>JAHBYW010000009.1 GCA_019635755.1 Rhizobiaceae bacterium | reverse complement strand
GTCTCAATGGCCAGACGCGAAAGCGGGCGTGGCGAGGGTCGAAAATCGCCCAAAGCTCCGCGCAATCGTGCCATCATGACGCCATTCCGCTACGGTTGATCGCAGATGGCTTGGCGGGCAGGCAGCGTGGCAACACACAGCTCCGGGTTCGGACATCGACGCGTTACGGCGCTGCTGCGCGCGGCGCTGCTGGCGAGCGCTTTTGCCTGCACCCCCGTTTTCGCCGGTCCCGCCGAAGACGTCGATGCGCAGGCCGCCGCGATCCAGGCCCTGCTCGATGCGGGTCGCCCGGCCGACGGCGAGGCGCTGGCCCGCGACGCGGCGCGCCTGGCGGAGACCGCGCTGGGGTCCGAGGCCGCCGGCACGGCCAACATCTACCGTCTGCTCGGCGACACGCTGTTCGACCAGAAGCGCTTTGCCGACGCTGAACCCTTCTTCCGCAAGGCGCTGGACATCCGCGCAAGGGTGCTGGGCGAAAACCACGCCGACACGGCCCGCTCCGCCGGCGATCTCGCGGTCACGCTGAAATCGCTGGAGCGCTACGACGAATCCGAAACGCTCTATCGCCGCGCGCTGGCGATCCGCCAGGCCGTGTTCGGCCCCGATCATGCGGAGGTGGCGCGAAGCTGGTTCCGGCTCGCCCGGCTGTTCGATGCGAAGGGGGACTATGTCACCGCCGCCGCGACGATGGCCGAGGCGATCGCGGTCGGGACCAAGGCGTTCGGGCCAAGCGACGCGACGGTGATCGTCTGGATGGGCGAGCGGGCCGCGCAGCTGCACGACGCCGGCGACAGTGCCGCCGCCGAGCCGGCCTACCGGGCCGCGATTGCGGCTGGCGAAACGGCGTTTGCCGCCGACGACATCGACCTCGCAACGTTCCGTCAGGGTCTGGCGACGCTGCTCCGCCAGACCGAGCGCCCCGCCGAAGCCGCCGCGCTCTACCGCCTCGTGTTGCCGGTGCGCGAGGCGGCGCTCGGCGCGAACGATCGGGGCACGGGGGCCACGCTCGATGGCCTGGCGCGATCGCTGGAGATGACCGGAGCCTTCGCGGAAGCCCTGCCGCTCTACCAGCGGCTGGCGGCCCTGAGGGAGGCCGACGGGGGCACGGCGCTGGCCGATACGCTGGCGCGGATCGGCAATGCCCAGTTGCGGCTGGATCGGGCCGCCGACGCGGAAGCCACCTTCCGCCGCGAGCTCGCGATTCGCGAGCAGGTGGAAGGCCCCGAGAGCGCGGGCGTCGCCAATGCGGCGCGCTGGATCGCGCGGGCGGCGCAAAGCCTCGACCGCGACGCCGAGGCCGAGCTCTTTCATCGCCGCGCGCTCGCCATCAGCGAAAAGGTCGGCGGTCCCGACAATGTGCTGACCGGCTTCGACCTGCTCGGGCTCGGCCTGCTCTATTCCGGCCAGCAGCGTTTCGCGGAAGCCGAGCCGCTGCTCGACCGCGCGCTGAAAATCCTCGGCGGCACCCACAGCGGTACGGCCGCGCGCAACGCGCTGTCGTTCCTCAAGTTTGCAAGCGGCGAAAAGGACGAGGCCGTAGCGCTCGCGGAAACGTCCCTGTCCGAGATCGTCGCGGCGGGCGAGGCGGACACCGCCGCCGGCGCGGACTTCAAGCTGTCGCTTGCCCAGATGCTGCTCGACACCGGCGACCTGGCGCGCGCCGAGGTGCTGGCTACGGACGCGGCCGCGACCTACGCCCGGCATCTGCCGGAGGGCCGCGCTATCCTGCGCGCGCAGAGCCTGGTCGGCTCGATCCGGCTGGAACAAGGCCGCACGACGGATGCCGCCGCGATCTACCAGTCGGTTCTCGACGAACTGCGCGCGCGCCACGGCGAGGACAGCACCGACCTCCAGCCGGCGCTCGCCGATCTGGCGAGAGCGAAGTTCGCGTCTGGCGACTTCTCCGGCGCGGCCGCGCTGTTCGAGCAGTCCGCAGCGCTGATCGAGCGCCTCGCTTCGATCGACGCGGACGTGGCCTTTGGCGCGCGCACCGGCGAGGTGGAGGACGTCGCGCTCGGGCGGGCGGGGGTGTTCGACTTCCTGGTGAAGTCCTACGACCGGCTGGAAGAGTCCGGCACGGCCGGCCAGGCGGAGAAGGCGTTCCTCGCCGCACAGCGGGTGATCCAGTCCGAAGCCGCGAAGGCGCTTGGGCAGATGGCGTCGCGTCAGGCCGCCGGCACGGGGCCGCTGGCCGATCTCGCGCGCGAGCGGCAGGACCTCGTCGAGCTGTGGCGAACCCTCGACCGCCGGCTGACCGACGCCCGCACCTCCGCATCGCGCGACGCGGCAGCCGAGGCCGACCTTTCCGCAAGGCTCGCCGACGCTGACCGCCGTATCCGTGAGATCGACGCCACGCTGGCGGCGGATTTTCCCGACTTCGCCGAGCTGCAGAACCCGCACGTTTCCACTTTCGCCGACGTCCAGGCGTCGCTTCGCGACGATGAAGTCCTGCTGTTCTTCGCCGACACCACCCGCCTCGGCGACGCCGGCTTCGAGACCTACCTCTGGGCGGTGCCGAAGGAGGGCGAGCCGGTCTGGGTGCGGCTGGCCCGTTCGACCGGCGAGCTGTCGGGCGCGGTGCGCGCGTTGCGCAATCTGATGGGCGTCGGCGGCGAGACGCGCGGCGCAGCGAAGCTCGGCGCGCCGGACGGTGACCGAACCGACCAGGTGCTCGAGGCGGCATACCAACTCTACACGGCGACTCTCGGCCCCGTCGCCGGGCTGATCGAAGGCCGAAAACTGGTGATCGTGCCGTCGAAGAAGCTCGCCAACCTGCCCTTCCACCTGCTGGTCTCGGAAAAGCCGTCTCCCGGTGGCGAGGACCGCTATCGCGACGCGCACTGGGTCGCCCTCGATCATGCGATCACCGTGCTGCCGTCGGTCGCATCGCTGGAAGCCGATGCGGTCGCGGCCGACGGGGTCACCGACCGGGTGCCCTATCTCGGTTTCGCCAATCCGCTGCTCGTCGGCCGGTCGGGCGAAGACCGCCGTGCCTTCGAGCGGACGGAGTGCGCGCCGGGCCAGTTGCAGCCGGTGCTCACGGCTGCGGCCGTGCCCGACATCGAGGCGCTGTTCCGCGGCGCGACGGCCGATGTCGACGCGGTGCGGGGGCTCGACCCGCTGCCCGAGACGACGGACGAAGCGTGCGCCATCGCTGCGATCCTTGGCGCCGGCGAAGAATCGCTGCGCCTCGGCGCCGCCGCGACCGAGGCCGAGGTCAAGGCGATGTCCGATACGGCGGAGCTGACGCGGCCGCGCATCCTGCACTTTGCGACGCACGGCCTCGTCTCCGGCGAACTGAACGGCCTCGCTGAGCCGGCCATCGTGCTGACGCCGCCGGCCGAGGCGAGCGCGCTGGACGACGGCCTGCTCACTGCGTCGGAGGTCGCGCTGCTCAGGCTCGACGCCGACTGGGTGATCCTGTCCGCCTGCAACACGGCGTCGGGCGACGGCGGCGGCGAGGCGCTCTCCGGGCTCGCGCGCGCCTTTTTCTACGCCGGGGCCCGCTCGCTGATGGTATCGCACTGGCCGGTCAATTCCGACGCGGCCGTGAGCCTCGCCACCGGTGCCGCCGACGTGGTCGCCGCCAATCCGACGTTCAGCCGGGCGGAAGCGCTGCAGATCGCCATGATCGCCGAGATCGCCAAGGGCGGCCGCCATGCCGACCCGGCGAACTGGGCGCCCTTCATCCAGGTCGGGCGCTGACGGCGTGGCGCTAGGCGTAGCGCTCGGGGCCGAGCGCGCTCACGTCGATGTCCGGCTTGCGGCCGGAGATCAGGTCGGCGATCACGCGGCCCGAGCCGCAGGCCATCGTCCAGCCGAGCGTGCCATGGCCGGTATTCAGGTAGAGATTGGCGAGCTTGGAGCGGCCGATGATCGGCGGGCCGTCCGGCGTCATCGGCCTCAGTCCCGTCCAGAACGTGGCGCGCGGCAGGTCGCCGCCGCGCGGGAACAGGTCGCCGACCGAGTGCTCCAGCGTCGCGCGTCGGGCCGGGTGCAGGGTCAGGTCGTAGCCGGAAATGGCCGCCGTGCCGCCGACGCGGATGCGCGTGCCGAGCCGCGTGATCGCGACCTTGTAGGTCTCGTCCATCACCGTGGACACAGGTGCCGCGTCGGCGTCGGCGATCGGCACCGTGATGGAATAGCCCTTGATCGGATAGACGGGAATATTGACGCCGGCAGGCTTCAGCATTCGCGTCGAATGGCTCCCCAGCGCGGCGATATACACGTCCGCGGTCAGCGGCCCGGCGCTGGTCCGCACCGCCTTCACGCGGCCGGCCTCCGCATCGATGCCGTCGACCGTCGTGTCGAAGCGGAACTTTACCCCCTTCGCCTCGGCCATACGGGCGAGCCGCTCGGTGAACAGCTTGCAGTCGCCCGTCTCGTCGCCGGGCAGCCGCAGGCCTCCTGCAATCTTGGAGCGAACGGCGGCCAGTGCCGGTTCCGCCGTGACGCAGCCGGCGGCATCGAGCACCTCGTAAGGGACGCCGAAATCCTTCAGCACGGCGATGTCGCTGTCCGTGCCTCGGACCTGCTTCTCGCTGCGGAAAAGCTGCAGCGTGCCCATCGCGCGCTCGTCATAGGCGATGCCGGTCTGCATGCGCAGCGCCTTCAGCGCATCGCGGCTGTACTCCGCGATCGGCACCATGCGCGACTTGTTCAGCAGGTAGCGCGCTTCGGTGCAGTTGCGCAGCATCATGAGAACCCAGCGCCACATCGCCGGGTCGAGCATCGGCTTTATGACCAGCGGCCCATGCCGCATCAGCAGCCACTTGACCGCCTTGAACGGCACGCCCGGGCCTGCCCAGGGCGAAGAGTAGCCGGGGGAGATCTCGCCGGCATTGGCGAAGGATGTTTCCAGCGCCGGGCCGGCCTGCCGCTCGACGACCTCGACCTCGTGGCCGGCCTCGGCCAGGTACCAGGCGCTGGTGACGCCGATGACGCCGCTGCCAAGGATCAGCACCTTCATGCGTCCCCCCCGGTGTAGACACGATGGAACCGGTTCCCCAGTCCCGTCAGGATCTCGTAGCCGATGGTGCCGGCATCGGCGGCAACCTCGTCGACCGTCCGGTGCGGGCCGATCAGCTCAACGAGGTCTCCGGGCGCGATAGCACCCTCCGGCAGCGCGGACACGTCGAGGATGATGCTGTCCATGGAGACGCGACCGACGAAGGGCAGCGCCGTGCCCTTGAAGAACGCCGCGCCGTTCAGGCGGCGGGGCCAGCCGTCGGCATAACCAAGCGCGATTGTCGCCAGCCGCACAGGCGCCTCCGCGACCAGCGCGTGACCGTAGCCGATGCCGGCGCCGGCTTTCACCGAACGCGTCTGGATCACCCTCGCCTCGAGTCGCACGACGGGCTGCATGGGGTTCGGCAGGTGCGGCGTCGGGTTGATGCCGTAGAGCGCTGCCCCGGGCCGCGCGAGATCGAAGTGCCAATCGGTCCCGAGGAAGATGCCCGAGGAGTTTGCGAGCGAAAAGTCGGGACCAGCGAACCAGGGACGCAGCCCCTGAAAGCGCTTGAGTTGTTGGGCATTGGCCGGATGGTCCGGAACGTCAGCGCAGGCAAGGTGGCTCATGACCAGCGTGAGTTGGATTCCGGCGAGAATGCGGGCGTCCTCGGTAAACCGGACCACGTCTTCGGGCGGCAGACCGAGCCGGGCCATGCCGGTGTCGACCTGAATGGCCGCCGGCTGCGGTCTCAAGCTTGGTCGTCCGAGATCGTCCCAGGCGCGGATCTGCTCGGCGCTGTTCAGGACCGGCCTCAGGCCAGCGTCCACGAAAGTCCGTTCCGTCCCCGGGGGCAACCCATTGAGGACGTAGATGACGATGTCGGGGCCGAGCGCCGCACGCAGCGCCAAGCCTTCTGAAAGATGAGCGACGAAGAACGTATCGCATCCCTCGTGGATCAGCGCCTGCGCGATCGGCGCGGCGCCGAGGCCGTAGCCGTCGGCCTTGACGACGGCGCCACAACGCGCGCCGCCGAGCATCCTGGCGAGCAGTCTGTAGTTGAAGCGCACCGCGCCGAGATCGATCGTCAGAATCGCGCCGGCCGCGGCGCGGCTCGGCTCGGCAGGCAAGGGCTCCTTCCCTGCCACGCCGCTCTCCTATTCGGCCGCGTCCGACGGACGCTTGCGCGCCGCGCGCTCCGCCGCGGCGGCATCCGGTGCCTCGAGGAAGCCGATGTCGATCAGGTAGTTGAGATAGCTCTTCAAGAGGTCGCGCGTCGGCTCGGCCGGCGCAACGCCTCCTTGTTCCAGCCGCGCCATGGTGATGTCGGCCGCCACCGGCGGAAACGCCTGCGGGTCGAGCATCCGTCGGAACGTCTCCTCGGGAAACGCCATCAGGTAAGGCGCGATCGGCTCGAGCGCCTTGTCGTTGATGCGGCCGGACACGGTCTTCAGCCATTCCTCCGCCGGCATGCGGCGCACCGGATAGCCGAGCTCCTGCGCGACCTCGACCAGATCCTTGTTGGTCGCCTTGAGGTCGCCGACCAGGTGGTACGTCTGGCGTGCGCCGTCGTCGCGGTCCGCCAGCGCGACGATGGCGCGGGCGGCGAAGTCGACCGGCGTCATGTGCATAGGCGTGTCGACGATCGGCAGCACGCCGAGGTTCAGCATCGTCTTGACGTTCCGCCACATGAAGTCGTCCGGCTTGACGAAGCCGTTCACGGCGTCGCCGCTGATGTAGCCGGCGCGATAGACGGTGACCGGGCAGCCATTGTCGCGCGCGGTCGCGATCATCTGCTCGGTGACCCATTTGGCCTGCGAATAGCCGCCGGGAAGTCCGGCCATCTCGTCGCGCATGTGGTTCTCGGTCACGATCTCGCTGCCTACGCCGCGCACGTCGGAGAAGACGATCAGCGAGGACAGGTAGTGCACCGCCGGCGCCGGCGTCGCGTAGGTGGCGAAGTCGAGGATGTTGCGCGTCGCCAGGACGATGCCGTCCCGCAGCGTCGTGTAGTCCGACTGGTGGTTCACATGCGCGGCGATGTGGAACACACGGTCGGTGGCGCGCGCCAGCGCCTCGTAGGCCTCGCGCTCCATGCCGAAGCGGGACTTGCCGAGATCGCCGGCAACGACCTTCACCCGCTGGTCGAGCGTTGCCTGTCCGACGCCGAGATCGTAGGCGGCGAGGTTCTGCCGCAGCCGACGCCAGCCCGCCTTCTCGTCGGCGGCCCGCACGACGCAGACGATCTCGCAGTCCGATGTGTCGAGCAGCTGCTTCAGCACGTAGACGCCGAGATAGCCGGTGGCGCCGGTCAGCAGCACGCGGCGCGGCATCGCCGCAGGCGTGCCCGCATGGAAGCGCAGGGAGTCCGCCAGCCGGCTGTCCTCGGTCATCTGCTTTTCGAGCGCGGGATCGAGCCTTGCGGGCTCGGCCGCGGCTCCGCCTTCGCCGTCGGAATCGGTGCGCACCATGCGCAGGATCGACTCGGCAAGATCGCGCAGCGTCGAGCCGCCCATCACCGTGCCCATCGACAGCGTCAGGTCGAGATCGGCCTCGACGCGATGCACGAGTTCCACGGCCATCAGCGAGTCGAGGCCGATCTGCGACAGCGGCTTGCCGACCTGTACCTGCGACACGTCGGCGTCGAGGACCTGGGCGACCTGCTCGACGAGATATTCGAGGAGGATCGCGCGCGCCTCGCTGGCCTGGCCGGCGTTGCGCAGCTCCTCGCGCACCCAGGCGCTCTGGCCGCGTTCGCCGCGGCCAGCGGACATCGCCTCGAACGGCTTCGACGCGCGGACCGCGGAATAGATCTGCATGATCTTCGGCCAGTCGATGCGCGCGACGCCGGCGCCGGCCGTGTCCTTGGTCATCAGCAGCTGCAGCTTCTCGATGACCTCGTCCTGCCACACGCCGCGCAGCCCGACGCGCTCGAGATAGAGGCGCGTCTTCTCGTCTCGCTCGACGAAGCCGGTGCCGCGGATCAGATCCCAGTCGACCGTGAGGCCGGGCAGGCCCGCGGCGCGGCGGTGCTGCGCCAGGGACTGCAGGAACACGTTCCCGGCATTGTAGTTCGACTGCATCATGCCGCCGAGCAGCGCCGACAGCGACGAGAACGACACGAAATGGTCGAGCGCCATGCTGCGCGAGGCCACGTGCAGGTTCCACGCGCCAGCGAGCTTCGGCATGAAGCCGACGTCGAACGCCGCCTCGTCGAGGTCGCGGATGAACTCGTCGTTCAGCACCATCGCGCAGTGGAAAATGCCCTTCAGCGGCGCGTTCGGCTGGTTGGCCTCGGCCAGCGCGCGGCGCACGTCGTCGGCTTTCGTCACGTCGCCGCGGATGTCGAGCACCTGCACGCCCTGGCCGCGCAGCTCCGCGACGATGCGCGCGGCGTCGTCGTCGCGCGGACCGCTGCGGCTCATCAGCGCCACGTGCCGCGCGCCGAGCCCGACCATCCAGCGCGCCACTTCGAGGCCAACGCCGCTGGCCCCGCCGGTGATCAGGTAGAAGGCATCGGCGCGAAACAGCTTCGGCCGCTCCCGCGACGGCGCGACCGGGATCGGATCGATGTCGAAATCGAGCACGACCTTGCCCGAATGCCGGCCCTGCGCCATCAGCTTGAAGGCGTCGACGGCCTCGGTCACCTTGTAGACGGTGGGCGGCAGCGGCCTGTAGGTGCCGTCGGCGATCTTCGCCGCGACCTCGTCGAAGAGCTTCGCCGTCTCGGCCGGCGCGACCTGCATGAGCTGCGCGAGGTCGATCGCCATGAGCGACAGATTGTTGCGGAAGGTGCCGAGCCCGATGCGGTTGTCGGCATAGATGTCGATCTTGCCGATCTCCAGCATCCGCCCGAACGGCGCCAGCACGGACAGGTTCTTCGGGATGAAGTCGCCGGAGAGCGAATTCAGCACCGCGTCGACACCACGCCCCTTGGTGATTTCCATCACGTCGTCGGCGAAGCGCAGTGTCCGCGAATCCATCACGTGATCCGCGCCGAGCGCTTTCGCCATCTCGCGCTTCTCCGGCGAGCCGGCCGTGGCGAAGATATCCAGCCCGATCGTCCTGGCGATCTGGATCGCCGCCTGCCCGACACCACCGGCGGCTGCATGCACCAGCACGCTTTCACCCTTTCGCATCCGCGCCAGCCAGTGCAGCGCGTAGTGCGCGGTCATGAACACCGTTGCCAGCGTCGCGGCTTCCGGGAACGACACAGTCGCCGGCTTCGCCGCGACCAGCCGGTGATGCGCGATGACGTGCGACGAGAAGGAGCGCGTCGAGATGCCGTAGACGGCATCGCCGGGACGCACATTGGCGACGTTGGCACCGACGCGCGTGACCACGCCGGCGAAATCGTCGCCCAGCATCTTCAGGTCGATCGGGTCGCCCGGATACATGCCGAGCACCTTCATCAGGTCGCGGAAGTTGATGCCCGCGGCCTTCACCTCGACCTCGACCTCGTCGTCGCCGGGGACGGTCCGCTCGATGCCGTTCAGACCGAGGCTGGCCAGCGTGCCTGCCTTCTCGAACTGCAGGCGGAACGGCTCAATACCGCCATCGGCGCGGCGCGCATTCTCCAGCCGGTCGGCAAGGTCCGCATCGGCGAGCTTGCGGATGCGGTTCACGTAGCGCCGGTCATGGCGATAGGCGACCTCGGTCTCGCCGTCAGGACGGGCGAGTTCGTCGGCGAGGTCCGCGACCTCGTGCGTCGCCGCCTCCTGGTCGAGGTCGACCAGGGCGAAGGTCGTGGCGGGATATTCGTTGCGTGCCACGCGCAGGAAGCCAAGGATCGGCGAGGCGTCCACGCGCTCGACGGCATCGGTCTCGACCACGCTCTGCACGCCGCGCGTCACCACCACCAGCTTCGGCGCCTGGTCCTGCCAGCGTGCCGCGAGCGTCCGCACGAGTGCCCGGACATGATGCACGCCGGCGCGCTGCGCCGCCAGCATGTCGGCGATCTCGTCACCGGTCTTGGCCGGCGCATCGAGGCTGCGGCAGTCGATCAAGGCGGCCGGCGCCTCGTCCGGCACGGCGCGCTGCACGGCCATGGCGAGGCTCGCCTCATCTCCGACCACGATCTCGCCGGCCTCGATGACGACGGGGCTCCATCCATTCCGCGCGAGCGTGTCCGAAAGCGCGGTGCCTGTTCCGCCGGCATCGGCGAGGACAACGATGCGCCGCGGCTTCTCGTCCGTCACGGCGGGGGTCGCGTCTGCGGCCGCGTCGTCTGCGCGGGCGACGACGACGCACTGCACCGCCTCGCTCTCGTCGACAGACGTGGTGAAATAGTCGGCCTCCGCAAAACCCTGCCGCTGCAGGACACGCCGCCACTCCGCAGGGGACAGCAGCGGTGCGTCCTTGCGCAGGTCGGTGTCGGTGAAGCGCCACCAGCCGTCGAGAAGGCCGAACGTGTTCTGCAGCGACGACAGGTGCCGCGTCGATTCGAGGAACATCAGCACGCCGCCCGGCGCCAGGCAGGCGCGGATGTTGTCCAGCGTCTCGCGGATGGACTGCGTGGCATGCACCACGTTGCTCCCGATGACGATGTCGAAGGAGCCGGGCGCGAAGCCCTGGCTGGCCGGCGACTTCTCGACGTCAAAGACCTTGTAGTCGACGAAGTCGAACCGCGCGAACTGCTGCTTCGCCGCAATGACGAAAGGCGCGCCGTAGTCGGTGAAGGTGAATTCGGTTCGGTCCGCCGGCAGCATCGGCAGAATCGCCTGAGTCAGCGAGCCCGTGCCCGCGCCGATCTCGAGGATGCGGATCGCACGGCGTTCCGGGAACGCGTCGACGGCCCGCGCCAGCGCGATCCTGAACAGCTCGTTGAAGGCCTTGAAGTCGGGCCATTCGCTGTAGAACTGGGCGGCGAGTTCGTTGCTGCCGTTCGGGAACATGACCTCCAGCGGCTCGACCGCGCCGGTCATGACGTCGGCCAGTTGCGGCCCAGCGGCCTTCTGCAGCGGGTTGGCGGCCTCGACCGCCGAGAAGTTGCCGCCCAGTTCCGCCGCGACGTCGTCGCGCGTCTTCTCGCTCCACGGCCAGACGACGCGCCAGGCGTCCTCGCCGACGGACTCAAGCACGCCGGTCTCCTGCGCAAGGTTGTCCAGCTGCGCCTTGACCAGCCGGCGATACCGCTGCAGCGCCTCCAGGCCCTGCATCGCCTGGTCCAGCGTGAACACGCTGCCGACCGGCGGATTCCAGCCGAGCTGCCGGTAGGCCGACTGCACGTAGGCGCGCGACAGCTGCTCGCCGCCGCGGGCGGCGGCGTCGTTGTAGTAGCCGAGGTCGTAACGGGCATAGATCTCGGGAACCTTGGCGCGCGCCGCCCCGGCGATCGCCGCCGCCGGCGGGAACGAAACGGTGCCTTCCGCGCGGCTGCCGCGCAGATGGCCGTGCCGCCAGCGGTACTGGTAGAGCGCCGGCGCGTCGGCGGACTGGGTCTGCTCGAAGCGCTCGACGCGGAAGCCGAGGATCTCCGCCACCAGCTGCCCGTAGGTGTCGTAGACCAGCATGTCGGCCACGCCATGCGCGTGGCTCCACTCGCCATTGCGCACTTCCACCCACAGATGGTTGGGCACGCGCTCGGCGACGAGCTGCACGCGGCGGAACCGCGCCGGCAGATAGAGCGCGTTCTTGGTCGTGACGCCGTCCGGCGGCACGACGCCGGTGAGCGCCTGCAGGCAGGCGTCGATCAACGCGGGATGGAACGGCGAGGAGGGCGCGGTGCGCGCCAGCGCGTCGGAGGCGACGATCTCGGCGACGGCGCGGCCGCGCCCGCCCCAGATGCGGCGGATCTGGCGAAAGTGGTCGCCGAACTGGTAGCCCGCGTCGAGCACGCCCTTGTAGAACTCGTCGTGCTCGACAGGGCCGCTGAGGCCCTTCGTGAGGCTGGCCAGCGACACCGGCGGCTGCTCTGCCTTCGGCATCTTCACAAGGCGGCCGCGCGCGTGGCGCTCCCATTTCTCGTTGTCCTTGCCGCCGCTGCGGATCGCGAAGCTGCGCTCGGCCTCGTCATAGCTGGTCTGCAGGTAGGGCAGGTTCTCGGTCGAGACGATCAGGGCGCGCTCGATCTCGACGTCCTCGACGGCGTACGGCTCCTCGGGGTGAAGGTGCCGCGCCAGCGCCAGACCCATCTCCACGAACGCCGCCGCGGGCATGACGATGCTGTTCCAGATGCGGTGGTCTTCGAGATAGTGCAGCCGGCGCGGATCGGGGAGCGATTCCCACAGCGCCACCGAGCCCGGCTGGCGCCAGCCGACCAGCGGCGAGACTTCCGGTGTCAGGCGCGTCTGTTCGGTCTCCGGCGCCTCGGTCCAATAGGACTTCCAGCTCCACGGATAGGACGGCAGCCGGACAAAGCGGCCGTCGCTCTGGTTCAGGGCGGCCCAATCGAGGTCGACGCCGGCGATGTGCATCCTGGCGACGTTGGCGAGGAGTTCGGCGGAATCGTCCTGCTGGCGGCGCAGCGTGTGTGCGACGGTCGCAGTGGCCTTCATGGCGGACACGGTCTCGGTCACGCTGTTGACCAGCGACGAATGCGGGCCGACTTCAATGAAGAGATCGGTGCCGAGGTCGACGCAGCTGCGGATCGCCTTCTCGAAGCGTACCGGTTCGCGCACGTTCTTCCACCAGTAGGCCGCGTCGATGCCGGACCCCTGCACCACCTCGCCGGTCACCGTCGAGACGAAGGGGACGCCGCCGTCACCCGGCCGTGTCCCGACCAGCGATGCGACGAGGTCGTCGCGGATCGGGTCCATCTGAGCGGTGTGGAAGGCGTAGTTGATCGGCAGCTTGCGCACGAACACGCCGTCCGCCTCCAGGGCCGACAGCACGCGGGCCAGCGCTTCGTTCTCGCCGGCAATCGTCACCATCGACGCGCTGTTGATCGCGGCGACGTCGAGGCCCGGCTCCTGGCTGATCATCAGCCGCGCCTGCTGCTCGGACAGGCCAACGGCGGCCATGCCGCCACGGCCCGCTGTGCTGTGCTGGAGGCGGCTGCGATGGAAGATGACGCGGACGGCATCCTCGAAGGAAAGCGCGCCGGCGCCCAGCGCCGCTGCGACCTCGCCGACGCTGTGGCCGACCACGCGGGCGGGGACGACACCCCACGATTTCAGAAGGTCGGCCAGACCCGCCTGAATGGCGAAGATCGCCGGCTGCGCGATGTCGGTCCGGTCGATGTTCGAGCTTTCCTGCGGGCGGTGCAGTTCCTCCACCAGCGACCAGTCCGCCATCGTGCGGATCACGGCGTCGACGCGTTCGATCGTATCGCGGAACACCGGCTCGCGTGCGAACAGGTCGCGGCCCATCCGCCACCACTGCCCGCCCTGGCCGGAATAGACGAAGGTGATGCGCGGCGGCGTCTCCGAGCCGGAGCCGGCGACAACGCCCGGATCGGTGGCGCGCCCCAGCCAGGCATCGATGCGCTGGCACAATTCCTGCGCGCCGCGACCGATGAAGACGAGGCGGTGGGTGAGGTGCTCCCGGCGCGCGCCGGCGTTGGCGCAGACGTCCCGCGCGTTCTCGGTGCCACGGGCGAGGAGCCGGCGGTACTTCTGCACCAGCAGCTTCAGGGCGGTCTCGTCGCGCGCCGACACGGCGAGCACGAGCGGCCGATCCGCCGACGCGGCGGGCCGCGGCTTCTCCGGCGACAGGGGCGCCTGCTCCAGCACGACATGGGCGTTGGATCCGCCGAAGCCGAACGAGTTCACGCCGACGACGGGCAGTTCGCCGTCGAGCACCAGCGGCTCCGCCTCCGTCGGGATACGGACATTGTGCTCCTCGAAGGGGATGTTCGGATTCGGCGTGACGAAGTTCTGGTTCGGCGGCACGATCCCCTTGGAAAGCACCAGCGCCGCCTTGACCATGCCGACCGCGCCGGCGGCCGACTCGAGGTGGCCGGTGTTGGACTTCGCCGAGCCGATGCGGAACCGGCCGCCGCCGGTGCGACCCTTGGCCATGACGCTCGAGATCGCGCCGGCCTCGATCGGGTCGCCGACCTGCGTGCCGGTGCCGTGCGCCTCGACATAGGCGATGCGGTTCGGGTCGATGCCGGCGCGCTTGTAGGCGCTGCGCATCAGGGCTTCCTGCGAGGCACGTCCCGGCACCAGCATGGAGGACGTGCGGCCGTCCTGGTTGGCCGCCGTGGCGCGGATCAGCGCATAGATGCGGTCCCCGTCGGCCCTGGCGCGCGACAGGCGCTTGATGAAGAGCAGGCCGGCGCCCTCGCTGCGGGCGAAGCCGTTGGCGCGCGCGTCGAAGGCGAAGCACTCGCCGTCGGGCGACAGCATGCCGGCCTTCGAGAAGCCGATGGTGCCGTCCGGCGTCAGCAGCGCGTTGACACCGCCCGCCAGCACCATGTCGCACTCGCCGGTCCAGATGCTCGTGCAGGCCTGGTGGACGGCGACCAGCGCCGAGGCGCAGGCCGCGTCGACGGACACGCTCTGGCCCTTCAGGTCGAACTGGTAGGAGATGCGGTTGGACGCGATCGACAGCGCCACGCCGCTCGACGAGTGCACGTCGGTGCCGAACGTGTTGCGGGTCTGGAGCGTCCCGTATTCATAGGCCGAGATGCCGACGAACACGCCGGTCTCGGTGCCGCGCAGCTTGCGCAGCGGCATGCCGGCATCCTCCAGCGTTTCCCACGCCACTTCCAGCAGCCAGCGCTGCTGCGGATCCATGCGCACCGCCTCGCGCGGCGAGATGTTGAAGAAGCCCGCGTCGAAGCGGTCATGATGGTCGAGGAATCCGCCGCGCGTGGTGATGACACGACCCGCCGCGTTGCGGTCGTCGCCATAATACCGGACGGCGTTCCAGCGATCGGCCGGCACGTCGCGCAACGCCGAGCGCTTCTCGATCATTAGGTTCCAGAACGATTCCGGATCGTTCGCGTGGCCCGGGAAGCGGCAGCCGATGCCAACGATGGCGAGCGGCTCGTTCTCAGTGACCGTCATGCCGCATTCCTCTCATCCGCCACGCGCACGCGCCGCCGGGATCGCCAGGCGGTGCCATGCCACGGGTCTTGTTGCATTGGCGAAGGCCGGTCGCAATGGCGGCCCCGCGGTATCCGGTCGCGCGAGATGCACGGCGCGGTCAATAGTAGAATCCGAAGCCGGCATCCCCCAGCCGGCCGAGCCATTTGGGGCGCTCGCCGTCCAGGCTGCAGAAATAGGCGTAGAAGCCGACCAGCATCGGCAGCCCCGCCACCGCCATCAGCGTGTTCGCCAGGAAGACACCGGGGTGCCAGAGCGGCTCGTCGAGTCCCAAACGTCCGGGCAGGAGAAGCTGGGTCACGTTGAACGCGACCATCAGCGCGCAGAACTGCTTGGTGTACCAGCCGAGGCCCGACGGCATAACGTCGAAGATCAGCACGTACCGCTCCTCGTCGCTGCCGTTGACCGAGCCGTGCCACTGGCCGTCACAGAAGGCCAGCACCTTGCCCTCTTCCCAGGAGCGCTGCTCGTCGCGGACATGCATGGCCGTGACGGGTGCCTGCGCCGGGATCTTGATGCCCATATGGCAGCGCACATAGGCGGTCGATTCGCCCGCGTGGAACTTCAGACGGGACTTCGGCGCCATCCGCGAGAGATTGACCAGGAAGAGGTTCGGCACCCGCCGCATGACCTCCATCGTGCGCGGCATCAGCGGCGAATTGGGCTGGCCGTAGCTCATCAGATTGAGCGTCTTCCAGCTGCCGCCGAGCTTGAGCAGCCGGTTGTCGTACGCGGTCTTGAAAGCCGCGCCGGGCTCCCCGCCATTGGCGCGGATCATCTCGCGCGCTTCGTCAAGGATGACCGGGGCGGCCCGCTCCAGTTCGCCCACCCACTGAAACTCGCGGGTCGACGTGTCGTAGAACCGCGGATAGCCGCGCATGAAGAAGTCGACGACGGGCTTGTGCTGCGACGGATTGAGCAGAAACCCGTGCAGGCGCGGCTGGACCTCCGTCTTCCAGGTCAGGAACAGCAGCGCGCCAAGGTAGATCGCCAGCAGGAGGCTCGCGACCCAGCCGGCCGCGGTGCCGGTCAGGAAGGCCGTGATGGCGCCAAGCGAAGGAAACAGTCCGACCTGGTGGAGCGCGACAAAGACGACAATCCAGACGACCTGGACCAGCAGGATACGCAGCGCCATGCAAGCCACTCTGTTGCGGATCGGCGGCGCTCTGCGTCGCCGCCGTGTCCAGCCCCTCGGGTAGCAGAGTGCGTTGCGGGATTCGCGCTTGTCAACCGGCAACCGCCGGGATCGACGTCGGCTGGCCGGCGGTCGCGGCATCCCCTTGGGTCCCCGCCCCATGGCGCGAGAAGAAGGCCAGGATGTCCTCCAGCACGGGGGCGCGCTTCTGCATCATGCCTCCGAGCGACAGGACCATGCCGGGGTGGCCGATCCCCGGATAGGTCTTTTGCTCGAAGCCCTTTCCGCCCGCGGCCAGCGCCGCGGCCATGGCCGCGGTGTGGCGCGCCGGCTTGACGACGGCATCGTCGGCGCCGGACAGCAGCAGGAGGGGCGGCGTGGGCGCAGCGGGATCGACCCGGTAGATCGGCTGTGTGGCCCGCCGGTCGGGCGCGCTGGCGAAGGCCGCGGTCGTGATGTCGTTGTCGAGCGGGAGGAAATTGTAGGGCCCGGACAGGAGCGCGACCGCCTTGACGACCGATGGCGACAGCCCCTCGGCCGCCAGGAACTCCGGCGCCAGGGCGATCATCGCCGCGTTGTAGGCTCCCGCGGAATGCCCGGCGACGAAGAGCCTGTCCGGGTCGCCCCCATAGGATCGCGCGTTCCTGTAGGCGAAGGCGACCGCCTTGGCCGTATCCTCCAGGAAGGCCGGATAGCTGACAGCGGGGACGAGGCGATAGTCGGCGACCACCGCCACGTAGCCGCGCTCGGCGAAGGCCTCGCCGACGAAGGCATAGTCGGATTTGCGCCCGCTCGACCATTTGCCGCCGTAGAAGAACACCACGATCGGCGCGCCGGCCGGGTGGCCGGCCGGAACGTAGACGTCCGCCTTCTGCCGCGCCTCCGGCCCGTAGGCGACGTCTTCCACGACGACGTCGCCGGCGTCGCCCTGGGCCGTCAGTTCGCCGATGTCGTTGTAGACGCCGAGCCCGGAACAGCCGGCCAAGGTGAACGCGAGGCAAAACGCCAGCGCGCCCGCGAATCCGTGTCTGCCGATCCGAACCATCGCGTCTTCCCCTATAGCAGGCCGCGGGCTCCGCTGACCAGTCGACCGTCGCGGTCAGCGCCGGCGCGGCTGTGTGCGCAGGCGGATCCAGACCGGAGCATGGTCGCTGGCGTTTTCGGCGGCGCGCACGTGCCGGTCCACGCCGACCTCGTCCAGCCGTGACGCCAGGTCGGGCGTCAGCAGCAGGTGGTCCAGACGCAGCCCCGCGTTCCTCTCGAAGCGGTTCCGCCTGTAGTCCCAGAACGTGTAAACGGTCTCCTCCGCGAACCCGGCGCGGACCGCGTCGGTCCAGCCCTGCTTGACCAGCTCGGCGAACAGGCGCCTGCTGGCTGGCTGCACCAGGGCGTTGTCGACGTAGGAGGTCGTCGCGTAGACGTCCTCGGGCGTCGGCGCGACGTTGAAGTCCCCGGCCAGGACCACGGGCGCGCCACTGGCGAGAAGCTGCTTCGCGTGCCTGTTCAGCCGCTTGTGCCAGCCGAGCTTGTAGTCGAACTTCGGTCCCGGCTGCGGATTGCCGTTCGGCGCATAGAGGCAGGCGACCAGGACGCCGCTGACCGCCGCCTCCAGGTAGCGGCTCTGCCCGTCTTCCGGGTCGCCGGGCAGCTGCGTGTTGGTGACGACCGGACTGCCGAGCCGCGACAGGACGGCGACGCCGTTCCAGGTCGGCTGGCCGACCCAGGCTGCCCGGTATCCGGCGCTCTCCAGAGCGGCCAGCGGAAAATCCTTCTGCGCCGTCTTGAGTTCCTGGAGGCAGACGATGTCGGGTTCCGCCTCGTCCAGCCAGGCGAGCAGGTTGCCGAGCCGCTTGCGGACATCGTTGACGTTGAAGGTCGCGATCTTCATCGGCGAAGGACCGGCATCCGCGCACGGCGCGGAGGGCAGTCGCTGCCGGCGGTCTCCATGACCGGTCGCCTATTTCGACGATTTCGGGTCGTGGGGGTCGGCCAGCGCCGCTTCGGGACGGGAGATGGGCACCGCCGAGAAAGAGGTCATCTTGGCAAGGCCCTGCGCGCCCTTGCGCTCGAGCAGCTTGCGGAACGAGGGATGCATGCCGCCGTCGGCATAGGCATGGGCCGTCATGCCGCGTCCCGTCGCCAGCAGCGTCTCCACCGTCTGGTCGTCGGCCTGCTCGCGCGCGGCGGTCAGCGCCTGGGCGGCCGACAATTCCGGCGGGCAGGCGGCAAGCGGCTGGGAGGGCAGCCCGGTCGTGCCTGCCGCGCCGAAGGCATAGGCGCGGCCGCAATAGCCGACTTCCGGCGGGCGCCGCGTCACCTCGAACAGATCGTAGCCCTTCTTGAGCCCCTGCCAGAAGGCGTAGTTGGGGTCGCCGCGGTTCTTGGCCATGTTCTTCGGCGTCATCCGGAACGGGTAGGCCTGAACCTGGAACGCCTTCTGCCCGCCCTTCAGCGCCTCGCGGGCGACGGCGTAGATCTCGGCGACGCCTTCGTCGGTCATCGCATAGCAGCCCGAGGACGAGCAGGCACCGTGCACCATCAGCGCCTCGCCGGTGTGGCCGAGCGCGGCTTCCAGCTGGTTCGGATAGCCGAGGTTGAAGGAGAGGTAGTATTGCGAGTTCGGGTTCAGCATGCCGGCGCTGACGTTGTAGAAGCCCTCGGGCGCCTGGCGGTCGCCATTGCGCGTCTTCGGGCCGAGCTTTCCCGACCAGCGGCACATGGGATAGGTCTTGAGCAGCGCATAGCGGCCCGAGCGGTCGCGCTTCCAGATCTCCAGTTCGCTTTCCTGCTTGAAGATGCGGACGACGATCGGGTCGGCCGGCGACATCGAGCGCGCCCGCATGTCCGACACGAGCTTGGCGGGAATGGGCTGCGTGGCCTTCTTGTCGACGTCGAGCACCGTCGCCACGCAGCCGGCGAGCAGGAAGCCGGAAACGAGCAGAGCGGCTATGGCTGGGGCAGGAGATCGGAACACCGGACACCGGTCGGCTAGGCTGGAAACAGGACCCCGTCAGGCCCGGACCGCACAGTGGCGCGCGGTGGTTAACACCGCGCTAACCTTGCCGCACACGGGGTCGGCGCGAGGGCGATTTGTGCGGGATTTCGGCGAAGCCAGAGGCCGCGACTGCGGCCGGGCTTCGCCCGCCGGCCGGCACCGTGAGCGCAGCGAACCGGCGTGGGACAAGGGAGCTGGCGGAGAGGATGGGCGACAGTTCGAACTCGGACCCGAGCGGGCGACCGCCCGCCGGCCGGTCAGGCCCCCCGCGGAGGCATTGAGCGAAGCGAAACTGCCGAGAGCGAGATAATGGCGGAGAGGGGGGGACACTCTCTCCCACGGGCCTAGAACCCTTGTAGGCCTTGACGTGCAGGCCTTTGAGACTCATCTGTGGGGCACTTTCATGGGGCACCCGCGTGGCACAGACCTCTCAATATCTCGAATGGCACGGCCAGCAGTACCGCGTTCGGATCAAGGTCCCGGCCGACCTGCGGACGATCCTAGGCAAGGGAAAGCTCACCCGTCCCCTCCACACCTCCAATCTCGCCGAAGCCAACCGCTTGAAGTGGCCAGCCGTGGCAGAACTTAAGGCAGCCATCGAGCGAGCCCGTCGAGCCGCTACCTCCGAGGACCCAGCCGACGCCCTCGCGGAAGCTCTGCGCAACGACCCTGACGAAGACGCCCGCGCGTATGGCATCGACGTGCATGCACAGCGGCTTGAGGCGAAGCACGGGCCGAAGAGGGCGAAGGCGTTTGCTGATCTGGCCTTCGGCCGCACCACGCCCATCGATCACCACGCCGACGCGTTCCTCGCCTACAAGGCCAACTATCGGGCGAAGTCAGCCGGCGACTTCAAACGCGTCCTCGGGTGGCTCGTCCGGTGGCTTAAGGCCAGCCATGAGGTCCTCGCAATCGAACACATCGACCGCAAGCTCGCCGGCAGGTTCATCGAGGGGTCACTCGTCGCCGGCCGGAGCCGCGACAAGGCGGCGGCCTATCTCGGCTTCCTTCGCGAGTATTGGCGGTGGTTGAAGATGCGCGGCTACGTCGAGGAGAACCCATGGCTCGATCAAACACTCCCCCCAACGCCACGCCTGCCGAGGGACTCAGAGCCAGACCGAGGCAAGCGGCCCTATACGGATGATGAGGTAGCGAAGCTCATCCATGGCCCTGCCCCCGACTACCTTGGCGACCTTCAACGGGTCGGTGCTCTGAGCGGGATGAGGCTGGAGGAGATATGCCAGCTCCGCGTGAGAGACTGCGCGGGTGGAAGCTTCGCAGTGACCGTGGGCAAGACCGAAAATGCGATGCGCACCGTCCCCATCCACACCACCCTCACGGCCATCGTGAAGCGGCGCATCAAAGGCAAGGAACAGGCCGACTTCCTCTTCGACGAGTTGCCCGATGTCCCAATCTCTCGCGACACGCGGTCAGACCCCGCCAGCAAACGCTTCACACGCTACCGCAGATCGGTCGGGGTCGATGAACGGCCGAATGCTAAGGCAAAGTCCAATGTGGATTTCCACTCGTTCCGCCGCTGGTTCATCAAGAAGGCGCGAGATCGTTTGGAGCAGGGCGAGGCAGGATACTCACCGTGGACCATTGCAGATGTGGTGGGGCACGACGACGAGGGCGTGAAGAACGTCCTAAAGCTGACAATGGCCCACTATCCGGGGCCAAGCTCCGAACGTGCGAAGAGGGCGGTGGTAGATGCGGTGAGGCTCCCGAAGTAATGTTGGGCTAGAATAACCATTTGAGGATGGCGCTGTGGCTGTAGAGCGGATGCTGGGCGAAGAGTTCGAACTGCTCGTCGCCAATGTGGTGACCGTGCTTGGCTACGAAGAAATCGCGAGACAGGTGCGGAGCGACGTCGCTCCATGGGTAGCGGACATTGTCGCACGTCAAGGGCCTATTCGACTCATAATCGAGGCGCGGGTCGTGCCAATAAGCCAGCCTGACTTGCGAGACTTACGAGACACCGTCGCGCGTGTCAGCTCTCAATTGATAGCCCTAGGCCGAAAAGGCGACAAACTGGTTGTGGCCCTGAGTTGTCCCGTGAAGCGCGAGCATTTGCGGTGGCTTGAAAGTGAGTTTCGAGTTGAGATTTGGGATCGCACGGTCCTTCTCTCAATGCTCCGAGAAGGTGGTCAAACTGCCACCGACGTTCTGCACCAGCTTCGGGCGTTCTTCGTTAAGCTGCGCCGAGTTGAACGCGATGTGACTTCGTCGCGAACGGGCGACCTAATCCCGGACAGCTCTAAGGAAGACACCATCTCGCTAGGGCCTGTTCCCGAGATCGCCGCGCGGGAATCCAACGCAACAGAGCTTAGCAATCGATTGCAGCAGACCCCAACAGGTAGACGGGGAGCCAAGGCCTACGAGCAGCTGGTGCAGGAAATAGTCGAGTATCTCTTTGGAGATTATCTCGTTGACCCCCGGCCACAGAACCGAACCGAAGAGGGGCTCGACATTTTCGACATTGTCTACCGCGTTCGGCCCGGCCACCCCTTTTGGGATACCCTTACCAGAGACTTTAGGACGCGGGCCATCGTATTCGAATGTAAGAACTACGATGCGCCCATTTCGCCCGCACAGATTTATTCCACAGAACGATATATCAGCATCACCGCGCTGAGGTCCGTCTGCCTGCTTTTCACGCGCAAGAAACCCAGTGAGAATGCTGAGCTGGCGGCTTTCGGCGCGATGAGGGAGGGGGGAAAACTGTTCGTGCTGCTCCACGATAAGCATTTGACTCAGATGTTGGCGATACGCGATGCCCAATTGGCGGATCGTGGCGGCCAAGTTCACCCGTCTGCCGACTTTGGCAACGATCCCACGGAGGTGATCGACCAAGTCATCTATGACTTCTTGAGCCGGATCGGTCGCTAAGGCGGCATGATGATCCACGCCTTAGCTTGCTTCACGACTATTGCCTTGGTAATGGAAATTTAGGGTCGCCCATATGAGACACCACCTCACGAGGGCGGTGGCGGCCTTTCCCCCCGTGGCCCCCTACCGGCCGGCAGTTCGTGGAAGGTTGTAGCGGATGGTCAGCGCTGCCGCCTGGCCGCTCGGCGTCTCGAAGACAACCGGCGCGTTGCCTTCGGTTCCGGGTCTCGTTGTCGACGGATGATCTAGTTCCAAGACCGGTCACCCGCCCATCGCTCATAGGGATCGATCCCGTTAGACTTCCAGTGCGTGACTAGTTCTCGCAGAACCTCGTAAGGACCTTCTGCTCGGAACTCGAAGGATGGGTCGATGTCCGCGTTTCGGACCGACTCCCACAGATGCTCGGTCAAAGCCGCGTTGGAAAGCGCCAGTGCATTTGAAGGGCGACCAGATGAAGTGTCCTGTGCATCCGCCAAGGAACCCATGAGGATCGCGATTTCCCGCACCAAGCTGAGTGCATCACCAAATGGCACAAACCGCAGATAGCTGATTTCCAACTCGACTCGCGCTTGTCGATCTTTCTCAAATTCTTCAGGTCGCATTACCGCGCCGAAGCCGGCAACGGTAACCTGCATCGTTCCCATCTTGCATGCGTTGTAATAGACTTGATATCGCCTCCCAACCTCGGGGCTTTCGACCCCTCGAACATCGGTGTCGTTCAATTCTTCGATGGACCACGCTTCCGCGACATTCTGGTTCATTGCAGCGCCGAACCATCTGAAATCGTCGAAAAGCACCTGATGGGCGACAGTGATAAAAGAGGGAACTGCGCCGCCTTCTATTAGCGACTTCGGCTGCTTGTGCAGAGGCTTGTGGCGGTCACCTTCTTCGATAGCGGCTATAATGCCTGCGTAGTCCTTGTGGATCACCCGAGCTTCGAGAGCGGAAACTCGCCCGTCTAAGTGAAAGCTAACGATGATCAGCGCAACCGCCGTGGTAGCCAGCCAAATGGTCTGCTCGGGAATGCCGAACGTGTTCCTCGCGGTGTGGCCGGCGATGATCGCTCCCGCGACTGCAATCCAAGGTATGACCCATTTGGCCATTGTTCCCTCCGAAAGATGGTGACGTTCTTGAAGCTTAGCACTAGTGGCGGTCAGCTTGCGCTCGAAACCACTCGATGCGGGGAGACCATTGTTTCGCCTTTTTGGGTATGCCTCAAGCGAACCGGCTGGCGAAGGCGGCGCGGATGGTTCGATTAATCGGCTTGACAACTTAAAGCGAACCGCTGATTATCAGACCACATAAAGCGAACCATGGGGGTCTTGCATGTTTGTCCGCGCCTATCTCCGAGCCTCAACCAAAGAGCAGGACGCTGCCCGCGCCAAGGCGGACCTCCGGGCCTTCGCCAAGGAGCGTGGGCTCAAGATCGCCGCCACCTACCTGGAGAATGAGAGCGGCGCATCACTCCAGCGGCCGGAGCTGTTCCGCCTCCTCGCGGACTGCGAGCCGGGCGACATCCTCCTCATCGAACAGGTCGACCGCTTGAGCCGCCTCACCGCTGACGACTGGGAGCGTCTCAAGGATGAACTTCGGGCCAAGCGCGTCCGCGTGGTGGCGCTGGACCTCCCCACCTCCCACCAACTCGCTACGGCCAAGGCGGACGACTTCACGGCCCGCATGTTCGACGCCATCAACAGCATGATGCTCGACATGCTCGCCGCCATCGCTCGCAAGGACTACGAGGACAGGCGCAGGCGGCAGGCGCAGGGTATCGCGAAGGCAAAGCGCGAGGGCCGCTACAGGGGCCGCCCCGAAGATGGCGAGCGCAATGCGGCCATACTCAAGATGCTCAAGGCCGGGCAGAGCTGGAGCAGCATCGTGGCTGCCACAGGGGCATCGCGAAGCACATTGGCGAGGCTGGCGGAACGGTTGCGGTAACACCTCAGCCCCGATGTCGACCCAGTGGCCCGCTCAACGGCGGGCCATTTCGTTTCCAGTGGGTCAGCGTCGAGGGTGGGCCATATGTGCCAACCTTGCTTCCCATCCATGTGTCACCCTCGTGCCTTAGGTGATGGGGGTCTCCACCACCCCTTGAACGTGAGGGTCGGACCTAAGTGCCTGACCTTGGTGCTGACACACGGGGGCTGACCCATGTGCCGAACCTCATGCCCAAGGTGGACCTCATGCCGAAGGTAGGGATGGAGGGTAGTTTGTCCTGCCATCAACCCGGTGACGTGGCCGTATGGTCAGGGGTTGAGTCCATGCCCAAGTATAACCCCTATGCTGAAGCCTTGGGGTTACCCATGGCGCCTGCCTATGTGCTTAACCTCGTGGCTGACCACATGCCAAGCCACTGTTATTCCAAGTAGTTATACTTGACTGGACCACGGCGGCGCTATCACTCGACTTGAGAGTGTTATATGCTTTTTGTTCGCCGTCCGCTCAGCTCACGCCAAGCAGCGCGGATCGGGAGCGGAAGGCTCACGGTGCAGCGGCGGGTGCGCTGCAAGCTTCATCACTCCGCCGCACATGCAGCACCAAGGGCCCGCGCGAAACGGCAGAGCCTTCCGCTCCCCACACTTCGGCGCAATCAACGGAGGAGGGATAGACGACATGGAACAACCGCCAGCTCCCGAGACGCACGTATGGTTCTCGCCATGCGGCTACAGGTTCACCACCAGCTACAATGTACCGATCCCGCCCGAGGCGCTCAAGGCTGCCGCCATCATCGAGAAGCGGAACGCCACCCGGCTCGCCAACCGCAATCGCCTGCTGCCCGTCCGCGAGGTGCTGAGCGAGTTGGTCGCCGACGCGAAGCCCCAGGCAACCAAGAGGCGGAAGCCGCAGCGGGCGGCAGGGTGCCAGCGGCGGGCATGACCAATTCCACAGGGGCATCGTGCCCTCGTGGATCACATGGCGGGGGAGGCGTGATGCGCCTTTCCCGCTTTCACGTTGAGAAGGACCTAAGCTGATACAAGACCGGACTACCCATTTCTCGGCTTCGCCGCTCATCACCCCTGAGCGACTCCAGCAAGCCGACTGGCGCGAATGCTTCCGCACCGTGCCGCCGTCACTGACGGGCCATGAGCTGGACCTCGTGGAGGACCGAGTGCTTGTCGTCCTCGGTCGCGTTCGACCCATCGCGATCCACATGCCGCCGCCCGAGTTCGCGGTGCTTTGTGAGCTGTGCCGGTACGGTCACGCCATCGTCACCAACGCGCGAGCCTCGCAGCCGAGCGCACTCGTCTACCCGAAGCTGTCCATCAAGGGGCAACCGAAAGACACGATGCCGGTGCGCCGTCTGTTCAGTGGTGCCGGTGATGGTCAGCGAGCCGTGCCGTTGGACATTGCGTCCGACTACTCCGCCGCCAACGTCTTCTTTGAGCCGGACCCGGTTGCCAAGAAGGACGCCCGCGCTGTGGCTATGCGGCACGCCGAGCGCCTTGCCCTTGAGGTGAACGGAATGGCCTTCGATGCCGGCCCGTATCTCCGCAACCTGGAGGCCCTCTTCGCGCTCATCGACAGCGAGGCGGCCAACGCGTCGGGCGCATAGACCAGAGGCGGGCCGAAGCCTGCCGCCGATGCGACCACTTACCGGGCGGACGGCGTGAGGCCGGCCACCGACCCGAGGACCACCCACCGGCCTCACCCCTCTCATCAACCGGAACAACGATGAACCAAGCAGACTTTGAGGCGATGTTGGCCCGCGTGCCCGCGCCTTTTGGACAGCCGACAGACTCGGCAGCACCATCGACCCTGAGCACCTCAGAGCCGACCACCACGCCCGCTCCCGAGGCAGCCCCACAGCTCGACACTCGACCAGACGGCACCAAGTTCTCCGAAGAGCCGGCCCCTGAGCCCGGCCTCGGGGACGCCACGGGCCTCGACGCCTTCACCGGGGGCGTCCTGAAGTCCGTCTTCGAGACCAAGGACTTCCTGTTCGGCGAGCCGGCCGGCAAGTCGGACTTCAGGGAGAGCGTCGAGACCAACGTGGAGACCCGCCGCGAGCAGTCCATGATGGACGGCTTCTCGGCCGGCGTCGGGCAGTTCTTCGGGGCGATGATCGGGCTCGGCAAGTTCACCGCCGTGGCCAAGACGGTCCCGTGGTTCGGCAAGGGGCTCGGCGCTGTGGCCAACTATGCGCCGAAGACGGCGGAAGCGGCCAAGGCTGCCATCGCGGGTGCCGTGGCGTTCGATCCCCACGAGGAACGGCTCAGCAACCTCATTCAGGAGACGCCCTTCGCCAACCCGCTCAATGCGTGGCTCGCGGCCGACCCCTCGGACAGCGCTGCGGAGGGGCGGCTCAAGGCGGCTCTGGAGAGCATCGGGCTCGACGCCACGATCCTCGGGACCTTCGTGGCAGGCACCAAAATCTGGAAGGCGCTGCGCAAGGGTGACGCCGACGAGGCGAGCCGTCTGGTCGATGTCGCGGAGACGGACGCTAGGGCCCGCGTGGAGGCCGAGGAGCTGGCCCCGGAGCCCGGCACGGCGGAACTGCCAGCGATGGCGGAGGATGCGCCTACGGGGCTCCCCGAGGCCCCTGCGGGCAAAGCAAACGAGGAGGTGGTCGATGGAACACGAGGACAGGCCCCCGGTGAGAGCCCTGATGCGGGCGCAGCGGGCAGCGGCGCTGAGGCGTCAACGGCGGATCACGGACTGGCGCAGAGCACAGCTCACGAAGGCCAACCAATCGGCGGAGCTGGACCGGATAGAGTATCGCTCGACGCTGACCCCGTGGGCGGAGCCTCTGTCTCCGAACCAGCCCCCACCATCGTCGCCAATGCCACGGACGCCGCCGACCTCGCAGGCACCCAGCTAGCCAAACCCGGAGCCCGCATCAGGCTCTCCGACGAGGACACCCAAGCGGTCTTCGACAGCATGGACAGCGATGCGTTTGCCGTGGAGCAGGCGGGGGGCTGGTATGAGGCGCTGGAGATCGGGCACACCTTCGGCAAGGGTGAGGGGATACCCTACGCCCGCCTTAACGCCCCGCAAGATGTCGACGACTTCATGGCCCGCGTTGTGGATGTCGCGGAGGCGAAGCTCGATGTCCTCCGTGGCGGCAAAGTCTTGGCCGACGAGAAGGTGACGAAGGTGGTGGGCCAGGTCGCCAGCCTCTTCAATGTCGACCCCGCGAACGTCCTCGGGATGATCCATCAGGCCAGCAAGGAGGCACCCCACATGGTCGCCATGATGGAGAGCGGATACCTCGTGGCGAATCGCATGTTTCAGGATGCCTATGCGCTGGCCTCTCGGATACGGCTCGGCGACTTCGTGGAGTTTGGCGGACGGGATGCCGCGATGTCCGAGCTGAAGCGCAGGCTCAGTCTGGCGGCGAGCGTCTACGGGTCCGCGAGGAGCATGACGGCGGCAGCGGGTCGGGCCGTGCGGCGCATGAGGGTCGAGTTTGCGGTGAGCCCGGAGCAGGTCGCCGGGTTGAACAGCATGGACAGCGAGCAGCTCGTGCAGTTGTTGGTGGAGACGGGCGGCGATCAGATTGCGCTCCGCCGCATCGTGGGTGAGCCGACGCTGTGGCAGAGGACGAAGGACCTCGGCGAGTTCCTCTACGTGAACGGTCTTTTGTCCGGTCCGAAAACGCACGTCATCAACATGCTGAGCAACAGCTATATGATTGCGGCGCGGCCGGCTGAGCGTGTGCTTGGTGCTCTGCCCCACGCGCTCGCTGGCGAGGTTGCAGCGAACCGTGTGCTCCGCGAGAGCCTCCGCCAGTATACCTATCTTGGCACGGCCTTCACGGATGCCTTTGCACAGGCGCGGCGGGCCTTCACGCTCAATGACAGCGTGCTGGCTCCGCACCGCACGGAGGCCTTCGGGGTCGCTCAGGGCCGGCGAGGCATGGCCGATATGCGGAGCTTCAAGCCGTGGTCCTCACCGGGCAACGTGCTGCACAACGCGATGGTGGCGGCGGTCAATGTCATCGGCCTCCCCACCCGCACGATGGGCTTCGTGGATGAGCTTGCGAAGCAGACCACCTACCGCTCAACCATCCTCACCAAGGCCCACAGCGAGGCGCTGGAGGCCGGCAGAGCGGCGGGGCATGTTGGCAAGGCGCTGCGTGACTTCGTGCGTAGCGCCGTCCGCAAGCGCCTGGACGATGCCTTCGACGCGACAGGCAAGGCGACCGACGCCGAGGCCCTTCGCGAGGCACAGATCGCCACATTCCAGCAGGAGCTGGCCCCGCGTTCGTTCGGCCGTTGGGTGCAGTCCGGCGCGGACAGCTTCATGCCGCTTCGGCTCCTGATACCCTTTGTGAGAACGCCCGTCCAAATCCTCCGCTACGGCTGGAGGCTGACGCCCGGCCTCAACCTCGCGCAGACTGAGTACCGCGATATGCTGACCGGCCGGATGGGCCACGAGGCACGCATGCAGGCGACCGGACAGATGGCGCTCGGTGGCCTCTTCATGGGCTCCGCCGCATTCCTTGTGTCGAACGGAACGATCACCGGGGGCGGGCCCCGTGACTACCACGCGGCCGAAGCTCTCCGCGCGACCGGCTGGCAACCCTACTCGGTGGTGGTCCAGAACGATGATGGGTCGAAGACCTACGCCCCCTTCGGCCGCATCGACCCGGTGGCCATGCCATTCGGCATCATCGCGGACCTCATGGACGCGCTCAACGCCAGCGATGGCGACCAGGATGACCCGGCGATCAACGCCGCCGTGGGTGGCCTTCTCGTCGCCCTCGCGCGGGCCGTGGAGAACCGCAACTACCTCGCCGGCATCGGCCACGCGCTCGACGCTCTGAGCGATCCTGAGGGGCAGCTCGGTGGGTTGGCGGGACAGACGGTGGCGAACTTCGCTCCGTTCTCCGCAGCGCTCAGGCAGCTCAATCCCGATCCCCATATCCGCGAAGCGAGAGAGCTGGCCGACAAGGTGATGGCGACGGTGCCCGGCCTCTCTGAGACGCTGCCCGCGAAGTATGACGCGTGGGGCGATCCGGTGGTCACCCGCAAGGGCCTCTGGTCATCCGACACGGACCAACTCGTGGACCGCGAAATGCAGCGCCTCTTGCTGGAGAGCGGCACCGCGATCATGCGCCCGCAGCCTAGGCACGGCGGTGTGGACCTCCGCGACCTCACGATGTCGGACGGCCGCAACGCCTTCGTGGTCTATCAGCAGCTTGCCGGCCATCCGCCTCGCGGCCCAAGCCTCAAGGAATTGATCGCGCGGCGCATCGGCACGGAAGCCTATCGGCTCGCACCGGATGGCGGCATGGCGGTGAAGGGAACGAAGCTCTGGCTCCTCCACCCCATCGTGGACGCCTACCGAACGCGTGCCCTCAAGATGCTCCGCCGCGACCCTGTGGTTCGGGATGCTCTCCGTGCTGCCGACTTGAAGGCCCGCGCCGAGGCCGTCGCCAATCGGAAGGCGGCCGGCAAGACGAACAGCCCCGCCAAGAAGCTGAGCGACAGCTTGGGGCTGGACCTCGACAACCTGACAAACGGAAACTAGCCCTCCCAGAACCGCACAGGTGGCCTTTTGGGTCATCTGTGCGGATTGGGGCTTTTGAGGGGGTCTTTCGGCTGCCACTAAGTCCCTGTCTCTATTGCACTATTCGGCCCAAAGTTAGGGACTACTATAGCAGAGCGCCCCCCGGCTGCCTTAGTGCTATACCGTAGTGTTGGTATCCCTAGACCCCCATCACCATAGAGGGGGGGAACCTAGGGGAGCATTAGGGCAGCCTTCGCGAGGGGCCGACTGTCTGCCGTACAGGTGACCTACTTGGGAGGCCACACGGCTCACCCCATGCTCAGACAACAGGTCAACCCAACAGCTCCACCCACCACGCTTAACACTAGGTCGGCACGAGGGCAGGCATCAGGTCACCCACAAGCCTGCCTGCATGTCTGGCACCAAGCGGGCCACCGAGAGTGAAGGGGATGGGGAGAGATTGACCACACACCTCCGACCCTAAGCTCACCCACATGCCTGCGCCGTGTGTCTCGTGATGATGGCGGGGTCTATGGGGGCGAGGAGTGACTAGGCATCAGGGGCAAGGGGTGGGCATGGGGTTGGCGCAGGGGTCGCCTCTCAGATGTCATCAATGCCCGGCTGCCCGGTCACTTACCTGTCGGGGCTAAGGGGGTCTTTGCGGACAGCCCTGCTTATTTCAGTGAGGATGCCCAAGGCGATGCCGAAGACCAGCATCTCCAGCCCTCCATTAATCACCTCACCAGTAGTCTTCGAGCCCAAGTAGTTGGCAGCCAATGCTCGGGAGTCTTCGGATAGCGCAATGGCCAGCCCCATAGCTATGCGCAGCGCCCCGTCGAAGCTGGCCGGCCCTTGGTAGATCGACAGACCAAAAACATGATCCATCAGACGCAGCCGGACTTCGTGCTGGCTGGCGCCTTCCGGTTGTCGAATCTCTACGAAAAGGTTGCCTGTGTTGGTTCCAAATATGTGTCCCACCCATTGGTGTGGAAGCGTGCCTAACGGTGGCGCGGGAGCTTCGGCCAGCGGACCCCATATCTCCACGAGCTAATCTCCCCGCTTGAAGCGCGAAGGGTCCTCGGGAGCACAGCTACTGCAAACGAGTTCACCGCTCCCCAATGTCTTGCCTTCGTATCTATGATTTCCAAACGCAAACCAGTGCGAACACCGGCGGCAGCGATAGAACGGCGTTCCGTCGCGCATCTCGATTTCTGACTTGGGTTCCACGATAGTCTGATATCCGATTCGCCAGGTGGCTGGCAGGTCGGCGCTCGGGGTGGAATCAGGGGGCGCGAAGGCCCAGTCTACGCTAGGGCTTCTCGTCTCGCCAGACATGGCGGCGCTCATAGTAGACCTGCACAAGTCGCCGCATGGTCACCTTTTGCCTCGCCTCCGCTGACAAGACTTGGCCTTTCACGTCTACCGGGCCACCGCAGCGGCACTTCATCATGAACATCAGGTCATCGACCTCAGCGCTCCCATAAGCCTGCCTCAGCCCTGCTGGCTCATACCGCATCTCCCGCTTGTCGCATACTAGCGACATAGGAAAGCAGTCCTCGCAGAGTCAATGCCCCGATTGCACGCTGCTAGTCGTCTAGCAGACCATCGAGAGCGTTTCGTTCAAATGCATAGCGGTTCTTCACAGACTCCATGAGATTTGAAGTCGCGGAGAAACCCAAGGGGCTAGTGGCGATGCGCCCACGGGTACCAATGCCCACAGGACGACCCCAAATCTCTAGACCGGCAGTATCGCTCCAATGGTATGTGTCCTCGTCGGCCCAAGATTTGAATCTGCCTTGGAAAACGATGTAGTCTTTGTTGCCGAGCGTCGCCCTGAATGCGGTGTCCACAATCTCCAATTCCCGCGTTTCGAAATCCTCAGGCTGCCACGTCAGTTTGCCTTCGACAGTCAAACGGGTGAGCTTCGTGATTGCTTTGACCCAATCGCTGTTACTGTACATCGGCGCGCTTCCGTTCGTCCAAGATGAAGTTCTGAATCTCTGAGGTTAGGGACTCTAGCTCTCCGTAGGCATCCCAAAAACCTTCCACCTCACGCGACCGCTTCGATGGGCTTGCGTTGCTCTCGGCAAGGATTGCGCTTGCAAAGCTGTCAAGTTTCATACCTGCCCTCTTGGCCGTCGCCGCAATCGCATCCACCTTGTGTGACAGGATCGCTTTGTGGGTAGTCTGCAACCGTGGGATTGATCCCGTAGATAGCAACTCGGGGATCGGGCTCTCTGCGGCGCCAAGCAGACTCTTGATGTCTTTCTCCAGCTGGACTCTCAGGCGGGGGAGGCGCTGACGGCCAACATACTTTCGCGCAAGCCGACGCACCTCAAGAACCGCCCACGCTGAGAATATCAAGCCTGCGTAAGTGGCGAAAAAGCCGTAGATCGATAGCCACAAAGACCACTCGCCCGGAGTTTCAGGCATTCCCGTCCACAGGCTGTGTCCAAGAAACAGCACCACCAATACTGATAGCGATACCAAGAGTACCCAATTCATTCAGAGCGCCATTGCAAAGAAGTACAGCCTCAAAGAATGTACTGGATTGAGTAGCGAAGCAACAATGGGGCACCAACTTGGGGCACCAACTTTAAGCCAGAGCAAAATTTCTGATGTAATTACAATTGCTTGCATCTCAGGCAAGTGACTGGCGGAGAGGGGGGGATTCGAACCCCCGATACCCTTGCGAGTATGCCGCATTTCGAGTGCGGTGCATTCAACCGCTCTGCCACCTCTCCGGGTGCGAGCCGGCCCATGGCCAGCCTGACGGCGCGGCGCCTAGATAGCGACAGCCGCCGCCCGTTACAAGGCCGAAATGACGGCCGGGGGCGGTTGAGCAAGGTCGAACCGGACGGCGATCGTCGGCGCCTTTCCGCCGGTGGGGCGCCCGGATGTCCAGAACCGGATCGGCACGTCCGGGCTCGGGTTCCGGCCGGGTGTGGAGGGCGGGCGGGTCAACAGTCCGGGCGGTGCGGCGGGACGCGGCCAAAGGCGCGGCGGAACGTCCTTTTCTGCGCCACTTGCCTTGACTCCGGCAGGGGCTTTGCAGTAGTCAGCCGCCACATCCGGCGTGGGGGCAGCCCCGCGCCGGTTGTTCTTTGATCCAAACGACGAACAAGAAGGCCGGCCAGGGTCGCACGCGACCGGGAGCCGGACCAACCGCGAAAGGCCAAGAAATGTTCGCTGTCATCAAGACGGGCGGGAAGCAGTATCGCGTCGCCGCCGACGAAGTCCTCAAGGTCGACCGCCTCGTCGGCGAGGTCGGCGACATCATCGAATTCGGCGAGGTTCTCGCCGTGGGCGGCGACAAGCCCGAGATCGGCGCGCCGCTGGTTTCCGGTGCGCTGGTGACGGCCGAGGTCGTCGCGCAGGGCCGTGCCCGGAAAGTGATCGCCTTCAAGAAGCGGCGCCGGCAGAACTCGCGCCGCTCGCGCGGGCATCGCCAGCACGAGACGACCATCCGGATCGCCGAGATCCTGCTGGGCGGCGCCAAGCCGACGAAGAAGGCCGCGGCCAAGCCTGCCGCGAAGAAGGACGAGGCCCCCAAGGCCGAGGCTCAGCCGAAGGCGGCAGCCGCCGCCGAGACCAAGGCCGCGCCGAAGGCGAAGGCAGCGGACGGCGTCAAGGACGACATCTCGCTGATCGGCGGCGTCGGCCCGGTGCTGAAGAAGAAGCTCGAGGAGGCCGGCTACGGCTCGCTCGCCGCGATCGCGGCGCTGACGGCAGCCGACATCGCCAAGCTCGACGAGGACCTGAAGCTCGGCGGACGCATCGATCGCGACGAGTGGGTGGAGCAGGCCAAGGAACTGCTCGCCGGCAAGCCGCCGCGCGCCAAGACTGACAAGGAAGCAGCCGCTTCCAAGGCGAAGAAGTAACCGCTATAGACGGACGCAAGGAGACTTTCCAATGGCACACAAGAAGGCTGGCGGTTCGTCGCGCAACGGCCGTGATTCCGCAGGGCGCCGCCTCGGCGTGAAGAAGTTCGGCGGCGAAGCCGTGCTTGCCGGCAACATCCTCATCCGTCAGCGCGGGACGCAGTGGCATCCCGGCGCCAATGTCGGCATGGGCAAGGACCACACGCTGTTCGCTCTCGAAGCGGGCGCCGTGGCGTTCCGCAAAAAAGCCAACGGCCGAACCTACGTGTCGGTAAATCCGATTCAGGACGCCGCGGAATAGCCGGTACCGCGTAACACCACCGGCTCCCATCTCGGGAACCGGTGTCCGGGCAGAATCCGGAAAAGGATCAGGGGAGATGGGCCGCCATCTCCCCTTTTCATTTCCGAATTCATGCCTGGAGGACGCGACATGGTTGCCGAGAAGGAAGACGCCGAAGACACCGGACTGCAGATCGCCGTGCCGGCGCTGTCGACGGAAAGGCTGACGCTGCGGGTGCCGCGCGAGGCCGACATCCCCGAACTGGTGGAACTCGCCAACAACCGCCGCGTCGCCGAGATGCTGGCGCGCCTGCCACACCCTTACGGGGAGGCCGAGGGACGCACCTTCATCGCGCTGGTGGCCGGACAGCCGCTCTCCGGCGCGGCCTATTCGCTGCGGCAGAAGTCGGACGATGCCTTCGTCGGCGTCGCGGGGCTCAACGCGACCGCGCGAGGCCTCGAACTCGGCTACTGGATCGGCGAGCCGTACTGGGGCCAGGGGTTTGCCACCGAGGCCGCGCACGCGCTGGTCGACCTCGCCTTCCGCGAAACGTCGATCCCGGTGCTGCACGTGTCGTGCCGGGTGATCAACCCGGCATCGCGCCGCGTCATCCACAAGTGCGGCTTCCAGTATGCGGGGCAGGGCATGATGGACTCGGCGGTCGCCGGCAAGGTGCCGGTCGAGCGCTATCGGCTGGACCGCAAGACGTGGCAGAGCCTGCGGAGCTGGGCGCGGCTCTGAGATCCGGCGCGTTGGGGAGGCGGGGCGTTTCGCCCCGCCGCTACGGCCGTCAGTGCAGCCGCGCCTCCGCCGCCATGGCCGCGGCTTCGGCGGTGATGCCGAAGTGCTCGTAGAGGTCCTCGTATTTGCCGCTGGCGCCGAAGCCGGTCATGCCGACGAAGATGCCGTCGGCGCCGATCAGGCGATCCCAGCCCTGACGGACGCCGGCCTCGATGGCCATCCTCACCTTGGCGGAGCCGATCGTCGCTGCCTTGTAGCCAGCGCTCTGCACCTCGAAGAGCTCCATGCAGGGGACGGACACCACCCGCGTCGGATGGCCGTGGCCTTCGAGGAGCTTCTTCGCGCCGAGCGCGATCTCCACCTCCGAGCCGGACGCGAAGATCGTCACCGCGGCGTCGCCCTTGGCCGGCGCCAGCTCGTAGGCGCCATAGGCGCACAGGTTCTCCTCGACGTCGTCGGTGCGCACCGCCGGCAGGTTCTGGCGGGTCAGCGCCAGCGTCGACGGCGACTTGGTCGATTCCAGGGCCAGCTGCCAGCATTCGAGCGCCTCGACCGCGTCGGCGGGGCGGAACACCTTGTGGTTCGGGATGGCGCGCAAGGCCGCGATCTGCTCCACCGGCTGGTGCGTCGGTCCGTCCTCGCCCAGCCCGATCGAGTCATGCGTCATCACGAAGATCGAGCGGATGCCCATCAGCGACGCCAGCCGCATTGCCGGGCGCGCATAGTCGGAGAACACCAGGAACGTGCCGCCATACGGGATGACGCCGCCATGCAGCGCCATGCCGTTCAGCGCAGCTGCCATGCCGTGTTCTCGGATGCCGAAATAGACGTAGCGGTTGCCGTACGCGCCGGCCTTGATCGGCTGCGTCTGGCTGGTCTTGGTGTTGTTGGAGCCGGTCAAGTCGGCGGAGCCGCCGACGGTCTCAGGCACCACGCCATTGATGACCTCGAGCGCCATCTCCGACGATTTGCGGGTGGCGACCTTCGGCTTGTCGGCGACGAGCTTCTTGCGATAGTCGGCCACCACCGCGTCGAAATTGCCCGGCAGCTCGCCGCGCATGCGGCGCTCGAATTCGCCGCGTGCTTCCGCCTCGGTGCCGGCGAGACGCTGCTCCCATTCCTTGCGCTTCTTGACCGACTGGAGACCGGCGACGCGCCAGGCGTCCAGGACGTCGGACGGAACCTCGAACGGCTTGGCGTCCCAGCCGAGCGCCTTGCGGGCGCCGGCGATCTCCTCCGCCCCCAGCGGCGAACCGTGCGCCTTGTTGGTGCCGGCCCGCGTCGGTGCGCCAAAGCCGATGGTGGTCTTTGCCGCGATCAGCGTCGGCCGCTCGGAGCGGCGCGCCGCGTCCAGCGCCCCGGCGATCGCGTCCGGGTCGTGTCCGTCGATGCGCACCGTGCTCCAGCCGGACGCGGCAAATCGCGCGCACTGGTCGGTGGAATCGGACAGCGACACCGGTCCGTCGATCGAGATGTTGTTGTCGTCCCAGATGACGATCAGCTTGTTGAGCCTGAGATGGCCGGCCAGCGAGATAGCCTCCTGGCTGACACCTTCCATCAGGCAGCCGTCGCCCGCCAGCACATAGGTGTAGTGGTCGACCAGGGCATCGCCGAAGACCGCGTTCAGGTGGCGCTCCGCAAGCGCCATGCCGACGGAGTTCGCCAGGCCCTGGCCGAGCGGCCCGGTGGTGGTCTCGATGCCCGCAGCGTGGCCGTATTCCGGATGGCCGGCCGTCTTCGACCCGAGCTGCCGGAAATTCTTGATTTCGTCGATGGTGATGTCCTCGTAGCCCGTCAGGTAGAGCAGCGAGTAGAGAAGCATCGAGCCGTGGCCGGCGGAGAGCACGAAGCGGTCGCGGTCGGGCCAATGCGGGTTCTGGGGATCGTGCTTGAGGAAGCGGGTGAACAGCACCGTTGCGAGGTCGGCCGCGCCCATGGGAAGTCCCGGATGACCGGAATTCGCCTTCTCGACGGCATCGGCCGAAAGGAAGCGGATGGCGTTCGCCATGCGGTCATGCTTTTCGCGGTTGGCCATCGTCGCTCGCTGTCTCGAAGTGCTGGAAGCCTCCACCCCGCGGAGGCGGCAGGACACATAGCAGAGGGTGTCGGCGAGTCAACAAAACGGCCGATCGCGCACGCCGCTGCCTGCACGCCGGACGCGAATGCGGGGGACAGCGGTTGCGTCCCGATTGACGCGTTATTTGCGCGCCGCCTAATGATTTCGCCGTAAGGTATTCTGAAGGCGTGCGATTCGGCGGCGGGCCGGGCGTTGGAACAAGACCCATGACCGGAGAAGCGACCCTGAAAGAGGTGATCGGCCGGCTCGGCCGGGCCATCGAAGCCCTCGAGACCGCCGTCGCCAGCCGCGCCGAGCACGACCAGAACTACGTCGAGGCCGAGGCCGAGGTTCAGCGCATGAACGCCGACCGCGCCCGCCTGGCGCAAGAACTGGACAATTCGGAATCGCGTGCCGAGCGCCTTGAGGAAGCCAACAAGGAGGTGTCGCGTCGGCTGGTGACGGCGATGGAGACCATCCGCGCGGTGCTCGACAGGTAGGTACAGTCCATGGCGCAAGTGACAGTAACGATCGACGGCAAGCAGTATCGCATGGCCTGCGACGAGGGACAGGAAGAGCACCTGACCGACCTCGCCACGCGCTTCGACCGCTATGTCGGGCATCTCAAGGATTCGTTCGGCGAGATCGGTGACCAGCGGCTGACCGTTATGGCGGGCATCATGGTGATGGACGAGCTGTCCGAGTTGCAGAAGCGGATGAAGGGCATGGAGAGCGAGGTCGCGACGCTGCGCAAGACCCGCGACGACGCGCTGGTGAAGGCGGACAAGAACGACTCAGCGCTGACCGGCGCGCTCGGCACGCTGGCGCAGCGGATGGAGGATCTGGCGGCGAAGCTCGCCGTGAAGGCGGAGTAGGGCTATCCGAACTTTCGGTGCGCCGCGAGCGGCAGCCCGTTCTCGGCGATCCATTCGTTCCACGCATCAATTGCTGCACCTTTTCGGCGATCCACATCTGTCGCGTTGCAACCTTCGCCTCTGACTGATCGGTGGCGGTCGTTATAATTTCCTTCCGTTTAGGCTTCCCCGCGATACCTACCCCTCGATTGCCTCGCGCAGCATCTCCAGCTCCAGCCACTCCTCCTCCATCGCCGACAGGTCCGCGCGGGCCTTGTCGAGCGACGCCACGGTGGCCTGGAACGTCTTGGGGTCGCGCGAGAACAGCGCCGGGTCGGCCAGTCTGGCTTCGAGTTTCGTGATCGCGGCGGACGCATCCTCCATCTTCTTCGGCAGCGTCTCCAGCGCGAACTTCTGCTTGTAGGAGAGCTTCTGGCTGGAGGTGGCCGGTGTGGCGGTGGCGCGGGACCTAGACGGTTCAGGGGCGTTGGCGGCGCCCGTGTCGGCGCGCCGGACGCCGCGATCGGCCAGCTTCTTCTGGCTGCGCTGGGCCAGCATGTCGGAATAGCCGCCGGCATACTCCACCCAGCGGCCGTTGCCCTCCGGCGCGATCACGCTGGTCACCGTGCGGTCGAGGAAATCGCGGTCGTGGCTGACCAGCAGCACCGTGCCGGCAAAGCCCGCGACCAGTTCCTGCAGCAGGTCCAGCGTCTCCATGTCGAGGTCGTTGGTGGGCTCGTCCAGCACCAGCAGATTGGCCGGCCGCGACAGGAGCCGCGCCAGCAGCAGCCGCGCGCGCTCGCCACCGGACAGTTCGCGCACCGGCGTGCGGGCCTGCTCCGGCTTGAAGAGGAAATCCTTCATGTAGGAGACGACGTGGCGTTCCTCGCCATTCACCACCAGCGTCTCGCCGCGCCCGTCGGTCAGGAAATGCATCAGCGATTCGTCGGGATCGAGCGCATCCCGCTTCTGGTCGAGGCCGGCGATCTCCAGATTGACGCCAAGCCTGACCGTACCGGAATCAGGCGCGATCTGGCCGGTCAGCAGCTTCAGCAGAGTCGTCTTGCCGGCACCGTTCGGGCCGACAAGGCCGACGCGGTCGCCCCGGGCGATGCGGGTGGAAAAGCCCTTCACGATGACGAGGTCGCCGAAGCTCTTGTCGATGGCCTTGGCCTCGATGACGAGCTTGCCCGACTCCTGCGCCTCGCTGGCGGTCAGCGTCGCGGTGCCTTCCGCGCCGCGATGGCTGCGCAGCCGCTGCCGCATCGCGTGCAGTTCGCCGAGGCGCCGCATGTTGCGCGTCCGCCGCGCGGTGACGCCGTAACGCAGCCAGTGCTCCTCGCGCACGATCTGCCGGCCGAGCTTGTGCATCTCGCGCTCTTCCGCCTCCAGCGTCGTGTCGCGCCATTCCTCGAAATGGGCGAAACCGCGGTCCAGCCGTCTGGTCGTGCCGCGGTCCAGCCACACGGTGGCGCGCGAGACCTTCTCCAGGAAGCGCCTGTCGTGCGAGATCACCACGATGGCCGATCGGGTGGCTGCGAGTTCGTCCTCCAGCCATTCGATGACGGCGAGGTCGAGATGGTTGGTCGGTTCGTCGAGCAGCAAAATGTCGGGCTCGGGCGCCAGCGTGCGGGCGATCGCCGCGCGTCGCGCCTCGCCGCCGGACAGGTTCGCGGGCAGTTCGTCGCCGGTCAGTCCGAGCTGCTCCATCAGATAGGTCGCGCGATAGGGGTCGGCCGAGGGGCCGAGCCCGGATTCTACATAATCGCGTACGGTCGCAGCGTCGCCGAAATCGGGCTCTTGCGGCAGGTAGTGCACCGTGGCGCCGGGATGGCGAAAAACCTCGCCGTCCTGCGGCTCAATCAGCCCGGCGGCGATCTTCAGAAGCGTCGACTTGCCGGAGCCGTTGCGGCCGACCAGCGCGATGCGATCGCCGGGTGACACCCACAGCTCCGCGCCATCCAGCAGCGGCGCGCCGCCAAAGGTGAGCTTGATGCCGTCGAGCTTGAGGAGGGGAGGGGCCACTATGCGATGCCTCGCGGAAGTCTGGCTGCCCCCTCACCCCCTCGCTTCGCTCGGCACCTCTCCCCCACCACGTGGGGGCGAGGAACCGACGCTGGATGAGTGTCGGCATCGTGGAAGCGGTTCCTCTCCCCCGAGAAGGGGGAGAGGTGCCGAGCGAAGCGAGGCGGTGAGGGGGTAGTGTCGAACCGCATTCTATTTTGAGTTCCCAAAATGCGCGACCAGCAGCGCGCGGCCGCTCTCCAGTGCCACGGAGAGACTGCCGGTCACCTCGTTCGAGATCGTCAGCGAAGAGCCGAACGGCACTTCGACGCGGTCGAGCGGCCAGCGCGCGCCGGTGACGCACAGTCCGGACAGGTCGGAAAAGCCGAGAAGCGAGAACAGCGTGCCGGGCACATAGTCGAATTCGTTCTTGCCCTTAAGCAGCGGTCGCCCCTCCTGGGTGCCGCTGGTCAGCACGACCGGCAGCCCGGCTTCTCCGTAGCGGATCGCGGCGGCCATGTGGAGAAAGGCGTGGTCGGCGCGCTCGCCGCCGAAGGCGCCCGCGAGGACGAGATCGGTGCCTCCCCGCGCCAGGGCTTCCCGGATAGCGAGTTCCCCGTCCGTGTGGTCCTTGGCCGCGGGATGCTCCTGCCGGGGCACGCCCTTCCACGCGTCCGCCATCCCGTCGTGCACGGAGTCGAAATCGCCGACCCAAAGCTCGGGCTCGACGCCCAGCGCCGATGCGTGGCGCATGCCGGAATCGGCGGCGATCACGCGGCTGCCCGCCACCTGACGCGTCAGCGCGGGCGTCACGACGAGGTCCCCGCCGAGCAGGATGGTGAAGCGGCTCATGCGGCGCCTCGTACACGGGCGATGCCGAAAACGGAAGGCAGCCATGCGCTGCGCGCCTGCGATTGGCTGTTGCCCCTGGCGGCCAACCGCACTAGGTTTTCGATCGCTCTAACGGGGTGCCGGCTCGACCGGCTGAGAGGCGAACGCCAACCCGCTGAACCTGATCCGGTTAGCACCGGCGGAGGGATTAGACGGTCCGGACATCCGGCGCCTGGTTCCCTTCAACACGTAACCAAGGAGGCGCCGATGCGCAGAACTGTCCCATTGATATCCGCCGCGGCCGTGGCTGCATCCATCCTGTCCGCGGCCGCGCAGGAGAAGCTCACCGTCTATACATATGAGAGCTTCACCGCAGAATGGGGGCCGGGTCCCCAGGTCGAGAAGGCCTTCGAGGCCGAATGCGGCTGCGACCTAGACTTCGTCTCGGTGGCGGACGGCGTTGCCCTGCTGAACCGCGTCAGGCTGGAGGGCACAGGCACGCGCGCCGACATCGTGCTTGGCCTCGACACCAATCTGACGGCCGAGGCGAAGGCGACCGGGCTGTTCGCGCCGCACGGGATCGAGCTCGCCAATGTCGCGGTGCCGGGCGGCTGGACGGACGATGTCTTCGTGCCGTTCGACTACGGATATTTTGCCGTCGTCTACGATTCGGAGAGGGTGAAGTCGCCGCCGAAGAGCCTGAAGGAACTGGTCGAGGGCGATCCGGCGCTGAAGATTGCCATCCAGGACCCGCGCACGTCGACGCCCGGCCTCGGCCTGCTGCTGTGGATGAAGGCGGTCTATGGTGATGGCGCGGCCGACGCCTGGGCGAAGCTGAAAGGGCGCGTGCTGACCGTGACGCCGGGCTGGAGCGAGGCCTACGGGCTGTTCACGGCCGGCGAGGCGGAGATGGTGCTGTCCTACACGACCTCGCCCGCCTACCACATGATCGCCGAGGGCACGGAGCGCTACCAGGCGGCGGCGTTCGAGGAGGGGCATTATTTGCAGATCGAGGTCGCGGGGATCACGACCAAGGGCGCGGCCAACCCGCTGGCCGCCCGCTTTCTCGCCTTTATGACAGGGCCGGGTTTCCAGGACGTGATCCCCGAAACCAATTGGATGCTGCCAGCGGGCAAGACGGACAAGCCCCTGAACCCCGCGTTCGACACGCTGGTGAAGCCAGCGAAGACGCTGCTGTTTTCGCCGGACGAAGTCGCCGCCAACCGCAAGGCGTGGGTGGACGAGTGGCTGGCGGCGATGAGTCGATAAGGACTTGGACGTGGCTGTCCGCAGCGACCCCACGCGGCCGGCCCTCGGCCGGCCACCCTCCCCTCGAGGGGGAGGGAGTGCGCGCGTTCTGCCCGGTCTTATCCCCGGCCTCGTTGCACTGGCCTTCATCGCCCTTCTCATAGGCGGGGCGTTCGTCGGGCTGCTGGTCGAAGCGGCGAGAAACCCTGCCGGTGCCGTGTCGGCCTTCGACACCTATCTGCTGCGCATCGCCGGTTTCACGCTCTGGCAGGCGGCGCTGTCGACGGTGCTGTCGGTCGCGCCCGCGATCGTCGTCGCGCGCGCCTTGTCCCGCCATCCGCGCTTCCCGGGGCGGGCCGCACTGCTCAGGCTGTTCTCGCTGCCGCTGGCGCTGCCGGCGGTCGTCGCCGCGCTCGGCATGCTGGCGCTCTACGGCCGTGCAGGCTTCCTGGCGCCGCTCCTGGGATGGTTTGCCGGCGGCGACTGGCCGGGGATCTACGGGCTTTCGGGTATTCTCGCGGCGCATGTCTTCTTCAACCTGCCGCTGGCGTCGCGCCTCCTGCTGGAGGCGCTCGACGCCGTGCCGGACGACCGCTGGAGGCTCGCCAGCCAGCTCGGCATGGGGCCGCGCGCCGCGTTCAACCTAGTGGAGTGGCCGGCGATCCGCGTCGCGCTCCCCGGCGCCGCCGGGCTGATCTTCATGCTCTGCGTGGCCTCCTTCACCGTCGTTCTCATGCTCGGCGGTGGGCCTGGCGCCACGACGCTGGAGGTTGCGATCTACCAGGCGCTGCGCTTCGACTTCGATCCCGCACGCGCGGTCGCGCTGACCCTCGCGCAGCTGGTGCTCACGGTGGCGGTCATCGCCATGCTGGCGCGGATCGGCGCGGACCCGGCCCGGGAGCCCAACATCGCGGTGTCGCGCCGGCGGTTCGTCGCCGCGTCGACCGGCGAAACAGCGGCCAACGCCGCGATCATCCTGCTGGCCGCCCTGTTCGTCGCCGGGCCGCTTGCGGCGACCGTCGCCGCCGGCCTCGGCGCCGACCTGACGCGACTGGCCGGCGAGGCATCGGTGCAGCGGGCGGCGGTGACGAGCCTCGCGCTTGCCGCGCTGAGCGCCGCGCTCGCGGTCACCCTGACCCTTGCACTGGTCCTTGCCCGCGCGGCGCTGGAGGCCGCGCGCCGGCGTGGCGCTGACCGGTCGTGGCTCGAATTCGCCAGCGACACGGGCGCCGGGTTCGTCCTCGTCGTTCCGCCCGTCGTCATCGGCGCAGGATGGTTCATCCTGCTGAGGACCATCGCCGATGTCTTCGTTCTGGCCCCCGTCATGGTCGTGACCGTCAACGCGGTGATGGCAATGCCGTTCGTGCTGCGCGCGGTGAGACCCGCGCACGATGCGGCCAGTGCCCGCTACGACCGCCTTGCAGAACAGCTCGGGATCACGGGCTGGAACCGCTTCCGGCTGGTCGACCTGCCGCCCCTCAGGCGGCCCCTCGCCACCGGCCTCGCCTTCGCGATGGCGCTGTCGCTCGGAGACCTCGGCGTCATCGCGCTCTATGGGTCCGACGCGGTGCAGACGCTGCCCTATCTGCTGCTGCAGCGGATGGGCAGCTATCGCACCCAGGATGCCGCCGGCCTGGCGCTGTTTCTGGGTCTTCTGTGTCTCGGGCTGATGCTTCTGGCCGACAGGCTGGGCAGGAGGGCGTCGCGATGAAGAGCGCCGGGCTGGCAGTGACACTGGATCAAGCCGCGTTCAGCTATGGCGGAGCGCCGATGCTTTTCGACGTGCGCTTCGAACCGGGCGTGATCACCGCGATCATGGGGCCGAGCGGATCGGGGAAGTCGACGCTGCTCAGCCTTGTGGCCGGCTTCGAGACGCCGACCGCGGGGCGGATCCTCATTGGCGACGATGACGTCACGTCGACGGCGCCGTCGGCGCGCCCCGTGTCGATGATCTTTCAGGAGAACAACCTCTTCGCTCATCTCGACGCCGGCGCCAATGTCGGGCTCGGCATATCGCCCTCCCTGAGGCTGACGGATGCCGACCGCGCCCGCATCGCCGAGGCGCTGTCGCGCACCGGGCTGGCCGGCATGGAGACGCGCCTGCCGGGACAACTGTCCGGCGGCGAGCGCCAGCGCGTGTCCCTGGCGCGTGCGCTGGTCCGGGATCGCCCCGTGCTCTTGCTCGACGAACCGTTCGCATCGCTCGGACCGGCGCTGCGGGACGAAATGATCGCCCTGCTGGCCGAAGTCCAGGGCGAGCGGGGCATGACAGTCCTGTTCGTCACGCACCAGCCGGAGGACGCGAGACGCGCCGCGGCGCGGCTGGTCTATGTCGAGGACGGCCGGGTCGGGGCCTCCGGGTCGTCCGCGGACATGTTCGGCGCGGCCGGTCCCGCCGCGTTTCACCGGTATCTCGGCGCCCGGCCGGCGAAATAGGCGACGGTGCCCGGAAGCGGTCATATTTGCCCTCCAGAGTGGGCGGCATCGGGGCTGGCTGTTCTTGTAACGTCAACCTGTTTATGGCTAGGTCCAGGCAAGGGTGGTCCGGCATGAACGGCGCGTCGGCCCCGGACCTGGTTTCCTGACGCGGAAAGGATAGACGTTCTGCTGCGCCTGAGCGTTTCACGCGACACGCCTGTGCTTGCGCGCCTCGGGCTGCGCATGACGGTTTCGGCTGCGCTGATGGCGCTGCTGGCCGGCTGCAACGTGCTGTCCGGAAGCGATGTGCGGGAATCCGCTTTCCAGCCGTCCAACAACCCGATCACCGTCGACAATGTCTCGCGCAACGACCGCCTCGCCAAGCTGGCCGAGGCGCAGCATCCGCGCATCCTGGCGACCTATGGCGGCGAGTATTCGGATGCCAGGCTGGAGCGCATGGTCGCCAAAGTCGTCGGCAAGCTGACGTTGGTGTCCGACGATCCGTCGCAGACCTACCGCATTACCATCCTGAACTCGCCCAACGTGAACGCCTTCGCGCTGCCGGGTGGCTATCTGTACGTCACCCGCGGCCTGCTTGCGCTTGCCAATGATTCCGCCGAGCTCGCCGCCGTGATTGCCCACGAGATGGCGCATGTGACGGCCAATCACGGGCTTGCTCGGCAGCAGAAGGAGGCCGAAGAGGTGCTGGCCACGCGCGTCGTCACCGACGTGCTGGGCGGATCGGCCAATGCGAACGCGGCGCTGGTGCGGGGCAAGCTGCGCATGGCGCAGTTCTCGCGCAACCAGGAGTTGGAGGCCGACGCGTTCGGCATCCGCATGAGCGGCCGCGCCGGGTTCGATCCGTTCGCGGCATCGCGCTTCCTGCAGTCGATGGCGTCCTACAGCGACTTCCGGACCGTCACCGGCGCGCAGGACGCCAGCCTCGACTTCCTCGCCAGCCATCCGAACGCGCCGCAGCGCATCGACCTCGCGCTCCGGCATGCGCGCCAGTTCGGCGCGCCGGGCATCGGCACGCTGGACCGCGGCTCGTTCCTCGACGGCGTCGACGGGCTGCTGTTCGGCGACACGCCGGAGGAGGGCTTCGTCCGCGGCACGACCTTCCTGCACCCGAAGCTCGGCGTCAGCTTCACCGTGCCGACCGGTTTCATCATCGACAATTCGGCCGACGCGGTGACCGCGTCCGGTCCGGGCAACATCGCCATCCGCTTCGACGGCGTGTCGCTCGACAGGCGCAACAAGCTGACCGACTATCTGCGCAGCGGCTGGGTGGCCGGGCTCGATCCCGCCAGCATCACGGCGACCACGATCGACGGCAACGACGCGGCCACGGCACGGGCGAGCGCAGAAGGCTGGCGGTTCGGGATCACCGTGATCCGCGCCGGCGACCAGGTCTACCGGCTGCTGACGGCCGCGCCGCTGGACAGTACGAACCTCGACGCCGTGGCGGGCGCGGTCAGCGGCAGCTTCAAAGTGCTGAGCGCCGCGGAAAAGGCGCAGCTGAAGCCGCTCCGCATCCGCGTCGTGACGGTGAAGGCAGGCGAAACCATCGGCACGCTGGCCTCGCGGATGGTCGGCGTCGACCGCAAGATGGAGCTGTTCATGCTCCTGAACGCGCTGCCTCCCGGCGCCGGCATCTCGGCCGGTGACCGCGTGAAGATCATCACCGACAGCTGAGCCGTTCAGGCGGCTGCGGCGAGGTCCGGGTTGGCCTTCACCAGCGCCGTCTTCAGCTTCTCCAGCGCGCGGCTCTCGATCTGGCGCACGCGCTCCTTGGATATGCCCAGCGTCTCGCCCAGCTCCTCGAGGGTCACCCCGTCGTCGGAGAGGCGCCGCTCGCGGATGATGCGCAGTTCGCGCTCGTTGAGGACGCGGAGAGCCTGCTTGAGCCAGCCCGAGCGCCGCTCGTCGTCGATCGCCTCGAACGCAACCTCGTCGGGCAGCGGCGCGTCGGAAACGAGGAAATCCTGCCGGTCCGAGGAAGAATCGCCGTCGGTCGGCAGCGCCGCGTTCAGCGAGGTGTCCGGTGCGGACAGACGCCAGTCCATCACGGCGACGTCGGCTTCCGGCACGCCGATCGCGGCGGATATTTCCCGGTAGACCGCGTCGGTGGAGAGCGGTTCGCGGCCCTGGGAGAGCCTGGCGCGAATGCGGCGCAGGTTGAAGAACAGCGCCTTCTGGGCCGAACTCGTGCCGCCGCGCACGATCGACCAGTTGCGCAGGATGTAGTCCTGGATCGAGGCGCGGATCCACCACGACGCATAGGTCGAGAACCGGACGTCGCGTTCCGGTTCGAAGCGGGCCGCCGCCTCGAGGAGGCCGACATGGCCTTCCTGGATCATGTCGCCCATGGAAAGCCCGAAATTGCGGAACTTGGCGGCCATCGAGATGACCAGTCGCATGTGGGCCGTGGCGATGCGGTTCAGAGCTTCCTGGTCGCCGCGTTCCTTCCAGCGGAGGGCGAGGTCCCGTTCCTCGTCGCGGCTCAGATAGGGCGCCCGCATCGCCGCCCGCGCCATACTCCGCCTCGTCGAATCGTCTTGCATCGACCGCTCCCGATCCGGATTGCGCAAAATCTGTTGGTGCGGCGCGAAGCCGTTTTACGCTAAGGCCGCCAGACGCTAGAACCAACGAACGCCGCCGGGAACGAGAGGTTCCATGATTAGGGTCGACCGCACCGACCTCGACTTTCAGCTCTTTTCAATGCTGCCTGGGGCGCAACTGTCTGGTTTTCCTCGGTTTTCCGACTACGACCGGACGGCGATCCGGGCCGTTCTGGACACGGCCGAACGCATAGCGATGGAGCATTTCCTGCCCCACGCGGCCGATGTCGACCGGAATGAGCCGGTTTTTGCGGACGGAGAGGTGGAAATCGATGCCCGCGTCGGGGATGCGCTCGCGGCGTATCGGGACGCCGGCTTCTTCGGCGCCGGCTTCGACGAGGAGTGGGGCGGCACCCAGATGCCCGAGACGGTGCGTAGCGCGCTGTCGTTCATCTTCTCCATGGCGAACATAGGCACGGCCGGCTACCCGTTCCTGACGCACGGTGCGGCGAACCTCATCGCGGCCTTCGGCTCGGACGAGCAGAAGCAGACCTACCTGACGCCGATGGTGGAGGGCCGGTTCTTCGGCACGATGTGCCTCTCCGAACCGGATGCCGGCTCCTCGCTCGCCGACATCACGACCAGGGCCGAACTGGACGATGACGGCAACTATCGCATTACCGGTCGCAAGATGTGGATCTCGGGTGGCGACCAGGAAATCTCCGAGAACATCGTCCACATGGTCCTGGCCAAGATCCCGGGCGGGCCCCCGGGCGTGAAGGGCATCTCGCTCTTCATCGTGCCGAAATACCTGATGATCGGCGACGGCCTTCGCGGCGCGCGGAACGGCGTCGCGCTCGCCGGCCTCAACCACAAGATGGGCTATCGCGGCACGACGAACGCCGCGCTGAACTTCGGCGAGGACGTGCCCTGCGTCGGCTATCTCGTCGGCGAGAAGCACAAGGGCCTGAGCTACATGTTCCGGATGATGAACGAGGCACGCATCGGCGTCGGCCTCGGCGCCACCGCGCTGGCCGCAGCCGGGTACCAGGTCTCGCTCGCCTATGCGCGTGAACGGCCGCAGGGGCGGCACCCGGACGGCAAGGACGCCAAGTCCAGCCAGGTTCCGATCATCGAGCACGCCGACATTCGCCGGCTGCTGCTGGCGCAGAAGGCGGCGGTCGAGGGCGCGCTGTCGCTGCTGTTCTTCTGTGCCAGCCTCGTCGACACGGTGCGCATGGAGTCCGACCCGATCAAGCGTCGGGAGACCGAAACGCTCCTCGACCTGCTTACACCGATTGCCAAGTCGTGGCCCTCGGAATTCTGCCTCGAGGCCAACAAGCACGCGATCCAGGTGCTTGGCGGCTATGGCTATACGCAGGACTATCCGGTCGAGCGGCTTTACCGCGACAACCGGCTGAACCCGATCCACGAGGGGACGCACGGCATCCAGGGTCTCGATCTACTGGGCCGAAAGGTGATGCAGCAGGGCGGGGCAGGCCTGAAGGCGCTGGCCGGTCGCATCATGGCCGACGTGCAGGCGGCCAACGAGATCGAGAATTTGAGCGGCCACGCCTCCATGCTCGCCTCGCATCTGGGCGAGACGATCGCGACGACGCGCAAGCTGATCACCGCCGCCGCGGTCAATCCGCGGGCCGCCCTGGCCAACGCGACGACCTACCTCGACATGCTGGGCCACGTCGTCATCGCCTGGATGTGGCTCAAGCAGGCGACGCTCGCGGCGCGCGCGCTGGCGGGCGATGCCGACCAGCATTTCATGTCAGGGAAGATTGCCGCCTGCCGCTATTTCTTCTCGCACGAATTGCCGAAAGCCCGCACCCAGCGGGCGCTGCTGGACCGTCTGGACGACACGACGCTCGGCATGAAGCCGGAGTGGTTCTGAGGCTTTCCCGTCGGGCTTGAGGAAAGCCGCAGGGCTCCGGCCGCCGTGCGCGTCAGGAGGCGGCCCAGCGGCGTTCGCGCCATTCGCGCCGGCCCGCGACGACGGGTTTGTCGGGCAGGGGAAAGTAGGCAAAGAAAGGCCTGGCCTCGTCCAACGCGCGTGCGTAGGAGGGACGGGCCATCAGCCGGTCGAGGTAGCTGGACAGCCAGCGATGCTGCGGCCCCATCGGTTCGACCATGTCGGCATAGAATAGCGCCGGCGCAGCCGCGCAGTCGGCAAGCGAGAAGCCGTCGCCCAGCGCCCAGGCGCGGCCGGACAGCGCCGTTTCCAGCCAGTCATAGGCCTGCCGTATCTGGGCGTGGGCCTGCGTCACGCCCTCGGGATCGTCGCGCCCGGCGGGACGCAGCCTGTCGGTGACGATCTTCTGCATCGGCTCGTGGACATAGGAATCGAAGACGCCGTCCAGCATGCGCGCTTCCCAGGCGGCATCCGCATCCGCAGGGACGAACCGCACCGGCCCCGGATACAGGCGGTCGAGATACTCGATCACCGCGCTCGCCTCCGCGACGACCTTGCCGCGCGCGGTGTCCTCCAGGACAGGCATCTTGGCCAGCGGCCAGAGCGCGCGGAAGGCGGCGGCCGACGCGTCGTCGCCGAAGTCGACCATCACGTGCTCGAACGGCGTCTCGTTCTCGTAAAGCGCGATCAGCGCCTTGTGGCAGAAGGAGGCGAGCGGATGGGCGTGGAAGCGAAGGGTCATGGCCTGCTCGAACGCGGTTGCAATGGCGCAGCCTCGCATGCAGGCCGCCGCCCCGCATGCGCCACCACGGCCGCCCGTTGCATGGCAGGGCCGAGGCCCGGACTTCCCCGCTTCGGCCAAATGCGCCACACTGGACCGGCTGACATGCGGGGAGGGCGTCCGGCTCCATGAATTTCGTGTTCTTCTCGCCGCATTTTCCGGCCAACAGCGCGGATTTCTGCGACAGGCTGCAACAGGCGGGAGCCAGAGTGCTGGGCATCGGCGACGCCCCCTATGACGCGCTGCCGGCCAAGCTCCGCGCCGCCCTGCGGGAATACTACCGCATCGACGACATGGAGGATCACGACCAGACGCTGCGGGCGCTCGGCCACTTCACGCACAAATGGGGCAGGATCGACCGCTTCGAGTCGCTGAACGAGCACTGGCTGGAACTCGAGGCGCAGATGCGCACCGACTTCAACATCTACGGCACCAAGCTCGATTTCGTGCGCAACCTGAAGTCCAAGTCGCGCATGCGCGCCTTCTTCCGCAAGAGCGGCGTCGCGACGGTGCCCGAACACAAGGTCTCGGATCGCGCGGCGGCGCTGCAGTTCCTCTCGCGCGTGAACTACCCGGTGGTGGTGAAGCCCGACAGCGGCGCCGGCGCGGCGATGACCTACCGGCTGAACGGCGAAGCCGACCTCGACGATTTCTTCAAGACCAAGCCCGACGGCGTCTCCTTCGTCATGCAGGACTTCGTCGACGGGCTCGTCGTCACCTATGACGGCATCGTCGACCGCGACGGCAAGGTCGTGTTCGCGTCGTCCACCCGTTACGACCAGTCGGTGATGGAGATCGTCAACCGCGACGGCCACATGTCCTATGCGACCGGGCCGACGATCGACCCCGCGGTCGAGGCGGCCGGGCGGAAGATCCTCAAGGCGTTCGACACGCGGGAGCGGTTCTTCCACATCGAACTGTTCGAGACGACAGCGGACCGCAAGATCATCGCGCTGGAGGTGAACATGCGGCCGCCGGGCGCCTGGATCACCGACGCGATGAACTTCGCCTACGACACCGACGTCTACAAGATCTGGGCCGACATGGTCGTGAAGGGGACCGCCGAAGGACCCGCGACCGGGACCTATCACGCCGCCTATGCCTCGCGAAAGAACAGGCTGCGCTATCGCCACAGCCATGCGGACGTGCTAGCCGCCCACGGCGACAAGATCATGCACCATCAGCGCATCGAGGACATCTTCTCCAAGGCGATGGGCAACTACGCCTACCAGATGCGTCACAAGGACAAGGCGGCGCTGAGGGCGGCGGTCGACTACATTCACGCCGAAGCGGAGTGACGATGCAGGTCAGCTACCACAAGCATGCCAGCCGCCATCTCGGGCGCGACATGGAAACGAAGCGCTACGGCCATGCCGGGCGTCCGCTGGTGCTGTGGCCGACGTCCAACGGCCGCTTCTTCCAGTACGAGGACACGGGCACGATCGCGGCGATCCAGGCCCTCATCGACCGCGGCGAAGTGCAGGTCTTCACCCTCGACGGGATCGACTGGGAGACCTTCACGAACCGGGGTGGCGATCCGGCCGCCCGCATCGCGCGCCACGAGGCCTTCTTCGCCTACATCCGCGAGGAGGCGCTTCCCGCGATGCAGGCGGCGGCCCGGGCGTCGAACGGCGGCGCCGAGCTGAAGCCGATCTTCGGCGGCTGCTCGATGGGAGCATTCCACTCGTCCAACTTCGTCTTCCGCTTTCCCGAGCTCGCGGCCGGCTGCATCGCGCTGTCGGGCGTCTACTCGGCGGCTGACTTCTTCCAGGGATCGCTCGAGGGCCAGATCTACTTCAACTCGCCGATCCATTATCTCGGTGGCATGACCGACGAACAGATGCTCTCCCGCATCCGCGCGCTCCGATTGATCTTCTGTGTCGGCCGCGGCGCCCACGAAGCACCGATGATCGCCGACACACGCGAGCTCGAGGACGTGTTGCGGGCAAGGGGCATCCCCGCCTGGATCGACATCTGGGGCGAGGACGTATCGCACGACTGGCCGTGGTGGCACCGGCAGCTGCCCTATTTCCTGAAGCATTGGCTCGATGCGGATCGGGCTCAGGCCGTCGCCTGAGGCAACGCGCGGCCAATATCACCGGTTGTCCAAACGAATCCGGTATCGCCTGGGTGAGTGATTCCGCGATCTTATATGCTGAATTGCTGCTGCATCTTATACGTGTATCGAAGTAGATCGATACAACTGCATAAATAAAGATTTGACTCTTCTTGTTCTACGACGAATATTTCCTTTGCTAACTGTATCTTAGTCGTGCCGGCGCCCGAGCGCCGCCAGCGGTAGGCTTGTGGCCTTCCGGGGTTCGCGTGCGTCGGCTTGCCGGGGGGCAGGCATGAACCAGGCACCGCAGGGGCAGGATTCCGTCATCGTCGCCACCGAGGACGTCCCCTACACGTTCTCCGCCGGCGATTTCGGCTTCTCGGACGACCAGCACCAGTTCCAGGCCGTCATCATCACGCAGGTGCCGCAGTCAGGCCGGCTCGAACTCGGCGGCGTCGCGGTCAGCGACGGTCAGCGGATCGAGGTCGACCGGATCGGCGAATTGGTGTGGACACCGCCGGAGGAGGAGTTCGGCGAGGCGCGCGCAAGCCTCCAGTTCCAGGTCGTGGATGACGGCGGCACGGCCGGGGGCGGGACCGATACGGATCCGACACCGCGGACGCTCACCTTCGATCTGACGCCCGTACCCGACCCGCCGGACGCGGCCGACCGGACGTTCTCGACTTTCGAGGACGTGCCGTTCCTGTTCCAGCCGGCCCTGTTCAGGATCGGCGACAGCGATGGCGATCCCATACTCGGCATCATCATCGACAACATGACCGGGGCAGGCGAGCTGACTCTCTTCGGCAATGCCGTCTCGAACGGCCAATTGATCGCGTTCGCGGATTGCGACTATCTGACCTGGACCCCGCCCCCGGACGTCTCGGGATCGGCCATCATGACCTTCACGGTCCAGGCGGTGGACGCGAGCGGCATCGCCGGCTTCGATCGCGATCCGACGCCGTCGACGGTCACCCTCGGCGGCCTGGCCGTGAACGACGCGCCGGAGGGCATCGACGCCGCGCGCACGGTCCTTCCCGGCGACACGCATCTGTTCGACGTCTCGGACTTCGGCTTCACGGACAAGGAGAACAACCTTCTTCTTTCGGTCATCATCGCGGCCCTGCCGGACAAGGGCCTGCTGACGCTGGACGGCATTGCCGTAACCGCCGGCCAGGTGATCGCCAGGGACGAGATCGGCGGGCTGCTGTGGACGGCGCCCACAGGCCCTGCATCCTACGGTTCGACCGGCTTCACATTCCAGATCGTCGACGACGGCGGCACCGACGACGACGGCGAGGACACGGACGCGACGCCCAATACGTTCACCTTCCGGGACCTCCAGGCCAACACCCCGCCATCCGGCGCCGACAGGATCGTGACGATCCTCGAGGATGGCGCGCATGTGTTCAGCCTGGGAGACTTCGGTTTCTCCGATCCGGACAGTCATCTCTTCACCGCGATCAAGATCGCGTCGCTCCCGGCGAACGGATCGCTGAGACTCAATGGGACGGCGGTGACGGCCGGTCAGGTCATCGCCGCCGCCGACATCGCGGCGCTGGTGTGGCGGCCGGCGGCAGACGCGAACGGGCTCGGGCTGGCGCAACTGGCCTTCCAGGTGATCGACAGCGGCGGCGGCGCGACGGACATCGACCCGACGCCGAACACCATCACCTTCAACGTGACGCCCATGCCCGAGATCTACACCGGCACCATGGGCCACGACAGCATGTCGGGGACGAGCGACGCCGACACCTTCTACGGCCTCGGCGGCAACGACACGATCAATGGCGGCGCGGGCGCGGACACGATGCTGGGCAGCACCGGCAACGACACCTACCATGTCGACGCCGCCGGCGACGCTCCGGTCGAGCTTGCGCGACAGGGCATCGACACGATCGTTTCGATGCTGTCTTGGCGGCTCGGAGCCAATCTCGAGAACCTGCAACTCGCGGGCGCAGGCCCGGCGACGGGAACCGGCAACGGTCTCGCCAATCTCATGATCGGCAATGGCGCCGCCAACACGCTGCTCGGCCTCGGCGGCAACGACACGCTGCGCGCCGGCGCCGGCCGGGACATTCTGAACGGCGGTGCTGGCCGCGACGTGCTGAGCGGCGGCAAGCATGCGGACGTGTTCGTCTTCAACGCGCCGGCGACAGCGGCCCACCGCGACACGATCCTGGATTTCTCGCCGCGCGACGACACCATCCACCTCGAGAACGCGGTGTTCCGCAAGCTGGGCAAGCCCGGCGTGCTGAAACGCGACTTCTTCAAGCTGTCGACGCGGGATCAGGACGCCAACGACTACATCCTCTACAACCCGCGTAGCGGAGCCCTGTATTATGATGCCGACGGCGACGGCGGGCGCGCCCCGGTGCACTTCGCGACGATCGCGAACCACGCGAAGCTCACCTTCGCCGACTTCGTCGTGATCTAGCCGGGCGGTCCCGGCTGGTGCGGGAAGCCGGCCCGGTGCGGCCTCAGGTCAGGCCGCGCTTCGCCATCATCGCTTCGGCCGTCGGCATCCTGCCCCGGAAGGCGAGGTAGAGTTCCTCGGGATCCTTGGAGCCCCCGGCGGCGTAGATGTTCTTCAGAAGTTTTTCCGCCGTCGCCTTGTCGAACGCGTTGCCGGCCTCCTCGAACGCCGCGAATGCGTCCGCGTCCAGCACCTCGGACCACATGTAGGAGTAATATCCGGCCGAATAGCCATCGCCTGCGAAGACGTGTCCGAAATGCGGGGTGCGGTGGCGCATCGCGATGGCCTCCGGCATGCCGAGCTTCTCCAGCGTCTCCGCCTCGAAGGCCAGCGGCGCGTCCGGTGCGTCGCCGCGCGCGTGGTAAGCCATGTCGACCAGTGCCGAGGAGGTGAACTCCACGGTGTTGAAGCCGGCGCCGAAATTCCGCGCGGCGATCATCTTGTCGATCAGCGCTTTCGGCATCGGCTCGCCGGTCCGGTAGTGCAGCGCGTGCGCGGCCAGCACCTCGGGCACGGTCATCCAGTGCTCGTAGAGCTGCGACGGCAGCTCGACGAAGTCCCGCGAGACGGCGGTGCCGGCCACCGACGGCCAGGTGACCTCGGTCAGCATGCCATGCAGCGCGTGGCCGAATTCGTGGAAAAGCGTCCGCGCCTCATCGAGCGACAGCAGCGCGGGCTCTCCCGCTGCCGGCTTGGCGAAGTTCATTACGTTGTAGATGATCGGCCTGGAGCCCTTGCCCAGCCCAAAGCCGGATTGCAGCGCGCTCATCCAGGCGCCGGACCGTTTCGAGGGCCGTGCAAAGTAGTCGGCGACGAAGAGGGCGAAAGGTGTGCCGTCGGCGCGTTTCACGGAAAAGACACGGCAATCCGGGTGCCATGTGGCGATGCCCACGCGTTCCTCGAAGGAGATGCCGAACAGCTTGGTCGCGACGTCGAAACAGGCGGTTATGATGCGATCCAGCTGGAAGTAGGGCTTGAGCTCAGCCTCGTCGAAAGCGAACCTCTCGGCGCGCAGCTTCTCCTGGTAGTAGCGCCAGTCCCAGCCTGCGATCGGGTGGTTGCGGCCCGCCGCGGCGGCGATCCGGGCGAGTTCCTGCTCGTCCGCCGCTGCCCTGGACCGGGCCTTCTCCCACACGGGCTCCAGCAGGCCGAGCACGGCGGCCGGCGTCTTGGCCATCGTGTCGTCGAGCTTCAGCGCGGCGTAGCTGGCATAGCCCAGCAGCTTCGCCTTCTCGGCCCGCAGCGCCAGCGTCTCGCGCACGACCTCGCCATTGTCCGCCTCGCCGCCGTTTTCGCCTCGGCCGGTGAAAGCACGGAACGCCTTCTCGCGCAGGTCGCGACGTTCGGAGAACATCATGAACGGCTCGTAGATCGAGCGCGACAGGGTGATTGCGTATTTCCCCTTCTGGCCGCGCTGCTCGGCCGCGGCCGCCATCGCGCCCTTCAGGAAATCCGGCAGGCCGGCGAGATCGTCGCCGCCATCGAGGAAATGCGCCCAGCTGCTCTCGTCGGCCAGCACATTCTGTCCGAAGCGCGCGCCGAGCGCCGCCAGGCGTTCGTTGATAGCCGAGAGGCGCGTCTTGCCTTCCGCGTCGAGCCGGGCGCCGGAGCGGACGAGCCCCTTCCAGCTCTTCTCGAGAACGCGGAGCGTCTCGGCGTCGAGCCCGAGCGTCGTCCTCTGCTGGTAAAGCGCGTCGATGCGCGCGAACAGCGCCGGGTTCATCGAGATCGACGAATAGTGGCGTGCCATCTTTGGCGCGATCGCCCGTTCAAGGCGCTGGATCTCGTCATTGGTATTGGCGCCGGCCAGGCACCAGAAGATTGATGAGACGCGTTCCAGCGCCTCTCCCGAAAGCTCCATCGCCGCCATCGTGTTCTCGACGGTCGGCGGCGCGGGATTGTTGACGATGGCCGCGACCTCGGCCTGGTGGGCCGCGATGGCACGGTCGAAGACCGGCCCGAAGTCCGCCTGGGAAATCGACGTGAAGTCCGGAAGGCCGAGCGGCCCGGTCCAGTGGGTGAGCGGGTTGTTCGCCAGGTCGACGGGAGCGGTCATGCTTGGTTCCTGAGGTTCGAGCGCGCGATGTAGGAGGGACCGGAGGGTGGCGCAACGGGCTTGACCGAAAATCAACCGCGCTCTAAGCGTACCATATAATAAGGCTGCCTTATCAATTCTCCATGGTCTCGCACCTTCTCGATACGGAGAGCTTCGGGTTCGTCGCCACCGACCTCGCGCGACTGATCCGCGCCGAGTTCGACCGCCGGATCGCCGCCGCCGGCCTGGGGCTGACGGCCGGAGAAGCGCGTGCGCTGGTGCATGTGGCGCGGGCCGGCCCGGTCCGGCAGGCGGTGCTCGCCGAACGGATGGGCGTGGAGGCGATGACGCTCTGCGGCTTCCTTGACAGGCTTGAAGCTGGCGGGTGGGTGCGGCGGTCGGTCGACCCGGCAGACCGGCGGGCGAAGCTGACCGACCTGACCGGCGCGGCCGATGACGTTCTCGTGAAGATCCGCGCCGTGGCGGACGCAATACGTCAGGACGCGGCCGGGAGCCTCGACCCTGCCGCCTGGGACGCGATGATGGCGGGCATCAAGGCAGCGCGTGCCAATCTCGCCGCGGCGCGCGAGACGGCCGCACGGCAGGTGGACGTGCCCGCATGAACGCACAGCAGGGAGCGGCGATCGTGCCGGCCATGAGCGAGCGGCGCGTCGGCCTCGTCGGCGCGCTCCTGATCGCCATCGGACCCGTGTCGATGGCCCTCTTCACGCCCGCCATGCCCGAACTCGTCCGCCACTTCGGCACCACGGAAGCGGCGGTGAAGCTGACGCTGTCTCTCTATTTCGCCGGCTTCGCGCTGGCGCAGCTGGTCTGCGGCCCGCTGTCCGACGGTCTCGGGCGCAAGCCGGTCACCTACGGCTTCCTGCTCATCTACCTCATCGGCTCCGTCGTCGCGCTGGTGGCGCCGACGGTCGAGACGCTGATCATAGCGCGCTTCATCCAGGGCGTGGGCGCGGCCGTCGGCGTCGCCATCTCGCGCGCCATCGTGCGCGACCTGTTCGTCGGCGAACGCTCCGCCCGGATCATGAACTTCATGGGCATCGTGCTGGCCGCCGGACCGGCGCTGGCGCCGACGATCGGCGGCGTCACCATGGAGGCGTTCGGCTGGCACGCGATCTTCGTCGTCATGGTGATCGCCGCCATGGTGGTCGTCCTGGTGGTCCGCTTCTCCATGGTGGAGACGGTGGTGCGCGACGTTTCCCGTATTCGGCCCGCCGCGCTGGTGCGCGCCTACGGCACCCTGCTCGCGACGCCGTACTTCATGCTGTCGTCGCTGGTGATGGCGGGCGCGATCGGTGCTCTCTACACGCAGGCGACGATCCTCCCCTTCATCCTGATCGACCGCGTCGGGCTGACGCCGACCGAGTTCGGCATGGGCATGCTGATGCAGTCCGGCAGCTTCTTCCTGGGCTCGCTCGCGGCGCGCCCGGCGATGGCCCGCGTCGGCGCGTTCCGCATCCTGCCCGTCGGTGCTGCCTTCATCGCGGCCGGCAGTCTCGCGCTGGCGACGCTGCTCCACCTCTACGAGCCGAGCTTCCTGATCGTGATGACACCCGCGGCCCTTTACGCCTTCGGGATCGCCTTCATGCTGCCGGCAATGTCGACCGCCTCGCTGGCGCTCTACCCGCACATCGCCGGCGCGGCCGCCTCGCTCGCCGGCTTCCTGCAGATGGGCGGGGGGCTGCTGGGCGGCCTCGTCGCCGCCGCGATCGGCGATCCCGTTGCCGCAATGGGAACGGTCATCCCCGGAATGGGGCTGCTGTCGATCGCGTCATGGCTGCTCTGGAAGCGGCTGCCCGAGCCTCCGTCGGTGGGCCGCATCGCGCCCTGAAGCCGGCAGTCCTGGCAACGAGGGGCGTCAGGCCGCGCGTCAGTCGATGTCCGGGCGCTCGAAGTCCCCGGTGTCGGGGTTCACGGCCCACAGCTCGCCGCTGGAAATGTCGAACCACGCCCCGTGGAGCGAAAGGCGGCCCTTGCCCTCGAGGATCTTCACGCAGGGAAAGCTGCGCAGGTTGGCGATCGAGAAGCGGATAGAGATGCGCTCGAGCGCCGTCTGGCGCTCCGACGCGGTCATCATCGGGTTGCCGCTCACCGCTTCCGCGGCGGGGGCGACGAGGCTCATCCACTTGCCGATGAAGTCGCCTGGAGAGAGCGGCGCCGCGTTCGGATCGAGCGCCGCGCGGATGCCGCCGCAGCGGCCGTGTCCCATCACCACGATGTGCTTCACCTTGAGGCTCTGCACGGCGAACTCGAGCGCGGCGGACGTCGAGTGGAACTCGCCGTCCGGCGAATACGGCGGCACCAGATTGGCGACGTTGCGCACGACGAACAGCTCGCCCGGCCCGGAATCGAAGATGACCTCCGGTGCGGCGCGGGAATCGCAGCACGCGATCACCATCGTCTCGGGCGATTGCCCCTCGCGGGCAAGCGAGCGCCATTTGCCGCTTTCGGCGACGTAGCGGCGGGTCATGAAGGCGCGGTAGCCGTCGAGCAGGGTATCGGGGAGATTGGCCATGCGCGCACCTAACGGCAAAGTCTGCTGCGGCGCAACATGTCAGGCCCAGATGGCGACGGGCAGGCCATGCGCATCCCGGCCGGGCGGGTCGGGAAACGGCACCGCTTCGCCGCGCGCGATCCGGGCCGCAATCATGAGCATCGCACAGGCGTCGAGGAAATCGTCGGCCGCCGCGCCTGCGGGTGGCGGCCGCGAGGCAAAGCTTTCGGGCAGACCGCCTGCCACCAGCAGAGACCGGCGCTCGTTCATCCCGGGCGGATTGACCTGGCCTCGAACCTTCTTCGGCGTTTCGACAGGGCGCGCGCCGTTGAGCCTCCAGAAGGCGAGTTCCGGATGCGATTCATACACGCGGGCGGCAATCGTACGCCGTTCGCGCAACAGCGCATCGAGTTCGCGGATTTTCGCGAAGAGGCCGAATGCCTGGATCGAGACGCCGCGCGGCGGATCCGAGGTGCGGCGGGCGATCTCGCTCGCCGCGCGGTGCGCGGCATAGAGGTCCGCCAGCGACGGGAATGGTCCCCGCTCGGCGTAGACGGCCGCCCGCGACGGAATTGAGAAGACGCTGGACTGCCGCATGCCGATCATCGGCCTGACGAGGCTCTCCGGCCCGCGGCCGCCGTTGCCGATCCTGTCAGGCAGGCCGATCGGCATGTCGACGGCGATGACGGTGTCGGACGGAAGACGATCGACGAGATGTGCGAACTGCCGGTCGACCGCGACCTCCGGCGCGGCGCCCGGCCGGAGCGTCACGGCGACCCAGCCGCCCTTGCACCCGTCGACGCCGGCGATGGCGCGGCCGGCGGCGTCGAGCGTCACGCGCGGCGCCCTCGTCCGGGGTGGGTGAGGTGGCGAAGATGCACCATCGCCATGGGATGCGACAGGCTCTGGGCGTCGGTCTCGAGCTGCAGTTCGTCGCCGCCGCGCTTGGCCGTGCGGGCGAGGATCTCGAACACCGCGGCGGTGGTCGACTGCAGCGCCTTGCCGGCCGCCTGCCCGCCCAGCAGCCGGGCGAGGAAGACCGCCGCGGTCAGGTCTCCCAATCCGTTCGGCGGCCGGTCGATCAGGCGGTGTTCCGCCAGCAGCGCCTCATCCGCGGTGATCAGCAGGTTGCCGATGCCGCCGGCCAGCATCGACGGCGCCGACGTCATCAGCATGGTCGCCGGGCCGGCGTGCATGGCGGCGATCATCGCTGTCTTGAGATCGCCGAGCGCGGCACCCGTCATCCATTCCAGTTCGAAGCGGTTCGGGGTGGCGATGTCGGCAAGCGGCATCAACAGTTCCTTGATCGCGATCGCGATCTCCTCGGCGACGTAGAGCCCGGCAGAGTCGCCGATCACCGGGTCGCATATGTATAGCGCGTCCGGATTCCCGCGGCGCACGGCCTGGATGAGCGACGCGGCCGCCCGCGCCTGCTCGGGGTCGCCCAGATAGCCGGTCAGCACGGCGGCGACTTCCCCCAGCCAGGGCGCACCCTCGAGGTCGCGCATCAGGGCCGCGAACTTCTCCGGGTCGGGCACGATCTTGGTCGCGCGGCCGTGTCCGGGGTGCCAAGGAAGCACGACGGTCGGCACGGCCCAGACCGGGAAACCGAGGGTCTCCAGCGCGAAGACCGCGGCGCGGTTTCCCACGGAGCCGCGCGCGACATGGCTGGAAATGACGATGACGGCGCGGGGCGTTTCGGTCTGCAAGGGGCGCCTCTAGATAAGACTGAGAGCGTAGAGGACGATCCAGGTCGTCAGCCCGGCGGCGATGATCAGGCCGAGGGTGCGGCCGATGCGGGTTCCGACGGCTTCTATCCAGTCGTCATCGCCCGGCGTGGAGCGGGATTTGCCGGGCGTCACGTCGCCGGCCGCGGTCTCGCGCTCTATGCGACCGAGGATGCGCCCGGATTCACCGGCTCGCTCGTCCCTGTCTGCCATCGGGTTGTCCTCCTGGCGGCGAGTCTAGATCAACTCCTCGGCCGCGAATATCCGCAAAAAAGAAAGCGGCGAGGCGGCGCGACGCCGATGCCAGTTCATTCCCGATGGCGTTGTGATAGTCTCCGCCCGGCCCAATTGGGAGATTGCATTCCATGTCCGCCGCCTCGCTCCGCTGCAGGCCCCTTCGCCTGGCGCCCGCATCCCTGTTCCTGCTGGCCTTGCTGCCGCTGCTGTCTGCGTGCGGCTACAACACCATTCCCACCGCCGAGGAGAAGGCAAAGGCCGCCTGGAGCGAGGTCCTGAACCAGTACCAGCGCCGCGCCGACCTGATCCCAAACCTCGTGGAGACCGTGAAGGCCTATGCCGCGCATGAGCGCGAGACGCTGGAGGCCGTCGTCGAGGCGCGCGCGCAGGCGACGCAGGTGACGGTCTCGGCGGATTCGCTGACCGATCCCGAGGCGTTCCAGAAATTCCAGGAAAGCCAGTCGGAGCTGACCGGCGCGCTGTCGCGTCTGCTGGCGGTGGTGGAAAGCTACCCAGACCTCAAGGCGAGCCAGAACTTCCTCGCGCTGCAGGCCCAGCTCGAGGGCACCGAGAACCGCATCGCCGTGGCGCGGCGGGACTACATCGAGGCGGTTCGCGAATACAACACGACGCTGCGGACCTTCCCATCGATCATCTGGACGTGGATCTGGTTCGACAACGAACCCTACCAGACGTTCACCGTGCCGGACGACAAGATCGAGGTGCCCGAGGTCAAGTTCGACTGATCGGCCGCAACGTGGGCTGCATGGCGAGCACTCCCCGGGCAGGGGGAAAGGTGGCCCGAAGGGTCGGTGAGGGGGTGCTCGCATTCCTGACCTTGCTGATTCTTGCGATTGTCCCGCTCCAGGCCGCCGAACTTCCTTCCTTGACCGGCCGCGTGGTCGACAATGCCGGGATCATCGACGCCGCGACCGAAGCCACGCTGACGGCAACGCTCGCCGCTTTCGAGCAGAAATCCTCGGACCAGATCGTCGTCGCTACGATCCATACGCTCGGCGGCGAGCCGCTCGAGGATTTCGCCAACCGCCTGTTCCGCTTCTGGCAGCTGGGCCAGGCGGACGAGGACAACGGCATCCTGCTGCTGGTGGTGCATGGCGACCGCAAGATGCGCATCGAGGTTGGCTATGGCCTGGAAGGCACGCTGACCGACCTGCACTCCAAGCTCATCATCGAGAACACGATGGTTCCCGCCTTCCGCGCCGGCGACTTCTCCGGCGGCATCTCGCGGGCCGTCGACGACATCATCCTGGTGCTGGAAGGCAACGCCGCCGAGCTGGAGGCGCGCGCCGAGCGCAACGAGGATGCCGGCGGCATCAGCGGCGACACCTGGCTGGTGATCATCTTCTTCATCGTGTGGGGTACGCTGTTCTTCGGAGGATTTGCCATGGCGATCCTCCCCCGCATGTTCGGCCGCAAGCTCGGACCCCGGCGCTACCGCTGGATGGGGATGGATTTCGAGTACAACAGTTCGAGCGGCGGTTCGGGCGGCTGGTCGTCCGGCAGCTCATCGGGGTCGAGCTGGTCTTCCGGCAGTTCCTCGAGCGGCTTCTCCGGCGGCGGCGGCTCGTCGGGTGGCGGCGGCGCCTCGGGGAGCTGGTGATGACGGGCACGATGACGCGCGAGGAACACGCGAGGATCGCGCGGTCGATCAGGGCGGCGGAGGCGAAGACGGCCGGAGAGATCTTCTGCGTCGTCGCCCGCCGCAGCGACACCTATTTCTATCCCGCCGCCTTCATGGTGACGATCGGAATCCTCGCGGTGAGCCTGGCGCTGGCGTGGGCGGCGTGGCAATTCTGGTTCGACCTTCCGGCAACGACGCTGGCACTCGCCCAGTGTCTTGCCTTCGTCTCGGCGATGCTGGTGCTGCGCTTCGTTCCGTCCGCGCGCATCCATCTCGTCCTGCGCGGGCTGCGTTACCGGCGCGCGCACGACAATGCGATGAAGCAGTTCCTGGCGCGCAACGTGCACATCACCACGAAGCGCACCGGCGTCCTGATCTTCGTTTCGCTGGCCGAGCGCTATGCCGAGGTGGTGGCCGACGCGGGCATCAATGCCAAGGTTCCCCAGGCGGTGTGGAACGGCGTCGTCGCCGCGCTGGTCGCAAAGGCGCGTCAGGACCGGCTGGCGGACGGATTCGAGGAGGCCGTCGTCACGGTCGGCGCGGTGCTGGCCGAGCATTTCCCGGTGGCACCTGGGGACCGCAACGAGCTCGACGACCACGTCGTGGAGATCTGATCTTTCCGCAACACCGCTGTGCGCAAACGACGTCCCGACTCCGGGCCGTCTTGCGCTTCCGCCGGGCGCGGCTATGGTTAACGAACCATGAATACGCTGACGATCGACATTCGCAAGGCCGAGCCAAGGGACGCCGGCGCGATCGCCGATGTGCATAACGCCGCCTGGCGAAACGCGTATTCCGGCATCATCCCGCACAAGGCGCTGACGGCGATGATCAACCGGCGCGGGCGCGACTGGTGGGCCACCGCGATCCGGCGTGCCGCGTCGATCCTGGTCGTCGAGGTCGGCGGCGAGGTCGCGGGTTACGCCACGCTCGGCCGCAACCGGGCGCGCGAACTGCCGCAGCAGGGCGAGATCTACGAGCTCTACCTGAAGCCCGAATGCCAGGGCATCGGGTTGGGAACGCGCCTCTTCAAGGCCGCGCGCGACAAGCTCCGCGCACACGGGCTGAGGGGCATGGTGGTCTGGGCGCTGGAAGAGAACAACAACGCGCTCGACTTCTATGCCGGCGCCGGCGGCCGCGACATCGCCGAGGGCGTCGAAGTGTTCGACCAGAAGGCGCTCAGGAAGGTCGCCTTCGTCTGGGAGTGATGCCTACTTTGTAGGTTTGCCGAGTTCTTTTTGTTGATACGCGCCTCGATATTTGTCGAGAGCGGTCCTCTTTATTAGTTCTGACGGATAATCCTCCATCAGAATCTTCTTCTTGAAGTGCGTATCTCGGCTCTCGCGCACCACCTGTCGATCAAGCGCATAGTGATCAAGATATGGCGTCTTCTTTGGAAGCGGCTTTGGCGGTTCGAAAAGGGAGACACTGCTGGGACCGCAGTCGGTCATGCTGACCCCTCGGCAGTCTCCCCTGCTCTGACGACGCTTGCTCATTTCCGTGAAGCCTTATCAATTGCTCGGAACATCACGCGGAGGAACTACAGCGGTTCTGTGCCGTCACCAAGACACATTGTCTGGAGGACTGCATGCTATTAACGATGGGCGTGAAACTCGGAGAGCCGCGCCATGCGCATCGACGCCATTCCAATCGGCAAGAACCCGCCCGAGGATGTGAACGTCGTCATCGAGGTGCCGATCGGCGGCGAGCCGATCAAATACGAGATGGACAAGACGGCCGGCACGCTGTTCGTCGACCGCTTCCTCTACACGTCGATGCGCTATCCGGGGAACTACGGCTTCGTGCCGCACACGCTGTCGGGCGACGGTGACCCGATCGACGTGCTTGTCTGCAACACGCGCGCGCTGGTGCCGGGCTGCTACATCAATGTGCGCCCGATCGGCGTGCTGGTGATGGAGGACAATGCCGGCGAGGACGAAAAGGTGATCGCGGTGCCGTCGCCGAAGCTGACGATGCGCTACGAGAAGGTATTCAACTACACCGACCTGCCGCAGATCACGCTCGACCAGATCAGCCACTTCTTCGCGCACTACAAGGATCTTGAGCCGGGGAAGTGGGCCAAGCTGAGCGGCTGGAAGGATGCCGCCACGGCGAAAAGGATGATCGTCGAGGCGGTCGAGCGGGCGAAGACAAAGTTAGTCCGGGCACCAGGGACAGGCGAAGCGAAACCGACGGCTACTTGATCGGCTTGCGCATCGTCTTCAGCAGCGCCTTGTGGATCGGCTCGTTGCCGGCCACGATCGAGCCGCTCTCGAAGATACCCTGACCGCCCTTGTCGTCGGTGGCGAAACCCCCCGCCTCGCGGATCAGGATGATGCCCGCCGCCACGTCCCAGGGCTGCAGCCCATGCTCCCAGAAACCGTCCATGCGGCCCGCCGCGACATAGGCGAGGTCGAGCGCGGCGGAGCCCATGCGGCGGATGCCGGACACCTCGCCCATGACGTTGCGCAGCTCGATCAGGAAGTTGCCGTGGTGGCCGCGGCCGAGATGCGGCACGCCGGTGCCGATGACCGCGTCGGAGAGGTTCTTGCGCGCCGCGACGCGCAGCCGGCGGTCGTTGAGGAACGCGCCGCCGCCGCGCTCGGCGGTGTAGAGCTCGTCCATCGCCGGGTTGTAGACGACGCCGGCGACGAGCTGGCCCTGCCGTTCCAGCGCGATCGAGATCGAGAAGATCGGAATGCCGTGCAGGAAGTTGGTCGTGCCGTCGAGCGGGTCGACGATCCAGCGGTGCTGCGGATCGTCGCCCGCCACCGCGCCGCTCTCCTCCATCAGGAAGGAATAGCCCGGCCGCGCCTTGGCGAGTTCGGCATGGATGATCTGCTCGGCCTTCTTGTCGGCGGCGGAGACGTAGTCGCCCGGGCCCTTCATCGAGACCTGGAGGTTCTGCACCTCGCCGAAATCGCGCGACAGCGAGCGGCCCGCCTTCACGGCAGCCTGCACCATCACGTTCATGAGGGCTGAGCGGGCCATCTGGGCGCGTCAGTCCGCGCGGCGGATGTAGGTAATCTCGTTGGTGTCGACGAGGATCCGCTCGCCGGCCTCGATGAACGGCGGCACCAGCACGCGGATGCCGTTCTCCAGCACCGCCGGCTTGTAGGACGACGCGGCGGTCTGGCCCTTCACCACCGGGTCGGCCTCGGTGATCTGCAGCACCACCTGGTCGGGCAGCGAGATGCCGATCGGCTTTTCCTCATAGAGCTCGACGGTCACGGTCATGCCGTCCTGCAGGAACGCGGCACGGTCGCCGACGAATTCCTTCTGCAGCTCGAGCTGCTCGTAGGTCTCGTTGTCCATGAACACCAGCGCGTCGCCCTGCTCGTAGAGGAAATTGAAATCCTTCTGCTCGAGGCGGACCCGCTCGACCGTCTCGGCGGAGCGGAAGCGCTCGTTGAGCTTGGTGCCGTTGATCAGGTTCTTCAGCTCGACCTGGTTGTAGGCGCCGCCCTTGCCCGGCTTCACCGCGTTCGTCTTGACCGCCACCCACAGGCCGCCATCGTGCTCGATGACGTTGCCGGGGCGAATTTCGTTGCCGTTGATCTTGGCCATGGGTTCAGCTTTCGAGGAATTTTGCGCGTGAAAACCGCGATTTCGGGCGCCTCATGACCACAAAAGCGGCGGCGAGGCAAGTCCGCGGCATCGGTCGGACGACCGGAGCGGAGGCTCAGCGGAGCCGGTTCGCGCGCTCCAGCGCCTGCTGCGTTTCCTCGGTCGTCAGACCGTTCATGACGTCGTCCATCTCGGCGTCCCGCAACCCGGCGCGGCGGGCGACGATGTACCAGGCGGCACCGGTGATCACGTCCGGCTCGGTGCCCAGCCCGGCGACGTAGAGCTTCGCGAGCCGGTTCTGGGCGGCGACGTTGCCGGCCGTGGCCGCGCGATGGATCCAGGCGAAGCCAGCGTTCATGTCGCGGGTGCCGCCGCGGCCGGTCACCATCCAGGTGCCGAGATCGAGCTGGGCGGTGTCGTAGTTCTCCCGGGCGGCCTTCACCAGCCATTCGCGCGCCTTCACCTCGTCGCGCGCAATGCCGCCCGTGCCGTTCGCCAGCAGGAGGGCAAGCGCATACTGAGCGTCGGGCAGGCCCTGCTCGGCGGCGCGCCGATAGTAGTCGGCGGCGCGGCCGAAACCGGCTTCTCCCGCCCCCTTTCCGACCAACAACTGCGCCAGATTGAACTGCGCCAGCGCATTGCCGGCCTCCGCCGCCGCCTCCATCAGCGCGAAGGCGCCCTTTTCGTCGCGCGGCACGAAGCGGCCGTCGATCAAGAGCAGCGCGTACTGGAACTGCGCTTCCGGTATGCCCTGTTCGGACGCCAGCGCGTACCAGCGGGCGGCCTCCGCTTCGTTCCGCCTGATGCCCAGCCCGCGCGCCAGGATCTCGGCGACGAGCGTCTGCGCATGCGGATCGCCGCCTTCGGCGCGCGGCAAGGCGAGATTGAGTGCGGTGCGATAGAGGCCGCGCTGGAAAGCGCCGTAGGCCGGGTCGACGCGCCGTTCCCCGCCGAAACGCTCCGGATCGACGCCGTCCTTCGCGCCCGCCGTGCCGTTCCCGGCGGGCGGGGTCACCGCCTCGCCGGCGGGCGCGGGCAGGGGTGCCTCCGACGGCAGTTGCGCCTGCGCGAAGGCTGTCATGCCGCCGGCCAGCACCATCGCAAGGGCCAGCGCCGCACGGTTCATTCGGCACTCTCGAGGCCGTGGCCGACATCGTCCAGGATGGCGTTCGCCCGGGCAATCGCGGCCGCCGGGTCGACGCCCTCGCCGAACACCGCGGACGACAGCGCGACGAATTCCGCCCCGGTCTCCGCGACGTCGCGCGTCGACTCGATGTCGGCGCCGGCCATCACGATGCAGGGCACCTCGATCATCTCCGCCCACCAGCGTCCGAGCGTGAGGTTGCGGTGGTGCGGCTCGGGGCGGTTGTCGTAGCCGAACCGGCCGAAGAACACGTAGTCGGGGCGTGCCTCGCCGAGCGCCAGCGCCTCGTCGCGCGTCTTTGCGCCACCCGCGCCGACGATCATCTTGCCCTGCAGGCGGTCGATGGCGTCGTCGAGTGCCGCGCGCCCGCCCTCGACATGCACGCCGTCGGCGCGCGCCCGCCCGGCGATCCGGCTGTCGCCGGCGATGACGACGGCGACGTCGGCCGCCTGCGCGGCCGGCACCACTGCTTCCGCCAGCGCCTGGAACGTCGCGTCGTCCATGCCGTAGGCCGGCAGGATGATGGAGGCGACATCGCCACCACTCAGCGCCTCCGCGAAGGCCGTGCCAAACCCGTCGGCGCGCGCGCTTTCAGGGGCGATCAGGACGACGCGGCAGCGATTGGGGGGGATTGTTGCGGGCATGGCACAGGGTCTTCCAGAGGGCGGGTCTTGAATGCCGATGATGGTTTGATTGGGGCATAGCGGAGGCGGGGCAGGATTGCGAGGGCCGCTGCCGCCACCGCTGGCAAAACGGCCTGGCCTGCGCTATCCCGTGCCGGAAAGGCATCCCTCCCGCATGCTCCTCTCCGATCCGTGGTTCTTTGCCGTGGCCGTTCCGGCCGTCATCCTCGTCGGCCTATCGAAAGGCGGGCTCGGCGGCGCGATGGGCTTCGTCGGCGTGCCGCTGATGTCGCTCGCGATGTCGCCGGTGCAGGCGGCCGCGATCCTGCTGCCGATCCTGTGCGTGATGGATCTGGTGTCGCTCTGGACCTGGCGCGATTTCTACGACCGGGCGCTCCTCGTCTCCATGCTTCCGGGCGCGATGCTGGGCATCGGCCTCGGCTGGGCAACCGCGGCGCTCGTCACCGCCGACGTCGTCCGTCTCATCGTCGGCGTGGTGGCGATCGTGTTCGTCGCGCGCTGGCTCTATCTGACGTTCCGGCACGGGCGGGAGCATAAGACCGAACCGAACGGCGTTCTCGCCGCCGCCTGGGGGTCGATCGCCGGCTTCACCAGCTTCGTCGCCCATGTCGGCGGCCCGCCCTTCCAGGTCTACGCGCTGCCGCTCAGGCTCGATCCAAAAGTGTTCACGGGCACGTCGGTCCGCTTCTTCACCATCACCAACGCGGTGAAACTCGTCCCCTATTTCGCGCTCGGCCAGTTCGACGCGACGAACCTCACGGCCTCGCTGGTGCTGCTGCCGATCGCGCCGCTCGGCATCCTCGCCGGCGCATGGGTCGTGCGGCGGATGAATCCGGAACTGTTCTACGCCTTCTCCTACGCGACAGTCGCGATCATCGCGGTGAAGCTTGTATGGGACGGCGCAGCAACATTCCTGACGTCGTGACCAAATTTCGGCCGGCATGTATGGTCCGGCCGCGGAGGACATCATGACCAATCCGTACGAGACCGACCTCGACCGCACTGCGGCCAACTATCAGCCGCTGACCCCCATCACCCTGCTGGAACGGGCGGCGAAGACATATCCGGACCATGTGGCGATCATTCACGGGGCGACGCGGCTGAGCTACCGCGACTTCTGGCGCAATTCGCTCCGGCTCGCATCGGCGCTGGCTGGGCACGGCATCGGCAAGGGCGACACCGTTTCGGTGATGCTTGCCAACACGCCTGCGATGCTCGAAGCGCATCATGGCGTGCCAATGATCAAAGCCGTGCTGCATTCGCTGAACACGCGGCTGGACGCGGCGATCATCGCCTTCCAGCTCGATCACGCCGACTGCAAGGTGCTGATCGTCGACCGCGAATTCTCCGGCGTGATCAAGGAGGCGCTGGCGCTGGCCAAGGTCAAGCCGCTCGTCATCGACTATGACGATCCCGACTATGCCGCCGACGCTCCCTATCCGAAGGGCGACCGGATCGGCACGCTCGACTACGCCGCCCTCGTGGCTGGGGGCGATCCCGACTTCGCCTGGTCGATGCCGGACGACGAGTGGGATGCCATCTCGCTGAACTATACGTCGGGCACGACCGGCAACCCCAAGGGCGTCGTAAGCCACCACCGCGGCGCGGCGCTGATGGCCTATGCCAACACGATCCATGCCAGCATGGGCAAGCATTGCGTCTATCTGTGGACGCTGCCGATGTTCCACGCGAACGGCTGGTGCTTTCCGTGGACGCTTGCCGTGCAGGCCGGAACGCATGTCTGCCTGCGCTGGGTCCGGGCGAAGCCGATGTACGACATGATCGCGGACCATGCAGTCACGCATCTGTGCGGCGCGCCGATCGTGATGGCGACGCTGCTGAACGCGGCCGACGGCGACAAGCGGAGCTTCCCGCAGACCGTCACCTTCAACACCGCGGCCGCGCCGCCGCCGGAGGCGGTGCTCGCCGGCATGGCCGACGCCGGCTTCGCGGTGACGCATCTCTACGGACTGACCGAGACCTACGGCCCGGCCGTGGTCAACGAGTGGCACACCGAATGGGACAGCCTCGACCGGGCGGCGCGCACCTCCAAGAAGGCGCGACAGGGCGTGCGCTATGCCGCGCTGGAGGGGCTGACGGTGATGGATCCGGTCGCGATGACGGAAACACCCGCCGATGGCGAGACGCTGGGCGAGGTGATGTTCCGCGGCAATATCGTCATGAAGGGCTACCTCAAGAACCGCAAGGCGACCGACGAGGCATTCGCCGGCGGCTGGTTTCATTCCGGCGACCTCGGCGTCATGCACCCCGACGGCTACATCCAGCTGAAGGACCGCTCCAAGGACATCATCATCTCCGGCGGCGAGAACATCTCGTCGATCGAGGTCGAGGACGCGCTCTACAAGCATCCGGCGGTGGCGTCCTGCGGCGTGGTCGGGCGCCATGACGAGAAATGGGGCGAGACCCCGGTCGCCTATGTCGAGCTGAGGCCCGGCAAGTCCGCCACGGAGGCCGAGATCATCGAGCACTGCCGCACCGTCCTGGCGCGATACAAGGTGCCGCGCACCGTCATCTTCATGGAAATTCCCAAGACGAGCACGGGAAAGATCCAGAAGTTCCGGTTGCGCGAGATGGCGAAATCGCTCTGACCGTATGCGGTTCGCTTGCAACGATTGCGCCCTTCGGCTTCGGCCTTCCGATGGTTCTGCCGTGCGAAACCGGCTAAGAAACTGAGGCGCGCGAAGGGGTTTCGCGCGCCGACGGATCCCGGGGGAGGGATCCATGAACAAGGGGAAAAGCCATGCAAGGTGTGGCTCGCTACTTCTTCACGATCGCGATCATCTACGCCATCGGCGGCATGATGCTCGGACTGCACATGTCGATCAGCCAGGATCACACTCAGATGCCGGTGCACGCGCACACGATGGTCGCGGGCTGGCTGATGGGCGCCGTGTTTGCCTATTTCTACCACCAGTTCCCGCAGGCCGGATCCACGCTCCTGGCGAAGGTGCACTTCTGGCTTTACGCCGTAACCGCGACATGCCTGGTCGTCTCGCTGTACTTCCTGCTCGGCGGCAACACGTCGGTTGAGCCGGTCACCGCGGCATCATCCATGGGCTTCTTCGCGGCGATGCTGCTTTTCGCGTGGATCGCCCTGCCGGTCGTGTGGCGGCGCTGAGCGTCAAGGCAGGCACAGACGAGGCGTGCGACAGATTTGGGCATGTTAAGCTTCGGTTAAGCTTTACGTGCGTTTACTGTGTTCATCCAGTGATCTGGATTCTTACCGAGTGGTTGGAGCCACTCTGTTTGACGCCTCCCTGTTAACTCCTGAGAGCCGCTTACCCGCGGCTCTTTTTTTGTCCGCGGCCCGGGGTGACCCCGCGGGCTGGCGTCCGTCGCGCTCCAGGCGTTAACCCTCTATTAAACATACGCTTGCCATCGATGGGGTCGCGGCGCATTTTGCCGCCCAGTCGTCTGAAGGTGCTGGTGTCCCGCGCCATCGCCCGAGCGTTCCGGCCGAATGCTTCGGGCTGCGGGGTGAAATGCAGGGGGTTGGCCGACGCTATGAACGAGGCGAAGGGACACGGCAAGACGATCAATCTGGCCGAACGGCGGATATTCTCGCCGTCGTTCAAACCCCTGTATGCGGAAGGAATGCGCCTGGTCGAGCAGGCGGCCGAGTATCTCGACGGGCCTGGCCGGTTCGAGGCGAAGAAGCTGTCGCGGCTCGCCGCCACGCTCTACGCGGCCGAATCGATGCGCCTGACGACGCGGCTGATGCAGGTGGCCTCGTGGCTTCTCCTGCAGCGCGCCGCGAACTCCGGCGAGATGACCCGCGACCAGGTGGCTTCCGAGAAATCGAAGGTACGGCTGGACACCGCGTCGGCGAATGACGACGCGCCGGGCTGGGTGGAACTGCCGCAGGCGTTCCGCGACCTCGTCGATCGCTCGCTTAAGCTGCAGGGTCTTGTCCGCCGCATGGACAGCCAGATCTACGGGGCGACCATCGCGACACCGGACGAGCATGGCGAGCGCGAGATCAACCCCGTCTCGGACCAGCTGACCCTCCTGCGGACCGCCTTCGGGCGCGGCTGACCAAGTCCCGCCTGCGCCGCCCGGAGGCGGCGTCTGTCACCGCAGATGCCGCCGGCGGAGCGGTGTCGCGTGCAGACCGTAGCTCGAACACCCTCATTCCTGGGACTTGTTTCCGTTTCGTTCACAATTGCGCTGGCAAATCGTCCGGCGTGCGGGGATAGTGGCGGAGCATGGCTGGCGCGATTCGCATCATCGGTCTGGACCCGGGCCTCAGGCGCACCGGCTGGGGCATCGTCGAGACGCTCGGCAATTCGCTGCGATTCGTCGCCGCGGGCACGGTGCGGTCGGACGAGAAGCAGAGCCTCGCGACACGGCTCTGCCAGATTCACGACGGGCTGGTCGATGTGCTGCGGCTGCAGGCCCCCGACGAGGCCGCGGTGGAGCAGACCTTCGTCAACAAGGATGCGTCGGCGACGCTGAAGCTCGGGCAGGCGCGCGGCATCGCGATGCTGGTGCCCGCGCTGGCGGGGCTGGCCGTCGCCGAATACGCGCCGAACGCGGTCAAGAAGGCGGTGGTCGGCGTCGGCCATGGCGAGAAGAAGCAGATCCACATGATGGTCAAGGTGCTGATGCCGAAGGCCGTGTTCGACAGCGATGACGCTGCCGATGCCCTGGCGATCGCCATTTGTCACGCGCATCACCGCCAAAGCGTGCCGGCGCGGCTGGCGGCGCTGGCGGCCAGCACGGCGACCTAGGTCCTCGCATGATCGGCAAGCTCAAGGGCACCGTGGACGAGATCGGCGAGGACTACGCCGTCATCGACGTGCATGGCGTCGGTTACGTCGCCTACTGCTCGATGCGGACGCTTTCGGCGCTGCCCGGGCCGGGCGAGGCTGCGACGCTGTTCATCGAGACCTATGTGCGCGAAGACGTGATCCGGCTCTATGGCTTCGGCACGGCGCTGGAACGCGAATGGTTCCGGCTGCTGCAGAACAACGTGCAGGGCGTCGGCGCGAAGGTCGCGCTGGCGGTGCTCTCGACGCTGGCGCCGTCGGACCTTGCGAATGCGATTGCGCTGAAGGACATCGCGACGGTCAGCCGCGCGCCGGGCGTCGGCAAGAAGGTCGCCGAGCGCATCGTCACGGAACTCAAAAACAAGGCGCCCGCTTTCGCCGGCGCGGCCACCGGCACCATCGGCCTGAAGCAGGAGCTCGGCGAGGGCGTCGCGCCGGTGCCGATCGCGGACGCCGTGTCGGCGCTGGTCAATCTCGGCTACTCCCGTGACATGGCCGCCAATGCCGTCGCGGCGGCACTGAAAACCGCGGGCGAAGGCGCCGATTCCGCCAAGCTGATCCGGCTGGGCCTGAAGGAGCTGGCGCGTTGATTCCTTGCTTTCTCTCTATCTCCTTACTATTCTGCTTTATGTAAGGAGATTGGCCTATGGCTGCGAAGACGTACGCGTCGAGGCTTACCGCGAAAGGGCAAACCACGATTCCCGTCGAAGTTCGCGAGAAACTCGGGATCAGCCCCGGCGATTTGCTCCAATATGTCATGGTCGATGGGCGCTGCGAGATCGTTCCACGCAATCGGCCCGTCGAGAGCCTTTTCGGGCTCCTTGAGGGTTATGCGATTCCAGACACCAGCATCGAAGACTATCGCGACGCCGTAGAGGAATACTTCGTCAAAAAGGACGATCACGGGAACAAGGGAGAAGCGGCGTGACGCGCTTCGGCGTGGACGCGAACATTCTCCTGCGGGCGCTGCTGAACGATCATCCCCAGCAATCGGGGATGGCGCGCCATCTGCTTGCCGGTCTTGGAGAGGGCCGTCGCGGTCATATCGCAATCTCCGCGGTGCTCGAAGTCTTCTGGGTGCTGCGAAGCCGTTACCGCGTTCCCCGGCAGGCGCTGTACGAGATGATGCGCCGGTTGCTGATGACCCGGCATCTCGAAGTCGAAAGCTCGGAAGCGGTGGTGCGTGCGCTCGCGCATTACCGCGAAGGCCGCGCCGACTTCCAGGATGCTCTTCTGGTGGAGCGAAATGTCGAGGCCGGCTGCGATCTGACCTGCACATTCGATCGGGAGGCAGCGCGCCGGCTGCCGAAAATGGAACTCCTGGCATGAATCCACACCCACCTGCGCTGGAGGCCACTGAGCTAGCCTTCGAGGAAGAAGCGCACCTGTCCATGCTTCTCGCAAGCGAACCCAATGGCGATCTTGCCGATCATCTGATCGCGTTACGCGCGGCTCGCGCGGGATGTTCAGCGACCATGACCTTCGACCAGGACGCGGCACGGTCCGTGAGCGGAATGGAACTCCTCAGGTGACCGTCCCTCATGCAATGTTGCCGGTAGCGACCAGGAGGCCGTCATGAGCCTCGCGCCCCGCATCATCTCGTCCGAGAAGCGCGGCGAGGATTCCGATGCGACGCTGCGCCCCCAGTCGCTCGACGAGTTCATCGGGCAGGCGGCGGCGCGGGCGAACCTGAAAGTCTTCGTCGAAGCGGCGCGCAGCCGCAACGAGGCGCTGGACCATGTGCTGTTCGTCGGCCCGCCGGGGCTCGGCAAGACGACGCTGGCGCAGATCATGGCCAAGGAGCTAGGCGTCAATTTCCGCTCGACCTCCGGTCCGGTGATCGCGAAGGCCGGAGACCTTGCCGCGCTGCTCACCAACCTGGAAGACCGCGACGTCCTCTTCATCGACGAGATCCACCGGCTGAATCCCGCGGTCGAGGAAATCCTCTACCCGGCGATGGAGGACTACCAGCTCGATCTGATCATCGGCGAGGGCCCGGCGGCGCGCTCGGTCAAGATCGACCTCGCGCGGTTCACGCTGGTCGCGGCGACGACGCGCGCCGGGCTGATCACCAACCCGCTCCGCGACCGCTTCGGCATCCCGGTGCGGCTCAATTTCTATACTGTCGAGGAACTCGAACTGATCGTCAGGCGCGGCGCGCGCATTCTGGGCATGCCGCTGGCCGAGGACGGCGCGTTGGAGATCGCGCGGCGGGCGCGCGGCACGCCGCGCATCGCCGGCCGGCTGCTCAGGCGCGTCCGCGACTTTGCCACGGTCGCCGGGGCGTCCGACGTGACGCGGACCGTGGCCGACGAGGCGCTGTCGCGGCTGGAAGTCGACGGCCTCGGCCTCGACCAGCTCGACCGGCGGTATCTGACGATGATTGCACACAATTTCGGCGGTGGGCCGGTGGGGATCGAGACGATCTCGGCCGGCCTGTCCGAGCCCCGCGACGCGATCGAAGACATCATCGAGCCGTACCTGATCCAGCAGGGCTTCATCCAGCGCACGCCGCGCGGGCGGGTCTTGACGGCGCGCGCGTGGAAGCATCTCGGCATGGAAGCGCCAGCAGACCTCGCGCAGCAGCAGATCAATCTATTCCAGGATGAGTGACGGCGTCAGGGCCGCTCGCACCGCCGCATGGGCTGGCCGTCGATATCGAGAGAGTCGGCTGCGGTCAGGGTGAACCGGTTCGACGTTTCCCACGTCTCCTCCTCGAATCCCTCGCACTGCTGCTTGAGGGTGTAGGCGTTTTCGGCCTCCTTCGTCGCCGATGTCAGTGTGCAGGCCGACTCGAAGAACTGCGCACCGTTCACGTCGATGTCGACATAATCGTCCGAGAAGGTTCCGCATGCGGTGTGCGTGCCCTGCCAGTAGCCATGGATCGGCGAGAAATCTTCCGCGGCTGCCGCAAGCGTCGAGTGCGTCCATAATACTATCGCGAGCAAAAGTGCATTGTTGAGCGAGTTTCTCACCAGCTGCATCATGGCGCGGGCTCCTTCCAAGACCTCGAATATCGGTCGAGGCCGGGGACAAATGCAACCGAATGTTGTTGGTGAGGGAGGTTTCGCATGAGGCTTGCGGTCACCTGTCCTGGCCTTGCGGCCGGGGTCGACGGCGACACAACCATCGGCCTCGCCGGGCCGGACGGCGACGTGGACACGATCCGATGAAACGACAGCGCATTCGAGCAGCGAAACCCGAAGTCGGGCGCGCGACGCTTGCAAGGATCCGTCGTTGATGCAATCGGAGTCAGCCAACATCGAGCATGCCGTGACCACATCAGCCACCCCTGACCTCACTGCCGGCCTTGCCGGGGCGCTGACCGATTTCGGTCATCGCATCATGGCGCGGGTCTATTTTGCCGACACGGATTTCTCCGGCGTCGTCTACCACGCGCGCTACCTCGAATTCTTCGAACGCGGCCGTTCCGACTTCCTGAGGCTCGCCGGCATCCATCACACCGAGCTCGCCGAGGGCAAACATGGGGAGAAGATCATCTGGGTGGTGCGCCGGATGGAGATCGTCTTCCACGCGCCGGCGCGGATCGACGACGTGCTGACAATCGATACGCGCACGGACAACATTTCGGGAGCGCGCATCTTCATGGCGCAGCAGATCAAGCGAGACGACGTGCTGCTGGTCGAGGCGAAGGTGGAAGCCGCGATCATCGGCGAAATCGGCAAGCCGAAGCGCTTCCCGCGCGAATGGATCGATATCTTCATGCCGAGACCGAGCGCGGGCTGAGCCCGCGTCCAACGGTCGCTCCCGACTTTCGGTTGCATGGACACCGGCCAGCCGGCACGGCTATTCATGGCCCGGGAGAAACGATCATGGCCTCGCGCTATCACGACGTCTATGCCGGCTGGCAACGCGACCCCGAGGGCTTTTGGGCGGACGCGGCACGCGACATCGACTGGTTCAAGCCGTGGGACCGGGTGTTCGATGCGTCCCAGGGCGTCTACGGACGCTGGTTCACGGGAGCCGAATGCAACACCTGCTACAACGCCGTCGACCGGCATTTGGCCGGGGGCCGCGCGGACCAGGTCGCGCTCATCCATGACAGCACGATCACGGGCACGAAGCGCAGCTTCACCTATGCCGAGCTCAAGCGGGAGGTGATCGCGCTCGCTTCCGCAATCCGCAACCAGGGCGTTGGCAAGGGCGACCGGGTCATCATCTACATGCCGATGGTGGCGGAGGCGGCAATCGCGATGCTGGCCTGCGCGCGGCTGGGCGCCGTGCATTCCGTCGTGTTCGGCGGCTTCGCGGCGAAGGAGTTGGCGACGCGCATCGACGATGCCAAGCCGAAGCTGATCATCTCCGCCTCCTGCGGCCTCGAGCCCGGGCGCGTCGTCGCCTACAAGCCGTTGCTCGACGGTGCGGTCGATCTGGCGCGGCACAAGCCGGACCGATGCCTCATCCTGCAGCGACCGCAACAGGCCTGCGACCTGATCCAGGGTCGCGACGTGGACTATGCCGACATCGTCGCGCGCGAGCGCGCCGCCGGCGCCAATGTCGATTGCGTTCCGGTCGCCGCGACCGATCCGCTCTACGTGCTCTACACGTCGGGCACGACCGGCCAGCCGAAGGGCGTGGTGCGCGACAATGGCGGCCACATGGTCGCGCTGAAATGGTCAATGGAGAACGAATTCGGCGTCAAGCCCGGCGAGGCCTTCTGGGCGGCGTCCGACGTCGGCTGGGTCGTCGGCCATTCCTACATCGTCTACGCCCCGCTGCTGCATGGCTGCACCTCGATCCTCTACGAGGGCAAGCCGGTCGGCACACCGGATGCCGGCGCCTTCTGGCGCGTCATCGCCGAGCATGGCGTGGTGGCGCTGTTCACGGCGCCGACGGCGTTCCGTGCGATCAAGAAGGAGGATCCGCAGGGCGCACTGATCCCGAACTACGACCTGTCGAAGTTCCGCACGCTCTTTCTCGCCGGCGAACGCGCCGACCCCGAGACGATCAAGTGGGCGGAACGGAACCTCAAGGTGCCGGTCATCGACCATTGGTGGCAGACGGAGACCGGTTCGCCGATCAGCCAGAACCCGATGGGGCTTGGCCAGCTGCCGGTGAAATACGGCTCGCCCTGCGTGCCGATGCCCGGTTACGACGTGCAGGTTCTGGACGATGCGGGCCACGCGGTGCCGCGCGGCACCCTCGGCAATGTCGTGGTCAGACTACCGCTGCCGCCCGGCTGCCTGCCGACGCTCTGGAACGCGGATCAGCGTTTCCGCGATGCCTATCTCGCCGAGTTCCCGGGGTACTACAAGACGGCGGATGCCGGCTACATCGACCATGACGGCTACCTCTTCATCATGGCGCGGACCGACGACATCATCAACGTCGCCGGCCATCGGCTGTCGACCGGCGGCATGGAGGAGGTGGTGGCGGAGCATCCCGACGTCGCCGAATGCGCCGTCATCGGCATTGCCGACGAGATGAAGGGACAGGTGCCCTGCGGCTTCGTCGTCCTCAATGCCGGCGTTGCCCGAGACGCTGCCTCGATCGAACGCGAGGTCATCGGCCTGGTGCGCGAGAAGATCGGCCCGGTTGCGGCATTCAAGACGGTGCTGGCTGTGAAGCGGCTGCCCAAGACCCGGTCGGGCAAGATCCTGCGCGGGACGATGCAGAAGATCGCCGACAAGGAGGCCTGGGCGATGCCCGCGACCATCGACGATCCGGCGATCCTCGACGAGATCACGGTCGCGCTGCACGAACGCGGGATCGGTGTGTGACGCTCCCGGCATGACCCTCGATGGCAAGACAGCGATCGTGACGGGCGGCGCCGCCGGCATCGGACGGGCCATCGCCGACCGGTTCCTGCGCGAGGGCGCGCGGGTCCTGGTGGCCGATGTCGACGCGGAGAAGGGCAAGCGCACGGAGGCGGAGCTCTCCGGCCTCGGTTCCGTCCATTTCATCAAGACCGACGTCGGCCGGCGCCTCGACATCCACAATCTGGTCGCCGCGGCGATCGACGATTTCGGCGACATCGACGTGCTCGTGAACAATGCCGCGACCACGCATCATGCCGATTTCCTCGATCTCAAGGAGGACGATCTCGACCGCGTGCTGCGGATCAACCTGAAGGGTCCGCTGCTGGCCGGCCAGGCCGTCGCGCGCTACATGGTCGACAAGGTGAAGGCCGGCGGCGCTCCGGGATCGATCATCAACCTTTCGCTGGTCGGACGCTCGATCGCGGCGATGACCGCAGAGCCGGCGTCGCTGGTCGCGCACGGGGGCATTGCGCAGCTGACCCGGGTCATGGCGTCGTCGCTGGCGCCCTGGGGCATCCGCGTCAACGGCATCGGCCCCGGCTCGTCCCGCGACGGTGGCGTCCAGGAGGAACCGGCGGAGGTGGCGTCGCTCGCGACCCTCTTGGCGTCCGCGGCGTCGGGCGCCATGACGGGCGAAACCATCGCGGTCGGCAGCGATCTCGCGGCGCTCCGCATGTCCTCGACCGGCTCGCGCGCCTGAACCGCGGAAAGACACCGGGCAGGCCGCCAGCGGCGCCTTGCTGACGCGATGTTGTCAGCAGCACCGTGCGATACTCCGATCCTTGAAGAAGAGATTCGGAGGCAAGCCATGAACCCCCTCGCGCCCGTTTACGCCGTGCAGCGCTACGTTGGCAGGGTCCGCACGTTCCACCGCGAAATCCGCACGATCCGTTACCTCAACACGCTCCCGGCGAGCATTCGCAAGGACATCGGCTGGCCCGACTCCTGCGATTTCGAGGGCGCTCCGGGGCGGCGCGTCTGACAGTCCGGCATGCGTTCGGTATTTCCAGCATGTGAGGGAGCTCCTGACAGAATGCTGTCAGGAGTGCACTGGCAGGATATGGTGGTGGCATTCGCAACAGGCCACGCCTATGTCCGCTGCCCTGGAGGGGAAACCGATGAGACGCGCCGACCGACTGTTCCAGATCGTCCAGCACCTGCGCGGCGGGCGCCTCGTCACGGCCGCGAAGCTGGCGGGCTGGCTCGAAGTGTCGGAGCGCACGATCTACCGGGACATCGCCGACCTGCAGTCGACCGGCGTTCCCATCGATGGGGAGGCGGGCGTCGGCTACATGATGAGGGAAGGCTTCGACCTTCCGCCGCTGATGTTCACGCGTGACGAGATCGTTGCGCTGGTCGCCGGCGCCCGCATGGTGCGCGCCTTCGGTGGCGCGGCGATGGCCCGGGCCGCGGAGGAGGCGCTGGTCAAGATCGGCGCGGTGCTGCCCGAGGCCGAGAAGGACCGCATCGATCGCACGCAGATCCATGCGCCGATGTGGGTGGTGACCGACGCCGACCGCGAGCGCATCGACCTGATCGAACGGGCGGTCGAAAGGCGCGACGTGCTGACGCTGGACTACAGCGACGAGCAGGGCCGCGCCACCGCCGGCCGCGACGTGCGCCCGCTTGGCCTGTGGTTCTGGGGCAAGGTCTGGACGCTGGTCGCCTGGTGCGAGGTCCGCGACGATTTCCGCACTTTCCGCATCGACCGGATTGCGTCGGTCCGGGCTGCCGGCCGGGTCTTCCGGCCCGAGCGCGGCAAGCTCCTCGTCGACTTCTACCGGCTGAGCGAGCGGTCGGACGGCGGCAGTATGCCACGCAGCGCCTGAGGCCCCCGGGCGCCCGGCTTGCAAGGTCGGCGCAGCGGGCGGATGATCCGCTCCTTGTCAGCGGTCGCCCGCGCCATGGGAGGGAAGGTGGCTTGCCGCGTCTGTCCCGGCTCATCGCATTCGGCACCACGGGCTATCCGGAGACCGTCGCCCGGCGCCTGAAGGTCGTCAACGTGATCTGCTGGCTCGCTGCGGCGATGCTCTATTCCATCGCCGTCCGGCGCTTCTTCGGCTCTGATCCGGAGAACTGGGGTCTGGAGCCCGCGATCGGAGCGACGATCTTCGGCGCCATCCCGCTGCTCCACCGCTTCGGCTCGGCCGTCGCCATCGTCGCGCTGATTGTCCTGGCGTTCATCGACATCTGGCGCGTCACGCTGGAGGCCGGAACCGGCGCGGGATTCTGGCTGGCCTTTTTCACCGGCAGCGTCTTCGCGGTGCTGATGCTGGGCGCGGAGCGGGCCGTTCTGAGCTCCGTCGTCGCCGTCATCTCCTGCGTGGCCACGGTCTGCGTCCATCTCTACGTGCCGTTCGTCACCGACGCGCAGGCCATCGCCGACCAGCCCACGATGCTGCTCATCAACGTCGTCAGGACGCATGTACTGCTCTTCGCGGTGGTGCTCTTCGGCGCACGGCAGATCGCCAACGCCGAAGCCGTTGCCAAGGCGGAGCGGGACCGTTCCGACGGGCTGCTGGTCAACATCCTGCCCGCGGCGATCGCCGAGCGGCTCAAGTCGGAGCCCGGGAAGAAGGTCGCCGACCGCTACGACGAGGCCTCGGTCCTGTTCGCCGACATGGCCGGTTTCACCATGCGCGCGGCCGCCATGGCGCCCGAGGCGCTGGTCACGTTTCTGGACAGCGTCTTCACGCAGTTCGACGCGCTGGTGGAGCGGCACGGCCTGGAGAAGATCAAGACGACCGGCGATGCCTATATGGTCGTCTCCGGCGTGCCGGCCGCGCGGCCGGACCACGCCGATGCGCTGGTCGCGCTGGCGCTCGACATGCTGGCCGCGGCCGCCCGCTTCGATGGTGGCGTGCCGATCCGTATCGGCATCGCCTCCGGACCGCTGGTGGCGGGCGTCGTCGGGTCGCGGAAATTCTTCTACGATGTCTGGGGCGACGCCGTGAACATGGCCGCCCGAATGGAATCGACGGGCGCCGAGGGCCGGATCCACGTCGCGCCGGAAACGGCCGGCCGCCTGTCGGCCGTGTGGCGGCTCGAGGCGAGGGGCGCCATCGAGGTCAAGGGCAAGGGGGCGATCGAGACAGCCTTCGTCAGCGGCCCGGCCGGGCCTGCATAGCGCCGGCGCGGACCGACGTCCGCCAAGCTTACGCAGCGGCTCTTCCCGTTTCCTTGACAGGCGCGGTACGCGGGGGCCATCGTCGCGACGGTGACGGTGGAGAATGTGTCGATGCGTACCTTGCTGCTTCGGGCCGCGATGCTGGCCTCGGTCTCGCTGGCGTTCACGTCGATCGCGGCCGCGGAGATCCATCTCGTCGATGCCGGCGAAGGCGCGGCCGAGCGCCTCACCGAGGCGCTGATCCTGGCGCAGCCGGGCGACACGGTGCGGATCGGCGCCGGGCGCTTCGAGCTGACCGAGGGCCTGTCGCTCGACGTCGATGACGTGACAGTCGCTGGCGCCGGCCCCGACCAGACGATCCTCTCCTTCAAGGGCCAGACCGGTTCGGGCGAAGGACTGCTCGTCACCTCCGACCGCGTGGTGCTGCAGGATTTCGCCGTCGAGGACAGCAAGGGCGACGGCGTGAAGTCGAAGGGCTCCGACCAGATCACCTTCCGAAACCTGCGCGTCGAGTGGACCAATGGGCCGAACGAGAAGAACGGTGCCTACGGCGTCTATCCCGTCTCGTCGAAGAACGTGCTGATCGACGGCGTGACCGTCCGCGGAGCGGCGGACGCGGGCATCTATGTCGGCCAGAGCGAATACATCGTCGTTCGCAATTCGCGCGCCGAGTACAACGTCGCCGGCATCGAGATCGAGAACTCGTTCAAGGCGGACGTCTACAACAACGTCGCCACCCACAACACCGGCGGCATCCTGATCTTCGACCTGCCCAACCTGCCGGTGCAGGGCGGCCACGACATCCGCGTCTTCGATAACCAGGTGGTCGATAACGACACGCCGAATTTCGCGCCGAAGGGCAACATCGTCGCGATCGTGCCGAAGGGCATGGGCATCATGGTGATGGCCAACCGCAACGTGCACGTCTTCAACAACACGCTGTCGGGCAACGCGACCGCGCATGTGCTGATCGCTGCCTATCCGAACGACTATGACGACGACGCCTACATGTTCGTGCCGCGCGGCGTCTACGTGCACGGCAACACCTACGGCGACGGCGGCAACGCGCCCGACGGCGAGGTGGGCAAGACCATTTCCGACGTCTCGGGCACGCCGGTTCCCGACATCGTGTGGGACGGCGTGACGACGATTCCGGAATATTTCTCGTGGACCTCCGCCGAGAACCAGATCTACGTCGACGAGGCCGAGGGCACGACCTTCGTCAACCTCAAGATGATCTCGCAGCTGCTCCTGCCCTGGGGCTGGTGGCCGGACACCGACATCTCCGGCTACAAGGGCTCGCTGCCCGAACCGTCGCCGGTGAAGCTGCCGCAGGACGGGGGCGCGTGAACTCTTTCGTGAATGAGCACTGACATCGACCCCCTCTCCGGTTCGCTTCGCGAACCACCTCTCCCCCGATCGACGGGGGAGAGGATAGCCGGCCGTGATCTTGGCGCCCATCCTCTCCCCCGGGCAGGGGGAGAGGTGGCGCGGCGAAGCCGCGTCGGAGAGGGGGTGCTGTCATTCATGTTTGCGGCGCTGGCACTCGTGGCTATCCTCACCCCCGCCCAGGCCTCACCCAACGACGCCGCGATCCTCGCCAAAACTCCGCCGAAGCTGCTCTCCGAATACGGTTTCTTCGACGATCTGCCGGCGCAGAAGCCCGCCGTCGGCGTACTGCCCTTCGATGTCGCGACGCCGCTCTTCTCCGACAGCGCGCTGAAGTACCGCTTCGTTTATGTGCCCACAGGCCTCTCCGCGACCTATGACGGGACGGAGGCGTTCGACTTTCCGGTCGGCACGGCGCTGATCAAGACCTTTGCCTTTCCCGCCGACTACCGCGACCCCGACAAGAACATCCGCATCGTCGAGACGCGCGTCATGCTGCGCCAGGAGGCGGGCTGGCTTGCCTCGGCCTATGTCTGGAACGCGGCGGGGACCGATGCCGAGCTGAAGATCGCCGGCGCGAAGGTCGAGATCGAGTCGGTGGCCGCCGACGGCAGCCCGCTGGCGTTCACCTATGCCGTCCCCAACCGCAACCAGTGCAAGGCCTGCCACGCCTTCAACGGCGAGATCGTGCCGCTCGGGCCCAAGGCCCGCAACCTCAACCACGATTTCCCCTATGCCGAGGGTGCGCAGAATCAGCTCGCCCGCTGGTCCGCGGCCGGCATCCTCGCCGGCGCCCCCGATCCTTCCGCCGCACCATCGGTGCCGCACTGGCGCGACGAGGCGGCGGATCTGAACCACCGCGCCCGCGCTTGGCTGGACGTCAATTGCGCGCACTGCCATCGCCGGGAGGGCCCGGCCAGCAATTCCGGCCTGTTCCTGACCTTCGGTGAGCCGGAAGGCGTGACAATCGGCATCAACAAACGGCCGGTCGCCGCTGGCAAGGGGTCAGGCGGCCGCGCCTTCGACATCGTGCCGGGCGATCCGGACGCCTCGATTCTGCTCTACCGGGTCGAAAGCACGGAGCCGGGCGTGATGATGCCGGAGCTCGGCCGCCACCTGCCGGACCCCGATGCGGTTTCCCTGTTAAGAAACTGGATCCTCACGCTGCGTTAGCCCCTTGTTAGGCATGGGGTGGAAAACTAAAACGCCGGTGTGGATTTCGTAACAGCGGCTCACACAATGTGATGCCGACGCTTCCCGGTTCTGTGGCATTGCTCGGCGTGGGGAAGCCCTGAGTGGCGGGGACGTCAGCGTACATGGCGAAGAAATATTTCGGCACCGATGGCATCCGGGGACGGGCCAATCGTTTCCCGATGACACCCGAAGTCGCGATGAAGGTCGGCATGGCCGCCGGCATGTCGTTCCAGCGCGGCAACCATCGCCACCGCGTGGTGATCGGCAAGGACACCCGCCTTTCCGGCTACATGATCGAGAACGCGATGGTCGCGGGCTTCTGCGCCGCCGGCATGGACGTGTTCCAGCTCGGGCCGATCCCGACGCCGGCCGTTGCGATGCTGTCGCGGTCGCTGCGCGCCGATCTCGGCGTGATGATCTCGGCCTCGCACAACCCGTATTACGACAACGGCATCAAGCTGTTCGGCCCCGACGGTTACAAGCTGTCAGACGAGATCGAGGCGCGCATCGAGGCGATGCTGGACGACGAGATCGAGGTGAAGGTCGCCGATTCCGATAATCTCGGCCGCGCCAAGCGGCCGGACTCCGTCGCCGACCGCTACATCGAATTCGCCAAGCGCACGCTGCCGCGTTCCATGTCGCTGGCCGGCCTGCGCATCGTCATCGATTGCGCCAACGGCGCTGGCTACAAGGTGGCGCCCGCGGCGCTCTGGGAACTCGGCGCCGAGGTGATCGCCATCCACGACGAGCCGAACGGCTTCAACATCAACAAGGAATGCGGCTCGACCGAACCCGCCAGCCTGTCGAAGAAGGTGCATGAGGTGCGCGCCGACATCGGCATCGCGCTCGACGGCGACGCCGACCGCATGGTCATCTGCGACGAGAACGGCACCGTCATCGACGGCGACCAGATCATGGCGCTGGTGGCCGAATCCTGGAACCAGAGCGGCCGGCTGGCCGGCGGCGGCATCGCCGCGACGGTCATGTCCAATCTCGGGCTGGAGCGCTTCCTGAGTGGCATCGGCCTGCAGCTTCACCGCACCAAGGTCGGCGACCGCTACGTGGTCGAGCACATGCGCGCGCATGGGCTGAACGTCGGCGGCGAACAGTCCGGCCACATTGTGCTCTCAGACTTCTCGACCACCGGCGACGGTCTCGTCTCGGCGCTGCAGGTGCTGGCCTGCATCAAGCGCTCCAACAAGCCGGCGAGCGAGGTCTGCAAGAAGTTCGAGCCGGTGCCGCAGGTTCTGAAGAACGTCCGCTTCTCGGGCGGCAAGCCGCTGGAACTGCCGACGGTGAAGTCGGCCATCGAGGCCGCGCGCGGCAAATTAGGCACCTCGGGGCGCCTGGTCATCCGCCCGTCCGGCACCGAGCCGCTCATCCGCGTCATGGCGGAAGGCGACGACGAGAAACTCGTCAGCCAGATCGTCGACGATCTGATCGGCGTTATCGGGGAAGCGCGGAACGCGGCTTAAAATAAGACCTTCTAGGTCTTTTTAGCTAGAGACTTAAGCCGCGCAACGAGTGAACTGTATTGGTAGACCGCCTTGAGCAATTCTTTCGAGAGGTCTATGGCAATTTCCGCCTCTTCCTTGCCGATGATGTTATAATCTTTGGCCTCAACATGAGCGGCGTCATTGCCGAGGATTCTTAGTTCATCTGCCGCCGCCAGAAGATCGGCTGGGATAACAGCAACAGAGCTGAGAGAGGCAATTCGACCTTTTAGGTTCCCACCGGTTGCGCCTCGATCATCGCACAATTCTTCCAATAAGCGCCGCACCATAAGCGCGGCGCCTCGATAGGCGCCCGCAGCGTGACAGGCGACGGCTTCTTCCAGAGTGGCGAGTATTGCGGGAGGTAAGTCCGTGCTGTCGAAATCAACAAGCTCCGGTGGAAAGCTCGTAATGCTTTCGCTTTGCGGGTCGTAGAACACGAAAACGAGGGCGCCACATTCGTGGTTCGGGCACATGCGCATGCCCGCTACATTGATATCCTGATACTTCCCCGTTCCGTTTGGCTTATTCTTGACGATCGGATTCCAGCCTATGTCACTGCAGTCGCGATACCCGTGAAATGCCCCTGCGTGTCGGCAGACGGGGCAACGAAGGTTGAGAACCCTTGGTCCCGTGGCCTGTCCGTCTTTCACGAAAATAGCCATGCTCGCTCCTTCTCAGTTCGTGAGCTTACTGCAGTGCAGAATAGCAGTTCACCTGTAGATCGGAAACCGGACCGCGCTTCTTGATTGCACGCCATGCAAAGAGCGGCTGCCCCCCTCATGGTTAATCCGCACGGTTAAACCGGGCTTAACCTTTGCACTTCATTATCCCTAACGAGTTCAATCGTCGGGGAGTGTGTGTCCCCGATTCTGCCAAGGGGATGACCATGTTCCAGAACGTAAAGCGGGCACTTCTCGCCTTGCTGTTCGCCGTGGCCGCGGTTCCGGCCGTTGCCGCCGATCTCTATGAGCCGCCGGTGTACGAGGCACCGCCGGCCGAAGTCGTCTACGAGGACTACGGCGGCTGGTACATTCGCGGCGATGTCGGCTACCGCATCTCGAAGTTCCAGGGCGCCGACTACATCACCTACGGCGTCACCGGCTGCTGCAACCCGCTGCCCGGCACCGGAAGCTTCGACTTCGGCGAGCTGAAGGGCGCCTTCTCCGTCGGCGGCGGTCTCGGCTACCAGATCAGCAAGCACCTGCGCGCCGACCTGACCTTCGACTACTTCCTGAAGTCGGACTTCAACGGCCAGACCAGCGGCGTCTGCGGCGGCGTCGCCTGCACCTCGGTGGACACTTCGTCCTACCGCGCGCTCCTGATGCTGGCCAACGCCTATGCCGATCTCGGCACCTGGGGCGGCTTCACGCCCTATGTCGGCGGCGGTCTCGGCGGCGCCTACCTGAAGTGGGACGATCTGCGCAACACGGTCGGCGGCGTGACCACCGTGCATGACGGCACGGCCAGCTGGCGCTTCGCCTATGCCGCGATGGTCGGCACATCCTACTGCCTGACCAACAAGCTGAAGCTCGATGTCGGCTACCGCTACAGCCACATCACCGGCGGCCGCATGTTCGAGCTGGCCCCGACGACCGGCCCCGGCGCCGGACCCGGCTTCGACAAGGGCCTGAACATCCACGAGGGACGTGCCGGCCTGCGCTACCAGTTCGGCGGCAAGTCTGGCTGCGACACCGACGTGGCCTACGAGCCGGCGCCCGAGCCGATCTACACCAAGTAGCGCCACACCCGATCGTATCGCGACCGCCCGGCCCAGCGCCGGGCGGTTTCGTTTTGGGGTCGGCGAAATCGCCGCAAGGGTTGGTTATCCTTAACCGCCGCTTAACCGGTATGGTTAACAATCGCTCCCGAAAGCGGATGGATTCGTACCATCCACGCGCCGGGAGTCTCGCATGTTCACCACCTCACGCACCGTCCTGTCGGCAACGGCCCTGCTGCTCTCCGCCGTGGCCGCCGGCGCGGCCGACTACGACCCGCCGATCGTGGTCGACAATGTCGACTACGCCCCCGAAGTCCCGGTCGAGGTAGGGTCCGGCTGGTACCTGCGCGGCGACGTCAGCTACAATTTCAACCGCCCGGTGCTCGACGGCGCGATCGGCGCGCCGGTGACCGCGCGCTTCACCGAGGACAGCCTGCCGATCTCGGCGACCGTCGGGTTCGGCTACCACTTCACCGACTACTTCCGCATGGAAGCCAATATCGGTCTGCTGAACAGCCAGACGTCCGAACTGGTCTATGTCGATCCGGGCGTGGTGTCGGCCCAGGCCAATACCGACAACAAGATGTGGAGCGGCATGATCAGCGCCTATGGCGACCTCGGCACTTTCGTCGGCTTCACGCCCTATGTCGGCGCCGGCGTCGGCCTGGTTCAGTCCACCCGCCGCTACGACGCGCAGATCGACTTCGCCGGTGCCACGCCCGATATCGACTACACCGACGTGAACCGCGGCTACAGCGTCGCCTACTCGCTGGGCGGCGGCGTCGCCTATCAGGTCGCGCCGAACTGGGCGCTCGACCTTGGCTACCAGTATCTGCGCGCGCCCAAGGCGGAATACGCCGAGATCACCGGCGTGAACACCTATGCCATCCGACAGGGACTCGACCTCCACCAGATCAAGCTCGGCGTGCGTTACGACCTCTGGTGAGCGCGCCGGGAATGGTCCGAGCGCGACAGAAACAATCCTCTTGACGCCATGACGCCGAGGGCCTAACGCCATCCGTGGGACACCCCTCCCCAACGAGGGGCTTTCTATCTGGAAGGATAGGCCACGATGACGACTCTGCCCAAGCCGGGACTCCGTCCCGCAAACCCCAATTTCTCCTCCGGACCCTGCGCGAAGCGACCTGGCTGGTCGCCCGAAGCGCTGAAGCATGCGCCGCTCGGCCGCTCGCACCGCGCCAAGATCGGCAAGGCGCGGCTGGAGCAGGCGATCGCGCTGACCCGCGAGGTGCTGCAGGTTCCGGACACGCACCGCATCGGCATCGTGCCGGCGTCGGACACGGGCGCCGTCGAGATGGCGATGTGGTCGCTGCTCGGCGCGCGCGGTGTCGACATGGTCGCCTGGGAAAGTTTCGGCGAGGGCTGGGTCACCGATGTGGTGAAGCAGCTTAAGCTGGCCGACGCGCGCACGATCAAGGCCGACTACGGCCGGTTGCCGGACCTCGCGACGATCGATTTCGACCGCGACGTGGTGTTCACCTGGAACGGCACGACGTCGGGCGTGCGCGTGCCGAACGGCGACTTCATCCCGGCCGATCGCAAGGGCCTGACGATCTGCGACGCGACCTCGGCCGCCTTCGCGCAGAACCTCGATTTCGCGAAACTCGATGTCGTCACCTTCTCCTGGCAGAAGGTGCTGGGCGGCGAGGGCGCGCACGGCATACTGATCCTCAGCCCGCGCGCCGTCGAGCGGCTGGAAAGCTACAAGCCGGCCTGGCCGCTGCCAAAAATCTTCCGTCTGACCTCCGGCGGCAAGCTGATCGAGGGCATCTTCAAGGGCGAGACGATCAACACGCCGTCGATGCTGTGCGTCGAGGACTATATCGACGCGCTGCAATGGGCGAAGTCGATTGGCGGGCTCGACGGACTGCGCAGGCGCGCCGACGCGAATTTCGCGGCCATCGACGGGTTCGTCTCGGGCTCGTCGTGGCTCGGCCATCTGGCGGTCGACCCCGCGACGCGCTCCAACACGTCTGTCTGCCTGTCGATCGTCGACCCGGCGGTTACCGCGCTCGACGCCGATGCGCAGGCTGCCTTCGCCAAGGGCTTGGCCTCGGCCCTGGAAAAGGACGGCGTGGCCTACGACATCGGGGCGTATCGCGACGCGCCGCCTGGGCTGCGCATTTGGTGCGGCGCTACTGTCGAGACCGCCGATGTCCAGGCGCTCCTACCCTGGCTCGACTGGGCCTTCGGCCAGCAGAAAGCCGCGCTGAAGGCGGCTGCTTAGTCCTCACAGTTCAACGCCAAACGACACCCTCATCCGACCTCGCTCCGCTCGGCCACCTTCTCCCACAAGGGAGAAGGAAGGGCGCCCTCCCTTCTCCCTTTGTGGGAGAAGGTGTCGCCAAAGGCGACGGATGAGGGGTCAGCAACCCGACAGGAAGACCCATGCCCCGCGTACTCGTTTCCGACAAACTCTCCCCGACCGCCGTCCAGATATTCAAGGACCGCGGCGTCGAGGTCGACTATTTGCCGGACCTCGGCAAGGACAAGGATGCGCTGCTGGCGAAGATCGCCGACTATGACGGCCTCGCCATCCGCTCCGCCACCAAGGTCACGGAAAAGCTGCTCGCCGCCGCGACGAAACTGAAGGTCGTCGGCCGCGCCGGCATCGGGGTCGACAATGTCGATATCCCGGCCGCATCGCGTCGCGGCATCATCGTCATGAACACGCCGTTCGGCAACTCGATCACGACGGCGGAGCACGCCATCGCGCTGATGTTCGCCGTGGCGCGGCAACTCCCCGAGGCCAATGCATCGACCCATGCCGGCAAGTGGGAGAAGAACCGCTTCATGGGCGTCGAGATCACCGGCAAGACGCTGGGCGTCATCGGCTGCGGCAACATCGGCTCGATCGTGGCGACGCGCGGCGTGGGGCTGAAGATGCACGTGCTGGGCTACGATCCGTTCCTGTCGGAAGACCGCGCCTCGCAGCTCGGCATCGAGAAGGTCGAGCTGGAGGATCTGTTCGCGCGATCCGATTTCATCACGCTGCACACGCCGATGACCGACAAGACGCGCGGCATCGTCAACGCCGAGGCGATCGCCAAGATGAAGGACGGCGTCTACATCATCAACTGCGCGCGTGGCGGGCTGGTGGTGGAGGCCGATCTCGTCGCCGCGCTGAAGAACGGCAAGGTGGCCGGCGCCGGCATCGACGTGTTCGAAACCGAGCCCGCGACGGAGAATGCGCTGTTCGGAATGGAGAACGTGGTGTGCACGCCGCATCTCGGTGCCTCCACCACGGAAGCGCAGGAGAACGTCGCGCTGCAGATCGCCGAGCAGATGTCGGACTATCTGATGAAGGGCGCGGTCTCCAACGCCATCAACATGCCGTCGATCACGGCGGAGGAAGCGCCGCGCCTGAAACCGTTCGTGAAACTGGCGGAGGTGCTGGGCGCCTTCGTCGGCCAGGTGACGGAAGACCCGATCAAGGAGGTCGAGATCCTGTTCGATGGCTCAACCGCCGCGATGAACACGCGCGCGCTGATCTCGGCGACGCTCGCCGGCCTGATCCGTCCGCAGGTGGCCGACGTGAACATGGTGTCGGCGCCGATCATGGCGAAAGAGCGCGGTGTCATCCTGTCGGAGGTGAAGCGCGACAAGTCGGGCGTCTTCGACGGCTATATCAAGCTCACCGTGACGACTGAGAACATGACGCGCTCGATCGCCGGCACCTGCTTCTCCGACGGCAAGCCGCGCTTCATCCAGATCAAGGGCATCAACCTCGATGCCGAGGTCGGCCAGCACATGCTATACACGACCAACCCGGACGCGCCCGGCATCATTGGCCTGCTCGGCACGATCTGCGGCAGCAACGGCGTCAACATCGCCAACTTCCAACTTGGCCGAAACAAGCCGGGCGGCGACGCTATCGCGCTGCTCTATCTCGACGCGCCGTTCCCGGAAGGCGTGCTGGAGGAGCTGCGCGCGAACGAGAAGATCGACTCGGCCAAGCGGCTGCAGTTCGACGTGGCGGGGTGAAAGGCGCTCGCTAGCTGGAATAGGCGAGCGCCATCAGCGGCGAGATGACAGCGAACTGGACGACGACGAAGACCGTCTCCAACGTCATGAACGAACGTACGGAGGTCATCCTGTATTTTGCGGCTACGGGCAGCACCAGGAACGAAAAGGACAACAAGCCGAACACAACGAACGCCCCGATGCTGCCCTCGAACCAGCTCCAGCCGGGGAAGAGCCTCGGATATGCCCAGGCGAAGATCAGCGCCTGCAGGACCATGGATGCAAGACCCATCGGCACCAGCACGTCCTTTCGAAACACCTCGAGCGCGTCATAGCGGGATTTGAACACGCTCAGGTGCCAGAAATATCCCAGAGGAAATGTCGGTACGAGGTAGGCTGCAACAGCGAGCCAATACTGGGACCAGGTCATCGGACTTCCTAATCGCTTGCGTTATGCAAGCGATAGAGTAGTTGCTTGCATCTAGCAAGTGAGATGCCTACGTCCAAAAAATGAAACATGCGAAACGGGAACGGCGATCCGACTGCCCGATCGGTTTTACGCTCGACATCGTTGGAGATCGTTGGTCGCTTCTGATCCTGCGCGATGTGCTCACTCTTGGCAAAACCCGATTCCGGGATTTCGCCTCGGAGGAGGGTATTGCCAGCAATGTCCTTTCCGAGCGCCTGTCCAGGCTTGAGGAGGCAGGAGTGCTTGAGCGAAAAGCCGACCCCGCGGATGGCCGCCAGATCATCTACAGTCCAACACCCGCAGGGATCGCCCTTCTGCCACTCGTCGTCGAGATGGCCTATTGGGGAGCGACCCATGATCCGCAGACCGGAGCGCCTGCGCAGTTCATCGCTGCATACCAGTCGGATCGGAATTCTCTCATAGCCGGCATGAGAGCGGCGTTGGCGGCGATCTGAGCGCGTCAGCGCTCCGCCGCGCCGGTGCGGCGCCCGCCCAGCTCCGCCAGCCAAATGCCACCGAAGACCAGCACGACGGCGACCGCGTGGTACGCCTCGAACGCTTCGCCGAGGAGAAGGATCGAGAGCACCGTGCCGAAGACCGGCACCAGGTTGACGAAGATGCCGGCGCGGTTGGCGCCGATCAGCTCGACGCCGCGAATGTAGAAGGCCTGGCACGCGATCGACGGCAGCAGCACCGTGTAGGCGACGATGGCCCAGCCGCGGGCATCCGGCCAGACGGCATGCCCCGACGCCTGCTCGACGAGCAGGAAGGGGACCGACGTGGCGAAAGCGGCGAGACAGAGCACGTTCATCGTCGACATCCAGTGGATGTTCGGCTTGCCCCGGAGCGCGACGGAATAGCCCGCATAGGCGGCTACCGCCAGAAGCATCAGCGCGTCGCCCCGGTTGACCTCCAGCGCCAGCAGCCGGGCGAAATCGCCGTGGCTGGCCGTGATCGCGACGCCTGCCAGCGAGAGGGCGAAGCCGACCAGTTGCAGGGGCGCCGCGCGCTGCCGGTAGAGCAGGAAGTTGAGCAGGAAGATCACCATGGGAATGCCGGCCTGCTCGATGCTCACATTGATGACCGAGGTATGGCTCACGGCGACGTAGAAGGTGACGTTGAACAGGGTGAAACCCACCGCGCCGAGTGCAAGCATCAGCGGGAGCTTCGGACGGATCGCCGGCCAGTCGTGTACGAGCTGGTTCCAACCCAGCGGCACCAGGATGGCCACCGACAGAGCCCAGCGGAACGTCGTCAGAACGGCGGGGGAAATGTGTCCCACGGCGAGCTTGCCGGCCACGGCGTTGCCACCCCAGAACAGGGCCGCGAGCAGCAGGAGGATATAGGCGGTGCGGTGCATCGGCGTCCTGGCATGCGAACGGGCGGCACCTATGCCGCTCGGGCAGCCGAAGTAAAGGCATCAACGGGCCAGCGCGACCAGCCCAGGCACGCACACGGAAGAGTCGCGCCCTGCGGCATGAGCGTCTATAGAGGCTGTCGCGCCGCGGGTACGGCGACCGGCAGAGGGACGGAAGAATGGCGAATGTGGTGGTCGTCGGCTCGCAGTGGGGCGACGAGGGCAAGGGCAAGATTGTGGACTGGCTCTCGGAGCGCGCCGACGTCGTCGTGCGCTTCCAGGGCGGACACAATGCCGGCCACACGCTGGTCGTCGACGGCAAGGTGTACAAGCTGTCGCTGCTGCCGTCCGGCGTGGTGCGCGGGGGCAAGCTGTCGGTCATCGGCAATGGCGTGGTCTTCGATCCGCATGCCTTCGTCGCCGAGATGGAGAAGATCGCCGAGCAGGGGATCGCGATCCAGCCGGACCGGCTGAAGATCGCCGAGAACACCGCGCTGATCCTTTCGCTCCATCGGGAGCTCGACGGCTTCCGCGAGGATGCGGCCTCGAATTCCGGGACCAAGATCGGCACCACGCGTCGCGGCATCGGCCCGGCCTATGAGGACAAGGTGGGGCGCCGCGCAGTGCGGCTGATGGACCTCGCCGACCCCGAGACGCTACCGGCCAAAGTGGACCGACTGCTGTCCCACCACAATCCGCTGCGGCGCGGGCTCGGCCATCCCGAAGTCGCGCATGCGGCCATCATGCAGGAGCTGACATCCGTCGCCGACAAGGTCCTGCCCTACATGGACCGGGTCTGGAAGGTGCTCGACGATGCCCGCCGCAGCGGCAAGCGCATCCTGTTCGAGGGCGCGCAGGGCACGCTGCTCGACATCGACCACGGAACCTATCCCTTCGTGACCTCCTCCAACACCGTCGCGGGTCAGGCGGCCGGCGGCTCCGGCGTCGGGCCGGGCGTGGTCGGCTATGTACTCGGCATCACCAAGGCCTACACGACACGGGTCGGCGAGGGTCCGTTCCCGACGGAGCAGAAGAACGAGATCGGCGAATTCCTCGGCACACGGGGTCACGAGTTCGGCGTCGTCACCGGCCGCAAGCGCCGCTGCGGCTGGTTCGACGCGGTGCTGGTCCGGCAGGCCGTTGCGGTGAACGGCATCAAGGGCATCGCGCTGACCAAGCTCGACGTGCTCGATGGGCTGGACGAGATCAAGGTCTGCACCGGCTACATGCTGGACGGCGAGGCGATCGACTATCTGCCGGCGAGCCAGGGCGCGCAGGCGCGCGTCGAGCCGGTCTACGAAACGCTGGAAGGGTGGAAGGCGACGACACGGGGTGCGCGGAGCTGGAACGACCTGCCCGCCCAGGCGGTCAAATATGTTCGCTACATCGAGGAGCTGATCGGCGCGCCGGTGGCACTTTTGTCAACCAGTCCTGAACGAGATGATACTATCCTGGTGACGGATCCCTTTCAGGATTGAGCGTTTTCGGCTCTATTTTGCCGGAATTGTCGGTCAGGAGCCTGAAGGCGAGGGTTTTGGGGCTTAGGGTTTGGGTTAGAGGCGAATGGCAGATTTTGTCGCTGTTCTGAAAAAAACGATAGACGGCATGGGCGAGTCGACGCCCTCCGCGCGCCAGAAGATCTACGACAAGGCGCGCGCCACGGTGGAGTCGAAGCTGGCGGCGATCAGCCCGCCGCCGACGGCTCTCGTGGCGGACCGGCAGCGGAGAATCCTCGAAGACGCCATCGCTCGGGTCGAGGCCGACTATGCCTCGCCGGCCGCCGTGAGCAGCGATCCGTTCGCGGAATTGGAGAGCGTGTTCGCTCGAAGCGACGACTTCTCCCGCCGCCCGGCCGAACCTGCGCCGGCTCCTTCCTATGGCCGCGCGTCTCCGGCGCCCGCGGCGCCGCAGGCTCCGGCTGATCCGGCGCCGGTCAGCGCGTATGAAGGGGACGAGATCGCCAATGACGAATTCGTGCCGGCGGTCCGCAAGCGCAGCTATGGCAGCGTTATCGCGGCGCTGGTCGCGGTGGTCGTCATCATGGGCGGCGGCTATGCGGTCTGGCTGAATGCCGACGCGTTCAGCCGGATGCTCGGCCTGGGCGGCACCGACATCGCCGCCACCGATCCGGCGGCACCCGCCAGCGACGACGCCGCTGCACCGCCTGCGGGCACGGCCGCCGCGTCTGCGACCGATCCGGCGTCGGAGAACCAGAAGTTCACGCAGCGGCTCAATGCCGACGGCAGCGAGATCGATGAAGGTCCGGCGGGTGGGGTGACCACCGTGGGCGAGGGCACTTCGGTGTCATCCGCCACACAGCCGCCTTCCGCCACGTCGTCCGAAACGACGGAAACCACGGCTCCGGCCGCATCCGCGGTGGCGGTCGGCCAGAAGGCGATCTTCTACGAGGAGCGCACCAACGTCGACCAGGGCTCGGCCGACACGGGCGACATCGTGTGGACGCTCATCCAGCAGTCGCCCGGCGGCGACGCGCCGGCGGAGCCCGCGATCCGCGCCGAGGCACGCATCCCGGGCAAGGATATCCAACTGCGGATGACCATCAGCCGCAACAAGGACACCACGCTCCCGGCAAGCCATATCATCGAACTGATCTTCCTGACGCCGGAGGATTTCGAAGGCGGCGGCATCGAGAACATCCTTCGCTTCACCATGAAGGATTCCGAGCAGGCAGCGGGCAACCCGCTGTTCGGTATCCCCGCGAAGATCGCGGACGGCTTCTTCCTGGTGGCACTGAACGACACCAAGGCGGAGACGGAAGCCAATCTGAGAATGCTGCTGCGCGAGAAGTGGATCGACGTGCCGCTGGTCTACAAGAGCGGGCGCCGTGCGCTGATCACGCTGGAAAAGGGCGTGCCCGGCGAGCAGGTCTTCAACGAGGCCATCAAGGCCTGGCAGACGGCGAGCGCGACGCCGGGCTGATCCCCGCGCGGCGCAGGTAGAAACGAGAAAGGCCGCAGCGCAATGCGCGGCGGCCTTTTCCTTGGGCGACGATGTTCGATGCGACGCGCTACCGCGCGTCGGCCTCGATAGTGCGAAGCGACTGCGCCGCGCGCTTGGCGGCTGCCTTGACTGCGTCCTGGACCTTTTCGAAGGCCCGGACCTCGATCTGGCGGACGCGCTCGCGGGAGATGTCAAACTCGGCCGACAGCTCTTCCAACGTCAGCGGCTCCTCGGCGAGACGGCGAGCCTCGAAAATGCGCCGTTCGCGCTCGTTGAGCACCGACATGGAGTCGGTCAGCATCTTGCGTCGGCTGTCGAGTTCGTCCTGCTCGATCAGCATCTCCTCCTGGCTCTCATGGTCGTCGACCAGCCAGTCCTGCCATTCGCCGGATTCGCCCTCCGTCGCGCGGATCGGGGCGTTCAGCGACGCGTCGCCCGACAGGCGGCGGTTCATCGAAACGACCTCGTCCTCGGTGACGTTCAGGCGCGTGGCGATCTCCTTCACCTGATCGGGGCGCAGGTCGCCGTCGTCGAGCGCCTGGATCTTGCCCTTGACCTTGCGAAGGTTGAAGAACAGCCGCTTCTGGTTCGCGGTCGTCCCCATCTTGACCAGGCTCCACGAGCGCAGGATGTACTCCTGGATCGACGCCTTGATCCACCACATGGCATAGGTCGCCAGCCGGAAGCCGCGCTCCGGCTCGAACTTCTTGACGGCCTGCATGAGGCCGACATTGCCCTCCGAGATCACCTCGCCGATAGGCAGGCCATAGCCGCGATAGCCCATCGCGATCTTGGCGACGAGCCGCAAATGGCTGGTGACGAGCTTGTGGGCCGCGCCGGAGTCCTCATGCTCCTGGTACCGCTTGGCGAGCATGTACTCTTCCTGCGGCTGAAGCATCGGGAACCGGCGGATTTCTTCCAGGTAGCGGGACAGCCCGCCTTCGCCGGAAACAATACTGGGTAGTGACTGGGCCATAAAGCGCCCTCCCTCTTCGAATTGCCCCCTGAACCAGGCGGGCCATACGCCGAGACTCGCTGACGCCGCGTCCCGACAACCGCCGTATATAGGAACAAAAAGAGAAAGTCACCCAAATTGTTCAAGATTAAACAGAGTGTCACGGCAACGTGAACGCGGCCGGCAAGCCGCCGGAACGCCTACTTTGACGAGCTTGCTTGCCTGAACGCGTCCAGCAGTGCGGCCATGTCCGCCGGCAGCGGCGAGTCGAACCGCATCGGGCGGCCGGTGCGCGGGTGACGGAAAGCGAGAAGGCTGGCGTGCAGGGCCTGTCGCGGAAAGGTCTCGGCAGCGCTCCGCGCCGGCTCGGGCAGCAGGTTCGCCTTGGTGCGGAACGCCTGGCCGTAGTCGCGGTCGCCCACCAAAGGGTGGCCTATATGGGCCATGTGCACGCGGATCTGGTGGGTACGGCCCGTCTCGAGCCGGCACTCCAGCAAGGTCGCGGCGGCCCGCGGGAAGGCCTGTTCGCCAAAGCGCTCGAGGACGGCGTAGTGCGTGACCGCGTGCCGCGCGTCGTCGCGCCCGGCCGGAACCACCGCACGGCGCGTGCGGTCCGCCGCGCGCCCGAGCGGCGCATCGACCGTACCCTTGGCGCGGGCCGGGATACCCCAGACGAGGGCCGCATAGGCGCGCTCGAGATCGCCGTCCCGTCCGTGGTCGGCGAAGGCTTCGGCGAGGGCGGCATGCGCCCGGTCGTTCTTGGCGACGACCATGACGCCACTGGTGTCCTTGTCCAGCCTGTGCACGATGCCCGGCCGCTTCACGCCGCCGATGCCCGACAGGCTGTCGCCGCAGTGATGGATGAGCGCGTTGACCAGAGTGCCTGTCCAGTTTCCGGCCCCCGGATGCACGACCAGCCCCGCCGGCTTGTCGATGACGATCAGGTCGGCGTCCTCGTAGAGGACGGCGAGGGGGATCGGCTCGCCTTGCGGTTCGGGGTCGCCGGGTTCGGGGAGGTCGACTGTCACCGTCTCGCCCGATGCGATCTTCCGCCTCGGTTCAAGGGCTGGGGTGCCGCCGACCGCGACGGCGCCGGCCTTGATCAGGGCCTGGACGCGGCTGCGCGACCAGTCGGCGCCCAAGGCCGACGTCAGCCATTGATCGAGCCGCTGGCCCGCCGCCTCGGGGCCGGCGGTCCGCACTATCCTTCCGCCCGCCGCTTCGCTATCAGGGCGCTCATCGCTATCCGGGTCGGACATCGTCATTTGGCAAACAGGGTTCTGGACGACGAGAACGAGGAAAAGCCGCTCGATCCGGCGGTCGAGCGGGTGCGCCGTCGGCTGGTGCGTTTCGTCGGCATCAATCTCGGCCTGCTCTTCGTCGCCCTTATGGCGGTGGTGCTGGCGATTGTCTACCGAGCGCGAAGCGGTCCCGACGCGCCGCCCGCGGACATCGCGGCGCCGCCCTCGGACGGGGTCATGAGCGGCAGTATCCCGCTGCCGGCCGGCGCCCGCATCGTGTCGCAGAGCCTGTCGGGCGGCCGTATCGCAATCGACGCCGAGATTCCCGGCGGGCGCGCGATCTTCCTGTACGACATCGGCGAGCGCCGCATCGTCGGGCGTTTCGACATCGCCGTCGAATGAGCGAGGTCTTTCCGGCTGGCGTCCGGCGTATCGCAACCGTCGCGGTCGTCGTCGCGGACTATGACGAGGCGATCGCCTGGTACACGCGCTGCCTGGGTTTCCAGCCGGTCGAGGACGTCGCGCTCGGCGAGGGCAAACGCTGGGTCGTGGTGGCTGCATCGGGTGCCGGCGCCCGGCTGCTGCTGGCAAAGGCCGAAGGGCAGGCACAGGCCGCCCGCGTCGGCGACCAGACGGGTGGCCGCGTCGGCTTCTTCCTGGAGACCGACGATTTCGACCGCGATCACCGGGCGATGGCGGCGCGCGGCGTGGTGTTCAGGGAAGTGCCGCGGCACGAGGCCTATGGCACCGTCGCGGTGTTCGAGGATTTGTGCGGCAACCTCTGGGATCTGATCCAGCCCAAGCACTGACTCCGGCCTTTAGGCCGGCGCCGCACTCCTGTGCTCCAACGAGGCGTGCGGCTCGAGTCGCCAGAGCCTTCCCGACCCCATCTCTTTGAAGTGCCGGGACATGTTGCTTTTTGCGGATTGCCAGCCTATATCGCGGGTTCGCTGCGGGCGCCCATCGTCTAGCGGTCAGGACGGCGCCCTCTCACGGCGCAAACCGGGGTTCGATTCCCCGTGGGCGTACCAGCGGCGATCGACCTTGAAGCCCCCTCAGATCACCACGAAGTCCAGTGCCGTGAGCACAGGCTTGGTCAGCAGCGTGGCGATCAGGGTCACGCCGCCGGCCTGACTGCCGTTGCTGTCATAGCTCAGCGTTCCGAGCGCGCGGTTGTAGATCAGGTAATCGTTGCCGTCCTGGGCAGCCTTTCCATTCACGAAGAAGTCCGGGTTCAGCGCGCCGTGCTTGCCCAGCTTCTTGAAGGCCTGGTTCTCGAGGTGGAAGACGTCGTTGTTGCCGCGGCGGTTGGCGAAGTCGGTGATGATGTCGCGATGCGCGCGATTCACCGGCGTGTTGAAGATGAAGATGTCGTTGCCGGGGCCGCCCGAGATCGTGTCGAGGCCGGGACCACCGTTGAGCCGGTCGTTGCCGGCGCTTCCGATGATCAGGTCGTTGCCGATTTCGCCGAAGATCTTGTCGTTGCCGCCGCCGCCGTCCAGCCGGTCGTTACCGCTGCCGCCGAAGATCTGATCGTGTCCCCCGGCGCCGAGGATCGTGTCGCGGCCGCCCAGGCTCTTCAGCGTCTCGCTGTTGACGCCGCCCATGATCGTGTCCGTGCCGTTGCCGGTCTGCACATAGGTCTGGCGCCCGGTTGAACCGCTGAAGACGTTGTTGCCGTGTTCGAGGTCGACCTGACCGCGGATCGTGCCGCTGTTGGCGACGAAATCATTGTGGCCGAACGTGACGATCGCCCATTTGGTGCCGCTGATCGTGCCGAAATTGTTGAGCGTCAGCTTTGCCTGGCTGGTAACCCCCCATTTGCCCATGATGAGGCCCATGTTGCTGACGGAGGGGTCGGCGCCTGCCTGGGATGGATCGATCTCGATGCCCGCGGCGGTGGTGCTAAGGATCCTGCCCCAATTGTAGATCGTCCACAGGCCCGTCTTGTAGGTGATGCTGATCGCGCTCAGCACGGCCGAGATATTGCCTTCGTTGACGATGTTGACGCCGGCGGAGAACTCCGCGCGGATGGCGCCGGACGCGGCGGCGATCGATCCGGTGGAGTAGACGTGGATCTTCGCATCGGCGGTGTCTGGCTCGAGCGACACGCCTCCGGCATCGGCGATCTTGCCCCAGACGCGCAGCAGCGAGTAGTCGCGCATATAGACCGGGGCATTGAGCACGCCGCTGACCAGCACTTCGCCAAGATCGACGCCCACGAGGGACCGCGGCGTCGAAGAGGTGCCCGAAATGGTGAAGCTCGCCATGGTAAATCCAGCCCCGTTTCTTCACATGCTTACTATGGATGGAGTGCTGCGAACAAGTGGCCTCGACCCTGCGTGGCAGTTCAGGCCGGCGCGGAAGCAGATCATCAAGGTTAGCCCCTCGTTAATCCTTGTCTGGCAGGGTTAACGCGATCGTTTTGCGCTGAGGAGAGAGGGCGCTGCCGGTGAGTTTGCGGGACGGGCGCGGTGCTTCGACAGAAGCGACCGAGCCGGCGGGAAGAGGGACCGCGCCGGAAATCGGGAAGGTGGAGATCGAAGCAGCGGCGGGTCGCCCGCCGCTGGGGCTTGACGCGTCGGCGCTGTGGGACCTCCTCGAGGCTGCGGCGGACTGGGTCTGGGAAACCGACTCCCAGCTCCGCTTCTCATGGGTGTCGGACAGCTATCAGACCGTCACGGGTGTCGACGCGTCCAAGGTTCTTGGGCGGTTCCGGTTCGACTTCCTCAAGAAGGTCTCGAAGGCGAGCCGCAGCGGAGAGGCGCATCTGGCCGACCTGCAGGCGCGGCGCCCCTTCCGGGACTTCGTCTACGAGCTGACGGACGGCAACGCCTCCTGCCGGTGGGTGTCGACATCCGGCTATCCGCGATTCGACGCGGCCGGCACCTTCCTCGGCTACCGCGGCATCGGCCGCAACGTGACGAATGTCGCGCAGGCGACCGAAGAGGTCGAGGACCTGCAGAAGAGCCTCGCCCGCAGCGAGCAACGCGTGCGCCTGTTCGGCGATGGCGGGACGGATGTGCGCGAGCGCCTGCTGGCGGCGCTCAATGCGATGAGCGACGCGTTCTGCTACTATGACAAGGACGACAATCTCGTCCTCTACAACGAGGCCTTCCTGAGCATCTATAGCGGCCTGGCGGATATCGTCAGGCCCGGGCTGTCGCTGGAGTCCCTCATCGACGCGGGCCTCGAACGCGGCCTGTGGGACACGTCGGGCGTACCCCACCGCGAATGGCGTGAGGCCTTCTTCAAGCGGCGCGCCGAACTTGACGACTGGCAGGGCACGCTCCGCTTTGCCGACGGCCGCTGGACGATGCGGCGCGAGATGCGGGTGGAGGACGGCGGCACCGTCGCCATCATCACCGACATCAGCGAGCTGAAGGCACGCGAGGCGCGCGCCGAGAAGGCGAAGACCGAAGCCGTCGCAGCCAACGAGCGCAGCGAGAACCTGCTGCGCGATCTCCAGCGGACGCTGGACGCGATGCGAATGGGTGTCGTGCTGGTCGACGCCGACATGACGGCGCAGATCATCAACAAGGCGTTCTACGAAATCTGGAAGCTGCGGCCGGACGAGGTGTCGGTCGGCGACCACTTCCGCTCCCTGATGGACGTGAACCGTCACAACGGCATCTACGACATCGCCGACATGGACTGGGAGGGTTACGTCACCTCGCGCATCGGCGAGATCACCGCCGGTGATGTCGCGCCCCGAGAGTTCCATCGCGCCGACGGCAGCACGCTGGTCTATTCCGTCACTGCGCTCACCGGCGGCAAGCGTCTGATCTGCTACCTCGACGTCACCGATGCCAAGAGGCGCGAGGAGGAGCTGGCGCGGGCGAACGAGCGGTCGCAGACGATGCTCTCCGACCTCCGCCGCATGCTCGACGCGATGAAGATGGGCGTCATCCTCGTCGACGGGCAGCTGAAGACGGAACTCATCAGCGAGCAATTCTACGAGATGTGGGGACTTACGCCGGAGGAGCTGCCGGAAGGCAGCCTGTTCGGCACCGGCATGCGCCACAACCGCAGCCGCGGCCTCTACGACAATCTGTCGGACGCGGAATTCGAGACGTTCGTGGCCGACCGCCAGGCCGAGGTTCGGGCGGGCGACGTGGCGCCGCGCGAGTTCCATCGTGCCGATGGCCGCACGCTCATCTACTCAGCCACCGCGCTGTCCGGCGGCAAGCGGCTCGTGACCTACTACGACGTTTCGGAACTGAAGCAGCGCGAAGCGGAACTGGCCGGCGCGCTGGAGAAGGCGCGGTTGTCGGAGGCGGTGCTGAACGGCGTGTCGCAGCCCCTCTTCGTCAAGGATTCCGATCTCAACTTCGTTCTCGTCAACGCGGCGTTCGCCTCGCTCTTCGAGCTCAAGCCCGAGGACATGATGGGCCGCAAGGGCAGCGACTTCGTGCCGGAGGACGATGCCCGCGCATTCGAACTGACCGAGCGCCAGGTGTTGGAGAGCGGGGTTCCCTTCGAAGTCGAGGAGGATTTCGAGTTCTCCGGCATCGGCCGTTCGCGCGTCGTGCGGAAGAACAGGATCCGGACCGACAGCGGCAAGGACTACGTCGCCTGCTCGATCTTCGACATCACCGAACTGCGGCGGCGAGAGGCGGAGGCCGAGGAGGCGCACCGCTACCTCGCCGGCGTGGTCGACTCGATGCCGGCCGGCGTCATCATCTACGACCGCGACGACCGGTTCGTGCTGGCCAACCAGCGCCTGCAGCAGTCCCTGCCCGAACTGGCACCGATGTGGGTGCGCGGCAAGACCTTCCGCGAGGCGATCGAGTACGGCCACTCGATCGCCTATTTCCGCAACAGCGGCGATCCGCACATCGACGCGCTCTACGACACCGATCGGGACGCCTGGGCCGACGCCTACATGGAGCGTCACCGGGCGCGCCAGATCCTCTACGAGCGGCAGCACAAGGACGGGTCGTGGCACCAGGTCTACGACATGCGCACGGACGACGGCACGTTCGTCGGCGTTCGCGTCGAGATCACCGAGCTCAAGGAGCGCGAGCGGGCGCTGCGCGAGAGCATGCGCCAGATCGACGTCTACCGGCACGTGCTGGACGAGCTGCCCGTCGGTGTCTTCGTCAAGACCGAGGACCTTCTCATCGAATATGTCAACGCCGCCTGGACGCAGATGACGGGCGTCGAGCGCGACCGCGCGATCGGGCGTTCGGACGCGGAACTGTTCCCGTCCAGCGAGGCGCAGACATTCAGCAGCCATGACCGCCAGGTTCTCACGTCGGGCCAGGGCATCTCCCTGGAGGAGACGGTCACCGGACCGGGCGGCGCGGTCACCGAGCTGATGACCCGCAAGCAGCGGCTGATCCGCGAGGACGGCTCGATCCGCCTCTACGGCTCCTGCACCGACATCACCGAGATCAAGCGCCGCGAGCGGGCGCTGCGCGACAGTATGCGCGAGAGCGAGCTGTTGCGGCAGGTGCTGGACGAACTGCCGGTCATGACCTTCATGAAGGGCATGGACCGCCGCTTCGAATATGTCAGCAAAGGGTTCACCACGCTGACAGGTCTGAGTGCCGCCGACGTCGTCGGCAAGACGGACAGGGATTTGTTCGGCGACAATGCAGACGGTTTCGACGATGCCGACATGGGCATCATCGAGACCGGCGATCCGGTCGAGATCGAGGAGACGGTGCCCCATCGCGACGGGTCCTCGCGCGAGGTGATGACCCGCAAGACGCTGCTGAGCGCGATCGACGGCACCAAGCACCTGTTCGGCTGCTGCACGGACATCAGCGAGTTGAAGGGCCGAGAGAACGCGCTGCGCGACAGCATGCGCCAGCTCGACCTCTACAAGCGCGTCCTGGACGAGCTTCCCGTGTCGACCTTCATCAAGAATGCCGACCTCAAGATGGAGTATGTGAACCAGGCCTGGACGGCGCTGACGGGCATCTCGCGGGCGGAAGCGGTGGGCAAGGACGACCTCGAGCTCTTCGGGGCGGACACCGGCGGCGCCTATGCGAGCTTCGACGCCGAAACGCGGACGACGCGCCGGGCCGTGGAGACCGAGGAGCAGGTCATCCACCGTGACGGCACGGTGCGCGAGCTCATGACGCGAAAGGATTCGCTGGTCGCGCTCGACGGACGGCTGCACGTCTTCGGGTCGAGCACCGACATCACCGAGATCAAGCGGCGCGAAGACAAGCTGAAGGAGACCCTGCGCGACAACGAGGTGTTCCGCAGCATCATCGACAATGTGCCGATCTCGATCTACGCCAAGCGTCCGGACCTCAAGCTGCTCTACGTCAACAAGGGGTGGTGCGAGCTTGTCGGCGTCAGCCGGGACGACGCGATCGGCAAGTCCGACACCGACCTCTTCGGCGACAGCGCCAAGCAGTATCTCGAGGGCGATCTCGCGGTCCTGCGGACGGGGCAGACCCAGGAGATCGAGGAGCATGTCGTCAAGCCGGACGGCACGATGCAATACCAGTTCGCCAAGAAGGGCGTGGTAACCGCCTCCGACGGGTCGCTCTACCTGATCGGGTCCACGATGGACATCAGCGAGCTCAAGCAGCGCGAGCAGGAGCTGATGGAAGCCCAGCGCCGCGCCGTCCTGGCCGATCGGGCGAAGTCCGAGTTCCTGGCCAACATGAGTCACGAGATCCGCACGCCGATGAACGGCGTGCTGGGCATGGCGGAACTGCTCGCCAAGTCGGAGCTCAACCCGAAGCAGAAGACGTTCACCGACATCATCGTGAAGTCGGGCAACGCGCTTTTGACCATCATCAACGACATCCTCGACTTCTCGAAGATCGATGCGGGGCAGCTGGTGCTCGACCCGGCGCCCTTCAACCTCGCCGAGGCGATCGAGGACGTGGCGACGCTGGTCTCGACGCGCGCCAAGGAGAAGGATCTCGAGCTGATCGTCCGGGTCGAACCGGACTGCCAGCAGCTCTTCGTCGGCGACGTCGGACGCGTCCGCCAGATCATCACCAACCTGCTGGGCAACGCCGTCAAGTTCACCGATTCCGGCCACGTGCTGGTCGACGTTTCGAGCCAGTGGACCGACGGTCAGTCGACACGCCTCAAGCTGTCGGTGACCGATACCGGCATCGGCATTCCGGCCGACAAGCTGAAGCTCGTGTTCGAGAAGTTCAGCCAGGTCGATGGCTCGTCGACCCGCCGTCATGAGGGAACCGGGCTCGGCCTCGCCATCACCTCGCGCCTCGTCGAGCTGATGGGCGGCCAGATCGGCGTCGAAAGCGACGAAGGCCGCGGATCGACCTTCTGGTTCACCGTCACGCTCCCCAATGCCGGCCGTCCGCAGGCAAAGCGCGTGGCGCCGGTCGACGTCACCGGCTCGCGCATCCTCGTTGTCGACGACAACGCCGTGAACCGCGCGATCCTGAGCGAGCAGATGGCGTCCTGGACGTTCGATTCATGCGCTGCCGAGAGCGGACCGGAAGGCATCGACGTGCTGAAGGCGGCCGCGCAATACGGGCTTGGTGTGGACTGCGTCGTGCTCGACTTCCAGATGCCGGGCATGACCGGGGTCGACACCGCGCGCGTCATCCGGGCCACGGCGGGGATCGAGAAGACCCCGATCATCATCCTCACCTCGGTCGACCAGTCGCTGTCGACGGTCGCCTTCCGCGATCTCGGCATCGACGCGCAGCTCATCAAGCCGGCGCGGTCTTCGGCGCTGCTGGAGACGATCGTGTCGACGATCCAGAAGCATCGCGCGGTGGATGACGTGCCGGCCGCGGGCGAGGTCCCACCGACCGAAACGCCGGCGCCTGCCCGCGAAGCCGCCGTGAGCCCCGCCCCGCGGCGCGGAGCGGTACGGGACGACCACCGCCTCGATATCCTGGTTGCGGAGGACAATGAGGTGAACCAGCTCGTGTTCACCCAGATCCTGTCGGAGACAGGCTACAGCTTCGAGATCGTCAACAACGGCCGCCGTGCCGTCGAGGCGTACTTCGAAATGAGCCCGCGCATGATCCTCATGGACGTTTCGATGCCGGAGATGAACGGGCTCGAGGCGACCGCGACGATCCGCAAGCAGGAGAGCGGAAGCGAGACCCATGTGCCGATCATCGGCGTCACCGCCCACGCCCTGAAGGGCGACCGGGAGCGCTGTCTCGAAGCGGGAATGGACGATTACCTGCCGAAGCCGATCAGCCCGAAGGCCCTGCTCGACAAGGTCGAGAAATGGGTCCGCGTCGAGGGCGACGGAGAGCGGCAGATCGGCTGACGCCGGCACTGCCGGTCCGGGATGACGATGTCCACCGGCGCGCTCGCGCCGGGCGTATCCGGTTGAGCCGGACCGGCTGATCCAACTGCCTGACTCCGCGACGCAAATCCCCGCAGCGCGGGCCTGGCAGATCGCGGGTCCGAGATCGCCGCACCGGGCTGTCCCGCAACTTCACCGGCCCGACACGCAACTGTCATCCAGCTGTAACACTGCATCTTTAGTGCCCACTCCGACGCACGAGGCGTCCACCAGGTTTCCCGAAACGGAGTAGGCTCCATGAACAGACTGTTGCTTTCGACGGCGGCCATTGCCGTCGCGGTCGCGGCTCCCGCCTTTGCGCAGTCGCGCGACACCATCCAGATCGCCGGCTCGTCGACTGTCCTGCCGTTCGCCAGCATCGTCGCCGAGGAGTTCGGCAACTCGTTCCCCGAGTTCAAGGCGCCGGTCGTCGGATCCGGCGGCACGGGCGGCGGCCTCAAGCAGTTCTGCGAAGGCGTGGGCGAGAACACCATCGACATCGCCAATGCCTCGCGCGCCATCAAGGCCGAGGAAATCGAGACCTGCAAGGCGAACGGCGTCAACAAGATCCAGGAAGTGAAGTTCGGCTACGACGGCATCGTCTTCGCATCGAGCGCCGGGCAGGGCGACTTCGCGCTCGAGCCGGTGCATGTCTTCAAGGCTATCGCGGCGCAGGTGCCGGTCGACGGCAAGATGGTCGCGAACCCGTACAAGAACTGGAACGAGATCGACGCCTCGCTGCCGAACCAGGAGATCAACGTCGCGATTCCGGGCTCCAACCACGGCACCCGCGAGGTGTTTCAGGAGAAGGTGATCGCCGAAGGCTGCAAGGAAGCCGGCCTGCCCGAACTCGACGCCGACGCCAAGAAGGCGGCCTGCACTACCTTCCGCCAGGACGTCGTGGTCGAGATCGCCGGCGACTACACCGAGACGCTGGCTCGGCTGAAGGCGAACCCGGCCACCGTCGGCGTGTTCGGCCTGTCCTTCTACGACCAGAACAAGGATACGCTGAAGGTGGCGACCGTGTCCGGTGTTACGCCGTCGCTCGAGACGGTGGCGTCGGGCGAGTATCCGGTGTCGCGTCCTCTCTACTTCTACGTGAAGGGCGAGCACGTCGGCGTGATCCCCGGCCTCGCCGAGTACACCGAGTTCTTCCTGTCCGACCAGATGGCCGGCCTTGGCGGCACGCTGGAGACGGCCGGCCTGATCCCCGCCCCGGCCGCGGAACTCGAGACGATCCGCGCGGACTTCAAGGCAGGCAAGCTGGTCGGCGGCACGAACTGAGCCGCATCGTCCTCGACCCAGGCGTCGCGGTTTTCCCCGCGGCGCCTCGGTGTCGGCGGTGCGTGAAGGCGCGCCGCAGCCCATCGGAAATGGGCGCAGTGTCGGAGCCAGTTCCCATCAGGTCGGTCGGAGTTTCGCCGTGAACAGCCTGATCGTTGCAATCCTCCTGCTCGCGCTGCTTTCGCTCGCCTACCGGGTGGGTGTGTCACGCGCCCGTGCCGTTGCCGGACCGGCGCGACGCTCGATGCACTCCCGCCCCAGCTACCACGGCCTGATGGTCGCGCTCTGGTGCCTGTTGCCGGCTGTCGCTGTCCTGCTCCTCTGGGCTGGGTTCTCGGGCGACATCACCCGCGGCTACCTGCTCTCCCAGCTTCCCGCGGCGATCGTCGACGGCGATCCGGCGGCGCTCCGCGATGCACTGCAGCGCATCGAGCAGATCGCCAGCGGCTTCGGCGTGATCGGCGAGGTGAAGGACTACGAGGCCGCGGCCAGCGCCGCGCTCGCGCAGTTCCGAACGCTCACGTTCTGGAGTGCAGTCACGCTTGCGGCCGTGGTGGGCGTATCGGGGCTGGGGCTGATGGCGCGCCGCGTCTCGCCTCGGCTCAGAGCACGCAACGAGTTCGAGGCCGCTGTCCGGGTCCTCCTGGTGCTCTGCTCAGCCATCGCCATCATGACCACGGTCGGCATCGTAGCGTCGCTGCTCTCGGAGGCGCTGCGCTTCTTCACCTTCGTCCATCCCGCCGACTTCTTCTTCGGCACCGTCTGGAATCCCGGCTTCTCGACATCCGGCGGCGCGACCGGGCAATACGGTCTGCTGCCGCTGCTCTGGGGCACGGTCATGATCAGCGCGATCGCCATGCTCGTGGCGATCCCTGTCGGCCTCCTGTCGGCGATCTACATGGCCGAATACGCGTCGCCGGCAGTGCGCGCCACCGCCAAGCCGGTCATCGAGATCCTGGCCGGCATCCCGTCGGTCATCTACGGCGTGTTCGCGCTGGTCACGCTCGGACCACTGCTCCACACGCTGGGCGGATATGTCGGCATCGACATCCGCGCAACGAGCGCACTGACCGCCGGCATCGCCATGGGCCTGATGATCGTGCCGTTCGTGTCGTCGCTCTCCGACGACATCATCACCCAGGTCCCGCGCGCCCTGCGCGACGGGTCTCTCGGCATCGGCGCGACCAAGTCGGAGACGATCCGCCGGGTCGTGCTGCCGGCGGCGCTCCCCGGTATCGTCGGCGCCTTCATGCTGGCGGTCAGCAAGGCGTTTGGCGAAACCATGATCGTCGTCCTCGCAGCCGGAAACGCGCCGATCCTGCGCCTCAATCCGTTCGACTCCGCATCGACCGTCACCGTGTCGATCGTCAACCAACTGACCGGCGACACCAATTTCGCCAGCCCGCAGGCGCTGGTCGCCTTCGCGCTCGGCCTGACGCTGTTCGTGATGACACTGGTTCTCAACGTCATCGCCCTCTACGTCGTGCGCAAATACCGGGAGCAGTACGAATAGCCATGGCTGCAACCGATATCGCCCGGGGCGCCGAGCCTGTGGAATCAAGGGAGGCGCGGCTCGCCCGCATCCAGAAGGGCCTGCGTCGCCGCCGCGCTGCCGAGACGCGTTTCAAGGCTTACGGCATCACCGCCGTCGGCATCGCGGTCGGCTTCGTGATCTTCCTGTTCGGCAGCATCCTGCATGACGGCCTGCCGTCCTTCTGGCAGCCGGCGGCCAATCTCAAGATCGGCTTCGACCCGGAGATCGTGAAGGTCTCGCCGAAGCCCGTGCCAGCGCCCGGCCAGTCGCCCGCCGAATTCCAGCGCCTCATGCTCGACTGGGAGCGCGAGGTGACCATGGTGAACTGGAACCGCGTCATCGAGAACGCCGTGAAGGCGGCCGCGCCGGACATCGAACTCACGCCGCGCGAGGTGCAGGCGTTCGTATCGAACAACCAGCGCTTCCGCCTGCGCGACATGTTCGTCGCCGACCCCGGCCTGCTGGGAAAGACCGTCGATCTGTCGCTGCTGCTCTCGGCCAATGTCGACAACTGGCTCAAAGGGAACATCGACCGCTCGGTGGCGGACGATCGCCAGCAGCTCTCCGCGCCTGTGCGCCAGCTCGCCGACCGCCTCTACGGTAACGGCACCGTGCGGATGGTCTTTTCCAGCGTGCTCTTCACGAACGCAGATTCTCGCGGCGCGCCGGCGGAAGCGGGTCTGCTCGGCGCCTTCATCGGCTCGCTCTACATGATGCTGATCGTCGTGCTCCTGGCGGTTCCGATCGGCGTGGCGAGCGCCATCTACCTCGAAGAGTTCGCGCCGAAGAACAAGTTGACCGACCTGATCGAGGTGAACATCAACAACCTCGCGGCGGTGCCGTCGATCGTCTTCGGCCTGCTGGGCGCCGCCGTCTTCATAAACTACTTCCGGCTGCCGCTGTCGGCGCCGCTGGCCGGCGGGCTGGTGCTGACGCTGATGACGCTGCCGACGATCATCATCGCGACGCGCAATTCGTTGAAGGCCGTGTCGCCGTCGATCCGCCAGGCGGCGCTCGGCATCGGCGCGTCGAAGACGCAGATGGTGTTCCATCACGTGCTGCCGATCACCTATCCCGGCATCATGACCGCGACGATCATCGGCGTCGCGCAGGCGCTCGGCGAGACGGCGCCGCTGCTGCTCATCGGCATGAGCGCGTTCGTGTCGACCGTTCCCGTCACGCCGCTCGACCAGGCGACGGCGCTGCCGGTTCAGATCTTCCTCTGGGAAGGCAACGAGAACCGCAACTATTTCGAGCCACGCACGGCGGCGGCGATCATCGTCCTGCTCGCGGTGATGCTCTTGCTTAACGCCGCCGCCATCTACCTGCGGTCGCGCTTCGAGCGGCGCCAGTGAGGAATCCGGAGATGCAGTCCATGACCGCGATGACGCAAATCGAACTGGAAGCCGCCGTGGCCGGCGCCACTGGGTCGCGCGGCAAGACGCGCGTCGCCGCCAAGGACGTGAAGGTCTTCTACGGCGAGAAGCAGGCACTGCATGGCGTTTCCATCGATATCGCGGAAAAGGCGGTCACTGCCTTCATCGGCCCGTCGGGCTGCGGCAAGTCGACCTTCCTGCGCTGTCTCAACCGGATGAACGACACGATCGAAGGCTGCCGGGTCCAGGGCAGCATCACCCTCGACGGCCAGGACATCTATGACCCGGCGATCGACGTGGTGGAGCTCCGCGCCCGCATCGGCATGGTCTTCCAGAAGCCGAATCCGTTCCCGAAGACGATCTTCGAGAACGTCGCCTACGGTCCGCGCATCCACGGCCTCGCCCGCAACAAGGCCGAGCTGGAGGAGATCGTGGTGAGCAGCCTCCGGAAGGCCTCGCTCTTCGACGAGGTGAAGGACCGGCTGCACGAGGTCGGCACCGGCCTGTCGGGAGGCCAGCAGCAGCGGCTCTGCATCGCGCGTGCGATCGCGGTGTCGCCGGAGGTCATCCTCATGGACGAGCCCTGCTCGGCGCTGGATCCGATCGCCACGGCCCGCGTCGAGGAACTGATCGACGAGTTGCGGCGCAACTTCACGATCGTGATCGTCACCCACTCGATGCAGCAGGCGGCGCGCGTGTCGCAGCGCACCGCGATGTTCCATCTCGGCCATCTGGTCGAGGAGGGGCCGACCGACAAGATGTTCACGAGCCCCGACGACAAACGCACGCAGGACTACATCACCGGCCGCTTCGGCTGACCGGCCTCGCACGGGAGACGATCATGGGCGAGCACACCGTCACCTCCTTCGACGCGGACCTGGAGCAGGTCGACCGGCTGATCCGCGACATGGGCACGCTGGCAAGCGCCATGGTCCGCGCGGCCACCGACGCGCTGCTCGCCTCCGATGCCGCGCGGGCGCAGCTCGTCATCTCGGAGGATGCGCTGATGGACGCACGCCAGCGCGAGCTGGACGAGCGGGCGATCACGCTGATCGCCCGGCGCCAGCCGATGGCGCAGGACCTGCGTGCCGTCGTCGGCGCGGTTCGCATGGCGGCCGACCTCGAGCGGATCGGCGACCTTGCCAAGAACATCGCCAAGCGCGCCGGATCCGTCGCCCACGGCGCGACCCCGCGCCCGCTCGCCCATTCGATCGAATCGATGTCGGGCATGGTCCTTCGCCAGGTCGACGGCGTGGTCGCGGCTTATGTCGCCCGCGATGCCGAGCGGCTCAAGGCGCTGCGCGTCGACGACGAGAAGGTCGACATCCAGTATACGTCGATCTTCCGGGAGCTCCTGACCTACATGATGGAGGATCCGCGCAACATCACTGCCTGCACCCACCTGCTGTTCTGCGCCAAGAACCTCGAAAGGATCGGCGACCACGTGACGAACATCGCCGAGAACGGCTATTACGTCATGACCGGTTCGCAACTGCCCGCGCAGCGGCCGAAGATCGACGAGACGGCGATGGCCGTGCTCGCCGAATAGGTCCGGGGAAGGACATGATCGCAGCAAGGGTCATGGTCGTCGAGGACGAGGAGCCGCTGGGCGTCCTCCTGCGGTACAATCTGGAGGCCGAGGGCTACCAGGTCGAGGTCGTGACGCGCGGCGACGAGGCCGAACTCCGGCTGCAGGAGAGCGTGCCCGACCTGCTGGTGCTCGACTGGATGGTTCCCGCCGTCTCCGGCATCGAGCTGTGCCGCCGGCTGCGGATGCGCCCGCAGACCGAACGGCTGCCCATCATCATGCTGACGGCCCGCGGCGAGGAGAGCGATCGCGTGCGCGGCCTGGCGACGGGCGCGGACGACTATCTGGTGAAGCCGTTCTCGACGCCGGAATTCATGGCCCGCGTGCGGGCCCTGCTGCGGCGCGCCAAGCCGGAAGTGCTGTCCAGCGTGCTCAAGGTCGGCGACATCGTGCTGGACCGCGAATCCCACCGCGTCTACCGGCGCAAGAGCGAGATCCGCCTGGGACCGACGGAGTTCCGCCTGCTCGAATTCATGATGCGTCACCCCGGCCGCGTGTTCTCGCGCGGTCAGCTTCTCGACAATGTCTGGGGCGAGACCAACTACATCGACGAGCGGACCGTCGACGTGCACGTCGGCCGCCTGCGCAAGGCGATCAATACGGGCCGCCAGTCCGACGTGATCCGAACCGTCCGCGGCGCCGGCTACGCCATCGACGAAGCCTGAGCCATCCTCTTCCGCGCCGACACCCGACGCCTCCCTTGCGGAACGTCCGGGTCCGATGCATATTAATCCGAGCCCCGAAAAAAATAAAAACGGGCGTTCGAGGGAGGAGATCATGCGCGCATTCCACCATGCGATGGCTGCGCTCGCGTTGCTCGCGTTGCTCGCGTTCGGCGTCGTCGCCGCTCCGGGTACTGCATCGGCGCAGGGGAACGTCGAAGGTCGGCCGGAAGCACAGGAGATCCTGCGCGACTGGTATTACCTGATGAACGAGCTGGTGCGTCACACGCCGACCTATTCGCCACCGGTGGCCAGCCGCTCCTTCGGCTATCTGGGCGTCACGGCGTTCGAGGCCGCGGTCGGCGGGTCCGACACGCTGGTTTCCCTTGTCGGCCAGCTGCACGATCTCGATTCCGTCCCGCAGCGCGAGGCCGGTGCCGTCTACGACGAGACGGTGGTCATCAGCGCGGCGATGTCGGATGCCATCGTTTTCTATTTCGGCAATACCGGCCCGACGGGGCAGCGCGCGATTCAGCGCGCCCAGGAAAAGTGGCGCGCCCGGGTCGTCGATGGCGTGCCGGACGACGTGGTGGCGCGCAGCGAGGCTTTCGGCAAGGCGATGGCCGCCAGCATCCGTGACTGGTCGCTCGACGATGGCGGTGCCGTCGTCACGAACATGGGCTTCCCGGAAACCTGGGATCTGCCCAAGGGCGATGACAAATGGGTGCCGACCAATCCGATCCGCCAGCAGCAACTGCCGCTGCTGCCCGAATGGGGCAACAACCGCACCTTCGCGATCCCGTCCGGCGCCACTTGCGCCACGCCGGGCAATCCCGCATTCGGCACCGCCACCGACACGCAGTTCTACAAGGAGGCGCTCGAGGTCTACGAGACGGGCAAGGCGCTGACGCCGGAGCAGGCGGCGATCGCCCGGTTCTGGTCCGACGACCCGATGCTGTCGATGACGCCGCCCGGACACTGGGTCTCGATCGCGCTCCAGGTCGCCGAGCGCAGCAATTTGCCGCTGGACGAGAACGTCGACCTGCTGGCGCGCATGGGTATCGCGATGTCGGACGCGTTCGTCGGCTGCTGGCACGAGAAATACGCCTACAACCTCATCCGCCCGATCACCTACATCAAGAAGAACATCGATCCGAAGTGGGAGCCGCTGCTGAACACGCCGCCTTTCCCGGAATATCCGAGCGGGCACAGCACGGTGTCCGGCTCGATGGATGCGGTGCTGACGGCCTTCTTCGGCGACAATTACGAGTTCGAGGACCACACCGGTTCGCCCGACGGCCGCAACCCGCGCACCTTCAAGAGCTTCCACGAGGCGGCGGAAGAGGCCGGCATATCGCGGCTCTATGGCGGCATCCATTTCCATGCCGCCATCGTCGACGGGCTGGAGCAGGGGCGCTGCATCGGCGGCTACACCAACGCGCTGAAGACGAGGAAATAACCATGCGCCTCGCATCGCCGACCTTCGCCTTTCTCGTTGCGCTTGCCGGAACCGCGGCCTCCCAGGACACGGCGCCCGTTCCCCCGCCCGTCGTGCCGTCCTTCGTCGAAGAAACCGGGAGCGCCGGCATCGACAGCGTCTTCCAGGGCGGCTGGGAGTACATGGTCGGCGGCGGCGGTGCAGCTTTCGACTGCAATGGCGACCGCTTCCCCGACCTGTTGCTGGCCGGCGGCGAGAAGCCGGCCACGCTCTATCGCAATACAAGCACCAAGGGCGGTGCGCTCGCTTTCGCGGCCGAGAAGAGCGGGCTGGAACTCGAAGGCGTGAGCGGCGCCTATCCGCTCGACGTCGACGGCGACGGCATCATGGATGTCGCGCTTCTGCGGGTCGGCGAGAACGTGCTGATGCGCGGCACCGGCGACTGCCGGTTCGAGCGCGCCAACGAGGCCTGGGGCTTCGCCGGCGGCGACCTCTGGTGGACCTCGCTCGCGGCGACCTGGGAGAAGGGCGCCGACTGGCCTACCATTGCCGTCGGCAGCTACATCGACCGCCACGAGGAGATCTCGCCCTGGGGCTCGTGCACCGACAACTGGCTGCTGCGCCCCGCCGCGGGCGAGCGCCGCTTCGCCGCGCCGGCCGTGCTGAAGCCGAGCTTCTGCCCGCTGTCGATCCTGTTCACCGACTGGAACCGCTCGGGTACGCCGTCGCTTCGCGTTTCCAATGACCGCGAATATTACGAAGGCGGCCAGGAGCAGATGTGGAAGGTCGAGCCGGGCAAGGACCCGGCGCTCTACACGGCCGATGAAGGCTGGCGGTTCGTGCGCATCTGGGGCATGGGCATCGCCGCCTACGACCTCGATTTCGACGGCTACCAGGAATATTTCCTGACCTCGATGGCCGACAACCGGCTGCAGAAGCTGGCCAACGTACCGACGGACGGCACCGCGCCGAAGCCGAGCTACGCGGAGACGGCGCTGGCGCGCGGCGTCACCGCCCACCGGCCCTATGTCGGTGACGATCTCAGGCCGAGCACTGCTTGGCACACCGAGTTCCAGGACGTGAACAATGACGGCCTGGTCGACCTGTTCATCGTCAAGGGCAATGTCTGGGAGATGCCGGACTTCGCCATGAAGGACCCCAACAATCTCTTGCTGCAGCAGGCGGACGGCAAGTTCGTCGAGGCCGGAGACGAGGCCGGCGTCGCCAGCGTCGAGCAGGGCAGGGGCGGCGCGCTCGCCGATTTTAATCTCGACGGGCTGATCGACATCGCCGTGGTGAACCGCAACGCGCCGGCGCAGATCTGGCGCAACACCAGCGCCGATGCCGGAGGCTGGGTGCAGGTGAAACTGCAGCAGCCCGGGCCGAATCGCGACGCCATCGGTGCCTGGCTCGAGGTAAGGTGCACCGACGGCACCATCCTGCGCCGCGAGCTGACGGTCGGCGGCGGTCACGCCGGCGGCCAGCTCGGCTGGTCGCATTTCGGCCTCGGCAAGGAGACCGACGTGGCGCTGAGAGTCGTCTGGCCGGACGGAACGGCCGACGACTGGCAGCCGCTCGCGGTCAACGCCTTCTACGTGGTCGAGCCGGGAAAGCCCGCAACCGCCTGGACGGTGAATTAGCGGAAGGAACTATCGTCGCGTCGACCGCGGACGACGGCGGCGAGGGCGCGTCGAGGGCCAGAACCTAACGACGGTTCCCGGGATCTCGGCTGGCTGTGAAAGCCCTGTCGGCCCGGCGCCACTTGATCAGTCGTCGGCGATTTCGATCCGATTGCGCCGGGCGTGCGTGAGAATGGCTTCGGCGATCATGTTGCTCGGATATTGCGACCCGGGGAGCATCGAGCGCATGGCCGCCATCAGGTCCAGCAGCGAAGGCTTGACGGTGTTCGCCGGCAGCATCCGGAACGCGCGCTCGGCCGCGGCTTCCAGCTTCACCGTTCTGGGCATGTGGTCCTTCCTGTGGAGCGGCGGCACCGCCGGTGGCCCGGCCAGTCAAAGCCCGTGCGCGGGGGGTGCGCCTTGACCTGCGTCAAGGCGTCTTCGGCCGTTCGTCGATGCGGGCAGTTCTGGTGAGGCGATCGGGGCAGACCGCCTCAACCTTGGCCCGAACGCCCCAGGCAGCCGGGACGCACGCGGATCAGGCAACGATGCGACCCTGCGCGGCCTGCGAGTCGCTCCCGGGCGCGAAGATCTCGTCGTCGACGAAGGTCAGCGCCCGCATCGCGCAGCCCTCGCGGATCAGACGCATCTCGTCGGTGTCGATGTCGAAGGAGATTGCATTGGAGTGCTGGCCGCCGGCGGTCTGCGCGATCGCCTCGCGGATTGCGCCTTCCATGAGATCGAAGGCCGATGCGCCGTGGCCGACCATGGCGACCGGCGCCGGATCGAACAGGGCGAAGACGCTGCCGAGGCCGAAGCCGAGGGCGGCGCCGGCCTTGCGGAAGGCTTCGCGCTCCGGGCCGTCGCCGGCGCGTGCCTTCTCGGCCAGCCGCGCCATTTCCTCGTCGGGGATGTCGGCGGCGGGCTGGGAATCCTCGGGCAGCCGCATGGCGTTGCGCCAGATCGCGTAGCTCCCCGCATAGGCCTCGACGCAGCCCTGCCGGCCGCAGCGGCACAGCGCGCCTCCCGGCCGGTGGATCATGTGGCCGAACTCGGCGCCGGACGAGCGTGTGCCGGTGAACACCTCGCCGCGCAGCACGAGCCCCATGCCGATGCCGTGTGAAAGAAGCAGCGCGATGAAATTGTCGCGGTAGCGGCGCTGGTGGCGCCAGCGCAGCGACACCGCCATCATGTTGCAGTCGTTCTCGACGGTCACCGGGATTCCCGTCGCGCCTTCGAGAAGGTCGGCGAAGCCGATGTCCGTGTGCGGCATGATCGGCGACCAGAGCAGAGTGCGCGCTCCCGAATCCGTGATGCCCTGGATCGCCAGCACGATGCGCATGACGCGCGGCGCCTCGTCTCGGCCGCGCTCGACGAGGCGCCGGACGATGGCAAGCGTCTCGCCGATCAGGTCGTTGCGCGGCAGCACCTGCGTCGCGAAGCGCCTCGTCTCGGAGGCAATGGTCTGGCCTGAATAGTCGATCAGCGTCCCGGTCAGCGAGTTCAGCGACAGCACGATCGCCACCACGGTTCCCGCGCGGGGATTGAGGGCGATCGCCACCTGCGGCCGGCCACGCTTCAGGGCCGCCGCCTCGACGCTTTTCTGCTCCACCAGCACGCCCTCGCCGATGAGATCCGACGCGATGGCCGAGATCGTCGAATGGCTGAGCGCGGTGGTGCCCGCGATCTCCGTGCGGGACGGCTGGCCGGCGCGGCGCACGGCGCCGATCACCATGGCTCGGTTGCGACGGCGCAGGTCGTCGTGGCGAATGCCCACGGTCATCGGGACAGGCTTTCCTCCCGAAACGCGATACGGGCTGTCAGCCCTCGCGCCTCGGGCCAGATATTGACATGGCCCTCACCTTGAGTCATTATTTTTTTCGAGGCTCGAAATAAAGCCTCCTTTCCGGATGGATCCGTTCGCGCTTTCCGGGGCGCAGGGAGGAACTCATGAAGAAATTCGCTACCGCCATCCTGGCGGGAGTGGCGATGTCGCTTTCGCTGGCGAACGTCGCTCACGCCGAAGGCAAGACGATCGCCGTCTCCTGGAAGACCTTCCAGGAAGAGCGCTGGAAGACCGACGAAGCCGCCATCAAGGCCGTCGTCGAGGCTGCGGGCGACAAATACATCTCGACCGACGCACAGGGCTCGGCGCAGAAGCAGGCCGCCGACATCGAGGGCCTGATCGCGCAGAACGTTGACGTCATCCTGGTTGTCGCGTTCGACAACAACGCGATCCTGCCGTCGATCCAGAAGATCAACGACGCCGGCCTGAAGGCGATCGCCTATGACGTGCAGTTCGAGGATCCGAACGCGCTGTACATCACCTTCGACAACGTCGGCGTCGGCCGCCTGATGGCCAAGACGATGCTCGAGAAGGGCAAGACCGAAGGCAACTTCGCCTTCATCAAGGGCGACAAGGGCGATCCGAACGCCACCTTCCTCTTCAACGGCATCATGGAAGTGCTGAAGGAGAACATCGACGCAGGCAAGATCAAGAATGTCTGCGAGACCTTCACCGACGGCTGGAAGCCGGACGCTGCCCAGAAGAACATGGAGCAGTGCCTGACTGCCAACAACAACGACATCGACGCGGTCATCTCCGAGAACGACGGCATGGCCGGCGGCGTCGTGGCGGCCCTCGACGCGCAGGGCCTCGCCGGCTCCGTGCCGGTGACGGGCCAGGACGGCGACAAGGCGGCGCTGAACCGCGTTGCGCTCGGCACCCAGCTCGTGTCGGTCTGGAAGGACTCGCGCGTGCTCGGCAAGATGGCGGGTGAAGCCGCCGTCGCGCTGGCCAACGGCACCGCGATCGATGCGCTCCCGGGCGTGGGCAAGTTCTCCGACGGCGCCAAGGGCGTCGAGATGAACGCCATCCTGATCGCGCCGAACCCGATCACCAAGGACAACCTGAACGACGTGATCGACGGCGGCTGGATCAGCAAGGCCGAGGCCTGCGCTGGCGTCGCGGCCGGCTCGGTCGCCGCCTGCAACTGACCGCGCCTGCGGAACGGCGGTCCGCTGCCGGGCGCAGCGAGCCCGCCGTCCGGATCGCCGAGTTGCAACGGTGTATGAACTGACACAGAATGGCCGTGCCGTCCGGGAGGATGGCGCGGCCATTCCATAAGAAGACGACACAAGTCGACTCGAAGGCCGGCCTGGGGAGGCAACAGCCATGAGCAGTGCAACCGAAACCAGCCAGAATCCGGCGATGGCGGACGAGGGACCGATCACGCGGTTCTTCCGCGCCACGGAGATCGACACCCGCATGCTCGGCATGGTTGCCGCGCTGCTCGTCATTTGGGCGGGTTTCGACATCTACAGCGGCATGCTGCGGCCCAACGAGGGCCTGTTCGGGGGATCGTTCCTGACGCCCCGAAACCTCTGGACGCTGACGGTGCAGACCTCGTCGATCGCCATCATGTCGACGGGCATGGTGCTCCTGATCGTCATGCGCCAGCTCGACCTGTCGGTCGGCTCCATGCTGTCGACAATTGCCGTGGCCACCGGCGTGCTGCAGGTCTTCTGGCTCGGTCCCTCGCTCGGCGTCGGCAACGAGTGGATCTGGATCATCGCGGTTCTGTTCGCGCTGGTGCTCGGCGCGCTGATCGGCGCGTTCAACGGCTTCCTCACGGCCTATGCCGGCATCCCCGCCTTCATCGTCACGCTCGGCGGTCTGATCGCGTACAGCGGTATCGCCTGGGCGCTCATCCGCGGCGAGACGGTTGCGCCGATGGACAAGACGTTCAAGCTGATCGGCGGCAACGGGCCGCTCGCCTCCATCGGTCCGTTCTGGAGCTGGATGCTGGCCTTCGCGGCCTGCGCGCTTCTTGTAATGGGGCTGATCAACGGCCGTCGCCAGCGCCAGCGTGTCAACTTCCCGCAGCGTCCGATCTGGGCGGAAACGTTCCTCGCCGCCTGCGGCGGCATCGCGATCCTGGGAATCACTGCGGTCGTCAACTCCTATCCCTGGCCGCCCAAGGTCATCGAAACCTATGCCAAGGAGAACGGGATCGTGATCCCGGCCGGCATCGAGGACCGGGCCGGCAACGCGATCTGCATGGCCGGCGAGGCGGTCGTTCGCTGCGCCAACGGCCTCGTTTACTACACGGGCTATGCCATCCCCGTGCTGATCTGCCTGGCCGTGGGCTTCGTCATGAGCTTCGTCGCCTCTCGCACCCGCTTCGGCCGTTACGTCTACGCCGCGGGCGGCAATCCGGAGGCCGCGGAACTGTCGGGCATCAATACGCGCTGGCTGACGATGAAGGTCTTCATGCTGATGGGCGTGCTGGTCGCGATTTCGGCGATCGTCACCTCGGCGCGCCTCGACGCCGCGACGAACTCGCTCGGCCAGTTCAACGAACTCTACGTCATCGCCGCAGTGGTGATCGGCGGCACGGCGCTTGCGGGCGGTGTGGGCACGATCTACGGCGCGATGCTGGGAGCGCTGCTCATGCAGTCCCTGCAGTCGGGCATGACGCTGCTCAACTTCGAGTCCGCCTACAAGGACATGGTCGTGGGCGCGGTTCTGGTCACCGCGGTCTTCGTCGATCAGGTCTACCGGCGCCGCGTGAAGTGAGGGAGGCTGCCATGTCGGAGACACCGTCCACCACACCGCTGGTCGAACTGCGGGACATTTCGATCGCGTTCGGCGGCATCAAGGCCGTCGACCATGCCAGCGTCGATCTCTATCCCGGCGAGGTCGTCGGCCTGCTCGGTCACAACGGCGCGGGCAAGTCCACGCTGATCAAGATACTGTCGGGCGCCTACAAGCGCGACAATGGCGACATCTTCATCAACGGCGAGAAGGCGGATATCGGCAATCCGCGCGATGCCAAGAAATACGGGATCGAGACGATCTACCAGACGCTGGCGCTGGCCGACAATGTCGACGCCGCCGCCAACCTCTTCCTCGGGCGGGAACTAAGGACGCGCTGGGGAACCCTCGACGACGTCGCGATGGAGGCCGAGGCGCGGAAGGTGATGGGCCGCCTCAATCCGCGGTTCCGGCGGTTCAAGGAGCCGGTGATGAAGCTGTCCGGCGGCCAGCGGCAGTCGGTGGCAATCGCGCGTGCGATCCTATTCAACGCCCGCATCCTGATCATGGACGAGCCGACCGCGGCGCTCGGTCCCCAGGAGACCGCGCAGGTCGGCGAACTCGTCAAGCAGCTGAAGGCCGATGGCATCGGCATCTTCCTGATCAGCCACGACATCCACGACGTGTTCGATCTCGCCGACCGGGTCTGCGTGATGAAGAACGGGCAGGTCGTCGGGACGGCCAGGACGACCGACGTGACCCAGGACGAAGTGCTGGGCATGATCATCCTGGGCAAGTGCCCACCCGGCGCCATCCCGGGGCCGGGCGCGCTCAAGATCGCTGCCTAGCCAAGCTTCTATCGCAGTCAAGGAAAAGGGCGGCCGGACTTTCGTCCGGCCGCCCTTTTTCGCGGTGTACGCGTCGCGTGCGACTAGCGGCAGCGCTCGACGTAGCGGCGTCCGTTCACGTCGCGATATTCGCAATAGCCCGGGCGGTCGATGACCTTGCCAACCAAGTAGCCGCCGAGGCCGCCGGCGGCGGCGCCGATCGCGGTGCCAGCAGCGGTGCCGGTCGTGGCCAGGCCGATGGCTCCACCGCCGAGAGCGCCCACCGTGGCGGCCCGCTCGGCGGTCGTGCACCCTGCCAGGGCGGCAACGGCCGCCAATGCGAGAATGGTCTTCTTCATCATGTGCTCCTGTTAGATGTCCCGTCCAGCCTTACAAAACTACAAAATCGCTTCCGATTCCCGCGGCACAGCAGGGTTATTCCTGCCTCAGATTCCCCACAGCTGTGCCGCTCGAATTTGTCGCAACCATGACATCCGGAACGCCCACCGACGCGACCAGCATGCCGTCATTGCGAATGCCCCATGACAGGACCACGTCCTCTTCCTCAAGAGCAGGGTCGACCACCAGACACTGGGCGAACAACTGCGGATATTCGTTCGCACGGCCGCGAAGCGACACGGGCAGCCCGGTCTCGCATTCCTGGGCCGTCTCGTAAAGCGCTACGGGCGCGGGAAGCTCGCGGCACTGGGACAGATCGTCCGAGCAGCCGATGATGAGAAGTACTGCGGCGATGTGCTCCATGGCCCGTCTCCTTTGAGGGCACAAACGGAAAGGAACGAGAAGCGGTTCCGACGCGCGGGAAATTTTGTTTCGTCATCGCGACAGACATGACGCTGCAAGCCGCGGGAGAGGTGCGCCGCGGCAGATCAATACGCGTGTTGATATCAGATGAAGTAGAGGACGGCTGCGAGGCCCGCTGCGGCTCCGGCGATCCAGAGCCCAATCTGTGTCAAACCCGGCGAACTCGCTCGCGACACGCCGATCGGCGACACAGCTTCGCCGCCCATGGCGATTCGGGCGGCGTTTTCGACACGGATCATCTGCGCAACCATGGGCGCTCCTTCGGCGCTTGAGCCGTCGGCAACCAACGGTCTCAGCACGGTCGGGTTCCGCGAAAATTTCGCTGCCATAATGGAACCGGCGGGTAAAAGGCGCGTTAAATGGCCTGATGATGCGGCGCCGTCCTGCCCTCCAACCCCCCAATGACGGCTCGCATCCGCGGCAGGCGATCCCCTCCGCCTCCCGCATTTTGGAAGCCGGCCGAAAGGTCGGCTTTCTTTTTGGCGCAAGGCCGGCTTCTATCTTGATCGGTAAGTTGCTCGCAGGGCGCGCCCGCACGCATTCCGATTGAGCTGCGCCGGATCTACTGCGAGTCGAAGTTCGACTCGGGAACATGCAGCGTGTAGACGAGCGTTCCGTTGCCCATTTCGAGATTGGCGCGCCCGTTGAGCGACGTGGGAACCACCCGCTCCAGAGCGGCCGTGCCGAAACGCTTCTCCTGCGCACCATCCGCAGCAGCGTCGATCTGCTCCGTCCAAACGAGCACCAGCTCGTTCGCTCCGCTCGGTCCGGCATCGATGCGCGATGCGATGTCCACACGGCCGTCCGCTCGGGCCAGCGCGCCGTAACTTACCGAGTTCACTGCAAGCTCGTGGAGGGCCAGGCCGATGTGAAGCGCGGCATTGGGTGTCAGATACGGGTTCACTCCGCTGATCGCGATGGCGCGACTGGGGTCGCCGGCGTACCGCCCGACCTGCCCGGCGATGAGTTCGCCCAGGTCGGCGCCGCGCCAATTCGAGGAGGTCACCAGATCCTGCGAGGCTGCGAGTGACTGTATGCGGCCGCGGAAGCGGCTGAGGAAGCCCTCCACCGTCGTGGCATGTCGCCCGGTCTGGGTTGCTATGCTCTGGATAATTGCCAGCAGGTTCTTCGACCGGTGGCTCACCTCCCTCAGGAGCGTCCGGAGCGTCTGTTCGCGCCGCTTCTGCTCGCTGATGTCGACAGCCGTCGTAATGACGCCGACGACCGCCTCGTCCCATCGGTCGGCGTCGATCCACAGGTCGTACCAGTAAGGGGCGCCATCGAACTCGACCCTGAGTTCCAGGGTCTCGGGCTGACCCGTCGCGAGGACGCGTTCCTTGATCGCCACCAGCCGAGTCGCCTCGTCAGCAGGCAGGAACTCGGCGTCGGTCCTGCCGACGAGATCACCTTCCGACCACGAAGCCGGTACGTTCTGCGACCAGATCACCCGCAGCGCCGGATCCTGGTAGACGACCGATATTCCGGTGTTCGACAAGGCGCGCAACAGGCTGCGCCCGATTTCCACGGTGCCCTCCGCAATGTGCATGTTCATGGTGCCGCCGCCGCTTGCCGTGTCTCCCCGCTCCTCCGACGGCGGGAAACGTTCATCCGAAAAAATTCATCCGCCGGTCATACGCCACTCTTTCGAGGACGATGACCGGCGGAGCCGAAAACCGCTTGAGGGTGTCGGTTTTCAGATTGGTTCATCTTCTCCGTGACCGGTCAGCTCGCCCGACGGAACACGCTCGCCAGGAGCGAGATCACCAGGAAGGCGAGGAAGATGAAGAACAGAACCTGCGCGATGCCAGCGGAGGTGCCGGCAATGCCGCCAAAACCGAGCGCGCCGGCGACGATGGCAACCACCAGGAAAACAAGAGCCCAATAGAGCATGATCTATCTCCTTGGAATGATGGCGAGAAAACGCGACTGAGCAGGCTTTCGTTCCCGCCGGACAAACAAAAAAACCGCCGGGTCTCGGCGGTTTTTTCAGGTAGGCCGATCGGTCAGTTTCAGGCTGCGGCCTTGGCCTGCCGGTCGAAGAACAGGGCCTGGCTGATCAGCGCCTTCACCATGTCGGGGTTGAAGGGCTTGGTCACCAGGAAGGCTGGTTCGGGTCGCTCGCCCGTCAAAAGCCGTTCGGGAAACGCGGTGATGAAAATGACTGGAACGGCCGTCGTTGCCAGGATCTCGTTGACGGCGTCGATGCCCGAGCTTCCGTCGGCGAGCTGGATGTCGGCGAGCACCATCTTCGGCGACGTCGTCTTGAAGAGCTGCGTGGCCTCCGCATGCGTGCGGGCCGTGCCGACGACCCTGTGGCCAAGGCTCTCGACCATCTCCTCGATGTCCATCGCGATCAGCGGCTCATCCTCGATGATGAGCACATCGGTCGCGACCTGCCGGGAGATCTCGGCGCTCGCCTGCGCAAGCAGGGTGGCGAATTCGCTCTCGCTCACATCCAGCACCTCGGCCGCCTCGGGCTCCGAGAAACCCTCCACCGCGACCAACAGGAATGCCTGGCGCGGGCGTGGCGCGAGCGACGACAGGTTCGCCGCGGCGCGCTGCTCCCAAGCCGAGGCAGGCTTCTCGTTGGGGATCCGAATAGCGATCGATGTAAAGAGCTTGGCGAAAATCTGGTAGAGCGCGATCCGGGGACTGGACGCCTCCGGGAAGACGCTCACATCGGCGATGATCGCCTCCAGCGTCGCGGCGACCAGCGCATCGCCGCTCGACTGCGAACCGGAAACGGCGCGCGCGAAGCGGCGGAGATAGGGCAGGTGCGGTGCGATGGTAGCAGACAAACTCATGGTGGGCCGTCTCCCTCAGTGACGTAGTGCGAGAATCTGGTGGAAAGCGTCGAAACGCAGATGATCCGGCACAGAACGCGGCATCTTCGGAAAAGTTCCACAATCTTTGGAACCTTTCGTCGATGGTCGCGTTGATAGCCGGAGATGGGCGATAATCAATGGCCGTTGCGCCGGGCAGGCGGGGCGGTCCAAGTGGGCTGAATGAGTCAAGATATGAAGAACTTACCGGGCGGGCGCGGGTTCAAACCCAAGCGTGAGGGGGCGGCTGACCCACTCGGGCCGAACTCCGAGATCGGACGAAAGCTCAAGGAATATTACAACGGATTGGTGGTGACGGACGTTCCGGATCGATTCGAGGAACTGCTCTCGCAGCTCGCCGCGGCGGAAAGCGGCAAGCACCCTTCGGAAAAGGGGGACTAAGCAATGTCCTCGGAGTTCAAGGGCGGGTTGCTGGCGGCGATCCCGAGCCTCCGTGCCTTCGCGATGTCGCTCGCGCAGAATGCGGACAAGGCGGACGATCTGGTGCAGGAGACGCTGGTCAAGGCATGGGACAAACAGTCAAGCTTCCAGCCGGGTACCAACCTCAAGGCATGGCTGTTCACGATCCTGCGCAACGAATTCTATTCCCAGATGCGCAAGCGCGGGCGCGAGGTGCAGGACAGCGACGGCATCATGACCGGGCGCCTGGCGGTTCATCCCAGCCAGCACGGCGCGCTTGATCTGAAGGACTTCAAGGCTGCGCTGGAAATTCTTCCGGAGGACCAGCGCGAGGCGATCATCCTGATCGGCGCGTCAGGGTTCTCCTACGAGGAGGCGGCCGAAATCTGCGGCTGCGCGGTCGGCACCATCAAGAGCCGGGTCAATCGCGCACGTACCAAGCTCCAGGAAATCCTGCACATTTCGGGCGAGGGGGACTACGGTCCCGACTCGATCGCAACGCAGGTGATGGGGTCGTCAGCCGCCTGACCGACCCGCGGCAGTGCGAATCGCGGCGATGAGAGCGGTGTCGGAGTAGGGTTTGCCGACCACCACAACGCCCGGGAACTCGGCGCCCAGACTGTCGAGGTCGCTGTAACCCGACGCGAAGACGAACGGCGTGCCACGATCCTGCAACTGCCGGGCGAAAGGCAAAGTCGACTGGCCGGCAAGCATCAGGTCGATTACCGCGACGTCGAAGTCCTGGCTCCAGATCGCGTCGTCCAGCTCGGCAATGGACCGATGTACGACCACGCGTTCCGCGCCGTGGTCGAGGCACACCTGCTCTACCTCCATGGCAATCAGCACCTCGTCCTCCAGGACGAGCACGTGCAGACCAGAAAGACTCCCGGTGGCCACGTAAGGCGTTCTCCGTTAGAGGCTGGTTGGATGAGGTCGGCGATGCTTTGGAGGCAAACGCCCTCCGCCGATCCCAGCCCCCCAATGGCAGTCTCCGCACAGCGTGTCATTTAAATAAGACATAGTGGAACCGCGCCGGCCACACGGCGTTTTCGACCGACCAGCTGCGGAAGTCTCCCGTTGCCTCCAGGCGGACGCTCCTTTCTGACCCGTCAATACCCTTGCGAGCAGTGTCCGCTGCGCGCCCTGCCGGCATTTCGCGATTTCGAAAAGCAAGAACTCGGCTTCGTCAGCCGCTTCAAGAAGGGCGAACTCGGGGTGGAAAAGGGCGCGAGCGTTCTGGTCGAAGGCAGCCACAGCGCCCATCTCTATACGGTCCTCTCGGGCTGGGCCTTTCGCTACAAGCTGCTCGCCGACGGACGCCGGCAAATCCTCAACTACGTCATGCCCGGCGACCTGATCGGCCTGCAGGCCAGTGTGATGGGGGAGATGCAGCATTCGGTCGAGGCGCTCTCGCCGATGCTGCTCTGCGTCTTCGAGCGTGACGAACTGCCGCTGCTCTACAGGCAGCAGCCGAAGCTCGCCTATGACATCACTTGGCTGGCGGCACGCGAGGAGCAGATGCTCGACGAGAATCTGCTGAGCGTCGGGCGGCGGACCGCGCTCGAGCGCGCCGCCTATCTCATCTCGTTCATCTCGATGCGCGCCAAGAATGTCGGGCTCAACGGGACGAAGCCGGTCGAGATCCCGATCACCCAGCAGCACATCGCCGACACGCTGGGGCTGTCGCTTGTCCACACCAACAAGACGCTGAAGCGGCTGACGGAGCGGCGGATGATCGCGTGGCGCGACGGCGGCTGCGAAGTGCTCGACGTGGAAGGCTTGCTCGACACCAGCGGCTGGGACGGCCACAAGGACGTCAGGCGGCCTTTCGTCTAGGATAGCCCTTTGCCGGCACTGCCCTTTCTTCGATCGTCCAGCCGGTGTTCGGAACGATGTTCCGGATGACCGCGAAGGTGATGAGGAGCGCCGGTATGGCGACGAAGCCGCCAAGCGCGCCCCACAACCAGATCCAGAACGCGAGCGCGAGGATGACGATGAACGGGTTCAGCGTCATCGTGTGGCCGATAACGAGCGGGGTGACGAACTGCGATTCCAGGAGGTTGATCGCCTGGTAGATGAGCGGCGGCAGAAGGCTGCCCGCCAGTGTGTCGAATTCGGAGAGCCCGACGGCGAACAGCACGATGGTCATTACCAGCGGGCCGACGAAGACAACGAAGTTGGACAATGCGGCCAGGGCACCCCACAGCATCGGTGACGGGACACCGATCGCCCAGAGCCCAAGTCCGACGGCGATGCCCTCGGCGATGTTGATCACCGTGATCGACAGCAGGTAGCGCGAGACCAGCCGCTCCACGTCCCGGAAGATATGGGCGACGCGCCAGCGCAGCCGGCGGTCGAAGCAGAGCTTGAGGACCGCGAGGCGCGTCTGGTGACGGGTGGCGACGAAGAAATAGAGCGTCGCGAAGAACAGCACGATCTGTCCGATCAGCGCGGGCGCCAGCGCCGCCATGCTTTCGACGGCCGAACCGTCCTCGACGGCGACGGACAGGTCGCTGCCGCCCGTGATGCCGCGGATTTCCTCGCGGGCTGTTCGGATCGCCTCCAGCGGCTCGCGCCATTGCGAGAGCTGTCCCTGGAGTTCCGTCCATATCTGCGGAAGCCGTCCGACCCAAACGCTCAGCGGCGTGGCGATCGCTACGGCAAAGGCTGTTATGGCGCAGATGAACAGCATGGCCACCAGGGCAGCGGACAGTCCCGGCCGGACGCCCCACCGCTCCACGCGTGTCGCGACAGGACCCAGCATCAGGCCGATGACGATGCCCGTGCCGACCGGCGCGAGAATGAATTCGCCGGCTTCGAGTGCAAAGACGATTGCCACGAACCCGACCACGATCATCGCGACCTGTGCGCCGCGCAGAAGGATGAGTTCTACATTGGATTTCGGCGGGAGCCTGACGACCGGGGCTCTCGCCAGGGCACGATTCGACATGATGTTTCCGCTGGTGAGGTGAGGCCGGACGGACGAATCCGGCTGGACTCGTCGGCGGAAACGCACTTTCATGCGGGCAGGTTCCCAACCCCACGACAGCCATCTCGGCCGCTGCAGAGGAACCGCATATGCCGAGAAGCGTTCTGGTCGATCCCCGATCGCCAAGGAGTACGACATGGCCACCGCCAAACCGGACAAGGAACCGCGCTCGCCGCAGGATCTCGAGGACGAGATCGAGCAGTTGAAGGCGGAGATCGCCAAGCTCGCCAAACAGATGCAGACCGTCGGCGAGAAGTCCTACGGGACGGCCCGCCGGGCGGCGACCGAGGGCGTCAGCCAGTTGCGCGCCCAGGGCGAGGCGGCGATCGAAAACCTCCGCGGCAATGCGTCGGACATGGAGGCGCAGCTCACCGCCACCGTACGCGAGAAGCCGGTGACGTCGCTGGCGATTGCCGCGGGCGTCGGCTTCCTGTTCGCCCTGCTCAGCCGGCGCTAACCGTCCGGACGTCGCCGGATGCTCGGACCGCTCATCGCCGCCGTCGCGTCCGGCGAGTTCTTTGGTGCCATCCGCCGCGCGCGGGGCGCCGTTGTCGCCTACCTTTTCGCCGTGATTTTCGGCCTGACAGGCCTCGGTTTTCTCATCGGCGCCGCATACACTCTGGCGGCGCGCCGCTGGGGCAGCGTCGAGGCGTCACTCGGCTTCGGGGTGGGCTTCATCCTGCTTGCCGGTCTCGTGATGGCTGCCCACGCGATCGGCCGCCGGCGTCGAGCGACACTCGCCGCCAAGCAGCGCAGTGTCGACGTGGCAACCGTCGCCGGAGCGGCCGCGGTCACTCTGCTTCCGGTTCTGATGCGCGCGAAGGGCGGCCTGGGTGTGCTCCTGCCGGTCATTGCCGCCGCTGCCTATGCGGTCTACCGCGAGAACAGCCGTGGCAAGCCGGGTGGCGACCCGCCTGTGTAGTGGCCTCGGCCACCCCGCAGCGGCACCCATCCACGGAACCTCCAGCCCGGCCCTGCATTCTCCCGACACGTGCACACATGACGGGGTATGCAGATGACCAAGATCGTACCAGGTGAAAAGGCCCGACAGGGGGGGATCGGCAGCAACGTCCTCACGATCCTTATCGCGGGGCTGCTGCTGGCCATCGTCGTGTGGGGCGCCGTGGAGATCTACGGGATGGTCATCGCGCCCGAACAGGTCGACACTCAGACGACGGCGCCCGCTGGCTGACGCGCCGACCCCGCATATCAACCTTGCGGCGTGCGCTTCGGCGCCCAGACCTTCAATCCCCGAGGCCGGATCTCGATCACGGTGCGCTTCTCGAGAGCTGAGAGTTCGCCATCCATGACAGAGCGCTGACGGCCGGAGTCCGCCAAGACAGTCAGCGTCACCTGCTTCGCTTCGAAGACGTCCACGTGAGGATTGTGCCGCCACCGGCGGCGCAGAAGGTTCAGGAAGAAACTCAGCAATTCCGGGCGCCTGCGGGCCTGGGTCACATAGACGCCGAGGACGCCGCCATCCGGCTTCGCCGCGAAGGGAAGTGCCCCCTCCTTCAGAAGGTTGTTCGTTACGCCGACCGCCGTGACCCGCTGACGAACCTCGCGGCCGTCAAGATCCAGCGCCACGTCGAGCGAGGGCGGGTTGAGGAACGTGAAATACGTGGCTTTCACTGACGCGCGCATTTTTCCAAGACGCGACGCGAATTCCATCTTGTCGCGCAGATGCACCATCTTGGCATGCATGCCTATGGAGAACTGATGCACGAACGGCTTGCCGTTCGCTGTGGCAACGTCGACTTCGCGCACCTCACCATCGGCGAACGCGTCGATCGCGGCATCGATTGCGACGGGTATCTCCAGGCTGCGCGCGAACAGGTTCATCGTTCCCGCCGGGAGCACGGCCAGGGCCTTGCCAGTTCCCAGCACGCATCCGACGGCGGCCGACACCGTTCCGTCCCCTCCACCCGCCAACACGACATCGACGTCCGGATTCGCCGCGGCGTCTGAAAGGGCCTTCACAACCCCTTGGCCGTCGACAAGCTTGATGTCCACGTCGTGGCCCGCGCCTTCCAGTCTGGTGCGCATCCGTTCGGTCAGGGCGTCGAGATCGGCGGTCTTCAGCGTGCCGCCGTCCTTGTTCAGAATTGCGGCAAATCGCATCGATGTCTCCGGGGCGCTCCCTCAGCGCCAGCGCGACGAAACGCCGAGCCGGGCCCGTGCGTTCCTCCGGCGACGCTGATTTTGCCCTGTGAACCAATCCTGCCGAATGCGGCCCGCTTCAACGGTTTCGGGCGGAACAAGAACGGCGGCGACGCGTTGTGAAAATGTGAAGCCGCGCCTGGCCTTCCCCCGCAACGGTTCCGTCCCTGGCGCGGCACTGCACGGAATCCATGCACAAGGAGAAGCATATATGATCCGCAAACTCTTGGCTACGACCGCCGTCGCCGCGCTGCTCTCGGGTGGCGCTATCGCCGTTGCGCAGGAGCAGCCCGCTCCGGCGCCTGTGCCGGCTCCTGCCGCCCCGGCTGATCCGGCCGTTCAGGCGCCCGAGGTGATCCGCGCGGATGGCTTCCTGGCGACAAACATCATCGGTGAGACCGTCTACAACGGCACCAGCGACGAAGCCGAGAATATCGGCAGCGTCAACGACATCGTCATCGACGCCGACGGCAACGTCGCGTCCGTGGTGATCGGCATCGGCGGTTTCCTCGGCATCGGCCAGAAGAACGTCGCCGTCGACTACGCCACGCTCGAGTGGGCCGAGGAGAACGGCGACCGCTGGATCGTCGTGAATGCGAGCCGCGAGCAGCTCGAGGCGCTGCCTGACTTCGATGCCGCGCCGTACGCTGTCGCGCCGGCTCCGGTCGCTGCGACCGATCAGCCGGTGGACTCGTCCACCGACATGACGGCGCAGGCTCCCGTCGAGGAGCAGCCGGCCGCACCGGCTGACCAGACCGCGCAGGCTCCGGCTGCTGATGCGCCGGCTGTGACTGAAGAGACGGCGCAGGCTCCGGCCGTTGACGAGACCGAGACCGCGGCCATCGACAAGTCGACGCTAACCGAACTCCCGGCGGACCAGGTCCGTGCGGAAGAGCTGGTCGGCACCACGGTCTACGGCGCCAATGACGAGAACGTCGGTGAGATCGGCGACGTGATCCTGTCGACCGACAACAAGATCGACGCGATCATCATCGATGTCGGTGGCTTCCTCGGCATCGGCGAGAAGGAAGTCGCGATCGGCTTCGACAAGCTCGCGTTCATGACCGACGCCAACGGCAACAAGTACCTGTACACGAACTTCTCGAAGGAGCAGCTCGACGCCCAGCCGGCGTACGATGCCAGCACCTGGGCCGAGAAGCGCGATGAACAGCGCCTGATGGTTCAGTAAGACCGTCTCTGGCGACGCGAGGAGCCCGTGCCGAAAGGCGCGGGCTCTTCTTCTTTTGCAATTCCGGGCGTCCCGACCGGTCATCGTGCCCTAATCTGCTCGGCCCTCAGTTGGTGCGGGAAGTTGTGCGGCGCCGAACTGCGGTCGTTGAGCTGCCGATCTCCTGAACGGTAGCGTCCCAGCCATCGATACGCCGACCGCACCGAAACCCCAGCCGCCTCCGCCGCCCGGCAAACCGGCCACCCGCCCTCGATCCGCTCAACCAAAAGCACTCGACCAGAAGGCGTCAGACGGGCATTCTTGTGGACGTTCATTCGGGGAGCTCCGCTGAAGGTTGGTTGGTGTCGCAACCCCAGCTTCTCAGTCCCTCCTCGAATGAACAACCTTCATAGCAACGACACCTAAGGGGCGAACGACCCTGCGACCCCCTGTTCGGTGAGTTCTGCGAGCGCCAGCGATTGGTCGAGATGCTCCGCCCGCCAGGCCAGCATCTGCTCTGCATAGTCCAGTCGAGTCGATCGATAGGCGTCATCAGCCGCCACGTTCCGCAACTCCCCGGGGTCGTCGCGCAGGTCGAACAGCAGCGACGGCAGCCCGCCGCCGAAATGCACATATTTGAACCTCTCGTCCCGGATGACGGCGAGGTTGAGCTGGCGAGAGCCGAGCCCGAAATGGGATTCGGCAGCGTGTTTCGCCACCGAACGGAAATCATATTCCCAATGTGCCGCCGTTCGCCACGCCGCCGGGCCATCGCCATCGGCGAGAAATGGAGCCAGCGAACGTCCGTCGAGATGAGCCAAGGCGGGTGCGCCGAGCAGATCGAGCATGGTCGGCAACACGTCGACCGCCTCCGTAAAGGCGTCGACGATCCGGCCGCCGGCTGCTTCCGCGTGCGGATCGCGCACGATGAGCGGGATGTGATAGCTGCCGTCGTAGAACCCGCCCTTGCCCAGCATGAAATGGTCGCCCATCATCTCGGCGTGGTCGGAGGTGAGGACGATCAGCGTATCGTCCCAGGCACCCGCGGCGCGGATCGCCCGCCAGATGCGACCAAGCTGGGAGTCGACCTCCGAGACCATGCCCCAGTAGATCGCACGGATCTGGCGGAAGTCCCGCTCGGACCAGTCCGACACACGTCCAACCTGACCGGGCAGGAAGCTCTTCCGCTTCTGCCTGTCCAGCTCCCAGGCGAGATAGGGATGAACCGCGGCTTCCGCGTGGGGGTTGGCCGCGCGGGCGAACGCCGGTCCATCGTCGGGATCGTACATGGTGTTGAACGGCTCGGGGACGACAAAGGGCGGGTGCGGGCTGATGAAGGAGACATGCGCGAACCAGGGTCGCTCCTGCTCGCCCATCCAGCGGATGAACTCGCCCGCCACGAAGGCGGCCGGCGTCTCGTCGCGGCCGTAGACGGGCGGCTCGCAGGTGACGCTCCCGACCTCGCCGCTGCGCGGCCGATGGATGTCAGGATAGCCCGGCAGGCCGTCATGGCCCCTCTCCTTCAGCCAGGAGAGCCAGGGCTTGTGATGCTCGGGCAGGAGCAGCTTCACGCTGAAGCCCGGCAGCACGCCTTCATAGGTCGTCAGCACCGGATCGGCGGGGTGATGGGCGCGCGGGTCCGGCGAAACGTCGGTGTAGCCGAACAGCGTCGGATCGTAGCCCAGGCGGCGGGCCAGGCGCGCGACCGTCCAGTGTCGCGCGTCGAGCGGCGTGCCGTTCCGGCAGACGCGGTTGTTCATCTGGTAGAGGCCGGTATAGAGGCATGCCCGCGCCGGAGAGCACGGCGCAGCGCCGCCATAATGGCGGCGGAACAGGACGCCTTCGGCGGCCAGCGCGTCGGCGTTCGGCGTCTTCACGACCGGGTGGCCGACGGCGGAAAGCGCGTCGCCCCGCCACTGGTCGCAGGTGATCAGCAGGACGTTCGGGCGGGGCGCAGTCATGGCGGCTCTCGGGGTCTTGCCGGTCATGGAGCCGATTTTCCCGGACGCTGCAAGCCGGCTGCGGCCGACGGCGCCCGGTCACCATCGTTCTCCCTGTGTGGACGAACTATCGCGGACGAGGCACTTTTGCCGGGGCAGACCTGCACGACATAGGGAAGCGAACGGCGCGGCCGGCGCCTATATGCATCGGGAAAGGAGCTACCATGCTCGACCAGATCCAGGGGCTGCACCACGTCACGTCGATGGCGAGGGATGCCCGCACCAACAACCGCTTCTTCACGGACACGCTCGGCCTGCGCCGGGTGAAAAAGACAGTCAATTTCGACGCGCCGGACGTCTACCACCTCTATTATGCGGACGAGTTCGGAACGCCCGGCTCGGTGATGACCTATTTCCCGTTTCCGAACATCGGCAAGGGCCGGCCAGGCGCCGGTGAAGTCGGCACCACTGCGTTCTCGGTTCCGCAAGGCTCGCTCGACTGGTGGGCGATACGCCTTGCAGACAAGGGCGCGGCGCCTGTCGAGGCGCAGGAGACGTTCGGCGAGAAGCGGCTGTTCTTCCGCGGTCCTGACGGCGAAGGCTTCGCGCTGGTGGAAACCGCCGGCGACGACCGCGCGCCCTGGACCGGCGGAGGCGTCGGCGAAGATACCGCGATCCGCGGCTTCCATTCGGTGGCGCTGCGCTTGCGCGAAGGTGCGCAGACGGCCGAGTTGCTCACGTTCATGGGATATCGGCCGGTCGACTCGTCCGGCGCCGTCACCCGGTTCGCGATTCCGGACGGGAACGGGGCCGATGTCGTCGATATCGAGACGCTTCCCGGAACGCCGTTCGCCGGGCTGGGCGCCGGCTCTGTTCATCATGTTGCCTTCGCCGTCGAGGATCGCGCAAAGCAGCTCGAAGTCCGCAAGGCCATCGCCGACACCGGATATCAGGTGACGCCGGTAATCGACCGGGACTATTTCTGGGCCATCTATTTCCGGACGCCGGGCGGGGTTCTGTTCGAAGTGTCGACAAACGAACCCGGCTTCGCGCGCGATGAGGACCAGGCGCATCTCGGCGAGGCGCTGAAGCTGCCGACGCAGCACGCGCATCTGCGGGATTACCTTGAGAAGAACCTGGTGCCGCTGGAGAGCTGAGGATGACCACGGACGGCTACATCCATCTCGCGCTGAAAGGGAAGGCCGGCAAGCCGCTGGTCTTCACCTTCCATGGAACCGGCGCGAACGAGAACCAGCTCCTTCCCATCGTCGAGGGCGTGCTGCCCGGTGCGCCCGTGGTCTCGCCGCGCGGCGACGTGTCGGAGAACGGCGCGGCGCGGTTCTTCCGGCGCACTGCCGAGGGCGTCTACGACATGGACGATCTGGCCAGGCGCACCGAGGCGATGGCCGCTTTCGTGCGCGCGCATCGAGATGCCGGGCGCAAGACGGTCGGCATCGGCTACTCCAACGGCGCGAACATCCTCGCGTCCGTGGTATTTGCCGATCCGTCCCTGTTCGACGCGGCGGTGCTCATGCATCCCCTGATCCCGTTCCAGCCGAAGGTGCAGGGCCGGCTCGACGGCAAGCGCATCCTCATCACCGCGGGCCGCTATGACCCGATCTGTCCGCCGCATCTCACGGCGCGGCTGGAGGCGCATTTGCGCGCGGTCGGTGCCGATGTCATTGTCGACTGGCACGATGGCGGCCATGAGATCCGGCCGCAGGAAATCGAGGCTGCGAAACGCGCGCTGGCGGAGTTCGACGTTTCGACGGGAGGTACGGCATGAGCGAGCAGCAGGCACCCGCGATTGAGCGCGAAGACGGCGAGAGCAAGGGGCGCTATGTGGTGCGCGGCCCGGACGGCGCCGATGCGGAGATGACCTATACCAAGGTCGGCACGCGCCAGATCATCATCGACCACACGGGCGTGCCGGACGCGTTTCGCGGTCAGGGCATCGGCGCACGACTGGTCGAGCGCGCCGTGCAGGATGCGCGGGCGGAAGGCAAGACGATCATTCCGCTCTGCCCTTTCGCCGCTGCGCAGTTCCGCCGCCACGCGGAGTGGGCCGACGTGCTGAAGCGGTGAGATGATGCCCGGTTATCCGATCGACATCCGCTACGAGGACACGGCCAGGGGTGGCCGCTACTTCATGACCATGCCCAACGGCGAAGAGTCGCGCCTAACCTTCGTGCGTGTCGGCCCCGGCCACATCATCGCCGACCATACCTTCGTGCCGGTGCCCTATCGCGGCGACGGGGTGGCGGAGAAGTTGGTGGAAGAGCTCATCGCCGGCGCACGCGCCAAAGGCGACAGGATCACGCCGACCTGCTGGTACGTCGCCGACGAGTTCGACCGGCATCGCCCCGCCTGGGACGATGTAAGGCTGCGGTAGGTCTCGCGGCCTTCAGGCGAACACGCCCTTGAACCGCTCGCGCAGCTGGTTCTTCTGCACCTTGCCCATCGTGTTGCGCGGCAGCTCGTCGACGATCGCGACGTGGCGCGGCTGCTTGAAGCGGGCGAGCCGGTCGCGGATGCCGGCCAGCAGCGCCTCGCCGTCGAGGGACACGCCCTTCTTCGCGGTGAGGACTGCGACGACGCCTTCGCCGAGGTCGGGATGCGCGACGCCGACGACGGCGGATTCCTCGACGCCGGGCAGTTCGTCGAGCAGCATTTCGATCTCCTTCGGATAGATGTTGTAGCCGCCCGAGATGATCAGGTCCTTGGCGCGGCCGACGATGGTGAAGTATCCGTCCGCATCGACCGTTCCGAGATCGCCGGTGATGAAGAACCCGTCGGCGCGGAACTCCTCCCTCGTCTTCTCCGGCAGGTTCCAGTAGCCGGCGAAGACGTTGCGGCCGCGCACCTCGATCACGCCGATCCCGCCCTGCGGCACCGTCCCTCCCGTCTCCGGGTCGGCGACGCGTGCCTCGACGCCGGGCAGCGGCAGGCCGACCGTGCCGGCGCGCCGCTCGCCCTCATAGGGGTTCGAGATGTTCATGTTCGTCTCGGTCATGCCGTAGCGCTCGAGGATGCGCTTGCCGGTGCGCCGTTCGAATTCGGCATGTGTCTCCGCAAGCAGCGGCGCGCTGCCCGACACGAACAGCCGCATGTGGCGGACGAGATCGGCGGTCAGGCGGATATCGCCCAGCAGCCGCGTATAGAACGTCGGCACGCCCATCATCGTCGTGGCGCGCGGCATGTTGGCGATCAGGTCGTCGACGTCGAGGCCGGGCAGGAAGATCATGGAGCCGCCCGCGAGCAACATCACGTTGGTCGCGACGAAGAGCCCATGCGTGTGGAAGATCGGCAGCGCGTGCAGCAGCACGTCAGCGTCGGTGAAGCGCCAGCTCCCGGCCAGCGCCTTGGCGTTGGACAAGAGGTTGTCCTGCGTCAGCATGGCGCCCTTCGAGCGTCCCGTCGTGCCTGATGTATAGAGCAGCGCGGCCAGGTCGCTGGCGGCCCGCGGCGCAATGTCCATCGCGTCCGGCATGGCGCGCGCTTCGTCGACAAGCGTGCCCGAGCCGTCGCCGTTCAGCGTGAACAGGGTCACGCCGTGTCTTTCCGCGAGCGGACGCAGTTGCGTCTCCGACCCCCCGTCGCAGATCAGCACTTTCGCAGCCGAATCGCCGACGAAATAGTCGAGCTCCGAGGGCGTGTAGGCGGTGTTGAGCGGCAGGAAGACGGCGCCGATGCCGACGCAAGCGGCATAGACGGCGAGCGCCTCCGGCGACTTCTTCGCCTGCAGCGCCACGCGGTCACCTGGGCCCACCCCGGCTGCCGACAACGCGTGGCCGATGCGCGCGGCCATCGCATGGAACTCGCGATGGCTGATCTCGCGCCCATCCTTGAGGATCAGGAATGTGCGCACGCTGTTCGCGTGCGGGCGGAAGAGGGCGTCGTGGAGCGGGTTCGTCGGCATGCGTGGCTCTTAGCATAGGGCATCGCCGGGACAGAATGCTGTCGCAACGGAAATTGCCCCCACTATCCGCCGGCCACCAAAGCGCGCCGCGATCTTTGAGATTCGCGCGGCGCTCTAAGTCCAGTTTTGTAGCATGTCGGTGCCCCGAATCCGGTTTTTTCGGGCGACATGCTCAAGCTTCTTGTTCGTGCGCATGTCTTCGTCCCGAAACCGGTGACCACTTTCGGAAGACATGCGCTAGATTGGATCGACCGATCCGCGCGAGCTGCATTCCAGATGACCACTCCGATCCCCGTTTTCGACGGCCACAACGACACGCTGCTGCGCCTGTGGAAGACCGGCGGAGACGTTGAGGACCTCTTTCTCAAGGGCTCGGAGGGGGGCCATATCGACCTGCCCCGCGCCCGTGCCGGCGGGCTGGCCGGCGGCTTCTTCGCCATGTTCCCGCCGCCGGTCGGCAAGAAGGGTCCCGATGCCGATCCGACGACCAAGAGCTACGACGTGCCGCTGCCGCCGCTCTTGTCGCAGGCCGACGCGATGGAGGCGACGCTCGGCATGGCGTCGGTCCTGTTCCGCATCGAGCGCGAGTCGGACGGCGCCTTCGCCGTCTGCCGCTCCGCCGCGGAGATCCGCGCCGCGATGACGCAAGGCGCCATGGCTGCCGTCTTCCACATCGAGGGCGCGGAGGCGATCGATCCGGACCTGACCGCACTCGACCTGCTGCACGCCGCCGGCCTGCGCTCGCTGGGCCTCGTCTGGAGCAGGCCCAACGTCTTCGGCTATGGCGTGCCGTTCCGATTTCCCTCGACGCCGGACATCGGCCCCGGCCTCACCGATGCCGGCAAGGCGCTGGTGAAGGCGTGCAACGAGCTGAATATCCTGGTCGACCTCTCGCATCTGAACGAGATCGGATTTCGCGATGTGGCGGCGACCTCGGACGCGCCGCTGGTCGCCACGCACTCGAACGCCTATTCGGTCTGCCCGCATTCGCGCAACCTGACCGACTGGCAGCTTGCTGCCATCCGCGACAGCGGCGGCATTGTCGGCCTGAACTTCGCCTGCGGGTTCCTGAGACCTGACGGGCAGATGAAGGCGGATACCAGCATCGACGTGATGGTCCGCCACCTCGATGCGCTGCTCGAGGCGCTGGGCGAGGACGGCGTGGCGCTCGGCTCCGACTTCGACGGTGCGGTCGTGCCGAAGCCGATCGGCGACGCTGCCGGCCTGCCGAAGCTGCTCGAAGCGCTCGCGGCGAAGGGTTATGGGGCAGAGCTGGTCGAGAAGATCGCGTCGAGGAACTGGCTGAGCATCATCGAGCGGACCATCGGATAACAGCGTCCTTCGAGGCTTGCCCTCGGTTGGTCGCGCCATTCCTGAAACCCGTATCCGGGCTCGCACCTCAGGATGAGGATCGTTGGCGCCATCAGGATGCTGGTGGGCACCGCAGCTGGAGTGTCCGCTATGCAGCTTGCCTTCGCACGTCGAATAGCCGCCGCACCGCCACCCTCATCCTGAGGTGCGAGCCCGACGACATTCCGCAGGATCATGCGTTCATCCGAGGGGCGAGCCTCGAAGGACGCACTACTACCCCTGAAATCCGATCCGCTTCAGCCAGTCCTTGCCGGCGCCGCGGTCGCGGATGATCGACAGGGGGTCCTGGTGGTCGAGGCGGGAGCAGATGCGATAGACCTCGAGCACCTCGGCCGGCATCTCGCCGCGCTTGTAGAAGAACATCGCCGCTGCGTAGCGGGTACGCCCGGACCAGTGGTCGCCGAGCGGCGTGTTGACCAGCGCCCAGTTCTCCGCGACTTCGGCGTCGATCTCGTCGGCCATGTCAGAATTCGCCCGGCGGGTTGGCCGTGCGCCGGTCGAGCTTGATGAAAGGCCGCGGCACGATTTTCGCGCGCTTCATGAGCTTCTGATACTGGAGTTCGCGCAGGGCATAGATCTCGACCCACAGGTCGTCGACGATCTTCTCGCCATAGGGCCGCGCCAGGTCGGCGATGGCGATGTTGCGCTTGGCCATCGGCGACCAGATCGCCGCGCTGACCAGGCCGACCTCCTTCTTCCTGTTGTGGTAGACGATCGCGTGCTCGGCCGGGATGTTGCCCTCGATCTCCAGTCCCACCAGGACATGCTTCAGCGAGCCCTTGCGGCGCGCCTCGGCGATGGCGCGGCGGCCGTTGAAGTGTCCCTTGTCCAGATCGACCATGAAGCCCAGCCCGATCTCGTCTGGCTGGCGCAGGCGGTCGGCGCGGACGGCGTGCTCGGAGGTGATGAAGTCGGCATTGGCGACGATGAGACCGGCCTCGGTGCGTGCCCGGTTCAGCGCGCGATAGCCGATCGCGCGGAGGCCATGGAGCCGGCCGGCCTGGAACAGCAGGTCCCACAGGGCCAGCGCTTGCCCGGCCGGGGCGAACAGTTCGTAGCCGAGGTCGCCGGTGAAACCCGTGCGCGAGATCGTGACGGTTCCGTCGCCGAACGGGAACTCCGCAAGATCGAAAATTTTCAATCGCTCGACACCGGCGAAGCCGGCCGAAGCCAGCACCGCGTAGGACGTCGGACCCTGTAGCGCCAGACCGGCCACCGCCTCGGTCTCCTCCTCGACGGTCACGTCCATGCCGGCGGCGGAATCGAGCAGCCACGGCAGATGGCGCTCCTGCGAGCAGAGGCGGAACCGGTCCGCGGACAGGCGGAACAGCGTGCCGTCGTCCAGCACATGGCCCTCGTCGTCGCACCACGCGGTGTACTGCACGCGGCCGGGCTTCAGCTTCGACACATCGCGCAGCGTGACCTTGTTCATCAGCGCTTCGGCGTCGCGGCCCTCGATGCGGTACTTCGTCATCGGCGAGATGTCGAACGCCGCCGCCTGGCTGCGGATGGCGAAATATTCCAGTTCCTCGTCCCACAGCGTGTTGGGCGCCTTGTAGCCGGCCCAGTTGTACCAGTCCTCGGTGCGGCCGAGTGCTTCGAGACGCGGTTGGAACGGCGAAGGCAGGCGGTAGAGGCGGAAATGCGCCTGGTCGCCGCGGGTCACTTTCTCGGCGGTCGGACTCATGAAGGTACCCTTGGCGCTCCGGAGCGCGGGAATGGCAATGCACGCCCCCTCACCCGGATTGCCAGCCTCGTCGCCAACGCGACATCGGGGCAATCCGACCTCTCCCCGCTGGGGAGAGGAGCCAGCGGTCGCGATCTCTTCTCCCCGGCGGGGAGAAGGTGGCCGCGAAGCGGCCGGATGAGGGGGCGTGAGACGGGAAGAAATGCGATCTTCACGGCTAGCCTCTCATCTCGATCACGCGGCGCGCCGCGTTCAACCCCGGCGCGCCGGAAATGCCGCCGCCCGGATGTGACCCCGCGCCGGCGAGAAACAGACCCTCGACCGGCGTGTCGTAGCCTTCGGCGCCGAAGAAGGGCCGCGACACCAGCATCTGGTCGATCTGCAGTTCGCCGTGATGCCAGTGCCCGCCCGGCATATGATAACGCGCCTCGATGTCGGCCGGCGTCAGCAGTTCGGCGTGGCGCACCAGCCCGCCGATGCCCGGCGCGTGGTCCTCCAGCGTCGCCATGATCGCGGCGAGCAGTTTTGGCTTGCCGGTCTCCCAGCCTTCCTTGAGCCGGTACGGGGCAAACTGGACGACGGCGGAGAGCACCGCCGCGCCGCTCGGCGCGAGGTAGCGGTCGACGAGCGACGGAATGGTGATCTCCATCACCGGCTCCGGCGAGAATTCCCCATATTTCGACGGGTTGAACGACTTCTCGACATGGTCGACCGACGGGGCGATGACAAGTCGGGCGCGATGCTGGTCCGCCGTCAGCCCCTTGAACGCGGGCATGCCGTCGAGCGCCAGGTGCAGCTTTGCCGCGTCGCCATGCATGCGGATGTGCTGCGCCTTGCGCACGATGCCGGTGTCCAGCTCGCGCGCGCCGACGAGGTCGATGAGCGTGGTGCGCGGGTTGATGGCGGAGACGATCGTCTTCGCATGCACCGTTTCGCCGGTGTCCAGCTCGACGCCGACAGCGCGGCCGCTTTCCACCAGGATGCGCTTGACCGTCGTCGCCTTCCGGGTGGTGACGCCAACCTTCTCGGCCGCCGTGGCAAGTGCTGCGACCACCGCGCCCATGCCGCCCTTGGTGATGGCTTGCGCGCCGGCGACGCCGTCGATCTCGCCGACCAGCCGGTAGTAGAGGCCGAGCAGCGAGGTCGGCGAGCGGGGGCCGAGATGGCAGCCCAGCACCGTGTCGAATGCCAGGAGCCCGCGCAGCCGCTCGTCTTCCAGATGCTCATCCAGCACGTCGGCGACGTTCATCAGCAGCATGCGCAGGAAGTCGCGCATATCCTCCTTGCCGAGGCGTCGCACCGACAATGCGGCCAGGCCGAGCGCCGACTTTTCGCCGAACGCCATGCCGCGCAAATCGGGCGGGCGCCGCGCGAGGAACGGCTTCAGGATGCCGGCATAGCGGAAGAGCTGCGCGCGCAGGGTCTTCCATGCGGCGGCCTCGGCGTCGGAAGCGCCTGTCAGCGTCTCGCCATAGGCGCCGCCGAACAGCAGCGGGTTGCCGTCCTTCGACAGCGCGACCGAGGGCAGCACTTCGTCCGTCTCGAACTTCAGGCCGTGCGCGGCGAGGTTCAGCGACTTGACGACGTCCGGGTGCAGCCGATTCACGAGATGCGCCACCGACGAGGCGCGGAAGCCTGGGTGGAACTCTTCCGTGCGCGCCGCGCCGCCCAGCGCGTCCGCCGCTTCGACCAGCAGCACCTTGCGTCGCGCCTTGCCGAGCATCGCCGCCGCGACCAGGCCGTTATGGCCGCCGCCGATGACGACCACGTCCCATTTCGGCGCGTCAGATGACGTCATGGGCCGCGCTCATGTGCTTCGTGCCGCGGCTCAGATCGCCGAGGATCTCGGCCGCGGCGTTGCGGCCCGGTGCGCCCATCACGCCGCCGCCGGGATGCGTGGACGAGCCGCACATGTAGAGCCCGCCGATCGGCGAGCGATACTGCGCGTAGCCGGGCACCGGCCGGTTGAACAGCAGCTGGTCGAAGGTCAGCTCGCCCTGGAAAATGTTGCCCTCGGTCAGGCCGACTTCCGCCTCGATCTCGCGCGGCGTGCGCACCTCCATGTGGACGATCTTCTCGCGGAAGCCCGGCGAGTATTCGGCGATCTGGCTGATGACGCTTTCGGCGAAGCCGTCGCGGTCGGCGTCCGTCCAGTCCCGACCGCCGACCTTCGGCGGCGCGTACTGCACGAAGCAACTCATGAAGTGCTTGCCCGGTGCCGCCATCGTCGGATCGAGCATGGTCGGGATCACCATGTCGAGGAAGGGGTCTGCCGACCAGCGCCCGGCCTTCCAGTCGTCATAGGCGCGCTCCATGCGCTCGACCGAGTCGGTGAAGTGCATGTCGCCGCGGTAGACGGGCGAATCGTCAGGCAGGGCGGGGAACACCGGCGCGGAATCCAGCGCAATGTTCACCTTACCGGACGAGCCGCGGATCTTGAAGTTCCTGACGCGCCTGACGAAGATGTCCGGCAGTTCCTTCTCCTCGACGAGCTTCAGGAAGGTGCGCTTCACGTCGGCGTTGGAGACGACCATCTTGCCGCGGACCTCCTCGCCACCGGCGAGGACCACGCCCTTCGCCTTGCCGCCGGAGACCAGAACGCGCTCGACCTCGGCCTCGGTGCGGATCGTGCCCCCCGACGCGCGGAATGAATCCGCCAGCGCCTTCGTCACCGAGCCCATGCCGCCGCGCGCATAGCCCCAGGCGCCGACGGAGCCGTCGACCTCGCCCATGTAGTGGTGCAGCAGCACATAGGCCGTGCCGGGCGACATCGGCCCGAGCGCCGTGCCGATGATGCCGGACAGCGCGAAGTTGGCCTTGATGACATCCGTCTCGAAGTACTCGTCGAGGAAGTCGGCGATCGACATCGTCCAGAAACGGACGGTCAGCGCCATTTCTTCCGGCGTCAGCCCGCCGAATTTCTTACCCAGGAACAGCAGTTCGCCGAGGTCCTTCGGGCGGAAACTCGTCGGGTCCGGTGCGGTGCGCATCAAGAGCGGCTGGATGAACCGGCACTGCCGCGTCACATCGCGCGCATAGCGGTCGTAGGCCTCGGCGTCTCGCTTCGAGAAGCGCGCGAACTCGCGCCGGTGGGCGTCATGGTCACGGTAGTTGGCGAGATAGTCGCCGTCCCGCGTGAACACGGCGCCGCCCTCGTAGCCGATCACCTGCAGGCCGAAGCGCGGCAGCTCAAGGTCGCGCATGATTTCGGGTCGGAAGAGCGAGCAGACGTAGGAGCAGTTGGAGTAGACGAAGCTTGGCGTGAGCGAGCGGCTGGTCGCGGCACCGCCGATCCAGTCGTTTTTCTCGACCACGAGCACGTCGAGGCCCGCCCGCTGCAGATAGCAGGCGTTGACAAGGCCGTTATGGCCCGCGCCAATGACGATCGCGTCCCAGGTCTTCATGGCTCAGTTCGTCGCCCGGCCCTCGCTCCAAGTGTCGGCAACCTGCCACGGCTGCCGCAATTCTGTCCAGCCATTTTGAATGAATGTTCAACAAACAGGATTGTCTTTTCCCTTTGATGCGCTAGGCTTTGCGGGTCGAAGTCCTGCTGGAGTTGCTTCGAGGTGACGACGGGTCCGGGGTTGGGCGAAGCCGAGTACGACGATACCGCGATGCGCTTCCTCGAGGCGCTATGGGGCGACGGCTACCTGTCGCCCGGCGGGCCCAACGAGGTCGACCGGGTGATCGCGGGCATCGACCTGAGGAACCGCAAGGTGCTCGACATCGGATGCGGGTCGGGCGGAATAGCGCTGCATCTTGTCGAGGCGCACGCAGCCGGGCATGTCACCGGCTTCGACGTGGAAGCCCCCGTCATCGAGGCGGCCAAGAACCGTGCGGCGAGGCGGGGGCTGGCGGGCAGGGCGACCTTCGTCCAGGCGCCGCCCGGGCCGTTGCCGTTCCGAGACGGCGAGTTCGATGTCGTGTTCTCGAAGGACGCGCTGCTGCACGTTCCCGACAAGGACGCACTGTTCGCCGAGGTCTTCCGCGTCCTCAAGCCCGGCGGCGTCTTCGCCGCGTCCAACTGGATGATCGGCCATGACGGCGAGCCGTCGCCCGACATGAAAGCCTATGTCGAGGCCGAGGGGCTGTCGTTCAGCATGGCGTCGCCGGCGCGCTATCGCCTCGCGATGGAGCGCGCCGGCTTCGCGGACATTGCCGTAACCGATCGCAATCCATGGTATCGAGAGGTGGCGCGGGCCGAACTCGCACGGCTGAGGGGACCACTCCACGACGAGGTCGCGGCGGTGGTCGGCGCGGACTATGTCGCCAAGAACATCAAGACCTGGGAAGCCATGCAGAAGGTGCTTGACAGCGGCGAGCACCGGCCCACTCATCTGCGCGGCTGGAAGCCGGATCGAGGGCGCTGACCGGCATGTGGAGATCGGGCGCGGCAGCGATGAGATCGGCATCCGGGAAGGGCGAGACGGCGCAGGCCGTCCGGGGACGCAAGGCGTCCAAGGAGACGCGCCGTCTCCAGCTTATCGAGGCCACCATCGATTCGCTCGCGAAGCGCGGCTACTCGGAAACCACGATGGCCGATGTGGCCGATGGCGCGGGCCTGTCGCGCGGCATCGTGAACTTCCACTTCGAGAGCAAGGACAAGCTGCTCGTTGCCACGCTGCAATACATGGCGGACGAATACTCGGCACACTGGCGCGCGTCGCTCAGCAAGGCGGGACCGGAGGCGGCCAGACAGCTCGCCGCGCTCGTCGCATCGGACTTCGACCGCGCGATCTGCACCAAGCGCAAGCTCGCGGCATGGTGCGCGTTCTGGGGCGAGGCCAAGTCGCGCCCGACCTACCAGTCGCTGTGCGGCGCACGCGACGCGGCCTACCAGAATGTGTTCGTCGACCTCTGCACCACGCTCAAGCGTGAAGGGGGCTATGCGTTCGATCCCTCCGCGACCGCGCTCGCGCTCTCGGCGATGCTGGAAGGTCTCTGGCTGCGGCTGATGATGGGCACCGAGGAGGTGACGCGCGAGAGCGCGTTGCATGCCGCGAACGAGTTCCTGCGGGCGGTGTTCCCGCGGCATTTTCCGGGCAGGACCGTGCCCCAGATCGCTTCGGTAGCTTGAAGGACAACCAAAAGAGGATGGAACGATGACTGGGATGAGCAGACGGAATGCAGTGACGTTCGCGATTGCCGCCGCGCTGACGGCGTCGGTTGCGTCATTCGCCTCGGCGCAGGACGACAGCCTGACGGTCTTCGACTGGTCCGGCTACGAGGCGCCCGAATTCCACCCCGGCTATATCGAGAAGTATGGCAGCTCGCCGACCTACGCCTTCTTCGGCGACGAGGATGAGGCGTTCGAGAAGCTGCGCGCCGGCTTCAAGGCGGATCTCAGCCATCCCTGCTCGCAGAGCGTAGTGAAATGGCGCGAGGCGGGGCTGCTGCAGCCGCTGGATACGTCCAAGATCACCGGCTGGGCTGACATGAATCCCGGCATCATGGCCATGAAGGATCTGGCGACGACCGAAGACGGCACCGTCTGGTTCTTCCCCTGGGACTGGGGAAACACGATGCTGACCTTCAACCATGAGAAGGTCGACGAGAAGGACGTGCAGTCGCTGAAGTCGCTGGCCGATCCGAAGTTCAAGGATCGCGTCTCGATCGGCGACAATGTCGACGACGCCTACGCGCTGGCCGCGCTGGCGATCGGCATGAAGGACTGGACGACGATGACGGAGGAGCAGTTCCAGCAGGCATCGGCCTTCCTGCGCGAGGTGCACAAGAATGTCCGCCTCTACTGGACGGACAACACCGAGATCGTGCAGGCGATGAGCGGCGGCGAGGTCGACCTGGCCTGGGCGTGGAACGACGCGTCGATCCAGTCGTCCATCGGCGGTGCGCCGATCAAGGGCAAGAAGGACACCGACGAGGGCATCTCGACCTGGGTCTGCGGCTACGTCCATCTCAAGGACGCGCCGGGCAGCGTCGAGAAGACCTATGACTTCCTCAACTCCATCAACACGCCGGAAGTCGCGCAGTACCTGCTGTCGGACTGGGGTTATGCGCATGCCAATGCCAAGTCGCTGGCCTCGGTCGATCCCGCGACGCTGACGGAGATGGGCTATGACGATGTCGAGAAGTTCGTCGACAAGACGCTGTTCCAGTCGCCGCTGCCCAGCGAACTCAAGCTCAAGATGATCGCCGAGTTCGAGAAGATCAAAGCCGGGTACTGATTGGACGAACGGATTTCACCGCATGATGTGATCGTCGTCGGGGCTGGCTTCTCCGGCCTTGCGGCGGCCACGGACCTCAACAGCGCGGGTCTCGACGTTGTCGTCGTCGAGGCCAGCGATCGCGTTGGTGGCAAGGCGGGTGCGACCGTCAACGGTCTTGGCGAGCGGCTCGACATCGGCGGCCAGTACTATTGCGACGACATGGTCGAGGTGGCTCGACTCGTCGAGCGCCATGCGCTGACCGTCGTGCCGACGCCAGTGCAGGGCGAGATTGTCACGCAACCGCCCCTCGATATCGCCGCCCGTGCCGTCTCCTATGCGCAGTCGGTAGGGCTTCGTGAGAAGCTCAAGCAGGAGATGGCGGACGACAGGAACTCACGCGACAGCGTCGCTGACTGGCTGGGTCGGCAGGACGTGTCTTCCAATGCGAAGGCCGGTTTCCGCTCGATGATCGAAGGCCTCTGGTGCCTGCCTCTGGAAAGCGTGCCGGCCTGGCATCTGGCCGATACCGACCGACGCATCACGAACGAGCAGTTCGAGCTGCAATACTCGCTGGCCGAGACGATGCAGGCGCTCGCCGACCGTCTTGCCGCCGGCCTCGGCGACCGCGTGCGCCTCTCGACACCCGTCAGGGCCGTGGAACTGCGCGACGGGCACGTGCGCGTCGTGATGGATACTGGCGCGCTGGCGGCGAGGGCGGTGCTGATCGCCGTGCCTCCGGTCGCTGCGTCGCGGATCGTTCATACGCCCGCGCTCGACGCCCCGCTTTCCGGTGCGCTGGGCGTTTGGCAAAGCGGCTCCGTCATCAAGGCGCGGGTGCGCTACGCGACGCCCTTCTGGCGCGACCGGGGTCTGAGCGGCATGGTCATGTGGCGTGATCCTGTCGGACTCTTCTGCTGCGACGCCAGCATGGATGGACAGGCCGCGCTGGGCGTCTTTGCCGGCGGGCCGCTGGCGCGTGTCTGGCGTCGGGGCGACATCCGTGCGCTGATCCTCGATCACCTCGCCGCGGCGCTCGGCGACGAAGCGCGGGCTGCGCTCGACGTCTGGCACCACGACTGGTGCGACGATCCCTGGAGCGGAGGCGGCTACGGCGACCTGATCGTGGATGCAGGTGCGCATACTGCGGAAGACATCATCCGCACCGGCCAGCCGCCGCTGCACTTCGTCTTCTCGGAGCTCTCGCCGTCGTTCCCGGGCTACATCGAGGGCGCGTTGATCGCGGGGCGCGCGGCGGCCGCGCGGATTGCCGCGGGTCTGTAGCGCGCCCGGTCAATCCGCCAGCGCGACCAACGCGTCGGGGTCGTAGCCCAGCCGCACCGGCGCGCCGACCGGCAGGTCGTCGGCGCCGAAATTGTTTGACTCCGAGACGGACAGAGTCTTCTCGAAGCCGGGCACGTCGACGATGAAGTGGGTGATCTCGCCGAAATAGTGCCGGTCGACGATCGTCCCGGCGATCTCGTGCTTGGCCTTGGCGTCGTCCCACAGCACCCGCAGCCGCTCGGGCCTTATGCCCAGCGTCGTCTCCCGGGTTTCGTCGTTGAAGCCGGACGGCTTCTCCGTCTTGACGCGGCCGAAGCCGGCGGTTTCGACCGTGATCGCGGTGCCGTTCGTCTCCACCACGTTGGCACGGATGAAGTTCATGCCGCCGAGGAAGTCGGCGACTTGGCGGTTCACCGGCCGCTGGTAGATCTGCGACGGCGCCGCGACCTGCGCGATCCTGCCGCCGAACATCACGGCGATGCGGTCGGACATGCCGAGCGCCTCGTACTGGTCGTGCGTGACCAGCACGAAGGTGATGCCCACCGCCTGTTGCAGGCGGCGCAGTTCGACCTGCATCTGCTCGCGCAGCTTCTTGTCCAGCGCCGACAGCGGCTCGTCCAGGAGCAGCACCTTCGGCCGCATGACGAGCGCACGCGCGAGTGCCACGCGCTGGCGCTGGCCGCCGGAGAGTTCCGTCGCGCCGCGCTTGCCCAGCCCCGACAGCGACACCTGCGCCAGCGCCTCGTCGACGCGGCGACGTTCCTCCGCGGCGCCGAGCTTCAGCCGCTTCAGCCCGTAGGCGACGTTCTGGTCGACGTTGAGATGCGGGAAGATGGCGTAGCTCTGGAACACCATGTTCGTCGGGCGTCGGTTGGCCGGAATGCCGTCCATCGGCTGGCCGTCGATTGCGATCGTGCCTTCGGTCGGCGTGTCGAAGCCTGCGATCATGCGCAGCAGCGTGGTCTTGCCGCAGCCCGAGGGGCCGAGCAGCGAGAAGAACTCCCCCTCGCGGATCGTCAGCGTGGCATCGTCCAGCGCCTTGAAGCTTCCATACGCCTTGGACACGCCGGCGATCTGGATCATCGGGCGGTCAGGCAATCGCGCCTCCCATCTGGATGCGCCGCTGCGCGCGCCGGCGCATGATCTCGGCGAAGGACAAAAGGATGAAGGACCCGACGAGGAGCAGCGTGCCGAGCGCCAGCACGCCGGGCAGCCTGGCCGCGAAGCGGAGCTGCCCCCAGATGTAAACCGGCAGGGTGACTTCCGTGCCGGCGAGGAAGAAGGCGATGATGAATTCGTCGAGCGAGATCGTGAACGAGACCAGCAGCGACGAGATGATCGCCGGCGCCACCATTGGCAGCGTCACGCGACGGAACGTGCCGAAGGCGGTCTCGCCGAGGTCGGCCGAGGCCTCCTCGAGGCTGCGGTCGAAACCCTCGAAGCCGGCGTTCAGCACCGTCACCGAATAGGGGATGCAGATCAGCACGTGTCCGAGGATCACGGTGAAGAGCGAGAGCTGAAGGCCGAGCGAGAGGATGACGATCAGCAACGACACTGCCAGGATGATCTCGGGCAGGACGAGTGGCGCCATGATCAGCCCGCTGGCGACCGTGCGGCCGCGGAACCGGTAGCGGGTGACGGCGCGGGCGGCGCAGATGCCGAGGATCGTCGAGAGGACCGCAGCGCACAGGCCGACGATCAGGCTGTTCCAGGCCGCGTCGAGAAGCGCCGGTGTCTTCGGCAGTTCGACGTACCACTTCGATGTGAAGCCCGCGAGCGGGAACTGCGGCACCGCCGAGGTGTTGACCGAGAAGATCGGCAGGAAGATCACCGGCAGGTAGAGGAAGACGATGTACAGGAAGGCGTAGACGGTGAGCCACCGCGACAGGATGCGGCTCATCGCACGCGCCTCCCGGCCTGGCGGATCACGAACACGATCGACGCCGCCATGACCGTCACCACCGTCATCGTGATGACGGAGAGCGCGGCGCCCAGCGGCCAGTTGGCCCCGCGCTTGAACTGCGTCTCGATCGCCGTGGCGATCATCACGCCGTCCTTGCCGCCCACGAGCTTCGGCGTGACGTAGTCGCCAACGGTCGGGATCATCACGATCAGCAGCGCCGAGATGACGCCGGGGAGCGTGAGCGGCAGCGTCACGCGCAGGAAGCTGCGGATCGGCCCATCACCCAGATCCTTCGCCGCCTCAAGCAGCGTCCTGTCGACCTTCTCCAGCGAAACGAAGATGGGCAGAACCGCGAACGCCGCCCACGCATGCGTCAGCGTGATGATCACGGCGTTGGTGTTGTAGAGGAACGACGTCGACGGTTCGTCGATGATGCCGAGGCCCATGAGGCCGGAGTTCAGCACGCCGTTGTAGCCGAGGATCACCTTCCACGACATCACGCGCAGCAGGTAGCTGGTCCAGAACGGGATCGTGATGACGAACAACCAGAGGCTCTTGTGGGCGCCGCCGTGGAAGGAGATGTAGTAGGCGATCGGGTAGGCGAGGAAGACCGTCAGGATGCTGACCGTCAGCGAGATGTAGAGCGACCGCGCCAGCAGGTCGCGATAGATCGGCTCGGTCAGCGCGATCCGGTACTGCTCCAGCGTGAAGGTGCGGTCGATCGTCAGGAAGTCCTGCGTCCAGAAGCTGTGCGCGATCACGACCAAGACGGGCGCGACGAGCAGGATCAGGGCGTACAGGAATGTCGGGCTGATCAGGGCTATGCCCTGCGCCTGTTCGGAGCGGAGAAGGGTGCCGCGACGGATACGGTGGGCGCTGGCCGCCCCCGAACGTTCCGCCGCCGCGGTCATCGCAGCGTGTCCGCGCGACTGGGCGGTTCTTCGCCCTGAGGTTCACCAATGTCGTGCCGTCGCCTCACGCGGGTCCCCATCGCGCTGTCGCTGCGCGGTTGCCGCGCCGAACGGCAGCATCATGCGCATCCGGCAATTGAAATCAAGCGCGATTTCTGCGATATTGATTGAACGGACATTCAAAAACGGATTGAAATCGGCAATAATACCGGGCGTTTAGATAAGTTCACGCTCATGCGTTGTTTCCGGTGAACGAAATGTGAGGCGACGATGGCGGCCATCAGGGACACGCGGATCGACAGCGGGTTTGCGGACGAGGCGGCCCGCGCCGTCGGTCAGGCGACGAAGCATCTGGTTCAGCCCTGGCCGTTCGCTGGCAGCGTCGGCGACGAGGCCCGCACCTTCGTTACGGACGGCGACGGCATCTACATCACCGACGGCGACGGCCGCCGGCTGATCGATGGGCCGGCCGGCATGTGGTGCACGAATGTCGGCCACCGGCGCAAGGAACTCGCCGAGGTCATGTACGAGCAGGCCATGGCGCTGTCCTACAACACGCCGTGGTACACGATGAGTTCGCCCTCGGCCGAACTCGCCGAGCGCCTCGCCGGCCATGCGCCCGGCGACCTGAACCACGTCTTCTTCACCACCGGCGGTTCGTCGGCCGTCGAGACGGCGCTGCGTTTCATGCAGTTCTACAACAATGTCCGCGGCCGCCCGGACAAGAAGCTCATCCTGTCGCGCGGCGGGGCCTATCACGGCTCGACCTACCTGTCCGCGTCGCTAAACGGCCGCCCGCGCGACGCCGACTGGATGGACGGCGCCGACGCATTGGTCACGAAGCTCACTGCTCCCAATCCGTTCCGCCGGCCGGCCGGCGTGTCGAAGGAAGGCTTTGCCGATTTCCTCGTCGAGGAGTTCCGGAATGCGGTGGCGCGGCTCGGTGCCGACAGGATCGGCGCTTTCGTCGGCGAGCCGGTGCAGGCCTCGGGCGGCGTGATCGTGCCGCCGGAGACCTATTTGCCGCGCATTCGCGAGATATGCCGTGAGAACGACATCCTCTACGTTTCCGACGAGGTGGTGACCGGCTTCGGCCGCCTCGGCCATGTGTTCGCATCGAAGGATGTGTTCGGCGTCGAACCCGACATGATCACCTTCGCCAAGGGCGTCACCTCAGGCTACTTCCCGCTGGGTGGTGTGATGATCTCGGAGCGGCTGCTGCAGGACCTGCGGCGCTCCAACCATCCCGAGGCGATGTTCGGCCACGGGCTCACCTACACAAGCCACCCGATCGGCTGCGCTGTGGCGCTGAAGAACCTCGACCTGCTGGAGGGCGGCATTCTCGATCACGCCCGCACAGTCGGCGCCTATTTCCAGCAGGAGATGAAGGCGCTGGAGGACCTGCCTCTCGTCGGTGAGGTCCGCGGGCTCGGCCTGATGGCGTGCGTGGAGTGCGTTGCCGACCGCGAGTCGAACGATCCGCTGCAGCTCGACAAGAATGTCGGCCGACGCATCGACGCGCACTGCCAGGCGCTGGGCCTCCTGGTGCGCCCGCTGATCAACATGTGCGTGATGTCGCCGCCGCTGATCATCACGCGCGAGCAGGTCGACGACCTCGTCGGCATCCTGCGCGAGGGGATTTCACGGACGATGGACGACCTCCGCCGCGAGGGGGTCTGGCGAGGTTGAGGGCGGGAGTCCGCCGCCACAATTCCTTCATCCGCCGTTCAGCCAGTCTTCCCTAGGCTTGCCGTCTTCGTTCACGGAGACGTCCATGCGCAACGTGCCCGCCATTGCAGCGGCGATCGGCCTTTCGATCCCGGCAATCCCCGCCTTCGTCCAACCGGCGGTGTCCTATGAGGTCGAGAAATATACGGTCTACTGCGCCGACGAGCGCATCGAGATCTCGTTCTGGGACCTGGCGCAGATGATCGTGAGGCGGGGGAACCCGGTTTGCGCCTTCGCCACCTACACGAGCTACAGCGACGCGATTACCTTCGCCCAGAAGAACTTCGGCGGCGAGGGTTCCGACTGCTGGTGCTGATGCTCAGCCGCGGCTGAGCAGTGCCTCGTTCAGGCTCCACATGTCCTTCTCCTCCGGCGCCGTCTCCAGTCCGAGGATCGGCACCAGTTCGCGCAGATGGTCGTGGTGCGTGCGTACGCCGTATTCGAGGTCGGAAAGGTAGAAGCCCCCGAAAGCCTCGGATAGCATCGACTCGTTCGACCATACCGAGAGCTGGACGTCTTCCGCCATCGTGTCGCGGTCGATGCGGAAGGCGAGGTAGCGGGCCGCCGCCATCTGGCGGTCCTCGTCGCGATACCGGTAGATGGCGCCGCGCAGAAGCGTCTCGCCGGTCGACAGCGGGAACTCCTGGTAGAACTGGACCGATTCCGGCATCACCGAAATCACCGCGTTCGGGAAGATGCCGTAATAGATCCACGCTTTGCGCAGATGCTCGGGCAGGCGCTCCTGCTCACGTCCCATCCGGATGTAGTTGCGCACGCTCCAGCGCCGTCCCGCGTGCGGATTGTACGTCGCGAAGGAGCGCGACACGCCGTTGACGAAGGGCTCGTCGAAATAAGTCGCGCCGTAGAGATCCTGCAGCGCGGGATGCGCCATGGCGACATGGTAGCCCTCATTGTCGACGTCGCGGACCGACTTCCAGTTCACCGGCGTCTTCTGGGTCCAGATGCCGTACGAAGGCACCATGTCGGCGACGTCATAGTGCGACAGCTCGGCCTCGATGGGCTTCAGCAGTTCCGCGACCGAAGGCTGATCGCCCGTGCGGAAGCGGATAAAGATCAGGCCCATCCAGATCTCCAGGTCGAGCTGCATCAGGCCGAACTCGTTCTTGTCGAGATCGGGGAAGGAGCGCGGGCGCGCCGCACCCCGCAAAGTTCCGTCAAGATTGTAGACCCAGCCGTGGAAAGGGCAGACCAGCGCGTTCTTGCAGTTGCCCTGGCTGTCGGCGACGACGCGGCTGCCACGGTGCCGGCACAAATTGTGGAAGCCGCGGACGACGCCGTCCTTGCCGCGCACGATAAGCGCGCGCTCCCCCACAACGTCCATCGTTAGGTAGTCGCCCGGATTCGGCACGTCGGAGACGTGGCCGGCGATCTGCCAATGGCTGCGGAATACATGTTCCTTCTCGAGTTCGAGAAGCGCGGGGCTGTGGTAGCTCCAGCCGGGGAGGCCGCGCCGGTCCCAATCGTTGGGCACCGCGACGTTTGCGACGTGCGGGTTCATCGTCATGCTCTTAGTTGCTGAATGTTCATTCAAGCTAGAGCATATTTCCCATTGATTTGCAACAGTTTAGCGGATGCAAGGACAAACCGGCACAGTGCCGTAAGCGTCAAATCACGCGAAAAACGCCCGGAAAATCCGGGCGTTAACCCGGAGTCGGAACAGTGAGCAAAAGGCCGCAAAAATGCTCGGCGGCTGCCGGCTCGACCGGTCGGGTGGGGAAGGCGGTCAGAATTCCTTGACCAGCCGGACGTCGAGGCCGTGGACGACGTATTCGTCGAAGGCGGAATTGGATTTGTTGACGATGGCGCTGTAGGTGACCTGCGGTGCGACGCCCAGGAAAGTGAGGTCGCGCTTGGTGACGGTGACCTGTCCCTCGAAGCGGTCGTCGTTGCGGGGGATGCCGATGAACGGCATGCGCCCGCGGTAGAATCGGTTGGCGTAGCTTCCCTGCATGTAGAGCGTGAGCCCCCAGGGCGCCTCGGTGTAGAAGCCGAGCCCGCCGCGGCCTTCGGTATAGGACAGGAACTGCGTCTCGGTCTGCTCGGTCTCCACGCCGCCCAGCACGCGGATAAAGCGGTTGGCCTTCAGGAAGGTGTCGACGAAGCCCTCCAGCTCGCCCTTCCAGCCGTCGCGGAACGTCGAGCCCAGATAGTCGAGGTGGCTGACCGTCAGGCTCGTGTACATTCGGCTGCGCTGGCCGACGAAGCGGCTGAACTCGACGCGCCCGCCGATCGAGCGGAAGGCGGGCGTGACATGATCGAAGTCCTGCCGTCCGATCGCGGACACGGTGATCTTGCCCCGATTTATCTCCTTCTCGACGCCGGCGCTGACGTTGAAGGTCAGCTCGGCGCGCTCGATCTGCGGGTAGAACCGGCCGCCGATGCCGACCGAGCCGACGAACGACAGGGTCGGCGCGAAAGTCTGGCGGAACAGCATCTCGCCGCCGATCATGTAGCCGATCCCGGACATGCGCTTCGACTGGTTGCCGATGACGAAGGGGATGCCGCCGATCAGCACGATGCTGTTGTCGGTGCCGCCGTTGATGTTGGTGCTGGGCAGGAACGATGCGTAGGCGCGGAAGCGGATCGGCCGCCGGTCGTTGATCTCGCCGACGATGTTCTTCAGGCCGCCACCGACCTGGTCGTCGACGCCCGCCGCGATCAGCAGTTCGGCGTTGTACTTGGCCGCATCGTCCTGCCCGGCCTGGAACAGCGCCTGCGTGAGGTCGTAGCGGACGGCGGTGAAGTCGGGCCGGTCGGCAAGGATGCTGCGATAGGTGGCGATGGCCGCGTCCAGCTCGCCGCGGTCCTGCTGGATCATGCCTTCGACATAGGCGACGCGGTACTGATAGGTCGCGTCGTCGGGTTGCCACTCGGCGATGAGCTGCCGGGCCTCGTCGTAGCGCTTGTCCGCCACCAGGCGACGGACGACCGCGACGAGTTGCGCGGTGCTGGTGACCGCGACGGTCTGCTCGGCCGGCTGCGCAGCCAGCGGCCCGGCAGGCTGCAGGGTGGACAGCAGAGACGTCCCCACGGCGAGCAGGGCGGCTCGAAACATTCGTCCGGCGCGTGTCGGCGACGCTGTCGGATGGATGGCTGTCATGACGCCTGACTGATTGACCCCAACAAGACGGCGGCGCGGATGAAGTATCGTCCGCGCCGCCGGTAATCCTAGCATAAACCCTAGCGGTTTTCGCCGGTCGTCCCGTGGTACGCACCAAGGAGGTTAACCTTGGAGCCGCCGTGGATGACGCTGCCGGTGCCCGAGAAGACGCCGACGGTGCCGCCTGCCTTGGCGCCGAAGAACGAGCCCACGCCCTTCGACGTCAGCTTCGTGACCTGGTTGGTGCCGTTGAAGTGCGCCCAGTCGGTCGTCTCGTAGTCGGGGCTGACTTCCTTGTCGAACTTGCCGGTGAACTTCAGCTTGTCGAAGGCCACGGGTGCCGGCACGGGTGCACCGCCGACGTTCGTCTGCCGGAGCTGGTTGATTTCTCCTTCGATGCCCGCCTTGTCGCCGGCGAAGGTCGCTTTCATTTCCAGTTTGCCCCTGTGACGGAAGACGTCGGTGCCGATCGCGGTGTAGAACTCGCCCTTGCCGCGATAGGTCGCAGTGTGGGCGTCGCCCTTCTTCCGGACGTCGTCGATATCCTTGAGCGTCGTCCGCGTGCCGCCGTAGGACATGCTGAATTCCTTGCCCTGCGCATCATGCGTGAACATCAGGAACGCGTCGTCGGAATTGCCATCGTCGTCGACGTCGCCGAGCGGCGTCACCTCGATGCGACGGCCGCCGGCGTTGCCGTAGAGCGTTGTCGGCCCAAACTCGGCGAAGGTCGGATCCGTGTGCGGTCCGGTCTTGCGCTGGGCGAAGCCATCGATCTGCCCCTCACCATCCTTGGTGTCGAAATCGAAGCTCGCCTCGGTGTCGTCCGCCGAGAGGTTTGAAGACACGGTGCCGGTTTCGGCGTTGGCGCCGTTGAAGCCGCCATCGGTCTTCAGATACGCGGTGCGGCCGTTCGACTGCTGGTCGTACATATAATAGAGTTCCGCTTCCTTCTCGGCGTTGCCGCAGCCGAACACGGCTGTCAGCGGCATGGCGACGAGGGTCGCGCCGGCGATCAGGTAGCCGAGGCGACCCATGCCGGAACTGGCTTTGATTTGAGACACGTGACTGTCCACCCTGTTCGTTGTTTAACCCCGCGGGCACCAAGTTGGAGCTTGGCGGACGAGCGCGTCCCTCCGCGCGGCGTCAATCCTGCACACCGATAGTTCCTCCGGAAGTGATCAGTGTCAACTTCCTCGGGTGCCTGTGTCCGCAGGATTCGCCCGGAGTGTCACATTTTTGCTTCGGGTGGAGGGTCGGGCTGCGCCCGCAACGGGCGAATGCCTGCGCTTTTCATACACATGGCATCCCGGAATGGCAAAGCGCCAACGGCGCGCTTAGCCGCCCTGGGCTGCCGCCGGTCTGGACGGTTGCAAGGTCGGAGCGCAGTTCGCCGAGCCAGACCTTTGCGGGGGGCTCGAGCTACCGGCCGCCCCGCTCGAAGGCCAGCCGCGCGGCCGTGCCGGCGCGTCCCTTGCTGTGCGGATACCGTAACGCGGTATCGAGGCGGCCAGCGAAGAGGCGCGACATCCGGCCCAGAATGCCCGCGCCCGATCCTCGTGCTTCCTCAAACTCGCGGTTGGCGAGTTCCTGCGCCTTGAAGACGTCCATCTGCAGCCGCGACAACACGTTGACCGCGCCGTCGCCGGTCGTCTCGATCATCGAGAAGACGATGCCCGGATAGCGCGACTTGATCAGCGACTGAACGCCGTCGGAAACGCCCGACGAAGGCATGCAGCCGAACGGCTTCACGCTCACGACCATGTGGGCCTTCCGCTTCTGCGCCATCTGCAACAGCTTGCCGACCTCCATGTGGCCTTCTCCGCCGCGCAGATTATTGTCGTAGTGCTCGTGCGCGAGGTCGGCGATCTCGTCCATGTTCGGCAGATGGTAGTGTCGCAGTCCGGCGAGCCGCGCCATCGTCTGGAACATGCCGCGCACGGCGAGATCCGCGCCCTTCAGCATCATCAGGCGCTTGCGCGGGTCCTTGCCCTTCAGCCCGCTCTTGCCGGCGTCCTCGCCGCGCAGCCCCATGCGCCGTCTGGTGTCCCACTGAACCTGCCAGACCATGTAAAGCAGCCAGGCGGTCACCGGCTGGATGTCGACCTCGCAGCCTTCCTGCTCGAGGAAGCGCTGCATGTGGTAGTTGCCCTCGCCCTCGGTCGTCATCGCCCAGAACTCGCCGATGATCGAGACTTTCGGCTTCACCCGCGTGTGGTCGACCTTCACCTTTGCGAACACCGCGCGACAGAGATAGAGCGCCCGCAGCAGGCTGCGCTTCGCCAGCATCGCCGAGCGCAGGATCTGCTTGCACTCGTCGATCGCCGCGTCGGTGGCGCCCGGCACGACCTCGTAGGGGCGGATGCGGTAGCCGATCAGGTTGATCACGTCGCCGGCGATGATCGACTTGACGATCGCCTTGAAGAAGGGCGGCGACAGGTCGAGCCCCGCATCGCCGGTCGACTGGTTGAGACCCGCCTGCTGCTGGAAGAGCAGGATGCGGAAGCCCTCGAAGCCGGCGTCGCGCAGCGCCTTGCGATATTCGGTGGCATAGGTGCCGAAGCGGCACGGGCCGCAGGCGCCGGCGGTCACGAAGACATATCTGTCGACGATGTCCTTCGCGCTCATGCCCTGCTCGTCGCGCAGCTTGACCAGATACTGGACGAGGTTGCCGACGGTGAAATAGGTCGGGTTGCACTGGCCGCGATTGCCGAATTCCTTGCCGAAGCGGAGCGCGGCGGTATCGGGAACGTCGAGCGCCACGAAGCGGTAGCCGAGCCCGGACACGCCCGCGCTGACCAGATAGTCCTGGACCTTGGTCAGTCCGCCGAACAGGATGGTGGTCTCGGCGCGCTGCTTCTTCGTGAAGGTCATGGGATTGGCGTCGGCCCAGTGCTCGATCGCCTGCCGGACGAGGCCCAACCGTTCCCGCTCCTGCGACTCGAAGCGCTTCAATTCCTCGGCAGGCGACAGCCCGCCCGGCAACACGCGCAGCGGCTGGCCGGATCGCAGCGGAACCACCCTGCCGTTGTCGTTGACGCTCTGCCTGAACATTTCACCCATGACCGCAACCCCTGCGTCTTTGTTCTTGTCGTCTAGGCGAGTTCGACCACGCCGCGCGCCCGCGGCGCCTCGGCCGGTACCGGAAAGTAGGAGCCGGTGCCCGTTTCCAGGAACTCGGCATAGATGGCGTCCAGCACCGCCGGCGCCGCCGAGGTGCCATCCCCTCCGATGGCCGCCAGCAAGTCGTCCTTGTAGTCCGCGAGAAGCTCGGCACGCTTGGCCGCCAGTGCCTGCTCCAGTTCGCCGCGCTTCGCTGCGAGGTCCGAGAGCTGCTGGCGCCGAAGCTCCAGCGTGTAGGCATAGGTCGAGACGCGGATCTTGATGGAACCGCCCGGCTTGTTCGCGTCGATGTCGTGTAGCGCGGAAAATGGCGTTCCTGCGGCATTGATGACGCTGTCGATCAATCCGTAGGTCGGCGCGTCGTGGCCGCACTTGAAATTCGACAGGTCGAGCACCGCGATGTTGGGGTGCCGCGCCGCGAACTTGGCCGCCCAGACCTTTTGCGCCGAGTTGGTCGAATAGGCCTCCGGCCAAACGTCCCGGATCACCATCGGCGACAGGCCGCCGGTCTCTCCGTCATCCGTCAAGTAGCGCTCGAGCCACTCCTTGTTCTTTGGGATCGAGCGGATCGACAGGATGGGGTAGCCGAGCGCCTGGAATTCCTCCAGCACGTCGTGATTGATGCCCGGGTCGTTGTGGTAGGGGCGGCCGAGCATCAGCAGCGCCACCTTGCTGTCGCGCTCGATCTCGTCCAGCACCTCCAGCCCGCGCCGCTCCATCTCGGCGTCGAACTGCTCCATCGCCCGGAAACCCTGGTCGCAGGCGAAATCGCTTTCGTCGCGGGTCAGGCCGAGCCGTGCGCCCCATGCCTCCCACATCTGCTGCTTGAAATAGTGCGGCTCGATCAGCGTCACCGCGGGGCAGACATACTCCACGCCGGCGCGCTTGAAGAAGTCGACCTCTTTGGTGAAGGCGGCGCGCATGACCATCGGCGTGCCGGCAACGATCGGGCATGAGGTGGAATCCGGCAGGCCCTCGAGGAACGTCGGCAGATGGGTGATGCAGGGGAAGAAGATGTAGTCGAGCGGCTTTTCCTTGTGCTTGTCGTTCAGAAGATTGTGGATGTGCGACTGCGCGACCTTGGCTGGATAGCACGGGTCGATCGAGCCGTATTTGTTGCCGGTGTTCCACAGCTCTTCCGACGTGAAGTCGGAGAAGACGACGTTGCGCGGCGTGATGCCGACGCTTTCGAAATAGGCGCGGAACATCGGGGCCGACGAATAGATGTTCAGCACTTTCGGAATGCCGACGCGGATCGTCTTGCGCTTCGCCGCGGCCTCCTCGGACGAGCGCCCGAAGCGGCGCGTCACCGGCTTGCGCACGATCTTGCCCAGCAGCGTCTTCCTGACCTCGACATCGTCGACCGGCGCGCCGTCGGCCGGCAGCGGCTCAGGCTTGTAGAAGCTCTTGAAGGCGAGCTTGGCCTCGTAATCCACGAGGTTCGGGTAGTAGGACTTCAGCTTCTTGCGGTTGCGGACGAGTTCGCCCAGCGCCTCCTGCGATTCCACCGTGCCGCGCTCGCAGGAGAAGCCTGCGATGTAGCGGCTTGTGCCGCCGTCCGGCTTCACCGTGTCGATGAAGGTGCGGTGGCAGTGGTTCGGGCAGAAGGAGCAGATCGTGCTCTCGTCGTTCTTCGTGGAGTAGCCGAGCGCGATCGCTGCTTCGAGGCCGATGAAGGTCGAGTGGCCGCGCCGCTCCACCACGCGTCTTGTCTCCAGGGCGGCACCCAGGGCGCCGGCCTCGCCCGGATGCGGGTGGACGTGAATTTCGGCGTTCGGCACGCGCTCGCGGATGTAGTCGTGCTGAGCCTTGACGACGGACAGATTGTACTGCGTGCCGCCCTGCAGGACGAAGCTCCTGCCGAGTTGCGCCATGCGGGGGATCTGCACGACGTACTGCCAGATGTTCTTGGGCAGGACCATCGCCAGCCCGGCCAGCAGTTCGTCGCGTGAGAATCCCTCCTTCTGGAAGGTGACGCGGTCGGAATCGAGGAACACGGCGCAGCCATAGGAGAAGACCGGCGTCAGCTTCGCCGCGAAGGCGTGGTCGGAATAGTCGGTGACCTTGACGCCGAACTGGCTGGCCATCGCCTGGAGAAGCATGCCGTTGCCGGCGGAGCACTGGTTCGACAGGCGGAAGTTGCGGATCTGCTTGTTGACCATGAACAGGACCTTGATGTCCTGCCCGCCGACGTCGCAGATCACGTCGACGTCGCCGAAGAAATGCACCGCCGCGATCATGTGCGCGACCGTCTCGACGATCGCCGCGTCGGCGTTCAGCGCCTGCTCCAGCACCGCGCCGGCATAGCCGGTCGCGCCGAAGCCGGCGATCTCCAGTTTGATGCCCTGCTTGCGCCCATATTCGCGGATGTTGGCGAGCAGGATCTTCATGTCCTCGATCGGATTGCCCTTGGAGAGCATGTAGGTCTTGAACAGCAGGTCGCCGTTCTCGCCGATCAGCACCGCCTTCGAGGAGGTCGAGCCGCCGTCCAGCCCGATGTAGCCGCGCACGGTGGCGCCGCGCGGGAACTCCGCCTGCTGGAACGGCGGGATGCGGTATTTGGCGACGAAGGCCTGCAACTCCTCGTCGCTCTTCACGAGCGCCGGCCCCGCCTTGTAGCCCAGCCGCGCGGCGCGGCCGCCGCCGATGTAGGCGCGCAGGCCGTCCAGGCCCGGATAGGCGCCCTCGTGCTCGCCCTTCTTCAGGCCGAAGACCGCCGCGCCGTAGGCCGCGTAGAGATGCGAATTGTCCGGCACGAAGATCAGGTCTTCGATGGCGATGTCCTTCGGCCATTCGTAGCCGCGCAGCGTCCAGATTTCCGGGATGCGCTTACGCCAGCAGTCCTGCAGGAACTTCAGATAGGTGTTGGGGCCGCCCAGCAGCACGACCTTGTGCGGCAGCGTGTTGCCGCGGGTGAGCACCGACAGGTTCTGCGAGACGATGGCGTCGGCCAGCGAGCAGAGCACTTCGTCGGAGGGGATGCCCGACTTGATCAGATTGACGATGTCGGTTTCGGCGAAGACGCCGCATTTGGCCGCCACATGGTGCAGCTTGGTGTCGTCGAAACGCAGCGCCATGGCGCGCTCGCGCTCGACGCCGACCTTGATCATGCATTTGTCGATGGTCGCGCCGGTGCCCGAGGCGCATTTGTCGTTCATTGAGGAGTCGGCCTGTCGCTGGCCGGTCTGCGGGTCGGTCTTGTAGATGATGATCTTGGCGTCCTGGCCACCGAGCTCGATGATCGAGCCGGCGTCGGGATGCAGCGCATCCACCGCCATCACGACGGCGTTGACCTCCTGGATGAAGCCCGAGCCGAGCGGCTCGCGCAGCGGTCCCGCGCCCGAGCCGGTGATGACGGTGCGGATATTGCCGCGCGGCACATGCGCAAAGCGCTGCTCGATGGCCGTGAGCTGCTTCTCCACCGTCTCGGCCTGCTGCGTGCCGTGGTACTGGTAGTCGGAGAACAGGATTTCCAACGTCGCCGGATCGACCACCACTGTCTTCACCGTGGTGGAGCCGACATCGATCCCGACCATGACGGAATCGAGTTGCGGCCCTGCCACGGGTTCAACCGGCGTGCCTTCCATGGTCCCAGGCAGCAACGCGTTCATCAAGCCCCCGGTGGCAGCACGCACTACTTCAGTGAGCAGATGCTAGCCGTCCGCACCGCGGAGTCAATCACGCCGAACCCGGATCGGGCAAGCCTGGGCTGAGAGAGGAGGCCGACTGTGGCTAGCGCGCCACGGCGGCCGGGACGCCTCGCCGAAGCCCGTGGACGATCAGGGCGACGCCGACCAGGAACAACGCCATGCATGCGTACTGCGCCGCGGTGAGCGAGCCGTAGCGGACATCGGCCACGCGCAGATAGTCGAGAGGAAAGCGGACCATCGCGTAGACCGCGGCGACGCCGCCCAAGAGCACGCCGCTCGGCAGTCTGAGCCGGGGGATGGTGAAGACGACGATGATGACGATGATCGTGAACAGCCATTCGTAGAGGCCGAGATCGTGCCGAGTGCCGTCCGGAAAGCGGACGCCGAGCGGGAAGTCGGTGAGCGCGCCGGGGTGGTCGTGGACGATGCTGCAGCCGAGCCGTCCGAAGAACCAGCCGATGACGAAGCCGACGACCAGGCATTCGCAATAGGCGATCACCGGCTTCCGCGAATAGAGGAAATAGCCGACCACGCCGAGCGTGCCGCCGAGAAAGCCGCCAAAGGACGACATCGAAGCCCAAAGGTTCAGCAGCGCCCAGGGCTGCGCGATCAACTCCTCCGGGTGATAGAACACCAGTTCGACCAGACGCGACATGAAGAAGCCAGGGATCAGCGCCCAGAAAAGGCAGCCGTCGATGACTGCGGGGTCCAGTCCGCGCAGCCGAGCCTCGCGCCGCGCCACCAGATAGCCGGAGAGGCATCCGATGGCGACCAGAAGGCCGAAGATGCCGATCGTCAGTCCGCCGACACGGATCGGCTCGATGTGGATGTAGGGCAACACGCCGGCAGTTCCTCTCGCCGGTGGAGGGAATAGGCCGAAAGGCATCTTTCGCGCAATTGCTCACAGAGCTACATTTCGGTCTGGACCGGAACACAGCGCCATGCCGTGCTCCGCGCATCCGGTTCGCAGGCGAGGCGGTGGGGTATTTCGTTGGCGGCGATCGAGCCGGTTCGCAAGACGGTCGGGGATCCTCACGCAGGTGTCGGCCGGATCGTGCTCTGGGTCGCCGGCGTCGCGCTGGCATTCTACGCGGCGTCCGTCGTGTTCCTGTTCATCAGCGCGCTCCGCATCGATGCAAGCTACGGCCCGCCGCCGGACGTGACGTCGGAGTCGATCCTCGTCGGCTCGAGCAGCGACTATCTCCTCGACTTCGACACGATCGGCGGTCCGGACGATCTTCTTTCGGCGGAGACGGCCGCGCGCTTCACGCCGGCCGGCGGGTCGGTGCCGGTGTTCGGCATGCACTATTTCGACAATGGCTGGCTCTGGCTGCGGTTTACGGTGCCGAGCGTCGGCGGCACCGACGGCAACGTCACTATCCGCCTGTCCGACCCGCGTGTGCGCAGTGCCCGCCTCGTCGTCGACAACAAGGGCGTCGTCACCGAATATCCCTGGTCCCAGCACGACGACAACCGCCGCTCCGGCCTCGGCTCGCGCACCCCGGTGTTTCATTTCCAGCGCGGCCAGATCGAAGGCGCCACCGCCTATATCGGCTTCCACACGCTCAGCATCCTGCGCGGGTCGGTGTTCGTCGAGACGCGCAGGGCCTACGAGGCGTGGGACCGCGGCCATGTCGTCATCCCGTCCGTGCTCGGGGGAGCGCTGACGGCGCTCGGCGTGTATCTCGCCGTGACCGGGCTGCTGCTGCGCGAATGGCCGCTGATCGCCGCCGGCGCGATGTCGGTCACCATGATGACGACGATCTCCGGCGGGCCTGGGCTGTTCCATGCCGAACTGCTTCCCGCCTCGCCGGCGATGGCCGACCTCGTCGCCTATCTGCCGCGGCCGCTCGCCGTGTCCGCCTGGCTGGTGTTCCTGATCGGCTACCTGGATCTGTGGCGATCGGCGCGGCGATGGGCGTATTTCCTGATGGCGGCGGCGCTTGTCATTCCATTCCAGTCGGTCAATGCGGCGCTGAAGATCGGCCTCGGCATCGATACGCCGATTCCCGTCGAAGCCAGCCTGCCGATGCTGACCGGCATCCTCGCCGGCATCGGAACGCTTGCCGTCTACGCCTATCGGGGCAACCGTCACGCCCGGATCTTCCTGATCTGCTGGCTGCCGCTCTTCATCGGCATGCTGGCGCGCATCTGGATCATCCTGTTCCCCACGCCGCGCGCGGCGCTGGCGCTGGCCGACGACCCGTACGTCGACGTGGTGGCGTCGATGGTCGCGCTGGCGATCGCCATGGTGACGGACATCCAGGCGCGCGAACTCAGGCTGCGCAGGGATGCCGAGGAAAAGGAGCAGCGGCTGCGCGAATATGCCGAGATCGCGACGGACAGCTTCTTCGAGACCGACCGGGCCGGGCTCATCTCCAACGCTGCCGGCCCGCTGGCGCGTGAACTGGGGCTCGAGCGGGGCGTCGAGTTCATCGCGGCGCTTGGCGCGCGCCTCGACCCGTCGCAGCCGATAACGCTGGCGCCCCTGGCGCGGGCGCAGAGCCTGCGGGAGACGGTCAAGGGGCTGGAGTTGCACGTGCCGAACGGCGACGCGCGCGGGCGCTGGTTCGCATTCAATGCATCGCCATGGTCCGCGGCCGGCGGCACCGAGGCCGGCATCCGCGGCACGATCATCGACATCACGCCGCAGGTGGAGCGGCGGGAGAAGGAAGCGGAGAGCAACAAGCTCGTCGCCATGGGCCGCATGGCCGGCGGCATCGCGCACGAGGTCAACAACCTGCTGCATCCGATCATCAACCTGGCGCGCCGCGTCCGCGACCGGCATGTCAGCGACCGCGAGGCGCGGCAGATGCTCGACCTCGTGATCGACAGCGGCAAGCGCGCCGGCGACGTGGTCGGGGGCGTCCTCGCCGCCGTCAGCCCGCACCGCCGCCGCGGCCCGCTGCTGCCCATCAACGCTGCGGCGGAACGCGCGGTTGCGGCCGCTCAGGCCAGCCTGCCGCCGTCGCTCGGCATCGAACTCAAGATCGAACCGGTCGACCGGCCGCGACTGCCGCTGGGCGAAATGCTCCAGGTCATCGGCAACCTCGTGCAGAACGCGGCGCGGGCGGTTGGCGGCGAGGGCCGGATCATCGTCGCTGTCGCCCGCCGCTCGGACACGACGGTCGTGCTGAGCGTCGCCGACGACGGCGAGGGCATGCACGAGCAGATGCGGAGAACCGCCCTGGAGCCCTTTGTCACGTCGCGTCCCGATGGAAACGGTCTCGGCCTCGCCGCCGTCGCCGCGATCGTGGACGTGTGGGGCGGCAGCGTCGACATTCAGTCGGCGCCGGGGCAAGGTACAATCGTCTCGATCGAGATCCCGACCGATGCAGACATCCGAGCAGAAACCCAGATCGAATCAAAGTGAACCCGGCGCGGGCGGACCGCGCGTCCTCCTCGCAGACGATGTGGCGGCGGTCCGCTACACGATCCTGCTGGAGATGCGCGATCTCGGCTGGAGCGTCGACGAGGCGACTACGGGCGAGGAGACGCTGGCGAAGCTGAACGCCGGGCAGTACGACGTGCTGGTGACGGACATCTGGATGCCCCAGGGCGACGGCATTTCTGTCATCAAAGCGATCCGCCGCAAGCAGCCGAACCTGCGGATCTTCGCGATATCCGGCGGCGGGCCGGGCATGTCGCTTGCCTCCGCCGCCGCGCTTGCCGAAGCGTGGGGCGCCGAGAAGCTGCTCGTCAAGCCGTTCGACGTTGCCGACCTGATCGAGGCGATCCGCGCCTGAGTGCGGTCGCCCCGCGGCGCATCGGCGTGTCGAGGATGCGGATGTGGGCGGCTGGCCGCAGTGCGGAGCCGATCAGGCGGCCGACGGTTCGCGTGTCTTTGCCTCGCGCGGCCAGACCGTCGCCGCCGCGCGAATCACCGTCTCCAGCGCCTGCGCGAGGATTTCGCGCTCGCCGGCGCTCAGCGCGTCCAGCGATTCCGCGATTCCCTTGGTCGGATCGCGTTCGAGGATCTCGTAGCCGGCGGGGGTCACTTCCAGATGTTCGGCGCGCCCGACCGGCTGGTGATCCGACTTGCGGATCAGCCCCTTCTGGACGAGCGTCCGCACCGTGCGGCTGACAGGGCCGTTGGCGAACCCCTGGAACCGCGCCAGTTCGCTGGCCGTCCGCATGCCGTCGGGCGCCTTCGCGAAATAGCGCAACGCCGTCCATTGCGCCGGATAGAGTTCCGCCGCGTAGCCGATGGAGTGCATTGATCGCCCTGCGAGTTCGATCAGTTCGACCAGGGCCGAAACCGGTATCGTTTTTTCCTGCGTCAATGGAACGCCTTCTTCGAGTGCCGCCCCCAAGCCGGACTGAAGCGAGTCACAAACTCTACGGGATGCCGGACAGGAAGGGAACCTGACTGCCCGGTTACGAAAAGGAAAAACGGCGAAACGCCGCACCCGCACCACCCGCCCGCCGCGCTGTGCGGACGGTTGACCGGGCGTGCCTCCTTTTGCCCGATGCTGCGTGTATCTGCCCTGTTACACAGGCATGTAACAACATCATCGGAAGGAAACAGCCTGACCCTAGAACGCCTCCAACAGGGAACGCGAGACAAGAGGCGACGGCAATGACCGCCCAGATCGAAACCAGCTCCATCGTCAACGACCCGTTCGGCCAGCCCGCGCGCCGATATGACATCCCCAGGCTCGAACCACGCCGGTTCACCGACGAGCATCCGATGGCGATGTTCGCCGTCATCGTCGCCGCGGCTTTCATCTCGATGGTGATGCTGCCGTCGCAGGGTCCCGCCCAGGCCGCGATCGCCCCTGCCGCCGCCGACCTCCCGGCCGACGCGGCGACCGGTGGCAAGGCCGACCGGCTGCTCGATATTCCCGCGGACGAGGCCTGCTCCGGCCAGGCATGGGGCGCCGAGACGCTCGACTGCCTGACCGTCATCACCCGCGAAGGCACGGGCGAGCAGCGCAAGATCAGGCTGGTCGTCGCCGATCAGATCAATTCCACGACGCCGAACGTGTTCTGACCTCCAATCGACCGTCCAGCGCAACAGGAAACCCCCACCGCTTCCCTGGCGGTGGGGGTTTTTCCGTCAGGTGGGTGGAAAGCGAATAGGGGTGGACAGCATCGGTGCAATGATCGCGCCATCCACCATTCACGACCTTCCCAAGCTCACCTGGTCGTTGATCGCGGCGAGCACGCTGCGCACGTCGAGCGTGCTGAACGGCTTCTCCAGCACCTGGGGCCGAAGATGCGGCGCCAGCGCCTCGATTTCGGCGCGCGCGCCGATCATGTCGCCGGTGACAAGCACGAAACGGCGCGCCAGCGCCGGCCGCCTCTCCGTCAGCTCGCGGTGGATTGCTAGACCGCTCATTCCCGGCATGCGCAGGTCTGAGAACACGATGTCCGGCTCGGGCCCGCTGAGCGATTCCGCGGCCGACGTCCAGGCCGTCACGGTGGTCGACTTGACACCCATCAGCTCCAGGATGTCGGCGAGCGAACCGGCCACATCCGGCTCATCGTCGATGATGAGTGCCCGCCGGATGTCCGCGGCCTCCGGTTTTGCGGCGACCTCGGCCTCGGCCGCATGGGTCAGGGCAGGGAGCGTCACGATGAACCGGGCGCCGTTGGGGGGCACGTCCTCGAACCAGACCTTTCCCTTGTGGCGCTCGACGATGGAGCGGGAGATCGACAGGCCGATGCCCGTGCCGACGCCCGCCGGCTTGGTGGTGAAGTAGGATTCGAAGATTCGGTCGCGGATCGATTTCGGGATGCCCGGCCCGTTGTCCTCGATCGAGAAGCCGTTGACGTCGCCGTCCCGGAACGTCCGTACCTTGATGCGACGCTCGCCCGACTGCGTGTTCAGCGCATGCTGCGCGTTCACAAGGAAGTTCGCCGCCACCTGGGTGATGTGGTCGGAGTCACCCATCACCATCACCATGCCCGGAGCGAGGTCGGCCTCGATGCCGATGCCGGACGAGCGCGCGCCGTAGGCGGTTACTTCGAGTGCTGCGCGCACGATCTGGTTGAGGTCGGTCTCGGCATAGGTGGTGGCGTGAAGGCGCACCATGCTGAGGAAGCTCTTGACGATCCGGCCGCAGCGCTCGGCGGCGGCCCGCACCTTCTCCGCCCGCGCCTTGGTCTGCGGGTCGCCGGCGAATTCGTGAAGCAGCGTCGACTGTGCGACGACGACGGCGAGCGGATTGTTCAGTTCATGGGAAACGCCCGCGAGCAGCGAGCCCATAGCCGCCATCTTCTCGTTCTGGTGCAGCCGGTCGCGCTGGCGGTTGATCTCGTCTTCCGCCAGCCGCTTCTCGCGCAGATCGCGGATCGAGCCGAGGAACAGAGTGCGGTCGCCGATTCGCACCTCGTTGGCGGTCAGTTCGATGGGGAAGACCTCGCCGGCGGCGTTCTGCGAGACGGTCTCCATGCGCCGGCCCAGCATAGGCCGTCCGCGCCTGGCCATATAGTCGCCGCCGTCGACATGGCCGGCGCGGTAGTAGGTCGGCACGATGGTGTCGAGGAGATCCTTGCCGATCACGTCGGCGCGCTGATAGCCGAACATCTTCTCGGCCGCCGGATTGAACTCGACGATCTTGCCGGTCTCGTCGATGACGATGACGCCGTCCAGCGAGGCCTGCAGGAATGCCGAGCGGATGATGTCGCTGACGTGCGATTCGGACTGGGAGCGCTCGACGGCGCTGCCGATCGCCAGCGCGATGATCTCGACCGCCGCCTTCTCGTCCAGCGTCCATTCACGCTCGGCCACGCAATCGTTGACCGCCAGGGTGCCCCAGACGTGTCCGTGCACGAAGATCGTGGCCGACAGGAAGGCCTTCACCTTCTGCCGTTCGAAATCCTCGCGCAGGAAACCCTCGATCTCCCGGGTCAGGCCCGCGAACATCTTGCCCTGGCGGCCTTCGCGCGCCACGCGCTGCATGAACGCGTCCTCGCGGATGACCGACTCCGGGATGACGGTCGGCGCCGCGCCGCCGGCGTATGTCTCGTCGGCCCAGTAGGCCACGACGGATTGCACGAAACCCTCGGGGAGCGTCTCCAGGCGGAAGACGATCGTCCGGTGAACCGACATCGCGGTCCCGAGCAGTTCCAGCGCCTCGTCCAGCTCCCGGCGCCAGTCGTTGGTCTCGCGCAGCCTTCGCACGATGCGCGCGGCCGCCACCGACGCGGTGGGCTCGGCGATGTCCGTGTCGATGCTGGGCGGGGTCGTGTCGATCATGGATCGGGGCTCAGGCGTCGTCCGCCGAGGGAAGGGCGAAGATGTAGCCCTCGCCCCGCACGGTGCGCAGGAACCTGGGGTTCGCCGGGTCGTCCTCGATCTTCTTGCGCAGCCGCATGATGCGGATGTCGACGGCGCGCGACGATTCCGGGTCCTCCTCGAAGCCGATTGCCTCGGCGATCGCGGCGCGCGTGAGCAGGCGGTTGGCGCGGGTCACGAAGACCTCGAGCACGTCGAACTCGCTCTTGGCGAGTTCGATTGTCCTGCCTGCCGGCCCGGTCACCATCCGCCCGTCGAGATCGACGCTGTAGGGGCCGAAGGACAAAGTCCGCCGCGCCTGTTCCGGAGCCCTGGCCGGCGCCTTCTGCTGACCGGGCTGCGGCAGACGACGCAAGACGGAGCGGACGCGCGCGAGCAGTTCGCGCAGTTCGTAGGGCTTCACGACGTAGTCGTCCGCGCCGAGTTCAAGGCCGACGATGCGGTCGATCGAGGTGCCGGCTGCCGTCGCGAAGATCAGGCCGACCGGCATCTGGCCGCGCAGCCAGCGGCCGAGCGACAGGCCGTCCTCGCCCGGCATTGCGATGTCGAGGATGGCCAGGTCGAAGGTCTCGCTGGCCGCGAGGGCGCGCATCTCGCCCGCATTGCCCGCCTGGATCACGTCGTAGCCGTTCGCGGACAGGTATTCGGCGACGGCCTCCCTGAGGTCCGGTTCGTCCTCGACGACGGCTATGCGTGCGCGCAGTGTGGTCTCGCCTCCGCTGTCCGCGGAAAGTAGATTCGGTATAAACATGTTGTCCAGTCCGATGATTCAGCTTCGCTTTTCGGGAACCTGCGCATGGCGTCTAGACCGCTGATCGCATTGCTCGGCCTCGCCGGCCGGCCAGGCTCCGCCCTGAAGGACTATCTTGAGCGGCGGGGCTACGACGTGCGCACCGCTGACGGCGAGTGGGAAGTCGACTCGGTGTTCTCCGCCCGGGTTGACGTGGCCGTGGCCGACCTCGGCGCGGACGGTCTCGGCCATCTGAGACGTCGCGGCGGCGACAACGGCCCGCTCTTCATCATGCTGGGCGGCACGGGCCAGATGGTGGATCGGGTCCTCGCGCTCGAACTGGGAGCCGCCGACGTCGTCGATCCCGCCGTGCCGGATCGCGAACTCGCGGCGCGGATCGCCGGCTTGCTCACGCGGCGTGGCCGGCAGGCTGCCGACCTGGTGGTACTGGAGAATTCGACGGTCGATCTGCGTGCGGCGCTGGTGATGCATCGGTCCGGGCAAGAGGAAGCGCTTTCGCCGGGGCAGGTGGCGCTGCTGCGCCTCTTCGCGTCCAGCCCGCGCAAGGTGCTGACACGCGATGACATCATGGCTGAAGCGCCGGCAGAGACGACGGATGCGTTCGACAGGTCGATCGACTCGCGGATCGTCAGGCTGCGGCGCAAGCTTGACACTGAAAGCATCGCAACGATCCGGGGAGCGGGATATCGTTTCGATCCGCCAGGGCAATCCTGATATTCGTTCCGGCGGGTCCAGCGCGCTGGGCGCGCTTCAGGTGCGTCTTTGCCGGATGGCTTTTAAGCAGGGTGGCTAACGGGCGATGGTGTCGAATGCGACCGCAGCGACCTGAGGCAAGGCCGTCGTGGCTTTCTGCTCGTCGGCAGGGAGACGGGCGATGACAGCCGCCACGGCAGCAACCATCAGGGCGCCCTGCGCGTAGATCAGGGCCGTCGACATCAGCTTCGCAGCACGCTTGGTGGCCATTGTTGGCTCCTTTGCCCGACTGGGCCAAGACTTGGTTCGGATTGCGCGCCTTATCGGGGCGGGCTGTATCGGCGTCATGCCGCTTTCGGTTGCGGCTGATTCAGCTTCGTATCCGAGCCGTCCCAGGCCCATGCAGTTTCGCTTTGCCGACCCGAAACGCAGACTCCGGGGATCGGGTTCCGCCAGGGCTGCGCACGACAAGGCCGCGCCTCGTCAGAAGGTTGCGCGCGGACATGTTCTACGGCTCGATGCTTTCGAAGCGAGAAACGATTCCGAAACAAAAATGCGCATCGAACGAAATCAAATCGAAACAGGCATCGTCGAGAAGGGCGCCATCGAACGGATTTGACCGGCCATCGCCGGCCGAGGGAGAGACACGATGCACGCCACCGCCGCCCGCAACCTGATCAACATCGCCGCCGCCACGCTCGCCGGAGCGTTCCTGCTGCTGGGCTCGGCGCCTTCCGAGGCCGCGACCAAGCTCGTCGCCCGGGTCGACATCTCGGCCCAGCGCATGGAGGTTCTGGTCGACGGCCAGGCCGCGTTCGAGTGGAAGGTGTCGACGGGCCGGAAGGGCTACGAGACCCCGACGGGCTCCTACACCCCGACCCGGATGCACGAGATGTGGTACTCGAAGACGTACGACAACGCGCCGATGCCGCACTCGGTGTTCTTCTCGGGCGGCTATGCCGTGCACGCGACCGAGGCCGTGAAGCGCCTTGGCAACCCGGCCTCGCATGCTGCGTCCGTCTCTCGCCCGAGAACGCGTCGGATTTCTTCACGCTGGTGCAGACCTTCGGCGCGTCGAACACAAGCATCGTGATCGTCGACTGACGCGGGCGCGGCCGGGGCGGCTGGCGCTTGTCCTACAGGCCGCCGCCGTTTTCTTCGGCGGTCTGGCGGATCCAGTCGCCGAAGCTCGCGACGCGAGCGTAGATGCCGGGGAAACCGGGGTGGCCGCACTGGTAACCCCAGCTCACCACGCCGAGCAGGACATAGGCGTCCGTTTCGGGATCCTTGGCCATCAGCGGGCCGCCGCTGTCGCCGTAGCAGGAATCGCGTACTTCGCCGATTACGCCGGCGCAGATCTCGGTGTCGTCGATCACGTACTGGTTGGCCTTGGCGGCGAGCGTCCGGTAGCGCTTGCGGCAGCTCGTCTGGTCGATCACCTCCACCTCGGCCTCGCGCAGCACCGGCGGAACCTTCAGCTTCTCGTCGTCCATGACCGTGCCGAGCGCGGCGGCGTCCATCGTCTGGTAGACGGCTTCCAGCGCCTTCTGGAAACGGAAGTCGTAGTTGGCGCCCCAGCCGGTCACGGTCACCTTGGTCCGGGCAACGTTCAGCCGGGCATCGATCGTCGGGTCGGCCAGGCCGATGGTCGGGATCTCCAGCGGCTCCGACAGCTTGATGAGGCCGATGTCCGAGGTCGGCGCGGCGTCGCGCCCGCCGGTTGCGGCGACCTTCCCGCCGGGTACTGTCACGAATTTGCTGGAGGCGACGGAGGTCACGGCTTCGACCACCTCGGGCACGCCGTTCTCGTCCGCCACCAGCGAGGGCGAGCCGTAGAGCGGGTGGATGAAGAAGGTTTCCGCCTTCTGGATATCCAGTTCGGCCAACTCGACGCTGCCCGAGCCGACCCACACCTGATCGAGCCCCTTCAGGCAATGCGCCGCCGTCAGTACCCATTGCGGCGCGATCAGCGAACCGCCGCAGATGCCCTTCTCGTCGGTGTCGGACCGGTAGAGCCGGACCTGCCAGGGCCAGCTTCCCGCCTTGGCCTCGAGGCCGTTGACAATGAAATCGTTGGTATCGGCCAGCGCCGGCGGCATCGCAGCGCCGAGTCCGACCGATATCGCGACCAACGCGCGCATCGTGACAAGATGAGACAATTCAATTCTCCCGCGCCAGAACCCCATGACTTCAGTTTCAACTTGCCATAAGGACAAATTCAAGACGGGACTTGGGACAATGTCCGGCGTTTTGCAGGAAGGCGACCTCGAAGCCGAGCTTGCGCGGCTCGATCAGGACATGGCCAATTCGAGGCCGAAGGACGAGCTGGCCCGGCGGATCGCGGAGCTGACGCCCGCCGTCGCCCCTCATCCGGTGCTCAAGCTCAGGCTGCTGATCGCACAGGGCGCGGTCGAGAACCGGCTGACGCTGTCCGGCAAGGCGCTGGCCACCCTCTACGAGGCGCGCAAGCTCGCGGCCATGAAAGGCGCCGAACGTTATCGCGCCCGCGTGTCGCGCGAGATCGCCACGGTGCATTCCTGGCGGGGCAAGGGCGAAGCCGCGATGCGCGAGCTGCTGCGTTCGATCGCCGAAGCCAAGGTCGCCGGCCAGCCCGAGGACGAGGCGGCTGCGATCGCGGAGGCCGTGCGCGCCTGCAAGGAGATCAAGGACTACGAGCTTGCTCTGGTTTTCCTCGACGCCGCCCTGGCGCTGCCGGCGACCCCGTTGACGCGGGCGCGGACATATCTCGACCGCTTGCAGATTCTGAACCGCGACGGCCAGCATGACGCCTGCCTGGCGCAGAGCGACGCCTGCATGGACGCGATGGAGGCTGTCGACAGCAAGCGTGTCCGGCTGCTCGGACGGATCGAGCGCGCGCGTGCGCTGGCAGGCGTCGGCCGCTTCGACGAGGCCCGCGCCGTCCTCGACGCGGCAGAGGAAATGCTGTCCGACGATCCCGGCGCCTATGAGCGCATCGAGTGGACGGAGGCCGGGCACGAGATCGCCAAGCTCGCCGAGCGCGCCGGGGGCCAGAGCCCCGAGCAGGCCGAGACGGCCCGGCAGACGCTGGAACGACTGATCGAGAAGTTCAATGCCGACGCGCTGCACGGGCAGGAAGCCGACCGCCGGCTGGAGCTTGCCGAGCTGCACTACCGCCACCAGCGCACGGAAGAGGCGCTGCGCCAGGTCTCGGCGGTGCTGGGTCTCGGCAAGCTGCTCGATGCGCGCGTTCTGGAGCGCGCCCGCAACGCCATGCTGGTGTTCTGCAATTCCTACGACAACAGCGCGGCGGGCCTCGTGCAGAACCGCTACGTGATCGGCGAGACGCTGGGCAGCGGCGGCTATGGCGAGGTCAAGCGTGCCTACGACGTCGAGACGGGCGCGCGGCGCGCCGTCAAGTTCATCAACCTCAAGGGCATTGGCAGCGCCCGGCAGCGCGAGCGGCTGATGGCCGACGCCAAAGCCGAGATTGAGGCCGCCAGCCGCGCCAGGCACCCGGGCATCGTCCGGGTGCACAGCGTCTTCGTCGACGGTGAGACGATCGTGGTCGTGCAGGATTTCGTCGAGGGCCAGCCGCTCGAAATGCTGAAGGGCGAGCCGCTCAAGCTGCGCACGGTGGTCAGCCTGTTCCGCGAAATCGCCGACGCGCTGGTCGTGCTGCACCATGCCAATGTCGTGCACCGCGACCTGAAGCCCGCCAACATCATCGTCGATGACGTGCTGCAGCCGACCATCGTCGATTTCGGTCTGGCGGCCATCGCGGGCGCCGCCGAGGACAAGGATGCGTCGCTGCGCGGCACGCCGAAATACATTGCGCCCGAACTGCTGACGCTCGACTCGCGTCCGGCACCGCATCCGCGCCAGGACGTGTTCGCGCTCGGCGTCATGCTGGGCGAATTCCTGCCGCCCGACGCCAGGCCGATGGCGTTCGGGCTGGGCTCGCTGTTCGGCATGGGCACGTCGCTGACGAGGCTCGTCTCGGGCATGCGCTCGCGCGATCCGGATCGCCGGCCGCAGGACATGCGGACCGTGGCCGACGCGCTCAACCACGTCGCGGTCGAACTGGGCGCTCAGTCCTCGGACCGGTAGACGACCAGCTCGAAGCTGGTCTGCTCGCGGCTGGAGGTGCTGACGGTGACAGTCGCCACTCCGTCCTGCTTGGGCACGAAATCAACCGTCACCCCGCGCGCGATGTCGGATTGCTTGGCCTTCTGGTTGTCGAACTCCACCTTGAGCTCCACCGTGTCGTCGGTCATCGCATACGCAAGAAAACGATAGCGGCGGCCCTTTTCCAGCGAGTATTGGACGAGGGTCACGTCGTGCTGCGCGGCCACGTCTTCCGTCAGCGACAGCCACGGCGCCAGCGTCCGCTTCCGGGCGTCGTAGACGTCCGGCTTCTCCATCCGGCTCAGCAGGTAGGCGTGATAGTTGACGAAGCGCTTGACCTGCTCGTCCCAATAGGTCCGCTCCCCGTCGCGGATGGCCTGCGTGGCGGTCTCGTCGGCCGACATGAAGGCGGACAGCAGGTCGACGCGCTGCGCGTAGTTGACGAGGACCGCGCTCGGCGCCGGCCCGTCGGTGCCGGCTGAACCGGACGACACCGTCCCGGAACTGAGGATCGCAACGACTTTGCCGTCGCTGTTGATCACCGGCCCGCCGCTGGCACCGCCCGTCACCGGGATGCTGGTGTGGACGAGCTGCCCGCGCTGCGGGTTGCCGTCGGCCGCGAACATGAAAAAGTTGGTCATTGCGCTCACCGTGCCGAACTGCAGGTGCGGCGTCGGAATCGCGCCCTGCGCATCCTGAGCATCGTCGACGTCCCGCAGCAGGTAACCCGCGAAGGCGACCGGGTCGCCGACGTTGAGCTTCGACAGCTCCTCCGGCGTCGCGAGGCTCAGTGTCGGACCGGCGTCGGAACCGGGCGCGAGATCGTAGACGGCCAGGTCATAGGCGCCGGGGAACGAGGATTCCCTGAACTCCTCGCCGTCCCTGACGCCATAGCGGTTTGCCTCCAGGTACGACTTGAAGTCGTCATAGGCTGGATGCAAGCGAGGCCCGCCGACGACCTCGTAGCAGACGTTCTCGACGAACGGTTTGCACACCACGATGTCGCGGTCGCCGACCTGCGTCGCGACATGCGCGTTGGTGACGATCTGGGTCGGCGACACCGGCCAGGCGGTGGCGATGGCCGTGTAGCTGTCGCCGTTCCTCACCTTGATCACATGGGCCGCGTCGCGCAGCATGTTGCGCACCTCGACGCTGAAATCCGGCGTCGGTTTCTGCGCGGCGGCAATCTTCTCGTCGATCTCGTCGCGGAAGTCCTCGCGCAGGCCGGCGACCTCTCCGCCGAGCTGAACGACGCGCCCGTGCAGGTCGGCGGTGAAGAAGCCGAGGGACGACAGCCCGATCACCGTCACCGCCGCGAGCCCCGCGACGGTCGCGGTCAGGCGCCGCAGGCGCTGGCGCTGCGTCAGCCACTTCCACTGGTCCTCGGTCACAGCGCCGGCGAGGCGCTTCGGCGCGCCGACGATATCGAAGCGAAGCCTTGGCCCCTCACGGTTGCCGAGCCGCAGGATCGCGCCGGAATGAAGGTCCTCCTTGCCCTCGACAGGTTCGAGCCACGTCCGCCCCAGCAGCCCCGTATGCTCGATCAGCGCGGCATAGCGCCGGTTCCCGTCCTCCGGCCGCTGCGAGTATGCGCTCCAGCTGCCGCTCGGCTCGCGCTTGAGGAGCAGGTGGCGGCCGCCGACCAGAGCGGCGTCGTCGGGATAGATGAACCGGCCCTCCTTGCGGGCCGTGGCCGGGTCACGGGTCCAGGCAGCATCGCGGCCGATGAGGATTGTGTCGATCTCCGGCGCGAAGTCGGTCTGCGTGGCGCCACCTTTCGGGTCGAGCGGCGTCAGGCGGACGAAGGCGGCGCTGTGCGCGCCGGCGCCTGCATTGGCTGCATAGTGTTCGACCCGCATCGTTGCCCTGCCCGTGTCGCGTGCCCGAGGAGGCGACCCAATCGTCTTGCCCGTCCCCAATCGAAAGGACGAATCCGGCGCTTTGTCGACCTATATTTGGCCGACCTTGTATATTTGTCGGGCGCCATGGAAGCTCGGCGCCGCCGCGGGATTGTCGGTCTCGATGGCGACCGAAATCTGCGTGTAGCGCGCCGGGGAGGCGCCGCGCGACAGCGACTGCATCACGAAGGCCGACGTGGCGAAGATGTCGCCCACCGCGACCGCCGTCATGTCGCCGGCCGCTTCCAGGCGCAGAAGTTCGTTCAGCTCCACCGCGCCACTGCTGTTGAGGACGGGCCCGAAGTCCGCGATGATGCGGATCGGGATGGAGGCGGCGGCAGCCTCGCGGGCGAGTTCCGCCGCCACCGCCACCGCCTCGTCCATGTCGCGCGGCACGATGTGCCCCGCGAGGCGGCGGTCGCGCATCAGCCTTGATGCGAAGCCGTTTCGCTGCAGCAGGCGGTCGAGCCCGGCGTTGTCCGCCTGCGACCGCGCGAAGGCGAAGATGACGGGCGCGAACGGGTCGACGCTCGGCTGGCCGGGCGGCGCAGGCGGCTTGCGCAGGATGGGCGAGGGGATCACGTCCGTCTGGAATCCCAGCTCGGCGAAGGCGGCGTGCGCCCGGCGCGTGCCGGCCAGTGTCTCGGGAGCGTTCGCGTGCAGCACCGCCAGCATCCGGGGCTGCGCAGACAGGATGTGCGCGGCCATGATCGCCTCGCCCGACAAATAGCGGCTGCAGCTCATGAAATGGAAGTCGGTCTGCCCGCGCGGGATGTCGTGAGCCCACAGTTCGGTGACGCTGGACGCTCCGTCGAGGCAGTCCTGGTAGCGCTTGACCCAGTCCGTCTTGACGCCCGGGCCGTTGCCGATCGTCACGGAGGCGTCGCGGAAGCGGTCGATCGAGAAGGGCAGCGCGATGTGCAGCGGAATCCCGGCGGCGAGGACGCGCTCGGCGAAGATGATGTCTGAGCCGCAGGCCAGCGCGGTGTAGGCGCCGGCGATCCTGTGTTCGGCCATCCAGCGGTCGATCCCCTGGGCAATCTGGCGCTCGGCCTCGACCAGGCCGTCCGGGGTGGCATCGCCCGCCTTGAGCAGGTGGCCGCTGAACACGACCGGGTCGCCGCCGTCGATGGCGGCCAGCTCGCCCGCGACGTCGCGGCCGGCGAACCGCTCGATGAGCTTCAGCTGGCGCCGCGTCGATGCTACCTTCGCCAGGTCGCGGTCGGCGAGCGTCATCGCCTTGCCGAAGGCCTTTCGCGCCGCAGCACGGTCGCCGGTGACCAGCGCCGCCTCGCCGACGGTGGCCGTCGCCCAGTAGTTCGGCGCCTCGCGGGCGGCCAGTCGGGATGCCTCCTTTGCCAGCCGCTCCGCTGCGCCGGGGTCGTCGGCCAGCAGGTACATGGTCGCCGCATTCACCGCGCAGTAGTGGCTTGGATGCGCAGCGTGCACCTCCGCGTAGAGGCGCGCCGAGGCCGCGGCCCGGACGCGGCTCTCGGCCGACCCTGGGTCGGTCTCGCCCGCCTCGTCCTTGGCGAGGCGGGCATGCAGCGCGCCGACGTCGATGGCAAGCGTGACCAGCCGTTCGGCGAGCAGGGCGTCGAGCTCGCTTTCGACGTCGATGTCCTCGCCGCGCAATGGCCCGGCGCGGCTGGAGAGCGAAGCGCGCCACGCCTCGCGCAGCCTCTCCTTCAGCGAGGCCATCGACCCGTCCCAGGCGAAGGCCGGTGCCGCGAGGATGGCGCGCGCCTGCGCGGTGGCGCCGGTTCGCACCGACACGAGCGCAAGGCCGTAGGATGCGACGGGATTGCCGGGAAACACGGCCAGGATGTCGGCTGCGGCATGGCTGGCGCGGGCGTCGGCGCGTGCCGCCACCAGCGCGTCGAGCCGCCTCAGCGCAGCGTCGAGGCTGTCGGCCGGGTCGTCCTCGCCGAAGGCCGCGATCGTCCTGACCCGCTCCAGGTCGGGAATGCCGAGCGGCTGGTCCTCGATCAGTCCGCGCGCCGACCAGTCCGAGATATTCTGCGACAGCGTGCGCCGCGCGACGCCGAGATTCTTCGCCAGCGTCTCCCGCTTCAGCTCGCGCTGGAACGTTCCCTTGTTGGCGGCGACGCGCCCGAAATCGTCCAGCTGCGCCAGGAGGTCGCGCGCAAAGCGGACGTCCGCATGGATGCCGCGGCGGGTCGCCTGGGCGCCGAGCAGCTCCGTCAGCCGCGTGGCGACCTCACGCGCCATGAGGCGGCCGACGTCGGGCGCGCCCCTGACGGCCTCGACCAGCGCCTTTGCAGGGATCTCGATCACGGTCGCGTCGGCGATCAGCCTCGCCGTCGCGACGCGGGCCGGCATGGCCGCGTTCATGCCGCCCTGGATGAACTCGACATCGCCAGCCATGGCGCCGTCGAGGAGCCGGTAGCCGACCGCGGTCGGCTGGCCGGCGACTGCACCGAACTCGACCTGCAGCCGCGCCGCGGTCTTGCCAGCATCCGCGCGGGCCAGCAGGTAGACGCCCGCCGAAGCGTCCCCGGCGGCGTAGAGCGAGGCCTCGTCGCCCTGCCGAAGCCGCCGCACCTTCGAGGCGGCGGCGAGCTTCAGCACCGCATCGTCCGACAGCGGCCTGAAGATCGGATAGTCCCGGAGCTGTTTGAACTTGTCCATGTGGCTTTCGGTGGCGACCCGTCACGCGGTCCTTGTGCTCGGCTGTCTATAGCGCATCGAAAGCCGGGTTTGTGCGGCGATGCGCAAACTTCCGCTGTATTTCGGCGACAGAAGCGATGCCGTCCGGCGGCGGGGCCGAGATATGGCTTTGCGGGCCCGCGCCTGATGGTCTAGCATTGAAAAAGGGCCATGGATCGGCTGCTGGTGGGCGCGTGAATGGCATTCACGACAGGGTTTGAGTACGATCTTTTCATAAGCTACGCGCACGTCGACGATTCCGAGAAGATGCCGACGGGCCGCGGCTGGGTTTCGGAATTCGTCGCACGGCTGCAGAGCGCTCTGCATTCGCGCCTCGGCGGCCCGGACTCGCTCAAGATCTATTTCGATCACAACAGCCTGGGCGCTAACCACCGGCTGCCCGAACTGCTCGACGCCGCCGCCAAGTCCGCCGTGTTCGTCGCGCTCGCCTCGCCGGCCTATGCGATGCGGGACTGGACGCGCAAGGAACTGTCCACCTTCGCCTCCAGCGCCGACGACCTGAAGCGGCTGTTCGCCGTCGAGTTCCTGCCGCTGCAGGACGGTGACGAGTACCCGGAACCGCTCAGCATGCATAAGCGTGCCAAGTTCTGGGAGACGGACGAGCCGCATTCCTCGACCCCCATCCCGCTCATGCCCGATGGCAGCGGGCCCTACCGCAACCGTATCCACGACCTCGCGCAGCAGATCCGCACCCAACTCGTCGCGCTCAACGCGCGCAAGGAGATCGGCGCGCTCGCCGAGGCGATCGTCGACGACACGGCGCGGCGCAACAAGGGCGTCGTCTTCCTTGCCCAGACCACCGACGACCTCGAGGAGGACCGGCTGCAGGTGCAGCGCTACCTCGAGCAGTTCGGCTACCTCGTCATCCCGCGGGCCGACTATCCGCAGGGCGGCGAGCAGTTCGTCGCCGCGGTCCAGGACGATCTCCGCGACGCCAGTCTCTATGTCCACCTGCTGGGGCCGCGCGGCGGCCGCCGGCCGCCGGACCTGCCGCTCGGCTATGCCCGCGCGCAGTTCGACGCGGCCCGGCAGGCGCGGGTGCCGACCATGCTGTGGCGCCGGCCGGACCTCGACCTGTCGACGGTCGCCGATGCCGACCATCTGGCGATCCTCAACGATGCCGACGTCATTGCCAGCGGCCTCGAGAGCTTCAAGGCCGACGTCCGGCGACGGCTGGAGATCCCGCGCACCGAACCGCGGCCGCTGCCGCCGCCGCAGACGCTGGTCTTCATCAATGCCGACGAGAGCGACTACGAGGTCGCCAAGATGGTGCGTGACGAGTTCGCGGCGCGCGACATGACCGCCGTGATCCCGATGTACCAGCGCAACGCCGCGGAATTCCACGAGGATCTCAAGGAGCACCTGACCGACAGCGACGTGCTGGTGTTCCTCTACGGCCGCGCGCCGGAGGCGTGGGTCCGCCAGCAGCTGAAATTCTTCAGCAAGCTGCGTCCAGGCGCCAAGGCGCGCGTCGTCGCGGTGCTGGTCGGCCCGCCGGAGGGCAAGCCCGACGATCTCGGCGTCAGCTTCAAGGGCCTGACGCGCGTCCCCGCCTTCGAGGACTGGAAGGTCACGCCGATCCTCGAACTGATCGACGGGCTCCAGCAATGATGGAAGGGCGGCGTCTGCCCTATCCGGGGCTGCGCGCCTATGCGCGCGACGAGACCGACCTCTTCTTCGGCCGCGAGGGCTCGGTCAACGAGATGATCGACCGCCTGGCCGCGACGCGGTTCCTCGCGGTCCTGGGCACGTCGGGCAGCGGCAAATCCTCGCTGGTGCGGACCGGGCTGCTCGACGCGCTCGAGCTTGGCCTCTACGCGGCGGCCGGCTCGCGCTGGACGATCGTGGAGTGCCATCCGGGCGAAAACCCGCTGCGCAACCTTGCGCTCGCGCTGCTCACCGCCGCTCGTGGCGGTGAGCCGGGCGAGACCGAGGTCGACCTGCTGGAGGCGTTCCTGGGCCGCGGCCCGCTCGCCATCGTGGAATGGCTGGCGGACGGCAACCTGCCGCAGGACCAGAACATCCTGCTGCTCGTCGACCAGTTCGAGGAGCTGTTCCGCTACAGCAACTATGCCGGACGCGAGCAGGCCGAGGCGTTCGCGGCCCTGTTGCTCGAGAGCACGCGCAACAATCCGCGCATCCACGTGACGATCACGATGCGCTCCGAGTATCTCGGCGCCTGCGCTCTGATCCCCGGGCTCGCCGAGCAGATCAACGACGGCCTCTACCTGGCGCGGCGCATGACCCGCGACGAATGCCGCCAGGCGATCGAGGGGCCGGCCGGCGTGATGGGCTTCGCCATCGAGCCGGCCCTGGTCACGCGGCTGCTGAACGATCTCGCCGGCTTCGCGCCGTGGGAGGCGGACCGCGAGAGCTCGCAGCTGCAGCGGCTGTCGCGGCAGGCCGACCAGCTGCCGCTGATGCAGCATGTGCTCAGCCGGCTGTGGCAGCTGGCGGCCCGGCGCGACGGCGCCGAGCGGCTGGTGCTGAGGCTCCAGGACTATGTCGACATCGGCGAGTTGCAGGGGGCCATCGAGCAGCACGCGGCCGAGGTGATCGCCGGCCTGAAGGAATCCTCGCGGCCCTACGTGCGGCACGTCTTCCGGGCGCTGGTGACCGGCTCCAGCCTCGCCGACGCCGTGCGGCGTCCGCGCTCCTTCGCCGAGCTCGTCGCCGTCACCGGCGCGCGGCCGGAGCAGGTGCTGGAGATTCTCGACGCGTTCCGCTCCCCCGACACCAATTTCCTTCGGCCGCCGCTCGATCAGGAGATCCGCGACGGCTCGCTGATCGACATCAGCCACGAGAGCCTGATCCGGCAGTGGCGGTCGCTGTCCGCCTGGTTCGCGGAGGAGTCCGAGTTCGGCGCGCGCTGGCTGCGCCTCGTCGAAGCCGAGGACCGCCACGCCAAGGGCCAGGAAAGCCTGCTCGGAGGACTGACGCTCGCCAACCTTGCCGACTGGTGGGATCGGGAGAAGCCGAATGCCGCCTGGGCGGCCGGCCACGGCGGCCGCTACGACCGGGTCTCGGCGTTTCTCGAGGAGAGCCGCCGGGCAGAGGAGGCGGCCGCGGAACGCGAGCGCGTCCGAGCCGAAAAGCAGCGCACCAGCCTGAGGCGGCGATCGGCGATCTACTTCGTCCTCGCGGTGTTCTCGGCGGCGACGGCCGTCTACGGCTTCTACCAGGCACGCCAGGCGCTCGCCGCCAAGGCCGATGCCGATGGCGCGCGCGTCGCCGCCGAGAGGGCGGCGCTGGAGGCGGAGAAGGCCAAGCTCGAAGCCGAGGAGCAGCGCGCCATCGCCGAGCAGAACGCCGAGGACGCCCAGGAGGCACAGACGCGCGCCGAGCAGCAGGAACAGGCAGCGCTCGACGCGGCGCGGCAGGCGGAAGAGCAGAAGCGCATCGCCAACACGAACCAGAGCCGCGCACTGGCCAGCCTGTCCCAGCTCGAACTCAGCCAGACACGCTCGGCCGACTCGCTCAAACTGGCGCTTGCCTCCTGGCCTCGTGCCGGCGACATGGAAGGGCCGCAACTCGTCTCCAGCACGGAGGCGCTTTCGCTGGCGCTGCCGGACTTTCGCGCCAAGGTGATGTTCCCGCGCGCCGACTACGGGCTCTATACCGCCGCGCTGTCGCCGGACGGCAAGCGCCTCGCGCTGGCGCTGTGGGACAACACCGTCCGGATCTGGGACGCCGAGAGCGGCAGGGAGCTGCGGGTTCTCGCCGGGCATACGACGCCGGTCACCGACATCGTCTTCTCCGACGACGGCAAGCACATCGTCACCGTCGCCGGCTACCACATGTCCGTCTACTACCAGGACGACTACACGCCCCGCCTGTGGGACATCGAGACCGGGACCTCCGTCGAACTCTCGGGGCACACCAACGCGGTGACGGCGGTGGACCGCTCTCCCGACGGGAAGCTGCTGGCAACGTCGGCGATGGACGGCACGCTGCGGCTCTGGGACATGGCGACGGGCGCCCCCCTGCTCAGCCTCTCGGACACCGACGCGGTAATGTCGGTAAAATTCTCCGCGGACGGACGCTATCTCGCGGCGGGCAACTGGCCGGGTGTGGGCAAGGTATGGAAAATCGACGCCGCTGCGCCGCGGGCGGATCTGGTGGCGACGACCACGGCGCTCAGCGAGCCGATCCGATGGCTCGCGATCTCGCCTGACGGCACCACGCTCGCGCTCGCCGGCAGCTACGGCTACCGCGTCGCCGTGTGGGATATCCCGAGCGACACCGTGGTGACGAACTTCACCGCCAACGGCGTCGTCAATGCCGGCAGTTTCTCGCCCGACGCGAAGCTGCTCGCGCTGGCCACGACCAGCGGCCTGTCGGTCTATGATACCGAGAATTGGGCCGACACCGGCAAGTTCCAGACGGATGCGTATTACTACGGGGGCGACAAGGTGGAGTTCTCTCCCGACGGCGCCCGCCTGCTCGCCAGTTCAGGCAGCACGACGACGATCTGGAACGTCGCGGCCGGCACGCCCGCCGCCAAACTGGACAGCTATGGCACCGTGACCGCGGCCCGGTTCGCCGTCGATGGCAGGCTTGCCCTGACGGCGTCCACGGACGGGACTGCCCGCTTGTGGGACGGCACGCTGGGGACGGCGATCGGCCTGTTCGAGCCGGCGGAGGCGTTGATCGCGATTCCGGGCGACGACCAGCCCGAACTGCGCGCCTTCGTCCCGGCCACCGTCGCCTACCTGACGATGCATTCGGGAGAAGTCTCGTCCGTCGCGATGTCCGCCGACGGACGAACCGCCTTCACCGCCTCGCCCGCCGACGGCAGGATCGGCCGCGTTGACCTGTCGAGCGGGGCGGCGATGGCTGACGCGTGGGTCTCCGGAGAGACGCTCGCGACGATCGCCCTTTCGCCCGGCGGCACGCATGCGGCGCTGGTCGCGCGCAACTCTCGCATGTCGCTCCTCGACGTCGCGACCGGCACAACGCGCCCCCTGGACACGGGCCAGGTGCGGCCGGTCGATCTCGGCTCCAATTTCTCGCCGCGCTTTTCCGCCGACGGCCGGTTCCTCGCCGGCCGCAAGAATATCGGAGAGTTCCGTCTGTGGGACGCCAAGACCGGGGATGTCATTGCCGACGTTCCGGGACCGGTGAAGAACGTGGTCTCGGTCGGCGTGTCGCGGGACGGCGGCCGGCTGGTCGTCGCGGCTGCATCACCGTCGCGGCTTCTCGTCTGGGACTTCGCCGCCAGGGCCTGGGTCAACGACATTCGCGTGCAGACGCTGGCGCCCACTTTCGCCGAGTTCAGCCCCGACGGTAACTTCGTTCTCCTCGCCACGCGGCAGGACGGCGTCGAGGTGTGGGATCTGCGGACCAGCAACCGGGTCCAGACGGTCGGCACGCGCTATCAGGACTACGAGGTCGGCACCGGAAGCGGCTACTTCAATGTCGCGTATTCGCCCAGCGGCGATCGCTTCGTCGCCGGCACCGACGGACTGGCGTCGCTCCATGATGGCGCGACCTGGGCTCGGCTGTCCAACGCGGGCCGGGCGCTGACGCGCGACGGCATCCTGCGCTCCGCCGCCTTCTCCGAGGACAGCAAGCACCTGGCGCTCGGCTATTCGGACGGAACGCTGCAGATCGTCGACATCTCGCGCTTGGAGCAGGGCGATGCCTTCGCCGTGGCCTGCGAACGGCTCGGCCCGGACACGGCGCTGGCCGACATCCAGGCGCGGTACCGGCTGGGCGAGCTCCTGCCGATCTGCGGCGCCAGCCCGCCGATCGCGGTCGATCCCGCCCGGCTGCAGTGATACGGGCGGGGTTCGCCGGCGGCTGAGCCGCCGGCTCTGCACGCCTTACTGGTTGTCGATGCCTTCGACGGCCTTCTTCAGGTCGGGATTGGCGATGTCCACGGTGGCGGCACCGCGCAGTTCCTTGACCAGCGCGAAGTACTTCTCGCGGACCAGGATCTGGCGCACCTGATCCTTGACCTGATCGTATGCGGGCGGCTGGCGGACGCGCTTGTCCTCGACCTTGATGACGTGCCAGCCGAACTGCGTCTGCACCGGCTCCTTGGTGTAGGCGCCCACTTCGAGTGCCAGTGCGGCCTTCTCGAACTCCGGCACCATCTGGCCGGGGCCGAACCAGCCGAGGTCGCCGCCGGAGGTCTTTCCGCTCGGGTCGGTGGTCAGCTCGTTGGCGAGGTCCTCGAACTTCTCGCCGGCGTCGAGCCGCGCGATGACGGCGACGGCCTCTTCCTGCGTGCCGACCAGGATGTGGCGCGCATGCACCTCGTTGACGGGCGGCGCAGCGGCGATCTCCTGGTCGTAGCGGGCGCGGATCTCCTCGTCGGTGATCGCCTCGTCGACATATTTCTCGACGACGGCGGCATGGAGCGCGCGGTTCTTGAGGAAAGTCATGCGGCGCTGGAATTCGGCGTCCTTGTCGATGCCGTCGCTCTCGCCCTTCATAGCCAGCACGCGAATCTCGATGATCGCGGACAGCGCCGCGGCGCGCTGCTGGTCGGGCGGCAGCTGTGCGAACTGGGCGCCGAGGTCGGAGATGGCGAGCGCCAGGTCCGCCTCGGTCACGACCTCGCCGTTGATCGTCGCGACGACCGCGGCGGGGTCGACGGACGCGGCCTCCTGAGCCGCCGCCGGCAAGAGGCCGGCGGCCGTGAGGCCGAGCGCCAGCCCGATGCGGACCAGCCAGAGGCTGCGAAACGATACCGTCATGGAAACTCCCGGAAGCCTGTCGGAGGAAGGGGTCGGCAAACCGCCGGAATCCCGCGGAATTGCCCCCGAAATGGTGCGATGGCCTAGCGTTGACATCGCTAGGTGCCCCTCTTATCTGTCCTTCGGCTTGGCGTCCAGAACCGTTTCCGGACGCTTTTTTGTATGAATCTGCCCTACCGACTGGCGGGTTCACCGGCCCCATGCCGGTTCACATGGAATTGAAAGGACCACTCGATGGTCAACTTCGGCGGTCTCGCACGCAAGATATTCGGTTCCTCAAACGATCGGCGCCTGAAAGGCCTTCGCCCCCAGGTCGAGGCGGTCAATGCGCTGGAGCCGCAGATGGCGGCGCTGTCCGACGCCGAGCTGAAGGCCAAGACGGCGGAATTCAGGGAGAAGCTGGCGGCCGGCGCGACGCTGGACAGCCTGCTGGTGCCGGCTTTCGCGGTGGCCCGGGAGGCGGCCAAGCGCGCGCTCGGCATGCGTCCTTTCGACGTGCAGCTGATCGGCGGCATGGTGCTGAACGCCGGCGACATCGCCGAGATGCGGACCGGCGAAGGCAAGACGCTGGTGGCGACGCTGCCCGTCTATCTGAACGCGCTGAGCGGCAAGGGCGTGCACGTCGTCACCGTGAACGATTACCTCGCCCGGCGCGACGCGGAATGGATGGGCCGGGTCTACTCCTTCCTCGGCTTGACCACCGGCATCATCGTTCACGGCATCAATGACGACGAGCGCCGTGCGGCCTATGCCTGCGATGTCACCTACGGCACCAACAACGAGCTCGGTTTCGACTATCTGCGCGACAACATGAAGTATGAGCGCGCCCAGATGGTCCAGCGCGGTCACAATTTCGCGATCGTTGACGAGGTGGACTCGATCCTGGTCGACGAGGCGCGCACGCCGCTGATCATCTCCGGTCCGCTTGAGGACCGTTCGGAGATGTACAACACGGTCGACAAGTTCATTCTGCAGATCGACAAGGCCGACTACGAGGTCGACGAGAAGCAGCGCACCGCGACCTTCACCGAAGCAGGTACCGAGAAGATGGAAACGCTTCTGCGGACCGCCGGGCTGCTGAAGGGCGACCATCTCTACGACGTCGAGAACGTCGCGATGGTGCATCACGTCAACAACGCGCTGAAGGCGCACCGCCTTTTCCAGAAGGACAAGGACTATATCGTCCGCAACGGCGAGATCGTCATCATCGACGAGTTCACCGGCCGCATGATGCCCGGCCGCCGCTATTCGGAAGGTCTGCACCAGGCGCTGGAGGCCAAGGAGCGCGTCGCGATCCAGCCCGAGAACCAGACGCTGGCCTCGGTCACCTTCCAGAACTATTTTCGCATGTACAAGAAGCTGTCCGGCATGACCGGCACGGCGGCGACGGAGGCCGAGGAATTCGGCAACATCTACGGCCTCGAAGTGGTCGAGATCCCGACGAACCTGCCGATCCAGCGTCTCGACGAGGACGACGAGGTCTACCGCACTGCCGAGGAGAAGTATCGCGCCATCGTCCGCGAGATCCGCGAGGCGCGCAAGAAGGGCCAGCCGATCCTGGTCGGCACCGTGTCGATCGAGAAGTCCGAGCAGCTTGCCGCCCGCCTTCAGAAGGAAGCGATTTCCGACTTCCAGGTGCTGAACGCCCGCCACCACGAGCAGGAAGCGTCGATCGTCGCGCAGGCCGGAAAGCCCGGCGCCATCACCATCGCCACGAACATGGCCGGCCGCGGCACCGACATTCAGCTCGGTGGCAACGCCGACATGCGGATCCGCGAGGAACTCGGCGACATGCCGGAGGGTGCCGAGCGCACGGCGAAGGAGGCGGCCATCCGCGCCGACGTCGCGAAGCTGAAGGAGCAGGCGATCAAGGCCGGTGGGCTCTACGTGCTGGCCACAGAGCGCCACGAGTCGCGGCGCATCGACAACCAGCTGCGCGGCCGCTCAGGCCGCCAGGGCGACCCCGGCCGCTCGAAGTTCTATCTCTCCCTCCAGGACGACCTGATGCGCATCTTCGGGTCCGAGCGCATGGACGGCATGCTGACCAAGCTCGGCCTGAAGGAAGACGAGGCGATCATCCATCCCTGGATCAACAAGGCGCTGGAGAAGGCGCAGAAGAAGGTCGAGGCGCGCAACTTCGACATCCGCAAGAACCTGCTGAAGTTCGACGACGTGATGAACGACCAGCGCAAGGTCGTGTTCGACCAGCGCCTCGAACTGATGGATGGCGCCAACCTCTCCGAGACCGTCGCCGAAATGCGCCGCGACGTCATCGACGACCTCGTCAACAAATGCATTCCCGAGACGGCCTATGCCGAGCAGTGGGATGCGGCCGGCCTGAAGGAAGGCGCGCGCCAGACCCTCAATCTCGACCTGCCGATCGAGGACTGGGTCAAGGAGGAGGGCATCGACGAGTCCGACATTCGCACGCGCCTGACCGAGCATGCCGACAAGGCGGCGGCCGACCGCGCCGAGCGCTTCGGACCGGACGTGATGACCTATGTCGAGCGCACGGTGGTGCTGCAGACGCTCGACCATCTGTGGCGCGAGCACCTGGTCAATCTCGACCACCTGCGCTCGGTGATCGGCTTCCGCGGCTATGCGCAGCGTGACCCGCTGAACGAATACAAGGGCGAGGCCTTCGAGCTCTTCCAGACCATGCTCACCAACCTCCGCAATGCGGTGACGGGGCAGCTGATGCGCGTCGAACTGGTGCGCCAGGCGGCCGAGGCGCCGCCGCCCACCGCGCCGGAAACCTTTGGCCACCACATCGACGGCACGACCGGCGAGGACGATTTCGGCGAGGGTGCGCCGGGCGAGGGCGGCGTCGCGCTGCTGCAGCGGCCGGTCGCCGTGGTCGCTCCGGAGGACCGCGATCCGAAGAATCCTGCGACGTGGGGCAAGGTCGGCCGCAACGAGGCCTGCCCCTGCGGCTCGGGCAAGAAATACAAGCACTGCCACGGCCAGCTGGCGTAGGCCGGAGAGGACGGACGTCCTCCGGCCTGTGTCATCACACGACACGGACCGCTGCAACGTCCGCGCAATCGTGGAGTCAATCCCAGCCGTTGCGGATTCGGCTTCGCTTCCTGCTACAGCGGTATCACCTTCACCATCGGCTTGCCCGCCTTGACGATGATGAACGGCTCGCCATTCGCGGCCTTCTCCACGAGGCGAGAGGGTGCGCCATCGCGGCGGTCTACCACCCGCAGGATTTGCCCGCGCTCTGCTCCTTCAGCCAGCCGTGCAGGGGCGCGAAATAGGCGAGCATCGACTTGCCCGACATCTCGCGCTCGCCGGTGAAGGCCTCCAGCGCGTCCGGCCACGGCCTCGAGGCGCCCATGGCGAGCATCGCCCGGAATTTCGCCCCGACGTCCTTGTTGCCGTAGAACGAGCAGCGATGCAGCGGCCCGGTCCAGCCGGCCTGGCTGCAGGCGGCTTCGTAGAACTGGAACATCAGAACGTTGGCCAGCAGGTAGCGCGCATAGGGCGTCACGCCCGGAATGTGGTACTTGCCGCCGGGATCGAAGGCGTCCGGGCCGCGCTCCACCGGTGGGACGATGCCCTGGTAGTCGAGCCGCATCTTCGTCCAGGCGGTGTTGTAGTCGGCCGGCTGGATCGAGCCGTCGAAGGTGCCCCAGCGCCATTTGTCGACCAGCAGGCCGAACGGCATGAAGGCCACGCGGTCGAGCGCCTCCCTCAGCAGAAGGCCGATGTCCTTGTCGGCGCTCGGCACCTTGGCGGCGTCCAGCAGGCCGATCTGCACGAGGTATTCGGGCGTCATCGACAGCGCCAGCATGTCGCCGATCGCCTCGTGGAAGCCGTCATTGCCGCCCTCCATGAAGAGGTAGGGCTGATCCTTGTAGGCGAGGTAGTAGTAGTTGTGCCCGAGCTCGTGGTGGACCGTCTTGAAGTCGACCGCGTTGACGCTGACGCACATCTTCAGGCGCACGTCCTCGGCGTTGTCGATGTCCCAGGCCGAGGCGTAGCAGAGCGCGTCGTGGTCGGTCGGCGCCTCCAGCATCGAGCGTTCCCAGAACGTTTCCGGCAGTTCCGGGAAGCCGAGCGAGACGAAGAACGCCTCCGCCGTCTCGACCAACTGTCGCCCGTCATAGCCGGCTTCGGTCAGCAGGTCGGTGACGTCGTATCCGATGTCGCCGACGTCCTCCGGCGCGACCATGTCGTAGATGTTGGTCCAGTCCTGGGCCCAGAGGTTCCCGAGCAGATCGGCGCGGATCGGGCCCGACGCCGGCTGCACGGAATCGCCGTAGGTCTGGTTCAGCTTGCCCCGCACGTAGCAGTGGAGGTCGTCATAGAGCGGCTTGATCTCAAGCCACAGCTTCTCGTTGAGCGCCGAGAATTCCTCCGGCGTCATGTCGTAGACCGAGCGCCACATGGCACCGACATCGGCATAGCCGAGTTCGACGGCGCCTTCGTTGGCGATCTCGACCATGCGCTGGTAGTCCGCCTTCATCGGCGCGCCGACCGTGTCGTGCCAGCTCGCCCACATCTCCTTCAGACGGTCCGGATCGCCCTCGGTGCCCATCGCCTCCTCGATGGCGTCGCCATCCAGCGTCTGGCCGTCGAGTGTGCCCGTGCCCTTGCCATAGGCCGAGGTGAGCCGCGTGGTGATCGCGGACAGTTCCTGCGCCGCGCCCGCGCGCACCGGCGCCGGCAGCAGCACGCTGGAACGCATGACGTTCAGCTTGCGCAGCGTGTCGTCGGACAGGCCCTCGACGCCCAGATACTTCGCCGCCTCGAGCGCGAAGCGGACGCCGAGCGTCGTCGATTCCGCGCCGAATTCGCTGGCCAGAGCGTCCGTGTCGTCGGTCAGGAATGTCTCGTTGACCCACAGGATCCGGTTCATCCGCACCGAATCCGCCAGAAGTGCTGCCTCCGCCGCCGCGACAAAGGCTTCCGCCTCGGCTTTGGTGGGGCTGGCGTGCTGGGCGAAAGCGACGGTTGACGCAGACAACAGGATGGTCGCAGCCGTCGCAGCCAGTTGATACCTTGCCATGCCCGCTCCTCCACGTCGCCGACATCACACGATGTAATAGGGCAGTGAGCAGGTCAAGACGGCTGCTGCCAGCGCTATTGCGGCGTGGCGCCGGCCACCCGTTCCCGGACCGGAGGACGCCGTCCTAACCTGTGTCCCCCGGAAATCGCCCGACAGGCGGCGTACCAAACGTCACGCTGATCGAGCCGCCTTGTCCATCGGAAAGCTGGAAGCTGGAGGCTTCGGAGGACAAACCGGCATAACCTCTTGCGAGGTCTAATTCGCGCTGCATCTCGGCATTGTTCGGCCACCGGGCAACGATCTTGGCGACGGTGTCGGCATGCTCGCGCGATGTGTCTTGGTCTCGCCGGTTAGCATACGCAACAATGCGCCACGCGTGCGCCCGTTCATATTGCATAGTTAGATCTTCAGGCCAGGGAGCTGAGATCCGGTCGACGGTCTCGGCGTGGGAGCGACACGCACGAGGGTCTTCCTTTGTTGCAAAGACGACGAGGCGCCAGGCATGCGCTCGTTCGCGCTGCAGCTCGTGGTCGTCGGGCCATTGCGCGACGAGGCGGTCGGTGGTCTCCGCAAGGGAGTGGCATACCGCCGCATTCTCTTTCGTCGCGAAAATTGCCGCGCGCCAAGCCTGCGCACGCTCAAACTGCATGTCGCGGTCATTTGGCCAGGGAGCCGCTATCCGGTCGACGTTCTCGGCGTAGGACTGGCATCCCGCCGCATCCTCTATCGCCGCGATAGCGACCGAGCGCCATGCCTGTGCTCGTTCGAACTGCATGTCGCGGTCATTTGGCCAGGGAGCCGTGATCCGGTCGACGGTCTCGGCATGCGAACGGCATGTTGCAAGATCCCCCTGGGCCTCGAACGCGCCGAAGCGCCAAGCTATCGCACGTTCAAGCTGCATGTCGCGGTCATTTGGCCAGGGAGCTGCGATCCGGTCGACAGTCTCGGCATGGGAGCGGGATGCCACCGCATCCTCGCTCGCCGCGAACGCCACGAAGCGCCAAGCTGTCGCACGTTCGAGTTGCATGTTGCGGTCATCAGGCCAAGGGGTCGCGATTCGCTCGACAGTTTCGGCGTGGAGCCGGCACGCTGCCATATCCTTTTTAGCTGCGAAGGCGACCGAGCGCCATGCTACAGCGCGCTCGACTTGGATGTCGCGGTCATTAGGCCACGGAGCCGCGATCCTATCGACGGTCTCGGCGTAGTGGTGGCATACGGCCACATCCTCTTTCGCCGAGAAGGCGACGGAGCGCCAAGCTTGTGCCCGTGCGAATTGCATGTTGCGGTTGAGCGGCCACGGTGCGGCGATGCGGTCGACCGTCTCAGCATCGGAGCGGTGTGCCGCCATGTCTTCGTTGGTTGCAAAGGCCACGGAGCGCCAAGCTAGCGCCCGTTCGAGCTGCATGTCGCGGTCATCAGCCCAAGGCGCGGCAATGCGGTCGATGGTCTCGGCGTGTGAGCGGCATGTCGGTGCATCCTGCTTCGCGAACGCGACGAAGCGCCATACCTGCGCTCTCTCAAATTGCATGTCGCGGTCCTCGGGCCACGAGTTTGCCGCGCCATCAACGAGTTCCGCCAGCCGGATGACCTGTTCTGTATCCCGGTCCAGCCAGGAGAATGCCGCGGAGACTGCCAAGGCCGCATTCGCGCGATGGACGTTGCGGTCGTCACTCTTCGCCGTCCATACCGAAAACACATCCGCGAGGCCTCGCGTTACATCCGGCGAGAACCTTGCCGCCAACTGTGCAAGCGCCACGAGTGCGGAAACAGTGGCGGCGTCTGGAATGCCGTCGGCGTTTTCCCGCGCATGGGGAGCAAAGTCGTCGCCGACTACGGCCAGTGCACCTGCCAACGTGTAGGACCGCTGCCGCGCATAGACGTTTCCTGAATGAACCAGCAGATCCAGCCGGTCGCTTTCAGCAAGGCCCAATGCTGCAACCATTCGTCGTACAGCGCCCCGCAAGAGTTCGGTTGTCGGATCGTTCCATCCGGCCCCGCGGAGGTGCTGCCATCGATCCCAGATCGCCGACACCAGCTGGTGCAGTCTTTCGGTATTCCGCGGCGGAGCCGTTCCTTCATTGCCCACCGAGCCCATCGCGGCCGCCAGCACGCTCTCCCAGTACGTCGCCCGGACGGCGGTTCCGTCGGCTCTGGGCGCGGCCAGGTCGACCAGCCGCTCCAATGCGGTGAACGCTGCTGTCGGCTCCAGCGCGGCGAGCAAATCCACTGCTGCCTTGAGCAGCGTTGCGGGAGGATTGTCGACGATCGGTTCCGGCCCGGTTTCGACCTTGAAGCGGAACGCGGCCTCGGCATAGGCCAGCGCGACCTCGACCGGATCGAGCCCGGAGCCGGCTGGCGGCAAGGACAGCGCCCTGCCGAGATCGTCATCGTGACGGAGCAGGCGCAAGGCGGACCGCAGCGTTCCCCGCACGCTTGCCCGCCATGCTGTCGCGATGAGGGCGTCGCGCGCCTTCGGCCCGAGATCGGAAAAGACGCGTCGGACGAACGCGTCGCCGATCGCATCGGGTTTGATGGCCGGGAGAAGTGTCCTGAGGTCGAGGGCGTCCGCCGGGAAGACGCGCTTCAACTCTTCGACCTGCCGCGTCGGGAGCGGATAGGTTTCGGTGATCGTTTCACGCGAGCCGACGCCGTCGGCCAGAGTCGCCGCGGCGATCGCCTGGCGATGATCGAGGTCGCCGAGCCCCGCCTGCTCCAGCGCTTCCAGCACCCGGTCGACGCGCTCCGCGACGAGCGACTCCCTGCTGAGATCGGCGAGTTCAGCGCCGTCGCGCAGCCGCCTCAGCGCGATTTCGACCAGCAGCGGATTTCCCTCCGTCAGCTGGACGAAACGCCGCACATGCTCGTCCCGCGCCAGCGGAAAGGTCTTGCCGGGCAATACGCCATGTCCGCGGAGTGCCCGCACGTCGGCCTCGTCGAAGCGCCCTTCGTCGGGCATCGTGATCGGCGGCACGTGAGGGTTGAGCGAGCCGAAGGAGCGCCATTCGTCAGCCTGGTAGGCGAGGCGCATTTCGGAGGGCGCCGTCTGGTTGACGACGATGAGCCGTACCTCGTGCCGGAAATGCCCGGACGATGTGTGCAACGTGTCGACGATCTTGCGGGTGTCTTCCAGATGCGGGTCGTCGAGAATGAGGATCGTCGGGCGGCGTGGCCGCCATGCCGCCAGCTGGGCAAGCCAGCTGTTGCCCGCGCCCATTCGCCCGACCCACTCGGAGTATGTTCCGCCGCCGAGGTTGCGGCTGCCGGGGCGCAGCCAGCCAGCCTCCCAGGCATCGGCGTCGCCGCAGCGTTTGCCGAGTGCCTGGACCCGCCACCAGGATGCCAGCCGCGGGCCGATCGGAAGCGGCGGCGTCGCGGCAAGCGACAGGTGGCGCGCGAACTCCATTGCCATTCGGCTCTTGCCGCTTCCCGAGCGGCCCATGAGCAGGCTCCACCCAAACGCCGTTTCCGGCCCTTCGAACGCCTTGCGGGGCGTCCTGCCGTCGCCAGTCAGCCTCTCCAGATCGGCCCAGACAGCCCGCCGGCCTCCGCTGCTGGGAAGCACGAATGGCAGCGGGACATCCTTCGCGGCGTCGGTTCCGGCGGCACCGCGCAGCGGGTCGTAAGGCTGGGCCGGGCCGATGGCGGTAAGGACGCGGTCGTCGAAAGCCTGGAAATAGCGCTCGTGCAGTCTTGCGCTGACGGATTTGAGGGACAGCCAGGCGGTCGCCGCTCCCGCGAAGAACGCAAGGGTACCGCCGCCGACCCGGGCGACGACGGCCGGGTTGTTCTTGATGAAGTCGCCGACAAGCCAGATCCGCTCCAGCCAGCTGACCAGCGACTTGCGGAAATCGAACGGCCCGACGATTTCGCGCAGACGGCTTGCCTGCCACAGCCATTCAAAGTTCTGCGCAAGCAGCAACAGAACGACACCGATCGCGATCGACAGCCCCAGCCGGATGGCGAGCGTCCTGTCACGGCGTCTCCGGTCGTAGGTTTTCGGTTTCTGCGCCCTGGCCCTCAAGATCCCTCCTCCCAGGAAGCGAGAGTAGGACGGGCTATATTTGGAGGACAAGGCTCTCTCGTGCTGTTTCTGCGTTTGATCTCTGCAGTTGCTGTTTATCCATAAGACGATCGTAACATAAGTCAGCGCGGGCAGCTCCGGGTGCTACCCATCCACAGTCGCCCCTTGCCTTCGCCCTTCCTTAAGGAGTTGCGCGCTACATCTCGCCGGTCGGAAAACGAGTTGTTTCGCGTGCGTTTTTCTGCGGCTACCACGGCTGGACGGGTCCTGCCGGAACGCCTCGCCAGGCGGGCCGAGCCGCTGCTCGAGCGCATCGACGCGGTGCTGTTCTCGCCCGACGAGCGGGGCGAGGCCGGCCGCATGTCGGTCATCGCCTTCTCCATCCGCATCTTCAGCGCGGCCATCGCCTTCGTCAGCCAGGTGCTGCTGGCGCGCTGGATGGGCTCGTTCGAATACGGCATCTTCGTGCTGGTGTGGACGACGATGATCATCGTCGGGAACCTCTCCTGCCTCGGCTTTCACACCTCCGTCATCCGCTTCATCCCGGAGTACCGCGAGCGCGGCATGCTGGCCGAACTGCGCGGCATCCTGATCGCCAGCCGCCTGTTCGCGCTCCTCGCCTCGACGGCGATCGCGGCGATCGGCATCGCCGGCATCTGGCTGTTCGCGCCCGGCACGGACAGCTACTATCTGGTGCCGTTCATCCTCGGCATGACCTGCCTGCCGATGATCGCGCTGTCTGACGTGCTGCAGGGCATCTCGCGCGCCAATGCGTGGGCGATCTCGGCGCTGTCGCCGACCTACATCGTCCGGCCTGTGCTGATCCTGCTGGTCATGGCGGGGGCGCTGCTCGCCGGCTTCGCGCCGACGGCCGAGAACGCGGTGATCGCCGCGATCCTCGCCACCTATGCCACGACGATCTGGCAGCTGGTCACCGTGACCGCACGTGTGGACCGCCGCGTGCCTGCAGGCCCGCGCCTGGTGCTCTTCCGGCAGTGGTTCGTCGTGTCGCTGCCGATCTTCCTGATCGAGGGCTTCTTCTTCTCGCTCACCAATGCCGACGTGCTGATGGTCGGCGCCTACATGCAGCCGGACGACGTCGGCGTCTATTTCGCGACGGTGAAGACGCTGGCGCTGGTGCACTTCGTCTACTTCGCGGTGAAGGCCGGCGTGGCCCAGCGCTACGCCGCCTTCAACCACGGCGACCGCGCCAAGCTCGCCGAGTTCGCCCGCGAGACGGTGTCGTGGACGTTCTGGCCGTCTCTGGTGATGGCCGGGATCGTGCTGGCGCTGGGCGAGCCGATGCTGACGCTGTTCGGCCCCGGTTTCGCCGCGGGCTATCCACTGCTCTTCCTGCTCGTCGCCGGCGTCGTCGCGCGCTCGATGGTCGGTCCGGCCGAGAGCCTGCTGACCATGAGCGGCAACCAGAACATCTGCGCGGCCGTGTACGCGCTGACGCTGGCGTTCAACGTCGCGCTTTCGATGCTGCTGATCCCGATGCTCGGCCTCTGGGGCGCGGCGATCGGCACGGCGGCGGCGATGATCTTCGAAGCCGCGGCGCTCTCCTTCACCGTCTGGAAACGCCTCGGCATCGTCATGGCCGTGTTCCTCCCCGCCACGATCGGAAAACGCTGATGGGTGCGGTTCCCCTCCTCGAAGAAATGAGCGGCGGCCCGTCGGGCGCCATGATCGCCAACCTCGCGGGACTGGCCGGAACGCCGGCCGACCTCGCCCGCGTCGAGATCATCGAGAGCGCCCGGCCGCCGCGGCGCCTTGCGATCTATCCCGCTTCGGCCGGCTTCGACCTGGTCGAGGAGCTCGACCATCTGGCTGCCCGCACGATCGAGTCCAACGTCTTCTTCAACCCGCGCTTCCTGGCGCCGGCGATGCCGCGCCTGGAGGACCGCGAGGTACGGCTCGCCGTCATCCGCGACGGCGACGAGGAGAAAAGCCGGCTCCGTCTGCTCGTGCCGTTCTCGGTCGAGCGCCCCGCGGTGCCGCTCGGCGTCTCCGTCATGCGCACCTGGTCGAGCCCGTTCGGCCCGCTCGGCACGCCGCTGGTCGACCGTGACGATCCGGCCGGCGTGATCGAGGACTTCTTCTCGATGCTGGCGCGGCCGCACCTCAAGCTGCCCAAGGTGTTCGTGCTGCCCGACATGCGGCTCGACGGTCCCGTCGCAACGCTGCTCCGCTCGGTCGCCGAGTCGCGCGGCCTGCCGCTGGTCACGACCAACCAGGTCGAGCGGCCGTTCCTGGAATCGGAGCTCGACGCCGAGATCTACCTGAAACGCGCATTGAGCTCGCATCATCTGCGCGAGTTCCGCCGGCTGCGCCGGCGCCTCGCCGAGAAGGGCGTCGTGGAGCATCACGTCGCGCGCGGCGAGGACGAGGTGAGGCTCGGCATCGAGGCGTTCCTGACGCTGGAGGCCGCCGGCTGGAAGGGCCGGGAGCGCACCGCGATGGCGATCGACCGCTACCGCGCTGCCTTCGCCCGCGAGGCCGTCCATCGACTGGCCGAACTCGACATGTGCCGCATCCATTCGCTGACGCTGGACGGCCAGGTGATCGCCTGCCTGATCGTTTTCGTCGAGGCCGGCGTCGCCTACACGTGGAAGACGGCCTATGACGAGGCCTACGCCGCCTGGTCGCCCGGCACGCTGCTGATGCTGGACGTCACCGCGCAGCACCTCGACGACCCCAACATCGTCACGACCGATTCCTGCGCCGTGCCCGACCACCCGGTGATGAGCCGCATCTGGACGGAGCGCAAGCCGATCGGCACCGTGGTGATCGGGCTGACGCCGGACGCCGACCGCGCGACGCGGCAGGCGGCAACGCAGCTCCACCTCTACCGCGAGACCCGCAACATGGCGCGGCTGCTGCGCAACCGGGTCAGGCGACTGCTGCGGCGCTGACCGACCGGCCGCGGCCCAAGGCCGCATGGTGGTTGAGGTCTGTTTTGGTGCCCCTAGCCGGGATCGAACCAGCACGCCCGTGAGGGCAACAGATTTTGAGTCTGCCGCGTCTACCAATTCCGCCATAGGGGCCCGGGCCCTGACGGACCGGAACGGCTGCGGGACTATACGAAGGGCCCGCATCGCGTCAACGCCCGCGTCTGCGCCCGCGTCGCGTCCGGCGCCAGCGCCAACGGCCACATCTTCGCCGCGATCCCGGCCCAGACGCCCGCGCCGAAGGGACCGCGAGCAATGGCCGCAGATGGTCAACGTGGTCGAATTCAAGGGCGAGTTCCGCTTCCTCTCCAACTTCTGGCCGATCGAGGTGCAGGGGCCGGGCGCGCGCGCCTATGCGTCCGTCGAGCACGCCTACCAGGCGTCGAAGAGCCTCGACACGCGCGTATGGCGCGAGATCGCTGCGCTGCCCAATGCCGGTGCGGCGAAGTCGTATTCGCGCGCCATGGAAGTCCGGCCGGACTGGGCCGACGTCCGGCTGGGCATCATGGAGGCCCTGCTGCGGCAGAAGTTCGCGCCCGGCGGCGAACTGGCGGCGCGGCTGGCCGCCATCGACGGCACGATCGAGGAGGGCAACACCTGGGGCGACACGTTCTGGGGCATCTCGCTGCACACCTTCGAGGGCGAGAACCATCTCGGCCGCCTGCTGATGGCGCTGAGGGCGGAACTGAGAGGCCCGGCCCGCGCCTCCGACCGATAACATCTGCGGGAGCGGCGCCTGCCGCCCCCGCTTGATCATTGTCTGGCAACGCTTTTCCCGGATAGAGAGGGCGCCACGCCGAGGGGGACGAATGCTTCGCAAGCTCTACGACTGGACCTTGTCGCTCGCGGCGCGGAAATCGGCCGAGACCTGGCTGGCGGTGATCGCCTTCGTCGAGAGCTCGGTGTTCCTGGTGCCGGCCGACGTGCTCTACCTGCCGATGACGCTCGCTCGCCCCGACCGCGCCTACCGCTACGCGCTGGTGGCCACGATCGCCTCGGTTCTGGGGGGCATCGCGGGCTGGCTGCTGGGCTACTATGCCTATGAGGCCGTGGCCAAGCCGGTGCTCGAGTTCTACGGCAAGCTCGACGATTTCGAGGCGCTGCGCAGCGGCTCGGGCGCCGGGCTGATCCTGCTGCTGCTGGTCACGTCGGGACTTTCGCACCTGCCGCCGATCAAGGTGGTGACCATCCTGGCCGGCGTGCTGGCCTTCAGCCTGCCGCTCTTCATCCTGTCGGCGATCGTGGCGCGCGGGGCGCGCTTCTTCGCGCTCGCCTGGCTGCTCAAGCGCTACGGCGAGCCGATCCGACATTTCATAGAGAAACGTCTGGGCCTGATTGCCGCAGCCGGTGCGGCCGCCGTGATTTTGCTCTATCTGGTCGCCAGATACGCGTTCTGACCGCAGGGAAACCGGACCGTCCCCATGTCGATGACCGCCGCCGCGCCCGCGCCGCGCATGCACTGGAAGATCGCGCTGTTCCTCGCCCTCGCCATGGCTGCCACCGTCGGCACGGCGCTCGGCTTCCAGTACATCGGCGGCTATCTGCCGTGCAAACTCTGCTATGAGCAGCGCATCCCGTACTATGTCGGCGTGCCGGTGATGGCGCTGGCGCTGCTCTCCTCGACCCTCCACTGGCCGGCCTGGCTGACGCGCGCGCTGCTGGTCGCGGGCGGTCTGCTGATGGCCTGGGGCCTCTACATGGGCATCTACCATGCCGGCGTCGAATGGCAGTGGTGGGCCGGCCCGACCGACTGCGCCATCCCGTTCGACATGTCCGATTCCGGCGGTGGCAGCGGCGGCGTGCTCGACGACATCGACAAGGTCATCCCGCCCTCCTGCGACAAGGCGGCGCTGCGCATCCTCGGCCTGTCCTTCGCCGGCTGGAACGTCATCGCCAGCCTGGCCCTCGGCGCGGTCGCCTTCTACGGCGCATCGCGTCGGCGCTGAGGCGGGGCGCGGCAGCAACCTCTCCTGGCGCCGAATGCCGGACGTGGCGCGGGCGGCGTCCCGAGCCGACCTTGCGGCCCACAAATTCGGCATACGCCGACGGACGCTATAGGGGAGAAGGTCAGGTCGGCGCCCGGCCGCTGTTACCCCACCCGGCCAGCCTGCGGCTGGCCACCTCCCCTCAAGGGGGAGGGAGCGCTGCCGCGCGCTCCATCGTCGCCACGCCCGCTTTCGCGTCTGGCCATTGAGAAAGAACACATCCCGATCT
>JAHBYW010000008.1 GCA_019635755.1 Rhizobiaceae bacterium | reverse complement strand
GGCTGTCGCTTTCTCGCCCGACGCCCGTCTACTGGCAGTCGCCAGTGTCCTCGGGGTGACCGCTTTCCTTGATGCGGCGACCGGGGCTGCTTTAGGCGCGACTGCGGACAGATTTCACGAGGGATGCGCCCCAAAGTTCGCGGCAGACAGCCGACTGCTGGTGGGGGATTGGAACGGGGATCTGACTCTTTATGAGCAAAATGGCGACGTGGTCGGCTGCGAGCAGCATCAGGGCGAGACGATCTCCCGCATTTCGCACGATGCAGCGCGCCGGTTCTGGCTGATCCAGCACACGAGGAAACCAAAGGGCCCGCAAGACTCTCCGAGCAGTTACCTCACGCTTCGGAAATGGCCCGAATGGGACATTGCGCAGCGCACGCTCGAGATCGAGACTTGGGTCGAGTCCGCGACGCTGTCGCCGAATGGACGCTTCATCGCCTACCTGAAACGCTGGTGGGACCCCGTTCCAGGCTCAAAGCGATGGGGGACCATTCTCCACGTTCTGAAAATTGCCGACAATGAGGTGGTCGCGGTTCGCGGGCCGATTGACGCCGGAGGCACAGGCTTCGAGCTCGCGTGGTCTCCGGACGACCGGTTCGTCGGGGTTGTGAAAAAGCACGGATTTTCATTCTTCGATATGAAGGGAGAGGAACGCCAGGCCTCTGTCCCGTGCAGGTTTCCCTCTGCTCTTGCCTTTCTTCCGAATGGCAAGTCCGTCGTGCTGGGCACATGGGAGCGATCTGCCGTATTTGACCTCGACCCGGTCATGGCAGGTCAGTGCAGCCTGTAGATCCCAACTACGCGTGTTTGTCCGATGATCCACACCCTCGCCATCGCCGGCTACCGCTCGATCCGCAACCTCGTGCTGCCGCTTGAGCGGCTTACCGTCGTCACCGGCCGCAACGGCACCGGCAAGTCGAGCTTCTACAAGGCGCTGCGGCTTCTGGCCGATGTCGCGCAAGGCAATGTCATTTCCTCGCTCGCGGCCGAAGGCGGGCTGCCGTCGACGCTGTGGGCCGGTCCCGAGCAGATCTCGCGCTCGGTTCGCGAGGGTCTGCATCCGGTGCAGGGGACGGTGCGCAAAGACCGCGTCGCACTGAAGCTCGGCTTCGCGTCGGACGACTACGGCTACGCCATCGATCTCGGCCTGCCGATCCCTTCGGCGTCGATGTTCGGCCGCGATCCGGAGATCAAGGCGGAGGCGGTCTGGGCCGGTGAGGCGCTGAGCAGGCGCAACGCCTTTGCCACCCGGTCGGGACCGGCCGTCACGGTGCTGGACGAGCAGGGCGGGCGTTCGACGCTTCCCAACCTGCTTGCGCCCTTCGACAGCATGATGACACATGCCGCCGATCCGCGTGGCCTGCCGGAACTGCTGCTGCTGCGCGAACGCATGCGGGCCTGGCGCTTCTACGATCATTTCCGCACCGATGCTGACGCCCCGGCGAGGGCCGCCCGGCCGGGTACGCGCACCACGGCACTCGGCGCCGACGGTGCCGACCTCGCCGCGGCGCTGGAGACGATCCGCGAGATCGGCGACCCGAAAGGCCTGGCGCAGGCGGTGGACGATGCATTTACCGGCGCCGAACTGCGGATCGAGGAGTCCGGCGGCCGCTTCGAACTCCTGATGCAGCAGCACGGGCTCCTGCGTCCGCTGAAGGCAGCCGAGCTTTCCGACGGGACGCTGCGCTATCTGCTTCTCCTTGCCGCGCTGATGACCCCGCGACCGCCCGGCCTGATGGTCTTCAACGAACCGGAAACCAGCCTCCACGCCGACCTGTTGCCGCCGCTCGCAAGGCTGATCGGGGAGGCGTCGAAAACCTGCCAGATCGTCGTCGTGACGCATGATGCCATGCTGGCCGACGCGCTGCGCGAAGCCGGCGCGCTCCGCCACGACTTCACCAAGTCGTTCGGCGAGACTGTGGTCGAGGCGGCGGACCGGCCCGCCTGGGCATGGCCGGAGAGGTAGGTACAAAGGGGAATAGGACGAATGGCCTGCGCCCCCTCATTCGCCGCCCCCCGTCTTCCACCACACACCTTCGTCATGCCGCCGGCCGTAGGCCATCCGCCTGTCCCGAACACCCAACCTCCGTCATACCGGCGGCCAGAGGCCAGCCGGTATCCATTCTTCTCTCCGGCTACACGCCGAGAACGCCTGCCCGAAGCATGGAATGACGGCATTCCACTTGCCGGCGGTCAATGGTTCCCGGCTGGCCTCCGGCCGCCGGGAAGACGATCGCGCAAGGGGAATGCGTGGCGGCTGTGCACTGCCGGAGGCGGAACGCTATCCGCCCGTCTCACACCCCCCAACGTCGTCATACCGGCGACCGGAGGTCAGCCGGTATCTATTCTTCTCTCCAGCTACACGCCGAAAGTGCCGGCCTCCGAAGCAAGCCCCACGGTATTCCATTCACCAGCGATCAATGGTTCCCGGCTGGCCTCCGGCCGCCGGGAAGACGATCGCGGAAGGGTGTAACGGCGGCCAAACACCGCCTCGGCCCGTTGATCGATTTCACCCCCTTTTCCGCCAACCCCTTCATTCCCTTCGACCTGCAAAAATTCTTGTCCACCTCCCTCCCGACCTGACGGACCATAGCGCCGGTGCGACGGAAAGGAGCCGGCAGTGGGTCGGAAGGCGAAGACAGGGAGGCGACAGCAGGTGCTGATGAGCATCGTCTCGACCCTGCTCGCGATCGCCGCTCTCGCCGAAAAGTCCGCAGGTGACACGCCCTGGGTGCGCTTCTGCGTGCTGTGGGCCGCCCGGCAGGCCGACCTGATCGCGAGGGACTACGTCGCCGGCTCGACATGGAACACGGCCGGCCGCCTCTGGTCGCCCGCTCTGCCCAATGTCCGCTACGGCACCGACCCTTCCGATGCCCTCGACATCGCCGCCTCGCTGCGCGCGCTGGCAATGGTCATCAGCGGCATGGCCGCCTACCTCCGCCGGGTCTCCGTCTGGCAGCATGGCCAGGCATCCGTCGCGGAGAGCCACGAGGGCAAACCGCTCCGCCGGGTCGACGTAGTCACGCGTAGGTTTCGGAAAGCCGCCTTCTCCCCGGAACTTCGCGACACGTCCTAGAAAGCGCCCTCCCTTGCGAGGGAGGGCTGTCATCCGAAACGTTTCACCTGCTTCCGCCGAAAAGCACGGCGGTCGACGACCTCGCGCGCCTCAGCCTCGCCGTCTTCAGAACTCCACCTGTACCAGCACCGACGTGTCGAATTCGATCACCTTGTCGCCGGTCGAGTCGAAGGCTTCCGCCCGGATCGTCAGAAGGCTCCAGCCGGCCCGCGAAGCGACGGGTCGATGGTTGAGGCCGGTGCGGGTGAAGGTGATCGTCTCGCCGGCATAGACAGGCTTCAGCCAGCGCAGGTTGCGGAAGCCGGGGGAGGGGCCGAAGACCGGCCTCGGGCCGGGACCGCTCCAGCGCCGCGGCTCCGAATCCATGCGCGTCTCGAGGTTCTTCTTCATCCACACGGCGGCGGTGTGCCATCCGGACGCGCAGAGGCGGCCGAAGACGCTCCTTTCCGCCGCCTTCTCGTCGAGATGGAAGGGTTGCGGGTCGAATTTCTTCGCGAAATCCTTGATCGCCTGCGTCTCGAACAGATGGGTTCCGAGAACGGTCGTCTCGCCGATGCCGAAATATTCGTCGAGTGTCATGCGCTCGCGGCCTCCCGGGTCAGGAACATGCCCGTGTTCTCCAGTTCGAGAACCGTCTCGCCGCGCTGGTTGGTCATCGTGCTCCTGACCGTGACGAAGCCGAGGCCGGGCTTGGTCTTCGACACGCGCTTCGCCAGGATCGTGCAGTGGCCCGACAGCGTGTCGCCGGCCAGCACCGGCCTCTTCCAGCGGACATATTCGAGGCCGGGCGAGCCCTGCGAGGTCGAGTCCAGGATGAAGCCGTCGCACATCATGCGCATGAACATGGCGCAGGAGTGCCAGCCGGACGCGGAGAGCCCGCCAAGGATCGACGCCTTGCCGGCCTCCTCGTCGAGATGCATCGGCTGGGGATCGAACTCGGCGGCGAATTCGATGATCTCCGCCGCCGAGACTTTCCTTTGGCCAAGCTCGATCGTGCTGCCGACCTCGAGGTCTTCAAAAGCCCATCTGGGTCCGGCCATGATTCGAATCCCGTTCAATCTTGAACGACATTGTCGCGCGGCCGCTGCCATGGCGCAATAACCGGCGAGGTCGTGCCGCACATTCTGTTCGCCGCTGGCCTAGTCCGGCCAGGCCTTGAGCAGGTCGTCGAGGAGTTCGGTCCGGCCCGGCGTGCGGATGCCCGACCTGTCGCCCGCGACATAGGTCACAAGGCGCAGGCGCGGGTTGCCGCGGGCGGCTTCGTAGACGACACGGTCAGGAATGATCGTATCGCGGCCATAGACCTTGTCCCGTGGCAGTCTCAGTTCCGGCATCGCATGGCAGACGAGTTCCGCACAGAACAGCCGGTCCGCGCGGCCGGCGTCGAAATTGAAATCGAAACCGGTGCCGAGTTCGCCGAAGAGTGTTGCTATCGACCGTTGCCGCCAGCCGGGCGTGGCGATGCGGGGGCGCAAGGCCACGGCTCGATCCGTGTCGAGCACTGCGGACGGCGGCGACAGGTGGACGCCCTTGCGGTCCGCCTCGATGAACCGCGCACCGCCGCGGATCGCCTCGCGGTGGGGCACGACGGACGGGTGCGACCACATGCCCAGCGCCCGCAACTCTCGTTCGGAGCCGACATAGACGGTCGCGTGCTGGAAGAGGCCGGGGATGAGACGGCCGGTCAGCCTGCCCTTGGAACTGATGACGACGACATCGAGGGGTTGCAGGCCGGCGACGAACCGCTTCTGGATCGCCTCGTCGTCGAGATAGCCATGGCGCCACGTGATGGGGCCGACGATCTCGCCGAAGACCGGCGCAAGTGGCTCGACGGCCGCCACGAGCCATCGCGGCTGGCGCTCGGCGTCGGCGCAGCACTGGCCTCCGCCAGCCGTCCGCCCGGGGTCATGGGTGCACGCGGAGAGCAGGACGACCATCGCCAGACCCGCCGCAACCGCCGCCCGCCGGAAGACGGACATCCCGCTGACCCAGAACCCCCGCATTGTAACCCCTGACACGCCCTTGAGGGTTCTACCACTTAGGTGTTGAACCTGAACAGCAGCACGTCGCCGTCCTGGACGACATATTCCTTGCCCTCGTCGCGCGCCTTGCCGGCGTCCTTGGCCGCGGTCTCGCCGCCGAGCGCCACGTAGTCGTCGAACGCGATGGTCTGCGCGCGGATGAAGCCGCGCTCGAAATCGGTGTGGATGACACCGGCGGCGCCCGGCGCCTTGGTGCCCTTCTCGATCGTCCAGGCGCGCGTCTCCTTCGGCCCGGCGGTGAAATAGGTGATCAAGTGCAAGAGGTCGTAGCCGGCGCGGATGAGCCGGTCGAGGCCGGGCTCGTGCAGCCCCATCGCCTCGAGGAACTCTTTCGCCTCGGCGGGCGGAAGCTGCGCCACCTCCGCCTCGATCGCGGCGGAAATGATGACAGTCCCGGCGCCCTGCGCGGCTGCCATGGCCTCGACGGCCTTTGTATGCGCGTTGCCGGTTGCGGCGTCCGCCTCGGCGACGTTGCAGACATAGAGCACCGGGTGGGCGGTGAGCAGGTTCAGCCCCTGCAGGATGCGCAGATCCTCCTGCGCGATGTCCTTGAGCAGGATGCGCGCGGGCTTGCCGTCCTGCAGCAGCGCCAGCGCCTTCTCCATCATCGGCAGGACGGTCGTCGCTTCCTTGTCCTTGCCGGTGGCGCGCTTGCGGATCTGGACGATGCGGCGCTCCAGGCTCTCGAGGTCGGAGAGCATCAGCTCGGTCTCGACCGTGTCGGCGTCGGCGACCGGGTCGATGCGGCCCTCGACATGGGTGATGTCGTCATCCTCGAAGCAGCGCAGCACGTGGACGATGGCATCGACCTCACGGATGTTGGCAAGGAACTGGTTGCCGAGCCCCTCGCCCTTCGAGGCGCCGCGCACCAGGCCGGCGATGTCGACGAAGGAGATGCGGGTCGGGATGATCTCCTTCGACCTGGCGATCGCCGCGATCTTGTCCAGCCGCGGGTCGGGAACCCCGACCTCGCCGGTGTTCGGCTCGATCGTGCAGAACGGATAGTTCGCGGCCTGCGCGGCCGCGGTGCGCGTCAGCGCATTGAACAGCGTCGACTTGCCGACATTGGGCAGGCCGACGATGCCGCATTTGAAACCCATGGGAGCGGTCCTGTCGGGACGGAATTTTACCGGGGCTATGGGGGAAAGGATCGACGATCGTCAAGGTCCCGCGATTCATCCCCGCGACAATCTGCCCTGCCGCCCGCTGCCGTCTGGACAAGCCCCCGCTTCACGCCTAAACCAGCCTCCAAAGCCGGAGGATTCCGCCCGCCAGCGCGTCTATTCGCGCGCTGCCAGCCGGGCACGGGCAGGGGATGGCCCGACACCCACGGCGATGCGAGGCGAGAAGGACCCAGACCCCGTGAGCGCACACGACACCGTCGACCAGAATCGTCGCGATTTCCTGTACGTCGCGACAGGCGTGGCCGGGGCGGTCGGCGCCGCGGGCGTGGCATGGCCCTTCATCGACCAGCTCCGCCCGGACGCCTCGACGCTGGCGCTGGCGACGATCGAGGTGGACGTGTCCTCGCTGGAGCCGGGAATGTCGCTGACAGCCAAGTGGCGCGGCAAGCCGGTCTTCATCCGCAACCGCACCCCGCAGGAGATCGAGGAGGCGAAGAGCGTGCCGCTCGACGAACTCAAGGACCCGGTGGCGCGCAACCAGAACATCAACGCCGACGCGCCGGCGACCGACGCCGACCGTTCGGCCGGCGAAGGCAAGGAGAACTGGATCGTCATGATCGGCTCCTGCACCCATCTGGGCTGCGTGCCGCTCGGCCAGCAGGGCGACTTCGGCGGCTGGTTCTGCCCCTGCCACGGCTCGCACTACGACACCGCCGGGCGCATCCGGAAGGGGCCGGCGCCGGAGAACCTCGCGATACCGACCTACCAGTTCGTGTCCGACACCGTGATCCGAATCGGTTGAGGGGGAAACGATGAGCGCCCATCACTCGCACGGCTCGTACACGCCCAAGACCGGCATCGAGAAGTGGTTCGACCAGCGCCTGCCGCTGCCGCGGCTGATGTACGATTCCTTCGTCGCCTACCCCGTGCCGCGCAACCTGAACTACTTCTACACCTTCGGCGGCATTCTCTCGATCATGCTGGTGGCGCAGATCCTGACCGGCGTGGTGCTGGCGATGCACTACGCCGCCGACACGCGCCTGGCCTTCGACTCGGTCGAGAAGATCATGCGTGACGTGAATTCGGGCTGGCTGCTGCGCTACCTGCACTCCAACGGCGCGTCGTTCTTCTTCATCGCCGTCTACGTCCACATGATGCGCGGCCTCTACTACGGCTCCTACAAGGCGCCGCGCGAGCTGCTGTGGATCCTCGGCTGCATCATCTACCTGCTGATGATGGCGACCGGCTTCATGGGCTACGTGCTGCCTTGGGGCCAGATGAGCTTCTGGGGCGCCACCGTCATCACCGGCTTCTTCTCGGCCATCCCGCTGGTCGGCACCTGGATCCAGGAGCTGCTGCTGGGCGGCTTCGCGGTCGAGAACCCGACGCTCAACCGGTTCTTCGCGCTGCACTACCTGCTGCCCTTCATGATCGCCGGCGTCGTCGTCCTGCACATCTGGGCGCTGCACGTGACCGGCCAGACCAACCCGACCGGCATCGAGGTGAAGTCCAAGACCGACACCGTGCCCTTCTCGCCACACGCGACGATGAAGGACGCTTTCGCCATGGTCGTGTTCCTCGCGATCTTCGCCTATTTCGTCTTCTACATCCCCAACTTCCTCGGCCACCCTGACAACTACATCGTCGCCGACCCGCTGAAGACGCCGGCGCACATCGTGCCCGAATGGTACTACCTCCCGTTCTACGCCATCCTGCGCGCCATCACCTTCTCGATCGGACCGATCGATTCCAAGCTCGGCGGCGTGCTGGCGATGTTCGGCTCGATCGCGATCCTGTTCTTCGTGCCGTGGCTGGACACGTCGAAGGTGCGCTCGGCCGTCTACCGGCCCTGGTACAAGCTGTTCTTCTGGATCTTCGTCGCCAACGCGGTGTTCCTCGGCTGGCTCGGGTCGAAGCCGGCGGAGGGCCTGTACATCCCGCTGATGCAGGTCTCGACCTTCTACTACTTCGCCTTCTTCCTGATCATCATGCCGCTGCTCGGCCTCATCGAGACGCCGCGCAAGCTGCCCAACTCGATCACGGAAGCGGTGCTCCACAAGACTGGAGGCGCGCCCGCGCATCCGGCCGGCGCGACCGCGGCGCCGGAAACCAAGGGCTGACCGGCAGGGCGCGGAAAGGACATTCGCACATGAAGAAGCTGCTGATCGGATTGGCGTTTGCCGGGCTCACGGCCGCCGGAGCGGCCAACGCGGCCGAAGAAGGCGCCGAGCCGACCCATTTCCCGATCCTGCACCCGGTCGAGCAGAGCTGGAGCTTTGCCGGCCCGTTCGGGACCTACGACAAGGCGCAGCTGCAGCGCGGGCTGAAGGTCTACAAGGACGTCTGCTCGCTCTGCCACTCGATGAAGCAGGTCGCCTTCCGCTCGCTCGCCGACCTCGGCTACAGCGAGGCGCAGGTGAAGGCCTTCGCCGCCGAATACACCGTGCAGGACGGGCCGAACGCCGACGGCGACATGTTCGAGCGCCCGGGCATTCCCTCGGACCATTTCCCCTCGCCCTTCGCGAACGATGCCGCGGCGGCGAACTCGAACAACGGCGCGGTGCCGCCGGACTTCTCGCTGATCGCCAAGGCACGCGGCGTGACGCGCGGCTTCCCGACCTTCGTCTTCGACATCTTCACGCAATATGCCGAGGCCGGCCCGGACTACATCCATTCGCTGCTGCTGGGCTACGACCAGACGCCGCCCGCCGGCATGGAGATCGCCGAGGGCACGCACTACAACCCGTATTTCATCTCGGGCAAGTCGCTGGCGATGGCCAAGCCGATCAACGACGGCGACGTCACCTATGACGACGGCGCGCCGCAGACGGTCGACCAGTACGCACGCGACGTCTCGGCGTTCCTGATGTGGGCGGCCGAGCCGCACCTCGAGGATCGCAAGAAGACCGGCTTCCGGGTCATGATCTTCCTGGTCGCCTTCGGCGCGCTGGTCTACCTGACCAAGCGAAAGATCTGGTCGAGCGTCGGCCACTGACCGCCCCGGCACCGGACGCGTGCACCGAAGGGCGCCGGACGGCGCCCTTTCCTTTTGCGGTCAGTGCACGGGAAGCAGCCGCGAAACCCAGTCGTCGACGGATATCTGATCAGCACGGGCGAGAGTTCCAACTCGTCCGGGCACGAGGTCGAATGAGATAGTAAAAAACTTTGCGCGCACCACGGAAGGCGTTTGCAGCCCTGCCTCCATATAGTTTGCGATCTTCAAGTCACTTGCCCACCGCGTCTGGCTAGCAGTCGTCACCATCGCAACGATTGCATGCTCGTGGGCGTCATTGAAGGCGCGATCCGACAAGACGACCGCGGGCCTCTGCTTCAGGCCGCGTTTCTCGGTGAAGGGAAACAGGACAAGAAGGACGTCATAGCGGTCGTAGCTCACCATATGCCTCCTCGTCCTCGGCGCTGTACCACTCTTCAAAAGTCCGATCAGCAAGCTTGAGGAAAGGATCCGGATCGGTGCCCGGAAGCTCGACGGCCACTTTCTCGCCGCGGCGCACCTGCCACCTCTTCCAGACGTCGGCCATGCTGCCGATCGGCTTGATGCCCGCAACGGGGCGACCGTCGGAGCCTAGTTTCATTTTTTCCCATTCACCCTTGATGCCGTCGACGGAAAGCTTGATGGTCTCGAACTCCGGCAGTTTCATAACTGTCTCGTAGAGCCGGGCATCTGCCTTCACATGCTTCGCCCAGATCACGTTGTCTCTGATTTCCATCATCACCATTGGAACGAACTCCTGTTTCGATTCATCATAGGGGTGGGGCGGGGGCGGGTCAAGGGGTTGGGTGGGGGTGGGGTACGATTACTAGAAGGTGGTTGATATGAAATCCTCCGTCGAGGAAACGCTGCTTGCTGCCATCCGCACGATTCCGGACTATCCGAAACCCGGCATCCTGTTCCGCGACATCACGACGCTGCTCGGAAACGCCCGCGCCTTCCGCCGCGCGGTGGACGAACTGGTTCACCCCTGGGCGGGCTCCAAGGTCGACAAGATCGCCGGCATCGAGGCGCGCGGCTTCATCCTCGGCGGCGCGATCGCGCATCAGCTGTCGGCGGGCTTCATTCCCATCCGCAAGAAGGGCAAGCTGCCGCACGACACCGTGCGCGTCGCCTACAGCCTGGAATACGGAATCGACGAGATGGAGATGCACAAGGACGCCGTGAAGCCCGGCGAGCGGGTCATCCTCGTCGACGACCTGATCGCGACGGGCGGCACGGCGGAGGGCGCGACCAAGCTGCTGAAGCAGATGGGCGCGGAGATCCTGTCGGCGTGCTTCGTCGTCGACCTGCCGGACCTGGGCGGACGCCGCAAGATCGAGGCGCTCGGCGTGCCGGTCCGGACGCTGATCGCGTTCGAGGGGCACTGACCGGCCAGCGCCGTCCGGCGGAAGTCGCCCGATATGATCAGCCGAGTTCCTGGGCGAGCCCGACCAGGAGCCCGCCCGGGCCGCGGATGTAGCAGAGGCGATAGACTTCCCTGTACTGCACGACCTCGCCCACGAGTTCCGCGCCGCGCGCGCGGAGCCTTTCCAGCGTCGCATCGACGTCGTCGACGGTGAACATGACGCGCAGGTAGCCGAGCGCATTGACCGGAGCGGCGCGATGGTCAGCGACGACGGCCGGCCTGATGAAGCGCGACAGTTCCAGCCGGCCATGGCCGTCCGGCGTCCGCATCATGGCAACCTCGACATGCTGGTCGCCCAGCCCGGTGACGCGGCCCGCCCATTCCCCCTCGATCGTGGCCCGGCCCTCGAGTTCGAGGCCGAGCTCGCGGAAGAAGCCGATCGTGGTTTCGAGGTCGTCGACGACGATGCCGACATTGTCCATGCGCCTGATCGTCATGCTGCCGGTCTCCGCTGTATTTTCCCCGACTACTCCGCCGCCTCGCCGACCGCCGGCTCCTCGGCCGGCTGGTCGAGCAGGAAGCCGCCGGACTGACGTGCCCAGAGCTGCGCATAGATGCCGCCCTGCGCGACGAGCACGTCGTGCGACCCCTCCTCGACCACGCGGCCCTGGTCCATCACGACCAGCCGGTCCATCGCCGCGATGGTCGACAACCGGTGCGCGATGGCGATGACGGTCTTGCCTTCCATCAGCCGGTAGAGGTTCTCCTGGATCGCCGCCTCGACCTCGGAGTCGAGCGCCGAGGTGGCCTCGTCCAGGATCAGGATCGGAGCATCCTTCAGCATCACCCGCGCGATCGCAATGCGCTGGCGCTGGCCGCCCGAGAGCTTCACCCCGCGCTCGCCGACATGCGCCTCGTAGCCCTTGCGGCCCTTGGGGTCGGTGAGGCCGGCGATGAATCCGGTCGCCTCCGCCCGCGCGGCAGCTTCCGCCATCATCGCGTCGGTGGCGTCGGGACGCCCGTAGAGGATGTTGTCGCGCACGGAGCGGTGAAGAAGCGACGTGTCCTGCGTGACCATGCCGATCTGCGCCCGCAGCGAGTCCTGCGTGACGGCGGCGATGTCCTGCCCGTCGATCAGGATGCGGCCGCTCTCGATGTCGTAGAAGCGCAGCAGCAGGTTGACCAGCGTCGACTTGCCGGCGCCGGAGCGGCCGACGATGCCGACCTTCTCGCCCGGCCTCACGGTCAGCGACAGGTTCTCGATGACCCCCTTCTTGCGCCCGTAGTGGAAACGCACGCCGTCGAACGTGATCTCGCCCTTCGACACGACGAGCTCCGTCGCGCCGGGCTTGTCCTCGACCAGCCGCGGCAGCGAGATCGAGCCGATGCCGTCCTGCACCGTGCCGATGTTCTCGAACAGCGCCGACACCTCCCACATGATCCACTGCGACATGCCCCACAGACGCAGCACCAGGCCCATGACGACGGCCACGGCGCCGATCGTCACGACCTCGCCCAGCCACAGCCAGATCGACAGCACGCCGACGGAAAAGAGCAGCAGCGAGTTGATGAGGTAGAGGATGCCGTAGAGGCTCGTCACCAGCCGCATCGACCGGTAAACCGTGTCCATGAAGGTCGCCATGCCTTCGCGCGCGTAGGTGGCCTCGCGACGGGCGTGGCTGAACAGCTTGACGGTCTGGATGTTGGTGTAGCTGTCGACGACCCGCCCGGTCATCATCGAGCGCGCGTCGGCCTGCTCTTCCGCGACGCGGCCGAGCTTCGGGATGAAGTAGCGCAGCAGCGTAGCATAGGCCGCCAGCCAGACCAGCAGCGGCATGGCCAGCCGCCAGTCGGACGAGCCGACGATGAACAGCATGCCGGCGAAATAGACGACGACGTAGTTCAGCACGTCGATCAGCTTGATGACGCATTCGCGCACGGCGAGCGCCGTCTGCATCAGCTTGGTGGCGATGCGGCCGGCGAACTCGTCCTGATAGAAGGCCATCGACTGCTTGAGCAGGTAGCGGTGCACGTCCCAGCGGATGCGCATCGGATAGTTGCCCATCAGCGTCTGCTGGTGGAACAGGGACTGCAGCAGCGCCATCGCCGGCAGGAGCACGACGACGACGAACGCCATGCCGACCAGCTTCCATCGCTCGGTCTGCAGAAAGGTCTCGCGGTTCTGGGCGGACAGCCAGTCGACGATCGAGCCGAGGAAGCTGAACATCCAGACCTCGGCGAGCGCGATCGCGGTGATCAGCACCGCGGTCGCCGCGATATAGGGCCACGCCCCCCGCGTGTAATGGAGGCAGAAGGCGAGCAGCGTCTTCGGCGGCTCGACCGGCTCCTGCGGCGGGAACGGGTCGAGGCGCGATTCGAACCAGCGGAAGATCATGTCATTCACATTTCGATTGCTGCTGCCGCCTCAGGCGGCGATGTTCTCGACCGCCTCGGCGTCCGGGGCCGGAAGGTCCCCGGCGCGCCTCGACTCGTGCTGGGCGGACCGAAGATAGGGCGGGTCGACCCATTCGCCGATAGGCCTGTCGTCGGCTGCTGACGGCACAGGGTCAGCAGCCTTGCCCCGCACGAACAGCCGCTTCAGCCGGCCGACGACGGCCGCGACGAAGCGCGGTCGCGGCGGCGGGGCCGGAAAGTCGACATCGGGCAGGTCGGCGCGGCCGGGCGCGCGCCGGCTGCCGTGGCGGGACGGCGGGAAACCCATCATCAGCTCCCAGGCGAAAGCGCGGGGGTCGTGATGGTGGCGGGACCGGGAGTCCTGCCGGGAGACGATGATGGACATCGCAATGATCCTTGTCGAAACGAAAGAAGCGTTCCGGCGGAATCGAAGCGAAGCTTGTCAGTCTTGAAGAAGCGTCGAACCGATGCCGCCGGTCAGGCGGGGCGTCGCGAAAGTCGCGCGCGGGGGCGGTGCGTGTCAGTGTTCATCATGAATTCCATCACGGCCCCCTTCTCGGTTCGGGTTGCGATGGCGGGCGTATAGACGCGTTCGCGGGACATGGCTAGGCGCAAGGGATCACTTTCGTCCGACAAATGTAATGTGTTGCATCGGCGACACTTATTAGCGGGAGACAAAGATTGGCGCAGGACATCCGCATCGCGCTCTACCAGCCCGACATCGCGGGCAACACGGGGACGATCCTTCGCCTTGCCGCCTGCATGGGCGTGACCGTCGACGTGATCGAACCGGCCGGCTTCGACCTGTCCAACCGCGCCCTGAAGCGCGCCGGCATGGACTATCTGGAGACGGCGGCGCTGACCCGGCACGTCGACTTCGCGGCCTTCGAGACGTGGCGCAGGGCGGAGAAGCGGCGGCTCCTGCTGTTCTCGACCAAAGCCGCCCTCCCCTACACGCGGTTCGACTACCGCGCCGACGACATCCTGCTGTTCGGCCGTGAGTCCGCCGGCGTGCCGGACCACGTTCACGAAGCCGCCGACGAGCGGCTGCTGATCCCGATGCCGGGCGGCGGCAGGAGCCTCAACGTCGCGCTGACCGCGGCGATGGCGGTGGGAGAGGCGATGAGGCCGTTGGGGTTAGGCGCTTGGAACACGGCCCGCACCAGGCGATAACTTTGGCGAAACCAGGCGCAACGGGAACGGAGCCCATGTCAGGAGAATTCAGGCAGATGCAGCGCCACAGCAGCGACGCGGAACACCTGCTGCGCGAACGACTTGCCCGCCACGATCTCGGCGACGCCGCCTATGAAAGATCGGTTTCCCAAGGCGACGACCGCGCCTTCAAGGTGTTCGGCGTGGTGTTCATCGTAGGGTTCGCCGTCGTGGTTCTTGGCCTGGTCTGGCTTGCCTACTGATCGAGGCCGCCAGAGGGCTTCCGAAGATCATGCCGGAGTTGTTCAATCCGCCGCCGGCAGCCGCCGCATCGTGAATTCGATCACGTCGCCCGGCCGCTCGGACCAGCTCTCGATCGCCGTCCAGTAGGCCTGCTTGGGGAAGCGGTCGAACCATTCGCGCGCCTTCAGCCGCGCGTCGGCGCGCGGCAGCACGAAGGTCTCGCGCAGGAAGCCGTCGCGCGGCAGGCGCGCCTGTCCGGCGCGCGAGCGGTCGAGCTGCTTCTTCAGCCCGTCAAGCGATGGCCGGGACGGCGGTCGCACGCAAACTACTCCTTGACCACGGTTGCCGAGAGATTAGGGATCGCGGCCGGAAATGACGAGTCGATTGTTGCAAGTTGATTCTGGCGAGGGGCGCCGGAGCCGGAGTGCGCCTGACGATGGAACGACCTGAAATACAAGCCGGCTTTCCCGCCGATTTCGACGACAAGCAGGCGCGCGCGCGGGCCTGGTTCGAGGACCTGCGCGACCGGATCTGCGCCGGCTTCGAACGGCTGGAGGACGAGGTCGCCGGACCGCATGCCTCGTGGGCGCCCGGCCGCTTCGAGCGGACGCCGTGGGAGCGCGACGAGGGCCGCGGCGGCGGCGGCGTCATGGCGATGATGCATGGCCGCGTCTTCGAGAAGGTCGGCGTGCATGTCTCGACCGTGCATGGCGAGTTCTCGCCCGAGTTCCGCAAGCAAATGCCCGGCGGCGATGAGGACCCGCGCTTCTGGGCGAGCGGCATCTCGCTGATCGCGCATCCGTGGAACCCGAACGTGCCGGCCGTGCACATGAACACGCGGCTCGTCGCCACGTCGCGCTGGTGGTTCGGCGGCGGCGCCGACCTGACGCCGGTGCTGGCCGGCCGGCGCACGCAGGACGATGCCGACGCGCGCGATTTCCACAAGACGATGCAGTTTGCCTGCGCGAAGCACCCGAACGTCGCCGATTATCCGAAGATGAAGGCCTGGTGCGACGAGTACTTCTTCCTGCCGCACCGCCAGGAGCCGCGCGGCATCGGCGGCATCTTCTTCGACTGGCAGCATTCGCCGGAGGAGAATGGCGGCTGGGACGCCGACTTCGCCTTCGTGCAGGATGTCGGCCGTTCGTTCCTGGTCGTCTACCAGCACATCGTGCGGCGGAACTTCAACGAAAACTGGACCGAGGCAGACCGCCAGGAACAGCTGGTGCGCCGCGGCCGGTACGTGGAGTTCAACCTGCTCTACGATCGCGGCACGATCTTCGGACTGAAGACCGGCGGCAACGTGAACTCGATCCTCTCCAGCCTGCCGCCTGAGGTGAAGTGGCCTTGAAGCGTACGGAAGATTGCCGTACATTAGGCCCCGGAGGCGATCCATGCTGCCATTTGACGACCTCACCACCGCCGTTGACGGGCCGAAGGATGCTCGAATGGAACTGCGCACGCGCAAGCGCGTGAAGGATACCATCCACGCCGCCGCCGCGCTGGTCGGTGTCGACGATAGCGCGTTTGCTTTGAATGCAGCCTATCGGGCGGCGCTCGAAACAATCAGGGCGCACGAGACGACCCTTGTCGCCGGGGCCGACCGGGCAGTTTTTTTCGCCGCGCTGGACAATCCGCCGGAGCCGACCGCAGCGCTCAGGGACGCTTTCGACATGCATGAAAGGCTCATCGGTCGATGACCGGTGAGCCTGCGGATCGCGTTTACGACATTCAGCCATTCGATCCGCAGCGCCATGACCGGACAGGCTTTTCCTGCGGCGTCGCGCAGGTCGACAATTTTCTGAGACTGACCGCGAAGAAGCAGCAAAAGGATGACCTCGTCCGCGTGCGGGTCCTGGTAGCGCGGGGCGATGATTCCGTGCTGGGTTTCCATGCAATCAATGCGCACTCCGTCCAAGCGGGCGAGATTGGCGGTCGTTACGAGAAAACCGCTCCGCGGCATGGAAACGTGCCGGCCGCCTACATTGCGATGATTGGAGTCCACGCCACTCTGCGAGGGCAATCGCTTGGCAAGGTGTTGCTGGTCGATGCGCTGCAGCAGATTTCCAGGGCCGCCTCCACGGTCGGGACGGCGGTCGTCGTTCTGGATATTCTCGACGACGGTGACGCCGAAGCCACCGCCCGACGCGCGACCTACTATCGCAGCTTCGGCTTCATCGAGTTTCCGCTTCAGCCGCGACGGATGTTCCTGCCGCTCGCAACGGTCCGGGACATCATCGCCGGAAATGCTTCAAGACGCCTTGCCAGATTGGCCGGAACGCAGCCCGACCTTGGGCCGGTTCCCCGCCGCCAGTTGGGCGATCCGAACGCATCCTGACTCAATCCCGGCACATCGCCCGCAACGCCGCGTGCGGAAGGTCGGCGAGTTCGGTCGAACTCATGCCGGCGAGCGCCGGATGGGCGAGCGGATCACGGCGCCAGGCCGGATTGCTGCGCGCGGCCGAGGTGCCGGCGGCCGCTGCGACCGACAGGCTGAGGAATTGCGCGAGGGTTGAGATTTTCTGAAGCATCGAAGCCTCCTCTCCAGGATTGGCAGCAGCGCCGTTGCTGCCAATGTGGCATATCGAGCCGGGTCTTCAATTGAGTTCTGGCGCGGCTTCATATAGGAAAACTATATGAACCATCTGAATCGCGTGCATCTGAACGGCCTGCGGGCGCTCGAGACGGCCGGGCGCACCGGAACGCTGGCGCGCGCGGCCGGCGAACTCGGCGTCTCCGCCGGCGCGGTCAGCCAGCAGCTGGTGAAGGCGGAGAAGCAGCTGGGCGTCGTGATCTTCCATCGCACGGCGCGCGGCCTGAAGCCGACGCCGGCGGGACAGGCCGTGCTCGCCCGCCTCACCGCCGGCTTCCTGGAACTCGACGCGGCCGTCGGGCTGGCGTCGGCGTCGACGGCGTCGACGCTGACGCTCTCCGTCGCGCCGGTCTTCGCCTCCAAATGGCTGGTGCCGAGGCTCGGGAGATTCCATCGCGCGCATCCGGACGTGCGGGTGCGCATGGATTCGACCGTCGAGCTGATCGACCCGGACCGCTCCGACGTCGACGCGGCGATCCGCGTCGGGCTCGGCACCTGGCCGCGGGTCAGGGCGGAGTTCCTGCTGCCGCAGGAGGTGTTTCCCGTCTGCGCGCCGCAGCTGGCGGCTCAACTCGCGGTGCCCGCCGACCTGGAGACGGTGCCGGTCGTCCGCGACGTCAATTCGACGCTGGACTGGACGCTCTGGCTGGAACATTTCGGCCTGCGCGGCGACATCCTGAAAGCCGGCGACACCTTCTCCGACGCCGCGCTCTGCCTCGACGCGGCGATCGCCGGCCAGGGCGTCATGCTGGCGTGGCAGACGCTCGCGCACGACGCGCTGAGGGCGGGCCTGCTGGTCGCGCCGTTCCGCGAACGGGTGAAGTCCGGATACGGCTATTTCTTCGTGACGTCGGCCAGCCGGCGCGAGCCGAAGAAGGTCGCCGCGTTCCGCGACTGGCTGCGCGCCGAACTGGCGCAGACGGTCGCCGAGGCCGGCGCGCTGTGACGGCGGCGATGGAGCGCTTCGTGGAGGCGCAGGATCACGTCTACGCGCGTGTCCTCGACGAGCTTCGCCGCGGCCGCAAGCAGTCGCACTGGATGTGGTTCGTCTTCCCCCAGATCGCCGGGCTGGGTGTCTCCGAGCGGGCGCAGCGCTACGCGATCGGCTCGCTGGCCGAGGCGCGCGCGTATCTCGCGCATCCCGTGCTCGGGGCGCGGCTGCTCGACTGCACGCGGCTGGCGATGGCGCATGGCGGCGATTCGGCCCGGGCCATCTTCGGCGCGCCGGACGACATGAAGTTCCGCTCCTCGATGACGTTGTTCGCGGCAGCAGCCCCGGACGAGCCGGCGTTCAACGCGGCGCTGGCGATGTTCTTCGGCGGCGTCGGCGACCCGCTGACCCTGGAGATCCTGGCGCGCGATCCGGACTGATCGCGAACGATGCCAGCCGTCACGGGACGGTCGGCGACGCAGCGTCCTCTCCGCGCCGACAGGACCAGACAACCGTGCGCGGCCAAAGGCCGCTTGGGCGCGTGCCGCATTCGATCCACAATGCGCGGAATCCGGCACCGATTGTGACGCGCCGCCGGGGCCGCAGTTTCTTTTTCGTCTAATGGCTTTCGCAAGCGCCCCGCATATTTTCCGTCACGGGCCGGGAAACGCCGGCGGTTCCATCAAGGACCGCGACCCGACGCAACCGGACGGCCCGACATGGCGGGCGGAGTTCAGAAGGGACGCCGCCCACCGATACTGAAGGGAGTGACCGCCATGCGCGCACTTCTCATCCCCGCGGCCTTCGCCGCCATCCTCTCCACCGCAACCATCGGCCTCGCCGCGACACAGCAGGTCAACGGGACCGTCAAGTCCTTCGACCTCAAGGCGATGACGCTGACGCTCAACGACGGCTCGCAGTACGCGCTGCCGAAGAACTTCAAGGACCCGGGCCTGAAGGTCGGCGAGAAGATCGCGATCTCCTGGGACATGAACAACGGCAAGAAGGTCGCCGAGACCGTCACCATCACGCAGTGACCCGGTGACGTTGCGTCAGGGGAGACGGCACCCTGCCCGTCTCCCTTGGCGGTTGGGAACGCACAGGCGCGGCAACCGATCGCTCCATCCCGTGTTATACTGGCACCCCGAACCGGAATGAGGAAAGGACGATTCCATGAAGGAATTCCAGTGCGGTTCTCTGGTGCCCGGCTGCGACTGGCACACGCGCCACGAAGAAGAGGCCGAGATCATCCGCCGCGCCGCCGAACACATGCGCGAGACGCATGGCGAGACGGTGATCCGCGAGACGATGGTCGAGGCGATCCGCTCGCGGATCGAAAAGGTTCGCGACGCGGCGTAGCGCCGGACACGGGCGACATAGCCGGGGCTGTCACGGCAATCCATTCTTCGGCCTCCCGGCGGCAACGCCGCCGCATGAAACGACACGGTCGAGGAATGGAGTCTCGGGACGAGCCCGAGAATGACGATGGTCAGGTTGAGCGAGAATGACGTCCCGTCAGGGGTGAGACGGCCGGTCAGAGGCGGCCGGATCAGTTGTCGGGTCCGTCAGGGCAGCTTCGCCCTCGCGCGATCGAGAAGCGCCTCGCGCGACAGCGCGAAGCCGGACTCGATCCACACGGCTTCGAGCTCCTTGAGCAGCTTTCCCATCTCCGGTCCGGACTTCATGCCCAGATCCGACAGGTCCCGGCCTTTCAGCGGAAACTCCGGCAGTTCCCAACTGTCCAGGAACTTCACCTGGCGGGAAAAACCCGCGGCGTCGGAGAGGGCCTTGTCGTCCTCGACTCCTCTCGCCCGCGCCGACGCCAGCGCCAGGCGCAGGCGGTCGAAGATGCCCTGCGCCGCGCCGCGATAGAGCATGCGCGCCAGATCGCCCTCGCTGGTCTCGGGCTTCGGCACCGGGCTGGCGGCCCAGCCCACCAGACGGTCGCGCTCCGACAGCGACATCTTCAGCCGGTTGGCGAGACCGCGCATGCGCGGTTCGTCCGGCGGCACGATCGCCTCCAGCCGCAGCATCGGCTCCGCTGCCCAGCCGAGGTCCGTTTCCGCGCGGATGAGCGCGTGGATGCCGTCGATCCCCCACTTCTCGCTTTCCGGCAGCACTTTCGTCAGCACGCCGGTCTGGCGCATCCACAGGAGCGCGCGCGCCGGGTCCGGGGCCGACAGCAGCTTCTTCATCTCCGACCAGACCCGCTCGGCCGAGAGCGTCTCGAGCCCGTCCTTCAGGCGGGTGCATGCCTTGAGCCCCGCCGCGTCGGGACGCCCGCCGCCGAACCAGGCGAAGAAGCGGAAGAAGCGCAGGATGCGCAGATAGTCCTCGCGAATGCGCTGCTCGGCATCGCCGATGAAGCGCAGCGTCCGCGTCTCGACGTCGGCCAGCCCGCCGACGAGGTCGACAACCGTCCCGTCGGCCTCGGCGTAAAGCGCGTTGATGGTGAAGTCGCGCCGCTCGGCATCCGCCACCCAGTCGCGGCCGAAACGGACGGTCGCGCGCCGGCCGTCGGTCTCGATGTCGGCACGAAGCGTCGTCACCTCGTAGGGCCTGCCGCCGGCGACGACGGTGATCGTGCCGTGATCGCCGCCGGTGTTGACGGCGCGGAACCCTTCCGCCGCGGCGATGTAGGCGGTCATCGGCGGCGTGTGGGTGGTGGCGATGTCGACATCGGCGACCGGCTCGCCGAGAAGTTCGTTGCGCACGGCGCCGCCGGCGATGCGCGCCTGCTCCCCGTCCTGCGACAGCGCCTTCAGGAGGCGCTGCAGCGTCTCCTCGTGAAGCCAGCCGGCGGACGCGATCGAGCGGCTCACGCGTAGAGCCTTTCGTAGACGGTGCGGATGATGCCGGCGGTGACGCCCCAGATCATCCAGCCCTCGAACGGCATGCGGTAGAAAAAGCGTTCCTTGTCGCCCCAGACGCGGCTGTCCTGCGAATGGTTGGCGGGGTCCATCAGGAAGCGCAGCGGCACCTCGAAGGCGGCCTCGACCTCGTCCTCGTTGATCGTCAGCGGCGTGCCGGGCCGCACGATGCCGAACACCGGCGCGATGCTGAAGCCGCTGCCGGCCGGATAGTCCGGCATGCGGCCGACGATCTCCACCTCCGACGGCGGCAGGCCGATCTCCTCATATGCCTCGCGCAGCGCCGCGTCCTCGGGCGAGGCGTCGGTCGGATCGATGCGTCCGCCAGGGAAGGCCACCTGGCCCGAATGGCTGCGCAGCTTCTCCTGGCGCTTGGTGAGCAGCACCGTCGCCTCGCGCGGATGGTCGACGATCGGAACCAGCACCGCCGCCTCGCGCAGCGCCATCGTCTTCATCAGCTCCGCATAGTCGGGGTTCAGCCGCATGTCGGCATAGTCCGCCGCCGCGAACGGCCCACGGTCGATCGCAAGGCGCGCGCGGAAATCGTCGGCGGAATAGGGCCGGGCCGCCAGTGCCTCCATCAGCGCGAAAGCCGCCGCAGCGTATCGGCCGGCATGATCGGATAGACGTCCCCGCCGGATCGCACCGCGAACATCGGCTTGCCGCCGACCTCGATCTCCTCGCCGATGCCGACCAGCTCGTACATCACCGAGCGGGCGACGAGCGCCTCCAGCCGGCCGCGGACCAGCACATAGGGCTTTAGGCCGCCGGTGGCGTCCTCGTCGACGAAGCGCAGCGGATGGTCCGGCCCGGCCTCGACGACGTCGCCGACATTGGTGCGGAAGGTGATGACCTGGTCATCGCCCGCGCCGCGCACATGCATTTCGACCGCGACGAACGGCGCGTCGACGACGCGGATGCCGACGCGCTCGACCGGCGTGACCAGATAGGTCCGGCCGTCCGCGTCCTTGCGCAGCACGGTCGAGAAGAGCTGCACCAGCGGCATCCTGCCGATCGGCGTGCCGAGGTAGAACCAGGTTCCGTCCGCACGGATCTCCATGTCGATCTCGCCGCAGAACGGCGGATTCCAGCGATCGACCGGCGGCAGGCCCTTCCCGGCGCGCGCCGCGCGTGCCACGAGCGCTTCCAGCCCGCGCGCGTCGCCGGCGTCTTTCAAGCCCGGAGTTCCGGGCTGATTGCCTATCTGGGGGCGGGCGGCCATGGTCACGAAATAGTCACTGTTCTTGCGCTTGTCAGCCTAGGCGGCTGAATTAAGTTGGATGAGTCTGCGCCTTCCGGGCGCGATATGCGGCACTGGAACGTTGCCGGGCCGACGTTCCGCAAGAGGGAACGATTCGGCATGAGCGTCATGATCAAGGAAAAGGCGATCGGCGAGAAGGAGATGATCGCCGAAGCCGAGAAGGCGCTGGCCGACATCTCGCGCGTCCGCGACGGCGTCGGCCGGGTGATCTTCGGCCAGGAGAGCGTCGTCGAGCGGACCCTCGTCGCGATCTTCGCCGGCGGCCACGCGCTGCTGGTCGGCGTGCCCGGTCTGGCGAAGACCAAGCTGGTCGAGACGCTGGGCGTCGTGCTGGGCATGGACGCCCGCCGCATCCAGTTCACGCCGGACCTGATGCCGTCGGACATCCTCGGCTCCGAGGTCATGGAGCAGGACGACCACGGCAAGCGCTCGTTCCGCTTCATTCCCGGCCCGATCTTCGCGCAGCTGCTGATGGCCGACGAGATCAACCGCGCCAGCCCGCGCACGCAGTCGGCGCTGCTGCAGTCGATGCAGGAGTACCACGTCACCGTCGCCGGCGCGCGTCACGACCTGCCGGCGCCCTTCCACGTGCTGGCCACCCAGAACCCGCTCGAGCAGGAAGGCACCTATCCCCTGCCCGAGGCGCAGCTGGACCGCTTCCTGATGCAGATCGACATCCTCTATCCGGAGATCGAGGCCGAGCGCCGCATCCTCATCGAGACCACCGGCGTCGACGAGGCGCGCGCGGCGAACGTCACCACCCCGGCGCGCGTCAAGGACATCCAGAACCTGATCCGCCGCATGCCGGTGCCGGAAAGCGTCGTCGACGCGATCCTGAGGCTGGTGCGCTCGGCGCGGCCCGGCCAGGGCGACGCCGATACCGACAAGCACGTCGCATGGGGCCCGGGCCCGCGCGCCAGCCAGGCGCTGACGCTGTGCGCCCGCGCCCGCGCGCTCTACGACGGCCGCCTGGCGCCCTCCGTGGATGACGTGCACGCGCTGGCCGAACCGGTGCTGCAGCACCGGATGGCGCTGACCTTCGCGGCGCGCGCGGAAGGCGTGACCGTTCGCGACGTCATCGCGAAGCTGGTGAAGAAGGCGGCCTGATGGCTCAAATCGGCGAGGCGATTGCCCCCGTCGCGACCCGCGACGCGCTCGCCCGTGGCCGCCTGCGCGCATCGCTCGTGCCGGACCTGCTGGTCGAGGCGCGGCGCATCGTCAACACGGTGATCGCCGGCTGGCACGGCCGGCGCAAACGCGGCATCGGCGAGAACTTCTGGCAGTTCCGGCCCTATGTCGACGGCGAGGCGATGTCGCGCATCGACTGGCGCCGCTCGGCCCGCGACGACCACACCTATGTGCGCGACCGCGAATGGGAAGCGGCGCACACGGTGTGGCTGTGGGCCGACCCGTCGCCCTCGATGCTCTACAAGTCGCGTGGCGCCATCGTGTCCAAGGAATCGCGCGGGCTCGTGCTGGCGCTGGCGCTGGCCGAACTGCTGTCGCGCAGCGGCGAACGCATCGGCTGGCCCGGCCTGTCCGATCCGTTCACGGCGCGCAACGGCGCCGAGCGACTGGCCTCCTACCTCATCCACGCGGCCGACCTGCCGGCGAAGCCGGACCTGAGGAACCTCAGGCGCTTTTCCGACATCGTCATCGCCAGCGACTTCCTCGACCCGGTCGAAGAGACGATGGAGTGGCTGGACGTGTTGACCCGGCGCGGCGTGCGCGCCCATCTCATCGAGGTGTGCGACCCGGCCGAGGAAACCTTCCCCTATGCAGGCCGCACCGAATTCACCGATCCCGAGGGCGGCGCCAAGCTCACCGCCGGGCGCGCCGAGCAGTTCGCCGCCGACTACCGCAACCTCTATGTCGCCCGCCGCCAGGAGCTGTCGGCCTGGTGCAAGCGGCTGGGCTGGAGCTTTACCGTCAACCACACCGACCGGCTCGCCTCCGAGGCGCTGGTGAAGGTGCACGCCGCCATGACAATCGACGGCGGCTATGCGGGAGCAAGGGTCTGATGCCGACGGCGCTTGCCCCCTCCACCACGCTTCGCGTGGTTCCCCTCTCCCGTAAACGGGAGAGGATTGGCGTTGCGGCCGCCTGCGCCCTGACATCCTCCCCTGCGAAGCGGAGGACCGCCGAAGGCGGTGGAGGGGGCATCGAACACCCGAGTCTCCTCGCATGAGCTGGCTGCCGCTCTCCTTCGGCTTTCCGCTGGTCCTGTGGGGCCTGGTGGCGCTGCCGGTGATCTGGTGGCTGCTCCGGCTGACGCCGCCGAAGCCGCAGACCGAGGTGTTCCCGCCGCTCAGGATCCTCCAGCGCGTTCTGAAGAAGGAGGAGACGCCGCACCAGAGCCCATGGTGGCTGACGCTGCTGCGGCTGCTGATGGCGGCGCTGATCATTTTCGCGCTGGCCGATCCGGTCTTCAATCCGCGCGAGAGGCTGCCGACCGGCGGCTCGGCGCTGGCGCTGGTGGTGGACAATGGCTGGGCGAGCGCGCGCGACTGGGACCGGCGCGTCGCCACCGCCGAGCGGCTGATCGCCGACGCCGAGGCCGCGTCCAAGCCCGTGCTGCTGGCCTTCACCGCCGAGAAGCCCAATGCCGAGATCGGCCCGTTCGACGCCGACGCCGCGCTCGACCGGCTGCGCGCGGCGGAGCCCAGGCCGATCCCGGTCGACCGTGCCTCCGTCTACGGCCGCATGGCAGGCGCGCTGGGTGCCCTGCCCGGCGCGACGGTCGCCATCCTCGCCGACGGGCTGAGGACGCCCGGCGACGAGGCCGCGTTCCAGGCGCTGCTGGCGCGTGCGCCGGAGAGCGTCGTCTGGGTCACGCCCGAGCGGCTGGACATGCTGGGCCTCAACGCCTCCGCCAACGAGGTCGAGGGTTTCGACGTGACCGCGATCCGCGCGGCCGGCGACCCGACCCCGCGCCAGGCGACCGTCGGCGCCTTCGACGACAAGGGACGGCGGATCGCCGACGCAGTCGTCTCCTTCGGCCCCGGCGAGACCATCGCGACGGGCCGCATGACCGTACCGTTCGAGATGCGCAACGACTTCGCGTCGCTCGCCATCGACGGCGAGCCGCAGGCCGCCGCCGTGCGCGTGCTGGACGAGAACTCCAAGCGGCGGCGGGTCGGGCTTCTGTCGCAGGCGGAGGCCGACGGCTCGCAGCCCCTGCTGTCGCCGCTCTATTACATCCGCGCCGCGCTGCAGCCCTTCGCCGACATGATCGAGCCTGCCAGTCCCGACCTCGCCGAGGCTATTCCGGAGCTGCTGGCGCAGAAGCCGGCGATGATCGTCATGGCCGATGTCGGCACCATCCCCGACACGGCGCGCGCGCTGCTGGTCGACTGGGTGCACGAGGGCGGCACGCTGGTCCGCTTCGCCGGGTCGCGGCTGGCGGCCGCCGGCAACGACGAGGACCTGCTTCCGGTGCGGCTGCGCCTCGGCGAACGCGCGCTGGGCGGCGCGCTGTCGTGGACCGAGCCGCAGCCGGTCAGCGACTTCCCGGCGACGGGACCCTTCGCCGACCTGATGCCGCCATCCGAGGTGACGGTGACGCGCCAGGTGCTGGCGGAGCCGACGCCCGACATCGTCGACCACACCTGGGCGAACCTTGCCGACGGCACGCCGCTCGTCACCGGCGCGCGCCGCGAGGACGGCACCGTCGTGCTCTTCCACGTGACGCCGGAGGCGACCTGGTCGAACCTGCCGATCACCGGCACCTTCGTCGAAATGCTGCGTCGGATCGTGCAGCTGTCGCGCAACCAGGGCAGCATCGCGCAGAGCGCCGAGGGCACCGCAACGTCGCTGGCGCCCTACCGGCTGATCGCTGCCAATGGCGGCCTGGTGCCGCCGACGGCAGATGCCCGGCCGATCACCGCGACGGGTGCCGTGCTGCCGGTCACGCTGGAGAATCCGCCCGGCCTCTACGGCTCCGAGGAAGGCGTCTACGCCCACAACCTGCTGTCCGCCGACTCGGCATTCGAGCCGATCGTCCAGCCGGCGACGGCGGCGCCGGTGACCGAACTGCGCTATGCTTTCGACGAATCGATGGATCTGAAAGGCCCGCTCGTGGCCGCGGCGCTGCTGCTGATGGTGCTGGACTCGCTGGCCGTCTTCTGGATGAGCGGCATGTTCTCGCGGCCGCGCGCCCGCCCACGCGCCGCCAAGGCCGCGGCGACCTCGGCCGCGCTCGCCGCGGCGCTGATCGTGCTCGCGCCGCTGTCGGACCAGGCACACGCGCAGGACGCCAAGCCGGGCGACCAGCAGGCGATCGAGGCGATCTCGACGACCCGCTTCGCCTATGTGATCACCGGCGACGCCTCGGTGGATTCGATCAGCCGCGCCGGCCTGACCGGCCTCACCGCCTTCCTGATCGAGAAGACCGCGCTGGAGCCGGGCGAACCGGCCGGCGTCGACATCGCCACCGACGAACTCGCCTTCTATCCGCTGATCTACTGGCCGATCGATCCGAACGCGCCGATGCCGACGGAAGCCGCGATCGCCCGCATCGACGCCTACATGAACCAGGGCGGCACGGTGCTGTTCGACACGCGCGACCAGTACGCCACCGGCCTCGACGGCGCGGCGAGCCCGGCCACGCAGCGGCTGCGCGACATCCTGGAGAACCTGAACGTGCCGCCGCTGGAGCCCGTGCCGGCCGACCACGTGCTGACCAAGTCCTTCTTCATCCTCCCCGAGTTTCCCGGCCGCTTCAACGGCAGCCCGCTCTGGGTCGAGGCGTCGCTCGATGCCTCCAATGCCGAGAACAGGCCCGTCCGGACCGGCGACGGCGTATCGCCCATCATGATCACAGCCAACGACTTCGCCGGCGCCTGGGCAGTGGACGAGAGCGGCAACGCCATGCTGCCCACCGTGCCGTCCGACCCGATGCAGCGGGTCTACGCGCTGCGCGCCGGCGTCAACATCATGATGTACATGCTGACCGGAAACTACAAATCCGACCAGGTGCACGTGCCGATCCTCTTGGAGAGGCTGGGACAGTGATGGCCCGCTTGGTTTCGCTAGGAAGGACCCCGTCACCGGTTCGCTTACGGCGGCTTCGCCGCCGAGCGAACCACCTCTCCCCCTGCCCGGGGGAGAGGAACCGCTGCCGCAATGCCGGCATCAACCCTCGACGCCAGCGGGACCTGCATCCAGTCTGGGTTCCTCTCCCCCGGGCAGGGGGAGAGGTGTCACGGCGCAGCCGTGACGGTGAGGGGGTGCTTTCTCGCGCTCGTAGCGTGCGGTGTCTGCCATGAACTGGTCGATCGCCTTCGAACCGCTGCTGTCGTGGCCGTGGCTGGCGGCAGTGCTGGCGCCGGTGGCGCTGCTCGCCGTGCTGGGGCTTGCCTTCCGCAAGCGCGGCGCGCTGTTCCGCTTCGCGGCGCTGGTGGCGCTGGCGCTGGCGCTGGCCAACCCGGTGCTGCTGGACGAGGAGCGGGAACCGCTGCAGAGCGTCGTCGCCGTCGTCGTCGACCGCAGCCAGAGCCAGGACATCGGCGACCGCACCGCCCAGACGACCGCCACGCTGGAGGAGATCAAGGCCCGCCTCGCGCGCTTCAAGCAGTTCGACGTGCGGGTGGTCGAGGCCGGACGCGCCGACGACACCGACGACCGCACCGAGACCCGCCTCTACGGCGCGCTGGAGAGCGCCTTCCGCGACGTTCCGCCCTCGCGCGTCGCCGGCGCGATCATGATCACCGACGGCCAGGTTCACGACATGCCTGCGGAGCTCGGCGAGTTCACCGCGCCGCTGCACGCGCTCATCACCGGCGACGAGGGCGAGCGCGACCGGCGCATCCGCTTCGAGCGCGCGCCGCGCTTCGGCATCGTCGACAAGCCGCTGGACCTGACCTACCGCGTCATCGCCACGGGCGACGAACGCGGCATGGTCGACGTGCGCGTCTCCGTGAACGGCGTGCAAACCTCGGTCGAGCGCGCCGCGATCGGCGAGGAGATACCGCTGCAGATCGTCGTTCCCGGTGCCGGCCGCAACATCGTCGAGCTGTCGATCGACCGTACGGAAGGCGAGATCACCGACGCCAACAACCGCGCCATCGCGGTGATCGACGGGATCCGCGAGAACCTGCGCGTGCTGCTCGTCTCGGGCGAGCCGCATGCCGGTGAGCGCACCTGGCGCAACCTGCTGAAATCCGACGCGTCCGTCGACCTGGTGCACTTCACCATCCTACGGCCGCCGGAGAAGCAGGACGGCACGCCGATCAACGAGCTGTCGCTGATCGCCTTCCCGACGCGCGAGCTGTTCGTCGAGAAGATCGACGATTTCGACCTGATCATCTTCGACCGCTACCAGCACCGTGATGTGCTGCCGATCCTCTATTACGACTACATCGCGGAATATGTGGAGAAGGGCGGCGCGCTGCTGATCGCGGCGGGGCCGGAATATGCCGGCGACCAGTCGATCGCGAACACGCCGCTGATCTCGGCGCTGCCGGCACTTCCCGACGGCTCGGTGGTCGAGCAGGCGTTCTATCCGCGGCTCTCCGACGTGGGCAAGCGCCATCCCGTGACCCGCGGGCTGGAGGGCTCCGCGTCGGAGCCGCCGCACTGGAGCCGCTGGTTCCGGCTGATCGGCATCGACCAGCCCGAGGGCCAGGTTGTCATGCAGGGGCCGGACAGCCGGCCGCTGCTGCTGCTCAACCGCAAGGGGGAGGGTCGCGTCGGCATGCTGCTCTCCGACCAGGGCTGGCTGTGGGCGCGCGGCTTCGAGGGCGGCGGCCCGCATGTGCAGCTCTACCGCCGCATCGCGCACTGGCTGATGAAGGAGCCGGAGTTGGAGGAAGAGCGGCTGACCGCCGCCGGGCGCGGCATGACGCTCGAGGTGCGGCGGCAGACGATGAGCGACGACCCCGGACCGGCGCGGGTGATCACCCCGTCGGGCCACACGCTCGACGTGCCGCTGGTGCAGGCGGAGCCGGGCATCTTCTCCGGCACGGTGCGGACGCAGGAGATCGGCCTCTACCAGATCGGCAATGGCGATCTCTCGGCGCTGGCCCACGTCGGCCCCGTCAACGCGCCGGAGTTCCAGGACACGATCTCGACCGGCGACGTCGTCCGGCCGCTGGCCGAGGCGACGGGCGGAAGCGTGCGCCGCGTCGCCGCCGGCGGGCTGCCCGGCATCGTGCCGGTGCGCGCCACCGCCGACGCTTCCGGCCGCGACTGGATCGGGCTGCGCACCACCGGCGACAGCGTGCTGAAGGCGGTCAGCCGGGTGCCGCTGTTCGCCGGCTTCTTCGGGCTGACGCTGCTGCTGCTGGCGATGGGCTCGATGTGGTACCGCGAGGGGCGGTAGGGCGCGCTAGGCGCTCGCCCGCGCCAGGTCCGCGTGCTCGACGGGTCCGGAGAACGCCGCCAGCTCCCCGGGCTGCAGTTCGTTGGCCAGGAGCCGGTTGAGATCGACCGGGCGCGGCATGGTCACCTGGCCGCGCGCGATGCGCGAAAAGCCGAGCGGGCCGTAGTAGGGCTCGTCGCCGACCAGCACCACCAGACCATGGCCGGCGACGCCCGCCGCCTCGCAGGCGATGGCGACCAGCCTGCGGCCGATGCCGAGGTTCTTGAACGTCGGCCGGACCGCGAGCGGCCCGAGCAGCAGCGCCCTGCCCCGCCCGGCGGCGATCCGCGTCATGCGCACCGAGGCGATCACCGCCCCGCCATGGATGGCGACGAAGGAGAGCGCGCGTTCGTGCGGCCCGCCCTCGCGGATCCTGTAGGCCGCCTTGGCGAAGCGCCCGGGCCCGAAAGCCTCGGCATTGATGTCGTCGATCTCGGGGTCATGCGCCGGCTGTTCCGGCAGGTAGGTGACGTCGGCGATGTTCATCGTCTCACACGGGTCCGCTCGAAGGAATGGTGCCACGCTGGGCGCGCGGCGGTGCCGGCCGCGCCCTCAGGCGCGGGCACCCATTCGTCGTCGCGAAATCCGGGACCGTGCGATCATGCCGGCTCCGCTAGCATCAAACGCGGGCGCGGTCCATCGGCGATTTTCCGCCGGAACGCCGGGTGACGGAGTGTGCACCGCCGGCGCCCTCGCATTTCCCGCCGCGGGGCCTACATGGAACCGGAGAAAAGGGAAGCACCATGGGCGTTCTTGTCGACGGCAAGTGGAAGCGGGAGTCCTATTCAAGCGCCAAGACTGGCGGCAAGTTCGTGCGCGCGGAGACGCAGTTCCGCGATGCCGTCACACGCGACGGCACGCCGGCGCCGGGCCGCGAGCGCGGGTTCAAGGCGGAGCCGGGGCGCTATCACCTCTACGTCTCCTATGCCTGCCCGTGGGCGCACCGGACGCTGATCGTGCGCAAGCTTAAGAAGCTGGAAGACGCGATCTCGGTCGACGTCGTCCACCATTTCCTCGGCGAGGACGGCTGGACCTTCCTGAAGGAGGACGGCGCCACCGGCGACAGCGTCAACGGCTTCGATTTCCTCCACCAGGTCTATACGGCCGCCGACCCGTCCTATTCCGGCCGCGTCTCGGTGCCGGTGCTCTGGGACCGGCAGACGAAGACGATCGTCTCGAACGAATCCGCCGACATCATCCGCATGCTCAACACGGCGTTCGACCCGTGGGGCGACGCCTCCGTCGACCTCTACCCGGAAGCGCTCCAGCCAGAGATCGATCGCATCAACGCGCTGGTCTACCCGGCGATCAACAACGGCGTCTACCGCGCCGGCTTCGCGGGCACGCAAGCGGCTTACGAGGAGGCGTTCGGCGAGCTTTTCTCAGCGCTGGACCAGATGGAGGAGCGGCTGTCGCGGCACCGCTACCTGACGGGCGACCGAATTACCGAGGCCGACTGGCGGCTGTTCACGACGCTCGTCCGCTTCGACCCGGTGTATGTCGGGCACTTCAAGTGCAACCTGCGCCGCATCGCCGACTATCCGAACCTCTCGGCCTATACGCGCGACCTCTACCAGGTGCCGGGCGTGGCGGAGACGGTGAACCTGCATCACATCAAGCGGCACTATTACGCCAGCCACGAGACCATCAATCCGACGCGCATCGTGCCGGTCGGGCCGGCGATCGACTACGCAGCGCCGCACGATCGGAACCGGTTCCGCAAGGCGGCGTAGGCCTCACCAGTATTCCGACACGGCCGCGCCGCCGAACACCTCGGCGATCCTGCGGCGCGTCGCCGGCGTCGTCATGTCGGGCAGGGCATCCACCGGGAAGAACCCGGCCTCGGCGATCTCGTGATCGGGCAGCTTCGGCGCGGTCTGCCGGAACGCCGTGACGACGTAGAAGGCGACATGGTCGCGCGGGCTGCCCAGCCGGTTGAAATGGATCGAGCGCAGCTCCGGCGGGCCGTCCACGACGATGTTGCCCTCCTCCTCCAGCTCGCGGCCGAGCGCATGGAGCGCGGTCTCGCCCCGCTCGACGCCGCCGCCGGGGAGCTGCCAGCCCGGCACGTAGGTGTGGCGAATCAGGAACACGGCGTTGCGCGACCTGTCGTGCACGAGGCCGCGCACGCCGAACGTCATCGGCCGGCGGACGAGAAAATAGAGATGGAACAGCGTGGCCCGGAGCCCGGCCCAGCCGCGCTGGCGGAAGCGCGCCTCGGTGCTGTCGGCGCCTCGTGATGACGGGGTGGAATGCAGCGCCGACCTCACCTAAGAAGGAACACATGTTCAGGCTGGCGCATCTGTCCGACGTGCATCTCGGCCCGCTGCCGGATGTAACCTACCGGCAGCTCATGTCCAAGCGCGCGGTGGGTTATGTCAACTGGCACCGCAGCCGCCGCTTCCTGCTGCACGACAATGTGGTGGACTCGCTGGTGGCCGACATGAAGGCGGCCGCGCCGGACCATGTCGCGGTGACCGGCGACCTGGTGAACCTGGCGCTCGACCAGGAGATCGAGCTGGCGCGGAAGTGGCTCGACGGCATCGGCGATCCGGCGGACGTCTCCGTCGTTCCCGGCAATCACGATGCCTATGTGCCGGGCGCATTCGACAAGATCTGCCGCGCCTGGGCGCCGTTCATATGCGGCGATTCCGCCAACGACACGCCGAGCCGCTCCGGCTTTCCCTATCTGCGCGTGCGCGAACAGGTGGCGCTGGTCGGCGTCACCACCGCCTACGCGACGGCCCCGTTCATGGCCAACGGCTTCTTCCGCGAGGACCAGTCGAGCCGGCTGGCGGGCATGCTGGACCGGACGCACAAGCAGGGGCTGTTCCGGGTGATCATGCTGCACCACCCGCCGGTGCGGGACGCCGTGCCCACCCATAAGCGCCTGTTCGGCATCGCCCGGTTCCAGAAGATCGTGGAACATCACGGCGCCGAGCTGATCATCCACGGCCATTCCCACCTCCCGTCGCGCTTCACCGTTCACGGCAAGCACGGACCGGTACCGGTCATCGGCGTCTCAGCGGCGGGTCAGGCCCCGGGCGGCGAAAAGCCGGCGGCGCAGTTCAACCTGTTCGAGATTTCGGGCAGGGCGGGACACTGGTCGCTGAAGCTGGAACGGCGCGGCTTCACCGGCCTGGCACTGCCGCCCGCATCGCTGTCGACCGAGATGCTGACCGAGGGCGGTCCGGAACGCGCACCCGTCAAAGGGTGATGCCGAGCCGCGCCAGCCGCTCCCACAGGATGAGCAGCGCGACGCCGACGCCGAGCAGCAGGCCGACCAGCAGCACGAGAAGCAGGGTCCATGCGGGTGACTCCCGGCGCGGGTTCGCCCAGGCCCGGGCGATCGCGCCGGCCTTGACGGTGACGGCTTCGACGGGGCCTTCCATCGCCCGCTCGCGCTCGATCATCCGCTCCGCGATGTAGCGCGCCACCTGGTCGGCGACCGGCTTGATCTCGGTTGATTCGGCCAGCACCACGCGACCGATGCGCGTGTCCTTCAGGAACCGGTAGGTGCGGCGGTCCCGCCCCATGGTGACGTGGCTGACCGCGTCGATCCACAGCCGCGGCTGCGTGCCCGAGGACAGGGCGAAATCGAAGATGTCGAGGTCGGCCGGCACGTCGACGAAGACGGGCTCGAGCTCGGCCGCCAGAAGTTCCAGCCGGGTCTGCTGCGCCTCGCGCAGCTCGACCACCACGTCCGCGCGTTCGGCGGCGGCGTTCTTCACCTCGCGGATGGTCTCCGCGAGCTTGCGCAGGGCAGCTCCCTCGTTGGCTTCGCTCATGCTCTCCGATCCGGCGACATGGTGACCGAAGCGTTAACACGGGATCATGGCGATTGCACGGTGCAGTCGATTGCCGCGGCGAGACCTCAGCCGGAGCGTCGCGCCGCCGCCTCGACGTTGCGTTCGATCAGCGCCGCGCACAGCGCCGGATGGGTCTCGGGCAGCATGTGCCCGGCGCCGGGCACCAGCCGCACGCGGAAGGACGATGGCAGGCCGACGGACTGGGCCACCGGCAGCACCGCATCGCCCGTACCCCAGGCGACGGCGACCGGCATGGCGAGTGATGCAATCTGCTCACGGGGGATGACGCCCTGCCGGCCATCGCGGACGATGCGGCGGTGGATGTCGAGAAGCGCGTCGCGCTGGCCGGGCAAGGCGCGCACGGCGGCGAGGCGCTCGAGCTGGGGGTCGTCATACGGGGCGAACGCTCCGCGCATCGAGCCGACGAAGGACCAGAGCTGCCGGAAGGTGACGGCGGCGGCGTAGCGGCGCAGGAGCGGGCCGGCGATCTGCTCGCCGAACCCGCCGGGCGCAAGAAGCGTGACCGAGGCAAAGCGTTCCGGCGCGGCGATCGCCGCCAGCGTCGCGAAGGCGCCGCCCATCGAATGCCCGGCGACGTGGACCCGGTCGAGGCCTCTCGCGTCGAGGTCGCCCATGACCGCCGCGATGGTCGCCTTGGCGGAGCCTCCGCCGGGCACCTCGAGCGAGCGGCCGTGACCGGGCAGGTCGTAGGCGATCGTCCGGTGGCGGCCGCCCAGCGCCTCGACCAGATGCGACCAGACACCGTGCCAGCCGCCAAAGCCGTGCAGCAGGACAATCGTCTCGTCCCCGCCGCCGGCCTCCGATGCGAACAATCGGGATGTCACGCGGCGCTCAGCTCGCGCCGCCAAGCCCGGCGGCCCGGAGATATTCCACCAGGCGCGCCGCCATATCCGTCGGATAGTTCGCCTCGCGGAACGTTGCGCCCGGATCGGCGGCGAACTTCGGATAGGATTCGGCGATCTCCGCCGCCAGGGCGCCGGCGGCCGCGAGGTCGCCCTCGTATTTCGCGGCGATCAGCCGCGCGCCGAGATAGTGCGAGCGCTTCGTCGCGGCCAGCGCATCGCTTGCCGCGGCGGCACGGGCCATGTCGCCCTCCATCAGCTTGCCGAGGAAGAGGCCGTAGTCCCACCAGGCCGGATGCGCGCTTGCCGCCTCCACCGCCCGCTCCATGACGGGGGCGCCGCCCTTGTAGTCGCCGCTGAAGATCAGCGCATAGGCGTAGGACGCCGCCAGGCCGAGATCGTAGGTGTTGAGCTCGTAGGCCTTCTTCATCCAGCGGATGGATTCCGCGCGCTTGCCAGTCCTGGCGCTGACATAGCCGAGCGCGCGGTGGGCGGCCGCACTGGTCGGCGCCATCTTCACGGCGCGCAGCGCCAGCGCCATGGCCGCCTCGCCGCTGGCGTCCGGCGGATAGTCGAAATGATGCGCGAAGGCTTCGAGATTGAGGCTGGCGAGCTCAGAATAGACCAGCGGCGACTTGGCGCTGGCCGCCACGAGCCCTTCGAGGCAGGCATAGGCGGCGCGGTGGGCGCTCGCGCTCGGATCGAGATAGTAGTCGTCGTTGAGCAGCAGGCAGTCGACCAGCGCAGGCTTCTGCGCCGACGTCTCGAGGAAGGAATAGATGACGCCGCTGGGCGGGATAACGGCGCTCAGCAGGTCGGCGACGTGGTCCTCGAGCCGCGCCGCCTCCAGATCGGCATGCGCCAGGGTGCGCGTCAGCAGCACGCGGTTCTGGCCGACATTGATCACCTGGAGATTGACGCTGCCGGGCTCCGTGCCCTCGCTGATCTCGAAGGCGAATGCGAGGTCGGCATTGTCGTGCGCGTCGCCCGGGTCGCGGCCGAGCAGGTCGACGGTGTCGAAACGGGCAAGCGCCATGCGCAGCGTGGCCGCGACGCGCGACGCCTGCGGGCTGTCGGGCACGGCGCGGACGAACACCGTCGGCAGCGCCTCCATCGGCAAGGTGCGGGTGATGGCGCCGGTGGCCAGCGGCGCGTCGTTCGGGACCGCGGCGGCCTCCATTCCCGGCTCCGCGGCTGGCAGCACCATCCGCACCACGATGAACAGGAGCATGGCGATGACCGCCGCCATGGCCGTCCAGAACAGGCGCACCTGGCCAATGACGATCGCCGGCCGCGGGGACGCCGCCACCGCAGCCGAGGGCACCGATCCGGCGTCGGCTGCCCCAAGCGCGGCCTCGTCGCGGGCCGCGACGGCGGGCCGGCGCGCCCGGCTGTAGCTCGGCACGTAGCCGCCGCGCGGAATGTCGATGCGCAGCGGATCGGCGGCACCCTCGTTGGCATAGTATTGCGTGAGAAGCTCGCGCAGGCGTCCCGCCTGGACCCGCACCACCGCATCCGTGGACGGATCGAAGTCGGTGTCCTTGCCGAAGACGTCCATGGCGATGGTGAAGCCCTTGAGGCGTTCGGCATCGCCGGCCTGCTCGCGCTCGACCAGATAACCGAGCAGCTTGCGCGCGCGATCCGAGCGCGCAAACGTCTCGCTCTGGAGGACGCGCTTCAACACGTCGCGCACTGCGGGGGCGGCAGGCGGGTTTCTTTGCAAGCGTCTGACCTCGCGGCGCCGGCAATTAGACAAACGTAACAATAGCCTCAGCCGCTGCTAATATTCAATCGAACCCGCCAGATTTCTTCGGCGGGTTCGAGAGGCAGGTGCGGGTCACCGCGCCGCCTTGGCGAGGATCCTGTTCGCTGCGGACACGACGGCCTCGAGCGAGGCGGCCACGATGTTGGTGTTGATGCCGCAGCCGAACAGGTGTCCCGACGGATGCTCGACATCCATGTAGCAGACGGCCGCCGCGTTGGAGCCGCGCTGCAGCGAGTGCTCCGAATAGTCCTTGACGGCCATCGCGACGCCGATGTGGCGCGACAGCGCGTCGACGAAGCCGTCGATCGGACCCGTTCCGGTTCCCTGGATCGTCACCTCGCGGCCCTGGTCGACGATCGTCGCCTCGACAACCCGGCGGCCCCGGTTTCCGGCATCCGGAAACGACTGGTGGTCGACGAATTTCAGCCGGGCGCCCGGCTGGTCCACATAGGTTTCGAGGAAGAGCTCGTGGATGCGCTTCGACGACACCTCCTTGCCCTCGTCGTCGGTGATCTTCTGGATGCGGTTGGAAAACTCGATCTGCAGGTTGCGCGGCAGGTTGAAGCCGTAGTCGGCCTGCATGACATAGGCAATGCCGCCCTTGCCCGACTGCGAATTGATCCGCACGATCGCCTCGTAGGAGCGGCCGACGTCATGCGGGTCGATGGGGAGGTAGGGCACCTCCCACAGTTCCTTGTTCGCCTTCTTGATCGCCTTCATGCCCTTGTTGATGGCGTCCTGGTGGGAGCCGGAAAAGGCTGTGTAGACAAGCTCCCCCACATAGGGATGGCGCTCCGGGATCCTCAGCTGGTTGGAATATTCGTAGACGTCCTTCATCCGGTTGATGTCGGAACAGTCCAGCATCGGGTCGACGCCCTGCGTGTACATGTTGAGCGCCAGCGTCACGATGTCGACATTGCCGGTGCGCTCGCCATTGCCGAACAGCGTGCCCTCGACGCGGTCCGCGCCGGCCATCAGGCCGAGCTCCGTCGTCGCGATGCCGGTGCCGCGATCATTGTGCGGGTGGAGCGAGACGATCAGATTCTCGCGGTTGTCGAGGTGCCGGCACATCCACTCGATACGGTCGGCATAGACGTTGGGCGTCGACATCTCGACCGTCGACGGCAGGTTGAAGATGAGCTTGTTCTCCGCCGTCGGCCTGACGATCTCGGCAACCGCGTTGCAGATCTCCAGCGCCACCTCCAGCTCGGTGCCGGTGAAGCTCTCCGGCGAGTACTCGAACCGGTAGCCGCCCCCGGCCTTCGCGGCCATGTCGGTGATCATCTTGGCCGCGTCGGTGGCGATCTGCTTGATGCCCGGCACGTCCTTCTCGAAGACGACGCGGCGCTGCAGCTCGCTGGTCGAATTGTAGAAGTGCACGATCGGGGTCTTGGCGCCCTCGAGCGCGTCGAAGGTGCGGGTGATCAGCTCCGGCCGGCACTGCACCAGCACCTGCAGGTCGACGTCGTCCGGAACGCCGCCCTGCTCGACACACCAGCGGGCGAACGCGAAGTCAGTCTCCGACGCGGACGGAAAGCCGATCTCGATCTCCTTGAAGCCCATGTCGAGCAGCAGCGCGAACATGCGCGCCTTGCGCTCGTGCCCCATCGGATCGATGAGCGCCTGGTTGCCGTCGCGCAGGTCGACGGAGCACCAGATCGGCGCCTTGTCGATCACCTTGTCCGGCCAGGTGCGGTCCCTGAGGCCGACGGTCGGGTACGGCTCGTATTTGCGGGGTGCGCCGGGCATGCCCTTCGCGGCGCGAATGTCTGATCGTGCGTTCATCTGTCGTCTCCGGCGCGCTGCGGACGAAAATGGCCCGTCAGGACGCGGCTGTCACTCGTTGCATGGAAATGATGGGCAAGGAGCTTTGCGCCTGCGGCGGCGTCTCGACCGCCGGGCGCTCCTTCAACGAGCCCGGCGATCGCCGATAAGGCCGAGCAGAAGGAGGGCGGACGACAGCGCGCGAACGGTCTCGGCGGCGATGCCGGCCGGACGTTCGGAGGATTTCGTGTTGCGCGCGTTCATGCGCGGTCTCTTATAGGAGCGACGCGGCGGAAGCAAGCGTTTCGGCGCCAGACGCCGCTTCCGACGGCGTGCCGGCCCGCTTCAGCCTGGCATTTCGGCCGTGAATACCACCGATTCCGCCGAACGCTTCGACGGGCCATGATGGACTGCCTCGATGTTGTTGCCGTCCGGGTCGAAGGCGAAAGCGGCATAGTAGCCGGGATGATAGGGGCGCTCGCCCGGTCCGCCATTGTCCCTCCCACCGGCGGCGAGCGCGGCCTCGTGGAACCGCTTGACGGTCTCGCGGTCGGGAACCTGAAACGCCAGGTGGACCCTTGACGGCCCAGCCGCGTCGGCGGCGTCGATCCACAGCTCGTCGGCGCTGAAATGCGTGTCGTCCTCGTGGATCGCGTCCGCCCGGCCGATCGCGCCGAGCACGGCACGATAGAAACGCTTCGCGGCGTCGAGGTCCGTTGTCCTCAAATGGATATGGTCGATCAGGCGACCGCGATGAAACTGCATGTCGAACCTCCGTGTCTCGAGGATGCTGCGCCGACCCCTGCCCCTAAACGCAGACGCCCGGACCTTCGATCCGGGCGGCTGCATATTCTCTTGCCGGCTGGTGACGAAAGCCGGAGCTTTCGCCGCCGGAGAGCGGCGGTCGCTCAGGCCGCCTTCGACCTGACGTAGGAGATGTAGCCGCGCACGTCGGCCGCCGGCTCCGCATAGGCGCTGCCGAGCTTCTTCTCCATCGCCGCGATGTAGTCGGTCGCCCAGGCCGGCAGCCGGTAGTCGATCACGTTCAGGAACTCCAGCGTCGAGGCCAGCCGGATATCCGCGATCGACGGGTTCTTGCCGCCGATGAAGGGCTGGCCCGCCATGTAGAAGGTGTGGAACACGTCGAGCGGCTCGGCCAGCGCGGCGATCGCGGCCTTCTGCGCCGCCGACTTGACCTCGGCGTCGAAATCATGGGCGCCGACCTCGCCCGCATATTGCGCGAAGCCCAGCATCGGATAGGTCGCGCGCGCGACGTACGGATAGAGCGTGCCGATCAGGTAGAACATCGCGCTGTCGATCATCGCGCGCTTGGCCGGATTGGAGGGATAGAACTTCTCCAGCCCGTGCTTGTTCGACAGGTACTGCATGATGGCGCAGCTCTCCCACAGCGCGCCGCGCGGCAGACCCTTCTCCTCGATCATCGGCGTCAGGTGGGCCGGGTTCTTGCCGAGGAATTCCGGCGAGCGCGTGCTGCCGTAGACGTCCGCCTCCTCGAAGGGGAGCTTGGCAGCGCGCGCGAACACGCGCACGGTCATGTTGTTCACGCTGGGCTTCAGCACGCTCAGCGTGATCGACGGGATCTTCGCCTTTGCGGGCTTCTTCGCCGCCTTGGCCGCCTTGGCCGGCTTGACGGCCTTCTTCGCGGCGGCCTTCGCCGGTGCCGCCTTCCTGGCAGCGGCCTTGGCGGACTTCTTCACGGATTTCGGTGCGGCTTTCTTGGCTTTGGCCATGGCTGGAGACCCTCCTCTGTGCCTGGTTCGTGGTTCAGTACGGGTTCTTCGGCGAACGATCGGCCGACAAAGTCGAGCGCGACCGTTCCACCAAGCTCTGGATCGCGTCGGCGAGATGCACTTCCGCGATGTTGTAGTCGCCGCGCTTCACGCGGACATGATGCGCCTCCATCAGCACCTCGGCATGGGTGAAGCCGTGCGGCGGCTCGAAACGGTAGGAGGCCAGCTCGATCGTGAGGCCGAGCGGGTCGTTGAAGTAGATCGAGTCCATGAAGCCGCGATCCTTCGGGCCGGTGTTCTTGATGCCGCGGGCGTTCAGCCGCTCGACCGCCTGCAGGAAGGTGACGCGCGAGACCGAGAAGGCGATATGGTGCACGCAGCCCGGCTCCGTCGGCGTGCGGCGGGGATCGGGCTTGCGGTTCTCGTCCGTGAAGATGGTGATCAGCCGCCCGTCGCCCGGATCGAAGTAGAGATGGCTTTCGCTCGCCTTGTCGAGATTGGGCTGTTCGAAGACGAAGGGCATGCCAAGCACGCCCTCCCAGAAGTCGATCGACGTCTGGCGGTCGGCACCGACCAGCGTGATGTGGTGGACCCCCTGCGACTGAAGTTTCTGCATCGGTGCCTCCGGTGTCTCAGTGCTGGACCAGCTTGGATTTGTACTCGCTGCGCTGGAGCGAGCCGAACGGCACCAACTCGACGCCGGCGCCGAACACCAGCACCGCGCGCAGCCGCTCGGCGATCCGCGCCGCGAGATGCGGATCGTCCGGCGCGTCCTTGGCAAGTTCCACGACCACCGGCAGCGGCGGCTCCTGCTTGACGCCGGCCGCCTTCGGCCGGATCAGCATGGCGCCGCTGACGGCCGGCGCGAACGTGCCCACCACCTCGCGCACCGCGCTCGGGAAGACGTTGACGCCGCGCACGATCAGCATGTCGTCGGTGCGGCCGATGCAGCGCACGCGCGGCGCGGTGCGGCCGCAGGCGCAGGGCGACGTCCAGACCTCGACATGATCGCGGGTGCGGAACCGGAGCAGCGGCGCCGCGCGATGCTGCAGATGGGTGAGCACCAGCTCGCCCCGCGCGCCGTCCTCCATCGGGATCGACGCGCCCGTCTCGGGGTCGATCAGCTCGGGCCAGACGAAGCCGCGGGCGCCGAGATGCATGCCGTTCTGCCGCTCGCACTCGCCCCAGAGCGAGATGCCGATGTCGCCGATGCCCATGGCCTCGGTGACCCGGGCGCCCCAGCCCTCTTCGAGGCGCTCGCGCATCCCCGGCTCGCCGCCGCCGGGCTCGCCGGCCACCATGACGCGCCTGACGCTGGAGCCCCTGAGGTCGAAGCCGCGGTCGGACGCCCATTCGATCAGGTGCGCCGCGTAGGACGGCGTGGTGATCGCAGCGGTCGGCTTCAGCAGCCGGATCGCGGCCATCAGGCGCTCGGTGTTGCCGGTGCCGACGGGGATGTGGCCGATGCCCATCCTGTCGAAGATGCCGAGCGCCGCGCCGGCGACGAAGGGCCCGGCATTGTAGGTGGAGACGACCAGTTCGCCGCGCGCGATGCCGGACGCGGCGTAGCTGCGGGACGAGCCGGTGACCCAGTTGTCCAGGTCGCCGGCGGTCAGCGGGATGTAGCTCGGCGTTCCCGTCGTGCCACTGGTGGAGAAGATACGCACGAACTCGTCGCGGCCGACGCACAGATGCGTGCCGATCGGGTTGTCGTCGCTGCAGCTCGCGCGGATTTCCGCCTTCTCGGTGAGCGGCAGGCGGCCGATATCCGCCAGCCCGCCGGCGTCCCCGGCCGAGCGCACGCCGGCGCCGCCGAGCTTGGCGCGATAGAAGGCCGAGCGGTCGAGGAGATAGCCGAGCTGCGCCCGGTAGAGCGCGTCGTCGCGCCGGGCCTGCTCGGCCCAGGGCAGGCTTTCCACGTCGGGCTCAAGCATGCCCGGCCGTCCTGACGGAGCAGCGACCTGTAAGCGGCAAGAAGCGTTCTCCCTCCGCGGTCTTCGTGCCGCGTCTCATCGGCCGGAAGGATAGATCAATCGGCGCCGACGCGCCACATGGGCCGGCGCCGCGACGGCGGGGAATCGACCGATTTTTCGACGCGGCCGTTCGCCATCCGAACGCGCCGTCGCCAGGCGACGCGCGCCTACGGCATCAGCTGCCCGCCGTTCACCTCGATGACCTGGCCGGTGATATAGCCGCTCATCGCGTCGGACGACAGGAAGAGGTAGGCGCCGATGCAGTCCTCGGCGGTGCCTGCCCTGCCCTGCGGGATCGTCGCGACCATCGCCTTCATCTGGTCGGCATTGGAATAGCGTTCGTGGAAGGGCGTGAGGATCGTGCCCGGCGACACCGCGTTGACGCGGACGCCGGAGCCGACGAGCTCCTTTGCCAGCCCGCGCGTATAGTTCGACACGAACGCCTTGGACGAGGCGTAGAGCCCCGCCCCGCCGCCGCCGCCGTTGCGCGCCGCGATCGACGACGTGTTGATGATGAAGCCGCCCTGCTTCTTCAGCCACGGGACGGCGACCCGGCAGGCGGTCAGCACCGAGCGGACGTTGAGGTTCATCACCGCGTCGTAGTGCGCGTCGGTGACGTCGACATAGGGCACGCGGCCGAGCATCCCGCCGGCATTGTTGACGAGCCCGTCCAGCCGGCCGAAATGCCGCGCGGTCTGCTCCACGACGCGCTCCACGTCGCCGGTGGCGCCGAAATCGCCACCGACCAGGAACGCCTCGCCGCCGGCGTCGCCGATCGCCTGCGCGACCGCCTCGGCGTCGCGGACGCTGGCGTGGTAGTGCACGCCGACGCGGGCGCCCTGCGCGGCGTAGGCCCGGGCCAGCGCGGCGCCGATGCCGGTCGAGGCGCCGGTGACGAGGACCGCCTTTCCGGCGAGGTCGCCGATCGTAAGCGTGCCGCCTTGGGCCATGGGTCTCTCCTCCTGAGGTCGAGCCATCTTCCGCGTTCCGGCGGCGCTGGCAAGGGCGCGATGCGCGCGGCCGGTCAATCCATGTGCGCGGCCGGCGCCGGCTGGCCGGCGGCGGGGGTGCTGGGGCGGCGCAGCAGCAGCGCCAGCGGAATGGCGCAGAGCGTGACCAGCATCATCAGCTTGAAGTCGTCGACATAGGAAATCATCAGAGCCTGCTGGTTGACCAGCGCGTCGATCTGGGCGAGCGCCGCGGGGTTGCCGGCGGCGGCGGCGGGCGAGACGGCCTGCAGCGCGGGACTGAACGGCGTCAGCCCCGCCGCGAGCTCGGCGTGGTTGATCTGGGCGTTGCGCGTCAGCATGACGGTCACGACCGAGATGCCGATCGACGAACCGATGTTGCGGATGAGGTTGGACAGGCTGGCGCCGTCGGTGCGGAAGTGCGGCGCGAGCGTTGCGAAGGACAGCGTCGACAGCGGCACGAAGACGAGGCCGAAGCCGAGGCCCTGGACGATGCCGCTGGTGATGATCGGCCAGTCGTCCATCTGCGGCGAGAAGCCGGTCATCATGTGCAGCGACCAGGCCGTGAGCAAAAGGCCACCGACGACGAGGAGCCGCGGGTCGACCAGCTTCATCAGCCGGCCGACGAGGATCATCGAGATCATGGTGCCCACCCCGCGCGGCGCCATCACCAGGCCGGTGGTGATGACGGGATGGTTGAACAGCCGCGCCAGCATCGGCGGCATCAGCGCCAGCCCCGACAGCAGGATGATGCCGAGGACGAACATGAAGACCAGGCCGGTGACGAAGTTGCGGTCCCGGAAGATGCGCGGGTCGATGAACGGCTCCCGGCCGGTGAGCAGATGGACGCCGAAGATCCAGATGCCGGTGATGGCGAGGCCGAGCTCGAGCCAAATCTCGGTGGACGAGAACCAGTCGACGGATTCGCCCCTGTCCAGCATCAGCTGCAGCGCCCCGACGCCGAGCGACAGCATGGCGAAGCCGAAGAAGTCGAAGCCCCGCAGCCTCTGCGCGATGCGCGGCAGGTTCGCTGCGCAGCCGATGAACGCGATGATGCCGACCGGCAGGTTGATGAAGAACACCCAGCGCCAGTCCAGCGTCTCCGTCAGCCAGCCGCCCAGCGTCGGCCCGATGATCGGGCCGACCATGATGCCCGCACCCCACAGCGCCATCGCCGAGCCACGGTTCTCCAGCGGCGTGATGTCGATCAGGAAGGTCTGCGACAGCGGCGCGATCGACGCGCCGAAGATGCCCTGCATGACCCGGAACGCGACCATGCTTTCGAGCGACCAGGCCATGCCGCAGAGCATCGAGCTGACGGTGAAGCCGACCACGGAGACGAGGAACAGCTCGCGCCGGCCGAAACGGTCCGACAGCCACCCGGTCAGCGGCGTCATGATCGCGGCGGCGACGATGTAGGACGTCAGCACCCAGGTGATCGTGTCCTGCGACGCGCCGAGGTCGCCGGTCATCGACGGCAGCGCGACGTTGGCGATCGTCGTGTCCAGCACCTGCATGATGGTGGCGAGCATCAGCGACAGGCTGATCAGCCCGCGATGCGGCACCTCGCCGGCCGGCGAGACGGTGGTGGCCTGGCTCATGACCGCTGCCCGGGCGTCTACTCGCCGGCGAAGGCCGAGCCCAGCAGGCCGGGCCAGCCCTCGCCCGGCCCGGTGTCGACGGTGACGGTGGCGCTCATGCCGGTCCGCATCGGCAGGCCGGCGGCGCCGCCGTCGACCTTCAGGCGCACGGGAATGCGCTGCGTGACCTTCACCCAGTTGCCGGTGGCATTCTGCGCCGGCAGCAGCGAGAACTCGGCGCCGGTGCCGGCGCCGATGCCGACCACGGTCGCCTTCAGCGGTGCGTCCGGATAGGTGTCGAGGACGATCTCGGCCGGTTGGCCGACGCGCATGCGCGCCAGCTGCGTCTCCTTGAAATTGGCCTCGACCCAGCTGTCGCCCGTCTCGATCAGGCTGAACACCGGAGCGCCCGCGGCGACGAACTGGCCGACCTTGAACGACGCCGCCTGCGACACGACGCCGTCGGCCGGCGCGCGCACCGTCGTCTGGCCGAGCGCATAGGCGGCCTTGTCGCGCGCGGCGAGCGCCGCCTTGACGCTCGGATGGTCGTCCGCCGCGACGTCGGGATCGCCGCCCAGCGCCGCGAGCGCGCTCGCCAGCCCCTGCACCGAAGCCGCGTGGGCGTCCTCGGCCTTGGCGAGATCGTGCCGCAGGTCGTCGAGGGCGGACTTGCTGCTGATGCCCTTGCCGGCCAGGTCGCTGCCGCGCTCCACCTCGGACCTCAGGTAGTCGACCTCGCTGGCGTTCATCTTCTCCTGCACGAGCGCCTGGTTGTAGGCGCTGCGCAGCTGCTCCACGCCGATCCGGGCCGTGGCCAGCGCCGCGTCGGCCTGGGCGAGCGCGATGCGGTAGGGCTCGGGATCGATGGCGAACAGCACGGTGCCTGCCGTGACGCTGCCATTGTCCGCGACGTCGGACCGGACGACGCGGCCGGAGAGTTCCGACGCGATCGACACCTTGGCCTGGCGCAAATTGGCGTTCTCCGTCTCCTCGTAGCGGCCGCCGGTGATCCAGAAATAGCCGCCGCCCGCCAGCAGCAGCGCCGGCAGCGCGACCATCGCCGCGACGCGGCCGAGCCGGCGCCCGGACCGGGCCGCGCCGGTCGCCGCCGGCGTGTCGGTGAAGACGGTCAGAACCGGCTTCTCGGCGCCGGCCGCCTTCGATGTCTGCTCGCTCATGATGCAAGTCTTTCGCTGGTCTGCTCGCCGCCGACGGCCGTCGACAGGTTGGAGATGATGGCCGCGAGGCCGGCCATGACCGCCTGCCGCTCGGGCCCGGCCATGCCCCGGAACGCCTCGTCATAGACTTCGGCGGCATAGGCGCGGATCGTCTGGAAGAGCGCCCGGCACTTGTCGGTCGGGTGGATGGTGCGGACCCGCCGGTCGGTGCTGTCGCTGCGGCGCTCGATCCAGCCCGCCGCCTCCATGCGGTCGACCAGCCGGGAGACGCTGATCGGCTCGACCTCGAGCACCTCGGCCAGACGCGCCTGGGCGACGCCCTCGTCCTTCACCACCGCCACCAGCAGCCGCCACTGCGCCGCCGACAGGCCGTGGATGCCGGCACGCTGTTCGAAGCGCCGGCGCAGCAGCCGCGTCGCGTCGTGCAGGAGGAAGCCGAGACTGGCGGGGTCATTTTTCATGAGCAGCATATATTATAAGCACGCTTATGATTTCAAGGGCCGGCTGTGCTGAGGTCGGTCAAAATGGTCTGGTGAGAACGGCGGCACGACGACAGAACGAAGGGTCCATCTCACCGGATCGCCTTCTTGACGACGCACCGATTTAGGTCGCCGGATAGGGCGCACAGTCTCAAGGGAAGGGAGGCGCCGCGAAGCCAATAGCAGGATGCCAAAAAAAGCGACTGACCTTGCCTGCCCGGTATGTCCGACAGTCAGGAGAAAATGGTGAACAAATCCTCTCAGTCAGGATTTCACCCTTGCAAGACCCGCCCTGTCGGTGATAGCGGAGGATATGGACACGACCCTGATCAGCAACCGCAAGCGCGAGGTCGAGCAAGAGATTGCTCGCCTTCGCCGGACCATTGACAGCTATGAGGTGGAGCTTTCCGAGCTCGACACCGTCATGCGGGTGATCTCGCGGCTTGAGGGATCAGGGCGGACCCCGCCTGGCGCAGCAAGTCAACAGAAGCCGGCGGCGGAATCTGGCCAGGTTTTCAGGCCCCTAGACACCATGCCGGCCATGATCATTGCCATGCTTACCGAGGCTCGCGAGGCTGGCGAGCCTGGTCTTGAACCGAAGGAAATTGCTCGGCGGATTGAGACGATCTACGGTATCAAGCCGCGCGCCGATGGTGTTTCACCCATCTGTTGGCGCATGTGGAAGCGGGGGCAGCTTACCAAGGACGATGGTTCGCCGTTGTACAAACTGCCAATCAGCATGGTCGACGTGGCGAACGCCGGGATCAAGGTCTTAGCGAGCCATTTGCAAAAGAACACGCCCACTGACTTGCTATCCGAGCGGGATCAGCCAGCGGGCGTTGGTCCCGAAGCGCAAGGCCGTGAAGCCGGTCCGGGAGGTGGTGCATGACAACAGCCTAAGCTGTTGTTTCTAAGGGGCGGTTCCGGGCGTTCGCGCGTCCGGTCCGCTTCATGGGCTGGGAACTGGAGTTCGTTCCGTGGGTTTGCACCGTGGTTCCGGGGTCCGATCCCCCGCCAGTCCACCATTACAAGTCTTATAACTGACTCGTGGAGCACCGTCAAACAAGGCGCGGCCAGCGGGCGTATCCTGTTATTCTGTTTTTCTGTTAATGCTACCATTCCACCGAGCCGCGCCACGCGCTCAGATCGTTGCCGATTGGCACTCGGCAGCCTTTAGCAAATTGGCGGACAGCCGATAGCGGTTACCCCAGTAGTTCCTCCTTTCCCCGAAACGGACAACGGCCAGCATCCCTCTTGGGATCTTTTGAAACGGCCGTTCCGCTAACGAGACAACCGCGCCTGCTTGCCGGAAGTCGATGCCACATGAAATGGCGCAGCTGCGCCAGGTGAAGTTGCGCGCTGCCATGAAAGCAGCATCCGGCACACGATGCGTATACCCCCTTGCCGGCGGCGGCGCCGTCATCTACAAATGCAAATCATTTGCATTTGCATGAGAAACCGATGGCGACCTTGGCAACCCTGCTGCGCGGCCGGCTCAGCCGCCGCAACCTGCTGGCGGCGGGCGCCGCGACGGTGGGCGGCGCATCGCTCGGCATCGCCGGCGCGGCAGGTTCTAGCGCGGGCGGGCGGCCCGGCACGGCCGGCATGGAGCTGGACATCTGCACCACCACCTCCGGCGTGGCGCCGGCCCAGGATCACATGGAGATGCATGGCGACCAGATGACGGTCGGCGCCGTCGACGACGCGGCCAACGGCTTCGATCCGACGGCGATCCTGACCGACTGGGACACCGGCACACTGGAGATCCTGCCCGACGGAACGCGCCAGCGCACCTTCACCGTGACCGCCGAGGACAAGGAGATCGAGATCGCGCCCGGCGTCTTCTTCCCCGCCTGGACCTACAACGGCCGGGTGCCGGGACCGTCGCTGCGCGCGATGGAGGGCGAGAAGCTCCGCATCGTCTTCCAGAACTACGGCTCGCATCCGCATTCGATGCATTTCCACGGCATCCACTCGGCGCGGATGGACGGCGTGCCGGGCGCCGGCATGATCGGCCCGGGCGACGAGTTCGTCTACGAGTTCGAGGCCAAGCCGTTCGGCTGCCACCTGTACCACTGCCACGCGCTGCCGCTGAAGCGGCACATCCACAAGGGCATGTACGGGCTGTTCGTCGTCGACCCCGACCCGGCGCGCCATCCCGAGCACGAGGCGGTGGCCCGCTCGCGCCTCTTCGGCACGCCGGAGAACGCCGAGTGGCAGGAGCTCGTCATGGTGATGAACGCCTTCGACACGAACTTCGACAACGAGAACGAGTTCTACGCGGCCAATACGATCGCGCACTGCTACATGAAGAACCCGATCGACATCGTGCGCAGCCGGCCGGTGCGCATCTACCTGGTGAACGTGGTGGAGTTCGACCCGATCAACTCCTTCCACCTGCACGCCAACTTCTTCGACTACTACAACCAGGGCACGACGCTGACGCCGACGCTGAAGACGGTCGACCTGATCGTCCAGTGCCAGGCCGAACGCGGCATCCTGGAGTTCAGCTTCAAGGACCACGAGCCCGGCCACTACATGTTCCACGCGCATCAGTCCGAGTTCACGGAGCTGGGCTGGGTCGGCCTCTTCAACGTGACGGACGCCGTGTCATGAGCGAGACGACCGCACCCGACACGTCGTCCGCACACCGCCCGGCGGCGCTGCTCTGGGCGGCCCTTCCGCTGATCGCCTTTGCCGCGGCGATCTGGTGGCTCTACGCGGCCAATCCGCTGTCGTCCTTCTACGGCGTCGCGCCGCCGGTTGAAGGCATCACCTTCGAGCGCACCGTTCTCGACAGCCAGGGCATCCGGGTCCTCGTCCGGGCGGGCGGCTCCGAGCCGATGACCATCGCGCAGGTGCAGGTCGACGACGGCTACTGGCATTTCGTGCAGGAGCCGGCCGGCCCGATCGCGCGCGGCGACACCGCCTGGATCGCGGTGCCCTACCCCTGGGTGCTGGGCGAGGCGCATATCGTCAAGCTCGTGACCAGCACCGGCGCGACCTTCGAGCACGAGATCGCGGTCGCCGTGCCGACGCCGCAGCCGGACGGCAGCCGGCTGTGGTCGCAGGCGATCCTCGGCGCGTTCGTCGGCATCGTGCCGGTCGTCGTCGGCCTGATGTTCTATCCGGCGCTGCGCGGCCTGGGGCGGGGCGGACTGAACCTGCTGCTGGCGCTCACCGTCGGCCTGCTCGCCTTCCTGCTGGTCGACACGCTGGAGGACGCGCTGGAACTAGCCGGCGAGTCCGCCGCGCTGTTCCAGGGGCCGGCGATGGTGATCTTCGCCGCGTTCGGCGCGTTCCTGCTTCTGCTGGCGGTTAGCCGGCGGCGCGGCGCGCCGACCGGCCTGGCGCTGGCGGGCTACATCGCGCTGGGCATCGGCCTGCACAATCTGGGCGAGGGCCTCGCCATCGGCGCCGCCTTCGCGACCGGCGCGGCCGGCCTCGGCACGTTCCTGGTGCTGGGCTTCACCTTGCACAACGTCACCGAGGGCATCGGCATCGCAGCGCCGATCCTGAAGGAGCGTCCGCCGCTCTGGGCCTTCGCGGCGCTGGCCCAGCTGGCCGGCGGCCCGGCCGTCGTCGGCATCTGGATCGGCAGCCTTGCCTTCGCGCCGCACTGGTCGTCGCTGGCGCTCTCCGTCGGAGCCGGCGCGATCCTTCAGGTCATCGTGGAGGTGACGGCGATGCTGAAGCGCCGGGAAGGCTGGACGGGCCTGATGTCGCCGGCCATCGTCGGCGGCTTCGCGGCGGGCGTGATCGTGATGTACGCGACCGCCATGCTTGTGAAAATCTAGCGCCCGGCCACCCTCCCCTCAAGGGGGAGGGACCTCAGGCGAACGGCACCGCCGACGTCCCCTTCGGCAGCTTCGCCTCGTCGTCCGGCTCGACATGGATGGTGATGCGGACGCTCGGGATGTCGGCCTTCAGCGCCGCCTCGATGCGGTCGCAGATGACGTGGCTCTCGCGGACCGTCATATCGCCGTCCACGATCAGATGGAACTCGATGAAGGTGGCGCGCCCGGCGATGCGCGTCTTGAGGTCGTGGACCTCCAGCGCGCCCTGCGAATTTGCCGAGATGATGTCGCGGATGCGGATGTGCTCCTCGGTGCTGACGGCCTTGTCCATCAGGCCGGACAGCGACTCGCCCATGATGCGCCAGCCCTGAACCAGGATGTTGACCGCCACCAGCGCGGCGAGCAGCGGGTCGAGCACCGTCCAGCCGGTGAGCACGGAGAGCACCAGGCCGCCGATGACGCCGACCGAGGTCATCACGTCGGTCATCAGATGATGCCCGTCGGCCTCCAGCGCCGGCGACTTCGCGGCCCGTCCCTGCCGGATCAGCAGCACCGCCCAGAGCGCGTTGATGACCGCGGCCGCGCCGTTGACCGTCAGACCCTCCCAGGGCTGCTCGAGCGGGCTCGGCGCGGTCAGCGTCTGGACCACCTGCGACATGATCAGCAGCGCCGCGACGATGATCATCGCGCCTTCCAGGACGGCCGCGAAATACTCCGCCTTGTGGTGGCCGTGCTGGTGGTCCCTGTCGGCCGGCCGGTAGCTGACGCGGATCGCCCACAGCGCGGCGATCGCGGTGACGACGTTGACGATCGATTCCAGCGCGTCCGAATAGAGCGCGACCGAGCCGGTGATCCACCAGGCGAAGACTTTCAGGCCGAGCACCAGCAGCGCCACCACGATCGACCACGCGGCAAGGCGGGCGACGCGGGCCTTGGCGGCGGAGGGGGCGGCGGGAGAGACCGCGGCGCTCACCGGCTTCCCTCCCTCGGCTCGCTGGAACCAGTCTCGCGCACCGTCCTTACGCCGCCTTTTCCTTCGCCTTGCGGGGCAGATGCGCGACGACGTTCTCGATCATGCGCATGCCGGCGTTCTGGCCGAGCGTCATGATCGATTCCGGGTGGAACTGCACCGCCGCGATCGGCTCCTTCTTGTGCTCGAACGCCATGATGACGCCGTCCTCGGTCTCCGCCGTGACAAGGAAATCGTCGGGCAGCCGCACCGGGTCGGCGAAGATCGAGTGGTAGCGGCCGACGGTGACCTCCTTTGGCAGGCCGGAAAACACCACGCCGCCCTTCTTGGCGACCCGGATGCGCGACGGCTTGCCGTGCATCGGCACGTGCAGCTGCCGCAGTTCGCCGCCATAGGCCTCGGCAAGGGCCTGCAGCCCGAGGCAGACGCCGAAGATCGGCAAGTCGCGCGCCCGCGCCTTCTTGATCGTCGCGGCGCAGTCGAAATCCTTCGGCATGCCCGGCCCCGGCGACAGCACGACGAGGTCGGGGCTGAACCGGTCGAACGCCTCTTCGGGAACCGGCGTGCGGATGGTCGAGACGTTGGCGCCGGTCTGCCGGAAGTAGTTGGCGAGCGTGTGGACGAAACTGTCCTCATGGTCGACCAGCAGAATGTTGACGCCCTCGCCGACGCGCGCGGTGGTGCGCTCCTGCCCGGTCGCGTTGCCGGCCTTGGCGTCGCGGATGGCTGAGATCATGGCGGATGCCTTCAGTTCGGTTTCGGCTTCTTCCTCTTCCGGCACGGAATCGTAGAGCAGCGTCGCGCCGGCGCGCACCTCGGCGACGCCGTCCTTGATGCGGATGGTGCGCAGCGTCAGGCCGGTGTTGAGGTCGCCGTTGAAATGCACCATGCCGATCGCCCCGCCATACCACGCGCGCGGGCTCTTCTCGTGCTGCTCGATGAAGCGCATGGCCCAGAGCTTCGGCGCGCCGGTGACGGTCACCGCCCAGGCATGCGACAGGAATGCGTCGAACGCGTCCATGCCTTCGCGCAGCCGCCCTTCGATGTGATCGACCGTGTGGATCAGCCGCGAATACATCTCGATCTGCCGGCGCCCGATGACGCGCACCGAGCCCGGCTCGCAGACACGGCTCTTGTCGTTGCGGTCGACGTCGGAGCACATGGTGAGCTCGGACTCGTCCTTCTTCGAGTTGAGCAGCTTGAGGATCTGCTCGCTGTCGGAGATGGCGTCGTCGCCGCGCTTGATCGTGCCGGAGATCGGGCAGGTCTCGACCCGCCGGCCGCTGACGCGCACGAACATCTCGGGCGACGCGCCGATCAGGTACTCGCCCTCGCCCAGGTTGATGAAGAACGAATAGGGCGAGGGGTTGATCGCCTTGAGCCGCCGCGACACGTCCGACGGCAGCGACTCGCAGCGCTCGTAGAACATCTGCCCGGGCACCACCTCGAACAGGTCGCCGCGGCGGAATCTCTCTTTCGCCTTGTCGACCAGCTTGGCGTATTCGCCGGGCTCGTGGTCGCCGCGCGGCGGGATGCGGTCGGCATGACGGAACGGCTCCTCGATCCGGTCGCGCGGCAGCCCTTCGGTGGAGAAGCCGTCGCCGGCGAAATCGTAGCGGTCGGTCCAGGCGAGCGCGCCGTGGTGGTCGACCACGAGGATCTCGTCGGGCAGGTAGAGGACGAGGTCGCGCTGGCTCTCCTGCCGCTTCAGCACCAGGTCGACCGGGTCGAACTGGAAGGCGAGATCGTAGCCGAAGGCGCCGTAGAGGCCGAGATTGGCGTCCTGGTCGGTGTGGAAGAGCGCCGTGATGGCGCGCAGCACGGTGAAGACCGAGGGCACGCGCGAGCGCTCCTCCTCGGTGAAGACGCGGCCGGGCTCGGCGATCTTGAGCGCGAGCCGCTGCCGCGTCGTCTGGGTGACCGTCACGTCCTTCAGCGCGGCGACGGCCTTCTGGACCATCATCAGCAGGGCCTCGCCGCGGCGGTTCAGCGCCTCGATGCGCATCGCCCTGCCGCGCGCGGAGACGACCAGCGGCGGATCGATGATCGCCGTGTCCCAGCGCGTGTAGCGGCCGGGATACTCGTAGTTCGACGAGAAGACCGCGCCGCGCCGCGCGTCGAGCCCGCCGATATAGGCGTCGATCGCACCCGCATAGGGCCGCGCGTGGCGCTCGCGGGTGATCGTCACGCCACCCGTCGTCACGAAGCGCTCCGCGCCGCCGTCCAGGAGTTCCACCGTCATGTCCGTCTCCATCGCCTTCCGTCAGGAACACCGGGAGGCGTGAGCCAAAACAAATGGCCGCCCGGACATTCCGTTGCGGCCACCAAACTTCCAAACGCGCGCGTTCGCGAGGCCGCTGTTCAGCCGGCCCACCACCACAGGGTCTTGTTCGAGCGCATGTTCATCGGCGCTTTGCATAGCGACGAAACGGGCCCGGCGCAACCGGATTCAGGCCAGCCGCCGGCAAGCCGGGGGACAGATTAACCAGGCGGCCAAAGCATATGCACTCAGTCGAGGAACAAACGATTTCCTAACACCATTTTAAACATGCGGTGTTCTTCTTCGATTTCAACTTGTGGCGTGCGAGTATGGCGTCCCGCGTTCCGAGCCGTCCCCTGACCTCCCAGGTCACCCTCGCGGTGCTTGCGCTGGCCGTCTGTTCCGTGGCCGCGATCGCCGGCTTCGGCGCCTACGCCATGATCCACGCCGACCGGGACGCCGCCGCCACGCAGCGCACCTTCGTCGCCAACGGGCTCCGCGAGCAGATCGAGGCGACGGCGCAGCAGCAGGAGAGCGTGACGCTTTGGGACGACGCCGTGACCTACGCGAAGGCCCATGACGACTGGTGGATGAGCGAGAACCTCAGCGTCTGGATGCACGCCTATTACGGCCACGACCGGGTCTACGTGCTCGACCAGTACAACGATCCCGTCCATTCCATGGTCGAGGGCGTCGTGGTGCCGAAGGCGGCGTTCGAGCATGTGGCGCCCGTGCTTCTGCCGCTCGTCGAGCGGCTCCGGCTCCTGATGATGCAGGTCGCCAGCGGCGAGCGCAGCGACGATCCGAAGCTGGCGGTAACGGACATCGCCACCGTCGCGGGCGGGCCGGCGATCGTCAGCGTCATGCCGATCCTGCCGAGCTCGGACCGCGTCGAGCAGGAGCCGGGCACCGAATATGTCCATGTCACGGTGCAGCAGATCGACGCGACTCTGATCTCCACCATCGCCGAGCACTACCACCTTCTCGGCGCCCGCCTCGCGCCGCTCGCCGCGACGTTCGACACGACCGCGTCGATGCCGCTCATCGGTTCCGACGGCACGATCCTCGGCTACCTGACCTGGGATCGCGACCGTCCCGGCCTGACCTTCATCCGCAAGACTGCGCCGGCGCTGGTCGGCAGCCTGCTGGCCGGCGGCGCGCTGCTGTGGTTCCTGCTGCGGCGCCTGAGGCGCGCCTCCGCCCAGCTCGAGCGCAGCCAGAACGAAACGGAGTTCCTCGCCTTCCACGACACGCTGACCGGGCTAGCGAACCGCGCGCTCTTCGACGATCGGCTGCAGCGCGCCCACCTGTCCGCGCGGCGTGGCAACGGCAAGGTGGCCCTGCTCTACGTCGACCTCGACCGCTTCAAGCATGTCAACGACACGCTCGGCCACGCCGCCGGCGACGAGCTGGTGCGCCAGACGGCGGCGCGGCTGAAATCGACGGTGCGACCGAGCGACAGCGTGGCCCGGCTGGGCGGCGACGAATTCGCCGTCGTCATGGAAGGCCTGCGCGACGTGCGCACCGCCGAGGACCTGTGCGAGGAACTGCTGGCGGAGATCGCGCGCCCGTTCGAGCTGATGGGCAACCAGGTGCACATCGGCGCCAGCATCGGCATCGCCATCGGACCGGACCCCGAGGCCGACCACATCGAGCTCCTGCGCAAGGCGGACATTGCGCTCTACGAGGCGAAGAAGAAGGGGCGCGGCCGCTACGAGGTGTTCGCCGGCGACATGGACGAGCTGATCGCCCGCCGCCGGCTGATCGAGGCCGAGCTGCGCACCGCGCTCAGCGAGAACCTCGGGCTGCGGCTGGTCTACCAGCCCGTCTACGCCGCGGACTGCGTGACGATCGCCGGCGCGGAGGCGCTGATGCGCTGGGACCATCCCGTCCACGGCGGCCTGTCGCCGATCCAGTTCATCGCCATCGCCGAGGAGCGCGGCATGATGGAGGAGCTGGGCACCTGGACCCTGCGCACCGCCTGCGCCTATGCCGCACGGACCGACCTGCCCTGGGTGGCGGTCAACGTCTCGCCGGTGCAACTGCGCGAGAGCGGGTTCGCCGACGTCGTGGCGGACATCACGCGCGCATGCGGGCTGGCACCTGATCGGCTGCAGATCGAGATCACCGAGGGCGTGCTGCTCGACAATGGCGACGGGACGCGGCGCAACCTCGCGCGGCTGCGCGCCATGGGCGTGCGCGTCGCGCTCGACGATTTCGGCACCGGCTATTCCTCCGTCAACTATCTGCGCCGCTACGGCATCGACAAGCTGAAGGTCGACCGGTCCTTCGTTCACATGCTGGGCAAGGACGAGACCTCGGCGCCGATCGTCAAGGCGATCCTCGACCTCGCCAAGGCCCTGAAGGTCAGGGTCACCATCGAGGGCGTCGAGACGGCGCGGCAGCGCGACATCGTGCTCGCCCTGGGCGCCGACGAGCTGCAGGGCTATTTCTTCGCGCCGCCCGTCGAGGCCTCCGAACTCGGCGAACTCCTGGCGGCAAGGGCCGGCGACCGCCGCTTCCGGCCCGCCAACAGGGCCTAGCCGCGGATCACCCGCGCCGATCGAGGACGAAGCGCCGCCGGCGCCAATCGTTGATGCAGGTCAACGACGCGGCGGAACAGTGGCGCGAAAGTCATCGAAACGGAGACCAAGTCGATGACCACAGGTACGGAAAAGCCGCGCACGATGACCGAAGAGATCGAGATCGCCGGCGCGCAACTGGTCGAGCAGATCAAACACATCATTTCCGAAGGCAACGTGCGCCAGATCCGCATCCGCGATGCGGACGGCGATGTGTTCCTCGAGACGCCGCTGACATTCGGCGCCCTCGCCGGCGGCGCCGTCATCCTGGCCGCGCCCTGGCTGGCGATGCTGGGCGTGCTCGCCGCGCTGGTCACCAAGGTTCGCGTCGAAGTGGTTCGCGACGTCAAGCCGGACGCGTCGGAGGCGCAGGCACCCGTCGCCCCGGCGCCTTCCGCCGGCAAGGACGCGGCCTGAGCCAGCGGCCGACCGGCTAGGCTTCGAGCGCGCCGGCGCGCGCATTGGCGCTCGGCGCGTCGCCGACCAGCTTCATCAGATCGTCTCCGGCGCGCACCTGCCGCGTGCACCGGCGCGTCAGGATGAAGCCGGCCTGCGGGGCGAACACGTCCACGGAGCCGCCCCGCTCGCCAGGCTGGTTCAGGATCGTCGCCAATCGCTGGCCGCGCGCGACGCGGTCGCCCGGCTTGACGTCGTAGAGCACGACGCCCGAGACGGGCGACGGCATCATCTCGACATGGTCGATGGGCGCGACGGCGCCCGTGAAGCCCGCAGGCCGCGCAAGCGTGTCGTCAGCGACGACGCCCCGCGCCGCCAGGAGCCGGTAGAGGCCGGCTGCGTCGCGTTCCGCGAGGTCGCGGTCGACGTCGAGCACGCCGCGATACTCGGCCGTGGTGACGACCATCCGCGACGGGTCGCGGCCTTCGGCGACCAGCCTGTCGAACGAGGCCTCGTCGAAGGACCGCCCGGACTCGCCGTCCCACAGGACCACCGCCTCCACGCCCATTGCCGCGGCGCAGTCCGCCATGTGCGGCCACAGGCGGCCAGGCACGTAGAGATAGGCAAGGCCCTCGTCGTCGCAGTGCAGGTCGAGCACGATCTCGTGGCCGGCGGAGAGGCCAAGCAGCAGCGCCTTCAGCCGCACGTCGACCGGCCGCAGGTCGGGCGCGGCCGCGTCGCCCGCCGCCGGGTAGTCGCGGTTGAAATTGGTGCGCGAGTCGATGGCGAAACGGCCCTGGAGATCGCCGAAGACATAGGTCGCGCGGCCGACCGGGTTCGCCCACGGCACGACGGTGATGGCACCGCGCACGCGCCCCTCCGCTTCCGCCTTCGCCAGCATCGGCATCAGGGCGTCGATCGCCGCCACGCCCGGCATCTCGCCGCCGTGCAGCGCCGCCTGCAGATAAGCGCGCGGCGCGGCCGGGTCGCTGCCGGCAAAGCGCAGCACGGTCAGCTCGTAGGCGATGCCGTGCGTGTCGCCCGGGAGGCGTTCGATCGTGCGTTCCATTCTATCCTCCTGCCGCCAGGCCCGATGCCGGAATGCAAACGGCGGCGCGATGGGCGCCGCCGCACGAGTATCCGCTGCCGGATCGGCCTAGAACAAGCCCTCGATGTAGCCCCGCTCGTTGAGGAAGATCTTCTCGGACGACGGGACCTTGGGCAGGCCCGGCATGGTCATGATCTCACCGCAGATCGCCACCACGAAGCCTGCGCCGGCGGAAAGCCGCACTTCGCGGACCGGCACGACATGGCCGGTCGGCGCGCCGCGCAGGTTCGGGTCGGTCGAGAACGAGTACTGCGTCTTCGCCATGCAGACCGGCAGATTGCCGTAACCGGCGTCTTCCCAGGCCTTGAGCTGGTCGCGCACCGACTTGTCTGCGATCGCCTCCGAGCCGCGATAGATGCGCTTCACGATCGTGTCGATCTTGTCGAACAGCTTCATGTCGTCGGGATAGAGCGGGGAGAACTGCGCGGAGCCGCCCTCGGCCAGCTCGACGACCTTGTTGGCGAGGTCGACGATGCCTTCCGACCCCTTGGCCCAGTGCTTGCACAGAATCGCCTCGGCGCCCTGGGCGGAGACATAGTCCTTCATAGCGGCGATCTCGGCGTCGGTGTCCGAGACGAAATGGTTCATGGCGACGACGACCGGCACGCCGAACTGCTTCACGTTCTCGATGTGGCGGCCGAGATTGGCGCAGCCCTTCCTGACCGCGTCGACATTTTCCTTGCCGAGGTCTTCCTTCTTCACCCCGCCGTTCATCTTCATGGCGCGCACGGTGGCGACGATGACGGCCGCGGCCGGCTTCAGGCCGGCCTTGCGGCACTTGATGTCGAAGAACTTCTCCGCGCCGAGATCGGCGCCGAAGCCGGCCTCCGTGACCACATAGTCGGCGAGCTTCAGCGCGGTCGTGGTGGCGACGACGGAGTTGCAGCCATGCGCGATGTTGGCGAACGGGCCGCCGTGAACGAAGGCCGGATTGTTCTCCAGCGTCTGCACGAGATTCGGCTGCATGGCGTCCTTCAGCAGCACGGCCATCGCGCCGTCGGCCTTCAGGTCGCGGGCGTAGACCGGCGTCTTGTCGCGGCGGTAGGCGACGATGATGTCGCCCAGCCGCTTCTGCAGGTCCTTCAGATCGGTCGAGAGGCACAGGATGGCCATGACTTCCGAGGCGACGGTGATGTCGAAGCCGGCCTCTCGCGGATAGCCGTTTGCCACGCCGCCCAGCGAGCAGATGATCTCGCGCAGCGCACGGTCGTTCATGTCCATGACCCGGCGCCAGGCGACGCGGCGCGTGTCGATGTTGAGCTCGTTGCCCCAGTAGATATGGTTGTCGATCAGCGCCGAGAGGAGATTGTGCGCCGTGGTGATGGCGTGGAAGTCACCGGTGAAGTGGAGGTTCATGTCCTCCATCGGCACGACCTGCGCATAGCCGCCGCCGGCCGCACCACCCTTGACGCCGAAATTCGGCCCGAGCGACGCTTCGCGGATGCAGGTGATGGCCTTCTTGCCGATGCGGTTCAGACCGTCGCCGAGACCGACCGTGGTGGTGGTCTTGCCCTCGCCGGCCGGCGTCGGGTTGATGGCGGTGACGAGGATCAGCTTGCCGTCCTTGCCGCCCTTCTTCGACGCGATGAACTCGGCCGAGATCTTCGCCTTGTCATGGCCGTAGGGCAGCAGATGGTCGGCGGGAATGCCGAGCTTCGCGCCGATCTCCATGATGTTCTTCTTCTTGGCGGCGCGTGCGATCTCGATGTCGGATTTGAACTCGGCCATGGTTCTCCCCTGAGGCGCTGGGTTCCTGTCCGGGCGCTTGCACGGCCCGTTTTCCGGCGCGGATAGAACCCCGGCGGGGGCAAATCCGCCGTCTCAAAACAGCCAGAGAATGCACGGATTGCGACAGGCTCGATCTCGTTACTGCAGCGTTGATTATCTGCTATGCTTTGATTTTAGATGGGAAATGAGCAAATGGCTAAAATCTGGCCGGTATTTGAAGGGCGGGAGCCTACAGTTGGGGGGCCGTGGGCGGAGATCAAGCTTGCCGATGCGATAGAGTTGTTCGAACTAACGCGTGATGCATATGTAACCAACCTCGAAGGCAGCCCGCGATTTGGCGATCAGAGCCAGGACTTGCGCTTTCGGGGTTTCAAGCACGTCCTGGTGGAGGTCGAAGAGAAGGAGGGTCGACGCGAACAATGGCGCTCTGGGTTCTATCGCTCCAATGTAGAGCCTTCGCAGGCCTTTGACCGCCTGCTCAAGCATGCGCTCGCATCTGCCCTCGGGAAACAGAACGTGATTCGCGTTGAGCATGCGGCCGCAACTGACTCTCGAGGCCAGGAGGCAATTCGTGTTACTGCCGTGATTGCACCAAATGCCGCTCGCGAACTTCATCCCGACGCAACGTTGGAAGCTTTGGTTAGACTGCAAGACCGCCTTCGGGAGATGCGCGAGGAGCGTACACCCATTGTCGAATACGCCACCGAAGCGGAACTAGCCCAGAATGCCGGTAATTAACCCGGAGCATTTGCTCAACCAAGCTGATGGGCTGGTGGCAGCCCCGCCCGCGGGCGCGCCTCGGCAAACTGATTTGCGACGGGCTATATCGACCGCCTACTACGCCCTCTTTCACACGATTCTGATCGGCGCTGCTGACGACTTTGTTGGTCAAGTCCACCGGCAAACAACCCGCTACGAACTCCTGTATCGCAGCATTGCCCATCGAGGGCTTCGAGAGCTTTGCGAGGATGTTAAGAAGCCGAATCCGCCCGCGCGATATGCAAGGTATGTTCCCACAGGTGGCTTTGGCCCCGACGTCGTCGCGGTGGCGACTGCAGTAGTCGATCTTCAGGAACGACGGCACTCGGCAGACTACGACCCGCTCTTCAGCGTTCGCTTGTCCGATGCGGTTCTCGCCGTGAGCACGAGCCGAGCTGCTATCGGCCGCTTTTCCGCCGCGCATCGAGCACGACGAAGAGCATTTCTATCGCTGGTAGTATTCGCGCCGCGTTGATGCCCCGCCCTACCGATCCAGCACCTGCCGGATCTCGACGAGGTTCGTGCGCACCGACAGCACGTAGAAGCCCATCGTCGTCAGGTGCGTGGCGAACATGCCGTCCTCGCTGCTGTTGAAGACGATCGTCGGCTGGATGGCGAGCGCGCTCTGGAACTGCTGCTCCAGCCGATCCCAGAGCGGGCCGAGCCCGCGCGTGGCGATCACGCCCTCGAAATCGGCGCGCGTCGCCTTGAGGATCCCGTAGTAGCCGTAGAGCTGGCCGTAGGCGAACCAGAAGCGGTCGTCCGCACGTGTATCGATCCATGCCTGGGTCTGCGCCTGGCGGCTGAGGATGTCGGCCGTCGAACCGAGGTCGCTGGCGATGCGGTCGACGAAACGGGCGAGATTGTCGGCGCGCGCGTTGAACACGACCTCGCATTTCAGCAGCCGGTCGTTGAACGCCTTCAGCGACGTGACCGCGGTGCGGTAGAAGCTCGGCGTCGGGGTCTTCGGCCCGAACGGGCGCAGCCCGAAGTACCAGGTCTCCTCGTCGAACTCGACCGCGCCGCGCGCGTCCTGCAGGTTCTGGTCGATCTGGCTCGTTCCGCGCACGCGGCCCAGCGTGTCGACGAGTTCCACGGCGGTGCGGCGGATGGACTGATGCACGCCGCGTTGGAACGAGGCCTTGTTGTCCATGAACGGCGTGTGGTCCCAGTCGACGCCGAAGAAGCCGAGCTTGTAGAGAATCGTCGACGATATCCATGAGTTCTGGTTGACGTCGAAGTCGATCAGATCGCCGGTGACGGCGACGATCCCCGAGGTCGTGCAGGTCTTGACCTGCCCTTCCTGCCCCTCGTCGGTGACCTGCTCGGCGTTGCCGGCCGGTGGCCCGAACGTATAGGCGTCGGCATAGGCCGGATTGAAGTTCGTCCAGCGCTGCGTGTTCCAGAAGAAGATGGCGTAGAGCACAACCAGGCCGACCACGAAGGCGCCGACCACCGTCTTCAGGATCCAGCCGCGATGCGTGTACCAGCGGCCGGCCCACATGAACGGCCAGAGGATCACGCCCACCACGAGGCCCAGTCCGCGGCCGATCCACTGGAAGACGCGCGTGAAGAAGTTGACGATGGGATCAAGCATGAAACACCCTCGATCGGCCGGTGGCCGCTGGAACCTGGGTCCGGGGACTGCCCGCCTGTGCCGGCAGACATCCGCCGAAACCTAGTCGGTCAGTCCGTAGAGCCGTTCCCGGAACCCTGCCTCATCCTTGAGATAGGAGGATTTCAGGATCTCCACAACATGGCTGCGCCAGTTGTCGGGAAAGCCCTCGTAATCCCGGTAGAAGCCCTGTTTGTTGAAGATGTAGCGCGACACGAAGTCCGACGGGACGAAATCCGAGATGAGCCGGTTGACCAGCCAGGCGTCCGGATGGTCGGGCTTGGCGCGCACCACGAGGAAGCGGTGGAGCGGAAATACTTCTTCCAGCCGCAGCTGGCCGAGTTGCGCGATCTCGCGCTTGGCGGCGTTGAGGAAGGGGAACGTGCCTTCCTTGTTGATCATGTCCGCATTGCGCGCGATCCAGGTCTGCAGCCAGACCTTGTCGGCGGCGTTGAGGTCCGTCGCCGGCTCCACCCTGTGGATCAGGTCGCGCACCGCCATCTCGGCACGATGTTCCAGGTAGCCGGAGCGTTCGACCCACGAGCCGCGCGGCAGGTCGAGGCGGCCGGACGAGGCGAGGAAACGGAACACCCGGTCGGCGTCGCGGATCGACAGGTAGCTCACCTGCCACGGGCGCGAGCGGCGGAAGCCGGGCGCGGCCGGGTCGCTGATCACCGTCGTCATCTCGGGATCGACGAACACGTAGATGCCGCCGAAATGGCTGGTCCAGAATGCGTTGTGCCGGAAGATGACCTGATCCGGCACCAGCGCGTTCTCGCGGATGTCGCCGCACACCTTCGCCAGCTCGACCATCTGGTTCAGCAGCGCGTCGTCGCGCCACGCGTTGGGTTCCTGCTTCAGCCGGTCGACCAGCTTGCCGAGTTCGGCCGCCTTGCCGAGCACGTCTTCGGCCGACAGCACGCGGAACTCGACCTGATTGATCGACAGCAGATCCTCGATGTCCTCGACCTTGGCGACCGAATCCTCGATCTCGCCGTAGATGACGTCCTTGATGGTCAGCGCGTCGATGGCGCGCCGATTCTTCTCGAAGAATTCGTAGACGAGCTGCGACGTGTTGGAGAAGGCCGTGTGCACGACCGGCAGGTCCTGCTGCGCCGGCGTCAGGATGATGAAGCGGCGATTGACCTCGTTCGGGTCGAGATAGAGCGGATCGCCAAGTTCCTCGGCGATCTGCGGCGAGAACCCGGTGCGGTCGATCTCGAAGAACTTCTGCTGTGTCGGCTGCAGCCCGAACGCCTTCAGCGCCTTGTTGTAGCGATCGACCAGATGCGGCTCCTCGACCGGCAGCAGCCGTCCGAAGATCAGGGCATTTTCGCGGAGGAGATCCATGAACCGGCTATGTCCTAAACATCCGTCCAGGGGTTTGGCATTCCAAACCGCCTGGCAGCTTGGGCGAGATGCTCGTCAAAGGTCGCCAGGGGCAATCTGAGCCGCGTCGAGACCTCCAGATAGCTGGCGTCGTACAGCGTCAGATCATGACTCGCCGCCAGATCGACACAATGTGTCCAGGTGAACTGCTCCCCTTCTCGATCCTGTTCCAGCGGAAGGTTGCCGAGTTTTGCGAAGGCCCGGCTCCGAAAGTCCTCGGTTATCCGCTTTCTTCTGACAGCCAATAGAAGTGCGTTGCCGACCTCAAGCCTGAACAAGGGCGGAACGACGGCTCCCGTCACTGCAACCCGTTCCAACAGTGCAGCCGCCCTTGGATCGTTCTCGTCGGGCATGATCCAGTTCAAGGCAACGGAACAGTCGAGAACGACGCTCAATAACGCCGCCCCATTTCGATATAGTCCCGGATCGTCAGCCCCTCCGGATCGGGCTTAACTTCCTTCCGCATTTCAAGAATGTCACGCACGGCCTTCTGGGCGGCCTCGACGTCGCGAGACTGCCGAGGCTTCACCAGTTGCGCAACCGGCTTGCCGTTGCGGGTGATCGTCACCTCTTCACCCGCCTCGACAAGGTCCAGGAGTGCGCTGAGGCGATTTTTTGCCTCGAAGGTTCCGACTTCCACAGCACTTCCCCGCTTCTAGCTAAGCTAGCTTAGCTTATTCTAAGCCGCCGCTTCCGTCAAATGCGGACTTATGCATTCCAGTGGCCCTTGGCCTTCAGCTCTTCCATCTCCCGCTGAGCGCGCTCGCGCAGCCGCGCGTCGCGGAGCATCTTCGACACCGTCGAATCGTCGGCGCGGTCGGAGTAGCGGAACTCGGAATCGGCGTAGCGGTTGGTCTCCTGCATGACCATGTCCATGGTGAACGGCTTGCGCAGCTCCGAGACCATCGCCTTCTTGTCGTCGTAGCTCTTGTGCATGAACGTCTCGGGCTTCTCGAACCACTCGTCCGGCAGCTCGATGTCCATGGCGCGCATCTTGATCGCGTCGGTGACGTTCTTGATCGCGCGGCCGGTGAAGCGCGGCTCGGCTTCCTTGATCATGTGGAGATAGGTGCCGATGTCGGACATCGTCTTCGGCTGGCCGTTCTCGCTGACGAAGCGTTCGTAGACCTTCTCCAGCCCGATTTCCTGCGGCTTGGCATGGCTCTCATATGCCGTGCTGACCGCGCGCTGAATTTCCTGAGCGGCATAAAGCTTGTGGTCGCCGAGTTCGATCTTGTGGTTCTTGCCGGCGAGCAGCACGAAGATGTCGATGTAGTCGTCGCGCGTCTGCGGCCCGTCGACCAGCCAGCGGGCGCCGGCGCGCTGGCGCAGCGCATCGTCGACGTTCTCCGGATAGTTGGAGAACATGCCGAAGGAGCAGTTGCCGCGTACCACGGTCATCGCGCCGGAGAAGGCGGACATCAGCACGCCGGTGATCTCGTGCTGGCCGGCCGAGGCGCGGTCATCGGAGCGCTTGGCCGCCACCTGGTCGATGTCGTCGATGGTGCCGAAGGCGATGGCGCGCGGGTTGAGCACCGCGTCGATGAAGGCCTTGCAGTTCTGGCCGGACTTTCCCTGGTAGGACGAGATCTGGTCGACGCCGAAATTCTCGTAGTGGAAGGGATAGCCGGCCACCTGGCAGTAGTCGTTGACCAGGCCGGCGATCATCTGGATCAGCGTCGTCTTTCCGGTGCCGGGCGCGCCGTCGCCGATGAAGGTGAAGAGGAAGCCGCCGAGCTCGACGAACGGGTTCATCTGCTTGTCGAAGTCGTAGGCCATCAGCATCTTGGCGAGCTTGACCGACTGATACTTCGCGATGTGGTTGCCGACGACCTCCTCGGGCTTCTTGAAGGTCATCACCAGCGCCTTCGCCTTGCCCTTGCCGGGCGCGACGTCGAAGCCGTCGAGGGTGAAATCGTCGGATTCGATGCGGATATGCGTGCTCTCGAAGGCGCCGAGCCCGTCGAAACGGCCCTTGCGCGATAGCAGGCCGTCGATGACGACGCGCGCATAGGTGTCGGCGCGCCGCATCAGCTCGGCATCGTCCTTGGCGCCGGCGATCGCGGCATCGAGGCCGGCGACGATGGACTTCAGCGCGTCCTGCGCGGTGTCGAACAGGAAGTCCGGCTCCGCGATGTCGTTCGGCGCCTCGCCATCGGAATCGATGAGCTGCATCAGGTAGGACGCAAAGCTGAAGGCCGCGACGTAGGCCGAGGCCGAGAGCAGCTTCTTGAAGCCGCTCGCCTCGTCGCCCTCAAGCGGCGCGCGCGCATTCTTCGCCTGCAGGCTTTCGAGGTCGGTGGACCGCGCGAACACGTCGGCGACGGCCAGCGCCACGGCCAGCCCGCGCCGCGCGCGAAACAGCAGCGTGTGCTGGCCGATGCCCATGAGCTGGTCGTCGGCCTTGACCGACATGACGGTCTTGGTCAGTTCCACCTCGCGCGTCTTGCGCACCGACCCGGTGGCAACCGTCGAGACGAAGCGCCGGTTGGTGCCCGCCAGCGCCGTGTTGGACATGCCCTTGGAGTCTTCCAGCACGATCACCCGGGTGATCATCGACTGCGCGGTCGGGCGGTGCTTCTCGATGTCGGCTTCGGCAATCGTCGTCAGGCCGGTGTCCATGAAATCCTCGGAGCGTTTTCAGGTCTAAGATCGGATCAGACGGTCAACGCAGTGCTTGCCTTGCTGCGCCGATGTAGAGGTCGAGCGTCTGATCCAGCCGCCGTGTCATCAGCGCGTCGAAATCACTGGGATCGCCGCCGCGTTCGATCGTCTCCAGCGCGGCGATATAAGCCGGCCGGTCTTCGGGCCGGATCGCTATGGGCGGAAACCCGGCGCGAGCCAGGATCAGATTCATAAGCAGCCGCGCCGTGCGGCCGTTTCCGTCGTTGAAAGGATGGATGGCAACGAGCCTGCGATGGGCTTCGAACGCGGTCTCCGACGTTCCGGCGGCACTGCGCAGCCAGACGCAGAAATCTCTCATGAGCGACGGCACCATCACCGGTGTCGGAAAATGATGAAGACCCGCATCGGTGTTCACGAAGCGGGCGCGATCGGCATACCGGCCAGCAATATCTGGCTTAGACTGGGCGACCACCAGCCCGTGCAGGCTCCGGATATCCGCCTCGGTAATGGGCGTCCCCTGACCTGCAGCAACGTCGAGTATCCAGTCCAAGGCGCGGCCGTGGTCAATCGCCTCCAGATGGTCCTTCAGCGGCTTTCCGCCGACCGTGATGCCCTTCTCAAGAACCAGGGCGGTCTCGCCGGCGGTGAGTGTGTTGCCCTCGATCGCATTGGATGTGAACGTGATATCGATGCGCTGGCTGTGATCGAGGCCAGCGAGCGCGTCGGGACGAGCTCTGCGCCGGAGATCTTCGAGCTCGAGTTTCTTTGAGAGCAGAGTCGCTGGGGTCATGACGTTGACCGGGAACCAGGCCACCTCCTGTTCGCCAATCTCAAACATCGCTTATCACCTGCCCCTTGGACAGGATATGCACCTTGTAACCGGCGAAAATCTTCTGTGCCTCGCCGGCAGCGTAGAGCGCCTGGTACGCCTCGTGCGGGATCAGCGCGTGCTTCTCGTAGCTCGACACGCCCTGGCGCGCCGCTTCGAGGTCGTCGGTGTTGATGAAGAACTCCTGCGTCGTCTTCTCGCTCGAGAAAAGGCCCTTGCGGCCCGCCTTCTCGCCCTTGGAGTAGACCTCCTGGATGGTCCAGGTGAGCAGCCAGGCGTTCTCGGGCCGCCGCACCTTGGACAGCACCTCGGTGACCGTCGAATTGTTCTCCGTGATGCCGGCGGAATAGAAGGGGCCGAGCACCAGCCGCCGCAGCTGCTTGGGGTGCAGCGTCTCGAAGTCCTTGTCGAGATTCGTGGCGATGGTCACCGGCGACAGCGTGTAGGCCGAGTTCTTCTCGGTGAAGTCGTCGAAACGATGGGCGAGCTCGGGGTTGAGCAGCCCGTCGACGGGCAGCGGTATCTCCACGCCCTCCTTGATCTTGCCGTTCTGGCCGACGAGTTGGCGGACGATGCGCTCCGACGAATCCTCGACGGTCGCCATGTAGATCAGCGGCAGGTTGGCGGTGCCGTCGAAACTCGCCCAGTGCACCAGGTAGAACGGCCGGAACGTCTTCGGATTGACCGACACGCGCGCCGTCTGCGCCAGCGTGAAGGGGCCGAAGACGGTGCCGTCCTTCAAGGCTTCCAGGTAGAGCCGCTCGGCGATGGATTTCTGCAGCGCCGAGGGGAATTCCTTGTGGCGCAGGATGAAATCCGCCATCTCCGAGCGGATCTCGTCGGACGGCGGGATGTTGGCCAGGCGGGTCTGCGCGCTGCGCTTGTCGTTCTCCAGCTCCAGCACGTTCTGGAACACCGGGAAGCCGCTCTCGGCCCGCTGGATCTTGAACGCGTCCATGAAGCCCAGCCGGTTGCGCCAGCAGGCAAAGGACCCTTCCAGCCGGGCGATGTATTCGGCGGCGATCTTGGCGACGATGCCGTGCCGGTAGAGCGGCGAGCGGTCGTCGCGCATGAAGATCTCCAGCCCCGCCAGCGCCGCCGCGATGGCGTCGAAATAGCGGACGGCGGGATCGGATTGGGGAGCGGCGTTCATCGCGAAGGCTTTCGCCGGACGGCCCGCTCGCTCAAGCCTGCACGTAGTCCGCCGCGTTGTGGCGCTTCAGCACCTCGTCGAAGCGGCGCGCGAAGGCTTCGTCGGCAAGCTTCTTGCGGCGCTGGATGTCGGCCGTCGCGACCATGTTCTTCTCGTGCATCTCGAGCAGATCGCCGATGTGCTTCTGCGCGGCGGCGCCGATGCCGGCCATGGTCTCTTCCGCAGTGTTGTCCACCTTGGAGCCCAGCGTGTTGATCTTGTGGGCGACGTCCTGCTGCGCGGCGGTCTTCAACGAATCCTCCAGCGCCTTGTAGAGGACGATGCGCTGTTCGGTGTCGATGGTCAGCTTGTTGATGAGCGTGTTCTGCGCCGCGATCTGGTTGTTCAGCGAATCCACGAAGGTCTGGAACATCGACGTGTAGCGCTCCAGCGTCTGGCTCTCGGCCAGCAGCTCCTGCTCCTTGGCCTGCCGCTCGTTGTATTCGGTGGCGAGCTTGGACCGCTCGGATTCCAGCTGCGTGCGGTCGGTCTGGCTGGTGGAGGCCGCGATCCGGTTCTCGATGTCGAGCAGGAGCGGGTTGAGTTCCTCGATGCGCTTCTGCGTCGCCGTCAGGTTCTCGATGGTCGTTTTGCGGCGCTCGATCACCTGCGCGAGGCTGGTCTCCGAGGTCTTGTAGCGGGCGTCGAGCACCTGCTTCTGCGCCTTGAGGATGCCGACGATCGTGTCGGACTTGGCCAGCAGCTCCTGCAGGTTGCCGGCGAGCGACATGTTGCGCACGCGCTCGGTGCGCATGCGCTGCTTCGACTGCTGCGAGAAGATGCCGACGAAGGTCTCCCAGCCGGAGAAGCTCTTCATCGACTCGAACTCGGTTCCGAAGACGTTGGTGGCGTCCTCGAGGCCGATGATCAGGTCGGCGATGTTGCCTTCCATCACCTTCTGCTGCTTGATCACGTCCTCGATGCGGGCGTTCTCGATGTCGAACTCGGCCGACCCGATCTTGGCGTCGGTCTGCGCAAGCTTGTCGAGCATGGAGCCCGACTGCTCGATCTTGGAGCGCATCTCCTCGACGACCTGTTTGGTCTTGGCAATCTCGGCATCGAAATTCTGCAGGGTCGCCATCAAATCCTCCGGATGCGCCATAAACAGCCATGAGCGGCCGTGAGCCGCGGGAATATAGGCAGGGGTTACGGCGATTGAAAGACGGGACGCCACGATGCGCGCCACGCACTGCAACAGTTCAGCGCTTGTATGAAGCCCGGCCGGCCCTGTCGGGGTCCTTCGGTGCCGCAAGGCCGCACTTCCGCGCTCGAGCAGGCACCGCTCGCCCCGGCTATTTCGCTTCGCCTTTCCGGCGCAGCGTCTCGATGCGCCGCTTCGCCTCCTCGGCGAGCGGGTGGTCCGGATGGCGCGCGATGAAGGTCTCGTAGGCCTCGATGGTGCCGTCCGCCTCGAACTGGGCGAACTCGGAACGGATGGCGATCTCGTAGTCCTGGACCGGCGCCATCGCGCCACCGCCCGCCTCGTCGGCCGACGCCCGCGTCGCCGGCACCGCGACCACACCGACGGCGGCCAGCAGGGCAGCGGTTAGGGCACCGGCATGGATCATTGGCGTCTCCCGAGGCCGCCAGCTCGTCGTTCAGCTGGCGTTGCGTAAGCACATCCTAAAGGTTAATATGGACGAAGTAGGGCTTGGAGGCCAACGGCCCCGTCTGGCCGTCGATTTCAGTCGTCAGTTCGTCTTTTTTCCCTGATGGATGCGCCATCGAGTCCGCCGCACGTGCCGGCGGCGATGGCAGGAGGAATGTGATGCCCAGCGAACGGCAGCTCTCGGATCTCGGCTTGCGCGAGTCGAACGGCAGCCTCGGCACGATCAGCGCGGTTGGCCTGACCGGCAATCCCGGGATCAACGGGCTGCTCCGCCTGGTGAAGTGGAACGGCCCCATCACCTACAGCGCGCCGGACGCGCTGGGCGACTACCAGATGAACTATTTCACCGGCACGCTGGACGGCCAGACCCTGGGCGCCTTCGACACCAACAATTTCTCGGCGTTCAGCTCCCGGCAGATGATCGCGTTCCACTACGCCCTGGACGCGCAGCGCATCCTCCAGCCGGCCGGCGCTTCCGGCTTCTCGGTGGAAGGCTTCACGCTGCTGGACATCACGTTCCTGGCGGGCGGCTCCGGCGGCGGCACCATCCGCGGCTCCAACATGGACGAAGGCAACAACACCGCCTTCGGCTACTACCCATCCAACACCGCCTATGGCGGCGACACCTTCTTCGGCAACTACTATGACACCGCATTCGGCGGCGTGAACTCGCTGAAGAACCCGATTGCCGGCAACTATGCCTGGCACACCATGATCCACGAACTCGGCCACACGCTCGGGCTCAAGCACGGCCACGAGGCTGCCGGCGTGATCAATCCGAACGTGCTCCCGGCCGCCAAGGACTCTGTCGAGTTCTCGGTCATGACCTATCGCGCCTACATAGGCCAGCCCTCGAACGCCGGCTATTCCTACGAGAAGTGGGGCGCACCGCAGAGCTGGATGATGCTCGACATCGCGGCGCTGCAGACGCTCTACGGCGCCGACTACTCGGCCAATGCCGGCCGCACGACCTACAAATGGACGCCGAGTTCCGGCGACACGAAGGTCAACGGCAAGATGGCGATCGACGCGGGCGGCAACCGCATCTTCGCGACGGTCTGGGACGGCGGCGGCATCGATACCTACGACCTGTCGGCCTATACGACCAACCTCAAGATCGACCTGAAGCCGGGCGGCTTCTCGACCTTCTCGGCGACCCAGCTCGCCTATCTTGGCGGCGGCCCCAACAAGGGTTTCGCCCGCGGCAACATCTTCAACGCGCTGCTGTTCAACAACGACCCCCGCTCGCTGATCGAGAACGCGACCGGCGGCCGCGGCAACGACTCCATCTACGGCAACATCGCCGCCAACGTGCTGAACGGCAAGGTCGGCAACGACAAGCTCTACGGGCTGGTCGGCGCCGACACGCTGATCGGCGGACCGGGCAAGGACACGATGGTCGGCGGGCTGGGCAACGATGTGTTCAAGTTCACATCGAGAGCGGACTCTCCCGGCGGAGCACTGATCGACATCATCACCGACTTCGATAAATTCGGGAACGACAGGATCGACGTGTCGGCTTTGTTCGGACCCAAGATGAGCTTCATCCGTGGCGCGGAGTTCTCGAAGCTTGGCCAGGTTCGGATCGAGAACGTGGCCGGGCCTGATGTCATCGTCGAGATCAACTTCCAGGGATCGCTCGACCCGGACTTCCAGATACGCCTCAAAGCGACGACCTTCGCCTCTATGACAGCGAGCGACTTTATCCTCTAGAAACCAGGGACCTTCACGTGCTGATCAAGCCGCCTGCGAAGTATGCCGAAGGCTTCTGGACCAAGGCCTTTGAGTGGAAGGGCATCTATGTGCTCGGCAACCGCCAAGTTCCCGACGAGGCCGTCTACCGCGCCGCGGAGATCGTCTTCAACAGCATCGCGATGGTGAACCCGAAGATCGTCACGGCTCTTGCGAAATACGGTGCGCGCTTTGTCGTGATCCCGCAGGAAGTGACCGACATCACCAAGCTCCCGAACTACGACGACCTTCCCTCGGTGCCCTGGGGCGCCTACCGGGGGCTCGGCGGTGTCATCGGCCGCCCGACGTCGTCCTCGGGCGAGGAAAACCTGCTGAAACTGCCTGGTGATCCCTACAATGGCTCCGAAAGCATCGGCCTTCACGAATGGCTGCACGCGGTGGAGGGTATCGGGCTGGCGACTGCGTTTCCCGCGCTGCACAACCAGTTCAAGGCCGCGTACCAGAACGCACTCAACACCAGCCTTTGGCAGAACACCTACGCCGCCAGCACGTTCTACGAGTATTTCGCCGAGACGGGACAGGCCCATTTCAGCGACAATCCGAACGTGACGCCGACGAACGGCATTCACAACGACATCAACACGCGCCTTGAACTGATGGGCTATGACCAAACGGCGTACAATCTGCACGCGCAGATATTCGGCCTGTCCAAATGGACGGTAGGATCCAACTTTGGAAGCGCTGCGCGAAACGTCATGGTGGGCGGACCCGGCGCCGACCTGATCTTCGGGAATGGTCACCATGATCGGCTGTCCGGCCTCGGCGGCGGCGACAGGCTTGTCGGCGGCCTCGGCAACGATCAGATTCGGGGCGACGCCGGCGACGATGTCCTGGAAGGCAATCTCGGCATCGATCGGCTGAGCGGCGGCGCCGGCCGTGACGTGTTCATGTTCAACAGCGTCCCGAACGCGCGCACCAATTTCGATCTCATCAGCGATTTCAATACCAACCAGGACAAGATCCATCTGGAGAACCAGATCTTCCGCAAGCTCGGTAAGGAAGGCGCGCTCAAGGAGGACTTCTTCGCGCTGACGACCGACAAGGACAAGGACGGAAACGACTACATCCAGTACAATCCCCGCACCGGCACGCTGATCTACGACGTCGACGGCGTGGGGCCGCGCGCCGGCATCAAGTTCGCGACGCTGCTCAACAAGCCGATCATCGATCACCTGGACTTCGCCGTCATCTGACGACGGCTGGGCGGCGCGCCGCTCAAGGCTTCGGATCGGCCTTCAGATAGGCGACGATGTTGGCGATCATCGCGTCGTCCTTGATACCCGCAAACGCCATCTTGTTGCCGGGCACCTTGCCCTTGGGGTCCCGCAGATAGTCGGCGATGTTGGCCTCGTCCCAGACGAGGCCGCCCGCGCCGGCGCTCTTCATCGCTTCCGAATAGACGTAGTTCTCGACGGTGCCCGCCGTACGGCCGACCACGCCGACGAGATGCGGCCCGACCTTGTGCTGCTCGCGCGTTGCCTCATGGCAGGCGCGACAGCGGTTGAACGCGGCCTTGCCTTCGGCCGCGTCGCCCTCGGCGAGGGCCGGCGACGTGGCGGCGAGAATGAGGGCGACGGACAGCATGCGCATCGTTGCGGGTTCCCGTTGGTGCGAATTGGTGCTCACGGCGTGGCGAAGCCGACGAAGTCTTCCGCCGGCACGCGGCCGAGTTCCTCTTCCCAGTGCCGCCGGCAGAGCGACACATAGGCGGTCTTGCCGATGGACACCTGCGCCCCCTGCCTGAGGACCTTGCCGTCGGGACCGAGGCGCACGACCATGGTCGCCTTGCGGCCGCAGCGGCAGATGGTGCGCACTTCGCGCAGCTCGTCGGCGATGGCGAGAAGCCGCAGCGAGCCGGAGAACAGATTGCCCTGGAAATCGGTCCTCAGCCCGTAGCACATGACCGGGATGTTCAGCCGGTCCGCCACGCGCGCCAGCTGCCAGACCTGCGCGTCCTCCAGGAACTGCGCCTCGTCGACGAAGACGCAATGCACCGGCGTCGACTGCGTGTGCTCGCTGACCCGGGCATAGAGATCGTCGCCGTCGCGGAACATCTCCGCCTCGGATTCGAGGCCGATGCGCGTCGAGATGTAGCCCTCGTCGCCCTTGCGGTAGTGGCCGGCGACGAACAGCATCGTGGTCATGCCGCGCTCGCGATAGTTGTATGACGCCTGCAGCAGCATCGTCGATTTCCCGGCGTCCATCGCGGCGTAGTGGAAATACAGCTTGGCCATCGCCACTGGTTATCCAATCGCGCTGCCGGGCGGGAGTCGAGTCCGGCGCAGTTTCCCCCGAAAATGGAACGCGGCTGTCGCTTCGGGCACAGCCGACGCCGCGGTCCGCGCGACGCACCCGCTTGAATCGACTGCAAAATGGTGTTTGGCTCGGCGCATGACAACGCATTGCTGACAACCGCCTCAATGGGAGAACCCTCATGTCGATGAACAATTCCGTCGCCGCCGCACTGGCGCTGACGACCGCGCTGTGGTCGGGCGCTGCTCTCGCGGCCGACCCCGCAAGCTGCGCCACCGTGCGCTTCGCCGATGTCGGCTGGACCGACATTCAGGTGACCACCGGCGCGACGCAGGTCGTGCTGGAGGCGCTGGGCTATACCCCGACCGTGACGACGCTGTCCGTTCCCGTCACCTATGCCTCGCTGAAGAGCGGCGACATCGACGTCTTCCTCGGCAACTGGATGCCGTCGATGACCGCCGACATCGCGCCCTACACCGAGGACAAGTCGGTGGAGACCATCGCGACCAACCTGGAAGGCGCCGGCTACGGCCTGGTCGTGCCGCAATACGTGGCGGACGCGGGCGTGAAGACGCTGACCGATCTCGGCGCGAAGAAGGACAGGTTCGGCGGCAAGATCTACGGCATCGAGTCCGGCAATGACGGCAACCGCATCATCAGCGAGATGATCGCCGATCCGGCCAACAAGCTGGACGGCTTCGAGCTGGTCGAGAGCTCGGAAGCCGGCATGCTGACCGAGGCCGAGCGGGCGATCAAGAACAACGACTGGATCATCTTCCTCGGCTGGACCCCGCATCCGATCATGGGCGCCATGCCGATCCACTACCTCGACGGCATGGGCGATTCCGGCTTCGGCGCCGCGACCGTCCACACCAACGTCCGCGCCGGCTACACCACCGAGTGCCCGAACGTCGGCAAGCTGCTCACCAACCTGAAGTTCAACCTCGAGATGGAAGGCGCGATGATGGAGCCGGTGCTGACCAGCGGCGCCGACCCGAAGGCGACCGCTCTCGACTGGCTGAAGGCCCATCCGGACACGGTGAAGCCCTGGCTCGACGGCGTCACCACGCTGGACGGCGGCGACGCCGCGGCGGCGGTGTCGGCGGCGCTCGGCGGCTGATCGATCTGAGGGGCGGCTTCTTCGGAAGCCGCCCTTTTCATTCCTACCAGCGAGGGCGGACGGATGGACCCGATCTCAAAATTCCTGGCGTCATGGAAGATTCCCATCGGCCAGTGGGGCAAAGCCGTCATCGACTTCATCGTCGAGTATCTCGACTGGCTGTTCGACGCGATCAAGGTGTCGCTGAACGCCGTGGTCGAGAGCGTCACCGCGCTCCTGCTGATGGCGCCGCCGGTGGCGCTGGCGCTGGCGATTGCGGCGCTCGCCTGGTGGATGCAGCGCTCGTGGAAGCTGGCGCTCGCCACCGCGATCGGCCTGTTCCTGATCATCAATCTCGGCCTGTGGAAAGAGACCGTCCAGACGCTGGTGCTGGTGCTGTTCGCCACCGGCATCTCAATGGCGATCGGCGTCCCGATCGGCATCTGGGCGGCGCACAAGCCGCGCGTCTGGTCGTTCACCCAGCCGACGCTCGACCTGATGCAGACGATGCCGACCTTCGTCTACCTGATCCCGGTGCTGATCCTGTTCGGCCTCGGCGCGGCGCCGGCGCTGATCGTCACCATCATCTTCGCCATGCCGGCGCCGGTGCGCATGACCTATCTCGGCATCACCTCGATCCCGAAATCGATGATCGAGGCCGGCGAGGCTTTTGGCGCCACCAAGCGGCAGCTGCTCTGGAAGGTCGAGCTGCCGGCGGCGCTCCCCTCGATCATGGCGGGCCTGACGCAGTGCATCATGCTGTCGCTGTCGATGGTCGTCTTCGCCACGCTGATCGGCGCGCCGAGCCTCGGCAATCCCGTCTTCAAGGCGCTGTCCAACCGCAACATCCCGCTGGGCATCGAGGCCGGGCTGGCGATCGTCATCCTCGCGATCGTGCTCGACCGGATGCTGTCGCAGCGCGTCGGAGCCCGCAAGTGACCGCGGCCGTCGACTTCAGGAACGTCGACATCGTGTTCGGCGCCGACCGCGCCGGCGCGCTGGCCATGATCGACAAGGGCGCGTCACGCGCGGAAATCCTTGAAAAGACGGGCGCGGTGCTGGGCTGCGCCGGCGCCAACCTCACCGTGCAGGAAGGCGAGATCTCGGTGCTGATGGGCCTGTCCGGCTCGGGCAAGTCGACGCTGCTGCGCGCGGTGAACCTTCTGAACGTCCCGGCCCGCGGCAACGTCTTCGTCCATGACGGCGACAAGGCGGTCGACGTCGTCAACTGCGATGCGGCGACGCTCAGGCGCATCCGCCAGAAGCAGGTGGCGATGGTGTTCCAGCAGTTCGCCCTGCTGCCCTGGCGCACCGTCGAGGAAAATGTCGGCTTTGGCCTGGAACTTGCCGGCGTGCCGGAAGCCGAGAAGAAGGAGCGCGTCCAGCGTCAGCTCAGGCTGGTCGGCCTCGACCAGTGGGCGAAGAAGTACGCGCACGAACTGTCCGGCGGCATGCAGCAGCGCGTCGGCCTCGCACGCGCCTTCGCCACCGAGGCGCCGATCCTGCTGATGGACGAGCCCTTCTCCGCGCTCGACCCGCTGATCCGCACGAAACTGCAGGACGAACTGCTCGACCTGCAGGCGAAGCTGAAGAAGACCATCATCTTCGTCAGCCACGACCTCGAGGAGGCACTGAAGATCGGCAGCCACATCACGATCATGGAGGGCGGCCGCATCGTGCAGACCGGCGCGCCCGAGGACATCGTGCTGAGGCCCGCCAACGACTACGTCCGCGACTTCATCGCCAACGTGAACCCGCTCTCGGTGCTGACCGCGTGGAACGTGATGCGCTCGCTGCACGAACTGGAGCGCGACGCCGACGGCTGGATCTGGCTCGACCGCCGCAAGACCACCCGCTTCAAGATAGACGCCGACGGGCTGGTGGCGGCGGCGGAGCGGGACGGCAAGCCGGCGGTCTGGGTCTCCTGCGCCGACGTGGAACGGCAGCCAGAGGAGGCCGCACAAGTGTTCTGGGCGACGCCCGGCACGCCGCTGAAAACGGTGATGCTGGCCATGCACCGCTCCCAGACGGCGCCGGTCGCGCTGTTCGACGACAAGTCGAAATTCGTCGGCGCCATCGGCGTGCGGGACGTGCTCTCCGCGGTGCTGAGGCGATAGTTTCATCTGCTTCATCCAGCACATGCCGGCGACGGCAGACAAGGATACGCATCATGGACTTCCTCTACGCCGGTCCGGCTTCGGCGAAGACCACGCTCATCCTCGCGCATGGCGCCGGCGGGCCGATGGACACCGACTGGATGAATGCCATGGCGGATGCCCTTGCCAGGCATGGAGTGCGCACCGCGCGCTTCGAGTTCGGCTACATGGCCGCGCGGCGCACCGGCGAACGCAAGCCGCCCTCCCCTGCCAATGTGCTGATCGGCCAGTATGTCCGCGCCATCGAGACGGTGGAGGCCAAGGGCAGGCTGCTGATCGGCGGCAAGTCGATGGGCGGGCGCATGGCCTCGATGATCGCGGACAAGCAGTACAAGGAAGGGAAGATCGCCGGCCTCGTCTGCCTCGGCTATCCGTTCCACCCGCCCGGCCAGCCGGAGAAGCTGCGCACCGATCACCTCGAAAATCTCGCCTGCCCGACGCTGATCTTCCAGGGCGAGCGCGACCCGTTCGGCACGCGCGAAGAGGTCGCCGGCTACCCCCTATCCAAGGCGATCGACGTCCGCTGGATGGTCGACGGCGATCATGATCTCAAGCCGCGCAAGGCGTCGGGCGCGACGCTGGCCGAACACATGGACTCGGTCGCGGCGGCCGTGGCAGCGTTCTAGGCACCGGTCGTAGTCATCCACCCGCAACCCCGCTGGCCCTGACGCGTTTCCCTCGGCAAGCGAAGGGAGATGATCATGTTCAGGGACAAATCCTCGTCAGCCATCGTCGCGGTGCGCGATGTCAGCCGCGCCCGCGAATTCTACGAAGGCACACTCGGCCTTGAAGTGACGGAGAGCATGGGCGACGTGCTGGTGCTGCGCACCGGCGACACCTCCCTCGTGGTCTACCGGTCCGACGAGGCCGGCACCAACCGGGCCAACGCGGTCGTCTGGAGCGTCGGTGACGACATCGAGGCGATCACCGCCGAGCTCGCCGGCAAGGGCGTCAGCTTTGAGCGATATGAGATGGACGGCGTAACCTTCGAGAGCGGCATCCACCGCGCAGGCGATTTCCGCATGGTCTGGTTCAAGGACCCCGACGGCAACATCCTGCACCTCAACTCGGAGGGGTAGGTCACCCGCCTACTCGAGATTTCTGATCTTCGTCTCCTTCAGGCGGGCCTCGTGAAGTGCCAGGCGCTCGTTGCGCGTTTCCGGAATCAAGGGGTCGTTGGGGAGTTGCGAAATCCCCATTTCGAGCATCGCCAGTGACATACCGGCGTTGGAGCGGGCTTCGACGGTAATCCGCCGCGTGCCGGGAAAAATCCCGTCCACCTCCTGGAAATCGCGAGATCAAAAAACTTAAGTCACCACTTGACTGTTCCAGGCGACCTTCATAACTTAAGTCCATGCTTAACCGTTTCGACATCGACGACACCCTCCGCGCACTGGCCGAGCCGACGCGCCGGGCAATCGTCGACAGGCTCGCGCGCGGGCCGGCCAGCGTCAGCGACCTGGCCGCGCCCTTCGACATGAGCCTCGCCGCGGTGGTGCAGCACCTCCAGGTCCTGGAGGAATGCGGCATCGTGGCGAGCGAGAAGGTCGGGCGCGTGCGCACCTGCCGGCTCGAACCCGGCGGCCTGAAGCGGCTTGGCGACTGGGTGGCGGAGCGCCGCCTGCTCGCCGAGCGGCGGCTGGACCGGCTGGGGGAGTTACTGGCTGGGGCGCTGCCCGAGGAGCAGCGTCGACCGGCGGCGAAGGACGCACGGCCGAAACGGAAGAAGACATCGACCCAATCGAAGAAGGAGAAGTGAGTATGCCGTCCAGGAGTTCAGCCGCGGCGAAGCGGACCAGCCCGACCCCGTCCGCAATCCTGCATTCGACGTTCTCGATCGAACGCGTCTATCCCGTGGCGATCGCGAAAGTCTTCAAGGCCAATATCGACCAGGCGATGAAGCGCCGCTGGTTCGCCGAGGGCGAGGGCTTCGAAGTGTTCGAATATTCGATCGATCCACGGGTGGGCGGCCGCGAGTTCTCGCGCTTCCGCTTCAGCGACGGGCCGGAGATCTACTATGACGGCATCTACCGCGACGTGGTCGAGAACAGCCGCCTCGTGCTCGACTACAAGATGGGCATCGGCGACCAGCTGATGTCGGTGTCGCTCGCGACCATCGAGTTCGTCGCCGAAGGAAACGCCACGCGCCTCGTCTACACCGAGCAGGGCGTCTATTTCGACGACCCCGACGCGGCGAGGAACCGCGAGGAAGGCTCGCGTGGCCTCCTTGAGGCGCTCGCGAAGGAACTCGGCGTCTAGACCGGCCATCCGCGGACCGATCCGCCCGGAGCGAAGCACCAGTTCAGGGGACAGGCGGCCGATGATGCGATAGGCTGGCACCGGCAGGGTCCAAGCACCTGCCGGTGCCAGTCCATTCCGCGAGGTCCGCATGACGTTTCGCCGACTGTTCCTCTCCTGTGCGATGGTGATCGCCGCCATGTCGGTGACGCCGCTCGCCCGGTCGTCCGACTGGCCGGACCTGCCGGCGGCGCTGGCGGAACTGCACGCGACGAGCGGCGACTGCGACCTGATCGAGTATCTAGAGTATGTCGGCCGCGAGACGGTCGTCCTCGAGGAGGGCAAGGAACTCTGGTTCCTCCCCTGCTATGCCGGCGCCTACAACTTCTCCTTTGCCGCCTATGTCCACGAGGAGGATGCCTATCAGCGGCTGCGGCTCGCCTACTACTCGGACCATGCGAGCTGGAGATCGGTCGACGTCCTGGTCAATCCCCAATGGGACGCATCGACCTCTACTTTGACGATCTACGACATGGGCCGGGGCATCGGCGATTGCGGCAGCCGCGGCGAATGGCGCTACGCCGAGGGCCTGCTTCGCCTGGAACGGTTCTTCCACAAGGCAGACTGCGACGGCGAGGGCGAGCCGGGCGAATTTCCGCTCGTGTACGAGGCAAAGCCGCTGAACTGACCTTGGGCGCTTCGATCGCCTTCCGCAACGCCCGCCGCGTGTCTAGAGTTGGTTCATGATCCGCATCGGCTTCCTGATTGCCCTCGCCTTCGCCCCGCTCGACGCCCTCGCCGCCGGCGGCGGTCCCTCCTTCGACTGCACCGCGGCGATGACCGCGGACGAAGGCACGATCTGCAGTTCGCCGGAGCTCGCCGAGATGGACCTCATGATCGCCGAGGCCTATCCGCGCTTCAGGCCGGAATTCGGCAACGCCCGCGAGATCGCCCGCGCCCTGCTGGCCGACCGCCGCGCCTGTGGAGACGACGCCGCCTGTATCGGCGCTGCGCTCTACAATGCGCTGGACACCTTCGTGGGCATGGCTTCGGTGATGGCATGGGTGCCGCGCTACGTCGAGGCGCTGCTGCTGCGCAAGGCGTCCAACGACTACGCGGTTCTGCCGCCGAACACGGACCAGTCGTGGCCGAAGACACTTGGCCAGTGCGCGGCCACACGCATACGCTCGCTCACCGACCGCACCGGCAAGCCGCTGGCCGAAGCCGAAGCCTATTCCGGCACCGTGGTCGAGTTCACCAATGACGGCATGCAGGTGTCGTATGGCAGCGAGCCCGCGCTGCTGGGGTCGGAGGTCGGACATCAGGTGTCCGTCTGCCTGATCGCCATCCCGCGCGACTGTCCGCCGGGCGATGGCCGCGGGCGGCTCTATCTCGGCATCAACCACTACACGCAGGGCACGTGGCTCTTGTCGGACACGCAGCACATGTGCGGCGGAGCATAGGACCAGGGAGAAACGGTCTCGGTGTCGGCCCGGATCAGGCCAGATCCCGCCGCAGCTCTTCCTTCACATTCCCGCCGGTCAGCACGGTTCCGACGAGGCCCGGGAACCGCGCGCCGGGCTTCGCCAGCGCCGCAATGCCGGCAGCCGCAGACGGCTCCAGCACCAGCCCGAGTTCGGCATGCGCCAGCCGCATCGCGTCGACGAGCTCGGCATCGGTGACGAGGAGAATCTCGTCGACGAGAGTGAGCGCGTCGGCCAGCGCCACCTGCTCCGGGTTCTCGATCGCCAGCCCGTCGGCAATGGTCCGCGCCGGCGCAGAGGCCACCCGCCGTTCGGCGAACGACGTGGCGAAGGCCGGCGCGCCGGCGGCGCACACCCCGATGATCCTGGTGCCCGGCGCGCGCGCCTTGACGATGGTGGCAATGCCGTTGATCAGCGCGCCGTCGCCGAGCGGGACCAGCAGCACGTCGACCCGCTTCGGATGGTCCAGCAGCTCCAGCCCGATCGTGCCGGCGCCCTCGGCGATCGCGGGCTCCCGCCCGTCGATGACGACCTTCGCGCCCTCGCGCGCGGCAAAGGCCTCCGCCGCGGCGCGCACCTCCGCGAAGGCGCCCGGCGTCGGGAACACCTCGCCGCCGAAGCCGCGGATCTTCCCGACCTTGAGCGGATTGCAGTCGGCCGGCACGAAGACGGAGGCGCGCATGCCCGCCGCGCGCGCCGCATAAGCGATGCCCTGGCCGAAATTTCCGGTCGAGGTGCAGACGAGGTGGCGCGGCGCATCCGGCCGCGCCTGGAGCTGCGCCACCAGCCATTGCGCGCCGCGCGCCTTGAAGGAGCGGATCGGGTTGAGCGTCTCGACCTTCACCACCAGGTCGACGCCGAGGCGCTTCGACAGGCCTTCGGCAAGGAACTGCGGCGTGTTCCTGAAGGCGGCGTCGATCGCGCCATGGGCTTCGACGATGCGGTCGGCGGACAGGCGGGACATTGGCGCTCCGGGATCAGCTCGCCGCAGCGCATGCCACCGCCGGCGCGCCGCGCCAAGCCTCCCAGACCATGATCCCGAAAAACGCAAAGCGGCTTTCGAACGAGATCATGGCCTATCTCATTGTTTCAGCTGCCTTTCGCGAGAAGATTTCACCCCTGCTGCAAAATGCTCGAGGCGCAAAAAAAGCCCGGCGAGGGAGGAGGTTCGCCGGGCTTCATTCGGGTTGACGCTCGGGAGGAGGTGAACGTCAACAATACTGACCTATGTCCTGCACAAAGCAATTGCAACCGCCAGGACTGCAAATCTTATGGGCAGAATGTCGCAGCGGCTGGCGGATTGGGACGGCCCCCGCGCCGACCGCCGGGTGACGGCGTCAGGCGGGCCTGAACTCCAGGGCGACGCCATTGATGCAGTAGCGCTGGTGGGTCGGCGGCGGGCCGTCCGGAAAGACGTGACCGAGATGGCTCCCGCAGGTGGCGCAGTGAACTTCGGTGCGCACCATGCCCCACGACCGGTCCGTCGTCGTCTCGACCGAGCCGGCGATCGGGTCGTTGAAGCTCGGCCAGCCCGTGCCGGACTCGAACTTGACCTTGCCCTCGAACAGCGGCGTGTCGCAGCCGGCGCAGACGAAGGTGCCCGGCCGCTTCTCGTAGAGCAGCGAGCACGAGCCCGGCGGCTCCGTGCCGTGGTCGCGCATGATGCGGTACTGCTCGGGAGTCAGGCGCGCACGCCACTCGGCGTCGGTGCGGGAGACCGGATAGGTCTTGGCATCCATGGGCGGATCCTTTCGAAACAGGCGGAAGATCATGAGGGGAATATAGGGTCTTGGCCAGCCGATGTGTATTCGCCCGGGCCGATGCGGGTGTTACGGCCCCGCCAAACTTGCGCGACGACGGCGCCCCCGCATAAGGTCGCGCCGCAGAGAAGGAGGACAGTCCATGAACCCATCCGGCCAGGTCGCCATCGTCACCGGCGGAAGCTCCGGCCTCGGCGAGGCCACCGCCCGCGCGCTGGCCGCGAAGGGCGCAAAGGTCGCGGTGTTCGATGTCAGCGTCGAGCGGGCCAAGAAGGTCGCGGACGACATCGGCGGCATCGCGGTCAAGTGCGACGTGTCCAGCGCCGAGGCAGGCGAGGCCGCGGTTGCCGAGGTGGTCGCCAAGCTCGGCGTGCCGCGCATCCTGGTGAATTGCGCAGGTATCGGCATCGCGCTGAAGACGACCGGCAAGGAGGGCGCCCACCCGCTCGACGTGTTCAAGAAGGTGCTGGAGGTGAACCTCGCGGGTTCGTTCAACATGATCCGCCTGATGGCCGTGCGCGCCGAAAAGGAGGAGCCGCTGGAGGGCGGCGAGCGCGGTGTCATCGTCAACACGGCGTCGGTGGCGGCCTATGACGGCCAGATCGGCCAGGCGGCCTACTCGGCGTCCAAGGGCGGCGTGGTCGGCATGACCCTGCCCGTCGCCCGCGACCTGGCGCGCGCCGGCATCCGCGTCTGCACCATCGCGCCCGGCATCTTCCGCACGCCGATGCTGGCCGGGCTGCCCGAAGAGGCGCAGAAGTCCCTCGGGCTGCAGGTGCCCTTCCCGCCGCGCCTCGGCGAGCCGTCGGAATACGCCGCGCTCGCCTGCCACATCGTGGAGAACCAGATGCTGAACGGCGAGACCATCCGCCTCGACGGCGCGATCCGCATGGCGCCGAAATAGCGATTGCGCCGCGGTCCCTCCACGCGATAAGTGGAGCACCACTTTCAGCTTTCGAGGACGGCCGTGGCACCGAACAAGGGCGTGATCCGCGAGACGGACGCAGATGCCGTCCGGCTGGCCAAGACGCTGCTGCGGTCCGCGCGATTCGGGGCGCTGGCAGTGCTGGAGCCGGAGAGCGGCCGGCCGCTCGCCAGCCGCGTCGCAGTGGCGACCGACCTCGACGGCACGCCGCTCATCCTGGTGTCGGCGCTCGCGGCACACACGGGCGCGCTGCTGGCCGATCCGCGCTGCTCGCTGCTGCTGGGCGAACCCGGCAAGGGCGATCCGCTGGCGCATCCGCGCATGACGCTCGCCTGCAACGCCGTGCGTCTGGACGTAGGCACCGATTCGCACGCACGGGCGCGGCGGCGCTACCTCAACCGCCAGCCGAAGGCCAAGCTCTATGCCGATTTCGGCGATTTCTCCTTCTTTCGCCTCGAGCCGGAGGGGGCCAGCCTGAACGGCGGCTTCGGCAAGGCCTATGAGCTGGAGCCCGCCGACCTGCTGGCGACCGGTGCCGTCACCGACGATCTGGCGCCGCGCGAGCAGAACGCCCTCGACCACATGAACGAGGACCACGCGGACGCCGTCGCGATATACGCCACACGCCTCGCCGGCGCGCCGGACGGCACGTGGCGGCTGACGGGAATCGACGCCGACGGCATCGACGTCGCCGACGGGGACGATGTCAGACGCGTGTTCTTCCCCGAACCGCTCGGATCGGCCGGAGAGATGCGCGAGGCGCTGATCGCGCTGGTGCGCACCGGCCGCGCCGCCGCGACCTAGCGTTGCCCGCGTGAACACCGCGGACCGGGACAATCGTGTTCGCGACGCATCGCCCCGCGCTTTTTGGCGAGAACGCGATTGCGGCATAGATAACATGCATATTAAAATCGAACGGAGCGCGGCGACCGGCAACGACGCCCCGAGCCGCTTCGAGGATGCTCGCGGCAACCAGGCCCCCATGGCTTGCCCGAGTGTGCGGACTTCCTGTGTGGGGCAACAATGATCTCTGACAGACTCGCCGACCGGATGGACGAGGCCGCCGAACTTCTGGCGATCCTCGGCAACAGCAAGCGGCTGGCCATCATTGGCCATCTCCTCGCCGAAGAGCTTTCCGTGGGTGCGATCGCGGCGAAGGTGGCACTCAGCCAGTCCGCGCTGTCGCAGCACCTCGCCAAGCTGAGAAGCCTCGACCTGGTCGAGACGCGGCGCGAGCGGCAGATGATCTTCTACTCGTGCAAGTCGGAAGCCGCCCGGCGGCTGGTCGCCGCGCTGGAGAGCATCTACGGCACGGTGGAGGCAGCACGGGAACCGAGGCTCCGCAGGGTCCGCTGAGCGGAGCGGCGGCCCGGCGCCCCGGCCATGACGGAACCGCGGGGCCTCGCCGCAAGAACCGCGCTATAAGGCGGCCATGCCGATCATCCGCATCGACGACCCGGACGACGCGCGCGTTACGGCGTATCGCGACATCCGCGAACGCGACCTCGTCGGCCGGCAGGGCCGGTTCGTCGCGGAAGGCAGCGTCGTCCTGCGCGCTCTTCTGGCGTCGCCGCGCTTCTCGGCGGAATCGGTTCTCGTCCTCGAGAACCGGCTGAGCGGCATCGATGATCTGCTGGCCGAAGCCCCGCCGGATCTTCCGGTCTATGTGGCGGGCCGCGACGTCATCGACGCCGTCGCCGGCTTTCCGATGCATCGCGGCGTGGTCGCCATCGGACGTCGCGGCGCGGTCCCGGGCCTTGCCGCACTGGTCGCCGGCCTCCCGCCGCATGCGCTGGTGGTGGCAGCGGTCGGCATCGCCAACCATGACAATGTCGGGGCGATCTTCCGCAACGCGGCCGCCTTCGGCGTGGACGCGATCGTGCTCGACGGCGAGAGCTGCGATCCGCTCTACCGCAAGGCGATCCGCGTTTCGACGGGGGCCGCGCTGGCGCTGCCCTTTGCCCGCGAGGACAACGCAATGTCGATCGTGCGGACCCTTGCCTCCGCCGGGTTCCGCCAGCTGGCGCTGTCGCCGGCCGGCGCCACGCCGATCCGGCAGGTCGTGCGCAGCGAACGCATGGCGATCTATCTGGGAACCGAGGGCGAGGGGCTTCCGGCAGGGCTGATGGCGGAGCTGGAGACCGTCCGCATCCCGATGGTGCCGGGGTTCGACAGCCTCAACGTCGCGACCGCCTCGGCGATCGCGCTCCACGAACTGGCGCAGCTGCGCTGAGCGGGCGCGTCAGTTCGGGATGGGGCTGGCGGGCTGGGCCGCGGCAGCCTTCTGCAAGGCACGGACGCGGTCGGCCAGGCTGGTGATCTTGTCGCGCGAGTCGCGCTCCGGTGCCGGCTCCTGCACCGCCAGCATCTGGTTGATGGGCGATTCCGGACCGTCGAGCGCGGCCGTCAGGTTCACCACCTCGGCCGCGAGATCGTTGATCTGCTCGCGCAGCAGCGCGTTCTCGCGCCGCTCGTCGCCCCAGTCGTCGGTCTTCGACCGCTCGAAGGCGGAGAGGTCCGAGCGCAGCTGCTTGTTCTCGCGGGTGAGCGCGGTCAGCCGCGATTCGAGCCGCTCGCGATCCTCCTGCAGCTTGGCGATCGCCTTCTCGATATCCGCGCCCTTGGCGCCGGAGAGCAGCGTCGACATCTGCAGGGTGAGGTCCGCCAGGTCGACTTCCAGCCGCACCTTGTCCTGATGGGCGTCGGACAGCTGGCTGTTCAGCTCGTTCTCGTTCATCGAGCTGCCGCGCAGCACGTCGCGCAGGCGAGCCAGTTCCTTCTCGCGCCGGTCGAGCTTGTCCTCGCGGTCGGTGAGCGTGGTCAGCATGCGCTCGACCTTGCGCTCCAGCTCGACCGTCTTGCGCTTCTCGGTCTTGACCGAATCGCGCAGGGTCTTGTTCTCCTGCGCCAGTTCCCGCAGCTGCCGGTCGGCATCCTTGCGCTGTCCGCGCAGCGCATTCAGGTCGCCGTGCAGCCGCTCGACCTCCGTTTCGCGGACCACGAGTTCGATCTGCTTGTTGGACGAGGACAGCGTCGCGTCCTCATACATGCGCGACAGCTTCTCCAGCTCGAAAGCGCGCTCCTCCAGCTGCCGGTCGGTCGCGCCGACGCGGTCGGTCAATGCCTGGAGCTGGTCCTCCTTCTGGCGCAGCTCCGCGCGCAGCTCGCTCGCCTTGCCCTCGAGTTCGGTGATCGACTGGTTCTTGTCGGCCTTGTCGTTGGTGAGGCGCTTCAGCTCCTCGCGGCTGCGGTTGATCTCGACAACCTGCGCCGCCGCCTTCTCGCGGAACTGCTTGATGCTCATCTCCAGCCGGCGGGTCGACATCGCGAATTCGGCCCGCATGCGGTCCTTGTCCGCCTGGATCTCGGTCAGCGACAGCGGGACGGACGCCTCGATGCGCTTGCGCGTCAGCACGACGGCACGCCGCCAGATCGCGGGCGCGACCATCAGCGCCATGAAGCCGGCGCAGAGGAAACCGAGGCTGAAGAAGAGGATGGACTGGATCACGCGACCTACCCGGGCCTCGAGGGCGGACTCTGAGGACAGAGTCTATTTGCCACGGGACGGCGACAAGAATCCAGTCAACAATGCGCGCCGTCGATCTTAACCTTAAGTGACGGCGCGTGCGGGAGGTGCGGAGCGCTCCGGGCGCGCGGTCAGAACGGGTTCCAGGTCGGCTGCTCGGTGAGCTTCAGGTAGCCGACATTGACGCCGAGGCGCGCGCCGACGCCGGTGCGGACCGGCACCAGCAGCACGTTGCGGTGCTTCAGCACGTTGAAGCCCAGCCCGGCGATCGCGTAGGCCGATCCGGCCACGCCGGCATAGCGCTTGTAGAGGTTGCCGACGTCGTCGAGGTTGTAGACGAGCATCATCGTGCGCGAACCCTGGCCGCCGAAATCCCAGCCCAGCGACGGGCCCTGCCAGAAGACCTTATGGTCGCCGGCGTTCTTGGTGTAGAGCATGCCCTCGCCATAGGTGACCCCGCCGATCACGGCGCCGGAGCCCTCCTCGCCCAGCACGTAGCCATTGGGGAGGCCATAGGTCGAGAATACCTTCTCGATGACCTGCGCCAGCCCGCCCGCGGTCGCGCCGAAGAACCGATGACCGGCATCGATGATCTCCTGCGGCTCGTATTCGGACGACTTCGCCGGCGCGGCGAGGAAGATCAGTGCCATCAGGGCCGACAGAAGGAAAAAGAACGGCCGCACCATGGAGCGGTGATCGCTGAACCTGGATAGCATCGGACAATCTCCTTGTGCGGGCGCGCCGGCCGGAGCCACGGCATTCTGCGCCCGTTGCGGCTGCCTCCCGCGCACCTGTTGCGAGACTAGGCCGCAATCCTTTTTCAACCATTAAAATTCGAGGCAAATCGGTATCGCGCGATCAGCCTTGCGACCCCACGTTTCTTGAAGCGGTGTCGTCGCCTGTGTAACCAGATCGAGGACGGGCGCGGCGTGATTCGCGGCGCCTGGGCGGGGACAAGAAAGCGGGACACGACGACATGGCCGACCTTTTCACGCTGTCCGCCCCGGACCTCGCGGCGCTGCTGTGCAGCCGCGTGTGCCACGACATCATCTCGCCCGTCGGTGCCATAAACAACGGTCTGGAGCTGCTGGACGAGGGGGGCGCCGACGAGGACGCGATGAACCTCATCCGCGTCTCGGCCCGCAACGCCTCGGCCCGCCTGCAATTCGCCCGGATCGCCTTCGGCGCGGCCGGTTCGGCCGGCATGCTGATCGATACCGGCGACGCGGAGTCCGTCGCCACCGCATTTCTGAAGAACGAGAAGCCCGAGCTCGAATGGATCGGCAAGCGCGCGCTGCTGCCCAAGAACAAGGTCAAGCTCCTGCTCAACCTGATCCTCGTCGCCAACGGCGCGATCCCGCGCGGCGGCAAGATTTCGGTCGTGCTGGAGAACCTGGAGACGCAGCCGAGCTTCGTCATCACCTCGACCGGCCCGATGGTCCGCGTGCCGCCGAAATTCCTCGAGATGCATTCGGGCAACAAGCCGGAGGAGCCGATCGATGCCCACGCGGTGCAGCCCTACTACACGCTGCTGCTGGCGCGCGAGACCGGCATGACGATCACCATCCGCGCCACCGCCGAGGACATCATCCTCACCGCGGCGTGAACCCGACTTTAAGCAGTCTGCGCTAGTACTTTCCCATCGAGCTGATTGCCGATCGCGACAAGTTTAGGCGCGGGGTTTTCCGCTTGTTTACATTGCTGCACTAGCCTGCGCATCGGCTCGAACGCTTCCGGCTCGGACGGGCGACAACAGGGACCGGGAAATGAAGCGCTGCATGTTCGTCGACGATTCGACTGTCATCCGGAAGGTTGCCAAGCGCATCCTCGGCGGCCCGGACATGCTCGTCATCGAGGCAGGCAGCGGGTACGAGGCGCTGGAGATGTGCGTGGCGGACATGCCCGACATCATCGTCGTGGACGTCGCGCTTCCGGACATGTCGGCCGAGGAGTTCATCCGCAAGGCCCGCGCCATCCAGACCCCGATCGTCCCGCAGATCGCGATCTGCCTGCTGGAGGTCGATCTCGGCGCCATCATGCGGGCCAAGCGCGCGGGCGCGCAGGGATACCTGCTGAAGCCGTTCAACCGGGCGCAGCTGCTCGAGCGGTTCCGCGTTCTGCAGGCGGCCTGACATCGCCCCGCGCTTCCGCGGGCGCCCCAGGCCTGTCCCGATAAACGAAGACCCGGCGGGTCGCCGGGTCTTCGCAACGTTCAGGCAGGGAACGGGGTGGACGGTCGTCGCAAGGGAGCGCCCCGCGGCTGGTCACGCGCTTTCGCGGATCTCCTCGGGCTCGCGCAGCACATAGCCGCGGCCCCAGACGGTCTCGATGTAATTCTGGCCGCCCGACGCGGCGTCGAGCTTCTTGCGCAGCTTGCAGATGAAGACGTCGATGATCTTGAGTTCGGGCTCGTCCATGCCGCCATAGAGGTGGTTGAGGAACATTTCCTTGGTGAGCGTGGTGCCCTTGCGGAGCGAAAGCAGCTCCAGCATCTGGTATTCCTTGCCGGTCAGGTGCACGCGCTGGCCGCCGACCTCGACCGTCTTGGCGTCGAGATTGACCACCAGGTCGCCCGTGGTGATGACCGACTGGGCGTGGCCCTTCGAGCGGCGCACGATGGCGTGGATGCGCGCGACCAGCTCGTCCTTGTGGAACGGCTTGGTCATGTAGTCGTCGGCGCCGAAGCCGAGGCCGCGCACCTTGTCCTCGATCCCCGCCATGCCCGAGAGGATGAGGATCGGCGTCTTGACCTTCGAGAGGCGGAGCGTCCGCAGCACCTCGTAGCCCGACATGTCCGGCAGGTTGAGGTCGAGAAGGATGATGTCGTAGTCGTAGAGCTTGCCGAGATCCACGCCCTCCTCGCCGAGGTCGGTCGTGTAGACGTTGAAGCTCTCCGATTTGAGCATCAGCTCGATGCTCTGGGCGGTTGCACTGTCGTCTTCAATCAGCAGAACGCGCATTTCATTCCCCTTCTCCTGCCGCCGCACCGGAGCGGGCTTTTCCGCCGCCGCGACAGTGATTGCCTGAATCGAGGCTGCCACTCAATGGTTAACAAAACCTGATTTCGCTGGGAGAGCGACGCCGGTTTTCCCATTGGTCTGGCTTACCTCACTGAATTTGTTCGAAAATCCGCCACAACAACGGTTAACGCAACGCCTGAGCAAACCCGTCCAAGTGCACCGGCAGCGAAACCGCCTCTGTCGACTTTCGGCAAGCGGCGCCTTTACCGCGCCTTAAGTCCTGACGCGTATGATTAACAATGCCCGTAAACGAAAGGTTACCGGCGGCAAAAATCCTTAGGAATTCGTTGCCTGGGTGCATGCCGACCGGCCTGGATGCGGGCGAGGTCCCTCCGTAGCGGGACCGAATGTGTGCCTTCGAGTTGTGTGCGTTGGGGAGTACCGGTTCATGAAATCACGTCAGAGCCTCGTTCGGCTGAAGCAGTTCCAGGTGAACGAGAAGCGGCGTCAGCTCCTCCAGCTCGACATGATGATCGCGGAGTTCGACCGCATGGCCGGCGAACTGGAGATGCAGATCGCCGCCGAGGAACGCCGCGCCGGCATCACCGACGTGAACCACTTCGCCTATCCGACCTTCGCCAAGGCCGCCCGCCTTCGCCGTGACAATCTCAAGAACTCGCAGTTCGACCTCGCCCAGCAGAGGAAACAGGCCGAATCCGTACTCAACGAAGCTGAAGCGGAGCTTTCCAAGGCGCAGATGCTGGAGACGCGCGACGTCAAGGGACGCGACATCGATGCCCAGGGCGCCATGGCCGGCTGACGCCGCCGGGCGCGACGCGGCCCGTCGGGCCGAGACCGATCGCCGCCCCAATTTCGCTGCAGCGACGCTTCGTCTATAGGCGGCCATGCGCCGCGCCCTGCTGCCCGCCCTGCTCTATCTCGCCACGCTGTCGTTCGCGCTCGGCGTGACGCTGCCGCTGCTGCGCGTGGAGCGCCTGTTCTTCTTCACCCAGGAGCCGTCGCTGGTCGGTATCGTCGCCGCGCTATGGGCCGACGGCGACCGCCTCCTCTCGCTCGTGATCGGCCTGTTTTCGCTGGTGTTTCCGGCGATGAAGCTCGGCCTGCTGCACCATGCCGCCTACGGCCCGCCGGCCAGCGCCCTGCCCGCGTGGATGCGCGCGCTGGCCAACTGGTCGATGCTGGACGTGGTGCTGGTCGCGCTGGTGATCTTCGCCGCCAAGACGAGCGGCGTCGCCAAGGCGTTCACCCAGCCGGGGCTGTGGTTTTTCGCGGCGTCTGTCGTGCTGACCGCGGCGGCGTCGGCAATCGCGAAGCGGAACCCGCCCGGGGACGGTGCAGAAGCCTAGTGCCGGTATTGCTGGATGCGCGTGGTGCGCAGGCCGGCCAGCCCGTACTCGTCGATCGACGCCTGCCAGGACAGGAATTCCTCGGTCGTCAGCTTGTAGCGCTGGCACGCCTCCTCGAGGCTTAGCAGTCCCCCGCGCACGGCGGCCACGACTTCGGCTTTGCGGCGGATAACCCAGCGGCGTGTATTCGTCGGCGGCAAGTCGGCGATGGTCAGGGGACTGCCGTCAGGCCCAATGACATACTTGACGCGCGGTCGAACCAGATCGGTCATCGTACTCTCTACGCAATCCCACAGACCCAATCAGACGCCAAACTACCGCGACAGCTTTAAAAAAGGACTAAATGTGGCATGCAAAGGCCGAACAAGTGGCGACACGTGCAGCGCGCGGGGCGCTCAGGCGTGGAACCGCGCCCGCGCTTGACCTATATCCATGCCGCGGGCAGAACCGCGCGTGACCCTTGGCAGCAGACCCGTGAACAGCCTCGACCTCCCCGGCCGGCCTGAAGACACCCGCGTCGTCGTCGCGATGTCGGGCGGCGTGGATTCGTCCGTCGTCGCCGGCCTGCTGGCGCGCGAGGGCTACCAGGTCGTGGGCGTCACGCTGCAGCTCTACGATCATGGCGCGGCCGCCCACCGCACCGGTTCCTGCTGCGCCGGCCGCGACATCGCCGACGCACGCCGCGTCGCCGAGACACTGGGCATCCCCCACTATGTGCTCGACTACGAGGAGCGCTTCCGCAAGGCGGTCATCGATCCCTTCGCCGCCAGCTACATCGCCGGCGAGACGCCGATCCCCTGCGTGTCGTGCAACCAGACGGTCAAGTTCGCCGACCTGCTGGCGACCGCCCGCGACCTCGGCGCCGATGCGCTGGCGACGGGACACTACATCCGCAGCCGCGCCAACGGCACGCACCGGGCGCTCTACCGGCCGGTCGACGCCGATCGCGACCAGAGCTACTTCCTGTTCGCCACCACGCAGGAGCAGCTGGACTATCTGCGCTTTCCGCTCGGCGGCCTGTCGAAGCCCGACGTCCGCCGCGTCGCCGAGGAGATGGGGCTGTCCGTCGCCGCCAAGGCCGACAGCCAGGACATCTGCTTCGTGCCGCAGGGCAAGTATTCCGACATCATCGAGAAGCTGAGGCCCTCGGCGGCGCAGCCCGGCGACATCGTCCATATCGACGGCCGCCGCCTCGGCGCGCACGACGGCATCCTGCATTTCACCATCGGCCAGCGCCGCGGCATCGGCGTCGCCTCCGGCGAGCCGCTCTACGTGCTGCACCTCGATCCCGACACGGCACGCGTGATCGTCGGGCCGCGCGAGGCGCTGGAGACGCACCGCGTCGTGCTGCGCGACGTGAACTGGCTGGGCGACGGTCCGCTTGCCGCCCTGCCCGCCGCCGGCCTCGACATCCATGCCAAGGTGCGCTCGACGCGCCCGCCCCGCCCTGCCCTGCTGGTGAACCGCGACGGCGCGCCTTGCGTCGAGCTCGCCAGCGGCGAGACGGGCGTGGCGCCCGGCCAGGCCTGCGTCTTCTATTCGGACGGGACGGCCGATGCGCGCGTGCTGGGCGGCGGCTTCATCCAGCGCTCCGAGCGCGCGGCCGGGGCCGAGGCGATGCTGGCGCGGCTGCGCGGGACGCAGCGCGTCGCCGCCGAGTGACCCGGCCCAGGCAGCGCGCGCCGGCCGGCGTCAGCTGCGCGCCACTTCCTTGATCATCGGCTTGTTCGACTGCCTGGCCGCGAACTCCACCGAACCCGCGGTGAGGATCTTGAGCACCTGGATCGCCTCCTCGCCGCTGGTGCGCGGGGCTTTCCGCGTCACCACGCAGTCGATGAAATGCTCCAGCTCGCGCGTCAGCGGCATGCCCTGCACCACCGGCACATAGGCTGGCTCGTTGGCGGTGAACGCCCACTGGCCGCTGTCGCGCCACACCGCGTGGCGGTAGACGGCGAGCTTCTTCTCCCACGGCTCGACGTCGTCGAACACCGCCATCGCCTGCGTTCCGACGACGGTGAGCCGCCGCTCGCGATAGGGATTGAGCCGCGAGGTGAACAGATGGCTGCGCAGCCCGTTGGGGAAGCGCATGTGGAGATGCGCGAAATCGGACAGATGATCGAGCAGCGCCGCGCCCTCGCCGCGAACCTCCACCGGCGCCGTGCCGGTGATCGCCAGGATCATCGACAGATCGTGCGGCGCCAGATCCCACAGCGCGTCGTTCTCGGTGTGGAACTTGCCGAGGCCCAGCCGGTGCGAATGGATGTACTTCACCTGGCCGAGCTCGCCGTCGTCGATCAGGCTCTTCAGCTTCTCGAAGGCGGGGTGGAAGCGCAGCACGTGGCCGGTCATGAAGATGCGGTCGAGGTCGGCCGCGCGCTTCACCGCGCGCTCGGCGTCGGGGACCGTCAGCGCGATCGGCTTCTCGACCAGCACGTCCTTGCCGTGCTCGACGGCACGGATCGCCCATTCGGCGTGGAACTGCGGCGGCAGCGCGACGACCAGCGCATCGACGTCGTCGCGCAGGTGCAGTTCGTCGGGGTCGATGGCGAGGCAATCCTGCTCGCTGGAGAAACCTTCCGCGCGCGCACGGTTGGCATCCGACACCGCGTAGAGCGCGCCAAGCGATTTGAGCGTCCTGATGTGGTTGCTGCCCCAGTATCCGCAACCCAGGACTGCGATCCGCGGTTTCATTCGTTACCGGACTCGAGCCAACGGCGTGAGACATACCGGCGGCGATGGGGGAACTCAACCCCGCGGGCCGGGAAGCCCCGGCAATGGTGAATTCACGCCGCGTCGCGCGCGGTCGTCCGGCGGGGACTTCCGGCGCCGGTCGCGCCTGCAGCCTCGCCTTGACAGGCTTGCGGCACGAACCTTATATCCGCGCGTCTCCGGACCGCGCGTCCGGGACGACCCGTTCGCCGCATGCCGGCGACACGTGCCTTGTCGGGGCGGAGTAGCTCAGTTGGTCAGAGCAGAGGAATCATAATCCTTGTGTCGGGGGTTCAAATCCCTCCTCCGCTACCATCGCTCCCACCACCATAGACTTGGGCGTGTTCTCTTCGAGCAAGGTGCGTAGCTTGCCGTTGATCTCAATGCTGACACCCTTGCCTGTGGCGGGATTGCGAGCGACCACGACATGGTCGATTAGGTCGCGCATAACAGTTGTGGGGCTGCGGTCGCCCGAGGCGATCTGCTCTTCCAGTTCCTCCCGCAGCCGCTCTAATTGCTGACGGTATCTGGCGAGTGCCAGAGGATGCAGGGACACGTTGTCGAAGGGCGCTGGCTCCTGCATCAACTCAGTTTTCAGGGCGGCGAGTTCCGCCTCCTTGGCGTCCATCTCCACACGGATACGATCTGGATTGCCGGTCCCCTTGGCAATGAAATTCACCATGCGGTCAAGCTCACTATCGAGCTCGCGGATACGGCGCTCCAATCCTGACCGACGCCTGACCATCTCCTGTGCCAAGCGTTTACGGGCGTCATTGTACGTCTTCACGTAGGTTGTCAGCCGTTCGGGGTTCTGGAGTTCTGCCCGCAGCGTTTCGAGCACAAGGTTCTCGACAACATCGAGATAGTACGTGTGCGGGTCCGGGCAGGTACGGCTCTCGGCATATGCGCTGCACTGTATGCGCTGGCGTCCGGTCTTGTCCTTGCCCTTCACTGACATTCCGGCTCCACATGCCGCGCATTTCAGCAAGCCCGACAGGAGCCGTTTGGGTCGCTTCATCGCGCCGGTTTCACGAGGAGATCGGGGTCGTGGAGTGATTATTGCCTGAACAGCGTCGAATACGTTCTGCTCTACAATCCGCAGGTGCGGCACCTCGGCAACCTGCAAATCCTCATCCGAGTTCGGACGAGAGACCCGCTTTCCAGTGTTCGGGTCCATCACCATCCGGGACTTGTTCCACACAATCTGCCCGACATAGAGCCGGTTGCGAAGGATGCCGCTGCCCCGGCTCTGCCAGCCGTATATGGCCGAGGCATTCCAACGCGCCCCGCGAGGCGGAGGCTCTCGCTCCTCGTTCAGTTGATAGGCGATCTGTCGAGGCGAGGCACCGTTCAGATAGTCTTCGAATATGCGTTGCACTATGCGCGCCTGCTCAGGCACGATGTGCAGGACCCCCTTCTCAATCGGGTCCGCTCGGTAGCCGTAGGCTAATCCTCCTGCTGAGAGGCCGTTCCTAACTTTCCCCGATAGCCCGCGCCGGACTTGGCGAGAATTGGTCACTCGAAACATCTGAGCATTGATGGCTTTCATGCTCAGCGAGAGGGCATCTGCGCGTCCACCATAGACCGTAAAAATGGCCACGTCGGAAAAGGTCAGATGTTTCTCGATGTAACCCATGTCACCTGTATCTCGGGCGAGGCGGTCCACATCCTCTACGACAATAGCATCGAACTTCTGCTGCGCGGCGTCCGCCATGAGCCTCGTAAGACCCATTCGCGTTAGGATTGATGCTCCCGAGATCGCAGGATCATCATACACAGCTACGACCCGATACCCTTCACGCTCGGCATAGCGTCTGCACAACTCTACCTGATCCTCAATTGACTTCGCGTTCTGAAGATCGGTCGAGTATCGAGCATAGATCGCTGCGCGCATCATTCTTCTCGCAATTTCAACTCGTTATCATGATCCTCCCTAGCCGCTTTCAAAGCAAGAGAGATGATCAGCCGGTCAATTGCGTCCCCGAAGTCCGATGAGGCGGATGTCGGCACGACAGCATCGTTGGCAGGCACAGGTGCTTCATTGCACCTCGCAGCCAGACGATCTTTTCTTTTTATGATGCGGATGGTCACGACGCACACCTGATACGTGTGCGTGACGACTAAACACTGCACGCACAATCAGCGTGCCTGTCCGTCTTCCACGGTCGGCTGCTTTCGGCCTAAGGCACCCAGCGATTACCCATCCAAGCTCCGAAAGCTCATCATGACCGCCTGTCCCCTGTCAACGGTAGATTGTATTGTCCACAGCTCGGGCGCTGCTGGCGCGGTCTGGGCGGCCTCTGCCGAGCTTTAGCCGTGGAGTAAGGCAAACGCCAAGGAGGGAGACAAAATCGACACCACCCCACCGTGTTCACCGTCTTGCGTCACACCGATTTCCACTGCGCCCGTGAACTAACCGTCAATTCATCACCCCGGCCATTTGGTCATTGCGATCTTGAGCGAGGTGAGCATGGGCTCCCAGCCCTTCCATATCTCGTCCGGTTGCCACCACGGTACGGGGTGAGCAGCGAGGTGCTTGCGGAACTCCGTACGGCGACCTTTACTCAGGAGAGCGAGAGCATCCTTCAGACCCCGCACCTTTACGCTGTCGCAGAACATGGTCCAGAAGCCCTCATCTACGCCAGACGGCGGGGCAGGCATGTTCTCCGTCAGCGTCATATCGGCAAAGGGGTTCGTGAGGGCCGCTAGATCGTGCAGCTTCATCCCGACGTTCACCAGCCGTCTCTCGACACGTACTATTGACGGGCCTGTCCACCCTTGGCCTTTCGCCTGCCTCTTTGTCTTGCGGCTGTAGATCAGGGTCTGGTTCCCCTTGGCCTTCCCGAACGCGACGTTCTGCAAGACGCCGTTCTTCGTCCACCGGATCGTGGTGCTCGGGTATTTTGGCAGGAACTGGAACCCGTCCATGCGTACGCCGGGGAGGTCCACGGTCACGTCAATACGCGTGATGTGGCCGTGCTTCGCCACGTATTCCAAGCCGCCGTCCATGATTGTCATCATCACCGCGTGAAGCTCATCCATTCCTACTGGCCCCAGATCGACTGGTACGAACTCCAGACGGATGGTCTCGACCTGCTGGCTCTTGGCATCGTACCTCGCCTGAAGCAGCGGCCACCTCTTGTGATCGACCAACGAGGGCAGTTTGATCCGTTTGCCGAGGTTGAACCCCTTCCCCTTTGGTGCGCTGCCCCACACCTCGGGGTCATCGAGGCTCTGGAACAGCCCCATATAGATGTCATGGGCATCCTCCTTGCTCTCGGGCTTGAGGACGATGCTGATCTTGTCGATGAAGGGGGATTTTGGGAGGGTTTCGGCCTTGTTAGAAGGCTTGCCCTTATACTTGATGGTGACGGCCATCCGCCGAACCTTCCCTGCCACGATCTCGGCACTCGACGGGAAGGTATCGCATCCGGGTTAACAACCCCCAGAAGCACGTCAAATGTACATGACCACCCATCCAACACAAGGGCCACCGTTCCCGCCGGATCATTTCATGATCCACTGGTTTTTTGCTGGTCGATCTGCTGAAGGTTCATACGGTTGCCGTTCTGCGCTAAACGCAGTGAAGAAAGATCGTGGCGGAGGCGGTATTGGGGTCAAGTGCATATCAGGGAAGCCTCTTCTCGAACGACTTTGTCGAGCGCTCTATCGTCGATAGCCCTGACTGGGTTTCCATTGCCTCCGACGAGCTGACCACGGCGCGGCAGGAACTGGCAGCGATCTTCGCCCGGTTTCCCACTAGCCAGACGCCGAATGAGACACAGACCGAGGACGATCTGATCTGGCGCGTACTGGCTTGCCTTGGCTGGTCCGAGCACCTGCGTCAGCAGAACCTGACCGCGCGTGGTCGAGATGATGTGCCGGACGGCCTCCTGTATCTCGACGGGAACACAAAGGATCACGCTGTTGCACATCCCGAGGAGTGGAAGCGGTACGAGTTCGGCGCGGCCATTGTGGAGAGCAAACGGTGGGGCCGTCCGCTCGACCGGCGCTCTGAGCAACGTAATGAGATCATGGCACCATCTACGCAGATGCTGCGTTATCTGCGTCGGGTGGACGACCTTACCAACGGCTCCCTGCGGTGGGGTATCCTAACCAACGGTGCTCGCTGGCGGCTCTACTATTCCGGTGCCCGGTCGGTGTCCGAGCAATTCTTCGAGATCGACCTAGCTGCCGTGCTCGGCGTGCTGGGCTTCAACGAAGGCCTGTTCGCCCTCACGCAGCAGGAACAGGAGCACTGGCTCAAGGTCTTCGTTCTGATGTTCCGGCGCGAGGCGTTCGTGCCGGGGCCAGATCACCGCACATTCCATCAAAGGGCGCTGGACGAAGGCCGCTTCTACGAGGAGCGGGTCGCCCAGAACCTGTCCGATCTGGTCTTCGGCTCGGTATTTCCCGCGCTCGCGCAGGGGATAGCCCATGCTGCGCCCGAGGCCGATCTGGACGAGGTGCGCAACGCGACGCTGGTCCTGCTCTATCGGCTGCTGTTCATCCTCTATGCCGAGGACCGCGACCTGCTGCCGGTGCGCGACAGGCGCTATGACGACTACAGTCTGCGTGACCGCATTCGGCTCGACGTAGGCAAGCGCAAGGATGCTGGCGACACATTCTCGGTTACGGCTGCGCGCTATTGGAATGTGATCGACGATCTGTGCCGAGCCATTGATGGTGGGGATACCAGTATCGGGCTACCACCCTACAATGGCGGCCTCTTCAGCCGGGAGAACACACCGCTCCTCGACCGTGTCAGGCTCGGAGACGCGCTGGTCGCCTCAGTCATTGACACGCTCTCCTTCATTCAGGTCGATGGGCAACGTCGATACATCAACTACCGCGACCTGAGCGTACAGCAGCTTGGCTCGATCTATGAGCGATTGCTTGAGCACGAAATCGTCCGCGAGGATGACGAGGTCAAGGTCCGTCCCAACATCTTCGCCCGCAAGGGCTCCGGCAGCTACTACACACCCGACGACCTCGTGTCCCTCGTCATCGACGAGACGCTGGAACCTCTCATCCAGCGGGCCAAGAAGGCGTTCGGCGACAAGGTGGCCGAACTTGAAGCGCTGCCGCTTCCCAGCCGCAGGATCGGTACCCTGACCCGCCTCGACCCCGCCATGCGACTGCTGGAGCTGAAGGTGTGCGACCCCGCGATGGGCTCGGGACACTTCCCCGTCAGCTTGGTGGACAAGCTGGCCGACCACATCATCGAGGCAATGGCCGAGGCCGAGGCATCCGTCCAGTGGAGTGACGAAATCCAGTATGTCTCTCCGCTCGCCGAGAAGATCGAGGCGATCCGCAACACGATCCTAAGCAATGCCGAGGCGCGAGGCTGGAGCGTCAACGAGGACCAGCTCGACGACCGTCACATCATCCGGCGCATGGTGTTGAAGCGGTGTGTCTATGGCGTGGACAAGAACCCCATGGCAGTGGAGCTGGCCAAGGTGTCGTTGTGGCTTCATACCTTCACGGTCGGTGCCCCACTTAGCTTCCTGGACCATCATCTCCGCGCCGGGGACAGCCTGTTCGGCTCGTGGGTCCAAGATGGCATTGAGAAGGTCCAGCGGTACGGCTCTCTGCTTCTGCATGGTCCTATTCGGGCTGCGCTGCAATCGGCAGCCAAGATGCAACTGGTAGAGGGGCTAACCGATGCTGAAATTGCCGAGGCCGAGAAGTCGGCACAAATATTTGATCAGATCAGCGACGAAACACGCCCCCTCAACGCGCTGCTGTCGTTCATTCATGCGCTGGACTGGCTCAACCTGCGCGGTCGGGATAATCTTGCCGCGATCCAGAGATTTTTCGACAGCGACTACGAGTACGCAATTCGCGTCCTAACTGGGCATGAGCCTCTTCGGGCCACACGCGACACTGAGAAGTTCACCGGCATCCTCGAACAAGCCCGTGAACTGATCGAGGAGGAAAGGTTCCTGCACTGGCAAGTGGCCTTCCCCGGCATATGGAGTGACTGGGAGCAGGACGGGTTGACAGGCGGCTTTGACGCCATCGTCGGCAACCCGCCATGGGATCGGATCAAGCTGCAACAGGTCGAATGGTTCGCGGCCCGAAGGCCTGAGATCGCACGCGCTCAACGTGCGGCTGACCGTAAGCGGATGATCGACGCGCTGGTGAAGGCTGAGGACCCGCTGGCGCAGGAATTCAGCAAGGCTAATACGCGCGCCGAAGCGAGTGCGCGTATGGCGCGCTCGTGCGGTGACTATCCCCTCCTGTCGGGTGGCGACATCAATCTGTACTCGCTTTTTGTTGAGCGGACGATGAAGCTCATCAAGCCAGACGGCATGGTGGGTCTCGTCGTGCCATCCGGCATTGCCTCCGACCTAACTGCCTCCACGTTCTTCAAGGGGGTGGCGACGGAGGGGCGGCTGAAGGCCCTCTACGATTTCGAGAACCGGCGTACACGCTATTCTCTGGCTCCGTTCTTTCCTGCGGTAGATAGCCGGTTCAAATTCTCTATTTTTGTCGCCAGCCCGACACCAACAGAGCGGGCTGCGCGCTGCGCCTTCTTTCTTCAGGCCGTTACCGAATTGGCCGATCCCGAAGTATGCTTCGCCCTGAGTGCCGAAGAATTCGCTCGCGTAAACCCCAACACGGGTACGGCCCCGATCTTCCGGTCTCGCCGCGATGCCGACCTCACTACGGCTATCTATAGCCGCCTGCCGGTCCTCGTGGATCGCTCGGGTGCCGAGCCGGTGTCGGCTTGGCCGGTGCGCTACAGGACCATGTTCCACATGACCAACGACAGCGGCTTGTTCCGTACTCGTGTCGAACTGGAGGAGCAGGAGGGGGCGTTCCACGTAGGTGGTAATCTCTACCGCAGTGCTGCTGGAGACTGGGTGCCGCTCTATGTCGGGCGCATGATCCACATTTACGATCACCGTGCGGCATCCGTGCGGGTCAACGAGGCGAACCTGCACAACGCCGCTCTAAGTGGGGAAATCGCGTCGGAGGAAAAGGCCGACCCGAACTTCGTGCCCGCGCCTCAGTTCTGGGTGCCAGCCTCGGCTGTGAGCCTGCCGCCAGAGACCAACTGGCTCATCGCCTTCCGAGACATTGCTCGTGCGACAGATGCCCGGACGATGATCTCCGCGGCTGTGCCGCCCGTGGGGTTTGGGAACAAGGCCCCCCTCATACTGTTCACGGAGCCGATGGACGCGGCGGAGGCGCAACTGTTGGCCAACATGGACGCGATAGTATTCGACTACGTAGCGAGATCAAAGGTCCACAGCACCAGTGTCAACTGGTACATCGTTGAGCAGCTTCCAGTCGTGCCACCAGAGACTTATCTCCGCACGCGGTTCGGCCCGAAGACGGCTAGCGAGATCGTGCGTGAGGCAGTTCTGGAACTGAGCTACACGGCCCACGACATGGCCCCGTTCGCCCGCGACATGGGCCATGTGGACGAGAGCGGCGCTGTAAGACCCCCATACATCTGGGACGAGAACCGTCGCCTGCATCTGCGCGCCAAGCTCGATGCCCTCTACTTCCACCTCTACGGTTTCACAGACCGTGATGACGTGCGCTACGTCTATTCGACCTTCCCCATCGTTGAACGGCAAGAAATTGCCGACTGGGGCAGCTACCGCTCCCGCGACCTGTGTCTAGCGTATATGAATGCGCTGGCGGCGGGGCACCCGGATACGATTGTGGGCGGATAGCTGCTCACGCAGCGAATGTAGGCTGCTCTGTGTACTTGGTGGTTGCCAGCATGGCTCGCCAGCCATTCTCAAATATTACGCGGCGAGTTCAAGCTCCAGTAGATGGTTGCCAATGTCAGGCACGGTTACCCGTGGTACGACATCGATCTCCCGCTTCTTTCCCTGCTCGGCCAACTCATCAACCACTTCCAGAACTTCATCGAACTGCTTCTCTGTGATGTGCGGGTCAGATTTTTCTTGGTGCTTGACAATCATTTCGTATTTCCGCCGACGGTCCAAAGCACCAGCAGCGTCACGATCCTGCTCCAAATCCCACATTAGGCGTTTGATGTGATCAATCGTCGTCTTCGAACGTTTAGCAGGTAAGGTGGCAAAGTTGGCAACGAGAGCTGAGCCAGCGAAGCCAATATAAATATCTTGAGCACGCGGCCTGCGTTTTTTTTCGCGCCTCTCACGGATTTCAGAATGAAAGAAATCCGTCAGGCGGGGTCTATGTTGCTCTACATATTCGAGGACGAGGACTGGCAAACGATCAGTTTTCCTCTCGGCGTCTACCGGCGGGGGCAATGTGTCGGCTGCACTTTCAACACTCTCGGCCAGATTAAGATCATACAACGATGAAAGCGAGGCTAGCCACGTCGTCGCAATCTGCTTCAAACTGCCGCCTTCACCTTCCCTCACCTCACCAAAGGTGATCCCAGAGAAGGTTTGCCGAGGTTCGTACAAGGCAATTCGTCCTCGTTCGGACAAATCTACCTTCAGTACATCCAGTGCGACGCGAGCTGCGAGCAACGCCGTCTCTGCCCCGTCACCAAACAGGCAATGAAGCCTCCGCCACGCATTTGCCTCCGCAAGATAGAAATCGGTCTCGGTTGCACTCGCAACACCAATCACAAGGTTTTCCGGTGAACCAAGGCGAGGTGAGAAGAGTACGGGCGTCCAAAATGCCCGGACATGCCGGGCGCGGCTTGGAAAGTGATCATGGGTGAAGGATACGCTCATAACAGCAATCCAAGAGCGTCCGAAGCTAAGCGCGGAACATGCTGCACACGGGCATTTAGGAATTCAACGAGGGCGTCGAAGTCCCCGCGTGTTAGAATGTTGGCAACGTAGTTCAACTCACCTAACCGGCTAATATCTACGCCATTGAGGCGTGCGGGCATTGAACCGGCTGGTCCAGCGACTTCCCGCCGTCGATCATTTGACATTGACGGGGTGAGCCACTGTGCCAAGCGATTGTTGTACTGCTCATCCGGCTTGAAATGCGCCGGGTCCCAAGTCGGGCCGGTAAAGCTATGACCATGGTCGATCAACCAAATGTCGTTTCGACCCGAGAAGAGCAGGTTGCCCTCGTGTCGGTCAGTATTAGCAATCCAGGTATCGAACCCATACATGCCAGCTACGTCGGACCACGCAGCGAGCTTCTCGCGGATGAGCGGGACGTTTTCGGGATCACCACAATAGACCTGCTGGACATTCGTAGTGTTCATGTCCGCAGACGCGAACACTAGGTGCCCGGTGCCATCTGTCAACACACAGCGTGAGGCTGTCAGAACTCCCGGTTCTACCTTAGCGATAATCGGTTGAGGGATAGGTAGCCTTGACGCCAAACCGATAGCTGCGGCCATAATCTCATTCGCCAACTGACGTGGAGACAGGTCCTTGATGATGGCCTGTCTAACCTCGCCATCACCACACAGAACCTGCCCTCGGAACGTGTCGTTGACGTTGCCAACGTTGAAGGGGCTGGCACCGTGTAGCACGGTCCCAAGAACTAGATGGACAGGAACCTCGTCATGCGCATCGGCACTTCCTTGATCGACCGGCTCCATTCATCCCCCCGACGATGGCACTAACCTGCACGCTATCCAATGGGTTCGTCGAAGACAAGTTAGGCCTTCGTGGCGACGTACCGGGATCACGTCTCAGAGGGTCGCAAGCCTGCTGATAGGGCTTGAGAAAAATTGTTGACCCCATTGACCCGAGGACGACACCCACCTCAGAGGAGCCTCGCCACCGCCGCGTCATCGAACAGGTTGATGGTGCGGAGGTACGGCGCGAGGCCACTCTCGGAGCGGTGGCCGGTGGTCTCCCTGATCTTGTACGTCGATGCGCCTGCCAAGGCTGCGGCGGTGACGAACCCGGCCCGGAGCGAGTGACCAGAGAAGGCGGCGGGATCGTACCCCGCATCAGCTACCCGCACTTTCACCACGTTGCTGGCAGCCTCGCCGGACATCCTGCTCTGGAGCAGGTGGCTGTGCTTGTTCACGGTGACAAAGATCGCGCCCGTCTCGATCTCCGCGAACGCCAGCCATTCCTTGAGTGCCGTCACGGGGCAGTGACGGGTCCGACCGAACGGCACCGCGACTTCACGACCACGAGCCTCCTGATCCGTCTTGCTGCGTCTGATCCTGACCAGCGCGCCCTTGGTGGTGAACTCCACGTCCTCCACATCGAGCGCGACCAGCTCCGACCGACGCATGGCGGTCGCCCAGCCGAGCAGGAGCAGAGCGCGGTCCCTGATGTCCTTGGGCCGGTCCCCCAGCCGGTCGAGTACGGCGAACAGATCATCACGGAGCAACGCCTGCGCCTGTCGCTGGGCAACGCCTCGTGATCGACGTACGCCGCGCACGACAGCCTGTACAATCTCCGAACGACACGGATCATCGGCACCGATGGCGCGGTGTGCCTTGCTGATCGCCGCCAGCCGCCGCTGGAGGGTGGCCACTGCGTATATCCCGGCGCACTCGGCCAGATACTCCGCGATCATCTCGGGCGACGAGGGAATGGCCCTGCCCGTTGAGGCGTAGTGATCCAGATCGACCTTGTAGCCCTTCCTCGTGTTCTCGGAGAGGGAATGAGCGACCAGCGCCCGTGCGTTCGCTGACAGGGAGATGGCATCGAGGGAAGGCTGTTCCTGACGGCCCTGTGTCTCGACCGCGAATTTGCAATCAATTGCAAATCTAGGTTCCACATAGCCACAAGCAGATTTGCAATTGATTGCAAATTCGATTTTACCGCCGCCCACCTTACCGGATCGACAAACATCATGGTCGGAGTTTAACGATCTGTCGTTTTCGCGAGCCGAGGCGATCAGATCAGAGGACATCGGCCTGCTCCTTGCTCAGAGCCGACAGGTCGTCGCGCAGGAGGTCAAGCACCTCGGTCGCGTCCTCGATGCCGAAGCCGTTCGCCTCGATCACCATGGTCCTGTTCAGGTAGCTACCCATTGGCCATTGCAGGCGTGCTCGGAGCAGTCCCCCTTGGGCGCGAAATACGAGACCGCCCAAGAATTCGACACGATCACGCGGGGCGATGTGCTTCTCGATCCATCGAGATGTCGGTGTACTCTTCCGCAGAAAGGACTTCATGGCAGCCCTCCCCGGTCGGGTGTAGAAATCAATGGCCCATGATGGCACTTCCCCCACCATGATCGACGGTGGAAAATCGTCATCTTTTTCAATGGGTTCGTAGCCCGACGAGCGTGCAGGGACATCCAGCGACAATAGGGACATGAAAACAGGCAACGGCTCCCGCATCCGCACGGAACCCCGTTGCGCCAATTCGAGCACGCAATGAGGGAACCCGGTCTGGAGCATCATTTCCAGCACGTAGGGGATACTGCCCTTCCGCGTCCTCATGGTCGGGACCGGGCAGCGGTCGGTGCCGGTCGCATAGAACAATGCCACGGCACGGGTGATGATGTCGCCATTGCCCGTCACTATTTCCATCAGCTCGCGCTGAGTTCTGTAGGTCAACGAGAGCCGGTCGGCCTCATAACGAGGATGGCTGATGACGCTCATCAGGAGATCATCTGCCGCCCGGCACTTGCGGGCTGCTGCCATACGCTTCACGATGGCGCTGACCACAGACCAATCACCGCCGAACGCCTTGCGTACGCCCTTGCCGGATGTCGCGGTCATGACCGGCGCAATCAGGTCGAGGCTACCAAGGCCGATGTCCTCGAACACGGCGACAGCCAGTCGTCGCCAGAGCTTATCTGGATCGTCGCGGAGCAGGGAGGCAGCCGCCCGTAGGGCATGCCCGGTCTCGCCTCGCCGGATCGCCTTCTGCAAGATCGACTGGCAGAGCCATGGGCTCACATCGAGCGGTTGGGGTTCGGGGATTGTCCCCTTCCGCTCCGACATGAGCTGCGCCAGCTCCGCGTAACTGGTGGCGAGAAATTCGTTGGTGTCCATGTCCGTCTCCTGTTCTGGGGAGGCGGCTGGAACTGGTGCCCCACGAATAGGCGTAATGGGATGGGCACCTATGGGAAGGGAAAAGACCTTACTCGACCTATGGTCGCGGGTTTGGTTAAAATAGGCCGAAATTCCTATTCTGACGCTTCCGCTACCTATTGGCAGAGCGGGCCAAACCACTCGTTGCGCGATGTCCCTGTACATGTCCAAAGACATTTGTCAGGCGACTGCTGAGAGCAGAAAATGCGGTTGGGGGGAGGAACCACATCGTACCTCCGCTACCAAACAAATGTCTTTTGAAAACGTAGCTTTGCGGCACGCGAGATCATCTCGTCTGGCTAACCAAAGTTTCGATGCCGTGTGCCGTTTGGCCCGATGGCGCGCATGTGGTGGTGGTGCGAAAGGATGCGTTCGGTCCGCCATGGCCACGGTAGCCACCGCGGCGCTCGGCGATCTTCAAGCAGGAGCCTTCGCCGACGTTTGCGCTGTACAGCCGGACGACCTCGCCCTGATCGTCGCAGTCCTCGCGGACCTCTTGCCGCCGGAACTGCTCCGAGTGAGCCGGTTCGGAGACCGAACCGCGCTTCGATCGTCGTCGTCGTTCAGCGTGATCTCCAGCGGCCGTAAGCCAGATGCCATCGGCTCCTCAGCGGCCTCCGGCATGTCGCCGGCCGCTGTGTTGGACGGACGAGCCGACGCTCTCCGCGATGAATTGCACCGCGAGCGTCCTGAGGGTCTTCCGCACCATTCAGGGTCAGGGAGAACCCTTTTGTGTCCCGGATCGCCCGACTCGGGGACAATCGGCCGCGCACCAGGCGCGCCGCGTCGACCATGGGCGATCCGCGCCGCCGAAGGTCGTCAGGTTCGAGATCGTGTCGGCGTTGCGATCGACACCGGCAATTCTTACGACACAGGCGTCCCGGACGGCCATCTGCAGACCGCTATTTCGAGAGATTTTCAAGTTTGGCTCGGGGACCAAATGAGGCTCCGCGGTCTGATTTGGGCCGAGCGGGCGAAGAGACGGAAGCGCGATCAGACGTCGGACGCGCCGATTGGACATAGCATGGATTCCGCGAGCCTCTGGTGGGTACGTCGGGGAGAGAGACGATGAGTCGCCGATGACGCGGACCGATCGCTCCTGGCAGCGCCCCGCTGACCCGGACCCTTCGCATCCGGTACCCGCTGGGCCGCACACGGGCGTCAGAGGACATGCGCTTCCCGGTTCGGTCTGGGCAGATCCGAGCCGTGCCTTGTTACCGCCACGCCTTGTGAAGCATGGGCTTTGACGACAAGGGGTGCCAGGCCGGAATGGCAGCCGGGAGCGCGCGACGGATCACGGTCCTGACGTCGCGGTGATGTCCCCCCGACCGACCCTCGTGACAATGGGCTTCCGTTCTCCTCGTGGTCGGTCCTGGATCGGGCTGCAGACTCGTCCGGGTGAAAAGGCGGGAGCCAGGTTTGGGCGGCCCCCGTTGGAATCGATGCTCCTTTCGACGACAAGGCGTCCCGCAGCCCTGACGCGGACCAGCGGCTGGTTGCGGCCGCTCGTCGCGGAAGCGTTGAGAGCTCTCAGCCCAAAATCCGATGTTATTTCGGTTTCAGGTTGACAATCACGCCAGGATGAACTGATAGATACGGCGCGCACCGATCCGCCCATGGGGCCGATTGGACTGGCGAACATTCGATCGGCTCCGGTGACACGGGGAAATGGCGAGGAGGCACCATGATCGTCGATGCGATGTCATGCTTCGTCCCGTTGCCAGATGTCTTCGCGGCCGCGCAGCTGACGCTCGCGCGCATGGACGGCTATCTCGGCCACTTCGACCGCAGGGCGGTCGACGGAAAGACCGCCGAAGAGATCGAGCGCGAAGCGCTGATTGCCGGCCGCCGGTCCTGCCCGACACGAGAGGAGTTCTTCGCCAAGCTCGATGAGGCGCAGGTCGACAAGGCGGTCATCTACAACGAAATGTTCGAGACGGCGCTGGGGATCGGCACCACGACCAACGACGCCGTCGCCGAGTATGTCACGACCGATCCGTCACGACTGGTGGGCGTCGGCGGCGTCGATCCGCTGCGGGCGGAGTCCGTCGCCGACATGGCGCGTTCGGTCCGAGAGCTTGGCATGCGCGGCTTCGTGCTGGCCCCGTTCAAGCACGGGCTCGATCCCATGGACCCGAAGCTGCAGGCGGTCTACGCGAACTGCCAGGCGCTGGACGTGCCGCTGCTCATCCACGGCGGCATCAACTGGTGGCGCGCCGCGCCATACGATGTCGGGCACCCGAGGCACATCGACGCCATCGCCGCAGCCTTTCCCAAACTGACGATCGTCGTCCTGCACGCCGGCTGGCCGTGGATGCTCGAGGCCGTGATGGTCACGTGGCGCCATCAGAACGTCTTTCTCGACATCTCTGCCCACCGGCCCCGGCATTTCACGATTCCCGGATCGGGCTGGGAGCCGCTGATGCAATTCGGCCCCCGCGCCATCCAGGACAAGATCATCTTCGGATCGACATGGACGCTGCTCGGAACGTCGATCCGGTCGCTGATCGACGAGATACGCGCGCTGCCGCTCAAGTCGGGGGTCGCCGACAAATGGCTGGGGTTGAACGCGGCACGGGCATTCAGGCTTTGACGATCGCTGCGTCTGCCCGACGCACTCCTGGGGAGGAGGGGAAATGAGATCCATAGGCAAGGGCATCGACCTGCTCGTGTCGGCGTCGACCGGGCTGTGCGCCTTCGCGATCCTCATGATGATGATCCAGATCGTCCTCGACGTGGTGCTGCGCAACCTGTTCTCGATCGCCATTCCAGGCACCACCGTTCTGGTGACCAACTACTGGATGGTGGCGGTCTCCTATCTGCCGCTGGCGCTGACCGAGAAAATGAACGGCCACATCACGGTCGACATGGCAGTCGTGGCGCTCTCCCGGCGCGTTCGCCACTGGATCGCCATAGCCGCATATGCGGTGTCCGCCGTCGTCGTGGTCGCCATGGCCGTGCGCCTGTGGTCCGAGGCGACCAAAGCCTTCACCCACGGCACCTTCGTGATGGAACTCGGTACCCCGGTCGTCATCTGGCCGGCCTATTTCTTCGTGCCCATCGGCTTCGGGCTTTACGCGCTCGTGCTGGCCTACCGGGTGATCACCATGCTGACCGGCGCCGAAAGCGGCCTCGGCGAGGTGCCGGCCGATCTCGGCCACGCCGAATCCGCTTCTTCCGCCAAGGCCCGCTGACATGTCGAACGAAATCGTCGGGCTCGTCGGCATCGCCGTCCTACTCGTCCTGCTGCAGTTCCGCGTCTCGATCGCGCTGTCGCTCATACTGGTCTCGTTCGTCGGTATCTGGACCGTCGTTGGCGAGCGCCCGGCCTGGGGCATCATCTCGGCCGTGCCGTACGAGTTCGTCGCGCAGTGGACGCTGACCGCGGTGCCGATGTTCCTCCTGATGGGATACGTCTGCTACCATGCGGGCCTGACCAAGGGCATTTTCGACGTCTGCCGGGTATGGCTGTCGCGCCTGCCCGGCGGCCTTGCCGTCGCCTCCATCTTCGCATCCGGCGCGTTCTCTTCGGTCACGGGCTCGTCGGTGGCCTGCGCCGCCGCGATGGGCCGCATCGCCGTGCCCGAGATGATCAGCCGCCGCTACGACCCCGCGCTGGCGACCGGCACGATCGCGGCGGCCGGCACGCTCGGCGCGCTGATACCGCCCAGCATCCTGCTGATGCTCTTTGGAATCATGGCGGAAGTGCCGATCAACCTGCTTTTCATCGGCGGGCTCGCGGCCGGCCTCATGACGCTGGTGTCCTACATCCTCGTCGTGGTCATCCGCGCGTGGATCAACCCTGCGCTGGCGCCGCGCACCGATGAGTCGATGGCGTTGCGCGACAAGCTTCTCCTGCTCTGGCAGGCATGGCCGATCCTGCTCATCATCGTGGTGGTGCATGGCGGCCTCGGCGTCGGCCTGTTCACCGCGACCGAGGCGGGCGCCGTCGGCGCCATGATCGCCTTCCTGTTCGCCTTCGCCAAAGGCTCCCTCAACCGGGAGGTCTTCTGGAAGTCGATCATGGATACGATCTCCACGACCGGCTCGATCTTCATCATCACGGTTGGCGCCAGCCTGCTGGCCCGGTTCCTGGCGCTGTCGGGCACAGCCGACCTGATCACCGGGTCGATCATCGGGCTCGGCTCGGACCCCTGGATGCTGATCCTCGGGGCGATCGTGCTCTACCTTGTGCTGGGCACCTTCCTCGAGCCGCTCGGCACCATGGTGCTGACGCTGCCGATCCTCCTGCCGATCTTCATCGCGGCAGACATCAACCTTCTCTGGTTCGGCGTCGTGTTGGCCAAGCTGCTCGAGATCGGCATGGTCACGCCGCCCGTCGGCCTGAACGTCTTCGTCATCAAGAGCGTAGTCGGCAATCTCGCCAGCCTGACGACGATCTACCGAGGCATCGTCTGGTTCCTGGTCGCCGACATGGTTGTCGTCGCGATCATGGTCTTTTGGCCCGACACCATCACCTACCTGCCCTCGCTCATCACCCACTGAGCGCGGACCCTGTTTTCATGCAACCGGAGGAACCCATGAAAAGCGTGAAGAGAAACGTCCTTATGCTCGTGTCGGCGACAGCGATGCTGGCAGGCAGCCTCGGCTTTGCCGCGGCGGACAACAAGGAGCTACGCATCAATGTCGGTCTGCCGCCGACGCACAGCTGGGCTCGTGCCTACTCGTTCGCCGAGCAGGAGCTGCCCAAGGCTTCGGGGAACACGCTGACCGCCAAGATGTTCGCGGGCAGCCTACTGAACCTCAAGGAAACGGTGACCGGCGTGCGCGACGGCGTCGTCGACATGGGCCTGGTCATCACCGGCTACTTCCCGGCGGAGTTCCGCGAGGCGAGCCTGGTGAACGAACTCGCCATGCTGGGCGAGAGCGGCATCGCCATGACAGGCGCCGCCAGCGAATACCTGATGACGTGCGAGGAGTGCGTCGCGGACTTCGGCAAGTTCAACCAGATCTATCTGGGAACGGCCGTCGTCCCCGTCATCAAGCTGATGACGACCAAGCCGGTCAAATCGGTGGCCGACCTCAAGGGAATGAAGATCCGCACCGGCGCATCGGCATACAGCCGCTGGGCCGAGCACTTCGGCGCCTCGTCCTCCACGCTCTCGGCCAACGAAGTCTACGAGGGCATGAGCCAGGGCGTCATCAACGGCAACATGCATCCGCAGACCGAGATCATCAATCTCAGCCTGTACACCATCGCCAAGTACGTCACCGACATGCCGATCGGCACCTACAACGGCACGTCGACCTACAGCTTCAACGCCGATGCCTGGAGAGACCTGACGAACGAGCAGCGGGCCGCGGTGATCGACGTGGTGGCGCGCGGCAACGCCCACGTGGCGATGGAATACCAGAAGGACGCCGACCGGGCGAAGGGCGAGGCAGAGGCCAAGGGTGTCACGTGGCTGACGCCCGATGCCGACCTTGTCGAGGCGACCAAGGCATTCATCGCCGAGGACATCGGCAAGGTCGCCGGTCTCGCGACCGCCAGCTACGGCGTCCAGAATGCCGAGGCCAAGGTCGAGCGCTTCAAGGAACTGGTCGTGAAGTGGAACGGGCTGACGAAGGACCTCGGCACCGACGAGGCTGCCTTCGCCGCTCTGCTGAAGAAAGAGGTCTTCGACAGGCTCGACCCTGCCACCTACGGCATGAAGTAACGACAACCGGCAGGCCGGCCCTGCGCCGGCCTGCCCACCCCCATCGCGGCTGCATCCGACGACGGCACGTTCGCATACCGACGAGGGCATCTTGGCGAAGCATGACGACCCGAGGGTTCCGCAGGCTGAAGACTGCGTGCTGAGGCCGCTGCTCGAAAGACGCGCGCGAGAACAGGGCGAGAAGGTCTTCGCCACGTTCGTCGATGGCCGGCCGCCGCTCACCTATCGCGTGCTGCGCGACCGTGCGGTGAGAGTCGCGGATCGACTTCACACCCTGGGCGTCCGACAGGGCGACTTCGTTCTGATCTGGCTGCCGAACGGCGAATTCGTCCTCGACGTAATGCTGGCGGTCAACTACCTCGGCGCGACCTTCGTGCCGATCAATGTCGCGTACAAGGGCCGCCTGCTGGAGCATGCGGTCCAGGTCGCCGGCGCAAAGCTGATGATCGGCCACCCGAGCCTCGTTCCGCTGCTGGCGGATGTCGACCGCGGATCATTGGAGACAGTGGTCGTTGCCAGTGACGACGTGGCCATCGACATTCCGGGCCTGACCGTCCTTCCGCAATCGACCCTCGAGGGAAACGCATCCGAGCCGCCGCCGCTCGAACGACCGATCCAGCCATGGGACATCCAGTGCGTCCTCTATACGTCCGGCACCACCGGCGCCTCGAAGGCGGTCCTGTCGCCCTATGCTCATGTCAGCGCCATGGCGCTCAGCACCTTTCCTTTCATGACCAGCGACGATCGCGGCGTTCTCTACATGCCGATGTTCCACATCGGAGGTGTGTCCTACGTCATGTGGGCGATCCTGACCGGTGGCTCGATCGCGTTTTTCGAGCGTTTCGTCACCGCGACCTTCTGGCGCGACGTGCGGGAGACCGGCGGAACCTTCGCGACGATCCTGGGCGCACCGTCCACATTCCTGCTTAAGGCCGAACGCGGCGAGGACGAGGAGAACACCCCGCTGCGGTTCGGCCTGATGAATCCGCTGACCGAGGAGGCCAAGATGCTGGCCAAGCGCGTCGGCTTCCGCGCCTATGGCGTCTTCAACATGACGGAGACGTCGACGCCGCTGTTGACCGGACTCGATCCCGAAGAAACGAACCTGTGCGGCAAGCCGCGTGAAGGCATGGAATGCCGCGTGGTCGATGCCAATGATTGCGAGGTCGCGCCTGGAACGGTCGGCGAACTGATCGTGCGGTCCGACGCACCCTGGACGCTCAACGCCGGCTATCACAAGAATCCGGAAGCAACCGCTTCGGCATGGCGCAATGGCTGGTTCCACACCGGCGATGCCTTCCGGCGGGACGATCGCGGAAATTTCTACTTCGTCGACCGGCTGAAGGACTCGATTCGCCGCAGAGGTGAGAACATTTCGTCCGCGGAGGTCGAATTCGAGGTCAACAGCCACCCCGACGTCAAGGAGACCGCCGCCATCGCGGTGACAAGCGAACACACCGAGGACGAGGTCATGGTCGTGGTGTGCCCGCTGGAGGGTCGGACCGTCGATCCGGCGGCGCTGCTGGCCTTCCTGATCCCGCGCATGCCGCACTACATGGTCCCGCGCTTCGTCCGCCTGGTCGAGGATTTCCCGCGAACGCCGACCCAGCGGGTGCAGAAGCACGTGCTGCGCTCGCAAGGCATCACCGAGGACACCTGGGATCGCGAGAAGGCGGGTATCGTTGTGAAACGCGATCGGCTCTGAGGCGGCGACGCGCCTACCGTCCCGTGAAGTCCGGCTTCGTCCGGTTGCGCATCGCCTCGATGCCTCGACGCCGATCATCCGTCCGATACGCGGCTGCCGATGCCAGCCGATCGGCCGGGGATTCGCCATCGACGCGCGCATAGGCCTCGGCAATCGCCTTTTTGGTCAGTTCGACCGCGACCGGCGGATGGCCGGCAAGACCGGCGGCAAAGGCCGTTACCTCCGCGTCGAACCGTTCGGCAGGCACGAGCCTGGTGAACAGCCCCAGCCTCAATGCTTCCTCTCCCCCGACCGCTAGCGGTTCGAGCAGGATCTCCTTTGCCTTGCCGACGCCGACGAAGCGGGAAAGACGCTGCGCCGGCCCGGTGAATCCGACATGCATCTCCGGGTAGTACAGTCTGGCGTCCGGAGCGGCGATACGAAAATCACAGGCCAGCGCCAGCTCGGCCGCGTTGCCGACGGCATAGCCCCTGAGCGCCGCGATGGTGATGAAGGGCAGCATTTCCACCCGACGCCAGACGGAGAATTCAAGATCGAGAAAGGCCAAGAATGCCGTCTCGTCGGAATCGAGGACGGCCGGATCGACGCCGCGGCTGAAGTCGGTCTTGCCGCCTTGCAAGACCAGAACGCGCGGCTTCGATGCCTCGAGATGATCGAGCGCGTGAGCGACATCCTTCAGCATCGCCCGGGTGATGATGTTGCCTTTTTCGTTTGTATCGAACGTCAGCGTCACCACGCGGCCGCCCTCGGCCTCGGCCAAACGGATGGACGGAAACTGGGGAACAGCCATCGTCAGGCTTTCCCCACCCCGGCCCGATCCTTGCGAAACTCGTCGCGCAAAACGTGTTTCTGCGTTTTGCCGACAGCATTCTTGGGCAGCGCTTCGAGGAAATGGATCCGGCGCGGCACATTGTAGCCGGCCTTGCGAGTCCGCACGAACTCGCGAAGGTCATCCGCCATGGCGTCGCCCGCCGTGAAGCCCGGCTTCAGCACCACGATCGCGCAGACCAGTTCCTCGTAGACCGGGTCGTCCAGCCCGATAACCGCCGTGTCGGCCACCGCCTCGTGCTGGGCGATCGTGTCTTCGACTTCCTTCGAGTAGACGTTGTGGCCGCCGCTGCGGATCATGTCCTTCTTGCGGTCGATGATCCACAAGAAGCCGTCGGCATTCGCCTCCGCGATGTCGCCGGTGTGCAGCCAGCCACCTGCCAGCGTTTCGGCCGTCTCCTCCGGCCGACGCCAGTATCCGTCCATCATCGGGCCGCGCACGCAGATCTCGCCCTGGCCGGCGCCCACGACGCGATTTCCCTCCGCGTCGATCAGCGCGACCTCGATGCCCGGCACGGCGCGTCCGATCGACCCCCAGTGCGCGAAGACATCGTGCGAACGGCAGGCGGTCACAAACGCGCCCCCCTCCGTCAATCCGTACACGTGGGCCATCTCGATGCCGCCCTCGCGAGCCCGGAACAGATCGGCGATCCTGCCCATGATGCCGCTCGGATCATAGGCAGCGTAGTAGATCAGCCGCAGCGACGACAGATCCGTCCTGGAAAACGCGGGGTCGTTCATCAAGGCGTTGAACATCGCAGGCACACCGAGCAGAACGCTGACACCTTCCGCCTCGATGGTCGCCAGAGCCTTCGGCGCGTCGAACTGGGTCTGTAGCACGACCGTGGCACCGACGATCATGAAGAGCTTCTGGTGATCCCAGTTTCCGACATGGAACGGCGGAAAATAGTTGATGAACACGTCGTTCTGACGCACCCCCAGCACGCCCGAAACCGACAGCGCGTCGGCGACGGTACGCGGCTGGCCGATGATCGCGCCTTTCGGCCGGCCGGTCGTGCCGGAGGTGTAGACGATCATATGCGGGTGCCGTGCGGCGTCGATGCGCGGAGGTTCCGCCGCGCTCATGCCCGTCACCAGCTTCTCCCACTCCGCGACCGTCGCCCGTTCGGAAGAGACGGCCATCGGTCTGGCCGGAAGGTCCTGCGCGGCGGCGGCGATGATCCCTCCGAAGGACGGCTCATGGAGAATGAGGACCGGTTCGCAATCGACCAGGACGTAGCGCAGCTCTTCCGCGCGGTGCCAGAAGCTCATCGGCACCAGCATGGCGCCGACTTTGGCCGTCGCGAAATACAGACAGACGAATTCGCTGCTGTTGTAGCCCAGCATCGCAACGCGATCGCCCGCCTTGACGCCGAGGGCGAGCAGAGCGTTCGCGACCCGGTTGATCCGCTCGTTGAGCGCGCCGTAGGACAGCCGTGTCTCGCCGCAAACCAAGGCGATCTTGTCGGGAATGGACACCGCGTTCAGGCGAACGATATCTCCGACGTCCATATCCCCTCCCAAACGCGTCCTACGTGGCGAAATAGTCCGGGCGCGGGATCGTCCATTGGTCGCCCCAGATATGGTTGCCGCCGTCCACGGCAATGACCTCGCCCGTTGTGAACGAGCCAGCCGAGCCAGCCAGGAAACAGACCGCGTCCGCCACTTCGCGAACCGTGCCGAAACGCTTCATCAGATTGGATTTCGGCAGCTCGGTGCGCGCCTCGTCGGAATAGACTTCCATGCCTTCCGTGGCGGTGACACCGGGCGCGACGCAGTTCAGGCGTATGCCGTTCGGCGCCCACTCGGTCGCCAGCGTCCGCGTCAGGTTGACGACCGCGGCGCGCGCCGCTGCGGAATGGGCGACACCCGGCATGCCGCGGCTGGTCTGCGCGACGATGCTGACGATCGAACCGCGCCGCCCGGTGTCGCGCATGTGCCGCCCGACCGCCTGGGTAACGAACCAGGTGCCATTGAGATTGTTCTCGATGACGGCCCGCCAGCCTTTGACGGAAAAGTCGAAAGCGGCCTGCGCGTACTGACCACCGGCATTGTTGACCAGCATGTCGATGCCGCCGAACCGGTCGGCGGCAGCGGCGACGAAATCCTGTATCTGCTCGGGCTCGCGGATCGAGGCGACCCGGGCGAAGACATCGCCGCCGATCGCGCGGAGCGCGGCCGCGGTTGCTTCGAGCCGCTCCGGGTTGCGGCCGTTGAGTGCCACCTTCGCACCGAGGCGGACAAACTGGAAGGCGAGGGCGCGGCCGATGCCCCTGCCCCCACCGGTGATGATCGCCGTCTGGCCGGCAAAGTAGCCGTCCCGGTAGGACAGTGGCATGGTCGCCAGCGCTTCGTCGGTCTCGCCGTACATGGGTCCTAACCTGCACGCATGTCAGCCGCGCGCCACGCGTCCGGCGATCAGAGGCAGCGCGAGCGACGCGATGACGAGCTTCAGCGCGTCACCGTAGAGGAACGGGTACAGACCCCATTCCAGCACGGGCTTGTCCCAACCCACAACCGCGCCGAGCCACAGGAGGCCGGGCAGATAGATCGCGACGGTGCCGGCCAGGACGGCCAGGGCCGAGGTGGAGAAGCTGCGGGCAGCGCCAAGGCGCGTCAGCCAGCCGACCAGCACCGCCGCAAGCAAGAAGCCGACCAGGAAGCCGCCGGTCGGGCCTGCCATGTAGGCCAGGCCGATCCCCTTTTCAGGGGTGCCGGCGAAGACCGGCAATCCGATTGCGCCCTCGGCGAGGTAGGCGACCAGTGTCGCGGCGGCCAGGCGCGGGCCGAACGCCGCGCCGATCAGCAACACGACCAGCGACTGGAAGGTCATCGGCACCGGAAAGAATGGCACGGATACCTTTGCCGACAGGGTGAGCAATGCGGTGCCCGCGAGCACGAGCGCGAGCCCGGCGGCTGCGCCCGAGAGCCGCGACGCGGGCAACCAGGACAGTGCGATTGAGCGGTGGGTATTCATCATGGTCTCCCTGCCAGCCGGCATCCCGCCGGTCAGAATATCTCGAACAGGCCGGCGGCGCCCATGCCGCTGGCAATGCACATGGTGACGACACCCCATCTGGCGCCGAGGCGCTTTCCCTCGATCAGGATGTGGCCAGCCATCCGCGCACCCGACATGCCGTAGGGATGGCCGATGGCGATGGCGCCGCCGTCGACATTGAGCTTCGCCGGATCGATGCCGAGACGGTCGCGGCAGTAGACCGCCTGGCTGGCGAAGGCCTCGTTCAGCTCCCAGAGGTCGATGTCATCCACCGTCAGCCCGTGGCGGTCCAAGAGCTTCGGCACGGCGAAGACCGGGCCGATGCCCATCTCCGCCGGGTCGCAGCCGGCGACCGCCATGCCGCGCCAGGCGCCGAGTGGCTTCAGCCCGCGGCGCTCGGCCTCGGCAGTTTCCATCAGCACCATCGCCGACGCGCCGTCCGACAGTTGCGAGGCGTTGCCGGCAGTGACGAAACGGCCCGTCTTGATCTGCTGCCCGTTCTCGAACACCGGCTTCAAGGCCGCGAGGTCGGCCAGCGTCGTCTGCGGACGGTTGCCCTCGTCGCGGTCGATGGTGACGGGACGGCGCGTCGTCTCGCCGGTCGCCTTGTCGGTCACAGTCATTACGGTCTCGACCGGCACGATCTCCTCGGCCAGCCGGCCTTCCGCCTGCGCGGCGGCGATCCTCTGTTGCGACAGCAGCGAGAACTCGTCCTGCGCCTCGCGCGACACGCCGTAGCGTTCGGCCACGATCTCGGCGGTTTCGAGCATGGACATGTAGAGCTCGGGCATGCGCTCGACGAGCGCCGGATCCTGCTTCCGCGAGGCGTCGCTGTAGTCCTTGCGGACCAGCGATATGGACTCGACGCCGCCGCCTATCGCCACCGTCATGCCGTCGTCGACGATCTGCTTGGCGGCCGTGGCGATGGCCATCAGCCCGGACGAGCAGGCGCGATCGATGCTCATGCCGGGCACGCTGACCGGCAGGCCGGCTCTGAGCGCCGACTGGCGGGCGATGTTGCCACCCGTCGAGCCGACCTGCATGGCGGCGCCCATGATGACGTCATCCACTTCCGCCGGCTCGATGCCGGAGCGCGCCACGGCGGCGGCGATGACATGGCCGCCGAGCGCCTGCGCCTGCGTATTGTTGAAGGCGCCGCGGAACGCCCTGCCGATCGGCGTGCGCGCCGTCGAGACGATAACCGCCTGCCTCACTTCGCGCTTCTCCTGAGCGATACCGTCATCTCGGCCGACTTGACCTCGACCACGGGCGTGCGGGTGAGCTTCATCAGCTTGCGCACCCGCTCGAGCTCGGGCGAAGAAAGCAGCGGATAGGTCTGCTTGACCGCGCCGGCGGCCCGCATCTTCGCGATGTCGGCTTCCGGGACGGTGGCGCGCAGGATCAGCTCGTCCTCGTCCTCGGTTCCATACTGCTTCTTCAGGTCTTCCAGCGTCGGCTGCTGCGGCGGGTTGGCGACCACCTCCCTGGCGCGCGGCGATGACATGATCCTGTCCAGCACGTTCGGATCGATCGGCGCGACCGTCTGGCCGTAGAAGCCGGCCGCATACTGCACGACCTCGTCCGGCACCGTGCCGTAGCGTTTGCCGGTGACGACGTTCAGCACCGCCTGGATGCCGACCAGCTGGCTGAACGGCGTCGCCATTCCAGGATACCCGAGGTCCCTCCGTACCGCAGCCGTCTCGGCCAGCACCTCGGGCAGCTTGTCCATCATGTTGTGGTTGGCGAGCTGGGCCTTGAACGTGCCCATCATGCCGCCGGGGATCTGATGCTCGATCGAGAACACGTCGTATTCGGCATACTGGTTGACGAGGAAACCGGCTGCCTTGCCGACGGCCTCGAAGTGGTCGGCGACCGGCTTGAACAGCGACGTGTCGAGCGAATGGGTATGGCCCTTGAGTTCTATGTTCTTGACCATGATCTCGGTCGATGGGACCGACGGGCCGTTCGCCATCGGACGGCTGGCGGTATGCAGCACGCTGACGCCGAACTCGACCGCGTCGAGATAGGCCTTGGCCGACATGCCGAGCAGGTTGTTGGAATGGAACTCGATCTTCTTGCCGCGCGCCTTCGCAGCGATCGCCGGAACCAGCGTCTTGAGCCGTTCGCGCTCCAAGACACCCGCCGTGTCGTAGAGCAGGATGGTGTCGATGTCAGGCGAGGCCGACAGCCTGTCGGCCTTGTCGGCGAAGAACTCCTCGGTATGAACGGGCGACAGCGCATACATGATGGCACCGGCGACCTGCGCGTTCTTCTCCTTCGCGACCTTCGCGATGCGGTGCATCTTGTCGATGTTGAAGAGCACGTCATAGACCCAGAACGAGCGAACGCCATGCGCGCAGAGGCGCCGCACCCAGAGGTCCATCAGCGCGTCAGGGCTGACGCCGAAGGTGACGTTGGCATTCGACCGCAGGCCGGCACGAACCGGCGTGTTCGGCATCGAGGCGACCAGAAGATCGAGGCCTTCCCAGTAGTTCTCGTGGCAGTAGCGGGTCAGCACGTCGAGCATGCCGCCGCCGGTCAGGTCGATCGTGGTGAAACCCGTCCTGTCGAGGAGCGGCGACACCGGCAGCGCCATGCCCGCCTGCATGCGGAGACCCCAGAGGCTCTGCTGACCGTCGCGCATGGTTTCGTCGAGGAATTCTATGTGCGCCATGCGAATGCTCCTAGTGCCCGAAGCCCGGAAGACCCTTGTCCTCCAGCCACCGGGTGGTGATGCGGTTGTCCCTGAAGTCAGGATGCGCAGCGATGTAGGCCGCCAGCGGCAGCGTCGTCCTGGGGCCTTCCAGCGTAAAGCCGGCGATGGCCTTCAGCAGGCGCGCGATCGCCTCGTCACGATCCTTGCCGCGCACGATGAGCTTGCCGATCATCGAATCGTAGAAGGGCGGCACCAGATATCCCTGGCGGGCATGCGTATCGAGGCGCACCCCCTCGCCCGAAGGCGGCGACCACGCGGTAACGCGGCCGGGCGCCGGCGAGAAACCGTTGAACGGGTCCTCGGCGTTGACGCGGACCTCGATCGCGTGGCCGGCCATGCGGATCTGGTCCTGGCGGATACCGAGCCCTTCGCCGGCGGCCACGCGCAGCTGCAGCGCGATCAGATCCTCGCCGGTGATCTCCTCCGAGACCGGGTGCTCGACCTGAATGCGCGAATTGACCTCGATGAAATAGAAGTCGACGCGGTCGACGTCGTACAGGAATTCGACGGTGCCGGCATTGCGATACTTCGCATAGGACGTCAGCTTCACGGCCGCCTCGTGCAGGCGCTTGCGGACATGGTCCGGCACTGCCGAAGCAGGTGCCTCCTCGATCAGTTTCTGGTAGCGGCGCTGGACCGTGCAGTCGCGCTCGCCGAAATGCACGACGTTTCCCTCGCCGTCGCCGACGATCTGCACCTCGACATGCCGGGCCCGTTCGACGAAACGCTCCATGTAGAGCCGGCCGTCGCCGAAGGCAGCCTCGGCCTCGCGCGACGCGCGCTCGAACGACGCTTCCAGCTCTTCCGCCGTCGCCGCCTTGAACATGCCGCGACCGCCGCCACCGGCCGACGCCTTCATCACCACAGGAAAACCGAGCTTCGTGGCGGCGGCCTTGGCGTCCTCGATGGTGGCAATGTGGTCGGTGCCGGGCACCGTCTGCACGCCCGCATCGCTGGCTATGGCGCGCGCCGACAGCTTGTCGCCCATCGCTTCGATGGTGTCGGGCCGCGGGCCGACGAAGATGATGCCGGCGTCCTCGCAGGTCTTCGCCAGGATCGGCTTCTCGGACAGGAACCCGTAGCCGGGATGGAGGGCGTCGCAGCCTGTCGCCTTGGCGGCATGCACCACCAAGTTGACGTCGAGGTAGCTCCTCGAGGATTGCGCCGGCCCCAGCACAACCGCGCGATCCGCCATCTCGGCACCCAGCGTCTCCCGGTCGGCCGCCGAGACGCCCAGCACCGTCTCGATGCCGAGCTTCTTCGCGGTGCGCAGGATGCGAACCGCGATCTCACCCCGGTTCGCGACGAAGAGACGCTTGATCGCCATCGCTCAGGCCGGCTCGACGTAGAACAGAGTCTGGCCAAACTCGACCATGTCGGCGTCGTTGACACAGATGCGGCGGACCGTGCCCTTCACACCCGCGCGCACCGCCGTGAACAGCTTCATGACCTCGAGCAGGCAGATCTCGGTGTCCGCGTCGACCATCTGGCCGATCTCCACGAAGGGCGCGGCGCCGGGCTTCGGTGCGCGGTAGAAAGTGCCGAGGTTTGGCGCGGTCACCGCCGCCCAGTTGGCGGGCACGTCGCCGGAAGAGACGGCCGGAGCGGAAGCCTTGGCCGCGGCGGGCGGCGTCGCGGCGACGGCCGGCTGCGTAGTCGCGAAAACCTGGGGCGCTGCTGTCGGCGCGGGCGTCGATGCCAGACGGGCATTGGGGTCGGTAGAGAGAAAGATGTGCATCCCATCGAGCTGCACATGCAACTCGTCCCAGTTCGATGCCTCGAACAGTTCGACCAGCGTGGCGATATCTTGCGGCTTGATGGTCATTTCGTCTCCGGTTTTCCAGACGCGCGACGCGCCAGTGTATCGCATGCAGTGATCATTCGCGGACGTTCCGCGATCGCCTAGCCGTGCCCAAGATAGCCCATGCGCAGCGCCTCCACGGTCGCCTCGTCGTCCACCGCGCCGCGGTGGGAGATGCGGCCATGATCGATGACCACGATCTGGTCGGCATGCTTCATGGCATGGGTGGCCAATTGCTCGAACACGACGACAGCCACGCCATCGCGCCGCAGGCCGTCCAGCACCTCGTAGACCCGGTCGATCAGGATGGGCGCGAGGCCGAGCGACGGCTCGTCAATCACCACGGCGCGCGGCTTCGCCATCAGCGCACGGCCGACCGCCAGCATCTGCTGCTCGCCGCCCGAAAGGGTCGCCGCTGCCCTGTCCTTGCCGTTGCGGACGGCCTCGGGCATCAGCTCGTAGACCCCGGCCAGGCGCGCCTCGCGCTCGGCGCGAGGCTTGCCGTAGGCGCCCAGCATCAGGTTCTCGTCGACGGTCAGCTGGCCGAACAGCCGGCGCCCCTCGGGGATCAGCGCGACGCCGGCATCGACAAGGCCCTGGCGTCCGGCACGCGACGTGACATCGGCGCCGGCGAGTTCGATGCGTCCCTTCAGCGGACGCAGCGCGCCGGCGACGATTTGCGCCAGCGTCGACTTTCCGGCGCCGTTCGGACCGAGCACGGCAACGAAGCCGCCCGCCGGTATGTCGAGATCGACGCCGTCCAGCGCGAGCACGCCGTCATAGCGGTGGCCAATGCCCTTGACGGAGATCAGCGGCGCGGAATTCATGCGGCGACGACCTTCTTGACCGCCGACACTTCGGACGTGCCGAAATAGGCGCGCAGCACTTCCGGATGATGGCGAACCTCCTCCGGCAGGCCCTCCACCAGGAGGCGGCCGAACTCGAAGGCGACGACGCGGTCGGATATGTCCATGACCTCCTGTACCGCATGATCGATGATCAGGATCGAAACTCCGGCCTGCCGCATGCCCTGCAGGATCGTGCGGATGGCGGTCCGTTCGGCGGCGTCGAGACCTGCGAACGGCTCGTCGAGCGCGATCACCGATGCGCCAGTGGCCAGAACCCGGCCGACGTCCGCCACCTTCTGAATCCCGAACGGCAGCTCGCCGGGAAGCAGATCCGCATAAGCCGACAGGCCGAGCCCGTCGATGATGCGCTGCGCGACCTCCGCTGCCGACGCCGCTGGCAGGCCTCCGGCCTTGCGCCGGGCCGCGCCGAGTTCGGCTGTCGTCTCGAACATGTCGCGCAAGGTCAGTTCGCCGAAGAGCTCCGCGTGCTGGAACGTGCGGCCGAAGCCCGCGGCGGCCCGGCCGTGCGTCGGCAGCGTCGTAAGGTCGGTGTCGCCGAGCGTCACCGCATCTGCGCGCGTCGCCTGGTAGAAACCGGACAGCACGTTGAGCAAGGTCGTCTTTCCTGCGCCGTTCGGGCCGATCAGGCCGACGGCCTTGCCAGCCGGCACGCTCAGGCCAACGCCGTCAAGCGCCCGGACGCCGCCAAAATGCACCGACAGGTCCTTGACCTCCAGGGCGTCGGTCGCGGCTGGCAGCAACTGGCGGACGAGATCGGCGACGGCGTCGGCCTTGAACGCATGCGCCTCGCCCACCGAATTTCGCTGGCCGCGGCCCAGCAGGCGCGCGAGCCATGCCGATACCGTCGGAACGATGCCCTTCCTCAGGAAAAGCAGGATCAGAACCGTCGAAAGACCAAAGACGAACATGGAGACCGAGGGGACCGACCGCGCCATTTCCGGCACGACGACGATGAAAGCCGCGCCGAGCAGCGCGCCGAGCAAGCTGCCGGCGCCGCCGACGACGGTCGCGACCAGCAGCTGGACGCCGACGTGCAGGTCGAAGCCGACGGGATCAAGGTAGGAGATGGAATAGGCAATGCCGAGGCCAGCGAGTGAGGCGATGCCGGCCGACAGCGAGAAGGCTTTGGCGTTTTCCAGCTGCGGCTTCAGCCCGATCGCGGTCGACGCAACGCGCTGGCTCTTGACCGCCAGCCATTTGCGGCCGAGAGACCCGTGCGCGACGATGTCCGCGAGCAGGAAGGCGAAGGTTGCAAGGCTGATCGTCAGCACCACCGCGCCCTGCAGGCCGAGCGAACCGATCCCCAGCAGGAAGATGCGCGCCGGCGCGACCGGCATGCCCTCGTCGCCGCCGGTATAGTCGCTCCAGTGGCCGATCACCTCGCTGGCGGCCAGCGAAAGCGCCATGGTGAGCAGGCCGAAATAGAGCACGGAAAAGCGGCCGGCACTCAGGCCCAGCACGAAGCCGATCGCCGCCGACACGGCGAATGCGCTGACGGCTATCACCTCGACGGGCACGCCGAGGGCCGAGAGATTGGCGGCCAGGTATGCCCCGAGCGCTACAAAGGCCATATGGCCGAGCGACCAGATGCCGGTCAGCCCGGCCACCATCGAGACGGCGAGCACGACGATCGAGAAGAACGCGACGGATGCCATCACGAATTGAGGGTAACCGCCGATAAGGCCAGGAATGCCGGCGATCGCGCCGGCGCCGATCCCGACGGCGAGAATGAGCAGGCGACGAAGCAGCGGGCTCATACGCGCTCCTTGCGGCCCGCGCCGAGGAAGCCCGCCGGCTTGATGAAAAGCACCGCGACGATCACCGCGAAGACGATGGTGTCGCGATAGTTCGCCGAAAGATAGCGGCCGGCGATGTTGTCCAGAATGCCGATGGCGAAGCCACCCACGGCCGCCCCGGGCATGCTCGTGAGGCCGCCGAGGAAGACACCGGCAAAGGCACGGAACAGCGCCGATATGGTGAGGTTGGCGTTGGCAGATGTCTCCATCGCCAGGAAGAACGCGGCGATGGCCGCCAATCCGCAGCCCAGTGCCCAGGCGAAGGCGGCGATGCGGCCCGGATTGATGCCGACGACGCGCGCCGCGAAATGGTCCTCGGCGCTGGCCCGCATCGCGACGCCGACCGTCGTGAAACGGAAGAACCAGGCGACGAACACCATGGCGACGATGGCGATCGCGGTCGCGATGACCTTGTTCCAGGTGAGCGCAACGCCGAAGACGCTGACTGTGCCGGGCACCATCGGCGCTATGGTGATCGGCCGGTGTCCCCAGATGGCCCCGATCGCGGCGTGGATCAGGAGACCGAGGCCGATCGTGACGACCAGCGCGATGAAGAGGCTCTTGTGGCCAGGTCCGAGCGGACGCACGAGGAGGCGCTCCGTGGCGACGCCGAAAAACCCGGCGAAGGTGATGGCGATCAGCAGCGCCACCGCGACAGGCGCGCCGGCCTGCATCGCCGTCACAGATACGAAGACGCCGAGCGTCGCCGTGTCGCCGATCGCGAAGTTCACGGTGTCCGTCGAACGGAAGATGATCACAATGCCGAGGGCAAGCAGAGCGTAGGCGGAACCGCTTACGATGCCTGCGGCAATGACTGGAAGAAGGTCGTGCATCGGCACATCTCCCGTGCGTTGACCTGCGGCCCCCGTGACGGGAGCCGCAGGCAGCGATGGTTCAGTGTCTTGGGAGGACTACCATTCGCCGAGTGAGTCGATGAACTCTCCGATCTGGGACCACTTGCCGTCCTTGATCTCCACGCGCAGCACCTGGGTGGTTCCGAGGTGGTTTTCGGGCGTGATCGTCACCTTGCCGAGAATTCCGCTGTCATAGTCCTTCAGCTTCTCGAAGCCCTTCACCAGGCTCTCGCGGGTCAGCGGCTCGTCGGCAAGCCGGATGCCCTCGGCCGCGATCTTGGCGAGGCCGTAGGTCAGCAGCGAACCGTAGTCGGGCTTCTCGTTGGGCGCGAACTTGGCCAGCGCATCGCGATATTCCTGCACCGCCGGCTGGTCGGAGTCGATCGTGTAGGACAGCGACACGCTGCGCAACCCTTCCACGGCCTCGCCGCCGAGGTTGATCAGATCGTTGGTGACGTTGCCGCCATAGGTGAAGAGCTGGGTCTGGACGTTCTGCTGCTTCAGTTCCTTGGCCATCGCGGAAAGTTCGATGATCGTGCCGATGAAAACGATGGCGTCCGGCTTCTTGCCGGCAATCTCGAGTGCGATTGGCGCATAGTCGGTCGTGCCGAGCTTGACCGGCATCATCTCGACCTTCGCGTCCTGCGAGGCCGAGCGAACGCCCGGCTCCACGTTGCTCGCCACCTTCTCGAAGGCGGCGACCGCAGCATGCACGACCAACACGTTCTTGAACCCGTCCTTGCCGGCCCAGCGGCCGAGCGCACGAGCCTGATAGTCGAGCAGGGTCTGGGCGCCGACGATGAGCGGACGGACGGGCTCGTACCAGTCGAGTGCGCCGCCATACGGCATGATGTAGGGCACGCCCTGCTCCTCGAGATACGGGAAGGTCGCCGCGCTCGGGCCGGTTGCGTAGGAACCCTGGATCGCCAGCACCTGGTCGCTGTCGACCAGCTTGCGGGCCGCCGCCACCGCCTGCTGCGGATTGTAGGCGTGGTCCTCGGTGATGACCGTGATCTTGCGGCCGTTGATGCCGCCCGCCTCGTTCAGCGAGCCGTAATATGCCGTCTGGCCGGCGACGCCGGGCACACCATATACGGCGAACTGACCGGTCAGCGCCGACCAGGCGCCGAGCTTGATCTCGTCCTTGCTCACGCCGGGCGCATCCTGGGCCACGGCGAGCGAGGCGATGCTGACGCTGGCAGCCAGAACGGCCGCTCCGGCCAGCCGATACATGAAGTGCTTCGACATTCTAACCATCCTCCCTGTGTCGGGCATCAGCGGCTGAGCTGGACATTACCCGAATAATTTTCGTCTTTAGCGAGCGCACAAACCGCTGTCAATCGCGTTTTAGACTGTCTGCACATATGCGCGGGGGCGATCGCAACGCGGCACGGTGCGGGGATACAGGAGCCGACTGGTCAGCGGATGAAGCGCTCGACATAGGAAGCGCCGAGGCCGACTGCCTCGAAGTGGCGGCGGCACTGCTCGATGCGGGTGAACACGTCGTCATATCCGGTGACTGCACCGGCAGCGTCGACGTAGATCATCGATCCGTGCACCTGGAACAGCGTCATCATCTCGCCGCCCTCGGCGTCGACGACCAGCGTGTGGGTGTCGCCCGGCGGCTCGAAGATGTAGCTGCCCGCTTCCGCAACCCAGTCGTGCTCCAGATAGCGCCAGCGTCCCTTGATCGTATAGCCATGCACCGGCTGCGGATGGCTGTGGCGCGACACCACGCCCGAACGGCGGATGCGCGCGATTGTCATCCAGTAGCCTTGCGAGGCCGACAGGAAGAGCGGACGGAACGCAACGTCGTCCGCCGACTTCACCCACAGGCGCTCGTCATCCGCGAGGGCGTCGGCGAGGAAGACTTCCTTCAGTGCATAGGGGTTCCTGGGTGTGACGGTCATGGCGCTGCCTTCGTCTGGTTGTCGGATCAGGTCGGGCCGAGGCCCTCTCCGCGCGGCGCGGCCGCTGCCTCGCGGTCCCAGGCGACGGCGATGCCGTCCGCACGCAGCGACATCTTCTGGATCTTGCCGGTCGGCGTCTTGGGAAGCTCGTCGCGGAACTCGACATAGCGCGGCACCATATAGGCCGGCAGGCGTGGGACGAGAAAATCGATCAGCGCTTGCGCGTCGAGTGTCGCGCCGGGAAACAGCGAGACGACAACCTTGACCTCGTCCTCGCCCATCGGCGACGGGACGGCGACTGCGGCGCACTCGGCGACGGCCGGATGTGCCTTCACCTCGCTTTCGAGTTCGAAGGAGGAGATGTTTTCGCCGCGCCGCCGGATCGCATCCTTCAGCCGGTCCTTGAAGTAGAAATTGCCGGCGGCGTCCCGCATGACCAGGTCCCCCGTATGGAGCCACTGATTGCGCCAGGCCTCGGCGGTCTTCTCGGGATTGCGCCAGTAACCGAGGTTGAACTGCCAGGGATCGTCGGAGCGCAGCACGAGTTCGCCGGTCACGCCCGGCGCCACCTCCTCGTCGTAGGCGTCGACGATGCGCGCGGAGATGCCCGGACGCGGCCGCCCGCACGACTGCGCGTCGACCAGGTCGACGCCGGTGATCAGCGGCGTTGAGGCTTCCGTCATGTTGAAGAGGCTGATGACGCGCCGGCAGCCAAACCGCTCCTTGAAGGCGTCGATGTCCTTCAGGAGCGGCGTCATGAATATGGTTCGCAGGCCGTTGTCGCGGTCGCGCGGATCGGGAGCGGCCGACGTCAGGTATGCCGGCATCGTCGAGATCAGCAGCGTAGAGGTCGCGCCGAAATGGCGGACATCGTTCCAGAATTCCGACGTCGAGAATTTTTCGCGGATCGCCAGCGTGCCGCCCGAGATAAGCACCGTGCCGAAGGCATGCGGCAGGCCGGTGTGGAACATCGGCAGGAACATGTAGAAGACGTCGTCGGGGCCGAGATGGGCAGCCAGCGGCGCAGCGGTCGCGTGAGCATGTGCATGGCCATAGAGCACGCCCTTGGACGGCCCGGTCGTTCCCGATGTGTAGAGGATGGCCGCAGGGTCGACATAGTCCACCGCAGGCGGCGGGTTCGAACCGTCTCCGCGTGCCAGGTCCGCGAAGTCGATCAGCACCGCCGCGCCGACCGGCGCCTCGCCTCCCGCGCCGCCATAGACGGCGACCGTCTCTGGCACACGAACGCCCGCGACCGGATCGCGCCAGCGGTCGAGGAAGCGCGACGCGATCACCGCCATGCGCGCATCGGCGTCGGCGACCTGATTGGCAAGCATGCGGCCCTGATACGCGTCGTTGACCGGCACCATCAGCGCGCCGAGTTTGCAGAGAGCCTGCCAGACCAGAATGTGGTCGATGCCGCTTGGCATCATGACCAGCACGCGGTCACCCTTGACCACGCCCTCGGCGGCGAAGCCGACCGACAGGCGGTTGATGGCCGCGTTCGCTTCCGAATAGGAAAGAGCTCGGTTGCGCATCACCAGGAATGGCTTGTCGGGCGTCTCGATGGCGCGACGTTCGAGAATGTAGTGGAATACAAGGTCGCGGCTCTTCCGCAACATCACGACCCCTCCGTTCGCAAGAACCGAACTATATTCGATTTATGGTCGACGACGCCAGCAATTTCCTGAGCTGGTCGCCTCCGCGGCGACCTGGACGAAGATGCCCGGCACCGTCCGTCCGATGGCAATCGCAGCTGAACGAAGGTCGCGGACCGCACCTGATGGCCGCCGGCGCGATGCTCGTCGAGGCACCGGATCAGATATTCATTTCCAGCAAGAGGCGTCGGACGAACCGACCGGGGCGAGCGGCCGCTTGCCTCACGGAATAAGCCGAAATAGCTTCGTCTATGGATTGGAAACCAGCATGAGCCTCGACATCACCGGACGCTATCGATACCCGTCGCCGCGCGCGGCCTGGCTGGCCCAGGTCAGCGAGGAGATCATCGAGCCCGACCTGCCGATCGTCGATCCCCACCATCATCTCTGGACCCAGGAGGGCAACCACTATCTTCTCGACGAATTCGCCGACGACCTCGGCAGCGGACACCGCATCGAGGCAACGGTTTTCGTGCAGGCGCACTATGGCTACCGTACCGCCGGCCCGGACGAACTGAAACCGGTCGGCGAGACGGAGAAGGTCGCCGCGATGGCGGAGACGGCGGCGAGAAGCGGTCTGGCGACGGACGTTGCCGCCGGTATCGTCGGCTTCGCCGACCTGATGCTGGGCGGCAGCGTCGAACGCGTCATCGAAGCGCATGTTCAGTCGGCCGGCGGTCGGTTCCGAGGGGTGCGCCACAGCGTCTCCCGCGACTCGAACTTTCCGCATGGCATCGTGCTGCGGCCAGCGCCGGCCGGGATGCTGGCCGACCCGAAATACCGGGAGGGCCTGGCGACCGCCGCCCGGCTCGGGCTCTCCTACGACGCGATGCTCTACCATCAGCAGATACCCGAACTGGCGGCAGCAGCGCGCGCGGTACCGGACCTGCCGATCGTGCTCGATCACCTCGGCTGCGTCATCGGCGTCGGTCCCTATCGTGGCTGTGAGCAGGACACGCTGAGCGCCTGGCGCGCCGACATGGCCGAGCTGGCACGCTGTCCGAACGTGGTCGTGAAGATCGGCGGCCTCGGCATGATCATTTGCGGGCCGACCTGGAACGAGCAGCCGTCGCCTCCCGGTTCGGCGGAACTCGCCGAAGCCTGGCGCCCGCAAGTCGAGACCTGCATCGACCTGTTTGGTGCGGACCGCTGCATGTTCGAGAGCAACTTCCCGGTGGATAAGGCGATGTACTCCTATGCCGCACTGTGGAACGCCTTCAAGCGACTGGCGGTCGGCGCCTCGGCCGCCGAGAAGGAGGCGCTGTTCCGCGGCACCGCCCGGCGCATCTATCGGCTCTGAACGGCGATGGCCCGGCATTCCGGCAAGGTCGCGATCGTCACCGGCGGGGCAAACGGCATCGGCCTCGCGACGGCGCAAAGGCTCTCGGACGAAGGGGCGTCCGTCGCCCTGCTCGACCTCGCCGAACCGGCCGAGGCACCGCCCTCGTCGCTGAGGCTGCGATGCGACGTCGGCGACGAGGGGGACGTGCGGGACGCGATCGACCGGGTTGCCACCCACTTCGGCCGCATCGACATCGCCGTCCTCAGCGCCGGCATCGAATCGAACATCTCCACGCTGGAGACGACCGAAGTCACGATCTTCGACCGCGTCATGGGCGTCAACGCGCGCGGCGTCTTCCTCTGCATCAAGCATGCGATTCCACACATGCGCAGCGGTGGGGGCGGGTCGATCGTGGCGCTGGCCTCGACGGGCGGCCTGCGCGGCAGCCGCGGTCTCGGCGCGTATGCGGCAAGCAAGCATGCCGTGGTCGGACTGGTGAAGACGGCCGCGCTCGAACTCGCAACCGATGCCATCCGCGTCAACGCGGTCTGCCCCTCGCCGGTCGAGACGCGCATGATGCGCGCCATCGAAGCGGGTTTCGATCCGACTGATCCCGGTTCGGCGCAAGCGAGGATCGCCGGCGGCGTGCCGCTCGGGCGATACGCCAGGCCGGACGAAATCGCCGGCCTGATCGCCTATCTGGCGAGCGACGAGGCCGCCTACCTGACCGGTGGCTGCTATCTGGCCGACGGCGGCGTCATGGCCGGCTAGAAAACCGCACGATGCCTTTGTCGACCTCGCGTTCCAGAAGACCGCGGGCGACCAGATTGTTGGCATAGGCAAGCGCTTCGCCGATCAGAAAACCGATCCAGATCGGACCCGGTCGGCGGCGGAAAAGCGATGCGAGCAATTCATTCGCTGTCTTAGGCCCCTCGCGGCAGGCTGCAAAAACCTTATCGCAGCGCTGCGCATAGAAGGCCCGCAACTCGTCGGCGCGCGCGTGGAAACCCCGGAAAGGCCCCTCGTGTCCGGGCAGCAGGAGATCATCCGGCGCGCACGCCGCGGCGATCGTATCCAGGCCAACCAGGAAATGCCGAAGCGGGTCGCCGAACGGATCGGACGGCTGGACCGCCATGGTCGGCGCAATGCGCGGCCCCACTTGATCGGCACAGAAGAAGAGACCCCGCCCGGCATCGTGCAGCATGACTTCCTCGGGCGAGTGGCCGCCGGCCACGAAAATCCCAAGGTCGTGGCCGCCGATCGCCAGCGTCTGGCCAGCCGTGAGCTTCTTGAAGGTCGGCGGCAGCCGATAGGTGTCGTGCATGAAGCGACGGCCGTTGGCGACCCACAATTCGGTCTCGTCCGGCGCGAGGCCGTGGGAAAGGAAGAAACCGCGCTCAAGCGCGTCGCCCTCCTCCTTCGGCATGAACTGGACGACGAGACCCTTGAGATACTCGCTTTCGCTCGTCGCAAGCGTCGCCGCGAAGGTCTCGCAAATCCAGCCGGCAGCGCCGAGATGGTCGGGATGCCAGTGCGTCGCCAGCACCGTTGTGATGCCCTGCCCGCCCAGTCGCCGTTGCACGCGCCGCCAGATCGCACAGGTCGCTTCGTCAAAAAGACCGGCGTCGACAGCCGTCCATCCATCACCGTCCCGCAACAGATAGGCGTTCACATGGCCGGGCTCGTAGGGGAGCGGCAAGCGCAACCAGAAGACGCCGTCGGCGACTTCGCGCATCTCGCCGGCATCGGGCGCATCCGCGAATTCGATCGAAACCGCGCCTCGGTCTGAAGTCATCGTCATCCTGTCGCAGTGAACTTGCCTGCCCCGAAGATACATCGCCGGAACGACGTTGCCATGCAGCAAAAAGCGAATACTATTCGGAAAAAGTTGTGACGCAAGGGAGACGCCCGTTGGCAAAGAAGCGCTTCATCCTCGGGCGGTTCGCGTCGTCGCCGCGGCCCGATGACGCGAAGGCGGCAGCGACGGCCTATGCGTCGGAACTGTTGAAGGATGTGGACGTAAGCAGGGCCGTGTACAGCGAGGCGATCGCCAAGGGTCCGCGCGGCGACGGCTTCGGTTTCGAATTCCTGGTCGAGGCATGGCTGCCCGACAGCACACTCCCAGCGTTCGACACCGAGAGGTCGGTGCGGGCCGCCCGCGCAGCGGGCCTGGACCCCGAGGCCTCCCGGACGGTGCTGGCCGACGAGAAGGTGATCAAGGCCGGCACCGCAGCCGTGAAGGGTACGTTCCTGTCGAAGAGGCGGCCGGATTCGTCGGTAGAGGAATACCAGAAGTACTGGCGCGGCAACCACGCCGACGTCATTCAGGCGCAGAAGGACTTTTTCGCCTTCGTCCGCGCCTATGTGCAGAACCACTTCGTGCCGGCTTCGTTCGTGACTCTCTCCGGCTGCGCGCTGTCGCAGGAGGATTCCTTCGACGGATCGCCGCAGATGTGGTTCGACAGTCCCGACGATATCTACGGCGCCTTCGCGACGGATGGATACCACAAGCACATCAAGGAGGACGAAAAGGTCCTCGTGAAGGTCGGCTACTCGCAGTCTTTCATCGCACGCGAATATCCCATAATGCTCTGACCCGCGATCACGTCCGGTTCAGCACGTCGAAGAAGACGATCTCCTCCGCCTTGAACGACGAAGTCGCCGCCGGATCGAACAGTTCGACGCGGGCCGGTGCGACGGCGGTCCTGAATGCCTCGGAGGCGAAGGCCGCATCCAGCGCGGCTGCGTCGGAGAACCACACCTCCTCGACGCAGTCGACTTCCAGCGCATCGGCGCTGCGCGCCCCCGGCAGCCGGAAGGTGCCGGGCACGACATGGCTCGCCGTCCACCCCATCACGCGATCGCCGAAGCCGGGACACGCAAGGGCGGCAGCCGCATGGTCGGCATAGGCGCGCTCGATGCCGCCGGCGGCTCCGCCCCTGGCATGCTTTGACAGGACAACGAGCTTGGCCTTCCCCGATCCGGCCTTGACCACCTGTTCCGTCGCGGTCATCGAGATCGTGCGGTCCATGTCGATGAAGTTCAGCTCGTCGACGCGGATGCGGTCGCGGTAGATGGGCGTCTGCGAGAACGTGTCCTCGTTGGGAGATGCCCCCGGGAGCCAGAACTCGGCCATGCCGGCGAAACCGAACGGCGAACCGACCGGGCCTGCCTCCAGGACATGGTTCTGGACGTAGCGCAGCCGCCAGGAACCGTAGCCGGGAGAGCCGGCGACGACGGGACCGTGCGTACCGCGCCAGTAGGTGCGGAAATCCGGATCGCTCATGCCGGGACGCGGCGTCAGGAACGCAATCTTCTTCAAACGCATCGGCTGTTCACTTTCCGGAGAAGGTTGGCGACCGCTTGGCCGCAAACGCCGCCAGTCCCTCCGCGAAATCGGCGCTGCCCGCGACCCCGACGAAACCCGCCTGCTCGGCATCGAGCTGCGCGGCCAGATCCCTGTCGTGCGCACCGTCGACGAGGCGCTTGATGGTCGCATAGGCAGTCGTCGGTCCGGACGCCAGGCGGTCGGCAAATGCCTCGACTTCGGCAGCCAGCGCGTCGTCGGGCACGACACGGTTGACGAGCCCGAGTTCCAGGGCGGCATCGGCATCAAACGTTCCGGCCAGCATCGCCAGCTCCTTCGCCCTCCGCGTTCCCAGCGCGCGGGCCAGGAACCAGGACGCGCCCGCGTCGATCGTCGCGCCGATCTTGGGGTAGGCGAGCGTGAAGCGGGTGCCGGCGGCGGCGATTGCAAAGTCGCAGGCGAGCATCAGCCCAAGCCCGGCGCCCGCCACCGCGCCATGGACGGCAGCGACGGTCGGCACCCCGACGGTCGAGAGTTTCAGGATCACCGGGTGGAAGGTCGACATCGTCCGGTCGGCGACCGTCGCAAAGGATTCGCCGCCGTCGAACCGGGAGACATCACCGCCTGCGCAGAAGGCGCGGCCAGCACCGCGCAGGATGATAGCCCGGGCCGACGCCGCAAGCGCACTATCAAGTGCGCGGTCGAGCGCCTGGGCAAGCGCCACGTCGATGGCGTTCAGGACGCCGGGACGATCGAGCGTGACGCGCGCGACGGCGCCGCTCATGTCGAGACGGATCGGGACAGGCGGCTGCATCATAGAGCCGGGTCCCGGCACGTTGCCGCGCCGGGACCCGCCAGCATCACTTCGCCATCAGCGAGGAAATGACGGAAATCTTGCCGTCCTTGTACTCGTTGACATTGATCTGCACCTGCGACTGGTTCGAGTTCTCGAACTTGTAGGTCTGCAGCAGGCCCTTGTACTCGAAGTTGCGCAGCGTCGCCGCGACCTTCTCCGGGTCGGTGGTGCCGGCCGCCTTCATCGCCTCGACCAGCAGCAGCACGTTGTCGTAGGCCGTGATGTTGTAGGGCAGCGCCTGGCCACCGGTGTCGGCCTGGAACTGCGTCTTGAAGGCTTCCAGTTCAGGCGACGTCGAGGTCGTCGGCCCGGTGGCGATGTAGATCCCTTCCATCGCGGCGCCGGCCGCGTTGATGAAGTTCGGCGAGCCCCAGATCACCGCGATCGACAGGAAGGCGGGCGACAGCTGAAGTTCGCGGTACTGCTTGATCATCGACACGCCGTCCTCGACGAACGCTGCGCCGACCACGGCGTCCGGCTCCGCGGCACGAACCTTGGTCAGGAGCCCGTAGAAGTCGGTCGAGCCGGTGTCGAAGTATTCCTCGACGACCACTTCCGAACCGAGCTCCTTCGCCTTGCCGCCGATGACCTGGCCGGCGCCACGGCCCCAGTCGTCGTTGCGCCCCACATAGGCGATCTTCTTCGCGCCGCGCTCTTTGATGAGATATTCGACCGAGGGGGCGATGTTCATCACCGACGTCAGCGTCGTGCGGAAGGAGAAGGTGTTCTCCGGCGCGGTGACGCTCGGGGCCGCCGCGACGAAGGACATGGCGACGCGCTTGTTCTTCTCCGCGACCGGAACGACGGCCAGCGTGCTGGTGCTGGACGCCGGCATCAGGAGCACGGGGACGTTGTCCTCGCCGATGAGCTTCTCGGCGCCGGCGACCGAGCGCTCGGCCTTCGATTCGTCGTCGACGTTGATCAGCTCGAGCTTGTACTTCTCGCCGCCGATCTCGACACCGCCGCCCTCGTTGAGCTTGCGCACGGCGTACTGAGCCCCGTCGTACGACTCTTTGCCGATCGAGGCGTTGGCGCCGGACAGCGCCAGGATCGATCCGATCTTCAGGACCTTCTCCTGGGCGTGAGCCGCGGGAACCAGGGCGGTCGCCGCAAGCAGTGCCAGCGCTGTGCGCCGGGTCATCGTCATCATGGTCATGTCATGTCCTCCAATGAACCACACTTCCGACTGCCCTCCGGTCTCGCCGGCAAGGCAGGTATGCAAGACTTCGCCCACGGCGCATCATCCGACGTGGCCGCCGAGGTAGCTCTCCTTCACCGCCGGGTCCTCCAGCAGCTCCTTGCCGGTACCGGTGCGGGTGACGCGACCGGTCGCCAGCACATAGGCGCGATGGGCAAGCTTCAGCGCCATGCGGGCGTTCTGCTCGACCAGCAGGATCGTGGTCCCGGTCCGGTTCAGATCCGCGATGATGCGGCCGAGCTGCTGCACGATGGCCGGGGCGAGGCCGAGTGACGGTTCGTCGAGCATCAGCAGCTTCGGCCGGCTCATCAGCGCGCGTCCGATCGCAAGCATCTGCTGCTGGCCGCCGGAGAGCGACCCGCCGGGCAGGTTCAGGCGTTCGCGCAGGATTGGAAAGGTGGCGAGCACCTGTTCCAGGTCCGCCGCAACGGCCGAGCGGCTGCCGCGGTAGTAGGCGCCGAGGTCGAGGTTCTCGCGCACCGTCATCTCCGGGAACACGTGCCGGCCCTCAGGCACCAGCGCGACGCCGCGCTTCACGAGGTCGGAAGACGGCAGGCCGGACGTGACGGCACCGCCATACGTCACTGTGCCCGAGCGCGGCTTCAGGATGCCGCAGACCGTCTTGAGAAGCGTGGACTTACCGGCGCCGTTTGCGCCGATCACGGTGACGATCTCGCCCTCGGCGATGACCAAGGAGACACCATGGAGCGCTTCGATCGCGCCATAGGCGACGCGCAGGTCGGAGACCTCAAGCATCGTCGTCCGTCCCGAGATAGGCTTCGATAACGCGCTGGTTGGCGCGGATCTCGGCCGGCGTGCCTTCGGCGATTTTCTGGCCCTGATCGAGAACGACGATACGGTCGCAGACGCCCATGACCGCGGCCATGTCGTGCTCGACCAGAAGCACCGTCACGCCGGTCTCTCGGATGCGCCGCACCATGCGCGCCGCTTCCGCCGTCTCGCGCGGGTTCATGCCCGCGAAGGGCTCGTCGAGCAGCAGAAGCTTCGGCTTCAGCGCGAGCGCCAGGCCGATGCCGAGGAGGCTCTGGTGGGCGTAGGCAAGCGAGCCGGCCTCGCTGTCCGCATGTTCGGAGAGACCGACGAAATCGAGGATCCGCGCAACCTCTCCGCCGATCGATTTGCGCACCGCGCGCGCCCGCGCAAGGCCCAGCCAGTCTTCCCAGAAGCCGAGGCGGGAACCGGCAAGCAGCGCCGTCTCGATGTTGCCGGTCACGGAGAGCTTGGGGAATATCCGCGTTCCCTGGAAGGTGCGAGCAATGCCGAGCCCGGCGATGCGGTCGGGCCGCAGGCCGGTGATGCGCCGGCCGAACAGCCGCACCTCGCCGGAGGTCAGTGAAAAGCGCCCGGAGACGAGGTTGAAGGTTGTCGTCTTGCCCGCGCCGTTGGGTCCGATCAGCCCGAGGATTTCGCCCTGGCGAACTTCGAGGGACACGTCGTTGACGGCGCGCACGCCTCCGAACTGCTTCGAGATGCGCTCGACCGTCAGAATGGGAGGGTCAGCCTGCACGGCCGCGCTCCCCGCTCTCGCGGCGGGGCTTCCCGAAGCCCCGCGCCAGCAGGCCGCGTGCGACGTCGGCCAAGCCAAGCAGGCCGCGCGGCGCGACCAGCGTGACGATGATCAGCAACGCTCCCATCATCGCCGGACGGTAGTGGCTGGTGAAGCTGAGGAACTCCGGCACGTAGACCAGGAAGATCGCGCCGAGCACCGGCCCGACGAGCGTGCCGACGCCGCCGACCACCGCCATGACGATCATGTCGACCGACGCGAAGAGGGTGAACTGGCTTGGCGCAAGGATGGTCAGGAACGGACCGAGCAGCAGGCCGCCCAGTCCGGCAACGAATGCGCCGATGCAGAGGCCTATCACCTTGTTCCGCATCACCGGAATGCCGATGAATTCCGAAAGAAGTTCGTCCTCTCGCACCGCCACGAGCATGCGTCCGGTGCGGCTGCGAATGAGCCGCCACAGTGCCAGCAGGCACACCGCGAGCACGACAAGCGCCAGGAAATAGAAAGACCGCTTCGTGTCGAACGACAGGCCGAGGATCGGCTCCGGTGGCATGATCCCCTTCAAGCCGAGCGGGCCGTTGGTCACATCCTGCCAGTTGGCGATGACCAGCCGCGTGATCTCGGCGAAGGCCAGCATGACCAGGATGAAGAACGGTCCCTTGAGCCGCAGGGTCAGCAGGCCGACGAGCGCCGCGATGGAGACCACCGCCGCGAGCGCGACAGGCGCGGCCAGCCAGAAGTCCACGCCGTAACGCTGCCGCAGGATCGCGCAGGTATAGGCGCAGATGGCGACGAACGCAGCCTGTCCGAGATTGATCTGGCCGACGAAGCCGAGGACCAGCCCCATGCTGAGCGCCAGGATGGCCCATATCAGCGTGAGGGTCAGAAGATAGGTCTGATAATCGCCGAGCATGAAGGGCGCCGCAATCATGACGGCAGCCAGAACGGCGATCGCAAGCTCCCTCATTGCGCGCGTCCGAACAGGCCGGCCGGGCGCAGCAGCAGCACGGCAATCAGCAGGATGAAAGTGAAGACATCCTTGAAGGCGAAGGAGATGTAGGCGCCCGCCAGATTCTCGATCAGACCGATCGCCAGGCCGCCTACGATCGCGCCGGGGACGCTGCCCAGTCCGCCGAAGATGACGATGACGAACGCCTTGAGCAGCGGCGCACCGCCCATGTTAGGCTCGACCGCGTAGAGCGTACCCAGCAGGCTGCCGGCCGCGCAGGCCATCGCGCCGGAAACGGCGAAGACGAAGGCGATGACGCGGTCGGTGTTGAGGCCGATCGCCAGCGCGCCTTCGCGGTTCTGGGCAATGGCGCGCAGGGCCTTGCCGATCCGCGTGCGGTAGAGAAGCCAGTAGAGGCCGACGACCAGCATGGCCATGATCGCGATGACCACGAGTCGCTGGTTGGTCATGACGACATCGCCGACCATCTGGATGCCGGTGACGCCCATGTCCATCTGACGGGGCGCGGTGCCCCAAATGATGATCGCGGCCTCGCGCAGGATGTAGAGAAGCCCCAGCGTGACGAGGATGACCTGCAATTCGCCATGCAGCGAGGTGTAGGCGCCGCGGAGCAACGGACGCAGCGTGAGCAGGAACAGGACGACCGACAGGAGCGCGACACCGACCATCGCGACCGGCAGCGCGACGAAGAAGGGCAGGCCGGAATAGGTCATGACCGTCAGCGTGAAGAAGGCGCCCAGCATCAGCAGTTCGCCATAGGCAAAATTCACCACGCGCGCGGCGCCGAAGATCAGCGTGAAGCCGAGCGCCGACAAGGCGTAGATGCTGCCGAGGACGAGGCCATTGGCCAGCTGTTGCGCAAGCATCAGTCGGCCGCCATCCGGCTGGTCGGTGAAGTCATGATCAGGCGTCCTCCGGCGCCATTCCCGGGCTCCACATAATCCGAAATATATTCGTATTTTATGATCTTTGGTCCCGATGTCAACGCTTGGACGATGTCCATGTGGAAACCGCGGATCCTCGGGATCGCAGGTTCGTCAGGTGCTCGGAGCGCCGCCCGCCCCGTCGACCTCGGCCACCTTGCGGATGACGCGACGGTCGAAGACGGGATCGTCCGGATCGGCGATGAACCGTTCCGCAAGCCGCGCGGCGAGCGCCGGCGAATCGTGATGGATGTTGTGGCCGGTTCCGGGAATGAGCACCCGCTTCAGCCGGGGCATCATCGCGGCTCGCCGGTCCAGTTCGCCGGGTACGGCCGTTGGCGCGAAGGGACGCTTGTCCTCGGAGCAGATCCACAGGACCGGCGCCGTTATGTCCGCCCATGCGTCGGCCCATTCCTGCATCGTATGCAGGCTTGGCAACGACATCTGATGGGACGGGTCGAAGATCCAGCGGCGGCCGCCCTTCCCATCATCCGCGGTCGAGTGCTCCGCCAGGAACATCGCGTGGTGGCGCGCCAATATCGGATTCTTCTTCATGAGCCGGTCGGCCGCAGCATCGATGCCCGGATAGCTGGCATGGGTGCGGGCCAGTTTCGGCAACGCCAGCAGCCGCGTCAGCACCTGACGCATGTTGGCGGGCACCATGCTGGTCAGGGGACCGAAGCCATCCAGCGATACGCAACGCGCCACGCGTTCGGGAGCCAGACCCGCGTAGACGCTTGCGATGTTGCCGCCCATGCTGTGGCCGACAAACGGAAGAGCCTGGCCGGGAAACAGGATATCCAGAAGGACAGCGAGGTCGGCGACGAAATCGTGGAACCAGTATCCCTGGTTCGACCATTGGGAATGGCCATGCCCGCGCCAGTCGGGCGCGACGACACACCAGTCGCCGCGCAACTGTTCGACCATGAACTGGAAGGTAATCGAACTATCCTGCGTGCCGTGCAGGAAGATGATCGGCGCTGCGCTGTCCGATCCCCATTTGCGGACCGAATAGCGGATGCCGCGGACGTCAACCTCTTCAGTCCTCGACGAGGCGCGCCCCGTCATCAGCCGTCGCTACCCTGGTACGTGAGCACGACGCGACCCGAGGTCGAGCGGTCCTCCATCGCGGCGTGCGCCTCCGCCGCCTTCTCCATGGGCAGGAAAGCGGCGATCTCGGGCTCGATGTCGCCACGCGCGACGAGATCGATCACCTTCTTCAGGTCGGCGAGCGTCGCATGCGCGCTGCCGATGAAATCGAGCTCCTTGAGGATCGACATGGCCGGGTTGAGCGGGACGCTGCCGGGATCGACATTCCCAACGATGACCATCCTGCCGCCGGCGCGAAGCGAACGCACCGAGGAACCGAACGTCGGCTTCCCGGCGATTTCGATGACGGCGTCGGCGCCCTCGCCCCCGGTCATCGCCCTTACCTTCTGATGAAAATTCATGTCGGGCGACACGATGATGTCGGTCGCACCGGCGCTGCGCAGCCGCTCGACTTTTGACTCCGAGGAGGAGATGGCGATCGTGCGCAGGCCAAGCAGTCTCGCCAGCTTGACGGTGTGGATGCCCACGCCACCGCTGGCACCGGTGATCACCACCGCGTCGTTCAGTTGAAGCGCGGCACGCCGCAAGGCATGAAAGCCGGTGCCGATGGCGCAGCTCAGCACGGCGGCGACCTTGAGCGGAATGCTCGCCGGAACGAGGGTCGCGTTGCGCTCGGACGCGACGACGTACTCTCCGTACCCTCCCGAGACCTCCTCGCCGTAGAAACCCGGTCCGGAAACGCACAGGTTCTCGCGTCCCGCGCGGCAGAGCGAACACAGCCCGCAGGGCAGGCGCTGGATGACGGCCACACGGTCGCCCGGCTTAAAGCGCGTGACCAGGGTTCCGGTCTCGATGACCGTGCCGGCGATCTCGTGGCCCATCACCGCCGGCAGCTTCGTGTGCGGGAAATGTCCGGCGCGATTGAGCAGGTCGTGTCCGCAGACCCCGCAGGCAGCAACCTTCACCAGCATCTGGTCTGCAGCAGGCCGAGGCCGCTCGACTTCCTCGCAGGAGAAGACGCCCGGGCCGCCAAACCCGGGAAGCACGATCGCCCGCATCAGCCTCGTCCCGCCCCGATCTGCTGGATCGTGTCCGCCAGCAGACGCTCACGATGATAGGCCGCGTCCCCATATGAATACTCGAGCACCTTTGCCCGGCGCAGGTAGAAATGCAGTCCGAGCTCCCAGGTGAAGCCGATGCCGCCGTGCAGCTGGATGCCTTCGTTGCAGACAAAGCGCGAGGTATCGCCGCAATAGGATTTCGCCATGGAAACCGCGCGCCTCCGATCGGGTGCGTCCTCGGCGAGCGCCCAGGCGGCGTAATAGGCGGCGGAGCGGCTGGCGTCGATCGCGACCGCCATGTCGGCGCAGCGATGCTTGATCGCCTGGAACGAGCCGATCGGCTTGTCGAATTGCGTGCGCTGCTTCGCGTAGCCCACCGCTTGGTCAAGCACCTTGCCCGAGATGCCGGTCATCATCGTCGCCGCGACCACGCCGCACGCGTCGAGCAGGCGCGTCACCGATGCGGCGCTGGGCTCGCCGCCGACGATATCGTCGCGCACGATCGTCACGCCATCGAGATCGAGCTGATGGAACCGGCTCGAAGGGTCGAGCGTCGCGTGTTCGCGCAGCGATATGCCGGCGCGATCGGGTTCGATCAGCGCCAGGCCGAGCGAACCTTCTTCGCCGAAACGAATCGCGAGCAGGATCAGATCCGCGGTCGCCGCGTGCGGGACCAGGACCTTGCGCCCGCTGACCTTCCAGCCGTTGCCGGAAGGAACCGCCGTCACACCGATATCCTCCGGATCGTATCCGGCCTCGGCTTCCGCCACGGCGGGGACGATCTTCAGCCTGCCTTCGGCGATCGGCGGAAGCAACCTCTCCTCCTGCTCCGCCGTGCCGTGGCGGACGATGACGTCGGTCGCGGCGATCGTCTCAGCAACGGGAGCGGGCACAAGCGAACGGCCGTACTCCTCCAGAACAAGCGAAAGGTCGACGAAGCTCAGCCCCATGCCGCCATGTTCCTCGGGAACCAACATGGCAAACGCGCCGCTTTCGGTCAGGCTCGTCCAGAGCTCCCGGTCAAGGCCATCGCCCTCCAGCAGCGCGCGCACGCGGTCGAGGCCATAGCTCTTGTCAAGCAGGCCACGCGTGGCCTGCTGGAACATGTACTGTTCGTCGCTGAAGTCGAAGTCCATCGGAGGCCTACTTCGGCATGCCGAGCAGGCGCTCGGCGATGATGTTGCGCTGGATCTCGGACGATCCGGAATAAATCGTGAAGGCCTTGGACCGGAGGAAGCTGAGCTGGAATCGTCCATCGGCCGGCGACAGCGGATCGCCGCCGTCGAGCGGCGCCAGCGGTCCCAGCGTCTCCAGGGCGGCCTCGTACATGTTCTGCGTCACATGGCTCCAGTAGAGCTTGTTCATCGACGCTTCCGGTCCGCGGGGCTTGCCCTTCAGAGCCTTGGAGAAGGCGCGCAGGCAGTTAAGCCGCATGATCTCAACTTCGACCACGGCCTTGGCGAGTTTCTGGCGCACTGTCGGGTCGTCGATCGCCGGCGACGCGCCGCGCTTCAGCGTCGCTGCGGTATCGATCAGCGTGTCCAACTCCTGCTTGAAGCGGATCTGACGGCCGAGCGCATCTTCGGGGCCCCGCTCGTAGGTGAGCGTCGTCATGGCGATCTTCCAGCCGCCGTTCAGGTCGCCAACGAGGTTGGCGACGGGCACCTTCACGTTGTCGAAGAAGGTTTCGTTGAACTCGCTCTCGCCCGATATCTGCCTTAGCGGGCGGATCGAGACGCCGGGCGTCGACATGTCGACCAGAAGGAACGAGATGCCCTGGTGCTTGGGCAGGGTGGAGTCGGTCCGCGCCAGCAGGATGCACCACTGGGCATACTGGGCGAAGCTCGTCCAGATCTTCTGGCCGTTCACGACGAAATGGTCTCCCTCGCGAATCGCGCGGCAGCGCACCGAGGCGAGGTCGGAACCGGCGTTCGGTTCGGAGAAGCCCTGGCACCACACTTCCTCGCCGGAAATGATCTTCGGCAGGTAGCGCTGCCTCTGTTCCTCCGAACCGTGATGCAGGAGCGTCGTCGCGACGAGGTTGCGGCCGATGATGTTGAGGCCTTCCGGCGCGCGTGCCCGCGCCATCTCCTCCGCGAAGATCGCCTGTTCGACGAGGCTCGCGCCGCGGCCGCCATACTTCTGCGGCCACGCGATCCCGTTCCAGCCACCCTTGTGGAGCTTGCGCTCCCAATCGAGGCGGAACATGGCGTTCTCGTCCTCGTCCTCGGGCTCGAAGACCGTTTCACCCCAGCCAGCCGGCAGGTTGGCCGCGAGCCACGTCCGAAGCTCGTCGCGGAACGCCAGATCCTCGGCGCTGTAGGTGAAGTCCATTGTCAGGCCTTCCTGAAGTTGGGCGCGCGTTTCTCGCGGAAGGCGGCGACGCCTTCCTTGTGCTCGGGCGTCGTATAGGCAAGCGTCTGGGCGTAGCTCTCGTATTCGAGCATCTGATCCAGCGTCGCATTGGACGACTTGTTGAGCAGCGTCTTGATCATGGCCAGCGCGGTCGGCGGGCCGGCGGCGATCTCACCGGCCAGCTTGCGCGCCTCGTCCATCAGCCTGTCGGCGGCAACCACGTGGTTGGCGATGCCGAGCGAAAGCGCTTCCTGCGCGTTGATCTTCTTTGCCGTGAAGCAAAGCTCCTTCGCCTTGTTGAGCCCGACAACGCGCGTGAGCAGGTGCAGGCCGCCGAGGTCCGGGACCAGGCCCATCTTCGTGAAGATCTGGCTGAAGATCGCGGTCTCGCTGGCGATCAGAATGTCTGCTGCGAGCGCGATGTTGAAACCGGCGCCGACTGCATGTCCGTTCACTGCGGCGATGACCGGCTTTTCCAGATTCACCAGCGGCCTCAGGATGTCGGCGAGGATCCAGCGGTGACGCGCGCGGCGTGCGAGCAGCGGCATGTCGGGGTTCATCGACTTGACGTCCGCGCCGGCGCAGAAGGCACGCCCCGCGCCGGTAATGATGACCGCTCCGACCCCGTCATCGGCCGCGATGTCGCGGATGAGGCCCTGCATTTCCCGATAGAACTGGTCGTTCGTGGCGTTCATGGCCTCCGGACGGTTGAAGGTGACCGTCGCGACGCCATCGGCGACGTCATAGAGGATGGTTTCAAACGCCACGGGTTTCGCTCCTTGCGATGGATGGGACCGGAAAGATCGCGCAGGGGGTTGGGATCATTGCGATCGCAGCCCGCGCCTGAGGATCTTTCCGGTCGGTCCCTTCGGCAATTCCGGGAGAAAGTGAATTGCCGCAGGCACCTTGAAATAGGCCAACTCTTGCTTGCATCGGGCGATCAGCGTTTCGGCGGAAACGGTAGCGCCGGCTTTCACCGCCACATAGGCGACCGGAACCTCGCCCAGAGCATCGTCGGGCGCACCGATGACTGCGACCTCGCTGACGCCGGGCACATGGTAGATGACTTCCTCGATGTCGGCCGGATAGATGTTCTGCCCACCGCGGATGATGACATCCTTCTTGCGGTCGACGATGTATCCGTGGCCGTCGGCATCGAACATGCCGAGGTCGCCGGTATGGAGCCAACCGCCGGCGAGCGCCGCCGCCGTGTCGTCCGGCATTTTGTAGTAGCCGAGCATGACGTTCGCGCCACGCAGGCAGATCTCACCGACTTCTCCGGGCGCGGCGTCGCTGCCGTCTTCCTTGATCATCCTCAGTTGGACGCCAGGCAGGATCCGGCCGATCGATTTCGGCCGCTTCACCTTGCCTTGGTCGTCAAGCTCGATGTGCTCGAGCGTGGCGATTGCAGTGCCTTCGGTGAGGCCGTAGCCGGTCATCACCACCGTGTCGCGGCCCATGAAAGCGTAGATGCGCTCGAGCAGCGCCGCCGGCACTGGCGCGGCGCCCGTCATGATCCGCGCGATGGAGCTGAGATCGTGGTTGCGTGCTTCGGGATGGTCGAACAGCTTCTGGAGCATCGTCGGCACACCCGGAAAGAATGTGCAGCGGTATTGCTCGATCAGCCGGATGCACTGCTCGGGATCGAAGCGCTGCATCAGCACCATCGATCCGCCCGTGACCATGAGCGCGTTGATGCACTGATTGAGGCCGAACGTGTTGTAGAGCGGCAGCGCGCAGAGCGTCACCGTCTTCTCGTCCAGTCCCAGCCATTCTGGCGTCGTGTCGTAGTTGAAGCCGATGTTGGTGAGCGACAGCATGACGCCCTTCGCCTTGCCGGTCGTGGCGCTGGTGTTCAGCATCATGCCGACGGAGGAGTCCGGAATCTGGACCGACGCATCGATCGGCACTCCGGTCGACTGCAGATCCTCGGCGGACACCAGGCGATCGTCGGCGTATGGAGCGCCCGCGCCGAGAACGAAAACGCGCTTCAGCGTCTCCATGCCGGGCGTACCGGCTGCAGGCAACCGGTCGACAAACTCTTCAGCGATGATCAGGAACTGCAGGTCGCAGCTCGACACCGCATGCGCGAGTTCGCCGCGTCGGTAGAAGATATTGAGAGGCGAAACCACGGCGCCCAGCGCGAAGATCGCCTGCTGGAAGAAGATGAATTCGGGCCGCGAATGCATCATCAGGCCGACGCGGCTTCCGACCGCGACACCGGCCGCGGAAAGACCGCCGGCGATGCGCCTCACGCGGTCGGCGATCTCGCCGAATGTGTATTCCTCGCCCTCGAAGACAAGCGCGCGCTTCACACCCCGTTCGCGGGCCTGCCGGAAGAGATGATCAGCGAGGTTTGCCACGACGCTACCCGGCGGCCTTCGGTGGAGACATGTGCGTCAGGTCGTCATCGATCGAGGACGGGCCGGAGAACCAGTCGCGCGGCATGTGCCTCGGTATCCGGAAATCGTGTGCGGGCACGACGATGTCGGAGGCCGCCTTCACCCTGGCCATGCTCTCGACGTAGGTCCGCTCGCTCTCGCTTCGGATCGCGCCCGGCAGGAAGCCGTCGGCAAGGAAGCGCATCGGCGTATGCGTGGCGCGCGGGTCCGCGGGGAACCACGAGCGGTAGTGGTCGCCAAGATCGGAGACCAGCGCCGCCTTGCCCTTCGCGGTGGTGACAACGACGACCTGCATGCCGGGCGTATGTCCCGGAGCCCTTATCAGGCTGATGCCGTCGGTCAGATCGACATCGCCATCGACAAGCCTGAACTGCGATGGCCGCTTGCGCTGGAGAAAGGCGATCACTGTTTCCTTGAAGTAGTAGATCCGCTGCGTCGGGGCAGGGTCGATGGCATGGAAGACCTCGTCGCGCTGGATGACGACGCAGGCGTTGGGAAACAGGTCGAGGTTCCAGGCGTGGTCGAAATGCAGATGCGTCGGCACCACGAAGTCAATCGCATCCGGCGTCGTGCCGACCTCGGCCAGCGCCGAGCGCAGCGATTCTTGCCCGCCGCCTGTCCCGTCGATCTTCAGCCTCGCCTTCACCTCAGCAGCGTCCGGCATGCCGCTGTCGACAAGGATGCGAACCTTGCCGTCGGTCACCAGCCACGCGTGAATCGGATCGCGAAGCAGCCCTCCCGCATGCGGGATGAGCAGTTCGCCAAGCCGAAGCGTATGGATTTCGAACACGATCGCGGCTCCTCCCCCCCGTCGACCTGTCGTCAGCTGCGCTCGTCCTCGCCGCCGATCACTTCGAAGTGCGAGATATCTGCCAGCGATCCCGTCGGCTCGCCGTCGCGCCACACAGCACGCACGCGCGTACCGGGTTTCACCAGTTCCTTCGCGCGGCTCATGTCGATGCCGGAGATGTTGTGGATCAAGCGGGTCAGCGCACCATCGAGAATGATCTCGGCGTAGATATAGGGCGGCGGCTGCTTCTGGCCGATGAACTGCAGGTGGATGACGGAGCAGGCTCGGACGGTGCCCGTCTGCTTCACCTCGACCCAGGTCCCGGTCTTCTTGTGGGTGATGTCATCCAGTTCGCGGGGCGGCAGGAGCGCGCCCTCGCCGTTCGACGTGCGCACGCCCATGATGCGCCGGTTGGTCTTGATCTCGTCGAACAGCCTGCCGTAATACGGGCCGAAGGCATGTTCGTAGTGGAGGTCCATCCTGTAGGGGACAACCTCGACCTGCTTGGCGGGGTTCTCCAGTGGCTTGATCGACCCGACCGGGGCCTTCGGCGATGGCTTGAAGCCTTTGATGCCGAGGATGCTTTCGCCGGCACCTTCGCCCCATACTGCCTCGACCCGGTCGCCGACCGTCAGATCGTCATAGCCAGCGTCGACGATCTGATGGGGAAAATCGAAGTCGGACCCATCGATGCGGATCAGTCCGATGATCCCCGCTTCGGTCTCTGTGAAGGCGTTCAGCGTGCCGGTCGAAGGCGCTTCGACGAGATCGAACTCGCTGTCGCCGGTCTTCGGGCAGAAGTCCTGAGCCGGCACAGCCACCGTGCCGCCGTCCCGGAACCTGGAGCCGACGATGCGCTTGTTGCCGATCTCGGCGAGAAAGATTCCCGCCGCCCGCCCGGGGGTCAGCGTGTATGGCATCGACAGGTCGCTCGGGAACGGCTTCAGGTCGATCGGGTAGGTGTCCGGAATGGAAAGCATCTCTTCCTCCCTCAGGCGCCGACCACGGCGACGCCGCGAAGATTGGCCCAGCCGCCACCGGCCTGGGCCAGCGCCAGTTTTGCGCCGGGAACCTGCATGTCGCCGGCCTTGCCCATGACCTGCGAAGCCGCCTCGATCAGCCTGATCAGCGCCGCCGCACCGATCGGATTGGCTCCGGCACAGCCGCCGGATGGATTGACGGGAATGTCGCCGGTCATCTGCGTTGCGCCGGACTCGATCAGCTCGGCCGCTTCGCCCGGCGCGCAAAGGCCGAGGCTCTCATAATAGCTGAGCTCGAAGCAGGTATAGGGTTCCTGCACCTCGACCACATCGAACTGCCGCCGCGGATTGGTGATGCCCGCGGCGCGATAGACACGGCGCGCAGCGATGGCCAGCGGCTCGGATACGAGAAGCGATCGCTCCGGCGCGTTGTCGGCCTCGCAGAAATAGCCCATTCCATGAATCCAGGCCGGGCGGTCGGTGGACTTGGCGGCGAGTTTTTCGGTGGACAGAACGATCGCGGCGGCACCGTCCGAGATCGGCGGAACGTCCAGCGTCTTGATCGGCCAGGCGAGCGGCTTGGAGTTCATGACGTCCTCGACCGTCACCTCCTTCTTCACGTGAGCGTAGGGATTGTTCATGGAATTCTTGCGGTTCTTGACCGCAACCATTGCCGCAGCTTCTTCGGTGTGACCGAGCACATCCATTCGCGCGCGCCAGTAGGCGGCCGAGAATCCCATGATGCCGACGGCGAACTCGCGGCCCCAGAAGGGATCGTACAGAGTCGAGATCGAGTACTGCAGGGCACCTTCCGACAGCTTGTCGTAGGCCACCACAAGCACCCGATCGGCGAAGCCGCTGGAGACCTGGTAGTAGCCGGCAAGAGCGCCGGCCAGTCCGGTGCCGCCGCCGGATGTGATGCGCACGACCGGCTTCAGCGAGGCGCCGATCGCGTCGACGACCCACTTCTCCGGCTGGTTGACGGCGGCGAACAGCACGGGCCCGGTCGCCACGACGACCGAGTCGATGTCCTCGATGGTGAGCTTGGCATCCGCGAGAGCCCGATCCACGGCCTCGCGCACGAGCCCTGCCTGGCTGACGTCCGTGCGGCGACGCGAATGATTGGTCTGACCGACGCCAACAATACCGACATGACGACCCATGACGATCAAACCTCCAGAGTGAAGACGCAGTGCGTCTGCATGCCGACACCACCCGCGCCGTGCGCGATCGCCGTAGTCGGCGACTTCAATCCGTACTCGGCGGGATAGACCAGTTGCCGCGACGCTTCCGCGAGGCGCACAAGGCCCGTCGCCATGATGGGATCGGCCGGCAGCGAACCGCCGGACTTGTTCACCGCGATCTTGCCGTCGCCGGTCAGATCGAGCCCCTTGCCCGGCCTGGCGAGTCCGATCGCTTCGAGCACCATCAGTTCGGTCACGGCCGAAGACGCGCTGGTCTCGGCGACGGCCGGCGTGGGCTTGGACCATCCGGCTTGCTTGAATGCCGACGTCGCCGCCGCCTCACACGCTTCAAGCGTGCCCGCCTTGCGGGTGGCGAAAGAGTGCCTGTCGCCGGACATGCCCATGCCGGTGATCCAGACGGGCGTCTTGGCGGTGCGTCGCGCAATGTCTTCGGACGCGATCAGGATCGCCACAGCGCCGTCCGTCGGACGCGACATCATCAGTTGGGTTAGCGGACGGGCGACGCTCGGCGACGCCAGCACCTCGCGTTCGTCGGGAACGGCGTCGAGGGGGACGCGGCGACCGGCGGATGCGGACGCCCAACGGTTCGACACCAACCCCGCCAGCTGCTTCTCCGACACGCCGTGGTCGGCAAGGTAACGCTGCGCCTGGATGCCGCTCGCGGCGCGATGATCGAAGCCCACCGGGCGCTGATAGAACGGTTCGACCTGAGACTTGTAGAAGGCGTTCGGGTCGGATTCGGACGGCTTGGAGTAGGCGATGATCAGGCCCACATTTGCGGCGCCGGAGGCGATCTTGGTGACGCCGTAGAGCGCCGCCCACAGCCCGTCTTCCTCGATCCGGGATTCTTCCTTGTGGTGCGCACCCATCGCGCCCAGGAAACCGCAGTTCGAGATCGAGCGGCCGTCGAGCACGTCGCTGCCGGAATCGAACACGAAATCGACGTCGTCGAGCGTCAGCCCCGTGCCCTTGAAGACATCCGTGACCACTGCGGCGATCAGGTCGATGTGCTGCGCCCCGCTCCAGTTTCCGCGCAACTCAGTTTGAGTCGAAGAGATAACTGCAACCCGATTTGCCGGCATGCTCCAACCCCTAGCAAGGTTAGTCTTTGGCGACCGCCCCGTCTCTCAGCGACGCCGAGACGCGGGAACGTCGTCGTGACGTGCGTCCTGGGTCTTGTATTGAGACGAGCCACCACCCCCTGTCAAGCAAGAAGTCGACGATTTATCGGTTTTTGTTCGGGGCGCGGCTGAGCGATGTGGACAGGGACTTTGACCTGCAGGACGCACGCGCGAGGCAGTCGCCCTCCTCGGTCAGCCTTCTCCAGATATTGCTCTCTGGATTCAATCGTTTGGGCACGGCATGCAATGGCAGAAGCAGCCCGCAGGCGTCAGCGATAAAGATCGGGATTGACCGCCCGTCGGGAGCGCATTACATCAACTTATCCGAATTCACTTCGGGTTCGCTTGCGTGAGCTGGCGATATCCGGCCTTTCATTGGAATCGGCGGCAAGGCATGGCACTGGACTACAGTTACCTGACCGGCCTCCCGCCCATCGAGATCGACCACGCCTTCACGACCAGGGACACGATGCTCTACGCCTTGGGCGTAGGCGCGGGAGCAACCGCCGGAAGGGATGCCGACGACCTCGCATTCGTCTACGAAGACGGCCTGAAAACGCTGCCGACGATGGCCGTGGTGCTGGCATATCCGGGTTTCTGGTCGCGCGACCCCAAATTCGGCATTACCTGGCAGAAGCTTCTCCATGTCGAGCAGTCGATCGAGCTTCACGCCCCGCTGCCGGTCGAGGGTCGCGTCATCGGCAAGATGACCATCGAAGAGATCTACGATCGCGGCCCCGACAAGGGCGCGCTGATGCATATATCGCGCCGCGTGTTCGACACGGCGAGCGGGACGCTGCTCGCAACTGTGCGACAGGTCAATCTGCTGAGGGCCGACGGCGGCTTCGGCGGCAAGGCGGCCCCGCCTCCTCCGCCGCCCTCCGTTCCCGATCGCCCCCCTGACGAGGTCATTTCTCTTCCGACGAGTGTCGACCAGGCGCTGATATACCGGCTTTCCGGGGACACGAACCCCCTGCACGCAGATCCCGCAGTCGCCAAATCCGCCGGCTTCGAGCGTCCGATCCTGCATGGTCTTTGCAGTTTCGGCGTCGTTGGACGCGCGGTGCTGAAGTCACTCTGCGGGAACGACCCGCAACGACTGCGGCGCTTCGATGTGCGGTTCACAAGTCCCGTATATCCCGGCGAGACGCTCGAGACACGCATCTGGCGGACGGACGTCGGCAGCGCAGCAATCGAGGCCTATGTGGTCGAACGCGGCGTGGCGGCAATGCGCAACGGCCACGCAAAATACGACGACGCCTGAGCGCAGCTGAAGAAGCGGGACATCATGGACCTCGGACTAAAGGGACGCTCTGCCATCATCACCGGCGCCGCCGGCGGCATCGGCGCGGCGGTCGCGCGCCGACTTGGGCTGGAAGGCGTCAGGGTGACCGTCGCGGACATCGCACTCGAAAGAGCTGAATCCAAGACGAAGGAACTGACGGCCGACGGGATCGATGCGATTGCCGTGGCCGCCGATGTCGTCGATGCAGCCTCCGTCGAGGCGATGGTCGCCGCCACGATCTCCGCCTTCGGAAGCGCTGATATCCTGGTCAACAACGCAGGGTTCCAGCGCGACATGCGAATCGGCAAGATGGCCGAATCGGACTGGGACAGCGTCGTGGACGTGATCCTCAAGGGGGCCTACTTCTGTACCAAGGCCGCGCTGCCCGCGATGATGGAACGCAAGTGGGGTCGCATCATCAACATGTCGTCGCGCGCCCACCTCGGCAACGCCGGGCAGGCCAACTACTCGGCGGCGAAGGCGGGGTTGCTCGGCTTCACACGCGCCCTGGCGATGGAAAACGGCAAGTTCGGCATCACGGTCAATGCGGTGGCGCCGGGCGTCGTGGACACGCCCGCGATCCAGGCGCTGCCCCATTATCAGTCCGTGCGCGAGAATGCGGCGAAGACGACCCCGCTCCAGCGCCTGGGAACGGTGGAAGAGGTCGCGGACACCGTCGCGTTCCTCGCCTCGGAGCGCGCGTCGTACATAAGCGGGGAAGTATTGCACGTCACGGGAGGAAGGTATTGACGAGGCCTTCCGCGTTTTATCATGTCGGGAACGCTGCCGGATAGCCGGTTCGGGCGGCAAATGGGATGACCATGCTGGACAAGTCTGCCGCTGACCGTACTGGACCAGAGTCGAATGACGGCTGGAACGAATTTCTCGCTGCCGTGATCGAGCGCTGGACGGCTGATACGGGGGAGCGAAAGCAGGACCGGAGCAAGCGACGGGAGCAGGAGATCCTGCGCGCCGCGCTTCGGGTTTTCGCCAGAGACGGCATTTCCCGAGCACGAATCGGCGACATCGCTTCCGAGGCCGGCATGCCGGTCTCCTCGATCTACGAGTATTTTCCCAGCAAGGAGAACCTGGCCTACGCCGTTCCCACGGCACATCTCGCCCGTTTCTACACGGAGTATGGCGAAGCCGTTGCGGACAAGCACACCTCGCGCGAACGGCTGAGGACCTATCTGTGGCTCGCGGCGGACTTCGCACGGCGAAATCCGGAGTGGGCACGGACGCTTTATCTCGAGATCTGGCCGAGTGTGCTGGTCAGCGAGACGGCGGTGCGGCATTCGATCAACGACTATGTGCGCGTGATCATCTATCTGATCAGGCAGGGCGAAATGCGGGGCGAGTGGCCTGCCGGTTCAGACCCCTATGAGACCGCCGCAATCCTCAACGGCAGCGTCAACCAGGTGATCATCACCTGGCTGCTGTACCGCAAGCCGCGCGACCTGATGAAGGCGATCGTGTCGATTGTCGACCGTACGATGAACGCGCTGCTCGGGTTCGAGCCGGACGGTGACACCAAGCCGGGCTCGCGTCGACGCAAGGCCGACGGCTGAAAGACACCCCGCCCGGCGATGGGCCCGAACACCAGGGTACGTCGCCGCTTCGGGGCAGCCGACATGGGACCATCACCATGGCAATGACTGTGGGTTCTTTCGAAGTCGATGTCGCCGACAACGGCATTGCCGTCGTCACGTTCTACCGGCCACCGGTCAATGCGGTCTCGTTGTCGGTTTACGAAGATATCGGCCGCCTTGTCGGCCTTCTCGAAGCGGACAGCGGTGTTCGCGTTGTCGTCCTGACCGCTCCTGACAACTCCAGAGCGTGGTGCGGCGGCGCCGATCTCAACGATTTCGTCGGCATGGACACCGCCAAACGCAAGGAACGCTACCGCTTCATCAATGAGCAGGTCCCAGCCTTCTATCGCCTCGACCGACCGGTGATCGCAGCGATCAACGGCGCGGCGATCGGCATCGGAATGGTGCTTGCCGGCCTTTGCGACATGCGGGTTGCCGCGGAGGACGCCCGGTTCGCCTGCCCTGAGATCGACTACGGCCTGGTCGGCGGTGGCGCTGGTCTCTTCTCCTGGCTGAAGCTGCCGGAAGCGAAGGTCCGGGAGATCCTTTTCACGGGACGCAAGTTCACGGCGCGCGAGCTCGAACCGACCGGGTTCTTCAACTACGTCGTGCCCCGCCAGGACGTGCTTGCGAAGGCGCTCGACATCGCAACGCAGATTGCGTCGAAAAGCTTGCCCTCCATCCGCGCCCGCAAAATCGCATCTGTCGGCCTCGAAGGCCGCACCTGGATGGAAGCCTATCTCGATGCCCAGGCGCTGTCGGCCGAGTTGGTTGCCAGCAAGGACAGCGGCGAAGGCGTGAGCGCCTTCCTGGAACATCGCAAGCCACGCTTCCTCGATCGCTGATCCCCGACACCGGGGTGACGGGCGCAGGGAGCTCGCAGCACGATGTCCCGCCTGACAATTTTCCCGTGGTTTCTTCGGGTTTTTGTTGCGCGGCTAGACTGCTTCGACTAGAAGGCGGTCCAAGAGGAGCATGCGTCGATGATCGACAAGTTTGTGTCGTCAGTGACCGAAGCCGTTGCGGACGTTCGCGACGGATCGACGGTGATGATCGGCGGCTTCGGGGTTGGTCAACCCGTCCACCTCATCGACGCCCTCATCGAACAGGGCGCGACCGGACTGACCATCGTCGCCAACAATGCGGGCATCGGCCGCGCGGGCCTGGCGCGCCTTCTCGAGCTGCGCCGGGTGCGCAAGGTCGTCTGCTCCTTTCCCCGCACCGCCGATCCCGTGGTCTTCGACGAACTCTACAAGAAGGGCGAGATCGAACTTGAACTCGTGCCGCAGGGAACGCTGGCGGAGCGCATCCGCGCGGGCGGCGCGGGCGTGGCCGGATTCTACACGGCGACCGCCTATGGAACGAAGCTCGCCGAGGGCAAGGAGACCTGCGAGTTCGAGGGGCGCCACTATGTTTTCGAGCGCGCCCTGCACGCCGACGTCGCGCTGATCGAAGCCTGGCAAGGCGACCGCTGGGGCAATCTGACCTACAAGGAAGCCGGCCGGAACTTCAATCCGGTCATGGCCACTGCCGCCAAGCTGACGATCGCGCAGGTCCAGCACAAGGTGGACCTCGGCAGCCTCGAACCGAATGCGATCGCGACCCCCAGCATCTTCGTGAACCGGGTCGTGCACATCCCGTACGGCGACCCGAAGTAGGAACCATCCATGGGCCAGAGCTGGAAACCCCTGTCGCGAACAGAGATGGCGGCGCGCGTGGCGCGCGACATTCCGGAGGGCTGGTACGTCAATCTCGGCATCGGCATGCCGACGTTGGTCTCCGACCACATTCCGGCCGGCAAGGATGTGATCATACACTCGGAGAACGGCATTGTCGGCATGGGGCCCCAGCCGAAGCCAGATGCCGTCAATCCTTGGCTTGTGAACGCGGGCAAGCAGTATGTGACCCTGGTCACCGGCGGCGCGATCGTCCATCACGCTGACAGCTTCGGCATGATCCGGGGCGGACATATCGACCTTTGCGTGCTGGGCGCGTTCCAGGTCGCCGAGAACGGAGACCTGGCCAACTGGGCGACACTGGACGACGCCATGCCACCCGCCGTCGGCGGTGCGATGGACCTGTGCGCCGGCGCGCAGCGGCTCTGGATCATGACGGACCAGACGACGAAGAGCGGCGAGCCAAAGCTCGTCGAGCGCTGCACCTATCCGCTGACCGGCCTTGCCTGCGTCAGCCGCGTTTACACCAACGTCGCCGTGTTCGACGTTTCCGTGTCGGGTTTCGAGCTGGTCGAAGCGGTTCCGGGTCTCGGCATCGACGAGCTTCAGGACATGACCGGGGCGACGATCCGCGGCAAGGGCTAGTGCGCGTTCGTCCCGGTGCCCAGGGCTGATTGTTCCGCCTTCCCGGCGTCTCAGCCCCCGTGAACGACGGTTCCAGGTTCGACACCGAGGGCACCTCCGGCGGGCCGAAGGCCGCGCCGACATCGCGGTGAGCCTGGTCAGCGAGACGCTCGAACGGGCGATGCGCGTCAGCTTCACCCGGTCCTATGCCCCGAGTCAGGGGAATCCCGCGTTTCCGCCGAGATTCGGAACGAGGGCTATGCGGCCACGAAATGGGTCATCTTGACGTTCAGGTAGTCGTGGATCGCCTGCCTGCCGCCCTCGCGACCCATCCCGGAGTGGTTGACGCCGCCGAACGGCGCCTCGGCATGCGCGATCATGAACGTGTTGATGCCGACCATTCCGGACCGCAGGCCCCGGCTCAGCGCGTCGGCCTTCTTCTGGCTGCGCGTGAAGGCATAGGCGGCGAGGCCGTACGGCGTCGAGTTGGCACGCTCGATGGCGTCGTCCAGGTCGCGAAACGTGGCGATCGGCGCCAGCGGCCCGAACGGCTCCTCGCGCATGATGCGCGAACCGTCGGGAACGTCGGCCAGCACCGTCGGCTCGAAGAAGTAGCCCTTGTTGCGGCTCGCCGGCCGTCGGCCGCCCGTCAGGCAGCGCGCGCCATCCGCGACGGTCTCCGCGCACAGCGCCTCGACGCGGTCGCGCTGCGAGGCCAGCGTCAGCGGCCCCATCGTCGTCGACGCGTCCTGGCTGTCGCCCAGCACCAGTGCCTTCGCGGCGGAAACCATGCCTTCGGCGAAGCGCTCGGCCACCGCCTCATGCACATAGAAGCGGTTCGGCGCGATGCAGACCTGCCCGGCATTGCGGTACTTGAAGGCCGCGCATTGCGCGGCGGCAGCGTCCACGTCGGAATCCTCGCAGACCACGACGGGCGCATGCCCCCCGAGCTCCATCGAGGCGCGCTTGACCGTCTGTGCGGCCTGCGCCAGCAGCATCTTGCCGACGCGGGTGGAGCCGGTCAGCGATATCTTGCGGACCTCTTCCGCCTCCATCAGCAGCGGCGTCACGATGTCGGCGCGGCCGTGCAGCATCTGCACCACGCCGGCCGGCGCGCCACCTTCGACGCAGGCGAGCGCGATCAGGGTCGAGGTCAGCGGCGTCTGCTCGGACGGCCGACAGATGATCGGGCAGCCGGCAGCCAGCGCCGGCGCGATCTTGCGCGCGATCAGGTTGACCGGAAAATTCCAGGCGGTGAAGGCGGCAACGATGCCGACCGGCTCGGGCACCGCCTGCAGACGGCCGCCCTGCCGCGACGGGATCGTCTCCCCGAACAGACGTTCGGCCTCGCCCGCGAACCAGTCGAACTGCTCGATGGCGATGTTGACCTCTCCTTCGGACTGCGACAGCGGCCGTCCGATCTCGAGCGACAGGGCACGCGCGATCTCGCCCTTGCGCCGCTCCATTGCGCGGGCGATGCCGCGCAGCACCTTGCCGCGCTCCCAGCCGTGCACGGCCGACCAGCTTCGCAACGCCGCGCGCGCATGCGCCAGCGCCTCGGCCACCTCCGCCGCTCCTGCCGCAGGCGCCGTCCACAGCACCTCCTCGGTGCAAGGATTGATCACCTCGGCGCGCGGACTCCCGGTCGAGCTCCTGAACTCTCCGCCGATCAGCAGGCCGGGCTCGATGCCGCTCATGTCACGCTCCATCACAAAATGGCCGGCTCGCCCGGCGAAGGGCCGAAGCCGGTTTCGAGGAAATCGAAGTCGCAGCCCTCGTGCGCCTGCTTGATGTGGCGCGCGAACATCCAGCCATAGCCGCGCTCGAACCGGGGTTCGGGCGTCGGCAGGGTGGCGCGGCGGGCAGCGAGTTCGGCCTCGTCCACCTGCATGTCGATGCGTCGGGCAGCGACGTCGACCGTGATGACGTCGCCGGTGCGGACCAGCGCCAGCGGCCCGCCGACATGCGCCTCGGGCGAGACGTGGAGCACGCAGGCGCCGTAGCTGGTGCCGCTCATGCGGGCATCGGAGATGCGCAGCATGTCGCGCACGCCGGCGCGCAGCAGCTTCTTCGGGATCGGCAGCATGCCCCATTCGGGCATGCCCGGCCCGCCCTGCGGCCCGGCCCCACGCATGATGAGTACGGTGTCGGCGGTGACGTCCAGCCCCTCGTCGTCGATGCGCGCCTTCAGCTCGGCGTAGCTGTCAAACACCAGTGCCGGCCCGGAATGGTCCAACAGATGCGGCGCGGCGGCGGACGGCTTCATCACGCAGCCGTCCGGCGCGAGATTGCCATACAGCACCGCCATCGCCGGCTCGGAGGACACCGGCCTGTCAAGCGGCCGGATCACGTCTTCGTTCCAGCAGGGCGCGCCGGCGAAACCTTCGCCGATGGGCCGGCCGGTCACCGTCAGCGGCGCGCGGTCAAGCAGGGCCGACAGCCGCTCCATCAGGGCCAGGATGCCGCCGGCATAGAAGAAATCCTCCATGAGGTAACGCTCGCCGGAGGGGCGCACATTGGCCAGAACTGGCACCTTGCGGCTCGCCGTCTCGAAGTCCGGCAGCCCCACATCGTGGCCCGCGCGGCGGGCCATGGCGATCAGGTGGATCACCGCATTGGTCGAGCAGCCCATTGCCATCGCCACGACGATGGCGTTCTCGAAAGCGGCGCGAGAGAGGATGGCGGAGGGTTTTAGATCCTCGCCGATCATCTCTACGATGCGCCGGCCGCAGGCGCTTGCCATGCGGATGTGGCCGGAATCGGCGGCGGGGATGGACGATGCGCCGGGCAGCGTCATGCCCATGGCTTCCGCGATGGCCGTCATGGTGCTGGCGGTACCCATCGTCATGCAGTGGCCGTAGGAGCGCGCGATGCCGGCCTCAACCGCCTGCCATTCGGCCGCGCCGATCTTTCCGGCCCGGCGGTCATCCCAGTATTTCCAGGCGTCGGACCCGGACCCCAAGGCCTCGCCACGCAGGTTTCCCCGCAGCATCGGACCGGCCGGCATGAAGATCGCCGGAATGTCCATGCTGATGGCACCGAGCACGAGGCCGGGCGTGGTCTTGTCGCAGCCACCCATCAGCACCGCGCCGTCGACCGGATGGGAGCGCAGCAGCTCCTCCGTCTCCATCGCCAGGAGGTTGCGGTAGAGCATGGTCGTCGGCTTGACGAAGTTTTCCGAGAGCGAGATCGCTGGCAGCTCCAGCGGAAAACCGCCGGCCTGCAGGATCCCGCGCTTCACGTCCTCCACCCGCGACTTGAAGTGCGCGTGGCAGGGGTTGATGTCGGACCAGGTGTTGACGATGGCAATGACGGGCCGGCCGTTCCAGTCCTCCAGGCCGTAGCCCATCTGCATCAGCCGGGATCGGTGGCCGAAGCCGCGCAGATCGTCGGCATCGAACCAGCGCGCGCTGCGCAGCGGTCTCTTCGTCATGATCGTCTCATTGGCTGGCGGTGACTCCGCCATCGATATAGACGATCTGACCCGTCATGTAGCTGCCCGCCGGCGCGGCGAAGGCGATGATCTGTCCCACCACTTCCAGCGGGTCGCCGATGCGCCCGAGCGGATTGCGCTCGAGGATGAAGTCGCGGAAGCCATCGCGCTCCAGATGGTGGCGGATGCGCTCGGAGCGGATGAAGGTCGGCGCGACGCCGTTGACGGTGATGTTGTGCGGCGCGAGTTCCATGGCGTGCTGCTTGACCAGCATCGCCAGCCCGCCCTTGGTGGCGCAGTAGGCCGAGTAGCCGCGGCCGCGCAGCGCCAGCTGCGAGCGCACCGACAGCAGGTGGATCTGCCGGCCGCCGCCGCCTTGCGCGATCTGCTGCCTGGCCACCGCCTGAGCCAGGAACATCGCCGATTTCAGATTGGTCTCGTAGACCTCGTCGAAGGTCTCCTCGGTGACGTCCAGCAGCGCCTGCTCGCGCTGGATGCCGACGCAGTTCACCAGCACGTCGATGCCGCCCAGCGCATCGGCCGCCTTCTGGGTCGCCGCCGCGATCTGTTTCGGCGACCGGGCATCGAGTTCGAAACCGACGCAACTGCCGCCGGCCGACACGATGCGCCCGGCCAGTGCCTCCGCCCGGTCGGCGTTGCGTCCGGCCAACGCCACCTTGGCTCCACGCCGGGCCATGGCCAGCGCCGTCGCCTCGCCGATGGCGCCGTAGCCGCCTGGGATGAACACGCGCATCCCCGAGATGTCGAACAGCCTGTCCATCGCGGACGGGTCGATGGCGGGGGTGAGGCTCGGCTCGGGCCGGTTCATGCAGAAAACTCCACGCCGGCGGCGCGATAGACGGATTCCATCAGGCGCAGCGTTTCGAGGTTGTCGAGGCGATCCGTCTCGAACGGCGCGCCGTCGCGCAGGCCGGCGACGAACGCCGCCATGATCGCGTCGAAGCATTCCTGGTAGCGGCCGAGCAGGTCGACCTCTTCAGCGTCGCCCTCCGCGCCGACGAGGAAGACGCGGTTGTAGTCCATGACGACGGTCGCTTTGGTGCCGATGATCTCAAGCCGGTCGCCGTGAAGCGGCGGATATCCCGGCGCGCAGATCGACCCGTCGGCGGTGGCGATGAAGCCGTTCTCGCCTTCGAGCAGGATCGCGGCCGTATCTTCTCCCGGCAGCCCGTCGGCCAGCCGGTTCAGCCGCGCCGCCACGACCTTCAGCGGGCCGCACAGGCAGCGCAGCAAGTCGAGATGGTGGATCATCGTCTCGAAGACGAGGTTCCGCCGGAACCCGCTCAGATAGGGCTGGCGCTCGATCAGGAACGGCACCGTGCCTTCGCGCGCGGTGAGCCCCGACCCACGGCACGAGATCGCAGCATGCCGGGGCCTACCGATGCGGCCCTCGGCGATCCAGCGGCGGACGGTCATGTAGTGCGGTCGGAAGCGGTAGTTCTCGTGCACCATGAAGCGCACGCGGGTGCCGACACAATCGACCAGCGCTTCTGCTTCGGCGACGGTCTCGGTCATCGGCTTCTGCAGCATGACATGGACGCCGTGGTCGGCCGCCAGCCGCGTCACCGGCGCATGCGCGGCGACCGACGCGGCGATGTCCACGACCTCGAAGCCGCCATCCGCGAAAAGCGTCACCGGATCGTCGTAGACGCGGTCGATGCCGAACTCGGCGGCGCGGGCCTCCGCTTTCGCGCGATCGATGTCGCACACGGCCACGACCGGCACTCCGGCATTGCGCCAGGCGCGCAGGTGGTGGAGGCTGATCATGCCGGCGCCGACCAGCGCGACCCGGAGCGGCCGGTCTCCGTGATGAACGGATGAGACGGCGCGGCTCATGCGGCGCGCTCCGCGAGGAGGTCGCCCAGATAGGCGCGGCACGGTTCGTGCGCGACGAGGCCGGCGAAGTCCGCGATCGGCGTCACCGTGCCCTTCTGCACGAAGATGAAGCGCTCGCAGATCTCCTCGAGGATTTCGAGGTGAAAGCGCTCGTTGGGATGCACGCACAGGAACACCAGCCGGCCCTCGCCGCGCAGCCGGCGGAAGAAGTCGAGCATGAAGCCGATATAGCCGTCCTGCGTGTTGAACTGCGGCTCGTCGAAAAGATGCACCAGCGGATAGTCGCTGCCGGCGCGTTCGAGCAGCGCGTTGGGGTAGAGCGAGCGAAAGTGTCGGACCTGGTAGGACTGGTGGTAGTGGATCGCCAGCCGGTCGCGCTCGTCGGTGCGCACCCCGTGGATGTCGCGGCCCCGCACCAGCACGCGGCCCGCCGTCGGCGTGTTGGAGCCCGTGATCAGCTCGAACAGCGTGGTCTTGCCCGAGCCGTTCGGCCCCATCATGCCGACGATGCCGGGCTCCTCGATCCGGAAGTCGGCTTCGAGGCGGAAGGTCTCTTTCGCGGCCGGCCAACCGCGCTTGTAAACCTTGGTGAGACCGTCGACTTCGAGCATCGGCGCCATGGTCTACACCCCGAGCAGTTCGCGGCGGCGCGCCGGGTTGTCGAGGAGATCGCGCGCCGGTCCTTCGTGGACGACGCGGCCGTGGTCCATGACGTAGACGCGGTCGGAGACCTCCAGCGCGGCAAGCGCATTCTGCTCGACGATCAGCGACGCTATGCCCTCGGCCTTGAGCAGGCGGACCGTCTTCATCACGTCCTGCACGATGCGCGGGGCGAGGCCCTGGCTCGGCTCGTCGAACAGCACGAGGCCGGGCGAGGCGAGCAGGGCGCGGGAGATCGCCACCATCTGCATTTCGCCGCCCGACAGGTTCTCGCACTCCCTTGGCATCAGATGCTCCAGCGCCGAGAAGATGCCGAACATCTCGGCCAGCTTCCATTCGCGGAACTTGGTGCGCCGCCGGGCGATCTGGAGATTGCGCGCCACCGTCAGCGTCGGAAACACGCGGCGGTCGTCCGGCACCCAGCTGATACCCATGGCCGAGATGCGGTGCGTCGGCAGCGTGGTGACGTCGGCGCCGTCGAAGTCTATGCGGCCGGCACGGGCGCGCGTCAGGCCGAGGATCGAGCGGATCGTCGTGGTCTTGCCGGCGCCATTCGGCCCGAGCAGCGCCACGACCTCGGCCTGACCGACATGAAGCGAGGCACCGAACAGCGCCTGTGTCTCGCCGTAGAAGGCCTCGACGTTGCGGACCTCAAGCAAGAGTGGCCTCCCCCAGCGCGGAGCGGCGGACCCATTTGTTCGCCTGGAGCTCGGCCGGCGTTCCCTCGGCGATCACCTGACCCCAGTGGATGACCGAGATCCGGTCCGCGAGGTCGAACAGGAAGCGCATGTCGTGCTCGATCATCACGATGGTGTAGCGCTCGCGCAGCTGGCGGATCAGCGATGCGAGCCGTCGCGTCGCCTCGGTACCGAGGCCGGATGTCGGCTCGTCGAGGAACAGGATCTTCGGCCGCGCCGCCAGCGCCACGCCGATCTCCAGCGCGCGCCGCTCGCCGTAGGAGAGCGACGTCGCCTTCTCCCAGGCGCGGGCGGCGAGCCCGACCTGGTCAAGGATGTCGGTCGCCGCCTCGACGAGCGCCTTGTCGTCGAAGACCCCGCCGAAGACGTTCAGCCGCCGCGCACGGAACTCGGGCAGCGCCAGCATCACGTTCTCGATGACGACGCTGTCGTCGAACAGGTTCATGATCTGGAACGAGCGCGACACGCCCATCCGCGCGATGCGCTGCGGCGGCAGGCCGGCGATGGACACGCCTTGCAGTTCGATCTCGCCGCGGTCGGGCTTGTGCAGCCCGGTCAGCACATGGAAGCAGGTGGTCTTGCCGGCGCCGTTCGGCCCCATGATGCCGCTGACCTGTCCCTGCTCGAAGGACAGCGAGACGTTCTCCAGCACGACGCGGGAGCCGAAGCGCTTGTGCAGGTTGCGGGCCTCGAAGAACGCCATCAGGCCTTCTCCGCGGCGAGTACCGCCGGTTTCTCACCGCCGCGCAGCCGCTTCCAGCCGAGATGCAGCATGCCGGCCACCCCCTCGGGGCGCAGCATGACCATCGCCATGAACATCAGGCCGTACCAGAGCAGCCAGGTTTCGGTGAGGCCGCCGAGCACGTCGCGGGCGACGAAATAGAGGATGACGCCGAGCACCGGGCCCCAGAAGCTGACGAGACCACCGCCGACCAGCACCATCATCACGATCAGGCCGGACTGGTGGAGGCTCATGACGTCCGGATAGGCGCTCTGCTGCGCCATCGAGAACAGCCCGCCGGCAAGGCCCGCGAACATCGCAGAAATCACGAAGGCGGCCCATTTGAACCGCCAGACTTCGTAGCCGGCGAAGCGTGCCCGGGTTTCGTTCTGGCGAATTGCCTGGAGCACGCGGCCGAAGGGCGAGTTCACCAGCCGCCACAGGATAAGCACCGTGAGCAGCAGGAAGATGGCAGAGAGGTAGAACAGCGCGACGTTCGAGCGCAGGTCGAACTCGAGGCCGAAGAAGGTAAGCGGCGGGCGCGGAATGCCAAGGAGCCCGTCCTCGCCGCCGGTGATGCCATAGAGCTTCATCGACGAGAACCAGAAGACCTGGCCAAAGGCGATGGTGAGCAGGGCATAGTAGATGCCGCGTCGGTGCGAGACGAACACCCCGACGATCGCCCCCGCGAAGCCGGCTGCGAGGATGGCGGCGCCCAATCCGCCCCACAGGCTCAGCGCGACGTTCTGCTGGAACAGGCCGAAGGCGTAGGCCCCGATCCCGAGATAGGCGCCATGGCCGAACGAGTGCAGCCCGGCATAACCGAACAGCAGGTTGAAGCCGAGCGCGAAGATCATCCAGATGGCGACCTCGACGCCGAGATACTGGTAGAGCCCGATCGCCGGCAGCCACCAGGGCGCGGTCGCGAGCGCCAGCGCCAGCAGCGCTACCGGGCCGTAGGCTTGAACCGGCGAACGCGAGGGGATGTCGGCGAGCGAGATCACCGTCAGTTCTCCAGCGCGCTCTTGCGGCCGAACAGGCCGCGGCTGCGGAACCCGACCACGACGATCAGCAGGATGTACATCGACATCGTCGCCCAGGCGCCCGCATAGGCGCCGGTGATGCCGACGGCCAGGCCGACGAGAAGAGCCGCCACGACCGCGCCCCAGAAGCTGCCGATGCCGCCGATGACGATGATGAGAAAGGCCGGGATGACGACGTCGATGCCGACATGCGGGCGCAGGCCCCAGATCGGCACCATGATGATGCCCGCCAGACCCGCCAGCGCCGCGCCGAAGCCGAAGACCAGCAGCCGCAGCTTCGAGAGGTCGTAGCCGAGGGCCCGCACCATCTCGCTGTCGTGCGCGCCTGCCTTGATGATCGCGCCGTAGGGCGTGCGCTCGAGGAACAGCCACACAGCGACGATGGCGACGAGGCTGAAGCCGGCGGCGAAGAACTTGTACTTGGAGTAGATGAAGCCGGCGACGAGGATCGGCCCGTTGATGGCGGCCGGGACCTGCAGGTTCTGCTCGCCCGTGCCCCAGCCCAGCCGGATGATCTCCTCGATGACCAGCGCCGCGCCGAAGGTCAGCAGCAGCCCGTAGAGAGGCGCCTTGCCGTAGGTCGGCCTGAGGCACAGCTCCAGCGCCATGCCGGCCAGCGCTGCCAGCAGCGGGCCGATGAGCAGCGCGGCGACATAGCGGGTCTCGATTGCGAGGCTCAGCCACCAGGCGCCGAACGCCGTATCGCCGAACCAGCCGGCGCCCAGCACTGTCAGCGCGAAATAGGCACCGAGCGCGAACAGGGAGCCATGCGCAAGGTTGATGACTTCCATGACGCCGACGATGAGGGTGAAGCCCAGCGCGATCAGCGCGAAGAGAAGGCCAAGCGTCAGGCCGTTCAGCAGATGCGGCAGGATGTCGGTCATGTCAGCACTGACTTGAGGCAACGGACGGTCGTGGCCGGCGGACCGGCCACGACCCTGACTGTACAGCGTGCCGGATCAGGCGTCGAAGCTCGGCGTGTCCTCGTAGCTCTCGAGCTTGCAGGCCTCGGGAGCGGCCGTGTCCAGCACCGCGTCGGGAGCCGTGTTGGTGACGATCTCGAACAGACCGTCCTTGTCGGCCTCGGTCCACTTGGAATTCGCGGTCGCCAGATAGATCGTCTGCTGCACCTGATGCGTCGCAGGGTCGATCCACGCGTCGTGATGCTGCATGCGGTCGGCGGCCGGCATCTTGTGGCCTTCGAGAGCCTTGATGACGGCGATGTTGTTCGTGCTGCCGGCGCGCTCGACGGCCGAAAGCAGTTCCCGTGTCGACATGTAGCCGTTGTAGAAGACGTTGCCCGGAACCCGCATCTGCGTGTCGGGATAGCGCTCCTGATACGTCTTGACGAAGTCGGCGACGCCCGGAAGGTCGAGCTTGTAGTACCAGGTGGTGCCGAACACGCCGAACAGATTGTCGATCGGAAGGCCGTAGACGTCCGGCCAGTCCTGCTGGCTGTTGATCCATGCGGGATTGGCGCCCATGCCGAGCTGCGCGACCTGCTGGCGGAACGCCTTCTGGTCGTCGCCACCGATCGCCGCCGACACGACCGCCGGCTTCTGCTGCTGCACGCGCAGCAGCGCGGACGAGAAATCGCGCGTGCCCTGCGGGATCAGGATCTCCTCCATCACCTCGCCGCCATACTGCGCCAGCAGCGCCTTGGTCGCCTTGGCGGTGTCGTGACCCCAGACATAGTCGTTGGTCAGCAGCATCCAGTTCTTGCCGTAGGTGTCGATGGCATTCTTGACGGCGGCCTTGGCGAAGTTGGTGCCGTTGCCGTCCCACACGAATTTGGTGCGGTGGCAGTTCTGGCCGGCTTCCGTGGGCGAGGACGAGTTGGTATTCAGGTAGATTACGCCGTATTTCTGCGCGACCTGGCTGATGGCGTTGGCGACGCCGGAATGGACCGCGCCGATGAGGAAACCGCATTCCTCGCGCGTGATCATGCGCTCGGCCACGCGGCTGCCGGTCGCCGGCACCGTCTCGGTGTCGATGTGAACCCACTGGATCTTCCGGCCCAGCACGCCACCGCGCTCGTTGGCCTCGTCGATCGCCATCATCATGCCGCGGCGATCGCTCGCGCCGGAATTGGCGTATTGTCCGCTCGCATCCGACGTCAGACCGATGCGGATCGGCTTGTCGGACGCCTGCGCCCAGACGCGGTTGTGCTTCCATGGGCCCGCGAAGACCGTCAATGCACTGCCTGCCGCCGCGCCACCCAGCAGCGTGCGACGCGTGAACTTGCCCTGAGACATTCCTTCCTCCCTTGACGTCCGGATGCTCGCACCGCGGGCACCTCCCGCCCGTGGATTGAATGCATGTTCACGAAGAATGAATTTTCATTCTATCCTTGTCAACGGCCTTTCTTTCAGCAATCGCTGTGAATGACGAGGCCCTTCAGCGGGCGGAGCAGGCCTTGACCGAAAGACATCCTGGCATGACCGACCAGACCGAGGCGGCCGAGACGTTCGAGGCGCTTCGGTCGCGCATCCGCGCCCGGTTCGAGGGCCTTTCGCCCCATTTGCAGCGCATCGCTCGCTCCGCGCTGGAGCAGCCGAACAGCTTCGCCCTGTCGACCATCGCGACGATCGCGGGGGAACTCGGCGTCCAGCCGTCGACCCTCATCCGCTTCGCCAAGGAGTTCGGCTATCCCGGCTTCTCCGACATCCAGCGAATCTTCCGCCTCCGGCTGATCGAGGGCGCGGCGGACATGCGCGAGCAGGTCTACGAACGGCAGGGGGAAAGGCCCGAAGCCGACCTCGCCGCGACGCTCGCGGCGTCCATCGCGGCATCCGAGGCCTCGCTCGAGGAACTGCGCATGTCGACCGCCACCGCGGACCTCGCCGCCGCGGTCGCCATGCTGGACGCTGCCAGCCATGTCTACATCGCCGGCCTGCGCCGCTCTCGCGCTATCGCGACCTACTTCGCCTACGGGCTGTCGCGCTCGGAACGGCGCTGCAGCCTGCTGGACTTCGGCGGCGGCATGGCGGCCCAGCAGGTGGCCAACATGCGACGAGACGAGTTGCTGGTGGCGATCGCCTTCCCTCCGTATTCGGAGCCGGTGGTCGACGTCGTGGTCGACTGCCATCTCAGCGGCAAGCCGGTGCTGGCGATCACCGATTCGCCGCAGAGCCCGCTGGCCCGGCATTCGCGACTTGCCTTCTTCGTCGACAACGCCGCGACCGGCCAGTTCCGGCCGATCTCCGGCGCCATTGCGCTGGTGCAGACGCTCGTGTCCGGGCTGGGCGGTGCGAGGCCCGCGGCGTAGGCGACCGAAGGGACGCCTCGTGGCGCCCTCACCCGTCCTTGAAATGAAGGTAGGAGGGGTCGAAGTCCGCCGCCTCGCATGCCGCCGCGAGGTCGGGAATGGTGAGTTGGCCAGACAGCAACTCGATGAGCCCCTGCTTCCGCCATTCCTGCAGCGTCCGGTTGACGTGCACGATCGACAGGCCGGCGGCCTCGGCGAGTTCGCTCTGGGTGAACGGCAACCGACACCGGCCATCCACGACGCGGCCGACGGCGCTAAGACGCACGAAGATCTCGCACAGCAGGTGGCCGATGCGCTGATAGGCCTGCCGCCCGCCGATATTGGCCACCCACTCGCGGAAGATCGCGCCGTCGACCAGCGTACTGCGCCAGAGCGCGCGGGCGATGCCAGGGTAGCGGTCGCAGAGATCGCGCACCACCTCATGCTTCACATAGCCGACCGAACACGTCGTCATTGCCGTCAACGTGCTGTCCATGAAGCTGAGATGGAGGCTGTGGAGATCGGGCAGGTCGCCGGGGATATGGATGCCCAGGATCTGCCGGTTGGCTTCCTTGGTCACCTTCGACCAGCAGGCGAAACCCTCGAAGAGGATGCAGCAGCGCGTAGGCCGGTCGCCCTGACGGACGACGTCCTGGCCGCGGCGCAACTCCACGACCTTGACCGGAACGTTTTCCAGCGCAGTCCGCTCGGCCGCTCCGAGCGGGAAGATGGCCGCCAGTTTTTCTATGAAGACCGCCTGTGGGGAAATAGCTGCCATTTGCACTCCGGACGAACCAACGCCTGGAGCCGGAGGGATCGTTCGCAAATCGGGCATCTACACGATCCCCGGATCGGGGCGTTCACATATGTTAATTCCGGGCGGACTATTCCGTTGCATTGGCGGCTTCTCTCCGGAACTGGCTGGCAGCCTGGCGGATTAGCTGCCGATGAGGTTCGGCATCATCTTCAGCGACGAGTCGAACGCGCCGGTTGAGACGGTGGAGTTCGACGACCTGGACGCTGCGATCGAGAGCGCGCGGCTCGCGCTGCTGGATATCGCCAAGGAGACGCCGGCTGCGATCCCGGAACTCGCGGTCCTCATCATCGAGAGCGACGTCCCGCGGGTTCGGGTCGCCGTCACCGTGTCGATCGCTCGCCTTTGAGTTGCCGCCCTGAGGCCGCCCGCCACCGCAGGGCACGGCCGATTATCAAATGATGCGCCGCGGCGGCGAAATTGTCGTCGGCATGGGCCGGGGGCGGAACGCCGTTTGTCCGGCGGCGTTTGGGCGGCGGGACTTCCCACCGAAAAACCGGACGTCAAGCACCCCAGGAGAAACCCATGGCGAAGCAGCCGAAATCCAAGTCCGAGAAGGGCCTTAACGATCTGTTCCTCGACGGGATCAAGGACATCTATTACGCCGAGAAGAAGATCCTCAAGGCACTCCCCAAGATGGCCAAGGCGTCGTCGTCCAATGACGTCGGCGCGGCCTTCGAGAAGCATCTGGCCGAGACCGAAACGCAGGTCGAGCGGCTGGAGGAAGTGTTTCAGCTCCTCGACAAGCCGGCGCGCGGGAAGACCTGCCCCGCCATCGACGGCATCCTCGAGGAAGGCACGGAAATCATGGAGGAATACAAGGGCATGGCAGCCATCGACGCCGGGCTCATCGCCGCCGCGCAGGCGGTCGAGCACTACGAGATCGCGCGCTACGGCACGCTGGTGAGCTGGGCCGAGCAGCTGGGCATGGACGATGCGGCGGCCCTGCTCAAGGAAACCCTCGCGGAAGAGGAAGCGACCGACGAGGCGCTGTCCGGTCTGGGCGAAGGCGGCGCCAATGAGCGCGCCATGCAGGAGGCGGCCTGAGCCGGCCGGCGGGGCGCCAGCCGCTTGACCGCCGACATCCATAGGTGACGCATGGAGGCGGCGGTACAGGCCTTCATGACGGCGTGGCTTCGCGACAATCTGGACTTCGACAACGCCATGGTCGTGTCGGAACTGGCGTCCCAGTGCGAAGCCCACGCGCGCGCCGCCGGCTTCTCTCGCGCGCAGATCGAGCGCGACCTCGGCGCCACCATCGAGGAAGCGATCATGGTCGCGACGGACGCAGCCCGTCTCGACAGACAATAGCGGCGGCGAGCCGGAACATCCGTCGCCGTCGCAAGTTAACGCACATTCCAACCCGGGAGGCATTTCCATGCACGGTATCATCTACCTCGTCGGCCTTGTCGTCGTTGTGCTCTTCATCCTGTCCCTTCTCGGCCTGAACTGAGGAGCGCCAGATGGAAACCCAGTCCATGGTCGCTCCCGTCGCTGCGGACAGCGACACCCGCTCCTACGTCGACTGGCCGGCGATCTTCGCCGGCGCCTTCCTGGCATCGGCGATCTCCGCCGTGCTGCTCGTCTTCGGCTCCGCGCTCGGCCTCAGCATGGTCGATTTCGACGAGGGCCACTGGACCTCGTTCACGGCGTTGGCCGTGGCGACGGGCCTGTGGCTGATCTGGGTCCAGGTCGGCAGCCTGTTCGCCGGCGGTTATCTCGCGGGCCGGCTCCGGCGCCGGCACTACGACGCGACGGAATCGGAATCCGACGTCCGCGACGGTTCGCACGGACTGCTGGTCTGGGCCGTGGCGGTCGTCATCAGCGGTCTGCTTGCGTTCACCGGAGCAGCCGGCACGGGCGCGGTTGCCACCGTCTCCGCCAGCACGGTCGCGGCAGGCGCCGCCTCGAACCCGGACGCCGACATGGCGCTCTATGACGGCGCGCTCGACCGCTTCCTGCGCGGCTCGTCGCTCGGCGAACGCCCCATCGCCGCGGACGGCCGGGCCGAAATCGGCCGCGTGCTGACCACCTCGCTGGATGACGGCGCGCTGGCCGACGGCGACCGGGCGTATCTGGCGCAGTTGATCTCGACGTCCACGGGCATCGACGAAGCCGCCGCCCAGGAACGGGTCAACGCGTTGTGGAGCGAAGCGCAGGCCGCGCAGGCCCAGGCGCTCGCCGCGGCCGAGCGAGCACGCAAGGCGACGCTGATCGCGGCGTTCCTCGCCGCAGCGTCGCTCTTCGTCGCTGGTGCAGCGGCCTATTTTGCCGCCACGCTCGGCGGCAAGCATCGCGACCAGCGCACCGATGTCGTGGGCTGGTACCGCGCCTGGTAGTCATCCCCAGAGAGGGGCGGCATCCCCATGCCGCCTCTCTCACGTCCGTTGCTTCGACCTGCCCGTAGCCATGCCACCCCAATGCGGACCCGTCAGTGCCCGACTTCGCGGGGCAAGGAGTTTCAATGAACGACAACCGCAGGGAGACCGGTGCCCGCAAGCCGGTGGAGCGCCCCGGCGAGAAGCCGCAGTCGCCTCTCGACAGCAGCGACCGGGGTGACAGGCCGAAGACGCCGTTCGGCCTGACGGAAGACGAGGGCGATGTCGATGCGCGGCAGCGCGTGGAGCGGGATCCAGCCTGACACCCGGTCTCGGGGTCGGCCTGCACGTCAGACGCGCCGCTCGCTCCGCGCCACCATTTCCCGCGAATAGGGGTGCGTCATCGTATTGGCTCTGAGCGCAGCGACGTCGGCGACCTCGACGACGCGGCCCTGTCGCATCACCGCAAGCCGATCGCAGAGGAACGAGACGACCGGCAGGTCGTGCGTCACCAGGATGTAGGTGAGCTTCTGCTCGCGGCGCAGGCGCTTCAGCAGGTTGAGGATTTCCGCCTGCACCGACACGTCGAGCGCCGAGGTCGGCTCGTCCAGTAGCAGGATGCGCGGGCTGAGCATCAGCGCGCGCGCGATGGCGACGCGCTGGCGCTGGCCGCCCGAGAGCTGGTGCGGCAGGCGGAAGCGGAAGCGCGGATCGAGCCCGCAGGCCGCCATCATTGCCGGCACCTTCGTGTCCGCGCCTGCGATTCCGTGGATGGTGAGCGGCTCGGACAGAGCCGCATCGACGGTCTGGCGCGGATGCAGCGAGCCATAGGGATCCTGGAACACCATCTGGCAGAGCGCCGAGAACCGCCGGTCGATCGACTTGCCCCGCGCCTGCCCGAACAGAGAGATGCCGCCGGTCCAGTCCGGCGCCAGGCCGGTGATGGCACGCAATAAGGTCGACTTGCCCGAGCCGCTCTCGCCCACAAGCCCGAAGCATTCGCCTTCGGCGATCTCGAGCGACAGATCCTCGACGACCGGCGTCTCGCCATAGGAGACGCTGACGCCGCGCAGGCTGATCGCGCTGGTCATGCGCCAGCCTCCTCCCACGCGCCGCGGTCGAGGACCGGCAGTTCCTCCCGAGTCTCGTCGATCCGCGGGACGGCGGCGATCAGGCCGCGCGTGTAGGGGTGCGACGCACGGTCGAGTTCGCCCGCCGCGCACTCCTCGACGATCCGCCCGCGATACATCACGAGGATCCGATCGCAGAACTGCGAGACGAGGTGCAGGTCGTGGCTGATGAAGATCAGCCCCATGCCCTTGCGGGTGATGAGGTCGTTCATCAGCTTCAGCACCTCGCCCTGCACCGACACGTCGAGCGCCGATGTCGGCTCGTCGGCGATCAGGATGGCCGGTTCGGGAATGAGCATCATGGCGATCATCACGCGCTGACCCATGCCGCCGGAAACCTCGTGCGGATAGAGGCCGAAGACGCGTTCCGGATCACGGATCTGAACGGCTTCCAGCATGTCGAGGACGCGACGGCGCATCTGGCCCCGCGGCAGCCGCTTGTGCACGGCTAGCGCTTCGCCGATCTGCTCGCCGACCGTCATGACCGGGTTGAGCGAGAATTTCGGATCCTGCATGACCATGGAGATGCGGGCGCCGCGTATCCGGCGCATCTGCCACTCGCCGGCCCGGAGCAGGTCGATGTCGGAAAAGCGCAGCCGGTCCGCCGTGACGATCCCCGGCGGGCGGATCAGCCGCAGGATCGACCGCCCGGTCAGCGACTTCCCCGATCCGCTTTCGCCGACGATGCCGAGCCGCTCCCGGCCGAGCGTGAAGGAGACGCCGCGCACCACCTCGACCGGTCCGCCCGGCGAGGGAAAGCGGACCCGCAGGTTTGCGACATCCAGCAGCGGCTCGCTCATTGACGGTTGCCGCTTTTCGGATCGAGCACGTCGCGCAGGCCGTCACCCAGGAAGCAGAAGCCGAGGCTGACGATGACGATGGCGAAGCCGGGCATCGTCGCGACCCACCATTGATCGAGGATGAACGACCGGCCCCGGCTGATCATGGCGCCCCATTCGGGCAGCGGCGGCTGCGCGCCGAGCCCGAGGAAGCCCAGCCCCGCGGCCGTGAGGATGATGCCGGCCATGTCGAGCGTCACGCGCACGATCACCGACGACGTGCAGAGCGGCAGGATGTGGCGCACGATCACCCGCATCGCCGACGCGCCCTGCAGCCGCACCGCGGAGATGAACTCCGCGTTTCGGATGGTCAGCGTCTCGGCGCGCGCGATGCGGGCATAGGCCGGCCAGGACGTGATCGCGATGGCGATGACGGCGTTCTCGATGCCGGGACCGAGCGCGGCGACGAAGGCGAGCGCCAGGATCAGCTTCGGCATCGACAAGAAGATGTCCGTGATGCCCATCAGGATGCGGTCGGCCCAGCCGCCGAGATAGCCCGACACCGCGCCGACGACCATGCCGATCGGCGCGGCGATCGCGGCGACAAGGACGACGATCGCCAGCGTGATGCGCGCGCCATAGACGATGCGCGACCAGATGTCCCGTCCGAGTTCGTCGGTGCCCAGCCAGAAGGCGTCGCTGGGCGGCTTCAGCCGGTCGGTCAGCTCCCCGGCATAGGGCGAGTGCGTGGCGAAAAGCGGCGCAAACAGCGCCAGCACCACCAGGGCGATGACGATCAGCGCGCCGACGACCGCCAACGGGTTGCGCAGCAGGGCCCGGAACACGCGATAGGAGCGGCCGAGCCGCGCCTGCATGCGCGAGGCGGGCGTCTCGGAGAGGAGCCAGTCGCGGGTGGTGGTCGTCATTGGCGGTATTCCCCGAAGAGTGGGAGGCGACCGATGGTCATCATCTCGCGCGACACCATCACCTCACCTCGCCCTTGGATCGAGGACGCGGTAGAGTACGTCAGACACCTTGTTGATGGCGATGAACACCGCCCCGACGACCAGCGTGGCGCCGAGCACCGCGTTCATGTCGGCGTTGAGCAGGGCGCCGGTCAGGTAGTTGCCGATGCCCGGCCAGGAGAACACCGTCTCCACCATCACCGAGCCCTCCAGCAGGCCGGCATAGGAGAGGCCGATGACGGTAATCAGCGGCACGCGGATCGGCCGGAACGCGTGGCGCCAGATGACGTCGCGCTCCGGCACGCCCTTGACGCGGGCCGTCGTCACATATTCCTGCCCCAGCTGGTCGAGCATGAAGGACCGCGTCATGCGGGCGATGTAGGCGAGGCTGAAGAAGCCGAGGATGGAGGCCGGCAGCACGATGTGGCTGACCGCGTTCCAGAACACGTCGGTGTCGCGGGCGATCAGGCTGTCGACGAGGATGAGCCCGGTGACCGGCGGCACCAGCCCGTCGTAGAAGATGTCGACGCGGCCGGGGCCGCCAACCCATCTAAGCTTCGCGTAGAACACGAGCAGCCCCAGCAGCCCCAGCCAGAACGCCGGCACGGAATAGCCCAGCAGGCCGATGACGCGGATGATCTGGTCGAGGATGCTGCCCTGGCGGCTGGCGGCCCACACGCCCATCGGCACGCCGAGCGCGACGCCGATGAGGATGCCGAGGGTCGCCATCTCCAGCGTGGCGGGGAAGACGCGGCTCAGATCCTCCAGCACCGGGCGCTGGGTCGACACGGACATGCCGAGGTTGCCGGTCAGCACGTCGCCGACATAGGACGCGAACTGCACCACCAGCGGCCGGTCGAGCCCCATCTCCGAGCGGACGCGCAGATAGACGTCCTGCGGCGCGCGGTCGCCCACGACAGCGAGCACCGGGTCGATCGGTATGACCCGGCCGATGAAGAAGGTGATCGCCAGGAGGCCGAGGAAGGTCAGCGCCGTCGTCAAGACGAAGGCGCCGGCCGACGCCGCCAGCTTCTGCCCCCGCCGCGAGCGCGATCCTCGGCGGGCCGTCCGCGGCTCGACTGCCGGCTCTATCGCCAAAGTCCCCTCGCGCGTACCGGATCCTGACAGGATTCGTTGTGGACCATCAAATTGGGACTTGGATAGCATAAAAGTTTTTGCTTACATCGAAAAAATTTAGATGGAGCTGCCGCCGGGTGAACGCACCTCAGGCTATTTCCTCCCAGCCGCGGGTCGGCGCGCTCATCCGGGCGCGACGGCGGCAGCTCCACATGACCCTTCAGGCGCTGGGCGACGCGGCCGGCCTTTCGGTCGGCTTCCTGAGCCAGGTCGAGCGCGACCAGGCGACGCCGTCGCTCGGCGCGCTGGCCGGCATCGCGCGCGGCCTCGGCGTCGACGTCGACTATTTCATCGCCACGCCGTCGGCAGGCGATGGCGTCACGCGCGCCGGCTCGCGGCTGTCCTTCTCGCTTCCCGGATCCTCGATGATCTACGAGCGGCTGCACACCGAATTCCCTGGCCGGGGGCTGTCCTGCTTCATCATGACGGTGCCTCCGGGCCATCGGTCTGAGATGGTGCACCACGAGGGCGACGAACTGCTCTTCGTCCTCGACGGCGAGATCGTGCAAACGGTCGACGGCGAGGCGATCCGCCTCAAGGCCGGCGACAGCCTGCACTTCAGAGGCTCCAGCGACCACAGCTGGGCGAACGAGAGCGACGGGCCGGCCCGCCTGCTGTGGACGGGCACGATGTCCATCCTGCGCCCGCGGCAGGAGGGCGAGCAGCCGGCCGCGCAAGGCAAATCCCCGTCGGCCATCAGCGCCGCCGGACCTCATCATTCCACCTCAGAAGGGAGCACCAGACGATGAATATCCTGAAGAAGGCCCTCGTGGCCGCGATGCTGACGACGGCGGTGCCGCTCGCCGGCGCCTGGGCGGCGACGCCCGCAGACGTCCTCGTCGTCGCGCAGAACATCGACGACATCGTCGCCATCGACCCGGCGCAGGCCTACGAGTTCTCGTCGGGCGAATACGTGACCAACGCCTACGACCGCCTCGTGCAGTACGACGCCGCCGACACGGAGACGCTTGCGGCCGGCCTGGCGACCGAATGGACGATCGACGCGGCCAACAAGTCGATCACCTTCAAGCTCCGCGAGGGCGTGAAGTTCACCTCGGGCAACCCGGTGCGGCCGCAGGACGTGCTGTTCTCGTGGAAGCGGGTTCTGGTTCTCAACAAGGCGCCCGCCTTCATCCTCGCCGGCCTCGGCTGGACGGTCGAGAACATCGAGCAGATGGTGACGCTCGGCGACGGTTCCGTGACGATCAAATATGTCGGCGACTTCTCGCCGAACTATGTTCTGAACGTGCTGGCCGCACGCCCGGCGTCCGTCGTCGACGAAGCGACCGTCATGCAGCACGAGACCGACGGCGACCTCGGCAATGCCTGGCTCAACGCCAACTCCGCAGGCACGGGTCCGTTCTCGCTGCGGGCCTATCGGCCTGGCGAGATGCTGACCCTCGACGCCAATCCCGACTATTTCGGCGGCGCACCGAAGATGAAGTCGGTCATCATCCGCCATGTGGCGGAAGCCGCGACGCAGCAGCTTCTGCTCGAATCGGGCGATGCCGACATGGCGAAGAACCTGACGCCGGACCAGGTGGCCGGCCTCGAAACCAAGGGCACGATCAAGATCGAGACCTATCCGCAGGCGGCGGTCCACTGGTTCTCGTTCAACCAGAAGGTCGAGGCGCTGACCAACGAGGCCGTGTGGGATGCCGCGCGCTATCTCGTCGACTACAAGGGCATGACGGACACGTTCCTGAAGGGCCAGATGCAGATCCACCAGGCGTTCTGGCCGGCCGGCTTCCCGGGCGCCCTGACCGACACGCCGTTCACCTACGACGTGGAGAAGGCGAAGAAGATCCTCGCCGATGCCGGCGTGAAGCTGCCGATCACGGTCACGCTCGACGTGATCAACTCCGCGCCCTTCACGGACATCGCGCAGTCGCTGCAGTCGTCCTTCGCGCAGGCCGGCATCAACTTCGAGATCCTGCCCGGCACCGGCGCGCAGGTGATCACCAAGTACCGCGCCCGCACGCATGAGGCGATGCTGCTCTACTGGGGCCCGGACTTCATGGACCCGCATTCGAACGCCAAGGCCTTCGCCTACAATGCGGACAACTCCGACGACAAATATGCGTCGACGACCACGTGGCGCAACGCCTGGGCGGTGCCGGAGGAGCTGAACAAGGAGACGATGGCAGCGCTCGCCGAGCCGGATGCGGAGAAGCGCAACACGATGTACATCGACCTCCAGAAGAAGATCCAGGCGAAGGCGCCCTTCGTCATCATGTTCCAGGCCGTGAAGCAGGTGGCGATGGGGCCGAACGTATCGGGCTTCGTCAACGGCGCGACCTCCGATTTCGTCTTCTACCGGCTGGTCGAGAAGAAAAGCTGATCGCCTGATCCTTTGCGGCGGGCCGCCCTGGCGGCCCGCCGTGCGTCACCGCACGCCGTCATCCTCGGGCTTGTCCCGAGGATCTGCCAACCCATCAATGCCCTAGATCCCCGGGACAAGTCCGAGGATGACGGCGTGTATGTCAGAGACCGCCCATGACCGACATCCTCGCCGACCGCATGACCCGCCTGCGCGAAAAGATGCGCGCGACCGGCACCGGCCTCGTGGCCCTCGGGCCCGGCTCACACATGCAATGGCTGGCCGGCTTCCATCCCCATCCCGACGAGCGTCCCGCACTGCTTCTCGTGGCACAGGACAATGCCGCCCTGCTGATGCCCGCCCTGAACGCCGAGGCGTCGAAGCTGGCGACCGACATGCCGATGTTCGTCTGGGCCGACGCCGACGGCCCAGACGCCGCGCTTGCCGACGCGCTCCGCGCGGTGTTCCCGACGCCATCGGGACGCGTGGTGCTGGACGAGACCATGCGCACCGACTTCGCGCTGCTGCTGCTCGACGCCTTGCCGACGCTGGCCCGCGCCTTCACCGACGACACGGTCGGCGTCCTGCGCGCCAGCAAGGACGACGGCGAGTACCGGAAGCTCAAGGCCTCCGCGCAGCTCAACGACGCGGCGATGCAGGCCGCCTGGGCGGCACTGAGGACCGGCATGACCGAGACCGAGGTCGCCGACGTCGTGCGTACATACTTCACGGAAAGAGGCGGTCGGGCCGAATTCACCATCATCGGTGCCAGCGAGAACGGCGCCCACCCGCATCATGCCACCGGCGGGAGGGTGCTGAAGGCCGGAGACGCCGTCGTCATGGACATCGGCGGCCGCCTGGACGGCTATCCGAGCGACATGACGCGCATGGCGATCATCGGCGAACCGCCGGCGGGCTACGCCGAGGTCCACGCCATCGTGGAGCGCGCGGTGCAGGCCGCGCTCGCCGCGGCCCGGCCGGGCGCCCGCGCGAAGGATGTGGACCGCGCGGCACGCGAGGTCATCGCGGCGGCCGGCTACGGGGAGTTCTTCGTGCACCGGACCGGTCACGGCCTCGGCATCGACATCCACGAGCCGCCCTACATCACCGCGTCGTCGGAAACGGTGCTCGCCGAGGGCATGGTGTTCTCCATCGAACCCGGCATATACCTGCCCGGCCGCTTCGGCATCCGGCTGGAGGACATCGTGATCCTGCGCCGGGACCGCGCGGAAATCCTCTCCTCGCTCCCGCGGGATGCCTTCCGGGCAAGAGGCTGAACGGCGACGGCTTCCCTGCTGCCGGCCAAAGGTGATCGCGCATCGTGCTTCGGACCATTCCATGACCAGCCAGGGCCTGCCGCGCGCCGCTCTCGTGACACCGCTGGGCCTCATCGAGGTGAGCGCCGACATTCACCGCGCGCCCATCACCGCCGGCAACTTCATGTCCTATGTCGACGGCCGGCATCTGGACGGAACGTCGTTCTACCGGATCGTCAGCAGGGACAACCAGTCGGACGACACGCCGGCGAAGATCGAGGTCGTCCAGTTCGGTCTGCCGTTCCAGAACAAGCGCTATGCGGGGCCCCTGCCCTGCATCCCGCACGAGCCGACAAGCGTGACCGGCCTCGGCCATCACGACGGCACGCTGTCGATGGCCCGCTTTGCTCCGGGTTCGGCCGGTTCGGGCTTCTTCATCTGCGTCGGCGACCAGCCGGAACTGGATTTCGGCGGCCGCCGTCAGCCCGACGGGCTGGGCTTCGCCGCCTTCGGCCGCGTGGAAGCTGGGATGGACGTGGTGCGGGCGATCCTGGCTCGCGCCGAACCGTCGCAACTCGTTGCGAACCCGGTTCCGCTCATCCGCGCGGAGCGCATCCGCTAGTCCATGATCTGGGGACCGTGCGGAGCCGTCCTCGTGCGGGACTGTGGCCTAGCCGGTTGTTTCAGCAGCATTTTCGCGACCCGAGGCGATTCCGCCCTGCGGCGGTATGCGCTAGGCGCCAGCGCGCTTCCGCCTGCTGACCGGCGTGCGCTCCTTCGGCGCGGCAATTGGCGGCGTCGGGCCTGGTCCATCGAACTTGATGCAGGAATCGCGGGCGACCAGGACCGGTTCGAAGACGTGCCATTCGCCGGGCGACGGCTCTTCGCCGCCGAGCCTCGCCAGGAGGCGGCCGATCGCGCGCTCGGCCATAGCCGCGACGGGCTGGGCGACCACGGTCAGCCGCGGCTGGACCGCTTCGGCCCAGTCGAAATCGTCGATGCCGATGATCGACACGTCGCCGGGGCAGGACAGGCCGAGGCTGTGCAGGCCGCGCAGGATGCCGATGGTCATCACATTGTTGAAGGCCAGCACAGCGGTCACCCGTTCGGCGCCGCTCATCAGCCGCTGCGTCGCGGTCATCGCGCGCGTCTGGTCATAGTCGCCGCGCAGCATCAGCTTCGGGTCGAGCGGCACGCCGTGCTTGGCGAACGCATCGCGGCAGCCTTCGAGCCGCTCCTCCGCCGACGAGACGCCCTCGCGCCCGGCGATGATGGCGATGCGGCGATGGCCGAGGCGCAGCAGATAGTCGGCCGCCAGCCGGGCCGCCTGCCGGTTGTCGAGAAGCACGGCCTCGTAGTCGACATCCTCGACGTGACGGTCGAGCAGGATGGTCGGCACCTTAAGGTGGCGCGCCAGCCGGCGCCCATGCTCGGCGCTCGATGCTGCCGGCGTCAGGATGAGGCCCGCGATGCGCTGCATCTGCATCATCCGCAGGATCTCCTCCTCGCGGCGCGGATCCTCGTCCGAATTGTAGACGAAGGCCATGTAGCCGGCCGCCAGGCTGCGCGCCTCGACGATGCGGGCGATGGTGGAGAAGTACGGATTGGAAATGTCCGGCACGACCAGCCCGATCAGCCGCGAGTCCCCGCGGCGCAGGTTTCGCGCCGCGACGTTCGGCGTGTAGCCCATCTCGCGGACGGCAGCCTCCACGCGAGCCACGACCGCCTGGCTGACCGGCGCCGACTGGTTGATGACGGCCGATACCGTCGAGACGGCAACGTTCGCCCGCTTCGCGACATCCCGGATGGTGGCCATAAAGAACCGTTGCGCCTCGCTCCCATGCGTGACAATATACGAAACGGTTCGACAGGGAAGAACCTTCGCAAACAAAGGGACGTCCGCTTATCGGCTCCTTTTTTTTGGCAGGTTGTCGAAACGTTTCGATGACGCGTTGCGTCTGGCTCGCAGCAAGGGAGGAAGTCGCGTGAGGAACATCACTTCGAGGATCGTCAGGAGGACTGCCGCGGCGGTCGTGGTGGCAGCGTCGCTGATGGCGGGCGCTGCCGTTCCCGCGTCCGCGCAGGACAACGGCAAGATCATCATGCTGGGCGGGCCGAGCTCCGACCCGTTCTGGGGCGCCGTGCAGCAGGGCTTCAACCAGGCCGTCGCCGACCTGGGCGTCGAGGGCGAGTGGAAGGCGCCCGCCGACTTCAACGACATCGTCGCCGTCTATACGAAGATGTTCGAGGCGGCCATCGCCGTGAAGCCGGCGGCGATCGCGGTCGGCAACTTCTTCCCCGACCCGACCGAACCGCTGATCAAGCAGGCGGCCGACGCCGGCATCCCGATCATCATCATCAATTCGGGCGGCGACAAGTTCAGCGAACTCGGCGCGATCGGCTTCATCGGCGAAGACAGCTACCAGATGGGCTACCAGGGCGGCAAAGTCGCGGCCGCGAAGGGCGTCAAGAACGGGCTCTGCATCAACCAGATCGCGGCCAACCCGGTGCTCGAACTGCGCTGCAAGGGCTACATCGAGGCCATCACCGAAGGCGGCGGCCAGGCCAAGATGGTGACGCTGGCGTCGGAAGACATCGGCAACAGCCAGAAGGTCCAGGCGGCCGTGAGTGCCCTCCTCATGCAGGACCAGACGATCGACGGCGTTGTGACGCTGGGCGTCGCGGTCGCGGTCGACGCGCTGGAATCGATCAAGCAGGTGCGCTCCACCGGCCGCACCGTCGACCTCGGCACGATGGACCTCGGCAACACCGTGCTGGAAGCGATCGAGGCCGGCGAGATGAGCTTCGCGTCGGACCAGCAGCCCTTCCTGCAGGGCTACTACGGCGTGCTCATCCCCTACCTCTACAACAAGTACCAGATGGCGCCGTCCGGCGTGACCTGGGTCGGCCCCTACATGGTGACCCAGGAAAACGCCGCCGCCGTGCTCGCGGTGAACAAGGCCATCCCGGGCTCCCGAGGCGCGAACTGACCGCAGCGCGCTGAGCGACGCCGGCCGCACCGTGCGGCCGGCGTCGCCGCTTTACCGGTCGAAGCTTGCGGCCTCGGCCGTTTCGGTTTCTGATTGACCATCGGGTTCGGGCACATGGCCGTCATGGAACAAACTCTTCAATCGCCAAGCGCGCCGACGATCAGCCCGGTCGAAAGGCTGCTCCGCATCAGCTGGATCGGCCCGCTGGCGGCGGCGATCGTCATCTGGATCTTCTTCGCCATCGTCGGCGGCGCCGGCGGTTTCACAACGGTCGCCGGAACTGCGGGCTGGCTCAACACCGCGGCGGAGCTCGGCATCATCGCGATCCCGATCGGTCTGCTGATGATTGCCGGCGAGTTCGACCTGTCGACCGGCTCCGTGGTCGGCGCCGCGGCGATCACGGTGGCGCTGGGCACCGGCTTCTACGGCATCCCCGTCGCCTACACGATCCTGATGGCGCTGTCGCTCGGCGTCGTCGTCGGCTGCTTCAACGCCTTCCTGGTCAGCCGCACCAAGCTGCCCAGCTTCATCGTGACGCTGGCCTCCAACTTCATCCTCGCCGGCACGTCGCTCGGCGTCTCACGCCTCATCTCGGGCTCGAGCAACGTCTCGATCAAAGACGCCGGCTGGGCCGAACCGCTGCTCTCGACCAAGTGGTACTTCTTCAACATCTCCGTCCTGTGGTACCTGCTGGCGATCCTGATCGCCGCCTGGGTCATGCGCCAGACGCGGCTCGGCAACTGGATCCTCGCCACCGGCGGCAACCAGGACGCGGCGCGGCGCGCCGGCGTTCCGGTCAACCGCGTGAAGCTGATCCTCTTCATCTGGACGGCGGTCAGCGCCGCCTTCGTCGGCATCATGTCGGCGGTGATGTACAACCAGGGCAACGCCGCCCAGGGCCAGGGCTATGTCTTCCAGACGGCCATCGCCGCCGTCATCGGCGGCGTGCTGCTGACCGGCGGCTTCGGCTCGGTGATCGGCATCGTCCTCGGCACCTTCATCTACGGCATCGTCAGCCTCGGCCTGTTCTACACCGGCTGGCCGACGGACTGGCTGCAGACGTTCATCGGCTCGCTCCTGGTCGTCGCCGTGCTGACCAACAATCTGATCCGGCAGAGGGCCCTCAACCGGGGCAAGAAGACGTCATGAGCGTGGTCCCGATCATCAGCCTCGACGGCGTCTCCCGGGTCTTCGGCAACAACCGCGCCCTGGACAATGTCAGCTTCGAGGTCTTCCCGGGCGAAGTCCACTGCCTGCTGGGCGACAACGGCGCAGGCAAGTCGACGCTGATCAAGATCCTGTCGGGCGTCGAGCAGCCGACCCGCGGCACGATCCGATTCAACGGCGAAGCCGTCGCCTTCCGCTCCCCCCGCGACGCGCAGACCTACGGCATCGGCACCGTGCACCAGGACGTCGGCACGATCCCGCTGATCTCGGTGTCGCGCAACTTCTTCCTCGGCAACGAACTGACCAGGGGCTGGGGCCCGTTCCGCCGGCTGGACCATGCCAACGCCAACCGGATCGCACTGGAGCAGATCCGCGCCATGGGCATCCGCCGCGTCGTCGATGCCGACCAGCTGGTCGGAACCATGTCGGGCGGCGAGCGACAGGCGCTGGCGATCGCCCGCGCGCTCTATTTCGGCGCCAAGATCCTGATTCTCGACGAGCCGACTGCGGCGCTGGGCGTCAAGGAATCCAAGATCGTCATCGACCTGATCAAGAAGGCGCGCGCCGAGGGCATCGCGCTTGTCTTCATCACCCACAACGCGACACACGCGCTGACCGTCGGCGACCGTTTCACCGTGCTGATTCAGGGACGCGCGGCGTCGCGCTTCCTGCGCGGCGAGAAGACCCGCGAAGAGGTGCTGAACCTGATGGCGGGCGGCGAGCAATTCGAGGCGGCGACCCACGGCGACTGACGGCATGACGGAGAAGAACTGGACATCGAGGGCCGTGACGGCCGAGGGCTACGTCGCACCGGGCTTCGAGGCCGTGGCGGCCGAGTTCGAGCGCAACTTCACGGACCGCCAGGATGTCGGCGCGGCCTTCGCGGCGGTCCACAACGGCAAGACGGTCGTCGACATCTGGGGCGGCATGGCCGCGCCCGGCAGGCCGTGGCAGGAGGACACGCTGCAGGTGGTGTTTTCCTGCACCAAGGGCCTCGTCGCCGCCTGCATGCTGAAGCTGATCGAGCAGGGCCGGCTCGATCTTCATGCACCCGTCAGCCGCTACTGGCCGGAATTCGCCCAGAACGGCAAGGACCGGGTGCTGATGCGCCATCTCCTGTCGCATCGCGCCGGCCTGCCCGGTATCTTCGAGACGCTGACGCCGGCCGACATTCCCGACCATGAGAAGATGGAACGGCTGCTGGCCGCCCAGCCGCTGGCATCGGACCCCAACGCCTTCCACTGCTACCATGCGCTCACCATCGGCTGGCTGGCCGGCGCCGTGCTGCGGCGCATCGACGGCCGCACGCTCGGTCGCTTCTTCGCCGAGGAGTTTGCCGCACCGCTCGGCCTGGAAACATGGATCGGCCTGCCCGAGAACGAGGAGCATCGTGTCGGGACGCTGGAGATCGGTCCGGGCTTCGGTCCGTGGGACGCCGGCCAGACCGAATGGCAGAAGTCGGACAGGGTGCTGAAATCGGTCTGGGGCAATCCGCCGCTTTTCCCCGTCGAAGGCGAACTCGCGTGGAATTCGCGCGCTTACCACGCCGCCGAAATCGGCGGGGCGGGCGCCATCACGAACGCGCGCTCGATCGCACGCTATTATTCCTGCATGGCGATGGGCGGCGAAATCGACGACGTGCGCGTGCTGAAACCCGAGACGATCGCGCTCGGCCGCAGCGAGCTGTCGCGCTTCCTCGACCCGTACATCCTCGAGCTGATGGCCTATGGCGTGATGTGGGCGATCCAGACGCCGCAGCGCCGCTTCGGCCGCCTGCCCGACGCTTTCGGCCACTCGGGTGCCGGCGGCTCCATCCATGGCGCATGGCCGTCGCATGGCATGGGCTTTTCCTATACGATGAACCAGATGCGCGTGGACCCGGAAGATGCGCGCTCGCGCTACCTGCTCGAGCGCCTGGAAGAGTGCATCGCCCGGACATGACGCCATAGGTTCAGAACAGGCGGAGGAGGCTTGTCATGAACGTCGCAGGATCATCGAGCGGAACGGACAGCAGCCGGACGCCGATCGGCGGGCTGGCACATGTCAGCGGCGAGCGCTCGCAACCGCTTCTCACCATGACCATTCCGCAATTGCTGGCTTCGGCCGTCGCCGCGCAGGGCGACCGCGACGCGGCGGTCTTTCCGGAACAGGATCAGCGCTTTTCCTGGACCGAGCTTGCGCGGGAGGTGGACGCCTTCGCCGGCGGGCTCCACACGCTGGGCCTGCGCAAGGGTGATCGCGTCGGCATCTGGTCGCCCAACCGCTGGGAATGGCTGGTCACCCAGTACGCGACCGCGCGGCTCGGCCTCATCCTCGTCAACATCAATCCCGCCTACCGGGTCTACGAGCTGGAATACGCACTGAACAAGGTCGGGTGCGTCGCGCTGGTGACCGCGGCGAGGTTCAAGACCTCCGACTATCTGGGCATGCTGCAGGCGCTGGCGCCCGAACTGGCGGCGGCCGAACCCGGCAGGCTCAAGGCAGCGAAGTTGCCGGCGCTGACGACGATCATCCGCATGGGCGACGACAGGACGCCCGGCATGTTCAACTTCGCCGACATATCCGCGCGGGGGGCGACTGTCGGCAAGTCGGCGCTGGACGCGATCACCGCCACGCTCAAGCCCGAGGACGCGATCAACATCCAGTTCACCTCGGGCACCACGGGCGCGCCGAAAGGGGCGACGCTGACCCATTCGAACATCGTCAACAACGGCAACTTCGTCACCGCGGCGATGAACTTCTCGGCCGACGACCGCCTCTGCATCCCCGTGCCGTTCTACCATTGCTTCGGCATGGTGATGGGCTCGCTCGGCAGCGTCTCCAAGGGCGCGACGATGGTGTTTCCCGGCGAGGGGTTCGACCCGGTCGCGACACTGAGGGCCGTCGAGCAGGAGAAGTGCACCGCGCTCTACGGCGTGCCGACGATGTTCGTGGCGATCCTCGACCACCCGGAGTTCGCGAAGTTCGATCTGTCGGCGCTTCGCACCGGCATCATGGCCGGCGCGCCCTGCCCGATCGAGGTGATGAAGCGCGTCAATGCCAAGATGAACATGCGCGAGGTGACAATCGCCTACGGCATGACGGAGACGAGCCCCGTGTCGTTCCAGAGCGCGGTGGACGACCCGCTCGACCGTCGCGTCTCGACCGTCGGCCGCATCCATCCGCATGTGGAGGTGAAGATCGTCGGCGACGACGGTGCGACGCTGAAGCCAGGCGAGCGCGGCGAACTCTGCACGCGCGGCTATTCCGTGATGCAAGGCTATTGGGGCGATCCCGAGAAGACGGCCGAGGCGATCGACGCGGACGGCTGGATGCACACGGGCGACCTCGCCACCATCGACGCCGACGGCTATTGCAACATCGTCGGGCGTGTGAAGGACATGGTGATCCGCGGCGGCGAGAACGTCTATCCGCGCGAGGTCGAGGAGTTCCTCTACCGGCACCCGAAGGTGCGCGAGGTGCAGGTGTTCGGCGTGCCGGACACACGCTATGGCGAGGAGATTTGCGCCTGGGTGGTGCCGCAGGCCGGCGTGGAGGTCACCGAGGAGGAGATCAGGGCCTTCTGCAAGGACCAGATCGCGCACTACAAGGTGCCCCGCTATGTCCGGTTCAAGGAGAGCCTGCCGATGACCGTGACCGGCAAGCCGCAGAAATTCCTGATGCGCGATGCGATGATCGACGAGTTGCAGCTGGTCGTGGCGAAAACCGCGTAGCGCGTTTTCGGGCCGCGGGGGCCCGTCAGGGCCGAACGCGCCCAACGGCGTGCGCTGCGCCGCAAAGCTGGCTGCGCAACCAGGTACCCCTCAGGCGCCCTGCCCGGCCGCGACCGGCGCGGACGCCAGCGACACCGCCGGGGTGGACGCCTCGCCATCGTCGGCTCCCCGCAGAAGCTCCCGCCGCGCCGCGCGCCGGCGCGCGATCTCGTAGGCGACGGCGCAGACGATGGTGAAGGCGATGAGGATCAGCGCCAGCGCATTGATCGTCGGGGTAATGCCGCTTCGTACCTTGGAGAAGACGTAGACGGTCAGCGTGTTCGACGTTCCGCGCGTGAACAGCGTCACGTTGAAGTTCTCGATCGACTGGAAGAAGGCGATGGCCGCGCCGGCACCCAGAGCCGGGTAGAGGTGCGGCATCAGGATGCGGCGCAGCACCTGTCCGTGGCTGGCGCCGAGGTCCAGCGCGGCCTCCTCGAGCGCCGGGTCGAAACTCTGCAGGCGGGCAAGCACCAGCAGCATGACGAACGCGGCGATGTAGCTGACCTGCCCCATGACGGAGAGGTGCAGGCCGGGCGGCACGCTGGCCTGGTTCCAGAAAAGCAGCGTCGAGATGCCGATCACCGCGCCGGGCATGAGGATCGGCGCGACCATCAGGCCGTAGAGCACGCCGCGCACGCGGCCGGAGATCGAGTTGATCAGGATCGCGCCGGCCGTACCGAGCGGAACGGCGAGGACCACCACGGCGAGCGCCACCCAGATCGTGTTGATCGCCGAGTTCCACAAAACCTGATCGCGGAACAGCTCGATGAACCAGCGGTCGGTCCAGCCCTTCCAGGGATAGATCGACGGCAGCCGGTTGTCGTTGAACGCGGCCCCGCCCATGATCGCCAGCGGCACGAACATGTAGAACAGGAACGCGCCGAAGTAGACGTGGCCGAGCAGGTTGCGCGATCTGGTCATGCGGCCCCCTACTTCGCGATGTCGCTTAGCTTGACCTTGAACAGCCACATGACGAGCGCCACGACGACCGAACAGAGGAGGATGTAGAGGAAGGAATAGGCCGCGCCCGAGTTCCAGTCCTGGCTTTCCAGCATCAGCACCTGGATCGTCTGCGTGAACCAGTTGGACGAGGTGGATGGCAGCACGGTGGGCACCAGCAGGGAGCCCGCCGAGAGCATGAACACCATGACGCTGCCCGATGCGATCCCGGGCTTGGCGTGCGGCAGGATCACGCGCAAATGCGTCTGCCACCACTTCGCGCCGAGATCTTCGGAGGCCTCGATCTGGTTGCGGTCGAGCGACTGGATCGACCCGTAGATCGGGAACAGCATGAAGAGCACGTAGGTGTAGACGAGGCCGATGACGATCGCGTCGTAGGGCGTGAAGACACCGTTCTGCCAGCGGATCGGCTTCTCCAGCAGGCCGATCGCGACGAGCAGCGAGTTGAGCGGTCCGTTGAAGGTGAGGATGATGTACCAGGCGAATGCGCGGAGCGCTTCCGACACCCAGAGCGGAATGAACAGCAGCAGGATGAGCGTCGGCAGCGACGCCGGCGAGACGACCTTGGCCAGGTAGTACGCCAGCGGGTACGCGACGACAAAGGTGATCAGCGTGACGACCGCGGAGAAGAGGACGGTGTTGAAGAACGTCTTCATGTGGATCGGCATCTGGAAAGTCATGCCGAAGATCGTCGTGTCGACGGGATTGTTGATGAACTTCTGATAGTTGGCGAGCGTGTAGACGTCGCGCGGACCGCCGATCTCGGTGACGGGCAGGTAGAGCCTGAACGAAGATTCGAACAGCGTGATGTTGGGCAGGATGATGAGGGCCAGCAGCCAGAAGGCGGTGAGCAGGAAGAAGGCCCCGGTCAGCGTGCCGCCGTAGCGGCGCAGCATGTCCTGCATCGCTACACCCGCGTCTCGTCCGGCAGGATCACTGCGCGCTGCGGCTCGAACCGCATGAACAGCCTGGCGCCCCGCTCCGGCAGCCGGGTGATGCCGTCGTTGCGGACCTCGGCGGTGAAATGCTGTCCACCTTCCGACGTCGCCGAAACGGTGATGAAATTGCCTTCGAAGGCGATGTCGCCGACGGTCACCGGCACGGCGTTCTCTCCGCCCCCGTCGGGAGCGAGCGACATGTGCTCCGGCCGGATGTAGAGCTTCACCGCGCCGCCGGTCGCGGAGGGCGAAAGCCGCGCACGGAACCGACCGTGCGGCGTCGAGAAGCCCGCCAGCCCGTCGGCCACCTGCTCCACGTCGCCCCTCAGGATGTTCATCTCGCCAACGAAGCTGGCGACGAAACCGTTGACGGGATTGTTGTAAATCTCGCGCGGATCGGCGACCTGCTGCAGCCGGCCCTGGCTCATCACACCGACACGGTCGGACATGGCGAGCGCCTCGCCCTGGTCGTGCGTGATGTAGATGAAGGTGACGCCGGTCCGCTTCTGGATGGCGCGCAGTTCCGCCCGCATGTGCTGCCGGAGCTTCAGGTCCAGCGCCGACAGCGGCTCGTCCAGCAGCATGACCTGCGGTTCGACGGCGAGCGCGCGGGCGATCGCGACGCGCTGCTTCTGGCCGCCGGACAGCTGGCTGACCATCTTGTCGCCCGCGCCCGGCAGGTCGACGAGGCGCAGCAACTCGTCCGCCCTGGCGCGCCGGGTCGCCTTGTCTACACCCTGCACCTCGAGCCCGAAGGCGATGTTCTCCCAGACGGGCATCAGCGGGAAGAGCGCCAGGTTCTGGAAGATCAGCGCGGTCGGGCGCTGGTTCGGCCGCTGGCCCCGCACGTCCTTGCCGCCGATCCGGATGACGCCTTCCGACGGATCGGTGAAGCCCGAGATCATCCGCAGGATGGTCGTCTTGCCGCAACCGGACGGGCCGAGGAAGGAGAAGAATTCTCCAGGCTTTATGGATACGTTGACGTGGTCGACGGCACGGAACTTGCCGAAGTCACAGCTCACATCGTCGAGCTCAACACCCGCGCTCATCGGCGCGTACCCCTCTGCGCGCGGGCCCCTGGCCGCCGTTCTTATGGTTGAAGGCTAACGCGGAAGCGTTCCGCAGTGCAACATGAAAGACCGCCGGATTCGGTCGCGAATCCGGCGGTTTCCATTTTCCGTCGCCGTCAGGCGGCCTTGTACTTGTCGGCGTATTCACCGCGCTTGGAGATGAACTCGGCGGTCTGCTCCGGCCACCACCACAGCTTGGACAGCGCCTCGTCGTTGAAGGTGCCGTTGTAGTAGGCCGAAACGTCCGGATCCATCAGTTCGGCCGCGCCCTTGCCCACCGGGTTCGACGAGAAGGCGGTTGCCCATCCCGCCGCGCCTTCGGCCGTCGACACGAACTTGATGAACTCGTGCGCCTGGTCGATGTTCTTGGCGTTCTTCATCAGCACGAAGCCCTGGTGCCAGGCGAAGGCGCCTTCGACCGGAGCGATGTACTTGTAGCCGTCATTGCGCAGGTTGTAGCCGGTCGAATCCCAGTTCAGGCCGAGCGTCGCGCCATTGGCCGTGAAGCCGGCATTGGCCTCGTTCTCGCCCGACCACCACTGCACCACATTGCCCTTGGCCTTGATCGCCTCGGCCAGCGCGATGTCCCACAGCTGGACCATGGCGCCCATGTCCGTGTAGCCGTCGATCCACGGGCGGGGCAGCTTGCCCTGCGCGTCGAGGTAGCGGCCCATGGCGGCGAGCGTCGAGTGCGGGCGCACCACGACCTGGTTGTCCGGGTTGAACAGGTCGCCGAGCGACGGCGGCGAAGAGAGCTTGGCGTCGGCTTCGTTGGCGACCAGAGCCTCGGTGCCCCAGTTGGACGGGACGTAGAAGAGCTTGCCGTCCGCGCGCGAGCGCTCGCCGGCGGAACCGTCGGCCAGGCCAGGCAGGTAGTTGTCCATCGCCAGCTTCGACTCGTCGAGCGGCTGCAGCAGGCCGTTGGCGTTCCAGCCGCCCCAGCGGTCGATGGTCGGCTCGATCACGTCGATGCCGCCGGCTTCCGCCGCGACCTTCGCCTGCGCGAACATGGCGTCCTGGTCTGGCAGTTCGGTGAAGTTCACCTTGATGCCGGTCGCCTTCTCGAAAGCCGGGAAGACGACTTCCGCAAGCTTCGGATAGCCGGCCCAGCCGGTGAAGTTCACTTCGCCGGAAGAAGCCAGCGCCTTGTGCGAGATGATCGCCGGAGCGGCGAGCACGCCGACGCCGGCTGCCGTCGTCTTCAGGAAGGTACGGCGGCTGACAGGTGCAATGATGCGTTTCACGTTCACGTCTCCCATACTGATGTCGAGATTCGGTCCAGGTTCGAGTTCGTCCGACCGGCCCGCCGAAAGCGTAGTCCCCCGAGGCATTCGTGTTGTGACAGTTTCTTGTGGGCTGACGTCGGTACGCTTGTCGCGCGGGTCGCCAATGAGCCTCTTCCGGCAGCCTGGGACACGGGCTGTTCCCACCGCGCTGCCTTCCGCAAGAGAATGGCAGAGACGCGAGAAAGTCAATCGCCAGCCTCAAAGGCGCCGCGGCCCGCCCGGCAGCGGCCGCGGCAGGCCCGGCTGCCTGCTATCGCTGGCCCATCAAACAGCCGCCGCCCCTGCCCAGAAACATCTGGTCAGGGCGCCTCGGAGGCCATAGCTTCCGCCACCGGAGAGCCGCGGGGACGGCGCGCAGGGAGCGATCGGACGATGAAGATGACCACCGAAGAGGCCTTCGTGAAGGTCCTCCAGATGCACGGCATCGACAATGCGTTCGGCATCATCGGTTCGGCCATGATGCCGATCTCGGACCTGTTTCCAAAGGCCGGAATCACCTTCTGGGACTGCGCGCACGAGTGCAATGCCGGCATGATGGCCGACGGCTTCACCCGCGCCACCGGCAAGATGTCGATGGCGATCGCCCAGAACGGTCCGGGCATCACCAACTTCGTCACCCCGGTGAAGACCGCCTACTGGAACCACTCGCCCCTTCTGCTTGTCACGCCGCAGGCGGCCAACAAGACGATCGGCCAGGGCGGGTTCCAGGAGATCGAGCAGATGGCGCTGTTCAAGGACATCGTCTGCTACCAGGAAGAGGTGCGCGATCCATCGCGCATCGCCGAAGTCCTGAACCGCGTCATCGAGAAGGCTTGGCGCGGCTCGGCGCCGGCGCAGATCAACGTGCCGCGGGACTTCTGGACGCAGGTCATCGACATCGACCTGCCGCAACGCATCCGCCTCGAGCGGCCGGCCGGCGGCGGCGACGCGATCGCGCGGGCCGCTGCGCTTCTGTCGGACGCCAGGTTCCCGGTGATCCTGAACGGCGCCGGCGTCGTGCTGGGCAACGCGATCGACGCGTCCCGCAAACTGGCCGAAAAGCTGTCCGCCCCGGTCTGCTGCGGCTACCAGCACAACGACGCCTTTCCGGGCAGCCACCCGCTGGCCGTCGGGCCGCTCGGCTACAACGGCTCCAAGGCGGCGATGGAACTGATCGCCAAGGCCGACGTGGTGCTGGCGCTCGGCACCCGCCTCAATCCGTTCTCGACGCTGCCGGGCTACGGCATCGACTACTGGCCCAAGCAGGCCAAGATCATCCAGGTCGACATCAATGCCGACCGCATCGGCCTGACCAAGAAGGTGACCGTGGCGATCCAGGGAGATTCCCGCCGCGTGGCCGAGCAGCTGTTGGAGAAGCTGGAGCCGAACGCCGGCGACTTCGGCCGCCAGGAGCGCGAGGCGACGATCCACCAGACACGCTCGGCGTGGCTGCAGCAGCTCTCGTCCATGGATCACGAGGACGACGATCCGGGGACGACGTGGAACGAGCGCGCCCGCAAGCGCCAGCCCGACCGGATGAGCCCGCGCATGGCCTGGCGCGCGATCCAGCAGGCGCTGCCGAAGGAGGCGATCATCTCCTCCGACATCGGCAACAACTGCGCCATCGGCAATGCCTATCCGAGCTTCGAACAGGGCCGGAAATACCTGGCGCCCGGCCTGTTCGGTCCCTGCGGCTACGGCTTTCCCGCGATCGTGGGCGCCAAGATCGGCTGCCCGGACGTGCCCGTGGTCGGGTTCGCCGGCGACGGCGCCTTCGGCATCTCTATGAACGAGATGACGGCCGTCGGTCGCGATCCGTGGCCGGCGATCACGATGGTTATCTTCCGCAACTACCAGTGGGGCGCGGAGAAGCGGAACACGACGCTCTGGTACGACGACAATTTCGTCGGCACCGAACTCTCGCTCGACGTGGAGTATGCGAAGATCGCGCAGGCCTGCGGCGTGAAGGGCGTACAGGTGCGCACGATGCAGGCGCTGACCGAGGAACTGGGCAAGGCGATCGACGCACAGATGAAGGACAAGGTCACGACCTTCATCGAGGTGGTGCTGAACCAGGAGCTCGGCGAGCCGTTCCGGCGCGACGCGATGAAGCGTCCGACGGTCGTCGCCGGCATCGACCGCGCTGACATGAAGGCGCAGGTGCTGAACTAGGTACCGATGGGCGTCCGGAACTACCTGATCGAGGGCGTCTCGGGCACCGGCAAGACGGCGGTGGCCGAAGAGCTGGAGCGGCGTGGCCATCACGTCATCCACGGCGACCGCGCCTTGGCCTATCTCGGCGACCCGCTAAACGGTGCGCCTCTCGACCGCCCTGCGTTCGCCGACGAGGCGGATGCCGTCGCGTGGATAAACGCGCACTGGATCTGGCCGGTGGACACGGTCCGCTCCCTGGTCGCGGATCGAACCGCGCCGATGTCGTTCTTCTGCGGCGCGTCCAGGAATTCGCAGCACTTCATCGATCTGTTCGACGAGGTCTTCGTTCTGGAGATCGATCTCGGCACGCTTCAGGGACGCCTCGCCCGCCGGCCGGACGACGAGTTTGGCGGGCACCCGGCTGAGCGCGCTCTGATCGCGCGGCTGCACGCCACGCGGGAAGACATTCCGGAAGACGCGGTCGTCATCGACGCGACCGGGCCGGTCGCGTCCGTTGTCGACGACATTCTCTCACGGTGTACAGGTACCGCCCCGAGGGCCGGGCGGGACTGCGCCTAAGGCAGCGTCGTCCGCTCGCGGTCGTAGTAGTCGACGGTGTTTTCGCCGCGGAACCGCTTGTGCAGCGTGACGGCACCGTCGCGGCCGGCCGTCACGCCGACCTTGCCGGAGTCCGGATATTCGCAGACATCGATATCACGCAGCGTCGACAGCGCGAGATAGCGCAGGTCGGTCGTGCCGGTGTTGATGATCTGGTGCGCCACCTCCGGCCCGCCGGTCGGGCAGGCGATCACGTCATGCCTGCGGATTGGATAGCGCTTGTCGCCGAAGCGCAGTTCGCCCTCGCCGTCGAGGATCAGGAACATCTCCTCCTCGCCGTGGTGATTGTGGAACGGGCACTGCACCTTGCCGGGCGGCAGGATCGTCAGATTGTAGCCGAGGTCGCGCGCGCCGATCTTGTTGCCGACGAACGCGCGCTTCGACATGTAGATGCCATTGTCCTCGACATCGTCGAACGCGGCTATGTCGTCCAGGTTGAGGATCGGGTTCATGCGACGCTCCGGCTAATTCTTCTCGCTCACCGCATACTGCGACTTCGCCAGCCATTCCGGCTCGACTTCGATGCCCCAGCCCGGCTCGTCCGACACGGTCACCTGCCCGCCCACGACATCGTACGGGAACTTGCGGAACAGGCCGTATTGCCACGGATAATAGTCCGGGCCTTCGATCGAAAACTCCAGATATTTCCCCGCGCCCGGAATGGCGCGCAGCAGGTGCATGGTGAAGAGCGTCACCAGCCCCCAGTTCGCCGCATGCGGGGTGATCGGCAGGCCGGCAGCGTGCGCCATGGTGCAGACGCGGAGCGTGCGGCTGATGCCGCCGAGATAGAGGATATCCGGCTGGACGATGTCGACGGCCCGCATGTCGATCATGTGCCGCCATGTCGGGATTTCGCAGTCCTGCTCGCCGCCGGTGACGTCGATGCCGTCGAGCGCGTCGGCGACTTCCCTGGTCTGCTCCAGTTCCCAGTAGAGACACGGCTCCTCGAAATGCTCGACGCGATTGTCTTTCAGCAGCCGGCCCACCTCGATGGCGCGCTTCGGCGAGAAGCCTGAATTGGCGTCGACCAAAAGCGCCGCGGCGTCGCCGAGCGCCTTGCGGATCGCCGGCACGATCGCCTCGGTGCGGCCCGGCCATTCGTCGACGTCGTGGCCGTATTCGGCGGCGACGCGGAACTTGAACGCGTCGAACCCCTGCTCGGCCTGCAGTTTCCGGAACCGCTCCGCTTCCTGCTCCGGCGTGATGTCGCGTTTCATCGAGGACGCGTAGGCGCGCAGCTTGCCCGGCGAGCCGCCGATCAGCGACGTCACCGGCTTGCCGGCGATCTTGCCGCGCAAATCCCAGATCGCCGTGTCGAGGCCGCCCAGCGCCCGCTTCATGTAGGAGCCGGGGAACTTATGCTCACGCTCGATCACCTTGTCGGTCAGCGCATCGATATCCTCGAACTCGACATCCAGCACCCAGGGCGCCACCTGCCGGTGCAGCACGGTCGACGTGATGTCGGAATTGTAGGTGGACACCTGTCCCCAGCCCGTGCGGCCCTGCTCGTTGGTGATGCGAACGAAGCCGATGAACTGCGTCGCGAAGGTCTCGATCCGCCGAATGCGCACGCCCAGGCCTCCTCGCCGAAGGAGGCCAGTCTAGACCATGATCACAAAACGTGCGCAGCGGTTTTCGGGACAGATCATGTCCACCTCACTGATCTGGCCGCATTTGTGCGACGCAAGGTGATTCCACCTTGCTCCAGAACGCCATAGGGGCAACGCCGCCGTCAGATCGACGGCGGCGTGTTGATCCAAAGGACGCTCAGATTCGCGGTGCCGCTGTTCCGGTATGCATGGGGGTGCGTCGACCGGAAGAAGAAGGTGTCTCCCTTGCCGAGCCGGTAGCTCCGCCCCTCGACCGTCAATTCCATCTCGCCCTGCAGCACATAGCCCACCTCCTCGCCTTCGCGGCGGGCGGAATTCTCGCCGGAGCAGCCCGGATCGATCGTATAGACGCTGGCCTCGATCAGAGGCGACGCAGACACGATCCTCTCCAGCACCAAACCGGACCCGGCGTGCGCCCGCGGCTTGACGACCGGCCGTTCGCCCGCACGCGTCACCGACACGGGGCCCGCGTCGATCTGTTCGGGATCGAAGAGCGCGGCAATATCGATGTCGAGCACCACGACCAGCCGGTGCAGCACCGACAGCGACGGGCGAACCTTGTTGTTCTCGACCTTTGACAGGAAGCTTTCGGTACAGCCGACTTCCGCCGCCAGTTCCTTGAGCCGTAGGCGCTTCGCCAGCCGCGCGTGTTTCAGATACGCGCCGATCCGGACCTCGGGCAAATCCTTGACGGAAGCCGAACGGCGACCGCCGCGCGACGCTGACACGCGCCCGGCGTCGGCCGAAAGTTCGACTGCAGCTACTCGTCTGTTCATCCAGCGGTGCGCCCTGCGGCTGATTTGGCCTATTGAGCCAAGATCAAGCCACATGCCTCGCCGTCAACTTACGTGCTTGCCCGATGCGGTCGCGCGTTCAGGCAGTGCAATCTCGTTTCATCAGATAAAACGTCAGGATCAGGTCGCGACCCGCCGAGCGCCGCCATCGACATGGATCACCTGGCCGGTCACATACCGGCCCAGCGGCGATGCCAGCATCGCAACGACGAACGCCACGTCGCCCGGCTCGCCGATATAGCCCACAGGGCAGTTCTCCCGGACCCATGCCTCCTGCACCTCGCGGGACGGCATGTTGCGGTGGTCGATCTGTTCGGAATGGACCTTGCCCGGCGCGATGCAGTTCACCGTGATGCCGTCCGGGCCGACGAAACGGGACAGCGCCTTGGACCACATCTGCACGGCTCCGTTGGGCGGGATGGCCGCGTTCAGCACGAGAGGTTCGTCGGTTCCGGTCAGATTGATGATACGGCCGAAGCGTGCGGCCTGCATCGTCGGCAGGAAGGCGTGCGCCAGATCGCGGCCGGCGCCGAAATTCAGCCGCATGCCGGCGTCCCATTCCTCGGGCGTGCCGAGACCGGCGGTCGGGCGGGACCCGCCGGCATTGTTGACCAGGACGTCGAGCCGGCCGAAACGCTCCAGCACGCGGTCGCGGATGATGGCGGCGGCGCCGTCGCCGGTGATGTCCTGCGCGACGACCAGCGGCCGCTTGTGGCCCCGCGCCTCGATCGCGTCGGCAACCGCCTCCAGCATCGGCTGCCGGCGGGCAAGGATGGCGAGGCGGACCCCTTCGTCCGCCAGCATCTCTGCGATGCCGCGGCCGATCCCCACGCCGGCGCCCGTCACCAGCGCCACGCGTCCCGAAAGCTGCAGGTCCATCAGAAACCTCGCGGTAGGGGCGGCCAGGCGCCGCCCGCCTCGTCGCTCGCCGAGCGGATCGCCCGGTCAGGCGGCCCGCTTGCCCTTGCGCAGCCCGCCCGCGTGTTGGCGCAACTTGCCCAGCGTATCGCGGTAGTGCGCCGACAGCAGAATCTCCGGCTGCGAATAGATGATGAAGCGGCAGCCGAAGTCCATCCAGTTCTGCGCGTCCTCCAGATCGTAGGCGAGCACGCCCGCGACCTTGCCACCCTCGATGGTCGAGGAGAGGATGCGCTTGGTGATGTCGATCACCTTCGGATGCGCGGGGTTGTAGCCGACGCCCATCTTGATCGAGAGGTCGGCGCGGCCGGCGAAGATAACGTCGACGCCTTCCTTCTCCGCGACGATCTCCTTGATCCGGCCGGCCGCCTCAGGGGTCTCGACCAGGCCGAGGATCATCATCTCGGAGTTGACGCCTTCCAGGAACGGCCGGAAGTCGTTGCGGTAGACGCCGTGGCCGGCCGTGCGGGTGGCCGAGCAGAGCGTCCGGTCGCCGTCGGGCGGGTAGCGCGTCAGGCGGTAGGCCTGGCGCGCCGTCTCCGCGCTTTCCAGCATGGGGATCATGATCCCCTCGGCGCCGCTGTCGAGCACCCAGAGGATCTGCTTTTCCTCGACGTGCCGGATGCGCACGAAGGGGGTGATCCGCGCCGCCTGTCCGGCGCGGATCATGTTGGTCACCTTCTGCCCGTCAGCGGCCGCGTGTTCGGTGTCGATCACCATGAAGTCGTAGCCGGCGAGGCCGACGATCTCCACCAGCGATGGCTCCGGAACCAGCGTCAGGCTGCCGAACGCCACCTCGCCCTTCCGCAGCTTTTCTTTGGTCTTGCTCTTTTCCGGATACATGGCGGGCTCCGCTTCGAGAGGCTTACTGGAACACCGGGATCGTGCTGCAGTCGCGGTTGACTTCAACGCGGCCGACGATCTCCTGCGCCGCCTTGAGCGGACGCGTGTCGTAATACTCCTCCGGCGTCGGCAGGCGCTCGATCAGCTTCTGGTCGAGCATCCACTGGCCGTCCTTGGCGACGAACTCGGTGTCGAGGTCGCCGTTCGGGTCGGCATAGGGCCACTGGTCGGTGCCGTACATCTTGGCGATCAGGGCGCCGTCTGCCTTGGTCCACTTGGTGACCAGCTCGATCATGCGGTCCTTGTTCGCCGGATCCTGAGCGAAGCGTACGCCTTCGATCCAGCCAGCCAGCCACGCCGCGGCGTGCTTGCCACCGTCGCGCTCGATGAACTCCTGCGACATGATCAGCTTGCCGAGCTGCTCGCCGGGCAGCAGTTCATGCATGGCGATGAGGCGCTTGGCAGTGCCGTCGAGGATCGCGGTCGCCGCAAGCGGCTGGGTGACGAAGCCGGCGTCGATGGCGCCGGTCTTCAGCGCGTTGACGACGTCGGGATAGGACAGCGTGACGATCTGCACGTCGTTGATGGTCAGCCCGTGCTTCGCCAGGATCAGGCTGAGCCAGTATTCCGTGCCCGAGCCGCGGGAGATGATCGCGACCTTGCGGCCCTTCAGGCCGGCGGTGTCGTTCAGGCCCTCGTCATAGGCTGCCGCGCGCGCCAGCAGGATGTTGTCCGACGAGCAGCGATACTGCATGCGGTCCGACACGACGCGGATCTTCAGGCCCTGATTGTGGGCGTTGAAATAGGCCGCAGACGTGCCGACGATGTTGACGTCGACCTCGCCCTGCGACTGGGCCGGCAGGATGTTGTACGGATTGGGGGCCACAGTCAGCTCGTTCTTGATGCCGTGCTTGGCGAAGAACCCCTCTTCCTCGGCGGCGTAGAGCGGCGCCATGGCAACGATGTTCACATAAGTCATCCTCACCGTCGTCGGTTCCTGCGCGGCAGCGACGGTGACGCCGGCAAGCAGTCCGATGGCCGCGAAGGCCGACCTCGCATAATGCTTCATGACTAGTTCTCCCGTTGACCGTTCACGTTGATCACAGCTGCTTCTGGGTCGCCTTGGACCAGCTGAAGAAGCGGCGTTCGAGGAAGAGCATGACGTTGGTCATCGTGAAGCCGGTGGCGATGATCACGACGAGCGTGGCGTACATGTCCTCGATCTTGTAGACCTGCCAGTAGAGCCAGGTCTGCGCGCCGATGCCTTCCGACGCGGCGACGAACTCGCCGGCGATGCCGCCGAGGAGCGCCAGGCCGAGGCCGAGCCTCAGTCCCGCGAACATCGTCGGCAGTGCGGCGGGGATGATGATCTTCCACAGCAGCTGGCGGCTCGAAGCACCCATGTTGCGCGCCATCTGCACCAGCCGCTCGTCCACCTGGCGGACGCCCGCCGCGGTGTTCACGACGGCCGGGTAGAAGCAGACGATCGACGACAGCGCGATGATCGGCGGCGAGCCGAGGCCGAAGATGACGAGCAGCAGCGGCAGCGTGGCGATGTGCGGGATCGGATAGGTGAGCGAGATCAGCGGATCGATGATCAGCGACGCCCATTTGACGCGGGCGAGCATCAGCCCGACCAGCACCGCCGGGATCGTGCCGATGACGAAACCGGCGGCGACGCGTCGGAGCGTGATCGACAGGTTCTCGAGGATCACGCCCTCCGCGGCGAGCCGCTCCAGTGCGCGGAAGATGCGGCTCGGCTGCGGGAAGAAGATGCGGTCGATGAAGCCGAACGTCCCGCCGAGTTCCCACAGCACGATGACGGCGATGGCGGGGAACAGGAAGCCGACGGGGGACCGCAGAGCGCGCTCCACGACGTTCGGCCCGCGCTGGAGCGTCTGCGGCGCGCGGATCTCGGCGACCACCTTGTCGCCGGCCTTTGGATCAGTGGGTGCCAGCACTGGTCGCCTCCGGCTCGATCCTCGCCTTTTCGACGCCGCCTTTGAGCAGGTCCCAGATGTGGAGCCGCAGCTCCGTGAAGCGCGGGTCGCGTTCGATGTCGACTGACCGCGGGCGCGGGAACGGAACCGTGATCTCCTCCAGGATGCGGGCGGGCCGCGGGCTGAGCACGATGACCCTGTCGCCCAGCAGCAACGCCTCCTCGATGCTGTGCGTGATGAACAGCACGGTCTTGCGGTCGCGCATCCACAGCGCCGTCAGCTCGTCCTGGAGCACCATGCGCGTCTGCGCGTCGACGGCGCCGAACGGCTCGTCCATCAGCAGGATTTCGGGATTGTTGGTGAGCGCGCGCGCGATGCCGACACGCTGGCGCATGCCGCCGGAAAGCTGATGCGGATAGTGCTGGTCGAAGCCCTCGATGCCCATGAGCTTGAGATGGCGCATCGCTTCAGCCTTGCGCTGATGCTTCGGCACACCCATGATCTCGAGCCCGAACGACACGTTGTCGATGACCGAGCGCCAGGGGATCAGCGCGTAGTCCTGCCACACGATGGTCGTGAGCGGGCCTGATGACGACCGCTCTCCGCTGAACCGGATGACGCCGCCCGTCGGCTTCTCAAGCCCGCCCAGCATGGTGAGAAGCGTCGACTTCCCGCATCCGCTCGGCCCGACGATGCAGAGGAACTCCCGCTCCGCGATCTCGCAGGAGAAGTTGTCCAGCACGGGCAGCGGTGCGCCGCCCGGCACCTGGAACGACTTGAAGACGTTTTCCAGCGAAACGATCATCTAGCGCTCGAAGCTCTCGTGGTGCTGCAGCCACCAGTTGGCTATGTCGATGCGGCGCGCGAACCAGACGTCGCCGAGGCCCTTGGCATACTCGATGATCTCCTTCAGCGCGCTGGCGCGGCCAGCCTGACCGACCCAGCGCGGATGCAGTCCGATCGACATCATCCGCGGATGGGTGGCGCCCTCCTCCCAGAGATACTGGATGCCGCGCCGACAGTTCTCGAAATAGTCCCAGGGGCTCGAATAGCCCGGGTTCAGAACGAAGCGCCCGTCATTGTAGGTGTGGGTGTAGGGAACGACGAGGTGCCGCTTCTCGCCGACGTTGACGAAATAGGGCAGGTCGTCGTTGTAGGCGTTGGCGTCGTAGACGAAACCACCCTCCTCGACGATCATCTCGCGGGTGTAGATGCCGGGGCCGTAGCGCGTGTACCAGCCGAGCGGCCGCTGGCCGCAGGTCTTCTCGAACGAGGCGATGCAGCGGCGGATGCGGTCGCGCTCCTCCTCGCGGCTCATGTTCCAGGGCTCGTCCCAGCGCCAGCCGTGCGAGCACGGCTCGTGTCCGTCCTCGATCATCGCGCGCGCCACGTCGGGATTGCGCTCCAGCGCGACGGCGCAGGCGAAGAACGTGACCTTGATGTCCTGCTGCCTGAAAAGGCGCATCAGCCGCCAGATGCCGGCGCGGCTGCCATACTCGTGGATCGATTCTGTGCTGAGGTCGCGCACGTCCGGCCGCATCGTGTAGCCGATCTCGCCGATACCCTCGTTGCGCCCGTCGCCGTCGGGGATGTTGTATTCGGAGCCTTCCTCGTAATTGACGACGAGGTTCAGGGCGAGACGCGCGCCGTTCGGCCAGCGCACCTTCGGCACGTCGCGGCCGTAGCCGACGAAATCGCGCTCCGTCCCAGGGCGCATCTGCTCGATGGCGGCCCGCTTGGCGTCTTCCGGGGAAAGTTGCTGTACGTGGCTCAAGGTTCGTTCCTCTAGATGTGCTTGGCGCCGGCCCAGGCGAGGTCGGCCACGCTGTCGACGTCGGCGATCGCCAGCGCCATTCTTCCCAGTTCGTCCGCCTGTCGCTGGCCGAGCGCAGGCGACGCCAGTTCGAGAAACTTGGCGAAAAGCTCGTCGGCGGTCGCCGGGTTGGCCGCGTCGCCTTTCGGCATGTCCCGGCGTTCGCTGAGACGCGTGCCGTCTGCCAGTTCCACTTCGACGATCGAGGGCCGGGCATTGGGATAGAGCCGGTCCAGATCCGGATCCGCGGCGACATCGACGCGCGCCATCAGATCGATCAGCGCCGGATCACCGAGGTCGCGATCGTGAAGGGACGACAGCCTGCGATCGTCCGAGATCAGGCGCGCGGCCACCCCGAAGGGAATGGAGAACTTGGCCGCGAGCCTGGCTGGCGGCCGCGGGTTGCTGAGCTCTGCCGCAAGGCCGTACGTCCTGACCCGGACGGACCGCACGGCGTCTGCCGACGGTACCCGGCCGCGCAATGCGTCGACCGCTTCGATCGTGGTGAGCGCATGCGCGCACATCGGCAGGAACTTGAAGTAGCTGTCGAGGATCTCGAAGCGCATGGCGTCGCCCGTGAGCCCCTCGACCAGCAATCCGGGGCGGAACTCGACCGCGGAGTCCGGTCCGAGATATCCGGTGAGGGTGCCGGGCGATCCGGTCATCCCAGCGGCGGCCGCATACGCGACCTGCACCGCGTTCTGAGTTCCCAGCCCCACGCCGAGGTGATGCGCCGTGGCTCCCTCGTTCACGGTTCGCGTCGTCGGCCGAAGCGTCAGCGTCGCGGCTGATTCGATCGTTTCCGCCAGCATCTGCGCGTCGCCGCCGAGCAGCTTGGCGCCGGCGACCGCCGCCGCGACAACGGCCCAGTGGCCATGCGCGTGGATGCCGGGCTTCAGCGGCCGCATCGACCGTCCGATCCGCACGGCGACCTCGTAGGCCGCGACGATGGCGGTGACGAGATCGCGCCCCGACATTTCTTCGCGTTCAGCGATCGCAAGGGCGGCGGGGATGATGTGGATGCCGGGATGGCCGAGGGCGCGACGGTGGCCTTCGTCGATCTGGGTGACGGTGGTGGTGGCCGCATTGAAGAGCGCGGCCGTTGCCGGGTCGGCCCTGTCGGCGGTGCCGTAGATCGTGACCGAACCGCGTTCGCCGCGCAGGACCTTCTGCCTGAAAGCCCCCAGGAAGGTGTCCTGGGCGCCCCAGATCATCACGCCCAGCGTATCGAGAAGCATGTCGGCGGCATGCCGGCGAACCTCGCCCGGCAGATCGTCCCAGGAGAGCCGTGCGGCGAAGTCCGCCAGGACCGCGACGGGGTCGTCCACGCGCAGGTCGCTGCGTGGTGCCGCCGCCGCGCGCATCAGGCGCTGGCTCCGGCGCAGGCGGAGCAGCGCGCTGCCCGCGTCTCCGTCTGTGGGACAATGCCGATGCCGGACATCCGACTCCCCTGCGGGCCCCCTTTTGCCTAGTCTGCCTCCGCCGCGAGTGCGGATGCGGTCGCGGTCGCCGCGACGAACGACCGCCCGTCCGGTCATTCACATGTCGAATATGTCAAGCGATTTGACATTATGTCAAGCTAGTTGACCAATTCGTCGCGCGGTGGGAAACCTGTCTCCGGCCGGAGAGGGATGATGACCGATTTTGCAAAGATGGCGCGTGACATCCACGCGGATTCGATCGTGGTGGTCGGGCACACCGATCTCGTCGCTTCCAATGTCGACTGGCGGCGGGAGGTCGGCGAACGCAACGTGCTCGACAGGCACCATCTGCCGACCCTTCGCGCGGGCGGGGCGACCGTGGTCTGCGACCACATCGCGGGGGACGGCCCCTACGGATATCTGCCGGCGACGCGGCTGACCACGGACTTCCTGCAGCGCGCGATGCGTGCGCTCGACCACACGCATGCGGAACTCGAGGAATCGACGGACTTCATCCTCGCGACATCCGCGGAGGATATCCGGCGGGCAAAGCGCGACGGCAAGATCGCCTATGTGATCTGCTTCGAGGGCGCCTCGCCGCTCCAGAACGAAATCTCGTACCTGCGCAACTTCTATCGCCTCGGACTGCGCTGCCTCGGACTGACGCACGACCTGCGCAACGAGGTCGCCGACGGAATCCGCGAGCGCAGCGGCGCCGGCTTGACGCATTTCGGCGTCAACGTCGTCCGGGAATGCAACCGGCTGGGCATCCTCGTCGACGTCTCGCACCTGTCTGACAAGGGCACGGAGGACGTGCTGGAGATCAGCAGCGATCCCATCACGGCGTCCCATTCCAACGCCCGCGCACTGTGCGACGTACCGCGCAACCTGCCCGACGATCTGATCCGCAGGATCGGGCGCTCCGGCGGCGTCATCGGCTTCCATGCCCTGCATTACCTGGTGACGAAGAAGGAGACGTCGACGCTGGACGACGTGCTGCGCCAGATCGCCCACATCGCCGAGGTGGGTGGCCCGGAGTGCATCGGCATCGGTCCCGACCTGATGGAGGATTGGTGGTCGCCCATCGTCGAAAACACCTGGGAAAAGAGCACGACGATCAACGGGATTCCGTATATCAAGGTCAAGTTCCAGTATCCGAAGGGCATGGAATCGAATGCGGAGCTGCCCAACGTCACCGAAGGACTTCTGAGAATGGGGTTCAGTGAGGCCGAGGTGCGGAACTTCCTCGGCGGAAACTTCATGCGATTGTTCGAGCGGGTATGGAAGCCTGCGGCAGGCGCGACGGCGTGAGCCCACTCGACCTCCCCCCGGCGCGGGCCGACAAGGAGCTTCGACGGCGGGCGGAGCCCCGATTCGGAGTTGCGGACCGGCTGGGTGGCGCAGGTCCTGGGCCGGACGCCGAGCCATCGCCGATGGCAGCCGACGGCGCCGTCCGCACCCTCCACCGCGCCCTCGACGTCCTGTCCTGCCTCGCGGCGGAGCGGGGACCGCTCGGGCCCAGCGAGATCAGCCGCCGCACGGGCATCGACCGCGCGACGGTCTATCGCATGCTGCAGTCGCTGTCGGTGCGGAAGCTCGCGATCGCGTCGCAGCAGGCCGGGCGCTACGTGCTCGGGCCGGGGCTTCTCGCCTTGGCCGAAGGCGTCCCAGACAACCAGATCCAGGACCTGGCGGTGCCGCACCTGGAGCGCCTGCGCGACCTGTCGGGCGAGTCGGCGGTGCTGAGCGTCCTGTCGCAGAACCGCTGCACGCACATATCGGTGGAGCCCAGCCGGCACCGGGTTCGCTGGAATGCGGAGATCGGCGCCAGCGTGCCCCTCTATGCCGGCGCGGCCGGAAAGGCGATCCTCGCCTTCATGCCGGCCTCGGAACTCGAACGCGCATATGCCGAGGCGCACATGCCCTCCTATGGCCACCTGGCGGACGCCGCCCGCCAACAGGCCCGGGCGGAGATCCCGCTCATCCGCGAGACCGGATACGCGGTCGCGGTCCAGGAACTTTCGGCAGACGCCACCGGCATCGCAGCGCCGGTGTTCGACCGCAGCCGTGCGCCGGTCGCATCGCTCGGCATCTGCGGACCGACCTCGCGGTTCACCGGACCCGAACTCGAGCGCGCCAAGAACGCGCTTCTGCGTGCCGCTTCGGCACTCTCGGCGCAACTTGGTTACGATGCGCAGTGAGGCCGGCCGGTTGGGCGATCGCCGAGCCGAGACAATGCGGGCGCTGGCGCATCGGGTAGCGCCGTGAAGCGCGGGGATGGCGAGGACGATCGGGCCGGCAAGGGAACCTCGCCCTCGGTCCGGGTCGTCGAACGGGCGACCAGCATCCTCTTCGCGCTGGCGGAGAAGAAGACACCGATGGGCCCGACCGAGATCGGCCGCATGGTCGACCTCGATCGCGCGACGGTTCACAGGCTCCTGCAGACCCTGGCGGCGCGCGACATGGTCGTCCAGGCGAAGGGAACGGGCCGCTACGTTCTCGGCCCGGGTCTGCTGCGGCTGTCCGAAGGGGCTCCCGGAAGCGAGCTCAGGCACATGGCGGCCCCCTACATCCGCAAGCTCAGGGACCATTCCAACGAGACGGTCGCGCTCGGAGTGTCCATGCAGAACCGCTGCGTGCAGATCCTTCAGGAGGCAAGTCCGCTCTCGATCCACTGGAACGCCGCCACCGGCGAGAGTGCGCCACTATACGCAGGTGCGACGGGCCGCGCGATGCTGGCCTTCCTGAACCCCAGGAACAGGGCCGCCGCGATGGCCGAGCCGTATCCGGCCGCGGCCGCCGGTCTGGTCGACACGCTGCGCCGGGAGGCCGAGCGCGATATCGCGACGATCCGCCGCCGCGGCTTCGCGACCGCGACCCAGGAGACGGCGGCCGTCGACGTGAAGGGACTGGCCGCTCCGATCTTCGACAGGACAGGCAAACCGGTCGCCGCGATCACCATCGGCTGGCCGGCCTCGCGCTACAGCGACGCCGCCATGAACGACTGCGCGACGCAGGTTCTCGAGGCGGTCAACGAGCTGTCGTCGAGGCTGGGCTACAACGTCAAGCGCGTGGTGCGGCGAAGCGGATCGCCGCACGACGGACAAGGCGCATGATTTCCCGACCGGCGATCCACGCTCAGCCGAGTTTGAGGCCGAGATAGCGGTCGAGCGCGGCGTCGTCGCTCATGAGGGCGGCCGACGCGGCACGGTGGGCGACGACACCACGCTCGAGCACGATCGCAGCGGAGGTGAGCCCAAGTGCGATCTGCGCATGCTGCTCCACCAGCAGCAGCGCGATGCCCTCGTCGGTCGCCATGCGGCGGATCGCGGCGGTGAGTTCCTCGACGATGATCGGCGCCAGCCCTTCCAGCGGCTCGTCCAGCAGCAGGAGGGACGGATTGGTGGAAAGCGTGCGCGCGATGGCGAGCATCTGCTGCTCGCCGCCGGAAAGCTGGTTGCCCATATTGCCGCGGCGCTCCCTGAGACGTGGGAACAGGCCGTAAAGCGCGTCGAGACCCCACCGGCCGGGGCGTGCCGTGACCGTCAGGTTCTCCTCGACGCTGAGCGAAGGGAATATTTCGCGCTCCTGTGGCACCCAGCCCAACCCGAGGAGCGCGCGCTTGTGCGGCGGCAGCCGCGAAATGTCCCGGCCGCCGAACAGCACGGCGCCGCGCATCAGCGGCACGAAGCCCATGGCCGTCAGCAGCAGCGTCGTCTTGCCAACGCCGTTGCGGCCGAGCACAGCGAGGCTCCCGCCGACCGGCAGCGCGAACGACACGCCGTCCAGCACCACGGCCTCGCCATAGCCGGCGCGGACATCGCGAAACTCCAGCAGCGGCTCAGCCATGCGTGCCCTGCCCCAGATACACCTCGCGGACCCGCGCGTCGTTGCGCACAACCGACGGCTCGGCCTCGAGCAGCACGCCGCCCGCCACCAGCACGATGATGCGGCTGGCGAAGGAGAACACGATGTCCATGTCGTGCTCGATGAAGAGAACCGATATGTCGTCGGGCAACTGCGCGATCACGTTGAACAGCACCGCGCTCTCGTCCTTCGGAACGCCGGCTGCGGGCTCGTCGAGCAGCAGCACCTTCGGCCGCGTCGCCAGCGCCAGCGCGATCTCCAGGAGGCGCTGCTGGCCGTAGGGCAGCGTGCGTGTCGGCCGCGTCGCGACATCCGCGAGCCGCAGGCGGGTCAGGATGTCGAATGCCTCGTCGATCGCGCCGCTGTGCGTAGCGATATTCGACCAGAACCGTCCGGCCGCACCCTCCCGCTCGAGGATCGCGAGGGTGACGGATTCCAGCGGCGTCAGGTCCGGGAACAGCGTGTTGATCTGGAATGTCCGCGCCAGGCCCCTGCGTACGCGGGCAGCGACCGGCGTGCGGGTGACGTCCTCGCCGCCAAGCACGATCCGACCTGAATCGGGCGTCAGCTGCCCGGTAATCAGGTTGATGAGCGTGGTCTTGCCCGCCCCATTCGGGCCGATCAGCGCGTGCCGCGCGCCGCGCGGCAGCGACAGCGTCACGTCGCGCGCGACCTGGAGCTGGCCGAAGCTCTTCTGCAGCGCCTCCGTGGCGAGAACGGGCTCGGCGGCCGTCATTCGTCGCGCCTGCCGGCCAGCCGGGCGAGACCGCCGAGGATTCCCTTCGGCATGGTGAGGACGACCAGCATGAGCAGGAAGCCGATCCAGAAATACCAGTACTGCGGATTGATGCCGGCGAGCTGGTCGCGCGCGATCATGAAGATCGCCGCACCCAGGATGCCGCCGTACAGCCGCCCCGTGCCACCGAGGATGAGCATCACCACCACGTCGGCCGAGCGCTCGAAATTGAGCGTCTGCAGCGACGCGGTCTCGGTCGTCTGCGTCAGCAGCGCGCCGGCGATGCCGGCCAGCGCGGCGGAGATCGTATAGATCTTCTGGAGATGGACCCTGTGTTCCGACCCGATGGCCGGCATCCGCCTCACGTTCTCGCGCACGCCCCGCAGCGCCAGCCCGAAGGACGAGTGCACGATGCGCCGGCTGAGCAGGAAGCCGACGAACAGGCCGGCCAGCGAATAGGCGTAGGCGGTCCGGCCCCACAGGTCGAAGTTGAACACGCCGAAGATCGGCGCAATGTCGATGCCCATCAGCCCGTCGGTGCCGCCTGTCAGCCAGCTCATCGCGTTCGCCAGCTCGTAGGTCAGCAGGCCGAGACCGAGAGTGATCATCAGCAGCGCCAGGTGCTGGACGCGCACGATCAGGAAGCTGGCGATGAAGCCGACGGCACCCGCGACAAGGCCGGCGAAGAGCAGCCCCGTCAACGGTTCGGTCCAGCCGTACCGGCTGCTGATGATGCCGGCGGCATAGGCGCCGATGCCGAAGAACATCGCATGGCCGAGCGTCACGATGCCGGCATAGCCGAGAACGAGGTCGACGGAGATGGCGAAGAGCGCCGCGATCGCGATCTGGCTGGCCAGCGGCAGATAGCTCGGGAAGAAGAAGAACGGCAGCAAGGTTGCTGCCCAGAACGCGATCTCGAACGGCGACCAGCGGCCGCGGGCCTTCAGCCAGGCGTGGGGGTCGGGGGTCAACGCGGCATTGGTCATCGGCGATAACCCGATACCGACATGGTTCGCGCTCTACGTTGCCCCCCTCTGTCCTGCCGGACATCTCCCCCACACGGGGGGAGATCAGCAGCCTGGACGACTTGCGAAACCCAGGCGGCCGGCCAATCTCCCCATCCGTGGGGGAGATGTCCGGCAGGACAGAGGGGGGCAACGTAGAGCGGAGACATCACCGCTTCCCGAACAGGCCGAGCGGCTTCACGAACAGGATCGCCACCATGATGAGGTAGATCAGAAACGAACCCACCTCCGGCATGAAATATTTGCCCGCCACATCGCCGATCCCGAGCAGAGCAGCCCCGACGAAGGAGCCCGTGACCGATCCCAGGCCGCCCACGGCGACGACGATCAGCACATAAACGAGGTAATGGAAGCCGAAGGACGGGTCGAGGCCGACGATCTCGACGGCGAGCGCCCCGCCAAGCCCGGCAAGACCGCTGCCCAGCGCGAAGGTGACGGCAAAGATGCGCTCGACGTCCATGCCGAGCCCCTGCGCGACGCGCTGGTTGTCGACGGCCGCCCTCACCTGCGCGCCAAGCCGCGTGCGCTCGAGCCCGAAGACCAGCAGCGCGGTGACCGCCAGCGCCACCGCGATGATGAAGATGCGGTAGACGTTGAGCCTCAGCCCGAGCACCTCCACCGAGCCGCGCAGCCAGGAGGGCATCGGGATGACCTGCTGGACGGTGCCGAACACATAGGTCGCGACCGCCGCCGCCACGAACACCGACCCGATGGTGAAGAGCACCTGGTTGAGCTCTCCGGCCCGGTAGAGCCGCCGGAAGAGTGTTCGTTCCAGCACGATGCTGAGCAGCGCGGCTGCGAAGAAGGCACAGGGCAGTGCCGCAAGGAACGGCATGCCCATCTGGCGCATCAGCGTCACCGCGACGTATCCGCCAAGCATGCCGAAGGCGCCGTGCGCGAGGTTGATGAAGTTCATCAGCCCCATGGTCACCGACAGACCCACCGACAGGACGAACAGGAGCATCCCGAAAGCGAATCCGTCGAACAGGACGATGGCGAACTGGCTGATCACGGCGTCAGTAACCGGCCAGTTCGCGCATTCGTCAAGCCGGAACCGCGACTACTGCGCGGCGCCGTGGTTCGGGTCCTTCACATCCGCGATCTGGTCGATGATGACGTTCTGAAGCTTGTCGCCGACCTTCTGAACTTCGCGGATGTAGACGGTCTGCACCACGTCGCGGGTCTCGGGGTCGATCGACATCGGCCCGCGCGGGCTCTGCCAGGCCATGCCCTTCGCCGCTTCCACCAGCGCGTCGCCCGAGGCGTCGCCATTGGTCTTCTTCAGCGTCTCGTAGATGAGATGCATGCCGTCGTAGCCGCCGATCGAGAACAGGTCGGGGCTGCGGCCATTGTTGGCCGCGTGGTAGCCGTCGACGAACTCCTTGTTCATCGGATCGTCGCGCTCCAGCGTGTAGTGGAACGTGGTGATGATGCCGTTGGCGGTGTCGCCCATGCTCTCCAGCGCTTCCGGATGCGTGAGTTCGCCCTGCCCGAACAGCTTGACGTTCGGCGGGGTGAGCCCGCGGTCGGCCAGCGCCTTGCCCATCGCGGCCGGCTGCGCGCCGCCCGGGATGAAGATGTAGACCGCTTCCGGCTTGGCGTCGGCGACGCGCTGCACGAAGGCGGAGAAATCCGGATTGGCAACTGGGGTCTTGTCGGCGCCGACAATCGTGCCGCCCGCCTCGGTGAAGCCCTTGGCGAACGACTTCTCGGCGTCGAGGCCCGGGCCGTAGTCGGCAACCAGCGTATAGGCCTGCTTGACGCCGCCCTTCTCCGCCACCCACTTGCCGAACACGTAGTTCACCTGCGGAATGGTGACGGAGGTGCGCACGATGTAGGGCGACTTCTCGGTCACGACCGAAGTTGCGGCGTTCATCACCACCATCATCTTCTTGGCCTCGGTGGCGACGTCCGCGGCGCCCAGCGCCTCCGGCGTCAGCGCGAAGCCGGCGATGATGTCGACGCCGTCGCGCACGACCAGTTCCTGCGCCAGACGCTTGGCAACGTCGGGGTTCGGGCCGCCGGTGTCCTTGCGGATGAACTCGATCTTCTTGCCGGCGACCGTATCGCCATGCTTGGCCACGTAGAGATTGACGCCGGCCTCGAGCTGGTTGGCCGCATCGGCGAACGGACCCGAATAGGGCAGGATGAGCCCGACCTTGATGGTTTCCTGAGCGTAGGCGCTGGTCGACAGTGCGAGACCGAGACCGAGCGCCGCGAGCGCTGTCTTCTTGAACATCTGAATTCCTCCCTTAAGCCGTACCGGGCGGAAAACCGCGGCACGGCGCGACTTGCACGATCAATGTATACAGGTGTTCCGGACCAAGCCAAGAGGCCGGTTCCAAATTCGTCGTGACGGTACGGCACGTCGCGCCTGAGCGGGCAGCCGTCCGCCTTCGTCTACAAGGTTGCCGGACCTTTGCGAGCGACGATCTGGGCTCCGCAGCTCGGCGCCATTGCAGCCTGCCGCCGCGAAACCCGTCCTGTCCCCGCATTTTCGGTGGATGGCGCATGTCGTTCGGCGGCCATACGAGGACCGCGCGCTTGACAAACGAGGCCGCCAAACACAAAGTTGCATACAATCTGCATTCGATACTCGTGCGAAAGACCGGCGCAACCATGGCTCGCATCGCGGCATTCCCCACCGAAGACGACGCCGAGAGCAATCGCTCCCGCTCGGTGAAGGCGTTGCTGGCCATCCGCGAACTGATCCTCGCGGGTGAACTGGCGCCCGGCAAGCGCATCTCGGAACTGTCCGTCGCGGACCGCACCGGCATTTCGCGCACGCCGATCCGCGCCGCGCTGCAGCGCCTGGCGGAGGAAGGACTGGTCGAGACAATCCCGTCCGGCGGCTTCTCGGTCAAATCCTTCTCCCAGCAGGACGTATTCGACTCCATCGAGGTCCGCGGCGCGCTGGAAGGGCTGGCGGCGCGGCTCGCCGCCGAGCGCGGCTCGGCGTCGCGGCTCGGGCCGCTGCATGCGTGCCTGCGCGAACTCGACGAGGTGGTTGACGCCGCGATTGGCACGGAGGACGGCTTCTCCGCTTATGTCGCCGCCAATGCACGCCTGCACGCGCTGATCATCGACCTCGCGGAAAGCCCCACGCTGAAGCGTCAGATCGACCGCGCGGTATCGCTGCCGTTCGCGTCGCCGAGCGGCTTCGTCATGGCCCAGTCCGTCATGCCGGAGTCGCACCGGATCCTCTACGTCGCGCAGGACCAGCACCGATGCGTCGTCGAGGCGATCGCCAATCACGAAGGCGCGCGCGCCGAGGCGATCATGCAGGAGCACGCACGCCTTGCCGCACGAAATCTGCGCCTGGCGCTGCATCACGAGAAGGCGCTGGAGCGTGTGCCCGGCGGCGCTTTGATCCGGACCGTGCGCTAGCACGCTCCGACCGCACGAAACGAACAATCGTCAGGGAGGCCATCATGGCAAAGAAGAATCTCGAACAGCTGCTGAAGGAGGTTGGCAACACCGTCGACCACCTGCGCAACTCGAAGATCGGCGCCTACATCTATCCGGTCGTGCCGAACGAATTCACGAGCTGGCGCGACGAGCAGTGGGCCTGGCGCAACACCGCCGTGCTGTTCGACCAGACGCACCACATGGCCGAGCTCCTGATCGAAGGGCCGGATGCGGTCAAGCTGATCTCCTATCTCGGCATCAACAGCGTCGAGAAGTTTCCGGTGAACCGCGCCAAGCAGTTCGTCCCGGTCAGCCACAGCGGCCATGTGATCGGCGACGTGATCCTGTTCCACCTGGCCGAGAACCAGCTCCTGATCGTCGGCCGCGTGCCGACCATCAACTGGGTCGAGTTCCACGCCAAGACGGGCGGCTTCAAGGTCACCACCGAGCGCGACGACCGTTCCCCGTCGCGTCCCGGATCGAAGGGCGTGTTCCGCAAGCGCTACCGCTACCAGGTCCAGGGCCCGAACGCCTGGAAGATCCTGGAAAAGGTGAATGGCGGCCCGATCCCGGAGGTGAAGTTCTTCACCATGGACAAGATCAAGATCGGCGGCCGCGACGTGCGCTGCCTGCGCCACGGCATGTCCGGTGCGCCGGGTCTGGAAATCTGGGGCCCCTACGAAGAAGCCGAGGAGATCCGCGACATCATCTTCGAGGCCGGCAAGGAATTCGGCATGCGGCTCTGCGGCTCGCGCGCCTACGCCACCAACACGCTTGAATCCGGCTGGATCCCCTCCCCGCTCCCGGCCGTCTACACCGGTGAGCGCATGAAGTCGTACCGCGAGTATCTTCCGGCCGACGGCTACGAAGGCGGCGGCTCGATCGGCGGCAGCTTCAAGTCGAAGAACATCGAGGACTACTACGTGACCCCGTACGAGCTCGGCTATGGCCCGTTCGTGAAGTTCGACCACGACTTCATCGGCCGCGAGGCACTGGAGAAGATCGCCGGCAAACCGCACCGCAAGAAGGTCACCTTCGAATGGAACGCCGACGATGTCGGCCGCGTCTTCCGCTCCTTCTTCGAGCCGGGCGTCGACAACTTCAAGTACATCGACATCCCCAACGCCAACTATGCCTCGACCAATGCCGACATGATCGTCAAGGGATCGAAGATGGTCGGCATGTCGATGTTCGCCGGCTACTCCTACAATGAGCGCTCGTACCTCTCGCTCGGCATCGTCGATCCGGACGTGCAGGTCGGCGACGTGCTGACGATGGTGTGGGGCGAAGAGGACGGCGGCACCAAGAAGACGACCGTCGAGCCGCACAAGCAGACGGAAATCCGCGTCCGCGTGTCGGCCGTGCCCTACGCACAGGAAGCCCGCGAGAACTACGCGGACTCTTGGCGGACCAAGCAGGCCGCGGCCTAGCCATCTCCCCCCTGCGGGGAGATGGCCCGCGGGCCAGAGGGGGGGGTGCCCCGGTCAATCGACTATGATCGCCGGGTTACAGTTCGAGTACATCGATAGGCAGCGATCATGCCTCGGTCGGCAGGAAGAACTCGGAGTGTGGTGTAGTGCGATGACGGCATTATCGCGTCGCGCGGGCACCCCCCTCTGGCCTGCCCAGTCTGGTCAAGTTTGGCATCTCCCCCTCAAGGGGGGAGATCGGCAACGTCCATGACCGCCATCCTCGCCACCACGCTGCCCATCTTCCTGCTGATCGCGCTGGGATTCGGCGCGGCCCGGCTTGGCGCGGTGCCGCCCGACTTCATCTCGGGACTGGGCTTCTTCGTCCTGAACTTCGCGCTGCCTGCCCTCGTCCTGAACGCTTTGCTCGGCCAGGACTTCGCCACGACGTTCAATGCCGGCTACGTCGCGGCCTATGCCGGCGGCTCGCTCGTCGTTTTCCTCGGGGCGCTGGCCTTTTTCCGCATGCTCGGCCGCACGCTCTCCCACGCCGCGATCGCCTCCCTCGGCGGCGTCGCCTCCAACAGCGGCTTCGTCGGCTTTCCGGTGGCGTCGCTGGCGATCGGCGCCCCGGCGCTAACCGCACTGCCGCTCTCCATGCTGGTCGAAAACGCGCTGATCATTCCGCTGGCGCTTGGGCTGGCGGAAGCCAGCCGCGGCGACGCGCGGCCGGTCACGCGCATGGTGGCCGACGCCGGGGCGAGGCTCGTCCGCATGCCGCTCTTCCTGGCGATCCTTGTCGGAATCCTCCTCTCGCTCGCCGGCGTGTCGCTCCCCGCGCCGCTCGACCGGGCGATCGGCATGGTCGCGGATGCATCCGCCGCGTGTGCGCTCTTCGTCGTCGGCGGCACCCTGGCCGGGGTCGGTCTGGCCTCGCTGAACACAGACGTGGCCTGGATCGTGCTGGCGAAGCTGATCCTGCATCCGCTGGCCGTCGCGGCCGGATTTGTCCTCATCGGCGGCGTGCCGGCAGGTCTGATGGCAGCCGGTCTCATCCTCGCCGCCTCGCCGATGCTGACTGTCTTCCCGATCTTCGGCCAGCGTTTCGGCCTCGGCGGCCTGGCCGCGGCCGCGCTGGTCGCGGCGACCGCCGCCAGCTTCCTCACGCTCACCACCGTCATCGCCATGCTTCCGACCGGCATCGCGGCGCCGCCCGACGCGACGCCGCCGGCCGAGACCGCCGACGCGCGATTGACAGGCGTCGGAGCCGGGTTTCAGATTGTCATCAGCGCGCCGGGAGGACGCCAATGAGCGCAGAGCCCTGCTACGACGTGGCTCACCTCGGCCACATCGAGCTTTTCACCGACAAGCCGGACGAGAGCCTCGATTTCTTCGTGCGTGTCTACGGACTTACCGAGAGCGGGAGAGAGGGCGATTCCGTCTATCTTCGCGGCTTCGACGACTACGAATTCCACTCCCTGAAACTCACCGCGTGGCACACGACGGGCCTCGGGCATGCGTCCTATCGCGCTGCGTCCGAGGCGGCGCTGCACCGGCGGGTGGCGGCGATCGAAAAGTTGGGTTGCGGGCTCGGCTGGACCGACGGCGACCTCGGCCACGGCCGGTCGTTCCGCTTCAGGAGCCCCGACGGCCACATCTTCGAACTCTACTACGACACGGTGAAATACAAGGCGCCCGATGCCGAGAAGCCGGCGCTGAAGAACATCGCGCAGCGCTATCATGGGCGCGGCGCGGCGGTCAGGCGCATCGATCATTTCAACCTGCTCGCCTCCGACGTCGCCGCCATGCGCGACTTCTTCACCGGCGCGCTGGGCAGCCGTGTCACCGAGCAGATCGTGCTGGACTCTGGACGGCTGGCCGGCTGCTGGTTCACGGTCAACAACAAGAGCTACGACGTGGCGGTGACCGAAGACCATGCCGGCGCCAAGGGCCGCTTCCACCACGTCACCTATGCCTGCGACCAGCGCGACGACATCCTGCGCGCTGCGGACGTGTTCCTGGAGAACGGCGTCTTCATCGAGCAGGGCCCGCACAAGCACGCCATCCAGGGAACCTTCTTCCTTTATGTCTACGAGCCGGCAGGAAACCGCGTCGAGGTGGCGAATGCCGGCGCGCGGTTGATCCTCCAGCCCGACTGGGAGCCGATCACCTGGACGGAAACCGAGCGCAAGAAGGGCCAGGCCTGGGGCCTGAAGACGATCCCGAGCTTCCACACGCACGGTACCCCACCGGTGGAGGAGAAGGGGTGATGATAGCTTTTGCTCGCATTGCACCCCCACCCCTGACCCCTCCCCGCAAGGGGGAGGGGGACTTGGCGGGCGGCAGCCCACCTCCCCCTTGCGGGGAGGTCGACGCGCGAAGCGCGGCGGGTGGGGGTGCATTGTTACACGACGGGGGATCACGATGACCGCCAAAACCGCCCTCGTCATCTCCGCCCATTCCGCCGACTTCGTCTGGCGCGCGGCGGGTGCCATTGCGCTCCACGCGGAGGCGGGACTATCCGTCTCCGTCATCTGCCTCTCCTACGGAGAGCGCGGCGAGAGCGCCAAGCTCTGGCGCCAGGCGGGCATGACACTCGAAAAGGTGAAGACCGAGCGACGCAAGGAAGCCGAGGCCGCGGCTCACGCGCTCGGCGTCGCCGACATCCAGTTCTGGGATCTCGGCGACTATCCGATCGCGCTCTCCGAGGAGTCGCTGTTCCGCCTCGCCGGCACGTACCGCGCGCTCCGCCCGTCCTTCGTGCTGACCCATTCGCGCGAAGACCCGTACAACCGCGACCATCCTCTGGTCAGCGAGTTCACCCAGCACGCCCGCATCATCGCGCAGGCGCATGGGCACAAGCCGGGCGAGACGGTGCTGGGCGCGCCGCCGGTGTTCCTGTTCGAACCGCACCAGCCCGAGCAGTGCCGCTGGATGCCCAACGTGCTGCTCGACATCACGCCGGTCTGGGAGAAGAAGCTCGCCGCGATCAAATGCATGGCCGGCCAGGAGCATCTCTGGGAATACTACACCCGCGTTGCCGAACAGCGCGGCGTCCAGGCCGCGCGCAACTCCGACAAGAAGATCACCTATGGCGAGGCCTACGAGGCGGTCTTCCCGCACGTCGTCGAGACGCTGGTGCCGACGGAGGGGCGAAAGTGAGCATCGTCGTCCAATCCATCGACCGCGCCGACCCTGCCACCGTTTCCGGCCTCGCCGAATGCGGCGTGGCGACCGTCCACGAGGCGCAGGGTCGCAAGGGCCTGATGCTCCCTTACATGCGCCCGATCTATCCGGGCGCGCAGGTTGCCGGCACCGCGATCACGGTCTCCATCCCACCCGGCGACAACTGGATGATCCACGTCGCGGTCGAACAGTGCCGCGAGGGCGACATTCTCGTCGTCGCGCCGACCAGCCCAAGCGAGGATGGCTACTTCGGCGACCTGCTCGCCAATTCGCTGCAGGTGCGCGGCGTGCGTGCGCTGATCATCGAAGCCGGCGTGCGCGACGTGCGTGACCTGACCGCGATGAAATTCCCGGTGTGGTCGAAGACCATCTCCGCGCAGGGCACCGTCAAGGAAACGCTCGGCTCCGTGAACGTGCCGGTCGTCTGCGCCGGAATGCTGGTCAATCCGGGCGACGCGATCGTCGCGGACGATGACGGCGTCTGCGTGGTGCGGCGCGAGGAAGCGGCGAAGGTGCTGGAAGCGTCGCGGGCGCGCATCGCGAAGGAGGAAGAGACGCGCAAACGGCTTGTAGCCGGCGAACTCGGCCTCGACATGTACGGCATGCGCGACAGGCTGAAGGCCAAGGGGCTGAAATATGTGTGAGGCGCCTGGGCTTACGGGCCAGCCCCCTCACCCGGCCTCCGCTGGCGGCGGCTGCGCCGCCTTGCTCGGCCACCCTCTCTCCGTTGGGGAGAGGAATATCGGAAGCGCCAACGCCCCCTCTCCTCTTGGGGAGAGGACGAGAGCTCCGAAGGAGCGATCGGGTGAGGGGGCTTCTTTGCCCAATACCTCGCCGGTGGCTTGAATGGGCTCGCAGCCACCAGCGACCACGTCGATCCGCTGCCTATGGATGCGCGGCGGCACGTCGAAAGGCGGCTATTTCCTCGCCGGCGACCTTCCCGCCGACACGGCCGCCCGCGACGCCTTCCTGCTTCGGGCCATGGGTTCGCCCGACCCGCTGCAGATCGACGGCATGGGCGGCGCGAACCCGCTCACCTCCAAGATCGCCGTGGTGAAAAGGTCCGCGCGGCCGGGCGTCGATGTCGACTACCTCTTCCTGCAGGTCTTCGTCGACCGCCCCGTCGTCACCGACCAGCAGAACTGCGGCAACATACTCGCCGGCGTTGGCCCCTTCGCCATAGAGCGCGGGCTGGTTGCCGCGCGGGACGGCGAGACCGGCGTGCGTATCTTCATGGAGAACACCGGGCAGGTCGCGACCGCGACGATCCGGACGCCGGGCGGCGTGGTGAGCTATGCCGGTGAGGCGCGCATCGACGGCGTACCGGGTACAGCCGCGCCGATCCCGATCGCCTTCGAGGACATCGCCGGCTCGTCGTGCGGCGCGCTGCTGCCCACCGGCAACGCCGTCGACACCATCGAAGGCGTCGACTGCACGCTGATCGACAACGGCATGCCCTGCGTCGTCATGCGCGCGTCGGACCTCGGCGTTTCGGGCGACGAGACGCCGAAGGAGCTCGAGGCGAACGCGACGCTCCGCTCGAAACTGGAAGCCATCCGCCTGAAGGCCGGGCCGCTGATGAATCTCGGCGAAGTGAAAGACAAGTCCGTGCCGAAGATGACGATGGTGTCACGGGCGCGGAACGGCGGCGCGATCTCGACGCGCACCTTCATCCCGCACAAATGCCATGACGCGATCGGCGTGTTCGGGGCGGTTTCGGTCGCCACCGCCTGCCTTCTGCCGACCGGCCCCGCGGCGGAATTGGCCACCGTCCCAGACGGCGCGGAGAAGACACTGTCGATCGAGCACCCGACCGGCGAGATGTCCATCGTCGCGACGATGGAGGGGCATCGGATGGCGAAGGTCGCGGTCCTGCGCACGGCGCGGAAGCTGTTTGACGGCATGGTGTTCGGGTGATGTGACCGCGATGACCGGCTCGTTAGCACCCCCACCCCTAACCCCTCCCCGCAAGGGGGAGGGGAAGCTGCCGCGCCTAAGTCCCCCTCCCCCTTGCGGGGAGGGGTTAGGGGTGGGGGTATCCATCAAGAGCAATCGCCACCCATGAACATCGCCTTCATCGGCTTCGGCGAAGCAGGCCGCGCCTTCCAGCGATCCCTCGCTGCGCACGACCCCGCCCTCGCCTTCTTCGCCTACGACCGCCTGCTCGACACCGAAGGCGCGGACGGCCCATGCGCTGCCGCCATGCGTGCTGCAGGCGTCGCGCCGGCACCCTCTGCGGAAGCCGCAGTCGCCGATGCGACGTGGATCATCTCCGCCGTCACGGCCGACCAGAGCCTGGTGGCCGCTGCATCCGTCGCGCCGCACGTCCATCAGGGCCAGGTGTTCTTCGACATCAATTCGGTCTCGCCGAAGCGCAAGGAGGCCAGCGCCGCGCTGTTCGGCCCCGGCGCAACCTATGTCGACATGGCGGTAATGGCGCCCGTCCACCCGAAGGGCCATCGCACGGCAGTCCTGCTCGCAGGCGCGGTCGACGACGCGCTCGCCGCGACGCTGAGGCGGCTGGACTTCGGCTTCGACATCGTGGGCGACAAGCCCGGCGCCGCGACGGCGATCAAGATGGTCCGCAGCCTGTTCGTGAAGGGACTGGAGGCGATCACGGTGGAGGCGCTGCTTGCCGCCGAGGCCTCCGGTTGCCTCGACACCATCATGGCATCGCTGTCCGGCTCGTATCCGGGCCTCGGCCTGCCGGAGCTTGCCGGTTATCAGTTCGAGCGCACCACCCGGCACGGCAAGCGCCGCGCCGCGGAGATGCGCGAGAGCGCGGCGACGCTGGCCGATCTCGGCCTGCACGCGCCGCTGGCCGACGCCATCGCGGACGTCCAGGAGAAGATGGGAAATCTGGGCGCGCCGTCGGCAGGGACGGTCGATCTGTCGGACGTCGTCCGGGACGTCCTCGGTCGCCGGCGGCGCTGAGCCGCGCCTACGCCGCCTCGCCGGTCATCCGGTCGGGAACCGTCTTGCGGATCCGCGCCTGCTCGATTGCCGCGGACAGGAAAGCGGTGTTCGCCTCGGGATCATCGGCCGGCTGGTCGAAGGAGACGTAGTTCACTTCCACACCCGCCGCGTCCGCCGCCAGCGACAGCTTGAAGTAGACGGTCGCGCCCTGTGGCCGGAGTTCGAGGTCGAGCTCGATCTTCGGATCGCCCTTCCACGCCACATGTGCCTCGCCGCCATGGCCAAGCCTCAGCGTTCCCGGCATGAAGAACATCTCGGCGGCGGAGTCGACGATGTCCGACACGTTGGCGAAACACTCCATCCGCATGAAGGCGATGTAGTCGCCGACATCGATCATGCGCAGCTCTCCGACGACGTCCTTGATCGCGTCGGCGACGATGATTTCGCGAGAAGAAGTGTGCGGCTGGCGATTCATTGCAACCCTTTGCGCTTCGGCGCCCTGGCCCCGTTCGCGTAGACGATTTTCACGAGCTCCGCGACCGCGTGGTAGAACTGCGGCGGTATCATGCTATCGACCGAAACTTGTTTGTACATGGAGCGTGCGAGCGTCACGTCCTCGAAGACGGGGATGCCGTTCTCCTCGGCGATGGCCCTGATCTTCAGCGCCACGAGATCCATGCCCTTCGCCAGCACGACCGGCGCCTCGTCCTGGTCGCGTACATATTTCAGCGCGATCGCGTAGTGCGTGGGGTTGGCGATCACCAGGGTCGCCTTCGGCACCGCTGCCATCATCCGGTTGCGGGCGCGGTCGCGCGCGACCGAGCGGATGCGCGCCTTGACGAGCGGATCGCCGTCGTTCTGCTTGTGCTCGTCCTTGACCTCCTGCTTGGTCATCCGGAGGTCGCGCAGCCAGTGGAACCGCGACCAGACGAAGTCCGCAGCGGCGATGACCAGCATCACGAAGGTTATGGCGGTCAGGATGTCGATGGCGACGTCGCGGATGACGAGGCCGAAGACGCTGGGCGGCGTGATCATGCCCGACAGCAGCCTGAGATGCGTTTCGCTGAGCACGAAAATCAGGATGACGAGGGTGAAGGCGAGCTTGCCGAGCGACTTGAGGAACTCGACCCACCCCTGCAGGCCGAACATGCGGCTCCAGCCCTGCGACAGGGAGATTCGCGACGCCTTCGGCGCGATGCGATCGAGCACGAAGGCGGGCATATGCTGGAGCACGGATGCGCCGATGCCGGCCACGACGATCAGGATCAGCACCGCCGAGAGCGCCTTGGCGATCTCGACGAAGATGACGCGGTAGAGCGCGATGATGTCGGCTTCGGTCTGGAGCGGCCAGACCTCCGGCTTCTCCAGGAAGGTTGCGAGGAAACCGCTCAGCTCCACCATGCTGTCCTTCGCGAAGAACACTGCATAGGCGAGGATAGCGAGGAAGGAGGCCAGGATCGCGACTTCCTTCGAGTGGGGCAACTGCCCCTTCTCGACGGTGTCGCGGATTTTCTTCTCCGTCGCTTCTTCTGTCTTTGAGTCTTTGTCCGGTGCGTCAGCCACGACCCGCCCTCGTCACTGCCTCAGGCGGCGTCTTTGTTGGACGACGGCAGTTCGAACGCGCCCTCTCCGGCGAGACGGATGGCGGTGGTGGCGATCGACTTGCGCGCGCGCTGGATTTCCTCGACCGGGATGCCTTCCGATCCCATGCCGAGCTCGGCCTCGATCATCCGGCGCGACCGCGCACCGATGGCCGAAAGGATGCATTCGATGAGCTGCGGCGGCGCATCCCGCAGCGACAGCGTCACGATCTCGGCGGAGATTCCGTCGAACAGCGTCACCCGCGCCTTCTGGGTGAGCATCTCGATGTCCTCGAACGCGAAGAGCCGCGCGCGGATCGCCTCGAGGTCGGGCGTCCCGGCCTCGGCGAGGTCGGACATGACCTCTTCGAGCTTGCTCTTGTCCAGTTCGTTCAGGAGATTGGCGACGCGGCTGTGGCCCGCCGACGTATCCTTCGTCGAGGTCTCCACCAGCACGCGGGCGCGAATCTGGTCCTCGATGATCTTCACCGCGGCATCCGGGATCGCCGAAAGCGAGACCATGCGCTTGATGATCTCGCTGCGCACGCCCTTGTCCAGCGTGAGCAGGACGTTGGCGGCAGCTTGCGGGCCGAGCTTGGAAAGCACCATCGACGCGGTCTGGGGATGCTCCGACGACAGGAAGGCGCCCAGCCGCTCGGGCGCGATCTTCTCCAACTGCGGCCAGACGGGGGGCGGCGCGTCCGCGACCGTGTCGTCCTTCTGAACGCCCATGATGGCGTCCATCTCTTCCTGCGACAACGTCTCGGTCAGGATGGTGTCCATCTTGTCGCCCGAGTCGAGCAGGCCCGCGCCCTCGGTGAACTCGGCCTCAAACTCGGCGACGATGTCCTCGAGTTCGTTCTGCGGGATCGTCTTCAGCAGCCGCGCCGCCTCGATCAGCGCCTTGAGCTCCTCCTGCTTGAAGAACTTCAGCAGCTTGCTCGCCGACGGCTTTCCCATCGCCACCAGGATGGCGGCGGCCTTCTGCGCGCGGCTGAAGCTGGCGAGGGTGCTCACGCAAGATCCTGCGCGTCGGTGGCGGGAACGTCGGGTCGCATCAGGCGGGCTTCGTCGTCGCGATGATTTCGGTCAGCTTGATACCGAAGCGCGACGGGTCGTGCTCCAGCACGGTGATCTCGCCCTTGGCGAGCTTGCGGCCGTTGACGACCACGTCGACCGGTTCGCCGATGCGCCGGTTGAGTGCCACCGTCGATCCCTTCTGGAGCGCCATCAGTTCCGAGACCGCCATCTCGGTCGATCCGAGCACGATCTGCACGTCGACCGGGATGTTCATGATCAGGCCGAGATTCTTGGGCCCGCCCGCGGCGCTGGCCGGAGCGCCTCCCGCGGCCGGCGCACCGTCCTCGTGCAGCACGCCGCGCAGCTCTTCGATCGCCTTGTTGAGCTGCTCTTCTTGGATGTCCTGGCCGGGAGCGGGATTGGGCTGTGTCATCGTCGTCTCCAATTTCCGTCAGGCCGGGATGAGCGTGTCCATCAGGTCCTGCCCTGCGTCGAAGGGATGCCTGATTCGGACCGTGTAATTCTGCCCGAGTTTGCCGAACTCGCATACGAAGAGCGTCTTGCCGCGCGACGACAGCATGGTTGAGGCCTGCGCGCCCTCCGCCAGCTCCAGCACCTGACCTGCCTGCAGGCCGGCGATGTCGCCCAGCGTCAGCTTCGCCAGCGGCATGCGGGCTTCCAGCGAGACCGCCGACCGCATGACCTCCTCGTTGAACCGTGCCCGCCACTCGTCGCCAGGCTCGGCGGCGCCCGCCGCCTTCGCGTCGCCGCGATGCTTCATGAGCACGCGCTGCGGCAGCAGCACCGAGAGCAGGCCGCGGCCGCCCGCGGTGAAGATCGAGAATTCCACCTTCACCGCCGGCCCGTCGCGGATGATCTGCTTCTTGATGTCGGCGCCGGAGATGGCCGGCTGCAGCGGGAAGCGCAGGTTGAAGGCGCGGTCGCCCGAGCCGTTGAGCACGTCGGCGACGGTCCGGAACACGGTCGATGCCACTTCCAGTTCCGTCGGCGACAGAGCGCGCGACAGCGGCGTCACCGGGCTGTCCGGGTCGCCGCCGAAGAGCGAGCAGACGACGACGGCCAGCGCCGCGCCGTCGAGCAGGAAGATCATCGCGTCGGGCGAGGAGCTCGACGATGCGACCGTCATCGCGGCAGCGGTCGGGTCCTCCGGCTTGGCATCGGCGAAGCGCGCGATCTCGACCGCCCTCAGCTCCAGTCCGAAGGTGGAGGGGAAGCTCGCGCCGAACGCGTCGATCAGGGCCGGGACGGCGCGCTGGCCGAGCGCGCGTGCCGCTTCCACGACATGGTCGGGCTCGCCGGTATCGCCGACCAGGCGCTCGACGATATAGGCGCGCATGTCTGCGGGCGATGCCGGTGCGTTCGTCATGCCGAGCGGCCGCGGGAGGCGGGTTTCATCTTATCAGGCGGCCTTCTTCTCGCCGCCGGCGTTCATGGTGCTCTGCTCCACCGCGTCGATGCTCGGGCGGTCGTAGGCGGAGATGGTCTTGCGGCCGAATTCGATGGCGACCTGCGGAAGCGCACCGTTCATGTAGGCCAGCAGCGTCTGTTTCACGATGATGTAGAGGCGGTTGCGCTTCTCGCGCACGATCTTGATCTTCGCCGCGATGGGGCCGACCACGCAGTAGGACATGAAGATGCCGAGGAAGGTGCCCACCAGCGCCGCGCCGATCAGGCCGCCGAGGATTTCCGGCGACTGGTCGAGCGCGCCCATCGCCTTCACGACGCCCAGAACGGCGGCGACGATGCCGATCGCCGGGAAGCCGTCGCCGACCGCGACCAGTGCATGGTACGACTTCAGCTTGTCGTGCTTGATCGTGTGGATCTCTTCGTCCATCAGCGCCTCGATCTCATGCGGCCGGGCGTTGCCGATGATGATGATCCGGCAGTAGTCGCAGATGAAGTTCGTGAGATCGTGGTCCTTCAGGACCAGCGGGAAGGCCTGGAAGATCGCCGATTCGTTGGGGTTGTCGATATGCGCCTCGACCTCGCTGCGCGACTTGGTCCTGAGCTCGCGCATCAGCGAGTGGAGGACGCCCAGCACCTCGAGGTAGTCCTTTTCCTTCGGGACCGCCTGCTTGAAGGCTTCGAGCATCGCCTTGCCGGTGTCCTTCACCGTCTTCATCGGGTTGGCGACGAGGAAGGTGCCGAGCGCGGCGCCGCAGATGATCACCACTTCCCAGGGCTGGACGAGCACCTCGATGTGCCCGCCCATCGCCATGAAGCCGCCGAGCACGCAGCCGAGCGTCACGACCATCCCGATCAATATGCCCACGGCTGACGTCCCCTGATCCCGATCCTGCCAGAGCTAGACGGCGTGCCTTGTGTGAGGCTTGAAAGCGGGCGGCGCCGGCCCTGCAACCGGGCCTTGCCGGCCGTGATTCAGTTTCGCGCAAGGAAAAGGGCGTAGCTTCCGCAGTGAGAATCCGGCCGGAGCTGTGTTTTGCCGAGTACCTACGCCAGTTATCTGATGATTTCGCGGGACCTGCCGAAGGCGCTCTCCAGGGTGGAGAAGCAGCCCGTCGTCGACCGCGAGAGCGACTACTACCTGGCCAATATCGGCAAGGTCAAAACGATCGAGGAGTTCGTCAAGAACGACCGCCTGTTCAAATTCGCCATGAAGGCGCACGGGCTGGAGGACATGACCTACGCCAAGGCCTTCATGATCAAGGCCCTCAAGGAAGGCATCGCGACCTCCGACACCTTCGCCAACAAGCTGACCGACAAGCGCTACGCCCAGTTCGTGGCCAGCTACAACTTTGCCAAGTATGGCGAGCACGCCACCACCTATACGCGCGCTCTCCACGAGGTGCCCGGGAATTTCGACAAGCAGGTCAAGCTCAGCGCCACGACTCCCGGCCTGACCTTCATGTCCAACGAGACCGGCTACTACCTCGCCAACATCGGCAACGTGACGTCGATCGACGACTTCATGGGCGACAGCCGCCTGCTGTCCTATGCGCTGACTGCCTTCGGGCTCGATTCGTCCACCGAGCCCGCGGCCACGATCCGCACGATGCTCGAGGGCGGTGTCACCGATCCGGCGAGCCCGGCCAACAGCCTCACGGACAAGCGCTACGCCAATTTCGTCACTGCCTTCAACTTCGTCGAAAACGGCGCGGCAACGACATCGAGCACCGCGGCGACGACCGGCGTGGCGCAGAAATATGTCGCCGAGGCAGACGTCTCGCTGATCAAGCACCGGCCGGACTTCATCACGTCCGAGACCGCGTATTTCAAGGCAAACATCACCAAGATCACCAGCATCAACGCCCTGATGGGCGACAGCCGCCTGCTGACCTATGCGATGGGCGCCTTCGGTCTCGACGCCAAGACCGAAGACATGGCCAAGATCCGGAACATGCTGGTGGGGGGCATCCAGAATCCGGCCAGCCCTGCCAACGTCTCGACCGACAAGCGCTATGCCGCTTTCGTCACGGCGTTCAATTTCGAGCAATACGGGGATCAGGCGACGCAGCAGGACTCCGCCAAGACGGCGGCGCCCGCGCTGTGGGCGGCAAAGGCCGGTCTCGGCCTCGTCCCGCTCGGCGCCGACTACCTGAAGTCCGAGCAGGCCTACTATCTGGCCAACGTCACCAAGGTTGACTCGATCGCCGACCTGATGGCCGATTCGCGCCTCCTGACCTACGCGCTCTGGTCGCATGGGCTCGACCCGGCGAAGCAGGAACCGGCGACGATCCGGAAGCTCCTCGAAGGCGGCGTCTCGGACCCGAACAGCCCGGCGAACAAGCTGACGGACAAGCGTTATGCCGCCTTCGTCACGACCTTCGACTTCGCCGGCCGCGGCTCGGACGCCGTGACCGAGACGCCCGCGCAGACGCCCACCGTCGACAAATATGTCCGCCAGACGCTGGAGGAGAACGCCGGCAAGGACAATGAGGGCGTGCGCCTGGCGCTCTACTTCGAGCGCAAGGCGTCGACCATCACCAATTTCTACTCGATCCTGGCCGATCCCGCGCTGGCGAAGGTCGTGCGGACGATGCTGAACGTGCCGGAGGCCTTTGCCCGCGCCGACATCGACCAGCAGGTCAAGTTCTTCGAGAAGAAGCTGAACATCGCCGACCTCCAGGACCCCAAGAAGGTCCAGAAGCTGATGCAGCGCTTCACCAGCCTGTGGGAGCTGTCCAATCCCACTCAAACGACGGCGGTCACCGCCGCCAGCGTGATGTTCGGCCAGCCGACCACGATCGGCATCTCGACTGACCTTCTCCTCACGATGCAGCGCATGAGATTCTAGGACGCCATGGACAGTCTGTACGTCGCCCTGTCGTCACAGATCGCGCTTGAGCGCCGGCTGACGACGCTCGCCGACAACGTGGCGAACATGAGCACGGTGGGCTTCCGCGCCACCGAGATCAAGTTCGAGGACCTGGTCGCCAGCGGCGGAAAGGAAGACGTGTCGTTCGTGACGCCGGGCCAGTCCTTCCTCTCCGACAAGAGCGGCCCGATGCGCGAGACCGGCAACCCCTTCGACTTCGCCATCCAGGGCGACGCCTGGTTCGGCATCGACACGCCCGCCGGACTGGTAATGACGCGCGACGGCCGTTTTACCCTCCTCGACACGGGGCAGCTGGTGACGCACCAGGGCTACGCGGTGGTCGACGCCGGCGGCGCGCCGATCCAGCTCGATCCCGCCGAGGGAGCGCCGGAGGCCGGCCGCGACGGCGTGCTGCGGCAGAACGGCAACCTCGCCGGCGCGCTCGGCCTGTTCACCTTCGATCCAGGCCCGAACTTCGTTCGCTTCGAGAACTCGGGCATCGTTCCGCGCGGCCAGCCGGAACCCATCGTTGACCGCATCGATGCCGGCGTGGCTCAGGGCTTCCTCGAGGAGTCCAACGTCAATCCCGTGCTGGAGATGACCCGACTCATCATGGTCCAGCGCTCGTTCGACAATTCGTCCGCCATGATCCGCGACACCGAATCGTCGGTAGACGAGTCGATCAGGATCCTCGGCGGCGGCAACTAGAGCGGACGGCGATGGCGGCTACCCGTCCTGCTGCGGCAAAGCCGGCTCCTCGCGGTGCCGACGCGCCGGACGCCGTCATCGAGGCGCTCGACCGCGCTTATCGCCGGTTTGCCGAACCCCGCCAGGTCATCCGCCGCGGTGGGCGCATCAGCGAGGTATCGCCAACGCACTACCGCGTCACCGGCCTGTCACGCGAGACCCGGCTGGGTGACGTGGTGCGCCACCGCTCCCGCGACGGCGACCGGACTGGCGAGGTCGTCCAGATCAACCCCACCGACATCATCGTCGCCCCCTACCAGACCGCCGCGGACGCCGGCGTGGGCGACCTCGTGTTCAGCCTGGGGCCATTCACGCTGGCTCCGGCGGACTCTTGGCGCGGCCGCGTCATCAACGCGCTGGGTCGCCCGATCGACAACGGTTCGCCGCTGGTCGAAGGCGAATGGGACACGCCCTCCCCGGTGCCGCCCGCGCTCGCCCGCGACCGCGTCGGCAAGGCGCTCAAGACGGGAGTGCGCGTCATCGACATCTTCGCGCCGCTCTGTTTCGGCCAGCGCATCGGCATCTTCGCAGGCTCCGGCGTCGGCAAGTCGACGCTGCTGGCCATGCTTGCCTCCGCCGATGCCTTCGACACCGTCGTCGTCGCGCTCGTCGGCGAGCGCGGCCGCGAGGTGCGTGAATTCCTGGAGGACACGATCGGCGAGGCCGCGTCCAAGTCGGTAGCCGTCGTCGCCACCAGCGACGAGAGCGCCATGATGCGAAAGCGCGCCTCGGGAACGGCGATGCGCGTCGCCGAGCATTTCCGCGACCGCGGTCATCGCGTGCTTCTGGTGCTGGACTCCATTACTCGCTATGCGCACGCGTTGCGCGAGGTCGCCATCGGCACCGGCGAGCCGCCCGTCGCGCGCGGTTACCCGGCGTCCGTCTTCACGGATCTTCCCAAGCTGCTGGAGCGCGCCGGTCCGGGCGCCGGCGGGTCGGGCTCGATCACGGCGATCTTCTCCGTGCTCGTCGACGGCGACGATCACAACGATCCCGTGGCCGACTCTGTGCGCGGCATCCTCGACGGGCACGTCGTCCTGGACCGCTCGATCGCCGAGCAGGGCCGCTACCCGCCCGTCAATCCGCTGGCGTCGATCTCGCGCCTCGCGGCACGCGCCTGGAGCGACGACGAGCGTGCCCTCGTGGGCAAGCTGCGCGCCATGATCGCGCGCTTCGAGGACACGCGCGACATCCGCCTCCTCGGTGCCTACCAGGCCGGCGTCGACGCCGAGCTCGACATGGCCGTCAGGCAGGTGCCGCTGCTCTACGACGCGCTGGTCCAGTCGCCAGCGGACGGACCGTCGCGCGACCCGTTCGCGGACCTGGCGCGGCGCCTCAAGGGCAAGGATTGATCGATGCTGACCGAGCAGGAATCGGTTTCCGTCGCGCTCCAGAGGATGCTGGAGAAGGAGATGGGGTCGCGGCGGCGCTTCGGCTTCCTGGGCCGCCTCTTCCGCCGGCGCGAAGGCTCGTCGGAAGCCTCCAGGGCCGGCCGCCGTTCCAGCGACCTGACGGTCGCGGCGCTCGGGGTTACGCTCGGCCTGATCTGCGCTCTCTTCCCCTGGTACATCTTCTTCAACCAGGAGAAGTTCGGCATCCGCGCAATGAAGTTCAGCGGCTCAGGCGACGCCGCGGGCCGGCTGACGCTCACCCAGCAGCCGCAGCGCATCGGCGCGCCGATGCAGGTCGATGATATCCCGGCGATGGAGCTTGACCTGTTCGCGACCGCGACGCTGCCGGACCAGGGCGAGGCGCGCAAGCTCAAGCTGCCGGGCATGGAAGAACAGCCCTTCCCGGCTGACGACCCGGTCTACAAGGTCGTGCACGTCACCAACGGCCGCGCCATGATCGAGGATGACACCGGTCTCTGGGTCGTCCAGCGCGGCTCGAAACTGCCCGACAACAGCGTCGTCGCCGCGATCGAGAAGCGCGAGGGCCGCTGGGTCGTCATCACCTCCGACGACCGCATACTTTCCATAGAGTAGAAGCCCCGCCGGCTGGCCCGGCGGCTCCACGCAAGGCCCGCGCAAGACTGTGACCATAGGGTCCACCAGTCTGCCGGGGATTTGCCATGGAAGTGAACCTGTTCGACCTTGCCTCCCAGCAAGCACGCTGGCTCTCGGTCCGGCAGGCCGCGATCGCGGGCAATATCGCGAACGCGAACACGCCCGGCTACATCGCCATGGACGTCGAGCCCTTCTCCAAGATCCTCGACAGCCAGACCGTCGGCATCCGCGCCACCCAGGCGGCGCATCTGCGCGCCGGCGGCGACGCCGAGGGCATCGCGGTCCGCCGCGAGGACGTCTCCGACGTGCTGATGCCCTCCGGCAATTCGGTGCGCCTGGAGGAGGAACTGATCAAGGCCGGCGAGGTGAAGCGCTCGTTCGAGATGAACACGGCCATCGTCAAGGCCTTCCACCGCATGATGATGATGACGACGAAGGCTTAGGTCGATGGACGCACTCACAACCGCCCTCAAGGTCGCAGCGTCCGGTCTCGGCGCCCAGGCCGAGCGTCTCCGGGTCGTCTCGGAAAACCTCGCCAACGCGCAGTCGACCTCGTCCATTCCGGGCGGCGACCCCTATCAGCGAAAGACCGTGGCCTTCGCGGCGGAGCTGGATCGCGCCAGCGGCGGCACCCTGGTCGAAGTGGGCGGCATCGAGCGCGACGGAAGCGACTTCCCGGTCGAATACATGCCCGGCCACGAGGCCGCGGACGAGTTCGGATACGTCAAGATGCCCAATGTCAACGCGCTGGTCGAAATGGCCGACATGCGCGAGGCGAACCGCTCCTATGAGGCGAACCTGCAGGTCATCAAGCAGGCGCGAGAACTCATCTCCATGACCATTGACCTGATGAGGAACCAGTGATGATAGCCGGCATCGGCGCTCTCGGCCGCGACATCGCCGGCGGCCTGACGGACAGCATCTCAGGCGCCGCCGGCGCTGCAGGCTCGACGTCAGGCGTCGGCGCATCCTTCGCGGCGATGCTGTCGGATGCCGCGTCGAACACGGTCGGCGCTCTCCAGAACGCGGAGAAGATGTCGGTCAAGGCCATGTCCGGCGACGTCCAGACCCGCGACGTGGTCGACGCGGTGATGAGCGCGGAGCAGTCGCTCCAGGCCGCGATCGCCATCCGCGACAAGATCGTCTCCGCCTATCTCGAAGTCAGCCGCATGGCGATCTGAGCCTGCCAATCAGGAGTGCGTAGCACATGAAAGCGCTTGCGATCGCCGCCACCGGCATGAACGCCCAGCAGACCAATCTCGAGGTCATCGCGAACAATATCGCGAACATCAACACGACCGGCTTCAAGCGCGCGCGTGCGGAGTTCACCGACCTGCTCTACCAGGTCGAGCGGCTGCAGGGCGTGCCGAGCCGGGCGAACCAGGCGGTCGTCCCGGAGGGCGCATCGATCGGCCTCGGCGTGAAGACCGCGGCGATCCGCAACCTGCACGTTCAGGGCTCGCTCACCAGCACCGGCAACAAGCTCGATCTCGCCCTCATGGGCAATGGCTGGTTCCAGGTCGAGGGGCCGGACGGGCAGATGCTGTACACCCGCGCAGGCGCCTTCAACACCAATGCCAATGGCGAACTGGTCACGATCGAGGGGTATTCGGTCATGCCGGCGATCACCGTTCCAGAGAACGCGGTCGAGGTGATCGTCAACAAGTCGGGGCAGGTGTTCGCCCGCATTGACGGCCAGGTGGACCTCCAGGACCTCGGCCAGCTCACGCTTGCCACCTTCGCCAACGAAGCCGGCCTCGCACCGCTGGGCGACAACTTGTTCCAGGAGACGGCCGCCTCCGGCGGTGCCAATGTCGGCGTGCCCGGCGACGTCGGCTTCGCGACGGTGCAGCAGGGCTATCTGGAGAACTCCAACGTCGACCCCGTCAAGGAGATCAGCGACCTGATCTCCGCCCAGCGCGCCTACGAGATGAACTCCAAGGTGATCCAGGCCGCCGACGAGATGGCGGCCGTGGTGTCGAAGAACATCCGGTAGCCGCCATGACGCTTCGTCGCGCTCTCCGTTTCGCACAGGTTCTCGTCGGGCTTCTGGCCATAGGCGCAGCACCCGCTGCCGCGCAGGAGATGGGCGTCATTCCGACGAAGGTCATCTATCCGGGCGAGACGATCGAGGCCAGCGCGCTGAAGATGGCGAAGATCCGCAAGGATCGCACCAGCAAGGTCGTCATCGCGCTGCGCGCCGACGAACTGATCGGCAAGGTGGCGCAGCGCACGCTGCTCGCCAACCGCTTCGTGCCGCTCGACTATGTGCGCGAGCCCTACGTGATCCAGGCCGGCAAGCCGGTCTATGCCGAGCTTGTCCAGGGCTTCCTGACCATCTCGATCTCCGCCGTCACACTGGAGCCCGGCTCCACCGGCGACGTCGTTCGCGTCCGCAACGTCGACAGCGGCAAGGTCTTCACCGGCACGGTCATGGCCGACGGAACGGTCAGGGTTACCGCCAGATGAGAATCGCCATCCTGCTCGGCATTTCGGCGATCGCCCTCCTCGGCTGGGCCGGCGCCCGCGCCGCGGACCTGCCGGGCGAAGTCGTGCTTGCCAGCGGCGGCGGCGAGGAGATCGTCGGCTCTCCCGCCGATGGCGCGGTCGAGCCGCCCTTTCCCGGCGGCTCCCACCTGCCCGGTGGCGGCGGCGCCCTGTCGCGCATCAAGGACATCGCCGTCCTGCAGAGCGCGCGCGACAACCAGCTTGTCGGCTACGGTCTCGTCATCGGCCTTCAGGGTACGGGCGACGGGCTGCGCAACTCGCCGTTCACCGAGCAGTCGATCCGCGCCATGCTGGAGAATCTCGGCATCGCCATGGAGGGCGGCCGCGCCCGGGCGAAGAACGTCGCCGCGGTGATCGTCACCGCCAATCTTCCCGCCTTCGTGCAGTCGGGCGCGCGCATCGACGTCAACGTCTCGTCGCTCGGCGACGCCACCTCGCTGGCTGGCGGTACGCTGGTGATGACGCCGTTGAGGGCCGCCGACGGCCAGATCTACGCGGTCGCGCAGGGCTCCGTCTTCGTCACCGGTTTCTCGGCCCAGGGACAGGCCGAGACCCTCACCCAGGGCGTGCCGACCGCAGGCCGCGTGCCCAACGGCGCGATCGTGGAGCGCGAGGTCACCGCCGAGCTGTCCGACATGGACCGCCTGACGCTCCAGCTGCGCAACCCCGATTTTTCCACCGCGGTGATGATCACGGACGTGATCAACGCCTATGCGCGGGACCGCTTCGGCGTCCTGGTCGCCCGCGAAAAGGACGCGCGCACGATCGAGATCGCCAAGCCGGAGGGAATCACGCCGGCGCGGTTCTTCGCCGAGCTGGAGAACCTCATCGTCGAATCCGACACGCCCGCGCGCGTGGTCGTCGACGAGCGCACCGGCACGATCGTGATCGGCCAGGACGTCCGCATCTCCAAGGTCGCGATCAGCCACGGCGCGCTGACGGTGCGCATTACCGAAGCACCGCGCGTGGTGCAGCCGGACCCGTTCTCCAAGGGCGAAACCGCGGTGGAGCCCTCCACCGCGATCGATGCCAACCGGCCCGACGCCAGGGTCGCCGTCCTCGACGGCCCCGATCTCGAGACGCTCGTCACCGGGCTCAACCGTCTCGGCGTGAAGCCGGACGGCATCATCGCCATCCTCCAGGGCATCAAGTCGGCCGGAGCGCTCCAGGCCGACCTCGTGCTGCAATAGGTGCGGACATGACGGCCGGCCGCCTTCCCTTCGCCTACAGCCGCCCCAAGGCGGCGATCCTCGCCGGCGCGTTCGCGGCGCTGCTGTCCGTCGCCGGTCCGGCGGCAACCGAGACGCCACCCGCGGCGGCGCCTTCGGCCGCGGCCTCGCCGTCCGAGATCGAGCGCTTCTGCTCCAACATCGCCGATGCGGCCCGTGACCGGCGCTATGCGATCCAGGCCCAGGAACTGAAGGACCTGCAGAAGGCGATCGACGAGCGGATCGCCGCGCTGGAGGAGAAGCGTGCCGAGTACGAGGGCTGGCTGAAGCGCCGCGAGGAGTTCCTCGACAAGGCCGAGGACAACATCGTCCAGATATACGCCCGAATGAAGCCGGACGCCGCCGCCGAAAGGCTGGCCGAGCTGCGCGTCGAGCTTGCGGCCGGCATCCTGATGAAGCTCGACACCCGCAAGGCGGGAACCATCCTCAACGAGATGGATACAAAGGCCGCGGCGGCGCTGACCAGCATCATGGTCAGCGCGACCCGCAAGGAGGACCCGTCATGATCCGCACCGCGTTCGCGGTCCTCGCGATGCTGGCTGCCGCTGGCTGCGCCTCGAAGCAGGAAATGGCCGAGATCGGCAAGCCGCCGTCGCTGTCGCCGGTTGGGTCGGGGCTGGGCGGCAACACCGCCGCCTATGCCTATCCCGAGAAGCCGGTGCAACCGAAGCGCTTCTCGCTGTGGGACGACCGCCAGAGCCGGCTCTTCACCGACGCGCGCGCGCTGTCGCTGGGCGACATCCTGACCGTGAAGATCTCGATCAACGACCGGGCGAAGTTCAAGAACGAGTCCGAGCGCAGCCGCGACGCCAAGCGCAGCCTCGGCTTCGGCCTCGGCGCCAGCTTCAAGGGGCTCGACGCCAAGGGGTCGGGGGATTTCAACGTGTCCTCGGGCACCGATACGCAGGGCGCCGGCGCGACCACCCGCTCTGAAGCGATCGAGCTGTCCATCGCGGCCGTCGTCACCGAGGTGCTGCCAAACGGCAATCTGCTGATCTCCGGTACCCAGGAGGTCCGCGTCAACGCCGAGCTGCGCATCCTCACGATCGAGGGCATCGTGCGGCCCTCCGACATCGGCGGCAACAACACGATCGCCTATGACCGCATCGCCGAGGCCCGCATCTCCTACGGCGGCCGCGGGCGCCTGACCGAAGTGCAGCAGCCGGCCTACGGCCAGCAGATCCTAGACCACGTCCTGCCGTTCTGAGCACGCCCGTGGCCATCGCCGTCGTCGAACCCGCCCCGAAGAAATCTGGACCCTCGATGGTGATCCAGATCGCGGTGCTGCTGGTGATGTCGCTGGCGGCGGCCGGTATCGGCTGGGTGTCCGGCGGCATCCTGCGCAGCGACCTGCCGCCCGCCGATCCGGCGGCGGCCGAGACCGCCGCCGCGGGCCATGGGGAAGCATCGGGCGGCCACGGCGAGTCGGCCGCCGGCCACGGCGAGGGTGGCGAGGAGGCGGCGGGTCCGCCCCCAAATCCGCTCGTCCTGCCGCTGCCGCCGATAACGACCAACCTCGCGGCGCCCAGCGACATCTGGGTTCGCATGGAGCTGGACATCGTCCTGGAGAAGCCCTCGGACGATCCGAACCTCGTCGAGCGGGTGCATCAGGACCTGCTGGCCTTCATCCGCACCGTCAAGATGCACCAGATCGAAGGCGCCAGCGGGTTCCAGCACCTCAAGGCCGACATGGAGGAGCGCGCGGCGACCCGCAGCGAGGGGCTGGTCAAGATGGTCCTCATCAAGACGCTGCTGTTCGAATGAAGACGCTCGGCGCCGCCCTTGTCCTGACCATCGCCCTGACCGGCGCGGCCGCCGCGCAGACGATCGATCTCGGCGCCATCGGCGAGGCCGACGGGACCACGGTCGGCTACATCATCCAGATGTTCGGCCTGCTCACGGTGCTGTCTGTGGCGCCGGGCCTCCTGATCATGGTGACCAGCTTCACGCGCTTCATCATCGCCTTCTCGATCCTGAGGGCGGGCATGGGCCTGCAGACGACGCCAGCCAACCTCATCCTGATCAGCCTGGCGCTGTTCATGACGTTCTACGTCATGTCGCCGACGTTCGACCGCGCCTGGAACGATGGCGTTCGTCCGCTGATGAACAACGAGATCGACGAGACGGTCGCGGCGGAGCGCATCGCCGCGCCGTTCCGCGACTTCATGCTGCGCAACGTCCGCGACAAGGACTTCGAGCTGTTCGCCGATCTCGCGGCCGAGCGCGACCAGGCGCCGGTGGAGCGCGAGACGGTGGACCTGCGCATTCTGGTTCCGGCCTTCATGATCTCGGAGATCCGGCGCGGCTTCGAGATCGGCTTCCTGATCGTCCTGCCGTTCCTGGTGATCGACCTGATCGTTGCAACCATAACGATGGCGATGGGCATGATGATGCTACCACCGACTGTCGTTTCCTTGCCTTTTAAGATTCTATTCTTCGTGTTGATCGACGGCTGGAACCTCCTCGTGGGAAGCCTAGTCCGTTCATTTACTTGACATTTTCAGTCTTACAGTTCCCCGCAATCCGGCATTAACCGAGGGGTTTAGCCCTTTGGTAGGGAGTTTGCGCCATCATGTGATGAACATGGCGGGTTGACTGACGTCTCAGTAGTCAAGGGCATGATGCCGCTCCGTCATACCGGACATGCCGGTATGTTGTAAAAGAACACGCGTATCCAAGGTACGAGTTGCTATGTCCAGTATCAACACCAACGCCTCCGCGTTGCAGGCCCTCCAGAGCCTTTCCTCCACCAACAAAGCCATGGAAACGACGCAGTCGCGCATCGCGACGGGTTACCGCGTCGCAACCGCGAGCGACAACGCCGCCTACTGGTCGATCGCGACCACGATGCGTTCGGACAACAAGGCTCTCTCTGCCGTCCAGGACTCGCTCGGCCTGGGCGCCGGCAAGGTGGACACCGCCTACACCGGCATGAACAAGGCCATCGAAGTCGTCGACCAGATCAAGACCAAGCTGATCTCGGCCCGCGGCGCCTCGGAAGCCGACCAGACCAAGATCCAGTCGGAAATCACGCAGCTGCAGGGCCAGCTGACCAGCATCGGCGTCGGCGCCAACTACGCCGGCTCGAACATGCTGGCCACGGACGACACGGCGACCATCGCGGTCGTTGCGTCCTACAACCGTGCGACGGATGGCACGACCTCGATCACGACCATCGACATCGACGTGTCGACGATCGCCCTGATGGCCGCTGATGGCGGCGACGGCGGCCTTCTCGACGACATCATGGCGATCGACGTGACGGGCGCCGACGCCACCGCGATCGACGACTTCCTGACCGACCTCGAAACCGGCCTGTCGTCGATGGCGACCGCCGCCGCCGACCTTGGCGCCGCCAAGACCCGCATCGACCTCCAGAAGGATTTCGTCTCGAACCTGATGGACTCGATCGACCGCGGCGTGGGCCAGCTCGTCGACGCCGACATGAGCAAGGAATCGAGCCGCCTGCAGGCCCTCCAGGTCCAGCAGCAGCTCGGCATCCAGGCGCTGTCGATCGCCAACCAGAACGCGCAGTCGATCCTGTCGCTGTTCCGCTAATCCGGACATCCGGCGCCTGACGGCGCCGGCTGATCAAGAAGGGCCGCGCTCCCAGGAGCGCGGCCCTTTTTGCTTTGCGCCTTGTCGTGGCGACCCTGCGAATTCTTTAAGCCTGCATTAACCATGAACCGCTATTTATGGTTAACCGATCGCTTCTCGCGTCCATGGCCGGTGGTGGCCAGACGTGCCGCAGAGCGCGATCCGGCGGCGCCGCCAAGCGCCCGGTCATTGAGAAAGGGTCTGTTCCGTGGCAAGCATTATGACCAACGCGTCGGCCTTGACGGCGCTGCAAAGCCTCAAGTCGACGAACAAGCAGCTCGAGACGGTCCAGGCGCGAATCTCGACCGGCTTCCGCGTGGCGACGGCGAGCGACAACGCGGCCTACTGGTCGATCGCAACGACGATGCGCTCCGACAACAAGGCGCTCTCGGCGGTGCAGGATGCGCTCGGCCTCGGCGCCGGCAAGATCGACACCGCCTATACGGCGATGAACTCGGCCATCAAGACGATCGACGAGATCAAGGCCAAGCTGATCACCGCCCGCGGCGCCAGCGAGGACAACCAAAGCAAGATCCAGGCCGAGATCTCGGTCCTCCAGGCCCAGCTTTCCGCCACCGCGGTCGGCGCCAACTACGCCGGCACCAACATCCTTGCGAGCGACAGCACCGACCCGCTGGAGGTCGTCTCCTCGTACAACCGCGCTACTGACGGCACGACCTCGGTCACGACCATCTCGATCGACACCACCACGGTGACGCTGACCGCGGCCGACGGCACGGCCGGCGGCCTGCTCGACGACGTCATGACCATCGACGTGAACGCCGCGGATGCCACCACGATCGATGGCTATATCGAGTTCGTCGAGACTGCCCTGGCAGCCATGGCCAACGCCGCCGCCGACCTCGGCGCCGCAAAGACCCGCATCGACCTCCAGAAGGACTTCGTCTCGAACCTGATGGACTCGATCGACCGCGGCGTCGGCCAGCTGGTCGACGCGGACATGAACAAGGAATCGACCCGCCTCCAGGCCCTGCAGGTGCAGCAGCAGCTCGGCATCCAGGCGCTGTCGATCGCCAACCAGAACGCCCAGGCGATCCTGTCGCTCTTCAAGGGCTAACCCATTCGGCCGGGACGGGCCTTCCTGGCCTGTCCCGAAGGGTCGCCGACCTTTCGGGCAGGTCCAGGGAAACAGATCGGGTCGCGCGGGGAGCCCTGCGCGGCCCGATTACATTTTCGCACAAGCTTCGCTTCCTACTCTGCGGGAGCCCCAGTCTCGGGAGTTCCACGCCTTGCCGCAGCAGATCCAGCAGATCCTGGCCAATCTCAGGGAGTTCGGGCCGACGCGCCTCGCCATAATGGGCGGCGTCGGCGCACTCGTCCTGGTCATCATCGGCGTCGCCTCGGTCTATCTGAACCGGCCGGCCTTCGAGACGCTCTATGTCGGGCTGGAGCGCAGCGACGTGAACCAGATCGGCCTGGTGCTGTCGGAATCCGGCATCGACTTCGACGTCGCGTCAGACGGCACGACGGTGCTGGTCGCGGCCGGCACGACCGCCAAGGCGCGCATGCTGCTGGCCGAGAAGGGCCTGCCGACCAGCGCCAATGCCGGCTACGAGCTCTTCGACAATGTCGGATCGCTCGGCCTGACCTCGTTCATGCAGCAGGTCACCCGCGTGCGCGCGCTGGAGGGCGAAATCGCCCGCACCATCCAGTCGATCGCCGGCATCAAGGCGGCGCGCGTCCACATCGTCATGGCCGAGCGCGCCAACTTCCGCCGCGAGGAGCAGGAGCCGACCGCCTCCGTGGTCATCCGCTCGTCGGGCATCGACGCCGAAAAGAACGCGATGTCGATCCGCTACCTCGTCGCCGCCGCGGTGCCTGGGCTGAACGTCGACAAGGTTACCGTCCTGGACGCCAACGGCAACCTGCTGGCCGCCGGCGACGACCCGAACAACACCAGCGCCAGCCGCTCGATCGGCATCGAGCGCACTGTCGAGACGCAGATCGAGGACAACATCCGCCGCGCGCTGACGCCCTATCTCGGGCCCGACAATTTCCGCGCCTCGGTCAAGGCAGACGTCAACACCGACACCCGCCAGACCGAGGAGACGATCTTCGACCCCGAGTCCCGAGTCGAGCGGTCGACCCAGATCGTCCGCTCCAACGAGACCTCCAACCAGCGGGCTTCCGCCGCGCCGGCGACGGTCGAGCAGAACCTGCCCGAAGCCGATACCGGCGGTTCCAACGGTCCGGAATCCTCGGCGGAGAACGAACGCAAGGAAGAAATCACCAACTACGAGATCAACTCCAAGCGCATTGCCACGGTCTCGAACGGCTACACGGTCACCAAGATGTCGGTCGCCGTGGTCGTGAACCAGCAGCGGCTTGCGACCATCCTCGGCGCAGGCGCCACCCCGGAGCAGTTCAAGGCGCGCATCGACGAAATCCAGAAGGTCGTGGCCTCAGCCACGGGTTTCAACGAGACGCGTGGCGACGTGATCAGCGTGTCGGCAGTCGAGTTCATCGACGGGCTGGACGGCGTCGAGATCGCGGCGCCGGGCTTCATGGACGGCATCAGCCAGCACACCGGCACGATCATCAACGCCGCCGCCTTCATCGTCGTCGTCTTCCTGGTGACCTGGTTCGGGCTGAAGCCCATGGTCGCGGCCGTCACCCGCCCCGAGACGCCGGCGCTGCCCAGCCCGAGCTTCGAGGAAGTGCAGCGGTCGCTGCCCAATCCCGACGGCTCGATGCCGCAGGTCACCGCCGAGGGGATTACGGCAACGGGGCTGCCGACGAACACGCCGCTCGACGACCTCCGGCAGAAGCTGCGGCCGGCGCCGCAGGACCGCCTGGCGCGAATGGTCGACCTCAATGAGGAACGCACGGCGCAAATCCTGCGCAAGTGGACGGCGCCGGAGGCCGCCTGATGCCCATGCTGGCACTGGCCGACGCGCTGCGCGACTTCGGCCCGCCGCCGAAGGCGCCGGTCGAACGGCCGCCGGCACCGATCGAGGTGCCACCCCCCTCGCCGCCGACGATCGACATCGACAGCATCGTCGCGGCCGAGGTCGAGAAGGTCGAGACCACGGTCACGCAGCGCCTTTCGGCTGTCTACGAGAACACACTCCAGGCCGAGCGCGAGAACCATGCCGCCGCGCTCAAGGAACTGCGCACCGAGCTCGGAAAGAAGGCCGTCGACCTGATCGCCTCCCGGCTCGCCGAGGTCGAATCGCGGCTGATGGAACTGACGACCGGAGCGGTCGCACGCATGCTTGCCGGCATGGCGAGCGACGACCTTCAGCGTCGTTCGATCGACGCCCTGGCCAGGGCGATCAGGAACGCGCTTGACGACACCGACGCGGTCCGGGTCCGTGTCACGGGCCCGCAGTCGCTGTTCGAGGCGCTGAGCGCCGCTGTCGGCCCGCGCGCTGCGGGTTTCGATTACCGCGAGGGCGCCGGCATCGATCTGTCCGTCGACATCGACGGCAACCTGTTCGAGACACGGCTGGCCGAATGGACCGCCGTTGTCGGTGAGGTGGTGGCGTGAGCAGCATTACCGACGCGCAGGGCCACCATCACGAGATCATCATCGTCCGCCACGGCGGCGGCGATCATGAGGACGGCCATCACGGCGGCGTCTGGAAGATCGCCTTCGCCGACTTCATGACCGCGATGATGTGCTTCTTCCTGGTCATGTGGCTGATCAACGCCGCCAACGAGCAGACCAAGGCCGCGGTGGCGAGCTACTTCAATCCCGTCAAGCTCATCGACCGCAATTCGAGCCGGAAGGGGCTGGAGGACATCGGCGACGGGCCGAACGCCGTCGGCACCGAGGCCGACAATCCGCAGGCGCCGGATTCCAAGGCCGGGACCTACGGTCGCGCCAATGCCGGCCCGGAGAAGAAGCGCAGCTCCGACGAGGCCGTGAAGGACCTAGACTATTCCGACCAGTACCTATTCGCCGATCCCTATGCCGTGCTGGCCGAGATCGTCGCCGACACCGGCGCCAAGGCCAACATGAGCGAGAAGGGCGAGGGCGGCGCCAGCGAGGCCGGTCCGGCGACCGGCGCGTCCGGCGGCGAGTCCTACCGCGATCCGTTCGCGCCCGATTTCTGGACGCAGCCGGACGACGTCGCAGATCCGTCGAACCCTATGGCCGGCGCGCCGAAGCCGGAGACCGCGGCACCCGCGGGGCCCGATCCGGTCGAGGCGATGATCCAGGCCGACGCCGAAGGCGCGACCAAGATGGAAGAGGTTATCGCCGTCGTCCAGGGTGACAAGACCGAGGACCCGGGTCGCGCCCCGACGGGCGAGGCGAAGACCGGCGAGGCCAAGCCCGGCGAAGCGCCGGCCGGCGAGGCCAAGGCCGGTGAAGCCAAGGCGGGAGAGGCGAAGTCGGGAGACGCGACCGCCGGCGAGGCCAAGGCGGGCGAGGCCAAATCGGGCGAGGCAAAGGCCGGCGAAGCGAAGACCGGCGACGCCGACAAGCCGGCAGGCGGCCCGAGCGACGCGGCGATCGAGGAAGCCAAGCAGATCAAGCGCGAACTTGCCGAGGCGCTGGGCAAGGGCGGCACGCTCGACGACGGCATCACCGTCGTTCCAACGGACAATGGAGTGACGATTTCGGTCACCGAGGAGTTCGATTTCGGCATGTTCGAGCTGGGCTCGGCCGTGCCGCATCGCGAATTGGTGCTGGCGATGGAGAAGATCGCCAAGGTCATCGGCACCCGAACCGGCAACGTGACCATCAACGGACACACCGACGCCCGGCCGTTCCGCAATCGCAACTACGACAACTGGCGGCTCTCCACCGCCCGCGCACACTCGGCCTACTACATGCTGGCGCGCGCCGGTCTCGACGAGAAGCGCATGGTTGAGGTCGCCGGATTCGCGGACCGTCGCCTGAAGAACAAGGAAGACCCGTTCTCGGCGACGAACCGGCGTATCGAGATACTGCTCGAGGTCGGCGGATGACGCTGGGCAGGCGGTTCATCGCCCTGGCGGCGGCAGCCGCGTGCATCGGCATGGCGCCGGCGCATGCCGAGACGGGCAACGCGCTCGCGCCCTACCAGATGGTGCGCTCGCTGCAGCTCGTGCAGGACCGCATCGCCGCCGGCGACCATGCGGCGATCCCGATGCAGCGCAAGCTGCTGCAGATGATCGACCAGCGGTTCCAGGACACGGAATCGGAAGACTACAACGACCTGCGCAACTTCCGCGCGATGCTCGTCTACGCCATGAGCGGCGGCAATCCGCGCACGATCGAGGTCGCGCTGGCACGCATCCATCTGGACGAGACGAACCGCGCGCTCGGCATCGGCATCCTCAACTACCTGCGCGGCAACCGCAAATCCGCGAAAGCGGTGCTGGACGACGTCGACCCCATGGCGATCGCGCCCGAACTCGGGGCGTTCTTCGCGCTGGTCAAGGGTTCGGTGAACGCGATCGACGATGCCGAGACTGCCTTCGTCCTCTTCGACGAGGCACGGCTGCTGGCGCCCGGCACGCTTGTCGAGGAAGCGGCGCTGCGCAGGTCGATCTCCCTTGCCGCGAGCGCTGCCGATGCCAAGCGCTTCATCCGGGCCTCGGAAGCCTACGTCCGCCGTTTCCTGGCCTCGCCCTATGCCAGCCAGTTCGCTGACGCGTTCGTCGCCGGCGTCATCCAGCTGGGGGCGGACATGGACCGGGTCGAACTGGCCGATGTGGTGTCGAAGATGGAACCGGCTCAGCAGAAGACCATCTACCTCCGCCTGGCGCGGCGCGGCGCCATCGACGGAAACGCCGAACTCGCCGCCTTCGCCTCCAAGGCGGCGGAGGAGATCAAGGTTGCCGGGTTTGGACCTGATGGCGATCCCCGGGCCGAACTCTACGCCTCGCTCGCGGCTGTAACCTCGGAGACGGTGGCCGAGACGGCGCAGCGCCTGGCCAAGATCGACCGCAAGCTGCTGTCGGCGAACGACCGCCTGCTGCTCGAGGCGGCCGAGGCGATGGCCACGGAGGTGACCAGCACGCCGGCGTCGGCGGCCGCGGCGGCCGTTGCCCCCCCTGCAGTCGCCGGCGCGCCGTCGGAGGCGGAGATCGACGAGGCCGGCCTCGTCCCCGAAGGCGAGCCGCTGCCGGCAACAGACGCCCATGCAGCCGACGCCGCTGTCGCGGAGCCGGCAGCGGCCGAAGCGCCGGCGGACCCGGACGCCGTCGCGCTGGTCGGCGACGCGCGCAAGAAGCTCGAGGAAATCGACAAGTTGCTTGGAGAAACGAAATGACCGAGGCCGTGAAGCAAGCCGGCGTGCTCGCGCTTCTGTCGCCCAAGGCCGCCGCCGCGAAGGGTCCCGGGAATGGCACCGTCCCGGCCTTCGGCGACATGCTTCGCGCCGCGGGGGCCGGCAAGGGCAAGAAGGACGACGGCCTCGGCATGCCTGAGGGCGTCAAGACGCGATGGCAGAAGCCGCAGACGACCGACGGCGAGGTCGCGGCGCCCGTCGCCGTCACCGAGACCACCACGGAAGCACGCAAGCCGGCGCCGACACGCGAAACGCGCGAGACGCATGTGACGCGCGAGGCCGGCGTGCGGATCGTGATCGGCCGCGACGACAGGGCCGCCGACGCGCGCAAGATCGCCGACGCCGACGACGCCGAGCCCGCGGCTTCGGAAAGCGACGAGGACGACACGCAGGTCCAGGTCCCACCGGCCGCCAGCGACGCGATCATCCAGTTCACCGCCGCGCTCGATATGCTCCGGCGCGGCGGGACGCAGAGCGAGGCTCCGACGCCGGCGCGGAGCAACACACCCGTCGCGAGGTCGGACAGCGCTCCGGGAGAGTCGGCGGACATGGCAGATGCTCCGGCGACGTCGCAGGCAGCACCCGCAACGTCCTCGGCACCGGACGCGGACCCGCTGCGGACCGCCACGCCGGTCGACGCTCCCGACGTGCCCGCTCAGCGGGCCGCACCGGCGCCGGCTGCCTCCAGCGCACGGCCCGACGACGCGCCGATGGCGAGGGTCGACGCCGGCCAGGCGACGGCCCCGGCACGGTCGGCCGCTGCCCCGGCGGCGCCCGTGGCGGAGGCCGCGCGAATCATGCAGGCCGCATCGGTCGCACAGTCCGGACCGGCCGCCGCTATGCCGGGACCGGTCACCGTGCAGGCCGCGGCCGTCATCCAGGCCGCGGCGATCGCCCAGGCCGTGCCCACGGCCCCGGGTGCGTCTGCTACCAAGCCCACAGACATCGTCGACAGCGGCGGCGAGCCGAGGGCAACCATCCCGTCGGACGCGGAGCCGGCCGTCCGGCCGGGCGACGCCGCGGCGCCGAAGACGTCCGCCGCCATCTCGCCTGCAAGCCGCACGGCGGGAGACCAGCCGGCCGCCGACCCTCGCCAGGCGACGCAGCCGGCTCCAGTGAATCGCGAGATGGTAGCGGCCTCGCAACCTGACACCGGATCCGACACCACCAGCCGGCCGGCGCAAGCAGCCGCGCCCGAGGCGCGTCGCATCGATGCCGCCCAGGCGCGGTCGGCCCCGACCGGCGTGGACACCCAGGCGGCCTCCGCGCCGACCCCACCGCCCAGCCAGAACGCATCGGCCATCGTCGCGGCCATCTCGGGCGATGCTGCCCTGCGTCCGAGGGTGGAAACGCTGGCGCAGACGCTCATCCGCATGTCGTCCGCCAATGGCGGCGCGGTCCAGACGCTGAAAGTCCAGCTCAATCCCGTCGAGCTTGGCATGGTGACGGCGCAGATGCGCTTCGAGGGAGAACAACTGTCGGTTGAGCTGCAGGTCGACAACCCCGAGGCGTATCAGCGGCTCGCCGTCGACAAGGAGACCATCGCGCGGTCGCTCAGGGCACTGGGCTTCGAGGTCGATCAGGTGTCGGTGCAGCAACCTCAGCTGACCGCGAACGCGGCCACCCGTGCCGATATCGGCGGCGGCTCGGGCGGTGGTTTCAACCGTGACAATTCGAACTTCCAGTCTTGGAATTCGTCCGGCGACAACGGCCGGGCCGGCAACCAGGGCTCGGGGAGGGAACGCGACAATGGCGGCAATCGACGTGAGACGAGCGCTCCGGCTGGTCCGGGCAACACTGGCAGCGGTCTCTATATATAGTGGCTTGGTTTCGGCCGCCGCGGCGGCGACGAACCCCTGCGAGCCGGAGATCGTGCGCGCCGCGGAGCTGTACGACGTGCCCGTCGGCATTCTCTACGCGGTCGGCCTGACCGAGACTGGTCGCAAGGGCAGCCTCCAGCCGAACGCCCTGAATATCGAGGGAAAGACGCTGTTTCCGGCCACCCCGCAGGCGGCGGTCGCGGCGATCGAGAAGGCACGCCGCAAGGGCGCCAAGCTGATCGACATCGGCTGCATGCAGATCAACCAGCACTACCATGGCGACCAATTCCGCAGTGTAAACGAGATGTTGAACCCCCGTCTAAATGTAGACTACGCGGCGCGCTTCCTCGTCGACCTGAAAAGACGTCACGACACGTGGTCGATGGCGGTCGCGCGCTATCACGCGGGGCCTGACAACGATCCCGCGCAGAAGCGCTATGTCTGCCGAGTGATCGCGAACATGGTCGCCACCGGCTTCGGCCGCTGGACCCGCAACGCCCAGACCTTCTGCAACGAGTAAGCGCCCGCGATTCAACGGCTTTCCGCCTCCGGCAGTGGCGGCGCGGACCTTCGCGACCGCCCGGACCGGCGCGCAACCGGCGCAACCAGAGCGCACAGCCGATCCCCATAAAGCACCCCCAAGAAGTAGCGGTTGGTCAGGAATCCGGCGACCGGTTACGCCTTAGGCACCGAACAAAATAGACTGATTCGGAGGGGCGGGCCGAATGATAGTGATCGTGGACGAGCGCGAGCTCGTAAAGGAAGGTTTTTACTCGCTTTTTGGCCGCGAAGGGGTGGCCAGCGCCGGCTTCGGCTCCAGCGAGTTCGGGGAATGGGTGTCAAGCGCCGCGGACGAGGACGTGAACTCCGTCCACGCCTTTCTGATCGGCGAGTGTCCGTCCAACACGATCTCCCCGCAGAAGATCCGCGACCGCACCAAGGCGCCGGTCATCGCGCTGAGCGAGCACCACTCCCTCGAGAACACGCTCCGCCTGTTCGACCTCGGCGTCGACGACGTCATCCGCAAGCCGGTCCACATCCGCGAGATCCTCGCGCGCATCGCGGCGATCCGCCGCCGTGGCCACGAGGAGGCCCGCTTCACCGAGGTGGGCTCGCTCCGCATCTTCGTCGACGGGCGCGATCCCGAGGTCGACGGCCGTCCGCTGCCGCTGCCGCGCCGCGAGCGTCGCATCCTCGAATTCCTGGCGGACAACCGCGGCCGCCGCGTAACCAAGACCCAGGTCTTCAATGCCATCTACGGCGTGTTCGACGACGAGGTCGAGGAGAACGTGGTCGAGAGCCACATCTCCAAGCTGCGCAAGAAGCTGCGCGAACGGCTCGGCTATGACCCAGTCGATTCCAAGCGCTTCCTCGGCTACCGGCTGATCATCGACTGACGGTGCTGCCGCGCAAGCGGCGCACCGCAGCGGGACTTCAACCCGATGCCGCAAACCAGCCTCGCGCAAGTCAAAAACGCTAACCTCAAGGCCTTCGGCGTAGGCAATGAGGAGACTGCTCGATGAGCCTCTACGGAATGATGCGTACCGGCGTGTCCGGGATGAATGCTCAGGCGAACCGCCTCTCGACGGTCGCGGACAACATCGCCAACGCCAGCACGACGGGCTACAAGCGCTCCTCCACGGAATTCTCGTCGCTCATCATCCCGAGCACGACCGGGAACTACACGTCCGGCGGCGTCACCACCTCCGTCCGCTACGCGACGTCCATCCAGGGCGACCTGCGCTACACCCAGTCCGCCAGCGACCTCGCCATCAACGGCGACGGCTTCTTCGTCGTCCAGGACGGCAGCGGTCGGCCCTTCCTCACCCGCGCCGGCTCGTTCGTTCCGGACGGCCAGGGCCGCCTCGTGAACGCCGCCGGCTTCACGCTGATGGGCTACAATTTCGCCAATGGTACGCCCAGCCCCGTCACCAACGGGTTCGGCGGCCTGGAAGAGGTGAAGATCACGCAGAGCGAGCTGACGGCCACCCCGTCGACGAGCGGCGTGTTCACCGCGAACCTGCCCGTCGACGCGGCCATCGTCGCGCCCGCCAACCTGCCCAGCGCCAATGCCGCGACGGCGGAATACTCGGCGAAATCGTCGCTCGTGGTCTACGACAATGTCGGCCGCGAAGTGATCCTCGACGTCTACTACACCAAGACCGCGGCCAACACCTGGGAAGTCGCCGTGTTCGACCAGTCGACAGCGACGCCGGGCACGTCCTTCCCCTACACCGGCGGCCCGCTCACGCCCCCGGTCACCCTGACCTTCAACCCGGCGACCGGCAAGCTGACCACGCCGACCGCCGGGATCACCTTGCCGGTTCCGAACGGCGGCAGCCTCGACATCGACCTGTCCAAGATGAGCGAGCTGGGCCAGGGCTACACCGTGCTGAACGCCAAGGTCGACGGCAACGCGCCGAGCGGCATCGACAGCATCCAGATCGCCGAGGACGGCACGATCTACGCGCAGTACGAGAACGGCACCTTCAAGGCGCTCTACCGCATTCCGATCGCGAACGTGCAGAGCCCCGACCGCCTGAACGTCCTGCCCGGCAACGTGTTCTCGATGTCGGCGGATTCCGGCGACCTGCAGATCGGCTTCGCCAACGAGGGCGGCATGGGCTCGGTCGTCTCGGGCGCGCTGGAGAACTCCAACGTCGACATCGCCGAGGAGCTGACCAGCATGATCGAGTCGCAGCGCAGCTACACCGCCAACTCGAAGGTGTTCCAGACCGGCGCGGACCTGATGGATATCCTCGTGAACCTCAAGAGATAGTGGCCGCGTGACCGGACCTAAGGCAACCTGATGTCTCTGACATCCGCCCTCAGCATAGCGCAGTCGGCGCTTCTGAACACGTCGCGGCAGACGAGCGTCGTCTCCCGCAACATTTCGGATGCGTCGAACCCCGACTATTCGCGGCGGCAGGCTGTCATATCGAGCAGTGCGCCCGGCGCGCGGGTCGTCGAGATCCAGCGCGCCGCCAGCGAACAGTTGATGCGCCAGAACCTGCTGGCGCTTTCGTCGTTCGAGGGACAGAACACGTTGCTGCGGGGCCTCGAGAGCCTCGCGATGAACATCAACGGGGTCGACAACGCGACGTCGCCGGCCACGGTCATCGGCCAATTTCAGGAAGCCCTGCATCTCTTCTCCGCCACGCCGTCGAACCGCACGCTGGCGGAGAACGCCGTGGATGCGGCGCGGCAGGTCGTGCGCTCGCTGAACGACAGCACCGCGGCGATCCAGACCGCGCGCGTCCAGATGGACGCCTCGATCAGCGACGCCGTCGCCGACCTCAACTCCCTCCTCTCCGAGTTCCACTCGGCGAACATCGAGGTGGTCAACGGCACACGCGCCAACCGCGATGTCAGCGACGCGCTCGACAAGCGCGACTCCGTGCTGAAGAAGATCTCGGAATACCTGCCGGTCTCCACCCTCACCCGCGCCGACAACGACATGGTCATCATGACCCGCGAAGGCGCGATGCTCTACGAGAAGGTCCCGCGCGCGATCAGCTTCGAGCCGACGCCGGGCTACGCTCCCGGCGCGCTGGGCAACTCGATCTATGTCGACGGCGTCGCCATCGTCAGCGGCACCGGCGGCAACACCAATTCATCCGGCAAGCTGGCGGCCACGCTGCAGCTGCGCGACACCGTCGCGCCGATGATGCAGAACCAGCTGGACGAGATCGCCCGCGCGATGATCACTGCGATGGCGGAGACGGACCCGAACGGCGTCCAGCCGGCGGCGGCGGGCCTGTTCACCTGGTCCGGCGGCCCGGGAGTGCCGACGGCCGGCGTGATCGAGACCGGCCTTGCAGGCTCCATCCGCATCAACGCGACGATGGACTATGCCGCCGGCGGCGATCCCATCCTGATGCGCGACGGCGGCGCCAACGGCGCGGCCTATGTGTGGAACACCACGGGCGCCGCTTCCTATTCTGGTCTCCTCATCAACTACGGCAACCAGCTCGACGCGACCCAGAGCTTCGACGTCGCCGCCGGCCTTGGAAGCAACGGCACGGTCGGCACCTACGCCGCCGGTGCCATCAGCTGGCTGGAGAGCCTGCGTTCGGAAGCCTATCGCGCCGCGGAGACGAAGAGCGCAATGATGGTCCGCACGACCGAGGCGCTGTCCAACGCGACGGGCGTGAACATCGATCAAGAGATGTCCCTCCTGCTGGACCTCGAGCACGCCTATGAGGCGTCGGCCCGCCTCATCAAGGCGGTCGACGACATGCTCTCCTCGCTCTTCGCAGCGGTGAGGTAGCGCCATGAAGGCCGGCTTCGTCTCCTCCCCCGCCGTCGCCCAGGCGATGCGCTATTCGCTGATGCGGATGCAGTCGGAGCTCGTCGCCGCTCAGAAGGAGGTCTCCACCGGCCGCGTCGCGGACATGGGGCTGGCCCTGGGCTCGCGCACGGGTGAGGCAGTCTCGTTCCGTCGCGACGTCGAGCGCCTCAACGGCATCATCGATTCCAACGGCATCGTCTCGGCACGCATGACGGCGACCCAGGACTCGCTGACGCAGATGACCACGGCCGCGCAGTCGTTCCTGCAGACGCTGACGGCGAGCGCTTCGGGCGACGCGTCGCAGAATGTGACCCGGACCGATGCGCGCGGCGCGGTTTCCGCCTTCACGGCGATCCTCAACGCCTCGCTCAACGGCGAGCACCTCTTCGCGGGCATCAACACCGACGTCAAACCCGTGAGCGACTTCAACGACCCCGCGTCGACGGCCAAGGCCGCGTTCGACGCAGCGTTCCTGGCCCATTTCGGCTTCGCGCAGACCGCGCCGGCAGCGGCCGGCATCACCGGCGCGCAGATGACCAACTTCCTGACCACGGTCGTCGAGCCGACCTTCCTCGGCAGCGGCTGGGAGACGGACTGGTCGAGCGCCAGCGACCAGGGCATCACCTCCCGCATCGCGCTGAACGAGACGACGCGAACCTCGGTGAGTGCCAACGAGTCGGCGATCCGCAAGGTCATGCTCGCCGCCGCGACGGTCAGCGACCTGTTCACCGGCGACCTCAGCGTCGATGCGCGCAAGGCTGTCGTGGCGCGCTCCATCGCGCTGATCGGCGACGGCATCGCGGAGCTGTCCAACCTCCAGGCCGAGACCGGCATCGCCCAGAACCGGATCACCCGCGCGAACGAGCGTCTGACGATGCAGATCGACCTGTTCGAGCGGAACATCCTCGATATGGAGGCGGTGGACCCCTACGAAGCGTCGACGCGCGTCTCGACGCTCCTGCAGCAGATCGAGACCTCCTACGCGCTGACGGCGCGCATCCAGCAGCTGAGCCTCGCGAGATTCCTGTCCTAACCGGCCTGTGGCGGGCCCAACCTACGGAACCGACATGTATCAGTTCTCCTACGCCGACATTCAGACCGACGCGGTGGCCGACGCCAAGGATCGCGAGAAGCAGATCCTGTCGCGCTCGATCGAGATGCTGCTGAAGGCCAGGGAGAAGGGCACGGATTCGCTGGACGCGGTCAACGCGCTGCACTTCCTCAGCCGGGTCTGGACGATCTTCGTCGAGGACCTCGGCAGCGCCGACAACGCGCTGCCGCAGGAGCTGAGGGCCAACCTCATCTCCATCGGGCTTTGGCTGCTGCGCGAGGCCGAGGAAATTCGACAGGGCCGATCGAACAACTTCGAAGGCCTGATCGAGGTGTCGCAGATCATCCACGACGGCATCAGATGAAACACACACTGAAAATCTCGCTCAAGCCGAACGAGAAGATCTTCCTCAACGGCGCCGTCATCCGCGTCGACCGCAAGGTGTCGATCGAACTGCTGAACGACGTCCAGTTCCTGCTGGAGAACCATGTCCTGCAGGCGGACGACGCTTCGACGCCGCTGCGCCAGCTCTACTTCATCGTCCAGATCATGCTCATGAATCCGGACGGCGCCGACGAGGCGCGGCTGATGTTCCGCAAGTCTTTGCCCTTGCTCATCGCCAGCTTCCGCGACGAGCATGTGAAGGCCACCCTGAAGAATATCGACCGCATGGTCGGCGAGGACCACGTCTACGAGGCGCTGAAGGCGATCCGCTCCCTCTATGCGGCGGAGCAGAGCGTGCTCGACGGCGAACAGACCGCGGCGAAGGCCGCCCAGGCGCCCGCACGGCGGCGCGCAATCGGGGAGAGATAGAATGAACGTGTCGTTCAATCCTGCCGTTTCCTCGGCCGCCGCTTCCAACACCGGCACCGGCACCGGCGACATCTCCAAGTCGGTGGTCGACTACCAGTCGTTCCTGAAGCTGCTGGTGGCCCAGATGAAGAACCAGGACCCGACCGCGCCGATGGAATCGACCGACTACATCGCCCAGCTCGCGACCTTCTCCCAGGTCGAGCAGTCGGTGCAGATGAACTCGAAACTCGACCAGCTGATGAAGTCGAACGCGCTGGCCCAGGCCGACGCGCTGATCGGGCGGCAGATCACGTCGGCCGACGGCAAGACGACCGGCGTAGTCAATGAAGTGCGCCTGACGGCCGACGGGCTCGTTGCCGTGCTCAAGGACGGCAAGGAGGTCACGGTCGAGCCAGGCGTGCAGATCAAGGCCGCGGACGCATGAACGAGGCGGATGCCCTCGACATCGTCCAGTTCGCCATCTGGACGGTGCTGACCGCCTCGGCGCCGGCGGTGATCATCGCGATGGTCGTGGGCGTCGGCATCGCGCTCGTCCAGGCGCTCACGCAGGTGCAGGAAATCACCCTCACCTTCGTCCCGAAGATCGTCGCCATCCTGCTCGTCGTCGCCTTCTCGGGACCGTTCGTCGGGGGCCAGATCGGCGCCCTGTCGACCGTCGTCTTCGAGCGGATCGAGAACGGATTCTGACGCCGCTTTCCGCGCTTCCGGAAAGCGCGCTCCCCGCCCGCCGCCAGGCCGCCGGGCCTCACCCTCGCGCAAGCTTCGGCAACTAGCCTTCCGTGACAGGCGCGCCACGCGTGCCGTGACAGGAGTGCGCCCGTGGCACTGACAGATACGCTCGCAACGCCCCCGGTCCCGCGCGCCTGGCGCGACGTCGGCTTCGCGCTCGGCATCATCGGCATCCTGTCGGTGCTGTTCCTGCCGATCCCCGCCTTCATGATCGACATGGGGCTGGCCTTCTCGATCGCGCTGTCGGTGCTGATCCTGATGGTGGCGCTGTGGATCCAGCGCCCGCTCGACTTCTCGTCGTTTCCGACCGTCCTGCTCATCGCCACGATGCTGCGCCTGTCGCTGAACATCGCGACGACCCGCATGATCCTGTCGGAGGGCAACGAGGGCACCCACGCCGCGGGCTATGTGATCAGCGGCTTCTCCAAACTGGTGATGAGCGGCGACTTCGTCATCGGCCTGATCGTCTTCCTGATCCTGATCATCGTGAACTTCATCGTCATCACCAAGGGCGCGACGCGTATCGCCGAGGTCGGCGCCCGTTTCACGCTGGACGCCATTCCGGGCAAGCAGATGTCGATCGACGCCGACCTCTCGGCCGGCACGATCGACGACAAGACCGCACAGCTTCGCCGCCGCGAGCTGGAAGAGGAAAGCTCCTTCTTCGGCTCGATGGACGGCGCGTCGAAATTCGTCCGCGGCGATGCAATCGCCGGCCTGATCATCACCGCGATCAACATCGTCGGCGGCGTCGCCATCGGCTACTTCCGCCACGGCATGGACATGGGCGAGGCGGCCGACGTGTTCATCAAGCTGTCCGTCGGCGACGGCCTGGTGACGCAGATTCCGGCGCTGATCGTCTCGCTGGCCGCCGGCCTGCTCGTGTCCAAGGGCGGCACCCGGGGTTCCGCAGATCAGGCCGTGTTCGGCCAGCTCGGCGCCTATCCCCGCGCGCTCTACGTCGCCGCGATGCTGCTCCTGCTGCTCTCGCTGATGCCGGGCCTGCCGCTGCTGCCCTTCCTCTTCCTCGCCGGCGCGATGGCCGGCGTCGGCTACGTCATCCCGCAGCGCGCCAAGCGCCGGGCGGCGGAAGCCAAACAGGCCGAGGACCAGAAGCTGGCGAACAAGGAGGAAGAGGAGCGCAACTCGGTCAAGGCCTCGCTGAAGACCGCGGAGATCGAACTGCTGATCGGAAAGCAGCTCTCCAACAAGCTCCTGACCGCGCACCAGGAACTGGCCTTCCGCATGGCCAAGATGCGCAAGAAGTTCGCCACGCAATACGGCTTCGTCGTTCCCGAGGTGCGGCTGACCGACGATTTCTCGATCGGCTCGAAGAGCTACCAGATCAAGATTCACGGCACCGTCGTCGCCGAGTACCAGCTGCGGGTCGGCGAGGTCATGGTGCTGCTCGGCAACCGTCCCCTGCCGGAGATTCCGGGCGAGGAGGTCCGCGAGCCGGCGTTCGGGATGCGCGCCTTTTCGGTGCCGGAGATGTTCGCCGAGGACCTGCGCCGCGACAACTTCGCCTTCGCCGACAACATGTCGGTGCTTCTGACGCATCTGTCCGAGGTGATCCGCAACAACCTGCCGCAGCTTCTTTCCTACAAGGACATGAAGGCGCTGATCGAACGCCAGGACCCGGAATACCGCAAGCTCGCCGACGACATCTGCACCTCGCATATCACCTATCCCGGTCTGCAGGCGGTGCTGAAGCTCCTGCTCGCCGAGCGCGTCTCGATCCGCAACCTCCATCTCATCATCGAGGCGATCGCCGAGATCGCGCCGCATGTGCGCCGCACCGAACAGATCGTCGAGCATGTGCGGGTGCGCATGGCGCAGCAGATCTGCGGCGACCTGTCCGAGAACGGCGTGCTCAAGGTGCTGCGCCTCGGAAATCGCTGGGACCTCGCGTTCCACCAGAGCCTCAAGCGCGACGCCAAGGGCGAGATCCGCGAGTTCGACATCGACCCGCGCCAGCTCGAGGAGTTCGGCCAGGAAGCGTCGAAGCAGATCCGTGCCCACATCGACGCCGGCGAACGCTTCGTGATCGTGACCGCGCCGGATGCCCGCCCCTATGTGCGGATGATCGTCGAGCGTCTCTTCCCGACCTTGCCGGTCCTCTCCCACGTCGAGATCGCCCGCGGCATCGAGATCCGGGTGCTGGGCGCGATTTCGTGACAGCCGTGACGGCGCGAATGTGACCCCGGTCCTGCCTCTCGATGCCATCGTCCTGGCGGCATTCCTCGCCTTCTGCCGGATCGGCGGCTGCTTCCTGACGATGCCCGGGCTGTCGAGCGCGCGCGTGCCGCTGCAGATCAGGCTGTTCGTCGCCATCGCCGCCACCATCGCGCTTCTCGTGCATCTGTGGGACGTGATCATCCCGCACATAGACCGGCGACCCGTGGTGCTCCTGCCGCTCATCATGTCGGAAGTACTGATCGGCTCGCTGATCGGCCTGATGGCGCGTCTCTACGTGCTGGCCATGCAGTTCATGCTGTCGGCGATGGCCATGATGATCGGCTTCAACGGCATGGCGGGAACCGGCGTCGAGGAGCCCGAACCGCAGGCGGCGCTTGCCTCGCTCATCTCCTTCTCGGCGCTGCTGCTGCTATTCGTGTTCGACTTCCACCACGACATCCTTCGCGCGCTGGTCCTGTCATACGACGTCGCGCCCGTCAGCGGCTTGTTCAACCCGCAGACGGCCCTGATCGACCTGACCGACACGCTGTCGGAGGCGTTCATGGTGATGGTGCGGCTGGGCAGCCCGTTCATCGCCTACGCCGTCCTCGTCAACCTCGGCATCGGTTTCGTGAACAAGCTCGTGCCGCAGATCCCGGTCTACTTCATCTCGCTGCCGTTCGTCGTCGCCGGCGGCCTGATCCTCCTCTACATCGCCATTCCGACGATCCTCAGCCTGTTTGCCGACAGCTTCGTCGGCGTCACGATCGGGAGGTAGCGATGGTCTCTCGCACGGAGCGGTTGAGGAAGCTGGTCGAGGTGCAGGAGCAGTTGAAGGCCGTGCACGAGGCGCGCCGCGCCGGATACCTGACCGCCGCAGTCGCCGCCCGGGACGAGGCCGCGGACCTGGCCAGGCGTGCCGACCAGCCCAGCGAGATCGCGGCTGCCTTTCCAGACCTCTACAACCGTCGCATCGAGGCGGCGCTGGCGCGCGGCGCCGTCAATGACGGGCTCGCCGCCACCGAGGCCGGGCTGGTCGCCGCCGCCACCCTGCGCACCAACCGGGTGGAAAAGGCCCATCGGGAGTCCGCCGCGGCCGACGAACGCCAGCGTTCCGACAAGGAGCGCCTTGAGATGATCAGCGCGCGATTGACGACCGGCAAATGAACCTGCTCCCGCCAGCCTGCCACAAGCTTTCCACGCCATAGTCGCACGGACAATCAGGGAGCCTATGGCGCGTGGCGATCTCACCCCCCAGCGACATCGTCCTCGACGTGGCCAAGGCGGTCGACCAAGCCGCGCTGGAAACCGCCAAGTCGCAGCTCGTGCGCCGCGCCGGCCGCTCCGCAGCGCCCGGCTTCTCCGTCGACATGCCGGCGACCGCGCAGGCGACATCCACCGCCGAGAAGCCGTCCACTCGCGGCGACCTGTCGACGTCGACGCTGGCCGCAAGCCGGGCCGTGACGCCACCTGACACGTTCGTTCGATTCGAGGCGATGGTGCTGCAATCGTTCGTCGAGGCCATGCTGCCAAAGGATTCCGGCTCCGTGTACGGCGACGGCATGGCAGGCGACATGTGGAAGAGCCTGATGGCCGAGGAGATCAGCGGCGTCATGGCCAAGCGCGGCGGCATCGGCATCGCCGACCAGATCCTGCGCGGCCACTACTACGAAGGCGAGCAGCGCGTGGCCATGAGCGGCCTGTCGGACACGCCCGCGCAGGCGACACGCGCGCACGCCAACAGCGTCTCCAATGCGCTGGTCAACGAACTGCAGCGCCGGCTGACGTCGGGGCTCGTCTCAGACACCTCCTCCGCGCCCGAAAGCCAGCGATAACGGACCAGGCCCATGCTCGATTACCTGCAGTTCAACGACGACGCACCGCGCGAGCCGGTCTTCGATCCCGGCCCACGCCCGACCAGCCTGACCTCGCTGATCGGGCGCATCGAGCAGGCCGTGGAGGAAGAGACCGCGGCATTGCGCACCGACCTCGGTTTTGACCTCAAGGCCTCGAACGCCCGCAAGAGCCGATACCTGTATGAACTCAACCGGGCGCTGAAGGGCGTCGGCCCTGCCGACCTGCACGGCGAGCAGCGGGACGGCATCCGCCGCCTGCGCGAGAAACTCGCCACCAACGAGGCCGTGCTCCTCGCCCACCTCAACGCGGTGAACGAGGTCGCCACGCTGATGCGCAATGCCATCCAGCGACACGAGGCCGACGGCACCTATTCGGCCACGGCCTTCCAGGGCTACGCCGCGTGATCAAGTTCATCGTCGCCGCGCTGTGGATTTCCGCCGTGACGGTGGCTACCCTGATGTATTCGTTCAATTCAGCGACGGAGACCACGGCCGTGGAGGCGCCGCCGCCACTGCTGGGCGGGCTCGACTACATCAAGACGGAAATCGTGTCGGTCCCGGTGCTGGCCAAGGGCGGCATCTCGGGCTACTTTCTGGCGCGCCTCGTCTACACGATCGAGCCGGACAAGGCGAAGAAGCTCTCCGTCCCTGCGAACACGCTGATCGGCGACGAGTTGTACTCCTATCTCTTTTCCAATCCCAACGTCGACTTCGCCCGGGTCGACACGCTCGACGTCGACAAATTCCGCGGCGAGATCCGCGACAGGCTGAACACACGGCTCGGCGACACGATCATCCACGACGTGCTGGTCGAGCAGATCGACTTCCTGTCCAAGGAGGAGATCCGCGACAACACGATCCGCCGCAAACAGGCCGCCAGCGACGTGCGCGCCAAGATGGAAGCGGTGTCGTCGGGCGGGGGCACGGACTCCGGCCACGGGACCCCGGCCGCGCACTGACGGGACAATCGTCTATCCAGCGGTGCCCGCGAGCCGTCTACGCCGGCCGAAGCCCCAGAATGGCCCGCGCTTCCGCCGGCGAGGCGATCTCGCGTCCTGCCTCGCGGGCGGAGCCGGACAGCGCCTCGATCAGCGCCCCGTTGCCGGACGCGCGGCTTCCGTCGGGCAGGTAGAAGGTGTCTTCGAGGCCGGTCCGCAGCATGCCTCCGAGTTCGGCCGCCCTGCGGTGCACCGGCCATATCTCCTGCCGCCCGATCAGCGTTGCCTGCCATCGCGAGCCGGCGACGCGCCAGCGCTCGACGAGCGCCAGCAGATCGGCATCCACCGGCATTCCCGAGGCCACGCCCATGACGAAATTGTACTGCGCCGAGGGCGCCATGCCGTTCGCGAGATACATGCCGACGGACCGAACGATACCGGTGTCGAAGCACTCGAATTCGGGCAGAGAACCGGCCTCGCTCATCGCGTCCAGGAACGCTCTCACCTTCTCGACCGGATTGTCGAACAGCATCGGCGGCCAGGCCCACGAGCCGTCCGCCTTCGCCTTCAGATAGTTCAGGCTGCCGGCGTTGCAGGCGGCGATCTCCGGCTTCGTGGCCCGTATGCAGGCGACCGGGCCCGAAATGTCCTTGCCCACCGTTCCCGTCGTCTGGTTGACGATGATCCCTGGGCAAGCCTGCCGGATCGCCTCGGTCACGGCCAGCGCGACCTCCGGTTCCCAGCTCGGCAGGTGGCCCTTGCCTTCACCCTGCTGGCGGAAATGGATGTGGATGATCGCCGCGCCGGCGTCGTAGGCCTCACGCGCCGACGCCGCGCACGCGGCCGGAGTCACCGGGACAGGATGCTGCCGCGGATCGGTCAGCACGCCGTTCAGCGCACAGGTGAGGATCGCCTTGTCCATGCTACTGCGGACCGGCCTCGTGGACGCCAGCCGGCCCGGAAGCGGCCGGCTGCGGTCCCGCCTGCTCAGGCTCTGCCCGCTCCGGCTTCACCGGGTCCGCTCCGTCCTGGTCGGGGTCCTCCGGCGCCGCCGGGTTCGGTTTCACCACGTCTCGTTGGGGTTGGACAACCGGGGATGGCGCCTCCACGGAGGTCGGCGCGTCCTGTCGCTCCGGCGCGATCTCGACCAGCACGTCGCCAGCCTTCGCCTGCCGGCCGGCGGCAACGTGAACGGCGACGACGCGGCCCCTAACCCTGGCCACGAGCCGGGTCTCCATCTTCATCGCCTCGATGACCGCAACGGGCTGGCCGCCTTCGACAGAGTCGCCGACCGCCACGCCGACGGCCCGGACCAGGCCGGAAACCGGGGACAGCACTTTCGAGCCGTCGTCGGCCCGCACCTTGCGCCGGAACGGGTCGGGTTCCGCGAGCACGAAGATGTGGCCGCCGACCTCGATCCAGATCGCCCCGTCGACTTCCATGCCGAACTCGTCGGACGGGGCGGGCAGCGAAGTCCCTACCTCGCCGACGACCCTGACCGCTGTCAGCTTTCCCCGCTCGAAGCGGAAGACGACGTCGCGTGTCTCGGCACCGCACTCGACGGTCACCGGACATTCGGCCACACCCGTCGATCGGAACCAGTCGCCCTCTGCAATCCGGCCGAAGGCCGCCGCGGCGCGCGCCCAGAGAGCCGCCGGCGGCGCCGGGCGCTCGAAGATCGAATGGCGGTCGGCGCGCCACCGGTCCAGCGTCTTCGTCGTCATCTCGCCGTCGCGGAACTCCTGCGACTTCAGCAGGTCGATGAGGAAGCCGCGATTGGTGACGACGCCGAACAGCGGGCTGTCGCGGAGCGCCGCGACGAGCGTTCCGCGCGCCGCCTCCCGGGTGGCGCCATGCGCGATGATCTTGGCGACCAGCGGATCGTAGAAGGGCGAGATGCCGTCGCCCTCCTCGACACCGGAGTCGATCCGCAGATAGGGCGACGGCTCGTGCTCGGCGCGCCAGTAGGCGACCCGGCCGGTCTGCGGCGCGAAGCCGGAATAGGGATCCTCGGCGTAGAGGCGCGCCTCGATCGCGTGCCCCTGGAACGGAATCTCGACCTGACGGCGGGGCAGCGGCTCGCCGGAGGCGACGCGCAGCTGCCACTCCACCAGGTCGATGCCGGTGACCATCTCCGTGACCGGATGCTCGACCTGCAGGCGCGTGTTCATCTCCAGGAAATAGTGGCGGCCGTCGGCCTCGACGATGAATTCCACGGTGCCGGCGCCGACGTAGCCCACGGCCTTGGCGAGCGTCACGGCGTCGACGCCGAGACGCGATCGCAGCGCCACGTCGACGAAGGGCGATGGCGATTCCTCGATCACCTTCTGGTGGCGGCGCTGCGCCGAGCAATCACGCTCGCCGAGGTGGACGCGGTTCCCGTGCGTATCGGCGAAGACCTGGACCTCGATATGGCGCCCGTCGCCGACGAAACGCTCGATCAGCAGCGAGCCGTCGCCGAAGGCACTCTCGGCCTCGCGCCGTGCGCTCTCCAGCGCCGCAGGCAGATCCTCCTGCCGCCCGACGGCGCGCATGCCACGTCCGCCGCCACCGGCCGCCGACTTCACCAGGAGCGGGAAGCCGACCACCCGCGCCTCGAGCATGAAGCGCGCCTCGGTCTGGTTTTCCCCGCCATAGCCCCTCAGCGTCGGCACGCCGACACTTTCGGCGATCGCCTTGGCGCGCGGCTTGTCGCCCATGGTGCGGATCGCCTGCGCCGGCGGCCCGACAAAGGTCAGCCCCGCCGCGATGACCGCTTCGGCGAAGTCGGCATTTTCGGCCAGGAAGCCATAGCCCGGATGGACCGCGTCGGCGCCCGACGCCAGGGCCGCCGCGACGATCGCCGCGATGTTGAGGTAGGACTCGGCCGGCGCCGCCGCACCTACGCGCATCGCCTCGCCGGCCATGCGCACATGCGCGGCGCCTGTGTCGGCATCGGAGTAGACGGCAACCGTCGCGATGCCCATGCGATCCGCCGTGCGGATGATCCGGCACGCGATCTCGCCGCGATTGGCGATGAGCAGCTTGCGGATCATGGGCGTGCGTCCTTCGAGGCTCGCGGACGGCGGCCTTGCCGCCGCGCTCGCACCTGAGGATGAGGGCCGTTGGCAATGCAGCCCCAACCTTCCTCCACCTGCCAAGCACGTGTCGAGCAAGGCGCACGCCATTCCTCATCCTGAGGTCCGAGCGGAGCGAGCCTCGAAGGACGCACGGTCAATTCACCCGCTTCTTGTTGCTGGTCCCCGGCAGCGTGCCCTCCAGCTTGCAGATGATGCCCAGCATCACCTCGTCCGCGCCGCCGCCGATCGATACCAGCCGCGTGTCGCGATAGGCGCGGCTGATCGGATTGTCGGCGGTGAAGCCCATGCCCCCCCAATATTGCAGGCAGGAGTCCGACGCCTCGCGCACCAGTCGGCCGACCTTCAGCTTCGCCATCGACGCGAGCCGCGTCACGTCGCAGCCGGCGACATACTGCTCGACCGCGCTCCAGGCCAGCGCGCGCAGCGCCTCCACCTCGGTCCTCAGCTCCGCCAGCCGGAAATGCACCACCTGGTTGTCCAGAACCGCCTTGCCGAACGCCTGCCGGTCGCGGGTGTAGTCGATGGTCAGGTCGATCATCCGGTCCAGCCCTTTGAGCGAGCTCACCACCGCATAGAGGCGCTCCTCCTGGAACTGCAGCATCTGCATGGTGAAGCCCATGCCTTCCTGCCCGATCAGGTTGGCCTGCGGCACGCGCACCTCGTCGAAAAAGAGCTGCGCCGTGTCCGACGAATGCATGCCGATCTTGTGGATCTTCTGCCGGCTGATGCCTTTGGCGTCCATCGGCACGCAGATCAGCGACTTGGTCTTGTGCGGCTGACCCTCCGACGTGTTGGCGAGCAGGCAGCACCAGTCGGCCTTCAGGCCGTTGGTGATCCACATCTTGGTGCCCGAGATGACATAGTCGGCGCCGTCCTTGCGCGCCGTCGTCTTCACCGCCGCCACGTCCGAGCCGCCGCCGGGCTCCGAAACGCCGAGGCAGGAGACGACATCGCCGGCAATCGAGGGCGCCAGGAAATTTGTCTTCACATGGTCGGAGCCGAAGCGGTTCAGCGCCGGCGTCGACATGTCGGTGTGCACGCCGATCGCCATCGGCGGCCCGCCGGCGTCGCAGAGGCCGAGTTCCTCGGCCATGATCATCGAATAGGAGAAGTCGAGCCCCAGCCCGCCATAGGCCGGATCGTATTTGATGCCGAGCAGGCCGAGATCGCCGAGCTTCTTGAAGATCGCATGAGAGGGAAATTCCTCGGCCTTTTCCCACGCATCCATGTGCGGGTTGAGTTCCTCGGCGACGAACTTCGCCACGGTGCGGCGCAGGCTCTCGTGCTCAGGCGTGAACTGCATCGGTCCTCCCCATCGGTCGCACGCAACCCCTCAACCTCGCGCCACGCCGAAACTGTTCGGGCGCAGCACGCGCTTGTCGCCGTCCGCCGCGATCGTCAGGCAGAGCCCGAGGATACGCCGGGTATCGCGCGGGTCCAGGATGCCGTCGTCCCACAGCCTGGCCGTCGCGAACAACGCATCCGACTGCGCCTCGACGCCGGCGCGGATGCCGGCCGACATCTTCTCCAGCACCGCCTCGTCGACCTCGCCGCCTTCGCGCTCGGCCTTGCCGCGCGTCACGATCTCCATCACCCGCGCCGCCTGCTCCCCGCCCATCACGGCGGTGCGCGCCGACGGCCAGGAGAAGATGAAGCGCGGCGAGAAGCCCCTGCCACACATGCCGTAATTGCCGGCGCCGTACGATCCGCCGATGATAAAGGTGACTTTCGGCACGCGCGCATTGGCGACGGCCTGGATCATCTTCGATCCGTGCTTGATCGCGCCGTCGCGCTCGGCCGAACTTCCCACCATGTAGCCGGTCGTGTTCTGCAGGAACACCAGCGGCCGGTTCGTCTGGTCGCAGAGCTGGATGAATTGCGCCGCCTTCACCGATCCGGTGGGCAGGATCGGCCCGTTGTTGGCGACGATTCCGACGGGATGGCCTTCCACCATCGCGTGGCCGCACAGCGTATCCGGCGAATAGGCCTCCTTGAACTCCAGCCATTCGGAGCCGTCGACGATGCGGGCGATCACCTCGCGCATGTCGAAGGGCGTCCGTTCGTCCGCCGGCACGATGCCCAGAAGTTCCTCGACATCGTGCTCCGGCGCGCGGCCCCCAGCCTCGGTCGCCGCTTTGTCCCAGATCATCGTCCGCAGGATCTCACGGCCGTAGGCGATCGCCTGCGCGTCGTCGTCGGCGACGTATTCGCCGAGGCCGGTGACGCGGCCGTGCAGGTCGGCGCCGCCGAGCGCCTCCTCGTCCGCATCCTCGCCGATCGCAGCTTTCACCAGCGGCGGCCCGGCCAGGAAGATTTTCGACTTTTCACGCACCAGCACGACCACGTCGGACAGGCCGGGCAGGTAGGCGCCGCCCGCCGTCGACGAGCCGTGGACGATCGCCACCTGCGGAATGCCCGCAGCCGACAGCCGCGCCTGGTTGGCGAACGAGCGCCCGCCCTCCACGAACATCTCGGCCTGGTAGAGCAGGTTGGCGCCACCGCTCTCGACCAGATAGATCAGCGGCAACCGGTTCTCCAACGCGATCTCATGGAGCCGCAACGCCTTCTTCAGCCCGATCGGCGGGACCGTACCGCCCTTGATGCCGCTGTCGGAGGCGGAGACGATGACGCGCTTGCCGGACACGATACCGATGCCGGCGATCGTGCCGCCGCCCATGATGTTCTTGCCGCCGTCGTCGTCATGCATCCTGTAGCCGGCGAGCGACGCGATCTCCAGGAAGGGCGTGCCGCGGTCCAGCAGCCGTTCCACGCGCTCGCGCGGCAGGATTTGCCCGCGCTCGACGAAACGCTCGCGCTTGGACGCGGAATTGTCGCGCACCGCCTGCTCCAGCGCGCGCACCCTGGCGAGCTTCTCTTCCATCGCCGCGGCATTGGCGCGGAACGCGGCCGACCGGGGATCGATCGTGGAGCGGATCGCCGGCATCAGGCCCCCTCGCCTGCCAGCACGTCCGGCATCACCGCGCGGTGAAATCCGTCGAAGGCCGGCGCCGGCTTGCCTTTGCCGAGCGGAAAGAGCGGCGAGCCCAGCGGCGCGCCGCCGTCGATCGGGATCGTCACGCCGGTGACGAAGGAGGCCGCCGGGGACAGCAGGAAGCAGACGACCGAACTCACCTCGGCCTCGACGCCGATGCGGCCGAGGGGAACATGCTCGCGCAGTTTCGGAATCAGCGTCCGCGTCATCCCGCCATACGTATCCATGCCGGACGACGCGATCCAGCCGGGCGCCACGCAGTTCACCCGCACGCCCGCCTGCGCCCATTCATAGGCCGCCGTCTTGGTCAGGTTCACCATACCGGCGCGCGCGGCGCCCGAATGCGCCATGCCCGGCATGCCGCGCCACATGTCGGCCGCCATGTTCACGACAGCGCCGCCATGCGTCTTCATCGACTGTTCGAAAACCTCGCGCATGACGAGGAAGCCGCCGGTCAGATTGTTGGCGACGACGGCCTCGAAGCCCTTCTTCGAAATCGCGGCGAGAGGCGCCGGAAACTGCCCGCCGGCATTGTTGACCAGCCCATGGACGCGGCCGTTCCGCGCGACGATGGCGCCCACCGCAGCCCTCACGGCTTCCTCGTCGCGGATGTCGAAGGCATGCGCCTCGGCGCTGCCGCCGTCCTCCGCGACCTCGGCCAGAACGGTGTCCAGTTTGTCCTGCTTGCGCCCGGTCACGACGACATGCGCGCCGAGGCTCGCCAGTTCATGCGCGATGCAGCGGCCGATGCCGGAGCCGCCGCCGGTGACGACATGCGTCTCGCCGGCAAAACAGTCCGCGCGCAGGATGCTGCGATAGGGCATGCGACAATTCCCTCCCGCCCTGTCCGCCCTTCTCCGAAGCGTGACGAGGCGTCATCTCAAACGACGCTATTGAACGTTGACGTAAACGTCAATCAGAAGCTAGATGCGCAACATCGCTTGCCTCCGGCGACCGGCCGGGGCACACCATCGAACCGGGACAAGGGATCGCACCATGAGCATCGAGGACATCGCCGCAAAGCTGAAGTCGCGCGTCGAAAGCGCCGGGTTCGAACGCTCGGTCAAATTCGACACCGGCGGCGACGGAGTGATCGTGATCGACGGCGCGTCGATCTCCACGACGGACGGCCCGGCAGACTGCACGATTAAGCTGTCGCTGGCGGATCTGAAGGACCTCATCTCCGGCGACCTGTCGCCCACCTCAGCCTTCATGACCGGCAAGATCAAGATCGAAGGCGACATGTCGGTCGCCATGGCGCTGCAGTCGCTGCTGTAGACTCAGACCGGCGGGGACTCTGATGAGACGTCTGGCATTGGCCTGCCTTGGCGCCGGACTTCTCATGGCCGCGCCGGCAGAAGCCGCCGGCAAGCTGCCGGACGGACTCTATGGCTGCTACATCTCCAGCATGATGCTTGGCCAGATCGAGATCGACGGCGACGTCTATCGCGGACCGGCATACGATCAGAAGTGGGAAGGGGACTATCCCTTCGAGGTCACCGACCAGGGCACCGTCAACTGGGGCGGGCCGCTGGGCGGCATTTCCCTTGCCGGCACGGTCGTTGCGACCGTGCTGGTCGATGCGGGCCGCGGCAGGGTCGGATTCGACATCACACTTCAGAACACGTCCGGCAACTTTCAGACGATCAGCTGCCTGCCGGAATGAACGGATGAGGTTCTCCCGCCATTGGGAAGAACCTCATCTACTCAGGCCGCCGCACTCAACTTCATCATCTTCCGTCCGCACGCGCGGATCACGCCATGCGCACCGTCCAGGGCGCCGGGCACCAGCTCCAGCGCCAGCAGCCGGTGCTTCTCGTAAGGGCCAGGCATCGCCAGGGCGCCGGTCTTGTCCGCGGAAAAGCCGAAGCGCGCATAGTAGGGCGCATCGCCGACCAACAGGATGGCGCGATGGCCGAGCCGCCGCGCTTCGTCGATCGCATGCTCCATCAGTGCCGAGCCGATGCCGGCGCCCTTCTGCGCCGGATCGACCGCGAGCGGGCCGAGCAGGAGGGCGGAAACATCGCCACCGCCGATCTGCCCCCTTTCGAGGGAGATAACCCGCTTCACGGCCACATCCCACAGCCTCACCGTGCCCACCAGGGCTCCGGCCGCGTCGCGCGCAACAAACGACAGCCCCTCCGAGGGCCTGCGACCACGCCGCAGCTTCTCGGACGACTTGCGCTTGCGCCCGGCACCCATCGCACGGTCCAGCAGCGCCTCGCGCGCAGCGGTTTCATTCGCGCGTTCGGCACCGATCACGACGATGGCGGGTTCGATGATGGGGCGTGCGTAGGCGTTCATTCTCGTTGTCCTCAGGGGTGCTCAACGCACCGCGTCCGAAGCGGTTTCAGGAAAAATGAGGTTGCCGGAAGATTGTCTCAGGCGGGGCAGGAAGCCCCGCCTGGTCAAGTTCGAGGCAGTTCAGATCACTTAGGACCCGAGCGGACACTTTGTCCGCTCAAATCACATAAGACCTGAGCGGCTCGAAGCCGTTGAACGCGACCGACGCGTAGGTCGTCGTATAGGCGCCCGTGCCCTCGATCAGCACCTCGTCGCCGATGGTCAGCGACAGGGGCAGCGGGTACGGCGTCTTCTCGTAGAGCACGTCGGCCGAATCGCAGGTCGGGCCGGCGAGCACGCAGGGCGACTTCTCGTCCTCGTCGCGCGCCGTCACGATGGGGTAGCGGATCGCCTCGTCCATCGTCTCAGCCAGCCCGCCGAACTTGCCGATGTCGAGATAGACCCAGCGCACATTGTCGTTGGCCGACTTCTTCGAAATCAGCACGACCTCCGACTTGATGACGCCGGCATTGCCCACCATGCCGCG
>JAHBYW010000007.1 GCA_019635755.1 Rhizobiaceae bacterium | reverse complement strand
CTCCCACGGGAAGCGCCGTTCGCGACGGCGGCCAGCGCGGGAGGGACCGGCACTCCGCCGTTCCGCGACCGTGGCGGGGCGGCCGGGCGGTCTGCTTCCAAACTCCCTGCGGCGGCTCCAAGGGGCACTACGACCCCAGGTGCCGGACAATGGGTCGGCACGGTGCGGGCGAGGCGCAAATGCCTCCTTCGCATGACAAAGGAGCGGGCGGATCGAAGCTTGCCGGACGGGCGGCCGAAGGGTCGCATGAACTAACCAAAGATGAGCGAGCCTGACGCCGCCCGTCTTCCCTTCTCAATGGCCAGACGCGAAAGCGGGCGTGGCGACGATGGAGCGCGGCTTGCCGTCCCCCGGCAGCCGCGCCAATGTGACGGAGAGCGAGGGGTGAGTCCGACCATGCGCACGATGCGCCTGACCGAGCGCCATGTGGCGGCGCTGAAGCGCGAGATCGCCGACCCCGGCCCGCAGCTCCTGCCGGGATTCAGGCCCGCCACCGAGGCCGACTATGACGCGATCGTCCGCGGCTGGCTGGGCGCAGCGCCGGGCGGCGGCTTCTGGCTGTTCGCCATCGGCTCGCTGATCTGGAACCCGGTGTTCGAGTTCGAGGAGCAGCGGGTGGCGCGGGCCCGGGGCTGGCGCCGCGCCTTCTGCCTGGGATGGGACCACCGGTTCCGCGGCAATGTGGAACAGCCCGGGCTGATGATGGTGCTCGACCGCGGCGGCGAGTGCAGCGGCGCCGTCTACAGGCTGAAGCCGGAGACGCTCGAGGCCGACCTGCACCGGCTCATCCGCCGCGAGATGAGCATGGTGCCGTCGGCCTTTCCGCCGCGCTGGGTCAAGGTGACGACCGAGGCCGGGCCGGTGACGGCGCTGACCTTCGCGATGGACCGCAGGAGCCCGCGCTACATCACCGGGCTGGGCGAGGACGCGCTCGTCGAGATGTTCGCGACGGCCTGCGGCTTCCGCGGCTCGATGGCCGAGTATCTGTACTCCACGGTGCGGCAGCTGGAATCGCTCGGCATCCACGACCGCACCCTGTGGCGCCTGCAGGAGCTGGTCGCCACACGGATCGAGCGCGCCCACGGCCTCGGCTGACGGCACCGGCGAATCGCGCGACGCCGGTGCGCCGGACCTGAAGCGTGCTGCAGCAAGGTGGAATCGCGCACAGCGGCCAGAACAACGGGACGGACCGTGATCCTGTCCGAAGACCGCTATGCGCTCTTCGGGATCAGGGTCTAGACCGTCTCCCAGCCGTCCTTGCGGCCGGCGCGGTAGATCGCGTCCAGCACCTTCTGGTTCTTGACCGACTGCTCGAGCGTGAACACCGGCTCGCCCGACCCTTGCGCGGCGCGCGCGAAGGCCTCGACCTCCAGCCTGTACTGGCGCGTGCCGGGGAAGCGAAACACGGTCGCCTGGTTGTGGCCCTGATTGTGCAGCTCGACGCGATGATGCTCGTAATCACCGGCGTTGAACGGCCCGTGCACCTCGATGAAGCCGGTCTCGCCGTGGAACACCATGAACTGGCGGAGCGCCATCTGCGTCGAGCAGTAGAAGGACAGTTCGAAGTCGCCGAAGTCGGCCTTGATGCTGGAATAGATGTCGGTGCCGAAGGTCGCGTCGCGCTCGACGGTCGCCTGGATGCGCTTCGGCTCCTTGCCGGAGACGAGGCGCGTCGCCACCGTCGGGTAGACGCCGATGTCGGGCAGCGCGCCGCCGCCGAGGTCGAGCTTGTTGCGCATGTTCGTCGGGTCGACGTTGAAATAGGTGAAGGCGCCCTGCACGTGGCGCAGCCGCCCGATGGCGCCGGACGAGACGAGGTCCTCCACCTTCTTCCACTGCGGGTGGTAGAAGACCATGAAGGCCTCGCAGATCAGCACCTTCTTCCTGTCGCGCAGTGCGATCAGCGGCTCGATGTCCTTGGCGTCGAGCGCCAGCGGCTTTTCGACGAGGACGTGCTTGCCGGATTCCGCCGCCTTGGCCGTCCACTCGACATGCTGCGAGGTCGGCAGCGGGATGTAGACAGCGTCGATGACGTCGGACGCCAGCATCTCCTCGTAGGAGCCGAAGGCGTGCGGCACGCCGAACCGGTCGGCCAGCGCGCGGGCCTTGGCCTTGTCCCGGCTGGCGATGGCCGTGCAGACGCCGTTCTCGGCATCCTGCATCGCCGGCAGCAGCTGATCGCGCGCGATCTTGGCGGTCGAAAGAACTCCCCAGCGGAACATGCGTCTCCCCGTATTTGTCTGACAATTAAGACAATTAATAGCGCCGGTGCGTCACGAAGGAAACCCCCGCCACGGTTCGACGGAGACCTCGGGCCACATGCGCATGGCGCGCTCGCCCTTCTCGGCATGCGTGGCCTCGTTGTCCAGCGAATGGTTGGGCACGACGCGAAATGCGAAGATCGCGTCGAGGCCGAACGGCGCGAACAGCGCCGGCGTGCCGTCCGGCTCGAGGCGAAGGCCGACGGCATGGGTGGTCGAGGCGAAGTAGGAGAGGGAATGCGCCGAATCGCGATAGCGCGGGCATGCGCGGCCGAACTTCTGCGGATACCAGAGATGCACCCGCGCCTGGTTGCGGATCTCGACCGGCAGCGGCAGTCCCGCGAAGGCGGGAGCGGCGCGCCGGATGACCGCGTCCTCGGCCTCGTAGGACAGGTCGGCGCCGTCGAAATAGAACAGGTCGACGTCCTTGGTGCCATGACCGGGCGGCCGGCCGGTCAGCGCATTCCACACCGCATTGTAGAGCACGCCCGAGACGATCAGCCAGTCGGGCAGCGCGACGGCGCGGGCCGCGTCGAGCGCGGCGCGGACGACCGGATCGGCCTGCACGATATCGAGAAAGACGCGGCGCTGCTCGGACGCGGGCCTGCCCGCGTGGCGCAGGTGTCCGGACGCCACGGATCAGATCATCGCCAGCGGCACCTTGCGGCGCGGCGGAGGGAAGGCGGCGTCGAGATCGGCCAGGTCGGCGTCGCTGAGCTCCAGGGAGAGCGCGGCGCGGTTCTCGCGGACATGTGTGGCACTGCCGGCCTTGGGGATGGAGATGACGTTCGGGTGCCGCAGCGTCCAGGCCAGCGCGATCTGCGCCCTGGTGACGCCGTGCCGCGCGGCGACCCCGTCGAGCTTGCGGTTGTGGGTGAGGTCGCCCTGCCCTACCGGCGAATAGGCCATGACTGGAACCGGCGACGCACCGGCCAGCAGATCGAACTCGATGCCGCGGCTCTCCAGATTGTAGAGCACCTGGTTCGCCTGCACCGCGTCGCCATGGTCCAGTGCCGCCAGCTCGGCCATGTCCTCGGCATCGAAATTGCTGACGCCCCAGTGCCGGATCTTGCCATCCGCCTTCAGCCGCTCGAACGCCTCGATCGTCTCGGACAGCGCGTATCGGCCGCGCCAGTGGAGCAGGTAGAGATCGATGCGATCGGTGCCGAGGCGCTTCAGGCTCGCTTCGCATGCGCGCACCGTTCCGGCGCGCGACGCGTTCTGCGGCATCACCTTGCTGACGACGAACACCTGGTCGCGGCGGCTCTCGACGGCCTCGCGCGTGATCTCCTCGGCGACGCCGGACGCGTACATCTCGGCCGTGTCGATCAGCGTCATGCCGAGGTCGAGCCCGAGCTTCAGCGCCGCGATCTCGTCGCTGCGCTTCGCTCGGTCCTCGCCCATCTTCCAGGTGCCCTGGCCGAGCGCGGGAACCTCGATCCCGGTCGGGAGGCGGACGGTTCTCATCCGCGCAGCACTCCGCCGGTCTGTTTCGCGACGTTCTCGACGATGCGCTTGCCGAGCGCCTCGAAATCCTCGTCGGTCAGCGTCTTGTCGACAGGCTGAATGGAGACCTCGAGCGCCACCGATTTCTTGCCATCACCGATCGACGCGCCCTCGAACACGTCGAACACGGAGACGCCGGCGACGAGTTTCTTGTCGGCCGCGAGCGTCGCCCGCGTGAGCGCACCCGCCTCGACCGCGCGGTCGACGACGAAGGCGAAGTCGCGCTTGACCGCCTGGAACGGCGACAGGTCGAGACGCGGCTTGGTGCGCGTCGGCTTGGCCTTCGGCTCCGGGACGGCGTCGACGAAGACCTCGAAGCCGCAGATCGGCCCCGAGACGTCGAGCGCCTCCAGCGTCTTGGGATGGAATTCGCCGAACGTGCCGAGCACGACCTTCGGCCCGAGCTTGATCGTGCCGGAGCGGCCAGGATGATACCACGACGGACCGCCTGCTTCGATCTGCAGCCGGTCGACCGGCGCGCCGACGGCTTCCAGAGCCGCGATGGCATCGGCCTTGGCGTCGAACACGCCCACGGCTCCGGCATTGCCCGCCCAATGGCGTCCGGCTCCGTCGAGCGTCGCGGTACCGCGGCGAACGCCCGCCGCGACGCGGCGCTGCCGGTCCGACGTGTCGCCCTCATAGGTACCCGACACCTCGAACAGCGCGACTTCGCCGTGTCCGCGGTCGGCATTGCGCTGCGCCGCGGCGACGAGGCCGGGCAGCAGCGAGGGGCGCATGTCCGACATGTCGGCGGCGATCGGGTTGGCCAGCTTCAGCTCTGGCTGGCCACCGCCGAACAGCTCGGCGTGCTTTGCCGGGATGAACGACCAGGTCACGGCCTCCATCATGCCGCGCGACGCCAGCGCCCGCTTGGCCGCGCGCGTCCTTATCTGCAGCGTCGTCAGGATCTTGCCATTGACGGCGGCATGGCTGGCAAGCGGCTGCGGCGCGATCGCGTCGACGCCCGTGATGCGCATGACCTCCTCGACGAGGTCGGCCTTGCCGTCGACGTCGGGACGCCAGGACGGGGGCCGCACATCCAGCAGGTAGCCGCCGCTGACCACGCCGAATCCAAGCCGCTCGAGGATGTCGCGACACTCCGCCGGCTCGACTTCGAGGCCGGTGAGCCGCTTCACCTCGGTGACCGGGAAGACGATCGGCTTCGGCTCGTAGCCCTGATAGCCCTCGACCGTGGCATCGCTCGGCGTGCCTCCGCACAGGTCGAGCACCATGTGCGTCGCCAGTTCGAGACCCGGCACCATGAACTCCGGGTCGACCCCGCGCTCGAAGCGGTAGCGCGCGTCCGTGACGATTCCGAGCTCGCGGCCGGTGCGCGCGACGTTGAGCGGCTCCCACAGCGCCGATTCGATCAGCACGTCGGTCGTCGCCTCGTCGCAGCCGGTGTGTTCGCCGCCCATCACGCCGGCGATGGAATCCGCGCCCTTGGCGTCGGCGATGACGCACATGTCGGGCGTCAGTGTGTACTCGCGCTCGTTGAGCGCCAGCACGGTCTCTCCGTCCCTCGCACGGCGCACCACGAGGTCGCCGGAGAGCTTGCGGAGGTCGTAGACATGCAGCGGCCGGCCGCGGTCGAAGGTGATGTAGTTGGTGATGTCGACAAGCGCGTTGATGGGACGCAGCCCGATGGCAAGCAGGCGCTGCTGCAGCCATTTCGGCGACGGGCCGTTCTTCACGCCGCGGACGAGGCGCAGCGCGAAGCCACGGCAGAGCGAGGGCGTTTCGCCGAAGTCCAGCGTCACCGTGACCGGGCACGGCCCGTCACCCGGCACGGGCTCGGGCGCGTAGGGCGTCTTCAGCGTGCCGAGGCCGGCGGCGGCGAGGTCGCGCGCGATACCGTAGATGCTCGTCGCATCCGGACGGTTCGGTGTCAGGTTGATCTCGATCACCGGGTCGTCCAGATGCACGTAGCTCGCGAAGCTCGTTCCGACCGGCGCGTCCTCCGGCAGTTCGATGATGCCGTTGTGCTCGTCGGAGATCTGCAGCTCGCGCTCTGAGCACATCATGCCGCGGCTCTCGACGCCGCGGATGGTGCCAACGCCGAGCGTCGTGTCGATGCCCGGAATATAAGTGCCCGGCGCGGCGAAGGCACCGATCAGGCCGGCGCGCGCGTTCGGCGCGCCGCACACGACCTGGATCGGCGCAGCGCCGGTGCCGGTGTCGACGGTGAGCACGCGCAACTTGTCGGCGTCGGGATGCTTCTCGGCCGTCAGCACCTTCGCGATGACGAACGGCTTCAGCGCCGCCTTGTCGTCGACATGCTCGACCTCCAGCCCGATCGCGGTCAGCCGCCCGACGATCTCGTCGAGCGAGGCGTCGGTTTCGAGGTGATCCTTCAGCCAGGAGAGGGTGAGTTTCATGATTCGATCTGATCCCAGCTATTCGGCTGCCATTGACGGCGCGACGGCTCCCGGTGCTTTGCGGCCGTTCAACATGCCGTCGATGGAGAGGTCTTCATCAACGTCCGGCCAATGGACTCCATCGAGCATAAGCTTGACGTTGTTTCTCTGCGCCGGCGTGGCCTTCAGCAGACGGGGGTACCACCACAACGGTGTCGATACCTTCCGACCATCAACTAGGCGCACATGCAAATCGTGAAGGTCGCACCAAGCCTCGATTGGTCGATCCTTCTCCGGATAGTCAGCGGAAATGCTCATTCCAAGCCTCCAGCAATCGATCCCGATTGGCTGCAACGATTTGCATTATACGGCGCAAGTCTCGGTCGCTGAAACCGCCATCCTTCGCGATCTGAACTTCCCGCAACCACAACTTTGCCCTGCGACCATCGCCGTCGACATGAACATGCGGTGGCTCGTGACCATCTCCCGAATAGAAATGAAATCGGTACCCCGCCTCTAGGAAAATGGTGGGCATTCCTAGCCGCTCAACCCGCCGAACAGCGTCGGCATGTCGAGCGGACGGAAGCCGTAGTGCTGCAGCCAGCGCACATCCGCGTCGAAGAAGGCGCGCAGGTCCGGCATGCCGTATTTCAGCATGGCGATGCGGTCGATGCCCATGCCCCAGGCAAAACCCTGAAATTCGTCCGGGTCGAGCCCGCCGAAGCGCAGCACGTTCGGATGCACCATGCCGCAGCCGAGAATCTCCATCCAGTCCGAGCCTTCTCCGAAACGCACCTCGCCCGGCCGCGAACGGTCACACTGGATGTCGACCTCGAGGCTTGGCTCGGTGAACGGGAAGAAACTCGGACGGAAGCGCATCTTGACGGAGGGCACTTCGAAGAAGGCCTTGCAGAACTCCTCCAGCACCCACTTCATGTTGGCCACGTTTGCCGTCTTGTCGATCACCAGGCCCTCGACCTGATGGAACATCGGCGAGTGCGTCGCGTCCGAGTCCTGCCGGTAGGTCTTACCCGGAATGACGATGCGGATCGGCGGCTTCTGCGCCTCCATCGTGCGGATCTGAACCGGCGAGGTGTGCGTGCGCAGAAGCTTGCGCTCACCCTTGCCGTCCGGGCGGAAGAAGAACGTGTCATGCATTTCGCGCGCCGGATGCCCTTCAGGGAAATTCAGCGCGGTGAAATTGTAATAGTCCGTCTCGATGTCCGGACCTTCCGCGATGGCGAAGCCGAGATCGCCGAAGATCGCCGCGATCTCGTCGATCACCTGGCTGATCGGGTGGATGCGGCCGCGCTCGGCCGGCGACTGGCGCACCGGCAGCGTCACGTCCACCTTTTCAGCGGCGAGCCGCGCTGTGATCGCCACGTCGCGCAGTTCGGAACGGCGCGCCGTCAGCGCCTCCGTCACCCGCGCCTTCAGCCCGTTGATCGCCGGCCCGGCCGTCTGTCGCTGCTCCGGCGTCATCGCGCCCAGCGACTTCAGCAACTCGGAGACGGAGCCCTTCTTGCCCAGTGCCGAGACACGCACGGCTTCGATGGCCGCTTCGTCGGAAGCGGCGGCGATCTCGGCCATTAATGAGTGTTCGAGCGTTTCAATGTCCATGTCTGTGCTCGCCTGGCATCGTTGAGTGCGTCCTTCGAGGCTCCCCGTCGCAAGCTCAGGGTCGCACCTCAGGATGAGGACGGATGGCGCCGGCGGCTCTCATCCTGAGGTGCGAGCGGAGCGAGCCTCGAAGGACGCACCGCCATGAAAAAACCCGCGCCGGCCCTGCCAGCGCGGGTTTCCCAATCACAATGTCGAAAGCTTGGGAAGCGCTGGCTTAGGCTACAGCGCTCTCAAAAGCGTTCGGCGTGGTGTTCTTCAGATATTCGAGCGCGGCCTTGGCCTGCGCCACGATGGCGGCGAAGGCCGCCGGCTCGTGGATCGCCATATCGGACAGAACCTTGCGGTCGATGGTGACGCCGGCCTTGTTGATGCCGTCGATGAAGCGGGCATAGGTCAGGCCGTGCTCGCGCACCGCGGCGTTGATGCGCTGGACCCACAGCGCGCGGAAGTTGCGCTTGCGGTTCTTGCGGTCGCGATAGGCGTACTGCTTCGACTTCTCCACCGCCTGCTTGGCGATGCGGATGGTGTTCTTGCGGCGGCCGTAAAAGCCCTTGGCGGCTTTCAGGACCTTCTTGTGCTTGGCGTGGGCGGTAACGCCTCTCTTCACGCGTGCCATGTCATGATCTCCAGATTGTCAGCGCGAAACGGGGCTCAGATGCCGCCGCCGTTGGGAAGGAAGTTCTTGATGACCTTCCTGGCGTCAGCCTCGGGAAGCGTCATCGTTCCGCGCGCATTGCGGATGAACTTGTTGGTGCGCTTGATCATGCCGTGGCGCTTGCCGGAGGCCTGCGCGAGCACCTTGCCCGTGCCGGTCACCTTGAATCGCTTCTTGGCCGAAGACTTGGTCTTCATCTTGGGCATTTTGCTTCTCCGTTTCTCGGGGCACGGCGTTCGGTGACGCGGCCCCTTGTTTTTGTTGTCATTTCCGGGCCGACCAAAGGTCCGGAAAGCAAAGAGAACCGCCACGGCATGCCCTGCCGGGCGGTTCGGGAACGGGCGGGCTTATACAGGGGGCTGGCGCAGAGTCAATCCCGCAGGCGGCGGCGCCGCACGCGCGGCTACTGCATCACCGGCTTCTTGAGGAAGCTGGCGCGGTCGGCCGACTTGATGCGCAGCCACATGTCGCGGCGGTCGCGGATGATGCGAACGGGGATGTCGATGCCGGCATCGCCGCTGGCCCACACCTTGCGATAGAAGTCGGCGAGGCCCTCGACCTCCAGGTTGCGGACGTCGGCGATCACGTCGCCGGCGCGCAGCCCGGCGTCGGCCGCCGGACCCCTCGGATCGACGTTCATGGTGACGACCTTGCCGTCATTGTCGGCGGCGAAGACACCCAGCCAGGGACGAGGCGCCCGGTTGATGCGGCCATGCTTCAAGAGGTCGTCCAGGACCGGCGGCAACAGGTTGATCGGAACCGCCATGTTGATGTCCTGCGGGCCGCCCTTGCCCGCCATCTGCAGGCGCAGCGAGCCGATGCCGATCAGCGTGCCGTCCTCGCCGATCAGCCCGGCCCCGCCCCATGACGGGTGGGCCGGCGCGGTGAAGATCGCTTCGTCGAGGAGATATTCCCAATAGCCGGCGAATTCCTGCTTGGCGATGACGCGGGCATCGACCGACTGGCCGAGCCCGCCGGCGAAGGTCACGGCGTCGCCGAGGCGCGCCTTGCCGGAATCGCCCAGGCTGACCGCGGGAACGTCCAGCCGGCCCAGCGCCTGCACGAGGCCGAAGCCGGTCACCTGGTCGAAGGCCAGCGGGTGGGCCGGCACGACGCGGTTTCCGGCGGTCGTCAGCATGACGTTGTCGGCTTCGGTGATGAGGTAGCCGATGGTCAGGACCAGCCCGTCGTCGCGGATGACCACGCCACTGCCGGCGCGCTCGGTACCGAGCACGGGCGCGGTGAAGGCGTCCTCGGGAACCGAGGACTGGACGACGACGACAGAGCGTGAGGCTTCGCCCGGGGTCACGTCCGCTCCTGGTGAGGGGCATGCCCAGGATAGGCATCGCCAGCGCGTTACCCGGCCAAGATAGGCAGCACGGCGCGGGCAATCAACCGCCGGCGACGGCTGCTGCCAGACATGTCGCCGGCAGCATGGGTCGCCACGGCGTCAGCGCGGCGCCAGCACCATCATCATCTGGCGGCCTTCGAGCTTGGGCTCGGCCTCGACCTTGGCGATGGTCGCGACTTCCTCACGGACCTTGTTGAGGAGCTGCATGCCGAGCTCCATATGGGCCATCTCGCGGCCGCGGAAGCGCAGCGTCAGCTTGACCTTGTCACCTTCCTCGAAGAACCGGCGCACCGCCTTCATCTTCACGTCGTAGTCGTGCGTGTCGATGTTGGGGCGCATCTTGATCTCCTTGATCTCGATGACCTTCTGGTTCTTGCGGGCTTCGGCCTGCTTCTTCTGGGTGGCGTATTTCAGCTTGCCGAGATCGAGGATCTTGCAAACGGGCGGCTCGGCGTTGGGGGAAATCTCGACGAGGTCGAGGCCGGCTTCCTCAGCCAGAGCGAGCGCATCGTTGATCGAGACATTGCCGCGGTTCTGGCCGTCGGCGTCGATAAGCTGGACCCGGGGAACCCGGATGTCGCGGTTGGCGCGTGGGCCGTCCTTGGTCGGCGCGGCCGCCTTGAAAGGTCTGCGAATGGTCGTCGTCTCCTCTGACGTTGACGTTAGGGCTCAAGATCGCGCGATATGTGACGCGGTCCGGAGCAAGTCAATAGCACGGCCCGGGACGAAAATCGACTGACGGGCGCAGAATCCGGCGCGCCCGCGCCGGGTCTTCCGATCGGGTTGCCGTCATGCAACAAGGCGGCCGGAAAGGGGGCACGATGCCTGCTGCCGAAGCCGAGTTCATGGATGTCGCGGGCGTGGCGATCGCGTTCCGCCGCCAGCCCGGACGATCGCCGGGCGCCGTCTGGCTCGGCGGCTACCGCTCCGACATGCTGGGCACAAAGGCCGAGGCGCTGGCGGACTGGGCGGCGACGAACGGACGGGCGTTCCTGCGCCACGACTATTCGGGCCATGGCGAGTCAGGAGGCGCCTTCCGGGACGGAACGATCTCGACATGGCTGGGCGAGAGCCTGGCGGTCTTGCGCGCCAGCGGACCGGAGCGCGCGGTGCTCGTCGGATCGTCGATGGGGGCGTGGATCGCGCTGCGCATGGCGCAGGACCTGCGCCGGAACGGCGAGGGCGGGCGGATCGCCGGCCTCGTGCTGATCGCCCCTGCGCCGGACTTCACCACGGAACTGATGGAACCGAAGCTGTCGCGGGCGCAGAAGAAGGACCTCGCCGGCCAGGGCTTCTTCGAGGTGCCGTCGGGCTATTCGGCGGATGCCAACGTTTACACTCGCGCGCTGTTCGAAGACGGCGCCCGCAACCGTGTCATGACCGGGCCGATCGACACGCATTCGCCCGTGCACATCATCCAGGGGCTCGAAGACCCCGACGTGCCCCATACGCATGCCCTAAAGCTCGCGAGCATGATGCCAGCCGACGACGTGACGGTTTCGCTGGTGCCCGGCGGCGACCACCGCCTGTCGCGCCCGGAAGACATCGACCTCATCGTCCGCTCGGTCGATCAGATCATATCGAGAGCCGGGTAATCATCATGCGGGCATCCATCCCTTCCTCGGCACTCGTGGCGGCGGTGGTCGGCTTCGGCGGCACGCTGGCGATCATCATCGCGGCGGCCGATGCGGTCGGCGCGACGCAGGCGGAGAAGGCGAGCTGGGTCACCGCGATCTGCCTGGCGATGGTGTTCGAGAGCGCCTGGCTCTCCTGGCGCTACCGCATGCCTGTCATCTCGGCGTGGTCGACGCCGGGCGCGGCGCTGATCGCGGCCTCGACCGGCTTCACCATGCCGGAGGCCGTCGGGGCGTTCATCGTCACCGCGATCCTGCTCGTCGCGACGGGCCTGTTCGGGCCGCTGACCCGGCTGATCTCGAGGATCCCGACATCGGTCGCATCCGGGATGCTGGCAGGCGTCGTGGTGACCTTCGTGATGAACGGCGCCCGGACCATCGCCGTCGACCCCTGGCTGATCGTGCCCCTGGTCGCGGCGTTTTTCGTTATCCGGCTCTACAATCCGGCGCTCTCCGTGCTGGCGGTGCTCGCCGGCGGCGGAATCCTGGCGGTCGCGCTCGGGCGCGTGCCTGACCTTCCCACGCCCGAAATCTCCACCCTGACGCTGATCGCGCCGCAATTCACCCTGCCGGCCCTGATCGGGCTCGCCCTGCCGATCTATCTCGTGACGATGGCGTCGCAGAACCTCTCCGGCCTCGCCGTGCTGAGGGCCGCGGGCTACGAGCCACCGGCCGGACCGCTGATCGCCTTCACGGGGCTGGTGTCGCTGCTGACCGCGCCGTTCGGCGCATCCACGTCGAACCTGGCCGCGATCTCGGCGGCGATCTGCACCGGACCGGACGTTCATCCCGACCCCGCGGAGCGCTGGAAGACCGGCCCCTTCTATGCCGGCGCCTATCTCGTCTTCGCCCTGTTCGGCGCCTCGCTGGTGGCGATCTTCGCCGTGCTGCCGCAGCCGCTCATCGTGCTCGTCGCCGGGCTCGGCCTGCTGGGGCCGCTCGCCAACGCACTGGCGATCGCGCTGAAGGCGGAGGCGGAGCGCATCGCCGCGACGGTCGCGTTTGCCGTTACGGCATCCGGCCTGACGCTGTTCGGCGTCGGCGGCGCGTTCTGGGGACTGCTGGCCGGACTGATCGTGCTCGGCCTCGACCAGCTCAAAAAAGCCCTTTGATCTCAGATGTTTGTCCGGATTCCCCGTGCGGCTTCTTGAATAGGGGTTTCGAGGCTCCCATTTCGATTTCATGCAGCCGGGTTGGCTGCCTCGAACCGAAGGAACGGGAGTAAGATGAACACGCATGCACTGATCCGTCCGGCCTGGACGCCGGCGACCATCGCGCTGATGGTGCTCGGCTTCGTGGTGTTCTGGCCGCTCGGCCTCGCCATGCTTGCCTACATCATCTGGGGCGACCGTCTCGAAGGCTTCAAGCGCGACGCGAACCGCGCGACGGACGGCATCTTCGCCGGCTGCCGCCGCGGCGCCGACAAGGCGCACCGCTGGGGCCACGGCCATCACATGAGCCGCACCGGCAACGTGGCGTTCGACGAGTGGCGCGAGAAGGAACTCGAGCGCCTCGCCGAGGAGCGCCGCAAGCTGGACGAAACTCTGGCCGAGTTCGACACCTATGCCCGCGAACTGCGCCGCGCCAAGGACCAGGAAGAGTTCAGCCGCTTCATGGCCGAGCGCAACCGGCCGCGCCCCGAAACCGGCGGCGCCGAGCAGCCGAAGCCGGCCACGGGGCTGCTGGATTAATCCAGCAAAATCCGTGACTTGACCGACGGCGTCGCCTCACGGCGACGCCGTTTCCGTTTCAACCCCTGATTCGGACTTGCCAACCCCCGTACCGAATCGTCTATCGTCCCGCCCATGCCCCTCGGACTGCTCAAACGGTCGTTCCTTCCCCGCCCCGCGCCCGTCAAGGAACGGGAGCACCATGTGGCCGGCCGCACGCTGCCGCTCAGGATCGTGGAGAACGACCGGGCACGGCGGCTGACGCTGCGGATCGACGCCGGCGGACGCGGGCTCAGGATCACCGTGCCGCCCGGCGTGCCGAGCCGCGAGGTGTGGAAATTCCTCTATCGCCACCAGGACTGGCTGGAAGAGCGGCTCGCCAAGGTGCCGAAGCGCCCGAAGGTGCGCGTCGGCATCAAGATTCCGCTGCGCGGCGTGCCGCACAAGATCATCCATGTCGAGGAGCGCCGCGGCACCGTCTCGCAGGGCGAGTTCGAGGGCGCCCCGGCGCTGTTCGTGCACGGCGACCGCGAGCACCTGCCCCGGCGGCTTGCCGACTACCTGAAGCGGCAGGCCAAGAAGGACATCGAGAAGCTGGTGGCGAAGCACACGGCCACGATCGGCAAGCGCGCCAAGGCCATCCGCTTCCGCGACACGACCAGCCGCTGGGGCTCCTGCACGGCGGACGGCACCCTGTCCTTCTCCTGGCGCATCATGATGGCGCCCGCGCCGGTGATCGACTACCTCGTGGCGCACGAAGTGGCGCATCTGAAAGAGATGAACCACGGTCCGAAGTTCTGGAAACTCTGCGAGAAGTTGTGCCCGGATACCGACCGCTGCAAGGACTGGTTGCGGCGCAATGGCGGCGCGCTGCAGGCGATCCAGTTCGACTGAGGGGCCAGTCCCGCCGCAGGCCAGGGCGACGGTGTTTCCCTCGACTCCTTTCCGGTTTCATGCGAGTTCGACGGCCATGTCGCTCGACATCAAGATCTGCGGGCTGAAGACGGAGGCCGCGCTCGACGCGGCGCTCGACGGCGGTGCGTCGCATGTCGGCTTCATCTTCTTCGCCAAAAGCCCGAGGAACATCGCGCCCGAGGACGCCGGGCGGCTGCGGCAGGCGGCTCGCGGACGCGCGCAGGCGGTGGCCGTCACTGTCGACGCAGACGACGCGGCGCTCGACGGGATCGTGACGGCGGTGCGGCCCGACCTGCTGCAACTCCACGGCAAGGAGACGCCGGAACGCCTGACCGCCGTGAAGGGGCGCTACGGCCTGCCGGTCATGAAGGCGTTCGCGCTCCGAGAGGCGACAGACCTGGCGGCGATCGCGCCGTATCGCGGCGTGGCGGACCGCTTCCTGTTCGACGCCAAGCCGCCTGTGGGCGCCGAGCTTCCCGGCGGCAACGGGCTGGCCTTCGACTGGCGCATCCTCGCCGGCCTTGACGGCGGGATCGACTACATGCTTTCCGGCGGCCTCAACGCCGCCAACATCGGCGAGGCGCTGGCCCTGTCGAAACCCACCGGCGTCGACATCTCGTCCGGCGTCGAGAGCGCGCCGGGCGTCAAGGATCCGGCGCGGATCGCGGAATTCTTCCGGGCGGTGCGGGCCGTGCGCGGCGCCCGCGCGGCCTGAGGGAGCAGGACATGCAGGAGATCGGCGCGTGAACAAGCCGGCAGCACCCAACTCATTCCGGACCGGCCCCAACGAGCAGGGCATGTTCGGCATCTTCGGCGGCCGCTTCGTGGCCGAGACGCTGATGCCGCTGATCCTCGACCTCGAGCGGGAGTGGACCAAGGCGAAGTCCGACCCCGCGTTCAAGGCGGAGCTGGAGCATCTGGGGCGGCACTACACCGGCCGGCCGAGCCCGCTCTATTTCGCCGAACGCCTGACGGCGCATCTGGGCGGCGCAAAAATCTACTTCAAGCGCGAGGAGCTGAACCACACCGGTTCGCACAAGATCAACAATTGCCTCGGCCAGATCCTGCTGGCCAAGCGGATGGGCAAGAAGCGCATCATCGCGGAGACGGGTGCCGGACAGCACGGCGTCGCCTCGGCCACCGTGTCGGCGCGCTTCGGCTATCCGTGCGTCGTCTACATGGGCGCCACCGACGTGGCGCGGCAGCAGCCCAACGTCTTCCGCATGAAGCTGCTGGGCGCCGAGGTGCGGCCGGTGACCTCCGGCCACGGCACGCTGAAGGACGCCATGAACGAGGCGTTGCGCGACTGGGTGACCAATGTCGAGGACACCTACTACCTGATCGGCACGGCGGCCGGGCCGCATCCCTATCCGGAACTGGTCCGCGACTTCCAGTCGGTGATCGGGACCGAGGCCAAGGCGCAGCTGCAGGAGGCCGAGGGCCGCCTGCCGGACCTGGTGGTGGCGGCGGTCGGCGGCGGGTCGAACGCGATCGGCATCTTCCACCCCTTCCTCGACGACCCGTCGGTGAAGATCGTCGGCGTCGAGGCGGGCGGCCGGGGCCTGTCGGGCGAGGAGCACTGCGCCTCGATCACGGCAGGCTCGCCCGGCGTGCTGCACGGCAACCGTACATACCTGCTGCAGAACAAGGACGGCCAGATCCTCGACGGCCATTCGATCTCGGCCGGCCTCGACTATCCGGGCATCGGGCCGGAGCACAGCTGGCTGAACGACACCGGCCGCGTCGACTACGTGCCGATCATGGACGACGAGGCGCTGGAGGCCTTTCAGCTTCTGACCCGCATCGAGGGCATCATCCCGGCGCTGGAGCCCAGCCACGCGCTGGCCGAGGTGATGAAGCGCGCGCCGAAAATGGGCAAGGACGAGGTCATCCTGATGAACCTCTCCGGGCGGGGCGACAAGGACATCTTCACCGTCGGCAAGATCCTCGGGATGGAGATGTAGCATGACCACCCGCATCGACCGCCGCATGGCGAAGCTGAAGGCCGAAGGACGGCCGGCGCTGGTCACCTACTTCATGGCCGGCGACCCGGACTACGACAGCTCGCTGGCGATCATGAGGACGCTGCCCAGGGCCGGCTCGGACGTGATCGAACTCGGCATGCCGTTCTCCGACCCGATGGCGGACGGCCCGGCGATCCAGGCGGCGGGGCTGCGCGCGCTGAAGGGCGGGCAGACGCTGGCGAAGACGCTCGACATGGCGCGGGCCTTCCGGACCGGCGACGCCGAGACGCCGATCGTGCTGATGGGCTACTACAACCCGATCTACATCTACGGCGTCGACCGCTTCCTGGCCGACGCGGTGGATGCCGGCATCGACGGGCTGATCGTGGTCGATCTGCCGCCCGAGATGGACGACGAGCTCTGCCTGCCGGCGATCCGTGCCGGCATCAACTTCATCCGCCTGGCGACGCCGACCACCGACGACCGCCGGCTGCCCACCGTGCTGAACAACACGTCGGGCTTCGTCTACTACGTGTCGATGACGGGCATCACGGGCTCGGCGCTGCCCGACACGACGAAAGTGGCGGCGGCGGTGAAACGGATCAAGGCGCATACCGGGCTGCCGGTCTGCGTCGGCTTCGGCGTCAAGACGGCGGAGCAGGCCCGGGCGATCGGCGCGTCAGCCGACGGCGTCGTCGTCGGCACCGCGATCGTCAACGCGGTCGCGAGCGTGCTGGGACCGAAGGGCGAGAAGACCGCCGACCCCGCGGAAGCCGTCGCGACGCTGGTGAGCGGTCTCGCGCAGGGCGTGCGCTCCGCGCGCCTTGCTTCGGCCTGATACGCCACCCATCTTCGGGCTTCGAAGGGACCGACGCGATGAACTGGATCACCAACTACGTCCGGCCGAAGATCAATTCGATGCTGGGCCGCCGCGACATTCCGGAAAACCTCTGGATCAAGGATCCGGAGACCGGCGAGATGGTCTTCCACAAGGACCTCGAGAGCAACCAGTGGGTGATCCCGTCGTCCGGGCACCACATGAAGATCTCGGCCAAGGAGCGGCTGCGATTCTTCTTCGACGACGGTGCGTTCCAGGCGCTCGACAATCCCAAGGTCGCGGTCGACCCGCTGCGCTTCCGCGACGAGAAGCGCTACACCGACCGCCTGCGCGACGCCAAGGCCAAGACCAGCCTCGAGGACGCGGTGCTCGCTGCGACCGGCGAGGTCGAAGGTCTTCCCGTCGTGGCCGTCGTCCAGGATTTCGCCTTCATGGGCGGGTCGCTCGGCATGGCGGCGGGCGAAGCGATCATCCACGGCTTCGAGACCGCGCTGGAGGAGAAGCGGCCGCTCGTGCTGTTCGCCGCTTCCGGCGGCGCGCGCATGCAGGAGGGCATCCTGTCGCTGATGCAGCTGCCGCGCACGACCGTCGCGGTGGACCGGCTGAAGGAAGCGGGGCTGCCCTACATCGTCGTGCTCACCAACCCTACCACCGGCGGCGTCACGGCGTCTTATGCGATGCTGGGTGACATCCACATCGCCGAACCCGGCGCGCTGATCGGCTTCGCGGGCCCGCGCGTCATCGAGCAGACGATCCGCGAAAAGCTGCCCGAGGGCTTCCAGCGCTCGGAGTACCTGATGGAGCACGGCATGGTCGACATGGTCGTGTCGCGCCTGGAACTCCGATCCACCATCGGCCGCCTCCTGAAAATCCTCCTGAAGGCGCCGGCCTCGGTCGCGGGCGAGCCCGAGATCCTGCCGCCGGCCGTGATATCGGGCGAGGTCCAGGCGCCCGCCTGATGCTGCCGGGCCGGACCCCCGCACCCGGCGGGCCGGCCAGGAGGACACCGTGACCGAGACTTCCGCCGCCGACCGCGAGATCGAGCGCCTGATGGCGCTCCACCCGAAGGGCTATGACCTGTCGCTCGACCGCGTCACGCGGCTGCTGGACCGGCTTGGCAATCCACAGGACCGGCTGCCGCCGGTGATCCATGTCGCCGGCACCAACGGCAAGGGGTCGGCGGCCGCGTTCTCACGGGCACTGCTCGAGGCCGCGGGTTTCAGCGTCCATGTGCACACCTCTCCCCATCTCGTGCGCTGGCACGAACGCTACAGGCTCGGCGCGGCCGGCGGCGGCCGGTTGGTCGAGGACGGCGTCCTCGCCGACGCCGTGGTTCGCGTCGCGGCCGCCAATGGCGGCCAGGCGATCACCGTGTTCGAGATCCTGACGGCCGTCGGCTTCCTGCTGTTCGCCGAGCATCCCGCCGACGCGGTCGTGCTGGAGGTGGGGCTGGGCGGCCGGTTCGACGCGACAAACGTGGTGCGGCACCCGGCGGCCTCGCTCATCATGCCCGTCTCGATGGATCACGAGGCCTATCTCGGCGACCGCGTCGAGCTGATCGCCGCCGAAAAGGCAGGCATCATCAAGCGGGGCTCGCCGGTGGTGATCGGCGCGCAGGAAACGGACGCGGCGCGGCAGGTGCTGGTCGAGACGGCGGAGAGGCTCGGCTCCCCGGCCACGATCTACGGTCAGGACTTCTTCGCCTTCGAGGAAAACGGCCGCATGATCTACCAGGACGAGGAAGGACTGCTCGACCTGACCCCGCCCCGCCTGCCCGGCCGGCACCAGTTCGCCAACGCGGCGGCCGCCATCGCGGCGGTCAAGGCGGCCGGGTTCGCGATCTCGCACGGCGCCGCGGACCGCGCGATGGCAAACGTCGACTGGCCTGGGCGCATGCAGAGGCTGGTGCAGGGTAAGCTGGCGGCGCTGGCGCCGGACGGCGCGGAAATCTGGCTCGACGGTGGCCACAATCCCGGCGCCGGGCTGGTGGTCGCGGAGGCGATCACCGAGCAGGAGGAACGGATCCCGCGCCCGCTGTTCCTGATCGCCGGTATGATCAGCACCAAGGACCAGACCGGCTTCTTCCGCGCCTTCCACGGCATGGCGCGGCACGTCTACACCGTACCGGTCGGCAAGAGCGAGGCCGGCGTGCCGCCCTCGGAACTGGCGGCCCGCGCCGCCGAGGCGGGGCTGTCCGCCGAGCCCGTCGCCTCGGTGGCGAATGCGCTGATGCTGCTGCGCGACACGTGGCACCCGGCCGAACCGCCGCCCCGAATCCTGATCTGCGGGTCGCTCTACCTGGCAGGCGCGGTGCTGGAGGAGAACGGCACGCCGCCCGTTTGACACCGATCCGGCGCGGCTATTTCAGCTCGATCTCGATGAAGGCGAAATCGCCATCGCTGGCGTTGACGACGTCGTGCTCGACGCCTTCGTTGCGGAAGTAGGGCGCGCCGACCTTCATGTCGGCAAAGCTCTCGCCATCCTTCGACACGATCTTCAGCCGGCCGTCCATCAGCGGGACGACGACGTAGTCGTGGCCGTGTCGGTGCCAGCCGGTGTTGTCGCCGCGACCGAAACGATACTCGGTGACGATCACGCGCTCATTGTCGACGTGGACCCTGGCTTTCGCGGACCCGGACATGGCTCGTCTCCTCGGGCTGGTTCCTCATGCCCGAGGGTAGCCCGCGACCTCCGCGCGGCCAGTGCCAGCCGGCCGCCATCGTCGCGCCACGCAGCAAAAAGCCCGGCGCACACGCACCGGGCTCCGATGGATTCGGCCGTGGAGACGCGCGTCAGGCGACCGCGTTGCTGATCCAGTGGGCAAGCGCCGTCTTCGGCGCCGAGCCGACCTTGGTGTCGGCGAGCTGACCGCCCTTGAAAAGCATCAGCGTCGGGATCGAGCGCACGCCGAACTTCGCGGCCAGCTCCGGATTCTCGTCGACGTTCAGCTTGGCGATCTTCACCTTGCCGGCGAGCTCGGCGGAAATCTCCTCCAGCGCCGGAGCGATCATCTTGCAGGGACCGCACCATTCCGCCCAGAAATCGACGACGACCGGTTCCTTCGACTGAAGGACGTCGGTCTGGAAGTTGTTGCTGTCGATCTTGACGGTGGCCATCGCGGCAATTCCCTTTTCGCCAATCGCGGAGCGCCGGATATGGTGTTCTGGCATCCGGCCTTCAAGGCGGTTTGTGTCACGCTGCCGTGAGTCGGGCAAGGGCGGCATCCAGGGCATCGTCCGGGATCTCGACGAGGCGCGGCGCCTCGGTGAAGAGGAGCGCGGCCCGCACCGGGCGGCCCGGATAGAGCGGGCGCAGAAGCTCGCGATAGAGCGCCATCTGGGCACGGTAGGCGTCCGGCACCTCGGCCGCCGCGCGCGGCGCCGGCCGGTTCGTCTTGTAGTCCACGACAAGGATCTCGCCCGCCGTCGCCGCCAGGCGGTCGATCTTGCCCGAGACGAGGCGCTCTGTACCCGCCGCCACCACCCGGCCCATGATCGCGACTTCCGCGCGTGAGCCCGGCGCGAAGATCGGCGCAAAGGCGGGATCGCCGAGGACCGCGAACACCGACGCCAGCACCGCGTCGCGGTCGGCATCAGTCCATCCGGACGCGGCGCGGGCGAGAAAACGCGTCGCCGCGGCGGCCCTCTCCTGTTCCGGGAGGCCTGGCAGGACCTGCAGCAGCTTGTGGACCACGGTGCCCCGCACCAACGCGAACGCCGCGTCCTCGGCCGGGTCGAGCACGGGTGATCGCGCAAGCAGCACGGCCTCCATCGCCTCGTCCACGACCACCGACGCGCCCGACGGAGACAGCGGCCGCGGCAGGGCAGGCTCGGCAGGCAGCTTCGCCACCCAGGCCGGCAGCGCCGGGGTCGCAACGGCCGGCGGCGCAGGTGCGGCGTCGGAGGAGGCAGCACCGGTATCCGGCGTCACGCGATAGACGAGGATCTCCTCGCCGGTGATCTCGTGCAGCCCGGTGGAGGCGTCGGGTGCGACGCGCAGCGCGTCGCCCACGAGGCGCAGCCAGAAGGTCGGCTTCGGCGGCATCTGGTTGTGATAGCCGCAGACGATCAGGCGATCCTCCGCCCGGGTCAGGCCGACATACAGCAGGCGGCGGTATTCCTCCTCCGCCTTGCCCTGGATGGCGGCCTCGATCGCGGCAGACCGGGTGTTCTTCACGTCCTTGCCCGAGCGCCACAGGAAGCCCTGGCCATCCCACAGGCCGTGGTCCGAGGTGACAGGGATCAGCCTGGGCAGGTGCTGGGCGCTGAACGGCGGCGCGCCGCTGTCGACCAGAAACACGACGGGCGCCTCGAGGCCCTTGGCCGCGTGGGTGGTCATGATGCGGACCTCGTCGCGACCCTGGTCCATCTCGCGGCGAATCTCGGGCGCGGCGCTGTCGAGCGTCTCCAGAAAACTGTCGAGGCCGGGCAGCCCGGTCTTCTCCTCGGCCAGGCAGAAGCTCAGGAACTCGTCGAGGATGTCGCCGGCGTCCTCGCCGAGCCGCGAAATCATCTTGCGACGCACGCCGTCGCGGCCGAGCACGCCGGCATAGAACTCGAAGACCGGCCGGAACGGCGCCTCGTTCTGCCAGGCCGCGAGCTGGTCGCGGACCGGGTGCAGGATGAGGTCGGTCTCGGCATAATGCCGGAGCGACGCATAGAGCGAGGCGCCGGGCTCGCGCCGGGCGGCGAAAAGGAACAGCTGCTCCTCGTTCAGCCCGAAGATGGGGCTGCGCAGCAGCGCCGCCAGCGACAGGTCGTCTTCCGGCTGCATGACGAAGCGGCCGAGCGCCATCATGTCCTGCACGGCGATGTGGTCGCGCAGCCTGAGTCTGTCGGCACCGGCGACGGCAATCCGCCGCTCCTTCAGGCTGCGCGACAGCGCGTGGATGAAGCGATCGCGCTTGCGCACGAGGACGAGCACGTCGCCGGGGCGGACGGGCCGGCCCTGCCCGTCCAGACGCTCACCGCGCTCGAACCAGCGCTGCAGCGTGTCGGCGATCCGGTCGGCAAGCACGACGGCCGGCGCGCTCGCATGGTCGACGGCCGCGCGCCAGTCCTCCGGTTCCTGCACCGCAGTGGCGCCGATCGAGGGCCAGACCTCCACGCGTCCGGGCTCGCGCGCGCGGATCGGCCGGTGCTCCTTCCAGTGCCGACCGAGGCCGACCCGGCGGCTCTCCTCGCCGAAGACGACGTTGATCGCCGACAGGATGTCGTCGGTGGAGCGGAACGACCAGTTGAGGTCGACCTCGGCGAAGGCGGCGTCCGCCGTCTCGGCGCGGGCCTTGAAGTCGAGACGGCTCTCGTCGAAGCCGGCCGGATCGGCGCCTTGGAACGAGTAGATCGACTGCTTCTCGTCGCCGACGGCGAAAACGGTGCGGCGCGCGTCGCCCCGGCCGGCATGGCGCGTGAAGAACTCGCCCGCGAGGCGCCGCACCACCGCCCACTGCTCGGGGCTGGTGTCCTGCGCCTCGTCCAGCAGGATGTGGTCGATGCCCTGGTCGAGCTTGTAGTGGATCCACGGCCCGACATCGTGACGCTGCAGCAACCGCATCGTGCGGTTGATCAGATCGTTGAAATCGAGGAAGCCGCGGCCGCTCTTCAGGCGCTCGTAGCGGCCGATCATGCGGTCGGCGACGACCAGCGCGGCCTGGCTGCCCTCGACCATGCGGAATGTCGCCAGACGGTCGGCGGTGTCGATGATTGCCGTCGCCGCGGCATCGTAGCGCTGCCTGAGATCCGGCATGCGCGCCAGCAGATCCTTCTTGAAGAAAGTCGTGCCGTAGGCTTCGCCGTCGGTCTTCAGGAAGCCGCGGAACAGCTCGGCGAGACGGCGCCGCGGGTCCTGCTCGGCGAAGGCGCGGGACGCGTGGGGCACCAGGTTGTTCAGGACATTGCCAGCGCCGGTCGCCTGCGCATTCGCGACCATCGCGGAGAAATAGCCGGCGTCGAAACCGGGCAGCGGCCAGACCGACGCGGCGATCGTGTCCGCAGTCTCGTCCGGTGCGAAGCCGAACTCCTCGAGCAGCACCTTCGTCTCCTCGATGGGCGCGATCTCGGCGAGGAAACCGCGGAGCCGATCGCGCTTGACCACGATCTCGGCCAGCAGCACGTCGAGCCCGAACTCGCCGGCACGTTCCAGCACCGTCGCGAAGGCGGCGGTCAGCGCCGGATCGTCCGCGGCGACGACGCCGGTGACCACGTCGCGGCGCGCCTCGGCGAACAGCGCCGCCTCCATCGGGCCGTCCAGCATCTCGAAGTGGCCGGCGATGTTCGCCTCCAGCGGGAACTGGTGCAGGATCGCCTCGCAGAAGGCGTGGATGGTCTGGATCTTCAGCCCGCCGGGCGTCTCCAGCGCGTCGGCGAAGAGCTGCCGCGCGCGCTTCAGCTTCGCGGCATCGGGCGGCCGGCCTTCGATGGCGGCGATGCGGCGGGCGAGGTCGGCGTCGTCCGCCGTCACCCATTCGGAGAGCTGGCCGAAGACGCGGTTCGCCATGTTCGCCGCGGCGGCTCGGGTGTAGGTCAGGCAGAGGATCGTCGACGGCCGGCTGCCGGCGAGCAGCAGCCGGATCACCCGCTGGGCCAGCACATGCGTCTTGCCCGAGCCGGCATTGGCCGACACCCACACCGAACGGCGCGGGTCGGAGGCGCGCGCCTGCAGGTCGAGGATCTCGGCGGGTATGTCCAGCCTGCGCTTCATTCGGACATGAGCTCCTCGCCGTCGCCGCCGGCCGACCATTCCAGCACGCGGGCGAGATGGTCGTAGTCGCCGTCGGTGTCGCCTTCGCGGAACGGCAGGGCGCGCGAGGTGTAGCCGCGCTCAGGCTCGCGATAGGCCGCGAGCAGCTCTTCGAGCCGCCGCCAGGCCTCCTCGGCGAGCTGCGGCGCCGACTTGGCCGGCCGGCCCTGCACGTCGAGGATCGTTTCCTCCTCGACCATGCCGTTGGGGCGCAGCCGCACATAGGAGAGTTCCGACGGCACGACCTTGCCCAGCGCCTCGAAGGCGCCCCGCGCGAGCAGCGCCGCCTCGAGCGCCAGCTGCGGGGCGATCAGGGTGTGGGCCTGCGCCTTCGACGGCGAGCTGCCGGTCTTGTAGTCGAGCACCGCGCCCATGCCGCCGAACAGGATGTCGACGCGGTCGGCATAACCCGACAGGGTGACGCCGGTCCGGCCGACCCTGCTGGGCACGGCGCGCACCTCCGCGTGGCGCTCCTTGACGCGCTCGACGCGCTCGCGCTCCCAGGCGAGGTAGCCGCTCGGGCTCGATGCCAGCGCGACGAAGCGCGGCCACCACACCGCCTCCACGTCGGCCGGAAGTGCCGCCTCGCGGAATACGGCATGCGCCGCCGACAGGAGCATCTGCGGGGCGTTTCGGACCGTGGGGTCGGGACAGGCCTGCGTGAAGCGCTTGAGGATTTCGTGGAACAGCGTGCCGCGCTCGGCGGCGCCCGGGTCGCGCACCATCGGGTCGAGCTTCGACAGGCCGAGGATGCGCCGCGCATAGACGGCGTAGGGGTCGCGCCTCAGCATCTCGATCTCGGTGACGGAGAAGTTGCGCGGGCGCACCGCGGGCGGCGGCGTCGGGCTCGGCCGCTTGAAGCCGAAGCGACGCTCGGGCATGTCGAGCGCGCGGGCGAGCATGACGAGGTCGGCGCCCCTCCGCCGCATGGGCGCGGTGGCGTCGGCGCCGAGGAACGTCGTCAGGCGCTGGAGCCAGCGCGACGGCGGCGCGGGCGCATCGCCGGCGCGGACGGCCCGGGTCATGACGACCTCGGGAGTGCCGAGGCCCATCGTGAAGTCGTGTGCGGCCTGGCCGATGCGCCGTTCCGGCGGAGCAAGGTCGAGACCCCCCTTCATCATGCGCGACATGAACCGATCGGCCTCGGCCCGGCGCGGCCAGCTGCCCTCGTTCAGTCCGGCGATGACCAGTGTGTCGACATCCTGGAGCCGCGCCTCGAGCGTACCCCAGATGGCGACGCGGCCTTCGCCACCTGCCCGCGGCTTGACCGCCTCCGGTGCCAGCAGGGCGCGCAGCACGTCGGGCCAGTCCGCGCCCGGAAAGGAGAACGGCGCGGTCGTGCCGGCGAGCGCGCGCAGCGCATCGGCCAGCCGTTCGCCGGCGTCGCCGGCGTAGAGCGCGGAGAGCCCGCCATCGGCCGCGCGGCCCAGCGCCTCCAGCGACTGCACCGTCACGGCGAGCGCCTCGGCGAGCGTCAGGTCCGCGGTGTCGCGCAGAGCGGCGAGCGGCGCCACGGCGTCGGAGAGACGCCCGAGCATCGCCCTGCATTCGGCGGCGGCGACGCGGCCGAGCCAGAACGGCCGGCGCGCGCCCTCGGCGGTGATCGCGGCCAGCCGGCGGTCGAACAGCGGCACCATCGCCGCGGCGTCGGGGCGCGCGGGGCTGCCGCGCAAGGTCACCAGCTCCGCGGCCTCGGCGGCGCGGCGGACGGCCTGGCGCTCCAGGCCGAGATGCAGCAGGGGATGCTTGAGCAGCGCCGCGATCGGCACAGGCGCGCCCGGCTTCAGCGCCGTCTCGACAAGCAGCGTCAGGAGCTCCGCCGGCGGCGTCTGCAGAAGCGGAGCACCGCCCGAATCGTCGGCACGGATGCCGAAGCGCAGCAGCTCGGCCGAGACGCGCCGCGCCAGAGGGCGGTCGGGCGTCACCAGTGCGGCACGCCTGCCCGGCACGTCGACGGCGCGTCGCAGCGCCAGCGCCGCCGCCAATGCCTCCTCGCGCTCGTTGGCCGCCTCGACCAGCGTCACGCCTTGCAGCGCCTGGGCGATCGCCGGCTCGGCAAACAGCGCGCGGCGCTCCACCCAGGCGTCGCTGGTCTCCGCCGGGCGCATCGCCTCGGAGAGGATCGCGCGGCGGGACTGCATGGCCGCCGACGGCTCGCCGAGATCCGCGACCGCCTCGCGCGCGATGTCGAGACGGCGCAGCAGCCTCAGCAAGCCGAACTGAGGATGCCCTTGCAGCTGCGGCTCCGGCGCCTCGGCCGACAGCGCCTGCAGCGATTGAGCGTCCAGGCCGGCGTCCAGCCCCGGGAGGACGACGGCGCCGGTGGGCAGCCGCGCGATCGTCGCCATCAGCTCGGCCGTGGCGGGAATCGACCCGGTCGAGCCGGCGGCGATGACAGGACCGGGCGGCGGATTTCGCGCCAGCCTTGCCGCCTCGGCGCGGATGAGCGCGCTGCGATGGGCCGCCGGGTTCGAGCGGTCGAGCTCCTTCAGCGCTTCCGGCCATGCGCGGGTGACGATCTCGAGGAAATCCAGCGTTACCTGCCACCAGCCGGAGAGGCTGGCGTCGACCAGACCGCCGAGTTTCGTCCAGTCAGCACCCTCGGTGTCGACCTCGTCGATCAGGGCGGCCAGGTCGCGGGCCAGCCAGAGCGCATCAGCCGCAGAAGCGGGGACCACCACCTCCTCCGCAAAGAGCTGCGCAACATGGGCGGGCAGCCGCTGCTTCCAGCGGCGCACGAGCGGCGCCAGCATCAGCAGACGCTCAGTCGCCGACACCGGCGGCGCCAGCGCCAACGTGTCGACGGACGTCTCCTCGAACGCGGCCGCATCCTCATCGAACTCGCCAAGCGGCCGGACGACGGGAAGGATAGCCGCCCGCGCGCCCAGCCGCTCGGCAAAGACACTGCGCAGCGCCCGGGCCGCGCGCCGCGTCGGGACGAAGATCGTCGCGTCGGCCAGTGCGGCCGGATCGTCGCCGGAGGGAAATCCCGCGACAAGGCGCCCGGAGAGCAGCGCGTCCGCGAGGGTCGGCAGGAAGGGAACGCCCGGCGGGATCGAGTAGACCCGCGGCGCGAGCGGGGCCGGCATCAGGCGCCGGTCGCGCGCGCCACCGCCGCTTCCGCAAGCGGTATGGCGTCGGGCGTGCCGACCGTGATCCAGTGGCCGTCCATCTTCAGGCCAAAGAGCCGGCCCCTGGCGATCGCCGCATCGAAATAGGCGTTCAGCGACGCCTTGCCGGCGGGCGCCGCCGCGAAGAGGGCGGGATCGACGATTGCCGCGCCGGCGTAGATCAGGCCATCGGCAGCGCCGCGCGCCCGTGCCAGCCGGCCCTCCGCGTCGATGAGGAAGTCCGTGCCGCCGGAATGTCCCGTCGCGTCGCCGATGTCGGCCAGCATCAGGAGAATATCCATGTGCGCGGCATCCCAGGCAAGCGCGAGCCGCCGCAGGTTCGAGCCGCCCGCTCCGTCGATCCAGAACGTGTCGGCGTTGAGAATGTAGAACGGCCGCGGTCCGAGGAGCGGCAGAGCCCTGACGATGCCGCCGGCGGAATCGAGCAGGCCCGCGCTTTCGTCGGAGATGATGATCACCGGGCGGCTGCGGCTCGCGACGTGGGCCACGATCTGGTCGGGGAAGTGATGGACATTGACCACGGCGCGCGCAACGCCGGCGCCGGCCAGCGCATCGAGACCGCGGTCGAGCAGCGTCTCGCCGGCGACCCGCACGAGCGGCTTCGGCATCGTCTCGGTGATCGGCCGCATGCGCGTGCCGAGCCCCGCCGCCAGAACCATCGCGGTGTCGGGCAGTGCTCCGGTCATGCAGGTTCCCCGGCAAGAAGGCCATTGGTTTCGGCCAGCGCGCGCATCCCTGCCAGCGCCGGGTGTTCGAGCGCGCGGCGGAAATAGCCCCGGATGCGCGGCAGATGCGCGAGATAGGCCGGCTTGCCGTCGCGGCGGTCCAGCCGGACGAAGATGCCCAGAATCTTGGCGTTCCGCTGCGCTGCCATGATCGCGTAAGCCTCGACGAACGCATCCTCGGAAAAGATGCCCGAGCGCCTGCGAGCCCTGATGTAGGCGTCGCGCGTCCGCCGCTCCAGTTCGGGCGGGATGGTGACGCGCGCATCCATCGCCAGCGAGGCGAGATCATAGGCGGACGGCCCGATGAGCGCGTCCTGGAAATCGACGAGGCCCAGCCTGTCGCGGCCTTTTCGGTCGTCGCGCCAGATGATGTTGGGCGAATGGTAGTCCCGCTGCATCAGCGTCGGTTCGGCTACATGCTCCAGCCGGTCGAAGATCGCGGCCCACTCGGCCCGGTACCGGTCGCGCAGGGTCGGGCTCGCCGGCGTGCCGGTCATCGCCGGCCAGTACCAGTCGATAAGCAGGTCCGCCTCGATCTGCATGGCGGCGCGGTCGAAGGGCGGGATCACGTGGACGACGCCCGGTGCTGCCTCCGCGCGGTCGGGCCACGAGAGGGCATGCATGTCGGCCAGCAGTTCGGCCGCCGCCGCGTAGCGTTCCGCCACCGGACTGCCCGCAGCATCGAGGAATCGGCCGGATCCGAGATTCTCGATCAGTGCGAAGCCGCGATCGAGATCGGCCGCGTGGATGTCCGGGACGCAGAACCCCTTTTCACCCATCAGCCGCGCGATCGCCACGAAGGCGGCGATCGTGCGCGACGTGTGGGCGATCTCGGCATAGGCCCTGCCGTCCTGGACCGGCGGCCCGAGGACAAGCGGCGGAGAGTTCATCAGGATGCGGTCGTCGGCGCCGTCGCGGCGGACACGCTCATATGCACGGGCCGAGGCGTCGCCGTTCAGCGGCGAGCGGCGGGCGTCGCCCCAGCCCGCGGATGCGAGAAATGTCCGCAGTGCGATGGACCGGACGACGCGGTCCATGGCGCCGGCCGGCCCGTCGATCCGCGCCAGCCGGCCGTCGCCGTGATGCTCCAGCGCGACGCGGATGCCGCCGCGCGGCAGGTGATCGCCGGCGCGGTCGGGCCATTCGACCAGCGCCGCGCCTTCCGCCAGCGCCTCGTCGAGGCCCAGCTCGTCGAGATCGGAGGGCGAGGCGAGGCGGTAGAGGTCGAAATGGCGGATCGCCGGCGCGAGGTCGTAGGGCTGGACCAGCGTGAAGGTCGGGCTCGGCACGTCGAGGGAGAGATCACCCGCCAGCGCCCGGATCAGGCCGCGGGCCAGCGTCGTCTTCCCGGCGCCGAGGTCACCGTCCAGCAGGACGAGGTCGCCCGGCCTGATCGCCGCCGCGATGTCCTCGCCCAGACGCGTCGTCGCCGCCTCGTCCGCGAGCGGCAGCTCGATCGCGGCCACGGGCTACTCGGCGGCGGCGCGGGCGCGCGTGGGCGCGAAGGGGAAGCGGCAGATCACCGTCGTGCCGCGCGCCGTGCCGGTCTCGATGTCGACCGCGCCGCCGTGCAGCTCGACGAAACTCTTGACGATCGACAGGCCGAGGCCGGCGCCGCGGCGGCGGCCGCCATTGGCTCTCGCCTCGAAGCGCTGGAACGCGGTGTCGAGCACCTCCGGCGGCATGCCCGGGCCGTCGTCATGGACCGAGAACTCCACGCCCGCGGCCGTCGTCTTGCAGCCGAGCACGACGGTGCTGCCCACCGGCGCATAGTTGGCGGCGTTGCTCAGCAGGTTGAACAGGACCTGGCGCACGCGGTTCTCGTCGCCATGGAAGGTCTTCGGGGCGCTCGCGGTGCGGATTTCCAGCTCGATCGAATGTTCGCGCAGCCGGTCGGCCACGAGGTCCACCGCGGCGTGGATTGTGTGCTCCACGCGCACCTCGCCGACGTCCAGCTCCATAATGCCGGCGTCGACATTGGCGAGGTCGAGGATGTCGTTGACGATCGTCAGCAGCACGGCCGACGACGAGCCGATATGCTCGACATATTCGCGCTGGCGCTGGTTCAGCGGGCCGGTGGCGGGGAACTCCAGGAGCTCGGTGAAGCCGATGATGTTGGTCAGCGGCGAGCGCAGCTCGTAGGAGACATGCTGCACGAAATCGTTCTTCAGCTTGTCCGCGCGCTGCAGCGCGTCGTTCTTCTCCTTCAGCGCCCGCTCGACGTTCACGCTGTCGGTGACGTCGACGAAGGTGATCATCACCTGTCCGTTGGGCAGCGGGATCAACGCGTAGCGCAGGATCGTGCCGTCGACGCGCTCGGCCTGGCCGGAGCGGTTGCGGCGCTCGTCGTCGAAGCCGGTAACCGCGGCGACGAAATCCTTCCACGGACTCTCGCGGGTCTTGGGGTCGCAGGCGGCACGGATCACCGAGATATGGGTGTCGGGCCTGGCCAGCTCCTCGCCGAGGCCCCACAGGCTGGCGAAGGCTGGGTTCGACAGGCGAATGCGGCCGTCGGCACCAAACACGGCGACGCCTTCCGCGAGGTTGTCGAGTGTCTCGCCCTGCACCCGGACGGCAGTCTGGTAGCGGCTTTCCAGGTCGATCTTCTCGGTCAGGTTCTCGAACACCCACGTCACCCCGCCCTTTGGCTGGGGATTGGCGATGACGCGGATGGTGCGGCCATCGGGCAGGTACCACCAGTGTTCCACCGGCTCCACGGCGCGGTAGGCCGACAGCACATTGTCCTTCCAGCGCCGCCATTCGGGTTGCTCGGCGATCTTGCCCTCGCTGCGCAGCCGGTCGAGCACGAGCGCGTTGTCGGGCGCGCTTTCCAGGAAGCCGAGATCCAGGTCCCAGAGTTTCTGGAAGGCCTGGTTGAAGAAGCGCAGCTTCTCGCCGGTGTCGAAGATGGCGACCGCGGTGTTCAGATGGTTCAGCGTGTCCGCGTGGCTGCGCAGCGTCCGCTCGTGCTCTTCGCGAACCGCGTCGACCTCGCTGACGTCGCAGGCGAGGCCGGCCGAACCGTCCGGACCGGCGAAGTCGGTCACGGCGAAGACGCGGCGGTCGCCGTTCACCACCGTCGACAGCGTCTGCTGGAACACCGGCAGGGCGCCGTGCTGCCGGGCGATCGTCTCGCGCGACGGAGTGCTGAGGAACTCGCGCGCGTCGCGGATGGCCGACTCCGGCGAATCGCTGTCGACACCGGCCGCGTAGGCACGATTAACCCAGCGCAGGCGCCCGTCCTGGGTGCGCAGCCAGAACGGCATCTTCAGCGCATCGATGAGGCCGAGCACCGTCTCGTGGTCGGCGGCGAGCCGCTGGTTCTCCAGCTTCAGCCTTGCATGGACGCGCTGCGCCTCGGACAGCGCCGAGAAGCGGACGATGGTGTGCTGCGCGGTCTTCCGCCCCTGCACCTCGAGCGGCGAGGCGTTGTGCGTCTCGACGACGAGGTCGAAGGCGGCCGACCGCTCGCGCAGCGCGGTGATCGCATGCTCCAGCGCCGCGGCCGATCGCGGCATCAGCCAGCGGCCAAAGGCGAGGAACGCGGCGCGGTCCTCGGGAGCGCCGGTGTCGATCGGAAGCGCGCCCACCATCTCGGGCTTCTTCGCGTCCCCACCCCAGACCACGACGCGCTGGTCGCGCAGGTTGAGCAGCGATTCCGATCGCTGCAGCGCGGCGCTCACATCGGCCAGACGGTTCCGCAGCGCCAGGTTCTCGGCGGCGGTGCGTGCGCGCTCGCGGATCAGCCAGATGGCCGACAGGAGCGCGGCGCCGATGACGCCGGCGACGATCGCCGCCTGCATGACTTCCAGCGTGCCGACCGACAGGCCGGACGCCTTCACGAGGCCGCGTTCCTGACCGGATGCCTGTGTCGCGAGAAGCGCGAGCGCCGACGTCGAGATAAGGGCACCGAGCGCCACCGCGCCCAGGGTTCCCCGGGAAGGCAGACGGCCGGATGGGCCGACGGCGGCGGGGCCGTCGGTCGAATCCATCAGGCCGCCGGATGCGGCCCTTCCCGCATGAAGCGGGGTCTCGCCCGGCATATGCTGTTCCTCTCCGCCGCTCGATCGCCAAGACCGGCCCGCCACGCTTGAGGCTGCCGTCCTCGTTGCCGGAAGCGCCGCGAATCACAGCACAATAGCTTCTGGCCGAATCGACGTGAAGAATCCGGGCCGCAAAAAGAGACCGGGCGCCTTTGTCAAGCGCCCGGTGACAATATCTGGTAGGTCGGAGATACGAAATCAGTACCTGTAGTGTTCCGGCTTGAAGGGTCCCCGGGGCGTCACGCCGATATAGGTCGCCTGCTCGTCGGACAGCTCGGTCAGCTTGGCACCCAGCTTGTCGAGGTGCAGCTTGGCGACCTTCTCGTCGAGATGCTTGGGCAGCACGTAGACTTCGTTCTTGTACTTGCCGTGCTTCGACCACAGCTCGATCTGCGCCAGCACCTGGTTGGTGAAGGACGCCGACATCACGAAGCTCGGATGGCCGGTCGCGTTGCCGAGATTGAGCAGGCGGCCTTCCGACAGCAGGATCATGCGCTTGCCGTCCGGGAACGCGATCATGTCGACCTGCGGCTTGACGTTGGTCCACTTCAGGTTGCGCAGCGCCGCGACCTGGATCTCGTTGTCGAAGTGGCCGATGTTGCCGACGATCGCCATGTCCTTCAGCTTGCGCATGTGGTCGAGGGTGAGCACATCCTTGTTGCCCGTCGCCGTGATGACGATGTCGGCGCTTGAGATTGCATCGTCCATCGTGACGACCTCGAACCCGTCCATCGCCGCCTGCAGCGCGCAGATCGGGTCGGCCTCGGTTACCTTGACGCGGGCGCCGGCGCCCTTGAGCGAGGCCGCGGATCCCTTGCCGACGTCGCCGTAACCGGCGACGATCGCGACCTTGCCGGCCATCATCACGTCGGTGCCGCGGCGGATGCCGTCGACCAGCGATTCCTTGCAGCCGTACTTGTTGTCGAACTTCGACTTGGTGACGCTGTCGTTTACGTTGATCGCGGGGAAGGGAAGCAGGCCCTTCTTCTGCAGCTGATAGAGGCGGTTGACGCCGGTCGTGGTCTCTTCGGTGACGCCCTTGATCGCGTCCTTGTTCTTCTTGAAGAAGCTGGGCGTCGCGGCCATGCGCTTCCTGATCTGGGCGAACAGGATTTCCTCTTCCTCGCTGCCGGGCTTCGACAGAACGTCCTCGCCAGCCTCGGCCCGGGCGCCGATCAGGATATACATCGTGGCGTCGCCGCCATCGTCGAGGATCATGTTGGTCGGGCCGCCGTCGGTCCACTGGAAGATGCGGTCGGTGTAGTCCCAGTACTCCTCGAGCGACTCGCCCTTGACCGCGAAGACCGGCGTGCCGGCTTCGGCGATCGCCGACGCCGCATGGTCCTGCGTGGAGAATATGTTGCACGACGCCCAGCGCACGTCGGCGCCGAGATGCTTCAGCGTCTCGATCAGCACCGCCGTCTGGATGGTCATGTGGAGGGAGCCGGAGATGCGGGCGCCCTTCAGCGGCTTGACGTCGCCGAACTCCTCGCGTGCGGCCATCAGGCCCGGCATCTCGGTTTCGGCGATCTCGATTTCCTTGCGGCCCCAATCGGCCAGCGAAATATCGGCTACGACATAGTCCTTGGCGCGCGCCATGGTCTGCTCCGTCCTGCTGTGGGTTCTGCCGGCCGCCGCAAAGTCCGGGCGGCGCGCGGCCGAGTGGCCTCTGCTACCAGATCGGCCGGTCGGCGGCAACGGGATATAAAGAAATCATTATCCCTGCATATCCTGCAGGTCAGCTGTCCTCGCCAAAGCGGGCGGCCACCAGGCCGGCCAGCGCGGTCAGCGCCTCCTCGGCCTCCTGACCGGTGGCGGAGATGCGAATGCTGCAGCCGGGACTGGCGGCGAGCATCATCAGGCCCATGATGGAGGTGCCGCCGACGGAGATGCCGTCCTTCTCCACCTTGACCGTCGCCTTGAACGAGCCGGCGAGCTGGACGAACTTGGCGGAGGCGCGAGCATGCAGGCCGCGCTGGTTGACGATCAGGACCTCGCGGACAAGGTCGCGGTCCCCGGAGACAGGCATCATTTGTCGCTCAGGAGCTTGCTGGCGACGTTGATGTACTTGCGGCCCGCCGCCTGGGCGTCCTGGATGGCCGCCTCCATGTCGTCATTGGCGCGCACGCTGGAGAGCTTGATCAGCATCGGCAGATTCATGCCGGCGACCACCTCGACCCTGCCGGCCTCCATGACCGAAATGGCGAGGTTCGACGGCGTGCCGCCGAACATGTCGGTCAGGATGACGACACCCTTCCCCGTGTCGGCGCGGGCAACCGCATCGATGATGTCGCGTCGACGCTGCTCCATGTCGTCGTCGGCGCCGATCGACACGGTCTCGAAATTCGGCTGGGGCCCGACGACGTGCTCTACGGCGTTGCGGAACTCCTGCGCCAACTGACCGTGCGTCACGAGCACGAGTCCGATCATGCTGTCATGGCTCCAGTACAGCGCCGTGAGCGGGCGCCTCCTCCACCGGCCTCGGCCGGCAAGGTCGGATTTGCCGGGAGCGCTATCTTGTCGACCGACGATCCGTTGACAAGCCCAAATCTCGCAGGTGCGAAGCCATTTTGCCGCAGATGTGACCGCGCGTGACCTGGCTATGCGCCCTCAAGGCGGGCGATCCAGGCGGTCAGAGCGGGGATTGCGGCAACCAGGTTGCGGGCGGCAAGCTCGATCCGCGGGATGCGGCAGCCGAGGATCGCCTCCACGCGGGATTCCTGGAACCGCGGTGCATCGCCCTCGGGAACCAGCGTACAGATCGCGTCGACAACCGCGATGCCGAGATGAGGCGCCGGCACGGGACCGATCCCGCAAATCTCGACCAGGCCTGCGATCGGCGGCGGCGCGGCGGCCAGGAGACGGCCGGCGGCGACGGAGACGAGAATCTGGTCGTCGGCGACGAGGCGGGCGAAGCGGCCGCGGCGCTGCCAGGCGTCAACGAGCGCCAGTGCGAGCGTGGTCTTTCCGGACCCCGACGGCCCCGTGATCAGCAGACCGCGTGCACCGAGGACCACGCCCGTCGCATGCACGTTGGTTGTGCCCACGCTCACCCTTCCGCGGGCAGCGTCACCACGAAGCGGGCGCCGCGGATTTCGCCGGGCTTGGTGCCGGGGATGTTCTCGGCCGTCAGCGTGCCGCCATGACCTTCGACGATCTGCCGACTGATCGACAGGCCGAGCCCCGAATTCTGTCCGAACGCCTCGCCTGCGGGACGGTCCGTGTAGAAGCGCTCGAAGATGCGGTCGATGTTCTCGGCGCGGATGCCCGGCCCGTTGTCGTCCACGGTGATGATGATGTGCTTGCCGCTCCGCGACAGCGCGATCGCGATGTGGCCGCGCTCCTCGGGCACGAAGGAGCGCGCATTGTCGATCAGGTTGGTGATGACCTGGCCGAGCCTGAGGTCGTGACCGTTGACGACATAACCCTTCATGCCCGGCGGCAGCTTGGCGACCTTGAAGTCGATCTCGACCTGCTTCTTGTGGCGGCCGGCGTCGCGCGAGATCGAGACGAGCTCGGTGAGGAACTTCTTCAGGTCGACCCGCGACGCATCGGCGCGCGCCAGTTCGGCGTCCAGGCGGGAGGCGTCGGAGATGTCGGTGATGAGACGGTCGAGCCGCTTCACGTCGTGCTGGATGATATCCATCAGGCGGCTGCGCGAATTCTCGTTCTTGGCGAGAGGCAGGGTCTCGACCGCGCTCCGCAGCGAGGTCAGCGGGTTCTTCAACTCGTGGCTGACGTCGGCGGCGAAGCTCTCGATCGCCTCGATGCGAGCGTAGAGCGCATTGGTCATGTCGCGCACCGCGACGGAGAGATTACCGATCTCGTCCTGGCGGTCCGAGAAGTCGGGCAGCTCCTCGCGGTTCTTGACGCTGCGCCTGACGCGCACGGCCGCGGCCGCCAGACGGCGCAGGGGGTTGGCGATGGTCGAGGCAAGCAGCATCGAGAGGATGGCGGTGACCAGCGCCGCCACGCCGAAGACGCGCAGGATCGCGCCGCGCTCGGCGGCGACGATCTTGTCGATGTCGCCGCCCTGGGTCGACAGCAGCAGCACGCCGAGGACGCCGCGATAGCGCTGTACCGGCACTGCGACCGAGACGATCTGCTCGCCCTGCTCGCTCACCCTGACGATGGTCGACGGGCTGCCGGTCAGAGCGCTCATCACCTCGGGATAGGAGGTGCCGCTGCCGCCCGGCTGCTCCCGGTAGATCGGCAGGTCGGCGCGGAACAGATTGGCGAGGAACTTCTGGATCTGATCGACCAGCGACTGCTCCTCCTCGTCGAGCGGCGGCAGGTCGTAGCGGAGGATCTGCCCGCGCGAATAGAGATGGCGCGAGTCTAGCAGCAGGTTCGCATCGCGGTCGTAGATGCGGGCGCGCGTCCGCGTCGGCGAGATCAGCCGCCGCAGCACCGGCGCGACACGCTCGGGATTGATCGGAAAGTCGAGGCTCTCGAGCTGGTCGCTTCCCGGCGACAGGCTTTCGCCGGCCTGCAGCTCGAGCAGCTTCTCCGGATCGATCATGATCGCGTCGGTCTCGACCGAGGCCGAGGAGGCGATCGCGCCGGCGATGATCTCGCCCTGCGTCATCAGGCTCTCGACGCGGGCGTCGATCAGGCCGTCGCGAAACTGGTTGAGATAGAGGATGCCGACGACGAGGACGCCGAGTGCGGCGAGATTGAGGAACAGGATGCGCCGCGTCAGGCTGGTGAAGACGTAGTGTCCGAGCAGCCGGCTGACGGGCCCGGTAAGCCAGGAAACCGCCACCGACGGAAAGCGAAGCGGCCCTTTCTCAAGGGCCGCAGGCTTTTTCATCTCGACTTCAAGCGTCATCCAAAGGTCGATCCCTGGCGGGCGTCACGCCTCGCGAAAGCGGTAACCGACCCCATACAACGTTTCGATCATGTCGAAATCATCGTCGACAGCTTTGAATTTTTTCCGCAGGCGCTTGATGTGGCTGTCGATGGTGCGGTCATCCACATAGACCTGCTCATCATAGGCCGAATCCATCAGCGCGTCACGGCTCTTAACCACGCCCGGCCGCTGCGCAAGCGAATGCAGGATCAGGAACTCGGTGACGGTCAGCGTCACCTGCTCGCCCTTCCAGGTGCAGGTGTGCCGTTCCTGATCCATCACCAGCTGCCCACGCTCGAGCGACTTCGCCGGCGTGCCGGGGGCCTTCGCCGCCGCCTCGCGGGCGCTCGCACGCCGCAGGACGGCCTTGACGCGCTCCACCAGGAGGCGCTGCGAGAACGGCTTCCGGATGAAGTCGTCGGCGCCCATTTTCAGACCGAACAGCTCGTCGATCTCGTCGTCCTTCGACGTCAGGAAGATCACCGGCAGGTCGGTCTTCTGGCGGATGCGCCGCAGAAGCTCCATCCCGTCCATGCGCGGCATCTTGATGTCGAAGATTGCGAGATTCGGCGGGCGAGTTCCCAAACCCTCGAGCGCCGAAGCTCCGTCCGTGTAGGTTTCGACCCGGTAGCCTTCCGATTCCAGTGCGATTGATACCGAGGTCAGGATGTTGCGATCGTCATCGACAAGCGCGATTGTTGCCATTTCAAGCGGCTCCCTCATGAGCGGGCGTCCCTTCCTGCAGCAAGGAAGCGCCGTATAGGGGGACAAATTGGGTACAAATTGTGGCACGGACACGCGCCCATGCCCACCCCAAAGACACGGAATGGTTACTCCCGCGACCTTGCGGAAGGCTGGAGCGATTCCTATCGAAAACGCCAGTTCACCTTTAACCACTATAACCGATTTAAAAAAATTTCAAAACCCCTAAATCGATTAATCATTTGATATGATTTGGCTTTTCTGTTTCTCACGCTAACCGGCGTTTTCCGAGGCCCGCGCGGGCCCGACAAAACGCCCCGCGGCAGGGGGAATCACATGACCGAGGTCGGACCACGCAACCCGGGAGCGGGAATCGACACGCTGGGCCTCGCAACCACCGGTCGCGTTCACTACAACCTGCGCGAGGCGGAACTCTACGAACACGCGATCCGGCGAGGCGAGGCGAAGCTCACGGCGCATGGCGCGCTGGTGGCCTATACCGGCCAGCACACCGGCCGTTCGGCCAAGGACAAGTTCACCGTTCGCGACGCGACGACCGCCGCGCCGCTGTGGTGGGACAACAACCGGGCGATGGCGCCCGAGCATTTCGAGACGCTGTGGGCCGACTTCGTCGCCCATGCCGGCGATCGAGACCTGTTCGTGCAGGACCTGGTCGGCGGCGCCGACCCGAACGAAGCGCTGCCGGTGCGCGTGATCACCGAGCATGCCTGGCATTCGCTGTTCATCCGCAACCTCCTGATCCGGCCCGCGCGCGCGGCGATCGCGAGCTTCGTCCCGCGGATGACGGTGATCGACCTGCCCTCGTTCCGCGCCGATCCGGCTCGCCACGGCACCCGCAGCGAGACGGTGGTTGCCATCGACCTGACCCGCATGCTCGTTCTGATCGGCGGCACCGGCTATGCGGGCGAGATGAAGAAATCGGTCTTCACCGCGTTGAACTTCCTGCTGCCGGCGCGCGGCGTGATGCCGATGCACTGCTCCGCCAATGTCGGCCCCGACGGCGACACGGCGATCTTCTTCGGCCTTTCCGGCACGGGCAAGACGACGCTGTCGGCCGATCCCTCGCGCACGCTGATCGGCGACGACGAGCACGGGTGGGGTGCGGCCGGCGTCTTCAATTTCGAGGGCGGCTGCTACGCGAAAACGATCCGGCTCTCCGCCGCGGCCGAACCCGACATCCATGCGACCACGCGGCGCTTCGGTACCGTGCTGGAGAACATCCCGCTCGACGAGGCGGGCATTCCCGACCTCGACGACGAGAGCGTGACCGAGAACACGCGCGCCGCCTATCCGCTCGACTTCATCGCAAACGCCAGCCCGACGGGGCGTGCCGGTCATCCGCGAAACATCATCATGCTGACGGCCGACGCCTTCGGGGTGATGCCGCCGATCGCGCGCCTGACGCCCGAGCAGGCGATGTACCATTTCATCTCCGGCTACACGGCGAAGGTCGCCGGAACCGAGCGCGGCGTGACGGAGCCGACGCCGGAGTTCTCGGCCTGCTTCGGCTCGCCCTTCCTGCCGCTCCATCCGTCAGAATACGGCCGGCTACTGAAGGATTTGATCGCCCGCCACGAGGCCACGTGCTGGCTGGTCAACACCGGCTGGACCGGCGGCGCCTATGGCACCGGACGGCGCATGCCGATCGCGGCGACACGGGCGTTGCTCGCGGCCGCCCTGGACGGATCGCTCAACGGCGCCGACTTCCGCACCGACCCGAATTTCGGCTTCGCGGTGCCGCTGTCCGTGCCGGGCGTCGACGCCGCGATCCTCGATCCGCGCGAGACCTGGTCGGACCGGGCCGCCTACGACCGGCAGGCACGCCGGCTGGTCGGCATGTTCATCGACAACTTCGCCAAGTTCGAGGATCACGCCGATGCCGACGTTCTGAGCGCGGCGCCGCGTTTCGCCGAGGCAGCCGAGTAGCCGACGGGAGCCCAAACCGCTTCTGCCACAGAGCCCGGCCCCGCGCCGGGCTTTTCTTTTGCCGACGGCGGATGCATGTCTGACCGCATGCCGACTCTCGACATCGCGCCCGGAGCGACGGTCGCCGACAGCGACCTCGTCGAGACGTTCATCCGCTCGTCCGGACCGGGCGGGCAGAACGTCAACAAGGTCGCGACCGCGGTGCAGCTGCGCTTCGACGCCGCAAATGCCGCCGGCCTGTCGGACTATGTGCGGGAACGGACGATCCGGCTGGCCGGCAGCAAGGCCACCAAAGACGGCGTGATCGTCATCGAGGCCGGACGCTTCCGCACCCAGGAGCAGAACCGCGCGGACGCGCGGCAGCGGCTGTTCGCGCTGATCGCCAAGGCCGCCGAGCCGCCGCCCAAGCCGCGCAAGAAGACGAGGCCGTCCAAGGGGGCCGTAGAGCGGCGGCTGAAGGTCAAGGCGGGGCGGTCGACGGTGAAGAAGCTTCGCGGCCGCGTCGGCGACGACTGACGGGCCGGGACGTGAGACGCGTCGCGGTCTTCGGCAATGCAGGCGGCGGGAAGTCGACGCTTGCGAGGCGGCTCGCCCAGCTGACCGGCCTTCCGCTGTATGCCGTCGATCGGATGCAGTACCGCGACGGCGGCGCGGAGGTTCCCGAGCATGAGTTCCTGACTGCGCATGCGGAGCTGCTCGCGCGCGACGCTTGGATAATCGACGGCTTCGGCTCGATCGACACGACCTGGGCGCGTTTCGCCCAAGCCGACACGCTGGTCCATGTCGACCTGCCGCTCATCGTGCATGCCTGGTGGGTGACGAAGCGCCTGCTGAAAGGCCTGTTCGTCGCGCCCGAAGGGTGGCCGAAGGGCAGCCCGATCCTGCGGAGCAGCCTCAACAGTTATGCCGTGCTGTGGCCATGCCACCGCGCGCTCACGCCGCGCTACCGGCAACTCGTCGCGCAAGCCGCGGCCTCGAAACGCGTGCACCATCTGCGTTCGGCGGGCGACATCCGGGCACTTCTCGAGGCTGTCGCGCAGGAACACGCCGGATCACGCGGCGCGTAGCGCCGCATGGGCATCGGCAGACGCTACAGTTTTCGCAGCGCCACTTCCTCGACCAGGTGGTTGGGACCCTTCCTGAGGATCAGGTCGGCGCGCGGGCGCGTCGGAAGGATGTTCTCCTTCAGGTTCTTCAGGTTGATGTTGTGCCAGAGACCTTCGGCGATCGCGCGCGCCGCGTCGTCGGACAGCGTCGAGTAGCGATGGAAGAACGATTCCGGGTTGCGGAACGCGGTCTCGCGCAGCCGCATGAAGCGCGCGATATACCACTGATGGATCAGCTCCTCCTCGGCGTCGATGTAGATCGAGAAGTCGAAGAAGTCCGAGACGAAGGGGACGAACTTGCCGTCCATGGGCAGGTCGCGCGGCTGCAGCACGTTCAGCCCCTCGAAGATCAGGATGTCGGGGCGGTCGACCGTGACGAACTCGCCCGGCGTCACGTCATAGGTCAGGTGCGAATAGACCGGGGCGCGCACGTCCGGCTGGCCGGACTTGATGGCGGCGAGGAAGCGCAGCAGCGAACCGGCGTCGTAGGAATCCGGGAACCCCTTGCGGTCCATCAGGTTTTCCCGCCGCAGAACCTCATTCGGATAGAGGAAGCCGTCGGTGGTGACGAGATCGACCTTGGGGCTCGACGGCCACCGGCCCATCAGCTCCTTCAGCACGCGCGCCGTGGTCGACTTGCCGACCGCGACGGAACCCGCCATGCCGATGATGAAGGGCGTCTTGCGCGCATTGCTGCCGGCGTTGAAGAACGCCGCGCGCTGGCGAAACAGTTCCTGTGTGGTCTCGACATGCGCCGACAGCAGCCGCGACAGCGACAGATAGATGCGCCGAACCTCGTCCAGGTCGATGGGATCGTAAAGCGAGGAAAGCCGGCGGACCTCGTCGCCGGAGAGCGTCAGCGGCGTGTCGGCGCGGAACTTTGCCCACTCGTCGGCGCTGAAGAATCGATAGGGCGAGTAGCGTTCGGTTGGAACGAGCTGGTCGAGCTGATCCATGGCTGCCCTCCCCTCCGCCTTCAGCTTCGCGGCCGCGAAGCCTTTTCGGCGATGCCGGTCTGCCCGGTCCGCCGCGCGAGTTCGGCCATCACCTCGTCGAGCGGCACGCCGGCGATGGCCAGCACCACGAGCCAATGATAGATCAGATCGGCGCTCTCGGAAACGACGCGTTCGCGCTGCCCGGACACGGCGGCGATCACCGTCTCGACGGCCTCCTCGCCGAGCTTCTGCGCCGCCTTGTCCATGCCCCTCGCAAAGAGCTTGGCCGTCCACGACTCGGGATCGCCCGAGCGCCCGCGTTCGGCGACGATCTTCTCCAGCTCGGCCAGCGTGAATGTCGACATGCCGGTGGCTTAGGCGGCGGCCGGCGAAGAGTCGAGTCGCATGGGCAGCCCCGCGCGCGCCATGTGCGCCTTCGCCTCAGCAATCGAGTAGGTTCCGAAATGAAAGATCGACGCGGCGAGCACGGCCGTGGCATGACCCTCGCGGATGCCGGCGACCAGGTGATCCAGCGTCCCGACGCCGCCGGACGCGATGACCGGAACACGCACGGCATCGGCCACGGCGCGCGTCAGGGCGATGTCGTAGCCCGCCTTGGTGCCGTCACGGTCCATCGAGGTGAGCAGGATCTCGCCGGCGCCCAGCGCCGTCACGCGGCGCGCGAAGTCGACCGCGTCGATGCCGGTCTTCTCGCGCCCGCCATGGGTGAAGATCTCCCAGCGGTCCGCCTCGCCCGATGACGATACCCTCTTCGCGTCGATCGCGACGACGATGCACTGGTTGCCGAACTTGTCGGCCGCCTCGGCGACGAAGTCCGGGTTCTTCACCGCGGCCGTGTTGATCGACACCTTGTCGGCGCCGGCCAGCAGGAGCTTGCGGATGTCGGCCACCTGGCGGACGCCGCCGCCGACGGTGAGCGGCATGAAGCACTGCTCGGCGGTTCGTGCGACCACGTCGAAGATCGTCTCGCGATTGTCGGACGAGGCCGTGATGTCGAGGAAACAAAGCTCGTCGGCGCCTGCCGCGTCATAGGCCTTCGCCGCCTCGACAGGATCGCCGGCATCCACCAGGTCGACGAAGTTGACGCCCTTCACGACGCGCCCGTCCTTGACGTCCAGGCAGGGAATGATGCGGTATTTGAGCGTCATCAGAAGCTCCCCGACGCACCATGCTGCCGGGTGCGCCTCAGCAGCTTCAATGCCTCGGCCGGGTCGATGCGGCCGTCGTAGAGCGCACGACCGGAGATGGCGCCTTCGAGTTTTCGCGCATCCGGCAGGGTCATGCGGCGGATGTCGTCCATCGAGGCAAGGCCGCCGGAAGCGATCACGGGAATCGAGACCGCGTCCGCCAGTTCGATCGTCGCGTCCCAGTTGATGCCGGTCAGCACGCCGTCGCGGTCGATGTCGGTGTAGATGATCGCAGCGACGCCGGCGCCCTCGAATTTCTTCGCCAGCTCGATCGCGCCGAGTTCCGAGGCTTCCGCCCAACCCTCGACCGCCACCTTGCCGCCCCGCGCGTCAATGCCAACGGCGACCTTGCCGGGGAAGTGCTTGCACGCCTGCTTGACGAGATCCGGGTCACGCACAGCAACCGTGCCCAGGATGACGCGGGCCAGCCCGCGGTCGAGCCAGTCCTCGATCTGCGGCAGGGTACGGATGCCGCCGCCGAGCTGGACCGGGTTCTTCGTCGCGTTGAGGATCGCACCGACCGCCGCGCTGTTGACCGATTTCCCGGCAAACGCCCCGTTCAGGTCAACGACGTGCAGCCATTCGAAACCTTGCTCCTCGAACGCGCGGGCCTGCGCCGCCGGATCCGCATTGTAGACCGTGGCGCTGTCCATCTCGCCTAATTTCAGGCGGACGCACTGGCCGTCCTTCAGGTCGATGGCGGGGAAAAGGATCATGGCTTCCACCGCAGGAAGTTGGCGATCAGGGCCAGGCCGAGCGCCTGGCTCTTCTCGGGATGGAACTGCGTGCCCGCGAGGTTGTCGCGGGCGACGGCGGCCGTGACCGGCCCGCCATAGTTCGTGACAGCCAGAACCTGGTCCGGGCGGGTCGCATCGAGGTGATAGGAGTGGACGAAGTAGGCATGGAGGCCGTCCTCTGCAGTCCTGATCCCCGCGAAGAGTGGATGAGCACGGCGCACCTCGATCGTGTTCCAGCCGATCTGCGGAACCTTCAGCGACGGATCGGACGGCACGATCTCCTTCACGTCGCCGGCGATCCAGCCGAAGCCTTTCGTCACGGTCTTCTCCAGCCCGCGTTCCGACATCAGCTGCATGCCGACGCAAATGCCGAGGAATGGCCGCCCCTTCGCGATGGCGACCTCCTCGATCGCCTCGACCATGCCGGGAACGGCATCCAGACCGGCGCGGCAGTCGGCATAGGCGCCGACGCCCGGCAGCACGATACGGTCGGCCGTCCTCACCCGCTCCGCGTCCGCGGTCAGGTCGATCCCGGCCGACAGGCCCGCTTCGCGCGCGGCGCGCTCGAACGCCTTGGTCGCCGAGCGAAGGTTGCCGGAGCCGTAGTCGATGATGGCGACCCGCATCTACCGGTTGCCCGGATTCAGCAGCAATCCCGGCCCGGGCGCCGATGCCGGTCGGGCAAAGGAGCGCATCGCCGGCGCGGCGGGACTGGCCGGCTCCGCCGCCGGGAGACCGTCCATCTCGAACACGAATTTCGTCTCGGCGTCCTCGGCGGTGTCCGCCTCGACCACGCCCCATTCCGCCCAACCGCGACGGCGCAGCGCGGCGATCCGGAGCGCCGCGCCCTCCAGTCCGACATAGATCGACACCAGCAGCGACAGGAGCGAGCCGGCGACCGCGTAGCCGGAGAGCGTGCCGAGCAGCGACACGCCCAGCGCGATCGCGACGGCGACGAGCGCCTCGACCCACAGGCGGTGCCAGAGCAGCCAGAGCGCCGGGACGAGGAAGGCGAGGAACGCGAAGCCGTCGCGCACAAAGGCGGCCTCAGGTCCGTCGGGGCCGGGTCGCCCGGGCGCGGTCATCACGACGAAGCTGGCCATGGGTTCAGCCCTTCAGCGTGCCCTTGGTCGAGGGGATCGCGCCCGCCTGGCGGGGATCCTGCTCGAAGGCGACCCGCAGAACACGCGCCACCGCCTTGAAGCAGGTCTCGGCAAGGTGATGGTTGTTGGCGAAATAGACCGAATTGACGTGCAGCGTGATGCCGGCGTTCTGCGCCAGCGCCTGAAAGAATTCGCGCACCAGTTCGGTGTCGAAGGTGCCGACTTTCGGCGACGAGAACGCGACGTTCCAGACCAGGAACGGACGGCCCGACACATCGACGGCGGCGCGCGTCAGCGTCTCGTCCATGGCGAGGTCGAGCGAGGCGTAGCGGGTGATGCCGCGACGCTCGCCGAGCGCCTTGGCGATTGCCTGGCCGAGCGCGATGCCGACATCCTCCACCGTGTGATGGTCGTCGATGTGCAGATCGCCCTTCGCCTTGACCGTCATGTCGATCAGCGAATGGCGCGACAGCTGTTCCAGCATGTGGTCGAAAAAGCCGACGCCGGTCGACACTTCGAACCGGCCGGTGCCATCGAGATCGACGGCGACCGAAATCTCGGTTTCCTTGGTCTTGCGGCTGACGCTCGCCTTGCGTCCGTTGCTGGCCGGAGCCATCGCAGTCTCCATCGTGCCGTTCAAGGGCGCGAGCCTTCTAACAGCGGGGTCCATGAAACTCCAGCGTTTGCGGCTGGAGGTGGCGAACGGGGTAAACCGGATGCGCGCCGCCCGTTTGCAATGCGGCCGGCGGATCATACATAAGCTGCTACCAAACTCGTACCGCGCGGATCGCCGACCCGGGACCGCACGAATCGGAGCAAGAATGTCGAATGAAATCGTGATGCACGGCACCACAATCGTGACCGTGCGCAAGGCCGGCAAGGTCGTCATCGCTGGCGATGGCCAGGTGAGTCTCGGCCAGACAATCATGAAGGGCAACGCCAGGAAGGTCCGCCGTATCGGCAAGGGCAACGTCATTGCCGGTTTCGCCGGCGCCACGGCCGACGCCTTCACCCTGCTGGAGCGCCTCGAGGCGAAGCTCGAACAATATCCCGAACAGCTGACGCGCGCCTGCGTCGAACTGGCCAAGGACTGGCGCACTGACCGCTACCTGCGCCGCCTTGAAGCGATGATGCTGGTCGCCGACAAGAACGTCTCGCTGGCGCTGACGGGCACCGGCGACGTGCTTGAGCCGGAGTTCGGCGTCATGGCGATCGGGTCGGGCGGCAACTACGCGCTTGCCGCGGCCCGGGCGCTGATGGACACGGACAAGAATGCCGAGGACATCGCCCGCAAGGCGATGGAGATCGCTGCCGACATCTGTGTCTACACCAACAGGAGCGTCGTGCTGGAAGCCCTCGATGCCGCGTGAGCCGCGCTACGGGTTCCGCGCCGTGACGCCGCGGGATCTGCCGACGATCGGCCGCTGGCTCGCCGAACCGCATCTGCGGGAATGGTGGGGCGATCCGGGCGAAGCCCTGGCCGAGATCGAGCAGGCCATCGACGACGTCGCGACCGAGCCGCTGATCCTGGAGCTGGACGGCAAACCGATCGGCTACCTGCAAAGCTACGACCCGCATCTCGAGGACGGGCATCCCTATCAGGACCAGCCGATGGGGACGCTGGGCATCGACCTGTCGATCGGCGAGCCGGACCTCGTCGGCAAGGGTCACGGTTCGGCCGCGCTTCGCCAGTTCGCCGCGATGCTGTTCGCGGAAGGCACCCCGCGGCTGGTCATCGACCCCGATCCCGCCAACGCCAGGGCGATCCGCGCCTACGAGAAGGCCGGCTTCACGGCCTTCGACACGAGAACAACCATTTACGGGCCGGCCCTGATGATGAAGAGGGACGCGCCGGAAGAGACAGGATCATGACCACATTCTCCCCCCGCGAGATCGTTTCCGAACTCGACCGCTACATCATCGGCCAGAAGGACGCCAAGCGCGCCGTCGCGATCGCGTTGCGCAACCGCTGGCGCCGCCAGCAGCTGGAAGGCCAGATGCGCGAAGAGGTAATGCCGAAAAACATCCTGATGATCGGGCCGACCGGCGTTGGTAAGACGGAGATCTCCCGCCGCCTGGCCAAGCTCGCGGGCGCGCCGTTCATCAAGGTCGAGGCCACCAAGTTCACCGAGGTCGGCTATGTCGGCCGCGACGTCGAGCAGATCGTGCGCGACCTGGTCGAGACCGCGATCGGACTGACGCGCGAGAAGATGCGCGAGGACGTCAAGGCGCGCGCCCATGTCAACGCGGAGGAGCGGGTGCTCGACGCGCTGGTAGGCAAGACGGCCAGCCCGGCGACGCGCGATTCGTTCCGCAAGCGGTTGCGCGACAACGAGCTGGACGACAAGGAGATCGAAATCGAGGTGGCCGACACCGGCACCGGCGGCATGCCGAGCTTCGAGATCCCTGGCATGCCGGGCGCCAATATCGGCGTTATGAACATCAACGAGATGCTGTCGAAGGCGATGGGCGGCAAGCGCACCAAGACCCGCAAGACGACCGTCAAGGAGTCCTACGACGTGCTCGTCAACGACGAGTCCGACAAGTTGCTCGACCAGGACGAGGTGGTGCGCCGCGCGCTCGAATCGGCCGAGAACGACGGCATCGTGTTCCTTGACGAGATCGACAAGATCGCGGCGCGCTCGGACATTTCGGGCGGCCCGTCGCGCGAGGGCGTGCAGCGCGACCTGCTGCCGCTCGTCGAGGGCACGATGGTCGCGACCAAGTATGGACCGATCAAGACGGATCACATCCTGTTCATCGCGTCGGGCGCGTTCCACGTGTCGAAACCGTCCGATCTGCTGCCCGAGCTTCAAGGCCGCCTGCCGATCCGCGTGGAATTGCGCGCCCTGGAGAAGGAGGACTTCGTCCGCATCCTGACCGAGACGGAGGCCAGCCTCATCAAGCAGTATGTCGCACTGATGCAAACGGAAGGCGTGACGCTGGATTTCACCCCGGACGCGATCGACTCGCTGGCCGGGATCGCCGTCGACCTCAACGCCAGCGTCGAGAACATCGGCGCCCGGCGTCTGCAGACGGTAATGGAGCGGGTGCTGGACGACATCTCCTTCACGGCGCCGGACCAGTCCGGTTCCGAGACCACGATCGATGCGGCCTATGTGAAGAAGCACGTCGGCGATCTGGCGAAGAACACAGATTTGTCGAGATTCATCCTGTAAGGGAAGCTCTCAGACACAGCGCGTCCGGCCGGGCGGCCGGGCGCGCTCGACTTTTCCAGGGGGCCCGCCTAGGTTGCGCGACGTACAACCCAGCCGATATTCGTCGCCGATGAAGCATCTCCTCGCATCGCTGCTGCTCGCCGCGTTCCTCCTGCCTTCGGCGGCGATGGCGCAGACCGTCGTGCCCCCGGGCAACCGGCATGCCGAGCAGCCCGGCGTCCCCGCTGGCTCCGCCTCGCGCACCAAGGCGACGAAGTCGAGCTACGAAGCCAAATATCTCAAGGTCTATGCGCTGCTGAAGAACGACCGCAAGCTGCGCAGCAAGATCGTCGAGGAGGCCGCGGCCTACGGCATCGACCCGATGCACATCGTCGGCGCGATCGTCGGCGAGCACACCTACAATGTCGACGCCTATGACAGGCTGCAGACCTATTATGTGAAGGCGGTCTCCTATCTCGGCCAGCAGTTTGCTTTCAAATATGAGGGCGAGGACATCGCGGACTTTGTCCAGCGGCCGGATTTCGCCAGTTGCGGCGGCGGCAGCTACGAACTGTGGACCTGCCGCGAACGCATCTGGGAAAAGAACTTCCGCGGCAAGACCGTGGGCGGCACGGCCTTCCCCAACAACCGATTCAGCGCCGTCTTCTTCCAGCCCTTCTACGCCGGACAGACGTTCGGCATCGGCCAGCTCAACCCGCTGACCGCGCTACAGATGAGCGACATCGTGCACGACGTCTCCGGGTTTCCCCGCCTGACCGAGACCAACCCGCAACGCGTCTACGAGACGATCATGAATCCGGACCTCACGCTGGCCTATGTCGCCGCGACGCTCCGCGCATCGATCGACGCCTATCGCGACATCGCCGGGTTCGACATCTCGCAGAATCCCGGCATCACCGCCACGCTCTACAATGTCGGCAACCCGGAGGCACGCGCCTACGCGTTGCGTGCCGAGAACCGGGATCGCGAAGCCCGCGGCGAAGCACCGCGGCTGCCAGAGGAGAACTACTACGGCTGGCTCGTCAACGAGAAGCTGGCGGAACTCCAGGCGCTCTTCTAGACGCGGTTCGCGCCGCGCGGCTGCGCGGCATCCACCCATCATTTCGCCTTTGCGCGACGGCTCGACAGCGCCTCGTCCAGGCAGCGGTCGAGCGCGGAGATGTCCGCTTCGCTCAGCTCGGCGATCGCGCCGGCAAGCCGATTGGCGAGAGCCGTCGCCGCCGGCGACAGACCGGCCGTGTCGACAACGGCGCGCGGATGCGAGACCGCGGCCAGGCGCTGCAGCTCCTCGGCCTCGTCCCAGATGATGTTGAAGTAGCCGATGATCTTCTGCAGGAGCGCCCAGGTCGGCGCACCGCGCCGGCCGTGCTCCAGCGCCGACAGATAGGCCGCCGAGACGCCGAGGTCGGCGGCCATGCGCTTCTGCGAGATGCCGCGCTGGCGCCGGAGGTCGCGGACCCGTTCGCCGAAGGGGGTCATGGGCGCGCCTGGCTGCGCCGAAGCCTTAGATAGAGGGCACCGCCGCCGCCGTGGTGGCGTGCGGCCGTTTCGTGTCCCGAGACCAGCATGCGGAAGGGCGGCGTGGCCAGCCAGTTGGGCACGGCGCGCTTCAGCGCGCCCTCGCTGCCGAAGGAGGCGCCCTTGCCGGTGATCACCAGCACGTAGCGAAGCCCCGCGGCGTGCGCCCGGCCGAGGAAGGAGAGCAGCAGGCCGTGCGCCTCGTTCTGCGTCATGCCGTGCAGGTCGACCGTGCCGCCGATCGACAGGCGGCCCTTCGCCAGCTTGTCGCGCGTCTGGGGATCGAAGGCATGCTGCTCGACTCCGCGCCTGGGCGTCGCCGGCTGCGGCGGGGGGAGAGGCGCCTCGGCCTTCGCCGGCGCGCCGGTCGCGCCGGCCAGCATCTCTTCGAAACGGCGCTCCTCCTCGCGCATCTCCTCCGGCACGCCCTTGCCCTTGAGCGGCGTCGCCGTCTTGGCGACGCGGTGCCAGAGGATGCGATCCTCGTCGCTCAGGGTCCCGGCCGAACCGCGCGCCACGCGTCACCGACCGGCGAGCGCGCGCGGGACGAGCGCGAAGAAGTCCGCATCGGCGCGGACGACGCCGGCGATCTCGCCCGCCGCGTCGCCGGACCCGGCGAACAGGTCCCCGCGGGCACTGCCGACGATGGCAGAGCCGGTGTCCTGTGCGATCATCAGGCGGCGGAACGACGCGCCGCCGAAAGCCCCGAGATCCGGCGCATCGATGTAGAACGGCGTGCCGAACGTATGCAGCAGCCTGTCGACCGCGACCGACCGGCCGGGCGTCAGCGGCACCTTCGCCGCTGCGATCGGACCGAGCGATGGATCGTCGACCGACGCCTCGCGGAAGAACACATAGGAGCGGTTGTGCCAGAGGATCTCGTCGATGCGGTCGGGATGGTCGCGGAACCACTGGCGGATCGACTGCATCGTGACGTCGGCCAGCGGAATTTCGCCGAGGTCGGCAAGCCGGCGGCCGGGACCGTTAAAGCGGTGTCCCGTCTTTGCGGCATAGGTCACCCGGCGAACACCGTCCGGGAAGATCAGCCGCGCGGCCCCCTGAACCTGTACGAAGAATGCGTCGACCTTGCTTTCCAGCCAGGCGATCTCCAGGCCACGTCCTTGCAGCGCGCCGCGGACGATCGCCTCGCGGTCGAAATACTCCACGATGCCCTGTCCGCTCCGGCGCCCAAAGGCGAAATAGGGGTCGAATCCGGAGGGCCGGTTGGCGTCGTCGACATCGACGAGATCGTCTGGCCGCGCATAGAGCGGCACCACGAAGCGGCCGCCGCGCTCCCGTCGAGCCTCGACTTCCGGCTCGTAGAAGCCGGTGACGAAGCCGCGCGCCCGGTCGTTCGGCTCGACGCGATGAGGAATGAAGTGGGCTTCGAAGAAGCGGCGGCTGGCGGAGGAGTCGAGCGACGGTGTGTTGCGCGCCAGTTCATAGGACGGCGCGAATGCATCACGGTCGATGCCGAGCGAGCCGGTCTTGTAGGGCTTGACGGTTTCCTGGAGGGCAGAGCGGCGGAAGGCGGCGAACGCCTCGGCCGGGTCGTCGTCGGTCCAGCCCGGCAGGGCGTCGAAGGATGTCGGCCTGAGGAGCGGAGAGAGGCCCACGGCCAGACCTCCGTCGCTCAATCTTCCTCTTCGGTGGCGACCAGCTTCCAGTTCGGGTCGCGTGAGCGCGTGTCACGCGCGAAGGTCCACACGTCCTTGACCTCGGCGACGGTCTCGGGATCGCCGTCGATGACCTGCCCGGCGCCGTCGCGCGTGGCGGAGATAAGTTCGCTGACGATGCGCAGGGTGATGTGAGCCTCGCCGCCCTTCATTTCGGCGCCGACGATCTCGGCCTTGTCGATGCCGACGAACGAGGATTGGATCTTCTCGGACCGGCCCTCGCGGTCGCTGATCGCCGCGACGAAACCGTCATACACTTCCTTCGACAGCAGGTTCTTCAGCGTGCGGCGGTCGCCGTCGGCATAGGCCATCACGATCATTTCATAGGCCATCTTGGCGCCGTCGACGAACGTCTTGGGATCGAAGGTCGGATCGGCATCCTTGATTGCGCGAAGCCCCTTGTTCACGTCGGTCCCGGGCTTGGCGATGGCATCGATGGGGGTATAGGCCGACGGTTCGGCCTCGCCGGTCGCCTTCTTGCGCGGCAGGGAGACGACGTTCTCCTGCGGCTTGTTGGCAGCGGCGTCCTTCTCGCGGGTGCGCGCGGCCGTATAGGGATCGAACGGCGGACGTTCGTTGCCGGTGCGACGTCCCAGCACGTTGCGGAGCTGGATGAAGATCACGACGGCCGCGACCAGGAAGAAAATCGTGCCGAAATCGAAGAATTCCATCACTTCCGCCAATCAGATCGTGAGCGGCCTCCGCGCAGGGGCGCGCATACCCGTCAAACAATCCATATAGAACGCAAACCGTGATCATTCAAATCACAGGCGCGAGTCCCTAGATAGAGGCCTCAGCCCCATAAGGCCAGACGAGACCGTGTCGCCGCTTCCGATCCTCCTGCTCGCCCTGCCGATCCTCGAGATCGCCGTGTTCATCGTGGTCGGCGGCTGGATCGGCGTGCTGCCGACGCTCGGGCTGACCGTGCTGGCCACGATCACCGGGGCCGTGCTGCTGCGGATCCAGGGGTTCGGCGCCGTGCAGCGCATCCGCCGCGACGTCGAGGCCCGTCGCGATCCCGGCCGGGAGGTCGCGCATGGCGCGATGATCATGCTGGCGGGCATCCTCCTGCTGCTGCCCGGCTTCATCACCGACGTGGTGGGGCTGGCGCTGTTCATTCCCGCCATCCGCGACGTCGCCTGGCGCTTCCTGCGCCCGCGGATCGGCACGGTCTCGATGTTCAGCTTCGGCTTTCCGGCGGCCGGAGGCCGTACGATCGACCTCGACGCCGAGGACTATGCGCGCCGGCCCGAGCCGCATGCCAGCCGGCCGCGACTGGACGACGACGGTCAGGGTCGCTGAACCGGCGCGCCGAAGGGCCGCGGGAAGCGGCGCCAAACTTGTGTTGCCCTCCCTGCCATGCTAGCGAACCCGCGATTTTCGACCGGGCACGCCCCGCGCCGGCCCGCAACGGCCGGCCCGCAAGACAAGGATTTCCGCCTGATGGCCAACGAAACCACGCCGCCTGCCGGCGCAGCGAAGAACGGCAACGGCGCTCAGCCCAAGCTCAACATCCTTGCCCAGTACGTGAAGGACCTGTCCTTCGAGAACCCCGGCGCGCCGAACTCGCTGCGTGGCCGCGAGAAGGCACCCGGCATCAACATCAGCGTCAACGTCGCGGCCAACCCGCTGTCGGACAAGGACTACGACGTCAACCTGTCGCTCAACGCCAAGGCCCAGTTCGAGCAGGAAGTCCTGTTCAACGTCGAGCTGGTGTATGGCGGCGTCTTCCGGCTGGACGGCTTTCCGCAGGAGCACATGCTGCCGGTGCTGTTCATCGAGTGTCCGCGCCTGCTGTTCCCCTTCGCGCGGCAGATCATCGCCGAATCGACCCGCAATGGCGGCTTCCCGCCGCTGCTGCTCGACCCGATCGACTTCGCCCAGATGTTCCAGCAGAAGCTGGCCGAGGATCAGGCCAAGGCCAAGGTGTCCGTCAGCTGATACGCCGGTCGGCCCGACAGGCCGCCTTCGTCAGCCGGCAAATTTGCGCCACAGCGCCTTTTCGCCGAGATCGGCCACCATCGCGGCGTGGGCAAGCAGGTCCGCATCGCTGAGGCGCGGGCTCAACGGAACCGGCCTGCGGCTGACCGAGCCCTCCGCAGCAAGCACGCCGCCGCCGATCGCCACCTCCACGACCTCAAGGCCCAGCGCGGCCTGGCGCCCGCCGATCAGCTCGATATAGACCTCTGCGAGCAGCTCGGAATCGAGCAGCGCGCCGTGCTTGGTGCGGCGGCTGTTGTCGATGCCATAGCGCTTGCACAGCGCGTCGAGCGAATTGGGCCCCATCGGATGCTTGCGCTTGGCGATGGCGAGCGTGTCGACCACCCGGTCGATGCCGATCGGCGCGTGACCGAGGCGCCCCAGCTCCGCGTTGACGAATCCGATGTCGAAATTGGCGTTGTGGGCGATCAGCCTGGCGCCCTCGATGAAGGCGACGAACTCCGTCGCCAGCCGGTCGAAGGTCGGCTTGTCGGCCAGACTGGCCATCGTGATGCCGTGCACGGCCTGCGCTTCGGCGTGGATCGACCGGCCCTGCGGGTTGATGTAGTGATGAAAGGTCCGCCCGGTCGGGAAGCGGTTGTAAAGTTCGATGCAGCCGAGCTCGATGATGCGGTCCTCGCGCTGGTCGAGGCCTGTCGTCTCGGTGTCGAACACTATCTCCCGCATCGAATCAGATCCTGGTGGCCGCCGAGGTTTGCGCGCGCCGGCGGCGCACCGCAAGATGCCCTGTCAGCGTTTGCGGGTCAGGTCCGCGATGATCGCACGGACCTGCGCGCGCGCGGCGTCCAGCCCGCCGCCCGTGTCGACGATGTAGTCGGCGCGCGCACGCTTCTCGGCGTCGGGAACCTGTCGCGCAAGGATGGCCTCGAACTTCTCCGGCGTCATGCCCGGACGGGCGAGGACGCGTTCGCGCTGAACCTTAGCCGGCGCCGTCACCACGGCCACCCTGTCGACGCGCGCCCGCCCGCCCGTCTCGAACAGCAGCGGAATGTCGAGCACGGCCAGCGGTGCGCCGGCACGCCGGGCCGTGTCGAGGAACGACGCGGCATCCGCGCGAACGAGAGGGTGGATGATGGCCTCCAGCCGGCGGATCGCGGCGCCGTCGCCAAGCACGACTTTCGCAAGCTTCTCACGGTTGACCGCGCCGTCGTCCACCGTGCCGGGAAAGGCAGCCTCGACAAGCGGCGCAGCCGCGCCAGCGTAGAGCCGATGGACCGCTTCGTCGGAATCGTGCACCGGGACGCCCTCGTCGGCGAACATCTTCGCCGTGGTCGATTTGCCCATGCCGATCGAGCCGGTCAGCCCCAGCACGATCATGCCGATGCCTCGATGTCCGCCACCAGGAGGGCGCGCAATTCAGCCGTGACGGCCGGCCTGACGCCAAACCACTTCTCGAAGCCGGGCACCGCCTGATGAAGCAGCATTCCGAGGCCGTCCGCCGTTCTCAGGCCGCGCGCCCGCGCCGCGCGGAGAAGCGGCGTCTCCAGCGGGACGTAGACAATGTCGGTGACGATCGCGCGGTCGGGCAGCCGCGCCGGGTCTGCTGCCATCTCGTCATTGCCCTTCATGCCGAGCGACGTCGTGTTCACCAGCAGCCCGGCGTCCGGAAGGATGTCGGGAAGCGCGTCCGTTGCGTGCGCGGTGACGCCTGCGCCGAATCGGTCGGCGAGCTCTTCGGCGCGATCGCGGGTGCGATTCACGACCCGGATGTCGCGAAACCCCCGCACGACGAGCGCGTGCAGGATCGCGCGTGCCGAGCCGCCGGCACCGAGCACGACAGCGGTGCCGGCGCCGTCCCATCCGGGAACCCGCTCGTCGAGATTGGCGGCGAAGCCGAGCGCATCGGTGTTGCCGCCGAGCAGCCGACCTTCGTCCAGCCACAGCGTGTTGACCGCGCCGATGACCTCCGCGGCGGCGTCCCGTTCGACACAGGCGGCGAAGGCCGCCTCCTTGTGCGGAATGGTCACGTTGCCGCCGATCCAGCCGCTCTGGGGAAGTCCGGCGAAGAATGCGGATGCGTCGACGGGCTGGACGGGGAGCCGTTCATAGGAACCGTCTATCCCGTGCGCACGCAGCCAGTGCCCGTGGATCATCGGCGAGCGCGAATGGGCGATCGGCCACCCGCACACGAATGCTTTCGGAGCGTCAGCCATCGATCGCGCCGAGGATTCGCAGCTGGGCGAGCAGGGGCAGCAGGGGAAGGCCGACGATCGTGAAATGGTCGCCCTCGATGGACTGGAACAGCTGGATGCCCTCTGCCTCGATTTGATAGGCGCCGACGCTGTCCAGTGCCGCAGCGCCGACCCTCGAGAGGTGGCGGCCGATGAAGGCGGGCGAGAGGTCGCGCATGGTCAGCCGGGCGATCCCGACATGGCGCCAGACCGTCTCGCCGCCGCGGGCGATGGCGACGGCACTGTTCAGCTGATGGGTCTTGCCGGAAAGGGCCAGGAGATGCCGGCGCGCATCCTCCATGTCGGCAGGCTTGTGAAACATGCGGGATCCGAGCGACAGGGTCTGGTCGGAGCCGATGACCAGCGCATCGAGCCGCGCTTCGCTGACCGAGACGGCCTTGGCCTCGGCGAGCACCTGCGCAACGTCTTCCGGCGTGGCACCCGTGCCCTCGAGCGTGCCCTCCACTGCGCGCTCGTCTATGTCCGGGCGAACGACGTCGACAGCGATGCCGGCATTGTCGAGCAGCTGCTTGCGGAATCGGCTGCCGGACGCGAGGATGAGGCGCGATGTCACCGGACGGGCCTAGCGCGCCTTCCCGCGCAGCGCAACGATCGCCGCGGCCGTCTCCTCGATCGAGCGGCGCGACACGTCGATCATCGGCCAGCCGTGCCGGGTGCACAGCTGCCGAGCATAGGTGAGTTCCTCCGAGATCGTCGCGCGATCGATGTAGCCCTGGGCGTCGTAGTCGGTGCCGAGGATGCGGTTCTGCCTCACCTGCGAGATTCGTTCCGCGGTCGCGACGAGCCCGACGATCAGCGGCCGCGTCGCGCGGGTCAGGCTCTCGGGCAGCGGAACGCCCAGAACGATCGGGATGTTCGCGGTCTTGATGCCGCGGTTGGCGAGATAGACGCTGGTGGGGGTCTTGGAGGTCCGCGAAATGCCGATGAGCACGATGTCGGCGTCGTCGACATCGTCCGGAAGCTGGCCGTCGTCATGCTCCATGGTGAAGTTGAGCGCGTCGATGCGCTTGAAGTACTGCGCGTCAAGGACGTGCTGGGCGCCGACGCGCCGGCCGGCGGGCGTCCCCAGATAGGACTGGAAGACCGTCAGCACCGGTTCGAGGACCGAGACGGACGGAAGGCCCATGGCCGTGCAGCGCGAATCGATCAGACCCGCGAGCGTCTGGTCGACGACCGTGTAGAGCACGATGCCGGGTTCGTTCTCGATGTCCTCGAAGACCGTCGCCACCTGCTTTTCGGTGCGGATGAGGGGATAGATATGCTCGATCGCCCGCGCATTCTTGTATTGCGCCGCGGCCGCGCGGCCGGCAGCGATGAGCGTCTCGCCCGTCGAGTCCGATATCAGGTGGAGATGGAAGAAGCTCTGCGGTTTCTGCACGGGATTCTTCGCCGCCTGTGGACAGATGTGGGTTGTTTCCCGTGGCGCGGCATCGGGTTAACCGAACCTTAATGAGTGTGTCGGCTGTCCACAATTCGCCGTGGCGTGCATATGTCGCAAGGGCGGCTGGGGATTGCGGGGAGTTTGGCAGCCATGGGCCTGCCGTTAGGAATCGGTTAACGATTGGCCTGGCGGGAAGTAATGGGAATCATTGCGGGAATCATGATGATCCCCAGAGTTATCCTTGTCCCTTGCGAGGCTGTCCCGAACCACCGTGGGCATCTGGAATTGGTGAATTCTGGATAAACGCGGATAACCGATTCCCACAGAGTCGTAGAATCAGAAGAGTCTTTCTAGAAATTTCATTTATTTGGACATCGCAGGATTGGTGGTGCGAATGGCTCCGACAAGGAAGGTAGCGGACGTCCTGCGCGGCAGAGCCGCGTTCCCGCCGCCTGTCTGGATCATGCGGCAGGCCGGCCGCTATCTGCCGGAGTACCGTGCAACGCGGGCACGCGCCGGCGGGTTCCTCGATCTTTGCTTCACGCCGGAGCTCGCCGTCGAGGTGACACTCCAGCCGATCCGCCGTTTCGGTTTCGATGCGGCCATCCTGTTCTCGGATATCCTGGTCGTCCCACATGCGCTCGGCCGGGACGTCCGGTTCGAGGAAGGACGCGGGCCGGTCCTTCAGCCGATCGAAGCGGGCGAGATCGGCGGGCTCGATCAGAGCCGGTTCCACGACGTGCTGGCGCCGGTCTACGAGACGGTGGCCCGGCTTCGCGCCGAGCTGCCGCCAGAGACGACGCTGCTCGGCTTCTGTGGCGCACCGTGGACAGTCGCGACCTACATGATCGCCGGGCATGGAACTCCGGACCAGGCGCCCGCCCGGCTGTTCGCCTACCGGCAGGCTCCGGCGTTTCACGCGCTTATCGACCGGCTGGCGGACGTTTCGGCGCAATATCTCATTCGGCAGGTGGAGGCCGGCGCCGATGCGGTCCAGATCTTCGATTCGTGGGCGGGTGTGCTCGACGAGGATCTCTTCGAGAGGTTCTGCGTCAAGCCCGTGGCCCGGATCGTAGAGGCCGTGCGGGCGGTCCATCCGCAGGTTCCGATCATTGGCTTTCCGCGGGGCGCTGGCGTGCTTGTGGAGGGATATCGCGAGAGGACCGGCGTCTCGGCGGTCGGGCTCGACTGGACCGTCCCGATGGCACAGGCCAGGCGCCTGCAGCAGGGTGGCGCGGTGCAGGGCAATCTCGACCCGCTGAGGCTGGTGGCGGGCGGGGCGGCCCTCGACGATGGGGTCGACCGGATCCTCGCGGGTCTGGGGGGTGGACCGCTCGTCTTCAATCTCGGCCACGGGATCGTGCCCGAAACGCCCGTGGCTCATGTGGAACAGCTGCTGAAGCGCGTGCGCGGGGCCGTGCGGTGAGCGGACCTTCCTCATCGGGAAGCGTTGCCGCCTATCGGGCCGTCGTCGCGCTTGCCATCTTCGCTGTGCTGACGGGGCTGCTGTTCTGGCTCAACCCAGAGGCGCTTTATCCCTGGATCAAGGCAGTCCATGTCGTCGCGGTGATCTCGTGGATGGCGGGCATGCTCTATCTGCCCCGCCTGTTCGTCTACCACTGTGACGCGCCGGCCGGTTCCGTGCAGTCGGAAACCTTCAAGATCATGGAGCGCCGTCTGCTCAGGGCCATCATCAACCCGGCGATGATCGTTGCCTGGTCCGCCGGGCTATGGATGGCCTGGAGCGGGTTCGCCTTCTCGGGCGGCTGGCTGCATGCCAAGCTTGTTGCGGTGCTGGCACTGACCGGCATGCACGGCTACCTGGCCGGGGCGGTGCGCCGGTTCGCCGAGGATCGCAACACGAGGCCGGCGCGGCACTGGCGGATCGTCAACGAGGTCCCTACATTGCTGATGATCGCCATCGTGATCCTGGTCGTCGTCAAGCCGTTCTGACGGTGGCGTTGTTGGGCAAGCTGCTGTCGCTTGCTCTTTAGGCAGCGGGCCGGTAAAAGACGGCTCCCTCCTCGCCGTCGCGCCTTTTTATTCCAGCTTCGCCGGCACATATCGGCTCACATCGCGTTCGCCGATTCTTCCCCCGACATTCCACACCCAGAGTCTCTCCATGCAGGAAATGAAACTCCAGGACTTCAAGAACAAGAAGCCCACTGACCTGATTGCATTCGCCGAATCGCTCGAGGTCGAGAACGCCAGCGTGATGCGCAAGCAGGAGCTGATGTTCGCCATACTCAAGAAGCTGGCCGCGCAGGACGTGGAGATCATCGGCGACGGTGTCGTCGAGGTGCTCCAGGACGGTTTCGGCTTCCTCCGTTCGGCCAATGCGAACTACTTGCCCGGCCCGGACGACATCTACATCTCGCCGTCGCAGATCAGGCGCTTCTCGCTGAAGACGGGCGACACGGTCGAAGGTCCCATCCGCAGCCCGAAGGAGGGCGAGCGCTATTTCGCGCTGCTGAAGGTCAACACGATCAATTTCGACGATCCGGAGAAGATCCGGCACAAGATTCATTTCGACAATCTGACGCCGCTCTACCCCACCTCGCGGCTGAAGATGGAGATCGACAATCCGACCACCAAGGACATCTCGCCGCGGGTCATCGACCTGGTTGCGCCCCTGGGCAAGGGCCAGCGCGCGTTGATCGTCGCACAGCCGCGCACGGGCAAGACCGTGCTGCTGCAGAACATCGCGCATTCCATCACGGCGAATCATCCCGAATGCTTCCTGATCGTGCTGCTGATCGACGAGCGGCCCGAGGAAGTGACCGACATGCAGCGGTCGGTGAAGGGCGAGGTGGTGTCGTCTACCTTCGACGAACCGGCGGTCCGCCACGTGCAGGTCGCCGAGATGGTCATCGAAAAGGCCAAGCGTCTGGTCGAGCACGGCCGCGACGTGGTCATCCTGCTCGATTCGATCACGCGCCTCGGCCGCGCCTACAACACCGTGGTACCCTCGTCGGGCAAGGTGCTGACCGGCGGCGTCGACGCCAATGCCCTGCAGCGGCCGAAGCGCTTCTTCGGCGCGGCCCGCAACATCGAGGAGGGCGGGTCGCTGACGATCATCGCGACGGCGCTGATCGATACCGGCAGCCGCATGGACGAGGTGATCTTCGAGGAGTTCAAGGGTACCGGCAATTCGGAAATCGTGCTGGACCGCAAGGTCGCCGACAAGCGCATCTATCCGGCCATGGACATTCTGAAATCCGGTACCCGCAAGGAGGACCTGCTGGTCGAAAAGAAGGATTTGCAGAAGATTTACGTGCTGCGCCGCATCCTGGCGCCGATGGGCACGACGGACGCGATCGAGTTCCTGATCGACAAGCTGAAGCAGACGAAGACGAATTCCGACTTCTTCGATTCCATGAACACCTGACGATCCGGTTCAGGACGTCGTGCGCGGCGGCCTCAGTGCCGCCGCAAGCGTTTCGGGGTCGTGGATTGGCGGCAGGCATGTGTTCGCCGTGCAGAGCCACGCGCCCGGGTGGCCTGTGTCCACGGGAACGCCACCTGGCAGCGGCTCGCTGGCCGTGCCGGGTGCAACGATTCGGTCGACGCGCCGCGGATCCAGGACTCGATTCGCAACCGAAACAAGCTCTGACTCCGATGGGCCGACAACGACGAGTTTGCGCTGCGCGAGGACTGTTGCGCAGGCATTGACGATTCCGGCCTGGCCATAGGCCTGCCCGGCGGCCCGGCCCGCCGCCAGTTCGGCGAGGTCCCAGGCCCTTCGCTGGAGGTCCGGCCGTCCTGTGACGATGGCCAGCCTCGAGACTGCTTCCACGATCTGGCCAGTCGCTGAAGGAATCGCCTCGTCGACGTCGCCGCGGATGCGGATCGGGACATCGGCGGCGTCCGATGCGGACAGATAGTGCCCGCCGGCATCGGTGTACCAGCGGTCGAGACGGTCGAGCAGTGCCAGTCCGGCGTCGACATAGGTGCCGTCCCCGGTGGCGGAGTGCAGGGCGATGGCGGCGTTGATCATGGCGGCATAATCGCTCGACATGGCCGGGAACAGCTTGCGGTCGGCAAGCAGGGAGTGTGGCAGGCGTCCTCCCGTATCAGTCGATTCGGAGATGAAACGAAAAGCCCTCACCGCGGTGGCCAGCCAGTCCGGTCGGCTGAAGTGTCGGGCGGCGTCGGCGATCGCCTCGATCGCGAGGCCGTTCCAGTCAACGAGAATCTTGTCGTCGCGACCGGGCCGAATCCTGTTCTCCCGAGTCTGCCGCAAGCGGTCGAGCGATGCTCGCAGCTCCGATCCTGCCGGAGCGCCGGAAAAGCCGGGACGGGCATGGAGGATCGGCTTGCCTTCCCAATGCCCGGCGCCCGACAGGAGATACGAGTCGAAGAACGCCGGCGCCTCGGCTCCCAGTGCAGAACTGACCTCTGCGTGATCCCACGTATAGAACAGCCCCTCTTCGCCGTCGCTGTCGGCATCCAGGCTGGAGGCAAAGGCGCCGTCGATCAACAGTTCGCGGCTCAGCCAGTCGATCGTCTCTTCGATTCGGACCTGAAACAAGCGCTCCGCCGTCTCGCCATGGGCCCAGGTGCACAGGCGTATCAACTGCGCGTTGTCGTAGAGCATCTTCTCGAAATGCGGCACGAGCCAGGACGCGTCGGTGGAATAGCGGCAGAGGCCGCCGCCGACATGATCGTATATGCCGCCGTTCAGCATCGTCCGGAGCGCATGGAGGACTGCGTCTCTGTAGGCAGTGTCGCCGGTGTCCAGCCAGGCGAGCCACAGGGTCTTCATGAACGGGGCATTCGGGAACTTCGGCGCACCGCGCAGCCCACCGGCCTGCATGTCCATGATCCCCAGTATGCCGCTTGCAAGGTCTGTGAGTCGCGACGCTGTGATGTCCGCGCGGTCGGCCGCAGGCGCCAGCCGTTGCTCGACGTGGCCGCGCAGTGCGCCCGCGCTATGGTTAATTTTGTCCTTCTGCTCGACCCACGCCCGATTCACGGAGTTCAGGACATCGACGAAACCGGGACGCCCGAAGCGCTGCTGCTTGGGAAAATAGGTGCCGCCCCAGAACGGTCTGGCATCGGGCGTCAGGAACATGGTCAGCGGCCAGCCGCCCTGCTCGCCCATCGCCGCCAGCGCGGCCATGTAGATCTGGTCGATCTCCGGTCGCTCCTCCCGGTCGACCTTGATATTCACGAAGAGCCGGTTCATGACCGCCGCCACGTCGGCATCCTCGAAACTCTCATGCGCCATGACATGGCACCAGTGGCAGGCGGCGTAGCCGATGGAGAGCAGGATTGGCCGGTCGAGTTCGGCCGCCTCCGCGAGGGCTGCTTGCGACCAGCTCCGCCAATGCACCGGGTTGTCGGCGTGCTGGCGCAGATAGGGGCTGGTCTCGTCGGCCAGGAGATTGGCAGCGGGCAGGGGCACGGGCGGCATCCGGTGTCTGTTTGAACTAGGGTGGGCCGGGAGCGAGGCAAATGCAATTCGCGGACACGATCTACGCCCTTTCCTCCGGCCGTCCTCCTGCCGGCGTCGCGGTGGTCCGGCTGTCCGGGCAGCAGGCTCGGGCAGTGGCCAGCGCCCTGGCAGGGTCGGTGCCGCCGCCGCGGGTCGCGACCCTGATGGGCCTGACGTCCGGCGACCGCGCGCTTGACCGGGCGATCGTGCTGTTCTTCGCCGCGCCGCATTCCTTTACGGGCGAGGACTGCCTGGAGCTTCATCTGCATGGTGGTGCATCCGTCGTGGCGGCAGTCCTCGAGGCGGTCGCCGCGATCGACGGAGTGCGGATGGCCGAGCCAGGCGAGTTCACGCGCCGCGCCTATCTCAATGGCAAGATGGACCTGGCCGCCGCGGAAGCGCTGGGTGATCTGATCGCGGCCGAGACCGAGGCGCAGCGGCTATTCGCCCTGACCTCTGCGGAGGGCCGCCAGAGTATGCTTTATGCCAGCTGGCGCGCCCGCGTGATCCATGCGCTGGCGATGATCGAAGCGGAACTGGATTTTGCCGATGAGGGTGACGTTCCGGGATCGGTCGCCAAGGCTGTATGGACCGATATCGCCGGTCTTGTCGACGACATCTCGGTGCATCTCGACGGTTTCGCGCGGGCGGAGATCATTCGCGAGGGGTTTCGTGTGGTCATCGTCGGGCCGCCCAATGCGGGCAAGTCCAGCCTTCTAAATGCGCTGGCCCGTCGCGAGGTCGCGATCGTGACGGCGGAGCCCGGGACGACACGCGATCTGGTCGAGGTCTCGCTCGACCTGGCGGGGATCAAGGTGATCCTGACCGACACGGCAGGCCTCCGGGAAACGACCAACGCAGCAGAAGCGATCGGGATACGGAAGGCGCTGACGGCAGCCAGGGATGCAAATCTGGTGGTCTGGCTGGTGCCGCCCGAGACCGGTGACGCGACGATAGAGACGGATCGGGCCATGTTGAAGGTAATGAGCAAGAGTGACCTGCACCCCTCACGGGCGATCCCCGTCGGCTTCGACGGCGCAATCTCCACGGTCTCGGGAGGCGGGGTCGATTGGCTCATCGGGATGATTGAGAAGCGTGCTCGGGACTCGGTTGGAACCACCACTGGTCTTCTTCCTGCCCGACAGAGACACGTCGGTCTGCTTCGGCAGGCGCGATCGCATTTGGAAGGGGCGTTGGGGCATGTTGGGCTGGAGCTCCGCGCGGAGGAGTTGCGCCTTGCGGCCGGGTCAATCGGACGAATTGCCGGGCATGTCGACGTCGAGGACGTGCTGGACGCAGTGTTTTCGTCGTTCTGCATCGGCAAGTGATTCACGTGAAACAGCTCGGCATCGTCCATCACGCGATGTTTCACGTGAAACGATTCGCCCGATGAATCCTTGACAGGATCGGCCGTCGCGCACACATGTCGCCGCCATGTCCAGGTTCGATGTGATCGTGATTGGCGGCGGCCACGCCGGCTGCGAGGCCGCGTCAGCGGCCGCTCGCTCCGGAGCGGTGACGGCGCTGGTGACAATGAGCGCCGCTCAGATCGGCGCCATGTCCTGCAATCCTGCCATAGGTGGGCTGGGCAAAGGCCATCTGGTTCGCGAGATCGACGCACTTGATGGGCTTATGGGCCGAGTCGCTGACGCCGCCGGAATCCAGTTCCGTTTGCTCAATCGGCGCAAGGGCCCCGCCGTCCGCGGCCCGCGCACCCAGGCCGACCGGGCCCTCTACAAGCGCGCCATGCAATTGGCGATCGCCTCCCAGCCGAACCTCACGGTCGTGGAGGGCGAGGTTGTCGACCTGATCCTCATTGCGGACAACCGTATCGGCGGCGTGCTGATGGGCGACGGCCGTACCATGGAATGCGGGGCCGTTGTGCTGACCACGGGCACCTTTCTGCGTGGCCTCATCCACATTGGCGATCGGCGGATCGTCGCGGGCCGGATGAACGAAAAGGCGTCCGTCGGTCTCTCGGCGACGATGGAGCGCGCCGGTTTTGCGCTCGGGCGCCTTAAGACGGGAACCCCGCCGCGGATCGATGGGCGCACGGTGCACTGGAACGCGCTCGAGATGCAGGCGGCGGACGACGATCCAGCGCCGTTCTCGCTGATGACAGACCGCATCACCAATCGACAGGTGGAATGTGGGATTACGCGGACGACAGCCGCGACCCACGCGGTCGTGCGCGACAATCTCGGTCGCTCGGCCATGTATTCAGGCAACATCAAGGGCATCGGCCCCCGCTATTGCCCGTCCATCGAAGACAAGATCGTCCGCTTCGGCGACCGTGACGGGCACCAGATTTTCCTAGAGCCGGAAGGGCTGGACGACGACACGGTCTATCCAAACGGCATCTCCACGTCGCTGCCGGAAGAGGTCCAACACGCGCTTCTGAAGACCATCCCGGGCCTCGAGCATGCAACGATCACCCAGCCTGGCTATGCGATCGAATATGACCATATCGACCCGCGCGAGCTGGAGCCGACCCTGGAGACGCGCAAGATCCGCGGACTTCTGCTCGCTGGCCAGATCAATGGCACGACGGGCTATGAGGAGGCCGCTGCGCAGGGGGTTCTCGCCGGCATCAATGCGGCGCGGATTGCGGGTGGAGCCGAAGGGATCACGATCGGCAGGGCGGACGCCTATATCGGCGTCCTGGTGGACGACCTCACCAGCCGGGGCATTTCCGAGCCCTATCGCATGTTCACGTCTCGCGCCGAGTTCCGGCTCTCGCTGCGCGCAGACAACGCAGACGAACGCTTGACGCCGCTCGCCGAAGCGTTGGGGATCCTCTCCGAACAGCGTCGAAGGCGGTTCGATTCGCGCACGGAACGTTTGGCCGGCGCGCGCCGTATGGTGAACGAATTGTCGCTGACGCCTTCGGAGGCGAAACGTTTCGGTCTCGACCTGAACCAGGACGGTGTGCGCCGGACCGCGTTCGACCTGCTGTCCCGCCCCGACATCAGTGTGTCGCGGTTGGCGGCGATCTGGCCAGAACTGGGCTCGCTCGATTCGTCGACGGCGGACCGGATTGAGACGGATGCGCGTTACGCCGTGTATCTCGACCGTCAGGCAATCGACGCGGAAATCGTGAGAAGGGAGGAACTGAGGGCGATCCCGGTCGACTTTCCGTATGATGCGCTTGCGGGGCTCTCGAACGAGCTCAAGCACAAAATGGCGGCGCGCCAGCCACGATCGATCGCGGAAGCGCAGAAGGTCGACGGTGCCACGCCGGCGGCCATTGCCCTGATCCTGACCGCCTTGAAACAGGCCGAGCAGAGCCGGGGCGCGGCGTGACAGGCACGCGCGCGGGTGCAACCCTGGAGTCCCTGCAGGCCGTCGCAGGACCCGTTTCACGTGAAACATTCGAGCGTGTGGTTGCGTTCCAGAACGCGTTCCTGAAATGGGCGGCACGGATCAACCTTGCCGCGCCGTCCACCCTGCCGGACATCTGGGTTCGCCACATTCTTGACAGTGCGCAACTGGTGCCGCTTGCCGGCGATGCAAAACACTTTATCGATCTCGGCTCCGGCGGCGGCTTTCCGGGTGCCGTTCTCGCGCTGCTTTACGCCGATCGACCGGAGACGCGGGTCGATCTCATCGAGAGCAACGGAAAAAAGGCCGCTTTCCTGCGGACCGTCCTGGGAAGCCTCGACGTACGTGCCAATGTGCATGCGAATCGCATCGAAGATCTTCATGCAATCCTGCCTCAGCCGGACGTGGTGACCGCCCGTGCGCTCGCGCCGCTCGGCAGCCTCTTCAGGCTCGCCGCCCCTTGGCTTCAGGCGGGCGGGCGCGGACTCTTTCACAAAGGGCGGGATTTCGAACGCGAGATCAAAGAAACGACTGACGCCTGGCGCGCCGATCTGGTACAGCATCCGAGTGCCATCGAGCCTGGCGCGGTGATCCTCGAGGTGAAGGGTCTCAAGCGGGTCTCCCGAGGCACAATGCATTGAATCGCATTGGGAATATCGCGATGACACACGGTCCGAGGATCATCACCGTCGCCAACCAGAAGGGCGGGGTGGGCAAGACGACCACGGCCATCAATCTGGCCACCGCGCTGGCTGCCATCGGCGAGAAGGTGCTGATCGTCGACATCGATCCGCAGGGCAATGCGAGCACGGGCCTCGGGATCGATCGGCAGCAGCGCGCAGTTTCCTCCTACGACGTGTTGACGGGCGTCCGGTCGGTCGCGGATGCGGCGATGCCAACGGCCGTTCCCGGGTTATCCATCGTGCCGTCGACGCTCGACCTGCTGGGCATCGAAATGGAGATCGCCGCGGCGCCGGATCGGGTGTTGAAGCTTCGCAACGCGCTGCGTGAGCTGCCCGGCGAGCTGTTCACCTATGTTCTGATCGACTGCCCGCCCTCGCTCAATCTGCTCACGCTCAATTCCATGGCGGCAGCGGACTCGGTGCTGGTCCCTCTCCAGTGCGAGTTCTTCGCGCTCGAGGGACTCAGCCAGCTGCTCGAGACGGTCGAGCAGGTAAGGGGCTCGATTAACCCCGCATTAACCATACAGGGCATCGTGCTGACGATGTTCGACGGCCGCAACAATCTGGCAAACCAGGTTGTCGACGACGTGCGCCGGCATATGGGCGAAAAGGTCTATGAGACGATTATTCCCCGGAACGTCCGTGTTTCCGAGGCGCCGTCCTATGGCCGCCCGGCAATCCTCTACGACCTCAAATGCGCCGGAAGCCAGGCGTATCTGCAGCTGGCGTCCGAAGTGATCCGGCGCGAGCGTCGCCTGCGGGCGGCCTGAACCCAATGCGTAACCAGTAGCGACGAGTGGATGCCGCGATGACCGAAGACGCCTCACGCAAGCGATTGGGACGGGGTCTTGCCGCGCTGATCGGCGAGATCGACCGTCCCGCGCAGCCGGAGCAGAAACGCGTCGAGGCCGACGGCCGCGTGCCGGTCGAGTTCATCTCGCCCAATCCGCGCAACCCGCGTCGCGCCTTTGCCGAAGGCGACCTCGCGGACCTTGCGCAGTCGATCCGGGAGCACGGCATCGTGCAGCCCGTGGTCGTGCGCCCGACGTCCGATGCCGGCCGCTACGAGATCATCGCGGGCGAACGCCGGTGGCGGGCGGCCCAGCGCGCCGGACTCGATGCGGTTCCCGTCATCGTGCGCGACGTCAACGATCGCGCGGCTCTCGAACTGGCCATCGTCGAGAACGTCCAGCGCGCCGATCTGAACCCGGTCGAAGAAGCCATGGGTTATCAGCAGCTCATCGACGAGCACGCCTATACGCAGTCCGACCTCGGCCAGATCATCGGCAAGAGCCGCAGCCACGTGGCCAATACGCTGCGCCTGCTGAAACTGCCCGACGTGATCCTCGACATGCTGTCCGGCGGCGCCCTGTCGGCCGGTCACGCCCGGGCGCTGGTCAGTGCCGACGATCCGCTCGCCCTGGCCAAGCGGATCGTGGAGGGCGGCCTGTCCGTCCGCCAGGCGGAGGCCCTGGCGCAGCAGCCCTCGCAGGCCGTGGCGAAGGCCACGCGCGGCAATCAGGCGGCTGAAAAGGATCCCGACACTCTGGCGCTCGAGAAGCTCCTGTCGGATGTCTCTGGGCTGAAGGTGACGATCAGCCACAAGGACAAGGGCGGCGAAGTGCGAATAGCCTATAAGTCCTTGGAACAGCTCGATGAATTGTGCCGGCGGCTGCAGAGCTGACCTCCGGCGCGGCCACTGGCAAGCCGGCTAACTACCTGCCGGGCCTGCCGGCGAGCGCGAGCCCGAGCAGAGCCTGCCGGATCAGAGGTTCGGCCAGCGCGGCCCGCTCGCGGCTGCCGAGGATAACGGCCTGCAGGCGGTCGAGCGCGCGGCGGATCGCCTGGGCGGACCAGCGCGAAAGCCCGGCCTCCACGGCATGCTTCCGCGCGAAGAAGATGGGCGGGCGCGCGCCGGCGATCGCGGCCGATGCCGATTTGCCGTTGATCTCGACCTCGTCGCGAAGCAGTTGCAGAAGCTGGAACTGGCGCACCGTCGCGAGCAGCAGCGGGACCAGCTGTCCGGCCGCCGAGGCCCGCTGGAAGGCGATGTCGAACTGCTCCGGCCGTCCGAGGATGATCGAATCGACGGCCTCATCGACCGAAAGCCCCGCCGCATCCCCTGCCAGCGCCTCGACGTGGTCGAGCTCGATCCGCGGCAGGCCTCGCGCGTAAAGCACGAGCTTCTCGATCTCCCCGCGGGAGGCAAGACGGTCACCGCCGAGGTTCCGTTTCAGCGCCTGGCGAGCTTCGAGCGAGATGGAGACCCCCGCCTGCCCGACGGCCTGATCGATCAGCGTGTCGAGCGATTTTGCCTCGTCGGCATAACAGGGAAGCGCCATGCCCCGCGTGGCCCCTTCGACGAGCGTGCGCAGAGCCGCCCCCTTGCGCAAATCGCCGGCCTCGATGAGCAGGGTCGCATGGGCCGGCGGCTCCTCGGTCATGGTCCGGACGGCCTCGATCGCTCCCTTGCCGGGCGTTCCGGCCCGGTACCAGACGAGCCGCCTGTCGGAGAACATCGGCAGCGTGCGCATCTCGTCGATCAGGCGACCTGGATCGCGATCGACATCCTCTGCGGAGAGCCGCGTCAGCGAGAAGGGATCATCGACGGCAAAACCGGCAGCCTTGACGAACCCGGCGGCGCGCTCAGACACGAGCCCCCGATCCGGACCGTACAGGAGCACGACGGACACGCCGGCATCCGGTCGCGCGATCCAAGCGTCGATCTGATCTGACTTCTTCTGGGCCATCAACCGACCGCCTGCGCTCGAAAACCGAGCGAGGCGTCCTATACCCTTGATTCGACATCGCTTTGCCGGTGGCACCAGCCCGCGGCGCTTCGAGACATAGACCCGGGCGGCACCGCCGGCAACCCGACGACGTGCGCCGGCTTGCGGCGGGCGGCCTGCGCGCTACGATCGGACGGAGCAGCCACGGACATCGACTCACGGATATCGACACATGGACATCAAGAGATGCGGCGTAACGCCATCCCGCCGTCCGCCCAGCGACTGGTTCACCGGCTCCGTCTGGCAGGAGCCGGTCGTCGAGGCGCCAGCGCCGGCGCGGCTTCGGGCCGTGATGGTCCGCTTCGATCCTGGCGCGCGCACCAACTGGCACACTCACCCTCTCGGCCAGACGCTCTTCGTCGTCGCGGGCGCAGGCCTTGCCCAGACCGCCGGCGGCCCGGTGCACGTCATCCGGGCCGGCGACACGATCTGGATCCCGCCGGGCGAGAAGCATTGGCATGGCGCCGGTCCGACCACTGCGTTGACGCATCTTGCGATGCAGGAAGCGCTCGACGGGGTCTCGGTCGACTGGATGGAGCCGGTGGCGGACGCCGACTATTCAGCCGCTGCCAAGGGATGAATCGACCGGCGCCTGCGCTGCCCCACGAGGGCGACAGGTCGCCGGGCAATGGAACGGTTGGGAAATTTTGGAGCGGGCGAAGGGATTCGAACCCTCGACCCCAACCTTGGCAAGGTTGTGCTCTACCCCTGAGCTACACCCGCTCGCGCGGCCGAGGCCGCAAGCCGCGCCTATATGGCCGAAGACGTTTTCGATTGCAACAGCGAATCCGAACCGACCAGAGGGGCTTCGCACCCACCTCGCCGCGTCACCACGAGACGACAGCAGCGTCGAGCGACGCCGGGAAATCCCTGCTTTGTCCATGCAGCACCGGAAAACGGTTCCAACGTCGCGCCGAATTGCGCTAGGGCATGCGGCCCGTGCGACGGAAGGAGCCGCAGATGCCAAAAACGCCGGACGAACTCTTCGACTTCCTCGCCGGCCTCGGGATTACCGTTTCGACGACCCGGCATCCGCCCTTGTTCACTGTCGAGGAATCGCGACGTCTGCGCGGCGAGATCGCCGGCGCGCACACCAAGAACCTCTTTCTCAAGGACAAGAAGGACAACTTCTTCCTTCTGACGGTCGACGAGGAGACCGTCGTCGACCTCAAGTCGGTCGACAAGGCCATCGGTGCCGCGAGCCGCGTCTCGTTTGCCAAGCCCGAGGCGATGATGGACCTGCTCGGCGTCACGCCGGGCGCCGTCACGGCCTTCGGCCTGATCAACGACACTCAAGGCCGGGTGACCTTCGTGCTCGACGCGCGGCTGGCCGCGGCAGCGACGATCAACGCGCACCCGCTGACGAACGATGCCACGACAAGCATCGCGGCCACCGATCTGCTCCGCTTCATCGAAGCCACAGGTCATGCCGTGATCGTCTTGAATCTGGAAGGCTGATCGCCACATTCGTGGTGATCAAATCATGCTATATTCAGGGCTCGAAGGCGCGCGAAGGACAAGTTGTACATGAGCGAACGTGACATCCTCCTTGGCAGCGGTGCTGCCCGCGGCGCGCAGCCTCACGCAGCGCAGCCGGCCGGTGCACCTGTGCCCCAGGGCGGTGGCGATCTGGTCAAGGATACGACCACGGCCGGTTTCGCGGCCGACGTGGTCCGCGAATCCTCCAACCAGACCGTGCTGGTCGATTTCTGGGCGCCCTGGTGCGGCCCGTGCAAGCAGCTGACGCCCGTGCTGGAGCGCGTGGTGCGTGAGGCCGGTGGCGCCGTGAAGCTGGTCAAGATGAACATCGACGACCATCCGTCCATCGCCGGGCAGCTGGGCATCCAGTCGATCCCCGCGGTGATCGCCTTCAAGAATGGTCAGCCGGTCGACGGGTTTATGGGCGCGATTCCCGAGAGCCAGGTGCGCGAGTTCATCAAGCGCGTCGGCGGCAATGGCGGAGGCAAGACCCAGATCGCGGAGGCGATCGCCGCCGCGGCGGACGCGCGCGCCGCAGGCGACCATCAGACGGCCGCCGACATCTTCTCCGCCGTACTGGCCGAGGCTCCCGACAATCTCCAGGCGATCGCTGGCCTGGCCGAGGTGCTGTTCGAGGCGGGCGACAGCGCCGGCGCGCAAGAGGTTCTCGACAGCTGTCCGCCAGACAAGTTGGACGCTCCCGAACTGTCGGCGGTGCGCGCCCGGCTCGAGATCGCCAAGCAGGCGGCCGGCCTCGGCGATCCGGCCGAACTGGAGCGCCGGATCGCGGCCGATCCGAAGGACCACCAAGCGCGGTTCGATCTCGCCATGATCCAGAATGCGATCGGCGATCGCGATGCCGCGGCCGACAGCCTGCTGGCGATCGTGCGTGCGGACCGCGCCTGGAACGAGGGCGCGGCACGGCAGCAGTTGCTGAAGTTCTTCGAGGCGTGGGGCATGGCGGACGAGGCGACGCTGTCGGCACGCCGCAAGCTGTCGTCGCTGCTGTTCTCCTAGCTCGGCCCAGCCGTTGCTGCGGGACTGCGCAGCCCCATATTGGTGGCAGGTGATGCGGTCGAGGCCGAGGTGCTAGCCGGAAACATGAACTACCGTCGCGCGGAGGACATGCCCGCGACGGTTCCGATCTTTCCGCTGTCCGCGGCGTTGCTGCTGCCGGGCGGGCGGATGCCGCTGAACATTTTCGAGCCACGCTATCTGCAGATGATCGACGGGGCGATGGGCGCGGCGCGCGTGGTCGGCATGATCCAGCCGAGCCTCGACGGAAAGCTGCGCGCGGATGGCGAGCCGGAACTTTGCGCTGTGGGCTGCCTTGGCCGGATCGTGTCGCTGGCGGAGACGGGCGACGGCCGCTACCTGCTCTCGCTGCACGGTATCTGCCGGTTCCGGATCGCCGCGGAACTGGATGTGAAGACACCGTTCCGGCAATGCCGCGTTCTGCCCTTCGTCACCGACCTGAACGAGGATGCCGGGGCCGCGGAGGTCGACCGACCAGGCCTCCTGAAGGCGTTCAGGCAATATCTCGAAGCAAACCAGCTCGCCGCGGACTGGGAGAGCGTCAGCCGCGCCGACAACGCCACGCTGGTCAACGCGTTGTCGATGATGGCGCCGTACGGAGCGGCGGAGAAGCAGGCGCTGCTCGAGGCGCCCGATCTCAGGACCCGCGCGGAGACGCTGGTGGCAATCACCGAGATGGCGCTGGCCCAGGAAAGCGGCGACGCCGGCTCGCGGCTGCAATAGGAGAGCGGATGAGTGACGAACGGACTGTCAGCAACGCCCTGATCGATCCCAGACTTCTCGACCTGCTGTCCTGCCCGCTTACCAAGGGGCCGCTGAGCTGGCGCCCCGCGACGTCGGAGCTCGTCTCAAAGGGCGCGCGGCTCGCCTATCCGGTGCGCGACGGCATCCCGATCATGCTTCCGTCCGAGGCGCGGGCGCTCACCGACGCGGACGACGAAGTATCGGTCAGCAGGGGCTGAGACCAGCTGCCGACATGCCGGGTCGTCGTCGCCTCTTCGCGTAAGTGGCGACTTACACGGCGATCTCACCAGGTCCATCAGTGGAAGTTGCGGCCCTTTGGCATGACCGCACTCGTTTCGCGCGCAATCTCGCCCACATCCGGTATCTCGTCAGCAATCAGTGCGGCATGCCGACGCGCCGTACGGATGCGGTGATCGTCGCCCGGACGCTTGACCTCGTCGGCGCGGGCGAGCGTATCGATGCGGGCGGCCTTCTCCGACAGCTCGGCAAGCCAGGGCGTGAGATCCTCCATCGCGTCGGCGACGATATGGACGACACCGGATTCGGACTGCAGCTTTCCCGAGACCCTGACGAAACGAGCGCCCATGACGATGGGGCGGAACTGCTCGAACCGGCGGGCCCAGATGATGACGTTGGCGATGCCGCTCTCGTCCTCGAGCGTCAGAAAGATGGCATTGCCCTTGCCGGGTCGCTGGCGGACGAGAATGAGGCCGGCGACGGTGATCCGCCTGCCGTCACGGACCTGGCCGAGCGTGCCGTTCGGCGTGATCCCGGCGCGTTCAAGCCGGCCGCGGAGAAACGAGACGGGATCCGCCTTGAGCGACAGACCGAGTGCACCGTAGTCGTGGATGACGTGCTCGCCGAGAGGCATCGCAGGCAGCGGCGTCGGGGGTTCCCTGTCCGCAAGGCCGATGCCCGGCCGATCGAACAGTTCGAGTTTCTCGACCGCAGTCCTGCCGTCGAGCGCCTTGACCGCCCAAAGGGCGGCGCGCCTGTCGAGGCCGACCGACCGGAACGCGTCGGCCCTGGCGAGCGCCTCCATGTCGCCGATGTCGAAGCCCGATCGCAGCCACACGTCGCGCACCGACGTGTAACCCTCGCCGCGCCGATCCATGAAATGTCTGGAAGACTCTGCCGAGAGACCCTTGACCTGCCTCAGCCCGAGACGGACCGCATGCCGTGTCCGGATGACCTGACGCATGCTGCCTTGCCGGGGCGCGATGGCGTCCGGATCGAACGCGGACGGCTCCAGCGTGCAGTCCCAATCGGAGCGGTTGACGTCGATCGGCCGGATCTCCACGCCGTGCTCCCTGGCGTCGCGGATCAGCTGTGCCGGCGCGTAGAAGCCCATCGGCTGGGCATTCAGGATCGCGGCGCAGAAGACGTCCGGATAGAAAGCCTTGAACCAGCAGGAGGCGTAGACGAGCAGCGCGAAGGATGCCGCGTGGCTTTCCGGAAAGCCGTATTCGCCGAAGCCCTCGATCTGCCTGAAGCAGTTTTCGGCAAACTCATCCGGATATCCGTTGTCGATCATTCCCTGGATGAATTCCGCGCGCAGCTTGCCGATGGTTCCGGTGCGCCTGAAGGTCGCCATAGCGCGGCGCAGCTTGTCCGCCTTCGCAGGCTCGAAGCCGGCGCCATGGATCGCGATGTTCATGGCCTGCTCCTGGAACAGGGGCACCCCGAGGGTCTTGCCCAGGATCTTCTCAAGCTCAGGCTTGGGGAAGACGACGGCTTCCTTTCCCTCCCTTCGCTTGAGATAGGGATGCACCATGTCTCCCTGAATGGGGCCCGGACGGACGATCGCCACCTCGATGACCAGGTCGTAGAAGTCCTTCGGCTTCAGGCGCGGCAGCATCGACATCTGCGCGCGGCTCTCGATCTGGAAGACGCCCAGCGTGTCGGCCCGCTGGATCATGGCGTAGACGCTCGGATCGCCTTCCTCGATCGTCGCCAGAGTGAGCGGCCGTCCGTGACGGTCGCGCTCATCATAATGGAGCTCAAGCAGGTCGAAGCAGCGGCGCAGGCACGTCAGCATGCCGAGCGCCAGGATATCGACCTTGAAGAGGCCGACGGCGTCGAGGTCGTCCTTGTCCCACTCGATCATCCTGCGATCGTCCATGGCCGTCTTCATGATGGGAACGATCTCGTCCAGCCTGTCCTTGGTGATGACGAAGCCGCCGACGTGCTGGCTCAGGTGGCGGGGGAATCCCTGGATCTCGTTGGCGAGGGCAATGACGTGGCTGGCCGCCGGATCCATCATGCTCAGACCGCCGGCCGCCGCTTCCTTGTCGCCCAGTCTTGACGACCACCAGCCCCACAACGAGCCCGACAGAGCGCCCTGCACATCGTCCGAAAGCCCCATCGCCTTGGAAACTTCGCGCAGGGCGGAACGGCCCCGATAGCTGATGACGGCGCAGGCCAGCGAGGTGTGCTTCTCGCTGTATTTTTCATAGACGTACTGCAGCACCTCGGGCCGCCGTTCGTGCTCGAAATCCACGTCGATGTCGGGCGGCTCCCTGCGCTCCTCCGACATGAAACGCTCGAACAGGGTCTCCATGCGATCCGGGCCGATATCGGTGATGCCAAGGCAATAGCAGATGAGCGAATTGGCTGCCGACCCGCGCCCCTGGCAGAGGATCTTCAACTCCTCGCGGGCATGGCGAACGATGTCGTGGACGGTCAGGAAATAGCCGGCGTAGCCAAGCTTCTCGACCAGCTTCAATTCCTTGTCGAGCGTCGCCCGGTCTTTCGCTTCCACCCCGTTGGGCCAACGAACCGCCGCGCCTTCCCAGGTCAGCCTTTCGAGCTCCTGCTGCGGGCTGGCGCCATCCCGGGTCTTCTCGTCGGGATAGTTGTGCTGCAGTTCGCTCAGGCTGAACTCCAGCGTCTCGGCGAAGCGCTGCGTCTCGGCGAGCGCGCCGGGGTGCCGGCGGAACAGGCGCGCCATCTCCGCCGCCGGCTTCAGGTGGCGCTCGGCATTGGCGGAGAGTTCGTAGCCGGCTTGCGAAACCGCAACGTTGAGGCGGATGGCGGTCATCACGTCGAGCAGCGCCCGCCGTGCGGTGGCGTGATAGAGGACGTCGTTGATCGCCATCAGGGGCAGGCCCGCGGCCTGCGCCACCGCGGCCGCCTGCTCGAACCGGAACGCGTCGGTGCCGCCGTGCCGGGGAGAGACTGCGATCCAAATCGACCCGAAGCGATCCTTCAGGGTGCGGGCGAGATCGAGCTCGGCGGCGGGGTCCCCCGCAAGCGGCGGGATGAGGGCGAGGGAGATGTCGTCGCCCCATTCGAGGAGATCGGACCGATACACCAGCGGTGCTCCCTTGTCGCTTTCCTCGCGCAGGTTGGCCTGGGTGAGCAGGCGGCACAGATGCCCCCAGCCCTTGCGATTGCGTGGATAGGCGAGCACGTCCGGCGTGCCGTCGGCGAAGACCAGCCTGGCGCCCGGATGGTAGGAGAACGGGTCGGCGTCGCCGCCGGGCCGCATGAAGCTCTTTGCCTGGCTCCAGGCGCGGACCACGCCCGCAACGGTGTTGCGGTCCGCGAGCCCCATGGCGGAATGGCCGAGGCCCTTCGCCGTGACGACGAGCTCCTCGGGCCGCGAGGCGCCGCGCAGGAAGGAGAAGTTCGACTGTACGGCGAACTCGGCGTAGGGCGGGCTCCTCATGCGAAAAGGCCCTGCATGAACCATCTCGGCGGAGCGCTGCCCTCTCCATAGAAGCCCTCGCGATAGAGCCAGTAGCGACGCCCGGTCTCGTCCTCGACGCGGAAATAGTCACGGGTCAGGCTGGCGGTCCGTCGCGTCATGGCCAGCGATCGCAGGTTCTCGCGCTGCTCATCGCTTCGTTCCGCTGCATCCTCGCTTCCCTTTTCGACTTCGGGCATGGCGCTTGTCCACCATTCCGGAGCGATGCGCTCCGGGCCTTCGGCGGCGGCAATGCGGTGGCGGGTACGCCTCCAGCGGAAGCTCGTCGGGGGGCCTTCCGGAATTTCCGCCATCATTACCTCGACCGGCTCGGGCTGGCGGAAGAGACGGACGGGCCGTTCGAGCGGACGTTTGGCTGGTCCCGGCACGACCGCGGCGGGACGGGGTCGAGGACCGGTGTCCTCGGCGAAGGGCAGAAGCGCCACCGCGCGCTCCGGCATATGGCTCTCGACCAGGACGGCGCGTCGGATCGCATCGTCGCCCAGCCGGGCGCGTACGCGGTCGGCGAAGAGGGCAAGGTCTTCGCCGGCCTGCACGGCCCTGCCTTCCAGGTCGCCCTGCGCCGCTTCGAAGGCGACCGCATCGAGGACGGCCAGCCGGACCAGGTCGAACCCATAACCGGCATCGATCCCGGTCCCGCACGTCGCCAGCCTTTCATGGAAGAGCTTGGCGACCGTCGCCGGATCGCGCACCGGGCGCGACGTGCCGACCGCGATCCGCCAGACGATGCCGTCGACGCGGAAGAGCGCGAGCTGCAGCCGGCGTGCCCCCTCGCCTCGCCGCTCCAGGTCCGCCTTCAACGACAGGGCCAGCACGAGAAGCAGCCGTTCGATGTCTTCCACGAGCAGTACCGGCTCGGCGAGGTGGCGTTCCGCGGCCAGCGGGGGAACGGGCAGCCGCGGCTCGATCGATTCCTCGACCTGGCCGAACGCTTGGTCGAGCCGCAGAACGAGACGCTGGCCGAAGCGGCGCGCGAGCGGCGCGCGCGGCGCGGCCGCGATCTGGCCGACCGTGCGCAGGCCGACGCTTTCAAGGCCAAGCCGGGTGGCCTCGTCGAGGCGAAGCGCGGCGAGCGGCAGCGGCGCCAGCGCCTCGGCCTCCTCGCCGGGGTCGACGGGAGGCAGGCGGTGTCGGGCGGCCGCCCAGGCGGCACCGGGTGTCGAGGCAAGCCCGGCACAGGCATGAAAGCCCTGCCCGGCGAGCTGCCGGACGAGATCGGCAAGCATGGTCTCCTCGCCGCCGAACAGATGGGCGCAACCGGCGATGTCGAGGAAAAGTCCTTCCACCGCGTCCAGCGCGACCAGCGGCGTGTAGCGGTCGCACCAGTCGGCAAGCGCCTGCAGGAGCTTGAGATCGGCGTCGGGCTCGGCCTCGACGACGTCGATCGACGGATGCATGGCGCGGGCATCCGCGATGCCCATGCCCGGCTTCAGCTTCAGTGCCCGCGCCCTCTCATCCAGTGCCGCGACGCGCTGCGTGTTGTCTTCGCGCCGGCTGATCACCAGAGGCGGCGCGTCGCAGCGGATCGAACGCCAGGACCGCCCCAGGCGCTGGCGCCAGATCCGCTCCGTGGCGAGATAGGGGAACCAGACGGCCAGAATGCGCCGGCTCCCGTTCCTGAAAAGCGAGGTCATGGCTGGTCCACTCCAGTATGAATTCTCCCGAAAGGGCAGTGCGGCTCTTCCCGACCGCGACGGCGAAGGCGGGTGCCCCGACAGTGCCCGCCAGCGGCCCGGCCAGCGTCCGGCGCGGGGCGGACGGAGCCGGCGAAACGACCAGCCGGACGGGCGCGGCAGTCGGCTCCGCCTGCGCGGCCTGGCGCAGCAGAAACAGCGGCCGTCCCGCGATGCCGGCGCGGCGGTGGAGCCGCCGCGTCGCGGTGAGGGTGAGCTGCTTCGGATTGCCGCGCACCTCCAGGATAACGGCCGACAGCGCGTCGATCCGCGCCGCCTCCTCGGCGACCCAGAGTGCATCGGCGAGCTTCTGCACTTCGACGAACAGAAGCCGGCGCGCCTCCATGCCGAAGTCCCCGACCAGCCCGGCGGCATGAGGCGCGCCCGCCTCGCCGAAGATCTCCGCCGTTCCGATCCACAGCAGGAAACCGTCCGGCGCCCGCTGTCCGGCGAGTGCGGCGAGCGCCAGGGCAAAGCCGGCCGAAAGGCCTGCATCGCGGGTTTCGAGAGCATGGATCTCGGTCAGGGCCGCGCGGGGCACGCCGCCTCCCAGCATGGCGTCCAGACGGAGGACCCCGGTCGGCAGGCAGTCGTCGCGGCGGGCATCCGCACCGCTGCGCAGCACGGTCGCGCCATCGGCCCCCTCGGGCGCTCGGTAAGACTCCCCGTCCGGCTCCCCGTCGGGAGCGTCAAGGGACGTGCGGTCCAGCGTTTCCGCCAGCCGGCCCTCGATCTTCGCGATCCTGTGGCGCAGCGCGCGAACGGCGTCCCGCGCCACGGCGTTCGTCGCCATGACGGTCTGATTCCTGCCTGTATGTTCCTGTTATGTTCCTATTGATTCCGGAGCCGGCCGAAAGAGTCAAGCAGGCTGCGACAAGAATTTATTCCCACGCCCTGCGCCGCGGATTAACGCCTTTCCGGCAAAAGCCTCGAAAGGCCGAGGGTGAACGTCTATATGCCGGCCAAAGGACTTTGCATGGCCCGCATCTATCAAACCCGCGTCTGGCACGACCAGCTCTCGCCCTCGATGGACGAGTTCGAGCTGTTGGCGCTGGAGGCCTATGCGCACCTACCCGAGGAGTTCCGCACGCTCACCGGCGAGATCGTCATCCAGGTGGCGGAGTTTCCCACCGACGAGATCATGGACGACCTGTCGATGGAGACGCCGTTCGACCTGCTGGGTCTGTTCGAGGGGCGCGGCATCGCCGACCGCTGGAACCCGGCGACCGGCGAGGGGCCGAACCGCATCACGCTCTACCGACGCGCCATCCTCGACTACTGGGCCGAGAACGAGGAGACGCTGGGCGACATCGTCACCCATGTTCTGATCCACGAGATCGGCCACCATTTCGGCCTCTCCGACGACGACATGGAGAAGATCGAGGAAGCGGTGGGCTAGTTCCACCAGCGCCAGCTCCGTTCGGGCGCGTTCTCGCCTCGGCCGTCCGTTCATGCTTTGCTCGCCCGGCCTGAACCGGAGCCAGACATGTCCGCAGAATCGCCGAGCCGCGTCGACTGGATCACATCGAACTGCCAGCTTCTTGCCGCGACGGCGGCCGAGTTCCTCGAGACGAAACCGTTCGACGGCCTGTCGATCGGAACGGCGATCCATCTCGAGCCGAAGACCGCGGCGCTCTTGACGACGCTGAAGGCCGGCGGTGCGCATGTCATCGCCACGGGCAATTTGAACAGCACGCAGCCCGCAACCGTCGAATGGCTTAAGGCGCGAGGCATCCAGGCCATCGGGGTGGCGACGACCGAGGCGACTGCGCACGAAAGCACGATCGAAGCCATCCTCGCCGAAAAGCCGGATCTGCTGCTCGACAATGGCGGCGACCTGTTCGCAAGGGTGGCCGAGAACCCGTATGTGCGGCTGAAGGGCGGCACCGAGGAGACCACGTCAGGCCGCATGCGGCTGATGCCGCTGCGCGACAGGCTCAACCTGCCGATCCTCGTCATCAACGACAGCCCGATCAAGCAGTTCGCCGAAAACCGCCATGCCGTCGGGCAGAGCCTGTTCGAGAGCTACATGCGCTTCACCAACCGCGCGACGCAGGGCCGGCGCGTGACGGTGTTCGGTTACGGCGCCTGCGGCAAGGGAACCGCTGCCTGCTTCCGCAACGCGTTCGCCACGGTCAGCGTCGTCGACATCGACCCGGTCACGACGCTGGAGGCGCATCTCGACGGCTTCGCGACGCCGCCGCGCGACGAGGCTATCGTGAGCGCCGATGTGATCGTCACCGTCACCGGCGCGCCGCATGTCATCGGTGCCGCGGATCTGACGCTGCTCAAGGACGGCGCGATCCTGATGAACGGCGGACACTTTCCGCACGAGATCGACGTCGCGGCCATCCGTCAGAGCCCGCTGGTCGAGCAGGCAATCCGCTACGAGGGCGAAAGCATCGAGACGCTTCGGCTGGCCGACGGCCGCGCTATCCACATCCTCGGCGGCGGCCACATGGCGAACCTCGCCGGTCCGCGTCCGCTGGGCAACACGGTCGAATCGATGGACCTCGGCTTCACGCTGCAGGCGCGCTGCCTGGAACTGATCGCCAAGGGAGGAGTCGACGCCTCGGCCTGCGTCGTGCCGGTGCCGCCGGCGATCGACCGCGCGGTGGCAGAGGCCTATCTGGCGCTGAACCGCTGACCGTTCTACTGCTCGCCGAGCTTCATGTCCGGCGAGTACTCCTTGCCCTCGACGTCCTTCACCACGGCCTGGCCGCAGCGCAGCACCTTGGCCTTCCTGTCGTAGGTGTAGGTTGGCGAGCCGTAGAGGTGCCAGCCCTTGTTCAGCGCTGCCGTCACCTTGTGGCAGAAGGTGGAATCGTCGGGGCCGGTGAGGAAGCGGTAGAGTCTCATGATTGAATATCCTTCTTGGTAGCGGGGTCCGGGGGCGTGCCGGTTTCGCCGACCCCACCCGGCCGCTGCGCGGCCACCCTCCCCTCAAGGGGGAGGGACATACGCGACCTCGCAATCAGTTTCTCCGCCTGCGCCAGATGCAGGCGCTCGACCATCCTGCCGTCCAGCGCGATGACGCCCTTGCCGGCATTCTCCGGCAGCGCGAAGGCGGCGACGATCCTGTTCGCTGCAGCCAGCGCCTCGCCCGACGGCGAGAAGGCGGCGTTGGCAGGCGCGATCTGCGCGGGATGGATCAGCGTCTTGCCGTCGAAGCCCATCGCGGAACCTTCCGCGCATTCGCGGGCGAAGGCCTCGAGGTCGGCGAAATCGTTCGACACGCCGTCGATGCAGTCGAGCCCGCCGGCGCGCGCGCAAAGCACCATCTGCATCAGCCAGGGCAGCAGATAGCGCCGGTCCGGCGTCGCCATCACGCCGGTGTCCTTGACGAGGTCGTTGGTGCCGGCAATCAGGCACGTCAGCCGCGCGGCGCGGTCACGGCCGAGCTCCGCGATGGCGGGCAGGTTGATGAGCGCGCGCGGCGTCTCGACCATGATCCAGATCGCGGTCTCGTCGGGCGTGTCCATCTCGTCCAGCGCGTCCCCCGCTTCCAGCACGTCGCGCGGCGTGTCGACCTTGGGCAGCAGGATCGCGTCGGGTTCGAGGCTGGCGGCGAGTGCCAAGTCGTCCGCGCCCCATTCGCCGGACAGCGCGTTGACGCGGATGACACGTTCGACGGTCTTCGGAATTGCGGCGAAGGCGTCCTTCAACGCCGCGCGTGCAGCCTCCTTCTCGCCCGGCGCCACCGCGTCCTCAAGGTCGATGATCACGGCGTCGCAGGCGAGCGAAGGAATCTTGGCCAGCGCCTTCGCGTTCGTGGCGGGCACATAAAGCACCGAACGGCGCGGGCGGTCTGGCCTGGCGGGCATCGGGCCTTTCTGCCGCGCCCCATGCGGTCGCGCAAGCCCTTGCGGGCCGGGCGCGAAACTGGTTCGGTCGGCCTTCATCCGGCTTGGGGTTCACCATGGCGCGCTACGACGTCGTCATCATCGGCGGGGCGATCGTCGGCAGTTCGGTCGCCTATTTCCTGCGCGCGCAGGGGTTCGGCGGTACCATCGCCCTGATCGAGCGCGACCCGCAATTCGCGCATGCCGCGACGACGCTTTCCTGCGCCTCGATCCGCCAGCAGTTCTCCATTCCGGAAAACATCCGGCTGTCGCAGTTCACGCTCGCCCTGTTCCGCCGGCTCAAGGAGGAATTCGGCAGCGACGCCGACATCGGCTTTCGCGAGAAGGGCTATCTCATCCTCGCGTCGGAGAGCGGACTGCCGGTGCTGACGGCGAATCACGATGTCCAGAGGGCCGAGGGCGCCGACATCCTGCTCGAGGATGCCGCAGCCATGGCGCAGCGCTTCGCGTGGCTGTCGACGGACGGCATCGTCGCCGGCGCCTGGGGCCGGACCGGCGAAGGCTGGTTCGACGCGCATGCAATGCTGGCTCTGCTGCGCAAGGCGCTGCGCGGCAAGGGGATAGACCTGATCACGGCGGAGGTCGCGGGCATCGAGCGGAGCGGCAGCCGCGCGACGGCGGTGACGCTGGCGACAGGCGAGCGGATCGAGGCCGGCATCGTCGTCAACGCCGCGGGGCCGAACGCCGGCAGGGTCGCCGCGATGGCAGGGCTGGCGCTGCCCGTCGAGCCGTGGAAGCGCTCGGTCTTTGTCTTCGAGGCGCGCGACAGGTTCGAAGACATGCCGCTGATCGTCGATCCGAGCGGCATCTATGTGCGGCCGGAAGGATCGGTCTACATCACCGGCGGCGCCGAGCCGGAGGAGTCCGACGGTCCGGCTGATCCGTCGGACTTCGAGGCGGACTGGCCGCTGTTCGAGGAGGTCATCTGGCCTGTCTTGGCGGCGCGCATCCCCGCCTTCGAGGCGATCAAGGCGACGCGGGCCTGGGCCGGACACTATGACTACAACACGCTCGACCAGAACGCGGTGATCGGCCCGCATCCCGACATCACGAATTTCCTGTTCGCCAACGGCTTCTCCGGCCACGGGCTGCAGCAGGCGCCGGCGGTGGGCAATGCGATCGCCGAACTGATCGTGCATGGCCGCTACCGGACGATCGACTGCTCGGCTTTCGGCTACGGGCGCATCGCCGAGGGCAGGGCGTTCCGCGAGCTGAACGTGATCTGACGGCGCCGAGCGGCCGCAATCCGGCCCGTCCTGCCTGCCGCTGGCCACCCTCCCTCAAGGGCGAGGGACGCTCGCGCCGTCTCCGCTTTGCATCCGCCACCGCTGCCGGCTATAGAGCGGACCGGAAAATCCAACGGACTGGGCACGATGGACAAGTTCACCAAGCTGACGGGCGTCGCGGCGCCGCTGCCGATCGTCAATGTCGACACCGACATGATCATCCCGAAGGACTATCTGAAGACGATCAAGCGCACCGGCCTGGGCACGGGCCTGTTCTCCGACATGCGCTACAAGGAGGACGGGTCGGAGAACCCGGATTTCGTGCTGAACAAGCCGGCCTACCGCAAGGCGCAGATCATCGTCGCGGGCGACAATTTCGGCTGCGGCTCCAGCCGCGAGCACGCGCCGTGGGCGCTGCTCGACTTCGGCGTGCGCTGCGTGATCTCGACCTCGTTCGCCGACATCTTCTACAACAACTGCTTCAAGAACGGCATCCTGCCGGTCACCGTCAGCCCCGAGGATCTGGAGAAGCTGATGGACGATGCCAGCCGCGGCTCGAACGCGACCCTGACGGTCGACCTCGAATCGCAGGAGATCAGCGGCCCGGACGGCGGCACGATCAAGTTCTCGATCGACGCATTCCGCCGCCACTGCCTGCTGAACGGGTTGGACGACATCGGACTGACGCTGGAGAAGTCGACGGCCATCGACCGCTTCGAGAAGGCTCAGGCCGAGAGCAGGCCCTGGGCCTGAGCGCGGGCGGCCCGCCGGCGATGCGCCGTTTCCTCTCCCCCTTGAGTGTTGCGGCGGTCCTGCTGGCGACGGTCGAGGCATCGGCGCAGCAGGCCGAGCCGCAGAAGTTCCCGTTCGCGGGCGGCGATCTGGTGATCACCGAGAACGAGGATCTGGAGAAGGTCCTGACCTTCGGCGACAAGGAACTGGCCCGCAACTACGTCGTGTTCTACGACCGCAGCGTCGAGGTGGCTGGCCTGCAGGTCGCGCTGTTCGCCGCGGGCGACGGCGGCAATGCCTGCGGCACGTCGACCGTGATCGTCTGGAAGCCGGCCGACGGCGACATCATCGCCGACCTCGTCGGCGAGGATTGCGGCGCGCCGCCGGCCGCCATCGGGACCGAGCAGATCTACTTCGTGCCCAATCCGCTTCCCGGCGAAACCCGCGTCATGGAAGCGTGGTCGCCATCTCTCGGCATATTCGTCGCCGGCAGCGTCGCCTTTTCGCCGCAGCCCGGCACCGACTGGATCGACCTCGATCCAAAACTCTTCGACAACATCGTCGACGCCTTCGACAACGAGGCGGTCTACAAGGCCGGCCAGGCGCTGCTGGGCGACGAGATGGTCCCGGTGGTCACCGGCCTGCTGGTCGGCGGTGGCTACGAGACGTCGCAATACGATGTCATCTACGCGTCCGGCTGCGTGCCGCACGCCTGCGGTTCGGCCGATTCGTTCATGGCCATCGACCCGCATCGCCGCAAGCTCTTCTTCGCCCAGCTCGTTGCGGCGACCGGCCCTAAATACTGGCCGGACATCAAGAGCTGGCCGGCGGACATCGCCAAGACGATGCGCGAGAAACTGCCGATCCAGGAGTAGCGATGCGGACGCTGATCTCCACCGGCTCGCCCTTCGAGAAGACCGCCGGCTATTCCCGCGCGGTGGTCGATGGCGACTGGTGCTTCGTCGCCGGCACCACCGGCTACGATTACGCCACGATGACCATGCCGGAGGAGGTCGAGGCGCAGGCCCGGAACTGCCTCGCCACCATCGCTGGCGCGCTTCGCGATGGCGGCTTCACGCTCGCCGACGTGGTGCGGGCGCGGTACTACGTCACCGACCGGGCCTACGTGCACCGGGTCTATCCGATCCTCGGCGAGCATTTCGGCGACGTTCGCCCGGCCGCGACGATGGTGGTGTGCGGGCTGGCCGAGCCCGAGATGAAGATCGAGATCGAGGTGACCGCGTTGCGGCGCGATCGGCGCTAGGCTGCCCGCCGCCCGGGTTTCGGGCGGCGCCCGCGGCGTGCCGTCCAGGCTCAGTTCAGCGGCAGGCGGAGATTGCCGCGCAGGCTGTAGCTCTTGACGTTGCCGGCGAGGCCGCTGGCGGCGACGGCCACGTCGACATTGCCGCCGCCGGCGAGCCCCATCGCCAGGCCGGCCGTCAGGTCGACGGTCACCGCGGTGGTATCGAGCAGGAACCCGCCGCCGAAATCATAGCCGCCGGTGCGGTGCGTGAAGAAGTTTGTCCGCACGTTGAAGCGCGGCGTCACGGTGTCCACCAGCGTGCCGCCGACCGAGATCGGATAGGCGATGTCGAGGACGCCCGCCAGCGCCAGGCTGGACTCGGCGGTGGCGCGCACGCCAATGCCGTTGCTGTCGGTGTAGGCGCCGTAGCGCGCCTGCTGCCAGGTCAGCAGCGCCATCGGCGTGAAGACGAAGCGGTGGACGCTGAAGGGACGCGCGAGGCTGCCCTCGACGGTCCAGTGGGACGACGAGAAGGATCCCGTCCCGCCGGCCACGGCGATGTCGTGCGAGCCCCAGCCATGGACCACCGACATGCCGAACCGGAAGCTGTTCGGCAGCCGGGCCACGCCGAAGGCGCCGACGCCGCCGATCAGCGAGTCCACCTCCGTCTGCAGCGGCGCAGAGGAGACGCGCCCGCCCAGGATGTGGCCGAAGACGCCAAGATCGAGATTGGGCGTGACGCCGACCGTGGCGCCGAGCAGGCCCTGGCCCGACCCGCCGCGCAGGTCGAGCGTGCCGCCATAGAGCGAGCCCTTGGCGCGCGCCCAGACATTGACCGGGATGCCGCCCAGCGACATGCGCTGCTGGCTGGTGGCGGACAGCGTCTGTACCGGGCCGGCTCCTTCCTCGGGGCCGTAGGCGGTGGCGAGCGGCCAGGGCGTCGCCGCCCCGCCCGCCGAGGCGGTGAAGGCGAAGACATGGTCGTGGTCGCCCGCCTCCGCCGGTTCGCCGGCCGAGCCGGGCATCGATTCCGGATTGTAGCGCAGGTCGAAGGTGAAGAAGCTGAGGGCGGCACGGCGCCTGGCATCGACCTCGGCGGCCGTCATCGCGGTCTCGTCGTCGTCATCCGGGTCAGGATCGACGGGCGGCGGCGGAGGAGCAGGCACCGGGGTGCAGGTGAACACGGTCGAGCCGACGACGGGCGGGCGGCCGCCTAGGCCGGCGAGGGTCTGGACCAGGACGCGGCTGCCATTCGCCGGAACGGTGTAGGTGGTGGTGCCGGTGATGGGGAAGCTGATGTCGGTGAAGACCTGGGTGCCGTTGACGGTGAAGGCGAACTGGTCGAGGTCGGCGTAGGCGATGTTGATCACCTCGCCCTTCTCGAACACCAGGGTCAGCGTCGGCGCCGGCGACACGATACCCGACAGCGACACCGTCTGGTTGAACACGCCGGCATTGATCTGCTTGCAGCCATTGCTTGCGGCCAGCGCCGCCTCGGGCGCGGCAAGGACGAGCAGGCCGGCGCCGACGGCGGCGACGATGGTTTTGCGGCGCGGCTGCGTCTCCGGCAGCCGGTTCAGGCCGATGTCGTGGCGCTGCATGATGGCTATCCCCCACGCCCCGACCGGCACGGTTGCGTGCCGCGCCCGGAAGGCGTCGTCAAACCTCGCATGTTAAGGAAATCAATGGCGTAGGCCGGATGGAGCGGCGGCAATGACGCCGCCGGGCTGGCAAACGCGATGCGCTGGACCCTCACCCAAACCATCCCGTACTTACGCATCTCCAAGGAACAGCTTCATTAGGATTTCGTCAACTTGCCGGTGCGGCATACGCGGTAACGCACCGCGCAAAAGCCGCCGGTGTTGCCCAACAGCAACGAGGTGATGACGGGTCCGCTGCAGTCGGCGGCCCCTGTCGACGGGCGGGGCGGCTTGCGCGGACGGCCGCGCGCGTCTAGTCAGGCCGCGTCTTTCCAAAGGGGGCCTTCATGGCATCGCGCACGCTTCTCCTGCTTCCCGGCGACGGCATCGGACCCGAGGCCATGGCCGAGGTGAAGAAGGTCATCGAGGTGATGAACGAGGAGATGGGCGCCGGCTTTGTCATGGAAGAGGGTCTCGTCGGCGGCTCGGCCTACGACGCGCACGGCCAGGCCATCTCGGAAGCCGACATGGCCAAGGCGCTCGCCGCCGACGCGGTGCTGTTCGGCGCCGTCGGCGGTCCGAAATGGGACAAGGTGCCCTACGAGGTCCGTCCGGAAGCGGGGCTGCTGCGGCTGCGCAAGGACATGCAGCTTTTCGCCAATCTGCGTCCGGCGATCTGCTACCCGGCGCTGGCGGACTCGTCGTCGCTGAAGAAGGAGGTGGTCGAGGGCCTCGACATCCTGATCGTGCGCGAGCTGACCGGCGGCGTCTATTTCGGCGAGCCGAAGGAGATCATCGACCTCGGCAACGGCCAGAAGCGCGGCATCGACACGCAGGTCTATGACACGTTCGAGATCGAGCGCATCTCCGGCGTCGCCTTCGAGCTGGCACGGACGCGCGGCAACAAGGTCTGCTCGATGGAAAAGCGCAACGTGATGAAGTCCGGCGTGCTTTGGAACGAGGTCGTCACTGCGACGCACAAGGCGAAATATCCGGACGTCGAGCTGTCGCACATGCTGGCCGATGCCGGCGGCATGCAGCTGGTGCGCTGGCCGAAGCAGTTCGACGTGATCGTCACCGACAATCTGTTCGGCGACATGCTCTCCGACATTGCTGCGATGCTGACCGGCTCGATCGGCATGCTGCCGTCGGCGTCGCTCGGCGCGCCCGACGCCAAGACCGGGAAACGCAAGGCGCTCTACGAGCCCGTTCACGGCTCGGCGCCGGATATCGCCGGGACCGGCAAGGCCAATCCGATCGCGATGATCGCGTCGTTCGCGATGTGCCTGCGCTATTCGTTCAACATGGTCACCGAGGCAGACCGGCTGGAGCGTGCGATCGCCGCGGTGCTGGACAACGGCCTGAGGACCGGCGACATCATGTCTCCCGGGATGAAGGAGATCGGCACCGTGGAGATGGGCGACGCCATCGTCGCGAAGTTCCGCGCGGCGGCCTGACGCGCTGAATGGGCAGTCTGTTCGGACCGGATGTCCTCCTGGCGCTGTCGATCACGGTCGGCGCTGGACTGGCGACGGTCTTCGGCTCGCTGCTCGTCGTGTTCGCCCATCCGACCAAGACCAGGCTGCTGGCCTTCGCTCTCGCGTTCGCGGCCGGCGCCATGGTCTACGTCTCGCTGGTCGAGATCTTCGTGAAGTCGCACCTGGCCTTCAGCCAGATGCTGCCGGACAAGCAGGCCTATGGCTGGGCGACGCTGTGCTTCTTCGCCGGCGTCATGGTGCTGGTCGTCGTCGACCGCATGGTGCCGAACCCGCACGCGTCGATGGACAGCGAGGCCGCGGAAGCCGCCGCGGAAGGCAGCGGCCCGCGCGCCGGGCTGACGATGGTGGACCGCAGCCGCGAGCTGATGCTGCGTCGCGTCGGCATCATGGCAGCGCTGGCGATCACCGCCCACAACCTGCCGGAGGGGCTGGCAACCTTCTTCGCCACGCTGGACGATCCCGTGGTCGGCCTGCCGCTGGCGCTGGCGATCGCGGTCCACAACATCCCCGAGGGCGTCTCGATCGCGGTGCCGGTATTCTATGCCACCGGCTCGAAGAAGGCGGCGGTGCTGGCGTCGCTGCTGTCCGGCCTGGCCGAGCCGGTGGGCGCGCTGGTCGGCTACCTGCTGCTTGCGCCGTTCCTGTCGGACATGGTGTTCGGCGCGGTGTTCGGGATCATCGCCGGCGCGATGGTGTTCCTGGCGCTCGACGAGCTGTTGCCGGCGGCACGCGTCTACGCGCGCGGCCATGAGACGGTCTACGGCATGGTGATCGGCATGGCGGCGATCGCCGCGAGCCTCGTCCTGTTCCGATAGCTACACCCGGACGCCATAGGGCACAGGGCCCCACTTGTTCTCGTGCGGCTGCGACGGGATGAAGTCGAAGACGAGCAGGATCAGTCCGCCGATATAGGGCACGAAGACAAGCAGGTAGAACCAGCCCGACAGCCCGATGTCGTGCTGCCGGCGAACCTGCAGTGCGATCGCCGGGATGATCGTCGCGACGAAGAAGAGCAATCCCGCCGTGACGGTCACATAGGGCGCGCCGCCAGCGTCCAGCCGGCCGAACGCCTGGTCGATGAACAGGCAGACGGTGATCAGCACGGCGAGCGCGATGTAGTAGAAGAGGTAGTAGGACCAGAACTCCTTGCGGCGTGCCCGGTCGCGGAAATTGGCGTAGTTCGACGTCAGCCCGCGCTGGAAATAGGACCACATCCCCGTCGGGACGGGACCCTGCTCGGTCGCGAAGCGCCCGAACTCGCCGGTCTGCGCAGCCGCCTCCCGCCCGACGCCGCGGATCAGGAAGAGGTCGCGCGCCTTGTCCTCTTCGGGATGGAACTCGACCAGCGTGCCCTTGCTGATCGGAAAGTCGCGCCGCAGGTCGGTCTTCTCGAAGGTGTAGCGCTTTCCGTCGGCGCCGGTGATGAAGCCGAAACCGTGCTCGTCGTCGAAATGGAGGACTTCGCCGCGCATATCCCGCCTGCCCCTGCTGCCTGGGCCAGTTCAACCGCATGGCCCCGCCGCATGCAAGAGCCAGTCAGGCTGGCGGGAGAGAGGAACCGCGAGCCGCCAAGTGCTCGACGCTCAGACGAAGCCGACAAAGCGGCCGAGGACCACGACGCCTGTCCACAGGAGCATCGACAGCACCAGAGCGAGCCGTCCGGCAGGGCTGGTGAGCGTCCGGTCCCTCCGTTCGAGCCGGACGACGGCCAGGAAGTTCAGCCCGGCGACGGCGATCAGCATCATCTTGCCCAGAAACACGGTCATCTGCGCGTAGTCGGTGGCGCGGATGGCGAACATCAGCATTCCGGTCGCGACGGCAGCGCCGAAGCCCAGCAGCGCCACGCGCCGCAGCAGTCGCACGAACGGGTGGGGCGAGATCGCGCCGAACGCGCCGAGCAAGCGGAGGTCCATCAAGACCACGCTCGTCACCAGCGCGCCGATGCCCAGCACGTGGACCGCGTTGACGACCGGATAGGCATAGAAGGACGTCTTCAGGGCGCGGACGAGCGCAAGCCCTTCGATCGTCGCCAGAAGCTCCATGCCGCCCCCCGATCCGTCGTGCCGGCCGAGCGGTCCCAGGCCCGCCCGCGCCGGAATGTTGCCGCGCCGGCGGGCGTCCGCTCAGGCTGGCGGCACGCGATTGGGATAGACGTCGTATGTCTGGCCGCCGATCACGAGGCGCACTGCCTTCATGCGCCTTTCCGTGTCCTCGCGCGAACGGTTGCCGATCGCCGTCACCTCGTCGCCCGCCTCCACGGTGTCTTCGGTGAAGCCGGCCGCGATGGTGGCGGAGGGCGGCGCCAGTTCGACCCGCCAGATCTCGCCCCCGACGTCGACGTCAAGCGTGGCGTGCGGGTTGCCGACATAGACGGCTCGGATGACGCCTTCGAGCTCGAAGAACCCGTCCTCCGTCCACGACCAGCCATGATGCGCCATGGCGACGCCGGCCGCGCCGGCCCACAGCGCGACGCCCGCGACTGCCGCGCGGACGGTGCGGAAAGACTGCAAGTGCCGCATGCCTAGTCTCCCGTTTGCGTCTCCCGTTGCCCGTCGAGCCAAACCTAGGTCGGCGGGGGACGGGGTCAACTCACGAGGGCTTGAGCGGAGCGTCCGGTGGTGGACGGCGGGTGGAGCCGGTTGATATAGGCGGCGCGAGGAGCCCGGACAGCCGCTTGACCGAAACGCCAACACCGCACTGGCAGAAGCAGATGGCGAGGAGCCGCGTCCATGGCGGCGCCTGGCTGATGCGCTTCGACGCCAACATCCGCTCCGCGCTCGCCTTTGCCGAGCGGCGGCGGCGTGCCCGCCCCGCTCTGGCCGGACGGACGCTGGCCTGGCGGCGCTATTCCTTCCTCGGCGCCATCGCGGTGATCTTCGCTTTCACCGTGTTCGATCCCGTGGTCGGGACCGCGGGACCGAAGGCGTACGGCCCGATCCGCGCCATCGCCGAATGGACGACGGAGTACGGCAAATCAGGCTGGTACATCTGGCCGCTGGCGATCGGCCTGATCATCTGCATGTCGCTCGACTGGTCGCGGCGACCCAGCCGCGCCAAGACCCTCCTGTTCTATCGCACGTCTGCGATCACCTTCGCGCTGACGGCCGTGGCGGGCTCGGGCATCCTCGCCTCGGTGCTGAAGCTGGCGATCGGCCGCGCGCGGCCTCGCCTCTACGACACGGTCGGAGCCTTCCACTTCGAACCGTTCAGCTTCGAGGCGGTGTATGCTAGCTTCCCTTCGGGGCATTCGACGACCTTCGGCGCGGTCTGCGGGGCAGTGGCGCTGCTGTTCCCGCGCTTCCGCATGGCGGCGGTGGTGTTCGCGGTGTGGTTCGGCTCGACCCGCATCGTGGTCGGCGCGCACTACCCGAGCGACGTGGTTGCCGGGCTGATGTTCGGCGCCTGGTTCGCGGGCTGGACGGCCTACCAGTTCGGCAAGCGCGGCCTGGTGTTCGACCTGCCGGCGGCCGGCGGCGTGGTGCCCAAGCGCTCGTTTCATCTGGTCGAGATTGGCCGGCACCGGCGGCTGTCATCGCTGCTCGACGATGCGCATGCCTGGCTCTACCGGCTGGGCGGCAAGGCGCCGCCGCGCCGGCTGCGGGGCGCGATTGACTCCTGACGCGGAGCGCGTAAAAGGCCGCGCGACAGCGGAGCTTTCGATGCGCGGCCTTCTGATGGCGCTTTTTGCATTCGACTTCCCGGGCCACGCCGGGGGCGGCCGACGCGCGCTTCCGTTCTCCACCAAAGCCAAGACCACCAAAACGACCGCCAAAACGGTCTGATTTCCCTTGGCCTCCCGCTCTCTCCCCGGGTCCGCCTGGGGAGCGAGGCAAGACCTCCGGAATGAGGTCGCTTCCCCAAACAGCGCGGAGAGAGGGATAGGAGAGAGACATGGGATTCAAGGTCGCAGTCGCCGGCGCCACGGGCAATGTGGGCCGCGAGATGCTGAACATCCTCGAAGAGCGCGGCTTCCCCGCCGACGAGGTCGTGGCGCTGGCGTCGCGCCGCTCGGTCGGCACCGAGGTCTCCTATGGCGACAAGACGCTGAAGGTGAAGGACCTCGCTACCTACGACTTCTCCGATACCGACATCTGCGTGATGTCCGCCGGCGGCAACGTCTCCAAGGAATGGTCGCCGAAGATCGGCAGGCAGGGCTGCGTCGTCATCGATAATTCGAGCGCCTGGCGCTACGACCAGGACGTGCCGCTGGTCGTGCCGGAGGTGAACCCCGAGGCGATCGACGGCTTCACGAAGAAGAACATCATAGCCAACCCGAACTGCTCGACCGCGCAGATGGTCGTCGCACTGAAGCCGCTGCACGACAAGGCGCGCATCAAGCGCATCGTCGTCGCGACCTACCAATCGGTGTCCGGCGCCGGCAAGGAAGGCATGGACGAGCTCTTCACCCAGACGCGCGCGGTGTTCGTCGCCGACCCGGTCGAGGCGAAGAAGTTCACCAAGCGCATTGCCTTCAACGTCATCCCGCACATTGACGTGTTCATGGACGACGGCTCCACCAAGGAAGAGTGGAAGATGGTCGCCGAGACGAAGAAGATGCTCGATCCAAAGATCAAGCTGACCGCGACCTGCGTGCGCGTGCCGGTTTTCATCGGCCATTCGGAGGCGGTGAACGTCGAGTTCGAGGAGCCGATAACGGCCGACGAGGCACGCGAGATCCTGCGTGATGCGCCGGGCTGCCTGGTCGTCGACAAGCGCGAGAACGGCGGCTACATCACGCCGATCGAGAGCGCCGGCGAGGATGCGACCTATATCAGCCGCATCCGCGAGGACCCGACGATCGACAACGGGCTCAGCCTCTGGATCGTCTCGGACAATCTGAGGAAGGGTGCGGCGCTGAACGCCGTGCAGATCGCCGAACTGCTCATCGCACGCGGCCTGATCCAGCCGAAGAAGAAGGCGGCGTAGCCACTCGTCCGGCCCTGCTCCTGGGCCATCGCGATCGGCCCGCTGCCGCATGCCGCGGGGCGGGCCGGCGGCTAGGACTGTGCACCTTTCCCGGTGGCCGCCCCATGGACTTCATTCCCGACGCCGCAACGCTTGCGCAGTTCACGGTCGCGTCGATCATCCTGACGATCACGCCGGGGCCGGACATGACGCTGTTCGTCAGCCGGACGCTCAGCCAGGGGCCGGCCGCGGGCTTCGCCTCCGCCTTCGGCGCGTTCAGCGGCACGATCGTCCACACGACTCTGGTGGTGATCGGCGTTTCGGCGCTGATCGTCGCCTCGCCGGCGGCCTTCTTCGTGCTGAAGATGTTCGGCGCCGGCTACCTCGTCTTCCTCGCCTACCAGGCGATCCGCCACGGCTCTGCCTTCTCGCCGACGAAGCGCGGCGGACCGGGCGTGTCGCTGTTCCGCAGCTGGGCCACCGGCTTCGGCGTCAATTTGCTGAATCCGAAGGTCATCCTGTTCTTCATGACCTTCCTGCCGCAGTTCGTGTCGGCGAGCGACCCGCATGCGCCGGGCAAGCTGTTCTTCCTCGGCTTCCTGTTCGTGGTGATCTCGATCCCGCTGACCGTGCCGATGATCGTCGCGGCGGAAGCGTTTTCCGGAGCGATGAAGAAGCGGCCGCGGCTGACGCGGGTCATCGACTATCTGTTCGCCGGGGTGTTTTCGGCCTTCGCGCTGAAGATCCTCACCGCGCAGGCGAAATAGCCGCGCCGAGCAGATTGGCGACCAGCCAGTAGGCGAAGCCGCCGACAAGTCCCGCGCCGAGCGCCAGCCCCACAACGTCGGACTGCAGCATCCGGTCGCCCAGCCTTGCATCCGGCATCGCAGCCCAGATCATGCCGACGACGGCGAACGAAATGGCCGCGCCGGCCATCAGCGTCGAGAACCAGTCGCGCAACGCCAGCCGGTCGAGCACCAAGAGCGCCAGGACCGACGGCACCAGCGCCGTCGCGGCCACGATCAGCGCGAAGAAGGGCACCGAGACCAACAGCGTCCCGGCGATGACGCCGGTCACATCATCGAGGGTCAAGCCGAGCGGTGCGAAGACGGCTGCATGGATGAAGAGGCTGGCCGCGAAGGCGGCGGCGACGTATCCAAGGCCCGCGACGGCAAAGCGCTTCATCTCATCCCTCCGCCCGCCTGGGCCCCTGCGTTCCGCGTGATCAGGCGCACCACCAGCCAGTACGCGAACCCGCCGACGACGCCGCAAAGCGCGATCGCCCAGTCGATGTCGAGGCGTTCCATGAAGGGCACGTTGCGCGCGATCAGGATGGCGCAGGCCGCGACAACGATGCCCGCGGCCATGTGCGATACCGGATCGCGCAGCCCCGTCGCGCCGAGCAGCAGCACGGCGCCGATCGCGGGCAGCAGCGCGCAGGTGACGACGAACGCGCCGACGAGGATGGTGAAGCCCACGACCATGCGGACATTCTCGGTGAAGGTCAGTTCGGACGGCTGCTCGACGCCGACGATCTGGACGCTGATCATCACCAGCAGCGTGTAGGTGATCGCCGCCGCGGCCGAAGCGGCGAAATAGCCGGCGATCGCCGCGCCGATGCGGAGCGCGACGGATGGTGCGCTTGTCATGCCGCAGGCCAGCGCGTCGACAGGAAGCGCCCGGCGGCGAGCCAGTACGCGGCGCCGCCGGCAAGGCCGCCCGCGATGCAGGCGAGCAGGATCCAGACGGTCATGATGGCGTCCCAGAAGAACAGGCTGGTCAGCACCACGGCGGCGACCGCGTCACCCGCGCCGGCGAATGCGAACTGGCTCCAGCGGGTCCAGCGATGCCGCGCCGCGACCCATAGCGCCACCAGGAAACCCGGAAGCGCCGACACGGCGGTAACAATCAGGCCGATGAAAGCGAGTGTCGCCCAGTCGTCGAGGAACTCGCGGACCGTGCGGGTCTCGGCCCCGGAGAGCAGCGTCGCCCCGGCAACGAGCGCGACGGTGACGGCAGTGGCTGCGATCACGGCCATCGCGTAGCCGAGGCTGGCGCGCAGGGCGTAGACCGCGAGGCCGGCAGGCGTCACGCTTCGCCGTGGCCCGCGATCATCATCGCCTCGAGCGCGAGGCGGTCGACCTTGCGCATCCGCTCGGATTCCGACTTCAGCTGCCCACACGCGGCAAGGATGTCTCGGCCGCGCGGCGTGCGGATCGGCGAGGCGTAGCCTGCGCTGTTGATATAGTCGGCGAACTTCTCGATCTGCTCCCATTCCGAGCACTGATAGTTCGTACCGGGCCAGGGGTTGAACGGGATCAGGTTGATCTTCGCCGGGATGCCCTTCAGCAGCCGCACCAGCTCCTTGGCGTCGGCCAGGCTGTCGTTGACGTCACGTAGCATCACATATTCGAAGGTGATGCGCCGCGCGTTGGACAGGCCGGGATAGGACCGGCACGCGTCCATCAGGTCCTTCAGCGGATACTTCTTGTTGATCGGCACCAGCATGTCGCGCAGATCGTCGCGCACGGCGTGCAGCGAGATGGCGAGCATCACGCCGATCTCTTCGCCGGTGCGGGCGATCTCCGGCACCACGCCGGAGGTGGAGAGGGTTATGCGCCGCTTCGACAGCGACAGCCCGTCGCCATCCGAGGCGATGAGCAGCGCCTTCTTCACGTTGTCGAAATTGTAGAGTGGCTCGCCCATGCCCATCATGACGATGTTGGACACTTTCCGCCCCTCGGCCGGCACGATGGCGCCGTCAGGCGTATCGCGATCGGGGAAATCGCCCAGCCGGTCGCGGGCGGTCATCAGCTGCGAGAGAATCTCTTCGGCGGTCAGGTTGCGCACCAGCTTCTGCGTGCCTGTGTGGCAGAACGAGCAGGTCAGCGTGCAGCCGACCTGGCTGGAGATGCAGAGCGTGCCGCGCCCTTCCTCGGGAATGTAGACCGTCTCGATCTCGACCGGCCGTCCGGCGCCGCGCGGCGGAAACCGGAACAGCCATTTGCGGGTGCCGTCCTTCGACACCTGCTCCTCGACGATCTCGGGCCGGGCGATCGTGAACCGACCAGCAAGGGAGCTCCGCAACTCCTTGGATATGTTGAACATATCGCCGAAATCGGAAACGCCGCGGACATAGAGCCAGTGCCAGAGCTGCTGGGCGCGCATCTTCCCCTGGCGCTCGGGCACGAGGCCGGAAGCGACAAGCGTCTCGGCCAGTTCGGCGCGCGACAGTCCAACCAGCGACGGCCTTTCGGAACCGGCGCCGGCTGGCGGCGCCGCACGGGCGGGCCTGGCGTTGAGATCGAGCGTTGTGGTCATGCCGGACATATATAGGGACCGCCGCGGCGGAATTCGGGAGGGCCGGGCGAATGGCGCGGCCTTAGCACGATCGCGGCACCGCGTCATCCTTTCGACGATAAGCCGTATGAACTTGGTTGGCTTCGTATGACGAACGGCGTATTCTATGCCGACGAGTCCCGGTGAAGGCCCGACAGATCACGGTGATGTGGAACGGTCCGATCAGAAGCAGGCTTGCGAAGGCCACCGGTTTCCGGTGGCTGCTGCCGCTCTGGCTGGTGGCAGCCTTCGCCGCCCTGCAACTTCCGCTGGCGGCGCAGGCGCTGCCCGGCGGCCGGGCGGCCGTGGTCGAGCCGTGGTCGGCCCAAATCCCGACATTCGACGCAGATCCCCAGGCCGTCCTGGTCGAGGCGCATCGGGCTCCGCTGCCCGACATGGGCTGGCTCGCCGGTGACAATGTCGACGACGCCGTTTCGCCGCGCCTGGTGCGGGGCGAACCCGGACCGGCCCCGCGTGGCGCCGGCCTGTCGTCCCTCTGGCACATGGCCGGCGATGCGTCGGCCTTCAACTCGCGGGCGCCGCCGTTCCTGTCCTGACCGGACCCGCACCGCCGGCCGACGGCCGGATTCCAAAGCAGACCGCCCGAATGCGCACGAAGCCGACAGCGGCGGACAATTCCAAGGACAGGACCATGAAGACACATCCCCTCGGTTTCCGCATCGAACGCGAGATCAAGGAAGCGCTGGTGAAGGCAGCCAAGGACGACCACCGCTCGGTGTCGTCGCTGGTCGAGCTGGTGCTGGAGCGCTGGCTGAAGGACCGCGGCTATCTCGGGCAGCAGCTCGACAAGGTCGCCTGAGCCGCTGTTCCAGCACGGACCGGACCAAAAGGCCGGCGCAGGTTTACCCGCGCCGGCTTTTTCATGCGGGTCGTCCCGCGATCCAGGATCGCGCCGGCCTCAGGACCGGCCCGCGGCCTTATTTGCAGGACGAGATCGAGTCCAGCGCCGCGCTGATGCCCTTGAGGGAGAAGACGTAGCTGGTCGGATTGCCGCGCCCGGAGGTCGCCGCGACCTTCATGTCGGTGCCGCCCTTCATCGCGGCGACGAGCGCAGGCTCCTCCGCGGCATTCTCCATCCAGGCCGACGAGCCGCGCGTGAACATCGAGAACGACTTGCTGCCGATCGAGACGGTGACCTTGGAGGCCTCCTTGAACGTGTAGCCGGCGATGAACTGCGGCTCGAAGGAGACGTTCTGGCCGGGCTTCTGGCTGACGAAGAAGAACATGTCGCCATGGTTCAGCGACGGCGGCTGCTTGTCCGTCGGCACGGTCAGCACGTAGCAGACCTTGGTGCTGTCCTGGGTGAAGCTGTAGGTTCCCCAGGCGCTGTGCTGGCCGATCTTGGTTGCCTTGGGGCCGGTTTGCGCGAAAGCGGACGTCGAAATGCCCGGCAACGCAAGCGCGAGCCCCAGAACCCCAAGCGCGACAGGGCCGGTGAATGTCTTGATCAATCCGCGCATCGTGTCGTTCTACCCCTGATCCTTGGCCGAACGGCCGGCGGGCACGAGGCCCCGTAACCGACCGCGTCTGCTTCGTTTTGAATTAATCTGGGTTACCAAAGCGTGAACCCGCCCTGCCAGATTTTCGCGACGCCGTCTCGCAGCGCGGCGACGGACATGCGACCCTTCGCGCAAGGATCAAACGCAGGAAAGCGGCGACACTTTGACTTCTGGCAGGACCAGCAAGGCTCCCGCCCAACGTTCGGCCGGCCGTCGCGCGACCATCCACGCGGCCATCAGTCGCGGGCAAGCGCCTCTCTGGCGGCCAGCTTGTGGGCCGGCTTCATGTGGGCGCGGACCGCGGTAATCGCCGCCGTCAGCACCGCGATGTCGTCGGTGAAGCCGACGCCGATCAGGAAGTCGGGGATGGTGTCGGCAGGCAGCACGAAATAGCCCAGCGCCGCCAAGAGAATTCCGCGCGCGCGAAGAGGCGTGTCGCGGTCCAGCGCCACGTAGTAGGCTGCCACCACGTCTTCCATGAACGGGATGTGGCGCGCTGCCCGTTTCGCGGTGCGCCAGAAATTCTCGCGGACGTTGGTCTCGTCGGCTGCTTTCTTCCTCGGCATCGATGCCCTCCGTCGAACACAATGTGGTGAGGGCGGCCGGGAATGCAAGGGAAGGTCGCCGGCGAGCCCGGTGAAACCCCGCCCCAAGCGGGTACCCTATTGCCCTGCCGCCCTCGGCTCGCCCGCGGCCCTCGCATAGCCGTCCATCGTCCTGGCCAGCTGGAAGTCCAGATCCGTCAGCCCGCCGGCGTCATGCGTGCTCAGCGTCACCGCGACGGTCTTATAGACGTTCGACCAGTCGGGGTGGTGGTCGAGCTTCTCGGCCGCCAGCGCGGCCCGCGTCATGAAGGCGAAGGCTTCGGAGAAGTTCCGAAACTCGAAAGTGCGCGATATCGACCGCCCGTCGGCCGCAAGCGTCCAGAGGGGCAGCTCTCTCATCGCCGCTTCGACGGCCGGGCCGGCCAGGCTCTGGCGTGCCATTGTTTCTCTCTTGGGTGGCGCCCTGTCATGCCCGAAATAGCGGCAATGTCGACCGCGGAAAGGCTCAGCGCATCGGGCGCGAGCTGTCATAGACGTCCGTCACCATCGCCGCGCCGCGGTGCTCCGCGCCGACGAGGGGCCAGGCCTCCTCGATGACGTAGGGGCCTCCGCCGACCGAATCACGCGATGACATCAGCACGAAACGCCCCACCTTGAAGGGAGCCGCCGCGAAATTGCCGCGCGCCGAGAGATAGAGCGCCGCTTCGTCGGGCGAGGTGTTCTTGAGCCGCGCCAGCGTGACATGGGGCGTGAAGCGGCGGGCATCGCTGGGCAGGCCGAGCCGCTGGCAGATGCGGTCGATTTCGGCCTGCAGCGCGGCGAGTTCGGGCGACGGGGCGACGCCGGCATAGATCGTGTTGGGCTTCTTGCCGCCGAAGGCGCCGACGCCCGAAAGCGTCAGCGGAAAGCTCGGCCGGCGGACCCGGTCGAGCGCATTGGCGATCTCGTCGGCGACATGGCCCTCGACGTCGCCGATGAAACGCAGCGTCAGGTGATAGTTCTCGACGTCGATCCACCGGGCGCCGGGCAGTCCGCCGCGCAGCAGCGACAGGGAGAGGGCGGCATCACGCGGGATTTCGAGGGCGGTGAACAAGCGGGGCATGGCCTCTACTCCTCGAATCGAACCGTCGGCACGAGCGAATCACCGAACACCGGCAGGGGCAAGCGGTTTGTTCCTGCCGCTGCGGCAGGCCCGATGCGGGTTTCCAAGGCCGATCGGGCTCGCCGTATCAATCTGCCGCCAGGGCACCGATCGCCGCTTCGACCTGAGGCAGGATGCCCTCGACGATGCGGTCGACGCCCGCGGCATTGGGATGCATGCCGTCGGCGAGCAGCAGCGACATGTCGGCCGCCACGCCGTCCAGGAAGAACGGGTAGAGCGGGACACCGTGTTTCTCGGCGAGACGCGGATAGATGCCGTCGAAGGCGGCGACATAGTCCGGCCCGAGATTGGGCGCGGCGCGCATGCCGGCGAGCAGCACGCCGATGCCGCGTTCCTTCAACCGCCCGACGATGGCGTCGAGATTGGTCTCGGTCAGGTCGGGTGTAATGCCACGCAGCATGTCGTTGGCGCCGAGCTCGAGGATCACCAGACGGGTGCCATCCGGCACCGACCAGTCGAGGCGCGACAGGCCGCCGCTCGTCGTGTCGCCGGAGACGCCGGCATTGGCGACCGTCGCGTCGATGCCCTTCGCCTGAAGCGCTGCCTGCAGCTTCTCCGGAAAGGCCTGGCCGGGATCGAGGCCATAGCCGGCGGTGAGGCTGTCCCCCAGCGCGACGACCTGCACCGGGGCTGCCTGCGCCGTGCCGCCAGGGGCGCCGATCACAATGAGTAGAGCGGCGAGGGCCGGACCAAGAATGCGATTGAAAGCCATGTGCCAGAACCCATATGAACCGGAGACCATCCCTCCGCCGCATCTCAATATAGGGCCTCAGCCGCGTGACAGAAGCCGTCGTCGAACTGCGGGACGTGTCGCTGACGCTTGGCGAGGGGGCTTCATCCGTACATGTGCTGAAGGGCGTGAGCCTCGACGTGGCCAAGGGCGAAGCGACCGGCATCGTCGGGCCGTCCGGCTCGGGAAAGTCCACCCTGCTGATGGTGATCGCCGGGCTGGAGCGTGTTGATTCGGGCAGCGTGAAGATCGCGGGCGAGCTGCTGAACGGCCGGAGCGAGGACAAGATCGCGGCGTTCCGCGGCCGCCATGTCGGCATCGTCTTCCAGTCCTTCCACCTCATCCCCAACATGACGGCGCTGGAGAATGTGGCGGTGCCGCTGGAACTGGCCGGCCACAGGGACCCGTTCGGCCGTGCGGCGCGGGAACTCGCCGCCGTCGGGCTGGCCGAGCGCGTCACCCACTATCCCGGCGAGCTGTCCGGCGGCGAGCAGCAGCGCGTGGCGATCGCCCGGGCGCTGGCGCCGGAGCCGGCGATCCTGATCGCCGACGAGCCGACCGGCAATCTCGACCAGGCAACCGGCCGACAGATCGCCGACATGCTGTTCGCAACGGCGCGCGAGCGCGGCATGACGCTCCTGCTGGTGACGCACGACCCGTCGCTTGCTGCCCGCTGCACGCGACAGGTGGCGATGCGATCGGGTCGCATCGAGGCGGCGGCGGCGCTAGCGGTGCCGGCGTGATGGGAGGACGCCGCATTCCTTCGCGCCCCCCTCTGTCCTGCCGGACATTTCCCCCACACGGGGGAAGATCAGCAATGGCGATGCCCGCGCTCACACGCCAGCCGCGGAGATTTGCGAAATCGAAGCGGCCGGCCAATCTCCCCCCGTGTGGGGGAGATATCCGGCAGGACAGAGGGGGGCAACGTCGAGCACTGCCTCCTCTGCAACACGTACCCCAATGACCGCGCTAGCGCTCCGTTTCGCGCTGCGCGAGATGCGCGGCGGGCTGTCCGGATTCCTCGTCTTCATCACCTGCATCGCGCTGGGCGTTGGCGCGATCGGCGGGGTCAATTCGGTGGCGCGTGCCATCTCGGCAGGCGTTGCCGAGCAGGGCCAGGTGCTGCTCGGCGGCGATATCCGCTTCGAGCTCAACCAGCGCGAGGCGACCGATCGCGAGCGCGCCTTCTTCGCCGAACTGGGCGAGGTGGCCGTAAGCGCCAACATGCGCTCGATGGTGCGCCGCGAGGACGGTTCAGACCAGGCGCTTGCCGAGGTGAAGGCCGTCGACGCTGCCTATCCGCTCTACGGCACGCTCGAAACGGAGCCGGCGCTGCCTGAGGGCGAGCTGTTCGGCGAGGTCGGCGGGGTCTACGGTGCAGTGGCGCCGGACCTGCTGTTGGAGCGGCTGGACCTCGTGCCGGGTGCCCGGGTGAAGCTCGGCACGGCGACGTTCGAACTTCGCGCCATGCTGACGACGGAGCCCGACGCCGCTTCCGATGGATTCGGTTTCGCACCGCGGCTGCTGGTGTCGCTCGATGGCCTGCGCGCGTCCGGCCTGATCCAGCCGGGCAGCCTGGTCGAGCATTCCTACAAGGTGAAGGTGCCGGCGGGCACGCCGGAGGTCGCGGTCGAGGCGATCCGCGCGCGCGCCGACGCGGATTTTCCCGAAGCCGGCTGGAGCATCCGCACGCGCTCCAACGCCGCGCCCGCGCTGTCGGCCAATATCGAGCGCTTCTCGCAGTTCCTGACGCTGGTCGGCCTGACCGCCCTGGTGGTCGGCGGCGTCGGCGTGGCCAATGCCGTGCGTGCCTATCTCGATGGCAAGCGCGGCGTCATCGCGACCTTCAAGAGCCTCGGCGCGTCGGGCGGCTTCGTGCTGACGGTGTATCTCGCGCAGATCCTGATGATCGCGGGGCTGGGCATCGTGGCCGGGCTGGTGCTTGGTGCGCTGATGCCCTTCGCTGCGAGCGCGGCGCTTGCGAGCTTCATCCCGGTGCCGACCGAAACCGGGCTCTATCCTGACGCGCTCGGCGTCGCCGCGCTGTTCGGCGTCATGACGACGCTGGCCTTCGCGCTGATGCCGTTGGGCCGCGCCCGCGACGTGCCGGCCACCGCGCTGTTCCGCGAAATGGGCTTCGAGCAGCGCGGCTATCCCCGCGCGATCTACATGATCGCTGCCGGTACCATCGCTGCGGCGCTCGCCGGTTTCGCGATCTGGTTCTCCTGGGACCGCTTCATCGCGGTGGTTTTCGTCGCGTCGACGGTGTTCGCCTTCGTCGTGCTGCGCTCGGTGGCGGCGCTGGTGCAGTGGCTGGCGAAGAAGAGCCCGCGCGTCCGCTCCACGGCGCTCAGGCTCGCGGTCGGCAACATCCACCGTCCCGGCGCGCTGACGCCGTCGGTCGTGCTGTCGCTTGGGCTCGGACTGACGCTGCTGGTCACGCTCGGCCTCATCGACGGCAATCTGCGCCAGCAGATCGCCGGGAACCTGCCGGCGCGGGCCCCGAACTTCTTCTTCGTCGACATCCAGAGCCACGAGGTCGAGGCGTTCGACCAGCTCATCCGGTCCGAGGCGCCCGATGGCGATCTCGCGAAGGTGCCGATGCTGCGCGGGCGCATCATGCAGCTGAACGGCGTCGACGTTGCCAAGATCGAGGTTCCGGCGGAAGGCGCCTGGGTGCTGCGCGGCGACCGCGGCCTGACCTACGAGGAGGCGAAGCCGGACAACGCCATCGTCAGCGAAGGCGCCTGGTGGCCTGCCGACTATGCCGGCGAGCCGCTGGTGTCGTTCGCGGCGGAGGAAGGCAAGGCGATCGGGCTGAAGATCGGCGATACGGTCACCGTCAACGTGCTCGGACGAAACGTCACGGCGCGGGTCGCCAATTTCCGCGAGGTGAAGTGGGAATCGCTCGGCATCAACTTCGTGATGGTGTTCACGCCGAACACGTTTGCCGGCGCGCCGCACGCCTGGCTGGCGACGCTGACGTCGCCGGGTGCCTCCGCGCAGGACGAATCGAGGATCCTGAACGCGGTCACGCGGGCTTTCCCGACGGTGACAACGGTGCGGGTCAAGGATGCGCTCGACGTGGTGAACCGTCTGGTGGCGCAACTCGGCACGGCGATCCGAGCTGCGGCGAGCGTCGCGCTGGTCGCCTCGGTTCTGGTGCTGGCCGGGGCGCTGGCGGCGGGAAACCGCGCCCGCATTCATGACGCGGTGGTGCTGAAGACACTGGGTGCCACGCGCCGGACGCTAATCGCCGCGTTCTCGCTGGAATACATGCTGATCGGTCTGGCGACGGCCGTGTTCGCGCTGTTCGCCGGTGGGGTCGCGGCCTGGTACGTCGTCGCCAACATCATGGGCCTGCCGTCGACGTTCCTGCCAGAGGTGGCGGTGGCGACGGTTGTGTTCGCGCTGGTGCTGACGGTCGGCATCGGCCTCGCCGGCACCTGGCGGGTTCTCGGCCACAAGGCGGCCCCGGTGCTACGAAACCTCTGAGGCTAACGGGCGGCTCCGCGGCGTCAGACTCCGTTAACCTCCGCACCTGTTGATCAGCATTTGTATGAAAATCAGCATGGCCGGGGGCTCCAGAGGCGTTCCCGGTCTTGTTAGCAGGCCAAAGACACATCATATTCGGCCGCAGGCATGCTGGAGTCCCGCCAGCGGCGCCTGGGCGCGGTCCACCCAAGCCCGACACCGGACGGGACAGAAGCAACAGAGGAATTCAATGGCTGAACCCCTTCGCAACTATCAGACCCGCGTCGCCGCGGGCGCGCGAACCGACGCCGCCATCGACGAGGGCCTGCGCGCGTACATGCTGCGCGTCTACAATCTCATGGGCATGGCGATGGTCATCACCGGCCTCGCCGCGCTCGGCACCGTCATGCTGGCCACGACGACCGACCCGGCCGCCGCGGTCGCCACGCTGGGCAACGGCAAGATGCTGACCAATTTCGGCGTCGCGCTCTACGGCTCGCCGCTGCGCTGGATCGTCATGCTGGCTCCGCTCGGCATGGTGTTCTTCCTGTCCTTCAGGGTGCACACGATGAGCGTGGGCGCCGCGCAGACGACGTTCTGGATCTTCGCCGGCCTGATGGGCCTGTCGCTGTCGTCGATCTTCCTCGTCTACACGAGCGCGTCGATCGTCCAGACGTTCTTCATCACCGCTGCGGCGTTCGGCGCCCTGTCGCTCTACGGCTACACCACGCGCCGCGACCTCTCCGGCATGGGCTCGTTCCTGATCATGGGCGTGTTCGGCCTGATCATCGCGATGCTGGTGAACATCTTCCTGCAGTCTTCGGCGCTGCAGTTCGCCATCTCGGCGATCGGCGTGCTGGTGTTCTCGGGCCTCACTGCCTACGACACGCAGAAGATCAAGGAGATGTATTTCGAGGGCGACGACGTGCTGGTCGCCGGCCGCAAGGCCATCATGGGCGCGCTGACGCTCTATCTCGACTTCATCAACCTCTTCACCTTCCTGCTGCAGTTCCTGGGCAACCGCGAATAGCAGCTGGACCAAGTCTGAAGGAAAGGGCGGCCCAAGCGGCCGCCCTTTTCTTTTTGATCACAGGCTGATGGGATGGCTTCCGGACATTCCGGCGCTGACTTCATGACCGACATCGACCTACGCCCGGCCGCCGAGCGCGACCTCGACGCCATCACCGAGATCTATGCCGACGCCGTCCGGAACGGCACGTCGAGCTATGAACTCGAACCGCCCACGCGGGCAGAAATGGGCTCGCGCTTCCAAGCCCTGGCGGAGGGGCAGTTCCCCTACATCGTCGCCCATCGGGACAATATGCTGCTGGGCTATGCCTATGCCGGCGCGTTCCGCCCACGACCGGCCTACCGTTTCACCGTGGAGAACTCCGTTTATGTCGCGCCGGCGGCAAAAGGCCGAGGCGTCGGCCGTGCCCTGATGGCGGACCTGATCCAGCGCTGCCAGCTGCTCGGTTTCCGCCAGATGGTGGCCGTGATCGGCGACGGTAGTCCCGACAGTGCCTCCGTCATCCTCCACGAAAAGCTCGGTTTTCGTCACGCCGGCCGGCTGGAAGGCTCCGGCTATAAGCACGGCCGCTGGCTGGATACGGTGTTCATGCAGCTGGAGATGAACGGCGGGCGCAGCACCGACCCCGATCCGGACTCGCTGCCCGAACGGCGGTTCCGCGGCACGGCGTAGGATCGGCTACTGCGGTTTGTCGCCGGCGATCAGGACGTCGCGGAGTTCGTACTGGCTGCCCGACCAGACCCAATGCGTCGGCTCCAATCCGCCGACCATCGGCAGCGTCACCAGATTGGGCCAGCCGCCATTGCCCGCGTTGGGGTCGGTGTGCATGATCATGCCCTCGGTGTTGTACACCTGGCGCCATTCGCCGAGCGGGCCGATCTGCGCGAAGCCGGTCAGGTTGCAGCCGGACGTCCCGTAATAGGTCGTCGATCCGCAGATCGACGCGAACATCAGCCGGTTCTGGGGCGGCACATCGGCGATCTTCGCCGCGACGACGGGCTGGCGGTTGGTCGCGGCGGTGAAGAGCTTCATCTCGTCGGCGATCAGCAGCCTGGCATGCTCGACGGCCGGATCGGTCTCGGACAGCGCGACGAGGTCGTATTCCGACATGTCGACCTGGCTGCACTTCGGGGCGACAGCTTCGATGACCAGTTTCGACCCGCGCAGGTTGAACAGAGCGGCGACGCCGGTCGCGGTGTCGCCCACTTCCACGGCCAGGCTGGTGCCGTTCTTGAGCGACGGCAACGCGGCGGTGGGGACGGCGACCCGCGCGCCACCGGCTTCGGTGCGGGCCTCGAGCTGGAGCAGCTCGCCGCTGATGGTGATCTTGGCCGGAACCGTATCGCCGGCCGTAAGCGCGGCCTGCGGCGTGCGGAAATGGAAGGCCCATTTCTGCTCGGCACAGTACAGCGAACCGCCGATGATACCGTTTGCCGACGCCGGATCGGGCAGGATCGCGACGGCGCCGCTGCCGGCCTCCTGCCAGCGGTCGGCGGCGTGGACGGGGGCGGCGGCGATCAGGAGCAGGGCTGCGGGAAGCAACGGTCGGATGGAAGGCACGAACGCCCCTCTCGGAACGGCAAGAATCAGTGAGCGACTTTAGTGGAGGAAGCGAGTGCGGCAACATAAAGTTGTCGACGGTGAGGCGGTTCCGCGGTCGCCGCGCCGCGCTGGCGATCAGCACTTCGTGATCGACTCCCTATCCCGGTGGCGGCGACGGCATGCCGCGGCGCCAGGCACACGCGCGGCCGTAAAGGCGGTTTCCATGCCGCACGGAGTTCGCTAGAGCCGGCCCGACGAACCTCAGAGGTGGAATTGGCGTCCGATCGAACCGTTTCCGGCGGCGGGCAGCCGCCCTTCGCATCCGCCCATGCGCGGATGGCGCTGGCGGCGGTCGCGCTGTGGCTGGGGCTGACCGCCCTCTTCCACCTGATCCCGCGGATCGACATCGTGGTCTCGTCGATCTTCTTCGTCGCCGAGGACTGCCCTGCCGGCGCCACGGCCGTCGCGTGCGGGCGATTCCCGGTCGCGGCCGATCCGTTCTGGGGGCCGCTCCGGACCGTCTTCCATCGCCTTCCGGTGGTGGTCGGCGTGCTGGTGGCGCTCGGTGTCGGCGTGGCGCTCATGCGGGGACTGAGCCAGCATCGGCTGGTCCGTCCGTCGATCGTCGCCATCGGGGCGCTGCTGCTCGGTCCCGGCCTGATCGTCAACCTGATCTTCAAGGAGATCTGGGGCCGCCCCCGGCCGGTCGAGACGGACCTGTTCGGCGGCGCTTTCCCGTTCGTCCCCGCCGGTCAGTGGTCGGACTACTGTGCCTCCAACTGCTCCTTCGTGTCAGGGGAATCGAGCGCGATGTTCTGGCTGCTGGCGCTGGTGCCACTGTTCCCGGCCGTCTGGCGCCGCCCCGCCGGCGCGGTGCTGCTCGCGCTGGCAGCACTCGCCGCCGGCATGCGGGTGGCGTTCGGCGCGCACTATCTGTCGGACGTGGTGCTGGGCGCGCTGGCCACCGGCGTTGCCTATCTGGTCGTGCTGGTCATAGCCGAGCGCTTCTTCCCGGATGACGGCCGCTGATTCGCACCGCTTGCGGGATTTCAGCGTCCTGCTTACAAGACCGCGAAATCCGGAGAGGGTACATGTCCAAGTGGAAAGGGGTGAAGAAGGTCGTGCTCGCCTATTCGGGCGGGCTGGATACTTCGATCATCCTGAAGTGGCTGCAGACCGAACTCGGCGCCGAGGTGGTGACCTTCACCGCCGATCTTGGCCAGGGCGACGGCGATCTCGAGCCGGCGCGGCGCAAGGCCGAGATGCTTGGCATCAAGGATATCCGCATCGAGGACGTGCGCGAAGAGTTCGTGCGCGACTTCGTATTCCCGATGTTCCGTGCCAACGCCCAGTATGAAGGGCTCTATCTGCTCGGCACGTCGATCGCGCGGCCTCTGATCTCCAAGCATCTGGTCGACATCGCCGCCGAGACCGGCGCCGACGCCGTCGCGCACGGGGCCACCGGCAAGGGCAACGACCAGGTCCGCTTCGAGCTGTCGGCCTATGCGCTCAATCCCGACATCAAGGTGATCGCGCCGTGGCGCGACTGGTCGTTCAAGTCGCGCACCGACCTGATCGATTTCGCCGAGAAGCACCAGATCCCGATCGCCAAGGACAAGCGGAACGAAGCGCCATTCTCCGTCGATGCCAACCTCCTGCACTCGTCCTCCGAAGGAAAGGTGCTGGAGGATCCCTGGGAGGAAGCGCCGGAATATGTCTACCAGCGCACCATCGCGCCGATGGCGGCGCCGGACGCGGTGACCGAGATCACCATCGGCTTCGCCAAGGGCGATCCGGTCACGCTGAACGGCAACAAACTCTCGCCCGCATCGATGCTCGCCGCGCTGAACGATCTCGGCCGCGACAACGGCATCGGCCGCCTCGACCTGGTCGAGAACCGCTTCGTCGGCATGAAGTCGCGCGGAGTCTACGAGACGCCCGGGGGCACAATCCTGCTGATGGCGCACCGCGCGATCGAGTCCGTCACGCTCGACCGTGGCGCGGCGCATCTCAAGGACGAGGTCATGCCGCGCTATGCGGAACTGATCTACAACGGCTTCTGGTACTCGCCCGAGCGTGAGATGCTGCAGGCGCTGATCGACAAGAGCCAGGAGGACGTCGAAGGCGAGGTCCGCCTCAAGCTCTACAAGGGCAACGTCATCGTGGCGGGCCGCCGGTCGCCGAAGTCGCTCTACCGGAACGACCTGGTCACCTTCGAGGACGACCGCGGCGCCTACGACCAGAAGGATGCCGAAGGTTTCATCCGGCTGAACGGCCTGCGGCTGAGGACGCTGGCCGCGCGGCGGAGGGGGCTGGGAAAGCGTTGACCGCGACGTCCGCGGGACGTTGACCCTGAGGCGCCGGCGCGGCCGGCGCCGTGGAGATGGGCGGGGCAGGAATGGACGCGAGGCCAAGAGCGGTCGCTGCCACGCAAGCGGCCTTTCCCGTCGCCCGGCGGCTCGTGCTCGTCTTCCCCGGTTTCGAGGCGCTGCCGGTCGAGGCCTTCGCGCGGCGCTTCATCCGCGAGGCGGGGCGGACCGCCCCCGTGTACGGCATGGTCATCGCCATGCCCGACAAGGCCGAGGCGACGGCGATCGCCGACGGCGTGACCGCGGCGGCGTTCTCGGCCGACGCCAGCGGGGACGGCTGGCGCACGGTCAGCGAGATCGTCCACTACGCCATCGACGACCATTCCTACTCGCGGCGCTCCGACATCGCGCGGCTGCTGACCGGACTCGGCGCGCTGTCGGACTTCGTCGTTACCGGCACGTTCTTCCGCTTCGTGCGCACGAGCTGGCGCTACGGCCTGTTCTTCGCCTATCCGCTTCTGATCACCCTGGTGCTTCTCGCCGCAGCGCTGCTTGTCGGGCTGCTGCCGACGCGCTGGTTCGGCTGGCCGGCCCTGTTTGTCAGCGTTCCGGCGGGCCTGCTCGTGTTCCTCGCCGGGCTCCGGGTCGCCTCCCGCAGGGCGTATCTGCTGCTGATGATGGACGACTGGGCGTTCGCGCGCGACATCGCGCGTGGCCGCAAGCCGGAGATCACCGCGCGCATCGCCGCCGTGGCCGCGGACGCGGTAGCGCGCATTCACCGCTCCGACGCCGACGAGATCGTGTTCGCCGCGCATAGTTTTGGCGCCTTCACGGCGATGTTCGCCCTGTCTGCGGCCTTGGAAGCCAGCGTGCTTGGCGGTCGCCGGCCCGGGCTGATGACGGTCGGCTCCAGCCTGCTGAAGGTGGCGCTGCATCCCGGCGCAAAGGCGCTACGCGCTGCGACGGCCACGGTCGTCCGGGCCGGCGTTCCCTGGCTCGACGTGCAGTCGCTGACCGACCCGATCAATTTCTACAAGTCCGACCCGGCGCGCGACCTCGGGATCGCAGGGGGCACGCCGCCGAACACTATCCGCGTGCGCTTCCGCAGCCAGCTGTCGCCGCAATCCTACAGGGCCATCCGCCGCGACCTCTTCCGCACGCACCGCCAGTACGTCTACGCCGTCGAGCGGCGACATCATTATTCGTTTCACGCCATGCTCTGCGGCCCTGAACCGTTCGCGGAGGTGACGGCGCGGGGCGGCCTGCGCGACACATGGGCAGACAGCGGAGCGGCCTCGCCATGACGCTCGACATCGCCGGTCGCATGGCCTGGGTTCTGCTCGTCGTCGGCTGGTACGCGATCCGCTTTTCATTCGAGCGACGCGCCCGGCGCGCGCACGTCAGCGACGACCGCAAGACAAGCGACGAATGGCTCCGGATGGCGATCTCGACGATCGGCCTCGGCATCCTGCCGGCGATCTATGTTGCGAGCGGCCAGCCGCGGGTCGCGAGCTATGCGGCGAGCCCGTGGCTGTTCGCGCTGGGCCTCGCCGCCCTGGTCGCGGCGCTGGTGCTCTTCCGGCGCACCCACAAGGCGCTCGGAAAGATGTGGTCCGTGTCGCTGCAGCTGAAGGAAGATCACAAGCTCGTGACCACCGGAATCTACGCGCGCGTGCGGCACCCGATGTATTCCGCCTTCTGGCTGATGGCGCTGGCGCAGGCGCTGCTGCTGCCGAACTGGATCGCCGGACTGGCGGGGCTCGCCGGCTTCGGCACGCTGTTCTTCCTGCGCATCGGTCCGGAGGAGCGGATGATGGAGCAGGCCTTCGGCGAGGAGTGGCGTGCCTATGCGGCGCGTACGTGGCGGGTGATCCCCTTCATCCACTGACAAATGGCCACGACCGCCGCTGCGGCCTTTCGGCAACGCGACCGCGAAACCGCCTTCGCCGCAAAATTGCCGTTTCCACGGGATGCAACCCGCGTGGTAGAGGGGAGCCATCCCCGAGGGTGACTGCCCGCCGTGCCGAAATCGTTCCGGATCCTGTCGCCATTGCTGGCGCTTGGCCTGGCCGCGTGCCAGTCGACGACGGCGCTCGCGCCCGCGTCGAACGATGCCGGCTATCCGCTCGACATCCCGCAACTGACCTGCGCGGACTACGGCACCGTCGGCGGCAGGGCCAAGCTGATCGCGCACCGCGTAAAGCCGGGCGCCGCGGGCTACATCGAGTACCGGGCGCGGCGCGAGCAGCTGATCAGTTCCGGCCACATGTACGTCGTCTTCGGCCGGCTCGACCCGAACGGCAATCCCGTGACGTTTCAGTATACGGGACTCTACCCGACGGGCGGAGCGGTGGGCATGTATTCGGCGATGGCGGTGCCGATCAAAGCTTATGTCACGCCGCGCGAGCACGACTGCACGCAGGGGACGCTGGCGGCCTACCGCGTCGACCTGACCGAAAGCGAATACCAGGCGCTGCTGGGCAAGGTGCGGGCCAAGCTGGCGAAGCCGCCGCTCTGGCACATGTTCGGTTACAACTGCAATCACTACGCGGCTGAACTCGGCCGTGTCGCGGGGCTGCGCCCGGCGATCGACTTCATCTCGCCGACGGTGCAGTACATCCACTCCTTCATCGCCATCAACGGCGACACCGGCAAGGGCGTGTGACGCCACGCTCGGCTGTTACCGACCGAACCAAAGCGGAAACTAAAAAGGCGCCCGGAGGCGCCTTTGACGGTCCGGCGACGCGGCTGGATCAGCCGTCGTCGATAGCGTCGGCCATGATGATGATGGCCTGCTGATAGACCTTGGCCGCGTTCCATCCAGCGATCGCGCCCGCGTTCCGGCTCGCGCGGCCGCCGGAATAGCCGTGGCTGCGCAGGAAGTTGGCCGTCGACTTCAGGGCCGTCTCCTTGTCGCGCAGGTTGCCGCCGCCGACGCCGTACTTCAGCACGTTGCCCGGGAGGAACTGCGTGTGGCCGATCTCGCCATGGGCGGCGCCGACCGAGCTTGCCGTCAGGATGCCGCGATCGACGAGCTGGAGTGCGGCGATGGCGTGCGGGGTGAAGAAGTCCGGCCGCCGGCAGTCATAGGCCAGCGTGACGATGGCGGAGACCGTGTTCTGGTTGCCCATGAAGCCGCCGAAGCCCGTCTCCATGCCCCAGATGGCGAGCAGCGGACCGGCCGGCACGCCGTATTTGCGTTCGATCTCGGCGAACAGCGAGGCGTTCTGCTTCTTCAGCGTACGGCCCTTGCTGATGATCGACGCGCCGCCACGCCGCTTCATGAAGTCCTCGACGGAGCCGCTGAAGGCCTTCTTCACGGCGCGGTCGACCTTGATCGTGGCGGTCGCGTATTTTGCGCCTTCCAGCGCCTTCAGGCCGCGACTCTTGACGCCGGCAGACTTCGCCTGCTGTGCAAACCCTTCCTTCCAGGCCTCGAACCCGGAGGCATCCTTGCCGCAAGATGCGGCCTGGGCGGCGCCCGCCATGCCCAGCGCGACCACGGCCGCGGCCAGGATTCTCATCGTGGCTCCCAGTACCATTCAGTTCTCCTCGTCTCGGTTCTCGAGAATATCGCATCTCGGCACGCAATGTTTTGGCAGTGTGCCAGCCAAACCTGCGGTTGTCACCGTTATGCCCGGCTTTGCGGCCAAACCAAGTCATGCTGGCCGATGCCTTGATGAATCCCTAACATCAAGCACTTGCGAGGTTTCGAGGGGACATTCGCCATGACTGATGTCGACGTTGTGATCGTTGGCGCGGGCGCCGCCGGCCTCGCCGCCGCCAAGACTGTCCGGGCCGCCGGCCTGTCGTTCAAGGTCGTCGAGGCGATGGATCGGATCGGTGGTCGCGCCTTCACCTCGTCCGATCATTTCGGTGTGCCCTTCGACATTGGCTGCGCCTGGCTGCACGCCGCGGACCGCAACCCCTTCTTCGAGGAGGCCAAGACCGCCGACTGGACGCTGCATCACCATCCGATGGAGGTCGACCACCTTTATTTCGGACGGACGAAGGCCGGCGAGACGGACGAGGCCGACATGCGCGACGCCGACGCGCAGCTCGCGAAGCTGCTCGAGACCTATGACGGCCGGGACGACCGCGTCTCCGCGCTGCTGGCCAGCGGGCATGCGCCGAGAGCTGCCGCCACCTTCGCCGGGCCGATGGATTTCGGCGTCGATTATGACGAGATTTCGGTCCAGGACTTTCGCCAGGCCGCCGACCTCGAGCCGAACTACTTCACCCGCGAGGGGTTCGGCGCACTGGTCGCGCGCTGGGGTGCCGACGTGCCTGTCGAATTGTCGACCCCGGTGAACAAGATCCGCTGGGACGGCAACGGCGTCGAGATCGTGACGCCGCGGGGCTGGATCCGTGGCCGCGCCGTCATCGTCACCGCGTCACCGGCGGTACTGGCCTTCGAGGAGATCGACTTCTTCCCCGACCTGCCGGAAGCGCACATGCGCGCCTTCTTCGACCTGCCGATGGGACTGCTGACGAAGATCCCGGTGGAGATCACGGGTACGCGCCTCGGCCTCCGACCCTTCGAGGACCTGCTGATCGAGCGGCCGGCCCGCCACGACGTCTATTTCCTCTGCTTCCCCTTCGACCTCGACCTCATGGTGGGTTTTGTCGGCGGCGACTTCGCGTGGGAGCTTTCCGCCGCCGGCGAGGCGGCCGGCGTGGACTTCGTGGTCAACCGGCTGGTCGACATCTTCGGCGGCGACATCCGCTCGCACGTCCGCCGCTCGATGATGACCAACTGGGCGGCCGAACGCTACGTGCGCGGCGCCTACGCGGCCGCCCGGCCCGGCCGCGCCGGTGCGCGCGACGTGCTGAAGCAGCCGGTCGCGGACAAGATCTTCTTCGCCGGCGAGCATCTTGCCGGCCCGCTGATGCAGACATGCGCGGGCGCCCGGCTGTCCGGCGAGGCGGTGGCGCTGCAGCTGATCGAGCGGCTGAACGGCGGCTGTCCAGCGGTCGGCACCTCGCAGCGGCGGGAGATGGGCGACAAAATTCAGGAACCGATCCGGCGGTCTTCCGTTGGGCCCGCGAGGGACGACCAGAACGGAGTACAACCGACATGAAACGCAACCATATCGCCCTTGCCGCAGCGTCGATGCTTGTCGCGATGAGCGGCGCGGCCTTCGCCCAGAGCGCCGTCGTGGCAACCACCGATCTCAACGTTCGTGCCGGCCCGGGTCCGGAACATCCCGTGATCGGCATGATCGGCGCCGGCCAGGGCGCGACGCTCGAGGGCTGCCTCGAGGGCAGCAAATGGTGCACCGTCGCGTTTGCCGGCGGCAGCGGCTGGGCCTATTCCGATTACCTGACCGGCGATTTCGGCGGGCAGGCTGTCGTGCTGACGGAGCGGCCGGCCGATTCCGGCGTCCGCATCGTCCCCGCCCCGTCGACTGACGGTCAGACCACCGGCGCGATCACCGGCGGCACGGCCGGCGCCATCGGCGGCGCCATCATCGCCGGCCCGGTCGGCGCGATCGTCGGCGGCGCGGCCGGGGCGCTGGGCGGCGCGGCCACGGGCACCGTCATCGACCCGCCCGGCAGCGTCCGCACCTATGTCTCCGAGCAGCGCGGCGATCCTGTCTATCTCGAGGGCGAAGTCGTGGTCGGCGCGACGCTGCCCGACACGGTCGAGCTGCGCGCCGTTCCGGACTACGAGTACCGCTACGTCTACGTGAACGGTCAGCCGGTTCTCGTCGAGCCCGACTCGCGGCGGATCGTCTACGTCCTGCGCTAGACACCACGTCAGAATAGCAACGGGCGGCCGATCCGGCCGCCCGTTGGTTCCAGTCTGCCCGGAGGGCCGGGGTGCTAGCCGGGCAGATCCATGATCAGGCAGGTCTCGCTGCCATGCGCGATCAGCCGGCCCTTGACGTCGGTCAGCCGCGCCTCGCTCGTCGCCGTGCGCCGGCCGCTGTGAACCGCGACGCCTTCGCAGCGCACCTCGCCCGAATCGGGCAGGAGCGCCCGCACATAGTTCACCGTCATGGCCGTGGTGGTGTAGGTCTGGCCGGGGGCAAGCTTGGAATGGACCGCGCAGCCCAGCGCGCTGTCGATGATCGTCGCGATCCAGCCACCGTGGATCGTGTTCAGCGGGTTAAGGAAAGCGTCCGCCGGCTGCCCGACGAACACGGCCCGGCCGTCGCCAACCTCGACCAGCCGAATGTTGGTGGTCTCCGCGAAAGGGGGCGCCGGCAGCTCGCCGCGAACCATCGCCGACAGCAGTTCGCGGCCGGAAAGCCGCTTCGGGTCCGGCATCGCCAGTCCTTCATCCATGCGCCGATCTCCTCGCGCCTCTACAACTATGTAAGTGAATGCTTACGTGCATGCGTCTGACAGGACGCCGCTCGCGGCGCGGCGAAGGTGGCGGAAATCGGACCGGAGGGTTTCGTCCATGTCGGGTGGCAGCCGCGCCAGAATGGCCTCCTGCGCCTGGCGCCACAGCGGCAGCGCCGACGCGACCAGCTCCGTGCCTCGCTCAGTGATGCGATGTACCACGCGCCGGCCGTCGCCGGGCGCAATCGACACGAGCCCGCCCGTGACCAGCCGGTCGAGGTTTCGCTTCAGCGTCGAACGCTCGACGCCCACGAGGTCGGCGAGTTCGGACGCTGACTGCGCCTTTTCCAGTGCCACCGTGCAGAGGATGGTGAACTGCGTCACCTCGATGCCAAGCGGCGCCAGGGCCTTGTTGTAGGCGCGCGTGACGACATTGGCGGTGCGACGCGCCGCGCGGCCCAGGCAGGACGCGCCAATCAAGGTCAGCTCGGCGACGACGGACGGGCGTGACATGATGTGTAGATACAACATCATGTCCGGTTAGACAACGGGGCCGGCTGGCGCTATCCACGAGAGACTGGGCCTCGGGGCAGCATGAAATGGCTGGCTACGTCGGAACCGAGAAACAACAGGCGTTGCAGAAGCGGACCGAGTCGGCGATCGACTGGATGAATTCCGTGCCTGGAGCCTGCAATCCAGGTCGGATGCTTGGGTCCGACGACCCCGATCTGCTCGGCTGGGATACGATCCTCGATACACTATCGACGGAGGGGGTCGTCGGTTTTCGCATGATCCCGGCGGACGCTGCCATCGGCGCGGCCGCCACCCTGGCATCGCACGGCTATCGGCTCAATACCTGGAATGTCTTCCTGGCCGACCGGGACGCCGCAATGCCCGCCGTCCAGTCCGTATTGCAGGGCGGGTTGCCCGACGGCTTCAATCGGGGCGAGCGCCCGACGGACCCGGAGGGCGTCGACCTCCGCGCGATCTAGGCGTTTGTGGCCGACAATGGCGTCTCACCCTTTTCCGGTTCGATGCTCCTCGGACATTTCGGCCGGCCGACCTCTCTCGTATGGATCCACGACAGTCTTGGGCGGGTTGCCGCAGCCGCTCACGCCTACTTCCCTCACAACAGCCACAGTCGGTACCATTCAAGCGCCTGGGGAGGCATGGTTGCCGTTCGCCCGATCACCGGGGCAGAGGTCTGGGCACCTATGTGAACGCCCTGATGGTGTCGGACGCGTTCCTGCGCCTCGGAGCCACGACCGTCCATGAGCTCGTCGCCGAAACCAACGAGCCGTCGCGCCGAATGGTCGAAGCGGCCGGCCTTCGCCACGAGCCCGGTCTGAAATGCGGCGCCGTCACGCCGGCGGGCGCGACGCGGTTCACGCGCTAGGTCACCGTTGACGCGCCAAACCTTGACTTCCGGCGTTCTTTACTGTCTACACGCGCCGAATTCCGCGACGAGTGACCAACTCCGAGCAGCCGACCGGGGCGATGCTGGGCTGACCAGCACGACGATCCCGGAGGTCAACACCCGGCAGCGCGATGCGCCCCCGGGTGCCATTTGGCTTTGCGTTTGGTCAATCGTCGCGGCGACCCCACCTCTCGGGTTCAACTGATCCGAGACCGAGGACCGGAATGTTCGAATCTCTCCAGGAGCGGCTTGGCTCCATCCTGAACGGCCTGACGGGCCGAGGCGCGCTCTCTGAAGCCGACGTGTCGGCGGCGCTGCGCGAAGTGCGTCGTGCGCTGCTGGAAGCGGACGTCGCGCTGGAGGTGGTGAAGTCCTTCACCGACAAGGTGCGCGAGAAGGCCGTCGGCGCCGCAGTTCTGAAGTCGATCAAGCCCGGCCAGATGGTCGTCAAGATCGTCCATGACGAGCTGGTCGAGATGCTGGGCTCGGAGGGCGTCGGGATCGATCTCAACGCGCCCGCACCGGTCGTCGTGATGATGGTCGGCCTGCAGGGCTCGGGCAAGACGACGACCTCGGCCAAGATCGCCAAGCGGCTGACCGAGCGTCAGAACAAGAAGGTGCTGATGGCGTCGCTCGACACGCGGCGCCCCGCCGCGCTGGAGCAGCTGCGGCAGCTCGGCGAGCAGACGGGCATCGCGACGCTGCCGATCATCGCCGGCCAGACGCCGGTCGACATCGCGAAGCGTGCCGTGCAGGCGGGCAAGCTGGGCGGCCATGACGTCGTCATCCTGGACACGGCCGGCCGCACCCATATCGACGAGCCGCTGATGCTCGAGATGGCCGACATCAAGAAGGCGTCCGGCCCGCACGAGATCCTGCTGGTCGCCGACTCGCTGACCGGCCAGGACGCGGTCAACTTGGCGCGGAACTTCGATACCCGCGTCGGCATCACCGGGCTGGTGCTGACCCGCATGGACGGCGACGGCCGCGGCGGCGCAGCACTCTCCATGCGCGGCGTCACCGGCAAGCCGGTGAAGCTCATCGGCACCGGCGAGAAGATGGATGCGCTCGAGGAGTTTCATCCCAAGCGCATCGCCGACCGCATCCTCGGCATGGGCGACATCGTCAGCCTGGTCGAGAAGGCGGCCGAGACCATCGACGCGGAAAAGGCCGCGGCGATGGCCAGGAAGATGCAGGCCGGCAAGTTCGACCTGAACGACATGGCCGACCAGCTCGGCCAGATGCAGAAGATGGGCGGAATGGGCGGCATCATGGGAATGATGCCGGGCATGGGCAAGATGAAGGATCAGCTGGCGGCGGCTGGCTTCGACGACCGCGCGCTGAAGCGGCAGATCGCCATCATCTCCTCGATGACCAAGGCCGAGCGGGGCAATCCCGACCTGCTCAAGCATTCGCGCAAGCAGCGCATCGCCAAGGGTTCTGGCACCGACGCGGCCGAGATCAACAAGCTGCTGAAGATGCACCGCGGCATGGCCGACATGATGAAGGCGATGGGCGGCAAGGGCAAAGGCGGCGGCATGATGCGCGGCATGATGGGCGGCCTCGCCTCGAAGATGGGGCTGGGCGGTCTTGCCGGCGGCCCGGGCGGGATGATGGGCGGCATGCCGGATCTGTCGAAGATGGACCCCAAGCAGCTCGAAGCGCTGCAGAAGCAGATGCAGCAGTCGGGCCTCGGCGGCGGTTTGCCCGGCGGATTTCCCGGCCTTGGCGCCGGCGGACTTCCAGGATTGCCCGGCGGTTTGAAGCTACCCGGTGGACCGGGGGGTCCCCCTGGCGGCCTTCCGGGGCTGGGCAAGAAGAAGTGAGGACGGCATGAGCGTCGACCCGAAAGCCCGCCTGGCGGAATTCCGTGCCTCGATCGACAACATCGACGCGGCGCTGATCCACATGCTGGCGGAGCGCTTCCGCTGCACCCAGGCGGTTGGTCTGCTGAAGGCGGAGCATGGCCTGCCGCCGGCGGACCCGGCGCGCGAGGGGCAGCAGATCGCGCGGCTGAGGCAACTGGCCAAGGATGCGCATCTCGACCCGGACTTCGCAGAGAAGTTCCTGAACTTCGTGGTGAAGGAAGTGATCCGGCACCACGAGCAGATCGCCGCCTCGGGCGGCGTGAACGAAACCGCCGCCGGCGGGATCAGAAGCGGCGTCGCGGAAGGCGGCGCCAACGACAACAGCTAGACACCAACCAAGATCGTTCTGGAGACTGAAATGGCATTGAAGATCCGCCTGTCCCGCGCCGGCTCGAAGAAGCGGCCCTACTATCACATCGTAGTCGCCGACGTGCGCTCGCCGCGCGATGGCCGCTTCATCGAGTCGCTGGGGTCCTGGAACCCGCTGCTGCCCAAGGAAGGGGAGCGGGTGAAGCTGGACACCGACCGCGTGCAGCACTGGCTGGCCAACGGCGCGCTGCCGACCGACCGCGTGCTGCGCTTCCTCGACCAGGCCGGCCTCTCCAAGCGCGAGGCGCGCAACAACCCGACCAAGGCGCAGCCGGGCAAGAAGGCGCAGGACCGCGCCGCCGCCATCGCCAAGGCGAAGGAAGACGCCGCCGCTGCGATCGCCGCCGCGAGCGCCGAGCCGGCGAACTGAGGTTCCCCCAGCGGGCAAAAAGGAAGGCGGGCACGTGCCCGCCTTTTTCATGTCCGGTCCCTGAAAGTAGTGGGCGCGCAAGGCGCCATCATACCGCCCGGAAATCAAGCAGCAGCGCTTGAAACAACCTCCCGGAGCCGCACGGACATGGATCACGGCGGCCGAGCTTTTCGATCAGCTCGACGTCGCCGTGAACGACGCGTGCCCCTCGCTTCACATGCGTCTCCGACGGGAAGGATCTGCGCCGCTTCGAGGTAACCTCAAAAGGACGGCGCGTTGGTGAAATCGCGGTGCTTGCTCATGGCAACCTCCTGTCACCTGTTGGCGCGCCGCCCGATACCAGCGACAGGCATTCGAGTCAAAACACCAAGGCCTTCGCGGCGAGCAGATCTCGCCGGCATGGACGGTCCATCCGCATCTTTTGCGTCCCACCGAGCCTGCATTGCCGAACGGCCAGGAGCCCGGATGACGGATAGGGGCTGCGACCACAAAGTCTCTGGACCGCTTGCTCGCGCGGGTGCATTTTGGTCGGACCAGATTCCGCGACTGGCCGGGAGGACATCATGAACGTTGCCGCGCGCGACACGACCCCGCTTGTGCCCTTCGACCGGGACAAGCTCGACGCCCTGATGGACGACGCGGGCGTCGACGTCCTGCTCGCCACCTCGAAGCACAATGTCCAGTTCGTCCTCGGCGGCTATCGCTACATCTTTTTCCACGCGATGGATGCGCTGGGCCACAGCCGGTACCTGCCGTTCGCGATCTACGAGAAAGGCCGCCCGGATCGCGCCGCCTATGTCGGCAACAAGATGGAAGGCCATGAGCAGCAGGTGAAGCCGTTCTGGACGCCGTCGACCTACCTGTCGGCCTGGGGAACGGTGGACGGCGCAACGCTGGTGGCCGAGCATCTGAAGAAGATCGGGCTGGAGAAGGGCCGCATCGGCTACGAGCCGGGCTTCCTCGCCGCCGATGCCTACATGGCGTTGCAGAAGGCGCTGCCCCAGGCGTCGTTCATCGACGCCAACGCCGTGTTCGAGCGGGTGCGCGAGATCAAGACGCCGGCCGAGATCGAGCTGCTGCGCTCGGCGTCGGAGCTGATCACCGATTCCATGCTGGCGACCTTCGCCGCCTCCCGCGAGGGCACCACCCGCGGCGAGGTGGTGGAGACGCTGCGGCGCGAGGAGACCAATCGCGGGCTGACCTTCGAGTACTGCCTGATCACCCAGGGCGCCAGCCACAACCGCGCGGTGTCGCGGCAGGCGTGGAAGAAGGGCGAGGTGATGTCGATCGATTCCGGCGGCAACTACCGCGGCTATATCGGCGATCTCTGCCGCATGGGCGTGCTGGGTGAGCCGGACGCGGAGCTGAACGACCTTCTGTCCTCGATCGAGGCGGTGCAGCAGGCCGCGTTCTCGAAATGCGCGCCGGGCACGCTGGGCGGCGACATGATCGCCCATGCCGAGGCCGAGCTGAAGCGCTCGCCGCATGTGAAGTTCACCGACTTCTTCGCGCACGGCATGGGCCTCATCAGCCACGAGGCGCCGTTCCTGATGACCAACCATCCCGTCGCCTATGAAGGCGTCGACGCGGCGCGCCCGCTGCGGGCCGGCCATGTCCTGTCCGTCGAGACGACGATGCTTCACCCGAGCCGCGGCTTCATCAAGCTCGAGGACACGGTCGTGATCACCGAGACCGGCCACGACCTGCTGGGCGACCGCGGCCGCGGCTGGAACCGGGGCGGGCAGTGACGCGGGCATCGCGCCCGTTCCGCCGGCGCGTGGCGATCACGGCGACGGCCGTGCTCTGCGCGATGCTGGCGGCCTGCGGCGGACCGGGCGGGCGCTGCGGCCTCCTGGACAAGGGCTATCCGCTCTGCGGGCTCTGACATGACCGGCGAGACCGACCTGCCGCGGCTTATCGCGTCGATGCGGCCGCGTCTGTCGGGCCACGTCTATGTGTTCGCGACCTTGCTGCCGGGCAGCGTGATGCCGGCCGGCATCGTGCCGCTGATGAGCTTCCGGGAAGCGGAAGGCACCACGCTGGTCCTTACCCAGGCCGAGGCCCAGTCGGCCGGCCTGCGCGCCATCTTCCCGTCGCGGATGATCACGCTCGACGTGCACTCCTCGCTGGAGGCCGTGGGCTTCATCGCGGCGGTGGCGACACGCCTCGCCTCGGCGGGGCTCGGCGTCAATCCAGTCGCCGGTTATCACCACGACCATCTGTTCGTGGCGGCCGATCGCGCCTCGGAGGCGATGGCGATCCTGGAGGTGATGAGCGCCGAGGCGTCGTCGCGCCTCTGACGCCGAACTTCGCCAAGCTCGGTAACCGCCCTCAGGCGCCGACGAGCCGCAGCGTCTTGTCGAACACGGACAGCACGCGCGCCAGGTCCGGGCCACGCTTCAGGATCATGCCGGTCGCGGCGACGACGCTGTAGGCGCCCTGCTTGCGGGCGAGCGCCGGATCCTTGACGATCTGGTAGAGCGGCGTCTCGCTGGTGCGGCGGAACACCGAGAAGACCGCGCGGTCGCGCAAGCTGTCGATCGCGTAGTCTCGCCATTCGTTCGCGGCGACCATGCGTCCGTAGAGTTTGAGAATATGATCGAGTTCCTTGCGGTCGAACCTGACCGGATGATCTTGCCGATCCCGCCTCGCCTCATGCAGCGGGATCAATATTGCGGAGCCGTCCCCATCCTCCCCTCCGCCGGCGCGATCGGTCATGCACGGACCTTTCCATCACGGTTCGATGACCGAACGTCGCGCGTCCCTGCCCAAAATGCAAGCGCGGCCTGGCCGCGAAAGGTTCCATCGAGCGTGGTCACGAATGGACGGGCAGGCGTTACGATTGGTGACCGCCTCGCCACAATTGCGTCACGGTTTATCCCAATCGACGCCACGATATCCGACGACGATCCGATCGTTGCCTGAGACGGTTCGGTCCGGCACCGGCTCGTAAACCCCAAGCCCCCCGCCCACGGGTCTGCGTCGGATCGAACCAACCCCGGTTTTTGCAAGGAGCCGGGAGCGACGATCCCAAAATCCGGAACCGGTGCCAGCCCCAAACTGGCACCGGTTTTTTCTTGGGTTCCGGGCATTCGGATGGCGCGGCGATCTGCGGACGGATCATACCTCCCCGCCAAGCACGGGCCGCCTCAGTCCGAAGCGCGAATGATGCCGTGATGAGAAGCGCGAGCTACCGATCGCCGTTGCGGATGATCGTGGCGCCAAGGATCGGACCCGGCAGGCCCTCGTCGGTGATCGACTGCAGCAGGACTGCGCAACCGCCCTCGCCCTTCTTGGCGATCTCGCTGGCCGGCATCTCGTAGCGCGTGGCGGTGCCATGCCACATGCCGGCGATCTGCACCGAGGTCACGGCATTCCAATAGGTGACCGTCTTCCCGACGTTCTCGCCGCGGTCGATCTGCACCTGCGTCGCCGGGTCGAAATAGACGAGCAGGACATGCGCGTTCTGCTCGGCGCCCTCGCCCTCCTCGGTCTCGATCAGGATGCTTTCGCCGGCACGCTTGACGGTGATCCCGACGTCCGGGGTCTTGTCCGCCTTCTTCATGTCCATGAAGGCCGACTTGATCGCCTTCCGGTCCGCACCGTTGACGTGGGTCCGCCCATTGATGACCGCCTGCGGCGTGTAGACGGAGCGGGCGCCGAAGGCGCGCGCGTAGTCGCGCTGGCGGGCCGTGTTCTCGGGCGTCGCCATGGAATCGTTCCAGCCGAGATAGTCCCAGTAGTCGACGTGGTAGGCGAGCGCGACGAACTCGCCCTTGGCCGCGAGGTTGCCGAAAATCTTGTCGGCCGGTGGACAGGAACTGCAGCCCTGGCTTGTAAAGAGTTCGATTACGCCGGCCGGACGCCAGGTCTCCTGCGCGGAGGCGAGACCCGCGAATGCAGGAATCACCAGCGCGGCCGCGACCAGCCGTACCACCTCAAGACGCCCCATGGCCGTCCCACTTCCTCGCCGGACCTCAGGTCCTTGTTTTGATTGCCCGGACAATAGGCAGAACGGACGCTCAACGGAAAGTCACGTTCGGTTGAAACTTTCGGCGCCACGAACGCAATGCGCGAAGGCGGAATCCGGCCGGTCAGGCGGGAGTCCGATGCCCGGTCCAGTCGATCCAGCGGCCGTGATAGTCGCACCGCGCAAGCTCCAGCGTCTCGCCCGACGGCCACAGCGTCAGCGTCAGCAGCGCGTGCGGCTGCGCGGTGTCGAGCGGCTCCATCCGGAGCCAGGCGAGCGGCGACTGCTCCGATGCACCTTTGCCGATCGCCGCCATCTCCGCCTCGATCGCATGGCGTGTGGACTGCGGCATGTACTGCCACATGATCGAGTGCACCAGCGTGCGTGCGACGCCGGGAATCGGTTGCGCGGCGTGACGGCGGATGAAGTCGAGCGCTTCGGCCTTCTCCACGACCACAGGACGATTCAGCGCCAGTTCGATGGCCGCGTCGATGCGCTGCCGGCGCAGCGCCTGATCCGGCCAGACATAGGAGCGCAGCCGGAGCCGTGCCTCGGGGTCGGCGAGGTCGACCGGGCTGATGTCGCAGCCTCGTCGCGCCGCGATCTCCAGCCGTCCGTCGAGCGGCGGAGCCGCCCGCACCTCCGGCGCCAGGCGCACGGCGGCGCCGGAATCGCCCCAGGCGGCATTGCCATAGGCATGGTGGAAGCGGTCGAGGTTCAGGTTGAGACCGGCGCTGGCGCCGATCTCAAACAGGGCGAGCGGCAGGTCCGTCCGGCGCGCGACGGCAAGCAGGCCGGGGAGCAGCATTGCGGCGCGGGCGACCTCGTTGGTCTGCGGCGGACTTGCCAGCGAGCGGATGATGCGGTCGGCATGGCGCTCCAGCACCGCGGGCATGAGGTGGCGGAGGCCTTCGGGATCGGCCGCGTGCGGCGGATAGAGCGCCGCCAGCTCACGATCGGCGCCCGCGAGGACGAGCGCATGCAGCGCGCCCAGAAAACGCAGCGCCACCGCATCGTCGCGCGCCTGCCCGGGCCAGTTGAGAACGGTGCCGCCGACCTGGGTGTAGACGTCGAGCACGTCGGCCGCGATGCGGGCGAGCAGGGCCGTGAACGGCGAACCCAGCCGCTCGCACGCATCGGCCTGGCTGCGGAAATGGGCGCGGATGTCCTCGGTCATCGACGATGAATAGCGGACGCTAGTTCGTGGTCGCCAGAGCCTTTTCCACGTGGGGCATGAGGGCAGAGGCGAGCGAGGCCGGCGTCAGCGGGCCGATATGCTTGTAGAGGATGGTGCCATCGCGCCCGACAACGAAGGTCTCAGGCACGCCGTAGACGCCCCAATCCAGTCCCGCCTTGCCGGCCTCGTCGACGCCGATCGCGGCGTAGGGATTGCCGAGGTCGACCAGGAATTTCGACGCGTTGGCCGGCTTGTCCTTGTAGTTGAGGCCGGCCAGCGTAAAGCGCGTGTCCTTCGCCAGCTCGACCAGCACCGGATGCTCTTCGCGGCACGGCGCGCACCAGGATGCCCACACATTCACCAGCGTCACCTTGCCCGCAAAGGCCGACGAGTTGAGGCCGGGCAGGTCCGCTCCGGCAAGCGGTGGCAGGGCGGTCGCCGGCGCAGGCTGTCCGATCAGGACGGACGGCACCTCCGACGCATCGCGGCCGGACAGGAGCTGCGCCAGGAAAAGCGCCGCCAGCAGGGCGAACAGAAGGATCGGCAGGAAGACGATCTTCGACCGCCGACGCGGCGCGTTGGCGTCGGCGCTCACGCGACCGGTCCGTCGCGGTCCGATCGCCGCCGCACGCCGCTGGCCTCCAGCTCGGCGAGTTCGCGCCGGCGCAGCCTGAGATCGATCGCCAGCCAGCCGACCAGCGCGCTCAGCGCCAAGACCGTAACGCCGTAAGCGGCCGCCACGTAGAGCGCGTGCGTGCTCATGCAGGGCGGTTTCCTGTCGCCGGGCGCCCCTCGGCGCGGCGTGCCTCGACACGGCGCATCGCAGCGACGCGGCGGCGGAAGATCTCCGTGCGCATCGCCGCCAGGTGCATGGCGAGGAAGAGGATGGTGAAGCCCAGCGCCATGATGCCCAGCGGCCAGAGCAGGCTTTCGTGGATGGTCGGACCGTCCAGCCGGAACACCGACGCCGGCTGGTGCAGCGTGTTCCACCAGTCGACCGAGAACTTGATGATCGGCAGGTTGATGGCGCCGACCAGCGTGACCACCGCCGCGGCGCGGGCCGAGCGTGACGGGTCGTCGAGCGCACGGGTCAGCGCGATGATGCCGAGATAGATGAGGAGGAGGATGAAGACCGAGGTCAGTCGCGCGTCCCACACCCACCAGGTGCCCCACATCGGCTTGCCCCAGATCGAACCGGTGGCGAGCGCCAGCGCGGTGAACGTGGCACCGACGGGCGCCGCCGCCTTAAGCGCCACGTCGGCCAGCGGATGGCGCCAGACCAAGGTGCCGAGCGCCGCGATCGCCATGACGCCGTAGCAGAACATGGCGAGCCACGCGAACGGCACGTGGATGTACATGATCCGCACGGTGATGCCCTGCTGGTAGTCCTCCGGCGCGGTGAACGACATCCACAAGCCTACGGCCAGCAGGATCGCGGCGAGGATGGCCAGGGGCAGCACGAGCCGGCCGGCCAGCGCAACGAAACGCGTCGGGTTTGCCAGCCCGTTCCAGAAGCCGATCGCGGCGGTCGTGTCGCTCATCGCGCAGAGATAGACCGCGCCGGTTTGGCGCGCAATTGACGGCGATCAAAGGAGCGTGAGCAGAATGGTCGCGGCTGCGATTCCGACACCAACAGGCATAACGCTGGCCACTCCCGGCGCCGCCGGGAAGTTGCTATATTGTTCTCACTAGAAGCCGGGAAGCTCGAAGATGCCGGACGACAACGAGGGACCAGTCCACCTCCAGGAAGACGTCGACACTGGCGATCGGTTCCTCGTCTTCGGTACCGATAAGGGACTGAGGCTCGACATCCGTTTCGAGGGTGAAACGCTGTGGATGACGCAGGCGCAGATCGGGGAGCTTTTTGGGCGCGATGTGTCGACCATCTCCCGGCACATTGCCGCAGTGTTCAGTGACGGCGAACTCGACGAAGCGACTTCTTTGCAAAAATTGCAAACAACTACCGGCCGCCCGGCCATCCTTTACAATCTGGATGTCGTGATTTCCGTCGGTTACCGGGTGTCGTCCGCCCAAGCGACCGTTTTCCGCCGCTGGGCAACCGGCATTCTTGTGCAGTTCGCCAAGAAGGGGTTCGTTGTCGACGCCCCGCGCCTCAAGCAGCCGGAGAATTCTGATCGCGTCGCCGAACTCCGCGAGATCATCCGCGACATCCGCTCCGACGAAGCGAATGTGTACCGGGAACTGCGCCGGATCTGCTCGATGTGCCAGGACTATGACGGCGGCTCCGCCGGCGCGCGCGAGTTCTACCAGCGGACGCAAGCTAAGCTCGTCTATGCCGTCACGTCGCACACGCCAGCCGAAATCATCGCGGGCCGGGCAAACGCTCGCTCCGACAACATGGGCTTGCAGAGCTGGCCGAACGACAACATCCGCAAGACGGATGTCACAGTGTCGAAGAACTACCTCGCAGACAGCGAGATCAAGGAACTCAACCGGCTGACGACGATCCTGCTCGACATTTTCGAGGACCAGCTCGATCTCGGCCGGCTGGTCATGATGCAGGACGCGCAAACCCTGCTCGACCGACAGCTCCAGCAACTGGGGCGGACGGTTCTGACATCAGGTGGCTCCGTCCGTACGGAGGATGCACGGCGCGTTGCGGAGACCGCCTATGACGCATTCGACAAGCAGCGCAAGCTGGCGCGGGAGAAGGACGCCGACACCAACATCTCCGCCCTCGCAAAGGAAGCAAAGACGCTTCCGAAGACACCGCGCAAATAGGAGCAGCTACCGCCAGCCGAGTCCCGGCGCGACGTGCTTGAGGATGCTTTCGATCACGTGCGTGTTATAGGCGACGCCGAGTTGGTTGGGCACGGTCAGTAGCAGCGTGTCGGCCTCGGCGATCGCCTCGTCCTCCTTCAACTGCTTCACCAGCACGCCCGGTTCCGCGGCGTAGGAGCGGCCGAACACCGCTATCTTCTGCGGCTCGATATAGCCGAAATGATCCTGGCTCTCGCTGCTGCCGAAATAGGCGCGGTCCATATCGTTCACCAGCGCGAAGATCGAACGGCTGACGGACACGCGTGGTTCGCGTTTGTGGCCGGCTTCCTTCCAGGCGGCGCGGAAGGCGCGGATCTGCTTGGCCTGCTGGACATGGAACGGCTCGCCCGATTCGTCGAACTTCAGCGTCGAGCTTTGCAGGTTCATGCCGAGCTTCGCCGCCCAGATGGCGGTCGCGTCGGTCGCCGCGCCCCACCAGATCCGGTCGCGCAGCCCTTCGGAGAACGGTTCCAGCCTCAGGAGGCCGGGCGGGTTGGGGAACATCGGGCGTGGATTCGGCTGGGCGAAGCCCTTGCCCTGGATCACGTCGAGGAACACTTCGGCGTGCTGGCGCGCCATGTCGGCGTCGGTCTTGCCCTCCTCGGGCACGTAGCCGAAGTAGCGCCATCCATCGATGACCTGCTCGGGCGAGCCGCGGGAGATGCCGAGCTGCAGCCGGCTGCCGGCGATCAGGTCCGCTGAACCGGCGTCCTCGGCCATGTAGAGCGGGTTCTCGTAGCGCATGTCGATGACGGCGGTGCCGAGTTCGATGCGCTTGGTCTTCGCGCCTGCTGCCGCGAGAAGCGGAAACGGCGAGCCGAGCTGTCGGGCAAAGTGATGGACGCGGAAATAGGCGCCGTCGGCGCCCAGTTCCTCGGCAGCGACCGCGAGATCGATCGATTGCAGAAGCGCATCCGCGCCCGAACGCGTGCCGGACTGCGGCGAAGGCGACCAGTGGCCGAAGGAGAGGAACCCGATCTTTTTCATGGGGGTCAGGTGACGTTTCCGGCTGAGAAAATCAATGGCCGCGCCGGTTGGGCTGCAGTTCGGGGCGGCGACGGACCGTCACCGTTTCAGTCACCCGACCAGCGGACGGCAACCGCAGCCGCGACCGGGCCGACCACAGCGAGAAACAGCGTGAGCGCGCACAGGATCAGGAAGGGCGGCAGGAACGGGTCGGGCTCGGCGATCGCCGCGTAGCTGGCGGAGACGCCGAAGATCAGCACCGGCAGCACGATCGGCAGGACCAACACCGAGACCAGCAGGCCGCCGCGGGGCAGGGCGACGGCCGCCGCCGCGCCGGCCGAGCCGACGAAGGCGATGGCCGGCGTTCCGGCAAGCAGCGTCAGCAGCGTGGCGCCGATCGATAGCGCGTCCATGCCGAGCAGCAGCCCGAACACCGGCGCTGCGACGACCAGCGGCAGCACGCCGGCGATCCAGTGCGCCAGCGCCTTCACGAACACGGTCAGCGGCAGGAAATGGCGGTCGGAGGCGATGATCAGCAGGTCGAGCGCGCCGTCCTCGCGATCGGCCTGGAAGAGCCGATCGAGGCCCAGCAGCGAGGCGAGCAGCGCCCCGATCCAAAGCACCGCCGGGCCGATGCGCGACAGCGTCGCCGGGTCGGGACCGACGGCCAGCGGAACCGTGGCGACGACAGCGAGGAAGAACAGCACGCCCGCCGGCGCGCCGCCGCCGGCGCGCACGGCAAGGCTGAGCTCGCGGCGGAGGAGCGCTAGCACCACCGGCTTCCAGGGAAGCGATCGCGCGCCTCCGCGCGGCCTATCGGACCCGCCTCGTTCACGGCTGCGACCTCCTCGACGGCAGTACCGAGTGGATCACTGTCATGCACATGCGAAACGCTCCCGCAAGCGCGACGAGCGCGCGCTACACCCGGCGCTCCACCATCATCTTCTTGATCTCGGCGATGGCCTTTGCCGGGTTGAGACCCTTCGGGCAGGCCTGCGTGCAGTTCATGATCGTGTGGCAGCGATAGAGACGGAACGGGTCTTCCAGATTGTCCAGCCGCTCGCCCGTCGCCTCGTCGCGGCTGTCGATCAGCCAGCGATAGGCCTGCAGCAGCACGGCCGGACCGAGATATTTCTCGCCGTTCCACCAGTAGCTCGGGCAGGACGTCTGGCAGCAGAAGCACAGGATGCACTCGTAGAGGCCGTCGAGCTTCTGCCGGTCCTCATGGCTCTGCAGCCATTCCTTCGCCGGCTCGGGCGACACGGTCTTCAGATACGGCTCGATCGAGGTGAGCTGTGCATAGGGCACGGTGAGGTCGGGGACGAGGTCCTTCACCACCGGCATGTGCGGCAGCGGATAGACCTTCACCGCGCCGGAAATGTCGTCCATGCCCCTGGTGCAGGCCAGCGTATTGGCCCCGTCGATGTTCATCGCGCAGGAGCCGCAGATGCCCTCGCGGCAGGAGCGGCGGAGCGTCAGCGTCGGGTCGATCCTGTTCTTGATCCACAGCAGCGCGTCCAGCACCATTGGGCCGCAATCGTCCATGTCGACGAAATAGGTGTCCACGCGCGGGTTCTCGCCGTCGTCCGGCGACCAGCGGTAGATGCGATATTCGCGCAGGTTGGTCACGCCGTCTGGCTTCGGCCAGGTCTTCCCGGGCCGGATCTTGGAGTTCTGGGGGAGGGTGAGTTCGACCATCTAGCGGCGGTCCTTTCGGATCACGAGCTTGAGCCCGGACCATGTTTCATCGATCGCCGCGACCTTCACGTCGACCAGATCGAGCTTCAGCGCCTCGCGGCGAACGGCATCCTCGGTCACGTCGGTGGCAACCTTCGACGCCTTCTTCGGCCACGAGACCCAGATCATGCCGGCGCGGACGATCGCCGACTGAGCGTCGGGCAGGTGCGCTTCGATTTCCCTGGATCCCCTGGTGAAGGCATGGATGGCGTCGTAGGGCCCGCGTATGCCGGCGAGATCACGCCACTCGTGCAGCCGGTCGGCACGGCCGAACGACACGGAATCGGGAAGGGAATCGAGCGACGGCGGAAGCGCGACAAAGGCCGCGACCATGCCCTCCTTGAATCCAAGCTTCGCCGCAAGCGGCTTGCCGGAGTAACCCGCTGTGGCGACCGCCAAGGCCATCTCAATACACCCGTGCCTTGGGCGCGATCCGCTTCGGTTCGATGCCGCCCTGCTCGACGGGCAGCATCGTCTCGGTGTGCACCGGCCGGTAGGAGAGCGACACCTTGCCGTCGGGCGACAGCCGGGCAAGCGTGTGCTTGCGCCAGTTCACGTCGTCGCGCGCGGAGAAGTCCTCGCGGGCATGCGCGCCGCGGCTCTCCTGCCGTGCCTCGGCCGAGTAGACCGTGGTGATGGCGTTCGCCATCAGGTTCTCCAGCTCCAGCGTCTCGACCAGATCCGAGTTCCAGATCATCGAGCGGTCGTAGACCTTGAGGTCCTTCAGCTCGCTCCAGACCTCCGAGATGCGCCGGCAGCCCTGCTGCAGCGACTCCTCCGTGCGGAACACGGCGGCGTCCTCCTGCATGGCGCGCTGCATCTTGTCGCGCAGCACGGCCGTCGGCGTCGAACCGTCCGCGTGGCGGATGCGGTCGAAGCGGTCCATGATCCTCTGCACCGACGCCTCGTTCGGCGCCGGGATCGCCGCCTTGCGGTCGACGACCTGACCGGCACGGATGGCCGCGGCGCGGCCGAACACGACGAGGTCGATCAGCGAGTTGGAGCCGAGACGGTTGGCGCCATGCACCGAGGCACAGCCGGCCTCGCCGACCGCCATCAGTCCGGGCGTCGTCTGGTCGGGCGCACCCTCGCTCGGGTTCAGCGCTTCACCCCAGAAATTGGTCGGGATGCCGCCCATGTTGTAGTGGACGGTCGGGAGTACCGGGATCGGCTCGCGCGTCACGTCGACGCCGGCGAAGATCTTGGCGCTCTCGGAGATGCCCGGCAGCCGCTCGTGCAGCACCGCCGGATCGAGATGGTCGAGGTGGAGGAAGATGTGATCCTTCGTCTTGCCGACCCCGCGCCCTTCGCGGATCTCGATCGTCATGCAGCGGGACACCACGTCGCGCGACGCGAGGTCTTTCGCCGACGGCGCGTAGCGCTCCATGAAGCGCTCGCCCTCCGAGTTCACCAGATAGCCACCCTCGCCGCGCGCGCCCTCGGTGATCAGGCAGCCCGCGCCGTAGATGCCGGTCGGATGAAACTGCACGAACTCCATGTCCTGGAGCGGCAGGCCGGCGCGCGCCACCATGCCGCCGCCGTCGCCGGTGCAGGTGTGCGCGGACGTCGCGGTGAAATAGGCGCGGCCGTAGCCGCCAGTCGCTAGCACCACCATCTTCGCCGAGAAGCGATGAATCGTGCCGTCGTCGAGGTTCCAGGCGACCACGCCGGTGCACCGTCCGTCCGGCTCCATGATCAGGTCGAGCGCGAAATACTCGACGAAGAACTGCGCCGAGTGCTTCAGCGACTGGCCGTAGAGCGCGTGCAGGATCGCGTGGCCGGTACGGTCGGCGGCAGCGCAGGTCCGCTGCACCGGCGGGCCGTCGCCGAACTCGGTCATGTGGCCGCCGAACGGCCGCTGGTAGATCTTGCCTTCCTCGGTGCGCGAGAACGGCACGCCGTAGTGTTCGAGTTCGTAGACGGCGGCCGGCGCCTCGCGCGCCAGATATTCCATCGCGTCGACGTCACCCAGCCAGTCGGAGCCCTTCACCGTATCGTAGAGGTGCCACTGCCAGTGGTCCGGCCCCATGTTCTGCAGCGACGCGGCGATGCCGCCCTGCGCGGCCACCGTATGCGAGCGCGTCGGGAAGACCTTGGTGATGCAGGCCGTCTTCAGGCCCTGCTCTGCCATGCCGAGTGTGGCGCGCAGACCCGCGCCGCCCGCGCCGACGACCACCACGTCGAACTTGTGATCGGTGTAGGAGTAGGCCTTGCCGTTCGCGGCCGGAGATTTCGCCAATTCAACCCCCGAATGCAATTCTGAGCAATGCGAACACCGCGGCGGCCCCGACGAGGTAGCAGAATGCGGTGTTGGCCATCAGCGTGAAGACCTTCAGCAACTCGCCATGAATGTAGTCGGCGATCGTCTCCTGCATGCCGAGACGCATGTGCTCGACGCTGGCGATCACGAACAGAGCAAGCGCGATCGTGACCACGGGCTGGGCGAGGACCGAGCGGACGGTCTGATAGTCGGCGCCGAGCAGAGAGAAGACGAGCCCAACGGCGAACAGGGTGAGCGGCACCAATGCCATCCCGGTCACGCGGACGGTCCAGAAATGCATCGTCCCGTCCCTGGCCGAGCCGAGACCGCGGACCCGGCCCAGCGGCGTGCGCATCCCGCTCATCAGCGGCTCCAGAGGAGCGCGACGAAGGCGCCCCAAGTCAGGACCGTCAGCAGCACCGAACCGATCCAGGTCAGGTGCGCGAGCGTCGTGGCGGTGCGCTTCTCGAGCCCCGTCCCGGTATCCCAGACGAAATGGCGAATGCCGCCCAGCATATGATGGTACATCGCCCAGGTGAGGCCGACGAGCACTACCAGGCCCACCCAGCTGCCGGCGATCCACTGCGCGGTGTCGAACAGGCCGGGCGAGGTCGCCGCGGCGACCAGCCAGGCGGCGACGAGCAGCATGCCGAAATAGACAACGATCCCGGTGATGCGGTGAAGGATCGACATCGCCATCGTGGGCGTGAAGCGATAGACGCTGAGATGCGGCGACAGCGGCCGCGCCCGGGTGGCTGTTGATCGGCTCATGGCTTCCCCAGTTCCGACGCCGCAAGAGGGTCGGGAGAGCGGCAGGAACCATCCCGATTGCGACGCGCGCAGCGCCTAACTAGGCTGCTTTTTGCAGCGCGTCAAAGCCTGAAAACCCTTTCGCCGCACCATCTTGTGCGCCGCCCTTCGCACCGTGCACGCTTTAATCGATTTGGCCCCGGACCACCCCGGTTCCGCGATCATCGCTTGCAGGGAATGGGCTCGGCTCCGGCGGGCATGATCAGCGCGTCGCGGCCGTCGAGGACGACGGCCATGCCATCCTGCACGTAGCGCGAGCCCTGCGATTCGGGCGCCATCGCGAGTTCGATGGACGCGCCGCCGGCGGTGGTCAGGATCAGCGACGAGCGCCGGTTCTCGATGGTCACCGGTTCCGCGTCCTCGCACTGATAGGTGGCCTTCCGCGGCTGGACCTCTGCCACCAACGGGCCGGCATCGCCCTGCCCCCCGGTCGTGCAGGCGGCCAGCGTGCCGGCCAGCGCCGAGCAGGCGGCGGCGCGGCCGAACCGGCCGCCAAGGCGATGCCTCTTCCTCATCGGTGCAGGCTATCCGCAACCCCGGCCCGAGGGCAATCGTCCCGGTGCCGCGCTGGTCGCGCCCTGAGGTCGGCTGGCCAGGCCTGTGGATATTAACCATGTCCGACGAAGCCGCCGTTCCGTGGGCACGGCCCACGTGACTTTGGTTAAGGAGACGTTAATCTGGCGGTCGGGGAGGCTGCGTCGCACAAGAAAGAAAGACGCGCCATGAGTACTGGACTTCTGCGCCTGCCGCTGGCCGCGGCGGCGATCGCTTTCGCGGCTTCGCTGGCCGGCACGGCGCCGGCCGAGGCGGGCAACCGGCTGAAGGACCGCATCTATGCCGACTCCTTCGGCAACCTGGTGGTGCACAGCCGCTCGGGCTACAAGCGGATCGTCGTCGGCGCCGGCCATCTGGCCGACGAACTCGCAGCCTATGAGGATGCCGGCCAGTCCGACGAGCCGGAGATCGTCTACTACGAGGACACCGAGACGAAGCCGGCGGCCCGCCGCTGCGGCGGCGCGGTGCTGCTGAAGGGTCGAAGCTACATGTACGGCCTGGCGGACGGCTACGTCCCGACGCCGGCCTGCGACGGCATCCGCTGACGTCGAGAGCGTCGCCGCGTCAGCTCGCGAGCTGGCGCGGAACGATCTCCGGCCGGGACACGCGAACGCAGTCGCGGCCGGCGTTCTTCGCCTCGTAGAGCGCGGCGTCGGCCCGCCGCATGAGGTCTGCGAGGCCCTCGCCCGCCATCAGTTCGGCGACGCCGTAGCTTGCGGTGCAGCGCATGCCGGGCAGCCCGTCGATCGCCAGTGCGGGAAAGGCGTTGCGGGCGCCCTCGGCAAACAGCCGCGCCGCGGCGAGGTTCGCGCCGGGGAGCACGATGGCGAACTCCTCGCCGCCGATGCGGCCGGTTGCATAGGGCGACTGCCCGGTCGCGCGCAGGAAACCGGAAAACGCGGCGATCACCCGGTCTCCGGCCGCATGGCCGTGGGTGTCGTTGATCGACTTGAAGTGGTCGAGGTCGGCGATCACCAGCGACAGCGGCATCTTCTGCCGGCGCGCGGCGCGCAGCGCCTGCTCCGCCCGCGCCTCGAAACCGCGCCTGTTCAGCAGCCCGGACAGCGTGTCGGTCTCCGACTTCTCGGTGACATCGTCCAGCACGTCGCGCATGAGGACGATGAACATCATCAGCGCCAGCGCGATGGCGAAGACGGTTCCCATCGACTGCGAGATCAGCGCATAGGTGCTGTCCAGATAGGCCTGCGGGTTCTCGCCCCAGCCGCCGAAGGCGAGCGCCAGCAGCGGCTTCGACAGGAATTGCAGCGCGCTCAGCACCAGCAGCGCGACGAGGGCGTGGTCGAGGGCGCGCCTCGGCCGCGCCGCGAGCACGATCGCGGCGCCGATCGCCTGCATCAGGAAATACGGCGCCTGGTAGGCGAACATGCGCGTGGGCGCGTGGCGGGGCAGGTCCTGGATCAGCCAGACGGTCACGAGCGACACCGCGAAGAGCCCGGTCATCAGCGCCGCAGGCGGGAGGATGTGATAGCGGCTGGCGAGGCCGACGTTGAACAGCGCCATCGCGCCGAGGATCGAGCCGAAGGACAGGACGACCGCCAGGCCGGGATGGGCGAGCCAGGGGATGGCGAACTCCATGCCGAAGTTGACCATGCCGAGCGCATAGGCCGCGGCCAGCCAGCGCGCCGAGACGCGCGACGTGTCGTAGACGGCGATCGCCAGAAACGAGGCAGCCAGAAAACCCGCCATCGCCAGGTTGATCGCCAGGATGAAGCCTGCGCCGCTCATCAATTGTTCTTGTGTTGCGGTCCCTGTGCCTGAGATTGAAGCACACGTGGCCCAAGAACCGGTTAATGCGTGAGGCGATCCCGGCAGCGGCCCGTCGGGCATCCAGGGCAATCGGCCGCGTTGACTCCGCCGCGCCTGCGGCCGCAAATCCAACGACACGGGCGGCTTCAGCGCGCGGAACGCGACAGCGCTGCAGGCGTTGTGCGGCACGACAGGAGGGCCAGATGGCAGAAACAGTAACCCTGACCGAACACGAGGCGATCCGTGACTGGGCGGCCGCGCGCATGGGCACGCCCGCGATCGTCGACGTGTCTCCTGCCTCCGGCACGCAGCCGATGTTGCGGATCGTCTTCGACCAGGCCGCCTACCAGGACCAGGACCGTGCCGAGCGCCCGCCGAATGCCGGCGGGATCGAGCTGGTCGAATGGGACGACTGGTTCAAGGAGTTCGACCGGCAGGAGCTCGCCCTGGTCGTGGCCAAGGACGTTCCCGGCAGGCGCGAGAGCTTCCACGAGATCGTCCGGCGGGGTGCGGGCGAGAAGGGCTGACCCGGTCAGTCCAGCCAAACCGAGCGTCGGTACGCAGAGACTCGCCGCTCGCCTTGCCTTCGTCATAGGCGCGCTTGAGCGGGCAACTCGAGGCGCGAACTGTTTCCGTCGCTCCCACGGTCGCAGTGCATCGCGGAGGACTTCGCTGTTGGACGCACAAGTGCCACCATCCCCCGCGCTCTGCGCGCGGCGGGCCCGCTGGTGTCAGCGAGATCGTCAGGGTGTGCAAGGGTTGGCCCTTCATGAACCGTGCCTAGGCACGGTTCATGAATCCCAATCTTTGTCAGGCCGTGAGCCTACCGCCACTCGCGGATATCGACGAACCGCCCGGCGATCGCGGCCGCTGCGGCCATCGCCGGCGAGACGAGGTGCGTGCGGCCCTTGAACCCCTGACGGCCTTCGAAATTGCGGTTCGACGTCGACGCGCAGCGCTCGTAGGGCACCAGCCTGTCGTCGTTCATCGCCAGGCACATGGAGCAGCCGGGCTCGCGCCAGTCGAAGCCGGCCTCGATGAAGATCCGGTCCAGCCCTTCCTTCTCGGCCTGCTCCTTCACGAGACCAGAGCCCGGCACGATCATGGCGCTGACCGATGACGCGACCTTCCGACCCTCGACGACCTTCGCCGCCGCGCGAAGATCCTCGATCCGGCCGTTGGTGCAGGAGCCGATGAAGACGCGATCGACGGCGATGTCGGTCATCTTGGTTCCCGGCGTCAGGCCCATATAGTCGAGCGCGCGCTTCTTCGAATTGCGCTTGTTCTCGTCCTCGATCTCGTCGGGGTTCGGCACCGTGCCGGTGACGGACGCGACGTCCTCGGGCGAGGAGCCCCAGGTGACGATCGGCGGCAGCTTGGCGGCGTCCAGCACGACGACCTTATCGAAATGCGCGCCTTCGTCCGTCTTCAGCGTCTTCCAGTAGTCGAGCGCCATGTCCCACGCCTTGCCTTTCGGCGCGCGCGGCTTGTCCTTCACATAGGCGAAGGTCGTCTCGTCCGGCGCGATCAGGCCGGCGCGGGCGCCGCCTTCGATCGACATGTTGCAGATCGTCATCCGGCCTTCCATCGACAGCGCGCGGATCGCCTCGCCGGCATATTCGATCACGTAGCCGGTGCCGCCGGCCGTACCGATCTCGCCGATGATGGAGAGCACGATGTCCTTGGCGGTGACGCCTTCGGGCAGGACCCCGTCGACGCGCACCAGCATGTTCTTGGCCTTCTTCTGGATCAGCGTCTGGGTGGCGAGAACGTGCTCGACCTCCGACGTACCTATGCCATGCGCCAGCGCGCCGAAGGCGCCATGCGTCGACGTGTGGCTGTCGCCGCAGACGATCGTCATGCCGGGAAGCGTGAAGCCCTGCTCGGGTCCGACGATGTGGACGATGCCCTGCCGCACGTCATTCTCGGAGTAGTACTCGACGCCGAAATCCTTCGCGTTCTTGGCCAGCGCCTCGACCTGGATGCGGCTCTCCTCGTTCTTGATGCCGTGCTTGCGGTCGGGCGAGGTCGGCACGTTGTGGTCGACCACGGCCAGCGTGCGCTCCGGATGACGCACCTTGCGGTTGGTCATGCGCAGGCCTTCGAACGCCTGCGGGCTGGTCACCTCGTGCACGAGGTGACGGTCGATGTAGAGCAGGCAGGTGCCGTCTTCCTGCCGGTCGACGACGTGGTCGTCGAAAATCTTGTCGTAGAGGGTGCGGGGTGCGCTCATGGCGATGATCCGTCGATGGAAAGGGTGCTCAGGCGGTGGAGGAAACCGGCGCGTCCGCCGGGTCGTACGGCGCGTTCAGCCGATCAGGCTGGTCGATGTGCCGGCGACCCGCGCGTAGAACCGCGCCGGCAGGCGCTTCCTGTCCTGCAGCGTGAAGCCCTTGTAGGCGGGATGTCCGAAAAGCCGTTCCACGCCTGGCGAGATAGCAATCTTTTGCGTTTCCGGCAATCTGCGGCCGCGGGAACGACGCCCCCCGGGTCGGCCTGTCTCCAGCCCCGCGACTCCTCGCGGGGCAGACGTCACTCTTCGCGCTTGCCTTCCTCGGGCGCCCGGATCAGCGGGCCGTTGTTGAGGTCGAGCTTTCGCTCCAGCGTATGCAGCAGCGTCAGCACGGCAAGCGCCAGCACGGTCGCGAACAGTGCAACCTGCCAGAGGCCCAGCCCGGAGGCGACGCCGATCGCGCCGGCGAGCCACATGCCGGCACCGGTCGTCAGGCCATGGACTTCGCCCTTGGTGAAGATGACGACGCCTGCAGCGAGGAAGGCAACGCCGGCCGTCACCGCCTCGACGATACGGATCGGATCGAACTGCGACCCGTCGTGCACGAACATCGGCGCATGAACGATCTCGATGGTCAGCAGCGCGTAGATTGCAGCCGCGACGCAGACGAGGATGTGAGTCCGCAGGCCCGCCGGACGGTTGCGCCACTCGCGTTCGAAACCGATCACGGCGCCGAACAGCGCCGCGAGCAGCAGCCGCGCGACGATGACGGGAAACGCGGTGTAGGTCGGATGGCCGAATTCTTCGACGAGCTGTTCCATGGATCCCCCAAGCGCGCGGACCGCAGGGCGGCGGCCGACATGCGCGTTCGCCAAAACGCCGGCCGAGCCGCGCGGTTCCGCGGATGTCAGAGGATCTCGAACACGAACGCCTTGAGCAGCGTGTTGGGTTCGCCGACGACGAAGGCGCGGAAGGTCGTGCTTTCCTCGACCAGCCGCCAGCGTCCGGCGGCAGCCAGTTCGTCGAACTTGGCGCCGTAGCCCATCGGCCCCATGAGGATGTCGCGTATGGTGACGATGGCGTGCCCGCCCCGCACCATGACGCGGACCAGTTCGTCGAAGCCGGAGGCGGGAGCATGCCCTTCCGTGAACACGCCGGTGGAGAAGACGGCGCGAAAATGGCCATCCGACCAGGGCAGCGGCTTGCCGAGCTCGGCCTGCCGCAGCGCGGCGTAGGCGCCGCGCGATCCGGCAATGCGAAGCATGTCGGGCGACATGTCGAGCCCTTCCAGCCGGTCGTAGCCCAGCGCCCTGACGATTGGCCCGGACAGCCCCGTGCCGCAGCCGGCGTCGAGCAGCGGTCCCTCGCCGCGCGGCACGTAACGCGCCAGCCATGACGTGACGACGAAGGGCAGGCAGTAGCCGAGCGCCATCGTCTCCCTGTCGTAGTGCGCCGCCCAGTCGGCATAGGCCGCCTGCAGCTCGGCCGGCGTGGTCGCCTCGTAGACGGCTTTCCACGCCTCGGGGTCGCGCCCCTCCTCGCCGTCACCCATGGTCGAACCCCTTGCGCATGCGTTTCTCGAGCGACCGCAACCCCAGCGACAGGCTGACGGTGAGCAGCAGGTAAATGTAAGCCACGATCGAGTAGGTGTCGAAGAAGCGGAAGGTGCCGGCGGCGTAGACCTTGCCCATCTGGGTGATGTCGGCAACGCCCAGGACGGAGACGAGCGAGCTGTCCTTGACCATGGCGATGAAATCGTTGCCGAGCGGCGGCAGGATCGTTCGGATCGCCTGCGGCAGGACAATGTGCCGGAAGCGGCGGTAGCGTGACAGGCCGAGCGCCTTGGCGGCCTCGATCTGGCCGCGGTCGACTGCCTGGATGCCGGCGCGGAAGACTTCGGAGATGAACGCGGAATAACCGATGGTGAGCGCGATCACCGCCCGCCACAGCAGCGACACCTCGCGCACCAGCAATTCGTCGGTCACCCCGGCGTCGCGCAACGGCGTGGAGAGCCAGTTCCACAGGCTGACGAAGCCGGGGACGCCGGCGAAGGCGATCCAGAACAGCAGCACCATGATCGGCACGCCGCGGATGATCTCGACGTAGAAGCGCGAGACCTGCCGCAGCACGATCGACCCCGACAGTGCCATCAGCGCGACGCCGAGCCCGATGAGCGAGGCGAGGGTGAAGGCGACCACCGTGACGTAGACGGTCGTCCAGATTCCGGCCGCGACGGTGCGGAACACCTGCGACCACAGGTCGTTCGCGGCGATCAGCACCGCGACCGTGACAGCGATCGCGATCGCCGCGACCAGCCAGTACGGGAAATCCTCCCGTTCCGTGCCCGGCCGTCGGGCCGGTGTCACGTCCCTGCCTCCGTGTGAGCCCGCACAGGCGGCTGCCGCTCGAAGCGTTGCTCCTGCACGCCGCCGCTCCACTGGTCGCGCTCGGCGACCGAGACCAGATGGAACCCTGCCCGTTCGTAGAGGCGGCGCGCGGCGTCGAGGCCGGCGAAGGTGGTCAGCCAGATCGAGGCGCAGCCGAGCCCGTCGCAGTGTTCCACCGCGCGCTCCAGCAGGGCCCCGCCCAGGCCGGTACCGCGCTGGCCGTCATCGACGATGAACCACCTGAGATGCGCACCGCCCGGCCCGCCGCCGCTGACGTCGACCGCCACCGAGGCGACAGGCCGGCCGCCGTCGTAGGCGACGAGGAACAGATCGCGCGTTCTGTCCATGCGGGTCAGGAACTCGGCCAGTTCACTCGCGACCTTCGCTTCGAAGGGCAGACCAAAATTCCAGTGCTTCGCGTAATAGGCCGCGTGCATGCCGACGATACCGGCCAGCGCGCCCGGCCGGTATCCGTCGATCTCGACCACGCAGGATGCGCCCGGATCAGGGCGTGTAGTCGACGAACCACTTCTTGGTGATGGCGTCGAACGTGCCGTCGGCCTTCAGGGCCGCGATGCCGGCGTTGATGGGCGCGACGAGGTCGGAGCCTTTCGGGAAGATGAAGCCGAAGTCTTCCGCCTGCAGCGGCTCGCCGACCATCTTCAGCTTGCCGCCCGACTGCTTGACCAGCGCCTCGCCGCCCGCGCTGTCGGTCAGCACGAGGTCGACGTCGCCGGCCTGGAGCGCCGCGACCGACGCCGCGAAGGTCTCGAACAGCTTGATGCGCGGGTTCTGCTCGTTGCCGTCCAGCACGTTGTAGACCGCGACGTAGAAGGGCGAGGTGCCCGCCTGCGCGCCGACCAGCAGCTTCTCGTCACCGGCGAAGGCCTTCGGATCGGCGAAGCGGCGCTCGTCACCGCGCACCAGCATGAAGATCTCCGAGCGCATGTAGGGATCGGAGAAGTCCACCTTCTCCTTGCGCTCTTCCTTGATGGTGATGCCGGTCATGCCCATGTCGTACTGCTTGTCCGACACCGCCTGGATCATCGCGTCCCAGGACGTGTTCTGGTACTCGACCTTGAAGTTCAGCTTCTTCGACAGCGCGTCCATCGCGTCATATTCCCAGCCGACCGGCTGCTGGGTCTTCGGATCGACGAACTGCAGCGGGAAATAGGCATTCTCGGTCACCACGACGACGGTGCGTCCGGCGAGATCGGGCACGTCCTGGGCGACGCTCCCCGCGGTGGCGGTGAGGAGTGCGGCAAGGGCAAAGGCTGCGGTGCGGATGGTCACGGAAGGCTCCCTCTGGACAAACGACAGGGGCCGACCTTAGCGCCCGGCCCGAAAGCTGCAAAGCGCCCGCGTCTGCAATTGTCGGAAATCGCGCGAAAACGTTCTCATGCAATGATTTCTGGCGGCAATGGATCTTGCTGATCGCGAGGCCGGGTCAGGCGACCGCCTCGTCCCCAACGGGTCAAGCGGCCGCGGTCGGCACCGGTCGCCTGCCGCTCCGCAGATCCAGTGCCAGAAGTTCGTCGTCGTGGAAGGCGTCGCCGATGCGGATCGCGTTGCGCTCCAGACCATAGGGAACGAAGCCCAGCCGCAGATAGAGGGTGCGGGCTGGAGTGTTGTCGGCCCGAACCGTGCAGAGCAGGATCGCCCCGAGGGCCGCGGCGTGGTCGACAACGGCATCGACGAGCCGGCGTCCGATCTTTGTCGCGCGCCACTCCGGCGCGACATAGACGGCCACCATCACGCCCTTGTGGCGCGTCTTCGGCCGGTCGTTGGCGATGTAACCCGCCATGCCGACCAGCCGGCCGTCGTCAAAGGCGCCGAAGAAGACGCTCGGCGCCGCAGGTTCCGCGCGGGCGGCCATGTCCGCGTCGGACACCGCCTCCTCTTCTTCGATGCTCGCGGTGAAGGCGCCGGGCGATTCCGTCAGACCGGCGATCCTGAGTGCGCGGAACGCCGGCGCGTCGCTGCGCGTCAGCGGCCGGATGTCGATCCTGCTGCGGTCGGTCATCGCTCCTCCAAAACGAAAAAAGGCGGCCGAAGCCGCCTTTTCATGCAAGCTCTGGCAACTTACGCCTTGGCGTCTTCCTTGGCCTTCTCGACGGCCAGGGCCTCGGCGGCGGCGACCTTCTCGGCCTCCAGCTTCGCCTTCTCGGCAGCCTGCGCCTCGCGCTCGGCGTCGTTCAGCTTCCTGGCGCGCACGCCGGTGTTCTCCACGATACGAGCAGACTTGCCGCGGCGGTCGCGCAGATAATAGAGCTTGGCGCGGCGCACCTTGCCGCGACGGACGATGTCGACGCCCTCGACCATCGGCGAGTAGACCGGGAACACGCGTTCCACGCCTTCGCCATAGGAGATCTTGCGCACGGTGAAGTTCTCGTGGAGGCCGGCGCCAGCGCGGGCGATGACGACGCCTTCATAGGCCTGCACGCGGGTGCGCGAACCTTCGGTGACGCGCACATTGACGCGGACCGTGTCGCCGGGATGGAATTCGGGAAGCTTGCGCTTGGCTTCGATTTTCGCGACCTGTTCGGCCTCGAGCTGGCTGATGATGTCCATCGCCTGACCCTTTTCTGGTTCTAGGACAGTCAGAGCGCCCGGCGCTTGCAACGCGGTTCGAAGACCGCTCTGCTATGCCGGATTGCCCTGAAGAGCGGCCCGGCAGGGGCGAATTCACCGTTCTTGGTTGACGGGTCCGGGGAATTCTCCCCCGGTTCGGGCGCGGCGATACACCAAAAGTCGCGGCTTGTCACGCCTTCGGCGCGCGCTTTTTCGCCTGCGCGTCCAATGGGCGAGCCGCCCAGAGGTCGGGCCGCCGGGTGGCGGTGAGCCGTTCCGACTCCTGCCGGCGCCAGGCAGCGATCTTCGCATGATTGCCGGACACGAGGACCTCGGGGATCGGACTGCCCTCGAATTGGGTGGGTCGCGTGTAGTGCGGGTGCTCCAGCAGGCCGGTCTCGAAACTCTCTTCCGAGCCGGACGCCTGGTTGCCCATGACCCCGGGCAGCAGCCGCACGACGGCATCAAGCAGCACCAGCGCGGCGGGCTCGCCGCCCGACAGGATGTAGTCGCCGATTGAGACCTCCTCCAGCCCGCGCGCGTCGATCACCCTCTGGTCGACGCCCTCGAACCGGCCGCACACGACGACCGCGCCGGGACCCTCGGCCAAGCTTCGCACTCGTGCCTGTGTCAGCGGGGTGCCTCGCGGGCTCATCAGCAAACGCGGGCGGCGATCGTTAGCCGGCGACGCATGATCGATTGCCCTCGCCAGGATATCGGCGCGCAAGACCATGCCGGCGCCACCGCCGGCCGGCGTGTCGTCCACGGTCCGGTGGCGATCCGTCGAGAAATCGCGGATCTGAATGGTTTGCAGGGACCACAACCCGTCCGAGAGTGCCCGTCCGGCCAGCGAATGGCCGAGGGCGCCTGGAAACATTTCCGGATAGAGCGTGAGGACGGTTGCGCGAAACATCAGCGGTTTCCGCCGGCATCCGCAGGGCCGCGCGGTCGCCGTCCCGGATCGAAACCCTGTTCCTTAGCCGGCTCTTCATCGTCGATCAGGCCCGCGGCGACAGGGTCGAGCACGATAAAGCCGCCGGCAACGTCGACCACCGGCGCGGCGGCCTTGCTGAACGGCACCAGACGTTCCGTTCCGGGCCCCGCGATCTCGAGGATGTCGCCACCGCCAAAATTGAGCACGGCCTTCACCCGACCGAGATCGGTGCCGTCGCCGTCGCGCACAACGAGGCCGACCAAATCGGCGTGGTAGAACTCGTCGTCGTCGAGAGTGGCCGGCAAATCGTCGCGCTCGATGAACAGCGCCGTCCCGTTCAGCGCCTCCGCCGCGTTGCGGTCGGTGACGCCCTTGAGACGCGCGACGACGACCTCACCTTGCGGCCGCGCGCCGATCACTTCGAAGGCACGGCCGTCGGCGGAAAAGAGCGGTCCGTAGTCGCCTACCGCCACGGGGTCTCCGGTGAACGCCTTGATGCGTACCTCGCCCTTGATGCCATGCGCGGCGCCGATGACGGCCATCTGGACCGGGTTTCGCAGGGATTTCATGGTGCGGCTCTTTAGATGATTTGAGAGACGCCGTCATTCACCCACTGCTAACGTGATGCATGCAGGATCGAGAACGATTCGATGCAGACTGAACGCTTCCTCATTCCCGCCACGCCCGAGCTCCAGTCCGCCCGAGAAGCCTGGCTGAAGATGCTGGGCCGCGAGCGACGGCTGGCGCCGCTGACGGTGGACGCCTACGAGCGTGACACGCGGCAATTCCTCGATTTCCTTACCGGCCATGTCGGCGGCCCGGCCGGGCTGTCCGATGTTGGGACGCTCAGGCCCGCGGACCTGCGCGGCTTCCTTGCGCATCGCCGGGCGAACGGCGCCGGTGCGCGCACGCTGGGCCGGGGCCTGGCCGGTGTGCGCTCCTTCCTCCGGTTCCTCGAGCGGCGCGGTCTGGCCAATGCCGCGGGCGCCGCGGCGCTGCGCGCTCCGAAGCAGCCGAAGTCATTGCCAAAGCCGCTCACCGCGGCCGACGCACGACGGGTCGTCTCGGTCGGCGACCAGCTCGCAGAGGAGCCGTGGATCGCGGCGCGCAACGCCGCCGTGTTGACACTTCTCTATGGGTCCGGACTGCGCATCTCCGAAGCGCTGGGGCTCGTCGCCGGCGAGCTTGCGAGCGAGCGCGACCGGGTGCTGCGAGTCGTCGGCAAGGGCGGCAAGACGCGCATCGTGCCGGTGCTGCCGGTGGCCCACGCGGCCATTGCGGAGTACCGGCGCCTCTGCCCGTTCGACCTCGATGCCAAGGCGATCCTGTTCCGCGGCGCGCGCGGCGGCCCGCTGGCACCGGCCATCATCCAGCGCGAGATGCGGAAGCTCCGTTCGGCGCTCAACCTTCCCGACACGGCGACGCCGCATGCGCTGCGCCATTCCTTCGCCACCCACCTGCTCGGCCGCGGCGGCGATCTGCGCACGATCCAGGAACTGCTGGGCCATGCCAGCCTGTCGACCACGCAGGTGTACACTGGGGTCGACACCGCGCGGCTGCTGGATATCTACGACAAGGCACATCCGCGCGCCTGACCGCGCAATTTGCTGTTGCAGCTTAACGGATTCGCCGCAATTGCGGCCTATCCCTGGCATGATGCAACGCCCGTCCGCCCGCGCCGACCGTCTCGCGCCGCTTGCGCTCAAGCTGGTTGTTGCGGCCAATCTGATTTTCTTCCTGACGTTTGCGGCCTTCCTGGCTGTGGCCACCACCCGGGCCCACGGAGAGACGCTGCAGGCCTGTACCGGCGAGGACCTGCTTGCGACGCTGTCCGCCGAAGATCCCGCGCGCGTCGCCGAGATCGCCACCGAAGCGGCCGCGACCGTGAACGGCAAGGGTCTGCTGTGGACGATCGAGAAGGACGGCAAGACCTCGTGGCTGTTCGGCACGATGCACATGACCGACCCACGCGTGACCGAGCTGACGCCGGCCGCGAAAACGGCATTCGACGCCGCCGGCACCGTCGTCATCGAGACCACCGAGATCCTCGACCAGTCGAAGATGATGGAGGCGATGTACCGTGAGCCTGAACTGATGATGTTCACCGACGACACGACGCTGATGTCGCTGCTGTCGGAAGGCGACAGGACGATCGTCGAGGACGGACTCGCCCAGCGCGGCATCAGCCTCGCCGCAGTGAACAAGATGAAGCCGTGGATGCTGTCGGCGATGGTCGCGCTCCCGGCCTGCGAGATGGCCCGCAAGGCGGCCGGTGCGCCGGTGCTCGACGTCAAGCTGGCCGAGGACGCGAAGGCCGCCGGCAAGGCGCTCGCGGGGCTCGAGACGGTCGCCGACCAGCTCCGGGCAATGGCTTCCCTGCCGATGGAGTTCCACATCGAAGGACTGGTCGAGACGATCAAGCTCGGTGACCGCATGGACGACGTGATCGAGACGATGATCGTGCTCTACGAGCGCGAGGAAACGGGAATGTTCCTGCCGCTGTTCCGCTCGGTTATGCCCTCGGGGTCCGGAGACGAGTCGGGCTACGCCGCCTTCGAGGAGGCGATGGTCAAGGCGCGCAACCGGACGATGGCCGACGGCGCGGCGCCGCTGCTGGCCGGCGGTGGCGCCTTCATCGCGGTCGGCGCCCTCCACCTGCCCGGCCCGGACGGCCTGGTCGAGCAGTTCCGCCGTGCGGGCTACACCGTGACGGCCGCGGACTGAGCCGGGGTCGCTCGCCGGAAGGTGGATGGTGCGTCCGCAAGAAACCGTGATTTGCGTCTGGCGCGTCGCATGTTAGCGTTCTGTCATTGGCACAGAAGAAGGGAAGCTGACATGACCAAAGCCCTGTTGGTTGCCACAGCCGCGCTCGGCATGGCGATGTCCTCCGCCGGCGCCTGTGAGTTCGCGCGTTCCGCCAAGAAGCTCGACACGACGACCACGGCTAGCACCGCCCAGCCGATGTCGACGCCGGTGATCGTCAACGAGGACACCGCGGCCGCGCCGAAGGTCGTCGTCGAGGACGAAGGGTAAACCCCGCCGCGGCTGTAATCCTGCAAGGCCCGCGGGCACCACCGCGGGCTTTCTGCTGCCTGGTCCTCGCGAAAGCGTGAAACCGATTCGGTCCTTGCGCGTTCTCTGTGAACTGAACCACGGAGATGCGACCAATGGCCAACCCTGCCCGCAAGTATGACGATCGCCCGGAAGCGGTGGACCCCTATGCCGCGCAGCCTGGCATCGCCGATCCTGTCGTCCGCGATCCCCGGATTGCCGCCAACGACCCCTATGTGAACAACCAGGTCGTCGAGCGCGGCGCCGGCAATGGCGTGATCATCGCCGCCGTCCTGCTGGTGCTTGCCGTCGTGGCGTTCTTCATCTTCGGCCCGAGCGTCAACGATGACGCGGTGGTCACCGACCAGCCGGCCGTCGTCGAACCGACCGTTCCCGCCGATCCGAACGCCGCGGCTCCAGGCGCCATCGTGCCGGCCGATCCGGCGATCCAGGCGCCTGACGCGACGGCTCCTGCAGCGCCTGCCGACCCGGCGGCCCCGGCTCCCGACGCGGCGGCTCCGGCTGACCAGGCTCCGATGGATGCGGCTCCGGTCGAGCCCGCTCCGGCCGAGCCCGCCCCGGCCCCCGCGCAGTAAAGCAGGCTGCACCACCTGTGGAAGACGGCTCGCCTCTGGCGGGCCGTTTTCTCTTTTCAATCCGCCGTCGCCATTGCATATGCTCAGTGAGAGCGGGGGACGGACATGTCAGAAGCCTTGGAGCGGCGGCGGGTGCCGGCTGCAGGCCGGAGCACGTGGTCGGAGCGCGCCGCCCTCCGCGTCGGCGCGGCCGTCAATGGCACGGACACTGGGCGCGCAATCCAGAACGTCTTCCTGCGCGGCTTTGGCTATGTCTGGATGCGCTGGGTGCTCTCGAGGCACATGCTGATCGAGGGGCTGGAGACGTTCCGCAGGCTCGACCCCGACCGCGGCGTGCTGCTGGTCTGCAACCACCGCTCCTTCTTCGACCTTTATGCCGTCTCGGTCGCCTTCTTCGCGGGACCGTCGCCGTGGGTCGACCGGCTCTCCTTCCCGGTGAAGGGAGATTTCTTCTATGAGCGGCCGTTGGGCATCGTCACCAATCTGATCGCGGGTGCCGGCGTCATGTATCCGCCCTTCTTCCGCGACCGCGGCAGGGTACGGCAGAACCACGAATCGCTTCGGCTGGTCGCGGAGATGCTGCGGCGGCCCGGGACCATTGTCGGCTTCCACCCCGAGGGCACGCGCGGCAAGGGTCCCGATCCCCATGCGCTCCTGCCCATGCAGCCCGGTGCCGCCGAGATCGCGCTTCGCTCGAATGCGCTTGTGGTGCCGGTCTTCATCAACGGGCTCGGCAATAGCCTGCCGTCGGAAATCGCGCGCAAGTTCAGGCGCGGATCGAGGCTGGACCCGTGCATCTGCGTGTTCGGCAAGCCGCTAGACCTGTCCGATCTCGTCCTGGCCGAGGTGAAGCCGCAGGCTACGGCGGTCCGCGACGCTGCGGCACGCATCGGCCGCTCGATCGTCGACCTCACGCCCGTCGAAAGCGAATTGAGGAAGCAGGCGGGCGAGGGCCGCATCGCGGCCGAGGACCCCCGCTGGCTCGCCAACCGGCCGGTGTCGCCGTTCTACGCGTTCCGGGGCTGAGCTTCTGGACTGACCACCGTCAGATGTGGATCGGCTTGCCGAAGGCGGCGGCGAGCGCCGCTTCCTTGACCGCCTCCGACATGGTCGGGTGCGCGTGGCAGGTGCGGGCGAGGTCCTCCGCCGAGCCGCTGAACTCCATCAGCACGGCAATCTCGTGGATCATCTCGCCGGCGCCGAAGCCGACGATATGGCCGCCCAGCACGCGGTCCGTCGCCTTGTCCGCGAGGACCTTCACGAAGCCTTCCGTGGCGTTCATTGCCCGGGCGCGGCCGTTGGCACTGAACGGGAACTTGCCGGCCTTGTAGTCGACGCCCGCCTTCTTCAGCTCTTCCTCGGTCTTGCCGACCGAGGCGACCTCGGGGCTCGTATAGACCACGCTCGGGATGACGTCGTAGTTCACGTGGCCAGCCTGGCCGGCGATGATCTCTGCCACCGCCACGCCCTCGTCCTCGGCCTTGTGCGCCAGCATCGGCCCGGCGATGCAGTCGCCGATGGCATAGATGCCCGGCACGTTGGTTTGAAGGTGTCCGTCGGTCCTGACGCGGCCGCGCTCGTCGAGCTCGACGCCGGCCTCCTTCAGTCCAAGCCCGTCGGTGTACGGCTTTCGCCCGGTGGCCACCAGCACCGCGTCGGCGTCGATCGTCTCGGCCGCACCGCCCTTCACGGGCTCGAACGTGACGGTCGCTCCCTTCTTCGCCCGTGCCACACCGGTGACTTTCGCACCCAGCTTGAACGTGATGCCCTGCTTGCCCAGCATCCGCTGGAACTGCTTGGCGACCTCCCCGTCCATGCCGCCGAGGATCGTGTCGAGATACTCGACCACGGTGACCTTGGCGCCGAGACGCGCCCAGACCGAGCCAAGCTCCAGACCGATCACGCCGCCGCCGACGACCACGAGATGACCCGGCACCTTGGTGAACTCCAGCGCGCCGGTGGATGACACGATCACCTTCTCGTCGAATTCGACCTTGACGCTCGGAATGCCTGCAACGTCCGACCCGGTGGCGATGACGATGTTCTTCGTCTCGACCTGCTGCGTCTTTCCGTCCGCGCCGGCGACCGACACCTTGCCCGCGCCGAGGATGGTCCCGGTGCCTCGCAGCACGTCGATCTTGTTCTTCTTCATCAGGAAATCGAGACCTTTGGTGTTCTGGTCCACCACATTGGTCTTGTGCGCGAGCATCGCCTTCAGGTTCAGCTTCGGCTTGCCGACCTCGACGCCGAGCGCCTCCAACCCGTGTTCCACCTCGGCGAACTTCTCCGACGCGTGAAGGAGCGCCTTGGAAGGAATGCAGCCGACATTGACGCAGGTGCCGCCATGCGTGTCGCGCTTCTCGACCACCGCCGTCTTCAGCCCGAGCTGCGCGGCCTTGATGGCACAGACATAGCCGCCCGGCCCGGTTCCGATCACGACGACATCGTAGCTGGTAGACATGAGGGATCTCCTGTTGCCGCGGGGATCAGAATGCGAGCTGCCAGAACATGATGGCCATGCCGGCGAGGGCGACGCTCCAGACCGCGGAGCGGAGGCGGCCGACGCCAGCCACATAGGCGGGGAGATAGGCTACCCGGGCCCAGAAATAAAGCGCTGCGCCGAGGCCGCTCCACCAGTCGGCCTTGCCGGAGACCGCGAGCGCCAGCGCCAAGGCCGCGAAGATTGGAAACGTCTCGGCGAAGTTGCGCAGCGCCTTTTCCGCGCGGAAGCCGCGGCCCGTCCATTGCTCCCCCGGCTGCCTCCGCCCCGCGCCGCCGGTCAGGATCGCCTGGGTCACGATGTAGGCGAGCGCCAGCGGCGCGCAGAGCGCGACGTAGGCGAGCTCGACCGACAGCGAAGGGAGAAGTGCGCTTTGCATGGAGGATGCTCAGAAGACGAGGCGGACGAAAAGGATGACGAGGCCGGCGCTGGAAACCAGGAACACAAGCGAGCGCCAGGTCTTCACGCCCGCGAGATAGAGCGGGAGGTAGACGACGCGGCTCCAGAAATAGAGCGCCGCACCAAAGCCGGTCCACCAGTCCTGGCCCTTGTCCATCGTGACGTGAAGGATCGCCAGGGCAGCGAAGGCGGGGAAGGTCTCGAGGAAATTGCGCAGCGCCCGCTCGGCCCGGCCGGCGACGCCGCGGACGGGCCGGTTCTCGTCGCGCGGGCCGGCATTGTAGTCCGGTCCGTGCTCGCGCGTCAGCAGGATCGCCTGGACCGCAACGTGCACGCCGAGCAGGGCGATCGCGAGCACCAGATAGGCGACCTCGGCCGGGAAACTTGGGAGCGGCGACGCGGCCAGCCAGTCCATGTCAGGCCGTGCCCCGCGGGAACGTGCTGCCGGGCGCGCCGGGCCGCCGCGACGATGCGTGGCGGATCATTCCTGGCAACCGCTGAGCTGAAAGGAATCGAACGGGAATTCGGTCAGGCCCGCGGTTTCGGCGGCCGGCGACCCGCCGAGATAGGGTCCGAGCCCGGCGAGGAGCAACGTCGCGGGCGCGGGCGCGCCCTCGGCCGGCAGCAGCCCGACGCCGCCCGCCTTGTCGACGGCGTAGAGCGGCCCTTCCCAGGCCGTGCATGCCTCGATCTCCGCGCCGGTCACATCCCCGTCTGGGCACTTGTAGCCGAGCTGTCCGAAGGACCGCGCTTCGCCGCCGGACCACATCACCAAGCCGTCGAACACGGTGTCGCCGACGATGAGCCTGAAGCGGTTGGTGACCACCGCGCCTTCGCCCGCCGGGGTGAAGTTGATCTCGGCGCGCCCGTCGCGGTCGCGGTAGGTGGCGAGTTCGACTGGGCAGGCGGCCTGGGCGGGCAGGGCGAGCAAAACCGCCGCCGCGGTGAGGATCGGGTGCGCGAGTTTCAAGGTTGGCCGGCCCCGAGCGCGGCTTCGACATCGGAGGCGAAAGTGTACCACGCGAATGTCGAGAACCGATCCATCCAGTCCTTGTTGGCCATGCAGTCGGCCGCCGCGACGGCCCGGTCGGCAGGCGGCGCGTAGAGCAGGCGCGACTGCGCCCCGTCGAGGAAGGCACCATATCGGTCCTGGCCGAAGCCCGCGGCAATCAGCGCCTCGGCGGCCTGCGCCACGAGCTTGTTCCAGTCTGTATAGGAGGCGAGAAAATTCTGGGGGTCGAACAGCGAGATGCACACCAGCATGCGCTTCTGCTTCGGCAGCGTGTCGGCGACGATCGCGCGAACCGCATCCAGCCGGCCGTCCTGAACCCCCGGTTCGACGATGTTGATCCCGTTGAGGCCGAGCACGGCGCGGTGATAGTCCGGCCAGCTGTTTCCGGCCGGCACCCCGGAATAGAACATGACCTGCTCGCCCGCGCAGTCACCCGCGAACGGCACAATCGGCGCGGCAAGACGCGCGTCGAGCGCGGAGGCGAGGCCGGCGTCCAGTCCGGCACCCTTCAGGGATCCCGTCAGCAGCGCCGAACCCGCTTCCCATTCGCCGGGGCGCTTGTCCGCGGGCGCGCAGGTCTCATAGGCGGCGCGCATGTCGATCACCGCCTCGACATAGGCCGACATGACGATCGGCAGATCGATGAAGCTGAAACCCGGCTGCTGGGAGGCAGCCGGCGTGATCGCCGCCAGCATCCCGCCGATCCCAATCGTCCAGAAAAGGCGACCCAACATCGGCGCGATCCTCGCCGCTGGACTTAAAGATCCAGCACCAGCCGCTCGGGATCTTCCAGGCTTTCCTTGACTCGCACCAAGAACGTCACCGCTTCCTTGCCGTCGACGATGCGGTGATCGTAGCTGAGCGCCAGGTACATCATCGGCCGGATGACGATCTGCCCGCCGACGACCATCGGCCGTTCCTGAATCTTGTGCATGCCGAGAATGCCCGACTGCGGCGCATTGAGGATCGGCGTCGACATCAGCGAGCCGTAGACGCCGCCGTTGGAGATGGTGAACGTGCCGCCCTGCATGTCGGCGACGGAGAGCTTGCCGTCGCGCGCGGCGATGCCCAGCCGCCCGATCTCCTTCTCGATCTCGGCGATCGACATGGCATCGGCGTCACGCACCACCGGCACAACGAGGCCCTTGTCGGTGCCGACGGCGACGCCGATGTGGGCGTAGTTCTTGTAGATGATGTCGGTGCCGTCGATCTCGGCGTTGACCGCCGGGATTTCCTTCAGCGCATGCGTCACCGCCTTGGTGAAGAAGCCCATGAAGCCGAGCTTCACGCCGTGCTTCTTCTCGAACACATCCTTGTACTTGGTGCGCAGATCCATCACCGCCTTCATGTCCACCTCGTTGAAGGTGGTCAGCATGGCGGCCGTCGCCTGCGCTTCTTTCAGCCGGCGCGCGATGGTCTGGCGCAGCTTGGTCATGCGCACGCGCTCTTCGCGCACCTCGTCCTCTCCCGAAGACGGTGCGCGCGCGACCTTGGGCGCCTCGACGCGCGGCGGCTCCGAAGGCGACGATGCGGCGCCCTTGGCGATCGCCTCCAGCACGTCGCCCTTCAGCACCTGGCCACGCTTGCCCGAGCCCTGCACCTGATCGGTCGCGATGTTGTTCTCGGCGAGCAGCTTGGCGGCAGCAGGCGCAGGCGGCGCCTTGCGCTCCTCGACCGGTCCCTCGCCGGCAATCGCCGCGGTCTTCTTTGCGGCTTCCTTCGTGGTCGACGCGCCGGCGCTGCCGGCCGCCTGTGCGACAGCCGCGTCCTTCTTCGGCTCCTCGGCCTTCGCCGCCGGCTTGGCGCCGCCTTCGGAGATGGAGCCGAGCAGCGCGCCGACATTGACCGTGTCGCCTTCCTTGACACTGATGTCGGACAGCGTGCCGGAGGCCGGAGCGGGGACCTCGACGGTCACCTTGTCGGTCTCCAGCTCGACCAGCGGCTCGTCGGCGCGGATGGCGTCCCCGGCCTTCTTGAACCACTTGCCGACGGTCGCCTCGGTGACGGATTCGCCGAGGGTGGGAACGCGGATTTCGGTAGCCATCGTGCCTGTCCGTTTCCTGTTATTCGCCGAGCGCGTCGTCGAGGAACGCCTGCAGCTGCGCCAGATGCTTCGACATGAGCCCCGTCGCGGGGGACGCGGCCGCCGGCCGGCCGGTGTAGCGGACGCGCTGGTGCTTGGCGTCGATATGCGCCAGCACCCACTCAAGATAGGGGTCGATGAACGACCAGGCGCCCATGTTCTTCGGCTCTTCCTGGCACCACACCATCTCGGCGCCGCGGAAGCGCGAGAGCTCGGTGATCAGCGCCTTGGCCGGGAACGGATAGAGCTGTTCGACCCGCAGCAGGTAGATGTCGTTGATGCCGCGCTTCTCGCGCTCCTCGTAGAGGTCGTAATAGACCTTGCCCGAGCACATCACGACGCGGCGGATCTTGGAATCCTTCACCAGCTTGACCGGCTGGTTGGAGAGATACTGCGCGTCGTCCCACAGCAGGCGGTGGAAGGTGGATTCGCCCGACATCTCGGCCAGAGTCGAGACGGCACGCTTGTGGCGCAGCAGTGACTTCGGCGTCATCAGGATCAGCGGCTTGCGGAAGTCGCGCTTCAGCTGCCGGCGCAGGATGTGGAAATAGTTCGCCGGGGTCGTGACGTTGGCGACCTGCATGTTGTCCTCGGCGCAGAGCTGCAGGAAGCGCTCCAGCCGCGCCGACGAATGCTCCGGCCCCTGGCCCTCGTAGCCGTGCGGCAGCAGGCACACGAGGCCAGACATGCGCAGCCACTTGCGCTCGCCCGACGAAATGAACTGGTCGAACACGACCTGCGCGCCGTTGGCGAAGTCGCCGAACTGGGCTTCCCAGAGCGTCAGCGCCTTCGGCTCTGCCAGCGAGTAGCCGTACTCGAAGCCGAGCACCGCCTCTTCCGACAGCATCGAGTTGATCACTTCGTAGCCGGCCTGCGCGGCAGAGAGGTTGTTCAGCGGGATGTAGCGGTCTTCCGTGCGCTGGTCGTAGAGCACCGAATGGCGCTGCGAGAATGTGCCGCGCTCCGAATCCTGGCCGGACAGGCGGATCGGATTGCCGTCCAGCAGGATCGCGCCAAAAGCCAGCGCCTCGCCCGTCGACCAGTCGAGGCCCTCGCCGGAATCGATCATGCCGCGGCGCGTCTCGAGGAAGCGGCCGATGGTCTTATGGACCTCGAAGTCCTTGGGAACCTCGGTCAGCTTCTTGCCGATCTCCTTCAGCGTCTTGACCGGCACGGCCGTCTTGCCGCGCCGCTGTTCGTCCTGGTTGTCGGCGGTGCGCAGGCCCGACCATGCGCCGTCCAGCCAGTCGGCCTTGTTCGGCTTGTAGGCCTGCCCGACCTCCCACTCGGTCTCGAGGTGGGCGCGCCAGTCGGCGCGCAGCGTGTCGAGGTCGGCCTGACTGATCAGGCCCTCGGCGATGAGCTTCTCGCCGTAGATCTGCACCGTCGTCTTGTGCGCGCGGATGGTCTTGTACATCAGCGGCTGGGTGAACGCCGGCTCGTCGCCCTCATTGTGGCCGAAGCGCCGGTAGCAGAACATGTCGATGACGACCGGCTTGTGGAACTTCATGCGGAATTCGGTCGCGACCTTCGCCGCGTAGACCACCGCTTCCGGATCGTCGCCGTTCACGTGGAAAATCGGCGCCTCGATCATCTTCGCCACGTCGGACGGGTAGGGCGAGGAGCGCGAGAAGCGCGGATTCGTCGTGAAGCCGATCTGGTTGTTGATGATGAAGTGCAGCGTGCCCGCGACCCGATGGCCGCGCAGGCCCGACAGGCCGAGAATCTCCGCCACGACACCCTGGCCGGCGAAGGCCGCGTCGCCATGCAGCAGCAGCGGCATCACCTTGGCGCGTTCCGACAGCGGCACGACCTCGCCGCGCTCGCGGCCGGCGAGTTGATCCTGCTTGGCGCGCGCCTTGCCCATCACCACGGGGTCGACGATCTCGAGATGCGAGGGATTCGCCGTCAGCGACAGGTGCACCTTGTTGCCGTCGAACTCGCGGTCCGACGAGGCGCCCAGATGGTACTTCACGTCGCCGGAGCCTTCGACGTCATCGGGCGCGTAGGAGCCGCCCTTGAACTCGTGGAAGATGGCGCGATGCGGCTTGTGCATGACCTGCGACAGCACGTTCAGGCGGCCACGATGCGCCATGCCGAGAACGACTTCCTGCAGGCCCATCGCGCCGCCGCGCTTCAGGATCTGCTCCAGCGCCGGAATGAGCGACTCGCCGCCGTCGAGGCCGAAGCGCTTGGTACCCTTGTACTTGACGTCGATGAACTGCTCGAAGCCCTCGGCCTCGATCAGCTTGGACAGGATCGCCTTCTTGCCGTTGGCGGTGAAATCGATGCCCTTGTCCGGCCCCTCGATGCGCTCCTGGATCCAGCCCTTCTCCTCGGGGTCGGAGATGTGCATGAACTCGACGCCGAGCGTCGAGCAGTAGGTCCGCGTCAGGATGTCCAGCATCTGGCGGACGGTTGCGGATTCGAGTCCCAGCACATTGTCGATGAAGATCGGCCGGTCGTAGTCGGCCTCGGTGAAGCCGTAGTTCTGCGGCGACAGCTCGTTGTAGTCCTCGATCGGGTTGGCCATGCCGAGCGGATCGAGATTGGCGTGCAGGTGGCCGCGCATGCGATAGGCGCGGATCATCATGATCGCGCGGACGGAATCGCGCGTAGCCTGATGCACGTCGGCGTCGGACATCGGCCTGCCGGTGGCGGCTGCCCTGTCCTTCACCTTCCTCTCGATGTGCTTCTCGACAAGGCCCCAGTTGCCGTCAAGCGCCGATACGAGCTCGCCATTGGCCTGGAGCGGCCAGGACGGCGTCGCCCAGGATGCGCCCTTGGCGTTCTTGCGAACATCGGCGGAATCGTCCTTCAACGCGGCGAAGAAGGCGCGCCACTCGGGCGCCACCGACTCGGCGTCGTCCTCATAGGCCGCCTGCAACTGCTCGATGTAATCGGCGTTGCCGCCATACAAGAACGATGTGAGCGAGAACTGGTCGTTGGCCTGGTCTTGTCGTGCCATCTGCCTTTGTGCGGAGCGTCGGCTCCGTCTCCTTGCTTTCCCGGCAATCGGGCTTCGGCAGGTCGTTGGTCGGGAGAGGTTTGCCGACTGTCGATTGCCGATTGGCGACTGCCTTAACCCTTGATCGCCTCGACCAGCGTCTTGCCGAGCCGTGCGGGCGATGGCGACACGCGGATGCCTGCCGATTCCATCGCCGCGATCTTGTCTTCCGCGCCACCCTTGCCGCCCGAGATCACCGCGCCGGCGTGACCCATGGTGCGGCCGGGAGGCGCGGTGCGCCCGGCGATGAAGCCGGCCATCGGCTTCCTGCGCCCGCGCTTCGCTTCGTCCTTGAGGAACTGCGCGGCGTCTTCCTCCGCCGCGCCGCCGATCTCGCCGATCATGATGATCGACTTCGTCTCGTCGTCGGCCAGGAACATCTCGAGCACATCGATGAACTCGGTTCCCTTCACGGGATCGCCGCCGATGCCGACGGCTGTGGACTGGCCGAGCCCTTCGTTGGTCGTCTGGAACACCGCCTCATATGTAAGCGTGCCCGACCGCGAGACAACGCCCACCGACCCCTTCCGGAAGATGCTGCCCGGCATGATGCCGATCTTGCATTCGTCCGGCGTGACGATGCCTGGGCAATTCGGCCCGATCAGCCGCGACTTCGACGCGCCGAGCCTCGCTTTGACCTTGACCATGTCGAGCACCGGGATGCCTTCGGTGATGCAGACGATCAGCGGGATTTCCGCCTCGATCGCCTCGATGATCGCGGCCGCCGCGCCTGCCGGCGGCACGTAGACGACCGACGCATTGGCGCCCGTCTTCGCCTTGCCTTCTGCGACGGACGCGAAGATCGGCAGCGTCTCGCCATTCTTTCCGGTCCACGTCTCGCCGCCTTTCTTCGGGTGCGTTCCGCCGACCATCTTGGTTCCGTGGTAGGCGAGCGCCTGCTCGGTGTGGAACGAGCCGGTGTTTCCGGTCAGCCCCTGCACGAGGATCTTGGTGTTCTTGTCGACAAGAATGGACATGTCCGCGCGGCGTCCCCGATTTCAGCGGTCAGAGAAAAGGATTGACGGCCCGAACGGAGCCGTAGACCTGATTGTGGTTGAGGTCTTCCGTGTAGAAGACCGGCGCGCCGAGCCGCTCGGCCGCCGCGAGCAGCGCTGCGTCGAAATAGTTGATGCGAAAACGGCGGGCGAGTTCCACGCCGGCGCGCACATAGACGTCGTCGACCGGTAGGGACGGACAGGTACTGAGAAACATGATCCAGCGGTCGAGTGCATCGTCCGTGAGAATATGCTTACGACGACACACCGACGCGAACTCGGCCATGATTTGACCGGTTGTCGCGAACACCGATCCAAGGACGAGACGTTCTGCAATTGGCGAGCGATGCGGGTCACGACTCGCCCTCATTGAAGCCGCGTAGATCAGGACGTTCGAGTCGAGAAAGTATTCGATTTTCTCGTTCTTCATAGGCGTCCATTCGGTTCCAGACGTAGGGTTCCCGTTCGGTGTCCCGGGCGGCAGCGACCTTTGCCTCTTCGATCAACTGGCGCATGCCTTCCTTTGCCCAGGCAATTCGGTCCTCTTGCTCCACTTCGTTCTCAAGCAGCGAGCGGACCAACGCATTGAGGGTGGTCTTGCGCTTGTCGGCGAGGTCGCGCGCCTTACCGAGCAGGTCTTCGTCGATGGCCAATGTTACGTTTCTCATGGCTCTCTCCACATAATCACACAGGCACAATATGTGTGATTATGTGCGAAATGTCCATTATTCCACTCTAGCCCTTCACCGCCGCGACGATCTTCTTCGCCGCGTCGTCCAGGTCGTCCGCCGCGATCACATTCAGACCGCTGTCGCGCAGGATCTTCTTCCCGAGCTCGACATTGGTGCCTTCCAGACGCACCACCAACGGAACCTGCAGCCCGACCTCCTTGACCGCGGCGATCACGCCCTCGGCGATCACGTCGCACTTCATGATGCCGCCGAAGATGTTGACGAGGATGCCCTTCACGGCGGGATCGGCGGTGATGATCTTGAACGCCGCCGTCACCTTCTCCTTCGATGCGCCGCCGCCAACGTCGAGGAAGTTCGCCGGCTCGGCGCCGTAGAGCTTGATGATGTCCATCGTGGCCATCGCCAGCCCGGCGCCGTTGACCATGCAGCCGATATTGCCGTCGAGCGCGACATAGGCGAGGTCGTGCTTCGACGCCTCGATCTCCTTGTCGTCCTCTTCCGAGAGGTCGCGCAGTTCGTTCAGCTCGGGATGGCGGAACTCGGCGTTCTTGTCGAACGACACCTTGGCGTCGAGCAGCCGCAGCCGGCCGTTCTTCATCACGATCAGCGGGTTGACCTCGAGCAGGCTCATGTCCGTCTCGGTGAACGCCTTGTAGAGGGTCGGGAAGACCATCTCGCCGTCCTTCGCTGCGTCGCCCGTCAGCTTCAGCGCTTCGTTGAGCGCCTTCACGTCGCCGGCGGTCACGCCCTTTGCGGGATCGATCGCGACCGTGACGATCTTCTCCGGCGTGTCGTGGGCCACGGCCTCGATGTCCATGCCGCCCTCGGTCGAAACGACGAAGGCGATGCGGCCGACCGAGCGGTCCACCAGGATCGACAGATAGAGTTCGCGCTCAATGTCGGCGCCGTCCTCGATATAGAGCCGGTTGACCTGCTTGCCGGCCGGGCCGGTCTGCTTGGTCACCAGCGTCCGGCCGAGCATCTCGGTGGCGTTGGCGACAACGTCGGCAACCGACTTGGCCAGCCTGACGCCGCCCTTGGCGTCGGCGCCAAGTTCCTTGAACTTGCCCTTGCCGCGGCCGCCGGCGTGGATCTGGCTCTTCACCACCCAGAGCGGTCCGGGCAGCGTCTTCGCCGCGGCTTCCGCCTCGGACGCCTTCATGATCGCGACGCCCTCGGCCACCGGCAGGCCGTAGCCCTTGAGAAGCTGCTTGCCCTGATATTCGTGGATGTTCATGGCGACCGCCTACTTGCCGAGGTTGGGAGCGATCTTGACGCAGGCTTCGCAGAGCGTCGCCACTGCCTCGACCGACTTCTCGAACATCTTCTCTTCCGGCTTGGCGAGGTCGATCTCGATGATGCGCTCGACGCCGCCGGCGCCGATCACCACCGGCACGCCGACATACATGTTCTTCACGCCGTACTGGCCGTTGAGATAGGCGGCGCAGGGCAGTACGCGCTTCTTGTCGCGAAGGTAGCTTTCGGCCATCGCGATGGCCGACGCCGCCGGCGCGTAATAGGCCGAGCCAGTCTTCAGGAGGCCGACGATCTCGGCGCCGCCGTCGCGGGTGCGCTGCACGATCTGGTCGATCTTGTCCTTGGTGGTCCAGCCCATCTTGACCAGGTCCGGGATCGGGATGCCCGCCACCGTCGAGTAGCGCGTCATCGGCACCATCGAGTCGCCGTGGCCGCCCAGCACGAAGGCGGTGACGTCCTCGACCGACACCTTGAACTCCTCGGCGAGGAAGTGGCGGAAGCGGGCCGAATCGAGCACGCCGGCCATGCCGACGACCATCGTCTTGGGCAGGCCGGAGAACTTCTGCAGCGCCCACACCATCGCGTCGAGGGGATTGGTGATGCAGATCACGAAGGCGTTCGGCGCATACTTCTTGATGCCCGCGCCCACCTGCTCCATCACCTTGAGGTTGATGCCCAGCAGGTCGTCGCGGCTCATTCCGGGCTTGCGCGGCACGCCGGCGGTGACGATGCAGACATCCGCGCCCTCGATCGCCTCGTAGTCGTTGACGCCGGTGAAGCGCGCGTCGAAGCCGTCGACGGGCGCCGACTGGGCGATGTCCAGGCCCTTGCCCTGCGGCGTGCCTTCCGCGATGTCGAACATGATGACGTCGCCGAGCTCCTTGAGGCCGATCATGTGGGCGAGCGTGCCGCCAATCATGCCGGAGCCGATGAGAGCAATCTTGTTGCGTGCCATGGGGGACAGTTTCCTTGTAGAGCACCGCGGTGGAGCGGCAGGATGGAAGGCCTGAAGCGGCCGGCCGGTGCGGGGCGGCGGCGGTCAATGTCGCCGCTCGCAATAGCTTTGAAGTCTTAATTTTTCAACCGGTTCTTTCGGGCTGAAAGATTTCAATCGGTTAGCATCTTCGGGATTTACGTAAACGTCAAAGTATAGCGTCCGGCAGCGGTTCCGGCACGGATGTCATACGGGAGAATCGGTATGATGCAGATTGATTACAGATTGCTGCGACAGGGCGATGACGCGGTGCTCGGACGCGTGGCGGCCGGCGTGTTCGACGAACCGGTGCGGCCGGATCGTGTCGCGGCCTACCTCGCCGAACCGAACCACCATCTGCTCGTGGCGATTGCGGATGGCCTCGTGGTCGGCCAGGTCGCTGCGGTGGTGCACCGGCATCCGGACAAACCTGCAGAACTCTACATCGACGAAGTGGGGGTGGGCGACGACTGGCTGCGCCGCGGGATCGCCCGGCGGATGATGGAGGCGATGTTCGCCTTCGGACGTTCGATCGGCTGCGCCGAGTGCTGGGTCGGGACCGAGGGCGACAATGAGCCGGCGATCGCGCTGTATCGCGGGTTCGGCGCAGAGCCGGTCCATCTGGTCTATTTCGAGTACTCGCTTCTGCGGGACAATGCCGGCAAGGTCGCGTAGCCCCAATGCTCGAAACGGCTGCCAAAAACGAACGGAGCGGCTCGCGCCGCTCCGTCGTCAGGTCAGGCAGGGAATGTCAGCGGGCGCCGTACACTTCGAGGTAAGCGTGGCGCAACATCTCGTCCCGATTGGCGCCCATATCGGCCAGGTCACGCGAGGTAAGGCCCTGGATTTCTTCGACCAGGCGGTTGTAGCGGCTGCGCTGGGCGATGCGCTTGCGGGTGGTGTTCATCAGGTCTCTGAAGATCATGATATCGATCCTTCTGTCCGCCGCATCGAAGCGGCAAATTGGTCCTCCCTGACGCGTCTAGAGATTGGCATGCGGCTCGTGCAGTGCAACATTGATTGTTGCAATGCAGCAATGCGCGCTGCGCAATGCTGACTTAGTCAGCTATGCACATTCGATACGCAGGCTGATGATGATTGAAGCAGTTGAGGGCGATGCCCGCGCCGCGGGCATCGCGGAAGGCTACCACATCGACTTTGCGTAGGCGACGTCGAGGTTCCTGTCCGCGTCAGCGGCGGACTCCGCAAGCGCGAGCTGATCCTTCAGGATTTCTCCCAGCGTCGGCATCTCCGCTCGCGCTGGCCAGCTCGCGGGGTTCCACAGTTCGGACCGCAGGAACGCCTTGGCGCAATGCATGTAGGCCGCCTTGACGCCGACCACGATGACCGAAACCGGTGCCTTGCCGTCGACGGCAAGGCGTTCGCGCAGCGCCGCGTCCGCGGTGAGCCGGGCATGCCCGTTGATCCGCAGGGTCTCGTTCATGTTGGGGATCAGGAAAATCAGCCCCACCGCCGGGTTGACGATGATGTTCTCCAACGTGTCCAGCCGGTTGTTGCCGGGGCGGTCAGGAATGGCGATCGTGGTGTCGTCAAGAATGGCGGCGAAGCCAGGCTTGTCGCCCTTGGGTGTCACGTCGGCATTGCCGTCACGGTCGGACGAGCCGATCAGCACGAACGGGCTTCGCGCGATGAAGTTCTTGGCGTGGCTGTCGAGCCGGCGCAGCTCCTTGCGCACGGGAATGTCGCCCGGCTCCTTGTAGAGCCTCCGCAGCGCCTCGCGGCTCTCGATGAATTCCATGGCCCTAGCGTCCCTTGCGAATGGCGTCGTCGAGCGAATGCCGCATGATGAGCGGCAGCTGGCTGAACGTAAAGGCGAGCGTGATCGGCATGATGCCCCAAACCTTGAAGGCCACCCAGGTGTCGGTCGAGAACATGCGCCAGACCACCTCGTTCACCGCCGCGAGGAAGAAGAAGAACAGTCCCCAGCGCAGCGTCAGCTTCCGCCAGCCCTCGGCGTCGAGCTTGAAAGCGGAGTCGAAGACGTAGCCCAGCAGCGACTTTCCGAAGAGCAGCCCGCCGAGTAGCACCGCGCCGAACAGCGAGTTGACGATGGTCGGCTTCATCTTGATGAAGGTGTCGTCCTGCAGCCACAGCGTCATCGCGCCGAAGGCGAAGACGACGACGCCCGACACCAGCGGCATCATCGGCAGCGTGCGCGTTAGCAGCCATGACAGCGTCAGCGAGATGGCGGTCGCCACCATGAACAGCGCGGTGGCGATGAAGATCGGCCCGCCGAGGCTGGCCAGCGCCGGGAAGCGTTCCGCCAGCCACTCGCCGCGCGTGTTCGCGAAGAAGAACACGACCAGCGGCCCGAGCTCCAGCGCGAGCTTCAGCAGCGGGTTGATCTCTTTCTTCTTGGGATCGGCCGGGTCGCGTTCGAGGATGGGAGCGTCGTTCATGCAACTGTCCTCGCGAATCCGGAAGTCTGCGCTCTACGTTGCCCGCCTCTGTCCTGCCGGACATCTCCCCCACAGGTGGGGAGATTGGCCGTCCGCCTGGGTTTCGCCAATTGGCGAAGCTGCTGATCTCCCCCCGTGTGTGGGAGATGTCCGGCAGGACAGAGGGGGGCAACGTAGAGCATCGACATCCCTGACAATCTTACCCCATCCCCGCGATCGCCCGCGCGAAATCGTGCGCCGAAAACGGCTCCAGATCGTCGACCTGCTCGCCGACGCCGATGAAATAGACCGGCAGTTTATGCTTCGCGGCGATGGCAACAAGAATGCCGCCGCGCGCCGTGCCGTCGAGCTTCGTCATCACCAGCCCGTTCACGCCGGCCACGTTGCGGAAGATCTCGACCTGGCTGAGCGCATTCTGGCCGGTCGTCGCGTCGACCGTCTGCAGCACGGTATGCGGCGCGTCCGGGTCATGCTTGCCGAGCACGCGAACGATCTTCTCCAGTTCGGCCATGAGCTCGGCCTTGTTCTGCAGCCGCCCCGCCGTGTCGATGATCAGCACGTCGGCGCGTTCGGCGCGGGCCTTCTCATAGGCCTCGAAGGCGAGGCCGGCGGCATCCGCGCCATGCTTCGACGACACCACGGTCGAGCCGGTGCGCTCGCCCCAGATCTTCAACTGTTCGATCGCGGCGGCGCGGAACGTGTCGCCGGCGGCGAGCGTCACCTTCAGTCCGCCGGCGGTCAGCTTCGCCGCCAGCTTTCCGATCGTCGTCGTCTTGCCGGTGCCGTTGACACCCACCACCAGGATCACATGCGGCTTGTGCGACAGGTCGAGCTCCAACGGCCGCGCGACGGGTGCCAGGACCTTCTCGACCTCCTCGGCCATCACCTGGCGTACCTCGGCGTCGGAAATGTCCTTGCCGTAGCGGCCCGACGACAGCGCGTCGGTGATGCGGATCGCCGTTTCCATCCCGAGGTCGGCGCGGATCAGCACGTCCTCGAGGTCCTGCAGCGTGTCCTCGTCCAGCTTTCGCTTGGTGAACACGCCGGCGATGTTCTGCGACAGTTCCCGCGAGGAGCGCGACAGGCCTTCGCGCATCCGCCGGAACCAGTTCTGGGCCGGTTGCGGACGCGGGGCGGCTGTTATCGCCTCGGCTTTCGCCGCGACCTGCTTGCCGACGGTGACGCGCGCGGAGGCGCTGGGCGGAACCTCGGGAATCGACGGCTGGGGCGGGGGCGGAACTTCGACCGGCGTCGGCGCGGGCACCTCGGCCGGAGCCGGCGGTTCGACGGGTTGCGGCGCTGGCTGCGGCTCCTCAGGCGGAGGGGCCGGCGACTCAATCGGGGCAGGCGTCGGGACTTCGCGCGGCGTCTCGGCCGCCTCGCCGAAGGAAAATGCCTTGCGGAGGAAGTTCAGCGCCACGCCAGCCGCCCTACGCCGCCCGCGCGGCTAGAGGAGCCGCGATCAGCCGCTCGCCGTCGTGCCCGCTGATGGTGACGTCGACGATGTCGCCCGGCGCGGCCGCCTCGACCGCGACCAGCGTGAAGCCTTCCGTCCGCCCGAGGCCCTCGCGCTCGACCAGCACGCGCTGCCGCGTGCCGGTCAGAGCCGCCAGATGCCGGCGATGGGCAGCCTCGCCGGCTGCCCTCAGCCGCGCCGCGCGCTGCTTCACGACCTCGCGCCTGACCTGCGGCATGCGCGCGGCCGGCGTGCCTTCGCGCGGCGAGAACGGAAAGACGTGGAGATGCGTAAGCCCGCAGGCTTCCACGATCGAGAGCGAGTTCTCGAACATCGCCTCGGTTTCGGTCGGGAAGCCGGCGATGATGTCGGCGCCGAACACGATGTCAGGCCTCAGCCTGCGAACGTCTTCGCAGAAGCGGATCGAATCGTCGCGCAGATGCCTACGCTTCATACGCTTCAGGATCATGTCGTCGCCCGACTGCAGCGACAGGTGCAGATGCGGCATCAGCCGCGCTTCCGTCGCCAGCGCGTCGAGCAGATCGGAATCCGCCTCGATGGAATCGATCGAGGAAAGCCGCAGGCGCTTCAGGTCCGGCACCTGCCGAAGGATCGTCTTCACCAGCCTGCCGAGCTTCGGCTGACCGGGCAGGTCGGTGCCGTAGCTGGTCAGGTCGACGCCGGACAGCACCACCTCGGCATAGCCGTTGCCGGCCAGGCGCTTTACCTGCTCGACCGCCGCGCCCATCGGAACCGAACGCGAATTGCCGCGCCCGTACGGGATGATGCAGAAGGTGCAGCGATGGTCACAGCCGTTCTGCACCTGCACGAAGGCGCGCGCGCGGCCCTCGATCGCATCCACCATATGCGACGCCGTCTCGCGGACCGAGAAGATGTCGTTGACACGCGCCTTCTCGTAGAGGTTCACGCCGAAATCCGGCAGCGCGCGATAGGAATGGGCGGAGAGCTTCTCCTCATTGCCGAGCACGAGATCGACCTCGTCCATGCCCGCGAACGTGTCGGGCTCGGTCTGCGCCGCGCAGCCGGTGACGACGATGCGCGCCTGCGGGTTCTCGCGCCGCGCCTTGCGGATGGACTGCTTGGCCTGGCGCACAGCTTCGGCGGTGACCGCACAGGTGTTGAAGATGACCGCGCCACCCGCCAGCACATTCAGCCCCGCCGCGGTCGCCTCGCGCCGGATCACCTCCGACTCGTAGGTGTTCAGCCGGCAGCCGAAGGTGACGATGTCGACGGCCATCAGGCCGCGCTTTCCGTCGCGCGCTGCCAGGCGCCGGTCGCAGGGTCGAACGTGCCGGCAAACTCCCATTCGGCCGGACCGGTCAGCACGACGTGGTCGTCGTCTCGCCATTCGACCCAAAGTCGCCCACCGGGAGCCGTAAGTTCCACCTTACGCCCTGTTCGCCTGGTCCGCGCCGCCGCCACGGCCGCCGCACAGGCCGCCGAGCCACAGGCCCTGGTCAGGCCGGCGCCGCGTTCCCAGGTGCGGATATTCATTGTGGTCGGCGACGTCACCTGGGCGATCGTGATGTTGGCGCGCTCGGGGAAGATCGGATGGTTCTCGAGCATGGGTCCGAAGCGCCCGAGGTCGTAGGTCCAGACGTCGCGGTCGACCCAGAAGATGGCATGCGGATTGCCCATCGACACAACCGAGGGCGAATGCAGCACCGGCGCGTCGATCGGCCCGATCTGCAGTTCGATCATGCGCGTGTCGCGGAACTCCTCGGCGAGCGGGATGTCCTGCCAGCCAAAGCGCGGTTTGCCCATGTCGACCGAGATCGAGCCGTCGGCATGCTCCTCGGCATTGAGGATGCCGGCGACGGTCTCGAAAGCGAAAATCTTCTGGCCGCTCTCGGCGGCCAGCGCCTGGACGACGCAGCGCGTGCCGTTGCCGCAGGCCTGCGCGGAGGAACCGTCCGAGTTCAGGATCTCGATGAAGTTCGCCGTTCCGGGCGTCCGCGGATCGTGGATCGCCATGATCTGATCGAAGCGCGTCGCCGGGTCCGCGGCCAGCGCCACCGCCGCCGCCGCGGTCACGCGGTCGGCGCGGCCCCGCATGTCGGCGACGATAATCTCGTTGCCGGCACCGTTCATCTTGGCGAATTCCGCCAGGCTCTTCGCGGGCGCGTTCATGCGCCGGTATATGGCGGAAACGCCGCGGAATTACCAGTCCGGCGGGCAGGCGGCGGAGGCGCGCCGGCCTCCGTTCACGCGGCTGTGAGGTGCCTCCGCGTCAGACGAAGCCGCCGCCCGCCCAGGCGAACAGCAGCAGGATGACGACAAGGAAGGCGACGAACAGCCCGGCCAGGATCATCGCACCCTTGCCGGCGACGTTGGAGAGCCGCGTGAAACCCAGCGCGCCGGCGACCAGCGCGACGAGCAGCAGGATGGCGATCCACTTCAGCATGGCGACCTCGATTTCGGGACAGCGCCCCGAAACGGCGAGGGCCCGCGGTTGGTTCCCCGCTGCCTACTGGACGATCTCGAACGCGACCGAGAACGGCGCCGTCTTGTCGGAATTGCCGTCCCGCATGGTGAAGTCGGCGAGATAGCGTCCGGGCGGGATCGAAGCCGCGTCGAGGGAAAGGTTCAGGCTGAAGAAGAGCTCGCGGTTCCTGGTGCGCGACGACAGTTTGATCGACCCGATGTTCTCGATCGTGCCGAGCGCCTCGCCGGCCTCAGACTTCAGCGTCAGGTCCACGGAGAGCGCGATCACCTTGTTGCCGAGGCCGTCGTCCCCATACCCGTAGCCGACCGGCTCGACATAGAGCAGCAACCTCTCGCCGGGCGCGTATGTGGCTCCGTCGCGCAGCGTGTAGACGCCGACGCCCGAGGCGCTGGTGACCAGCGCCACCTTGCGGATGGTCAGCGGCATCGCCGCCCAAAGCGCGTCCTGGGCCTTCTCGAACTCGGCGATCGCCTGCAGCGGCTTGTTGTCCGCCAGCGCCTTCTCGGCCGCCGTTGCGAAGTCGGCCACTTCCCCGGCCGCGACCGGAAGCACGCCAATGATCACCGCGATCGCCACCGCCGCAGCCCGCCGCATGTTCCGCTCCTGCCTGGTTGATGCAGGCCGGATCGTCGCGCAAAACGGGGGCCGCGTAAACCGCCTCCGCTGGCGCAAGCGATGCGTCGGGGGCGGCCAATGGCCGCGCAGCCGTTGGGGTTAGGATGGTGGGGAGACCGAGGAGAGCCTGCCATGGCGATGAAGCGCACCCGGGAGCCATGGATGAAGGCCGACGCCTTCGGCCGCTCGCTGCCGCGCGGCATCGGGCTGAACCTCCTCGTGCCGGACGTGGCGCCGCTCGCCGCCTTTTGCGAAACCGTTCTCGGCGCCCGCATCATCCACGCGGACGAGGATTTCGCGGCGGTCGAGCTGCTCGGCTCGGTCTTCATGCTGCATGCCGACCACGCCTACGCCGACCACGAGATGAGCGGCGTGGTCGCCGGACAGGAGTTCCGCGGCGCCGGCCTGGAAATCCGGGTCTACGGGCTCGACCCGGACGCAGTGGAAGCCAGGGCGCGGGAAGCCAACCACGTCGTGCTGGCCGGGGCCGTCGACAAGCCGCACGGCCTGCGGGAGAGCTATGTCGTCGCGCCGGGCGGCTATGTCTTCGTTCCCAGCCTGATTCTTGCCGCCTGACGGCCCGCGAGCCCTTCATTTTCGCGGCGGGAACCGTATTTTAACCATATCAGGTTGCAATTCCGCCACCATCGCAGGCTTGTTTGCCGGCGGGATCGTCGCGGAGCCGGGCCGCCGGAACGCCGGTCGCCCCTGGAGGATTTGTATGGCTGTCTCTCAATCCGCACTCTCGGCGCTGCTGGTCGCGACAGCCCTGTTCGCCACCGGCTGCCAGAGCGAGCGGTTTTCCTCGTTCGATACGCGGACGCCCGAACCGCTGGCGCCGGCGCCCTCCGGCACGGTGACGACCGGCACGCTGCCGCCGCCGACCGCGCCTGGGACAGCGACGACCGCGGCGACCGATCCGAGCGCCTTCCCGGCCGTTCCTGGCGCGACCACCGAAACGACGACCGCAACCGCGGCGACGCCGGGCGGCGCCCCGGCCGGCGCTTCCGACATCGTGCCCGGCAGCGTCGCTGGCGTCTGGACCGCCACAGTTGCCGGTCAGTCGTGCAAGGTGGCGACTCCGCAGACCAAGTTCGGCGCCGGCTTCCGCGCCGGCCCGCTCCGCTGCCCGGCCCCGCTGGATGGCGTGAAGTCATGGAACGTCGCCGGCAAGCAGCTCACCCTCTATGACGAGAGCGGCGGCACGCTCGCCCGCCTCTATTCGACGTCGGAAGGCCAGTTCAACGGCCAGACCGAGGGCGGCGCGGCGGTTTCGCTCACCCGCTGATCCTGCTAATCCCGGCCCCATCCTGATCCGAGGGGCCGGCCGATTTCATGCATGTTCGTGATGGCATCCAGACGCACGCGACCGTCGCGGGGCGCTACCGCCATCTCGTAGACACCGGCGCGGTCGAGGCCAATCCGGCGCAGCAGCGCGTTGCCGAAGCGCTCGACCGGCTGATCGCTGAACTCGCGGAGAAGCGGCTCGGCCGCAAGTCGAGCGCGCTGGGCTGGCTGCTGGCCCGCAACCGCAAGCCCGAGCCGGTCCGCGGCCTGTACATCCACGGCGGCGTCGGCGCCGGCAAGACGATGCTGATGGACATGTTCCACGACCTCGTCCCGGTTCGCCGAAAGCGCCGCGTCCACTTCAACGATTTCATGGCCGACGTGCACGACCGCATCCAGCGCCACCGGCAGGCGCGCAAGGACGGCACGGTCCGCGAGGACGACCCGATCCCGCCCGTGGCGCGCGCGCTCGCCGAACAGGCCTGGGTGCTCTGCTTCGACGAGTTCTCCGTGACCGACATCGCCGATGCGATGATCCTGTCGCGGCTTTTTTCGGCGCTCTTCGCGGAAGGGGTCGTGCTGGTCGCAACCTCGAACGTCGCGCCCGACGACCTCTACCGCGACGGGTTGAACCGTCAGCTCTTCCTGCCGTTCGTGGACATCCTGAAACGCAACGCCGAGGTGATGGCGCTCGACGCCGGCAAGGATTACCGGATGGAGAAGCTGGCGCGGCTGCCGGTCTACATCACGCCGGCCGGCGCTGCCGCGGACGCGCGCATGGACGAGACGTGGGACGCCATGACGCGCGGCAGCGTCCCCAAGCCTGCCGAAATAGAGATGAAGGGCCGCGTCATTCCCGTGCCGCGCGCCGCCGGCCGCGCCGCGCGGTTCTCCTTCGCCGATCTGTGCGAGGCTCCGCTCGCGGCGCGCGACTACCTGGCCATCGTGGAGCGCTTCGACACGATCTTCGTCGACCGCATCCCGCTCCTGGTGCCCGAACTGCGCAACCCGACCAAGCGGCTGATCCTGCTGGTCGACGTGCTCTACGACAAGCGCGTCCGTCTCGTCGCCAGCGCCGCCACGCCGCCGCAGCAGCTTTATGCAGGCCGGCCGAAGACCACGGAAGCGTTCGAATTCGAGCGCACCGCGTCGCGCCTGATCGAGATGCAGGGCAGGGACTGGCTGGAGGACTGGCAGAGGCACCACGCGGCGTAGGGCCGCGCCCTGATTCCTCCCGCGTTCACGGGAAGGGGGACCACGCGAAGCGTGGTGGAGGGGCAGCAAGCAGGCATCAGCGCGAGCCGCAGCGGCGAGGGCAGCCCTCCGTTGAAGCCGCCCGTCGCCCCCTCCGCGGGTGTTACGCCGCCAGGTCGCGCAGCACGTAGTGCAGGATTCCGCCGTTCTTGAAGTAGTCCAGCTCGTCCAGCGTATCGATGCGGCAGATGATCGGCACGGTCTTCACCGTGCCGTCGCCATAGGTGATGCGGGCGTGCATCTTCTGGCGCGGCTTGATGTCCTCGAGCCCGTCGATGGTGACCAGTTCGTCGCCCTTCAGCCCCAGCGTCTGCCATGTCGTCCCGTCCTCGAAGACGAAGGGGATGACGCCCATGCCGACGAGGTTCGAGCGGTGGATGCGCTCGAAGGACTGCGCGATGACCGCGCGGACGCCGAGCAGGTTGGTGCCCTTCGCCGCCCAGTCGCGGGAGGAGCCGTTGCCGTATTCGACGCCGGCGAAGATGACGAGCGGCACGCCCTCCTTCTTGTATTCCATCGCGGCGTCGTAGATCGACGTCTCCTCCTTCGACGGGTAGTGAATGGTGTAGCCGCCCTCGCGCCCGTTTTCGCCCAGCATGTGATTGCGGATGCGGATGTTGGCGAAGGTGCCGCGCATCATCACCTCATGGTTGCCGCGCCGCGTGCCGTACTGGTTGAAGTCGGCGACGCCGACGCCGTGGTCGATGAGGTATTTGCCGGCGGGCGAAGCCGCCTTGATCGAGCCGGCGGGCGAGATGTGGTCGGTGGTGATCTTGTCGCCGAAGATTCCGAGGACGCGGGCGCCCCTGATGTCGCCCACCTCGCCCGGCTTGCGCCGCATGCCCTCGAAATAGGGCGGGTTCTGCACATAGGTCGACTTGTCGTCCCAGGCGTAGGTCTGGCCCTCGGGCGCCTGCACCTTGCGCCAGTTCTCGTCGCCCTTGAACACGTCGGCATATTTGCGCGCGAACAGCTCGCGGGTGACGTATTTCTCGATGAACTCCTGGATCTCCTGCGTCGTCGGCCAGATGTCCTTCAGATAGACCGGCTTGCCGTCGCGGCCCTCGCCGAGCGGCTCGGTGGTGAGGTCCTTCGTCACCGTGCCGGCGAGCGCATAGGCGACGACCAGCGGCGGCGAGGCGAGGTAGTTCGCCTGCACGTCGGGCGACACGCGGCCCTCGAAGTTGCGGTTGCCGGAGAGCACGGCGGCGGCAATCAGCGCCTTGTCGTTGATGGTCTTGGAGATCGGCGCCGGCAGCGGGCCTGAATTGCCGATGCAGGTCGTGCAGCCGAAGCCCACGAGGTTGAAGCCGATCTGGTCGAGTTCCTTCTGCAGGCCGGACTTCTCCAGATACTCGGCGACCACCTGCGAGCCCGGCGCGAGCGATGTCTTGACCCAGGGCTTCTGCTTCAGCCCCAGCCGGTTGGCGTTGCGCGCCAGAAGACCCGCCCCGATCAGTACGCTGGGGTTCGACGTGTTGGTGCACGACGTGATCGCCGCGATCACAACGTCGCCATGGCCGACGTCAAAGGCCTCGCCCTCGACGGCGTGGCGCTTCGTCGTTTCCAGGGTCCGCTTGTATTCCTTCTCGAGCGCGGTCTCGAAACCGGACGCGATGGCGTCCAGCGGGATGCGGCCCTCGGGGCGCTTCGGTCCGGCCATCGACGGCACCACTTCCGACAGGTCGAGTTCCAGCAGATCGGTGAACACGGGATCCGGCGAGCCGCTGTCGCGCCACATGCCCTGGGCCTTCGAATAGGCCTCGACCAGCGCGATTCGGTTTTCGGGACGACCGGACATTGTGAGGTAGCGGATCGTTTCGGCGTCGACCGGGAAGAAGCCGCAAGTGGCGCCATATTCGGGGGCCATGTTGCCGATCGTGGCGCGGTCGGCCAGCGTCATGTTGGAGAGGCCGGGGCCGAAGAACTCGACGAACTTGCCGACCACGCCCTTCTTGCGCAGCATCTGCGTGACGGTGAGCACGAGGTCGGTGGCGGTGACGCCTTCCTTGAGCTTCCCGGTCAGCCTGAAGCCGATCACCTCGGGCAGCAGCATCGACACCGGCTGTCCCAGCATCGCGGCTTCCGCTTCGATGCCGCCGACGCCCCAGCCCAGAACGCCCAGGCCGTTGATCATGGTGGTGTGCGAATCGGTGCCGACGCAGGTGTCCGGATAGGCGACGACCTTGCCGTCCTCGACATTGGTCCACACGACCTGGCCGAGATATTCGAGGTTCACCTGGTGGCAAATGCCGGTGCCGGGCGGCACGACGCGGAAGTTGCGGAATGCCTGCTGGCCCCACTTCAGGAACTTGTAGCGCTCCTCGTTGCGCTCATATTCGAGTTCCACGTTGCGGGCGAAGGCCATCGGGGTGCCGAACTCGTCGACGATGACCGAATGGTCGATGACGAGGTCGACCGGGACCAGCGGGTTGATCTTCTGCGGGTCGCCGCCGAGCGACGCCATCGCGTCGCGCATGGCCGCGAGGTCCACCACGGCCGGCACTCCGGTGAAGTCCTGCATCAGCACGCGCGCCGGGCGGTAGGCAATCTCGACGCCGGCCGTGCCCTTGTCGGTCAGCCAGCCGCAGATCGCCTGGATATCCTCCTTCGACACCGAGCGGTCGTCTTCGTTGCGGAGCAGGTTCTCCAGCAGGACCTTCATCGAATAGGGAAGCTGCGAGACCCCGGTCAGGCCGTTCTTCTCGGCCTCCACCAGGTCGAAATAGACGTACTCCGCGTCGCCGACCTTCAGCGTCCGGCGGCAGTTGAAGCTGTCGAGTGATTTTGCCACGTGCGATCCCTATAGCGTTTGCCGAAGAGGGACGGACGCCATGGCATGTGGGGATCACGCGCAAGGTGCGGGTACGGTCATTTCCGCTGTCCGTTCCTCGCGTCCCGGCCCTCGTGTAACGGGCGCGCTGGGTTCGGCGCAATTTGATTGCCACGCCGACCGCTGGCGTGGTTGGTGTCGTCTTAGAGAATTTCCGGAGAGGATTCCAGTAGGACAATCGGCTATTTGCCGCGACGCGACAGCGCGGCGCCGACATCGGACCGAACGGGGGCAGGGGTGCGGCTGGTCGCCGAGAATCTCGCGGGTGAAAGAGGCGGCGAGCCCGTCTTCTCGGCCATCGGCTTCGCACTGGCCAGCGGCCAGGGGCTGACCGTGACCGGCGCCAACGGCGCCGGCAAGTCGACGCTCTTGCGCGTGCTGGCCGGCCTGCTGCCGGCCACGGCGGGCACGATACGGCTGGAAGGCGGCGGCGACGAATGGCCGACCGCCCGGGCGGCCTGTCACTATCTCGGCCATCAGAACGGCATGAAGACAGCGCTGACCGTGAAGGAGAACCTCGGCTTCTGGCGCGACTTCAATGGACCCGGGCGCAAGACCGTCGACGAGGCGCTGGCGGCGGTCGGCCTCGCCGGCCTCGGCCATCTCCCCTTCGGCTACCTCTCCACCGGGCAGCGCCGGCGCGCCGCGATTGCCCGCCTGCTGGTTTCGCACCGGCCGCTGTGGTTGCTCGACGAGCCGACGAGCGGCCTGGACGCGGCCTCGGAAGGGCGGCTGGCGCGCGTCATGGTCGCCCATTTGGCCGACGGCGGGATGATCGTCGCGGCGACGCACCAGCCCCTCGGTCTCGCCGGGCAGGAACTCAGGATGGGGGGAAAGTAGGCGTGCCCGGCCAGAGGTTGGACGAGCGCAGACACCGACACTGCGAAACGTCGCGACGTTCTGACGGAAAACGCCTCTAAGGATGCACTCGTCTTCCGCGCCCGCTTCGGCTAAGCGAAGCCATGGCCGACGAACTCCCTCAACTGTCTCCCGCCGAAGCGCGCGTGCTCGGCTGCCTGATCGAGAAGAAGGAGACGACGCCCGACATCTATCCGCTGACGGTCAACGCGCTTCTGTCCGCCGCCAACCAGAAGACATCGCGCGAGCCGGTGATGTCGCTGGAGCAGCCGGACATCCACCGTGCCCTGAAGCAACTGGAGCAGAAGGGGCTGGTGCGCCAGCAGTTCGCCTCGCGCGTCGAGCGCTACGAGCATCAGGCAGCGTCGCGCTTCTCGCTGACGCAATCGCAGCTCGCCATCATCGGCTTGCTGATGCTGCGCGGGCCGCAGACGGCCTATGAGCTTCTGTCGCGCAGCGAGCGCATGGCGCGGATCGGGACGATCGAGCAGCTGCGTGCCGATCTCGACCTGCTGATCGGCCGCCGGCCGCCGCTCATCGTGGAGCTCCCGCGCGGTCCCGGCCAGCGCGAGGAACGCTTCGCGCATCTCCTGTCCGGTGAGCCGGTCATGCTTCCCGCCTCGGCGGCATCCTCGTCGAACGCGGCGTCCTCCAGCGCCGATATCGAGGAGCGCGTGCGTGCGCTCGAGGCCGAAGTCGCCGCGCTGAAGGCCAGGCTGGACGCCGCCGGCGCATGACGCGCGCCACCGGGCTGCATCACGTCACCCTCATGACCCGGGGGGTTCAGGCCAATGTCGACTTCTACGTCGGGTTCCTCGGGTTGCGTCTGGTCAAGCGCACCGGCGGCTATGAGGACGCCACGCAGCTCCACCTGATCTACGGCGACCGGACGGGAGCGCCCGGCTCGCTCATCACTTTCCTGGTCTGGGAGGACGGGTCGCCCGGCAGGGTGGGCAACGGCCAGGTGTCTGAGGTGGCATTCGCCGTCCCGCCCGAGAGCATCGGCGAGTGGCTGACGCGCGCGCTGCTTCATCAGGTCCGCGCCGAAGGACCCGTCCGGGAATTCGGCGAGACGGTGCTTCGGCTGAAGGATCCCGACGGCATCATCGTGAAACTGGTCGGGGTGGACATGCCTGCGGCCGACCCGTGGGGCGATGAACGCGTCGCCATCCGACGCCTGAGATCTGTGACGATCCTGACCGAGCAGCCGGAGGCGACGACCGCGTTCCTGAAACGCTTCGGCTATGGCCGAGGGACGCAGGACGGCAGCATCACGCGGGTCTTCTCGCAGACCGACGCCGTCGATGTGCGCGATGCATCCGGCTATGTGCCGGGCGTACCGGGAACCGGAACGGCAGACCATGCGGCGTTCAGGGCAGGCGACGTCGCGGAGGTGGAGCGCGTCGAAGCGGACCTGTCAAAGCTCAACTCGTCGCCGACGACCGTCCACGACCGCAAATATTTCACCTCGCTCTATGTTCGCGAGCCGGGCGGCACGCTTTTCGAACTGGCGACGGACGGACCGGGCTTCGCGATCGACGAGCCGGTCGAGCATCTCGGCGAACGGCTGTTCGTGCCGCCATCCGATGCCGACCGGGCAGAGGACATTCGCCTGCTGCTGCCGCAGTTCTCGCTGCCGGGTGAGCCACGCATGCCGGCGCGCGACCTGCCGTTCGTCCATCGCTTCCATCAGCCCGAGGACGCGGACGGAAGCACGCTGGTGCTGATGCATGGCACCGGTGGCGACGAAGCCGAGCTGATGCCGCTGGCGCATCGGATCGCGCCACGCGCAACGCTGCTCGGCGTGCGCGGGCGGAGCCTCGAGCAGGGCAGCATCCGCTGGTTCCGGACGACGGGAGCGCTGTCATACGACCAGGAGGACATCCGGTCCGAATCGGAGGCCTTCGCCGCTTTTGTCGAGGGAGCGGTTGCGGGCTACGGCCTCGATCCGGCGCGCATGACCTTTCTCGGCCAGTCCAACGGCGCGAATTTCCTCGCCGCGTTCATGGCGCTTCACCCGGATACCATCCGCCGCGCCGTCCTGCTGCGGGCCGTCGCGGTTCTTGCCGATCCGCCGCCGGCCGATCTTTCGGGAACCAGCGTTTTGCTGGTGAAAGGCAGCTTCGACCTGCTGGCGTCGAACGCAGGCCAACTCGAAGCCTGGTTCAGAAACAACGGCGCGTCGCTGGAGGTGCAGAGCCTGAAAGCCGGACATGAGTTGACCGCGCGCGACGCCGAGGTCGCGCGCGATTGGCTGGTCAGTCACGCCGCAGCGTGAGCTGCCGCCGCGTTGACCGCTATGCGAGTTTGGCGTCGAGGGAGACCTTGATGGCGCCGAGCGCCTTTGACACCGGGCAGCCTTCCTTGGCCTTGTTGGCCAGTTCCTGGAACTTCGCCTGGTCGATGCCGGGCACCTTGCCGGTCAGCGTGATCGCCGACCCGGTGATGCCGGTGCCGGGGATCAGCGTGACGACGGCCTTGGCGTCCAGCTTCTCGGCCGGCGTGCCGTTCTCGGCCAGGAAGTGGGAGAGCTGCATGGCGAAGCAGCCGGCATGCGCCGCCGCGATCAGTTCCTCGGGATTGGTGCCCGACTTCCCGCTCTCGTCCTCGAAGCGGGCCTTGAAGGAGTAGGGCAGGCCCTTGATGGCGCCGCTCTGCGAATCGAGCGAGCCCTTGCCTTCCTTCAGATTGCCGCTCCACACGGCGGTGGCGTGACGGTCCATGACGATCTCCCTCGATGATGAATGTCTTCGCGTTACCGGGGGAATCATAGGGCGGCAGGGTCGTGCCTTCCAGCCCCGCTACTGGCAGACATCGACCCATTCTGCGTTGACGAGCGCGGCCATCCGGTCGGGCGACAGACGCACGGCGGCATTGGTCGCACCGGCTGCCGGCACTACCTCGGCATAGGCCTTCAGGCCGACATCGCAATAGATCGGCAAGGGCGACGGTAGCCCGAACGGGCACACGCCCCCGACCGGGTGGCTGGTGGCGGCCACGACCTCGTCGGCGTCCAGCATCCGCGGCTTTCCGCCGAACCGGTCCTTGAACTTGCGGTTGTCCAGCCGGGCCGTTCCGGCGGCGACGACCAGCATGACGGTATCGCCCACGCGCAGACAGATCGTCTTGGCGATCTGACCCGGCTCGACGCCGTGCGCCTCCGCGGCCAGCGCCACCGTCGCCGAACTCTGCTCGGTGACGATCACGGCGATGTCGGGCGCGTTGGCGGCGAAGAAGGCGCGGACGGAATCGATGCTCATGCGGCGAGAAGTGGCATGGGATGCGTCGTCAGGCAACGACACTGAGGGCAATGTTTAGAGGCAGGCATACGCTGATAGGACGCCCCCTCACCCGCTCGCCTTTCAGGCTCGTGTCCTCTCCCCGATGGGGAGAGGAGCGCCAATCGTGTCGCTTTTGGTGTCGGCCTGCCTATCCGTCAGCCCGGATGGTCTTCAGATCGCTTCGCCGCGCAGCAGCCTTGGCGTGTCGCCGGTCAGCCCCGACGCCTGGCGGATGAAGAACTCCTTCATACGGGGCATGCGGTCGACCAGTCCCAGGCCGACGTCGCGCAGGGCGCGTAGCGGTCCGACGTCATTGGAGAAGAGTCGGTTCAGGACGTCGGTGGTGATGCCCATCTGCACGGTGTCGAATCGCCGCCAGCGCTCATAGCGCTGCAGCACGTCCAGTGCGCCGATGTCCTGGCCGAGCCGATCCGCCTCGACAACCGTCTCGGCGAGCGCCGCGGCGTCCTTGAAGCCGAGGTTCAGCCCCTGGCCGGCGATCGGGTGGATGCCGTGCGCGGCGTCGCCGGCCAGTGCCAGGCGCGGCGCGACGAAGGCACGGGCGAGCGTCAGGCCGAGCGGCCAGGCACGGGGCTTGTCCTCGACCGAAATCTCGCCGAGCTTCAGGCCGAAGCGCCGCTCCAGCTCCGTCTCGAACAGGAGCGTATCGGCGGCCACCAGCCGCTCCGCATCGGCGGTGCGCTCGGTCCAGACGATCGAGGAGCGGTCGCCCTTCAGGGGCAGGATGGCGAAGGGGCCGGCGGGCAGGAAATGCTCTTCCGCGCGGCCGTTGTGCGGGCGCTCGTGCTTGACGGTGCAGACGATGCCGGACTGGCCGTAATCCCAGGTGACGGTCTTGATGCCAGCCATGTCGCGCAGCCTGGAGCGGACGCCGTCAGCGGCGACGAGCAGGCGCGCGGCGCGGGTCGAGCCGTTGGCCAGCCGCACGCTGACGCGGCCGGGCTCGACGTCGAAGCCATCGACCGCCACGCCTTCGAGGATCGGGATGCCCAGCTCGCCGGCGCGGCGGCGCAGCGCGCCGTTCATGACCCGGTTGGCAACCATGTGAGCGAAGGGCTCGCCCGGCGCGACCTCTCCGTCGAAGGTGAGGAACACGGGGCGCGTCGGATCGGGCAGGCGCGAATCGGTGACGATCATGTCAGTGATCGCCTGCGCTTCGGGGCCGATCTCGTCCCAGCAGCCGAGATGGGTCAGCATCCGGCACGCCGCGGCGGCGACCGCGGAAGCGCGGCCGTCCTTCTGCCAGACCCCGGCCGGAGCGGCATCGACCACGGCAACCGCGAGCGTCGGCCGTGCGATCCGAATGGCAACTGCCGTTGCGAGGCCGACATAGCCTGCGCCCGCGACGATCACGTCGAGTGGTTCGTCCCGCTTGGCGGTCTCAGGTTTCGCCATCACGTGCTCCCGTCAGGTCGCGCCAACTTGACTTGGTCCGACCGTTCCTGTTGGAACCGCGCGACAGCCGAGGAGAGCCAGGAATGTCGCCGGCCATGCAAGAGGTTCTGGACATTCTCGACCTCGAGACGATCGAACACAACCTGTTCCGTGGTCGCAGCCCGCAGACGGCGTGGCAGCGGGTGTTCGGCGGGCAGGTGATCGGCCAGGCCCTGGTCGCGGCGCAGCGCACGGTGGAGGTCGGGCGCTTCGTGCATTCGCTGCACTGCTATTTCATGCGCCCGGGCGATATCAAGGTGCCCATCGTCTACCAGGTCGAGCGGCTGCGGGACGGTGGCTCCTTCACGACGCGCCGCGTGACCGCGATCCAGAACGGCGAGGCGATCTTCTCGCTGGAAGCCTCTTTCCAGGTCGACGAGGACGGGTTCACGCACCAGATGTCGATGCCGATCAAGGTGCCGCCGCCGTCCGAACTCAAGACCCAGCGCGAACTGCTGGAGGCGGCCGAGGGCCTGCCCGACGCGGTGCGGCGGTTCTGGGGCCGCGAACGGCCGATGGAGATCAAGCCGGTCACGATCGATCACTACACCACCCGCGAGAAGCTCCCGCCGGTGCAGCGCGTCTGGGTCCGGACGACCGGGCCGGTGCCGGACGACCGCGCGACCCAGGCCGCGGTGCTCGCCTATCTCTCCGACATGACCCTGCTCGACACGTCGACCTATCCGCACGGCCGCACCCTGTTCGATCCCGACATCCAGGCCGCGAGCCTCGACCATGCCATGTGGTTCCACCGGCCGCACAAGCTCGATGGGTGGCTGCTCTATTCGCAGGACAGCCCGTCGGCGTCAGGGGCGCGGGGTTTCACGCGCGGCACCATCTTCGCGGAGGATGGAACGCTGGTCGCTTCGGTGGCACAGGAAGGCCTCGTGCGGCAGCGGACATAGCCTAAGCTGTAGGCATTTTCCCAGCATTGCCTATTATTTGCGCAGCAGGGATGCTGCACCTGCGAACGCGTGATCCGCCGGGCGTCGCGACTCCATTTGTTTACAACAGGTTAAGCGCGCGCCGATCGAGTTGGCACGGAGCTTGAATCCCTTGTCGTACTTGCCGACGTCCAGGCGTCGGTGGAGGCGTGCAACGCGGGGGACCCGCAAGCAAAGGGTGAAACCTGATGAAAATCGTGATGGCCATCATCAAGCCGTTCAAGCTCGACGAGGTGCGCGAAGCGCTTACCGCCGTCGGGATCCAGGGCCTGACCGTCACCGAAGTCAAAGGCTACGGGCGTCAGAAAGGGCATACCGAAATCTACCGCGGTGCCGAATACGCGGTGAGCTTCCTCCCCAAGATCAAGATCGAGGTCGCCGTCGCGACAGACCTGGTCGACAAGGCCGTCGAGGCGATCACCAGCGCGGCCAAGACCGGGCAGATCGGCGATGGGAAGGTGTTCGTCTTCGGCATCGACCAGGCCGTGCGAATCCGCACCGGCGAAACCGACACCGACGCCCTCTAGGCCGCCACACGAGTTCATGGAGATTTCGATGACATTGCCTGTTTCACTCAAGTCGGCGGCCCGATCCGTCCTTCTCGGCTCGGCGGGCCTCGGCCTGTTCGGCACGCTGGCCGCACTCGCCCAGGAAGCCGCACCCGCCGAAGAGGCGCCCGCGGAGGCGGCCGTTTCGGCTCTCAACAGCGGCGACACTGCCTGGATGATCGTCGCGACCATCCTCGTCCTGTTCATGATCCTGCCCGGCCTCGCGCTCTTCTACGGCGGACTGGTCCGCGCTAAGAACATCCTGTCCGTGCTGATGCAGTGCACGATGATCACCGCCGTCGTGATCATCGTCTGGGTCGTCTGGGGCTACTCCTTCGCCTTCGGCGGCAGCGAGAGCCCGTATTGGGGCGGCCTTGCCAAGACCTTCCTCTCCGGTGTCACGCCGGCGTCGGAATCGGGGACCATCCCCGAATTCGTGTTCATCGCCTTCCAGATGACCTTCGCCTGCATCACGCCGGCGCTGATCATCGGCGGCTTCGCCGAGCGCATCAAATTCGGCGCCGCCATCCTGTTCGTGGTGCTGTGGGTGACGTTCGTCTACTTCCCGATCGCCCACATGGCCTGGGACGCCAACGGCCTCTTCTTCGGCTGGGGCACGATGGACTTCGCCGGCGGCACGGTCGTCCACATCAATGCCGGCATCGCGGCACTGGTCGGCGCGATCATCATCGGCAAGCGCGCGGGTTACGGCAAGGACAACATGGCGCCTCACTCGATGCCGCTCGTCCTCGTCGGCGCCGGCATCCTGTGGGTCGGCTGGTTCGGCTTCAACGCCGGTTCGGCGCTGTCGGCCGGGTCGGGCGCGGCACTGGCGCTCATCAACACCTTCACGGCGACCGCCGGCGCGATCGTCGCCTGGGCCGTCGTCGAGAAGCTGGTGCGCGGCAAGTCGTCCATGCTGGGCGGCGCCTCGGGCGTCATCGCCGGCCTCGTGGCGGTCACCCCGGCGGCAGGCTTCGTCGGTCCGGTGGGCGCCATCGTGCTCGGTGCCATCGCCAGCGTCGTCGCCTACTACTTCGTCGCGGTGGTCAAGATCAAAGCCGGCTACGACGACTCGCTCGACGTGTTCGGTATCCACGGCGTCGCCGGCATCGTCGGCGCCATCGGCACCGGCATCTTCGCCTCCTCGTCGCTCGGCGGCGTCGGCTATGCCGAGGGCGTGTCGATGGGCTCGCAGGTGGGGACGCAGATCCTCGCGGTCGCCATCACCATCGTCTGGTGCGGCGTCATCTCGGCGATCCTCTACAAGGTCGTGGACCTTGTCATCGGCCTCAGGCCGACCGAGGAGATCGAGCGCCAGGGCCTGGACATCACCTCGCATGGCGAAGTGGCCTACCACTCCTGACGACATGCAGCCGGGCGGCCTGCCGCCCGGCCCTCCCATCCCGTCGTGGCGTCCATCCGGGCGCCACACCTCGAGGCCCGGAACCCTCCTTCCGGGCCTCTTTTTCTTGCGGCTGGCGGTGCCCGCGTCGGCGCATGGTTAATGCAGCCTTAACCTTCCCGGACCTAGTCTCCCGGTCGAATCCGCGACCCGTCCGCAAAGACGGGCGGGCGGGTGCGTCCACGGGGCTTCTGGAATGCGTTCTGCACCATCCGCATCGATCGCGCTGGCCGACGACGGGAGCCGGGGCCTCGCCGCCTTCTTCCGGCGGCAGGTCGCGCGGCTCACCGGCCTCGCGGTCCTGGCTTTCGTCGCCTTCGCGCTCGCCAGCCTCGGCACTTGGAATGTCGCCGATCCCAGTTTCAGCCATGCGACGGACGCGCCGGTCGCCAACGCCATGGGCTATGCCGGGGCCGTCTTCTCGGACCTGGCGATGCAGTTCCTCGGGCTCGCCTCGGTGGCGGCGCTCGTGCCGGGGACGATCTGGGGGCTGATGCTGACATCGGCGCGCCGCGTCGACCGGTTGCCGGCACGTGCCGCAGCCTGGGCGGGCTTCGCGCTTCTCGCGGCCGCCATGACCGGCTGCCTCGGCGCACCGGAGACCTGGCCGCTCCCCACCGGCCTTGGCGGCGTGCTCGGCGATATGGTGCTCAAGGTTCCGGGTCTCGCCACGGGCGGCTATCCGACCGGCTTCTCGGCGGCCATCGTCGCCTCCCTGCTCGCGCCGCTCGCGCTCTGGACGTTCGCATTTGGCGCCGGCTTGACCGGCCGCCGCGAGCCGCTGTTCGGCGAGACCGAAGAGATCGATGAAGTGCCGGCTGCCGACGAGGAAGAGGACGACGACGACGCCCGCTGGCTGGCGCTGGGTGCCCTGACGCACTGGTGGCTGTCGACTCGCGCTTTCCTTCGCCGCGCGACGGCGGGCTGGCGCGCGCGCGCCTCGGACTACGTCGACCGGCGTCGCGAGGCACGCATCGAGCCTGGCGAGCGCCCGGCCGTCCTGCGCGCAGCCGACCGTGTCGAGCCGGGCTTCGCCGCGCCCCGGAAGCCCGCGCTGAAGCCGGAGCCGAGCTTCGAGGACGATGACGGCTTCGCCGCGGCCATAGAGCCGGAGGAACTCGAGGCCGAGCTGGCGCGGAGCCATGTGCAGACCTTCCGCTCCCCGCAGGCCACCGCCCGGGTGGAGGCGCCTGCCGCGCGTCCCGTGCAGGGCGCGCGCGTCAAGCGCGAGGCACAGAAGTCGCTGATCGGGTCAGGCGAGTTCGAACTGCCGTCGCTGCATTTCCTGGCCGAGGCCAAGAACGTGGTGCGCGACAATTCGCTGTCGCAGGAGGCGCTCGAGCAGAATGCGCGCCTGCTGGAGGGGGTGCTGGAGGATTTCGGCGTCAAGGGCGAGATCATCCATGTGCGGCCGGGCCCGGTCGTCACGCTCTATGAGCTGGAGCCGGCGCCGGGCATCAAGTCGTCGCGCGTCATCGGGCTGGCCGACGACATCGCGCGCTCCATGAGCGCGATCGCCTGCCGCGTTGCCGTCGTGCCCGGCCGCAACGCCATCGGCATCGAATTGCCCAACCAGCGGCGCGAGACCGTCTATCTGCGGGAGCTGCTGGCGTCCCGCGATTTCGAGAGCACCAAGGCGAAGCTGGCGCTGGCGCTCGGCAAGACGATCAATGGCGAGCCGGTGACGGTGGACATCGCCAAGTTCCCGCATTTGCTCGTGGCGGGCACCACCGGATCGGGCAAGTCGGTGGCGATCAACACGATGATCCTGTCGCTGCTCTACCGGATGTCGCCGGAGGAATGCCGGCTGATCATGATCGACCCGAAGATGCTGGAGCTCTCCGTCTATGACGGCATCCCGCATCTCCTCGCGCCCGTCGTAACCGACCCGAAGAAGGCGGTGGTGGCATTGAAATGGACGGTCCGCGAGATGGAGGACCGTTACCGAAAGATGTCGAAGGTCGGCGTCAGGAACATCGACGGTTTCAACCAGCGCGTCGAGCAGGCACAAAAGAAGGGCGAGCCGATCTCGCGCACGGTGCAGACCGGCTTCGACCGCCAGACCGGCGAGGCCATCTACGAGACCGAGGAACTCGATCTCGAGCCGATGCCGTACATCGTCGTCATCATCGACGAGATGGCCGACCTGATGATGGTCGCCGGCAAGGACATCGAAGGCGCGGTTCAGCGGCTGGCGCAGATGGCGCGCGCGGCCGGCATCCACGTCATCATGGCGACGCAGCGCCCGTCTGTCGACGTCATCACCGGCACGATCAAGGCGAACTTCCCGACCCGCATCTCCTTCCAGGTCACCTCCAAGATCGACAGCCGCACCATCCTCGGCGAGCAGGGCGCGGAACAGCTCCTCGGCATGGGCGACATGCTCTACATGGCCGGGGGCGGCCGCATCCAGCGCGTCCACGGCCCCTTCGTCTCGGACGACGAGGTGGAAAAGGTCGTCGCGCATCTCAAGCTGCAGGGCGCGCCGGAATATCTCGACGCGATCACCGCCGAGGAGGATGAGGACGACGATGGCGACGGCGGACCGCGGGGCGGCGGCGTCGCGGGCGAGTTCGAGGATTCCGAGGACCCCTACGACCAGGCGGTTGCGGTCGTGCTGCGCGACGGCAAGGCATCGACCAGCTACATCCAGCGTCGCCTGGGCATCGGCTACAACCGCGCCGCGTCGATCATCGAGAAGATGGAGAAGGAAGGCATCGTCGGGCCGGCCAATCACGCCGGCAAGCGCGAAATCCTGGTGCCGACCGAGGACGACAAGCTGTGACGCACGGCGCGGCGGACCCTTGCCACAGCCGCTGCAGGAACCTTTGAGGGCCGCCAAACTTAAGCCCCGATGGCGGACTAGACGACCATGAACGACCCTTTCCCCGGAGCGACCGGCATGACGATGAAACCACTTCTCTCCCACCCGGGCGCGACGCGCCGCCAGTTCCTCGGCTTCGGCCTCGCCGCGGCTGGCGCCATGGTCGCCGGCGTTCCGCTGACCGCTGTCGCCCAGGCAAAGGCGTCGGACGCGGCGCAGCGAATTGCCGACCACTTCTCGACCGTCAAATCCATGACCGGCGAGTTCGTACAGTTCGGCCCGCGCGGCGAGCAGACCGGCGGCAAGTTCTACATCGAGCGGCCGGGCAAGATCCGCTTCAACTACGATGCACCGTCGGGCTTCAAGGTCATCTCGGACGGCAAGTCGGTGGTCATCGACAACGCCAAGATGAAGACCTACGACCTCTACCCGCTGAACAAGACGCCGCTGAAACTGCTGCTCGACGAGCGGATCGACCTGTCCGGCAACAAGGTGAAGGGCGTGACCGAGGACGACGACCTCACCACGATCCAGCTCGCCGACAAGTCGGTGTTCGGCAACGCCAGGCTGACTATGATGTTCGATCCGCGCTCCTACGAGCTGCGCCAGTGGACCATCACCGACGCCCAGGGCAAGGACACCACGGTGATGATCTTCAACGTCAAGCAGGACGTGAAGCTCGACCAGAAGCTGTTCAAGATCGACTACAAGAAGAACATCGAGATCAACACGCCGGAGAGCAACCGCTGATCCGGCCGGACCGGCTCCGGCGCCCGCTCAGCCGGTCCACCCCCACACCGTCGTCTTCTTGACCTCGGCATCCTCGAGATCCCGCGACACCGGCACGCGATAGGTGGCGCGTTCCGACAGAACGTCGCGCGGCAGGTAGGCCCGCCCCGGATCGCCAACCAGGATGCGGCAGCCGCGTGAGGACAGTCGCGCGAACCATGGCCTGAGGCGCTCGACGATCGCCCGGTCGTAGAACACGTCACCGGCGAGCAGCACATCCCATCCGTCGTCGGTGTCGACGAGGTCGGCGATCACGCAATCGACCCCGACGCCGTTGGCCGCGGCGTTCAGCCGGACGGCCGCCTCGCAGAACGGATCGATGTCGGCCGCGCACACCGTCGCTGCCCCTGCCAGCTTCGCCGCGATTGCCACCAGCCCCGATCCCGTCGCGAAGTCGAGCACCGCGGCACCGCGAACGGTCGATGGATTGTCCAGCAGGTAGCGCGCCAGGCCCTGGCCGCCGGCCCACGCGAAGGCCCAGAAGGGCGGAGGCAGGCCGATCTCGGCCAGCTCCTCCTCGGTCTTCAGCCAGAGCGCATGCGCCTCGTCGGCGAGGTGCATGCGGATCTCCGGCACATGGGGCGGCGCTACGAGCGCCGTGTTGTCGAGGATGAAGCGGGCCGCATCTCCTGCTGGCAGCGGCGGCACGATCAGGGCACGGGCGTCACGCCGCCCATGGCGCAGACGTCTTTCCACTCCGCCGGCGTGACCGGCTGGACGGACAGGCGGCTGAGCTTCACCAGTGCCATGTCCTTCAGCTTCGCGCTGGCCTTCACGGCGGCGAGCGTCACGGGCTTCGGCACGTCGCGCACGGCGCGGACATCGACACACTCCCACTGCGGGTCGTCGGCAGTGGAGTCGGGATGGGCAAGCGCGCAGACCTCGACGATCCCGACGATCTCCTTGCCCTCGTTGGAGTGGTAGAAGAAGCCGAGGTCGCCGACCTTCATGGCCCGCATATTGTTGCGCGCGGTGAAGTTGCGCACGCCGTCCCATTCGGCGCCCTTGGCGCCCTTCGCCTTCAGCATGTCGAAGGAAAAGACGTCGGGCTCGGACTTGAACAGCCAGTAGTTCTTCGCCATGCGCGGAGCTCCCTCTGCGGCCGATGTCTACGCGCCGGCCGGCTTGTTGAAAACCCAGTTCCAGGGGCGGATGTCCACCGACGCGAACAGGCCCGCCTTCGCATAGGGGTCGGCGTCAGCGATCGCCTGTGCCGCGGCGCGGTCGGCTGCCTCCACCACCACGAGGCTGCCGTTCGGCTTGCCGTCGTCGCCGAGGAACGGCCCGGCGAAGGCCAGAGCGCCCTTCGCGTTCAGCCCGTCGAGATAGGCGACATGGTCCGGCCGCGTGTCGAGCCTCACCTGAAGACGGCCGGGCTTGTCGGTGCAGATCATCGCGAACAGCATGGTTCTCCTCCTATTCGTCCTCGCCGCGGAGCGGCCTTGTCATGAGACTCGACACGGCGTCGCGAATCGTCATCTCGCCACGCAGCAGCAGGTCGGTGGCGACGATGATCGGCGCCTCGACAGACCGTTCGCGGGCAATGCGGGCGGCCGCCGCGCAGGTCGCGACGCCTTCGGCCAGCGGCAGACCGTCGCGCGGGCCGGCGCGACCGAGCACCACGCCGTAGGCGAAGTTGCGCGACTGCGCGGAGGCGCAGGTCAGGCTGAGGTCGCCAAGGCCCGAAAGCCCCATGAGCGTGCCTGGCCGCGCGCCGAAGGCCGTGGCGATGCGGCGCAGCTCGACGAATCCGCGCGTCACCATCGCGGCCTGCGCGCTGGCCCCGAGACCTGCTCCGGCAACCGCGCCGGCGGCCAGTGCCAGCACGTTCTTCAGCGCGCCACCCAATTCGACGCCGACCACATCGTCGGTGGAATAGCATCGGAAGGTCGGCGAGGAGAGCTCAGCGGCCAGGGCAGCGGCGTCGGATGCCTCGGGAGCCGCCAGCACGACGGCGGTGGGCAGACCACGCGCAACGTCGGTGGCGAAGGACGGTCCGGAGAGCACCGCGAGTGGATTTGCCGGCAAAATATCGCGGACGACGGTACTCAGGCGCTTGCCTGTCCCGGATTCGAGACCCTTCGCGCAGAGGATCAGGGTCGCGTCGTCCGGCACGGCCGACCGGAGTCCAGCAAGCGCGGAACGGAGTTGTTGCGCCGGAACGGCGAGCAGGACCCGAGACGCACCCGACAGGGCGCTTCCGGGGTCAATCGTTGCCTTCATTCCGGGGTCGAAACGAATGCCCGGGAGGTAGCGCGGATTCTCGCCCCGGGCGATCGCGTGGACAATGTCCGCGTCGCGGGCCCAGAGCGACACGCTGTGCCCGGCGCGCGCCGCCGTGATGGCAAGCGCGGTTCCCCAGGCGCCACCGCCGGCGACTGCGACCCGGCTCATGCCTTGGCGCCCCGCCGCCCCGAGCCGATGACCGGCGCCGAGGCCTCGTCGAGCGGCCAGCGGGACCGGGGTGGGAACGCCATCGCGTCGGGTGCGGGCAGGCCCGCGTCGAGGTGCTCGATCCCGGCCCAGGCGATCATCGCGGCGTTGTCGGTGCACAAGGCCATCGGTGGCGCCACGAAACGGAAGCCTTGCCGTGCGCAAAGTCCCTCCAGAACAGCCCGGACCGTCCGGTTGGCGGCGACTCCGCCGGCCGCCACCAGGGTCGGGCGGGCGACCGACGCGAATGCGTTTCGGAACCGAATCAAGGCTTCGCGGACACGGTCCTCCAGCGTCTCGGCGATCGCCCGCTGGAAAGAGGCGCAGATGTCCGCCACATCGGCATCGGTCAGCGGGTCGATCGCGGCCGCGGCCTGGCGCACGGCCGTCTTGAGCCCCGAAAAAGAGAAATCCGGCCGCGGATCGCCCTTCATCGGCCGCGGGAAGGCAAACCGGCCCGCATCGCCCTTGGCGGCCCAGCGCTCGACGTTCGGCCCGCCGGGATAGGGCAGACCCAGCAGCTTAGCGGTCTTGTCGAAAGCCTCGCCCAGCGCGTCGTCGATGGTCGTCGCCCAGCGCGCATAGCGGCCCACGCCTTCGACCAGCACGATCTGGGTATGACCGCCGGAGACGAGAAGCAGCAGATACGGAAACGGCACGCCGTCGGTGAGACGCGCGGTCAGCGCGTGACCTTCCAGATGATTGACCGCGACAAGTGGTTTGCCGGCTACAGATGCAAGCGCCTTGGCGGTCATCAGGCCGACGATCAGCCCGCCGACCAGCCCCGGGCCGGCCGTGGCCGCCACCGCGTCCACGTCCGCCAGGACGAGTCCCGCCTCGGCCAGCGCAGCGTCGACGATCCCGTCCAGCGCCTCCACATGGGCGCGCGCGGCAATCTCCGGCACCACCCCGCCGAAGGCGCGATGATCCTCGATCTGGCTCAGCACGACATTGGAGAGGATGGCCGGCGATCCGCTCGCGTCCAGCCTCACGACCGCCGCGGCGGTCTCGTCGCAGCTCGTCTCGATACCCAGGACGGTGATCGGTCGCACGGCGTTCGGCTTTGCGAGATTGCGGGGCGGGTGCCGCCCCTGTAGGACGACACGGGTTCGTCGGGGCGTTAGCACGGACGCCAGTGGATGCAAAGTTCGATGCAGACGGGAGTGTTGCGGATCGGGACGCGCGGCAGCGCGCTTGCGCTTGCGCAGGCGCACGAGACGCGTGCGCGGCTGATGGCGGCGCACGGCCTGCCCGAGGACGCCTTCGTGGTCGAGGTCATCTCGACCAGCGGCGACCGCATCCAGGATAGGCCGCTGTCGGAGGCGGGCGGCAAGGGCCTGTTCACGAAGGAGATCGAGGAGGCGCTGCTCGACGGCCGCATCGACCTCGCCGTGCATTCGTCGAAGGACATGCCGACCGTCCTGCCGGAGGGCCTGGTTCTGGCGGCCTTTCTGCCGCGCGAGGATGCACGCGACGCCTATGTCGGCCGCGACGGTCCCCGCCTTGTCGACCTGCCCCGCGGCGCCCGGGTCGGCTCGTCGTCGCTCAGGCGACAGGCGCTCATCCGCCGGCTCAGGCCCGACATCGACGTCGTCATGTTCCGGGGCAATGTCGAGACAAGGCTGCGCAAGCTCGCCGCCGGCGAGGTCGCCGGCACGCTGCTGGCGCTGGCAGGGCTGAAGCGGCTCGGCCGCGACGGCGTCGCCACCGAACTCATGCCACTGGACTCGTTCCCGCCGGCGCCCGGCCAGGGTGCCATCTGCATCGAGACCCGCGTCGGTGACGACCGCACTGCGGCGCTGGTCGCCGCCATTCACCATGCGCCGACAGGCGTGGCGCTGGCGTGCGAGCGTGCCTTCCTGTCCGTGCTCGATGGCTCGTGCCGCACGCCGATCGCCGGTCACGCCACTGTCGAGGGCGGGACGATCGCCTTTCGGGGCATGATCATCACCCCGGACGGCCGCACCTGGCACGAGGCCGAGGACCGCGGTGCCGTCGCCGATGCGGCGGCGATCGGCCGCGCGGCTGCCGCCGATCTTCGCCGGCGGGCGGGCGAGGCGTTCTTCGAGGGCTGGACGGCATGGGGCGCGTCCTCGTAACCCGGCCCAAGGCAGACGCCGTCCGGACCGCCGCGCGCCTGCGCGCCGCCGGGCACGATCCGGTCGTGCTGCCGCTGGCCGATATCCGGGCGCGCACCGTCGCGGGCCCGGGATGGGACGGTTTCGACGCGGTCGCGGTGACCAGCGCCAATGCCGTGCGCATGGCGCCTGCCGCGCGCGTGCGGCGTATCGCGACGCTGCCCTGCCACGTCGTCGGCGAGAGCACGGCGGCCGCGGCGCGGGCAGCCGGGTTCAGGTCGGTCACGGTCTCGAACGGCGATGCCGCCTCGCTCGCTGCGCAGGTGCTCGCCGGAACGCCGCCAGATGCGCGGGTCCTCTATCTTTGCGGCACCGTCCGCCGGCGCACGTTCGAGCGGGCGCTGGCGGCTGCCGGCCGGGCGGTCGAGGCCGTCGAGACCTACGACACCGTCCGCCACGTCCCTGCCTCCGCTGAGGCCGCCCGGAAGCTCGGCGACCGGCCGATCGACGCCGCGCTCGTCTATTCGCCCCTGTCGGGCGACGCGCTGGCCGAGCTCGTCGCGCAGCCGACGGTCGCGCCGCTGTTCGCGGCGACGACTTTCCTGTGCATCTCGGCGAACGCGGCCGAGGCTCTTGCGGGCCGGCCGGTCCGGTTCGCCGCGCGTCCCGACGAGGATGCGCTGTTCGCCCTGCTCGAACCGGAAAGCTGACGTCGCCTTTCAGCCGCCCCTTTTCAGGTGATTGTGGTGTGGTAGGGAAACGCGCGGCCACCGGCCAAGCAGAATCGGAGCGCTCGATGGTGAAAACCCCGAAGACCCGGCATTCCAAACCCCAGAAGGAGCCGGTGACCATCGAGCTCGAGGCCGGTGCGGTGTCGCGTGTCGAGGAGCCGGCGACGCCGGCTGAGGAAAGCGCTGCGGTCTCCGCAGCCGAGCCGGAGGGATCCGCCGAGCCGATGGCAGCCGACGCAAGCTCCGCGTCCGGCGGCAGCGATCCGATCGGGGAGCAGGCATCGGACAGGACGCTCGGGTCCGAATGGACGCCGGAACCGGCGGACCAGACGGCGCGCGACGACGACGACCTTTACAGACCCGGCTCGGAAACGACACCGCCGGCGGACGATGCCCCCGCGGAGCGGGCCGCGGCGACTACCGCCCAGGCTTCCTCGCCCGACGGCGCCGGACCGTCCAGGCGCGGTGGCGGGTCACTGCTCGCAGGCCTTGCCGGCGGTGCGATCGCCCTGGCCGCCGTCGCGGCCGCGCAGGTTGCCGGTTTCTGGCCGGGCGACACGCCGGTCCCGGGCGACACCAGCGGTGTCGCCGCGCTCCAGGCTGACGTCGAGGCGCTCAAGCAGGATGTGGCAGCGCTCAGGAGCGCGCCGGGCGTCGACGTATCCGCGCTCGAACAGGCCGTTGCCGACAGCGTCGGCCGCACGGACACGCTGGCCAGCGGGCTCGACGCGCTGCGCGGCGACATCGAAGCCCTGAAATCCGCGATCCAGTCCGGCGGCGCCGGCGACGGTCCGGCGCTGGAAGCGCTGGCGGCCCGGATCGCGCAGGTGGAGACCGCCGTGGCGGCTCTCGGGCAGGGCAGCGGCGGGGCGAGTTCGGCCGAGCTGACCGCGCTCGGCGATCGCATCGCGGGCGTCGAGGCGGCGCTGCAGAGCGCGCGCGACGCCGCGGTCGTGGATTCCGGCCGGCTGGCGGCGGTCGAAGAGAGCCTGAGCGACGTGCGGTCGCGGGTCGATGCGCTCGGGACCCGTGTCGAGACGCTGGGTGACCAGCCGCGGGTCGCGCTGGCGCTGACGGCCGCGGCGCTCAAGGCGGCGCTCGATCGCGGCGGTCCGTTCCTGTCCGAGGTCGAGACCTTCGCGGCGGTGGCGCCGGACGCGCCCGAAATCGCCGAACTGCGGCGCATCGCGGCCGAAGGCGTCGCCACCCGGACGGCGCTCGCGGCGCTGATGGAGGAGAGCGCCGGCGCGATGATCGCGGCGGGGCAGGTGGTGGACGAGAATGCCGGCTTCTTCGCGCGGCTGTGGGCCAGCGCGCAGTCTCTGGTCACGGTGCGTCCGATCGGACCGGTCGACGGCGAGGGCGTACCGGAGACGGTGGCGCGCATGGAGCAGGCCGTGAAAGACGGCAATCTGGCAGGCGCGATGGCGGAATACGAGAAGCTGCCCGAGCCGGTGCGGCTCGCCGGCGCCGAACTGGCGGAGACGGTCAAGGGCAGGCTCGCCGCGGAACAGCTGATCGACAAGGCGCTGGCGGATGCGCTGAAGGCGGCTTAGGCTCGGGTGATGCTGCGTATCCTGTTCTTCGTCCTGGTCGTCTTCGCGCTGGGTCTCGGCTTCGCCTGGCTCGCCGACCGGCCGGGCGAGATGGTCGTCACCTTCAACGGGTACCAGTACCAGCTCTCGCTGCTGGTCGCCGCCGCCGCTGTGACGGCCCTGGTCGCTGTCGTGATGATCCTCTGGTGGCTGACCAAGGCGATCTGGAACAGCCCCTACACGATCACCCGCTATTTCCGCGTCCGCCGGCGCGACCGGGGCTACCAGGCCCTGTCCACGGGCATGATCGCCGCGGGCGCCGGCGACGGTGCGCTGGCACGCAAGATGAACAAGCAGGCCGCGAAGTTCATCCGCGCCGACCAGGAGCCGCTGATCCATCTGCTCGACGCGCAGGCTTCGTTGCTCGAAGGCGACCACGAGACGGCGCGGACCAAGTTCGAGGCGATGCTCGACGATCCCGAAATGCGCCTGCTGGGTCTCCGCGGCCTCTACCTGGAAGCCGAGCGCCTGGGCGACCGGGCGGCGGCGCGCCATTACGCCGGGCGCGCGGCCGAAGCCGCGCCACAGCTGGCCTGGGCGTCCAACGCGACGCTCGAGGAAAAGGCCGCGGAAGGCGACTGGGACGCGGCGCTGCAGCTGATCGACAGCCAGAAGTCGACAAAGCAGATCGACCGCGAATCCGCCAATCGCCGGCGCGCCGTCCTCCTGACGGCCAAGGCGGTGTCGCTGATGGACATCGATCCGGCCGCGGCGCGGAACGCCGCGACGGAAGCCAACCGGCTGGCACCCGATTTCGTGCCGGCGACGACTGCCGCCGTGCGCGCGCTCTACAAGCAGGACGACGTGAGGCGGGGCTCCAAGCTGATCGAGGCCGCGTGGAAGGTCGAACCTCATCCCGAACTGGCTGCGCTCTACGTGCATGCGCGGACGGCCGACGGCCCAGGCGACCGGCTGGCGCGGGCGAAGCGCCTGCAGTCGCTCCGGCAGAACAATCCCGACTCGTCGCTGGCGGTCGCGCGGGCGGCGCTGGATGCCGGCGAATACGCGCTGGCGCGCGAGGAAACGGAGGCCGCGATCCGCATGCGGCCGAGCGAAGGCGCGTTCCTCCTGCTTGCCGACATCGAGGAAGCCGACGGCGGCGACCAGGGCAAGGTGCGCCAGCTGCTCGGACGGGCGGTGCGCGCGCCGGCCGACGCGGCGTGGGTCGCCGATGGCGTCGTGTCCGAGAAGTGGGCACCCGTGTCGCCAGTCACCGGCCGCATCGACGTGTTCGAATGGCGCGTCCCGGTGGAGCGCGTCGGCACTCTGATCGAGGACGTTCGCGCGCCGGCGTCCGCGCAACCGCGCGAGCGCATCGCCGCGATCGCGCCGGCCGTCGACGACGATGTCATTGACGTGGATACGCCGGCCGAGACCCTGCCCGCCGCCGCCCAGCCTGCCGCGCCGGCCCCTGCCACTGCGCCAGCCGGCGACGGCGCTCCGCCACGACCGGACGATCCGGGCGTCGATCCCCACGATGCCAGCCAGGAGCAACGCCGCTTCCGCCTGTTCTAACCCCCTGCGCCGACGATCCACCCGCCATGCTCGACCGGTTTATCTCCTTCCTGAAGCAGATCGACGCGCCACGCGCCAAAGCGCTCGACGCGGACGATCCTCGCGTCGCGGCTGCGGCGCTGATGTTCCACGTCGTCAATGTCGACGGCGTGCTGGACGCGGCCGAGGAAGGCAGGCTGCGCGACCTGCTGTCGAGCACATACGACGTCGAGGGCGAGGCGCTCGAGCGGCTTCTGGCCGCCGGCGACCAGGCGGATCGCGAATCGATCGACTTCTACGCGTTCACCAGCGTGCTCAACCGCCATCTCGACGAGACCGAGCGCAAGAAGTTCGTCGGCCTCTTGTGGGAGGTGGTGTTCTTCGATGGCGAGATGCACGAACTGGAAGAGGATACGGTCTGGCGCGTTGCCGAACTGCTGGGCGTCGACGGCCGTGACCGCGTCGAACTGCGCCGCCGCGCCAAGGCCGAGAGCGAGGCGCGACGGGCACGGCCATGATTGCGCCGCGCCGCCCGACTGCCTCGCCTCGCCCGCGCGCACGGGCAGCCAGGGAGACGGGTCCGCGGCCCAGGATCCTCGTCGTGTTGCACCAGGAGATGTCCAGCCCCGGCCGGGTCGGCCATCTGCTGATGGAGGCTGGTTTCGACCTCGACATCCTCCGGCCGCCACTGGGCGATGCGCTGCCCGAAACGCTGGAGCGGCATGCCGGCGCCGTCGTCTTCGGAGGCCCGATGAGCGCCAATGACGGCGACGAATTCGTGAAGCGGGAGACCGACTGGCTCGCGGTGCCCCTGAATGAGGATCGGCCGTTCCTCGGCATCTGCCTCGGCGCCCAGATGCTGGTCAACCATCTGGGCGGCAAGGTCGAGGGCCACGGCGACGGGCTCGTCGAGATCGGCTGGTATCCGATCCGGCCGACCGAGGACGGCGCCGCGCTGATGCAGTGGCCGGAGATGGTCTACCAGTTCCACCGCGAGGGTTTTTCGCTGCCGAAGGACGCGACGTTGCTCGCCACTGCGGACGCCTATCCGAACCAGGCGTTCCGCTACGGCAGCAACGCCTGGGGCGTGCAGTTCCATGCCGAACTGACGGCGGTGATGATGCATCGCTGGGTGGTCCGCGGCGCGCATCGCTTCGAGCTGCCCGGCGCGCAGCAGGGCCGCGACCATCTCGGCGGCCGGCTGATCTGGGATCTGCACCTCAGGCGCTGGCTGGGGGAGTTTCTTGAGCGGATTTTCGGGAAGGCGGACGGCGCTCGGAAATAGCCGCCCGGCGCGGGCCGCGACGCCGGTCGCGGGTCAATGCCTGCCCTGGAGATGGCGGATCTTCCGCAGCTCGGGGAACAGCCAGGCCCACAGACCCGCCACCGCGACCGCGCCGACACCGCCGAAAACGACCGCCGGCACCGTGCCGATGAGCGCCGCCATCGTGCCGGCGCGGAATTCGCCCAGTTCGTTCGAGGCGCCGACGAAGACCATGTTGACGGCGTTGACGCGGCCGCGAACCCGGTCCGGCGTCCAGAGCTGGATCAGCGTCTCGCGCACATAGACGCTGATCATGTCGGTCGCGCCCAGCATCGCCAGCGCGAAGATCGACAGCGCCGCGTGGGTGGACACGCCGAACAGCACGGTGAAGGCACCGAACAGCGCGACGAAGGCGAACATCGTCATGCCGGCGTGGTCGCGGATCGGATGGCCCGCCAGCCAGACCGCCACCAGCAGGGCGCCGGCACCCGGCGCGGCGCGCAGCAGGCCGAGCCCCCATGGACCGAGCTCGAGGATATCGCGGGCATAGACCGGCAGCAGCGCCACGGCGCCCGAGAGCAGCACGGCGAACAGGTCGAGCGAGATGGCGCCCAGCACGACCTTCTCGCTCCAGATATAGCGGAACCCGGCGAACAGCGTCTCCAGCGTCGGCTTGTCGGTCTCGCCCCGCTGCGTCGGTTTCGGGATGAGGAAGACCAGAAGCGCGGACAGCGCCATCAGGGCCAGGGCGAGGCCATAGGCCGTCTCGGCGGAGATGCCGTAGAGCAGGCCGCCCGCGACCGGGCCGACGATCGTCGCCGTCTGCCAGGCCGACGAGTTCCACGCGACGGCGTTGGCGAAATCCTCCTTCGGCACGAGGTTGGCGACCAGTGAGGCGGCGGCCGGGCCGAAGAACGCGCGCGCCACGCCGAAGACCGCCAGGACGACAAACACGGGACCAGGCCCGGTGAGCCCGTGGATGCTGAGCAGCACCAGCGCCAGGGCACAGGCCGCCTCGAGCATCGCTGCCAGCCCCATGACGAGCCTGCGGCCGAACCGGTCGGCGACGACGCCGGTGACAAGGACCAGCAGCAGCGAGGGCAGGAACTGGATGACGCCGACGAGGCCGAGGTCGAACGGGTCGCGCGTCAGGTCATAGATCTGCCAGCCGACGGCAACCGACACGATCTGTGTCGAAAACGTCGCCAGGAACCGCGCCAGCCAGAACTTCAGGAAGGCGGCATGGCGGAACGCCGCGTAGCGGTTCTCGGCCGTCTCGGTCGGTTCGTCGGTCATCGGCTCGCGCAGGGGCGGCGCGACCGCACCGGCCGCGTCAATCGCCGTCTAGCGCGGATCGATGACCGTCGCGCGCGAAATCGCCCCTTGGTCCAACTCTTCGCCCGTTCAGGGCTTCACGATGGTCCAGATGCCGTCGGTTTCCGGATCGGCGATGTAGCCGGCGTCCGGCGTGGTGAACCGGATCAGCCGCTTGCGGGTGGCGTCGGCGAGGTCGATCGTCCAGTTGTCCATGAGGCGCCAGGCGGCGACGTCGGCCATCACCGGGAACACCGAAGGGCAGGCGGGATCGACCTCGATCACCATGCCGCCGATCGTCTCTTCGCGGGACAGCGTGACGTTGCACGTCTTCTCGCCGGAGAGGTCGGTGATCACCCAGGCACCGAACATGTCCTCGACGAGCGCCGGATCGACGCCGGTCAGGTCCATCGGCATGAGATCGTCCTGCGCCGACAGCGGCTGGGCGGCGAGCAGAGGCGCCGCCAGCGCAATCAACGGCAGGAATATGGCGCGTCCGCGCATCACGACGTTTCCGCTTCCTTCTTTTCGCGCTCGCAGTCGTGACCGCCCTGCGCGGGCGGCGGAGAAGACTGCGTCGCCGGCGGCGAGCAGTTGTCGCCGGTGCATGTCTCCGCCGCCATGACGGCTGCGGGACCAGGAAGTGCGAAGGCGATTGTCAGGACGGCAAGCACGAACCGCATGTCAGCGACCTCGTATCCGAAGACCGGCAGCCTATCGCGGCAAACTCGACTGGAAAAGGGTCGTCAGCGGGTCAGATCACATGGAAATCACTGAATTTCAGCGTCGGCTTGTTGGTCAGAACCGCAATCTCGATCGCAGCCGCGCGACCGCTTCCGTCGGGGTCATAGCTGAGCAGCCCGGTGGATTTGTTGTACTGGACGTAGTCGTTCGCGTCCTTCTTCTGGGTCGACAGCTTGAAGAAGTTCTTGTTGAGGACGCCGACCTTCCCGAGCTTCTTGAAGATTGCGTTCTCCAGATGGATCTTGTCCTGCGACGGTGCAAAATCGCGGATGCTGTCGCGATGAGCCCGACCGGCGACCGTGTCGAATACGAAAACGTCCTTTCCCGCGCCGCCCCAGAGCTGGTCCTTGCCGGCGCCGCCGCGCAACACGTCCCGGTCCGCGCCGCCGTTCAGCAGGTCGTTTCCTTCACCGCCGATCAGCACGTCGTTGTTCTCGTTTCCGTGGAGCTGGTCGTGGCCAGCCCCGCCGTCGAGAGTGTCGTTGTTGGCCTGTCCATAGATGAGATCGACGCCGCCCATGCCGCGCATCGTGTCGTTGCCTGCGCCGCCCCACAGGGCGTTGGCTCTCTCGTTTCCGGTGATCACATTGGCGTTGCTGTTACCAGTTCCGCTAACGGCCTGGCCGACCAGCGTGAGATTCTCGATGGCGATGAAATTGAACGTCGCGATGCTGAGGTTGATGGAGGCGAAGACGGTGTCGACGCCCATCGCAAGGTGGTCCGTCGAGCCGCCGATGCCGCCCGTCTCGAAAACCTGATCGTTGAGGTTGTCGACATAGTAGTGGTCGTTGCCGAAGCCGCCGCTCATGCTGTCGGGGCCCTCGCCGCCCAGCAGAATGTCGTTGCCTGGCCCGCCAAACAGCTGGTCGCTGCCCGGCCCTCCGGACAGATAGTCGTTGCCGCCCTGGCCGTACAGCACGTCCGAACCGCCTGCGCCGAAGATCTTGTCGGCCTTGCCGATGTTGGTGAAATTGTCGAAGCCATAGAAGTCGCCGAAGGCGATCATTCCGCCGGGGAACGTCGACTCGTTGGAGATGAAGTCGTGGCCGCGGCCACCGATAATGACCGGAAGCCGGCCGACGACCGTCGCGCCCGCCCCGCCGCGGTAGAAGCTGCCGTCGTCCGAGAGATGCCATGTGTGGCGGACGGTGTAGCCCGCACCGTCGCTGTAGGTGATGCGGAAAGTGCCGTCGTATTGCGTCGGGCTGCCGTCCGAGCCGACATAGTGAAACAGGGCGTCCAGACCAAATGGCCGAGCGCTGTCGTCGATGTAGGACTGCCGACCGTAGTAGGAATAGAACATCGGCGCCGACATGAAGTACTCTCCCGAACCTTTGCCGCGGTTCGATCAAGTCGTCATTCGAGCGGAAATTCATCACCCGGTTGGGTGACCGGGAGACCGGTAGGTAGGCCGTTTCGGTAACCTAGGCTTTCGTCTCGGGATTCCGGTTGGCCCTGCCCGGCGATTCCTGATCTCCCATCGACACCGCCAGCAGGAGGCGGATGAGCTCGGTCTGCCTGTTGATGCCGGTCTTGCGGTAGACGCCTTTCAGCTGCGTGCGCACGGTTTCCGTCGAAACTGCCGCAGCGGCTGCCGCCTGCGCGACGGTGAGGCCGGCCATCAGATCCCGCGCCACGCGCGCCTCGGACGGCGTGAGATCGAACAGGCCCTCGAGCACGCCGAGCCGAACGGCGTCCGCCTGCACCGGCACGGCGACAAGCAGCCACTCGGTGCCGGAAAACAGGTCGCGCGCGTGTCCGGGGAGAGGCAGGACGTGCAGGACATGGGACGCCCGGCCCTCGACATCCTTCAGCGCCATCGTCCTGCCGCGTACGGAGTCGCCGGCGGCAATCGCTTCGGCCAGCAGACGGTCCACCGTCCTGTCGTTGACCCGCAGCCGGTCGCTGCGATCGAGAAACACCGTCGCAAGCAGGTCCTCGAACAAGCTGTTGGCAAGCATCAGCCGCCCGCGGCCTGCCAGCGTCGCCGCCGGCAGACCGACCCTGGTCAACGCATCGAGGGCGCCGCGCATATGCTCGAGACGGAACTGTGTGGCCAGGAATGCGGATCGGGCAATGTGCGGCCGCAACGCGGTGAGCTGGGCGATCATCGACGGATCGAGGGGGCCCTGCTCGTATGGACGGTGGACGGTCACGATGATCTTGTTGTCCGCAGGACCGTCGACGAAGGTTCCCGCGCCCCAGAACAGTCCGTGCGGTTTGAGGAACTCCTGATAGTAGAAGTCCGTCTCGAGCTCCTCCGATGTGAACACGTCGAGGTCGCCAACAAAGCGCGGCTCGCCGAGGCCGAACATCCGGGCGGCCTGACTGCTGCGCCCGGCCCATCCGCCCTCGAGGAAGGCGTGCATCGCGAGGTGACCCCGCTCGTTGGCGGTCCACGCCGTCACGTTCTGACGGGCCGCGCTGAGCGCGAACATGCCGACCTTGTCGCATGCGCACAGATCGCCAATGCTGTCGAATACCGACGGCCAAAGCTCCGGCAAGGCCGCCGCCTCGTAGATGCGATCGACGAGATCCAGTACCTGCACGCTGCCCTCTCCCCCTCCAGCGGCAAGGAAAAGGTAACAGGTGTATGAGCTTTGTAAAGTAATGCGCCTGGAACCAACCTCAGTCCGCGCCGAGCGTGCTCGGACAAGGCCGCTCCTTCATTGTGGACCGGCGATCATCGTCTCGTAAGGCACGACGAAGCTCTGCTCGACCAGCACCGTGCAGTCGGCGAAATACCGGTCGTGTTTCTCCATCAGGTCCGGCAGCAGCTCCACCCCGGCCCCGCCCGGCTCCAGGGTCCGCATCAGACCGGCCGCCTCGGCATCCTCGACCATGTTGCGCACGTGGGCCCGGGACACCCCGAACCGCTCGGCGATGTCCTTGTAGAGTACGGTGGAAATCAGCCCATCGGGAGATGAAAGAGCGCTTTGCAGGAACGCGAGCAGCACCAGATAGCCGCTGTCCCGCTGGAAGAAGTTCATCATCTCCGCGTGCTTCATCAGCGTCTGGAACGCCCGGGCGAACTCGCTGACGGAGAAGATGCGACACGCCCTCTGCATCCCGCGGTCACGCACCATGGCGAGATCGAAGGCCGGATGGCTTCCGAGAACCGTGCAGGGTTCGGCGAAGGCGGCCAGCATGTCGAGGTCGTGCCGGATCAGCGCCTCCGTCGGCACGAGCAGCTTCTTGCGTCGGTCGCGCGGGGCGGACGCCGTCGCTATCAGCCCGCTGTCGATCATGCGCCCGACGATGGCCTCGACCAGGCCCGGACTGCCTACCTGGAGCGTGCTGACCACGTCCTGCAGCTTCGCGAGCGTCAGCCAAGTCTCCGGCTCGTCTTCGCGCTGCCCCGCCGCGAGGCAGACGGCGAACATGATCACGACGTGTTTCGAGCCGTCGATCAGCAGTTTGTTGAGCGCCGGAGTGCCGGAATACAGCGCAAGATAACGGTCGATCGCCACCTGGCGGGCTTCGGCGAAACGGGGATGCGCAAGGATCGCCGCGGACCGTGCGGCGAATTCCTCCGGCGTTGCACCCGACCTCATTCCCACCACCGCCCCAAATCACCCGCCCCAAATCACCGACTAGGTCGAAGATTTTCCGCGCATCCCGGCCTGTCAATAAGCGTCGCACGAGGCCCGCGCCGGCGTTGCCGGCGCGATTCGGCCCAAACTTTGCCGAACGCGCTTCAACCGCCCGTGGCAGGGTGCCGCCAGCTCGAAGGCAGGGGTTGTCGATCGGGCTGTCGACGGGGTTTGGGGACACACATGCGTAAGAGACGCCAAATCCGCTGCGTCGGCTGCAGCCTGCTGCTCGTTGCCGCGGCAGGAACCGCCCATGCACAGGATGCCACCTGGCTTGCCAATCCGGCAGACCGCGATTTCAACAATCCGCTGAACTGGTCGGGTGGCGTCGTCCCCACCGGAACAGCCGTCTTCGGCGGCGCGGATGTCGTGCGGGCGGTGTTGACCAACATTCAACTCGGCGGGATCAGGCTCCTTCCCGGCGCGGGCCGGAACGTTCTCAACGTCTCGACGTCCAGCTTTACGCTCGACGGCGCCGGCATCGCGATCGACGGCGGCAGCCTCCACGTCACCAATACGGGTCTTCTGACGTTCAAGAACCACGCAACGTCGGGTTCCGCCAGGATCAGCAACCTGCCCGCAACGTCGCCTTTCTTTACAACGATCCTGTCTTTCCAGGACGATTCGAACGCTGGAACCTCGACGATCCGCAACGACGCCATCATGTCGTTCCTCGGGCGCTCCTCGGCCGACCACGCGTCCATAACAAACGGCGCATCCGCTGCGCTCCGGTTCGGGGAAGAGTCGACGCTCGGCAGCGCCTCCATCGACAATGCGGGCGGGTTGGTGTTTGCGGACGACAGTACGGCCGGCAAGGGCTCGATCCTCAACCGCCGGGGCGGCCTGCTGGTGTTTACGGAAGACGCGTCGGCCGGGAGCGCGACGATCGTCAACTCCAGCGCCGGCATGCCCGGGTCCCCCTTCGCCGGGCTCCTCTTCGCGGACGGCAGCACGGCCGGCAAGGCGACGATCATCACCAAGAACGGCGGGCTGACCATGTTGTCCATGTCGGCCGACGGCGGAACGGCCGCATTCGAGACCGACGCCACGTCCACGGTGGATTTCTCGACCAGTTTGGGACAGCTCGCCGATGGCGTCGTCCACGTCGGCTCGCTGTCCGGCGCGGGCACCTACATCATCGGCTTCGACCAGACCTTGATGGTGGGCGGCAACAACCGCTCCACCGAAGTCAGCGGCACCATCCGCGACGACCCTTACACCGGGAAGTTCGGTGGAGCGATCACCAAAACGGGCACCGGTACGCTCACGCTGTCGGGAACGAATACCTACACCGGCTTCACGACGGTCGCGGGCGGCAAGCTCATCGTCAACGGCTCGATCGCCAACTCGATTGCCACCCTGGTGGATGAGGGCGCGACGATCGGCGGACGCGGCATCGTCGGCAGCCTCGATGTGGACGCAGGCGGCATCCTCGCGCCGGGCGAGACGGTCGGGACGTTGACCGTCGATGGCGACCTCGTCATGCAGGATGGCGCACTTTTCGACGTCGACATATCCACGACCTCGGACAAGGTGGCCGTCATAGCCGCGACGACACTGTTCGGATCTGGGTCCGCGACGCTGGGCGGCACGGTCGGCGCGCGCTATGGAACCGATGGCTGGCTGCAGAAGCGCTACACGATCCTGACCGCAACGGGCGGCATCGACGACGCATTCGCCGGCGTCGTGAGCTCTGCGCCGGGCATCCTGCCGACGCTCTCCTATGATGCGGGCAACGTCTATCTGAACAATGCGGTGGTGCTGTCCTCGCTTCCCGGCCTGACGGGCAATCAGAGTCCCATTGCAACGACCATCGACCGCTACTTCGCGACCTCCGGCACGGTGCCGCTCGCGCTCGCGACCCTCGACGCGAACGGGCTCACCCGGGTGTCGGGCGAGGTCTCGACGGCGGCGATGGGCGCGGGTTTCGACGCGTCGGGACAGTTCCTCGGCGTGATTGCCCAGCAGGGCACCGCAGGCGGCACGGGTGGTGCACCGCTGGGCTACGCGTCGGACGGCGCCATGCTCGCCTATGCGACGGACGCGGCCCGTAACGCCAGGCGTGGTGGCAGGCTCGTGTCGTCCGGGGGTGCGCTGGCGACGTCCGGGTCGCACAATATCGATACGGTCGATCAAGCCTTCGCGTCCCGCTGGACACTGTGGGGCGCCGCCTATGGCGGCAGCGAGCGCGTCGGCGGCGACGCCAGCGTCGGATCGGCGGCGTTTTCCGCCACGACCTGGGGCATGGCTTCAGGCGTCGCGCGGAGCTTCGACGGCGGCACGCTCGGCGTTGCGCTCGGCGGCGCTGGCACCAGTTTCGGCCTCGCCGGCAATCTCGGCTCCGGCTCCGCCTCCTCCTTCAATGCCGGCCTCCACGGCTCGGTCGACCTATCCTCTGCCGCCTATCTTTCGGGCGCGCTGGGCTGGGGCTACCATGCGACCCGCACGACGCGGACCGTTCCAGGCGCCATGCTTTCCGGCCGATTTGGCGCACAGACGCTGTCCGGTCGGGCAGAGGCAGGCTACAGGCTCGACCTCGGCGGCATCAGCCTCACGCCCTACGGCGCGGCGGAAGCGACGCTCTACCGTCTGCCAGCCTACACCGAGACGTCGGCCGGCGGTTCGCCCGTGGCGCTCGCCTACAGCAGCCAGAGCCAGACCAGCCTGCGCACCGAGCTCGGCGCGAAGGCCGCCCTCGAACTTGGCAGCGTCACGCTGACCGGCCGGGCTGCCTGGGTCTGGAACGCGCAGAACGCGCGGGCCGTCACCGCGGGGTTCGCAGCGCTCCCCGGCACCAGCTTCGCCGTCAACGGCGCGGCGCCTGCCCGCCACGCGGCGCTCGTCGATCTCGGCGTCCAGGCGGCGCTGACCGACAGCGTCTTCGCCAGGCTCAATGTCACCGGCGAGTTCTCGCAGAACGTCAGCTCATATGGCGGCCAGGCCAAGATCGGCTTCAGGTGGTAGGGTCTGGACCAGCGCCAAGGCACGGAAATTACCGAGCTATTGCGGTCGCAAACGGTGAGCTGGCTTCTGAATATCCGCCGGTGGTGGAGCTGAGGGGGATCGAACCCCTGACCTCGTCATTGCGAACGACGCGCTCTCCCAGCTGAGCTACAGCCCCGTCCGACGGATGGCGCGCATTTACGGTTTGCCGCCTTGGCCTGTCAAGCGAGCCGCAGCCGCCTTGCAAGGCGGGCCGATGCCTCCCGGCACCACCGTCTCGGGGACCGAGCCGACGGCCGACCCCTTTGCTCGGTCGCGGCCGTCCGGATCGCGCCGGACAGCCCGACCTTGCCCGACACCGGGGCAATGGCTACATGTCGCTGGCTTCGTAGGAGACCCTGATGACGGCGCTGTTCGTGACGCTTCACCTCGCCATCGGCATCTACTGGTGGATCATCATCGCGTCGGCGGTGTTCTCCTGGCTCTATGCCTTCAACGTGGTCAACCCGCGCAACCAGTTCGTCGCGGCCATCGGCAATGCGCTCTACCGGCTGACGGAACCGGCGCTGCGGCCGATCCGCCGCTTCATCCCCGACCTCGGCGGCATCGACATCTCGCCGATCGTCCTGCTGCTGGCGCTGACCTTCATCGAGATCTTCATGCACACGACGATCGAGCCGCTGTTCGGCGTCCTCCACTGAGCCCATGACCGCCGGGGTACCCTGGCGGGCGCGCGACGGCGGCGTCGAGATCGCCGTCAGGCTCACGCCGCGATCCTCCCGTGACGCAGTGGAGGCGGTTCGTTTCGATGCATCGGGACGCCCCAGCCTGGCCGTGCGCGTCCGTGCGGTTCCGGAGGACGGGGCGGCGAACCGCGCGGCCTGCGCCGCGGTCGCTGGATGGCTCGGCGTGCCCAAGAGCGCGGTCCGGGTCACGGCCGGCGCGACGCGCCGCGACAAGACGCTCGTGGTCGCGGGCGATGCCGCCGATCTGCTGGCGGCCCTGGAGTGGCTGGCCCGGCCAGCCGCGGGCTGAGCCACGGCGCCGCTGGCTTGGCCCCGAATCTCGATTTCCCGTGGGCGCGACATGCGCTAGCCTCGCGGCCTTCGACGAACCGGATCGGGTGATTTCATGCGCGTCTACGCAGCCCTCATCGCGACGCTGCTTGCCGCAGGCGCGGCGCGCGCGGAAACCATCAGCGCCTATACCGACATCAACGAGGCCAATTGTTCGACCTTCGCGATCAGCGAGGAGGGCGGCGAGTTCGCCAACCTCGTGTGCAACGGGTACAAGGGTTACCCCATCCTGATCTATTCCGGAGACCTCAGGGAATCGCTGTTCTACGGCTTTCCACCCGACGGCGACCTCGCGCCGGCCTGGGAGAGTTTCGGCGCGTTCAACTCGACCGGTCCGAAGGTCGAGTGGCGGGTCGAGAAGGAGGGCGGGCTCGAGATCCCCTATGCCACCATCCACCGCTGGTTCGTCAGCGACGCCGAGGATTCGTCCAAGCACACCGAGGTGCTCGTGGTCGAGAAGGTCGGCCAGCTCCACGAACGCGACGGATGCGCGGTCGGGCTCGTCGTGGCGACCGGCAATCCCGGCGCCAACGATGCTGCGCGTCTGATCGCCGACGAGCAGGCGCGCGGCTTCATCTGCGGCGCGGACGAGCGGGTGATCATCGCCGACGGCGTGCCGCTGCCCGACTTCTACCGGCAGGAGGAGTGAGGCGACGTGCCGGCCTACTCGGCACCCAGCTTGGTGCGGGTCAGGCGCCAGCGCACCTCCGGCTGATCCGACGCCTTGTAGGACAGCACGATCTGGCGCGTGCGCCGCGGGCCGCCCAGCCCGGCGAAGAAGATCGATTCCTCCACCGTCGCCTCCACTCCGGTCACGGTGAAGACCCAGGTGTCCGCGGCTCGCGCCGTCAGCACCAGGCGGCCCTGGCCGTCCTCGTAGAGTTCGATCTCGGGATGGATGTGGAAGCGCAGCGCGACGAAGTCGCGGCCGTTGTTGCGGGCCGGCGCGCCGCCCGCGCGGAACACGCGATCGACGCCGTCGAGGACGTTGCCGCCATGCGACAGGACCAGGGACCGCTCGTGGAAGAGCCCGAAGCGCTGGACATAACCGTCATGGCTGGCGATGAAGCCCTGCGCGCCCTTGCCATCGCGGCGCTCGCAGGGGACCGAGCGCGGACCGGCGACCAGCGGCGCGCCGAGCAGCTCGTTGACGCTGGCGTTCTGGCTGAAGCGCGCCGACGAGGTGTCGTTGAGCGTGGCGGTGGAGTGCGCCGCGGTGGCGCGGGACAGCAGCCGGTACTCCGAGATGCCGAACGTGTCGACACCGCTGTTGACGATGAAGTGGTGCCTGCCCGACGACATCTCGAAGGAAAGGCAGCCGGCATGCGCGTTGCCTGACATTTCCGGCGGCGGCGGGGCGCCGGTGTCTGCGATCACCGTGGTGCCGCCGATGGACAGCCGCTCGTAGCCAGAATGCGGCGCGTGCAGCAGCGGCGCGCCCCCGGTCTCGTCGTAGCGAAGGATGGCGGCGATGCGGTCGTGGATCGTCACGCCCATGCCGTTGAAGCGGGCGAGGCTGCCGTCCTGGTGGCGGAAGAAGCGCAGCGCCGGCAGCATGCGTTCGACCGCGCCGATCAGCGCCGGCGGCGGCTGCTCCGACTGGTTGGCGTAGGTCTGGCGCAGCGGCAGCAGGTCGGCGAGCAGGCTCATCAGCACCATCGGGCTGCGTGACACATGGCCGCCGTCGGGCAGGATCTGCCGCTCCAGCTCCTGCGACAGCGCGCGGGTCGCGATCCTCAGAGCAGACGCCGGCGCTGGTAGCGACAGCGCGGCGAAAGCCAGGGCGACGCGGGCGCGCAGGCGGTCCTTGCCTGGCGGCATCTCCGGCGCCATCGAGCGCAGATAGCGGATCTGCACCGCCAGCGATTTCAGGAAAGCCCGGTAGAACGGGTATTCGGCGCCCTGCAGCACCACCGAGGAATGCTGCAGCCAGGCGACGATGCGCTTCGCGGTGACCGCCGGGTCCCAGGCGACGCCGCTGATGCGGCTGCCATGCGTGTTGATCCAGTCGCGCACCAGCGCACGTGCGTTGGCGGCGGCGAGTTCGGTCCCGGCGGCGCGCATGTGGCGCAGCCAGCGAAACGAGTGCAAGCCGCGCACCCAGGCGCGGTTGTTGACCTCGATCTGGAACGGCGAGTGGCCGCCGGTCTCGACGAGGTGGCCGGAGAGCGGGAAGCGTCCGTAGTAAATCTCCAGCGCGATCTGAGGATCGGCGAGGCGCAGGTCGGGCGGCGCGATGAGCACGCGCTCGGGGGTGCGGCCCGAATAGCGCCAGCGATAGGCCGGGCCCGCGCGCAAGCGGCGGCGCGTGCGGCGCCACAATTCGCGCGCCACAAGTCCCCACAGTCGTGGCGTGTTGCCAACGACGTTTGCCAAAACCCCTCCTGTCGTCCGTCCCTGGGACACTGTAGTGGTTCCCGTCGCGTCGGCGCCAGCGGTTTTTTCCCAACGCGATCAGGGCGATCGGTGAAAGCGTGCCGCGAAGAAGCCGTCAAGCCCCGAAACAGAGGGGGTGCCGAGGTCGAAGTCGGCCGGCGTGGTGCGCAGCCATCCCCGCGCGTCGACGAGGCCGTCCGGCAACCCGGCGATCTCGCCGGGGTTGACGGGATCCGGCTCCATGTCGCCTGGCCTCAGCGGCAGCGCGCCGGCGAGGTTCTCGCCTTCCGACGGATCGAGCGAGCAGTTGGAGAAGACCAGCCGGCCGCCCGGCCTGAGAAGGGTTGCAGCCTTGGAGAGCAGACGCTCCTGCAGCCCTGCGAGCTTGGCGATGTCTTCCGGCGACTTGGTCCAGGGCACGTCGGGATGCCGCCTGACGGTGCCCGTCGACGAACAGGGTGCGTCGAGAAGCACTGCGTCGAAGAGGTCCGGAGGCGAAAAGGACAGAACGTCGGCCTCGACGATCTCGGCATGCAGCGCGAGCCGGTCGAGGTTGGCCTTCAGCCGCTTCAGCCGGTTCCGGGAGGCGTCGACCGCCGTGACGCGGGCGCCGGCCAGCGCCAGCTGGGCCGTCTTGCCGCCCGGCGCGGCGCACAGGTCGGCGACGCGCAGACCCGCGACGTCGCCGAGCAGCCGCGCCGGCAAGGCAGCCGCGGCGTCCTGCACCCACCATTGGCCGTCGGCAAAGCCGGGAAGCTCCGGCACCGGGCGGTCCAGTCTTTCGACGCGGACCGAACCGGTCGGCAGCACGATGCCGCCCAACGCAGCGGCCCAATGCGCGGGGTCGGCGCGTACGGTGAAATCGACCGGCGCCTCGATCCTGTGCATGGCGAGGATGCGCGACGCACGGTCGGCGCCGTAGGCGGCGACGAGCCGTTCGCGGAACCAGTCCGGCGCATCGTCGGTCTCTTCCAGCGCCCGCGGCAGGTCGCGGGCCTTGGTCCGCGCCAGGCTCCGCAGCACGCCGTTGACGAGGCCGCCGAAACGGGCCGTGCGCGGGTCGGACTTGGCGGACTCGACCGCGAGATCGACTGCGGCGCTGTCGGGCACGTCGAGGAACAGGATCTGCGCGGCGCCCACATGGAGCACATGCTGCAGCGCATGCGCGTTGGCCGGCAGCGGCCGCTCCAGCCGGCGGCCGATCAGGCCGGCGATCGTCAGGCGGTGGCGAAGCGCGGCACCAAGGATCGCGCGAACGAGAGCGCGGTCACGCGGCTCCAGGGCCAGATAGTGGGGATGCCCGTGCTCATTGTCCGTCAGGCCGTCGAGCGGCGTCCGCGCGTCGATGACGGCGCCCAGCAGCTTTGCCGCCGTGCGGCGCACGGCGAGGCCGGGGGCGGTGTCGGCGGGCCGGAGATGGTTGGCGGTCACGTCGCGTCGGTTTCCATTCGCGCGACGCGATATCAGCCGCGCGCGCCTACGACCAGCGTCCGCGCGGGCCCGTGGGGTTGCGGCCCCAGGGGTTTTGCTTCGGCGTCTCGGACGCCGGTGCCGGCGTTTGGGCAGGGGCCGATCCCCAGGGTCCGGACTGGCCGGCCGGGGCTTCGGCCGCGCCCGGCAGCGGGCCGGCGTCGCGTTCCGGCCGGCGGCCGGCCGACCGCGGCATCTCGGCCTGCTGCTGGCGCGAGGTGAATTCCTGCTCCATCGCCTGCAGCGCCGCGATGCGGTTGGCCGGGTCGGGGTGGGTCGAGAACAGGTTGTCCGCCCGCTCGCCGTGCAGGGGATTGATGATGAACAGATGCGCGGTCGCAGGGTTGCGCTCGGCCGACGCGTTGCGGAACCGGCCCGCCGCGCTGGCGATCTTCTGCAGCGCCGAGGCCAGCCACAGCGGATGCTCGCAGATCTCGGCACCGCGGCGGTCGGCGGCGTATTCGCGCGTCCGGCTGATCGCCATCTGCACGAGCATCGCAGCGAAAGGCGCGACGATCATCGCGAGCAGCACGCCGACGAAGCCCAGCGGATTGTTGTTGTCGCGGCTGCCGCCGAGGAAGAAGGCGAAGTTGCCGAGCATGGAGATCGCGCCGGCAAGCGTCGCCGTCACTGTCATGGTCAGCGTGTCGCGGTTCTGAACATGCGCGAGTTCGTGCGCCATCACGGCGGCGACCTCCTCATAGGTCAGGCGCTGCAGGAGGCCCGTCGTCGCCGCGACGGCGGCGTTCTGGGGATTGCGGCCGGTGGCGAATGCGTTGGGCTGGTCCTGGTCGATCAGGTATACCTTCGGCATCGGCAGGCCGGCCTTCTTCGCGAGGTCGCGGACGATGGTGAAGTATTCGGGTGCGGTCCGCTCGTCGACCTCGACCGCGCGGTGCATTCGCAGCACCATCTTGTCGGCATTCCAGTAGCTGAACAGGTTCATGCCGGCCGCGATCAGGAACGCGATCGTCATGCCGCCCGACCCGCCGAGCAGATAGCCGACGCCCATGAACAGCGCCGTCATGAAAGCGAGCAGCATCGCTGTCCGCATCATATTCATTGTCCAACTCCCGTATCCGCGCCGGAGCGATCAGGCCTGGCAATCGGGCCTGTCGATCGTGCGCGCTGCATCGCCTATATGATGGGACGCGCTCCGGCGCGTTTCAATGCGGGTGAGGACGATGGCAGGCGACCGCGGGACGGACGAGAGGAATCGCGGTGACGCCGTCGAGCGGCCGGCCGAAGCGTCGGGCGGCGGTGCGTCGCATCGGCGGCTCTCGCCCGCCGCAGTGAGGGCGCTGGCGGAAGCCGAGGCGCGACGCGCGGCGTATCGCGAGGCGGAAGCGGCGCGTCCGAAGGAACTCGGCGGCCGTGGCGGACTGGAGCCCGGCCGCTACGGCGACTGGGAAGTGAAGGGCATCGCCAGCGACTTCTGACATCGCCGGACCTGGCCGTGGGCTCGCACGGCGTCGCGCGGAACCACGACGATGGTGCCGCGTTTCTGTCCAGAGGGCCCTCCAACCAAACAGGATGTCGATGCTCATTCGACTCGGCTATGAAATCGCGATCGAATGCGAGAGACCGACCCCGATCGTCTCGCTTCTCGAGGTGCATGAAGACCGCGTTCCCGACATCAAGCGCCAGACCCGGGTGCTGACTTCGCCGTCGGTGCCGACGCGCGTGTACAAGGACCGCTACGGAAATCTCTGCAGGCGCATGCTGGCGCCCGCCGGCCAGTTCCGCATCCTCTACGACGCCGTGGTCGAGGATTCCGGCCAGCCGGACGAGGAGAACACGCTGGCGCGGGAAATCCCGGTGGACGAACTGCCGGACGACGTGCTCGGCTACCTGCTGGGCAGCCGCTACTGCGAGACGGATCATCTTTCGGACCTCGCCTGGTCGCTGTTCGGCCACCTGCCGCCCGGCTGGGCGCGCGTGCAGGCCATCGTCGACTACGTCCACAACCGTCTCTCCTTCGGCTACGGCTATGCGCGGTCGACGCGCACGGCGGCGCAGGCGCACGAGGAGCGCGTCGGCGTCTGCCGCGACTTCGCGCATCTCGCCGTGACGCTGTGCCGCTGCATGAACATCCCGGCCCGCTACGTGAATGGCTACATGGGTGACATCGGCGTGCCGCCGGACCCGGCCCCGATGGACTTCAACGCCTGGTTCGAGGCGTTCCTCGGCGGCCGCTGGTACACGTTCGACGCGCGCCACAACCAGCGCCGCATCGGTCGTGTCGTCATCGCCCGCGGACGCGACGCGACCGACGTTCCGCTGCTGCATTCCTTCGGCCCGCATCGCCTGACGCTGTTCAAGGTGTGGACATACGAGCAGGAAGATCATCCGGCGACCCCGCCGATCCACGGCATCGACAAGACGATGACTGCGCGGGTGCTGGCCTGAGCTGACCCGCTGCGGGACGCATCCATGTCCGGTTTCGGGACGGCTTTCGCGACCGCGGAGGCCGTCCCGCTCTCATGGTTTACGATGCGTTAACGCATCCGCCCCTGTGGAGCGGCATTAACCTAGCGTTCACCGTAACCGTCGGCCCGAGCCAACGATTTCAACGGCTTGGCCAGGTTACCCCGCCGCGCCAGCCGATAGTTGCCGCCCTGGCCCGCTTCCTGCTCCGCTTCCCGCGCGCGGTTAAGGAGGCAGTGATGAGGGTTCGCGAAACCATCCGCCGGTTCGAGCGGGACAAACGCGGCAATTTCGCGGTGCTGTTCGGCGCGGCGGCGTCCGTCCTGGCTCTTGCGGCCGGCTTCGCCGTCGACACGGCGCAGCTCTATTCGGTCGAGTCGAAGCTGCAGCAGGCGCTCGACGCTGCCATTACCTCTACGGCGCGCGACCTGACCACAGGCCGGATCAAGGAAGCCGATGCGCGCGCCGCCGTGGAAGCCTTCTTCAGCGTCAATGCCGAAGGAATGCTCGCCGGAGCCGCGGTGCTGGACACGCTCGCAGTCGACCGGCAGGCGAATACGATCGACGCGACCGCGCATGTCGACGCCGCACTCTTCTTTCCCCTCTTTCGCGGTGGCGACACGCGGCGGATCGGCACCCGCTCGGCCGCCGTCTATTCCGACAAGACGATCGAGGTCGCGATGATGCTGGACATCACCGGCTCGATGAAGGGACAGAAGATCGAGGATCTGAAGGCTGCGGCGAAGAACGCGGCGACGGCGTTCCTCGCCGGCCAGGACCCGGCCAATCCGCGCGTGCGCGTCGCCGTCGTGCCTTATGCCGACGCTGTCAATGTCGGCGCGCTTGCGCGCTACGTCCACTACGAAACGCGTTTCGCGACCGGAGAACCGCCGGTCTTTTCCGGGCTGACCTCGGTCTCGCTGACGGACCAGGACATCGACCGCCTGCCGGACGGGACGATGCGCGCCGACCGTTGCGCAACCGACCGCAAGGGTGCGCTCCGGTTCTCCGATGCCGGGCCGGCGTCGGGAATGGTGAGCCGCGACGTGCGGCTCGACCCCCGCGCCTGCCCGGCCGCGGTCATGCAGCCGCTCACCGGCGACCTCGGCAGGATCACGGCCGCGATCGACGGCATTCGCGCCGACGGACTGACGGCCGGCCACATCGGCATCCAGTGGAGCTGGTACATGCTGTCGCCCAGCTGGGCGACGGTGCTGCCGGCGTCGGCCGCGCCGTCTCCCTATGGCAGCGGGCGAACCGCGAAATATGCGATCCTGATGACGGACGGGGAGTTCAACACGGCCTATGCCGGCGTTCCGCAGGGTGAGAACGTGCGCAACCAGCCGGTGCGTTCGCGCGCCAGCGCGGAGCGGCTCTGCGAGGAGATGCGCAAGGACGGCATCGAGGTCTTCACCATCGGCTTCATGCTGAAGGAGGCAAACGCAAAACGGGTCATGCGGGCCTGCGCCTCGCCCGACACGTCGTCCGTGCAGCACTATTTCGACGTTTCCACCGGCGAGGCACTCGACCAGGCCTATCAGCAGATCGCGCGGAACATCGAACGGCTGGCGATCACCAAATAGCCCCGTGAGCCTGGCCGGAAACGGAAAAGGCCGCCTCTCGCGAGACGGCCTTCCGTGCCTTTCGTCCAGAGCGCGGCTGGCAGACAACCTGCCGCGCGAACCGCGCTTCAGCGGAGAGGCTGCTCTCCGCGAAGGCAATCCGACGAGCTCACGCTCTGGCAAACGAAATCACTCGACATCGGATCACCTCCTTTCGATTGGTTGAACACGGAAACCAATGTGGGGGCATGCGCCGCGCATTGCAACAGGAAAGTCGGCGCGCTTCTTCTCCGGCCTACCGGACGATGCGCATGACGGTCCGGGTATCGATCGACGGGAGCAGTCGCGCCATGGTGCGCGCGGTGACGGCAACGCAGCCCTGCGTCGGCGTGAAGCCCGGCCGCGCGAGATGGAAGAAGATCGCGCTGCCGCGGTTCATGCGGCGGGGCTTGATGTTCCAGTCGAGCACCAGACAGGCGTCGTAGAGCCTGTCGGCGCGCAGCATCGTCTCATGGCTAGCCGCGTAGGGCATCCGGACCGGGCGGTTGTAGTTGCGATCGGCCGGCACCTCGCACCAGCCGAGGTCGGCGCGGATCGCCCGCATGGGGAGCCGTGTCGCCGCCGCGAAACGGCCGCGGCGGAAATACCCCGACAGGATGCGCATCGAGCCGATCGGCGTGGCGCCGTCACCCTCGCGCTTGCCGGCGGACATGCCGCCGCGCCCGATGGCGCAGGGAAAGACCGTGCCGCCGGCGATGAGCTGGCCCTGGCTCGGATGCCCCGGTCGCGCGCGCACCGTGAGGATTCTCAACGGCTTGCGGAACTTTCCCCCCGCCCCATTGCGTTCACTTTTTTTGGAGTATGATCGCGTCACGAAACAAATCACCGTAACTGTGGCCGTGAGACTGTCCCGCCAGGGAGGTTCCGCATAAACGCATAGCGGTCAACTGCCTTTCGTTTTCACCAAAATGGATTGAGGAATGACGTCCCGGACAATTCTGATCGTCGACGACGACGAGGACCTGCGCTCCACCCTGGCCGAACAGCTGGCGCTCTACGAGGAGTTCGACGTCCTGCAGGAACCGAGTGCCGGCAAGGGCATCGCGGCGGCGCGTGCCGGGACCGTGGACATCCTGATCATGGATGTCGGCCTTCCCGACATGGACGGCCGCGAGGCGGTGAAGCTCCTGCGCCGCGGCGGCTACAAGGCGCCGATCATCATGCTGACGGGCCACGACACCGATTCCGACACGATCCTCGGCCTGGAGGCCGGCGCCAACGACTACATCACCAAGCCGTTCCGCTTCGCCGTCCTGCTTGCCCGTATCCGCGCACAGCTGCGCCAGCACGAGCAGAGCGAGGACGCGACCTTCACGGTCGGGCCCTACACCTTCAAGCCCAGCCAGAAGCTGCTGCTCGACCAGCGCGGCGGAAAGGTGCGCCTCACGGAGAAGGAGGCGTCGATCATCAAGTACCTCTACCGGGCCGACCAGAAGGTCGTCACCCGCGACGTGCTGCTCGAGGAAGTGTGGGGGTACAATTCGGGCGTGACCACCCACACGCTGGAAACCCATGTCTACCGGCTGCGCCAGAAGATCGAGCGCGATCCTTCCAAAGCTGAAATTCTTGTGACAGAAAGCGGCGGATACAAGCTGGTTCCCTGACCGAATCACGCGGCGGGGATGCCGCGGATGGGACAGCCAGCACAACCGGGGACTGAATGGCGCTGGATGACGACATCCGTGTCCTGTCCACCGTGAGGCTGTTCGAGGGCTTCACGAACGAACAGCTGCGCCTCCTCGCCTTTGGCGCCGAGGCGCTCGACATTCCGGCCGGCGAGATCATCTACCGCGAGGGCGAGGTGGCCGAGACCGCCTATGTGGTGATCACCGGACGGGTAAGGATCTTCCGCGAGCGCGACGGCGAGGTCGTGTCGCTCGGCGCCGTGGGTCCGGGGACCATGCTGGGCGAGATCGGGCTGATCGCGGAGACCGCGCGCCTGACCAGCGCCGCCGCCGAGACCGAGGTGCACACGGTGCGGCTCAGCCGCAAGATGTTCCGCCGCATCCTCGAGGAATATCCGGAGCTGGCCGCTCTGCTCCACACGCGCATCGCGGCGGACCTCCACCAGCTGGTCAACCGGATATCGCTGCTGGCACCGCGCTTCGCCAGCTGATCGCTAGCGACCCGGTCAGTCCAGGTCGAAACGGGCGATGACGGGGACATGGTCTGAGGGCCGGTCCCAGCCGCGCGCGTCGCGCAGGATCTCGATGCCGGAGAGCCGCGGCGCGATGTTGGGCGAGGACCACACATGGTCAAGCCGGCGTCCGCGATCCGAGAGCCGCCAGTCGGCGGCGCGATAGCTCCACCAGGTGTAGACCTTCTCCTCCATCGGGATGATCTGGCGTATCAGGTCGACCCAGCCACCGGCGGTCCGCATGGCTTCGAAGCCTTCCGTCTCCACCGGCGTGTGGCTGACGACCTTGAGCAGCTGCTTGTGCGACCAGACGTCGTGTTCGTACGGCGCGATGTTGAGATCGCCGACGAGGATCGAGGCGGACGCGTCGCCATGGGCGGCGGGGATGCCGCGCATCTCGGCGACGAAGTCGAGCTTGTGCCGGAACTTCCGGTTGACCTTGGGGTCGGGTTCGTCACCGCCCGCCGGGACGTAGAAATTGTGCAGCAGGATGGCGTGGCCGCCGGCGACGAAGCGGGTCGACAGGTGGCGGCAGTCGTCGATGTCGCAGAACATCCGGCGTTCGACGATCTCGAGCGGCCGGCGCGAGAGGGTGGCGACGCCGTGGTAGCCCTTCTGCCCGTGCACGGCGACATGGCCGTAGCCCGCCTCCACGAAGGCTTCGACGGGGAAGAGCGCGTCCGGGCACTTGGTTTCCTGCAGGCACAGGATGTCGGGCCGGATCTCGGCCAGGAGGCGCTGGACCAGCGGCAGGCGCAGGCGCACGGAATTGATGTTCCAGGTCGCGATGGTGAGGGGCATGAGCGGATTCGGGGAGGGCGGGCCGCGACCCTGCCAGTTGGAGCCGCCTCGCACAAGGCCAGGGCGTCGGCGCCCGACGCGTCCCGCTCCCTTGCCATCCCTTGACCTCAAGACATCGTGGCGCGACAGTCCGGGCGGGCCGAGGGGAGGGTGCCATGATATTTGCCGGGGTGAACTATCTCGCGATCGTCGTCGCGGCCGTTGCCGCATTCGCATTCGGGGCCGCGTATTACGGCGTGCTCAGCAAGCCGTGGATGAAGGCGGCCAGGATCGCTGCGGGCCAGGGCACGCCGCTGCCGTCGCTGCTGGTCAACAGCATCGTGTGCGAACTCGTCATGGCCTGGGTGCTGGCCTACCTCATCGGCTATTTCGGCCCGGAGCAGATGAGCCTGTCGACAGGTCTTGTCTGCGGGTTCTTCGCCTGGCTGGGTTTCGTCGCCACCACGACGGCCGTCAATCAGCGGTACGAAGGGTTCGGCTGGGATCTCACCATCATCGATTCCCTCCACTGGCTGGGCGTGCTGCTCATCATGGGCGCCATCATCGGCGGCTGGGGCGTGTGACCGGCTTCGCGGTCGCCCTTGTCGCCGGGATGCTCGCGGCCACCGACGGCGGCTCGGTCCTGATGGTGCAGACGGCCCGCACCTGCGGCCAGGTCAATTCGTGCGAAGAGGCGGTGGAGCTGTGGTGCGGCGGCTATTCGCGCGCCGACGCCGACAAGGACGGCATTCCCTGCGAGAACATCTGCCGCACCAAGGAACAGGTCGACGCGATCCGCGCCGAGATCGGCTGCTAGAGCATCCAGCGGCAAGGTGGAGTCACCTCGCGTCGCACAAATGCGGCCAAACCAATTGGAAAGCCAGGATCATTCCTGAAAACCGCCATGGGCTTTTCGGATGATGGTCCAGTCTGGCGCCGCGGCGAGGGCAGTGCGATCGTCGGATGCGCTCGGCCGGCGCCTCTCCTGACTACAGCAGCCGCATGGCGTCGCCGACCCGGACCACACCAGGCCGATCGACCGTGCAGTAGACGCCGATGTTGCGCTGGTTGTTGCGCACCAGCTGACGCAGGATTTCCGGATCGCTGGCGAAGCCGTCCTGCGCCAGGATGGTGAAGCCGCAGCGCCGGCAGGGTTCAGCGATCGTCAGCTGGACATCGCCGATCGCGAGCCGGCGCCCGATCAACTCGGTTTCAGGGAACGATCCGTCGACCTCGGGCATGTCGACCAGGATGTTCGGGCGGAAGCGGCGCGGGTCCGGATCGCCCGCCGGGTGAAGCGCCTTCAGTCGCGCGAGCGAGGCCGTGGTGAGCAGGTGCACCGGCGCCTCGGCGTAGCGCGAGGCGGTGAGGGCACCGGCGTAGCCGGGCGAGATGGACCGGTCGTAGGGACGGATGGCCGTCTCGAAGCCGAGGAAGGCGGAGATGGCCGCGTCGCTCTCGGTGCCCGGCGCACCGATGAACGCCCCGCCGGGTACTCCCACCTCGAGGTCGCCGCGGAGTCGCGCGCGGATCAGCGGCACCCTTTCCCAGCGTTGCTCCGTCGGCGAGGCGATCTCGTCGCTGCGGGCGTCGACAAGACCGAAGCGGCGGTCGCCCTCGACACCGCTCGCGCCGACCGCGACGCTCTGCATCGCCTCGCCGGCAAGCGAACTGACCGGGTAGCGCCAGAGCGCGGCGACCGTTGCCTGTGCGCCGGTCATCCCTTCTTGTTCTGGCGGTTGGCCACGAGGTCGTCGACGACGGCCGGATCGGCGAGCGTCGACGTGTCGCCCAGCGCGCCGAAATCGTCCTCGGCGATCTTGCGGAGGATGCGGCGCATGATCTTGCCGGAGCGCGTCTTCGGCAGGCCGGGCGCGAACTGGATCTTGTCGGGCGAGGCGATCGCGCCGATTTCCTTGCGTACGAAGTTGACCAGCTCCTTGCGCAGGTCGTCGGAGCCCTGCTCTCCGGCCATCAGGGTCACGTAGCAGTAGATGCCCTGGCCCTTGATGTCGTGCGGATAGCCGACGACGGCTGCTTCCGAGACCTTGTCGTGAGCGACCAGTGCCGACTCGACTTCCGCCGTTCCCATGCGGTGGCCGGAGACGTTGATGACGTCGTCGACGCGGCCGGTGATCCAGTAGTAGCCGTCCTCGTCGCGGCGGCAGCCGTCGCCGGTGAAGTACTTGCCCTTGTAGGTGGAGAAATAGGTCTGCACGAAGCGATCGTGGTCGCCATAGACCGTGCGCATCTGCCCAGGCCAGGAATCGGTGATGCAGAGGTTGCCGGAGACAGCGCCTTCCAGCACGTCGCCCTTTTCGTCGACCAGCTGCGGCTTGATGCCGAAGAACGGCCGGGTCGCGGAGCCGGCCTTGAGGTCGGTCGCGCCCGGCAGCGGCGTGATCAGGATGCCGCCCGTCTCCGTCTGCCACCAGGTGTCGACGATCGGCACCTTGCCATTGCCGACGACCTTGAAATACCACTCCCAGGCCTCCGGGTTGATCGGTTCGCCGACCGATCCCAGCACGCGCAGCGACTTTCGCGAGGTCTTCTTCACATGGCTGTCGCCGGCGCCCATCAGCGCGCGCAGCGCCGTCGGCGCGGTGTAGAAGATATTGACTTGGTGCTTGTCGATGACCTCCCAGAAGCGCGACATCGACGGGTAGTTCGGCACGCCCTCGAACATGAGCGTCGTCGCGCCGTTGGCGAGCGGACCGTAGAGGATGTAGCTGTGACCGGTGACCCAGCCGACATCGGCGGTGCACCAGTAGATGTCCCCGTCGTGATAGTCGAAGACGTACTGGTGCGTCATCGATGCGTAGACGAGGTAGCCGCCGGTGGTGTGCAGCACGCCCTTCGGCTTGCCGGTCGAACCCGAGGTGTAGAGGATGAACAGCGGATCCTCCGCCTTCATCTTCTCCGGCTTGCAGTCGGCCTTCACCGTCGCGATCTCGTCGTGGTACCAGAGGTCGCGGCCGCTCGCCCAGCCGACCTTGCCGCCGGTGCGGCGCACGACCAGCACGTTCTTCACCATCACGAAGTTCTTCGCGGCGATGTCGATCGCCTTGTCGGTGTTCTCCTTGAGCGGGATCGTCTTGCCGCCGCGCAGCCCCTCGTCGGCCGTTATGACGAAGGTCGACTCGCAGTCGACGATGCGGCCGGCGAGCGAATCCGGCGAGAAGCCGCCGAACACCACGGAATGAATCGCGCCGATCCGGGCGCAGGCCAGCATCGCGTAGGCCGCCTCCGGGATCATCGGCATGTAGATCGTGACGCGGTCGCCTTTCTTGACGCCGTGCTTCTTCATCACGTTGGCCATGCGGCAGACATGCGCATGGAGTTCGCGGTACGTGATCTTCTTGTCGTCGTAAGGGTTGTCGCCTTCCCAGATGATGGCGACCTGATCGCCCCGCTTCTTGAGATGCCGGTCAATGCAGTTGTGGGCGACGTTGGTGACGCCGTCCTCGAACCATTTGATCGAGACCTTGCCGAGATAGGACGTGTTCTTGACCCTGGTGTAGGGCTTGAACCAGTCGATCCGCTTGCCGTGCTTGCCCCAGAACCTGTCCGGGTCTTTCACGCTGTCGGCGTACCATTTCTGATAGGTCGCGTTGTCGATCAGCGCGTCCTTCTTCCACGCCGCCTGGACCTTGTGGACATGCACCTCGGACATCAATTCCCTCCCCGAACCGCACGGACCGTTCGCTTCGGTCCGGCTCCGGGCTCGCGGGCCCGGATATCGTGGGCATTATTATCAATTCGGCGCGGGCGACAACATTAGACGATCGATACGCGTGGCGGGATGACGCAGCGGCGGCCGCCCAATCTGTCAGCACTGTCCGAACGCGGCTGCCAAGCTTTTGATTTCAGAAGTAGAATCGGCGCTGGGGTTCACGAGGATTTCAATGGACGGTTAAGAACCAGCGCGCAGGATGCACGTTCGGGAGGACGCGACCACCAGCGAGGGCACCTCATGCGCGACCATGCCGAGATCGAACTCATGCTGCGGGGCTACGGCCTGACGACCGCAAAGATCCTGTACCGCTTTCCCGATCATCCCCGCCTTCTCCAGACCTATGTCTGGCAGGACTACGACATCGCGCCGAAGTTCCCGGTTCTCATGCGCTTCGTCGACTTCTGGAAGACGAAACTGGAAGGCCCGCTGCACTCCATCTCGTTCACGCACCAGAAGCTGGTCGCGCCGAACGAGTGGCGAAACGTCGACGGCGAGTTCGTGCTGCACTGAGGCAATTCACAGGTCCCAGGGGTTGAGGACCGCGACGTCGATGTCGGCGAAGTCGGCGACGTTGCGGGTCACGACCGTCATCCTGTGAACGATGGCCGTCGCGGCGATCAGGCCGTCTGCATCGCCGCGTGAACGGAGGGCAGAAATCCTGCCCCATTCCACAGCAATATCCTCAGTTATGTCGAGAACGCGACTGGCGAAGACTTGTCGGGTTTTTTCGAGCCAAAGTGCGGTATGGGCCGCGGAAGTTGGATCGCGGCGAGCTTGCATCGCATGACCGCGCGATATCTCTCCGAGCGTGATGACGCTGATGAACACTTCCGAAGACGCTTTCGTCGCGAGCCATGTCTCGACGGGAGCGATACGCCGTCTGGCGTCTGAGACAATATTTGTGTCGAGCACGAACATCAGAAGTCGATCGGAGGGCGACTGGGTGTCTTGGAGCGGCGATTGATCTCCTCAACGAGTTCATCGTCCCAGAGAGGACCACCGTATAGTAGATGCTCGATGAATGAAGGTTTCCGGTCGGAAAGACGGTCATAATCTTCGGCAGAGATAATCAATGCCGTACGTTTTCCGCGCACCGTAACGGTCTGCGGGCCCTCGGTCTGCGCCTTCTGCACGACCTTGGAGAAATTGTTCTTCGCGTCCTGGAGATGCCAGTTCATAGCGGTAACCTAGCTAGCCAAGTTGGCTAGCTATCTAGGCTAAATCGACGCGTGACGCAACGGCTACCTGAACCCGAAGATCGCGCTGCCGACCCTGACGCTCGTCGCACCGAAGGCAATCGCGGTTTCGTAGTCGCCCGACATACCCATGGAGAGTTTTCCGATGCCGGCTTCCCGTGCAAGCTTCTCCAGAAGAGCAAAGTGCGGGCCGGGGTTCTCCTCGGCGGGCGGGATGCACATGAGACCTTCGATCTCCAGCCCGTGGACGCTTCGGCATCGCCCGACGAACGCGACGGCTTCTGTCGGCTCGATGCCGGCCTTCTGCGGTTCGGAACCGGTGTTCACCTGCACGTAGAGCCTCAGCTTGCGGCCCTGTTTCCCGATCTCCTTTGCCAGTTCGGCGGCGATCTTCTCGCGGTCGACCGTCTCGATCACGTCGAACAGCGCGACCGCCTCCTTCGCCTTGTTCGACTGAAGTGGGCCGATCAGATGCAACTCGATGTCTGGAAACGCGGCCTTGAGGTCGGGCCACTTCTCTGCGGCCTCCTGCACGCGGTTCTCGCCGAAGACGCGGTGGTCCGCGTCGAGGACGGGGCGGATCGCGGCGGCGTCAAAGGTCTTGGATACGGCGACCAGCGTCACGCTTCCGGCATCTCGCCGCGCTTCGAGTTCGGCCGCGGCGATCTTCGATCGGACCGCCTGAAGGTTGGAAACCGCGTCCGCCACTGCACGCTCCAGTCCTGCCTCCCGCCCCTGGCCTCGCGGCTTTGCGGGCAAGCCGCTGTTGATTCTTGCGGCAAAGCATGTTGAACGCTTGCCGCCAGCGGCGCCGCAACGCCGCCACAGGACCGAGCGAATAACCCGATATGGCCACCGAACGCTACAACCCGCGCGCATCCGAGCCGAAATGGCAGAAGGCCTGGGCCGACGCGGAGCTCTTCGACACCAGGAACGAGGATCCGCGCCCGAAATATTACGTGCTGGAGATGTTCCCCTATCCGTCGGGGCGCATCCACATGGGCCATGTGCGCAACTACACGATGGGCGACGTGGTGGCGCGCTGGCGCCGCGCCATGGGCTTCAACGTGCTGCATCCGATGGGGTGGGACGCGTTCGGCCTGCCGGCGGAGAACGCGGCGCGCGACAACAGGGTCAATCCGCGCGACTGGACCTACCAGAACATCGCGACCATGAAGGGCCAGCTCAAGACGATGGGTCTGTCGCTCGACTGGGCGCGCGAGATCGCGACCTGCGACCCGTCCTACTACCGTCACCAGCAGAAGATGTTCCTGGATTTCTGGAAGGCCGGTCTGGTCGAGCGTCGCTCGGCCAAGGTCAACTGGGATCCGGTCGACATGACCGTGCTCGCCAACGAGCAGGTGATCGACGGCAAGGGCTGGCGCTCCGGCGCCGAGGTCGAACTGCGCGACCTGACCCAGTGGTTCTTCAAGATCACCTCGATGAGCCAGGAGCTGCTGGACAGCCTGGCAACGCTCGACCGCTGGCCGGAGAAGGTCAAGCTGATGCAGTCGAACTGGATCGGCCGGTCCGAGGGACTGCTGATCCGTTGGACGCTGGCACCCGACACCGTTCCCGCCGGCGAGACGGAGCTCGAGGTGTTCACGACACGGCCGGACACCATCTTCGGCGCGTCCTTCATGGCGATCGCGCCGGACCATCCGCTGGCGAAGCGCGCGGCCGAAGGAAATCCGGCGCTGGCGAAATTCATCGACGAGGTGCGCCACCGCGGCACCTCCGCCGCCGAACTGGAGACGGCCGAGAAGAAGGGGTTCGACACGGGCATCCGCGTCGTGCATCCGTTCGACTCGAGCTGGACCCTGCCGGTCTACGTCGCGAACTTCGTGCTGATGGACTACGGCACGGGCGCCATCTTCGGCTGCCCCGGCCACGACCAGCGCGACCTCGACTTCGCTAACAAATACGGGCTGCCGGTCAAGCCCGTGGTCCTGCCCGACGGCGCCGATGCGCAGAGCTTCCAGATCACCGAGCAGGCGTTCCTCGACGACGGCGCGATGATCAACTCGCACTTCCTGAACGGCCTGCGGTTCCGCGAGGCGTTCGACGAGGTGGCGACGCGGCTGTCCGGCGTCTCTGTCGGCAACCGGCCGCAGGCCGAGCGCAAGGTGCAGTTCCGGCTGCGCGACTGGCTGATCTCGAGGCAGCGCTACTGGGGCTGCCCGATCCCGGTGATCCATTGCGACGATTGCGGCGCCGTGCCGGTGCCCGCCGAGCAGCTGCCGGTGCTGCTGCCGGACGACGTGTCGTTCGACCGCCCCGGCAACCCGCTGGACCATCATCCGACGTGGAAGCATGTGAACTGCGCCACGTGCGGCAAGCCGGCGCGGCGCGACACCGACACGATGGACACGTTCGTCGACTCGTCCTGGTATTTCGCGCGCTTCACCGATCCGTGGAACGAGACCGCGCCGACGACGCTGTCGGCGGTGGACGGCAAGACCGGCTGGCTGCCCGTGAACCAGTATATCGGCGGCATCGAGCACGCGATCCTGCACCTGCTCTATTCCCGCTTCTTCGCCCGCGCGATGAAGAAGACGGGGCATCTGAACACCGTCGAAGAGCCCTTCGAGGGCCTGTTCACGCAGGGCATGGTCGTCCACGAGACCTATCGCGGTCCCGAGGGCTGGGTGACGCCGGCCGAGATCCGCGTCGAAGAGGCCGACGGCCAGCGCCGGGCGACCCGCATCTCGGATGGTTCCCCGATCGAGATCGGCGCCATCGAGAAGATGTCCAAGTCGAAGAAGAACGTGGTCGATCCGGACGACATCATCGCCAGCTACGGCGCCGACACGGCGCGCTGGTTCATGCTGTCGGATTCGCCGCCGGAGCGCGACGTGATCTGGACCGAGGCAGGAGTCGAGGGCGCGCACCGCTTCGTGCAGCGCATCTGGCGGCTGGTATCGGAGGCTGCGCCCCTGGTGGCGGGGACCGCGGCCGCGTCTGTGGCCGAGGGCGAGCAGGCGGCGGTCTCCAAGGCTGCGCACAAGGCGCTCAAGGCGGTGGGCGAGGACTTCGGCCGCCTGGGATTCAACAAGGCGGTGGCCCGCATCTACGAGCTGGCGAATGTGCTGGCACCCGAGGTGGCAGCCCTCCAGGGCGGTACCCCGCGGCCGGGGCAGGCCGGAGCGGTCAGGGAGGCGCTGGAGATCATGGTCGCCATGATCGCCCCCATGATGCCGCATCTGGCTGAAGAATGCTGGTCGGCGCTGGGCGGAAGCGGCCTGCTGGCCGAACGGCCATGGCCGGCCTTCGATCCGGCGCTGGTGGTCGACAGCGACATCACCCTGCCGGTGCAGGTGAATGGAAAGAAGAAGGGCGATTTGACAATCGCGCGCGACGCGGATCAAGGTGCGGTCGAAAAGGCGGTGCTGGCGCTGGACTTCGTGCAGAAGGCCCTCGACGGAAAGCCGCCGCGCAAGGTGATCGTCGTCCCGCAAAGGATCGTGAATGTCGTCGCCTGAAAGGGTCGCGGTCCGCGCCGCCCGCCGGATCACGTTGGGCACGGCGCTGGTCGGTCTGGCGCTGCTCGGCGCCTGCACGGTCCGTCCGCTCTATATGAACGCGCCAGCTTCGTCGTCCGGCCTTTCCTCGACGGCCGAGCTAGCGTCCGTGGCGGTCAAGCCGGTGCGGACCCGCGAGGCGCAGGAGGTCCGCAACCATCTCATCTTCCTGCTGGGCGGCGGCAAGGGCGAGCCGGCCGAGCCGCTCTATTCGCTCGAGCTCGGCGTGACGTCGGTGTCGCAGGCGGCGGCGGTGATCCAGGTCGGGGTGGAGAACGAGCCGACCGCCTCGATGCTGACGATGCGGTCGACCTACCGGCTCACCTCGGCGACGGGAGAGGCACTCGCCAGCGGCACCCGCGAAATCACCTCGTCCTACGACGTGCCGCGCCAGGAGTTCGCGGCGCTGCGCGCCAAGCGTGACGCGGAGAACCGCGCCGCGCGGGAACTGGCCGAACTGATCCGCCTCGCCGTGGCGCAAGAACTCGCCGCCGGCGCCGTGCGATAGTCCGGAACCAAGTCGGTCACATCGACATTCTTGCGTCATCGCGCCGTCGTCTGCGGCGCGTAGGGGGCGTTCGCGGAATCTCACGGGCATGGACATGCGGCCGAGCACGGCAGGGGAACTCGCGGGCCGGGACTGGATCGGCGCGGACGGACCACGCCACATCGTCGACCAGCTGATCGACGAGCGCTCCACCGGCCTGGCGAAGAATCCGCTCTGGCCCGTGCTGCGACCGCTGCTCCTCGCGGCGTTCAAGTACCGGGCGGCGGTCCGCATGGCCGACGACATTGCGGCGCTGTCGGGCCGTGAGGCGATGCAGCATCTCAGCCGGCTGTTGCGGCTGGACCTGTCGGTCCGCGGCGCGGCAAATCTCCCTGCCTCGGGCGCCTTCATCCTGGCGCCCAGCCACCCGACCGGGATAGCCGACGGCATCGCGATGTTCGACGCGCTGGCCCCGCACCGTCCCGACATGGCGATTTTCGCCAACCGCGACGCGCTCCGGGTCGCGCCCGGCTTCGCCGATATCCTCATCCCGGTCGAATGGCGTCCGGGCGTCAAGACCCACGCCAAGCGGCGGGACACGCTGGAAGCAACATCGCGCGCCTTCGCGGACGGAAAGGCGATCGTCCTCTTCCCGTCGGGCCGGATCGCCTACTGGAACGAGGGCAGGCTGACGGAGCGTCCCTGGCAGACCTCCGTGGTGTCGCTGGCGCGCCGGTTCGGCGTTCCGGTCGTGCCTGCAAACATCACGTCCCGCAATTCGGGGCTGTTCTACTTGGTTTCGAAATACTCGACCGACCTGCGTGACATGACCGTGTTCCACGAGCTGCTGAACAAGCGCGGACAGCGGTTCGAGATCAGCTTCGGCCGCCCGATCGCGCCGGAGGCGCTGGACGGCGATCCCGGCGATGTGACGGCGCGGCTGCAGGATCATGCCGTCATCGGTCTGGCCCGCGACCCCGACGCCGAATTCGCGAGCCGGTCCCCTACGGGGCCGGGTGCCTAGACCATGGTCCCGAAAAGTGCGTAGCGGCCTCGGGGCGGGATCAGGATCTGTCTCTTTGCTTTAGCCGCATTTTGGCGACGCGAGGTGCTGCCGCCTTGCCGCAAGATGCTCCCGGAACGCTCAGCCGATCTTCTGTCCCGTCTTGGCCCAGTCCGCGAGGAATGCGGCAAGGCCCTTGTCCGTCAGCGGATGGCTGACCAGCGCGCGCAGCGTCGCCGGCGGTGCCGTCACGACATGCGCGCCGATGAGCGCCGCCTGCTTCACGTGATTCACGGTGCGGACCGAGGCGGTCAGGATCTCGGTCGTGAAGTCGTAATTGTCGTAGATCGTCTTGATCTCGGCGATCAGTTCCATGCCGTCGGAGCCGGTGTCGTCGATGCGGCCGACGAAGGGCGAGATGAAGGTCGCGCCGGCCTTGGCCGCCAGCAGCGCCTGGTTGGCCGAGAAGCACAGCGTGACGTTCACGTCGCGGTTCAGGTCGCTCCGGATCGACTTGCAGGCGCGCAGCCCGTCCAAGGTCAGCGGAACCTTGATGCAGACGTTGGACGCGATCTTGGCCAGGATCTTGGCCTCGCGCATCATCTGGTCGTATTCCGTGGCCACGACTTCGGCGGACACCGGTCCGTCGACGATCGAGCAGATCTCCTTGGTCACCTTCTTGATGTCGCCGCCCGACTTCAGGATCAGCGACGGATTGGTGGTCACTCCGTCCAGGAGCCCAAGCGCGTTCAGCTCGCGGATTTCCTTCACGTCGGCGGTGTCGACGAAAAACTTCATGTCTGTCTCCTCGCGCCCGGCCCGGCCGGGCGCACCGGCTTTGCTCTAGACCAAGTTCGGCGCTAGGTCACGGGGAATGAAAGCCGATTCGACCGAGCCACGAGCGGTGCCGGTTCTGGTGCCGATGCCGGCGGACCGGCCGTTCAGCTACGCGGTGCCGGATGGCATGCAGGTGCGGCCGGGCTCGATCGTGCGCATCCCGCTCGGACCGCGGGAGGTGGCCGGAATCGTCTGGGACGGCGCCTGCGACGCCATCGATCCGGACAAGCTGAGGCTGATCTCGGAAGTCTTCGACTGCCCGCCGATCGACGCCGACATGCGGCGCTTCGTCGACTGGGTCTCGTCCTACACGCTGTCGCCGCCGGGAATCGTCGCGCGCATGCTGCTGCGCGCGCCGGAAGCCTTCGACCCGGAGCCCTTCGTGGAGGGCCTGCAATACACCGGCAACCGCCCGGAGCGGATGACGGCCGCGCGAACCCGCATCCTCGAACTTGCCTCGGAAGGCATGGCCTGGAGCCGGTCGGGTCTGGCGCACGCGGCAGGCGTGTCGTTGACCGTGGTCGACGGGCTCAAGGCACAGGGCGCGTTCGAGACGGCGTGGATACCGCCGCGACCCGTCGTGGCGCCGCCCGATCCGTCCTATGCGCCGACGCTGCTGACCGGCGACCAGCAGGCGGCGGCGGACGGACTCCGCGCCGCGGTGGCCGCCGACGCATTCGGCGTGACGCTGATCGACGGCGTCACCGGCTCCGGCAAGACCGAGGTCTATTTCGAGGCGGTCGCAGCGGCGGTCGAGAAAGGCCGACAGGCGCTCATCCTGCTGCCCGAGATCGCGCTGACCCAGGCCTTCCTCGACCGGTTCCAGGACCGGTTCGGCGCCAAGCCGGCGGAATGGCACTCCGACCTGCCGCCGCGCATGCGCGAAAAGGTCTGGCGCCAGGTGGCGGAGGGGCGTGTCCGCGTGGTCGCGGGTGCGCGGTCTGCGCTTTTCCTGCCGTTCCCCGAGCTCGGCCTCATCGTCGTCGACGAGGAGCACGACCCGGCCTACAAGCAGGAGGATCGCGTCTTCTACCATGCGCGCGACATGGCCGTCGTGCGCGGACGGATCGGCAGGTTCCCGGTGGTGCTGGCCTCGGCCACGCCCTCCGTCGAGAGCCGCGTGAATGCCGACCAGGGCCGCTACAGGCGGCTCGACCTTCCCGGGCGCTTCGCCGACGCGGCGCTGCCCGATCTGGCCGCGATCGACCTGCGCCGCGCCCCGCCGCAGCGCGGCACGTTCCTGTCGCCCAACCTCGTCAGCGCGGTCCGCGAAACGCTGGAGCGCGGCGAGCAGTCGTTGCTGTTCCTCAACCGGCGCGGCTATGCGCCGCTGACGCTCTGCCGCTCCTGCGGCCACCGCTTCCAGTGCCGCAACTGTTCGACCTGGCTGGTCGAGCATCGCTTTCGCGGCCAGCTCGTCTGCCATCATTGCGGCCATCACGAGCGCAAGCCGGACTCCTGCCCGGAGTGCGGCACCGTCGACCATCTGGTCGCCTGCGGCCCCGGCGTCGAGCGCATCGCCGATGAGGTGGTGACGACGTTTCCCGATGCGCGGACGATCGTGCTGTCGTCCGACATCATCGGCGGGGTACGGCGGCTCAGGCTGGAGCTGGAGGCGATCGCGAAGGGCGATGCCGACATCGTCATCGGCACGCAGCTCGTCGCCAAGGGGCACAACTTCCCGAACATGACGCTCGTGGGCGTCGTCGATGCAGACCTCGGGCTCGCCAACGGCGATCCGCGGGCGGCGGAGCGGACGTTCCAGCTGCTCAGCCAGGTGACCGGGCGCGCCGGGCGCACGGGCAAGCGCTCGCGCGGGCTGCTGCAGACCTACCAGCCGGACCACCCGGTGATGCGCGCGCTGGTTTCGGGCGATGCCGAAGCCTTCTACGCGCGCGAAATCGCCGAGCGCGAGCGCGCCGGCCTGCCGCCGTTCGGCCGTCTGGCGGGCGTCATCGTCAGCGCGCTGACCCGCGCCGACGCGGAAAGCCATGCGCGGGAGCTGCGCCGCGCGGCGCCCGCGATCGGCGACATAAGGGTGCTGGGGCCGGCCGAGGCGCCGCTCGCGCTGCTGGGCGGGCGCCACCGGTTCCGGCTGCTGGTGCACGGCGAGCGGCGGTCGGACATCCAGACCTTCATCCGCAGGATGGTCACCGAGGCCCCCAGACCGCGCGGCACAGTACGGGTTCAGGTGGACATCGATCCCCAGAGTTTCCTATAGTTCGGCTGACGGGACTGACATCTTTCGCCAACTCGCAGAGTTCTGGGGGATTGCAGTATGCGACTTCTCGCCTCCGCTTTTATTTCAGCATCGTTCCTTCTCTTCGCTGGCCCGGCGCAGGCCGCCGACATTCCTTTCAACCCGAACGTGAAGCTCAAGGTCGGGAAGTCGATCATCCTCAAGGGCGTGCGCGGCGATTGCGGCAAGCCCGGACCGACCTGGGCTCAGCTGGCACCGAAGCTCCCCAAGTCGAAGACGGGTTCGTTCTCGGATGGCGGCACCGGCATGACGCCCAGCGGCAAATGCAAGGGCAAGACCCCTGCGCGGGCGGTCCGCTTCACAGCGAAGACCAAGGGTGAGGAGCGCTTCACCATCTACCAGGATGGCTTTTCCATCAAGGTGGAGTGACGCGGGCGGGACGCATCCTCGAGTTCGTCCCCCGGCTCGCTGGCCCATCGTTGTCAATTTTTGACAATCGCTGACGGGAGCTCTAGCTTGGTTTGCCCGAGGAGTCGCCGACCGCCATGCCCACTATGAATGTCAGCCTCACAAAAGAAATGGTCGAGTTTGTCGAGGACGAAATCTCGCGTGGAGACTATGTCTCCGCAAGCGAAGTGGTCCGCGACGCGCTGCGGGTCTTGCGACAAGATCGCGATGCTCGCGAAGCGGCGCTTCAACTGCTTCGTGCCGAGGTCCAGAAGGGCATCGAAGATGAGGAGGCCGGGCGGTTTTCGGACCGATCCGTGAACGAGATCTTCGATGTGGTTATGCGCGAGCACAAGGCTTGAGGCATCGCCTTACCGAGCAGGCCGAGAAAGACATAAGGCAGATATTGCGCGAATCGCTTCAGCTCTTTGGGGAGATACAGGCGACCAGATACTTTGAGCTGCTGCAGGACGGCATCACGGCGCTCAAGGAGGATGCATACAGGCCCGCGACCCGCGACCGTCCCGAGATCGGCGCGAAGGTCCGCTCGCTGCACCTGCAGCTTGTCGCCAAGCGAAAGGGCGCCGCCAGCCACGTCATTTACTACCGTCAGCGCGCAGCTGAAGACGGGCAGGCAGAGCTGATAATTTTGCGTGTTCTCGGCGACCGAATGATGCCGGGGCGCCGGGTCAGGTCGATCCTGCGTGAAGGCACGCTGGACGACGAGGGAGGGTCTTGATGGAATTCGCCTTTCCGTGGCCGGTGACGAACGGCGAGTGGGGTGCGTTCGCATCCGCCGCAGCGGCAACGCTGCTCGGCCTAGCGCTGCTCTTCGCGCCGCGCATATCGATGCGCATGCTGGGCCTTTCGACGGCCGAGTCACGCCCGGAAGCGACGGCGGAGATCCGCGCGACCATGGCGAGCTTCCACCTCGGCCTCGGCCTCTGCTGCCTGCTGCTGGGGAACCAGCCGTTCCTTTATCTGGCGCTCGGCTTCTGCTGGCTGTTCGCCGCCTTCGGCCGGCTGGTGTCGATCCTGTCGGATCGCGGCTTTACCGCGCGCAATCTGATCGTGCTGGTTCTGGAGCTTGCGCTGGCCGCCGCGCCGCTCGGAGTGGCGCTCGGATACGTCGCCTGAGACAGGCGTCGCGCCGGGCCATGCAGGGCCTGCGCCGGGGCTGCGACAAAACGGTCGAAACCCGCGGCGGACGCCGTGTTGCGGTCTGTATGAGCCTATGCTAGACGGCAGGCGACTTTTGGCCGGGGGATGGCCGACCGCGTCCGCCTTCGACCCAAAATAATCAATCAGGTCATAGATTTAGCCAGAGTCACGTACTCGCGCCAGAAATCTCGCGGCCTGTCAGACGAGAGAACCGACGGTCCGTGGCAAAGTCCAGCTCGCCCATCTCCGGTGTCGCCGAACGCTATGCGGGTTCGCTGTATGAACTCGCTGCCCAGGCCAAGCAGGTCGAGAGCGTCGAGGCGGACCTCGCGGGCGTCGAGACGATGATTGCCGAAAGTGCCGATCTCGCCCGTCTCATCAAGAGCCCGGTATTCTCCGCCGAGGATCAGCAGAAGGCCATCACGGCGATCGCCGACAAGGCCGGCATCAAGGGCCTCGTGGGCAATTTCCTGAGGGTGGTGGCGCAGAACAGGCGTCTCTTCGCAGTTCCCGCGATGATCGCCGCGTTCCGCCGCATTGCCGCCGAGGCGCGCGGCGAGACGTCTGCCGAAGTCACGTCGGCGCACGCGCTGACGGCCGCCCAGGAAACCGAACTCAAGGCGGCACTGAAGCAGGTCGCCGGCAAGGACGTTGCTTTTGCCGTGACGGTCGATCCGTCGCTGCTCGGCGGGCTGGTCGTGAAGCTCGGCTCCCGCCAGATCGATACGTCGCTCAAGACAAAACTCAATTCGCTCAAGCTTGCACTGAAAGAGGTCGGCTGATGGACATCCGCGCCGCGGAAATTTCCGCAATCCTCAAGGACCAGATCAAGAACTTCGGCAAGGAAGCCGAGGTCTCCGAGGTCGGTCAGGTCCTGTCCGTCGGCGACGGCATCGCCCGCGTCTACGGGCTCGACAACGTCCAGGCGGGCGAGATGGTCGAGTTCCCCGGCGGCATCCGCGGCATGGCGCTGAACCTCGAATCCGACAATGTCGGCGTGGTCATCTTCGGCGCCGACCGTGACATCAAGGAAGGCGACACCGTCAAGCGCACCGGCGCGATCGTCGACGTTCCGGTCGGTCCGGGCCTGCTCGGCCGCGTGGTCGACGCGCTTGGCAACCCGATCGACGGCAAGGGCCCGATCAAGTCGGACGAGCGCCGTCGCGTCGACGTCAAGGCGCCCGGCATCATCCCCAGGAAGTCGGTGCACGAGCCGATGTCGACGGGCCTCAAGTCGATCGACGCGCTGATCCCGATCGGCCGCGGCCAGCGCGAGCTGGTCATCGGCGACCGCCAGACCGGCAAGACCGCGATCATCCTGGACACGATCCTGAACCAGAAGGCGATCCACCAGAGCGGTCCCGAGAACGAGAAGCTGTTCTGCGTCTACGTCGCCGTCGGCCAGAAGCGCTCGACCGTCGCGCAGTTCGTGAAGGTTCTCGAAGAGCGCGGCGCGCTCGAATATTCCATCATCGTCGCCGCCACCGCGTCCGATCCGGCGCCGATGCAGTTCCTGGCGCCGTTCGCCGGCTGCGCCATGGGCGAGTATTTCCGCGACAACGGCAAGCACGCGCTCATCGCCTATGACGATCTGTCGAAGCAGGCCGTCGCCTACCGCCAGATGTCGCTGCTGCTGCGCCGCCCGCCGGGCCGCGAAGCCTATCCGGGCGACGTGTTCTACCTGCATTCGCGCCTGCTCGAGCGCGCCGCGAAGATGAACGACGAGATGGGCGCCGGTTCGCTGACCGCCCTGCCGGTTATCGAGACGCAGGCGAACGACGTGTCGGCCTACATCCCGACCAACGTGATCTCGATCACCGACGGCCAGATCTTCCTGGAGACCAACCTGTTCTTCCAGGGCATCCGCCCGGCGGTGAACGTCGGCCTGTCGGTGTCGCGCGTCGGCTCGGCCGCGCAGATCAAGGCGATGAAGCAGGTCGCCGGCTCGATCAAGGGCGAGCTCGCTCAGTACCGCGAGATGGCGGCCTTCGCGCAGTTCGGCTCGGACCTCGACGCGGCGACGCAGCGCCTGCTGAACCGCGGCGCACGCCTGACGGAGTTGCTGAAGCAGCCGCAGTTCTCGCCGCTGAAGACGGAAGAGCAGGTCGCGGTCATCTTCGCCGGCGTGAACGGCTACCTCGACAAGCTGGCGGTCAACCAGGTCGGCAAGTTCGAGCAGGGGCTGCTCAGCTACCTGCGGACCGAGGGCAAGGACGTGCTGGACGGCATCCGCAAGGAGAAGGCGCTGTCCGACGACCTGCGCGCCAAGCTGCGCGCCAAGGTCGACGCCTTCTCGAAGACGTTCGCCTGATCGCGAGGCTGGCGTGCCGTCCCTAAAAGACCTCCGAAACCGCATCGCCTCCGTCAAGGCGACGCAGAAGATCACCAAGGCGATGCAGATGGTCGCCGCGGCGAAGCTGCGTCGCGCCCAGGAGGCGGCCGAGGCCGCGCGGCCCTATTCCCAGCGCATGGGCACCGTACTTGCCAACATCTCGCAGGCGGTCAGCGGCGGCGACTCGCCGGCGCTGATGACCGGCACCGGCAACGACCAGGTGCATCTGCTGGTCGTGTGCACGGCCGAGCGCGGCCTGTGCGGCGGCTTCAACTCGCAGATCGCGCGCCTGGCGCGCGAGCACACCCGCAGGCTGCTGGCCGCGGGCAAGACGGTGAAGATCATCACCGTCGGCAAGAAGGGCAACGACATCCTTCGTCGCGACTACGGTTCGCTGATCATCGACCGTGTCGACCTGCGCGAGGTAAAGCAGCTCGCCTTCGTCCACGCCGACACGGTGGCGAAGAAGATCATCGCGCGGTTCAATGCCGGCGAGTTCGACGTCTGCACGCTGTTCTACTCACAGTTCAAGTCGGTGATCGCGCAGATTCCGACGGCGCAGCAGCTCATTCCGGCCGCTGCGCCGGCGGCCGTCGTCGGCGGCGATGCCGGTGCATCCTCGGTCTATGAATACGAGCCGGAGCCGGGAGCGATCCTCTCTGACCTCATCCCTCGCAACATCGCCGTCCAGGTGTTCCGCGCGCTTCTGGAGAATGCCGCGGGCGAGATGGGCGCCAAGATGACGGCGATGGACAATGCGACGCGAAACGCCGGCGACATGATCCGCAAGCTGTCGATCAGCTACAACCGCCAGCGTCAGGCGCAGATCACCAAGGAACTCATCGAGATCATTTCGGGCGCCGAGGCGCTCTAGCAGCGCCGGCGGGCGCGGCAGACGAAGAAGGATGTAAAGATGGCGAAAGCAGCGACCAAGAAGGCAGCGGCCAAGACCGTTGCAACCGACAGCTTCAAGCTGAGCGACGGTGCGCAGGGCAAGGTTCGGCAGGTCATCGGCGCAGTCGTCGACGTCGCCTTCGACGATCACCTGCCGGCGATCCTGAACGCGCTGGAGACGGACAATCGCGGCTCGCGCCTGGTGCTCGAGGTGGCGCAGCATCTCGGCGAAAACACCGTGCGCTGCATCGCGATGGACTCGACCGAAGGCCTGGTCCGCGGCCAGCCCGTCGCCGACACCGGCCAGCCGATCGCGGTTCCGGTCGGCCCGGGCATGCTCGGACGCATCATCAACGTCATCGGCGAGCCGGTGGACGAGGAAGGCCCGGTTCAGGCGACCGAAGTGCGACCGATCCATGCGCCGGCCCCGGAATATGTCGACCAGTCGACGGAAGCCGCGATCCTGGTGACCGGCATCAAGGTCATCGACCTGCTGGCGCCCTATGCCAAGGGCGGCAAGATCGGCCTGTTCGGCGGCGCCGGCGTCGGCAAGACCGTGCTGATCCAGGAGCTGATCAACAACATCGCCAAGGCCCACGGCGGTTATTCCGTGTTCGCCGGCGTCGGCGAGCGGACCCGCGAGGGCAACGACCTCTATCACGAGTTCATCGAATCCGGCGTCAACAAGAAGGGCGGCGGCGAGGGCTCGAAGGCGGCGCTGGTGTACGGCCAGATGAACGAGCCGCCGGGCGCGCGCGCCCGCGTCGGCCTGACCGGGCTGACCGTCGCCGAATATTTCCGCGACCAGGGCCAGGACGTGCTGTTCTTCGTGGACAACATCTTCCGCTTCACGCAGGCCGGCTCGGAAGTGTCGGCGCTGCTCGGCCGCATTCCCTCGGCGGTGGGCTATCAGCCGACGCTCGCCACCGACATGGGCGCGCTGCAGGAGCGCATCACCACGACGACCAAGGGTTCGATCACCTCGGTGCAGGCGATCTACGTGCCGGCCGACGATTTGACCGACCCGGCGCCGGCGACCTCGTTCGCCCACCTCGACGCGACGACGACCCTGTCGCGCTCGATCGCGGAAAAGGGCATCTACCCGGCGGTCGATCCGCTGGACTCCACCTCCCGCATGCTCGACCCGCAGGTCGTCGGCGACGAGCACTACCAGGTGGCGCGTTCGGTGCAGCAGACGCTGCAGCGCTACAAGTCGCTGCAGGACATCATCGCGATCCTGGGCATGGACGAGCTGTCCGAAGAGGACAAGCTGACCGTGGCGCGCGCGCGCAAGGTCGAGCGCTTCCTGTCGCAGCCGTTCTTCGTGGCCGAAGTGTTCACGGGCTCGCCGGGCAAGCTGGTCGACCTCGCCGACACGATCAAGGGCTTCAAGGGCCTCGTCGCCGGCGAATATGATCATTTGCCGGAAGCGGCCTTCTACATGGTCGGCACGATCGAGGAAGCGGTCGAGAAGGCCCAGCGTCTGGCGGCCGAAGCGGCCTGACGGAATGAGCGACCAGGGGCAGCCTTCCTCATCAGGTTGGGTGTCCCGGGTCGCGCTGCTCACGGCCGGCGGGCTGCTGGGCATGACGGCACTGGCCGGCGTGATCGTCTTCGTGATGAGCGCGCTGGCGGCCAATGTGATGGTCTGGTTCCTCGTCCTGCCCTACGTCGTGGGCGGTACCGAAATCTGGATCGTGACGATCGCCATCTTTCTGGCGATCGGGGTCGGAACCTGCTTTTTGAGTTTTGTCGCGGTGCGCGCGCTCTACCGATACTTCCAGAGGCGCATCCAGGAGGCCAAGAACGATGGCGTTCAAGTTTGAACTCGTGAGCCCCGAGCGACTGCTGGTCTCCGAAGAGGTCGTCTCCGTCGTCATTCCGGGTTCGGAAGGCGAGATGACCGTGATGGCGAACCATGCGCCGGTGATGACCACGATCAAGCCGGGCGTCGTAACCGTGAAGACCGCGTCCGGTACGGAAGAGCGCTACGTCGTGTTCGGCGGTTTCGCCGACATCCTGCCGTCCGGCTGCACGCTGCTGGCCGAATCGGCGACGCCGGTGAAGGACATCGACCGCGCCGACCTCGCGCGTCGCATCCAGGAAGCCCGGGAAGACCTCTCCGACGCCAAGAGCGACGAACACCGCACCAAGGCCGAGCAGTTCCTCGGTCAGCTCACGACGCTCGAAGGCGCGCTGCTGCCCGCCTGATGCCCGCCTGTCGCTGACGGTTTACGACGACCCCTGCTCCTGCGGCATGGGGAGCGTCCCGACCTTGCCGCCGCCCGGCGCTGGCGCATGGTCCAGCCAGCGTTCCCGTTTCCACAGGTCGATCGTCGCCCGCAGTGCGTTGTAGCTGCCGGTCATCCGCTTGCACGCATAGATGGCCAGCACCAGGCAAACGGCCTCCACCAGCAGAGAGACCGGCGACGTGTAGTAGGCCAGCAGGTCGGCCGCGATGCCCGTGTCCGACCAGGGCCAGAGGCCGAGGCCGAACTTGCTGTCCGAGAAGGGGAAGAACAGCTTCTCGCCCAGGGGATCGCCCAGGTCCATGACGGTGTGGGCGAGCGCCGCGAAGGCGAACGACCAGCCCGCCCGTCGCCCGAAAATCGCGCCGACGATCAATCCCGCCAGCCCGCAGGCCGGCATGGAGTGCGTCCAGCCGAAGAGGATGTCGCGGTGGAAGATGCTGCTGCCGGTCGTCAGCTGCAGCAGCTTGCTGAGACCCAGCCCGTCGGGAAAGTAGCAGCCGAGAACCAGCCAACGAAAGTTCAGCCGCGGAAGCTTGAGCTTCGCGACGTACATTTCGGTCAGATGCGCGGTGACGGAGATGCTCACCCCCTGGGCCGCGGGCGACCCATTCCCCAAGGGCAGCATCTTACGTTTCTAATAGAAGAACAAGCGGTCAGGACGTCTCGCCGGCGCCTCCCGGCGCCAGATGCCGAAACGCTCCGACAACCTCGTCATAGACCGCGCGCTTGAAGGGGACGATGAGGTCGGGCAGCATCGTCATGGGCTTCCAGGCCCAGTCGTCGAATTCGGCTGTGTGACCGCCGGGCGGCGGGTTGATGGCGATCTCGCTCTCCCGGCCGGTGAAGCGGAAAGCGAACCATTTCTGTGTCTGGCCGCGATATCGACCCTTGAAGGCGATACCGACCAGATGCGGCGGCAGATCGTAGTTGATCCAGCGGGGCGCCTCGGAGACCAGCTCGACCGAACGCATCCCGGTCTCTTCGTAGAGCTCGCGCTTCGCCGCCGGGAACGGGTCTTCACCGACGTCGATCCCGCCCTGGGGCATCTGCCACAGCCTGTCGGTGCCCTCGAACTCGGATCCGGGCTCGGCGATCCGGTGGCCGACCCACACCAGGCCGTCGCCGTTCAGCACCATGATGCCGACGCAGGGGCGGTAGGGCAGGGTGTCCGGATCGACGGGCATCTTCTTCGCCATGGTCGCCGGACCTACTGCGCTTCGGGATCCGACACCAGCGCTGATACCGGCACGATCTCGATGCCGCGCTTCTTCGCCTCGGCGACCCAGGCGACGACGGCGCCCACGGTGACGTCGAATGCCGACGCCGTGCCGATGGCATACCCCCTGGCGCGGGCGATCCGCTCCAATTCGTCGAGCTTCTTCAGGATCGCGCCCCGTTCGCGAACCGCGTCGATGGTGCCGTCGCCCGCGGCGAAGGGCACGCGGTTGCCGAGGGCCAGTTCCGGCGCCAGGCTGCGGGCCGACGAGCCGTCGTCCAGATAGAGCAGCCCGCGGCGCCCGAGTTCGGCCATTACCGGCGCCATCGCATCGCGGTCGGCGGTGAAGCGGGCGCCCATATAGTTCATCACCCCGGTGTAGTTGGTCGTGCGGGACAGGGTCCACAGCAAATTGTCGAGGTTTTCCTCGGCGTCCGCGTCGACGGTCAGGGTCTTCCGACCGGGCGTCACGTTCGGATAGTCGAAGGGCTCCAGCGGCAGCTGCATGACGATCTCATGGCCGTCGCGCCGCGCGGTCTGCATCCAGCGTCCGAGGCTGTTGCCATCAGGGGCGAAACCCAGCGTGACCTCCGGCGGCAGCGCGTCGATCGCCTGCTGGGTGCCGGTCTGCGACAGGCCGAGCCCGCCGACGACGATGGCGACGCGTGCCCCACGCGCGCCGGACCACGGCCGTGCATAGACGTCGACCGGACGGCGCCCATCGCCGGCGCGCACCGGCAGCGGGCCGATCGCCGCGTCCTCGATCAGCGCCTTGTCCGGCAGGTGCGCGACGCGCAGATTCTGACCGACCGCGCTTGGATCGCGGATGACGACCACACCGCCCGTCGTGGTGGCGTCAGTCGACGGATTGACATGGATGATCGCTGGCCCGCCGGGCGCAGCCTTCGCCGGCGGCAGCGCCTTTCGCGCGACGGGTTCGGCCGTAGCGGTGACCGCCGGCGTCTCCACGGCGATCGCCGTGACCGGGTGCCGGAACGGCTTGTCCCTGAACGCGATGGCACCTGAGGCTGCGACGACGGCGAGCGCCAGCATCGACAGGGCCGCCGCTCGTCCGTAGCCGCGCCTCGGGCGCGCCTGGCGGTCGATGTGCTGGCCCAGAGGGCGCTCGAGATCCTTCATCGCCTGCGATTCCTCCCCGACGCCGCCCGAGCCGGATTGAAGGCTGCCGGAATCAAAACTGCCGGAATTGGTGATCCCGGCAGTTCAACACTTCGCATGCCGACCTTGCACGAGGCAGACGGCGGGCCGCCTGCGCGGCCTACTGGTTCAGCACGGCCTTGTCCGGATTCGGCGGGAACGCCGGATCGGTCTTCACGCCCCGCAGCAGGTCGAGCGCGTAGGCGAGCTGGACGTCGTCCTTCGGGTCCGGCGGCACGTAGGCGGCCGAGCCGGAGCCTTCCGAGCTCTCCTCCACGCCCTTGATGTGGCCGCGCAGGTCGGATTCGCCGCGCGTCACGTCCTGGCCCTGGAGCTCCTCGGGCAGCGGCTGCTCCACCTTGATGTCCGGCGTGATGCCCTTGCCCTGGATCGACTTGCCGGCAGGCGTGTAGTAGAGCGCCGTCGTCAGCCGGAGCGCGCCGTTCTCGGCGAGCGGGATGATGGTCTGCACCGAGCCCTTGCCGAAGGACTGCGTGCCGACGACCGTGGCCCGGCGGTGATCCTGCAGCGCGCCCGCGACGATCTCCGAGGCGCTGGCCGACCCGCCATTGATCAGAACGATCAGCGGCTTGCCGTCGATCATGTCGCCCGGACGGGAGTCGAAGCGCGAGACGTCCTTCGGGTCGCGACCGCGCGTCGAGACGATCTCGCCGCGGTCGAGGAAGGTGTCGGAGACGCTGACCGCCTGGTCGAGCAGGCCGCCCGGGTTGAGCCTGAGGTCGAGGACGAAGCCCTTCAGCTTGTCCTCGGGAACCTGCGAGCGGATGGTGTCGATCGCCGACTGCAGGTCGTCGAAGGTCTTTTCCGTGAAGGAAGTGATCTTCATGTAGCCGACGTCGTTCTCGACCCGGTACTTGACCGCCTTCACCTTGATGATGTCGCGGATGATGGTGATCTTCAGCGGCTCGTTGGTGCCCTCGCGCAGGATGGTCAGCTCGATCGGCGTGTTGACCAGGCCGCGCATCTTCTCGACCGCGTCGTTCAGCGACAGGCCGCGGACCTCGTCGCCGTCGATCGCCGAGATGTAGTCGCCGGCACGGACGCCTGCGCGCGCGGCCGGGGTATCGTCGATCGGGGTGATGACCTTCACCAGCTCGTTTTCCATGGTGACCTCGATGCCGAGGCCGCCGAACTCGCCCTTGGTCTGGACGCGCATGTCCTTGGCGGCATCCGGATTGAGGTAGGACGAGTGCGGGTCGAGCGAGGTGAGCATGCCGTTGATGGCGCTCTCCACCAGCGCCTTCTCCTCGGGCGGCGTCACGTACTGCGCGCGGACGCGCTCGAAGATGTCGCCGAAGATCGCGAGCTGCCGGTATGTCTCCGATCCGGCGGCGATCGCCGAAGAGCTCGGCACGCCGTAGACCAGGCTCATGGCCGATGCGCCCATCAGGGCGCCGGCGAACAGAAGGGACACCTTACGAATCATTTCCTGTCCTTCCAGAAAGACGCGCCGACCACCACGGGGCCGGATCGACGGGGGCTCCGTCCTTGCGGAACTCGACATAGAGCTCCGGCGTCCGGGTTTCAGTCTCCGAAGCCGAGGCGCTCGCCACCCTGGCCTCACCCATTGCGCCAACCGGCTCTCCCGCGATCACGGATTGCCCCGGAGCGACGCTGATTCTGCCCATCCCAGCCAACACGACATGATAGCCGTCGCCGGCATCCAGGATCAATAGCTGTCCATAGGACCGGAATGCCCCCGCATAGAGCACGTTACCGTCCGCGGGTGCCGTGACGATCGCGCCGGATTGTGTCGCCACCATGTCGCCATGCATCACGGCGCCGTTACCGTCGTCGCCGCCGAAACGGCGGGCAAACCGGCCCGCAACCGGGATTTCCAGCTGGCCCCTCAGAGCGGCGAAAGCGGTCGGTCCGGCCAGCCGGTTGGCGTCCGGGAGCGGCATCGCCGCCAGCGCCGCCTCGCGCTGCAGCCGCCGTTCTTCCTCCTGCCGCGCCTTTTCCTCGGCGCTGCGCCGGGTCGACACTTCCGCCTCGAGCGAGGCGATCAGGCCGTTCAGGCTCTTGGCCTTGGCGCCGAGCGATTCGACCTTGCTGCGTTCGGCCTTCGCGGCTTCCTCGGAGGCTGCCTGGAACGTCTTCTTCTCCTCGATCAGCAGTGCCAGCCGGGTCTGCTCCGCCGCCTGCTCGCGCACCGTCTGCTGGAGCTTGTCGCGCTCCGTCTCGATCGACGCCACCACCCGGGCCAGTTCCGCCAGGTCGGCGATGAGGATCTCGGTCTCGCCGCGCAGTTCGGGGACGACAGCGCCCAGCAGGATGGCGCTGCGGACCGAGGAGAGCGCGTCGTCCGGCGTGACGAGCAGCGCCGGCGGCGGGTTGAGCCCCATCCGCTGCAGGGCACCCAGCACTTCGGCCAGCACGTCGCGGCGGGCGGCGAGAGAGGCGCGGATCGCTGCCTCCTGCTCCTTCAGCTCCTCCAGCCGGCTGGTGATGTCCTCGATGTCCTCGGCGAGCTTGCGTTCGGTCTTGGCGGCCTGGATCAGCGCCGCGGTTAGCGACGCGTGGTCCTTCTTCACCGTGGCGATCTCGCCGGTTAGCGAGGCGATGCGTTCCTCGGAAAGGCTGATCTCGCGCGCCACCCGCTCATATTCCGCGACGCTTTCCACCCGCTTGGCCTCGAACTCGGCCGCCGTCCGCGGCTCGGCCGCCCGGGCGGCGGGCGCGACCATCGCCACGGCCAGAAGAGCGGCGCAGAGCCGCCGCGGGGCCGCGTATCGTCCGTTCCGGGATGGCATTGCGTGCGCTTTTCGTACCTCGCGGCCGACCTTAGAAGGCGGTTCGTTAAGGAACCATCAACCATGAGCGGTCGCTGCCCAGCCTGAGGCTCCCGGCGCTTTGTGGCGGTTCAGGGGCGGGTCAGACGCGATGGTAGGGATGGCCGGCGAGAATCGTCGCGGCCCGATAGAGCTGCTCCGCCAGCATGACCCGGACGAGCTGGTGCGGCCACGTCGCCCTGCCGAACGACATCACGAGCCCGGCGCGGGCGCGGAAGGCGGGGTCGTGCCCGTCAGGGCCGCCGATCACGATGGCCATGTCGCGCCGGCTGCCGTCGCGGGATCGCGCGACGTGGGCGGCGAAGTCGGCGGAGGAGAGGTCGCGGCCGCGCTCGTCGAGCAGCACGAGTTCGGCATCGGGCGGCAGTCTTTCAGCGAGCCGGGACGCCTCGTCGGCCGTTCGCCCGGCGGCAGGGCCCGCGCGACCTTCGGCAATCTCGCGGACGCCGCCGAAACCCAGGCCGATCGCAGGTGCAGCCTTGCCGAACCGCCCGAAGAACCGGTCGGCAAGCTCCTGCTCCGGTCCCGCCTTCATCTTGCCGACGGCATGGACCGATATCCGCATGACGCCTCGCCCTGGCCGGCCAGGGCGTCAGTGAAGCGTTTCTTCCTCGAGATCGGGCGCCTGCCACATCTTCTCGAGGTTGTAGAACTCGCGGACTTCCGGGCGGAAGACGTGGACGATGACGTCGCCGGCATCGATCAGCACCCAGTCGGCGGCCTGCAGGCCCTCGACGCGCGCCTGGCCCAAGCCGGCGTCCTTGAGCGCCTTCAGCAAATGCTCGGCCACGGCCGCCACATGGCGGTGCGACCGGCCCGACGCGACGACCATGTAGTCGCCGAGACTGGATTTGCCCTGAATGTCGATGGAGACGATGTTCTCGGCCTTGGAGTCTTCGAGACTCGAAAGGACTGTCTTGATGGCGCGCGATGGGTCGTCGTTTCGGCTCATCCCGGCCGGCGAAGGCGCGAAGTCGGCCTTCTTCCGAAGCGCTGTTCTCAGGTGTCTTTCCTTTCCCGGCAAGAACAACCAAATCAGCCCGCCGGACGGCGGGCTGCCTGAAGATAGGCACGGTCACGCTACAGATTCAAGACGGCGCCGTCAGGCGTCGTTCGCGCTGCGCTGCGCCCGCCTCTCCCGGTCGCCGCCGGGAACCCCGACCTGCGCCGTGGGTTATGTCGGAGGGTCATGCCGGGGGCCTGAGGATCGTGACGGGGCATGGCACGCCCTGACAACCGAAAGGGCCGCTCTTGATGGATTCCACACTCGACAGCGCCTGGGCGAGCCTGCAGACCGGTTGGGCGCAGATCAGCGCACTCCTCGTCTCGTACTCGTTCTCGGTGCTCGGTGCCCTCGTGCTGATCATCGGCGGATGGATTCTCGCCGGGCTGATCGAGCGCTGGCTCTATGCGGGTCTGGCGCGCATCCGCGGATTCGACCGGACGCTTCGCGGCTTCTTCGCGTCGCTGGGGCGCTACGCGATCATCGTTCTGGTGCTGGTGATGGTGCTCGGCCAGTTCGGCGTCCAGACGGCATCGATCATTGCCGCCATCGGCGCCATCGGCCTTGCCATAGGCCTGGCGCTCCAGGGCACGCTGCAGAACATCGCCGCCGGGATCATGCTGCTGGTGCTGCGGCCCTTCCGCGTGGGCGAATCGATCGCGGTCGGAAACATCGATGGCGACGTCGAGGAGATCGGCCTCTTTGCCACGCGCCTGCGCCAGCCGGACGGCGTCTATGTGCTGGCGCCCAATTCGAAGCTCTGGAACGAGCCTGTCCGCAACTCGTCGCGCAACCGGCTGCGCCGCAACGACATCACGATCGGCCTCGACTACGCGACCGACGTCGATGCGGCGGAGGAAATCCTGCTGGGGCTCGCGGGGCTCGACGAGCGGGTGAAGTCCAGCCCCGCGCCGCAGGTGTTCGTGGGGGAACTGCGCGACACGCTGTTCACCATGACGCTCAGGTACTGGACCAGCGACACGGATTTTCTGAAGACGAAGACGGCGCTGAACAGGCTGATCAAGCAGAGCTTCGACCGGCAGGCCGTCAGGCCCGCGGTCGCCCCGCAGCCGCTCGCGCTGGCGCCGCGGGCCGGCAGCGAGCAGGCCGACGCCGGGCATGCACCTCCGGCGCGTGCGGCGGTCGCGGCGCGGAAATAGTCATTTCCGGGATTCGTCAGGGGAGAAGGCAAGGTCCACGGCGACGGGCGCCTGGGCCGTCATCGGCGCGAAGCTTCCCGTCTCTTCCTGCGGAACGCGGCGCGTCGTCATCACCCGCCAGAGGACGAAACCGCAATAGACCGCCGCGATGACGATGGCGACATACATGAAGGATCGCGTGCCGTAGGCGGCGGTCAGCAGCGTGCCGAGTCCCGGCACGAGGAAGCCCGAGATCGACCAGGCGAACAGCATGCTGCTCGACAGATGGACGAGTTCGTCCTTCGAGGCGCGGTCGTTGGCGTGGGCGTTGGACAGCGAGTAGATGGATTCGCTGGCGCCGCTCCACACCACGTAGATGGCGATGATGGTCAGGAGTGTGGCGCCGTCGAAGCGGAGCGCGGCCAGGCCTGCCAGGACGACGAGCGCGGACGCGGCGATCAGCACGTAGCGCCGGTCGGTGCGGTCCGAGATCCAGCCGAAGGGAATCTGGAAGATCAGCGTACCGAGCGGCATGGCGAACATCAGCGTCGCGACGTCGGCCTGGCTGTAGCCGCTCTCGGTGGTGTGGATCGGCGTGAAGCCGGCGATCATCATCGACAGGCCGCCGACGGCCAGCATGCCGGCGACGCCGACGGGCGAGATGCGCCAGGCGCGCCCGAGAGCGATCGAGGCCGCCTCGGGCGCGGGGGGCTGGGCCAGCCGTGTCATCCCCACGGGGAGAATGGACAACGCCGTGAAGGCGATGCCGACCAGCGGCGCGGCAGTCGTGGCGATGTCGATGAAACGCAGCAGGAAAGAACCGACGCCGAGGCCGACGATGTAGGAGACGTAGAAGATCGCCATCACCCGGCCGCGGATCGCATTGGCGACGGCGTCGTTGAGCCAGCTCTGGGCGATGATGAAGAGCGCGCAGATGGCGAAGCCGTAGAGCGCGCGCGACAGGATCCACAGGACGGGATAGGTACCGACACCCAGCGCGACGTTGGACAGTACGATCAGCGCCGAAAACAGCATATAGGCGCGCGCATGTCCCACGCGCCGGACGACCCAGCCGGTTGTCAGGCAGCCGAGGATGCCGCCAGCCGACAGTCCGGTCAGGATCGTGCCGGCCCAGGTGGGCGCGAAGCCTTCGGAGCCCAGCCGCACGGGCACATAGGCGAACATCAGGCCGTTGCCGATCGCCACCAGCGCCATGGACAGGACGACGCTGGCGATCGCCACCGACGGCGCGGCGAGCGTCGCGGCGCGAAGGGTCGAGGCGGCCGTCTCGTTCATGGCCGGGATCATCGCAGCGGCGGCACCCCGGTCGGTGCGATAAAAGCGACATCCGGCGTTGCAGGCGCGTGCTGGCCCAGCAAAAAGCCAGGCTGGCCGCCGTGCCGGCTACGCCGTGCGGGCTGCCTTCCGAAGGGCGCTGGACGAGAGCGAGGATCGCGGCCCATGGATGAAGGTCCAGGCCGGCGCCTTCATGCGGGCGAGCCGCGGGGCGTCGCCCTCGTCGACCCGGGCGTAGTCGAAGGTCTTCGCCATCACCGAGGACAGGAAGGACAGCGTCGAGCCCGGGCGGTCGATGACGGCGATGGGAAAGGTCAGGGCGATCTGCCGCCAGCGCTGCCAGCGGTGAAAGCCGGCGAGGTTGTCGGCGCCCATCACCCAGACGAAGTCCGTACCCGGATTGCGCCGCTTCACCAGCGCCAGCGTGTCGGCCGTGTAGCGGACGTTGTGACGCGCTTCGAAGGCGGTGACCTTGATGCGGGGGTCCTCGGCGAGCTTCTCCGACAGTGCGACGCGCTCGGCCAGCGGCGCCAGTTCGCGCGTACTCTTCAGCGGGTTGCCCGGCGTGACGATCCACCAGAGCTGGTCCAGCGCCAGCCGCCTCAGCGCGATCTCGGCGACCAGCGCATGACCGGCGTGCGGCGGATTGAACGAGCCGCCGAACAGCCCGACCTGCATGCCCGGCTCGACATGCGGCATGCGCAGGTATCGGGCGGAGAGCTCACCGTCCGCCGGACGGGCTGCATCGACGGGCGTCGCGGCGCCGACTGGGGGCACAGACGATAGCACGGTCAGGCACGGCCGGCGGGTGTGCGCGAACTCCCGCCCGGCCCCTCGGGCCACCCTCCCCGCGGAGGGAAGGGCAAACAGGTCCGCCCTCTCACGGCCTGACCTGCCCGGAGCCGCGAACGCGGTATTTGAACGAGGTGAGCTGCTCGACTCCGACCGGACCGCGCGCGTGCATCTTGCCGGTGGCGATGCCGATCTCCGCGCCCATGCCGAACTCGCCCCCGTCGGCGAATTGGGTCGAGGCGTTGTGCAGGAGAATCGCCGAATCGATATCGGCGAAGAACCGCGCCACGGAGGCCGCGTCCTCGGCGACGATCGCCTCGGTGTGGTGCGACGAATGCGTCTCGATGTGCTCGATCGCCTCGCCGATGCCGTCCACCAGTCTCACCGAAATGATCGCGTCGAGGTATTCGGTCGTCCAGTCGGCCTCGCTGGCGGCAATCGCGGGCGTGAATGCCGCCATCACCTCCGGCGTGCCGCGCACCTCGCAGCCGGCCTTCGCGAGCGCTTCGAGGATCGGCACAAGGTGGGTGCCTGCTGCGTCGCGGTCGACGAGCAGTGTCTCGGCCGCACCGCAGATGCCGGTGCGGCGCATCTTGGCGTTGACCGCGATGGCGACAGCCATGTCGAGCTTCGCCGAGCGGTCGACATAGACATGGCAGATGCCTTCGAGATGGGCGAACACCGGCACGCGCGCTTCGGTCTGGACGCGGCCGACCAAGCTCCTGCCGCCGCGCGGGACGATCACGTCGAGATTGCCGGAAAGGCCCGCCAGCATCTCGCCCACGGCGGCGCGGTCGGGCGTTGGCACAAGCTGGATCGCGTCGGCCGGCAGGCCGGCCTTGATCAGGCCCTCGACCAGGCATGCGTGGATCGCCGCCGACGAGTTCAGCGAATCCGAACCGCCGCGCAGGATGACGGGGTTGCCGGCCTTGAGGCAGAGCGCGCCGGCGTCCGCGGTGACGTTCGGCCGGCTTTCGTATATCACGCCGACGACCCCGAGCGGCGTGCGCACGCGCTCGATGTGGAGACCGTTCGGGCGGTCCCAGGCAGCGATCACCTCGCCGACCGGGTCCTTCAGCTCGGCGATGGCCCGCACGGCGTTCGCCATGTCCCGGATGCGGCCCTCCGTCAGCTTCAGCCGGTCCATCATCGCGGGCGACAGTTTCGCGTCGACGCCGTTCCGGAGGTCGATCGCGTTGGCGTCGAGGATCGCGGGAATGCCGCGCTCGATGGCCTGCGCCATGCCGACCAGCGCCGCATGCTTGCGTTCGGCGCTGGCCGTCGCCAGGGGACGCGCCGCGGCGCGGGCGCGGCGGCCGATATCGGCCATCAGCGCAGGGGTGTCGCCGAAATCCCGGTCCCGCAACTGAAACATGCTCGTCCCTACGAGGCCCAATGGAAGAACAGAAAATAGATCGCCAGCGCGATCAGGCCCACATTGCTCAGAATTCCTGCCAGGGCGATCAACTTGGCGACGCCCTTTGCCGCGAGTCCCACCACACCGTATACCACACCCGCAAGCAACGATACCGGCGCGACGAGGTAGAGCAGCATGAGAGCAGTTAGCAGGGCGCTGCCAACACTCCTCATGCCGGCCAGGAACTCGCCGTAGAGGGCTGTGGCAACCGCACCGGCGATGGATGCCAGCCCGATTGCGGCGAAGATCAGGGAAGCACGACCGTAGGCCTCCGGGCTCTCGTCTACCTCAGTCTCTTCGGAATCCGGACTCGGCGTTGCAGTGGGCCTCTCCATGACGACTCCCCATGCGGCATCAGTTTGACGCGGCGGTTGGTGAATTCGCCGACCCGGCCGCCCGGCTGACCACGAGGTCGTCGCGATGGATCATCGCCGAACGCGGTTCGTAGCCGAGGACCGACGCGATCTCGGTGCTCTTCAGGCCAGCGATCCGCACGGCGTCCGGCGCGTCGTAGGCAACCAGACCACGCGCCACCTCGCGGCCGTCGGGATCGAGGATCGCCACTGTGTCGCCACGCGCGAACGCACCGCTGACCAGCTTTACGCCGGCGGGCAGCAGCGACTTGCCGGAGAGAAGCGCGGCAACCGCGCCGGCGTCGACGGTCAGGCGGCCCGCCGGCTCGAGCTGGCCAGCGATCCAGGTCTTGTAGCCGCGGACCGGATTGGCGCTCGGGTGAAAGGAGGTGGCGCGTTCGCCCCGGTCGATGGCGGCAAGCGGGTTCAGCCGCGCACCGGCGGTGATGATCATCGCAGTCCCCGCCATTGTCGCGATCTTGCCGGCATCGAGCTTGGTGCGCATGCCGCCGCGCGACAGTTCGGAAGCGGCGCCGCCGCCCATCGCCTCGATCTCGGGCGTGATGCGCTCGACCACGGGGATGAAGGCGGCATTCGGGTCGAGCGCGGGCGAGGCTGTGTAGAGCCCGTCGATGTCGGAGAGCAGCACCAAGAGGTCGGCGCTCATCATCGTGGCGACCCGCGCCGCCAGCCGGTCGTTGTCGCCATAGCGAATTTCTGAGGTCGCGACCGTGTCGTTCTCGTTGATGACCGGCACGGCCTTCATGCGCAACAACGTCGCGACGGTCTCGCGGGCGTTGAGGTAGCGGCGGCGTTCCTCGGTGTCGCCGAGGGTGAGCAGGATCTGGCCCGACACGACGCCGTGGCGCCCGAGCTCCTCCGACCAGGCGCTGGCGAGCGCGATCTGGCCGACCGCCGCGGCGGCCTGGCTCTCCTCGAGCTTGAGCACGCGCTGCTTCAGGCCAAGGACCGTGCGGCCGAGCGCGATGGCGCCCGACGAGACGACCAGCATGTCGGTTCCGCCGCGCGCCAACCCGGCGATGTCATCGACCAGCGATGCCAGCCACGTGCGCTTCAGCCCCGTGGTGCGATCGACAAGCAGCGCCGAGCCGATCTTCACGACGATGCGGCGGTATCTCTTCAGGGAGGGGGTCATGACGAAGCCGGCATAGAACGATTACCCGCGGACCTGCCATCGCGGATCGGCCGGCTTCGGGGCGTCGCCGGCCCGCGTCTCCTCAATCACCTGCATCAGCGCCCGCAGTGCCGCTTCCACGCCCTCGCCGGAGACGGCCGACAGGAGCAGCGGCGCGCGGCCGGCGGCACGCTTCAGCGACGCGACCTTCTTCTTGCGCGCATCGGCGTCGAGCGTGTCGATCTGCGACAGCGCAACGATCTCCGGCTTTTCGGACAGGCCATTGCCATAGGCGTCGAGTTCGCCGCGCACGGTCTTGTAGGCCTTGCCGACATTTTCCTCCTGCGCCGAGACGAGATGCAGCAGGACGCGCGTGCGCTCGACATGGCCGAGGAAGCGGTCGCCGATGCCGGCGCCTTCATGCGCGCCCTCGATCAGGCCCGGAATATCGGCCAGCACGAATTCGCGCGCGTCGACGCGGGCGACGCCCAGGCCGGGATGCAGCGTGGTGAACGGATAGTCGGCGATCTTCGGCTTCGCGGCCGTCACCGCGGCGAGGAAGGTCGATTTGCCGGCATTGGGCAGGCCCACGAGGCCGGCATCGGCGATCAGCTTGAGCCGCAGCCAGATGGTCATCTCCTGGCCGGCCAGGCCGGGATTGGCGCGGTGCGGCGCCTGGTTGGTCGAGGTCTTGAAATGCTGGTTGCCGAAACCGCCATTGCCGCCTTCGGCGATGCGGAACTTCTGACCGACCGTCGTCAGGTCGGCGATCAGCGTTTCGTTGTCCTCCTCATAGACCTGCGTCCCGGCCGGAACCTTCAGCGTGACGTCGGCGCCCTTGGCCCCGGTCATGTTGCGGCCCATGCCGTGGACGCCGGTCTTGGCGCGGAAATGCTGCTGGTAGCGATAGTCGATCAGCGTGTTCAGCCCGTCGACAGCCTCGATCCAGACATCGCCGCCGCGGCCGCCGTCGCCGCCATCCGGGCCGCCGAACTCGATGAATTTCTCGCGGCGGAACGACACGGCACCGGCGCCGCCGTCGCCGGACCTGATATAGACTTTTGCCTGGTCGAGGAATTTCATTGCGGCCGGCGCCAGATTGAGTTGGGGCTTCGTCTAGCGCAAGCCGGTGAAAAGGGCGAGGGGACAGGGCATGAAGTGCGTCACCTACAACATCCAGTACGGGATCGGCCGCGACGACCGCTACGATCTCGACCGGATCGTCAAAAGCCTCGAGGGTGCCGACATCATCGCGCTGCAGGAGGTGACGCGGAACTTTCCGCGCAATGGCGGCGGCGACATGGTCGCCGGCCTGGCCGCGGCATTTCCGGACCACTTTCACGTCTTCGCAGCGCCGCTCGACATCGATCTCGGCGCCCGCGGCTCAGACGGGAGGCCGCTCAACGCACGGCTGCAGTTTGGCAACATGCTGCTGTCGCGCTGGCCCATCGCCTCGTCGCGCAACCTGCTGCTGCCGCGCTCCCGCACCTTCGAGCGGGGTAACCTCCAGCGCGGCGCGCTGGAGGGGCTGGTGCTGTCGCCGCTCGGTCCGGTTCGCTTCTATTGCGTCCATCTCGATCATGTAAGTCATGACGAACGCATGATGCAGCTCCGTCACCTCAAGGAGCGGGTGCTGGCCTACCCGCTGGAAGGCGGCAGCATCACCGGCGCCCGGGAGTTCGGCTTTCCGGAGCCGCCCTGTCCGGAGGAGTTCGTGCTGATGGGCGACTTCAACATGCGCCCGGGCCGGCCCGAGTATGAACTTATGGTCGGCGAGCCGGATTCGGTCTACGGCCGGCGGCTCGTGGCGCACAATCCCGTCGACGTCTCGCGCCTGGTCGGCGATCCGCCCGAGGGCAGCACCACGTGGCTCGATCCCAAGGATGCCTCGAAGCGGGCGCGGCTCGATTACTGCTTCGTCTCCGCATCGCTCGCCCACAAGGTCAAGGCGGCCTGGATCGACGCCGATGCCGCCGGATCGGACCACCAGCCGGTCTGGTTCGAGATCGAGTAGCGGCCGCGATGGCTGCGGTCCGACGATGGCACCGCGACAATAAACAACCCAAAGCCCGAGCTGGCCCAATGGATGCCGGGGTTTAATCGATTTAGCTTTTTTCCGGGCGGCGCTGGATTCTTTGTTCGTGCGCGGCTATGAAGCGGGCCGAATTCGAGGCCCCCATTTCGGATTTCGCCGGGCCAGCCCGCTCCCAGGAGGACACCATGACCGTCAGAGTCGCCATCAACGGATTTGGCCGCATCGGCCGCAACATCGTGCGCGCCATCTATGAATCCGGCCGCAAGGACATCGACGTCGTCGCCGTCAACGACCTCGGCCCGGTCGAGACCAATGCCCATCTGCTGCGGTTCGACAGCGTGCACGGCAAGTTCCCGCGCGAGGTGAAGGTCGAGGGCGACTCGATCAACATCGGCACCGACAAGTTCAAGGTCACCGCGATCAAGGATCCGTCGCAGCTTCCCTGGAAGGAACTGGGCGTCGACATCGCGATGGAATGCACCGGCATCTTCACGGCCCGCGACAAGGCGGCGGCGCACCTCGCGGCGGGCGCGAAGCGCGTCATCGTCTCGGCGCCATCCGACGGCGCCGACCTGACCGTGGTCTACGGCATCAACCATGACAAGCTGACCAAGGACCACATCGTCATCTCGAACGCGTCCTGCACGACCAACTGCCTGGCGCCGCTGGCCTCGATCCTGCACGACGCCGTCGGCATCGAGAAGGGCATGATGACGACGATCCACTCCTACACCGGCGACCAGCCGACGCTGGACACCATGCACAAGGATCTCTACCGCGCCCGTGCCGCGGCGCTCTCCCAGATCCCGACCTCGACGGGCGCGGCCAAGGCCATCGGCCTGGTGCTGCCGGCGCTGAAGGGCAAGCTGGACGGCATCTCGATCCGCGTGCCGACGCCAAACGTCTCGGTGGTCGACTTCAAGTTCATCGCCTCGCGCAACACGACCGTGGAGGAGATCAACAACGCGGTGATCAAGGCCTCGGAAGGCAAGCTGAAGGGCGTCATGGCGGTGACCCACCACCCGAACGTCTCGATCGACTTCAACCATGACCCGGCGTCGTCCACCATGGCGCTCGACCAGACCAAGGTGATGGACGGCAACTTCGTCTCGGTGCTGTCGTGGTACGACAATGAGTGGGGCTTCTCCAACCGCATGTCCGATACGGCCGTCGCTTTCGCCAAGACGATCGCCTGACGCAAGCCTCTCCCCAGAAGCGCCCGGGCTGGTCCCGGGCGTTTTCGTTTTCGCCTGTGCGCTGGACGAACGAATTTCCCGCGCCGCGCAGGCTGGAGCCTTGTGTTCGCCGCAGTCCGGCGTATGCAGGGCTGATCCGACACCCATGCGAAGGAGAGCCGCGACCGGATGGGCCAGACGCTCTATTTCGCCACGCTCGTCGGTACCACGCTGGTGCTGGTCGCGGCCTTCTCGAGCCTCATCGCCTTCCGCTTCGGCGCCCCGCTCCTGCTTCTCTTCCTGTCGATCGGACTCGTCGCGGGCTCCGACGGGCTCGGCCTCTCCTTCGACAATGCCCGGGCGGCGTATTTCGTCGGCTCGCTCGCGCTGGCGGTGATCCTGTTCGATTCAGGCTTCGGCACGTCGCTGTCGGTGTTGAGGCAAGCCGCGCTGCCTGCGCTCTCCCTTGCCACGGTGGGCGTGGTGCTGACGACGCTGGTGTTCGGGGTCGGCGCATTCTACGTGACCAGCCTGAACTGGCTGGAATCATTCCTGCTGGGCGCGGCGGTCGCGTCGACCGACGCGGCAGCGGTCTTCTTCCTGGTCCGCGCGGGCAACCTCAACCTTCGCGAACGGACGCGCGCGACGCTCGAAATCGAATCGGGCGCGAACGATCCGATCGCCATTTTCCTCACGATCACGCTTGTCGAGATCATCGCCATCGGCGCTAACCCAGAAGCGGAAGTGCTGGTCGCCGATCTCGCGGCAGGCTTTGTGGAGCAGATGGTCCTCGGCGCGGCGCTCGGCTACGGGGGCGGCCTGGTGATCAGCAGGCTCGTCAACCGGCTGAGACTCGACGGCGGCCTGCTGCCCATTTTCGTCATCGCCCTGTCGCTGCTGGTCTTCGCGCTCGCCGGCGCAGTCGGAGGCTCCGGCTTCCTTGCCGTCTACCTTGCCGGGCTTGTCGCGGGAAATTCCAGGCTTCGGGCGGCCGCGCAACTGAAGCGCTTCCAGGACGGCGTGTCATGGCTGGCGCAAATCATCATGTTCCTCGTGCTCGGCCTTTTCGCGACGCCGTCCCAGTTCGGCGATATCCTGTTCGTCGGTGTCGGGCTGGGTATCTTCCTCATCTTCGTTGCGCGACCGGTCGCGGTGTGGCTTTGCCTCCTGCCGTTCCGGTTCCCGCGAAACGAAACCGCCTTCATCTCATGGGTTGGCCTGCGCGGCGCGGTCTCGATCCTGCTCGCGATCACGCCGCTAATCGGCGGGCTGGAGCAGGGCCGCTACATCTTCAACATCGCGTTCATCGTGGTTCTCGTCTCCCTTATCGTTCAGGGCTGGACCATCGGCCCGCTGGCCAGGCGCCTGGGATTGATCATCCCGGCCCGCATCGGGCCGCTGGAAAAGGTGGAGCTGGAACTCCCCGGTTCGGCGCATCACGAGTTGCTGAGCTACACGATCATGGCCGGCAGCCCCGTCGCGCGCGGCGAACGTATTCCCCGCTGGGCTCGACCGTCGCTGGTCGTGCGCGAGGGCCGTTCCTTCAAACTGCAGGACGCCGGCCGGCTGGTCGCCGGCGATCACGTGTACATCTTCGTCTCGGACCGCTATCCGAAGCTCCTCGACCGGCTGTTCGCCAGCCGCGCCACCGTGGATCCCGAGGACGAGGACTTCTTCGGCGCCTTCCCCGTCGATCCCGAACATCTGGCGGGGGAACTGGAGGCCAATTACGGACTGGGACTCAGCGAGGAGGACGGCCGGCTGACCATCGGCGCGCTCGCGCTGCAGCGGCTGGGCGGCCGTGCCGAATATGCCGACCGGGTGGCGATCGGCTCGATCGAGCTCATCGTCCGCGACGTCGACGAGGAGGGCCGCCCGACCGAACTCGGCCTGTCTTTCGAGCCGGCAGGGCCGCGGGCGCGCATCCCGTTCTTCCTCAGTCCGGGCGAGATGGTCGACCGGGCGGCGACGCTGCTCGGCGCGATGCGGCGCGTGCCCGACGGCGGCCACACGGCCGACGGGGGCGGCGCCGACGATCAGCCCGCCTCGCCGACCCGGCATCCGCCCGCCTGACCGGGACCGCGCGCGCCGCTTGCATCCGCGCCGCGCTTTAGTAATGTCCGCGCGCTTTTGCGGAGGATCGCGCCATGGCGAAGTTCAAGACCCTCGACGCGATCGGCGACGTGAAGGGAAAGCGCGTGCTCGTGCGCGTCGACCTCAATGTCCCGATGGCCGACGGCAAGGTGACAGACGCGACCCGGATTGAGCGCGTCGTCCCGACGATCAAGGAGCTGGCCGACAAGGAAGCCAAGGTGATCCTCCTGGCGCATTTCGGACGGCCGAAGGGCGGTCCCGATCCGGAATTCTCGCTGGCGCCCGTCGCCGAGGAGACGGCGCGCATCCTTGGCCGCCCCGTCGCCTTCATCCACGACACGATCGGAGAGAAGGCGGCCGGCGCCATCTTCGCGATGAAGCCCGGCGACGTGGCGCTGCTCGAAAACACCCGCTTCGACAAGCGCGAGGAGAAGAACGACCCGGCCTTCACCGAGGAACTCGCCAAGCTCGGCGACATCTTCGTCAACGACGCCTTCTCGGCGGCGCACCGCGCGCATTCCTCGACGGAGGGTCTGGCGCACGTCCTTCCCGCCTTCGCCGGCCGCACCATGCAGACCGAGCTCGACGCGCTGGAGAAGGGTCTCGGCAGTCCCGCCAAGCCGGTCATCGCCATCGTCGGTGGCGCCAAGGTGTCGACCAAGCTCGACCTGCTCATGAATCTCGTGAAGAAGGTCGACGCGCTGGTGATCGGCGGCGGCATGGCCAACACGTTTCTCGCCGCGCGCGGGACGAATGTCGGCAAGTCGCTCTGCGAGCACGAGCTGGCCGGCACCGCCAAGCAGATCATGATGGAAGCGGCGTCAGCCGGCTGCGCCATCATCCTGCCGTCAGACGGCGTCGTGGCGAAGGAGTTCAAGGCGGGTGCCGCGAACGAGGTCGTGCCGATCGAGAAGGTGCCGAACGACGGCATGATCCTCGATGTCGGCCCGAAGACCGTTGAAGCCGTGAACCAGTGGATCGACCGCGCTGCGACGCTGGTCTGGAACGGACCGCTCGGCGCCTTCGAGATCGCGCCCTTCGACAAAGCGACGGTCGCCGCGGCCAGGCATGCGGCGAGCCGCACGAAGGCCGGCAAGCTGGTCTCGGTGGCCGGCGGAGGCGACACTGTCGCCGCGCTCAACCACGCGGGCGTTGCCGACGACTTCACCTACATCTCCACCGCCGGTGGCGCCTTCCTGGAATGGATGGAAGGCAAGGCGCTGCCGGGCGTCGAGGTGTTGAAGGCCTGAACGCCGGACTTACGAAACGATCGACCCTGGGGAGAACGCGATGAACAAGGACATGGCCGCGCAGGCCGCCAAGAAGGACGGCTTCATTGCCGCGCTCGATCAGTCGGGCGGCTCGACGCCGAAGGCGCTGAAGCTCTACGGCGTCGACGAAAGCGCATGGAAGACCGAGGCGGAGATGTTCGACCTCGTCCACAAGATGCGGGCGCGCATCATCAAGTCGCCCGCCTTCACCGGCGACAAGGTGATGGGCGCCATCCTGTTCGAGCAGACGATGGACCGCGACATCGACGGGACGCCGACGGCGCAGTATCTCTGGGACAAGCGCCACGTGGTGCCTTTCCTCAAGGTCGACCAGGGTCTCGCCGAGGCGAAGGACGGCGTGAAGCTGATGAAGCCGATGCCGAACCTCGACGCGTTGCTGAAGCGCGCCGTTGCCAAGCAGGTTTTTGGCACCAAGATGCGCTCGGTCATCGACGCCGCGAACCCCAAGGGCATCGCCGCCGTCGTCGACCAGCAGTTCGAGGTGGGCCGCCAGATCCTGTCGCACGGCCTGGTGCCGATCATCGAGCCGGAGGTGACGATCTCGATCCCCGACAAGGCGGAGGCCGAGGACATCCTGCTCGCCGAACTCAAGAAGCACCTCGACGGCGTGCCGGCGGGCAAGCAGATCATGCTGAAGCTCACGCTGCCGACGAAGCCCAATCTCTACAAGCCGCTGATCGACGACAGCAGAGTCATGCGCGTGGTCGCGCTGTCAGGCGGCTATTCGCGCGACGACGCCAACGCCAAGCTCAGGCAGAACGACGGCATGATCGCCTCGTTCTCCCGCGCGTTGACCGAAGGCCTCTCGGCGCAGCAGAGCGATGCGCAGTTCGACACCGCCCTGGGATCGGCCATCGACAGCATCTTCGAGGCCTCCCGCGCTCGCTGAGGGGCGCGCGCAATGCTCAGGCCTCTGCTGACCTGGCTCGCCCTGCCGGTTTATGTCTGGCAGGGCGTCGGCGTGCGCCGGAGGACCGAGCGCATGGTGCCGGCAACCGGGCCGGTCATGCATCGCCTCGACGGCACGGCCCCGGAGATCGCGCTGCTGGTGCTGGGCGATTCGTCTGCCGCGTCGGTCGGTGTCGAGACGACGGACAGCGGCGTCGCGGCGAACCTCGCCGCGCTGCTCCACGAGCGGACGGGCCGCGCGGTCCGGTGGCGGGCCGCCGGCTTCAATTCGGCGACGTCCGGCCAGATGCGCGACCATGTGGTGCCGAACCTCGCCCCCGAACCATGGACGCACATCGTGCTCTCCGTCGGCACCAACGACATGAAGAACTTCCACACGGTGGGCCGCTTCAAGAAGGAGTTCGGAGGCCTTCTCTACGCGGTGCGCGCAAAATGGCCCGAGGCGCGGCTTGTCTGGTCGCCGGTCGTCGACATGAAGCGCGTGCCGGCGCTTCCGGCCGCGCTCGCGTCAATCCTCGAGATTCGCGCCGGCCTCATCAATGCGATGGGGGAGAGGCTCTGCCGCGAGCGCGGCGCCGCTGCCGCGACGCGGCTCCCCATCACCGACCCGCGGGCCGGGTTCTCGACCGACGGCTTCCACGCGTCGGCGGCCGGCTATCGCGCCTGGGCGGAGCACCTGCTACCGTTCGTGCTGGGCGACGGCTGAGCCGCCTCACGCGGCGATGTGGCTCAGAACGACGGTCAGGCTGAACATCGCGAGCGCCGCCGCGGCAATCTTCCACGCGTCGCCGCGTCGCTTCAAGCCGGGCAGGCCGAGCGGCCGGATGATCTGCACCGACATCGCCAGCAGGAAGAGGAGCGCGAGCGCCTTGGTCATGCGGCCTTGTGGCGTGCCGGCGGCACGGTGTCAAAGCGGCGGCGGCCGATCCTAACCGATCCTTAACCATAACCATCCATGAAGAAACCAGCGAAAGTTCTAGGCTTCGCGGGCGCCTTCCTTTCACCAAATTTGGCCCCGAAAACGCCGCGAAAGGCGCATCCGGGGCCACTGCCGGTCAACGTTCACGACCGGTGCGAGAGGGGACGATGCGCGCGGGGCCAGCCGCCGCCGGGCCCACATGTTCAAGGGACAAAGCAATGGAAAACATCACTCTGGCCGAGCCGGGCGCAGCGATTTCCGTCTGGGCACTGTTCTGGCAGGCCGGCTGGGTGGTTAAGCTGGTGATGATCGGTCTGCTCGCGGCGTCGATCTGGACCTGGGCGATCATCGTCGACAAGCTGATCGCCTATGGCCGCATGCGTGTCTCGCTCGGCCGCTTCGAAAACACCTTCTGGTCCGGCCAGTCGCTGGAGGAGCTCTACAACGGCCTCGCCGAACGCAAGACGACCGGCATGGCGTCGATCTTCGTCGCCGCGATGCGCGAGTGGAAGAAGAGCTTCGAGAAGGGCGCTCGCTCGCCGCTGGCGCTGCAAAGCCGCATCGACAAGGCGATGGACCTGGCGCTGACGCGTGAGATGGAGCGTCTCGAGGGCAAGCTCGGCTTCCTCGCCACCGTCGGCTCGGCCGCGCCGTTCATCGGCCTGTTCGGCACGGTGGTCGGCATCATGACCTCGTTCCAGGCCATCGCCGGCTCGAAGTCGACGAACCTCGCGGTCGTGGCGCCCGGCATCGCCGAGGCGCTGCTCGCGACCGCCATCGGCCTGCTCGCCGCCATCCCGGCCGTCGTCGCCTACAACAAGCTGTCGTCGGACGCCGGCAAGATCGCCGTTCGCATGGAAGGGTTCGCGGACGAGTTCTCCGCCATACTCTCGCGCCAAATCGATGAAAAAGTCGCGCGTACGTGAGGTAGGCTGATGGGAATGTCCGTATCGCAGCCGGGAAACGGCAGAGGGTCGCGGGGTCATCGGCGTCGTGGGCGGCTTCACGGCCTGATGTCCGAGATCAACGTCACGCCCTTCGTCGACGTGATGCTGGTGCTGCTCATCATCTTCATGGTCGCCGCGCCGCTCTTGACGGTCGGCGTGCCGATCGACCTGCCGGAGACCGCCGCCAAGGCGCTCAATTCCGAGACGCAGCCGATTACCATCTCGGTCAACGACCAGGGGCAGGTCTATCTCCAGGAGACCGAGATCCCGATCGACGAAGTCGTGCCTAAGCTCGAGGCCATCGCCAAGACCGGCTACGAGGAGCGCATCTATGTGCGCGGCGACAAGACCGCGGACTACGGAACCGTCATGAAGGTGATGGCGCGCGTCTCCGCCGCGGGCTTCCGCAATCTCGGCCTTGTCACCCTGCAGGAACAGGACACGCAGTGAAGGCGGGCCTGACCACATCGGTCGTCCTGCACGCGGCGCTGCTCGGCTTCGGCCTCGTCTCGCTGTCCGCGCCGACCGCCTTCGACGTCGCCGACGTCGAGGCGCTGCCCATCGACATCATCCCGATCGAATCGATCACGCAGATCCAGGAAGGCGACAAGAAGGCGACGATGGCCGAGAAGCCGGCGCCGAAGCCGACCGAGAAGCCCAAGGTCGTCGTCGACGCGCAGAAGGTCGGCGACAATACCGTCGACGCCGACACGCCGCCGACACCCGATCCCAGCCCGAAACCGGTGAAGGCCGCAGGCGCGCCGGAGCCGACCCCCGAACCGACGCCGCTGCCCGACCCGCGGCCGGATACGGCCCCCGCCAAGACGAAGGAGACGGCGTCGGTCGTTCCGGCCACCGAGGTCAAGGCCGAGCCGACGCCGCGGCAGGAGGTCAAGCCGGACCCGGTGCCAACACCCGTGGTCGCGGAGAAGCCCGACGCCGAGACGGTTGCGCTGCCCGACAGCGCGCCCGCTCCCAACGCGCGGCCGCAGCCGCCGCTCGCCCAGACCGCCAAGGCACCCGACCGCAAGGACGCCGAGAAACCGGTCAAGAAGGCCGCCGAGAAGCCGAAGTCCGAGGAAAAGAGCCTCGAGGACGAGGTCGCGGCCCTGCTCAACAAGGAGAAGGCCTCGGGCGGAGGCGCCCGTCATTCGAGCGAGGTCGCCTCGCTCGGCGGCGAGAAGAAGACCACCGGCACGAGGCTGACGCAGAGCGAGATGGACGCGCTGCGCGGCCAGATCCAGCGCTGCTGGAACGTGCCGGCCGGCGCGATGGACGTCGAGAACCTCCGCATCTCCGTGCAGTTCAAGCTCGACCAGTCGGGCGCGCTCGACGGCGAGCCGCGCGTCGTCAAGGGCGGCGGCTCGAGCGGCGTCGCGCTGGTCGCGACCGAGGCAGCGCTGCGTGCCGTGCGCCGCTGCGGTCCCTACAACCTTCCCGCCGACAAGTACGAAGCCTGGGCCGATGTCATCGTGAACTTCGACCCGCGCGACATGTTCTGACCCATCCGACCGACAGGTAAAGAGGTCCATCCATGAAGAGATTCTGGCACTCGATCGTCGTCGCCGCCTCCGTGGCGGTCGGCGTGAGCGCCGCCGCGACGCTGCCGGCGCGGGCGCTGGTCGAGATCGACATCAACCAGGGCAACGTCGAGCCGCTGCCGATCGCGATCACCGACTTCGTGTCGACCGATGCGATCGGCGCCGAGATCAGCAAGATCGTCATCGCCGACCTGAAGCGCTCCGGCCTCTTCGCGCCGATCGACAAGGGCGCCTTCATCGAGAAGATCTCGAATCCGGATCAGGCGCCGCGCTTCGACGACTGGAAGGTGATCAACGCCCAGGCGCTGGTCACCGGACGGGTCGGCCAGGAGCCGGACGGCCGCCTGCGCGCCGAGTTCCGCCTGTGGGACACCTTCGCCGGCCAGCAGCTCGTCGGCGAGCAGTTCTTCGCCAACAAGGCGAATGTCCGGCGCGTCGCGCACATCATCGCCGACTCCATCTACGAGCGCCTGACCGGCGAGAAGGGCTATTTCGATACCCGCGTCGTGTTCATCGACGAGTCGGGGCCCAAGGACGCGCGCCAGAAGCGCCTGGCGATCATGGACCAGGACGGCGCCAACCTGCGCTACCTGTCCGACGGCCGCGCGATCGCGCTGACGCCGCGCTTCTCGCCGACGCGGCAGGAAATCACCTACATGTCCTACGAGAGCGGCCAGCCGCAGGTCTACCTGCTGCAGATCGAGACGGGGCAGAGGGAACTGGTCGGCAACTTTCCCGGCATGACCTTCGCGCCGCGCTTCTCGCCCGACGGGCTCAAGGTAATCATGAGCCTGCTGCGCGACGACGGCAACTCGAACATCTTCGTCATGGACCTGCGGAGCCGCACGACCACGCGTCTCACCAACTCCGCCTCCATCGACACGTCGCCGTCCTACTCGCCGGACGGATCGCAGGTGGTGTTCACGTCCGACCGCGGCGGTCGCGCGCAAATCTACGTGATGAACGCCGACGGCTCCGGCCAGCGCCGGATCTCGTTCGGCGACGGCACCTACTCCACGCCGGTCTGGTCGCCGCGCGGCGACCTCATCGCCTTCACCAAGCAGTCGAGCGGCGAGTTCCAGATCGGCGTCATGCGCACCGACGGCTCGGGCGAGCGCATCCTGTCGAGTTCGTTCCAGCAGGAAGGGCCGACCTGGGCGCCGAACGGCCGCGTGATCATGTTCTTCCGCCAGGCGGCAGGCACCGCCGGCCCGAAGCTCTATTCCATCGACCTGACGGGCCGGAACGAGCAGTCTATCCCGACGGCCAATTTCGGCTCGGACCCCGCCTGGTCACCGCTTCTCGAATAGCGTCGAGGTCGTCGGGTTCGCGATCAAATGGGGCCGCCAGGCCCCATTTTTGCGTTCGGCGCCCCGCTTTGGCCCCATTTTGGCCGTTCGAGCGCGTGCAGATCGTGGCGGGAAGCGGGCGATTCCCTGTTCGCCCGCAGCAATTCGTTAACCGCGTTTCTTGATCCGCGCTTAACCCCAACGTGGTTACTGGTCGATCAACACAACCGATAGAAATACGAAGGAGAGGCGGATGCGCCGCATCGCAGCCATGACACGAAACCCGGCGATGATCGCGCTGGTCGCGGCACTCGCCATCACCGGCTGCGCGTCGAAGAAGACGCCGAACAATCCGGCTGACCTCGGCCTTGGCGGCGGTGCCGGCGCGCCCGGTTCGGCGCAGGAATTCACGGTCGCCGTCGGCGACCGCATCTTCTTCGACGTCGACTCGTCCGTCATCCGCGCGGACGCCCAGGCGACCCTGTCGAAGCAGGCGCAGTGGCTCAACAAATACGGGCAGTACTCGATCACCGTCGAAGGCCATGCCGACGAACGCGGCACCCGCGAATACAACCTGGCGCTCGGCGCCCGCCGTGCCGCCGCCACACGCGACTTCCTGGTGTCGCGCGGCGTCGGCAGCAATCGCATCCGCACCATCTCCTACGGCAAGGAGCGTCCGGTGGCGGTCTGCGACGACATCTCATGCTGGACCCAAAACCGCCGCGCCGTCACCGTGCTGAACGGCGCCGGCAGCTGATCGACCGCATGGCTGGGTCCGGGAATGGCGGCCTCGTGCCGCCATTCTCATTTTGGTCTGGCCTGCCTGCCGGCGGTGTGGTATTTCCGCAACATGAGTTCGGAGCCCGACAACGCCGTCCTGCGCATGCTGCGCGACATGCGCGCGGAGTTTGGCGACATGCGCGCGGAGATGGCGACAAAGACGGAGCTTGCTTCCCCAGCCGGCGACCTTCGGGCAGAGATGCACTCGCTGCGTGCCAATGTCGCCATCCTGCAGGGAGAAGACGTCAAGACCCGGCGGAACCTGGAGACGAGGTGCGGCGGGTCGAGCAGCACGTGAACCTGCCGGCGATCGACTCGCATTAGGATCGCGGCGCGAAACAAACTTTGGCCGAACTCGGATGCTTGACCCTCAGGCGATAGTCACGACAACCATTCGGAACGGGGACCGATGACATCTCGACTGATCTTTCGCGGCATGATCGCCGCCCTGATCCTGGCCGGCGCGCCCTTGCAGGCGTCCGCGCAGGACTCCGGCGGCATCCTTGGCCGCATCGGCCTGCCGGGCGTATTCGGCAAGTCTGAAGACAAGCGCAAGGCAGCGGAGCCGCGTGTCCAGCTCGCCCAGTCCGGCGATCCGCGCATCACCGCTCTCGAGGAGCAGGTGCGCCAGTTGTCCGGCACGATCGAGGAGCTGAACTTCCAGATCCTGCAGATGCAGGAGCAGATGCGCCAGATGCAGGAAGACAACGAGTTCCGCTTCCAGGAACTGGAGAAGGGCAAGGGCAAGACGAACCGCTCCGTCGTCAAACCCGCCGACACGACCGCCGATGCGTCGTCCGCCACGACGCTGCCGGGCGGCGTCGAGGACGGAACGAAGCTCGAATCTCCAAGCCTCGGCACCATCACGGTCGCGCCGGACGGCACGGTGCGCAGTTCGACGGCGGTTGAGCCGCCGCTCGGCGGGGAACCCATGGACACCCACTCCGACGGCACGACGGTCGCGTCGCTGCCGCCGGCCGGAAACGCCGAAGAGCTCTACCGCAACTCCTACGAGTTCATCCTGTCCGGCGACTATGCGACCGCTGAATCCGGCTTCCGCGACCATATCGACCGGTTCCCGCAGGACGCCCGGACCGCCGACGCGCATTTCTGGCTGGGCGAATCCCTTCTCGGCCAGCAGAAATACCGCGACGCGGCGGAAGTGTTCCTGGCGGCCAATCGTGACTATCCGGACTCCAAGAAGGCGCCGGACATGCTGTTCAAGCTCGGCGTCTCGCTGGCTGGCCTCAACCAGCGCGACATCGCCTGCGCCACGTTCGGCGAGGTCGGCAAGCGCTATCCCAATGCGTCCGACGCGCTCAAGGGCCGCGTCAAGCAGGAGCAGGCCGCGGCCGGCTGCTGAACGGACACTCCCCTTGGACCCATCCCTGCAGGATCGGGCCGACAAAGCCTTCCACGAGCAGAGCCTGTACCGCGCCAGCGGCATCCTCGTCGCCATCTCCGGTGGCAGCGACTCGCTCGCCCTCCTCCTTCTCCTCAAGACCTGGCGCGACCGCCATTGGCCGGTGCTGCACCTGGCAGCCGCCACCGTCGACCATGGGCTCCGCGCCGGGTCCGCGGCCGAGGCGGCCTGGGTTGCAGGCGTTTGCGCCAGGCTGGAGATCGAGCACCGCATCGTCCGATGGACCGGACCGAAACCGGCGACCGGAATCGCCGCTGCGGCACGGCTGGCGCGCTACGGCCTTCTGGCGGGGGTGGCCACCGATCTCCGATGCGGCGTCATCGTCACGGGCCACACGCTCGACGATCAGGCCGAGACGGTCGCCATGCGCGAGACCCGCGGGGGGCGGCTCGGCCTGGCCGGCATGGCACCGTTCACCCGGTACGATGGTCGCCTGTGGATCGTCCGCCCAATGCTCAACATGCGTCGGGCGGAGCTGCGTGGCCTGCTGACCGCGGCCGGCGAGTGCTGGATCGACGACCCCTCCAACGAGAACGTGGCGGCCGAGCGCGTCCGTGTCCGCAGGCGTCTCCACGCGAACGAGGCGGAGATCATGCGGCTGGTGTCAAAGGCGGCAGCCGCGGCGGCACTGCGCGCCGACCTCGCGCGCCGGGCGGCCGTCGTCCTGCAATCGGCCACGATGCCCTCGCCCGGCCTCGTCCGCCTTCCGGCCGCCTTTCTCGACACGACTCCGGCGGACGCGGCAATTCACGCGTTGCGCATCCTGCTGGCGACGGTCGGCGGCACGGAGCATCTGCCGGACGAGGAGCGGGTGACAGCACTCTTTGCCAGCATGCGCGCCGCGCCCGGCACGGCGACCCTGGCGCGCGCCGTCGTCGATCGCCGTCGCGACGCCGTCTTCCTGCACCGGGAGCGCCGGACCCTGCCGGGCCCCGAACCCGTCGTTTCGCCGACTGTCTGGGACCGCCGCTTCGTCATCTCCACCGGACCGCGGGGCGCGACGGTCGAACCGGCCGGCTTGCACCGCGCCCGCGAGGCGCTCGGCAACGAACTGGATGTGCCGGGCGGCCTGGCGGCGGCGGCACTGGCGGCCGAGCCGATCGTCATGCCTACCGACGCATCGGCCAGAGTGGTCCGCCGGATCGCGCCTTTCGCGCTTTTCCTTCCCGGATTCGACATCCCCGCCTGCAACGCGGTGGCGGACGTGATCGGCGCCGCCCGGCAACCCGCGTCGCCAGCGGATGAACCGGGCGGCGCTGCCGGCGAGACGATGCCGCGATCACCGGACGCCCGATCCAACGCATTCGACAGGAGCCTGACTTGACCATTCTGCGGGAGATGACCTGGCTGAACGAGCCGCCGCACCACGCCATCGAGGACGACGTGCTCGACGTCGTCACGGGCGAGAAGACCGACTTCTGGCGGGAGACCTTCTACGGTTTCTGGCGCGATGACGGTCATTTCCTGTCGAAGCCGGTTGAGGGCGACTTCAGCGCCGAGGTAGCGGTCCAGGGGGAGTACGAGACGCTCTACGATCAGGCGGGCCTCATGATCCGGCTCGGCGAAAGCCACTGGATCAAGGCGGGGATCGAGTTCACCGACGGCAAGAGTTACTTTTCCGTCGTCGTCACGAACGACACGTCGGATTGGTCGCTGGTCGAGGTGCCGATCGATCCGGGCGGCATCCGGATCAGGCTGACCCGGCATGGCGAGGCCGTCCGCGTGCAATATCTCGACGCAGTGGACACTTCGTGGAAACCGGCGCGGCTTGCCTACTTTCCGACGTCTCGGAAGGCTGATGTCGGCGTGATGTGCTGCTCTCCTCAGCGGGCGGGCTTCAAAGCGCGGTTCAAGGATCTCCGAATCGGCCCGCCGATCGCCCGCGACCTGCATGACTGAGGCGTATGGACGCTTCCGCAGCCCCGACCGGACCACAATTGCCGGCCAACGTGTCGCTAACCAGCGATGGCGGTCGTGCTTGGCATTGCCGCCGGGGGTCCCTATGTTAACCGAAATCGTTCAGACTGGCTCGATCCCAAGGCCTTCACGTCGACAGGACGCTTCATGAATCCGAACTATCGCAACCTCGCGCTGTGGGCGATCATCGCAGTCCTGCTGATCGCGCTCTTCAACCTGTTCCAGACGCCGCAGCAGCGAGGAACGTCGCGCGAGATCGCCTACTCGGAATTCCTGACGGACCTCGATGCCGGTCGCGTCAAGTCGGTCGTCATCACCGGCGACCGCATCACCGGCACCTACACCGACAACGCCACCGGCTTCACCACCTACACGCCGGGCGACCCGGACCTCGTGAAGCGCCTCGAGGAAAAGGGCGTGACGATCACCGTCCGCCCCGAAAGCGACGGCCAGAACACGATCTTCGGCTACCTCCTGTCCTGGCTGCCGATGATCCTGATCCTCGGCGTCTGGATATTCTTCATGCGCCAGATGCAGTCCGGCTCGGGCCGTGCGATGGGCTTCGGCAAGTCCAAGGCCAAGCTGCTGACCGAGGCGCATGGCCGCATCACCTTCCAGGATGTCGCCGGCGTCGACGAGGCCAAGCAGGACCTCGAGGAGATTGTGGAGTTCCTGCGCGACCCGCAGAAGTTCCAGCGCCTCGGCGGCAAGATCCCGCGCGGCGTGCTGCTCGTCGGACCTCCCGGCACCGGCAAGACGCTGCTGGCGCGGTCCGTCGCCGGCGAGGCCAATGTGCCGTTCTTCACCATCTCCGGCTCGGACTTCGTGGAAATGTTCGTCGGCGTCGGCGCCAGCCGCGTGCGCGACATGTTCGATCAGGCGAAGAAGAACGCGCCCTGCATCATCTTCATCGACGAGATCGACGCGGTCGGCCGCCATCGCGGCGCTGGGCTCGGCGGCGGCAATGACGAGCGCGAGCAGACGCTCAACCAGCTGCTGGTCGAGATGGACGGGTTCGAGGCGAACGAGGGCATCATCCTGATCGCCGCGACCAACCGCCCCGACGTGCTCGACCCCGCGCTGCTCAGGCCCGGCCGCTTCGACCGCCAGGTCGTGGTGCCGAACCCCGACATCAACGGCCGCGAGAAGATCCTGAAGGTGCACGTCCGCAACGTGCCGCTGGCGCCGAATGTCGACCTGAAGGTCATCGCGCGCGGCACGCCGGGCTTCTCGGGCGCCGACCTCGCCAACCTCGTCAACGAAGCCGCCCTGATGGCCGCGCGACGCAACAAGCGCCTCGTCACCATGCAGGAGTTCGAGGACGCCAAGGACAAGGTGATGATGGGCGCCGAGCGCCGGTCGTCCGCGATGACGCAGGCCGAGAAGGAGCTGACCGCCTATCACGAGGCCGGCCATGCCATCCTGGCGCTCAACGTCCCGTCGGCCGATCCGCTGCACAAGGCGACGATCATCCCGCGCGGCCGCGCGCTGGGCATGGTCATGCAACTGCCTGAGGGCGACCGCTACTCGATGAGCTACAAGTACATGATCTCGCGTCTCGCCATCATGATGGGCGGGCGTGTCGCCGAGGAGTTCAAGTTCGGCAAGGAGAACATCACCTCGGGAGCGGCGTCGGACATCCAGCAGGCGACCAAGCTGGCGCGCGCGATGGTCACCCAGTGGGGCTTCTCCGACAAGCTCGGCCACGTGGCCTACGGCGACAACCAGGAAGAGGTCTTCCTCGGCCACTCGGTGGCGCGCACGCAGAACGTGTCGGAAGACACCGCGCAGATCATCGACGCGGAAGTGCGCCGGCTGATCGACGAAGCCTACACCTTCGCCCGCACGATCCTGACCAAGAAGAAGAAGGAATGGATCGCCATCGCGGAGGGCTTGCTGGAATACGAGACGCTGTCGGGCGAGGAGATCAAGGCGCTGATCGCCGGCCAGAAGCCGGCGCGCGACCTGGGCGACGACACGCCGCCCAGCCGTGGTTCGGCCGTGCCCAAGGCAGGCGCGCCCGGAGGACGCCGCAAGAAGGGCGAGGAGCCCGAAGGCGGCATGGAGCCGCAGCCGACGAGTTGACGGGCGGGCCGCCAACCCAAAGGACTCCGTTTCGAGGGGGACCGCCATGCGGTCCCTCTTTCGTTTTGGAGGCTGGCAACAGTCGCCAGCGCCGCGCCTGCGCCCCTTGCGTTCCGTTGTCCGCTGGGCCACGCATGGACGATGTTCATCCCCTTCTTCCTCGAGCTGAAAGCGGCGCGCGTTCCCGTATCCTTGCGCGAATATCTGACGCTGCTCGAAGGCATGGAGGCCGGGCTGGTCGCCTATGACGTCGAGGGCTTCTACTACCTGGCGCGCGCCGCGCTGGTGAAGGACGAGCGGCACATCGACCGCTTCGACCAGGTCTTCGCGCACATCTTCAAGGGTGTCGAAGCGGTATCGGGCGAGATGGCCGTCGATGTCGCGAACCTGCCCGAAGAGTGGCTGCGCCGGCTGGCCGAGAAGCACCTGACGGAGGAGGAAAAGAAGCTGGTCGAGGCGCTCGGCGGCTTCGACAAGCTGATGGAGACGCTGCGGCAGCGGCTTGAGGAGCAGAAGGGTCGCCACCAGGGCGGGTCGAAATGGATCGGCACGGCCGGCACCTCGCCCTTCGGCGCCTATGGATACAACCCGGAAGCCGTGCGCATCGGCCAGCACGAGAGCCGCAACCGCCGCGCGGTAAAGGTGTGGGACAAGCGCGAGTTCCGCAACTTCGACGATGGCGTCGAGCTCGGCACGCGCAACATCAAGGTCGCGCTGAAGCGGCTGAGGCGCTGGGTGCGCGAAGGCGCCGACGAGGAGTTCGACCTGCCCGGCACGATCCACGCGACGGCCGAGCACGGCTATCTCGACGTCAAGACGCGACCCGAGCGGCGCAACGCGGTGAAGCTGCTGATGTTCTTCGACGTCGGCGGCTCGATGGACGACCACATAAGGGTGGTCGAGGAGCTGTTTTCGGCCGCCCGCGCCGAGTTTCGCCAGCTCGAATATTTCTACTTCCACAACTGCCTCTACGAGGGCGTGTGGAAGGACAACCGCAGGCGGCATTCGGAGACGCTGTCGACCTACGACGTGCTCCACAAATACGGCCACGACTACAAGGTGATCTTCGTCGGCGACGCCGCGATGAGCCCCTACGAGGTCGCGCATGCGGGCGGATCGGTGGAGCACTGGAACGCCGAGGCCGGCATCGTCTGGCTGCAGCGCGTGCTGGCGCGCTGGCCGAACGCCGTCTGGCTGAACCCGACCGCCCAGAAGCACTGGGGCTACACGCACTCGATCGGCCTGATCCGCGACATCTTCTCGGAGCGGATGTACCCGCTGACACTTGCCGGCCTCGAGTCCGCGACGCGGGAACTGTCGCGCAAGCACTGAGCCCGCGCGCGGCGGCCGTCGGCGGTGGCGGGGTGCCGAGGTCAGGCCGTCAGATCAGCGTCGCGATCACGATCCAGGCCAGCGCTGCGCTGCGGACGACGCCTGCGGTGCGCGCGTGCGAGCGGTCAGCCGTTCGCCAGATCGCCGCGACGAGGAAAAGATTGTAGGGCAGGGGCGCCAGGTAGACGACGATCGAAGCCCAGACCGGCCATTTCAGTCCGAGCACCACCAGAGCCGCGAAGGACGTCGCGATGTTGATCGCCGTCCCGACGACGATCATGTCCATCCAGAACAGGCGCTCGATCGGAACGGCGCCCAGCCATCGGGAACGGAAGAACCCGCCGGCCGTCTTCGCTGGATCTGGCTGGTCCGCCATCGGACCGTTTCCTCATTCGCCGGCAGAATCCGCCGGCCAGCCGAAGGGCGGGCGTCACACCATGCCGAGGGCGGCCTTGTAGAGGTCGAGGATCGCCTCTTCCTCCTGCCGTTCGGCCTGGTCCTTCTTGCGCATGCGGATCAGCGTCCGCACGGCCTTGGTGTCGAAACCAGTGCCCTTGGCCTCGGCGTAGACTTCCTTGATGTCGTCGGAGATGGTCTTCTTCTCCTCCTCGAGGCGCTCGATGCGCTCGATGAAGGCGCGCAGCTGGCCCGCGGCGACGGTCTGGCTGGTTTCGGTCTTCTCGGCTGCGGCCATGGCAATACTCCGGAAATCGCGACTCGGAAGCGGCAAGGCAAGGTCGATGCCCGACAGGGCAGGGTGGGTCAAGGTCTTCTTCTGCGTGCCGCGTGTCGCGGCGCCCGGTGCGCCGCCTGGCGGCCGCTCAGTGGTCCTTCGGGCGGTTGTGTTCGAACGCTGCCTTCTTGGCATCGCTCGCCTCGGTCTGATGGCGGGCCTGCCACTCCGCATAGGGCATGCCGTAGATGATCTCGCGCGATTCCTCTTTGCTCATGTCGAGCCCCGCGGCGGTTGCCGCGTCGCGATACCAGTTCGACAGGCAGTTGCGGCAGAACCCCGCCAGGTTCATCAGGTCGATGTTCTGGACGTCCGTCCTGCTTCGCAGGTGCTGAACCAGGGTGCGGAACGCCGCCGCCTCGAAATCGCGCTGCTGCTCCGGCGTGAGGGTCGTCATGGGACACGTCCTTTCCGCACCACCGGCCCTGTGCGCGAGCCGTGGTGCCTGGCCACATGGATATCGGCGCGGCGGTTGATCGCGTCAATGATCGGCGCGAGCCGCTCCGCCCATTCCCGGGCACCGGCCTCGTCGGCGATCAGGTCCTGGCGGATCTCGATGAGCGCATGGGCGAAGCCGTGGGCGATGGCATGCTGGTACATCGTGTCGCCCTTCAGCGCCCCGTCATAGGGCTCGTTGTCGCCGACCGTCAGCCGCGGGTCGGCCGCCAGCATCTCGATCAGCGGCCGCGCCGCGCGTTCGTCCGCATCCCACAGCACGCCGACCTGCCAGGGGCGGACGTGGCCCTGCATGACGGGGGTGAACGAGTGGATCGAGAACAGGAAGGGCGCGGCGCCGGATGCCGTGGCGACGGACTCGACCAGTGCGGCGACCGCGTCGTGATAGGGCCGGTAGAAGCGCTGGATGCGCCGGTGCCGCTCCTCCGCGGTCATCGGATAGTTCGCCGGCACGATCGTGCCGTCGTAGAGCTGGCGAATCAGCGTCGGGTCGTCTTCGCCGCGGTTGGGATCGATGAGCAGCCGGGAGAAGGTCGAGACGATGCCGGGCGCGCCGGTGAGGCGCGCCAGTTCCCGCAGCACCATTTCGACGCCGATGTCGTAGGCGATGTGGCGGTCGAATTCCGACGGCGGCAGGCCGAGGTCGCCATAGTCCGCCGGGAGGTCGCGGCGGGCATGATCCGCCAGCAGCAGCAGGCCGAGCGAAGCGTCGCCGTCGACGCGGTCAAAGGCTGGAAAGTGCGGTGCGCCGGGCATGTCGTCGAGGATCGCGATGCGGGAAGCTTCCGGTAACGCCGCCGGAAAGCGCCCCGGGGCGCCTCGTCATTCCACGAAGCCCACGCCGCGCGCAATGCCGTTGTTTGGCCAATCTTTTCGGGGATTTCTCCATCGGGCGCGGAAAACCTGCTTCGACTGCCGATCTAAATCGATTGGCGGGCGCGTTGACATGCGCTTGGACTTTTCCGAAAAGGGGCTCGATTGTGATGACGTCACGCATCAGAGGGTCAGCAATGGCTTTGCTCGGCAGGCAGTGCAGTCGCCTCGCGGCGTCCGCATTCGCGCTCGCCGTGGCTTCACCCGGCCTTGCCGTCGTGTCGGCCGCGCCGGCCGCGGCTGATTTTCGGGTCTGCAACGCCACCCAGAACCTCGTCGGCGTCGCCATCGGCTATCGCGCCAAGGCGGGCTGGGTCACCGAAGGCTGGTGGCATGTCGACGGTTCGACCTGCAAGACGCTGATCGAGGGCGCCCTGTCATCGCGATATTACTATCTCTACGCAGAGGACGCGGAGCGCGGCGGTCGCTGGGACGGTCCGATCAGCATGTGCGTCGCCGAAAAGGAATTCAAGATCGCGGGCGTCGCAGACTGCTTCGCGCGCGGTTTCCAGCGTGTCGGTTTCCAGGAATACGACACCGGCGAGCAGGCGAGCTGGATGGTCCAACTGACCGACGACCCCGCGCCCGACGGCAATGCCGCCGTGACGGGAACAGCAGGTCAATGAGACGAATCCGCAAGGTCAAGATACTCGCCACAATCGGTCCCGCCTCGTCCGACGAGGCCATGATCGCCAAGCTCTTCGACGCCGGTGCGGACGTGTTCCGCATCAATATGAGCCACACCGACCACGACCTGATGCGCACGCTCGTCGGCCGCATCCGCTCGGTGGAAGGGAAGGCCGGACGGCCCATCGGCATCCTCGCCGACCTGCAGGGACCCAAGCTCAGAGTCGGCAAGTTCAAGAACACGTCGGAGGAGCTGACGGTCGGCCAGACCTTCACCCTCGACGACAATCCCGAGCCCGGCGACGCCAGGCGGGTCCACCTGCCGCATCCGGAGATCCTGCTGGCCGTTGAACCGGGCGACCGCCTGCTGATCGATGACGGCAAGCTGGCGCTCAAGGCGGTGAAGACCGACAAGCGCTCGATCGAGTGCGTCGTCGTCGCCGGCACGAAGATCTCCGACAAGAAGGGCGTCAGCCTGCCCGACACCGACCTGCCCGTCGGCGCGCTCACCGAGAAGGACCGCAAGGATCTGGACGCGGTGCTCGAAGCCGGCGTGGACTGGGTAGCGCTGTCATTCATCCAGCGGCCCGAGGACCTCGCCGAAGCCCGCAAGATCGCGCGCGGCCGCGCGCTGCTGATGTCGAAGATCGAGAAGCCGCAGGCGGTGACGCGGCTGGCCGAGATCATCGAGCTGTCCGATGCGCTGATGGTGGCGCGCGGCGACCTCGGCGTCGAAATGCCGATCGAGGCAGTGCCCGGCATCCAGAAGCAGATCACGCGCGCGGCGCGGCGCGCCGGCAAGCCGGTCGTCGTGGCCACGCAGATGCTGGAGTCCATGATCACCGCGCCGGTGCCGACGCGCGCCGAAGTGTCGGACGTGTCGATCGCGGTGTTCGAAGGCGCCGACGCGATCATGCTGTCGGCGGAATCGGCGGCCGGCCAATATCCCGTCGAGGCGGTGTCGATGATGCATCGCATCGCCCAGCAGGTCGAGAAAGACCCGCTCTACCCGAGCATCATCAACGCGCAGCGCTCCGAGCCCGAGGCGACCGGCGCCGATGCCATCTCGCTCGCGGCGCGCGAAATCGCCGAGACGCTGAAGCTGTCGGCGATCATCTGCTACACCGCATCCGGAACCACCGGGATCCGCGCGGCGCGCGAGAGGCCGCAGGTGCCGGTCATCGCGCTGTCGCCGATCCTGGCGACCGCGCGGCGCCTGTCGCTGCTGTGGGGCACGCACTGCGTGGTGACGCCGGACGCCAGCGACCTGGACGATATGGTCGACCGCGCCTGCCGCATCGCTTTCGATGAACAGTTCGGCCGGCCGGGGGACCGCGTGATCATCACCGCCGGCGTGCCGCTGAGGACGCCCGGCGCCACCAACATGCTGCGCATCGCCTATATCGGCTCCGAGGGCACCGGCAGCGCCTGATCCCGGCGCGGCACTTCAACGCAACATCCCTCATCCGCCCCTACGGGGCACCTTCTCCCACAAGGGGAGAAGGTCGGGGCGGCGCGCTGCCGCTGCTGATCCACACAGGCCAGTGGGCGGTGACCCGCAATAGCCAGAACCTTGCTGGAACTCACTGCGCCAGCAAGGTCTCCGGCGGCGCCTTCTCGTTGGCGCAGGTGTCCACGCCCTGCCTGTCGCCGGCGATCCGCGTCTCGACCGTTCGCGCAAGGCCCTGCAGATCGCCGCCCTGTCCGCCGACCCTGGCGATGGCGGCGGCGACGAGATCGGGTGCGATCCAGTCCGGCTTGTGACCGAGATTCTTCACCCAGACGAGTTCGGCGCCCGGAATGTCCCGGGCCAGCCCGACCGAATGCAGTTCCTCGTAGACGACGGTGTCGTAGTCGCCGGAGATGATCACCGTCGGTGCCGTGATCTCCCTGTAGCGCGGCTGCGCCCCGGTGACATGCGCGTGCAGCCCCTGGACGTCGATCGCGTTGGCGCGGAAGGCCGACGGCCTCAGCACCAGTTCGATGCCTGCGCGGTGAAGATAATCCTCCGGCACGGGATTCGGCGCGAAGACGCAGTCGGTGGCGCCGGCCATGCGGAGCGTGCCGGCCGGGCCGGCGATCGTCTGGGCGAACAGCCGCCCGACCCACGGGCGCGCGGTCAGCTTGTAGTACCAGGAGGTTGCCGCGCCCGCCCAGGGATGCGTCGCCGCGGCGACGAACACCAGGCCGGCCGTGCGCTCCGGATAGGCAAGCGCGAAGGCAGCCGCGGTGCCCCCGCCGAAGGAGTGGCCGACGACGATCGCCCGGGCGATGCCGGCGTGGTCCATCAGCGCGGCGATCGTCCGGGCCTGGGCAAACGGCGTCTCGTTGTCCGGGCCGCGGTCCGACCAGCCATGGCCTGGCCGGTCGAAGAACAGCATCTCCGCCCGGCCTTCGAGCTGGGGACGGATCGGCACCATCTGGTCGAGCAGGTTGGCGCTGGCGCCATGGATGAAGACGATGGGGGGCAGGTCGGCGCCGGGCGCCGGGACGTGCACGAAGTGGATGCGCGTGCCGTTGACGGTGGCGAAGGCGCCCACCGGAGGATTGCGTCGCTCGATCATCCAGGCGTTCAGCCGGGTCAGGCCGACGAGAGCGAGAACGACGGCGAGCAGGAAGGCGACGGCGGCGTAGAGAAGGTTCATGGGAGAAGGCAACCCGAAGCGAGAGCGTCTACCTGACATACGCTCCGGCGGCGGAAAAGGGTTCAGATGCCTTCGCCGGTCAGCTCCTCGGACAGGGTCGCGACCTCGTTCTGGGCGCTTCGCATCATCGGATAGATGTCGAGCACGCGCTGGTAGGCCTGCAGCGCCAGCTCGTCGCGCCCGCGGCTGCGCAGGATCTGCGCCATTCCCGCCAAGGCGCCGAAGTGGCGCGGCTCGAGCCGCAGCGTGTGCTCGATATCGGCCATCGACTTGGCGTAGTTGTTCATCTGGAAATGAACCGTCGCGCGCCGGTTCCAGCCTTCGGCATAGCCGGGCTGCATCGTCACCACCTGATCCAGGAAGTCGAGCGCCACGTCGAACTTCTCGCCTTCTGCGGCCGTCCGCGACCATTGCATCATCAGGTCGATGGTGGCGCTGCCCGACTTTTCCCACTCGTTCCGGATCTGCCCGGCGATGCGCTCGGCAGCCCGTTCGTTGCGGGCGCGCTTGAGGTCGCCGAACAGCGTGGCCAGCCGATCCTCGCTGGGTGCCGCCTCGGCGGGATGCATCTCCGCCGGCGGCGCCATGTCCGGCATCGCCTCCTCGGCCACGTCAGGCGCAGGCACGGGGTCCGGGACCGGTTCGGCCTTGTAGGCCGGATCCTCGATCACCTCGCCTTCGAGGGCTCCGCCGCCCTGGGCCCATGCCGGCGCATGCCCGGACAGGAGGATCGCGACGGCCAATGCAAGAACGCTCCGCATGGCCGGAATCTATTCCGGCGACGCGAAGCGTCAAACTGAAATTCGTGTGATGCCCGGCCTTCGTCCCGCCGCGCGGCGGCCGGGATCAGGCCGCAATCGGCCTCAGGGCCGGATCAGCCCTGGCGCGCCTTATAGCGCGGAGCGGTCTTGTTGATGATGTAGATGCGGCCCTTGCGGCGAACCAGGCGGTTGTCGCGGTGGCGGGCCTTCAAGGCCTTGAGCGAGTTCTTGATCTTCATGGTCGTGCCCGTGTCGTACTTTGGCGGATGGCCCGCAGAACGGGCGAAATCAAAAGCGCGCCGGAAAGGCGCGCGGAAGCTGGCAGGCTCATAGACGAGGCGGACGGGAAATGTCAACCGCCCGTGCCGCTCAGCCGATGTCGAGCACCAGCGGCCGATGGTCCGAGACCTCGGGGTCCGCGACGACGTAGAAGGCGGCGACCGAAACGGCCGGATTGACGAGCATGTAGTCGGCGAACCGTCCCGGCTTTCCGTAGTGCGATGTGCGCGTGTCGGTGAAACCGCGGCCGGTGACGAGGTCGGACAGGCCGAGCGCGCCGAGGCGTCGGAACACGGCGCTGTCCGGCAGCACATTGAAGTCGCCGCAGACGACGAGCCCTTCGCCCGGTGTCCAGAGCCCCTGGACGAGGGCGGCCAGCCGATCGGCCTGAGCAAGCCGGTCCGGCGTGTCCTGCTTGCCGGCGAGGTCGCGCAGGCCGTGCATGTGGGCCACCGTCAGTGCCGGCGCGACGCCGCCGAGCGCGATGCGCAGGCATTGGGCATTGGCCGGGCGCGGATAGCTGCCCCATCCGTCGCCGCGGTAGTCGCCATGGACGAAACCCGTGGCTGCCCCCACGACGACATGGTCGCGGCGCACGAACGCCGCCAGCCCCCACAGCGACGCCACCTCCGCCTCCCCGTCCAGAAGCGGACCGCGCAGCGAGGGTGCGAACCAGGCATCATGGCCCGGAAGGGCATCACGAAGCTCGTCCAGCAGGCGCGCCCGCTGCGGCAGATCGATCCCGTCGTGACGATAGTCGAGCCAGGCGCTTGCCGCCGTCGGCGTGTGCGGGACCTCCTGGAAGCAGAAGATGTCCGCCTCGGCCGCCGCCAGGTAGGGGATCAGCGCGTCGTGAAGGCGGCCGCCCCACAGATTGAGCGAGAGGATCCGGACGCCCATCGCCTCAACCGGCGCGGATGTCGCGCAGCCGGGTCACGTGGCCCATCTTGCGGCCCGGCCGGCTTTCCGCCTTGCCGTAGAGGTGGATGACGGCGCCGTCCTCGGCGGCGATGTCCGGGAGCCGCGCCACGTCGTCGCCGATGAGGTTCTCCATCACGCAGTCGGAATGCCGTCGCGTCGTCACCAGCGGCAGGCCGGCGATGGCGCGGATGTGATGCTCGAACTGGGATACGGCGCAGGCCGCCTCGGTCCAGTGGCCGGAGTTGTGCACGCGCGGTGCGATCTCGTTGGCGATCAGCGAACCGTCCGCGGCGATGAAATATTCGATGCCGAGCACCCCGACATAGCCCAGCCGGTGCATGACGACCGTGGCGTACTCCTGCGCGGCGATGGACGTTGCCTGGGAAATCCTTGCCGGCACGGTCGACGTGCGCAGGATGCCGTCGCGATGGACGTTCTCCGCCGGGTCGTACGTGATGGACGTGCCGTCGATGGCGCGGACGCCGATCACGGAAATCTCGCGCTTGAAGGAGACGAACTCCTCGATGATGAGCGGCACACCGCCCATCGCGGCATATGTGCCTGCGAGGTCGCCGGCCTCGCCCTTGCGGAAGACCCGCTGGCCCTTGCCGTCATAGCCCATGCGGCGGGTCTTCAGCACGCCTTCGCCACCGAGTTCGGCCAGCACATGGGCAAGGCGCTCGTCGCTGTCGACGGCGCCGTAGCGGACGACGGGGACGCCGTTGCCGCCCAGGAAGCGCTTCTCCGCCAGCCGGTCCTGCGCCACTTCGAGCGCCTTCGGCGGCGGGTAGACGGGCACCGACCGCGCCAGCGCCTCGGCGGCGGCGACGGGCACGTTCTCGAACTCGTAGGTCACCACGTCGCAACCCCCGGCCAGTTCGGCAAGCGCGTCCGGATCGTCATAGGCGGCAGCGATGTGCCGGTTGGCCACCTGCGCCGCCGGACAGTCCGGCTGCGGCTCGAGGATCGTCACGCGGTAGCCGAAACGGGCCGCGGCCATCGCCAGCATCCGGCCGAGCTGGCCGCCGCCGATGATTCCGATCGTCGACCCGGCGGCGAGCGGCGCGCTCATTCCTTGTCCGACGGTTCTTCGGCAACCCCGGCGGTCTGTGCGGCGCGCCACTGGTCGAGCCGCGCCGCCAGGTCCGGATCGCCCAGCGCCAGGACGGCGGCCGCCAGCAGCGCCGCGTTGACCGCGCCGGCCTTGCCGATGGCCAGCGTGCCGACAGGGATGCCGGCCGGCATCTGCACGATCGACAGAAGCGAATCCTGTCCCGACAGCGCTTTCGATTCCACCGGCACGCCGAAGACGGGCAGCGGCGTCATAGCCGCGGTCATGCCGGGCAGATGTGCGGCGCCGCCGGCGCCGGCGATGACAATCTTGAAGCCGGCATCGCGCGCGCCCTTGGCGAAGGCGTAGAGGCGGTCAGGCGTGCGATGCGCGGAGACGATCCGGCGCTCGTAGGAGACGCGGAGCGCCTCGAGCGCCTCCGCGGCATGTCGCATCGTCGCCCAGTCCGACTGGCTGCCCATGATGATGGCCACGTCGCGCCGCGTCTTGCTCAACAGCCTTCCCCCGGAAACGAAAGCGCCGCCTAGCGGAATCGGCCCGGTGCCGCAAGGGCGGCCTCAGGCGATGATGTCGGGGACGATGCGGTCCTCGAGGTTCTTGAGCTTGTCTTTGATGGCAAGCTTCTTCTTCTTCATGCGCTGGATTTGCAGAGGGTCGCAGCCGAGCGTCATCATCGCGTTGATCGCCGCATCGAAATCCGCATGTTCCTGCTTCAGCCGCGCAAACTCGAGACGAATCTCGGCCTGTTCCTGATCCGACATGTCCACCGTCTGCGAGGCTCCGGCGCAATGCACCGCACACCGGTCCGACACAACGTCCGGCCAGCGGTAAAAAGCTGTAACACGTTTCACGATCGCGGGAAATGGCGGCGCTGGCATTCGACTTTCACCGCCGAAGGTGGCACACTGTCATCGTACCGTCATGGTGTAGCCCTGCGGTGGACTGCCCGACGGTGCTTCGAGGAAACAACGAAGGGAGATCCGCTCATGTCGCTTGAATCCCATCTTGAGGAGCTGAAGCGTAAGCACAGTGACCTGGACCGCGAGATCGACGAAGCGCAGGCGCATCCGTCGACCGACGACCTGGAAATCGTGCGGCTGAAGCGGCGCAAGCTGGCAATCAAGGATGAGATGGAGCAGCTCAGGGCGACGACGCACTGAGCAGACGAGAAGACGGCCTTCACCGGGAGGCATGCTGTCGGCGGCTGCGGGCCGCCGGCATGACAGCCGGCGATGCTTCAGGCCGGTGATGCTTGAGGAACGTCCGCGAGGTCGCAGACGCGACACGCCGTGCGCGAATCGTTTCGGCGAGGGCGCGATGCGTGCCGGGCACGCGGGACGCGCCTGCCCGGCTGATTCCGATCGGATTTCCCGTTTCAGCCTTGCCGGCTCAGGCCTGCCAGAACTGGTCGAGCCACAGGTTAAGCGAGGTAAATCCGTCGTCGCGGATGGCATAGACGCGGCGCGCGCCTTCCGAGCGGGCGCTGACCAGCCCCGCGTCGAGCAGGACCTTGAGATGCTGGGAGACGGCCGGCCTGGAAACGGGCAGTCCCGCCGCCAGCTGATTCACGGTCTTCGGGCCGCGGCGAAGTTCTTCCAGAAGGAACCGCCTGTTGGCGTCGGCGATTGCCGTGAACGGGTCAGCAAGCATCGCAGCGATTGTTCAACAAGATCAGCGGTTAGACAACTCCCTCACGCAGGAGTTGTGCGGAAATTGTCGAACAGTCCGTTCATTGCGGCTGCCCGTCGCGCCGCCCGGTGTTGCGTCGCGGCGAAGGCACGCGTCGATCCGGATCGCGGCGTCACCCCTGCGACGGCTTGGTGCGCGGATCGAGCTTCAGTGCTTCGGGCGTCGCGGCCCGCTCGCTAGGCAGCGTGGTGAAGGCTTCGCGGGCGGACAGCGGCACCGGCGCGCGCCTGCGAATGCGCAGCAGCGCGTAGGCCGCGAGCAGGAAGTGGGCGAGCGCCGTCGCCAGGAACAGGCTTTCGGGGGTGAGCCGCGCCATCAGCGCCGCGCCGAGAACCGGCCCCGCCATCGTGCCGAACCCATAGAGCAGGAGAAGGCCGCCGGACACCTTGACGAACTCCTCGGCGCTGGCGTGGTCGTTCGCATGCGCCACGGCCACCGAATAGAGCGTGTAGGCCATCGCCCCATAGGCCGCCGTCATGGCGATGACCAGCGTCCCCGAGCGGGGCGCCAGCACGACGATCATCACGCCCGCCAGCGACGCTCCGAAGGCGGCGGCGGCAAGCACATAGCGGCGATCGGTGCGGTCGGAGATGCGCCCGGCCGGGATCTGGGCGACCGCGCCGGCGATCACCACCAGGCTCATCATCAGCGCGATCTGCGCCGTCGAGATGCCGATGCGGGCGCCGTAGACCGCGCCGAGCGTGCCCCAAGCGCCGTTGGCGACGCCGATGAGGAAACAGGCCGCGACCGCGACGGGTGAGTTGGCGTAGAGCCCCCGCAGGTCGAGCGAGACGTTCTGCAGAGGCTTGGGGCTGGCGGCGGACGACACGGCGGTCGGGATCAGCGCCAGGCAGAAGAAGATGCCGGTGATCATGAACAGTGACGCGTTGCCGACGTCGCCGGCCGCCACGATCATCTGGCCGCCCATGATCGAGGCGTAGGTGACCATCATGTAGAGGCCGAAGACGGTGCCGCGGTTCTGGTTGGTTGCCTTCTCGTTCAGCCAGCTCTCGATCACCATGAAGGCGCCCGCCATCGTGAAGCCGGTGAATGCCCTCAGCACGATCCAGGTCACCTCGTCGATGATCAGCCCGGTGAGCAGCGCGATGATCGCGCCCGACGCCGCGAAGGCGCCGAAGGCGCGGACATGGCCGACACGACGGACGAGCCGCGGCGCGAAGAAGCAGCCGGCGACGAATCCGCCCGCCCAGGCCGTGCCCAGCAGGCCGAGGGAAGCTGTCGAGAAGCCCTCCAACTGGCCGCGTAGCGGCAGCAGCAGGCTGTGAAGGCCCGACGCGGCAAGCAGGAAGGCCGTGCCGCGCAGCAGGGACAGGATCGGTCGGTAGGCGGTGAACATCGTCGGTTCGGTCAATCCGGTCGAATCGGCGTGGGTGCCGAGAATAGCGTACTCTGGACCGTTCGGCGCGCCGCCCGGACGTCTATCCGCGACGGAACAGCGCCTCGGCGGCGGCCTTGGTGTGGCCCTTGGCGGCAAGTTCGGCCTCGAGGCGGGCGATCTCCGCGGTCAGCTGGCCGATGCGCTCCTGGAGTTCGCCGGCCGACAGGCGCGAGAGGTCCTGGCCGATCTCGTGGACCGGCGCCTTCTTTTTCTTCGGTTCGTCGTCGAACGCCGCCATGGCCAGCCTCCGGTTTGCAACGCGCGCCGCAGACAATACATAGTCGGCCGGCGGCGGCAAAACGGAGCGGTACGCTCCGGGAAAGACGAAGGATGACGCGCAAGCTCCCCGAGAAGATGACCGCGATCGCGATAACCGAACCGGGCGGACCCCTGGTGCTGAAGCCGGAGCGTCGGGATCTGCCGGAGGCGCGGCCGGGCGAGATCCTGATCGCGGTCCGCGCGGCGGGGGTGAACCGCCCGGACGTGCTGCAGCGCATGGGCGCCTATCCGCCGCCGCCGGGCGCATCGGACCTGCCGGGCCTGGAAGTGTCGGGCGAGGTCGTCGCACTCGGCGAAGGCGTGAAGCGGTGGCGGCTGGGCGACCCGGTCTGCGCGCTGACCCCGGGCGGCGGCTATGCGGAGTACTGCCGCGTCGACGCCACCAACGCGCTGCCTCTGCCCGCCGGTTTCACCTTCACCGAAGCGGCGGCGCTGCCGGAGACCTTCTTCACGGTCTGGCACAACGTGTTCCAGCGCGGCGGCCTGAAGTCGGGCGACTGGCTGCTCGTCCATGGCGGCACGTCGGGCATCGGCACCACGGCGATCCAGCTCGCCAAGGCATTCGGCGCGCGTGTCGTCGCGACGGCGGGTTCCGACGAGAAGTGCCGGGCCTGCGAGAAGCTCGGCGCCGACCGCGCGGTGAACTACCGGACCGAAGACTTCGTCGCGGCGACGCGCGAAGCGACGGGCGGCCACGGCGCCGACGTGATCCTCGACATGGTCGGCGGCGACTATGTCGCCAAGAACTACGAGGCCGCGGCGGTTGAGGGCCGCATCGTCCAGATCGCCACGCAGAAGGGCGCGGTCGGCAGCCCCGACTTCTCGAAGCTGATGGTCAAGCGGCTGACGCATACCGGCTCGACGCTCAGGCCGCGCACGGTCGAATTCAAGGCCGGCATCGCCGCTGCCCTCGAGGAGCAGGTCTGGCCGCTGCTGGCGGCGCGGACCATCCAGCCGATGATGGACATGATCTTCCCGCTGAAGGAGGCGTGGCGGGCGCACGAGCGGATGCAGGAGGGCGAGCACATCGGCAAGATCGTGCTGGACGTCGCGTAAGCGATTTTCTGGCGATCGCGTGTCGATCCCGCGCGGCGCCGTTCGTCGTGAGGGTATCAGCCAAGGAGAAACGACGATGAGCAACGCCAACGCCAACGACCTCGTCCTGACCCGCGTGATCGATGCGCCGCGCGAGAAGGTTTTCCGCGCCTGGACCGATCCCGCGGTCCTGCCGAAATGGTTCGCGCCGAAGCCCTGGACCATCTCGTCGGCGAGGATCGACGTGCGGCCGGGAGGCGCGAGCAGCATCACGATGCGCGATCCCGACGGCAACGACTATCCGAACGAAGGGATCTACCTGGAGGTCGTGCCGAACGAGAAGCTCGTCTTCACCGACGCCTATACGGCCGGCTGGAAGCCGTCCGAGAAACCCTTCTTCACGGCCATCGTCACGTTCGAGGACGCCGGCGGCGGAAAGACGAAGTACACCGCGATCGCGCGCCACTGGCGCGCGGAAGACAAGGAAGCGCATGAGAAGATGGGCTTCCACGAGGGCTGGGGCCAGTGCGCGACCCAGCTTGAAGAGGTCGCGAAGACGCTCTGATCGAAAAGCGTGCGGACGAGGCCGCCCACCCGGCGGCCTCGTCTTGAGTCTACTTCTTCGCGCCGAGCACCGGTTTAGCCGCCCCGGCAGGTCCCTTGGCCGGCTTTTCCTTCTTCGGCTTGCGGGCTTCCTTGCCCGGACGCATGCTACCTTTTGCCATCGTCGGTCTCCTCATGCTGACGGCCGAATGACCCTTGAGTCGGCCGTTCCTGCGCTGTCGTAGACCCGCTGCCGGTCGATGTGAAGGCGGTTTGCCTCGCCCGCCGGCAGCCGCCTGGCCGGTCGCCGATTCGATCCTCATCGATGGGCGCTTCTCCGGCGCGGCGAAGATTCCTTGCTCCATCCGGCCAAATCGCCTATAGGACGCCTCGATTTCCCATAAATCGGTGGTCTGACCACCGCCCGCGCCAGGGACGCGGGCGACGAAGAGGATTTGCCCAATGGCCAACACCCTGCTCATGCCCAAGGCGACCGCCGTCTGGCTGGTCGATAACACCGCGCTCTCCTTCGACCAGATCGCGCAGTTCTGCACGCTTCACCCGCTCGAGGTGAAGGCGATCGCCGACGGCGAGTCCGCGCAGGGCATCAAGGGCCTCGACCCGGTCATCACCGGCCAGCTGACGCGCGACGAGATCGCCAAGGGCGAGGCCGACGTGAACTATCGGCTGAAGCTGTCGGATCCGAAGGTCCGCGTCCCGGAATCGAAGCGCAAGGGGCCGCGCTACACGCCGCTGTCCAAGCGCCAGGACCGCCCGAACGCCATTCTGTGGCTGGTGCGCAACCATCCGGAACTGAAGGACGCGCAGATCTCGCGGCTGGTCGGCACGACGAAGGCGACGATCGACCAGATCCGCGAGCGCAAGCACTGGAACATGAACAACCTGCAGCCGGTCGACCCGGTGGCGCTCGGCCTGTGCTCGCAGATCGACCTCGACCTCGAGGTCAACCGCGCCTCGCGCGGCAAGGAGCCGGCACAGCCGGTCGGCGACACGCTGCTCCCGGCCTCGGTCACCGAGCGCCTGACGCCCGCCACCGAGGCGAAGCGCGACGAGGACGCGGAGCTCGATCCGAACGCCGTGTTCGCCAAGCTCTCGTCGCTGAAGTCGAAGGACCCGGAGCAGGAATAGGCTTCCCGCGGCTCCGCGCCTGGGCCGGACGGTCTACAGCAGGTCGTATTCGATGAAGCCCGTCCGGCGCGCCACCCGGTCGTAGAGCCGGCGTGCCGTCGCGTTGGTCTCGTGCGTCATCCAGTAGACATTGGTCACGCCCTGCGCCGCCGCCCTATTCTTGACGGCCTGGATGAGCGCCGCGCCGACGCCCTTGCCGCGCGCGGTTGCGTCCGAGAACAGGTCCTGCAGGTAGCAGTTGTTCACCTGGGACCAGCAGGACCGGTGGTAGAGATAGTGTGTCAGCCCCACGGCCTTGCCGTCGAGCAGCGCGATGAAGCCTTTCGGCTCGAACTCGCCGTCGGCGAACAGGCGACGCCAGGTCGTCGCATAGACCTCCTCCGGCACGGTCGCCTTGTAGAATTCGAGATAGAGCGTCCAGAGCCGTCGCCATTCCGCGTGGTCGGACTGCTCCAGCGGCCGTACCGTCACGTTGCTCATGTTGCCTCCCGCGCTGGTGGTCCTCAGCCGGCATCCTCGTAGAGATAGGATGCGCACATGTCGGCGTCGCTGGATGGCGGATCGTCGCCGGTGAAGACGGCGATGGTCGTCATGCCCTCGCCCGACATCCACGCGGCCAGATAGGTCACCTCGCCATTGCCGCAGAGCCTGTTGCCGTTCTCCAGTTCCGGGTCGGCCGGGTCCGCGATCTCATAGACGGACGCCGGCACGCGCTGGCCGTCGACGATGAACTGGTCGCCGAGGAGTGTGGAAAAGACGAGCCCCTCGCCATTGGCGAAGGTGATGCCGTAGTCGTCGAATTCGACGTCACCGGTGATGCTCATCGCGGTGTTGGAGACGGCGAGGTAGCGGTCGGCCAGTGCGACGCCGCAGCCGAGCGACAGCGCCAGCAGCGCGAGCGAAAACCGTCTCATCCCTGCCTCCGGGCCATGAAGGCCAGCCGTTCGAACAGGTGCACGTCCTGCTCGTTCTTCAGCAGCGCGCCGTGCAGCTTGGGCAGCGCGTTCTTCGGGTCGGCGCGCAAATCCGCCGGGTCGATGTCGTCGGACACCAGCAGCCGGATCCAGTCCAGCGCCTCCGAGGTCGACGGCTTCTTCTTGAGGCCGGGCACGTCGCGGATCTCGTAGAACTGGGTGAGCGCCGCGCGCACGAGGGTCTGCTTGATGCCGGGATAATGCACGTCGACGATGCGGTGCAGCGTGTCGACCTCCGGGAAGCGGATGTAGTGGAAGAAGCAGCGGCGCAGGAATGCGTCCGGCAGCTCCTTCTCGTTGTTGGACGTGATGATGACGATCGGGCGCTGCGCGGCGCGGATGGTCTCGCCGGTCTCGTAGACGAAGAACTCCATGCGATCGAGCTCCTGCAGGAGGTCGTTCGGGAATTCGATGTCGGCCTTGTCGATCTCGTCGATCAAAAGCACGACCTTGCGATCGGCCGCGAAGGCATCCCACAGCTTGCCGCGCTTGATGTAGTTGGCGATGTCGTTGAAGCGGGCGTCGCCCAGCTGGCTGTCGCGCAGGCGCGACACGGCATCATATTCGTAGAGCCCCTGCTGCGCCTTGGTGGTCGACTTCACATGCCACTCGATGAGGTCGAGCTTGAGCGCCGCGGCCACCTGCCGTGCGAGTTCCGTCTTGCCGGTGCCCGGTTCGCCCTTGACGAGGAGCGGCCGCTCCAGTGCGATCGCCGCGTTCACGGCCACCATCAGATCCTTGTCGGCGACATAGGCCGCCGTTCCTTCGAAACGCATTGCCTGATCCAGATTTGTCGGCCGGACCGTAGGGACGCGTGACGCGGCAGGCAAGCGCCGCGCGAAACCTTTCGGCTCGCGATCCGTAGATGGGGCATGAACCGGCGTTCCATCCACGAGAAACGCGCCCTGCAGGCGGTCGTCGGCATGGCCGCCGCGACGCCCGTCCTGGTCGGGCTCGAAGGCCTGATATCCGGACCGGCCTTCCTCGGCATCGACGGGTGGCCCGTCGACCTCGACAGCCATTTCCGGTTCTATTCCGGCATCTTTCTGGCGATCGGCGTCGCCTGGTACACCTGCATCCCGGGCATCGAACGCAAGACCGAACGGTTCCGGCTGCTGGCGGTGCTCACCTTCTGCGGCGGCCTGGCGCGGCTTGCATCCTTCATCGGCGTCGGTTCTCCGGGCATGGGCCACGCGCTCGGTCTCGCCATGGAGCTGCTCGGGGTTCCGCTGCTGGTGCTGTGGCAGGCGCGTGTCGCCCGGACATGGGCATCGTCGCTGGCATAAGCGGCCGAACGGGCCTATATTGGCATTGGCGTTCTGTGCTTCTCGGCAGGCGTAACTTATCCCCGGGGCCTTATTGATCCCAAGGGAGCTGTCCCTGGTCGGGCCCGTGGGCCCGGACATATGGCGCCCACCTACTTTGTAGGCACCCGGGATCAACCTCTCCACCGGTTGCTTGGATCGCCACTTTTTCCGGCCGCGGGTCGGTCTGGCCCTCACGCGGGCGATGCGGCCGGGCTATGGTCCCGCCATGGACCTCGCTCCCGATACCAAGGTGCGCAAGAGAGAGTTGCGGCGGCAGGCGCTTGCGCGGCGCGACGCGCTCGATCCGGCGTGGCGGATCGAGATGTCGCTGGCCATGGCCGATGCCGCCCGGGAGATTGCCGCACGGTCCGGCGACATCGTCTCCGGCTTCTGGCCGATGCGTTCGGAGGTCGACGTGCGCCCGCTGATGTCCGCGCTGCGGGAGACAGGCGCTCGGCTCTGCCTCCCGGCGATCCTCGATGCGACCACCATCGTGTTCCGCGAACTGGTGCGGGGCGCAGAGATGGTCGAGATGGGCTACGGCACCTTCGGCCCGGGACCGGAGGCGGCGGTGCTCGAGCCGTCGCTGATGCTGGTGCCGCTTGCCGCCTTCGACCGGCGCGGCCATCGCATCGGCTACGGGGCCGGCTATTACGACCGCGCCATCGCCAGCCTGCAGGCCGCCGGCCGGGCGCCGCGCCTGATCGGCATCGCCTTCGACTGTCAGGAGGTGCCGGCCGTCCCCGACGAGCCGCACGACATCGTCCTGCCGGCGATCCTGACCGAAAGCGGGTTGCGCCCGCTTGGCAGCCTCCGCTAGGGGAGGGGATGCGTCTTCTCTTCCTCGGCGACATGGTCGGCCGCTCCGGCCGCACCGCGGTCTGGCAGCGCCTGCCCGCACTGGTGTCGGACCTGAAACTCGATTTCGTCATCGTCAACGGCGAGAACGCCGCCGGCGGCTTCGGCATCACCGAGGAGATCTTCCTCAACACGCTCGCCGCGGGCGCCGATGTCGTCACCACCGGCAACCACGTCTGGGACCAGCGCGAGGCGCTGACCTTCGCGCCGCGCCAGGAGCGGTTCCTCCGCCCCGTCAATTTCCCCCGGGGCACGCCGGGGCGCGGCTCCGGCGTCTATCTGGCGCGCAACGGCGCGCGCGTGCTGGTCAGCAACATCATGGGCCGTGTGTTCATGCATCCCGAGCTCGACGATCCGTTCCAGGCAGCCGAGCGCGAACTCGCTGCCTGCCCGCTCGGCGACCAGGCGGACGTGGTGGTCATAGACTTCCATGCCGAGGCGACCAGCGAGAAGATGTGCTTCGCGCATTTCGTCGACGGGCGGGCGAGCGCCGTCATCGGCACCCACACCCACCAGCCGACGGCCGATCATCAGGTGCTGAACGGCGGCACAGCCTACATCACCGACGCGGGCATGTGCGGCGACTACGATTCCTCGCTCGGCATGGACAAGGAGGAGCCGCTCAACCGGTTCCTGAGCAAGGTGCCGAAGGGCCGCTTCGAGGCGGCCGGCGGACCTGCGACAATCTGCGGCGTCGGCATCGAGGTCTCGGACCGGACGGGGCTCGCCGCGAGGATCGCGCCGCTGCGCCTCGGGCCGAGGCTCGAGGAGACGGTGCCGGCGTTCTGGCGTTGATATTGACGAGAAGCCCGGACCTTCCTAGCTCTGTCCGAAATTCGCATACACTCCTGACCCCCGAGGACATGACGATGGACTTCCTGGCTCAGCACTTCCTGTGGGTGAGCGACCCGACCGCATGGGTGGCGCTCGCCACGCTGATCGCGCTGGAGGTGGTCCTCGGCATCGACAATCTGATCTTCATCTCAATCCTCACCAACAAGCTGCCGGAGCACCAGCGTGCCAGCGCCCGCCGGCTGGGCATCAGTGCCGCACTGCTCATGCGGCTGGTGTTGCTTGCCACCATTTCCTTCATCGTGGCCATGACCGCGCCGGTGTTCACGGCGTTTGGCCATCCATTCTCCTGGCGTGACATGATCCTGATCGCAGGCGGCCTCTTCCTGGTGTGGAAAGCGACCAAGGAGATCCATCACTCGGTCGATCCCGATGACGGCAAGGACAATGTCGTGTCGAACACGGTGACCCTCACGTTCGGCGCGGCGATCTTCCAGATTCTGCTGCTTGACCTGGTGTTCTCGATCGACTCGATCATCACCGCAGTCGGCATGGTGGACGAGATCGCCATCATGTACATCGCGGTCATCATCACGGTCGCGGTGATGCTGGTTGCCGCCACGCCGCTGGCCAATTTCATCGAGAAGAACCCGACCATCGTCATGCTGGCGCTGGGCTTCCTGCTGATGATCGGCACGACCCTGATCGCCGACGGCTTCGGCTTCCATGTGCCGAAGGGCTATATCTACGCGGCGATGGGCTTCTCGGTCTTCGTCGAGATCCTGAACATGCTGTCTCGGCGGCGGAAGAAACCAGCATCCGGCGGGCACTGAGCCCGCCGTTCACTGACCGTCGGTGCTGAACGGGACGTCTTCAGACCCCGCTCAGCACCACGATCGTCGGGCGGTTCGGCAGCGAGCGCAGCGAGACCTTGAGCGACGGTTCGTCGCGGAAGTCGACGGCGAAACCTTCGCCCATCATCCCGATGAACTCGCCGATCGGCGTCGCATGGCGATGCATCGGCAGGATCATGGACGACCAGAGCCGCTCGGTGATGTCGGTCATCGAACCCAGCGACTGCGTCATGCCGCCGTCGATCGGCACCATCAGGATGTCGAGGCGGCCGATCGCGCCGAACTGGGCATCGCTCAGCGCCGTGTGCAGATGGCCGAGGTGGCCGATGCACAGGCCCGCGACCTCGAAGACGAAGATCGAGTTGCCGTCGCGTTCCAGTTCGCCGCTCCAGCCGCGGATGTCGGTCGGCACGTTGCGGATGTAGACGTCGTCCACAACCAGCGCATGCCGCGCCGGGCCGTCTCCGTCCGGGTTCCAGCCGCGCAACACGTGCTCGATCGCCGGATCGGGGAGGTCGGTGAAATGCGTCCGGTGCGCCTTGTTCATGGTGACGATGCGCGGCGTCGGCGTATGGCCGTAGACGCCCGAGAAATCGGTCGCGATCCGCACGCCGCCGGGCGTCTCGATCACATAGGTCGAGTGGCCGGCATAGGTGATGGTGACGTCGCCGTCGACGAAGGTCTGCGCCGGCACCGCGGGGTAGCTCGCATAGGTGACGGAGGGCAGCGCCTCTGCGATCGCCATGCACTTGCTCGGGACCGGACCCTCCTCGGCCAGCGCCGGCAGGGCGGTGAGGGCGACGAGCAGCAGGGCGAGGCGGGCGGGCGTCATGCGGGTCTCCGTCGCTGGCCCGGCCAGTATGGCAAGCGCGCGACCGGGCGCCCGTCACGTTTTCGCGAGCGGCGGCCGCCGGGGCGCGAGCGGGCTTCTGGACGGCTCCAGCCGATTTCACTATAAGGCCGGCCATCCTCGAAAAGCCGACGAAACAAGCCGAAACGACAGGGGCGCCATGGCTGGGCATTCACAGTTCAAGAACATCATGCACCGCAAGGGCCGCCAGGACGCGGCCAAGTCGAAGATGTTCTCCAAGCTCGCGCGCGAGATCACCGTCGCCGCCAAGATGGGCACGCCCGACCCCGACATGAACCCGCGTCTGCGGCTGGCGGTGAACGCCGCCAAGGCGCAGTCCATGCCGAAGGACAACATCGCGCGCGCCATCAACAAGGCGGCGGGCGCCGACACGGAGAGCTATGACGAGGTGCGCTACGAGGGCTACGGCCCGGGCGGCGTCGCGCTGATCATCGAGGCGCTGACGGACAACCGCAACCGCTCGGCGTCGAATGTCCGGGCCGCGTTCACCAAGGCCGGCGGTGCGCTCGGCGAGACCAACTCCGTCGCCTTCATGTGGGACCGTGTCGGCGAGGTCTACTATCCCGCCGCTGCCGGCAGCGGCGACAAGGTGATGGAGGCGGCGATCGACGCCGGCGCCGACGACGTCGAGTCCGACGACGAGGGGCACACGATCTACTGCGCCTTCGAGAACATCGGCGAGGTGTCGAAGAGCCTGGAGGCCGCGCTCGGCGAGGCCGAGTCCGTCAAGGTCATCTGGAAGCCGAAGAACAACGTGCCGGTCGACGAGGAGCGCGCACAGTCGCTGATGAAGCTCGTCGCGACGCTGGAAGACGACGACGACGTGCAGAACGTCTATGCCAATTTCGAGGTCGACGAGGCGACGCTGGCCAAGCTGTCGGCCGCCTGATGGGCGAGGCGGGGGCGGACGGCGCGCCGGCGGGGCCGATCGTCCGCATCACCTATTGCACGCAGTGCCAATGGCTGCTGCGCGCCGGCTGGATGGCGCAGGAGCTGCTCTCGACCTTCGGTACCGACCTCGGCGAGGTCGTCCTGGTGCCGGGCACCGGCGGCGTCTTCACGATCACCTGCAACGACACGCCGATCTGGGACCGCAAGCGTGACGGCGGTTTTCCCGACGCCGCGAGGCTGAAGCAGCTCGTTCGCGACGTGTTCGATCCGGGCCGCCCCCTCGGCCATTCCGACCGCAGCTCGTCCAAACCCGCCTAGCCTCGGGACGCTAGACGCTGGCCACCTCGATCGGCCGGGCCAGCCTTGGTTTCGCCAGCGCCGCGATCAGGCAGCCGGCGATGATGAGCGCCGCGCCGACGATCGTCGTCCAGGCGACGGATTCGTCGAAGAAGAACCAGCCGAGCGCGATGGCCCACACGAAGGCGGTGTACTCGGTTGGGATCAGGTCCTGCGCCTCGGCGCGCGCATAGGCCCAGCTCATCAGGAACTGGCCGCTGAGCGACAGCGCGGTGACGCCGACGATCGGCAGCCAGATGTCGCTGGACGGCACGACCACCAGCCAGGGCGCGGCAAGGCCCAGCATCAGCGTCAGCGTGAGATTCTGGAAGAAGGTGATCTCGACCGGTCCCGCGACCAGGGCCTGACGGCGCACGAGGATCAGGTTGTAGGCGTAGAAGACGGTGGACAGCAGAACGGCCACCGTTCCGTAGAGCGCCTCCTGCGAGAACGTCGCCTGGCCGAACTGTCCGGCCATGATGACCGCGACCCCGCCCAGGCCGGCCAGCGACGCGATCACGGCCTCCTTGCGGATGCGTTCGCCGAGCAGCAGCGCGGCGAGCACCAGCGCGATCAAGGGTGCCACGAAGCTGAGCGCGATCGCCTCCGCCAGCGGCAGCCGCGCCAGGCCCCAGAAGAAGGTGATCAGGACGACGCCGACGATCGCGGCGCGCAGGACGTGCAGGCGCAGCACCGCCGCCCTCGGCCAGGCCGGCCGGCGGGCCGACCAGAGACTGCCGGCGACGAAGCTCGCGAGGAAGCTGCGCCAGATCACCGTGTTGTAGACGCCGATGGCGATGACCACGCCCTTCATCGCCGCGTCCATCGCCGACAGGACGAAGATGGCGAAGGTGCAGACGAGAAGGGGGATCAGGGCCGATGCGGCGCCTGCCGGCGTTGGCGTGGTCACGGAATGCGCTCGCGAAGGTGAGATGCGTGCCTATCCGGCACGCGCGCAACGGGCGAGATGGCAGCGCCGGCCAGCCGGCGGTCCAGCGAGCGGAAGGGGAGGAGCGGCCTACGCCGCTCCGCTCAGCTTCGTCTTCTCGAAGCGCTTGCGCTCATGCGTGTCGAGATAAAGCTTGCGCAGCCGGATCGACTTCGGCGTCACCTCGACCAGTTCGTCGTCCTGGATCCAGGCCAGCGCGCGCTCCAGCGTCATGCGCACGGGCGGCGTCAGGCGCACGGCCTCATCCTTGCCGGCGGCACGGATGTTGGTGAGCTTCTTGCCCTTCAGCACGTTCACTTCGAGGTCGTTGTCGCGGGTGTGAATGCCGATGATCATGCCGGCATAGACCTTGACGCCCGGGTCGATGACCATCGGTCCGCGGTCCTCGAGGTTCCACAGTGCATAGGCGACCGCCTCGCCCGCCTCGTTCGAGATCAGCACGCCCTGCACGCGGCCGGCGATCTCGCCCTTGTAGGGCTCGTAGGCGTGGAAGAGCCGGTTCATGACGGCCGTGCCGCGCGTGTCCGTCAAAAGCTCCGACTGGTAGCCGATGAGGCCGCGCGTCGGCGCGTGGAAGACGAGCCGCTGGCGGTTGCCGCCGGACGGCTTTAGCTCGACCATCTCGGCCTTGCGCTCGCTCATCTTCTGGACGACGATTCCGGCGTGCTCCTCGTCGACGTCGATCACGACTTCCTCGACGGGCTCCAGCAGGCCGCCGTCCTCGTCCTTCTTCATCACGACGCGCGGGCGCGACACGGCGAGCTCGAAACCCTCGCGGCGCATCGTCTCGATCAGCACCGCGAGCTGCAGTTCGCCGCGCCCGGACACGTGGAACGCGTCCTTCTCGGCGCTCTCCTCAATCTTCAGCGCGACGTTGCCCTCGGCCTCGCGCATCAGGCGGTCGCGGATGACACGGCTGGTGACCTTGTCGCCCTCGGTGCCGGCGAGCGGCGAGTCGTTGACGAGGAAGGACATGGTGACCGTCGGCGGATCGATCGGCTGCGCCTTCATCGGCTCGGTGATGGCGGGGTCGCAGAAGGTGTCGGCGACCGTGCCCTTCTGCAGGCCGGCGATGGCGACGATGTCGCCGGCGCCCGCCTCCTCGATCGGCTGGCGTTCCAGGCCCCGGAAGGCGAGGATCTTCGAGATGCGGCCGGTCTCCAGCAGGGACCCGTCATGGTGCAGCACCTTGACCGCCTGGTTCGGCTTGATCGAGCCGGATTCGATGCGGCCGGTGATGATGCGGCCGAGGAACGGGTTGGCCTCCAGGATCGTGCCGATCATGCGGAACGGTCCCGGATGCACGGTCGGCGCCGGCACGTGCTTCATCACGAGGTCGAAGAGCGGCGCGAGGCCCTCGTCCTTCGGCCCCTCGGGCGCGGCGGCCATCCAGCCGTCGCGGCCGGAGCCGTAGAGGATCGGGAAGTCGAGCTGCTCGTCGGTGGCGTCGAGCGCCGCGAACAGGTCGAACACCTCGTTGATCACCTCGACGTGGCGCGCGTCCGGCCGGTCGATCTTGTTGATCGCGACGATCGGCTTCAGCCCGACCTTCAGTGCCTTGCCGACGACGAACTTGGTCTGCGGCATCGGGCCTTCCGCGGCGTCGACGAGCACAATGGCGCCGTCGACCATGTTCAGGATGCGCTCCACCTCGCCGCCGAAATCGGCGTGGCCGGGCGTGTCGACGATGTTGATACGGGTGTCCTTCCAGACGACCGACGTCGCCTTGGCGAGAATGGTGATGCCGCGCTCCTTCTCCAGATCGTTGGAGTCGAGCGCGCGCTCGGCGACGCGCTGGTTGTCGCGAACGGCGCCGGACTGTTTCAGGAGGGCGTCGACCAGGGTGGTTTTGCCATGGTCGACATGCGCGATGATCGCGATGTTGCGGAGCTGCATAGGTCTCACAGGGATTTGGGCACGGGCAGTGTTGCCCGGCACGAATTGCGCGCGCTCATACAGGTTTTTTCGCAGCTGCGAAAGGGGCCGCGCCCGTCAAGCGCTTCATGCTTTGTTTACGATCCTGGCGTCCAATGCATTTTGTGCGTTCCGGGCGGAACCAATGCGCTGCCGGCACGTTTGAGGTTTCATGAAATTCCGTCTCACCCGCACCCTGCAGATCGTCGCCACGGCAACAGTGCCGCTGGCTTTCGTCGGGGCGATCGCGCTGGCCGCCACCAATACGGAGCGGCCGAAGCTGGACCCCATCCCCAACACGCCGGCGCCCGAGCGGACTCTGGCAGAATTGGCTTTCCCGGATGCGCCCTACGGCGTCGATCCCGTCGTCACCGGCCCGCGCAGCGCCGCCTTGCGGGCGCGGCAGGACGGTGCGGGCTGCGCCGAGGCGGTGTGGCCGAATGTGCCGGTCGACTGCTATCCGGACTGACGGTCCCAGACGCGGCGGACCTGACGAAAAACCCGGCCAGCGGCCGGGTTTTTCATGTCTGGTCGTGCTGCCAGTCGCGTGATGCCAGTCGCGCGATGTCAGTCTCGCGTGATGCCAGGCGCGGGATGCCCGCAGCCGGTCTCGGGCGCGGCCTATGCCGCTTCTTCCTGCTCGGCTTCGTCGTTCTCGGCCTTGGCGCCACGGCGCGGACCCTTGGCAAGGTTCGCCTCGATCAGGCGCACGGCCTCGGTCTCCGACATCTTGTTGACGGCGGCGATCTCGCGGGCCATGCGGTCGAGCGCGGCTTCATAAAGCTGGCGCTCGGAATAGGACTGCTCCGGCTGGTTGTCGGCGCGGAAGAGGTCGCGCACGACCTCGGAGATGGAAATCAGGTCGCCCGAATTGATCTTGGCATCGTATTCCTGGGCGCGGCGCGACCACATGGTGCGCTTGATCCGGGCGCGGCCCTGCACGACCTTCAGCGCGCGGTCGACGTAATCCGTCTCGGACAGCTTGCGCATGCCGATCGCGGTCGCCTTGGCCACGGGCACCTTGAGGCGCATCTTGTCCTTCTGGAAGTCGATCACGAACAGCTCGAGCGAGTGCCCGGCCACTTCCTGCTGGTCGATCGCCACGATCTGGCCGACGCCATGCGCGGGATAGACGATGAACTCGCCCGTCTTGAACCCGTTGCGCTGAGCCGACTTCTTCTGCTGGATTGCCATTACGCCCTGTACTCCTGCTAGGCGCCGCCGCGCAAAATCGCGCGGAGACCCGTATCGGCCGCTTGGGTGCGGCCTTTCCCGCTGCCGGGGGCGAATGGACGGCGCGTCCGGAAAAGCGGGGCTGCATGAAGCACGATCAACTGCTTCCGCGAGGCCCAAGTCGCCCTGGTCCGGAGTGAAACAACCGCCTTTCAGTGATTAAGGCTGAGCAGCCATAAATCGATGTGCGCCACCGGCATGTCACGTACGGGTAGCACAAAAATGCGCAAGAATCAACATTTTGCCGCAGGCGCGAAGGTCGCATGCGGGGAAAACGGGCAGACAGGTTAACCGCGACCGAGCGGCGGGGCGTCGAGCGAGCGGTCTTGCAGCCGCTGTCAGAGACGGCGCGACGGAGCGCTGAAACCGCGCGATCAGTCGCCTTCGCCGGGGTTCGGCGAGAAGAACTTCTCGAACTTGCCCTCGACCCCGTCGAATTCCTTGGCGTCGGACGGCGCGTCCTTCTTCGACGTGATGTTCGGCCACTTGTCCGCGTATTCGGCGTTCACCTGCAACCATTTGTCGAGGCCGGGCTCGGTGTCCGGCTTGATCGCGTCGGCGGGGCATTCCGGCTCGCACACGCCGCAGTCGATGCACTCGTCGGGATGGATGACGAGCATGTTCTCGCCTTCGTAGAAGCAGTCCACCGGACAGACCTCGATGCAGTCCATGTACTTGCACTTGATGCAGTTGTCGGTGACGACATAGGTCATGGGGCGGTCCGGCGGGCGCGCTGCTCGATTTTCGGTTGCCTAGCCGCTTTGGGAATCCGTTGCAAGGGAACGGATCGCCGCGCCATGCCTCGCCGCGCAGGCGGTCCGGGGCGCGGTCGCAGCGGGCCTCAGTCGCCGCGCAGGCGGTCTGTCGCCCTGCGCTCCTTCTTCGTCGGACGGCCTGATCCGACCTCGCGCGCGGCCGCGACCGGCGCCAGCGGCGCCTCCGCCTTTGGCGCCGGCGGCGCGAGATCCTCGTAGAGCGTGCGCGCTTCCTCTGCGGGGCCTCGCCGCTCGCCAGCCGCCAGAACCCGATAGACCAGCACCCGCCGCTCCAGCGCGATGGTCAGCACGTCGCCGGGCTTCACCGCGTGGGACGGCTGGGTGGTCTTCTCGCGGTTGAGCCGGACGGCACCGGATTCGACGAGCTTGGCGGCGAGCGTGCGCGATTTCACCGCGCGCGCGAAGAACAGCCATTTGTCGAGACGCTGGCGTCCCTCGGCCATCTACTTCTTGAGCTGGTCGCGAAGCGCCGCGAGCTTGGCGAAGGGCGAATCCGGATCGAAGCGCGGCTGGCGCTCCTCGCGGGGCTTGCCACCGCCCTTGTCGAAACGGGGCTTGTCGAAGCGGGGCTTGTCCGGCCTGCCCTCATGGCGCTGCCGGCCTTCGTCCTGCCCGGGCTTGCCGTCACGATGGGGCCGATCAGAGCGCGACCGGTCCGGTCGGCGATCGCCGCGACGGCCTTCGCCCTGACCCTGACCTTGGCCTTGACCTTGTTCGCCCTCCGGGCGCTTGCCGCGGAAACGCTTGTCGAAACGCTGGCGGCCGTTTTCCCCCTGCGGCTGGCCTTCGCCGGCTGGCTGCCGGCCCGCTCCCTGCTGGGCCGCTCCCTGCTGGCCAGACTGCCCTGAACGCCGCCCGCGTGGCCGCTGGTCGCGGCGCGGTCCGCGCTCGAACCGCGCCGGCCGCCACAGCAGGATCGGCTTCGGCGCTTCCGCGTCCGATGTGGCGTCTCCGTCCTGAACGGCGGGCTCGTCCCCGTCCGCCTTGTGGGACGCCTCTTCGGCAGCGGCAGCGGCCGGCTGGGCGTCGGAACCGGCACTCGGGTGCTCGACTTCGCTGGCGGGCTCCGCGACGTCGACGGAAACGTCGTCTGCCGCGCCTTCAATCTCGCCAGCCGTGTCGCCTTCGACACCGGAGGCTTCCGAGACGTCGGCGGGAGCGTCGACATCCGCACTTCCGTCGGAAGCCGCCGGATGATCGGCGGGCGTATCGATGGCGCCCTCAGTCGTGCCAGCTTCGGCTGCGGCGGCATCGACGGCAACAGCCTCCGCCGCTTCCTTCGCTGCCTTTTCCGCCGCCTCGCGCTCCGCCTTCTCGGCCGCGGCCCGGGCGGCGGCCTCGTCCATCGCCACCAGCTTCGCCTTCACGTCGGCGGCCTGTTTCGGCTCGGCGCGGTATCCGAGGCCCTTCAGCACCTCCTCCATGTCGTCAGCGGTGGCGCCGAGAATGGACATCATCGCCGGCGTGACCATGAAGGCCTGCCCGTCGAAAGCGCCGTCCGGGCGCGGGCCGGCACCCGCCTTCCAGGCCAGCGCCGGACGGATCAGGTCGGCCAGCCGCTCCAGGATGTCGACGCGCACGGCGCGCCGGCCGAGCGCGCGGAAGCCGGCAAGGCGGTAGAAGGCGCGGTCGAAACTCTCGTTGATGACGACAGAGGTGCGGCCTGCGGCGAGCGCGTGCACCACGTCGCCAAAGCCCGGCTTGTCCTTGCCGTCGTTCTTCAGCGCCCAGAGCAGCGTGACCAGGTTCGCCGGACCGGGCTTGAGCAGCGCCGGCACGAACACATGATAGGCGCCGAAGCGGACGCCGAGCTTCCTCAGCGCGGCCCGTCCCTCCTGGTCGAGCGTTCGCATCTCCTCGGCAATGTCGCGACGCGGCAGCGTGCCGAAGTTCTCGACGAGCTGGAAGGCGATGCCGCGGGCGATGCCGGCGAGCTGCTCGGACCCCTTGAGGTCGACGAGCGGCTTCAGCAGCGTCTCGATCTGGAAATTGACGTAGCGGTCGGCGCGCGCCGCGACCTTGTCGCGGGCGGGTCCGGTGAGCTGTTCGTCGGCAAGCAGGACGACGCGCGGCTTGAGCGCGTCCTCGCTGGCGGTCAGCACCCCGACCGGCGCGCCGATCCAGCGCAGAACGCCGTCGGACCCCAGGGCGAAATCGTGGTTGCCCGCGGCGGCGAAGCGCTCGGCCCTGGCCTCGAACTCCGCGGCCAGCGCCTTCTGGGCGGCGTTGCGGACGGCCTTGGCATCCTCGCCGCCAGCCGACTGGTCGGGGCTGAACCGGAATCCCTGCAGCTCTCCGACATGATGGCCTTCCACCAGAACGGCGCCGCTTGGACTGATCTCGGCCTCGGGCATCGCATTCTCTCTCAGCCGCCTCATGAGCACGGATGTCCTGCGGTCTACGAAGCGTTTCGTCAATCGCTCATGAAGGGCATCCGACAGCCTGTCTTCGATCTCGCGCGTTTTTTCCTGCCAGTGTGCCGGATCGGCCAGCCAGCCCGGCCGGTTGGAGACGAAGGTCCAGGTCCGGATCTGCGCGATGCGGTGAGACAGCGTGTCGATATCGCCCTCGGTGGAATCGGCGCGCCGCACCTGCTCGGCCATGTAGGTCTCGTCGACATGGCCGAGGCGGACGAGGTCGTCATACATCGACATGATCAGGTCGGCGTGCTGGGCCGGCGCGATCTTGCGATAGTCCGGCAGCGCGCAGGCTTCCCAGAGCAGTTCGACCCGCCCCGGGGTCGTCGCGAGGCGCCGCACCTCCTCCTCGCGCGACAGATGATCCAGCGCCTGCGCGTCGACCGCCGGCAGCGCCCGGATCAGCCCCTCGACCTGCGCCGGCGTCTCGATCGAGCGCTTCAGCGCCTCGACGCTGGAGAAGTCGAACCGGTTGGTGCGCCACTGCAGGACGCGCACCGGCTCGAAATCGTGCGCCTCGATCTTCTGGACGAGATCGTCGGCGAAGGGGTCGACCTGGCCGGTCACGCCGAACGTTCCGTCGCGGACGTGCCGGCCCGCACGGCCGGCGATCTGGCCGAGTTCGGCCGCGGTCAGCTCGCGATACTGGTAGCCGTCGAACTTGCGGTTCTGGGCAAAGGCGACGTGGTCGACGTCGAGGTTCAGGCCCATGCCGATCGCGTCGGTGGCGACGATGTAATCGACGTCGCCGGACTGATAGAGCTCGACCTGCGCATTGCGGGTGCGGGGGCTGAGCGCGCCCAGCACTACCGCCGCGCCGCCGCGCTGGCGGCGGATCAGCTCGCCGATGGCATAGACCTCGTCGGCGGAGAAGGCGACGATCGCGGTCCGGTGCGGCAGGCGCGTCAGCTTCTTCGAACCGGAATAGGCAAGGTGGGAGAGCCGCGGCCGGGTGACGACCGAGATGCCGCGCAGCAGCTTCTCCAGGATGCCGCGCATCGTCGCCGCGCCGAGCAGCAGCGTCTCGTCGCGGCCCCGCAGGTGGAGGATGCGGTCGGTGAAGATGTGGCCGCGCTCGAGATCGTTGGCGAGCTGCACCTCGTCGATCGCGACGAAGGCGGCGTCCGTCTCGCGCGGCATCGCCTCGACGGTGCAGACGGAATAGCGGGCGCCGGGCGGGAGGATCTTCTCCTCGCCGGTGACGAGCGAGACCTTGTCGGCACCGACCTTCTCGGCGACGCGGCCGTAGACCTCGCGCGCCAGCAGCCGCAGCGGCAGGCCGATGATGCCGCTCTGGTGGGCCACCATGCGCTCGATGGCGAGATGGGTCTTGCCGGTGTTGGTCGGGCCCAGCACGGCTGTCACGTCCCGCCCCGAGAGGATGAGCGAGTCGGTCGGTTTCGGATGGACGTTCATGGGATGCTTCGGCCGGCCTCAAAACTCTGTCGTCTGGCGGGTCGGCAAAGTCAACGGCGCCAGGAAGGACAGGTCCGCCGCGGGCCGAGCGTGCCGCCTGCGCATATAGTGACGGGAGCCGGGAACCCAAGCAGCAGCCCGGGCACGATCATGCGCGCATTAAGGGCTGGAACGAGTCTCGAACGAATCGGCGACGAATCACTGACTCCATTCGATTCAGGCTTTGTTCACGGCGACATGTAGTCCGAGTCGCGATGGACTCACACCAGATGCTGAATCGGCGAACTGGCCCGTTTCGTGCTTCATGAGGCCTGGCGTTAACCTTTCGCCGGAGCCCTCTGCCAGGTCGCGGCAGGCGGGCGCCAAAATATTGAATTTCTTAAGATTTCCTGCTCGCTGGTTAAGCCCTCGGCAGGCGCATCGGGGCCTTTCGGTTAACGCTTCGACCGAAGCGGGAACGAATCGGCGACGAATCAGCTTTGCCCGCCCGTTCCCGTTCTGGTCCACACAACATCTTGTGCAGCGGACGCTGCGGCAGGCGCAGCTTTCCGGCCCGCGCGCAGCGACGATCCGCTGCCGGCGGAGCGCGGCGTTAACCTTTGCGTCCCTGTCCGGGACAGTCAGTCGGCGTGGGAGAGGATGTTGACCAGGTTGCCGAACGGATCGCGGACGAAGAAGCGCCTGACGCCCCACGGTTCGTCCGCAATGCCGTAGACGATCTCCAGCCCGCGTCCGCGGGCGTCGCGATAGGCGTGGTCGACATCGTCGACCTCGACGGACAGCACAGGCACCGGCGTGCCGGACCCGCCTTCGGTCATGACACTGACCTGCGGCATGGACCGGCCGTCGGCTGCGAACGTCACGATCCAGCCGAGATCCATCGACAGGTCGACGCCGAGGAAATCGCCATAGAACGACGTCGCCCCGTCGGGGTCGGCCACCGCGAGATTTGCGACGATGCGGCGGACCGCCATCAGGCGAAGTACTGGCCGCCGTTCGCCGTCACGGTGGAACCGGTGATGAAGCCGGCATCGTCGGAGGCGAGGAAGACCACGCAGCGCGCGATCTCCGCGGCCTCGCCGAGACGCCCGACGGGAATCTGCGCGATGATCCCTTCGCGCACCTTCTCCGGCACGGCCATGACCATATCGGTGGCGATGTAGCCCGGGCAGACCGCGTTGACGGTGATGCCGGCCCGCGCGCCTTCCTGCGCCAGCGCCTTGGTGAAACCGAGGTCGCCCGCCTTGGAGGCGGAGTAGTTCGCCTGGGCGAACTGGCCCTTCTGGCCGTTGATCGACGAGATGGTGATGACGCGGCCGAACTTGCGCTCGCGCATGCCGTTCCACAGCGGATGCGTCATGTTGAAGACGCCGTCCAGATTGGTGCGGATGACGTCGTTCCACTGCTCGCGCGTCATCTTGTGGAAGGGCGCGTCGCGGGTGATGCCGGCATTGTTGACCAGCACGTCGACGGGGCCGAGATCGGCCTCGACCTTGGCGATGCCGGTCGCGCAGGCGTCATAGTCGCCGACCGACCATTTGTAGACCGGGATGTCGGTCTCCTTGTTGAAGGCCGCCGCCGCCTCGTCGTTGCCGGCATAGTTCGCCGCGACCTTGTAGCCGGCATTCTTCAGCGCGACCGAGATCGCTGCGCCGATGCCGCGCGACCCGCCAGTGACCAGTGCCACCCGTGCCATGATTGTTCTCCTCCCGTTTATCGCCCGGCAGTCGGGCTTCGGCAGTCGGATTGGGCCACGACTGCCGATTGCCGACTGCCCTAGTTCATCGCCTCGACGCACATCGCGACGCCCATGCCGCCGCCGATGCACAGCGTGGCGAGACCCTTCTTCGCGCCGCGGCGCTTCATTTCGTAGACCAGCGTGTTGAAGACGCGGGCGCCGGAAGCGCCGATCGGATGGCCGATGGCGATGGCGCCGCCGTTGACGTTGACGATGTCGGGGTTCCAGCCCATGCCCTTGTTGACCGCGCAGGCCTGCGCCGCGAAGGCCTCGTTGGCTTCCACGAGGTCGAGGTCGTCGACCTTCCAGCCGGCCCTCTGCAGTGCCTTCTGCGAGGCCGGGATCGGGCCGGTTCCCATCACGGCCGGGTCGACGCCGGCGGTGGCCCAGGAGACGATGCGGGCGAGCGGCGCGAGGCCGCGCTTGACCGCATCCGCCTCGCTCATGAGCAGCACCGCGGCGGCGCCGTCATTGATGCCCGACGCATTGCCGGCTGTGACCGAACCTTCCTTGTCGAAGGCGGGCTTCAGCTTCTGCATCGCGTCGATGGTCGCGCCGTGGCGGATATACTCGTCGGCGTCGACGACCGTGTCGCCCTTCCTGCCCTTGATCGTGAAAGCGACGATCTCGTCCTTGAACCGGCCGGCCTTCTGCGCGGCCTCGGCCTTGTTCTGCGAGGCCAGCGCGAACTGGTCCTGTACGTCGCGGGTGATCTGGAACTGCTTGGCCACGTTCTCGGCCGTGTTGCCCATGTGATAGCCGTTGAAGGCGTCCCACAGGCCGTCCTTGATCATCGTGTCGATCAGCTTGAGGTCGCCCATCTTGGTGCCGGCGCGCAGGTGCTGCGCATGGGCGGAGAGCGACATCGACTCCTGGCCGCCCGCCACCACGACCTTGGCGTCGCCGGCCGCGATCTGCTGCATGCCGATGGCGATGGCCCGCAGGCCCGAGCCGCAGACCTGGTTGAGCCCCCAGGCGCTCGCCTCCTTCGGCACGCCGGCGGCCATCGAGGCCTGGCGGGCCGGGTTCTGGCCCTGCGCGGCGGTCAGCACCTGCCCCAGAATGACCTCATCGACCTCGCCGGCCTCGACCTTGGCGCGCGCCAGCACTTCCCTGACGACGGCGGCGCCGAGTTCGTGCGCCGGCGTGGCGGCGAAGGCACCGTTGAAGGAGCCGACGGCGGTGCGCGCGGCGCTGGCGACGACGATCGAACTGGATGCGGCCATGGGGGTCTCCGAAGGCGCGGGAACGGCCCGCCTGTTGCGATATCGGCGACGTTCTTGCCCTTTCCAGGGGCCGAGTCAAACCGGAAAAGCGGGCGCAGCAGCAGGCCGCAATCCATGCTGCGCAGCATTCGCCGCAGCAAAACCGGAGGCGGGATTTCCCGCACTGCACAATTCGCTTTCATTTGCCGGGGTTTTGCGCATATCCTTGCTGCCATGCACAAACGTCATCGGGTGCTTACCCGCGGTCCGGTGAAGCTGGGAGGTTTGTGAATGCCGGCAAAGAACGATCCGGTCGTCATCAAGAAATACGCCAACCGGCGGCTCTACAACACCGGCACGAGCACCTATGTGACGCTCGAGGACCTGGCCGAGATGGTCAAGAAGGGCGAGGAGTTCACCGTCCAGGACGCAAAGACCGGCGACGACATCACCCATCCGGTCCTGACCCAGATCATCTTCGAGCTGGAGAACAAGGACGGGCAGAACATGCTGCCCATCCCGTTCCTGCGCCAGCTGATCTCCTTCTACGGCGACCAGATGCAGATGATCGTGCCATCCTTCCTCGAACAGTCGATGATCGCCTTCGCCAAGGAGCAGGAGCGCTTCCGCGCGCAGGTCAAGGCGACGATGGGTACGTCGCCGGTGGACATGATGAAGATGTCGACGCCGATGAAGGCGATCGAGGAGCAGACGCGGCGCAACATCGAGCTGTTCCAGAACGCGATGCGGATGTTCACGCCGTTCCCGACCGCCTCGGGCCAGGCGCATGAGCCCGAGCCGGTGGAAGAACCGGCGGCGAAGGACAAGAGCGACGACCTTCAGGAGCTGAAGGACCAGATCGCGGCCATGCAGCGCAAGATCGACCAGATGCGCTAGCACCTGGTCGCGGCGCGGATCGACCGCGCGGAGGGACCTGGCGACGCGCATGACAAGAGGGCCGGCCCATGCTTGGGCCGCCCCTTTGTCAGTCGCCCGGCCGGGCCGGACGGTGTGCGGAGAGGACTAGATCCGCCCCATCAGCACCAGAATGAGCAGGATGACGACAATCACGCCAAGGATGCCTGACGGGCCGTATCCCCAGGCCCGCGAATGCGGCCAGCTCGGGATCGCGCCGATGAGCGCCAGGATCAGAATGATGATGAGGATCGTCGTCAGCGTCATCGGGTGCTCCGCAGGTTGCCGTGAACTCCGGAGCGTAAATGCAAAGACAGGGCCGGCGGTTCCCCTCGGCCCTGCGTTGTCCTGATCGCGGCGGTCCCGACCGGCTTCCCGGTATTGTGAGCCGCGGGGCTACTCGGCAGCCTTGGGGAAGGCCATCGGCTCCGGTTCGGCGGCCGGCTCGGGTTTGCGGGCGTTCGGCTTGTTGTCCTGGTCCGTCACCAGGCGGCCGCGCCGGAACAGACGCGAGAACCAGCTGCGGCGCCTGCCCTTCTGCTTCTCCCGCGTGAACACCATCAGCATCGACGGCGTCACCACCAGCGTCAGCACGGTGGCGAAGGACAGGCCGAAGACGATCGCCGACGACAGCGCGATCCACCATTGCGTCGACGGCGCATTGATCGTCGTCTCGTGGTGGAAGATCTCCAGCCCGAGGCCGAAGGCGATCGGCAGCACGCCGAGCACGGCGGCGGCGGCGGTCAGCACGACCGGACGGGCGCGTTCGCGGCAGGTCTGCAGCACCGCGTCCATCTTGTTCCAGCCCTCCTCGCGGAGCCGGTCATAGGTGTCGATGAGCACGATGTTGTTGTTCACGACAACGCCGGCCAGCGCGATCACGCCGATGCCGGACATGACGATGACGAAGGCCTGGCCGGTCAGCAGCATGCCGAGCAGCGCGCCGATGGTGGCCATGACCACGCAGGACAGGACGAGCAGCACGCTGGTGAACTTGTTGAACTGCGCCAGCAGCACGATGAAGATCAGGAAGATCGCCGCGCCGAATGCGTTGGTCAGGAACGCACCGGCTTCCTCGCTGTCCTGGCTGGAACCGGCGAGCTTCCACTTGAAGGCGCCGAGATCCATCGCGCCGACGGTCTTGGCGACCTCCGCCTGCACCGCGGCGACCTGGTGGCCGGTCGCGACGTTGGCCTGCACGGTGATCGTCCGTTCGCCTTCGATGCGGTTCAGGATACCGACCCGCTGTTCCGGCTTGCGGACCACGAAGTTGGAGATCGGAACGGCGCCGCGCGGCGTCTGGATGCGCAGGTCGTCGAGGGCGGCGAGGGTGCGCCGGTCCTCGGGCAGGCGCAGCCGGATGTCGACGGCGTCGTCGGCCCCGGCCGGACGGTAGTCCGTGAGCTTCAGGCCGCTGGTGACGAGCTGCACGACCGTGCCCACCGACATCGGGCTGATGCCGTATTGCGCGGCCTTGGTGCGGTCGACCTCGAGCGCCCAGTCGATGCCGGGCGGCGGCAGGCCGTCGGAGATGTCGATGACGCCGGGAACCTTGGCGATCTCGGCGGCGACGACCTTGGCCTTCTCGTTCAGGCCCTCGGGATTGGTGGCGGACAGCTGCAGCTGGATCGCCTTGCCGGTCGGCGGTCCCGCATCCGGCACGCGCACCTCGACGTCGACGCCGGGGATGCCCGCCATCGCGACGCGCAGGTCGGCGAGGATGTCGTGCGCGGGCTTGCGCTCGCGCCAGTCGATGAACTCGTACTGGATGACGCCGACGACGTCCTCGGGAATGTCCTGGCCGCCGCCCGGCGTCTTGCCGGAGCGGGTGTAGACCGACTTGATGCCGGGCCAGCCGAGGATGCGCCGCTCCGCCTCGCGCGTCGCCGTGTCCATCTCGGCCAGCGAGAGATTGCCCCGCGCGTGCACGTAGAGCAGGCCGTAGTCCGGCTCGACGGAGGGGAAGAACTCGACGCCGCGGCCGAACTGGCCATAGGCCCAGACCGAGCCGGCGAGCAGGCCGACGGTCAGCACCAGCACGGTCACCGGAAAGCGCACGGCCCGCTTGACGATCGCCATGTAGACGCCGTCGCGCCGCTCGTGCTCGTCGTGCAGCGGCGCCTTGGCGAACATGGCGCCGAGCGTCGGCGCGAAGATCAGCGCATAGGCCATCGACGCTGCGAGCGTGACGATCAGCGTGATCGGCAGGTATTTCATGAAGTCGCCGACGATGCCGGGCCAGAACAGCAGCGGCGAGAAGGCCGCGATGCGGGTCATGGTGGCGGCGACGACGGGGCCGGCCATGCGCTTGGCCGCCATCTCGAAGGCCTGCTCGCGCGGCATGCCCTCGGTCATGCGCCGCTCGGCGAATTCGGTGACGATGATCGCGTCGTCGACCAGCATGCCCACCGCGAGGATGAGACTGAACAGCACGATCATGTTGATCGTGTAGCCCATCATCGCGAGCGCCAGGATGCCCATCAGGAACGACGACGGGATGGCGAGGCCGATCAGCAGCGAGGCGCGCCCGGAGAGCGCGTAGAGGATGACGATGAAGACCAGGATGACGGCGATCATCACGTGGTTCTGCAGGTCGTTGAGCAGCTGGTTCACGAACACCGACTTGTCCTGGGTGTAGGTGACTTCCATGCCCTCCGGCACCTGCGTCGCGAACGTGTCGGCGACGGCCTTGGCGCCGTCGATCGTCTCGACGATGTTGGCGCCGACGCGCTTCTTCACCTCGATCGCGACCGCCGGCTTGCCGTTGAGGCGCGTGATCGTGACGGCGTCCTTGAAGGTGGAGCGCACGGTCGCCAGGTCCTGAACCTGGACGATCGCGTTCGGCCCGGCCACGACGGGCAGGCGGGCCACGTCCTCGGCGGTCTCGATCAGCGACGGCACCTTGACGGCGTACTTGCCCTCCGCGCCTTCGATCGCGCCGGCGGCGACGAGGCTGTTCGACGCGCCGATGCCCTGGATCAGCTGGTCCAGCTGCAGCCCGTAGGACGACAGCTTCACCGGATCGATGATCGCCTCGACCAGTTCGTCGCGCGAGCCCTGGATCGTGCCTTCCAGCACGCCGGGAACCTCCTCGACGCGGTCGCGCAGCTCCTTCGCCGCGGTCACCAGAACGCGCTCGGGCACGTTGCCCGACAGCGTGATGACGAGCACCGGGAACTCGGAGATGTTGACCTCGGTCACGCTGGGCTCGTCGGCGCCCTGCGGCAGGTCGCGCTTGGCGTCCTGCACCTTGTTGCGGGTGTCGACCAGCGCGTCGCCGAGATCGGTGGACGGGTCGAACTCGACGAGCACGTAGCCGCCGCCCTGGTAGGCGGCCGACTTCATCTGCTTGAGACCCTTGAGATTTTTCAGCTGCGCCTCGACGGGCCTCAGCAGCAGCCGCTCGGCATCCTCGGGCGAGATGCCCTGATAGCCGAGGCTGACATACATGATCGGGATCGCGACGTCCGGCTCGGCTTCCTTGGGCACGGCCTGGTAGGCCAGCGCGCCCGCGATGATCAGGAAGACGAGGATGGAGAGCGTCAGGCGCGCATTGCGGATCGCAAGCTTAACGATGTCCATGCCTACTGCGTCCCGCCGGTCACTTCGCCGATCAGCCTGTTGATGGTTTCCTGGTCGGCCTCGACGGCGTTGACCGTGTCGCCCTCGGTGACGAGGTCCTGTCCGGCGACGATGACGCGCGCGTCGGCCGGAATGCCGCCCAGCACCAGGCCGTTCGGCATGTCGTCGACGAGGTCGATCGGGTAGAACACGACCTTCGAGTCCTTGTCGACGGCGCGGATGCCGAGGTCGCCGCTTTCGGACAGCGTCACCACCGAGCGCGGCAGGATGACCGCGTCGGCCGGCTCGGTCTTCAGCGTGATCTCGGCCGTCATGCCGGCGGGAATGGCGCCGTCGGCGTTGGGGATCGCCACTTCCAGCGGAAACGTCCGCGTCTGCGCGGAGGCGTCGCGGCTGACATAGCGCAGCTTGCCGGCCACCATCTTGCCGTTGACGAGGCGCACATCCGCGTCGTCGCCGATCCTGATATGGCCGAGATCGCGCTCGCTGACCTCGCCCGCGCCGATGATCGGATCGAGGTTGAGGAGCGTCGCCACCTGGGCGCCCTGGCCGACGGAGCTGCCGGCCTCGACGTCGAGCCGGTCGATGATGCCGCTGAACGGCGCCTTGACCTCCAGCCGGCCGAGATCGGCCTCGGCCGCTTCGACCTGCGATTTCGCGGCGGCAAGCGCCGCGCGCGACGTCTCCAGCTGGAGCTTCGGCATGTTGCCGGTCTCGGCGAGGCGCTCCGCGGCGTTGAACTCGGCCTGGCGCTGCGCCAGCAGCGCCTTCGCCATTTCGAACGCGGCCTTCTTCTCCTCGGCGGCAAGGACGAGGATCACGTCGCCGGCCTTCACCGCCGAACCCTTCTGCACCCGCAGGTCGCCGATCACGCCGGCGGCGCGGGTGGTGAGCACCGCGCGCTGGTCTGCCTGCGTCTGGCCCGAGATGCGGATGGCACGCGCATGCTGCACGCGCGGCGGCACGACGACGGCGACGGTGCGCAGGACGGGGGGCGCCGCCTCCTCGGCCGCGGTCGCGGGGGGCGTTGCTTCGGCTTCCGACTGCGCGCTGCCGACCGACGAGAACTCGCCGGTGGCGATCCATGCGCTGAAACCGATCAGGACGGCGATCGCCGCCAGCTTGTGGAACCTGATCTTCATGTCACTTTTCCGTGGCGCAGGTCAGGACAAGCCGGCGCTCATCACATTTTCGGCATCGAGGTCGGATATGGGTTGGCCCGAATACGCATTCAACCGGCCAGACCCGACGCGCCGACGCATTGCCGAGCGCGCGGGTTCTTACATCAGTTTCGCACTGCAATATAGTCAGTTCTTTTCATCGACGCTTCAGTCCTGCGGGCATGGTGAACCGGCCGTGATCCAATCCTGCAGCGCCTGAAAGGTCGCCTCGGCGGAACCGGGCGCGGGCTCGCGGCCCGGTCCGGGCGCCCAGCCCCAGGCGACGAGCGCGTCGTCGCGGACGTGGACGGCCACCTCCTCCAGCGTGCGTCCGCCATTGCGCTCGGGATCCTTGATCTGGGCGCAGATCTGCGCGGACGACTTGTCCCACCAGGCCATCTGGGCCGGCGCCAGATGCCAGTTCGGCGCCCCCGGCGGGCCGTGCAAGACGCTGGAATTGCTTTCGAAATGGCAGGTCGTGCAGCGCAGGCCGGGATTGCCGAATCCCGAACCGTCCTCGCCGCGGCGGACGTTGAAGGCATGCACGCGGGTGCCGCCGTAATGGTCGCCGGACCAGCGCGGCTGGTCGTCCTCGACATGGCAGCCGGCGCAGCGCGGATGCGCGAACACGGCATTGATCTTCGACCATGCGGCGAGCCCGGCGACGGGATCGACGACGGGCGGCGGCGGTGTCTCGACGGTCTCCTGGGCGATCGCACCGGAGGCGGCGACGATGGCAAGAGCCGTCAGCAATGTGGCGATCGGTCTCATGCGAAGCGCACCTCCCGGTCGAGGGGAAGGCTGCGGATGCGCTTTCCAGTGAGCGCGAAGATCGCGTTGGCGAGTGCCGGTGCCGCCGGCGGCGTGCCGACCTCGCCGACGCCGCCCATGCGGTGGAAGTTCTCGAGGATGGCAACCTCGAAGTCGGGGCACTGGAACATGCGCATGGCGTCGAAGTCGTGGAAGTTGGACTGCTCCACCATGCCGTCCTTGAAGGTGACCTGCTGGCCCATCGCCGCGGACAGGCCGTAGATCGCGCCCGACACCAGCTGCGCGTCGATGATGCCGGGATCGATGGCGGTGCCGACGTCGACGGCGATCCACATCTTCTCGAGCTTGATCCCGGCCGGCGTGTCGGCGACCTGGATGACCTGGCCGCACCAGCTGCCGAAGGAGAGCGTGAAGGCAAATCCCTTCGCCGTGCCGGCCGGCAGCGTCTCGCCCCAGTTCGACATCTCGGCGACCTTGTTCACCACCGCGAGCGCGGCCGGATGATTCGCCATCAGCCTGCGCCGCAACTCCACCGGATCGACGCCGCCGGCATGGGCGATCTCGTCCATGAAGGCCTCGTGGAAATAGCCGTTCACCGAATTGCCGACCGACCGCCAGAAGCTGACGGGGATGGTCAGCGGCGCGGCGATCGACGCGACGCGGTAGTTCGGGATCGTGTAGGGCTGGTTGTGCGACCCGTCGGTTATGGCCGGATCGGTCGCGCCGCCGGGCAGCGACGGGAACCAGCGCGACATGATCGAGTCCATCATGTTCTGCGCGCTGATACGCATGTCCACCGCGACCGGCGAGCCGTCATCGCCGATCCTTGCACGGAAGCGTCCGCCGGCCGCGGGGCGGTAGACGCCGACCCGCATGTCTTCCTCGCGCGTCCAGGTGACCTTCACCGGACGCCCGTCAGCATGCATGGCCAGCAGCGTGGCGTAGAGCGAGAAGTCCATCTCGCCGCGCCGCCCGAAGGCGCCGCCCATCGAGGTGGTGTGGACGTGGACCTTGTCGAGCGGCACGCCCGCGATGTCGCCGCAGAACCAGCGCACCAGAACCGGCATCTGGTTCGGCGACCAGACGTCGAGCACCCCGTCCTTCAGCCGGGCGGTGGCGTTCATCGGTTCCATCGGCGCGTGCGACAGGTAGGGCACGCTGTATTCGGCCTCGATGACGCGGTCGGCAGGCGCGTCCGCGAAGGCCGCGTCGACGTCGCCGTCGTCGCGCATGGCGCTGGCGCTGCCCTTCGCGGCGGCATCCATGATCGTCTTCATGATCGCGTTGGTGTCGGCCGGATTGCTCGGCTTGCCCCATTCGACGTCGATCGCCTCGGCGGCCTTGAACGCGGCCCAGGTGTTCTGCGCGATCACGCCGAAACCGCTGCCGTAGCTGGTCTCGATCGGCACGATCTTCATGACGCCCGGCATCGCCTCGGCCTTCGACAGGTCCGAACGCACGGGCCTGGCGCCGAAGACCGGGCTCATGCGGACCGTGCCGAAGAGCATGTCGGGTTGCGTGACGTCGATGCCGAAGATCGGCGCGCCGGTGACCTTGGCCAGCATGTCGACGCGCGGCTGCGGCTTGCCGAGCAGCTTCCACTGCGCCTTGTCCCGGAGGGTCACCGCGTCGGGCACGTCGAGCTTGCCCGCATCGATCGCGACCTCGCCATAGGTGACGCTGCGGCTGGAGGCCCGGTGGACGATCGTGCCGTTGTCGGTCTCGAGTTCATCGGGCCGAACGCCGAGCCGCGCGGCGGCGGCGGCGACCAGCATCATGCGCGCCGCGGCGCCGGCCTGGCGCATCCGGTCGTAGCCGTCGCGCGTCGAGGTGGAGCCGCCGGTGCCCTGCAGGCCCATCACCTTGGCGACACCGCCGAGGACCGAGCGCACCGCCTCGGCCACGCGGCTGTCGTCCCAGAAATAGAAGCCGCCGCCCTCCTCGGTGATGACGGCGTTGTAATAGGCATAGGAGGCAGGGCCGTGCTCGACGGTGACCTTGTCGAGCGTGACGTCCAGTTCCTCGGCGACGAAGGCGGCGAGCGTCGTGGAGATGCCCTGGCCCATCTCGGCGCGCGGCGCGATCACAGTGATCGTGTTGTCCGAGGCGATCTTCACGAACGGGTTGAACGTGGCCTCGCCCTCGGCGAGGTCGTCTTCGAGCGGGTTCGGATACGGCCGCCGATAGGTCCAGTAGCCGAAGGCCGCACCGCCGGCGACCACGGCGGCGCCGATCAGGAAGGTGCGGCGGGCGATCTTCGCGACGCGTCCCATGTCACGCCCCCGCCTGTTTGAGCGCGGCTGCCTTGTGGATGGCGGCGCGGATGCGCGGATAGGTGCCGCAGCGGCAGAGATTGCCACCCATGGCATTGTCGATATCGGCGTCGGTCGGGTCGGCGATCTCGTCGAGCAGCGCCACCGCCGACATGATCTGCCCCGCCTGGCAGTAGCCGCACTGCGCGACCTGTTCGTCGAGCCAGGCCTGCTGGACCGGATGCAGCTTGCCGCCGGTTGAGATGCCTTCGATGGTCGTGATCTCGCCCAGGGCCTGGCCGACGGGGAGCGAGCAGGACCGCACCGGAATGCCGTCGATGAGGACCGTGCAGGCGCCGCACGCGGCGATGCCGCAGCCGAATTTGGGACCGGTGATGCCGGCGAGGTCGCGCAGCGCCCACAGCAGCGGCATGTCTGGATCGGCCTCGATTTCCACGGCTTTGCCGTCTACGGACAGGCGCATAGGGATACCCTTCGTTGTCGTCTATGCTGGCACGAACCTGAGGTCGTGTTTACATTTTGACAAATTCTGTCAGAATGTCAACCAACCTCCATTCGAGATGCATCACGCCCGTGCATGACCTGCCTATCCTGACCGAAGATCCCAAGCGCCGCCGCATTATCGAGGCTGCGGCCGGGCATTTCCTGGCCTACGGTTTCGGCCGGACGACGATGGACGACATCGCCCGTGCCGCCGAGATGTCGCGCCCGGCCGTCTACCTGCACTTCAAGAACAAGACCGAGATCTTCCGCGAACTGGCGGCCGGCTTCGCCGCGCGGATGGTCGCCGAGGCGGAGCGGATCCTGTCCGGTGGGGGCAAACTCGACGAGCGGGTCACGCGGATGTTCGAGCTCTGCTTCGTCGCGCTGAAGGAAGAGATGGCGGGGTCGCCCCACGGCGCCGAACTGCTGGACATGAAGGACACGGTTACCGCCGACCTGATCGCGACGGTGCGCGGCCGCGTCGCCGCTGCCCTCGTCAAGGCCCTAGAAGCCGCCGACGGGGATCGGACGCCCGCCGCTCCGACGCCCCAGGCGCTCGCCGACATCCTGCTCGACGCCTTCGACGGCGCCAAGATGCGCGGCGCCACGCTCGCGGAGCTTCGCAGCCTGGCAGGCGATCTTGGCCGGCTGGCGGGCACCTTGCGGGGAATGGCTCCTGTCGCAGCGCCGGCCTGACCTGGCTACTGCGCGGTCCAGCCGCCGTCGATCGAGATCGTCGTGCCCGTCACCTGCGCCGCCGCGTCGGAGCAGAGATAGACGACAGAAGCCGCCACCTGGTCGACCGTGGCGAACTGCTTGCTGGGCTGTTTCTGCAGGATCAGGTCGCGGATCACTCTGTCGCGGCCGAGGTCCGGATGCGCCGCCGCGAGATCGACGATCTGCTTCTCCACCAGCGGCGTGTGGACGAAACCGGGACATACGGCGTTGGCGGTGACGCCGCTGCCGGCCAGCTCCAGCGCCACGGTCTTGGTCAGTCCGACGACGCCGTGCTTGGCCGCGACATAGGCCGACTTGTTGGGCGAGGCGCGCAGCCCATGCGCGGACGCGATGTTGACGATGCGGCCCCAGCCGGCCTCGCGCATCGCGGCGACGGCCGCGGCCGTGGTGTGGAACGCCGACGACAGGTTGATCGCGATGATCGCATCCCAGCGGTCGACGGGGAACGTCTCCACCGGCGAGACGAACTGGATGCCCGCATTGTTGACCAGGATGTCGACGCTGCCGAGATCGTTGGCGGCGCGCGCGACGAGGGCGCGGCACTCGTCGGGCCTGGCCATGTCGGCCCTAATGTAGATCGCCTTGACGGCGTGTCTGGCGGCGATTTCGGCCGCGACCGCATGGTCTTCCTTGGTGTCGGAGAAGGAGTTGATGGCGACGTCGCAGCCGCCCGAAGCGAGGGCCTCGGCGATGGCGCGGCCGATGCCGGAGGTCGAGCCCGTGACGATGGCGGTGCGTTTCGTGGTCATGAAAATGTCTCCGGGCGGCCTCAGGATGCGTCGTTGATATTGCACTGCAGCAATCCTGCCAATGGCAAGCAGCCAGGCGCGTCGCCGGGCGACCGCCCGGGGAACGGGCGATTGTATTGACTTCACCGCCGGGCTTCGCCACGTGAGGAGCGGATTCATGCGAAAGGCGGCCGCGCGGATGACTGGCTATTTCTCGTCGCCCTTCCCGCGCCGGAATTCGGTCGGCGTCGACGTCGGCGGCGTCATGGTGGGCGGCGGCGCGCCCGTCGTCGTACAGTCGATGACCAACACCGACACCGCCGATATCGACCAGACGGTGGCACAGGTCGCGGCGCTGCATCGCGCGGGTTCGGAGATCGTGCGCATCACCGTCGACCGGGACGAAAGTGCCGCCGCCGTCCCCGCCATCAAGGAGCGTCTCGATCGCCTCGGCATCAACGTGCCGCTGGTCGGCGACTTCCACTACATCGGCCACAAGCTGCTGGCCGACCATCCGGCCTGTGCCGAGGCGCTGGCGAAATACCGCATCAATCCCGGCAATGTCGGCTTCAAGGAGAAGAAGGACCGCCAGTTCGCGGCGATCGTCGAGATGGCGATCCGCTACGGCAAGCCGGTGCGCATCGGCGTCAACTGGGGCTCGCTCGACCAGGACCTGCTGACGCGGCTGATGGACGACAACCAGCGGCAGGGCTCGCCGCTGACGGCGCAGCAGGTGACGCGCGAGGCGATCGTGCAGTCGGCGCTGCTGTCGGCCGAGATGGCCGAGGAGATCGGCCTGTCGCGCGACCGCATCATCCTGTCGGCGAAGGTGTCGGCGGTTCAGGATCTCATCGCCGTCTACACGGAACTGGCGAACCGCTCGGACCATGCGCTGCATCTCGGCCTCACCGAGGCCGGCATGGGCTCCAAGGGCATCGTGGCATCGTCCGCCGCGATGGGCATCCTGCTCCAGCAGGGCATCGGCGACACGATCCGCATCTCGCTGACGCCGGAACCCGGCGGCGACCGCACGCGCGAGGTGCAGGTCGCGCAGGAACTGCTCCAGACCATGGGCTTCCGCCAGTTCGTGCCGATCGTCGCGGCGTGCCCCGGCTGCGGCCGCACGACGTCCACCGTGTTCCAGGAACTGGCGCAGACGATCCAGAACGACATCCGGGTGAACATGCCGGTCTGGCGCGAGAAATATCCCGGCGTCGAGGAGCTGAAGGTCGCGGTGATGGGCTGCATCGTCAACGGCCCCGGCGAATCCAAGCACGCCGACATCGGCATCTCGCTGCCCGGAACGGGCGAGACGCCGACCGCGCCGGTCTTCGTCGACGGGCGCAAGGCGGCGACGCTGCGCGGCCCCGACATCGCCGCGGACTTCCAGAAAATGGTCGCCGACTACATCGAGCGCCGCTTCGGCAATGGCCGGCAGGCGGCCGAGTAGCTGTTGACAGGTCACCCCCTCACCCGGCCTCCGCTTCCGGCGGCTTCGCCACCGGGCTCGGCCACCCTCTCCCCACTGGGGAGAGGAAAATCTCCAGGACCCCGGCAAATCATCGATGGGCCGGCGCCGACCGCCTCCTCTCCCCACCGGGGAGAGGGTGGCCGAGCGAAGCGGAGGCCGGGTGAGGGGGCGTGGCCTGGGTTCCTGATACAGCTTATGGTGGCACTGTTGTTCGCCTCCCCCGCCCTCGCCGACCCGCCCGGCCGCGACAAGCCGGTGAACATCCACCGTATCTGCGACCTGATAGAGGTCAGCGCCGAAGAACACGGCATCCCCGACGCCTTCTTCGCCCGGCTGATTTGGAAGGAGAGCCGCTTCGACCACCAGGCGGTCAGCCCCGCCGGCGCGGAAGGAATAGCGCAGTTCATGCCGGGCACGGCGAGAGCGCGCGGGCTGGCCGATTCCTTCGACATCGACCAGGCCATCCCGGCCTCGGCGAAGTATCTCGGGGAGCTCAGGACCGGTTTCGGCAATCTGGGCCTCGCCGCCGCGGCCTACAATGCAGGGGAGGCGCGCGTCTCGCGCTGGCTGTCGCGGGGCGGCTTCCTGCCGCTCGAGACGGAGAACTTCGTGCTGGACATCATGGGCGAGCCGGCCGATGCCTTCTCGGACCGCGCCTATGCGGGTACGGTGCGCCCGCTGGCGGCCGACACCGGGTTCGGCGCTGCCTGCCGCGCCATGCCGGCAGCGAAGGTAGAGACGGTGGCGATGGCATCGGTGCAACTGAAGCCGTGGGGCGTGCAGGTCGCGGGTCACTTCCGCCGCGACGTCGCGGTGCGGCAATGGCAGCGCGTCGCCGGCCGGCACGAGGCGATGGTCGCCGGCTACGAACCGGTGGTCAGCAGGGTCCGCTCGGCGATCGGCCGCCGCGGCATCTATGCGGTGCGCCTGGGGCTCGAGGATCGTGCCGGCGCCGACCGGCTTTGCCAGCAGCTGCGCGTCGCAGGCGCATCCTGCATCGTCATGCGGAATTGGTGAGATGGACGAAGATCGGCTCTACAGCGACCCTTCCCTCGTCGAATTCTACGACATCGAGAATTCGGGCGGAGCGGATTTCCTCTACTGCCGCGGCCTGGCCGAGGCCAGCCGGAGCGTCCTCGACCTCGGCTGCGGCACAGGCCAGCTCGCCGCCGCGATCGCGGAGGGCCGTGAGGTCGTCGGCGTCGATCCGGCCAAGCCGATGCTCGACGTCGCTCGGCTGCGTCCCGGCGGGGACCGGGTCACCTGGGTGGAAGGCGACGCGCGCAGCGTGCGGCTGGGCCGCAGCTTTGACCTCGTCGTGCTGACCGGCCACGCGTTCCAGGTCTTCCTCACCGCAGAGGACCGCCATGCCGCGATCGGCACGATCGCAGCGCACCTCGCGCCGGGCGGCCGCTTCGTCTTCGACACGCGCAATCCCGGCCGCGAGGAGTGGCGGGAGTGGACGCCCGACGCCTCGCGCCGGACCGTGCAGCATCCGGAACTCGGGCTGGTCGAGGCCTGGAATGACGTCGCGTTCGACCCGGCCGCGGCCATCGCGACCTACGAGACGCACTACAGGCTTCCCGATGGCCGGTCGCTGTCGGCGCAGTCGAAGATCGCCTTTCCGCCGAAGACGGACGTCGAGGCGGCGATCCGCGACGCCGGCCTCGTCGTGGACCGCTGGATGGGCGACTGGAGCGGGGGTGCCTGGCGCGCGGACGCGCCGGAGATCATCCCGTTCGGGCGGCGCGTCACGTGACCACGATCATCCTGCTCAACGGCGCCGGCAGTTCCGGCAAGAGTTCGATCGCGCGGGAGCTGCAACGCATCGCCCGACGGCCGCTGCTGCATGTGCAGATGGACCATTTTCTGGAGATGCTGCCGCAATCGCTGCAGGACCATCCCGAAGGCGTGCATTTCATCGAGCGCACGGTCGATGGCCTTCCGGCCGTGGAGGTCACCGTCGGCCCGACCGGCCGGCGCCTGCTCCGCGGTATGCGCGGTGCAGTCGCCGCGCTGGCCGCGGCAGGCAACGATCTCATCGTCGACGATGTGCTTCTGGGCGATGAACTCCGCGAGTATCGCGCGCTGCTCGCCGGCTTCGATCTTCACGTCGTCGGCGTTCATGCCTCGCTTGACGTGCTCGAGCAGCGCGAGCTGGCGCGCGGCGACCGCATGCCCGGCCTCGCGCGCTGGCAGGTCGAGCGTGTCCATCGCGGCAAGCGCTACGACTTCGAGGTCGATACGACGGCAACGAGCGCCGCCGACTGTGCGGCAGCCATCAGAGAGAGGTTCCGGCTGTAGGCGAGTGGATGTCCGTGAGTGCGTCCTTCGGAGGACTCGTTCAAGCCGTCTTGGCCAGGGCGTTCTCGCTCAGCCAGGTGCCGATCTTGGCGCCCAGCCGGTCCGGCGAGATCGGCTTCGGCAGATAGTCGTCCATGCCGGCATCGATGCACTTCTCGCGGTCGCCCTTCAGCGCGTGCGCGGTGACGCCGATGATCGGAATATGCGCGCCGGTCGCCTTCTCCGCCTCGCGGATGGCGCGGGCGGCCTCGTAGCCGTTCATCTCCGGCATGGACACGTCCATCAGGATCAGCTTGGGCTTCAGCGCCCGGTGCATCTCGACCGCCGTGCGGCCGTTGCCGGCGATGCGGTAGGACAGGCCGAGGCTGCTGAGGATCTGCCCGAAGACCAGCTGGTTCACCTCATTGTCCTCGGCGATCAGGATGTCCAGCGGGACCGACGACTGGAGCGCCTGGACCTCGCGGACGTCGGTGACCGCCGGCTGGTGCGGGACCGGTTGCGGACGCAGCACGGTGATCGCCGCGTCGTGCGCGGGCCGGACGAAGGCGGCGGCCTTGCCGAGATTGCTGCGCGCCTTCTGGATCACGGCGATGACGGTTCCGAGAAGCGCCGAGGAGCGGGCGGGCTTGGTCAGGTGCGCGGCGATGCCGAAATCGAGCACCAGCCGGCCGAAATCGACCTGGTCGACCGAGGTCAGCAGCACGACCGGGATGCCGGCCGTGCGCGTGTCGGACGACATCGCCTTGGCGACGTCGGCGCCGTTCATGCCGGGCATCTGGTAGTCGAGGATGACGCAGTCGACCTTGGCGCCGAGCTGCGCCGCGCGGTCGAGGAAGGCGAGGCCAACGGCACCGCTCTCGGCTGCGGCGCAGTCGAAGCCCCAGCTGCGCAGCTGCTCCAGCAGGATGTCGCGGTTCACCTGGTTGTCGTCGATGACGAGGACGCGCGCGCCGGTCACGTCGACCGGCACGGTCGTGTCGCGTTCCTGGTGATGGTGTACCGGCAGGGGCACGTCGAACCAGAACACGGAACCGCGGCCGACCTCGCTCTCCAGCCCGATCGTGCCGCCCATCAGGTCGACCAGCCGCGCGGCGATCGCGAGGCCGAGGCCGGTTCCCTCATGGCGCCGCGTCGACGAGGAGTCGACCTGCGCGAACTTCTCGAACACGTTCTGCAGCTTGTCCGGCGGGATGCCGATGCCGGTGTCCTCCACGCGCACATGCAGCTTGGCGACGTCGTCCACGATGTCGCCGGAGACGTCGATGAGGACATGGCCCTTCTCGGTGAACTTGACCGCGTTGCCGAGCAGGTTCGTGACGATCTGGCGGAAGCGGCCGACGTCGCCGACGACATGGCGCGGCAGGCGCGGATCGACGCGCACGATGAGTTCCAGGTTCTTCTCCGCGACGCGCGCCGAGATCAGCGTGGCGACGTCCTCGACGGCTTCGGTCAGCGGGAAGGGCGAGGGATCGAGCGTCAGCTGGCCGGCGCTGATCTTGGAGAAGTCGAGAATGTCGTTGATGATGGTCAGCAGCGCGTTGCCCGACTTCACGATCACCTCGGTGAACGTCTTCTGCCGCGTGTTGAGCTCGGTCTTGGCCAGCAGTTCGGCCATGCCCAGCACGCCGTTCATCGGCGTGCGGATCTCATGGCTCATATTGGCGAGGAATTCCGACTTGGCGCGATCGGCCGCCTCGGCCTTGACCAGCGATGCCTCGGACTCGTCGAAGGCACGGCGGATTGCCTTCTCCATCGGCCGAAAGACCGAGAAGGCGACGATGCCCAGCACGAGGATCAGAAGGCCGCTCGCCCAGCCGAGCAGGGTGTCGCTCTGCCGCTCCGCCAGGCGCCGCTCCTCGTCCATCGCCGTCTTGGCCCGGTTGAGCGCCGGCTGGACGAAGAGGTCGTGCTGATTGCGGATCTCCCGGTAGCTCCACTCGTCGGCCTTCTCGGCGGTGGCCAGCAGGCCGAGATTGCGGACGATGTCGCGCGACGTCCAGAAGAGATCGCCATTGATCGACGCGCCGTCGATCTCGTTCACCGCGGCGGTGGACAGCTCGGGCTTGATGTCGACGATCATTGCCGACAGCTGCTCGATGCCCAGGTTGAGCCGCTCGACATGGCCGAAGGCGGCACTCGCCAGCTGCTCCCGCGTGTCGGGTCGCCAGTTGCGCACCGCCTGTTCGGCGAAATTGGTGGCGTTGCGCAGGTCGCGCGTGAAGCCGACCAGCGCCGAGCTGATCTGGTCGACATTGTGCCGGTAGGCGTTCAGGCTGTTCAGCCCGAGCATGATGCCCGCGGCCGTCGCCGCGATGATGAAAAGGCCGGAAAGGTAGCGGATCCGGATCGACCGGATGAAGGAAGAATACTTGGGCACGCGTCCGCTCCGCGGGAAATACGCACAAATTTACGCCCGCCGATCACACATCATTACCATTAAGAAAAAGTTCGTTGCGGTGCAGCGTGGATCAGCTGCGGCGGTCCGCGATGAAGCGCGCCGCGGCCTTCAGCACGCCGGAGCGGGGACCGAACGGCTCGAGCAGGTCGCACGCCTGCGCGACGAGCCCGGCCAGCTGGCCGCGGGTCCACGCCTCGCCATGAAGCGATGCCAGCGTCGCCTTGCCCGCACCTTCGTCCTTGCGCGTCGCCTTGCCCAGCGTCGCGGCGTCGGAGGTGAGGTCCAGCAGGTCGTCGGCGAGCTGGAAGGCGAGCCCGATCGCCGAGCCGTATTCGGCAAGCCGCTCCCGGTCGGCTGCCGGTGCGCCTGCGACGATGGCGCCCGCCTCGCAGGCGAAGCGGATCAGCGCGCCGGTCTTCATCGCCTGCAGGCGGATGATGCCGGCCTCGTCGGGGGTTTCGCGCTCGGCCGCAAGATCGAGCGCCTGACCGCCGGCCATGCCACCGGGGCCCGACGCCCGCGCCAGCGCCAGGACCAGCTCGGCCCGGGCGCGGTCGGCCAGCGGCGTCGCCGGCGCGGCGACGATGTCGAAGGCCAGCGTCAGCAGGCTGTCGCCGGCGAGGATCGCCGTCGCCTCGTCGAAGGCCTTGTGCACCGTCGGCTGGCCGCGCCGCAGATCGTCGTCGTCCATCGCCGGCAGGTCGTCGTGGATCAGCGAGTAGCAGTGGACGCATTCGAGCGCCGCCGCCACGCGCAGCGCCGCCTCCGCATCGCCGTCGAAGAGCGCCGTGCTCTCCATGACCAGCGCGGGTCTCAGCCGCTTGCCGCCATTCAGCACCCCGTGGCGGATGGCGGCCATGAGATGGGCCGGTCGGGCGATCTCGCCGCTTTCGGGGCGATCGGTCAGCAGGCGGGCCAGCAGGCCCTCGACACTCCGGGCGTGCCGCTTCAGCACGTCCTGGAAGGTTCGCTCGTCGATTTCGGCCATGCGGTTTCGTTTACGGTAAAGCCGGTCGGGGTCAAGCCGGGCGCGATGCCCGATTGCACCACACGGGCGCCGCCTTTATTCGATACGGCGTGGCAAAGAAGCGAAAGACCGTCGTGTCAGCGCCCATCGTCGAGATCGACGAGGAAAGGTCGGCAATGCCTGCGAAGCGGCGCAAGCGTGGCTTCGGATGGCTGCTGCGCCGTGTCATCCTCGTCTGCTTCGTGCTCGGGCTCGTTCCGGCGGCGCTGACCTTTCTCTACAAGGCGTCGTTCGTTCACCCGGTCTCGACCCTGATGATCAAGGACGTGGTGACGCTGCAGGGCTACGACCGCCGCTGGGTTCCGATCGACGACGTGGCGCCGGCGCTGGTGAAATCCGTGGTGATGTCGGAGGACGGGCAGTTCTGCTGGCACAGGGGGGTCGACTTCGCCGAGCTCTCGGCGGTGATCGGCGACGCGATCAGCGGAGAGGGGATGCGCGGCGCGTCGACGATCCCGATGCAGACGGTGAAGAACCTGTACCTCTGGCACCGGCCGCTGGGCTCGGTGCGCAAGCTGGTCGAGATCCCCTACGCGATCTACATCGACGTGGTCATGTCGAAACGCCGCATCATGGAGATCTATCTCAACATCGCCGAATGGGGGCCGGGCATCTACGGCATCGAGGCCGCGGCGCAGTATCATTTCGGCAAGCCGGCGAAGAACCTGACGCGGCGCGAGGCCTCGCTGCTCGCGGTGACGCTGCCCAACCCGATCGCCCGCAACCCGGCCAAGCCGGGCGATGGGCTGAGACGCCTGGCGGCGGCCATCGAGCGCCGCGTCGACCAGGCCGGCATCACCCAGTTCAATTGCCTTGGCCTCAACTGAGCCGGGCACCGGGCAAAAAAGTCGTGCCCGCACTGGTCAAGACGGCCGCCTTTGTGTATAGGCACGCCACTTTCACGAGACCCCGGCTCCTCGGCGGCCCTCCATTTCGGGCGCGAGCGGGCCTTTTGACCGATCGTTTGGAGTGATCCATGGCTGTTCCGAAAAGAAAGACCTCGCCGTCGAAGCGCGGCATGCGCCGCTCGGCCGACGCGCTGAAGGCCCCGTCCTATGTCGAGGACAAGAATTCCGGCGAGATGCGCCGCCCTCACCACATCGACCTGAAGACCGGCATGTATCGCGGCCGCCAGGTGCTGGAACCCAAGGAAAGCTGAACGTCGCACCGGACGCGGACGACCGTTCCCGAAGGCCGGCGCATGCCGGCCTTTTTCGTCTTTGGAGCCGCCGGTCGGCCCGCGCGGGGCTTGACGGACGGACCGGCGGGGCTGTTACTCGCGCCGACCGCGAGCGCCATGGAGACCGAGATGCTTGCCAGCATTCCGCTGCTGATCGTGCCCTTCATCCTGTTCAACATCGGCCTTTCGGGCGTTTTCGGCTCCGGCCCGGGCGATGTCTGGGCGACCGAGATCCTGTCGGTCTCGATGATGTCGGGCGGCGTCTGGACGATGACGCTCGGCGACGCGCTCATCGTCGTGGCGCTGCTGTTCTTCTTCGTCGAGATCCTCAAGGCGACCCGGACCTCCACGACCTCGGTGGTCGACCACCTGCTGTCGACCTTCGTCTTCGTCGCCTTCCTGGTGGAGTTCCTGCTGGTCCGGGGTGCCGCGCACTCCGTGTTCTTCACCCTGATGGTGATCTCGCTGATCGACCTGCTGGCCGGCTTCTCCGTGTCGATCCGCTCGGCCAGCCGCGACGTCAGCTTCAACGGCTAGACCATCATCCCGAATAGCGCATGGCGGCTTTCGGGGCGGATCAGGAGGCTCCCGGCCGCGGGGCGTCAGCCCTTCGGCGTGAAGCCGGCCTTGGCGATGGCGTAGGCCGCGCAGGCCTCGTCATTGTCGGACGTGTCGCCGGTGACGCCGACGGCGCCGACGATCTCCCCCGACGCGACGGTGATCAGCACGCCGCCGGGCACCGGGATGATGCGGCCGCCGGACGCCGCCACCAGGCCCTCGATGAAATGCGGGCGCTCGGCCGCCATTCCATGCAGCGCGCGCGAGCCCGTGCCCAGCGCCAGAGCGCCGAACGCCTTTCCGAGCGCGATCTCCGGCCGCATGATCGACGTGCCGTCCTGGCGCTGGAAGGCCTTGAGATGGCCGCCGGCATCGAGCAGGGCGACCGCCAGCGGCCTCAGCTTCATCTCCTCCCCCTTGGCCAGGGCGTCGGCGACGATGGCGTTGGCGATGTGCAGCGTCAGTACGGCCACGGGAGCCTCCTCGATTCGGTCGATTAACGTCCTTGCAGCCTAGGCTAGGCGCGCCGGAATTTGTATCGGTGCGGATGTGAAGCAGTTTCGCCGCGGGCGGCGACACGCCCGGGAGGACGCGATGAGGAATTTCGACCGGCCGGGCCGTTCCCCGGTCTATGCCGAGAACGGCATGGCCGCGACGTCGCACCCGCTGGCCACGGCGACCGCCATCGACGTGCTGAAGGCCGGCGGCAACGCCGTCGACGCGGCGCTCGCCGCTTCCGCGACGCTCTGCGTCGTCGAGCCCCACATGACCGGCATCGGCGGCGACTGCTTCGCCATCGTCGCCGAGCCCGACGGCAAGGTGCATGGCCTGAACGGGTCCGGCCGCGCGCCGGCCGCGGCCGACGCCGAACGCATCCGGGCGCTCGGCCATTCCGTCATGCCGGAGGTCGGGCCGCTGCCGGTCACCGTCCCCACCGCGGTCCAGGCCTGGGAGGTGCTGCACCAGCGGTTCGGCGCCCTGCCGTTCGACCGGCTGTTCCGCGACGCGGTGCGCTACGGCGAGGATGGCTTCGCGGTGCATCCGCGCGTCGCCCGCGACTGGCCGAACTACGTCGCCGACCTCGCGGCGGACGAAGGCGGTCGCCGGCATTGCCTGCGCGACGGCCGCGCACCGGCGGCAGGCGAGCGCTGGCGTTTCCCGGCGCTGGCCGCGACACTCGCCCGCATCGGCACGGAGGGCGCCGCCGCGTTCTACCAGGGCGAGATCGCTGCCGAGATGGCGAAGACCGTCCGGGACAAGGGCGGCTTCCTCGCCGAGTCCGATCTGGCGGCGGTGTCGGCCGACTGGGTCGAGCCGATCTCGGTGCCCTACGGCGGCTACGACGTGCTGGAGATCCCGCCGAATGGCCAGGGCATCACGGCGCTGGTCATGTTCCGCCTGCTGGAGCGGCTGGGCGCGCGTGGACTCGCGGCGGACGGTCCGGCGCGGCGCCACCTGATGCTGGAAGTGGCGCGCTTCGCCTATTCGGTGCGCGACGCGATGGTGGCCGATCCGGCGGCGATGACGGTGACGCCGGCCGAGATCCTCTCGGACGCGTTCATCGAAGGCCTGGCGCGTCAGTTCGATCCGCAGCGCCGGAACGGTTCCGTCGTCCTGCCCCGGCGTCCGAACGCCAGCACGATCTACCTCTCCGTCGTCGACCGGGACCGGCTGACGGTGTCGTTCATCAATTCGGTCTATGACGGTTTCGGCAGCCGGGTGGTGACGCCGAAATCCGGCATCGCGCTGCAGAACCGCGGCGCCTGCTTCTCGCTGGAGCGCGGGCACCCGAACGAGCTCGCGCCGTCCAAGCGGCCGATGCACACGATCATTCCGGCGATGGCGATGAAGGACGGCCGTCCGGCCGTTTCGTTCGGCGTCATGGGTGGCGCGTTTCAGCCGATGGGCCACGCCCATGTGTTCTCCAACATCGCCGACCACGGCATGGACCCGCAGGAGGCGATCGACCACCCGCGCCTGTTCGAGATGGAGGACGGCGTGGTGGAGCTCGAGTCGGGCGTCGACGCGCAGACCGCGGACGACCTCGTCGCGCGCGGCCACCGGCTGCGGCCGGCAGCTGCGCCGATGGGTGGTGCGCAGATGGTGGTGATCGACGAGAAAAGCGGCTTCCTGGTCGGCGGCTCGGACCCGCGCAAGGATGGGCTGGCGCTCGGCTGGTAGCGGCCGGCCTCGCCGACCCTGCCGCTGCTACGGATGCGGCGCGGGCCTTTCCGCGCTCGCGCCGTGATCGAAGTCGGCCGATCGCGCCAGGCCGGCCAGCGCCGCCACCACCAGGAGCAGCGCCGCGAGCGCCATGAAGACGGGCGCGAAGCCTGTCGCCTCGGCAACGAAGCCGATGCTGGACGGGGCGAACAGGATGCCGGCATAGCCCATGGTCGTCGCCACGCTCATGCCGGCCCCGCTCGACAGGCCGGGCAGGTTCCCGGCGGCGGAGAAGACGATCGGCACGGTGTTGGCGACGGCAAGTCCGCAGACCGCGAACGCCGCGATCACCAGGAACGGCGTCGGCGCCAGCGCTGCCGCCAGCATGGCGGCGGCGGCGATGACGCTGCAGACCCTCAGCGTCGGCACACCGCCGAACCGGTTGCGCACGCCGTCGCCGACGAAGCGCATCACCGCCATCGCGCCCGCGAAAAATGCGTAGGCGAGGCCCGCCACCGCGAGGTCGGCGCCGCGCTCCTGCGTCAGGAACAGGGCCGCCCAGTCGAGCACCGCACCCTCGGCGACGAACAGGAACATCGCCATCAGGCCGAGCACATAGGCTATCGGCTTGGTCGGGATGGCGAAGCTGCTCTTCTTGCCGGCGACCTCGGGAGCTTTCACCGGATCCGGCATGATGTTGGGGACGGCGATCGCGGCCACGGCCAGGGCCGCGACGGCGACCACGGTCGCGTGGGTCAGCGCGCCGAAGGCCTGCAGCATGAAGCCGCCGAGGCCGCCGCCGATGAAACCGCCGAGGCTCCAGAAGCCGTGCATCGACGACATCACCGCCTTGCCGAGCTTTCGCTCGACGGGGACCGTGGCGGCGTTCATGGCAACGTCGGTGCAGCCGATCAGCGCGCCGAAGATCACCATGGTCACCGCGGTGGTCGCGACGTTCGGCGACAGCACGACCGCCAGCAGGCCGAAGGCCTGCGCGATGCCGACGATCGAGAGAACCGGGCGCTGGCCGAACCGCGCCATCATCCAGCCGCACCACGGCATGCTGATCAGCGCGCCGATGCCGAAGCAGAGGATCAGCAGCCCGAGCGTCGACTCGGTGATCGAGAGGCGCGTCAGAACCAGCGGGATCTGCGGCGCCCAGCTTCCGGCCATGAAGCCGTTGACCAGGAAGATGCCGGCGATCGCCCAGCGGCCGCGAACGGCGGATGTGATGACGTTCGTGGCGTCCATGAAAACGGTCCAGTTCGCGAAGGCGCGGAAACTAAATCGGTTCGTCCCGGTGTCAAGCAGCGGTTAGGCGCTATCGGTTGCGCCAGCCTTGGCGCTACGCCGCGGGAAATCGTTCGGGCCTGGGAACCGGATCGATGAAGAGGTGCGCCGCCCGAGCCGAGGAGCCCTGCCGGTAGACCTCGTCGCCGTCGTGAAAGAACCAGAAGCGCGACAGCTCGGCGGCGGCGGGCGCCACGCGCCCGCATGCGCCGACGCCTGTCGCCAACCGACGGAGGAAGACCAGCGCCTCTTCGCTCTCCGCCTCCGCGCGGAGTTCGTTGATCGTGCCGTTGCCCAGCGAGAGCACCAGCCGCATCAGATCGCCCTCGTCGCCGAGGTCCCAGATCGACGGTCGAAACGTCACGCGCTCCGCCGGGTAGCCCCAGTCGATGATGTCGAGGCGCAACCGGGCGCGTGCGGGCGCGCCCACAGCCTAGCCGAAGACGACCAGCAGGTCCTTGGCGTCGATCTGGTCCCCGGCGCGCACGAGAATCTCCGCGATCGAGCCGTCCCGCTCGGCATGCAGCGCGGTTTCCATCTTCATCGCCTCGATGGACAACAGCACGTCGCCGGCCTTGACCGGCTGGCCGGCGCTGACCGCGACCGTCGACACCACGCCCGGCATCGGCGCGCCGAGATGCGCCTCGTTGCCCGGCTCGGCCTTCTTGCGGACCGCGCCGTTGGCGGCGCCGCGGATGCGGTCCGGCACCTTGACGCGCCGCGGCTGCCCGTTCAGCTCGAAGAACACGGTCACCATGCCCTTGGCATCGGCCTCGCCGATGGCGAGGCAGCGGATCACCAGCGTCTTGCCCTTCTCGATGTCGACGAAGACTTCGTCCTCCGTCGCCATGCCGTAGAAATAGGTCGGCGTCGGCAGCACGCTCACGGGGCCGTAGAGGTCCTGCGCGGCGGCGAAGTCGGTGAACACCTTCGGATACATCAGCCATGACGCGAATTCGGATTCGCTGAGGGTCCGCCCGAGCTTCTCCTCGATCTCCTTGCGCCCGGCGGCGAGGTCGGCGTCCTTGAGCAGGGAGCCGGGCCTGACCGTGATCGGCCTCTCGCCTTTCAGCGCCTTCTTCTGCAGCGCGGCCGGCCAGCCGCCCGGCGACTGGCCGAGGTCGCCGCGCAGCATGGAGACGACCGAATCGGGGAAGGCGATGTCGCGGGCCGGGTTCTCGACATCGGCGACGGTGAGGTCCTGACTGACCATCATCAGCGCCATGTCGCCGACCACCTTGGACGACGGCGTCACCTTGACGATGTCGCCGAACATCAGGTTCACGTCGTGATAGGCCTGCGCCACCTCGTGCCAGCGCGTCTCCAGCCCGAGCGAACGCGCCTGCTCCTTCAGGTTGGTGAACTGCCCGCCGGGCATCTCGTGGAGATAGACTTCCGACGCCGGTCCCTTCAGGTCGCTCTCGAACGCGGCATACTGGTTGCGCACCGCCTCCCAGTAGAAGGAGATGCGGCGGATCCATGCCGGATCGAGGCCGGGATCGCGGTCGGTCCCGCGCAGCGCTTCGACCAGCGAGCCGAGGCAGGGCTGCGAGGTGTTGCCGGAGAAGGAGTCCATCGCCGCGTCGATGGCGTCGACGCCGGCGTCGACCGCGGCCAGCACGGTCGCGGCCGACAGCCCCGACGTGTCGTGCGTGTGGAAATGGATCGGCAGCCCGGTCGCCTCGCGCAGCGCTTTGAACAGCACGCGCGCCGCGCCGGGCTTGAGCAGCCCCGCCATGTCCTTGACCGCGATGATGTGGGCGCCCGCCTTTTCCAGCTCCCGGGTCAGCCCGACATAGTAGTCGAGGCTGTACTTCGCCCGGTCCGGGTCGAGGATGTCGCCCGTGTAGCAGATCGCCGCCTCGCAGAGCCTGTTCTCGCTGCGCACCGCGTCCATCGACACGCGCATGTTCTCGACCCAGTTCAGGCAGTCGAACACGCGGAAGAGATCGATGCCGCCAGCGGCCGCCTGCTTGACGAAATGGCGCACCACATTGTCGGGGTAGTTGGTGTAGCCGACGCCGTTGGCCCCGCGCAGCAGCATCTGGGTGAGCAGGTTGGGCGCCGCCTCGCGCACCAGCGACAGCCGCTCCCACGGGTCCTCGGTGAGGAAGCGCATGGCGACGTCGAAGGTCGCGCCGCCCCAGCATTCGAGCGACAGCAGGTTGGGCAGGGCGCGCGCATAGACGCCGGCGATGCGCGCGATGTCGTGCGTGCGCATGCGCGTCGCCAGAAGCGACTGGTGCCCGTCGCGCATCGTCGTGTCGGTCACCAGCACGCGCGTCTCGGCGCGCATCCAGGCGGCGAACTTCTCGGGACCGAGCGCGTCGAGCTTCTGCTTCGTGCCGGCGGGTATCGCGGCGTCGATGTGCGGCACCACCGGGGCGGCGGCCTCGGCGTTCGGCCTCGGCCGGCCGCGCGTCTCCGGATGGCCGTTGACGGTGACGTCGGCCAGGTAGTTGAGCAGCTTGGTGGCACGGTCCTGCCGCTTCACCTGCTGGAACAGCTCCGGCGTCGAGTCGATGAACTTGGTCGTGTAGGCGTTGGCGCCGAAATCGGCGTGATTGATGATCGCCTCGAGGAAGGTGAGGTTCGTCGCCACGCCGCGGATGCGAAACTCGCGCAGCGCCCGGTTCATGCGCGCGATCGCCTCCTTCGGCGTCGGCGCCCACGCTGTCACCTTCTCCAGCAGCGGATCGTAGAAGCGCGTGATGACCGCGCCCGAATAGGCGGTGCCGCCGTCGAGTCGGATGCCGAAGCCGGTCGCGCCGCGATAGGCGGTGATGCGGCCGTAATCCGGGATGAAGTTCTGCTCCGGATCTTCCGTAGTGATGCGGCACTGCAGCGCGTGGCCGTTCAGCCGGATGTCGGCCTGGGCCGGCACGCCGGATTCGGACGTGCCGATCGCCGCACCGTCGAGGATGTGGATCTGCGCCTTGACGATGTCGATGCCGGTGACCTGCTCCGTCACCGTGTGCTCGACCTGGATGCGCGGATTGACCTCGATGAAGTAGAACCTGCCCGAGTCGGCATCCATCAGGAATTCGACCGTGCCGGCCCCGACATAGTTGGTGGCCCGCGCGATCTTCAGCGCATAGGCGCACAGCTCCTCGCGCCGCGCGTCGTCGAGATAGGGGGCCGGCGCACGCTCGACGACCTTCTGGTTGCGGCGCTGGATCGAGCAGTCGCGCTCGAACAGGTGCACGACGTTGCCATGCGTGTCGCCCAGCACCTGCACCTCGACGTGGCGGGCGCGCTCGACGAGCTTCTCCAGATAGACCTCGTCCTTGCCGAAGGCGGCCCTGGCCTCGCGCTTCGCCTCGGTCACCTCGCGCGCCAGGTCGGCCTCGGCGCGGATGACGCGCATGCCGCGCCCGCCGCCGCCCCACGACGCCTTCAGCATCACCGGCAGGCCGATGCCCGCCGCCATCGCCTTCACCGCGTCCATGTCCTCCGGCAGCGGCTCGGTCGCGGGCACGACCGGCACGCCGACCTCGATGGCGAGGTTGCGTGCCGCGACCTTGTTGCCGAGCCGGCGCATCGTGTCCGGCGTCGGCCCGATGAAGGTGATGCCGTTGGCCGCGCAGGCCTCGGCGAATTCGGGGCTCTCCGACAGGAGGCCGTAGCCGGGGTGGATGGCGTCGGCGCCCGACAGCCGGGCGACGCGGATCACCTCGTCGATGGACAGATAGCTCTCGATCGGCCCGAGCTCACGCTCCAGATGCGGGCCGCGGCCGACCTGGTAGCTCTCGTCGGCCTTGAAGCGGTGGAGCGAATACTTGTCCTCCTCGGCCCAGATGGCGACGGTGCGGATGCCGAGCTCGTTGGCCGCGCGGAACACGCGGATGGCGATCTCCGACCGGTTCGCGACAAGGATTTTGGTGATCGCCAATGCCGTGCTCCGGATCGGTAGGGAAGAAGGAAGCGGGCAGAGTGTTAGCCGGATTTTGTTGCAGCGCAAACAGAATCTGTGCGCGCTTAAACCGATTAGAACCGCGATATGGGTGCGGCAGCTGCTCGGCGTTGTGCAATGCGCACCAAAACGAAAATGCCCGGCGCGAAGCCGGGCATTTCCATTGCGAGAACCGATGAGGTCGGCGACGCCGACCGGTTCGGCTTACATCTCGAAGTAGCTGTACTTGCCGTCTTCGCCCTTCTTCCAGACGTACATCACGTAGTCCGGACGGGTGATGTCGCCCTTGGAGTCGAAGCCCAGCTCGCCGATGGCGGTCGAGAACGGACCCTTGGCCTTGGTCGCCTCGGCGACGGCCTGGGGCTCGGTCGAGCCAGCAGCGGCGATCGAGGCTGCGATGACCTGGACAGCGGCGTAGGAGTAGAGCGTGTAGGCTTCCGGCTCGAAGCCCGCGGCGCGGAACTTCTCGACGATGTCCTTCGCGGCCGGGTTCTTGCGCGGATCCGGAGCGAACGTCATCAGCGTGCCGTCCACGGCGTCGCCGGCGATCGAGGCCAGCTCGTTCGACACGATGCCGTCGCCCGACATGAAGGTGGCCTTCAGGCCCTGGTCGGCGAACTGACGCATCAGCAGGCCGGCTTCGGTGTGGAGACCGCCGTAATAGACGACCGACACGCCCGCTTCCTTCAGCTTCGCGATGAGCGCCGAGAAGTCCTTGTCGCCCGTGTTGATGCCCTCGTAGAGAGCTTCGGTGACGCCGCCGGCATTGAGCGCCTTCTTGGTCTCGTCGGCGAGGCCCTGGCCGTACGGGGTCTTGTCGTGGATGACCGCAATCTTGGCGTCCTTGAAGTTCGCCGCGAGATAGCCGCCGGCGACGATGCCCTGCTGGTCGTCACGACCGCAGGTGCGGAACGTGTTCCACAGGCCGCGTTCGGTGTAGGTCGGGTTCGTCGAGGCCGGGGAGATCTGGTAGATGCCGTTCTCGGCGTAGACTTCCGAGGCCGGGATCGAGACGCCCGAGTTGAAGTGGCCGACGACGAACTTGACGCCGTCCGCGACGAACTTGTTGGCGACCGAGATGCCCTGCTTCGGGTCGGACACGTCGTCACCGACGACGATCTTGACCTGCTCGCCATTGATGCCGCCAGCGGCATTGATGTCGGCGGCGGCCTGCTCGGCGCCCTTCTGCAGCTGTGCGCCGAACGCGGCGTTCGGTCCGGTGATCGGGCCGGCGACGCCGATCAGGATGTCGGCCCACGCGCTGCCGCCGAACGCTACGAGCGCGGTCAGGGCAACTGCGGACAACAGTGATTTCTTCATGGAGACACTCCCGTTAACGAGTGGGCCTGGATGATGCGTTTCATGCGATGCCCACCCAATCGCAGAACGCGTACATTGCCGATTTTGCGGCAGTTGTCACGCCGAATCCCGTGGTCATCGGCGCGAATGGTGAACGCCCGGAAGGCTTCTAACCCTTGGGTTTCCAGCCGAGCGGAGAGGTCCTTTCGTAGAGCCAATGGTACTGGGTCACCATCTGGCGCGTGCGGGTGTAGCGATAGCCCAGCGTGCCGAAGAAGAGCAGGATGATCGTGTCCACCGCGTAGAACTGGAAGGTCGCCATCGTGCCGTCGAACAGGGCGTGATGGATGAAGCGGACCGCCACGCCGAGCGCCAGCAGGTAGACCACGAGGCTGATATAGGGACGCCACGTCTGGGCGCAGGCGCGGCCCGTCATCCAGGCGGCCCAGCCGCCGAGGATGCAGGTGACGAACAGGAACTGCCAGACCGAGGCTTCTTCGTAGAGGATGCCGTGCATCGCCAGTCTCCAGTTCCAGTCCAGTGCCGTCGCGGCGGGCGGGCCTAGTGCCGGCCGCCTTCGAGATAGGCGGCGCGCACATCCGGGTTGGCCAGCAGTTCCTTGCCGCTCCCGCTCATCGTCACATTGCCGTTGACCATCACGTAGCCGCGGTTGGCGAGCTTGAGCGCGCCGAACGCGTTCTGCTCGACCAGGAACACCGTCAGCCCCTGCGTGCGGTTGAGCTCCCGGATCGCGTCGAAGATCTGCTTGACGATCAGCGGCGCCAGTCCGAGCGAAGGCTCGTCGAGCAGCAGCAGCTTCGGCCGCGCCATGAGCGCACGGGCGATCGACAGCATCTGCTGCTCGCCGCCGGAGAGGGTGCCGCCGCGCTGGCTGATGCGCTCCCGCAGCCGCGGGAACAGCTCGAACACCTTCTCGGAATCCTCGTCGAAGAACTTCAGATTGTCGAGGCTGGCGCCCATCTGGAGGTTCTCCAGGACGGTCATGCGCGGGAAGATGCGCCGTCCCTCGGGAGACTGCGCGATGCGCAGGCGCGCGATCTCGTGCGTCGGCATCTCGGTGATGTCGGTGCCGGAGAAGGTGATCGTTCCCTTGCGGGCGCGCGGATTGCCGAAGATCGTCATCATCAGCGTCGACTTGCCGGCGCCGTTGGCGCCGATCAGGGCGACGATCTCGCCCTGGTTGACCTCGACGTCGACGCCGTTCAGCGCGCGGATGTTGCCGTAATAGGTCTCGACGCCCTGGACTTTCAGGAGGGGAGCCATCAGCCGCGTCCCCCTTCGGTCGCCAGTTTCTTCGCCTGGCCGATCCAGTCCTCTCGGGCGATGCGACCGTCGAAGGCGAGATAGGCCTCGGCGGCCTTCACGTCCGCGGGCGTCCACGCGGCGATCTGGTCGAAGTGGAAGATGCCGTTGGCGTTGAGCCTGCGCTGGTTGACCGGGCCGATGCCCTTGATCCGCGTCAGCTCGTCCGGCTTTCCGCCGCGCGGCTGGGTGAGCGCATTGGACAGCGTGGCGGGAGCGGCAGCCTCCGTCGCCTTGGCCGGCGCGGCGTCCTTGACGGGCCTGGCCGCCTTGGTGCGCGTCGCAGGCTGCTTCTGCGACGTCTTCTTCGCCGCGGCCGCGACCTTGCCGCGATGCTCGGCCGGCACCTTCATGATCGGCGCGACCAGATCGGCCCGCGAGGCACCCGGCGACACCTTCACCGTCTCGCCGCGGTCGGCATGCTCCATCGTCTCGGAGACCGGGCCGGCCATCATCGACGAGGATGCTGCCGGGCCGTGCGCGGGATCGGGCCCGGTGTCGAGTTCCTCGATCACCTGCTCGTCGCCGACGGCCGTCAGGACCTCGGTGACCTCCTCGTCGTCGACGCCCAGATAGGCGGCGATGACGCGCGGGTCGTTCTTCACGGTGGTCGGCGTGCCGTCGGAGATCTTGCGGCCGTATTCCAGCACGACGACGTGGTCGGAGATCTGCATGACCACCGACATGTCGTGCTCGATCAGCAGGATCGACGTGGACATGTTCGTCTTGATGTCGATCAGCAGCTCGTTGAGGGCGGCGGATTCGCGCGGGTTGAGGCCGGCGGCCGGCTCGTCGAGGCAGAGCAGTTCCGGACCGGTGCACATGGCACGCGCGATCTCGAGCCGCCGCTGCGCGCCGTAGGGCAGATCGCCGGCCGGGTCGTCGGCGCGCTCGATCAGCTCCGTCTTCTCCAGCCAGAACTTCGCCAGGTCGATCGATTCGGCCGACGCCTGAGGATAGTTGCCGATGCCGAACAGGCCGAGCACGGTGAAGCCGGACGCGCGCATCAGCTTGTTGTGCTGCGCGACCAGCAGGTTCTCGAGCAGCGTCATGCCCGAGAACAGGCGGATGTTCTGGAACGTCCGCGCCACCTTGGCGCGCGCCGTGATCTCGTGGTCGGGCATGCGCTCGAGCAGGAAGGTCCGGCCTGCGCGGCCGGTCAGCGTGATCATGCCCTCGCTCGGCTTGTAGAAGCCGGTGATGCAGTTGAAGACGGTCGTCTTGCCGGCGCCGTTGGGGCCGATCAGCGCGGTGATGTCGCCGCGCCGGGCTTCGAAGGACAGGTCGCCGATGGCGACCAGGCCGCCGAACTTCATCGACAGGTGCTCGACCTTGAGGATCGGCGCGGTTTCGGAGGGCGTAGCCATCAGCCGTGGCCCTCCTTGGTGAAGGACCCGGAGACCGACTTGCGCTCATGCAGGAAGGCGGTGGGCTCGCGGCTGCCGACGAAGCCGCGCGGCTTCCACAGCATGACGATGACCATGGCCAGGCCGAACAGCAGCATGCGGTAGAGTTCCGGCGTGAAGTCCTGCCCGAAGATCTCCTTCAGGAAGTCCATCTGGCGCAGGATTTCGGTGCCGCCGATCATCACCATCGCCGAGACGGCGATGCCGCCGAGCGAGCCCATGCCGCCCAGCACCACGATGGCGAGGATGATCGCCGATTCGAGGAAGATGAAGGATTCGGGGCTGACGAAGCCCTGGCGGGCGGCGAAGAAGGAGCCGGCGAAGCCACCGAACATCGCGCCGATCGCGAAGGCCGTCAGCTTGGTGCTCGTCGTGTTGATGCCGAGCGAACGGCACGCGATCTCGTCCTCGCGGAGCGCTTCCCAGGCGCGGCCGACCGGCAGTTGCCGCAGCCGGATCGTCACCCATGCCGTCAGCAGAGCCAGTGCCAGGATCAGGTAGTAGAGGAAGATCTTGTAGTAGACGCCCGACTGGGGAATGTCGAAGACCTTGGCGATGTAGTCCGGCGATGACACGTCGAAATTGAACAGGCCGAAGAACGTCACCTTCGGGATGCCGGAGATGCCGGCCGAGCCGTTGGTGACTTCGCGCCAGTTGATCAGCACGAGGCGGATGATCTCGCCGAAGGCGAGCGTGACGATGGCCAGATAGTCGCCTCGCAATCGCAAGACCGGGAAGCCGAGGATGACGCCCCACAGCGCCGCCATCGCTCCGGCTGCCGGCAGCAGGATCCAGAACGACCAGCCGAACTCGGTGCCGAGCAGCGCGTAGGAATAGGCGCCCACCGCGTAGAACGCGACGTAGCCGAGGTCGAGCAGGCCGGCGAGGCCGACGACGATGTTCAGGCCCCAGGCGAGCATCACGTAGATCAGGACCTGGATGCCGAAATTGTCGACCCATTTCAGCGACGCCTGCACGCCGCCCATCAGCGAACCGGCGAGCAGCGACAGGATGATGACGCACAGGATCGGATAGACCGCCATCGCGGTGATGCTGAGCACCGTGAAGTTCCGCGAGATGAAGGCGCGGAAATAGTGGAACACCCAGGCGATCACATAGATCAGTCCGCAGGTGCGGATCAGCGTCAGGTAGGTCGTGACGCGCGGATGCACCGCTTCGAAGATCGCGCCGCCGAACAGATAGAGGATCGCCACGACGACCGCGACGATGGCCGCGTTGCGCTCGCGGAAGAAACGGGTGGAGAGGCTGTCGGGCAGCGCCCCGGTCCGGGCGTCGACGGCCTTCTGCCTGGCCATGAACGGCCGCACATAGGCCACCATCAGGTAGCGGACGACCATCACCAGCGCGACGACAATCGCCAGCAGTCCCCAGCGCTGCACGATGATCAGCTCGTTGCGGATGTTCTGGTCGGTCTTGAGTCCGATCAGCAGCACGAAGAGGCCGAAGGCGATGATGCCGGCGTAGAAGGATTCCCTCAGCGCCCGGCGGTGAACGCTGTCGTCGAGGCCCGAGGACGTCGAGGTCGAAACGCTCATCGGCTCAGACCTTCTCGACTTCAGGCCGGCCCAGGATGCCGGACGGCAGGAAGATGAGGACGATGGCGAGGATCGAGAACGCCGCCACGTCCTTGTAGTCGATCGAGAAATAGGCCGACCACATGCTCTCGATGAAGCCGATCAGCAGCCCGCCGAGCACGGCGCCCGGGATCGAGCCGATGCCGCCCAGCACGGCCGCGGTGAAGGCCTTCACGCCGGGCACGAAGCCGTCGGAGAAGACGACGACGCCGTAATACATGAGGAACAGCGTGCCGGCGACGGCGGCCAGCGCGGCGCCCATGATGAAGGTGATGGAGATCGTCCGGTCGACGTCGATGCCGAGCAGCGCCGCCATCTTGCGGTCCTGCTCGCAGGCTCGCTGGGCGCGGCCGAGCGCCGTCTTGTTGACCAGGTACCAGAAGACCACCAGCAGCGTCGCGGTGACGACCACGATGATGATCTGCTTGAGCGAAATCGAGATGCCGCCGATCTCGTACACGCGCGACACCATCGGCGGGATCGGCTTGTTGCGCGGGCCCTGCGTGACCTGGACGAAGTTGGAGAGCGCGATCGACATGCCGATCGCGGTGATGAGCGGCGCCAGCCGGAACGAACCGCGCAGCGGCCGGTAGGCGATCTTCTCGATCGTCCAGTTGTAGAAGCTGGTCGCCAGCATCGCGACGACCATCATTATCAGCAGCGCCAGCGCGACCGGCATCGAATAGAACAGGCTGATGAGGATCAGGAACACGATCAGCGCGACGAAGGCGCCCACCATGAAGATGTCGCCATGGGCGAAGTTGATCATGCCGATGATGCCGTAGACCATCGTGTAACCGATGGCGATCAACCCATAGATCGATCCCAGCGTCAGCCCGTTGATAAGCTGCTGGACGAAGTACTCCATCTGTACGCGGCTCCCCGGGAATGTCGCCTGGACGGTCGCATTCCTTTTCGTATTTCCCCTAGTCCTACGGCTTCGCAATGCGAATGCAACGGTATTTTTGCATTGCGGCATCGCGGGCGGCGGTGGCGTCTTCTCGATGGTCGCCTGGCCGGCCCATTCCCCTTGGACCGGCGCGGAAGCTAACACTGGCCCAACGCAATGTCTTGCGCACGGACCCGGCCGGAGCCGCGTTTTTTCGAAGAAATCGCCGCGTCGTGGCGCCCCTGCCACGCTTCCTTGCGTGCGTCGTGCGGATTTGGGAGGCGGCCGTCACGCGACGACGAAGCCGTGCGCGAACGGGTCGCGGTCGTCGATGAAGATCGTGTTGTAGCCGGTGGTCCGCGCCCATCCGCCGATCGACGGGATGATCGCCGGCTTGCCGGCGACCTCGACCTCGCGCTCGACGCGGCCGTGGAACAGCGAGCCGATGATCGACTCGTGCACGAAGGCGTCGCCCGCCTTCAGCCTTCCCTTGGCGTGGAGCTGCGCCATGCGCGCCGAGGTGCCCGTGCCGCAGGGCGAGCGGTCGATCGCCTTGTCGCCGTAGAAGACGGCATTGCGCGCATCCGCGTCCGGGTGCCGTGGCGCACCGGTCCACAGCATGTGCGACAGCCGGTCGATGCCGGGGTTCTCGGGGTGCACGAAGCGGTACTTCTCGTTCAGCCGCTTCCGCACGACGGGGCTCCAGGCGATCAGGTCGCCGGCGGAGTGATCGGCCATGTCGCGGTAGTTCTTCTGCGGATCGACGATGGCGTAGAAGTTCCCGCCATACGCCACGTCGACCGCGATCTCGCCCAGCACCGGGCATTCGACGGTCAGGCCCTCCGCGTAGAGGAAGGAGGGCACGTTGGTGATCCGAACCTCCTCGACATACTGGCCTTCCTGCCGGTACTCCGCCAGCACCAGTCCCGCCGGCGTGTCGAGCCGCAGCTGCCCCGGCGTCTTCGGCCGCACCAGCCCGTGCTCGACGGCAAAGGTCACCGTGCCGATCGTGCCATGCCCGCACATCGGCAGGCAGCCCGACGTCTCGATGAACAGGATCGCCACGTCGCAGTCGGGACGGGTCGGCGGGTAGAGGATGGACCCCGACATCATGTCGTGGCCGCGCGGCTCGAACATCAGGCCGGTGCGGATCCAGTCGTAGTCCGCGAGGAAATGCGCGCGGCGCTCCATCATGGTGGCGCCGTCGAGCAGCGGGCCGCCGCCGGCGACCAGCCGGACGGGGTTGCCGCAGGTGTGGCCGTCGATGATGTGGAAGGAATGACGCGCCATCTGGGGTCAGAACCTCGCAGGACTGAACGGCGCCACGTCGATCGCCGGCTGGCGTCCCAGCACCAGATCGCGGATCAGGCTGCCGGTCGCCGCCCCCTGGGTCAGGCCGCCATGGCCGTGGCCGAACGCATAATAGATGTTGGCGCGGCTGGAGCGGCCGATGACCGGCAGCGAGTCCGGCAGCGACGGACGGTAGCCCATCCATTCGCGACCGCCCTCGGTCTTCAGGCCCGGCAGGAAGCGCCGCGCCTTCTCCAGCATTGCCTTGGACCGCGCGAAGTTGGGCGGCCGCGTGAGTCCGCCCAGTTCCACCGCGCCGCCGACGCGCAGGCCGGTGGACAGCGGGGTGATGACGAAGCCGTGGCCCGGAAAGATGAGCTGTCGCTTCACGTCGAACGCGCCCGGCGGCAGCGTGGTGTTGTAGCCGCGCTCCGCCTCCAGCGGGATGCGGTCGCCGAGCTGCCGCGCCAGCAGGTGCGACCATGCGCCGGCCGCGATCACCAGGGTCCTCGCCTTGAGCGCCGTGCCGTCGGCCATGCGCGCAACCGCACCCCGGCCGTCGCTCTCGACGCGGTCGACCGTTCCCCGGACGACGCGCGCGCCGCGGGTCTCGGCATAGGCCCAGATCGCCTTGCTGAAATGCTGGGGGTCGCCGACGGTCTTCCAGCCGGGGACGAAAGTGGCATGGGTGAAGCCGCGCGACAGGCCCGGCTGCATCTGCGCGAACTCGGCCGGATTCATGTGCCGGTATGGAATGCCGAACCGGTCGCGAACCGCCCAGGCGGGCAGCGACGCCTTGAACTCGCCTTCGCTCTCATAAAGCTCCAGAGAGCCGTCCTCGCGCAGCATGGAACGGGTGCCGGCGCGGTCGATCAGTTCCATCCAGGTGGCCTCGGCGTGCCGCATCAGCGCCACTTCCGCCTTGAGCGCGGATTCGTAGTTGCCGGGCATGCCGGCGCGCCAGAACCGGTAGAGCCAGGGCAGCAGCTTCGGCAGATAGGCGGGCGGGATGGCCAGCGGTCCGAGCGGATCGGCCAGCCAGCCGGGCACGTGGCGCAGCAGATTCTTCTGCGCGAAGGGCAGCACGTCGGTGAAGGCCAGCGCCGCGGCGTTGCCGGAGCTTGTCTCCTCGCAGACGCCGGACCGGTCGACGACCAGCACGCTGCGGCCGGCCTCGGCCAGCTGCGTCGCGACGCAGATGCCGATGATGCCGGCCCCCACCACGAGGATGTCGTTCTCGGCGTCGGCGGCTGTCATGTCTGCGTGCTGTCCCAAACCCGGAGAGGCCGCTGTCCTTGGGTCCGCCGGGCGGCTCAAATCTTCGGCAGTTTCGGCCGCGACGCAAGGGCGTCCCTGACGATCTTCTCCGCTGCCTTGCGCCGGGCGCCCGACAGCGGCTGCCGCGGCATGCGCACGCGGTCGTTGGACTTGATCGCCAGCACCTCGGCCAGCTTGATGTTCTGGACGAGGTAGGTGGAGACGTCGAGGTCGAGCAGGGGGCGGAACCAGCGGTAGATCGCCAGCGCCTCGTCGCGGCGGCCGGCCTTCATCAGCCGGTAGATCGCCACGGTCTCCTTCGGGAAGGCGGTGACCAGCCCGGCGACCCAGCCGATGGCGCCGACCGACAGCGCCTCGAAGGCGAGGTTGTCGACGCCGGTGAACAGGTCGTAGCGGTCGCCCAGCCGGTTGATGATCTCGGTCGAGCGACGGATGTCGTCAGAGGATTCCTTCACCGCGACGAAGCGCGTGTCGTCGGCGAGCTTCTCCATGATGTCGACGGTGACGTCGACGCGGTAGGCGAGCCGGTTGGAGTAGATCATCACCGGCAGGTCGGCAGCCGCCGCGACGGCACGCAGCGCCGCTTCCGTCTCCTCCGGATTGGTATGATAGATCGGCGAGGGCACGACCATCAGGCCGTCGGCGCCGGCCTTCGCCGCGCGCTTTGCCAATGCCGCCGCCTCGCGGGTGCCGGCCTCGTTGATGGTGAGCAGCACCGGCCTCTTTTTGCCGGCTACCTTTCTCGCGGTCCTGAACACCTGCAGCTTCTCGTCATGGGAGAGCATCGGGCCTTCGCCCAGCGAACCGCAGACGATCAGCCCGTCGCAACCGGCGTCCATCTGAAGGCCGAAGCACCGCTCCATCTCCGCATGGTCCAGCGCGTCGTCCGGGGTGAACTTGGTCGTTACGGCTGGGAACACTCCGGCCCACATGGTCGCCTCCATCTGATATATCACAGATATATCTGAGCGAACCGGCCGTTGTCAAGCGGATGCGGGCACTGATATATCAAAAATATATCAAGCGGGAACGGCCATGAGCATACCGACTGTCGAGCCTGCCCCCGCGATCCGCGCGGAGCCCGCGGCCCTCCAGGCCTACAGGCTCCTGGAGCGGCTGATCGTGACACTCGAGCTGGCTCCCGGCGTGGTGGCGACCGAGGCGGCGTTGATCGACCGGTCGGGGCTGGGGCGCACGCCGGTGCGGGAGGCGATCCAGCGGCTGGCCTGGGAAGGGCTGATCGAGGTGCGGCCGCGCGCCGGTCTGGTGATCGCGCCTATCCATGCCGGCGACTGGCTGAAGGTTCTCGACGCGCGCCGCGGCGTCGAGATCGTCCTGGCGCGGGCGGCGGCGCGCTTCGTCACCCGCGAAGGGGCGGAGCAGTTCCACGCCGCGGCCCTGCACATGCAGAAGGCGGTGATCTCCGGCAATGTCGTCGCGTTCCTGGAAGCCGACAAGGCGCTGGACGAGGCGATGGCCGCCGCGTCGGACAACCCGTTCGCAGCCCGGCTGGCCGCTCCGCTCCAGACCCATAGCCGGCGCTTCTGGTTCCGCTATCAGGCGGAGACGGGCCTGGCCGAGGCCGCGGAGCACCATGTCCACATCATCCGCTCGATTCTCGACGGCGACGTCGAGGGCGCCGGCCGCGAGGCTGAACGGCTGATGGGCCTGCTGCGGGCGCGCGCCGAGGCCACCGTCCGCTGACGGGACCGCGGCGGGCCGGGGCCGCTTCCAAAGCCGGCTCAGCAAACGGTCAGTGGCGGAAGTGACGGACGCCGGTGAAGACCATCGCGATTCCGTGCGCGTCGGCCGCGGCGATCACCTCGTCGTCGCGCATCGACCCGCCGGGCTGGATGACCGCCGTGGCGCCTGCCTCGATGGCCGAGAGCAGCCCGTCGGCAAAGGGGAAGAAGGCGTCGGAGGCAACCACCGAGCCGCGCGTCAACGGCTCTGCCTGACCCGCGGCGGTCGCGGCGTCCTCGGCCTTGCGCGCCGCGATGCGGGAGGAATCGACGCGGCTCATCTGGCCGGCGCCGATGCCGACGGTCGCCCCGTCGCGGGCATAGACGATGGCGTTCGACTTGACGTGCTTGGCCACGCGGAACGCGAATCGCAGGTCGTCCAGCTCGCGCCCGGTCGGTGCGCGCTTCGTCACCACGCGAAGCTCGAGGTCGTCGACGACGGCATTGTCGCGGTTCTGCGCCAGCAGCCCGCCGGCGACCGATTTGAAGACCGTCCCCGGCGCGCGCGGATCGGGAAGGCCGCCGGTCACCAGCAGGCGCAGGTTCTTCTTCGCGGCGATGATCGCCACGGCCTCGTCGCTCGCCGCGGGCGCGATGATGACCTCGGTGAACGTCTTGACGATCTCCTCGGCGGCCTCCGCGTCGAGCGGACGGTTCGCGGCGACGATGCCGCCGAAGGCCGAAACGGGGTCGCAGGCCAGCGCCCTCAGATAGGCCTCCGTGAGCGAGGCGCCGACGCCGGCCCCGCAGGGATTGGCGTGCTTGATGATGGCGACCGCGGCGGACGCGGCAGGATCGAACTCGCCGACCAGCTCGAAGGCGGCGTCGGTGTCGTTGACATTGTTGTAGGACAGCTGCTTGCCCTGCAGTTGCCGCGCGGTGGCGACGCCCGGCCGGCGGTCCCCGGTGACATAGAAGCCCGCCGCCTGGTGCGGGTTCTCGCCGTAGCGCATGACGCTCTCCAGCCTGCCGCCGAAGGCGCGGAAGGTCGGATGGTCGATGTGAAGCGCGTCGGCGAACCAGCCGGAGATCGCGGCGTCGTAGGCGGCGGTTCTCGCGAACGCCTTGGCCGCGAGCTTCTTGCGGAACTCCAGCGACAGGCTGCCGAAATTGAGCTCCAGCGCGGTCAGCAGGGGCGCGTAGTCGTCCGGGTCGGTGACGACCGCCACATAGGCGTGGTTCTTGGCGGCGGCGCGCAGCATCGCCGGACCGCCGATATCGATGTTCTCGACCGACGCGGCATAGTCGCCGCCGGCCGCGCGCACCGCCTCGAACGGGTAGAGGTTGACGACGAGGAGGTCGATCGGCTCGATCCTATGGTCTTCCATCGCCGCGGCGTGGGCCGGTTCGTCGCGGATGCCCAGCAGTCCGCCGTGGACCGAAGGGTGGAGCGTCTTCACCCGGCCGTCCATGATCTCCGGAAAGCCGGTCAGCTCCGAGACGTCCCGGACGCCGATGCCGGCGGCGGAAATGGCGGCCGCGGTGCCGCCGGTCGAAACGAGTTCCACGCCTGCCCGCGCCAGCGCCTGCGCGAGGTCGACGAGGCCTGTCTTGTCCGACACGGACAGGAGCGCGCGGCGGACCGGCACGAGATCAGGCGCGGGGAGATTCCTTGACGGGATGGCCATGCTGGGGCTCCGGGAGCGGCGCCGTCGGACGCCGGAGACGCCGCGCCCTAGCACAGGGGCCGGGCGAATCCTACGGCACCGGCCGCATGTCCACCGGCACCGCAATGCCCTCGCGCCGCCGTCTGTACCCTGCAAATTGCCTTGATACGGGCCCGATTCCGCCCGGTCCGGGGCCATGTTCGTCTTTCATTTTGGTCATAATTCCGATTAGAGTCGCGCCCAACTTCCCGTGGGGACGGAGCAGAGGCGCGGATGGCAGTCTTCAGAGCTTTCGGCAGCGACGTCTCCGTCGCCGACACCGAGACCGACTTCGGATACGATCCCCACAAGCTGTCGAGCCCCCAGGTCTTCCTGCTCTCGATGCTGATCTTCCTTGCCATCGCCGGCTTCATCGCCGCGATCCTCTACCGCCAGATCTCCGCCGCGTTCGTCACCAATCCCGGCCTGAACGGCCTGATCCTGGGCGTGCTCATCGTCGGCATCCTGCTCGCCTTCATGCAGGTGCTGCGGCTGTTCCGCGAGGTGCGGTGGGTGAATTCCTTCCGCGCCGGGTCGGAAACGACCCAGCCTGTGCTGCTGGCGCCGATGAAGGCGCTGCTCAGCCGGTCGTCCACGGTCGCGCTCAGCACCAGCTCGATGCGGTCCATGCTCGATTCGATCGCCACGCGCCTCGACGAATCGCGCGACATCACCCGCTACCTGACCGGCCTGCTCGTCTTTCTCGGCCTGCTCGGCACGTTCTGGGGCCTGCTTGCCACAATCGGCTCGATCGGCGACACGATCCGCGCGCTGGACCCGGGGTCGGGCGACGCCAATGACGTGCTGGAAGCCCTGAAGTCCGGCCTGGCGGCGCCGCTTGCCGGCATGGGCACGGCGTTTTCCTCGTCACTCTTCGGCCTTGCCGGTTCGCTTGTCGTCGGCTTCTTGGATCTGCAGGCCGGCCGCGCGCAGACGCGCTTCTACACCGAACTCGAGAACTGGCTGTCGTCCGTGACCGACCTGTCGTCGGACATGCAGGTCGTCGAAACCGGCAAATCCGGCAACTCCGACGAGTTCCGCTCGCTGACGGAACGGCTGCGCAGCATCCAGGAGGCCGGCGGCTCCAACCAGCGGGTTGCGCAGGCGATGGCAAATCTTGCCGACGGCATCTCCGGGCTGGTCAAGAACATGCGCAACGAGCAGCAGATCATGCGTGACTGGGTCGAGGCCCAGTCCGAGGAGCAGAAGGCGCTACGCACGACGCTCGACAGGATCGCCGACGCCTTGCGCCGGCAGGGAGCGCACTGATGGCACTCGCCCGCGCGCGCCGCGACCGGCGCGCCGTCGACTACTGGCCGGGCTTCGTCGACGCGCTGTCGACGCTGCTCCTGGCGATCATGTTCCTGCTGTCGGTCTTCGTGCTGGCGCAGTTCCTGCTGTCGCGCGAGATCTCCGGCAAGGACGAGGTGCTGAGCCGGCTCAACTCGCAGATCAACGAACTGACGCAGCTGCTGGCGCTGGAGCGCAGCAACTCGCAGGACGCGGAAGACGCGCTGATCAACCTGCAGGCATCGCTCTCGGCCGCCGAGAGCGAGAAGACGCGGCTGCAGGCGCTGCTCGACCAGGGCGCCGGCGCGGACGACGCGGCGACGGCGCGGATCGCCGACCTCAGCGGCGAGCTCGACAGCCAGCGGCAGGTCAGCCAGGAGGCGCTGTCGCAGGTCGAGCTGCTCAACCAGCAGATCGCCGCGCTGCGCAAGCAGATCGCGGCGCTGGAAGATGCCCTTGAAGTGTCCGAGGAGCGCGACCGCGAGTCCAACACCAAGATCGCCGACCTGGGCCGCCGGCTCAACGTCGCGTTGGCCCAGCGGGTGCAGGAACTCAACCGCTACCGGTCGGACTTCTTCGGGCGGCTGCGCGAAATCCTCTCGGACCGCGAGAACATCCGCATCGTCGGCGACCGTTTCGTCTTCCAGTCCGAAGTGCTGTTCCCGTCGGGCTCCGACATCATCAACGCCGCCGGCCAGGTGGAGATGAAGAAGCTCGCGGATGCGCTGATCGAGCTGCAGAAGGAGATTCCGCCGGAGATCCCGTGGGTGCTGCGCGTCGATGGCCATACCGACAACGTGCAGATGTCTGGGTCCGGGCGTTTCGCCGACAATTGGGAGCTGTCGACCGGCCGCGCCACCGCCGTCGTGAAATATCTGATCCAGGCCGGCGTTCCCGCCAACCGCCTCGTCGCCGCGGGCTTCGGCGAGTACCAGCCGCTCGACACGGCCGACACGCAGGACGCGCGCGACCGCAACCGCCGCATCGAGCTGAAGCTGACCGAACGCTGATCGGCGTTCCGCCGGCTACCAGCCCAGCCAGAGCGCGGCGAGCGCCAGCGCCGCCGGCAGCGCCTGCACGTAGAGGATACGCAGGCTGGCCGTCGCCGCGCCGTAGAGGCCGGCGACCAGCACGCAGAGCAGGAAGAACGCCTTGATGTCGAAGCCGGCATCGCCCAGCCACAGGCCCCAGGCGAGGCCGGCGACGAGGAAGCCGTTGTAGAGTCCCTGGTTGGCGGCCAGGACCCTGGTCTGCGCCGCGAATTCCGGCGTCGTGCCGAACGCCCTGCGGCCCTGCGGCTTCTCCCACAGCACCATCTCCAGGACGACGATGTAGACATGGATCAGCGCCACCAGCGCGATCAGGACCGTGGCCAGCATGGGTCAATCCTCCTCGAAGCCTGGCGACTTTGTCCGTCCGGCCGAAGCTTTTGGCAAGCGCGGCGGTCCGCGACTTTCCCCTTGATCGTCCCGACGCGCCCGGCGAGTGTCGGGCAAACAATGCGGAGGAACGCATGGCGGATCGGGCGGACGCGATCGTCGTGGGCGGCGGGCTTGCAGGGCTCGTCGCCGCGGCCGAACTGGGCGATGCGGGCAAGCGCGTCATCCTGCTCGAGCAGGAGGGGGAGAATTCGCTGGGCGGTCAGGCCTTCTGGTCGCTCGGCGGACTGTTCTTCGTCGACAGCCCCGAGCAGCGCCGGCTGCGCATCCGCGACAGCCGCGAACTCGCTTTGCAGGACTGGCTGGGGTCGGCACGGTTCGACCGGCCGGAGGATCACTGGCCGCGCAAGGTCGCGGAGGCCTACATTGATTTCGCCGCCGGCGAGATGCGGCCCTGGCTGCATGCCATGGGCATGCGCTGGTTCCCGGTCGTCGGCTGGGCCGAGCGCGGCGGCGCGCTGGCGGACGGCCACGGCAATTCCGTGCCGCGCTTCCACATCACATGGGGCACCGGCCCGGGCGTCCTGGAGCCCTTCCTGCGGCGCGTTGGCGAGCATGTGAAGGCCGGGCTGATCGAGCTGAAGTTCCGCCACCAGGCCACCCGCATCCTGAAGACCAACGGCGCGGTCAGCGGCGTCGGCGGCACGATCCTCGAGCCTTCGACCGTCGAGCGCGGTCAGAAGTCCGGCCGCGGCGTGGTCTGGGAGTTCGAATTCAAGGCGCCGGCCGTCATCGTCACCTCGGGCGGCATCGGCGGCAATCTCGACCTGGTGCGCAAGAGCTGGCCGGTGGAGCGGCTGGGTCCCGCGCCGAAGACGATGGTCGCCGGCGTGCCGCACCATGTCGACGGCCGCATGGTCGGGATCGCGCGCGAGGCCGGGGCCGCGACCATCAACACCGACCGCATGTGGCACTATACCGAGGGCGTGAAGAACTGGTCGCCGATCTGGCCCGACCACGGCATCCGCATCCTGCCCGGCCCGTCGTCGATGTGGTTCGATGCGCTCGGCCGGCGGCTGGAGCCGCCCTTCATGCCCGGCTTCGACACCCTGGGCACGCTGAAGCGCATCCTCTCGACCGGTCACGAATATTCCTGGTTCGTGCTCACCCAGGCGATCATCAGGAAGGAGTTCGCGCTGTCCGGCTCGGAGCAGAATCCGGACATGACCTCGAAGAGCTGGCTGGCCGTGCTGAAGAGCCGGCGTGGCGCGGGCGCGCCGCCGCCGGTGCGCGCCTTCATGGAGAAGGGCGAGGATTTCGTCGTCCGCGACAACCTCGCCGACCTCGTCGCCGGCATGAACGCCCTGGCCGGAAACGACCTGCTCGACCTCCACGCGGTGCGCGGCCAGATCGAGGCGCGCGACCGCGAGATCGACAATCCGTTCTCCAAGGACGCGCAGGTGACGGCCATCCGCGGCGCGCGCAACTATGTCGGCGACAGGCTGATCCGCACCGCCAAGCCGCACAGGATCCTCGACCCGAAGAACGGCCCGCTGATCGCGGTCAGGCTCAACATCCTGACACGCAAGACGCTGGGCGGCATCCACACCGACCTCGACGGTCGCGTTCTGGGTCCGAAGGGCGAACCGGTTCCCGGCCTCTTCGCGGCCGGCGAAGTCGCCGGCTTCGGCGGCGGCGGCTACCACGGCTACAACGCGCTGGAAGGCACGTTCCTCGGCGGCTGCATCTTCTCGGGCAGGAACGCGGGGCGGAAGGCGGCAGCCTGAACATTGCGATTACTCAGAAATCATACTAATTCGTATTATGGAGGATGTGATGAACATCGATGGTCCCAAGGAACGTGCTACCTTTTCGCTTTCTCCTGAAACCAAGGGAAAGCTCGATGCCGCCGTGCCGAAGAGCCAGCGGTCACAATTTGTGGAGGTCGCGATCGAACGAGCTTTAAGAGATCGGGCCGTCGCCAGCATGAAGACATTTCTCGACGATTTGCCGCGAGCACCGGCGGGGGGAGAGAGCCTGGCCAATTTCCTCAGACGGAAGCGGATGGAATGGGATGGACGCCCCATTGATATTCTCGAAGGGAACCAGCCGCGTACCGACCGATGATTGTCGTTGATGCTTCTGTCTTCGTGAAATTGCTCAAAGATGAAGCCGAAAGCGTCGAAGCAAGGGCGCTTGTTGATCACATGATGGAAGTCGGTGTCGGATTTGCCGCCCCGTCGATCGCAATCTACGAGACCCTTACCGCCGCGCTGCACGTTGACGTTCCCTTGACCGTGGTCGGCGATATGTTCGACAGATTTCGTGCCCTGGGTCTTTCGATTGAAGAACCGACGTCCCATGAGCTTGGCAAAGCTGAAGAAATCTCGCGCATGAGCGCGCCCGGGGGCGGACGGCCCGCACTTTTCGACAGCATCTACCATGCCATGGCGATCGAGCGCGGCGGCACATTCGTTACCGCCGACATGAAGCATCTGGCGAAAACGAAGCACTTGGGCTGCGCTGTGGCACTGGCCGACTGGCGGCCGGCCTGAACCTCACTCCGCCGCGCCGCTCAGCACGCCGGCGTCGAACTGCAGCTTGGCCAGACGCGCATAGACCCCGCCCTTCTTCACCAGCGCGCGGTGCGTGCCTTCCTCGACGATGCGGCCGTCCTCCAGCACGAGGATGCGGTCGGCCTTCAGAACCGTCGCGAGCCGATGGGCGATGACGATCGTCGTGCGGTCTTTCGTCAGCCGGTCGAGCGCCACCTGCACCAGCGTCTCGCTCTCGGCGTCCAGCGCCGAGGTGGCCTCGTCGAGCAGCAGGATCGGCGCGTCGCGCAGCACCGCGCGCGCGATGGCGATGCGCTGGCGCTGGCCGCCGGACAGCGTGACGCCCCGCTCGCCGACGTCCGTCTCGTAGCCCTTCGAAAGCCGCCGGATGAAGTCGTCGGCATGCGCGGCCTTCGCGGCGGCCTCGATGTCGGAATCGGATGCGCCCGGCCGGCCGAAGCCGATATTGTCGCGCACCGTGGCGGCGAAGATCGTGACGTCCTGCGGCACCAGCGCGACGCGCGCCCGCACCGCCTGCGGGTCCGCCTCCCGGACGTCGACGCCGTCAACCAGCACCGCCCCCGAGGCCACGTCGTAGAACCGCAGCAGCAGCGAGAAGATCGTGCTTTTGCCCGCCCCGGACGGTCCGACGATGGCGACCGTCTCGCCGGGCTTCACCGTGAAGGAAAGTCCATGCAGCGCCGAGCGGTCCGGCCGCGACGGATAGGCGAAGGAGACGTTGCGGAACTCCACCGCGCCGCGCGACGCCGGCAGCGGCTTCGGGTCGGCGGGCGGGGCGATCGCCGGCCTTTCGGCCAGAAGTTCGGCCAGCCGTTCGGATGCGCCGGCGGCCTGGTTGATCTCGCCCCACACTTCGGAGAGCGCGCCGAGCGCGCCCGCTGCCATGACCGCGTAGATGAGGAACTGGCTGAGCGTGCCGGCGGACATGGCGCCCGACAGCACGTCGCGCGAACCGAACCAGAGGACCGCGACGACGGAGGCGAAGATGGTGAAGATGGCGACGAAGGTGAGGACCGACCGCGCCAGCACCGACGAGCGCGCCGCCTCGAAGGCGAGGTCGACGGCGCGGGAGAAGCGGCCGACGACCATCCCTTCATTGGTGAAGGCCTGCATGGTCCGCACCGACCCGATCTGCTCGCTCGCATAGGCCGTCGCACCGGCGAGCGTGTCCTGCGCCGCGCGCGCCTTGCGTCGCACCGAGCGGCCGAAGGCGACCAGCGGCAGCACGATGAGCGGAATGGCGGCGATCACCAGGCCCGACAGCTTCGGGCTGGTCAGGACCATCAGGCCGACCGCGCCGATGCCCATGATCGTGTTGCGAAGCGCGACCGAGGCGGTGGCGCCGACCGCGGACTTGATCTGCGTCGTGTCCGCGGAGAGGCGGGAGACGATCTCCCCCGACTGGGCCGCGTCGAAGAAGGCCGGCGACAGTTCGGTCACGTGGGCGAACACGTCGCGGCGGATGTCGGCGACGACGCGCTCGCCCAGCGTGATGACGTAGTAGTAGCGGCAGGCCGAGGCGACCGCGAGCACCGCGGCGATCGCGACCAGCATGGAGAAATAGCTGGCGATGAAGGCGGAATCCGACGCGGAGAAGCCGTGGTCGATCATGCGGCGCACCGCGATCGGCAGGGTCAGCGTCGTCGCCGCCGCCAGGACGAGGAAGAAGATCGCCGCCGCGACCATGCCGCGATAGCGCAGCACGTAGGGCAGCAGAACGCGCAGCGGCCGCAACGGCTCGGTCGACGGCAGGACGCCGCCGGCAGACGCCGTCTGGACCTCCCGCACCGCAGTTTCCGTCAAGATCCGCTCCCGGTCGGACCGCCCGGGGCGGCCTTGTGCTTGGATTTCGGCTGATGTATAGGCTCGCCGACCGTTTTTGAAGCCGTCCCAAATGTCGCGGGCGGCTTCGTGTTTTTGACGCGGACCCGTCCGCCAACCGCCGGGACACGACGATGAGAGAGAAGATCCACCCCGACTACCACATGATCAAGGTCGTCATGACCGACGGCACGTCCTACGAGACGCGCTCGACCTACGGCAAGGAAGGCGACACGCTGAACCTCGACATCGATCCGTCGACGCATCCGGCGTGGACCGGCGGCCAGCAGCAACTGCTCGACCGCGGCGGCCGCCTTTCGAAGTTCAAGAAGCGCTTCGAGGGCCTCGGCCTGTAGCCCGACCGGCCGCATGACGCAGAGAAAGGCCCGCCACTGGCGGGCTTTTTTTGTCGTCGGCGTTTGCCGCCGGCCGGAACCATTCCCTCCCCGCCGCCTTGACCCGTCAGAGGGCGGCCACAGGAGGCATGAAAACCATGAGCGACACCTATTCCCGCATGGCGATCGGCATTGCCGTTGGCATCGGCCTCGGCGCAATGATCGGCGCGGCCCTGGACAACATCCCGATCGGCATCGCGATCGGCATCGCGCTGGGAGCCGGCGTCGGCGGCACGATGAGGGGCTGGCGTTAGTCAGCAGGAGGAACAGGCCGGAGAAGCCGGGCGCGAGCGCTTTCCCCTGGCTCGGTGAGACGACCTCCGCCGTGCGACGAGCCGAGCTGGCCCCGTGATCGCCCCGCTGTGCGGCTCGACGGCCGGGCTGGAGCGTGGCAAGACCGGCCATCCGGGTCTTGCTGGTCCGCACAGATGGAACTTTCCTCCCTTCTCATCTTCGCCGGCGCGCTGATCGTTGCGGCCGGCTCGCCCGGTCCGTCGATCGCGGCGCTGGTGGCGCGCGTCGTCTCGAAGGGCTTCCGCGACGTCTTCCCGTTCCTGCTCGCGATGTGGATCGGGGAGGGCATCTGGCTGTCGCTCGCGGTGTTCGGCCTGGCCGTCGTCGCCCAGACGTTCCACCTCGCCTTCGTCATCGTGAAGTGGGCCGGCGTCGCCTACCTGCTCTATCTCGCCTGGAAGATGTGGTTCGCCCCGGTGAAGCTGCGTGACGGCGAGATGCCGCGCGAGGATTCGCCGCTGCGGCTGTTCGCGGCGGGCATGGCGGTGACGCTCGGCAATCCCAAGATCATGATGTTCTACATGGCGCTCCTGCCGACCATCGTCGACCTCGGCGCCGTCACTGTCGTCGGCTGGCTGGAGCTGACCGCGACGATGGCCGTGGTGCTGGCCGCCGTCGACCTCGCCTGGGTGCTCGCCGCCGCGCAGGCGCGCAAGGTGCTCAGGAGCGAGCGGGCGGTGCGCGCGGCCAACCGGGTCAGCGCCGGGCTGATGGCCGGCGCCGCGGCCGCGATCGCCGCGCGGGGCTGAGCCCGCCGTTCACCGTGCCATCGCGTGGTACTCCGCGTTCGGCTGCATCTCGACCGCCGCCGCGACCCGGTTCGACATGTTGAAGAACGCCGCGGTCGAGGCGATGTCCCAGATGTCCCGGTCGGAGAAGCCGGCGTCGCGCAATGCCTGGCGGTCGCTTTCCTCCATCCTGGCCGGCGTTTCCGTCAGCTTGACCGCGAAGTCCAGCATCGCCTTCTGCCGCCCGTCCAGCGGTGCCGACCGGTAGTTCATCACCATCATCTCGCCGAGCGCCGGGTCGCCGGACAGCTGGCGGACGGCCGCGCCATGCGCCACCAGGCAGTAGAAGCAGTGGTTCACGGAGGACACCGCCACCGCGATCATCTCGCGTTCGAGCTTGCTGAGGCCCGACTCGCCCAGCATTAGGTCGTTGTACATGTCGGTGAAGGCGCGCAGCTTCTTTTCGTCGAAGGCGTAGGCGGCGAGCACATTGGGCACCAGCCCCAGCTTCTCCCGGCACTTGTCGAAATAGGCCCGGGTGGCGGCGCTCGGCTCGGCCGTTGCGGGCAGGTCGAGTGCGGTGATGCGGTCGGAGCTGTCGGTCATGGCGTCACGGTCCTGTCGTTCACTGGCGGATATCCCCGGCGGTCGCCGGCGGTGCATCGCCAAGCATGCGCGGTGCCGGTATAGATAGCAGCAAAAGACAAGACGGGGATGACGCGCATGGCAGGCAAGGCGAAGCCGGTTGCGAAAGCATCGACCGGACAGGCGGCGGGCGCCGACGTGGCCCGGTTGAACGATGCCCTGCTGGCGCGGGCGCCAGCGGAGGACGTCGCCGCCTACGACCGGGCGGACCTGCAAAAGGCCGCCGCGCTGGCGATGAAGGCGGTGAAGCCGCATCGCCCGGGCACGAGTTCGGTGGCGGTCGAGGTCGAGTCGGGCATCGCCCTCGGCGGCCGGCCGCTCACCGTCATCACCGTCGTCAACGACAACATGCCGTTCCTGTTCGACTCGATCATGGGCGAGATCACCGACTCGGCCTCCGAGCCGACGCTGGTCATGCATCCGGTGATCACGGTCCGCCACGACCGCAGCGGCGTCGCCGAGATCCTGCCCGAGAGCGACCGGGAGGATGCCGACCGCCTCAGCGTCGTGCATGTCCATGTGCCGCAGGTCGCTGCCGACCGGGCCGCCGGGCTGGAAGCGCGGCTGCACACGCTCCTGGCGCAGGTGCGCGCGTCGGTGAAGGACTGGAAGCCGATGCTCGCCCGCCTCGACCAGGCGATCTCGGATTTCCGCTACGCTCCGGTGCCGCTGGAGAAGGCCGCGGTGGACGAGGCCATCGCCTTCCTGGAATGGCTGCGCGACGACAATTTCACCTTCCTCGGCATGCGCGAGTTCCGCTATCGGGGCAGCGCGTCCAGCGGCGAGCTCGAGCGGGTCGAGAAACCCGGCCTCGGCATCCTGTCGGACCCGAAGCTGAGGGTGCTGCGGCTGGGCCTGGAGGCCGTCACCACGACGCCCGAGATCCGTGCCTTCCTGCACGGACCCGACCCGCTGATCGTGACCAAGGCGAACGCCAAGTCGGTCGTCCACCGGCGCATCTACATGGACTATGTCGGGGTCAAGACCTACGACCGCAAGGGCCGGCTGACCGGCGAGCTGCGCATCGTCGGGCTGTTCACGTCCACAGCCTACACGCGCTCGGTGATGAAGATCCCCTATCTCCGCTCCAAGGCGGAGACGGTGATCCGGACGTCCGGCCTGAACCCCAATGACCATTCCGGCAAGGCGCTGATCAACGTGCTGGAATCCTATCCGCGCGACGAGCTGTTCCAGATCAGCGTACCGGTGCTGCGCAGCCACGCCGAGGCGATCCTGGCGCTCGGCGAGCGGCCGCGCGTCAGGGTGCTGGCGCGCGTCGACCGGTTCGACCGTTTCGTCTCCGTGCTCGTCTTCGTGCCGCGCGACCGCTACGACAGCCGTGTCCGCGAGAGGATCGGCGACTATCTGAAAGCGGCGTTCCAAGGGCGGCTGTCGGCGTTCTATCCGGCCTTCCCGGAAGGCAGCCTGGCGCGCGTGCATTTCATCATCGGCCGCTCCGGCGGCACGACCCCGAAGGTCGGCCAGGCCGAGCTGGAAGCGGCGATCCGCGACATCGTGCGCACCTGGGAGGACGCCCTGGCCGAGGCCGCGGCGTCGGCCGGAAACGATCCGGCCCTGGCCGCCGTCGCGGCCCGCTTTCCCGAGAGCTACCGCGGCAGCTTCTCGGCGGCGGAAGCGCTGCACGATGCCGCACGCGTCGCCGCGCTCGACGCGACCAACACGATCGCCATCGACTACTATCGCCATGCCGACCAGCAGCCCGAGCAGGCGGCGCTGAAGATCCATCATTTCGGCGCGCCGGTGGCGCTCTCGCGCCGCGTGCCGGTGCTGGAGAACATGGGGTTCCGGGTGATCTCGGAACGCACCTTCGAGGTCGGCGACGAGGCCGGCGAGCCGGTGTTCATCCACGACATGGAGCTGGAGAACGCCTTCGGGGGACCGATCGACCTGAAGGACGGCGGTGCGCTGTTCGAGGACATCTTCATGTCGGTGTGGAGCGGCGACGCCGACAATGACGGCTACAACGCGCTGGCGCAGACCGCCGGCCTGTGGTCGCGCGAGATCATGGTGCTGCGTGCCTACGGCCGCTACCTGCAGCAGGCCGGCATCCCGCAGAGCCAGGGCTTCATCGCCGGCGCGCTGAACCGTTATCCGGACATCTCGCGGGCGCTGCATTCGCTCTTCGTCAACCGCTTCGACCCGTCGGCGCAGAAGGAGTCAGAGGTCACCGCCAAGCATCTCAAGTCGGCGATCCGCGACGCGCTGGACGGCGTGCCCAACATCGACGACGACACGATCTTCCGTCGCTACCTGAACCTGATCGAGTCCTCGCTCAGGACCAATCATTTCGAGCCGGCGACGAAGGACGAGGGTCGATCGCTGGCGATCAAGCTCGACTCCCGCGCGGTGCAGGGCCTGCCGGAACCGAAGCCGTGGCGCGAGATCTTCGTCTATGGCCCGGAGGTCGAAGGCGTTCACCTGCGCTTCGGTCCGGTGGCGCGCGGCGGCCTTCGCTGGTCGGACCGGGCCCAGGACTACCGCACCGAGGTGCTGGGCCTGGTCAAGGCGCAGCAGGTCAAGAACGCCGTCATCGTGCCGGTGGGCGCCAAGGGCGGCTTCTTTCCGAAGCGCCTGCCGCAGGGCGGCAGCCGCGATGCCGTGTTCGAGGCCGGCACGAAGGCCTATGTGAACTTCGTCTCCAGCCTTCTGTCGATCACCGACAACCTGGATGGCGCCAAGGTGGTGCCGCCGAAGAATCTGGTGCGCAAGGACCAGGACGATCCGTACTTCGTCGTCGCCGCCGACAAGGGCACCGCCACCTTCTCCGATACCGCCAACGCGATCAGCCAGAAGCACGGCTTCTGGCTCGACGACGCCTTCGCCTCCGGCGGCTCCGCCGGCTACGACCACAAGAAGATGGGCATCACCGCGCGCGGCGCGTGGGAGGCGGTGAAGCGGCATTTCCGCGAGATGAACCGTGACATTCAGGCATCGCCGTTCACCGTCGTCGGCGTCGGCGACATGTCGGGCGACGTGTTCGGCAACGGCATGCTGCTCTCCGACCACATCCGGCTCGTCGCGGCCTTCGACCATCGCGACATCTTCCTCGATCCCGATCCGGATGCGGCCGCGTCGATGGCCGAGCGCAGGCGGCTCTTCGGGCTGCCGCGTTCCTCCTGGCAGGACTATGACAAGACGAAGCTGTCCAGGGGCGGCGTCATCGTCTCGCGCACGCAGAAGTCGGTGACGCTGCCGGCCGAGGCGGCCGCCGCAATCGGGCTGGCGAAGACCGTGGCGTCGCCGGCAGAGATCATGAACGCCATCCTGAAGGCGGACGTCGACCTGCTGTGGTTCGGCGGCATCGGCACCTATGTGCGTGCGTCGGCGGAGACCAATGCCGACGCGGGCGACCGCGCCAACGACGCCATTCGCGTCACTGCCGCCGAGCTCCGCGCCAGGGTGATCGGCGAGGGCGCCAATCTCGGCGTCACCCAGCGCGCACGCATCGAGTTCGGCCTGCTCGGCGGGCGCTGCAACTCGGATGCCATCGACAATTCCGGCGGCGTCAACTCGTCCGACGTCGAGGTCAACATCAAGATCGCGCTGGCCGCCGCGATGCGAAAGGGCTCGCTGACGCGCCCGGCCCGCAACAGGCTGCTCGCCGAGATGACCGACGAGGTCGCCGGCCTCGTGCTTTCCAACAATTACGAGCAGACGCTTGCCCTTTCCGTCGCGGAGAAGTCGGGCATGGCCGACCTGCCGCATCATGCCCGCTTCATGGCGGCGCTGGAGTCGCGCGGCCTGCTGGACCGGGCGGTGGAGAACCTGCCGTCCGCCGCCGCGCTTGCCGCGCGCGAGGCGCGCCGGGAGCCGCTGACGCGCGCCGAGCTCGGCGTCCTGCTCGCCTATGCCAAGATTGTGCTCTTCTCGGATGTGGTGGCGACCGACATCCCCGACGATCCGCACTTCGCGCGCGATCTGCTGGCCTACTTCCCCGACCGCATGGAGAAGAAATACGCCAGGGAGATCGCAGGTCACCGGCTGCGGCGCGAGATCATCACGCGAGTCCTGGCCAACGATTTGATCAATCGCGGCGGACCCGCCTTCGTGACGCGGCTGCAGGAAGCCACGGGCCGCACCGTGCGGCAGGTCGTCCGCGCCTTCGCGGTGGTTCGCGACGGCTTCGGCCTGCCCGCGCTCTATCGCGAGGTCGATGCGCTGGACAACAGGATCGACGGGCAGGTCCAGCTGGATCTCTACGCCACGATCGGCCGGCTCCTGCTGGCTGCGACCGCCTGGGATCTGAAGAACGGCGTGGGCGATGCGCCGCTGGCCGCGCAGATCGGCGCGCTCGTCGAGGCGCGAACCGTGCTGGAACCGAAGCTGCCCGACATGCTGCCGGCCTTCTCCAGGGAGCACATCGCGGCCCGCGCGCAGGCCTTCGCCGAGGCCGGAACGCCGGAGGCGCTGGCGCGCCGGCTTGCCATGCTGGACGCAACGCAGCTCGTTCCCGACATCGCGCTCGTCGCGGCCGCTGCCAGGTCCCAGCTGACGGCGGCGGCGCAGGCCTTCTTCGCGGTCAGCGAGGCCTTCCGGATCCCGCGGGTGGAAGAGGCGGCGCGGGGCATCACCCCGGCCGACTATTATGATGGGCTTGCGCTGTCGCGCGCGACCGACATGATCGCCGCGGCGCGCCGCGGCATCGCGGTCAAGGCGCTCGCCGGTCACCGCAAGGCGGCGGACCCGGTGGCGGCATGGCTGGAGGCCGGCGGCGAGCGCGTCGCCAGGACGCGCGAGCGGCTGGTGGCGCTGACCGAGGGCGGGGAACTGACCGTATCGCGGCTGTCGGTCGCGGCCGGCCTCATGGCGGACCTGACGGCGTGACGGAACGGAAGGGGCGGGGGCGGCAATGGCGAACAGGACTTTGACGCGCGGCGTCTGGGGCTGGATGTTCTTCGACTGGGCGGCGCAGCCCTTCTTCACGGTCGTCACGACCTTCATCTTCGGCCCGTATCTGGTTTCCATACTCGTTATCGACCCCACATTGCTGAATGCTGCCCACGAGATGGGCCAGGAGGTCGTGAGTGGGTACATCTTGGAGCGCAAGGTCGCCGGCCAGGCCGCCTGGGGTTACGCCATCGCCGCCGCGGGCTTCGTCATCGCGATCCTGTCCCCCGTCCTCGGTTCGATCGCCGACCAGAGCGGGCCGAAGAAACCGTGGATCGCGTTTTTCGCGCTCATCAAGATCGTCAGCCTTTCCCTGCTGTGGTTCGCGGAACCAGGGTCGCCGCTGGTTCCGATCCTTATCTGCTATTCGCTAGCGGCAATCGCGGCGGAGTTCTCCATCGTCTTCAACGATTCCATGATGCCGCGCCTCGTTTCGAAGGCCGCGATCGGCAAGGTGTCGAACATCGCCTGGGGCATGGGTTATCTCGGCGGCATGATCGTGCTGATCTTCGTCGTCCTTTTCCTCTCCGGCTCGCCGGAGACCGGCAAGACGATGCTGGGCGGCGACCCGCTGTTCGGCATTGACCCGTCACGCGGCGAGGATGCGCGCGCCACGGGGCCGATCTCGGCGCTGTGGTACCTCATCTTCATCCTGCCGATGTTCCTGTTCACGCCGGACACCTCGAAGGCGATGCCGGCCGGACAGGCGATCCGGACGGGTCTTTCGGAGCTCCGGTCGACGATCACCGAAGCGCGGCAGCGTATCGGCATCCTGCGTTTCCTCGTCGCGCGCATGATCTATCAGGACGGCGTCAACGCACTTCTGGCACTGGGCGGCGCGTTCGCGGCCGTCATGTTCGGCTGGTCGATCACCGAGATCGGCATCTACGGCATCATCCTGAACGTCGTGGCGATCTTCGGCTCGCTCGCGGCAAGCCGGATCGACACCGCCATCGGCTCGAAGGCGGTCGTGCTCATCGCGCTCGTGCTTCTCAGCATCGCCACAATCGGCATCGTGTCGACGGAGCCGGGCTACACGCTGTTCGGCGCCCTGTCCCTTGGGGTCGATGACAATGCCGGCATTTTCGGAACGGCCGCGGAGAAGGCCTATATCGGCTTCGGGCTACTGATCGGGCTGGCGTTCGGACCCGTCCAGGCGTCGTCGCGTTCCTACCTCGCGCGCAGTGTCTCGGCGGATGAGGCCGGACGCTATTTCGGCCTCTATGCGCTCTCCGGTCGTGCGACCAGCTTCCTGGCGCCCTTCCTCGTGGCGACCGTGACCGCGGCCAGCGGCTCGCCCCGGCTGGGCATGGCGGTCATCATCCTTTTCCTGGCCGGCGGGCTGGCGATCCTCCTCGGCACGCCCTATCCGGCCGACAGGCAGAGCGACGAGGCCTGAGCACGCGGCGCTCGCCGCAACGTGGCCACACCGGCCGCGCCGGCCAGCGTCACGAGGCCGCGCATCTTCACGAGGAATGCCATCCCGTGCCGGGAACGCCGGAGCTGTGCCCTGTCGAGCGCGGCTCCGATATATCTTGGGAGATCCGTGTTCTTCTAGAAGACAGGGGCGCCTTCTGCGTCAGGCCCCGGCGCCGATGACCAGCGACTGCGACTGCCAGCCTTCGCCGGCCGAGAGCACGCAGCTCGTGCCGTCGGTCCCGGTGGCGAGGATGGTCCAGGTGCCTTCGTCGCTGACGAAGATTTCCAGCACCGCGCTCTGGTCGACCATGCCCACCGCCATGGGGTTCTCCTTGAACTCCTGCGACAGCTTCTGGACCATCACGTCCCGACTTCCGCAGAAGCTGTCCTGCGAGGAGGCCGGCAGGGCCACGATGAGGGGAACGGAGATCAGCGCGGCGGCGGTGGCGAGAAGTCTGAACATGGACGTTCTCCTGTGCTGGTCCTGGGTCTCTGTCCTGGACGCAAACGCCGGCCTCGACGAAGGCCGAGCCTCCGTCCGGTGGCGTTCCGGTGGGGTTTCTGTCTGGGCGAGCCGCACGGCCGAGGCGAAATGGCATGCGATCCGGTCGCGAAATCAAGCCGCCAGCCCGCCCCGCCGTTCCATCACGAATGGGTTACGGCTTGTCACGAAGCGTGAGTGAGATGGCGCGACATGGCGCTTTTCAAAGGATCTGGCGGGCCATGTCGATCCGGCCGCGCGCCGTTCGTCGTGATGGCGAACTCACGTCGAACCCGGAGGGACCACCCGTGAACCAGACCACCATGACCCGCGTCGGATATGCCCTGTCGGGCCTGTTCGTGCTCTTCATCCTCGGCGCGTCGGCCGCGCCGAAACTGTTCGGCATGCCGATCGCCGAGGAGACGATGGCGCAGCTCGGCTGGCCGGCCGGCTATGCCTTCTCGCTCGGCGTTCTCGAACTGACGCTGACGCTGCTTTACGTCTGGCCGCGCACCGCCATTCTCGGCTCCGTGCTGTGGATGGGCCTGCTCGGTGGGGCGATGGCCACCCAAATCCGCGCCGGCAGCCCGCTGTTCAGCCATGTGCTGTTCAGCGTCTATCTCGGGCTGTTCCTGTGGGGCGGCCTGTGGCTGCGCGCCCCGGCGCTCAGGGCGATTTTTCCGTTCCGGCGCTAGTCTTCGAGCACTTCCGCGAGATAGGGATGCATTGGCTCCAGGAACGGGTTGACGATCGTCACGCCATTCCAGGTAAAGCCATGCTGCATGTCTTCGGAGAGCAACAGACGGCAGTTGGCGACGGCGGCAGCGTTCACGATGACTGAGTCCCAAACGCTGAAAGTGTGATCGGAGGAGAAAACGGTGGCACGCGTCATCAGATCGGACGTCGTGTCGACGACCTGGAATGTGTCGATCCACTTGCTGCAGATCCGATGTGCCTCGACCCTTGTCCTCGCTCCGCGCTTGACGAGCACGTTGAACGTCTCGCCGATGGCTTGCACCGGAAGGACGATGGCTTGGGGAGGAAGGCGGGCGATGATGTCAATGGCAAGGCTGCGCCGCGCCTGATCATCGATGCCCTCGGCGTAAAGAAGAACGTTGCTGTCCAGAGCAACGCGCATCAGTCGTCATAAGCCTCGTCGCGAGACCACTTACCGAGATTCAATGCCGGCTGAGACCTCAGGCGAGCGACCAACGCATCTCTAGCGGTTCGCCGCTTGTCCTGGTCGTCGACGATCGGCTCAATTCTCGCGACCGGTCTGCCATGGCTTGTGATGACAAAGCTCCGCCCCTCTCGGACCTCACGCAGCAAGCGGGAAAACTCGCGGTTCGCTTCGGCTGAAGAGACTGTCCTGCTCATGGAACGATAATAGTGATATTCACTACTATCGTCAATTTCCATCCGGCCGAGTGCCAAGCGATGTCTGAGCCTTCCGCCGCCTCGGTTCATCGTCGGGATGACGAACTCGGCGCCGTCCTTGATGCCTGCCGCGCGCCCGCAGCCGAAGGCGAGGACGCGCAACAGGAAGACGAGCGGCTAGTTCATCGTCGGGATGACGAACTCCGCGCCGTCCTTGATGCCGGCCGCGCGCCCGGCGAGGACGCGCAACACGAAAACGAGCGGCTAGTTCATCGTCGGGATGACGAACTCCGCGCCATCCTTGATGCCGCTCGGCCAGCGCGAGGTGACGGTCTTCGTCTTCGTGTAGAAGCGGAAGGCGTCCGGCCCGTGCTGGTTCAAATCGCCGAAGGACGACGCCTTCCAGCCGCCGAAGGTGTAATAGGCGATCGGCACCGGGATCGGCACGTTCACGCCGACCATGCCGACCTGCACGCGGCTGGCGAAGTCGCGCGCGGCGTCGCCGTCGCGGGTGAAGATCGCGACGCCATTGCCCATCTCGTGGTCGTTGGCGAGCTTGATGGCGTTCTCGTAGGTCGGCGCGCGCACCACGGAGAGCACCGGCCCGAAGATCTCTTCCTTGTAGATGCGCATGTCGGGCGTGACGTTGTCGAACAGGCAGCCGCCCATGTAGTAGCCGTTCTCGTAGCCCTGCATCTTGAAGTCGCGGCCGTCGACGGCGAGCGTGGCGCCTTCCTTGAGGCCGATGTCGACATAGCCCTTGACGCGCTCCAGCGCCTGCTTCGTCACCAGCGGGCCGAAGTCGGCGGAGGAGTCCGTCGACGGGCCGATCTTCAGGCTCTCGACGCGCGGGATCAGCCGCTCCATCAGCCGGTTCGCCGTGTCGTTGCCGACCGGCACGGCGACCGAGATCGCCATGCAGCGCTCGCCGGCCGAGCCGTAGCCGGCGCCGATCAGCGCATCGACGGTCTGGTCCATGTCGGCGTCGGGCATGATGATCATGTGGTTCTTGGCACCGCCGAAGCACTGCACGCGCTTTCCGGCCGCGCAGCCGCGCGCATAGATGTACTGCGCGATCGGCGTCGAGCCGACGAAGCCGATGGCCTTGATGTCGGGATCGTCGAGGATCGCGTCCACCACTTCCTTGTCGCCGTTGACGACGTTCAGCACGCCCGCCGGCAGGCCGGCCTCGATGAACAGTTCCGCGATGCGGATCGGCACGGACGGGTCGCGCTCTGACGGCTTCAGGATGAAGGCGTTGCCGCAGGCGATGGCCGGCGCGATCTTCCAGAGGGGGATCATGGCGGGGAAGTTGAACGGCGTGATGCCGGCCACGACGCCGAGCGGCTGGCGCATCGAATAGACGTCGATGCCGGGGCCGGCGCCGTCGGTGAACTCGCCCTTCATCATGTGCGGCGCGCCGATGCACACCTCCACCACTTCCAGCCCGCGCTGGATGTCGCCCTTGGCGTCGGCGATCGTCTTGCCGTGCTCGCGCGCCAACATGTCGGCCAGCGAGTCGTATTCGCGGTTGGCGAGCTCGAGGAACTTCATCAGCACGCGCACGCGCCGCTGCGGATTGGTCGCCGCCCAGCCGGCCTGTGCGGCCTTGGCGTTCTCGACCGCGGCGCGCAGTTCCGCCGCCGATGCCAGCGCAACGGTGCCGCGCACCGAGCCGTCCATCGGCTGCATGATGTCCTGCTTGCGCCCGCTGGTTCCGGCGACCTTCTTGCCGCCGATGAAGTGACCGACCTCGATCATGGTCTCGCTCCCTGGTGTTCTGGATGATGCCACATTCTCCCGCGCGCGGGGCGGATTGGCAACGCGCACAACGCGGCCTGCCGCTGTGCATGGATTGAAGAACGACGTGCTCGGCGTTATCATTTCATGCAAAGGTATCTTTTGATGCTTGCGCTCTACGTTGCCCCCCTCTGTCCTTCCGGACATCTCCCCCACATGGGGGGAGATCGGCAGCTGCGCGCGTCGGCGCCCACCTTTGACCGTTGGCGAGACCAAAGCGGCCGGCTGATCTCCCCCCATGTGGGGGAGATGTCCGGCAGGACAGAGGGGGGCGCTGTCCCTCCGACCTTTCAGTTCAAGCCCCCCACCCCTCGATGAACTGGGACGACGTCCGCATCTTCCTCGCCGTCGCCCGCGCCGGGCAGATCCTCGGCGCGGCGCGCCGCCTGTCGCTCAACCACGCCACCGTCTCGCGCCGCGTCGCCGCTCTGGAAGACGCCCTGAAGACAAAGCTCTTCCGCCGCCTCACCACCGGGTCGGAGCTCACCGCGGCCGGCGAACGGTTCCTCGGCGTCGCCGAGCGGATGGAAGCGGACATGATCGCTGCCCGCGCCGAGATCGCCGACGAAGGCGACGATGTCTCCGGCACGGTGCGCATCGGCGCGCCGGACGGTTTCGGCGTGGCCTGGCTGGCGCCGCGTCTTGGCCGGCTGACCGAGCAGCACCGCGACCTGTCGATCCAGCTCGTGCCCGTGCCGCGCTCCTTCTCGCTGTCCCGGCGCGAGGCCGACATCGCCATCACCGTCGAGCGTCCGGCCGAAGGGCGCCTCGTCGCCGCGAAACTGGTCGACTATTCGCTCGGCCTGTTCGCGTCGAAGGCCTATTCGAAGAAGCACGGCCTGCCGAAGACGCCCGGCGATCTCGCGGCGCACGGCCTGGTCGGCTACGTGCCAGACCTGGTCATGAGCCCGTCGCTGGACTACGCGGCGGAGTTCTCGCCCGATTTCCGGGCGCGGTTCGCCGTGTCCTCTGCGCTCGGCCAGGTGGCGGCGGTCCGTTCCGGCGCGGGCATCGGCATTCTGCACAGCTTCATCGCACGCGCGCATGCCGATCTCGTGCCGGTGCCAGCGGCGAAACCTATTCGCCGCGCCTACTGGCTCGTCTATCACGAGAGCGTCCGCCCGCTCCGCCGCATCCAGGCGGTGGTGGCGTTCATCACCGAAGAGGTCGAGCGCGACAGGGCGAGCTTCATCTAGGACTGCTTCGCGGCTGCCCCTTAGTACAAAGATCAGCCACCTGCAGGCCGGTCGGGAGGGTCTAGACTAGGCGGCAGCGCGCCGCCGCCGACCTCGCCCCTTGTGGGAGAGGTCGGATTGCCCCACGAGCCGGAGGCGAGAGGCTGGCAATCCGGGTGAGGGGTAGGTTCCAGCACACCCCTCATCCGCCCCGCCCACCTGTCCCATCCGCGACATCATCCCTGTCGCAGGTGTGGATAGGCGCCCGCGCCCGCCGCAACGATTCCAATGCCTTGTGCGATTTCCGCCCCGTTCCTATCCACCCCTCTCCGGCCAAAGCTATCCTCCGCCGCAGTTTCTCCCACGGGAAGCGCCGTTCGCGACGGCGGCCAGCGCGGGAGGAACCGGCACTCCGCCGTTCCGCGAC
>JAHBYW010000006.1:130000-360500 GCA_019635755.1 Rhizobiaceae bacterium | reverse complement strand
ACCCGGCTCGATGATCGTCTCCGGGATGCGGTTGCCGAAGTGCCGGCTCAGCGCCTCGAAGATCGCCTGGCCGTAGGCCTGCGCCGCCGGCACGTCCTTCAGGTAGCGCGTCGGGAAACCGCCGCCCATGTTGACCATCTTCAGCACGATGCCCTCGTCGGCCAGCGTCGCGAACACCGCCTTGGCATCGGCCAGCGCACGGTCCCACGCGGTCAGGTCGCACTGCTGCGAGCCGACATGGAACGACACGCCGTAGGCGTCGAGCCCGAGCGCCTTCGCATGGCGCAGCACGTCGACGGCCATCGCCGGCACGCAGCCGAACTTGCGGCTGAGCGGCCACTCGGCGCCTGCTCCGTCGGTCAGCACGCGGCAGAAGACGCGGCTGCCGGGAGCGGCGCGCGCCACCTTCTCGACCTCCTCGACGCAGTCCACCGCGAACAGGCGGATGCCCAGTTCGAAGGCGCGCTCGATGTCGCGCTCCTTCTTGATGGTGTTGCCGAAGGAGATGCGATCCGCGGGCGCGCCCGCGTCCATCGCCATCTCGACTTCGGCAACGCTCGCGGTGTCGAAGGACGACCCCATCGTGGCAAGCAGGCGCAGGATTTCCGGCGCCGGGTTTGCCTTCACCGCGTAGTAGATCTTGCTCTCGGGCAGCGCCTTCTGGAACGCCCGGAAATTGTCCCGCACGACCTCGAGGTCGACGACGAGGCAGGGCCCGTTCGGACGTCGGGTGGCGAGGAAGTCCATGATTCGCTGCGTGGCGGCCATCGGTCTCTCCAGTCGCGCTTGCGCGCGAGATCAAGCTGCGTTTCCACGGGCCGCTCGGGCCACGCGAACGCGCGGGTCAAACAAAGGCGGGACGAGTGCCTTGCGGAACCAGCCGGTGGAGACCCCGGAACCGCAAAACGCCGTCTCGCGGCGATGAGCGCGCGCTCGGAAGCGCTTGCTCGCTTTGTCTGCCTTGGCTTGGAAGGGAGAGCCCCGACCGCACTGCCGGCAATGAGGGTGTGCCTCTTCAGTAACCCCGGCCTATGGACGCGCCGGAAGACACCAGAAAGGCCCGCACCGTCGTTGCTTCAAGGCGTCCTCGGATCAGGCGGTTGGCCGCTTGTCCGACCGGGTTCGTTACTCCCCGGGTACCGTCCCGATATCCTCGCCATTCGAGGGTCGGGGGACGCCCACAGGCACGTGCGACTTTGGGCAAGCGCGCATGTAGTGGATTCGCCCCCCCGATTCAATGGAAAATTTTGTGCAGCCTCAAAGGCTTCGTTATCGCTTCGTCAGGCGCCGCGCAGCGTCCTTCCACAGCACCAATTCGCACCGCCGCGCGATCGCGGCGATGGCGATCACGGTTAACTGAAGGTTGAGCGAATGCTTGATCTTTTCGGCAAGGTCGAACATGTGTCGGCCATCCCGGTCCAACCCGCGTAACGATGGCCCCCACCCGCGATCCGCTGAACGCCTTTCTGAACTACCCGCAGGTGCCGGTCACGCGTGCGCTGACGGGTCCGCTTGAAGGTCTGCGGCTGGCGGTGAAGGACATCATCGACGTCGCCGGCTATCCGACCGGCTGCGGCAACCCGGAGAAGCTGGCCGAAGGCCGGATCGCGCGCGTCACCTCGCCGCCGGTTCAGATGATTCTCGACGCCGGCGCGCGCTTCGCCGGCAAGACGCAGACGGACGAGCTCGCCTTTTCGCTGATGGGCGTCAACGCTCATTTTCCCCGCCCCGTGAACAAGGCCGCGCCCGACCGGGTGACCGGCGGCTCGTCGTCGGGCTCGGCCGCCGCCGTGGCGGGAGGACTGGCCGAGATCGCGGTCGGCACGGACACCGGCGGATCGATTCGCGCACCGGCGAGCTTCTGCGGGCTGATCGGTCTCAGGACAACCCATGGCCGGGTGCCGATGGAAGGCATCATGCGGCTGGCGCCCAGCCTCGACACGTTCGGCTGGTTCGCCGACGACATCGAGACATACGAGGCGGTCGGCAAGATCGTGCTCGGCCGCGACACGCACCGCGCCCCCCTCGTCCGGGCGCTCGCCTTCCCGGCTCTGGAGGCGCTGCTGGCCGGGCAGGCGCTGGAGGAATACCAGCGCATGAAGGAGATTGCGCTGACCGTGCTGGGGCCGGCCGACCGCATATCGGCCTTCGGCGCAACCGTCGACGAGCTCTACTGGTGCTTCCGCCGCATTCAGGGGCGCGAAGCCTGGAACGAGCACAAGCAGTGGCTGCAGCGCCGCGAGCGCAATCTCGGGCCGGGTCTCGACGAGCGATTCGGATTCGGCGCCACGGTCGATCCGACGACGGAGAAGAACGAGACGATCCGCCGGCTGCTGTTCCGGTCCCAGCTCAAGGATCTGCTGGCGCCCGGCGCCGTGCTGGTGCTGCCCACGGTGCCGGGGCCGGCGCCGCTGATGGTCGCTTCGCACGACGAGATGCAGGCCTATCGCGAGCGGGCGCTCCGCCTGCTCTGTCTCGCCGGCCTGGCCGGCTTCCCGCAGATCACGCTGCCGTTGGGCTCGGTCGACGGCGCACCGTTCGGCCTGTCGATGATCGGGCCGCCGGATTCCGACATCGCGCTGATCCGCCTCGGCCGCCGCGTGCTCGACGCGGCCAAGCGCGAACATGGCGACTAGGCGGAAGCCCATGGACACGCTGACCCGCATGCGCGCCTTCATCGACGTGGTCGAGGCCGAAGGGTTTTCGGCGGCGGCGCGCAAGATCGGGCGCTCCAAGGCGCTCCTGTCCAAATATGTGCGCGAGCTGGAGGACGAGCTCGGCGCACTCCTCCTCAACCGCACCACCCGCCAGTTTTCTCTGACGGAAGCCGGCCATACATACTACCGGCGCGCCTCGGAGATCGTGCGCGAGATCGACGGCCTGGCCGACAGCGTGCGCGAATCGTCCGGCGACGTGCGCGGCCGCATCAAGGTCTCCGCGGCCCGCACCTTCGCGGACGCACCCATCGGCCAGTCGCTGATCGACTTCGCCCTGGCGCATCCCGACATCGTCCTCGACATCCATCTCGACGACCGGTTCGTCGATCTGGTCGAGGAGGGATTCGACCTTGCGATCCGCATCACCCGCCTGGAGAGCTCGTCGCTGATCGCGAGGCGGCTGGCGCCGTTCTCGATCAAGGTGTGCGCCGCGCCAACGCTGTTGAAGAAGCACGGCACCCCGGAACGACCGCAGGACCTGACCGGCAAGCCCTGCATCATCGACACCAACGGCCGCTGGCTCTCGAACTGGGCTTTCCGGGACGGCAAGGACGCAACGATGACAGTGGCCGTCAGCGGTCCGATCGAGGTGAACAGCCCGCTGGCCGCGCGCGCCGCGGCCGTATCGGGCCTGGGTTTCTGCATCCTGCCCGACTTCATCGCCGAAGCCGAGCTGCAATCGGGGCGTCTGGTCACGGTGCTGGACGGCCATCTGCCGAACGGCGGCGGCATCTTCGCGGTCTACCCGCACCGACGCTACCTGCCTGCGAAGGTGCGCGTTCTGGTCGACTTCATGGCGGACTGGTTCAAGCGGCGGGGTTAGTTGAATGAGCAGATCCAGCTGACGCTCCATGCCAAAGCCGAGCTGGTCGAACGCAACCTGCAGATGCTCTGGACGCCGGCCGGTTCATCCAAGACATCGACGTTTCGAAATCCCAGGCGCCGGCAGGTCCTGGCCGAGGGCTCATGGCGCTAGGCGGGCTTCCCGCGCCCCGTCCGCCGACGCTGCCGAGCAGCGCCCCCTCGCGCGACTGAGTGTCTCGCAAACTCGTCCCATTTTTGCCTGCATTGTGGTAAGGGTGGCCGGTTCGTTTCCGAAGGTGACCGCCCTGTTCCCGCGCGCGACAATTCCTGCCCTTGCGATCGTCGTCCTTTCGGCCGTCCATGCCGTGGCGCATCCGCATGTGTTCGCCGAGGCGCGGCTCGACGTGGAGATCAACGCCGACCGGACGGTCAACAGGCTGAAGCACCTCTGGCGCTTCGACGACCTGTTCTCCAGCACCGTGCTGGTCGAGTTCGACGCCAATGCGGACTTGAAGCTCGACCAGGCGGAGCTGACCGAAGTCGCGAACACCGTCTATGCGTCGATCGCCGAGTATGACTATTTCCAGCTGGTGACGCATGACGGCAAGGATGTCGCCATGCAGCCCCCGCCGCAGCTGATCGTCGACTTCCAGGACCAGCAGCTCATTATCATGTTCGAGACGAAGCCCAAGGATCCCCTCGCGCTCAGCGGCAAGGTGGATTTCGGCGTCTACGATCCTACATTCTACACCGCCATCGACTTCATCGAGGACGACTACATGCAGGTCGCGGGTCTGCCCGAGGGCTGCAGCACCGCCGTCATCCGGCCCGATCCGGACGAGGCGATCGCGCAGAACCAGGACACGCTCGACCAGGCCTTCTACGACACCACCACCAGCAACGATCTGTCGAAGATTTTCGCGACGCGGCTGGAGATCACTTGCGGGACATCATGATGAGCAATCTGAAGAAGAACACCATCCGCGTCATCTTTGCCCTGATGGCCTTCGTCTACGTCGTTTCGCACTTCATCCACCCGGTGCACGCGGAGACCGCCACGCCCGCGATCGAAACGACGCAGGCCTCGCACTAGCGCCGTGACGAGCCCAGCCGGACGCGGTGTGCTCCACTCCGCCGTCGCCCTCGTGGCGGCGGCCTGCATCGCGGCCGCGCTCGTCGAGCCCGTGATGGCGCAGAGTTCGCTGGGCATCGGCAACAACGAGGCGACCGTGCCGACGACCGGCCTGTTCGCCGGCTGGCTGAACTGGATCAACGTTCAGCAGCAGGGCTTCTACCGCTCGCTGACCGAGGCGCTGAAGACCATGCGCGACGGCGGTTCCGGCATTTGGCTGCTGTTGGGGCTGTCGTTCGCCTATGGCGTCTTCCACGCTGCCGGACCCGGCCACGGCAAGGCCGTCATCTCCTCCTATATGCTGGCAAATGAAGTGGCGCTGCGCCGCGGCGTCATGCTCTCCTTCGTCTCCGCCTTCCTGCAGGCGGCCGTTGCGATCGCGGTCATCGGCGCCGTGTTCCTGCTGCTGCGAGGCACGTCGGTCTCGATGACGGACGCAACGTGGTATCTCGAGGTCGCAAGCTATGCGCTGATCACCGGCTTCGGCGCATGGCTGCTGCTGCAGAAGGGCGGCCGACTGCTGCGCCGACGACCCGCGCACAGCCTTTCGGCAGCCGCGACGCCAGCCGGGGCATCAGCCGTCCTCGTCGAGACGCGGGGCTCAACCTCCCATGCGCCCGGTCGATGGCAGAAACGCGCAGCGGCACCGGGCGGCTTCTTTGCCCACGGTCATGAGCAGCACGAGACGAGCGCCGAGTTCTGCGAGACCTGCGGCCGCAGTCATATGCCCGACCCGGAGATGCTGTCCGGCGACCGGTTCAGCTGGGGCACCGCGTGGTCGGCCGTGGCCGCGATCGGCATTCGCCCCTGTTCAGGCGCCCTGATCGTCTTGACCTTCGCCTTCCTCAACGGGCTTTGGGCCGGCGGCATCCTGTCCGTGCTGGCGATGGCGCTGGGGACGGCGATCACCGTCTCGGTGCTTGCCATCCTGGCCGTCGCCGCCAAGAACTGGGCGGTGACGCTGGCAGGTGACGGCAGCGCCGGGAATCGCGTCCACACCGGGATCGAGATCGGCGGCGCCGCCATGGTCTTCCTGCTCGGCCTCACGCTTCTCGCCGCCAGCCTGGCTGCCTGACCGGGGACGTTGTCATTCCAACGCGCGGCAAATCGATGATCAGACCTTCCACGATCGGTGTCCGGCTCATTCGGCTTTGCGCGCTTCCGGCAGCCTTCATGTTCCTTGCGGGCGCCAGTCTGCAGACCCCGGTCCTCGTGGTCGATGTCCAAAGCGGGCAGGTTCTGCACGAGGAAGCGGCCGGCCGACCCTGGTATCCGGCGTCCACGACCAAGCTGATGACCGCGCTCCTCGCTTTCGAGGCGCTGCGGGACGGCACCGTCGCCATGGACACGCCCGTCGTCATGTCCGCCAATGCCATGAACCAGTCCTTCCTGGTCTCCGGGCTGAAGATCGGCAGCACGCTGACGCTCGAGGATGCGCTCTATGCGGCGATCGCCGGCTCCGCCAACGAGATCGCGGTCGCCATTGGCGAGACCATCTCCGGTTCGGAGGAGGCGTTCGTGGCGGCGATGAACGAGCGGGCGAAAAGGCTCGGCATGGGCGCCACGACCTTCCGCAACCCGAGCGGCCTGTTCGATCGCGATCACCAGTCGTCGGCTCGCGATCTGGCGATCCTCGGCATGGAGGTCGCAAAGGCCTTTCCGCAACATGAACGGTTCTTCCGCACCTCGCGGGTGGTCATCGACGGCAAGCAGGTTGATTCCAACAATGTGCTGCTGTCGCGATATCCGGGAGCCACCGGCCTCAAGACGGGATTCGTCTGTGCCGCCGGCCGCAACATCGTGGCACTCGCGGAGCGCGGCGGTCGGCAGGTGATGGTGGTGGTTCTGGGCGCGACGACCGACCGCGAACGCAACGAGCGTGCGGCGCAGTTCTTCACGCAGGCCTTTGCCGGCGACCTCGGCGCCGGCGGCGCGACCGTCACCGCATTGGCCAACGAGCAGGACGCCAAGCCGGAGGATATGCGTGGCAGGCTATGCGGGGATCAGTCCGCGGCCTACGAGGCCGAGCGCGACCTGTTGTTTCCGATGGGATTGCCGGGACAGCCGAGCTATCTCGAGCCCGCCGGCGAAATAGAGACGCGCATTATCAAATCATGGCAGAGCATGGTGTTGCCCGCGAAAGCGCCGAGGCCGACGCAAAGGCCTCTGCAGTGAGCATAGGCCGCTCACCCAAAATCCTGCCCGTTATTACGGTTTGAAAGCTATTTACCCCCGCCCCTAACCCCTCCCCGCAAGGGGGAGGGGAACAAGGTCGCGGCAGCTCCCCCTCCCCTTGCGGGGAGGGGTTAGGGGTGGGGGTAATGTGGAAAACTCGCGAGGGAGCCGACGCAACCCTCGAGCAATCCCGCCTTACATACGCCCGCCCAATTCGTCCTCGACATGCGCCTTGACGATGTCATCGAAATTCGTCTCGGCTACAAAGCCCAGCTGCCGCGCCCGCGTCGCCTCGAACCGCGTCGGCCAGTTCTTGACGATGGCCCAGATCGTCTCGTCGTGCTGCTCCTTGATCAGCGCCACGACATTGTTGCCGGCGACACGCGCCAGCGCCTCGATCTGCTCGCCGACCGTCACCGCGACACCCGGCATGGTGAGGTTGCGGCGCGGCCCGACCGCGTGGCCGTCGAGCCCGGCGGCATGCACCAGGAAATTCACCGCCGAGCGCGGGCTGGCATGGGTGTGCAGCACCGAGCGCGGCACTGGGAGGAGCGCTTCCTGCCCGGCCAGCGGCTCGCGGATGATGCCCGAGAAGAAGCTCGACGCCGCCTTGTTGGCCTTGCCGGGCCGCACGCAGATCGTCGGCAGGCGGATGCCGATCCCGTCGAAGAAGCCGCGCCGCGTGTAGTCGGTCAGCAACAGCTCCGACATCAGCTTCTGCGTGCCGTAGGAGCTCAGCGGCGTCTGCTGGAAGTCGTCGGGGATCGTGTCCGGGAACGGTGCGCCGAACACCGCGATGGACGACGAGAACACCACGCGCGGCCGATAAGCGGCCTCCCGGATCGCGTCGAACAGCAGCCGCGTCCCGTCGAGGTTGACCCTATAGCCGAGGTCGAAGTTCGCCTCCGCCTCGCCCGAGACCACGCCGGCGAGGTGGAAGATCAGGTCCGGCCTGCGCGACACCAATGCTGCCGCGGCCCCCTCAGCCGCGAGGTCGCCGCGATGGCGCTTGACCCGGATCGTCTCGTGCAGCGGCGTTTCCGGCGTCACCACGTCGTGCAGCTCGATATCGGTGATCGTCTGTCCGGCGATCACGCCGTCGCGCATGAGCCGCGCCGTCAGCTTGCTGCCGACCATGCCGGCCGCTCCCGTGATCAGAACACGCATCAGTCCCCTCCCCGGCTCCTGCCGCGCCACCAGAAGAGCAGGAAGAACGCCGCGACGAAAGCCGCCGCGACAACCGCCGCGACGATGGTTGAATAGCCTCCGATCCAGATGATCAGCGTCGGCAGGAAATAGGCCGCGAGTCCGAACCCGACCAGGATGACGGCGGCCGCGATCGCCGCGTTCCGCGAGCCCTGGTCCATCAGAGAGCGAAGCCTCCGTCCACCGACATCACTGTGCCGGTCGCGAAAGCTGCCTCGTCGGAGGCAAGATAGACGACGATCGGCGCGATCTCGGCGGCATCAGCGACGCGCCCCATCGGCTGGCGGTCGATGAACATCTGCAGCGCCTTGTCCTTGCTGCCCCAAGTCTTGCCGAGCGTCTCGACGCGATCCTCCCACGAGGGCGAGCGGAACGTGCCCGGCGCAACCGCATTGCAGCGGATACCCTGCTTGATGAAGTCCGCAGCGACCGACTTGGTAAGTCCGATCACAGCCGCCTTCGATGCGCCATAGGCGTAGCGGTTCGGTATCCCGCGAATCGACGACGCTCCCGACGAGATGTTGACAATGGACGAGGTCTTGCCCGATTCCAGCGCCCGCTCGATCATCCCTGGCAGGAAGGCGCGGATGGTCCGGTGCATCGACTTCACGTTCAGGTCGAAGGAGAAATCCCAGTCCTCCTCGCTGGTGTCCAGCACCGTGCCGTGATGCACGTACCCGGCGACGTTGACCAGGATGTCGACCGGGCCGACGTTTCGGGCATAGGCATTGACATCCTCGGTCGAACGAACGTCGAGCCGATCCTTCTTGGCACGCCGCAGGTCCGACAGCTTGTCGGGCGCGATGTCGGACGCGTGGACGGTCGCGCCCTCCGCGATGAACTGCTCGGCGATCGCCCGCCCGATGCCCTGCGCCGCCGCGGTGACCACGGCGATCTTTCCCTTCAGCCGACCCGTCATGAAGTGCACGCCCTCAATGCTGATGCGCGGCGCCCGCGTCCGCGCATGCGCCGAACTCCGGCTCGACGGTTGCATGCGCTATGCCGTGACGCGCCGCAAGCCGCTTCTTGATCGCCCCGACGGCGCCGACGGCGTCGCTGCCGTCGTTCAGGCAGGCATGCAGCGTGGCGAGGTTCTTCGAGCCGTCGATCGACCAGACATGCATGTGGTGGATGTTCTTGACGCCGGTGACCGCACCTTCGAGATCGCGCGCGATGGCATCGCGGTCAAGGGACGCTGGCACGCCCTCCAGCAGTACGTGCGCTGCCTCCTTCATCAGCCGCCACGCGGTCGACAGGATCAGCACCGCGACAAGCACCGACAGGATCGGGTCGATGGGCGTCCAGCCGGTCCACAGGATGATGATCGCAGCCGCGATCGCAGCCGCCGAGCCCAGCATGTCGCCCAGCACGTGCAGGATCGCGCCGCGCATGTTCAGGCTTTCGCGGTCACCGCGATGCAGCACGAAGAAAGCGGCGATGTTGACCAGCAGCCCGCCGACCGCGACGACCAGCATCGGCCCGCCCAGCACCTCCGGCGGGTCCATGAAGCGCAGGATCGCCTCGTAGACGATCCACACCGCGATGGCGAAGATGGTGATGCCGTTGGTGTAGGCGATCAGCGTCTTCACGCGGCCGAAGCCGTAGGTCATGCTGCCGGTCGCCGGCCGTTCGCCGAGCCGGAAGGCATACCAGGCGAGCCAGAGCGCGATCGAATCCGTCAGCATGTGGCCGGCATCCGCCACCAGTGCCAGCGACCCGGTAATGAAGCCGCCAGCCGCCTCGGCGATCATGAACACGCCGGTCAGCAGCGCCGCGATCAGGACACGCGTCTTGTCGGCCGTTCCGTGAACATGACCGCCTGGCCCATGGTCGTGGCCATGGCTGTGGCCGTGCGACGCATGTCCTGGATGGCGCCCGTGATCGTGCCCGGCATGGTCGCCGTCATGATCGTGGTCATGGGTGTGATCGTGTGTTTTCCGGCCCTTCGGGCCGTCGTGAGACTGTGACATGGGCGCGGGTCCTCGCGGACCTCCAGGTAACAAAATAACGTTACGCGCCAATCACTTATGGAAATCTTCGAGACGGCGCTTCTGGTTTCCGTCCCTATCAAAGTTGGATGGATCGAGCCAGCCCTCGTAAGCCGCTTTCAAGGCCGGCCATTCCGTATCGATGACCGAATACCACGCCGTGTCGCGGTTCTGACCCTTGATGACCATGTGCTGGCGGAACACGCCCTCATGCGTGAAGCCGAACCGGTCCGCGGCGCGCTTCGACGGCTCGTTGGCGTTGTTGCACTTCCACTCCCAGCGGCGGTAGCCGAGGTCGTCGAAGGCATGCTTCATGAACAGGAAGTGCGCTTCGGTCGCCGCGGGCTTTCGCGCGATCAGCGGTCCCCAGTGGATATGGCCGATCTCGATGACGCCATTCGCCGGGTCGATGCGCAGAAAGGTCTGGCGGCCGCCAGCCCTGCCTGTCGCCTTGTCGATCACCGCGTAATAGAGCGGATCCTCGCTGGCCTCGGCCTTGTCGAGCCACGGCTGGAAAGCGGTGCGGCTCTCCGGCGGGTACTCGCCGAGATACCGGAAGCGGCCGTCAGCGTCCGCCACGGTCGCCGCCTCGAACAAATCGTCGCCGTGCCTGGCGGCGCTCAGCGGTTCGAGCCGGGCATAGCGCCCGTCCAGAACGACTCGCGGCGGGCGCGGACGGGCAGTCCAGTTGGCGAGGTCTGTCACGATGGCCTCTCTTATGATAATAGCTGCATAGCAGCATATGTTTCCTGCAGCGCAGGAGTTGGGCCAATGGCGATTACCATTAGGAACACGGAAATCGAAGCGATGATCCGGGAGATCGGGCGGAACACCGGGGAAGGCCCGAGCGCCGTCATCGCCCGCGCGGTGCGAAACCTGAGCGCCAAGCGGCTCACCCCGCAGGAGTCGCTGGAGAAGTACGAAAGGCTCATGCGCGACGTGCCACCCCGCGACCCGAGGTTGACCTGGAAGGCCATCGAAGACGACATGAACAGCATCTTCGATTGATGGCAGAGCCCTCCACCACCTGCATCATCGACACGTCGGCCGTCGTCGCGTTGCTGGCGCGCGAACCGGAGGCGCCTTCGATAGTGGAGGCGCTGGCGCTTTATCCCCACCGTATCCTGCCGCCGTCCTGCATCGTCGAGCTGTGCTGCCTGCGCAGCTTCGACATCGACGTGCCGACCTGGCTGGCCGACTTCGTGGCCGAATATGAGATCGCGACATTGCCTATGACCGCTGACATCGCCTGGCTTGCTGGCGCTGCGGCAATTCGCTATGGCCGGGGCTCACGACATCCTGCCAATCTGAACTTCGGCGACTGCATCTCCTATGCGTTCGCGCGTCATTTCGAGGCGCCGCTCCTGTTCAAGGGCAATGATTTCTTACACACCGATCTGACCTCAGCTTTGGCCTAGGGATCACCATGCTCCACACCGTCCCCGCCTTCGACCGTCTCGGCGAAGAGAATGCCTTCGCCGTGCTCGCGCGCGCCACGCAGCTGGCGTCCGAGGGCAAGGACGTCATCAACCTCGGCATCGGTCAGCCTGACTTCAAGACGCCGGCGCACATCGTCGATGCTGCCATCAAGGCGCTCAAGGACGGCCATCACGGCTACACGCCGGCGACCGGCCTGCTGGCCACACGCGAGGCGGTCGTGCGGCGCACCCTGACGACCACCGGCGTCGAGGTGTCGCCGGACAACGTGATGATCCTGCCCGGCGGCAAGCCGACGATGTATGCGTCGATCGTCATGTTCGGCGAGCCGGGCGCGGAGATCATGTATCCGGACCCCGGTTTCCCGATCTATCGCTCGATGATCGAGTTTACCGGCGCGACGCCGGTGCCGATCCCCGTTCGCGAGGAGAACGGCTTTGCCTTCTCAGCCGAGGAGACACTGGCCCTCATCACCCCGAAGACGCGGCTGATCATCCTCAACTCGCCGGCCAACCCGACGGGCGGCGTGACCCCGAAGGCCGAGATCGAGACGCTGGTGAAGGGTCTGGCCAAGCACCCGGACGTCGCCATCATGTCGGACGAGATCTACGACGTCATGACCTATGACGGCGAGACCCACACCTCGCTGCTGCAATATCCGGAAATCCGCGACCGGCTGATCGTGCTGAACGGCTGGTCGAAGACCTGGGCGATGACAGGCTGGCGCATGGGCTGGTCGATCTGGCCGAATGGCGAGAAGGGCGGCCACCTCTACGACAAGGTGCGCAAGCTCGCGGTCAACTGCTGGTCCTGCGTGAACGCGCCGTCGCAATATGCCGGCATCGCCGCGATCGACGGCCCGCAGGACGAGGTCGAGAAGATGATGCGCGCCTTCGACAAGCGCCGGAAGGTGGTGGTCGAGGGGCTGAACGATTTGCCGGGCGTTTCCTGCATCACGCCGAAAGGCGCGTTCTACGCGTTCCCGAACGTGTCGCAGACCGGCTGGAAGGCCAAGAAGCTCGCCTCGGCGCTGCTGGAGGAGACCGGCGTGGCGCTGATCGGAGGGCCGGACTTCGGCATCCTCGGCGAAGGCTATATCCGCCTCTCCTACGCCAATTCGGAGGAGAACATCCTCCGCGCGTTGGAGCGGATCAAGGCGTTCCTGACGAAATAGCGACCACGTCGAACCTGCATTGGCCGCAGGCCCGAACCACGCTCTGGCCCAACGGCCCCGATCTGGACCGCGCGTGATGCCGGCGACATAGTCGCCCGCATGTCCGCCGGCATCATCGCCTATTCGGTCCTGTGCGTGTTCCTTGCCGCGATCGTGCGCGGCTATTCCGGATTCGGCTTCTCGCTGCTCACTGTCACGGCGCTGTCGCTGGTGATGCCGCCGGCCGAGATCGTGCCGTCCATCTTCATGCTCGAAATCGCCGCGAGCATCCACCTCCTGCCCGGCATCTGGAAGGATGTGCACTGGCGCTCGATCCTGCCGCTCCTGGCCGGCTGCCTGATCGGCACGCCGCTCGGCGTCTGGTTCCTCGCCAACGTGCCGGCCGCGCCGATGCAGATCGCGCTGGGCACCGTCGTGCTGGTCTTCACAGCGCTGCTCTGGCGCGGCTATGCGATGAAGACCATGCCGGGCACGGCTGCTTCGGTCGCCACCGGCGGCGCGTCGGGCCTGCTGAACGGCGCCTTTGGCACCGGCGGCCCGCCGGTCATCCTGTTCTATTTCGCGTCGCCTGCCGGCAACATCGCCGGCCGAGCCTCGATCATCGCCTATTTCCTCGGCACGGATGTCATGGCGCTGCCGATCCTGGGCCACCAGGGCTTGCTGACCTGGGACAGTCTCGTGCGCGCCGTGATCTTCCTTCCGGCACTGCTGGTGGGAGTCTGGGTCGGTTCGCGCAGCTTCCAGTCGGCGGACCCCGCCGTGTTCCGCAAATGGGTGCTGGCGCTGCTGGGCGTCCTGGCGCTCGCCTCCGCGATACAAGGCCTCGTCGCCGTCTGATATGGTCGGTCGGGAACGGCGCGCTATGTTTGCTCGTCGGAGGAGATATCTGCATGACACGACTGGCCGCGATCCTCATTGCGCTGACCCTGTCCACGGCGAGCTTCGCCGACGAACCAGCCACCGCCGGGGCACAGGGAGCGGCGTGCGGCGGCATCGCCGGCCTTCAATGCGGCGACCAGCTCTTCTGCGATTTTCCGGCCGGAACCTGCGGCGCGGCCGATCAGACGGGCACCTGCGAGCCCATGCCGGAGTTCTGCACGCGCGAGTATCGTCCGGTCTGCGGCTGCGACGACAAGACCTACGGCAACGACTGCGAGCGCCGCGCGGCCGGTGTCGCGCGGCTCAAGGACGGCCAGTGCTGAGCTGATCCCTCCCCTTGAGGGGAGGGTGGACAATCGCCGAAGGCGATTGGCCGGGTGGGGTCACTCCGACTGAAAACATCACCCACAAGGGGCTAGACAGCCCCCTACCCCCGGCCGACGAACGGCATCTTCGTCGCCATCACGTTCATGAACAGCACGTTGGTGTCGAGCGGCAGGCTGGCCATGTGAACCACGGCGTCTGCCACGCGCTCCACATCGATGGTCGGCTCGACCGCGATCTGGCCGTTGGCCTGCGGCACGCCCTGCGTCATGGCCTGCGCCAGTTCGGTCAGCGCGTTGCCGACATCGATCTGCCCGCAGGCGATATCGAATGGCCGGCCGTCCAGCGCCAGCGTCCGGGTCAGCCCGCTGATTGCGTGCTTGGTCGCCGTGTAGGGCACCGAGCCCGGCCGCGGCGCGTAGGCCGAGATCGAGCCGTTGTTGATGATGCGCCCGCCCTGCGGGCTCTGCCGGCGCATCTGGCCGAACGCGGCGCGCGCACACAGGAACGAACCGGTCAGATTGACGCCGACCACGTCGTTCCAGACCTCCACCGGGATCTCGTCGATCAGCGTCGACTTGTAGCCCATGCCGGCATTGTTGAAGAGCAGGTCGACCCGGCCGAACTGCGCGACAGTCTTGGCAAACAGCGCGTCCACTTCGTCGGGCTTCGACACGTCGCACGGCACCGCGAGCGCCTTCGCCTCCGTCGTGCCCGCCGATGCGATCGCCTCGTCGAGCTTGTCGGCGCGCCGGCCGCAGAACACGGTGTTCCATCCGGCCTTGAGAAGCGCCACTGCCGCGGCCTTGCCGATGCCTGTTCCCGCGCCGGTGACGATTGCGACCTTAGCCATGGATAGCTCCTCCGCTGCGCTGGCATTGCAGATGCGGGGAGGATGGGCAAGCGGCCGCCGTGACGGCCCGCAAAAAGGGCGGCCTGGTAGGCGGGCCGCCCTGATCGTAACCGGTCTTGGGAGGAGGAAAGCCGATTAGACTGATAAAATGATGCGCTCCGAAGGTTAACGAAACCTTACCGCGCTCAGCCGAGAGCCGGAAGGAATGGCTGGCCATTCAGCGCCTGCACGAAGGCGAAGATGACGAACCCGGTGAAACCCGCCGCGAAGATGCGCGCGGGCCAGCGGCTGGTTCCGCCAGCCAGCCCCACATAGGCAAGGCCGAACAATGGCACGGCGTGCATCGCGTGGGTGGCGAAGAAATGTGCCACGCGCAGGTCGCCCACGTCACGCGCCCAGCCGAAGAAGAACAGCCCGGACGGATCGGCCGGCACGCCGCCGACATAGTGTTGTCCGAGATTGGCCATCGTGCCGGCCGTCATCAGCGTCAGCGGCAGCGTCAGGCCGAGACCCAGCACCAGCGATTCACTCAGCACCGGCGGCAGGCCCGTGGGCGGGTTTCGATAGATCGATACCGCATAGACCGCCGGCGGCGTGGTCAGCATCAGCGCGCCGAGCCCGGCCACCGAATAGAGCACCGCCCCGACCGGGCTGGCGTTGAAATGCGATGCGGTTCCGAGCGCCGCGGCGCCGTGGATCCAGGCGACTTCGAGCGCGACCGCCGTCACCACGGCAACCGAATAGATCCGATAGGTCCGAGACGAGCGCGTCGTTGCCGGGAGGAAGCGCGCGAAGAACACCATCGTCAGGAAATAGACGAGCAGGGCCACATCGAACTTCAGCGGCTTGATCCAGATGTCGACGCCGTCGAACAGCCGGTTGTCCGCGACTGCGGCGAAGCCCGTTGGCAGCATCAGCAGGCCACACAGGATGGCGAGGTCGAAGAAGCGCGGCTCGTCGGCGCGGAAGCGCGCGACCTGCTCGGCGAATGAAGGCCGGGCTGTTCTGGCAGAAGTGAAGGCGATGTGGGTCATGATCGTCTCCTGTCAGGCTGCGGCGGGCGCGCCGAGGCGCAGGCGGGCAGCACGGATGGCGTTGAAGGCAAGGAAGCCGGCGGGGCCGAAAAGGAAGGTCAGCGCCAGGCACGGCACGACGAGCCAGAAGCTCACGCCGTCCTCGCGCGCCGTACGCACGACCCATGCGCCGACGAACAGATCGAAGGCGAGGTAGTGGATCCATCCTGCGAGCAGCAGTTCGCGCGACCGGAAGAGCAGCGCGACATTGTCCAGCGTGTCGAATCCACCCTCGCCGCGGGACCAGAAGGCCAGCACGATGCCGGCATAGGCGACTGAGAGCACCAGCGGGATCGCCAGGGCGGCAATCGCGTCGGCAGCGCGCGGCACGAACGGGCTGACGAGCAGTGCAAGCCAGCCGGCAAGGACGAGTGTGCTCGATAGCTGGAAGATCATGTCGGGGTTCATTGCAGGCCTCCCTGTCCGTCAGCGCGGTTTTCGCATCGCGTCTTTACAGTGTCAAGATAATTTTTACACCGTCAAGATTGCGCTGCTCGAACGCGGTCGCTACATGCGTTAGGAAAGGTGCCTGCTGCTCAGGCACGGGAAGGACGGGATGACGCAGAAAGCCGGCAAAGCCGCCTATCACCACGGAGACCTGCGCAAGGCCTTGCTGGAGGCGGCGGAGCGGGAGCTGGACGAAAAGGGCATCGAGGCGTTCAGCCTGCGCGGCGTCGCCAAGCGCGCCGGCGTCTCGCATGCGGCGCCGGCTCACCACTTCAAGGATACGGCGGCGCTGCTGACCGCGCTGGCCGCCGTGGCCGCGGAGCGCTTCTATCACGCGATGAAGGCACGACAGGCCATGGCCCGACCCGACCCGCACGCGCAATTCATCGCTTCAGGCGTCGGCTACATCGACTTCGCCGTCCAGAACCCCGGCCTGTTCAAGCTGATGTTCGGGTCTGAGCGCCCGAAGTCCGACGACCCGAGTCTCGTCGAGCATGCCACCAACGGATTCATGGTGCTGGTGAAGGATGTCGCCGACATGACGCGCCGCAATCCCATGGAGGTCGACGAGGGCCGCCTCGACGTCATGGCCGCCTGGGGCCTCGTCCACGGCGTCGCCAATCTGCTCGTCGCGGGCCGCGGCTTTGTCATCGACGCGCTGCTCGAGCGCGACGGCGATGCCGCGCTCGAAAGGCTGATCGACCGCGCGACGCCGCCCTCGTTCAGGCGGCCGTCAAAGTGAACCGCCGCTGACCGGCGGCACAGACGACGGGGCCGGGACCGGCACCGTGGCCGCCGTCACCGTCGCCTCGACATGATCGACGAGGGCGTCCGGCAGCCCGAGCCGGCCTGCGAGCTGGTCGAGATAGCCGCGTTCGGCCCGCGAGTCCGGGTCAATCGCCAGCCGCGAGGCGGTGTAGAGTTCGAGCTTCTGCGCGTCCGTTTGCGCGGCACCGACAAGGGCGCCGACATCGAGCGGGCGCTCGAGTTCGGCGACCAGGAATGCCTCCGCCTCCGCGCCAATGCCGGACAGCTTGAGCTTGTCGGCGATCTTGCGCCGCTCGTCGTCATCGACATGCCCGTCCGACTTCGCCGCCGCGATCATCGCACGCACCAGCGTCAGCGCGAACTCAGCCTCGCCTTGCGGTGCCTGCGAGGGATGGAACGCCGTGTCGGCCGGCGGCGGCAGCAATTCGGGCGTGCCTTGCGCCGCTGCTTCCGGCTTCTCGCCGTTCTTGTAGTTCTGCCAGGCCTTGTAGGCGAGGCCGCCGACGGCCGCGATGCCGCCGAGCTTCAGCGCCGTGCCCGTCACCTGCCGGCCCGCGCCGGTGCCGAGCAGGACCGCGACCAGGGCGCCCGCCGCGAGCGGGTTGTCCTTGGCCATCTGTTGCGCCTTCCCGGCCGTATCGCGAACGGTCGACTGGGTGCCGGGTATCGTCGAGCCCAGCAGGTCGTCCAGCAGCTTCTTCGGATCGAGCATGGATGTCTCCCATTCTGGGCCAGGTCGCGGCCGGTTGGGGCGCCGGCCTGCGGCCTTGCCCGTTCGACGCCAGAGATGGGAGCGCCAGCGCCGCTTTGCAATGCGTGCGACCCGTTGCCTCCGCTCGGGCCGCGGCTAAGCCCAGCCCTGCAGTTCGCGGCGGACAAGTGCCTCGATCATGGCCATGCTGTCGTCGGCAGCGTTCAGGCAGGGAATGTGGGCGAACTTCTCTCCCCCGGCATGGCGGAAGATCTCCCTCGCCTCGACCGCGATTTCCTCCAGCGTCTCGATGCAGTCTGCCGAAAAGCCCGGATTGACGACGGCGATGCGCTTCACCCCGTCCCTGGCGAGCTTCTCGACGGTCTTGTCCGTGTAGGGCTGCAGCCATTCCTGCGCGCCGAACCGCGACTGGAACGTGGTCATCAGCTTGCCGTCGCTCCAGCCCAGGCGCTCCCGCAGCAGCCGCGTCGTCTTCAGGCAATGGCAGTGGTACGGATCGCCCTTCTGGAAATAGGCCTTCGGAATGCCGTGGTAGGAGGCCAGCACCACTTCCGGCTCGAAATCCATCGCGGCCACGGCCCGTTCGATCGAGCGCGCCAGCGCATCGATGTAAAGCGGGTCGTCGTAGTAGGGCGGAACCGAGCGGATGGCCGGTTGGTCGCGCATTGCCATCAACGCCCTGAACAGCTTGTCATGCGCGGTCGCGGTCGTGGTCGCTGAATATTGCGGGTAAAGCGGGAAGAACACGATTCGCCGGCAGCCCCTGGCGTAGAGCGAGTCGACGGCGGTCCTGATCGACGGGCTGCCGTATCGCATGCCCCACTCGACCGCGATGCCGGGCTCTGCCGCGAAGGCCGCGGCAAGCCGTTCGGCCTGGTCGCGGGTGATGGTGCGCAGCGGCGATTCGTCCTTCTCGCGGTTCCAGATCTTCGCATAGTTGGCGCCGGACTTGCGCGGGCGCGTCGTCAGCACAAGGCCGTACAGGATAGGATACCACACCAGCCGGGGCAGTTCGATCACGCGCGGATCCGAAAGGAACTCGCGCAAATAGCGCCACATCGGCCCGTAGCCGGTGCCGTCGGGCGTCCCCAGATTGACGAGGAGCACGCCCACCTTCTCCGCCGGTATCGGCGGATGCCCTGCAGGCAGCAGTCGACCGGCCGGCCGGCGGTCCTCGGTAAGATTCATGATCGAAATCCCTAGACCGCCGGACCCTAGCCGCTCCGGCGGTCTTTTCAATGGACGAGTGGCCGCAGGCGGCAGGCTTCAAAAGCAAGACCGCCCGGGCGAGGCCGGGCGGTCCAGGAGTCAACCGGTTCCTGCGGTCAGTTCGCGGGCGGAATGACCAGTTCGGTGCCGAGCTTGAGGTTCCCCGGGTTCACGCCCGGATTGGCCTCTGCGATCAAGGTCCATTTGGAACCATCGCCGTAATACTTCACGGCGAGGTCCCACAGATTGTCCCCCGACACCACGACGTGCTTCTGCTCGCCGGGATTGGCAGGCTCCGCCGGTGCCGGTGCAGGCTCAGCGGGAGCTGGTGCGGGCTCGGCAGGCGCCGGAGCAGGTTCGGCGGGCGCCGGAGCAGGCTCTGCCGGTGCCGGTGCAGGCTCGGCGGGAGCCGGTGCGGGCTCGGCCGCGGGCGGGGTCGCGCCGTCGACAGACGGAGGCGTCGTCGAGATGTCACCGGCGCCGGCCGGCAGGTCCGGCAGTGCCGGTGCAGGCTCGGGTGCCGGAGCTGGCTCAGGGGCCGGTGCGGGAGCAGGCGCGGGTTCAGGTGCAGGGGCCGGAGCAGGCTCGGGGGCCGGTGCGCCAGCAAGCACGGTGATGCGCCCGTCGAGGTACGGAGTGTAGGGACGATTCGCCTTCATGTAGTCGGCGACGACCTGCTCGAGGCTAGGGCCGAAATCGTAGGCGTTCTGCGCATTGGTGGCGAAGAGCTTGTAGCCGTCGCCGCCGCCGCGCACGAAGTTGTTGGTCGCGACGGTGTAGACCTTGGTCTCGTCGATCGGCGCCCAGGCGCCGTTCTCCTGGACCTCGACCGACTTCACGCGGCCGGCGTTCGGCGCCACCGAGGGATCGAAGGAGTATTTCAGGCCGGCCACCTGCGGGAACTGGCCCTTGCCTTCCTCGACGGCGCTGACGCCATGCTCGAGCGACGCGACGATGTCCTTGCCCGAGAGCTGGAAGGTCGCGAGCGTGTTCTGGAATGGCAGCACCGTCAGGACTTCGCCCATGGTGACGACGCCCTGGTCGATGGAGGCACGCAGGCCGCCGCCGTTCTGGAAGACGATCGACACGCCCTGGGCCTTGACGCGGTCGAGGATCGCGTCGGCGACCAGATTGCCCATCTCGCATTCTTTTGCGCGACAATTGTCGCGGCTGCCGTCGATCTCCTTGGTGGTCTCCGAGACCTCGGTCGCCTTCAGCGCCTCGATCGGAGCGCCCATTTCCTTGATGCGGGCGAGCACGGTCTCGTCCGGCTTGACGGAGGCGTCGAGCGGGATCGGGTCGCCGGCTGCTTCCTTGACGATGCCGATGTCGCTGAAGGTGATCTTCAGTTCGCCCAGCACCTTGGAATAGGACGCCGCCTGGACGACGGGCACCTTGTAGCCCAGCGAGTTCTCGACGATCGTCGGGTACGGGCCCGCCGCCTTGTCGTCCTTGTTGGACAGGAAGGTGTGCGAATGGCCGCCCACCACCACGTCAACGCCCGGGATCTTGGCGATCGCGTTCATCTCGCGCTCGTAGCCGATATGCGTGACCGCGATGATCTTGTTGACGCCCTGGCCGGAGAGCTTCTTCACCTCTTCGGTGATCGCCGTCACGTCGTTCAGGATGGCGATGTTGGGACCGGGCGAGGCCACGTCCGGCGTGTCATTGGTAACGGCACCGACGATGCCGATCTTCTCGCCGCCGACTTCCAGGACGATCGACGGAGCGATCTTGCCGCTGGCGCCCGATTGGGCGTTCGGGCGGATGTTGGCACCGAGAACGGGGAACTGTGCCTTGTCGAGGAAGGGCACGAGGTTCTCTTCGCCATCGTCGAACTCGTGGTTGCCGAGCGCCATCGCGTCGGGCTTCATCAGGTTCAGGAATTCGAGCTCGGCCTGGCCCTTGTAGGTCGTGTAGAACAGCGAGCCCTGGAAATTGTCGCCAGCCGAGAGGAACAACACGTTCTGGCCTTCCAGCGCCTTGCGCCGGTCGCCGAGCGCGGTCACCAGGCGGGCGGCGCCGCCGATGCACTTGCCCGCCGTCTCATCCTCGGCTGAGCAGGTCGATTCGAACGCATTGTTCGATTCGATGCGGCTGTGCCAGTCGTTGATGTGCAGGATCGTCAGCGTGTAGTCGGCGAAGGCAGCGCCGGCCGACACGGCAAGCGCCGAGGCCGACAATGCTGCCTTTGCGAAGATCGTTCTCATACCCATTCTCCCTCTGGTCCCGCCTGGCCGTACCCGAATCGGCACAGCACGAATAGCTGACCGCCGCGGAAACGGCGGTTTGGTCGCACTTTCCCACCCCGTTTTGGTCAATGCAAGGGGTTCGGCGGCTCGCAAGCGCCTTCAGAGTGCGCGTTTGTGGGCTACCCCAGGGCGGGACAGCGGCTTCATGGCCTGGTAGAGGCGGTCTCAGCCGGAACTGCACCGGCCGGGGAAAGATCGCCCTTGCGCCCGGCCAGACCCGGCTCCGACGAGCGGATCAGACCGTGTGGCGCATCAGGACGAAGTTCTGTCCCGTCGAGGTGGTGCAGTTGAGCTGCGTTGCGGTCGCCAGTGCACAGGCGACCGTCGTGGTGGTCTGCCGGATGAGCGAAACAACGGTGATCTCGACCGTGCGGGCGTCGGTGTAGCGATAGCTGCCGTCGGCCAGCTTGTTGCCCGTGTCGGCAGCGGTCGTCTCGAAGGCGCCGCCCGAGAACCGCGAGATGGCGACCCCGTCGGTGCTGATCCAGGCGCCCTCGACGCCGGTCTGGGCCGGAGCGATCGGCCCGCCGCCATAGGGCTCGCTGCTCATGCAGCCGCCGGCAAGAGCCACACCCAAGAGCAGCACCGCAGTCAGGGCGGAGCGCTGAATGGTCATCGGGCATTCCCTCTCTCGTTCCGAGACAGCCCTAGATCGCCCGATTTGCCGGCGAAAGCAAGGCGGAGGCGGACGCGATGCAGGCCTATCGAACGAGGATGTTCCGGAATTGCCACGGATCCTTCCGGTCCAGTTCCTCGTGGAACAGCCCGGGGCGCCCGTCGAGCGGGGTCCAGTCGGTATAGTAGCCCTTGACGGGTCCCAGATAGGGCATCTGAACCTCGAGGCAGCGCCTGTAATCCATCTCGTCGGCCTCGACGATCCCGGCCGACGGGTGCTCGAGCGCCCAGACGATTCCCGCCAGCACGGCCGACGTCACCTGAAGGCCGGTCGCGTTCTGGTAGGGTGCGAGACGGCGCGCCTCTTCCAGCGTGAGCTGCGAACCGTACCAGTAGGCGTTCAGCCCGTGGCCGTAGAGCAGGACGCCCAGTTCGTCCTTGCCGTCGACCAGCTCGTGCTCGTCCAGCACGTGATGCGTGTCCTGTGCCTTGCCGGCCGCCCCGAACATCTCGTGCAGGGACAGCACGGCGTCGTTGCAGGGGTGGTAGGCGTAGTGGCACGTCGGCCGATAGTCGACCTTGCCCTTCTTGTCGCGCACGGTGAAGAAGTCGGCGATCGAGATCGCCTCGTTGTGGGTGACCAGGAAACCGTATTGCGGACCGGGGGTCGGGCACCAGCTGCGGACACGCGTGTTGGCGCCGGGCTGTTCCAGGAAGATCGCCGCCTTCGAGCCGTGCTTCTGCTTTCGCCCGTTCTTCGGCATCCACTTCTCATGGGTGCCCCAGCCGAGTTCGGCCGGCTGCAGGCCCTCGGAGATGAAGCCCTCCACCGACCAGGTGTTCCAGAACACGTTCATGGGCTTGGGATCGCGCGTCCGCTGCGTGTCGCGTTCGGCGATATGGATGCCTTTGACGCCAGCTTTCTTCATCAGCCGCGCCCACCCCTCGCGATCGTCGGCGGCCGGTTCCTTGAACTTCAGGCCGAGGTCTCCGGCGAGGTTCACCAGCGCCTGCTTGACCAGCCACGAGACCATTCCGGGATTGGCGCCGCAGCAGGAAACCGCCGTCGGGCCTCCCGGATGCTTCTCCTTCTCCTGGCGGACCGTTTCCCTCAGCGCGTAGTTGGTGCGGATCGCATTGTCGGCCGCCGCATCGAAGTAGAAGCCCAGCCACGGCTCGACGACGGTGTCGATGTAGAGCACGCCGAGCTTGCGGCAGAGCTTCATCAGTTCGAGCGAGGACGTGTCGACCGAAAGGTTCACGCAGACGCCCTGCCCGCCCCCCTTGGTCATCAGCGGGGTGAGCAGCTTCTTGTAGTTCTTCTTGGTCACCGCCTCCTGGACGAAGGCGATGCCGCGCTCGTCGAGAAGCTTCCTGTCGGTGTCGCGCGGGTCGATTACCGTCATGCGCGAACGGTCGAATCTGAAGTGGCGTTCGATCAGCGGCAGAGTGCCGCGGCCGATCGAGCCAAACCCGATCATAACGACGGGACCGCTGATTTCGCCATAGATTGGCCAGGAATCGTTCGCCATTTTGCCTCAACTTTCCTCGACACAGGGCCAGAGAGGGCCGGTTCGGGGCGCTAAACCATACTTCGCCGTCACATGATAGGGCTGCGGGGTCGGAGCGGGAAGAACCGGGGAATGCCGCGTGACGTGCGCGCCGATGGCCGCCCGCACTGCGGAGGCGCAGAGGGACAACAGATCATTAACCCTATTCTCGCATTAATTGATCGGTCGATCGCGTGCCGGGGACTTTTGGCGCGCGTCGGCGGACTGCCGGCTCGCCGCCGGCGAACCGATTTCGATCAGGTGAGTGGGTACGCGTTCGTGGGTCATACGTATCAGCATCGCGCACCGATGAGCGTGCGCCCTCTTTCGCCCTCTCCGAAGAAGCGCCGGCGCTGGATCAGGGCCTATCTCGCAGGCCTTGGCGTCATCTGGACCCTGGCAGCGGCAGGCATTCTGCCTTCGCCGTTCGGTGACAGCACGGCCACGCCGGGCCTCGTGGCAGAAGTCATCGGAGACCCCGCGCCCGCCGAGGCGCGATGGGCTTCGCCGGGACCGGCGCTCAAGCCTCTCGACATCGCGCGCTCCAGCCGCGCCGCAATGCTGTCCGCCACCGCCGGATCGCCGGGCGCATTCGGCGCAAAGGCGTACGCACTCTTCGTTGCACCCGAGATCGACGAAACCGCCCCTGTGGAACTGGCGTCCATCGAGCCGCAAGCGGTCGACATCGCCGCCGTCGCGATCGGCGAAACCGGCTTCGACCTCGTCGCCAAGGAGGCCCGTCTGTCCTCCACGCAGATCGCCGGCATCCTCAAACGGGCCCGCAAGGCTCCCGCCAGCGATCCGGCGGTGGTCGCGCGGGCGATCGAAGGCGCCAAGCGGGAACTTGCCGAAGCGAAGCCGGCCGATACGGGCTTCATGCCGGTGCTGGCCTTTGCCGATCCGTCGCCCGCGGCGGACGATGGCGCGCTGGCCGCCGTGTCGGCACTCGCCGGCAGCCATGGCGAACTGGCCAAGAGGCTGGGCGCCGAGGTGACCGACGAAGGCGACGAGGATGCCGCGGTGGACGAGGAGATGATCGTCACCCCAAGCGCACCGGAGTTCGCGGAACTTCCGGGCGACATGCGCGCACCGGCGGCCCGTCCCGACATCGACGACACGACGCGCGCGGCCCTGAAGGCCACAAAGCCTGCCAGGGAACCCAAGGAAGACAAGAAGGACGAGACGCAGCTCGCCTTCGCCAAGCCGGATGACGTGCTGAAGAAGAGCGACGAGGCGCCGAAGAAGAGCGGTTCCTGGTTCGGCTTCGGCCGGTCCCATCCCAAGGCGGGCAACGGCGTTGCCGTCTACGACATCAGCGCCGCGACGGTCTACATGCCGGACGGCACGACGCTGGAGGCGCATTCGGGCATCGGCCACATGGCCGACAATCCCGACTACGTGCACGTGAAGATGAACGGGCCGACGCCGCCGCACACGTACAATCTCCGGATGCGCGAGAAGCGCTTCCACGGCGTCGAGGCGATCCGCATGCTGCCCATCGACGGCAAGAACAAGCACGGCCGCGACGGCTTCCTGACGCACAGCTACCTGCTGCGCGGCGCCCGGCTCGGCCAGTCGCATGGCTGCGTCGCCTTCAAGGACTACGACAAGTTCCTCAACGCCTTCAAAGCCGGGAAGGTACGGCAGATCATCGTCGTGCCGGGCAACGGCAAGGGATCGGGCAAGAAGCGCAAGGATCCCGCGGTGGCCGAGAACAAGGGCGGCCGCGACGCTTAGCTCCACGCCGCGCCCCTGGCGCCATGACTCCGAAACGTTCATAGCGGTTCTCGGGCAGGTCGTGACCGCCCGCCTCGGTGCCTGCGCCGAATGGATGCGGCGCAGGGCGATTCCAGCAAGCCGCAAGATGCGCTAGCGGCGCGGCCTGCCGGTCGAGGCGCGCACCACCAGTTCGACCGGCATCACCACCTGTCGCGGCTTGCGTTTCTTCAGCACCATCTCCGCCGCGATGCGGCCTTTGCCGACGATGTCGTGCGACGCGGTGGTGAGCGGCGGCGACGTGCGCGCCGCCTCCTCGGTGCCGTCGAAACCGACCACCGAAACATGGCCGGGAACGTCGATGCCCCGGCGCCGCGCCTCGTCCAGCACGGTGATCGCCTGCCAGTCCGACATGGTCATGATGGCGGTAGCCTCCGGCACGCGATCGAACATCACAGCCCCTGCGGTCGGTTCGGATGGCGTCGTCTCCACGATTGGAACCTTGCCGATCGAGAGTCCTGCTTCCGCAAGACCCTCGGCGAAGCCCGCGAGGCGTTCGTCATCCAGCGAAAATCCGGCCGTCAGCCGAGGCTTGTCTTTTCCGGGCATGTGAACGATCGGCGGTCCCGCCGTGCGCCGGATGGACAGGATCGCGAAGCGCCTGTGGCCGAGCGCCGACAGGTGCCGCACGACCGCCAGCGCGCCAGCCTTGCCGTCGATCTTGACCGAATTGATGTCGGGGCCGGCGTCGCTCTCCACGATTACAAAGGGAATACGGCGACGCTGAGCCGACGTGATAATGCCGATGTCGACCGCATGGCCGAGGACCAGTCCGTCGACCAGCGCCTCGCGTATGCTCGCAGTTCGCGTTGCAGTGTCCCCACTGATCACGCTCAGCGTGGCTCCGGCCTCGTCGCAGGCAAGTGCTGCGCCGACGAGAAGCTCGCGACCGTAGGGGCTGCGTAATGCGTGTGCGATCGAATAATCGCCCGGCGGCAGGAAGCCGATCGCGTTGTAGCGGCCCCCCTGCAGCAGCCTGCCCTTCGGATCCGGCCCGCCGAAGCCCAGCGTCCTCGCCGCAGCCAGCACGCGCTCGCGCAATTCCGGCCGCACGAGTTCGGGCCGGTTGAAGACGTTGGAAACCGTTCCGCGGGAAACGCCGGCGGCCTTGCCCACATCGTCGAGTGTCGGCATGCGATCCTCCCGCGCACCGGTCTAGACGATTTCTTGGAGCGCTCCAAGATTTTTGTTGACTTCGCATTCCTTTGGGTCAATTCTCTTCTTGGAGCGCTCCAATACGCGCATTTGGCAGTCTTGAGATGAATTTTTTCGCCGGCGGCCCCACTCCGTCCGGCCTATGGAGGACGTCATGCCAGTGCCTGAAACCGCATCCAATCCGCTCGTAGGAAAGACCTTCGACTGTGTCTTCGGACCGTTCACGCCGAGGCTGACATTCCAGACGCCTCGCCGGCTGCGCGTGCAGGCGGTGATCAACGGAGAGTCGATGGACGATGTCGTCGATGTCGACGTGAAGACCGTGCGGCCCGACGTGCTCCTGGTCAACTGGACCGAGAGCAACGGCAATTTCATCGTGCAGGTGCAGGACCACCGGAAGATGGTCGTGCACAATTATGCAAGGCTGGCGGATGGGCAGCTGTTCTGCGCCGAAGGCGTGATCGAGGCTGTGCCGGCCTGAAGGACGAAGACGCTCCCGCGGCAGCGGGAGGACAAGCAACCGCATCTCCAGAGGAGACATGCCATGGAAATCGCCTATCAGGACCATCTGCTTGCCCGCATCCTGCTGACCATCGCGACGCTCGGATATGGGTTCGTCACCATCAAGGCCGACTTCAACGCAACCCACGCCACCAATCCGCTGTGGACGCCGCATGCGCGCTTCCACGTCGTGTGGCAGGTGCTGAGCTATTTCGGTGTGGCGCTGATCGCGCTGGGGCTGATCTGGCTCGGCGGACCGATGCCGGTCGAGCGGCTCTACCTGGCCGGCGGGCTGGCGGCGGCGATGTATGGCGGCTTCTTCGCCGCGCTGTTTGCGCGCCCGCTCTATGGCGGGACGCTCTATGACGAGAACGGCTACCTGCCGTTCCAGTCTCCGCTCGGCGCGGCGGCCGGGCGCTGGGACGTCAACGTCACCGCCTTCACGCTGATGAGTGCGTTCCTGGTCGGCGGTCTCGTCGCGGTTTGAGGCACGACATCGCGGCCGGTGCTTGACGCTGGAATTGCGCTAGCCGGCCGCGATCTCGTCCAGCGCCGCGACCAGCCGGTCGCGGTCGGCCGTGAGGCCCTTGTAGTCAAGCTGGGCCTCTTCCATCGCCCCTAACTGTGCCGCGAAGCTCTTCGCAATCGCCGTCCGATCCGGATGTTCGGCGATCGCCGTCAGCGGATCGAGATGGATGCGGATCGTGAAGAGGATGTCCTGCGTGGCGGGCAGCTTGCGAAGCGTCTGCCGCTCGACCCGGATGAACACCTGCGCGGCGATATGGGCGTCGGTGAACTTCGACGGACGGCGCGTCGCGCGGTCGACACGCTGGACCGCGGACAGCGGGTAATAGAGTACAGGGCTCGCCTGCAGCGACCAGTTCCAGCGGATCACCGGCCGCTCGACCTGCAGCATGTCGAACATGCGGTCGATCAGGCCGGCGTTGCGCGTTCCGGGGCCGAAGCCGGGCACCGGCTCGTGGATGGTCGACATCGGCTTGCCGAACTTTTCCTTGAGCGACCAGCTTGACGGGAAGCAGAGCGAGCCGGCGGCCAGTCGCCAGCCAGCTTCGCCGCGGCGCATCAGGATCAGGTCTTCCTGCACCAGCAGCGAGGCTGCCTTCAGCGGCGGCAGCGTGCGCATGGCATCGGTGGTCAAGGCCGGGTGGCCGGCAACGAGCATGCCGCGGCAGTGCTGGTCGAAGCGCTCGGGGAAACGCTCGGGCAGGTGCTTCTGGAGCAGGCCAAGAACTTCGCGCTGGCCGTCCTCGCTTCGCTCCTCGGCGATGAAGACGTCGTCCGGCCGCTCCTCGTAGAGCCGGCGCTTCTCGCGCAACTGCTCGTCATAGGCCGCGTCGATCTCGATCCAGTCCCTGAGATCGAGCGGCTTCAGGCCGATCGTGAAGGGCGACGATGAGCCGTCATAGGGCGTGTGGGTCGGCATGCTCACGGCGCGCCCAGTCTGCCGAGGTGCTCCGGCAGTTCCTTCAGAAACGCAGCGCGGGCGCGCAGGCCGCCGGACACCTGTTCGCGCTTCTCGTCCTGCGCCAGCCGCGCGAAGACGAGCGTCGTGTCCCCACGGGTCATCCAGCCGACATACCAGCCATAGCCGCGGGTACGGTCGAGACTGCCGTCGGGCTTGCGCGGATAGGCCGATCCGGTCTTGCCCTGCACGGTCCATCCGTCGACCGGGTCCGCCTGCTCCACGATGCGCATCGTCATCTCGACGGCGTGGGAACCGACGGGCAGTTCGCCCCGCAACATCTTTCGCAGGAAAGCGACCTGCTCGCGCGGCGAAATCGCCAGCGACGAGGCGATCCACGAACGCTCCAGTCCGTTGTTCTTTCCGGGATCACCGGAAATGTCGGCATTGCCGTAGTCGAAGCCTGTGACGTAGGTCCCGAACTCCGCCTCGCCCAGCGTTTTGACCACCTGTTGGGAGAACCAGACGACCGAATACTTCATCCAACGGGCGGCGTCGGTGGACTGGCGCCAGGCGTCGCCGCCCCAGTCGGCATATCCCTTCTTGAAAGGCAGCGCGGGCGTATTCTCGTCCTGCAGGATTCCGGCATCGAAGCCCATCAGGCTGATCGGGATCTTGAAGGTCGACGCCGGCGTGACCCGGTCGGAGCACGCGCCGTCCTCAAGCAGGATGCGCCCGTCGGCAGCATCGGCGATGACAGTGCAAAGCGTGCGGGCATGGGCCGACGCAGGCAGCACGACCAGCGAAAGCAGACAGAAGAGGACAGTGCGGATCATGATCGGATGAGGTTGGAAGCGAAGAGAGGCACGCTTGTTGCCATCATGACCTCGCGAACACATGTGAACACAATGTACTCGCGGCACACCGGCCGGTCAAACAACAAGCCGCGCAGGGATGAGCGAACGCAGCGAGTTGCCGACATAGAGCCCCTTCGCCGTGCGCAGAATGTCTGGTGTGAGGACGCCTTCGCGCGCGCGGCCGATGTCGATCAGCGCGCCGCGCAATACGCCAGGCAGCAGTCCCGACGTAACCGGCGGGGTCACAAGAGCTGAATCGCCGAGATCGGCGAAGACGTTCGTGATCGTGCCTTCACAGACTTCGCCGCGTTGGTTGAGCAGGATGACCTCGTCCGCTTCGTCCCGAGTGAATTCAGCGCGGGCTACGTCATAGACCTGCCGGCGCGTCGTCTTGTGGCGCAGCAGCTGATCGCCGGCGTCTAGCTGCGCAGTGGCGACGCGCAGCGTCCACACGGTACCGTCGCCGAACGGCCGGAAAGGCTCCGCCCCGATGTCGGCCGTGCCGTCATGGGCAAGCGTCATGCGGACTCGCATCGGACCGTCACCGTAGACGCGGGCAATCGCCTCGCCGATGCGTTGCGGGTCCGCCGTGAAGCCGAGCGCGGCGGCGGAGCGGTAGAGCCGCGCGAGGTGCCGGTCGAGGCGCAGGAAACCGTCCTTCGGTTCCCACCGCATCGTCTCGACCAACTGAAACCTGCCCCCGGGCTCCATCATGTCTCCGAGCGTCGGCACATCTGCGCCTCTATGGCTGGATCGGCGCCGTTCCCGTGGCGAAGCGGGCTTTCAGCAGGCACTCCTGATACTCCGATTCCGCGTCGGAATCGAACACGACCCCGCCGCCGACATTGTAGACGGCCTCGCCGTCGGGGAAGAGGGTGATCGTGCGGATGGCGACGTTGAAGCGCGTCGGGCCGCCGGGCGACGCCCAGCCGATGGCGCCGCAATAGGCGCCACGCGGCGTCTCCTCCTGCGCGCGGATGATCTCCATGGCCCGCATCTTCGGCGCCCCCGTGATCGAGCCGCACGGGAACAGCGCTGCAAAGATGTCGCCCATCGAAAGGCCGGGCAGCAGGCGCGCGCGGATGGTCGAGACCATCGTGTGGAGCGTCGGGTAGGTCTCGACGTTGAAGAGCTCGGGCACGTCCAGCGTGCCGACCTCGCTGATGCGCGAGATGTCGTTCCTGAGCAGGTCGACGATCATGCGGTTTTCGGCCTGGTTCTTCGGGTCGTTGCGCAGGAAGCGCTTCTTCGCGGCGTCTTCGGCCTTCGTCGCGCCGCGCCTGACAGTGCCCTTCATCGGCCGCGTCTCGATCCAGCCGTTGCGGTCGATCTCGAAGAAAAGCTCGGGCGAGCGCGACAGGATGATCGGGCCGCCAAGCGAGACCAGCGCGCCGTACTTGACCGGCTGGCGTTCGATCAGCGCCGCGAAGGCCGACAGCGGCTCGCCGGTCCACGACGCGTGGATAGGGAAGGTGAGGTTGGTCTGGTAGTTGTCGCCGCGGCGCAGATGGTCGTGGACTGGCTCGAAGCGTCGCCGATAGTCGTCCGGCGACCAGGCGGCGCGCGCGTCGAAGATCGGGCCGTTGGTGGGCCGCAGTGCCTCGAACGGGACGTGCGTGTCGGAGGGACCGTTGAAGATGCCGAAATTCATCAGCGGCACGCGGCGGCCGGACGGGATCAGGGGCGCGAGCTTCGGTTCGAACAGGTAGCCGGCCTCGTAGGACATAGTGCCCGCGATCCATTTGCCGGATGCGCGGGCACGTTCGAGCGTTTCGAGGGCGGGGAAGAAGTCCGCGGGATCGGTCGGCGCGACGATCTCCGACGGGCGCTCGAACAGCACCGTCTGGCCGACCACGTCGTCGCGGAACAGGATGAAGGGCGAGGCGGGCGCGGTCATCGCGCTTTGCCTTGCCGAGAGTAGGCCGGTGAACCTTTGCGCTCACTGCTGATCTCCCCCCTTGAGGGGGAGATGGCCGGCCCTTCGACAATCTCAGGACCAGAGGGAGGTGAGCACAACAGCATGATCGAGCGGATACCGCGCGGTGCGGACCGAGCCTCAGCCCAGCGTCTCCAGTTCGTCGATCATCGAGCCGATGACGGCCAGGCCGCCCTGCCAGAAGGACGGCTCCGTTGCGTCGAGGCCAAACGGCTTCAGCAGTTCCGAATGATGCTTGGTGCCGCCGGCCCGCAGCATCTCGAAATACTTCTCCTGGAAGCCGCGCTCCGAATTCCGGTAGACCGCGTAGAGCGAGTTCACCAGGCAGTCGCCGAAGGCGTAGGCGTAGACGTAGAAAGGCGAATGGATGAAGTGCGGGATATAGGCCCAGAACACCTCGTAACCGTCCTGAAGCTTGATCGCCGGCCCGAGGCTTTCGGCCTGGACCTCCAGCCAGAACTGACCGATGCGATCGGACGTCAGTTCGCCCTTGCGGCGCTCCCCATGGATCTTGCGCTCCATCTGGTAGAAGGCGATCTGGCGCACGACCGTGTTGATCATATCCTCGACCTTCTGGGCCAGCATCGCCTTGCGCTCGCGCCGGTCGGTCGTGCGGTCGAGCAGCGAGCGGAACGTAAGCATTTCGCCGAACACCGACGCGGTCTCGGCGAGCGTCAGCGGCGTCGACGCCATCAGCGCGCCCTGGCCGCCGGCAAGCACCTGATGCACCCCGTGGCCGAGTTCGTGGGCGAGCGTCATCACGTCGCGCGGCTTGCCCATGTAGTTCAGCAACACATAGGGGTGCGCCGACGGCACGGTCGGGTGGGCGAAGGCGCCGGGCGCCTTGCCGGGGCGCACCGGCGCATCGATCCAGCGTCGGTCGAAGAACCGGCGGGCGATGTCGGCCATGTCGGGGGAGAACTGGTTGTAGGCGGACAGCACGGTGTTGCGCGCCTCGTCCCAGCCGATCGCCGCCTGCGGCGTCTCGGGCAGCGGTGCGTTGCGGTCCCAGTGGCTCATCGTGTCCATGCCGAGCCATTTCGCCTTCATCGCGTAGTAGCGGTGCGACAGGCGCGGATAGGCATCGGTGACCGCCGCCGACAGCGCGTCCACCACGCCGCGTTCGACCCGGTTGGCCAGGTGGCGCGAGTCCGCGATGTCCTCGAAGCCGCGCCAGCGGTCGGATATCTCCTTGTCCTTGGCCAGTGTGTTGGTGATGAGGGTGAACGTCCGCAGGTTCCTGCGCAGCGTCTTGGCAAGCGCATCGGCCGCTTCGTGCCGCACCGGTTCGTCTGGATGCTGGAGCAGGTTCAGCGTCGGTTCGAGCAGCAGTTCCTCGCCCCCGACCTCGAAGCGTAGATCGGTCATCGTCTCGTCGAAGAGACGGTTCCAGGCACCGCGCCCGGTGACGGACTTCTCATGGAAGAGCTGCTCGACGCGATCCTCCAGCTGGTACGGCTTGTCCTTCCTGAGGTCGAGCACCCAGGGACGGTAGTGGCCGAACGCCGGGTCGGCATCGAGCGCCGACCCGATCAGCGCATCGTCGACCAGGTTGAGCTCCAGCGTGAAGAACAGCAGGTGCGAACCGGCGTCGGTCATCTTCTCCTGCACGTCGCCGAAGAGCTTGGCGCGCTTGGGGTCCGACGTGTCGCCGGCATAGGTGAGCGACGCATAGGAGGCGATGCGGCCGATGAGCTCCTCCAGCGCCTCGTATTCGCGCATCGCGACGCCGAGGCTGCCCTTGTCGCCGAGACCGGCCTCGTCCGCCAGCCGGCCTTTCCAGCGCGTCTCGAACGTCACGGCGTCGGCGTCGGCGCGTGCGATGTCGGCCTTCAGTTCAGGCGAATCCATGCCGGGGTAGAGGTCCGCCAGGTTCCACTCCGGCAGGTCGCCGAGAGAACGCGCGGCGGCGGCTTCGGTCACGGCGGCGCGTGCCTTCGGGTCCAGGGGAGAGGGCATCCGGAATCTACCTTGCGTGGATCGGCGTCGGCGGGTGAGGAAATCTTCACCGGCTTTCTTGAGAGCTTATTTAGAACCCTGTGCCAACTTGGTCCAGATCGCGCCCTTCGGCGTCGCGAACCTTTGGACATCATGGCCGGACCCATCCTCATCGTCGACGACGACCCCGTTCAGCGCCGGCTTCTCGAAACCGCGGTTTCCAAGGCCGGGCACGAGACGCTTGTGGCTGACGGGGGCCAAGCGGCGCTGACTGCGCTTGACGGGGCGCGCGGCCGCGATATCTCGGCCGTCCTGCTCGATCTCTCGATGCCCGGCATCGATGGCCTCGGCGTCCTGAAGCATATGCGCGAGCGCGGGATCGACGTGCCGGTGGTCGTGCAGACGGCACAGGGCAGCATCGACACAGCGGTGGCGGCGATGCGCGCCGGCGCCTTCGATTTCCTCGTCAAGCCGGCATCGCCGGAGCGCGTCCAGGCCGCCATCGCCAGCGCACAGAAGGTCGACGCGATGCAGGACGCGCCGAAGCGCGGCCGGCGCGGGTCGGGCGGCGTGCTGACCTTCAAGGACCTGATCACCCAAAGCCCGGCGATGGGACGCGTGGTACGGCTTGGGCAGAAGGCAGCGGCCTCCAACATACCGATCCTGATCGAAGGCGAATCGGGCGTCGGCAAGGAACTGGTGGCGCGTGCCATCCAGGGGTCCGGCGAACGGCGCGCCAGGCCGTTCGTCACAGTAAATTGCGGGGCGATCCCGGAAAACCTGGTGGAAAGCATCCTGTTCGGTCACGAGAAGGGCTCGTTCACCGGCGCGACCGAAAAGCATGCGGGCAAGTTCGTCGAGGCGCACGGCGGGACGCTGTTCCTCGACGAGATCGGCGACCTCCCGCTCAGCGCCCAGGTCAAGCTTCTGCGGGCCGTCCAGGACGGCGAGGTCGATGCTGTCGGCGCCCGCACGACCCAGAAGGTCGATATCCGCCTCATCTCCGCGACCCACCGCGACCTGCTGCAGCGTGTCCGTGACGGCAGGTTCCGCGAGGATCTGTTCTACCGCCTGCACGTGTTCCCGATCCTGGTGCCGCCGCTGCGGGACCGGCGCGACGACATCCCCTTCCTCGTCGAGCATTTCCTCGAGAAGATCGTTCCAGCGAAGTCGCGCGTGCGGGCCGTCGCCCCGGACGCGCTGTCCATGCTGATGGCCTATGACTGGCCGGGCAATGTGCGACAGCTCGAAAACGCGGTCTTCCGCGCCTCGGTCCTGGCGGACGGAGCGACCCTGACCGTCGACGATTTCCCGCAGATCAGGGCGCAGCTCGACGGTGCCGGCGTCGAGGTTGGCCAGGCGGCGGCGCTCCCGCCTGCCCCACCAAGACCCCTGCCGGCGCAGCGCGCCGCCGATCCTGCGCCTGCGGGCGGACACTATGGCCTCCTTAAGGCGCTGGACGACCGCGGCAATGTCCGCTCGCTGGCCGAGATTGAGGTCGAGATGATCCGGATGGCCATCACCCACTACAACGGCCAGATGAGCGAAGTGGCGCGCCGGCTCGGCATCGGGCGCTCGACCCTCTACCGGAAGTTGAAGGAATACGGGATCGACGCCGGCCAGGGCGATGGCGACCGGCTGGCGTCTTAACCATTGGCGTTGACTTCCCCGGCAACCAACGGTTTACCCTCTTCCCAGAGTCACGGTTTTTGGCCACAAACCGCCACGGTGTTACCGCATTTCGCTTCAATAAGTGGCGATTAACCATTAGTGTCGATAGTCGGGCGCGATTCAAACGTTCCGAATGTCGAATCCGGGGACAATTCGGCAGTGCTTAAGGCCTATTGATTTGATCACGTTCGATCGACACGAAGGCGGACGCGCGGACGGCGCTTCCGCCCTCCAGAAAGCCTTCGCCGCGGTGATGCTCGCCGTGAGCTTCCTCCTCTTCGCAGCGCCGCTCGCCAGCGCGGAGACGCGCACCCTGAAGCTCTATTTCGTGCACACCCGCGAAAAGGCCGAGATCACTTTCAAGAAGAACGGCCGATACGACCAGGCTGGCCTCCAGAAGATCAACCGGTTCCTGCGCGACTGGCGCCGCAACGAGCCGACCAAGATGGACCCGCGGCTGCTGGACATCGTCTGGGAAGCCTACCGCCAGTCCGGCTCGCGCGACTACATCCACGTCATTTCCGCCTACCGCTCGCCGGCGACCAATTCCATGCTGCGCTCGCGCTCGAAGGGCGTCGCCCAGAAAAGCCAGCATATGCTCGGCAAGGCGATGGACTTCTACCTGCCCGACGTGTCGCTGAAGAAGCTTCGCGACATCGGCCTCAAGATGCAGGCGGGCGGCGTCGGCTATTATCCCCGTTCGGGCTCGCCCTTCGTGCATCTCGATGTCGGCAACGTCCGCCACTGGCCGAAGATGAGCCGGCAGGAACTGGTTGCGGTGTTCCCGAGCGGCAAGACGCTGCATGTGCCCTCGGACGGCAAGCCTCTGCCGGGTTACGAACTGGCGCTTGCCTCCTACGAATCGCGCAAAAAGAACGGCGGCCTCGCCATCGCGAGCAGCCGCGGCGGCAGTGGCGGTGGCGAGACGACCGCGTCATCGTCGTCCGGCGGCCGCAAGGGCCTGCTGGCAGCCTTCTTCGGTGGCGGCGCCGACGAGGAAGAGGACAATGGCGATGCCGAGGCCGTTGTCGCAGCCGCAGCTCCGAAGGCAAGTGATTCGAAGATCCGCGTCGTGGCTCCCGACCAGGCCGAGCGCGTCGACGTCGCTCCCGAACCCGAGGCGGTCGTCGCATCGCTTCCGGAGGCCAACATCCCGCTGCCGGGCGTAGCCCCACGCCCGTTGATCGACATCGGCGCGCCCACGCCGAAGGAAGACATCCCCTTCGCCGTCGTTCCGGTGAGCGAAGGCGCGGCCGAGACGCAGGACCGGCTGCTGGTCGGCGAGAGCGAGGTCGCGGCGAACGTTCCGCTGCCGACACGCAGGCCGTCCTACGAGCCCGAAATCACCGTCGCGATGGCCATCGCCAGCGACGAGAGCACGGTGCCGCTGCCGGCCGGACGCCCATCGGCGGACACGGCCAAGGAAGCCCTGCTCCGCGCCTTCGCCGCCGCGCAGACCGAGGCCGACGAAGTGGTCGTCGCGTCGCTGCCGCGCCAGCAGGAAGGCGATGCCTTCGCTGTCGGCGCCGAGGAGATCATCGCCGGCGAGGCGGGGAGCGTCATGGCCTATGCGGCCACGCCGCGCGGCACGCTCGCAGCCCGCAAGGACGGCACCGATCCGGTGGCGGCGCTCCGCTCCGGCGTCAAGACCACGAACAAGGCGGGCCGCGCCAGCGCCAGGGACACGCGACCGGAACCCCGCGCAATCGTCGTAGCGGCGGCCCCCGACGAGGCCCGCTGGGCCCTGACGCCCGATCCGGTCGTGACGACGAGCCGAGCGGCACGTGCGCCGTCGTTTGCGTCCACGACGCTCAATGCGGCGCCGGACCAGGTCCTGACCGCCGGCTTCGAGCGGGGCACCCCGGTCGCCGACGTCAGCCGCTTCCACGGCAAGGCCGTGACCTTCATGTCGGTGGCGCGCTTCCAGACCAATTGATCGGGGCGCGGGCGAGAGACGCCCGCCTCCGCAGTCGCACCCCGGCGGCTGAGGCCGCCGGTTTCGCGTTCAGCGCTTGAGCTTGGCCGCCTCGGCTGCCAGGGCCTCGATTTCCGCCCAGCGACCCGCCTTGACCAGATCGTCCGGCGCTACCCATGACCCGCCGACGCAGACGACGTTGGGCAGGGACAGATAGTCGCCGGCGTTCTTCGCGCCGACACCGCCGGTCGGGCAGAAGCGCAATCCCGCGAAGGGCGAGGCGAGCGCTTTCAGGAAGCCGGCGCCGCCGGCCTGCTCGGCGGGAAAGAATTTCAGGAAATCGATCCCTTCCGACAGCGCCGTCATCATCTCCCCTGGTGTGATGGCGCCCGGCAGCAGCGGTACCGCGCTGTCGCGATTGACCTTGAAGAGCTCCGCCGTCGCGCCCGGGCTGACGATGAAGCGCGAACCCGCCGTGGCTGCCTGCTCGAACTGCTTCGGGTCGAGGATCGTGCCGGCGCCGACGATCGCCTCCTCGACCTCGTTGGCGATGCGGCGGATGGCGTCGAGCGCGCCCGCGGTGCGCAGCGTCACCTCGATGACACGCAGCCCGCCCTTTGCCAGCGCGCGGGCCAGCGGAACGGCCTTGTCCGTGTCGTCGATCTTGAGGACCGGGATGACCGGCTGGCCGGCGAGCAGCGCCAGGAGCGCCTGAGTCTTGGGGGACATGCAACGTCTCGCGTATTAAATCGATTTAGCAACCACGTAGCAGCGCCGTCCGCCGAAGTCCATCGGGTGGCGCCAGGGCGAACGGCTTGCAACGGTCCGGGCGGGACGCTACGCGCTCGCCGATGGAGCATCAACACGAACCTGGTCCCCGCATCGTCGTCGCGGCTCTGTACCGCTTCGCGCGGCTGGACCGGTTTGCCGACCTGCGCCAGCCGCTCGCCGCGTTCTGCTGCGGGCACGGCATCAAGGGAACGCTGATCCTCGCTGCCGAGGGCATCAACGGCACCGTGGCGGGAACGGATGAAGCTATCGCCTCGCTCGTCGCCCGGCTGGAGTCCGAGCCTGAGCTGGCGGGGCTCGATGTGAAGTACGGCCATACCGAGGTCATGCCGTTCCACCGCATGAAGGTGCGGCTGAAGAAGGAGATCGTCACCATGGGCGTGGCGGCGGTCGACCCGCTGGCCGATGCCGGCGCCTATGTCGAACCGGCGGACTGGAACGCCCTCATCGCCGATCCCGACACTATCCTTGTCGATACGCGGAACGGCTACGAAGTGGCGCTTGGAACGTTTCGGGGAGCGCTCGATCCGGGAACCTCGACCTTCTCCGACTTCCCGGCCTGGCTCCATGCCCACCGCGCGGAACTCGAAGGCCGGAAGGTCGCGATGTTCTGCACCGGCGGCATCCGCTGCGAGAAGGCGACCGCCTATGCCCGCTCGCTGGGGCTCGACCACGTGTACCACCTCAAGGGCGGCATCCTCCGCTACCTCGAGCAGGTGCCGGCTGCGGAGAGCCTCTGGCAAGGCGAATGCTTCGTCTTCGACGAGCGGGTGGCGGTCACGCACGGGCTGGAGCGCGGCGAGGCGCAGCTCTGCCGCGCCTGCAGGCATCCGCTGACGGAAGCCGACCGGCGATCCCCGGCCTACAGGGAGGGCGTCTCCTGCGCCCGCTGTCATGACCTGCGAAGCGATGACGACCGCCGGCGCTACGCCGAGCGGCACCGGCAGATGGAACTCGCGGCCGCCCGCGGCTCGACGCATATCGGCAGCTGATCCAACGCCGCCCCCCACAGACCCGCGGCAATCGGAACCGGGGCGCCTACCGCGGCGTTGTCCGCGTCCCGACATCCGAAGTGCTCCATGATCCGCAAGCTCGACCTCCGTACCGGCCGGCCCGTCTGGCTCGCTTATCGCGCGCCGCGTGTCGCGTCGGCAAAGCTGAACCGCGATGTCCGCGCCGACGTGCTTGTCGTCGGCATGGGCATTTCCGGCGCGATGGCCGCGGAGGCGCTGACCGCAGACGGGCATAGTGTCGTCGCCATCGATCGCCGCGGACCGATGCTGGGATCGACGCCGGCCACAACCGCCCTGGTGCTCTTCGAGATCGACCAGCCTTTGTCCCTGCTCTCAGGAAAGATCAGCCGCGAGAAGGCCCGTCGCGCATGGCAGCGCTCCCGGCTGGCGTTGCAGGCGCTGCGCGAACGCATCCTGGACCTCGGGATCGGCTGCGACCTGACAGACCGGCCCTCACTCTATCTCGCGGGGAACATGCTCGATCCGGGCGGCCTGCGCGCGGAGACGCAGGTGCGCCGCGAGGCCGGCCTGTCGGCGATCTATCTTTCGCCCGGGACATTGAAGGAGCGCTTCGGCATAAGCCGCAAGGGCGCGATCCTCAGCCCGGGCAACCTCGCGCTCGACCCCCGGAAGCTCACTGCGGGCATGCTGGCGGCGGCCGCGCGGCGCGGCGCGCGCTTCTTCTCCCCGGTCGAGGCCACCGGCTTCGAGGAAGGCCGTGACGAGGTCGTGGTGGCGACGCGCGACGGGCCGACCATCCGGGCGAAGCACGTCGTGCTCGCCACCGGCTATGAACTCCTCAAATCCGTCCCCGGGGCGCGGCATCGGGTCATCTCGACCTGGGCGATCGCGACACGCCCGCAGCGACGCGCCTATCCTCCGGGGGAGCCGATGATATGGGAGGCATCCGACCCGTACCTGTACCTCCGGACGACCGGCGACGGCCGCATCGTCTGCGGCGGCGAAGACGAGGATTTCGCCGATGACGACCGCCGCGATGCGCTGATGGCGTCGAAGGCCGCGCGCCTGTCGGCGAAGCTCGCCGCTCTGCTGCCCGGCGTCGACGCGACGCCGGAGTTCGCGTGGAGCGGCTCCTTCGGCACGACCGCCGACGGGTTGCCATTCGCCGGCCCAGTGCCGCGCCACCCCCGGCTGTTTGCTGCGATGGGCTACGGCGGCAACGGCATCACCTGGTCTCAGCTGGCATCCGAGATCATCCGCACCGCCCTGGCGGGTGGCCAGGACGCCGATGCGTCGCTGTTCGGCTTCGGGAACCGTTCCTGAACCAATGACCCGAATAGCGGCGGTCACGAATTGTGTCCGCCACAATTAGTCCCTAAGTCTCGGAGCAATCCGCCCCGGCCGGGGCGGGCCATGAACAATGGCGCGCTGGGGAGAGCTTTATGACGGGCCTCGACATCATCATCCCGGTACTCATCGTCCTCGTCCTGCTGGTGATCTTCACCGGCATCAAGACGATTCCGCAGGGTTACAACTACACGGTCGAGCGCTTCGGCCGGTACACCAAGACGCTGACGCCGGGTCTCAACCTGATCGTCCCGTTCATCGACCGCATCGGCGCGAAGATGAACATGATGGAGCAGGTGCTGAACGTGCCGACCCAGGAGGTCATCACAAAGGACAACGCCATCGTCTCCGTCGACGGCGTCGCCTTCTACCAGGTGCTCAACGCGCCGCAGGCCGCCTACCAGGTAGCGGGGCTGCAGAACGCCATCCTCAACCTCACCATGACCAACATCCGTTCGGTCATGGGCTCGATGGACCTCGACGAGCTTCTGTCCAACCGCGACGCGATCAACGAGCGACTGCTGCGGATCGTCGACGAGGCCGCGCATGTCTGGGGCATCAAGGTCACGCGCGTCGAGATCAAGGACATCAACCCGCCGGCCAATCTGGTGGAATCGATGGCCCGCCAGATGATGGCAGAACGCAACAAGCGCGCGCAGATCCTCGAGGCCGAGGGTTTGAAACAGGCGCAGGTGCTGGAAGCGGAGGGCCGTCGCGAGGCCGCCTTCCGCGACGCTGAAGCGCGTGAGCGTGGCGCCGAGGCCGAGGCCAAGGCGACGCAGGTCGTCTCCGACGCGATCGCGCGCGGCGACGTCCAGGCGCTCAACTATTTCGTCGCGCTCAAATACACCGAGGCGCTGGCCAAGATCGGCTCGGCCACCAACAGCAAGGTCGTGCTGATGCCTATGGAAGCGTCGTCGCTGATCGGAACGCTGGGCGGCATCGGCTCGATCGCCAAGGAGGTCTTCGGCGAAGGCGGCGCCCAGGCGAACGCGCTCGTCCGGCCGCCGCGCGTCCCGTCCACCCCGCGCTCGGAGTAACGCCGATGATCGCGCGTCTCGCGGCCGAACTGGGGCCGTGGAACTGGATGGTGCTGGGCTTTGCGCTTCTCGCGCTGGAGATCGTCGTGCCCGGCTTCTTCCTGCTTTGGATCGGGTTGGCGGCGATCGTCACGGGTGCACTTTCGCTGGCGCTCTGGGATGCATCCTGGTGGATGTGGCAGGTCCAGGTCCTTGTCTTCCTGGCCTTGTCGCTTGTCGCCGCCTGGGGCGGCCGCAAGGTGATGGGCAGCGACAAGGCGCCGGAGTCGGACCTGCCGCTCCTGAACCTGCGCGCCGCGCAGATGATCGGCCGCACCGCCACGCTGACCGAGCCGATCCGCAACGGGCGCGGCCGGGTGCAGCTCGGCGACACCATGTGGCGCATCGCCGGTCCCGACCTGCCGGTCGGCGCGACGATACGGGTGACGGCGGCGTCGGACGCCGACCTGGAGCTCGTGGTGGAAGCGGCGTGATCCCGCCGGCTCAGGCCGCGCCGATCCTGAGAAGGTCGTGGAAGTGCACGATGCCGACCGGCATACCGTCCTCGACCACGACCAGCGCACTGATGTGATGGTCGTTCAAGAGGCCCATCGCCGTGCCCGCGAGGGTTTCGCGCTTCACGGTCTTGGGTGACCGTGTCATCAGGTCGTCGACCGCCAGCTCGGCCATGTTTCGGTGCAGGTTGCGGGCAAGGTCGCCGTCCGTGACGATCCCGACGAGGCGGCCATCATCGGCGGTGACGCAGACGCAGCCGAAGCGCTTCTTCGCCAGCATCGACACCGCCTCCGGCATCTTGGTGCCGAGCGGTACAGTCGGCATCTCGTCGCCCGAGTGCATGATCTCGCCGACATGGGTCAGGTTGGCGCCGAGCTGCCCGCCAGGATGATAGGTGCGGAAGTGGTCGGCGGTGAAGCCGCGCGCCTCCAGCAGCGCGATTGCCAGCGCATCGCCGATGACGAGCTGCATCAGGGTCGACGTCGTCGGCGCCAGCCCATGCGGACAGGCCTCCGGCGCGCGCGGCAGCGACAGCACGACGGTCGCTTCGCGCGCCAGCGCCGATGCGTCGCCGGCGGTGACCGCGATCAGCGGGATCTTGAAGCGGCGCGCGTAGGAGACGATGCCCTTGAGCTCGAAGCTCTCGCCCGACCAGGAGAGCGCGACGATCGCGTCGTCCTTGGCGATCATGCCGAGATCGCCGTGATTGGCTTCCGAGGGGTGGACGAAGAAGGCCGGCGTGCCGGTCGAGGCGAGCGTCGCGGCGATCTTGGTGCCGATGTGCCCGCTCTTGCCGACCCCGGTCACGATGACGCGTCCGCCGATCGAGCCCAGGATGTCGACGGCCCGGACAAAAGGCTCGCCGAGGCCGTTTTCGAACGCAGCGGCAAGCGCGCTGATGCCGGCCTGCTCCGTGGCAACGGTGCGGATCGCCGAGTCCAGCGCCGTCCGTCCTTCGACCGGCTTCTTCATGGTTCCCGCCTTCATCGGCATGCGATTAGCCTTTCGGCGGCAGGCTGTCCAACGGGATTTGGGTGGCGGATCACCTGAAAGCGCGCCCGGCGAAACGGACCGTTAACCAAGCCGATTTACGGTTCGCTAAGCATTTCGTATCCGTTCCGACCCGCCAGGTGGCCATGTCCGGGGCCAAGCCCGAAGACAGCAAACGCGCTTCGTCCGCGCCGCTTCGCACCGTGCTGCTGCTCGCCGGCTGCACGGCCAGCGCCGCGCTGTGGCCGGCGCTCGCGCAGCAGACAGGGACCCTGCGCGGCAGCGTCGCCGAACGCAGCGTCAACGATGAACTGCTGAGCCGCCGGCCCCTGGCCGAGCGCGCGACCGCCCTGACCGGTGCAGCCAGTCCCGCCGCCGATGAAGGCATTCCCGTTGTCGGCTACGAACCGGCGACGGAGGCCGTCGAGCCCGCGGATGGACTTACTTCTCCCGGCGACGAGATGGCGGGTGAGCGCACGAACACCTTTGCCGAGCCGGTCGAGGCCGCGCCTCGGCGACGCCCGACCACGGCGATGCAGCGCGCCGAGGAAGCCGCCAGCCGTGCCAGGCGCGGGCCCGCGAGCGATGCTGACCGCGAGCGGCTCTCGACCGCAGTAGAAGACGAGCAGGACAGCCTCGCGACCGGCACCGTGCGCGCCGGCACGGTGGACAGCGAGACCGACCTCGCCGTCGACCCGCGCGCGGAGGCCGAGGCGGCCATCGAGGGCATCGACCGGGACGAGGAAGACGACCCGTTCGCGCCCGTTGGCATCACCGTGGGTTCGTTCATCCTGCGGCCGTCTCTGGAAAGCGGGATCACCTACACGACCAATTCCGACCTCAGCGCGGCCGGCGGACCCGCCTGGCTGTCGGAAACCACGCTTCGGCTCAACGCGGAGTCCGACTGGTCGAGCCACTCCGCCTCGGTGGACGCTTACGGCACGTTCCGCAAGTCGCTTGCCGGAAACCCCGTCGAGGAGACCGAGGCCGGCATCGACGGGCAGCTCGAGCTGGAGCTCGGCAACGAATTCGCGGCCACGGCCACGGCCGGCTATTCGCGCCAACCGGAATCGGTGGACTCGCCCGTCGAGATCGTGGGCAGCGTCTCCCAGCCGCTGCTGCAGACCCTGAACGGAAGTCTCGGCCTCGCCAAGAACCTCGGCAAGGCCAGGTTCAGCGTCACCGGGCGGGTCGAGCGCGAGTGGTACGGCGACGCGGCCCTGTCCGACGGCACGACGATCTCGCAGGTCGACCGCAACTTTACCCTGCCGACGCTGGCGCTGCGCGGTGGATACGAGATTTCTCCGTCCCTGACGCCCTTCGTCGAGGTCGAGTACGGCCGTCGCATCATGGACACGGAGACCGACGCCAGCGGCTACGCGCGCTCCGCCGACCGGGTCGCCGCGCGCGGCGGGGTCGAGTTCAATCTGGACGAGAAGCTGACAGGCGAACTGTCTGCTGGCTGGATCCGCGAGACTCTGGACGATGCGAGGCTGGCGCCGATTGAAGGAGCAACCGTCGAGGCGGACGTCTCGTGGTCGCCCTATCGCGGCACGACCGTCGGCCTGGTCGCCAACACCACCGTCGAAGGCACGACGGTTGCGGGCGAAAGCGGCTCGCTCCTGCACACCGCGACCGTGTCGCTCGAGCGTCGCCTGCGCCGCGACCTGACGGGCTCGATCACGCTGGGCGCCGAGTGGCGGGACTATATCGGCTCGGACGACACCGACACCACGCTGAGCGCCGAGGGCAGCCTGACCTGGTGGCTGAACCGCTATGCCGGCCTCACCACCCGGCTGCGCCATGAAACGGGCCGCAGCACCCTGCCCGACGGCGACTACACCGCGAACTCGGTCTTCCTGGGCGTGAAGCTGCAGCGGTAGCCGGCTGGCTACCGCCGGCTCCGCCGACGCTCGACCGGCTTGAGGTCTGCGACCATGCGCTCGATCACATGCGCCACCTGCGCATGCATGTCCGGCCGCCAAAGTGCGAAGGCGACATTGGCCTCCACGAACCCCTCTGGCGAGCCGCAATCGAAGGTCCGGCCGGTGTAGTGATAGCCGTAGAAGGGCTGCGACTTCCGCAGCTTCAGCATGGCGTCGGTCAGCTGGATCTCTCCGCCGGCGCCCTTTTCCTGATGCTGCAGGATGTCGAATATCTCCGGCTGGAGGATGTAGCGGCCGTTGATGAACAGGTTCGAGGGAGCGGTGCCCGGCTTCGGCTTCTCGACCATGTCGGTGATCTGGAAGCCGGAATGGCGGTCCTCGCCGCGCCCGACGATGCCGTATTTGTGAGCCTCTTCCGGCGCGCATTCCTGCACGGCGATGATATTGCTGCCGGTCTGCTCGTAGAGTTCGACCATTTCCTTCATGCAGCCGACCTCCGACTGCATGATCATGTCCGGCAGCAGAAGGGCGAAGGGCTCGTTGCCGACGAGGTCGCGCGCGCACCAGACCGCGTGGCCGAGCCCGAGAGGCACCTGCTGCCGCGTGAAGCTGGTCTGCCCCGGCGCCGGCTGCATGCGCTGCAGACGCGCCAGCTGATCGTCTTTGCCGCGTTGCGCGAGCGTGTCGTAAAGCTCGACCTGGACGTCGAAATGGTCCTCGATGACCGTCTTGTTGCGCCCGGTGACGAAGATGAAGTGCTCGATCCCGGCCTCGCGGGCTTCATCGACCACGTACTGGATCACCGGCTTGTCGACGACGGTGAGCATCTCCTTCGGAATCGCCTTGGTCGCAGGGAGGAACCGGGTCCCCAGCCCTGCAACCGGAAATACAGCCTTGCGGACTTTTCGCATGCGTGAACCTACCCGACACAACCACCTGAACAAAGCGTGAGTCGACATTTTCACGCCGGAATTGAAGATTATTGAACGCGCCGCGTGATTCCCGTCGGGGCTCGTACGCAGTGGGGGTGCGCGGCGGGGTTGAAAGGGGCCATGGTAAACGAATTGATAACCGTGCTCGCGGATGAATGATCCTTTCGGGTCATTCCTAAGGAGAACATGATGCTCGTCCCAACTGTCAGACGCCTTGTCAGCGCCGCGACCGCCGCCGGCATCTCGCTCGCCTTCCTTGCCACGACGGTGCCGGCCAGCGCCGATGCCGGGTTCCGGAAGTGGGTTTCGAACTTCAAGACCGTGGCGGCCAAGAATGGCGTCTCCGGAACCACCTTCGACCGCGCCTTCCGCGACGTGTCCTCTCCGGACCCGGAAGTGCTGGAGAAGGCGCGCTTCCAGCCTGAGTTCACCGCGCCGGTCTGGGACTATTTCGACAACCGCGTCCATGAGAACTCGATCGCCGTCGGCCGCGCGATGGCACGCAAGCACAAGTCCACGCTGGACTGGATCGAGAGCAAGTTCGGCGTCGACCGCCACATCCTCCTCGCCATCTGGTCGATGGAGTCGAACTACGGCGAGATCCTCAAGAACGACGCGGTGATGCGCAACGTCGTGCGCTCGCTGTCGACGCTGGCCTATGCCGACAAGAAGCGGACGAAGTTCGCGACGACGCAGCTCATCGCGGCGCTGAAGATCCTGCAGAGCGGCGACATCGACGAAAGCCACCTGACCGGTTCCTGGGCCGGAGCGATGGGGCACACGCAGTTCATTCCGACCAGCTACCAGGCCTACGCCGTCGACGCCGACGGCGACGGCCGCCGGGATATCTGGAATTCGATCCCGGACGCGCTGGCGACCGCCGCCAACCTGCTGCGGAAGAACGGGTGGCAGAGCGGCAAGACGTGGGGCTACGAGGTTGCCCTGCCGTCGGGACGCAAGTTCCCCGGGGGCAAGGCGAAGCTGTCGGCCTGGTCGGAGATGGGCGTCGTCCGTGCCAATGGAAAGGGCTTCCGCAACGGCGGCGACAATGCCGAGCTGAAGGTGCTCGACGGGCGCAGCGGCCCGGCCTTCCTGATGACGAAGAACTTCTTCGTGTTGAAGGCGTACAACAACGCCGACAAATATGCGCTCGCCGTCGGCCTCCTGGCCGACGAGATCGCCGGCTACGGCGGGCTGGTGCGCGACTGGAACAGGCCGTTCACGCGCCTGAGCTTCGAGGAAAAGCAGGAATTGCAGCAGCAGTTGTCGATGCACGGCTATTACGACGGCAAGATCGACGGCAAGATCGGCGAAGGCACGAAGGCCGCGATCCGGGCGTTTCAGGCCCGGGCGGGCTTGACGCAGGACGGCCATCCCAGCAAGGAAGTGCTGACGTCGATAAAGAGGCGCTGACGCGATTTGCCCCCATCCTCGACCATAGGTTCGCTCCTGCGCCCCGCCCTGAAGGCGGGGCTCGTGCTGGCCCTGGCGCTGCTCGTCGCGTCGCCGTCGCTCACGGGCGCCGCGTTCGCCCAGGACAAGAAGCCGCGGACGCTGATGGAGATGCTGTTCGGCGGCAGCAAGGTCGAGAAGAAGGAGGCGGTCACCAAGAACCGCACCAAGCCGAAGAAGAAGTCGACCGTGGCGAAGGCGCCGGCCGAACCGGCGCCGTTGGTCAAGCTCGACACGGCCAAGCCGATCCTGGTGGTGGGCGATTTCCTCGGCGCTGGCCTCGCCAACGGCCTGAACTCAGTCTTCAGCCAGAATCCCGGTGTGAAGGTCGTCGAGCGGACCCAGGGCTCGTCCGGCTTCGCCCGCGTCGACGTCTATGACTGGCCGTCCGAGGTCAAGGTTCTCATGCGGGCGGAGCGCCCGGCGGCGGTGATCGTGCTGATCGGCGCCAACGATCGCCAGCAGATCCGGGTCGACAAGGACCGGCTCGAGCCGATGTCGGCCGACTGGGTCAAGGAATACACCGCCCGCGCCACGGCCATGGCCGCGGCCGTCCGGGAGCAGAAGGTCCCGCTCATCTGGGTGGGCCTGCCGTCGTTCAAGTCGTCGAAGATGTCGCAGGACGCGATCACGATGAACGACATCTTCCGCCAGGCGATCGCGACGGCGGGCGGCATCTATGTCGATGTCTGGGACGGCTTCGTCGACGAGCGCGGCGGCTTCGCCGCCAGCGGCCCGGACATCAACGGCCAGCCGGCCCGCCTCCGCGCAGCCGATGGCGTCAATCTCGCCAAGGCCGGCGAGCGCAAGATCGCCTATTACGTCGAGCGTCATCTCCAGAAGCTGATCGCCGGCGAGACGCTGCCCGCGCTCGACCCGCTTGGCCCGGGTGCTCCGCCGATCGTCGCCTTCCCCGGCGGTATCGCGCTGATCGACCGCACGGTGCCGGTTTCGCTGGTGGATCCTGAACTGGACGGCGGCGGCGAGCTCCTCGGAATGTCGGCCACGTCCAAGCCGACCGAGCCGGAATCGCTTGGCGACAAGCTGGCAATCGAAGGCGTCGCTCCGGCGGCGCAGCGGGGCCGCGCCGACGATTTCGGCGGGATGACCTATGTCGTTCCCAGCGATGCGCTGGCGCGCGGGCCGGAGACGACGACCGCCATCACCCCCTGATCGCTGCGCTTCCGCGGATCACCGCGGCAGCAGCGAGGACCCCATCAAGAATTCGTCGATCGAGCGCGCGGCCTGCCGGCCCTCGCGGATCGCCCACACCACCAGCGACTGGCCGCGGCGCATGTCGCCGGCGGCGAAGAGCTTGTCGACGCTCGACTTGTAGTCGTTGACGTTGGCCATCACGTTGCCGCGCGGATCGAGCTTGACGCCCAGCGCGGCGAGCATGCCTTCGTGCACGGGATGAACGAAGCCCATCGCCAGCAGCACGAGGTCGGCCTTCAGCTCGAACTCGGAACCGGCGATCGGCTGCATCTTGGCGTCGACGCGCACGCAATGCAGCTTCTTCACCTGGCCGTTCTCGCCCGAGAAGCGTTGCGTGACGACCGAGAAGTCGCGGTCCGCGCCTTCCTGGTGGCTGGATGAAGTCCTGAGCTTCAGCGGCCAGTTCGGCCAGGTGACGAGCTTGTCTTCCATCTCCGGCGGCTTCGACATGATCTCAAGCTGCATGACCGACAGCGCGCCCTGGCGGATCGAGGTGCCGATGCAGTCCGAACCGGTGTCGCCGCCGCCAATGACGACGACCCGCTTGCCGTTGGCGAGGATGGGATGGTTGTTCAGCGGCGGCTCCTGGCCGACGCGGCGATTCTGCTGCGGCAGGAAATCCATCGCGAAGTGGACGCCGGCTAGCTCCCGCCCCTCGATCTGCAGGTCGCGCGGCTTCTCCGCGCCACCGGTCACGAGAACGGCGTCGTGGGACGCCATCAGTTCGGCCGGATCCCTGTTCACCCCGACATGAACGCCGTAGTGGAACGTCACGCCTTCCGCTTCCATCTGCGCGACGCGGCGGTCGATCAGATGCTTCTCCATCTTGAAGTCCGGAATGCCGTAGCGCAGGAGGCCGCCGGCCTTGGCGTGCTTCTCGAACAGGTCGACGGCGTGGCCGGCGCGGGCAAGCTGCTGTGCCGCGGCCAGTCCGGCGGGGCCCGAACCGACGATAGCGACGCGCTTGCCGGTCTTCACGGTCGCCACCTCGGGGCGCAGCCAGCCGTTCTGCCAGGCCTTGTCGACGATGGCGCATTCGATCGTCTTGATGGTGACCGGCGTCTCCTCAAGGTTCAGCGTGCACGACGCCTCGCAGGGCGCCGGGCAGACGCGGCCGGTGAATTCGGGAAAGTTGTTGGTCGAGTGGAGGTTGCGCGAGGCCTCCTCCCAGTTGTTCAGGTAGACAAGATCGTTCCAGTCCGGGATCTGGTTGTTCACCGGACAGCCGGTGTGACAGTAGGGGATGCCGCAGTTCATGCAGCGCGCTGCCTGGTCGCGCGTCCCCTCGTCGCCGAGCGGGATCATGAACTCCTTGTAGTTGCGGATGCGATCCGACGCCGGCAGATACTTCCGGTCGCGGCGATCGATCTCCAGAAAACCCGTTACCTTACCCATTGTCCGAAATCCGTCCCTAGGGCGCCGAGCGGCGGCGCGCGATCAGTACCCGGCCTGCCGAGGCCATTCGTGACAGCCGCCGCGCCGGTGCAGCGCAGCGGCCAGGATAATCACTCCGCAGCCACCCGCTGCGACTGCTCGATCTCCTGCAGCGCGCGGCGATACTCCACCGGCATGACCTTCACGAAGCGCGGCAGGTACTCGGCCCAATGGTCGAGGATGTGCTTCGCCCGCGTGGAGCCAGTATAGGAGTGATGGTTGGCGATGAGCTGGTGGAGGCGCTCGGCGTCCATGCCCGACATGTTCGCCATGACGTCGATCCGGCCCTTGAATTCCAGGTCGCCGCCGTGGTGATGCAGCCGCTCCATCAGCTCGTCCTCTTCCGGAACGGGCTCCAGCTCGACCATTGCCATGTTGCAGCGCTCGGCGAAGTCGCCGGCCTCGTCGAGCACATAGGCGATGCCGCCGGACATGCCGGCTGCGAAGTTCCGGCCTGTCTGGCCGATCACGACCACCACGCCGCCCGTCATGTATTCGCAGCCATGATCGCCGACGCCCTCGACCACCGCGATCGCGCCGGAGTTGCGGACCGCGAAGCGTTCGCCGGCGACACCGCGGAAGTAGCACTCCCCTTCGGTGGCGCCGTAGAGCACGGTGTTGCCGACGATGATCGACTCCTCCGGCACGACCCCGGTGTTGTCCGCCGGCCGGATGACGATGCGGCCGCCCGACAGGCCCTTGCCGACGTAGTCGTTGCCGTCGCCGACGAGGTCGAAGGTCACGCCGCGGGCGAGGAACGCGCCGAAGGACTGGCCGGCCGTGCCCGACAGCTTCACCGTGATCGTGTCGGCGGGCAGGCCGGAATGGCCGAAGCGCTTTGCCACCTCGCCGGACAGCATGGCGCCGGCGGTGCGGTCGGTGTTGCGGATCGGCATCTCGAGGCGCACGTCCTCGCGCCGCTCCAGCGCGGGCAGCGCGAGGTCGATCAGCTTGCGGTCGAGTATGTCGTCGATCGGGTGCTTCTGCTTGATCGTGTTGTGGGTTTCGCTCTTCGGCGCGTCCGGCTTGTAGAAGAGCCGGGTGAAGTCGAGCCCCTTCGCCTTCCAATGGGCGATGGCACCCTGCTTCTCAAGAAGCTCGGACTGGCCAATGACCTCGTCGAGGCGGGTGTACCCCATCTCGGCGAGCAGAGCCCTGACTTCCTCTGCGATGTAGAAGAGGAAGTTGATGACGTGTTCCGGCTTGCCCTTGAAGCGCTTGCGCAGCACAGGATCCTGCGTGGCGACGCCGACGGGGCAGGTGTTCAGATGGCACTTGCGCATCATGATGCAGCCGGCTGCGATGAGCGGCCCGGTCGCGAAGCCGAATTCGTCGGCGCCGAGCAACGCCCCGACCAGCACATCGCGACCCGTGCGCAGACCACCATCGACCTGCAGCGCCACGCGCGAGCGCAAGCCGTTCAACACCAGCGTCTGGTGCGTTTCGGCGAGTCCGATCTCCCACGGGCTGCCGGCATGCTTGATCGAAGTCAGCGGCGAAGCGCCGGTGCCGCCCTCGTAGCCGGAAATTGTGATGTGGTCCGCGCGTGCCTTGGCGACGCCGGCGGCGACGGTTCCGACGCCCACTTCGGACACGAGCTTCACCGACACCTGGCCCGCCGGATTGACGTTCTTCAGGTCGTAGATGAGCTGCGCCAGATCCTCGATCGAATAGATGTCGTGATGCGGCGGCGGCGAGATGAGACCGACGCCGGGCGTCGAGTGGCGCACCTTGGCGATGGTCGCGTCCACCTTGTGGCCGGGCAGCTGGCCGCCCTCGCCGGGCTTGGCGCCCTGCGCCATCTTGATCTGCATCATGTCCGAGTTGACGAGGTACTCGGCTGTCACGCCGAAGCGTCCCGACGCGACCTGCTTGATCGCCGACCGCTCGGGGTTGCGGGACCCGTCGGCCAGCGGCATGTAGCGGTCCGGCTCCTCGCCGCCCTCGCCCGTGTTCGACTTGCCGCCGATGGCGTTCATGGCGCGCGCCAGCGTCGTATGGGCCTCGCGGCTGATCGAACCGAAGGACATGGCGCCGGTCGAGAACCGCTTGACGATGTCCTTCGCCGGCTCGACCGCGTCGAGCGCCACGGGCTGGCGGCCGAGCTCGGCAGCCGTCCTGATCTTGAACAGGCCGCGGATGGTCTGCGCCCGGGCCGTCTCGCGGTTCACCAGCTTGGAATACTCGCCGAACGTCGCGAACGAGTCCTTGCGCACGGCATGCTGGAGGGTCGACACGGTCTCCGACGACCAGACGTGGCTCTCGCCGCGCAGGCGTACGGCATACTCGCCGCCGAATTCGAGCGCGTTGCGCAGGACCGGGTCGGCACCGAACGCGCTGGTATGGCGGCGGACGGTTTCCTCCGCGATCTCCTCCAGGCCGACGCCCTCGATGACCGTTGCCGTGCCGGTGAAATACTTGCCGACGAAGGCGCTGGAGAGACCGACGGCGTCGAAGATCTGCGCGCCGCAATAGGACTGGTAGGTCGAGATGCCCATCTTGGACATGACCTTCAGGATGCCCTTCCCGATCGACTTGATGTAGCGGTACACGACCTCTTCGGCGTCGACCTCCTTCGGCATCTCGCCGCGCTTGTGCATGTCCAGCAGCGTGTCGAAGGCCAGATAGGGGTTGATCGCCTCGGCGCCATAGCCGGCGAGCAGGCAGAAGTGATGCACCTCGCGCGGCTCGGCCGACTCGACCACCAGGCCGACGGAGGTCCTGAGCCCCTTGCGGATGAGATGATGGTGCACGGCCGCGGTCGCCAGCAGCGACGGGATCGGAATCCTGTCCGGTCCGGCCTGGCGGTCGGAGAGGATGATGATGTTGTAGCCGCCGGCCACGGCCGCCTCGGACCGCTCGCAGAGCCGCTCCAAGGCGCCATGCATCCCGGCCGCGCCCTCCTGGCTCGCATAGCAGATGTCGAGCGTCTTGGTGTCGAACCGGTCCTCGGTGTGGCCGATGGAACGGATCTTCTCGAGGTCGCCGTTGGTCAGGATCGGCTGGCGCACTTCCAGACGCTTGCGGCGCGAATTGCCGACCAGGTCGAAGATGTTCGGCCGCGGCCCGATGAAGGACACCAGGCTCATCACCAGCTCTTCGCGGATCGGGTCGATCGGAGGGTTGGTGACCTGCGCGAAGTTCTGCTTGAAGTAGGTGAACAGCAGCTTCGACTTGTCCGACATCGCCGAGATCGGCGTGTCGGTGCCCATCGAGCCGACCGCTTCCTGGCCGGTCACCGCCATCGGCGCCATCAGGATGCGCGTGTCTTCCTGGGTGTACCCGTACGCCTGCTGGCGATCGAGCAGCGACACGTCGGTGCGCAGCGCCCGCGGCTCCACCGGCGCCAGGTCCTCGAGAATGAGCTGCGTGTTGCCGACCCACTTCGTGTAGGGGTGCTGCCCGGCGATCTCGGCCTTGATCTCCTCGTCAGAGATGATGCGCCCCTCCTCGAGGTCGATCAGCAGCATCTTGCCGGGCTGCAGCCGCCACTTGCGGACGATCGTCTCCTCCGGCACCGGCAGCACGCCTGCTTCCGACGCCATGATGACGCGGTCGTCATTGGTGACGATGTAGCGCGCGGGCCTCAGCCCGTTGCGATCCAGGGTCGCGCCGATCTGGCGCCCGTCGGTGAAGGCCACGGCGGCCGGGCCGTCCCACGGCTCCATCAGCGCCGCGTGATACTCGTAGAAGGCCTTCCGTCCGGCATCCATGAGCTTGTTGCCGGCCCAGGCTTCCGGGATAAGCATCATCATGGCGTGGCTGAGCGAGTAGCCGCCCTGCCACAGGAACTCGAGCGCGTTGTCGAAGCACGCCGTGTCGGACTGACCCTCGTAGGAGATCGGCCAGAGCTTCGAGATGTCGTTGCCGAACAGTTCGGAATCGACCGACGCCTGCCGCGCCGCCATCCAGTTCACATTGCCGCGCAGCGTGTTGATCTCGCCATTGTGCGCGACCATGCGATAGGGGTGCGCGAGCTTCCACGACGGGAAGGTGTTGGTCGAGAAGCGCTGGTGGACAAGCGCCAGCGCGCTCTCGAAGCGCGGATCGGCGAGGTCCTTGTAGTAGGCCGCAACCTGGTAGGCGAGGAACATGCCCTTGTAGACGATCGTGCGGCACGACATCGAGACTGTGTAGAAGCCGTTGTCGACGCCTTGGGTCTCCGCATGGATGCGGGCCGAAATCACCTTGCGCAGGATGTAGAGGCGGCGCTCGAACTCGTCCTCGGTATCGATCGAGGCGTTGCGACCGATAAACACCTGCCGATGCACCGGCTCCGACGCTGCGATGTGCGGCGCCTTCGAGAGCGACGCATTGTCGACCGGCACGTCGCGGAAGCCAAGCAGGGTCTGCCCCTCGGCGGCGGTCACCTCGGCGATGATGCCTTCGATGTGCTGACGCATCGCCGCGTTGCGCGGCATGAACAGGTAGCCGATGCCATAATGTCCCGCGCCCGGGAGCTTGATCCCCTGCCCCGCCATTTCCTCGCGGAAGAACCGGTCGGGGATCTGGACGAGGATGCCGGCGCCGTCACCCATCAGCGGATCGGCACCAACCGCTCCGCGATGCGTGAGGTTCTCGAGCATCTGCAGGCCGTCGCGGATGACCTGGTGCGACTTGACGCCCTTCAGATGCGCGATGAAGCCGACGCCGCAGGCATCGTGCTCCTTCGCGGGATTGTAGAGGCCGCGCAACGCGGCATCGTTCAGCGCAGCCGCTTTCGTCTGCGCGGCCGTCGTTTCGACCGTCGTCACAGATGGCAGCGTGCGCGTCATCGTCCCTTCCTCCGTTCGGTGCGCCACCATCGAGGCGGCGGCGTTCATGCGATCGTTCAGCAAGCAGGGCCGCGCTCGCGCGCGTTGCAGTTCCGTCGCAAGGACGGCCGCACCGGCGCGAAGCGACGCCAATGCGGCAAGCCATGCTGCGTTAAATAAGACAGCAATGCTGTCCTATCTTCTGTATGGCAGAATTCAGGCAGTGGTTCAAGACGGAATCGGAAAAAACCGCAACCTGCAACGCAATTTGATTCAACCATCAACGGCGCTGACGAAATTTTATTACGCCGACGCAGGGGCCGTGAACGGGACGACCGGCAGAGACAACACCCTTGAAGCGACCCGGAAAAGCCGCGACAAGACCGCTCGCATCGAGGTGAACATCATGATCTTCGCATCCGACAACTGGGCCGGCGCGCACCCGGACGTCATGGCGGGCCTCGCCCGGCATGCGGCGGGCTTCTCCAGGGCCTACGGTGCCGGCGACCTCGATCGGGCGGTGACCGACCGGTTCTCCGTGCTCTTCGAGCGCGAGGTGGCCGTTTTCTTCGTCGCCACCGGAACGGCGGCGAATTCGCTCGCGCTCGCCTCCGCTGCCAAGCCCGGCGGCGTGGCGTTCGTCCATCGCGACGCGCATGTCGCCACCAACGAGGCGGGCGCGGCGGAATTCCTGGGCGGCGGCGGCCGACTCTGCCTCGTCGACGGGCCGCTCGGGCGCATGGAACCCGAAAGGCTCGAAGCCGCGATCGGCCGCTATCCGGCCGAGTTCCTGCATTACGGGCGCCCGACCGCGATATCGATCACGCAGACCACCGAGGTCGGCACCGTCCATACGCTCGACCAGATCGACGCGATCGCCGCCGTGGCCCGGCGACACGCCCTGCCGGTGCATATGGATGGGGCCCGCTTCGCCAACGCGCTCGTCGCGCTGGAAACGACGCCGGCGGACATGACCTGGCGGCGCGGTGTCGACATGCTCTCGTTCGGCGGGACGAAGAACGGCTGCTGGTGCGCCGAGGCGTTGGTGCTCTTCGACCCGAAGCAGGCCGACGAGTTCCGCTTCATGCACAAGCGTTCGGCCCAGCTCTTCTCGAAGGCGCGCTTCGTGTCCGCCCAGTTCGAGGCCTATTTCAGCGACGATCTCTGGTTGAAGACGGCGCGCCACGCCAACCGCATGGCGGACCGCCTCGTCGAGCACATTCGGGAATCGCGCAAGATCCGTCTCGCCTGGGACGCGGAGGCGAACATGGTCTTCGCCCTGATGGCGAAGGACGTGGCGGAAGACCTGAAGACCGCCGGGGTCGCCTTCTATGTCGAACCGCTGCCGGAAGGCTTCGACGGTGCCGTCGCCGACGGCGAGGTCATGGGCCGGTTCGTCACCAGCTTCGCGTCGACCGAGGAAGAGGTCGACCGCTTCGGCGCCTTGATCGCCGGATAACAGAACGGCGCCCGAAGGCGCCGTCCCGAAGTTTCGATCCCGCGCTGCGTCAGGCGGCGACCTTGGCCTCGATCTGCTTGGCGGTCTTGGCCGAGCCATTGCCGATTGCGATCTTGCGGGGCTTCATCTCCTCGGGAATGTTCCTCTTGAGGTCGATGAAGAGCAGGCCGTTCTTCAACGAGGCACCGACGACCTCGACGTGGTCGGCGAGCTGGAAGCGGCGCTCGAAGGCGCGCGCGGCGATGCCGCGGTAGAGCACCTCGGCACCGTCATTGCCGGCCTCTTCCTTGCGCTCGCCCTTCACGGTCAGCACGTTGCGGTGCGCCTCGAGCGTGATCTCCTCGTCGGAGAAGCCGGCGACCGCCATCGAAATCCGATAGGCGTCCTCGCCGGTGCGCTCGATGTTGTAGGGCGGGTAGCTGGTGCCGCTGTCGGGCTGGCCAAGGCTGTCCAGCATCGAGAAGAGCCGGTCGAAGCCGACGGTCGAGCGATAGAGCGGCGAGAAATCAACGTGACGCATGGTTCAGTTCTCCATTGAGCAACAGGTTGTGCGTTTGGCACGGTGGCAAGCCCGAAAGGCGCTTGGCCGGATGCCAGCGGCCCCGAAGGTGGCGGCCGCGTCAGAGATTTGGGAACCGCGAACCGGCGTTTCAAGGGTCCGCTGGCGCCATGCCCGCCGCCGCAAAGATGCCGCAACCCTGAACCGCGGATGAACCCACGCTTCGGTTCGGGTTCACATCGCATCGGGTAGTTTCCCCTCATCGAATTGGTTCAGCGGACGGCTCCAACGGAGCACCGCAACGAGGCCGAACCGGGTGTAACGTCCCTTCCTCCCGGATCGACAGAGGCCCGAGACCGCCGCACGCGGTCTCGGGCCTCGCCGTTTCGATCCAGCGCGTCGACGGCTGGAAGCCGCGGTACTCCCTTTTCCTTTGCCTTTCCGACGGCGCCTTTCTATGCAGGACGGCGATTCCTTCCGTCGGCCCTTCCCGCTAGATGTCCACGCTGTTCTTCGAGACCCCGGCAAACCCCGTGCCCGAGAACGCCCGGGCGGGGTTTTTCGTGACTGCCGACGGCAAGACGCTGCGCTATGCGCGCTTCCCGGCCACCGGCCGCCCGCTGAAGGGCACGGTGATCATCATCCAGGGCCGCAACGAGTGCATCGAGAAATATTTCGAGACGGCGCGGGACATCACCGCGCGCGGCCTCGGCGTCGCCACGTTCGACCTGCGCGGCCAGGGGGCGTCCGACCGGCTGATCAGCGATCCGGAGCGCGGCTACGTCGAGAGCTTCGACGAGTACGTCTCGGACGTCGAGCGCTTCTTCGAGGAGGTGGTTCTGGCCGACTGCCGGGCGCCCTTCTACATTATGGGCCACTCGACCGGCGCGCTGGTCGGACTTCTCGCGGCACCGCGCATGATCAACCGCGTGCAGCGCATGATCCTGTGCGTGCCGCTGCTTGGGCTGAAGGGCCTTCCGTTCTCCAACGCGACCGTCCGCCGCGCCACCGCCCTGCTCTACAATGTCGGGCTCGGGCACATGTACCTGACCGGCGGGCCGCGGCCGAAACAGCCGACGCCCTTCGCCACGAACGTGCTGACGACCGACCTCGGACGCTACCTTCGCAACGTCCAGATCTTCCAGACGTGGCCGCAGCTCGGCCTCGGCGGGCCGACCGCCACGTGGATCCATGCCGCGACGGTGGCGGTGGACAAGGTGCACGACCCGGAATTCATGGCGCGCATCCAGATCCCCATGCTGTTCATCGCGGCGGGATCGGACGAGGTCGTCTCGACGGAGGCGATCGAGCACTACGCGAAGCATCTGCGCGCCGGCTCGCTGCTCACTCTCGACGGCGCGCGCCACGAGGTCTGGCAGGAAGCGGACATCTTCCGGGAGCAGCTGCTCGCCGCCTTCGACGCCTTCATTCCCGGAACCGACCCCAGGACGATCTAGGCTAGCAGTCCGGTCGTGTGACGAGGGGCGTCAGGCCAGCATCGCCATCGCCGCGGCATGCAGTTCAGGCGTCGCGGCGGCGAGGATGTCACCGCCCTGTTCGGCCGGCCGCCCGTCGAACGTGGTGACAACGCCGCCGGCCCGTTCGATGATGGGGATCAGCCCGACGATGTCGTAGGATTGCAGCCCCGGATCGGTGACGATGTCGGCATGGCCCGCGGCGACCATGGCGAAGGCGTAGCAATCCGTCCCGTAGCGCGGCAGCCGGACGGTCGCCTCCAGCCGGTCGTAGAGCGCGCGCTGGCCGCCCTTGAAGAGCGCCGGCGTCGTGGTGAAGAGCGTGGCGTCTGCGAGCTTCTTCGTGGGGCGCGTCGACAGCCGCCGCGCCCCGCCGGGGCCTTCGTAGAACGACCCCTCCTCGGTGGCGTAGTAGAGTTCTCCGGTGAAGGGCTGCGACATCAGCCCGGCGACCGCGTCGCCGTCCACCGTCAGCCCGACGAGCGTACCCCACACCGGCAGGCCGGAGATGAAGGCCCGCGTGCCGTCGATGGGGTCGATCACCCAGACATGGCTGTTGCCCGTGTTCTCGGCGCCATGTTCCTCGCCCAGAATGCCGTGCTCGGGAAACTCCGCGGCGATCACCGCCCGGATGGCGCGCTCGGCCTCCCGGTCCGCCTCGGTGACCGGGTCGAAGCCGCCGGCCAGCTTGTTGGCGACCGCAGCCTGGCTGCGAAACCGCGGCAGCGTCTCGGCCGCCGCCGCCGCCGCCACGCGGCGCATGAATTCCGCTGTCACAGGCATCTGCCGCCCCACTGCCTCTTGCCGCGTCGCCGGGCCGCACGGCCGCGCCCAATTGTCACATAAATCGGATTTAACAAATCATGAATACGGCTTGACATTTGTGCACCGCACAATAGGGTTGTCCATGGACGGGTTCGCTCGTCCATGCCCTCCTTGGGCGTTTCCTCCCTAGACTTGGACCGCGTCGCAACCGCGATGCGGTCTTTTTTTTGCGCGCCGCAGCGATTGTCCGAGCGTCACTCGGCAGCGAGCGGAAGGTCGATGAAGGCATGGTCGGGCAGCGACATGAGCTCGGCCGCGAATCGCCCGAGATCCTCGGCGAGCGCGTCGAATCCGGACGTCTTCTCGAACGTCCTCTCGTTCATGTAGAGCCCGCGATTCACCTCGATCTGTAGCGCGTGCAGCCGCTTCGGCGGCCTGCCGTAGTGTTCGGTGATGAACCCGCCGGCATATGGCTTGTTGTGGGCGACCGTGTAGCCCATGCCGATCAGCAGGCCGATCGCATGCTCGGTCAGCACGGGCGAGGCCGAGGCGCCGAAACGGTCGCCGATGATGAAGTCTGGACGGACGCCCGTCTCGCCGATGCGCACGCTGGCCGGCATCGAGTGGCAGTCGATCAGGATCGAGTAGCCGAACACCGCATGCGTGCGCATGATCAGCGTCTTCAGCGTGTCGTGGTAAGGTTTGTAGATCTGCTCGATCCGGGACGTCGCCTCGGCCAGCGGCAGCCGGCCGGCATAGATGTCCATGCCGTCTCCGACGAGCCTCGGCACGGTGCCCAGTCCGCCCGCAACGCGCGCCGACCGGATGTTGGCGAAGGGGGGCACGGGATCGACGAACATGCGCGGATCGAGTTCCCAGGGCTCCCGGTTCACGTCCAGATAGGCGCGCGGGAAGTTGGCCGCCAGCATCGGCGCGCCGAACGCGACGGCCGCGCCGAAAAGGTCGTCGACATGCGAATCCTCCGAGCGCCGGATGGCGACGCCGTCGAGACGCGTCATGGCAAGGAAGCGGGGCGGATAGTGACGCCCGCTGTGCGGGGAGTTGAAGATGAAGGGAACGCGCTGGACGCCGGGCGACCTGATCTCGAAGGCAGGCACGGTGGAGAAATCGTCCACCGCCGTCATTGCCCGCAGACCCCGCGGAGAGAAGCATCAGCCATGCGCCGACCGTGCCACCGGGTGCGTCTCGTGTCCAGCTTTGCCTCTGCGGCGCGTCTCTTCACAGGTCGGCCGCCTCCCGTTCACTTGATCTTTACCGCTGCCGATTCATATACAGGCATATGGTTAATGGGGCGCCGCCGATGGCGCCGGGACGCAGCTCGGACGGGTCGGATGGCGCGAATTCTTCTGGCGGAAGACGACGAGGACATGCGGCGCTTCCTGGTCAAGGCCCTGGAGCGCGCCGGCTACCAGGTCATCGATTTCGACAATGGCGCGAGCGCCTATGAGCGCCTGCGCGAGGAGCCGTTCTCGCTGCTGCTCACCGACATCGTCATGCCTGAGATGGACGGGATCGAGCTCGCGCGCCGTGCGACCGAACTCGATCCGGACCTCAAGGTGATGTTCATCACCGGCTTCGCCGCGGTGGCGCTGAACCCCGATTCGAAGGCACCGAAGGACGCCAAGGTGCTCTCCAAGCCGTTCCATCTGCGCGACCTCGTGAACGAGGTCGAGAAGATGCTGCAGGCCGCCTGAACCGGCCGCCGCGCCGGCGATTTGCCGGCTCGATGCGGCTATTGACCTCGGCTGGCGTTCATGATGTATGCGCGGCTTCGAATGGGCGTGTAGCTCAGCGGGAGAGCACTACGTTGACATCGTAGGGGTCACAGGTTCAATCCCTGTCACGCCCACCATTCGGTCCCCTTGGCGCCCGATCCAACGCTTCCGAAGCGCCGTGGCATCGCGGCTTTGCCTCAGATGCCTCGAATTGCGGGATGTCCGCCTGGTGGCGACGATGCACAAGTCGCACCTGGCGATCGTGGTCTCGAGACTTGACGCGATGGAGGCCGCCGCAGGCCCGGTCTAGTCCGCAAGGGACGTCTCGTGGGCATGGCCCACCCGCAGGACCGTCGCATCGTCAAACGGTCGGCCCACGATCTGCATCGACAGAGGCAGCCCGGACGAGGAAAGCCCATTGGGCACCGAGAGCGCCGGATTGCCGGTCAGGTTGAACGGCGACATGCGAATCGGCCAGACCGTGGGCGCCGTCGACGAAATGTCGGCAAAACGCGGGGCGGGCGTCAGGGTCGAGGCGAGGATCAACGCGTCGAACCGGGCCAGGACCTCGAGATTGAGCACAATCGCGAGTTCCCGCCGCACCCGCATCGCCTGCACGTAGTCGGCGCCGCTCACGAACGCTCCGAGTACCAGTCGCTCGTGACCGAGCCGGCCGTAGTCCAGGGGCCGTTCGCGAAGGTTTTTCTCGTGGACGGCAAAACACTCGGCCGAAATGATGATCCGGCTGGCGGCGTTGAACAGGGCGTAGTCGGGCAGGCGGACCTCCTCGACCACGGCGCCGAGGCGCGCCAGCCTGTCGGCCGCGGCCTCCAGCGCCGCGACGGTCTCCGCGGCGGCCTCGCCCGCATCGGCGTGGAAATGCCGCACGAAGCCGATCCTCAGTCCTTCGACACCTCGCTTGAGGTCGCGGGTGAAATTCGCCGCCGCACCGGCAGCGGATGCGGGATCGTCGGCATCATGGCCGGCCACAACCGCCAGGGTCAGCGCGCAATCCTCGACCGTCCGGGCCAGCGGACCCGCATGGTCGAGCGTATAGGACAAGGGGTAGACGCCACGCCGGGAAACAAGGCCATAGGTCGGCTTGAGGCCGACGACGCCGCAATAGCCGGCCGGCAGACGGATAGAGCCACCTGTGTCCGAGCCCATCGCAGTCCGCAGCAGGCCCGCGGCCACGGCTGCGGCGGACCCCGACGAGGATCCGCCGGGCGTGTGCGCGACGTTCCAGGGATTGCGCGCCGGTGGAAACGGCAGGTCGAAGCTCGGACCGCCCATCGCGAACTCGTGCGTCGCCAGCTTGCCGACCAGCACCCCGCCGCCGCGGCGAAGAAGCGTCTGGCAGTACGCGTCGGTGTCGGGAACATGGTCCACGAGCAGCTTCGAGTGGCATGTGGTCCGGATTCCGGCGGTGTCGAATATGTCCTTGAGCCCGTAGGGAATGCCGTGGAGAGGCCCCAGATCCTCGCCGCGGGCGATGGCCGCGTCGGCAGCCGCGGCGTCGGCTAGCGCCCGCTCGGGCGTGATGGTGATGAACGCCCGAATCGCCGGGTCCCTTTCCGCGATCCGGTCGAGCGTGTGGCGGGTGAGTGCAACCGATGTCAGGGAGCCGTCTCTCAGGAGAGCGCCGGCCTCGGCGATCGAAAGTTCGTGGAGCGCCTCCGTCATCGGCGGCCGGCGCGCAGGATTGTCGTGAGGTCGTAGACGTTGGCGGGTTCTGCCGACGCCGCCCGCGCTCCGCGCAACAGCTCCGCCTGCCGGCGGAGTTCGACGAAGGAGGCGAAGATCGACGGTCGGCGGTCGGCCGGAATGTCCAGACCGGCGCGCGCTGCCAGCATGTCGAACTCACGCTGCAGGTCGATGCCGCCGTCAACCATGTTTCCCTGCTCTCGCCCCCGGCGGAATGGTGCAGCTAAGCATATTGGCCGAGGAACCTGCGCGCGAGATCGCCGTCCGCCAGCAGCTCCCGCGCGGGTCCAGCGGCGCAGACGCGACCGGCTTCCATGATGATCCCCCGCGCGCTAATCGCCAGAGCCTCGCGGGCGCGCTGCTCGACCAGAAGCACGCCCACGCCGGGCGAGGGCAGTCTTTGGATGATGTCGAACACCTGGTTGACGAGGAGCGGCGACAGGTTGGCCGTGGGTTCGTCGAGAATGATGAGACGCGGCCTGGAGATCAGCACGCGCGCGATGGCGAGCTGCTGCCGCTCGCCGCCCGACAGCGAGCCTGCGCGGTTGCGTTTGCGTGCCTCCAGTGCCGGAAATGCGGCATAGGTTTCGGCGATGCGCTGGCGCTGGTCGTCGACGCCGATCACCTGCAGGTTCTCGTGAACCGTCAGGCTCGGAAAGACATTCGCGACCTGCGGGACATAACCGATGCCGCGCCGCGCGCGCTCACCGACGCTCCACCCGGCGATCTCGGCTCCGTCGAACCTGACGCTTCCGCGCGTGCGCGGCAGCAGGCCGAGGATCGCCTTCACCAGCGAGGATTTGCCGGAGCCGTTGGTGCCGGCCAGCGTCACGATCTCGCCGACCCCGAGGGAGAACGAGACGTCGGTGAAAACATCGGCATCGCCATATCCGCCCGACAACGGTCCGACTTCGAGGAGAGGCATCAGGCGACGGTCCCGAGATATGCGTCCTGCACCGCCGGCAGCGACAGCACGTCAGCTGGCGCACCCTCGGCGATCACCTTGCCGCGGTCCATGACATAGAGCCGGCCGACGAGGCGGGAGAGCGCCGCGAGGTTGTGCTCGACGATCAGGAATGCCACGCCGCGATCATTGAGGGACTTGATCACCTCGGAGAGCCGCTCGATCATGACCGGGTTCACGCCTCCGAACGGTTCGTCGAGCAGCACGACGCGGGGATCGGTCAGCAGCACGCGTCCCAGTTCGAGAAGTTTGCGCTGCCCGCCGCTGAGGCTGCCGCCATGCAGATCCTGGACGTGGCCGAGACCGACGATCTCAAGCACCTCGTCGACCTTGCGGCGAACCCGAGCCTCGTCCTTGCGCACGGCCGACGGCGACCCGAACAGCTTCAGCAGCGTTTCCCCGCTCTGTTCCGGCACTGCGGCCGACAGGTTGTCGCGCACCGAAAGGTGGGTGAATTCGCGCGGCACCTGGAAGGTGCGGCCGAGTCCCCGCCGGACGCGGCCGTAGGCCGGCAGCCTGCTGATGTCCACGCCGTCAAGGCTGACCGTGCCACCACTCGCCGGCAGGTAGCCTGTGATGGCACCGAACAGCGAGCTCTTCCCGGCACCGTTGGGGCCGACAAGGCCCACGACCGCGCCTTCGGCGACATCGATCCCGGCACCATCCACCGCGGTGAAGCCGCCGAACGAGACGCTGATATCGCGGGCCGAGAGGATCATCGCGAGCTGTAGTCCCCAACGATCCCCTGCGGCCGATAGAGCGTGGCCAGGATGAGCAGAAGACCGACCGCCGCCAGGCGCACGCTGGCCATCTCGACTTCCGAGATCCACGGCATGACGTCGCGCAGAAACCGCGATCCCTCGAAGAACAGCATGATGACGAAGGCGCCGATGAGTGCCCCGGAGACACGGCCGGTTCCGCCGAGGATCATCGCCATCCATGCCATGAACGTGACATGGGCGACAAACTGGTCGGGCGACACGTAGCCGATGTAGTGCGCCTGCAGCGCCCCGGCGACGGCGCCCGCGGCCGAGCCGATGGCGAATATCTGGATCTTGAACCGGCTGGGGTTCTTGCCGATCGCGTTGACAGCCGCCTCGTTGTCTCGGATCGACGCCAGGATGCGCCCGTACGGGCTGACGGTGAGCCGTCGGCTCACCAGCACGAACACCACGATCAGGAAGACGACCACCGCGAGGAAGAGGGCTGCCTGGACGATGGGGGGCTGGTCCTGGAACGGCCGCGGGATGCCGCCGAGGCCGGTCGTCCCACGGGTGAGCCACTGCTCGTTGAGGGCGACGAGGCGCACCAGTTCGGCGAATCCGAGGGTGACGATCGCCAGGTACTCGGCCTTGAGGCGCACCGCGATGAATCCCAGGGGCAGCGAAGCCAGCGAGCCCACCAGCGCGGCCACGCCAATGCCCGCCGCAATGGGCCAACCCGCCACGGTCAGCAGGCCGCTGGCATAGGCCCCCAGGGCATAGAACGCCACAAGGCCGAAATTGATGAGGCCGGTCATGCCGTATTGGATGCTGAGCGAGAGGGTGAGGATCATCAAAATCCCCACCTGGATCGCAATGGCGAGCAGGTAGCTGGTCATCAGCGAACCTCTTCGACGCGGCCGAACAGCCCTCCCGGACGCCACAGCAGGAAGGCCAGGATGATGAGGAACGACACTGCGAGCTTGTAGGAATAGCCGACGAATGGCGCGGCCAGTTCATGGGTGAGGCCGATGACGAGTCCGCCGACCACCGCTCCGATCGGCGAGGCGAACCCGCCGAGGATGGCCGCGGCGAAGCCCGGCAGCAGAAGGTCCCAGCCCATCTCCGGGTGGATGACCGATTTCAGGCCGACGAGGGTACCCGCGATGGCCGCGATCGCTCCGATCAGCAGCCACAGCGCGATCATGACGCGGTCGGTGTCGATACCGCTGCTGCGCGCGAGGTCGACATTGTCGGCGACAGCGCGCATGTGGCGACCGAGAGCGGTGAAGTGAAGAAGAGCGAACACGAGGCCGAGGCTCGCCACCCCGGCAACCGCCACGGCGACATCCGTCGGCTGGAGCAGAAGGCCGTTGATGTTCCACGCCCGGACGATCGGTACGTCGAAGACGAACGGTTCGTGGCCGGTGAACAGCGTCATCGTGTGGCGGATGAAGAACGCCACGCCGATCGAGGCGACCAGCGCGATCACGTGCGACCGCTGAAGGAGCCGGCGGAAGACCCAGCCGTAGAAGAAGACCGACAGCAGGGCGGTTGCGACCATGCCCGCGACGAAGCCGGCAGCGAGGCTCCCCGTCCACGTCGCGGCCCCCTTGGTGACGTAGGCGCCGAATGTCAGATAGTCGCCGGTGGCGGCGTTGGAGAAACGGGCGATGGCGTAGACCAGCGTTATCGCGAGAGCCACCAGCGCAACAACCAGGCCCTCAACGAGACCGTTGAGGACCTGGTTTGCAATCCACTGACCGGATGACATCGCCCGTTTGGTCTCGTCGTCACAACTTGCCGGGCGAGAGCTTCTTCACGTCCTCGAATGCGCCATCGACGATGCGCGTCCAGGCGAAGATGGAGCCCGAATCGTCGTCGTGGTCGTTGAGGTCGACGCGGCTGCTGGCGCCGTTGTAGTTGATCTCGCCGCCGGACTTGAGGACGTCGCGGCCCTCCTCGAAGGAGGCGACCTGCGTCCCCGGCTCGTTGGAAACACTGGTGATGGCCGCGTTGACGTCCGCGCGCGTCGCGTTCGGGCCTGCTTTCTCCAATGCGAGCGCCAAAACATTGATCATATCGTAGCACATGGCCGCGTATTTGTTGGCTGAACCGGGCTGACCCATCACCTCCTGATGCATCTTGTCGAACGCCGGATAGGCGCTTCCTTCCGAGTCGACCACCGATCCAACGATCTCGATACCTTCCACCACGTCCTTGCCCAGCGCGTCGATCAGCTTCTTGTCGGCAGCCCAGGAGGGCATGATGAACTTAGCGGGGATGCCGGTCTGGTACCACTCGCGCAGGATGATGATGGAGTCGACCGAATAACCGGCGAGGATGATGACGTCCGGCTGATGCGACAGCGCCCGCTGCAGCTCCGACCGATAGGTCGCCCTGTCGCCTTCGTAGATGATCTTGTCGAGCACCGGGACACCCATCGTCTCGGACGTCGCCGTGAAGCCCTGCGCCTGCGCTTCCGCCGAGCCGTTGTTGAACTGCAGGATGACGGGGCGCTTGTAGCCCATTTCCTTGCAGATGCCGGCATAGATGACACCGAAGCTCCCGCTGAGCGGTGAGAAGCGCCAGCAGAAATCCTTCTTGCCTTCGATCTTGGCCGCGGCGATGCCCGAAACGTTCATGTTGATGATGTCCGCCGGCTGGGTGACCGAACTCATCACCGCCAGCGTCTCGCCGGTGGACCAGGTGCCCAGGATCGCGTCGACCTGATTCACGTCCGCCAGCTTGCGCGCCGCCAGCACCGCCGGCTCGGGTGAAGTCTGGCTGTCTTCGGCATAGAACTCGAGCATTCGCCCGCCCGCGCCGCCAAGGCTGTTCACGAGATCGACGCAGGCTTTCATCGTTTTCTGCATGCCTGATCCGTACGCGCCCCCCGATCCGGTGATCGGGGTCAGCGATCCGATGCGGAACGGTGTCGGCGCCTGCGCCCGAGCGCCGGTAGCACCCGCGGCCATGAGAGCCGCGCCGGCAAGGAGGAAGTGACGGCGATCGATGGTGGTCCTGTGATTTGTCATCGGAGTGCTCCCCAGCAGCAACATAACCATGATGCACGATGTTGCATGCACTATGCAATAGATATTATATTGCACGGCATAGTGACTTCTGGGCTGGGGAGGCCTGTTTGGGAACGCTCATCGTCAGGAACGGAACGGTCTTCGATGGCCGAAGCACGACCGGGCCATCCGATATCGTCATCGTCGACGGGTTGATTTCGGACGTCCGTGCGAACGCGGCGTCATCATACCGGGACGCCAGGGTAATCGATGCCGACGGTGCCTTCGTCATGCCAGGCTTCATCGACGCCCATACGCATCTGGCGCTGGCGCCCGTGCCGGAACGGAAGGGCGACCATCCGTCGGCATTCTTCACCGCGGTCAGGCAGGCACGCATCAAGCTCGCAAGCGGCGTGACGACGGTGCGGGACGTCGGTGGCATCAATCACATCGACATCGAGCTCAAGAAGGCGATCCGCAGGGGCGATGTCTTCGGGCCAAGGATGTTGACGGCGGGGCGCTTCCTGGCGCCGACCGGCGGGCACGTCCACTATTTCTCCGAGGAAGTCGACGGCGCTGACAATGTGCGCCGCGCCGCGCGGGAGCAGTTGAAGGCCGGTGCCGATCTCATCAAGATCATGGTCTCCGGCGGAGCCTCAAACCTCAGCGAGCCGCCGGAACGGCTCTACATGCGCGAGGACGAGATCGCCGCGGCCGTGTACGAGGCCCATGCGGCGGGCCGAAAGGTCGCCGCCCATGTGCACCCGGCGCGGGGTATCGCACTGTGCGCAAGGCAGGGCGTCAACACGATCGAGCATGGGGCCTGGATCGACGACGAAGCAATCGATGCGATGCTGGCGGCCGGAACGAGCTTGATCCCCACGCACGCAGTATACCACTACATGGCCAATGCCAGCGATCCGCGCTATGCCGAGCTTGCACCGGTCGCCCACGCCATCACGATCGAGAAATCGGAGCGTCTCCGCCACGCGATCGATCGCGGCATCCGGATCGGCGTCGGAACGGATTGCGGCCGTCATTTCCCCTATGACGCCTATGTGGACGAGTTGCAGCAGCTGTGCCGCGTCGGCATGTCGGAGGAGGACGTGTTGCGCGCCGCGACAGCCGTCAACGCGGAGATTCTCGGCATCGGCGACAAGGTGGGAACTTTGGAGCCCGGCAAGGCCGGCGACGCGATCGTCATCGACGGCAATCCCCTCGATGACATCTCACATGCCGGCAAGGTGCGCACCGTCATTCAGGGCGGAGTCGTCCTGGAACCCGCGACGCTTCTGGCGCACGGCGTGGTTCACTGAGATTGGGGCCACAGGCCCGTCACGCACGTCCGCATCTCGTCGATGAATGCCTCCGCGGTCAGGCTGGGCGCGCGCCTGGCCGGCAGGAGCACCGCCAGGGTCACCTCGATCGCAGGCTCGAACGGAACCAGGCGGATCCGGCGGTTCGCCATCATGTCCGGCAGGAACGGCATGGCCACGGACACCCCGCCACCAGCTGCCACCAATGCGCTGGCCGCCTCGGAGGAATGGACCTCGATCAGCTTGGACCGCTGCACGCCGGCGTCCGCGAACACCGCATCGAGCGTGAGCCGGAACTGGCTCGTTCGCGGAAAGGTGACGAACGCACGGTCGGCCAGGTCGCGCGGCCCCAGTACGTCCGCGTCGAACTGCGGATCGCCGGCGGGGACGAGAGCCATGGCCGGCAAGGTGCCAAGCCGGCGCGTCTCGACCGCTGCGTCGTCGACCGGCAGGATCCCGATACCGACATCGACCTCGCCGGCGGCGACCTGCTCGACGACCCAGCTGCGCGGCCGCCCGTCGAGCGTCACCGGAACGTTGGGAAACCGTTCGGCGAAGGCGGCGATGGCGAGCGGCACGAGCCCGTTTGCGAAGGCCTGCATCGCGGCGATGCGCAGCTCGCCGAGATGCAGCGTCTCGATCGACGCAGCCACCCGTTCGATCGATTCCAGGGCGCGGAAGTAGCGCTCGACTTGATCATGGAACAGCGTGCCCTCGCGAGTCGGCGTCAGGCGCCCGCCGCGACGCTCCAGCAGCTTGAAGCCGACGGCGCTTTCGAGGTCTCCGAGCATGCGGCTGACCGCCGGCTGGCTTATGCCGAGCCCGGCAGCGGCCTTGGTCGCGCTTCCCACCATGATGACGCTCTGGAAGACTTCGAGTTGACGTGGGTTGAACTTCATCGATCTTCTTCGGTTGCGTCGCCGCGGAGACTGCGTCGATCGCCGCCGGCTGTAAAGACGGCGGCACAAACCGCGGGAAACCCGTTCGAGAAAGTGCGACCGCGCGTGCAGCCGACCGGGGTTGCGTGCGACAGGCCAACCAGCTCACCTGCCTGTCGGCACTCCGTCCCCGGCCGGCGGCGCGTCCTCGCCATGCTCTCCCCCGGCACGTCGGGCCGCCTGCGGCAGGACGAAGGGCGCGCCGTTGGCGGGGATGGCGCCGACCCGCAGCTGGCAGCCGAAGACGTCTGCCATCAGCGCGTCGGTGAGGATGGTCCGCGGCGTGCCGGCGGCCACGATCCGGCCGCGGTGCATGGCGCAGGCGGCGTCGGCGCACATCGCCATCAGGTTGAGGTCGTGCAGCACCGCGATCACGCCGCCGCCGCGCGCCGCGAAATCGCGGGCCACCTCCATCACCAGCAGCTGATGGCGGATGTCGAGCGCCGAGACGGGCTCGTCGAGCAGCAGCCAGCGCGGCTCGCCGTCCACGACCGGCTCCCAGACCTGGCACAGCACGCGCGCCAGATGGACGCGCTGCTGCTCGCCGCCAGAGAGCTCCTGGTAGAGGCGGCCCGCGAACCCGTCGAGGTCGACCCGCGCCAGCGCCAGCCTGATCATCCCGGACGGATCGACCGGGCGACTCGCCCCCTGCCCCGCCGTGACGCCCAGCCGGACGATCTCGTGGACCGTGAAGGGAAAGGCGAGCGCCGTGGCCTGCGGGAGCACGGCCCGGACAGCCGCCGCCTGCCAGGGCGCGAATGTGCCGAGCGGCGTGCCGTTCAGCGCGATCTCGCCGGTCGCGGCTATTTCGCCCGACAGCACCTTCAGGAAGGTCGACTTTCCGGACCCGTTGGGCCCGACGATGACGGTCACCTCGCCGGCGCGAGCGACGAAGTCGATGCCGGCCAGGATCTGTGTTCGGCCGAGCGAGACGGAGAGGTTCCTCGTCCGGATCATGGCTAGAGGTCAAGCACGCCGCGGCGGCGCAGCAATATCCACAGGAAGACCGGAGCCCCGGCAGCGGCCGTAACAATGCCGATCGGCAGCTCGGCCGGCGCCACGATCGTGCGGCTGACGGCGTCGGCGAGAAGCAGCAGCGCGGCGCCGAGCAGCGCGGAAGCCGGCAGCAGGAACCGGTTATCCGGTCCGATCGCGAGCCTCAGCAGATGCGGAACGACGATCCCCACGAAACCGATGCCGCCGCTGACGGCCACGGCCGCACCGGTCGACGCGGCGACGGCAGCCACCGCGACATATTTCAGCCGCTGCACCGGCACGCCCATCTGCATCGCCGCCGCCTCGCCGAGCGCCATCGCGTTGAGGCCCCTTGCCAGGAAGGGGGCCGCGATGAGGCCGGCGCCGACGATCGGCGACACGGCCGCGACCTTCGGCCAGGTGGCGCCGGCCAGCGAACCGAGATTCCAGAAGGTGAGGTCGCGCAGCTGGCGGTCGTCAGCGAGGAAGATCAGCAGCCCGAGCAGCGCGCTGGCCAGCGCGGCGATGGCGATTCCCGCCAGCAGCATCGTCGCGACCGACGTGCGCCCCAGCCGGGTTGCGATGCGGTAGAGGATCGACGTGGTGGCCAGCGCGCCTGCGAAGGCTGCGAACGGCAGGACATAGAGGGCCGGGAGCCCCGGCGCGCCCGCAAGAAGCATCGGGCCAAGCACGATGACAGTGCCGGCGCCGAGCGCCGCGCCCGCCGATACGCCGATCAGGCCCGGATCGGCGAGCGGGTTGCGGAACAGTCCCTGCATCACCGCGCCCGACACGGCCAGGCCAGCGCCGACCAGCATGCCGAGCACGATGCGCGGCATCCGAATGTCCAGGATGATGATCCGGTCGCGCTCGGACAGGACACCGCCGGGTGCAAGCCAATGCGCGACCAGCGTCCAGGGCGAAGCGTCGGAAGCGCCTGCGGTCAGGCTGAACAGCGCCGCGAAGAGCAGGCCGAGCATGAGCATGGCGAGCACCACGCGCGCCCTACTCGAGCGATCGCCGGCCGGAACGGCGGCAGCCGCTGAAGTGCTCGCCGACATCAGGGCTTGGGCAGCGCGTCTCCGTAGAGCGCAGCCGCAAGATCGCGCGCGGCGACGGCCGTACGGGGGCCGAAGCCCAGCAGGTAGGCGCCGTCCATGCGGACGAGCGCCTTGTTCTGGCCGGCCGGCGTCGAGGCGATCGCAGGATGCGCCAAGAGTTGCGCGTCCTGCGCGCTGTGGTCTCCGCCACCGCCGCGATCCATCACCAGGATGACGTCGGGGTTCCCCTCGAGGATGGCTTCGTCGGTCAGCGGCTTGTAGCCGGGAAAGCCGTGGACGGCGTTGTCCGCACCTGCCAGCGTCAGGATGCCGTTCGCCGCCGTGCCCTCGCCGGCACCAAGGATCTTGCCATCCTGGAAGCTCAGGATGAAGAGCACCTTCTTTCTTTCGGCAATCGCGCTCACGAGTGCGTGTGTCTTCTCGAGGTCCGCTGACACCTGCTCCGACAGCGCCTTCGCCCTGTCGTCGACGCCCAGCGCCTTTCCGACCCGCTCGATCTTGTCGACGATGCCTGCGGCGTCGAACGCGTCCGGTATCTCGACATAGGGAACCGCTGCCTTGCGGAGGACCTCGACCGCCTCGGTCGGCCCGGTCCCCGCTAGCGCCAGGATCGCCGTCGGGCTCACCGACAGGACGCCTTCGGGCGAAATCGCCCGCATGTAGCCGATGTCGGGAAGGTCGAATGCCGCCGGCGGAAACACGCTGGTGGAATCGCGCGCGACCAGCATCTCCTGCTCGCCGAGCGCGAACACGATCTCGGTGATCGATCCGCCGATGGCGACGACACGCGAGGTGTCCGGCACCGGACCGGCGAGGTCGACCGCGCCGGCGGGAGCCAGCAGGGCGAGGAGAACGGACAGCGCGCCGGCGGCGCGCGCGACGGTTCGGGCGATCATGGCAAACCTCTCAGGCAGCTGTCGGCATCGAGACGCGCGGCATGCTCTCGGCGATCTCGCGCCAGTCGGCGCGCTCCGTCTCGCCTTCGTGGCGTTCGCCGAAGAACTGGATGATCATGCGACCGGCAGCATCATAGAGCTCGACCGAGGTGACGTGGCCGTCTTTGGTGGGTTTGCGCACGGCCCAGGCCTCACGCACATGGTCGAGGCGCAGATGCAGATGGAACGTCTCGTCCATCACGTTGATCCACGGGCCCATGAGGGAGACCTTGCCAATCGGGCCGTGGTGAATCTGGATGCAGCCCTGGCTGCCGACGAAGCACATGATCGGCGTGGCGCGTGACGCCGCGTCGTCGAACATCGCCGGCACGGACGCCGTATCGAGCATCCAGGCATAGTCGGTCCCGACCATGCGCATCGCCTGCTGACGGGTCAGCCTGAGCTGCCGGAGCAGCCCGAAGAACTGGTGCACATCGGTCATCCGGCTCCAGCGGTCGCGCAATTCCTCCGCCGTGGCGGCCGTGCCTTCAGCTCCGCTGCCGGCGCCCGACGACGGCACCACCGCGACCGATTGCGACTGGTCGGCGGCCATCAGAGACGCCACGAGAGCCTCGAAAGCCCTGACGTCGGACGCCGGCCGCAGATGCACCTTGTGGACGGCTTCCCCTGCGGCGTCGAAGAACTGCAGACTGCGGCGGACCTCATCGCCGTCGCGCTTCTCGACCGCGAAGCCATGCGCCCAGACGCGCGGGAATATCCGCAAATCGATCTGCTCGCCCAGCGCCAGAATGGCACCGTCGCCGCTGGAGATGTTCTCGTAGACGCCGATCTTTTCGTGAACGGCGCTCTCGTTGCGGGTCAGCGCCATGACCTCGCCAACCGCGGTGAGCCCCTTGAGGGTCTCCTCGACCCGCACGTCGATCCGCGTCGTCCCGTCGCCGCACCACGCAGCAACGAACTCCGCTTCCGAGATGCCCAGTTGGGCAGCGAGGTCCCGTTCGCGCATCTTCGGGTTTGCGGCGCGCGCCTCCCGGATGGTCCCGGGCAATGGCTTGGTCATGATCGTTCATCCCACAGTCTTTCGGCGATCCGGCTCGCTTGCCGGATGCCAGTCCCCTCTCGCCGGCCCGCACGGGACCAGCCCGCCCGCCTCTCGCAAATATTGACTCGAAAAGTCAGGTTTATTAGTCAGTGCAATACCGGAGTTTTCAAGTCAAGATTTCCGGTGCGGGCTCCGAGGCAGTTTTCGAGGTCATCCGATGGCGTCCCTACACGCACCCGTCCGGTTCATGGCGCTGGCGCTCGCGCTCGGCGGCAACATCGCCGGGCTGTGGGCGGAAGAGACCGCCCCAGCGCTCATGCTGGAGCTGAATGCAGCGCAGCCATCCGACAAGGGTTGCCGGCTGACATTCGTCGTCACGAACCAGCTCGGATCGGATCTGGAGCGCGCCGCATTCGAGCTGGCTCTGTTCGATCAGGCCGGGGTGGTCGACCGCCTCACGGTGCTTGAATTCCGCGACATGCCGCAGGCCAAGACGAAAGTCAGCCGGTTCGACCTTGCCGGCGTCGACTGCGGAAAGCCGAGCCGCGTTCTGGTCAACGAGGCAAAGGATTGCGTCGGCACCGGGATCGAGCCCACCGCCTGCATGCGCGGGCTGCAGACGTCGGCCAAGGCGGCGATAGCCTTCGGCGTCTGAGCAAACCCGGAAGCGCCCGCGATCCCCATGGCGGTCGAACCTGCCTTCATCCGCTCGACGGTCTGGCCTGTGCCGGGGGCCATGCCGCTCGAACCCGACGATCCGCGGCTGGCCTTCCCCGCCAATGTTCCGCCTCTCTTCGCCGACGAGAACGAAGCAGAGCATATAGCCGACCGCGATGCGGTACTCTCCGCCGGCACGCTCGTTCCGCTCGCGCTCAAGTCGACGAATCCGTCCCGGCGCAGGATGTGGCGCGTCGCCATCATCGCATCGCTCGCACTGCATTCGGCCGTTGCCGCCTTCTTCCTTGTGCGCGGCGACGACGGCGTTCAGGTCGCTGGCGCGGAGGATGCCGGCATCGTCTTCCTCGGCAATGCGAGCGAGGACCGGCTGTCGTCCGGCAGCACCGCCGACGACGCGGCCGTGGACGTCACGCTGATAGAAATGATCGAGGCGCGCGACGTGCCGACAGCGGAAGCACGATCGGTGACGGCCGAGCCCGTGGCTCCTGACGCCCCGTCGCCCGGGGCCGACGCTGCGGACAGCGAGCGTGTCGAGGCTGTCGCCGAGGATGCCGCGGTGGCGATCGAAGCGCCGGCATCCGTCGACGTGCCGACGGAGGGCAAGGTCGCTGCCGCGCCGTCCGATATCGTCCCCGAAATCCTCGCCGCCGATACGGTGGCGGCGCCGGCAGACGATGCCGTCGTTCCGGAGCAGGCGGAGGCGGCGGCAACGGACATCGCTCAACCTGAACCCGAGGACTCGGTTGCACCGGCGGTGAAGCCGGATGTCGTTCCGGTGCCCGAGGTTCGACCGGAGCCGATCGTCGCGGTCGCGGAAGAACCGGCGCCGGTTCCGGAACCCAAAGTGGACGCGAAACCGGCGAAGACAGCAGACGCGAAGCCCACGCCTGCGAAAGCGAAGCCGAAGAAGGCCGCGCCGGCGCCAGCCAAAAAGAAGGCTTCCGCGGGGTCGGGGGGCAAGAATGCCGCCGACGCGCGGAAAGGCGATGCGGATGGGCGGGCCGATGGCGTCAATGCCGCGAAGAAGGCCGGCAAGGGAACCGAAAGCGCCGCCGGCAATGCCGAGGTCACGAACTACCCCGGCAAGGTGCGCTCCAAGCTGCAGCGCTCCGTGAAACGCGCGAAGAGCGGCAAGAAGGGCAGCGTCACGGTCGCATTCACCGTCAGCGCCAGCGGCAGCGTGTCGGCCGTGCGCGTCGCGTCGAGTTCGGGCTCGCCGGACATCGACAAGGCCGGCATGGACGCCGTCCGCCGCGCGGCGCCATTCCCGCCCATCCCGAAGGCTGCCGGCAAGAAGAGCTGGGCCTTCACGGTGCCGCTGTCGTTCCGCTGATCGGCTAAGGCATTCCGCAACCGCCGGTCGATCGGCACCTCAGAAGATGAAGAAGCCGGCGCTGGTGATGGCCGGTGCGCCGGACAGCTGTGAGAAGGCAATCGCCGCCGTGGCGCCATCGCCATCCGCGTCGTAGCTCAGGATGCCGGTCGCGGCGTCGTACAAGATGTGGTCGTCGGCATCGGCCGCGGCGCCGATCACGAAGGAGCCCGAGGCGAGCGCACCTTGCGGCAGCGCGGCGAAGATCGCGCGGCTGAGGCGGATCGTATCGACGCCGGGTGTGAAGTCGGTGATGACATCGAGGTTGGTCGGCCCGAGCGCCGTGTCGAACACGAAAGCGTCGGCACCACCGCCGCCGGTGAGGATATCGTTGCCGTCCTTGCCCGCGATCTGGTTATTGCCCGCGTTTCCGATGATGACATTGGCAAGCGCGTTGCCGGTGCCGTTGATGTGCGCCGAGCCCGTCAGGATCAGGTTCTCGACATTGGCGCCCAGCGTGTAGCTGAACGATGCGCGCACGGTGTCGATGCCGGCATTGGCATACTCGATCACCCGGTCCGAAGCGCTGTCGAGGACATAGGTGTCGTTGCCCGTGCCGCCAGCCAGGATGTCGACGCCCGCGCCACCATCCAGATAGTCGTCGCCGCCGTCGCCATAAAGCTTGTCGTTGCCAGTACCGCCACGCAGCACGTCATCGCCCGCGCCGCCGCGCAGCACGTTCTTGCCGGCATTGCCGACGATGGTGTTGTCGAGGGCGTTGCCGGTGCCGTTGATGTTTGTCCGGCCCTGCAGCGTCAGGTTCTCCACATGCGCCGACAGCTTGAAGCTGACGGTGGAGAGCACGCGATCGACCCCCTGGTTGGACAACTCGATGACCGTGTCGCGGACATTGTCGACGTAGTAGGTGTCGTTGCCGGCGCCGCCGCGCATCAGGTCGCGGCCCGGGCCGCCGTTGAGGATGTCGTTGCCGCCTCGCCCTTCCAGCCGGTCGTGGCCGGCGCGTCCGAACAGGCGGTCGGGTCCGCCAGCGCCGAGCAGGACATTGGCATCGGCATCACCGTTCAGCACCTTGCCGACGGGCACAGCGGCCGCCAGCGTGATGCGCGTGCCGCCGAAGCGGGCATACTCGAAATTGAACAGCGTATCGGTGCCGTCCGGCGAACCGGTGCGCAGGTCGGTCACCGTGAAGCTGCCATTGCCGTTCTTGACGACGGAGTAGGACGCGCGCGACCCCGAGTAGACCGCCGTGTCGACCCCACCCTTGCCATCCAGCCGGTCGTTTCCGCCGTTGCCGCGCACGGTGTCGTTGAAGTTTGTGCCGGCATAGATGTCCGCCGCCGTCGATCCTATGAGGTTGTGTGCCTCCGCCCAGACCAGCTTGTTGAGCAGCGCAGGATTGGCAAAGCCGCCGGAATGGCCGCCGCCCATGAGGCCGGACACCGTGTTGTGGAAGTCGCCCCGTACGTTGCGGGCATTGGAGATCGACAGGCCACTGATCTCGACCGCGGTCGAGATGTTGGCGATGTGGTTGTTCACCACGTCGAACGAACCGCCGGCGTTGTAGCTGTCGCCCAGCGTGGCAAGCCGCACCTTCGTCAGCACGCCGCTCAGCGTGTGGCCGGCGAAGTAATACTCGAAGTTCGAACCATCGAGCGCGATCACCTTGGTCGACGGCGGCGGGCTGGCGGCGTCGTCAACGAGGACGATCTGGTCGCCTTTATAGCCGGAGCCGCCGAGGATGTATGGGAAGCCGGCGGAGTGAAAATCGGCGAAATAGCTCTTCATGAAGCCGTTGAGGTTGATGCCGGCCCCATTTTGCGCGGTGAGCTTGATCGTTAAGGTCATGTCCGGCCTCCTCGTGCCCGCCCGCTAGAAATCGAAGGTCAACGACAGACGCCCGTTGAAGCCGGCGCTCGGACTGCCGTTGAGGTACTGCGTGTAATCGCGGTTGAAGATGTTGTTCAGCGCGAGGTCCGCCGTGGTCTTCTCGGTGAGCTGCCAGCGCGCGAACACGTCGACCAGCGCATAGGCCTCGCCGACGAAGCCGAGGTCGAACGCTTCCGGCTTGGCCGCCACCGCAGTCAGCCGCGTTCCGAGCGTCAGGCGCTCCTCGAAGGCGCGCAAGCCGACCGTCGCGACCAGCCGATGCGGCGGCACCTTCTGCAGCGGTTCGCCGGTGATGCGGTTCTCGCCGCGCAGGACGTGGGCTGCGAGGCTGCCGAAGACGCTGCCAGCATCGTAGCTCGCTTCGAGCTCGATTCCTTCGATCCGTGCCTTGGCGACGTTCTGGTACTGATAGCCGCCGGGCAGCGGGAACATCATGAAGACCTGGTCGATGTAGTCGTCCACGTCATTGCGGAACACGCCGGCCTTGACCCGCAGGCTGTCGCCGTCGGCGGCAAGATCGTCGAAGCGCAGATTGACGCCGCCCTCGACGGTGCGTGCGACCTCGGGCTTCAGCGCCGGATTGGGGAAGAAGCGGCCGGCGCTCACCGGCGGCGGGTGGAGACCGTCGATCAGCATCTCGGTCAGGGCCGGTGCGCGATACCCTTCCGCATAGGTGGCGTAGAAGGTCACCGGCTCCCAGGGCGTCACGCCGACCGTGATCTTCGGCGACAGGCGCGCGCCCTTGCCGGATATGGCGTCGTTGCCCAGCGTGAACGCGTCGTAGCGGAGCGCCCCGATGACCTCCAGCCAGTCGCCGAGGCTGACGCGGTCCTGGACGAAGGCACCCCATGCGAGACGGTCGCCGGAGGGCGTCAGGTCGTCGCTGGTCCCGACGGGATCGGTGGTGTTGACCGAATCGCGGAAGAGATCGCCGCCATAGGTCAATTCATGGCTGAACTCGCCGGTGTCGAAGCGCGACGTGTTGAACACGTCGACGCCGATCGTGCCGAGGCGGAAGCTCCTTTCGGCTCCAGCGTTCGCACCGACCGTCTCTGCCTGCCCGAAATCGGTGCCGGTGTAATAGACCTTGGCGCTCAGGTCCCAGAAGTCGCTGTCGGAGGGCGTGAAGCGGTAGCCGGCCGAATAGGTGTCGGCGACCACATTGGTCTCCCGGTCGCCAGTCGACTCCCACGAGTTTACATACCGCATTGCGGAGAGCGTGACCTCGTGGCCGTCGGCGGGCCGGATGCGGGCCTTGGCAAGGCCCGACAGCAGATCCTCGGCCGAGCGGACGGTCGTCCCGTCCCCGCTGCTGTAGTCGCCCAGCGACTTCCACGTGCCTGCTAGAACGGCGTCCAGCGCTTCGGACGGGCGGAGTGCCACCTCGCCGTGCAGCACGGGGCCGGTGCCATTGTAGTGGAACGCGGTCCGCACCCGGCCGCCGATCTGCCTTTCGTCGTCCAGCACGTCGTCGGCCGTGATGGTGCCGAGATTGACGACGCCGCCGATCGCGCCGCTGCCGTAGACGGACGAGGACGGGCCGCGCGTGACATCCACCGTCGAGAGCATCTCGGTGTCGACATAGAACGTCCCGTTCGCTTCGTGGCCGTTCTTCTGGAAGTTCTGCCGCGCGCCATCGATCATCACGTTGACGCGGCCGAAATCCTGCATGCCGCGGATGTTCACGCCGGTTCCCGGATCGTCCCCGGTGGTCTGCGTGGTGAGGCCGGGGACGAGGGTCACGATGTCCGACACGGTGCCGCCCTGCACCTCGACTTCGAGGCGCTTCTTCGAAACGCCCGTCGAACCGGAGAGCGTTTCGAACGGGTCAAGACCCGTCCGGGTCGAAGTGATGATGACCGTGTCGAGTTCGGTCACCTCCTGCGCGAGCGCAGGCAGTGCCGCGCCCACCAGGACAACCGCGAGCGCACCGATCCCCGTACGCATGTCGTCCGGTCCGGCGGACATGCGGCGCCGGGCCGGCGGGTCGGAGGGACACGGATTTGCCTGGGTCATCGGGCCTGGGTCTCGGATGGATGTTCGCGCCGGGCCGTCTCAGATCACCAGGAAGTCCGTGTGATCGATGACCGGCTTGTTGAGGAGCGTCGCGAACTGGACCTGCCCGCGCCCGCCGGCGCCGTCCGCGTCGTAGAACAGCGCGCCGGTGGCCTTGTTGTAGATGATGCGATCATCGGCCTCGGTCGCACGGGCGCCCAGCGCGAACGCACCCGCCTTGAGAACACCGAGCGGCCCGACCTTGGTGAAGACGTCGCGCTCCAAGAGCGCCCGGTCGTTGCCGACGTTGAAGTCGGTGATGAGGTCGCGGTGAGCGGGGCGAAGCGCGACGTTGAAGATGAAGCTGTCGTTGCCGGCACCCCCGGTCAGACGGTCGACGCCGAGCCCGCCATTCAGCCGGTCGTTTCCGGCGCCGCCGTTGAGGGTGTCGTTGCCGAGGCCGCCGTCGAGGAGGTCATTGCCGCCCAGACCCGACAGCGTATCGTTGCCGCCGAGGCCGCTCAGCGTGTTGTTGCCGACATTGCCGGTCATCACGTTCTTCAGCGTGTTGCCCGTGCCCTTGAGATGGGCGCGGCCAAGCAGGACCAGGTTCTCGACGTTCAGCCCGAGCGTCGTCGCGGCCAGCGAGGAGCGCACGGTGTCGGTGCCCTGCCCCGCAAGCTCGATCACCGAGTCCAGCACGCTGTCGACGACATAGGTGTCGTTGCCGGTGCCGCCGCGCATCGTGTCGCCGCCGGCACCGCCGTCGAGCACATTGGCCGCGCCGTTTCCGGTCATGTCGTTGGCAAGCGCATTGCCCGTCGCGTTGATCGCGGCAGAACCCGTCAGGACGATGTTCTCGACATTGGCGCCGAGCACGAAGCTGACGCTCGACTCGACCGTGTCGAGACCGGCATTGGCCGCTTCCGCGACGACGTCGCCGGCGCTGTCGACGATGTAAGTGTCGTTGCCGCCGCCACCGATCATGGTGTCGGCTCCGCCCCTGCCGTCGAGCACATTGTGTCCGGAATTGCCGGTGAGCAGGTTGGCGAGCCCGTTGCCGGTGGCGTCGATGTCGGCGGTGCCCTGGAGCTGCAGGTTCTCGATGTGGGCGCCGAGCGCGAAGCTGGCAAACGCCTTCACCGTGTCGACGCCCTCGTTCTCCTGCTCCACGACGATCGAGTCGGTCGTGTAGACGATGTACTCGTCGCTGCCCTTTCCGCCGGCCAGGAAGTCCGCGCCGCCGTTGCCGTCGATCGTGTCGTCGAACTGCGAACCGACGAACAGGTCGTTGCCGGTGGTGCCCTTGAAGTCCTGGGCGTAGCTGGCCATCAGCGACTGCAGCGTCGCGACATTGCGCGTCTGCAGCGCGCTGTAGAGGTTGTAGACGACGTTGACGCCGCCCTGGTAGCCGGCGCCAGGGGCCGCCGTCAGGTCAAAGCCGGAAATCGTCACGCCCGGAATGACGCCGGTCAGCAGGCCCGGCCCGCTGACACCCGGGACGGCCGCCGTCGAGGGCTGGGTGTTGCCGTCATAGCGGCCGAGCGTGATCGAATCGATGGTCCCGGAAATGCCGTGGCTGTAGACCGAGCCGTAGTGGCCGAAATCATAGGCGAGGTCGGTCCCGCTGATCAGCACCTGCCGGTCGCTGCCGGCCCAGCGGAAGCCGATTTCCGGGCCGTTGACGAAGTTGTAGGGCGCCGGGTCCGCGGTGCCGCCGTAGAAGGTGAACGTGCCGTTGCCGGAGCCGGCGAAATAGGTCGACAGGAAGGAGTAGGACGTTGCGACCGCCGTCCAACTCACACCTCCCGAGCCGAGGGCGCTGGCGTCGATGGAAAGGCGGCCGGCCGGTGCCTCGACGACGTCGCGAACCTGGATGCTGAGGTTGGTCGTCGTGACATTGCCGGCTTCGTCGGTCGCAGAGAGCGTGATCTGGTGAGCCGTCGCCGTCTCGTAGTCAACACCGGCCTTCAAGCGGAGCTTGTTGCCAACGACCTCGAACAGCCCGTTGGCGTCATCGGCCAGGCCGTAGGTAATCGTTCCGCCTTCCGGATCGGTGGCCGAGAGCGTGCCGAGGTCGACGCCTATCGCCACGGTCTCGTTGATGAACAGGGTGCGGACGGCATTGAGCAGAAGAGAGCCGGAGACGGTGAGGCCGGTCGGCGCGTCGTTGACCGGCGCCGCCGACGTCTGGTCGTCGAATTGAAGCTGCTCGATGTTGCGGAGCGTGTCCGTACCGTCCGCGCCGACGACCGTGATGCTTCCGTCGGCATTCTTGGTGATCGTGTAGTCGGCGAAATTGCCGCTGAAGATCGCCGTGTCGTCGCCGCCGCCGCCGTCGAGGATGTCGTTTTCGCCGGCTCCGGTGATGATGTCGTCGAACGCGGTGCCGGTGTAGGTGTCGACCCCGGACGAGCCGATGAACACCTGCGAATAGCCAGCGAGGTCGTCGGCGAAATCGTCGATCCGCGTCGCCGAATATTCGGTGCCGGCCATGTGGGCGGCGGTGAAATTGTGGACTTCGGCGTCCGTCAGATCGAGGCCGGTGATCTTGAGCTGAACGTTGCCCCCCGAGAAATAGCCGTTGCCGTCGAACGAGCCGGAACCGCGGGTTCCGTATTCGATCGTGTTGATCTCGCCGGAAACGGTGTGCGTCCCGAAATCGTATCCCAGCGACGGTCCGTGCGCGGTGACATAGGCGTCGGCGGCGCTGGGCGTCGACGTATCCGCGCCGTAGTTGAAGAAGGCCTCCTCGCCGGAAAATGCGGGCGGAACGGTGGGCGGTGTGCCTGGGTCGTTATCAAAGACGGGGAAGCCGCCCTCGCTCCCGGCCGCGTCGAGGAACCCGCCGCGGATGAAGGCGTCGAGGTCCATCCCGTTCGAGCCCGAGGCATCGATGGTGATCGTTCCGCGCGGTGATACGGCCATGGTGAGATCCAATCGTCAGATGGCATGCATTGAGGGCGACGACCGGACCGCGAGGACGGCGTGGGCAAGCGGATGGCGGCGCACGAAGCGCCGGCCTGTCGCACGCGCGTCGGAATCGCCGACGCGAAGAGCAGACTGTGCGGACGGAAGACTGTGCTTCACGGAACTCGACCCACCCCACCCCGGCCTCATGGCCCGGGAAAATCTCGCTGGGGTGACGCGCGGGCTAGCCGCGCCGACATTCCTTGCTGGTCAGCTGTCTAGGAAACATGATAATCAGAGTCAAGAATTAAATGGCGCGGGTGACGACAGGCTTCAGATCCCGTCCGGCTCGCGACCGGGAGCAGCGCTACGACTGCCCGTGCTCGCCGCGCAGCATCGAAATGATGCCCGAGAAATCGGCGCCGCCATGGCCGAGCGCGTTGAAGAGGCCATAGAGCTGCGTTGCCTCTGCACCGAGCGGCGTGACGGCGCCAGTGGACTGGGCGGCGTCCTGGGAGAGCTTCAGGTCCTTCAGCATCAGCGCCGCCGCGAATCCGGGCGTGAAGCCGCGGTTCGCCGGTGACGCCGGCACGGGACCGGGCACCGGGCAGTAGGAGGTGAGCGACCAGCATTGGCCAGACGAGGTCGACGCGACATCGAACAGGGCCTGATGGGACAGGCCGAGCTTTTCCGCCAGCACGAAGGCCTCGGCCACGCCGATCATCGAGATGCCGAGGATCATGTTGTTGCAGATCTTCGCCGCCTGACCGGCGCCAGCGTCGCCGCAGTGCACGATGCGGCCGGCCATGGGCTTCAGGATCGGTTCGGCCTTTGCGAATGCGTCCTTTGCACCGCCCGCCATAAACGTCAACGTGCCGGCGGCCGCGCCGCCGGTGCCGCCCGAGACCGGTGCGTCGATCGAGAGAAGCCCGTGCGCGGCAGCGATCGCATGGGACCTGCGCGCGGAGTCCACGTCGATCGTCGACGAATCGATCAGCAAGGCTCCCCGCCTCACTCTAGGGGCAACCGCCTCCCAGACCGACAGCACGTGCTTGCCCGCCGGCAGCATGGTGATCACGGCGTCGGCGCCCTCGACCGCTGCGTCAGAGTCCGCGGCGACGGCGACACCGGTCGCGGCGGCGGCCGTCAGGTTGGCGGCGACGAGGTCGAAACCCTGGACCCGATTCCCGGCCTTGACGAGATTGGCGGCCATCGGGCCGCCCATGTTGCCGAGGCCAATGAAGGCGATGACGGTCATGAGGGTTCCTCCCGAATGAATGATCTTACGTGGCTGTCGGCAGCGGGTCGGCGCGGTAGAGCGTGCAGTCCCGTGCGCCGCTGCGAAAGCCGCGCACTTGTTGGAAGCCGGCGGATTCGGTGCAGCGCCGCGCCGCCTCGTTGCGGTCGTCGTGCTGGATGAAAATCAATCTGTGGCGACCTGCCAGCCTCGTGTCGAGGTCCGAACGGCATGCGAGGAGCATTTCCGATCCGAGCCCCTGGCCAAGGAAGCCCGGATCGCCGATGTAGTAGTCGATGCTGACGCCGTCGGGTTCTCCGGCAGCCGCGGCGCTGTCCGCCGGATAGGATCGATTGTAGTACCATTGCAGATAGCCGAAGGGCCTTCCACCGCATTCGGCGACGATGCACCGCACGCGATGGCGTCCCCCGATACGCGGGAGAAATTTCGCAACGACTTCGTCGGGCGCGATCGGCTCCTGCATATAGAATGGCCTCAGATGCGGGGCGTTGAGCCACGCGGACAGCAGAGTTATGTCCGACCGCCGCAAGCGGCGGAGCCCGACCTGGTTCATCGCCCGATCAAATGCCTCGCCACGATCACCCGCATGATCTCGTTCGTCCCCTCGAGGATCTGGTGGACGCGGAGGTCGCGCACCAGCTTCTCGATCCCGTAGTCGTGGAGATAGCCGTAGCCGCCGAAGACCTGCAGCGCCTCGTTGGCAACCCGGAACCCGGTATCGGTGACAAACCGCTTTGCCATGGCCGACCATGTCGACGCGTCCGACGCCCTGGCGTCGAGCTTTGCCGCCGCGCCGTAGAGGAAGATGCGCGCAGCCTGCAGCTCGGTCTCCATGTCGGCCAGCCTGAACTGCAGCGCCTGGAACTGGTCGATGGTGCGGCCGAACGCCTTGCGCTCGCCCGCATAGGCCAGGGCCTTGTCGAGGGCCGACTGCGCCCCGCCGAGGGAGCATGCCGCGATGTTCAGCCGGCCGCCGTCCAGTCCGGCCATGGCGATGCCGAAACCGGCGCCTTCGCCGGCCAGCCGGTTGCGTACCGGCACCCGGCAATCCTCGAAGATCACCTGCCGCGTCGACTGCATGTGCCAGCCCATCTTGTTCTCGATGGCGCCGAAGGACAGCCCCGGCGCGTCCTTCGGTACGACGAGCGTCGAGATTCCCTTGGGACCGTCCTCGCCGGTCCGAACCATCGTCACGTAGAGGTCGCTGTCACCCGCACCGGAGATGAACTGTTTGGTCCCGTTGAGGACGTAGACGTCACCCGCGCGCACCGCCCTGGTCTTCAACGCGGCCGCGTCCGAGCCGGACCCCGGTTCGGTGAGGCAATACGAGGCGAGCAGTTCCATCGAAGTGAGCGGCGGGAGGAGCCGCCGGCGCTGCTCGTCGTCGCCGAAGCGATCGATCATCCACGACGCCATGTTGTGGATGGAGATGAAGGAGGCGAAGGCGGGGCAGGCCTTGGAGAGCGCCTCGAACACCAGCACGGCATCGAGCCGGCCAAGCGCCGAGCCGCCGACGTCGTCGGCGACGTAGAGCCCGCCGAAGCCGAGCGGACCGGTCGCGCGGATCACGTCGGCGGGAAAATGACGCCGGCGATCCCAGTCCAGCGCATGCGGCGCGACCCGATCCTGCGCAAACGCCTCCGCCATCGCCCGTACGGCGCGCTGGTCGTCCGTCAGCTCGAATTGTGCCGTCACGCAACGCTCCCTGCGGCTCGCCGGTCCCGGTCCACGCAGCGGCGCCGGTTTTCCGCTACACTGGAGATCAGGACAATTCCCTGTAGTATCCGGCCGATCAAGGCGCCATGCGTCACATCCCGGACGACCGCAGTATGCTGCCGTTCGGTCCACACCCGCCTGCCCGGAGGAAACCATGCTCAGCGTGTCGTCGATCGGTCATGTCGCCATCCGCGTCAAGGACATTGGACGCACCCTCGACTTCTACGTCAACAGGCTGGGTTTCGCGGAAATGATGCGCCTCGAACGCGACGGCCGGCTCTGGATCGTCTACCTGCGCATCACCGACGACCAGTACCTGGAAATATTCCCCGAGGGCGCAGGCGACGGCGTGCCCGCCCGCGACGCCATCGGTTACAATCACCTGTGTCTCGCCGTCGCGGATATCGACCAGGCACTCAGCGAACTGGCGGCGTCCGGCGTGCCGCTCGATCAGCCAAAGAAGATGGGCGCCGACAACAATTGGCAGGCGTGGATCGTTGACCCGGATGGCCATCGCATCGAGCTGATGCAGATGGCGCCGGACAGCATGCAACTGAAGGCGATCGCGCGGATTCGCGCTGCCTGACCTCAGCGCTTCCGCCTACCCCAGCCTGAGCGCGATCACGCCAGCGACGATCGCCAGCGCCGCGGCAGCGCGCCATCCCGTCATCTTCTCGCCCAGGCTGAAGACCGAGATCATCATGGCGAAGAGGATCGACGTCTCGCGCAGGGCGGCAACGGAGGCGATCGGCGCCTTCGTCATCGCCCACATCGCGATCCAGTAGGCGGCCGCGCTGAGGAAGCCGGTGACGATGCCGGTCTTCCATTCGGACGCGATGGCGGCAAGCGTGCCTCGCCCCCGGAGCCAAAGGCAGAGGATGAGCGACCAGAGGCCGTCCGAGAGGAACAGCCAGACGGCATAGGACGATGCCGACGACGCCAGCCGCGCGCCGGAGCCGTCGGTCAGCGTGTAGCCAGCGATGAACACCGACGTGACGAGGGCATAGCCGACCGCTGTGCGGTTAAACCGCTCAAGGTGCATGCCGCCGCGCAGCGACATGAGAAAGGTACCGGCCGACAGCATCAGGATGCCGCCCAGCGACAGCGTCGAAGGAATTTCCGAGACGAGAAAGATGCCGCCGATCGTGGTCAGCAGCGGCGCGGTTCCGCGGGCCAGGGGATAGGTCTGGGCAAGATCGCCGGCTTCGTAGGCGCGGATCAGGAAAAGCTTGTAGCCCATATGGCAGAAGACCGAGAGCCCGATCCAGAACCACACCGGCGCCGGCGGGAAATCAACGAACGGCGCAATCGGCAGCGCCGTGGCGGCCATGCCGAAGGTCATCAGCGTGACGGAGGCGAAGCGGTCCAGCCTCACCTTGACCATCGCGTTCCAGATCGCGTGCATGACGGCGGCGGCGAGCACCGCCAGGAACACGGTGAGGGTCATCGGCTGTGGCTGCCCCTCGCGTCCGGCGTCTCGAGATCGATGTCCACGAAGACGGGAAAGTGGTCCGAAGCGGTTGCCGCCGTGTCGACGGCAAAGGACCGGACGCGGCCGGCCAGAAACGGCGCGACGAAACAGTAGTCGAGCCGACGGCGGCGCAGCGTACCGTCGCGCACCCATTCATGGCTGTGGAAAGCATCCGCGCCATGCCCGGCCGCGACGGCGGCATCGACGAATTCGTCGGCATAGATGGCGGTCGGCCGGTTCGGATTGTCGCCGGCGATGCGGCGGTACTCGGCGCTGCCCGGCTCGCTGTTGAAGTCACCCATCCAGATCGCCGCCTCGGGCGCCTCGGGTTCGCTTTCGCCCTGCGCCCAGCCGCGCTCGGGCTCGTCATCGACACCGCTCCAGGGGCCGCCTTCCAGCGCGGCGCGCCTGTGCCGACCGAGCAGGTAGTCGATCTGTTCCAGCCGCTCGCCGACGCCGATATGGCTCAGATGGATCGACAGGACACGCAACGGTCCCCATGGCGTGCGGATCATCGCCTCCAGCGCGGCATTCTGGGTGTTCAACGGATGCAGGACGCGCCGCAGCGGCAGCGGATGAAGCCGCGACCAGACGATCGGCAGCTTCGACAGGATCATGGTGCCGAACTGGCGGCGCCGGTTGAGCAGCGTGCCGCGTGAATCGCGCAAGCTGGCGTCCATGTCATAGGCCGGGCCGTAGACCCAGTGGTAGCCCGGCAGCAGCATGCCGATGAGTTCCGGCTGGTCGTCATCCGCGCTGCGGGTCCAGAACCGCTCGACCTCCTGGAGCGCGATGACGTCGGCCCCGTCGACGACCTTGGCGAAGCGCGACAGGTCGTACCGGCCGTCGGCGCCGAAGCCGTACTGGATGTTGTAGCTGACGAACTTCACCGCGCGCCCCCGGGACGCGGTCCATTAGACCCGCGATGGTTAGCTGGCAACACGATGCCGGCCCGACCCGTTGAGCCAGAGCCGGTCCGTCCGTCTAATCGTGGAGGACGAGCACGTCCACGGACGAGAAGCTGATCTCGGCCTGCTCGCCGACGACCGGCGGCGGCGAGGCCGGGTTGTTGAACGTGTCGAGCGACACCGAGTTGGAGCCGAGCCCGACCTTGACGCGGATGACGGAGCCGAGGAACGAGACTTCGGAGATCCTGCCGCCGAGGCTAGCGTCACGGCCGGGCTGGCGGCCGAGCGAGATCGCCTCCGGCCGCAGCGCCAGCGAGAGCGTCTCGCCGGGCCTGGCACCGTTCAGCTTGCCCTTCAGCACCACCTCGCCGTCATTGACCCTGACTGTCCCCGCGGCAGGATCGGCGACCGTACCCTCCAGCACATTCAGCGTTCCGACAAAATTGGCGACGAACTTCGTCGCCGGACGGTTGTAGATCTCGAACGGCGTGCCGAGCTGTTCGGCGCGACCGTTGTACATCACGACGATGCGGTCGGAGATCGACAGCGCCTCCTCCTGGTCGTGGGTGACGAAGATCGTGGTGATGCCGAGATTGCGCTGGATTGCGCGGATCTCGTCGCGCAGCGACACGCGCACCTTGGCGTCGAGCGCGGAGAGCGGTTCGTCGAGCAGCAGCACCTTCGGCTTCGGCGCCAGCGCGCGGGCCAGCGCCACGCGCTGCTGCTGCCCGCCGGACAGCTGGTATGGATAGCGGCTGCCATATTCGGGCAGCTTGATCAGGTCGAGCATCTCGGCGACCCGCTTGTCGGTCTCCGCCTTGCCGACACCGGCCACCCTCAGCCCGAACGCGATGTTCTGCGCGACGGTCAGGTTCGGAAACAGCGCATAGGCCTGGAACACCATGCCGATGTTGCGCTGGTTGGGCTTCAGGCGCGTCACGTCCTGCCCGCCGATCGAGATGCGCCCGGCGCTGGGCTCCTCGAAGCCCGCCACCATGCGCAGCACCGTCGTCTTGCCGCAGCCGGACGGGCCCAGGAACGAAACGAACTCGCCGCGCCCGACGTCGAGGTTGAAGTCCTGGACGACGGTCGCGGCGCCGAACGACTTCTTGACGTTGCGGATCGAGAGGAAGGACTCGGCCATGCGGATCTCTTTCGATCAGTTCGGGCGGTTCGCCGAGCGCGGCGCGAAACGGGCGAGGAACTGGATCACCGACATGCAGCCCCAGGTAATGGCGAAGGCGATGATCGCCAGCGCCGCCGGCTCGTAGGCCCGGTTGGCGCCGATGTTCTGCAGATAGGGTCCGAAGGCCGGGCGGTTGAGCAGGCTCGCCATCGTGAACTCGCCGATGACGATAGCGAAGGTCAGGAACGCGCCCGACAGCACCGCGATCAGCACGTTGGGCAGGATGATGCGGGTGATGATCGTCGCCCAACCTGCGCCGAGGATCTGCGCGGCTTCCGTCAGCGTGCGCACGTCGATGGTGCGCAGGCCGGTGTCCACCGCGCGGTACATGTAGGGCAGCGCCAAGGTCGCATAGCCGATGGTCAGCAGCGCATTCGTGCCCCAGGTCGTGGCGAGGAACGGCAGCGGCGAGTTCGACCCGTACATGCGGATGTAGCCGAACACGATGACGATCGCCGGGATGATGAGCGGCAGGAGCGTGATGAACTCGACGATGGGCCTCAGATGCGGCATGCGAAGCCGTATCCAGTAGGCGGTCGGCACGACGACCAGAACACCCAGCAGGATGGTGAACACGGCGATGATCACCGAGAAGCTGAAAGTCGCCTGGAAGCGGTCGTCGCCGAAGACGATGCGGTAGGCGTCGAAGGAATACTCGCCGCGGCGCATGCGCAGCGAGAACTCCAGCGTGGCGATCAGCGGGATGAAGAAATAGCTCGCGCCGACGATGAACGTGACCCAGGCCCAGACGGACGAGCGCTTCATGGCTGGCTCCCGCCCAGGAGGAGGAATTCGTGCCCCCTCCACCATGCTTCGCATGGTGCCCCTTCCCCGCTGCGCAGGGGAGGATCGAGGGCGCGGTCGTCCGCAACGGCAATCCTCACCCGTTTACGGGGGAGGTGGAGGGCGCGCCCTGCCACGCTCGAGGCCGGCATCATTTCAGCCACCGCTCGCTTCGGGTGCGGAACCAGATGTAGAAGACGTTGGCGAGGCCGGTGACGAAGATCATGCCGAAGGCGAGCGCATAACCCAGATGCGGGTTGTGCAGCACGTCGCCGCGGATCTGCGCGTAGAGCAGGATGGGCACGATGTTGAGCGAGGAGCCCGTCAGCGCGTAGGCGGTCGCGATCGCACCGAAGGCGTTGGCGAACAGCAGGATGACGGTGCCCAGGAAACTCGGCCACAGCACCGGGATGGCGACCATCCGCCAGTACTGGAAGTTGGTCGCGCCGAGCGTCGCCGCCGCCTCGCTCCACTCCTTCTTCAACCCGTCGATCGCCGGCGTGATGATCACCACCATCAGCGGGATCTGGAAGTAGAGATAGGTGAGCGTCAGTCCCCAGAAGGACAGGATGTTGAAGCCGAGGTCGTTGTAGATGTCGACGCCGAGAGCGCGCATCAGGACCGTGACGAGGCCAAGCCGGCCCAGCGTGGCGAGGAAGGCAAAGGCGAGCGGGACGCCGGCGAAGTTCGATGCGACGCCCGAGAAGGTCATGGTCGCGGAACGCACCCAGTTGGGCAGGCCGCCGCGCACGATGGCGAGAGCGATGGCGAAGCCGGCGAGCGCGCCGAGCAGCGCCGAGGCGAGACTGATGCGGATCGATATCCAGTAGGCGGCGAGGATCGACGGCTGCGTCAGCGCGTAGATGTTGTCGAGCGTGAAACCGCCCTGGTCGTTCTGGAAGGCGCCGAGGACCAGATAGGTCGTCGGCAGAATCAGGAACATCAGGGCGAAGATGAAGAAGGGCGCAACGCCCAGCCAGTGCAGCGGCAGCCTCACGGAACGGTCCCTCGTGCCCGGCGCGGCCGGGACGGCAGTCGGTTCGGAGAGGCTGGCTTGGGTCATCGGCTGCCGGGAACGGACCGGGCGGCCCCGAGGGCCGCCCGGCGTGACATGTCTTACTGGACGTTGGCGCCGACGACGCTGTCCCAGTTCTTGGTGATGGCTTCCTTTGCGGCAGCCTGCTCCTCGAGCGACGGGAACACCGCGATCTCGTAGGAGGCCGCCGGCGGCAGCTTGTCCATCATGTCCTGCGGGATCTTGCCGTTCTTGGCGAGGTCGTTGAAGCGGATCGGGTGGCAGTAGCCCTTCAGCCAGCCGAGCTGACCCTCGTCCGAGTAGAGATACTCCATCCACAGCTTCGCGGCATTCGGGTGCGGCGCGTAGGCGCTGATCGCCTGGATGTACACGCCTGCCACGACGCCCGACTTCGGAACGACCACGTCGACCGGCGGGTTGCCGTTCAGCGTGTCGCGGCCGGCCAGTGCATTGTAGTCCCAGGTGATCAGGATCGGCGTCTGGCCCTGCGCCAGCGTCGCCGCCTTGCCGATGACCGGGACGAAGTTGCCCTTGGCGTTGAGCTCCTTGAAGAAGTCCAGACCCTTGGTGCCGGCGTCGGCGCCAGCCGCGCCGCCCGCAGCGAGCCCGGCGGCATAGACGCCCTGGATCGCCTGGTTCGAGGCGCGCGGATCGCCAGCCAGCGCGACCGAGTTCTTGTATTCGTCCTTCAGCAGGTCCGACCAGTCCGCCGGGGTGTTCTGGACCAGGTCCTTGTTCACCTCGAACGACAGCACACCGTAATAGTCGCCGTACCAGTAGCCCTCGGCATCCTTCGCCGAGTCCGGGATCGAATCCCAGGTCGACACCTTGTAGGGCTGGATCAGGCCTTCGGCCTTCGCCGCCGGGCCGTAGGACAGGCCGACGTCGATCACGTCCGGCGCCTGCGGGCCCTTGTTGTCCTTGTTCGCCTTGATCGCCTCGATCTCGTCGCTGGAGCCCGCATCGGGGTTCAGCTCGTTGACGGTGATCTCCGGATACTTCGCCTTGAAGCCGGCGATGACCTCGCCATAGCCGCACCAGTCGTGCGGCAGCGCGATCGTGGTGAGCATGCCCTCGGCCTTCGCGGCCGCGACAAGCTCATCCGACTGCGCGGACACGATCGCCGTCGTCGCCATCAGCGACGCGGCCGTGAGGGAAAGTATCTTTCCCGTGACATTCAGCATAGATGTTCTCCCGTTGAACTGACGCCATTCGACGCCTGCGGTGCGGTTACCGCTCTCCGATGACAGTCAGATGAAATCTCGACCACCGGCACCCCCGAGGCGTGAAAAACTTAACTACTTTTCAATGCATGTGGCAATCGCCGCCGTCGTTTACCGGCTAACGAACTGCACTCGTTTGCGACCGTCCGCCTCCCCTTCTGCCGTGGCTCTCTCCTTCGTCCCGTTCAGCCATGGATCGCGGATTCCAGCAGCGCCAGCGCCGCCTTCCTGGTCAGCTTCACCGGGTTGCCGCCCGCGGTCGGATCGACGATTGCCATGTCGGCGATCAGGCCCTTGCGCTTCCTGTCCATGTCGAGGCCTTTGATCAGGCCCGGCAGGGTGTGCGGAACCTTCAGGTCTTTTCGCAGCTTGAGCACCGCCTTGGCGAAGCCGTCGAAGCCGCCCTTGATGCCGAGATAGGCCGCGAGCCGCGTGATGCGCTCCTCGATGGCTTTTCGGTTGAAGTCGAGCACGTAGGGCATGAACACGGCGTTGGTCATGCCGTGGTGGGTGTCGTACAGCGCGCCGATCGGATGCGACAGCGAGTGGATGGCGCCGAGCCCCTTCTGGAAGGCTGTGGCGCCCATCGCGGCGGCGCTCATCATGTGTGCGCGCGCGGTGAGATCCTTGCCGTTCGCGTAGGCCTTCGGAAGGTTCTCGAACACGAGGCGGATGCCTTCCAAAGCGATGCCGTCGGCCATCGGGTGATAGCCCGGCGCGCAATAGGCTTCGAGGCAGTGCGCGAGCGCGTCCATGCCTGTGCCGACGGTGATGAAGGGCGGCATGCCGACCGTCAGCTCCGGATCGGCGATGACGATGACGGGCAGCATCTTCGGATGGAAGATCACCTTCTTGGTGTGGCTTGCTTCATGCGTCAGCACGCCGGCGCGACCGACTTCGGAGCCCGTTCCGGCCGTGGTCGGAACGGCGACGATCGGCGCGATCTTCGAGGAGTCAGCGCGGGTCCACCAATCGCCGACGTCCTCGAAATCCCAGACCGGTCGGGTCTGGTGCGCCTGGAAGGCGATCAGCTTGCCGAGGTCGAGCGCAGAGCCGCCGCCGAAGGCGATGACGCCGTCATGCCTGCCCTTCTTGAAGACCTCGATGCCCGCGGTGAGGTTGGATTCGACCGGATTGGCCTTCACGTCGGAAAAGACGCCGTAAGGTACCTTGGCGTCATCGAGCAGCTTGAGCGTCGAGGCGACGACCGGCAGCTTCGCCAGGCCCGGGTCGGTGACGAACAGCGGTCGCTTGATGCCGGCTGCGGCGAGCGCGTCGGGCAACTCCTTGATGCGCCCCGCGCCGAAGCGGACGGTGGTGGGGTAGTTCCATTTGGAAACGAGCTTGGTCATCGGGTTCTTCCTGAACAGACTAAATGCGCCCCCTCACCACCCTTCGCAGGGTTCCATTCCCCCGTAAGCGGGGGATGAGGATCGCCGAAGGCGGTGGAGAGGGCACAGTAGGTGCAAACTAGATTTTCTCGCGGAGATGATAGCTCTTCGGTCGCGTGAGATTGTCGTAGCCGATGGCCGAGAGTGCCGCGCCCTTTCCCGTATCTTTGACGCCGGTCCAGACCAGCGCAGGATCGAGATAGTCGCAGCGGTTCATGAAGACGGTTCCGGTCTCGACGCGGTCGCCGATGGCGATCGCGCGCTCGGTATCGCGTGTCCAGATGGAGGCGGTCAGGCCGTAGGGGCTGTCGTTCATCAGCGACACCGCCTCGTCGTCGTCGCGCACCTTCATGATGCCGACAATCGGGCCAAAACTCTCCTCGCGCATGACGCTCATCTGGTGGTTGACGTTGGTCAGCACCTCGACCGGCAGGTAGGGCGAGCCTTCTTTGTCGCGGCCATCTTTCGTATTCATATGGGCCGTCGCGCCCTTGCGCAGCGCCTCGGCCTTCTGCTCGCGGATGAAGTCGGCGAAGCGCGCCTGCGCCATCGGGCCGATCACCGAATCCTTCTCCAGCGGATTGCCGAGAGTCCAGTTGCGGCTCTCGGCGATGAAGCCCTCGACGAAATCGTCATAGACGTCCGCGTGAACATAGATGCGCTCAATGCCGCAGCAGCACTGACCGGAATTGAAGAAAGCGCCCTCGGCAAGATTGGCGATGGCATGGTCCATCTTCGCGTCCGGCAGCACATAGGCCGGGTCCTTGCCGCCGAGTTCGAGCCCGAGCGTCATGAAGGTGCCGGCCGAGGCCTTCTCGATGGCGCGTCCGCCCGCGACGGAACCGGTGAAGTTGACGTGATCGATCCGGCCCGAAGCCAACAGCCTCTCCGTCTGGCCGTGGTTCAGCACGACGTTCTGGAAGACGTTCTTCGGCAGGCCGGCCTTCTCGAAGGCCTGGGCGAAACGCTCTCCGACGACGAGAGTCTGCGCGGCATGCTTGAGGATCACCGTCGAGCCCGCGATGAGCGCCGGAACGATCGTGTTCACGGCGGTGAGGTAGGGATAGTTCCACGGCGCGATCACCATGACCACGCCGAGCGGGTCCTTCTTTACGTAGCGGCGAAAGCCGTCCTTCGGGTTCGAGGCCGGGACAGGCGCAAGTGCCTTCTCGGCAATCTCGACCATATATTGCGTGCGTTCCTTCACGCCGCCGAACTCGCCGCCATACTTGACTGGCCGCCCCATCTGCCAGGCCAGTTCCGGCACGATCTCGTCGGTCATGCCCACCAGCGCCTCGAGGAAGGCGAGGATGTATTTCGAGCGCTCGCCGATCGACAGCGCCGCCCAGCCGGGCTGCGCCGCACGCGCCCGCTCGACAACCGCATTCGCCTGCTGGTCGGTGAGCACCGGCCGCTCGACATAGATCGAGCCGTCGATGGGGGATTTGAGTTTGACGGTTTCGGTCATCGTTTCCTCTTCGCCGCTGTCAGTACCGCTCGAATCCTCTGTGCAGTTCCCAGTCGGTGATGCGGCGGTCGTATTCGAACTGCTCCCACCGTGCCGTGTGGGCGTAGTGCTCGACCACCTCATCGCCGAACGCGGACTTCATCACCTTCGATTTGGCGAAAAGCTCGGTCGCGTCGCGCAGCGTCTTCGGAATCTCCGGCAGCTTCTGCGCGTGGTAGACGTCGCCCTCGAACGGCTTCGACAGTTCCAGCTTCTCGTCGATGCCGGCGAGCCCGGCGGCAATCAGGGACGCGAAGGCGAGATAGGGGTTCAAGTCGGCGCCGCCGATGCGGCACTCGATGCGGATGCCCTTCGACCCCTCGCCGCAGAGGCGGAAGCTCGCCGTGCGGTTGTCGCGGCTCCAGGCGATGCGGGTGGGCGCCCAGGTCGCGACCTGGAAGCGCTTATAGGAGTTGATATACGGCGCCAGCATCAGCGTGAACTGGCTGGCATATTTCAGCTGGCCGGCCACCCAGGAGCGCATCAGCGGCGACATAGTGTGCTCGGCCTTCTTGTCGAAGAAGAGCGGCGTCTTGCCGTCGGCGCTCCACAGCGAATTGTGGACGTGGCTCGAATTGCCGGCGAGCGAATAATTGTACTTCGACATGAAGGTCAGCGACTTGCCGAGCCCGTGCGCGATCTCCTTGCAGCCGTTCTTCAGGACGACGTGCCGGTCGGCCATATCGAGCGCTTCTGCGTAGCGGACGTTGATTTCCTCCTGGCCGGGTCCCGCTTCGCCCTTGGAATTCTCGACCGGAATCCCCGCTGCCTCCATCCCGTTACGGATCGCCCGCATCACGGTCTCTTCCTGGGTGGTGATGCCGATCAGGTAGTCGCCGATATAGGGCGAGGCCGTGTTGAGGTTCTTCCAGGCCTTGGCGCGCGCAGAGGCGAACGTCTCCTCGAACAGGTAGAATTCGAGTTCGGAAGCCATGTAGGCCATCCAGCCGCGCTCCTTCAGGCGCTCCGTCTGGCGCTTGAGGATGGCGCGCGGCGAATGCGGGACGTCCTCATGACTGTGGTGGTCGAGCAGGTCGCAGAGAACGAGCGCGGTCTTCTCCAGCCATGGAATGTGGCGCAGCGTCGAAAGGTCGGGCTTGAAGACGAAATCCCCATAGCCCTTTTCCCAGTTCGCAGCCTTGTAGCCGGGCACGACCTCCATATCGACGTCGACGGTCAGGAGGTAGTTGCAGCCGTGGGTCTCGCCATAGCCGGACTCGACGAAGTATTTCGCCAGGAAGCGCTTTCCAACGAGCCGGCCCTGCATGTCGGTCGCGCAGGCAAGCACGGTGTCGATCTCGCCGGACACCACAGCCTTCTTCAACTGGTCGAAAGTCAGATTGCCCGCCATGGTTCACTCCGCCGGCAATGCCGGTTCTGCCTGGTCTTGTCAGGAGGCCCGGCCGCGCGGAGCGGCCGGGCCGATATTATTCCGCGATCAGGTGTACCTGTACGGACGGCCGGCCTTCACCATGTCGGCGTTGTACTTCTTGATGATCTCGACGACCTTGGCGCTGCGCGGGCTCTGCGACGCGATCTGGTCCCAGAACACGACTGCCTCGTCCTCGACCTGCTTCCATTCGGCGTCGGGGATGGTCGTCAGCTGCAGCTTGCCGGTGTTGCGGAAGTTTGCCTCGCCGGCCCAGTACCAATGCTGGCGATAGTAGTGCGAGGTGTCGATCATCATGCGGTACAGCTGCTGGAGATGCGGCGGCAGCTCGTTCCACTTCGCCGTGTTGACGAAATAGGAACCGGCCCACGCACCCGACAGCGGGTTGGTCAGGTAGTACTTCAGCACGTCGGCCCAGCCGACCGTGTGCAGCTCCGTGATGCCGCACCAGCAGATGCCGTCGAGCTCGCCGGTCTGGATCGCCGGCTGCACGTCTTCATAGGGAAGCGAGACCGGCACCACGCCCCACTTGGACAGGAACTGTCCGGCCGTGGGGAAGGTGTAGACGCGCAGGCCCTGCAGGTCGGCCAGGCTGTTGATCGGCTTGGTGGTGCCGAAGTTGCAGGGATCCCAGGCACCCGTCGACAGCCAGGTGACGTCGGGGATTTCGGCATAGGCCTCTTCCCAGACTTCCTTCAGGCCGTGCCAGTGCCACAAAGCCGGCACGTCGAGCGAATAGCGCGAGGCCAGCGGGAAATAGGCGCCGAACACTTTGACGTCGACCGGAGCCGCCGCCGAATCGTCGTCGCTCTGGGCGGCGTCGATCGTGCCGGACTGCACGGCGCGGAACAGCTCGCCATGCGGCACGAGCTGGTCGGCCGTGTAGAGCTCGATCTCCATCTGGCCGTTCGCCGCCGTGTTGAACCAGTCGATGGCGTTCTTCACGACGTGCTCGGCAAGCGCCGGACCGGCATAGGTCTGCAGGCGCCACTTGATGGGAGCCTGCGCGTTCACGTAGGGCATCGCCAGCGTTGAGGCGCCGACCGCACCCGCGGTGGTCAATCCGGCCTTCTTGAGGAAGGCGCGTTTGCTGATGAGCTTCTTGTCTGTCATCGTTACGGTTCTCCTGTCTCCCAACACCAATCCGTGTCGATCTGCGCTTGTTGCGGGAAGTAGTCCTTCCTCTCGTTCACCCTGTTGCCCCGTCGCCTCCTTGCCTCACGATCCCCGGTAGAGTGCCGGCAGCCAGAGCGCGATCTCCGGGAAGACCATGAGGATCACGATCGTCAGCACCATCAGGAGGAAGAACGGCACGATCGACCGGTAGATGTCGACCAGCGTGATCTCCGGCGGCGCCATCGCGCGCATGAGGAACAGATTGTACCCGAAGGGCGGCGTGATGTACGCGATCTGGCAGGTGATCGTGTAGAGGATGCCGAACCAGATCGGGTTGAAGCCGAGGCTGATCACCAGCGGGATGTAGAGCGGCGCGACGATCACCAGCATCGCCGTGTCGTCGAGGAACATCCCCATGATCACGAACGACAGGAGCATCAGGATCAGAATGGTCCAGGGCTCGAAATCCCATGTTTCGAGCATCAGCGTCCTGACGGCACGGACCGCACCCAGCCCGTCATAGACCGAGCTGAAGCACAGGGCACCGAGGATGATCCAGAGGAACATTGCGCTGATCACCAGCGTGCTTCTCGTCGATTCCTCAAAGACCTTGCGGTTGAGGTTTCCTGCCCACCACGCGGCGAGCGTCGCCAGCAGAGCACCGACTGCCGAGCTCTCGACCAGACTGGTGACGCCGGTCATAAACAGGGTCATCATCACGGCGAAGATCGCCAGCGGCAGGATGCCCACGCGAAGCAGCCGCAGCTTCTCGCTCCAGTCGATCTGCGCCCGCTCTTCCGCCGGCAGGGCCGGTCCGATGTCCGGCTGAACGAGGCACCTGACGAAGACGTAGGTCGCAAAAAGCGCGGCCATCAGCAGGCCCGGACCGACGCCGGCCAGCCACAGATCGATCACCGGCTGGCGCGCGATCATGGCGTAGAGCACCAGCACGACCGACGGCGGGATCAGGATGCCGAGCGACGAGCCGGCCTGGATGACGCCGGTGACCATCACCTTGTCATAGCCGTGGCGCAGCAGCTGCGGCAGCGCGATCGTCGCGCCGATCGCCATGCCCGCCACCGACAGCCCGTTCAGCGCCGCGATCAGCACCATCAGGCCGATCGTGCCGAGCGCCAGGCCGCCGCGCACCGGGCCGAACCAGACGTGGAATAGCCGGTACAGATTGTTGGCGATGCCCGACTCCGAGAGCATGTAGCCCATGAAGACGAAGAACGGCACGGTGATGAGCGGGTACCAGTTCAGCACCTGGAAAGAGGCGTTGAACGGCATCTCGAAGGAGCCCTGCCCCCACAGCCACAGCGCCGCCGCCGTACCGACGAAACCGATCACGCCGAAGACCCGCTGTCCCGTGAACAGCAGCACCATCATGGTGCCGAACATGAAGAGCGTGATGAATTCGGAACTCATTCGATCGGCTTTCCACGGGCGATCGCCAGGTCCCGGAAGAAGGTGGCGACGCACTGGAGCAGCATCAGGAAGACGCCGATCGTCATGACCACCTTGACGGGCCACAGTACGGGCGACCAGGCGGAGTAGTTCACCTGATTGTACTTGATCGCATAGTTCGTGCTCGAAATGCCGCCCGCCAGGAGGACGACCAGGTAGAAGATGACGAAGAGGATCGTGAACGCATCGGTCACCGCGCGCTTGCGTGCCGACAGCCGGTCGTAGAACAGATCCATGCGGACATGGCCGCCGAGCTGGAGAACGTAGGCGCCACCCAGCAGATAGTAGGCCGACAGCAGGAACTGCGACATCTCCAGCACCCAGTTCACAGGCACGCCGAAGAGCACGCGGGACAGGGTCGAATAGAGGAGGATCGCACCCATCACGAAGAACAGGTACATCGCCAGCCGGCCGATGACCCGGTTGGTGACGTCGACACCGCGAACGAATTTGCCGATTGCCGCTTCCACCACTCCTCTCCTATCGACTCGCGTAGCGCGCCTGCCCGGCGGCGAACGGTGCCGCGACAGTGCCGGCCGCCAGTGGCAGGGTCTTCAGGATCGACGCCAGCCGCCCGCCCCATGCGCGCTGGCCGGCGTCGCCGTCGATCTCGTCATTGCGTATTTCGATCATCGCGCAGGGCAGGCCGCGCGAGCGGGCGTGCTTCTCCAGAGTGAAATAGACGCGGTCGGCCGGCGAATAGGGCTCGTTGACGCCGACGACGAGGCCGTCGCTGGCGCGAAGCCGCTCGATCAGCGGCGCGGCGATCCGGACATCGTCGTCGTGGATGATGCCGATGTGCCAGGGCCGGTGCTGGCCGTTGTAGACCGGCGTGAAGGAGTGCACGGACACGATCCGCGTCTCCCGGCCGGCCGCCACGCGATCCTCGACGATCGCGTCGATGGCGGCGTGGAAAGGCTCCCATGCCAGCGCGACCCGCCGCGAACGCTCGGGAGCGGTGAGCGCGACATTGCCGGGGATCGTCGTCGATTCGCTCAGCGTCCAGATCAGGTCGGGAGCATCGAGCGGGCGGTTGCAGTCGACAACCAGCCGCGAGATCGCCGATTCGATCAGCGGCGCATCGAGCGCCTCGGCCATGTGTCGCGCCACCGGCGCCGCGCCAGGATCCCACGCGATGTGGCGCTGGAGGTCGGACGCGGGCAGGCCGAGCGTCCCGTACTCGGCCGGCAAGAGGTTCGAGGCGTGATCGCAGACCAGGACATACGGGCTGGAGCCGTCGCGGTTGGTCACTCTGACCGACCGTGCATCGGCATGCCCCGCATGCTTCGCGTCACCCATTCCGCCGTCCCCTCGGGCATGTAAGTTTTGTTACACCGGTGGTGCGATTGCGCCCGTACGGATGATTTCATACACTTTGGCGGCCTTTGTCAAACGCGCCATGTGGATGATGCGGCGTAGCGGAGGCGGGGGGAGAGATGGCGACGAGCATCGCCGAGCGGATCGCGCAGAGGATCGACGGCATGCCGGCCGGAGAGCGCCGGGCAGCGCAGGCGCTCGTCTCGAACTACCCGATGGCGGGACTGGCGACGGTCGCTGAATTCTCCGCCACGGCCGGCGTCAGCTCGCCCACCATCCTGCGTTTCGTGGCCCGTCTCGGCTTCCAGAACTATCCGGAATTCCAGTCGGCGCTCAAGGAAGAGCTTGCCGCGCGGCTGCAGTCGCCGGCGTCCCGCACGACGGTGTCCGCGAGCGGCGGCGCTTCGCCGGCCCTCGAGGTGACGCTGGAGAACATCCGCGAGACGTTCCGGCACCTCTCGGCGCGTCAGATCACCGAGATGGCGGCGTTGATGTCGCATCCGCGCACCCGCATCTTTCTGCTCGGCGGCCGCTTCACCGATCCGATCGCGCATTACATGGCGGCGCACATGACGATCATCCGCCCGGACGTCGTCCACCTCTCGGGCCAGGAGAGCAACTGGCGCGACCGGCTGCTCGACATGGGCAAGCGCGACGTGCTGCTGATCCTCGACATCCGCCGCTACCAGGACAGCCTCATCCGTTTCGCCGAGAAGGCACACCAGCGCGGCGTGCGGATCGTGCTGTTCACCGATCAGTGGCTGTCGCCGATCGCGCGATTCGCGCGGCATGTCGTGGCCGGCCGCACCGCCGTGCCATCGGCCTGGGATTCGTCGGCCGCGCTGTTCGTGGTCGCGGAGGCGCTGATCGGTGAACTGACGCGCTGCCTGGAAGCGGAAAGCGCCGAGCGGCTGCGCGAGATGGAGAACCTGCGCTGACGCCGTGATCACAATCGCCGGAGCCGCCCGCCTCCAGCGCAGACCTTACGCAGATTTAATGATAATCTCCGTGCGGGCATGTCTGAGAATTGTCATAAGGGCATGGCAGGGACCATGCCGCAGCGCACAATCGCGCGCGCTCGTATCTCCAGGCTGACCACGCCCGGGGGATGACGAAACGTACCGGAGAACTGGATGTCGGTCTGGAAGCAGCTTGCCGCGGCGGTGGTCGTGCTCTTCGTGGCGGCCGCCGCATGGGTGAAGTTCTTCCCCGGTGCCGGCGACACGCTCGCGACGTGGGGGATCGACTGGATCCCTGTCGCCACCGCCAAGACCGAGAATGGCACTTCAGGCGGCCAGGGCGAGCGGCGGGGTGGCGGCGGCCCGCGCGGATCCGTGGTGACGGCGCCCGTGCAGATGGCGACGATCAATGATCGGCTTGCGGCGATCGGCACCGGGCGGGCGATCAGCTCGGTGGTCGTTACGCCTTACGCCGCAGGCCGGCTGACCGAGATCGCCGCCACCGCCGGCAGCACCGTCAGCGCCGGCAGTGTCATCGCACGGCTCGATTCCGAGGCCGAGGAGATCGCGGTCGACCGCGCGCGGATCGCGCTGGAGGACGCGCAGGCCCGGCTGGAACGGGTGACCACGCTGCAATCGTCGCGCGCGGCAAGTCAGGTCCAGCTCAAGGAAGCCGAAGTGGCCGTTGGCAATGCGAGCCTGCAGCTGCGGGACGCGGAACTGGCGCTTGAGCGTCGCTCCATCGTCGCGCCGATCTCCGGCATCGTCGGCATCCTGCAGGTATCGGTAGGCAACGGAGTGACGGCGTCGACCGAGATCGCCACCATCGACGACCGCTCCCGGGTCATCGTCGATTTCTGGGTTCCCGAGCGCTATGCCGGCGCGATCCAGGTCGGTGCGCCGATGACGGCGATCCCCATCGCGCGGCCGAACGAAGCCTTCGAGGGCACCGTCAGCGCCGTCGACAACCGTCTGGACGAGGCGAGCCGAACCCTCAGGGTTCAGGCGCGCATCGAGAATCCGGGCGACTCGCTGCGTGCCGGCATGTCGTTCCAGGTGTCGATGCGCTTCCCGGGCGACAGCTATCCGGCCGTCAACCCGCTGGCGATCCAGTGGGGAACCGACGGCGCCTTCGTCTGGATCATCAGGGACGGCAAGGCGGTCCGCACGCCGGTCCGCATCGTCCAGCGCAACACGGAAAGCGTGCTGGTCGAGGCCGCCCTCGCCAGCGGCGACACGGTCATCACCGAGGGCGTGCACAATGTGCGCGAAGGCGCGGAGATCCGCATAGCCGGTGCCGACACCGGCGGCGGCGGCTCCTGAGGCGCACGATGACCCAGCTCGACCGCAGCGACGCCGACAAGGGGACGACGGCGCTTTTCGTGCGCAGGCCGGTCCTCGCCTTCGTCCTCAACACCCTGATCGCGGTTGCCGGACTGGCCGCGTTCTACGGCGTCGAGATCCGCGAACTCCCCGACGTCGACCGTCCTGTCATCACCATCACCGCCGACTATTCCGGCGCCGCCGCCGAGTCGATCGACCGCGAGGTGACCGCCGTGCTGGAAGGCGCGGTGTCGCGCGTGCCGGGCGTCAAGTCCATCTCGTCGACGTCGTCCTTCGGCCGCAGCCGCGTCACCGTCGAGTTCGGCGACGACGTCGACCTCAACGTCGCCGCGTCCGACATGCGCGACGCGGTCGGACGCGTGGTGAACCAACTCCCGGACGACATCGAGACCCCACGCATCGTCAAGGCCGACGCCAATGCCGACGCGGTGGTGCGGCTCGCCGTCACCTCGGACACGATGTCCGTCGAGGACATGACAATCTTGGTCGAGGAAGAGGTGGTGGACACGCTGGCCGCCGTCACCGGCGTCGCCGATGTCCAGGTCTTCGGCGACCGCGAGAAGATCTTCCGCGTCGACGTGGACCAGTCGAAGGTCGCGAGCCTCGGGCTGACCATCGCCGATATCCGCAACGCGCTCGCCTCGATCGCGTTCGATACGCCGGCCGGCTCGATCACCACGACCAACCAGGACATCATCGTCCGCGCGACGGCGGCGGTGACGACGCCGGAGCAGTTCGAGGCGCTGGCGCTGAACGACCGCGTGCGCCTCGGCGACGTGGCAAGCGTCACGCTGGGCGGCGACCCGGGCGCCACCTCGCTGCGATCCGATGGTCGCACCGGCATCGGTCTCGGCATCATCCGCCAGGCGCAGTCCAACACGCTGGACATCTCCGAAGGGGTGCATGCCGCTGCGGCGAAGATCCAGGAAAACCTGCCCGAGGGCATGACGATCCGCGTCACCAGCGACGACGCCGTGTTCATCAACGGCGCGATCCACGAGGTCGAGATCGCGCTGGGACTGTCCGTGACGCTCGTCCTGCTGGTGATCTATGTGTTCCTTCTCGACTGGCGCGCCACGCTGATCCCGGGCCTCGCCATGCCGGTGGCGCTGATCGGCACGATCGCGGCGATCTATCTGGCCGGCTTCTCCATCAACATCCTGACATTGCTCGCGCTCGTGCTGGCGACGGGTCTCGTGGTCGACGATGCCATCGTGGTGCTGGAGAACATCGTGCGTCGCCGCAACGAAGGCATGGGACCGCGCGCCGCGGCGGTCCTCGGCACCAAGGAGGTGTTCTTCGCGGTCATCGCGACGACGGCCACGCTGGTCGCCGTCTTCGTTCCCCTGTCCTTCCTGCCCGGGCAGACGGGCGGGCTGTTCCGCGAGTTCGGCTTCGTGCTGGCGATGTCCGTGGTCCTCTCGGCGGTCGTCGCGCTGTCGCTTTGCCCGATGCTCGCCTCGCGCATGCTGACCTCGGCCGCGCATCACGAGCACAAGGGCGTGGGCGCGCGGATCGGATCGGCGCTCGCCGGCACCTATCGTCGCATGCTCAAGGCCGCGCTCGACGCCCCCGCCATCGTGATCCTGGTCTGCGTACTCTTCGGCGGCGCGGCGTATCTCGCCTTTGGGATGATCCGCAGCGAGCTGGTGCCGTCCGAGGACCGCTCCATGGTGATGCTGCGCATCCAGGCGCCGCAGGGCGTCAGCCTCGACTACACGACGCAGAAGATGCGCGAGATCGAGAACCTGATCGAGCCGCTGCGCCAGTCCGGCGTGATCGAGAGCACCTTCGTCAACGGCGGCCAGGGCGGGTCGACCAATTCGGGCTTCATGGTGCTGGCGCTCAAGCCTTGGGACCAGCGCGACCGCACGCAGCAGGACATCGCGGCGGAGATCACGCGGCTTGCTGCCCAGGTGCCCGGCGTGCGTGCCTTCGCACTCCAGCCCAACAGCCTCGGCATCCGCGGGGCCGGCTCCGGCCTGCAGTTCGCGATCGTCGGCAGCTCCTACGCCGAGATCGGCGAGGCCGCGAACGCCATCGTCGCGGAGATGGAGAAGGATCCGCGCTTCGACCAGCCGCGCCTCTCCACGGCGTCCACCCAGCCGCAGCTGTCCGTCGCCATCGATCGCGAACGGGCCTCCGACCTCGGCATCAACATCACCGGCCTCGCCGACGCCATCCAGTCGATGCTGGACGGCCGCGAGATCGGCGAGGTGTTCATCGAGGATCGCAGCTACGCGGTGAAGCTCATCTCGACCACCAATCCGATCAACGACCCGACCGACCTGGAGAACGTGTTCCTCAAGACGGGCGACGGTCGCTACGTGCCGGTATCGACCATCGCGACGCTGACCGAGCGCGCTGTCCCGCCCAATCTCGCGCGCGAGCAGCAGCTGCGTTCGGTGTCGATCACGTCGGGCCTCAGGACCGACGTCGCTCTCGGCGACGCGCTGGTCGCGGCGCAGCAGATCGCCCAGCCGCTGCTGCCCGCCGGCAGCCGCGTCGTGCCGCTTGCCGAAGCCGCGACGCTGGGCGAGACCAGCGGCTCGATGCTCACGATCTTCGGTTTCGCCATCGTGATCATCCTGCTCGTGCTCGCCGCCCAGTTCGAGAGCTTCGTCAGCGCGATCATCATCATGGCGACGGTACCGCTCGGCCTTGCCTGCGCCGTCTTCGCGCTGCTGCTCACCGGCACCAGCCTCAACGCCTACAGCCAGATCGGGCTTGTGCTGCTGGTCGGCGTCATGGCGAAGAACGGCATCCTGATCGTCGAGTTCGCCAACCAGCTCCGCGACCGCGGGCTCGGAGTCCGCGAAGCGATCGAGGAGGCGTCGAACATCCGGCTGCGTCCGGTGCTGATGACGATGATCTGCACCGTCCTGGGCGGTCTTCCGCTGGTGCTGGCGTCCGGCGCCGGCGCGGAGGCGCGCATCGCGCTCGGCTGGGTCATCGTCGGCGGCCTGGGCCTCGCGGCGGTGTCGACGCTCTTCCTGACCCCGGTCGCCTATCTGCTGCTCGGGCGCTTCATCACGCCCAAGGTCGAGGAAGAGGCGCGCCTCAGGCGAGAGCTCGACGAGGCGGCCTACACCGGCGTCGAGCCGGCGGAGTAGTCAGGTCTGTCCTGACCGGACTTCGGACGTCGGCCGGCCGCGTCGAACGCGGAGGTCCTCCCGAGCCGGATGCAAGCTCCCCGAACAATGCTCATGAACAAGGACGCCGCGCGGATTGCTCCACGCGGCGTCGTCGGTCTGAAATTGCAGCTTACTGCGACTTGGCCGGATCGACCCGGGCGACTTCGCCCCACTTGCCGCCGTTGATCTGCGAGATGATCACGCCGTCGGCGCCCTGATGGTCGCCAGGGCCGTACTTGACGTCGATGTCCATGATCGAGTCATGGAACGAGAGGCTTTCCATCCCCTTCTGGAACGACTCCGGCGTCAGGTCCTTGCCGGCGGCCTCGAGGCCGGCCACCAGTGTGCCGGCGGCGGAGCGACCAAGCTGCGCGGCGGTCGCCGGCGGCTCGCTGTACTTCGCCTGGAACGACTCGGCCCACGCTTTCAGCTCCGGATTGTCCATCCGGGCCTCCAGGTCGGACCAGCCGGCCGCGGCGTAGTAACCTTCCATGACGCCGCCGGGCACCTTGGACAGCACGGTGTGGAAACCGGCCGAGCAGCCGATGAACGAGACGTCGGTCCAGCCGAGCTGCTTGGCGGTACCGATCACCCGCGGGATCTGGCCGGGAGTCAGGCCGATGGCGATGACCTGGCAGCCGGCTTCGCGCAGCTTGGTGACGGAGCCGACGAACTCCTGCTCGTCGGGCCGGTGCACCGTCTCGGCGGCGAATTCGAGCCCGAGCGCGGCGGTCTCCTCCTTGGTGCCTTCCTCGACTTCCTTGCCGTAGTCCTGCGGGAAGTACATCGCGCAGATCTTGGTCGCGCCCTTGTCCTTGGCGAGGTGGCGGATGCCGGCGCGCAGCTGGTCGTAGTAGGACGAGCTGCCGGTGTACTTGTAGGTGATGTCGCCTTCGATCATCTGTCGGCCGGCCGACAGCGGCGAGATGTTGGCGATCTTCTTCGGCTCCATCATCTGGAAACCGGCGATGTTGTGCGGGGTACCGAGGTTCAGCACCATCGCGAACACCTTGTCCGAATTGACGAGCTTGTTGAAGTTCTGCTGCGCCTTCGGGATCTGGTACTGATGGTCCTCGACGATGAAGCGGATCGTGCGCCCGTGCACGCCGCCCTTGGCGTTGACCTCGTCGAAGTAGAGCTGCGCGGCCTTGATGGCCTGCACGTTGAACGCCGCGAACACGCCCGACAGGTCTCCGTTGGAGCCGATCAGGATTTCGGTGTCGGTGACGCCCTGCACCTCCTGCGCGTACGCCGCGCCCGCCATGCCGGCGGCCAGCACGGCCGACAGCAGGAGCCTGTTCGATCTGTATTTCATTGGCATTTCCTCCTTCTTTTTTGGTTCCCGCACGGCACTCAGCCGTACATCTCGTCAATGAGCCTCTTGTGCTTGGTCTCGACGAAGCCGCGCTTGAGCTTCATCGTCGCCGTCAGCTCCTCGTCCTCCGCGGTGAGCAGCACGTCGATCAGACGGAACTCCTTGATCTGTTCGACGCGTGCAAATTCGCGGTTGGTTTCCGCCACCACCTCGGCGATCAGGTCGCGCACCTCCTTCGCCGCGCAGAGCGACTTGAAGTCGCCGAAGGGCACGCGCTTGTCCTGCGCGAACTTCTCGACGTTCTCCTGGTCGATCATGATCAGGCAGGTGAGGTACTTCCGCTTGTCGCCGATGACCACGGCGTCGGAGATGTAAGGCGAGAACTTCAGACGGTTCTCGATCTCCGCCGGCGTGATGTTCTTGCCGCCCGCCGTGATGATGATGTCCTTGACTCGGCCGGTGATCGAGAGGAACCCCTGGTTGTCGATGCGGCCGATGTCGCCCGTTCTCAGCCAACCTCCCGGCAGGATCGTCTCGGCGGTCTTCTCCGGCTTCTTCCAATAGCCCTTGAAGACGTTGCCGCCGCGGTACTGGATCTCGCCGTCGGCGGCGATGCGAACGTCGCCACCGGGCACGACCTTGCCGATCGAACCCGTCTTGAAGTCCTCGATCGTGTTGACCGAGATGACGCCGGAGCTCTCCGTCATGCCGTAGCCTTCGAGCAGCGTCACCCCGATCGCCCGGTACCATTTGATGAGATCGGGGGAGATCGGCGCCGCGCCCGTCGTGCCGCGGCGCAGGCGCTGCAGGCCGAGGAGCTGGCGCATGTTGCGCAGCACCGCGAAATCCCAGAAGGCGTAGGCAAGCGCGGTCGCCAGCGGCACGCGCTCGCGGCTTTCGAGATACTCGGCCCGCTTCGACCCGGCCGCGATGGCGCTGCGGTAGGCCCAGCGGCCGACGGCCGTGGCGTCGTTCGCCATGATCGCGACGCGGGAGTAGATCTTCTCCCAGACGCGCGGCACCGCCGTGAAGACATGCGGGCTCACCTCGCGCACATTGTCGAACACCGTCTCGGGGCTTTCGGCGAAGTTGACCGTCGACCGCATGCCGATCGGAATGAAGACCGAGATCAGCCGCTCCAGGATGTGGCAGAGCGGCAGAAAGCAGACCTGCTCCTCGCTGCCGCGGACAGGCAGCGTCAGCACCGTGCCCGCGATCGAGGCGATGATGTTGCTGTGGCTGATCTCGGCGCCCTTGGGCGGTCCGGTCGTGCCCGAGGTGTAGACCAGAAGGGCGGTGTCCTTGGGCGAGGACTTCGCGATCTCCTCCTCGAACCGGTTCGGGTTCGCCTTCAGGAAATCGCGGCCGATCCGGTAGAGGTCGTCGAGGAAGATCACCTTGTCGTCCGAAAAGCCGTGCAGGCTTTCCCGGTCGAAGACGATGACCCTGGTCACCCCGGGCATGCGGTCGCGCACGGAGAGATACTTGTCCAGCTGTTCGTCGTTCTCGACGAACAGGAAGCGGCTGTCGGAATCGTTCACGAGATACGCGAGCTGCTTCGCCGAGTCGGTCGTGTAGACGCCGGACGGGATGCCGCCGACCGACTGCACGCCGAGGTCAGTGTAGATCCACTCCTTGTTGTCTTCGGACAGGATCGACACGACTTCGCCGCGCTTCAGGCCGAGCGAGACGAGGCCCAGGCCGATAAGGCGCGCGTGGTCGTAGAAGTCGGTCCACGAATAGGACAGCCAGATGCCGAAGTCCTTCTCGCGGTGCGCGATCTTCGGGCCGAGGTCCTTGCAGCGCTGGGCAAACAGCTTCACCAGCGTGTCGCAACAGTCGAAGAAGAAGGGTTCCTTGGCGAGATCGGCGTTGAAGGAATAGCCGTCCACGACCTGCTGGGGCGGCAGCTTTTCGGCGATGGTCATGTGGGCCTCCTTCGAACAGGCAGCGTCATCGCCATGTCTTCTTCTGCTTCCAGCGTTTCTGGCCACGCTGCGTGTCGCCCTGCACGCCGAGATAGAACTCCTGGATATCCTTGGACTGCAGCAGCCGCGCGGCCTCGTCCGCCATGACGATGCGGCCGAGCTCCATCACATAGCCATAGTCGGCGACTTCCAGCGCGACCTTGGCGTTCTGCTCGACCAGCATCATGGTCACGCCCTGCTCGCGGTTCAGCCGTCGAACGATGGCGAAGATTTCTTTCACCAGCAGGGGCGAGAGACCGAGGCTGGGCTCGTCGAGCAGCATCAGGCGGGGTGCCGCCATCAGCCCGCGGCCGATCGCCAGCATCTGCTGCTGGCCGCCGGACAGCGTTCCCGCCGCCTGGCGGCGGCGCTCTGCCAGGATCGGGAAATAGGAGTAGACCATGTCCTGGTCGCGCCGCACGCCTTCTTGGTCCGAGCGCACATAGGCGCCCATCCGCAGATTCTCCTCGACCGTCAGCAACGGAAACACCTCGCGCCCCTCGGGCACATGGACGATGCCAGCCCGGACGACGCGATCGGGCTCCATCCCGGCAATGTCGGCGCCGCGGTAGATGATCTCGCCCTTCTGCGGGTTCATCACGCCGGAGATGGTCTTGAGCAGCGTCGTCTTGCCGGCGCCGTTCGCGCCCAGCACCGTCACGATCTGGCCGGGCCTGACCTCGAGGCTGACGCCGCGGATGGCCATGATCGGCCCGTAGAAGGTCTCGATGTTGCGCACCTGCAGGACAGGCGCCGTCGCGGTTTCCACCTTGCTGCGTTCGGCCACGATGGTCATGCGACCGCCCTCTCGGCCGGGTCGGCCGCGCCGATATAGGCCTCGATGACCTTCGGATGCGTCTGCACCTCATGCGGCGTGCCAAGCGCGACGGTCTTGCCGTCGGCCAGCGCCAGCACGCGGTCCGACACCGCGGAGACGAGGTGCATGTCGTGCTCCACCATGATCACGGTGATGCCCATCTGCGTCTTGATGTCCTCGACCCAGAAGGCGACGTCCTGCGTCTCCTCGACCGAGAGGCCGGAGGCCGGCTCGTCGAGCAGCAGCAGCCTCGGCTCGATGGCAAGCGCCCGGCCCATCTCGACGACCTTGCGCACGCCGTAGGGCAGGCCTGCGATGTATTTGTCGCGATAAGCCTGCAGGTCGAGGAAATCGATGACCTTTTCGACCGCTTCACGGTGGCGCCGCTCCTCCTGCCGGACGAAGGGCGTGAACAGGAGCTCGTTCCACAGCCGGCTGCGGCGGTGGCGATGGCGCCCGACCAGCAGGTTCTGCAGCACCGTCGCGTGGTCGAACAGCTCGATGTTCTGGAAGGTGCGGGCGATTCCCAGCCGCGCGATCTCGTGCGACGGACGGTCGAGGATCGAGCGACCCTCGAAGCGGATGTCGCCCTCGACCGGCGTATAGAAGCGCGAGATCAGATTGAACAGCGTCGACTTGCCGGCGCCGTTGGGGCCGACCAGCGCGAACACCTCGCCCTCTTCGACGGAGAACGACACTTTGTTGACCGCGACGACGCCGCCGAAGCGCAGCGTGACATTGTCGACTTCGAGCAGCGCGGTCATCGCATCCGCTCCGTCTTCAGGTAGCTGCGCTGACGGCGGAACATGTCGCGCCGTGCGAAGGGAAACAGCTCGAACCAGGTGCGGATCTTCACCCAGCGGCCGTAGATGCCCATCGGCTCGAACAGGATGAAGACCACGAGGATGATGCCGAAGATCGCCGTCTCCATGCCGGGGATGGCTACCGACGACGTGCCGGCCACAGCGCTCACCGTATCGCGAACGAACACGATCGCCTGCGGCAGCAGCGCCACCACGATGGCGCCGAAGAATGCGCCGTGGATCGACCCCAGCCCACCGATGACGATCATCAGCAGGAGCTGGATGGACATGATGAGATTGAAGGTCTCGTTGTTGAAGATGCCGGTGTAATGACCCATCAGCGCGCCGGCGATGCCGGTAATGCCGGCGGAGAGGCCAAAGGAGACAGCCTTGGTCCGCGGGATGTTCACGCCCATGGCGCGCGCCGAGACCTCCGAGTCCCGTACCGCTGCGAACGAGCGCCCGAGTGGCGAGCGCAGCAGGTTCTTGTAGAGCAGCACAACGATCACCGTCACCGCCAGGATCAGCCAGTAGAAGCGGTCGGGATTGCCGTAGCGGTCGATGGTGATGCCGAAGATCGTGATCTGCGGCGCGTAGAGGCCGAACACGCCCTTGGTGACCGGTTCGGCGATCACGATCAGGTCGCCGGTCAGCACCGAGACCGCCAGGGTGGCGATGCCGAGATAGATGCCGTGAAGCCGTGAGGTCGGCAGTGCGATCGCCACACCGGCCAGGCCCGCGATCAGCCCGGCGATGGGCAGCGACAGGATGAAGGGCACGCCATAGTCGTTCTGCAGGATGACGTTGGCGTAGCACCCGACCGCGAGGAACGAGGCATGGCCGAGGCTCGGCTGCCCCGTCTGGCCGACCAGGATCATCAGCCCCATGCCGGCGATCGCCCAGATCAGCACATGCGCGACCTCGCCCAGTTCGAAGTCGCCAAGGACAAAGGGCAGGACGATAGCAATCGCCAGCAGCAGCCCGTACCACATCGCGTGGCGGCCATCCCGGAAGAGGTTGATGTCGGCGTCGTAGCTGGTCTTGAAGAGCGTGCGCATCGCCCTCAGACCTTCTTGCTGTGCATCTGGGCGAGGATGCCGTGCGGCCTGAAGACAAGGATCAGGAACAGCAGCAGGTAGGGCATGATCAGCGCGTAGCCGGCGGTGATATAGCGCGAGGCGAACGGCTCCATGATGCCGACGACAAGCCCACCCAGCAGCGCGCCCGGCAGGCTGCCGAACCCGCCAATGACGGCGGCCGCGAACGCCTTGATGCCGAGGAGACCGATCGACGGGTCGATCGTCCCCTTGGACGCGAACAGGATGCCGGCGATGGCCGCGATGGCGCCGGCAAGGCCCCAGATCATGGAGTTAACGCGCTTGACCGGGATTCCCATGTAGTAGGCGGCGAGCTGGTTCTGCGACGAGGCCTGCATGGCGATGCCGAGCTTGGCGCGGCTGAAGAAGAAGTAGAGCCCGACGGTGAGCGCGATCGTCACGCCGATGATCACCACCTCGTCGAGGCCCAGCACCAACGGCCCGATCGGCACGTAGCGGCCGGCGAAGGGCGTCTCCAGCGCCACCGGCTCGTGGCCCCAGATCAGTCCGGCGAAGAAGCGGAAGACGAAGCCGAGCGCGATGGTAAGGATAACCACCGCGATCTGCGACTGGCCGAACATGCGCCTCAGCACCAGCATGTCGAGCACGTAGCCGAACAGACCCATGGTTCCGATCGCGATCGGAACCGAGACCCAGAACGGCAGGCCCATGAACTGCGCATTGTGGAGGCCGAGCGTCACATAGGCGCCCAGCATCATCATGTCGCCCTGGGCGAAGTTGACCTGCTCGGTCGCCTTGTAGATGAGCACGAAGCCAAGCGCGATCAGGCCGTAGACGCACCCGTTGGCGAGCCCGCTGACGAACAGCTGCAAAACGTCCAACCTGTTCCTCCCATTCCCTGCCCGGCGATCTGCGTCCCCGTGGCGTTCCGACTATAGGCCGTCCTTTTTCGAGGACAACCACTGGTTCTCATACTTTGTCAGGGCTTGATGAAGACCTTTCCGTTCGGTTTCGCCAGTTCCCCGGGCACACGGCGCATCGCCTCCGCAAGCGGCACGATCGCCGTCACGTCGGTCTTCCAGCGGCCGTCGATGAACCGCTTCTGCGCATCCAGCACCGCCTGCTTGCGCCCTTCAGGATTGCGCCGCATCCAGTCCGTCAGCCAGAACCCTTCGATCGACTTCTGCATGAAGATGAGATGGTCGGGTCGGCGCAGCACCGCCGGCTCGGCGTCCAGCCGTCCGTAGATGATCCATCGCGCGCGCTTCGGCATGGCATCGAAGATCGCCGTCGCCAGCGGACCGGTGACCGCGTCGAGGAAGATGCGCGGCTGCTCGTCCTTCAGAACCTGCTTGAGCGAGGCCTTGTAGTCGGCCGCCTCGGCGTTCAGCACGTGGGCCGCACCCAAAGCCGTCAGCGGAGCGATCTGGTCGTCGCGCCGCACGATCGCGATCGGACGATAGCCCTCCTCCTTAGCGAGGCCGATGATCAGCTTGCAGAGCTGGCTGGCGCCCGCGGTAAGAATGAAGGCTTTCGCGCCGTCGTCCTTGACGATGCCGAACATCGCGATCGCGGTCAGCGGATTGACGATCATCGCCGCGGCGTCCTCGTCGCGCAGCCCATCCATCAGCGGGATGCAGGCAGCCGCCTCGGCGACGGCGTATTGCGCCCAACTCCCCCAGTTGGTGAGACCCGTGGCGAAGGCGACGCGCTTTCCGGCAAACCACTGAGCGCGCGGATCGTCGCCGGTGGCGACGACGGTGCCGACCCCCTCGAAGCCGGCAGGCTGGCCCTGCGCGCGCGGCTGCCCATACATGCCCTTGATGAACATCACGTCGGACGGGTTGATCGACGCCAGCGACACTTTGATCAGGAGTTGCGTCGCGGCGGGCGAGGGCACGCCGATCCGCCCTGCAGCGACATAGGGCTCCATCGCCTCCAGATGGCTGGGCGACGGCGCCGCATATCCGTCCCCGGTGAGAAGCAGTGCATCCATCTCCGCCGGCAGCGTCATCGCGTCCCCCTCATGGCTTCAGGACGAGCTTGCCGGTCGCGCCGCGACCGAGCACGCGTTTCAGAACGGCGGCGGCGTCGGCCAGCGGATAGACGCCTTCGATGACCGGCCTGACTTTTCCCGCCAGATACCAGCCGATCAGTTCCTTCATGTTGGCGGCGTAGACCGCCGGCTCCTTTTGGGTGAATGCGCCCCAGAACACGCCGACGACGGAGAAGCCTTTCACCAGCGTCAGGTTGACCGGCAGGCTGGGAATCGTACCCGAGGCGAAGCCGATGACCAGCAGCCGGCCGTTCCACGCCATCGAGCGGGCAAGCGCGTCGAACGCCTCGCCGCCGACGGGATCGAACGCGACGTCGACGCCCTTTCCACCGGTCGCCGTCTTCAGGTCGTCGCGAAGATTGCGATATCCGATGACCGTGTCGGCGCCGGCCTCCCTTGCGATAGCGCGCTTCTCCTCCGTCGAGGCGACCCCGATCACCTTGGCGCCCATGGCCTTGCCGATCTGGACCGCCGCGACGCCGGTGGCGCCGGACGCGCCCATCACGACCAGCGTCTCGCCGGGCTGCAGCGTAGCGCGCTGCTTCAGCGCATGATGCGAGGTGCCGTAGCTGCAGAGCAGCGCACACGCATCCTCGGCCGACATCCCGTCCGGCAGCCGCATCGCCATCGCTTCGGGGGCCGCGATTCGCTCGGCATAGCCGCCAAGCGTGCCGAGCGCCGCCACCCGGTCGCCGACCTTCAACGCCTTGACCGCCGGGCCTGTCGCAATGACGCGTCCCGCCACCTCCATGCCGGGGACGAACGGTACCGGCGGCTTCATCTGGTAGAGTCCCTGGACCAGCAGGCCGTCGGGATAGTTTACGCCGATCGCCTCGGCCTGGACGACGACGTTCGCGCCGGTCGCTTCCGGCTCCGGCCAGTCGGCGAACTCGAGTTTCTCGAGCGGCGCGAAATCGCGGGCGACGATGGCCTTCATGAAGGGAGGCCCACCTTGCGATGATGTTGACCCCCACCCCTGACCCCTCCCCGCAAGGGGGAGGGGGAGCTGCCGCGCACCAAGTCCCCCTCCCCCTTGCGGGGAGGGGTCAGGGGTGGGGGTGCATTTACACAGGGGTTGGCCATTCACACCTTCTCCTGCGTGTATTTTGCCAGTTCGGTCCGCGCCACCTGGCGCCGGTGCACCGCGTCCGGACCGTCGGCCAGGCGCAGCGTTCGCAAATGCGTCCAGGCTCGCGCCAGCGACGTGTCCTGGCTGATTCCCTGCGCGCCATGCATCTGCACGGCCTCGTCCACGACCTTCAGCGCGACGCGCGGCGCAACGACCTTGATCTGGCTGATCCAGGGCGCGGCGGCGCGGGCGTCGCCCCGGTCCATCATCCACGCGGCCTTCAGGCAGAGCAGCCGCGCCTGCTCGATCTCCATGCGGCACTCGGCGATGATGTCGTAATTCGCGCCGAGCTTGGCCAGCGGCTGGCCGAACGCCTCGCGGCGCATCGAGCGCCGACACATCAGTTCGAGCGCCATCTCCGCCTGGCCGATGGCGCGCATGCAGTGGTGGATGCGGCCTGGCCCGAGCCGGCCCTGCGCGATCTCGAACCCCCTGCCCTCGCCCAGCAGCATGTTCGACGCCGGCACGCGGACATTCTCGAACTTGATATGCAGGTGTCCGTGCGGCGCATCGTCGTCGCCATAGACCTTCATCGCACGCAGCTTGGTGATACCCGGCGAATCCGCGGGCACCAGGATCATAGAGTGCTGCCGATGCTTTGGGTCGCCCTCGGCGCCCGTCCTGACCATGACGATGTAGATTTGGCAGCGCGGATCGCCGGCGCCCGACGACCACCACTTCTCGCCGTCCAGAACGTAGGAATCGCCGTCTCGCACGCAGCGCATGGCAATGTTCGTCGCGTCCGAAGATGCGACGTCGGGCTCGGTCATCAGGTACGCGGACCGGATCTTGCCTTCGAGCAGGGGGGCCAGCCAGCGAGCCTTGTGCTCCGGCGCGCCATAGCGCTCCAGCACCTCCATATTGCCGGTATCCGGCGCCGAGCAGTTGAACGTCTCGGCGCCCAGATGCGCCTTGCCCATTTCTTCGGCGAGATAGGCATATTCGACGGTGGTCAGGCCATAGCCCTTGTCCGAACCGGTCAGCCAGAAGTTCCAGAGACCTCGTTCGCGCGCCTTCGTCTTCAGCCCTTCGAGGATCTCGGTCTGCCGCCTGGTGTACGACCAGCGGTCGCCGTCCCTGCCCACCTCGGCAAGGAATTCCTCATCAAGCGGAAGAATCTCGTCGCGCACCATCGCCGCGACCTTGTCCCGCAGCGGCTTCAGCCGCTCCGTGATCCCGAGATCCATCGCCGCGTTCATTCTGCCTCCTCAGGGGCGCCGAGCCCGCGCAACGCGCAAACGACGACCTGCTCGACGATCCTGGCGACATCGCGCTCGCTCTCGCGAGGCCGCGGCTTGTACCAGAATATCGGCGAGTTCAGCGTCATCAGCGCGAGCTGGTTCGCGATCCCGATATGCTCGAAATGAAAGACCCCCTGCGCCCGGCCCTCGGCCAGCACGGCGCGGAAGATGTTGCCGTATTCGTCGCGATAGGCCGACAGCCGGGTGAGTTCGTCCCGCTGCTCCGGCGTCGTCGCCCCGCGAAGGTGCATCTCGACGCCTTCCCAGACAGCACGCTGGAACGCCTTGGTCTCGATCATCTGGCGCACATGCGCGCGCGCCATGCCGCGCCACCGGTCCAGCGGCGAGCCCGCCGACCGTCGATGCGGCTCGACCGCGGCATGGTTCATGTCCATTCCGGTGCGGAAGACGTCGGCGAAGAGGTCCGCCTTCGAGGGGTAGTGGTGGTAGATGCGGCCCTTGGTGGCGCTCAGCCGCCGCGCGACATCGTCGATGGAGGTCTGCGCATAGCCACGCTCGGCGAAGCACGTCGCCGCCGCCTGCAGAATGTCGGCGCGCGAATTGTCGAGCACGAGTTCGCGGACGCTGAGCGTCATCCGGCCGACATCCTCCCTTCGCCCGTGCATTGGGCCGTTGCGCCTCTTTACGGGTTCGCAAATGATGAACATACTACCGGGTATGTTGTCAACGCGGGCCAAACCGCGTGACGGTCGGGAGGAACACGGATGTCCTATGTCGAGGATCTGTTCTCGGTTGCCGGCAAGACGGCGCTCGTCACTGGTGCCGCGACAGGCATCGGCCGCATGGCCGCGACTGCGCTGGTCCAGGCCGGCGCGCGCGTGCTGATCGCGTCGCGCAAGGGTGCTGATTGCGAGAAGGTCGCGGCGGAACTCAACGGCCTGGGAGCCGGCGGCGCGGAAGGCTTTGCCGGGGATGTCGGCACCGAAGCCGGCATCGCCGCTCTCGTAACTGAGGTGAAGGCGCGCACGGACAAGCTGCATATTCTCATCAACAATGCCGGAACGTCCTGGGGCGAGCCGCTCGAGACCTTTCCTTACAAGGCCTGGGCCAAGGTTCTGGACGTCAACGTCACAGGCCTCTTCCACCTGACGCGCGAACTGCTGAAGCTGCTGGAGGCCGCCGCGACCGACGACGATCCGGCGCGCATCGTCAATCTCGGCTCGGTCATGGGCACGCAGCCGCTGGCCGACGACGCCTACTCCTACACCGCCTCCAAGGCTGCGGTGCATCATCTCACCCGCACACTCGCCAACGAGCTCGCAGGGCGCAGGATCACCGTGAACGCCTTCGCGCCAGGCCCGTTCCAGAGCCGGATGACGGCCTTCGCCACCACCACCGAGGAGCAGGCAAAGCATGTCGGGTCGCATGTGCCGCTCGGCCGGATCGGCCGCCCCGATGACATTGCCGGCGCGACGCTCTATCTCTGCAGCCGCGCGGGGAGCTATGTCACGGGCGCGATCCTGCCGATCGACGGCGGGCAGTCGGCCCAGCACGGCATGAGATTGTTCAAGGACTGAGGGAGGCGGTTCGCTTGATCGAGACCACCGTGGACGAGGTTCTGGCGAATGTCGGCCGCGAGGTCGGCGTGTCGCCGTGGCGGACCGTGTCGCAGGACATCATCGACAAGTTCGCGGACGCCACCGACGACCATCAGTTTATCCACACGGACCCCGCGCGCGCCGCGCGGGAAACGCAGTTCGGCGGGACGATCGCGCATGGCTTCCTGCTGCTGTCGCTCCTGTCGGCGATGACCTTCGAGACGCTGCGGCCCATCCGCGGCGGTGGCATGGGAATCAACCAGGGGTTCGAATCGATCAAGTTCATCGCTCCCGTCCGCTCCGGCGCCCGCATCCGCACCCGCTTCACCCTGGCCAAGGCGAAGGCCAGGCCGTCCGGCTGGCTGGAGACTACATACGACGTGACCATCGAGGTCGAGGGCGGTGGCAAGCCGGCGCTGACCGCGCGCTGGATGACGCTGACCGCGATCGATCCGGCGATGGTGCCCGCATGAGTGGCGGGCAGGCTGATCCGAACGCGCTCGATGGCGCTGCGCTGGGGCCGTATCTCGAGCGTCACGTTCCCGGTTTCTCGGGCCTGGAAGGGATCGATAAATTCAAGTCGGGCCAGTCCAATCCGACCTATCTCGTCAAGGCGAAGAGCGGACGCTATGTGCTGCGGGCCAAGCCTCCGGGCCAACTGCTGAAATCCGCCCATCAGGTCGACCGCGAGTTCCGCGTGATGCAGGCGCTCGCCGGCACGGCCGTGCCGGTTCCCCGGATGCTGCATCTGTCGGCGGAAGACTCGCCGATCGGCCGCATGTTCTACGTGATGGGCTTTGTCGATGGCCGCATCTTCTGGGATCCGGCGCTGCCCGAGGCGGCATCGAACGCCGACCGGGGGGCGATCTACGACTCCATGAATGCCACCCTAGCCGCGCTGCACGGGATCGACGTCGCTGGCGCGGGCCTCGCCGACTTCGGCAAGCCGGGCAGCTACTTCGAGCGGCAGCTCGGCCGCTGGACGAGCCAGTACCGCGCTTCCGAGACGGTCGCCGTCGCCGACATGGACGCGCTCATCGCATGGCTGGAGTCGCACCTGCCCGCCGATGACGGGCTGGTGTCGATCGTGCACGGCGACTACCGGCTGGACAACATGATCTTCCACGCATCCGAGCCGCGCGTGATCGCCGTGCTCGACTGGGAACTCTCGACCCTCGGCCACCCCTACGCCGACCTCGCCTATCAGTGCATGCAGTGGCGGCTGCCGCACAGCTCCGGCTTCCGCGGACTGGGCGGCATCGACCGCGCCGCTCTCGGCCTGCCCAGCGAAGAAGCCTATGTCGCACGCTACTGTGAGCGGCGCGGCATCGACGGCATCGACGGCTGGACCTTCTATCTCGCCTTCTCCTTCTTCCGCCTCGCGGCGATCTGCCAGGGCGTCTACAAGCGGGCGCTCGACGGCAACGCGTCGAATCCGGAAAAGGCGCGGACCTATGGCGAGGCGGTGAAGCTGCTCGCCGGCCTCGCGGTCCGCCTTCTCGAAAGGGAGAATTGAGGATGGGGCGTTTCGAGGGCCTGACCGCGATCGTCACCGGCGCGGCCGGCGGATTCGGCCGGCGGACCGCCGAGCGGCTCGCGGCCGAGGGCGCAAGGCTCGTCGTGTCGGATCTCGATCCCGCAAAGCTCGATGGCGTGGCAGCGAGCCTGAAGGCGGAGACCGCGACGCTCGCCGGCGACGTCTCCGACGAGGCCCTGTCAGAGAAGCTGGTCGCGCTCGCCGTGTCGCGTTTCGGCGGTGTCGACATCGCGATCAACAATGCCGGCATCGCCCAGAGCTTCGTGAAGCTGCCGCAGGTCCCGTCCGACGAGGCCCGCCGCATCCTCGACATTGACCTCCTCGGCGTCTTCTTCGCGCTGAAGTACCAGATTCCGCAGATGGAGAAGCAGGTCCGCGCCGGCGGTAAGCCCGGCGCGATCGTCAACATCGCTTCAGTCGCCGGACTGACGGGTGCGCCGAAACTCTCCGTCTATGCCGCCGCCAAGCACGGCGTCGTCGGTTTGACGCGTTCCGCCGCCGCCGAGACGGCCAGCCGCGGCATCCGCGTCAATGCCGTATGCCCGTCCTATGCGCGCACGGCGATGGCCGAGGACTTCGCCAAGCTGCGCGGCGGGAACGAGGCGGAGGCCTATGCCGAGCTGACGCGCGGCGTGCCGATGAAACGCCTCGCCGAGGTGGACGAGGTCGTGGAGGTCATCCTCTTCGCCGCCGACCCGAAGAACTCCTTCATGACCGGCCAGACGCTGGGCGTCGACGGCGGCATCATGGCGGTGTGAGGCGGAGAGTCAGCCGGCGACGTCCTTCGCCGCGACCGACAGGAACTCGAACACGTAGTCCGAGAAGGACCGCCAGCACTCGACGCGGAAATTGTCCTCGGCCGTGCGGTAGATGATGATCTCGACCTTGCCGAGCAGGGTGCGCGAGCAGGCGCCGACCGGGAACGCAGCGAGCGACAGGTCGCGCGGGCAGCCTGAATTGAGGCAGGCTGCGGCGCCCGGCCCGGAAACCTCGATTGCGACGTTGCGATGCGAGATGCCGGCGGCGGAGTGCACGGCCGTCACGCTGCGGCAGTCCGCCAGCGGATCGCCGCCACCCTCGTCGAGGATCAGCCATTCGTCCGGGCCGAGCCAGAGCGAGGTCCGCTGGCCGGACTTGGCCGACTGCCTCGGCGCGTTGGGCAGGCGAATCTTCAGCGCGCTGGCCAGCGCCGCGACGGATGCCGCCGGCGCCCTGAGCGACATCCGCTCCGCCGGCGGCAGCATGGCGACGCGCAACGCGCCGTGACGGGTCTCCCGGCCGGCAAGCTTCGGGCGCCGTTCGGCCTGTGCGGTGCTAGCCATTGAGGCGTCCTCCCGTCTCGTCGAAGAAGACCATGCCCGTCACCTCGACCTCGATCGTGCCAGAGGGCATGGGCACGTAGAGCGTTTGGCCGATACGGTCGCGGCCGCCGGCAACCAGTGCCAGCGCGATCGAGCGGCCGCAGTTCTCCGACCAGTAGCTCGACGTCACGTGACCGATCATCTTCATCGGGATCGGTTGCTTTGGATCGGCGACGATCTGCGCGCCTTCCTCCAGCACCACCTTCGGGTCCTTAGTCCTCAGGCCGACAAGCTGCCGCCGGCCCTTGTCCACGAGGTCGGGCCGCTTCATGCCGCGGATGCCGACGAAATCTGCCTTCTTCTTGCCGACCGCCCAGTCGAGCCCGGCGTCGTCCGGCGTCACGGTGCCGTCCGTGTCCTGCCCGACGATGATGTAGCCCTTCTCGGCGCGCAGCACGTGCATGGATTCCGTGCCGTAGGCGCAGGCGCCGTGCTTCTGGCCCTCGGCCCACAGCGCTTCCCACACGGCCTGGCCGTAGTCGGAAGGCACGTTGACCTCGAAGCCGCGGTCGCCGGTGAACGACATGCGGAAAAGCCGGGTCGGCACGCCGCAGATCTTGCCCTCGCGCACCGACATGTGCGGCAGTGCGGCATCGGACATGTCGATACCCTCGACCAGCGGTGCGATGATGTCGCGCGACTTCGGCCCTTGAACCGCGATCACCGCCCACTGCTCGGAAATCGAAGTGAGCCAGACGTTCAGCTGCGGGAATTCGGTCTGGAGGTAGTCCTCCATGTGGTTCATGACGCGCGCCGCGCCGCCCGTCGTGGTGGTGACGTGGAAGCGGTCCGGCGCCAGCCGCCCGACGACGCCGTCGTCGTAGATGAAGCCGTCCTCGCGCAGCATGATGCCGTAGCGGCAGCGGCCGGGCTCCAGCTTTTCCCACGGGTTGGTGTAGAGCAGTTCCATGAACTTCGCGGCGTCGGGCCCGACGACCTCGATCTTGCCGAGCGTCGAGGCGTCGAACAGGCCGGCCGACTTGCGGACCGTGACGCATTCGCGGTTGACGGCGGCGTGCATGTCCTCGCCGGCCTTCGGATAGTACCAGGCACGCTTCCACTGGCCGACATCCTCGAACACCGCGCCCTGCGCTTCCGCCCAAGGGTGGATAGGGGTCCTCCGCGTCGGGTCGAACAGCGCGTGCCGGGCGTGGTTGACGATCGCGCCGAACGTCACCGGCGTGTAGGGCGGCCGGAACGTCGTCAGCCCGACCTCGGGAATGGGTTTGCCCAGCGCCTCGGCGGCGATGGCAAGGCCGTGCATGTTGGAGGTCTTGCCCTGGTCCGTCGCCATGCCGTTGGTGGTGAAGCGCTTGACGTGCTCGATCGAATGCATGCCTTCGCGCACGGCAAGCCGGATGTCCTTGGCAGTGACGTCGTTCTGGAAATCGACGAAGGCCTTGCGGGTCGATCCCTCCCCTGCCGGTCCCGTACCCAGCATGCCGCCGGACCAGCCCTCCGAGGCGCTGACACGGATGCGGGCCGAGACTTCGCCCTTGCCGCCGGCGTCGCGGGCGGCCTTCTCGCCCGCCTTCAGTGCCTCGGCGACAGCGGTGCCCAGATCGTCGCTGCCGGCGCAAGCGCCGACCGACACGCAGGCCTGCGCCGTCGCGCCCGGAAGGAAGCGATGCGTCGCGGCGTCGAAGCTCAGCTTGCCGCGCGACTGCGAGAAGAGATGGACCGACGGCGTCCACCCGCCGGACATCAGCAATGCATCGACGGGGATCATCCGTTCGCCGCCGCCGGATTTCGCCTGGATCGTCATGGAGGAAATGCGCAACCGGCCCGCTGTGCTTACGACGGCACGGCCGTGGTTGACCTCGATGCCGAGCGCGCGGGCCTGCTCGACCAGAGGGCCGCTCGGATTGTCTCGCAGGTCAACCAGCGCGGCGATGTTGACGCCGACCTTCTTCAGGTCGATCGCCGCCGCATAGGCCGAATCGTTCGACGTGAACACGCCGACGTTCCGGCCGACGGCGACACCGTAGTAATTGAGATAGGTGCGCGCCGCCGAGGCAAGCATGACGCCCGGGCGGTCGTTGTCGCCAAACACCATGTGGCGCTCGATCGCGCCGGTGGCCAGCACGACGCGCCGCGCACGGACCTGCCACAGACGCTCGCGCGGCAGGTCGCCGGGCGCCGCCATGTGATCGGTGACCCGCTCGACGAGGCCGACAAAGTTCTGGGCGTAGTAGCCGAACGCCGTCGTGCGGTTGAGCAGGGTGACGTTGTCCATCGCCCGCAGCTTTTCGACGGTCTCCTGCGCCCAGAAGTACGCGTCCTCGCCGCTGATCTCGGCGCCCATCTCGAACCGCAGCGAGCCGCCGAACGTAGGCTGCTCGTCGCACAGGACGACACGCACACCGGTCTGCGCGGCGGCAAGCGCGGCCGCGATGCCGGCCGCACCGCCGCCGATCACCAGCACCTCGCAGTGGCTGAAGCGCGACGAATAGTGATCCGGGTCGGGTTTGTCCGGCGCGACCCCCAGTCCGGCCGCCGCGCGGATGTTCGGCTCGTAGAGATGCTTCCACGCCGCCTTCGGCCACATGAACGTCTTGTAGTAGAAGCCGGCCGAGAACATTGGCGAGGCCATGTCGTTCACCTGGCCCACGTCGAAGGCAAGCGATGGCCAGCGGTTCTGCGAGGTTGCGTCCAGGCCTTCGTAGACCTCCTGCACGGTCGCGCGGACGTTGGGGGTCTTTCGCGCGTCGTCGCGGGCCACCGTCACCAGTGCGTTCGGCTCCTCCGCACCCGCAGACAGGACACCGCGCGGCCGGTGATACTTGAAGGAGCGGCCCATGAGATGGACGCCATTCGCGAGCAGCGCGGAAGCAAGCGTATCGCCTTCGATGCCGGTGAACGGCTTCTGGTCGAAGGTGAACTTCGCCTTGCGCTCGGGGTCGAGCCGGCCGGCGCCGGAGATGCGGAACGGCCCGCTCATTCGGTGTCTCCCTTGCCGCGCGCCGGGCGCCGGCCGCCGAGATGCTCGGTCGACAGGTTCGTCCACGCGGCGGAGGCGCCAAGCGTCTTGAGCGTCTCCGCGTCCGGCTTCGCCTCGCCGGCCTTGTATGTCATCAGGAACTTGTCGCTGACCGTGTCACGCACCGCATTGAAGAAGCGTGCGCAGCCGTGGACGTGACGCCACCGCTCATAGTGCAGGCCCTTCGGATTGGAGCGGATGAAGAAGAACGTCTCGAACGCCTCGTCGCTCTCGCCGGCAATGTTCGCCGAGCGCGCGATATGCGCCTCGCCGGCATTGCGGAACTCGAGCTCCGGCCGGTCTTCCTCGCAATAGGGACAACGAATGAGCAGCATGCGGTCCTCAGGATTTCGTCCGGGCCGGCTCATCGCAGAGCGCACGGCCCATGTCGTAAAACGGTGCCAGCCGCCGGATCAGCGTCTCCAGCGTGTCGAACGGCGCGTAGAGCTCGCGGTTCTCGACGGTGACAAACAAGGCGATCGGATTGACGGTGACCACGACGCTGCGCGGCAGCCGGACGGTGCCATCAACGAATGTCTCCTCGTCGCTCAGGATCTCGGCGAAGAAGACGTGCCGTTCGCCGCCGAAAGGCACGCAGGTCAGCGTCCCCTCGTCGATCGAGAACGCCCACTCGTGTGCGACTTCGCCCTTGCGGATCACGATCTCGGGAAACGTCGAGGCGAGCGCGGCCTCGGCGACGAGCGCGACGGGAAACGCGGCGGCGAGAGCGGATGCGGTGCGCATGGTCACAGTTCGCCCGGCCCGACGATCGTCCCGCGCGGCTGTTCGCACAGCCTGTCACCGACGGTCTTCAGCGGTGCCATCTTGTGGATCAGCGTCTCGATCGACTCCTGCGTGCCGATCAGGCCCCGCCCGGCGAACCGCCCAAGGAGCAGGTCGAACGGATCGGTCGAAACCACGACCACCCGGATCTCGTCCAGGTCCGCGTCCTGCCCAGGATCGTCCGTGAAGTAGACGGTCGGCTTGCCGAGCAGCCAGGCGCAGGAGAGATAACCCTCGTCGACGGTGAAGGGCCATTCCTGCTCGCGCTCGGCGCGCTGCACCTTCTGCACGCGGAAATCGTCCACGCCGGGCAGGTGGAAAAGGCCGCGCTCGCCGGCCGTCGCCTGGCCGGCAAGCACCAGCGGCGCCGACGCGGCAAGTGCGGCGGCCAGCGTCGCCATCAATGCGCGACCGCGGCCGCCGCCGCTTCATCGATCAGCCGGCCGGTGCGGAAGCGTTCGATCGTGAAGGGCGCGTTGATCGGGTGCGGATTGTCGTTCGCGATTGTGTGCGCGAAGACATGGCCCGACCCCGGCGTCGCCTTGAAGCCGCCGGTGCCCCAGCCGCAGTTCACATAGAGGCCCGGCACCGGTGTCTTCGCCAGGATCGGCGAACGGTCGGGCGTCACGTCGACGATGCCGCCCCACGACCGCAGCATCTTCATGCGCGTGAACATGGGGAACATCTCGCAGATCGCGTCGAGCGTGTGGTTGATGATGTGCAGCCCGCCCGTCTGCGAATAGGACGTGTACTGGTCGGTGCCGGCGCCGATGACCAGTTCGCCCTTGTCCGACTGCGAGATGTAGGCGTGGACGGTGTTGGACATCACCACGCACGGGAACACCGGCTTGACCGGTTCCGAAACCAGCGCCTGCAGCGGATAGCTTTCCAGCGGCATCCTGACGCCGGCCATCTGCATCAGCACCGACGAATGGCCGGCAGCCACGACCCCGATCTTCTTGGCGCCGATGAAGCCGCGCGTCGTCTCGACACCCGTGACATGTCCGTTGCCGGCGCGACGGATTCCCGTCACCTCGCAGTTCTGGATGATGTCGACGCCCCGCGCGCTCGCCGCGCGCGCATAGCCCCAGGCCACCGCATCGTGCCGGGCGGTGCCGCCGCGGCGCTGCAACGCCGCGCCAACGACGGGATAGCGTGCGTCCTTCGAGATGTTGAGCGGCGGGCAGAATTCCTTCGCCTGCTCCGGCGTCAGCCATTCATTGTCGATGCCGTTCAGACGGTTGGCATGCACGTGGCGCTTCAGCACCTGGATGTCGTGAACGTTGTGCGCCAGCATCATCACGCCGCGCGCCGAGTACATGACGTTGTAGTTGATGTCCTGCGACAGCCCGTCCCACAGCTTGACGGCATGGTCGTAGATGCCGGCGCTCTCGTCATAGAGATAGTTGGAACGGATGATCGTGGTGTTGCGACCCGTATTGCCGCCGCCCAGCCAGCCCTTCTCCAGCACCGCGACATTGGTGACGCCGTGCTCCTTGGCCAGGTAGTACGCGGTCGCAAGCCCGTGCCCGCCGGCACCGACGATGATGACGTCGTATTCACGCTTCGGCTCGGGCGAGGACCATTGCTGCTCCCAGCCCTTGTGCCCCCGCATCGCCTCGCGCGCGATGGCGAATACCGAATATTTCCGCATGTCGCCCGATCCCTGGGTTCCCGCCCGGCCAAGCCACCGTTTCGGGAAAGCCAGATTTAGCACTAGCGAAACGCCGGTGTCACGTTTGCGCTGATTGCGACGGACCCTGCCGCTTTGCCGCAGGGATGAAAGTCGCTGGCTGCACCTGCCTCAGATACATTTTCAAAAAGTATTGATTTTCTACTTATGATATTAAAGTATAGATTGCACAGTTGTTCCGGTACTCGGTTTGGGGCAGGATCATGATCGATTTCTCCAAGATTCTTACAGCATCGACCATCCACGCGATCTGCCCCGGCGCACGGCCTGACATCGTCGAAGCCCTGCTCACCGACCCGGAGATCCACTTCCCCGCTGCCAATATCGACGACGTGACCAGGCTCGCTCACTTTGTCGCCCAGGTCGCGACCGAGTCCGCCGGGCTGAGCACGCTGGTGGAGAACCTGAACTACACGAACCCCGCACGCCTGATGGAGATATTCCCCAGCAAGTTCCCGACGCTGGAGAAGGCCAAGCAGTACGTGAAGCAGCCCGAAAAGCTTGCGAACTACGTCTATGCCAACCGGCTGGGCAACGGTGGCGTGACTTCAGGCGACGGATGGGCCTACCGCGGCAGCGGCCTCATCCAGCTGACCGGCCGCACCAACTTCCGCACGACGGGGGATCTCGTGGATGCGCCGCTCGAAAGCGAGCCGGAACTTGCCCGCATCTCCGACAGCGCATTGTCGATCGCGCTCGGCTACTGGCGCGCACGGAAGATCAGCGACGTCGCCGGTGATGCGAGCGAGGCGGCCGTCGAGGCCGTGACCAAGAGGATCAACCCTCCGATGGTGGGGTTGAAGGAGCGGAAGGCGTATTTCAAGAAGGCCCACAAATTGTTCAGCCAGTTGGCTAAAGCCGACGGCATCGTGGCAATGGCGGCTTCGGCGCCGCCGGCCGCCGGCATCGGCACCGCCATCACGACGGCTGCGGTGACCGGCTTCAGCACCTCGCCCGCCGCGGGCGGCGAACTCTCGGGGCCTCAGTGGGTTGCACGCTTTCCGACCAGTCGCCTGATCGAGGACCTCGCGCAGCCCTTTGCAGGCGCGATGTCCGGGTTTGTCGGTGCGCTCCGTGCGGCCGGCGCCACGGTCCACGTCAGCGCCACCTACCGTCCCCGCGAGCGGGCCTATCTGATGCATTGGGCCTGGCAGATCGCCAAACTCGGCTACGAGCCGGCGAATGTCCCTCCGATGCCGGGCGTGAATGTCGTCTGGACCCACTCGACGCTGGCCAAATCGAAGAAGGCGGCACGCGACATGGTTGCCGCCTACGGGATCGTCCACAAGCCGGCACTCAACAGCCGGCACACAGAGAAGCTCGCCGTTGACATGACGGTTTCATGGGGTGGGGATCTGCGGATCCGGCGAAGCGACGGCACGAACGCGACGATCGCCAGCCAGCCGCGCAACGGCGGAAACCAGGAACTGTGGCGGGTCGGCGCCGGCTATGGCGCCATCAAGCTCCCGAGCGATCCGCCGCACTGGTCGAACGACGGGCGGTGAGCCGCCGTTGGCACGCCGGCCGTTCGCCTCAGCCCGCGGTTCGATCCGGGCGAGTGTCTGGCAGGAAGATCGTCAGCAGGCCGAAGGCCGGCAGGAAAGAGCAGAGCCAGAACACATATTCGATGCCGCGCTGGTCGGCGATGACGCCCAGCAGGGCCGCGCCGATGCCGCCGAAGCCGAAGGCCAGTCCGAAGAAGATGCCGGCGACCATGCCGACGCGGCCGGGCACCAGCTCCTGCGCGAAGACGACGATTGCCGAGAAGGCGGACGACATGATCAGCCCGATCAGGATGACCAGCACATTGGCGAAGGCGAGGTTGGCGTAGGGCAGCGCCAGCGTGAACGGCAAAACGCCGAGGATCGAGAACCAGATGACGACCTTGGGTCCGAAGCGGTCGCCGAAGAGCCCCCCGAGGATGAGGCCAGCCGCCGACGCTGCGAGGAACAGGAACAGCATCACCTGCGACTGCTGCACCGTGACGCCGAATTCCTCGATGACATAGAACGTGTAGTAGCTCTGGATGCTCGCCACATAGACGTTCTTGCTGAAGGTGAGGATCATCAGCACCGTCAGCGCCAGCACGATCGTCCTCGTCGGCAGGGCGCGCGCGGCCGGTCCGGTCGCCTTGCGCTGCGCGCGCTCCCGGATGTGGGCGCCATACCACCGCCCCACACGTATCAGCAGCACGATGCCGACGGCCGCCAGTACCGTGAACCAGGACACGCTCGATTGGCCGAAGGGCACGACGATGAACGCGGCCAGCAGCGGGCCGAGCGCCTGGCCGAAATTGCCGCCGATCTGGAAGACCGATTGCGCCAGGCCGTAGCGCCCGCCCGACGCCAGACGCGCGACACGCGACGACTCGGGATGGAAGATCGCCGATCCCAGTCCGATTAGCATCGAGCCGATCACCAGCAGCGTGTAGCTCGGAGCGAAGGCCAGCACGAAAAGGCCCGTCAGCGACGACGCCATGCCAACCGGCAGCGAATAGGGAAGCGGGCGCCTGTCAGTGTAGATGCCGATGACGGGCTGCAGGAACGAGGCCGTCACCTGGAAGGCGAAGGTCAGCAGCCCGATCTGCCAGAAGTCGAGCTGGAACCCGTCCTTGAGAAGCGGATAGATGGCCGCGAGCAGCGACTGCATGATGTCGTTGATCATGTGGCAGACGCTGACGGCGATCAGGATCGCGACGACGGTGCCGTCGGCGCGCGCCGGCTGGACGGGGCTCTCTGCCTGCTGGACAGCCATGGGAATTCTCACGTCGGGACTGGTAGGACCAGTTTGCCTACACCCCTGGCATGGGAGCCGGATGATGTCACGGGACGCGTTTCGGGCAGGCCAGGCGCATCGCGGCGTCCGCGTCGCCGGCGAGGTCATTAAGGTTAAGTTAACGCATTCATTGACACTTCATACATCTACCTACTCTACGGAGAGCCTGTCGGCCCGGAAGCGACCGGACCGAGGACATTTGCCGCCGCAAACGGGGGAAGACGGCACGATGCCCGCATTGAACATCGCGGACGGATTCTGGCAAAGCGCGGAACGCCAGCCCGGCAACGTCGCGCTGACAGCCGGCGCAGGCGCCTGGACCTACGGTGAGCTCCGCACGATCGTCGGCCGGCTCGCTGGCCTGCTTGCGGCCCAAGGGCGGCCGAAGCGCGTCGGCATTCTCGCCTCGCGCAGCATGGAGGCCTATGCGGGCATCCTGGCGGCCGGGGCGGCCGGCGCGACCTACGTCCCCCTCAACCTCAAATGGCCGGCTGCCCGCCTCGCGACATTGATGGGCCTTCTGGAACTCGACGCGCTCGTCGTCGACGTGAACGGCGCAGCGCTGCTGAACCGGGAGGTGATGGCGGCCGCTCCGCCGCTCGTGGTCGTTGCCGATGCAGCGAAGGACGTCGCGGCGCGGTCCGGCAGGCGCATCCTCCGCTTCCAGGAGGTCGACGCGACGCCGCTCGCCGAACCCGTTCCCGTCGGACCGGATCACGTCGCCTACATCATCTTCACTTCGGGCACGACCGGCCTGCCGAAGGGCGTCATGATCTCGGCGGCCTCGCTCGACCACTACCTGTCGCAGACGCGCGGCTGGACCGCGCTGACGCCCGACGACCGGCTGTCCGAGACGTGCGACGTCACCTTCGACCTCACCGTGCACAACATGTTTCTCGCCTTCCAGGCCGGAGCGTCCCTGCACTTGATGTCGCAGCTCGAGATGCTGGCGCCGGCGCGCTTCATCCGCAGCCGGCAAATCACGGTCTGGATGTCCGTGCCGACACTGATCGGCATGATGCGTGCCAGCGGCGCGCTCAAACCCGGCATCTTCCCGTCGCTGCGGCAGTCGATCTTCTGCGGCGAGCCGCTGCCGCTGGCCGCCGCCCAGGCTTGGGCTGCCGCGACCCCCAACGGCACGGTCGAGAACATCTACGGGCCAACCGAGGGGACAGTGATCTGCATGAGGCAGCGTCTCACCGATCCGCCAGTCGTCACCGAGGGCCGGGGCATCGTCGCGATCGGCACGCCGTATCCGACGATGGACGTCGCCATTCTGGACAGCGACCAGAATCCGCTGCCGGACGGCCAGCCGGGCGAGATTGCACTCTGCGGACCGCAGCTCGCGCTGGGCTATTTCGCCGCGCCGGACCAGACCGCGGACCGGTTCCGCGCGATCCGAGGCCGGCGCTGGTACCTGACGGGCGACCTCGGCCGCCGCGACGCGGACGGCACGTTCCACCACCTCGGCCGGACCGACAGCCAGGTAAAGGTCAAAGGCAACCGCATCGAGCTCGAGGAGATCGAGGCGCATCTGCGCGACGCTGCGGGCACCGACACGGTGGCGGCCGTCGCATGGCCTGTGATCGATGGCTCGCCGCAGGGCCTGGTCGGCTTCGCCGCCGGTGGCCGAGCCGAAATCGACATGATCGAGGCGGCAATGCTAAAGGCGCTGCCGCGATACATGGTGCCGGCAGACATCCGCCTGCGCGACCGGTTGCCGGTCAACGTCAACGGCAAGATCGATCGACGAGCGCTGTTCGCCGAGCTGGAGCAGGCGGGTTGAGCGTCGTCGCGGCTTCCGGGCGGCCGGCCGGCGCCGGCCCCGTCGCACGGCTGCTGGGCCTGCGTGCGGCGTGGCTCTCGATGGACCGAAACCCCGTGGCGCAAACCTTCGCCGGCACGCCGGCAGGGCTGGCCGCCATCCATCTCGGTTTCTTTGCGGCACTGGTTGCCAGCAGCGAGTTCAGTGCCCCGGCCCTCGCCATGATCGCCGTCGCGCTTGCCGGCTGCGCCGTCCTGCCGGCTCACCGGAAATCGGTCATCGTCCTGGCCAGCCTCGCGTTCCTCGCGCTGAGACCCTTCCGCACGCCTGAGTTCAACGACTTCATGCCCTGGCTTGCCGGTCAGAGCGGCTTCGGCAGCGCGACGGCCCTGCAGCTTGGCGCTGTCGCCGCCGTTGTGATGGCCGCGTTCGCCGGCCTGGAGGCCCAGCGCCGCTTTGCCGCCACGACCGCCGCCAAGCGGCCGGTGCTTGCACAGTTGCTGCTGTTCCTCGCCGCGCTCGCAATCGCCATCGCCCTGCCGGCGGGGAGCATCCCGCATGCGCTGCTATGGGCCGCGATCGCGGTGTGGGCGTCCTGCTTCTGGGTGCTCGCCTATGCCTCGACGGACCAGAAGTCCGGCGAGCCGACACCAAACGCGATGCGGGCGGCGTTCCTGCGCCCGTTCTGGGGCGGCAGCGCGACGCCGATCGGCAAGAACCAGGGCTACCTCGCCAAGTTCGAGGCAAGGACGGCGGAAGACCTCGCGGTCACCCGCCTGAAGGCCCTCAAGCTCGCCGTCTGGACGGCGATCCTTGCGCTTTGCCACGACGGGCTGAACCACCTCATCCACGGCGAAGTCGGTCTTCCCACGCTGCACGACGCGATCATGGCCGGCGTGCAGGGGAGCGACATGCCGCTCGGCGCGCGCTGGGCGAGCCTCGTGGTCAACTATTTCCTCGACCTCATGATCATCGCCGCCTGGGGACATGCGATCGTCGCGGTGGTGCGCATGGCTGGCTACCGCATCCCGCGCAACACCGTGAACCCGCTCGCGTCCCGCACCCTGGCCGAGTTCTGGAACCGCTACTTCTTCTATTACAAGGAATTGCTGGTCGACTTCTTCTTCTATCCCGCATTCCTGCGCTGGTTCAAGAAAGCGCCGAAGCTGAGAGTCGCCTTCGCCACGTTCGCGGCGGCCGGGTTCGGCAACTTCCTCTACCACGCGATGGCGGAGACCCACATGTTCGCGACCTTGCCCTGGTCCGAAATCGGGTCGCGACTCGCCACCTTCGGCTTCTACACGCTGGTGCTCTCGGCCGGCCTCATCGTGTCGCAGTGGCGCGGCGTGAAGCTGTCGCCGGCCGACGGCTTCTGGCGCTACGAGGTTGCCCCCCGGCTGACCGTCTGCCTGTTCTTCTGCTTCCTGAAGATCTTCGACGACATCTTCGGGAACGGCACGCTGATCGACCGCATCGCCTTCTTCTTCGGCCTTTTTGGAGTGTGACCATGTCCCAGACCCGCCCCGACATCCGTGCGGTCATGCAGGGGCTCCTCGACGCCAAGGGTGTCGCCGGGCCGCTCGCCGACACCGATTCGCTGTTCGTCAGCGGCCGGCTCGATTCGCTGGCCGCGACAGAGGTCCTGATGGTGCTGGAGACCGATTTCGGCATCGATCTGGCGGACGCCGATTTCGATATCGCACGCCTCGACACGATCGCCGATCTGGAGGCCCTGGTCGCCGCAAAAGCCTGAAAACGCTGGCTTGCGGGCCTGTGGACATTGCAGGGTGATTCTGCTAATGGGCGCCGCTATTCGCGGTGGAGGCTGCCGCGAGGGCATGCCGGCTGCCGGCCGCCCAGCAGAACTAGGTCTGAACACAGGATCGCCCGTGCAGGTACTCGTCCGCGACAACAACGTTGATCAGGCGCTTCGCGCCCTCAAGAAGAAGATGCAGCGCGAGGGCATCTTCCGCGAAATGAAGATGCGCGGGCACTATGAGAAGCCGTCCGAGAAGCGCGCCCGCGAGAAGGCGGAAGCCGTCCGCCGCGCCCGCAAGCTGGCGCGCAAGCGCGCCCAGCGCGAAGGCCTCATTCCTGGAAGTGCGCCCCGCCCGGCGCCTGCAGCACGTCCGGCCCGCTGAGGCCGTCAAGTTTTCGTCCTTTTCCGGGACTAGTGTCGAGGGTGGCGCGATGTAGAATCGCCGCCACCCTTTCTCTTTGGCCCCCTCCACGGGCATGCGGCGACCGGACTTACTCGAAACGGGGGATGCCCTTTGACTTCATTGTTCCGCACCGGCGAGCCGACGCCGCGGTCGTGGATGGCAGCGCTGGCGCTCATTGCCATGCTGCCCATGGCAGGCTGCAACACCACGTCCCCCACCGGCGAACTCGCGGCGATCGACGTGCGTCAGGGATCGGAGGAGAACATCTCGTCGCTCTCGGCCGTGATCGACCGCAACCCGCGCGATCCCGAGGCCTACAATGTCCGCGGCTCCGCTTATGGCCGGGCCGGCAAATACCGGGACGCGCTGCAGGATTTCGACCAGGCGCTGGCGCTCAATCAGAATTTCTACCAGGCCTATGCCAACCGCGCGCTGATCCATCGCTTCATGGGCAACCAGTCGGCCGCCATCGCCGACTACAACCGCGCCCTCCAGCTCAATCCGAACTACGATACGGCCTACATCGGCCGCGGCAATGTCTATCGCCTGGCCGGCCAGACGCAGCAGGCATTCAACGACTTCCAGCGCGCCATCCAGCTCGACACGACCGACGCGCGCGCCTACCACAACCGCGGCCTCATCTATCAGTCGCAGGGCCAGCACGCCTTCGCCATCGAGGACTTCTCGACCGCCATCTCGCTTCAGGGCGACGCGGCCGAGCCTTACAACGGGCGCGGCATCTCCTATCTGGCGATGAACGACGAGGACAACGCCTTCGCCGACTTCAACATGGCCGTGAAGCTCGACCCCAACAGCTTCGAAGGCTGGGCGAACCAGGCGCTCGTGTTCGAGCGCCGCGGGGAAACGGCCAAGGCGGCGAAGTCCTACCAGGCGGCCGTCCGGCTTAAGCCGGACTACCAGCCGGCCGTCGACGGACTGGCCCGGACCAAGAAGGCCTGAGCGCCCGCGATTCCCGTCCCCGGACGGGAACGACCCGCCGCCGTTCCGGTTATGCCTGCGACAGGAGGGTTGCATGCTTGACCATTTCGGCTTTCGCGTCCGCGACCTCGCTTCGGCGCGGCGCTTCTACGACGCGGCTTTGCGGCCGCTCGGCCTTGCAACGATGGACAACGGGCCGACGTCCTTCCTGGTCGTCCGGAGCGCGGATGACCATGTTCCCTTCCTGTGGATCGGGACGGATCGCCCCAATTTCTGGCGTGCCGACGACAAAACCTCTTCGAGCCCCATCCATGTGGCCTTTGCGGCGCGGGACAAGGCCGCGGTCGACGCCTTTCACATGGCTGCGATCGGCAATGGCGGCGTGGACAATGGGCCGCCCGGCCCGCGCGGTCCAAAAGAGATGGGCTACTACGCCGCCTTCGCCATCGATCCCGACGGCAACAACATCGAGGCCGGATTCCGCGACGGCGGGTGACCGCGGGGGATTGGCGCAGACATTATAGGCCATTGGCCGGCTTGCCGTTCGTGACCGCCGCTGCCTAAGCAAGGTCCGAACGGGCTTTTCCAAGCATGGACACCGCATCCGCCGCCAGGGTCGACTGGCGCTCGCTTTGGGCGAGCGGCGACCTGGCGCGTTTCTGCTTCATCAGCCTCGGCATCCTTCTCCATGCCACCAACGAGACGATGGTCGCCACGGTCATGCCGGCGATGGTGGGAGACCTGTCCGGCGTCCAGCTCGTCGGCTGGTCGCTGGCGATCTACGAGCTCGGCTCCATCTGCGCGGGCGCCGCGGCCGGGCGCCTGCTTTCCTTCGTCTCGCTGCGGGCGACGATGATCTCGGCCGCCCTGCTCTATTCGGCGGGCGCCCTGGTCTGCGCGGCCGCACCGACCATGCCGGTGTTCCTCGCCGGCCGGCTGCTCGAAGGCTTCGGCGGCGGCGGCCTCGTGGCCCTGGCCTTCGTGGCGGTCGAGCGGCTGTTCGACCGCCGCATCTGGCCGCAACTCTTCGCCATCATCTCAGCCGTCTGGGGTGTCGCGGCGTTCAGCGGTCCGCTGATCGGGGCGGTGCTTGCCGAGGCGTTCTCGTGGCGCGTCGCCTTCGGTGTCTTCACCGGCGGCGGGCTTACGATGGCGCTGGCGACGCTCGTCTTCCTGCGCGGTCCGCGCGCAACCGAAAGACGGCCGGGCGGCGCCGCGCCGTTTCCGTTCCTTCCGCTGATGGTGCTCGCCGGTTCGGTGATGCTGATCGCGGTCGCCGGCGTCGAGATTCGCGCCGGCCGCTCCACGCTGCTGCTGCTGCTCGGTCTCGCCGGGCTCGCCGCCTTCTTCGCCCTCGACGCGCGCCGCCCGCGATCGCGGCTGTTTCCCAGCAGGCTGTTCGACTGGCGCACGCAGGTCGGCAGCGGCATGACGATCGTCCTCGCCTTCTCCGTCGCGACCTGTTCCTTCGCCGTCTACGGCCCGCTGATCCTGACCAACCTGCACGGAATCTCGGTGCTCACCACCGGCTACATCATCGCGGCGGAGTCGATCGCCTGGTCCATCCTGTCGATCGCCGTCGCCAACGCGCCGCCCCGGCGCGAGCGCCTCATCATCATCGGCGGCATGAGCATGGTCGCGGCGGGCATCGCGGGTTTCGCCTACGCGGTGCCGGCCGGCTCGATCCCGCTGATCCTCGCCTGTGCAGTCCTCCAGGGAGGCGGGTTCGGGATCGCCTGGCCGTTCGTTACCCGCATCATCGTCGGCGCCGCTCCGGAGACGGAGCGTACCGTCGCCGCGTCAGCCGTGCCCACCATGCAGCGCATCGGCTACGCCGTCGGCGCCGCGCTCTGCGGCATCATCGCCAATGCAGGTGGCTTCTCCGCAGGAGTCAACGACGCCGCTTCCGCAAGCGTCGGCTACTGGCTCTTCGTCGCCTTCATCCCGCTGGCCATCCTCGGCGTCGCGGCGGCCGTGCGCAACTCGGCACCGCCCACATCCGCGCCGGCGGCGTGATCGCCCATCAGCTGGCGCATCTGCCGCAGGCAGGCGACCGCGTAGCTGGTAACGCGCTCAAGCTGCGGATGGTGGCGGCGAGGCAGACCGACCGGGCCGGCCCCGACGCCCCAGGGAAGCGCCCGCATCCGCGCCAGCGCATCCTCGGCCGAAAGAGCTTCGATGCGGCAGGAATGCACCGTGCCCCCGCTCTCGTATTGGCAGATGTAGGACTTCAATCCAGTTTCCATTCGAGTCCCCCGTCCGGAGCGACCTTGAAAGATGGATTGTTGGGGACAATGGTTAATCGGCGGTAACCACGGTCGATCCTGCGCCAAGGCCTGAGTCAAAGCCCCTCCAGCCAAGACAGGATGTACGCAGCCACCTTCTCATGGCCGGGTTCGGTCATCAGGAAGTGCGACAGCCCCTCGAACTCGACGAAGTCGGTGCGTCCAGGCGCCTTCTTGTGCTTGCGGTAGATCTTGCGCGACAGCGCTGGCGAAACAGTCTTGTCCTCCGATGCCGCCGTCACGAGAACGGGCTGCGTACGCTTCTTGACGTCGATGCGAATGCCGAGGCCGGTCGCAGCCTGGGCGAAGACGCGCCCGGAAGTCGGCACCATGTACGTGTCGTATGCCTCGTCGCGCAGGGCCTTCGGCGCGGTGTTGGCGAACTTGGCGTCGAACTGCGCCTTAGAGAGCGTGTAGGTGCGGTTCCACGCATTCCAGCGAGTCAGGACGGGCAGCGCGGCTAGCAGCGACACCGGGTCGGCGATGATGCCCGCGACGGGACCCGGATCGAGCAGCACGCCGGCGACGCCGTAGCCGCGGTCGAGCAGGAGCTGTGTCACCAGGCCGCCCATCGAGTGGCCGATGATGATCGGCTTCTCCGGCAGTGTCTCGATGAACCTGCCGACATGGTCGGCGATTTCGCCGGCCTTCTGCCAGCCCAGCGCGGCCGGCGGGTTGGTACGCAGGTCGGCGGCGGTTCTGCCGTCGAGGAAAGGCCAGGTCGGCGTATGGACGGCATAACCGGCAGCTTCGAGCGGCTTGCGGAAATTGTCCCACGACGCGGCGGTCATCCAGGCGCCGTGGACGAGGACGATCGTGCTGCTGAGGCGGGAAGTGGTCATCGAAGTCTCTCCTCTGATGGTGCGGACCGGCGGCCGTTGCCGTCGTGTTCCAATACGATCAATCTAATCGTATACGATTTAATCGTCAACGATCTTTATGGACATCACGAAAAGTTGAAGAGCTTGCGATTTGATCGTGCACGACTTAACTAGAAATGCCAGTTCGTGCTCGGACAGGTGCGCGTGGAAGCCTCTGCAATGAGGGCTGTGATGGATATCGATTTCGAGAAGCACCCCGAGCTGATGGACCGGCTGACGCTCGACGTCATGCCCTGTTTCGCCATCTACTCAGCCGCCAACGCCGTCATGCGCTTCTACAAGAAGCGGCTCGACGCGCTCGACCTCACCTATCCCCAGTACCTCGTCATGACCGTGCTCTGGGAGACCAGGGGTACGACCATGAAGGCGCTCGGCGAGCGGCTGCAGCTCGATTCCAGCACGCTGACCCCGCTGGTGAAGAAGCTGGAAGGCAGGGGGCTCGTCACGCGCGCGCGCAGCAAGCTCGACGAGCGGCTGCTCGACATCGCACCAACCGCCGAGGGCATGGCGATGCGGAGAGAAGGCTGCGAGGCCGCACTGGCGATGACAGCCGCGGCCGGCGAGACGCTGGAGACGCAGGCCGAGCTGAGAGCAAGGCTGATCCGGGTGCGCGACGGGCTCGACCGCGCATAGAGCCTTTCCGCTTCAGCGGAGGCTGAGCGCGTTGCGCAGAGCCTCTAGGTGCGCCTGATCCTTCGCCGTGCAGCCCGCCGTCTCGAGCTGAGCCCAGACGTCTTCGTCGACCACCCCCATCGCGTGTTGGTTCCAATAGTCGGTGTGGGTGACCAGCCGCCCGAGAATGCCCCGCCGCTTGATCCGAACCGGGATGTCGATGATGCCCGGCCCGAAATTGGGCCGGCATGGACCGCTGATGAAGTCGCCGAGCATCAGCCAGCTGCGTGGGTCGAAGATGTTCGTCCAGCGCATCGCAGCGAACATGGAAGCGTGGTGGGCGAAGCGCCTCGATTCGGGATAGAGGAAGCTGCCCTTGCCCGGTTCCAGCATTGGGGGGCATGTCGGAAAGAGGCGTTCGGCCTTGCGCTCCTCGAAGGCGGCCCGGTCGCTGGAGACCAGGAATTCAGCGTGGGTGAGCGGCGAGCCGAGCGTGACGAAATCGGTGACGCGCCACCCCTTAGGCTCGGCGGCCAGCGCCGTGGCGACATCGGCCTGCAGCTGCCTGAGGCGCTGGGGGTCGATGCCGAGCGGGTCGCTCACGAACGGGCGGCAATACTCCTCCATCACACCGAGCCTGGCGAGCGTCGGATCGGTCGGAGGATTGCGGCTGGTGGGTCCGCGCTCCTGCCAGAACAGGCGGAGGATGTCGTAGGCGACGATCGAACCGAGGCTGTGTCCGACCACCACCACGCGCTCGTACGGAGCGGCATTGCCGAAATCGTACTGTTTGGCTGAAGGCCTGTCGTCGATCGGAGCATGCAGCGCCCGCAGCAGCTTGACGCCGCGTTCCCGGATCTCCGAACGCGCTGACACCGCATCCGGCGAGGTGCGCACGTAGCGCGCGACGTCTCCGAACACCGGCACCACCCAGCTGACGAGCAGCCAGGCGATGACGGCGCCGGCGATGAGCAGCCATGTCTTTAGAACGCCAAGCAGGGACCAGGGAAAATAGAGATAGGCAAGGACGGCGACCACGACGGGCACCACGCCGACCAGCGCGCGGGACAGCCATACGGTCACCGAGGCCGTGCGAGGCGTCTCGATCGCCCAGATGCCATGATGGGTCGCGTCTGCGTGGGAGCTCCATTCCGCTTCCTGCGCGATCAGGCGTTTGGCGAGGAGCCAGAGGGCAATCAGACCGAAAGCCACGCTCCCGGCCGCCGTCCAGGGGTTGCGGGTGACCTCGGCTTCCGCGATCGTCTTGACCAGGCTCTCCAGCGAACTGTTCAGCCCGACAATGACGGCGATCGCGGCGATCACGCCGACGATCGCCCAAAGCGCCAGCCAGAGGGCGAATGTCTCCTTGGGAACCTGGTGCGGCCAGCGCAGCAGCAATCCGGTCACCCACGACCGGATCTGGGTCATCGTGTTGCCGACGAGAAGGTCGGACCAGTAGAGCTCGTAGAAGTCCGTGACCACGCCGGCCTTGTTCTCGCGGGTGGTGACGCGGGCAAGTTCAGTCAATCCCGCCCTCATGTCGGGAACCAGCCAAACGTCGTTGGGCGAGGCCGTCGGCTGCGCGATTGGCCGCGCGCCCCAGACGGCCTCGACGAAACCGCGCAGCGTCTCCAGCGGCTTCTGCTCCCCCATCCCATGCACGATGACGACCGCTTGCTTCGGCTTGCGTGGCGGAACCGGCGCCATGGGAGGCGTGTCGGGAAGGGCCTGCTGTGAATCGGTCGATGTCTTCTTGCGGGTCGTCTTTGCAACGGCCATGCCGACCTCCCAGCGAAGGCGCGACATTAGCACCAATTGGCGAAGCAAGAAATACAAAACCCGGCCGGAGCCGGGTTTTACTATGCTAATAGAAGCAAAGGCCGGTCAGTGATCCATCGCCTTGACGATTTCCTCGGTCATCTTCTTGGCGTCTCCGAGCAGCATCATCGTGCCGTCCTTGTAGAACAGCGTGTTGTCGATGCCGGCATAGCCGGAGCCGAGCGATCGCTTCACGAAGAGACAGGTGCGCGCCTTGTCGACGTCGAGGATCGGCATGCCGTAGATAGGCGAGGACTTGTCGTCGCGCGCCGACGGATTGGTCACGTCGTTGGCGCCGATCACGTAGGCGACGTCGGCCTGCGCGAACTCGGAGTTGATGTCCTCGAGTTCGAACACCTCGTCATAGGGCACGTTGGCCTCGGCGAGCAGCACGTTCATGTGGCCCGGCATGCGGCCGGCGACCGGATGGATCGCGTACTTCACCTCGACGCCCTTGGCCTTCAGCTTGTCGGCCATCTCGCGCAGCGCGTGCTGTGCCTGGGCCACCGCCATGCCGTAGCCCGGCACGATGATGACCTTCTGCGCATTGGCCATCAGATAGGCCGCGTCCTCGGCCGAACCGGTCTTTACCGTCCGCTGCACGCCGTCGTCGGCGGCCGCCGCGACCTCGCCGCCGAATCCGCCGAGGATGACGGAGATGAAGCTGCGGTTCATGCCCTTGCACATGATGTAGGACAGGATCGCGCCGGACGATCCGACCAGCGCGCCGGTGATGATCAGCGCAAGGTTGCCGAGCGTGAAGCCGAGCGCGGCCGCGGCCCAGCCCGAATAGGAGTTCAGCATCGACACGACGACGGGCATGTCGGCGCCGCCGATGGGGACGATCAGCAGCACGCCCAGCAGGAGCGACACCAGCACGATCAGCCAGAACACGAAGGTGCTCTCGGTTGTCACGAGCAGCACGATCAGCACCACCAGCGCCGCGCCGAGCGCCAGGTTGATGACGTGGCGCATCGGCAGCAGGATGGGCTTGCCGGACATCCGCCCGTCGAGCTTCAGGAAGGCGATGACCGAGCCGGTGAACGTCACCGCGCCGATGGCGACGCCGAGGCTCATCTCGACCAGCGCCTGGCCGTGGATGTCGCCCACCGTGCCGATGCCGAAGCTCTCCGGCGCATACATCGCAGCCGCGGCCACCATGACCGCGGCGAGGCCGACCAGGCTGTGGAAGGCTGCGACCAGCTGCGGCATCGACGTCATCGCGATGCGGCGCGCGATAAATGCGCCGGCGCCGCCGCCGATGGCGAGGCCCAGGACGATCAGCGCGACGCCCGACCAGGACGGCGTCGCCAGAGCCAGCGTGGTCAGGATGGCGATCGCCATGCCGACCATGCCGAACATGTTGCCCTGGCGGCTCGTTGTCGGATGCGACAGGCCCCGGAGGGCCAGGATGAACAGGATGCCGGAGACGAGATAGAGGAAGGAAGCGAAGTTGGCGTTCATCGGCTCACTTCTCTTTCTTCTTGTACATGGCCAGCATGCGCTGCGTGACGAGGAAGCCGCCGAAGATGTTGACCGCCGCCAGCGTCAGCGCGACGAAGCCGAAGCCGGTCGCCAGCCCCGACGCAGAGATGCCGACGGCCAGAAGAGCGCCGACGACGATGACGGAGGAGATGGCGTTGGTCACGGCCATCAGCGGCGTATGCAGCGCAGGCGTGACCGACCAGACCACGTAGTAACCGACGAAAATCGCCAGCACGAAGATCGCGAAGCGGAAGACGAACGGGTCGATCACGCCGCCGGATGCGGCATGCACGACGTCCCCGGCGCCATCGGAGTCGGCCAGGTTGGCGACGGCGACCTTCAGAGTGCCGACGGCCGTTTCCAGCTGCTCCAGCGCCTGTTCGAGAGCGGTCTTGTCCATCACGCGTCTCCCCCGGCCTTGTCGGCCGTCTTGTCCGCAGCCTTGCGCGGCGCGCGCTTCCTGGCCGGCGCATCGTCCTCGCCGGCCTCTGCCGGCGACGCATCGACCAGCGCCGCCGCTGCGGCGAAATTGGCATGCACCACCTTGCCGGCGTCGGTCAGCATCGTCGCCTTGACCAGTTCGTCGTCGCGGTTGATCGCAAGTTCCTTCTTGGCCTTGTCGACCAAAGTCTCGAGGAACGCGAAGAGGTTGCGGGCATAGAGCAGCGAGGCGGACGCCGCGACTCGGCCCGGCACGTTGAGGTGCCCGATGATCTTCACCCCGTTGCCCGTGGTCACGACCTTGCCGGGAACCGCGCCATCGACATTGCCGCCGCGCTCGACGGCCAGGTCGACGATCACCGAACCCGGCTTCATCGACGCGACCATCTCGGCGGAGACCAGTTTTGGCGCGGGGCGGCCGGGGATCAGAGCGGTGGTGATGACGATATCCTGCTTGGCGATGTGCTCGGCGGTCAGCGCCGCCTGCTTCGCCTGGTAGGCCTTGGACATCTCCTTGGCGTAGCCGCCCGCCGTCTCGGCCGCCTTGAACTCCTCGTCCTCGACGGCGAGGAACTTCGCGCCGAGCGACTGCACCTGTTCCTTGACGGCAGGGCGCACGTCAGTCGCGGTGACGATGGCGCCGAGGCGCCGTGCGGTGGCGATCGCCTGAAGCCCCGCGACGCCAACGCCCATCACGAACAGCTTGGCGGCAGGCACGGTGCCGGCGGCCGTCATCATCATCGGCAGCGCGCGGTCATATTCCGCCGCGCCGTCGATGACGGCCTGGTAGCCGGCGAGGTTCGCCTGCGACGAAAGCACATCCATGACCTGCGCGCGCGTGATGCGCGGCATGAACTCCATCGCGAAGGCGGTGACCCCTGCCCGCGCCATCGCTGCCACCGCGGCGTCGTTGCCGTACGGGTCCATCGTCGCAATGACGGCGGCGCCCGGCTTGTACCGCTTGATCTCTGCATCGGTCGGGCGGCGCACCTTCAGGATCACGTCGGCCGATCCGGCGTCCGCCGCCTTGCCGATGGTCGCGCCCGCCTTGGCATAGTCCTCGTCGACGATCCGCGACGCGGCGCCCGCGCCGGCCTCGACGATCACGTCGAAGCCGAGGCCCTTGAGCCGCTTGGCCGTATCGGGCGAGGCGGCGACGCGCGTTTCGTTCGCGTCGATTTCCTTGGGTACGAAAACGGTCTGCCCCACCGCGTCATTCCTTCATGTTGGAAAGGGGCACGGGTGCGCCCCGGCGCTCCCGGCCCGTCATGCAAGCCAAGTCCGGCTCAGCGGAGGAGGAATGCCCCGAGCACGCAGATGAGCACGAAAAGGATCGTGGAGGAAATGAAGCCCGCCGGCGTGAAGAATCCGAAAGCCATCGCAGCCAAGAGGGCGATACAGAAGATGGAGCCGTACTTCGTCAGACCCAGAAACAGATTGTAGGTCTTGTCGTGCTCGGCATAGTCCATGGCGGCACCCAGTTCCACGGGCCCGGAAGGCGTGTTGTCGGCCATCTTTCTTCCCTCGCAGCAGCGTCGTTCGGCACATACCCAAAAGCGGCCCGGCGGGCAACAAGGCGATTGCCCCTGCCCCTGCGACACGAGCGCCGCGCGAGCATTTTCAGGTGGCGAAACGCCCGCCGGGCGTGCTTCGAGGCCTCCCGGAGGTCAAACGGCCGCGCCGCGGGACCGATCTAGCTGCACTTGCGCACCGGCCAGGGCTTGTTCTCCTCGGCGAAGTGTTTGGCCTGCTGGGCGACGACCGCCGCCACGTCAGCCTGCTCCGGAACGAGCATTTCGGTTGCCTGCGTGAACCGGGCGCCGTCCCACTCCAGCATCCACGCGCCGGCATGGCCGGAATGGTCCGTGCAGCTGGTCTTGAACGGGCCGATCATTCCGTCCACGCCCAGTTCCTTGAGCCGTGCATCGCTGAGGTCGAGATTCTCCAGGCCCCAGCGCATCTGCTCGGCGGTCACCACCTGGCTGTCGAATTGCATCTGTGCCTTGCGGAAGGCCTCGACGCCGATCATCGAGACCAGCACGCCGCGCTGGTAGAAGACGGAATCGAACTCTCCGGACTTGGGATCGATGGACGACTTGCCGGCGTTGACCACGAGAGCGCGGATCGCCCGCATGGCTGGCGCATTGGAATTGGGCAGGTTCCAGGACAGCGCCCGGTAGCCCCTGGCGGACTGCCCGGCCACGACGAAGTCGCCGTCATGGGCCGACGACCAGATGCCGACGATCTGCCTCATGGGGTAGCCGACCTTGGCGGCCTCGACGAGCGCGGTCTGGTTCATCGGCCCCCAGCCCCACAGAAGCACGAAGTCGGGCTTCTCATCCGCGATCCGCCGCCATTGCGCCGTCTGGTTCTGCATCTCCTTGGCGGAGACCGGGATGCGCGTCACCTCGAACCCGTACTTCTCGGCCATCGCGTTGAGAAAAGGCAGTCCGTCGGCGCCGTTCGGCGCGTCGAAGTGGAGCAGCGCGACGGTCTTGCGCTCCAGCCGCGCCAGATTGCCGTCGGAGATGACCTTGAGGATCATCGACATGCCGTCCGCCATCGAACTGGGCGGCGTGAACGCCCATTCGAAGGTCAGGCCGTCGGCCATCGCGGAAAAGCCGTAGCCGGGTGCCAGGATCGGCATCTTGTCGGTCGCCGCGCGCTTCAGCAGCTCGACCATCAGCGTCGCCGACCAGGGCTGCGCCACAAGCCCCCTCGCCTTGGCGCGCTCATAGCATTCGAGACCCTTTTCCGTCGTGAACGCGGTCTCGCACTCCTCGTAGACCAGCGTCACCCCGTTCACGCCCCCGTCGCGCTCATTGAGGAGCGTGACGTAGTCGCGCATCCCGTTGAGCAGCGGAACGCCGGACGCGGCGAACGGCCCCGTCCGGTAAGCCATGGTCGGCAGGCTGACCGTGCGATCGGCGACGGCCGTCGACATCCAGCCCGCCGCCGCGGCGATCACCACGGCGACGGCAAGCCCGACCTTGACCGAAACGCGTTTCATCGCGCCGACGCCGCCGACGGGATCAGGAGGCGATCTGCGGGAACAGGCCGAGCAGGCCCACCACGATCAGGTAGATCGCGACGATGTAGTTGAGCAGCCGCGGCATCACGAGGATCAGCACGCCGGCGATCAGCGCGACGAGCGGTGCGAGCGAGACGTTGAGTTCCATGGGTGCCTCCGTATGGCCGGCCGGCCCGGCGCCCGGGACGCGGCGTGGCGCGGCGGGAATCGCCGCGCGCCCATGTCTTAGTCGAAGTCGCGGGCCTGGGACAGGTCCGGCTCAGGCCGCGTCGCGATAGTACTTTGCCGTCGGCCGGATCGTCAGCGGCGCCAGCTCGCCGACATGCGGCTTTGCGAACAGCATGCGCTGCTCGACCGGCGTCGAATTGAAGAACGGGAACCGGCGGATCGTCTTCGCCATGTTCGTCTCGCAGTCCGATTCGTACAGGATGCCGAGCACGTTGACGCTGGCATAGGGACGCGGAGCAGCAATCGGCGCGGCGCCGAAGATGCGCTGGTAAAATGCCTGGTGCTCGTCGCGGATCATGAACAGGCAGCTGGTGCAGTCGAAATAGCTCAGCGCGGCGACCGCCAGCCTCAGCGTCACGTAGGGCAACGCCTTGTAGGTCGCGGTCAGGCTCGGGTCGGCGGCCAGCCGGCTCGGATCGATGAAGGTCTCGCCGCGCAGCAGGCGCGGCCTCAGCACGTCGTCGAAGACGCTCATCGCCGGTGAGAACGGGTCGACGCGGGTCAGGTGATGGATGCGAACCGTGCTGGCGAGCTCGTCGTCGATGAAAACGCCGAAGCGATGGCAGTTCGGCGCATCGTCAAGCTTGTCGTAGAAGAGATGCTCGCGCTGCTCCGGCACCAGATCGTGCGCGCGGTAGGCCTTGTAGCGAAGCGCGTAGATCGCCTCGAGATCCTCTCCGCTGTCGCAGCGGCGGTATTCGATGCGCTCCAGCAGCGCCTGCACGCTGCGATCGAACGCAGACTGCCCGGAAGCAGGCACGAATTCGCGCACCCTCTCCGAATGGAGAGTCGCAAGACGCTCACTCATAAAGTCCTCGTAGAAGTCCGCCGCCTCAGTGTTTTCACCGTAACCAATTGATGAAAACTGTAAAGATAAAAACCCGACCGACCTCGTTTACGGCGCGTTAACCTTAATGAAACGTAAAGGTTGCGAGGATCGCGTTAAGAAATGTCATTGGTTGTATTTGAGAGGCTAGCGGCGTGCCGCGCGCTTGGCGGACTTGATGTCCTTGGCGAACGGCCAGACCGTCGTGGACATCGTCTCGATGCCCGACGCGGTCAGCGCCGAGCCGAACAGGAAGCCCTGTACGAGGTCGGGCTTCACTTCGAGCGCCAGGATCTTCAGCTGCTCAAAGGTCTCGACGCCTTCAACGGTCACCGCCAGGCCGAGCGGCCGCGACATGTTCACGACGCCCTTCAGGAGTTCGAGCGAACGCTTGTTCTGAGTGACATCGATCAGGAACGAACGGTCGATCTTGACCTTGTCCAGCGGCAGCTTGTGCAGATAGCTGAGGCTGGAATAGCCGGTGCCGAAATCGTCGAGCGCGATCCGCACGCCGAGCGACTTCAGCTCCTCGATGATCTCGCGCGTGAGCGACTTGTCGTCCAGCAGCGCGGTTTCCGTCAGCTCGATCTCCAGCCGGTGCGGCGCCAGGCCGGACGCGTCCAGCGCCTCGCGCACCTTGTCGACGATGCCGGCGCTGCGGAAATCCTTCGCCGAAAGGTTGATCGAGACACTGTTGTGTTCGGGCCACTTGGCGCATTCCTTCGTCGCGGCACCCAGCATGAAGGCGCTGATGTCGGAGATGATGCCCATCTCCTCCGCCAGCGGGATGAACACGCCCGGCGAAATCGGCCCGAGGTCGGGGTGGTCCCAGCGGCAGAGCGCCTCGCAGCTGGCGATCCGCATGGTCTCCATCGACACGATCGGCTGGTACACAACCCTCAGCCCCTTCGCTTCGACGGCTGATCTGAGATCCGCCTTCATCAGCTGGCGGTTGCGGAACGCGGCGTCCATCGCGCTTTCGAACAGGCGCCAGCCGTTCTTGCCCAGCTCCTTCGCCTTGTAGAGGGCGAGGTCGGCCTTGACGATCATCGCGTCGACGTCGGTATGCTTGATCCGCGACAGCACCGCGCCGGCGCTGATCTGGATGCGCAGCGCATGCCCCGCGACGTCGACCTCGCCCTGCAGGTTGGCGAAGACGCCGTCGATCAGTCCGGCGAACCGCTGCTCGGACTCCACCCTGTCGACATAGATCATGAACTCGTCGCCGCCGAAGCGGCTGACCCAGACATTGTCGCTGGCAATGGCCGCCAGGCGCTCGCCCACGGCGAACAGCAGGCCATCGCCGATCGGGTGGCCGAGCGTATCGTTGATGGTCTTGAAGTCGTCGAGGTCGAGGACGGCCAGGCCGCACTGGCGCTCCGGATCGCCGCTGGCCATCGCCTCGGCGACGATTTCGTGGAAATAGGCACGGTTGGCCAGGCCGGTCAGGCTGTCGAAGCGCGCCATCGACCGGATCTTCTCCTCGGCCTCGATACGCGGCGATACGTCCTCGAAGGTGATGACGCCCAGGCCTTCGCTCCCCTCGCTGGCGGAAAACTCGAAGTGGCGGCCGTTGTTCAGCCGAACGAGGATCTTGCGGTCGCGGCCTTCGCGCATGGCACGCGTCAGCTGCGCCTCGATGAAGCGACCGTCCTTCGCCTCGATGAGGCCGCCTGCGACACCGCGCATGACCAGCGCCTTCAGCGACCGGCCGATGAGCGCCTCGGCGTTCTTGACGCCGAGCGCCTCGACGGCCTCGGCATTGGCGACGACCACCCTGCCGTGCGGGCTGAGCATCACCAGGCCGTGCGTCATGGTGTTGAGCGCGCGGTCGAAGCGCTGCGCCAGACGGTTCGCCTTCTTTTCCTCGCTGATTGCCGTGAACAGGACCGTGCGCACATGCGTGGCCATCTTGGTGATGATCAGCATGAACGGGATGATGTAGAGTCCGAGCACGACGTGATTCAGGTCGCCGCGCAGCATGAGGCCGATGGCGATCGGCGCGACCACCGTCACCGACAGGATCGCCACCATCTTCTTGGAGCCGTAGTTGCGCCCGACGATGGTCATCGTCGAGCCCATGGCCACGGAGCACGAGGCGATCTCGGCAAAGGTATCGGGCGCGACATAGATCGCGACGAAACAGAACAGGCCGAGGAAGAAACCCTGGATCGTGCCGCCGATCAGGTAGTAGTTCTCCCAGTGCACGGCCGACGGATAGTCGGTGATGGAGCCGTTCTTCTGGAAGTTGCGGATGCCAAGATAGCGGTATGACCCCGCCGTGAACATGACGCCGGCGAGGACGAGGTAAATCGTCTCGCCCGTGCGCCGATAGACCAGCAGAGCGATGATCGAATGGCAGAGCGCGCCGACGATCAGGATGATCGCGTCGTTGAACAGCGACCGGACGAACCCGGCATAGATGTCGACAGTGATGTCGTTGCTTCTGGTTTTCATTGACGGCGCCGCGACGTAGCTGCCGTCATGTCACAATCCGCTTAAAGAATGTTTAGTTGAAGCCGCGGGCCAGGCTTCCGCCCGGATCTTCGAAACGGTTTCTTAACTCAAGCCGACCAACAGGCAGCGTCTATTCCGCCGCCTGCAGTTCGGGCGCGGGCTCCTGCGCCATCAGCCGCTCGACAAGGCGCACGCGCTCGCCGGCCGCCATGCGTGCATTGGCTTCCTTGACGTGGCCAAACCCCCGGATCAGCGCGGGAATCGAGGCCACGGCGGCCGCCGCTTCCACCTTGTCCGGCGCCAGCGCGCCCTGGATCAGGTCGAGGTCGGCCTCGTACTGCGCCAGGAGCTTGCGCTCCATCTTCCGCTCGGCCGTGTAGCCGAAGATGTCCAGCGCGGAACCACGCAGGCCTTTGAAGGCCGCAAGAATCCGGAAACCATTCATCATCCACGGCCCGAAACTCGACTTGCGCGGCTTGCCGTCGTTGCCGGTGCGTCCGAGAACGGGCGGCGCGAGGTGGAACTCCAGCCGGTCGTAAGCCTGGAACTGCGCGTCCAGCTGCTTGCGGAACGAGCCGTCGGTGTAGAGCCGCGCGACCTCGTACTCGTCCTTGATCGCCATCAGCTTGAACAGGTTGCGCGCCGCAGCTTCCGTCACCACAGTCGAGCCGCGCGCGGCCTTGGCCTCGGCTGCCCGCAGCCGTGCGATCCGGTCGGCATAGCGGGCCGCATAGGCCTCGTTCTGGTAGTCGGTGAGGAAGGCGACCCGCCTCGCGATGACCTCGTCCAGCGTCTGCGCACGCTGCGGCGCGCGATCTCCCGCCGCGCGGGCGACGAGGGTGCGCACATGGTCGGGGTCGTGCGCCGCCCGGCGCCCCCAGCGAAACGCCGCGAGGTTCATCTGCACCGCCTCGCCGTTCAGTTCGATGGCCTTCTCGACGGCCTCCGAGGCCACCGGCAGTCCGCCGTGCTGGAACGCGAAACCCAGCATGAACATGTTCGCGCCGAGCGAATTGCCGAACAGCGCCGTCGCGGTCCGGGTCGCGTCGAAGAAGTGCGCTCTGTCGCCGGCCGCGTCGCGGATCGCCTTCTTCAGGCGCTCGACGGGCAGCGAGAAGTCGGCCGACCGGGCGAAATCGCCGGGCATGATCTCCGCGGTGTTGGCCACGAAGATCGTGTGGTTGTCGCGCACCGCCGACAGCACCTTCTTCGCGCCCGATACCACGAGGTCGCAGCCGAGGATCAGGTCGGCCTTGCCCGCGGAGACGCGGATGGCATGGATGTCGTCTGGCGACTTCGCGATCCGCACATGGCTGAACACCGAACCGCCCTTCTGGGCCAGCCCGGCCATGTCGATCATTCCGCAGCCCTTGCCTTCGAGATGGGCGGCCATGCCGAGGATTGCGCCGATGGTGACGACCCCCGTGCCGCCGACCCCGTCGATGATCGACGCCCAGCCGTCCTCCAGCGGAAACGGCGTCGGCTCCGGCACGCCGGTGAGGGGATTGTCCTTGCCGGCGCTCCCTTCTGCTTTGCGGATCTTGCCGCCATGCACCGTGACGAAGGACGGGCAGAAGCCGTTGACGCAGGAGAAGTCCTTGTTGCAGCTCGACTGGTCGATCCGCCGCTTCCGGCCGAACTCGGTCTCCACCGGCTGCACCGAGACGCAGTTGGACTTGACGCCGCAGTCGCCGCACCCCTCGCACACCAGCTCGTTGATGATCACCCGCTTGTCCGGATCGGGATAGGTGCCGCGCTTGCGGCGCCGCCGTTTCTCCGCAGCGCAGGTCTGGTCGTAGAGAAGGACCGAGACCCCCTTCACCTCGCGCAGGTCGCGCTGGACGAGGTCGAGGTCGTCGCGGTGATGGAAGGTGGCGACGGTCGGGAAGCTGCCGCGATCGAACTTGTCTGGATCGTCCGAGACGACGGCGATGCGCTGCACGCCGTCGGCATGCACCTGGTTCGCGATCATGTTGGCGGTGAGGTTGCCCTCGTGCGGCTGGCCGCCCGTCATCGCCACCGCGTCGTTGTAGAGGATCTTGTACGTCATGTTGACGTTGGACGACAGCGCAAAGCGGATCGCCAGGGCTCCCGAGTGATTGTAGGTGCCGTCGCCGAGGTTCTGGAAGAAATGCTCCCGCGTCGAGAACGGCGCCTGGCCCACCCATTGCGCACCCTCGCCGCCCATCGCGGTGAAGCCGACGGTGGACCGGTCCATCCACAGCGCCATGAAGTGGCAGCCGATGCCGGCGCCGGCGATCGAGCCCTCCGGAACCTTGGTGGAACTGTTGTGCGGACAGCCCGAGCAGAAGAACGGGGTTCGGCTGGCGATGTCCGTGGTCTCGGCCAGCATCGCCTGGAACTGGCGGATGCGGCTGACGCGGCCGGCGATCTCCTCGGAGGGGCCGATGATGCGCAGGATGCGCTCGCCGACGGCGATGGCGACGTCGTTCGGGTCGAGCGCGCCGGCCGCGCTGAACAGCATGTCGCCACGCTCGTCGCGCTTGCCGACGACCTTCGGCTGCATCGACGTGCCGTAGAGGTGCTCGCGGATCTGCACTTCGACCAGCGAGCGCTTCTCCTCGACCACGATGATCATCTCGAGGCCCTTGGCGAAGTCCTTGATGTGCTCGATGTCGAGCGGCCAGGGCGCCGCCACCTTGAAGAGCCGCAGCCCGAGGTCGTTGGCGCGCGCCTCGTCGATGCCGAGGTCGTCGAGTGCCTGGCGAACGTCGAGGTAGGACTTGCCGACGGTGACGATGCCGATCCGCGCCTTCCGGCCGCCGGAGTAGACGATGCGATTCAGTCCATTGGCGCGGATGAACGCGGCGGCGGCGGCGCGCTTGTATTCATGCAGCCGTTGTTCCTGGCCGAGCATGTTGATCTCGTGGCGGATGTTCAGCCCGCCGGACGGCATGTCGAATTCAGGGATGACGATGTTCAGCCGGTCAAGCGACACGTCGACGGACGCCGTCGATTCGATGTTGTCCTTGACGCATTTGATCGCGGTCCAGGTGCCGGCGAACCGCGACAGCGCGTAGCCGTAGAGGCCGTAGTCGATAAGCTCCTGCACGCCCGCCGGGTTGAGGATCGGGATCATCGTGTCGACGAAGAGGAACTCGGTCGCATGCGCGACCGTGGACGACTCCGCCGTGTGGTCGTCGCCCATGAGCGCCAGCACGCCACCGTTCTTCGCGGTGCCCGCGAGGTTGGCGTGGCGGAAGACGTCGCCGGAGCGGTCGACGCCGGGGCCCTTGCCGTACCAGACGGAGAAGACCCCGTCATGCTTGCCTTCGCCGAGCAGTTCCGTCTGCTGCGAGCCCCAGCAGGCCGTCGCGGCGAGCTCCTCGTTGAGCCCCGGCTGGAAGACGATATCGGACTTCGCCAGCTCCTTCTTGGCACGCCAGAGCTGCTGGTCCAGACCGCCCAGCGGCGAACCGCGATAGCCGGAAACGAAGCCTGCGGTGTTGAGGCCGGCGCGCCTGTCCCGCTCGCGCTGCATCAGCAGCATGCGGATGACGGCCTGGGCGCCGTTGATGAAGATGCGCTCCTTGCCGAGGTCGAACTTGTCGGCGAGCGACACGTCGTGAAGCGTCATCGAGCGTTCTCCTGGGCGGCAATCGCGCCGACCCGGCGCGGGCACGCGAGGGTCCACGTGGGCGGCAGTCTTTCCGCCTATTGCCTGTGCGTCAAACGAATTTCGCGTGTGTTTCCAAAAGAGCAACGCCAGCGCGTGGACGGACGGCAACGCGAACGAAAGCGTCGCATCAAAGTCTCAGGGCGCATGATTATTACTGGGTCGGAGGTTCGATCCTCCCTGCGCGCGTCCTGTCACGCCTTCGGCGGGCACACGGTCGCCGCCTGGTCGTCGCGCTTGCCGTCGGGATGGCCCTCGAGATCGGGATTCAGTTCGTAGACGGGGCCTATGACCAGCGGTCGATCCGGCAGAATCGACTGATCGAGCGAGGATGTCATCGTCGTGTCGATCTCCTGCAGGACCCTGCCGTCCTCGTCTACGATCCGGATCGCGACCGCGTAGGGAATGCCGGTCGTCACACAGGTCAGCGGCGGACTGGTGAGCGTGACGTGCCCCAGCTTGGGCCAGATTCTCTGCTTAACCTCGATGGGATCGCCGCCGGCCGGATCCTGGAACGAGACCACCGCCGTCTGCCCGTCCGCCACCGGCTGCAGCGGGTTGAGCGTGACAACATAGGTCGCGATGCCCAGCCGGTAGTTGAACTCGAAGAGCTTGCCCGAAATCTCGAAATACTCGCCCTCCCCGCCGCTTTCCCGGCAGGCGGCGAGCAGAAGGACGGCCAGCAGACCGGCTCCGGCCGCGTGAATCCTGCGCGATCTGTCAGGCATGGTCGTGTCCGCCGGTCCCGGGTTTGTGTCGATGGTAGTGGCGCCTCGCCTTGCTGCGGTTGCCGCACACCTTCATGTCGCACCAAAGCCGGCTGGAATTGCGGCTGCGGTCGAGGAAGAGCCAGTCGCAATTGGCGCATATCTTCAGGCGCCGGCGCTTGTCGGGCGCGAGAAGCGACAGGGCGGAGACCGCCATCGCGGCTTCAAGTGCCAGCGGCCCGCCGTCGCCGAACGGCCTGTCGGACGCGAAGAAGCTGTCAGGCACCCGGTCGACACCGCGCGCACACGCCGCCAGGAACGCCGCGAGCATCGGGCCGTCCGTCGCCAGGCCCAGCGCCCCGGCGCGGAACAGGGCGTCGGTCGTGTCGCGGACCGCAAGCACCGCGTCGCGCTGCATGTCGCCGCCGTCCGCGACGACTGCGCGTCCACCCAGTTCGTCGATCCTGAAATGCGACGCGGCGACGGCAAAGCGGCCGATCTCTCTTGCCTCGGCGAAGCGGTCGAAGGTTCGGACGGGATCGTTTCGCAGGACGACCGTGTTCGCGGCGTCGAGCGCAAGCGCCCCGCCGGCGAAACGATGCTCGGTCCACGCCACGACCATCCGCCAATTCTAACCGGTAATTGGTATTTGACAAGTTAGCTGTTACGCGCGACGCTCTCCTGGCACGTGTCCGCGTGCCGGATGTCGGATGGCCTATTTCCTCCAGCAGGTTCTCAACGGCGTGCATGCAGGCGCGCTCTACGCGCTGCTGGCCTTCGGCTACGCGCTGACCCACGGCGTCCTGCACCGCACCAACCTGGCTTATGGCGCCCTCTTCGCCTTTTCGGGCCAGACCGCGATCCTGGTCGCTGTGTTCGGCTGGCATGTGCTGTGGCTTGCGCTGCCGGCGACCGTGGCGCTCGGCGTTGCCGTCTCGTTCGCCTACGCCTGGCTGGTCGGCACGGTGCTTTCGCGCTCGGTCTTCCAGCCGCTGGCCGGCCGCTCCCCGAACACGATCGTCGCCGCCACGCTGGGCGTCTCGCTGGTGCTGATGGAGATCGCCCGGTTGGCCGCCGAGACGCGCGATTTCTGGCTGCCGCCGATGCTGGCCAGCCCGGTCGTCTTCGCCGAGTCCGGCGGGTTCAAGGTCACGCTGACCGTCATCCAGCTCCTCAATTGCGCGGTTGTGCTGGCAACCGTCGCCGGCGGCGGGATTTTCCTTGCACGGTCGTCATGGGGACGGGCCTGGCGCGCGGTCTGCGACGACGCGCGCGCCGCGGCGCTCGTCGGGGTCGACGTGGCGCGTGTCTTCCACCTGGCCGTCATCGGCGGCGCCCTGGCGGCAGCGCTCGCCGGGACCCTGGCGGCGCTCTACTATGGCAACATCAGCTTCGGAACAGGGCTCGCCTTCGGCCTCAAGGTGCTCTTCCTGACGGCTGTCGGCGGATACGAGTCACCCGTCCGGTCGGCGGCGGGGGCGGCCACTTTCGGGCTCGCCGAAGCTCTCTGGTCCGGCTATTTCCCGTTCGAATGGCGCGACGGCTGGATGTTCGCCTTCCTGGTGGCGCTGCTGGTGCTGAGGCCGGAGCGAGACCCCGGCCCGCGGCGGGCCTGATCTCCCAAGGGCATTGTTGACGCGGCCTGCCACCCTCGGCATACCCTAATGCGTGACGCTGACGATCATAAGGGAACGACGCTGCGTCACGGGAGGAATGCACATGACCGGCCTTCTCGCTCTTTCGCGAGCGATTGACCATGTGAACGAATTCGTCGGGCGCTGGATATCCTGGGCCATCCTGGCCGCGATCCTGGTCAGCGCCGCCAATGCGATCATTCGCAAGACGCTCAACACATCGTCCAATGCCTGGCTAGAACTGCAATGGTACCTGTTCGGCGCGGCGTTCCTGCTCGCCGCCGCCTACACGCTGAAGCAGAACGAGCACATCCGCATCGACATCGTCTACGGCATGTTCTCGCGCCGGGTGCAGCACTGGATCGATCTGTTCGGGCATGTCTTCTTCCTGATGCCCTTTGTCCTGCTGATGATCTTCTACTTCGTGCCGTATGTGAGTCTTTCCATGCGGAGCGGCGAGGTCTCCGGCAATGCCGGAGGCCTGATCATATGGCCGGCCAAGGCGCTGCTGCTGATCGGCTTCTTCCTCCTCGGCCTGCAGGGCGTTTCTGAGATCATCAAGAAGATCGCCGTGATGACCGGGCGGATGCCCGATCCGACCCCGTTCGTGACGGCCCACGAGCAGGCCGAACTCGACGCTGCCGCGCTGGCGAAGGAGATCCAGAAGTGATCGAGTTCATCGCCCAGAACATGGCGCCGATCATGTTCTTCTCCCTCGTCATCTTCCTTCTCCTTGGCTACCCCGTGGCCTTCTCCCTCGCCGCCTGCGGGCTGTTCTTCTTCTTCATCGGCGTCGAGCTCGCCCCCTACTCCAACAACACGATCTCCTTGTCCTGGCCGCTGCTCTACGCGCTTCCGGACCGGTTCTGGGGGACGATGTCGAACGAAACGCTGCTGGCGATTCCCTTCTTTACATTCATGGGCATCGTGCTCGAGCGGTCGGGCATGGCCGAGGATCTGCTGGACACCATCGGCCAGCTGTTCGGTCCGATCCGCGGCGGGCTCGCCTACGCCGTCATCCTGGTCGGCGCGCTGCTGGCCGCAACGACCGGCGTGGTCGCTGCCTCGGTCATCGCGATGGGACTGATCTCGCTGCCGATCATGCTGCGCTACGGCTACGACCGGCGTGTCGCATCCGGCGTCATTGCCGCTTCCGGAACGCTGGCGCAGATCATCCCGCCGTCACTGGTCCTCATCGTGCTGGCCGACCAGTTGGGCCGCTCCGTCGGCGACATGTACCGGGGCGCCCTCATCCCCGGGCTGATCCTGACCGGGCTCTACCTCGGCTACATCTTGCTGATGAGCTTCCTGCGCCGGGATTCCATGCCCGCACTGCCGCTGGCGGCGCGCACTCTTGGCGCCGGGGTGACCTCTCTGTTCGTGGCGCTCGCGGCCGCCTTCGGCATCGCCTATTCCGCGCATGTCTACCTGACACCGACCCAGGGGGCGAACGCCGACATCTGGGGCGCGACCGTCGGCATCATCGCGATATACGCCTTCACCATCGCGGACCGTTCGCTGGGCTTCGGCTTGATGTCGCGGCTGGCCCAGCAGGTGATCATCGTCCTCATCCCGCCCCTGGCGCTGGTCTTCCTGGTTCTCGGCACGATCTTCCTCGGCATCGCCACCCCGACCGAAGGCGGCGCCATGGGAGCCGTCGGCGCGCTGATCATGGCCGCCGCCAAGGGACGGCTGAACCTGGAGATGATCCGTCAGGCGCTGGCCTCCACCACGCGCCTGTCATCCTTCGTGCTGTTCATCCTCATCGGCGCGCGCGTCTTCTCGCTCACCTTCTACGGCGTCAACGGCCACCTTTGGGTCGAACACCTGCTGGTGTCGATGCCCGGCGGCGAGACCGGCTTCCTAATCGTCGTCAACATCCTGGTCTTCCTGCTCGCCTTCTTCCTCGACTTCTTCGAGCTGGCGTTCATCGTCGTGCCCCTGCTCGCACCGGCGGCGGATCGGCTGGGCATCGACCTGATCTGGTTCGGCGTGCTGCTGGGCATCAACATGCAGACCAGTTTCATGCATCCGCCCTTCGGCTTTGCGCTTTTCTATCTGCGCTCCGTGGCGGCCCGCGTGCCCTATCTCGATCGCATCACGGGCAAGAAGATCGAACCCGTCACGACCGGACAGATCTACTGGGGCGCGGTGCCATTCGTCTGCATCCAGATCATCATGATCGGGCTGACGATCGCGTTCCCGCAGATGGTCATGCACTACAAGGGCGAGGTCCGCGATCCCGGCGAGATCGAGATCATCGTGCCGCCGTTCGGCTCGGAGCAGCCGGGTCTGCCCGGGCTGGACAGCCCGCCATCCTTCGGCGCGCCTCCGGCGGACGGCGCGACGGGCGCGCCCGCGCCGGCGATCGACCTGACGCAGCCGCCGAAGTTCTGACCCCTACGGGGTCGAGGGCGACCCAACCGGAAGTCGCTCCAGACAAAGAAAAGCCCGGGCCGCGAAGCCCGGGCTTTCTTCTGTCCGCAGTCAGGCGGGCTTAGAGCCGGCCGTTGCGCTGCTGGATCATCATGAAGGTGTCAAATGTGTATTCGGAGATCTGCGACCAGAGGTACGCGTCCTTGCGGAACGCCATCTGGCTGTCGATGATCTTCTTGAAGCCGGCGTTCGTGCCCGAAATCTCGGCGTAGGTCGAGTTCGCCGCGTCGAAGGCCGCCGACATGACTTCCTGGCTGAACGGGCGCAGCTGCGCGCCGCCCGCGACCAGCCGGCGGAGCGCCGCCGGATTCTTCTGGTCGTAGCTCGCCATCATGTTGCCGTTGGCGGCTTCCGTCGCCGCCTGCAGGATCACCTGATAGCTCTTGGGCAGCTCGTTGAACTTCTGCTGGTTGACCAGCGTGTGGAGCGTCGGGCCGCCTTCCCAGAAACCCGGATAGTAGTAGTACTGCGCCACCTTGTAGAAGCCGAGCTTCTCGTCGTCATAGGGGCCGACCCACTCGCAGGCGTCGATGGTGCCCTTCTCGAGCGCCGGGTAGATTTCGCCGCCGGGGATGTTCTGCGGGATGACGCCCAGCTTCTCCAGCACCTTGCCCGCGAAACCGCCGACGCGGAACTTCAGGCCCGACAGGTCGGAGACTGTATTGATCTCCTTGCGGTACCAGCCGCCCATCTGCGCGCCGGTATTACCGCAGGGGAAGCCGACGACGCCCTGCTTGCCGAAGAACTCGTTGAGCAGGTCGTTGCCGCCACCGTAATAGAGCCAGGCGTTCATCTGGCGCACGTTCAGCATGAACGGCACGGCCGTGGCCAGAGCCCAGGTCGGATCCTTGCCCCAGAAGTAATAGCAGGCCGTGTGGCAGGCCTCGACGGTACCGGCCGTCACCGCGTCCGCCGCCTGCGGCGCCGGAACGATTTCGCCGGCCGCGAAGACCTGGATGTTGAAGTTGCCGTCCGTCGCCTCGCGGACGTAGTTCGCCATCGTCTCGGCCGCGCCGAAGATCGTGTCGAGTGCCTTCGGGAACGACGAGGTCAACCGCCAGTTCACCACCGGCGCGGTCTGCGCGATGGCGGGCGCGGCAAGCGTTGTCGCCGCCGCGGCCCCTGCGCCGGCGAGACCCGCCTTCTTGATAAAGGAACGACGATCCATTCTGAACCTCCCGTTTGAGACCGTGCAAGTCGTCGGCCGATCGCGGCGTTGCGCCGGGAGCCGGCCGGTTGCGCGACAATACACGCTGGCATGACCAAGTCCAGCGAGCGCAAGGCCTTCGATGCTAAGGCTTTGGTCGCGGAATGGGTCGGGAATCGGTCCCCGCCCGTCTCCTCCGCGGCCGCTGGTTCAACCGCGCATCGGCGCTCGGCGCTGGCATCGGGTCAGGCTTCGGGCTATACGCCGGTGGACAATCGGGGTGCCGGACCATGCCCATCCACCAGCCGCTCGTCGCCGTGTCGACGGATGTCCGCGAGTTCGCCAACTACCACTGGCACGCCGCGCCCCAGCAGTATCTGGAGGCGGCGATTTCAGGCGCCGGCGTCCTGCCGGTGCTCGTCCCCTCCTTCGGCGACCGCATAGACCTCGACGGCCTTCTGTCCTCGGTGCATGGCGTCATGCTGACCGGGTCGAAGTCCAACGTCTATCCGCCGCTCTACGGTGAGGAAGCGACCGAGGCGAACGGCCCTTACGACCATCAGCGCGACGCCACCACGCTGCCTCTGATTCGCAAGGCCATCGACCAGGGCGTTCCGCTGCTGGCCATCTGCCGCGGCATCCAGGAGCTCAACGTCGCCCTTGGCGGCACGCTGGCCACGGAGATCCAGGATCGGCCTGGATCGCTCGACCATCGAGCGCCCGAGGGCGAAAGTCAGGACGCGCGCTTCGCCATTCGCCAGTCGGTGACGATAAAGCCGGGCACCTGCCTGGCCGGCGTTTTCGGCGCCGGAGAGATCATGGTTAACTCCGTGCATCGCCAGGCGATCGGCCGGCCGGGCTCGCGCCTGCAGATCGAGGCGGTGGCGGCCGACGGCACCGTCGAGGCGGTTTCGGTCAGGGATGCGCGCGCCTTTGCAGTCGGCGTTCAGTGGCATCCGGAATACTGGTCGCGCAGCGACGAGAACTCCGCGCGCATCTTCCGCGCTTTCGGCGACGCCGTCCGCGCGCACGCGGCAGCGCGTGCCGGCCTGCGCACCGCGGCCGAGTGACCTACTCGCCGACCGTCAGCGAGATCATCGAGGATCTCGGCTCGAAGGATTCGTAGCCGGCACCATCCGCGGCGGCGAAGGCGACGATGGCCGCGTCGCCGTCGATGGACAGTTCCACCGAGCCGTCGGGTTTCTCGGCCCAGTAGCGGACCTGCGAAAGCCCCGACAGAAGCGCGTCACATCCGCCATCGGCGACGACATGGGCCATCGGTCCGGTCCCGGCCTTCCTCATCGTGCAAGGATGCCCGCCGCCCGGCGCGCTGAGCAACAGCGTGTCGTAGGGCTCGGATTGGACCGGAGGCTGCGACGCCGGCGCGGGACCTGTTGCAAATCCGACCATCCATGACACGGACGCCGCGGCTACGATGCCGCCGCCCACCAACGCTCTACGCATACGCAAACACTCCGCCGGCCACGGAGCCGGTTTCGTGAAAATGCCCGGCGTGCCGTTAAGCGACGCTTAACGGCCGCTCCGAGGCATCGCGTCAGCGCTTGGACAGCAGAGGCAGGCTCTCCGGCACCGGCGTCAGGGGTCCCTTGCCTGCGAACCAGGACACCAGATTGTCGACGCACAGGTCTGCCATCGCGCGCCGCGTATGCACGGACGCCGAGCCGACGTGCGGCAGCAGCGAAACATTCGGCAGCGCCAGCAGCGCCTCGGGCACGTTGGGCTCGTCGGCAAAGACGTCGAGGCCCGCCGCCAGGATGACGCCGCGCGAAAGCGCCGACGCCAGCGCATCCTCGTCCACCGTGCTGCCGCGCCCGATGTTGATGAACACGCCCTCGGGCCCCAGTGCTTCCAGCACCTCGGCATTGACCGCGTTCGATGTGCCGCTGCCACCCGGCGCCACGCAGATCAGCGTGTCCACCGCCGCGGCGAGCGAGACGAGCGTCGGATGGTATGCGTAGGAGACGTCGTCGGCCGGTCTGCGGTTGTGATAGGCGATGGACAGGCCGAAGGCTTCCAGTCGCCGGGCGATCGCCTTGCCGATGCGTCCCATACCGAAGATGCCCGCCCGGCGGCCGCGCAGCGACGCCGGCGTCAGCCGATAGCCGCCGTCGCGGACCCAACGCCCCTGCCGGAGCCACGCTTCGGCCTTGGGCAGTTCCCGCACCGTGTTGATCAGCAGTCCGATCGTCGTGTCGGCCACCTCCTCGGTCAGCACGTCGGGCGTGTTGGTGACGACGACGCCGCGGCTGGCGGCATGACGGGCGTCCACAGCATCGTAGCCGACCCCGAAATTGGCGATGATCTCGAGCTTGGGCAGCGCGTCGATGAATGCCGCGTCGATCGTGGTCATGGCGGCCACGCCGCGAACGGACGCCGCGGTGGCGGCATCGAGCACGGCCGGCTCCGCCGCGTTGACGCGCGCGACGCGAAAGAGGCTGGCGAGACGCGTGGCGGCATGGTCGTTGAGCTTGCCGGGCACAAGGATCGTCACCTCGCCGGCATGGTCTGTCGTCATGGTTTTGCGTCTCGCTCACGGAGGGATGGACGCCAACCGGCCGGTGGCGGCATGGGAACCATCCCGCCAGTTTCCCGAATGCAGATCCAGGAACCACCCGGCACGGCCGGCGTTGGGTCGACGATCGTCTGCAATCGAGCGACCGACCACAGCACGAACGAAACCTACCATGAAGCCGCAGATTCTTTCAATCCGAGCGGCAACGATGTCCCCGGCATGTCCACGTTCGGGTACGCTCGAATTCCGACGAAGCGATCGGCGGGCCATGCCGCATGACGGAGCGGAAGCGCGTCCGACCAGGAATCCCCGCGAACATGCGGAACCATCAGCGACCGCCTACGTTGAACCCATGATCGTCTGCAATCGCGATCAACAACAACACGGAAGGATTTCCCCATGTCGATCAAGCTTCTCTCCGCAGCCGCCCTGTCGCTCGCGCTGATGGGCGGCGCAGCCTACGCGCAGGCCACCTCGTCGACTTCGTCTGACAACCCGTCGCAGAACACGGCGTCCGACGCTGTGATCCTCGGCAACAAGGACAAGATGGGCGCGTTCTACACGGACGAGTCCATGGCAACGCTCAAGACGGACGACGAGATGCGCACCGCGTGGTCGGGCCTGACGGCCGAAGACCAGACGGCATTCCGCTCCGAGTGCCAGGCTCTGACGCAGCAGGACAGCGAGGCGGCCACCACCGACCCGATGAGCCCGAGCGTGCAGGAATTCTGCGGCAAGATCGGCGCGTTCTGATCAGCCTGACGGAACAGTCCTGAACTTCGAAGAGGTCGGCTCACGCCGGCCTCTTTCATTTTGTCCTGTGCACGATTCCGTGCTGCGGTGCCAAAAAGTTCCACCGGGATCAGCCGGACTACAACACGACATTGTGCAGGCGCCGACATGCAACCGAACCGCGCGCCCGCGCGTCTTTACGGTGACCCGCCGCTCGCGGTGGGTCCTCAGATGAAAGGATGTCACTATGTCCACCAAGATCGTTTCCGTCGCCGCCGCCTCGCTGCTGATGCTGGGCGGCATCGCGTTCGCCGAGCCCGACCAGGCCGGCGCATATCGTCCCGCATCGCCGTCCGAGCCGGTCCGCCAGGAAGTGTTGCGCGACACTGGCGTCGATGTCGACATGATGCCGACAGCCAGCATCGGGGCGGGTGCTGCCGTCGCCGTTCCGGCCGGTCCCGACTGCGGCTTCTCGAGCCGCGAGGGTGGCGGCGAGCCGAGCTCGGTCGACCCGACGAGCCCCAGCGTCGCCAACTGCTGACGACACGTGGCAGTGACCCACAGTGCCGGCGAGCTTTGCGCCGGCACTGTCGCGTTCAGCGCGCGGGCCGCCCCGTCGATTGCCGCACGTGCAGTTCAGGGCGGATGAGTTCCCGCGAGGCCGGCATCGAGACGCCGTTCAGCCTGTCCAGCAGCGCGCGCGCCGCGCGCCGTCCGACCTCGCGCTGCCCGTTCCAAACGGTCGTCAGCGCGGGCGTCGCGATTGCGGCTTCTTCGAGGTCGTCATAGCCGGTGACGGAGATGTCGACGCCCGGCACGAGCCCAGCGCGCGCGATGCCGTTCATCAGGCCGATGGCAACGAGATCATTCCAGCAGACGGCGGCGGTCGGCTTGTCCTTGAGCGCCAGGAACTGGCTGGAAGCCTCGAAACCGGCCTGCTTGGTTCGCGGGCCTGGAAGCCGCAGTCCCGGATCGACCGGCAGGCCTGCCTTCTCCATCGCGGCGACGTAGCCTTGGAAACGGTCGCGGCCGGTGGACGTCTGGTCGGTGCCGCCGATCATCGCGATCCGCCGGTGTCCGAGGGAGATCAGGTGGTTGGTGGCCAGCCCGATGCCATAGGCGTCGTCGCCACGGAACACTGGAACGTCGGCGCCGGCGACCTCGCGTGCGATCAGCACCGCGGGCAGCCCGTTCGCTTCCGCCATCGCGATGTCCTCGGCCGGCGTTCCGATCGCCGGCGACATGATCACGCCGTCGGCACCAAGCTGCAGCAGCGTATCGACGAAGGTCCGCTGTTTCTCCAGCTGGTCGTAGTGGTTGGACAGGAGGAAGGTCTGCCGGCTGCGGTCGAGCTCGCTCTCGATCGAGCGCAGGATCTCCGCGAAGAACGGATTCATGATGTCGTGCACGACGACGCCGATGATCCCGGACCGAGAGGTCCGCAGGCTGGCGGCACGGCGATTGTAGATGTAGCCGATGGCCCGCGCATGCTCCTTGATGCGTTCGCGCGTGGCGTCGGCCACCAGCGGGCTGTCGCGCAACGCCAAGGACACGGTTGCGGTCGAAACCGCGAGAGCGTCGGCAATCGTCGAGAGCTTGATCTTCTGCGCCAGCGTCGCCTCCACCCGGATTTAAACTGTTTAAGTCTGGGTTGGATAGGCCAGCTTCGCGGGCGACGCAAAGCTTTTCTGGTCGATCCGGCGCGCGGGCCGGGGCGCGTCTGGTCCCGCGAACGGCACGCGCCGCTCAGTCGTCGAGGTCCTCGGCCGCTTCGGTCTCGATCGTTTCCGTGCCGGAAAGATTGGCCTCGATACGCGCCAGCAGTTTCGACAGCGCCTTCTGGTCTTTCTTGTCCAGTCCCTTCAGAGCCTGCTTTTCAGCCTTGCGCACCGACTTCTCGATGGCCTGGATGGCATCGCGCCCCGCCGCCGTCAGCGAGATCAGCGCCTGACGGGCATCGTTGTCCGATGCACGCTTCTCCACGAAACCCTGTGCCTGGAGGCGGTTGATGGTCTTGGTGATCGTCGGCGGCCGGACCCCCAGCCGGGCCGCGAGCGCGCCGGGCGTCTGCCCGTCCTCGCCGTTCAGCGCCAGCATGATCTGGTCCTGGCCGGCGTAGAAGCCGTGCGCCAGAAGGCGCGAGGCCAGCGCCGTCCGCGCCAGGCGGGCGGCGGAGTGGAGCCGCGCCATCGTCGCGCTCCTGCTTGCCTTCGTCATCGCCGAACCTCCCCTCAGGCCGGGCCGACTGGCCAGAGCTTTGCCGAACTGCCGAACCGGGTCTGGCCGGGCCGAGCTTTGCCGGCAATCAAACGCCTGCCGCTTCGCAATGCCAGAGTTTCTTATCAGTTCGATGACGGAAGCGCATGGGGTCGGCCCCGGTCGGATAGGCCGGCGACATGGACGGCAACATTGGCCGTGCAAAGTCGCTGCGGCGACCCTATATGGTGCCTCTCTCCGCTTTCGAGGTCGACCATGAGCCAGCCGCAGCAGATCCCCGTCACCGTCCTCACCGGCTATCTCGGCGCCGGCAAGACCACGCTGCTCAACCGCATCCTGTCGGAGAACCACGGGCGGAAGTATGCGGTCATCGTCAACGAATTCGGCGAGATCGGCATCGACAACGACCTGATCGTGGAATCCGACGAGGAAATCTACGAGATGAACAATGGCTGCGTCTGCTGCACGGTGCGCGGCGACCTGATCCGCACCGTCGAGGGCCTGATGCGCCGTCCCGGACGCTTCGACGCAATCCTTGTCGAGACCACTGGCCTCGCCGACCCCGTGCCAGTGGCGCAGACCTTCTTCATGGACGACGACGTGCGCTCCAAGACGAAGCTCGACGCCGTCGTCGCGCTGGTCGACGCCAAGCACCTGCCGCTCCGCCTGAAGGATTCCAAGGAAGCCGAGGACCAGATCGCGTTTGCCGATGTGATCGTGCTGAACAAGACCGACCTCGTCACTCCCGAGGAACTCGCCAACGTCGAGGCGACCGTCCGCGCCATCAACCCGACGGCGAAAATCCACCGGACCAGCCGCTCCGGCGTCGATTTGAAAGAAGTTCTCGACCGCGGTGCGTTCGACCTGTCCCGTGCGCTGGAGAATGATCCGCATTTCCTCGACGCGGACGATCACGACCACGCGCATCACGATCATCACCACGGCGAAGCGTCGGCCATCCACGACGTCACGGTGAAGTCGGTGTCGCTGCGCGGCGGCGAGATGGACCCGAAGCGGTTCTTCCCATGGATCGAGAAGATCACCCAGTCGGAGGGGCCGAACATCCTTCGCCTGAAGGGGATCATCGCGATCAAGGACGACCCCGATCGCTACGTCATCCAGGGCGTCCACATGATCATGGAAGGCGACCACCAGCGCCCGTGGAAGGATGGAGAGAAGCACGAGAGCCGCCTCGTCTTCATCGGCCGCGATCTGGACGAGGCAAAGCTCAGAAAGAGCTTTGAGGCATGCCAGGCGGCGTGATCTAAGGCGCGCATGCCCACCGTCGCCCCTCTCGACCTCACAGGACACTGCGTCGCCGCCGTTTTTCTCGGCGGCGTGCCGCATTTTGCGCTGGCAGACGGCACGGTTCATCGGCTCGACAACGGGCACAAGACAGAGACGATCCACGACGGGCTGCTTGCGGCGGTCTACGATGCTGCCGGCGACCGGCTGATCACCGGCGGCGAGGACGGCAAGACGGTCGCGACGAAAGCGGACGGCGTATCCGAGACGCTGGCCGACATCGGCAGGAAGTGGATCACATCGGTCGCCGCCGGCCCGCAGGGTGCCGTGGCGTTTGCGACCGGGCGCAGCGCCTGGGTCCGCTTCGCCGACGGCAAGCAGAAGGAGTTTCAGCATCCCCGGTCGGTCGAAGGCATCGCCTTCTCGCCGAAGGGTATGCGTCTCGGCGTCGCCCGCTACAACGGCGCGACGCTGCATTTCCCGGGGGCCGATGGGAAGCCGGTCGATCTGGAATGGGCCGGCGCGCATACCGGCATCAGCTTTTCGCCGGACGGGGCGTTCGTCGTCACGACCATGCAGGAAAACGCGCTTCACGGCTGGAAGCTCGCCGACGGCAAACATATGCGCATGACCGGCTACCCGGGCAAGGTGAAGAGCCTGTCGTGGAGTGCGAAGGGCCGGTGGTTGGCGAGTTCGGGCGCGCCGGCCGCGATCCTCTGGCCGTTCCAGTCGAAGGACGGCCCGATGGGCAAGGCGCCGCTGGAGCTGGGCACGCGCGGCAATCTGATGGTGACCGCCGTCGCCTGTCATCCTGCGGAGGAGATCGTCGCGATCGGCTACCAGGACGGCATGGTGCTGGCCGCCCGTTTCGGCGACCAGAAGGAAATCCTGCTGCGACGCCCAGGCAAGGGCGCGGTGACGTCAATGGCCTGGGATCGCGAAGGCCGGCGGATCGCTTTCGGCTCCGAAGCCGGCGACTGCGGCGTCATCGACATCTCGGCGTAGCCGGCTCCCTCCCCCTTGAGGGGGAACCCGGAACTCATTCCACGAAGCAGCTGACCGTGCCGCTGTGCTCGATCTGCAATGCCTCGGCTGACGCATCCGTGCCGACATCATACAGGCTGATGAAGTACTCGCCCTTATAGATGCCCTCGTCGTCCGGGTTGTCGCTCGTCGTCGTCAGGATCGTGACCATGACGTAGCCGTGCGGCAGGTCGCCTTCAGTCTCGCGGTAGAGCACCATCTTCAGCGATTCCCCGTCGAGCCAGTACTGGGAGACGTTCTCGTCGGTGTAAGCCGTCTGCTGCAGGTGCTTCGGCGCCTTCGGGTCCAGCACGTCGGCCTGCGCCTGGAACTGGAACAGCGGGCTGCCCATGCCGCGCGTCACGCCACTTTGAATGGTCAGCTTCACGGCCTTGTCGGACGCCTCGCAACCGATGCCGCCGGACGCGGACGCGGCAGAGGCCGTCAGGGCGAGAGCGAGTGCGGCAAGGATGAAACGCATATGAATTCCCTCAGATCGTGGCTGGTTGCCCGGCGGTTGTGACGGCCGTTCCGGGCCGAAGTGCGGCTGGCTTATCCGCCAACGGTTGCAGCCACGTGTCGCGGCCCGCTAGATGTGTTTCCGTGAGGGGATCGCCATGAGACAGAAGACGGCCGGGTCGGTCGCCGGCATCGATTCGACGCGCATCGCCGCGTTCCGCGAAAGCGAGGTCGCGCGCTATCGAAAGGCGCGGCCACAGACGCTGCGCAAGGCCGGCAAGGGCATCGCCGGCTTCTTCGACGGCGTGCCGATGCACTGGATGCTGGACTGGCCGCTGCCCTTCCCGATCATGGTCGATCAGGCCCGCGGCGCGACCATCACCGACATCGACGGCAACCGGCTGGCCGATTTCTGCCTTGGAGATACCGGCTCGATGTTCGGCCATTCGCCTGCGCCAGTTGCGAAGGCGATCCGTGCTCAGGCCGGTCGCGGTCTGACCTATATGCTCCCAAGCGACGATGCCGCCGCCGTAGGTCGGCTGCTGGTGAGACGTTTCGGCCTGCCGCACTGGCAGATTGCGACCACCGCCACGGACGCCAACCGCTTCGCGATCCGCATGGCGCGCGCCATCACCGGCCGACCGAAGATCCTGGTTTTCAACGGCTGCTACCACGGTTCGGTTGACGAGACCTTCGTCAAGCTGGATGGCGGACGGCAGGTGAACAAGCCCAGCCTGGCCGGACAGGTCATCGACCTCGCGCTCACAACAAAGGTCGTCGAGTTCAACGACCTGGCGGCACTGGCGGCAGCACTGAAGGATCGCGACGTCGCCTGCGTGGTGACCGAGCCGGTGCTGACCAATTCCTGCATGGTGCTGCCGGACCCGGGTTTCCATGACGATCTGCGTCGCCTGACCCGCGACACCGGCACGCTGCTTTTGATCGACGAGACCCACACCATCTCGTCAGGTCCGGGCGGATACACGAAACGACACGGCCTGCAGCCCGACATCTTCGTGCTCGGCAAGCCGGTCGCCGGCGGCGTGCCGGCCAGCGTCTGGGGTTTCACCGACGAGGTGGCGCGCCGCTATGCCGCGTTCAACCGGACCAAGCCGGCAGGCTATTCCGGCATGGGCACGACCCTTTCGGCCAACCCGCTCCAGTTCGCAGCGATGCGCGGGACGCTGGAGGAGGTGATGACGGCGAAGAACTACGCGCATATGGAAAAGCTGGCGGACCGGCTGGAGCGCGGCCTGTCGGCCGTGATCGCCCGCCGCAGCGTGCCGTGGCATGCCACGCGCGTCGGTGCGCGCGTCGAATTCATCTGCGCATCCGGCCCGTTGCGCAACGGCACCGAGTCCGCCGCCGCGCAGCATCCCGTGCTTGAACAGGCGATTCATATCGGCCTCGTCAACCGCGGCGTGCTGATTGCGCCGTTCCACAACATGATGCTGGTCTCGCCGGCGACGACGGAAAAGCAGGTCGACGGGTTGGTGGGAGCGTTCGACGCGGTAATCGGGGAGTTGGTAGGATGATTTCGGGTACACCCCCTCACCCGGCCTCCGCTTCCGGCGGCTTCGCCGCCACGCTCGGCCACCCTCTCCCCGCTGGGGAGAGGAAGCTGGCGACCGCCCATGCCCTCCCCTCTCCCCTTGGGGAGAGGACGCGAGCTCCGAAGGAGCAAGCGGGAGAGGGGGTTGCGGCCGGAAGGATCGGATCGTGACAACGACCTCCCCCTCCGGCTCCACACTCGAAGAAGCCCGCGCTTTCCTAGACGCGCACCCCGAAATCGAGGCATTCGACATCGTGCTGACCGACGCCAATGGCGTCGGTCGCGGCAAGATCATCCGGCGGCACGAACTCCTCGGCCTCTATGACGGCGGACGGCACCTGCCGATCTCCATTCTCGGCCTCGACATCGTCGGCGAGGACGTACACGAGACCGGGCTGATCTGGGATTCGGGCGACGGCGACCTGCGCGCCTGGCCGATCCCCGGCACGCTGGTGCCCCTCCACGGCACCAATCCGCCACGCGGCCAGGTGCTGATGTCGATGTACCTGCTCGACGGCGCGCCGATGTCGTCGGACCCGCGGCATGCGCTGGCCCGTCAGGTCGAGGCTTTCGCGGCGCGCGGCCTGAAGCCGGCCGGCGCGTTCGAACTGGAGTTCTTCTTGCTTGCCAACGACCGGGACGCCGAGGGCCGCGTGCAGCCTGCCCGCGCCGTTCTCGACGGCCGCGCCAGCGGCAAGACGGAGGTCTATTCGGTCGACCATCTGCACGGCATGGAGCCGCTGTTCTCCGACATCTACGCGGGCGCCGCCGTACAGAAGATCCCGGCGGAGACCGTCATCTCGGAATATGCCCCCGGCCAGTACGAACTCACGTTGAAATACCGCACCGACGTCATGCGCGCCGCCGACAATCTGGTGATGCTGAAGCGGCTGGTGCGCATGGCCGCACGCCGGCACGGCGTCACGGCCTGCTTCATGGCGAAGCCTATCGAGCGCTACGCCGGCTCGGGCATGCATTTCCACGTCTCGCTGCCGGACGCTTCCGGAAACAACATCTTCGCCGACCCGGCCGCAGGTCAGTGGGCGTCGCCGCTGCTCCATGCGCTCGCCGGTCTCACGGCGACGATGGCGGAATCGATGCTGGTCTTTGCGCCTCACGCCAATTCCTGGCGCCGCTTCGTGTCCCAGTCCTACGCCCCGGTCGCGCCGACATGGGGCGTGAACAACCGCTCGGTCGCGCTCCGGGTTCCTGCGGGCGACGCCAGGAACCGTCGCATCGAGCACCGGCCGTCGGGCGTCGACGCCAATCCGTATCTCGTCGCTGCGACGGTGCTGGCGGGCATCGCGAAGGGGCTGGACGAACAGCTCGACCCGGGCCCGGAGACCACGGGCAACGGATACGAAGCGTCGACCGCGGCCCGCGCGTCAATGCCGTCCGACTGGCGCTCGGCGATCGAGGCGGCGAAAGCCTCGGTGTTCCTGAAGTCCGCGCTCGGCGGAGAAATGCATCGGACGTTCACGGCAATCAAGGCAGCCGAGTACCTGCGGGTCGCCAGGACGGTCAGCGAACTCGACTACCACCTCTACCTGCACGAGGTTTAGGTCGCTGCACGCTGAGTATTTGCGGTGCGCTAGCTTTCGGCCTTGAAGTTCCGCGCTTCCCTCAACAGCGTCGCACGGTCGTGCCCGTGCTGGCGGATCAGGTCCCGCGCCTGCAGTGGCGAGAGGTCGGTGCGTTCCGCAAGAATCAGCGCCATATCGTCGTCGTTTGCGGCAGCGCCCTCCCGGGTCGACAACGCCGCCGGCAGATCGGATTTGGATGGGTCAGACAGGGTTTCGCCCGCCGCATCGCTGTCGACCGCACGGTCGTCGTTGGCTGGAAGGTAGCCCCGGGGACGGTTCTCGGGCGGACCTTCCCAGCGCGGTTTCTGGTCGGTGGTGCCGGGCGCCCCGGTGTCTCGGCGGTCTGTCATCGCAACCTCCTCGTGCTGTCGGGAGGGGAACCGTCTGGGGCAGCTTTCGTTCCGCCGGCCGCACGGCGAAGCTGGGCGAGAATGTCAAATCTTATAGCGCGCCTTACCGAAAGAACGTATCATGAACAAATGGCTACGCTGTCGACCCGCGAGAAACTGGCGATCCTGTCCGACGCCGCGAAATATGACGCATCCTGCGCTTCGTCCGGCGCGGAAAAACGCAACTCGGCGAAGACCGGGGGCATCGGGTCGACCGAAGGCATGGGCATCTGCCACTCCTACGCGCCGGACGGCCGCTGCATTTCGCTCCTGAAGATCCTGCTGACCAACTTCTGCATCTACGACTGCAGCTATTGCATCAACCGCTCGTCCTCCAATGTCCGCCGCGCGCGCTTCGGTGTCGACGAGGTCGTTCGCCTGACGATGGAATTCTACCGGCGCAACTACATCGAAGGCCTGTTCCTGTCCTCCGGCGTGATCCGCTCGCCGGACGAGACGATGGGCGAACTGGTCGAGGTGGCGCGGCGGCTGCGCGAGGAGGAGAACTTCGCCGGCTACATCCACCTGAAGACCATTCCCGAATGCTCGGACGATCTGGTGGAGAAGGCCGGGCGCTATGCCGACCGTCTCTCGATCAACATCGAGATGCCGACCGACGAAGGCCTGAACGCGCTGGCGCCGGAAAAGCGGCCGGACACGATCCGGCTGTCGATGGCGTCGCTCCGGCGCAAGCTCGAGGATTTCGCCGAACCGACGCTCAAGACGAAGCGCACGCGCCGCTTCGCCACCGGCGGCCAGTCGACTCAGATGATCGTCGGCGCCGACGCGGCCTCCGACGACACGATCCTCGCCACCAGCGCCCGGCTCTACGGCAGCTACCGGCTGAAGCGCGTCTATTATTCGGCCTTCAGCCCGATCCCCGACTCGTCCTCCGCACTGCCCTCGAAAAAGCCGCCGCTGATGCGCGAGCACCGGCTCTACCAGGCCGACTGGCTCATGCGGTTCTACGGTTTCCAGCAGAAAGAGATCCTGTCCGGCGCGCCCGACGGCATGCTGGACCTTGCCGTCGATCCGAAACTCGCCTGGGCGCTGCGCAATCGTGCCCGCTTTCCCTTGGACGTGAATCGCGCGCCGCGCGAATTGTTGCTGCGGGTGCCCGGCCTCGGCACGAAGGCGGTCGACCGGATCGTCCAGACGCGCCGCCACCGCCGGCTTCGGCTGGAGGATGTCGGCCGCCTGACCGCGTCGGTTGCACAGGTGCGTCCCTTCATCGTCGCGGAAGGCTGGTCGCCCGGCCGCCTGACCGACGATGCGCGGCTTCGCGAGCGGCTGGCGCCGGTACCGAGGCAATTGGCGCTGCTGTAATGAACGCCGCGCCCCAACTTGCGCTCGCCGCCCACACGATCGCCCTCGCCGGCCCGGCGGACTTCGCCGGCTGGCGCGAAGCCGCGCGGCGGCTGGCGATGGAGGGGGTCGAAGCGGCGGAGATCGCGTGGATTGTCGAGGCCACAGCCGACAGGACACGCCTACCCGTAACTCTTCCCCGCAAGGGAGAGGGAAACGCGGTCGGCGGTACCTCAACGATCGACGCCCTCCCGGGGCGCGACAGCTCCCCCTCCCCCTTGCGGGGAGGGGTTAGGGGTGGGGGTAAACTGCCATCGTCTTTAGATGGGCGCGATGGAGAGAGAAGTCGCTCACTCCTCGTTCCCCGCGATTTCGTCGAGCGTGCTGAAGCCGTCATCTGCCATTGCGATCCGCAGCGGTTCTCCTTCCTCTATCGCATGCTGCTGCGCCTGCAGAACGAACCGCATCTGCTGAGGATCGCGTCCGACCCGGACATCCGCGCCTTCGAGGCGATGGAGAAGGCGGTGAAGCGTGACATCCACAAGATGCGCGCCTTCGTCCGCTTTCGGCGCATCGGGACCGACAGCGGCGAGCGCTATGTCGCCTGGTTCGAGCCGTCGCACTTCATCGTCGAGCGGAACGCGCCCTTCTTCGTGCGTCGCTTCACCGGCATGCAATGGTCGATCCTGACGCCATACCTGTCGGCGCACTGGGACGGCGCGACGCTGAGGCTTGGTCCTGGTGGATCGCGATCGGATGCGCCGGCGGACGACGGCGCGGAGGAGCTGTGGCGGACCTACTACCAGAACATCTTCAATCCTGCGCGGCTGAAGCCGAAGGCCATGCAGGCAGAGATGCCGAAGAAGTACTGGCGGAACCTTCCCGAGGCGTCGCTCATTCCGCAGCTGATCGCGGGCGCCGACGAGGCCGCGAAGGAAATGGTGGCACGCATGCCGACGACCCCGGCACCGCACCACGCCAAGGTCCAGTCGAAACACTGGCCCGTCCGTGATGGCGGTGGACGAAACGACGCGACCGACGGCGCGGAACAGGGCGCCGCAACCATCGCCGAACTGCGCGTACAGGCGAAAGGCTGCCACCGATGCCCGCTGTGGCGCGATGCGACACAGACTGTGTTCGGCGAGGGGCCGGAAGACGCCGAGGTGCTCTTCGTCGGCGAACAGCCAGGCGATCAGGAGGATCTGGCCGGGAAACCCTTCGTCGGGCCGGCCGGCAAGGTGTTCGACGCGGTGCTGGACGAGGCAGAGATCGATCGGCAGAAGACCTACGTCACCAACGCCGTGAAGCACTTCAAGTTCGAGCCCCGCGGCAAGCGGCGCATCCATGCCAAGCCGAATGCCGGCGAGGTGCAGGCCTGCCGCTGGTGGCTCGACCAGGAACTTGGCCTCATCCGGCCAAAGCTCGCCGTGGCGCTCGGCGCCACCGCCGCGCTGTCGCTGCTGGGCAAAGCCATACCGGTGACGAAGATGCGCGGCCAGGTGATGGAGCGCGAGGACGGGCTGCGCGTCTTCCTGACGATCCACCCCTCCTTCATCCTGCGCATCCGCGAACCCGACGAGAAGGAGGCGGAACGGGCGCGGTTCCTTGATGACATGAAGACGGTGAAGCGGTTGATGGCCGGCTGAACCGCCGCCGATCCGTGCTAGGTTTCGGCGGAAACGCCGGAGGGAACCTTGCCCGAGAAGCCGAAGACCATCGCCGAGATCGAGACGCCGGCCGTGCTCATCGATGTCGACCGCGCCGCCGCCAACATCGCGAAGGCGCAGGCGCATGCAAACCGCGTCGGCGTGAAACTCCGACCGCACATCAAGACGCACAAGCTGCCTTTTTGGGCGAAGACGCAGGTGGAGGCGGGTGCCGCCGGCATCACCTGCCAGAAGATCGGCGAAGCCGAAGTGATGGCCGATGCCGGTATGGCCGACATCTTCCTGCCCTACAACATTCTGGGCGAGGCTAAGCTCGCGCGGCTGCTGGCTTTGCATCGCCGCGTGACGCTGTCAGTCACAGCCGACAGCACCGAGACGGTCGCCGGACTGGCCCGCACCTTCACCGACGCCGCGCGCCGGCTTTCCGTGCTGGTCGAGTGCGAGACCGGCATGAGCCGCTGCGGCGTCGAGACGCCGGCAGAGGCCGTGACCGTCGCCAAAGCCATCGCCGCCGCCCCCGGCCTCGAATTCGGCGGGCTCATGACCTACCCGGCGGCGGGCAAGGCCGATGAGGCGGAGCGCCGGTTGCGCGAGACGCGCGATGCGCTGGCCGCCGCGGGCCTCGTCTGCCGCGTCATGACCAGCGGCGGCACGCCCGACATGTGGCGTAGCCAGGATGCGACGGTCGTCACCGAATACCGCCCGGGCACCTACATCTACATGGACCGTTCGCAGATAGCGCGGGGCGCCGCGACGCTGGGCGATTGTGCGCTGACCGTTCTGGCGACGGTCGTCAGCAGGCCGACCGCGTCGCGCGCGGTGCTCGATGCCGGCTCGAAGGCGTTCTCCAGCGATACGCTTGGCCTGCCCGATTTCGGTGAAATCGTCGGCAGGCCGGACATTCGCGTCACCAAGCTCAGCGAGGAGCACGGCGTGCTCACGGTTCCCGAAGGCGTGTCCGTCGCCATCGGCGAGCGCGTGCGGGTCATCCCCAACCACGCCTGCGTGGTAAGCAATCTGTTCGACGAGGTCTATCTTGTATCGGGCGACCGCGTCGTCGACGTGCTGCCGGTCGCCGCGCGCGGCAAGGTGACCTGACGGCCTCTGACGCGCTACCGGATCAGGATCGCCCTGAGGTCGTTGACGTTCGTCCCGGTCGGTCCGGGTACGAATAGATCATCGACTGCGTTGAACGCCGTCCACGCATTGTTGCCGGCGAGCATCGCCTTGGCGTCGATGCCGGCGCCGCGCATGCGCGCAACGCTCGTCCCATCGGCGAAGGCGCCGGCATTGTCTTCCGACCCGTCGATGCCGTCCGTGTCGGCGGCGAGCGCATCGATACCGGGCACGCCATCGATGCCGATGGCAAAGGCCAGCAGAAACTCGCTGTTGCGCCCGCCCTTGCCTTTCGCGCGCAGCGTTACCGTCGTCTCACCACCGGAGAGGATGAGCACCGGCTTGCGGAATGGCCGGTCGCGCACGGCCACCTCGCGCGCGATGGCCGCGTGAACAGCGCCGACCTCGCGCGCCTCGCCCTCGATCGCATCGGACAGGATGACGGCCTCGATCCCCTGGCGTCCGGCTTCCGCCGCTGCCGCGTCGAGCGAAACCGCGGCCGAGGCGATGACATGCACCGCGTTGCCGGCAAAGCGTGGATCGTCGGGAGAGGGCGCGTCGGCCGCCGGCGAGTTGAGATGCGACATGACGGCCCCCGGCAACGTCATCCCCCAAGCCTTGACGAAGCCGAGCGCGTCCGCGCGGCTGCCCATGCTCGGCACGGTCGGCCCGGAGGCGACCAGCGCCGGATCGTCCCCCGGAATGTCGGACACGACCAGCGACACGACGCGCGCCGGATGCGCGGCGGCCGCAAGACGCCCGCCCTTGATGGTGGAGACATGTTTGCGGATCGTGTTCATCGCCGCGATCGGGGCGCCTGACGCCAGCAGCGCGCGGTTGACCGCGATCTCGTCCTCCAGCGTCAGGCCGGGCGCTGGCGAAGGCAAAAGCGCGGAGCCACCGCCGGAGATGAGCGCGACGACGAGATCGTCCTTCGTCAGGCCGTCGACCGCGTCGAGCAGGCGCTTCGAGCCGGCCAGCCCGGCACCGTCCGGAACGGGATGGGCGGCCTCTATCACGGCGATGCGTTCCGTCTTGCAGCCATAGCCGTAGCGCGTGACGACCAGCCCTTCGAGCGGCCCGTCCCACGCCTTCTCGAATGCCGCTGCCATCTGCGCCGAGCCCTTGCCCGCGCCGACGACGACCGCGCGGCCCTTGGGCTTCTCCGGCAGGTGGGCACGGATCGTGTGTTCCGGATCGGCGGCGGCGACCGCGGCGCGGAAGATCGAGGTAAGGAATGGTTTCGGGGAGAGGGTCATGGCGAACACAGTCCGCCTCGCCGGGCCGGCACGTATCCCGCTCTACGCTGTCCCTGTTGCATTGCAACGAGTTCCACTATTCGGCACCGCTAAACCGACTTCGCCTTCGGCAGCGCCATCTTCTTCCGATCCACGCCGAGATGGTCGCAGAGCGCATCGACCACCACCGCGTGATCCTCGCGCTGCGGCAGGCCCGACACGATGATGGCGCCGACCACGCCTGCATTCCTGACCCGGATCGGAAACGCCCCGCCGGCCAGCACATAATCCTCTCCCGCCAGTCCCTCGCGCGGATCGACGATGCCGTCGACGTGTTTCTTCTCCAGCGCCAGCCGGTATGTGCTCTTCAGCCAGCGCGTCAGCGCGTTGAACTTGCGGCGCGCCCAGTCGGGGTTCGAGGCGTTGGACCCGGCCAGCGCGGCGTAGAACAGCGGGCGGTCGAAGGTGCGGATGTCGATGCAGATCGGCAGCGCGTCGCTCAGTGCCCGCTCGCGCAGCGTCGAGCCGAGCTCGAATGCCACCGCCTCGTCGAAGCGCTCGAAGATCAGCGTCTCCTCCTGCTCGGCGATTTTCCGGATGTCGCTAGCGGCACTCATGCTGGTCCCTCCCCCGGGCGGCCTCGCATCTGCCAGGCGAGGTGCGCGATCCTTTCGGGCCGCCCGGCACGCGTCAAGCGGCCGGCAGGTCCGATTTTGCCGGTTTCCCCGACACATAGACCTCGCGCACGGCGCGGTCGTCACCGAGCGTCTGCAGCAGGAACAACTCCTCCGCCAGCGACGCCACCGTCTCCATCCGGAGCCGCATCGCCGGCGTCGCCCGCGCGTCCAGCACCACGATGTCGGCGTCGGTGCCCGCGTCCAGCGTCCCGATCCGGTCGACGAGCGACAGCGCCTCGGCGTTGCCGCGCGTCAGCTGCCAGAACGACTGGAACGGGTTCAGCTTCTCGCCGTTCAGCGCAATGACCTTGTAGCCCTCGTCCATCGTCCGCAGCATCGAATAGTTTGTGCCGCCGCCGACGTCGGTTGCCGCCGCGATGCGGATCGGCTTCTCCCGGCGGCGATAGCGCTGGTAGTCGAACAGGCCGGAGCCGAGGAACAGGTTCGAGGTCGGGCAGAAGACCGCGACCGAGCCGCTGTCCGACAGCGCGTCCGCCTCGCGCTCCGACAGATGGATCGAGTGGCCGAACAGCGCCTTCGGCCCGAGCAGGCCGTAACGCGCATATACGTCGGTGTAGTCGGTTGCCTCCGGGTAGAGCTCGCAGGTGAAGGCGATCTCGGCGTGGTTCTCGGAGAGATGCGTCTGCATGTGAAGATCGGGATGCTCGCGCATCAGCGTGCCGGCCATCTCCATCTGCGCGGGCGACGACGTGATCGCGAAGCGTGGCGTGACGGCGACGTGCTGGCGCCCCTTGCCGTGCCACTCCGCGATCAGCGCCTTGGTATCGTCGTAGCCGGACTTCGGGGTATCGGTCAGCGCCGGCGGCGCATTGCGATCCATCATAACCTTGCCGGCGACGTTCAGCATGTCGCGCGCATGGGACTCCGCGAAGAAGTCCTCCGCAGACTGCTTGTGCACCGAGCAATAGGCGACGACGCTCGTGGTGCCGTGGCGGATCAGCTCGTCCAGGAAAAGCCGCGCGATACGCCTTCCGTGCTGCGCGTTCTCGAACTTTGTCTCCTCGGGAAAGGTATATTTGTTCAGCCATTCCAGCAGTTCGGCGCCATAGGACGCGATCACCTGCATCTGCGGGAAATGCGCGTGGCAGTCGATGAAGCCGGGCAGGATGAGGTGCGGCCGGTGGTCGACGGTTCTCGTGCCCGGCACGGCCTTGGCGGCGACATCTGCATAGGCGCCGGCAGCGACGATCTTCCCGTTGTCGATCAGGAGCCCGCCATCCTCCACATAGCGGAAGGCGGCCGTGTCATCGATCGCATCCGGCCAGCGGAGGAAGGTGAGCGTCCGCCCGCGGAGGAGAAGGGAGGTCATGGCAAAGGGCGGGGGATTGTTGGCATTGAAGCCCCCTCACCCGGCCTCCGCTTCGCTCGGCCACCCTCTCCCCGCTGGGGAGAGGAGATGTTCAACGCATCTGCATTCACTGCAACCGGTTGATTGGCTACGCCAGTGGCCGACCTCCTCTCCCCAGCGGGGAGAGGGTGGCCGAGCCAGGCGACAAAGTCGCCGCAAGCGGAGGCCGGGTGAGGGGGCATGACCGAAACCCTCACCGCTTCGTCCCCTCATACCACGCCACGAGCAGCGCACGTTCCTCGACCGTTACGCCCGTCACGTTCGCCGGCGGCATGGCGTGGCTGCGGCCGGCCTGGAGATAGATCTCCCGGGCGTGCCGCGCGATCTCCGCGTCGGCCTCAAGCACCACGCCCTTGGGTGCGTGGTAGACGCCCTCATAGGATGGCTCCGCGGCATGGCACATGGCGCAGCGGCCGAGCACAGTGTCCCGCACGGCGGGGAAATGCGCCGAGGCGATCATCGCCCCTTCGGCCTGCGTGGTCCTCGCCTCGCCGGTCAGCACCTTCGGCACGGTCGACAGCCAGACGATGATCAGGAACAGGACGGCCGCCGCCAGCCAGGTCCGGGTCGGGTTGCCCTTCCGCGCGTGGCGTGTGTTGAAATAATGCCGGATCAGCACGCCGATGATGAACACCAGCGCGGCGATGACCCAGTTGAACTGCGTGCCGAACGCCAGAGGATAGTGGTTCGACAGCATGAGAAAGAGGACGGGCAGCGTCAGGTAGTTGTTGTGCAACGAACGCGTCTTGGCGATCTTGCCGTATTTCGGGTCCGGCTTGCGGCCCGCGATCAGGTCCGCCACCACGATCTTCTGGTTCGGGATGATGATCAGGAAGACGTTGGCCGACATGATCGTCGCGGTGAAGGCGCCGAGATGCAGGAACGCCGCGCGGCCGGTGAAGAGCTGCGTGTAGCCCCACGCGACGAAGACGACGATGGCGTAAAGCACCAGCATCAGCGTCGTGTCGTTGCTGGCCAGCGGCGAGCGGCAGAGCAGATCGTAGATCAGCCAGCCGATGACCAGCGAGGCGATCGAGATGCCGATCGCCACAGGCGCCGAGACATCCAGCACGTTCGGGTCGATCAGGTAGAGGTCGGCGCCGGCGTAATAGACCACGCAGAGCAGCGCGAAGCCGGTCATCCAGGTCGCATAGGATTCCCATTTGAACCAGGTGAGGTGTTCCGGCATCTCGGCCGGCGCCACCAGATATTTCTGGATGTGGTAGAAGCCACCGCCGTGCACCTGCCATTCCTCGCCATGGGCACCGGCGGGCAGGCCGGGCCGCTGGCGAAGCCCGAGATCGAGCGCGACGAAGTAGAAGGACGAGCCGATCCAGGCGATGCCGGTGACGACGTGCAGCCAGCGCACCGCGAAGCTCAGCCAGTCCCAGAAGATCGCGAAATCCAGCATGAACGCCTCTCCGTCGAGGCCGACTGTAAGGCGTCCCGGCGAAACCGGAAGGGCCGGACGGCGCGATGACTTTCAAAAAAAGCCGAACGATACTAGCCTGACTTCAAGAAAAGGCGCCGGAGCGTGGGACCGCATGGCCTATCTCGACAACATCGCGGTGTTCGTGCGGGTCGTCGAGCTCGGCAACCTCTCCGCCGCCGGCCGCGACATGCGCATCTCTCCGGCGGTGGCGTCGAACCGCATCAAGGAGCTGGAGAAGCACCTGGGGGTGCGCCTGTTCAACCGCACGACGCGGCAGCTGATGCCGACCGAGCACGGCAATGTCTTCTACGCGGGCGCCAAGCAGATCCTGGATTCGATCACGGAGGCCGAAGCCGCGGTGTCGGCGCTGTCCGGCCAACCGCGCGGCACGATCCGCGTCACCGCGCCGCTTGGATTGGGACGCCGGCTGATCGCGTCGGGCATTCCGGATTTCCACGACAGGTACCCCGACATCGAAGTCAGGCTGCGGCTCTCCGATCACAATGTCGATATCCTGAAGGAGGGCATCGACGTCGCGTTCCGGCTGGGCGTCATCGAGGACTCGAGTTTGAGGATGCGCGGCATCATGGAGTGCGAGCGCGTGCTCGTGGCCTCGCCCGGCTATCTCGCGGCCCGCGGGGAGCCCACCGATCCGGCGGATCTGGTCGGCAGGACGCATGACTGCCTGCTGCTGCGCTTCCCGGGTGCCAAGGAATTCCACTGGACGCTGCGGACGGATGCCGGGCCGCAGAAAATCGAAGTCCGGGGGCCGTTCGATTCCGACGACGGCGACGTTCTGACGAGCTGGGCGCTGGCCGGGCGCGGGATCGTCAACAAGCCCCGCTTCGAGGTCGAGCGCTACATCCGCGACAACGCCCTGAAGGTCATCCTCGCCGCAACGCCGCCAACGCCCGTCCAGCTTGCGGCGGTCTATCCGCACAAGAAGCTGCAGGACCCGAAGGTGCGGCTGCTCCTCGACTTCATGGCGGAGCGCTGCCAGAAGCTTATCAAGGACGCGCTGGCGGGGAAGTGATGTCGAACGAAAAGCCGTCCATGGCCTGGCTCATCATCCGCTCGATCCTGTTCGGCCTGCTGGGTCTCGTCGTGACGCCGATGCTCACGGCTATCCTCGTGCTCGGACTGGCCTACACCTTCGATTCCCGCTGCGGCACGCCGGGCGATTCCGGCGGCTGCGAGATGGGCGCCTTCTCGGTGGCCCTGGCGATGGCCCTACCCGGCTTCGCGATCGGCTTCTTCGCCTCGTTGATCCCTGGCCTTCGTCGACGCAACCGCGCCGGCATCGGCGGCTAGAGCGGTCATGATCTCCGCCGCGGCGAGCGCGGCGATCACCGCGGGACGCTTGTCGCGCACGCTGTCGCCGCCGATCGGCGAGACCAGGCGGGCGAACCTGGACGCCGTCCCTTCGGCGGTCTTGAGATACCAGTTTCGGAACGTTGCCTTCTTCGTCTTTGAGCCGATCATGCCGACATACGCCGCGTCGTCGCGCCTCAGCGCTTCGGCGACAATGAGGAAATCGAGCGCGTGGTCGTGGGTCAGCACCACGAAGGCCGAGCCGGCGGGCGCGTCCCGAACCATCTCTTCGGGCATCGCCGTCACCCGTGCCGACACATCGGTCGGCAGGCCCTCCAGCGCGTCGGCGCGCGTCTCGACGACGAGCGTCGCGACCGGCAGCAGCCGAAGTGCCGCCGCAAGCGCATGGCCGACATGCCCGCCGCCGAAGACGTAGACATGCGGCAAGCGGGAGTCCTCGGCCTCCGCTTCCGCCAGTAGTGCTGCCCTGCGCTTTTCGTCGACGATCGTCACGGACACTTCGACCCGGCCGCCGCAGCACTGCCCGATCTCAGGCCCGAGCGGGATGTCGAGGGTAGTCCCTCCCCCTTGCTTGGACGGTGGCCGGCCTGCAGCCGGCCGGGTGGAGTCGGCGTCGACAGGGCGGCCCAGCAACTGCCGTGCCGTGTCGATCGCCATGAACTCAAGCTGCCCGCCGCCGATGGTTCCGAAAATCGCGGTCGGGGATACCAGCATCCACGCGCCCTTCTCGCGCGGCGTCGAGCCGCGTGCTTCGGCGACCTCGACCAGCGCGGCATGCGGAGCGGTGGCAAGGAAAGCGCGGAGGGCGGCTGACTGCGAGGTCATCAGAGGGGGGCAACGTCGAGCATCGTGCCTAACAATAGCTGATTGCGAGGCAGCATGTCGAAGAGGAGCCTCGCCTACACCCTCGCGGCCTTCACGCGCTCCACGGCCATCAGCACCCGTTCCGGCGTCGCCGGGGCGTCCAGTCGCGGGCAGACCGTGTGGTCAGCCACGCTCGCCACCGCGTCGGACAGCGCGTGCAGCACCGACATCGCCAACATGAAGGGCGGTTCGCCGACGGCCTTGGACCGATGAACCGTCGGCTCGTGCGCTTCGGGCCAGTCGGCCAGCGTCACGTTGAATATCTTCGGCCGGTCGGAGGCCAGCGGTATCTTGTAGGTCGATGGCGCGTGGGTCCTGAGCCGCCCCTTGGCGTCCCACCAGAGTTCCTCCGTCGTCAGCCAGCCCATGCCCTGGATGAACCCGCCCTCGATCTGGCCGAGGTCGATGGCGCGGTTCAGCGACCGGCCGGTCTCGTGCAGGATGTCGGTGCGCTCGACCATGTATTCGCCGGTCAGCGTGTCGATCGACACCTCCGAGCACGAGGCTCCGTAGGCATAGTAGTAGAAAGGATGGCCTTCGCCCTTGTCCCGGTTCCAGTGGATCTTCGGCGTCTTGTAGAAGCCGGCGGCGGAGAGCTGCACGCGAGCGACATAGGCTTGCGCGATGAGGTCGGTGAACGCGATCTCCTGGTTGCCGATGCGCACGCGGTTCGGCAGGAACACAATTTGCTCCGCGGGAACTGAATACTTCTCCGCCGCGAAATCGGTCAGCCGCTGCTTGATCTGCCGCGCCGCGTTCTGCGCTGCCATGCCGTTCAGGTCCGACCCCGAGGACGCGGCCGTCGCGGAGGTGTTCGGAACCTTCGCCGTCGTCGTCGCGGTGATCTTCACCTGGTCGATGTCGATCTGGAACTCTTCCGCCACGACCTGCGCGACCTTGACGTAGAGCCCCTGCCCCATCTCGGTGCCGCCATGGTTCAGGTGGACGGAACCGTCGGTGTAGACATGCACCAGCGCGCCGGCCTGGTTGAAATGCGTGGCGGTGAACGAGATGCCGAACTTCACCGGCGTCAGCGCAATGCCGCGCTTGATGACGCGACTGTTGGCATTGAAGGCCGCGATCTCGCGCCGACGCCGCGCATAGTTGGAGCTGGTCTCCAGCTCTTCCACGATGCTGTGGACGATGTTGTCCTCCACCGTCTGGTGGTAGGGCGTCACGTTCCTGTCGGACGTGCCGTAGAAGTTCCTCTTGCGGACCTCCAGCGGATCCTTGCCGGTGGCGAAGGCCACCTCGTCGATGACGCGCTCCGCGCCCACCATGCCTTGCGGTCCGCCGAAGCCGCGGAACGCGGTGTTGGACACGGTGTTGGTGTAGAGCGGCGCCGACTGCGCGTGCACCGCCGGATAGAAATAGGCGTTGTCGCAGTGGAACAGCGCACGGTCCGTTACCGGGCCTGAGAGGTCCGACGAGAAGCCGCACCGCGCAGCGTACATGTAGTCGACGCCAAGGATGTTGCCCTCGTCGTCGAAGCCGACTTCATAGTCGATCAGGAAATCGTGCCGCTTGCCGGTGGCTGAGAAATCATCGTCGCGGTCGGGCCTGATCTTCACGGCGCGCCCGAGCTTCTTGGCAGCGATCGCAGCGAGAGCCGCGAACTGGTTGCCCTGCGTTTCCTTGCCGCCGAAGCCGCCGCCCATGCGCCTGATCTCGACCGTCACGGCATTGCTCGGGACGCCCAGCGCATGGCCGACCATGTGCTGCACCTCGCTCGGATGCTGCGTCGAGCAGTAGACCGTGACGTCGCGATCCTCGCCCGGAATGGCCATGGCGATGTGGCCTTCGAGGTAGAAATGCTCCTGCCCGCCGACGCGCATGCTGCCCTTCAGGTGCCGGGGCGCGCTGTCGATTGCCGCGCGCGCGTCGCCGCGCTTCAGCGTCAGCGGCGGCGTGACCAGCTTGTCCTTCCTGGGATCGAGCGCGCCGATGTCGGTGACGAAGGGCCGTTCCTTGTACTCGACCTTCGCCAGGCGGCAGGCGCGCCGCGCCTGCTCGCGCGTCTCGGCAATAACGCAGAAGATCGGCTGGCCGTGAAACTGCACGAGGCCATCGGCGAGAACCGGTTCGTCGTGCCGGCCGGTCGGCGAGATGTCGTTCTCGCCTGGCACGTCCTTCGCGGTCAGCACATCGATCACGCCGGGCGCCGCGCGCACGGCGGCAAGGTCGAGCCGGGTAATCGTTCCGTGCGGAACGGTCGACAGGCCGAGGCAGCCATGCAGCGTGCCTGCCGGCTCCGGCATGTCGTCGATGTAGAGCGCACTGCCCGAGACATGCTTGTGCGCGGAGTCGTGGCGCTGGTCCGTCGCCACGCCACCGGCGATCCTTGCGGCCTTGAGGTTGGGCGCGTGGGTGGTCATCACGCCGCCTCGTGCCGCTTGACCTGGATCGGCGCCTTCGTGCCAGTGGTTTCCAGCCAGAAGCGCCTGAGCAGGTTCTTCGCCACCATCTGCCGGTATTCGGCGCTCGCCCGCATGTCGGTCAGCGGCTGGAAGTCAGCGTCGAAGGAGGGGATCGCCGCCTCGACCGTCGCCTCGCTCCACACCTTGCCGACGAGCGCGGCCTCGACGGCCAGCGCCCGCTTCGGTGTCGCGGCCATTCCGCCATAGGCGATGCAGATATCGGCCACCGTCCCGTCCTTGGCCAGCGTCAGGTGGAACGCGCCCAGCACCGCCGTGATGTCCTCGTCGCGCCGCTTGGTGACCTTGTGCACGGCGAACCTGGTGCCTTTTGCCGGCACGGGCACATGCACCGCCTCGACGAACTCGCCGGCCTGCCGGTCCTGCTTGCCGTAGGCGATGAAGAAATCCTCGAGCGGAACCGTCCGGCGCTTCTTTCCCTTGTGCAGCGTTACGGTGCTGCCCAGCGCGATCAGCGGCGGCGGCGTGTCGCCGATCGGCGAGCCGTTGGCGATGTTGCCTCCGATCGTGCCCATGTTGCGCACCTGGTCGCCGCCGATGCGGTCGATCAATGGGCCAAGCACCGGGATGCGTCTGGAGAGCGTCGCGAAGCCTTCCGTGTAGGTCACTCCGGCGCCGATGCTGATCACGCCATTGGCCTCGGAGATCGACTTCAGCCCATCCAGTCCGCCGATGAAGACGACTGGCGTGATGTCGCGCATGAACTTGGTGACCCATAGCCCAACGTCAGTCGAACCGGCCACCACCGTCGCCGTCGGCTCCGCCTCCAGCACCTTGGCGAAATCGTCCACGTCGGCGGGGACGATCATCCGGTCCTTGCCGGTGCCGATCTCGACGCGCATCCCATCGTCCAGGGCCGACAGGCGCGCGATCATCTTGCGCCGCTCGGCCGCGAGCGGGTCCTTGGCCACGGCACCATAGGTCGAAATCGCCCGCGCCCCCTTCACGATCGCATCGTAGCCGGTGCAGCGGCAGAGATTCCCCTGCAGCGCCTTCTCGATCGCCGCATCGGACGGGTTCGCATCCCGCATCCACAGGGCATAGAGCGACATGACGAATCCCGGCGTGCAGAAGCCGCATTGGGAGCCGTGGAAATCGACCATCGCCTGCTGCACGGGATGCAGCGTGCCGTCCTTCGCGGCCAGATGTTCCACGGTCACGACATGGCAACGGTCGAGCGAGCCGAGGAAGCGGATGCAGGCGTTTACACCTTCGTACACGAGCTTGCCGTTCAGCAGGCGCCCCACGAGGACGGTGCAGGCGCCGCAATCGCCTTCCGCGCAGCCCTCCTTGGTTCCGCGCAGCGAGCGGCGCAGCCTGAGATAATCGAGCAGCGTCTCGTCCGGACGCATATCGGCGAGCGAGACATCCTCGCCGTTCAGGATGAAGCGGATGTGGGAACGGAGCTTGATCTTGGCCATCATCAGCTTCCGCGATAGGTCGAATAGCCGAAGGGAGAAATCAGCAGGGGCACGTGGTAATGCTTCGCTTCGGCCATGCCGAACCGGATCGGAATCTCGTCGAGGAACAGCGGGTCGGGCAGCTTCTTGTGCTTGCCGCGAAGATAGTCCCCGGCGAAGAAGACGAGTTCGTACTGGCCTGTCTGGAAATCCTTGCCCTGCAGCAGCGGCGCGTCGCAGCGGCCGTCTTCGTTGGTCACGACGTCCTTCAGCTTGCGCGGCGATTTGCCGCCGATCCTGTAGAGCGCGATCTTCAGTCCAGCGGCTGGCTTGCCCGAGGCCGTGTCGAGGACGTGGGTCGTCAGACGGCCGCCATCGCCTTGCGACATTCCCTGCCTCCTCTGGTCGGTTCTCGTTCATACGGGGTCTGCGGATTAAATGCCAAGCGCCTTGCGCGGTGAAGCGAAGGCCCGGGAAAAGACTTTCAATATTTTTGGAGGGAATCGTGGACCGTCTTTGGTCTAACATCGCGAGGTCCGAGTGAGGAGAACGGGCGGGATGACGCGCTACGAACGGAACATGCGCGGTTATGGCGCCAATCCGCCCGACCCGAAGTGGCCGAGCGGCGCGCACGTCGCCGTTCAGTTCGTCGTGAACTACGAGGAGGGCGGGGAGAACTGCGTCCTTCACGGAGACAGGGCCTCGGAAGCCTTCCTCTCGGAAATCGTCGGCGCGGCACCCTGGCCGGGTCAGCGCCACTGGAACATGGAATCGATCTACGAGTACGGCGCGCGTGCCGGCTTCTGGCGCCTGCACCGGATGTTCACCGAGGCGGATATCCCGGTCACCGTCTATGGGGTGGCCACCGCGCTCGCCCGCTCGCCCGACCAGGTCGCGGCCATGCAGGACGCCGGGTGGGAGATCGCCTCGCACGGGCTGAAATGGATCGACTACCGCGACCATTCGGCGGAGGACGAGCGCCGCGACATGGAAGAGGCGATCCGCCTCCATGCCGAAGTCGTCGGCGAGCGCCCGACCGGCTGGTACACCGGCCGCACCTCGGTCCAGACGGTGCGGCTCGCCATCGAGGAAGGCGGCTTCGACTACGTCTCCGACACCTATGACGACGAGCTGCCCTACTGGCTGCAGCACGGCGACCGCGCCCAGCTTGTCATCCCCTACACGCTCGACGCCAACGACATGCGCTTCGCGACGCCACAGGGTTTTAGCTCCGGCGACCAGTTCTTCGCCTACCTGAAGGATTCCTTCGACACGCTCTACGCAGAGGGCAAGGCGGGCCGGCCGCGCATGATGAGCATCGGCCTGCACTGCCGGCTCGTCGGACGCCCCGGCCGCGCGGCGGCGCTGCAGCGCTTCATCGACTATGTGAAGAGCCACGAGAAGGTCTGGCTGCCGCGCCGCATCGATATCGCCCGCCACTGGGCCGAGCAACATCCCTTCCGCCTGCCGGATATGCAGCCGTCGAAGATGGGCTTCGAGGATTTCGTCAACCGCTTCGGCGGTATCTTCGAGCATTCCCCGTGGGTCGCGGAGCGCGCCTTCGCGCTGGAACTCGGTCCGGCCCATGACAGCGCCGGCGGGCTGCACAATGCCCTCTGCCGCGCCTTCCGCTCCGCCACCGAGCAGGAGCGGCTTGCCGTGCTCACCGCGCACCCGGACCTCGCCGGCCGCCTGGCGCAGGCAAGGCGGCTGACGAAGGAATCCGCGAGCGAGCAAGCCTCCGCCGGGCTGGACGCGCTGACCGACAAGGAGCGCGAACTCTTCACCAAGCTCAACGCCGCCTACGTCACCACCTTCGGCTTTCCCTTCATCATTGCGGTGAAGGGCAAGAGCAAGGAAGAGATCCTCGCCGCCTTCGAATCGCGCATCGGCAACAGCCGGGCCGTCGAGTTCGACACGGCATGCAGGCAGGTCGAACGCATCGCGCTGCTCAGGCTCCGCGACCTGCTCCCGTCCTAGGAAGAACGTCCATGCCAGGCCCGAAATACGTCGCCCCTCCCGGCGGCCACCCGCCACAGACCGACCTGCTCACCGGCCGCGCCGTCTTCACGGAAGCCTACGTCGTCATCCCCAGCGGCGTGATGCGCGACATCGTCACCAGCGCCCTGCCGTTCTGGGACGACACGCGCGCCTGGATCCTGTCGCGACCGCTGTCGGGTTTCGCCGAGACCTTTTCGCAATACGTCATGGAGGTCATGCCGGGCGGCGGCAGCGATCGGCCCGAGCCCGATCCGGGCGCTGAAGGCGTGCTCTTCGTGATGGAGGGCGACGTGACCGTGCGGATCGGCAAGCGCAGGCAGCGCCTTCAGCGCGGCGGCTACGCCTACCTGCCGCCGTCGAGCGGCTGGACGCTGCGGAACACCGGCAAGGCGCCGGCGCGCTTCCACTGGATCCGCAAGCTCTATGAGAAGGTGGACGGTCTCGATGTGCCCGAACCCGTCTTCCGCAACGAGCAGGACATCGTGCCGCTGTCGATGCCGGGCACGGCGGGCCGCTGGGCGACGACCCGCTTCATCGACCCAGACGACCTGCGCCACGACATGCACGTGAACATCGTCACCTTCGAGCCCGGCGGCATTATCCCCTTCGCCGAGACCCATGTGATGGAGCATGGGCTCTACGTGCTGGAGGGCAAGGCCGTCTATCGGCTGAACCAGGACTGGGTGGAGGTGGAGGCCGGCGACTTCATGTGGCTGCGCGCCTTCTGCCCGCAGGCGTGCTACGCCGGCGGGCCCGGCCGCTTCCGCTATCTGCTCTACAAGGATGTCAACCGCCACGCGAAGCTTGGCGGCGTGCTGGGGCGGTGATGATCCTCGGTGATTTCATGATGCCCTCACCCCTAACCCCTTCTCGCAAGGGGGAGGGGGACACCGCCGCGCCCAAGTCCCCCTCCCCCTTGCGGGGAGGGGTTAGGGGTGGGGGTGTTTGGGTCAACGGACGGTGCGGAAGATGACTCGCCTCATCACCGCCCGCCCCCTCACCCGCGAGAACTTCGCGCCGTTCGGCGACGTCATCGAATCGGGCGGTGCGCATCACTACCCGATCAACGGCGGCCGCTGCGAGCGCTATCACGACCTCGCGCGCGTCGAGGCTGCCGGCGACCATGCGCGCGTGCTGATCTCGATCTTCAAGGGCACACCCTACGATCTGCCGCTCAGGCTCTCGACGGTCGAGCGCCATCCGCTGGGCAGCCAGGCGTTCATGCCGCTTCAGCCGCGGCCCTGGCTGGCGATCGTCTGCCACGACACGCCGTCCGGTCCGGGTGAGCCCCATGCCTTCATCGTCGCCGGGCACCAGGGCGTGAACTATCCGCGCAACCTCTGGCACGCCGTGCTGACGCCGATCGGCGCGCCACAGGATTTCCTCGTCGTTGACCGCGGCGGCGACGGGACGAATCTCGAAGAATTCAGTTTCCCCGAGCCCTACGACATCCGCCTTCCCGAATAGGTGCCGCGATGGCCGACGCCTCTCTGCTGAACCGCCTCCTCGATGTCATCGAGCACGACATCGTGCCGAAAACCGCCGAGGGCGTCGCGTCGGGCAACAAGCTCTTCGGCGCCGCGATCCTGAGGAAGAGCGACCGCTCGCTCGTCATCGCGGAAACCAACAACGAGACGGAGAACCCGCTCTGGCACGGCGAGGTCCATTGCCTGAAACGCTTCTATGAAATGCCGAAGGCGGAGCGCGTCGACACCGAGGACGCGATCTTCCTCGCCACCCACGAGCCGTGCTCGCTCTGCCTCTCGGCCATCACCTGGACAGGCTTCGACAATTTCTACTACCTGTTCAGCCACGAGGATTCGCGCGACAGCTTTGCCATCCCGCACGACCTGAAGATCCTGAAGGAGGTCTTCACCCTCGAGCCCGGCGGCTACAACGCCGAGAACGCCTACTGGAAGAGCTTTGGGCTTCGCCGTCTTGCACGCGAACTCGAGGCCCATGACCGCGAGCACATCGAACGGCGCATTGCCTCGATCGCCGCCCTGTACGACGACCTCTCGGCGACCTATCAGTCTGGCAAGGCGGACAACGACATTCCGTTAAGTTGAAGTTCGTGGAGCTATCCGACCTTCGCCTGCTTCAGAATCTCGTTGATCCGCGACTGCCAGCCTTTGCCGGTCGCCTTGAACTTGGCGACGACATCGGGATCGAGACGGATTGACACGACCTGCTTCGGATTGGCGACCTTCGGCCGCCCCCGCGCGCGCTCGATGCTGGCGGCAAGGTCGGGGAAGGCGTCGCGAAACGGACGTGCACGCGCAACATCCTGCTCCGTCGCGTCGAAGTCATCAGGGTCTGCCGCGATCTGGCGCTGGATTTCCGCCTCTACCTTGTCGGTCGATGGCGCAGAACGGCCACTACGTCTTTCCATGAACTTTCCTCTCGGCGCGCGAGGCGCGCCGCATCGAGATCTGATCCGAGCGGCCTGAACACCACTGAAAGCGCGGCACCGCGAAAGTCTCCTACCGCCTTGAAACGGCCCTCGCGAGCGCCGACGATCAAGGCTCCATCGAAAAAATCGTCATCGAGGTCGGCAAAATCGAGGCCTCGCTTCGCCAGATTCGTCTGCCGCTTGTGTTCGTCCCACACAATCCGCAAGACACCGTCCTCTACTTAAAAGTAATACATAAAAACCACACTCGCAAGCTCCTCCCGAGAATCTTCCTTGGCATCCCCGCTTGCCACCGCAGCGGCCTTCATGCCTGATAGCGCAAGGGCACATGAAGACCGTCACGCGATTCCCCCGCAAGGTCGTGGAATATCCGGACATGCTGATCGCCATGCCGGATGGCACGAAGCTGTCGGCGCGCGTCTGGATGCCGGAGGACGCCGGCGAGCGGCCTGTCCCCGCGATCCTCGAGCATCTTCCCTACCGCAAGCGTGACGGAACGACCGCGCGGGACAGCCTGACGCATCCTTACTTCGCCGGCCACGGCTATGCCTGCATCCGGACCGACATGCGCGGAAACGGCGATTCCGAGGGCCTGATGGCCGACGAGTACACCGAGCAGGAACTGCGCGACGCCGTGAACACCATCGCCTGGGTGTCGCAGCAGCGCTGGTGCAACGGCAATGTCGGCATGATGGGCATCTCCTGGGGCGGATTCAACGCGCTCCAGGTCGCCGCCAAGCAGCCGCCCGCGCTGAAAGCGATCGTGACGTTGTGCTCGACCGACGACCGCTACGCCGACGACATCCACTACAAGGGCGGCCTGCTGCTCAACGAGAACCTCGGCTGGGGGGCGACGATGCTCTCCTACTCGTCGCGTCCGCCGGATCCTGCTCTGCGGGCCGACAATTGGAAGCTGCTGTGGCTGCGTCGGCTGGAGAACGAGCCCTTCCTGCCGGCGGTCTGGCTGCGCCACCAGACGCGGGACGCCTACTGGAAACGCGGCTCGGTCTGCGAGGACTATCGCGCCATCGAGGCCGCGACGCTGGCGATCGGCGGCTGGGGTGATGCCTACAAGAATGCCGTCGCGCGCCTGGTCGAGGGCATCGGCGGCCGCACCAAGGGCATCGTCGGGCCCTGGGTGCACAAATATCCCCATTTCGCGGTTCCGAAACCGGCGATCGGTTTCCTGCAGGAGGCGCTGCGCTGGTGGGACTGCTGGCTCAAGGACATCGAGACGGGCGTCGAGGACGACCCGGCGATGCGCCTCTATCTGATGGATTCGGTACCGCCGAAGGAATCCTACGAGGAGCGCGACGGCCGCTGGATCGCGGAGCGGTTCTGGCCGGCGCCGGAGATCGTCACCGAAACGCTTCACTTCGGCCATGACGGCGAACTCGCCGACATCGTTAGCCCGATGCTGCCCCAGACCGTCGCCTCCCCCCAGGATTGCGGCATGACGGGTGGCGAGTACTGCGCCATCTGGCTCGGCCCCGAATTACCGGGCGACCAGCGGCCGGACGACAAGAAGTCCGTCTGCTTCGACACGGCGCCGCTGATCGAACCGATGGACATCGTCGGCGCGCCGATCGTCCGGCTTACGCTCTCGGCCGACCGGCCGAGGGCGATGGTCGCCGTCCGCCTCTGCGACGTCCATCCCGACGGCGCGTCGACCCGCATCACCTACGGCGTGCTCAACCTGTGCCACCGCAACGGCCACGAGCACCCCGAGGCCATCGTTCCGGGCGACGAGATGGACGTCGTGGTCCGCCTGGACGACATCGCCTATCGCGTCCCCGAAGGCCACCGCCTGCGGGTCGCCGTCTCGTCGACCTACTGGCCGCTGGTCTGGCCGTCGCCGGAGCCGGTGACGCTGTCGCTGGCCAGTGGCGCGGTGGAACTGCCGCTGCGCGCGCCGGCCGCCGGCGACGAGGTGTCCTTCCCCGAGCCGGAAGGCGCCGAGCCGTGGAAGACGAAGACGCTGAAGAAGTCGGCGCACGAGCGTTCGGTGCACACCGACCCCGCGACCGGCCTCGTCACGCTCCGGATCGTCGACGATTTCGGCAAGATCCGTGATCAGGATCATGGCCTCGTCCATGCCAGCGTCGCCCGCGAGACATGGACCATCCGGGCCGACGACCCGCTCTCCGCCGTCGGCGACACGCACTGGACCCAGGCCTACTCCCGCGGCAAGTGGCAGATCCGGACGGAGACCTATGCGTCGATGCGCTCGGATGCGGAGAATTTCTTCCTGAAGGGCCGGATCGAAGCCTACGAAGGCAAGACGCTTGTGTTCGAGCGCGACTTCGACGAGACGATTCCGCGCGGCTTCATCTGAGAACGCGGGCCGTTGGTCCACGGGCTCGCGTCATTTACGCCACGGAATGTCGCTTTCCGCCTTGCCGCCTTGCTGGCGTTGCGGTCAATATCGCCGGCATAAGAAACGATAAAAGTCCCGCTGGGGTCTCAACAGAGTGAGGAGCAGACTATGTCCCGTGAACTCGAATTCCTGAGCCGTCGCGTTGTCGCCGGCATGATGAACCGCCGCGATTTCCTCGGCCGCGCCGCCGCGCTCGGCGTCACCAGCACGTTCGCCAACACCCTGCTTTCGGGCGCCGCGCTCGCCCAGACGCCCGTTCGCGGAGGCATCCTGCGGGCCGGCCTCGTCGGCGGTGAATCCACCAACACGCTCGATCCGGCGCTGGCGCTCACCCAGGTGATGTTCCTGTTCGGCAAGTGCTGGGGCGAGTATCTGCTTGCGATCAACCCCGACGGCTCGCTGCGACGCTGCATCGCCGAAGACTTCGGCTCCTCCGACGACGCCAAGGTCTGGACCTTCAAGATCCGCCAGGGCGTCGAGTTCCACAACGGCAAGACCGTCACCGCCGAGGATGTCGTCGCTACGCTGGAGCGCCACTCCGCCGAGGAATCGAAGTCCGGCGCGCTGGGCGTCATGCGCGGCGTGGAGTCGCTCAAGGCGAGCGGCAACGAGGTCATCGTCACCCTCAAGGAAGGCAATGCCGACCTGCCGTTCCTGATGACAGACTACCATCTGATCATCCAGCCGAACGGCGGCAAGGACAACCCGGCCGAGGGCGTCAGCGCCGGCCCCTACAAGGTTGCCGTCAACGAGCCGGGCGTGCGCCACGGCGGCGAGCGCTTCGCCAACTACTGGGACCAGGAGAACATGGGCTTCCTCGACCAGATCGAGGTCCTCGTGATCAACGACGCCACGGCGCGCATGTCGGCGCTCCAGGGCGGTCAGGTCGACATGATCAACCGCATCGAGCCGAAGGTCATCGAACTCATCAAGCGCGTCCCCGGCATCACCATCCAGAACGCTGCCGGCCCGGGCCACTACGTCTTCGTCGCGCATTGCAACACCGCGCCGTTCGACAACATCGACGTGCGGCTGGCGCTGAAATACGCGATCGACCGTCAGGAGATGGTCGACAAGATCCTGATGGGCTACGGCTCGGTGGGCAACGACTTCCCGATCAACAACGCCTACCCGCTGTTCCCCGATGACATCGAGCAGCGCGCCTTCGATCCGGACAAGGCCAAGTTCCACTATCAGAAGTCCGGACACAGCGGCCCGATCGTCCTGCAAACGTCCGACGCGGCGTTCCCGGGCGCGGTCGACGCCAGCGTGCTGTTCCAGCAGAGCGCGGCCAAGGCCGGCATCCAGCTCGAGATCAAGCGCGAGCCGGCGGACGGCTACTGGGACGAGGTGTGGAACAAGCAGCCCTTCTGCGCCTCCTACTGGGGCGGCCGCCCGACGCAGGACCAGATGTACTCGACCGCCTATCTGTCGACCGCCGACTGGAACGACACCCGCTTCAAGAACGAGCAGTTCGACCAGCTGCTGATCCAGGCGCGTGCCGAGACCGATGGCGACAAGCGCAAGGCGATGTACCGCGACATGGCGGTGATCGTGCGCGACGAAGGCGGCCTGATCCTGCCGATGTTCAACGACGTGATCGACGCCACCGGCCCGCGCGTCGCCGGCTACAAGACCGGCAAGACCCACGAGCTGAGGGACGGCTACGCCCTGAACACCTGCTGGGTCGCGAGCTAAGGGACGACCGTGGGGGGCCCGGTTGCTCGACTGATTGCCCAGCGCGTCGCGCTGGGCATTCTCCTTCTGTTTGCGGTGTCGGTGCTGATCTTCGCCGGCACGCAACTCCTGCCGGGCGACGTTGCCCAGGCCATCCTGGGCCAGTCCGCGACGCCGGAGGCGTTGCGGAACATCCGCTTCGAGCTCGGGCTCATCGACGCCAATGGCGATCCGGTCCCGGCCTACATACGCTACATGGCCTGGCTGGGCGGTGTCCTCACCGGCGACCTGGGTACCGCCCTGTCGAACGGCCAGGACATCGCCCGCTCTCTCGGCGGGCGTCTCTGGAACACGCTGTTCCTCGCCTTCTGGGCAGCCATCATCTCCGTGCCGCTGGCGATCGCGCTCGGCCTCGTGGCGGTGCGCTACCGCAACACCTGGGTCGACAAGACGATCTCCGGTTTCGCGCTCGCCTCGACGTCGCTGCCTGAGTTCTTCATCGGCTACCTGCTGATCTATTTCGTCGGCGTTCAGCTCGGGTGGTTCCCGGCCGTCGCCGTGTCCTTCAACGACAGCATGCCGTTCCTCGACAAGCTCTATACGATCGCGCTTCCGGTCGCGACGCTGGTGCTCGTGGTGCTGGCGCACATGATGCGCATGACGCGCGCCGCCATCCTCAACGTCATGCAGTCGGCATACATCGAGACCGCCGAGCTGAAGGGCCTGACGCCGTTCCAGATCATCCGCCGGCATGCGTTCCCGAACGCGATCGCGCCGGTCGTCAACGTGGTGACGCTGAACCTCGCCTTCCTCGTCGTCGGCGTGGTCGTCGTCGAGGTCATCTTCGTCTACCCCGGCATGGGGCAGTACCTGGTCGACCACGTGTCCAAGCGTGATGTCCCCGTGGTGCAGGCCGTCGGCCTGATCTTCGCCAGCGTGTACATCCTGATGAACATCGTGGCCGACGTCGCCTCGATCCTCAGCAACCCGCGCCTGCGGCACCCCCGCTAGGAGGCGGACATGTTGAGACGCATTCCGATCGGAGCGTTGATCGGCCTGATCCTGTCGCTCCTGTTCCTGTTCACGGCGATCTTCGCGCCGCTGATTGCCCCCTATGGCCTGTCCGAGACGGTCGGCGGCGTGTGGGAGCCGATGTCGGACAAGTTCCTGCTGGGCACCGACAACATCGGCCGCGACCTGCTGACCCGCATGATCTACGGCGCCCGCACGACCATCCTGATCGCGTCGCTGGCGACCGCTGTTTCGTTCATCCTCGGCTCGTTCCTTGGCTTCGCGGCCGCCGTCATCGGCGGCTGGTTCGACATGATCCTGTCGCGCTTCGTCGACCTGCTGATGTCGATCCCGACCCTGATCTTCGGCCTCGTGGTGCTCTCCGTGCTGCCCAGCACCCTCTTCACGCTGATCATGGTCATGGGCCTGCTCGACGCCACGCGCGTCTACCGCCTGTCCCGCGCGGTCGCGGTCGACATCAACGTGATGGACTATGTCGAGGCGGCGAAGCTGCGGGGCGAGGGCCGCGGCTGGATCATCTTCCGCGAGATCCTGCCCAATGCGCTCTCCCCGCTGGTGTCGGAGCTCGGCCTGCGCTTCATCTATGCCGTCCTGTTCCTGTCCGCGCTCTCCTTCCTCGGGCTCGGTGTGCAGCCGCCGGAGGCAGACTGGGGCGGCATGGTCAAGGAGAACAAGGACGGCATCGTGTTCGGCATTCCTGCCGCGCTGATCCCGGCTGCCGCCATCGCGGCGCTCGCAATCTCGGTCAACCTCGTCGCCGACTGGATCCTCAACCGGACGACCAGCCTCAAGGGAGGGCGCGGCTGATGGCCAGGCCGGTGGTGAAGAAGCGGGTTTCGCCCGGGCAGGACGACGTGCTGCTCGACATCCGCGACCTCCGCATCGAGGCGACCGTCTATCCGCCCGGGGGAAGTCCGACCAACGTCACCATCGTCGACGGCGTCTCGCTGACGCTGCAGCGCGGCAAGGTGCTGGGCCTGATCGGCGAGTCGGGTGCGGGAAAGTCGACGATCGGCCTCGCCTCCATGGGTTACGGGCGCGGTGGCGTCCGCATCACCGAGGGGCAGGTCATCCTGAACGGCCGCGACATCCTCGAGGGCGGCCGGCAGGGGCTCCGCAAGATCCGCGGTCGCGAGGTGTGCTACGTGGCGCAGTCGGCAGCCGCGGCGTTCAACCCGGCCCACCGCCTTATGGATCAGGTGGTCGAGGCGACGCTGCAGCACGGAAAGGCCAAGCGCGCGGAGGTCGAGACGCGGGCCGTGACGCTGTTCCGCAAGCTCAGCCTCCCCAATCCCGAAACGATCGGCGACCGCTATCCGCACCAGGTTTCGGGCGGCCAGCTGCAGCGCGTGATGACGGCGATGGCGCTCTGCTCCGAGCCCGATCTGATCGTCTTCGACGAGCCGACGACCGCGCTGGACGTGACGACGCAGATCGACGTCCTTGCAGCGATCAAGGACGCCATCCGCGACACCGGCGTCGCCGCGCTCTACATCACGCACGACCTCGCCGTCGTCGCGCAGGTCGCCGACGAGATCATGGTGCTGCGCCACGGCAAGCTGGTCGAATGGGGCGGCACCCGCCAGATCATCAAGGAGCCGCGGCAGGCCTACACCAACGCGCTGGTCTCGATGCACGAGATCACGCACGACGAGAAGCTGCCCGGGCCGCAGCCGATCCTCTCGGTCCGCAACGTGACAGCCTCCTACGGACGCAGCGCGGTCAAGGTGCTGAAGAACGTCAGTGTCGACATCTATCCGGGCCAGACGCTCGCCGTCGTGGGCGAATCCGGCTCGGGCAAGTCGACGCTGGCGCGCGCGGTGACAGGACTGCTGCCGCCGGAACAGGGCACCGTCACCTTCGCCGCCCGTCAGCTGTCCAACGCGCTGTCGGCCCGCACCAAGGAAGACCTGCGCCAGCTTCAGATGATCTATCAGATGGCCGACGTCGCGATGAACCCGCGCCAGACGGTAGGAACGATCATCGGCCGGCCGCTCGAATTCTATTTCGGCATGACCGGAAACGACCGCGACGCCCGCGTCGGCGAACTGCTCGACAAGATCGAGATGGGCAAGGGTTTCGTCGACCGCTATCCGGCCGAACTGTCGGGCGGCCAGAAGCAGCGTGTCTGCATCGCCCGCGCCCTGGCCGCGAGGCCGAAGCTGATCATCTGCGACGAAGTGACGAGCGCGCTCGACCCGCTGGTCGCCAACGGCATCCTGAAGCTCCTGCTCGGTCTGCAGGAGCAGGAGGGCGTCGCCTACATGTTCATCACCCACGACATCGCGACGGTGAAGTCGATCGCCGATTCGATCGCGGTGATGTACCGCGGCGAGGTGGTGCGCTACGGCACCAAGACCCAGGTCCTGACCCCGCCATTCGACGCCTACACCGACCTTCTGCTCTCCTCGGTGCCCGAGATGGAGATCGGCTGGCTGGAGAAGGCGATCCAGAGCCGCCGCATGGAGAGCGCCGGGAACTAGATCCCGTCTCGGCATCATGGCCCTTCGCTCGAAACTGCTCCTCATCATCCTTGACGGCGTGCCGTACCGCAACTGGCGCCGGCTGTTCGGCAATCTCGAGGGCTGGGTCGATTCCGGCCATGCCCGCGTCTGGACGATGCGGTCGGTGCTGCCGTCGACCTCCGCGTGCTGCTATGCCTCGATCCACACAGGGGTGTCGCCGCAGCAGCACGGCATCCTGTCCAACGAGGTGCGCTTCCGCGTCGATGTGCCGGACATCTTTTCCGAAGTCAGCAGGGCTGGAGGGATCACCGGCGCCGTCACGCATTCCTACTGGTCGGAATTCTTCAACCGCTACCCGTTCGATCTCGTTGGCGACATCGAATATGACGAACCCGGCGGGCCGATCACGCACGGCCGCTTCCACACGATGACGGGCTACAACCATCGCAACCAGATGACGCCGTCCGACGTCGATCTCTTCGCCACGCTGACCATGCTGACGAAGCGCTTCCACATCGACTACGGCATCCTGCACACCTGCACGCTGGATTCGATGGGTCATCGCTACGGGCATGACTGCGTCGAGATGGACCACGCCTGCTACGCGGCGGACGGCATGCTGGCCGCCTTCCTGCCCGGCTGGCTGAAGGATGGCTACGAGGTGATCGTCACGGCTGATCACGGGCAGACGGACCGCGGCCACCACGGCGGCCGGTCGCCCGAGCAGCAGGATTTCGCGCTCTATTACTTCGGCGCCGGGCGCGCCCCGAAGCGCGACGTGGTGCTGGACCAGTTGCAGCTGGCGCCGACCATCCTGAAGCGGCTGGGCGTCGCTGTCCCGAAGACCATGAAGGCGAAGTCCTTCCTCGGGTGACCGCCGAGACAGTCGCCCGCCCCGGCCCTACATGAATTTCCGGCGCTTGAAGTCGGTCACGTCGTCCCGGCTGAGGCGAAACCACTCGCCGTTCAGCCGCTTTTCCTTGAACCGCCGATGCCAGTAGGCCTCGATTCCGCTCGGATCGTCGGTTCGGATGGCATGGATCGGCTTGACCTTGTCCGGCAGGCTGAGCCCGATCTCGAACTGCCGACGGTCCGGGCGGTTCGTCCGACCGATCTTGTAGTAGCTGCTGCCGAACCGCATCATGTAGACATATCCGGCGCTGCGCGGCGGCTGGACCGGTTCCCGCCGACGGTCCGGAGCGGCGCGCGCGACGGCTTCGGCGAGTTGCGCGACGGTCTTCGTCGCCGTTCCCGATGTGCGGGCGAATGCCAGAGCCCGTTCGAGCAGGTGCTGCTTCGAGCGAAAGCGCGCGCGGAACGTGCTCGACGCCGGAAAATGCGGAAGGCGCCGGGACTCGACGCCCATCTCGCCCTCGCTCGGCACGTGCCCGAGCAGAACCACCAGGGCAAGGTAGGCGCTCAGCAGCTGCTTCTCGTCGATGGCAGGGTTGCGGGGGTTGGGAGGGAGCCGGCCGCCCGCAGCGCCTCACTCCAGTTCGGCCAGTACCGGCCATACCACTCATGGCGTCGAATGCCCGTCAGCCTCTCGAATATGACGCGGCCCGGCGACCTGCTTATTTGGCTGTAAACGTCCAAGATCGCCTGGACGATGACATCCCGGTCAAGCAAATGCCGCTCCACACGCTACGCTGAACACAACTCTCCTGCATAGTTTCAGATATATACTGTATAAAATCAACCAAAATTCAACACAACTATTTGGGGAGATGGCGACACAGGTGCGGATTTTCTTGTCCAGACAAATCACACGCGCTCCAGAGCGATGGCAATCCCCTGCCCGACGCCGATGCACATCGTCGCAAGCGCGAGCCGTGCCGTGCGCTCCCGCAGTTCCAGCGCGGCCGTCCCCGCAATGCGGGCGCCCGACATGCCGAGCGGATGGCCGAGCGCGATCGCGCCGCCGTTCGGGTTCACGTGCTCCGCGTCCTCGGCTATCCCGAGTTCGCGGAGCACTGCGATGCCTTGGGAGGCGAAGGCTTCGTTCAGCTCGATCACGTCGAAATCCGAAGCTGCGATGCCGAGGCGCGCGCACAGTCTCTTCGTCGCAGGCGCCGGCCCGATGCCCATGATGCGCGGCGCCACGCCGGCGGCGGCACCGCCCAGGATGCGCGCGATCGGCGTCAGGCCATGCCGCCTCGCTGCCGCTTCCGAGGCGACGATCAGGGCCGCTGCGCCGTCGTTCACGCCCGACGCGTTGCCCGCGGTCACCGTCCCTCCGTCGCGGAACGGCGTCGGCAGCTTGGCCAGCGATTCTACCGTCGTGCCCGCGCGCGGATGCTCGTCCCGGTCGACGACGACTGCGTCGCCCTTCCGCTGCGGGATCGTCACGGGCGTTATCTCCTTCGCCAGCCGGCCGTTCGCCTGCGCGGCGACCGCCTTCTCCTGGCTGCGCACCGCGAACGCGTCCTGGTCGGCGCGCGAGACGCCGAAGTCGGCCGCGACGTTCTCCCCGGTCTCCGGCATCGAGTCGATGCCATACTGCTTCTTCATCAGCGGGTTGACGAAGCGCCAGCCGATGGTCGTGTCGTAGATTTCGGCATTGCGCGAAAACGCGGTGTCCGCCTTCGGCATCACGAACGGCGCGCGGCTCATCGATTCCACGCCGCCCGCGATCATCAACTCCGCCTCGCCCGCCTTGACCGCGCGCGCGGCGATGGTCAGCGCATCCATGCCGGACCCGCAGAGCCGGTTGACCGTCGAGCCCGGCACCTCCTTCGGCAGCCCGGCCAGCAGCAGCGACATGCGCGCCACGTTGCGGTTGTCCTCACCGGCCTGGTTGGCGCAGCCGAAGACGACGTCATCCACGGCCTGCCAGTCTACGCCGGCATTGCGCGCCATCAGCGCCTTGAGCGGCACGGCGCCGAGATCATCGGCCCTGACGGACGACAGAGAGCCGCCGAAGCGGCCGATCGGCGTGCGGATGTAGTCACAGATGAAGGCTTCGGTCATGGTTACACCTGGGGAACGATGAGATCGCCGACGGCGCCGTCGACGACCAGTCTGGCTTCGGTCAGGGCCTGCAGTTCGTCCACGCTCATCTCCGGAATCTTCTCGCGCAGCACGAAGCGGGCGGCCACGATGTCGACCACCGCGAGGCTCGTATAGACCGTCGTCACGCAGCCCACGCCGGTCAGCGGCAGACGGCACCGCTTGAGCAGCTTCGGCTTGCCGTCCTTCGTCACGTGGTCGGTGATAACGCAGACGCGCTTTGCGCCGTGCACCAGATCCATGGCACCGCCCACGGCCGGGACCGAGCCCGGACCGGTGCTCCAGTTTGCGAGATCGCCGTTTTCCGCCACCTCGTAGGCGCCGAGGATCGCGACGTCGAGGTGACCGCCGCGGACCATCGCGAAACTGTCGGCATGATGGAAGAAGGACGCGCCGGGATTGAGCGTGACGGCCTTCTTTCCGGCATTGATCAGGTCCCAGTCTTCCACGCCGGGCGGCGGCGACTCGCCAAAATCGAGAATGCCGTTCTCGGTGTGGTAGATCACCTCGCGGCCCTGCGGCTTGAACTTCGCCACCATCTCCGGGAAGCCGATGCCGAGGTTCACATAGGCGCCGTCGGGGATGTCCTGCGCCGCGCGCCAAGCAATCTGGGCGTTGGTCAGCTTGCCGGCCATCACTTGGCTCCCGCACGCAACAGCGCTTCTTCCTGGGCGGGTTCGCGCACCTCGATGACGCGGTTCACGAAGATGCCTGGCGTCACGACCTGTTCCGGGTCGATTTCACCGGGCTCTACGATCCTGCTCGCCTGGACGATGGTGACCTGCGCCGCCATCGCCATCAGCGGCGCGAAATTCCGCGCCGCCTTGCGATAGGTCAGATTGCCCTTGCGGTCCGCACGGTCGGCCTTGATCAACGCCACGTCGGCCTTCAACCACCGCTCCTGAACGTAGTTGCGGCCCTCGAACTCGGCGATCGGCTTGCCGTCGGCGATCTCCGTCCCAAAGCTCGTCGGCGTGTAGAAGGCGGGAATGCCGGCTCCGCCCGCGCGGATACGCTCGGCAAGCGTGCCCTGCGGTACGAGTTCCAGCGCGATCTCGCCTTTGAGGTATCGCTCGGTGAAGGCCCTCGGATCGGACGACCGCGGGAACGAACACACCATTTTCGCGACCATGCCGGCATAGATCATGGCGGCGATGCCGACCGCGCCGTTTCCGGCATTGTTGTTGATGACCGTCAGCCCGCCCGGCGAGCCGGTTCTCTTGAAGCGCTCGACCAATGCGTGGATCAGTTCGATCGGCGCGCCTGCACCGCCGAACCCGCCGATCATCACTGTCGCGCCGTCGTCTATGTCGGCGACCGCCGCGTCTATGCCCCCGCAAATCTTGTTCATCGGCCTCTGCATGTCTGTTCGTATTGCGAACATATGTTTCCTATGTGATACTATCCCTATGCCCCCCATCGGTCAAACCGATGTACCACCCGAGGATACCGCTCCAGAGCGGTCCGACCGGTCGCGCGATCACGTTACGTCGCTCAGCCGCGGCCTCGCCGTGATGGAGATCCTCGCGACGAACCCTGACGGCTTGACGCTGAGCGAAGTCGCCGCGCGCGCCGGGCTGACGCGCGCGGGCGCAAGGCGCTTCCTGCTGACGCTTGTCGACGAGGGCTATGCGGTCCAGGAGGGGAGGCGGTTCCGGTTGTCGCCGCGCCTGATCTCGATCGCGCGCAGCTGGGTTAGCGGTTCCTCGCTCTGGACCTATGCGGAGCCGCACATGCGGAGCGTCTCGGAGCGCCTGAACGAATCCTGTTCCGCGGCGGTCCTGTCGGGCGAGGACGTCGTCTACGTCGCGCGCGTGCCGGGCCGCACGATCCTGTCGGTCGCCTTGCATGTGGGCACGCGCCTGCCCGCCTATTGCACATCGATGGGACGTGTGCTGCTGGCCGGGCTCGACTCCCGGGCCGTCCGCTCACTCCTTGCGGGAGCCACGATCCGAGCGAATACCCCGAAGACCGTGACGTCCAAGCGCGCGCTCGCCACCATCGTCGCCACCGTTGCCGAACAGAACTACGCTATCGTCGACGAGGAGCTCGAACTCGGCCTGCGTTCCATCGCCGTCCCCGTGCGCGACCGTGCAGGCACGACGGTCGCGGCGATCAATGTCTCCACGCAATCGGCGCGTTTCTCGGTCAGGGACATGCAGCGCGACTTCCTGCCGCCGCTACGCGCCGCGGCACGCCGCATCGAGGATTTCTTCGTCGTGCAATAGCGCCTCAAGCAGGAGCGGATCGCCGCCGCTTCAGATCGGTCCCGACGCTTCGAACCGTCGGCCGGCGAGCCCCCTGCACGCGATGGTCAGCCTGGGCCGGCCGCGCCCGCTCCAGCCTTCGCGCACCGCGACCGTCACCGTACCCGTGTTCCACGACGATCGCACGAGAAGCCGGGATGCGTCCTGGCTGCGATGGCCCCAGCCGTCGCCGTCGTCGAAGAAGATCTCGCATTCGGCCGCACCGGAGCCTGGGCTTACGAACAGCGTCAGTTCGATCTCGGTCGCGTCATGCGGCGCAGTCTCCGGCCAGGCGGTGGCCAGCGGCAGAACGGCGCCGCTCCGCACCAGCAGAGGCAGCCGCCCGAGCGGCGCCTCGACGCTCGCCATGCTGCCTCCGGGCAGGATCGCGCCGCCGTGAAGATCATGCCAGCCGCCGTCGCATCGCGGCAGGTAGACCACCGCGCTGCGCTCCCCTTCGGCGACGACCGGCGCGACAAGCACGTCCGGCCCCAGCATGAATGCGTCCGCGTCGGCACGGCATTCCGCATCGTCGAAATGGTAGAAGGTCGGCGCCACGATCGGCGCGCCGGTTCGGTGCGCCTGCCAGGCGAGCTGGTAGATCAGCGGCAGGAAGCGGTAGCGCAGCCTGAGCGCCTCTCGCACCAGGCCGGTCGCCTCCGGATGCATCCACGGCAGGTTGACCGGATCGGCCAGCTGCGGCTTCCATGAATTCATCACGGCGCGGGGGTGCAGCGACATCATCTCGACCCAGCGCACGAAGAGCTCCGGCCCGGCCTTCGGCCCATCGAAGCCGCCGATGTCGTGCCCGATCGCCGGCATGCCGGAGAGGCTCATCGACAGGCCCTGCCTGAGGTTCCATTTCAAAGTGTGCCAGCTGGTCCGGTTGTCGCCGGACCAGGTCTCGCCATAGCGCGCGATGCCGATCGGCCCGGCTCGGCTGATCGTATACGGCCGCTTCTCTGGGCGGCGTTCCAGCGTCGCCTCGTAGGTCGCGCGCGTCATCAGGAGCGCATGCAGCGGACGGACATCGATCGCCGGCAGCGGTTTTCCGAACCCGTCGACCCGGGCTTTCTCATCCCACAGTTCGCATTCGTTGTTGTCGTTCCACGCCGCGGTGAAACCCGCGCCGAGCACCTGTCCGGTGATGCCCTCCTTCCACCAGGACACGGTTGCGGGGTTGGTGAAATCGAGGCTGGATCCGGGGCCGCCCCAGAACATCTCCACGGCAGGCCGGCCGTCGGCGCGGCGGACGAACCAGCCCTCGCCGGCCGCCTTCGGATAGGCCGGATGCTCGGTCAGCAGCACGGGCTTCACATTGGCGCAGGTGTTGAATCCGAGCTCGCCAAGCCGCCGGAAGAAGCCGTCGCGGTCCGGGAACTTCCTGGTGTTCCAGGTGAAGACATAGCGCCGCCCGTCGTCGCGCGTCGTGTAACCCGATCCCGAATGGATTGCGCTGATCGGGATGCCGTCGGCCCGGCACCGTTCTGCGAAACCCGTGATCACCGCCTGCGCGTCGGGCGCGTCGGCGTGGTGCATCGTGGTAAAGGCGAAGCCCATGGACCAGCGCGGCAGGAAAGCCGGGCGTCCGGTCAGCCGCATCAGCCGGGGCACGACATCGCGCACCTTCGGGCCGGCGATCACATAATAGACCAGGCCTTCCTCGTCGCTGTCCACATGGCGGTAGTGCGGATGGTAGTTCGAGTGCTCTGCGCCGAGGTCGAAGGTGATTTCCGAAAGCGTGTCGTAGAGCAGTCCCACCGCGCCCCCGCCATCGCTCTCGGCGATGACGAACGGCGCGTGCTTGTAGAGCGGATCGGCCGTCTCGGCGTCGTAGCCCAGCGCGTCGGTCTGGAGGCAGCGCAACCGCCGCCCCGTCCGGTCGAGCCGGCCGGTCTTGTCTCCCAGCCCGTAGTGCCGGTCCGCCAGCGTCCGTGACTGGACGTGCCGGAAAACGTGTTTTCGCGCAAACCATTGATAGGCGCCGGTCGGGCGGTCCGCGAGCACGGGCGACCAGCCGCCGCCGGCGTCGCGGCGCTCGAAGGTCAGCGCAAGCGGCGCGGTCCTCACCTTGATGCGCCAGCCGGTGCTCTCCATGGCATCGGCGACGACCGCGGGCCGGTCGGGCTGGAAGCCCTCGGTGGACAGGCGATCCCGCCCGGTCCAGGGCACATCGCCATCGGGTGCGACCATCCAGGTCCGATCCACGGCCAGGCCGTCCGCGGGCGAAACCGCAACGCGGACCAGCCAGTCCGCGAGGATGTCGATCCGCAGCGAGAACCCGCCGGATAGCGCCGCCGTCGCGCCGGTCGGCGTGGCTGCGAGCGGGCCGGTCGAGACCAGGAATGTCATGGCAGCGCCTCGAACAGCGGGCGGACAGGCGCGCGCGGGGGCCGCACAGATGGGGCGGGAAGTTCGACGCCCGTTTCCGGCACACGCGGTTCCGGCTGGCTGCATCGGGTCGGCCGGCGCGCTGTCGCCCGCTCCTCCCCCGCCGGATAGCGACGAAGCCGTCTCACACCGCCTCGCCGATGGTCAGGCGCGGAAGCGCCACGCCAGTATCCTTGACGAAGAGGTGCGAGTACTCCGGACGGAAGACCGCGCGCGCGACGTCGCCGCGGCGGATCGCGGTCTGGCCGGCGATGTGGGCGGTCAGCCGGGTGCCGTCGGGCCGCTCGCAGTAGAGATAGGAATCGCCGCCGAGCTGCTCGATCGCGTTGACTGTCACCTCGTGCCCGACGCTGCCGCCGACATCGAGATGGTCCGGGCGTATGCCGAGCACGACCGCATCGCCGCGCTCGACGCCGCCGCCGTCGACCGCGGCCCGGTACGCGGTGCCCGTGCGGTCGCGCAGGTCGACTCCCTCGTCATCGATCGAGTCGACGGTGCCTTCGACGAAGTTCATGCGCGGCGAGCCGATGAAGCCGGCCACGAACTGGTTGACCGGCCGGTTGTAGAGCTCGAGCGGCGCACCGACCTGCTCGATGCGGCCGGCGCGCAGCACGACGATCTTGTCGGCCATCGTCATCGCCTCGACCTGGTCGTGGGTCACGTAGATCATCGTATTGCCGAGCCGCCGGTGCAGGGCGGATATCTCGCCGCGCATGGCGACGCGCAGCTCCGCGTCGAGGTTGGACAGCGGCTCGTCGAACAGGAAGACACGCGGCTCGCGCACCACGGCGCGCCCGATCGCGACGCGCTGGCGTTGCCCGCCGGAAAGCTGCTTCGGACGGCGCTCCAGATAGGTCTCGATCTGCAGCATCCTCGCCGCCGCATCGACGCGCCGCACGATCTCGTCTTTCGGAGTCTTGATGTTCTCCAGCCCGAAGGCGAGGTTCTGGCGAACCGTCATGTGCGGATAGAGTGCGTAGGTCTGGAACACCATCGCCAGGCCCCGCTCGGAGGCACGCTGCTCGTTGACGCGCTGGCCGTCGAGCCTCATCTCACCATCGGTGATCTCCTCCAGTCCGGCGATCATCCTCAGCAGCGTGGACTTGCCGCAGCCGGACGGTCCGACGAAGACGCAGAACTCGCCGTTCTCGATTGTCAGGCTGACGCCATGCACGGCGCGCGTCGCGCCGTAATCCTTGACGACATTGTCCAGTTCGACGACGGCCACGATCAGTCGCCCTCCCTCGTGCGGTGAGCGCCCCCAAGCAAGCTCGCCGCCATCATTTCACCCCCGACTGCGCGATGCCCGTCGTGATGTACTTTTGCAGCACGGCGAAGACCAGCGTGATCGGCAACAGCGTCAGGATCGTCATCGCGAGAAGGTTCGACCACGCCGTCTGCAATTCGCCCTGAAAGGAGTTCAGCGCGAGCTGCAGGGTGAATTCCTCCGAGCGGTTGAGCACGATCAGCGGCCACAGGAACTCGTTCCAGCGCCACATCACAGAGAAGATCACCAGCACCGCCAGTGCCGGTGCCGAAAGCGGCAGGACGATCCGCCAATAGACCTTCCACTCCGATGCGTGGTCCATGCGCGCTGCGTCGAGCAGGTCGTCCGGGATGGTCAGCATGTACTGGCGCAGCAGGAAGACCCCGGTCGGCGTCGCGACTGCCGGCCAGATGACGCCCCAGGGGGAGTTCACGAGGCCGAGTTGCGAGACGACGAGGTAGATCGGGATGAGGTTGATCGTCGGGGGGATCATCAGGGTCGCGATGATCAGCACGAAGACGACGGTGCGGCCCCGGAAGTGATATTTCGACAGCGCGAACGCCGCCATCGAGTTGAACAGCACGGTAATGATCGTCGCGACGACGGTGATGAACAGACTGTTCCAGAAGTAGAGGCCGAAGTTGAAGCGCTCGAACAGTGAGGTGTAGTTCTCGACGGCGAGCGCGAACGCCCGCTCCGGCACGCGGTCGTTGATGTTCACGTCGATCAGGGCGCCGGGGTTGGCGGGGTCAACCATCTTCCCGACGAGGCCGATGCGCCGTACCTGCGCCAGCACTTTGCCTTGATGCTCGCCGGCGATGATGCGGAAGAGCTGCAGCGGCTCGTCAAAGCCCTCGACCGTCGCCGTGACCGGCGCGAGCGGCAGGAACGTCGGCGGATATTCCTGGAGCGCCGCCTCGGTCTTGAAGGACGATAGCGCGATCCAGAGGATCGGCCCGAACATGAGGAACACCGCGAGCAGCAGATAGGCCCATGTCAGCCAGTCGGTCAGGTCGAACCGGCCGCGGCCGCGCGTGCGGGTAAGGAAGGCGAGGCTCATGCCATCCCCCATCCACAACGCTTCGCATGGTCCCCCTCCCCGGCAGACGGGGGAGTCGAGACGTCGAGGCCGGCCGCGCCCTCAGATCCTTCCCTGCAAAGCGGCGGAGGGGGACCGCCGAAGCAGGCGGGTTCTCCCGCCTTGGTGGAGGGGGCATGGTCCATCATCCCCTAACCCTCCGCGCGGCTGCGCGTCGCGCGCAACTGCACGAGCGTGAGCACCAGCAGCACGACGGCCATCAGCATCGAGGCCGCGGCGGCGAGCCCGTACAGCCTTGGCTGGTATGCGAACCCGGTCTCGTAGATGAACTGCAGGATGAGCAGCGTCGCCGAGCCCGGCCCGCCGCCGGTCAGCACGAAGATCTCGTCGAAGGCCTGCACGGCGCGGATGAGCGACAGCACGATGACGACGGCCATCGTCGGCATCAGCAGCGGCATGGTGATCCGCGAGAACACCCGCCATTTCGAAGCGCCGTCCATCTCCGCCGCCTCGTAGACGTCGGACGGGATCGACTGCAGACCGGCCAGCAGGATCAGCGTGTAGAAGCCCATATGGGCCCAGATCGACACGAAGACGATCCAGAAGAACGCCCAGTCGGCGTCGACCAGCCAGTTGACCGTCGGCATGCCGGCGCCTTCCAGCGCGGCGTTCAGCACACCGAAACGCTGCAGCACCCATTTCCAGATCAGCGCGACGACGACGGGGCTTAGCAGCACCGGGTAGAAGAAGACCGAGCGGAAGAAGCCGCGGAACGGGATGTCGCGGTTCAGGATCAGCGCGGTGACCAGCGAGAACAGGATCATGAAGCCGACCTGCAGCACCACGAACCACGCCGTATTGTGGACGGCCCGCCAGAATATGTCGCGCTCGCAGCTGTTCGGCTGGAGATAGTTCTCGCAGGCCAGCAGCGTGGCGAAGTTGTCGAGGCCGACATACGGACGGTCCTGCAGCAGGATCGCGTCCGAGCCGCTGGTCGCATAGAAGAAGTTCAGGATGATCGGCAGGAAGGTGAACGTCCCGAAGATCACCAGATTGGGCAGCAGGAAGATCCAGGCGATGCGCTGCGCGCCGGTCAGGCGCTGCAGCGCCAGCATCGGCCACTCGAGAAGGTCGAACGCGGCCGCGTAGAGCCTGCCGACCCCCCTGCCGATCGTATCGAGAGCGGATTGCATCCGGGATCGTCCCACCTGCGCGGCCGCATCCTCTCCCCGATGCGGGGAGAGGGCAAGGGCGATGGGCCCGCGTCCCGCGGGCCTGCGGGCCGCTACTGCGCCGCCGCGAGCGCTTCCTTGACGTCGCTGTCGATGCGCGTCAGCGCCTCGTCCAGCGTGGACTCGCCGACGATCGCCTGAGTGATGCGGGTCACGGTGGCGTTCATGATCGCGCGGTTGTTCTTGTAGCCCTGGAACTGGAACGCGACCGGGCTGAACTCCGCCAGCGACTCGGCGAAGGTCTTCAGCGCCGCCTTCTCGTCGTCGGTGGCACTGGCGTAGTCGATCCCCTTTGCCTGCAGCGCCTGGTTGGCGGGGATGTTCTTGGTCTTGGCCAGCACGGCCGCCTGAACGTCCTCGCGGGCCATGAAGTCGATGAGCTTGCCGAGTTCCTCTGGCGCCTTCGTGTGCTTGAACGCCGCAACCGCCGCGCCGCCCGGAATGCCGGTGCAGCCGCCCGGTCCGCACGGCGCCGGCACCGCGACCCAGTCGAACGCGTCGCCGATGTCGCGTCCGAAGCGCCCGATCTGCCACGAGCCGGAGATGTACATGACCAGCGAGCCGTTGGTGAATTCCTTGGCGGCGTCCTGGTAGGTCGCGCCGCCGGAACCGGCCCACACGTCCTTGGCGACCGTGCCGTCCTCGTTCCATGCGACGAACTGTTCGGCGAAGGCCTTGAAGCCGTCGTCGACCGTGATCGGCTTGCCGTCCGCGTCGAATATCTTGGCGCCGTAGGAGATCGCCGGACCGGCGAAGCGGTGGCCGGACCGGTCCATGGCAACCGCGAAGGACGTGCCGGTTTTCTCGGCCACCTCTTTCGCCGCCGCGGCCCAGTCCGCATAGGTCGCGCCCTGGCCGGGCAGCGCGACGCCGGCCTGGTCGAACAGCGTCTTGTTGACGAACGGACCGGTCGCGGTCTGCTGGTCCATGATCGCGTAGATGCCCTTGTCGTCGGGGCCGTTGACCCGCGTCCAGGCGAGCGTCTTGCCGTACGCCGCCTCGATCGCCGCGGCATCCTTCACATAGGGCGTGACGTCCAGCATGTACTTGGCGAGGCCGCCCAGATCGGTGACGCGGGCGAGGTCAGGCCCTTCGCCAGAGGCAAGCTGCACCGGCAGGCCTTCGACGATGGTCTTGTAGGGCACGACGTCGACCACCACGGTCGTACCGGCGTTCTCGGCCTCGAATGCCTTGATCTGCTCGGCCCAGGCGTCGCACTCGGTGCCGTCCTGGTAGCAGGCGAAGCGGAGCTCGGCGGCCGATGCCGAGGTCGCGGCAAGCAGGGCGCAGGCGATTCCTGAAAGCAGGCTCGTGGATTTCATCGGTACCTCCCATCGCACTCTGCGGCCGAAGCTGGCCCGGTGCCTGCGAAAACCGTATCCGGAGTCTTATATAAGAGTCAAACTCATACGTTTCCCGCGCCATCGCCGGCGACGGCGTGAAGAACCGATTCGACGTGCCGTCCCATCTCGTCGGCCGCCCTTGCGCCGTCGCCGGAGCGGATGGCGTCGAGCACCGTCAGGTGCTCCCGTCGGGCACGCTCCAGTCGACCATGTATCGATGACATCAGGATGAAGCGCTCGCGGTCGACATGCGACTTGACCGACTGCACGAGGCTCCATGCGTTTGGCACCTCGGCCATCTCGGCAAGCAGCGCGTGGAAATCCTCGTCGGCCTGGAAGAAGCCTTCATGGTCGTCGGCCAGCGCCGCGGCCGCCTGGCGTTTCAGCACCGGCGCCAGCGCCCCCTCGTCGAGTCCGGTCCGCGCCAGCCGGCGCGCCACCTCGCGCTCGATCGCGGCGCGGACGAAAAGCGCCTCCAGAAAGCGTGCCCGGTCGCGCGGGGCGACCGACGATCCGACCTGGGGCCGTGTCACGATCAGCCCTTCGGCCTGGAGCTGGGTCAGCGCGGTGCGCAGCGGCGTACGGCTGATGAAGCAGAGGGCCGCGATGTCGCTTTCATGGATCGGCGTGCCCTCGGGCAGCCTCCGGTCGATGATCCGGCGCCTGAGCTCGGCGTAGATCTGCGGCCCGATCGGGAGGCGGCGGTCGATCGTGATGCCGCGCAGCGCGGCGGCGAGGTCGAACCCCTCCGGTATGCGCTTTACGCGCGGCAACGCTCCGCCTCCTCGGCGATCGCCGACCGCATCGACTTGGCCAGCATCGTCTCGAGCCGCCGCTTCACCGCCGTATCCCATCCGGGCGCGGCGGCGAGGTCGACCGGGAACAGTCCCGGCAGCGCCAGCAGCCGGTCGACGATCGATCCGGCGTCGCGCTGCCCCTCGACGAGCGCTGCGATCTCGGCCTCGCGCGGGTCGCGCAGCGTGTAGGTCTCACCGGTCTCCGACATGCCCAGAACATATCGCATCCAGGCGGCGACGGCGAAGGCATAGGCGTCCAGCGGAAGGCCGCGCCTGAGTGCGACGAGCGCCGGCTCGAGGATGCGTTGAGGCAGTTTTTGCGTCCCGTCCATGGCGATCTGGTAGGTCATGTGCGCGATCGCCGGATTCTTGAATCGTGCGCGCAGTTCGTTTCCGTAGGAGTCGAGATCGATGCCGGGGACGGGATCGAGCGTCCGTGCCGCCTCTGTCTGGTGCCGCTTGACCAGCGCTGCCAGGTCCGCATCCTTCATCACGTCGCGCACATAGGCATGGCCGGCGACATAGCCGGCATAGGCGAGCATCGAATGCGCGCCGTTCAGCATCCTGAGCTTCATCTTCTCGTAGGGCGCGACGTCCTTGACGAAAACCGCTCCGCCCGCTTCCCACTCCGGCCGGCCGGCCGTGAACTCGTCCTCGATGATCCACTGGGTGAACGGCTCCGTCTCGACCGCCGCGCGGTCCTCGACGCCCGTCAGTGCCAGCACGTCGGCCGCCGTCTTGTCGGTCGACGCCGGCGTGATGCGGTCCACCATCGTCGACGGGAACGCGACGTTCTCCCTGATGAACGCCGCCAAGCCGCTGTCCGCTGCTTCGGCGAACTCGATCACCAGGCGCCGCAGCACCCGCCCGTTGGATGGAAGGTTGTCGCAGCAGAGCACCGTGAAGGACGGCAGGCCGGCCTCGCGCCGGCGCCTCAGCGCTTCCACGATGTAGCCGACCGCGCCCTGCGGTGCGCGCGGATTGGCGAGGTCGGCGGCCACGGCGGCGTGCCCCCGGTCCAGGCCCCCGCTCTTCGGGTCGAGCCCATAGCCCTTCTCGGTGATGGTCAGGCTGACGATCCGTGTCTCCGGCGCAGCCAGCGCATCGAGAACCGCCAAGGGTGCGCGCGGCGCCACGAGAACCTCGCGGATGCTTCCCACCACCCGCGCGGCGACGCCGTCCGGGCCGCGCGTCAGCAGCGTGTAGAGGCCGTCCTGCGGGTTGAGCCCGTCGGCGACGTCGGCCGAGCGCAGGCTGACGCCCTGGATCATCCAGCCGCCGCCGGACTGGGCCAGCGCGTCGTCGGTGTACACCGCCTGGTGCGCCTTGTGGAACGCGCCGACGCCGAGGTGGACGATGCCACTCGGACGGTTGCGGTCGTAGCGCGGGCCTTGGACGGTATCGGGGAGCTGCGAGCCCGCATTGAGACGAGAGGTCATGCGGATGCCCACTCCACCACGCTTCGCGCGGTCCCCTTCCCCCGCTTCGCAAGGGAGGATTTGAGGGCGCGTCCGGTCGCAATGCCGATCCTCCCCCGTTCATGGGGGAGCGGGACCGCCGAAGGCGGTGGAGGGGGCATCCGGACCTTCACGCGCGCACCGTCTCGTGGTTCAGCGCCGCCATCACGCCGCGCAGTTCCGCCAGTCCCTTCAGGCGGCCGATCGCCGGATAGCCCGGCTGCGCACCCCGCTTCAGATCGTCCAGAATGTCCTGGCCGTGGTCGGGACGCATGGGAATCTCCCAGTCGGCGCGGCCTTCGGCTTTGCGGCGCTTCTCCTCGGCGAGGAGTTCGGCGATCACGGCGACCATGTCGGTCTGGCCGGCCAGATGCTCGTCCTCGAAGAAGGAGCACGGCGTCTCCTCCGTGTCGCGGCGGACGTTTCTCAGATGCACGAAGTGGATCTTCGGCGCCAGCGCGCGCACGATCGCCGGGCAGTCATTGTCCGGCCGCGCGCCCAGCGAGCCGGTGCAGAATGTGGCACCGCTGGCGGGGCTGTCGACCGCGCCCAGCACCGCCTGGTAGTCCTCCAGTTTCGACATGATCCGTGGCAGTCCGAGCAGCGGGAACGGCGGATCGTCGGGGTGGCAGCAGAGGCGCACGCCGATCTCTTCGGCGAGCGGCGCGACCTCCGACAGGAAGTCGATCAAGTTCTGCCGCAGCCTCTCGGGCGAGATGCCGTCATAGGTCGCGAGCTGGCCAGCCAGGCCCTCCAGCGACCAGTGTTCCTGCGCCCCGGGAAGGCCGGCGGTGACGTTGGCGGCGAGCTGCTTCTTGCGGTCGTCGCTCATCGCGGCGTGCCGTTTCGCCGCCTCCTCCACCACGTGCGGGGGAAAATCCTCGGCAGCGCCCCGGCGCTTCAGGATGTGGATGTCGAAGGCGGCGAAGTCGGCGAGGTCGAACCGCATCGCCCTGCCGCCGTGGGAGACGCGCCAGCTGAGGTCGGTGCGGGTCCAGTCCAGCACCGGCATGAAGTTGTAGCAGATCACCTTGATGCCGGCGCGCGCGATGTTCTCCATGCTGCGCCGGTAGTGCGCGACATGCGCGCGCCACTCGCCCGTCTGCGTCTTGATGGCTTCGGAGATGGGCAGGCTCTCGACCACCTCCCATTTGAGCTGGCTCATCGACCCGTCCGGCAGGAACGCCACCTCGCGCTGGCGCTTCTCGATCTCCTCGGGCGTCCAGATGGCGCCCGTCGCGACGTGGTGGAGGGCGCTGACGATGCCCTCGACGCCCGACTGGCGCGCATCAGCCACGGTTACCTTGTCGGCCGGACCGAACCAACGCCACGTCTGCCGCATCTGAACTCCTCTGACCTTCTCCAAAACTCGTATTCCAGTTTCGGGATCGCCTCAAGGCGCGGAATCGTTTGTACACGAGCTTGCTCCTGACATCCCGCGCGCGTCCGCCGTGATAGAGGAGGCGAATGACTGAAGAACCGACGCCCTTTCTCCTCAAGGAAATCCTCGACCGCGCACGGATCGCGCGGATCGCCACGGCAGTGCGGGCCGTGCACGTCCGCTTCGACGCCCGCCGATTCGAGCGCCTGGCGACCGCCGACCTCGACGCGCTCGGCATCATGCAGCGCGTCCGCCAGATCGCCACCAGCCTGCGCGAGACCCTGACCGGCGACTTCGCGACCGACGTCGATATCCTCTGCCGGGCGGCGCCGGGGCTCGATCACTCCTTCGCCGCGATCTCCTTCTCCGACTATGTCGCGCTGTGCGGCGGCGATCGCTTCGACGCGTCCATGGCCGCCCTGAAGACCCTGACGCGGTTCGGGACCTCCGAATTCGCGGTTCGACCCTTCATCCTGCGGGACCTCGAGCGCTCGATCGCCACCATGCGGGACTGGGCGCGGGACGAGAACGAGCATGTCCGCCGTCTCGCCAGCGAGGGCAGCCGGCCGCGCCTGCCATGGTCGTTCCAGATCAAGGCGCTGATCGACGATCCGTCGCCGGTGGGGCCTGTCCTCGATGCCTTGAAGCGCGATCCGAGCCTTTATGTCCGCAAGTCGGTGGCCAATCATTTGAACGACATCACCAAGACCCATCCGGACTGGGTGCTGTCTCGGCTCGACCGCTGGCCGAAGCACGACTCCGGAACGGCATGGATAGCGCGGCACGCCCTGCGCACCCTGATCAAGCGAGGCGACCGCCGCGCGCTGGCCGTCATCGGTGCCGGATCGACGGCCGAGGTCGAGGTCGGACGCTTCGCCGTGTCTCCGGCGCGCATCATGCTGGGCGACCGGATCCGCATCGAGGCGCGCCTGCTGTCCGCGTCGCGCACCGCGCAGCGGCTGGTTGTCGACTATGCGATCCACTACGTGAAGAAGAATGGCACGGCGTCGCGCAAGGTCTTCAAGCTGAAGGAGTGCGATCTTGCGCCGGGCGGCTCGCTGGACCTGTCGATCGGCCAGGTCATGCGGGACTTCACGACGCGCAAGCACTTCCCCGGGCACCACCGCGTCGAGCTGATGGCCAATGGCGCAATCGTCGCCGCGACCGGGTTCGAAATCGTTTGACTGGGCGACCCAACGGCGACATCGCACGGCCTCACGGCCGAAGCGGCGACCGTTGACGGCCACAGCTCCGCCGACGTCTTCGCCCGCTTCATGTCTGGGGGCCGCAACTGGGGGTCCAAGCTGGAGGAGACGAGCCCGGCCACACGGCCACTTGCGATCATCCGCCAGCACGGTTGGCGCGGGCCGACACCGGCTTGAGGCCGGTACCCGCCCGCTCTTCGTCAAACATACCGGTTGACGACGTTCTCCAGCAGTTCCTGCTTGCCGGACCTCGGCTTCGGTTCGAGCTTCTTCGAGACGACGCGCTCGGCGAGGTCCTCGAGCGTCCGCTTGCCGGCCAGGATCGCCTTGCCTTCGGCGGACTTCCAGCCGGCGTAACGCGCATCCAGCGGCCCCGACAGCGCCTTGTCCTGGATCATCTTCGCCGCCGCCTTGAGGCCGCGCGCGCAGGCGTCCATGCCGCCGATATGCGCGATCAGCAGGTCCTCGGCATCGAGCGACTGGCGGCGCAGCTTCGCGTCGAAGTTCGTGCCGCCCGTCTTGAAACCGCCGCCCGACAGGATCTGGTAGAAGGCAAGGGCCATCTCGGGAACGTTGTTGGGGAACTGGTCGGTGTCCCAGCCCGACTGGTAGTCGTTGCGGTTCATGTCGATCGACCCGAAGATGCCGAGCGCATTGGCCATCGCCAGTTCGTGCTCGAAGGAGTGGCCGGCCAGGATCGCGTGGCCCTGCTCGATGTTGACCTTCACCTCCTTCTCAAGACCGTACTTCTTCAGGAAGCCGTAGACCGTCGCGACGTCGTAGTCGTATTGGTGCTTGGTCGGCTCCTGCGGCTTCGGCTCGATCAGGATCGTGCCCTTGAAGCCGATCTTGTGCTTGTAGTCGATGACCATCGACAGGAAGCGGCCGGCCTGGTCCATCTCGCGCGCCAGGTCGGTGTTGAGCAGCGTCTCGTAGCCCTCTCGGCCGCCCCACAGCACGTAGTTCTCGCCCTTGAGGCGCTTGGTGACGTCCATGCACTTCTTCACGGTCGCCGCAGCATAGGTGAAGATGTCCGGGTCGGGATTGGTGGCCGCGCCCGCCATGAAGCGCCGATGCGAGAAGAGGTTGGCGGTGCCCCACAGGAGCTTCACGCCGGTCTTCTTCATCTTCGATTCGAAATAGGTCGTGATCTCGTCGAGCCGGGCCGCGCTCTCGGCAAACGTCGAGGCTTCGGGCCGCACGTCGGCATCATGGAAGCAGAAATAGGGGACGCCCAGCAGCGTGAACATCTCGAACGCCACGTCGGCCTTCAGCTTCGCCGCCTTCATGTCGTCGCCGAACCAGGGGCGTTCGAAGGTCTGGCCGCCGAACGGGTCGCCACCGGGCCAGGCAAAGGAGTGCCAGTAGGCGACCGCGAAGCGCAGGTGATCCTCCAGCCGCTTGCCCAGAACGACCTCGTCCCTGTCGTAGAAGCGGTAGGCGAGCGGGTTCTTCGAATCCGGACCCTCGTATCGGATGGGCTTGATGTCGCCGAAGAAGCCGGTGCTCACGATGATACTCCTCTGATCGCGGGGTAAAGGGCGCGGTAGCGATGGTAGGCATCTGCAAAGGCGCCCGAAAGCGCCCGTTCGGGCTCGATCGAGCCGGCGGTCGGCGGCGGCGTGCAGACGGAAAGGGGATCGGCGTTCTCTGCGGCGATGAGGCCCAGCCGCGCGGCGCCGAAGGCAGCGCCGAAATCGCCGTCGCCGGGCAGATCAACCGGGACGTCCAGCGCCGTGGCGATGGCCTTCAGCCAGTAGCGCGAGCGCGAGCCGCCGCCGATCGCCGTGACGCGTGCGAGGTCGGTGCCGGCGGAGCGCAGCGCTTCGAGGCTGTCGCGGAACGCGAAGGCGACGCCCTCCAGCACGGCCTGGGTCAGCACGGCACGGTCCGACTCGTGGCCGAGGCCCGTGAACGAGCCGCGGATGACCGCATCGTTGTGCGGTGTGCGTTCGCCCGACAGGTAGGGCAGGAACGTCACGCCGGTGGGCGCCTTGAGCGTCTCGCCGAGTTCGCCGGTCAGTTGCCCGGCGTCGCGACCGGTGACCGAGGAAAGCCAGTTCAGCGAATCCGTCGCGGACAGGATCACGCCCATCTGGTGCCAGGCGTTCGGCAACGCGTGGCAGAATGTGTGCACGGCACTCTCGGGGTTCGGCAGATACGCCGCGTTGGCGGCGAACAGCACGCCGGACGTTCCGATCGACACGAAGGCCTGTCCTTCGCTCACCGTGCCCATGCCGCAGGCGGAAGCGGCGTTGTCGCCCGCACCGCCGGCGACGACCACGTCACCGCCGATCCCCCATGTATCGGCCAGCTGGCGCCGCAGCGTGCCGCCATGCTGGGTCCCTTCCACCAGCGCAGGCATATGCTCGACGCCGAGCCCGGTCGCGGCGAGCAGGTCGGCCGACCAGTCGCGCCGCGCGACGTCGAGCCAGGACGTGCCGGCCGAGTCCGACATTTCGGAGATGTGTTCACCCGTCAGCCACAGTCGAAGGTAGTCCTTGGGCAGCAGGACCTTCGCCACCCGCTCGAAGATGTCGGGCTCGTTGTTGCGCACCCAGGCGAGCTTCGGCGCCGTGAAGCCGGGGAAGACGATGTTGCCGGTCAGCGGCCGGAACAGCGGGTTGACGTCGAGCTCTGCCGCCTCGGCGAAGCTGCGCGTGTCGTTCCACAGGATGCAGGGCCGCAGCACCGCGTCGGCCGCATCGAGCAGCGTCGCGCCATGCATCTGGCCGGACAGGCCGATCCCCTTGACCGCCGCGAGCTCGCGCGGGTGCGACCGCTTGAGCTGGCCGACGGCGTCCTCGGTGGCGGCGATCCAGTCCGCCGGCGCCTGTTCGGACCAGCCGGCATGCGGGCGCGACACGTCGAGCGCGCCGTTCGCGGACGCGACGATCCTCTGGTTGGCGTCGATGAGAAGCGCCTTGACACCCGAGGTGCCGAGATCGATCCCGAGATACATTGCCGCATCCTCCCCGCCGCCGGCGGATGCATCGACGATGCATCGGGTCCACCAACGTCGGCACGGCAAGAACCCCTCCGGCCGTGCATCGCCGGACTCCTCGTTGGCGCCGCGGTTTCCCCGCGCCGCATTGGCCCAGCATTTTTTCGTAACCCGTAAAAAATCCGCGCGCAAGCCATTTGTCGGACAATAGCCGGGCGTGGAATAAGGCCAGAGGGCCGCTTGGTCGGACCAGGCGGCGCTTGGGGCTTGCGGTCGGCCTGGTTAGCCCATAACTCGATCTGGTCACTAGACTTTGGTCGGCTTGGGCGCCCGGTGATCTCGCAGAAGGCAAAATACGCGCTCCGCGCGCTCATTCTGCTCGCGCGCGACGGACGGTCGCTGACGATCCAGGACATCTCCCGGCGCCAGGCGATCCCGCACAAGTTCCTCGAGCAGATCCTGCTCCAGCTGAACCATCACGGCATCGTCTACAGCCGGCGCGGCAAGGAAGGCGGCTACGCGCTTCTGCGTCCCGCGGACCGGCTCACATTCGGCGAAGTGCTGCGGATCATCGACGGTCCCGTCGCGCCGCTGCCCTGCCTCAGCCGCATCGCCTACCGCCGCTGCGACGACTGCCACGACGAGGCGGCCTGCGAGATAAGGCATGTCTTTAGCAGGGTCGCCGACGCCACCCGCGCGGTGCTGGACAAGACGACCATCGCCGATGGCGCTGCCCTGTCCGTGGTCGAGAGTTCCTAGCCTTCGGGCCGAATTTGGAACCGCGTTCCCCGAACCGGCCTGATTACAGAAGAGCTTCCTGTTTCTAATCCCTATCAAGTTGGTAGGGTTTAGGTGTCTCACTCAGGAGGTCATCATGTCCAACCGAGCGAAAGCATTCCTCTTCTCGACCGTCCTCGCCGCCGGCGTGCAGTTCGGCGGGCTCGGCTTCGCCTTTGCGCAGGACACGCTGAACAACGTGTCCTACGATCCCACCCGCGAGCTCTATCGCGAATATTCCGAGCACTTCGCCAAGGTCTGGAAAGAGAAGACGGGCAAGGACGTCGTCGTCAGCAACAGCCATGGCGGCTCCGGCGCGCAGGTTCGCGCCGTCGTCGAGGGCCTGCCGGCCGACGTCGTCACCTTCCCGCTCGAAGGCGACATCCTCGCCATCGAGAAGGCCGGCCTGATCGATGCAGGCTGGCAGGCCGAGTTCCCGGCCGCGTCGTCGCCCTACACCTCGACGATCGTCTTCCTCGTTCGCGGCGGCAATCCCAAGGGCATCAAGGACTGGAACGATCTCGTAAAAGAAGGCGTGCAGGTCATTACGCCGAACCCCAAGACGTCGGGAGGAGCCCGGTGGAACTACCTCGCCGCCTGGGCCTACGAGCTCGAGCAGACCGGCGGCGACCAGGAGAAGGCCAAGGAATTCGTGGCGGCGCTCTACCGGAACGTGCCGGTGCTCGACACCGGTGCGCGCGGCTCCACCAACACCTTCGTCCAGAACAAGGTCGGCGACGTGCTGATCGCGTGGGAGAACGAGGCGCTGCTGTCGCTGAAGGAGTTCGGCGCCGGCGAATACGAGATCGTCGTGCCGTCGCTGTCGATCCTGGCCGAGGTGAAGGTCGCGATCGTCGACAAGAACGTCGACGCCAAGGGCACCCGCGAACTCGCCAAGGCGTTCCTCGACGAGCTCTACTCTGCGGAATCGCAGAAGATCTTCGCACGCAACTTCTACCGGCCGCTCTATCCCGATCGGGTGGATCCGGCCGATCTGAAGTCGTTTCCCGAGGTCAAGCTGATCACCATCGGCGACGTGTTTGGCGGCTGGGAGAAGGCGCAGCCCGAGCATTTCGGCGATGGCGGCGTCTTTGACCAGATCTACTCCAAGGACTGAACGAATCCGCTGAAACTGGCGGCGGGCCGTGGGACGCGATCCCACGGCCCGCCAAAGTGTTTCGACCATAGGGGACTGGCCGATGGCGCGCATCAGGTTCCGGCAGCCGAGCATCCTTCCGGGCTTCGGCCTGACGTTCGGCTTTACGATCTTCTACCTGTCGCTGATCGTTCTGATCCCCATCCTCGGCCTGTTCGTGAAGACGTTCGAGCTGGACTGGGCCTCCTTCGAGCGCATCGTGACCGGCCCGCGTTTCCTGGCCGCGCTCAGGTTGAGCTTCGGCGCGTCGCTGCTCGCGGCGCTGTTCAACGTCGTCATCGGCACGCTGATCGCCTGGGTGCTGGTGCGCTACCGCTTCTTCGCCAGGCGTTTCGTCGATGCCATCATCGACCTGCCCTTCGCGCTGCCCACGGCCGTCGCCGGCATCGCGCTGACCTCGCTCTACGTACCGCAGGGATGGTTCGGCAGGCTTTTCGCGCCCTACGGCATCACCATCGCTTACACGCCCGTCGGCATCTGGATCGCGCTGGTGTTCATCGGCCTGCCTTTCGTCGTGCGCACCGTTCAGCCGGTCCTGGAGGATTTCAACCGCGAGGTCGAGGAAGCGGCGGCGACGCTGGGCGCCCCGCGCCGCACCACGATCGCGCGGGTGATCCTGCCGCCGCTCCTGCCCGCCATTCTCACCGGCTTCTCGCTCTCCTTCGCGCGCGCGGTCGGCGAATACGGGTCGGTGATCTTCATCGCCGGCAACATTCCGCGGCAGACCGAAATCTTGCCCCTGCTCATCGTCTTCCGGCTGGAGGAACGCGAATATGCGGCGGCCGCGGCCATCGCGACCGTCATGCTGCTGGTCTCCTTCCTCATCCTGCTCGCCGTCAACCTGATCCAGACCTGGAGCACGCGGAGGTTCGGACATGTCTGATCCCGACCTCTCCGCCGCCGACGCGGCGCAGCTGTCGCCGACGACGGAGGCGTGGCCCGTCAGGGCGGCCCTCATCGCGCTGACCATCGTCGTCGTCGCGGTCCTCCTGGTCGTTCCGCTCCTCGTCGTCTTCGTCCAGGCCCTCGGCCTCGGCATCGGCGCGGCGCTGTCGACGTTCCGCGACGCGGATGCGGTCGCGGCGATCGGCCTGACCCTCCTGGTCGCAGCCGTCGCGGTGCCCTGCAACATGATCTTCGGCATCGCCGCCGCCTGGGCGATCGCCAAATACCGCTTCCCGGGCCGGGCCTTCCTCATCACGCTCATCGACCTGCCCTTCTCGGTGTCGCCGGTGGTGGCGGGGCTTGTCTACGTGCTGCTGCTCGGTCCCTTCACGCCGATCGGCGCCTGGCTGCTCGAGGACTACGGGGTGCGTGTCATCTTTGCCGTGCCGGGTGTGGTGCTGGCGACGATCTTCGTCACCTTTCCGTTCGTTGCGCGCGAGCTGATCCCGCTGATGCAGGATCAGGGAACGGGCGACGAGGAGGCCGCAATCTCGCTCGGCGCATCGGGATGGCAGACCTTCTGGTACGTCACCCTGCCCAACGTGAAATGGGCGCTGCTCTACGGCGTCCTGCTCTGCAACGCGCGCGCGATGGGCGAGTTCGGCGCCGTCGCCGTGATCTCGGGCAAGCTTCGCGGCGAGACGGTGACCATGCCGCTGCAGATCGAACTCTACTACCAGGAGTTCCGGGCGATGGCACAGGTGTCGGCATTCAGCCTCGCGGCTGTGCTGGCAGGTTTGGCGCTGGTCACGCTCGCCATAAAGTCATGGCTGGAGTGGCGCTATGCCGACCAGCTCGCCGCCACCCGCGCAGGCCACTAGACCATGATTCCGAAAAGTGCACAGCGGTTTTCGAGGTGAACCATGGTCTGTCCAATTGATCTGGCTGCATTTGTGCACCGCAGGGTGATGCCACCTTGCTGCCGGATGCTGTAGTCGAGGAGACGGCGATGGAACTCAGCATCCGCAACGTCCGCAAGGAATTCGACCGCTTCCCGGCGCTCGAAGACGTTTCGCTGGACATCCGCTCGGGCGAACTGATCGCGCTGCTTGGACCCTCCGGTTCGGGCAAGACGACGCTGCTGCGCCTGATTGCCGGACTCGACTTTCCAACGTCGGGCGCAATCCTGTTCGGCGACGAGGACGCTTCGCGCAAATCCGTCCAGGAGCGCAATGTGGGCTTCGTGTTCCAGCACTACGCCCTGTTCAGGAACATGACGGTGGGGGAGAACATCGGCTTCGGTCTCAAGGTCCGGCCAGCCGCCACCCGGCCTGCCACGGCCGACATCCGACGCCGCGCGATGGAACTGCTCGACCTCGTACAGCTCGCCGGGCTCGAGAACCGCTACCCCAACCAGCTGTCCGGCGGCCAGCGCCAGCGTGTCGCGCTGGCGCGTGCGCTGGCGATCGAGCCGCGCGTCCTGCTCCTCGACGAGCCGTTCGGCGCGCTCGATGCCCAGGTGCGGCGCGAACTGCGCCGCTGGCTGCGGGAGATTCACGACCGCACCGGCCATACAACCGTCTTCGTCACCCACGACCAGGAGGAGGCGCTGGAGCTCGCCGACCGCGTGGTGGTGATGAGCCAGGGCCGAGTCGAGCAGGTGGGGTCGGCGGACGAGGTCTATGACCGTCCCAACTCGCCTTTTGTCTACTCCTTCATCGGCGAATCGAGCGGCCTGCCGGTTCGCGTCGAGAATGGCGAGCTCTGGCTGGAGGACCGGCCCATCGGCCTGAAGGCGGCCGACGCGCCGGGCGGCAGGGCGACCCTGCATTTCCGGCCGCAAGACGTTGAACTGCTGGACGGCTGCGGCGGCTGCATCGCCGGCACGGTCTCGTCCAGCCGCCGTGTCGCCGGCACCAGGCGCATCGAGCTGGAGATCGGACCGGAGCACCACCGCGTCGAGATCGAAGTGCCGATCGACCATGCCGCGGCGCAAAAAAGCAGGGTCGCGTTTCGTCCGACGCGATGGGCGGTGTTTCCGGCCTCGGCGTGAGCCGGCGCTGACGCGGCTGGCCCCGCCTTAACGCCGAGATCGGAGCAAGGCGATCAGCACGAAGGCCGCGATACCGACGAGACCGAGCGCAGCCAGCATCCACAGCGTCGCATGCGTCGACGAGGCGGCCGTCGAGGCGGCGAAGGCGAAAGGCGCGAAGGCGCCCGCGAACTGGCGCGCCCATGTTCCCCAGCCAAGGCGCGATCCGTAGCCGCGGGCACCGAACAGCGCCAGCGGCAGCGTTCCCGACACGATCGTGTTCAGGCCCGAGCCGAAGCCGAAGAGGATCGCGAATGTCAGCGCACCCGGCAGCCAGGGCGCGCTGGCGGCAAGCACCGCGGCAGACGCGGGGAGCATGAAGGCCGCGACGATCGCCAGCGACGTCTGCGACAGCGCCCGGCCGGCGACCATGTTCACCAGCCGGCTGGCGACCTGGGCGGGCCCGAACAGAGCGCCCACCGCAAGCGCCGCCGCACCGAGGCCGACCGCCTGCAGCATCGGCACCATGTGGACCAGCATCGCCGACAGCACGAACCCCTCGACGGCGAAGCCGAGGAGCATGACGAGGAAGATCGTCCGCTCCGAGCGGTGGCCGGTCACCGACTCCGTCGCGTGCGCCGCCGGCGCCTGCGCAACCCCGGCGCTCCGCGCCGAGCGTGCCAGATAGGCGTGCACGGGCAGGCAGATGGCGGCGTTCAGCGCCGCGTAGACGAGATACACGTCCCGCCAGCCGAGCCGGGCGTCGAGCAGATAGGTCAGCGGCCAGAAGACGGTAGACGCGAAGCCGGCGATGAGCGTGAGATGGGTGATCCGGCCCCGCGCCGCCTCGCCGCCGGCCTGCACCAGCACGACGAAGGCCGAGGCATAGAGCACGAAGCTCGACGCCAGCTGGGTCAGCACCACGCCGGCGACGAACCCGGCCGGCCCCGGCGCAATCGCCAGCACGATCAGCGCCAGCGCGGCCGCGCCCGAGCCGAAGGTCATCACCCGCGCGGCGCCGTAACTGTCAGCCAGCCGCCCTGCCACCGGCGCCGTCAGCCCGCTGGCCAGCAGGCCCACCGACAGCGCGGCGAAGACCAGGTCCTCGCGCCAGCCGATCTCGGCGGCGATGTCGGGTGCCAGCAGCGGGAAGGCGTATAACAGCGTGCCATAGCCGACGACCTGCGTCGCGCCCAGCAGCCAGACCACGATCCACATCGGCGCGGCGGGCATCATTCGGCGTTGGCGTCCATGCTTGTCGCACCTTAGCGGCCCGACCGTCCGGCGCATCGGTGCAGGTCGGCAAATCGTTGCGCCAGGCACGCCGTCCACCCTTGTCAAGCGGCAGGCCGGCGCGGATAGGTGATGCCGATTGCCGCCGGAGCGCCTCATGGCCCAGAAAGTCATCATCACCTGTGCCGTCACAGGCTCGATCCACACGCCCTCCATGTCGCCTGCCCTGCCGGTGACGGCGGCCGAGATCGCCGATGCCGCGATCGGGGCGGCGGAAGCCGGCGCGGCCATCGTGCACCTGCATGCCCGCAAGCCCGAGACCGGCGAGCCGGACCAGTCGCTGGAGGCATTCCGGCCGTTCCTGGGCGTGATCAAGCAGCGCTGCGACGTGGTGGTGAACATCACCACCGGCGGCGCCGCGACCATGACCATCGAGGAGCGGTTGAAGCCAGCGATTCACTTCAAGCCTGAGGTCGCCTCGCTCAACATGGGTTCGATGAATTTCGGCCTCTACCCGATGCTCGAGCGCTTCAAGACGTTCGAGCGGGAGTGGGAGCGGCCTTATCTCGAAGGCTCACGTTCGCGCATCTTCCGCAACACCTTCGAGGACATCGAGGCGATCCTGACGCGCTGCGCCGACAACGGCACGCGCTTCGAGATCGAGTGCTACGACATCGGCCACCTCTACACCTGCGCGCATTTCGTCGACCGCGGCCTGATCAAGCCGCCCTTCTTCGTGCAGAGCGTGTTCGGCATCCTGGGCGGCATCGGCACGCATCCCGAGGACGTGGCGCACATGAAGCGGACCGCCGACCGGCTGTTCGGCGACGCCTACCGCTGGTCGGTGCTGGGCGCCGGCCGCCACCAGATGCCGATCGCCATGCAGAGCGTCGTCATGGGCGGCAATCTGCGCGTCGGCCTGGAGGATTCCATCTGGGCCGGCAAGGGGCGGCTGGCCAAGAGCAATGCCGAGCAGGTCACCATGGCGCGGCAGCTCGTCGAGGGCCTTGGTCTGGAGATCGCGACGCCGGACGAAGCGCGCGAGATACTGGGCTTGAAGGGCGCGGACCAGGTGGCGTTCTGATCTGACGTGATGTTCGCCCGCCGCAAGGCCTGCGCCTTGTCGCTTCGGCGCCGAGCTCCTCAACCTCGTGATCCTCGGGCTTGGCCCAAGGATCGACGCCTGAACCGTGCCCAGGCCAGCGGCCTGCGAAAAGGCGAGCCCTACACGAACGGCCGGCCGGTCTCGAACTTCGGCGGAATCAGCCGACGCAGATAGTCGAGCCCGGGCTGCGCGACAACGGGCTTGCCCGCCACCATGAAGTCGTCGGGCATGTGCCGCGTCTTGCCGGCGACGTTCTTCAGCGGCACCTTCTTGAGCACCGTCCGCGTGCCGTCATACTGCAGGGCGACCGAGCCGCCGCCGTCCTCCGCGACACCGACGGCGAAACGTCCGGCCTCGAATGCCTCGGCGGCGTCGGTTTGGTTGATCGAGCCGATATAGCCGCGCGGCATGTAGCCCAGCGCATCGACGCGGGCGCGTTTTCCCGGCAGGCCGTCGGCCAGTGCCTTTTCCAGCGCGGCGTTGAGGTCGGAGCCCGACAGCTTCACATTGCCGTGCGCGTCATATTCGAGCTTGTCCTTCGGCACGATGTGCTCGACCAGCGAGCGGCCGTCTTCCGCCGACACGCCCTCGGAGATGGCGACGATGCAGCGCTTGTACTTGCCCATCGTCTCCTTCACCTCGTCGATGAAGCGCGGCACCGAGAAGGCGCGCTCGGGAACGTAGACGAGATGCGGGCCGTCATCCTCGTCGTCGCGCCAGGCGGCAGAGGCGGCCGTCAGGAACCCGGCATGCCTGCCCATCACGATGGCGACGTAGATTCCCGGCAGCGCACGGAAGTCGAAGTCGACGGACTTGAACGCCGACGCGACATATTCCGCCGCCGAGATGAAGCCCGGCGTGTGGTCGTTCTCGACCAGGTCGTTGTCGATGGTCTTCGGCGCGTGGACGAAGGTCATCGCGCCGCCGGCCGCGTCGGTGAGGATCTGCTGCGTGCCGGCGGTGTCGTTGCCGCCGATATAGATGAAGGCGTCCGCCTTCACCTTCTTCAGCCCGGCGAGGATCACGTCGCAATAGGCCCGGTCCGGCTTGTCCCGCGTGGAGCCCAGCGCGGCACCCGGCGTGTTGGCGATGCGCTTCAGGCGATCGGCCGGCACATCGGAGAAATCGACATAGTCGCCGTCGCGGATGCCGCGCACGCCGTGCCGCGAGCCGAGGATCGTCGCATTGGGATGGCGCCGCTCGATCTCCGCGATCGCGCCCGCCAGCGTCTGGTTGATCACCGCGGTCGGCCCGCCGCCCTGCGCGATCACGAACGTCTTCTCGGCCATCAAGTCCTCCCGGATGTCCGGGCGGGTATAGGATGGATGGCCGCTGGCGGGCAACGGGCATGTTGCCCGCCGCCCTGGGTGTCGGCCGCGATATTCAGGCATTGATCCTCGGGTCGAACCCGAACTTCATCTAGGTGAGCGCCAACCGACGGCGTCAGTGCCAGCACGAACCTTGCAAGGCTGGCTCGTACATCCCAACATCGTCATCCTCGGGCTTGACCCGAGGATCCATGACTGAGCGTCCGGAAGTCGGCCGACAGAAACAAACTCGCCGCCGCTACACCACCACGATCGGCGTCTTGCCGGCGACTCGGTTGTAGAGGTCGATGACGTCCTGGTTGATCATGCGCACGCAGCCGGACGAGGCCTGCGTGCCGATCGTCCACCATTCCGGCGAGCCGTGGACGCGGAACAGCGTGTCCTGGCCGTCCTTGAAGATGTAGAGCGCGCGGGCGCCGAGCGGGTTGTCGATGCCGCCGGGCTGGCCGCCCGCGTACTTCACCAGTTCGGGCTTGCGCTGGATCATCTCCGCCGGCGGCGTCCACGTCGGCCATTCCTTGCCGTACTGGATCTGTGCGCGGCCCTGCCAGACGAACCCTTCCTTGCCGATGCCCACGCCGTAACGGATGGCGTCGCCGCCGGGCTGCGTCAGGTAGAGCAGCCGTTCCTGCAGATGGACGACGATCGTGCCGGGCGCCTCGCCGGTGTCGTTTACGACGACCTGGCGGCGGTATTTCTTGTCGACCTTGTCGAACGGCACGGCCGGGACCTGATGGCCGAGATCGTCGAGCGCGGCATACATCATCTCCGGACGCGTGACCGTCTGGTCGACGCTGATGCGCGGCCGGATCGACCCTGTCGTGTAGTCGTCGACCATCAGCTCGGGGAAGTCGAGGGTCTGGTTGCAGCCCGCGAGCATCGTCGATGCAAGGCCGCCGAGCAGGAAGTGCCGGCGCGAGACGCCCGGGACCACCGGATATGCTGATTTACGCAACACGCTTTTCCACCCTCTCAGCCCGCGGGGATTTTCGCCGTTCATGGTTGACGAAGCGTGAAGGCCGCTCGCCCCCACAAAGCCCGCGCGTCGCCGCGAGAACTCCCCGCCAAGAACACATTGCCGCCGCACCCGGTTCCCATCTCCCTCGAAACAAGAGGGGAAATCATGTTCAGCCGCCTACGCTCCGACCTCGGATTCATGGCTTTTGCGCTCGCCGCCGTGCTGCTGGTGCTGGCCGGCGGCGACAATGGCGCCGAGGCACTCCCTTACATCGTCGCGCTCAACTAGAGGCCGACTCGACCGCGGCGGGCCGAACCCCTACGGTCCGAGCACCGACGGGGACAGGGCGGGCATGGGCGAGGGCTGGTTCCGGACGCGCACGATCGAGGCGGGCATCACGCTCGTCACCGAGCCCCACGTCGATGCTTACTTCAGCGCCAACATCTTTCTCGTGCGCGGGCGCGACGCCGACCTCGTCGTCGACACCGGCATGGGGATCGTCCCGCTGAGGCCAATCCTCGACCTGACGCCCGGCAAGCCCGTCGTCGCAGTGGCGACGCACATCCATCTCGATCATGTCGGCGCGCTGCACGAATTCGCGGACCGCGCCGGGCCGGCCTGGTCGGCCGGCCATTTTGCGACGATGCCGGACGAGAAGACCTATGCGCACGAATTCCGCGCTCTGGCGGAGCCGGTGTCGCGCCTGCCCCACGCTGGCTGGCGCAAGCAGGACTATGCGCTGGCGCCGGCGCCCCTGACGCGTGCGCTGGGCGAAGGCGACCGGATCGACATTGGCGGCCGGAGCTTTGCAGTCCTCCACCTGCCCGGCCACGCACCGGACCAGATCGGCCTGCTGGACGAGGCCGACGGGCTCTTATTCTCCGGCGACGCCATCTACGACGACGAGCTTCTGGACGACCTGCCGGACTCCGATCCGGCCGCCTATCGCGAGACGATGCGGCGAATCCTCGACCTGCCCGTCCGGCTCGGTCTCGGCGGCCACGGACCCGCCTTCGACGGTCCGCGCATGCGGGCGATCGCGAACGCATACCGGGAGCGATAGGTCGCGCACCGGCCGCAACGATTTGCCTTTACAACAAGCCGCGCCTCGGGATTTATCCTCCTCTTTAGAGGAGCATCCCCATGCCGGTCGAGAACTGGGCCGCCTTCGCCGCCGCCTCGGCGGTCCTCCTCGTCATACCGGGGCCGACGATCCTGCTGGTCATCTCCTATGCGCTCGGCCAGGGCTGGCGCGCGGCGCTGCCGGTGGCGATCGGCGTCGCTCTCGGCGACTTCACGGCGATGACGCTGTCGATGGTGGGCATCGGCGCGCTGCTGCTCGCCTCCGCCACCGTCTTCACCGTGCTGAAATGGCTCGGCGCGGCCTATCTGGTCTGGCTGGGCATCCAGCTCTTCCGCGCCGGCGACAGGCTGGATGCCGAGCCGCGCACCGACGTCTCGTCGGCGGGGCGGATGGTGGCGCATGCCTGGCTGGTCACCGCGCTCAACCCCAAGAGCATCACCTTCTTCGTCGCCTTCCTGCCGCAGTTCATCGACCATCACGGCGACGTTCTTACCCAGATGGCGATCTTCCAGGCGACGTTCCTCACCTTGGCCTTCGCCAACGCCATCGGCTACGGATTCGCTGCGTCGCGGGCGCGCGGCATGGTGGCGAACCGCCGCACGGTCCGCCTGTTCAACCGCACCGGCGGCACGCTGCTGATCGGCGCCGGCGTCGCCACCGCCGCGATGCGCTCGGGCAGTTAGGCCGATGGCGCTGGTCGATTCCCTCGGTCTGCCCGTTTCCGGCACCGGCACCGCTGCGCTCGCCGACTACGAGCTGGGGCTGCGCTCGCTGCAATGCTTCGTCGGCGATCCCGTCGCGGCGGTCGATCGCGCCATCGCGGCGGAGCCCGGCTTCGTCATGGCGCATGTGTTGAAGGGCTATCTGTTCGGACTTGCGACCGAGCGCGACGCGACGGCGGTCGCGCGCGACTGCCATGCTGTCGCCGCCACTCTGCCCGCGACGGCACGCGAGGCCGCGCATGTCGCGGCGCTGGGCGAACTGGCGCGGGGGCGGTGGCACGAGGCGGGACGCATTCTCGAGGACCTCGCCATCGAGACCCCGCGCGACGCGCTGGCGCTGCAGGCCGGGCACCAGGTCGATTTCTTCACCGGCAATTCGCGCATGCTGCGCGACCGCATCGCCCGCGCGTTGCCGGCGTGGACGGAGGCGATGCCCGGCTACCACGCCGTGCTCGGCATGCAGGCGTTCGGTCTTGAGGAGATGGGGGACTATCAGCGGGCCGAATCGTTCGGCCGGCGGGCGGTCGAGCTGGAACCGCGCGACGGCTGGGCGCAGCACGCGGTTGCGCATGTGATGGAGATGCAGTGCCGGCACCGCGACGGCATCGCCTGGATGTGCGCCGATCCGGACGCGTGGACGCGCGAGAGCTTCCTGCAGGTCCACAATTGGTGGCACCTCGCGCTGTTCCACTACGATCTCGGCGAGCACGACGAGGTGCTGAAACTCTATGACGGCCCGATCTACGGGGCCGGCTCGACGATCGCGCTCAACATGCTGGACGCCTCGGCGCTGCTGTGGCGGCTGTCGCTGGGCGGAGTGGATGTCGGCGACCGCTGGGAGGCGCTGGCGCGGAACTGGGCGCCGATGGCGAGCGCCGCCAACTACGCCTTCAACGACATGCACGCGATGATGGCCTTCGTCGGCGCCGGGCGGCAGGATCTGGCCGCCAGGCTGCTGGAGGCGCAGGCCGAGGCAATCGCCGCGGACGACGACAATTCGTCCTTCACGCGCGATGTCGGCGGACCGGTGACCCGCGCCATCCATGCTTTCGGCCAGGGCGACTACGGCGCCTGCGTGGGCCTGATCCGGCCGGTGCGCGCCATCGCGCACCGATTCGGCGGCAGCCATGCGCAGCGCGACGTGATCGACCTGACGCTGATCGAGGCGGCGTTCCGGGCAGGCGATGCCCCGCTGGCACTGGCGCTGTCGGCGGAACGGGCGACGGCGCGTCCGGACAGCCCGCTCTCGCAGCTTTTCATGAAACGCGCCGCGCTGATCTCGGCGTGAAGGGGATCACCCGCGGCCGGCATGACCGGACGCAACGATGTGCCAGACAAGCAAAAGCCCCGCCGGCGGAAGCCGGGCGGGGCTTTTGAACAAGCTATCGAAACAGCTCTTGTCTTGGTTGCGGGGACAGGATTTGAACCTGTGACCTTCAGGTTATGAGCCTGACGAGCTACCGGGCTGCTCCACCCCGCGTCAAACCGAGAAAACGCATCGTTCGAGAAGATTTCAGCATGCACTTGACAGACCTGGCAGCGACCTACTCTCCCGCGTCTTGAGACGAAGTACCATCAGCGCTGGGGCGTTTCACGGCCGTGTTCGGAATGGGAACGGGTGCAGCCACCCCGCCATAACCACCAGGTCGGCGAAATGCATGCTCTTCGAGAAGCTGGTTGTGCTTTTCATCGCCGTGCGATGGGCACGAGCAATGAGAACGATCAAGCCGATCGAGCTATTAGTACCGGTAAGCTTCACGCCTCGCAGCGCTTCCACACCCGGCCTATCAACGTGGTCGTCTTCCACGGCTCTCAGGGAATGCTCGTTTCGAGGTGGGTTTCCCGCTTAGATGCCTTCAGCGGTTATCCCGTCCGTACATAGCTACCCTGCAATGCGGCTGGCGCCACAACAGGTCCACCAGAGGTACGTCCATCCCGGTCCTCTCGTACTAGGGACAGATCCTCTCAATATTCCTACACCCACGGCAGATAGGGACCGAACTGTCTCACGACGTTCTGAACCCAACTCACGTACCGCTTTAAATGGCGAACAGCCATACCCTTGGGACCTGCTCCAGCCCCAGGATGCGATGAGTCGACATCGAGGTGCCAAACAACCCCGTCGATATGGACTCTTGGGGGTCATCAGCCTGTTATCCCCGGCGTACCTTTTATCCGTTGAGCGATGGCCCTTCCACGCGGGACCACCGGATCACTATGACCGACTTTCGTCTCTGCTCGACTTGTCAGTCTTGCAGTCAGGCAGGCTTATGCCATTGCACTCAGCGAACGATTTCCGACCGTTCTGAGCCCACCATCGCGCGCCTCCGTTACTCTTTAGGAGGCGACCGCCCCAGTCAAACTACCCACCATACATTGTCCCGGACCCGGATAACGGGCCGCGGTTAGACATCCATAGAGATAAGGGTGGTATTTCAAGGGTGGCTCCACAGAAACTGGCGTCCCTGCTTCAAAGCCTACCACCTATCCTACACATGCCACTACGAATGCCAATGTAAAGCTATAGTAAAGGTGCACGGGGTCTTTCCGTCTAACCGCAGGAACCCCGCATCTTCACGGGGAATTCAATTTCACTGAGTCTATGCTGGAGACAGCGGGGAAGTCGTTACGCCATTCGTGCAGGTCGGAACTTACCCGACAAGGAATTTCGCTACCTTAGGACCGTTATAGTTACGGCCGCCGTTTACTGGGGCTTCGATTCAGAGCTTGCACCCCTCCTCTTAACCTTCCAGCACCGGGCAGGCGTCAGACCCTATACGTCGCCTTGCGGCTTCGCAGAGCCCTGTGTTTTTGATAAACAGTCGCTACCCCCTGGTCTGTGCCACCCCCCACTGCTTGCGCAATGAAGGGTCACGCTTCTTCCGAAGTTACGCGTGCAATTTGCCGAGTTCCTTCAGCATAGTTCTCTCAAGCGCCTTGGTATACTCTACCAGTCCACCAGTGTCGGTTTCGGGTACGGTCTATAAGGAGGAGCTATTTCCTGGGACCACGCAACAGCCCAACCAATCCGATAAGGTTGAACTATCCTGATGATCCGTCACTACCTCCAGGCTCACGAATATTAACGTGATTCCCATCGTCTACGCATTTCTGCCTCGACTTAGGGGCCGGCTAACCCTGCTCAGATTAACTTTAAGCAGGAACCCTTGGACTTTCGGCGGGGGTGTCTCTCACACCCCTTACGTTACTCATGTCAGCATTCGCACTTCTGATACCTCCAGAAGCCCTCACGGGTCTTCCTTCGCAGGCTTACAGAACGCTCCGCTACCGCGCATCTTGCGATGCACCCAAAGCTTCGGTGTATGGCTTGAGCCCCGTTACATTTTCGGCGCAAAGACCCTTATTTAGACCAGTGAGCTGTTACGCTTTCTTTAAATGATGGCTGCTTCTAAGCCAACATCCTGGTTGTTTTGGGATCCTCACATCCTTTCCCACTTAGCCATAACTTGGGGACCTTAGCTGTTGGTCAGGGTTGTTTCCCTTTTCACGACGGACGTTAGCACCCGCCGTGTGTCTGCCGACTAGTACTCCTGGGTATTCAGAGTTTGCTTAGGTTTGGTAATCCGGTGAGGACCCCTAGCCCATGCAGTGCTTTACCCCCCAGGGTATTCGGTCGACGCTCTACCTAAATAGATTTCGCGGAGAACCAGCTATTTCCGAGTTTGATTGGCCTTTCACCCCTAGCCACAAGTCATCCCGAACTATTGCAACAGTTATGGGTTCGGTCCTCCAGTAAGTGTTACCTTACCTTCAACCTGCTCATGGCTAGATCACTCGGTTTCGGGTCTAATGCATCGAACTGAACGCCCTGTTCAGACTCGCTTTCGCTGCGCCTACACCTACCGGCTTAAGCTTGCTCGATACACTAAGTCGCTGACCCATTATACAAAAGGTACGCTATCACCCTTGCGGGCTCTAGCTGTTTGTAGGCAACCGGTTTCAGGTACTATTTCACTCCCCTCGTCGGGGTGCTTTTCACCTTTCCCTCACGGTACTAGTTCACTATCGGTCATGCACGAGTACTTAGGCTTCGAAGGTGGTCCTCCGAATTTCAGACAGGATTTCACGTGTCCCGCCTTACTCAAGGATATCGGTTCGCATTACGCATACGGGGCTATCACCCTTATTGCCCAACTTTCCAGATGGTTTTGCTTGTCTCACCGATACCGCTGGCCTGATCCGGGTTCGCTCGCCGCTACTTCCGGAGTCTCTGTTGATGTCCTTTCCTACGGGTACTTAGATGTTTCAGTTCCCCGCGTTCGCCACTTTACCCCTATGTATTCAGGGTAAGTTACCTTAAAACAATACTTGGAAACCACAGCAGCAAATTGCTTTGCTACTCTGATTTTCCAAGCATTTAAGGTGGGTTTCCCCATTCGGAAATCTACGGATCAAAGGGTATTCGCACCTCCCCGTAGCTTATCGCAGCGTATCACGT
>JAHBYW010000006.1:0-127500 GCA_019635755.1 Rhizobiaceae bacterium | reverse complement strand
GCGCGCCGCCCTCGTTGTGGGGCGTATATAGTCGGGGCCTCGTTCCGCTGTCAACACCGATTTCGAATCTTTTTTGAAAATTTTGCGACGGCGGCGGTGACGCTTCGGAAGCCTCCGCCGGAACAGCCAGCCGTCGCGCAAGCCCCGCTAAAGCGTCCTGTGGGATTTGCCTGGAGAGGGCCCAATTCCCGCCCCATTGCGGACGGATGTCTAGCGAGAGCCGCGCAGACGGGGAACCGGGTCGAGAGACCGGTCGAACGCGCGGCTCGCATCGAGAGAGCGGGGATCCAGCGGGCGCTTCCGGCCTTCGTTGACTTCGCCAGCCATGACGGGCAAATGTCGTGGCCCAAACCATATGGTCGCGTCGAGAAGAAGCCGTCTGCATGCAGGGTACGGAACGGACCAAAGAGGAACTCGGCGACCAGGCGCCGCTCGTGGCCGATGGCCGCGCCGTGCCGGATCGACGCGAGATTTCCGCCCGCTGGTTGTCCGGTACCTTTCTCACGGGTGTCACTTCCTCTGTCCTGATGGGCGTCGCGCTGTTCGCCGCCCTCGACGGTCGCGAACAGCTCGCCACGCCGCCTGAAATCATGAAGCTGATCGCCGCGGTCGGCGACGGCCAGTCCGGCGAGAAGGCGAAGGCGACCCGCGTGTCGCAGACCCGCCAGATCACCCGCGCCAAGGACATCCGCCGCATGGAGGTGTCCACCATGAGCCGCGTCGGCGACCGCGAGGTCGTGCGCGCGATGCCGTTCGTGCAGATCCGCATGGCGCTGGGCGCGAATCACAAGACCACGCGCAAATATCCAGGCTTCGATCCGCTCTCGGTCTTCGCCGAGGACGGCGCGGCGCCGACGACGGCCAGCAGCATCGTCTTCGACGCCAAGGTCGAAAGCGAAATGAGCCTGAAGACCGTCGATTTCCCGATCGAGACGGCGGCGTTCGACGAGCAGGCCGACCTGACGGCGGAAGAGGTCGAGAACGTCGTGCGATCGACCGGCGCGGTGCTGACGGAGGGCTCCGTCCAGGTCGCCGCTCTGCATTATGTCGATCCGCTGCGCTTCGGCACGTCGGCTGAGGATCCGGCCCAGTCTCCTTATGGCGTCCGGATCGTTCAGGAAAACGTGTCGGTCGCGCCGAAGGGCACCGACGACGAGAACGAGGTCGTCTTCGCCGAGGAGATCATCCCGATCGTCGCGGACCGCAGCATCTCGGAGGCGCTGGCCGGTTCCGGATACGAGGGCGAAGACGCGGCCGCCATGTCGGAAGCCATCGGCAAGCTCCTCAACACCGGGCGGCTGAAGGCGGGAACGGTGCTTCGCGTCGGCCTCGAGGTGAGCGGCGACCGCGGCACCATCATCCGCACCAGCGTCTACAACGGCAAGAGCCACGTCCTGACGATCGCGCGCAACGACCGCGACCAGCTGGTGCCGGCCGAAGAACTGCAGCCGAGCCAGGAAGTCCTGGCGGCGTTCGACGATTCGCCGCCGGCGATTCGTGTCCGCAGCGAGCTGCCGTCGGTCTATGACGGCATCTACCAGGCGGCCTATTCCTACGGCATGTCGAAGGGCATGACGCGCCAGCTGATCAAGCTGCTCGCCTCCGAGGTCGACTTCCAGTCGCGCCTCAATCCGACTGACACGGTCGAGGTGTTCTTCTCGCAACCGAAGGGCGAATCGTCGGAGGATTCGGACGATTCCGAGCTGCTCTATGTCGCCTCGTCCTTCGCCGGCAACACGCGCAAGCTCTATCGTTTCCAGATGGCGGACGGCGCCATCGACTATTTCGACGAGGACGGCCGCAGCGCCCGCCAGTTTCTGCTGCGCAATCCGCTGCCCAATGGCAAGTTCCGCTCCGGCTTCGGCGGTCGCAAGCATCCGATCCTCGGCTATGTGAAGATGCATACGGGCGTCGACTGGGCCGCCCCGCACGGCACGCCGATCATCGCGTCGGGCAACGGCGTTGTCGAGAAGGCCGGCTGGGCCGGTGGCTACGGTCGCCAGACCCTCATCCGACACGCCAACGGCTACGAGACCTCGTACAATCACCAGAGCGCGTTCGCGAAGGGCATCACGCCGGGCGCCCGCGTGCGACAGGGCCAGATCATCGGCTATGTCGGCTCGACCGGCCTGTCGACGGGCAATCACCTGCACTACGAACTGATCGTCAACGGCACCAAGGTCGACCCGATGCGCGTGCGCCTCCCGGTCGGCCGCGTGCTTAAGGATGGCGAGTTGGAAGCGTTCAAGAGCGAACGCGACCGCATCGACCAGCTCCTCAATGACGACAATGAAGGCAAGCTGACCGTCGCGTCCGTCGCGCGCTGATCGTCAGCCCACCGGCACCCCGCACCGCATCGCCAGTCGCGCCTCAGCGCCGCTTGGAAGGCTGCGTCCACCAGGCGATGAAAGCCGAGGCGAGGCACAGCGCCGACGCCGTATAGGCGACCACCTGGAACGCGTGATTGCTGGCGACCACGCGCAGAACCTCGACCTGCGCCGGAAGCGCCGGCTCGGGCGCAACGCCGAACTCGACGCCGGGCGCCGCGTCGCCCATCACGCCGGCGAAGACCAGGCCGGCGGCTGAGCCGAGGCCGGCGACCGCGATCAGGCCTGCCGCGCGCGCCACCGCGTTGTTGACGCCGGAGGCAAGTCCGGTGTCGCTGTCCGGCGTCGCCAGCATGACCGCGGCCGACAGCGGCGAGACGAGCAGCGCCATGCCGAAGCCCTGCAGCAGCATCACCGGCAGCGTCACCGTCCACAGCTGCATCAGCGGCATGGTGAGCGCGAGCAGTCCGTAGGAAAGCGTCATCAGCAGCGCGCCGACCGTCAGCGGCATGCGCGGCCCGATCCGGTCGGCGAGGCGGCCGGCAGCGCCGGAGAAGAGTGCGATGCAGGCCGACAGCGGCAGCGCGACGAGGCTTGCTTCCAGTTCGCTGACGCCCCAGGCCGAGACCAGCGTCATCGGCAGGAAGAACAGCACCGCCCCCAGCGCCAGGAAGAGCACCAGCGTGTAGAAATTTGCGCCCGAGAACGCGTTCGACCGGAACAGGCCGAGCTTGACCATCGGCGACGGAGTTCGCCGCTCCCAGAGGATGAAGGCGAGGCCGAGAACGACGCCGCCACCCAGCCATGCGGCGGGAGGAGCGACGCGGGCGTCCGCGGCCATCCCGAGGCTGGTGAGGCCCCAGGCGAGCAGCCCGAGACTCAGCGTCGCCAGCAGCGCGCCGGGCAGGTCGAGCCGGCGCTTCGCCGACGGCCGGTCTTGCGGCACGCGCAGATAGAGCATGGCGAGCGCCACCAGGCCGATCGGCACGTTGATGGCGAAGATGAGCCGCCACATCCAGGCGTCGCCGAAGGACAGCACAAGCCCGCCGAGGAACGGGCCGGCGGCGGTCGTCAGCGAGGAGAAGGCGGCCCACAGGCCGATCGCCCGGCCGCGCGCGTCCGCCGGATAGGCCTTGGCGATGATCGCCAGGCTGCCGGGTACCATCAGTGCCGCGCCGATTCCCTGCAGCGCTCGCATCACGATCAGCGAATCGGCGTCGGGCGACAGCGCGCACGCCAGCGACGTCGCCATGAAAACCAGGATGCCGACGGCGAAGATGTTGCGCACGCCGTAGACGTCGCCTGCCGCGCCGCCAAGCAGCACCAGCGCCGAGAGGAAGAGCATGTAGGCGTTGTTGATCCACTGGGCATCGGCCAGCGTGGCACCGAGATCCAGCCGTATCGCCGGCATCGCCAGCGACACGACGGAGCCGTCGATGAACCCCATCGATGACGCCAGGATGGCCGCGACCAGCACGAAGCGCCGGCTCTCGACCGGACAGAACGTGTGTGCGGGGTCGGGCTCGCGCACCGAAGCTGGACTGGCGATCTCTGCTGCGCTCATGCGAAGCAGCGTATAGGCCGGCCGGCCTCCCGCTGCCAGCAGCCAGCCGCGAACCGGCGGCAGGCCAAGCGGCGGCCGGCCGCTACTCGACGAACTCGACCTCGACGCCTGCCTTGACGATGCGGGCCAGCTCCTGCGCGTCCCAGTTGGTCAGGCGCACGCAGCCATGGCTTTCCGTCTTGCCGATCTTGGAGGGTTCGGGCGTGCCGTGGATGCCGTAGGTCGGCTTCGACAGCGCGATCCAGATCGAGCCCACCGGGCCGTTGGGTCCGGGCGGGATGCGCAGGACCTTGTGATTTTCGCCCTGCTTGAAGTTGAGGTTCGGGTTGTAGGTGTATTCAGGGTCGAAGGCGATGCGCGCCACCGAATGCGTTCCCGTCGGCGACGGCGTGTCGGAGGACCCGATCGTTGCCGGGTAGGCAGCGACGAGCTTGCCACCCGCGTCGTAGGCCCGAACCTGCTTGCGGCCCTTGTCGGCGACGATCCGCGCCACCTCGGCCTTCACGTCGGCACCCGTCTTGGCGACGAGGATAGTGGTTCCCGGCCGGTTGAACACGGCTTCGGGATTCAGCGACTTCAGATACGCCTCGTCCATGTGGAAGCGTTCCGCCAGCATTTCCGACACCGATGTGTAGGACAGATGGTCGAGCTTGGCCTTCTGGCCGTAGTCGGCGGGCACGGAGGCGACATAGGGTCCGGCCGCGTCCTCGGGCGTGATCGTATACGTCGTGAACGCGTCGCCGCCGGTCTCGGCCAGCGCCTTCTTGATGCCTGCCGCATCCGTCGACTTGAGATTCTCGCCGGTCAGCTCGCGATAGGCGATGAGCGCCTTGTCGACGTTGGAGCCGAACTGCCCATCGATGACGCCGGGCGAAGCGCCGCGGCGGTCTAGCAGCACCTGCAGCTCGGCGACCTCGCGGCGAGCTGCGAAATTGACCGAGGGTTCGATCGGATTCTCGATGATGACGTCGCCGACCGGGGGTTCGGAATCCGTCTTCTCGACCCGCTTGACCGTGCGCTTTTCCGGCGGAGGCGCGACGATCGGCTTGCGGGTCTCGCGGCGGTCGCGCAGCGTGTAGTCGTCTGGCTCGCCCAGGTAGAGATCGTCTTCCGGGACCGCGCTGTAGCGCGTGTCCGGCTCGACCACGATCCCCAGGTCGCGCTGCATGTCGCGGCGCAGCCGCGCCACGTCGTCCGGATCGTCGAGATAATAGCGTTCGGGGTTCCGGCGTTCGCGCATCCGCTGGTCGCGGCGCTCGCGCGCGGTCGTTTCCTGCTCGCGGCGCGAGGGCTGGATGGCAAGGATCTCGCCGGTCCATGCATCGACGATCACCCGGCGTCCCCGGGTGTCGTAATAGACCTCGACGTCGCCCGACTGGGCCAGGCGGATCTCGTCCGACGCTTCGCGGCGAGGCTCGAAATCCTCGGGTGCGATCGCCGCGTTCGCAGCGCCTGCGCCAAGCGCGGCGAGGAACCCAGACAGAAGAACCGTCCTTGTCACCATGAAAACCCGTCTCCAGCTCCGCGGGAAACCCCCTGCCCGCTCGAACGCTCCCGAATCCCTCACCCGCTCGGCAGACTGGAGCATCAATTATGAACCGGGCATGAAGATGGCTGGGCCGAGACCGCATGCGCGCCGGGCCGGCGCGCCCGATTTGAGGCGGAATGCAGGTCGCAAGGACGGAGGCCGGGGCCTGGCTTGAGGGGCCCGAAGCCCCGGCCTCCTTGCCTGGCAAAGCCAAGGCGGGCCGACTATAGCGGGTGCGGCGCCTCGCCGCGTCCACCGGATGGAGGACGGCCGTCAGATATTCAGCGACAGCCTGGCCGCCAGCGCGACGAGTTCGACCTGTCGCTTGCAGCCCGTCTTCGCGAAGATGCGCAGGAGATGTGTCTTGGCGGTGCTCCGCGCGATGCCCATGCCGGCCGCGGCCTTGTCCATCGGCACTCCTTTCGAGAGGAGCGCGAACAGCTGTGTCTCGGCCGGCGTGAACCGGTAGAGGGCGGCAATGGCGTCGACCGGCGCGTGAGACGCCTTCGGCCGGTGACGCAACGCCGGCATCCCTCGTTCGACCGAGGATGCGGGTCAATTGAGGCGGAGAAAAGGGAGCGGCCGGCACGCCCCGTGTCGGCGTCAATGCCCGGCCCGGCAGGTGCTTCCTGCCGGGACGGTTCAGAGTGTCAGGCGGCTTCGGCCTTCACGACTGCGGGCTTGGCGCGAAAGGTGAGGCGATCGGAGCCCGCCGTGATCCGGACGGTCGAACCGTCCAGGATCTCGCCGAGCAGGATCTTCTCCGCCAGCGGATCCTGCAGCTCCTTCTGGATCACGCGCTTCAGCGGGCGCGCCCCATAGGCCGGGTCGTAACCCTTCCCGGCCAGCCATTCGATCGCTTCCTTGTCGAGCTGGAGCGTGATCTTGCGGTCGGCCAGCAGCTTCTCCAGCCGCTTCAGCTGGATCTCGACGATCTTGCCCATCTCCTGTCGGTGCAGCCGGTGGAACAGGATGATCTCGTCCACGCGGTTCAGGAACTCCGGCCGGAACGACGCCTTGACCACGGCCATGACGTCGTCGCGCACCTTGTCCACGTCTTCGCCGTCGGCGAGGTTCACGAGATACTCCGCGCCGAGGTTCGACGTCATGATGATCAGCGTGTTGCGGAAGTCGACCGTGCGGCCCTGTCCGTCGGTCAGGCGACCGTCGTCCAGCACCTGCAGCAGCACGTTGAACACGTCCGGATGGGCCTTCTCGATCTCGTCGAACAGCACGACCTGGTAGGGCCGGCGCCGCACGGCTTCCGTCAGCGCGCCGCCTTCCTCGTAGCCGACATAGCCGGGAGGCGCGCCGATCAGACGGGCCACGGAGTGCTTCTCCATGAACTCCGACATGTCGATGCGCACCATCGCGTTCTCGTCGTCGAACAGGAAGTTCGCCAGCGCCTTGGTCAGCTCGGTCTTGCCGACGCCCGTCGGGCCGAGGAACATGAACGAGCCGATCGGCCTGTTCGGGTCCTGGAGTCCAGCCCGTGCTCTTCGCACGGCCTTGGAAACCGCCTGCACGGCCTCGCCCTGGCCGACGACCCGGACGCCCAGCTCGTCTTCCATGCGCAGAAGCTTTTCGCGCTCGCCTTCCAGCATCTTGTCGACCGGGATGCCGGTCCAGCGCGACACGATGTGCGCGACGTGGCTGGGCGTCACGACCTCCTCGACCATGCCGCCTGACTTGCCGTCCTGCGCCTCGGCATCCTTGAGCTTCTTCTCGAGCTCGGGAATGCGCCCATAGGCCAGTTCGCCGGCCTTCTGGAACTCGCCGCGGCGCTGCGCCGTCGCCAGCTCGTTGCGCGCATCGTCGATCTGCTTCTTCAGGTCGGCCGCGAGGCCGAGCTTCTGCTTCTCCGACTGCCACTTGGAGGTGAGCGCGGCCGACTCTTCCTCGAGGCCGACCAGTTCCTTCTCGAGCCGTCCGAGCCGATCCTTCGACGCGTCGTCCTTCTCGAGCTTCAGTGCCTCGCGCTCGATCTTGAGCTGCATGATGCGGCGGTCGACCTCGTCCAGAGCCTCCGGCTTGGAATCGACCTGCATGCGCAGCCGCGACGCGGCCTCGTCGACCAGGTCGATCGCCTTGTCGGGCAGGAAGCGGTCGGTGATGTAGCGGTTCGACAGCGTCGCCGCCGACACCAGCGCGGAGTCGGAGATGCGCACCTTGTGGTGCTGCTCGTACTTCTCCTTCAGCCCGCGCAGGATCGACACGGTGTCTTCCACCGTCGGCTCCTCGACGAAGACCGGCTGGAAGCGGCGGGCCAGTGCTGCATCCTTCTCGACATGCTTGCGGTACTCGTCGAGCGTCGTCGCACCGACGCAGTGCAGTTCGCCGCGTGCCAGCGCCGGCTTCAGCAGGTTGGACGCGTCCATCGCGCCGTCGGCCTTGCCGGCACCGACCAGCGTGTGCATCTCGTCGATGAACAGGATGATGTTGCCGGCCGCCGAGGTCACCTCGTTCAGCACCGCCTTCAGCCGTTCCTCGAACTCGCCGCGATATTTGGCACCGGCGATCAGCGCGCCCATGTCGAGCGCCATCAGCTGCTTGTCCTTCAGGCTCTCCGGCACGTCGCCGTTGACGATGCGCAGCGCCAGGCCCTCGGCGATCGCCGTCTTGCCGACGCCCGGCTCGCCGATCAGCACGGGATTGTTCTTGGTCCGGCGGCTCAGCACCTGGATCGTGCGGCGGATTTCGTCGTCGCGGCCGATCACCGGGTCGAGCTTGCCCTCCCGGGCATCCTTCGTCAGATCGCGCGCGTACTTCTTCAGCGCGTCATAGCCCTGCTCGGCATTGGCCGAGTCGGCCGTGCGACCCTTCCGCAGATCGTTGACGACGCCGTTCAGCGCCTGTGCGGTAACGCCGGCCTTGCCCAGAATGTCGGCTGTCTTGGCCGACTTCTCCATCACCAGCGCCTGCAGCAGCCGCTCGACGGTGACGAAGGAATCGCCGGCCTTCTTCGCCAGCTCCTCGGCCGTCGAGAACACCTTGGCGAGCGGCTGCGCCAGATAGAGCTGGCCGTTGCCGCCCTCGACCTTCGGCAGCGCCTCGAGCGCTGCCTCGACGCCGAGCTTGGCGTCGCGTGCACGGCCGCCGGCGCGCTCGATCAGCGAGGCGGCCAGGCCTTCCTCGTCATCGATCAGCACCTTCAGGATGTGCTCGGGCGTGAACTGCTGGTGGTTCCGGGAGAGCGCCATCGTCTGCGCGGACTGGATGAAGCCGCGCACGCGCTCGGAATATTTCTCAAGGTTCATGTCTCGTCTCTCCTTCCGTCCCCGACCCGTCTGGCGGCATCGGCTGGGCTCGAATGACGGGCTCCCGCGAGGCGGCAAGCCCTTTCGACCGCGATATGGGGATTGCCGGAACGGCCCTCAAGATACCTTGATATCGGTCAACGAAACAAAAACGGCGGGCCTTCGCCCGCCGTCCCATGACCGTGTCGTCTCACCGTGTCGTCGACCGGTTTCGCGCCGGCCATTCGACCGTCAGGTCACCGAATCGACATCCGCGGACTCGGGTGCCGGCCGCTCGTGCGGAACCGGCGCGCCCTCGCCTCCCTGCTGCTCGGCGCCCCGTGCGGCCTGCTCGCCGCCTACGCCGGCCTGCGCCCCGCGTTCGCCGCGCTCCTCGTCGCCGAAACGACCGCGACCGCGCCGCCGGCGGCCACGACGCTGGTAGTCGTCGCCCTCGCCGCTGTTGCCGTTCTGATAGCCGTTCTGGCGCGGCTGCCGCTCGCCGCCCTGCGCGCCTTCCTGGGTCAGCGCGACCTCGGCGGGCGTGCCCTCGATGACCGGCTGCGGTGCGTCGCCCGGATTGGCGCTGGCGCCTTGCTGCGCATATTGCGGCTGCTGGTCGCTGCCCTGGGCCGGCGACGTGCCGTCGGACTCATCGTCGAAATCGTCGTCGAAATCGTCGCCGCGCTGCTGCGGCTGGAAGTTCTGGATTGGCATCTGCGCCTGCGCGGCGGCGATGATGCGATTGTAGTGTTCCGCGTGCTGGAGATAGTTCTCCGCCATGACCCGGTCGCCGGAGCTCATCGCATCGCGCGCCAGCGTGGCGTACTTCTCGGCGATCTGCTGGGCGGAGCCGCGGATTTTGACGTCGGGCCCGTTGCTCTCGTAGTTCCGGGTCAGGGGATTTGGCCCCTTGCGGTTGCTATTGTTGTTATTGTTATTGTTGTTGTTCCGCCCGCGCATGCGGCGGTTCTGCTGCTGAGGCCTCATCCCGATCTCACATCTGGAAAATTGCTGATCTCACGAACGGAGGCATCCGCCTGCCGTCTCGATTTTGTGTTGCGGCAACCCGCGCGCAACGGTTGCGATGGCGACGAGTGCCATGCTGCTCCGGTTCGAATTACTGGCCGGACAACCCCGCACGAAGCAGAGGCGTCACACACGCTCTAGGCAGTTCGCTCTCAGGAAACCGAACTTCAAACGGCCACTGCCTGCTTCGTCTCATCCGGTTGGCCGGAAACTAGCGACATTCGCCCTGAAAGCCAAGCACTATTTGTTTCAGTCCCGAAACGCCTTGGCGGGCGATTCGTTGCCGGCAAAGAGCAATGCGCGCTCCGTGCCGGCCAGATCCTTCGACATGCCTCGTTCCGTGAAGCCGGCGCCGGCAAAGATGCGCACGACCGCATCCCTTTGTCCGTGCCCGATTTCCACCGCGACCAGGCCATGCGGCTCGAGGTGCCCCGCGGCACCGGCCGCGATCGCCCTGTAGGCGTCCAGCCCGTCGGCTCCGCCGTCAAGCGCGCGGTGCGGATCGAAATCGCGCACCTCGCGGTCGAGCCCGGCGATGTCGTCGCTCGGTATATAGGGAGGGTTGGAGACGATTGCATCGAATCGCCCGGCGATTTGGTCGAACCAGGACGCGCGGACGAAGGCGATGCGGTCGCCGAGGCCCGCTGTCTCTGCATTTCGACGCGCCGTGTCCAGCGCACCTTGAGCGATGTCGGTCGCCAAAGCCTCGGCCTTCGGCGCCGCCACGAGGATGGCGATGGCAACGGCGCCGGTGCCCGTGCCGAGGTCGAGCACCCGGCATCGCCCCTTCCGGGCGATCGTCGCCTCGACGAAGGGCAGCACCGCGTCGACCAGCGTCTCGGTGTCGGGCCTGGGCTCCAGAGTATCGGGCGACAGTTCGAGGCGCACGCCGTGAAAGTCGCGGAAGCCGAAAATGCGATGCACCGGCTCGCCATCGAGCCGCCGGACGATCGCCGCGCGGATCGCCGTCGCGGCTGCGTCGGAGACAGGCGTGTCCGGCCTGACGATCGCGTCCGTCCGCGTCGTCCCCGTGACGTGCTCGACGATCATCCGCGCTTCCAGCCCCGGATCGTCGATGTCCAAGGTGGACAGCGCTGCCTTCGCCTCTGCGAGGAAAGCCGACAGGGTCAGCATGAGGAGGGCGCCCCCTCCGCCACGCTTCGCGTGGTCGCCCTCCCCCGCCAACGGGAGAGGCCCGACGCCGAAGACGGCCGCAACCCCTCTCCTCCCCCGGTCACGGGGGAGGTGTCGCCGAAGGCGACGGAGGGGGCACGGTCCATCCGCCTACCCCGCGCTTCCCATCTCGGCCAGCAGCTTCGACTGGTGGTCGGCGATGAGCGCGTCGACGACCTCGTCCAGCTCGCCCTCCATCACCCGGTCGAGCTTGTAGAGGGTCAGGTTGATGCGATGGTCGGTCAGCCGTCCCTGCGGGAAATTGTAGGTGCGGATGCGCTCGGAGCGGTCGCCGGAACCGACCTGCGACTTGCGCGATTCGGAGCGTTCGTCGGCCAGCCGCGTCCGCTCCATGTCGAACAGCCGCGCGCGCAGAATCTGCATCGCCCGTGCACGATTCTGGTGCTGCGACTTCTCCGCCGAAACCACCATGATGCCCGTCGGCAGGTGCGTGATGCGCACCGCCGAGTCGGTGGTGTTGACGTGCTGCCCGCCGGCGCCCGACGCGCGCATCGTATCGATGCGGATGTCCTCGGGGCGGATCTCGATGTCGACCTCCTCGGCCTCGGGCAGCACGGCCACCGTCGCCGCCGAGGTGTGGATGCGGCCGCTCGCCTCGGTCGCCGGCACGCGCTGCACGCGATGGACGCCGGATTCGAACTTGAGCTTGGCGAACACGCCCTTGCCCGACACCTGCGCCACGATTTCCTTGAAGCCGCCGACTTCACCGTCGCTGGCCGAAATCGTCTCGAAACGCCAGCCCTGTGACGCCGCGTAGCGCTCGTACATGCGGAAGAGGTCGCCAGCGAACAGCGCCGCCTCGTCGCCGCCGGTGCCGGCGCGGATTTCCAGGATCGCGTTCTTCTCGTCGGCGGCGTCCTTGGGCAGCAGCAGGATCTGGATGTCGGCGCCAAGCGTCTCGATACGGTCCTCGACCGCCGGCAGGTCGGCCTCGGCCAGCGCGCGCATGTCGGCGTCGGTCGCCTTGTCGCCCAGCATCGCCTCAAGGTCGTCGCGCTCGGTCTCGGCCGCCCTCAGCGCACGGACCTTCTGCGCCAGATCCTGGATCTCGGCGTATTCGGAAGCCATCTTCACATAGGCTTCGGGCGACGGGCCGGCGGCCATCTGCGCTTCCAATAGGTCGAAGCGCTTGACCACCTGGTCCATGCGGTCGCGGGGAAGAGAAAGCATGCGGCAGGTCCGGTTCGACCGGCGCAATAGCGAAGATCGCGCCGAATCTCAACGCGGACCTTTGGGTCGCTACCTCGGCGGCATCCGGTCAAACGCCGGAAGCGCGGGATCGCGCCTGTCCCACGGCAGGCCTCGGATCGCATAGGTCACGATCTGCGGCGCGTATCGTTCCGGTTCGTCGAGGCTGGCGGGGTGGATGATGAACAGGTCGGGCGCCGCCGCCAGCGTGAGGTAGACCGGCGCGCCGCAGGTCGGGCAGAACCAGTGATGCTTGATCGCGCCGCTGTCGCCGGCGATGTCCCAGCATTTCGCCTCCCCCCTCAAATCGACGGCGGAGCGTCCGGCGAAAGCCATGTACGAGCTGTGGCCCGTGCCGCTTCTCTGCTGGCAGTGGCGACACTGGCAGTCGTTGGTTCCGACCGGCTCGGCTGCGATCTCGTAGCGCACGGCTCCGCAAGCGCAGCCGCCGCTGTAAGGCGTGCTCATGTCCGTCTCCGTTCTGGTTGGTGGGCTGGCGCCCGTTCAGTGCAGCGTGCCGATGGTGTCGATCAGGCGCGGCACGACGGCCTTCCAGCCTTGGCTCATGTTCTCGAAAGCGGTGTCGTTCTTCGGCGTCACGAAGCCCGAATGGACGACGCGAACGCGCGTACCACCGGCCGCGGGCGACAGCGTCCAGGTCACGACGGTGTCGAGCAGCGATCCGTAGCCGACATTGCCGGAATCTCCGCCACGCCACGCATAGGCGAAGCATTCCATGGGCCGGACGACGAGGACCTCGCAGCGGATCGTGCCGTCCCATGCGCCGGCCGGTTTGGTCTTGAAGGTGAAGCGGTTGCCGACGACCGCCTCGAAGCCGGTCGGCTCCATCATCCACCGGCTCATCAGCCGGCCGTCCGTCAGTGCCCGCCAGACCACCTCTGCGGAATGCGGAAACACCTCGTCGACCACGATGTCGCGGGTCTCGATCTTGAAGGCGGCGTCGGTCATGGATCGATCTCCTTCAGCACGGCCCGCAGGTCGGCGAAACGGTCCCGCCAGAAGGCGCCGTAATGGCTCATCCAGTCGGCAAGCGGCGCCAGCCCCGCGGGGTCGGCCCGGTAATGCACATTACGGCCCTCCGGCCGTTCGGCGACGAGGCCGGCCTGCTTCAGCGATTTGAGATGCTGGGACACGGCCCCCTGGGTGACCCCGCTACCGCGCGTCAGCTCGACCACCGTGATCTCCCCGGCGCCGACGATCCGCTCGTAGACGGCCCGCCGAGTCGGGTCCGCCAGCGCCCGCAGAACTCCGCCGATCTCGATCCCCTGGTTCATGGAGAACAAATAGCCGATGCTAATCAATTAGTCAACACTATCGTTTTTCGTCATGCCTGGGGCCCCGACGAAGCGGAGGGTGCAAGGTCTACAGCGGCAGTGCGTGTTCGTCGGCGAAGCCCTGCAGCAGCATCCGCATCGGCGCGGTCGCCGCGGCGCCGCTCATGTTGTCGGCCATGAAGGCCTCCAGCTCGCCGAGCGGCAGGTCCCGGATCAGCGCCTTGACCGGGCCGATCGACGCCGGCGACATCGAGATCGACCGGTAGCCGATCCCCATCAGCGCCATCGCCGAGATCGGCTTGCCGGCGAGTTCGCCGCAGAGCGTCACCGGCGTGCCGGTGCGTGCGCCGGCGTCGACGATCGACTTCAATGCACGGAGGAACGGCACCGACAGCGGGTCGAAGCGGTTGGCCAGCGTCGTGTTGCCCCTGTCCGTCGCCATGACGAACTGGAAGAGGTCGTTGGAGCCCACGGAAACGAAGTCGACCGCTGCCATCAGTTCGTCGAGCTGCCACAGCAGCGCCGGCACTTCAAGCATCGCCCCGATCTTCAGCACGTTCGGCAGGAGATGCGCGTGACGCGACAGGTGCCGCACCTCCTGGTCGATGATCTCGCGCGCCTGGGCAATCTCGCCAAGCTCGGTCACCATCGGCAGCATCAGCTTGAGCTCGCGCCCGCCCGCGGCCTTCAGCAGCGCGCGCACCTGCGCCTTCAGCAGGCCCGGCCGGTCGAGGGTCAGCCGGATCGCCCGCCAGCCGAGCGCTGGATTCTCCTCGGTCTGCGCGCCTTTGAAATAGGGCAGCACCTTGTCGCCGCCGATATCGATGGTGCGGAAGGTGACCGGCTTTCCGGCCGCGCTGTCCAGCACCGACCGGTAGAAAGCTTCCTGCGCTTCGGTGCGCGGGAACGTCGCGGCGACCATGAACTGAAGCTCGGTCCGGAACAGGCCGATGCCGTTCGCGCCCGATTCCGCCAGCTGCGGGAGGTCGACCAGCAGCCCGGCATTCATCATCAGGTCGATGTCGACACCGTCGCGCGTGCGGTTGGGCTGGTCGCGCAGCTCGCGATAGAGCAGCTGGCGCCGGGCGCGGAACCGCACCTTCTCGGCATAGGCCTTTTCGAGATCGGGCTGCGGGCGCAGGTGCACCACGCCCTCGTCGCCATCGACGATCACCGGATCGCCATTGTCCGACATCGACACGGCGCCCTTGGTCTGCCCCACGACCGGGATGCCCATCGCGCGGGCCACGATGACCACGTGGCTGGTCTGGGCGCCGTCCTCCAGCACCAGCCCGCGCAACTTGTCGCGCGGATAGTCCAGCAGCTCGGCCGCGCCCATCGCGCGGGAGATGACGATGGCGTCCTTCGGCAGCGATTTGGCGATGTCTTCGGAGCCGCGGCCGAGCAGCTGCCGCAGCAGCCGGTTGGCGAGGTCGTCGAAGTCGCTCATGCGCTCGCGCAGGTACGGGTCGGTCATGTGCTGCATGCGCGCGCGCATGTCCGACTGCACCTTCTCGACCGCCGCCTCGGCCGTCAGGCCGTTGCGAATGGCTTCGCCCAGCCGGCGCACCCACCCCTGGTCGTTGGCGAACATGCGGTAGGCTTCCAGCACCGCGCGGTGCTCGCCCTCGAAGGCGACCTCGCGACGCGACAGCATGTCGTCGATGGAGAGCCTGAGCGACGACAGCGCTTTCTCCAGTCGGCCGGCCTCGGCGTCGCTGTCCTCGTTGAACAGGTTGGTGACGACGATGCGCGGCTCGTGCAGCACGACGTGGCCTAGACCGATGCCGTCGTTGAACGCCACGCCGTCGATCCGCACCGGCCGCGTCAGGTCCAGTTCCATGCCCGGCCGCGCGAGCCGGACCAGGTCTCCCGACGCGATCACCTCCGCGATGACCATCGCCGTCGTCTCGAGCACCTCGACCTCGTCGTCGCGGTAGTGGCGCTTGGTGCGGTTCTGGACGACGAGCACGCCGAGGGTGCGCCCGGCCCGCAGCACGGGCACGCCGAGGAACGAGTTGTACGCCTCCTCGCCCACCTCTGGCAGGTAGGCGAAGGCCGGGTGGCTCTGGGCGTCGCTCAGGTTGAGCGGCCGGGCGCTGGCCGCGATCGTGCCGACCAGGCCTTCGCCCAGCCTCAGCTGCGCCTGGTGCACCGATCCCGGGTTGAGGCCTTCCGTGGCGTAGAGTTCGAGCACGCTGTCGGCGCGCAGCACGTAGAGCGAGCAGACCTCGGCGACCATCTCCTGGGCGATGCTTCGCACGATCCGGTCGAGCCGCGACTGCGGATCGATCGGTTCCTGCATGAGCTCACGGAGCCGCCTCAGGAGGACGCGTGGCCCACCGGCCTGGTCGCGCGCAGCCAACAGTCTGTCTCCAACAGGTCGATCGCCGGTACGGCGACCCGCACCGGCCCCAGGGACGCGGAAAACTCTACTCGCTACTGCTTATCGAGGCCGTAGACGGAATGCAAAGTGCGAACGGCGAGTTCCGTATAGGCACTGTCGATCAGGATGGAGATCTTGATCTCCGAGGTCGTGATCGCGCGAATGTTGATGCCCTTCTCCGACAGCGCCTTGAAAGCGGTGGCGGCGACGCCTGCGTGGCTCCGCATGCCGATCCCGATCACCGACACCTTGGACATGCCGGCTTCCGACTGGATCACGTCGAATCCGACCGTCTGCTTGACCTTGTCGAGGACGACGCGCGCCTTGTCGAGGTCGCCGGTCGGCACCGTGAAGGTCATGTCCGTGAACTTGCCGTCCTCGGAGATGTTCTGGACGATCATGTCGACATTGATGTTCGCCTCGGCCAGCGGCCCGAAGATGCCGGCGGCGACGCCGGGCCGGTCCGCGACGCGGCGCAGCGAGACCTGGGCCTCGTCCCTGGCGTAGGCGATGCCTGTGACGACTTGCTGTTCCACGATTTCATCCTCGTCGCAAATGAGCGTTCCGGGCGGATTGAGCAGATCGCCCATGCCGGGCGCGTCGGGATCCTCGAAGGAGGACCGCACGAAGGTGCGCACCTTGTGGACCATGGCCAGCTCGACCGAGCGTACCTGCAGCACCTTGGCGCCGAGGGATGCCATCTCCAGCATCTCCTCGAACGACACTTTCGGCAGCCGCCTCGCCTTCGGCTCGATCCGCGGGTCGGTCGTATAGACACCGTCCACGTCCGTGTAGATGTCGCAGCGGTCCGCCTTCACGGCCGCCGCGATCGCAACCGCGCTGGTATCGGAGCCGCCGCGGCCGAGCGTCGCGATGCGGTTGTCCGGCGCGATGCCCTGGAAGCCCGCGATCACCGCCACCTGGCCCTCGCCGAAGCGCTTGATCAGGAAGGACCCGTCGATGTCGGCGATGCGCGCAGCGCCATGGGCGTTGTCGGTCCGGATGGGGATCTGCCAGCCCTGCCAGGAGCGCGCATGGATGCCCATCGATTGCAGCGCGATGGCCAGCAGCCCCGACGTGACCTGCTCGCCCGAGGCGACCACCGCGTCGTATTCGCGCGCATCGTAGAAGGGGGAATTGGCGCCTGTCGCCTTGGGCATCCCCTGCACCCAGGCCACGAGTTCGTTGGTCTTGCCCGACATCGCCGAGACCACGACCGCCACCTCGTGGCCGGCGTCGACCTCGCGCTTCACATGCCGCGCGACATTGTGGATGCGCGGCAGGTCGGCGACGGACGTCCCCCCAAACTTCATGACGATGCGGGCCATCGGAGCCTTGCTGCCTTGCCGGTGAACTGCGCGCGAGGGTCAAACGAAAGCGCCCCGGGCTGGCCCGAGGCGCAAAATGCGCGCTCCCCATAGCCAAACGGCAAGCGCTTCGCAAGGGAAGCGGCGATGGCGATCGGCAGCGAACGGCGCGCTATGCGCCGTCGGCGAAGAACCGGTGAATGTTCTCGAAGTCCTCGGCGATCTCGGTGAAGACCTCCACCAGCGCCGGATCGAACTGGCCGGTCTCGGCCGCCATCAGGTCCACGGCGGCGCGGTGCGGCATCGCCGGCTTGTAGACCCGTTCCGAAACCAGCGCGTCGTAGGTGTCGGCGATCGCCATCAGGCGGCCGGATATGGGGATGTCCCGGCCCTTCAGCCCGCGCGGGTAGCCGCCGCCGTCCCAACGTTCGTGGTGGGTGTGGGCAAGCTCCTTGGCCACGTCGAAGAAAGGCATGCAGGTTCCGAACTGACGCTCGGCATTGGCGATCGCCGCCCGGCCGAGCTCGGCAAGCGTCTTCATCACCTCGAATTCCTCGGCGTCGAGCCGACCCGGCTTCAGCAGGATGCGGTCCGGAATACCCACCTTGCCGATGTCGTGGAGCGGCGCCGACTTGTACAGCAGGTCGATCATTGCCGGCGTCAGCTCGTCGGCGAACACGCCGCGTACGGCGCAGGCCTCGGCCAGCGCGCGGACGTAGTGCTGCGTGCGGCGGACGTGGTTGCCGGTATCGTTGTCGCGCGTCTCGGCCAGCGACGCCATCGCCACGATGATCGCCTCCTTCGCCTTCACCGCCTCCTCCTTCGCGGCGACCAGCGACGCGAAGAGCGAGACATTCGTAAGTGCGACCGCCGCGCTGTTGGCGATGTGCTGGAGCGTCCTCAGGTTCTCCGCCGACGGCCGGCACCGCTGCGCCCAGTAGGCACCGATGGCGCCGATCGGGTCGTCTCTGCGGACCGGAACCATTGCCAGACTCTTCACGAAGGTCGGCCGGTAGGCTTCGTGCGGGATCCGGTCATCGGCGTAAATGTCTTCGATGACGACCGTTTCGCGGTGGAGCATTGACCACCCCGAGATGCAGTTCTCCAGAGGAAAGCGCTGCCCTTTCCAGAGCGGGCTGATCGCATCCTCGTCGGCATAGTGGCACTTGCCGTTGTCGCGCAGCACGAACGTGATTCCGTCGGCGCCGACCAGCGGCCGGGCGTAGCTGCGCACCACCGCCATGATCTCGTCGAGGCCGCGGGCCATCGACAGTTCGAGCGTCAGTTGCTCGAGTCCGATCGCGGTTGTCCGGTCGACCCGCATGACAGCCGATGTCTGCATTCCCCGCCCCCTGGGCCATTCGTCGCCAGGGTCTTTTCTGCGTGAAACATCGTTAGCGAAGTCTGAAAGCGCGGGCCGTTTCGCTGTTGTGCGCAGAATAAATGCGGGTCGGCGCAAGCAAAACGGGACCACAGGGGCGCCTGATTCGACCTATGCGCGAAAATGGCCAGCCGTTGGGTAAGATTAGATCGCGCTAATTCTTCAACCTGTAGCCGGTCCTGAATATCCAGGAGACGATGACCATGCAGATCGCCAGGAACGCCGCGGTCATCGCCAGGCTCACCTCGACGCCGACGTCGGCGTGCCCGACGAAGGACCACCGGAAGCCGCTGACCAGGTACACGACGGGGTTGAACAGCGACACCGCCTGCCAGAAGGGCGGCAGCATGTCGATCGAATAGAACGCACCGCCGAGGAAGGCGAGCGGCGTGACGACCAGCAGCGGGATGATCTGCAGCTTCTCGAAACCGTCGGCCCAGATGCCGATAATGAAGCCGAACAGGCTGAATGTGACGGCGGTCAGCACCAGGAACAGGATCATCACGAATGGATGCTGGACCTGCAGCGGCACGAAAAGCGACGCGGTCGCCAGGATCACCAGGCCGATCATGATCGACTTGGTCGCCGCCGCGCCCACATAGGCGGCGACGATCTCGAAATGCGAAACCGGTGCCGACAGCACCTCGTAGATCGTGCCGACGAATTTCGGGAAGTAGATGCCGAAGGACGCGTTCGAGATCGACAGCGTCAGCAGCGACATCATCAGCAGCCCCGGCACGATGAACGCACCGTAGTCGACGCCGTTGATCGTCTGGATCTGCGACCCGATCGCGGCGCCGAACACGATGAAGTAGAGCGATGTCGACACCACGGGCGACACCACGCTCTGCAGGATGGTCCGGAAGGTCCGCGCCATCTCGAACCGATAGATGGCGGCGACGGCGTGGACGTTCATTGCGGATCCCTCACCAGCCCGACGAAGATGTCCTCGAGCGTGCTCTGGCTCGTCTCGATGTCGCGGAACCGCAGCCCCGCCTTGCCGATGTCAGAAAGCAGGGTCGTGATGCCCGTGCGCTCGGCCGCCGTGTCGTAGACATAGACCAGCCGCCGCCCGCCATCCGCGATCTCCAGCCCGTGCGCGGCCAGGGCCTCGGGGACGGCGTCGATCGGCGTGACGAGTTCGACCGACAGCCGATTCTTGCCGAGGTTCTTCATCAGCGCCGTTTTGTCCTCGACCAGGATGATCTCGCCCTTGCGGATGACGCCGACCCGGTCGGCCATCTCCTCGGCTTCCTCGATGTAGTGCGTCGTCAGGATGATCGTCACTCCGCGGTCGCGCATGCGGCGTACCATCGCCCACATGTCGCGCCGGAGCTCGACGTCAACGCCGGCCGTCGGCTCGTCGAGGAACAGGACCTGCGGCTCGTGCGCCAGCGCCTTGGCGATCATCACGCGCCGTTTCATGCCGCCGGAAAGCGTGTTGACCTTGGAGTCCTTCTTGTCCCAGAGCGACAGCTCCTTGAGGACACGCTCGACCAGCGCATCGTCGCGGCGCTTGCCGAACAGGCCCCGGCTGAAGGAGACGGTGGCCCACACGGTCTCGAAGCCGTCGATCACGAGTTCCTGCGGCACCAGCCCGATCCGGGAACGCGCCGCGCGGAAGTCGCGGATGATGTCGTACCCGTCGACCTGGACCGTCCCGGCGCTGGCATTGACCAGACCGCAGACGATGTTGATCAGCGTCGTCTTGCCCGCGCCGTTCGGTCCCAGCAGCGCGAAAATCTCGCCGCTGCGGATGGTCAGGTCGACGCTCTTCAGCGCTTCGAACCCCGTCTTGTAGGTCTTGGAGAGACCGGCAATCGCGATGGCGGGCGCCTCGGCCCGTTCGGCGCTGCGCAGGATTTTGGCCGCCGGAACGGTCTCGTTCATCGAAAAGGTGCCTTGCAGGACGTGTCCGCGATCGGGTCCATATAGGTGCGTGCCGGCCGGCGGCAACGGGCGCCGGCAACCGAACTGACACCTCTGGCCATTCGGCTAGGCATGCGCGGGGGGCCACACACGCCCCGACCAGAGCCCCGGATAGTCGGTGACGAACCCAGCCGCGCTGACGGTCAGGACCTCGCGATACGCAATGCCGGTGTAATCATAGCGCTGCGCGTCGAGCCGGTGATAGGTCTGGTCCATACGCGTCAAGCGGAGATCCGGCGGCCGCGTCTCCGGGAAGAAGATGTACGCCGCCGGCGCCGGCGTTCGATCGCCGGCCACAAGCGCGAAGCGCCGGATCGCGATCAGGTTCGTTGCCGGCGTGAAGCCCAGATCGAGGTCCGGCAGGCCCGACGCCTCCGGTTGCGGGTCGCCGTTCAGCAACCAGTCGCCGGTCGTGGTGCGGACGATATCGAGCCCGATCGTTTCATCGCCGACAAATCCCGACACGAGGCCGCTGTGCGTCTGCCACGCGCTGTCGCCGACCACGCGGTAGGTCAGGGCGCAGGGCGCGCCCTGATGCTCGAAGACGGCGCTTCCCTCCAGCGCGAACCCATCGTCCGTCCGGAGGAGCCGGCAGGAGTCGTGGCCAGCCGTGTCGAGCCGCTCCCAGAAAACCGCTGCTTCGGTCCGCTCCATCGGATCGCCTCCAAGCGCTTGAACCTGCATCCGAATATAACCGCGCACTCCCGCCAGCCCAGTGTCAGCAGACCGTCGGGCGGTTCGGCATCGCTTGACTTTGGGCCTCGCCCGCACGAATTCCTTGCGCCGAAGGGAGACCACGGATGCCAGGAACCCGACGATCGACGATCGACCGGGGCGAGGTGGAGCGTTTCGCCGCCCTCGCCGCCGAATGGTGGAATCCGAACGGCAAGTTCAAGCCGCTCCACAAGTTCAATCCCGTCCGTCTCGCCTACATCCGCGATCACGTGGCGACACGGTTCGGACGGGACCCGCGCGCGGCGCGGCCGTTCGAGGGGCTGCGCATCCTGGACATCGGCTGCGGCGGCGGCCTGCTCTGCGAGCCGATGGCCCGGCTTGGCGCAACGGTGGTCGGCGTCGACCCCGCCGCGAACAACATCGAGGTTGCGAGGCTGCATGCGGCCGAGACCGGCGTCGCCATCGACTATCGCGTCGCCACGGCCGAGGACCTCGCTGATGCGGGAGAGAAGTTCGACGTCATCCTCAACATGGAAGTGGTCGAGCACGTCGCCGACATGCCGCTCTACGTCGCCCGCTGCGCCCAGATGGTGAAGTCCGGCGGCGTCATGTTCGTGGCCACCATCAACCGCACGCTGAAGGCCCTCGGTCTCGCCATCATCGGCGCGGAATACGTGCTGCGCTGGCTGCCGCGCGGAACGCATCAATACGCCAAGCTGGTGCGCCCCGACGAACTCGAGAAGGCGTTGAACGATGCCGGGATGGTCGTGGTCGACCGCACCGGCGTCATCTACAACCCGCTCGCCGACCGCTGGCAGCCGTCGAAGGACATCGACGTCAACTACATGGTGCTGGCCGAGAAGTCCTCGGTCTAGCTCAGCCGTCGAGCAGCGCCTTCGTCAGCGGATGATTCTGGTCGGCCAGGCCGTCGATGATCGTGAAATGATGGCGGTCGGGCTCCACGACCGCGGCCGTTGCCGCGCCGAGCCCGGCCCAGACGTTGGCGAGCAGAGCGTTCTGGCGGATGAACTCGGAGCGCTCGGCGCCACCCACCCAGCAGACCAGACGAGCGCCCTCGATCGGCTCCAGCAAAGCGGGGCTTTCCGCCGCCGCTTCCCCGGCATCGAGACCGAGCGTCGCATTCATGCCTGTCCTGATGATCGAACGCAGGTCGTGCAGGCCGGAAATCGAGACGGTGTTCACCACCCGCTTCAGCACGTCGGCGGGCACAGGCGAATCTTTCGCGATCATGCGGCTCGCAAGGTGTCCGCCGGCCGAATGACCGGTCAGCCGGACGGGTCCGCTGACCTCTCTCGCCGCGGCGCCCACAGCCTGTCCGATCTCGGCGACGATGTCGCGGATGCGGACCTGCGGACAGAGCGTGTAGCTCGGCATCGCCACGGCGTGGCCGCTGTCTACCGCTCCCGCGGCGAGATGCGACCAGAAGCTGTTGTCGAAGCGCATCCAGTAGCCGCCATGCACGAAGACGACGAGGCCTTCCGGCTGGCCTTCTGGGAGGAAAAGGTCGAACCGGTGCCGGTCTCCCGGCCCATAGGCCAGGCCCAGCCGCGCGCGGCCGGCCTCCCCCATCCGTTTCCGGTAGCCGGCGGCGGGCTCGACCCATGCGTCAGGCCAGCGTTCGCCGCGCGGGACGTTGATCCCGTTGGCGTAGGCGTCGTCCCAGTCCGTCACGCGGTGCAGAAGCATGAACTCGTCCTCCCGTCGCGCGATGCATAGCGCGGCATCTCGGCGGCGTCACCCGACCACCGGCAGCGTTCCGGCCGGCGATCCTTGGATTGGCGGGTGCGCGTGATACTGTTCCGTCTCACTGGCAGGAGGAAGATGTGACCGATCCATTCGTCCGCACGCGTGGCCTCTTCGACCTGCCGCCCGGCATCGTCTACCTCGACGGCAATTCGCTCGGTCCCCTGCCGAAATCGGTGCCTGAACGCCTGCAGCGCGAGATCGCCACCGAGTGGGGGCGCAAGCTGATCGGCGGGTGGAACCTCTCCGGCTGGTATCGCCTGCCCGAGACCGTGGGCGACAAGATCGCGCGGCTGATCGGCGCCCCGCCGGGGTCGGTCGTCGCCGGCGATTCGACCTCGGTGAACCTGCACAAGGCTCTCACCGCCGCCCTGTCGATGACCGACCGGAAGGTGGTGCTGTCCGATACGGGGAACTTCCCGACGGACCTCTACGTCGCGCAGATGGCGCTGGCGGCGCTCGGCCGGGGACACGAGCTGAAGCTGGTCGCGCCGGAGGACGTGGCTGTGGCGATCGACGGCGAGGTCGCCGTGCTCATGCTGACCGAGGTCGACTACCGCACCGGCAGGCTGCACGATATGAAGGCGCTGACCGCGAAGGCCCATGCGGCAGGCGCGCTGACGATATGGGATCTGGCCCATTCGGCAGGCGCGCTGCCCGTCGACCTCCTCGGCGCCGGCGCCGACTTCGCGGTGGGCTGCGGCTACAAATACTTGAATGGCGGGCCTGGCGCGCCGGCCTTCACCTATGTCCGCCCCGGCGCCGCCGAAGCCGCGCAGCCGGCCGTCGCCGGCTGGATGGGACACGAGGCGCCGTTCGCGTTCGACACCGACTACCGTCCGGCGCCCGGCAGCACGCGCATGCGCGTCGGCACGCCGCCGATCCTGTCGATGGCGGCGCTCGATGCGGCGCTCGATGCCTGGAACAGCATCGACATGGCCGACGTCCGCAGCGCCTCGATCGCCCTGTCGGAGCTCTTCATCGCCGAGGTGGAGCGGAGCTGTCCCGGCCTCGTCCTCGCCTCGCCTCGCGACCCAAAGCATCGCGGCAGCCAGGTGTCGTTCCGGCACGCACATGGCTATGCCGTGATGCAGGCCCTGATCGCGCGTGGCGTGATCGGCGATTTCCGTGCGCCGGACATCATGCGATTCGGCTTCACGCCGCTCTATCTGCGCGGGGAGGATGTCCGCCAGGCGGCCGCGACGCTGGCTGACATCCTCGCAGGCGCAAGCTGGGACCGGCCCGAATTCCATGCCCGCGCGGCGGTGACGTGATGATGGCGGGGCCTGTCGGTCGGCTCAGAACGCCTTGAAAGTCAGCGTCGTCAGCGAGCGTGAGATGCCAGGGACGTTGGCGACGTTGTCGTTGATGAACTTGCCGATGTCTTCCTCGCCCTCGACATAGATCTTCATCAAAAGGTCGTACTCGCCGCTGGTGGAATAGAGTTCGGACACGATCTCGCGTTCGAAAAGCGTATCGGCGACCTCGTAGGTCTTGCCGGGTGCGCATTGGAGCTGGACGAAGACGGCTCGCATGACGGGACTTTCGTTTCTGTGGGGCGCGACCTTTGCGTCCGGCTGCGGTGCTGTCAACGCCAATCGGAACAGTCCCGCCCCACATGCAGTCCGGCCCGGCGGGATGATCCGCCGGGCCGGTCGTGCGCCCTTCCTCCTTCGGTCGCCTCGACCAGACCCCTTGCCGGTCGGGAGAGGCGATCGTCTTTGGCTCGCGGGTCCGGGATGACCGGATCACACGATCCAGATGTCGAAATACGAGCCGCCGGGCTTGCCCTCGTTCTCCACCACGAAGGTGAACTCGCCTGTCCAGGCCGGCCGGAACGACACGCATTCATAGGCGCCGTAGCTGGTCGAGCGGTCGATCAGGTTGCCGTTCTCGTCATAGACCCACAGGTCGATGTCGGAGCGGCCGTCGCCCTGGATGCACACTTCGGAATACTCGCCGGCGAAGAAGACGTCCCAGAACGTGACCGACTCGTTCGGGCCGACATAGCCGGCGGATGCGGCGGCGGTGCCGCCAAGGGCGATGGCCATGGCCGTGAGGCCGGTGGCGATGAACTTCTTCAACATGCTCATTCTCCTCACTTTGACCGGCCGGAGCGCCATTGCCCCGGCTCGTGAGGACACAGATGCCCCTTCCCCGCCCGGCATGTTGCGCAACGCCGCGCAACACGCCGGGGACGGACCCCGGCGTCACGGGCGTGGGCGGCCTTGCGCGGCGGAAGCGTCTGGGGCAAACGAGCGCGAACCCGGAAATGCGCCGCAGAGGTCCGATGTCCGCCAAGATTTCCCCCCTCGCCCCGAAGAGCTACCCGACCATGCCGGCGATCGGTGGCGTGCGCATCGCCACCGCCGAAGCGGGCATCAAGTACAGGAACCGCACCGACCTGATGCTGATGGTGTTCGACAAGGGCACCGAGGTGGCCGGCGTCTTCACCCGTTCCAAATGCCCGTCGGCGCCGGTCGATCTGTGCCGCAGGAACCTCGGCGGCGGGACGGCGCGCGCGCTCGTCGTGAATTCCGGCAACGCCAATGCCTTCACCGGCAAGCGCGGGCGCGAGACCACCGCGCTGACCGCGAAGGCCGCGGCGGCGGCGGCAGGATGCAAGGCCGGCGAGGTGTTCCTCGCCTCGACCGGCGTGATCGGCGAGCCGCTGGATGCCGGCAAGTTCGCGCACTTGCTGGAGGGCCTTGCTGCGAGCGCGGCCCCGGATGGCTGGACCGAGGCCGGCAAGGCCATCATGACCACCGACACCTATCCGAAGTACGCCACCGCCACCGTCGACCTCGGCGGCACCCCGGTGACGATCAACGGGATCGCCAAGGGTGCCGGCATGATCGCGCCGGACATGGCGACGATGCTCTCCTTCATCGCCACCGACGCGCCGATTGCCGCCCCCGTCCTGCAGGCGCTGCTCTCCCGCGGCGTCGGCGACAGCTTCAACGCGGTGACCGTCGACAGCGACACCTCGACCAGCGACACGCTGCTGCTTTTCGCCACCGGCGCCGCGGGCAAACACGGCGCGCCGCGCATCGAGAAGGCGTCGGATCGCCGCCTCGGCGCCTTCCGGGAGGCGCTGGGCACGGTGCTGAAATCGCTGGCGCTGCAGGTGGTGCGCGACGGCGAGGGCGCGCGCAAGGAGATCCAGATCACCGTCACCGGCGCGACCTCGGCCAGATCGGCGAAGACGATCGCGCTGTCGATCGCCAACTCGCCGCTGGTCAAGACGGCGATTGCCGGCGAGGACGCCAACTGGGGCCGCGTGGTCATGGCCGTCGGCAAGGCCGGCGAACCGGCCGACCGCGACCGGCTGTCGATCTCCTTCGGCGGCATCCGCGTGGCGCACCGGGGCGAGCGCGATCCCAAATATTCCGAGGACAAGGTTTCCGCCTACATGAAGGGCGAGGCCATCGCGATCCGCGCCGACATCGGCCTCGGCAAGGGCGAGGCGACGGTCTGGACCTGCGACCTCACCAAGGAATATGTCGAGATCAACGGCGACTACCGGAGCTGAGGCGGGCGTGCAGGCGGCATCCGACCTGCCCGCCGTCCGCCGCTTCGAGGCGGCGGGGTTCCGTGCATGGCCGGCGGGTTCGGTGGTCTACGACGGCACCTGGGCGATCCGGCTTACCGCCAGCCATCCCGCCAAGCGCCTCAATTCCGTCAATCCGCTCGATCCGAGCGACCTCTCCCGCCTCGGCGAGCGCATCGCCCGGGCGCGCGACCTGTTCCGCGAGGCCGGGCGCGCCCTCACCTTCCGGCTGTCGCCGCTGGCGGGGGTCCGGCTGCACGCGCATCTCGACGGGCTGGGCTGGAGCCGCTTCGACGAGTCGATCGTGATGCGCCTGGACCTGTCCGGCCTCGACAAGGGCGTGGTGCAGCTCCCCTACCGCGATCGCGAGCGCTTCATCGCCGCCGCGGCGGCGATCCACGGCTATGACGGCGCCCGCACCACGGGCCTCGCCGGCATCATCGGGGCCATCCGATCGGAGGCCGGTCTGTTCATCGCGGAAGCCGACGGGCGGCCTGCCGCCACCGCGATCTGCGTGGCCGACGCCGACCTCGCCGGCCTCTTCGAGGTCGCCACGACACCGTCCGAGCGCGGCAAGGGGCACGGTCGGCGGCTGGTTCTGTCCGCTCTGAACTGGGCACGTACGCGCGGCGCCTTGACAGGCTGGCTGCAGGTCGAGGCCTCCAACGCGGCGGCCTGCGCGCTCTACCGGTCCATCGGCTTCGCCGAAGTCTACCGCTATGTCTACCGCCAGCCCCTCGAGGCGACCTGATGTCCTCCCAGAAGACTATCCTTCTCGTCGCGGCCTGCGCACTGATCGACGCCGACGGACGGGTGCTGATCGCCCAGCGCCCCGAAGGCAAGCAGCTGGCCGGCCTGTGGGAATTTCCCGGCGGCAAGATCGAGCCGGGGGAAACGCCCGAGGAGACGATCGTGCGGGAGCTGCGCGAGGAGATCGGGGTGGAGACGCAGATCCCCTGCCTCGCGCCGCTGACCTTCGCCAGCCATTCCTACGAGGCGTTCCACCTGCTGATGCCGCTCTTCGTCTGCCGGCGCTTCTCGGGCGAGCCACGGCCGATCGAGGTCGCCGCGGTGAAATGGGTGCGGCCGAACCGGCTCCGCGATTACCAGATGCCGCCGGCCGACGAGCCGCTCATTCCGTTCCTGGTCGACCTGCTCTGACGCCAAGCCGTTCGTGCGTTAATCGATCCTTTATCCTGTCGTGAAAAAGTTCTCCGGCACGGTCGCTGTGGCGGCCGGTGGGGCCTGGAGCATCGGATGCAGCCGGACGACGATTGGGAACTGACGCGCGGGCGCGGCTGGGACTTCGCCACCGCGGGCGCAGGCATGCTGCGCGCGACGCTCCTGTTCGGCACCGCCGGCATCGCGCTGGCGCTCATCCTGACACCGCTGCTGGACGGCAGCGACGACGACTATCTCGCGCAGTCCGATTTCTTCGATCCCGGCGTCGACCGCACGGTCACCGGCTCGGTGGGCGCCACCGGCTACAAGGGCCAGTACACCATCCGCCGCAGCGTCCTCCAGGGCTCGCCCGATTCGATCTGCGTGATCCGCGACAACGGCGCGAAGAGCGGCGACTGCTGACGACAACCTGCTACAACCGACGTCCGCCGCGGCATCTTCACCCGCGGTTAAGCGTGCCGCGTTAACCTCTTTTAACACCGGTGCGTTAAGGTCTGCGGCGAGGAGAACGTCATGATAACGCGAATCTTCCGCTTCGTGCGGGACGAATCCGGTGCGACCGCAATCGAATACGGCCTGATCGTCGCGGTCCTGTCGCTGGCCATCGTCGGTGGCGTCAGTCAGGTCGGGAATTCGCTCGAGGCGATGTGGAACAGCGCCGCGAACACGCTGGAAGACCTCTCCCAGTAAACATCCTGAACCGAGGCGAGGCCGCCTCGCGTCGCCCACGACACGGCACTCCATCGGATCGAAGCCGTGACCCCTGCCGAAACCCGCGACACACGAGACCAGGATTTAGGCCGCTCAGCCGTCGCCTCTCAACGCCTTTGCCAGTGAAGTCGTGGCCGATCCGGGCTTGAGCGGCTTCTGCTGGCTCTCATGCGGTGCCCAGCCCGACAGCCAGACGATGTTGAACGTCGCCGGGATGCGCCCGTCGGGTCCGGCGAAACGCTCCGCGTAGAGTTCCGCCGCGCGCGTGAAGAACCGGCGGGTCGCCGGTCGGCGCGAACGGTCGACCATGGCATTGGTGGCGCCCATCGCGCGCAGGTCGCGCATCAGGTCGAACATCGTCGCGTAGCGCACGGTCACCGTGTCGATGTCGGCGACGGGCAGGGCGAAGCCGGCGCGCTGCAGCAATGCACCGGCATCGCGGACATCGGTGAACGGCATCACGCGCGGACTGGCGCCGCCGGCAATCTCCGTCTCGGCGGCGAGCAGGCTTTCGCGAAGCTCGCCGAGCGTCCCTGCGCCTGCAAGTGCGCCGAGGAAGAGCCCGTCCGGCTTGAGCGACCGGCGTATCTGGGCCAGCAACCCGGGGATGTCGTTGGCATCCTGCAGCGACAGCAGCGACACGACGAGATCGCGGCTCGCGGGCGCGAGCGGAACCCGGTCGAGGCCGCTCACCACCCCTTCGCCGCCGGGCAGGAACGTGGGATCGGCCTCCACCCTGTCAGCCGCGGCCGCCCGACCCGATGCCGCGATCGCCGCGGCGGCCGCCGGCGACCACGAAAAGAGCGTCGCCGGCGCCTCGAAGCGGCGCTGGACGGCGGCCAGCCGGTCGGCGAGGTCGTCGGCGACGCGGCGCACCAGGAAATCGGCATCCGGCGCCCCGGCCCGCAGGGCACGGAGACGCCGCTGAAGTATCAGTCCGCTGTCGACGATCGGCTGCACGAGGTTCACCGCCTGCACCGGAAAGCAGGCGCCACGGGGCGCGTCCGGTGCTATGGTCACCTCGTGTCCGAAGCGCACCTCGATATCAAGCGGCTTCTGCGACGGGGCCTCGCCTGGCCGGCGGCGGTCCTGTTTCCGCCAGCCTGTCCGGGATGCGGCCGCCACCTGCGGGAACCCGGCACGCTCTGCGGCGCCTGCTGGCCGAAGCTGCGCTTTCTGGAAAAGCCATGGTGCGCGGTCATGGGCACGCCGTTCAGCCACGACATGGGCGAGGGCTTCCTGTCGGCGGAAGCGATCGCCAACCCGCCGCCTTTCGAGCGCGCGCGGGCGGCCGTTGCCTACAGCGGCGTGGCGCGCGACATGGTGCGCGGCCTGAAATACAACGACCGCACGGACCTCGCGCCCTGGATGGCGCGGTGGATGATGCGGGCGGGCGCGGAGCTTCTCGCGGAGGCCGACGTGGTCACGCCGGTCCCGCTGCACTGGCGCCGCTTTCTCGGGCGGCGCTTCAACCAGTCGGCGGAGCTGGCGCGCGCGGTCGCCCGGCAGGCGGGAAAGCCGTTCGATCCCCAGGTGGTGATGCGCGTCAAGCCGACGGCCCAGCAGGTCGGGCTGGGCCAGCGTCAGCGCGAGGACAATGTGCGCGGCGCGTTCAAGGTGCCGCCCGACCGCGAGATCGCCGTGCGCGGCCGCCGCGTGCTCGTCGTCGATGACGTCTACACCACGGGCGCGACGGTTGCAGCCGTTGCGAGGGCGCTGAAGCGCAGGGGCGCCAAGGGCGTCGACGTGCTGACCTTCGCCCGCGTGCTGCCGGGGGACTTCCTGCCCGACGACGCCGGCCCTATATAGGCTGCGCAGGGGCTTCCGGACCGAGCGATGGCGGGCGTCGAAATCTATACGCGGATCATGTGCGGCTACTCCGAGCGGGCGAAACGGCTGCTCGAGCGCAAGGGCGTGGCCTATACCGAGCACGACGCGAGCTTCTCGCCGGAACTGCGGCAGGAGATGATCCAGCGGGCCAGCGGGCGCAGTACCTTCCCGCAGATCTTCATCGGCGACACCCATGTCGGCGGCTGCGACGACCTGTTCGAGCTGGAGCAGCGCGGTCGCCTGGATCCGCTCCTCGCCGCCAGCGCGGAACCCGGTCAGGATACGGGGAGCACCAAGGCATGAGCGTTTTCAAGGCGGCCGCGGTCCAGATGCGTTCCGGCACCGACGTCGCGCGCAACGCGAAGGCGATGGAAGGCTTCGTCCGCGAGGCCACCGCTGCCGGCGCGACCTATGTCCAGACACCCGAGATGACCGGCGCGCTGATGCGGGACAAGGAGAGCCTCAAGGCGTCGCTGCGGGCCGACCAGCAGGACCTGATCTATCAGACGGCGCAGCGGCTGGCCAAGGAGCTTGGCATCCACCTCCACGTCGGATCGACGGCCATCGCGCGGCCGGACGGCAAGGTCGCGAACCGCGCTTTCCTGTTCGACCCGTCCGGTTCCCTGGCTGCGACCTACGACAAGATCCACATGTTCGACGTCGACCTCGACAATGGCGAGAGCTGGCGGGAATCGGCAACCTACGAACCGGGCACCTCGTCGACCGTCGCCGACCTTCCCTTCGCGCGGCTTGGCTTTGCCGTGTGCTACGATGTCCGTTTCCCCCAACTGTTCCGGGCCGAGGCCCTGGCCGGCGCCGAGGTGCTGACCGTGCCCGCCGCCTTCACGCGGCAGACCGGCGAGGCGCACTGGCATGTGCTCCTGCGCGCCCGCGCCATCGAGAACGGCGCCTGGGTCGTGGCGGCCGCCCAGGGCGGCCTCCACGAGGACGGCCGCGAGACCTACGGCCACTCGATGATCATCGATCCGTGGGGCAGGATCGTCGCCGAGGTCGACGGAGACCAGCCCGGCGTGATCGTCGCCGAGATCGACACCGCGGCGTCGGCCGCAGCCCGCAAGAAGATCCCCAATCTGAGGAACGCGCGGGAGTTCGCCGTTCCGGCAGCGGGTCCGGCACGGCCGCTGAGGGCGGCGTCTTGATCAAGTTCAGCCTGACCTGCGAGCGCGACCACGATTTCGACGGCTGGTTCCGCTCCAACGACGATTTCGACAAGCAGAAGAAGCGCGGCTTCGTCGAGTGCCCCGTCTGCGGCTCGGCGAAGGTCGGAAAGGCGCTGATGGCACCTGCCGTCTCGACCGGCCGCCGCAAGGAGAAGATGGCGCTCGCCATGGGCGAGGCGCAGAAGCAGGCGATGGTTCAGCTCAAGGCGCTGTCGGAGAAGATGCGCGAGAACGCCGACTATGTCGGCGACAAGTTCGCCGAGGAAGCGCGCAAGATCCATTTCGGCGAGACCGAAGCTCGGGGCATCTACGGGGAGGCGACGCCCAACGAGGCGCGTTCCCTGGTCGAGGACGGCGTCGAATTCCTGCCGATCCCGTCGTTTCCCGACGACCACAACTGAGCGAACCGGGTCCTGGGCGGCTACACTTTCGGCATGCCGGCGGGCCTCAGCAGCCGCTTCTGGGCGGCGATGCGGAACGGTGCGTTCGGTGCGCCGTATCCCCGATAACCGCCACGGCGCTCCACCACCTCGACGATGAAGCCCTCGCCGATCGCCGGCGCGTAAAGCTGGAAGTATTCGCCGTGCTCGTCGCGGTCGTAGAGGATGTTCTCCCGTCCGAGTCGGTCGGCGAGATCGGGATCGAGGCCGAAGCGTGCTTCGACGTCGTCATAGTAGTTTGGCGACATCTTCAGCGGTTCGAAGCCCGCCGCCTTCAATGCCGCCGCCGTCGCGAAGATGTCGTCGGTCGCGAAGGCGACGTGCTGCACCGCGGAGCCGAAGCTTTCGGCCACGAAGCGCCCTGCGAGCGTGCGCCGGTTCTCCGCCCCGTTCAGTGTCAGCCGAAGCAGGCCGTCCGGACTTTCGATCGCCTGGCTCCGCACGATTCCCGACGGGTCGATCACGTCCACCATCGGAGCTTTGTCCGTGCGGAAGATCGACGTGTAGAACAGCAGCCAGCTCAGCATCTCGCCATAATCCATCGACTGGCCGACATGGTCGATCCGCGTCAGGCCGGCGTCGGCGGTTCCCTCGTCTTCGGTCGCGCTGAACTCCACGTCCCACACCCTGGACAGGCCCGAGCGGTCGTCGATGAAGTAGACCACGCCGCCCCCGACTCCCCGGACCGCCGGGATGGCGAGTTCGCCCGGACCGACCGCCTGCTCGAACGGCTCCGCGCCGAGCGCCCTCGCCCGCGCGACCGTTGCTGCCGCGTCGTCGACCTTGAGCCCGAGCGCATAGACCGACGTCCCGTGAACGTTGAATGCCGTCCTGGCGAAGCCGTCGCGGTCGGTGTTGACGACGATCTTGATGTCGCCCTGGCGGTAGAGCACCACGTCCTTCGAGAGGTGGCGCCCGGCGAGCCGGAAGCCGAGCGTCGACAGCAGTCCGCCGAGGTTCGCCGCGCCGGCCGGATCGGTCGCGAACTCCAGGAATTCGACGCCGAGCGCGGCAACCGGCGGCGGCATCGCCGGAACGCCCAGCCTGAGCGCCGGACGTTCGCGGTTGACCTGATCCATCAGCCACAGGAGAGACCGCTTGCCGTCGGCCGCGATGGACGTCGGCGACCCGCCACGGAACTGGTCGTTGAAGATCTCCAGCGAGAGATAGCCGTCGTAGCCCGTGGCCGCGACCGCCGCCATGAATTCGCCGACGGGCAGATCCCCCTCGCCCGGCATGTTGCGGAAATGGCGGCTGCGGTAGAGCAGGTCCATCTCGACGGATGGCGCGTCGGCCAGCTGGACGATGAAGATGCGGTCGCCGGGAATGGCGCGAATCGAACCGATGTCGATCTTCCGCGCCAGCGTGTGGAACGAATCGAGGATGAGCCCGACGCTCGGATAGTCGGCGCGACGGACGATCTCCCACGCATCGCGGTGATCGCTCACATGCCGGCCCCAGGCGAGCGCCTCGTAGCCGACGCGCAACCCCCGCTTGGCCGCGCGTTCTCCCAGCGCCCGGAAATCGCCGGCGGCGCGGTCGATGCCGCCGAGCGCCACCGGCGAGACGCTCGAACAGACCAGCATCAGCTCGGCGCCCAGTTCCTGCATCAGGTCGAACTTGCGTTCGGCCCGGTCGAACGCCCGGCTGCGCTGCGGCTCGGGCAGCCCCTCGAAGTCCCTGAACGGCTGGAAGCAGGTGATCTCGAGCCCGGCGTCGCGCGCGATCCTTCCGACGTCGCGCGGCGTCCCGTCGAAGGCGAGGAAGTCGTTCTCGAAGATCTCGACGCCGTCGAAACCCGCCGCCGCGATGGCCGCCAGCTTCTCGGTCAGGTCGCCGCTGATCGAAACGGTCGCGATGGATGATTTCACGGCGCGCTCCAATGTACGAACGAGTTCGTACAACACTAGCGCGCCGGCGCCCCATTGCAATCCCGCGCTCAGTCGTCCGGCAAGGCATCCTTCCGGGCGACGAAGCGGAGGACCATCTCCACGGTATTGTCCTTCAGCCGCGCCAGCGCGTCGGTCGTGCCGAAGTCGCGGCCGAAGATGTGCGAGAAGGTGGCGCGGTTGGACACGTTGAAGAAGCAGAGCGCGCTGATCTGCCAGTGCAGTTCCAGCGGGTCGAGCCCCGGCCGGAACTGCTTGTCAGCGACCCCACGCGCATAGATCCGGGCGATATGGTCGATCGCCGTCGCGTTGAGATCGCGGATCGCGTCCGACCGATCGAGATACTCGCCCCGATGGATGTTCTCGATCATCACCATGCGGATGAACTCCTGGTGGCGGTGATGGTGGTCGAAGGTGAACTCGACGAGCCGGCGCAGCGCCTCGAGCGCCGGCAGCCCGTCCGTGTCCAGCTTGGCCTCGCCGTCGCGCACCTGGCGATAGGCGTTCTCCAGTGCGCTGACGTACAGGCCCTCCTTGTCGCCGAAGTAATAGTAGATCATCCGCTTCGACGAGCGCGTGCGCGCGGCGATCTCGTCCACCCGCGCCCCGGCGAGCCCGTTCAGCGCAAACTCCTCCGACGCGATCTCCAGGATGTTCCTGCGCGTCCCCTCCGGGTCCTGCGTGCGAGGCGCTGCCTTGCCGCTCTGTCCTGTCTTCCGCATGTGCACCGTCCCCGACCGGCGAAAGCCGGTTGACGAAACTAACCAGTTCGTACATTTTGCCATTTCGGCAGCACCGGTGGTTTACCGGGCGCGGCAAGACGATGACAAGAGCGGCTGCAAGCCGCGGGACAAGAGCGGCTGCAAGCCGCGGGACAAGAGCGGGCGCAGGCCGCAGGACAAGAGCGGCTGCAAGCCGCCGGTCGTGGGAGGACGGATTGCGGACGACGCATGCTGACGTCGCTGATGTCGTGGAGGCTCATCTGGCCCGCGATGCCGGCCGCGCCGGCGATGCCGACGTCAGGGTCGGGCTGCTCGGTCGCGGGATCCAGCAGTCGCGGACGCCCGGCATGCACGAGCGCGAAGGGCGCCGGCTCGGACTGCGCTACGCCTATTCCCTCCTCGATTTCGACGAACTGGGCCTGCCCGACGCCGCGCTGGACGACGTGCTCGATGCATGCGCGCGGATCGGTTTCTCCGGTCTCAACGTCACCCACCCATACAAGCAGGCGGTCGTCGAGCGCATGACCGATCTCTCAGCCGAGGCCCGCTCGATCGGCGCCGTCAACACCGTGGTCTTTTCCGGCCCGGCGCGCCTCGGCCACAACACCGACAGCTGGGGTTTCGCGGAGAGCTTTCGTACGCAGATGGCGGGCGCGGCCGTCGGCTCCGTCGCGCTGTTCGGCGCCGGCGGCGGCGGCGCTGCGGTGGCCCATGCGCTGATGGCACTGGGCGCCGAGCGACTCGCGCTGGTCGACGACGACATGGACCGCGCGACGGGGCTGGCCGCGCGTATGAGCCACGATTTTCCGGCGCGCGTGGTCGCGAACCCCGATGCGCGCGCCGCCCTGGAGACCAGCAGCGGCGTGGTCAACGCCACGCCGGTCGGCATGGCGAAATATCCGGGCACGCCGTTTCCGCCTGCGCTGCTGGCCCCGCGCCAGTGGGTCGCGGACATCATCTATTTCCCGCAGGAGACCGAACTCCTTCGCCATGCCCGCAGCCTCGGCTGCCGGGTATTGCCGGGCATCGGCATGGCCGTGAACCAGGCCGTGCGGGCCTTCGAGCTGTTCACCGGCCTGGAACCGGACCGCGCCGCCATGGCGGCGCATTTCGAGGCCGCCGCGTGAGCGGGCCGGGCTCGACGAACCAGAGATTCCGGCGGAGCACGCCCGCCGCCGGATGCGCATGCCACATCAACCTGGGAGGAAAAAGACCATGATGAACGCCACACGCCGCCAGTTCCTGGCCGGAACCGGCCTGCTCGCGGCCTCCGCCGCCTTTCCCGCCTTCGCGCAGGACAAGCCGAAGCTGCGCTTCTCGGCGGTGTTCTCGGAGCAGGACATCCGTGCCGAGATGATGAAGATGTTCGCCGACGCGGTGGCCGATGATTTCACCTTCGAAGGCTACTACGGCGGCAATCTCTTCAAGCAGGGCACCGAACTCGTCGCGCTCCAGCGCGGCAATCTGGAGATGGGCAACATCGCCCCGCAGGACTTTTCCAACCAGATTCCCGCGTGGTCGATCCTGACGGCCGGCTATCTGTTCCGCGACGCCGCCCATGTGACCACGTTCTTCGCCAGCGACGCCGGCGCGGAAATGAAGAAGATGACCGAGGACCAGCTCGGCGTGAAGGTTCTCGGCCCGACCTATTTCGGCGTGCGCCAGGTCGGCCTCAAGGTCGACAGGGAGATCAAGACCCCCGCCGACATGGCCGGCGTCAAGCTGCGCATGCCCGGCGGCGAGGCCTGGCAGTTCCTCGGCACGGCGCTCGGCGCCAACCCGACGCCGATGGCCTATGCCGAGGTCTACACCGGCCTCCAGACCGGCGCGATCGACGGCCAGGACAACCCGCTGCCCAATGTCGAGAACATGAAGTTCTACGAAGTCATGAGCCAGATCGTGCTCACCTCGCATCTGGTCGGCTTCGATCTTCTCACCATCTCGAACACGGCGTGGAACGCGGCAACGCCCGAGCAGCAGGCCAAGCTGCAGGCCGCCGCCGACGCGGCGATCGCCTTCTCGACGGAAAAGCACCTGGCCCGCGAAGCGGAGCTGGCCGAGAAGTTCAAGGCATCGGGGCTGAAGCTCTACGCGCCGGACGTCGACGCATTCCGCAAGCACGTGCAGGAACAGTACCTGGCGTCGGAACTGGCCAAGAGCTGGCCGGAAGGCATGGTCGACAAGATCAACGCGCTCTGATCGATCGAGGAAGGGCGCGCTTCGTCTGCGCCCTTCCTTTCGCTCTACGACGGAATTGCAGGGGGAGAGCAGTTTATGCGCTTGAAAGCCATTGGCGACTGGCTCTACCTGCGCGCCGAGAACGTGCTGGCCGCCATGCTGGCGGTGATGTTCTTCGCGTTCCTGCTGCAGATCTTCTTCCGATATGTGCTGAACTGGCCCACCGGCTGGACGAACGAGCTCTCCGCCATCCTCTGGATCTGGATCGTGCTGTGGGGCGCGGCCTTCGTGCTGACCGAGCAGGAGGAGATGCGCTTCGACCTCATCTACGCCTCGGCGCGGCCGCGGCCGCGCAGTGCCATGTTCCTCGCCTTCGCCGCGGCGCTCGTCGTCCTCTACGCGGTCTCGCTGCCGGCGGTCGTCGACTACGTCACCTTCATGAGGGTGCAGAAGACCGCCTACATGCACCTCCGCTTCGACTGGGTCTTCTCCATCTACGTCGTCTTCGTCGTCGCCGTCATCGTCCGCTACATCTGGGTGTCATGGCAGGTGCTGCGTGGTTCGGCACCTGACGAATTCGATCCGGCCAAGGCGAGCTCCGGCGTATGAACCTCGCCAGTCCCTTCTCCCTTTCGATCGTCGCCATCACCGCACTTGCCCTGCTCGGGCTGCCTGTCGGCCACGCCATGATTGCCGGCTCGATCCTCTACCTGCTGCTCGCCGGCCTCGACATGGGGACCGCGGCCGAGCAGTTCCTGAACGGGATGTATTCCAACTACATCATCCTCGCCGTGCCGCTCTTCATTCTGGCGGCGGAGCTGATGAACATCGGCTCGATGACCGAACGCCTGATGAATTTCTGCAACGCCTTCGTCGGGCGCTTCCGCGGCGGTCTTGCACAGGTCAACGTGCTTCAGTCGATCATTTTCGCCGGCATGTCGGGCTCGGCCATCGCCGATGCGGCCGGTTCCGGCAAGATGATGCAGGACATGATGACCAAGGACGGCCGCTATCCGCCGTCCTATGCGGCCGCGCTGACGGCGGTAACCGCCGTGATCGGCCCGATCATCCCGCCCTCGATCCCGATGATCATCTACGCGCTCGTGTCAGACGCCTCGATCGGCTACCTGTTTCTCGGCGGCGTCTTGCCCGGCCTGTTGATGGTGCTGTTCCAGGTCATTCTGGTCGCCTACCATTCGCGCGTCCGCAACTTCCCGATCGAGCCGCCGACGCCGGTGCGCGACCTTCCCCTGATCACCTGGCGTGCGCTGCCGGCCCTGTTCATGCCGGTCGTCCTGCTGGGCGGCATCTATTCCGGCGTCACGACCCCGACGGAAGCCGCGGCGGTCGCCGCGGCTTACGCGCTCCTGATCTCCGTCGTCCTCTATCGCAGCGTCAGCCTGCGCGATTTCTACAACTCGGTCCTGTCGAGCGCCCGCACCTCGGCGTCCATCGGCATGCTGATCGCCGGCGCGCTTGTCTTCAACTACGTGGTGACGGTCGAGAACATTCCCCAGTCGCTCAGCGTCATCCTGACGAGCTGGGACATGTCGCCGACCACGTTCCTGATCTTTGTCAACGTCATCCTGCTGCTGCTCGGATGCGTGCTCGAAGGCACGACGATCATCCTGGTCATCCTGCCGGTGTTCATCCCGACCGCCGAGGCGCTCGGCATCGACCTCGTGCACTTCGGCGTGGTCTGCGTGGTCAACATCATGCTGGGCCTCGTGACTCCGCCTTATGGGCTGCTCCTCTTCATCATGGTCCGCATCGCCAAGGTGCCGCTGTGGGACATCGTGAGGGACGTGCTGCCGTTCCTCTACACGATGGTGTTCTCGCTGCTGGTCATCACCTTCTTCCCGGAGACGGTGCTGTGGCTGCCGAGACTGTTCGGATACCAGGGCTGACGGTCCGATGAAGCCGATATTCGTCCTCAATGGCCCGAATCTGAACCGGCTGGGCACACGCGAACCCGAGATCTACGGCCGGACGACCCTGGCCGAGATCGAGGCGATGTGCAGGGAGGCGGCGGGCGACTGGCCGCTGCGCTTCCACCAGAGCAATGCGGAGCATCAGCTGATCGACTGGGTTCATGAAGCGATCGACGGCGGCGCCGGCATCCTCATCAACCCCGCCGGCCTTTCCTTTCGTTCGATCCCGCTGCTCGACGCCCTCAAGATGTTTCCCGGGCCGATCATCGAGTTCCACATCTCCAACATCCATCGGCGCGAGGAGATCTACCGCCATTCGCTGATGTCACCGGCCGTGACGGCGGTGCTCGCTGGCCTCGGCCCGCGCGGCTACGCCCATGCGGTCCGCGCGCTGATCGAGATGGTCTAGCCCGGTCACGGCCAGTCGGCGAAGGTGCGCGAGGGCGCCGTGGAGCCGGCGGTCGGTGCGTCCGGCGCCGCGCGGCGGTAGGCGGCCGGCGAGACGCCCATCATCCTGCGGAAGAAGTGCGAGAAATGCGCCGGGTCGTTGAAGCCCAGCGTGTGCCCGAGCTGCTGGATGGTCAGCGACGAGCGCTGCAGCCGCACCGCAGCCTCCTGTGCAAGCCGCTCCGAGATCAGCGCCTTGGGCGACCTGCCAACGCCGGTGGTGCAGATGGCATGCAGCCGGTCGGCCGAGATGCCGAGCGCCTCGGCATATTGCGCCACCGACCAATGGCTGCGGAAGTTCATCTCCACCAGCCGCCGGAAGCGTTGGAGCACGCCGGTCCGCTCGCCACCGCCGGCGCGATCCATGACGCTCCCACCCGAGACGCGCAGCAGCACCACCAGCAGGATGCGCAACAGCCCCGAAATGGCCAGCGCGGCGCCATCCTGCCCCAGGCGCAGTTCCTCGACGATGCGCGTCAGGCATCGCTCGGCGAGCGCGGCCTGGTCGCCGTGACCCGCGAGCGACAGCACGAAATCCCGGTTTGCGAGAGTCTGCAGCCCGGCCGATTCCGGCTGCTCTCCGACGGCGGCCGAGATCATCTCGTCACCCGCCTCGCCGCGGAAGCCGGTGGCGCCGGCCTCGATCCGGAGCCGCCCGCGCTTCATCCCGCCGAGCCAGAGGATCGTCGGCGCGGCGAGATCGAGCCGCGTTCCTTCGGTCTCGCAGCCGCCGATGCCGTCGGTCAGCAGCACGAAGTGGCGGACGGGATGGTCCGCCTCGCGGTTGAAGGACCACGCCCGTGCCTGCAGGCCGCTTTCGATCCTTTCCGCCCTCACTGCCCGCTCGCGCCAGTTTTTTGCAATAGATGACCGGTTTCATACATTCCAGAGCGTGGCGGCGATAGTGTCTTCTCGACGCAGAACAGCGCCCGTAAGGCGCGACGCGCGGAGGTCGAAGCGACCCCGCCTTGGGAGGATGGACGTTTGCCGAAGGGTGCGCGCGCCCGGTCCGTACTGCATGTCGTGGAGCGCCCGGCCGTTTCGACCGTGGCCGACGCCGTCCATGCCGCGAACGTGGCCGCCGCGGCATTCCCGGCCTGGTCGCGAACGCCGCCCTCCGAACGGCGGGCCATCCTGAACCGCGCCGCCGACATCCTTCTCGACCGGTCCGAAGAGATCGTCGCCACGATCAGCGCCGAGACGGGCGGCACGCGCGCCTGGGGAGTGCTGAACTGCCGGCTGGGCGCCGCGATCCTTCGCGAAGCCGCCGCCATCACCACTCAGATCGGCGGCGAGGTGATCCCGTCCGATGACGCCGCCATGCTTGCCATGGCCATCCGCCAGCCCTGCGGCGTCGTGCTCTCGATGGCACCGTGGAATGCACCGGTGGTGCTCGGCACCCGCTCGCTCGCCGTGCCGCTCGCTTGCGGCAACACGGTCGTGTTCAAGGCGTCGGAACTCTCGGGCCGGACGCACGCCCTGCTCGTCGACATCCTCAACCAGGCAGGTCTGCCGAAAGGCGTCGTCGGGGTCGTCCACAACGCGGAGGATCATGCGCAGGAGATCGTCGAGGCGCTGGTCGCCCATCCCGCCGTGCGCCGGGTCAACTTCACCGGCTCGACGCGCGCCGGCCGCGTGATCGCCGAGATCGGCGCGCGGCACCTCAAGAAATGCCTGCTGGAACTCGGCGGCAAGGCGCCGCTGATCGTGCTGGAGGACGCCGATCTGGAAGCGGCGGCCGGAGCGGCGGCCTTCGGTGCCTATTTCCACCAGGGCCAGATCTGCATGTCGACCGACCGGCTGGTCGTCCACGACGCAATCGCAAACGACTTCATCGAGCGGCTGCGCGGTCGCGCCGAGCGACTGACGGTCGGCGGCGCCGGCGAAACCGAGGAGCGCCTCGGCCCGATGATCAGCGCTGACGCCGCGGCGCGGGTGCGCGCCTTGATCGACGATGCCGTCATGAAGGGTGCCAGGCTCGTCACGGGCGGCCGCCAGGACGGCGCCTTCCTCGAAGCCACGATCCTCGACGCGGTCACGCCGGCCATGCGCATCTACCACGAGGAGACGTTCGGACCCGTCGCATCCGTCATCCGCTTCTCGGACCAGGACGAGGCGATCTCGATCGCCAACGACACCGAGTACGGACTGTCGGCGGCGGTGTTCAGCCGCGACGTCACCCGCGCGCTGGCCGTGGCGCGCCGTATCGAGACCGGCATCTGCCATATCAACGGCGCCACGATCCACGACGAGCCGCAGATGCCCTTCGGCGGGATGAAGGCGTCGGGATACGGTCGCTTCGGCGGCCGGGCCGGCATCGACGAGTTCACGGAACTGCGCTGGATCACGCTGCAGGACGGGCGCCGGGAGTACCCGGCATGACGCGCGACCGGACCAATCCTTGCCCCCGCCCGGCCGGCTTCCGAGGGCAAGAATGTATACATTCGAGCCCAACATGCGCATGCGAACGGGGAGCAATGTCGTTCCGCGCAGCCACAACTCGTATCCCGAGAGCCCGCTCCGTGACCTCGCGCCGTTCACGACGCGTTGATCCTGTATACAACCTGCGTCGTCTGCTGGTGACAGCACGGCTGTTTCGGACTAGCGTCCAGGAGAGCGCGGCGAGCGGACAGGGAGAGGCGGGGCGACGGTCCCTGCGTCCCGGTCGCCGGCAGGCAGGACTGGGAGGAACGCGATGAACATGATGGTCAAACCGACGCCGCGCGCGCCGGAACGCTTCTTCATCGGCGGGCGTTGGGTCGAGCCGATTTCGCGGCAGACGCTGAAGGTCGTCTCGCCATCGACCGAGGAACTGCTGATCACCTATCCAGAGGCCGGTCCGGCCGACATCGACCGCGCCGTGGCGTCGGCCCGCGACGCGTTCGACAACGGACCGTGGCCGCGCATGGCGCCATCGGAGCGCGCCGGCTACCTGCGCCGCGTGGCGGCACTGCTCACCGAGCGGCTGGACGACATCGCCACGGCGTGGACGCTGCAGGTCGGCGCGCCGATCTCGCTGACCAAGAAGCTGGTCGGCCAGAACCCGACGCTGTTCAGCTACTACGCCGACCTCATCGAGAAGTACCCCTTCGTCGACGAGCGCAAGCGCGACGACGGCGGCCGCGTGCGCGTCGCCAAGGAACCGGTGGGCGTCTGCGCGGCCATCACCCCCTGGAACGCGCCGCTGGTGCTGCTGTCCTACAAGATCGCGGCCGGCCTCGCCGCGGGCTGCACGATGGTGGCGAAGCCGTCGCCGGAGACGCCGCTGGAGGCCTACATCCTGGCCGAGTGCATCGAGCGCGCCGGCCTGCCGCAGGGCGTGTTCAACATCGTGCCGGCGGGCCGCGAGGGCGGCGACTATCTTGTCCGCCACAAGGGCGTCGACAAGGTCGCCTTCACCGGCTCGACGGGGGCAGGCAAGCACATCGCCCAGGTCTGCGCGGAGCGCCTCGCCCGTGTCAGCCTGGAACTCGGCGGCAAGTCGCCGGCGATCCTGCTGGACGACGCCGACTTCAAGGCGGCCCTGCCCAGCCTGATGGTCTACACCATGCCGATCACCGGCCAGGTCTGTTTCTCGCTGACCCGCATCCTCGTGCCAGAGCACCGCGAGAAGGAATTCCTCGACCTCTATCTCGGCGCCGTCTCCGGCATCAAGGTCGGCGACCCTTTCGATCCGGCCACGCAGATGGGTCCGCTCACCATGGCCCGACAGCGCGCCCGCGTCGAAGGCTACATCGCCGCCGGCCGCGCCGAAGGCGCACGCATCGCCTGCGGCGGCGGACGACCCAGGGGCTTCGACAAGGGCTTCTTCGTCGAGCCGACCGTCTTCACCGACGTCACGCCGCACATGAAGATCGTGCAGGAGGAGATCTTCGGCCCGGTCGTCTCGGTGCTGACCTACCGCGACGACGAGGAGGCCGTCGCCAAGGCCAACAATTCGCAATACGGCCTGAACGCGTCGATCTATTCGGCCGATCCCGAGCGCGCGTACGGCATGGCGCGGCGCGTCCGCTCCGGCACCGTCACCATCAACGGCGTGATCATCGACCCGAAGCATCCCTTCGGGGGCTTCAAGCAGTCCGGCATGGGCCGCGAGGGCGGGCCGGAGGGCCTGGAGAACTACATCGAGACCAAGACGATCCAATACGCATGAGGATGTGTCCGCCGCGGTGGCGGACAGGAAGTCGGAAGCAACCACAGGGAGGAAAGACCATGTTGAGACGCAACTTCATCGCACTCGCCGCGGCAACCGCAGCGCTGACGCTGGCGGGAGCCCCGGCCTTCGCGCAGGACGTTATCAAGCTCGGCGCCAGCGCGCCGAAGTCGGGACCGCTCGCCGGCGGCGCGGCGGTCACCCACTGGCCGAACATCCAGCTCTGGATGAAGGAAGTGAACGCGGCCGGCGGCCTGAAGGTCGGCGACAAGCAGATGAAGATCGAGCTGGTCGAATATGACGACAAGACCAATGGCGAGGAGGCGATCAAGAATATCCAGCGCCTGGCGACCGTCGACAATGTCGACTTCCTCGTCGCGCCCTATTCGACCGGCCTGAACATCGCGGCGGCGCCTATGATCGCGAAGTACGGCTATCCGCACATCGCCACGACCGCCGCGACCGACGGCGTCAAGGACTTCGCCAGCCGCTGGCCGAATTCCTTCTGGATGCTCGGCACCTCGACGCAGCTCGCCGAAGGCATCGTACAGACGCTGACCAAGATGAAGGACAAGGGCGACATCGGCAACAAGGTCGCGCTGGTGAACGTCGCCGACGCCTTCGGCCTCGAACTGGTCGGCGCCGCGAAGCCGCTGCTCGCGGCCGGCGGCTTCGACATCGTCTACGAGACCTCCTATCCGCTCGGCACCCAGGACCTCGCCCCGGTCATCAGCGGCGCCAAGGCCGCCGCGCCGGATGCCTTCGTGGCCTTCTCCTATCCCGGCGACACGTTTGCGCTGACCGAGCAGGCGCAGGTTCAGGGCCTCAACACGCCGGTCTTCTACACCGGCGTCGGCACGGCCTTCCCGGCCTTCGCCAAGCGCTTCGGCGCGGCGGCGAACGGCATCATGGGCATCGGCGGCATCAACAGCTCCGACCCGGGCGTCAAGGGCTACCTCGAACTGCACCGCGCCGATCTCGGCTCCGACCCGGACTTCTGGGCCAGCGCGACCACCTATGCTGGCCTGCAGATCCTCGGCCAGGCGATCGAGAAGGCCGGGTCGCTGGACAAGGCGGCCGTGGTCGAGGCGATCAAGGGCGGTACGTTCGATACGGTGATCGGCAAGGTCTCCATGCCCAACAACGTCAACGAGAACGTCTGGACGGTCGGCCAGTGGAACAACGGCGTGTTCGAGGCCGTCGCCGGCGACGGGCTGAGCGTCGGCGCCGAGCCGGTCAAGAAGGCCGGGTGGGAGTAAGGCGGCCCTTCCGGCCCCAGACCCTCACGTCGCGTGCCACCTCTCCCCCGCTCGACGGGGGAGAGGAAAGACCCGGCCGCGATGACAGGCTCCCTTCCTCTCCCCTTCGAGGGGAGAGGTGTTCGCGAAGCGAACGGAGTGGGGGTCCGTACCTGCCAAGTCCTGGCGATTAACCGTCAATCGCATCAGCCGCGCGAACCGACCCGATACTAACTAGAACAGGCGCATGAACATCCTGATCACGGGCATCCTGCTGAGCGGCACCTACGCGCTGATCGCGCTGGGCCTGACGCTGCAGTATGGCGTCGCCCGCATCATGAACCTCGGCAATGGCGAGACGCTGGTGGCCGCCTGCTTCGTGGCCTTCTGGCTGTACACCGGCTTCGCCATCAATCCGCTGGTGGGATTGCTGCTGATCGCGCCGGGCGCATTCCTGATCAATCTGGTGATCTACCTGGTCGCCCTGCAGCCGCTGGTAAAGCGCGCCAAGAACCGCGGACAGCTGGAGGTCGATTCCATCCTCGCCACCTTCGGCCTGCTTTTCCTCCTGCAGGGCCTGATGATCGTCGCCTTCGGCGGCGAGTACCGGTCCTACACCTTCCTCGCCGAGCGCTTCGACATCCTCGGCAATTCGTACGGCCTGAACCGCATCGTCGCCTTCGTCGCTGCCGCGGCCATCGCCGGGGCGCTGTGGTTCTTCCTCTATCGCACGCGGCAGGGCACGGCCATGCGCGCCGTCGCCGTCGATCCGAACTCGGCGAACCTCGTCGCCATCGACGTGGCGCGCACGGCCGCGATCGCCTTTGCGCTCGGCGGCGCGCTGACCGCCTGCGGCGGCGCGCTCATTTCGACCTTCTACACCTTCAACGCGTCGATGGGTGTGATCTTCACCATGAAGGCGCTGATCATCGTCATCATGGGCGGCGTCGGCGACATCCGCGGCGCGATCCTTGCCGCGCTGATCCTCGGCATCTCCGAGACGCTGGTCGCAAGCCTCATCGATCCGGGCCTGACGCTCGCCGCCACCTATGCTCTCTTCATCCTCGTGCTGCTGTTCCGTCCGCAGGGCATCTTCGGACGGGCGCCGACATGACTCCCTTCACCAATGACGAGCTGAAATGGCTGGGCGCCGGCGCGATCCTGTTCGCGGTCGCCGCGCTGCTGCCGCTCGTGGATCAGGGCTTCTATCTGTCGCTCTCGGTCAACATCATGCTCTACGCCGCGCTCTGCACGGCCTGGGCGCTGTTCTCGGGTCCGACGCACTACGTGTCGCTGGCGACGGCAGCCTTCTACGGTCTTGGCACCTACACGGTGGGGCTGGGCATCGACGCCATGCCCTATCCGCTTCTCCTGGCGATCGCCGCGCTCATCGGCGCGGCGCTGGCGGGCCTCGTCGGCGCGGCGACGCTGCGCATCTCCGGCGTCTATTTCGTCATCTTCACCTTCGGGCTGGCCGAACTCGTGCGCCAGCTCGTCACCTGGACGCAGACGAAATTCGCAACCGCGATCGGCCTCTACGTGTTCACCGATCTCTTCGAGCAGCACATCTACTGGATGCTCGTCGCGCTGACGGCCGCGGTGTTCCTGACGGCGTTCCTCATCAACCGTTCGCGGCTCGGTTTCGCCATGCAGATCATCGGCAATGACGAGACCGTGGCCCGCCACGTCGGCATCGACACGGCGCGATCGAAGATCGTGCTGTTCATGATCTCCGGCGCGTTCATCGCGGTCGCCGGAGCGATCATGGCGCCGCGTTATTCCTACATAGAGCCGCCATCTGCCTTCAATCCGATGATCTCGTTCCTCGTCGTCATCATGGCGCTGCTCGGCGGCACGAAGCGTCTGTGGGGTCCGCTGGTCGGCGTCATCCCCTTCACCATCCTCATGGACCAGGTCTCGGCGCGCTTCCCCAACCACACGATGATCGTCATCGGGCTGGCGTTCCTGGCGATCGTCTACCTGATCCCCAACGGCGTCACCGGGCTTCTGGAACAGGCCCGCGCCCGGTGGAAGGCGCGCGCGGCGAGGATGGGACAGGAGAAGGCGGCGTGAGGACGGCTTCGCCCTTTTCCCTCCCCCTTGAGGGGAGGGTGGACAGCCGCCAAAGGCGGCTGGACGGGTGGGGTCGCAGCGGCAGCGCACTGCATCAAACCACCCCACTCGGCCGCTCCGCGACCACCCTCCCCTCAAGGGGGAGGGAAACATGACCGCCGCGCTCTCCGTCCGTGCCGCGACCAAATCCTTCGGCGGCCTCGTCGCCGTCAACGAGGTGTCGTTCGACGTGCGCCAGGGCGAACTGCTCGGCCTGATCGGCCCGAACGGCTCCGGCAAGACGACCATGCTGAACCTCATTTCCGGCGCGCTGAAGCCGACACGCGGCGAGATTGCGCTTTCCGGCGAGCGCATCTCGGACCTGCCCGCGCATCGCATCGCGCAGAAGGGCGTCGCGCGCACCTTCCAGCTCGTGCGCGTGCTGCCGTCGCTCGACGCCGAGGGCAACGTCATGGCCGGCGCCGTGTTCGGACACATGCGCAGCTGGGGTGCCGAGGCCCACAAGCTTGCGCGCGCCCTCCTCGGTCGCGTCGGGCTGGCCGGCAAGGGCCACATGCCGGTCGACGCCATGACCTACATCGACCAGAAGCGCGTCGAACTGGCGCGCGCGCTCGCCGGCAATCCCCGCGTGCTGCTGCTCGACGAATGGCTGGCCGGCCTGAACCCGACCGAGCTGAAGCTCGGCATCGCGCTGATCGACGATCTGCGCCGCGAGGGCCGCACGATCATCATGGTCGAGCACGTTATGGACGCGATCCGCTCGCTCTGCGACCGCTGCGTGGTGATGAACTCCGGCCGCAAGATCGCCGACGGCGACGTCGAGACCGTTCTCGGCGATCCCGAGGTCGTCGCCGCCTATCTCGGTGACGCCGATGCTTGAGGTGAGGAACCTCGCCGTCAGCTATGGCCGGCACCGGGCGCTGGAAGGCGTCAGCGTCCGCGTCGCGAAGGGCGAGATCTGCGTCATTCTCGGCGCCAACGGCGCCGGCAAGTCGACGCTGCTGAAAGCCATCGCCGGCATGGTGCGCGCCGAGCCCGGCGGCGAGATCACCATGAACGGCACGCGCATCCTCGCGATGAAGCCGCATCGGATCGTCGAGGAGGGCATCGCGCTGGTGCCCGAAGGGCGCGGCATCTTCGGCGACCTTACCGTCGCGGAGAACCTCGGGCTTGGCGCCTTCGCCGGCCGCGCGCGCCGCGACGAGTCCGAGCGGCTCGACGGCATCTACAGGCTCTTCCCCCGCCTCGCCGAGCGCAAGCGGCAGATCGCGCGCACCATGTCTGGCGGCGAGCAGCAGATGGTGGCGATCGGCCGCGCGCTGATGTCCAGGCCGGAAATCCTCATGCTGGACGAACCGTCGCTCGGCCTGTCGCCGATCCTGACCCAGGAGCTTTTCCGCGCGCTGAAGGCGATCGCGGCGACCGGCGTCGGCATCCTGCTGGTGGAGCAGAACGCCAAGCAGAGCCTGAAGATCGCCGGCCGCGGCTATCTGATCGAGAACGGCGCCGTTACCGGTGAGAACAGCGCCGAGAAGCTGATGCGCGATCCGGCGGTCGTGAACGCCTATCTGGGCGGCGCCGGCGGCCGCGCGCGGCGACCGGCCATCGCGCTGCCGCCGCCGATGCGCCTGCCGGTCGGCCTGCAGTCGATGGGCGCGCTGCTCTCCGACGTCGCGGCGCGAGCGGGACGCATCCAGCACGCCTTCGTGCGGGCCATGCGACAGGGTTCGGACCTGCCCAGCGCCTTTGTCGGCCGCTACGATCCGAAGCTCGCCGGCGATCCCTGGGCCGAGGCGGCCGCGGTGCCGCCGCCTGGCCCGTCCGAACCGCCGAGGGCCTCCGAGGATGCCCGGCGGCTCGGCGACATCGCCGCGAACCTCGCAGCGCTCGCGGCCGAGCGGCAGGCCCTTCACATCCGCATGGCGCGCCTGACCGCGTCGCGACCGTCGGCCTTTGTCCGCACGGCCGCGGCGGACGCACGCGCGACACGACCTGCGCCCGACGGCGAGCTTCCGGGATCGTCGGAAATCCCGGCACATGCCGGAGGGGATGCGGACCTCACCGCCGGAGACGACGCGCCGCACTTACCGGAGACGATCTTCGCCGACCTCGCGGCGCGGGCCGCGGAGCGTTCCGCCGCATTCCTCAGGGCGCGCCGGGCAGCGACGCCGCGACCCTCGGCGTTCGGCGAGCCGCCGCCCGACGCCGGGACGAGACCCGTGCTCAAGCCGGCGCGCAGGAATCGCGGCGCGGACGAGGCCGAGCCGAAAAGCCTGAACGGCAGCCACGGGCTGATCGGCCACAACAGCGCCCAGTTCGCACCGGCCGAGCCGGCGGAAACCGCGAAGCCCGCAGCGGCGCAGGGTTTCAGCATTTCGGACCTCGCCGCGCGCGCCGCGACGATCCACGCCGCGCACGTGGCGGAGCGGCGCAAGACGCTGACGGCCTTTGTTATCCCCGCCCCTGACACGCCTGCGCCCGTGGACGGCGCGGCGCCCACGGACGCCGGTGGCCCGGTGATCGATCCGGACGAACCCGATCACGCGCCGCGCGTGATCCCGAGGAAGAAATCGAAAGACCCCGCCGAGAAGCGGACAAAGCACAAGGAGGCTTGAGATGGCTCGCGTGTTCGAAGGCATGTATGTCGGCGGCGGCTGGTCGGCGACCAAGAAGACCTTCAAGGACTACAACCCGGCCGACGGCTCGGTCTGGGCCGAGGTGCCGGACTCCGGCCGCACCGAGGCGGCGGCGGCGATCGAGGCGGCCCACGCGGCCTTCCCCGAATGGTCGAAGCTCTCCTTCTCCAAGCGCGCGCATGTGATGCACAAGGCCGCGGAGATCTGGATGAAGCGCCGCATGGAGATCGTCGAGGCGATCCAGGCGGAAGGCGGCGGCTGGTTCGGCAAGGGCATGTTCGAGACAGGATATGTGGAGGAGATCTTCCACGCCGCGGCCGGCTCGGTCTGGCAGTCGACCGGCGAGGTGCTGCCGTCCGAATACGGCAAGGTGTCCATGGCGGTGCGCCGGCCGATGGGCGTGGTGTCCGTGATCAGCCCCTGGAACTTCCCCTGCATCCTGTCGGCGCGCGGCTTCCTGTTCCCGATGGTGGCCGGAAACACGATCGTGCTGAAGCCCTCCGAGGAGACGCCCTATCTGGGCGGGCTCCTGTTCGCCGAGATCTTCGAGGAGGCCGGCCTGCCGAAGGGCGTGCTGAACGTCGTCACCTGCTCGCGCCAGAACGTCGCCGAAGTCGGCGATGAGCTGATCGAACATCCCTACGTGAAGGGCGTCTCGTTCACCGGCTCGACGGCGGTCGGCCGCCAGGTTGCGGCCAAGGCCGGCGCGCATCTGAAGAAGTGCTGCGTCGAGCTCGGCGGCAAGGATTCGCTGATCGTGCTGGAGGACGCCGACATGGAGCGCGCCACGCAAGCAGCGAACTTCGGCTCCTTCATGCACCAGGGCCAGATCTGCATGTCGGTCGAGAAGGTGCTCGTCCACGAGAAGATTTTTGATGACTTCCTCAAGCGCTTCGTCGAGCGCGCCGGAAAGCTCAAGGTCGGCGATCCGACGAAGAGCAAGGAGAACGTCATCGGCCCGCTCATCAACGACAAGCAGGCGGCCAAGGTGAAGGAGCAGCTCGAGGACGCGATCCACAAGGGCGCCAAGGTCGTCCTCGGCGGCAAGATCGACGGACGCTTCGTCGAGCCGACCATCCTCACCGGCGTGACGCCGGAGATGAAGCTCTACCAGGACGAGACGTTCGGCCCGGTCGTGCCGGTCATCCCGTTCCGCACCGACGACGAGGCCGTGCAGATCGCCAATGACACCGAATACGGCCTGTCGGCCGGCGTCATGACGCGCGACGAGGGTCGCGGGCTGGCGATCGTCAACAAGCTCGACACCGGCAACTGCCACATCAACTGCTCGAGCGTGAACGACGAGCCGCATGTGCCCTTCGGCGGCTTCAAGGCGTCGGGCTCGGGCAAGCATGGCGGGCGCTGGTCGCTGGAGACGTTCACCGAGACGCGCTGGATCACGCTCGACCGCGGCGGCCGGCCTTATCCGCCCGTCTTCTGAGCGGCCGCCGCCAAACGGAGCCGCGACCCCGCTTGCCTTAGGCCGCTGTCCAGCCGCCGTCGATCGGCAGGGTCGCGCCGGTGATCAGCGAGGCCGCGTCGGAGGCAAGGAACGCGACCGCTTCGGCGATCTCCGCCGGGCGCGCCAGCCGGCCCATCGGCGTGCGCGCCAGGATGCCGTCGCGCATGCCGGGCTCGGCCAGCAGGCGCTCGGTGAGTTTCGTCTCGGCGAAGGTCGGCGCGATGGCGTTGACGCGGATCCCGGCGCTCGCCCATTCCACCGCGAGCGCACGCGTCAGGTTCACGATCCCGCCCTTCGATGCATGATAGGCCGGATTGGCATAGAGCGCGTTTCCGACCAGACCCATGATCGATGCGACATTGACGATCGCGCCGCCGCCGATCGCCATCATGACACGCGCCGCCGCGCGCGAGCACAGGAAGGTGCCCGTCAGGTTGACGGAAAGGACCCGCGTCCAGTCCTCGACCGCCAGGTCGATGCTCGGCTTCCGTGCCGCCACGCCGGCATTGTTGACCAGGATGTCGAGCCGGCCGTGCCGCCTGGTCACGCCGACTAAGCCGGCGGTGACCGAGGCGTCGTCGGCGACATTCATCGCAAGGGCATGGGCATCCAGTCCGACCGCCGCGAGGCCCTCCGCGGCGTCCGCCGCTTTGCCGGCGTCCACATCCGCGAGCACGACCGTACCTCCGGCGCGGGCGATTCGTTCGGCGATCGCCATGCCGAGGTCGCCCGCCCCGCCGGTCACCAGCGCGACCCGGCCCGCGAAAGAGATCGCCGGAGCACCGGCACGTCGCCGCGTCGCCATCGTCCGTCTCCGGCCGCCGGTCATCCCTCGTCGCGCACGGGGTTGCGCAACAGGCCGATGCCTTCGATCTCGACCTCGCAGACGTCGCCGTCCTTCATGAAGAGCTGCGGCGTGCGCGCCATGCCGACGCCCGACGGCGTTCCCGTGACGATCACGTCGCCGGCTTTCAGCGTCATCGCTGCGCTGATCTCGCTCACGAGCGTGGCGATGTCGAAGATGAGGTCGTCGGTCCGCCCATCCTGCACCACGAAGCCGTTGAGACGCGTCACCAGCCGCAGTCCGCTGGCGCCGGCGGGCAGTTCGTCGGCGGTGACCAGGGCGGGGCCGAACGCGCCGGTGCCGTCGAAATTCTTGCCCATCGTCCACTGCGACGTGCGCAGCTGGATGTCGCGCACCGAACCGTCGTTGAACACCGAATAGCCGACCACATGGTCGAGTGCGCGCGCCTTCGGGATGTGCCGGCCGCCCTGCCCGATGACCGCGACCAGCTCCCCCTCGAAGTCGAAATGGGTCGAGCTCTTCGGCCGGATCATCGGCGCCTCGTGCCCGATCAGGCTGGACGGGAACCGCGAGAAGATGGTCGGGAAGGCCGGAGGAGCGACGTTCGATTCCGCCGCGTGCTCCCGATAGTTCAGGCCGACGCAGATGATCTTCTCCGGCGCGGCGAGCGGCGGCAGGATGCGCACCGCGGCGCGGTCGATCTCGCCGCCGGCGGCAAGCCGGCGACCGGCCTCCGTCAGTGCATCTTTGCCAGCCTCGATCAGCGCCCCCAGCGAGCCGGGGAAACCGGGATCGCCGGCAAGGCCGCCGCGCAAGGCCCCGCCTGCGTCCATGACGGCCAGGCCGCGCCTTCCGTCCTGTTCGAATGTGACGAACCTCATCCTGCCCTCCTGCCGATCGCCGCGTCAGGCCGCCGTGTCGATGACGCCGAGCGTCTCGCCGACACCGACCACCGTGCCTGCCGGGATCCGGATCTCCACCAGCACGCCGGAGCCGGGAGCCTCGATCTCCGTCACAGTCTTGTCGGTATCGACCTCGATCAGCAGCTGGCCCTCCGCGACGCGGTCGCCGACGGCAGCCAGCCATTTGGACACCTGGCAGTCCACCACGCCCATGGAGAGCTGCGGCAGCTTCACTTCAACGATCATCTCGTCTCACTTCCTGCTGTTGGCGACGACGGCGCGGACCGCGTCTTCGATGCGGGCCTCGTCCGGAAAGAGCTGCTTCTCCAGCGGCGGGCAGAAGGGAACGTGCACCATCGGGGTGCAGACCCGCCGCGGCGCGGCGCGGAGCGATGCAAAGGCCGTCTCTGTCACCGATGCGATGACCTCGGATGCCGCGCTGCACGTGTCGTAGGCGATGTCGGCGGCAACGAGCCGGCCGGTCTTGCGCACCGACTGCAGGATGGTCGCCATGTCGAGCGGCGCCAGCGTCCGTGGGTCTATCACCTCGACCGAAATGCCCTCGGCGGCGAGCTTCTCCGCGGCGGCCAGCGCCGGGAACAGCGTGAAGAAGGCGACCAGCGTCACGTCGGTGCCTTCGCGGACCACCTTCGCCTTGCCGATGCGCACGCCGTCGGCCTCGCCGTCCAGCGGACCCTTTCGACGAACGGTCGTCATGTCAGCAAGCACCACGACCGGATCGGGGTCGCGGATCGCCGCCCTCATGAGCCCATAGGCGTCGTTTGGCGTCGCGGGAGCCACGACCTTGAAGCCCGGAATGCCCATGAAGATCGGGTGGGGACGGTCGGTGTGCTGCGCCGCCGCGTTCGAGCGGTGATAGGTGATGAGATAGAAGACGGCCGGAACGTCGGCCTGGGTGCCGAACAGGTAGCGGTTCTTGGCCGCCTGGTTGACCAGCTGGTCGAGCGCGACATAGGCGAAGGTCGCGATCGACAGGTCGACGACCGGCCTCAGGCCGCACATGGCGGCGCCCACCGCCGCGCCGACGATCGCGCCCTCGGAGATCGGCGTGTTGCGGATGCGCTCTGCGCCGAACTCCTCGTAGAGGCCGAGTGTCATTCCGTAGGTGCCGACCTGGATGTCCTCGCCCATGACGAAGACGGACTCGTCCTCTGCCAGCGCTTCGCGAAGCGCCTTGTTCATCGCCTGCATCGGCGTGATCAGTTCCACGCCGGCGCTCGTCAATGCTTCTGCCACGGCGAGGCCTCCCAGGCGCTGGAATCGGCGTACATGTTGCTCCAGAGGTCGTCGCGGGTCGGGTAGGGGCTCGCCCAGCCGAACGCGACGGCGTCGTCCAGCTCGACTTCGACGCCTGCCTCCAGCGCCGCCAGGTCTTCGTCGGTGACCAGGCCTTCCTCGCGCAGCCGCTCGGCCTCGATCTTGATCGGGTCGCGCCCGCGCCAGTGGGCGATCTCGGCCGGGTCGCGCTTGCCGCTCAGCGAGCCCAGCCGGTATGAATGGTCGTCGTAGCGATAGGTCATCGCCTCGACGATCGACGGGCCGTCACCGCGCCGCGCCCGCGCCACGGCGACCGCGACCGCGTCATGCACCGCGCGCACGTCCTGTCCGTCGACGGTGACGCCCTCCATGCCGTAGGCGGCGGCCCGCTGCGAGATGCGCTCGACGGGCGTTGCCTGCGACTGCGGCGTGGTCACCGCATACCCGTTGTTCTCGCAGAAGAAGACCACCGGCAGACGCCAGACGGCCGCCATGTTCATGCCTTCGTGGCAGATGCCCGTGTTGGCGGCGCCATCGCCGAAGAACGCCAGGCTGACCCGGTCGAGCCTGCGCAGCCGGTTGGCGAGCGCGGCGCCGACCGCGATGCCGATGGACGAGCCGACGATGGCGGATTCGCCGAGGCTGCCGACGGAGAAGTCCGCCAGGTGCATCGAGCCGCCCATGCCCTTGCACACGCCCGTCGAGCGGCCCATCAGCTCGGCGATCAGCCGGTCCACCTTGGAGCCCTTGGCGATCGGGTGCCCGTGCGAGCGATGCGTCCCGGTGATGTAGTCGTCGTCGCGCAGCGCCATGCAGGCGCCGACGCAGGCTGCTTCCTGCCCGGCCGAACTGTGCATGACGCCGATGACGTCGCCGCGGTTGATGAGTTTCTCCGTCCGCGCCTCGAAGGCGCGGATCATCATCATGCGTCTGAGCGCCAGCAGCGCGCGGTCCCTGTTGGAGTTCTGGGGCATTGAGCTCGTCTTGCCGTGTTCGATGGAGCGAAGATGAAGCGTCGGGCCGCCTGTCGCTTCCCCCGATTGGGTGGGAAGCGGAGCGGCGCCCGTCAGCGCGTGTAGGCCTTGGCCAGCCGCGCCTCGAGCCGGCTGCTCAGCAGGCTGAGCGGCCAGCAGATCGCGAAATAGAGCAGCGACACCCCGCCGAAGATGACAAAGGGCTGGAACGTCGCGTTGTTGATCATCTGGCTGGCGCGCGTCAGTTCGACGAAGCCGACGAAGGAGGCCATCGCGGTGCCCTTCACCAGCTGCACGAGGAAGCCGACCGTGGGCGGCGTGGCGACCCGCATCGCCTGCGGGATGACGATGTGCCACATCGTCGTGCCGTATCTGAGGCCGAGCACGCGCGCTGCCTCGCTCTGGCCCTTGCCGACCGAGTCGATGCTGCTCGCCCAGATCTCGCCGAGGAACGCGCCGGCATTGATGCTGAGCGCCAGGCCCGCCGAGAGCAGCGCGCCGAACTCGAAGCCCAGCAGCGCCGTGCCGAAATAGATCAGGAATATCTGCATCAGCACCGGCGTCCCCTGGATCAGCCGGAAATAGCCGAGGGCGAACCACCGGAGCGGCCGCCAGGGCGATGTCCGCATCAGCGCCAGCGCGATGCCGATGACGCTGCCTCCGACGAGGCTGACGAAGAACAGGGCGAGCGTCCACAGTGCGCCCTTGGCGAGGAAGACGACGTCCCCGAAGTTGAGCGCTCTCATGCCGGTCTCCGCCGCATGAACAGCGCCCAGAAGATCAGCGAGAACACCGCCGAGAAGGCGACCGACAGGGCGAAGTAGATGCCGGTCGTCACCAGGTAGGCCTCGAAGGCGCGGAACGTCTGCGTGCTGATGTCGTAGGTGATGGAACTCAGCTCCGTCGTGGCGATCACCGAAACCGCGCTCGATGCCAGCATGATGAGGATGAACTGGCTGGCCAGCGGCCAGTAGATGATCTTCAGCGCCTGCGGCAGCACGATGCTGGAGTAGATCTGCACGGGCGAAAGGCCGAGCACACGGCCGGCCTCCCATTGCCCGCGGTCCACGCCGACGATTCCCGCGCGGACGATCTCGATCGTGTAGGCCGCGCCGTTGGCCGTCATGGCGATCAGCGCCGCGCCGTTCGGATTGAGCCGGATGCCGGCCATGCCGAGGCCGAAATAGACGAGGAAGATCTGAACCAGGAACGGCGTGTTCCGGACGTACTCGACATAGGCATAGATGGTGCCGCGCAGCCAGCCAGGGCCGGCGATGCGCGCCACCGCGGCGGGCACGGCCAGCGCCAGGCTCAGCACCATGCAGAGCGCCGAAAGACGCAGCGTCGTCAGCGTGCCGTCCAGCAGCAGCCAGCGCGCCTTCCAGATGTCGCCGAAGTAGAACTCGTAGGTCATCGCGATCCGGCCCGCGCGGCGTGACGACTGGCGCGCATCTCAGAGAATCCTGCTCAGGAAGGCACGCGTCCGCTCGTTCTTCGGCGCGGCGAAGAATGCCGCCGGCGGTGCCACCTCGACGATCTCGCCGCGGTCCATGAAGACGATGCGGTCGGCCACCTCGCGCGCAAAACCCATCTCGTGGGTGACGCAGATCATCGTCATGCCGTCGCGCGCCAGCGACACCATCACGTTCAGCACCTCCTGCACCATTTCGGGGTCGAGGGCCGATGTCGGTTCGTCGAACAGCAGGGCCCGCGGCTGCATGCAGAGCGCCCGGGCGATCGCCACGCGCTGCTGCTGCCCGCCGGAGAGCTGGCCGGGGAACTTGTCGGCCTGGTCCTCGATGCCGACGCGCGCCAGCAGGTCGCGTGCTTTCCGCTCGGCTTCGGCCCGCGTGCTCCCGCGCACCTTGATCGGCGCGATTGTGCAGTTCTGCAGCACGGTCAGGTGCGGGAACAGGTTGAACTGCTGGAACACCATGCCGATCTGGCCGCTGCGGATCGGCGAGGTGCGCGACCTGAGGTCGATCGGCGCGCCGTCGAACAGGATGGTGCCGTGCTCGTGCTGCTCCAGCCCGACGATGCACCGGATCAGCGTGGACTTGCCGGAGCCGGAAGGCCCGCAGACGATCACGCGCTCGCCGCGGCCGACCTTGAGGTCGACATTGGCGAGCGCCTGGAATGCGCCAAATCGCTTCGCGACCTGGCGCATTTCGAGGACGGGAGTGTCCATCGAAGACACGCGTCGAAGCCGATCAGAAGTTCGGCATCGGCCGCTCGAACCACTTCTCGTACATGACGCCGAGTTCCCCGCTCGCCTTGGCGAAGCCGACGAAGCTGTTCAGCCAGTTCAGCAGGTTCTGGTTGTCGCGGCGGATCGCGATGCCGTTGATCTGGCTGAACATCGCGAACTTCTTCTCGAGCTTGATGCTCTCGTTCTGCTTCATCATCTGCGCGGCATTGAGCAGCGTATCCGTCACCACGTCGATCTGCCCCGAGATCAGCGCCTGGTACATGGACGGCGTGTCGTCGAAGCGCAGCACGGCCCCTTCGCCGAGCTTCTTGGTGAGGAAGCGGTCCGAGGTTGTGCCGCGGACGACGGCGACGCGGAGGTTCTTCAGATCCTCGTAGGAGCTGATCGCGACGTCGGCCGAGGCCAGCACGTTGCTGTCGCTGATGAAATAGGGCTGGCTGTAGTCGACCTGCAGCGCCCGCTCCGGCGTGACGCCGAGGAAGGCGATCAGGATGTCGACCTTGCCCGCCAGCAGGTACTGGATGCGGCTGGCGCCCGGAACCTGCACCAGTTCGAGCTCGACGCCCATCCGCTCGGCGAGCATCTTTGCCAGATCGATCTCGAAGCCGACGGATTCCTGCTTGTCGTCCAGGAAGCAGACCGGCACCGCCTCCGTGCAGACGCCGATGAGGATCTTGCCGCGCTTGACGATTTCGTCCGTTGTCTGGGCATGCGCGGCGCTCATCGATGCGAGCGCGGCGAATGCGAGCATGAGGGCGACCCCGAGGCCGCGTCGAATCCGATCCAGAATCAGGCTCATTCTCTTCCTCCCAATGAGTCGTGACAGCATTTGTCTGCTGTCTGCATTCACCCTGGAGGGAGATGGCCGCGGCCGCTTCACCCGTTCGGGTAGGCCGGGAGTCCGTCAGGTCGCGGCGGGCGGCGTGGTGCCGATGACGTCGCCCAGGTCGCGCAGCACGCCGCGATAGTAGTCTTCCATGTCGAAGAGATCGCAGCCCAGATAGATCAGGTCGTAGCCGAGCGCGATCAGGTGCCGGGCCCGCGCGGGATTGCCGGCGTTGGCTGCGGCGCGCACGCCGCGACGCCGCGCGATCTCGATCGTCCTCTTGTGCGCGTCCTCCAGGAACACCGCAGCCTCCGCTGCCGGCGCCGACAGGCCGAAGCGGGACAGCACGAGATCGGACGGGCCGAGCTGGATGGCGTCCAGCCCCGGAACGGCCGCGATGTCGTCCAGCGCCTCCAGCCCGTCCACGGATTCCACCATCGCGATCACCAGCTCGCGCTGGTGCACGCTGCCGAAATAGGCATCGAGATGCCGCCTGTAGCCGGACGCCCTCGGGATGTTGGAGTTGCGGATGCCGAGCGGCGGATAGCGGCAGGCCTGGACGAACCGTTCGCACTCTTCGCGCGACCGCACATAGGGGCAGGTGATCGAAGCCAGCCCGAAATCGAGCAGCGCCATCACCAGGCCGGGATCGCCGTTCCACGGGATCCGCACCCCGGCCGCCGACCCCGCCGCCTGGATCGCCGTGATCGCGGCGGTGATGTCCGAGCGGTCGAAATTGCTGTGCTGCATGTCGATCGTCACGACGTCGAAGTCGAGCAGCGCCAGCACCTCGCCCGACAGTTTTCCGGGGATGATCGACCAAGCGCTGATCGCCGGTCGTCCCACCTGCCAGGCGGCCACGATGGGATTTGCTTTCAGTTCCCGCATCGCGCAGGTCTCCCGATCCGTTGACCCGGCTGCCGGCGATCCGCCGCCGTTTCGAGACGGCGGTCGGCCATCGGCACCTAGGCAATCCCGCCGCAGACGGCGAGGCTCTGGCCGTTCACATATCCGCTTCGCCCGGACGCCAGGAACGCCACGACCTCGGCGACCTCGTCGGGCGTCCCTCGCCGGCCGGCAGGACTCGCGTCCGTCGCCCGCCGCGATTCCTCGGGTGTCAACAGCGCCATCGGCGTGTCGATCAATCCCGGAGCCACTGCGTTCACGCGTATGCCCTGACCCGCAAGCGCCTTTGCAAGGCTCTTGGTCAGCGCATCGACGGCCCCTTTGGAGGCGCCGTAGTCGACGTTGACGCTGCCGTTCCTGCCCGCAAGCGAGCCGACGTTGATCACCACTCCCGGCCGGCTGCGCCTGCGCAGGCACCGCGCGAACGCTTGCGACAGCAGGAACGGGCCGCGCACATTAACGGCGAAGGTCCTGTCGAACGAAACCGCGTCGAGCCCAAGCACATCGCTCGGACGGTAGAGCGCGGCGCAATTGACAAGGACGGCGGCGTCCTCCCGGCGCTCCAGCATGTCGGCGAACCGTTCGCCCGCATCCGCGCCGCCGACGTCCAGATGATGGACGTCGTAGACGCCGCGCGACGCCGCCTCCAGGTCAAGCCCGACCACGGTGAGCCCGTCGCGCGACAGGGTCCGGCAGATCGACGAACCGATGCCGCCAAGCGCGCCGGTGACGAAGGCCGTCGCCATCAGGCGGACGCGGCAGCCGGTTGCAGCAACACGGTCCCTCCCGTCCTGGTACCCAGCATCGCCCGGGCCTCGTCGGGCGTCGCGATGGACAGGCCCTGCCCTTCGATCACCTGCCGGATCATCCGCACCTGCTCGGCGCTCGACGTGGCGAGCTTTCCCTTGCCCGCCCAGATCGAGTCCTCGAGCCCGACGCGGACATTGCCGCCCAGCGCCACCGCCTGCGTCGCGATGCGCAGCTGCGCGGCCCCGGCGCCCAGGACGGACCACAGATAGTCGCCGCCGAACAGGCGGTCGGCCGTGCGCTTCATGTGCTGGACATCTTCCGCATGCGTGCCGACGCCGCCGAGGATGCCGAACACCGACTGGACGAAGAAGGGCGGCTTGACCAGGCCGCGCTCGACGAAATGGGCAAGCGTGTAGAGATGCGAGGTGTCGTAACACTCGAACTCGAAACGGGTGCCCGCCGCGCCGCAGACCGTCAGGATCTCTTCGATATCCTCGAACGTGTTGCGGAAGATGTTGGCGCGTGTCTTCAGCAGGTGATCCCGCTCCCAGTCGTGCTTGAAGGTGGCGATCTTCTCGGCGATCCGGAACAGCCCGAAATTCATCGAGCCCATGTTGAGCGATGCGAGTTCTGGCTTCAGCTCGAGCGCCGGACGGATGCGCTCGGCGATGCTGTTGTACGGGCTGCCGCCGGTGGTGATGTTGATGATCGCGTCGGTCCGGCGCCGGATCGCCGGGACGAAACGCAAGAACGCCTCCGGCGTCTGGTCCGGCTTGCCGGTCTTGGGGTCACGCGCATGAAGATGCAGGATCGCCGCGCCGGCCTCGGCCGCGCCGACCGCATCGTCGGCGATCTGCTCGGGCGTGATCGGCAGGTGGTCGGTCATCGACGGGGTGTGGATCGACCCCGTGACCGCGCAGGAGATGATGACCTTGCCGTTCTGCCGTGACATGCAGCGCTCCTAGCTTCCGATCGTCCGCGCCGCCGCCCGCTTGTGCGCCACAAGCGCGGCCAGCCGCCGGTCGCGCCAGCGCTGCCGCTCCTGCAGCTCGGCCGCGGGGTGTCGGCTCCTCAGCTCCGACTCGACGGTGTCGAGCACCTCCGGCGTCAGGCCGACGGGGCCGGTCATGCTCGAGGATATGCGCGCCAGCGTCGGCCCGTAGCGCTCGACATAGTCGCGGATGCCGCCGGGCGCGTTCAGGTCGATGGTCTCGTACGGACCCATGAACGCCCAGCGCAGCGCCAGCCCGTCACGGATGCCGGCGTCGACGTCGTCGGCGCTCGCATACCCCTCGTTCACCAGCCGGAACGCCTCGTTCAGCAACGCGGCCTGGAGACGGTTCATCAGGAAGCCGTCGATCTCGCGCGTCATCGGGATCGGCACCTGGCCGATCGAGCGGATGAGGTCGGTCGTGTCGCGCACGGTCTTCGCGCTCGTCCATGGCGCCGGCACGACCTCGCAGGCGGGGACCAGGAAGGGCGGATTGATCGGGTGGACCACGATGGTGCGTTCAGGGCCGGTGCAGCCGCCGGTGAAGGCCGACGGCAGGATCGCCGACGTCGAGCTGGCGACGATCGCCTCGGGCGACACGTGTTCCGTGATCGCCTTGAACACGGCGATCTTGTCCTCCACGCGCTCCGGCGTGCTCTCCTGGACATAGGCGGCGCCGGCCAGGGCCTCGGCCATGGTGGAGCACGGCACCAGCCGGCTCAGCACCTCCGCCTTGGAATGCCCGTTCAGCAGGTCGTTGGCGGCGAGATCGTCGAGGATCGGCTCGATATAGCCGACAGCATTCTCGACCGCCGCCGGCACGGCGTCCCACAGCCGCGCCTCGTAGCCGCCCCGCGCGAAGCAGATCGCCCAGGCGCGGCCGATGAATCCGGTTCCGATGATCGCGACTTTCTGCATGTCTTCCTCCGCTAGCGGGACACGAAGCCGCCATCGATGACGAGCTCGGCCCCCGTCACGAAAGCTGCATCGTCGGAGGCCAGGAAGGCAACGCCCGCGGCGACGTCCTCGGGCGTGCCCGTGCGCCCGAGCGGAGTCCACGCCACCAGCTTCTCCAGCATGTCCGAAGGCAGTGGCTTGCCGGTGCGCATCGGCGGCAGGAAGCCCGGATAGACGGCGTTGACGCGGATCCCGTGCTTTCCGTAGCGCACGGCCAAGGTCTTGGTCAGCGCGCGCACCGCGCCCTTGGAGGCATGGTATGCCGGGTGGCCGCCCTCGCCGCCGACCAGCGCCATGATCGAGGCGATGTTGATGATCGAGCCGCCGCCGCTCTCCTGCATGACCGGCACGGCGGCCTTGGCGCCGAAGAATGCGCCGGCCGCGTTGACGTCCATGATGCCGCGCCAGGCCTGCGCGTCCATCGGATCGCCGGTGACCTGGCTGCTCCGGCCGGCGGAGTTGACGAGGATGTCCAGCCGTCCGAACTCGGTAAGCGCCCGCTCGACGCCGGCCGTCCAGTGGTCCTCGCGCGTCACGTCCAGCAGCAGCCAGCAGGCGGAGGAATCGCGCGCGTCGCGGATGATCGCGTCGGCGCCGGTTTCGATCACGTCGGCCAGCAGCACGTTGGCGCCTTCGGCCAGGAAACGACGCGCCGTGGCGGCACCGATCCCGGATGTTCCGCCGGTGACCAGCGCGGTCTTGCCCTTGAGCCTCAACTCACCCTCCCCCGCGGCCGGCAGTGCCGCCGCCACTCGGTACGACGAGGCCTATCACCGCCGATGGGTCGGCAATTCACCCGAACGGGTTGATCGTCGATCAGCGGCCCAGTTCGCGGCGGTTGACACAGGTCGTGAGACGGCCAGTCTCCACATAGTCGAGCACCTGGCGGACCGCCTTCAGCCTGAGGTCGCGCGAACTGGCCGGGCTGAAGAAGCCGCCATGCGGCGTCAGGATCACCCGGCCCTTGATCCACGGTTCCTCGTCGCGCCACGCCTTGATCAGCGGATGCGCCGGATCGGGCGGCTCGACCGAGAGAACGTCGAGGCCGGCGCCGCCGACGCGCCCCGCGCGGATGGCGTCGGCCAGCGCATCGAGGTCGATGATCGACCCTCGCGCCGTGTTGATGATGATCTGGCCCGGCTTCGAATGCCGGAACGCGGCGGCGTCCAGCATGTTCTTCGTCTTCGGCGTGCCGGGAGCGTGCACGCTCACCACGTCGGCGGCGGCCATCAGGTCGGGCAGCTCGTGCGCGCGGTCGAAATCGAGCCCGAGTTCCATGCCGTGCGCGACGAAGGGGTCGTAGAACACGACGCGCATGCCGAGCCCCGCCGCGCGGCGGGCTGCCGCCACGCCGATCGGCCCCATCCCGATCACGCCGAAGACGGCGCCATGCAGGCGCCGGATGAGCGGCGGCGCATGGTACTTCCAGCCTTGCACGAGGTCCGCCCTGAGGGCCGCGTCGAACTGGGCGGTGCCGCGCACCAGCGTCATCATCAGCGCGATCGCGTGGTCGGCGACCTCGTAGGTGCCGTAGTCGGGAACGTTGGTGACGGGAATGCCGAGCCGGCCCCACGCGGCCATGTCGATGTTGTCGACGCCGACGCCGGCGCGCACGACGATCCGGCATTGCGTGAACCACGCTTCCGGCTCGCGGAGGCGTTCCGCCCCATGGTGCTGCACGATCGCGTCGTAGGCCCCGCACTCGGCCTCGCTGAGCGGCGGACCCGCGCCCTCGCCCCAGCGCCGCACGTCGAAGGCGATGCCGGCGGCGGCGAAGCTCTCGCGCTCGAGCACCGCCTCGTCGGGATAGTGCCACCCCGTCATCAGAACGCGCAGCGGCTTGCCAGCCTCGGTGCCCATTTCGTCTATCCCCTGAAGCGCGGCGTCGGCAGCCCGCGCACGCCGACATCGGCGGCGAACAGCCCGCCGGCGAAACGCTGGTCGCGGCGGCCGCGCGCCGCGGTGGTGATGTAGAGCACGTCGAGCGCTGGCCCGCCGAACTCGCAGCAGGTCGGCAGGTCGGTCGGCAGGCGCAATGTCCGCATCAGCCGGCCGTCGGGATCGTAGCGGCGCACCTCGCCGGTCGGCGGCACGGTCAGCCAGTAGCCGCCCTCGGCATCGACGGTCGCGCCGTCGGCGATGGTGCCGCTGCCGCGCAGGTCGACGAAGATCCGGCGGTTGGACGGAATACCGGACGCCGGATCGAAGTCGAAGGTCCAGACAAGCCCGGCATGGCTGTCGGCGAAATACATCGTCCGGCTGTCCGGGCTCCAGGCGAGGCCGTTCGAGCAGCCGATCCCCTCGATCGTGCGATGCACCGTCAGGTCCGGATCGAGGCGGTAGAGCGAGCCGATGAATTCGATGGGCCTGCCCTCGACCTCGAACATCGTGCCGGACCAGAAGCGCCCCTGACGGTCCGGCTTGCCGTCGTTGAAGCGGGTGTCCGGCATGTCCGCTTCCGGGTCGGCGATCGCCGTGAACGCGCCCGTGTCGGGATCGAAGAAGTGGAAGCCGCTCACCAACGACATGACGAGCCCGCCGGCTGCGCGCAGCCCCAGGCATCCCGGGAACTCCGGCGTGACCCAGCTGTCGTTTTGCCCGCTCGCCGGGGTGTGGCGGTGGATGCGGCTGCCCCAGATGTCCAGCCACCACAGCACGCCGTCCACCGGGTCCCAGAGGGTTCCCTCGCCCAGTTCCGCGCCGGCGTCGAAGACGCAGTCGACCTTGCTCACGGCTGCCGGCTCCCGATCCTGCCGGCCCGCATGGGAAGCACCAGGCGCAGCAGGGAGGCGAAGGCTTCGCTGCCGATCGCGACGGTCACCAGGATCACCACGCCGTAGACGACCATCAGCGCCCCTGTCGACAGGCCGAGCGCCGGCAGCAGCCCGGCCAGGATGGTCAGCACCAGCGCCCCGGCGATGGTGCCGACATAGTGGCCGCTGCCGCCGAGGATGGAAGCGCCGCCGATGGCGACGGCCGCGACGGAGGTGAAGAGGTAGGGATCGCCCATGCCGAGATAGGCCTGCCCGGAATAGCCGGTCAGCAGCATGCCTGCCAGCGCCGCGGTGAAGCCGGAGAGCACATAGGTCAGGATCGTGGTGCGCGCTGTCGGCACGCCGGAGAATTCGGCCACCGTCGCGCTGCTGCCGACGGCATAGAGGTAGCGCCCGAATGCCGTCTTCGACAGCAGGAACGAGGCGGCGATGGCGAGCACGAACCACAGGATGCCGATGACCGGGATCGGGCCAAGGCGCCCGACCGAGAGGAAGCGGATCATCTCCGGCGCGCGCGGCGTCGGCAGGCCGCCCGTGTAGATGACGATCAGCCCTTGCAGGATGACGTTGGCGGCGAGGGTCATGATGATCGCCGGCACGCCGAAGATCGCGACGCCGATGCCGTTGATCAGGCCGACCAGCGCACCGGCGGCGAGCACCAGCGGTCCCACCCACAGCAGCGGCAGGTCCTGGCCGCCGCACAGGATCGCCATCAGGATCGCCGCGCAGTTCAGCACCCATGGCACCGACAGGTCGATGCCGCCGCCGATGATGACGAAGGTCTGGCCGAGGGCGACGATGCCCACGAAGGCGGCAAGCACCACCGACGAGCGCAGGTTCGCTTCCGACAGGAAGCCCGGTGAAAAGTAGCTGGTGACCAGCAGCAGCACCAGCATGCCGAGATAGGCGAGCACGATCAGCCGGTGGCGCGCCACGAACGCGTTCATCGGTTCTGCCTCCGTGCCGACTTCTCGGCCAGCGAGCTGGCCAGCACCGCGATCAGCAGGATGACGCCTGACATCACCGGCTGCCAGTAGCTTGAAACGCGCAGCGCGAAGACGAGGTCGCCGATGATCGTCAGGATGAAGGCGCCGATGATCGTCCCGACGAGATGACCGCGCCCGCCGAAGAGGCTGACCCCGCCGACGACGGCGGCCGCGACCGACGGCAGGATGTAGTCGCGGCCGATGAGTGGCGAGCCCGTGCCCGTCTGCGTCGTCAGGTAGAGCGCCGCCGCCGCCGCGAAGAGGCCCGACAGGCCGTAGGTCGCGATGTTGATCCTGAGCACGGAGGCGCCGGAGAGGACGGCGGAGCGCTCGCTCGATCCCGCCGCCTGGATGACGATGCCGAGCCGCGTCGCGCGGAACCAGTACCAGAACAGCACCAGCGCGATCAGCACCCACACCGGCCCGGACAGGCCGAAGAACAGGGAATAGCCGAATCCCGCCCACCAGCCGGGCACGGCCCCGCCGTCGGTCGGCAGGATGGTGAGCGCGATGCCGGTGAGGATCGACCAGCCGGCCAGCGTCACCAGGAAGGGCTGCAGCTTCAGGACCGTGATCAGGATGCCGTTCAGGGCGCCGATGCCGAAGCCGGTCGCCAGGATGATCGCCGCCCACAGCGCCACCTGGCCGGGATCCTCGCCGAAGCGCGTCGCGGCGATCACGGTCCCCAGGCTGATGACGCCACCGATCGACAGGTCGATCCCGCCGCGGATCAGCACGATCGTCTGGCCCGTCGCCGCGAGCATCAGGGTCAGCGCCGAGGCGGTCACCAGGTTGAGCTCCTGCAGCGTGAAGACGCCGCTCTGCAGCTGGCTGCGGGCCAGCACGATCGCCAGCAGCATCACCAGCGCGACGAGGAAGGGCGTGCGGTCCAGCGATCGCGCCCACGCCTGGTAGAAGCGGGCGGGCGCGCCGGACGGCTTGGTCTGGGCGCTCATCTCACGCCGCCTCGTCGAACATCGCCGCGCGCAGGATCGCGTCTTCGGAAACCTGGTCGCCCGCCAGCGTCGCGGCCACCCTGCCCTCGCGCAGCACCATCACCCGGTCCGCCACGTTGACGAGTTCCTGCAGGTCGCTGGAGTAGAACAGGATCGCATATCCCCTCGCGGCCAGATCCCGCATCATCTGGAAGATCTCGCTCTTGGTGCCGACGTCGACGCCGCGGGTCGGGTCGTAGAGCAGCAGCACCCGCGCCTCGGTCAGCAGCATCTTGCCGAAGATGACCTTCTGCTGGTTGCCGCCGGACAGCGTGTCGGCCTGCTGCTCCGGCGTGCTCACCTTGATGCGCAGGAAGTCCACCATCTCCTTGACCAGCGCCGCCTCCCGCGGCCGCGACAGCACGCCGTGGCTGGACATGCGGCGGATGACGGACAGCGTCAGGTTCTCGCGCACGGTCTTCGACAGCATCAGCCCCTGGCCGCGCCGGTCCTCGGGCACGAGCGCGATCCCCTCGCGCCCCACCAGCGCGTCGCGCGGCGACGCGATGGCCGCAGGCGTGCCCCACAGCGTCATCTCGCCCTGCGTCCGCGCGACGCCGAACAGTCCCTGGAACAGTTCGCGCTGCCCGTGACCCTGGAGGCCGCCGACCCCCAGCACCTCGCCTTCGTGCAGAGTGAACGTGACGCCCGGCAGACGCGGGCCACTGGAGAAGTCGCGCGCGCCGACGGCGATGCGATCCGTCGCGCTGCTCACCCGCTCCGGATAGAGCCGCTCGAGGCGCCGGCCGATCATCTCGGTCACGATCTGCTCGTCCGAGACGGCGGCGGCGTCATGCGCCGCGACGGTCCGGCCGCCGCGGAAGATCGTCAGGCGGTCGGCGACCGCGCGCACCTCGCCCATGCGATGCGAGATGAACACCACCAGCCGACCCTCCTCGGCCAGCCGGCGGGTCAGCTGCAGAAGCCAGTCGGTTTCGCGCGCGGCCAGCGACGACGTCGCCTCGTCCAGGACCAGGATGCGCGGCTCCTGAGCCAGCGCCTTGGCGATCTCCACCAGCTGCCGCTCCGCCAGGCTGAGGCGGCGCAGGTCCTGCGCCGGATGCAGCGCTGGAAACCCGTAGCGATCCAGCAGCGCCTCGGTGCGGCGGCGGATCTCGCGTTTCGCGACGGTGCGCAGGACCGTGCGCGGCTCCCGCCGGAACCAGATGTTGCCCTCGACCGTCAGGTCCGGGATGGAGGACAGCTCCTGGAACACCGTGACGATGCCCCGCGCCCGCGCCGCGTCGGGGTCGACCGGCCGGTAGTCGCTGCCGCCGAGCGTGATGGTGCCGGCGTCCGGCCGCAGCACGCCGCCGAGGATCTGGATGAAGGTGCTTTTGCCGGCGCCGTTCTCGCCCAGCAGGGCATGCACTTCGCCCGCCCTCGCCGAGAAGCTGGCGTCGTCCAGCGCGACGATGCCGCCGAACCGCTTGGACAGGCCGTGTGCGCTGAGAAGGTCCATGCACGAGGTCTCCGGACGGCAATCCCCGCGAGCCGACGGCCCGCGGGGATCGATGCGTCCAGTCTGGTCAGCTCTGGCCGGCCGCTTCCTGCGGCGTGATTTCGACCCAGTCGGGCGAGACCGGCAGGAACAGGCCCGGCGACAGGTCCGGGAAGGCGTTCTTGCCAGCTTCGAGCTTCTGGATCACCGTCTCGGGGAACAGCTTCGACGGCAGCGGATCGGTCGAGAAGAAGCTGTTCGGCACCAGGATGGCGCGGTTCTCGGGCCGCTTGCCGGTGTCCAGCACCTCGACCGCCATCTTGATCGCCTCGGCCGAGAGGTAGGGCGGGTTGGAGCCGAGGATGCAGCTCGCGCCCTCTGTCTCCATGCACGCCACCGCCGAGCCGTTGAACGAGAAGGCCGTGACCGGCACCATCGGACGGCCTGCGTCCTTGAGTGCCTGCATCGCGCCGGTGCCGTAGGCCATGTTGACGATCGCGTCGACCTGCGGATTGGCGGCGAGCACGGCCGCCGCGCCGGACTGCTCCGGTCCCGGCGCGAAGTCGCCGTTGAAATAGCCGACGATCTTGATGTCGGGATATTTCGCCAGCACCTCTTCCGTCGCCTTGGTCGTGGCGATGGACGCCTCGTAGCCGGCGAGGCCGCGGTCGATGATGACATTGCCCTTGCCGCCGATCTTCTCGGCCACCCATTCGGCCAGAACGCGCGGCGTGTAGTCCCAGTCGACCGACAGCGCGTAGGCGCAGGGCTCTGTCAGCGTCTGGTCGAAGCTGATGACCAGGATGCCCTCGTCGCAGGCCCGCTTGACCGTCGGGTTGAGCGCGGTCTGCGACGCCGCGTCGATCAGGATCGCGTCCGGCTTCTCGCGGATGATGTTGTTCAGCGAGTTGATCTGGGCCTGCACGGTGCCCTCGGCCTGCTCGATGCGCAGGTCGACGCGGCCGGCGAGCGGTCCCTTCTTCACCGCGATCTCGGCGCTGCGGATCATCTGCTGGCGCCAGTCATTGCCCATGAAGTTGTTGCTGAGATAGATCACATAGGGGTCCGCGGCGACGGCCGGCGCCTGGAAGGCACCCATCGTCGCGGCGGCGACCGCGCCACCCAGCAGCATCGTTCTCATTCTCATCGTGTTCCTCCCGATCTCGCCGGCGAATCGGCTGCGGCTCCATCGCGTCGCAGCGGTATCGTCAGGCAGCTGTGATGCAGTTTTCAAGGACTGGGCGAATTGTGCGAGCGGCCATACGGTCGCAGGTCGGATGGGCAGCGCTCCCTCCGGAGCCGTCCCGCTGGGACCCGCGGCAAGAACGCGGTCCTCGGACATGTCCATTCTCGTCCTGGCAGCCCGGAGGGCTCCTCCCCAACTCGCTCGGTCGCTGGCGGTGCGTCCGTCTGTTCTACGGCATTGACGGCATGACCGCCTGTGGCCGTTTCGACGCAGGACGCATCCGCCTGCTTCCGGGGATGAGATGACGGCAGAAGCCCGCCTCGGTATTCACCCGAACGGGTAGGCGGCCGCGGGGCCGCCCGGGCCGCTCAGGAGCGCAGGCCAGTCGGCCTGCCGACGTCGATGCAGCAGAGGTCGTTGGCAATGACGCGCACGAGCTCCGACTGCCGGCAGGTGCCTGTCTTGGAGAATATCCGCTTGATGTGGAAGCGCACCGTCTCGACCGAGACCCCGGTGTCCTCGGCGACGGCGGCGAGACCCGTGTTCGACAGCAGGCTGACCGTCGTGCGGACCTCGCTCGGCGTGAGCCCGTAGTTCTCGCGCAGCATGCCGTCGAGAACCTCCGCGTCGTAGTCGTCGGGCAACAGGACGAGGCCGATCTCGGCCCTGCCGATCCCTTCCGGACGCGCCGCCCAGCCCCAGACGCGCACGCGCCGCCCGCGCTCGCTGTTCAGCAGCGCCGTGCTGCAGACCTCCCGCTCCGAGGCCGACGCCTTGCGCAGGAAGGCGCTGAGCGTCTCGCTCGACCCGCTGCCGACGAAGCGCAGCCGGCCCTCGACGATGCCGATGACGTCGCCCTCGGCGGCGAACCGGTAGGCGGCCTGGTTCGCGAAGAGGACGTTCATCCGCTCGTCCAGCCGGACGACGGCCGCCCTCAGCCGGTTGACGATGGTCGAGGCGAAGGAATCGGTTTCCGCCCGGCGCCGCAGCGACCTGTCGATGATCACCGCCTGCCGCAGATGATGCGCCATGCTGCTGAGCCGCTCCGCCGAATCCTGGCTGAACGGCACGCCGCTCGAATTGCGCGATAGCTTGACCAGCAGCGTGCCGATCTCCGAACGCAGCCCGATCGCCAGCACCTGGTCGGTGCCGCGCGGCGCGATGAATTCCTTGTGGAACGCCGGCCCGCCGAGGTCGCGGCTGAGCAGATTGCTGAACGAGATCGGCTGGCCCTCATTGGCCAGGATCTGCGAGGTCGTCGGGTCGATCAGATGGCCGTAGGTGTGGTAGCGCTCGATCAGCGGCGAGGCATGGCCGAACGCGCCGACCAGCGAGATCGAGCGCTCGCGCTCGGACAGCACGTCGATATAGGAAGCCTGCGCTCCGCAATAGGTCGAGAGCTGGGCGAGCGCGTCGTCCCAGGGCTTGAGACCGCCGGCCGCCGAGTAGATCCGCTCGATCACGCTGTCGCGCGGACTGCTGCTTCCCGCCTGCATCTTTCCTCCCATGGCCGATGCGGCTTACCTGCTGTCAATCTAGGCGAAGGGCCGTGCCACCGCAATGTCGACCTGCGCGGGTGGCGGCGCGCTCCCTTGCGCCGCGCGCCATGGGCCAGCGGCCGAACCTTCCCGCACCCCTGCGCTGTTCGACGACGCGCCGCGCGTCGAGACGCGACCCCGGGATTTCGTGTCGATCAAGGGCGGACTGCCGAGCGCCGCGAGCCGTCGACGGATCCCCAACGCGGCGTCGGTGGAACACCGCTGAACGGTCTTGTCCCGCGCCAATATGGGATGCCCTTCGCGCGGGCCGCGTGGTGATCCCGACAGGAATCGAACCTGTGACCTACAGATTAGGAATCTGCCGCTCTATCCTACTGAGCTACGGGACCACGCGGGCAGAGACATAGCCGAGCCGACCCGGCGCGCCAACCCTTTTCGGCGGAAGCGCTCTCCCCGCCGCCGGCGTCGCCATCCCGCCGGCGATCGGGCCGCCTCGCCGTCGGCGCCACGCCTCTCCGTCAGCGCCGGGCGACCTCCGCCTGCAGCGCGTCGATATGCGGCGCGACCGCGGCCCGTGCGTCCTTCTCGATCGCCCGGAACCGCGTAACCACCGCCTCGCCCATCTCGGTGAGCGCCGCCCCGCCGCCCTTGCGTCCACCGGTCTTGGCCGCGACCACCGGCCGGCCGAACAGGATGTTCATCTCCTCGACGAGGTCCCAGGCCCGCTTGTAGGACATGTCGATCGACCGCGCCGCAGCCGAGATCGAGCCGGTCTCGCGGATCGCGTCGAGCAGCGCGATCTTGCCGGGGCCGATCCGTCCGCCCGGGTCGAGGTTGATCCTGAGACTGAGCGAGGGCATCGGCGCGACCGGGCTTGGACTTTGCCCGCGTCCAGACGCCGGGCGACGGCAAAGCCTAGCGCATGTCGCCCGAACGAGGGAACCGGTTTCCGGAGTCAGGCGCGGATCGGGGCCGGCGCGAACTCGCCGCCGCCGTCGAGCGCCACCGATTTCACGATGGCGAAGACCGGCATGCCGCGCGTCAGCCCGAGCCCTGCCAGCGACTGGCGTGTGATGCGGGCCGCGACGGGGTCGCCGCCGCAATCCAGCATGACGTCGACGGCGGTACCCTGCCCCGCCCCGATGTCGGCGACCACGCCCGGGAAGATGTTGAGGGCGCTGATCCCGCGCGGCCGCTCCGTCGCGATCATCACGTCGCGCGAGCGGATGCGCAGCCTGACCGGATCGCCGGGCGCGGCATCGATCCGCGGCACGCACACCTCGCCCGCCCGGCAGCGCAGCACCGACATGCCGAAACGCTCGTCATGCGCGGCGACGCTGGCGTCGATCACCGTGCCGGCCTCGTCGCGTTCGGCGCCGTCGAGCGCGTCGGCGTGGCGGAACACGGTCGCGGCGGGGCCGGCCGCCGTCACCCGGCCCTCCTTCAGCACCACCACGTCGGTCGCCAGGCGCGCCACCTCGGCGACGGAATGGCTGACATGGACGATCGGCACGCGCATGCCGTCGCGGAGCCGCTCGATATAGGGAAGGATCTCGGCCTTGCGCGCCTCGTCCAGCGAGGCCAGCGGCTCGTCCATCAGCAACACCGCCGGGCTGGCCAGCAGCGCGCGGCCGATCGCCACCCGCTGCCGCTCGCCGCCGGAAAGCCCTTGCGGGCGCCGGTCGAGCAGCCGGCCGATGCCGAGCAGCTCGACGATCGCCGCAAGGTCGGCGCTGCGCTCCGCGCGCGGCGCGAACCAGCGGCCATAGGCGAGGTTGGCGCGCACCGACAGGTGCGGGAAGAGCCGCGCGTCCTGGAAGACGTAGCCGATGCGGCGCCGGTGCGCCGGCACGAAGACGCCGCGCGCGGTGTCGACCAGCACGCGGCCGCCGACCGCGATGCGCCCCTCATCCGGCCGCAGCAGCCCGGCGATCAGGTTGACGACGGTGGTCTTGCCCGAGCCGGACGGACCGAACAGCGCCGTCAGCGGCCCGCGCGCGCGGAACGCGACGTCGAGCGAGAACGCGCCGGCGCGGTGGCGCAGGTCGACCTCCAGCGCGTTTGTGTCGGCGGCGGCGTCGCCGGCGGTCATGCGAGGCGTCCCGCGCTCATGCCGCGGTGACCCGCCGCGCGGCATGGCCGGCCAGCCATTCCGACGCCATCAGCGCCGCCAGCGAGATGGCGATGGAGATTGCCGTCAGCCTGAGCGCCGAGGCGTCGCCGCCCGGCACCTGGATGAAGCTGTAGATGGCCGACGGCAGCGTCTGCGTCTCGCCGGGAATGTTGGACACGAAGGTGATGGTGGCGCCGAACTCGCCCATCGCCTTGGCGAAGCAGAGGATCATGCCGGCGATGATGCCGGGCGTGATCAGCGGCAGCGTCACCGTGGCGAACACCCAGAACCGGCCGGCGCCCAGCGTCGAGGCCGCCTGTTCCAGCCGCCGGTCGACCGCCTCGATGGAGAGGCGGATGGCGCGCACCATCAGCGGGAACCCCATGATGGCGCAGGCCAGCGCGGCGCCGGTCCAGCGGAACGAGAAGACGATGCCCAGCGGCTCGAGCAGCTGGCCGAGCGGTCCGCGGCGGCCGAAGGTGATGAGCAGCAGGTAGCCGGTCACCACCGGCGGCATCACCAGCGGAAGGTGAACGACGCCGTTCAGCAGCGACTTGCCCCAGAAGCGGCCGCGCGCCAGCACGAGGGCGACGGCCACGCCGAACGGCAGGCTGCCGGCCGTCGCCCACAGGGCCACCCACACCGACAGGCGGACGGCGGTCCACTCTTGCGGGCCGAGGCCCAGGAACTCCGCCATCCGGGATCGTTCCTAGTTGGAGGCGGGCGGCGTCAGCACGGAGAAGCCCTGGTCCTCGAAGATGGTGCGGGCCTTGGCCGACTGCAGGAAGGTGAGGAACGCGGCCGCGTCGGCATTGGCCGAGGCCGCCGTGAGCGCCGCCGGATAGACGATCGCGGGATGCGTGTCTTCGGGGAGGATGTCGACGACGGCGACCTTCGGCTCGGCGCGCGCGTCGGTGCGGTAGACGATGCCGAGTTCTGCCTCGCCGGTCGCGACCAGCGCCAGCGCTGCGCGCACGTTCTCGGCCTGGGCGACGCTGCCCTCTACCGAAGCCCACACACCCAGCGCCTCGAGCGCCGCCTTGCCGTACTTGCCGGCCGGCACGGCCTTCACGTCGGCCATTGCGAGCTTGCCGCCCTTGAGCAGGCCGGCCAGGTCGAAGCCCGGCTCGATCGTCGCCTCGACGTCGGAATCGGCCGGCGCCACCAGCACGATGCGGTTGCCGAGCAGTTGCACCTCCGTGGCCGGCTTGGTCAGCTTCCGCTCGGACAGGTAGGTCATCCAGTCGAGATCGGCCGAGACGAAGATGTCGGCCGGGGCGCCCTCTTCGATCTGCTTCGCCAGCGCCGAACTCGCCGCGTAGGAGATCGTGGCCGACTTGCCGCTCTCCTCCTTCCAGGCCGCGTTCACCGCGTCGAGCGCGTTCTTCAGGCTGGCCGCCGCGAACACGACCGGGTCGGCGGCGGCGGCTAATCCGGCGCCCGATGCGGCGATGAATGCGCCGGCGAACGCAGTCAGGAATGTGCGACGAAGCAGGGTGAGCATGGAACTCCTCCGTTGGGGCAGGCGGCGGCAGACTAGCGCGCGGAAATCGATATATCCAGCGGAATATAACCGATTGCCGGTGCTGCCTGGCTCGTCCGGGCGAGGCTCAGCCCCCGCCCAGCGATGTCTCCGCCAGCCGCACCCAGTAGCTGACGCCGTGGGGGATGGCCTCGTCGTTGAAGTCGTACTTGTCGTTGTGCAGGTTGGCGCTGTCGCCGTTGCCGATGAACATGAAGGCGCCCGGCCGCGCCTCCAGCATGTACGAGAAGTCCTCGCCCCCCATCACCGGCGGCACGTTGCGCAGCACTCCCTTGGCGCCGGCGATCTCGGTCGCCACGTCGCTGGCGAAGGCGGTCTCGGCCGGATGGTTCACGGTGACCGGGTAGTTGGCGTCGTAGTCGAAGCTGATGCTGGCGCCGTGCGCTTCGGCGATGCCCTTGCAGATGCGCTCCATGCGGTCGCGGGCGAGCGCGCCCATCTCGTTCTTCAGCGCCCGCACGGTGCCGTTCAGCTCGACCTTCTCGGGGATGATGTTCCACGCATCGCCGCCGTGGATCTTGGTCACCGTCACCACAAGCGATTCGATCGGGTCGGCGCTGCGCGAGACGATCGTCTGCAGCGCGGTGACGACCTGCGCGGCGATGACGATCGGGTCCACCGAGCGCTGCGGCATGGCGGCGTGGCCGGCGCGCCCGGTCACGACGATGGTGAACTCCGACGTGGATGCCATGATCGGCCCGGGCCGCGTCGCGAAGCAGCCCACCGGCAGGCCGGGCATGTTGTGCATGCCGAACACCTGCTCGATGGCGAATCGCTCCATCATGCCGTCCTTGACCATTTCGTTGCCGCCGCCGCCGCCCTCCTCCGCGGGCTGGAAGATCACCGCGACATGGCCGGCGAAATTACGCGTCTCGGCGAGGTATTTCGCCGCACCCAGCAGCATCGCCGTATGGCCGTCGTGCCCGCAGGCATGCATGCGGCCGGGCGTCTGCGAAGCGTAGGGCCTGCCGGTCGTCTCGGCGATCGGCAGCGCGTCCATGTCGGCGCGCAGCCCGATGGTGCGGCCGGCGCCGCGCTTGCCCTTGATGATGCCGACCACGCCGGTTTTCCCCAGCCCCCGCACGATCTCGTCGACGCCGAACGCGTTCAATTTTTCGGCAACGAAGTGGGACGTCTTGAACACGTCGAAGTTAAGCTCGGGGTTCTGGTGCAGGAAATGCCGCCATTCGGCGACCTCTCCCTGCATCTCCGCGGCTCGGTTGAGGATGGGCATCTGGCGCAACTCCCACGGGACGGATATTAACCGACCGGCGGTCGGCGCTTTGCCATTCTGGCGACACATGGGCTAGATAGCACCACGGAAGGGGTCCGTGTATCCCGTCCGCGCGTCGCGCGACCAAACCTGCTCCGGAACCGCGGAGCGTCCTTCGGGCACGGCAAGAGGCGAAGAGCATTGACGAAGCGAACAGTTCTGATTCGAGTTGCGGCCGTGTTCGGCGCGGCGGCGGTGAGCCTGGCCGGCATTGGTCACGCGCTGGCCAATCCGACGCTGCTCTTCGACCTGAAGACCGGCCAGGTGCTGCAGCATGAGGAAGCGTTCCAGCGCTGGCATCCCGCGTCGCTGACCAAGCTGATGACCGCCTATGTGACGTTCCGCGCGATCCAGGCGGGCGAGCTCGAGCTCACCTCGCCGATCCGCATGTCCAAGGTGTCCGCCGCCGAGCCGCCGAGCAAGATGGGCTTCAAGCCCGGCTCGGAGATGACCCTCGACAACGCGCTCAAGATGATGCTCATCAAGTCGGCCAACGACGTCGCCGCGGCGATCGCGGAAAACGTCGGCGGCACGATCCCGACCTTCGTGAACCGAATGAACGCCGAGGCGGCGCGGATCGGCATGAGCGGCTCGCACTTCACCAATCCGAACGGCCTGCATTCGCCCGACCAGTACACGACCGCGCGCGACCTCGCCGTGCTGGTGACGGCGATCCGCAGCGAGTTCCCCGAGTACAACGGGTACTACAAGATCGAGGGGCTGAAGTCGGGCAAGACCGTCATGCGCACCTACAACAAGCTGATCGGCCGCTTCGACGGCGCCGACGGCATGAAGACCGGATTCGTCTGCGCCTCGGGCTTCAACCTGATCGGCACCGCGACGCGCGACGGCCAGACGCTGGGCGCCATCGTGCTGGGCGCCACGCTGCAGAAGGACCGCGCCGAGATCGCGGCCGAGATGCTGAGCAACGGCTTCGCCAAGACGTCCGCCGCCGGTGCCGACACGATCTACACCATGCAGCCTTACGGCGAGGGTCGCGACGAGGCCGTCAACATGCGCGAGACGATCTGCGGCAAGGCGCCTGTGAAGAAGAAGCCCGACGTCACCGCGAAGGCGACGATCGCCGATGCCAAGGCGCTGGCCGCCGACGCCGGCGCGACGGGCAGCGAGGCGACGACGGTCGCGAGCGAGGCGAGCGAAGGCGAGACGCTGAAGGCGTCGTCGTTCCTCGGCGAAGTGAACAAGCAGCCCGCCCTCATCGCGGTCGGCCTCGGCGGCGCCACCGGGCCGATCCCGGCCGGGCGGGCGGCGATCGGCGAGATCGACTATTCGGACGTGCCGATCCCGACCTGGCGGCCCGACTACGCGCCGGAGAGCCTCAAGGCCGCGCAGGGCGACACGTCGGCCGGCGGCTGACCGTCCCGGGTGGAGCCGATGTTCCCCATCCCGGTGTCGGTCCTGACCGGGTTCCTCGGCAGCGGCAAGACGACGCTGCTCAATCGCCTGCTGAAGCACGAATCGCTCGTCGACACCGCCGTCATCATCAATGAATTCGGCGACGTGGCGATCGACCATCTTCTGGTCGAGCAGGCGTCGGACGGCGTCATCCAGCTGGCCGACGGATGCCTCTGTTGCACCGTGCGCGGCGATCTGGTCGACACGCTGGCGGACCTGGTCGACCGGCTCCAGACCGGGCGCATCTCCCGGCTCCGCCGTGTCGTCATCGAGACCACCGGCCTGGCCGACCCGGCGCCGGTCCTCCAGTCGATCATGGCGCATCCCGTGCTCATGCAGGCCTATCGGCTGGACGGGCTGATCACGCTGGTCGACGCGGCGAACGGCGCCGCCTTCCTCGACGGCCATGTCGAGGCGGTGAAGCAGGTCGCGATGGCGGACCGGCTGGTGCTGACCAAGACCGACCTCGCCTCGGCCGGGACCGTGGACGCGCTCCAGCGACGGCTGCGGTCGATCAATCCGGGCGCCGCCATCTTCCCTGTCACCGACGCGCGCGCCGCCGATGCCTCGCTGCTCGCCGCCGGCCTCTACGACCCCGCAACGAAGACGGCGGACGTGGCGCGTTGGCTGGGCGAAGCGGCGGAGCACGACCACGCAGGTCACGACCACGCGGGTCACGATCACGATGGGCACGGCACGCACGATCACGCACATCACCAGCATCCCCATCGCCACGATGCCCGCGTCCGCGCGGTCTCGCTGACCCATCCCGGCCCGCTGCCGTTCGCGGCGCTCGAGACGTTCCTCGACATCCTCCGCTCGGCGCATGGCGATCGGCTGCTGCGGCTGAAGGGCATCGTCGAACTGGCCGAGGATCCGGCCCGGCCGCTTGTCGTGCACGCGGTCAGGACGACACTCTACCCGCCGGCGCGCCTGCCGGCCTGGCCGGACGCCACGCGCGGCACGCGCCTCGTGGTCATCGCCGTCGACCTGTCGGAGGACTATGTCCGGCGGCTGTTCGCCGGCATCAGCGGCACGCCCGCCGTCGACGCGCCCGATCGTGCCGCGCTCGACGACAATCCCCTGGCGATCGCTGGCTTCCGGGGCTGACGCAGGCCTCAGTCCGCCTTGGCGAGTGCGGCGTCGATCTCGGCGATGCGCTGCTGCACGATCGGGTCGAACTGGCTGTCAAAGGGCCGGATCGTGTCCCAGGCCTCCATCGTGATGGCGCGCGCCTCGGTCAGGGTATCGCGGTCGTGGGTCATCAGGCCTATGGCGCGCAGCGCATTGCCGAGGCCTCCGGCCGCGTACGCCCATTCGACCGGGCTCGTCTGGCGCGCGCGCATCGTCATCAGCTCGCGATAGACCCCTTCCGCCTCGCGGTAGCGATCCACGCCGCCGCCGCGGTCGCCCAGCAGCACATAGGCGTTGGCGAGGTAGAGCAGCGTGTTGGCGCGTTCGTTGGGGAAGCGCGCGGCGTCCAGCTGGTCGAGCGACCCGCGAAACACGGCGAGCGCCTCCTCCAGCGTCTCCGTGGCGGCGGCGTCCTCCGCCTCGCGCATCGACTGCGCCTGCAGAACGTTGGCGAGCGACAGCCGCGCCCCGACCCATTGCTGCGGCACGCGATCGAGCGTCATCTCACCCAGCGCCGCTTCGAAGTCCGCGACCGATTTCCGGTACGTCGCGACGGCCTCCTGCTCGGTCGCGGCGAAATCGCCCTGCATGTGGAACGTTCGTCCGCGGTTGAAGACGAAGGCCGCCCATTGCAGCGGCTGCTCCGCACGCGACGTCGCCTCGATCGCCGCCGTCTGCTGCTCTTCCGCCGCGCGCAGATGCGCGGCCGCATTGCCCGGCTCGCGATAGGCGAGCGACTGGTAGACGTTGCCGAGGTTGTTCTGTGCGATCGCGCGGTGCGACGCGGCGCGCTCCGGCGTCCATTCGAGCAGCGCGTTCCTGTAGGCCTCGACCGCCTTCAGGTGCAGCGCGGTCCCCGCCTGCGGATCGGCAGTGCGCATGCCGAGCGTCTGCAGGACATTGGCATAGTTGTTCTGCATGATCGCCCACTGGACCGGGTACTCGGCGCGGGACGCGCCGTCCAGCGCCTGCTCGAACAGCGCCGCCGCTTCGTTGAGGCGCTCGACGCCGGTCTCGAACTCGGCCCGCTCGAGCAGCGACTTCGCGAGGTTGTTCATGGCAAAGAGCCAGGAGACGCGCGGGCCGTCCCGCTCGAACACCTCGAGCGCCTTCCGGTAGGCATCCGCTGCCTCGCCGAGCCTCGCCGGATCGCCGGCGCGGCGCGCCAGGATGGTCAGTACGTTGCCGCTGTTGTTCTGCAGCGTCGCCCAGTCCTCCGGCGAGGTGTCGCGGTCCAGCCCGGCGAGCGCCTCGCCATAGACGGCGATCGCCTTTTCGAGCGTCGCCGTGTCGGCTTCCGCGCCGCCCAGCGCCTGCAGGGCGTTGCCGTGGACGATCCGGCTGCTGGTCAGCGATTTACCCCCGCCGGACGTCTGCGCGAGGGCGACGGCGACCTCCGCCGCGGCGACCGAACGCAGCAGCGCATCGCGATCGCCCTGCCGCTCGCCGAGGAACGTCAGCGCCTCCGCCTCGCTGTTCTTGTAGGACCACGCCAGTCGGTCGTCCCACTTCTGCGCCTGCTCGAAGGCCAGCGCATAGTCGGCCGCCGCGGCGGCGTAGTCGAAGGTGACCAGGCGCGCGTCCGCGCTTTTCGCGTAGACGGCCGCGAACTCCAGGCGGCGGGCGCGGATGTCGGCTTCCGCGTCGTCCACCGTGCGCCGCAGCGCGCCGACCCGCTCCTTCGCCTGGTCGAGCAGCCGGATCGCCGTCGTCAGCGCACCTTCGTCGAGCGCCTCGTCGGCCAGCGAGGCGAGGCGCATGATCTCCGGGTCGGAACTCTTCAGCGCGTCGCGCTCGGCCAGCAGCGCCTTGAGCCTCTCCGTTTGCCCCCGCAGCAGCGCGTCGAGTTCGGCCGGGTCGTCCGGCGCCTCGGCGCCCAGCGCCTTCAGCATGCCGAAGAGCGCGTCCATCGGCACGCCGTCTGCGTCGGCGATGGTCTCGATGCGCTTGCGGCCGGCCTCCGGCAGCGACGAGATCGTCAGCAGCAGCTGTCGTCGCTCGGCGAGGATCTCGCCCTCCTCTCCGGCGGGCTCGGTCGCGGTCCCGCCGAAATAGAGCAGCCGGCGCAGGCTCTCGTTGATCCACGGCCGCTGTCGGCCGTCCGTCTTGAGGTAGACCTCCTCGGCGACCATGCGCATCACTGTGCCGAATTCCTCGCCGGTCAGCGCGGAGAGATGGCGCAGCACGGCGGCCGCGTAGGGGCTGTTGCCGCCCGCGGGTCCGTCCAGCGCCGCCTTGCCGGGCTCGGCCGCGAAACCGACGACCGTGCCGAAGCTGGCGTCGGTGCTGGCCGCTGCGAGCGGCGCCGCGCCCCGGCTCTCGCCCAGCCCGCTGGCGTCGATTGGCACGCCCGGCGCGGCCGGGTCGGCCTTGACGAGCGCGCCGGCGGGAAACGGATTGTCGCGGCAGGCGTCGAGCATCACGATGGCGACCGGCACCGTCGCCTTCAGTTCGTCGATGATCGCCGACAGCGGCGCCAGCGCTTCCCCCGCGGACTCCAGCGCCGACAGGTCGGCGTCGACGGGAATGAGGTAGTTCTCGCCGCCGGCCTCGATGCCGTGGCCCGAATAGTAGAGGAACGCCACGTCTGCGCCCTCGGCGTCCTCGACGAAGGACTGGAGATCGCGCCTCAGCCGCCTCGCGTCGCGGTCCAGGACGGCCGTCGTCTCGAAGCCGAGGTCGGAGAGCATCTCCTCGATCGCGCGGGCGTCGTTGCCGGGATTGGGAAGCGCCGGGATGTGTTCGTAGTCGCCATTGCCGATGACGAGCGCGACGCCCTTCAGCGTCCTGTCCGCGGCCGGCGCCGGGCCTGGCATCGCCCATGACAGCAGAAGCGCCGCCGCCACCAGCCGCGCGAACACGCCTGACATGCGCTCCGTCAGTCTTGCCACAACCCGAGAGTGCACCCGCCGCGTGGCGGGAGCAAGGCGCGGCTACTCGTCGTTCAGGATGAACTCGAGATAGAGGTTGCGCTGGAGGATGGAATGGTTGTCGTCCGAGACCAGCGACACGATGGTCTTGCCGTCGGCGCGCTTCCAGACGTCCATCCCCTCCATGTTGTCGATCTGGTAAGCCATGTCGGCCGCGAACAGCACCGGGCCGTCAGCCACCTGCCCCTTGGCGATCGTCTCGCCGTAGAGCCGCCGCAGCCGCATCCTCACCCCCTCGGCGACGCTGAAGCTGCGTTCCAGGATCAGCAGGTCGCCATTCTCCAGGAAGGCGCCGTCGGTGATGTCGAAATTGCCGTCGCGCTTCACCGTGAAGACGCCCTTGTTCGGCCCCTCGATGATGGCGGCGAAGACGTTCCCCTGCGTGTCGATCGAGCGCTCGGACACGACGACGAGCCCGTTCTCGTGCTGGCCGTAGGGATGCGCCCGCGTGACCGTCTCAAAACCCTTGTTCTGGCGCAGCTCATGGCGCGGCACCAGGAAATCGAGTTCCTTGAAGGCCGGCTTCATCGCGCCGCGCTCGATGCGGAACTGCGCGACGCGGTGCCGGCGCTCGAACCCGACCGTGGCGATCCCGTCCTTCACGTCCAGGCCCTCGCCGTCGACCTCCCACTTCTCGTCGATGGGATTCCCGGCCGCGTCGACCATCTGCTCCATGCTGAAATCGGAGATCGTGGCGGGGCGCCCGTCGGCGTCATGCCCCAGCGTTCCGAAGAACCAGAAGCCGGTGTCGGCGACGCCGATGAAATCGGCGCCCGGCGTCAGGAAGCGGAAGCTGGACAGCGCGCCGAAGTCCCGCGACGAGGAAGTCATTTCCAGGCCGCCGACGAATTCCAGCGGGCCGAAACGCGTCTCGTCGCTGCCGATCCTGAACTGCGAGATCGGGCGGACGTTGACGGAGATCGCCTCGTCCGCGGCCTGCACGCCGGCCGGCGCCAGAAGCGCCAGCAGTGCCAGGCTTGCCACCCAATGCGATATCCGTCGGCCGCCTGCCCTGCCACGCTTCACGCCATTCACCATCGTCAGCCGGTTCTCCTCATGGTCGGGCGGCGCTGGTCGCGCGAACCCTCTTCGCCGAACAGCGCGGCGAGCTGCTCCGTCATCGCGCCGGCAAGCTCCTCGGCATCGACGATCGTCACCGCGCGGCGATAATAACGCGTCACGTCGTGGCCGATGCCGATGGCCAGCAGTTCGACCGGCGAGCGCGTCTCGATCAGTTCGATCACGGCGCGCAGGTGCCGCTCCAGGTAGTTGCCCGGGTTCACCGACAGCGTCGAATCGTCGACCGGGGCGCCGTCTGAGATCATCATCAGGATCTTGCGCTGCTCCGGCCGGCCGATCAGCCGGCTGTGCGCCCACAGCAGCGCCTCGCCGTCGATGTTCTCCTTCAGGAGACCCTCGCGCATCATCAGGCCGAGATTGCGGCGGGCGCGGCGCCAGGGCGCGTCGGCCGACTTGTAGATGATGTGGCGCAGGTCGTTCAGCCGGCCGGGCGAGGCGGGCTTTCCGTCCTTCAGCCATTTCTCGCGCGCCTGTCCGCCCTTCCACGCACGCGTCGTGAAACCGAGGATCTCCACCGAGACGCCGCAGCGCTCCAGCGTCCGCGCCAGTATGTCCGCGCAGGTCGCCGCGACGGTGATCGGCCGCCCGCGCATCGATCCGGAATTGTCGAGCAGCAGCGTCACCACGGTATCGCGGAACTTGGTGTCGCGCTCCTGCTTGAACGACAGCGGCTGCATCGGGTCGATGATGACGCGCACCAGGCGCGCCGGGTCGAGCGAGCCTTCCTCCAGGTCGAAATCCCAGGAGCGGTTCTGCTGCGCCATCAGCCGGCGCTGCAGCCGGTTGGCCAGCCGCCCGACGACGCCCTGGAGGTTGGCGAGCTGCTTGTCGAGGAAGGCGCGCAGCCGGTCGAGTTCCTCCTCGTCGCAGAGCTCCTCCGCGCCGACGGTCTCGTCGAAACCGGTGGTGAAGACCTTGTAGTCGATTTCCTTCGGCAGGTTTGTCCACGGCGAGTCCGGGCGCTTGGCCTCGCCGGGCGTTTCGGTGTCGGTGTCGTCCTCGTCCGACATCTCGTCGGAGGTGGCGTCCGCCGCCTCCATCTCGCCGCCGTCCTGCTCGTCGGCGGAGGCGTCCGTTTCCTCCGACTGCGCGTCGTCGGCGCCGGTGTCGTCTTCGCCGCCGTCCTCGCTCTGGTCCTCGCCCTGCGGCTGGTCGTCGTCCTCGGTCTCGGCCTCTTCCTGGTCCTGGTCCTCGCCAAGCTCCTCGGCCATTTCCATCGACGCCAGCATGTCGCGCACGATGCGGGCGAACGCCTGCTGGTCGTCCAGCTTGTTGGCGAGGCCTTCGAGGTCCTCGCCCGCCTTTTCCGAAATCCAGTTGCGCCAGAGCCCGACCATGCGCTCGCCGCTCCTCGGAACGGCCCGGCCGGTCAGCTTCTCGCGCACCATCATCGCCACCGCTTCCTCGAGCGGAGCGTCGGCCTGCTCGCGCACGTCGGCGAGGTTCGCCTTGAGATACTTGTCCTCCAGCATCGAGGCGAGGTTGTCGGCGACGCCCACCATCGCGCGCGCACCGATCGCCTCGACCCGCGCCTGCTCGACCGCGTCGTAGATGGCGCGGGCCTGCTTGCCTTCGGGCGCCAGCTTCTGGTGGATGCGCTGGTCGTGGCAGGCGCGCTTCAGCGCCATGGAGTCACCCAGGCCGCGGGTGATCGCGACGTCGGCCGCCGTCGGACGCTTCGCCAGGTCCGGCAGGCGCGCGCGGTTGCCCGCCAGCGCCGGCTTGTCCTTGGCGAAGGCGACCTCCATCTCCTTGTCGCCGGAGATCGCGCGCATGCACACCGTGACCGCGCGCTTGAACACGTCGGCGTCGGCGCCGGTCTTCGGCCGTGCTCTCGTGTTATCGCCTGGTCCAGCCATCACGCGTTCCGACTATTCCGCTGCAATCGGCTTTCACGCATCCTATCGGCGGTCTCGCACCTAGGGGTCAGCCGAGCACCACGTTGGCGGCGCTTTCCGGCAGGTCCTGCCCGAAAGCCCGCTGGTAGAACTCGGCCACCACCGAGCGCTCGAGCTCGTCGCACTTGTTGAGGAAGGTCAGCCGGAACGCCATGCCGATGTCGCCGAAGATCTCGGCGTTTTCGGCCCAGGTGATCACCGTGCGCGGGCTCATCACCGTCGACAGGTCGCCGTTGATGAAGGCCTGGCGTGTCATGTCGGCGACGCGCACCATCTTGTTGACGATGTCCTTGCCCTTGGCGTCGCGGTAGTGCTTCGCCTTGGCGACGACGATCGCCACTTCGTTGTCGTGCGGCAGGTAGTTCAGCGTCGTCACGATCGACCAGCGGTCCATCTGCGCCTGGTTGATCTGCTGCGTGCCGTGGTAGAGGCCGGTCGTGTCTCCCAGCCCGACCGTGTTGGCGGTCGCGAACAGGCGGAACGCCGGGTGCGGGCGGATGACGCGCGACTGGTCGAGCAGGGTGAGCCGGCCGGACGATTCCAGCACGCGCTGGATGACGAACATCACGTCGGGGCGCCCGGCGTCGTACTCGTCGAAGCAGAGCGCGACATTGTGCTGGTAGGCCCAGGGCAGGATGCCGTCGCGGAACTCCGTCACCTGCATGCCGTCCTTGACCACGATCGCATCCTTGCCGACGAGGTCGATACGGCTGACATGGCTGTCGAGGTTGACGCGCACGCAGGGCCAGTTGAGCCGCGCGGCGACCTGCTCGATGTGGGTCGACTTGCCCGTGCCGTGATAGCCCGAGACCATGACGCGGCGGTTGTAGGCGAAGCCGGACAGGATCGCGAGCGTCGTCTGCTGGTCGAAGATGTAGTCGGGATCGACGTCCGGCACATGCTCGTTGGCCACCGAGTAGGCCGGTACGACCATCCGGGACTCGAAGCCGAACGTGTCCTTGACCTTCACGGTCGTGTCCGGAAGGTTGGCGATGTCGCGATCGACCTTGTTCATTCGTGCTCCATGGACGCGGCCGCGCGAGGGGCCGCGTGCCCCGCAAATACCGAGTTTTCGGGGGGCGTCTTAGCAGACGCGCCGACTAACACAAACCGGCTTGTTTGAGCACCCGGTAGGCTTGCAGCACGTCGCGGAAACGGTCTTCCGAACCCCTGTCGCCGCCATTCGCATCGGGATGGTGGCGTTTGACGAGTTCCTTATAGCGCGCCTTGATCATGGCGCCAGTCGCCTTGGTGTCGAGGCCAAGCGTTTCCAGCGCCTTGGCCTCAAGCGGCTTCGCCTTGCGCTCGCGCGGCGTGTGCGTGCTGCCGCCGAACAGATTGTAGGGGTCGCGCAGACGGTTGTAGTAGCCGGCGCGGCCAGACCGCACCTGCGCGAAGTCGGCCGAGGCACCGCCCTCCCCGCCGGTTCCCATCTTCCACGTCGGCCGGTGTCCGGTCAGCGCCTCCTTCTGGAAGCGCGCGATCTCCGTGTCCTTGAGGCCGGAGAAGTAGTTGAAGCTCTTGTTGTACTCGCGCACGTGGTCGAAGCAGAAGCGGAAATACTCGCCCTCGCGCAGGCGACCGACGGGTGCCCGGTGCGTGCCGGCGCCGGTGCAGCCGTCCCACTGGCAGGCCGGCGCGTGCGACTTCACCTCCGCCTCGCGGTCGCGGCGGATGCGGATCTTCTCGAACGATTTGGCGTAGGCGCTGCTCATGCTTCGCCGATTATGGGTGCTTCGTCCCGGGAAACAAGAATTGACATTTGGCCGATGTTATCCCTACCCGCTGAATCGGGTGTGAACGGGCAGGCGGTGCTGTTCGGGATGCCCATATCTGGTGGAGAAGAACGTCGATGTCCATAGCCGAGACCGTCCGTACGAAGCTTGAGCAGGCGTTCCGACCGGAACGGCTGGACATCATCAACGAGAGCAGCCAGCACGCCGGCCACCATCACGTCGAATCCGGCCATCACGCGACCTTCGACGGCACCGGCGAGACGCATTTCCGCATCCGCATCGTCTCGGCCGCCTTCGCCGGCAAGAGCCGCGTCGAACGCCACCGCGCGGTCAACGACCTGCTCGCGCCCGAACTCCGGGCCGGTCTGCACGCGCTGGCGATCGAGCCCGCCGCCCCGGGCGAAAAGGCGCGCTGGTAGAGGCGGTCACCAGATCGTCGTGACGTGCGGGTAGCGCCGGATCTTGTCGTCGGCTGTAAGCAGCGCAGCGTCCCGTGACATGGCCGTGGCGACGATAAGTCGGTCCGCAGGGTCACGGTGGAATTCGTCGCCCAACTGAGTGCTTCTGATCGCGATGTCGTTGTCCGGAGGAACAAATGACAGGCCGCGAGTGGTGGAAACCTTCTCGAGCCATTCTCGGACGTCGCGTCCCAGGCGGAGGCGGCCGAGCGAAACGAGATTTGCGATCTCCCAGATTGATATGGAAGAAACCAGCTTGTTTTCGTCTGCTGACAAAGCCGCCGTTGCTGCTTTGGTGAGCCTGTGATGATCGCGGTCCACCCACCAGAGGAGTACGTGGGTGTCCAGCACGATCATGTCAGTGCTTCCCATTCATCCGGGTCTTCTGCGGGATCGAATGGGCGATCATACCAAAGAACGGAACCCGCCAATTCGGCGGGTGGCTGAAAGTCCGTCGTGGCTATCTTGCGTATCTCCAGCGTCGGCTTGCCATGATCCGTGACGATCAGCGGCTTGCCGCTGGTCTCCACCTGGCGGAAATATTCAAGCGCGCGCCTTGAACTGCGATTTTGAAACCTGGCTGGTCATCTGAAGCTCCAGCGTCGACTCTACTTGCAAAATGACCATGGTCAATGACCATGGTCATTTTAGCGGGCCGGCAGCTTCTGAGGCAGGCCTGATCCGCAGCCTGACAATGCGGTTCTTCTCGCGCTTCATCACGATGAAGCGCTTGCCGTGGAAGGTGAAGGCCTGTCTTTCGTCCGGGATCGATTGCGTCTCGTGGATCACCAGCCCGGCGATCGTGGTGACCTCGTCGTCTGGCAGCGTCCAGCCCAGAGCGCGGTTGAGGTCGCGGATCGGCACCGCGCCGTCGACCACGATGGAGCCGTCCGCCTCCTGCTTCACGCCCTGGATGTCGATGTCGTGTTCGTCGGCGATGTCGCCGACGATCTCCTCGATGATGTCCTCGAGCGTCAGCAGGCCCTCGACCTCGCCATACTCGTCGACGACGATGGCGAAATGGCTCTTCCTCCGCAGGAAGGCGTTGAGCTGGTCGAGCAGCGTCGTCGTGTCGGGCACGAACCAGGGCTTCGCGGCGACCTTCATGATGTCGATGCGGGCGGGATCGTTGCCGACCTCCATCAGCGCGCGCAGCAGATCCTTGGCGTGCACGACGCCGACGATGTTCTCGATCGAGCCGCGCCACAGCGGCATGCGCGTGTTGGGGCTGCCTAGGATTTCCCGCACGATCGCCTCGGGCGGGTCGTCTGCGTTGATCGAGCGCATGTTGGTCCGGTGGACCATGACGTCCGAGACTTCGAACCCCTTCAGGTCGGCCAGGCCACGCAGGCGGTCGACGGCCGCAAGCGCGGCCGGTGCAGGCGAGGCCGGGCGCGGTTCGGCGGGCGGTTCGGCAGGCCGCTGCCTCCGGCCCGTCCGCCGGCGGCGTGCCAGCGTGCGTGCCCGCAGCGGCCGTCGCAGCACCAGCGCCGCGGCGGCGGCGGCGAGGATGACGGCCAGGAGGATCGCCCAGCCTTCCGCCGTCATGGGCCGGCCTGCTCGGCCAGGAAGGAGCGGACCTCCGATGCCGGCACGTCCCGGGCGATGAAGGCCTGGCCGATGCCGTGCGTCAGGATGAAGGTGAGCGTTCCGCGCGAGACCTTCTTGTCCTGGGTGATGAACTCGAAGAGCCGATCGGCGCCGGGCACCTCGCCCGGGATGTCGGCGACCCGCGTCGGCAGGCCGACCGCCGTGAGATGCGCCTCGACGCGGCGCGCGTCGTCGGGGCTGGCGAGGTTCATCCGCGCCGAGAAACGATGCGCCAGCGCCATGCCGATGGCGACGCCCTCGCCATGCACGAGCCGCGCGCCGTCATAGGCCGTGGCGCCCTCCAGCGCGTGGCCGAAGGTGTGGCCGAGATTGAGCAGCGCCCGGTCACCCGTCTCGAACTCGTCGCGCGCCACCACCTCCGCCTTGGCGCGGCAGGATTCGGCGATGGCCTCGACGCGCGCCGGCCCGCCGGCGAACACGTCGCGCCAGTTCGCCTCGAGCCAGGCGAAGAAATCGGGCCGGTCGATCAGCCCGTATTTGGCGACCTCGGCATAGCCGGCGCGGAACTCGCGCGGCGGCAGCGTGTCGAGCACGTCGGTGTCGGCCAGCACCAGCTTCGGCTGGTTGAACACGCCGACGAGGTTCTTGCCGTGGCGGCTGTTGATGCCGGTCTTGCCGCCGACGGAGGAATCGACCTGCGCCAGCAGCGAGGTCGGGACCTGCACGAACGGCATGCCGCGCCGCGCGACGCCGGCGGCGAAGCCGGTCAGGTCGCCGATGACCCCGCCGCCCAGCGCGACCACCACGTCGCGCCGCTCGAGGCGTGCCCCGAGGACGCCGTCGACGACCTCGTGGAAATGCTCGAAGCTCTTGGTCTTCTCGCCGGCCGGCATGACGATCGGGACCGACTCGATGCCGGCGCCCGCGAGCGCCTTGCGCAGCGGCTCAAGATGGATGCCCGCGACGTTCGCGTCGGTGACGACCGCCGCGCGCACGCCGGGCAGTCGCTCCGCCACCAGTTCGCCGGCGCGGGCGATCAGCCCCGGCCCGATCAGGATATCATAGGCGCGCTCGCCGAGCCCGACGGTGACGGTCACAGGCTTCATCGTCTCGCGGCCTCCGCCTTCGGCAGCAGCCTTTCGGCCACCGCCTCGATCACCTCGCCGGCGATCACTTCCTTGCGTTCGTCGCGCGTCAGGACGGTCACGTCGGCCTGCGCGTAGATCGGATAGCGCTCGTCCATCAGCCGCGCCATCACCGCGCGTGGATCGGCGTTTTTCAGCAGCGGCCGGTTCTGCTTCTTCGCCACCCGGTCCATCAGCGTGTCGATGTCGGCCTTCAGCCACACCGAGAGCCCGTTCGCCGCGATCGCCGCGCGCGTCTGGTCGTTCATGTAGGCGCCGCCGCCGGTCGACAGCACCTGCGGCCCGTGCTCCAGGATGCGCAGGATGACGCGCTGCTCCAGCGCGCGGAACTCCGCCTCGCCATAGCGCTCGAAGAGTTCCGGCACCGTCATGCGCGATGCGGCCTCGATTTCGTGGTCGCTGTCGAGGAAGCTCAGGCCCAGCGTCGTCGCGACCTTGCGGCCGATGGCCGTCTTGCCGGCCCCCATCAGGCCGACGAAGACGATCGAGCGCTGTCCGAGGGCATCGAGCAGAGGCGCGGCGTCCTCGCGGGCGGTCTTGGCGGCAGTCATCCCCGGTCCCTCTCCGGCGGGGTTACGGCACGAAAAGGCGGAATGCGTCAAGCGTCGCGGCGGACGGCCTTGAAATGACCCGATTGCGAGACCATAAAGTCTGTCTCGCCCAAAGGACAAACCGACCGAAGCGGCAATCCGACGATGCCCACGCTCTTCCGTTTCCTTCTCACGATCGGCGTGCTCGTCGGCATCGTCTATGGCGGCATGTTCGCGCTGGCGACCTATGTGCAGCCGAAACAGGGCGAGATGACCGTCCGCATCCCGGCAGACAAGCTCAACCAGTGAGGTCTGCCGCCCGCATCGAGGCGTTTCTCGAGATGATGAGCGCCGAGCGGGGCGCCAGCGACAATACGCTGCAGTCCTATCGCCGCGACCTGGAAGATGCCGCGTCCGCGCTGGCCGGCGTCGGCCTCGCCGAGGCGTCGACCGCGGACCTGCGCGCCTATCTGTCCGCCATCGCCGGCAACTTCGCGCCGACGTCGCAGGCGCGGAAGCTCTCGGCGCTGCGGCAGTTCTACCGGTTCCTCTATTCCGAAGGCTTGCGCCCGGACGATCCGACCGGTCCGCTCGACGCGCCGCGCCGGGGCCGCCCGCTGCCCAAGACGATGAGCGAGGCCGATGCCGGCCGCCTCCTCGACCGTGCCGCGGAGGAGGCCAGGACCGCCGGCGACGGCGCCGACGCGCTCGCCGCGACACGCATGCACGCGCTGGTGGAAGTGCTCTACGCGACGGGGTTGCGGGTTTCGGAACTGACCAGCCTGCCGGTCGGCGTGGCGCTGCGCGACGAGCGCTTCTTCGTCGTCCGTGGCAAGGGCTCCAAGGAGCGCATGGTGCCGCTGTCGGAAAAGGCGCGCCAGGCCATGAAGGCTTGGCTGTCGGAACGCAACCGCGCGCCCGGCCTGGCCGACAGCCCCTGGCTGTTTCCGTCCTCCTCCGAGGCCGGATACCTGCCGCGCCAGGTGTTCGCCCGCGACCTGAAGGGGCTCGCCGCCCGCGCCGGCGTCCGCACCGCCTCGATCTCGCCGCACGTGCTGCGGCATGCCTTCGCCAGCCACCTGCTGCAGAACGGCGCGGACCTCCGGGCCGTGCAGCAACTGCTCGGCCATTCCGACATTTCGACGACCCAGATATACACCCATGTGCTGGAAGAGCGGCTGGTCAGACTGGTCACCGACCATCATCCGCTTGCCGACTAGGCTCGCCGCCTATATGTGAGGGCGGCTTTCATGCGGCCGGCGACCCGGATTCCGCAGCTTTTGCGCCCGCCACCGGTCAGGTCTCTGGTCCCTTCAGGAATGTACAATTATCTCGATTTCGAAAAGCCGATCGCCGACCTCGAAGGAAAAATCCTTGAGCTGAAGAAGCTCGCAGAAACCAGCGACGCGATCGACGTGGCCGGCGAGATTTCCCGCCTGGAGAAGCGCGTCCAGGAATTGCTGCGCGAGCTCTACAAGGCGCTGACCCCCTGGCAGAAGGCGCAGGTCGCGAGGCATCCGGACCGCCCGCACTGCGTCGACTATGTCGGCCGTCTGTTCACCGACTTCACGCCGCTGGCCGGCGACCGCGCCTTCGGCGAGGACAACGCCATCATCGGCGGTTTCGCGCGCTTCCGCGGCAATCCGGTTGCGGTCATCGGCCAGGAGAAGGGTTCCGACACCAAGACCCGGCTCAAGCACAATTTCGGCATGGCCAAGCCCGAGGGCTACCGCAAGGCCGTGCGCATCATGGAGCTCGCCGACCGGTTCGGCGTGCCGGTGATCAGCCTGGTCGACACCGCCGGCGCCTATCCCGGCATCGGCGCCGAGGAGCGCGGCCAGGCCGAGGCCATCGCGCGCTCGACCTCGGCCTGCCTGGGGCTCAGGGTCCCCTCGCTGTCGGTGATCATCGGCGAGGGGGGTTCCGGCGGCGCCATCGCCATCGCTACGGCCAACAAGGTCTATATGCTGGAGCACGCCATCTACTCGGTCATCTCGCCCGAAGGCGCCGCCTCCATCCTCTGGCACGACTCGACCCGCGCCAAGGACGCCGCGACCAACATGAAGATCACCGCGCAGGATCTGCTCGAGCTGAAGGTCATCGACGGCATCGTGCCGGAGCCGCTGGGCGGCGCCCACCGCGGCGCCCAGGCGGTGATGGACGCGACCGGCGACCAGATCGACAGCGCGCTGCGCGAACTCGGACAATCGAACATGGACTATCGAGAACACCGGCGGGACAAATATCTCGCCATCGGCCGGGGGCTCTAGACCGTCACGCCCCAGCCGGGCCTCGCCGGGTGACGGCAGGGCCGCACCCCGCGAACACTTCAGCGATGTTTCGGTGACATTTCGGATCTCGATCGTGACGGTCGAGGCGGGATTCCCGGGATTTCGCCCATGCAAGCTCAGGAGTATCCCATGACTGTCCTCGAATTCGACCGCCGCCCCGATGCCGGGCGTTTCATGCTGTCCCGCGACGATGCGGGCGGCAGCCTGGCGGCCCGCATCGCGGCGCTGGTCGCCGCGCCCACGCGCTGGTTGGAGACGCTGCGCCTGGAGCGCGAATACGGGAAGCTGAGCGACGTCCGCCTCGCCGACATCGGCGTCGACCGCTTCGAGCGTTCCCTCGCCTGGCGCGACATGGGCCAGGGCCATCTCGCGGTGCCGCTGGCCAGCCACGGCTACCTGCGACACGACCGCGGCTGATCCGAAGCCACCGCCGCGCCACAAAATCGCCCTTGGCCGGTTGCAATGACAAAGCCGTGAGTGAAATCGGGCCGCGCTTGCGGTAATCGATTTTCAAGGCTAACCGGCCTAGGGTGCCGGCGCATTCGGGGGCCGGCAGGCCAGCACAAACGTGACCAGACGCCAAGTTTGCTGATGATCCACAGATACGCCCGTGTCGCTCTGTTTCTCGGTGCGCTCGCACTCGTCGGCTGCACCGAGCAGGACTACAAGGAGATGGCGTATGGCGCGCGCGCCAACGCCAAGCTGTCGCCGGAGATCGTCAGGGCGATGGCGTCGAAGGGGATGAGCCGGACGTCCCCCGTGCTCGGCCGCATCTTCAAGGAAGAGGGCAAGCTCGAGGTCTGGAAGCAGAAGTCGAACGGCCGCTACGACATCATCGCCTCCTACGACATCTGCAAGTTCTCCGGGAAGCTCGGCCCGAAATACATCGAGGGCGACCGCCAGGCGCCGGAGGGCTTCTACATGGTCCGTCCGGGCCAGATGAATCCCAACTCTAGCTACCACCTCTCCTTCGACATCGGCTATCCGAACGCCTACGACCGCGCCAACGGGCGCACGGGCGCGCACCTGATGGTGCATGGCGACTGTTCCTCCTCGGGCTGCTACTCGATGAAGAACGGCCCGATGGAGCAGATCTACGCCTTCGCGCGCGACGCCTTCGAGGGCGGCCAGACCGAGTTCCAGATCCAGGCGTTTCCGTTCCGCATGACCGCCGCCAACATGGCGCGCTACCGCAACGACCCGAACTACGCCTTCTGGCAGATGCTGAAGGAAGGCTACGACCATTTCGAGCTGACCAAGGTGCCGCCCAAGGTCGACGTCTGCGAGAAGCGCTACGTCTTCAACCAGACGCCGCTCGACGGCCGCCCGTTCTCGGCGACGGGTGCGTGCCCGGCGACCACGACGGTCTCGCCGGAGCTGGCGACGGCCTATCAGTCGCACAAGGCGAAGTTCGACGTCGAGTTCGCCACCTTTTCGGCGAAGACAGACCTGGCGTCTCCGAAGCCGTCGATCGTCGGCGTCAAGGAGGCGGGCGTCGTCTCCGACTGGACCAAGCGCCGCGCCCGCGGCGAGCGCGTCTCGGTCGAGCCGCCCTCGATGGCCGCCGACGGCACCGTCGTCGTCAGCGGCCCGATGGGACGCGCCGACAGCGAGGCCGGCCGGCGCATGGCGGCCCTCGAGGCGGCCGAGGCCGCCAGGAAGAAGGACGCCGAGGAAAAGGCAGCCGCCAAGGCCGCCGAGGACGCCCGCAAGGCCGCCGAGAAGACCGCGAAGGACGAGGCCAAGCGCGAGGCCTCCATGCCCAAGGCAGGACCCGAGGCCGTGCAGGTCGTCGAGCCCGAGCCGGAGAGCCGCCTCGGCAAGGTCGGCAAGCGGATCAGCAACCTCTTCGGCTCATAGACCATGATCCCGAAAAGTGCGCAGCGGTTTTCGGGGCGGATCATGGTCCATCTCATTGTTTTGGCCGCATTTGTGCGACGCAAGGTGATGCCACCTTGCTGCAAGATGCTTTAGGCCGCGCCTTGCAGCGAGCGCCCGCGACCTACGACCTCAAGGGGCTGAACTGCCCGCTGCCTGTGCTGAAAGCGCGCAAGCGCCTGGCCTCGATGGAGGCTGGCGACCGACTGTGGGTCGCGACGACCGATCCGCTGGCCACCGTCGATATCCCCGCTTTCTGTACCGAGGCCGGCCACCGGCTGATTCAGACCATCAAGATCGGAAACGGCCACCAGTTCCTGATCGAGCGAGGCTGACCGCGCCGCGCTTCAGGCGACGGCCGGCTCGCTCCATTTCGCGGCGATCAGCCGGTAGGGGATGAGCGCGAAGGCCGCGATCAGCAGCTTCACCGCCAGGTCGCCCAGCGCCCAGGACATCCAGCGCTCCGCCTCGACCGGCAGCAGGCCGAGCAGCGGCGCGGCTTCGAGCGCGAAGGCGTCGTCGGGACCGGCGAAGGCGAACAGCGCGGAGAAGCCGACGGTGAAGAAGATCGCCGTGTCGACCACCGAGCCGGCCAGCGTCCCGAAGATCGGCGCGCGCCACCACGACCGCCGCCGCAGGCGGTTGAACACGGTCACGTCGAGAAGCTGCGCCGTCAGGAACGCCGTGCCCGACGCGATCGCGATGCGCACCAGCCGCGCCGCCGCGGTCTCGAAGTCGATGAGCCCGAGCGCGAACAGCAGCGGCGGCACGACGATCGAGCACGCCACCGCGATCATGAAGCCGACGAAGACGATGCGGCGCGCCATCGCCGGACCGTGCCGGCGGTTGGCGAGGTCGGTGACCAGGAACGCGAAGGGATAGGTGAAGGCGCCCCAGGTCAGCACATCGGCCAGCGACAGCGGGCCGACAGTCGCGTCGACCGGGAACTGCACGAGCACGTTGGAGGCCACGACGACGAGTGCCATCGCGGCCACGAAGGGCAGATATCGGACGGAGTGCATTTTTTTATCCTGGGTAATGGAACCAGTGGCGGGCCCGAGGCCCGCCGGACGCGTCAGGCGGCCGGCTGCTCGGCCAGCTTCTTGGCGACCTGCTTCTTCAGCAGGCGCGCGCGCTGCGACAGCTCGCTCTCCTTGGCCTTGGCCAGGAACGCGTCGAGACCGCCGCGATGCTCGACCGAGCGCAGCGCGTTGGCCGAGATGCGCAGCTTCACGTTCTGGTTCAGCGCTTCGGAGATCAGCGTGACGTTGACGAGGTTCGGCAGGAACTTGCGCTTCGTCTTGTTGTTGGCATGGCTGACATTGTGCCCGGAGAGCACGGCCTTGCCGGTGAGTTCGCAGGCGCGGGACATTTCTGTTACCTTCGGTTCGTTCTTCGGCCAATGGACCGCGCCGCACCGGGATGCTGGCGCGCGGACAGTCGGGCGGCCTCTGGAAAAGTCGGGGTTCCATAGTGGCATTTGGCCGATTGGTCAAGCATCCGCCGACTCATTGCCCGGCACCGCCGAAACGGCCTATATCCCGGCCGCGCGAGGCGGGAACCGGGCCAGACACACATGCTGCGAGCCACCCTTGTCGGCTTCTCCGCCGTGGCCATGTGGGCGCTGCTGGCGCTCCTCACCGATGCGTCGGGCGCCGTGCCGCCCTTCCTGCTGTCGGCCCTGACCTTTTCGGTAGGAACCGTGGTCGGGCTCGCCGCGCGCGCCGTCCTGCCGGCCGCGAAGGCCGGCCCGGTGCCGCCGGTCGTCTGGCTGATCGGCATCGGCGGCCTGTTCGGCTACCACTTCCTCTATTTCACCGCGCTGCGCAACGCGCCCGCCGTCGAGGCGAGCCTCATCGCCTATCTGTGGCCGCTCTTCATCGTCATCGGGTCGGCGCTGATGCCTGGCGAGCGGCTGCGCTGGTACCACGTCGCCGGCGCTGCGCTGGGCCTCCTCGGCACGGTGCTGATCGTCACGCGCGGCGGCGGCATCAGCTTCGACGGGCGATATGCGCTGGGCTATCTCGCCGCCTTCGCCTGCGCCTTCGTGTGGTCGGCCTATTCGCTGCTGTCCCGCCGCTACTCCGCCGTGCCGACCTCGATGGTGACGTGGTTCTGCGCCGCGACCGCCCTGCTCTCGCTGGTCTGCCACCTTCTGCTGGAGGAAACCGTGATGCCGGCCAGCCCGCTGCAATGGGTCGCCGTGGCCGGGCTCGGCGTGATGCCCGTCGGCGCCGCCTTCTATGCCTGGGACTACGGGGTCAAGCACGGCAACATCCAGGTCCTCGGCGCCGCGAGCTACGCCTCGCCGCTCCTGTCGACGCTGGTGCTGATACTCACAGGTTTCGCCGAGCCGAGCTTGACGCTCCTCCTGGCCTGCGTCTTGATCACCGGCGGGGCGATTCTGGCCGCGAAATCCTTTCTTTTCGGCCGGCGCGCGGGAACCGCGGGGACAGACTCATGATGCCTTTTCCGGGCGGCCTCGAGGCCCTGCCCAACGGCACGCTTATCGCAGCCGTCGCGGCCGCGGTCCTCTACCTCCTGCTTCTCAGCCGGCATCCGACCTGGCTTCGGACGATCGTCAAGACGCTGCCGGCCGTGCTGCTCGCGGTCCTTGCCGGCATCGTCGGCGGGCCGCTGCTTCTGGCCCTCGGGCTCGCCTTCAGCGCCGCCGGCGACGCGCTTCTGTCGCGCGAGGACGACCGGCTGTTCCAGCCCGGCGTGCTCTGCTTCCTGGTGGCGCAGGTCGTCTACGCGGTGCTGTTCTATCAGGTCGGCGGCGGTGCCGGCCTGCTGACGGCCGAATGGCTCCGGCTGGGGGTCGCGGTCGTCATGACCGTCTCCACGCTCTTCATGCTGGTTCTGCTGATGATCTACGTGCCGGCATCGATGCGGCCGCTGATCTTCGTCTACGTCTTCGCCATCCTCGCGATGGGCCTGGCGGCGCTGACGCTCGACAGCCTGTGGGTCATCGCCGGCGCGCTGCTGTTCGTCTTCTCCGACACCGTGCTCGCCATCGAGAAGTTCCTGATGCCGGCGATCAACCCCTTGCGCGACCTGATGCGCTACGTCGTGTGGATCACCTACGTGCTGGCGCAGCTCGGCATCACGCTGGGTTTCGTGGCGCCCTGAACGCGCGGCCCCGCGCCGCGCTGGATGTCGCCCGCCGTGACCTGCCTCAGAACACGTCCTTGCGTTTTCTGACCTCGGCGAACACGTCGGCGTCGCTGGCGCCTTCCATGCCGAGGGTCTTGCGGATCGCCGGGTCGCCCCAGCGCAGGAACGGGTTCGTCGCCAGCTCCTCCGCGATCGTCGTCGGAAGCGTCGCCTTGCCCTCCGCGCGCGCCGCGTCGACGCGCGCCGCGCGCGCCTTCAGCGCTGCGTTTTCCGGATCGACCGTCAGCGCGAACTTGGCGTTGGCCTGCGTGTATTCGTGGCCGCAATAGACGCGCGTGTCGCCGGGCAGCGCGGCGAGCTTCTTCAGCGATTCGAACATCACCGGCGGCTTGCACTCCAGCAGCCGGCCGCAGCCGATGGCGAATAGCGTGTCACCCGCGAACGCCACCTTGTCGTCGGCGAAGTGGAAGGTGATGTGGCCGGCGGTGTGGCCGGGCGTGTCGATGACCGCCACCTTGCGGCCGCCGAAGTCGACGCTGTCGCCGCCCTTGACGGTCCTGTCGATGCCCGGGATCTTCGACGCCTCCCCGGCCGGGCCGATGATCTCCAGCCCGTAGCGCTGCTTCAACAGCAGATTCGCCTCGACATGGTCAGGGTGGTGATGCGTCGTGAAGATGGCGCGCGGCGTCCAGCCGGTCCGTTCGATTGCCGCCAGGATCGGCGTCGCCTCCGGCGCGTCGATCAGGATCGTGTCGCCGCTGTCCCGATCGTGCACGAGCACGCCGAAATTGTCGGTCCGGCACATGAACTGGTCAATCTGGATGGCCATCGTTCTGCTCCTTCTTTGCGGCCGGAAAATAGGGTTCATGCCGCGGCCTGTCACCCGCCTTTCTTGATGAAATAGCTTCGCGCCGTTACCGTCAGGCGACATGTCGGACATCGTCGACCTGCGCTCCTTCTATGCCTCGCTGCTCGGCCGCCTTGCCGAGCGGTCGATCGCGGCCGCGCTGGGCGAGATCTGGGCCAACCTGCCGCAGGAGCGGCTGGTCGGCCTCGGCTACGCGCTTCCCTGGCTGGATCGCCTCGGGTCCGGTGCCGAACGCGTTTTCGCCTTCATGCCCGCGCGGCAGGGGGCGGTGAACTGGCCGCCCGGCGGTCCATCGGCGACCGCGCTGGTGTTCGAGGAGGAGCTGCCGCTGCCGGATTCGTCGGTCGACAGGGTGCTGCTGGTCCACGCGCTCGAACATGCCGAGGATCCGCGCGAGACGCTGAAGGAAGTCTGGCGCGTTCTGTCCCCCGGCGGCCGCCTGGTGATCGTGGCGCCCAATCGCCGCGGCGTCTGGGCCCGCCTCGAGCACACGCCGTTCGGCACCGGCCGCCCCTATTCGCGCGGGCAGCTGACGACGCTGCTGCGCGAGGCGAACTTCACCCCCGGCGCCTGGTCGGAGGCGCTGTTCTACCCGCCGTCGCGCCGCCGCTGGGTGATGCGCTTTCACCAGCTTTTCGAGCGCTCCGGCCGGCGCTTCTGGCCGATGTTCTCCGGCGTTGTCCTGGTCGAGGCGCAGAAACGTCTCTACCAGGGCCTGCCGGTCAAGCAGCGCGCGTCGCGCCGCGTCTTCGTGCCGGTCCTGTCGCCGCAGGGTGCGGCGCGCAGCAGCCGCGCCCCCTTGCCGCCCGGCCCATTTTCGCCGCGTTGATCGCGGATCGTGCCCGCCGGCACGGAGCCTTTGGACGATGCATCTGGCGGCCAGCCTGCTTCTCTGTCTCGGCTGCGGGATCGTGGCCGCCGCGGCGCCCGACACCGAGGTCGACGTCGAGCTGGTGCTTGCCGTCGACGTCTCGCGGTCGATGGACGCGGAAGAGTTCGCCCTGCAGCGGGCCGGCTACGTCGCGGCGATCCGCCATCCCGATTTCGTCCGCGCCGTCGAGCAGGGCGCGCTCGGGCGCATCGCGATCACCTATTTCGAGTGGGCCGGGTCGGTTCGCGAGGAAAGCCTCGTGCCGTGGCAGGTGATCGACGGCCCCGAGAGCGCCGCCGCCTTCGCCGACCGGCTTGAGACCGAGGCGGTCGCAGACTTTCGCGGCACCTCCATCTCGCGCGCGATCGACTACGCGGCCGGCCTGTTCGAGCGCAGCGGCTACCAGTCGTGGCGCCAGGTGATCGACGTTTCCGGTGACGGACCCAACAACACCGGCGAGCCGGTCGAGCAGGCGCGCGACGCCGCGCTGGCCAGGGGCATCGTCATCAACGGCCTGCCGATCCTGATCCGCCCCTCGCCCACCTTCCCGGACATCGACCTCTACTATGCGCAATGCGTGACGGGAGGTCCCGGCTCCTTCGTGCTGCCGATCCGCGACGCCTCCGAGTTCGCGATGGCGATCCGGCGCAAGCTGATCCTCGAAGTGGGCGGGCTGCAGCCCGAGGCACAGGTCGTGCCCGTGCAGGCCGATCCGCCAGTCGACTGCCTCAAGGGCGAGCGCGACCGCCGCTTTTACGGCGACCGCTTCTTTCCGGAACTGGATCGCTAGAGCCGGCCGGCCTACGCCGCCGCCGGCTGCGACACCCGGCCGATGTCGGCGAGCTCGAAGGGCGTGGTCTGGTAGACTTGATTGATCCAGTTGCCGAACAGCAGGTGCGCATGCGACCGCCAGCGGTTGAGCGGCGGCTGCGTCGGGTCGTCGCCAGGGAAGTAGCCGTGCGGAACCTCGATCGGCGTCTTGGCGGCCACGTCGCGGTCGTACTCTTCCTTGAGCGACGTGGAATCGTACTCGATGTGGTTGAACATGTAGAGCCGGTTCCCCGGCCGCTCGGCCAGCAGCGAAAGCCCCGTCTCGTCGGATTCGATCAGCACCTGGAGCCCGGAATCGGCAGGGATGTCGGAGATGCGGACCTCGGTCCAGCGCGACACCGGGATGGCGAAGTCGTCCGAGAAGCCGGCGAGGTAGGGCGATGTCGGCGCGCGGTTGTGGTGGCTGAAGACGCCGAACGCCTTCTTGCCCAGCGTGTGCTTCGGTACGCCGTGGAAATGCCGCGCGGCGGCCATGGCGCCCCAGCAGATGAAGAAGGACGAATGGACGTTGGTGGCGGTCCAGTCGAGGATCCTCTCCAGCTCGTTCCAGTAGGTGACCTCCTCGAACGGCATCAGCTCGATCGGCGCGCCGGTGATGATGAACCCGTCGAACTTGCGCGCCGCAACCTCCTCCCATGTCTCGTAGAAGGTGATCAGGTGGTCCTCGGCCGTGTTCTTCGCCTTGTGGTTGCCGATCCTGACCAGGCTGAGCTCGACCTGCAGCGGCGTCGCGCCGATCAGGCGCGCGAACTGAGTCTCGGTCCGGATCTTGTTGGGCATCAGGTTGAGGAGCCCGATCTGCAGCGGGCGGATATCCTGCCGCCGCGCTGTCCGCTCGTCCATCACCGATACCCCTTCGCGGACGAGGACGTCGCGGGCGGGCAGCTGGTTGGGAATCTTGATCGGCATCGATCCGCACTCCAGAACAAAAAAACCGGCCGCGAATGTCGCAACCGGTCCACGGGCTTTACGCCGACGGTCCTTTAGCGACTTGTTTAACGTGGCTGCAAGCCGACCGGCCAAATCACCACGGTACCTGCCGGAACAATAGGACCCGCCGCCCTTTGCGTCAACGGGAAAGCTTTGGTAGAGGGCAGCCGCCAGTGGCACGGCTCCCTGCAGGATGGACCGCAGCACTATGACCGAACCGACGCGCCCGACCCCGAAACCCGGCGTCATGGACATCGAGGCCTATGTTCCGGGCAAGAGCGCGGCGCCTGCCGGCGTGGCCAGGGTTCACAAGCTGTCGTCCAACGAGAACCCGCTCGGCCCGTCGCCGAAGGCGGTCGAGGCGGTGCGCGCGGTCGCCGGCCGGCTCGAATTCTACCCCGACGGCTCGGCGACGAAGCTGCGCGAGGCGATCGCCGAGGTGCACGGGCTGAACCCGGCGAACATCGTCTGCTCGAACGGCTCCGACGAGATCCTCGGCCTGCTGGCACAGACCTACCTGTCGCCCGGCGACGAGAGCATCTTCACCGAGCACGGCTTCCTCGTCTACAAGATCTACATCACCGCGGCCGGCGCCACGCCCGTGTCGGTGAAGGAGACCGGCGAGCGCGCCGACGTCGATGCCATCCTGGCGGCGGTCACGCCGCGGACGCGGATCGTCTTCCTGGCCAACCCCAACAATCCGACCGGCACCTACATCCCGTTCGAGGAGGTGCGCCGCCTGCACGCCGCCCTGCCGGGGAACGTCCTGCTGGTCCTCGACGCGGCCTATGCCGAATATGTCCGCCGCAACGACTACGAGGCGGGCGTCGAACTCGTCTCCTCGGCGCAGAACGTCGTCATGACTCGCACCTTCTCCAAGGTCTACGGGCTGGGCGGCGCGCGCATCGGCTGGATGTACGGCCCCGCCCACATCGTCGACGCCATCAACCGCATGCGCGGGCCGTTCAACGTCACGGCGACCGCGATCGAGGCCGGCGCCGCCGCCGTCCGCGACCGCGCCCATGTCGAGACGACCGTCGCGCACAACGCCGAGTGGCTGGCCTGGCTGACGACCGAACTGGCCGGACTCGGGCTTCGCGTCACCCCGAGCGTCGGCAATTTCCTGCTGATCCACTTTCCCGCCGCGAAGAAGCATTCGGCCGCGCTCGCTGACGCCTATCTCACCGAGCGCGGCTACATCCTCCGCCGCGTCGGCGCCTATGGCTTTCCGAATGCGCTGCGCATGACGGTAGGCACCGAAGATGCCAACCGCGGCGTCGTCGCCGCGCTCGCCGAGTTCCTGAAGACCTGACCATGACCGAGCCCATGTTCGACAAGATCGCCCTGATCGGCATCGGCCTGATCGGCTCGTCGCTGGCACGCATCGTGCGGCGCGAGGGGCTGGCCGGGCACATCGCCATCGCCACCCGCAGCGCCGCCACCCTGGAGCGCGCGCGCGAGCTCGGGCTGGGCGATTCCTACACCACCGACCCTGCCGAGGCGGTGCGCGACGCCGACCTCGTCGTCGTCTCCGTGCCGGTCGGCTCGTCCGGCGACGTGGCCAGCGCGATCGCCCCGGCGCTGAAGCCCGGCGCGATCGTCACCGATGTCGGCTCGACCAAGTCGTCCGTGATCGCGCAGATGCAGCCGCACATCCCGGCCGGCGTGCATTTCATCCCCGGCCACCCGCTCGCCGGCACCGAGAAGTCCGGCCCCGACGCCGGCTTCGCCGAACTCTTCGAGAACCGCTGGTGCATCTTCACGCCGCTGCCCGGCACCGACCCGGCGGCACTCGCCAGGCTGTCCGAATTCTGGCGGCGCTGCGGCTCCAACATCGACACGATGGACCCCCAGCACCACGACATGGTGCTGGCGATCGTTTCCCACCTGCCGCACATCATCGCCTACAACATCGTCGGCACCGCCGACGACCTGGAGACGGTGACGAAGTCCGAGGTCATCAAGTACTCGGCGTCCGGCTTCCGCGACTTCACCCGCCTGGCCGCGTCCGACCCGACCATGTGGCGCGATGTGTGCCTGCACAACAAGGACGCGATCCTCGAGATGCTGGCGCGCTTTTCCGAGGATCTCGCCTCGCTTCAGCGCGCGATCCGCTGGGGCGACGGCGACAGGCTGTTCGAGATGTTCACGCGCACGCGGGCCATCCGCCGCTCGATCATCCAGGCCGGCCAGGAAGTCGACGCGCCGGATTTCGGCCGGCAGATCGCCGCCCACCCGGACAAGCTACCGGCCAACTAGCAGCGGCCCGATCCTGCCCATCGGCAGGAACCCGAACGTCATCTCGCCCTTGCGGATGGTCAGCGGCAGCTCGGCGTTTTCGCCGAGCGCCGCGAGCCCCGAGAGGCTGGCGCTGATTGCCGCCGCGGACTCCGGGAACGCCGCCGCCGCGATCGGCGCGATGGCCTGCGGGTTGCTCGCCCTCACAACAAGGTCTGCATCGAGCAGCCCCTGCGGGTCGAGCGCGAAGGTCCCCGCCAGCGTCAGCCTGGCGCCGCCGGTCGACAGCGACAGCGTTCGGATGGTGCCGGACTGGCCGAGCAGCAGGTCGCCGCCGCCGTTGATGCGCAGCATGCCGTCGGTGATGGTCATGTCGCCGTCGCCGGAGAAGGCCGGCAGCGCGCCGCCGTCCAGCATCGCCGGGTCGATCTTCAGGTCGGCGAAGCTCGCGGCGAGGTCGAGATCGTTGCCGTTCGGCCGCGCATGCGCCTCCGCGTCCTTGGCGGAGAACAGCGGCGTCTTCTCGCTCGCCCTGGGCGTGATGCTGGCGTCGAGCGACGCGACCTCGATCGACACGCGCTCGGGCGCATCGAGATTGTAGCGCAGGCTGGCGCGCAGATTGTCCCAGCTGGCGCCGAGCGCCAGCGGCGCGGTGTCGAGGACGGCCGGCCCGTCGAGCTCCGCGACGATGAGGAACGGGTTGTAGACCTGCGCCGCCGAGCGCAGCCCTTCCGCCGACAGCGCGAATTCGCCGGGGTCCGCATAGCGCGTCGAGTCGCAGAACAGGCCGATCCGGAACGGGAAACCGCCGGCGCGCGGGTTGCGGCACTCGACCTCCAGCCCGCTGGCATTGGCCGAGTCGAGGAACTGCACGAAGCGGTCCCGCAGCATGTTGCCGACATAGAACCACGCTGCGGCGTAGCCGCAGAACAGCACGAGGATGAAGGCCGTCAGCCAGGCGAACCGCCGGGAGGACTTCGGCCGGCGGACCTCGCCGCCTGGAGTTGACGCCATGCTTTGTGTCTCGCTAACGCTCGCTCGCGCGGCCCCGCCGCGTCGTGGAGGCTTGTCGCTGGCGATATGGTCGATTTTTGGGTGTTTGGCTACGGCTCGCTGATGTGGCGGCCGGGGTTCGCCCACACGGAGACGCTGCGCGGCAGGCTCCACGGGTTCCGCCGGTCGCTGTGCGTGCGCTCGCATGTGCACCGAGGCACGCCGTCCCGCCCCGGGCTGGTGCTCGGGCTGGACCGCGGCGGGTCGTGCGTCGGCCTGGCCTTCCGCGTTCCGGGCGAGCTCCGCGACGAGGTCGTCGCCTATCTGCGCGGACGGGAGATGGTCACGAGCGTCTATCTCGAGCGGACGCTGGCCGTGCGTCTCGCGACCGGCGAGACGGTCATGGCGCTCTGCTACATCGTCGATCGGGCCCACGGGCAGTATGCCGGCAGGCTGAGCACGGCCGAGGCCGCCGCCGCGGTCCGCGGCGCGGTCGGCCAGTCCGGGCGCAACGAGGACTACGTCGCCAGCACCGTCCAGCACCTCAGAGCCCTGCGGATCCGCGACGACTGGCTGGAGGAGGTCGCCGCGCTGGCCGGACCCTAGTCCGGCGTCGTCAGTGCGGCTTGCCCAGCGCGACGAGGCGCGCCGCGGCCGTCGGCGGCATCGGCGGCGCGTCTGCCATCGCCGCCGTCTCGACCAGGATGTCGTCGCAGGCGGTCTCGGTTTCGGCCATCAGCCGGCGCATGAACTCCTCCCTGTCCAGCCCGGGCGGGATCGGCGGCAGGAACCGTGCCTTGATCGTGCCGGGATAGCGCAGGAACTTGCGGCGCGGCCAGAAGAGCCCGGCCTGGTGCGCCACCGGCACCACCGGCACGTTCAGCTGCGAATAGAGCTCGACGATGCCGTATTTGTAGTTCGGCGCGTCGCCGGGCGCCCGCCGTGTGCCTTCCGGGTAGATGATGAGCTGCCGGCCGTTGCGGGCGAACTCGGCCTTGGTCGCCGCGACCACGGCCTTCAGCGCTTTCGAGCGGCTGCCGCGGTCGACCGGGATCATCCGCATCTTCAGGATGTACCAGCCGAACATGGGAATCCACGTCAGTTCGCGTTTCAGGATGTAGAGCCCGTCCGGGATGTGCGGCAGGAAGGCGATCGTGTCCCAGAACGACTGGTGCTTGGGCGCGATGATGCAGGAGCCGTCGGGCAGGTTTTCCAGCCCGCTGATCTCAGGCCTCGCGCCGGCGATCACGCGGTGCAGCCACAGGCTGGTGCGGATCCAGAACTTCGGGATGAACCAGGCCGTCCGCCGCGGCGCCAGGAAGTAGATCGGCGTCCAGAAGATCATCTGGACGATCAGGTTCAGGTAGAAGGCGACGTTGAAGGCCAGGGATCGGACGAACAGCAGCATCGAACGGCTCGCTTGGTCGGGCTTGCTGGTTAAGGCCGGACCGCCGAAAAGGGAAGCCCGCCGCTCAGGGGGCCGCCCTCGCCCCGGTGAAATGCTGCGGGTCGACCCTGGGCGACAGGCCGGCGAACGAGGCGATGTATTTCAGGTATTCCGTGAAGAGGATGCGCCGCGCGTCCGGCTGCGACAGCCAGCGCCAGTCGCTGAGGTCGGAATTGACCACGGGATAGGGGTCGAGCCGCGTGTCGCCGACCAGCCGCCCCATTTCGAGCAGGCTGCGCGGCATGTGGTAGTTGTTGGTGACGAGGATCGCGCTGCGGTAGCCGTGGCTGGTGATCCACTGGGCGCTTTCCTCGGCGTTTCCCACCGTGTCGAGCGCGTCGTAGCCGATGTCGACGCAGCAGGCGAAGAGCGTCTGGTCGCCGCCGGTCGCCTCGGCGAGGTCGTCGCGGTCGGCCGACGGGTGCACGCCGCTGATCAGCAGGCGTTCGCCCTTGCCCGACTTCAGCAGCGCCACCGCCGCGTCGATGCGCGCCTGGCCCCCCGTCAGCACGATGATGGCATCGGCCGGCTCGGGATCGGCCGGCGTGGTGAGCGCGGCGACGTAGCTGGCGAAGGCGGCGAAGCCGCCGAAGAACGCGACGGCCATGACGAGCACGAGCAGCACGACATACCGAACCTTCGCCAGGAAGCCGCCGCGACGCGCTTCGCCGACGATCGCACCGTCCGTCGGCTCGATCAGGTTCGGACCCTTCATCGAAAAACTGATAGTCCCGAAATGAGGCTGCGGAAAGCCGCATCGATGGCGGCAAGCGGCAGCGACGGCGATGCGCCGGCAGGCTCACCCATGGTCATGCTGCTTCACGTCGAGATCGGTCAGGTATGCCACAACCGTCAGGTGTGACGTCACCGCGGTCAGCGCCGCCACGACGGCGACAAGGGCCGCGACGCCGGCATAGCCGAGCAATCCGATTGCGAAGTTTCCGAACAGCGCCGACGCTTGGTCGCCTTCCGGGGTGGCGACGTTGCTGCTCGACCACCAGGAGAACATCAGGAAGACCAGGATGGCGGCGATGCCGCCCGCCGCCGCGCCCTTCGCGCCGGTAAGCAGGAAGTGCTGCCGGAACTCGCTGGCGATGAAGCGCGCCTCCGCCCCGACGAAGTGCAGCACCTCGATGATATGGCCGCTGCCGGCCATCGCGCCGCGCGTTGCGAACACGACGCAGAGCACGGTCGCCGACAGGATGAGCCCGAGCACGGTCATGCCGATCGTAACCGTGGTGCGCGCCATCGCCACCAGCCGGTCGACCCAGGTGCGGTGGTCGTCGAGCGTCGCGGTCGGCACCTCCGTGGCCAGCGCGGCCCGGAGCTGCTCGAAATCCGGCATGATGGACTGGTCGACGGTGAGCACGACCAGCCGGGGAACCGGCAGTTCGTCGATGTTCAGCGACGGCCCCAGCCACGGTTCCAGCAGCCGCGCCGTCGCCTCGCGGCTCACCGGCTCGGCACGCACGATTCCCTGGAAGCCCGCCGCGATCTCGGCCGCGCGGGTCAGCGCGTCCTCCATGTCGACCCCGTCCGTCGGCTTGATCTGGATCGTCGCCTCGCGCGCGATCTGGCTTTCCCAGACCGACGCGGTGTCGCGCACCAGGCTGACGCCGCCGAGCGTCAGCGACGACAGGAACGTCATGATCGCGATAACCAGCACGAGCGCGCGCCCGGCGACGTTCGCCTCCGGCACGATCGGCGTCTGCCGGCGCAGCGCGCGCAGCGGCATTGCCGCCTGTTCGCCGCCCTTCGGCACGTCCGCCCCTGCGGTCTCAATCGTCATCGATCGTGATCCTGCCGGCGTCGAGCACCATGCGCCGCGCCTCGACCTGGTCCATCAGGCCGAGATCGTGCGTGGCGATGACGACGGCCGTGCCCAGCCGGTTGAGTTCGATGAAGAGCCGCAGCAGCCGGCGCGCCAGCGGCGGATCGACATTGCCTGTCGGCTCGTCGGCCAGCAGGATCTCCGGCTGCTCGATCAGCGCCCGGGCGATCGCAGCGCGCTGCTTCTCGCCGCCCGAGAGCACCGGCGGCAGCACATACATCCGTTCGCCCAGGCCGACCCAGCGGAGCAGTTCGACCACGTCGTTGCGGTAGGACGACTCCTCGCGCCCGCGCACCCGCAGCGGCAGCGCGACGTTCTCGTAGGTCGTCATGTGGTCGAGCAGCCGGAAATCCTGGAACACGACGCCGATGCGCCGCCGGATCAGCGGAAGCTCGCGCGGCGAGATGCGCGCGCGGTCCTTGCCGAAGATGTTGATCAGGCCGCGCGTCGGCTTCAGCGACAGGAACAGCAGCCTGAGCAGCGTCGTCTTGCCCGCGCCCGACGGGCCGGTGAGGAACTGGAACGAGCCGTGCGGTATCTGGAAGGAGATGTCGCGGAGGATCTCCGGTCCCATTCCGTAGCGCAGGCCGACATTCTCGAAGCGGATCAATGGATGCGTCCCAGAATCCCGGGGTGACGGGCCGACGCCCGCGGTCGACCATGGTTTCGGCATGGTTAACTGGCGGTTAATTCCGGCGCTTTTGCGGGCCGCGACCGACCGGAAGTCGCGAACGGTTAACCATTTCCGTTTACGCCCGGAGGCGAACCGGAAGGCGCCGCATGGCCGACGACCGCTATAGCCATCCCGTGTCGGGGGAAATCCTGCCAGTCGGCGACCAGCCGGTGCGCGGGCGGTCCGCTGGCGCGGACGTTGCGGACGCCGAGTTCGAGACGATCGACGCCCCCTTGCGCGCCGACGCCGCTCCATCGGCCGACGACCAGCCCACTGCCCCGGCCGCGCCCGGCATGGACGTGCTGAAGGCGCGCGGCTCGACCGACGCCGCGTCGCGCGGCGGTCCGGCGTTCTGGGTGCTCGGCCTGGCGCTCGCCGCCGGCGCGTTCTGGGTGTCGGGTGGCCACGCGCTGGTACGCGAGCCGGCGGCGACGCGCGCCGTCGAATCGACCAGCGGCCCGGCTTTCCGCATCGAGGACGTGGTGTCGCGCATCGAGGACGCCGGCGGACGCCATGTCCTCTTCGTCGACGGCGTCGCGATCAACGGCGGCGCCGGCGCGGCGATGCTGCCGGCCATCGAGATCCGCGTCACCGGCGGCGACGGCCGTCTGCTGCGCTACAAGCTGGGGACATCGGCGACGCAGCTGGCGCCCGGCGCGCGTTTCAGCTTTTCCAGCCGCCTGGAAGCGCCTAGAGACGGGGTGAAGTCCGTCCAGGTCGCCTTCGCAGACGAGAAAGACTGATGCCCGTCGTTCGTGGCAAAGACATCGAGGTCCTGTTCTCCGCCTCCGCGATCGCCCGGCGCAACCTCGAGCTCGCCAAGGAGATCGCCGGCCGCGACTACACCGACCTGCTGGTCATCTCGATCCTCAAGGGCTCTTTCATCTTCGCCGCGGACCTGATCCGCGCCATGCACGATGTCGGCCTGTCGCCCGAGGTCGAGTTCATCTTCATCTCCAGCTACGGCACTGGCACGACCAGCGGCGAGGTGCGCGTGCTGCGCGACATCGACAACGAGGTCGCCGGCCGCGACGTGCTGCTGATCGACGACATCCTGGAGTCCGGCAAGACGCTGTCCTTCACCCGCGACCTGATGATGAAGCGCGGGGCCAGGAGCTGCTCGATCGCCGTGCTTCTCGACAAGCACACGCGCCGCCAGACCAGCATCGACGCCGATTTCGTCGGCTTCGAATGCCCCGACTATTTCGTCGTCGGCTATGGCATGGACGTCGCCCACGCCTTCCGCGAGCTGCCCTTCGTCGGCGTCGTCAAGGGCGACGCGTAGCGGCCGCAATCGTTAACGGCACCCTTCACGGAACTCTAAGATTTGACGCATATCCTTGCGTCATGCCGAGGATCCTCATCGTCGAGGACGACGAATCCGTCCGCCTGCTTGCCGCCCGCGCCCTCGAACGCGCGGACTGCCGCATCGACGTCGCCGGCGACGGCCAGGCCGGCCTGGTCAAGCTCGCCGCCGCCAACGGCCACTACGACCTGGTCATCTCCGACATCCGCATGCCGGGTATGGACGGCATCGACATGGCCAAGATCGCCGCGCGGGCGTGGCCGGGCCTGCGCATCCTCTTCGTCACCGGCTATGCCGACCAGCGCGAGCGCGCCGCGGAGCTCAACGAGATCGTGGTCGGCGTGCTGCAGAAACCGTTCACGCTGGCCGAGATCCGCGCCCGCGTCGACAAGCTCCTCGCCGTCTCCGCCTGACACGCGCCGGGCGGCGGCGGACGGTCTGTCATGCCGACCTCAAGGATGAACCACCGGCCTTTTCCGCGCCGGTAAATCCGGCTCAGCGCAGCTCCAGCAGCCGCTCCAGATAGTCCCGCTCGATCGTCGGGCTCAACGAATTGCCGAGCCGCTTGCGGATCGCCTCGAGGATCTGCCGCGCGCGCTGAACATCGATCTCGTCCGGCACCTCGACCGAATCGCCGAAGTCCGGGCCGTCCGTCGCCCGCGGCCGGCCGAGCGGGTCGCGGTCGGCGTTCTGCTGGCGGCCGCCTTCCTGGCCGCCGCCCTGGTCGCCTTCCATGGCCTGCTGCATCTGCTGCATCATGTCCTGGGCGCCGCGGCGCAGCGCTTCCAGCGCGCGTCCCTGGTGGCCGACGGCGCGGTCGCCCTCGCCTTCGCCGAGCGCGCCCTCGGCGCCGCCCATCTCGTCGCCGGCCTCGCCGAAGCCCTCGCCCGGCTGGATGCCCAGGCCTTCCAGGCCCTTCATCAGCGCATCGAGGTCGCCCTTGAGGCCGCCCTGGCCCTCCTGCAGCTGCTTCAGCGCCTCGGCGAACTCCTCCGGCGTCATGCCCTGGCCGCCCTCGGCGCCCTCCTCGCCCTCGCCGTTTTCGCCCTGCTCGCCCGGCCGCATCTGGTCCATGCGGAAAGTCTCGTTCATCATCTCCTGCTGGCGCCGCATGATCTCGCCGAGCTTGTCCATCTGCTCGCGCATGGCGCTGTCTTCGCCGTTCTGGCCGGGCTGCTGGCGGCGGCCCGCCTGCAGGTTGTTCATCATGTCCTGCAGCTGCGAAAGAAGCTCCTGCGCCTGGTCGCGATTGCCCGACTTGGCGAGGTTCTCGATCTCGTCCAGCATCCGGTCGAGGTCGGACTGGCGCATCTGCTGGCCGTCGCGCGGCATGCTCTGGCTGAGGTTCGGATCGCGTTGCGCGCGCTCGGCGAACTCGCGCAGGAACTCGTTCATCGCCTCGCGCAGTTCCTTCATCAGCGCGTCGAGTTCCTCGTCGCTGGCGCCGTTCTCAAGCGCCTGCTTCAGCGCCTCCTGGGCTTGCCGCAGCCGCCGCTCCGCGGCGGAGAAGTCGCCCTCCTCGATGCCCAGCGCCAGCTCCCACATGTAGTCGACGACGGCGCGCAGCTGGTCGTCCGTCTCGGCCATGGCGAGCTTCGTGCGCCCGGTCATGATGCCGAGATAGTGGCTGGGGTTCTGGAACGTGTCTTCCGGCCGCAGCGTGATCGCGTCGATCATCTCCATCACGCGCGGCTTCTGCGTCGCGTCGAGGCCGAGAATGCGCCGCTGCTCGATCACCGCCTTCGCCAGCGGGTTGGTGAAAGGTCGCTCGGGCAGCACGAACGTCTTGGTCTCGCTGCGCCCTTCCTGGCCGGCGTCGTCGACGGCGACCAGCGTCAGGTTCGCGCGGGCGCCGGCCCACACGTGCTCGGTCAACTCGCGCGTCGTCTTGGTGGCGATGTCCTTGCCGCCGCGCCGCGGCAGCGCCAGCGCCATGTCGGGCGCCGGATAGAGCGGCCGGGCGCCGGGCGCCTGCGGGTCGGCGAGCTTGAACTCCGCCCGCGCCGACGCCGCGCCGTAGTCGTCCTCGATCTCGTAGCGCAGTTCGAGCGAACCGTTGACCGCGCGCTTCGGCTCGTCGGTGAAGCGGATCTCGGGCACCCGGTCCGGCGTCACCGCGAAGGCCCACGTCTCCAGCACCGTCTCGCCCGAGGCGAGCGTGGCCATGCCGTCGACGTCGAGCTTCGAGGTGAACTGCAGGGGGCCGCCCGGCTGTGCGGGGATCGCCGGGGCTGCCGCTTCGGGTGTCCCTTCGGCCGCGCCGTCGCGGGGAGCCGCGCCTGCCGCCGCGATGTCGCGCACCTCGCCCTGCGTATTGGCATAGGCGAGCGTCTCGCCGCCCGACCCGCCGGTGACGCGCAGCGACAGCTCGCTGCCCGCCGGCACGGTGAACACCGGGATGTCGCGGTTCGCCTCCGCCGTCAGGTAGATCGGTGCCTTGCCGGTGTAGGGCGGCGGCGTGATCCACGCGTCGATGCGCGGCGGCAGCACGTCGGCCGCCGCCTGGCCGCGGAAGGCATCGGTGAGGCGCCCGCCCTGCGGACCGAACGAGAACGCGAAGGCCGTGACGAGCAGCAGCGCCGCGACGGCCCTCAGCCCCCACGGATCGCGCTCGGGCACGCCGGTCCGCGGCAGGTCGCCGCCGACGCCGGCGAGCGCCCCCGCCATGCGCCGCTGGTGCTCCCGCCACAGCGCGTCGGAGAAGCTGGAGCCGCGGCCGGCCGGCCGGTCCGCCTGCACCTGCACCGGATTGTGGGCAAGTTGGTTGGCGCGCTCGATCCGCACGTCCACGTCGGCCGCGCTTGGCCGCCGGAAGCGGCGGAGCGGAAGGAGCGCCGCGAGCGTGGCCAGCACGAGGCCGGCGATCGTGGCCAGCCGCACGGTGTCCGGCATCATGCGGAAGACGCCGAGCCAGGACAGGCTGACGAACAGGCTGGCGACGATGGCGAAGGGGAGCAGCAGCGGCCACAGCCTCTCCAGCGACATCGCGGCGCGGACGGCGAGGCGGGCACGAGCGAGGCGCCCGGCCAGGCGCTGGTTCACATCGGCACTGGGCTGTTCGGCCATTGACCCTTCCACGTCACGACGGCGGCTGGCGCCTGTTCGCAGAACGCCGACAATAGCAGCAAACGCGGCGAAGGCGAGGCGGAGTGACGCAAACGTGATTGTTTGGGCGGCGCGTGCCGGCGGGTCAGCGCAGCCAGTCCGGCACGGAATCCAGGCCGATCAGCTGGTCGTAGGTCGGGCGCGGGCGCACCACGTGAAAGCGCGATCCGTCGACCAGCACTTCGGGCACGAGCAGGCGCGTATTGTAGGTTCCCGCCTGCACGGCGCCGTAAGCGCCCGCGGTGCCGACGGCGAAGAGGTCGCCGGGCGCCATCAGGGGCAGGTCGCGGTCATGCGCCAGGAAGTCGCCGCTCTCGCAGACGGGACCGACCACGTCGACGACCATCCGCGGCGCGTCCGGATGCGCCTGCCGCACCGGCCGGATCTCGTGGAAGGCCTCGTAGAGCGTCGGCCGGATCAGGTCGTTCATCGCCGCGTCGACGATCAGGAAGTTCTTGGCGTCGCCTTCCTTGAGGTAGATGACCTCGCCGACCAGGATGCCGGCGTTTCCGGCGATCAGCCGGCCCGGTTCGAAGATCACCTTGACGTCGAGCGGCGCCATGTGGCGCCTGACGATGGCGGCATAGGCATCGGGCAGCGGCGGCGGGTTGTTGTCGGTGCGATAGGGCACCCCGAGGCCGCCGCCGACATCCACGTGCCGGATCGCATGGCCGTCGGCGCGCAGCTGGCCGACCAGCTCGGCCAGCAGCCCGTAGGCGGCGTCGAACGGCTCGAGTTCGGTGAGCTGGCTGCCGATATGGGTATCGATGCCGGCGACCGCGATGCCCGGCAGTCCGGCGGCGCGCCGGTACACGGTGCGCGCGCGCTGCCAGGCGATGCCGAACTTGTTCTCGGCCTTGCCGGTGGAGATCTTCTTGTGGGTCTTGGCGTCGACGTCGGGGTTGATGCGCAGCGACACCGGCGCCGTCCTGCCGGCGGCGACGGCCCGCGCGGACAGGAGCTCGAGCTCGGGCTCCGATTCGACGTTGAAGCAGTGGATGCCGGCGGCGAGCGCGAAATCCATCTCCGACGCCTTCTTGCCGACGCCCGAGAACATGATCTTCGACGGCGGGATGCCGGCCGCCAGGGCGCGCCGCAGCTCGCCTTCGGAGACCACGTCGGCGCCTGCCCCCTGCTTCGCCAGCGTACGCAGGACGGCCTGGTTGGAATTGGCCTTCATCGCGTAGCAGACGAGGGAATCGAGTCCCGCGAAGGCTTCGGCGAAGACGCGGTAGTGCCGCACCAGAGTCGCGGTCGAATAGAGGTAGAACGGCGTCCCGACCTCGGCCGCGATCTCCGGCACCGGCACGTCCTCGGCATGCAGGATGCCGCCGCGATATTCGAAATGGTTCACGGATGGGCCCGGGGCGTCACAGCAGTCCGTCGAGGATGAACGGCCGGTCGGCCACCGGCTCCTCGGGCTCGGGCGGCAGCGGTTCGCCCGCCTTCCTGGCGGCCTCGCGCGCGTCCACGCGCGCCTGGTACGGCGTGTCGAGATCGGCCTTGCGGCCGCAGCCGGCCACGGCCGCCAGCATCGCCACGAGCATCACAGCCCGCACTGGTCCGTTCAACGCCATTGCGCCCCGTTCCTGGTCAGTCGGCAGCTTGTAGCCGAGATTGCCGTCGATTGCATCCCGCGATTCAGGCGCTCTTCAGGCGCTTGCGCCAGTAGCGGATCTGCCGCTTGACCTCGGACGGCGCCGTGCCGCCGAAGGAGGTCCGGCTGTTGACCGAATTGCGCGGCGTCAGCACTGAGAACACGTCGGCGGTGATCTTCGGGTCGAGCGACTGCAGGTCCTCCAGCGACAGCCGCTCCAGCCCGACATTGCGCGACTCCGCCAGCGCCACCGCGCGGCCCGTCACGTGATGCGCATCGCGGAAGGGCAGCCCGGTCACCCGCACCAGCCAGTCGGCGAGGTCTGTCGCCGTCGAATAGCCGGCGCCCGCGGCCTTCTTCATCGCCTGGGCGTTGATCTGCATGTCGGACACCATGCCGGTCATCGCCGCGATCATCAGGTCGAGCGTCTCGGCGGCATCGAACACGGCTTCCTTGTCCTCCTGCATATCCTTTGAATAGGACAGCGGCAGTCCCTTCATCACCGTGAGGAGGCCGATCAGGTGGCCGTTGATCCGCCCGGTCTTCGCGCGGACCAGTTCGGCCGCGTCGGGATTTTTCTTCTGCGGCATGATCGAGGAGCCGGTCGAGAAGCTGTCCGACAGCCGCACGAAGCCGAACTGCGGCGTCGACCAGATCACGATCTCCTCCGCCAGCCGCGACAGGTGGGTCGCCGCGATCGACCCGACCGCCAGGAATTCCAGCGCATAGTCGCGGTCGGAAACGCTGTCGATCGAGTTCCGCGTCGGCTCGCGGAAACCCAGCGCCCGCGCCGTTTGCGTGCGGTCGATCGGAAAGCTGGTGCCGGCCAGCGCGGCGGCGCCGAGCGGCGACTCGTCCATGCGCTGGATCGCGTCGCGCACCCGCCACAGGTCGCGGCCGAACATCTCGACATAGGCCATGCAGTGATGCCCGAACGTCACCGGCTGCGCCGCCTGCAGATGGGTGAACCCGGGCATCACGGTCGCGGCATGCTCGCCGGCCTTGTCCAGCAGCGCCCCGATCAGCGCCTTCAGCGCCTCGGCGGTCCGCGCCAGCTCGCGCTTGACCCACAGGCGGAAGTCGACCGCCACCTGGTCGTTGCGCGACCGCGCCGTGTGCAGGCGGCCGGCGGCCGGGCCGATCAGGTCGGACAGCCGGGCCTCGACGTTCATGTGGATGTCTTCCAGCCGGGTCGAGAACTGGAACTCGCCGGCCTCGATCTCTCGCAGGATCGTGTTCAGCCCGTGAGCGATCTTCTCTTGATCGGCCGCGGAAATGATGCCGCTGTCGGCAAGCATCCGGGCGTGGGCGAGCGAGCCCTCGATATCCTGCGCGAACAGCTTGCGGTCGAAGCCGATCGAGGCGTTGATCGCCTCCATGATCGCGGCGGGACCTGAGGCGAAACGACCGCCCCACATCTGGTTGCTGGCTTTCTTCTCGCTCATCGTGCTAACCGGAATCCGATGGTCAAACGCTTGTTCCCCGCCTGGCGCGCCCTGTCTGTCGCCGCGCTCGCAGGCGTCATTGCCGGCGGCGTCGCCGTATACGTGAGCGGCGGGCTTCCTGGCAACAATGGCGTCGAGCTTTCGGCCGCTGACCAGGCCTGCCAGGCCAATGCCGACCGCGCCAGATCGCTGGCCGCTGCGGCCACCGGCGACGTGGCGGCGGTCGTCGCGGCCGATCCGCCGCGCTCCCTCTCGGCGCTCGCCTTCAAGGGTCCGGAGGCCGTGGACATGTCGCTGGCCGACTTCGCCGGCCGCACCGTGCTGCTCAACCTGTGGGCCACGTGGTGCGCGCCCTGCCGCGAGGAGATGCCGTCTCTCGACGCGTTGGAGATGCAGAGCGGCGGCGACGAGTTCGAGGTCGTCGCCGTCAACATCGACACCGGCGACGACACCAAGCCGAAGAAGTTCCTGCAGGACATCGGCATCGTCACGCTGGGCTACTACCGCGACGCCTCCATGGGCATCTTCAACGAGCTGAAGCGCCAGGGCCTGGCGCTCGGCCTGCCCGTAACCCTCCTGGTCGGCCCGGACGGCTGCCTCCTCGCGCACATGAACGGCCCGGCGGACTGGGGCGGCGAGGACGCGGCCCGCTTCGTCGGCGCGGCGCTCGGTCGCCCCGGCTGATCCCGACGGCGGCCCGTCTGGCCGCCTCCGGCCTGACCGCCGTCCGCCCCCGGCTATGCGGCGTCCTGACTGGTCGGACCAGAATGTGGTCATCGAGCCGCGAATTCACGCTTCGTTAACCAAGCGCGCCATCGTTTCACCGGCAGGCGCGCGCTGCCCCGGCCGATCACAACGCTTCCTAAACCGCTTCGCCCGAAGCTGCTCGGCGAAGACCGGAGGCGGTGGTGACGGCGGTGGCGAGGCAAGGAACCGAGGGCGCGGGGCGGCAGGCCGTCCTCCTTCTGGCTTTGGCGCTGGGCCATGCCGCCATGGCGGCCGCTTCGGTCAAGTTCTTCTATGCCGGCCACGCCGCGATGGGCCTGTGGGCGGCCAACGCCTTTGCGGTCGGATTCCTGCTCCGGGCGCGCTTCGCGTCTGTCGCGCTGCCGGGCATCGTGCTCGCGTCCGGCGGGCTTCTGACGAACCTGGCGCTCGGCCATACGCTGCAGAGCGCCCTGGTCTTCTCCGCCGCCAACATGATCAGCATCCTCCTCGCCTACGGGCTGGTGGCGGTACGCTACAGGGAGCCCGACACCTGGCTCGCCGGGCCGCGGCGCTATCTGGCCGTGATGGGCCTGGCCGCCGGCCTTGGCCCGGCGCTTGCGGGCGGAGTCTTCGCCCTCATGCGGCTGGCGCTCGAGGGAAAGCCGGTCCTGTCGACCTGGTGGCTGTGGTGGACGGGCGACGCGCTGGGCTTCGTCGTCGTCCTGCCGGTCGCCCTCCTGGCCTCCCGGGCCGCCTTCGCCGAGGTCACGCGGCCGGCCGCGATCGTGCCGCTCGGCGTGTCGCTGCTCTGCGTCGTCGCCGCGGCCGCCGCCGGCTCGGCCTGGACGAGCTTCCCCTTCATCATCCTGCTGGTGCCGCTGATGGTGAGCGCGGTCTTCCTGTCGCCCTTCGCCGTCGCGATGGTCGGCGCCGCGGCGGTGCTGACCGTGCTGACGATGGTCGCCACCGGCCAGGCGCAGTCTGCCCCGATGGCCGAGGCGATGGCCGCCTACCGCTTCCAGATATCCCTCGCCATCTGCGCCCTGCTGCCCATGCTGGGCAGCCTCGTCATCGCCCAGACCCGGACCGACCGCGCCCGCGTCGCCGAGAGCGAGCAGCGCTTCCGCCGCGCGATGATGGATTCGGCGATCGGCGTGGTCATCGTCGCGCTGGACGGCCGGATCATCGAGACGAACCCCTCCTTTGCTGACATGCTCGGCCGCACCCGCGCCGAGCTGGAGGGCGGGACGTTCGCCGAACTCACCCATGCCGATGACCGCGAGGTCGGCATCCGCCAGATGGACGGTGTCCGCACCGGCGCCGTCGACACCTACGGCTTCGAGAAGCGCTACATCCATGCCGACGGCAGCCCGGTCTGGGCCAAGGTCACCGGCTCGGTGATCCGCGACGAGCGGACGCGCGAGCCGCTCTACATGGTCTCGCAGATCGAGAACATCGACGCGCGCAAGAAGTCCGAGGCGGCGATCGCCGCGGCCGAGACGCGCTGGAACTTCGCGCTGGCCTCGGCCGGCCAGGGCGTCTGGGATCTCGACCTGAAGCGCGGCCGGGTGACCTATTCCTCCACCTGGCGGACCATGCTGGGATATGACGAGGGCGAGCTGGACGGTGATCCCGATGGCTGGCTGGCGCTGGTTCACCCCGACGACCGCGAGCGTGTCGAGCAGGCCGACCGCGACCACGTCGCCGGCCGCTCCGCGATGTTCGAGGCCGAGTTCCGCATGCGCCGCAAGGACGGCGCGTGGATCTGGATCCTCGACCGCGGGCAGGTCGTCGAGCGCAATCCCGACGGCTCGGTCGCCCGCGCCATCGGCACGCTGACCGACATCACCATGCGCCGCGAGGCGGAGGAGCGGCTGGTCTCCTATACGGAGATGCTGGCGGACGAGAAGGAGCGCCTGCGCGTCACCCTCAACGCCATCGGCGACGCCGTCATCTGCACCGATGCCGTCAACCGTGTCACCTTCATGAACCCGGTTGCCGAGAAGCTGACCCGCGCCTCGGCGACGGCGGCGCTCGGCAAGCAGCTGGCCGAGATCTACCGCTCCGTCGACGAGGAGACCGGCGAGCGCCTCCACCCCGACCGCGACGGGCGCGCCAGCAACCGCGCCGTGCTGGTCCGCGCCGACGGCACCCGCTGCTCGATCCGCGAGGTTGTCTCGGCCATCGAGACGGAGAAGGGCGAGTTCGGCGGCTCGGTCATCGTGTTCCAGGACTTCACCGACGCGCGCACCCTGCAGCGCGAACTCGCCTATGCCGCGGCGCATGACGCGCTGACCGGCCTCTCCAACCGGTCGAGCTTCATCCGCACGCTCGAGCAGCTCGTCGCCGAGAACCCCGCCGACGCCGCGAGCGCGCAGTTCCTGTTCATCGACCTCGACCGCTTCAAGGCGGTGAACGACACCGGCGGCCATGCCGCCGGCGACGCGCTGCTGAAGCGCGTGGCCGACGCGATCTCGACGCTGGTGCGGCCGGGCGACCTGGTGGCAAGGCTGGGCGGCGACGAATTCGCCGCGCTGCTGCGCGCCTGCCCGCCGCGCGAGGCCGAGGCCATCGCCAACCGCATGGTCGGCGCCATCGGCACGCTCGATTTCAACTGGAACGGCCGCCGCCACGACGTCGGCGCCTCCATCGGCGTGGCGCCGCTCGGCGTCGCCGGCGAGGAGATCGACGAGATCATCGCGCGCGCCGACGAGGCCTGTTATTCGGCAAAGGCGTCCGGGCGCAACTGCGTGGTGGTCTTCGACGGCACGTCGGCGTCCGGCTCGCAGCGGTCCCGGAAGCTCGCCGCGGCCTCCTGAGCCGGTGGCCTACCGCGTCGGTACAGGCTGGTCGCCGCGGTAGTCGTAGAAGCCGCGGCCGGTCTTGCGCCCGAGCCATCCGGCCTCGACATATTTCACCAGCAGCGGGCACGGCCGGTACTTCGAATCCGACAGGCCGTCATGCAGCACCTGCATGATCGACAGGCACGTATCCAGCCCGATGAAGTCGGCGAGCTGCAGCGGACCCATCGGATGGTTGGCGCCGAGCTTCATCGCCGTGTCGATCGCCTCGACCGACCCGACGCCCTCATAGAGCGTGTAGATCGCCTCGTTGATCATCGGCAGCAGGATGCGGTTGACGATGAAGGCGGGGAAATCCTCGGCCACGGTCACCGTCTTGTCGAGGCTGCTGACATAGGCCTTGGCCGTCTCGAACGTGCTGTCCTCGGTGGCGATGCCGCGCACCAGCTCGACCAGCTTCATCAGCGGCACCGGGTTCATGAAGTGGATGCCGATGAACCGTTCAGGCCGGTCGGTCTGGGCCGCCAGCCGGGTGATGGAGATCGACGACGTGTTGGTCGCCAGCAAGGCTTCGGGATTGAGCAGCGGGCAGAGCTGGGCGAAGATCTTGCGCTTGACGCTCTCGTCCTCGGTGGCCGCCTCGATGACGAGGTCGGCGGTCGCCAGGTCCTGCATGGCCTTCGCCACGACGATGCGGCCGAGCGCGCCCTGCCGGGTCTTCTCGTCGAGCTTCCCCGAGGCGACCTGGCGGGCCATGTTGCCGCTGATCGTTGCGATGCCCTTCTCGATGTTGTCGGGGGAGATGTCGTGCAGGAGCACCGTGTGGCCTGCCAGCGCGGAGACATGCGCGATGCCGCCGCCCATCTGTCCGGCGCCGACGATGCCGACCGTGCCGATCTTCCCGCTCATGGTAGTGATCCCGTCGACGGGCTTTGTGCCCGCCTTCTTATTGTGCAGTGCAAACTAAAGGGCCGGGGTGGCTTCGTCCACCCCGGCCCCGACAAATTAATACCGACGGAAGTCGCGCGTCAAAGCGCCTTTTCGAGCTCGGGCAGGATGGTGAACAGGTCGCCCACGATGCCGTAGTCGGCGACCTGGAAGATCGGCGCCTCCTCGTCCTTGTTGATCGCGACGATCACCTTGGAATCCTTCATGCCGGCCAGGTGCTGGATGGCGCCCGAGATGCCGACGGCGACGTAGAGCTGCGGCGCCACGACCTTGCCGGTCTGGCCCACCTGCCAGTCGTTGGGGGCGTAGCCGGCGTCGACGGCCGCGCGGCTGGCGCCCACGGCGGCACCGAGCTTGTCGGCGACCGGCAGGATGACTTCCTTGAACTTTTCGGCCGACCCGAGCGCGCGGCCGCCGGAGATGATGATCTTCGCCGACGTCAGTTCGGGACGGTCGCTCTCCGAGAGCCTGTTCTCGACGAAGGTCGACACGGCCGGATCGGCCGCCGCCGGGATCTCCTCGACCGAGGCCGAGCCCCCGTCGCCCGCCGACTGGAACGACGCCGTCCGCACGGTGATCACCTTCTTGGCGTCGGTCGCCTGCACGGTCTGGATCGCGTTGCCGGCATAGATGGGCCGCTTGAACGTGTCGGGCGACACCACCTCGATGATCTCGGAGACCTGCATGACGTCGAGCAGCGCGGCGACGCGAGGCATGACGTTCTTGCCCATGGTCGTCGCGGGCGCCACGAACGCGTCGTAGCTGCCGGCAAGGCCGTGGACCAGCGCGGCGGTCGGTTCGGCAAGCCGTTCGGCGAGTTCGTCCGCCTCGGCGAGCAGCACCTTGCGGACCCCGTTCAGCTTGGCCGCCGCTTCGGCGGCCGGGCGGGCGCCCTTGCCGGCAACCAGAACGTGCACGTCCGACCCGATCTTCAGCGCAGCGGCGAGCGCCTTGCCGGTCTGGTCGGAGAGCGTCGCATTGTCATGCTCGGCGATCAGGAGAATGGCCATGAAATCTATCCCTGGCTTCTGTCTTCGAGGCCCGCTGAACTCTGGTCAGGCGAGCCGAAAACGGTTGGTTTCGAGAACCGGAGCGGCGCGCATATTAGTACGCGAGCGCCGGAAGCGGAGAAGCCGGCCGCTGCAGGCCGGCCTCATCGGGTTTCCTAGAGCACCCCGGCTTCGTTCTTCAGCTTGTCGACCAGTTCGGCGACGGTCTTGACCTTCACGCCGGCCTTGCGGCCGCCCGGCTCTTCCGTCTTGACGACCTTCAGCCGCGGCGCGAGGTCGGCGCCGTAGTCGGCGGCGGCCTTCTCGTCCAGCGGCTTCTTCTTGGCCTTCATGATGTTCGGCAGCGAGGCGTAGCGCGGCTGGTTGAGGCGCAGGTCGGTGGTCACGATCGCCGGAAGCTTGACCTCGACCACCTGCAGGCCGCCGTCGACCTCGCGCGTCACCTTGGCCTTGTCGCCATCGATGGCGAGCTTCGACGCGAAGGTCGCCTGCGCCCAGCCCAGCAGCGCCGCCAGCATCTGGCCGGTCTGGTTGGCGTCGTCGTCGATCGCCTGCTTGCCGAGGATCACGAGGCCGGGCTTCTCGGCCTCGACCACACCCTTCAGCACCTTGGCGACGCCGAGCGGCTCGGCCTGCTCGTCGGTCTTCACCAGGATGGCCCGGTCGGCGCCCATCGCCAGCGCGGTGCGCAGCGTCTCCTGCGCCTGCGCCGGACCGACCGAGACCACGATGATTTCCTCGGCCTTTCCGGCTTCCTTGAGCCGGATCGCTTCCTCGACGCTGATCTCGTCGAAGGGGTTCATCGCCATCTTCACATTGGCGAGCTCTACGCCCGAGCCGTCAGCCTTGACTCGCACGCGGACGTTGGCGTCGACCACCCGCTTCACGGGGACCAGAACCTTCATCTCTTGTCTCACCTCTCTGATGATGTCTCAGGGCTGCGTCCTACCCGGCATCCGCTTGGCGCAATGGCCGATTGCCGACACAACTTTTGCGAAAATGGACGCGGCATTCGCTTGTTTCGGGGTGTCAGTAGTCACGCATGGCGCATGCGTCAATACGCGCTGCCGGCTTCAAATCGGTTGAACTACTGCCGGCCCCAGCGCGGGACCGGCTCGGCCTCGACGGGCCTGACTGCGCTCTTCTGCTCGACCTCCACTGCGCGCGGCGTCACCACCTCGCGGTCGAGGATCGGCACGTCGCGGCGCCGGAGCGGGAACACCAGGATGGCGCCCGCGACGATGCCGCCGACATGCGCGGCCCAGGAGACCTGGTCGTCGCCGGCCAGCAGGAACATCGCGAACTGGAACAGGATCCACAGCGCCAGCACGGCATAGGCGGGGATGCGCAGCGGAATGCGGCCGAACGCCAGCACCCAGATCTTCACCCGTGGATGCAGCACCAGATAGGCCGCCACCACCCCCGCGATCGCGCCGGACGCGCCGATCAGCGGCACCGTCGAATCCTGCGCCACGAAGCCGTGCAGCCAGGCGCCCGCCACCGCGCACAGCAGGTAGAAGATCAGGAAGCGGATATGGCCGAGCGCGTCCTCGACATTGTCGCCGAACACCCACAGGAACAGCATGTTGCCGCCGAGGTGCCAGATGTCCCCGTGCAGGAATGCGTAGGTGATGTAGGTGAAGCTGTCCGGGACGATGACCTGGCCGGGTCCGCGCTCGACGATGTCGTAGATCGTCGAGGGGATGTAGCCCAGCCCGATCGCCGCGCGGGTGATCACCTCGTCGCCGCGCAGATTGGCCAGCATGAACACGATGACGTTGGCGGCGATCAGGCCGATCGTCACGTATTGGAGCTTGATGTGCTTGAGGCTGTTGGCGTCGTGCAGCGGGATGAACATCGGGCAGGCCCCTCCCCTGCCGGGCCCATCTGGCTAGCGGTTCTTGCCCGGCACCCATAACACGTCGGACTTTCCGTTGTCATTGACCGCCCGGCCGGCGACGAACAGAAAATCCGAGACCCGGTTGATGTAGCGGAGCGCGTCCGGATTGACCGCCTCGCCCTTCTTGCGCGCCAGCGCCACGATCTGGCGCTCGGCGCGCCGGGCCACGGTGCGGGCCAGGTGCAGCGCGGCCGACGCCGGCGATCCGCCCGGCAGCACGAACGACGTCAGCGGCTGCAGCGCGGCGTTCAGCGTGTCGATGTCCTGCTCGACCCGGTCCACCTGCGCGGCGACGATCCTGAGCGGCGGGTACTCCGGCGTCTTGCCCTCGTCCGGCGTGGCGAGGTCGGCGCCGAGGTCGAACAAATCGTTCTGGATGCGCGCCAGCATCGCGTCGATCGCCGGGTGGTTGGCCGCCGTGTCCAGCCGGGCGAGGCCGATGCAGGCATTGGCCTCGTCGACCGAGCCGTAGGCCTCCACGCGCGGGTCGGACTTCAGCCGCCGCTTGCCGGACACCAGCCCGGTCGTGCCGTCGTCTCCCGTCCGCGTGTAGATCTTGTTGAGCTTGACCACCTGCGTCCCCCTGGCGGTGTCCCCGCGGCCGGCTGCCCTCGGCCCGCCGTCAGTTCCTGCTGAAATAGAGCGCCAGCAGGACGAACACCAGCGCCACCGCCTGCAGCACGACGCGCGCCTGCATCAGCTTGTTCGACGTGTTGCCCGAGCCGCCCCGCATCATGTTGATCAGGCCGCGCACGAGAACGAACACCACCGCGATCATGACCAGCACGGCCAGCATGTTGAAGACTGTCGACATCGTTTCCCTTCCGCCCCCGGCGGTCCGGAGGCCTCGCCGGCCGGACCGGAGCCCGGACGGCCCGCGCCGATTCTCCGGCTGGACGATACATAGTGCGGATCGGGCGGCCGCGACAGGAGGCGCCCCGACGCGTCCCCAGCTGGGCAGGCCATGAACAGGCCCCGGAAAGCCACCCGGCTCGCCCCGGTCCGGGCGTTTCCCCGCTTGCCAATCGCCACAATCCCAACCCATATGCGCTCCGCTGACGGAGAAGGCGGAGCCAGTGTGAGACGGATCGTTGCCACGCGCCGGGTGCTGTCCGACGCTTTTGGCCACTTCAACACCGACGACGGCTGGTCGATGGCCAGCCATCTCGCCATCAGCGCGCTGATGGCGCTGTTCCCGTTCCTGATCTTCGCCACCACGCTGGCGAGCTTCCTCGGCGCGGAGGCCTTCGCGGAGACCGCCGTGCACTTGGTGTTCGACACCTGGCCGGAGCAGATCGCCGCGCCGATCTCGCGCGAGGTGGTGTCCGTGCTCACCGTGCCGCGGACCGACCTCCTGACCTTCGGCGCCGCCGCGGCAGCCTTCTTCGCCTCCAACGGCGTCGAGGCGCTCCGCACCTCCCTCAACCGCGCCTATCGCGTTGTCGAGACGCGGTCGCTGTTCTTCCGGCGCTTCCAGAGCCTCGTCTTCGTGCTGATCGCGACCGTCGGCTTCGTTCTCATCTCGGTCCTGCTGGTCTTCGCGCCGCTGCTCGTGCGGCTGGCCGAGGCGCGGATAGAATGGATCGGGCCCTATCTCGGGACCATCACCATCTGGCGCTTCGCCATCGCCTCGCTGATCATCGTGCTCGGCCTGATCGCCGTGCATTTCTGGCTGCCGGCAGGCAGGCGGCGCTTTGTCGACATCGTGCCAGGTATCATTTTCACCCTGATCGGCTGGGTGCTGGGATCGTCGATGTTCGCCAACTATCTCGACCGCTTCTCGTCCTATGTGTCGACCTATGCCGGCCTGGCGTCGATCATGATCGCGGTCGTCTTCCTCTACATCGTGTCGATGATCTTCATCCTCGGCGGCGAGCTCAACGCGGCGATCAGCCGCTATTTCGAGGCGCGCGCCCGCGTCCGCGGCTGAGCGGTGGCGAGCGCGACGCCCGCCGTCGTGATCGCCATGCCCACCAGCTGCACCGCCGTCAGGTCCTCGCCGAACAGCAGCCAGGCGATCAGCGCGGTGACGGCGGGCACCAGGTAGAACAGCGACGCCACCTTCGACATCTCGCCCTGCCGGATCATCAGCATCAGCAGGAAGATCGCGCCGATCGACAGCACGAACACCGCCCACACCATCGCGAAGACCAGTTCGCCGGTGAGCTGGTAGGCGCCGCTCTCCAGCGCCAGCGCGGCCGCGATGGTCACGGCGGATGCGCCGAAATACTGCCACGCGGTGCCCGTCACCAGGTCGACGCCGGTCAGCACACCCTTCTGCCAGATCGTGCCGGCGCTGATGGCGGCCACGCCCAGCACCGCCGCCGCCAGCGTCCAGGCGGTGATGCCCTCGCCCGCCTCGCCGAAGCGCGGCGACAGCACGATCACGACGCCGGCGAGGCCGATGACCAGGCCGACCCAGTGCCGCGGCAGGATCGTCTCGCGCAGGATCGTGCCCGCCATGATCGCCGTCAGCAGCGGCTGCAGCCCCACGATCAGGCCCGATATGCCCGCCGGCATGCCGTGCCGGATCGCCCAGAAGATGCCGCCCAGATAGGCGCCATGGACGAGCGCGCCGACGCCGATCGAGTGCAGCGCCTCGCGCCGCGACGGCCAGCGCGATCGCAGCGCCAGCGCCAGCAGGACGAGCAGCGCGCAGGCGATCGAGAAGCGCACCGCCAGGAAAGCGAAGGGCTCGGCCCACGGCATGGCATAGCGCGCGCCGATGAAGCCGGTCGCCCACAGGAACACGAAGAGCGGCGGGACGAGGCGCGATTGCATTGCAGGCCCGTGGCAGCGGCGGGTTCAACCGGCCTCGCTCTAATGCCGAACATTCCGGCAAGCAAAGCGAAACGATTGAACCATAGCTTCACCGCAGCTGAACCGGGGTGGGGTTCTCTGGGATGGTCGGCGCTGAAAGGCCGGGCATGGTATGGAACCTCGATACGTCCTGGCTGATGCTGGCCGTCGCGCTGGTGTCGGTGATCGCCTTCATGTTCGGCTCCGCCCTGCATGCCCTGATCGGCGAGGACGGGTTCGGCCCCTTCGGCAACATGCTGATCATCGACGCCGGCTTCTTCGGCGCGATCGTCGCCGCCAACATGCGTGGCTTGGCGCTGACCGATCTGACGCTGGCGGTCGGCGTCGGCATGGCGGGGTCCTTCGCCGCGCTCGCCGGCCTGGCGCTGCTGAAGGCCGGGCTGCAGCGGATCTGACGCGCTTCAGCCGGCCTCGGCCGGAGCCAGCCCGACCATGTCGCGGACGTCGGTCGGCGTGGCGCCGGCCTCCCGCAGCGACCGCAGCGTCGGCGCGCCGCGGCTCTTGGAGAGCTTGCGCTCGTCGGTGCCGGTGATCAGCCTGTGGTGCAGGTAGGCCGGCTCCGGCAGCCCCAGCAGCACCTGCAGCAGCCGCTGCACCGAGGTCGCGTGGAAGAGATCGCGCCCGCGCACGACGTGGGTGACGCCCTGCAGCGCGTCGTCGGCCACCACCGACAGGTGATAGCTGGTCGGCGTCTCCTTGCGCGCCACCACGACGTCGCCCCACGCGGCCGCGCCTTCGTCGACGGTCGATACGCTGGCGAAATCCTCGCCGTCGGCCTCGCGCCAGGACGGCGGCTTGCCGGCCCGGGCCAGCGCCGCCGCCACGTCCAGCCGCCATGAGAACGGCTCGCCGCCCTCGATCTTCTTGCGCCGCGCCCGCTTCGACCATGTCTTCTCGACGCCCGGATAGAGCGGCACGCCGTCCGGATCGCGCGGCCACCGCCGCCCCTTCGATTCCGCCTCCGAGATATGCTCGCGGATCTCGCCGCGGCTCATGAACGACGGGTAGACCAGGTCGTCGCGCACCAGCCGGTCGAGCAGCGCGGCATAGTCGGCGAAGTGGTCGGACTGCCGCCGCACCGGCTCCTCCCAGGCCAGCCCCAGCCAGGCGAGGTCGCGGTAGATCGCCGCCTCGAACTCCGGCCGGCAGCGCGCCGTGTCGATGTCTTCGATCCGCAGCAGGAACCGGCCGCCCATGCGCGCGGCCAGGTCGGCGTTCAGAATCGCCGAGAAGGCATGGCCGAGATGAAGCTCGCCATTGGGGCTGGGCGCGAAGCGGAAGACCGGGCTGGCCATTCGGGTGGGACGGAATCGGGTTGCGGGTGAAACGGCGCTTGCTACTGTGCCCGCCCTTTGCGGACAAGGTGAGGCATGAAACGCATTTCGACACTGGCCGACATCGAGGCGGGGCTCGACGCGCTGTGCCGCATCGACCCGCGCCTGGCCGCGGTGCGCGCCGTGGCCGTCGACGTGCCGCTGCGCCTCGACCAGCCCGGCTTCCCCAGCCTCGCCGCCATCGTCATCTCGCAGCAGGTCTCGCGCGCCAGCGCCGAGGCCATCCTCGGCCGCTTCACCGCGCTGCTCGATCCGCTGACGCCCGACGCGGTGCTGGCCGCCGGCGACGACGTTTTCCGCGCCGCCGGCCTGTCGCGGCCCAAGCAGGCGACGGTGCGCGCCATCGCCGCCGCCGTCCGCGGCGGGCTGGACCTCGACCGGCTGTGCCGGCTCGACGCCCCGGAGGCGATGAGCGCCCTCACCGCCGTGCCCGGCATCGGGCCCTGGACGGCGGAGTGCTATCTGCTCTTCGCCGCAGGCCACCCCGACGTGTTCCCGGCCAGGGACGTGGCGCTCCAGAGCGCCGTCGGCCACGCGCTCGGCATCGATCCCCGGCCGGGCGACAAGGCGCTGGCCAGGATCGCCGAATCCTGGTCGCCGTGGCGGGGGGTAGCGTCGCGGCTTTTCTGGTCCTATTATCGTGCGACTCGCATGAGAGAGGGTGCGCCGTCTTCATCTGCCTGAAACGCGTTGAGTCTGCTGCCTTTTTCGACGTCGGTGTGGCCCTCGCACCGCTTCATGATCCTGTCATCTCCCGCTTGGACTATCCGCGCCGGTCGAACCGGGGCGCCCGGGAGGTGAAATCATGACCATCGCCGTGTCGCCCGACGGGCTTCCCGCCCTCGTCCTCAACGCCGACTACCGGCCGCTCAGCTACTACCCGCTGTCGCTCTGGTCGTGGCAGGACGCCATCAAGGCCGTCTTCCTCGACCGCGTGAACATCGTCGCCGAATACGACCATGCCGTCTCCTCGCCGACGTTCGAGATGAAGCTGCCGAGCGTCGTCAGCCTGAAGACCTATGTGAAGCCGTCGCGCCATCCGGCGTTCACGCGCTTCAACGTGTTTCTGCGCGACCGTTTCCAGTGTCAGTACTGCGGCACCCCGCACGACCTGACCTTCGACCACGTCATCCCCCGCCGCTGCGGCGGCGAGACGACCTGGGAGAACGTCGTCGCCGCCTGCTCGCCCTGCAACCTGCGCAAGGGCGGGCTGCTGCCGGCGCAGGCCAAGATGTGGCCGCTGCAGCGGCCGTTCCAGCCGACGGTGCACGACCTGCACAACAACGGCCGGCTCTTCCCGCCCAACTACCTGCACGAGAGCTGGATGGACTACCTCTACTGGGACGTCGAACTGGAGCCGTAGGCCCCGCGAACGTCGGCGGACGCCCACGCCGTGGTTCTCCTCGAGCCTGCGCCGGCCACCTCGTCATCGTCATCTTCGGGCTCGTCCTGAGCAACTCACCGCCGTCATCCTCGGGCTTGTCCTGAGCACCTCACCGCCGTCATCCTCGGGCTTGTCACGAGGATCCATGCCTCGCCCGAACCGCTCGCGCCGACGGCGGGCGAAGCGCGCGCTCCCTCCCCCTTGAGGGGAGGGTGGCCAGCCGCGGGCTGGCCGGGTGGGGTCCAAGCGGCCGTGCGCCGCCGTCCACCTCCCCCTTGCGGGGAGGTCGGCGCGCAGCGCCGGGTGGGGGTAGGTACACAACACCCCTCACCACCCCGCCCACCTGTCCCATCCGCGACATCATCCGTGTCGCAGGTGTGGATAAGCGCCCGCGCCCGCCGCAACGATTTCAATGCCTTCCACGATTTCCGCCCCGTTCCTGTCCACCCCCTCGTAGCCCAG
>JAHBYW010000005.1 GCA_019635755.1 Rhizobiaceae bacterium | reverse complement strand
TCCCGCCCATCGGGATGTGTTCTTTCTCAATGGCCAGGCCGGCGCGTCCGGAGCGTGGCGAGGAGGACGCGCGGCCGGGCTTCCATGTTGCACCGCCACACAAGACCGCCTAACAGGAAGCCAGACGGAGACCAGGATGGACGCGCTGAAGCTCGTCGCGCTCGATGAGGACGACCTGAAGATCGTGTCCGCGCATGTGCAGGACGCGGTGCTGAAGGTCGGCGAGCTCGCCTATGCGCCGAAGGCGAGGCGCCTGGTCCTGACCATGAACCGCTTCGCCTGGGAGGAGAGCGGCGGCTTCTTCCGCAAGCGCCACCAGCGCCGCAAGGCCGTGCTGTCCTTCGACCGGGTGCTGTCGGCGAAGATCTCCGGCATTCGCCGCGACCGGCCGGACGAGGTGCTGTCGCTGCTCGCGCTGCGCTTCGTCCAGGGCGGCGAAGGCCCGGCCGGGCTGGTCGAACTCGTCTTCTCCGGCGGCGGCGCGATCCGCCTCGCCGTCGAGTGCATCGAGGCCCGCCTGGCCGACACCGGCGGCGCCTGGGAAACGCCGTCCAAGCCCGTCCACAGGCCGTGAGGGCAGGCGCCCGTGGCGATCACGCTCCACCAGTCCGCCGCAGACTTCGAGGCCCGCTTCGCCGCGTTCCTGGCGACCAAGCGCGAGGTGTCCGAAGAGGTCGGCGAGGCGGTCAGGGCGATCGTCGCCGCGGTGCGGGCCGGCGGCGACCGCGCGCTGGTCGACTATACGCGCCGGTTCGACCGGACCGACGTCGCCGCGCTGCGCGTCTCGCGCGCCGACATCGACGCGGCCTACGCGGCGAGCGATCCGGCAACCGTCGAGGCGCTGCGCTTCGCCCATGCCCGCATCGCGGCGCACCATGCACGGCAGAAGCCCGCCGACGATTTCTACACGGACCAGGCCGGCGTCGGCCTCGGCTCGCGCTGGACCGCCATTGAGGCCGTCGGCCTCTACGTGCCGGGTGGCACGGCGAGCTATCCGAGCTCCGTGCTGATGAACGCCGTGCCGGCGCAGGTCGCCGGCGTCGGGCGCATCGTCATCACCGTGCCGGCGCCGGACGGCGTGCTCAATCCGCTGGTGCTGGTCGCCGCCGACATCGCCGGCGTTTCCGAGATCTACCGCGTCGGCGGTGCGCAGGCGATCGCCGCCCTGGCCTACGGGACCGAGACGATCCGCCCCGTGGCCAAGATCGTCGGGCCCGGAAACGCCTATGTCGCCGCCGCCAAGCGGCAGGTCTTCGGCACAGTAGGCATCGACATGATCGCCGGCCCGTCTGAAGTGCTGGTCCTCGCCGACGGCGCCAACGATCCAGACTGGATCGCGGCCGACCTGCTCGCCCAGGCCGAGCACGACAGCGCCGCCCAGTCGATCCTGGTCACCGACGACGAAACCTTCGCGCGTGCCGTCGAGGCGGCCGTCGACCGGCAGCTGGCGACGCTGCCGCGTGCGGAGACCGCCGCCGCCAGCTGGCGCGATTTCGGCGCGGTGATCCTGGTGCCCGACTTCGACGCCGCGCTGCCGCTCGTCGACCGCATCGCGGCCGAGCATGTCGAGCTCGCCATCCCGGCCGCGGACGCCTATGCGGCGAGGATCCGCAACGCCGGCGCGATCTTCGTCGGCGCGCACACGCCGGAGGTCATCGGCGACTATGTCGGCGGCTCCAACCATGTCCTGCCCACGGCGCGCTCGGCGCGCTTCTCGTCGGGCCTTTCGGTGCTCGACTTCATGAAGCGCACCTCGGTGCTGAGGCTCGGGCCGGAGCAGCTGCGGGCGCTGGCGCCGGCGGCGATCGCGCTTGCCCGCGCCGAGGGTCTCGACGCGCACGCCCGCTCCGTCGCCGTCCGGCTCAACCTCTAGGAATGCGGCGTGGCGGAGCGCGCGGACACGGCACGCAGGCTCGTCGATGTGGAGCTCGACGAGACGATCGGCCGCTCGACGCCCGACATCGAGCACGAGCGCGCCGTCGCCATCTTCGACCTGATCGAGGACAACCATTTCGCGCCGGTCGGCGACACCGGCCAGGGGCCGTACCGGCTGAAGCTGTCGCTGGCCGATTCGCGCCTCGTCTTCGCCATCGATCGCGACGGCGGCGAGACGGTCGCCACGCACATCCTGTCGCTGACGCCGCTGCGGCGCATCGTCAAGGATTACTACATGGTCTGCGAAAGCTACTACGAGGCCATCCGCTCGGCCACGCCCAGCCAGATCGAGGCGATCGACATGGGGCGCCGCGGCCTGCACAACGAGGGCTCGCAGACCCTGCTCGACCGGCTTGCCGGAAAGATCGACATCGACTTCAACACGGCGCGCCGCCTGTTCACCCTGGTCTGCGTGCTGCACTGGCGCGGATGATCGGAAGCGCTGTTCACAAATCTGCCGCGATACGATAGGTTCCGCGCCCAATCCGGCCCTACAGGCCGCTCTCCGCACAATCGAAGGTACCGAATGCCGAAGGAAGAAGTCCTCGAATTTCCCGGTCTTGTGACCGAACTTCTGCCCAATGCCATGTTCCGCGTGAAGCTCGACAATGGCCACGAGATCATCGCCCACACGGCGGGACGCATGCGCAAGAACCGCATCCGCGTGCTGACCGGGGACAAGGTGCAGGTCGAGATGACGCCCTACGACCTGAGCAAGGGCCGCATCACCTACCGCTTCAAGTAGACGCCGGCACCGGTCCGAGATGAGCGTCCTCCAGAAACTCGTGCTCGCCTCGGCGTCGCTCCGGCGCATCGAGCTGCTGCAGCAGTCCGGCATCGAGCCGGACGAGCTGCTGCCCGCCGACATCGACGAGACGCCGCAGCGCGCGGAGCATCCGCGCTCGCTGGCCAAGCGCCTGTCGCGCGCCAAGGCCGAGCGGGCGCTGGCGATCCTCAAGCACGAGGGCCGCGCCGACGGCAATTTCATCCTCGCCGCCGACACGGTCGTGGCGGTCGGCCGCCGCATCCTGCCCAAGGCGGAGATGGTCGAGCAGGCGTCGAGCTGCCTGCGCATCCTGTCGGGCCGTTCGCACCGCGTCTATTCCGGCGTCTGCCTGATCACGCCGGCCGGCAAGATCCGCCAGCGGCTGGCGGAGACGCGCGTCCGCTTCAAGCGGCTGTCGCGCGAGGAGCTGGAATCCTACCTCGCCTCGGGCGAATGGCGCGGCAAGGCCGGCGGCTATGCCGTGCAGGGGCTGGCCGGCACCTTCGTCGTCAAGCTGGTCGGCTCCTACTCCAACGTCGTCGGCCTGCCGCTCTACGAGACGATCGGCATGCTGAGCGCCGACGGCTACCAGGTCCACTTCAACTGGCTCTCGGGGTCGAAGGCCTGAGCCGATGGCCGGCGACAAGGCCACGGGCAAGGCGAACATCACGCCGCTGCGGCCGCGACGGCCCTGCCCCGAATGCGGCAAGCCGTCGACCCGCGAGACCTATCCGTTCTGCTCGGCGCGCTGCAAGGCGATCGACCTGAACCGCTGGTTCTCGGGCGCCTATGTGATCCCCGTGACGGAAGACGAGGAGCGGCCCGACGAGGGCGATCCCCAATCCGGCTGACGCCTGTCCACCTCCCCCTCCACCGCGCTTACACTGCAGCCGGCGTGATGGAAGGGAGGCATGTATCGAAGGACCTCGACACCGATCGGCACGGCGCCTGAACATCGGTTGGCGCGGGAGGCCCAACCCGGATCGGCGCGTGCGCCTAACCGCCGGCCGGCGCAGGCGCCTAACCATGGATCGGCGGATGCTGCCCAATCCGCCGGCCGAGCCATTGGCAGCCGACATTGTCGACACCCGCGGACGGCGCAAGAACGGTTACAGCTGCCACCTGTTCGCCCGGATGGCCTTTTCGGCGCCGCGGCGCTGGACAGGGTCGCTTGCCATGCTATATAGCGCGCGCTTCCGGCGGCCTCGCCGGGGCCGGCGGAGCAGCGCTCCCGCCGCGACGGTTGCCCAGGTAGCTCAGTTGGTAGAGCAGCGGATTGAAAATCCGCGTGTCGCTGGTTCGATTCCGGCCCTGGGCACCACCCATCCTCCCGGCGCAGTCCCCAAGCCAGAGTCAGCCCAGGCGGCCGGTGATCGCTGCCAGCCGGAGCGCAACGTGCAGTTCCAGCGCGCGCACCGGGTCGTCCCAGCCGCCCGTCAGGTCGCGCAGCGTGTCCAGCCGCTGGCGTACCGTGTTGACGTGCAGGCCGAGCACATCCGCCACGCGGCTGAGGTTGTACTGGCTGTCGAAGTAGCAGAGCAGCGTCTGCCTCAGCTGCGCCGGCTGCCGCACCGACGGCGCGTCGAACGCCGCCAGCAGGTCGTCCATGTAGCGCTGGATGCGCGCCGCGTCCCCCGCCTCGAACAGCTTGGCGAACAGGTTGACCTCAGACTGGTCGACGAAGCGGTCGAGGGGCGTCATCTTGCGCAGGATCTGCAGCGACTGCTTGATGCGGGCGAAATGCTGCGGCGCCGACGCGAGGTCGGCGAAGGCCTCGGAGCGCAACCCGCCTGCCTCCCAACCGGCGCGGCTCTTCTCCAGCTTCTGCAGGAAAGCGCGCAGCTCCGCCTCCGGGCCGACGGCGAGGTAGGAATCGTCCAGGAGGTCGACGAGCAGGTTGACGCCCGCCGCGCAGGCCCTGATCGCTTCGGTCTGGGCGGCGCGGTCGAGCCCGCCGATCGCGACCAGGCACAGCATCACCGGCTGCTCGGCGCCGAGCGCCAGCCTGTCGCGCACCGCCGACAGCGTCGCTGGGTCGGGCGGCGAGACCAGGACCAGGTGGCGCAACAGCGTCGACGAGGCGATCAGCTTCTCGGTTTCGCGCTTTTCGTTCCAAAGCTTGGCGATGGAGAGCGCGACCGAGTTCCGCTCGAAGTTGCGGATCTCGATGTCGCTCAGCTCGCCCTGGTGGCAGAGCACCAGGCTCTCGCCCCGGCCCGTGCTGCCATGCAGCGTGACCGCCCGGCACTGCTCGTCGCCGGCGGTGACGACCACGACGGAGCGGCCGGTGTGCCTGGCCTTGGCGCTCGCCGCGGCGAGCAGCCCGGCGTCGACGCCACCCCTGCGCAGGTCGCCGGCCAGCGTGCCGCGATAGGATGCCGAGGCGAACTCCTCCCGAATCCTCAGCTGGTCGTCGTAGAGGAAGATCGCGCCGCCGATCTGGCCGGCCATGCGCTGCAGGAAGCGCTTGAGGTCGGCGCCCGAGGCGAGCAGCGACGTCATCTCGTCGTGAACGGCGGCCGAGGCCTCGACGCGCTGGATGTGGTCGATCAGCGCGGTGCGGCTGCGCTGCGCCTCGTCGAGCGCTTCGGAGAGCTGGCGGAAGGCGTTGACATTGCGCATGGCGAGCCCGGCATGCAGCGCGAAAGAGCCCAGCACCGAAATCTCGCGGCCGCTCAGCTTGCGCGGGTAGCGGTCGGCGACAAACAGGAAGCCGTGCACCTCGTCGTCGGCGAGCATGGGGAAGCCGGCCAGCGAGACGATGTTCTCCGTCTCGAACACCCGGTCGAGCTCGGGCAGGTGCTGGAAGCGGCGGTCGCCCAGATAGTCCTGCGTCTCGAACACGCTTTTCGTCTTCATGATGAGACTCACCGCGCCGTAGTCGGTGTAGCTCTTCATCGCCGTCGTGGCCGGCGACAGATGGCCCTCGGCGTTGACGGTGCGGAAGACGCCGCTCTCGTCGTCGAGCACGGTGACCCAGGCGACGTTGGCCGCGACGAGACTGCGCGCGCGCGTCACGATGGTGCGGAGCAGGTCGCGCAGCTCCAGCGTGCGCGACAGGTCGTGCGTCGTCTCGATCAGCAGGGTCAGTGCATTCTCGGCCGTGACGCTGCTGCCCAGCGCTTGGGACAGCGTGTCCACGGCCGCCTGGAAGGCGACGAAATCCGTGCCTCGCCCCTCGCGCAGCGCCGCCGCCTCGACGCGCTTCATCGCGTCGCGGAAATCGCCGTCGGCCGAGCCCTGGGCGATCGCCCTGACGACATCGGTCGCAGCGTCGAACAGGTCTTCCGGCATCGGTCGCAACGGTCTCCCAGCATCCTCGACATCGCGCCCTGCCAGTCTAGGCGGGTTTGTTCGCGGCTGTCACGCCGGCCGGCGCCAGGCGCGCGGAGCGGTGCCTGGACAGTGACCCCGAAACGTGCGCAGCGGTTTTTCGCGAGCAGGGTCTATCCCGTTGACCTGGCCGCATGCGTGCGACGCGGGGTGAACCCACCTTGCTGCACGATGCTTTAGTGGATCGCCGCGTGCAGGATCTTCGCCGCGCTCGCTTCCGCCCGCGAGAACTCCGCGGCGATCGTGCCGCTCTTCGCCACCAGGATGCGGTCGGACAGTTCGAGGATCTCGGGCAGGTAGGACGAGATCAGGATGACGCCCGCGCCGCTCTCGGCGAAGCCGCGGATGATGCTGCGGATCTCGGCGATGGCGCCGACATCCACGCCGCGGGTCGGCTCGTCGAAGATCACCAGCCTCGGGTTCTGGACCAGCGACTTGGCGATGACGACCTTCTGCTGGTTGCCGCCGGAAAGCGACAGCACCGGCTGGTTCAGGTTGGTCGCGCGGATCGAGAGCCGGCGTTCCCATTCGGACGCCAGCCGGCGCATGGTCTGGAGCGGCGTACGCAAGCGCCGGCGGCCGAACTTGGCCAGCCAGCCGAGGCCGATATTGTCGGCCGCGCTCATCGTCTCGAAGAAGCCGTCCAGCTTGCGGTCCTCGCTGACATAGGCGATGCCGTCCGCGACCGCCTGCGCCGGCAGGCGGTAGCGCACCTCGCGCCCGTCCAGCCAGATGCGCCCGCCGCCGAAATTGCGCTTGGTGTGGCCCATGATGACCTTGGCGACCTCGCTGCGGCCGGAGCCGATCAGCCCCGCGATCCCGGTGATCTCGCCGGGAAACACCGAGAACGACATGTTGTTGACCATGTTGCCCATGCGCACGTTCTCGACCTGCAGGATCGGCAGCGCCGACAGCGCGGGCCGTGCCGCTCGCGCCGGCCGGCCGGCCTCCTTCAGCTCGTCGCCGATCATGTGCTGGATCAGCAGGCTGCGGTCGAACGACGACGCCGGCCCGGACGTCATGACGCGACCGTTGCGCAGCACGGTGATGCGGTCCGAATGTCTCAGCGCCTCCTCGAGCGCGTGCGAGATGAAGATCATCGACACGCCCTTGCGCTTCAGCGAGCGCATCAGGTCGAACAGGTGGTCCGTCTCCTCCGGCGTCAGCGCCGCCGTCGGCTCGTCGAAGATGATGACGCGCGCCTCGTTGAGAACCGCGCGCGCGATCTCCACCATCTGCCGCTTGGCGGCGGAGAGCGAACCGGCGAGCTGCGAGGGGTCGACCTTGAAGTTCAGGCCCTGCAGCACCTGCCGCGCGGCGTTGCGCACCCGGCGCACCGAATTGAAGGTCCGCTCGCGGCCGAGCACGATGTTCTGGGCGACCGTCAGCTGCGGGACGAGGCTCGTCTCCTGATAGACCATCGAGATGCCCCGCCGGCTGGCGTCCTTCGGCGTGGCGAAGACGACGGCCGCGCCGTCCACGCTGATCGTGCCGGCCGAGGGCGTGACCACGCCGGCGATCAGCTTGCACAGCGTCGACTTGCCGGCGCCGTTCTCGCCGACGAGCGCATGGATCTCGCCTTGCAGCAGGTCGAAGTCGGCGTCGGCCAGCGCGTCGATGCCGCCATAGGTCTTGGTCACGCCGCGGAGGCTGACGATGGGATGGTCGGTCACGACGGCGCCCTCCCCGCATCCAGCCGGAGCAGCTCGCCGCTGGCCCTGCTGACGGCAACGAGCGCGCCGTTCCACGTCGCGACGTCACTGATGGCGTGGCGCGTTCCGTTGGCCCGCGAATGTGCCGACGCGACCGGCATCAGCCGGTCGTCGAGCTCGATGACGAGGCCGTACGAGAAGGACGGCGCCCACGGCTTGACCTCGCCGAACAGCCGCGAGGCGCCGAGCTCGATCGGGACGTCGTGGCTGAACTCAGGCGTGGCGCGGGGCGCGATCCAGTGACGCGGGTCGATCTTCGCCTTCATCTCGGCCACGAAATCAGGCTCCGTCTTGAGGAACTCGATCAGCGGATCGCGCCGCGACAGGCACGCCATCACGAAACCCGTCGGCGATCTGCGCACGCGCCCGAGATAGCCGGGATAGCCGGCCTGCAGCACCTTGCCGTTCGCATCGACGAGGCTGGCCCGCTCCAGCTGCGAAACGACGAGGCCTCCGCCGGCGTCCAGGCACAGTCCCATCGGGCAGTGAAGGCCGCCCCTGACGACGTCCTGGCGCCCATTCGGCCGCACCCGTACGATCCGGCCGCGCGCCTCGTCGTCCCACGGCGCCAGCGCGAGCACGGGCTCGCCCGGCCCGTAGCCGGTGTCGAGCACGGCGATCTCGTCCTCGGCGAGGAACACCCCGTCGCTGACCGCCCCGAGGCCGGTGACCGCCGGCCAGTCGGCCAGATGCCCGGCGGCCGCGCTGAAGACGGAAAGGCGCCCGTCCTCGAGCCCAACGCCGACCCGCCCGCCGGCGCTCGCGAACAGGGCGGACACCGGGCGTTCCGTCGACGCCCACAGGACAGGCTCCGCGCCCCAGCGGTCGAGCGCGAAGATCCGCGCGCCCGACCCGAACAGCAGCCGGCCGTCGGGCAGGACGCAGACGGCGTCGGGCGTGTCGACGCGCATCCCGTCCGCCTCGTCCAGCCGGCTGTTCTGGCCGAGGACGCCCTCCAGCGTCATCGCCGGCGCCTCCTTGCGGCGGGGGCGGAAGAACATCTACCTCGCTCCCCAATAGCTCGCCGGGCCCGTCCAGCCCGTGTCGGCGCCATCCAGCGCCAGCCGCCCGATCTTGTCGTTGGTGACGCCGCCCAGATAGAGCGCGCCGGCGTGCTCGCGCATCGACGTTATCATATAGAGCGGACCGTCCGGCGCGTCCCACAGCGCGTCGACGATCGTCCCCCGGCCGTCGATCTTCAGCACGCCGCCGATGTTCAGGTTGCCGAACAGCCAGTTCGTCGGCGGCACGCGCAGCGTCATGCGCCGCCGCAGGCCGGGATGCCGCATCGCCTGGTCGAACACCGGATTGCGCATGCCCGCCAGTGCCACCCAGTAGCCGCCGTCGGAGGCGCGGTTGATGTTGTCGGGGTAGCCCGGCAGCCCCTTGAGGAAGACGCGCGGACCGGCCGCGAGGTCGGCGAGGTCGAAGGCCAGGATCGAGCAGTCCCACGTGCTGGCGACCAGCAGGTGCCTGCCGTCGTGCGTCAGGCAGACGCCGTTCGGAAAGACGAGGTTGTCGCAAACGGTGCGCGTGCGCCGCGTCGACGGGTCGTAGCTCAGCAGCCGGCCGTTCGGCCTGCCCTCCAGCAGGTCGAGCCCCCAGTTCTCGATGTCGTAGCGTTTGGTCGCGTCGGTGAAATAGATGGTCCCGTCGGGCGCGACGTCGAGATCGTCGGCCATGCGGATGGTCGTGTCGTCCTGGACGCTGAAAAGGCTCCGCTCGGTCTGGTCGGTTAGCAGCTCGACGTCTCCGTCCATCGTCACGCGCACCAGGCCCATGCCGGCGACGCAGACGAGGATGCGCCCCTCGCGGTCGAAGGCGAGACCCAGCGGCCGGCCGCCGATCTTGGCCAGAACCTCCACCCGGCTGTGGTCCGGCGCCGCGATCTTCAGCAGCCGGCCGTCGCGATTGCCGCAATAGATGTTGCCCTCGGCGTCGAGCAGGACGTCCTCCGGCCCGTCAAGGCGCCCCGACGCGATCAGCGTCGCGGCGCGCAGCCGAGGCGCCGTCTCATGCGGCATGCGGCCCGCCATGCCCTCGACCGGCGCGGCCTCGAAGGCGACAGGGTCGAGATAGGTCGACGCCAGCAGGCGATGGCGGTTCTTGCGGAATTTCACGTCGATGGCGAGGATGAGGGCGATGATCACGCCCAGGGCGAGCTGGACGAAGTCGCCGCGGAAGCCGGCGTTGATGAGGGCGTTGTTCAGCAGGTAGACGGTTGCGAAGCCGATCAGCACCGACAGCACGGCGCCCCGGCCCGGCACGAAGCCGCCGAGACCCACCACGAGCGCCGTCAGCACGAAGAACTCCATGCCGATGCCGGTGTCCGCGCCGGCGCTGTTCTGGCGCGCGGCGTAGAGGAAACCGGCGAGCCCGACGATGAGGCCCGCGAGCAGGTAGGCGAAGAAGATCGTCGCCTTGACCTGGATGCCGCCGTGCCGCGCCGCCTTGCGATTGCCGCCGACTGCCAGGATGTGCCAGCCGAAGCGCAGCTGCCGGAACATGACGAAGACGAGGGCTGCGACGGCGACCAGCACCCAGAACCCGACCGGAAGCGTCAGCACCTTCTCGAAGCCGATCCAGTCCCATGTGTCGTCGAGGCGCGCGCTCGACGATATCTCGACGAGGTATCCCTGCGAGCCGAGGGTGAAAAGGCCGCGCGTGGTGATCATGGTGCCGAGCGTCGTCAGGAGCGCGCCGCAGCCGAGCAGGCCGGCGACGACGCCGTTGACGACACCGACCAGGGCACCGCTCGCCAGCGCGGCAAGCAGCACGACCGGCACCGGCAGCTGGAGGATGTGGAAACAGAACAGCGCGACGAACACGGACATCGCGAAATTGGAGCCGACGGAGAGATCGATGCCGCCGGCCGCCACGACGATCAGCAGCGCCAGGACCACCAGGCCGCCGTCGACGGCATATTGCGCCAGGTTGCGCAGGTTCGCGGGCGCGAAATAGCCGTCCGTCGTGACCAGGATGCCGACAACGACGCAAAGCAGGGCGAGGAACGGGATCGCGCTCTCGACCCATCCCTTCGACAGCACGTCACCCAGCAGGCGTCGCGGCGACAGCACCCATCGCGGGACATGCTGCTTCGGCAGGGCGGCAAAATCGATCTCGGAGGCCATTGCGTGCCTTCAGTGGAGAGGGTGGCGGGGCTCCACCGGAGCCCCGCTCGCCATGCGCATGAAAACCCCTTCCCGGGATCACATCTTCCAGCAGAGACTGGCGTCGTAGTCGGCACCCGCCTTGATGATCTTCATCGGCGACTCCACGGACAGCATCGATCCGTCAGCCGCCGCGGCGCCCTGCAGCAGCAGGTCGATCATCGTTCCGGCGTCGCGGCCCTGGCCGTCGGCGTCGTAGCTCCAGATGCGATCCTGGACGCCATCCTCGACGGCCTTGCAGGCGACATCGTCGCCGCCGCCGGTCGAATAGACGAGCACGTCGTCGGCCTTGCCTGCATCCTTCACTGCATTTCCCGCACCCATGGTGTGGACGTCCCAATGGCCGAAGATGGCGCACAGATCGGGATGCTGCTGCAGCACCGTTGCGGTGATCTGGCGCGCCTTCTCGGGCTCCCAGTCGGACGCCTGGTTCGACACCACCTGGATTTCCTTGTGCTGCTCGAAGACCTTGAACGCCGCTTCGTTCATGATGACGCTGTCGGCGGCGGTGAGCTGGCCCGGAATGATCGCGACCTTGCCGGACTTGCCCGAGCCGGCGCCGCATTCCTTGACGATGTCCTCGGCGATCTCGCGACCGATGCGGTCCCAGTTGGCGCCGACGAACGCCGCCGACGGCTGATTGGACTGCAGGTTGACCTGCAGCACCTTGATGCCCTCGGACTCGGCCTGCTTGATCTGGCGGGAGAGAAGCTGGACGGTCGGATTGTGGACGACCAGCACGTCCGGCTTTTCGGTAATCGCCTTGGCCACCAGTTCGGTCATCGCGTTCATGTTGAACGCGGCGTCGCGGACATCGAGGCTGTAGCCGTACATGTCGGCATGCTGGCGCATGCGTCGCGCCCAGCCCTCGGTCAGCGAGATACCCATCGCGATCGGCACGAAGATCACCTTCTTGCCGGCGATGTTCGTATCGGCGTGGGCGCTGCCGCCCAGCCCCATCGCGGCGCAGGCTCCCATCAGCAGTGCGGCCGTTGCCCTGCGAAGGGCCGTTCTCGTCGTGTGTGCCATGTCTTCCTCCCTGGTTGTTGGCATGGATCAAAGGTCGCCGACCGTGTCCGTCTCGGCGTCCCTCGGATTGACGTAGTTGTCGGCAATGATCGCCGCGAGCAGGACCAGCCCCTTCAGCATGTCCTGGCTCTGCGTCTGGAAGTTCATCAGCGTCATGCCGTTGCGCATGGTGGCGATGAGCGCCGCGCCGATGATGATGTTGCGCACGCCGCCGCGCCCGCCGCGCAGCGGGATGCCGCCCAGCACGACGACGAGGATGACGTCGAACAGGAGCGAGCCGTGGGTGACGGTGCGAAAGTCCACCGCGCCGCTGGCCGCGGAAGTGACCAGGCCGGCCATCAGCGCCGTCAGCGCCGCGAAGACGTAGATGACGATGGTGACGGTGCGGACCTGCAGGCCGGTCAGCCGGGCAGCCTGGAAATTGTCGCCCATGGCGTAGATCGTCCGGCCGGCCGTGGTTTGGCTGAGCAGCACCCATGTCAGCAGGAGCGTCAGCGCCATCAGCGCAACCGGCATCGAGATGCCCGGCAGCAACTCGCCCGCCAGGAACACGACGACCGGATCCGTCTTCGGCAGCAGGAGAAGGAAGCCGCCCTGCAGGACGGCGAAGCGGAACAGCCCGCTGATGAACATCGCCGAAGCAAGCGTCGCCAGCATTGCGGGAATTTCCGCATAGGCGATCAGCCAGGCATTGATCAGCCCGACCAGAACCATCGCCGCGACCGCGATCAGGAGCGCCAGCGGTGCCGAGACGCCTTCCGTCACGAGGATGCTGAAGACGAGCGCGCCGGAGATCATCTGCGCGATCAGCGACAGGTCGAGGCCGCGCGAGATGATCACCACGCCCATGCCGCAGGCAAGCATCACCAGCGAGGCCGAATTCGACAGGACGACGCGCAGGTTGCCCGGCGTGGCGAAGCCGTCGACGAAGATCGCGAATGTCAGGATCAGCGTCAGCGTCAGCGCGACGACGACCAGCTCCAGCGTGTTCTGCCGCCGGCCGCCTGCGGCGGATCGGGTGCGGCGTTCAGCCATGGAACGATACCCTGTCCGATCCCTTGGTGCGCAGGATCTCGCGGGCCTCGTCGGGCGTCGCGATGTCGAACGACAGTTCCTCGAGGATGCGCCGCACCTTCAGCACCTGCGCGGAGCACGACGTCGCCAGCAGGCCGCGACCGAGGAACAGGCTGTCCTCCAGGCCGACGCGGACATGACCGCCCATCACGGCCCCCATCGTCACCAGGCCCATCTGATGGCGCCCCGCGCCGAGCACCGAGAACTCGTAGTTCTCGCGGCCGAACAGCCGGTCCGCCGTGCCGCGCATCAGGTGCAGGTTCTCGGGGTCGGAGCTCAGCCCGCCCATGATGCCCAGCACGCACTGCAGGAAGAGCGGCCCGGAGACCAGATCCTCCTCGACGAAATGGGCGAGGTTGTAGAGATGGCCGACATCGTAGCACTCGAACTCGAAGCGCGTGCCATGCGCGTGGCCGAGCTGCGACAGGACGGTCTTGATGTCGGCGAAGGTGTTGCGGAAGATCAGGTTCTCGGAGCCTTCCACATAGGCCTGCTCCCACGGGAACCTCCATTCGGAGACGCCGCGCCCGGCCTTGTGGAAGGAGAAGTTCATCGAGCCCATGTTCAGCGAGCAGAGCTCCGGCTTCGCCCTCAACGGGTAGGCAAGCCGCTCCTCCAGCGTCATCCGCGTGCTGCCGCCGGTGGTGATGTTGATGATGGCGTCGGTCTCGGCGGCGATGCGAGGCACGAACCGGTCGAACACGGCCGGATCGGGTGTCGGGCTGCCGTCGTCGGGGTTGCGCGCGTGCAGATGCAGCACCGACGCGCCGGCGCGCGCCGCCTCGATCGCCTGCTCCGCGATCTGGTCCGGCGTCAGCGGCAGGTAGGGCGACATCGACGGCGTGTGCACGGAGCCGGTCACCGCGCAGGTGATGATGACCTTCCGTTTGCCCGTCGTCGCCACCGCCGCGCTCCCTCACAGATACTCGACGTTGCCGTCGACGCTGATGGCCTGGCCGGTGATGTTGCGGGCGAGGTCCGAGGCGAGGAACAGCGCGAGGCTGGCGACGTCCGCGGCGTCGACCATCCGGCGGAGCGATATCTTCTGCAGATACGTCTCCCGCATCGCCTCGAACGACATGCCGGACGCGTCGGCTCGGGCGGCGATCACGCCGTCCATGCGCGCCCCGCTGACGACGCCGGGCAGGATGGCGTTGGCGCGGATGCCGACCGGCCCAAGCTCGACCGCGAGCGACTTGACCAGGCCGACGAGCGCCCATTTCGTCGCCGAGTAGGGCGAGCGCAGCCCATAGCCCAGCCTGCCCGCGACCGAGCTGATGGCCAGGATGGACGGGTCCCGGTCCGAGGCCCGCAGCAGCGGCACGAAGCGGCGCAGGAAATAGAAATGCGACGTCAGGTTGACGTCGACGGTGCGCTGGACATCCGCGTCGGCATAGGAATCGACCTGGCCGGTCGGGCCGGCGATGCCGACATTGTTGACGAGCACGTCGAGGCCGCCCAGCCGGGCGCCGACCTCGTCGAGGACGCGGTCGGCGTCGGCTTCGCTGGCCGCGTCGCCCGCCGTGCCCGTGAGGCCGGGCACGGCCGCGACGGCTTCCGCGACGGATGTCGCCAGGATGTCCGTGACATGGACGCGGGCGCCACCGGCCGCGAGCTCCTCGGCGATCGCGCGGCCGATTCCAGCCGCGCCGGCGGTCACGAGTACGCGCTTGCCCCGCACGTCGATCGTGCGCGGCGCCCCGGCCTGTTGCAAGAACTCCTCCCCTTGGCCCGGCTTGCAGTCGCGGGTCCGGGAGAATGACTAGCGAACGCGGGCGGTCCGTTGATATGTGCGAATCACGGATCGCCGTTGCATTGTGATGTGCGAAAGATACACCAATCGCCCGAAACGGGCGGTGCCTGCCTCACACCGCCGCCGAGTGCCGCGCTCCGCCCCGGCGCAGATAGGCGTCGAACCGCGCCGCGACGGTGCGGACCAGCGGCTGGTGCTCGCCGGTGATCCGGAAGTGTCCATCCTCGAAGGACAGCATGGAGCCCGGCTCGGCCGCCTGCGCAGCGGCTTCGCCGACCAGCCGGTCGCCAACGTCGCTGAAGCGGTCGGCCAGCGCGGCGGCCGAGAAGCCGAAGTCGCACATCAGCCGCTCGATCAGCCAGGCCCGCGCGCGGTCCTCCTCGCCGAGCTCGATGCCGCGTACGATCGGCAGCTCGCCGCGTGCCACCGCGGCGGCATGGAGGCCCGTGGCGGCGACATTCTGGGCGTAGCCCTGCCGGTAGCGGCTGACCGACGACGGGCCGAGGCCGATCAGCGTCTCGCACGCATCGTCGGTATAGCCCTGGAAGTTGCGGCGCATATGACCGCTCGCCGCGGCTTCGGCCAGCGGATCGCCCGGGCGGGCGAAATGGTCGATGCCGACGGGGACGAAGCCGGCGGCGCGGACAATCCGCGCCGCACCGAGCGACTGGGCGAGCCGCTCCTCGGGGCCGGGCAGCGCGGCCTCGTCGATCATCGTCTGGTGCTTCTTGAACCACGGCACATGCGCATAGCCGAAGAGCGCGATGCGGTCGGGCTGCAGCGTCAGCGCGCTCTCGACGGTGCGGGCGACCGACTCGCAGGTCTGGTGAGGCAGGCCATAGAGCAGGTCGAGATTGACGGACCGCACGCCGCGCCGGCGCAGCCCTTCGACAACCGACCGCGTCGCCTCGAAGGTCTGGATCCGGTTGATGGCCTGCTGCACCTCGGGCGCGAAGTCCTGGATGCCGAGGCTGGCCCGCGTCAGTCCGATGGCTGCCAGCGCGTCCAGCCTTGCCTCGTCCATGTCGTTGGGGTCGATCTCGACGCTGATCTCGGCATCGGGCGTGCGGCCGAAGGCTGCCACGAGGGCGGCGGCCAGGGCCTCGAGATCGTCCGGCCGCAGCATGGTCGGGGACCCGCCGCCGAAATGCAGCGCCCGCAGCCTTCCCCGCCCCGCGAGCCGGGACGAAACGAGGCCAATCTCCGCATGAAGGGAGCGCAGATACGTCGCGACCGGCTCGTATCGCAGCGTCTGGCGGGTATGGCACGCACAGAACCAGCACAGCCGGTCGCAAAACGGCACGTGCACATAGACCGAAAGCGGCTCCTCCGGCCGGATGTCGGCCATCCAGCCGGCAACCTGCCGCGCGCCGACACCGGCGTGGAAATGCGGCGCCGTCGGATAGCTGGTGTAGCGCGGCACGGCCTCGCTCAGCCGGTCCTTCCCGATGATCGGGCTCTCTGCGATGGTGCGTGTGTCCGCCATGGATCGAACATCGGAGCGGAAGCCCCGGCGGTCCTTGACGCCGATCAAGTGGCCTAAGACAAAACGACACGGCGCGCCGGCGCGGGCGATCGGCTAGAAACCCGTGCGAAGACCAGTCTGGAAACCGCCATGCGACAGGATGTCCACGTCGCCGACGTGCCGGTGCTCTGCGTGTCCTGCGAAGCGCGCCATCGCGGCGTGTGCGGCGCGCTCGAGCCGGCGCAGCTGCTGGCGCTGGCCAAGGTCTCGCACAAGCAGAACATGTCCGAGGGCACCGAGCTTGCAGGCGACGCGACCCGCGCCGACACCTATTCCAACGTGCTGTCCGGCGTGGTGAAGCTGACGAAGAGCCTGTCCGACGGGCGCCAGCAGATCGTCGGGCTGCAGTTCGCCCCGGATTTCCTCGGCCGTCCGTTCAAGAGCGAGAACGAGATGAGCGCGTCGGCGGCGACCGACGTGTCCCTGTGCTCGTTCCCGAAATCGGCCGTCGACCGGATGCTGCGGGAATCGCCGGGGCTCGAGCACAGGCTTCTGGAGCAGACGCTGAAGGAGCTCGACGAGGCACGGCTGTGGATGGTGACACTCGGGCGGAAGACGGCGCCGGAGAAGGTGGCCAGCTTCCTGCTGCTGATCGCGCGCAACTCCAACCCGACGGCGGCCCGCGACGCGGCGGCAGCCTTCGACCTGCCGCTGACGCGGGCCGACATCGCCGATTTCCTCGGGCTGACCATCGAGACGGTAAGCCGCCAGCTGACCAGGCTGCGGGCCGACCGGGTCATCCGGATCGAGAACAACCGGCACGTGACGGTGGACAGCCTGGCGCGGCTTGCCGCGCGCTCCGGCGACTAGGCTAGTGGTCCAGGGGCGACGGGTCAGTCTGGCCGGTCGCTCGGAGGCGAACCCTCGATCTCGGGCAGCAGATGCTCGCGTTCGAACGCCACATGCCGCCGCAGAGCCTCGAACAAGGCCCGGAGCATGAAACCCAGCGCCTCCGGATTGGCGATGGCCGCGCCGTGGCCGATGGACAGGAGGATGTCGGTCAGGTCCTGGGCGGCGCACTCGTCCTGGACGTGCTCCGCCTCGAGGCGGCGGATCGATTCGGCGCGGGAGTCGGGACCGGCCTTGAGGAAGGCCGGGAAGACGACCTCCTCCTCATAGACCTGGCACTGCCGCAGCCACGGCACCAGTTGGCTGGCCACGCGCAGGCACAGCAGCCGGTCGACGCGAGACGGCAGGCTGTCGGCGATCGTCTCGAGCTGGTCGCACAGGTCCAGCTTGATCGCATGCGCATGCGACAGGCTGAGACACGGCACGCGCCCTTCTTGCGGGCAGGCATCGGCAACCGGGCATCCGCCGGGCGCGCCGCACACCCTTTCCGCCACAGGCCAATCGCGCGTCAAGCGAACCTCCGCTGCAAGCGTTCGACCGTATCGGCAGGCGGCGGCGAGGCCTTGACCTGGATCAACCGACCGGACCGGCGCGGGTACCGGAGGCGCGGCGGGAGTGATAGGCTCGCCGCGCGCCTTGCCCGGGCGTGGAGGCGGGAACCGCCTGCCCGCTCGGCTGTTTTCTTGCCGGAAGGATCGGACGATGACCGCCCCACGCGCACTCTGGAAAGGGTACCTGAAGCTCGGCGCCGTCTCCTGCGGCATCAAGCTGATCGGCGCCGTCACCGAAGCCGACAAGATCCGGCTGAACACGATCAACCGAAAGACCGGCAACCAGGTGCGCTCGGTCTACATGGACGAAGAGACCGGCGACGAGGTCGAGAGCGACGAGCAGGTCAAGGGCTACGCCATGGAGGGCGGGCAGTACCTGCTGATCGATCCCGAGGAGGTGAAGAAGCTGCGGCCCGAATCCGACAAGATGCTGGAGATCCAGAGCTTCGTCGAACTGGACAAGATCGACCCGCGCTACCTGGACAAGCCCTACTACCTGATGCCGGGCGACCCGACCGCCGACGAGACCTATGCCGTGATCCGCGAGGCACTGAAGCAGAAGAAGGTCGCAGCGCAGGGATATGTGGTGCTGTTCCAGCGCGGCCGCAATGTGCTGATCCAGCCGCACGGCAAGGGGCTGATCATGACCATCCTGCGATCTGCCGCGGAACTGGTGGACGAGGACACGATCTTCGGCGGCATCGAGGACAAGAAGATCGACAAGGAGATGGCCGAAATCGCCGGGATGATCATCGACCGCAAGGAGACGACCTTCGAGCCCAAGGCGTTCGAGGACAGCTATGAGGACGCGCTGGCGGCCCTGATCGAAGCCAAGCGCCAGGGCAAGAAGCCGCCGGCCCCGGCGCCGCGGCCGAAGGAGACCAACGTCATCAACCTGGCGGACGTGCTGCGCAAGAGCCTGGAGAAGGAAGGCGGCGGCTCGCCGAAGAAGCCGAAGCCGGGTCGCAAGCGCGGCTGACGCGTGGCCATCCGCCACCAATCGGCTGCGGCTTGGCAGTCAGATTGGCGCGCGGCGCTGGAACCCGCCGCGCGGCGAGGGGTTTACAGGATTGTGCAATCAATCGAGGTGGCCCCATGCGCGCGGACCGGATGAGCGATCGTATCAGCGACCGGAGAACGGAAGGCCGCTCGGAGGATCCCTCCACGCTCGAAGAGCAGCTCGACGAAGGTCTCGAGGACAGTTTCCCCGCCAGCGATCCGGTCGCGGTCACCTCGACGCTGATCGGCGGCGGACCGAAGCCGCCCCGTAACCGGCGCTCCGGGCTCGATGGAGGCCTGTCTTGAGACGCGCTGTCGCACTCGGGGCCGTTTTGCTTGTGCTGGCAGCGTGCAGCGACCAGCAAGAGCCGACCAACAACGACGTCGAGCCGCCGACGCCTGCTACGGATGTCGACATCGACCCCACGCCCGACACGTCGACGGGCGGCGTGCAGCAGAACAACAATCCGGACGGGACGGTGAACGGCGTGCCCGGCGCTGCCACGGAACCTCAGGACTGACATAAGGGGAAAACCACGGCCGGGGGCGCCCGAGCGCTTCGCCCGGAACCCGAGGCGGCGCCGGCCGTTCAGGGGAGCGGCCAAGGAGCGCGCAATGAAACGGTACAGCTTCCGCTTTCGTGACGACGAGACGCCTCATTTCAATGATGCCGAGTTTCCCAATGACGAGGTGGCGCGGCTCGAGGCCCTGAATTGCGCCCGCGATCTGCTGGTCGAGCAGGTGCTGGAGCGGCAGGGCGAGCGGCCGACGGGCCTCGCCGTTCGCGTCTTCGCCGAAGACGGCAGCGAGGTCGCCTCGGTGCGGTTCGAGGACGTGCCGCCGGACGACGTGATCCGCGCGCGGCTCTAGACCGCTACCGGTTCGGCCGCCGTTCCGGGAAGAGAGAGAGCAGCCCCTCGGCGGACGCCTCGCAGACCCCCCGCTCGGTGATGAGGCCGGTGACGAGACGCGCCGGCGTCACGTCGAAAGCCGGATTGGCGGCGGGCGTGTCAGCCGGCGAGATGCGCACGCTGACGGTGCGGCCGTCCGGCCCCCTGCCCTGCACGAACGACACTTCGTCGGCCGAGCGCTCCTCGATCGGGATCTCGGCGACGCCGTCGCGCACCGTCCAGTCGATCGTCGGCGACGGCAGGCCCACATAGAACGGCACGCCGTTGTCGTGGGCGGCCAGTGCCTTCAGATAGGTGCCGATCTTATTGCAGACGTCGCCCTCCGCCGTCGTGCGGTCGGTCCCGACGATCACCATGTCGACCATGCCGCGCTGCATCAAATGGCCGCCGGCATTGTCGACGACCAGCGTGTGCGGCACGCCGTGGCCACCCAACTCCCAGGCGGTGAGCTGCGCGCCCTGGTTCCGCGGCCGCGTCTCGTCGACGTAGACATGCAACGGAATGCCCGCGTCACGGGCCAGATAGATCGGCGCGGTCGCGGTGCCGTAGTCGACGGTCGCCAGCCATCCGGCATTGCAGTGGGTGAGAATGTTGACGGCTTCGCCCGGCGCCTTGCGCGCCGCGATCTCGCGGATGAGGTCGAGTCCGTGCTGTCCGATGCCGCGGTTGATGCCGACGTCCTCGTCGGAAATCTCCGCGGCGCGCCTGAATGCCGCCTCGGCACGGTCGGTAGGCGGCACGAGCCGGAGCGTATTGCGCATGTCGTCCAGCGCCCAGCGCAGATTGACCGCCGTCGGCCGCGTCTCGTTGAGCTGCGACCATACCGCATCCAGCGCAGCGTCCGAGGGATCGGACAGCATTCCAATTGCCACGCCATAAGCGGCCGTCGCGCCGATCAGCGGGGCGCCGCGCACCCACATGTCGCGGATCGCGGTCGCCACCTGATCGACTGTCTCAAGCCGCTCGAGCCGGAATTCGTGCGGCAGCCAGCGCTGGTCGATGATGCCGACCGAGCGGCCATCGTCTTCCAGCCAGATGCTGCGGAAATGTCTGTCGCCGACCTTCATGCGCCTGCCCTGTTCAGTACGGCGTGTCGCCGCCGTCGATGCTGATCGACTGGCCGCGGATGATCTCAGCCGCGTCGGAGAGCAGGAAGGCGACAACCCGCCCGACCTCGACCGGCTGGATGTGGCGGCCGAGCTGCGCCGGAACCATCGTCCCGAACAGCGCCTCCTTGTCCTGCCCTAGCCGCGGCGCGAGGAAATCGGCGACGCTCTTCAGCATGTCGGTCGCGACGCCGCCGGGGCAGACGGCGTTGACGTTGATCCTGCGCTCGGCCCATTCCAGCGACAGCGAGCGCGTCAGGCTGATGACCGCCGCCTTCGACGCATTGTAGCCGGCCATGTTGCGGTAGCCGACCTTGCCGGCATTCGACGCGATATTGACGATGGCGCCGCCCCTCTCGCCGAAATGCCGGGCCGCCGCCTGAGCGGCCAACAGCACACCCTTCACATTGACGGCCATCTCAAGGTCGAGCCCGGCTGGCTTCGTTTCGTCGGCAGGCCCGAGTCGGACGATTCCGGCATTGTTCACGAGGCCGTCGACGCGGCCCATGCGCGCCACGATTTCCGCAAAGGCGGCATCCAGGTTCGCCGGGTCCGTGACGTCAGCCGCCGCGCTCATCGCGCGGTCGCGGACGTTGAGGGCGGCGGCCGCCGCCGCGACCTTCGCCTTGTCGAGGTCGAGCAAGGCCACGCGGCCACCCGCCTCCAGCACCGCTTCGGCGATGCCCTTCGCGATGCCGCCGGCCCCGCCTGTGATGACGACCACGCGGTCGTTCAGGGATTGTGCTTCCATCATGATCTCACCTCACCAGGTCGGCCGCGCCATCACGCCGCCATCGACCACCAGATCGACGCCGGTGATCCAGCGCGCCGCGTCCGACGCAAGGAACAGGGCGGCATCGGCGATGTCTTCGGGCTGGCCGAGCCGCCCGAGCGCCGCGGCCTTCTTCCAGCGGCCGACGCCTTCCGGCCAGCCCTCCTCGATGCCGTCCCGATGGATCAGGCCGGGCGAGATCGAGTTCACGCGGATGCCGTGCTGGCCGAGTTCCATCGCCGCCGCCTTGGTGAACATCAGCAGCGCCGCCTTGGACGTTGCATAATGGCCGTGGCCGGGCGCGGGATTGTGGCCCTCGATCGAGGCGATGTTCACGACGGAGCCGCCCTTGCCCGCATGGCGGAGCGCGTCGACGAAGGCGCGGACCAGCAGGAAGGGACCGGCGACATTCGCCGCCATCATCTCAGTCCAGTCCGCCTCGGACAGGTCGTTGAACATCTTCACCGGCTGGATGCCGGCGTTGTTGACCAGGATGTCCGCGCCGCCTGCGGCTTCCATGAGCGTTGCAATGTCCTTCGCCGACGACACGTCGGCCTTGACGCTCTTTGCCTTGCCGCCTGCGCCGACGATGGCGTCCACCACGGAATCGGCACCGGCCTTGTTGGAATGATAGTGGACGACGACGGTCGCTCCCGCTTCGCCGAAGCGGCGGGCGATGCCGGAGCCGATGCCGCCGCTGGCGCCGGTGACGATGGCGGTGCGGCCGGTCAGGTCGAGAAGCTTCGCCACCGATGGAATTTTCGTCGTCATGATGCCTTTCCGCCCGCCGCTGGTCCGCCCAGAGCCGGGATCAGTTCCTTCAGGATCGCCTCGATCTTCACGCCGCACTGCAGCGCGATCTCGAACACGGATTCGATCGTGTCCGGCTGCTGGTCGGGGCCGCCGGTCGCGGCATTCGCCACCGCCGAGAAGCCCAGCACGCGCATGCCGACATGGTTGGCCGCGATCACCTCGGTCACGGTCGACATGCCGACCGCGTCGCCGCCTGCGGAGCGGAAGAAGCGGCGCTCGGCGGACGTCTCGAGTTCCGGGCCGTTGACGCCGCAATAGATGCCCCGGCGAATCGCCACGCCCGCGCGCGCAGCCGCCGCCACCGCCTGTGCCCGCAACTCCGGGTCATAAAGCCGCGACTGGTCGGGGAAGCGCAGACCGATCGACTCGTCGTTCTCGCCGGTCAGCGGGCTGCGGCCGGTGAAATTCAGATGATCCTCGATCAGCATCACGTCGCCCGCGTCGTAGCCCGGATTGAGGCCGCCCGAGGCATTGGTGACCATGAAGGTGCCGGCGCCAAGCCGTTGCAGGACATAGACGGCCAGCGCGATGTCGCGGGGCTGCCAGCCTTCATAGAGGTGAAGCCGCCCCTGCATCACCACCGCCCGGCGGCCGAACAATTCGCCGATGACGAGCTGACCCTTGTGGTTCGGCGCGGTCGAGACCGGGAAGCCGTCGATCTCGCCATAGGGGATGACGGTCGGGTTCTTCACTGCGTCGGCCAGCTGGCCAAGGCCGGAGCCCAGCATCAGCGCGAGCTCGCAGGGCGCGCCGACTCGGCCGGCGATGGAGGCGTGGGCGCGCCGGAGACGCGCGGACATGGACTCGCTCATGGACGCCACCTCACGCGATCGTCGCCGCGATGCGCGGCGCCATCGCCGACACTTCGGCCAGCGTCTCGTCAAGCGACATGCGGGTGAGCGCGCCGTCGCGCACGACCTGCTCGCCGCCGAGGAAGACGTGGCGCACGTCCGACTTGTTGGTCGAATAGACGAGGTGCGTCATCGGGTCGAACATCGGCACCGCGTGCGGGCGCTTCACGTCGACCAGAACCATGTCGGCCAGCTTGCCGACCTCCAGGCTTCCGATCCGATCAGCCGCACCCAGCGCCTTCGCGCCATTGACGGTCAGCATGTCGAAGACCTGCCGCGTCGAGATCAGGTCGGCGCGGCCGGTGTAGCCCTTGTGGATCGTCGCCGCGAGACGAAGCGCCATCCACATGTCGAGATCATTGCCGGAGAGCGGACCATCGGTGCCGAGCGACACGTTGATGCCGCGCTCCAGCATATCGGGCACGCGCGCGAAGCCCGACGCCAGCTTCATGTTGGACATCGGGTTGTGCGCGACATGCGCGCCGGTGCGGGCGATGATGTCGAGCTCCTCGTCATCGAGATGCACGCAGTGCGCCAGCACCGTGCGCTGGTCGAGGCAGCCGAGATGGTCGAGATGGCGGACGACCGTGCGGCCGTAGCGCGACACGATGTCGGCCTGCTCGGCGCGCGTCTCGGCACAGTGGGTGCAGAAGAGGCCGCCGCATTTGTGCGAGACAGCCCACGCCGCCTTCAGATTGTCTGGGCTGACCGTATAGGTGCCGTGCGGCATGGCGCAGGCGAACACGTCCTCGGCCTTGCCGAACTCCTCGAAGAAACGCTCGGCCTCGAGCACCCGCTTCTCGATCGGCAGGGCGGTGACACCCGCCGGGTCGAAGAAGATGCCGCCGGTGGCGACGCGCAAGCCCACCTGCCGGGCCGCTGCAACTGTCTCGAACGGGTACCAGAACATATCCATGACGCTGGTGACGCCGGACAGCAGGAGCTCGGCGAAGCCCAGCACGCTGCCGAGCCGCGAGGTCGCCGGGTTGAGGATCGCGGCCTCCGCCTTCCACACCGTCTGCAGCCAGGGCTCCAGCGGCAGGTTCTCGACCAGCCCGCGGAACAGGCTGTCCGCCGCGTGGCAATGCGTGTTGACGATACCCGGCATCAGGATGTGGCCCGTGCCGTCGATCACCCTCGCGGCCCGCGAGGCGATCGGGGCCAGATCCGCGGAAGATGCGACATGGGTGATGCGGCCCTTCGCGACAGCGACGCCGCCGCCCTTGATGATCGTTCCGGCGCCGTCGGAGGTGACGACGATGGCGTTGGTGATGACGAGATCGGTCATGCGTGTTGTTCCGATGGCGAACTAGGACTGGCGCTTCAGCCGCCACCACGACAGCGCGGTGAGGACGATAAGCGTTGCAAGGTAGGGCATCATGTCGGTGAACTGCTGCGGCAGGCCCAGCCCCTGCACGCGGAACGACAGGCTGTCGACGGCGCCGAACAGCAGCGCGATGAAGAACAAGGGCCACGGCCGGCCGCGCGTCAGGAGCACGGCCACGACCGCTATCCAGCCGCGACCCGCGCTCATGTTCTCCACGAACAGGTTGACGTTGGAGATCGACAGCTGCGCGCCGGCCAGGCCGCAGAGCGCGCCGCACATCAGGAGCGCAATCGCCTGCACCCAGAGCGGGTTCACGCCACCGGCCTTCAGCGCCGTCGGGTTCTCGCCGGCGGCGCGGATGCGCAATCCCAGCCGATGGCGCAGGAAGAAGACATGCAGCGCGTAGACGAGCGCGAGCGACAGGTAGAACAGGGGCGACTGGCCGCTGAACACCGGCCCGAGCACCGGGATGTCTTCGAGCACGGGGATATGCACGCGCGCGAAACCAGCGATGGCTGGATCGCGAAACGCGCCGGCAACGTCGAAGATGGCGCGCAGCAGGAAGGTGGTCATACCGGCGGCCAGGAGGTTGATCGCGATCGAGACGACGATGGCATCGCCACCACGCCGCAGATGGAACTCGGCGAAGATCGCGCCGAGCGCCATGCCGGCGAGCAGTGCGGCCAGGGCTCCGACATAGGGCGAGCCGGAGAAATAGGCGCCGACGACCGCGAAGAAGGCGCCGCCCAGCATCATGCCTTCCAGGCCGATGTTGAAGACGCCGGCGCGTTCGCAGATCGCGCCGCCGAGCGCTGCCAGCAGGATCGGCGTGACGAAGCGCGGGACCGAAGCGAGGAAGGACGCATCGAAGAGGAGGTCAAACATCGTCGCCTCCCCGGGTGCCCGAACTGCGGGCCGACAGGATTGCGCCGGAGACGCGGCTGGCGACGAACAGGATGATGACCGCCTGCATCACCAGCGCGATCTCCTTCGGCACCCCCGCCGCCCGCTCCATGCCGGCGGCGCCGGTCTGCAGCGCCGCGAAGAACAGGCCGGAGAGCGGAACCAGCCACGGGATCATGCCGACGAGCAGAACCGCGATGATACCGGTCCACGCATAGAGCGGCTGGACCAGCATGCCGTCGATATATCGGTGGTGCATCCCGAAGACGGCGATGGCGCCAACCAGGCCAGCGATCGCGCCGCTCATCGCCAGCGTCTGCAAGGTCAGCTTTCTGACGGGAAGGCCGACGGTCCGCGCGAAATCCGCCGACAGGCCGTTGAGGCGCGCCTGATAGCCGTGAACGGTCGTGTGGCTGTAGACGATCGCAAAGATGCTGGTCGCGACGATAAAGAGGATGCCGATATCGAGGCGAAAGCCGGGGAAATAGGCCAGCCACGTCGCTTCCGGCACGAGATGCGACTGCAGCATGCCGGACGGCACATCGCGGAAGGGATGCGCGACGAGGTAAGAGGCGATGTAGCGGATCGGGAAGTTGAGGAGCAGCGAGCCGACGAGCAGCGGCACGCCGACATAGAGGTAGAGCACGCCGGCCAGCAGCGCCCAGAGCGCGCCGGCCGCCATGCCGGCGAGGATCGCCGCGACCAGCACGACCAGCGGCGGACCGGGCAGCAGGATCGCCACCAGCGCCGATACGAGCCCGCCGGCCACGAGCTGGCCCTCGCCGCCGATGTTGAACAGGCCGGCGCGGAACGAGATCATCACCGACAGCGCCATGCCGACGATCAGCGTGGCGCGCGACAGCGTCGCGGCCAGATAGGCCATGCGCCGGCCGCCGAAAGCGCCGTTGAAGAAGCCGCTCAAAGCCTCGCCGAAATTGGCGCCGACGAGCAGCATCAGTCCGAACAGGATCGCGAGAATCCAGGCCAGCATGACGATCCACGGCAGCAGATCGCCCGACATCAGGCGTTCGGCGCGCCCACTCATGCGACGCTCCTGAGAGCGGCGTCGGTGCGCGAGGTCATCAGGGCGCCGATGCGGTTCCGGTCGGCGTCGGCCGCCTCGATCGGCTCCGACAGTGTGCCGGAATACATGACCAGCACGCGGTCGGAGAGGCGGAGAATCTCGTCGAGCTCCGTCGACACCAGCAGCACGGCGTGGCCCTGGTCGCGCATGCGCAGCAGTTCGGCATGGATGAGCTCAATAGCGCCGATGTCGACGCCCCAGGTCGGGTTCTCGGCGATCACCAGCGGGGTGCCGCGGGCGAGTTCACGGCCAACGACCAGCTTCTGCTTGTTTCCGCCGGACATGGTCGATGCCAGCGCCGACGGCCCCGCGACCTTGATGCGGTAGCGCTCGATCAGGCCGCGCGCGAAGGACGCCATCGCCGCGCGGTCGAGGAAAGGCCCGCGCGAGAAGGTCGAGACATCGTCGCGGCCCGCATTGGCGTTTTCGGCGACGGTCGCGCCAAGCGCCAGGCCGGCCCGCTGCCGGTCCTCCGGAATGTAGCTCATGCCGGTCCGGCGCCGTCCGCCGACGTCCAGCCTGTCCACAGGCTGGCCGTTCAGCATGATCTCGCCGGCGACCCCGGGCGCCAGTCCCGCCAGCGCGCGGATCAGCTCGGCCTGTCCGTTGCCGCTGACACCGGCGATGCCGACGATCTCGCCCGCATGAACGTCGAAGGAGAGCGGCCCGACCCAGCCGCGCGTCCCCGCGCGCAGGCCGCGCACCGACAGCACCACCTCGCCCGGCGTCCGCGCCGCGGGTTTCAGCGGCGGCGGCAGGTCGCCGCCGATGATCTCGCGCGCGATGCGGTCCTTGGACGTCTCGCCAAGTGGTCCCGAGGATACCAGCCTGCCGCCGCGCATGACGCTGACCCGGTCGGCGATCTCCAGCACCTCGTCCAGCTTGTGGGTGATGATGACGATGGATTTCCCCGAGGCGGCGAAGGAGCGAAGGATGCCGAACAGCCGGTCCTTCTCCTGCGGGGTCAGCACGGCCGTCGGCTCGTCCAGGATCAGGAGCCGCGCATCGCGGTAGAGCATCTTCAGAATCTCAACCACCTGCCTCTGGCCGACGGCCAGCCCGCCAACGGTGGCGTCGAGGTCTATGACAATGCCGTGCTCGCGGAACCCGTCCGCCAGCTTCTGCCGCGCGCGATTGAAATCCACGAAGCCGAAGCGGTTCACCGGCTCGCCGCAGAGAACGATGTTTTCCAGCACCGTCATCTCCTCCTGGAGCATGAAGTGCTGGTGGACCATGCCGAGGCCGGCGCGGATCGCGTCCTGAGGCGACGCCCAGTTGCGCGCGACGCCCTCGACCTCGATCGTGCCCGCCTCGGGCTTGATCAGGCCGAACAGGACGTTCATCAGCGTCGACTTGCCGGCGCCGTTCTCGCCGACGACGGCGTGGACCTCGCCGGCCGCGATCGCGATCGACACGTCATCGACCGCGACCAGTGGCCCGAAGGCAACGCGGATGTTGTTCAGCGCGGCGTGCATGGTGATCCAGACCGAAGACAACCTCTGCCATTCCTCGCCCCGATACCGGGGCGAGGCACACGCACGGAGCGCGTCGGCGGAGGCCGTACCGCTTACGGGAACATCGGATCCTTGAGCGTCAGCGTGCCGTCGGCGATCTGGCCGGCGACCTCACGCATCTTCGCGGCGACATCCGGATGGTCGGCGATCAGGCACTTGGAGTCGGCAATGCCGGCTTCGTTCAGCGCGATGGCGCCGACGCCGCCTTCCTTGATGCCCAGCGCCATGAACACGCTGTCCTGGCCCTCGAGGATGGCCCCTACCGCCGCGACCAGCGCATTGTCGACCTGCTTCAGGCTCTGGTCGATGATGATGCCCGGCACTTCGGGGCAATGGTTCACGTCGACCGAGAAGACCTTGAAGTTCTTCTCCTTGGCCGCCTCGAACACGCCGAAATCGCCGCCGGCGGTCGCCGTGTAGATGAAGTCGGCCCCGGCGGCGTTCATCGCCACTGCCTGCTCCTTGGCGCGCACCGGATCGGCGAACGGGTTCTCGCCGCCCACCCAGCGGATGTCGACCTCGGCGTCGGGCTTCACCGACTTCACGCCCTGCGCGTAGCCGTCCGTGTAACGGTGCAGGAAGGGGATATCGAGCGCGCCCACCACGCCGACCTTGTTCGACTGGGTCAGCATGCCGGCGGCGACGCCCATCAGGTAGCTCGCCTCATACTCGCGGAACACGGCGCAGTGGACGTTGGCCGGACGGTCGTCGATGCACTGGTCGACGATCAGGAACTCGACGTCGGGCGCGGTGGCGGCCGCCTCCTTGACGATGTCGTTGAACTCGAAGCCCAGCATCACGACGATGTCTGCGCCTTCGTTGACAGCGGCGTTAACGTTCTCGACGCGCTCGGCGGCGGTCTTGGATTCGAAGGTCTTCACCGACGCGCCGTATTTCGCGCCGGCTGCTTCGATGCCCGTCTGACCCATCTTGAGGAAGGCGTTCACGCCGATGGGGTCCGGCGACACGTAGACGAACATCTTGTCCTGCGCGATCGCGGTGGATGCGGCCAGGCTCATCGCGCCCGCCACTACGAGTGATTTCCACGTCTGAGTCATCTGCCTTCCCCTGTCGGCTTGCCGGAGCGAAAAGCGCGCCGGACGTGTGTGATCCATACGTGCGCAGTGAGAGCCACGCGAGCGGGGCTGTCCAGCGCTTTTGACAAAGTCTGCGACCACGCTTAGCATTTGTCAATCGCACTTTGCATTTGTCGAAAGCGAGCCCCGCCCGCATGAACGCCGATCCTTTCGTTCCGAAGTCCGTGCAGGGCGAATTCTGGACGGACGAGCGCTGCTACATCACCGAACTGCACAACAGCGACGTCTCGCCGGACGCGTCGCTTGCCATCGCGCGGGTCGAGCCGGGCGTTGTGACACAGCTGCATCGGCTCGACGGGGTGTGCGAACGCTACATCGTGCGCAAGGGCGAAGGTGTCCTCGAAGTCGACGGCGCGAAGCAAAGGCTGACTATCGGCGACCAGTACGTCATTCCGGCCGGCGCGGCGCAGCGGATCGAGAACACCGGCACGGGCGACCTCGAATTCTACTGCCTCTGCACGCCGCGGTTCTTCCCTGCCAGCTACGTCAACCTGGAGAGCTGAGATGGCACTCCGCCCGGCCGACCAGATCGTCCACAAGGCCGCGTGGCTCTACTACTCGCACGGGCTGCGGCAGGACGAGGTGGCGCAGAAGCTCGGCATCTCGCGCGCGACGGTCGCGATGTACCTGAAGCGGGCGCGCGAGACCGGCATCGTGAGCATCTCGACCTCGACGCAGATCTTCAGCGAGGACGCGCTGGCACGGCAGCTCGAGGACGTGCTCGGGCTGGACTCGGTGTGGATCGTGCCGACGAGCGGCGATGCGCTGGACACCGCCGTCGAGACGCCGGCACTCGCGGCGAACGTCTTCCTCGGCCTTGCCGGCAAGGGCGACAGGATCGGCGTCGCCTGGGGCAAGACCGTCTACCAGATCGCCGACGTGATGAGTTTCGCCGATCTGCAGGGCGTCACGGTCGTGCAGATGTGCGGCAATCTCGGCGCCCCCTATTCCTACCGTCCCGACCAGTGCACGACGGAGATCGCCCGCCGGCTGAACGCCAAGGGCATCAACCTCTACGCGCCGCTGGTGCTGTCCAGCGAGCGCCTCGCCGACGAGCTGCGGCAGGAACCGGTCGTCCGCGACCAGCTCGCCGACATTTCGGGATGCAATCTGGCGCTCTTCTCGGTGGGCGGCATCGACGACGACAGCCACATCGTCGAATGCGGCGCGCTGGCGCGGAACGAGTTGCGGGCGCTGCGGGCGCGTGGCGCGGCCGGCGTCATCGCCGGGCAGCTGATCGACGGCGCAGGCGGCCTTCTCGACTGCAGCTACAATCGCCGGCTGATCTCGGCCGACCTGGATTCGATCCGCGCGATCCCGCGCAGACTGATGGTCGTGCAGCAGGACAACAAGCTTGGGCCCCTGATGGCCGCGCTTGAAGGCCGCTTCGCCACCCACCTGGTGGTCACGGCCTCGCTGGCGCGCAGCCTGCTCGCCAAGAAGGGCGTCGCGCAGGCCGCCTGACGCATCACGACGAAAGAGAAACGCAGGACGACATGAAGAACCTCTGGGACGACGGCAAGGCCGAGGCGATGGTCGCCGACTACGCGGCGAAAGGGGTGGCGCGCGACCTGGCGCTGCGCGTCTACACGACGCGGCTGCTCGGCGGCGATCCGCGCCTCGTCCTGCATGGCGGCGGCAACACGTCCGTCAAGGCGAAGGTGAAAGACCTGCTCGGCGAGGAGTGGGACGTGCTGTGCGTCAAGGGCAGCGGGTGGGACATGGCCGTGATCGAGCCGGCCGGCCTGCCGGCGGTGAAGATGGCGCCGCTGCTCAAGGCGCGGGGGCTGCCGAAGCTCTCCGACGAGGACATGGTCGCGCTGCAGCGCGCCAACCTGATCGACCCCGGCTCCCCCAACCCGTCGGTGGAGACGCTGCTGCACGCCTTCCTGCCGCACACATTCGTCGACCACACGCATTCGACGGCGGTGCTGGCGATCGTCGATCAGGCGGACAGCGAGACGCTCAGCCGCAAGGTGTTCGGACCGAAGATGGGCTTCGTGCCCTACATCAAACCGGGCTTCGACCTCGCCAAGGCGGCGGCCGACGTTTTCGAGCAGGACACGTCTGTCGAGGGGCTGATCCTCGACAAACACGGCATCTTCACCTTCGGCGAGACGGCCCGCGAGGCCTATGAGCGCATGATTGCCTATGTCACCGCGGCGGAGGATTACATCGCGCGGCAGGGCAAGCCGATGAAGCGCGCCGCCGTACCCGCGGTGTCGCTCACGCCAGCCGACATCGCGCCGATGCTGCGCGGCGCGGTCGCCTTCCCGCGTGGCGAGGGTCGCTTCGACCGTTTCGTCGCGGATTTCCGGACGTCGCCGCGCGTGGTCGACTTCCTCGCCTCCACCGACCTGCAGCGGCTCGCCGACACCGGCGTCAGCACGCCGGACCTGTCGATCCGCATCAAGACGGGACCTCTCGTATTGCCCGCGCCGACGGGCGACCTCGCTGACTATGCCAAGTCGGTCAAGGATCGCGTCGCGGCCTATGTCTCCGACTACACGGAGTACTTCTCGACGAACGACGCGCGCGACGACGTCAAGCGCACCATGCTCGACCCGATGCCGCGGCTGGCGCTGGTGCCCGGCCTCGGCATGTTCGGCTTCGGCAGGACGCTCAAGGATGCGCGAATCGCATCGGACGTCGGCGAGATGTGGATCGAGGCCATCGAGGGCGCGGAAGCCGTCGGGCGGTTCCAGCCGCTCAGCAAGCCCGAGCTGTTCGAACTGGAGTACTGGTCGCTGGAGCAGGCGAAGCTTGCGGGCGCAAAGCCGAAGCCGCTGACCGGCCAGGTCGTGCTGGTGACCGGCGGCGGCGGCGCGATCGGCGCGGCAACGGCGAAGCTCTTCGCCGCCGGCGGCGCGCATGCGGTGCTGACCGATGTCGACCTCGGCAAGGCGCAGGCGGCGGCCAAGGCCGCCGGCAACGGCTCGATAGCGGTCGCCTGCGACGTGACCGATCGCGCATCCGTCCGCGCCGCGTTCGACGCGGCGGTGGCGGCTTTCGGCGGCGTCGACATCGTGGTGTCCAACGCCGGCGCGGCCTGGGAAGGCGGCATCGCCGACATCGACGACGCACTGCTGCGCAAGAGCTTCGAGCTGAACTTCTTCGCCCACCAGACGGTGGCGCAGAATGCGGTGCGCATCATGCGCCAGCAGGGCACCGGCGGCGCGCTGCTGTTCAACACATCGAAGCAGGCGGTAAACCCCGGTGCGAACTTCGGCGCCTACGGCCTGCCGAAGGCGGCGACGCTGTTCCTGTCGCGGCAGTACGCGCTGGAATGCGGCAAATACGGCATTCGCTCCAACGCGGTGAACGCCGACCGCATCCGCTCCGGCCTGCTGACCGACCAGATGATCGCCAGCCGCTCGGTGGCGCGGGGTCTCTCGGAAAAGGACTACATGTCCGGCAATCTGCTCGGCCAGGAAGTCACCGCCGAGCACGTCGCCGAGGCGTTCCTTCACCACGCGCTGGCGGAGCGGACGACGGGAGACGTAACGACCGTCGACGGCGGCAACATCGCAGCCGCACTGCGGTAGCCTATTGCAAAGAAAAAGCCCGCCAGATCGTTTGGCGGGCTTTGCGTCGCAGCGCCGGGGAGGAGGTCGGCGCCAGCGAGGAGCCGAATTCGTCAGGCCGTCGCGCGCGCGATGCGCTCGATGTCCGAGCGGGTGATGCCGAGGTCGGACAGCTGGCGCGTGTTCAGCTTGTTCAGCTCGCGCACGGTCTCGTTGTAGCGGCGCCAGGCACGGAAAGTCTTGAGCGGGTTCATCGATCCCTCCATCGTTTCGATCGTTCGTACGGCGCTCAGATGGAGGTTCGAGAGGATCGTTGGAAGAGCGCCTTTTGCATGACCGCTCTGCGTCCAGCGCAAAGCTCGATTTCGAGCCATGCGCCGACTTAGTCCGGATTGAGACGAGGGTTGAAAACGAAACTGCCGCCGGATTCGGCGGCAGGATCAGGGCGGTCGGCGATTGCCGCAGGCCTGCGGGCGACTCTGCTCCCGCGGTTCAGTTCCAGAGATTGCTGGAAATGACCAGGGCGATCGCGAATGAAATGCAGGCGACGAAGATGGGGAATGTCGTGGTGTCTCTGTCCATGACGTCAACTCCTCTGGCGCAAGCAACGCCGAGAAATGCCCCCCGGTTCCGCGCGAACGTTAACCATTGAGGCCTGCTTCGCGGCGGCAATGTGGAGGAATCGGGTCGGTCGTGTGATTTGCGTTGCAGATTCGCAACGCAGGCCCACCGAAGCGACGGAAGGGCCGGCGGTGCTCATCTCGACCGCGCCCCCGCGCGGCGCTCCGGCAGTTTCTGCCATGCGTCCGGCTCGGGTGACTGGATGCTGAAGGCCGAGTTCTTCCGCGCCAGCGCTCGCTCCCAGGCCAGGGCATGGCCCACGATCGTGTCCAGATTGTCGAATCGCGGCGTCCAGCCGAACTCCCGACGCGCGACGTCGGAGTTGGCGATCACCGCCGGCAGGTCGCCTGCCCGGCGCCCCGCCGTCTTGACCTTGAAGTCGACGCCGCTCTTGCGTCGAACGCTGTCGATGACCTGCAGGACCGAGTAGCCGTGGCCGTAGCCGCAATTGGCGGTGATGCTGTCGCCGCCGCGGCGCAGCCTCTGCAGGGCCAGGCGGTGGGCGGCCACGAGGTCGCTGACGTGGATGAAGTCGCGCACGCAGGTGCCGTCCGGCGTCGGATAGTCCGTGCCGAAGACCTGCATCGACGGGCGCTTGCCGAGCGCCGTCTCGGAGGCGACCTTGATCAGGTGCGTCGCGCCCGGCGTCGACTGGCCGGTCCGTCCCATCGGGTCGGCGCCCGCAACGTTGAAATAGCGCAGCGTCGTGTAGCGGAAGCCGTGCGCGGCGGCAGCGTCGCGCAGCATCCACTCGGTCATCAGCTTGGAGCGGCCATAGGGCGATTCCGGCAGCAGCTCGGCGCTCTCGCCCACGGGGTCGAGGCCGGCGGCGCCGTAGACCGCGGCCGTTGAGGAGAAGATGACGTTGCTGACATTGCCGCGCACCGCCGCCTCGAGAAGGGTGCGCGTCGCGCAGGTGTTGTTCTCGTAGTAGCCGAGCGGGTCGGCGACGGATTCCGGCACGACGATCGAACCGGCGAAGTGGATGATCGCGTCGACGTCGTGGCGGCGGATGATCGACCCGACCAGCGCCATGTCCGAAACGTTGCCGACGACCAGCTTCGCCTCGGGCGCCACGGCCCATTCGAAGCCGGTGGACAGCCGGTCGAGAACCACGACGTCCTCGCCGGCGTCGAGAAGCTCCCAGACCATGTGGCTGCCGATGTAACCGGCGCCGCCTGTGACGAGGACAGCCATGAACCCAACTCCCGAGCCTGCACGCGCTCCAGCCGGGAATTGTGGACTGAATTGCTTAAGAATCGGTGCCGCAAGGGCAGTGGCGGCCGCCGAAGCCATTTGATCTGGCGCAAGCCGGAATAGGAGCGGGCCGGCTATCGTTCATTCACCGTCCGGCGTGGCATTTTGCCCGGCGGGGCGCGGTGGACGGTCGCGACCCCTTTGACTATTCTCCGCCGCGGACTTGGAAGGGCAGTATGAACTACGAGCGGTTTTTCGAGGAAGCGATCGACCAGGTGCGCGCCGAGCGGCGCTACCGTGTCTTTGCCGACCTGGAGCGCATCGCCGGCGCCTATCCGAAGGCGATCTGGCGGGCCGACGGTCAGGCCAAGGAGATCATGGTCTGGTGCTCCAACGACTATCTGGGCATGGGACAGCATGCCGATGTCGTCGCAGCGATGCAGAACGCGGCGGGACGGATGGGAACCGGCGCCGGCGGAACCCGCAACATCTCCGGCACCAACCATCCGCTGGTCGACCTTGAGGTCGAACTCGCCGAACTGCATGGTAAGGAATCGGCGCTGGTGTTCACGTCCGGCTTCGTCTCCAACGAGGCCTCGATCTCCACCATCGCGCGGCTGCTGCCCAACTGCCTGGTGCTGTCGGACGAACTGAACCATGCCTCGATGATCGAGGGCGTCCGCCGCTCCGGCACCGAGAAAAAGATCTTCCGGCACAACGATGTCGCGCATCTGGAATCGCTGCTGCAGGGTGCAGGCTGGGGCCGCGCCAAGCTGATCGTGTTCGAGTCCGTGTACTCCATGGACGGCGACATCGCGCCGATCCGCCAGATCGTCGAACTCGCCGAGAAGTACAACGCGATGACCTATATCGACGAGGTGCACGCGGTCGGCATGTACGGCGCCCGTGGCGGCGGCATCACCGAGCGCGACGGGCTGGGGCACCGCATCGACGTCATCGAGGGCACGCTGGCCAAGGCGTTCGGCACGCTGGGCGGCTACATCGCCGGCCACCGCAGCGTCGTTGACGCGGTGCGTTCCTATGCACCGGGATTCATCTTCACGACGGCGCTGCCGCCGGCGGTCGCCGCAGCCGCGACGGCGTCGATCCGGCATCTCAAGGGCTCGTCCGTCGAACGCGAGATGCAGCAGCAGCAGGTGGCGCGGACCAAGGACGTGCTGTCGGCGGCGCGCCTGCCGGTGATGCCGTCCGCGACGCATATCGTGCCGCTTCTGGTCGGCGACCCGGAACTCTGCAAGCAGGCGACCGACCGGCTGCTGTCCAGGCACAACATCTACATCCAGCCGATCAACTACCCCACCGTGCCGCGCGGCACGGAGCGGCTGAGGATCACGCCGGGCCCTTTCCACAGCGACGCGCTGATCGACGGGCTGCGCGATGCGCTGGTGGAAACCTGGGACGCGATCGGCATTCCTTATGCGACGGCAGGCCGCCCCGTGGTGGCCGCGTCCGACCGCATCATCCCGCTGCTGGTACCGAAGTCCGGCGGCTGATTACCGGGCGATCCAGGTCGCCAGCCGCTCCGCCGCTTCCTCGATCTGGTCGAGGCGGCGGTGGAAGCAGAGCCGCAAAAGCCCCTGCCCGCCTTCGCCGAACGCCGTTCCCGGTGCCAGCCCGACATTGGCTTCGTCGATGATCCGGAACGCCGCTGCGCGCGCGTCGTCGATGCCGTCCACCGAGAAGAACAGGTAGAACGCCCCCTGAGGCACGCTGAAGCGCACGCGGCCGCTGGCGGCGAAGCGGGCCGTCAGAATGTCGCGCGCCTGCCGGGCCCTGTCGACCTGCTCGCGGATGAAGGCGTCGCCATGGTCCAGCGCCGCGACGGCGCCGCGCTGCATGAACGCGGCGACGCCGGAGTTGGAGTACTGGACGAGGTTCTCCAGCACCGGCTGGAGCGAGGGATGCACCCGCATCCACCCGACCCGCCATCCCGTCATCGCCCAGTTCTTGGAGAAGCTGTTGACGTAGATGATCCTGTCGTCCGGCCGCGCCACATCCAGGAACGACGGGGCGCGGCCGCCTTCGTAGTGGAAATGCGCGTAGATCTCGTCGGCGATCAGCCAGACATTCTTCCGGCGCGCCAGGTCGAGGATGGCGCGCAGCGTCTCATGGTCGGCCGTCCAGCCGGTCGGGTTGGACGGCGTGTTGACGAAGATCGCCCGCGTGCGGGGCGATATCGCCGCTTCCAGCTTCTCGACGTCGCAGGACCAGCCATTGCCGCCGCGGTCGAGCGTGACCGCGACCGGGGTCGCACCGACGACGCCGACCGCCGCGGCCAGGTTCGGCCAGGCCGGCGTCAGATAGGCCACCTCGTCGCCCGGCCCGGCGACGAGTTGCGCGGCGAGCTGGATCGCGTGCATGCCCGAGCCCGTCACGAGGAACTCGTCTTCGTCAAAGCCGCGGCCGAAATGCCGGTCATAGTAGCGTGCAAGGGCGGCGCGCAGCTCCGGGATGCCGCGCTGCCAGGTGTAGAAGGTCTCGCCGTCGCGCAGCGCCTTTTCTGTGGCCTCGACGATGAAGCCGGGCGTCGGCAGGTCGCCCTCGCCGGCCCAGAGCGGGATGAGACCGGGCTTGCCCCGGCCGTGGCTCATGACCGCGACGATGCCGCTCGCCGGCGCGCCGAGCGCCTCGGGCCGAATGTGAGCGGAAAGGTCCATGCGCCGCTTCCTGTGGGACAGGTCGGCGCATAGCCCGTTCGACCCGCCGGCGCGAGAGCCAACCCGCGCTGGCACAGAAGAAAACCGGATCGGGCGCGGTCGGCGCCCGGGGGGTTCAGCGGCCCTTGGCCAGGAGATCGCGTATCTCGGTGAGCAGCATAACGTCCGCCGGGGGCGGCGCGGCGGGCGCGGCCGGCTTCTCCGCCTCGAGCCGCTTCCTGAGATTGTTCACCATCTTGACCATGAGGAAGATGATAAAGGCCAGAATGAGGAAGTTGATGATGACCGTAATGAATGCGCCGTAGGCGAAGACCGCGCCCTGCTTGCGCGCTTCCTCAAGCGACTCCGCGGTGACCTTATCCGAGAGCGCGATGAAATAGTTGGAAAAGTCGGCATTTCCAGCCATGCCAACGATCGGCATGATGATGTCGCCGACGAGCGAGTTGACGATCAGCCCGAACGCCCCGCCGATGATCACGCCGACGGCAAGGTCCATGACATTGCCCTTGGCGATGAATTCCTGAAATTCCTTCAACATGGGTCCCTCCTGCGATGCCCGGCGCCGCAACGGTCGTTCCACGGGCTGGCGGAGGATAACAAAGCCGGCCGGGAAAACACGCGGAAAATGCATGGCCGGGCGACCACCTTCGCGCGTGGCGTGCATGCGACCGCTGCCTGGCGCCCCGGACGATCGCGGCCGCGGTGGACTCGGGCCGGCGTGTGTGGTTGCCTCCCCGGGCGCGCGTCGCGCGGGAGGATCGGGTGCAGGGCTGGGCCGTCGTCATCGTCGCGATCGCCTATGTGTCGATGCTGTTCGGCATCGCCAGCATCGGCGACCGGCGCGGTGCGCGCGGCGGCGCCGACCGGCCGCGCCCCTATATCTACGCGCTCAGCCTGGCGATCTACTGCACGTCCTGGACCTTCTTCGGCTCGGTCGGCCTCGCCTCGGAGCGCGGCCTTGAGTTCCTGACGATCTATATCGGGCCGATCCTGGTCTTCCTGTTCGGCTTCCCGCTGCTCCGCCGCCTGATCCGCCTCGCCAAGTCGGAGAAGATCACGTCGATCGCCGACTTCCTCGGCGCCCGCTACGGCAAGAGCTTCCCGGTCGCGCTGATCGCCACGCTGATCGCCGTTGTCGGGGCGGTGCCCTACATCGCGCTGCAGCTCAAGGCGATCTCCGGCTCCGTCAGCCTGATGGTCGAGCACTATAACGGCGCGCCGCCTTCCTTCGACCCGTTCGTGTCGGACATCTCGCTCATCGTCGCTATGCTGCTCGCGCTGTTCGCCGCGCTCTTCGGCACGCGCCACGCCGACGCGACCGAGCACCAGGACGGGCTGGTGCTCGCGGTGGCCGTCGAGTCGGTCGTCAAGCTCGCGGCCTTCCTGGCGGTCGGCTTCTGGGTGACGTTCGTGCTGTTCGGCAGCCCGCAGGGGCTGGCCGAGGCAATCGGGACCAGCGCGGCGGTCACCGACGCGCTGTCATACCGGACCTCGGTCGGCACCTGGATCGTCATGACCATGCTGTCCGGCTTCGCCATCATCATGCTGCCGCGCCAGTTCTACGTCATGATCGTCGAGAACCGCAGCGAGTCCGAACTGAAGACCGCGACCTGGGTCTTCCCGCTCTACCTGATTGCCATCAATCTCTTCGTCGTGCCGCTCGCCTTCGCCGGCCTCGCGGTGGTCGGCGAGCGCACCACGGCAGACCTCTACGTGCTGTCGCTGCCGCTGTTCGGCGGGCAGGACGCGCTGGCCATGGCCGCGTTCATCGGCGGGCTGTCCGCCGCCACCGCGATGGTGATCGTCGCAAGCGTCGCGCTGTCGATCATGATCTCCAACGACCTGGTCATTCCGATCTTCGTCCGCCGGCTGCTGCGCAACGCTTCGACGGAGAACGAGGACTGGTCGGCGCTGATCCTGAACGTCCGGCGAGCCGCCATCTTCGCCATCCTCTTCGTCGCCTTCCTGTATTATCGCGAGAGCACCAACAACACCCGCCTGGCCTCGATCGGCCTGATGTCGTTCGCGGCAATAGCCCAGTTCGCTCCCGCCTTTTTCGGTGGCCTTATCTGGCGCGGCGCGAATGCGCGGGGCGCGATCTGCGGCATGTCCGCCGGTATCGCCGTGTGGGTCTATACGCTGCTGTTTCCGTCGCTGGCGTCGCCGGATCTGCCCGTCATCACGGAAGGTCTGTTCGGCCTCGACTCGCTGCGCCCGCAGGCCCTGTTCGGGACCGTCGCGGAGCCCCTGACGCATGGCGTGCTGTGGAGTCTGTCGGTCAACGCTGTTGCCTTCGTGCTGGGTTCGCTGTCCAGGGCATCGCTGCCGCTGGAGCGCATCCAGGCGGCGATCTTCGTCCCCCGCGACGCCAACCCGATGCCGAGCCTGCGCCGCTTCCGGACTGCCGTCACTGTCAACGACCTGAAGGACACGATCGGCCGCTATCTCGGCGTGGAGCGCACCGAGCGCTCGTTCCAGTCATTCGAGGCGGCCGAAAGCGGCCCGCTCAACGGCGGCGCGCCCGCCTCGATGGCGGTCATCCGCTTCTCGGAGCAGCTGCTCGCCTCCGCCGTGGGATCGTCGTCGGCGCGGCTGATCCTGTCGCTTCTCTTCCAGCGCAACGACAGCTCGTCGAAGGACGCCTTCCGGCTGCTCGACGACGCGACGGAAGCGCTCCAGCAGAACCGGGACCTGCTGCAGATCGCGCTCGATCAGATGTCCCAGGGCATCACCGTGTTCGACAAGGACTTCCGGCTGATCTGCTGGAACCGCCAGTACAGGGCCCTGTTCGACCTGCCCGACGAACTCGGCCAGGTCGGCGTCTCACTCGACCAGATCCTGCGGCACCTCGCCCGCCGCGGCGACATCGCCGCGGACGCCGTGGTGACGACGCTCGACCGGCTGGTGACGGTCGGCGCGCCGTGGCAGCTCGAACTGAAGACATCCGGCCGCATCGTCGAGTTCCGGTCCAACCCCATGCCCGATGGCGGTGTCGTCGCCACCTATGCCGACATCACACAGCGGGTCGAGGCGGACCTGGCCCTGAAACGGGTGAACGAGACGCTGGAACAGCGCGTGCGCAGCCGCACTGCCGAGCTGCTGCAGGTCAACGAGGAACTGGCCCAGGCGCAGATGCTGGCCGAGGAGGCCAATCTCGGCAAGACGCGGTTCCTTGCCGCGGCCGGGCACGACATCGTCCAGCCGCTCAACGCGGCCCGCCTCTATTGCTCCTCGCTGATGGAAAAGGCGGGACGCGGCGAGACGCGCGAGGCGGCCGCCAGCATCGAGTCGGCGCTGGAATCCGTCGAGACGATCCTCGGCGCGGTGCTCGACATCTCGCGCCTGGACGCGGGCGCGATGAAGCCATCCGAGACGGTCTTCCGGCTGGGCGACCTGCTCAAGCAGATCGGCACCGACTTCATGCCGCAGGCCGCCGAAAAACGGCTCGACCTCGTCATCATGCCCTCCAGCGTGGTGGTGCGCACGGACCGCAACCTGCTGCGCAGGCTGATCCAGAACCTCGTCTCCAACTCGATCAAGTATACGCGACGCGGCCGGGTGGTGGTGGGCGTGCGCCGCCGCGGCGAGCTGGCCGAAATCCAGGTGTTCGACACCGGCATCGGCATCCGGGAGGACATGCTGCCGACCGTGTTCGGCGAATTCACCCGGCTCGAGGAGGGCGCGCGCGAGGCCCAGGGCCTGGGGCTCGGCCTCTCCATCGTCGACCGCATCGCGCGGGTGCTGAGGCTGGAGATCCAGATCCAGTCCCGGCCCGGCAAGGGCACGCGCTTCTCCGTGATCCTCCCGGTCTCCGACGCCGAGGAGTCGGTCGCGACCATCGGCGGCCGGCCGCAACTGCCCTCGCGCATCCAGCTCGACGGGCTGTCGGTGCTGTGCATCGACAATGACGAGCGCATCCTGCACGGGATGAAGTCGCTGCTCGAAGGATGGGGTTGCAGGGTGTGGACCTATGCAGGGTCCTCGGCACTCAGCGCGGGCGACCGGCCTGCCACGCCTGACGTCATCCTCGCCGACTACCATCTCGACGGCGAGACCGGGCTGGATTCGATCGCGATGCTGAGGCGGATCTACGGCGAGGACATCGCCGCGGTGCTGATCACCGCCGACCGCTCCGAGGAGGTGCGTGGCGCGGCGGACGCTATGGGCATTCCCGTCCTGAACAAGCCGGTGAAACCCGCCGTGCTGCGGCAGGTGATGTCGCGCGCCCGCGGCATGAGGGCGGCGGCTGCCGCCGAATAGTCACCGCTGCGGCTGCGGCTCGGCGCCGATCTTGGCAAGCAGGATCACCGCCTGGGTGCGGCTGTCGACGCCCAGCTTCTGGAGCACCGCCGACACATGCGCCTTGATGGTCGCCTCCGACACGCTGAGTTCGAACGCGATCTGCTTGTTCAGCAGGCCCTCCGCCAGCATGCCGAGGACGCGCGTCTGCTGCGGCGTCAGCGACCCGATCCGGCGCAGCAGGTCCGATATTTCGGGATCGCCCTCGACGCCGAGGTCGATGTTGCCAGGCGCGGCGATGCCGCCGGCAAGAACGGTCTCCACGGCGGCGCGGATCTCGTCCATGCTCGCCGATTTGGAGATGAACCCGGAGGCGCCGAGTTCCAGCGCACGGCGGATCGTCTCGGCGTCGTCATGGGCGGACACGACAACGAGCGGGACGTCGCCGTCGATGCCCCGCAGGGAGATCAGTCCCGACAGTCCGCTGGCGCCCGGCATCGAGAGATCGAGCAGGACGAGGTCCAGGTCGCGATGCGACGAGACCGCACTTTTCGTGTCGTCGAAGGTGCCGGCCTCGACGATGGAGCACGGCCGGCCGAGACCCTGCAGCGCCTGCCGCAAGGCCCCTCGAAACAGGGGGTGGTCGTCCGCGATGACGAACCGGTAGCTCCCCGACACACGCTCCTCCCAGCCGCCTGCCCGGATCTTGGGCGGCGCGCCGGCACGTTAGGCGTGGGATGGGCGCGCGACAAGCACGGAGACGAGTCGCGCGAAACCGCGAGCGCGATGCAACCGCATTGCTCTCCGCGAATTTACTTGCAGGCCACGGCGCCGCTCTGGTGAACTGCGCAGACCTGAGGACACCGATCGATGGACAAACTGCGGGAAGTCGCGATTGCATGCGTCGGCCGAGCCGTCATGTTCGGCTCCCTCGCCATCGGCTGCGTCATGGTCGGCTTCTCGTTCAACCCGGTGTCGGCGTTCCGCTCCGGCGCAGTGCTCAGCCTGGTCATGGCCGCCATCCTCATCTGGAGAGCGACGACGGCGCACCGGCAGAATCCCAAGACCAGCGAGGTCTGGCTCTATCTCGACGAGCGCTCGCGCCCGGCAGAGGCCCACGCCCGCTTCGTGTTCGGCACGGTGATGAGGGACGTCTACGCGCGGTTCGCCCAGGCCACGCTGGCGGTTGCCGTGCTGCTGTTCGCGATTTCGCTCGGCTTCATGGCATTCGGATTCGAAGCCTTCGTGCCCGAACCCTCGTTCGTGGCGACGGCGCCCTGAGGACGCCGGCCGTCAGGTCTTCTGGGGGTTCGTCCCGTCCTTCTCGAAGTCCTTCACAACGCCGAGGAAGCGGCGGAAGAACTGCTCCATGTAGCTGAGCGACTTCTCGAAATTCTCTTCCGACGGCAGCATCATTTCCGGGATCGCCCGGTTCTCGAGCGCGGCGACACGCTTCTCCAGCGCGTCGATGCCCTCCTGCAGCCGCCCGATGTCGTCCTCGTATGCGGTCCGCTCGTCCGCGGCGGCGCGGCATACCAGTTGCCCCCCCGATTCCTGGCAGATCGACATGGCGCCGGTACGGGTGTCCATGCGGACGTACCCGTCGGCGCTCTTCTCCAGCCGATAGCGCTCCTCGGCGGCTGCCGAGGCTGCAAAGGCGATGAGCACGGCGGTGGCGGCGAGAAGCTGGGCGCGCATGACGATCCTCCAACGGATTGAGACGACCGTAGAGCGGCTTTGCGACTGAAATGTGGGGGCGCCGCACGCCGGCCCTTTTCCGTTCCGGGCGGGAGCCTTATAGGGCGGCAATGACTGGCTCGATCTACAAAATCGTCCCGCGCGATCTCTGGGAAGCATCCGAAGCAGCCGGCCGCTTCGTCGGTGCGGGCATCGACCTGGTCGACGGCTATATCCATTTCTCCACGGCCGCGCAGGTCAAGGAGACCGCGCGGCGACATTTCGCGGATCAGGCGGACCTGTTGCTGGTGGCGGTCGATCCGGCAGCACTCGGCGATCGGCTGCGATTCGAGCCGTCCCGCGGCGGGGACCTGTTCCCGCATCTCTATGCAGAACTGCCGATGTCCGCCGTTCTGCGCGTCGAGCCGCTGCCTCTGGACGCCGACGGCGTGCACATCTTCCCGGCGCTGGACTGATGCTGTTCGACTGGCTCGGGCGCCAGGCGCTCTTCGCTTTCGACCCGGAGACGGCGCACGGACTGTCGATCGCAGCGCTCAAGACCGGCATCCCGCTGTGCCCCGCCCCTGCGGCGAACCCGCGACTGCGGACGCGCCTGCGCGGGCTCGACTTTCCCAACCCGCTCGGAATGGCGGCAGGTTTCGACAAGAACGCCGAGGTTCCCGACGCGCTGCTGAGGCTGGGCTTCGGCTTCGCCGAGGTCGGCACTGTCACCCCGCGCCCGCAGCCCGGCAATCCACGCCCCCGCATCTTCCGCCTGACGTCCGACCGCGCGGTCATCAACCGCCTGGGTTTCAACAATGAGGGCCATGACGCGGCGGCGGGCAGGCTGCGCTCGCGGACCGCCGCGGGCGGGATTGTCGGCGTCAACATCGGCGCCAACAAGGACAGCCCCGACCGGGTGGCCGACTACGAGGACGGCGTTCGCCGCTTCGCGCCCCTGGCGAGCTACCTGACCGTCAACGTCTCGTCGCCGAACACGCCGGGGCTGCGCGCACTTCAGGGCCGGGAGCAGCTGGCCGAGCTGCTCACCCGCGTCGTGGCGACCCGGGCCGGGCTGGACGGGTCCGCGCGGACGACGCCCATCTTCCTTAAGATCGCGCCCGACCTCGCCCAACCGGAACTCGTCGACATCGCCGCCGAGGTCGACGCGAAGGATATCGACGGCGTCATCGTCTCCAACACCACCTTGAGCCGGGACGGCCTGAAAAGCCTCGCCCACGCCGCCGAGCAGGGCGGGCTGTCGGGCGTGCCGCTGTTTCAGCGCTCCACTGCGGTGCTCGCGCGGCTGCGCCTGCTGGTCGGCCCCGACCGCGTTCTCGTCGGTGCCGGCGGCGTCGCCACGACGCAGGACGCCATCGAGAAGATCCGGGCCGGCGCCGACCTGGTTCAGCTCTACACGGGGATGATCTACGAGGGGCCGGCGCTGCCCGGCCGCATCGTGCGCGGCCTGGCGAAATTCGCCGAGGCCGAGGGGGTCCAGTCGCTGCGCGATATCCGCGACAGCGGCAGTGCGCGCTGGGCGGCGCTGGCAGCTTCCTAGAGCGCCTACTCGCGGCGCATCCGCAGCAGCCTGATCAGCAGGAACACCGGTATGACGACGGCGGCGCCGACGAGGATATGGGCGGCCGCGCGGTCGATCGCGGCAAACCCCATCTCCCACAGGCCGCGCAGCGTGTCGGCAAACCAGCGGAAGACATCGGCGGGCCACCAGCCGAACGTGTTCATCACGACGCCGACGAGGAAGGACACGACGAGCAGCTTGATCAGGACCCTGAGCGGGCTGTCGCCCAGGAAGCGCTGAAGTGACGACATCGGCTGTTCCTCTGTTGCGGGGCAAATACGCACCCGCGGGATCGGCTTCAAGGTGTGCGGGGGGCGGGCTTGACGGTAACGGCAATCGCCCCTTCCCTGTCGGTCCCATGACAAGGATGCGCCTCCTCGGCGGAACGGCCGCTCTTCTCGCCATCCCGGTGGCGGCCTCGGCGGTGACCGGTTACGGGCTGTGCACCACTCAGTCGGACCTGCGGCCGGGCGGCGAAACCGGAATGTACTTCAGCTGCACCTGCATCGGTGCCAGCCGCGCCTTCGTCGTCAATTATTCGCCGCCGGACCCTGCCGGCGGTACGACGTTCTTCGAGCCCCGCGCGGACTGCCCTCTGTTTGCCCATGTCAGCGAGGACCGGGGCGACTGGCGGGATTGACACGGCGGGCGCCGCGGGCGGATTGCCCCGCTCCGCCGGGCTGTGCTATCCGATCCGGCGCGCGGGTATGATGTAATGGTAGCCTGTCAGCTTCCCAAGCTGAACGCGAGGGTTCGATTCCCTCTACCCGCTCCAGCCCTGCTGGACCTGCGGACCGAATTGGTCGCTGACAGACATGTCCATCGCGGCGACCATTCGCCTCGGCTCTGGCGGTCAGCTTGACTTGAACGTCTCGCCACGCGAGGCATCTCCATCTCTCGGGAGACAGCGATGCGGCGCCTGGCGAAAATTGTCCTCTACGGTTTCGCGCTCCTCGCGGTGCTTGGCGTCGCCTTCTTCTTCCTGGCCCTGCCCAGCCTCACCGATCGGTTGCTGAACCCGGTCCGTGACCCCGGCCCCTACGCGGCAAGCGCTGCGGCGACGGAACTCCACCGCACGCTGCTGGTCGCCGACCTGCATGCCGACTCGCTGCTCTTCGGCCGCGACCTTCTGGAGCGCGGCACCCGCGCGCATGTCGACATCCCGCGGCTGGCCGAGGGCAATGTGGCGCTGCAGGTCTTCTCGGTCGTCAGCAAGACCCCGCGGGCGCAGAACATCGAGAGCAATTCGGACGACACCGACAACATAACGCTGGTGGCGCTCGCGCTGCGCTGGCCGATGGCGACGTGGACGAGCCTGAAGGCGCGTGCCCTGCATCAGGCCTCGCGGCTGCAGGATTTCGCCACGCGTTCCGACAACCGCTTGGTCATCGTGCGCGGCCGCGCGGACCTTCGCCGCTTCCTGGAGCGGCGCCAGAACGAGCCCGGCATCGTGGCAGGCGTGCTGGCGCTCGAAGGCGCCCAGGTTCTGGAGGGCGATCCGGCCAACGTCGACGCGATGTTCGACGCCGGCTACCGGATGATGTCGTTCGCGCACTTCTTTGACACGGAGCTCGGCGGTTCGGTGCACGGCATCGACAAGGGCGGGCTGACCGACCTCGGCCGGGATGTCGTGGCGCGGATGGAGGCGAAGGGAATGGTCATCGACCTTTCGCATGCGTCGCCGGCGCAGTTCGACGACGTGGTGGCGATCGCGACGCGGCCGGTGGTCGTGTCCCACACCGGCGTAAAGGGAACCTGCGACAACAACCGCAACCTGACCGACGCGCAGCTCGACGGGGTGGCCAGGACCGGCGGCGTGATCGGCATCGGCTTCTGGTCGACCGCGACCTGCGGCGAGGATGCGGCCTCGATCGCCAGGGCGATCCGCTACACGGCCGACCGCGTCGGGGTGGACCACGTGGCACTCGGCTCGGACTATGACGGCGTGGTCGACGTCCCGTTCGACGCGTCGGGCATGGTTCTGCTGACGGAGGCGCTGATGGCCGAGGGATTCGATGCCGCTCAGATCGGCAAGATCATGGGCGGCAACCAGTTGCGGGTGCTGGACGCTGTTCTGCCGAACTGAGCTTTGGCGACGGCGGGCCTAGATCACCGGATTCCTCGTCTCGAGGACACGCGTCAGTGCGTCTTCCAGGTCGCCGGTTTCGTCCTCGATCTCCTGGATGCCGATCTGGCTCGCCGTCGCGTCGAACCGGCACGCGGTCGCCAGCATCTGCGCACGCTTGGTGCCGTACGGATAGGAGAACGTCAGGTCGACGTTTGCCGCTATCCAATTCCGGAAGAAGCGCAGGCCGCGCTGACTCATGGTTTTCCCCTGACCGACCGAAACGGCCCGGGGCTGCGCTTGTTCCGCGGCTTCACGAAAAGTTGAGCAGTAGGGCGTCAGGCCTTGAAGTGCTTGGAGAGCTTCAGCGCCTGGCCCTGATAGTTCGATCCGAGGTCGGTGCCGTAGAGTGCGGCCGGTCGCGCCCGCATGTTCTCGTAGACCAGCCGCCCGACGATCTGGCCATGCTCGAGGATGAACGGCACCTCGTGGCTGCGCACCTCCAGCACCGCGCGGCTGCCGGTGCCGCCGGCGGCCGAATGGCCGAAGCCCGGGTCGAAGAAGCCGGCGTAGTGCACGCGAAACTCGCCGACCAGCGGATCGAACGGGGTCATCTCAGCGGCGTGGAGCGGCGGTACATGCACCGCCTCGCGCGACACGAGGATGTAGAACTCGTCCGGGTCGAGCACGAGTTCGCCTGGGCCGCGCCGATAGATCGGCTCCCAGAAATCCGCGATCTCGTGGACGGCGCGCCGGTCCACGTCGATGACGGCTGTGTGATGCTTGCCGCGGTAACCGATGAGCCCGTTCGCATCGCCCGAGAGATCGATCGACATGGCGATGCCCGCCCCGGAGATGTTGGGCTGCTCGGTCGCGACCAGAGTCTCGGTCCGGTGAAGATGGTGAAGCTCGGCCTCGGAGAGCAGCGCTGAGCCGACGCGGAAGCGGACCTGCGACAGCCGCGACCCCGTCCTGACGATGATCGGGAAGGTGCGCGGGGACACTTCCAGGTAGAGCGGCCCGGCATAGCCGGCGGGTATCTTGTCGAATTCCTGTCCGCGGTCGATCATCACGCGGGTGAAGATGTCCAGGCGGCCGGTCGAGCTTTTCGGATTGGCCGACGCAGCGATATCGGCCGGCAGACTGAGCGCCTCCAGCAGCGGCACGATGTAGACGCAGCCGACCTCCAGCACGGCGCCGGCGGTCAGGTCGATCTCGTGCAGCTTCAGCCGCTCCAGCTTGTCGCGGACGAGGTTTGCCGGCCCCGGCAAGAAGCTGGCGCGCACGCGATACGCCGTCGCGCCGAGCCTCAGGTCGAGGCTGGCGGGCTGGACCTGGTCGGCGTCGAGCGGGCGCGGCGCCGAGAGCCCGCCCGACGCGAACAACGCCCTGATCTCGGTGTCGGGGAGGATGCCGGTCGTTCGCAATTGCCCTCTCGCCAGCGCCTGCGGCCAGGCGACGTTTACCGCCGCAGCCGATTGACGCAAGCATTCGCCGGGACTAAAGAATGCTTATCCCGTGGTGATTTGGCCGGTCGGCTTGCAGCCACGTTAAACAAGTCGCTAAAGGACCGTCGGGCCGAGGAGCCTGTGGAGCCGGTTGCGACGTTTCGCGGCCGGTTTTTTGTTTTGGGGCGACTGACATGACGGCGAAGCAGAACTGGAAGCCCGCGACCGCGCTGGTCCACGGCGGCACGCTGAGGTCTGGTTTCGGCGAGACCTCCGAGGCCATCTACCTCACGCAGGGCTTCGTCTACGACACGGCCGAAGCGGCGGAGGCCCGGTTCAAGGGCGAGGAACCCGGCTTCATCTACTCGCGCTACGCCAACCCTACCGTCGACATGTTCGAGAAGCGCATGTGCGCGCTGGAAGGCGCTGAGGATGCGCGTGCCACCTCTTCCGGCATGGCCGCCGTCTCTGCCGCGCTGCTCTGCTCGCTGCGCGCCGGCGATCATGTCGTCGCGGCGCGCGCGCTGTTCGGGTCGTGCCGCTGGGTCGTGGAGACGCTGATGCCGCGCTACGGCATCGAGACGACGCTGGTCGACGGCACCAGCATGCAGGCCTGGGAAGAGGCCGTGCGGCCGGGCAAGACGAAGATCTTCTTCCTCGAAAGCCCGACCAATCCGACGCTTGAGGTCATCGACATCGCCGCCGTGGCAAAGCTCGCCAACGCGACCGGCGCGCGGCTGGTGGTCGACAATGTCTTCGCGACCCCGCTGCAGCAGAAGCCGCTGGAGCTCGGCGCGCATGTCGTGGTCTATTCGGCCACCAAGCACATCGACGGCCAGGGGCGCTGCCTGGGCGGCGTGATCCTGTCCGACAAGAAGTGGATCGACGAGAACCTGCACGACTATTTCCGCCACACCGGGCCGTCGCTGTCCCCGTTCAACGCCTGGACGCTGCTGAAGGGGCTGGAGACGCTGCCGCTCCGGGTGCGTCAGCAGACGGAGAGCGCCGCTAGGGTCGCCGGCTTCCTCGCCTGCCACCCCGGCATCGCCAAGGTCATCTATCCCGGCCGCAACGACCATCCGCAGGCCGATATCATCGCCCGGCAGATGAAGGGCGGCTCGACGCTGATCTGCTTCGAGGTGAAGGGCGGAAAGCCGTCGGCCTTCGCCTTCTCGAATGCGCTCGGCATCACCCGCATCTCCAACAATCTCGGCGACGCCAAGAGCCTGATCACGCATCCGGCGACGACGACGCACAAGAACCTGTCGGAGGAGGCCCGCGCGGCCCTCGGCATCAATCCGGGCACGCTGCGTATTTCGATCGGGCTGGAGGACGCCGACGACCTGATCGCCGACATCGACCAGGCGCTGAACGCCGGCTAGGCCTTCAGCCGTGCCTGCAGTTTCTTCGGCGCCACCGAGCGCCAGGAATAGGCCATCGCGTGCCGCACGGTCGCGGCGTCGGCCTTGTCCAGCACGACGCGTGTCCAGCCCTTCTGGCCCCACGAGCCATGGACCGGCTCGAACATGCCGGGCGCGGTCTCCATGAACAGCCGCTGCTCGTCCGGCGAGAACTTCAGCACGGCACGGCTGTCCACCTGCCGGAACGTGGCGAAGATCTTGCCCTCGACGCGGAAATCGTCGGTCTCGACGTGACGACCTTGCACCGCTTCCGGGAAGCCAAGCGCAAGGTTCACGAACTCGTCGGCGGTCAGCATGCGGCGATCATGGCGCGAAACCCGGCCGATCACAATCATGCCGCAAAAGCGGATTCCAGTTGACCTGCACCGACCGCCGTCCTTGGATCACGCCATGTACCGCGCCGTGACGAACAACATCGAGGTCAATGTCGAGCCGTTCTTCCTCGACGACCGCTCCGATCCGGCCGAGAGCCGCTACGTCTGGGCCTACAGGGTGACCATCGCCAACCAGTCGGACGAGCAGGTGAAGCTGCTGTCGCGCTACTGGCACATCACCGATGGCCGAGGCCGCGTCGAAGAGGTGCGCGGCCCCGGCGTTGTCGGCGAGCAGCCCGAACTCGATCCGGGCGACAGTTTCCAGTATACGTCCGGCTGCCCGCTCTCGACGCCGTCGGGCATCATGGTCGGCCGCTACACCATGCGGAACGGCCGCGGCGAGATGTTCGACATCGACATCCCCGCCTTCTCGCTCGACCTGCCCGGCACCAAGCGGACGGTCAATTGACCGGCTGGAACTCGGCCGGGTCGAACGAATAGCGCTTCGAGCAGAACTCGCAGCCCACGCTGATGGCGCCGTCGACCGTGCTCTCGCGGATCTCCTCGGCGGAGAACCCGCCCAGGATGCCGCGGACCTTGTCGCTGGAGCAGGTGCACCGGTCCGCGACGGCGGCGCCGTCGAAGACGCGCACGCCGTGCTCGTGGAAAAGCCGGTAGAGCAGCCGCTCGGCGCCCACGGTGGGGTCGACCAGCTCCGTCGGCTCCACCGTCGACAGCAGCATCCGCGCCTCCTGCCAAGCATTGTCCGTCGGATCGTCCGCCTGGCCGGGATCGCCATCGCCGCCCGGGAGATCGGGCAAGCGAAGCCGCTCCGGCGCCTCGGGGAGGAACTGGACGAGCAGGCCGCCGGCGCGCCAGCGCTCGCGGCCATCCCGGTCGCCCGGCATCACCTGGCGCGCGACGGCCAGGCGCACATCCGTCGGAATCTGCTCCGACTGGCGGAAATAGGCGCGCGCGACATGCTCCAGCGACTTGCCGTCGAGCTCGACGATGCCCTGGTAACGCTGCGTGTAGGCTCCCTGGTCGACGGTCATCGCCAGCACGCCCTTGCCCAGCAGGTCCTCCGGCTTGTCACGGCCGTCGCGAACCGCGTCGGCCAGGCGGTCGGCATCGAAGCGCGCATAGGCGCGCAGCGAATCCGGCGTGGCGAAATCCGCGACCAGCATGTCCACCGGGCCGTCAGACTTCGTCTGCAGGATGAACTTGCCCTCGAACTTGAGGGCGGTGCCGAGCAGGACGGTCAGCGCCGCGGCTTCGGCGAGCAGACGCGACACCGGAGCCGGATAGTCGTGGCGGGCCAGGATCTGGTCGAGCGTCGCCCCGAGTTGGACGGCACGTCCGCGGACATCGAGCGGCGCGACCTCGAATGGCACGACGTGGTCGTCGCCGGCGAAGCCGAACTCGCCCAGTTTCTTCACCCGTTCGTTCATGGCTGGGTCCTCGCGGGAACGCGCTGCCGGTTGCCAGCCTCGACAAGTCAGCCTTGGCAAGACCGGGGCGCGCGACCGCCATTGTTTCGATTGATCGCGCTCAGATAGGTCCGCGGCCGCCGTCGATCAAGCGCAGGGCGTCAGGCGCCCAGGCACCACGCCAGGACGGCCTTCTGCGCGTGCAGCCGGTTCTCCGCCTCGTCGAAGACCACGGAATGGGGCCCGTCGATCACCTCGTCGGTGACTTCTTCTCCGCGGTGCGCCGGCAGGCAGTGCATGAAGAGCGCGTCGGGCTTGGCGCGCTTCATCAGCGCGGCGTTGACCTGATAGGGGACGAAGACGTTGTGGCCGCGCGCGCGATGCTCCTGGCCCATCGAGACCCAGGTGTCCGTCATCACGCAGTCGGCATTCTCGACCGCCTGCTCGGCGGTCTTCGTGAACTGGATGCTGCCGCCATTGCGCCGCGACCAGTCGATGTAGCGATCCCCCGGCTCGCTGCCCTCCGGCACCGCGACGCGCAGGTCGAAACCGAAGCGGGCCGACGCCTCAAGCAGCGAGTGCAGCACGTTGTTCCCGTCGCCGGTCCAAGCGAAGGTCCTGCCGGCAACGCTGCCGCGATGTTCCTCGAAGGTCATCACGTCCGCCATCAGCTGGCAGGGATGAGTGTCGTCGGTCAGCCCGTTGATGACCGGCACAGTGGCGTTCTCCGCCAGCTCCATCAGGCGGCTGTGGGCCGTGGTGCGGATCATGATCGCATCGACGTAGCGCGACAGCACCTTGGCGGTGTCGGCGATCGTCTCCGACCGGCCGAGCTGCATTTCGGTGCCGGTCAGCATGATCGTCTCGCCGCCGAGCTGGCGCATGGCCACGTCGAAGGAGACGCGCGTGCGCGTCGACGGCTTGTCGAAGATCATCGCCAGCACCTTGCCGTCCAGCGGACGGCTGCGCTCGCCGGCCTTGAGGCGCCCCTTGCGCGCCACGGCGTCGTTCAGGATCGCCCGCAGGTCGGCAGCGGGAATGGCGGAAAGGTCGGTGAAATGCCGTGGCGAAGCGGACATGACGTCAGGACGCTTTCGCCGCCGCGACTGTCCGTGCACCGGTGCGGATGCGGTCAAGCGCGATCCTGACCTCGTCCTCGGTGACGGTCAGCGGCGGCAGCAGCCTGACGACATTGTCGCCGGCGGTCGCGCAGAGCAGCTTCTGGTCGCGCAGCGCCGCCGACACCTTGGTGTTCGGCACCTTGCACTTCAGCCCCAGCAGCAGGCCCTCGCCGCGGATCTCCTCGATCACGTCCGGGAATTCGTCGGCGATGGACGCCAGGCCCTGCTTCATCAGCAACCCCCTGGCGGCGACCGCGTCCAGGAAGCCGTCCGCAAGCACGACGTCGAGCACGGCGTTGCCGACGGCCATGGCCAGCGGATTGCCGCCGAAGGTCGTGCCGTGCACGCCGGCCGTCATGCCGACGGCCGCCTCGTCCGTCGCCAGGCACGCCCCCATCGGGAAACCGCCGCCGATGCCTTTGGCGATCGCGGCGATGTCGGGCGCGACACCCGACCACTCATGCGCCAGGAACCGGCCGGTGCGGCCGATGCCGGACTGCACCTCGTCCAGCACGAGCAGCAGGCCGTTTGTGTCGCACAGGTCCCGCAGCCTGCGCATCGTCTGCGCCGGCACGACGCGCACCCCGCCCTCGCCCTGGATGGGCTCGATCAGGATCGCGGCGGTCGTCGGGCCGATCAGTTTCTCTACCGCGTCCAGGTCGCCGAACGGGACCTGGTCGAAGCCGTCTGCCTTGGGGCCGAAGCCCTCCAGATACTTCGCCTGGCCGCCCGCGGCGATGGTGGCCAGCGTGCGGCCGTGGAAGGCGCCCTCGAAGGTGATCGTCCGGTAGCGTTCCGGCTGGCCCTTGGCGAAATGATAGCGGCGCGCGGTCTTGATCGCGCACTCGATCGCCTCGGCGCCGGAGTTCGTGAAGAAGACCTTATCGGCGAAGCTGTTGGCGACGAGGCGCTCGGCAAGCCGCTGCTGGCCGGGGATCTCGTAGAGGTTGGAGACATGCCACAGCTTGCCCGCCTGCTCGGTCAGGGCGGCGACGAGATGGGGATGGCTGTAACCCAGCGAATTCACGGCGATACCGGCGGCGAAATCGAGATATCGGTCGCCGGTGACCGTCGTCAGCCAGGAGCCCTCACCCTTCTCGAAGGCGAGAGGCGCGCGCGCGAAGGTCTCGTAAAGCGCCGAACCGGTCATTACATCCTCTGTCGGAACCACACCGGCCGATCGCCGTTGCAACGATGACCGAAAAACCAAAAGCCGCCGGAGCGGCGGCTTTTCTCGGATATCAGGCGTTTTGGCCACGAAGTCAACGAAAACGTCGCCTTCCTTCGCCGCCGGCCGTGCCTGGGGTCTCTCCGACGTGCGGCCGCAAGTTGGGGAAAACCCCAAAAACCGATTCCGGCCGTCCGGAGGACTCTTGTCACGGAGTCAAGCGTTACTGTATTTTCACTGGCAGCGAAAAAACTAGATTTCGTGCGGCGGACTCATCCTTCTGCGTAGATGTGGTGTCTCCCGGCTTGCGCCGGGCGGCGGAAGGATTCGGATTCCCGCACGCTGACGAGGAGCCTGATCCTGATGAACTGGACTGATGAACGGGTCGATCTCTTGCGCAAGCTCTGGGCCGAGGGGCTGAGCGCGAGCCAGATCGCGGCGCAGCTCGGCGGCGTGTCGCGCAACGCCGTGATCGGCAAGGTGCACCGGCTGAAACTGTCGAGCCGGGGCCGCTCCACGGCAGCACCGGTGCGCCAGAAGAAGGCGGCAAGTGCCGCGAGCGGCATCAAGTCCGCGGTGCGCACCACGCACAGGCCGATGCCTGCGTCGATCGGCGCGACCGCGCTGCAGACCCAGTTCGACGTCGAGCCCGTGGCGCGGCAGGTCATTCGGCCCGTCGAGAACGTGGTGGTGCCGATCTCGCGGCGGCTGCAGCTCATCCAGTTGAACGAAAAGACCTGCAAATGGCCGAACGGCGATCCCCTCGCCGAGGATTTCAGCTTCTGCGGCAATGATCCGGCCGAGACCGGTCCCTACTGCGCTTACCATTCGCGCATCGCCTTCCAGCCGGCCTCCGAGCGGCGCAGGAACCGCTGACCGACCAGGAGCGCGGCCCGCCGTCAACCGGCGTCGCGCATCCCGTCCTACACGCCCGGCGCGGGCGCCGCGATCGTCAGCGTGTGCGTCTTGTCGGTCTTCGGCCGTTCGGCCGGCATCTGCGCTCCCGTGACGATGTGATAGACGGTTTCGGCGATGTTGGTCGCGTGATCGCCGATGCGCTCGATGTTCTTGGCGCAGAACAGCAGGTGGGTGCATGCCGTGATGTTGCGCGGGTCCTCCATCATGTAGGTCAGCAGTTCGCGGAAGAGCGACGTGTACATGGCGTCGATCTCGCCGTCGCGGTCGCGCATTAGGCCGAGGCGGTCCACGGCGCGCGAGGCGTAGACGTCCAGCACATCCTTCAGTTGCGTCAGCGCCAGTTCCGAGAGCGCCTGCAGGCCGCGGAAGAGGCTCGGCGGCTGGCGTCCCTCGATCACCGGCGCAACCCGCTTGGCGATGCTCTTTCCAAGATCGCCGACCCGTTCCAGATCGGCGGCGATGCGGATCGCGCCGATGATCTCGCGCAGGTCGTCCGCCATCGGCTGGCGCCGTGCGATGAGGACGATCGCACGCTCGTCGATCTCGCGCTGGCCGGCGTCGAGCAGCACATCCTCCTGGATCACGCTCTGGGCCAGACGCAGGTCGGAGCGGACCAGCGCGGCGACGGCATTGTCCACCATACGCTCGGCCTGCCCGCCCATGCCGGCGATGCGCCCCGTGATGTATTTCAGCTCCTCATCATAGGCGCGCACGATGTGCTGGGTCTGCGTGGACATTCAGGTCTCCGGCCAGGTCTGGCAGCAGGATACGCCACCGACATGACGGCGAAAAGAACGCGCGGACCGCGCGGCTCTCCTCCTGCCGGTCAGCGAGAACCCAGCGGCAGGTGCGCCGTGAATTCGGCCCCCTCGCCGGGCGTGGAGCGGATGGTCAGCCTGCCGCCATGCCGCGTCAGGATGTGCTTGACGATGGCGAGGCCGAGGCCTGTGCCCTTCTGGCCCCGGCTCGTCTCGACGTCGACACGATAGAACCGCTCGGTCACGCGCGGGATGTGTTCCTCTGCGATGCCGGGACCGAAGTCGCGAAACGACACCATCGCCTCGCCCAGCGCGCGATCGACCGCAATGGTGACCTCGACCTTGCCGCCGCCGCGCCCGTATTTGCAGGCATTCTCGAGCAGGTTCTCGAAGACCTGGAACAGCTCGTCGCGGCTGCCCGGCACGTCGACGCCGCCGCCCGGATACCGCCGCACGACCTCCACGCCCACATCCGCCGCCAGCGGCGACAGCGACCCGATCACCGCGTCGACCGTCTCTGCCAGGTCGACCGGCATGCCGCCGGGATTGAGCGGCTTCATCTCCAGCCGGGACAGCGACAGCAGGTCGTCGATCAGACGCGCCATCCGGCCCGTCTGATCGTGCATGATCGACAGGAACTGCTCCCGCGCCGCGGGGTCGTCGCGTGCCGGTCCGCGCAGCGTCTCGATGAAGCCGGCGATCGAGGCCAGCGGCGTGCGCAGCTCATGGCTCGCATTGGCGATGAAATCGGCGCGCATGCGGTCGATGCGGCGCGCCTCCCCCTGGTCCTTGAAGAGCAGGGCGAAAAGCCCGGCGCCGTCGCCGAGGGGCGTCGCGGTAACGCGGAAGAAGCGCTCCAGCGGCACCCGCTCGACATAGTCGACCACCCCGGTGCCGGTGCCTTCGTCGAGAACTTCGGCGATCAGTGCCTGCATCTCGGGCGCCCGGAACTTCATGGCCAGCACGAGGCCGGGGCGGACAGCGAACGTCGCCGAGGCCGCGGCATTGGCGTGGAGGACGATGCCGCGGCGGTCGAAGATGACCAGAGGGTCGGGCACGGCGGCCGCGAGCTGGCCCGCCGACAATGCGGCGAGATCGCCGTCCTCCGCACCCGCGCCGTCCGCGGCCGAGGATGCCGGCAACCGCGGCGCAGGCAGCGCGGCGGAGACCATCACGACGGCCGCGGCCACGGCAGTGACCCACGGAGCCACGCCACCCGCGACCGCCAGGACCAGGCACGCCGCGAGGGCGGCGAGCAGCACCCAGCGCGAGCGCCGCAACCGGCCGGCAAGGATGGCCCGCCAGCGCCGGGCGCGACCTTCAGGCGTCGTCTCGGTCATGCGAAGCGTCCGATCGCCAGTGCCGCCGACCCGTCCGGGAACTTGCCCGCGTCGGCGCTCCCCAATAGCATGACCGGGTGGAGAGGGAAGTCCGACCATGAGCAAGCCCGACCGTCCGGAGTCCGCCGCGATCGACCTCGTCGTCGCCGGCAAGAAGCGAAGCTTCGACATCAACGATCCGGAGCTTCCGGACTGGGTGGACAAGAAGGCGCTGCAGTCGGGCGGGTACCCCTACGAGGAAAAGCTCAAGCGCAAGAAGTACGGCCCGCTCCTCGAGGCACTGCAGATCGAACTGGTCAAGATGCAGGCCTGGCTGCAGGCCACGGGCGGGCGCGTCGTCGTGCTCTTCGAGGGCCGCGACGCGGCGGGCAAGGGCGGAGCGATCAACGCGCTCCGCCAGAACATGAACCCGCGCTCGGCGCGGAACGTGGCATTGCCCAAGCCCACCGACGTGGAGCGCAGCCAGTGGTATTTCCAGCGCTATGTCAGCCACTTCCCCACCGCCGGCGAAGTGGTGACGTTCGACCGCTCCTGGTACAATCGCGCCGGAGTCGAGCCGGTGATGGGCTTCTGCACGCCCGCACAGCACGAGGCCTTCCTGGCCGAGGCGCCGACCTTCGAGCGGATGATCGTCGGCGACGGCATCCATTTCTTCAAGTTCTGGCTGAGCATCGGCCAGGAAATGCAGTTGAAGCGCTTTCACGACCGCCGGCACAGCCCGCTCAAGAACTGGAAGTTCTCCCCGATCGACATCGCCGGCATGTCCCGGTGGGACGACTACACGGCCAAGCGCGACCTCATGCTGGCGCGAACGCACACGCGCCATGCCCCCTGGATGATCGTGCGCGCCAACGACAAGCGGCGCGCGCGCATCGCGATCATCCGCCGGCTGCTCCTCCAGCTGCCCTATGAGGGCCGGGATCGCGCGGCAATCGGCGACGAGGACGCCAGGATCATCGGCGAGGGTCCGGGGTTCGTCGAGGCGTAGCTCCCGTCCGGCAGGGGTCGCCGGCACATCTCGATCATGCCTTCGCTGGCGAATTGGCGCGCCGGATCGGCGCGAGCGGCTGCGGGCGCGGGTGAGGCGTTTTCTCCCACAGATGCGGCGCCCGCCACAGCTGCCACACGGCGCGCCACGCAGCGGCCGACATCAGCATCCAGTAGACGGGTGTCCACAGGATGATCCGCCAGAAGCCACGCCGCGCGCGCGGCGTCATCGTCTGCCATCCGAGCAGGAGGAACGACGCATAGCCGCACACCACGTTCGCGACGTCGATGAGGAGCAGGACGGACTGGCCCGTGCTGAGCGGCATGCCGAAGGCCAGCCGGAGAGAAAACACCACTGCGCCCAGCAGGAGCAGCGGGTGGGCCAGCGACGAGACCACCATGCCGAGAAAGAGGATCTGCACGATGAGGAACGAGGCCGGCCCGACCTCGCGCAACAGCCGGCGCGGCTCGCGCATGTGGACGAGCCATGTCTGGCACCAGCCCTTGAACCAGCGCGTCCGCTGCGGCAGCCATGCCTTGAGGGTGACAGGCGCGTCCTCCAGCGTCGGACGCGTGATCGTTCCGGTCTGGTAGCCGAAACGCGCCATGCGGAGGCCGAGGTCCGCATCCTCCGTCACGTTGTAGGGGTCCCAGCCGCCCACCTCGTCGAGCACCGCGCGGCGGAAATGCGGAATTAGGTAGCAAACTCAATTCTGGCCACGGTCACGCTTCTGTGAAAGCACGCTCCCGTTTTGTTCCTGCTTAGTTCACTGTTCTATGTGTGTTCTGGTGAAAACCGGAACGGGAGGGCTTGTACTAACGCTTGGGAACTGCCATAAGCCGCCCGTGAATTGGGATCGGTGAATGTTATGGCACATGACTTTCTGCCCTCAGCGCGCCGCGAGCGCGACGACCTTCTGAAGGAACTGGAGCGCCTCCCGGCGTTTCGGAAGTACCAGCGCGTGACCGCGCTGATCGCGGAGTACGCCGCCGACGAGGAAGCCGATGCCAAGGCAATAAACCCACCGCCAGCACGCATCGTGAAGGCGGTGCCGCAGAAGGTCCCTAGCCGCGAGAACTCGAAGCTCGCTCAGGTCGAGAAGGTTGTACTCGACCACATGTGGCATACAGGCAAGCGGTTCTCATCCGGGCAACTGCTGCCGGTGCTCGCAGCTGCCAAGATAGAGATGGGAGGCAAAGTGCCGAGCAAGACGCTGGCGTCCATGCTCAGCAACTCGCAGCGGCTGAACAACCTTAAAGGCTTCGGCTATGGCCCGTTCGAATGGGGCGATAGGCCAGCCGTAAAAGACGAAGCGCCCGCCGATCTTCTGGCGAGCGCTACAAAAGATACCGGTGAGACCCCCTCATCGGTGTTCGAGTAAGGGGCGGACGTGGCTCCCCCTGCTCGCCTATTCACTTCCGCTGCCACGCGGCCAACCCCGGCACTGGTATGTGTCGGGAGACTGGAGGTACCCATGGGTACAATGCCGAGCCTCGGCGTTATCCGGACTGCCGTCCTACCGGCAGGATCGGTTCCGAGGCGCTTGATATCGTAACCAATGGCGGGCGGCGAAAGTCGCCCGCTTCGCTTTTATTACCACGAGCCTATTCCCGACTCAACCAGTGGGGATAACTCGTATCCCAACGGCGTTGCCGTCGCCGTCATTCTCGAACGCCACACCCTTGGCCTCTAAGGCTTTGCGCATCGCGTCGAGGTTGTTCGTTATCGGCGTTCGCCTGCCTTTTTCAAAGTCTCGGACGGTGCTGAGCGAGACGCTCGCCAGCTTCGCCAAGTCCTCTTGTGACCAGTCCAGCCACGCCCGTGCGGCGCGGCTTTGCTCAGGTGATAACATGACGCCTTTTAACCGACGCCAGATTATTTTGTCAACGCCAACGTTTTCCGTTGACATCATGCGATATCACGTATTACCACTTACCTCAACGAAAAGCGTTGAGGTTGGTTTCACATGGCGCAGCACTTCTTACTCAGCCGGGAAGCTCGCTCCCTCAGCCTTAAGACCATTTACCAGAACGGTGAGGAAGCGGCACGGGACACCTTCAAGCGTATCCGTTGGGAAGCCACTGGCGGCGAGCCGGTCTGCCCTGTCTGCGGCTGCGTTGAAAGCAAGGCGATCAAGAACCGTCCGACCTTCCGCTGCCTAGGCTGCAACAAGCAGTACACTGCCACCAGCGGGACCATCTTCGCCTCCCGCAAAATGTCCTACACCGATCTACTGGCCGCGATCTGCATCTTCGTCAATTCGGTGAAGGGCATTTCGGCCCTCCAGCTTTCCCGCGATCTGGACTGCCAACACAAAACCGCGTTCGTCCTTTGCCACAAGCTACGCGAAGCACTCGCCGCTGAGATCGCCAACGAAGCGCTTGGCGGTGAGATCGAGATCGACGGCGCATACTTCGGCGGGCATATCCGCCCGGCCAACAACAAGGCCAACCGCGTTGATCGTCGCCGCGTCGAGAACCAGACCGGCAAGCGTCGCGTAGTGCTGGCCCTCCGTGAACGCGCTGGCCGCACTCACACCTTCGTCGCCAACAGCGAAGCCGAAGGCGTTGCGATCGCATCGGCGGTCGCTCGCAATGGCAGCGTGTTCTATGCCGACGAAGCCAGCCATTGGGATGCGCTGTCGGCCAATTTGGTAGCGCATCGCATCAACCACAGTGAAGCTTACAGCTACGGCGGCGGCGTTCACACGAACCAGGTTGAGAGCTTCTTTTCCCGCCTTCGCCTCATGGTCGCGGGCCAGCACCACCACGTCTCGCCGCAATACCTCTACCAGTACGCAAACCACGCTGCATGGCTGGAGGATCATCGCCGCCGCTCGAATGGTGCGAACGCCTTCGCACTGCTTGGCGGCGCTCTCAACCATCCTGTTTCGCCCGTGTGGAAGGGCTATTGGCAGAGGAATGTAAAATGACCGAAGGCTACGATCACACCATTACCGGCCTGCTCCGCAAGCGCGGCGAAATGCTCGCCAACCTTGCCGACCTACGCGAGCAAGTTGCGGTCCTGTCGAACGATCTAGAGAGTATTGAGCGCGTGCTGGAAACGCTCGGCTACGATGGCGACTTGATGACGAAGGCCAGCCGCGCGCCTCGCATCGTTCTGTTCTACCGTGGCGAGCTTCGGAGCTTCCTTCGCCAGTCACTGAAAGAGCATGGCCCGTCAACATCGCGCGATCTTGCTGAACGCCTTGTGCAGCTCGAAGGCAAGGACGGGCGCGACCGGCGCATGATGAATGACATTGTGAAGAGGATAGGCAAGGCGCTGCGGCAGATGCGGGACACAGGACTTGTAACGAGGTCATCGGAAAAGTTGCGAGGCGAGTATGTGTGGCAAACGGACTCTATGGCAAAAAAGTGACACCGGGCGACCATTCGAGAAGGTTAGCGACTCAGACGGCTCATAACCCCTTGAATTAACGATTCAAAAATCATCTTGACATTGAATCTTGAATATGATCGCGACACGATTGACGTAATCGTCAATCGGACCTACCTTAGCAGTGTTCATCTGCCCAAGGCAGAAGGAGCTCGAAAGCCGTCACTTCCGAAAGGGGGGCGGCTTTTGTAATTTCTAGAAGGGAGCGCCCCGTGCTTCGCGTTTCGCGAGGTCGTCACGCATCCATTGTTGATCTGTATAAAACGCAGTGACGAAAACGATCACGCCTTTTTTCTCGCGCAGGATTACCACGAAGTCGTGAGCCTTTGCCCAAAAATAAAGGCTGAACCCCCCTTTGTCATGGGCATCTCGAAACTGAGTTACATCGGGATGACCGCAAGCCAACATTGGTGCAATCCAGGTAATCCGTTCGGCGCGGCGGAAATCGGGAAGCCGATTGTTCCCCTTTCCTCGACTGATCATGTGCCAGAACGCTTCCTCGAACCCGTCAATCACACGGTCATCATAGACGACGCGCTTGCCGTTGATGCGCAGCGGCGGATTACAGTTGAAGGTAGCGTCAAAAATCTGGTGAAGCGCCGCACAGACGTCATTCCAATTGCCATTGCAATTTATGAGGTCTGGGAACGGCATTCTACGCCACGCGCGGCTTCCATACAAACACGTTGAACTTTTGCTCGCTGAGGGGTGCTGAGCGCGAAAGCGACCTCGCAATGTGAGCTTCAATTTGCATTGCAAGTTGCGTCTTAGCGGCGCTCGTTTCGAGATGTCGGTTTCGATAGACCACAGCACCGAGCAGAAAGTCGGCCAATTGCATCAATTCGACTTCGTGAGACCGAACATGTTGGATCCGGTCAATCATCTCTCCGGTAAAATCGTACCTATTATTGCAGAGGATGTCGCGAAGCGTCGCTACCTTTTTGGCACTTCGTGAGTCCTTGATGTCGATATATATATTATGTTCGTCTTGTGGGGAGAGCACCTTGCTGAGCAGTGAAAAGTACTGCTTATAAATGAAATCGTCATGACTCCCTTGGTTGTACTTGGCATGATCAAGCCCCGCCTTGTTAGGCACGATCAGGCATCGAAACCGAATGCGGTTGTCAATGAAAAACCAGTCAACAATCTGTTTATAGAATTCGATCTTTGACGGCGAGACCTTGCTCCATTTTAGCTCGCCGCCAGCCTGACTACCCCTCTTGAATGTCTTTAACTGGGCGGAGAGGTCGCGCACGCTCTCCTTCGGCGCAACTACCGCCCCCAGTCCCATGACCGGAATCCGGTCATTCTGAAGATGACAGGATTCATCGCAATAAATCGATATTTGCATCTGCGGGTTCTACTCTTGAGATGCGTCGTTGCCAACAAGCTCGCGGCATGACGTTGCGCGCGGCCAAGTTTGAGTTTGCTACCTAATTCCGCGGAAATGATTGGACGTTCCGCCCAGCGGCAGGATCAGGCCGCCCCCCGCCAGGAACGGCAGCAGCCCGCGGAACAGGGCGGAGTACTCGAAGGCGAACATCAGCGGGATCGGCCCGGTCCGACCGTTGGCGATGTCGAGTGGCGCCTGGACGCAGGCAAGTTCGGGCGGACCTGTTCGAAAGGCCTGCCAGGCCTCGACCAGCTGCCAGGGGTGGGGCCGATCCTCGGCGTCGTAGAGGACGACATATTCGCCGCTGACGGCCGGCAGGGCATATGACAGCGCTTTCGGCTTGGTGCGCGGCCCGTCGCGGGGCACTTCGATGATCTCGAAGCAGGGCGGCATGGGATGCGCACGCAGCGCCGCCAGCGTCGCCACGTCGTCGGCCTCGCAGACGAGCTTGATCTCCAGCTTGCTGCGCGGCCAGCGGAGCCGCCCCAGCGCCGCCAGCAGGTCGGGCACGATCTCCGCCTCCTTGTGCAGCGCCACCAGCACCGAATAGGCGGGCAGATCCGCCGGCCGGACGCGCCGCAGCGGCACCAGGCCGAAAGGCGACGCTGACTTCAGGGCCGCGAAACGCAGGCTGACGCAGGCGAGGAAGAAGAAGGAAAAGAGTGCGTGCGCCACGGCGACCGTCAAGTCGGGCAGCAGCACCAGCGCCACCGGCAGACCGACGCAGCCCACGCCGACGACCCACCCTTGCCAGGCGTTCGCCACAATCCGCGCCGACAGGTGCGGAAACGCGTTGGCGAGGCCGTGGACCGCCTGCTTCGACAGGATGGGCGCGGCGCGCCGCAGAAGCGCGGTGCGCAGTCGCGACGGCGCGGCGGCGCGGAAGCGGGCCGTCAGGTACGGCGAGCGGCGAAAGATGCGGGCCAGCATGGCCGGGCCGGGCCTGTCCGGTGCAATCGCGATCGTCGTGTCGCCATCCGGACCCGCGATCATGGCGGGATGGGAGACGGCCCTCTGGCGCAACAGCGCCAGGCAGTCCTCGTCGCGCACGACCAGAGACGCCGGGTCGATCTCCGTCACGGCCCGGATGCCCAGTTCGTCGGCCATCGCGCGCGTCAGCGCCGCGTCGTCGACGAGGCCGGATGCCAGAAGTTCGGCGCGGAAACTGGTCCGGTTGGCGAGGGCGACCGCACGAAGGCGATCCCGCGTCGCCGGTCCGATGCCGAGGCGGTCCAGCACGCCGCTCCAGTCGGCCGCACCGGTCGGATCACTTGAGGCCGAATGGTCCGAGGCCGGATCGCCGCGACGCGGACTGCCTTGGGCCGCCTCGTCTCTGCCCGTCTCGTCTCTGGCCGACTCGTCTCTGGCCGACTCACCTGGGGCAGGTTCGGCTCGGACAGCCTCGTCTCGGAGAGGTCCGTCCGGAGGCACCTCCACGCCAGTCGCCGGCATCGGCCGCGACCGAAACCGTGCCCATGCGCCGACGCCCGATCCCCCATCCCGAACGTCGAGCGGCCCCTGCGCTCTGACGTTCATGGCGCACCCACCCAGACGAAAACAAACCCCATCCCCGCCAGCATAAAAATGCAAACGGCGAGGCTCCGATCGAGAAAATTTCTCCTTTACTGTCTCTTCTCAACGTAATTCAGTCTATTCTAGATCGATAGATTCAATACTCAAGTCCTTTCTGAGTACAGACTGCGCCAAACCGGGAAAAGTGCAGCCGGCCCATGGTCAGCGTTCGAGTGACAGACGCGCCCGCCTGTCGTATGGCTGCGGCCCTGAAGAGCGCCGCCATACGATCCGGACCCACCGCCGAGAATGAACCTGCTTCGTGCCCTCGCCGCGACCCTGCTGCTTCTGGCGGCCGTCCCGCCGGCCTACGCTGCCGACCCGACGATCCCGTATTTCTGGGATACCAAGGAGCGGCTGCAGAAACCGGACCTCGCCGAGGTTCCGCGGGTTCTCTTCCTGACGACCGTCGACTTTCCGCCCTTCAACTTTCTCGACCGGACCGGGCGCCTCACGGGCTTCCACATCGACCTTGCGCGAGCGCTCTGCCGTGAACTCGAGATTACCGACCGCTGCCAGATCCAGGCGCTGCCCTGGAACGAGCTGGAGACGACGATGCAGCGCGGCGAAGGCGAGGCGATCATCGCCGGCCTGTCGGTCACGAGCGACAGCCGCCGGCGCTATGCCTTCACGCGATCCTACCTGAAATTCCCGGCACGTTTCGTCACGCCGAAGGCAACCGCGATGGCCGAGCCGATCAGCGGCAAGCTGCGCGGCCAGCGTGTCGGGGTGCTGGCCGGATCCGCCCACGAACTGCTGCTGCGGGACTATTTTCCGGAGGTCAAACCGATCGTCTACACCCGCCAGGACTGGATGCTGGCCGATCTCAAGGACCGCAACCTCGCCGCGGTGTTCGGCGACGGCATGCGGCTGGGCTTCTGGCTGTCGGGATCGGAGGCGGCCGACTGCTGCCGGTTCTCCGGCGGGCCGTACATGGCGCCGGAATATCTCGGATTCGGGCTGGCGATCGCGTTCCGGGCGCAGAACGAGGCGCTGGCGGCGGCGTTCGACTATGCGCTGCAGCAGGTCAGCGCCAAGGGCATCTATGCCGAGCTCTACCTGCGCTACTTCCCCGTCAGCTTCTACTGAGCGGTCAGGTCAGCATCTTGTGGCGTGCCTTCGCCGCGCGCTCGATCGCCGCGATGGTGAGCGCGTCGACACCCAGATGCTTCCGCAGAAGCTGCATCACGCGCAGTTCCTCGAGTCGCATCTCCAGATCGACGGCCGCGACCTCGAAGGCGGCGGCGTAGGCCGTATCGTGGAGGTGGACGGGGATTGCCTTTCGCGCGACGTCGAGGACGTCCTCGAGGCCGTTCGGCTCCTGCAGCATTGCCTGGCAGTCCTGAGCAACGGCGATGAGCTTGTCGGCGTCGAAGTCCAGGAAAATCGGCCATGTCCGCACGACCTCGCCAATGCGGGTCAGCTCGATGTCGGTCATCTCCCGGTCGGCCGCGGATGTCACCACCATCAGGTAGATCAAGGCTTCATGGGCGGTTGGCGCGGCCATCTGTTCGGTTTCCCTCTCGCGGTCGGGCCGTAGTTAGGCATGCGCCCGGCCGTTCGCAACGAATTTCCGCCGCCGCGTTGACGCTTCCGGGCGCTCCGCCTAGAGCAGGCGCCGAGCGCCGCTATTCGATACGGCGCGACCAGGACGTTTCGACCATGACCCTTCCGCCGCTCGCCGACCTGACGCCCGAACTCCTCGCGGCGGCCGCCGAATCGAAGGCGTGGCCATTCGAGGAAGCGCAGAAGATCATCGCCCGCTACAAGGGTCGCGACTGGCCGGAGACCGTGCTCTTCGAGACCGGCTACGGCCCGTCCGGGCTCCCGCACATCGGCACCTTCGGCGAGGTCGCGCGCACGACCATGGTGCGCCATGCCTTCCGCGTGCTGACAGGCGACAAGGTGCCGACGAAGCTGCTGTGCTTCTCGGACGACATGGACGGCATGCGCAAGATTCCGGAGAACGTGCCGGACCGCGCCTTTCTCGAGCCGCATCTGCAGAAGCCGCTCACCGTCGTGCCGAACCCGTTCGGCGGCGACTATGAGAGCTTCGGCCACCACAACAACGCGATGCTGCGCCGCTTCCTCGACACGTTCGGCTTCGACTACGAGTTTGCCAGCGCCACGGAGTACTACAAGTCCGGCCGGTTCGACGCCGTGCTGCTGCGCGCGGTCGAGCGTTATGACGACATCATGAAGGTGATGCTGCCGACGCTCGGCGAAGAGCGGCGCGCCACCTACAGCGCCTTCCTGCCGATCTCGCCGAAGAGCGGCCGCGTGCTGTACGTGCCGACGAAGCATGTCGACGCGAAGGCCGGGACCATCACCTTCGACGACGAGGACGGCGCGGAGACGACGCTGCCTGTCACCGGCGGACGCGTGAAGCTGCAGTGGAAGCCGGACTTCGGCATGCGCTGGGCGGCACTTGGCGTCGACTTCGAGATGTTCGGCAAGGACCACCAGACCAATGCCGTGATCTACGACAAGATCTGCACCATTCTCGGCGGCCGCGCGCCGGAGCATTTCGTCTACGAACTGTTCCTCGACGAGGAGGGCCAGAAGATCTCGAAGTCGAAGGGCAACGGCCTGACCATCGACGAATGGCTGACTTACGCCACGACCGAGAGCCTCGCGCTATACATGTTCCAGCGGCCACGGCAGGCGAAGAAGCTTTATTTCGACGTCATCCCCAAGGCGGTGGACGAGTACTATTCGTTCCTGTCGGCCTATCCCCGTCAGGCGTGGAAGGAGCGGCTCGGCAATCCGGTCTGGCATATCCACGACGGAAACCCGCCGCCCATCGAATTGCCCGTGAGTTTCGCCCTCCTGCTCAACCTCGTCAGCGCGTCGAACGCGCATGACCGGTCCGTGCTGTGGGGATTCATCTCGCGCCATGCGCCGGGCGTGACGCCGCAGACGCATCCGGAACTCGACCGGCTGGCCGGCTATGCGATCCGCTACTTCGACGACTTCGTGAAGCCCGAGAAGACCTATCGCGCGCCGGACGATGTCGAGCGCGAGGCGCTCGCCGCGCTGTCGCAGGCGCTCGGTGCCCTTCCCGTCGGCGCCGACGGCGAGGCGATCCAGAACGCCGCGCTGAACACCGCGCGCCGCATCGAACGCTACCAGGATCATGACAAGAAGAGCCCAGAGGGCGGGCCTGGCGTGTCGGTCGCCTTCTTCCAGATGATCTACCAGGTGCTGATCGGCCAGGAACGGGGCCCCCGCTTCGGGTCGTTCGTGGCGCTCTACGGCATCGCCGAGACCCGGGCGCTGATCAAGCGAGCGCTGGATGGCGAACTCGCCACCCCGGCGGCCGCCTAGCTAAGCGGAATTCCTACTCCCAGGGCAACGGCTCGGCAGGCACGGCGTCATCCGGCGTCTGCGTCGGATCGAGCGGCATGACGATGGTGCCGGACAGCGTGGCCGTGCCGGAGCGCAGCGAGCTCTCCGGCAGGGCGCGCGGCGGCGCGCCGAAGATGCCCTTGCCGCCGGCGGCGGCCGCGGCACCTGCCTCGGCATAAGGTCCATCAGCGGTGGCGCGCGCCCACCCGTTCGCCACCAGCCAGGCACCGATGTCCTGCTTGCCGATGCGACAGGTCGCGACGATGACCTCGTCGCCCGAGGCATCGTCGGGAAGGTCGCAGCTGGGAGAACGGCCCCTCAGGAAGGATCGGAACGCGGTGCGGGCATTGGCACCGCACGGCCACGCCGTCCCCTGATAGTCGCAGGTCTCGTCGGCGCCGATGCTTTCGGCACCGGCGATCGCGACCACCCGGCCCTTCGATTCGAACCGCGCCGATTCCGTTGCCACCGGCCGGTGCATGACGGGACCATCCCCGGCCTTAGCCAGCTTCGGCCGTGGCGGGGCGGCGGGACCAAGGTCCGACAGCGGATCGCGCGGTGCGATCCGCTCCAGAGCGGTCGGGTCGATGTCGGGCGGCGCGACGATGCCCGGTGCGACCGCGCGCGGCGCGGTGCGCAGCGCGTGCGCCTCGGCGACGATGAGCGGAAGCGGCGCGGCCGTCGCCTCCGGCGCCCTCATGATCTCGGCGGCAGTTCCGGCCGCGACGGACGCCACCGCAAGATGGTCCAGCAGCGGCGCACGCGACTCGGTGTCATCGCCCTCGTCCGTGGCGTCCAGCGGGATCTCGTCCAGCTCGAACTCGATCGGCTCCTCGATGCCGGAGCCCTTGCTCAGCACCTGGCCACCCGCGACGATGCCGCCCACCAGGACGGCAAGCCCGACGATCGCGACGAGGAAGCCCGCTGCCCGCATGTCCGGACGCGCTACTGGCTCGCCCAGACGATGCGCGCCACCCATTCGACGTCGCGCAGCGGGATCTCGCGGCCGGGATGCTCGGGATTGAGCGAGCGGAGGCTGACGAGCTGGGCCGTCTGCCGCTCGAGCAGCTTGGCCATCACCTCGCCGGCGGCGGTCTTGACCACGACGCGGTCGCCGCGCCGGACCTTTGCCGTCGGGTCCACGATCAGCACATCGCCGTCACGGTAGAGCGGCAGCATGGACTCGCCCTGAACCTGCAGCGCATAGAGCCCGTCGCGGGCGCGCGACGGCAGCTCCACGAGGTCCCAGCCCTGTCCTACCGGGAAGCCGGCATCGTCGAAATAGCCGCCGACGCCCGCCTGGGCGAAACCGATCAGCGGAACCGAGGCCGGCTGCGCGAGGAAGCGGTCGCTGGCTGCCGCCACCTTGCCCTTCACCAGCGACATGAACTCGTCAAGCGACGAACCGGTCGCCTCGATGACCTTGGCGAGCGATTCCGTCGACGGCCAGCGCGGCCGCCCGTCCGACGACAGACGCTTCGATTTGTTGAAGGCGGTCGAGTCGAGCCCGGCCCGTTTTGCCAGTCCGGAAGCCGACAGCGAATAGCGCGCGGCAAGCGCGTCGATCGCAGCCCAAACCCGTTCATGCGAGAGCATCATGCTCGGCCGGTCGAGGAAAAAATGCCTGTATCGATTTGTAGTGCCCGCGCGCGCGAATGGCAAGTGCGGCCGAGTGTCGTGCGCTCCCGGGGTCTGGCGCAGGCCTAGGTCCTCGCGAGCGCCCGCAGTCCGGCGTGTGACGCCATGAAGGCCCGCTCGGCCTCGCTCGGTGCCCGCTTCCCGACCGGGACGCCCAGCGCCTGGACGACCTCGTCGATCTCCACGAACCGGCGGTTGCGCCGGTCGTAGACGCCCGCCGTCGTCATCGTCAGGGCCGCGGTCTCGCCGCTGTCGAGCACGAACCTGTGAAGGCCCAGCACCTCACGGCCCTCCCACGTCTCGATCGACGAGATCAGGTCGAACCGTCGCCACAGCCTGATTTCACGGAGGAACACGGTCTGTACCCCGCCCATCATCGGTATCCAGCCGCGAGAGCGGCGCAGCCCCATCATGCGGCCGCGGATGAACATGTCGATGCGGCCGACATCCGCGATCATCATGTAGCGGGCGTTGTTCATATGCATGTTCGGGTCGATGTCGGACGGCAGGCAGCGGAACGACAGCCGGCTCTCGCCGCCCATACGATAGGCGCCACGGCTCTTCGCCGTGGCGATCATTTTGGCAAGGCGGAACCAGACATACATGCGGGGCGTGGCCCTGCCTGACAGGAGGAGGCGGCTATGCCGCCGCCTTCACGTCGGACTTCGCGTAGGGGTCGAAGCGGACGTAGAAGGTCTCGCCCTTCTCCGCCATCTCGACCAGCAGCTTCGGCGCCTTGTACTGCGCGCCGTACTTCCTCTGCAGCGCCTTCGCCCGCTTGACGAACTCCGCCGCGCCGATGCCGTCGATGTAGGACAGCGCGCCGCCCGTGAAGGGCGCGAAGCCGAAGGCCAGGATCGAGCCGACATCTGCCTCGCGCGGATCGGTCACGATGCCCTCCTCCATCACCCGCGCCGCTTCCAGCGCAATGACCGTCAGGAAGCGCTGCTTCAGTTCCTCGATGTCGATCGTGTCGGCGTCCTTCTGCGGGTAGAGGTCCTTCAGGCCCGGCCACAGCTTCTTCTTCGCCGGCTTCGGCGGATAGTCGTAGAAGCCCTTGCCGTTCTTTCGGCCGAAGCGGCCGTGCTTGTCGACCAGCGTGTTGATCAGCGCGAACTGGTCCTGGTCGACGGCCTTCTCGCCGAGGTCCCGGATCGTCTGCTTCATGATCTTCTGGGCGAGGTCGATCGCCGTCTCGTCGGTCAGCGCCAGCGGGCCGACCGGCATGCCGGCCATCTTCGCCGCTGTCTCGATCATCGGCGCGGGAACGCCCTCGATCAGCATCTGGAAGGCTTCGGCCATATAGCGCAGCACGCAGCGGTTGACGTAGAAGCCGCGCGTGTCGTTGACGACGATCGGCGTCTTCTTGATGGCGCGCACGTAGTCGATCGCCTTGGCCACGGCCTCCTTGCCCGTCTTCTTGCCGAGGATGATTTCGACCAGCATCATCTTGTCGACCGGGGAGAAGAAGTGGACGCCGATGAACTGGTCCGGACGCTTCGAGTTCTTCGCCAGCGATGTGATCGGGATCGTCGATGTGTTCGAAGCGAACGTCGCCGTCTTCGGCAGCGCGGCTTCCGCCTTCTCAGTCACGCCCTTCTTCACCTCCGAGTCCTCGAACACGGCCTCGATGATGAAGTCGCAGCCGTCGAGGTCGCCATAGTCGGCCGTCGGCGTGATCAGCGACAGGAGCTTGTCCTTCTCCTCCGGCTTGGCGCGGCCCTTTTTCACGGCTTCCGAGATCAGGTTGTCCGAATGGGCCTTGCCCTTGTTCGCCGCCTCGATGTCACGGTCGAGTAGCACGACGGGAATGCCGGCCTTGGCCGTCACATAGGCGATGCCGGCGCCCATGAAGCCGGCGCCGAGCACGCCGACCTTGGCGAACGTCGTCTCCGGCACGCCGGCCGGGCGACGCGCGCCCTTGTTCAGCTCCTGCAGCGACACGAAGAGCGAGCGGATCATCATGGCCGCCTCCTTCGTCTGCAGGATCTCGGCGAAATACCGCTGCTCGATCCGGAGCGCGGTGTCGAACGGGACGAGCAGCCCCTCGTAGACGCATTTCAGGATCGCAGAGGCCGCCGGATAGTTGCCGTAGGTCTCGCGGCGCAGGATGGCGATCGCCGGCGGCCAGAGGTTGGCGCCAGCCGCCGAATAGATCGCACCGCCCGGCGCCTTGAAGCCCTTCTCGTCCCACGGCGCGACCGCCTTCAGCCCGCCCTTGATCATCGCCTTGGCGGCCGCGACGAGCTGGTCCGGCGCAGCGATCTCATGGATCAGGCCCATCTGCTTGGCCTTCTGCGGCGTCAGGTTCTTGCCCGACGTCAGCATTTCAAGCGCACCCTGCATGTCGGTCAGCCGCGGAACGCGCTGCGTGCCGCCGGCGCCCGGGAAGATGCCGACCTTCACCTCGGGCAGCGCCATCTTCACCTTGTCGCTGTCCGCCGCGACGCGGCCGTGGCAGGCGAGCGACATCTCGAACGCGCCGCCCATGCAGGTTCCGTTGATCGCCGAAACCCAAGGCTTGCCGGACGTCTCGATCTTGCGGAACAGCTTGTTCATGTAGCCGACATTGTCGAACAGGGTCTGGACAGCCTTCTGCCGATCCTTCTTGGCGTCCTTCTCGAACTGGCCGAGCATGCGCTTCAGCATGGTGAGGTCGGCGCCGCCGGAATAGGTCTCCTTGCCCGACGTGATGACCGTACCCTTCACAGCGGCATCCGCGGTGACGGTGTCGACGATCGCGTTCAGCTCCTCCATCACCTCTTCGGTGAAGACGTTCATGGAGCGGTCGGGCATGTCCCAGGTGACGAGCGCGATGCCGTCGGAATCGGTTTCGACCGTGAAGTTCTTGTAGGCCATTGGAGAGTTTCTCCTCGTATTTGGTTGCGTCGGCGGCTGACCGCGCCGTGGAAACTGCGATCCCTCCCCCTCGAGGGGAGGGTGCCGAGCGAAGCGAGGCGGGTGGGGTCCTCGGAGATCACTCGACCCAAATCTGCTTCTCGTGAATGCCGCTGCTTCTACTGTGTAGCCCCACCCGGCCGGCCCTTGGGCCGGCCACCCTCCCCTCAAGGGGGAGGGAGATCCGCGTTCACACCCGCTCGATGATCGTCGCGGTGCCCATGCCAGCGCCGATGCAGAGCGTGACCAGCGCGGTCTTCAGGTTGCGCCGCTCGAGTTCGTCCAGCACCGTGCCGAAGATCATCGCGCCGGTCGCGCCGAGCGGATGGCCCATGGCGATCGCCCCGCCGTTCACGTTGATCTTGTCGTGCGGAATGTCGAAGGCCTGCATGTAGCGCAGCACGACGGACGCGAACGCCTCGTTCAGCTCGAAAAGGTCGATGTCCTCGATCTTCATCTTGGCGCGGGCCAGCAGCTTGCGGGTCACGTCAACCGGGCCGGTCAGCATGATCGCCGGCTCCGAGCCGATGTTGGAGAAGGCGCGGATCTTCGCGCGCGGGGTCAGGCCCATCGACTTGCCGCCCTTTTTGGAGCCGAGCAGCACCGCGGCGGCGCCGTCCACGATGCCCGACGAATTGCCGGCGTGATGGACGTAGTTGATCTCCTCGACCTCCGGGTGCCGCTGGATCGCGACGGCGGCGAAACCGCCCATCTCGCCCGGCATCTGGAAGGACGGGTTGAGCGAGGCGAGCGACTGCATGTCGGTCGTCGGCCGCATGTGCTCGTCATGCGCCAGGATCGTCAGGCCGTTCTGGTCCTTCACCGGCACGACGGATTTCTTGAAGTAGCCCTTCTCCCATGCGTTCGCCGCGCGCTTCTGGCTCTCCACCGCATAGGCGTCGACGTCGTCGCGCGAGAACCCGTATTTCGCCGCGATCAGATCCGCGGAAACGCCCTGCGGCACGAAGTAGGCCGGCAGGCCGACGGACGGGTCCATGAACCAGGCGCCGCCCGACATGCCCATGCCGACGCGGCTCATCGATTCCACGCCGCCAGCGATGACGATGTCGTCGGCGCCCTGGGCGATCTTCGCCGCGCCGAGATTGATGGCATCGAGGCCCGACGCGCAGAAGCGCGAGATCTGCATGCCGGGCGCCTTCATGTCGTAGCCCGCCTCGAAGGCAGCAGCGCGCGGAATGACGGCACCGGCTTCGCCGACCGGGTCGACGCAGCCGAAGATGATGTCGTCGACGGTACCGGTGTCGAGACCGTTGCGGTCGCGCACGGCCTCGAGAACCTTGGCGCCCAGCCGCACCGCGGGCACCTCGTGCAGCGAACCGTCCTTCTTGCCGCGTCCGCGCGGCGTGCGCACCGCGTCGTAGACGAATACGTCAGCCATTGGCGTTCTCCTTCGTGCGGCCGCGCGCGCGGCCTCGTTCGCATCTCACCTGCCGCGGCTACATGCCGTCGGGCATCAACTCCTCGGCCGGCTTCCAGCCCGGCAGCGCGCTGAGCCGCGCCAGCCAGGCCTTCACGGCCGGGTACTCGTCCGGGTCGTAACCGATCTGCCCCGGCCAGAACTGATAGGCGCAAAGCGACAGGTCGGCGATCGTGACGCGGTCGGCGGCGACCCAGTCCCGACCCGTCATATGGGCATCCAGAACCTTCAGCGCACCCTTCGCCCGGGCAAGAAAGAACGCCACGACCGGATCGTCGTCGGGCTTCTTCTGGAACGTCCGCAAGAACCGCGCCGTCGCCGAATAGCTGGTCAGCTTGTGGTTGTCGAAGAGGATCCAGCGCAGGATCTCGTACTCCTCTTGCTCGTTCACCGCCCCGTATGTGCCGAAACGCTTCGCGAGATAGTGCAGGATCGCGCCCGACTGGCTGAGCGTGAAGTCGCTTCCTGGGCGGTGATGCACAAGCACCGGCGCCTCACCCATCACATTCGTGTCGCGAAAGGGCTGTGTGCGCGTCTCCCCGGCGAAGAAGGCAACGCGCTGCGCCTGCCAGTCCGCCCCGTTCAGCTGCAGCATGATCGCCGCCTTGAACGAGTTGCCGCTCTGCCAGAACGAGTGAAGCGTGAACTCCGCCATCAGAGGCTCCGCGCGATCAGCAGTTTCATGATCTCGTTGGTGCCGCCGTAGATACGCTGCACGCGCGCGTCGCGCCACATGCGCGCGATCGGATACTCGTTCATGTACCCGTAACCGCCGTGCAGCTGCAGGCACTCGTCGACAACCTTGCCCTGCAGGTCCGACAGCCAGTACTTCGCCATCGACGCGGTAACTGGGTCGAGGCCGCCATTGATGTGGCGCTGGACGCAGTCGTTGTAGAACACGCGCCCGACGGTCGCCTCGGTCTTCAGCTCCGCCAGCCTGAACTGCGTGTTCTGGAAGTCGAGGATGGCCTTGCCGAAGGCCTTGCGCTCCTTGACGTAGTCGATGGTAAGCGCCAGCGCGCGCTCGATCGCCGCGATGGCCGTCGTGCCGATCTGCAGCCGTTCCTGCGGCAGCTGCTGCATCAGCTGCACGAACCCCTGCCCTTCCTCGTGACCGAGCAGGTTCGAGGTGGGCACGCGCACGTCCTCGAAGAACAGTTCGGAGGTGTCGTTCGACTTCAGCCCGATCTTGTCGAGGTTGCGGCCGCGGCGGAAACCCTCGACCTCGTCCGTCTCGACCACGATCAGCGAGGTGCCTTTGGCGCCCTTGGCCGGGTCCGTCTTGGTGACGACGATGATGAGGTTCGCCAGCTGGCCGTTGGTGATGAAGGTCTTGGAGCCGTTGATCCGGTAGTGGTTGCCGTCGCGCTCAGCGCGCGTCTTGACGCCCTGCAGGTCGGACCCGGCACCAGGCTCCGTCATGGCGATGGCGCCGATCAGCTCGCCCGTCGCCATCCGCGGCAGCCATTTCTTCTTCTGCTCCTCCGAGCCGTAGTGAAGAATGTAAGGCGCGACGATCGAGTTATGGAGCGCGATGCCGAAGCCATCGACGCCGACATGGCTGATCGCCTCGATGATCGCGCTCTCATGCGCGAATGTGCCGCCCGAGCCGCCATATTCCTCCGGCATCGAGGCGCACAGCAGGCCGTTGGCGCCGGCCTTCTGCCAGCTCGCGCGATCGAAGATCTCCGCCTCCTCGAAGGCATCGTAGTTCGGCTTGATCTCGTCGGTCAGGAAGCGCGATGCCATGTCATAGAGCATGGCGACGTCGTCGCTGGCCCAGCGGGGCTTTGGCAGTTCGAGGACGGAAGCGGGATTGGTGGTCATGCAGCTTAAAATGCCTCCGCCGGCAGCGCCATCATCGTGTCGGCGCCGGTGGAGATGCGGGCGAGGTGCGCGCCGGTCTCCGGCATCACGCGCTCCATGAAGTAGCGCGCGGTCACCATCTTGGTCTCGTAGAAACCGGCGTCGGCGTCGGCGCCGGCGCCCAGCTTGCCCTGCGCGGTCTTTGCCATCTGCGCCCACATGTAGCCCAGCGCCACGAGGCCGAAGAGGTGCATGTAGTCGGTCGACGCCGCGCCGGCATTGTCGGGCTTCTGCATGGCGTTCTGCATCAGCCACATCGTGGCCGCCTGCAGGTCGTTCAGCCCCTTCTTCAGCGCCTTTGTGAAGGGTGCCATCTTCTCGTCGGCGCGGTTCTCCTCGCAGAATTCGCCGACTTCCTTGAAGAAGGCCTGAACCGCGCGGCCGCCGTTCAAGCCGAGCTTGCGGCCGACCAGATCCAGCGCCTGCACGCCGTTGGCGCCCTCATAGATCATGGCGATACGCGCATCGCGCACGAACTGGCTCATGCCGTGCTCTTCGATATAGCCGTGGCCGCCGAACACCTGCTGCGCCATCACGGCGTGCTCGAAGCCCTTGTCGGTCAACACGCCCTTGATGATCGGCGTCATCAGGCCGAGATGGTCGTCGGCCGCCTGGCGGTCCTTGTCGTCGCCGGAGCGGTGCGCCACGTCGGACTTGATCGCCGTCCACAGGATCAGCGCGCGGCCGGCCTCGATGAACGCCTTCATCGTCATCAGCTTCCGGCGGATGTCGGGGTGCACGATAATCGGATCGGCTCTCTTGTCCGGCGCCTTGACGCCCGACAGCGACCGGCCCTGGATCCGCTCCTTGGCGTAGGCGACGGCGTTCTGGTAGGCGACCTCGGCGACCGCGTGGCCCTGCAGGCCGACGCCCAGCCGCGCCTCGTTCATCATCGTGAACATCGCCTTCAGGCCGCCATTCGCTTCGCCGAGCAGCCAGCCGGTCGCCTCGTCATAGTTCATGACGCAGGTGGCATTGCCGTGGATGCCCATCTTCTCCTCGATCGAACCGCAGGAGACGGCGTTGCGCTTGCCCGGATTGCCGGCCTCGTCGGGCAGGAACTTCGGCACGATGAAAAGCGATATGCCCTTCACGCCCTCCGGCGCGCCCTCGATGCGGGCCAGCACCAGGTGCACGATGTTCTCCGACATGTCGTGCTCGCCGGCGGAGATGAAGATCTTCTGGCCGGAAATCCTGTAGCTGCCATCGCCGGCCGGTACCGCCTTCGAGCGCAGCAGGCCCAGGTCGGTGCCGCAGTGCGGCTCGGTCAGGTTCATCGTGCCGGTCCAGGCACCGTCGGTCATCTTCGGCAGCCAGGCCTGCTTCTGCTCGTCGCTGCCATGCGCGACGATGGCGGCGATCGCGCCCTGCGTCAGGCCCGGATACATCATGAAAGCCATGTTCGCGGCGGAGAAATACTCGCCGACCGCCGAGTGCACGGTGTAGGGCAGGCCCTGCCCGCCATACTCGGCAGGCACGGCAAGTCCCATCCAGCCGCCCTCGCGGTAGGCCTGGTAGGCGTCCTTGAATCCGGTCGGCGTGGTGACCGAGCCGTCATCGGCGCGCTTGCAGCCTTCGACGTCGCCCGTGCGGTTGGTCGGCTGGACGACGTTCTCGGCGAACTTCGCGCCTTCCGCCAGAATCGCCTCGAGCACGTCCGGCGGCGCGTCAGAGAAACCGGGCAGGTTGGAGTATCGCTCGTATCCGAGCACGTCGTTCAGGACAAAAAGGGTATCCCGGACCGGCGCCCTGTAGATCGGCATGCCATATCCTCCACATCGTATCCAAACGGCTCCGGTCGCGCTCCCCGCGGACCGAAACGACAGTGCCGCCACACTAGCAAACTTTGACGTTTGCGTAAACGTCAATTTGCGCTCGCGCGCGCCAGGCCTGTGGATTACGCTGGGTCACGGCAGGACCGCGCTGTTTTCCGCCTCCAAACGAAAATCGCGGCCGAAGGCCGCGATTTCAGTCGGTGCGAACTGCGCGGGGCGTCAGGACGCCGCCTGGGTGCGCTCCCCGAGCTTGCCGCGCACGACCGAGATCAGGTCGGACAGTTCGCCGATCGCCTCGTCGAGGCTGTCGCGCTGCTTGTGCAGGCGGGACAGCTGCTTTTCGGACTTCTCCAGGGCCAGCTTGAGCTGCTTGGCGTTCGAGCCGGCCGGATCGTACAGATCCATGATCTGCTTGACCTCGCGCAGCGAGAATCCGACCTTGCGGCCGAGCAGGATCAGCTTGAGGCGGGAGCGGTCGCGCCGCGAATACAGGCGCGTGTTGCCCTCGCGCCGGGGTTCGAGCAGCCCCTTGTCCTCGTAGAAGCGCAGCGTGCGCAGGGTCACGCCGTAGGTCTTCGCCATTTCGCCGATCCGCGCATACCCGTCGGAGGATCCGGCCATGACATCATTGGAATTGGCCGCCGTGCTTGCGGCCATCGTCATCTCGTCCATGTCTCAACTTCCCCGGGTTGGCGGCGGCAGCTTGGGAGGGCTCCGCCTGAACGGGCGCGTCGGGGCTTCGGCCCCCGTTCGGGTTTCAAGGCGCGATTCGCGGCGCGGCCGCATCGCTGTTACGTTTACGTAAATGATATAGCTAGGGCCCCTGGGGGAGGCAAGCGCGAAACCGTTACATAGTGTCGCGCCACTGTTTCACGCCGCCCGGCACGCCGCAGCGGCTTTGGTAACCTAGGTTAACGCCTTGTTTACCACGATCGGCGAATTGTGCGCATGTCGGCGTTCCGTGGTTATCCTGTCTCGCATTGTTCACGGCTGTTCGGACCGGGGGCCAACGCCCTGGAAGTTCTTCCGCCGCTGCCCGTCGCCGCGGCCGTGTCCCGCCCAGGGAGTGTCGGCGCGATGCTGGTCGTATCACCAGCGGGTTTGGCCAACGGACGTCTCGATGAACAACAAGCGGTCCTATCTCGACACCTTGAACGCCGGCAGGCAGCGCAAGGTTCATGCGTCGATCGAGGAGCTGAACCGGACGCTCGAGACCCTCGAGCAGCGGATCGACCGGCCGGCGCGGCCCGCCGCGCCGCCGGCCCCGCCGGCCCCTCCCGCGGCAGCGTCCCCTCGCCCCGCCGCCCGCTGGGACGGCGCCTACCCGCCCCGCGACAGCAGCCCCTATGTCCGCCCGCGCGCCCGCGCTCCCGAGGCTGCGACGGCCCAGTCGCTGGCAGCCGACATCGAGCGGGTTCGCGAGCAGGAGGACGGCCTGGCCGCCGCCGGAAAGATCGCTTGCGAACTCAAGGGGCTGCGCGAGGAGCTCCGCCACCAGATGACGGCGGGCCTGAAGCAGGAGTTCGATTCCCTGCGCAAGGACATCGAGAAGGCCTACTCCTCCCGCGCGACGACCGGGCTGAGCAACGAACTCGGCGCCGAGTTCGAGCGCCTCTCCCATGCCATTCACGCGCTCGCCGAGCGCAGCGACGACAAGGGCGTCAACCTGCTCCGGCTCGAGCTCGAGCAGGTCAAGGGCGCGCTGGATTCGCTGGCGCAGGACGAATCGGCCCGCTCCACCGACTTCGACATGCGCTGGGCCCGTTTCGAGGACCGCTACGCCGCCGACGCGGCGGCGCGCGACCAAGATCCGGCGATCGCCGTGCTGCAGACCCGGCTCGAGGACATCAACCGCGCCGTCAACAACCTCCCCGAATCGCTGTCGATGCGCTCGCTGGAGGACAAGGTCCGCACGCTGGCGGGCGCCGTCGACCAGTTCGCACGGCAGCAGGAAGGCGTCAGCGCCGCCTCGTTCGGCCAGATCGAGGAACGGCTGGACGAGATCTCGCGCGCCATCGTGGCTACGTCGCTCGCCGCGAACACGCCGAGCTTCGACCCGCAGCCCTTCGAGCGCGTCGAGGCGCGCATCTCCTCGCTCGCCCGCCAGATCGAGGAACTGGTCGACTCCCGCCCCGGCGCGGAGGTTATCGACCGCCTGAACGGCCTGACGCAGCGCGTCGACGAGATCGCCGCCCGCGCCAAGCTTCCCGAGAAGGCGATGGAGAAACTGGCCGGACAGGTCGCCCAGATCGCCGACAAGCTGGACAGCACGCCCGCCGCTCCCGACGCGGAGCAGATCCTGCGTGGCATGGAGGGCCGGTTCCAGGCGCTGTCGGACATGTTCGACCGCCACCAGGGCGACGCCATCGAGCACGGCCAGGCGCTCTTCCGCGACCTCGAGCTGCGCCTGGCAGAACTGGCCGAGCGCCTCGACCAGCGGAACGCCGCGCAGCCGGACACGTCCGGCATCATGGCCGCGATGGACGCCCGTTTCGGCGAACTGGCGCGCAAGCTGGAAAGCAAGGCGCCGGCCGCCAATGCCGCGATCAGCAATCTCGAGGCGCGGCTGGACGACATCGCGGCGCAGCTGGAGGTTTCCTCGGCCAAGGTCGCGGCCATCGACCCGACGCTCATCCGCAGCATCGAGGCGCAGGTCGCCAGCCTCTCCGACCACCTGTCCCGTCCCAGCCAGCCGCTGCCGGAACTGGAGGACATCGCTCCGCGCCTGGAAGAGATCGAGCGCTCCATCGCCGACAGCCGCGACTCGATCCTCGAGGCCGCGCGCGAGGCGGCGGACAATGCCGTGCGCGCCCTCGGTTCGGGCGTGGAGTCCGCCGCGGCGACCGCGCTGGCGGAAGATCTCAAGGCGCTCGACCAGCTCAACCGCCGCGTCGACGAGCGCAACACCAAGACCTTCGAGGCGATCCACGAGACGCTGCTGAAGATCGTCGACCGGCTCGGCCGGCTGGAAGAGGACCGGGCCGCGCGGGTGGCGCGCCGCGAGGCCGAACCCCAACGCAAGACGACGCTCGATGTCACGCCGCCGATCCAGCCCGAGATCGAGGCGCCGCTGGCCGGCGACCCGGACTTCGGCAAGACGCGCCCTGAAATGACGGCAAGGATGAGCCCGGCCGAGGCCGCGGCGGCAGCCGCGACCGCAGCAACCGACGGCGTCAAGAGCGATACCGTCGAGGGCGGCGGCCGCGTCCGCTCGATGCTGGGCGGCCTGTCGCGCGCCTTCACCAAGAAGGAGCGCGTCGAGCCGACGCTGGCCGTCGAGCCTGAGATCACCGTCGAGGCGAAACCCGCCGACATCGACAAGCCGCTCGACCCCAAGGCCGCCAACCGGCCGCTGGAGCCGGGTTCGGGCGCGCCGGATCTCAGCGCGATCATGCGCCGCGTCCGCGACGAGCGCGGCCAGCCGATGCGCCACAGCGAGACGGATGCCGCCAAGTCCGACTTCATCGCCGCCGCCCGGCGCGCCGCGCAGGCCGCGGCGGCGGAGGCGGAGGTGGCGAAGCGCGGCACGGCCGGCGCCAGCGCCGGCAAGTCTTCCGCGCTGGGCAGCCTGTTCAACATCCGCCGCAAGCCTGTCCTGATGGCGGCCGTGGCGATCCTGGTGGCCTTGGCCGCCCTGCAGCTCGGCAAGGCCTTCATGCGTGGCGAGCAGCACGCGGCCGACACGACGCCGCCGGCGATCGACGCGCCGCTGGAAGCCGAGACGGCATCGGCGTCGGATACCGTGCCGGCCCCCGTTGCCGCCGCGGACGACGTGGCGGTCGAAGAAACCGCCGTCGACGCGACGACCGACGTCGACGCGTCGGATGAGGCAACGGAGATGGCGGCCGCCGAAGCGCCGCGGGCCGTTCGCCAGGCGCAGCCCACCGAGGCGCCGGCCGTCGCCGCACCGGCCGAGGAGCCGGTCGCATCGGCACCGCTGCAGATGGACGCCGTTCCGGCCGATGCCGGCCCGCTGCAGCTGCGCGAAGCGGCCCAGCAGGGAGACCCCAAGGCGATGTTCGAGATCGGCTCGCGCTACGCCGAAGGCCGTGGCGTCAAGGAGGACATGGCCGCGGCGGCGACATGGTACGAGAAGGCCGCCGATCTCGGCCTGGCGCCCGCGCAATACCGGATCGGCAACTTCTACGAGAAGGGCCTCGGCGTTACCCGCGACATCGGCAAGGCGAAGACCTGGTACCAGATGGCGGCCGAGCAGGGGAACGCGAGCGCCATGCACAATCTGGCCGTGCTCTATGCGATGGGCGCGGACGGGACGCCCGACAACGATTCCGCGGCCCGCTGGTTCGCGGAGGCCGCCGAGCTCGGCGTGAAGGACAGCCAGTTCAACCTCGGCATCCTGGCCGCCAAGGGCGTCGGCATGGAGCAGGACCTCGAGGAATCCTACAAGTGGTTCGCGCTGGTCGCCAAGTCCGGCGACCGCGACGCCGCCGCCAAGCGCGACGAGATCGCCAACGCGCTGCGGCCGGAGCAGCTGACCAAGGCCCGCGGCGAAGCGGAGCTGTGGAAGGCCAAGCCGGTATCGCCGGAGGCCAACGCGGTCGAGATTCCCGATGCCTGGCGCGAGAGCAGCACCACGACGGCCAGCGTCGACATGCGCCAGGCGGTTCGCAACATCCAGCTGATCCTCAACAAGAACGGCTACGATGCCGGCACCGCCGACGGCCTGATGGGCGCCAAGACCAAGTCGGCCATCGCAGCGTTCCAGAAGGCCAACGGAATGGCCGCCACCGGCGACGTCGACGAGACGCTGGTGAAGGCGCTCCTGGCGCTCAAATAGGCGAGCAGGCGCGGCTTTAACCGCGTCTGTTCATCACTTTTCGAATTTCTTTTGATTTCCGGGGTTTGCGGCCTGCCGCGCGTTTGACTTCGCCCTATTGTGGGCGCAAGACAGCCCTAGCCTCCAGCCACTTTCAAGGAGCGCGGTCTCCGCAACAACACGAAGTCGATCGAGTCTGACGGGTGGGCATCTATCTCCCGATCGCCGAAATGTCTGTCAACGTCTTCGTGCTGCTGGCAATGGGTGCGGCGGTCGGTTTCCTGTCGGGCATGTTCGGAGTGGGCGGCGGCTTCCTCATCACGCCGCTGCTGATCTTCTACAACATCCCGCCGGCCATCGCCGTGGCGACCGGCGCCAACCAGGTCATCGCCTCCTCCGTCTCCGGCGCGCTCGCCCACCTGAAGCGCGGCACCCTCGACTTCAAGCTCGGCACCGTGCTTCTGGCCGGCGGCGTGGTCGGCTCCTCGCTCGGCGCCTATGTGTTCGCGCTGCTGCGCCGCGTCGGCCAGCTCGACCTGTTCGTGTCGATCCTCTACGTCCTTTTCCTCGGCATCGTCGGCGGGCTGATGCTGGTGGAAAGCGCCAACGCCATCCGCAAGGCGCGCGGCGGCGGCGTGCCGCCCCCGCTGAAGCGCTCCGGCCAGCACAACTGGATCCACCGGCTCCCGCTCAAGATGCGCTTTCGCACGTCGAAGCTGTTCGTCAGCGTCATCCCGGTCCTCGGGCTCGGCGCCGGCATCGGCTTCCTCGCCGCGATCATGGGCGTCGGCGGCGGCTTCATCATGGTCCCGGCGCTCATCTACCTGCTCAAGGTGCCGACGAACGTCGTGGTGGGCACCTCGCTCTTCCAGATCATCTTCGTCGCCGCCTACACGACGATCATCCACTCGACCGCCAACCAGACGGTCGACATCGTGCTGGCCTTCCTGCTGATGGTCGGCGGCGTCGCGGGCGCCCAGTATGGCGCCAAGGTCGGCCAGAGGCTGCGCGGCGAGCAGCTGCGTGCCCTGCTGGCGCTGCTGGTCCTGGCGGTGGCGCTGCGGCTGGGCTTCGACCTTTTCGTGCGGCCCGAGCATGTCTACACGCTGACCGGCGTCGAGGGAGCCTGAGATGCGCCGGTCCGTCCTCGCACTCCTGCAGGCCGTCGCGCTCCTCGCGGCCGCAGGCGGCGCATCCGCCCAGGCGCCGACGGAAGGCATCCAGATCGGGCTGTCCACCGACCGCGTCGCCATCACCGCCGACTTCTCCGGCGCCGACCTGACGATCTTCGGCTCGCTGGAGGACGCCGATCCCCTCGTCAGCCGCCAGGGACGCTACGACGTGATCGTCGTACTCGAAGGGCCGGCCCGGCCCGTGCTGGTGTGGCGCAAGGACCGCGTCCTCGGCATGTGGATCAACACGATCTCGGAGATGTTCGTGAACGTGCCGATGTCCTATTCGGTCTCGACGACGCGCATGATGCAGGACATCACCGACGCGGACAGCTACCGCCGTCTGTCGCTGGGCACGAACTTCATCTACCTGGAGCCGGCGGACAAGACGCAGTTCCCGCCGACGATCGACGAGTTCTCCAGTGCGTTGCGCGACCTCAAGAAGTCGACCAACCTCTACAACGAGCGCATCGGAGGCGTTGAGTTCCTGTCGCAGAACCTGTTTCGCGCGACCGTCACGCTGGCGCCGAACGTTCCCGTCGGAACCCACAGGGCTCGCGCATTCCTGTTCAAGAACGGCACCTTCGTGAAGGAGACGTCGGCGCCGCTGGCGATCGTGAAGGCAGGCTTCGAGCAGTCGATCTTCAACTTTTCCCGCAATTACGGGTTCCTCTACGGCCTCCTGGCCGTATCGCTCGCCACGCTGACCGGCTGGCTCGGACGCATCGTGTTTCGCAGGGACTAGCCGATGGACGACGGCAGCACCGAGATCGAGCAGCAGACCCCGGTGATGCGCACCGCCCGCGGCGTCGCCATCGGCGCCAGCGCCGGCATGGTTCTGCTGTCGCTCTGGCTCTTCTCGATCCCGCAGGACCATCCGTGGCGGGTCGCGACCATTACGCTGCTGTCGCTTTATTCCGTGGTGATCCTGTCCTTCCTGGGCGGCGTGCGTTGGGCCTTCGCGTTCCAGGGCCGCGACGGGCGCGAGCGGCGCGACCTGATCATCGGCGCCCTGCCGGCGGTCGTGGCGCCCTGCATCCTGTTCATCGCGATGCCGGCCGCATTTGCCGTGCTCGCGGCTGCCTTCGCGGCCATGGGCGCGTGGGATTCGCTGGCGTCGTTCTCGGGCTCGGTGCCGGCATGGTACGGCCGGCTGCGGATGCAGCTCACCGGCGTCATCGTGCTGGCGCTGATGCTGGCCTTCATCGCCACCAGCTGACGCCGAGCCCCGGGCCTATCCGGGCCGCAGCATCGACGCGGCGATCGGGTAGACGCGTTCCTTGCCGATCATGTAGGCCACGAAGGCTTCCCAGCGGAACATGCCACGATAGGCGCGGTCGAGAACGTTGAGCGAGCCCGTATAGGCCCCGAAAGCCGGCAGGATCATGCGCAGGCCGTCGCTGGCGAAACAGCGGCGGCGTACCGAGCGGCCGCGCTGCACGATGCGCGCGCAGGGGTGGAGATGGCCGGCGATCTCGCCCTCCACCGGCCGCGCCGACGGTTCGTGCCGGAACAGCAGCGAGCCGACGGCAAGTTCGCGCACGGTCTCGCCCGGCAGCCCGGCCGGCGCCTCGGGATCGTGGTTGCCGGCGATCCAGAACCAGTCGCGGCCGGACATCATCCCGGCAAGCTGGTCACGAAAAACGTCAGGCATGCGCCCTGCGCCGCCGCCGTCGTGGAAGCTATCGCCGAGGCTGACCACCGTCTTCGGCCGGTGGTCGGCGATGACGGCCTGAAGCATCAGCAGCGTCGCCGCGGAATCGTAGGGCGGAACCAGCTGGCCGCGGCGCGCCATCGCCGAGCCCTTCTCCAGATGCAGGTCGGAGACCGCCAGCAGGCCGAGGTCGGGGAAGAACACGACGCCGCGGCGGTCGCACAATGCGCGCTCGCCCGCGATCGTGATCGCGTCGCCCGCCGCGGCGGAACGGATCGCGGCGATCGCCGCCGTCATGCCCGAACCCTCATGCAGTCCCCATCGCCTCCTCGATCAGGCTGTCCACCGCTTCGCCCAGCAGGCTCTCATTGGCCTCGCCGGCGACCGACTCCTTGCCGATCTCCAGCATGATCGGCACCGCCAGCGGCGAGATCCGGTCGAGCGCCTTATGCACGATTCGGCCCTTGATGCGCGACAGCATCTCCGAAAGCCTCCTGACATCGAGCAGCGTCGTCGCCGCGTCGGCACGGGTCGCCTGCAGCAGGATGTGATCAGGCTCGTGCGTCCGCAGCACGTCGTAGATCAGGTCGGCCGATACGGTTACCTGGCGCCCGGTCTTCTCCTGGCCGGGATAGCGCTTCTCGATCAGGCCGCCGATGATCGCGCAGTTGCGGAAAGTGCGCTTCAGCAGCCAGCTCTCCGCCAGCCAGGCCTCCAGGTCGTCGCCCAACATGTCCTCGTCGAAGAGCTTCGCCAGCGACAGCTTGCGCGTCTTCAGCAGGTGGGAGAAGTCGCCGAAGGCCCAGACCGCCAGCGAATAATCCGTCGCGACGTAGCCCAGCGGGCGGGCACCGGCGCGCTCCAGGCGGCGTGTCAGCAGCATGCCGAGCGTCTGGTGGGCCAGCCGGCCCTCGAACGGATAGCAGACCATGTAGTAGCGCTGGCCGCGCGGGAACGTCTCCACCAGCAGGTCGCGTCGCCCGGGCAGCATCGACTTGTCCGCCTGGATGCGCAGCCAGTCGGCCACCTGGTCCGGCAGCAGCTTCCACTTCGCCGGATCGGCCAGCATGCCGCGCACCTGGTCGGCGAGGTATGTGGTCAGCGGAAACTTTCCACCGGCATAGATCGGCACCTTCGGATCGAACGACGCGGCGTTCGAGACATAGGCCTCGTTCTCGCGGATGCCCTCGAAGCGCAGCGTCTTGCCGGCAAACAGGAACGTGTCGCCGACCACCATCGATTCCAGGAAATACTCCTCGATCTTGCCGAGCGTAGGCCCGCCACGCGCCGCCGTTCCGCGCCCGGCCCGCACATAGCGGATGTTCAGCATCGGCTGCTCGATGATGGTGCCGACGTTCAGGCGGTACTGCTGGGCCACATGCGGATTGGAAACGCGCCAGCGGCCCTCCTTGGTGAGGCGGATGCGGGCATAGCGCTCATAGCTGCGGAGCGCATAGCCGCCAGTGGCGACGAAATCGACGACACGGTCGAAGGTCGGCCGGTCGAGCCGCGCATAGGGTGCGGCTCCCCTCACCTCCTCGAAAAGCTCGTCGGCCGAGAACGACGCTGCGCAGGCGGTTCCCAGCACGTGCTGCGACAGCACGTCGAGCGCGCCGTCGACCAGCGGCGGCGTGTCCTGCGCACCGAGATAGTTGGCATCGAGCGCGGCGCGGCACTCCAGCACCTCGAAGCGGTTCGACGGGATCAGGATCGCCTTCGAAGGCTCGTCCATGCGGTGGTTCGAGCGGCCGATGCGCTGCGCCAGCCGGCTGGCGCCCTTTGGCGCGCCGACGTGGATGACCAGATCGACGTCGCCCCAATCGATGCCGAGGTCCAGCGTCGAGGTGGCGACGACGGCGCGCAGCGCGTTTCCGGCCATCGCCTTCTCCACCTTGCGGCGCTGGGTGGCGTCCAGCGACCCGTGATGAAGCGCGATCGGCAGCGAATCCTCGTTCACCTGCCAGAGCGCGGAGAACAGCAGTTCCGCCTGGCTGCGCGTGTTGACGAAAAGCAGCGTCGTCCGGTGCGCCTTGATCGCCTGGTAGATCTCCGGGATCGCATAACGCGCCTGATGCCCGGCCCACGGCACGCGCTCGGCCGAGTCGAGGATCGAGATGTCGGGCTTGGCACCGCCCGCGACCGTCATCAGCTCCGCCATCCGCCCCGGCGGGTTCTGGCCGACCAGCCAGCGCCTGAGTTCGTCGGGCTCCGCCACCGTCGCCGACAGGCCGATCATGCGCAGCCCGGGCACGAGCGCGCGCAGCCGCGCCAGGCCGAGCGACAGAAGGTGTCCGCGCTTGGAGATGACCAGCGAATGTAGCTCGTCCAGCACGACGAAGCGCAGGTCCTTGAAGAAGCGCGGCGCATCCTGGCTGGCGATCAGCAGAGCGAGCTGCTCGGGCGTGGTGAGCAGGACGTCGGGCGGCGCCTGCTTCTGTCGCGTGCGCTTGTGCTGCGGCGTGTCGCCGGTGCGGGTCTCTATCGTCACGGGAAGGCCGATCTCCTCCACCGGCTTGCCGAGGTTGCGCTCGATATCGACGGCGAGCGCCTTCAACGGCGAGATGTAGAGCGTGTGGATGCCGCGGAAGGCTTCGCCAGGCTTCCGCTTGCCGCGCACCGCCAGGTCCGTCAGCGTCGGCAGGAAACCGGCGAGTGTCTTGCCGGCACCGGTCGGCGCGATCAGCAGCGCCGAATTGCCGCCCTGCACCGTCGCCAGCAGCTCGATCTGGTGCGCGCGCGGCGCCCAGCCGCGTTCCCTGAACCAGTCGAGGAACGGCTTCGGCAGCAGCGCCGCGGCTTCCATGCCGGATGGCGCCTGCTTCGCCTTCCTGTTGCTGATGCGGGATTGGTCGTTCACCCGGAATGCCTAGCGCGACTTGCCGCCGCCGCCAAGAACAAAACGGGATCACAAGTTATTCCGGTGTTTCTGCCAGGATAATCGTCCCACCGATCGGCGCCCCGCGATCCATGCGGATCGTCTCGCGAGCGAGCGATCGAATTTCCAAGCCAGCGGCTTTCGCCACGTCTTGAACGTAGACATCCGCGTGCGCGTATCGACGCGAGTCGCGGAGTTCGAAACCGGAGCGGCTGGATTTCCCGGCAGCGTCCAGCCGCTCGACGGAAAACGCGAACACGCCGCCCGGCCGCAAGGCGCGCGCGGCCATCGCCACCACGCCGTCCAGCGCGCCGACGTACATGAAGACATCCGCCGCCACGATCAGGTCCGCGCTCTTCTCCGGCAGCTCAAGCGTCTGCAGGTCGGCCTTCTCCAGCCGGTCGTAGACCTTCTTGGCCTCCGCCTTTCTCAGCATCGCCGCGGAAATGTCATACCCTTCAAGCTGCCTTACGAGCGGCCTCAGCTTCCCGCCCATCAGCCCCGTGCCGCAGCCGAGATCAACGGCGGCGCCGAACGGCGCGAGCGGCCGGACGGCCTCAAGCAGCAGGTCCGGCACGCGATAGGCCAGCTTCTCCACCAGCGAGGCGTCGAAACTGTCGGCATACTGGTCGAACAGCGCTTCGACGAAGGCGCCCGGCGGCGCCGACGACCGCTCCGCCGCGCCGGCCAGTTCGAGCTTCAGCCTTGCACCCGCGCGGTCGGCGGGATCGAGCTTGAGCACGGTGCGCCATGCCTCGACCGCCTGCGCGGCCTGCCCCGCGGCCTCCGCCATCTCGCCCAGGCGGAACCAGCCCAGCGCCCAGCCGGGCGCACGCTCCAGCGCGTTCAGCATGAGCTCCGCCGCCGCATTCGTGTCGCCGGACTGAAACAGCATCTCGGCATAGTCGGCGCGGCGGTCGGCCAGCATGTCGCCGGAGGATGTCTGCAGCGGTTTCATCGACGCCCGGTATCGGCGCATCCAACGGACAAGTCGAGTCAGCAGTGGCAACCGCCGGCCTTCCCGCGCGCCGCGGAATGCCTATCTTCCGCGCCATGCGCCCTCGCGACCTCCTCTGCCCCAAGCCGGCCGGCCTCTACTGCCCGCCAGGCGACTTCTACATCGACCCGGTCCGCCCGGTCGCACGCGCCCTGATCACGCACGGCCACTCCGACCATGCCCGGGCGGGCCACGGCCATGTACTGGCCACGGGACAGACGCTGGACATCATGGCGCTGCGCTACGGCGACGATTTCGCCGGCGATACGCAGCCGATCGCCTATGGCGAGACCGTCACCGTCAACGGTGTCTCGGTCACCTTCCATCCCGCCGGCCATGTGCTCGGCTCCGCGCAGATCGCCGTCGAGCACGGAGGCACGCGCATCGTGGCCTCCGGCGACTACAAGCGCATGCCCGACGCGACCTGCGCGCCGTTCGAGCCGGTGAGGTGCGACGTCTTCATCACCGAGGCGACCTTCGGCCTGCCGGTGTTCCGGCACCCGGACGACCGCGCCGAGATCGGCCGCCTGCTCAAATCGGTCGCGCAGTTCCCGGAGCGCAGCCACATGGTCGGCGCCTATGCGCTCGGCAAGGCGCAGCGCGTGATGCGGCTGATCCGCGACGCCGGCTATGACCGGCCGCTCTACATCCATGGCGCCCTGGAGACGCTGTCGGCCTACTATCAGGAGCAGGGCGTCGACCTCGGGGAGCTTCGCCCGGCGACGCTCGGCAAGGGCGCGAAGGCCGAGTTCGCCGGCGCCATCGTCATCGGCACCCCGTCGGCCTTCGCCGACCGCTGGGCGCGGCGTTTCCCCGATCCGGTGTCGTGCTTCGCGTCGGGATGGATGCGCATCCGCCAGCGCGCCAGGCAGCGCGGCGTCGAGCTTCCGCTCATCATCTCCGACCATTCCGACTGGGACGAGCTGACCGACACGATCCGCGAGACCGGCGCGTCGGAGGTCTGGGTGACCCACGGCCGCGAGGAGGCGTTGGTGCGCTGGTGCGAGCTGGCAGGTATCCGGGCCAAGGCGCTGCACCTCGTCGGCTACGAGGACGAGGGGGACTGATGGTGGAAACGGACGCGCCTGTTCCCTCCCCATTGAGGGGAGGGTGGCTCGCGAGGCGGCGAAGCCGCCGAAAGCGAGCCGGGTGGGGTGCGAGCCGGCGAACGCCAGCTCTGGTAGGTCCGGTTCAAGGGCAATTGGTGGCAGCCGGAAACGACCCCACCCGGCCGGCCTTCAGCCGGCCACCCTCCCCCCAAGGGGGAGGGAAAGGAGCGGCACCATGAACCGCTTCGCCGAACTCCTCGACCGGTTGGTCCTGACCCCGTCCCGCAACGGCAAGCTGACTTTGCTCGTCGACTATTTCCGCGCGGTCGAAGACCCCGACCGCGGGCTGGCGCTCGCCGCCATCACTGGCGACCTGACGATCGCCGCGGTGAAACCCGCGATGCTGCGCGCGCTGGTGACGGAGCGCATGGACCCGGTGCTGTTCGGCTACTCCTACGACTATGTCGGCGACCTCGCCGAGACCGTCTCGCTCGTATGGCCGGAGGCGGAACCATCGGACTCAAGCCATGACCCGACGCTGGCCGAGGTGGTCCAGGCGCTGCAATCGGCCAGCCGGTCGGATGGGCCGCGCGTGCTTGCAGCCCTTCTCGACGCGGCCGACGTGTCCGCCCGCTTCGCCATCATCAAGCTGGTCACGGGGGGCCTGCGCATCGGCGTCACCGCGCGGCTGGCGAAGCAGGCGCTGGCCGATTTCGGCAAGGTCGACGTGGCCGAGATCGAGGAACTGTGGCACGGGCTCGAGCCACCCTACCGGCCGCTGTTCGCCTGGCTGGAAGGCAAGGCGCCGAAGCCGGAGAAGCTGGCGGCGGCGCTCTTCCGGCCGGTCATGCTGTCCAATCCCGTCGAGGACCGCGACCTCGAGAAGCTCGACCCGGCCGACTATGCCGCCGAATGGAAATGGGACGGTATCCGCGTGCAGGTGGTGTCGGAGCGCGGCGTGCGGCGGCTCTATTCGCGCACCGGAGACGACGTGTCCGGCGCTTTTCCCGATCTCGTCCGCGCGGTCGACTTCGAGGCGGTGCTCGACGGCGAACTGCTGGTCGGGCGCCCGCCGGAATGGACCGGCACCTTCTCGGACCTGCAGCAGCGACTGAACCGCAAATCGGTCTCGCCGAAGATCCAGTCCGAATTCCCTGCCTTCGTGCGATGCTACGACCTTCTGCAACTCGGCGAGGAAGACACCCGCGAGCTGCCGCTCGCGCAGCGCCGGACAAAGCTGGAGACTCTGGTCGCCTCGCTCGACCCAACGCGTTTCGACCTGTCGCCGCAGGTTGCGTTTTCGGACTGGCCGGCCCTCGACGCGCTGAGGACGCATCCGCCGCATCCGATCATCGAAGGCGTGATGATCAAGCGTCACGATTCGCCCTATCTGGCCGGCCGACCGAAAGGGCCGTGGTTCAAGTGGAAGCGCGACCCATTCACCGTCGATGCGGTGCTGATGTATGCGCAGCGCGGCCATGGCAAGCGGTCGAGCTATTATTCCGACTTCACCTTCGGCGTCTGGTCCGGTCCGGAGGACGCCACCGAACTCGTGCCGGTCGGCAAGGCCTATTTCGGCTTCACCGACGAGGAACTGCGGCAGCTCGACAAATATGTCCGCGACAACACGATCGAGCGGTTCGGACCGGTCCGCTCCGTGCGCGCCGACCGCCAGCAGGGGCTGGTGCTGGAGATCGCGTTCGAGGGGCTGAACCGCTCGACGCGGCACCGCTCGGGCGTCGCCATGCGCTTTCCGCGCATCTCGCGGCTGCGATGGGACAAGCCGGCGGCGGAGGCCGACCGCATCGAGACGCTGACGGCGATGCTGGACTGACGCCTGCCTACTGGCTGGTCGAGACGCGTATCTCGTAGACGTCCAGCGCCTTGCCGGCATTGGTGATGTCGGTGTTGATGCCGATCGTCCCCGCGGCGCCCGGCCGGCCGGCCGGCATCGTCACCTCGAACAGGAAGTCGCCCTTCGAAGGGACGGCCGCGTAGCGCTTGCGGCCGCAGTCGCCGAGGTCGCCGAAATTGCACTCGACGGCGAACTGCGTTTCGGCGCCCTCTTCGGAACGGGCGACGATGTCGAACGTCGCCACCTTTCCGGCGAGTTGCTCCAGCACGCCCTGCCCGACGTCGAACAGAACCCAGGACCCCGACCCGCCGGAGCGGATGCGGATGAACTCGCCGCTGTCGTCCTCGATCACTTCGGCGCTGGTGCCCGCCGGGGCGTTCACGACCGTCGGATCGGCCGGCGAGAAGACCGTCACCCAGGCGCGCTCGGCGTCCGCCTCGCCCGGCATCTGCGGCGCATTGTTCTCGTCCTCGGGGATGAAATCCTCCTCCCCGGCGATCGGCGGGTTGGGAACGCTGCCATCGTCGCCGGGCAGCCTGAACAGACCTGTCGAGACGGCCCACCAGATGCCGATGCCGACTGCGCCGACCAGCGTCGCCGCGAGGAACATGGCCGCGAAGGGCCGCCGGCGCTCGCGCCGGACATTGGGACCGCCGGCCGCGGTGATGACGGCAGCCTCGGCTTCGGGCCCGATGGACGGCTTCGTCCCGGGCGGGCCGAAATCGTCCAGGTCCGGGAAGAGCGACCGGGGCACGGGGCCGTTCGGATCGGCCTCGACCGTGGGCATCATGCCGGGCGTGGAAGCCGCGCCTGATGCCGGAGCAGCCATCGGTGCGACGGCGGGCGGCGGGACCGCCTCGTCGGCGGGCATCGCCGCAGGGACAGGCGCCGTGGGCTCCGCGGGAACCGGCGGGCGTGCCGGCGCCGGGGCTTCGATGGCGGGATCGACGCTCCAACGGTCGCGCGGGACAGGGGCGGGATCGGGCGCAGGCCTGCCGAAGGAAGGCTCGATGCGGCCGCCGGCGTCCTGGCGCGAGGGTGCGGCGACGGGGGGCGCGGCGACGGGGGGCGGTGTGCGCGCGGGCGGCGCCTCCACCCGGGGCGGCGCTGGCGGTGCAACAGGAGGCGCCGGCGGCTGACGCAACTCGGCGCGCGGTTCGGCAGGGCGAGGTTCCGCCGGACGAGGTTCGGAGAGGCGAGGTTCTGCCGGACGGGGGTCGGCCGGACGGGGGTCGGCCGGGCGGGGGTCGGCCGGGCGGGGGTCGGCCCACGCTCGCGCGCCGTCCGACCTGGGCTCATGGGCACCCGCCGCGGGAACCGGCGGAGCGGCTCGCGGGGACGGCTCGAACGGCGCCCGGTACATCGGTTCGGCCGGCGCCCTCGGCGCTGGCTCGATCGCCGGCAGGGCCGGGATGAACTCCGATTCGATCTCGGCGATCTTGGCCTGCACGCTGGCGCGACGACGCTCGGCGACCTCCGGCGTGATGCCGGGATTCGTATCGATGGCGCGCTCAAGCGCCGCGAACGCCTTTCGGTAGACGCTCTCGCGGAAGCTGCGCTCGTCGGCATCGCCATTCTCGAGCGCGCTTCGGATCGCTTTCTCGACTGCGTCCAATAGACTTCCCTTCGCTCGGGCAGTGTTGCGACCGTTAGCGCCAAGGTACGGCTGTCGCAACACAAGCCGCATCAAACAGCATACATCAAAAGAATTTGACTTGAATTAACGCCAAACTCCGCCGCCGCCGTCCGGTTTCGCGGGATTGCGCCCCCAATCCGGCGGCGCTAGAGGAGTTACGTTTACGAAAACGTCAATCGCAGCGAGTCCTCCTCATGGCGTTGCCGGACCGCCTGAAATCCCTTCGCATCCCGGTCGTCGGGGCGCCTCTCTTCATCATCTCCCATCCCGCGCTGGTCATTGCCCAATGCCGCGCGGGGATAGTCGGTTCCTTCCCGGCGCTCAACGCACGGCCGCAGGAACAGCTGGACGACTGGCTCTCCGAGATCGGCGAGGCGCTCGCCCGCCACGACGAGGAGAACCCGGGATCGCCCGCCGCGCCCTTCGCGCTCAACCACATCGTCCACAAGTCGAACACGCGGCTCGAGCAGGATCTGGCGACATGCGTGAAGCACAAGGTGCCGGTGGTCATCACCTCGCTCGGCGCGGTGCCTGAGGTGAATGACGCGGTCCACGCCTATGGCGGCATCGTGCTGCACGACGTCATCCACGACCGCCATGCGCGGAAGGCCATCGAGAAGGGTGCCGACGGGCTGATCGCGGTCGCCGCAGGCGCCGGCGGCCATGCCGGCACCCTGTCGCCCTTCGCCCTCGTGCAGGAGATCCGACAGTGGTTCGACGGGCCGCTGCTGCTTTCCGGCGCGATCGCCAATGGTGGCGCGATCCTCGCCGCTCAAGCCATGGGCGCCGACCTCGCCTATATCGGCTCGCCCTTCATCGCCACCGAGGAAGCGCGCGCGCTGGACGAATACAAGCAGATGATCGTCGAGTCGAAGGCGGCCGACATCGTCTACTCGAACCTCTTCACCGGCGTGCACGGCAACTATCTGAAGGGCTCCGTGCGCGCGCAGGGTATGGACCCCGACAACCTGCCGGCGTCGGACCCGACGAAGATGAACTTCGCCAGCAGCGAGACCAAGGCGTGGAAGCACATCTGGGGCTGCGGCCAGGGGATCGGTGCGGTCGATGCGGTCGTGCCTGCCGCCGCGCTGGTGCACCGGCTGGCTGACGAATACGCGGCGGCGCGGGCGGCGCTGTTCGCCAACTGAGCCGGGTCAGATCGCGACCGCCCTGCCCGTCCTGCCGCTCTTGAAGGCGGCGTCGATGACCTTCTGCACGTCGGCGGCGCGGCGGAACGTCGGATCGCCGTTGATGCCCGTGCGCAGCGCCTTGGCAAAGCGTTCCGCATTGCGCGGCGTCGGCGGCGTTTCGAGCTTTTTCCACCGGCCGCGATCGACATCGGCGCCCAGACAGCCGAGCAGGCGCGAGGCGTGGCCGTCGGTCTCGACGCGCAGGGCGCCCTTGGTGCCGTGCAGCGCGAGCGACAGCTCGTTCACATAGCCGGTCGCGTAGCGGGTCGCGAGGATCGTCGCCAGCGCGCCGTTCGACAGCCGTGCCGTCATCGCGACGCTGTCATTGGCGTCGAGGACATAGTGGCCGACGCGGTCGCCCTCCGCCTTCGGGAAGGTGACGACGTCGGCCCTGACGCTCGCCACGTCCTCGCACGCGCCATAGGTCGCGAAGTCGATGATGTGGACGCCCACGTCCCCCAGCACGCCGGTCGAGCCGTGCCGCGTCGAAAGGCGCCACAGCCACGTGTCGCTGGCGCGCCAGTCGCCCCAGTATTTCGCCACCAGCCAGCTCTGCCGGTAGCTCGCCTCGACGTGCCGCAGCTCGCCCAGGCCGCCCGCCTCGACGATCGAGCGGGCACGCTGGATGGCCGGCGCGTTCCTATAGGAGAGGTTCACCAGGTTGATCAGCCCGGCGGCCTCGACCGCCTCGGCCATGTCGAGGGCATCCGGCGCGGTGGGAGCCAGCGGCTTCTCGCACAGCACATGCTTGCCGGCCGCGATCGCGGCCAGCGAGGTCGCCTTATGGGCGGCGTCGGGCGTGCAGTTTACAACGGCGTCGAACTTGCCCCAGTCCAGCGCGTCGGCGAGGCTTTCGAAGGCTCGGGCGATCCCGTGCTCGCGCGCGAATGCCTGCGCCCGGCCCGGAACCGGGTCTGCGCAGGCGACGAATGTGCAGCCTCGGATCGCGCCGAACTCGCGGACGTGGGACGCGGCGATGTTGCCGGTACCGATCAGCAGGAGCTTCGGCATCAGCGCAGGCCTTCGTCCCCATCCTTGTGGAGCCGCGGACCGCGCTGCTTGATCTTCTCGGGCGCCTCTGGCGTGGGCACGTTGTGCGCCCGGGTGATCGACGACCAGGCCGGCGCCGGATTCGCCGCCCACTTCACCGCGTTGCGCAGCACCTGCTGCACGGCGGCATCGTGGTAGATCGGATAGGTCTCGTGGCCGGGCGAGAAATAGAAGATGGAGCCCGCGCCGCGGCGCCAGGTAAGGCCGGACCGGAACACTTCGCCGCCCTGGTACCAGGACAGGAACACGGTCTCCAGCGGCTCCGGAACCGAGAAGGGCTCGCCATACATCTCGGACTGGTCCAGCTCGATCCGGTCGCCGAGCCCGGCCGCGATCGGGTGGTTCGGATTGATCACCCAGACGCGCTCGCGTTCCCCCGCCTCGCGCCATTGCAGCGAACAGGGCGAGCCCATGAGCTTCTTGAAGATCTTGGAGTAGTGGCCGGAGTGCAGGACGATCAGTCCCATGCCCTCCCAGACCCGCGTCGCGACGCGCTCGACGATGTCGTCGCGCACCTCGGCATGGGCGGCGTGCCCCCACCACAGCAGCACGTCGGTGCGCGCGAGCCGCGCCTCGCTCAGCCCGTGGTCCTTCTCCTGCAGCGTGGCCGTTGTCGCCTTGATCGCCCTGTCCGTGTTCAGCGCGGCGGCGATCGTTGCGTGCATCCCGTCGGGATAGATGCCCTGGACGATCTTGTTGGTCCGCTCGTGGACGTTTTCGCCCCAGACGACGGCGTTGATGGGCATGAATGCGATCTCCCGGCTGCGCTGCCGGCTATAGGCTGGCCCGCGCGCGCCGGCAATCGCCCGCAGCGCTATCCGATCTCCAGCCCGAAGCGCTCGACGACTTCCGGCCGGATCAGCCGCGAATGCAGCGCGAGCAGGACCAGCTGCGCGTCCAGGCCGTCCGCGTCGTCGATCGCCGCCTCGATCCGCGTTTCGGCGGATGCGGCAGTCTCGGCGCCATTGGCCGCCGCGAAATGTTCCGGCCCGAGCAGGCAATAGGCGAACAGGGTCGCGACGAAGGGATAGGCGTGCGCCGGCGGCTCGCCGTCGCCGGCATGATCCTTCATGAGATTCGAGACGGCAAGCTTCAGCCCTTCCGGCACCAGCGCCGGGTGGAGGTCGACAGCCTTCATCGCGGCGTCGAGCGCGCGCAGATCCTCGGACCGCCCGAAGCGGCCGAGAAAACCGATGGATGAGCTGCGTCGCGCCATGCCGCCAATGTGGCGGCATCGGGCGCCGATTCCAAGGGCGCGCCGGCGGCGGCCTCGGCCTTACCGCTCGAACACCACCTCGCCGGACACAGGGTCGGTGACGCCCAGCCCGCCGCCGAGGTCCTCCAGCATGTCGCGCATGCGGTCGAGCTGGGCGATCATCTGCGGCCTTGCCTTGGCCAGGCCGTCGAAGCTGTCCCACTCGCCGATCACGCAATAGGTGCGGTCGCCGGTCTTGATGATCGTGAACTTGCGCAGCCCCGCGGCCTTCAGGGCCTTGCTGTCCATGGCCTCATGGCTTTTCAGGTAATCGGCCTCGCGTCCGGGCTTCACGCGCATGCGAACGGTATTGTAGGCGGTCATGGTGTTCCCTCCCTCACCGTACGGTTGACGGCCGGGACGACTCCTTGCCGGCATCGACCGGCGAGGCTCGACCGTGCCACGGCCGCAGTCACATTAGGCGTAGCTACAATACCGCACCGGCGCGCCGGCGCCAGTGCGAATCGGGAGCGGGCGGCCTCAGCCCTTGGCGCGGCCCACCGCGCGTTTGGCCATGACCTTGACGAGGTTCGCGCGATAGTCCGCCGAGGCGTGCATGTCGCTCATCAATCCGTCGGCCGGAACCGTGACGGCATCGAGGGCGGACGCCTCGAACTTGCCCGCCAGCGCGTTCTCGATCTCGACCGACCGGAACACGCCAGTCTCGCCCGCGCCGGTGACGGCGGCACGGACGGACCCGCCGTCCAGCACCACGAAGACACCGGTCATCGCGTAGCGCGACGCGGGATTCGGGAACTTCTCGTAGCCGGCCTTGTCCGGCGCCACGAAGGTCACGGCGGTGACGATCTCGCCCTCCTCCAGCGCCGTCTCGAACAGGCCGGTGAAGAAATCGCCGGCCGGGATCTTGCGCTTGTTGGTGGCGATGGTGGCGTCGAGCGCCAGCATGGCGGCCGGGTAGTCCGCCGCCGGGTCGTTGTTGGCGATCGAGCCGCCGATGGTGCCGCGGTGGCGCACATGCGGGTCGCCGATATGCGACGCCAGGTGGCAGAGCGCGGGACACACCGCCTTGATCGCGGCACTCGCCGCCACCTCGGCGTGGGTCGTTCCGGCGCCGATCGTCACGACCTTGCCCTCGACCTTGATGCCTTTGAGCTCGCCGATGTGCATCAGGTCGATGACGTCGCCGGGCTGCGCCAGGCGCTGCTTCATCGTCGGGATGAGCGTCATGCCGCCGGCCAGGTACTTGGCCTCGCCCTTGGCCTTCGATGCCGCGTCCGCGACCGACGTCGCGCGGTGGTAGTTGACCGAATACATCGCGGTTCCCCCTCAGTGCTTCGTCGCGGCCCGGATCGCCGCCCAGACCTTCTGGGGCGTCGCGGGCATCGTCAGGTCGTTGTTGCCGATGGCGTCGGTGATGGCGTTGATGACCGCCGGCGGCGAACCGATCGCGCCGGCCTCGCCGCAGCCCTTGATGCCGAGCGGATTGTTCGGGCACGGCGTGTTGGTGGTCGACACCTTGAACGACGGCAGGTCGTCGGCGCGCGGCATGGTGTAGTCCATGTAGCTCGCCGTCATCAGCTGGCCCGACGCCGGGTCGTAGTGAGCGCCTTCCAGCAGCGCCTGGCCGATGCCCTGCGCCACGCCGCCATGCACCTGGCCCTCGACGATCATCGGGTTGATGATGTTGCCGAAGTCGTCAGCGGCGACGAACTGGATCACCTCCGTGCGGCCGGTGTCGGGATCGACCTCGACCTCGCAGATGTAGCAGCCGGCCGGGAAGGTGAAGTTCGCCGGATCGTAGAAGGCGCCTTCCTTCAGGCCCGGCTCCATGCCGGCCGGCAGGTTGTGCGCGGTGTAGGCCGCGAGCGCCACCTGGAACCACGGCACGTTCTTGTCCGTGCCGGCAACCTTCAGCGTGCCGTTCTCGATGACGATGTCGCCCTCGTCGGCCTCCATCAGGTGCGCGGCGATCTTCTTCGCCTTCGCCTCGACCTTGTCGAGCGCCTTGACGATCGCCGACATGCCGACGGCGCCGGACCGCGAGCCGTATGTGCCCATGCCCATCTGCACCTTGTCGGTGTCGCCATGGACGATGGACACCTGCTCGATCGGGATGCCGAAGCGGCCCGACGCGAGCTGCGCGAAGGTCGTCTCGTGGCCCTGGCCGTGGCTGTGCGAGCCTGTCAGGATCTCGATCGTGCCGACGGCGTTGACGCGCACCTCGGCCGATTCCCACAGGCCGACGCCGGCGCCCAGCGAGCCGACCGCGGCCGACGGCGCGATGCCGCAGGCCTCGATGTAGTTCGCCATGCCGATGCCGCGCAGCTTGCCGCGCTTCTTGGCGTCCTCGCGCCGCTTGCCGAAGCCGGCGTAATCGACGGCCTTCATTGCGGCGTCGAGCGAGGCCTCGTAGTCGCCGGCGTCGTAGTTCATGATCACCGGCGTCTGGTACGGGAAGGATCTGATGAAGTTCTTCCGCCGCAGCTCGGCCGGGCTGACGTTGAGCTCACGCGCCGCGGTCTCGACGATGCGCTCGATCAGATAGGTCGCCTCCGGCCGCCCGGCGCCGCGGTAGGCGTCGACCGGCGCGGTGTTGGTGTAGACCGTGCGCACATTGGCGTGGATCGCCGGGATGGCGTACTGGCCCGACAGCAGCGTCGCGTAGAGATAGGTCGGCACGCAGGACGAGAACAGCGACATGTAGGCGCCGAGATTGGCGATCGTGTCGACCTTCAGCGCCACCATGCGGTTGTCGGCGTCGAAGCCGAGCTGCACCTCGGTGATGTGGTCGCGGCCATGCGCGTCGCAGAGGAAGCTCTCCGTGCGGTCGGCCACCCACTTCACCGGCACGCCGGTCTTCTTCGACGCCCACAGGCAGACGATCTCTTCCGGGTAGATGTAGATCTTTGAGCCGAAGCCGCCGCCGACGTCCGGCGCGATGACGCGCAGCTTGTTCTCCGGCGCGACGTTGTAGAAGGCGCTCATCACCAGCCGCGCGACATGCGGGTTCTGCGACGTCGTCCAGCAGGTGTAGTGGTCCTCCGCCTTGTCGTAGTGGCCGAGCGCGGCGCGCGGCTCCATGGCATTCGGCACCAGCCGGTTGTTCAGAATGTGCATCTTGGTGACATGCGCCGCGCCGGCCATGGCAGCGTCCGTCGCCTTGCCGTCGCCGAGCTCCCAGTCGAAGATCAGGTTGCCCTCGGCCTCGGGGTGCAGCTGCGGCGCGCCCTTCTTCAGCGCCTCGGCCGCGTCGGTCACGGCCGGCAGCTCCTTGTAGGAAACCGCCACCGCCTCGGCCGCGTCGCGAGCCTGGCCCTTGGTCTCGGCGACCACGATCGCCACAGCGTCGCCGACATAGCGGACGCGGTCGACGGCCAGCGGCGACCAGGCGCCCATCTTCATCGGCGTGCCATCCTTGGAATGGATCATCCAGCCGCAGATCAGGTTGCCGATGCCGTCGGCCTTCAGTTCCTTACCCGCCAGCACGCCGATGACGCCCGGCATCGCCTTCGCCTTCGACACGTCGATGCCGGTGATCTCGGCATGCGGATGCGGCGAGCGCACGAACGCCGCATGCTTCATGCCCGGCACGACCATGTCGTCGACATAGCGGCCGGCGCCGGTGATGAACCGCTTGTCTTCCTTGCGCGCCACGCGGGCGCCGATGCCTTCGATACCCATCCCTATTCCTCCCTGTGGGCGGCAGTCGGCAGTCGGCAATCGGCAGTCGCAGGATTGACTACACGCATCACCGATGCCGAAGCGCCTCCATCAATCCGATTGCCGACCGCCAATTGCCGACTGGCGCATCACGCCGCCTTCGCCTTGCCGCCCTTCGCCATCGCTTCCGATGCGGCGAGGATCGCCTTGACGATGTTGTGGTAGCCCGTGCAGCGGCAGATATTGCCTTCGAGCTCGGCGCGGACCGTCTTCTCGTCCAGGCCTTCCGGGTGGCGGCGGATCATGTCCGTCGCGGCCATGATCATCCCGGGCGTGCAGAAGCCGCATTGCAGGCCATGGTTCTCCTTGAACGCGGCCTGCACCGGGTGCAGGTCGGCGCCGTCGGCCAGGCCTTCGATGGTGACGATGGTGGAGCCCGACGCCTGGGCGGCGAGCATGGTGCAGCTCTTCACGGCCTTGCCGTCGACATGAACGACGCAGGCGCCGCATTGCGAGGTGTCGCAGCCGACATGCGTCCCGGTCAGTCCGAGATGCTCGCGCAGGTAGTGGACGAGGAGGGTTCGGCCCTCGACTTCGCCGCTCACCGCGCGGCCGTTCACCGTCATCGAAACTGAAGCCATAGGCACCCTCCCGAACCCTCGTCGTTGAGATGAGGCGTCGAAGAATGGCGCGAGGGCTATGTCAAATTTATCGACATGTTGGCGCTTGTCCATCGGCAAAGCGTTGTTTCTTTGTGGCTATAACGGCCGGCTCGGCGGGCTTGCGTGCACCGGATCCGCGGCCCCAAGCCGGGATCGCGCCGGGATCGCGCTTTGCTCGGGCCGGGACGCGAGCGCATCGCCTGATGATCACGAAACGGTGTCCGCGAACGGCCGCGCGCAACCGGCGACGGGCGTACGCGGCCTCTGTTGGCCGGTCCACCCAGAGGCGGCTTGAAATGCGGGAGCATTGAGGGTATCAGCGCACCAACTTCGCGCCCGCGCGGAGCGGTTGCCGCTTTAGCTCAGTTGGTAGAGCACATCATTCGTAATGATGGGGTCGCGTGTTCGAGTCACGCAAGCGGCACCAACTTTTCAATGGCTGAGCCATTCGGCTTTCATTCCCTGCACGGAAACGGCGTTTCTCGTCAGACCTCCGCCGCCTCCGACTGCCAGTCGGGATGATGATGGCCACAGGTGTCGCGCAGCGTCTGCACTGACATGCCGAGTTGGCAGCTGGCTTCCTCCTCGTCGCATGTGGGCAAGGATTCGACGGCAGAGGCGGATTAGACTTGCGCAAAATGGACAGGGTTCTGCGATAGAGTCGGTGATACTCCAGTCCCCACAGATCGGGAGACAAAAATGGGCGGAGTACTCCTCGTTACAGGTGGAAGTCGGGGCATCGGCGCGGCGATCTGCCGTGGCGCGGCGGAGGCCGGGTATGCCGTGGCGATCAACTACAACAGCTCACCGGACGCGGCTGAGGCGCTGGCAAAGGAAATCGTTGCCAAGGGCGGCAAGGCCATCGCCCTCAAGGCAGATGTCACGCAGGAACCGGATGTGGTGCGGATGTTTGAGGAGGTGGACCAGAAGCTCGGACGGCTAACCGCGCTGGTCAACAATGCGGGCGGCTCGCGCTTTCCGGCGGCGCCCACCGGCAACCAACTGGTCGATTCGCCGATGATCCAGATCGACGGCATCATCGCACTCAACCTGACGTCGGCGGCATATTGCAGTCGCGAAGCGGTCAAGCGCATGTCGACTGGGCTTGGCGGTACCGGCGGCGCGATCGTCAACGTGTCGTCGGACTGCGCCCGCCGCGGCGGCCCGCCCTACCGCAAGGACGGCGTCAAGAACCTGGTCATGTACGGCGCCGCGAAGGCCGGCATGGACGCGCTGACGCTGGGGCTTTCGACCGAGGTGGCGGACCAGGGCATCAGGGTCAACGCGGTGCGGCCTGCGACCATCGTGACCGAGGCACACGCCGCCGACGGCGGCGCGGGTCACTATGAGCGGATGGCGCGATTGATCCCGATGGGACGGCCCGGACAGCCGAGCGAGGTCGCCGAAGCCGTGCTGTTCCTCCTGTCGGACAAGGCGTCCTTCATCACTGCCGCTCTGGTCGACGTGACCGGCGGGCGCTGATTTCAATGAAGGCCGCCGGTCCGATCGCCGTCACGGGCGCGGCCGGCCTGCTCGGCCGCGCCGTCGTTGCGGAACTTCTGGGTGCGGGCCAAGAGGTGTTGGGCCTCGACCGCGTGCCAACCGCCACAGTCGCGGGCCGCTACCGAGAGCGGCTACTCGACCTCCTGGACCGCGCCGGCGTCGAACGTGCGCTGGAGGATTGCGTTACGCTCGTTCATCTGGCGGCGCTTCCTTCGCCTCATGCGGGAACTCCGGCCGAAGTTTGGGGCGTTAACACAACAACCACGGGGAATGTCCTTGCTGCCGCACAAGCGGCGGGCATCTGCCGCGTCGTTCTCGCGTCGAGCCAGTCCGCACTCGGCTTCCCCTATGCCGCCGACATCGTGACTCCGCGGTACCTGCCGGTCGACGAGCAGCATCCCTGTGAGCCCTCGGACGCCTACAGCGCTTCAAAGCTTGCCTGCGAGATTTTGGCCGAGGCCTTCAGCCGCGGCGGCTCGATGGACACGGTCTGCCTGCGATTTCCCGTCATCTGGGATCCTGCGCGACACGTCGAGCATATCTCGCGCCGGCTTGGCGCGCCTCTGCAGGGTGCGAAGAGCCTCTGGGCCTATATCGACGTGCGCGATGCCGCGCGCGCAGTGCGTCTGGCGGCCGAATCAGAGGTGGCAGGCTACGAGCTTCTCAACATCACATCGGCCCGTGCCTTCGCACCTGAGCCGATGCATGGCCTCGTCGGGACGTGGTTTCCGGACCTGACCGACATCCGCGTTCCGCTCGATGCCGAGACTGCCGCTTTCGACTGGCGCAAGGCCAGAGCCAGGCTCGGTTTTACGACGCGCTACGCGTGGTATCCGGACCGGATCCTGGCCGTCGACGTCCACGGGTGATGCGAGGTGAAGCAGCCGTCTGATCGATCGGCGACGCATCGCCTGCAGCGGGCTCCCCTGTTTCGCCGGATGGCGACAGAAACCGCAACCCGTTCATGCCAATCAGTTCGTCGACGGCCGCGCAGGTCTCGAGTGCCGCCGCGTCGAGCGCACGCAACGCCTCGGCCGAATGTTTTGGAGCGATGCGGAAGCGCGGCTGCCAACCAAGCATCAGCGCGAGTTCGTAGCCGCTTTCGGGGCCAAGCACCTGGAGCAGGCGCATGTAGCGGGCGAGGTTCGGGCAGGCCGTGCCGTCGCGATACGAGCGCAGCGTTCGCGCGTCGATATCGGTCGCGTCGGCGACCTCGGCGAGAGACCATCTGCGACCCTCGCCGATCATCTGCGCAAGACGGAAGCCGAATCGTTCTGCGATCGCCCTCCGGTCGATGCGCATTGGCTTGAGCGAGTTCCTGTACTCGGCTTTGGTCGGTACCGAGTCCGTAGCGGTGGCCGAGGCGGGAGCGCTGCGTTCAGAGATGTAGGCCGGTGGAATCGATAGAATGCTGCGGACTATTGAGCTGGCGCGCGCCAGTTCGGCCCGCAGGGCGACGAGGTCGAGCGCTTCGGGCGGGCTTTCGCACCGCCGCGGCAGCATGCCTTGCATGCGGTTCAGCTCTTCGCCTACCTCCGGACCCAGCACGGCAAGCAAACGCTTGTAGCGCACGAGGTTAGGACAAGCAGCTCCCTGCACATACGACTTCAGGGTGCGCACATCGATGCCGGTTTCCTTCGAGACGGAGGCGTAGCTCCAGCGTCGGCTGGGGCCAACCAGCTTTCGCAGCGACCGGCTCACGCTTTGGGTCACCGTCGCGGGGGTGATGTGTCGGACGTCGGAACGCACTGCGCTAGTCGGGGTGCCATTGGTCGGGCCATAGTTGCACATGCCAGCGGCCGCGTCATCGGCGCTTGGCGCTGCGTGTCGCGTGATACTATTCTTGCACTCGAGGAGAGCATCGATGGCCCAGCGCGCACGACGTACCCGGGAGCCCCGCCGGACGACCAAGGCGAAATCGCCGTATTCGGAGCCGCTGAGCGTCCCGGAGATTACGCCTGCGGCGGTGAAGAAGCGTTTGAGCTACCGCATTTCGACGATAATCGGCCCGGGTCCGGGCAAGGTCAGCTTCGCCGAAGCGGCGGCGCGCACCGGCATAAAGGAGCGGACCATTCGCGCCTATGTCGACGGCAAGGCGTGCCCTAATCTGGCGCGCTATGAGCGGCTCATGCGCGTGTTCGGCCCGGAGGTCGGAATCGAGCTAGCATTTATGCTGGGATGGGAGCCACGCGGGCGCCGCGGGCCGCAGCCGAGCACCTCGCACCTCGCGGAGCTGCGCCACGGCGTCGCGCAGGCGCTGGTCGCGATCGAGAGGGTTCTGCGCGACGTCAAGGAAAGCCAGCCGGCGATCCTCAGGGACGGTCTCTAGCGCCGAGCCTCCTCCCCTTCGCCGCGTCCGTCTTCCCCATCTCGGCATCGATGACCCGCATCAGCTCGCGCAAATCCTTTGCGACGGCTTCGAGGTCGACCGCACCCGGCGGCAGGCGCAATCCGGAACGCGGTGTCCAGCCAAGCATCAACTGCAGGTCGACCGTGATTGCCGGTCCGAGCACGGCGAGCAGACGATGAAATTTCGTCAGGTTGGGGCAGGCGGTGCCGGCGCAATATGCCTTCAGTGTGCGCTCGTCGATGCCAGAAAGGTTGGAGACGCCACGATATGACCAGACCCGCCCAGGGCCGATGAGCTGGCGCAGCCGCCGGCTCAGACGGCGCGCGCATTCTTCCGTCGTTATGCGTTCGACATCGATCGCCGGCATCGCTGGCCATGACCATCCTTAGTACTGCCATTAGTCAGATTTTCCAATCTCCTGCAATGGTTTAGTCAGAATCTTTGCAACGTTTTGCATCATTTGAACATTGAATCCGCAATCCGCTGCGCGCTTAAATGCCGGCAGAAGATCGCCAATCGCGCATCCTTGGGAGGGGACGCTGGCCCGAACGGAAATCAACCCGGTTGCGGACAGGATCATGCCAGCGGGGCAGGCCGTTCCGCGTGGCCCGCGGACCTCCCGCTTCGCGCTTCGTCCCGACGAGCGCCGCTCCCTTGGCTTCATCCTCCCGTTCGTCCTCATCGAGCTCGCACTGGTCGCCGGTCCGCTGGCGCTCGGCTTCTACTACTCCTTCTTCAAGGTTGAGTATTTCCAGCTCACCTCCTTTCGCGGCCTGGACAACTATTGGCGCGTGATCACCTCGCCCATGGTGCTGGGCAGCATCGGCGCCACCGCCATCTTCTCCATCGTCGCGCTCGGACTGACGCTGACGGTCGGCATGGCGCTCGCTGTGCACCTGGAGCGCGACAGTCGCTGGAACGTCGCCGTGCGCGCCGTAGCGCTGGTGCCCTACGTGATCTCGATGCTGGTGGGATCACTGCTGCTGAGGTGGATATTCTCGACCGATGCAGGCTTCATGGCGGTGGTGTTGGGACCGATTGGTCTTGGCGATCACTCGGTGCTTGCCAACCCGGGCAGCGCCATGGCCGCGTTGGTCTTCAACGCCGTATGGCGCGACAGCGCCTTCGCGATGATCGTGCTGCTCGCCGGCCTGAAGAGCATTCCGCCCTCGCTCTACGACGCGGCGCGCGTCGACGGTGCGGGGGCGTTCTACCGCTTCCGCAGGATCACGCTGCCGCTGATGCGGCTGTCGATCCTGATCGCGGTGGTTCGGCTGCTGATCCACTTCGTCAACGTGCTGACCTTTTCGCTTATCCTGACGGGCGGTGGGCCGAACGGCGCGACCCGCACGACAGGTCTTGCCCTCTACGAACTCGGCTTCGTCGAATTCAAGCTCGGCGACGCCAACGCGCTGGCCATCCTGGTCTTCCTGTTCAACCTGATTCTCGTCGCCTTCAACCTTCTGCTTTTTCGCGAGCGGAGGCGCGCGCCATGACGATCGCATCCTCCCCGGTCGCTCGTCCCTGGCGCCGCCGCGCTCGGTCCCGCTCTGCAATCAACGCGTTGATAAACCTTGTCATCGCTGCTTTCGCGCTCGCGCCGATCTTGTGGGGGTTGTCGACTTCGCTAAAGCCGACGCAGGACATCCTCGTCTATCCCCCGCAGATCGTGCCGGAGCGACCGACGCTCGAGCACTATGCGATGCTTTTCCAGACCGGCATCCAGACGCCGATCATCAACAGTGTCATCGTGTCGGTCGGCGCCGTCCTGCTGTCGCTCGGCATCGGCGCCATCGCGGCCTATGCGATCGCCCGGCTGCCGTTCCGCGGCAAGACGGTACTGATCTTCTTCATCGTTGCGCTGATGAGCATTCCGTTGCCGTCGCTGATCGTGCCGACATTCACCTTCCTGGCCAACGTTCATCTTAGCAACAGCCTGACGGGCCTCATCCTTCTCTACTCAGCGTACCAGATCCCGTTCGTGGTCTGGATTCTCTACAGTTACTTCCTGAGCCTGCCGATCGAGCTGGAGAACGCGGCGCTGATCGACGGCTATTCGCGCTTCCAGACGCTGCGCAAGGTCGTGCTGCCGCTTTCCGGCCCGGGACTCGTCGCGTCGGGGCTATTCGTCGTCACCTTTGCCTGGAACGACTTCGTCGTCGCCGTCGCAATGATCTCGTCGGGCGAGTCCAAGACGCTACCGGTCGCGATATACGGCTATCTCGGATTCTACGGTCGCGACTGGGGTCCGCTCACCGCCGCCGCAATCATCTCGATCCTGCCCGTCATTGCCGTATTCGTCTTCTTCCAGCGCTACTTCCTGACCGGCATGACGAGCGGCGGCACCAAGAGCTGAGCACGACAATGACATCCGTCCGTTTCCGCTCCGTCTCGAAACGTTTTGGCGCCCTCGTCGCGCTGGACAGCCTCGACCTTGATATCGAAGCCGGCGAGTTCGTCTCGCTGCTCGGGCCGTCGGGCTCCGGCAAGTCGACGACGCTCAACCTTCTGGCCGGGCTCCAGGAAGCGGACGAGGGCGAAATCTGGGTCGGCGACAGGCTGGTCAATGGCGTCAGCCCCGACAAGCGCGACATCGCCATGGTCTTCCAGTCCTACGCGCTCTACCCTCACATGACGGTGTTCGAGAACATCGCCTTTCCGCTGCGGGCCAGGAGGCCCAGGGTTCCGGAAGCGGAGATCGAGAAGCTTGTGGTCAGGGTCGCGGACCTGCTTGGACTTGGCGAGCTTCTGGCGCGATATCCTAAAGAGCTGTCCGGCGGTCAGCAGCAGCGTGTCGCGCTCGGCCGCGCCATGATCCGCGATCCGAAGGTCTTTCTGCTCGACGAACCGCTGTCCAACCTCGACGCGCGGCTCAGGATGCGCATGCGGCATGATCTGAAATCGCTCCACCAGCGAATTCAATCGACCATCGTCTACGTCACGCATGATCAGGCGGAGGCGATGTCGATGTCGTCCCGTATCGCGGTGTTCAACAAGGGCAAGCTTCAGCAATACGCGTCGCCCCACGAGATTTACCACCAACCGGCGAACACCTTCGTGGCGAACTTCGTCGGCGACCGCGAGATCACCTTCGTCGACGGCCGTGTCGAGATGCTGGCGGGCGAAGTCCAGTTCGCCGCAGGGGAGTTCAACCTGCCCCTTCTCGCGGAAACGATGGACTTCTCCCGCATCGCGGGCCGCCATGTGCGGATGGGCCTCAGGATGGAGTCGTTGCGCATCACGGAACAGTCCGGTTCGCGCGCGATCGCCGCCACTGTCACCCAGACGGAGCCCTCCGGTCCGGACCTCGTCGTCTTCGCGTCGGCGCCGGGCGGAGCCGAACTTTGCTGCCGCGCCGAAGCGGGCGCGCGTATTGCGATCGGCGATCGCGTCAATCTCGAGCTGGTGCCCGAGCACGTCCACTTTTTCGACCCTGCGACCGGCAATTCGATCGCGGCGGACATCCATTCCCACCCTGACCGAAGCCTCGGCGGCAGGACCATGGCCAGTAACAATCAATAGCGGGGCTGAGAGGAAGCAAGAGATGACACCAGGGACAAGAAAGAGCGCGTTACTCGCCGGAACGATCTTGTCGCTTTCCATGCTTGCAGGGGTTGCGAGCGCGGAGACGACCGTGACGATGTGGACGTTCCTCGATCCGAACAAGACGTCGCCGCGTGAAGTGGCGCTGAAGCAGATGATCGCCGATTTCGAGGCGGCCAATCCCGACATCAAGGTGAAGGTCGAGCCGCAGGACTTCGCGCAGATGCCGACCAAGTTCTTCCTTGGCCATCAGACCGGCGGCAATCCCGACATCGTCTGGATCGACGCCAAGAACCTGTCTGGCCTCGACACCTCCGGCGCCGGCGCCAACCTCGACGAATTGCTGATCAATCAGTGGCCGCAGGAGGACAAGGACGACTACTACGCCAAGGCATCGTTCGACGCCGCGATGTTCGGCGGCGTGCACACTGCGCTTCCGCTCTTCAACGGCGGCAGCATGATCTACTACCGCAAGGATCTGCTGAAGGAAGCGGGCATCGACCCCGCATCGCTGACCACATGGGATGCGATCCTTGAAGCCGCTAAGAAGCTGACCAAGGACAACGACAATGACGGCCGCGTCGACGTCTGGGGTTTTGGCATGCCGCTCGCCCCGCTCAAGACGGAATCGTCGCCGGTCTACATCAGCCTGCTTGAACAGCCCGCCGCCCTCTACACGGGCGAGTGCGAGATCAAGCTGTCGTCGGACCTCGGCGTGAAAGGCATTACCTACACGGCCGATCTGATCACCAAGCACAAGGTGACGCCACAGGACGCGTTGGTCATCAACGTCGATGACGTGACCGACCAATTCATCGCCGGTCGCTACGCCATCTCGATCGGCTCGATGCTCCGGTACAGCGTGATCAAGGGCAAAGCGGCCTTCGGCGCCGACAACTTCGACATCATCAAGTGGCCGTCCTGGACCGGCGAGAAGCCGGGCGCTACGCCGCTGTCGGGCTGGTGGGTGGCCGCGTGGAAGAATTCGCCGCATCTGCCTGAAGCTGGCAAGTTCCTGAACTACATGTTGGGCAAGGAAGGCGTTGGCCTCTGGACGACGGTGGGCGGCCAGGTGCCGACGCGCAAGTCGGTTCTGGAGTCTCCCGACTTCGCCGGACCGCAATATGACTGGGTCCGCCTGATGGTCGATGCCTGGGGGCAGACCGGCTACATGGACCCGCCTTCATGCAACACCCGCACGCTGCAGGGCGCGCTGAACGAAGCGACGGCGCGGGTCGTGCTCGACAACCTCGACCCTGTCGAAGCGCTGAAGGAAGCCGAGGCGAAGTTCGCCGACGCGCAATAAGTTGAGACCCTGCCGCGAGGCCGTCTGTCCGGCCTCGCGGCTTCACCTGACACTTCGAGTTTCGGCGCGGCCGCGCATTCGGTCAACTCCCGGGAAGATCACTTGAAAGCTGATGTCGTCATCGTCGGTGCGGGTTCGGCCGGCTGCGTGCTTGCAGGCAAGCTGACCGAGGACCCGTCATGCCGCGTCGTGCTCATCGAGGCCGGGGGCAGCGACTGGAACCCCGTGTTCCGCGTGCCGATCATGACCGGTATTCTGTTCCGCCAGCGCTATGCCAACTGGCTCTACGAGACCGAGCCGGAATCGCATCTCGACAACCGCCGCATCCTGTGGCCGCGCGGCAAGGTCATCGGTGGCTCGACGACGATCAATGGCATGATCTGGCACCGCGGACGCCCATCCGACTACGACCGCTGGGCCCAGTCAGGCATGCGGAGTTGGAGCTGGGACAAGGTTTTGCCGCGGTACAAGTCGCTCGAGCGTTTCGAAGGCGGCGAGACAGACGATCACGGCGCCGGCGGCGCGATGCCGGTCACCGAGAGCAAGAGCCGAAATCCGCTGCACGACGCCTTCATCGAGGCCGCGGAGCAGGCTGGCCACAAGCGCATCAAGGATTACAATGCGCATCCGCATGAGGGGGTGAGCCGCTACTGGTTCAACATCCAGAACGGCGAGCGCTGGTCGGCTGCCCGCGCCTTTCTGAAACCCGCATTGAATCGCCCAAACCTGACCGTCGTGAGAAATGCCCTCGTCGGCAGGATCGCCATGACCGACCACCGGGCGACCGGCGTTGTCGTTCGCACCCGGTCAGGTGAGCAGACGATTTCCGGTGGAACCATCATCCTGGCCGCCGGCACGATCGGCTCGCCGCAGCTGATGATGCTGTCGGGCGTCGGCCCCGCGGCGCATCTGGACAGCGTCGGAATCGAGCGCGTCCAAGACCTGCCAGGCGTCGGCAGCAATCTGCAGGATCATCTCTCGACGCGCATACAGTACGCATGCAAGCAGGCGATCACGCTGCACAATTTGACCCGCTTCGACAAGGCGACGCTTGCCTTCCTGCAGGCTGCCATCTTCAAGTCGGGCGATGCCACCACCATGCCGATCGGCAGCGCGCTGCACTTCCGGTCGAGCTCGTCGCAGCCGGAGCCGGACATCCAGGCCTTCTTCACGCCGTCCCATTCGCAAGCGACCGTTCGCTTTCCCTTTGTGAAGGCGTCCGCGCCGGGCGGCGACCAGCACGCCTTCTCCCTGAGTTTCTTTGTCATGCGGCCCGAAAGCCGCGGCGAGATCCGGCTGCGCGACGCCAACCCGGCATCGGCACCGCTTATCCGCCCGCGCTACCTCTCGGACGACCGCGACCGCGACGGCGTTCACAGGGCTATCGCCAAGGCGCGGGAGGTGATTGCGCAACCTGCACTGGATGATTTCCGCGGCCAGGAGCTGACGCCGGGTGCGTCCGCACAATCTCGTGAGGCCGTCGACCGCTGGATCGCCTCGACGGGCGGCTCGGCCTTCCATCCGACCAGCACCTGCAAAATGGGGTTGGAGAGCGACGGCCAGGCCGTGGTCGACGAAAACCTCAATGTGTTCGGCATCAAGGGACTGAAGATCGCCGATGCGTCGGTGATGCCGACGGTGATCAGCGGCAACACCAGCGCGGCGACCATGATGATTGCGTCCCGTTGCGCCGAACTCGTTCGCGCCGGACAGTAGCAGAGGATCAGGACTGACAGCGATGAAGATAGAATCCATCGAAGGCATACCGGTGACGATTCCGGCCAAGGCGCCGATCCTCACCAGCTACGGCTCGCTAAAATCCTGGTCGCGCACCATCGTCAAGGTGACCACGGACAACGGCATCGTCGGATGGGGTGACGTGTCCTCCCGGGTAAAACCGGAGACGTTGAAGACATTCGAAGGCTCGCTGCGGGGCTTGAGCCCCTGGAGCACGACAGTCATCACCTCGCGCATCAAGAACTGGAACTATTACCCCTGGCAGAAGCTCGAGCCGATCATGGCGGCGATCGAGATGGCCTGCCTCGACATTCAGGGCAAGGCGGCGCAGGTCCCGGTCTATGAGCTCCTCGGCGGCAAGGTGCGGGACAAGATTCCGGTGTCGGCCTATCTCTTCTACCGGCACCACAACGAGGATGGCGCCGGGCAGATTCACACGCCGGACGAAATGGTCGCCTTCGCCAAGGGCTTTTCGAAGGAGCATGGCTTTGCGACGCTCAAGCTGAAGGGCGGCTACTTCTCCCCCGAGACCGACCGCGACACGCTCTATGCGCTGCGCGAGACTTTCGGCAAGGACATGCGGCTCCGGCTCGACCCGCAAGGTTCGTGGACACCGACCACGGCCATCCGCATCGGGCGCGAGCTCGACAAGATCGGGATGGAGTATTTCGAGGACCCCTGCATCGGCATTCAGGCGATGGCGGCGGTGCGAAGCGCCGTCGAAACTCCGCTGTCCACCAATATGTGCGTCACCACCTTCGAGGAGTTTGGCCCGGGCCTCACCGCTGGGGCCGTCGACATCGTGCTGAGCGACATCTGGTACTGGGGGGGCATGCGGCCGACGATCGAACTCGACCGCCTCTGCTATGCCACTGGCCTCGACGTCGGCATCCACAGCGGAACGGAGCTCGGCATCGGCTGGGCGGCGATGATCCACGCCGGCGTTGCGATGCCGCACTGCACGCTCGCCGCCGACGCCATGTACACCCACCTGACCGACGACGTGATCGTCGGCGACATGTTGCTGCCCGTGGATGGCGAGATCGCCCCGCCGGAAGGCGTCGGCCTGGGCATCGAAGTCGATGAGGCCAAGCTGAAAAAATACAGCTCGCTCGCCACTGCCGGCACCGCTGTCGACCGTTTCCTCAACCCAGCCCTGGCCGATTCGGCTCGTCCCGGCTGGTATCCCTCCATGCCCGCCTGGTGATCCCGATGAAGTACAACGTGAACGCAGTCGCCGAGCGGTTTCGTGCCCTCTACGTGCCGGCCGTATGCGACGTTCTCGACGACTATGAGCTGCGTCATCAGTATGTCGATCATGCGATCCGGCCGCTCGACCACCGTATGAAGATCGCCGGACCGGCCTTCACCATCCAGGGTCGCCAGGATGCGACGCGGGATATCACGAAACGCATGGGGCCGAAGGTGATTGACCAGTTCAGCCCTGGGGTCGTGGCTTGCTACGACACGTCCGGCGACGAAACGACCGGCGTATGGGGCGAATTGTGGAGCGCCGGCGCGGTGCGGAAAGGGTGCGTAGGCGCGGTGGTGGATGGCGGCATCCGCGACACCGGCTTCATCCGCGCCTCGGGTTTCCCGATCTTCCACAAGTTCACCTCGCCCGCCGACGCCGTCGGTCGCTTCAACATCGTCGACTTCAACTGCCCGGTGACGATCGGCGGCGTGCGCGTCGAGCCGGGCGACTACGTGTTCGGCGACGAGGACGGGGTGGTGGTCATCCCCGCCGCCCTGACGCTCGAGGTTCTGGACAAGGCGGAAAGCATCCGTGCGCGGGAGAACAAGATTCGAGTCGCCCTCGACGAGGGACGGGCGCTCGCCGACCTCTACATCGAGCACGGGAAGTTCTGATGATGAACCTGCTGGCGGGCGCGAAGTCACTGGCCGAGCGCGCCGAGGCAGGCGCGCGCCAGTGCGGCATCGCCGTGACCGTGACGGTGATCGACACGCACGGCAACCTTGTCCTGAAGCATCGCATGGACGGCGCGCCGTTCCACTCGATCGACCTGTCGGAGCGGAAGGCATACACGGCTGCGGCAATGGGATTTCCGACGACCGAACTCGTGCCGCTTGTGCAGCCGGGGGAGCGCCTGTTTTCCATGATCGGCGCAAGCGGCGGAAAGTACGTCGCGCTGGGTGGCGGCGTTCCCATTCACGACGAAGCGGGAGTCCTCCTCGGCGGATTGGGTATCAGCGGCGGCACAACCGCCCAGGACATCGAACTTGCCGCTGCCATTGTCGCTGGAGGCTAACCCCGTATCGAGGCACGAGACGACGGAGGCTTCAGGTCTGGACGAACAGCTCGCTCAGCTGTCCTAACCTTGTCGGCGAACGAGAATCGTTCTGCCGGAAAAGGGCGCTCCCCCGAGCGACATGAGGGCAGGCGATCCGCTATCGGCTCTTGGCTTCTAACCGCTGAATCTGAATGGTTGGGGGATGGTGGCAACGCGCTGTCTCTCAGCGCGGTGCGCAGTAGAGTCCGTAGAGCGTCCTGAGGACTTCCTCGACCTCGGTGCTGGCCAGCCGGTAGTGGATCTGCTGGCCGTCTCGGCGGGTCTTGACCAGCCCGGGCGCCCGCATCTTGGCGAGGTGCTGGGAGGCGGCGGCCACCGTCAGCCCGACGATCTCCGCCAGCCGCCCGACCGTCTTCTCGCCCTCCAGCAGGTTGCACAGCACGACCAGCCGCTTGGCATTGGCCATCGCCGTCAGGAGGCTCGACGCGGCCTCCGCGCTTTCCTCGAAAGCGGCAAGCGTTTTTGCATTCATCTCGATTTTCATGCTTGACATTATAGCAGTTGCGCAACTATTTGACAATGGTCGAACCCAAGGAGCACTGCCATGAGCAATGTCGGCAGCGCGGACCGCGTCGTCCGCGCCATACTCGGACTCGTCCTCATCCTTGTCCCCTTCATGCCCTTCACCGCATCGTTCTTCGCCGCATGGGGTTTCTGGAAACTCGCCGTCGCCGCCGTCGGTCTGGTGCTCGTCGGAACCGCGGCCGTCAGCTTCTGCCCACTCTACGCGATTTTCGGGCTGAACACCTGCCCCGCCGAGCGTCCTTGAGCATGGAAACTGCGTTCACGCCCTACGCGTCGCTGATCGGCGGCGCGCTCATCGGCCTCGCCTCGGTGATGCTGATGGCTTCCCACGGCAAGATCGCCGGCATGACTGGGATCCTGGCCGGCGTCATCCCGCCGGCTGCCGATGACTGGTCCTGGCGCCTTGCCTTCCTCGCCGGCGCCATCGGGGCACCGGCGCTTCTGGTCGCGCTGGGCGTGATGGAGATACCCTTCCAGGTTCCGGTTTCGACGGCTGCGATGGTCGTCGGCGGTCTCGTCGTCGGCGTCGGCGCCACCTATGGCGGCGGCTGCACCAGCGGCCACGGCGTCTGCGGCATGGCGCGCCTGTCGCCACGCTCCATCGTGGCAACCGCCGTCTTCATGGCGACCACCTTCGCCACCGTCTACGTCGTCCGCCACGTGATCGGAGCCTAACATGCAAAAGACAGTCTCCGCCCTCGTCATCGGCGCCATTTTCGGCGCAGGCATCGCCATCTCCGGCATGGGCAACCCTGCCAAGGTGCTCAACTTCTTCGATCTTGCCGGCAGCTTCGACCCGAGCCTGATCTTGGTGATGGTCAGCGCGCTTGCGGTCACCGCCGTCGGCTATCGCCTCGTCTTCGCCACCCGCAGCTCGCCGCTCTGCGCCGCGAAGTTCGACATTCCCACGAAGCGCATCATCGACGCACCGCTCGTTGCCGGTTCGGCCGTCTTCGGCATTGGCTGGGGCATCTCCGGCTTCTGCCCGGGCGGTGCGATACCCATGCTGGGCCTCGGCAATGTCGAGACCCCCATCTTCACCGTCTCCATGATTGCCGGGATCGTGGCCGCCCGCACGCTGCGCCAGCGCGCCGTCCGCCTGGCCACCGCTTGAACATGCAGGTGCAAGGAAAGCAAACGCCATGAACGCCCCCATGAAGGCTCACGTCGCCGAGATCGAAAAGGCGGCGAAGGCCGCCGGCCTGCAGGTCGCCTACGTACCCGTGACGCCGGGCGGCATGAGCGAGCGCGACGTGAAGCGCTTTGCCGAGTTCATTCGCATCTTGCCCGGCCCCGTGCTTGCCTATTGCCGAAGCGGCGCCCGCGCGGCGGGCATGTGGCAGGCTGCGCAATCGCTCAAGATCGCGGGCTGAGCACTTGTCCCCGTTGCGCGCCTGGCTGCCTTTCCTTGAATGGGCGCCCGTCTATTCGAAGAGCGAGGCCGCGAACGACCTGCTGGCGGCGGTCATCGTCACGATCATGCTCGTGCCGCAGAGCCTGGCCTACGCCATGCTGGCGGGCCTGCCGCCGCATGTCGGCCTCTACGCCTCGATCCTGCCCCTCGTGGCCTACGCGATCTTCGGCACCAGCAGGACGCTCGCGGTCGGGCCGGTCGCGGTCGTCTCGCTGATGACGGCGGCCGCCGCGGGTCAGGTCGCGGCGCAGGGAAGCGCGCTCTATCTCGAAGCGGCGGTCGTGCTGGCGCTGCTGTCGGGCCTGATCCTGGTCGCCATGTCGATCTTGCGGCTGGGCTTCCTCGCCAACTTCCTCAGTCATCCCGTCATCTCCGGCTTCATCTCCGCGTCCGGAATCCTGATCGCGGCCAGCCAGGCGAAGCACATACTGGGTGTGCCGGCAGCCGGCGATACGCTTTACGAGATCGTGCGCGAACTGGTCCCGTCACTGGGCTCGGCTAACCCCTACACGCTCGCGATCGGCGTCGGCTCGGTCGTCTTCCTGTTCTGGGTGCGCACGCGCCTGAAGCCTTTGCTGGTGACCGCGGGCCTTAAGCCGCGCGCGGCGGACATGATCGCCAAGGCCGGGCCTGTCGTCGCCATCGTGACCACGATCGGCGCCGTCATCCTGTTCGGGCTCGATGCGCGCGGCGTGAAGATCGTCGGCGAGATACCGGCCGGCCTGCCACCTTTCGGCACCCCATCGTTCAATCCGCAGCTCTGGTGGGACCTGCTGCCTGCGGCCGTCCTCATCAGCCTTGTCGGCTTCGTGGAGTCGGTCTCGGTGGCGCAGACGCTTGCGGCAAGGCGCCGGCAACGGGTCGTGCCGGACCGCGAGCTGACCGGCTTGGGCGCCGCCAACATCGCGGCGGCGCTGTCCGGGGGCTATCCCGTTACGGGTGGCTTTGCTCGCTCGGTGGTGAACTTCGACGCTGGCGCCGAAACGCCGATGGCTGGGGTCTTCACCGCAATCGGCATCCTCGCGGCGACGCTTCTGCTCACCCCGCTGTTCCGCTACCTGCCGCAGGCGGTGCTGGCCGCGACCATCATCGTCGCCGTGCTGTCTCTTGTCGATTTCGCCGCGATGAAGCGTATCTGGACCTATTCCCGGGCGGACTTCGCCGCCATGGCCGTGACGATCCTGGCCGTGCTGTTCGTCGGCGTGGAAGCAGGCATCGTGGCCGGCGTCGGTCTCTCGCTGGCCCTGTTCCTGTACCGGACCAGCCGACCGCATGTCGCCATCGTCGGCCAGGTGCCCGGCACCGAGCACTTCCGCAATGTGAAGCGCCACGATGTCGCCACCTCACCCGACCTGCTGTCGATCCGCATCGACGAGAGCCTCTACTTCGCCAACGCGCGATTCCTCGAGGACACCATCTACGACGCCGTGGCGACACGCCCGGAACTGAAGAACGTCGTGCTTATGTGTCCGGCCGTGAACCTCATTGATGCCTCCGCGCTCGAGAGCCTCGAAGCCATTGCGCAGCGTCTCGGCGCCGCCGGTGTCGGCTTCCACCTGTCGGAGGTGAAGGGACCGGTGATTGACGCGCTCCGGCGCTCCGACTTCTTCAGCCATTTCAAAGGCGAGGTGTTCCTGTCCCAGCACGAGGCGGTTCGCGAACTGTCACCGCAGACGCCTACTCCCGTGCAATTGGCCGCGGCGAGAAACATGCGCGCGCGAGCGACCCGAACGGGCTGATCCGGATCAAAGCGCGCACCGGCGCCATCGCGTAGCCTTTTGGCGATGACGGCGACCAAGGAGGAAATGATGGCACATGTCGTAGTCCTGGGCGCAGGCTTGGGCGGTACAATCATGGCCTACGAGTTGCGCGACCGTATCGACAGGCAGCACAGGGTCTCGGTGGTCAACCTGGGGTCGAAATATTCCTTCGTTCCTTCTAACCCTTGGGTCGGCGTCGGCTGGCGCGACCGCGAGGCGATCGAGATCGACCTCGATCCGGTGATGGCAAAGCGCAGGATAGAGCTCCATCCTCAGGGCGCCGCGAAGGTTGTGCCAGCGGAACGGCGCATCCAGCTGAACGACGGCACGTCTCTCGACTACGACTATCTGGTGATCGCCACCGGACCAGAACTCGCATTCGACGAGATCCAGGGCTTCGGCCCTGCGGCGCATACGAACTCGGTCTGCCACATCGACCATGCGCTGCTGACCAAGGCGGCGTTCGACAGGCTGGTCGCCAATCCCGGACCTGTGGTGATCGGCGCGGTGCAGGGCGCATCCTGCTTCGGGCCTGCCTACGAATTCGCCTTCATCCTCGACAAGGCATTGCGTGACGCCAAGGTGCGCGACCGCGTGCCGATGACCTTCGTGACCTCTGAGCCCTATATCGGGCACCTCGGCCTCGATGGGGTTGGCGACACGAAATCGCTTCTGGAGAGCGAACTGCGCAATCACCACATCAAGTGGGTGTGCAATGCCCGTGTCGACAGGATCGAGCCCGGCAAACTGCATGCCTCGGAGATCGCCGAGGACGGGTCGGTCGCCCGGGTGCACGAGATACCCCAGGTGTTCACGATGATGCTGCCGGCCTTCAGGGGCGTATCGGCCGTTCGTGGCATCGAGGGTCTGACCAATCCGCGCGGCTTCATCATCGTCGACAAGAACCAGCGCAATCCCAAGTTTCCCGAGATTTTCGGGATTGGCGTCTGCGTCGCGATTCCCCCTGTCGGCAAGACGCCGGTCCCGGTCGGCGTGCCCAAGACAGGTTTCATGATCGAGTCGATGGTCACGGCGACCGCGCACAACATTGCCCGCCTCATCGAGGGCAAGCCTGCCGACGCGCAGGCAACGTGGAATGCGGTCTGCCTGGCCGATTTCGGCGACTCCGGCGTCGCCTTCGTGGCCCAACCGCAGATCCCGCCGCGAAATGTGAACTGGTCGTCCTCGGGCAAGTGGGTCCACGCGGCCAAGATCGGCTTCGAGAAGTACTTCCTGCACAAGATCCGCGCCGGGACCTCGGAGCCGTTCTACGAGCGGTTGGCGCTAAAGGTGCTGGGTATCGACAAGCTGAAGGAAGTCCGATTCGACGGATAGGTCCTGGCCGCTGCAAAAGACCCTTCAGCGCTGGCTCTGTGCGAAAGCCAGTCCCCATGACCGCCTTGCTCAACACGGTCGCCGGAATCGTCAGCCACACGCCGCGCCAAGGATCTGGCCGCTCCGTGGCCTGCTTCTCTTCCTCGGCTTCCAGCGCCCGCGCGACAACATCCTCCCGCTATGGAGGATGCTGATCCTCCCACGCATGGCCCCCATGCTGGCGGCCCTTGGCGCCACCGCGGTCGCGTCTGCTATGAATCCTGGCCTCGGCGCGACGCCGGCCTGGAAGATCGGCACCGCCTTTGTCTCAGCCGCGCTGTCCTCAATGTACCCGGCCGTGCCGCGGCCAGGCTCCGGAACTATTCTGCGACACCCATTGCGTGATCGGATACTTCCGGCGATGCCGCGCGGTTCAATCCGGGACGGACCGAAGGTCGAGCGACTGTTCTCCTGGCTCGGCGTGCCGCTGGCCATGCCGGAGGGCGAGAACGAGACGCCAGCCAAGGAAACCAGCGACAGCAGCGGCAGCGAGCATCCAGCTCGGGCTTCCCGTCAGGTCCGCCAGCATCTGCACGTTTCGGCTGAACACGGCCCCGAGCCCGATGTTTCGATCTGCGGCTCCGCGTGAGAGGCGACGATCGTCATGGCGTCGGCCGGCCGCGACGGCGTGTTTCGATCCGCGCCTCCGCGTGAGAGGCGACACGGCGTTCGATGAAGACCGGCAGCGCATCTGGTCGTTTCGATCCGCGCCTCCGCGTGAGAGGCGACTGCCGAGCCGATAACGGTAAGGCCAATAGCGAGTAGTTTCGATCCGCGCCTCCGCGTGAGAGGCGACCCATCCTCCGCTAGCAGTGGTCGTGCCCAAAGGCGTTTCGATCCGCGCCTCCGCGTGAGAGGCGACTCCATCCAGCCATCGGCCGCCCAGCCCGTGTCGGTGTTTCGATCCGCGCCTCCGCGTGAGAGGCGACTCGAGCGATCGAGACCACTCGCCCACTGGTTGGTGTTTCGATCCGCGCCTCCGCGTGAGAGGCGACCTCCGGGAACTCCCCGTCATAGCGGCGCACGAGGGGTTTCGATCCGCGCCTCCGCGTGAGAGGCGACTGCGCTATGGCGCGGCTGCGGTTGTCCTGAAAATGGTTTCGATCCGCGCCTCCGCGTGAGAGGCGACCCCTTCGGCAGTTCCAGGTCCGCCGTGACGAAGGTGTTTCGATCCGCGCCTCCTCGTGAGAGGCGACTCGGAGGGGTTGTCTGACGGCGCGGTGGATGCCGGGTTTCGATCCGCGCCTCCGCGTGAGAGGCGACCGGAGGGGTTGTCTGACGGCGCGGTGGATGCCGGGTTTCGATCCGCGCCTCCGCGTGAGAGGCGACGACACGTCCGGCCGCATCATCAAGAGGATCTACGTTTCGATCCGCGCCTCCGCGTGAGAGGCGACTGCCGGAACTCGCTGACGAACTTCACCCACATAACGTTTCGATCCGCGCCTCCGCGTGAGAGGCGACACCGGACGCGGTGCCGTTCGTTCTCTACGTCAAGGTTTCGATCCGCGCCTCCGCGTGAGAGGCGACTCGGCGATCAGGGTGGTGGTGTCCTACGACCACGTGTTTCGATCAGCGCCTCCGCGTGAGAGGCGACGCCGGGCCGCTGGTTCAGGGCCGATCTCAATGTCGTTTCGATCCGCGCCTCCGCGTGAGAGGCGACGAACCAGATTTGCGCCTCCGCATCTTCCGACACGTTTCGATCCGCGCCTCCGCGTGAGAGGCGACCAGACACCTTGCAGGGGAATGTCTCCCTGAGCAGGTTTCGATCCGCGCCTCCGCGTGAGAGGCGACTTGCGCGCGGCGATTATCTCAACCGGCCGGACGAGTTTCGATCCGCGCCTCCGCGTGAGAGGCGACGATCACCCGTCAGCCGATCGGGGAAATCCCCAAGGAGTTTCGATCCGCGCCTCCGCGTGAGAGGCGACCAAGGGTGGCCGCCTCTCGGGGTACACGCCGATGTTTCGATCCGCGCCTCCGCGTGAGAGGCGACTACAATCCTGAGACGGGCGAACTCGAATGAGTGAAGTTTCGATCCGCGCCTCCGCGTGAGAGGCGACTGGCGCGTCGAACGGCAGCACGATTACCGGGCTCGGGTTTCGATCCGCGCCTCCGCGTGAGAGGCGACCCGCACTTGTGGGCGCGGGATGACGGATGGCATCTGTTTCGATCCGCGCCTCCGCGTGAGAGGCGACCAGCTCTGGCCGGGGCGGCACATGCCGGAGTCGGTTTCGATCCGCGCCTCCGCGTGAGAGGCGACAACCTTGGAGCTTAGTAGTCTACTCCTTGTCAGGTTTCGATCCGCGCCTCCGCGTGAGAGGCGACGCAGTACGAAATCCACATCAGCTTTGTACGCCTCGTTTCGATCCGCGCCTCCGCGTGAGAGGCGACGCATGCCGGCTTCGATCTGCTGCTGGACCTCAGGCGGTTTCGATCCGCGCCTCCGCGTGAGAGGCGACGCTTACGTTCGGCAATCACCGAGCCGTTGTCATAGTAGTTTCGATCCGCGCCTCCGCGTGAGAGGCGACACGAACAGAACGGCGAGAAGAAGTCTGCCTTCACGTTTCGATCCGCGCCTCCGCGTGAGAGGCGACGAGGTCGCAAGACTGCGGGAGGCGGTCAAGGTCAAGTTTCGATCCGCGCCTCCGCGTGAGAGGCGACATCGGCACCATGACGAGGCCGAACGCGTTCTTGTGGTTTCGATCCGCGCCTCCGCGTGAGAGGCGACGATGATGTCCAGTACATCGACATCGACTCCGGGACGTTTCGATCCGCGCCTCCGCGTGAGAGGCGACGAGGTTCGCAGATGAGCGACAATTCCATCAAGCAGTTTCGATCCGCGCCTCCGCGTGAGAGGCGACACCTGCCGTACCTGGAGTTTGACGACAAGGTCGCGTTTCGATCCGCGCCTCCGCGTGAGAGGCGACCCGATCCATGACGGGAGTATCGATCCGGGCCAGGTTTCGATCCGCGCCTCCGCGTGAGAGGCGACAGCAGGCCAAAGCCTCCCGCTGACCTCGGGTACTGTTTCGATCCGCGCCTCCGCGTGAGAGGCGACCCTGACGCTCCTGACGACCTATCTCAAAGGCCGGTTTCGATCCGCGCCTCCGCGTGAGAGGCGACGCGAGGTGCTGCCCGATGCGGAGGACGACGACGCAGTTTCGATCCGCGCCTCCGCGTGAGAGGCGACTGACATCCTCGATTTCGATGATGTCGCCCTGCTGTTTCGATCCGCGCCTCCGCGTGAGAGGCGACGGGTTTGCCGGAGACTTCAATTTCTACGAGAATGGGTTTCGATCCGCGCCTCCGCGTGAGAGGCGACTCTCGCGGGGATCGCAATCGCATGGGTGATGTCGTGTTTCGATCCGCGCCTCCGCGTGAGAGGCGACCAGCGCAGCGAGCCACGGGCCCGCTTTACGGGGAGGTTTCGATCCGCGCCTCCGCGTGAGAGGCGACCTTGCCGGGATGGCGTGGCGGCGCGCCCGGAAGGTTTCGATCCGCGCCTCCGCGTGAGAGGCGACATCGCGCCGAAGCAGAAATCTACTGCGAACGGAAGTTTCGATCCGCGCCTCCGCGTGAGAGGCGACTCTGTTCCTTTTCGTTCCGCACGACGCAATGCGCGTTTCGATCCGCGCCTCCGCGTGAGAGGCGACCCGACGATGAGAAAACGGTTGAGTATACGGCCAGAGTTTCGATCCGCGCCTCCGCGTGAGAGGCGACGTATTTCCCGGCCGATCCGGGCGTGCTGGAAGCGTTTCGATCCGCGCCTCCGCGTGAGAGGCGACGGCTGTCACCACTCGCATCTCCACCCTTGAAGCCGAGTTTCGATCCGCGCCTCCGCGTGAGAGGCGACGCGACCTCTGGCGGCGATCTGGCTGAGAGTGCGGTGTTTCGATCCGCGCCTCCGCGTGAGAGGCGACGCTGACTGCATGTCAGGACGCGATCCAGCTTTTGATCGTTTCGATCCGCGCCTCCGCGTGAGAGGCGACCGGGCGACGCGACTAGTTGCGCCGGGGTGTCTATTTGTTTCGATCCGCGCCTCCGCGTGAGAGGCGACGCGTCTATCACGATGAAGCGCGGGCTGACCGGCGCGTTTCGATCCGCGCCTCCGCGTGAGAGGCGACGCGACATTCCCGGTCTGCGTATCTGCCAGTGGGTGTTTCGATCCGCGCCTCCGCGTGAGAGGCGACAGGCTGGGGGTGCGCATGGCGTTTCCCTCGAATTGGTTTCGATCCGCGCCTCCGCGTGAGAGGCGACGCAAGGAGAGCGATCGGCTCTGGCAGAGGGCGAAGGTTTCGATCCGCGCCTCCGCGTGAGAGGCGACATCCTACACCGACGAGCCGTCGCCGAATGTCGTGTTTCGATCCGCGCCTCCGCGTGAGAGGCGACAACCCGGTCCTGTCTGAGGACTTCTACCTGTGCACGTTTCGATCCGCGCCTCCGCGTGAGAGGCGACCACATTGGGAGTTGGCCGACTGGCGAGGCGCGTGGTTTCGATCCGCGCCTCCGCGTGAGAGGCGACGCGCTTCTTCTGCTTTCCGACAGGTGCGTTCGCGTTTCGATCCGCGCCTCCGCGTGAGAGGCGACCATCGACTCCGGGACCAACTTCGCAGCGCTGGCGGGTTTCGATCCGCGCCTCCGCGTGAGAGGCGACCCAACAACACGGGCTCGGCGTGCAAGGTCACGCTGTTTCGATCCGCGCCTCCGCGTGAGAGGCGACGACCGGACCGAAACGGCCCCGCGACATGCAGCGGGTTTCGATCCGCGCCTCCGCGTGAGAGGCGACTGGTCGTCCAGTTCCGGGCCATTGCCAACAATCAGTTTCGATCCGCGCCTCCGCGTGAGAGGCGACGATAGATATTGGCGCAGGGACGTGTCCTTCAACCGGTTTCGATCCGCGCCTCCGCGTGAGAGGCGACGGATCAGCTGCGGCCCCTCCGTGGTCGACGTCATGTTTCGATCCGCGCCTCCGCGTGAGAGGCGACGACCGTCGCGCCGACGCTCCGCGCCCCTATCGTGGAGTTTCGATCCGCGCCTCCGCGTGAGAGGCGACTCCCCGATCGGCTGACGGGTGATCGGATCGAGCAGTTTCGATCCGCGCCTCCGCGTGAGAGGCGACGTCGACGGCGACGGCATGTTTCATCGGGTCCGTATGTTTCGATCCGCGCCTCCGCGTGAGAGGCGACGCAGAACGGTACGACGACCCCTCCGAACAATACGCTGTTTCGATCCGCGCCTCCGCGTGAGAGGCGACGCGCTGCCGCTCGCGCCGCGGACAGGCAATTGTCGGGTTTCGATCCGCGCCTCCGCGTGAGAGGCGACAGTTCCTGCGTGGGGAATGCGAGGGCGTCAGCACGTTTCGATCCGCGCCTCCGCGTGAGAGGCGACACGGCACCACGTGCTTGAACTGCTCGTGGTACCAGTTTCGATCCGCGCCTCCGCGTGAGAGGCGACTTCCGCGTCAGCGGGGACATTCACCCTGACCCGATGTTTCGATCCGCGCCTCCGCGTGAGAGGCGACAACAGGGGCAGGAGTGGGCGCGCTGGGCGGGCAGGTTTCGATCCGCGCCTCCGCGTGAGAGGCGACCTCGGGATCGTATTCCCCGACCATCTGCAATTCGAGTTTCGATCCGCGCCTCCGCGTGAGAGGCGACTCGGGGCCTTGGGCTTTGCGGGGTTCGCCTAGGCGTTTCGATCCGCGCCTCCGCGTGAGAGGCGACACCACGGTCCTGCACGGAAAGCGGGTGTACGTGCAGTTTCGATCCGCGCCTCCGCGTGAGAGGCGACGCCGAGCGGGTGCGGCGTCTGAATCCCGACGGCTATGTTTCGATCCGCGCCTCCGCGTGAGAGGCGACCCACGTCAGGAGGGCCAACGAAACGGAGCGATGTTTCGATCCGCGCCTCCGCGTGAGAGGCGACGGGCTCTGCGCCGCGATGTAGGCGTTCACCGAAGGTTTCGATCCGCGCCTCCGCGTGAGAGGCGACCGGCGGCGCGTCTTGCGGCTGTGCAGGCAGGCATAGTTTCGATCCGCGCCTCCGCGTGAGAGGCGACAAGGAGTTTGGCCGCGCCGTCACCGCGCTCTCGAAGTTTCGATCCGCGCCTCCGCGTGAGAGGCGACCACGGAGGCCTGAGCCGATGGCTGACATCTGCGAAGTTTCGATCCGCGCCTCCGCGTGAGAGGCGACTGCCCGTTCTGTGGCGGGACCGATCTGGAGATCGAGTTTCGATCCGCGCCTCCGCGTGAGAGGCGACGTGGGCTGCGGCGGGAGAATGCCCCCCGTGTAGTTGTTTCGATCCGCGCCTCCGCGTGAGAGGCGACCCGCTCCTGTCGGCAGGACTGGACAGGTCGTGCCGGTTTCGATCCGCGCCTCCGCGTGAGAGGCGACACGCGCTTGCCGCCGATTACCTCCGTGGTAGCGCGGTTTCGATCCGCGCCTCCGCGTGAGAGGCGACGCCTCACATGGCGTCGTCTTCAATGAGCCATCAGAGTTTCGATCCGCGCCTCCGCGTGAGAGGCGACTCGCTTCCGTAGCCATTACGACCTCCTCGGATTGATGTTTCGATCCGCGCCTCCGCGTGAGAGGCGACCTCGTCATCATGTGGACGGCGTTGCGGCAGAACACGTTTCGATCCGCGCCTCCGCGTGAGAGGCGACGCCGATGCCGAACTTGATGAACGTGGTCCAGTAGTGGTTTCGATCCGCGCCTCCGCGTGAGAGGCGACGGCACGTTCCGCAACTTTGCCACGGGCGGCGGGTTTCGATCCGCGCCTCCGCGTGAGAGGCGACCGCTCCGCCTTCGCGCCCCCGCTATTCAGACGGGAGTTTCGATCCGCGCCTCCGCGTGAGAGGCGACGTCGCATCCTGCGCATACCGGGAGCGGTCAGGAGCGTTTCGATCCGCGCCTCCGCGTGAGAGGCGACAGCTCGGCACGACATGCTTGAACTGCTCATGATACCAGTTTCGATCCGCGCCTCCGCGTGAGAGGCGACCAGAACACGAAATCTCAACGCGTGGCACCAACGGGTTTCGATCCGCGCCTCCGCGTGAGAGGCGACGCGAGCAGAGCGCTGGAAAGCCGATCCGTCATACAAGTTTCGATCCGCGCCTCCGCGTGAGAGGCGACGCCAGCTTTGGCCTGGGCGGCACATGCCCGAGTCGGTTTCGATCCGCGCCTCCGCGTGAGAGGCGACCCGCCGCGCAGCTTCGGTGCTCCACGCATAACGTGTTTCGATCCGCGCCTCCGCGTGAGAGGCGACTCCGAGACCGCCATAGACGTAGATTGAATTGCCGGTTTCGATCCGCGCCTCCGCGTGAGAGGCGACGGCGCCGACGATAGTCATTGCAGCGCCCACCACAGGTTTCGATCCGCGCCTCCGCGTGAGAGGCGACCTGGCGATCTGGCCCGCCATCGTGGCGAGCGGAGCGTTTCGATCCGCGCCTCCGCGTGAGAGGCGACGGACCCTCGATACCACATCCGATGGGTGTCCGACGTTTCGATCCGCGCCTCCGCGTGAGAGGCGACGCCGACCGTCAGTTCGAGACCGGTGACGAATTCGGCGTTTCGATCCGCGCCTCCGCGTGAGAGGCGACAAGGACGGCTTGAGCAGTCGATTCGCCGAGGCAAAGGTTTCGATCCGCGCCTCCGCGTGAGAGGCGACCCGAGCGTCGCCGACGGCGTGCTGTTTCGGCGCGAGTTTCGATCCGCGCCTCCGCGTGAGAGGCGACCCACGGCCGCCGCCGTCGTATCCGCGTCGGTGTCGTTTCGATCCGCGCCTCCGCGTGAGAGGCGACGACGCCCTCCAGGTTTACGCTCTTGATCAGCGAGGTTTCGATCCGCGCCTCCGCGTGAGAGGCGACTTGGTTGCCGCGCGTTTTGACATCGTTTCTGTCAGTTTCGATCCGCGCCTCCGCGTGAGAGGCGACCTTCCATGGCGGGAGGCTGCTGGGGGTAGCCCGTTTCGATCCGCGCCTCCGCGTGAGAGGCGACGATCGGGTAGTCGAAAGCCTGTTCGGCCCAGAATGTTTCGATCCGCGCCTCCGCGTGAGAGGCGACTGCGTGCGACCGTTCGGGGTATGCAGGAAGTTGTCGTTTCGATCCGCGCCTCCGCGTGAGAGGCGACGAGCAGAGCGCTGGAAAGCCGATCCGTCATACAAGTTTCGATCCGCGCCTCCGCGTGAGAGGCGACCCCCTCGTGTTTGAGCACGAGTTTCAGCGCCTGCTTGTTTCGATCCGCGCCTCCGCGTGAGAGGCGACCTGCCGCCCCGACACGGCAAAACGCTGCTCACGACGTTTCGATCCGCGCCTCCGCGTGAGAGGCGACCGTCTGGCGCAGGCTGGCCGCCGACATGGCTGTCGTTTCGATCCGCGCCTCCGCGTGAGAGGCGACTCCTCGGCGGGGACCGGCATCACCCCTTCGATGCGTTTCGATCCGCGCCTCCGCGTGAGAGGCGACAGCCTGCCGATGATGTCGTCGGAATGCCACCGCGTGTTTCGATCCGCGCCTCCGCGTGAGAGGCGACATAGCCCGCTCGCGCAGATGTTCGTCGACTTCACGTTTCGATCCGCGCCTCCGCGTGAGAGGCGACAACGCCGCTGTCGAGGTAGAAGATGTCGTTGTCGCCGTTTCGATCCGCGCCTCCGCGTGAGAGGCGACGCTTTGACGCAGAGCATGGTCGACGATTATGTGCGGTTTCGATCCGCGCCTCCGCGTGAGAGGCGACGCCCCGGTGTGGGCGAGCGTGCAGCGCGCGGTGATGTTTCGATCCGCGCCTCCGCGTGAGAGGCGACGGTGACAACCTGCCTGACGACCCGCACGAGGCGGCGTTTCGATCCGCGCCTCCGCGTGAGAGGCGACGGCCGCGCTCGAGAAGACTTTCGACCGCGCTTCGCGTTTCGATCCGCGCCTCCGCGTGAGAGGCGACGGCCGGGCGTGACGGCGAGCGATACGAGCGCGTGTTTCGATCCGCGCCTCCGCGTGAGAGGCGACCGCCGCTGTGAGCGCGACTGTCTGCGCGGCGGTGCTGTTTCGATCCGCGCCTCCGCGTGAGAGGCGACGCAGGCGTGGGAAGCGAAAGTCCTAACGCGCTGCCTGGTTCGATCCGCGCCTCCGCGTGAGAGGCGACCGCTCCTGTCGGCAGGACTGGACAGGTCGTGCCGGGTTTCGATCCGCGCCTCCGCGTGAGAGGCGACTCCAGTCCGGCCTGATCTCGGCCAGAGGCTTGCGTTTCGATCCGCGCCTCCGCGTGAGAGGCGACGATCGTCATCATGTGGACGGCGTTGCGGCAGAACACGTTTCGATCCGCGCCTCCGCGTGAGAGGCGACTTCGGCCGCGCGAGGCGATCGACGCCGCGGTCATCGTTTCGATCCGCGCCTCCGCGTGAGAGGCGACGCGATGAGAGTGGAGCGGATTTCAGCGACGGCATCGTTTCGATCCGCGCCTCCGCGTGAGAGGCGACAAGTGCGGGCTCCGGAAACGGTCGGCCAGGTGCATGTTTCGATCCGCGCCTCCGCGTGAGAGGCGACTGGCTGAGGAAGCATGGCGGACTGCTTCCCGGACTGTTTCGATCCGCGCCTCCGCGTGAGAGGCGACAATGGCCCGGAACTGGACGACCAGCCCGTTTTCGTTTCGATCCGCGCCTCCGCGTGAGAGGCGACCGCAGCGTGTCGGCGTATTCGCGGCGAGGTGCATGTTTCGATCCGCGCCTCCGCGTGAGAGGCGACCCACCGGCATTGATACGCCGCATCGTGCGCGGAAGTTTCGATCCGCGCCTCCGCGTGAGAGGCGACTCCGCGATCGGACCAACGATCGGCAGTACTCGGGTTTCGATCCGCGCCTCCGCGTGAGAGGCGACCTTCCACCTTTTCCGGGTCCAACTCGTCGCGGAGGTTTCGATCCGCGCCTCCGCGTGAGAGGCGACGGACTCGCCCTCGAAGGGCGGAAGGCCCTTATACGTTTCGATCCGCGCCTCCGCGTGAGAGGCGACGGATCAGCTGGGGACCATCGGTCGAGGACGTCATGTTTCGATCCGCGCCTCCGCGTGAGAGGCGACCTTTATATCTTATGCGACTTTGCAACTTAGCAAAGGTTTCGATCCGCGCCTCCGCGTGAGAGGCGACAGGAGCGGCTGCGCCTCGCTGCCCTGCGCGCCGAGTTTCGATCCGCGCCTCCGCGTGAGAGGCGACAAGGCGCGTGACCCCCGGCTGGAAGCGGTCGCCTCGTTTCGATCCGCGCCTCCGCGTGAGAGGCGACTACGTTCGGCAATAACCGCCCCATTGTCATAATGTTTCGATCCGCGCCTCCGCGTGAGAGGCGACGGTACCACTTGGTGCCGTCGCAGGTGATGTCGACGTTTCGATCCGCGCCTCCGCGTGAGAGGCGACAAAGGGTGCTGCCAAGAACGTATCAGCAAGCGCTGTTTCGATCCGCGCCTCCGCGTGAGAGGCGACGAGGTCCAGTATCAGACGATGGAAGCCGAGTTGGCGTTTCGATCCGCGCCTCCGCGTGAGAGGCGACCGCCTTGTCGGTCTTGTCCTGCGTGCGCGAGACAAGTTTCGATCCGCGCCTCCGCGTGAGAGGCGACGAACTCGTGCGCCCTCGGGTAGCAGGGGATTTTGGTTTCGATCCGCGCCTCCGCGTGAGAGGCGACGCGTCATAGGTCGCGCGGCCGATGCCGAACTTGATGTTTCGATCCGCGCCTCCGCGTGAGAGGCGACGCCCCGAAGCTGAAGGACCAGGTGTGGGCGCGGCAGTTTCGATCCGCGCCTCCGCGTGAGAGGCGACGTGCGCCGCGCGATCGAACTGCGCCAGGAAGCGGCGTTTCGATCCGCGCCTCCGCGTGAGAGGCGACTCCAGCACGGCGGCCTCGCCGTGAATGGCGCGGAGTTTCGATCCGCGCCTCCGCGTGAGAGGCGACGTCTGGCATGTTCGGTCTTCCGGTCGACCTGGTGTTTCGATCCGCGCCTCCGCGTGAGAGGCGACGGTCGTCAAGGGCTGGCGGACGCGCCGGTGTGGGTTTCGATCCGCGCCTCCGCGTGAGAGGCGACTGAGGCCCGGAGGCGTTGGTGTGGGCGGGAGTGCGGTTTCGATCCGCGCCTCCGCGTGAGAGGCGACCGCGTCATAGGTCGCGCGGCCGATGCCGAACTTGATGTTTCGATCCGCGCCTCCGCGTGAGAGGCGACAAGTGCGGGCTCCGGAAACGGTCGGCCAAGTGCATGTTTCGATCCGCGCCTCCGCGTGAGAGGCGACGCGCCAAGATGAACCGAACCGCGATCCTTGACGGCGTTTCGATCCGCGCCTCCGCGTGAGAGGCGACTCCCGGCTTGTCGAGGACGCGGAAGCGGCGGGGATGTTTCGATCCGCGCCTCCGCGTGAGAGGCGACCCAGCACACAGCAAATGGGCGTCATGTACGCGACGTTTCGATCCGCGCCTCCGCGTGAGAGGCGACTGGGTTCCTTCTCGTTGTCGTAGCCGCTGCACTGGAGTTTCGATCCGCGCCTCCGCGTGAGAGGCGACCGCGAACTCATGGCGCAGATCGCCACGCAGTTCGGGTTTCGATCCGCGCCTCCGCGTGAGAGGCGACCTCGGTGGCTCGAAGCGATGGGTGCCCTGGTGCTGTTTCGATCCGCGCCTCCGCGTGAGAGGCGACCATCGGATCGTAGACCGCCATCCTGTCGGATGCCGTGTTTCGATCCGCGCCTCCGCGTGAGAGGCGACTGTGCTGACGAGCGACGGCAAGCTCTCCACCAATGTTTCGATCCGCGCCTCCGCGTGAGAGGCGACGGGTCGGTCGACATCCTGAACAAGTCGTACATGGGCGTTTCGATCCGCGCCTCCGCGTGAGAGGCGACCCCGGGACTATTTCATGCACCTGGCCGACCGTTTCCGTTTCGATCCGCGCCTCCGCGTGAGAGGCGACGGTATCCGGGTTGGTGGTCTAGTCGCCACCAGGACGTTTCGATCCGCGCCTCCGCGTGAGAGGCGACATTACACGTTTCCCGATGTCCGTAAGCGTGATGGGTTTCGATCCGCGCCTCCGCGTGAGAGGCGACTCGGCAATCTCGCTGGATTTGTTGTAGATCAGCGTTTCGATCCGCGCCTCCGCGTGAGAGGCGACGGAGCCTCTCTTCGTCCAACCCGGTTTCTGCGAGGTTTCGATCCGCGCCTCCGCGTGAGAGGCGACCGTTCATTTCCGAAAGTGATCACCCCAACCCTGTGTTTCGATCCGCGCCTCCGCGTGAGAGGCGACAAAAAGTCGGGCAGCTCGTCGACCGACGACAGATGTTTCGATCCGCGCCTCCGCGTGAGAGGCGACCCCGGTCCTCTCGGAGGATTTCTACCTCTGCACGTTTCGATCCGCGCCTCCGCGTGAGAGGCGACGGGCACCACATGCTTGAACTGCTCATGGTACCAGTTTCGATCCGCGCCTCCGCGTGAGAGGCGACTCCGGTACTTCGCTGTTGGCGAGTACGGCTCAACGGTTTCGATCCGCGCCTCCGCGTGAGAGGCGACCACGTCTGCCGCCTCAATGACTGGCTGGGGCGCGGTTTCGATCCGCGCCTCCGCGTGAGAGGCGACGCGTCATCAACAGCCGCCAATCGGGGCCGCGCCGGTTTCGATCCGCGCCTCCGCGTGAGAGGCGACGGTGCTGTGCGAGGTGACGCCGGAGCAGTTGTTCGTTTCGATCCGCGCCTCCGCGTGAGAGGCGACCGCCGACGTTCCCGGACCTGTGGGCGGAACTGCAGTTTCGATCCGCGCCTCCGCGTGAGAGGCGACGTGGCGGGTATCCGCCACAATCCGTTGTGCTCGATGTTTCGATCCGCGCCTCCGCGTGAGAGGCGACAAGCCACCCTCGATGAAATCCGGGCGGAAAGGGCGTTTCGATCCGCGCCTCCGCGTGAGAGGCGACGCCGGGCTTCTAACTCCTTTGAGCAGCAATGAAAATGACGCCCGTATCGCGGTCCTGCCTGCTCCGGCGCAGCAAGTCGCTGGGCGGCCGCGGGCGGCGGGCGTTTTTCTTCACGATTTCAAAGACCAGGCCCGATCGCGAAGCTCCCGGGCCCTCCCGGCACGCTTGGGGTTCGCACCGGGCGATGACGACTGAGCAACCCGATGCCTGCAGTTCAGACGATCAGCGTGCCGCCAAGGTCTGCTGCCGGCTTGGCCCCGACATGCTCGACCTTCTTCTGCCAGTTGGAGCCCAGATGATAGTAGCGCAGGCTGTCCTTATCCGGTTCTATGATGCCCTCCAGGCGGGCCTTCAGCCGGGTCCATTGCGCCGGGTCGACCTCGATCTCGAAGACGGAATATTGCACGCGCTGGCCAAAATCACGGCATGCCTTCGCCACTGCACGCAGGCGGCGCGCGCCGCCGGGCTCGCTCGTGCGCACGTCGTAGGTGACGAGCACGAGCATGGCCTATTTCCAGAACCAGGGCGGATAGGCGTCGATGTCGCCGCGCAGGTGTCGCGCCAGCATCAGTGCCTGCAGATAGGGCACGAGGCCGAGGGGCGCCTTCTCCTGCAGGAATTCGTGCTGCCGTTCCTCGCGTTTGCGCTCCTGCCAGGCGGCGAGGACGGTCCTGCGCGCGTCCTCTGTGAGGAACACGGCGCCGCCGTCGCGCGTCTCGAAATCGGCGGCGCGAACCTGCCGCCGGTTGATGAGCGAGAGCGCCAGCCGGTCGGCGAGGACGGGACGCAACTCCTCCATCAGGTCGAGAGCTAGGCTCGGGCGGCCGGGTCGGTCGCGATGCAGGAAGCCGACGGCGGGGTCGAGCCCGACGGTCTCGCAGGCGCTTCGGCAGTCATGCGTCAGGAGAGTGTAGAGGAAGGAGAGCAGCGCATTGACCGGGTCGAGCGGAGGCCGGCGCGAGCGACCGCGCCAGCGCATCTCAGGTTCGTCGGAGCGGATAAGATGGTCGAAGACCGAGAAATAGAGGTTTGCGGCTTCGCCCTCGGAGCCGCGCAGCCGGTCGAGCCCGTCATCGCCGAGCTCGACGCGTCTCAGGATGTATGCGAGCCGCTCGATCGCCTCACCGGTCATCGCGCGGTTGCCCGCTTGGAAATCGTCACCATGGTCGCGCAAGGCGCGCATCAGCACGGCGCGCTGATTGGCGACCTTGCCCACGAGGAGCGAGCGCACGATCGGTTCCGGCGCCTCGGAGGCACGGTACTGTGCCCGGCGCAGCAGCACGTTGCCCGAAGCGGGACCCTCGACGCGCGCCTGGAAGCGGCCGTTGCGCTCGAGCAGCGCGATGGCGATGCCGGCGCCAGCGCAAGCGGCGATCAGCGCGGGCGAGATCAGGATCGGGCCGAAGGCGACGACCGAGGAGAGCATGTGGAGCGGCACGCGCGCCTTCTCCTCGCCCTCCACCTCGGCGACGAGATTCTCGCCGTCCTTGCGCAGCGCCGCGCCCTCGGTCGTCACGTAGACGGTGTTCAGGAGCTTCTTCACGGGGCGGCGGTCTCGGCCGCCAGCCGCTCGACCATGCGCGCCCGCCAGGCCCGCACCGGCCGCGCGACCGTGTCCGGCCGGCACTGTTCGAGAAGCGAACAGGCGCGGCAACGCTCGCGGCGCGTGGTCGGCGGCGGCGTGACGCCGTTGGCGACGATCTCTGCCATCGCGGCCGCCGTCTCCTCCGTCAGATGCCTGAGTTCGGCGTCGAAGGGTACGGCGAGCCGCCGCTTCGTCTCGGCGTAGAACAGCGCGCCTTCGGGCACGGCGGCGCCCGTCATCTCCTCAAGGCAAAGCGCCTGCGCGCACAGCTGCACCTCGTCAGCGTGGTGGAGCTTCGGCTTGCCGCGCTTGTACTCGACGGGATAGGGCGTCTCGCCGCCTCCGGCAATCGGGTGGAACTCCACCATGTCGGCGGTGCCGGCGAGGTTCAGCCGCTTCGAGGCGAGCGGCAGCGCCATCACCCGGCGCAGGCCCCGCGCCCTGCGCGAGCCGCCCTTGTCGGCCACGGCGTGCAGCACGTGGCCCTCGGCGGTGAAGCGGTTGTCGGCCCAGACGCGCTCGATGTGGATCAGCGCGGCCTGGCGCAAGCAGTAGACCGCGTGCTGGAGGGCAGAGAGCGGGATGGGGTCGCTGCTATCAGACAAGGGCATCTTAAGCCACGAACGAGTGCGGGCCGACATTTATGCCGGCCCGCGATATCGGCATTAGCCATGCCGCCTCAATCAGAGAGTTTCTATCCACGCCGCTTCTGGGACGGCGACAATTCAGATTCGGACAAAACGAACCAGAATGCCGTCTTTCGCGAAGTGGACACGATACGCAAGCACCGCTCGCTCCGCGGGGCATGCACACCGCCTGACTATGTGCGGTCGTAGACTTGGGCGGTAGGGGCAATGCGCTTAACGGCCGCAATGCCATCGTGCGCAGACTGTTTGGTCGTAAGAACCTCAGAGTGACATAGGATCTCGCCGTTATTTCCCTTGAGGTGCCAGAAGTAGCCGCCAGTTTTCGCTTTGAAAATTTCGAACAAGGTCCACCTCCGTTGGTTCTGCGCATTCGAAGCGACGCGCAGTTGAAGGATTGAACGGACCGGCCTAGAATATACGTCGTTAGCCGTAACGCTGGCCGGGCTTCGAGCCCGTTGAAGGTTGGACACACTGCAATGTGTCCAACCTTCACCATTTGTTCTGCCACACTGGCAAGAGTGCCGCAACAGCTATTTTCTGAATCGTCTGGCATAGCCATCCGCTTCAGTCAGAGAGAACCGGAGCCGATTGGATTTGTGATGCTGATCCCTTCCGGCAGATTATCGCGGTCGATGGTGACGGCGTAGTCGGAGAAGGCGCGGGCTGGCGGGTAGTTGTCGAGCCGGCCGCCGATCGGCTTGCGCTCTCCGTCGATGTTGCGCTCAACCTTGACCCGGTCGAACAGAGCATGCGCCGGCGCATTGCCGAGCGGGTTGCCATGCCTGAAGACGATCAGGTTCCGGGTCGCCATCTCTCCCCGGGCGGCCGAGCGGTCATGCTCGAACATGCTACAGAGAGCCTCGAACAAAAGGGCAAGGTCGCCCTCCGAAAAGCCCGTCCGCTCCGCCAGCTTGGCGGAGATGAAGCCGTGCGCCCGATACAAGCCGTAGGGGACTATATATTTGCGTCCCATGGTGCGGTTGTCGACGCGGTCGTTTCCCTCCTCTGTCCCCTCGGCGCGCTGCTTCTTCTCGGCCTCGTTGGTTGCCGCCATGCGGGTGATCGAGATTTCCTGCGGCATGATCGGCTCGATCGACTGCGCGAACGTCATCTGGACCGGTCCCCGCACCTGGCCGGCATTGATGCCCGTCGACATGACCGCGCCAAAGGTTCGTACATCGAAGAAGTTGCGGCACATGAAGTCGCGAAGCTGCCTGGCCTCGGCGTCGTCCTTCGGGTTGAGCTTGGCGTCCTTGTCCACCTTTGCGTCGCCAGGACGAAGCGCCTTGTAAGCCTGCCGGTGCTTGTCGTTGAGGATCGCGCCGTCTTCGACATAGATGTGATTCCCGTCGCTTCCGCCGCGGGAGAGCTCGACATAGTTGCGAACCTTGCGCTTCAGGCTGACGTCGGACACCAAGCCGTGATTGGTCTCCGGATCGAGACGCGGCAGATTGCCGGCGTCGGGATCGCCGTTCGGGTTGCCCCTCACCACGTCGAAGAGCAAGACGAAGTCGTAGCGGTTGGCGAGCGTGGTCATTGTGCGGCCTCCCCGGTGCCGGCATCGCGTTTGCGGAAGAATTCTCCGCGCTGGTGGTGGTAGCCGAGGCCGAACAGGGCCTGGTCCTGTGCGTTTAGCGATCTCGGGAACGGGTCGTTGTCAGGCGACATGGCGTCCATGATCCCGGAGATCGCCTTTTCCAGGTTTACGCGCTGTCCCGGACGTTCCTTGCCCACCTTCGACAGGTGGTTCGCCGAATTGCGCTCGAGCAGGGCAAACACGTTCCGCGGCGTTGCCGAGGCCGAACCGTAGAACTTGTCCTTGATCGTCGCGTTGACGTTGCGGCCGAGCGCCGCTGACTGTGCCTGTTCGTAGACCGCGAACAGGCGTCCCAGCAGATAGCCTTTGTTTTGGTTTTCCGAGTCCAGTGACACGGGAGCCTCCCTGGTTTTGTCGCCGCTGCCGGGCGACATGCCGAAATTGCAGACCAGCACCGCGCGCAGCATGGCGACACGCAGCGCATTGATCTCGCCGTCGGCGCGTATGCGGGACAGGATCGTCGACATGAGCGTCAGCGGATAGTGGGTTCCCGTCAGGATCGCGCGCATCCAGTCGCCGGCGATGTTCGGTGGGACGTTCTCACGCTTGCCGAGAACCGCCGTCTCAACCAGGTAGCGCCAGAGCGGGGCGTATGGCTCGCGCCACGGAGGATCGATCCGCATATCGTTGACGAAGCGCTGGTAGTTGCCGGCCAGGACGCTGAAATCGTCATCGAAATAGAACCGGATGGAGATGCGCGCTGCGTTGGGCGCGAGACCAAGGACATAGAACCGCACGCCCTCGGCGAGCTTCGGCCGGAGGCTGGCGAGGGTCTGGTCACCCTGGCGCAGCCGCTCCAGCACGATGCCGATTTTCTTGGCTTCGCCTTCGTCCCCGTCGGCGCCGTCGTCCGGCTCCTGACCGAGCATCGCCGCGAACAGCCTTTCGGCCTCGCTCGCTGCCGGCGCATCGCTCGAGTCCGCCCAGAACACCGTCGACGTGTCGCCGATCTGGATGCGGTGCTTGCTGTCGCGTTCGAGGTATCTGTTCAGCGCCGTGGTGTATTTGGCGGCTGCGACTTCGGAAACCGGCGCATTGTCGCCCTGCTCGTGTCCGTAAGACGTGAAGGCGTCGAGGTTGAACGAGACGATCGATCCGCCGGAGGACTGACCGCCCCAGATTCCCTTGATCGCCGGATGCAGGCGGGCGACCGGACCCGGTTCCCCGGTGACGAGGCAGACCTGGTCGGCACTGCTGAATTCCCGGGACAGGCGCTCCCATAAAGCCTTGGCGGCGGGCCGATCATGAAGCCAGTGGTTCTGCCGCCGGTCCGTTTCCAGTGCAAAAACGACGTTCTGGTCGCGCAGATCGTCGCTCCAGTCCGGAGCGGCGAACTGGTCCGGCGTCCACCGCCGCAGGAACAGCAGGAGAGCCTTCAGGCCCGGATCGTCCGTGGCGGCAAGCGCCTCTTCGTGGCGCGTCTTGAAGGCGGCGTGTTCGTCAGCCACGCGCTTTCCTTCACCAGCGGTGACGCCGAGCACATAGGACGTCTTGTCCCAAAGGAAGAAGGACCGCGGTGTGGTGCCCGGTCTCTTAAACGACGCTGGCACCGACATCATACGAGCTTGCTTCTTCTTACCGTCCCCGTCTCGGAGATCAACTACACAAGCTACCGATCCGTCTTCGCCAAGCGAGATGACAAATCCGATCTTTTCCATCGAATAGCCGAACGGCGGCGCGTCCGGCATGCGGTCGTAGGCGCGAACCAGCGAGGCGAGGATGCTCATCGGCGGATCTCCGGCGAGTCCGGCTGCGGCACCTTCACGACGCCGTCCTTCATCACCGCGTCAAAGAACATCGAGGGCTTGCCCTTCGTCTGGTGGTCGATGTCCCAAAGCATGAAGCCCAGCCGGCGGGGCTGGCCGAAGCCGAGATTGGACGTGCGATCCTCAGGCGCGGGCTCGGGCGTCGGATCGCCGGGCTCGACCAGTTCGAAGCTGGCGGCGAATTCGCGCGTTCCGAGGCAGGGCTGGTGAAAGCACTGTCCGCGCCGGGCGCGGCGGTTGAACACGTCCAGGTGCTTGCCCTCGTTGTCCTCGGCGTCGGCCTTCGCGGTCAGTTCGAAATGGGCGGCGATGACGTAGGCCGGGCGCACCAGCACCGTCGCGGCACGCTGCTGGCGATCCTCGTCGACGAGCAGCTGCAGCCCGTCCAGATCGCCGCGCTTCATCGCGCTTTTCACCTTGCCGGCAGGGATCTTGGAGCCGACCTCGTTGCGCCGGATCGACTGGAAGCGCGGCGTCTCCAGCACGTGGATGGCGTCGATCACCCAGCGGATGGCCGGTTTCCAGTGGATCGCCTCCAGGATGCCGCGCGCCGCCGAGGGCGTCATGACGTCATAGCTGACGCGCTCGACCTTCATCTCCGGCCTGGTAAAGCAGGCGTAATCGCCCCAGACCTTCAGTCGGATGCCGTAGGCCATTATCTCCACCCGTCGATCAGCCTCTTGATGGGCCGCTAAATGATCGAATTTTCTTGCGCCAAATATTCTGGCGTCTCCCACAGCAGGCCACGCTCAGCATTGTAAACTGCGTCGTTGCCGCGGCCGATTGCGGAGGTCTCGAGAACCGCAAACTGATCGCCACGCAATATAACGTCCTGCACGCGCACAAAGCCTTTTTTGATCAGCATGGCACACGCCACGCGCGGTACTTGGACAACATAAGTCTGCAATTTTCGTGCAAGTGCGCCAGACGGAATCTGTGCGACGGAAAGTTCGTCCACGGCTTTCTTTGCGACATCATCGAAAGGGATGATCACCGGCTCCATCTTGCTTTCGATCATCCTGAACGCGCTGGCGACCTTTCGGAACGCGAAGTCGGTCGTCTGCTGTCTCGATATCACTTTGAAGGAGGGATAAATCTCCTTCCCATCCAGCCCATCGCCGGTGCGCCAGTAAACTTCCCCGAAATAGTCTTCGATTGCCGCGAGAGACTGCAGATCACCGTGATTTCGTGCCATCCGAGTCATGTCGCCGACGAGACCTGCGATCTCAGAGGGCGGTTTGTAGTCCGGCGCGGAAAAGACTGTGACGACGCTGTCTTCGACCCGCCGCCTGCCCTCACGGTTACACCTCCCTGCGGCTTGGATAATGGAATCGAGGCCGGTTTCAGCCCGCCAGACCTTCGGGAAATCAAGATCGACGCCGGCTTCGACCAGGCTCGTCGCGATGACCCGGCAGGCGCGCGGATTGTTCAGGGCGAGACGGGCGCGGATGTCGGCCAGGATGGTCCGCCGGTGCGCGGCACACTGTCGGGTTGTTAGGTGAACGAGGCCGTCCAACCCTTCCTGTTGCGCGTGCCTGTAAAGCTCCAGCGCGTGCCTGCGGCTGTTGACGATCACCAGGGCCTGAGGTTCCGGCCGCAGCGCCTCGACCAGGGCGGCGTTGTCCATCGGCCCGGCGCGCCTGATGGAGGTACGTTTGAGCACCTGGAACAAATGTGGCGGGTCCGGGGCCAGTTCGCGACCCTTCAAGTCGAGCCCATCAGGAAATCCGTTCTTGCCATCTGCCCGCTCGCGGCCGAGCGCAGGCTGCGTGGCGGTGCAGAGCACGATGGTGCAGCCGAACAGCCGTGCCAGCGCATCGATCATGCGCACGCAGGGCTTCAGGAGTTGGCGCGGCAGCGTCTGCGCCTCGTCGAGGATGATGATCGAGCCCGCAATGTTGTGCAGCTTGCGCGCGCGTGACGTGCGCGCTGCGAACAGACTTTCGAAGAACTGCACGTTGGTGGTCACGATCACCGGTGCCGCCCAGTCCTCCATGGCGAGTCTCAGCCTGTCGCGGCTGGTCGCGGCCCGGCTATCCTTGCGGGGCCTCTGCTCCTCGTCGTCGTCGTCAATCGCCGAGTGGTGTTCCAGTACGTTTTCGCGGCCCAGCACATTACGAAAGATGTCGGCCGTCTGATCGATCACGGACGTGAACGGGATGGAATAGATGATGCGCCGCAGCCCATGCGTGCGCGCATGGTCGAGCGCGAAGCCGAGCGAGGCGAGCGTCTTGCCGCCGCCAGTCGGCACCGTAAGCGTGAACAGGCCGGGCGACAGGGTGGCCTTGCCACGCACATGGGCCAGGACCTCGCCGCGGAGCTGGTTCACGGCGCTGTCGGTCCGCTTTCCCGCCATATGCGCGTCGAACCGCGCGATGAACTCCTGCAGCAGGCTTTGCAGCGACGACCAAGCACGGTCGGGCGTGTGCAGCTTGAGGCGGGAGTAGTGCGCTTCCGTATCCTTGAAATCGGCATCCACCAGGGCGGAGAACAGGAAGCGCGTCAGCACCGAGAGGTCGAAGGCCTTGTGGTTCGATTGCGCGATGGTCTTCATCATCGCCTCTGGCATCAGCCCCGAGAGGTCGAGATCGATCTCGCTCCGCCAGACCTCGTCGAGGCTGCCAGCATAGCCATCGATCCGGCGCTCGAAGCAGTTCGCCTCGGCCGAGTGCTTGTCGGGAAGGCCAGCGTGGTGACCGAGGATGACATAGGCTGCCAGTTCTGCCGCGAGGCCGTCCGCCGGCGTGGCCCGCGTCTGCGCCAGCGCCTGGCGCGCAAGATCCAGCACGATCTTGGCGCCGGCGGTCGAATGATCCACCCTTATGTTCGCGCCTTCGAGCCGCGGCGGAAAGCGCGGATCGTACTTGCCTAGGTCATGCGCGAGGCCAAGCAGCATGCCCGCCTTCGCCATGCCGAAGGCATCGGCATTTTCCGCCGCCAGCCGCGCCACTTCGCGCGCATGGTCGGCCATGGGCTGCCAGTCTCGCTTGTCTCCGGGTGTGCCCGAATGTGCAAAATACATCCCCGAAATATAGCCGCAGTGTCAGTCCACCAACAGGGTTGCCTCCGGACCGGCCTTTCTGCGAGGAAACAAACAGCTTTGTCCCTCGTTCTTTCAGCTGTTGCCGCAACCACCGGGCGTTGCCGCCACCGCAAATTGCGGCGGGGCGCGTTTGGCTGTATAAGCCGCGCGGGCATGATGCGGGCCAGCCGCGGTTGAGGGGGCGGTGCAGGTACTGAACCTGCAACCTTTTTGTGCCACAAAAATGCGGAATCGGTGCAAACGCTCGGTGGCGCCCCAGGCGTCAGGGTCAGGCAACACATGGCTGCAGGCGTAAACGAAACACGTAAACTGACCCTGGCGCGCGTGCTCGCCGCTTTTCGCGGAGCCTTCTGGGGCGTCGCGATGATGAGCGGCATCGTCAACCTGCTGGCGCTGACCGGCTCCTTCTTCATGCTCCAGATCTACGACCGCGTCGTGCCGTCGCGCAGCGTGCCGACGCTGCTCGGCCTGGCGCTGTTCGCCGGCCTGCTCTTCGCCTTCCAGGGCGTGCTGGAACTGATCCGGTCGAGGCTCCTGGTGCGCGTCTCCTCCGCGCTCGACACCGAGATGAGCCAGAACATCTACCCGGTGCTGATCCGGCTGCCGCTGCGCTCCAAGATCACCGGCGACGGCATGCAGCCGCTGCGCGACCTCGACTCGGTGCGCAACTTCCTCTCCGCGGCGGGGCCGACGGCGCTGTTCGACATGCCGTGGATGCCGATCTACATCGCCATCTGCTTCCTGTTCCATTTCTGGCTCGGCATGACCGCGGTGCTGGGCGCGCTGATCCTCACCGCGCTGACCATCCTTGCCGAGGTGCGGACCAAGGCGCCGTCGCGCGAGGCCGCGACGCTCGCCTCCAAGCGCCTGCAGCTCGCCGAGGCGACGCGCCGCAACAACGAGGCGGTACAGGCGATGGGGTTCGGCGACCGCGTCAGCCTGCGCTGGACGACGATCAACGCCGAATACCTCGCCGCCAACGAGCGCGCCAGTGACATCGCCGGCTCGCTGGGCACCGTGTCGAAGATCCTGCGCCTCGTGCTCCAGTCCGCGATTCTCGCGGTCGGCGCCTGGCTGGTCATCCACGGCGAGGCGACGGGCGGCGTGATGATCGCCGCCTCGATCATGATGAGCCGCGCGCTGGCGCCGATCGACACCGCCATCGCCTACTGGAAATCCTTCGTCAGCGCCCGCGACAGCTGGCGCCGCCTGACCAACCTGCTCTCCGCCATGCCCGACACCGACACGACGGTGGCGCTTCCCGCGCCCGTCGCGGCGGTGGCCGTGGAGAACGTGTCGGTCGTGCCGCCCGGTGACAGGACACTCGTCGTGCAGGACGTGAGCTTCAGCCTGTCCAAGGGTGCCGGCCTCGGGGTCATCGGGCCGAGCGCATCCGGAAAATCGTCGCTCGCCCGCGCCATCACCGGCGTCTGGCTGCCGGCGCGCGGGCAGATCCGCCTCGACGGCGCGACGCTCGACCAGTGGGCGCCGGAGGAACTGGGCCAGCACATCGGCTACCTGCCGCAGGACGTCCAGCTCTTCGACGGGACGATTTCCGAGAACATCGCGCGCTTCGAGCCCGAGGCGCCGACCGAGAAGATCCTGAAGGCGGCGAATGCCGCGGGCGTCCACGACCTCATCGTGCGCCTGCCCGAGGGCTACGACACGCGGATCGGCGAAGCCGGTACCAACCTGTCGGCCGGCCAGCGTCAGCGCGTGGCGCTGGCGCGCGCGCTCTACGGCGAGCCGTTCATGGTGGTCCTCGACGAGCCGAACTCGAACCTCGATGCCGACGGCGAGAACGCCCTGACCGGCGCCATCCAGTCGGTGCGCTCGCGCGGCGGCATCGCCATCGTCATCGCGCACCGGCCGAGCGCGCTGGTTGCGCTCGACCAGGTCCTCGTCATGCAGGCCGGGCGCGTGCAGGCGTTCGGGCCGAAGAACGACATCCTGAGCAAGCTGACCCGGCCTTCACAGCAGCAGGTGCCGCTGAAGGTCGTTGCCACCGCAGAGGAACCGACGCCGTGACCGCACCGCGCTCCGACCATGAGATCAAGGGCTCGATCCGCCGCTACATGCTGTGGGGCATCGCCACGGTAGCGCTGTTCGTCTTCGGCCTCGGCGGCGTCGCGGCGACGACGAGCATCGCCGGCGCCGTCATCGGCGGCGGCACGGTCATCGTCGATTCCAACGTGAAGAAGATCCAGCACCCGACGGGCGGCGTGGTCGGCGCGATCCTCGTGCGCGAGGGCGACATCGTGAAGAAGGGCGACACGCTGGTCAGGCTCGACGAGACGGCGACGCGCGCCGGTCTGATGATCGTCACCCAGAGCATCAACGAACTCCTCGCGCGCGCCGCGCGGCTCGAGGCCGAGCGCGACGGCAAGGACGCGATCACCTTCCCCGAGGAGCTGGTCGCCGCCGCCGACGAGCCGGCGGTCCGCAAGCTGATGGAGGGCGAGACGTCGCTGTTCGATTTCCGCAGCGCCGTGCGCTCCGGGCAGAAATCGCAGCTCAGGGAGCGCATCGCGCAGCTGGGCGACGAGGTCGAGGGCCTCGAGCAGCAGTACGATGCGAAGGTGCGCGAAGGCGAACTGATCCAGAAGGATCTCGACTATCTGAGGCCCCTCTTCGAGCAGAAGCTGGTGTCGCGCGACCGACTTTCGGCGCTGGAGCGCGACGCGGTCAGCGTCGCCGGCGCGATCGGCCAGCTGAAGGCGTCGATCGCGTCGACCAAGGGGCGCTCGGCGGAGGTGGAGCTGCAGATCCTGCAGATCGACCAGGACCTGCGCAGCGAGGTCGCCGAGCAGCTGCGCGAGGCGCAGGCCAAGCTCGCCGAGTTCCACGAGCGCGAGCGCGTCGCCCGCGACCAGCTGCAGCGCGTCGAGCTGCGCAGCCCGCAGGACGGGATCGTTCACGAGCTGCGCATCCACACCGAGGGCGGCGTGATCCAGCCCGGCGAGGTGATCATGTCGATCGTCCCGATCACCGACGAGCTCACCATCCTGGCGCAGATCCATCCGCAGGACATCGACCAGCTGCATGCAGGGCAGAAGGCGAGCGTGCGGCTGTCCGCGTTCAGCCACGGCACCACGCCGGAACTGGTCGGAACGCTGCGCAACGTGTCGCCGGACATCACCGTCGACCAGCGGACCGGCATGGGCTTCTACTCGGCCTATGTCGTGCTGTCGAAGGAAGAGCTGGCGCGCCTCGACGACGATCTCGTCCTGACGCCGGGCATGCCGGCGGAGGTGTTCTTCACCACTCGCGACCGGACGATGATGTCCTACCTGCTGAAGCCGCTGGCCGACCAGATCCAGCGCGCCTTCCGCGAGACCTGACCGGCGGCATCGAACACCGCCGATTCTCGCGCCTCGCCGCGAGGGCTCAGGCAGCGCGCTTCTTCGCCAGTCGTGCGCGGATGCTTTCGACGTCCGCGCGCGGCGTCGCGGCGAACAGCACCTTCGTGTAGTCGTGGCCGGGGTTGGCGAAGACCTCTTCGCGAGGCCCGTATTCGACGGCCTCGCCGTAATACATCACCATCACGTCGTCGGCGATGTAGCGCACGACCGACAGGTCGTGGCTGATGAACACATAGGTCAGCCGGAACTCGTCCTGCAGATCGGCCAGCAGGTTCAGCACCTGCGCCTGCACCGACAGGTCGAGCGCCGAAACCGGCTCGTCCAGCACCAGCAGGCTGGGGTTCAGCATCAGCGCCCGGGCGATGGCGATGCGCTGGCGCTGGCCGCCCGAGAACATGTGCGGATAGCGGTTGTAGTGCTTCTCCTCGAGGCCCACCTTCTTCAGCATCGCCATGGCGCGCGCCTGGCGCTCGTCGGCCCCGACATCGGTGTTGATCAGCAGCGGCTCGGCCAGCACGTCGCCGATCTTCTGGCGCGGATTGAGCGAGCCATAGGGGTTCTGGAAGACGATCTGCACCTTCCGCCGCATCTCCGGCGTCAGCGCCTTCTGCGCGATGTCGACCTTGTTCCCGTCGATGAACAGCTCGCCGGAGGTCGCCGGGTCGATCATCGTGATGATGCGGGCGAGGGTCGACTTTCCGCAGCCGCTCTCGCCGACGATCGCCAGCGTCTTGCCCTGCTCGACCTTGAAGGACACGCCCTTCACCGCGTGGACCGTCCGTGCGGGCCGGAACAGCCCGCCGGTCATGTGGTAGTCGCGGACGATGTCCCTGCCCTCGACGACGACGCGGCTCATCGGGCGGCCCTCTCGAACTCGGCGGAGAAGTCGGCGATGGTCGGCAGCCGGTCGCCCACGGCGTTCTCCGGCAGCGCCGCCAGCAGCGCACGCGTGTAGTTGCTCTTCGGGCTCTCGAAGAGGGACAGCACGTCGGCCTCCTCCATCTTGCGGCCCTTGTACTGGACGATGACGCGATCCGCGGTCTCGGCGACCACGCCCATATTGTGGGTGATCATGATCAGCCCCATGCCGTGCTCGGCCTGCAGCCGCATCAGCAGGTCGAGGATCTGCTTCTGGATCGTGACGTCGAGCGCCGTCGTCGGTTCGTCTGCGATCAGCAGCTTCGGATTGCAGGCGAGCGCGATGGCGATCATCACGCGCTGGCACTGTCCGCCCGACATCTGGTGGGGATAGGAACCCAGCCGTTCGGCTGCCTGCGGGATGCCCACCAGCTCCAGCAGCTCGATCGCGCGCGCCCGTCGCTGCCGGCGGTCGAGCCCCATATGGACGCGCAGGACCTCCTCGATCTGGAAGCCGACGGTGAAGCACGGGTTGAGGCTGGCCATCGGCTCCTGGAAGATCATGGCCATGTCCTTGCCGACCATCTTGCGCCGGTCGGAGGGGCCGAGCTTCATCAGGTCGCGGCCGTTGAAGGCCATGCGGTCGGCGGTCACCCGCGCGGTCCAGGGCAGCAGGCCCATCACCGCCAGCATTGACACCGACTTGCCCGAACCGGACTCGCCCACGATCGCCAGCACCTCGCGCTGGTCGACGGACAGCGACACGCCGTCCACCGCCCGGAACGGGCCGGAGGCGGTCTCGAACTCGACGACGAGGTTCTCGATCTCCAGCAGCGCCATGGCTCAGCTCCGCTTCAGCTTGGGGTCGAGCGCGTCGCGCAGGCCGTCGCCCATCAGGTTGATGGCCAGCACGGTGATCAGGATCGCCAGGCCGGGCAGCGTCACGACCCACCAGGCGCGCAGGATGAACTCGCGCGACTCGGCCAGCATCGTGCCCCATTCGGGCGTCGGCGGCTGCGCGCCCATGCCGAGAAAGCCGAGCGCCGCGGCGTCCAGGATGGCGTTGGAGAAGGAGAGCGTCGCCTGCACGATCAGCGGCGCCAGGCAGTTCGGCAGGATGGTGCGGAACATCAGCCTGAGATGCCCCGCGCCGGCGACCTTGGCGGCGACGACGTAGTCGCGCGACTTTTCCGACATCACCGCGGCGCGCGTCAGCCGCACGAAATGCGGCTGGAAGACCAGCGCGATCGCGATCATCGCATTGGTCAGGCCCGGCCCCAGCACCGCGACCAGCACCAGCGCCAGCAGCAGCGAGGGAAACGCCAGGATGATGTCCATGACGCGCATGATCACGGTGTCGACCCAGCCGCGGAAGTAGCCCGCCACGACGCCGATGAAGATGCCGCCGGTCAGCGCGATCACCGTGACGATGACGCCGATGAACAGCGAGAAGCGCGTTCCGTAGATCAGGCGCGAGAGCATGTCGCGGCCGACGGCGTCGGTGCCCAGCAGGAACGAGCTGCGGCCGACCTCCTCGGCGCCGACCTTGAACACGGTGCGCGCGTCCTCCTGCCAGACGGGAGGCAGCAGCACGGCGTCGCGGTACTGCGCATTGGGCAGGTGCGGAGCGATCAGCGGAGCGAAGACCGCGAGCACGACCAGGAACAGGAAGAACACCAGCCCGATGACGGCGCCCTTGTTCTCCGAGAAATAGTACCAGAACTCCGCCAGTCGGGCTCTGAGCGACGGATCGACGGATATGGGTCCGGTCGGGCTTGCGGCGACGTCGGTCATGGCGATGCCCTCAGTGCCGGATGCGCGGGTTGATGAGGCCGTAGAGCAGGTCCACGGCGAGGTTCACCAGCATGATGATGCCGGCGATGATGAGCAGCCCGCCCTGGATCACGGGGTAGTCGCGCTTGAACACGGAATCGACCATCCACTTGCCGATGCCGGGCCAGGAGAAGATCGTCTCGGTCAGGATCGCGCCGGCCAGCATGACGCCGACCTGCAGGCCGATTGTCGTCACGACCGGGATCATGGCGTTGCGCAGCGCATGGACGCCGACGACGCGCATCGGCGACAGGCCCTTGGCGCGTGCCGTGCGCACATAGTCTTCCGACAGCACCTCCAGCATCGCCGAGCGCGTCTGGCGCGCGATGACGGCGAGCGGGATGGTTCCCAGCACGATGGTCGGCAGGATCAGGTGGCTGACGGCGGACCGGAAGGCGCCGGCCTGCCCCGACAGCAGCGAGTCGATCAGCATGAAGCCGGTGACCGACGGGAAGAAGTACATCAGCGAGATTCGCCCCGAAACCGGCGTCCAGCCCAGGATGCCGGAGAACAGGATGATCAGCAGCAGCCCCCACCAGAAGATCGGCATCGAGAAGCCGATCAGCGCCGTCGACATGATCGACTGGTCGATGAAGGAGCCCCGGTAGATCGCGGCGATGATGCCGGCGGGGATGCCGATGACGATCGCGAAGATGATCGCGCACAGCGACAGCTCCACCGTCGCCGGGAACAGGGTGAAGAACTGGTCGATGATCGGCTGCTTGGTCGAGATCGAATGCCCGAAATCGCCGCGCAGAACGCCCCACAGATAGTCGAGGTACTGGATGACGATCGGCCGGTCGAGGCCGAGCTGGTGGGAGATTTCCGCGTGCCGCTCCGGCGACATGACGCGCTCGCCCGACAGCAGCATCACCGGGTCGCCGGGCAGCAGCCGGATGAACGAGAAGGCGATGATCGAAACCCCGACGAAGGTCGGGATCAGAACGGCCAGACGGCCAATGAGAAACCGAAGCATCCGAGCCCCTTCGGCAGGCGGGCACGACCCGCCTCCACCACCCTAAACGAACGGGAGCGCCCGCGAAACGAGCGCTCCCGTGTTTTTCCACGATTGCCGCTTACTCGGCGATGTCGACGCCGGAGAAGCTGTGCTTGCCCAGCGGGCTCATCACATAGCCGGTGACCTTCTTGGACATCGGCATCACGACCGTCGAGTGGTCGAGCGTGACCCACGGAGCCTCGCGCTTGAAGACGACCTGCGCCTCTTCATAGAGCTTCGTGCGGGCGGCCTGGTCGGTCTCCTGCTTGGCCTTCACGACGAGGTCGTCGAACTCCTGGTTGCACCACTGCGCGCGGTTGTTGCCGCCGACGGCGTCGCAGCCGAGCAGGGTGTGCAGGAAGTTGTCCGGGTCGCCGTTGTCGCCGGTCCAGCCGAGCATCACAGCGCCGTCGCGGTCCTTGGCCTTCGACTTGTCGAGGTACTCGGCCCACTCGTAGGAGACGATCTCGGCGGTGATGCCGACAGCCGCCAGATCCGCCTGCATCAGCTCCGCCGCGCGGCGGGCGTTCAGCATGTACGGACGCGCGACCGGCATCGCCCAAAGCTTCATCGACAGGCCCGAGACGCCAGCGGCTTCGAGCGCGGCCTTCGCCGCGGCCGGGTCGTAGGTGTCGGCCGGGATCGCGTCGTTGTACGACCAGATCGTCGGCGGGATCGGGTTCTTGGCGACGATCGCCGCGCCCTGGAACACCGCGTCCACGATCGCCTGCTTGTTGATCGCCATGTCGATGGCCTTGCGGACCTCGACCTTGTCGAACGGAGCCTGCGTCGTGTTGAACGCCAGGTAGGCGACGTTCAGGCCGGGGGCTTCCATCACCTGCAGGTTGGAGTCGGCCTTCATGGCCGGCACGTCCGCGGCGTTCGGGTACGGCATCACGTGGCACTCGCCGGCCTGCAGCTTCTGCAGGCGGACTGCGGCGTCGGTCGTGATCGCGAACACCAGGTCGTCGATCTTCTCCTTGCCCTTGTAGTAACCTTCATGCGCCTGGAAGCGGATGACGGCGTCCTGCTGGTAGGCCACGAACTTGAAGGGGCCGGTGCCGAGCGGCAGCTGGTTCAGCTGCTCCTTCTTGCCATCCGCCTCGAGCTTGTCGGCATATTCCTTCGACATGATGGCGGCGAAGTCCATGCCGAGGTTGGCGACGAACGGCGCTTCCTTCGCCTTCAGCGTGAAGCGGACCGTCATGTCGTCGACCTTCTCGATGTTCGTGATCAGGTCGGGGAAGCCCATGCCGTCGAAGTACTCCCAGGCGGTGCCGGTGACGTACTGGTGCCACGGATGGTCCTTCTTCCACTGCCGCTCGAACGAGAAGACGACGTCGTCGGCGTTCAGGTCGCGGGTCGGGGTGAAGAATTCGGTCGTCTGGAACTTCACGCCCGGACGGATCTTGAAGGTGTACTGCAGGCCGTCGTCCGAAACCTCGTACGACTCGGCCAGACCCGGCTCCGCCTCGGTGGTGCCCGGCTTGAATTCCATGAGCTTGTTGTAGACCGTCACCGACGCCGCATCGAACGTCGTGCCCGCCGTATAGAGGCCGGGGTCAAAACCTTCCGGCGAACCTTCCGAGCAATAAACGAGTGTCTTGGCGCTCGCCATGCCCGAGAACGCGGTGGCTGCAAGCAGCGCGGCCGCGAACGTCATTTTTCGAAACATAGATACCACTCCCTGTGTTTATCCGAGCCCCCTCCGGGTGGCTCGGGAAGGCGGCATCTAAGCAAATAAGACCTCGCATTGGAACACCGCTCTACCCTTCAAACCGTCCTTAGAATGACATTCTAGGCACAATATCTAGCGCAACAAAGACATTCCTCATACATTTTGTGGTACTATTCAAACGAACGCATGTTTCGTATGGTGCCCTCCAATCGTCGGCGGGACTCGCCGCCACGGGATAATCAGGCAAACCCTGCTAAAAGGGATGGGAGTAATCATGAAGAAGCTGTTGTTGACGGCCAGCGTGGCCGCGCTGGTGGCCGGCGCGTTGCCCGCATCGGCGGAGACGGTTCGTTGGGCGCGCGTATCGGACGCGCTCACGCTCGATCCGCATTCGCAGAATCAGGGCATCACCCACAATTTCGCCCACCACATCTACGAGACGCTGGTCGACCGCGACGTCGCCGGCACCCTCATCCCGCGCCTGGCGACCGAATGGGCGCTCGGCGACGATCCGACCGTATGGGTGTTCAAGCTGCGCCAGGGCGTGAAGTTCCACGACGGCGCCGACTTCACCGCCGAGGACGTGGTGTTCTCGCTCGACCGCGCGCGCTCGGACAAGTCGAACATGCGCCAGCTGCACGCCAGCGTCGAAAGCGTCACCGCCGTCGACGACTACACCGTGCACGTCAAGATGACCGGCCCGTCGCCGCTCTATCCGAACAACCTCACCAACACCTTCATCATGGACAAGACCTGGACCGAGGCGAACAACGCCGTGACGGTTCAGGAAGCCGGCTCGCAGGACGACAACTACGCCGTCCGCAACACCAACGGCACCGGCCCCTACAAGCTCGTCTCGCGCGAGGTCGACGTGAAGTCGGTGCTCGAGCTGAACGAAGCCCACTGGGCCGAGACCAAGCCGTTCGTGACCAAGATCGAGTACACGGTCATCTCCGACGCCGCGACCCGCGTTTCGGCGCTGCTCTCGGGCGAGGTCGACTTCGTCCAGGACGTGCCGGTGCAAGACATCGAGCGCCTCTCCTCGTCGGACGGCGTGACCGTCACGACCGGCCCCGAGAACCGCGTGATCTACTTCGGCTACAAGTTCGGCGACGCGCCGCTCAAGTCGTCGAACGTGACCGACAAGAACCCGTTCAACGACCCGAAGGTCCGCGAGGCGATGGCGCTGTCGATCGACCGCGACGCCATCAAGCAGGTCGTGATGCGCGGCTACTCGATCCCGACCGGCGTGGCGACCCCGCCCTTCGTCAACGGCTGGACCGCCGAGCTCGACAAGTATCCGGCTCCGGACATCGCGAAGGCCAAGGCGCTGCTCGCCGAGGCCGGCTATCCGGATGGCTTCACCGTCACGCTCGACACGCCGAACAACCGCTACGTCAACGACGAAGCGATCTCGACGGCGGTCGTCGGCATGCTCGGCCAGGCCGGCATCAAGGTGACGCTGGCGTCGCGCCCGATCGCCCAGCATTCGCCGCTGATCCAGAACGCCGAGACCGACTTCTACCTGCTCGGCTGGGGCGTCCCGACCTTCGATTCCGCCTACATCTTCAATGACCTGATCCACACCAAGTCCGGTCACTACGGCGCCTACAATCCGGGCGGCTACACCAACCCGGATCTCGACGCCAAGATCCAGTCGCTGGGCACGGAAGTCGACGTCGCCAAGCGCGACGCCACGATCGCCGAGATCTGGGCGGTCGTTCAGGCCGATCGCGTGCTGCTGCCTGTCCACAACCAGGTGCTGGCCTACGCGACGAAGAAGGGCTTCAACATCGCGGTGCATCCGGAGAACCAGCCGCGCATCTACGAGATGACGAAGGACTAGTCCCGATCCATCCGAGGGGCCCGTCACGCCGCGTTGCGTGACGGGCCTTTTTCGCTCGTCTTGGCCCCCCGGCCAGCGCCCCGACATCGGTCGGATCGCTGCCCGGCCCTGTTCGCGCACGCCGACGGCTGCGCGCTCCCGGAGACCGCATCGATGCTGGCCTTCATCCTTCGACGACTGCTGCAATCCGTCGTTGTCATGCTGTTCGTCGCCCTCATCGCCTTTTCCATGTTCCGCTTCGTCGGCGACCCGGTTGCGTCGATGCTCGGCCAGGAGTCGCGCCTCGAGGACCACGAACTGCTCCGCGAGCAGCTCGGCCTCAACGATCCCGTGTTCCTGCAGTTCGCCCGCTTCATCGGCAACGCCGTGCAGGGGCAGTTCGGCATCTCCTACCGCCTGCAGACGCCGGTGACCGAGCTGATCTTCAGCCGCCTGCCCGCCACGATCGAGCTCGCCTTCGCCTCCGCCCTGATCGCGCTGGTCTTCGGCGTCGGCCTCGGCGTCTATACGGCGCTCCGGCCGCGCGCATGGTCGACCAGCATCATCATGTCCGCCTCGCTGATCGGCGTGTCGCTGCCCACGTTCCTGATCGGCATCGGGCTGATCTACATCTTCGCCGTCGAGCTGAAGATGCTGCCGTCCTTCGGCCGCGGCGAGACCGTCAACCTCGGCTGGTGGACGACCGGGCTCCTCACCACGTCCGGGCTGCGATCGCTGATCCTGCCGGCCATCACGCTGTCGCTCTTCCAGCTGACGCTGATCATGCGCCTCGTGCGGGCAGAGATGCTGGAGGTGCTTCGCCAGGACTACATCCGCTTCGCGCGCGCCCGCGGCCTGTCGCAGCGCACGATCAATTTCGGCCACGCGCTCAAGAACACGCTGGTGCCGGTCATCACCATCACCGGCCTGCAGCTCGGCTCCGTCATCGCCTTCGCGATCATCACCGAGACGGTGTTCCAGTGGCCCGGCGTCGGGTCGCTGTTCGTCAACTCGGTCCAGGTCGTCGACGTGCCGGTCATGGCCGCCTACCTCCTGTTCGTGGCGCTGGTCTTCGTCGTCATCAATCTCATCGTTGACATTCTCTATTACGTGGTGGACCCGCGGCTCCGGGTCGACGCACGAGCCGGGGGCAAGTGACCATGTCGACGACACCGCCCGAATCCGCCGCGCAGATCGCAGCATCGACGCCACCCGGCTGGTTCCGCCGCGCCGCGCAGAGCGACATCCTCTACTCGTTCCGCCGCTCGCCCATCGCGATGGTCGCGGCCTTCGTCACCGCCGTGCTGGTGCTGGCGGCGGTGTTCGCGCCGTTCATCGCACCCTACAATCCGTTCGACCCGTCGAGCCTCAATTTGATGGACGGCTTCACACCGCCCATGTCGTCCTCCTTTGCCGGCAACTACTTCCTGCTCGGCTCCGACAACCAGGGTCGCGACGTCCTGTCGACGATCCTCTACGGCAGCCGCGTGTCGCTCTTCGTCGGCATTTCCGCGACGCTGTTCGCGCTGACGCTGGGCACGGCGCTGGGACTGGCCGCGGGCTATGCCGGCGGGCGCATCGACAGCGTCATCATGCGCATCGCCGACATCCAGCTGTCGTTTCCGGCGATCCTGATCGCGCTGCTGATCTTCGGCATCGCCCGCGGCATCATCCCGCCCAGCCGCCAGGAGGGCATGGCGATCGCCGTCCTCATCCTGGCGATCGGCCTGTCGAACTGGGCGCAGTTCGCGCGCACCGTGCGCGGCGCGACGATGGTCGAGCGGCAGAAGGACTACGTGTCGGCAGCGCGGATCATGGGCGTCGGCCGGTTCACGATCCTGTTCCGGCACGTCCTGCCCAACACGCTCGGCCCCGTCCTCGTCATCGCCACGATCGGGCTGGCGCTCGCCATCATCGAGGAGGCGACACTCTCCTTCCTTGGCGTCGGCGTGCCGCCCACCCAGCCGTCGCTCGGCACGCTCATCCGCATCGGCCAGCAGTTCCTCTTCTCCGGCGAGTGGTGGATCCTGTTCTTCCCGGCCGTGACGCTGATCGCGCTGGCGCTGGCGGTGAACCTGCTGGGCGACTGGCTCCGCGATGCGCTGAACCCGAGGCTGCGCTGATGGCCGCGCCGCTTCTGTCCATCCGCGACCTCACCGTCGAGTTTCACCTGAGGCGCGGCATCTTCACGGCCGTCGACGGCGTGTCGTTCGATATCGCGCCGGGCGAGATCCTCGGCGTCGTCGGCGAATCCGGCGCAGGCAAGTCGATGACGGGTTCGGCCATCATCGGCCTGATCGACCGGCCCGGCCGCATCTCCAGGGGTGAGATCCTGTTCCAGGGCAAACCGATCCAGAACCTGCCCGTCGAGGAGATGAACAGGCTCCGCGGCAAGAAGATCGGCATGGTGTTCCAGGATCCGCTGACCAGCCTCAACCCGCTCTACACGATCGGCCATCAGCTCGTGGAGACGATCCGCCGCCATCTGCCGATGACCCAGGAACAGGCGCGCGAACGGGCCATCGCGCTGCTCGGCGAAGCGGGCATCCCCTCGCCGGCGGAGCGCATCGATTCCTACCCGCACCAGTTCTCCGGCGGCATGCGCCAGCGTGTCGTCATCTCGCTGGCGCTCGCGGCCGAGCCTGACCTGATCATCGCCGACGAGCCGACGTCGGCGCTCGACGTCTCGGTGCAGGCGCAGATCATCAAGGTGCTGAAGCGGCTTTGCGAAAGTCGCGGCGCGGCCGTCATGCTGATCACCCACGACATGGGCGTCATCGCCGAGACGGCTAACCGCATGATCGTGATGAACAGGGGCAAGATCGTCGAGACGGGCTCCGTCGGAGACGTGATCAAGCGGCCGCGCGAGGACTATACGCAGCGGCTGATCAAGGCGATCCCGTCGATCCGCGACGAGACGATCCGCCACGCGGTGCCGGCGGCCGACAGGCCGCTGGTCGAGGTGGACAAACTCACCTGCGATTTCATGCTGTCGAAGTCGACGCTGGACCGCCTGCTCGGCGGAGCGCGCAGCAAGACCATCCGCGCCGTCAACGAGGTCTCCTTCTCGATCCCGAAGGGCAGCACCTACGGCCTCGTCGGCGAGTCCGGTTCGGGCAAATCGACCTGCGCGCGCATGATGGTCGGGCTGATCCGGCCGACCGGTGGCCGCGTGCTGCTCGACGGTGACGACGTCTGGGCGCCGGGCGCGGGCAGCCAGAAGCGGCGGCGCCGGGTGCAGATGATCTTCCAGGACCCCTATGCCAGCCTCAACCCGCGCTGGATGGTGGGCGACATCATCGCCGAGCCGATCCGCGCGCTGAAGCTGGCGTCCAATCGCGCCGAGATCGAGGATCGCGTCGCCGACCTCCTGGAACGCGTCCGGCTGGACCCGGCGTCGATGAAGAAGTTCCCGCACGAATTCTCCGGCGGCCAGCGGCAGCGCATCGCGATTGCCCGCGCGCTGTCCAGCCAGCCGGAGTTCATCGTCTGCGACGAGCCGACGTCGGCGCTCGACGTTTCCGTGCAGGCGCAGGTTCTGGAACTGATGCGCAAGCTTCAGGACGAATACGGGCTTACCTATCTGCTGATCAGCCACAACCTTGCCGTGGTCCGGCAGATGGCCGACAATGTCGGCGTGCTGCATGGCGGCGTTCTGGTCGAGAACGGCCCGGTCGACCAGATCTTCGACGATCCGCAGGCCAGCTACACGCGGATGCTCCTCGACGCGGTGCCGGACATATCGAGGGTCAACTAGCCGGGCAGTGCCGAGCGGCCATGGGAGGAGTGAATGGAACATCCGGTTTGGGTCCGGGACGTCTTGTCCTACTGGTTCGAGGAGCTGACACAGGAAGACTGGTTCAGCTCGAAGCCCGCGACCGACGAGACGATCCGCACCCGGTTTCTCGACCTTCACGCACGCCTTCAGTCCGATCTGCCCGACTCCGTCTACAGCGACGCCGACGCCGCATTGGCGGCCATCATCCTGTTCGACCAGTTTTCGCGAAACATGTTCCGCGGCACGGCGTCCGCGTTCTCCACGGACTCGCTGGCGCTGGGCATCGCGCGCAACGCCGTCGACAAGGAATTCGACGCGGCGCTGCCGCCGGACCGTCGCATGTTCCTCTACATGCCGTTCATGCATTCCGAGGTGACGGCCGACCAGGAGCATTGCATCCAGCTGTTCGCGGCGATGGGCGCGGACACCAAATACGCCGTGGAGCATCGCGACATCGTCGCGCGGTACGGCCGTTTTCCGCATCGAAACAAGGCGCTGGGCCGGCAGAGCACCACGGACGAAATCGCCTTCCTCGAAGGACACAAGGGCTTTGGCCAGTAGGCGCGGCAGAACTGCTGTCGCGGCGGCAGGCTTGCACGTATGCAATCTGTCACCCTAGATACGATCGAGGACGAAACAGCGGCCCGGGGCGCGTCCGGAGGGGGCGCGCCGACGGGTCGGCGGAGGAGGAACGATGGCATCTGCGAACGGAACCGCGGCGACCGGCACCAAACCCTGGCTTGCCAGCTATCCCAGCGTGATCCCGGCCGAGATCGGCGCCCCGCTGGCGGACTCCATCGGCGACCTGCTGGTGAAGAGCTGCCAGCAGTACGCCACGCGCTCCGCCTTCACCTGCATGGGCAAGACGCTCACCTATGCCGAGCTTGAGACGCTGTCGGCGCAGTTCGGCGCCTATCTCCAGTCGACCGGACTGAAGGAAGGCGCACGCGTCGCGATCATGATGCCGAACGTGCTGCAGTATCCCGTGGTGATGATGGGCACGCTGCGCGCCGGCTACACCATCGTCAACGTCAACCCGCTCTACACGCCGCGCGAGCTGGAGCATCAGCTGAAGGATTCGGGCGCCGAGGCGATCGTCATCCTGGAGAATTTTGCGTCGACGCTGCAGGCCGTCGTCGCCAAGACGCAGGTCAAGCACGTCGTCGTCGCGACGATGGGCGACCTGCTCGGGCTGAAGGGCCTGATCGTCAACCTCGTGGTGCGGCGCGTGCGCAAGATGGTGCCTCAATGGTCGCTTCCCGGCCACGTGCCCTTCAACACGGCGCTGAAAACCGGCGCCGCCCGCGCCTTCAAGCCCGCCAAGGTCGGCCCGGACGCGGTCGCCTTCCTGCAGTACACCGGCGGAACGACCGGCGTCTCCAAGGGCGCGACCCTGCTTCACCGCAACGTGCTGGCCAATGTCGCGCAGAACGCGCTCTGGGTGGAAAGCGCCTACATCAAGCGACCGAAGCCGCTGATGCTCACCTATGTCTGCCCGCTGCCGCTCTACCACATCTACGCGCTAACGATTAACGCGATCATGGGCATGCAGCAGGGCGCGCACAACATCCTGATCCCCAATCCGCGCGACATCCCGGCCTTCGTGAAGGAGCTGGCGAAGTATCCGATCAACGTCTTCCCGGGGCTGAACACGCTGTTCAACGCGCTGCTCAACAACGAGGACTTCCGCAAGCTCGACTTCAAGCCGCTGCTGCTCACCTTCGGCGGCGGCATGGCGGTGCAGCGCGGCGTCGCGGAGCGCTGGAAGGCCCTGACGGGCTGCGTCGTGTCCGAGGGCTACGGCCTGTCCGAGACATCGCCGGTGGCGACCGCCAACCGCTTCGATGCCGACGAGTTTTCCGGCACGATCGGCCTGCCGATCCCGTCCACCGAGATCGCCATCCGCGACGAGGACGGCAAGGACCTGCCGAACGGCGAGGTCGGCGAGATCTGCATCCGCGGGCCGCAGGTGATGGCGGGCTACTGGAACCGGCCGGACGAGACCGCGAAGGTCATGACCGGCGACGGCTTCTTCAAGTCCGGCGACATGGGCTTCATGGACGACAAGGGCTACGTGAAGATCGTCGACCGGAAGAAGGACATGATCCTGGTCTCCGGCTTTAACGTCTATCCGAACGAGCTGGAGGAGGTCGTCGCTCAGCTGCCCGGCGTGCTCGAAGTCGCGGCGATCGGCGTACCGGACGAGCACTCGGGCGAGGTGCCCAAGCTCTTCATCGTCAAGAAGGACCCGTCGCTGACGACCGAGGCCGTGATGGAGTACTGCAAGCAGAACCTCACCGGCTACAAGCGTCCCAAGCACGTCGAGTTCCGCACCGAGCTGCCGAAGACCAATGTCGGCAAGATCCTGCGGCGCGAGCTGCGGGGTTAGGTCGCCGCGCTATGCGGCGTCCTTGACCGACACGATGATCTCCTTGCCGAGCACCCGGAGGACATCTTCCAGCGCCGCGAGCTTGGTCGGATGATCGGGGTTGAGGATGCGGTAGACTTCCGTTTCGCCCTTTCCCAGGCGGCGCGCGAGTTCCGACTTGGTTATCGCAGCTGCCTGGAATGCCTCGATCACGGCAAGCTTGAGCGCGTCGCCCGTCTCGACGTGAATCATGAAGAACCCCTTGCGGGCCGCTGAGGGCCTCGGCAGCCTGCGTCCCTGCGCAACATATCCGCGAAGGGCGAGGCCGAGGGCTTCAGCAGCGCTGCGCTTTGCGTCCGGCAGATCGTCGCCCTGCGTCAGCGCCTCGGGGACATCCGGAAATGTGACCAGATAGCCGCCGTCCGGATCGCGATCGAACTGGCCCGGATAGGAATATTGCATGCGTCAGTTCCCTTGCTCATGCGGCATTCGGGCGGATCAGTCGATCCCCAACTGCTGCCTGATCAGTTTCACATACCCTGGCTTCAGTTCCCCCGATTTGACGGTGGTGAACCTGTCGCCGTAGTGCACGCGGTAGTGCGATCCCTTGCCTCGGCTCTCCTCCACGTCGAAGCGAACCCCTTGCTTGCGGGCCAGTTTGCGGAGCTCACGAAGGAGGGTGTCCCTCGTCACACCAATGTCTCCTGCTCTCGCCCCGCGTGGTATTCACAGCGTCAAGGTGACACATTTTTGTGTGCCCGGCAATTGCGCTGGTCGCGCCGGTTTATGCCGACGCCTGCTCCTTGAGATAACCGGGCAGATCGGCGACGGACTCCAGCACCGCGTCGGCCAGCGGCGCCAGCGTCTCGCGCGTTCCGGTGCCCGACAGCACGCCGACGGTCCGGCCGACGCCGGCGGCCCGCCCCATTTCGAGGTCGTGGCGATTGTCGCCGATCATCATCAGTTCGGCGGGCTTCAATCCGGTCAGGTCGGAGAAGGCGTAGATCGTGTCGGGCGCGGGCTTCGACCGGGCGACGGCGTCATAGCCATAGGCCGCATCGAAGAATTGCGAGATGCGCAGCGCCTCCAGCGTCTTCTCGGCGCCGGAGGTGGAGTCGTTCGTGGCGACGGCCATGCGGTAGTTCGCGCCGTGCAGCTTGGCCAGCGTCTCGGGAATGTTCGGCAGGGCGACGGCGCGCTGCGAGCCCTGGATCGCGGTGATCTCGTTGAACCGGGCGACCTCGGCCAGTTGCTCCGCCTCCGTCAGCTTCGGGAACCACAGCTCGACCACGTCGAGGTTGGAGCCCGCCGCGAAGATGGAGTCCGCCTTGAACATCTTGGTGGCGAAGTCGTAGCCGGCGGCGGCAAGCATCCTGTCCGCCTTCCACCGGTCCCCCTCCGATGCTTCGAGCGCGAGATAGTCCGCGACCCCGAACCATGTCGCGTTGAAATCGACCAGTGTTCCGTCCTTGTCGAACAGAATACCTTTGATTGCCAAGATGGAGATGTCCCTACTGCCCCGCCCGGAGATCATGGATATGGCGGACGAGCCCGGCTGTCGAGGCGTCGTTCTGTCCCGGGTCGACCTTGCCCTGGACCACCGGCAGCAGGTTGGTGGCCAGTTCCTTGCCGAGCTCCACGCCCCACTGGTCGAAGGCATTGATGCCGAAGAGCTGCGCCTCGACGAAGACGCGATGCTCGTAGAGCGCGATCAGGCGCCCGAGCGTGAACGGGTCGAGCGTCGCATAGAGGATCGTGACGGACGGACGGTTACCGGAGAAGACGCGATGCGGTGCGATGGGGTCCACATCTGCCGGCTTGACGCCCTTCGCCGCCATCTGCGCCTTCGCCTCGGCCAGCGTCCGGCCCTTCATCAGCGCCTCCGACTGGGCCAGGCAGTTGGCCAGCAGCAGGTCGTGGTGCTCCTTCAGCTCCGGCTCGTGCCCACGGGCCGCAGCAATGAACTCCACCGGGATGATGTCGGTCCCCTGGTGCAACAGCTGGAAGAAGGCGTGCTGGCCATTGGTGCCCGGCTCGCCCCAGACCAGCGGCCCGGTCGGCGTTGTCACCGGCGTTCCGTCGACGGTCACGCTCTTGCCGTTGGATTCCATGTCGAGCTGCTGGAGATAGGCCGGCAGCCGCGCCAGGCGCTGATCGTAGGGAATGACGGCGCGCGCCGGATAGCCGCGGATCACCCGGTGCCACCAGCCGACCAGCCCCATCACGACGGGAATGTTCTCGAGCGGCGCCGCGGTGGCGAAATGCCGGTCCATCGCATGCGCGCCGGCGAGGAACCTGCCGAAGTTCTCGGGGCCGACCGCGATCATGATCGGCAGGCCGATGGCGCCCCAGAGCGAATAGCGGCCGCCCACCCAGTCCCAGAAGCCGAACACGCGCTCCGGCGCGATGCCGAAGGCGGCGACCTTGTCCAGCGCGGTCGACACGGCGGCGAAATGGCTGCCGACCGCGTCGGCGCCGAGCGCTTCCTCGACCCAGCGACGCGCCGTCGCCGCATTGGTCATTGTCTCGATCGTGGTGAAGGTCTTCGACGCGATTATGAACAGCGTCGTCGCCGGATCGAGCGGCTTCAGCGTGTCGGCGATGTGGGCGCCGTCGACATTGGAAACATAATGCGCGCGCGGGCCATCGTGGAACGGCGCCAGCGCCAGCGTCGCCATCGCCGGGCCGAGGTCGGAGCCGCCGATGCCGATGTTGACGATGTCGGTGAAGCGCCTGCCTGTCGCACCCGACGTCTTGCCCGAGCGGACGCCATCGGCGAACAGCGCCATCGCACCGAGCACCGCGTGAACCTCCGGCACGACGTTCGCGCCTTCGACGGCAATCTTGGCGCCGCGCGGCGCGCGCAGCGCGGTGTGGAGCACGGCGCGGTCCTCGGTCGTGTTGATCCTGTCACCGGCCAGCATCGCGTCGCGGCGCCCCCCCACGTCGGCAGCCTCCGCGGCGGCCGCGAGCAGGCGCATGGTCCCGTCGCCGACCGCGCATTTGGACCAGTCGAGCAGCAGGTCGCCGTCGCGGAGCGACAGGCGGTCGAAGCGGTTCGGGTCGGCCGCGAACGCGGCTCGCATGTCGCGCGGGGTCCGGGCAAGGTCGTCGCGCAGCGCGTCGATGCTGGCTTGTAGGGTCTGTCGCGCCACCGTGGGCCTCCGTCGGCATGTCTGGCGGCAGTACAATAGCAGAAGCCGCGCCGGCGCGACCTCGGCCGCAGCGCTCTGTGACATTTTTCCCCTGCCCGTCCGCACCCTGCGGCGTGCCAGGGCGACTGAGCCAGCGGCGTTCGATCACTGGCATAAATCGACACAATCAGAAAAATTGATTGGTGCAACACATTGTACCAGGGATACCAGTTTGTGGTCCAAGGGGTTGGGTGGTTCGGGAGGAATCCGGAGGTCAGCCATGCCGCAGAGAAACGACGTCGCCATCTGGTCCGGCCTGTTCCGGATCTCGCCGGAGTCCGGCCAGACGCTCCAGGCGCAGATCCGCCAGGCAATCGTCGCGGCCATCCTCGACCGGCAGATCGCCGCCTCCATGCCGCTGCCGTCCTGCCGCATCCTGGCGGAGAAGCTGGGCGTCGCGCGCGGCACGGTGGTGCTGGCGTTCCAGCAGCTCGTCGACCAGGGTTTCCTGATCGCCCGCGAGCGCCGCGGCCATTTCGTCAATCCAGAGGTGCTCGCCACGCCGGCGCGCCCTGCCAACCGGCCGACGGAAGGCACCAGCCAGGTCGACTGGAAGGCGCTGCGCCGCATCAAGGCGAGCGAGATGCCGCCGCCGGCCAAGCACGAGAACTGGATCAAGTCCTCCTACCCGTTCGTCTACGGCCAGTTCGACCCGGCGCTGTTCCCGACCGCCGAGTGGCGCGAATGCAACCGCATGGCGCTGGCCGTGCTGGAGATCCGCAACTGGGCGGCCGACATGGTCGACCGTGACGACCCGCTGCTGGTCGAGCAGATCCAGGCGCGGCTCCTGCCCCGGCGCGGCATCTTCGCCAGCCCGGACGAGATCATCGTCACGCTCGGCGCCCAGAATGCGCTCTACATGCTGGCCAACCTCCTGATGACCAAGGGCTCCCGCGTCGCGCTGGAGGACCCCGGCTATCCGGACGCGCGCTCCATCTTCCGTCTGGCCGGCGCCGAGATCGACCCGGTGCCCGTCGACGGTCAGGGTCTGGTCACGTCCGCGATCCCTGCCGGCGCCAACTTCATCTTCACGACGCCCTCGCACCATTGCCCGACGATGGTGCCGCTCAGCGCCGAGCGCCGGCAGGACCTGCTGGCGCGCGCCCAGCGCAACGATCAGATCATCATCGAGGATGGCTATGACAGCCAGTTGCTCGACGAGGCGCCGCAGCAGGCGCTGAAGAGCCTCGATCGCACCGGCCGCGTTGTCTATGTCGGGTCGATGTCGAAGACGCTCGCGCCGGGTCTGAGGCTCGGCTACATCGTGGCGTCAGCCGACCTCGTCGCCGAGTTGCGGGCACTCCGCCGCTTCATGCTGCGCCACCCGCCGGCCAACAACCAGCGTGCCGTGGCGCTTTTCCTGTCTCTCGGCCACCACGAGGCGCTGGTGCGGCGCCTCTCCGCCGCCTTCGACGAGAGGCGCAAACGATTGGTCCAGGCGGTGTCCGCCTTCCTGCCGGAATGGCGCTCGACCGACTCTGCCGGCGGCACATCGATCTGGCTCGAAGGCCCGCGCGGAACCGACACCCGCGCGCTGACCTCGGCTGCGGCGGCCCGCAGCGTCATCGTCGAGCCGGGCGAACGCTTCTTCGAGCGCCCGGAGCGGCCCGGGCGCTACATGCGCCTCGGCATCTCGTCGATCGCGCTGCAGCACATCGAGCCGGGCATCCGCGAGCTCGCGACCGCCGCCGGACGCAGACCCGCGGCGGCGTGAGCCCCAGCGGCACTGACCCACAGTGTGGCCCATTCTGACGCGGCGGCTGGCCCAAACGGGCCGGCCTGCCGTGGCATCATAAGTCTCAGGACGAAGGGCACATGAGCGCTGGACGCCGGCCGGGACCGGACCCGCTCGAACAGGAGTCTGCGATGGCGACATCAGCGCTTGCGACCGACGTGGTCCAGAACACGGATGCCACCGAAGACGCGGGCGCTGGCGGTCGATCGCGACGCGCAGGCGGCCGCGAGGCGCGCCGTGCCATCCGTTCGGCGCCGCTCGCCGAGGACGTCCGCCCGGTGCGCGCCGGCATGGAAGGCGGCCGCTACAAGCCGCTCACCGACGCCGAGCTCGACCGCGTGCACGAGGCCGTGCTGACGGTGCTGGAAACCGTCGGCTTCGCCAATGCGATCCCGAGTTGCATCGAGGCCTGCACCCGGGTCGGCGCCATCTACGGCGACGACAAGCGCATCCGCTTCCCGCGCGAACTGATCCTCCACACCATCAAGATCGCCGCGCGCAATTTCACGCTGCACGGCCAGGATCCGAAACACGACATGGTCGTGCAGGGCAAGCGCGTCCATTACGGCACGGCCGGCGCCGCCGTCCATCTGGTCGACGTGGAGAAGCGCGAGTACCGCGAATCGCTCCTGCAGGACATCTATGACGCGGCGCGCCTGGTCGAGGGACTGGACAACATCCACTTCTTCCAGCGGCCGATGGTGCCGCGCGACATCCCCGATCCCTTGGATATGGATCTGAACACGCTCTATGCCTGCGTGATGGGCACGTCGAAGCATGTCGGCACCAGCTTCACGGTTCGCGAGAATGTCGGCCCGGCGCTGGAAATGCTCTACGCGATCGCCGGCGGCGAGGAGAACTTCCGCGCCCGGCCGTTCGTGTCCAACTCGAACTGCTTCGTCGTCCCGCCGATGAAATATGCCGAGGATGCCTGCGGCGTGCTGGAGGAATGCGTGAAGGGCGGCATCCCGATCCTGCTGCTCTCCGCCGGCCAGGCCGGCGCCACGGCTCCGGCCGCCGTCGCCGGCGCCGTCGTGCAGGCGGTGGCCGAGGTGCTCGCCGGCCTCGTCTACGTGAACGCGCTGAAGCCCGGCTATCCAGCGATCTTCGGCACCTGGCCGTTTGTCTCCGACCTGCGCACCGGCGCGATGTCCGGCGGCTCGCCGGAGCAGTCCGTGCTCACCGCCGCCTGCGCGCAGATGGCCCACTACTACGACCTGCCGGGCGGCTCGGCGGCCGGCATGGCGGATTCGAAGCTGCCCGACATCCAGTCCGGCTTCGAGAAGGGCATCACCGACGTGATGGCCGGCCTGTCCGGCCTGAACCTCGTCTACGAATCCGCCGGGATGCACGCCTCGCTGCTCGGCTTCTGCCTGGAAAGCCTGATCATCGACAACGACATGATCGGCTACTGCCTGCGCGCCGTGCGCGGCATCGAGGTCACCGACGAATCGCTGTCGGTCGCGACGATCTCCGACGTCTGCCTGAACGGCCCCGGCCACTATCTCGGCAACGAGCAGACGCTGAAGCTGATGCAGACCGAGTATTTCTACCCGGCCGTCGGCGACCGCTTCTCGCCCAAGGAGTGGAACGAGAAGGGCAAGCCCGACATCCTCCAGCGCGCCATCGCCGAGAAGAAGAAGGTGCTGGCCAGCCGCTTTCCCCGACACGTGCCGAAAGCGATCGACGATCGGCTGCGCGCCCGCTTCCCCAACATTCACCTGCCGCGCAGCGGGATGGGCTGGTCGGCGGCATGACGAAACCGAACCGCGTCATCCTCGTCAGCCACGGCGACGATCCGCCGGACGATCGCGTCCACACCTTCCTCGCGACCAGCGGTTTCGAGCCGGTCATCCGGCGACCTTTCGCCGGCGACACGCTCGACGCGCCGGACGGCTCGGTTGCCGGCGCCGTCGTCTATGGCGGCAAATACGAGGTCTACGAGACCGGCAGGTTCCCGTTCCTCAACGACGAATACCGCTTCATCGACCAGTGCATGAAACGCGACGTGCCGCTGCTCGGCATCTGCCAGGGCGCGCAGCAGATCGCCTTTCATCTCGGCGCGAAAGTCGGGCCGCTCGACGGCGACTGGAGCGAATTCGGCTATTACCGCATCGAGCCCACCGAGGCGGGGAAGGATTTCCTCCCCTCGCCCATCCACGTCTCGCAGTCGCACTGGCACACATTCGGCATCCCGGACGGCGCCGAACGCCTCGCCGGCAGCGACCTGTTCCCCAACCAGGCCTTCCGCCACGGTCCGCGCACCTATGGGCTTCAGTTCCATTCCGAGGTGACGATCGAAGGCTTCCGCCGCTGGCAGCGCGCGCCCTGGGCGCCCTACGGCAAGCCGGGCACCCAGACCCGCGCCGAGCAGGACGCGCTCATGCACCAGCACGACGCGACGCAGGCCGAGTGGTTCTACGGCTTCCTCGGCCGGCTGTTCGGCCAGCGCATTCCGGAATAGGCTCCCTCGAAAGCGAGGAGGTCCGATGCCCTACCGAATTGCCCAGATTTCGCTGTTGTTGGTGACGGTCGCGGCCGGCTCGCCAGCCGGCGCGCAGGACATGCCTTCCACCTTCTTCGTCAGGGACGGCGGCTGGACGATCATGTCCGGCTCCCGCGGCTGCAACGCCGTCAACCGCGACCCGGTCGAGTTCAATGTCGCGCCGTACAATGCGCTCTGGCTGACGCGCTATCAGGGACAGGACCCGCATACCGTCGTGCGCATCTTCTACTGGCCGGGCGCGTTCGAGGACGACAAGCCCGTCACCATCCGCCTCGATGTTTTTGGTGGCAAGACCATTGAGCTGGAAGCCATGACCACGGGCAGTTCCATCGTCGATTCCAGCTATCCGCTCACGCCGGAGAATTTCGAGGCGCTGGACAAGGCCGGCACGGCCTATGTCCGGATCAACGGCCAGCCCGATCTGGCATTTCGCACGCGCGGCATCCTCGATGCGTCGCAGTACCTCGAGCGCTGCACGGCGACGATCAAGCTCCAGCCTTGAACCGGCTCAATAGCCGGCCTTGATCTTCTCGAACTCCTGGACGAACCGCATCTTGGTGTTGTGGTCGACCGGCACGGCGAAGATCGTCTTGTCGCGGTATTTGTCGATGTCGGCATGCCCGGCCGCGTCGAGCGCCGCCGGATCGACCGCCGCCATGCCCGCGCCGTTGGCGTGGCCATAACCCCAGGCGGTGACCATGTAGCTCGACACCGAAGGCGCCATGACCGCGTTGAGGAAATCGTACGCCTTGTCGAGATTGCCCGGCGCATCCTTCAGCAGCGCGTAGCCGCAGACCCAGGAGGCGAGGCCCTCGTCGGTATCGCGCATTACGTCGACCGGTACGCCATTGGCTTTCAGCGCGTTCGCCGTCTCGTTCCACGCCCAGGCGAGGTCGATCTCGCCGCCGGCCATCGCCTGCGCCAGTTCGGTGTTGTCGCCCCAGTAGATACGGACGTTCTTGTGTACCTCGCGAAGGAACGCCGAGGCCGCGTCGAAATCGGCGTCGGTCATCGCCTGGATGTCGTGGACGCCGACCGCAAGCAGACCCAGCGCATAGGCGGCGTCCGGATTGGATGGGATGGAGACCTTGTCCTTGAACTTCGGGTCGGCGAAAGCCTTCAGCGACCGGATATCGGCGGCGTCGACCGTATCGGTTCGATAGGTCAGCAGCGTGTTGCCCCAGTCGAAGGGCAGGAACCAGGCCGTGCCGTCGGCGTCGACCATCACATCCTTCATGCCCCGGATGCCCGGCAGGATGTCGTTCCAGGCGGCGATCCGGCTCGTGTCGAGGGGCTGCAGGATGCCGGCCTCGCGCCACTTCACGACATTGGTCGAGCACGGATGCGCGATGTCGGCCCGGAAGCCGGAGCGCAGCTTCTCGAACGCCTCGTCCTCGTCGCCGAAGAAGGTGAAGGTCGGCGAGGCGCCATGCTTGTCGACATAGGCCTGATGCAGCGCCGGATCTTCGTAGCCCGGCCAGTCGAAGACCGTGAGCGCAGCATCCTGAGCCTTTGCCGGAGAGGCGAAGCCGGACAGCGCCGTCGCGAACAGGAGGCCTCCTGCGAGGGCATGCAGTTTCATGTCGGTCCCCTTCCTTCTGCCCACCGATACGCGTGGCATCGGCCTCGGCACCAATCCTGTCACAGTTGACAATAAACGGCCTGTAGGATTTCTTGTCAACACTGACAGGATTGAGCGCGGCATGGCGAGACCACCCAAGCAGGAAGAGCGCAGCGAGGAGATCATGCGCGCCTTCGAGGCCTGCGTGGTGCGCAAGGGAATCGCCTCGACCAAGCTGACGGACATCGCCCAGGAGGCCGGCCTGCCGCGCAGCCTGGTTCGCTACTTCATGGGCAACCGCGACGACATGGTGGACCGGCTGATCGACCGGCTGCTGTCGCGCGCCGAGACGAGCCTCGCCCGCATCCGCGACGAACACGGCGCGATCGCGCTCCATGCATTGCTCGATCTCTATGTCGACGAGCTGTTCGCCAACGAGCTGTCCAACACCGTGATGGGCGAGTTGTGGCACCTGGCCGAGAGCGACGCGCATGTGCGCGAGCGGCTGAAGGGCGTCTACGGCTACGCCATCGACATGCTCGTCGCGGCGATGGCGCGCGAGAAGATCGGGACGGCGAAGGGGCGGCGGGACGCCGCCTTCGTCATCCTGTCGATGATCCTCGGACAGACCAGCCTCGCCGACTTCGGCGTCGAGGCCCCGCAGCGCGCGATGCGCAAGGCGGCGACGGCTGTCATAGGCCAGCTCACACGGGGGACGGGGCAATGAACGAGCGCCTGGAGTTCGCGCGCAGCATGTTTTCGGGCGCGCGGCAGACCGCCACCTTCAATCGGCTGGCGGAGATCTTTCCGGTGTCGTCGATGACGCCCTCCCCCGCGCCGCGCCCGTTTCCGCGCGGACCCGAGATGAAGCTGCCCGCGACCTACCGCTGGGAGGGCAAGGAGCTGAGTTCGGCGGCGCTGCTCGACGATACGGACACCGTGGCGCTGCTCGTCATCAGGGACGGGCGCATGGTTCTGGAGCACTACGCGATGACCGGAGGCGCCGGCGTGCAGTGGACGTCCATGTCCGTCGCCAAGAGCTTCACCTCGGCCGCGATCGGCATCGCCATCGCCGACGGCCTGATCCAGAGCGTCGACGTGCCGGTCTCCCGCTACCTGCCGCAGCTGCGCCCCGGCACCGCCTATCACGGCGTATCGCTCAAGGACGTCCTGCAGATGTCGTCGGGCGCGCGCTGGAGCGAGGACTATTCGGACCCGGAGTCCGACATGAACCGCTTCATCGCGGTCTTCGCCCATGGCGGCTCGTTCGGCGAGATCGCCACCACGATGGTGCGCCAGCGGCAGCCCGGCACCTACAACCTCTACAATTCCATCGACACGCAGATCCTCGGCATGGTGCTCAAGGCCGCCACGGGACGCACGATCCGCGATTATGTGGAGGAGAAGATCTGGCACCCGCTCGGCATGGAGGATGCCGCGCACTGGCTGGTGGATTCCGACGGCATGGAGATGGCCTATGGCGGCCTTCAGGCGACGGCGCGCGATTTCGCCAAGCTCGGCGAACTCTATCGGTTGAGGGGCAATTGGCACGGACGGCAGGTCGTCCCGGAAGCCTGGGTGAAGGCCTCCGTCACGCCCGACGCGCCGCACCTCGTGCCCGGCAAGCGCGACACGTCCGACTCCGCCTTCGGCTATGGGTACCAATGGTGGCTGATGGACGGCGACGAGGGCGAGTTCTCCGCCATCGGCGTCTACAACCAGTTCGTTTACGTGAACCCGGCGCGCGGGCTGGTCATCACCAAGCTGTCGGCCAATCCGACCTACGGCCAGACTAACGACGAAAGCTCGTACCGCGAGTTCGAGACGATCGAGCTGTTCCGGGCGATCGGCCGGGCCGCGTCGTGACGACGCGCCCCGGCTGCGATGGGTTCAGTGGTTGTCGCGGGGCACGCCGGCGGTGTGCGCCACGTCGCGATATTTGACTGCCGGCTTCAGCACCATGCCCTGGTCGAACTGGTCGACCATGCCACGCTGGATTTCCTGCCACGGCGTCTGATGCTTCGGGAACTGATAGCCGCCGTGCTGGGCCAGCGCCGCGCGGCGCTCGGTGAGCTCGGCGTCCGAGATCAGGATGTTGGCGGTGCCCTTGCGCAGGTCGATGCGGACGCGATCGCCGCTTCTCAGGAGCGCCAGGCCGCCGCCGGCGGCTGCTTCCGGCGACGCGTTCAGGATCGACGGGGAGCCCGACGTGCCGGACTGGCGGCCGTCGCCGATGCACGGCAGCGAATGGATGCCCTTCCGGATCAGGTAGTCCGGCGGCTGCATGTTCACCACCTCCGCGCCGCCCGGATAGCCCACCGGGCCGGCGCCGCGCATGAACAGCACGCAGTGCTCGTCGATCTTCTCCTTCGGATCGTCGATGCGCTTGTGATAGTCCTCGGGTCCGTCGAACACGACCGCCCGGCCCTCGAACGCCTCCGGGTCCTTCGGGTTCGACAGATAGCGCTCGCGGAACTCGTCGGAGATCACGCTGGTCTTCATGATCGCGCTGTCGAACAGATTGCCCTTGAGGTTGATGAAGCCGGCGCTCTTCTTCATCGGCGCGCTGACCGGGAGGATGACCTTGGGGTCGAGGTTCTCGGCCGTCCGGCAGTTTTCGCCGAACGACTTGCCGTTGACGGTCAGCGCGTCCGGGTTGGGCAGCAGCTTTGCCTTCATCAGCTCCGCGACGACCGCGGGCACGCCGCCGGCGTGATGATAGTCCTCGCCGAGATACTCGCCCGCCGGCTGCAGGTTCACCAGCAGCGGGATGTCATGGCCGATCGCCTGCCAGTCGTCATTGTCCAGCTTGACGCCGAGGTGCCGTGCGATCGCGTTCAGGTGGATCGGCGCATTGGTGGAACCGCCGATGGCCGAATTGACCACGATGGCGTTTTCGAACGCCTCGCGCGTCATGATGTCCGACGGCTTCAGGTCGGCATGCACCATCTCGACGATGCGTTTGCCGGTCTCGTAGGCCATCTGGCCGCGCTCGCGATAGGGCGCCGGGATCGCCGCCGAGCCGGGCAGCTGCATGCCGAGCGCTTCCGCCAGGCTGTTCATCGTCGTCGCCGTGCCCATCGTGTTGCAATAGCCGACCGACGGGGCCGACGACGCGACGAGGTCCATGAACTGGTTGTAGTCGATCTCGCCGGCAGCATGCATCTCGCGCGCCTTCCAGGCGATGGTGCCGGACCCGGTGCGCTGGCCGCGGTGCCAGCCGTTCAGCATCGGACCGACCGACAGCGCGATCGCCGGCAGGTTGACGGTCGCCGCCGCCATCAGCAGCGCCGGCGTTGTCTTGTCGCAGCCGATGGTAAGCACGACGCCGTCGAGCGGATAGCCGTAGAGCACCTCGACAAGGCCGAGATAGGCGAGGTTGCGGTCCAGCGACGCGGTCGGCCGCTTGCCCGTCTCCTGGATCGGATGCGTCGGGAATTCGAAGGGGATGCCGCCCGCCGCCTCGATCCCGGCGCGCACGCGCTTTGCGAGCTCCAGGTGATGGCGGTTGCAGGGCGACAGGTCGGAGCCGGTCTGGGCGATTCCGATCAGCGGCTTGCCCGACTGCAGTTCCTCGCGGGTCAGCCCGAAGTTCAGGTAGCGCTCGAGATAAAGCGCCGTCATGCCGGGATTATCCGGGTTGTTGAACCACTCCTGCGAGCGGAAGGTTTTCTTGGTCTTGGCCCCAGCCATCGTCGTCTCCGGCTATTTGTAGGACAAATCGATATGGCATGGCGCTGACGACGGCAAGGGCGACGCATCATCGCGGGCGACGAAGTTCACCGCATTGCCAAGGGCATGGCGCTCGGCTAGGCCAAGCGGGCGAGCGGAGGAGCGAGCGATGGCACTGGTGATCGAGGGTGAGGAACGCATCAATGCCCCGATGGATCAGGTCTGGAAGGCGCTGAACGACCCGGCGATCCTCAAGGAGTGCATTCCCGGCTGCCAGTCGCTGGAGATGAAGTCCCCGACGGAGATGGCCGCCACCGTCGTGCTGAAGATCGGGCCGATCAAGGCGACGTTCCAGGGCGAAGTCACGCTGACCAACCTCAATCCGCCCAGCGCATATACGATCCAGGGCGAGGGCAAGGGCGGCATCGCCGGCTTCGCCAAGGGCGGCGCGGACGTGACGCTGCAGGAGGTCGAGCCCGGGGTGACGCTGCTGAAATACGCGGCCAAGGCCGATGTCGGCGGCAAGATCGCCCAGCTCGGCAGCCGGCTGATCACGTCGACGTCGAAAAAGCTCGCCGGCGAATTCTTCTCGACATTCGGCGGCAAGGTGGGCGGCTTGAAATAGTGCACCCTATGCACTATGTAGAGGATACGTCGCTGTGCCCACGATTGCCCGTCTTGGAAGGATCTTGATCCAGATTTTCGCGGACGACCACAATCCTCCCCATTTCCATGTGACGACCCCGGATCATGAAGCGCTGGTTCTTATCTCGGATCTGAGCGTGCTGGTTGGCAGGATTGATCGGCGCAGTCTGGATGCAGCACGCGCTTGGGCGGCTGAGAACAGGACTTTGTTGGAACATGAATGGACCCGTCTCAACCGGCAATGAGATCATCGAGGTCGGGGCACCCCTTCCTCGCCTGAAGAAGGCCACCCCACTGTCAGACCGGCTGGTTCGGCTGATGTGGAGTTCAGGCGAAACCAAGGTTGTCGACCTCGCGCCGGCGCTGGCTAGCCGGCGCGCCTACATCTCCCTGCGCAACGACGACCGGCTTTTTCGCACCCTGCGCGTCAGCGAATACGGCAACGCCATCCAGTGGGACGAGAATCTGGACTTCTCCGCCGTTTGGCTCGACCGCTTGCCCTCGGTTCAATTCGACAACGCGTCGTTTCGGCAGGCGATGGATGTCCTCGGCCTCAGCCTCGACGGGATGGCCGCCCAGCTCGAGGTGTCGCGCAGGCTGGTCGCCCAGTACCGGAAGGACAAGCCGATCCCGCGTCATATCGCGCTCGCAACGCAATACCTCGTCGAACGGCAAGGCGGCTAGTCTCCCCGGAACCTCGCCGGGCGCTTCTCAAGGAACGCGGCAACGCCCTCCTTGAAGTCGCCCTGGAACCCCGCCTCGCGCTGCAGCTCCCGTTCCACCCGGAGCTGCGCCTCCAGCGCATTGGCAGACGCGGCGTGGATCGCCTTCTTGGTGAGCGCAAAGGCATGCGTGGGCCCGCGGGCGAACTGTTCGGCGAGAGCCGTCGCCTCCGCCATCAGCCGGTCGTCGTCGACCGCCTTCCAGATCAGGCCCCAGTCGGCGGCCCGCTCGGCCGGCAGGGGATGGGCGGTCAGCGCCAGCGCCTTGGCGCGCGCCTCGCCGAGATGGCGCGTCAGCCACCATGTGCCGCCGGCATCGGGAATCAGCGCGATCTTCGCGAAGGCCTGGATGAAGCTGGCGGATTTCGCCGCGATGACGATGTCGCCCGACAGCGCGATGTTGGCCCCGGCGCCTGCCGCGATGCCGTTGACGGCCACGATCACCGGCTTCGGCAGTTCGCGCAGCTTCAGGATCAGCGGGTTGTAATAGGTCTCCAGCGTCAGCCCGAGATCGGGCCGGTCGCCGGAGATCGTCGGGTCACGGTCGGCGAGGTCCTGCCCGGCCGAGAAGGCGCGGCCGGCGCCGGTGATAATGATGGCGCGGCAGCCGGCGTCGCGTTCGCATTCGTCCAGTGCGGCACGAAGCGCCGCGTGCAGCGCCGGCGTGAAGGCGTTCAGCCGCTGCGGCCGGTTGAGCGTCAGCAGGTGATAGCCGTCGCGTCGTTCGTGCAGAAGGGGTGTCTCGGTCATGGCGGCCCGCGCTTGGAAAACCGCCTGCACTATGCGCAGGCGCCGCTCCCGGCGCAAATCCCCACGCCCGACGCCGCGGGTTCGCCTATTCGAAGACGATCGCCGGGGCGGCGGACGCGGCCGCACGCGTTTCCGCGAGCCGATGGGCGATCGCGTGGGCGATCGCGCGATAGGCCTTGGCGCCGACGCCGTCCGGCTGGGAGACCACGACCGGCGCGCCCGAATCCGACATTTCGCGGATCGTCATCTCGAGCGGCACCTCGCCCAGGAACGGCACGCCCAGCCGCTCCGCCTCGCGGCGCGCGCCGCCGTGGCCGAAGATGTCGTAGCGCTTGCCGGTGTCCGGGGCCACGAAGTAGCTCATGTTCTCGACGATGCCGAGCAAGGGCACGTCGACCTTCCTGAACATGTTCAGCCCCTTGCGCGCATCGATCAGCGCCAGGTCCTGCGGCGTCGATACGATCACCGCGCCGGCCAGCGGCACCTGCTGCGCCATCGTCAGCTGCGCGTCGCCGGTGCCGGGCGGCATGTCGACGACCAGCACGTCGAGGTCGCCCCACTCGACTTCGCGCAGCATCTGCGTCAGCGCCGACATCACCATCGGGCCGCGCCAGATCATCGGCGTGTCCTCCTCGACGAGGAAGCCCATCGACATGACCTTCAGCCCGTAATTCTCGAGCGGCTTCAGGATGCGGCCGTCCACCGTCTGCGGCTTGCCGCCCACGCCCAGCAGACGCGGCATCGACGGGCCGTAGATGTCGGCGTCGAGGATGCCGACGCGCATGCCTTCGGCCTTGAGGGCGAGCGCGATGTTGACGGCCGTCGTCGACTTGCCCACCCCGCCCTTGCCCGACGCCACCGCGATGATCGACGCGATGCCCGGGACCCCGCGCTTGCCCGGGGTGTGGCCCGGGGTGTGGCCGGCCGTCGGGCCTCCCGGATTGCCGGCAGGCGCGTGTCCGTGACGGGCCGGGGCGGCGGATGCCGGGCGCGGCGCGGCCGGCCGCGGCGCCGAAGCCGGCGCGGCCGCCATGCCTCCGCCCTTCTTCTCCGCGGTCAGCGCGACGACCGCGCCGGCGACTCCGGGGATGCTCTTCACGGCGCGCTCCGCGGCGGCGCGGAGCGGCTCCAGCTCCTGCGCCCGCGCGGCCGGAACGGTGATCGAGAAGAACACCTTGCCGTCGGCGATGAAGATCTCCGACACCAGACCCAGGTCGACGAGGTTGCCCTCGAAGTCCGGACCCTGCACGGTCCGCAGCTTCTCGAGGACGGTTTCCTTGGTGACGGCCATCATGCGGTCCCGCAATCGTTCGGCATGGAGATAGTGCAAGTCGGCGCCCGAACCAAGCGGGCGCGGGTGCGCTCCAGGGGACCCCGCCACCGCTCCGGCAGCCTCAGCCGACCAGGCTCGTCACCCAGTAGACGGCGGCCGCGATGAGGGCGGTGGCGGGCATGGTGATGAACCAGGCGATGACGATCGAACCCGCGATGCCCCAGCGGACCGCGGCAACGCGCCGCGCCGCGCCGACGCCGACGATGGCGCCGGTGATCGTGTGCGTCGTGGAGACGGGAATGCCCATCCAGGTCGCCGCGAACAGCGTGATGGCGCCGCCGGTCTCGGCGCAGAAGCCTTGCATCGGGTTCAGCCGCGTTATTCGCGACCCCATCGTGTGGACGATCCGCCAGCCGCCGAACAGCGTTCCGAAGGCCAGCATGAACTGGCAGGTGATAACCACCCAGAACGGCACGTGGAACTCGCCGCCGAGATAGCCCTGCGAATAGAGCAGCACGGCGATGATGCCCATCGTCTTCTGGGCGTCGTTGCCGCCGTGGCCGAGCGAATAGGCCGAGGCCGAGACGAATTGCAGCGTGCGGAACGTGCTATCGACGGCGAAGGGCGTCGCGCGGACGAAGATCCAGGAGACGCTGAGCACCAGGACCAGCGCCAGCACGAAACCGGTCAGCGGCGAGAGGAAGATGGCGCCCACCGTCTTCAGCACGCCGGCCCAGACGATGGCGACGCTGCCCGCCTTGGCGACGGCGGCGCCCAGCAGCCCGCCGATCAGCGCGTGCGAGCTCGACGACGGAATGCCGTAGTGCCAGGTGATGATGTTCCACGAGATCGCGCCGATCAGCGCTGCGAAGATCACCCCTGGCGTCACGATATCGGCGCTGACGATGCCGCGGCCGATCGTCTCCGCCACATGGAGGCCGAAGAACAGGAAGGCGATGAAGTTGAAGAAGGCGGCCCAGAACACCGCGTATTGCGGCCGGAGCACCCGCGTCGCCACGATCGTCGCAATCGAATTCGCCGCGTCGTGCAGCCCGTTGAGGAAGTCGAAGAACAGCGCGATGCCGATCAGGCCGATCAGCAGCGGAAAGGCGAGTGTGGCGTCCATCGCTCAGACGTTCTCGATGACGATGCCGCTGATCTCGTTGGCCACGTCCTCGAACCGGTCGACGACCTTCTCGAGCTGGCCATAGAGCTCGCTGCCGACGATGTAGGCCATCGCGTCGCCCTTGGCGGCATGCCGCTTGAACAGATCCTTCAGGCCGGCGTCGTGGAGGTGGTCGGCACGCTCTTCGATCCGCGTGATCTCCTCGGCGATCTGGCCCAGCCGCACGAGGTTGGCGGCCACCTTGTCCAGCAGCGGAACGGCCTCGGCCGTCAGCTTCGCCGCCTCGACGATGATCGTCCCCATTTCCTGCATCAGCGGGTCGAAATCGGTCTTCTCGAAGAGGATCACCGTCTTTACCAGCTTGTGCATCATGTCGATGGCGTCATCCATCGACTGGATCAGGTCCTTGATGTCGCCCCGGTCGAACGGCGTGATGAAGCTCTTGCGCACCGCCAGCAGCACGTCACGGGTGATCGCGTCGGCTTGGTCCTCGAGCTGGACGATCTCGTCGCAGTGGCGCTTGACGCCCTCGCCGCCGGCCAGGAGCTTCTGCAGAGCCTCGGCGCCTGCGACGAGGATGCGTGAATGGCGCTCGAACAGGTCGAAGAACTTGTCCTCGCGGGGCAGAAGCGCACGAAACCAGCCGAGCATGGCACGATCCTTTGCCGACTTGGAGCAATTCCAGCAAAAGTGCGCAGCGGTCTTGCGTCCGGAATTGCGTCAAAATCAAAGAGATAGAGCAATTCAGCGATTCCAGTGGAAGCAGAATTGCTCTAGCAGGATGCAGCACATAGCGCCCGGCAATGCTCTGGGAAACCGGCCGGACACCGAAAGCTGGGGATGCTCTAAGGCGCCGCGGCGCTCTCCGCCCCCGGCGGGCTCCGCACGAAGACGAAATCCCCGCCCTCGTGGCCGACCTTCTCCAGCGGACGGAACTGCGGTTCCTGGTCCGAATTCGCCGCCACCTGCTGCAGGATGAAGCGGTCGAACAGCTCGCGCGCGGAAAACGCGTCGTGGTCCATCTTCTCCAGCCCGGTCAGCAGGGCGCGCGCGAAGACGGAGTGCCCGCCGCCGCCCTGGTCGGCCACCGGCTCGTTGTTGCCGGAGCTGATGACGATGCGCGAGCGGCTGGCCTGCAGCTTCAGCAACGCCTCGATTCGATCCTGCTCGGGAATCGTGTCGGCCTGACTGCCGTCTGCGCCCCTCAGCAACGCTCCGGAATAGCAGGAGTCGGAGATCAGGATCACCTTGCCGGCCTGCATGCGCTGGATCGCCGCGGAGATGTCGGCAGCGGACAGATAGCTCGGCTCGAAGCCGCGCTCCGCGTCGCTCGGCACCCAGTAGGCGATGGAGGTGACCGGCTCGAACACGCCGTGGCCGGCGTAGAAGATCAGCACCGTGTCCTTCGAGCCGGCAACCTTGCCGAGCTGGTGCAGGGCGAATTCGATGTCGCGCTTCGACGGGTCGCGCAGCGCGAGCGACAGCGCCCTGCCGCCGTCGAGCGCAAGCTCGGTGGTGAAGCCGTAGTCGCGCTGCAGCACCGCCGCCAGCGCGTCCGCGTCGGCGAAGGGCGTGGTGAGGTTCGGCATCCCGGTTGCGCCGCCATAGGTCTGGTTGGCGATGACCACGGCGAAGCGGCGGCCGTCGCCGACCAGCGCCTGGCGATCGCCCTCGAAGAGAAGCTCGATCCGGCGCTGATGCATGCGGTTGTCGGCGGTGACGGCGCGCACGTTGACAACGTTCAGGCCGGTCTTCAGGGTCACCGTGTGGCGGAACCGTCCGCCGGGCTCGATGGCCGCGTCGGAATCGTTGACGAAGACGCCCAGCAGCCGGGCCGGCCACTCGACCAGACCCTCGATCTCGACCTCCGTCCTCTCCATGACGGCCGCACCGCGCTGCGGGGCGGGCGAGATGATCTTGATCGGGTCGTCGGCCGGCGGCGCCGCCTCGGCGACGATCACCAGGTCCGGGTTGGAGGCTTCGATGCGCGGGTGGTAGCGGACACGATTGCCCTCGCGGTAGAATTTGTCGATCGCCGCGCCCAGCGTGCGCGGCGACGCCGCCGGCGTTTCCAGGATCCCGCCGGCCACCGCGAAGCTGAACAGGCCGTACATCTTGGCGTCGGGCGCGCCCTTCGGCAGCTTCAGCTCGATGGTGACCTCGTTCGATTCCGACGCGTAGAGCACCGCGAAGTCGCCGCGGGTGGCGGCGATCACCGGCTTGTTCCACACGTTCAGCGATCCGGTGTCGAACTGGTAGGTCCAGACGGTGTCGTCGCCGGCCGCGCGCTGCTTGTCCTCGATTCCGGCCTGCGACGCGTGCAGGACGTCGAGCACGGCAACGGCGTGCGCGCCGCGATTGCGCACCGCGACCATGAAGTCCGAAACGTCGCTCCCCAGGATCACCTCGTAGCGCTCCGGATCGTCGCTGTTCAGCAGGATCGCAAGGTCGTCGCCGATCCCGATCTTCAATCCCGCCAGCTGCTCCACATAGGTTCGCCCTTTCGTCTCCAGATCGCTCGCGGTCGGAACCGCGTAGCTCAGGCGGCTCAGGAACGTTTCGGTCTTCTTGCCGTCGACGAGCGCGGCGTCCTCCGCCGTCAGCGTTTTCTTGCCGGCTGCGATCATCGCGACGAGGAACCCGCGCGTCTCGGTCGACGGTGCGGACACGTGCACGATCACGCGGTCGTTGCAGGACAGGTCCGCCAGCACCTTGTGGAACGCGGCCGAGATCGAGGCGCGCGTGGCGTCCCATCCGGAGAGCACGTGGATGGCGTCGGCGGCAACGCCCCTGTCGCGCAACACCTGCGAAATCAGCGTCAGGTCGTTCGCCGGTCCCTCGAGCTTGCGGAAACCGGGCACGCCGATGTCGTCGCCGCCGATGAGTACGGCATGGGTCCGTCCAGCGGTGTCGGACGTGCAGGAGGCGGCCTTCTCCTCATAGGGGCCGTCGGCGATCAGCGGCCGGACAAGCCCCGGAACGCGCTGCATCACCAGCTCATGGTAGAGCCGCACCTCCTTCGGAAAGGTATCGCCCACGGCAGCAGCCGCCGCCGGCGCTGCGGCGGACGCCCAAGACAAGGCCGCAGCCGCAAAGCTGAGGATCAGCCGTTTCACGAGACTTGCCTGCCCACCCGCTCGCCGTCCGCGCTCACTATCGCCAGGAATTTGACCGCAATTGGGTCCGGCATCAACTCGTGCTGCGGCCGGCCTCTGGCTGGCGGGCGCGGCGCAGCCTATGCTCGCGGCGATGCTCGACAAGCTCGAATCCTTCATCGCGCTCGCCCGCGCCCAGCATTTCGGCAAGGCGGCGGAAGAGCTCGGCGTCACCCAGCCCACGCTCTCGGCCGCGATCAAGCAACTGGAGGGCGAACTGGGGGTCATGCTGGTGCAGCGCGGCTCGCGCTACCAGGGGCTGACGCCGGAAGGCGAGCGCGTGCTCGACTGGGCGCGCCGCATCACCGGCGACGCGCGCACCATGAAGGAGGAGATGAAGGCGGCGCGGCACGGCCTGTCCGGCCATGTGAAGATCGCGGCGATCCCCACCGCGCTCGCCATGGTGCCCCGCCTGACCACGCCGTTCCGCGAGAAACACCCCGGCGTCACCTTCTCCGTGCTGTCGCGCACCTCGATCGAAGTGCTGTCGCTGATCGGCAATTTCGACGTCGACGTCGGCATCACCTACCTCGACAACGAGCCGCTCGGCCGCGTCACCTCCGTGCCGCTCTACGAGGAGCGCTACCAACTCATCACCGCGGCCGGCAACGCGCTGTCTGACCGCCGGACGGTGAGCTGGGCGGAGGTGAGCAGCCTGCCGCTCTGCCTCCTGACCCCCGACATGCAGAACCGCCGCATCATCGACCAGCACCTCGCAGAGGCCGGCGTGCGGGTGCGGCCGACGCTCGAATCCAACTCCATGATCGTGCTGTTCAGCCACATCAGGACCGGCAAATGGTCCTCGATCATGCCGCTCAACCTCGCGGAAACATTCGGCTTTTCGGAGCCGATCCGGGCCATTCCGATCGTCGAGCCGGACGCCAGCCATGTCGTCGGGCTGGTGGCCGCCGAGCGAGATCCCCACACGCCGCTGGTGGCGGCGCTTCTGGACGAGGCGGTGGCGCTCGCCGGCACATTCGCCGCGACGCGCTGAGTTAGGGTCAGGCGCGTTCGCTCGATAGATAGTTTCTATCAAACGACGGTTAGGCTTTATTGAAATCGCCTGATTTCTCTGGTTTCATAGACGCTTGGCGCCCAACGGGCCAATCGAGGGAAAGGTCTGCACGCATGCAGCAGGCAGGTACCCAGATCGCGGCGCGCACCGCGGAGATCATCAGCGAATTGCGCGGGCTGGAAGGCCCGCTGCTGCCCATCCTGCATGAGATTCAGCACCAGTTTGGCCATGTCCCCGCCGAAAGCCTGCCGGTCATCGCCCAGGCGCTGAACATCTCCAACGCCGAGGTCCACGGCGTCGTCACCTTCTATCACGACTATCGCAAGGAGCCGGCCGGACGGCACGTGCTGAAGCTCTGCCAGGCGGAGGCCTGCCAGTCGATGGGCTCGGACGCGGTCGCCGCGAAACTCAAGCAGCTGCTCGGCATCGGCTTCCACGAGACGACGAAGGACGGCTCGGTGACGCTGGAGCCGGTCTACTGCCTCGGGCTGTGCGCCTGCGCGCCGTCGGCGATGCTGGACGGCGAGGTGATCGGGCGGGTCAGCGATCCGGAGACGATCGACGAGATCGTCGAGGCGGTGCGCGGATGACCTTTTCGATGTCGGAGATTGCGCCACGGCGAGCCCCCTCACCCGCTCGCCAGCGGCTGCTTTGCAGCCGGTTTTGGCTCGCGTCCTCTCCCCGAGGGGAGAGGGGGTGGCGCAGCCGGCCGCACGTCTCCTCTCCCCAGCGGGGAGAGGGTGGCCGAGCGAAGCGGAGGCCGGATGAGAGGGTCTCGGCGAAGGAACAGCGCAAATGAAACCCCGTATCTACATCCCCGGCGATTCCGGTGCGCTGGCGCTCGGCGCGGACAAGGTCGCCAAGGCGATCACCAGCGAGCTGTCCGCGCGCGGCCTGGTCGCGGAGATCGTCCGCAACGGCTCGCGCGGCATGTTCTGGCTTGAGCCGCTGGTCGAGGTGCAGACTACGACCGGCCGCGTTGCCTACGGGCCGGTGAAGGCGAAGGACGTCGCCTCGCTGTTCGACGCGGGCTTCCTCACCGGCGGCGCGCACGCAAAGTCGCTCGGCACGACCGAGGATCTGCCCTTCCTCAAGGCACAGACGCGCCTGACCTTCGCGCGCTGCGGCCTCACCGACCCGCTGTCACTGGAAGACTACCGCGCGCATGGCGGCTTGCGCGGGCTGGAGCGGGCCGTCGCCATGGCGCCGGCCGAGATCGTCAAGACCGTCACCGAGTCCGGCCTGCGCGGCCGCGGCGGCGCGGGCTTCCCGACCGGCATCAAATGGAACACGGTGCTGAACGCTGTCGCCGACCGCAAATACATCGTCTGCAACGCCGACGAAGGCGACTCGGCCACGTTCGCCGACCGCATGATCATGGAGGGCGATCCCTTCGTGCTCATCGAAGGCATGGCGATCGCCGGCATCGCCACCGGCGCCACCAAGGGCTTCGTCTACATCCGCTCGGAATATCCGCACGCCGTGCGCGCGATGGAGAAGGCGATCGTGATCGCCCGCAGCTACGGCATGCTGGGACCGGCGGTGCTCGGTTCGCCCAATGCCTTCGACATGGAAGTGCGCGTCGGCGCCGGCGCCTATGTCTGCGGCGAAGAGACGTCGCTGCTGAATTCGCTGGAAGGCAAGCGCGGCGTGGTGCGCGCCAAGCCGCCGTTGCCCGCCATCCAGGGCCTGTTCGGCAAGCCGACCGTCATCAACAACGTCATCAGCCTCGCCTCGGTCCCGGTCATCCTCGACAAGGGCGCGGAGCACTACAAGAATTTCGGCATGGGCCGCTCGCGCGGCACGATCCCGATCCAGATCGCCGGCAACGTGAAGCATGGCGGGCTGTTCGAGGCAGCCTTCGGCATGACGCTCGGCGAAATCGTCGACGGAATCGGGGGCGGCACCGCGACCGGCCGGCCGGTCAAGGCGGTGCAGGTCGGCGGGCCGCTCGGCGCCTATTTCCCGCGCGCGCTGTTCGACACCCCCTTCGACTATGAGGCTTTCGCCGCGAAGGACGGGTTGATCGGGCACGCCGGCATCACCGTCTTCGACGACACCGCCGACATGCTGAAGCAGGCGCGCTTCGCCATGGAGTTCTGCGCCATCGAAAGCTGCGGCAAGTGCACGCCCTGCCGCATCGGCTCGACGCGCGGCGTCGAGACGATCGACCGGATTTCCGCCGGCATCGAGCCCGAGAAGAACCTCGCGCTGGTGACCGACCTCTGCAACACGATGAAGTTTGGCTCGCTCTGCGCGCTCGGCGGCTTCACGCCCTATCCGGTGATGAGCGCGATCAAGCATTTCGGCGAGGATTTCGCGCCGAAGCCGGTGCGCGAGGCGGCCGAGTGAATGGATTTCGTCACAGAGATCCGTCGGCTTGTGGCGTCGGGCTCGGTTCGCACGTCGGACCACGCTTATGGCCGTCTGCAGGAAAAAGACATATCCTACCGGCAGCTGGTCTCTTCGCTCGAAAGTGCGGAAGTGTTGGAGACTTATCCGGATTACCGACACGGCCCCTGCTTCCTCGCGAGGCATCAATTCGCGGAAGAGAAAATCGCCCACGCGGTATGGGGCTTGCCCCTCGGGTCGCGCGAGACAGCCGTGCTGGTAACGGCCTACTGGCCGGATCGGAATGAATGGGACGCAAGCCTGAGGAGACGCCGATGAAGACGGAAGCGTCGATCAAACTCGTTCAGCACGGGAGCCTGATGGCGCGTGTGAGTGTCACGCTCATCCACGATGAAACGGGATGGTCGCCCTATCTCGCTCACGAGGACATGCTGAAGCTGGACGATGTACGCGAAGCGCTGCGGCGAGGCGATGTCGCCGAAGCCTCTCGCTACGGACAAGTCTTCGAACTCACCCAGGTCGCGTAGGACGATAGGAACTGATCATGGGCCTCATCCACGAAATCGACTTCGGCACGCCGGCCGCGAAATCCGACAAGCAGGTCACCCTGACGGTCGACGGTTTTACCGTCACCGTGCCGGAGGGCACGTCGATCATGCGCGCCTCTATGGAGGCGGGCATCGCGATCCCGAAACTCTGCGCCACCGACATGGTCGACGCCTTCGGCTCCTGCCGGCTCTGCCTCGTCGAGATCGAGGGCCGCGCCGGCACGCCGTCGTCCTGCACCACGCCGGTCATGCCCGGCATGGTGGTGAAGACGCAGACGGAGCGGCTGAAGACGATCCGCAAGGGCGTGATGGAGCTATACATCTCCGATCATCCGCTCGACTGCCTGACCTGTGCGGCGAACGGCGACTGCGAGCTGCAGGACATGGCGGGCGCGGTCGGGCTGCGCGATGTCCGCTACGGCTATGAGGGCGATAACCACGTTTTCAAGAAGACCGACGGTGAGGCGAACTTCCGCTGGATGCCGAAGGACGAGTCGAACCCCTATTTCACTTACGACCCGTCGAAGTGCATCGTCTGCTCGCGCTGCGTGCGGGCCTGCGAGGAGGTGCAGGGTACGTTTGCGCTCACCATCGAGGGCCGCGGCTTCGAGAGCCGCGTGTCGCCCGGCATGCACCAGCCCTTTATCGACAGCGAGTGCGTCTCCTGCGGCGCCTGCGTGCAGGCATGCCCGACCGCGACGCTGACCGAGAAGTCGGTCATCAGGATCGGCCAGCCGGAACATTCGGTCGTCACCACCTGCGCCTATTGCGGCGTCGGCTGTTCGTTCAAGGCCGAGATGCGCGGCGACGAGCTGGTGCGCATGGTGCCGTGGAAGGACGGCAAGGCCAATCGCGGCCATTCCTGCGTGAAGGGCCGCTTCGCCTATGGCTACGCCACGCACAAGGAGCGCATCCTCAACCCGATGGTGCGCGAGACAATCTCCGACCCATGGCGCGAGGTGTCGTGGGCGGAAGCCTTCTCGCATATCGCCAGCGAATTCCGCCGCATCCAGTACCAGTACGGCAAGGGCGCGGTCGGCGGCATCACCTCGTCGCGCTGCACCAACGAGGAGACCTACCTCGTCCAGAAGCTGATCCGGCAGGGTTTCGGCAACAACAATGTCGACACCTGCGCCCGCGTCTGCCACTCGCCGACGGGCTACGGGCTCGGCCAGACCTACGGCACGTCGGCCGGCACGCAGGATTTCGACTCCGTCGAGGAATCGGACGTCATCATGGTGATCGGCGCCAACCCGTCAGCCGCGCATCCGGTGTTCGCCTCGCGCATGAAGAAGCGGCTGCGCGCTGGTGCCAAGCTGATCGTCCTCGACCCGCGCCGCACGGAGACGGTCGACGCCGTCCACGCCAAGGCCGATTTCCACCTGCCGCTGAAGCCCGGCACCAATGTCGCCGTCGTCACCGCGCTGGCGCATGTGATCGTCACCGAGGGCCTGTTCGACGAGGCTTTCATCCGCGAGCGCTGCGACTGGTCCGAGTTCGAGGACTGGGCGGCCTTCGTCGCGGAGGAACGCAATTCCCCCGAAGCGACCGAAGCGTTCACCGGCGTCCCGGCCGAGACGCTGCGAGGCGCGGCGCGCCTCTATGCCACCGGCGGCAATGGCGCAATCTACTACGGCCTCGGCGTCACCGAGCACAGCCAGGGCTCGACCACGGTCATGGCCATCGCAAACCTTGCCATGGCGACCGGCAATATCGGCCGCCGCGGCGTCGGCGTGAACCCGCTGCGCGGCCAGAACAACGTCCAGGGCTCCTGCGACATGGGCTCGTTCCCGCACGAACTGCCAGGCTACCGCCACATCTCCGGCGACGCGGTGCGCGACATCTACGAGGCACTGTGGGGCGTGAAGCTCGACAACGAGCCGGGCCTGCGCATCCCCAACATGCTGGACGCCGCCGTCGAAGGCACGTTCAAGGGGATCTACATCCAGGGCGAGGACATCCTGCAGTCAGACCCGGACACGCACCACGTCTCCGCCGGCCTCGCCGCGATGGAATGCGTCGTCGTGCACGACCTCTTCCTCAACGAGACGGCCAACTACGCGCACGTCTTCCTGCCGGGCTCGACCTTCCTGGAGAAGGACGGCACCTTCACCAATGCCGAGCGGCGCATCAACCGCGTGCGCAAGGTGATGGCGCCGAAGAACGGCCTGGCCGACTGGGAGGTCACGCAGGAGATGGCGAAGGCCATGGGCCTGAAGTGGTCCTACACGCATCCGTCCGAGATCATGGACGAGATCGCCAGGACGACGCCGTCCTTCGCCTTCGTCTCCTACGACAAGCTCGATCGCGAGGGCTCGGTGCAGTGGCCCTGCAACGAGAAGGCGCCGCACGGCACGCCGATCATGCATGTCGACGGCTTCGTGCGCGGCAAGGGCAAGTTCATCCGCACCGAATATGTCGCGACCGACGAGAAGACCGGCCCGCGCTTCCCGCTGCTGCTCACCACCGGCCGCATCCTCAGCCAGTACAATGTCGGCGCGCAGACGCGGCGTACCGACAATGTCGTGTGGCATGCCGAGGACGTGCTGGAGATCCACCCGCACGACGCCGAGCAGCGCGGCATCCGTGACCGCGACTGGGTGAAGCTGAAGAGCCGCTCCGGCGAGACGACGCTGCGCGCCGACATCACCGACCGCGTGTCGCCGGGCGTCGTCTACACGACGTTCCACCACCCCGACACGCAGGCCAACGTCATCACCACCGACTTCTCCGACTGGGCGACCAACTGCCCGGAATACAAGGTGACCGCCGTGCAGGTCTCGCCGTCCAACGGCCCGAGCGAATGGCAGCAGGAATACGAGGCGCTGTCGGAACGCAGCCGGCGCATCGAGGGGCGGCTGGAGGCAGCGGAGTAGTGTTCCTAGTCGACCCCCACTCCGGCCCTTCGGGCCACCTCTCCCCCGATCGACGGGGGAGAGGAAACCAGGCTGGAGAGGCGTCGAGGCTGCTGCGGCGGCTTTCCTCTCCCCCGTCGATCGGGGGAGAGGTGGTTTGCCCGGCGGCAAAGCCGCCGCAGGCAAACCGGAGTGGGGGTCGATCGCATCAATGACCCGCCCTCCCCTCACCTCCACCTCCCGCATCACCCGCCGCGGCCGCGTGAGCGCCACCGCGCCGCGCATGGTGCCGGAGGAAACGCCGATCGCGCTGTCCTACGCCGGCACCACGCATGCCGTGATGATGGCGACGCCGGCCGATCTCGACGACTTCGCGCTGGGCTTCTCGCTCACCGAGGGCATCGTCTCGTCAGCCGCAGAGATCGACACGATCGAGGTCGAGGAGGCCGGAGCCGGCATCGACATCCAGATCCGCCTGAAGGACACCGCCAACACGCGCTTCCAGGCCAGGCGCCGCCGCCTCGCCGGCCCGGTCGGCTGCGGCCTCTGCGGCATCGAATCGATCGACGAGGCCATGCGCGCGGTCCGCGCGGTCGACGCGTCGCTGTCGCTGTCCGCCGCCGACATCACCCAGGCTGTGCGGCTTCTGGCGAAGCACCAGCCGCTGCATGCCGAAACCGGCGCGGTGCACGCCGCCGGCTTCTACGTTCCCGGCAAGGGCATCGTCGCGGCACGCGAGGATGTCGGCCGCCACAACGCGCTGGACAAGCTTGCCGGCGCGCTGGCGAAGGCCGGCATCGCCGGTGCATCGGGCGCCGTCGTCGTGACGTCGCGCGTGTCGGTCGAGATGGTGCAGAAAACCGCCGCCATTGGCGCGGCGTTCATCGTCGCCGTGTCGGCACCGACGGCGCTCGCTGTCCGCACGGCGGAAGACGCGGGCATGACCCTGATCGCCCTCGTCCGGGGCGATGATTTCGACATCTTCACGCACGCCGACCGCGTGACCGACGGAGAGACCCGCCATGTCGCATGACGACGACGAGCACCGCGCCAGCCCGCGCGACAAGATCATCCGCATGGCGAACCAGATAGCGACCTTCTTCGAATCGAAGCCGCACGATCTGGGCGTCGCCGGCACGGCCGAGCACATCAACAAGTTCTGGGAGCCGCGCATGCGGCGCATGTTCTTCGAGATCGTCGATGCCGGCGGCGAAGGCCTGCGGCCGCTGGTGATGGACGCTTCCGCCACCATCCGCCGCCCCGGCGAGCCGGTGTCCACGCATCAAGCCGCGCAGGCCAATGCCGGCGTGCCCGGCGACAAGGGCGAGGCGATGGGCGAGACGAAGTCGAGGATCGCCGCCAGCCAGGGCTGAGGTCATCAACCTTGTGCGTCCTTCGAGGCTCGCCCTCCAACCGCCCAAGTAGAAAGCCTCAAACGCCGTGCGGGCTCGCACCTCAGGATGCGGATCGTGGGCCAGGGCGTCTCCGACCCCTCAAATTGGGGCCGCTTGCCACGCCGCCCGTCCTCATCCTGAGGTGCGAGCCCGCATCGCGGGTCAGCAATGATGTGCAGTCCCGGGGCGGGCGAGCCTCGAAGGACGCACCCCGCGCGGCACCGCCGGCCGCTACGCGCCCGCCTTCTTCCACTCCTTCCGGATGTGCTTGATGCCGTCGCGATAGACGGCCTCCGGGCTCTCGGCGAAGTCGCGCCAGACCTTGGTCGCCGCCGCGAGATCCTTCAGCCCTCGCCCGAACGCCTCGATCGTCAGCCAGCCGTCATAGCCACTCTTGCGGATCGCCCGGAACGTCTCGCTCCACGGAACGTGTCCGCGCCCCGGCACGCCGCGGTCGTTCTCGGAGATGTGAATGTGGGCGACGTTCCTCACATGCTTCGAATAGGCCCCGATCGGATCGGCCTCCTCGATGTTGGCGTGGAAGGTGTCGTACATCGCCCTGATGTTCGGATGCCCGATCGCGTCGATATGCTCGGACAGGTCGGCCATCGTGTTGACGAGGTAGCACTCGAAGCGGTTGAGCGCCTCCAGCGCCACGGTCACGCCGCGCTTTGCCGCATGGTCGCCGATGGCGCGCTGCGATGACACCGAGCGCTTTTTCTCCGCCGCGGTCGGGCCGACGCCGCTGAAGCCGCCCAGCGTCGAGTGCATCGGGCCGCAGATCAGCGTGGCGCCGAGCGCCTCCGAGCAGTCCAGCGCCCACTTCATGTAGTCGACGCCCTTCTTGCGCGTCGTCGCGTCGGCCGAGATCAGGTTCATGGACGGATCGCCCATCGCCGTCACCGCCGTGCGCTCCAGGCCGATCCGGTCCAGCATCGCGCCGATCCGCCTGAAGTCGTCGGGACCGCCCTCGAACACCGGCACCTCGACCCCATCGTAGCCCGCGGCCTTGATGTCCCGAAGCAAAGCTTCGTGCGTCCTGCCGACATTGGTTGTCCACAGGAACATGTTGAATCCGATTTTCATACGTCCTCCCGAAATTTCCGCGGCAGCGTAACGCAGAAAATCTGGTCGGACCAGATGGAGCCTGCTAGGCGAGAAGGGCCAGGACAGTTGCGAGGACCACCAGGCCCGTCAGGCCGGCCGCCACCTGCCAGGGTGTGCTCACACTGGCGGCGACAGCGACCTTCCGCGACTGCAGCGCGGCCGGAAGACCCGCGGCAACACCCGCGACACCGACCATCACCGCAATGCCTTTGTCGCCGGCCCAGATCGGGTAGAGCGTCAGGTAAGCGACCACGATGGCCAGGGCCAGATAGGCACCTGCCAGTGCCTGATAAACGCCGCGGAGGACCATTTCGAGTTTTGGCGTGACCGTCACGCCGTCCTGATGAATTGCCGCCGCGTGATGTGACGCCGGCACGGGTCCGAGCCCGAACTTCGCTGCCATAAGCAGCAGGCCAATGGCGACGGCAAAATAGCAAATCACTGCAACGGTCAGCATCACACTCCCCCCGAGAACTGAGCCCGGCCCATGTAAGTCGAAGTTGTGCGTGGATGCCAGCCATTCTTGGCGCCAGCGCCTGCCAAGCGCACTGCGCAGTCCATCCCGGCTGATTTCGTCGGGCAACGGTTCGAGTCAGTTGTGGCGTGTTGCATTGTTGCACTAGTGAAAGGCGCGACCATCTGCATAGTGAGCAGATAACCGTCACCCGAGGCCTCGTCCGATGCACATCCGTTCCCTGATTCTCGCTCTTGCCGCGACCGTCGCGGCAGCCCCGTCGCTGGCCGCGGACTTCGCCGAAGAGGCGCCCGCCGAGTCGTCCTGGACCGCCGTCTATATCGGCGTCGTCGGCGGCTATTTCGCCAGCGCCATGACGCAGTCGGGCTGCGTCGGCCTCTGCCCCGTCGCGCCGCGCTACGATTCGTGGGGCCTCGGCCTGCAGATCGGCGCCGATCACCAGCTGCCCAACAATTTCGTCGTCGGTGCCTATGGCCGCGTGATGCTGGCGAGCCGCGACGTGGCCGTGCCGATCTTCCCCGCGGGCTCCACGGTGCCCTTCCCCGGCGGCACGTTCACCGCCGATCCGAAGTTCGCCGGCGCCATCGGCGCCCGTGTCGGCTACAGCTATGGCAGCTTCCTGCCCTACGCGGCGGTCGGCTACACCGGCGCCAAGATCACGGCGAGCAATGCCCTCTTCGGCACCAGCTATACGGCGACCCATCACGGCGTGCACGTTTCGGCCGGCGTGGAAGCGAAGCTCACCGAGCACATCTCGGCCGACTTCCGCTACACCTACACGCATTTCGCCAAGGCCACCTACGACTTCGGCGGCGGCACGTCGCAGTACGGCGCGAACGCCAACAATTTCACGCTGGCGCTGAACTACCGCTTCTGATCGAGGCTGCCTCGGCGCATGAAAAAAGGCCGGCTTTCGCCGGCCTTTTTGTTGGTCGCTGCCGCCCGCTATGCGTTGGCGGCGATCAGCGCCTTCTCGAGCTTCGCCAGACCCTCGTCCAGCAGTTCGTCCCTGATGGTGAGCGGCATCAGGATGCGGATCGTGTTGGCATGGACGCCGCAGGAGAGCAGCACCAGCCCCTCGGCGATCGCCGCCTGCGTCACCCGCTTCGTCGCGTCGGCGTCCGGCTCGTTGGTGCCGCGCTTCCTGACGATGTCGAACGCCACCATCGCGCCCGGGCCGCGCAGCGCCGCGATCGGCACGGTGTCGTTGCGCTGCGACGCCTTGGTGATTGCCGCCTTGATCCGCGCGCCGAGCTTCTCCGCGCGCGCCAGCAGCTTCTCCTCGGCGATCACGTCCAGCACGGCCAGCGCAGCCACGCAGGCCAGCGGATTGCCGGCATAGGTGCCGCCCAGCCCGCCGGCCTCCGGCGCGTCCATGATCGCTGCCTTGCCGATGACGCCCGACAGCGGGAAGCCGCCGGCCAGCGACTTCGCCACCGTCACGAGATCCGGCTCGACGCCGCTCACCTCGATGCCGAACATCTTGCCGGTGCGGGCGAAGCCGGTCTGGATCTCGTCGGCGATCAGCACGATGCCGTGCTGGTCGCAGATCGCGCGCAGCGCCTCCAGCAGCTCCGTCGGCGCGGGGTGGAAACCGCCCTCGCCCTGCACCGGCTCGATGATGATCGCGGCGACCTGCGTCGGCTCAATGTCGGCGCGGAACAGGAACTCCAGCGCCTTCAGCGAATCCGCGACCGTCACCCCGCTCTCCGCGGTCGGGAACGGGATGTGGTACACGCTTGGCACCGTCGGCCCGAACTTCTTGCGGTAGGGCGCCACCTTGCCGGTCAGCGCCATGCCGAGCGTGGTGCGTCCGTGGAACGCGCCCGCAAAGGCGATCACGCCCGGCCGACCGGTATGCGCCTTGGCGATCTTGATCGAGTTCTCCACGGCTTCCGCGCCGGTCGAGAACAAGATCGTCTTCGCCTCGCCCTTGAACGGCGCCAGCTTGTTCAGCTTCTCGCAGAGCTCGACATAGGGTTCGTAGGGCAGCACCTGAAAACAGGTATGCGTGTAGCGATCGAGCTGCGCCTTCACCGCCGCGACGACCTTGGGGTGGCGATGCCCGGTGTTCAGCACGGCGATGCCGCCGGCGAAATCGATGTAGCGCTTGCCCTCGGTGTCCCACACCTCGGACTCCTCGGCGCGCTCCGCATAGATCGGGAAGGCATTGCCGATGCCGCGCGGCACGGCGGCAACCCTGCGGGCGTGAAGCGTTGCGTTTGCGGACATGGCGTTTTCCCTCATTCGTTCGCGTTCAGTTAGGCGGTGGCGGGCGCGCGGCATAGGGCCTGCCGCGCCGATGCCGCCGGCCAGTTCATTCGCCGCCGGTCCCGTGGCGCACCATGTAGCCGAGCGTCACCGCGCCGACCAACCCGTAGGCGGCGAAATAGAGCCACTGGCCGGGCCGCGCGTCCAGATCGAAGACGGCGAGGAAGGCCAGCGCCGCCGCCGTGATGAACAGGATCAGTCCCCAGCTCAGGACCATGTGGTTGAGCGCCATGCGCCGGTCGTTGACGACGAGAAGCAGCAGCGGCGCCAGCGCGATCGACAGATAGAGACCGCCGAAGGCGCGCAGCGTGAACGGCGTCAGCACTTCGGGGAATATGCCTCCGCCGAGGCCCCGGCTGCCCTCCGGCGCGAGCAGGCCGTAGAGGCCCAGGAAGCCGACGAACAGCACGAACAGGACACCGAGCGCGGCATCCAGCACCCGGACCGGCTGGCGCGGCAGTGGGGGCCGAAGCCACGCGACGTCGATCGCCCAGACCGCCGCCGCGAGGACGGCGACGGAAAGCGTCGCGACGTAGAGCCAGGCCAGCCAGGTGCCGAGCTTCAGCCTGTCGGCGAAAGCGATGAGCACGCCGGTTTCGATCAGTCCGAACAGCGCCAGATAGAGAAGCCCCGACGCCACCAACGAGAACCGCCAGCGGCGCGCCACGACGAACGCGGCCCAGCCATTGCCGAGGCACCACCCGCCGATGGTCATCGCGACCATCGGTGATACGTTCCAGGCGAAGTTCGCGGACGCCCATGTCGGCGCGACGAACATGACAGCGCCCGTCACAGCGAACAGGGCAGCCAGCGCCCAGGTCAGGCTTCTTGAGGCGGTCGAAAGCAATTTGATGCTCCCGTGGCGTCGGCAAGCACACTGACCTGGCGGGCGCGAAATGCAACCGGCAAGGCTTGCGGTCTTTTCAGATTGTGACTACATGAGGTCACATATCGGAGGTGCCCGGTGAAGACAGTGCAGGTTCGCGAGGCGAAAGCTTCCCTCTCCGCGCTGATCGAAGCGGCCGAGGCCGGCAGCCCGACTGTCATCACCCGGCACGGCAAGCCCGCCGCGGCAATTGTGCCGGTGGCCGATATCGAAAGACTGTATCCGAACGAACGGCCGAACTTCGGCGCTTTCCTGCTCCGCTTCCCCGGCGGGATCGATTTCGAGCGGCGCACCGATCGTATGCGGGATATCGATCTGTGACGGGCTTTCTCCTTGATACGTCCGTGCTGTCGACGTTCGCGCCGGAACGCGATCCCGTGCCCGTCCGTGTTGCCGATTTCGTGGAGGCACATGGCGAGAGCCTCTATCTGCCTTCGATGGCCGTTGCGGAGATCTCCAAGGGCGTCGCCAAGCTGAAACGGCATGGCGCCATACGCAAGGCGGCAGCGCTCGATCTGTGGCTGGACGAGATTGAGACCCGCTTCACCGAGCGGATATTGTCCTTCGACACGGCGTCCGCGCGGGCCGCCGGAATGATCGACGACGCGGCAACCGCGCCGGGTCGCAATCCGGGCCTCGCCGATGTCGTCATCGCGGCGACGGCGAGGATCCATGGCCTCACCGTCGTGACCCGCAACACCCGGCATTTCGAAGCGCTCGACGTTCCTTGCCTCGACCCGTTCGAGAGTGCCTGAGAGCACTATCCGTGCGCCACCATCACGTGGCGCACCGCCGTGTAATCCTCCAGCGCATAGAGCGACATGTCCTTGCCATAACCGGACTGCTTCACGCCGCCGTGGGGCATCTCGTTGCACAGCATGAAGTGCGTGTTGATCCAGGTGCAGCCGTACTGCAGCCGCGCGGCCGTCGCCATGGCGCGCGACACGTCCTTGGTCCATACGGACGACGCCAGGCCGTAGTCGCTGTCGTTCGCCCAGCCGACCGCCTCGTCGACGTCGGAAAAGCGCGTCACGGACACGACGGGCCCGAACACTTCGCGGCGAACGATCTCGTCTTCCTGCTTCGCGCCCGCGACCACGGTCGGCTGGTAGAAGAAGCCGCCGCCCTCGCCCGGCTTGCCACCGGTCGTGATCTCGATGTGCTTCAGTTCCGCCGCGCGCTCGACGAAGGAGGCGACGCGGTCGCGCTGGCGCTTCGAGATCAGCGGGCCGATCTCGTTCTCCGTGTCGTCAGGCTTGTTGAAGCGGATGGTCGAGACCGCCGACGACAGGTCTGCAACGAGCTTGTCGTAGACCTTCTTGCCGGCGTAAACGCGGCAGGCTGCGGTGCAGTCCTGGCCTGCGTTGTAGTAGCCGAACGCGCGCAGGCCGTTGACCACGGCGTCCACGTCGGCGTCGTCGAACACGATGACCGGTGCCTTGCCCCCCAGCTCCAGATGCGTGCGCTTGACGGTCTTCGCGGCCGCCTGGAGCACCTTCTTGCCTGTCGCCACGTCACCGGTGATCGAGATCATGCCGATCTTCGGATGGTTGATCAGCGCGTTGCCGACGCTCTCGCCGCGGCCGAGCACGACGTTGACGACGCCCTCGGGCAGCACGTCGGCCAGCACCTTGGCCAGCTTCAGCGCGGTCAGCGGCGTCTGCTCGGACGGCTTGAACACGACCGTGTTGCCGCCGCCGATCGCCGGCGCCAGCTTCCAGGCCATCATCATCAGCGGGTAGTTCCACGGCGCGATCGACGCGACCAGCCCGATCGGGTCGCGGCGGATCATCGACGTGAAGCCCGGCAGGTATTCGCCAGCCACTGCGCCCGGCAGCGTGCGCACCGCGCCGGCGAAGAAGCGGTAGCAGTCGACGATCGCCGGGATCTCGTCGTTGAGCACCGCGTTGATCGGCTTGCCGCAGTTCAGCGCTTCCAGCGCCGCGAACTCCTTGGCTTCGGCCTCGATGCGGTCGGCGATCTTCAGCAGATAGCCGGAGCGCTGCGCCGGCGTGGTGCGCGACCAGGTGGCGAACGCCTTCTCCGCCGCGGCGACTGCCTTCTCGATCTGCGCCTGGCTGGCCTCGGGGATCGCGAGGATGGTCTCGCCCGTCTTCGGGTTGAGAACCTGTTCTTCGGTCTCCGTCCCCTTCTCGAAGGTCGAGCCGATCAGCATCGCGGTATCCATGGGTCGTTTCCTTTCAAGAGTCCAAAGGGCGCTCGGCAGTCGGCAGTCGGCAATCGTAAAGGTTCGAACCGCGGGTGGCTTGAAACCCGACTGCCAATTGCCGACTGCCGACTGCCGCGTTCATCATTTCCCCATGCCGGCGATCTGGTCGCCGTCGCGGGTCAGGTAGTAGGCGATGAGGATCGGCAGCAGTGTGACCGTCACGACGACCATCGCCACGACGTTGGTCACCGGCAGCTGCCGCGGCCGCACCAGTTCCTCCAGCATCCAGATCGGCAGCGTCTGCTGCTGGCCGGCGGTGAAAGTCGTCACGATGACCTCGTCGAACGACAGCGCGAAGGCCAGCATGCCGCCGACAAGCAGCGCCGTGCCGATGTTGGGCAGGATGACATAGCGGAACGTCTGGAAGGCGTCTGCGCCCAGATCCATCGACGCCTCGACGATCGAACCCGACGTGCGACGGAAGCGGGCGACCGCGTTGTTGTAGACGATGACGATGCAGAACGTCGCGTGGCCCAGCACGATCGTCCAGGTCGAGAACGGGATCTCCATCAGGCTGAAGGCGGAGCGCAGCGAGATGCCGGTGATGATGCCCGGCAGCGCGATCGGCAGGATGACCAGCAGCGAGATCGTCTCGCGGCCGAAGAAGCGCGAGCCGGACACCGCGGCCGCGCAGAGCGTGCCCAGCACCATCGCGATGGCGGTCGAGATCGAGGCCACCTTCACCGACAGCGTCAGCGCCTGCCACACGTCCGGCCGGTTCCAGGTCACGGCGAGCCACTGCGTCGTGAGGCCCGGCGGCGGCCACTGGTAGGTCCTGTCTTCCACGTTGAAGGCGTAGACGAAGATCAGCATGATCGGCACATGCATGAACAGCAGCCCGGCGCCGGCCGCGATCTTCAGCGCCAGCGGCGCGCGATGGTTGCGGTCAGAGCGCATCGAACGCTCCCATGCGCTTGGCGCCCCACAGATAGACCATCATGATGACGATGGGCACGACGGAGAATGCCGCCGCCAGCGGGATATTTCCCGCCGTTCCCTGGTGCGCATAGACAGCCTGTCCGATGAAGAAGCGCGACGTTCCGACGATCTGCGGAATGATGTAGTCGCCGAGCGTCAGCGAGAAGGTAAAGATCGAGCCGGCGACAATGCCGGGCAGCGCCAGCGGGAAAATCACGTTCCGGAACGTCTGGCCCGGTGACGCGCCGAGGTCCGACGAGGCCTCCAGCAGGTTGGACGGCACCCGTTCGAGTGCTGCCTGGATCGGCAGGATCATGAACGGCATCCACACATAGACGAAGACGATGAAGGTGCCGGAGAGCGACAGTGACAGCGACGTGCCGCCCACGACCGGCAGCCCAAGCCACGCCTCGATCAGCCAGGTGAGGTGCAGCTTCGCCATCACCCAGTTCAGGATGCCTTCCTTGGCCAGGATCAGCTTCCACGCGTAGATCTTCACGAGATAGCTCGACCACAGCGGCAGCATCACGCCGAGGTAGAACAGCGCCTTCCATTTGCCGCGCGCATAGCGCGCCGCGTAGTAGGCGATCGGGAACGCGATGAAGGCCGACGCCAGCGTCACGCAGGCGGCCATCGTGACGGTGCGCACGATGATGTCCAGATTGGACGGCGCCAGAAGCTCGCCATAGGTCTTCAGCGTGAACTCGCGGTTGATCAGCCCGGAGAACTCGTCGATCGAGAAGAAGCTCTGCAGCAGCAGTGCAAGCAGCGAGCCCAGATAGACGATGCCCAGCCACAGAACCGGCGGCAGCAGCATCAGCACCAGCAGAAATTTCGGCCGGCGCCAGAACAGGTCCGACAGCGCGCTCCTGGACGGCAGGATGGCGGGCTCTGCGGAACGATCCACGGTGGCCAGCGTCATTGCCCGGCCTCGTCCATCAGGTGCAGGTGCTCGGGGCTGAAGCTCAGGGTCACGTCCTCGCCCTGTTTCGGCACCGGCACGCCGGCCGGCACGACCGCGTGGAGCCTGAGCCCCTCGGCATCGAGCGCCAGGCGCGTGGCGGCCCCCAGATAATGCGAGGAGATCACTCGCGCCGCGACGCCCGCGCCGCCGGCGGCACCGACGCGGATCGATTCCGGCCGCAGGCTTCCCCATCGGCTCTGGCCGGCGTGGCGCTGGACGAAATCGGGCGGCACGACGTTGGACGAGCCGACGAAGTCGGCGACGAAGCGCGTCCGTGGTCGCTGATAGATGTCCTCCGGCGTGCCGACCTGGACGATCCTGCCGTCGTTGAATACGGCGACGCGATCGGCCATCGACAGCGCCTCGCCCTGGTCGTGGGTGACGAAGACGAAGGTGATGCCCAGGGATTGCTGCAGCTCTTTCAGCTCCTCCTGCATCTGTTCGCGCAGCTTCAGGTCAAGCGCGCCGAGCGGCTCGTCGAGCAGCAGCACCTTCGGCTTGTTGACCAGCGCCCGGGCGAGCGCCACGCGCTGGCGCTGGCCGCCGGAAAGCTGGCCGGGCCGCCGGCTGCCATAGCCCGGCAGTTTCACCAGCTTAAGCGCATCCTCGGCCGCGGCCAGGCGCTCGATCTTGCCGACGCGCTTCACCATCAGGCCGTAGGCCACGTTGTCCAGCACGTTGAGATGCGGGAACAGCGCATAGTCCTGGAACACGGTGTTGACGTTGCGCCGATAGGGCGGAACGCCGTCGGCGCTTTCGCCGAAAATCTCGATGTGCCCGCCGGTCGGCTGCTCGAAGCCGGCGATCAGCCTGAGGCAGGTCGTCTTGCCGGAACCCGACGGCCCCAGCATCGCGAAGAACTCGCCCGGCTGGATCTCGAGGTCGACGGCGTCGACCGCGCGCACCTGGCCGAAATGGCGCGAGACTTGCTGGAAGGTGACGGCTGGAGTCATGGGTCAACGAATTCCGACATCAGAAAGCACCCCCGCTCCGTCATGCTTCGCATGCCACCTCTCCCCCGGCCCGCGGGAGAGGAAGACCGGATACGCCCCGGCCCTTCCTCTCCCCCGCCGAACGGGGGAGAGGTGGCCGCGAAGCGGCCGGAGTGGGGGTCGACCGGGCGTGCTGCGCGCCGACGTCGCGCCTACCGTCCGCCGATCACGCCGATGTAGTCCGACACCCAGCGATAGTAAGGCACGCAGGCATCGTTCTGCGTGGCGCACTTGGTGGTCGGCGTCGTCCAGAACTTCACCTTCTCGAAATTGTCGAAGCCGTTCGTCGTGCAGCCCTCGGCCGTCTGCATGCCGCGGCCGTCCGTGCAGGCGGCCGGCACCGACGGGTTCGCGCCGAACCACACCGACAGGTCGCTCTGCAGGTTCGACGAGAGCTGGTGCTCGAACCACATGTAGGCGCAGTTCGGGTTGGCGCTGTCGACATGCATCATCGTCGTATCGGCCCAGCCGGTGACGCCTTCCTCGGGGAACACAGAAGCGATCGGCTGCTTTTCCGACTGCAGGATGTTGACCTGGAACGGCCACGAGCCGGAGGCGACGACGCCCTCGGTCTTGAAGTCGGCCATCTGGATGAAGGCGTCGTGCCAGTAGCGGCCGACCAGCGTGCGCTGCTGGCGCAGCAGGTCGAGCGTCGCCTTGTACTGGTCTTCGCTCAGCTGGTACGGGTCCTTGATGCCCAGCTCCGGCTTGTGTGCCATCAGATAGAGGGCAGCGTCGGCGACGTGGATCGGGCCGTCATAGGCCTGCACGCGGCCCTTGTTGGACTTGCCGTCGTCCAGCGTCATCTCCTCGAACACGACCTTCCAGGAGGTCGGCGGGGTCTTGAACGCGTTGGTGTTGTACATCAGCACGTTCGGGCCCCACATGTAGGGCACGCCGTAATGGACGCCGTCCACCGTGTGCCACGGGGCATCCTTCAGGCGGTCGTCGACCGTCGACCAGCTCGGCACCAGGTCGACATTGACCGGCTGCACACGCTTGCCGGCGATCAGGCGCAGCGACGCGTCGCCCGAGGCGGTGACGAGGTCGAAGCCGCCCTCGTTCATCAGCGCCACCATCTCGTCCGACGTGGCGGCGGTCTTCACGTTGACCTTGCAGCCCGTCTTTTCCTCGAACTTGGTGACCCAGTCGAATTCCTTCATCGTCTCGCCGCGCTCGATATAGCCGGCCCAGGCGACGATATTCAGCTGGCCTTCGCCAGCTCCCAGTTCCTTCACCTGCGCGATGGCCTGAGCGGAAAAGCTCGTCGCGATCGCCAGCGCGGTACACGATTTCAGAAAGGTCTTCATCGTCACGTCTCCCATTAGCGTCGTCTCCGACGACGGTTTCGAGGAGCCGCTCTCAACTCGGCGGCACTACCCCTGGAAGCGGACGTTAGGAGAATCTAGTGCTTTCGCAAATTCATTTATCAGAAAGACGGTATCGCTTTTTCCGATACCGTCTCGGCCCGACCAAAGGCACCGGCGTGGTCAGACCTCGTCCAGCGCGGCGAGCGTCACGCTGAGCCCGGGCACAAACGCCGATGCGAGCGCGGCGTCGGCCGGGGTCGCCGCAATCTCGGCATAGCCTTCGAGGCCGGGCCGCCGATGCACATGCGTCGTCCGGGACACGGCCTCGATCACCCAGAGCTCGGGAATGCCGAAATTGGCGTAGATCCGCGCCTTGCGGCCGAGATCCCACCGCAGGCTGGAGTCCGCGACTTCGACGGCCAGAAGGGCGGTCTTTGGCTTCAGAGCCGCGAGACCGTCAGCTTTGCGGTAGAAGACGAAATCCGGTTCGACGAAACTGTCCTCGCTCAGCCGGAACGTGGTCTCGACTGCGAAACGATAGTCTTCAGGTCCGTTGAGAGCGAAATGATAGACAAGCGCGTTCTTCAGCGTCTCGTGCTGGATGCCTTTTGAGTTCATCGGCACGATCTCCCCGCCGATCAGTTCGAAACGCTCATCCTCGTCGATGATCCCCGCCTGAACCAGCGCCTCGATCTCGGCGACGGTCCACCGCCGCCGCATGAGGCCTTCGGCGGCCTGCGTCGTCATCGAGAGCTGCGGTGACCTGAACGGCTGGTTCATGCGCTCATCATAGCATCGGAGCCGCCCGGCACAAAGCCGTGCCCCACCACTGGCCCGCGGGCGCTAGCGCTGCCGCACCGTCCGCTGGCTCTGGGCGATGCCGATGAAGTCGCGCGCGGCTTCCGGAAGGCCCGAGCCGCGGCGCCAGACCATGCCGACCTGAACCACCGGCAGCGCGCCCGAAATGTCGCGGCTCTCGATGCGGTCGCCTTCCAGCGACCAGGGCCGGTAGACGAGGTCGGGCAAGAGCGCGATGCCCGCGCCGGTCGCGACGAGGCTGCGCACCGCCTCGACGGAGCGTGTGCGGAAGGCGACATGCGGCTTCTGGCCGAGCGCCACCAGCAGCTTGCCGGTGTTCTCCTCGATCTCGTCGACGGTCAGCATGATCAGCGGCTCGCGGCCGATGTCGTGGATGTTGATGATGTCGGCGCCGGCGAGATGATGGCCGAGCGGCAGCCAGAGGCGGTAGGGCGAGACTTCGAGGATTTCGGCCTGCAGCGCCATGCGGTCGCGCAGGTTGGAGATCACCATCACCGCGACGTCGAGCTCGCCGCCTACCAGCAGGTGCTCCAGATAGTCGCCGGTGTCCTCGGTCGCGGTCACCTCGACGCCCGGCCAGGCGCGCCGGTAGCGCGCCAGCAGGTCGGAGAGCACGTAGCCCGCCACCAGCGACGTGACGCCGAGCGCCAGCCGACCCGATCCGGTCGACTGCTCGCCGGCAAAGCTCAGACGTGCGTCAGAAACATCGGCCAGGATCTTCGTCGCATGGCGCAGGAACTGGTGGCCCTTGTGGGTGATCGCCAGCCCGCGCGGGTGGCGCTCGAACAGCTCGACCCCCAGGTCGTTCTCCAGCTCCTTGATCGCCTCGGTCACCGACGACTGCGAGATCGACAGATGCTGCGCCGCGCCCGAGACCGTGCCGCGCTCGGCGACGGCGACGAAGTACTGGAGCTGGCGGAAGGTGAAGGCCATGGGCGCCGACTAAGCATGCCGGCATCGAGCTTGCAAAGCGCCGGTCACGCCGCGACGATCAGTCGTGCGCCACCAGCGGCCAGCGCGTCGGCGACGTCCTTCGGCGGCGCCCGCTCGGTGACGAGTTCCCCGAACGCCGAGAACGGCGCGACCTGCACCAGCCCCTGGCGGCCGAACTTCGTGTGGTCGGTCACCACGACCGTGCGGCTGCCGCGCGACAGGACCATGCGCGCGAACTCTGCCTCCTCCAGGTCATAGTCCATGACGCCGTGCGCGGCGTCCACGGCGCCGGCAGAAATGACGGCGTGGGTGACGGTGAAGCGGCCGACGAACTCGATCGCCGAGACACCGAAGGCAGCGCCGGAATCCGATCGCAGCTCGCCGCCTGCCATGTAGACCTTGTTGCCGTTCACGGTCGCCAGCGTGCGCGCGATGTCGGACGAGTTGGTGACGATCGTCAGCCGCCTGTGGCCGAGCAGTTCGCGCGCCAGGAAGCTGGTGGTCGTACCCGTATCCAGCATGACGGAATCGCCGTCGCGGATCGTCGCCGCGGCGGCGCGCGCGATCGCGCGCTTGGCGTCGCCGTTCTCGCGCATGCGCCGCTCGAACGGCGCCTCGCCGGCCAGCGCCGGCAGGCCGATCGCGCCATGCATCTTGAGCACCGTGCCGTCGGCCTGCAGCGGCTTCACGTCGCGGCGCACGGTCTCCAGCGAGACGCCGAGCTTTTCGGCGAGCCGCGCGATCGTCACCGTGCCCTCGTCCTGCACCAGCTTCAGGATATCGCCGTGCCGCTTCGAATGATTGGCCAAGACTGCCTCCGCGCTGTGCGCATCGTGACCGGATTTCGGGCATTCATGCCGCCGTCGCGGCCTCCGTTCAAGCGCGGCGGTCAAAATCGCAGAAAATACCACAGGCTCGCATTGACAAGGCGGCGAACCCCGCGTGACATTGAACGCGTGACAGCCCAGGGCGACGGCCGCTCACGGCCAGCCGGCTTCCGGGCGCACCAATGACAATCCAGAGGGTGAGCAGGAGGCTCCGAATGCTTGGGACTTTTCGCTTTGCAAGATCCGCCTGCGCAGCGCTCGCGCTTTCGGCCACCGTTGCGCTGCCGGCGCTCGCGCAGGAATCCACCGACCCGATCAAGCTGACGCTGCACGACTGGACCGGCCAGCTCATCACCACCGAACTGATGGGCGAGGTGCTGAAGAAGGCCGGCTACAACGTGGAGTACGTCCAGGCCGACTATCTGGCGCAGTTCGCCGGCCTGGAAAGCGGCGACCTCCATGTCGCCATGGAGATGTGGGAGACCACCGGCCGCGACGCGATGGACGCCTCCACCGCCACCGGCAAGACCGAAGTGTTCGGCCCGACCGGCATGAAGGCCAAGGAAGAGTGGTGGTATCCCGAATACATGAAGGCGAAGTGCCCCGGCCTGCCCAACTGGGAAGCGCTGAAGGACCCCGCCTGCGCCGAGGCCTTCTCGACGGCCGAGACCGCGCCGAAGGGCCGCTATCTCGGCGGACCGGTGACTTGGGGCGGCTATGACGACGAGCGCGTCGTCTCGCTGGACCTTCCGTTCGAGGTGATCCACGCCGGCACCGACGCCGCGCTGTTCGCCGAACTCGAAAGCGCCTACCAGCGCGAGGCGCCGATCCTGCTCTGGATCTACGCTCCGCACTGGGCGCCCGCCAAGTACAAGGGCGAGTGGGTCGAATTCCCGGAATACACGAAGGAGTGCTACACCGATCCGGCCTGGGGCTCGAACACGTCCGAGCTCTATGACTGCGGCAAGCCGTTCGGCGAGATCTGGAAGGTCGGCTGGGCCGGCGTGAAGGACAAGTGGCCGGGCGCTTACAGCGCAATCAAGGCCTTCACCATCGACAACGACGCGATGGGCCAGATGATCACCAAGGTCGACCTCGAGGGCCAGACCGTCTCCGCCGTCGTGCAGGAATGGATGGGCGCCAACGAGGCTACCTGGTCGAAGTGGATCGGGAAGTGAGGGTCGTCTCCCACCGCCGGTCCTGATGCTCCACGTTGCCCCCCTCTGTCCTGCCGGACATCTCCCCCACACGGGGGGAGATTGGCCGTTGCGGCGTAAGACGCTCACCTGTCATGATTTGCCGAACGCTGGCGGCAAGCTGATCTCACCCCGTGTGGGGGAGATGCCCGGCAGGACAGAGGGGGGCGCGAAGGAATGCGGCCCATCTCACGCCACATGACCTCCAAACTCGTCTGCCGAAACGTCTGGAAGCTGTTCGGACCCAACGCGCAGCCCTTTATGACCCAGACGCCAAACCCCTCGCCGGACGACCTGCGCCGCGCCGGTCTCGTCGCCGCGTGCCGAGACGTGAACCTCGAAGTGGCCGAGGGCGAGATCTTCGTCATCATGGGCCTGTCCGGCTCGGGCAAGTCGACGCTCGTCCGCTGCCTCTCCCGGCTGGTCGAGCCGACCGCCGGCGAAATCCTCTTCAACGGCGAGAACCTGCTCGCCGCGTCGGACCAGCGGATGATCGAGATCCGCCGCCACCAGATGGGCATGGTGTTCCAGAATTTCGCGCTGCTGCCGCATCTGACCGTGCTGGCCAACGTCGCCTTCCCGCTCGAGGTGCAGGGCATCGACCGCGCCCGGCGCGAGGCCCGCGCGCAGAAGATGATCGACCTCGTCGGCCTCGCCGGCAAGGAGGCGTTCTTCCCGCGCGAACTGTCCGGCGGCCAGCAGCAGCGCGTCGGCATTGCGCGCTCGCTCGCGGTCGAGCCGGAGCTGTGGTTCCTCGACGAGCCTTTTTCGGCGCTCGACCCGCTGATCCGCCGCGAGATGCAGGACGAGTTCATGCGGCTGCAGTCGGTGCTGAAGAAGACCATCGTCTTCATCACCCATGACTTCGACGAGGCGATCCGGCTCGCCGACCGTATCGCCATCATGAAGGACGGCGAGGTGGTACAGTCCGGCACGCCGGAAGACCTCGTGCTTTCCCCCGCCACGCCCTACGTGGCCGAGTTCACCCGCGCCGTCCCCAAGGCCAAGGTCGTCCGCGTCGGATCGCTGACGAAGCCGGCGCCGGCCGGGCTCAACGGCGCGGCCGTGCCCGTGCGCGCCACGGTGGCCGAGGCGGCACCGCTCTTTGCGGCCGGCGTCGACCTCCTGCGCGTGGTCGATGCCGACGGGGCCACAGCTGGCGCGCTCCACCGCGCCGACGTCGTCGACATCATGATGCGGGGGTGATGAGCGTCCCGCGTCATACCCCCACCCCTAACCCCTCCCCGCAAGGGGGAGGGGGACTTAGGCGCGGGAGCTTCCCCTGCCCCTTGCGGGGAGGGGTTGCCGGCTGGGGTACGTATCCATGACCGCCCCTGCCCTCGACACAAGCCGGGTCATCGCACCGCGCCTGACGCCTGCCCGCATCTCGGTCCCCTGGCTCGTGGCCGGAATCGCCTTCGTGGCGCTCTGGCTCGCCGGCCCCGAGCGGCTGCCGGCGCTGTTCACATACCCGAAGGACTGGCTGATCCCCGCCGCGCGCTGGATCGGCGACTTCATGAAGTGGCTGGTCAACGAGGCGAGCTTCGGTCTGTTCACCTTCACGCAGCTCACCCGCTTCATCGCCGCAATCATCGACCTGCCGTACCGGTTCGCACTCAGCCTCATCTCCACCGGCTTCCTCTCCGGCCAGGGCTCAGGCGCGGTGCAGATCGTGCCGCCGCTCCCGTGGATCGCCGTCATCGCGATCGTCGTCCTGCTCGGCCTGTATGCCGGCGGCCGCAGGCTGGCCATCCTCGTCGGCGTCTGCTTCGGCTTCCTCGCCGTCTTCGGACAGTGGAACTCCGCGATGGTGACGCTGGCCTCGATCCTCGTCGCGGTGCCGATCGGCGTCGTCGGCGGGCTGCTGCTCGGCATCGCCGCCTATCGCTGGGAGCGCTTCGAGCGCGCGCTCACGCCCGTGCTCGACCTGATGCAGACGATCCCGGTCTTCGCCTACCTCGTGCCGATCCTCTTCCTGTTCGGCTTCGGCCCGACGGCCGCCGTCGTCGCCACGCTCATCTACGCGATGCCGCCGATGACGCGCATCACGACGCTGGCGCTGAAGGGCGTGCCCAGCGAAATCCTCGACCTCGGCCGGATGATCGGCTGCACGCGCCGGCAGATGACCTGGCGCATCATGGTGCCCTCGGCGCGCGACAGCCTCATGGTCGGCGTCAACCAGGTCATCATGCTCTCGCTCAACATGGTCATCATCGCCTCGATGATCGGCGCCGGCGGGCTCGGCTTCGACGTGCTGGCGGCGCTGCGCCGCCTCGACATCGGCGCCGGTCTGGAAGCGGGGCTGGCCATCGTCGCGCTGGCCGTTGCGCTCGACCGGCTCAGTCAGGCCTACGCGATCAAGGCGGGCGAAAGCGCGCATGCCGCCGAAGCCGGGTTCGTCGCCCGCCACGGCTATCTCGTGGGCGCGCTCGCGTTCGTGATGATTACCGCCATCATCGGCCTCGTCGTCCCGGCGGTGCAATCCTACCCGGACGCGCTGAAGCTCTCGACCGGCACCTTCTTCAACGAGGTCGTGCGCTGGATCAACGTGAACTTCTTCGACACGTTCGAGGCGGTCAAGAACGCCCTGCTTCTCAACGTGCTGGTGCCGTTCAAGCGCTTCCTCGCCGAGTTGCCGTGGGCCGGCGTCGTGGCGTTGCTCGCCTTCGCCGGCTGGCGGCTCGGCGGCTGGCGGCTGGCGCTCACCACCGGCGCCCTTTCCTTCCTCATCGCCGCGACCGGCCAGTGGGACAAGGCGACCGTCACCGTCTATCTCTGCGGCATCTCCGTGGTGTTCGCCGCGCTCATCGGCATTCCGGTCGGCGTCCTCGCGGCCGAGCGCGACCGGCTCTGGCGCTGGGTGCAGGCGGTCATCGACACGCTGCAGACGCTGCCGTCCTTCGTCTACCTGATGCCCGCCGTCATGCTCTTCCGCGTCGGCGACTTCACCGCGATGATCGCTGTCGTCGCCTATGCGATCGCGCCGGCGATCCGCTACACGGTGCTCGGCCTGCGCAGGGTCGACCCGAACCTCATCGAGGCCGGCCGCGCTATGGGCTGCACGCGCTGGCAGATCCTCACCAAGATCAAGCTGAAGCTCGCGCTGCCGGAGATCATGCTCGGGCTCAACCAGACGATCATGTTCGCTCTGTCGATGCTGGTCATCACCGCGCTCGTCGGCACGCGCGACCTCGGCCAGGAGGTCTACATCGCGCTGACGAAGGCCGACACCGGCCGCGGCCTCGTCGCCGGTCTGGCCGTCGCGTTCATCGCCATCATCGCCGACCGGCTGATCGCGGCCGGTGCGGCGCGAACGAAGAAGCGGCTGGGGCTGGTGTGATGCTTTCGTCGCGTTCCCGCAGCACCCTCTCACCGGTTCGCTTGCGGCGGCGTTGCCGCCGAGCGAACCACCTCTCCCCCTGCCCGGGGGAGAGGAACCGCTGCCGCGCCGGCCGCCCCAACCTTCAACGCTGGCGCAGCGAAACTTCAGCTTGGGTTCCTCTCCCCCGGGCAGGGGGAGAGGTGGCCCGAAGGGCCGGGGTGGGGGTGCTTTCCTCCAAGGAGGCGCAACCATGACCACCCTCGACCGCATCCGCGCCATCCCCATATGGACCGGGGCCATCGACATCCAGCCCCTGAAGGGCGGCCTCTCGAACGAGAGCTGGGTCGTCACCGACGGCGGCACCCGGCACGTCGTCCGCTTCGGCCGTGACTTCCCGTTCCATCATGTCTTCCGCGAGCGCGAGATCATGGTGGCGCGCGCCGCGCATGCCGCCGGTTTTGCGCCAAAGGTGCTCTACGCGCAGCCCGGCATGATGGTGACGGAGTTCCTCGGCGCCGCGACCTATTCCGGCGAAGACGTCCGCGCCAACCGCCGTCGCATCGCCGCGCTCATGCGCCGCTTCCACGACGAGATGCCGCGCCACGTGACCGGCGCCGGCTTCATGTTCTGGGTCTTCCACGTCATCCGCGACTATGCGCGCACGCTGGCCGACGGCAACAGCCGCATGGCCAGCCGCATGCCCGTCTTCCTCGACCTCGCCGACGAGCTCGAAGCCGCGCAGGCGCCTCTGCCGGTGATCTTCGGGCACAACGACCTCTTGCCCGCCAACATCCTCGACGACGGCACGCGGCTCTGGCTGATCGACTTCGAATATGCCGGCTTCAACACGGCGATGTTCGACCTCGCGGGCGCGGCGTCCAACGCCGGCATGACGGCGGAGGAATCCGACGACCTGCTCGACGCCTATTTCGGCCATGCGCCCGACGCGGCGCTGCGGAGGTCGCACGCCGCGATGCAGGTCGCTTCGCTGCTGCGCGAGGCGATGTGGAGCATGGTGTCGGAGCTTCACCTCGACGCACCGGGCGCCGACTACGTCGCCTACACGGCCGAGAACCTCCAGCGGCTCGACGCAGCGCTGGATCAATACAGAACAGAATACGGGAAACGTCCGTGACACTTCCATCACATGCCCAGATCGTCGTCATCGGCGGCGGCATCATCGGTTGCTCGACGGCCTACCACCTCGCCAAGCAGCACAAGGCCGACGTCGTCTTGCTCGAGCAGGGCAAACTCACCTCCGGCTCCACCTGGCACGCCGCCGGCCTCGTCGGGCAGCTCCGTTCCTCGGCCTCGATCACGCGCGTGCTGAAGTACTCCGTCGAGCTCTATAAGCAGCTGGAGGCCGAGACCGGGCTCGCCACCGGCTGGAAGATGACCGGCTGCCTCAGGCTCGCCACCAACCAGGACCGCTGGACCGAGTTCCGCCGGCTCGCTACGACCGCCAAGAGCTTCGGCATGGACATGGCCCTGCTGACGCCGGCCGAAGTGAAGGCCATGTGGCCGCTGATGGAGGTGTCCGACCTCGTCGGCGCATCCTGGCTGCCGACCGACGGCCAGGCCTCGCCGTCCGACATCGCGCAGTCGCTCGCCAAGGGCGCGCGCTTGCACGGCGCAAAGCTGTTCGAAGACGTGCGCGTCACCGGCTTCGAGATGAAGGACGGCCGCATCCTCAAGGTGAACACCGCCAAGGGCGACATCGCCTGCGACAAGGTCGTCAACTGCGCCGGCCAGTGGGCGCGGCAGGTCGGCGCGCTGGCCGGCATCAACGTGCCGCTCCAGCCTGTGAAGCATCAGTACATCATCACCGAGAAGATCGACGGCCTGGCCGCCGATGCGCCGACGATCCGCGATCCCGACCGCCGCACCTATTTCAAGGAGGAGGTCGGCGGGCTTGTCATGGGCGGCTACGAGCCGAACCCGCAGGCGTGGGAGACCGGCCTGCCAGGCGGAGACGTGCCGGCCGACTGGCAGTTCCGCCTGTTCGACGACGACTACGATCATTTCGAGCAGCACATGGCTGAGGCGATCGCGCGCGTGCCGGCGCTGGAGAAAACCGGCGTCAAGCAGATGATCAACGGTCCGGAGAGTTTTACGCCGGACGGCAATTTCATCCTCGGCGTCGCGCCGGAATGCGCCAACATGTTCGTCGGCGCCGGTTTCAACGCCTTCGGCATCGCGTCGGGCGGCGGCGCCGGCTGGGTTCTGGCGCAATGGGTGGTGGATGGCGAGGCGCCGCTCGACCTCTGGGTCGTCGACATCCGCCGCTTCTCGGACATGCACCGCGACCGCGGCTGGGTGCGCGACCGCACGCTCGAGGCGTACGGCAAGCACTACACGATCGGCTTCCCGCACGAGGAATACGAATCCGGACGACCGCGCATCGTCTCGCCGCTCTACGAGCGGCTGAAATCGCATCGCGCCGTGTTCGGCTCCAAGCTCGGCTGGGAGCGGCCGAACTGGTTCGCGCCGGACGGCATGGAGGCGAAGGACGTCTATTCGATGGGCCGGCAGAACTGGTTCGGCCCGGTCGGCGAAGAGCATCGTCTGGTGCGCGAAAAGGTCGGCATCTTCGACCAGTCCTCCTTCGCCAAATACGAGCTGACGGGGACGGACGCGCAAAAGGTGCTCGACTGGATCTGCGCCAACGACGTGTCGAAGCCGGTCGGACGCCTCACCTACACCCAGCTTCTCAACACGCGCGGCGGCATCGAGGCAGACCTGACCGTGGCGCGGCTGACGGAGGAAAAGTTCTACATCGTCACCGGCACCGGCTTCCGCACGCATGATTTCGGCTGGATCCGCGACCATATCCCCGCCGGCCTCGACGCCCGGCTGACCGACGTGACCGAGGATTTCGGTACCCTGTCGCTCATGGGGCCGCGCGCCCGCGACGTTCTCTTCCAGGTCACCCCGGCCGATGTGTCCAACGCCGGCTTCCCGTTTGGCCATGTCCGCGAAATTCCCATCGCCGGGCACACGGTCCGGGCGCTGCGCGTCACCTATGTCGGCGAGCTCGGCTGGGAGCTGCATGTGCCGATTGCTGCGACCGGCGAGGTGTTCGACGCGCTGATGCATGCCGGCAAGCCGCACGGCATCCGACCGGTCGGCTATCGAGCGCTGGAATCGCTCCGGCTGGAGAAGGGCTACCGCGCCTGGGGTTCCGACATCACGCCGAACGACACGCCGATGGAGGCCGGTCTCGGCTGGGCCGTCAAGCTCAGGAAGAACACCGACTTCCTCGGCCGCCGCGCGCTGGAGGCCGCCTCAGGCACATCGCCGACAAAACGCTTCGCGGGCTTCACGGTGGACGACAAGGAGATCGTGCTGGTCGGCCGCGAGACGATCCTGAGGAACGGTCAGCCGGTCGGTTACCTGACCTCAGGCGGCTTCGGCTACACGCTCGGCAAGAACATCGGCTATGGCTATGTGCGCGACGCCGACGGCGTCACCGACGACTTTCTCCTGTCCGGCGACTACGAACTGGTCGTGGCGATGGAAAACACGCCGGCGCACATCCATCTCGACCCACTCTACGACCCGAAGGCGGAGCGGGTGAAGGCTTAACACCACCCCCTCACCGGCCCTACGGGCCACCTCTCCCCCTGCTCGGGGGAGAGGAACCAAGCTGGAATTCCGCTGCACCAGCGTTGAAGGTTGGCGCAGCCACCGCGGCAGCGGTTCCTCTCCCCCGGGCAGGGGGAGAGGTGTCACCGCGAAGCGGTGACGGTGAGGGGGTGCTTCAGCCCTGCTGCTGCGGGATCATCTCACCACCAGCACCAGCCCTCTGCTCGGCACCGTGTCCGCCTCGCCCGGCATCGACACGTAGGGCTGCGTCTCCTCCGCGCGCGTGACGGTGTCCGATGCGACAAGCTCCGCGACCCTGTCCGCAAACCCGCTCTCCCACAGCGTGTTCTTCACCGTCAGCACGATGGCGCCGCCCTTGCGGCAGATGCGGATCAGTTCCGGCAGCGCCTCGGCGCCGACATGACCCGTGGTGAACACGCCGGCCGAGACGATGCCGGCGAAATGCCCGTCCGCGAAGGGCAGGCTCCCGCCCAGCGCCAGCGTGTGCAGCCTGGTGTAGACCTTCTTCTTCGCCGCCTGATTCAGCATGCCGGCCGAAATGTCGAGCGCCTCGACCTCGGGATAGCCGGTGATCGACAGCCATTCGCCGATCAGGCCGGTGCCGGCCCCGGCGTCCAGCAGCGGCGTCGCCCCGCGCGGCACGTGTCGCGCGATCAGCGCCAGGCAGATGGTCGGGTGGCGGTAGCCGTTCGCCGCCATGTCGGCATCATAGGTCTCGGCCCAGCCGTCGTAGAGGCTCGCCACTTCTTCCGGCCGCTTGGCGTCGTAGACCGCGCCGAGTGAGCCGCCATGCCTGCCATCCGTCATGCGCTGTCCCTGTGTGCCTTGCCGACCATAGCCAAGCGCCCGAAACTGTGGAACCGTCGACCCGCACGGAGGAACCCCCCGCATGAATGACGAGCTGGACGCCGCCCGAAAGGCCATTGCTACGATCCCTCTGTTGCAGGATCGTGCCGCGCAGATCACGCGGCTGGGCGGCCTGACCAATCTCGTCTTCCAGGTCGGCGACTACTGCCTGCGCATCCCCGGCAAGGGCACCGAGGAATACATCAATCGCGCCAACGAGGCAGTCGCCGCGCGGGAGGCCGCGCAGGCGGGCGTCAGCCCGGAGGTGCTCCACTTCGACGATGCCACCGGCGTGATGGTCACGCGCTTCATCGACGGCGCGCAGACGATGTCGCCGGCCGCCTTCAAGCTGAACGCGGGCGCGCCTGCCCGCGCCGGCGAGGCCTTTGCCAGGCTGCACGCCTCCGGCGCGGTGTTCCCGTTCCGCTTCTACCTGTTCTCGATGATCGACGACTATCTGAAGATCCTCGCCGGCAAGGATGTAGCGCTTCCGGCCGGCTATCACGACGTCGTCCGCGAGGCCGAGAACATCCGCACCGCGCTGGCACAGCATCCGGTGCCACTCGTCGCCTGCCATTGCGATCCGCTCTGCGAGAACTTCCTCGACACCGGCGAGCGCATGTGGATCGTCGACTGGGAGTATTCCGGTATGAACGATCCCATGTGGGACCTCGGCGACCTCTCGGTCGAGGGCAAGTTCGGCGAGGCGCAGGACGAGGAGATGGCGCGCGCCTATTTCGGCCGCGAGCCGACGCCGGCCGAGCGCGGCCGCATCGTCATCTACAAGGCCATGTGCGACCTGCTCTGGACGCTGTGGGGCCTCATCCAGCTCGCCAATAGCAATCCGGCGGACGATTTCCGCGCCTATGCCGACGGGCGTTTCGCGCGCTGCAAGGCGCTGATGGAGACGGCCGCCTTTGCCCGCCACGTAGCGGTGATCGCCAAAGGGTAGCATGCGGCGCCAACCTCCCCCTTGCGGGGAGGTCGATGCGCCGCGCGTCGGGCGGGGTGGGCCTTTCGCGCACGAATTGCCGGCCCACCAAAAAGCCACGATCCCGCCGGAAACGACGATCGACCGGATCGGGAACCATGCCGAAGATCATCCACGTCGCGTCGCTTCTTGCCGGCCTGGCCCTCGCCGGCTGCCAGGGCGTGCTCGACCTCGGCCTCGGCCCGACGACGGCGAAGACCGTGATCGAGGCGAAATCGGGCGACGAGGCGCTTGCCAGGATCCGCTCGTCGCACGGCCTTTCCCTGCTCTCGTCCGATCCCGTGCTGGAACGCGCCGCCGCGCAGCAGGCCGCCTACATGGCGAAGAGCGGCCGCATGGAGCACACGACCGGACGCGGCCGGGATTTCGCCTCGCGCGTCCGCGAGAATCGCATCCAGGGCATGGCTGCGGAAAACATCGCGCGCGGTCGCTTCGACGCCGGCGGCCTGTTCACCGCCTGGATGAATTCGTCGGGCCATCGCAGGAACATGCTCGACCCGCGCTTCTCGAAGTTCGGGCTGGCATCGGCCGAGGCGCCGGGCGCCGACGGCGCCCGCTACTGGGCGCTGGTGCTCTCCGAATAGTCAGGACACGCTTTCGCGCACGTCCTCCGGCGGCACGTCCGCCACGACCTTCTGGCGATGCACGATGAACAGGCCGGCGACCACGACGAGTCCGGCCCCGACAAGCGTCTGCGCGTCCGGGAGATCGTTGAAGAACAGCCAGCCGAAGACGATGGCCCAGAGCAGCAGCGTGTAGTGCAGCGGCGCCAGCGTGGCCGCGGGCGCCAGCTTCAGCGCGCGTACGATCAGCAGGTGCGCGATGCAGGCGACGACCCCCAGCAGCAGCATCGCGCCCCAGTCGAACGCACCGGCCGGCGTCCAGTTGCCCAGCGACATGACCACCCCGATGGCGAGCGCGCAGATCGTCTGCCAGGTCACCAGCGTCGTGTCGCTCGTGCCGCGCAGCATGCGCCCGAGGATGATCGTCAGCGCGAAGGCCAGGCTGCCGGCAATCGCGATGAGCGAGCCGGTCGACAGCTCCGCCGATCCCGGCCTCAGGATCACAAGCACGCCGACGAAGCCGAGCAGGATGGCGATCCAGCGGCGCCAGCCGACCTTCTCTCCCAGCATCACATGCGACAGCGCCGCGACATAGATCGGGCCCGCCATGTAGAAGCTCATCACGTCGGCCAGCGGCAGGTAGACGACGGCGGCGTAGAACAGCGTCGTCTCGACCGCGGTCAGCACGGCACGGAACGCCTGGACCAGCGGCCGGTCGACGCGGAGCAGGTTCGCCGGCCCCTGCCGGGCGATCAGCGGCCCGAGTATGATGAAGGCACCGATCGAGCGGATCAGCATCACCTGCCCGACCGTGAAGGTCGCCACCAGCCATTTGCCCAGCGCGTCGTTGAGCGCGAACATGAAATCGCCGGCCAGCATCAGCAGCACGCCCGCCAGAAGCGCGTTGCGGGTCGAGAAGAAGCCGGTGCCGGAGGTCATGCGCGGCAGTTACAGGCTGGCGAACGGTTTGACGAGGCCCCGATACGGGCAATCGACGGGCCAGGCGTGGTCAGTTCGGCCCATGCCGCCGGTTCGCGGCGCGCAGGTCCGCCTCAGCCGCGCGCGATCTTGCGGGGACGCCCACCCTTTGCGCCATTCGCTCGGGCTGCTGCTGCCTTCGCCTCGGACCGCGCCCGCCCTGCCTGCTGCGCCATGTACTTTGCCGTTCCGAAGATGCCCGCGGCCAGTCCGCCGACCGTGAAGTCGGCGTCCAGCTTCTCCCAGTGGAGGCCGAATCCACGGCCCAGGATCTCCACGGCAGCGAGGTCTTCGTCCCCGGCTCCCTCCAGTCCCTGCAGCCTGTCCACTGGGAACGAAAAGGACGCGCCATTCAGCAGATCGACGTGCATCGTGCGCGTGCTCGGGTCGTAGCGAACCGCGCGTGCCAGGACGTCGTCGCCGATTTCGTTGCCGCGCCGGGTCGCCGCGTCGAACTCCGCCTTGGTCAGTTCAGCCATGAATCTCGTTCCATTTCCGAAGGAGCATTTCCCGGTTGGCCGCCACGAGTCTCACTGCCTTTTGCGCGGTCGCCCAGGACATACCCCTCTCCCAGTCCAATCGAACGGACGGCTCCAGGCTGATCTTGGCCTCGCCGTCGCCTCGCACGTGTACATGGGCGGGTTCGTGATCGTCGGGATAGATGACCACGTTCAGCCCGCTGAGACGAAGGACCGTGGGCAACAGATTATCCCATCACGTTGGGTTTTTCAACGATGCCTCATGCCGCCGGTTCACGCCGCTTGGACGGCCGTTGAGCGACAGCGCCGTGTCGCGCTTCGGGCGCTCCGCCACGACCTTGCCGCGGGCGACGACACAGAGCCGCTCGGCGCGCAGCCTCAGCGCCTCGACCGGGTCGCCGGCGTCCAGCACGACGAGGCTGGCGCGCTTGCCGACCGCCACGCCCAGATGGTCGAGGCCCATGATCGCCGCGTTGACGTTCGTCACCATGTCGAAGCACTTTGCCATGTCGGCCGGCGACGACATCTGCGCCACATGCAGGCCCATGAAGGCGACGTCCAGCATGTCGGCGGTGCCCAGCGAATACCACGGGTCCAGCACGCAATCCTGACCCCAGCCGACGCGGATGCCGAGCGCCTGCATCTCCTTCACGCGTGTCAGCCCGCGGCGCTTCGGGAACGTGTCGTGGCGGCCCTGCAGCATGATGTTGATGAGCGGGTTGGGGATCGCCGAAACCTCGGCCTCCGCCATCATCGGCAGAAGCTTGGACACGTAGTAATTGTCCATCGAATGCATCGAGGTCAGGTGCGAGCCGGCCACCCTGCCCTTCAGTCCGAGCCGCTGCGTCTCATAGGCGAGCTGCTCGATATGCCGCGACAGCGGGTCGTCCGTCTCGTCGCAATGCATGTCGACCATGAGCCCGCGCTTCTCCGCGATCTCGCAGAGCTCCGTCACCGAGCGCGTGCCGTCCGCCATCGTGCGCTCGAAATGCGGGATGCCGCCCACGACGTCGACGCCCATGTCGAGCGCGCGGATGGTGTTCTGCCGCGCCGTCGGGTCGCGGTAGAAGCCGTCCTGCGGGAAGGCGACGAGCTGCAGGTCGATATAGGGCGCGACCGTCTTCTTCACGTCGAGCAGCGCCTCGACCGCCAGCAGCCGGTCGTCGCAGGTGTCGACATGGGTGCGGATCGCGAGCAGTCCCATCGACACCGCCCAGTCGCAATATTTGAGCGCCCGCTCCTTTACCGCCTCATGCGTCAGCAGCGGCTTCAGTTCGCCCCAGAGCGCGATGCCTTCGAGCAGCGTGCCGGATTTGTTGATGCGCGGAATGCCATAGGACAGCGTCGCGTCCATGTGGAAATGCGGATCGACGAACGGGGCCGACACAAGGTCGCCGGTCGCGTCGATCACCCGGACGGCCGTCGCCTCGATCCTCGGCTCGATCGCGGCGATCGTCTCGCCACGGATTCCGATGTCGGCGGTCCGCCCATCGGCCAGCCTGCCGCCCCGGACGATCAGGTCGAAACTCATAGCGCTGCTCCTATGCCCAAGTCGTCATCCTCGGGCTTGTCCCGAGGATCTGCCGGCGATCGCGAGTTCCGATCGAGGCTTCGGTATGTTGGAAGCATTTCAATTGTAGTCACTCCACATCCTTGTGTTCGGGTGCGGGTGAAATTCGTTGTCGATCTCATCGATCTGCTCGTACAGGTCGAGCCATGTGGGGTTCAGGCCTTCGATCAGTTCGGCCTTCCACGCCCGCCGATAGCGCTTGAGTGACTTCCCGCGCTGTATCGCGAGGACGATGTTCGGATGTCTCTCAAACCAAACAAGGTTCTTTGCCTTGTATCGTGACGTGAAGCCCTGATGGACGTCGTTTCGATGTTCCCAGACGCGACCCGGCAGATCGCTCGTGACGCCGATGTAGATCACGCCACGAGGCTTGTCCGACATCGTGTAGACGAACCCGGTCATAGCCTCCACTTCATATGAAGGCAGATCCTCGGGACAAGCCCGAGGATGACGGAAATCGCGCTATCACCTCTCGCCCTTCTGATACGGGATCATCAACGCCTTCGGGTAGGTCGCGCGGCGCGCCACCAGCACGAGCGCCAGGATCGACAGCACGTAGGGCAGCATCAGGAACATTTGGTAGGGCACGACGCCGCCGGAAATCTGCTGCAGCCGTATCTGGTAGGCATCGAACGCCGCGAACAGGATCGCGCCGACCAGCGCCTTGCCCGGCCGCCATGAGCCGAACACGACGAGCGCGATGCAGATCCAGCCGCGGCCGTTCACGGTCTCGAAGAAGAACGAGTTGAACGCCGACATCGTCAGGAAGGCGCCGCCGATCGCCATCAGGGCGCTGCCGGCGCAGACGGCCGTCATGCGCACCGCCGTCACCGAGATGCCCTGCGCCTCGACCGCCGACGGGTTCTCGCCGGCGGCCCGCAGCGCCAGTCCGGCCGGCGTGCGGTAGAGCACCCAGGCGACCAGCGCGACCGTGACGAAGGCGAGGTAGGTCAGCGGCGTCTGCGCGAACAGCGCCTCGCCGACGATGGGAATCTGCGACAGGCCGGGGATCGGCAGCGGCTGGAACGGTTCGATCTTCGGCGGCGACGTCACCTCCGGCAGCACCAGCCGGTAGGTGAAGTAGGTCAGGCTGGTGGCGAGCAGCGTCACGCCGATGCCGACCACGTGCTGCGACAGGCCGAGCGGCACCGTCAGGAAGCCGTGCAGAAGCCCGAACGCCGCGCCGGCCAGCGCCGCCACCAGCACGCCGGCCCACAGGTCGCCGCCCGAGTAGACCGTGAACCAGCCGGCGAAGGCGCCGACCGTCATGATGCCCTCGATGCCGAGGTTCAGCACCCCGGCGCGCTCGCAGATCAGCTCGCCCATCGTGGCGAAGATCAGCGGCGAGGCGATGCGGATCGCTGCGACCCAGAACGACGCGGTGAAGAGGATGTCTACGGCCTGGTCCACGTCAGGCACCCCCCTCTGGCCTGCCGGCCATCTCCCCCTCAAGGGGGGAGATCGGCAACTTCGGTCTCTGCGCCCATGCGCAAAAGATTTGCGCAGGTCGCGCGGCCGGCTGATCTCCCCCCTTGAGGGGGAGATGGCCGGCAGGCCAGAGGGGGGTGAGCGCCGTCCGCTCCATGCGCTATCTCCACCTCACCCGGTATCGCGACAGCAGGATCGCCGCGACCATGGTCAGCAGCGCCGTCGCGGTCATCACATTGGCGATGTAGCTCGGCACGCCCGCGGCGCGGCTCATCGCGTCGGCGCCGACGAAGATGCCCGCCACGAAGATCGCGCTCACCACGACGCCCAGCGGGTTCAGCATGGCGAGCATCGCCACCACGATGCCGGTGTAGCCGAAGCCGGGCGACAGGTCGCGCGTCAGGTTGCCCTTGAGCCCGGCCACCTCGGAGAAGCCGGCCAGCGCCGCGAGCCCGCCCGACAGCAGCGCCGTCTTCATCAGCACGGTGTTGACCGGAATGCCGGCAAACCGCGCGGCCTCCGGATTGTGACCCACCGCGCGCATCTCGTAGCCCAGCGCCGTGCGCTTCATGATCACCCACACGACCACGGCGCTTACCAGCGCCAGCACGAAGCCGTAGTGCAGTCGGCGGCCCTGGATGATGCGGGGCAGCTGCGCCTCGGCGATCACCTTCTGCGACTGCGGCCAGCCGAGGCCGGTCGGATCCTTCAGCGGCCCTTCCAGCAGCATCGACACGAACAGCAGCACGATGAAGTTCAGCAGCAGCGTCGTCACCACCTCGTCGACGCCGAAGCTCGTCTTCAGCAGCGCCGGCCCAAGCAGCAGCAACGCGCCGGCGGCCATCGCCGAGACCGCGATCAGCGGCAGCAGCAGGCCGGAGTGAAGCGCCAGCGTGCCGGTGCCCAGCACCACCGTCACCACCGCGCCGATGTAGAGCTGCGCCTCCGCGCCGATGTTCCAGAGCTTCGCGCGGAAGGCGACGGCGACGGCGAGCCCGGTGAAGATCAGCGGCGTCGCGCGCGTCAGCGTCTCCATCAGCGCGAACTGCGAGCCGGCCGCGCCCTTCCACACCAGCGCGAAGACGGAGAGCGGCGAGGCACCCGCCGCCAGCACCAGCAGCGACGTGATGACAAGCGTCACGGCGACCGCGCCGGCGGGATAGAGCAGCAGCGCGAGCTTCGACGGCGCGGGTTTCGGCTCAAGGCGCATGGAATGCCTGCGTGCGCGTTGGAGCCCAACCGATGCAGCACCCCCTCACCGGCCCTTCGGGCCACCTCTCCCCCTGCCCGGGGGAGAGGAACCCAAGCTGGATATGCGCCGGCGTAGCGGCAGCAGTTCCTCTCCCCCGGGCAGGGGGAGAGGTGGTTCGCCCCGCGGCAAGGCCGCCGCGGGCGAACCGGTGAGGGGGTGCCTCGATCTGAATCACGCCGCCTCCAAGCCGTGACCGGCCATCAGTTCGCCGAGCTGCGCCACGGTCCGCTCGCCGCGCGCGGACGGCGCCGACAGCCGCCCCTTCGACATCACGACGATGCGGTCGGCAAGCGTCTGGATTTCGTCCAGGTCCTCCGAGATCAGCAGCACGGCAGCGCCCCGGTCGCGCGCCGCCACCAGCCGCCCGTGCACATAGGCCACGGCGCCGACGTCCAGGCCGCGCGTCGGCTGGTTGGCCAGGATGATCGCCGGCTCCCCGTCGAGCGCCCGGCCGAGAATCAGCTTCTGCATGTTTCCGCCCGACAGCAGCCGGATGCGGGCCTCGGGCGACGGGCACTTCACGTCGTAGTCGCGGATGATCTCCTCGGCGAAGTCGCGCGCCGCGCCCCAGCGCATGAAACCGTGGCGGCTGAAGCGCCCGCTGCGGTAGCGCTCGGCAATGACGTTCTCGGTGACGCTCATGTCGCCGATCGTGCCGACCGCGTGGCGGTCCTCGGGAATGCGGCCCACGCCGGCCCCCAGCGCGCGGCGCGGACCCCAGTCGCGGATGCGCTCGCTGCGCACAACGATGTCGCCGGCGGTCGGCCGCTCCATGCCGGCGATCAGTGCGGCGAGCGCCGCCTGCCCGTTGCCCGACACGCCGGCCAGCCCGGTGATCTCGCCCGACCGCAGCGTCAGCGACAGGTCGGCAAAGCCCATGCCGCTGCGCGGCCGCACCGCGACATTCTCCAAGATCAGCGCCGGCGGTCCGGTGCGGATCGCCTTCACCGGCGACGGCGCAAGGTCGTAGCCCACCATCAGCGCTGCGAGTTCGCCGCGGCTGATCTCGGCGGTTCGCCGTTCGCCCGCGACCCTGCCGCCGCGCAGAACGACGACGCGGTCGCTGACGGCGAGCACCTCGGCCAGCTTGTGCGAGATGAAGATGATCGACAGGCCGTTGGCAGCCAGCGTCTTCAGCGTGCGGAAGAGCGCATCCGTCTCGGCCGGCGTCAGCACGGCCGTCGGCTCGTCGAGGATCAGGATCTTCGCGTCGCGGTAGAGCGCTTTCAGGATCTCGACGCGCTGGCGCTCGCCGACCGAGAGCGACGCGACGGTCGCATCCGGCTCGACCGCCAGGCCGAAATCGGACGACAGCGCGCGGATGCGCTCGCGCGCCGCGCGGCGGTCGGAGCGGAGCGAGCGCAGGCTCTGCGTGCCCAGCGTGATGTTCTCCAGCACCGTCATGTTGTCGGCCAGCGTGAAGTGCTGGTGGACCATGCCGATGCCGGCATCGAGCGCGGCGCGCGGATCGCCCGGCGGCAGCGGCCTGCCGAACGCCTCGACGGTCCCCTCGTCGGCGACGTAGTGGCCGAAGAGGATGTTCATCAGCGTCGTCTTGCCGGCGCCGTTCTCGCCCAGCAGCGCGACCGTCTCGCCGCGCGCCAGCTCGAAGGAGATCTGGTCGTTGGCGACGAGCGGCCCGAACCGCTTGGTAATGTCGGTGAGGCGGAGGACGGGCGCACGCGATCCCTCCCCCTCGAGGGGAGGGTGGCCAATCGCCAAAGGCGGTTGGCCGGGTGGGGTCGATCCGGCAGTGCTGGACATCAGCGCCCCCACCCGCCTCGCTGCGCTCGACACCCTCCCCTCAAGGGGGAGGGCACGCCCATCAGCTCGACTTCGGCTCGTTGTCGTCGATCGTGACCGTGAACGACCCGTCCTTGATGGCCTTTTCCTTCTCGGCCACCAGCGCCGCGGCCTCGGCCGGCACCTTGCCCTCGAAGGTGCCCAGCGGCGCGATCGAGCAGCCGCCCGCCTTCATGAAGGAATAGGTGCCGTAGTCCTCGGCCTTGAACGTCCCGCCCTTCACCGCCGCGATCGCGGCGTCGAGGGTCGGTTCGAAGTGCCACAGCGCCGATGCCACGACCGTGTCCGGATAGTCGGCCTGCGTGTCGATCACGTTGCCGATGGCCAGCACGCCGCGCTCCTTGGCGGCATCCGACACGCCGAAGCGCTCGGCGTACATGACGTCCGCGCCGCCGTCGATCTGGGCGAACGCCGTTTCCTTGGCCTTGGGCGGATCGAACCACGAGCCGATGAACGACACCTGGAACTTGGTGTCCGGCGCCACTTCCCTGACGCCCGCCATGAAGGCGTTCATCAGCCGGTTAACCTCCGGGATCGGATAGCCGCCCACCATGCCGATGTTCTTCGACTTGGTCATCGCGCCCGCGATGATGCCGGTCAGGTAGGAGGCGTCCTGGATGTAGTTGTCGAACACGGAGAAGTTCGGAACGGCCGCGTCGGGCTTGAGGCTGGAGCCCATCAGGAAGGCGGTGTCGGGATAGTCGTTGGCCACCGTGCGGGCCGCGTCCTCCACGCCGAACACCTCGCCGACGATCAGCTTGTTGCCGGCCTCGGCGTATTCGCGCATGACGCGCTCATAATCGGTGTTGGAGACGTTCTCGGTCGCGACGTATTCGATGTCGCCGCGATCCTTGGCGGCGTTGGCCGCCTTGTGGAGGCGCGACACCCATTGCTGCTCGAAGGGAACCGTGTAGATCGCGGCGACCTTGAGCTTCTCCTGTGCGAACAGCCGCGCCGGGAATGCGCCCGTCGCGGCGATCGCCGCGCCGGCGCCGGCTGCCTTGATCAGCGTGCGGCGCGAGACGCCATGGATCGCGGATTTCGATTGAAAACTCGGCATTTGACCACCTCTGGTTGGTACAGGTTTCGGATCGAGTCCCGTCCGTTTTTTTATCGTTTGGTCAACGCTAGGGGAAAAATGCCTTTGCGGCAATCGCGCCCGAGCCCTCCGGCGCCTTACGCACAGGCTTGTCGGATGCGCCCGGCCTATCGCACCGGCAACGCCGTCGCGCCGGCGCCGTAGCCCAGCAGCAGCACATAGGCCACCACGGCCACCAGCAGGCCGCGGAACGCGAAGCCGACGAAGCGGTATTTCGACCGGTTGATCGCCGAGAGGTTGTCGACGTTGCCCGCATACTGGTCGAACAGATAGGAGGCGTCGCCCTCCGCCCGCGCCTCCATCAGCGCGCCCCGGTTCTCGCCCCAGCCGCCCCAGTAGAGCGACGTCGCGCCCGTCCTGTGGCGCGGCAGCACCACGAGGATCGCCGACACCAGCGAGAACAAGACCGCCAGCCCCAGCAGCGCCGACAGGATGGCGACCACCCAGTCGCCCGAGACATAGCGCTCGATCTTGAAGACGCCCCTGCCCTCGGCCGAGGTCACCAGGAAGGCCAGCATGAAGGTGAAGATGTAGGCCGCCTTCTGGTCGGCGATCTTGATCTGGTCGTAGAAGACGTCGTTGATCTTCTTGAGGTGATCCAGGAACTGGGTGTCGCTCGCCCTGACCACGGTCACGGCCGGCGTCTCCGGCCTGGCCGGCTCGTCCTTGGCAGCAGAACGTGTGGATTTCCGGGGCGCCATCGCGCGAAGCTGTAGCGCCTCCGCGGGTTTGCGGCAACGGAACTTGACGGCGTTGCGGGATTCTCCCCATAAGTCCGGCAAGGGCGGCGACAAAAAACAAGCAATGCGTGGCGTACGGACAGGGGTGGCGTTGCTGGCGCTCGTCGCGGCCGTGTATCCGGTCGCGGCCGAGGTGTTCCCGCGCATCGCGACGGCCGCCGGCTCGGTCATCGCACGCAAGACCGGCGAGGAGATCCAGTTCATCGACCTGCCGGACTGGCGGTTCGTGGACCTCGCCCAGGACCTGCTCGTCGGCGACCTCCTGCGCACCAACGAATACGGCAATCTGGCGATCCTGTTCGCCGACAACACGCAAATCCGCATCGGCCGCAACACCACGCTCGTGGTCAAGTCGCTCGACCCGGGCGACGACACGCTGCTCGGGCTGGAGGAAGGCGACCTCTGGGGCCGTGCCGAGGCGGGCGGAGAGAGCATCGTCATCGAGACGCCCGCGGCGGCCGCCGCGATCCGCGGCACAGACTGGGCGATGCGCGTCCAGGGCGATACGACCGCGCTCATCGTCCTCGACGGCCTCGTCGATTTCTCCAACGAATTCGGATCGGTCTCGGTCGCCCAGGGCGAAGCCGCGGTGGCGACGATCGGCAGCGCGCCGACCAAGATCGTCATCGTCGACCCGGACGACCGGGCGCAGATGCTGTTCTTCCTGTCGATCCGCAACGCGTTCAATTTCCTGCCGGCCTCGCCCTTGCCCAGCCGCGACATGCGCGCCGAGCGGACCCGCCTCGCCGCGCTCCCCCCGGAGGCGCGTTCGGCCGAGGACCGGGTGACTGAGGCCGAGGTCGCGCTCTCCTATGACGGCCGCGCGGCTGCGGTCGCGGCGATCGCCGAAGCGCGGCGCTCCCGCCTTTCGGCGGCACAGAACGCGCGGCTGACGCTCATCGAGGCGTTCATTGCGGGCGCCGAGCAGCGCTACGCCGATGCCGCGCGCCTGTTCGCTGCGGCGCAGCCCGGTCTCGACGCGAAGCGCCGCGCCGTCGCCGCCTATGGCGGCTATTTCTCCCGCTCGCTCGCCGACCCGTCACGCGTGGAGCCTGCGCCCGGTCTCGAAGCAAGCAGCCCGTATGCCGCGATGGCCGCGGCGCTGACGGCGGGTTTTCTCCACGATATCCCCGCCGCGATCGAGGTGCTGAAGCGCGCCGAGGCGCGTTTCCCCGACGACCCGACGCTTCCCGCCGTCCGCGCGCAGTTCGCGCTGCTGGTCGACGACCGCGAGCAGGTCCGCGAGGCCTATGAGCGGGCGCTGTCGCTCGATCCGGACGAGCCGACCGCGCTGGAAGCGCGCGCCAACTACCGCACCGGCATCGAGAGCGACCTCGACGGTGCGCTGGAGGATCTGGAGCGCGCCGTGGCGATCGCACCGGGCTCGACCACGATCTGGAATGCGCTCGGACTCGTGCTGAGCGAACAGGGCGCCAGCCGCGAGGCCGAGGAAGCGCTTCTCAGGGCCATCGAGCTCGACCCGCAGGACCCCGCCTCGCGCGCCAACCTCGCGATCCTCTACCTCGACCAGGACCGGCTCGACGAGGCGAAGGCGCAGATCGACCTCGCGCTCACCTACGACCCGACCTTCGACATCGCGCTGGTGGCGCGCGGCCGATACCATCTGCAGACCGGCGAGATCGACAAGGCGATGCGCGACCTGCTCGCCGGCTCCACCGCCAACCCCGCCTATTCGCAGGCGCTGCTGATGCTGGCCGCCGGCTACTACGAGTCCGGCGACGGCGAGCCGGCCGCGCAGGCGATGCGCAATGCCGACCGGCTGGACCCCAACGATCCGGTCACGTCGAGCTTCGCGGCGGCCGTCGCCATCGACAGTTCCGAGTCCGACACGGCGATCTCCAGCGCGCAGGAAACGATGAAGCGCGCCCGCGCGCGCGGTGGCGCCTATGCGTCGGCACGCGCCAATCGCGAGGCCGGTTCGGCGCTGAACGGCGCCTTCCGCCTGCAGGGGCTGGACGCGTGGGGCGGCTATTACGGCGCAGTCGCATTCGATCCGTTCAATGCTGCCGGCCATGTCGACCAGGCCATCGCCGGCAGCGCCAACCCGTTCGCCAACAGCCTGCGGGAAGGCACGTCGCCGGTCGAACCGGGCGTCAACGAGTCCGGCATGTCGTCCTTCGTCCAGGGCCTGCTGATCGACCCGGCCATGGTCTCCGCCCGTTCGCGCAGCGCCAATCTGTTCCGCCGCCCGTTCCTGGAAGGCGCGATCGGCGGCGGCTTCGTCAACAAGGGCGGCGACTGGGGCTGGACGGCCGAGGCCGAGCTTCAGGGTTATGCCGCCAACCCCTTCCCCTGGAGCTTCTACGGCCAGGTCAACGCCCGGCGCACCGACGAATCCCGCACCTACACGCCCCCGGCCATCGGCGTGCCCACGGTGCTGTTCGACCTCGGATACGAGGACATTTCCGGCGTGGGTTACCTGACCGCGCGCCCGACCCCGAACGACCGCGTCGTCGCCTATGTCAACGTCCGCGACGGGGACCAGGCGCTGACCGACGCGATCGTCATCCCGGTGCCGCCGGTCATTCTGCCCGGCCCGATCTCGATCGACGCCATCACGTTCGACCGGCGCGTCGAGGACAAGACGGGCGAAGCGGGCGTCGCCTGGAGCCACACCTTCGGCCATCGCAACGTCGCCAGCGCGGCCTTATTCGCCTCCGGCTACCGCCGCGCCAGCGACGAGGCGGCGACGATCTTCTCCGATCTCGGCCCGGCCGGCCTCGTTGCGATCGGCACCCGCGACCTCGGCATCACCACCGACCTGACGACCTATGTCGGCGCCGTCAATCACACCTACGGCGTCGACGACCTGACGATCCGCTACGGCGTCGAGGGCGGAACCGCCGACCAGTCGCGCGTCGAGGTCGACGCGATCGCCATCGCGGGCGGCGTGCCCGCAACCGCCGTCACCCGAACCGACCTCGGCCTGACCCTCGGCCGCGCCTATGTCGACCTGCTCTACGAAGGGACGCCGGACCTGACGCTGGAAGCGGCACTGTTCGGCACATGGCTGAACGGCCCGGGCGGCACGCTGGCGCGGGCGGAGCCGCGCGTCGGCGTGGCGTGGACACCCCTCGACGGTCATTTCCTCCGCGCCGCGTTCCTGCGCGAGACCGACACCCTCTCGTCGTCGACGCTCGCGCCGATCGGCATGGTCGGCCTGCAGTCGAACCAGGTGTCGCTCGGCGTCGGCGGTTATGTCGACACCTGGGCGGCGCGCTGGGAAGCCGAGTGGGGCAGCCGGTTCTTCACCAGCGTCGACTACCAGCACCAGGACATGTTCGGCCTCGCCATCGACGTCCCCGGCTCGCTCGACACGATCGACATCGCGTCGGCCCGCATCGATCGCGTCAGCGCCACCGCCAATGTCTGGCTGGGCGGCGGCTTCGGCGCGTTCGGCACCGTTGCCTATGCCGACTCGACCAACACCGATCCGACGAGCCCCGGCTTCGGCGCGCCCGTCCCCTACATTCCCGAACTCGCCGGCCGCGTCGGCTTCACCTATGTCCACCCGTCCAGCGTCAAGGTCACGCTGGCCGGCACCTATGTCGGCCCGCGCGTCGGCAACGCCTTCGGCGATCTGATCGACCACTACTGGAGCACCGACGCCTTCCTCACCTTCGAGCCGTTCGGCAAGCGCCTCGAAGTCGAACTCGCCGCCTACAACCTGCTCGACCAGCGCTTCCTCGTCGCGCAGGACACGCCCGGCTGGCGTCGCACCTTCACCGGGAAGCTGAAGGTCAGGTTCTGACATGGCCGGCCCGTCCGCGCCGCTTCCCGCGCTGTCGCGGCGCGGCCTGCAGGTGGGCGCGCTGGCGCTCGCCGCGTCGCTTGCGGTGTCTCTGCTGGCGCAGCTTCCCGGCTGGCGGCAGGTCGAACTGACCGGCTTCGACTACCTCTCGACGCTCTCCCCTCCCCCGGTCCCGGCCGACGCGCCGGTCATCGTCGCCATCGACGAATCCTCCTTCGCCGAGCTGCAGCGCCAATGGCCCTGGCCGCGCAGCCTGCATGCGCGGCTGGTCGAGTCGCTGCGCGCCGCCGGCGCGAAGGCGATCGGCCTCGACATCATCTTCGCCGAGCCGTCGGCGGACCCCGCCGCCGACGCCGCGCTTGCCGCCGCGCTCGGGCCGGACGTGGTGTTGGCCGGCGACGAGACGCTGATCGAGACGCCGCAGGCCGACCAGGTCGTGCGCGTCGAGCCGCTGCCGGAATTCACCGAGCGCGGTGCCCGCGCCGGGATCGCGTCGATCGTGCTGGACGGCGACGGGACGCTCCGCCGCCTGCCCCGCTATGACGACGGCTTCGCGCGCGTGCTGGCCGAGACCGCCGGCATCACGGTCGCCGCACCCGCCGCCGGCACGCTCATCCAGGCGTTCGGGCCGGCGCGCACGCTGCCCACCGTGTCCTACTACCAGGCGCTCGACCCCGCCGAATTCCTTCCGGAGGGGACGTTCCGCGACCGCGTCGTCATCGTCGGCCTGTCCATGCAGTCCGCGCCGACCGCCGAGTCAGGGGGCGCCGACGCCTATTCGACCTCCTGGACCCGGCGGAGCGGCCGCTTGGTTTCCGGTGCCGAGATCCAGGCCACCGTCCTCTCCAACCTCGCCTCCGGCCTGGCCATCCGCTCGGCGCCAGGCTGGCTGGGCGTGGCGTCGACCCTGGCCGCCGCCCTGCTCGCCGCGTTCGCGGTCTGGCGCGGCACCGGCTGGTGGACGGGTGCGATCGTCCTGGCCGCCGTCGCGGTCATGGCGCTGGCGGGCTACCTGCTCATCCGCGAGGGCGGCATCTTCGTCCCCGTGTTCGCGCCCGCCGCCGCCTTCGTGCTGGTCGCGGCGGGACAGGCCGGCGTCGACTATGCCGCGGAGCGGCGCGCGCGCCGCGCCATCACCCGCGCCTTCTCGCAATACCTTTCGCCGGTGCTGGTCGAGCGCCTCGCCGCCGATCCCTCGCAGCTGAAGCTCGGCGGCGAGCGGCGCACCCTCTCCATCCTGTTCTGCGACGTCCGCGGGTTCACCACGATCTCCGAGCAGATGAAGTCGGAGCCGGAGCGGCTGACGCGGCTGATCAACCGGCTGCTCGGCCCCCTGTCGCAGGTGGTGCTCGACCGCGGCGGTACGATCGACAAGTATATCGGCGACTGCATCATGGCGTTCTGGAACGCCCCGCTGGACGATCCCGACCATGCGGTCCATGCCGTCGATGCCGCGCTCGCCATGATCGGGGCGCTGGACGAGCTGAACCGCGACCTGGCCGCCGAGGCCGCCTCCGAAGGCCGCACGCATCTGCCGCTGCATGTCGGCATCGGCATCAACACCGGCGACTGCGTCGTCGGCAACATGGGCTCCGAGTTCCGCTTCGACTATTCGGCGCTGGGCGACGCGGTGAACCTCGCCTCGCGCCTCGAGGGCCAGACCAAGGTCTATGGCGTGCCGCTGCTGATCGGCGCGGCGACCGCGCGCCTCGTCGGCGACCGGCACACCGTCGCCGAGATCGACAGCGTCCGCGTCAAGGGCAAGAACGACGCCGAGACGGTTTCGACGGTCTTGCCCACCGCCGACGCCGACGCGCTGGCAACCCATGCGGCGCTCATCGCGGATGCTCGCGCCGGGCGTGCCGGCCCGGGCGACCGGCGGGTGGACGAGCTCCAGCTCCGCCTGCCCTGGCTGGCCGACTTCTACGACGGACTGCGCGAAAGGCTCGCCCGCCCGGCCGGATCCGCCTGAACCATACCGGCTGCGACAGGTCTCATACAAAGTTAGGTTGCTCTAATGCAACGCACGCTAATGAATCTCGTGGCCGCCGCCTTAACCCTCCGTTAACGAACGGTTTTCGCTTCGGAGTCGCTTGACCCCGTTTCGGCCGACGCGCCAGTGTCCGCCCGTGTCGGCTGCAGCCAGACTGAGCCGCTTGAGGGGCAGAGCATTCGCATGCGCATTCTTCGCGTGACCGGCCAGATGGTGGTCGGCGTCTTCATGTTCATGGTGATCACCGGCGCATATGGAGAGGCCTGCTGCTGCGGGCCCCTGCTGCCGGACGAACCGAAAGTCCTGGACGACAAGGTCGTACGTGGCCTCAACGGCGTCTTCCTCACGACGATGGGGACCAACGCTCTCTATGACGCGGGACAGACCGCCGGCGCAAACAAGGCCGAGGTCACCTACGGTGTCGACATGGCGGGCTACGGTCCGGACGCCGGCGTCGGCAAGCATGAGCTGGCCGTGAACGGAACCCCCGGCGCCGGCCTGTTCGGCGATCTCGGCACCACCGCCGTCTACCAGGGCAACGGCGCCAGCCGGATCGAGCTCACGCAGATCAAGGACGTGGGCAATGACGGCGAGAGCGGCGACGCCTTCCTGATGTACTCGCAGCGCGAGACCGGCACCGGCCTCGAGATCGGCCTGGGCATCGGCGGCACCGACCCGAGCCCCGTCTCCGTGATGAAGGCCGAGCGCGAAAAGACCGACAACGTCGCGACTTACAACGGGACCGGCAGCTATCTGGTCGGCATCAGCCATTTCGACCCCGGCAGCCCGGGCGTGCCGACATTCTGTCCGCCTATGGTGCCCGGGCCGTGCTTCACGCCGGGCACCCCGGCCACGACGGTCAACGCGACGCTGATGAACACCGGCAAGGTCAAGATGACCGCCAGCTTCAGCGGCGCCGACGCCGGCAAGATCACCGGCCATATCGTCAACAAGGTCGGCGGGCAGACCTACCTGGCCGGCAAGGGCGTCGTCGCCGGCGACGAGTTCGACCGCGTCGAGTTCACGGCGCGGATGAACGGCAACGATTCGTCGGCCTTCGAGTTCGACTCGCTCAAGCTGAAGAACGGCACCGCCCTGCACACCGGCTTCGGCGCCGGCAAGTTCGGCGGCGCCGGCGCCTTCTACGGCACCAAGGCTGGCGGCGCCGTCTTCGTCTTTGCCGGGACCGGCACCAACACCGGCACCGGCAGCAAGGTCAATCTCGTCGGCGGCGGCTACGGCGAACGCTGACAACCCGGCGGGCGCAGGCCCGCCATCTCCGCCCGTCCGGGCCTAGGGTCCGCCCCATCTCCACCCGTCCGGGCCCGAAGGCCCGCCCCACCTCCACCCGGTTGGGCCGAAGGCCTGCGCGGTCCGATTCCGGTCGGGAGCCTCGCGGCTTTCGTCGTGGGCGTTCGTCCCACAAGGGCCCGAATCGTTTACGTCGGCGCATACAGTCGCTCCGCGCCCATCCCCCGCCGCGCAATCTAAGACGCGTGATGCAGACCTCGCGACGCCCGGTCTCTTGACTTTCCGCCCTCCATCAATCACTTGATTGAGCGTGCAACATCCTCCCAAGGACAAGCCGTCCTCCCCGACAGCCGACCGACGCCGCGAGATCGCCGCGGCCGCGCGGTCGCTCATCGCCGAGCGCGGTTTCGAAGGCCTGCGCACCCGTGACATCGCCGCCCGCGTCGGCATCAACGTCGCGACGCTGCACTACCACGTGCCGACGAAGGAGACGCTGATCGGCCTGGTGGCGCAGTCGCTGCGCGACGATTTCATCGCGCAGCACGAAAGCCGGCCGCGCGACACGCTGTCGCCGCGCGAGCGGCTGATCTCCGAGTTCGACGATTTCCGCGAGAACCTCACCGACAATGCCGAGCTCTTCAAGGTCATGGCCGAGTTGCAGGAGCGTGCCCGCCGCGACCCGGTCGTTTCCGACGTCATCCGGCCGATGCAGGCGTTCTGGTTCGCGCAGGTCGCCGAGGTCCTGGCGCGCGGCCGGGACGACGGCAGCTTCCGTCACGACCTCGATCCCGAGGCTGGCGCGCTTCTGGTGCTCGGCGCCATGATCGCCTCGCAGCGCCACCCCAATGCGTCGATGGCGCTGTTCGACGGCGTCTGCGCCGAACTGCTCCGCTCGCTCGAAAACCCATCGCCGCCCGACGCGGGTCGCGGCCCGGCGGCTAGGCAAGCGCCGGCCCCGAAACCCTCTTTCGGGAAATCCCCCCTCAAGAACTCCACGAAAGTCCCCTGATGTCTTCCGCACCCATGCCCGCGGCCGAAGAGACCGCCTATCCCAACCGCTGGCCGGCACTCTTCGTGCTCCTGCTCGCGGGCTTCATGAACCTGATCGACGTCACCATCGTGAACGTCGCGCTGCCGCGCCTGCAGGCCGGTCTCGATGCCACCAGCAGCGAGATCGAATGGGTCATCGCGGCCTATGTGCTGGCGTTCGCCCTCGGCCTGCTGCCGTTCGGGCGGCTGGGCGACCAGATCGGACGGCGGCGCATGTTCGTCGCCGGCGTCTCGCTCTTCACCCTCTTCTCGGCCGCGTGCGGCCTCGCGCCGACGATGAACACGCTGATCGTCGCGCGCGCGCTGCAGGGCTTCGCCGGCGCGATGATGATGCCGCAGGTGCTGGCGATCGTGCAGGTCATCTTTCCGCCGAAGGAGCGGCCGCAGGCATTCTCGCTGTTCGGTCTCTCCGCCGGCCTCGCCTCGGTGGCCGGCCCGCTCACCGGCGGGCTGCTCATCGGTGCCGACCTGTTCGGCCTCGACTGGCGGCCGATCTTCCTCGTCAACATCCCGGTCGGCATCTTCACCGTCATCGCCGCGCTGGCGCTGGTCCCCAGCATGAAGGGCCATGCCGGCATCCGCCACGATTTCGGCGGCATCCTGATCGCCGGCCTGTCGATCGTGCTGCTGATCTTTCCGCTGATCGAGGGCCACGGCTATGGCTGGCCCGCCTGGACCTTCGTCATGATCGGCATGGCCGCGGTCGGTTTCCTGCTGTTTTTCCTCTACGAGTCGGCCAGGGAACGGCGCGGCGCGGACCAGCTGCTGCCGGCCGAGCTCATGCGCAACGGCAATTTCCTCGTCGGCACCGCCATGGCGCTGGTGTTCTTCTCCGGCGTCGCCGGCTTCTTCATGGTGCTGGCGGTCTTCCTCCAGACCGGTTTCGGTCTGACCCCGCTCCAGTCCGGCTTGACGACGCTGCCCTTCCCGCTCGGCGTGCTTGTCGCCTCGATGATCTCGGGCCGGCTCGGCCGCCGCTGGCCGCGCGAACGCATTGCCGTCGGCGCGCTGACGCTGGTCGCGGGCATGACGGCGCTACGCTATATCGTTCACGGCGTCGGCGACGCGGTGGACCACTGGGCGTTCGTTCCGCCGCTCTTCCTGTCCGGTCTGGGCATGGGCATCGGCATCTCGTCGCTGTTCCAGACCGTCCTCGCGACCGTCCCGCCGCGCGACGCCGGTGCCGGCTCCGGCGCGCTGCAGTCGTTCCAGCAGATCGGCAGCGCCGTCGGCGTCGCGATCACCGGCCAGATCTTCTTCTCCAGCCTGGAGACCAGCTTCGGCAGCGGGTCGCTGCCGCATCCGGCCTTTATCGGCAGCCTCGAGTCGGCGCTGATCTACGAGATTTCGGCCTTCCTGCTGGTCGTTGTGCTGGTGCTGTTCATCAAGTCGCCGCATGGCGACCAGGCCCCGCACGGCGGCCGGACCGCCCCGCCGGCGTTCGTCGAAGCCTGACCCCATCCGCGCTGTTGCGCGAGGGCCGCGCCGCGGCGTATTGCCCGGGCGCGGACGGATGGTGTCCGCGCCAAGGCCGGAACGCCGCATGGAACTCTGGATACCGATTACGATCGCCGCCGCCTTCCTGCAGAACCTCAGGTCGGCAGCCCAGAAGAAGCTGCAGGGCTCGCTCGGCACCACCGGCGCCAGCTTCGTGCGCTTCGGCTTCGGCTTCCCGTTGGCCATCGCCTATGTGGCGATCCTGCACTACGGCACCGGCCGGGCCTTTCCGCCGCTGTCATTCGAGTTCGCCGGCTGGTCGATGGCCGGCGGCGTCGCGCAGATCCTGGCGACGCTGCTCCTCGTCCACATGTTCACGCTGCGCAACTTCGCCGTCGGCACCGCCTATTCCAAGACCGAGCCGGTCCAGGCGGCGATCTTCGGGCTGCTGATCCTCGGCGAGCGCATCACGCTGGGCGCCGTCGGCGCCATCGTCGTCGGCGTGCTGGGCGTCGCGATGATCTCGGTCGCGCGCATGCCGCTGTCCTGGTCGAACCTGTGGGCCGCGATGGTCGGGCGCACGGCGCTGATCGGCATCCTGTCCGGCGCGCTGTTCGGCATCTCCGCCGTCGCCTATCGCTCGGCCGCGCTGTCGCTGGGCGGCCCCGACCTCATCATGCAGGCGGCCGTCACCCTCGCGGTCGTTTCCACCTTCCAGACCGCGATCATGGTCGCCTGGATGGCGGCCACGGACATGGGCGAGTTCGGCCGGGTCGCGCGCGCCTGGCGCTCGTCCACGCTGGTCGGTGTCGCCGGCATCCTGGGCTCGGCGTGCTGGTTCACGGCGATGGCCATGCAGCAGGTCGCTTACGTGCGCGCGCTCGGCCAGATCGAGCTCGTCTTCACCTTCGCCGCGTCGATCTTCGTCTTCCGCGAGACGATCACCCGCATGGAGGCGGCCGGCTGCATCCTGATCGTCGCCGGCATCCTGATCCTGCTCGTCCTGCGCTGAGGCGCCGCTCCCGGGCACCACCGACCGTGCGCGCGCACGCTCGGTTTCCCGTCACGCCGGAAAGAGGCACCGCCCGCGCCGTCCGGTCGGCGCACCCGTCCTCATCCGTTCGGATGATGAAATTTGATCTGTAAACGATCATTGCTTTGTGCAGGCTGTCACCAACGACCGCATGGAGAATGTCCCTCATGGCCTTTATCGACGTAGCCGGACGATCGCCACGATCTACAATTTTACGCCGGCCGAGACGCAGATCTTTGCGTCACTCGCCAGGGGCCAGGCGCTGGCGAAGACGGCCGACGCGCTGGGCATCGCCAGCAGCACCGCCAAGACGCACCTGCTGCGCATTTTCAGCAAGACCGGCTGCAAGCGGCAGGCAGAACTGGTGGCGCTGGCGGCGCGGCTGACGCCGGCACTTTAGGGCATCGGTTCACACCGTCGCGACCGGCTTTGCCGACTTCGTCGCGACGTGACCCGTTGAAATTAGGGCACGATCAGCGTGCCGGCGCCGTGTTCGGTGAAGAGTTCGAGCAGCACCGCATGCGCGGTCTTGCCGTTCAGGATGACGACGCCTTCGACGCCCCGCTCGATCGCCTCGATGCAGGTCTCGACCTTGGGGATCATGCCGCCCGAGATCGTGCCGTCCTTGATCAGCGCCCTTGCCTCGGCGACCGTCAGCTCGTCGATCAGCTTCTTGTCCTTGTCCAGCACGCCCGGCACGTCGGTCAGGAACAGGAGGCGCGAGGCGCCCAGCGCGCCGGCGATGGCGCCCGCAAAGGTGTCGGCGTTGATGTTGTAGGTGTGGCCGTCGCGGCCGGGCGCCACCGGCGCCAGCACCGGGATCATCTCCGAGCGCGCCAGAAGGTCGAGCAGCGTGCGGTCGACCTCGACCGGTTCGCCGACGAAGCCGAGGTCCAGCACGCGCTCGATGTTCGAGTCGGGATCGGTGATCGTCTTGCGCGCCTTCTCGGCGAAGACCATGTTGCCGTCCTTGCCGCACAGCCCGATCGCCCATTCGCCCTCGGCGTTGATCAGCGCGACGATCTCCTTGTTGATCGAGCCGGCGAGCACCATCTCGACGATCTCGACCGTCTTCTGGTCGGTGACGCGCAGGCCGCCCTCGAATTTGGACTCGATGCCCATCTTGGCGAGCATGGCGCCGATCTGCGGCCCGCCGCCATGCACCACGATCGGGTTCACGCCCGACTGCTTCAGCAGCGCGATGTCGCGCGCGAACGCCTTGCCCAGAGCGTTGTCGCCCATGGCGTGGCCGCCATATTTCACCACGACCGTCTTGTTCTCGTAGCGCTGCATGTACGGCAGGGCGCGGGAGAGAAGGGCTGCCTGGGCCTCGGCTGAGGATTGGGCGTCCGTCGTCATGCGATTGTTGTCCCCGGATTTCGGTGGCGCGTGATAGCGGGAAACGCCGCGGCGGGCAAATCGGTCCCGGCCCGCCGTCCTGGTCGATGGAACGCGCCGTTCGCGGCGTCGAACCTCATCGTCGCCGTCCCGCCAATCCGGGCGATCCGCGGAGGCCGATACAGCCCGCGCCTCCCTGTCGTCACGAACAGCGGTGGCGCCCCCGCTGCATTCCGCCGCTGGCGCAAACGATCGCCATTGCGCGGACGGCGGCAACCGTCCTATCGGAAGGCTCCCGCCGTCCCGGAACACCCCGCATGCCGCTTTCCGCCCACCCGCTCCGTGGCCCGCTCTTCATGGTCGTGGCCACCGGCTCCTATGTCGTCAACGACACCATGATGAAGCTGGCCACCGAGGGGCTGCCGCCCTACGAGACGCTGTTCCTGCGCGGCGTGTGGGCGGCCATCTGGGGTTTCCCGCTGCTCTTCGCGCTGGGCTATGGGCGCAACCTGGCGCAGATGTTCGACCGCTGGGTGCTGGCGCGCAACCTGTCGGAGACCGGCGCGATCCTCTGCTTCGTCGTCGCGCTCGCCAACATGCCGATCGCCGACGCCACGGCACTCGGCCAGGTGACGCCGCTGATCGTGCTGATCGGCGCGTCGATCCTCTTCCGGGAGCGCATCTCCGGCTTGGTGATGGCGCTGATCGGCCTCGGCTTCGCCGGCGCCATCATGGTCGCGCAGCCGTCCGGCGCCGGCATCTCGGTCTACGCGGCGCTGGCGCTGGGCAACGCCGTGCTGTGCGCGGTGCGCGACCTCGCCGGCCGCAACGTCGCAGCCCACGTGCCCGGGCTGATCGTGGCGCTGTCGGCGGTCGTGGTGGTGCTGGCCGGCGCGGGGGCGGCGCATCTCCTGACCGAGCGCTGGGTCGCGCCGGGCGCCCGCGAGTTGACGCTGCTCGCCGGCTCCGGCTTCTTCCTGAACTTCGGCCACTTCTTCATCTTCATGGCCTATCGCGTCGGCCCGACCAGCGCCGTGGCGCCGTTCTACTACGCCTTCTCGGTCTGGGCGGTGATCTCCGGCCTGGTCGTGTTCGGCCAGTTCCCCAATCTGCTGGCGGTGGCCGGCATCGCGCTGGTCATCGCCAGCGGCCTGGCGATCGTCTGGCTGGGCGAGAGGCGCCGCGGGCTCGTGCCCGCGAGCTGACCCGCCGGCGAAAGAAAATTCCGGGCGGGCCGGAACCAACGAAGCGTCCGCGCGTTTATTGCTGCCGCGCCATGTCTTCGGGTTCTTGGGGGATTCATTGAGCAGTGACAGCGGGGACGTCGCGACCGTCCTCAAGCAGATTTTCGAACAGGCCCCGACCTTCATGGCGCTGCTCCGCGGTCCAGAGCATCGCTTCGAACTCGCAAACCCCAGCTATCTGAAGCTGATCGGCCATCGCGACCTCATCGGGCGCACGGTGGCGGAGGTGCTGCCGGAGACCGAAGCGCAGGGCTTCGTCCGCATCCTCGACGAGGTCTATGCCTCGGGCATGGCCTACACCGCCAACGGCGCGCGCATCGCGCTCAGGCCGTCGCCCGACGCGCCGGAGGACGAGCGCTACCTGGACTTCCTCTACCAGCCGCTGCGCGGCGAGGACGGCCGCGTCAACGGCATCTTCGTCGAGGGATCGGACGTCACCGAGCGCCACGTGGCCGAACAGTCGCAGGCCGATAGCGAAGCGCTCTACAAGGGCCTGTTCGACGCCATCGACGAGGGCTTCTGCATCATCCGGTTCCTCGACGGGCCGCATGGGCCCGACAGCGACTACGTTCACATCCAGGCCAACGACGCCTATGCCCGCCACGCCGGCATCCCCAATGTCGTCGGCCAGCGCCTGCGCGAAATGGTCCCGGACGAGGCCGATTCCTGGGTGGCGCGCTACGCCGCCGTGCTGCATACCGGCGAGCCGATCCGCTTCCAGCAGGAACTCGTCGCGACCGGACGCTATCTCGAGCTTGCCGCGGTGCGCATCGAGCCGCCCAGCCGCCGGCAGGTGGCGGTACTCTTCCAGGACATCACTGCGCGGCGCCGCGCCGAGAACGCATTGCGCCAGAGCGAGGAGCAGTTCCGCGTGTTCGCGCAGGCGGTCCCCAACCATGTCTGGGCGGCGCGGCCGGACGGCAATCTCTACTGGTTCAACGACCGCGTCTACGCCTATGCCGGCGCCGCTCCCGGGGCGCTGGACGGGGCCGACTGGACGACCATCGTGCACCCGGACGATCTGCCTGGCGCCGCGGAGGCCTGGGCGCACGCCCTTGCCACGGGCGAGACCTACGAGACCGAGTTCCGCATCCGCCAGGCCGACGGCGCGTACAGATGGTTCATCGTGCGGGCCCAGCCCGTTCGCGGCACTGACGGGGAGATCCTGAGCTGGATCGGCACCAACACCGACATCGAGGCCGCGCGTGCCCAGGCGGCCGAGCTCGCGCGGCTGAACGCGACGCTGGAGCAGCAGGTGGCCGAGCGCACCGGCGAGCTGATGGCCGCGGAGGAAGCGCTCCGGCAGAGCCAGAAGATGGAGGCCGTCGGCCAGCTGACCGGCGGGCTGGCGCACGACTTCAACAACATCCTGGCCGGCATCTCCGGCAGCCTCGAGATGATGCAGACACGGCTGGTGCAGGGCCGCGTCGGCGACCTCGACCGCTTCATCAACGGTGCGCTGGGTGCCGCCAAGCGCGCCAGCGGGCTGACGCAGCGCCTGCTCGCCTTTTCGCGGCGGCAGACCCTCGATCCCAAGCCGGTTAACGTCAACACGCTGGTCAACGGCATGCTCGACCTGATCGTCCGCAGCGTCGGTCCGCATGTCCAGGTGGAGACGGTCGGCGCGTCCGGCCTGTGGACCACCTTCGTCGACGCGGGGCAGCTGGAGAACGCGCTGCTGAACCTCTGCATCAACGCCCGCGACGCGATGCCCAATGGCGGCAAGGTCACGATCGAGACCTCGAACCGCTGGATGGACGAGCGCGCCGCCCGCCAGCGTGGACTGGACCCCGGCCAGTACGTCTCGCTCTGCGTGTCCGACACGGGCACCGGCATGACGCCCGACGTCGCGGCACGCGCCTTCGATCCGTTCTTCACCACCAAGCCGATCGGCCAGGGCACTGGCCTCGGCCTGTCGATGGTCTACGGCTTCGCCGGCCAGTCGGGCGGCGCGGCACGCATCTATTCGGAACCCGGCAAGGGCGCCATGATCTGCATCTACCTCCCCCGTCACGGAAGCGATGCGGCGACCGACGCCGCGACCCTCGTGGACCCTGTCGAGCCGCCACGCGCCGAGGGCGGGGAAACGATCCTCGTGGTCGACGACGAGCCGCTGGTCCGGATGCTGATCGTCGATCAGCTGGAAGAACTCGGCTACGTCGTGGTCGAGGCGGGCGACGGTCCGTCGGCGCTGAAGATCCTCAATTCGCAGCGCGCCATCGCCCTCTTGATCACCGATGTCGGCCTGCCCGGCGGCATGAACGGCCGCCAGCTCGCCGACGCCGCGCGCGTCGCCCGGCCGAAGCTCGAAGTGCTGTTCGTCACCGGCTACGCCGAGAACGCCGTGCTGAACCACGGCCATCTGGAGCCGGGCATGCATGTGATGACCAAGCCGTTCCAGCTCGACACCTTCGCGCGACGGGTGAAGGACCTCATCGCGCGGGGCGGCTAGCGGCCTCAACCGATCAGGGCGGTCCGCAGCGCCGGCAGGTCGGCCAGCACATGGTCGACGAAGGCCGCGACGCGCGGCGTCTTCCTGAGGTCGGGATGCGACAGCAGGTACCAGCTCCGCGTCAGCGCCTCTACCGGCGGCAGCACCTGGACAAGCGTGTCTTCCGCGTCGCCAAGCGTCGTCGGCAGCGGCGCCACGCCGATCCCCGCCTTCACGGCGGAGAGCGTGCCCAGCATGCTGTTGGCGCGGCTGACGATCCGCGCGCCGGGCACTGCGCCGGGCAGCCAGGTTGCGACGCGGTGGTTCTGCATGATGCCGTCGAAGCCGATCAGCGCGTGGTTGGCCAGGTCGCCGAGCGACGCCGGCCGGCCATGCTGCTGGACATAGGCCTTGCTGGCATAGATCGCCCAGATCGAGTCGCAGATCTTGCGGCCGACGAGGCGATCGTCGGCGGGCTCGCCGGACCGGAACGCCACGTCCGCCTCGCCTTTCGCCAAGTCCAGGTAGCGGTCGCTGGTGACGAACTCCACCGACAGGCCCGGATAGCGCGCGTGGAAGCGGTCGAGCAGGCCGGTCGCCGCGATCCGCGCGACGGTCGGCTCCGGACAGGTCAGTCGGATCGTGCCGTTGAGATCGTCCTTCAGCGCCTGCACCGATCGCTCGAGCGCCGTCACCGCCGTCTCGACCGCAAGCACGCCGTCGATCAGCGCGTTTCCCACCTCGGACAGCCGGTACCCGGCCGGATGCCGCGTCACCAGCGCGAGGCCGACCCGGCGTTCCAGTTCGGCAAGCCGGCGATGAACGGTCGACTGGTTGACGCCGAGCGCCCTGGCGGCGGCCAGCGTGCTGCCATGCCGCGAAACGGCGATGAGATGCCGAAGGTCGTCCCACGCGAACATCGGCCTCGACTATGCACTTTTGCGCGGCCGCTTTGCAAACTCGCTGCTGCCCGCGGGCCGGCTCCGTGGCTAGCGTCTCCCCGTCAGAGGAGGACCACATGCACGAGACATCGGACGTCAAGACCATGATCGCGGGCCTGTCGGTCGGCACCACTCGCAGCGCCCAGCAGGACGGCATGGCGAAGCTGACGCCTCTGCACCGGGAGGTGGTGCGGACCATGCCGGCCGGACCCGAGCAGGAGATCCGTGTCCTGTTCGCCACCCTGCTGCCGGGCGACGTCACACCCCGGCACGTCCATCGTTTCCCGGTCACCGTCTACGTGACCGAGGGCGTGTTCACCCTGGAGCTCGACGACCGCGAACCCGTGGCGATCGCGGCCGGCGGGGTCTTCGTCGAGCCGGCGGACGTTGCGATGACCGGGCGCAACGCGGGCGACGTGCCGGCGCGCATGGCGCTGTTCTACGTCTGCGAGCCCGGCGCCCCCTTCGCCGACCCGCGCTAGGGACGCGACGGCCGGACGCGACGGACCGCCGCGAGGACGGCACGGCCCGCATCCGGGCCGCGCGTCATTTTCCTGCCGCCGCCAACCTGCTAGGCAGGCGGCAGGAAACGGGCCGGCCGGAGAGCATCCCTTTGAAAATCCTCGTCGTGAACAGCGGCAGTTCCAGCCTCAAGGTCTCGGTCTTCGACCTCGCCGGGCAGGCGGTCGAGACCTTCAAGGCCACCTATGAGCGGTTCGAGAACGGCGCCTGTGCCTACCGGCTGAGCGCCGGCGGCACGCGTGAATCGGGACAGGCGCCGCTCGCCGACATCGCTGCGGCGCTCGCGGCGCTTCCGGCCGTGCTGGAGCGCCACGGCGCCGGCCGGCCGGAGGCCATCGGCCACCGCCTCGTGCATGGCGGCGAGCGCTTCCGGGAGACGATCGTGCTCGATGCCGGCACGGTGGCTGCGATCGAGACGCTGACGCCGCTGGCGCCGCTTCACAACCCGGCCAACCTTCTCGGCGTGCGCGTGGCGCAGCAGGTCTGGCCGGACATCCCGCAGGTCGCCGTGTTCGACACCGCCTTCCATGCCACCAACCCGGCCTGGGCCACGACCTACGCGGTGCCGAAGGCGTGGCGCGAGGCGGGGTTCCGCCGCTACGGCTTCCACGGGACGTCGCACCGGCAGGTCGCGTTCCGCGCCGCTGCCGAGATCGGCCAGCCGCTCGCCGGCCTGAAGATCGTGACGCTCCACCTCGGCAACGGCGCGAGCGCCTGCGCGGTCAGCAACGGCGTCAGCGTCGACACCTCGATGGGCCTGACGCCGCTGGAGGGTCTCGTCATGGGCACGCGCGGTGGCGATGTGGACCCCGGCCTGTTCGGCTTCCTGTCGCGCCAGCTTGGGCTCGACGTGGCGGAGGTCGAGCGCCAGCTTTACCACGAGAGCGGGCTGAAGGCGCTTGCCGGCTCGTCCGACATGCGCGCCGTCGAGGCGAAGGCGGCCGAGGGCGATGCAGACGCGCGGCTAGCGCTCGAGGTGTTCGCCTACCGGGCGCGCAAATATGTCGGCGCCTATGCCGCCGCGATGGGCGGGCTCGACCTGCTCGTCTTCACCGGCGGCATCGGCGAGAACTCGGCCTCGATGCGCCGGCGCATCTGCGAGGGGCTGGAGTTCATGGACCTGTCGCTCGACCACGACCGCAACGATTCCGTCGATCTGGCCGAGCATCCGGCGCCGCAGATCCAGTCGTTCGGTTCCCAGGTGCGCGTGGTGGTCACGGCCGCCGCCGAGGAAGAGATGATCGCGCGGGAGACTGCCGCCCTCCTCGCGCCGCGGCACGAGGCGCCGCCGGTCAGCATTCCCGTGGCGGTTTCGGCGCGCCATGTGCACCTGTCGCGCGCCGCGGTCGATGCGCTGTTCGGACCGGGCTATCAGCTCACCCCTGCCCTGCCGCTGCGCCAGCCCGGCCAGTGGTCGTCGCAGGAACGCGTGACCATCGAGGGCCCGAAAGGCCGGCTGGAGCGGGTCGCCATCCTCGGGCCGGAGCGGGCCCGCACCCAGGTCGAGATTTCGCGGACGGACTGCTTCACCGTCGGCATCGACGCGCCGGTTCGCGAAAGCGGCCAGCTCGACGGCACGCCGTCGGTCACGCTGGTCGGCCCGGCCGGCCGCTTCGAGACCGACGGGCTGATCGTCGCCGCCCGCCACATCCACACCAATCCGCAGGACGCCGCCCGGCTCGGCCTGACCGACGGCACGATGGTCGACGTGCGCATCGGCGACGAGGAGCGCGGCCTCGTCTTCGGCAAGACGCTGATCCGCGTCAGCCCGAAATTCGTCACCGAGATGCACATCGACACCGACGAGGCGAACGCCGCCGACATCCGGGTCAACGGCGAAGGGTCGATCGTGCCCGGCCTCACCGCGGCGATCGCCGGCTGAGGCCGAAATGTCACCGTGACGCCTCCGGCGTTGCGCCTGCCGGGCCGGCTTGGTAGCGCACGGCCTCCACGCCGGAGCTTCGCCATGTCCGTCACCCCGCCGACCTTCGCCTCCGTCACCGCCGCGCGCGGCCGCATCGCCGGCGTCGCGCACCGGACGCCCGTTCTCACCTCGCGCACCGCGGACGAGCGCTCCGGCGCCACGGTCTTCTTCAAGGCGGAGAACCTGCAGCGGGTCGGCGCCTTCAAGTTCCGCGGCGGCTACAATGCCATCGCGGCGCTCGACGATGCGGCGCGCCGGCGCGGCGTCGTCGCCTTCTCGTCGGGCAACCACGCCCAGGCCATCGCCTATGCCGCGCGGCTCCAGGGCGCGCCGGCCGTCATCGTCATGCCCTCGGACGCGCCGGCCTCGAAGCTCGCGGCGACGCGCGGCTACGGCGCCGAGGTCGTGACCTACGACCGCTACACCGAGGACCGCGAAGCGATCACCGGCCGTCTGGCGTCGGAGCGCGGCCTCGCGCTGATCCCGCCCTTCGATCACCCCGAGGTCATCGCCGGCCAGGGAACAGCGGCGGCCGAGCTGATCGAGGAGACGGGAGCGCTCGACCTGGTCGTCACTCCGCTCGGCGGTGGCGGGCTGCTCGCCGGCACCGCGCTTTCCGCCGGTGCGCTGTCGCCCGGCGCGGCGGTATGGGGCGTCGAGCCGGAGGCCGGGAACGACGGCCAGCAATCGCTGGCCCGGGGCGAGGTCGTGACCATTCCGGTGCCGAAGTCGATCGCCGACGGCGCGCTGACCAGCGCGCTCGGCCGGTACACCTTCCCGATCATCCGCGAGCGCGTCGCCGGCATCGTCACCGTGTCGGACGCCGAGCTGGTCGAGACGATGAAGTTCTTCGCCTCCCGCATGAAGATCGTCGTCGAGCCGACCGGCTGCCTCGCCGCCGCGGCGGTGATGACCGGCAAGATCGACGTGAAGGGCAAGCGCGTCGGCGTCATCCTGTCCGGCGGCAACGTCGACCTGCCGGCGCTGGCGCGGATGATCGGCGACTAGACCTGTCCCGTGAACGCTGAGGTGCCGGCCGGCAAGCGCCCGGATTGCGCTTCGTCCCGACCGGCGGCATGGTAGCGCCGGGCGGTCACGGCCGCACTACAAACCCATACGAAAACAATCACATACGGAGACGTACGGTGCCGACAGCGAAGCGCTCCCTGCAGGTCCTCGCCTTCGTCCTCGCCGGCGCCGCGCCGGTGCTCGCGCAGGAAACCGCCACGCCGCTGCTCGGCGCCTGGGGCGTCGAGACCCAGTATGTCGACCGCGCCATCGGCCCCGGCGACGACTTCTACCGCTTCGTCAACAATGGCTGGCTGACCACGGCGACGATCCCCGACGGCTTCTCGCGCGCCACCGCCTTCCTCGACGCCGACCTGCGCACCGAGGCGCAGATGACCGAGCTGATCGCCGACATCGTGGCGTCGGACGCGGCGCCCGGCAGCGACGAGGCGCTGATCAAGGCCGTCTACCAGAGCTATCGCGACGTCGCGACGCTCGACGCGCTCGGCCTCGATCCGATCCGCAAGGACGTCGACGCGATCCTCGCCACCGAGACCAGCGACGAGATCGTGCGCTGGATGGCGCGCCCGTTCACCACCTCCATCGCCGACATCGCCGTCGAGCTCGATTCCGGCAATCCCAAGCGCTACGTCGTGGCGCTCTGGCAGGGCGGCCTCGGCCTGCCCGCGCGCGAATACTATCTGCTGCCCGACGAGCCCTTCGCCGCCCACCGCACCGCCTACCGCGACTACATCCGCCAGACCTTCGAGCGCGCCGGCATCGCCGAGGCCGCGTCGCGCGCCGACGCCATCCTGGCGCTGGAGACCAAGATCGCCGAGCTGCAATGGGCCGAGACGGAGATGCGCGACCCGGTCCGCATGTACAATCTCATGCCGGTGTCGAAGCTCGCCGACTTCGCGCCCGGCTTCAACTGGGCGGCCTTCCTCGCCGAGGCGGGGTATGGCGACCAGACCGAGGTCGTGCTGCAGACCGACACCGCCGTGCAGGCGCTGGCGAAGCTGTTCGCCGCGACGCCGGTCGAGACGTGGCGCTCCTACCTCGCCTTCCACTACATCGATTCCTTCGCCGACATCCTGTCGAGCGACTGGCAGGACTTCCACTTCGCCTTCCACTCCACCCGGCTGTCCGGCGTCGAGAAACGCCGCCCGCTGGAGCCGCGCGCCGTCGCCATGGTCAGTGCCCTGCTGGGCGAGCCGCTCGGCCGCGTCTACGTCAAGCACTACTTCCCGCCGGAATACCGCGCGCAGATGGACATGCTCGTCGGCAACGTCGTCGCCGCCTTCCGCAACCGGCTGCAGGAAAACGCCTGGATGGACGCGGAGACGCGCGCCGAGGCGCTGAAGAAGCTCGACGCCATCACCACGCACATCGGCTACCCCGACCGCTGGCACAATTATTCCGGCGTGGTCCTGAAGCCGGGCGACCTCGTCGGCAACGTCAAGGCGATCAGCGCCTTCCAGCACCAGGACCGGCTCACCGCGCTGAAGGGACCGCGCCGCGACTGGGAGTGGATCTTCACGCCGCAGACGATCAACGCCGGCTACAGCCCGGACCGCAACCTGATCGAGTTCCCGGCCGCCATCCTGCAGCCGCCCTTCTTCGACCCGAACGCCGACATCGCGGTGAACTACGGCTCGATCGGCGCCGTCATCGGGCACGAGCTCGGCCACGCCTTCGACGACCAGGGCAGCCGCTTCGACCCGGACGGCATCCTGCGCAACTGGTGGACGCCCGCCGCGCGCGAGGAGTTCGAGCGCCGCGCCGCCGTGCTCGTCGGGCAGTTCGACACCTTCTCTCCCGTCGAGGGGATGAACGTGAACGGCGCGCTGACGCTCGGCGAGAACATCGGCGACCTCGGCGGCCTCACCGTCGCCTACGACGCCTACAGGCTGGCGGTGGAACAGGGCGCCGAGGCGTCGCGCGACCTGAACGACTTCACCGGCGACCAGCGCTTCTTCATGGCGTGGGCGCAGGTGTGGCGGACGCTGGCGACGCCCGACGTCATGCGCCAGCTGATCCTGTCCGACCCGCACAGCCCGGGCGAGTTCCGCGTCAACGGCATCGTGCGCAATGTCGACGGCTGGTATTCCGCCTTCGACGTCAAGCAGGGCGACGCGCTCTACCTGCCGCCGGACCAGCGCGCCAAGGTCTGGTAGCGCCGGCGCCTCAAAGCTCCTTCTCCGCCAGTTCGCGGAAGGCGTCCGGCACCGCGCGCCGGTCGCCGAGCTCGACCGCCGCGTACCCGACGGCCTCCCAGCCGAAACGCGCGCGGATCTTGTCGATGGCGCGGTCGGCGCCGAAGCGGCGGGCGCCGGTCACGGTGCCCGGCCGGCGCTTCTCGTCGGCCAGCCCGAGCGGCAGGTCGAGCTGCAGGCCGAAGCGCTCCTCCAGGTGCGAGACGGAGATCGCCAGCAGCGAGATCGTCCGCTCGCGCGGATGGTCGGCGAGGATGCCGCGCACCAGATCCTCCGCCACCTCGGCGATGATCGCCGTCGCCGACACCGGCTGGTCGAGCGTCACCGCCCGCGTCACCGAGCGCATGTCGGCAAAGCGCACGCGCGCCGTGACCGTGCGGCCGGGCCGCGCCTTGCCGCGCAGCCGCGAGGCGACGCGGTCGGCGAGGTGCAGCAGTGCCGGCCGGTAGACCGCGACGGTCGCCGGTCTGCGCCCGAGCGCCGACTGCGCGCCGGCCGAACGGGTGCGGCGATGCGTCTCCAGCCGGCGCGGGTCGCGGTTCTGCGACAGCGCCGACAGCTTTTCGCCGACGGCGGTGCCGAGCAGCTTCTGCAGCGACCAGCCGGGCACGTCCTGGAGCTGGCCGATCCGCGTCACGCCGATCTTCTCCAGCCTCGCCTTGGTCGCCGGGCCGACGCCCCACATCAGTTCCACCGGCAGGTCGCGCAGGAAGTCCATCTCGGTTCCGGCCGCCACGGTCACCAGCCCGTCCGGCTTGGCGACCTGGGAGGCGATCTTGGCCAGGTGCTTGGTCGACGCGACGCCAACCGAGATCGGCAGCCCGAGTTCCGCCCGCACGCGCCGGCGGATCGTCTCGGCGATCTCGGCCGGCTGGCCGAACAGATGCGTGCAGCCGGCGACGTCGGCGAACGCTTCGTCGATGGAGATGCGCTCGACCAGCGGCGTGAAGTCCGACAGCACCGCCATCGCCGCGTCGCCCAGCCGCTGGTACTCCTTGAAATGCCCGCCGACGAAGATCAGCTCCGGACAGAGTTCCCGGGCCTGGCGCCCGCTCATCGCGCCCTGCACGCCGAACTTCTTCGCCTCGTAGGAACAGGCGAGCACCACGCCGCCGCCGACGGCGATCGGTCTGCCTCTCAGCGACGGGTCGAGCAGCTGCTCGACCGACGCATAGAAGGCATCCAGATCGGCGTGAAGGATCGTGGCGAGGTCCATGGCGGCGCGGCATCCGACGAGACATAAAGGGAACATCCGTGCGGGAGTCAAGGCGTCGCGCTCGCCGGGCGTCACCGGCGCGACCTCTGGACGGAGTAGGCTCCCTCGCCTTCGCCGTGTGGGGCGTCGGTGCGCAGCGCCGGGTGGGGCCGCGGCGTTGCGATCGGCACGCATCGCCCGCCGTCGGCTCTCGACCGTTCGGTTCCGGCATGGATCCTCGGGACAAGCCCGAGGATGACGACCTGGCGGGGGCAGACGCCGATCGTGACCGCTGAGATGGTGCGAAGCTTCTGATCTCCCCGAGATGGCCGGCCCTTCGACGGGCTCAGGACCAGAGGGAGTGCCGGCCTGCTCTGACAATGCCGGCCAACACCACGCGCCGTCCGGCCGGGGGTGATTGGTGCGCTCCGCCCGCCAGCCACCCCCGCCGCCGTCATCCTCGGGCTTGTCCCGAGGATCCATGCCTCACCCTTGGCGGCCGTGCGCCGACGGCGCGCTCCCTCCCCCTCGAGGGGAGGGTGGCCAGCCGCAGGCTGGCCGGGTGGGGTCTTGGCGGCCGTGCGCCGACGCCACCCTTGCGGCCGCGCGCCGACGGCGGGCGAAGCGCTCGGCCCGCGGCCACCAACGCCGGCGCATCACACGCGGAGCCGGAAAGACCTCAACGATTCCCGTCCCTTCCACGATTTCTGCGGCGATCCTGTCCACCCCCCTTTGCCGATGCCTTATCCTCCGTCGCAGTCCCGCCCGCGGGAAGCGCCGGTCATGACGGTGATTTGCGTGGGGCCGGACCGGCGCCTCCGCCGGTGGCCAACGTAGCCGCCGGCCGGGGAGGCTCCGCGAGACGTCCCACGGGGAAGAAAGGCCCCGGGCGTGCTCAAAGCACGCACACACGGGACCGGCGCAGGCGATGCCTTGGGCGCGAATGCCTGTCGCCGCGAATGGTGGGAGGCCGAGGGCAGTTGCCGGACGCCGTTTGCACCACCTCAGGAGTCGGTCACGGACAGCGGACGATGCGGAGAGGCCTTAAAACGCCGGACGGGCGGCCGAAGGGTCGCAGTCACTACCCCCCAGATGAGCGAGCCGACGGCCGCCCGTCTTCCCACCGCGGGGCATATCGTCCGACGGTGGCGGTTTCCCTCAATGGCCAGGCCGGCGCGTCCGGAGCGTGGCGAGGATGGCGTGTGCCTTGTCCCGGTCCCCGTGTGGCAGTCTGTCGGCCTACCCCGGCATCGGCGACCGTGCCCGGCGGCAAGGCCGCCGCATTGCCAAGCCCGGCGGCAAGGCCGCCGCATTGCCGTGCCCGGCGGCAAGGCCACTGCGGGCGAGGCCGGCCCAGGGTGCAGGACCGCGCGCGACGCTCCCCGACACGGCGCGACATGTCCGCCGCCGGACGCTACGACATCGCGTCGAGCGCCTGGCGCTGCCGGTGCATTTCCAGGAACACGCGATAGTCGTGGTCGAAGCGCGCCCGCGCCGACGGGTTCGGCTGCCGCGTGCGTCCGCCCTGGCTCATCGCCGCGCAGGCGCTGCGGAGGTCGGGATGCAGGCCGGCGGCGGCGGCCGCCACCATCGCGGTGCCGAGCAGCACGGCGTCGGTCGCCGGATCCGGCTCGACGACGGCGCAGCCGGTGGCGTCGGCGTAGAGCTCCATCAGCAGCGGGTTGCGCGTGTGCCCGCCGGTGACGTGCAGCGTGTCGATCACGTAGCCCTGCGCGTTGAGCGCGTCGAGGATGTGGCGGACGCCGAGCGCGATGGCGACGCAGGTGCGCCAGTAGAGCCGGCACAGGCTGTCGAACGAGGCGTCGAGCGTCAGCCCCGAAATGACGCCGACGGCGTGCGGATCGGCATTGGGCGAGCGGTTGCCGTGGAAGTCGGGCAGCACGTGCAGCCGGCCGGCGAGGTCGAGCCCTTCGGCGCCGCGCAGCGCCATGATCCGCGCGGCGATCCGCTGGTGCGTCGCCGCGTCGGGATCGCCGCCCGCGCCATGCCAGCGGATGACGTGGTCGAGCAGCGCGCCGGTCGCCGACTGCCCGCCCTCGGAGAGCCAGCAGTCGGGGAAGGCGACGCCGAAATACGGTCCCCAGACGCCCGCGAACGGACGCGGCTCGAGGCTCATCGCCATGACGCAGGAGGACGTGCCGGCGATCAGCGCCAGGTGCCGGTCGATACCCGACCGGTCGAGCGCGAAGCCGCCCAGAACGCCCAGCGCGCCCGCATAGGCGTCGATGACGCCGACGCCGACGCGGCACGTGTCCGTCAGCCCGAGCGCGCGCGCCGCCTCGGGCGTCAGCGGCCCGAGGTCGGCGCCGACCGGGCTCGCCTGGTCCGGCAGGCCGCCGCGCTCGACGAGGTCGCCGACGCCCAGCCCGTCGAAGAAGTCGCGGCGCCAGCCGTCCTCGTGGCCGAGATAGGTCCACTTGGCCGTCAGCGTGTTCTGCGACCGCGCCGTCGAGCCGGACGCCTTCCAGGTCAGGAAGTCCGCGAGGTCGAAGAAATGCGCCGCGCGCTCCCACGTCTCCGGCAGGTTGCGCTTCAGCCACATCAGCTTGGGCGTCTGCATTTCCGGCGACATGACGCCGCCGACGAAATCGAGCACGCGATGGCCGCTGGCCGTGCATTCGTCGGCCTCGCCGAGCGCGCGGTGGTCGAGCCAGACGATCGTGTCCCAGCGCCGCTCGCCGGTGGTGGAGACGGAGAGCGGCCGGCCGTCGGCATCGCGGACCACCAGCGAACACGTCGCGTCGAAGCTGATGCCCGCCACGGCGGCGGGGTCGACCTCGGCCTTGCGGAGCGCGCCCTGCACCGCGCGGCACACCGCCCGCCAGATGTCCTCCGACTCGTGCTCGGCGTGGTCGGGCTTCGGCTGGTGCATGACGATCGGGTGTTCGGCGCGTCCGAGCAGCCGGCCGCTCCGGTCGATGATGCCGGCCCGCGCGCTGCCGGTGCCGACGTCGACGGCGCAGAGATACCGCGCCGGCCGCGCGGCCGCGCCCTTCACCAGGCCCGGCAGGTCGAGCATGTCGTCGAAGATCAGCTCCGGTCCCGCGGCCGCGAGCGCGGTGGCCAGCCCAGCGGCGCCGGCATGGGAGCCGCCGGTGAAGCCGAAGACGCGCATGCCGGCGGCCTTCGCGGCGGCGATGCCGGCCGGGCTGTCCTCGATCACCAGGCAGCGCGACGGTTCGACGCCCATGGCGCGGGCGGCATGCAGGAACAGGTCGGGTTCCGGCTTGCCCCGCGCCACCATCGAGGCGCTGAAGAGGTTTGGCTCGACGAGGTCGATCAGCCCGGTGAGCTGCAGCGACAGGCGGATGCGCTCGGGCGAACTCGACGAGGCGACGCAGCGCGGGCATTCCAGCGCCAGGATCGCCTCGGCCACGCCCTGCACCGGCTTCAGCTCGCGCCGGAACCGGTCGTAGAGGTCGGAGCGCATGCGGTCGAGATGCTGCTCCGTGACCGTGAGCCCATGCTGCGCCAGGAGTTCGGAGACCGACGCCATGCTGCGGCCGAGGAAGGCCGCATAGGCCGCGCCCTCGTCCATGGCGTGGCCGGCCGACGCGATCAGGTCGACCAGCACGCGGATCGAGATCGGCTCGCTGTCCACCAGCACGCCGTCGCAATCGAAGATGACGAGTTCCGGATAGGCCGGCGTCACGGCAGCGGATCGCGCACGAAGTTCCTCCCCGCAGGCGCGGGAGGCTTCAGCCTGCCAGGTAGGCCTTCAGCGTCTCGCGCGTGCCCTTTTCCCATAGCCGCTGCAGGCTCGCCGCGAAAGCCGCGGCGAATTCGGGCGCGCGCCCGACATCGCCGTAGATGTCGGCCATGCCGAGCCATGCCGACGGGTCCGACTTCGCCGCCAGCGCGGCCGGCTGCAGCCGTGCCCAGTTCGGGTCGTTGGGCTCCGTCACGGCGCCGCTGTCGGTGGTGCCGGCGCAATAGCGGCACCAGAGCGCCGATTCCAGCGCCAGCCCGTCGATGCCTTTGCGGGATTTCAGCCGGTCGGCGATGGTGGGCACGATGAATTTCGGCTGCCGGTTCGACCCGTCGAGGCAGAGCCGCCGGATCGTGTCGCCGATCTTGGGATTGGCAAAGCGGCGCTGGATCAGCTGATGATACTCCTCCAGCACGACACCCGGCACCGGCGGCACGGTCGGGAGGATTTCCTCGCGCTCGATTTTGGTGAGGAAGCCGCGCACGAGTTCGTCCTGCATCGCCTCGTGGACGAAATGGATGTCCATGAGGCCCGCCGGGTAGGCGATCACCGCGTGGCCGCCGTTCAGGATGCGGATCTTCATCAGCTCGAACGGCGACACGTCGTCGACGAACTGCACTCCGACCTGTTCGAGCGCCGGCCGCCCGGTCGGGAATCTGTCCTCCAGCACCCACTGGCGGAACGGTTCGCAGAAGACCGGCCAGCCGTCCTCGACGCCGAACTCGTCCTTCAGGATGCCGCGCTCGCGGTCCGTCGTGGCCGGCGTGATGCGGTCAACCATGCCGTTCGGAAAGGCGACGTTCTTCTCGATCCAGCCGGCGAGTTCCGGGTCGATCAGCCGCGCCAGTTCGACGACGCCGTCGCGGGTGACATGGCCGTTGTGGGGGATGTTGTCGCAGGACATCACCGTGAACGGCGGGATCTTCGCCTGCCGCCGGCGGCTCAGGCCGGCGACGATCAGGCCGAACACCGTCTTCGGCTGCGCGGTGTTGCGGGCGTCCGCGGCGATCGCCGGATGCGCGGGATCGAACTTGCCGGATGCCGGATCGATGAAATAGCCGCCCTCCGTGATCGTCAGCGAGACGATGCGCGTGGCGGGATCGGAGAGCCGCGCGACGATCGCCGCGGTGTCGCCGGGCGGAAGGAAGTCGACCATCGCGCCGGTGACGCGCGCGGACATGTGGCCGCTGTCCTGTTCGACGACGGTGGTCAGCCAGTCCTGCGCCTTCAGCCGGTCGCGGCCGGCAGCCTCCTGCGGCAGCACGCCGGCGCCGACGACCGCCCAGTCGCGGTCGGCACCGGTGGCAAACAGGTCGTCGAGGTACACCGCCTGGTGTGCACGGTGGAAATTGCCGACGCCGAAATGCAGGATCCCCGGCCTCAGGTCGGACCGCCGGTAGGCAGGCCGCGCGATCGTCGGCGGCAGGGCATCGAGCGTGGCGGCGGAGAGTTTGACGGTCATTCTGGCTTGCTTCCGGCAGACTGCGAAGGCGTCGCCCCCCTTGATCTGCGCACCGCTCGGCCACCCTCGCCCAGCCGGGGCGAGGACGGCTGCGGCCGGCTGCGCCAAATCGTCTTCACGCGGGGAGAGGACGCGAGCCGGAGGCGAGCGGGTGAAGGGGCGGTTGTCATGTCAGCTCATCCAGTTCCCGCCGTCGACATTGTAGGTCTGGGCGACGACGTAGTCGCTTTCGGCGCCGGCCAGGAAGATCGCCATGCCGACAAGGTCGGCGGCGGTGCCCATGCGGCCGTAGGGAACTGCGTCGCCGACGAGTTTCTTCTTCTCGCCGGGCGCGCGGCCCTCATATCTGGCGAAGAGCGAATCGACGTGATCCCAATGCTCGCCGTCGACCACGCCGGGCGCGATGGCATTGACGTTGATGCGGTGCCGGACGAGGTCGAGGCCGGCCGACTGGGTGAGCGAGATGACCGCCGCCTTTGTCGCGCAATAGACGCCCACCAGCGCCTCGCCGCGCCGGCCCGCCTGGCTGGCCATGTTGATGATCTTGCCGCCCTGGCCGCGTCGGATCATCGAGCGGGCCACGGCCTGCAGAGTGAACAGCGTGCCTGCGACGTTGGCGGAGAAGAGCTTGTCGTAGCTGGCGCGCGTGATGTCGACGACCGGCGCCATGTCGAACAGCGCGGCGTTGTTGACCAGGATGTCGATGCCGCCCGCCTTCCGCTCAACCGCCTTGACCGCCTTGTCGATGGAACCCTGGTCCGTCACGTCGAGCACGACCGCGTAGGCCGCGTCGCCGATCTCCTTCGCCGTGCGCTTCGCCGCGGCCATATTGATGTCGCCGATCGCCACCGTCGCGCCCTCGCGCACATAGGCCTCGGCGAAGGCGCGACCGATGCCGCGCGCCGCGCCCGTGATCAGGGCCGACTTGCCGGCGAGGCGTCCCGTCACCGGAACCTCCCGGGGAACCGCGTCGGATTTGCACCCCCACCCCCTCCCCGCGAGGGGGCGGGGGACAAGGGCGCGGCAGCTTCCCCTCCCCCTTGCGGGGAGAGGTCAGGGGCGGAGGTAAATTCCGTCACTACGCTCACCTCACATCGCCTTTCCGTCGGCGCCGAACCTGTGCAGCTTGGCCGGATCGGGCGTCAGGAAAACGGTCTGGCCATGATCGAGCTGGACCTCGCCGCCGGCGCGGACATTCAGCGTGCCCAGGCTGTTCGCATGGACATGGACGAAGGTGTCGGCGCCGAGCCGCTCGGTGACGCCGACGGTTCCCTTCCAGTCGCCCTTGTCGGTGGACAGCGCCAGGTGCTCCGGCCGGATGCCGATCGTCTTCGCGCCTCGCTTGTCGGCTTCGGCGCCCTCGATCAGGTTCATCTTCGGCGAGCCGATGAAGCCGGCGACGAAGAGGTTCTTCGGGTTGCGGTAGAGGTCGAGCGGAGAGCCGACCTGCTCGATGTTGCCGGCATTGAGGACGACGATCTTGTCCGCCATCGTCATCGCCTCGACCTGATCGTGGGTGACATAGATCATGGTCGTCTTGAGCTGCTGGTGCAGTTCGCTGATCTCCAGCCGCATCGTGCCGCGCAGCGCCGCGTCGAGATTGGACAGCGGTTCGTCGAACAGGAAGGCCGAGGGGTTGCGCACGATCGCGCGGCCGATGGCGACGCGCTGTCGCTGGCCGCCGGAGAGCTGGCCCGGACGCCGCTCCAGGTAGTTGGTGAGATTGAGGACGCGCGCCGCGTCCTGGACCTTGCGTTCGATCGTCTCGGGCGATTCGCCCGCCATCTTCAGCGGAAAGGCGATGTTCTTCGCCACCGTCATGTGCGGATAGAGCGCATAGGACTGGAAGACCATCGCCAGGCCGCGCTTGGCCGGCGCGGCCTGCGTCACGTCGCGGCCGTCGATGGAGATGGTCCCGGCCGACGTGTCCTCGAGCCCCGCGATCAGGCGCAGCAGCGTGGACTTGCCGCAGCCGGACGGGCCGACGAAGACGACGAACTCGCCGTCCTCGATCTCGAGGTTGATCTTCGGAATGATCACCGTCGAGCCGAAGGACTTGTGGACGTCCGTGAGCGTGATCTGGCCCATGTGTTCCCTCCCAGGAATCTGTTCTTGTCGCTCTGCCTACTTGACCGCGCCGAACGTCAGGCCCCGCACGAGCTGCTTCTGGCTGAACCACCCCATGATCAGGATCGGCGCGATGGCCAGCGTCGATGCCGCCGACAGCTTCGCCCAGAACAGGCCCTGAGGGCTGGAGAAGGAGCTGATGAACGCGGTCAGCGGTGCGGCGTCTGTCGTGGTGAGCCGGATCGTCCAGAACGCCTCGTTCCACGCGAGGATGATGTTGAGCAGCATCGTGGACGCGATGCCGGGCACCGCCATCGGGGTGAGCACGTAGACGATCTCGTTCCACAGCGATGCGCCGTCCATGCGCGCGGCTTCGAGGATCTCGCCGGGGATCTCGCGGAAATAGGTGTAGAGCATCCACACCACGATCGGCAGGTTGATCATGGTGAGCATGATCATCAGACCGATGCGCGAATCGAGCAGGCCGAGGTCGCGGAAGATGATGTACATCGGGAAAAGCACCGCCACCGCCGGCATCATCTTGGTCGACAGCATCCACATCAGGATGTCCTTGGTGCGCCGCGTCGGCGAGAATGCCATGGACCAGGCCGCCGGAATGGCGATGGCGAGCGCGATGACGGTGGAGCCGACCGACAGCAGCACCGAATTCAGGAACGGCTTGAAGTAGTTGTACTGGCTCTGCACCTCGGCATAGCTCTCCGTCGTGAAGGACGGGATCAGGTCAAAGCCGGCGATCGCCTCGGTCTCGGACTTGAACGAGGTGATGATCGTATAGAGGATCGGGAAGAAGATCAGGAGCGCGACGATCCAGGCACCCGCCGTGGCGATCGCCTTGTGCCCTGTGGTGACGGAACGAGCCATGTCCGATGCCCCTCACTTGTCCAGGTTCTTGCCGACGGCGCGCATCAGGAAGAACGCGACGATGTTGGCGAGGATGACGGCGATGATGCCACCGGCGGACGCCTGGCCGATGCGGAATTCCAGCGACGCCTTCTGGTAGACGAGGAACGGCAGGTTGGTGGAGGCGAAGCCCGGCCCGCCATTCGTGGTCACCAGGATCTCGGCGTAGACCGCCAGCAGGAAGATCGTCTGGATCAGGATGACGACGGTGATGCCGCGCGACAGGTGCGGCAGCGTCAGATACCAGAAGCGCGACAGGAAGCCGGCGCCGTCCATCTCCGCCGCTTCCTTCTGCTCGCCGTCGAGCGACTGCAGCGAGGTCAGCAGAATCAGCGTCGCGAAAGGCAGCCACTGCCAGGCGACGATCATGATGATCGAGAACAGCGGATAGTTGGCGAACCAGTCGATCGGCTGCAGCCCGAAGAAGCGCGCGATGTCGGCGGTCACGCCATAGCCCGGATGCAGGATCATGTTCTTCCAGACAAGTGCTGCGACCGGCGGCATGACGAAGAAGGGCGAGATCACCAGGATGCGGACGATGCCCTGTCCCCACATCGGCTGGTCGAGCAGCAGGGCCAGCAGGATGCCGCCTATGACGGTGATCGCGAGCACGCTGGCGACGAGGACGAGCGTGTTGAGGATCGCCGCGAAGAATGCGGGATTCGAATAGAAGATGACGTAGTTGGCGAACCAGACGAAGCGGTCGTTGATCGGGTTCAGCGGATTGTACTGCTGGAACGAGAACCACAGCGTGATCGCCAGCGGCACGATCATCCAGACGAACAGGAAGATCACCGATGGCGCGAGCATCAGGCGCGCCAGCCCGCGTGTCTGTCGGGTTGCCATTGCGTCACTCCTCCCTTTGCCCGCCCCAAGGCGGTTTCCCCTCAGAGGGGCGGACATGCGGCGCTGGCCCGTTCCGGGCTTCTCACCGGCCTCAAGTCCGTGTCGACGGCCCGGTCTCGCCGCGCCCTGTCCTCGCCCCGCCGGGGCAGGGAGAGGACATTTCGGGATAAAAAGGGCCGCCCAGGCTGGGCTCCGGGCGGCCAGGCACTGGGAGGCTTACTGGATGTAGCCGCCTTCCTGCATGGTGGCGGTGGCCGCATCCTGCGCTTGCTTCAGCGCGTCGTCGACCAACATCTGCCCGGCGAGCGCAGCCGAGAAGAGCTGCCCGACGGTCGTGCCGAGACCCTGGAATTCCGGGATCGCGACGAACTGGACGCCCGTGTAGGGGACCGGCTTCACGGTCGGGTTCGTCGGGTCGGCCGCGTTGATGGAGTCGAGCGTCATCTTCGCGAACGGCGCCGCCTTCTGGTACTCCGGGTTGTTGTAGAGCGAGGTGCGCGTTCCGGGAGGCACGTTGGCCCAGCCTTCCTTGGAGGCGACGAGGTCGAGATAGGCCTTGCTGGTCGCCCAGGCGACAAACTTCTGGGCGGCTTCGGCCTTCTGCGTGCCGGCGGGAATCGCCAGCGACCAGGCCCACAGCCAGTTGCCGCGCTTGCCGAGGCCGTTGTCGGGCGCCAGCGCGTAGCCGACCTTGTCGGCGACGGTCGAGTCCTTCGGATTCGACACGAAGGACGCCGCGACGGTCGCGTCGATCCACATGCCGCACTTGCCCTGCTGGAACAGCGCCAGGTTCTCGTTGAAGCCGTTCGACGACGCACCCGCCGGGCCGGCGTCCTTCATCAGGTTCACGTAGAATTCCAGCGTCTGCTTCCACTCGGGCTGGTCGAACTGCGGCTTCCACTGCTCGTCGAACCAGCGCGCACCGAACGAGTTCGAGGTCGCGGTCAGGAACGCCATGTTCTCGCCCCAGCCGGCCTTGCCGCGCAGGCAGATGCCGTTGATGTCGTTGGCGCGGTCGGTCATCTTGCGCGCCGCGTCGGCGACGAACTCCCAGGTGGGCGCGTCGGGCATGGTGAGCCCCGCCTTCTCCATCAGGTCGGTGCGGTACATGATGAAGGACGACTCGCCGTAGAACGGCGCGGCGTAGAGCTTGCCGTCGGCCGACAGGCCGCCGCGGATCGCCGGGATGATGTCGTCCACGTCATAGTCGGCGCCGAGGTTGTCGAGCGGCAGGAGCCAGTTCTGCTTCGCCCAGATCGGGACCTCGTAGGTGCCGATGGTCATGACGTCGTACTGGCCGCCCTTCGTGGCGATGTCGGTGGTGACGCGCTCGCGCAGCACGTTCTCTTCCAGCGTCACCCAGTTCAGCTGGATGTCCGGGTTCTTTGCCGTGAAGTCGTCGGTGAGCTTCTGCATGCGGATCATGTCGCCATTGTTGACCGTGGCGATGGTGATCGACTGAGCGTGCGCGGCAAACGCAAACGCGCTCGCACCGCACAGGCTCAGGATGAGCGTGTTCAGTTTCATCTAGAAATCCTCCCAAGAGGCCAAAGTGAGCAAATGCTTTGGCTATGGGCAATTACTCATAAAGTCGATCCTTGCGTCAAGCGGGATTCGTTGTTGCAGTGCAGCACGGCGCGGCGGCGCCTACGCATGGGCCGGCGTTCGCGGTCGGGCTGCGGGGTGTTGCGGCTAGTCGGCGAGGAGCCCGCGGGCCGTCGCCTCGTCGGTGATCAGGCCGTTGATGAGACGGCGGGTAAGCGCGGCGCGGATGCCGGCAAGCTTCTTCTCGCCCATCGCCAGCGCGATCACGAGCGAGCGTTCGCGCGAAGGCAGCGGTGCGGATGCAACGCGGTCATTGGTGCTGCCGTCGATCATTCGCCCGTCACGGTCGAACGCCCAACCGACGATCTCGGCGACCGCGCCGGCCTTCTGCAGCGCCTTGAGTTCCGCCTCGCTGATGAAGCCGTCCTGGTAGAGCGGCGCATCGGGACCGAGGTCGCCGATGCCGACGAACGTCACGTCGGCCTGCGCGGCAAGATCCAGGGTCGGCTTGATCATCGCCTGGCCATGGAGCATCTCCCGCTCCTGCGGAGACGACGCGATGACCGGCAGCGGCATGGGGAAGCTGCGCGCCTTAATCCTGTCGGTCATCGTGAAGATGACGTTGTAGTACGCCGCCGATCCGTCGGGCGCGATGTTGCCGGTCAGCGACACGACCTTGTGCTGCGGGCACTCCATCGGCGAGAGTTGCTCGATAGCCGCCTTCAGGGTGCGGCCCGTGCCGATGGCCATCACGATGGGATCCGCCGACCGGAGCCGTCGCTCGATCTCTGCGGCCGCGGCTTCGGCGACGCCGATGACCGTCGACGGATTGCCGGGGTCGCTCGGAACGACCTCGACATGGTCGAGCGCGAAACGCGACTGCAGGCGCGCCGCCAGGTCCAGGCAGGCGGCGATGGGATGGTCGAGGCGCACCTTCACCAGCCCCTCGGTCATCGCCAGCGAAACCAGCCGCTGGGCGCTCTGCCGCGACACGCCAAGCTTCGCGGCGATCTGGTCCTGCGTGTTGCCGGCGACGTAGTACAGCCAGCCCGCACGCGCGGCGTCGTCATGCCTGGGGCTGCCGCTGTCCGGACGAGCCATGCCGCTCCGCCTTCCTCCGCTGGATGCGTCGGCAAAATCGGCATGAATGACCGGGCCGTCAAGACCGCGCAGGGCGCAAAAGTCCGTTTGGGCTTGACGGGCTTCCGCTCACTGATGGGACAATTGCCAGTCCGGTCCCGTCGGCGACGAGGGCTCGACGAAATGCATCGGCGCCTCGAGAATCCAGCGCATTCCGGCCGCGTCGTAGACCACGCGGCCCTGGCCGCCGACGGCCTGCGGCGTGACGCGCTCCAGCACCACCGTTCCAAATCCACCGCCGCCGTCGCCGGCGCCGCCGGTCTGACCGCCGGTCTCTTCCCAGGTCAGATGGAAACGCCGGTCGGGGCCTTCCCCCTCCACCGACCAGGAGACCCGGATGCGGCCGTCATGGCCGGAGAGTGCGCCGTATTTCGACGAGTTGGTCGCCAGTTCATGGAAGGCGATGCCCAGATATTGCACGGCCGACGGGTTAAGCATGAGCGGCGGACCCAACATCTCCACCATGTCCTCGCCGCCGAATGGCGTGACCTGCGACCGAAGCAGGTCGTTGATCGTCGTGCCTTTCCAATCCCCCATGACGAGGAGGTCGTGGGAGCGCGACAGGGCCATGATGCGCTCACGCACCTGGCGCTCGAAATCGGCCGACCCCTGCGCGCGCTTGTTCGTCTCGCGGATCATCGACAGGATCACCGCGTACTGGTTCTTCACGCGGTGATTGACCTCGCGCATCAGCAGGCGGATGCGCTTCTCGCTGTCCTTGCTGGCGCTGATGTCGCGGGCGATCTTGGAGGCGCCGACGATGCGGCCCGCGGCGTCGCGTATCGGCGACACGGTCAGAGACACGGGGATCAGCGTTCCGTCCTTGCGGCGGCGGATCGTCTCGTAGGTCTCGACGCGCTCGCCGCGCTGGATCCGGCCGATGATCACCGCCTCCTCGTGCTGGCGGTCGTCGGGGAAGAGCATGGCCACGTTGCGGCCGACGGCTTCCTCAGCTGTGTAACCGAACAGCTGTTCGGCCGCCGAGTTCCAGCTCGTGATGGTGCTGGTCAGGTCCTTGCTGACGATGGCGTCGAGCGACGAATCGACGATCGCCGCCATGCGCAGATCCGCGGCTGCGGCGTCATGCTGGCGGCTGATGTCCATCAGGGTGTTGATCGCGCCGGTCAGATTGCCGGCCTGGTCGAACAGGAGGACCGGGAAGCTGCTGAACGGGATGCGCGTTCCGTCTGGTCGCTCGAGGATCGCCGGCACCCAGTCGGGTTGACGCCGCTCCCGGATCGCCACGGCGAGGGCGGAATCGGAATGCTGCTGAGGATCCCCATGCGGCGTGTAGAGCCGCCAGGTGCCGCACCAGCGGGTTTCGCCGACGATCGGCCTGTGGCCCCACAGCGTGGCGGCGGCTTCGTTGAAATAGGTGATGCGGCCTTCGGCGTCGGTCGTGTAGACGGCAACGGGAAGGGCGTCCAGAAGACGGGCATCCGAAATTCGACCGTCGAGCGCCTGCGCCCCGGCTCGCCGGCCGGTGAAACTATCCGTCAGCACCATTCACATCCCGCCCGACCGCGCCGGCAGCCGAGCCCCACGACAGAGAGCCCGGCGAGCGCGATGCTCGATCCGGGCTCCGTTTGCAGTGTCGCAAACCGAATGGATGTTTCACCATTCGGATCACTCCATTGCAATCCGATAACGGGAAGTGCGGCAGAAGGTTCCACGCCTTCGGAGCGAAGCCCCGCTATTTGCCGGCATCGCGGAGCGCCCTCGCCATCGCCGCTTCCTCCTTGTCATCGGGAAGAGCCTCGTCGCTGTCTCCGTACGGATTGTCGTCCTCTTCCTCGGGGCTCTGGCTACCCTCGTCCTCCTCATACCGAAAATCGCCGTTCTCGGGCACCAGCACCGGTTCCGTTCCGGTGTCCTCCCCGAGGTCTTCCAGGGCGTCGAGGCCTGACTGCACCTCGTCGCCGATCGGTGCTTCACCCTTGCCTTCGCGTGCCGCGTCCATTTGACTCGCTCCGATCTGATTGCGTGGCGAAGCAACTCGTCGCGTCGGGCAATGTTCCATTCGCCCAGCCGGCCAAAGGGACCGCCGCCATGAAACCGCTCGCCCCGGACCGCTTCTTCGACCGCTCCGCCGTCGACGTGGCAGCCGATATCATCGGGGCCGCGCTCACTGTGTCGGGTGCCGGCGGACTGATCGTGGAGACGGAAGCCTACGAGCCGGACGACCCGGCATCCCACAGCTTTCGCGGACCGACGCCCCGCAACGGCGCGATGTTCGGGCCACCGGGACACGCCTATGTCTACCGCTCATACGGCATCCACTGGTGCCTCAACTTCGTGTGCCGGCCGGGCAGCGCCGTTCTCATCCGCGCCATCCAGCCGAAGTGGAAGATCGGGCTCATGCGGGCACGCAGGGCGACCGAGGTGGACCGTCTGCTCTGTGCGGGGCCCGGGCGGCTCTGCCAGGCGCTCGGCGTCGACATCCGGCTGGACGGGCGGGCCCTCGACCGGCCGCCGTTCCGCCTCGCGCTGCCTGCGGAGCCATTGGCGACGATCGCCGGGCCGCGTATCGGCATCACCCGCGCCGTCGACGCCCCTTGGCGGTTCGGACTGGCGGGGTCGGCGTTCCTCAGCCGCCGGTTTCCACGGGCCTGACGCGCAGCCCGCCCGCAACGCAGCCGGCCCGGCGATCGCTCGCCGGGCCGGTCGCGTCTGGCACTGTTGGTCGCTGCCTGCCTCTTGCCGAAGCGCCATGCAGGCGCTCGTCCGGTCAGACGACCCACCGGAACTGCGTGCCTTCGCCATAGTTCTCGACGACGAAGGTGAACTGCCCCGTCCAGGCCGGCGTGAAGGAGACGCATTCGAACGCGCCGGAACCGGTGCTGGCGTCGATCAGGTTGCCGTTCTCGTCGTAGACCGACAGGTCGATATCGGACCACCCGTCGCCTTCGATGCAGACTTCCGTGTAGTTGCCGGCGAAGTAGACCTGCGAATAGGTCTCCGACTCGTAGGCGCCGACATATCCTGCCTGGGCCGTCCCGATGCCGCCGGCGGCGATGGCCAGCGCGGTGAGGGCGGCGGTGGTGAGCTTCTTGAACATGGTCATTCTCCTCTCTTCTTGACCGGCCGGGCACCATTGCCGCGGCTCGTGAGAGAACAAATGGCCCATCGGCGCCCGGATGTTTGCGCAACCCCGCGCAAGACGCCGCACGCCGATCGCCGGCGCACATCTTCGTCGCATGGGGTGGCGGAATGATCTTGTTGGCGACTAGAGTGTTGGCACGAATTCAAACGGTGGGAGCGGCATGCGCATCGGCAAGCAGGACGGCAATCTGACGGCGATCGCCACGGCGGATGCAGACTCGATCACGGTGCGCGGCAAGGACCTATGCGGTGACCTGATCGGCAAGGTCGGCTTCACCGACTATTTCTACTTCCTGGTCACCGGCGCGATGCCGACCGACCTCCAGCGGTTCTTCACGGACGCCGTGATGGTCGCCATCGCCGAGCATGGGCTGGTGCCGTCGGTCCAGGCGGCGCGCCTCACGCTCGCCGCCGCGCCGGAGGCCACGCAAGGCGCGATCGCCGCCGGCATCCTGGGCATGGGCACTGTTGTCGCCGGAAGTTCGGAAGTGGCGGGGCGCTTTCTCGCGGACCTGGTCGCCGAGGCACGCGAAAGCGGCCAGACCTATGACGAGGTTGCCTCCGCGGGGCTGGCGGCGCTGAAGGCCGCCCGGCAGAAGGCACCCGGCATCGGCCATCCGCAGCACTCCGGGGGCGATCCCCGCGCCAATGTCCTGCTGGCGCTGGCCGACGAGAAGGGCGTGTCCGGCGACCACGTGCGGATGCTGCGGGCGCTCGCCGCCGCCGCGCCGGCGGCGATGGGGCGTGCGCTGCCGATCAACGTCAGCGGCGCCATTCCCGCCGTGATGCTGGACGCAGGCTATCCGCTCGGCGCCATGAAGGGCCTGCCGATCCTGGCGCGGACGGCAAGCCTCGTCGCGCATGTCTACGAAGAGACACAGCGGCCGATCGGTTTCATCATGTCGAACCATGCCGACAAGGCGATCGACTATGATGGACCGGCAGGCCGCCCGCCGGCCGCGGAGTAGCGGCAGGCCGGAGCATTCTGCAGCAAGGTGGAATCACCGCGTCGCACAGATGCGGCCAAATGAGATCGGATAGGCCATGACCTCTCCAGCTCGGCTAGACGATCCCGTCCGCGCCCAGCTGTTCCAGTTCGCGGCTGCCGATCCCGAGCAGTGCGCCGTAGACATCCGCATTGTCTTTGCCGGGCCGGTCGGCGCCCAGCCACGACACGTCCCCTGGCGTCTGTGACAGCTTTGGCGCGATGCCGGGAATGGCGATGTCCCCGAAGCGCGGATCCTCCTTGCGCAGGATCATGTCGCGCGCCTGGAAATGGGGATCGGCGGCGATGTCGGCGATCGAATGGATCGGGCCGCAGACGACACCGTGCTGGTCGAGCGTCGCAGCCAGTTCCTCCTTCGTCAGCGTCCGGGTCCAGTCGGCGATCAGGCCGTCGAGCTCGGCGACGTTGTTGCCGCGCGCGACATGGGTCAGGAAGCGCGGATCCTCGGCCAGTTCGGGACGCCCCATCGCCTGGCACAGCCGGCGGTACATCGGGTCGACGTTGGCGGCGATGACCATGTAGGTGCCGTCCTTGGTCGGATAGATGTTCGACGGCGCGACGTTGGGCAGGCCGGTCCCCGACGGCTGGCGGATGACGCCGCATTTGTCATATTCCGGCAGGGTGCTCTCCAGCATCGAGAAGCAGCTTTCGACGATGGAGGCGTCCACGACCTGGCCCTTGCCGCCGCCCGCGGCGTCGCGCCAGTAGAGCGCCATCATCAACCCCTCGAAGGCGAACAGGGCGGTGAGCGTATCGCCGAGCGATATGCCGAAACGCGGCGGCGCGGAGTCGGGAAAACCGTTGATGTAGCGGATGCCGCCCATCGCCTCGCCAACGCTGGCGAATCCGGGCCGGTCCGAGTACGGTCCCGTCTGCCCGTAGCCAGAGACGCGGACGAAGATCAGCCGCGGATTCTCCTTCTGCAGGTCCGCGGGGCCGAGTTCCCACTTCTCCATCGTGCCCGGCTTGAAGTTCTCGAGCAGCGCGTCGGACGCTAGAGCCAGACGGCGCACGAGGTCGCGGCCGCGCGGATCGCGCATGTTTGCCGTCACCGACTTCTTGTTGCGCGACAGCGTCGGCCACCACAGGCTATGGCCCTGGTAGCGGTGGTGGCCCCATTCGCGCATCGGATCGCCGGCACCCGGCGTCTCGACCTTGATGACCTCGGCGCCGAAATCGGCCAGGCGGCTGCCCACGAACGGACCCGCCAGCAGCTGGCCGCATTCGATCACGCGGATGCCGGCGAGCGGACCGGACGGCGCGCCGCCGGACGGTGCGGGAACCGCGGGCGCGGGAGTGACACGAGTATTCATTGCAGCGGCGCACCCTTCTTGCGGTCAACGTCGGCGAGGAAGCCGAGCAGCAGCTCGGAGAACCGACCCCGCATCTCCTTCCCCGCGACGACATGGGCGCAGCCGTCGAGCACGGCGCCCCGCGCATTGGGGATCATCGCCTCGATCGGCCGCGTCAGCCGTGGCCCGGTCACGGTGTCGAGCGGGCAGTGGATGACCAGCGAATCGGCCTGGATCCGGCCCAGCCGGTCGGTCACGTCGTGCGACAGGCACGAGCCGATCAGGCGCTCATGCGCCGGCAGGCGGCCGCGAAGTTCGCGCCACGGGCCCTGGGGGCCGAGGATGCGTGCCTCGTTCTCCAGATAGTAGTTCTCTTCGAACGACCACAGGCAAACGAGCTTCTGGAACGCTTCCCAGCCCATCACGCGGTGCACTTCGCGCAGCATCTCCATCTGGTGCGTGAACAGCACGTCGGGTTTCGCCCAGGTGCCCATGTTGACCATGGAGCGGACGAGATCCGGCCGGCCGATCGCAACCTCCTGCGCGATGCAGGCGCCCATGCCGACAAGGCCGATGAAATGCACGTCCTTCCAGCCCAGATGGTCGAGCAGCCCGGCGACGTCGTTGGCATAGAGCTTCATCGTCGGAGCGACGGACATGTCGTCGTCCGACTCGCCGATGCCGCGATGGTCGAAGATCAGCACGCTGTAGCGGTCGGTCAGGCCTCGCGCGAGATGCCGGTGCTCGCCGTGGCAGAACGTGCCCCAGCCGCCCGAGCAGAGGGCCGGAGGTCCGCTGCCGTGCACCTCGTAATACATGTTGTGACCGTTGATCGCCGCGACTGGCACGCACTCCTCCTGCATTCCGGCGCCTCGACGGCGCTCTTCTCCGTGATGCTATTCGTCGAAATCCATGCTGAACGGCGGCTCCGACGGCACCGGCGGCAGCGCGGCGGTTCGCCACTGAACCATGCCGCGCGCAACGCCGAGCTCGCCGCAGAAGGTCCGCCAGGCAAGCGCCTGCTCGGGCCGGTCTTCCGGCACCGCGACGCAGACGACGTCGCTGCGCGGCCGGCCGTCCGCCCGGAACAGGGCTACCGGCCGGTGATGCTCGGCCAGCCAATGCTCCAGCGCCCTCAGCGTGCGCAGGCCGCCCTCATAGTCGGACGCCAGCGGAACGCGGACCACCATGTTCCGCCATCCGGGGTGCTCGACTGGCTGCCGCAAGGCCGTGTTCTCCCACCGCATCGTGCGTCAGCCTGACCGTCTCTGCGTCGCAGGCCTCATCCGCCGAACTCCATCGGCCGGCGCCGGCGCACGAGCTGCGATGCCGCGACCGCGAGGATCAGGCCCCCGCCGTAGAAGAGATCCTGGACCCAGTTCGGGATCCCGAAGATCTGCAGGCCCGATATGCCGGTGGCGAGGAGGAACACGCCGATGAACGAACCCCAAGGGTTGAAGCGCCCGGGGACGATGCTGGTCGCGCCGAGGAACGCCGCGGCGAAGGCCGGCAGGAGCAGGCCGACGCGCGAGCTCGGGTCGGCCGAGCCATTGATGCCGACGGCGAGGATACCGGCCAGGGCCGCGATCACGCCGGCGCCGACGAGCGCCCACGCCCGCACGGCCTCGACCCGGATGCCGGCCAGCCGTGCGACCTCGCGGGCGCGGCCGACGAACAGCAGCTTGCGGCCCTGCGTGGTGTATTCGAGGAAGTACCAGACCGCGATGCAGAGCAGCAGCGCGTACCAGAAGGACATGGAGACATTGAAGATGCGCGCCTGGTTGACCCATTCGATCAGGCTGGGATTGCTGCCGAAGATCGACACGGTCCGCGACGCGCTGATCCACTTGGCGATGCCGATGAGGAAAGTCGCCATGCCGAGCGTGACGATGAGCGAATGAATGCGGAAGTAGATAGTGAAGAACGCGTTGGCGGCGCCGACGAGCCCGCCGATGGCAAGGCCGATCAGCACCGCGGCCATGGTCGGCGTCTGCTGCGTGCTGATCATGATCGCGACCGCAAGCGAGACCACGGTCATCGTGGCGGCGCCGGACAGATCGAAGTCGCCGGCCGTCAGCGGCAGGAGCAGGCCGAGCGTCAGCACGACCAGCACGGCCTGGGTGCCGAACATCGTCGAGAAGTTGATCCAGGTGAGGAAGCGGGACGAGCCGTAGACATAATTGTCGATCAGGGCGAAGACCGCGATGAGCAGCACCCAGATGCCGATGATGGCGTAGCGCTCCACGAAGCGCTTCGCGCCCCCGGAGGAGAGCCCCGGCAGCTTGCGCTGCTCCTGCAGGCTCCTGACCTTGCGCTCCAGCTCGGCGATGCGGGCTTCGTACTCGGCGACGGAACCGAGGCTGCCCGGGCTCACCGTGCCGGCGCTGCCGTGCTTGTCGACAGACCCGTGTAGCACTGAAAGGTAATCTCCTCTTTCGTGACATCGTCGCCGGCGAGTTCCGCGGCGATGCGGCCGTGGGCGAACACGAGCACGCGGTTGCATATCTGGGCGAGCTGTTCGGCGTCGGTGCTGGCGCAGAGCACCACGGCACCGGCGCGGGCCGCCCTGTCGATGGCGGCGAACACCTGCTGGCGCGCGCCCACGTCAACGCCCTGGGTCGGTTCGTCGAGAAGCAGCAGGCGCGGCTCGATCTCGAGCCATTTGGCGAGCAGGACCTTCTGCTGGTTGCCTCCGCTCAGGCCCTCCAGGTAGAGCGCCGGATCGTTCGGCCGGACGTCATGGGCGCGGCCGACATCGCCGGCCCAGCGGAACAGGCCGCCGCGGTCGAGCCGCAGGCCCGACGAGAAGCGGGACAGCGAGGGCAGCCCGAGATTGTCCGCGACGGGCAGAGATCCGGCGCCGCTCGCGCCGATGCGGTCGGCGGGGAGGTAGCCGATGCGCAACTCGATGGCCGTCCGTGGGGTCATGTTCGCCAGCTCAAACGTCGAGCCGTCCAGCTTCAGCTGGCCTGCGCGCGCCTTCCTTGCCCCGTAGATCAGCGCCGGCACCTCGTCGAAGCCCGACCCAATGAGGCCGGTCAGGCCCAGCACCTCGCCGTTCGCAAGCCTGATATCGAGGTCGCGGCAAACCTGCCCGGTCAGCCCGGTGATTTCCACCGAGGCATCATCGCCGCCGGCGACGGCCTTGCGGGCGCGGTACTGCTCGACGCGGCGTCCGACGATCATCTCGACGAAATCCTCCGGGCGCGCGGAAGCCGTCTCCAGCGTGCCGGCGACCTTGCCGTCCCGCAGCACGGTCGCCCGATCGGTGATCTGCAGGATCTCCTCGACGTCGTGGCTGACGAAGATGACCGATGCGCCTCGTGCGGCGATCTGCTCGACCAGCGCGAACAGCCGGTCGACGCCGGCGCGCGGCAGGAACGGCGTCGGCTCGTCGAGGACCAGGATGCCGTTGCCGCCGTGCTGGGCCTGGTTCGCCCGAACCTCCTCGAGGGCGCGGACGATGGCGACGAGGCACCGGTCGACCTGCGGCAAGTCACCGACCACCGCCTGCGGATCGATTGCTAGCGCGTATTCCGCGAAGACATCGCGGATGCGCTGCGATTCCTTGCGCCAGTCGATCAGCCAGCGCGCCTCGGCGGCGAAATCGCTGAGGCACATGTTTTCCATGACGCTGAGCGACGGCGCCAGGCCGAGATGCTGGTGGACGAAGGCCAGGCCGAGCTTGCGGAAGTCTCCGGCCGGGAGGGGCAGCGGCACGTCCTTGCCGTAGAGAGTGAGGCGTCCGCCGGGCTCCGGCGCGTGGAAGCCCGACAGGATCTTGATCAGGGTCGACTTCCCCGAGCCGTTCTGGCCGAGCAGTCCGTGCACCTCGCCGCGCCTGACGCTGAGGGAGACGCCGTCGAGTGCGACGGCGCCTCCGAAGCGTTTGCTCAGGCCGCTGATTTCAAGTGCCGGTTCTGCCGAGATCGGCGGCGTCATCGACCGGGCTCCTCGCCGGGTTCGGCTATTCGAGACCCCACAGCTTCTTGAAGCCGGAGATATGGCCGTCGCCATAGCCGCCGTAACCGGCCGGAACGCCCGCATCCTTCACGTTGCCGTCGTCGAAGATGTAGAGCGGCGTGTTGAGCTCGGTGATCTCGCCCTTGCTGCACAGCATGCGCATGATGCCGTCGACGCTGGCATAGCCGACCCAGGAGAGGCTCTCGCCGACGTTCATCTCCATCAGGTCGCCGTCGCGCAGCAGGTCGAGCGTGAACGGCGTGCCGTTGTAGCTGGCGATGCGGACGTCGTTGCGGTTGGACAGCGTCAGCGCCGGCACGACGAAGGCGGACATCGAGTCATAGATCGGCAGGATGTAGTTGATGCTCGGGTCGGCGACGAGCGCGGCCTGCACCTCCGGCTGGATCTTCGAGCCCCACTCGACCACCGGCACGTTGATGTACTTGTACTTGCAGTCCGGGCAGTTGGCGGTGAGGTAGTCCTGGATGGCCTTCACGAACGGCCCCGTCGGCAGGATCTCATCCGAGCCGATGATGACGGCGTTCACCTTGCCGTCGGTCTTCTCCATCGCCCAGGCCGCCATGATCTGGCCGGCGCGGGTGTAGTTCATCGAGAAGTTGCCATCGACCAGGTCGTTCTTGGTCTGCGTGACGTCGTAGAGGTGCGTCGCGGCGATCTTGATGCCCTTGGCCTTGGCTTCCTGGAGCTGCGGGCCGAGCGCCTCGGGCGGGATGCCGCCCATGATGTCGATGACGTCGTAGCCTTCGGATGCGGCGCCGGTCACCGCCTGCACCCACTGGTCGACGTTGAGCTGGTTCTCCGAGATCTTCAGCTCGAAGCCAACCGCCTGCGCCGCTTCCAGCTGACCCTTGCCGATCTCGACGTTGAACGGGTTCTCCTGCGTCAGGGGCACGACGAACACCTTCTTGCCGGCCATGCAGGCCTTGGCGTCGAAAGCTTCTCCCGGCGGCGTGAAGGTCGGCGCCTTCCGCGCCTCGGCGACGAGAGCCTTCGCGTCGTCGAGGCCGGCCGCGCCGCTCGAACTGGTGATTGCAATCGTGGAAACGACCCCGGCCGCGGCCAGGGCAAGAGTACGGAAGCGTATCTGCATGACGGTCTCTCCTGTGTTCCCTTGTTTCCAAAAACGCTAGCACAGGATTTTTCGACGTACAATTGGTCTGGACAAATGTTGCGCTTTGCGGTGCTATCCCGATGCGCGGCGAGGCCGGAAGGCATCGCGCGTGCCGTGCCGTCCCCCGATCGGGACGGCACTGCGAACGACAAGAACAATGGCCATAAGTGCCATGCCGTGCGAGGCTCCTCGCAACACGGCATCGAAGCAGGGGAATGGGTCCGGCGATGAACGACAGCGACGATCCGGTACGCAAATACGAAGCGCGCATTGCCGAGCTGGAAGCCCGGCTGCGCAGGATGGAGCAGCAGGTCGGCGGCGTGTCCGCACCGGCTTTCGCGGGCACGTCCGCCGGGCGCGGCCGGACGCCGCGCGTCGGCGAGGGCTATCGCCTCGGCATCGACGTCGGCGGCACGTTCACGGACCTGATGCTGATCGACGAACGGTCCGGTAAGACCCATGTCGCCAAGGTGTCATCGACGCCGAAGGACTCCTCGATCGGCGTGCTGAAGGGCATCGAGAAGATATGCCGCGAGGCGAGCGTCGACCCGTCGCAGATCAATTTCGTCATGCATGGAACGACGGTCGCGACGAACACCGTGCTGACGGGGTCCGGCGCGCTGGTCGGGCTGATCACCACCAAGGGCTATCGCCAGGTGCTGCAGATCGCGCGCTCCTTCGTGCCGGGCGGCCTCGGCGGCTGGGTCATCTACAACAAGCGCGACCCGCTGGCGCCGCTGGAACTCACCATCGAGGCGCATGAGCGCATGGGCGCCGACGGCGCCGTGGTCGAGCCGCTCAACGAGCAGCAGCTGCGCCGTGACATGCAGATCCTGCGCGACGGCAAGATCCAGGCGCTGACGGTCAGCCTCTTCAACGCCTACACCAATGGCGCGCACGAGCGCCGCATCCGCGACATCGCGTCGGAGATCCTGCCCGGCGTGCCGGTGTCGATCTCGTCCGAAGTGATGCCGGAGATGTACGAATACGAGCGCACCGAGACGACGGTGGTGAACTCCTACATCCGGCCGGTCGTGTCGAAATATGTCGAGAACCTCCACTCGGAGCTCGATCGGCGCATGAGCGGCGTCAGGCTGCAGATCCTCCGCTCCGACGGCGGTCTCGCGGCGGCGGAGGCTGCGAAGGCGGCGCCCGTCAACCTGCTGATGTCCGGCCCTGCCGGGGGCGTGTCCGGCGCGATCTGGATCGCCAAGCAGTCGGGATACGGCGATCTGCTGACCTTCGACATGGGCGGCACGTCGACCGACGTGGCGCTGATCCAGAACAGCGTGGCGCAGAAGCGCCGCGAGACGCGCGTGGCCGACGTCACGGTGCGCGCCTCGTCGATCGACGTGCGCACGGTCGGCGCCGGCGGCGGTTCGGTCGCCTACTCGCCGCAGCTCACCAAGTCGCTGCGCGTCGGGCCGAAGTCGGCGGGTGCCGACCCCGGCCCCGCGGCCTATGGGCTCGGCGGCACCGAGCCGACCGTCACCGACGCCAACATCGTGCTGGGCTACCTGCCTTCGCAGGCGCGGCTCGGCGGCGACATGAAGCTCGACAACGGGTTGGCGACCAAGGCCGTGCAGACGATCGCGGACGCGCTCGGCCTGCCGGTCAAGAAGGCGGCCGAAGGCATCTACGACATCGTCAACGAGAACATGTTCGGCGCGCTGCGCCTCGTCTCGGTGGAGCAGGGCTACGACCCGCGCAACTTCGCGCTCGTCGCCTTCGGCGGCGCCGGCCCGCTGCACGCGAACGCGCTGGGCAAGCTGATGGGTTCCTGGCCGGTCATCGTGCCGCCGGGCCCGGGCGTGCTGTGTGCCGCCGGCGATGCCACGACGCGGCTCCGCGACGAGGCCTCCCGAACCCTGGTCGTCCGCTTCGACACCACCAGCGACCGCGAGATCGAGAAGACGCTGCAGGACCTCGCCGCGCAGGCGTCGGAGAGCCTGTCGCGCGAAGGCGTCGAGGCCGCCGATCTCAGCGTCGAGTATGAGCTCGACCTGCGCTATGCGGGCCAGGGCACGGCGCTCGGCGTCACCGTCTCGCCGGAGGATTTCCGGCGCGGCGGCCTGAAGGGCGTCGCCAAGCGTTTCGACGAGATGCACGAGCAGATGTTCACATTCAATCTCGAACAGCCGCACGAGCTGCTCAACCTGCGCGCCGTCGTTCAGGGCCGAGAGACCATCGTCGCCGCCCGTCAGCTCGAGCAGGGCGACGGCAACCCGGCCCGCGCCGTGACCGCCGATACGACGGTGTTCTGCGGCGGCAGGGAGGTCTCGGCCAAGATCTACGCCCGCGACAGATTGCGCGCCGGGGACCGCATCCCCGGACCTGCAATCGTGACCGAAATGGACTCCACCACCCTGATCCTTCCCGACCATTACGCCGAGGTCGACCGGGTCGGCAGCCTGCTCATCCGGCCGGTGAATTGAGAGGGGACGACTGACATGCCTGCGAAACTCATCCAGACCAACCAGACGCCCTTCCGCTGGGTCGAGGTCGAGCCGATCACCCTCGACATCATCGAGAACGCATTGCGAAACGCGCGCACCGAGATGGACGCGGTGCTCTTCCGCACCGCCATGTCGCCGGGCATCCGCGAGCAGCACGATGCATTCCCGATGATCGCCAACTCGGCCGGCAAGATGGTCGTCGGCCAGTTCGGCTCGTTCATCTGGGGCTTCACCCAGGGCTATGACGGCGAGATCGAGGAAGGCGACGTCTTCCTCACCAACGATCCCTACTCCTGCGGCGGCGCGGTCAGCCATCTCAACGACTGGCTGACGATGAAGCCGATCTTCCGCGACGGGCGGCTCGTCGCCTGGGCTGCGATGTTCGGACATCTGACCGACGTCGGCGGGCGGGTGCCGGGCTCGCTGCCGACCGACGCTCACATGATCTTCGAGGAGGGCGTGCAGATCCCGCCGGTCAAGATCTTCAAGAAGGGCGAACTCAACAAGGAGCTGCTCAACCTGCTCCTGCGCAACACGCGTACCGAGGAGTGGAACCGCTCCGACTTCAACGCCATTGTCGCGGCGCTGCGCCTTGCCGAACGGCGCGTGCACGAGATCTGCGAGCGCTTCGGCGACGACGTGTTCTACTCCGCAATGGAGGACATGCTGGAGCGCAACTACCAGGCGATGAAGGCCATTATCCACATGGTGATCCCGGAATCCTCGAACAAATTCTATTTCGAGGACTACATCGACGACGACGGCATCGGCATGGGGCCGTACAAGGTGGCCTGCTCGCTGTGGCGCGAAGGCGATGTCGCGATCTTCGACTTTACCGGCACGGACCCGCAGTCGGTGAGCTCGGTGAACTTCCTCCTCAATGAGGAGATGTTCAAGATGTTCCTGGGCGCCTTCACCATCAACCTGTTCGACCCGCAGATCCTGTTCAACGACGGGTTCTACCCGCTGATCGACGTGCGCATCCCGAAGGGCACGATCCTGAAGCCGGTCCGGCCGGCGGCACTGTCGTGCCGCACGCACATGCTGGGCCGCATCTTCGACATCATGGGCGGACTGCTCGGCCAGGGCGCGCCCGACGCGCTGAACGCCGCCGGCTTCTCCGACAGCCCGCACTTCATGTATTCGGGCTACAACAAGGACGGCGAGTGGTACCAGCTCTACCAGATCGGCTTCGGTGGCATTCCGGGCCGGCCGGTGGGCGACGGGCCTGACGGCCATTCGCTCTGGCCCGCCTTCATGAACGTGCCGAACGAGTTCCTGGAGGCGTACTTCCCGCTCCGCATCGTCACCTACGAGACGATCCCGGACTCGGGCGGCGCCGGCCTGCACCGCGGCGGCAACGGCGTCTCGCTCGGCTATCAGTTCCTGGAGCCGGGAGAGATCTCGATCCACGACGACCGCTGGCTCACCCATCCGTGGGGCGTCAATGGCGGCACGCCGGGCAGCCGCTCGACCAAGGTCATGGTGCGCAAGGACGGCACCCGCGAGATCTATCCGTCGAAGTGCGACAAGGTGAAGGTGCAGCCGGGCGACACGCTCTATTTCAACACCTGGGGCGGCGGGGGCTGGGGCGACCCGACCAAGCGCGAGGCGGCGAAGGTGGCGATGGATGCGCGGCGCGGACTCATCACCCGCGACGGAGCACGGCGGTACGGTGTCGTGCTGCGCGACGACTACTCGGTGGACGACCGCGAGACGCAGCGGCTTCGCGACCGCATGACGGCCGACCGCGGCGCGCTGCCGATGTTCGACCGCGGCGGAACGATCGAGGAGCTGAAGGCGCGCTGCAAGAAGGACACCAGCCTCGAGCCGCCGCGCGCGCCGATCTTCCAGAAGTGGATGACCAAGGGAACCACGGCGCAGGCTGCCGAGTAGTCGGATGGCAGAAGACTCTGCCTCGGGCGACGAGCGGATCACAAGCGATCCACTTCCGCCCGAGACTCTTATATCAGATGTGAGCCGGGTCCTCGACACCATCCAGTCCGGCGGCGTGGCGATCGTCGCGCTCGATGTGGCCTATGCCGTGATCGCCGCGCGGGAAGCCGGCATCCGGCGCATCTTCACGGCCAAGCGCCGGTCCTACGAGAAGCCGTCCGGCATGTTCGGAGACGCGTCGCTGTCGCGCGAGATCCACGTCATGGACGACGCCCGCCACGCGATGGTCGAGGCGATGATCCGCGAGGTGCGCCTTCCCTTTTCCGTCGTCGCGCCGTTTCGCGCCGATCATCCCCTGTTTGCCGATGTCGATCCGTTCGTCATGCAGAGCTCCACCAAGATCGGCACGCTCGACATGCTGCTCAACGCGGGCCAGGCGCATGACGAGATCGCGCGGCAGTCGCGCCAACGCGGCTTCCCGGTGTTCGGCTCGTCGGCCAACACCTCGCTGCAAGGATCGAAGTACCGCTACGCCGACATCGAGCCCGAGGTGCGCGAGGCCGCCGACATCCATCTCGACTACGGCCGCTCGCTCTATGCGAACCCCCAGGGCCGCTCGAGCACGATTATCGACTTCCGCGATTTTACCGTCATCCGCGTCGGCGTCATGTTCGACACGCTGGCCAAGGAATTCGCCGACCGGTTCGGCGTCGCGCTCACGATAACGGAAAGGACCGCACGATGACCGATGCCTATGATGCCGCGGGATATGGCGCCGGACGGCGGGTCGGGTTCGGCAAGAAGCCGGGTATCGTCGTGGTCGACCTGCAGATGGGTTTCACCGACCCGAAATACCCGCTCGGCCGCCACCAGATGGTGCACTCCGCCGTGGCCAACACAGCGGTGCTGCTGAAGGCCGCGCGGCGGATCGGCGCGCCGGTCGCCAACATCTACACCGCCTATTCCAGCGCCCGCGACGCGCCGTACTGGAAGATCGACACCGTCGTGAACGACTTCCATCACGGGCAGCCGGTCACCGAACTGGATCCGCGCATCTACGATGCCGACTACGACGCCAAGTTCTGCAAGACGGGACCGTCCGTGTTCTTCCAGACGGCGGTCGTGCAGTACCTGATCAAGGAGCGTGTGGACACGGTGTTCGTGGTCGGCTGCATGACGTCCGGCTGCATCCGCGCATCGGTGATCGATGCTTTCTCCTACGGCTTTCGCGTCATGGTCCCGGAGCCCTGCTGCGGCGATGTGGACGCCGGCCCTCACAAGGACAATCTGCGCGATGTCGGGCGGCGCTACGCCGACATCCTGTCGCTGGACGAGTCGCTGGAGTACCTGAACGGGCTCGGCCCGCTGGATCAGACCTAGGGTCCGGACCTAGGCAAAGAGGCGGCCGAACAGTCCGCTGCGGCGCGAGCCGGCGCCGCCGGCCTCGACCGTGTTTTCCAGGAGGTCCATCGTCCGCTTCAGCAGGCGGTCGCGATCGCCGACTTCCTTCTGCGATGTCTGCGTCGCCTGGTAGGCCGTTTCGAGCGCGGAGAGGGAGCGTTCAAGCATCTGGTCGTATTTGGCGAGGGTCAGCTCCACGGAGTCGGCCATCGGCGAATGCCCGCCGCCGAGGCCGCGCGACACCATGCCTTCCTGGGTGCGCAGCGACTGGTCGAGGAGTTCGAGCGTGCGGTCGAGCTGGCGTTCCAGCGCCTCGACGTCCCGTGCCCGGCGTTCCACGCCTGCGACAGCCTGGTCGAGCAGAGCCAGCGCGCGTTCAAGTGCGTCTGACACCGCACCGTCCGGCGTCCCGGCCTTGCCATTGCGGATCACCGCGTCGTAGCGTTCGATCAGTCCGATCTGCCGGTCGACGATGGTCGTGAGCGACGCGACGGTTCGGTCGCGCTCGGCGATCTGCGAACGCAGCCCGGTCAGCTCGTCGCGATACGCCGAGCCCTGATCCGGTCGTCCTGCCTCGCCGGCATGCATTGCGTGAACTCCCCGTCGCCATCGACGCGCGCACAGGCACCGTCCGGCAACCTCAAACGCACTCGGACGCAAGTGTGAACAATCATGGTTGATAAAGCGTAACCGGCCTTTGGGAGGCGCCGCGCCGTTTGCCAAAGCCGCGCGACGGGAGTAGTGTTTGTCCAGACAACTTTCGGTCTCAAGCCAACGGACAGGCGCATGGCGGACAGCGTCGACATCATCGAGGTCTCGGCCCGCGACGGCATCCAGAACGAGAAGACGCTCCTCTCGACTGACACCAAGCTGGAACTGATCGCGCGCTCGGTCGAGGCCGGCCTGCGGCGGCTCGAGGTGACCAGCTTCGTCAATCCCAAACGCGTGCCCCAGATGGCGGACGCCGATGAACTCGTCCGCCGCCTGCCGCGCGGGCGCGGGGTCAGCCACATCGGGCTGGTGATGAACGAGCGCGGTTTCGAGCGCGCGCGCGACGCTGGTGTCGAGGAGATCAACTTCGTCGTCGTCTCGACCGAGACGTTCAACCAGCGCAACCAGGGTGTGTCGATCGCCGAGACGCTCGCGGTCTGGCCGACGATCGCCCGGCTCGCCCGCGAGGCGGGCATCAAGGCTGGCGTCACGCTCGGCGCCACCTTCGGCTGCCCGTTCGAGGGCGAGGTGCCCCTCGAGCAGACCGTGCGCCTCGTCGAGGCCGTCGCGGCGGAGCGGCCGCACGAAATCGCCCTCGCCGATACGATCGGCGTGGCCTCGCCCGCCGATATCCGCCGCAAGGCCACAGCAGTCATTGCGGCGGCGCCGGGGATACCGCTTCGCTGCCACCTCCACAACACGCGCAACACCGGTCTCGCCAACGCCGTCGCCGCGATCGAATCCGGCGTCAGGCGGCTGGATGCCTCGATCGGCGGCATCGGCGGCTGCCCCTTCGCGCCGGCGGCGACCGGCAACATACCGACCGAGGATCTGGTCTACATGCTCGACCGGATGGGAATCGCGACGGGACTGGACCTCGACGGGCTCATCGACACCGCGCACTGGCTGGGCAGGGAACTGGACATTTCGCCACCCGGCATGCTCCAGCGCGCCGGGCGCTTCCCGCCCGCGCCACACGCGGCCAGCGCCGCCGCCGAGTAGGAGGGAACCCCGTGACCGACGAGACGGAAATCTATCGCAAGCAGGGATTCGCGCAGGCCGTGGGCCTGGGGCCCCGGCCCGGTCTGCTGATCGTCGACTTCGTGATCGGCTTCACCGACCCCGCCCATTTCGGCGGCGGCAACATCGCCCCCGCGATCGACAAGACCGTTTCGCTGCTCGGCTTCGCCCGCGCGGCGGGGTGGCCGGTGGCGCATACGCGGGTGGTCTACGCCGACGACGGCTCCGACGCGGGCGCCTTCACGACGAAGGTTCCGAGCCTGCTGAAGCTGACCGAGACGAGCGCGCTGTCGCAGATCGTCCCGGAACTGACCCCCTCGGCCGGAGAGCACATCATCCGCAAGCGGCAGGCGTCGGCTTTCTTCGCCACCGATCTCGCGGCCTGGCTCACCTATCGCGGGGTGGATACGCTGCTGGTCACCGGCTGCACCACATCCGGCTGCGTGCGCGCCAGCGTCAATGACGCGGTGGCGCACAATTTCCGCACGGTGGTGGTCACCGATTGCGTCGGCGACCGCGCGATCGGCCCGCACGAGGCAAATTTGTTCGACATGGGCCAGAAATACGCCGACCTCCGCACCAGCGATGAGATCATACGCCACTATCGGCAGGCCTCGGCGGCATAGATCGGCGGCGCGCAGGACCATCATGGCCGACCTGCAACCCGACGCGACGCCCGACGCTCGAACGACGCAGCCTGGTGCCATCGCGCGGGCGCTCGCGCATTTCGCGCACAGCACGACCCCCGGAGCCATTCCGCCGGAGGTCAGGAACCGTGCGCTCCATCACATCCTCGACGCCGTCGGCATCGCGCTGGCGGTGTCGCGCTTCGACTATGCCGCGCGCGCCGTGAGGGGTCTCGCGGGCGTGTCGGGACCGGGCGATGTTCCCGTGCTCGGCTTTCCGCTCGCCTGGTCGGCCCGAGATGCCGCGACGATCAACGGGCTGCTCTGCCACGGCCTCGATTTCGACGACACGCACCTGGAAGGCATCATCCATCCGACCGTGGCGCAGTTCCCGGCGGCGCTCTCCGCCGCCGTCATGGCGGGAACCACGACTCGAGAGATGGTGACGGCCTACATCATCGGCGTCGAGACCGCCGACCGCATCGCCGCCGTTGCCAAGGGCGGCTTCCACCGCGCCGGCTTCCACCCGACGGGAGTGTGCAACACCCCGGCCGCCGCGCTCGCCGCCGGCCGCCTGCTGGGACTGTCCGAGGGCGAACTGGCCCACGCGCAGGGAATCGCGCTGTCGATGGCCTCGGGCGTGCTTGAGTTCCTCGAGGATGGGGCCTGGACGAAGCGGCTGCATCCCGGCTGGGCAGCGTCGTCGGGCATCGTCGCGGCCTCGATGGCGAAGGCGGGCTATGTCGGCGCGACCTCTCCCTACTCGGGACGTTTCGGCCTCTACCGGTCCTATGTCGGCGGCGAGGCGTTCGATTTCGGCCGCGCAACGCGCGGGCTGGGCACCGAGTGGGAACTCCTGAACACCGCGATCAAGCCCTACCCGGCCTGCCACCTTGCCCATGGCTGCATCGACGCGGCCATCGCGATTCATGCCGAGGAGGGATTCGACCCGGCGGACATCGTCTCGGTCGAGACCTTTGTCGCCGCCGACACCGTGCCGACGATCTGCGAGCCGCTCGAAGCCAAGCGCCGGCCGAAAAACAGCTACGACGCCCAGTTCAGCATCCCCTATCTGGTGGCGACGGCGCTCGTCAGGGGTCGCGTGTCGATCGCCGACCTTGACGAGGGCAGCCTGCGGGACCCCGGCCTCCTCGGACTGGCGGGCAAGGTCGGTTACGCGCACGACCCGAGATCGGGCTACCCGAAGCACTATTCCGGCGAAGTGATCGTGGCGCTGTCCGACGGCCGCCGGATCGGCAGGCGGCAACAGGTCAATTCGGGCGCGCCCGAACGTCCGGTCACCGATGCCGAAATCGTCCGCAAATTCGAGGGCAATGCGTCGACGGCGCTGTCGTCCGGGCAGGTCGAGGAGCTCAAGGCGCTCATCCTCTCCGCCGATGGCGACAAGCCGGCGCGCGACTGGGCAGCGGCGCTCGGCCGGTTCCACTAGGGAGTAGTCATGGTCTACGGCACGAAGCAGGTCGCACCCAACCGATACCGCGAGGACATCGGCCGGTATTTCGAGGATTTCGAACCGGGCGCCATCTACGAACACCGGCCAGGCCGCACGATCAGCGAGGCCGACAATACGTGGTTCACGTTGCTCACCATGAACACGCATCCGCTGCACTTCGATACCGAATACGCGGCCAGGTCCGAGTTCGGCAGGATGGTCGTGTCGAGCCCGCTGACGCTCGCGATCGTTTCGGGCATGAGCGTCTCCGACGTCAGCCAGAAGGCGATCGCCAATCTCGGCTGGACCGACATCAAGCTGACCGCCCCCGTCTTCGTCGGCGATACGATCTATGCCGAGAGCGAGGTCATGGAGAAGCGCGAGTCGCAGTCGCGACCGACGCAGGGCATCGTCACCGTCGCCACGCGCGGCCTGAAGGCCGACGGCACGCTGTTCATGAGCTATGTGCGGAAGATCCTGATCCCCAAGCGGGGTCATGGCGTAGGAGACGCGTGAGGCGGCAATGACCATCCACCAGGCAGACGACGACAGGCTGATCCTCGATTCCGTCGACCGCTTTCTCGAGCGCGACGTGGCGCCCTACGCGCACAAGCTCGAGCATGACGACGAATGGCCGGCCGACATCGTCGAGAAGATGCGCGAGCTCGGCCTGTTCGGCGCGACGATCGGCACCGACTATGGCGGACTCGGCCTCTCCTGCACGACCTATGCCACCATCGTGGAGCGCGTCAGCCGCGTCTGGATGTCGGTGACGGGCATCTTCAACTCGCATCTCATCATGGCGGCCGCGGTTGAGCGCTTCGGCACGCCGGAGCAGAAAACGAAATGGCTGCCACGCTTCGCGTCTGGCGAATTGCGCGGCGGCATCGCGTTGACCGAACCCGACGCCGGCACCGACCTGCAGGCGATCCGGACCCGCGCGCACCGGCAGGGGGACAGCTGGATCGTCAACGGGACCAAGACGTGGATCTCCAACGGCATCAAGGGCCATGTGCTGGCGGTCCTGGTGAAGACCGACCCGGAAGCCGAGCCCCGCCACAAGGGCATCAGCCTCTTCCTGATCGAGAAGGGCCCGGGCTTCAGCGTGTCGCGCAAGCTGGAGAAGCTGGGCTACAAGGGCATCGATTCCGCGGAGCTGCAGTTCCAGGATTGCGCCGTGCCGGCGGAAAACCTGATCGGCGGCGTGCCCGGCAAGGGCTTCGCGATGATCATGGCCGGACTGGAGCTCGGCCGCATCAATGTGGCGGCGCGCGGCGTCGGCATTGCGCAGGCGGCGCTCGACGAGGCGGTCAAGTATTCCCAGATCCGCAAGACCTTCGGCAAGCCGATCTGCGAGCACCAGGCGATCCAGCTGACGCTGGGCGAAATGGCGACGCGCGCTGAAGCCGCGCGACTGCTCGTGCGCAACGCGGCGCAGGCCTACGATCGCGGCGAGCGCTGCGACATGGAGGCCGGCATGGCGAAGTATTTCGCCACCGAGGCCGGGCTGACCAATTCAATGGACGCGATGCGCGTCCACGGCGGCTACGGCTATTCCAAGGAGTTTCCGGTCGAACGGCTTTACCGCGACGCGCCGCTGCTCACGATCGGCGAGGGAACCAACGAGCTGCAGCGCATCATCATCGCCAAGCAGCTGATCGCGCGGAACCCGGTCTGACCATGCTCGCCGCTCCGCCGCTTTCGGGACTGAAGGTGCTGGCCTTCGAACAGTACGGCGCCGGCCCGTTCGGCACCCAGTTCCTGGCCGACCTCGGTGCCGAGGTGATCAAGGTGGAGTCCCCCGCCGACGGCGGAGACATGGCGCGCGGCGTCGGGCCCTACTTCCTGGAGCCTGCCGACGCGACCAACGCCAGCCTGTTCTTCCAGTCTTTCAACCGCAACAAGAAGAGCATCACACTCGACCTGACGAAGCCGGGCGCCCGCGAGATACTCCATCGCCTCGCCGCGCGCGCCGACGCGGTCGCCAGCAACCTTCGCGGGGACGTGCCGGCGAAGCTCGGGCTCGACTATGCGTCCCTGTCGGCGGCCAATCCGCGGATCGTCTGCGCCTTCCTCTCCGCCTACGGGCGGGAGGGAAGCCGCGCATCCTGGCCCGGCTATGATTATCTCATGCAGGCCGAAGCCGGCTATTTCGCGCTGACCGGCGAGGCCGGCACGCCGCCGTCGCGGATGGGGCTTTCAATCGTCGACCTGATGACCGGGCTCGGACAGGCCTTTGCGCTGGTGAGCGCCGTCCTCAAGGCGCGCGAGACCGGTGTCGGCACCGACATCGACATCTCGCTCTTCGACCTTGCCTGTTTCAACCTCTCCTACCTGTCGGCCTGGTACCTGAACGCCGGACACGCGCAGGACCGCGTGGCGCGGTCCGGCCATCCGTCGCTCACCCCGTGCCAGCTGTACCGCACCGGCGACGGCTGGATCTTCATCATGTGCAACAAGGAGAAGTTCTGGCCGATCCTGTGCGACGCGGTGGGCCATCCCGAATGGGCGGCCGACCCGCGCTTTGCCACGTTCAAGGCGCGGCTGAAGGAGCGCGAGGCGATCGAAACGATGCTGGACCAGGCGCTCTCGGCCCGCACGACGGCCGAATGGCTCTCGATCTTTGGCGGGCGCGTGCCGGCCGCCCCGGTCCTGGACGTCGCGCAGGCCATGCAGAACCCCTTCCTGCACGAGCGGCAGGCGATCCAGAGCGTCGAATGCACCGCGGCTGGCGACCTCCGCCTGCTGGCGACGCCGATCCGGGTTCCAGGCGTGGAGATGCCCCGGCAGGCGGCACCGGAACATGGCGCCGACACGGATTCCGTCCTGTCCGAGATCGGCTTCGACGCCGCGAGGCTGCGGGAGTTGCGCGATGCGGGCGTCATCTGACCGGGGCGGGACAAACCCCAAGCGCGGTCGCCGGAGGCCGGCCGCGACGCTTGCGCCGGAACTGGCGCGGCCCTATCCCGATGCCATGCAAGCCACCCGCACGCGCCCTCAGCCGCAGACCGAGGAACAGCCCCGATACCAGCAGATCCTCGCGACGCTGCGTGAGCGGATCGTCGCCGGGCACTATCCCGTCGGCAGCAACCTGCCGACCGAAGTCGAGCTGTGCGGCGAGTTCGATGTCAGCCGCTACACCGTGCGAGAGGCACTGCGCCGCCTCGTCGACCAGGGCCTCCTGGCACGCCGCCAAGGCTCGGGAAGCGAGGTCGTGTCGGCGGAGGCCCATCAGGGCTTCATCCATCATGTGCGGACGCTGGCGGACCTGTTCCAGTATGCGCTGGACACGCATTTCGACATCCGCTCGATGCGTGAGGTGCGCGTCGGCGCGGAACTCGCAGCGCTCGTCGGCGGCGAGGCGGGGTCGAGCTGGCTGCTGATCAAGGGCATCCGACGCACGGAACGCGGCGGGGGCGCCATCTGCGTCACCCACTCCTACATTCCGCAGCGGCTGGCCTGGCTGGCGCCCGAGATCCCGACCGTGGTGGGCCCTTTCTACGCGCTCCTCGAGGAGCGGGCGAACGAGCCGATCGTGGATGCCGTGCAGGAGATCAAGGCCGAACCGATGGCGCCCAGCGTCGCCGCCGGGCTGGGCGCGCAGCGGGGTGATTTCGCGCTCCGCCTTCTGCGCCGCTATTCGTCGCGGAAGGGCACCCTCGTCGCGTCGTTCAACTGGCATCCGGCCGGGGACTTCACCTATCGCATGCAGCTGCAGCGCAGCCGCCTTCCCCGGGGCGAGAAGCCCGACTTCTGAAGGATCTCCGACCCGAACCCGGTTGGTCGAAGACAGATCGGCCGAGCCGTTCCTGGCCGGGCGCACCCCGTACAAAACCGATGGTGCAGTGCAGCGTTTTCTGAAACACTGCCGGTCCGAGCGCGCAAGAAGGCCAACCGTCTCCGTCGTCGATGTCAATCAAAGCCGGTATTCGACACCTCACACACTATCGCTATGACCGTCCTGTGATCCTCGGGCCGCAGGTCTTGCGCCTGAGGCCGGCGCCGCACAGCCGCACCCGCGTCATTTCGCATTCGCTGAAGGTCAGCCCCTCGAATCACTTCGTCAACCACCAGCAGGATCCGTACGGAAACTGGCTGGCGCGCTTCGTTTTTCCCGAGCCCGTGCGCGAATTGAAGATCGAAGTCGACCTCGTCGCCGACATGACGGTCTACAATCCGTTCGACTTCTTCGTCGAGGAAAGCGCGGAGCACTGGCCCTTCGACTATCCGGAGGACATCCGGAAGGACCTGGCGATCTACCTCGAAGCGGAGCCCGCGGGGCCGCAGCTCGTCGGGTTCCTCGCCGGAGTGCCCCGCGAGCGGACGCGGACGATCGATCTCATCGTCAATCTCAACGCCCGCGTCGCCAGCGAGATCGGCTATGTCATCCGCATGGAAGCGGGCGTGCAGACGCCTGAAGAGACATTTGCACAGGGCACCGGCTCGTGCCGCGATTCGAGCTGGTTGCTGGTGCAGGCGCTTCGCCACCTCGGAATCGCAGCGCGTTTCGTCTCGGGCTATCTCGTCCAGCTCAAGCCCGACATCGTTTCGCTCGACGGCCCGGCGGGTACCGATCACGACTTCACCGACCTTCACGCCTGGTGCGAGGCCTATGTGCCGGGCGCGGGCTGGATCGGGCTCGATCCGACATCGGGACTGTTGACCGGCGAGAGCCACATTCCGCTGGCCGCGACGCCGCACTACCGCAACGCGGCCCCCATTGCCGGCATGGCGAGCTACGCCGAGGTCGACTTTTCCTTCGAGATGAAGGTCGACCGGGTGGCCGAGCATCCCCGGATCACCAAGCCGTTCTCGGACGAGGCCTGGGCCGCGCTGGACGCGCTCGGCCGCAAGGTGGACGCGAGGCTCGCGGCGGGCGACGTGCGGCTGACCATGGGCGGCGAGCCGACCTTTGTCTCGATCGACGATTTCGAATCCGCCGAGTGGAACACCGACGCCGTGGGGCCGACCAAGCGTGCCCTTGCGGACACCCTGATCCGCCGGCTCCGCGACCGTTTCGCGCCGGGCGGCTTCCTGCACTACGGCCAGGGCAAATGGTATCCCGGCGAAAGCCTGCCACGCTGGACCTTCTCGCTGTACTGGCGCCGCGACGGCAAGCCGATCTGGCGGGATCCTGCGCTGATCGCCGAGGAGGGGACGCAGACCGGCGCCAGCGCCGGGGACGCCCAGGCGCTGCTGCACGGGATCGCCGAGGAACTCGGCGTCGCCCCGGATCACGTCGTCCCGGCTTTTGAGGACCCCGCAGAGTGGGTGCTGAAAGAGGGCAAGCTTCCGGACAACGTCACGCCGGACAACTCGAAGCTCAAGGACCCCGAGGAGCGGGCCCGCATCGCGCGCGTCTTCGAGCGCGGACTGACCGAGCCATCCGGCTATGTTCTGCCGGTGCAGCGCTGGCAGGCCATGGCGACCGGGGGGCGCTGGCGGTCCGAAGCGTGGAAGCTGCGGCGCGGCCGGCTGTTCCTCGTGCCGGGCGACAGTCCGGTCGGCTTCAGGCTACCGCTCGGCTCGCTGCCCTACGTGGCGCCGTCGCATTACCCTTACGTCCACCCTGCCGATCCGACCGAGGCGCGGGGCGACCTGCCGGATGTCGCTCAGCCGACGCCGGCGCAGCCTGTCGCCCGCTTCACGGAAGCGACCGCCGGCCAGACGCTCATCGAGCAGGAACTGGGCGATGCCAGCGGCGCGGTGAGGACCGCGCTGTCGGTCGAGCCGCGCGACGGCCGGCTCTGTGTCTTCATGCCGCCGGTCGAACGGGTGGAGGACTATCTCGATCTCGTCGGCGCGGCGGAGAACGCGGCCGCCCGGCTCGGCCTGCCGGTCCATATCGAAGGCTATTCGCCGCCGCACGACCCGCGCCTGAATGTCATCCGCGTGGCTCCCGACCCCGGTGTGATCGAGGTCAACATCCATCCGGCGGCAAGCTGGGACGAATGCGTCGCGACGACAGAGGCCGTCTACGAAGAGGCCCGCCAGTCCCGCCTCGGCGCCGACAAGTTCATGATCGACGGGCGCCACACCGGCACCGGCGGCGGCAACCACGTCGTGGTCGGCGGCGCCACGCCGCTCGACAGCCCGTTCCTGCGCCGGCCCGACCTTCTGCGCGGCCTCATCCTCTACTGGCAGCGACACCCAAGCCTGTCCTATCTGTTCTCCGGCCTCTTCATCGGCCCCACCAGCCAGGCGCCACGCATCGACGAGGCACGGCACGACGGCCTCTACGAGCTCGAGATCGCGCTGTCGCAGGTGCCCGATGCCGGCGCCGGCACGCAGCCCCGGCCGTGGCTGATCGACCGGCTGCTCCGCAATCTGCTGATCGACGTCACCGGCAATACCCACCGCGCCGAGATCTGTATCGACAAGCTCTATTCGCCGGACGGGCCGACGGGCCGGCTGGGCCTGGTCGAGTTCCGTGGCTTCGAGATGCCTCCGCATCCGCGCATGAGCCTCGCCCAGCAGGTGCTGATCCGCTCGATCGTCGCCCGCCTGTGGGACGCGCCGCTGGCGGGCAAGCTGGCCCGCTGGGGCACCGCGCTGCACGACCGTTTCATGCTGCCGCATTACGTGTGGCGGGACTTTCTCGACGTGCTCACGGACCTGGCGGCGCATGGCTTCGAGCTCAGGCCCGAATGGTTCGAAGCGCAGGCGGAGTTCAGGTTTCCATTCTGCGGAGAGATCGAGGCGGATGGCGTCCGACTCGAGATCCGGCAGGCTCTCGAGCCGTGGCATGTGCTTGGCGAGACCGGGGCGATCGGCGGCACGGTGCGCTACACGGACTCTTCGGTCGAGCGCCTCCAGGCGAAGCTCACGGCGGCCAGCGACCCGGACCGCTATCTCGTCGCCTGCAACCGCAGGAGCCTGCCGATGCAGAAGGTCGACAACGGCGTGAGCGTCGCGGGTGTGCGCTACAAGGCGTGGCAGCCGGCGCTGTCGCTCCATCCCGTCCTGCCGGTGCACGCTCCCCTGACGTTCGACATCTTCGACAGGTGGAGCGGCATGGCGATCGGGGGCTGCGTCTACCACGTCGCCCATCCGGGCGGCCGCAACTACGAGACCTTCCCGGTCAACGGAAACGAAGCGGAAGCGCGCCGCCTGGCCCGCTTCGAACCGCATGGCCACACGCCCGGCAGCTACGAGCCGATGCTCGAAACACCGCATCCGGAATTCCCCATGACGCTCGACCTGCGTCGGCCTGCGGGACTGTGACGGTGCGGGCCGAAGCGCTGCAGGTCCAGGCCCCGGACACAGACTCCGCTGCTGCCTACCAGCCTTTGCCGGGCATTCCGGACGAGATGCTCGACGCCACCGGCCGGATCAGGCCCGTCTGGCGGGACTTCATACGGCGGTTCTCGTCGATGAACCCCGAAGAGGTCATCCAGCGCTTCGCACGCGGCGACGAGTACCTGCGCGACGCCGGCGTCTTCTTCCGCCAGTACGGACACGCGGAGTCGCCCGAACGCGACTGGCCGCTCAGCCACGTGCCCCTGCTGATCGATGAGAGCGAATGGAATGCGCTGGCGGCAGGGATGATCCAGCGCGCCGACCTGCTGGAGTCGATCGTCGCCGACCTCTACGGCCCGGCGGACCTGGTGGCCGGGGGCCACCTTCCGGCCGCGATCGTGGCGGGCAGCGCCGAGTGGCTGCGGCCGCTCGTCGGCGTCAGGCCGCGCGGCGGTCACTACCTGCACTTCCTCTCCTTCGAGATCGGCCGAGGCCCCGACGGGCGCTGGTGGGTGCTGGGCGACCGCACGCAGGCGCCGTCCGGTGCAGGGTTTGCACTCGAGAACCGTGTTGCCAGCACGCGCGTCTTCTCCGACCTGTTCGCGGAGGCGAATGTCCATCGCCTGGCGGGTTTCTTCAGGGCGTTTCGCGACACGCTCGACGGGCTCGGCGGCCGCGACGGGGGCCATCCGGCGATCCTCACCCCCGGTCCGCTAACCGACACCTACTACGAGCATGCCTACATCGCCCGATACCTCGGCATGATGCTGCTGGAAGGCGAGGATCTGGTCGTCGAGCGGGGTCGCGTGATGGTCCGCACGATCGCCGGGCCGCGACCGGTCAGCGTGTTGTGGCGGCGCCTCGACGCCAGCTGGGTCGATCCGCTGGAACTCGACGACTCGTCCACCCTCGGCACGCCCGGTCTCGTGGAGGCCGTCCGCCGGGGCAGCGTGGCGCTGGTCAACGCGCTCGGCAGCGGCATCCTGGAGACGCGGGCCCTGCTGGCGTTCCTCCCGCGCCTCTGCGAGGTCGTCCGCGGCGAGGCGCTGGCCATCCCCAACATCGCGACCTGGTGGTGCGGCGACCCGGCCGCGCGCACGCATGTGCTGGCCAACGCGGGCAGCATGACCATCGGCGCCGCGCTCTCGACCCGACCGTCGATCGACACCGACGACGACATCCGCAGCGCCGGCTGGATGCGCAGCGCGCCGGAGGCATCGATCGAGGACCGGCTCGCGACGGATGGCCATCTCCTGGTCGGGCAGGAAGCGGTCACGCTGTCGACCATGCCGGTCTACGCAGGCGGGCGGCTGGAGCCGCGCCCCGTCACGCTTCGCGCGTTCCTGGCCCGCACCGCTTCCGGCTGGCAGGTCATGCCCGGCGGCTATGCCCGGATCGGGCGCAGCGACGACCCGTCGGCGCTCGCCATGCAGCGGGGCGGCTCCGTCGCCGATGTATGGGTGGTGAGCGATCAGCCTGTCTTGTCCGACACGCTCCTGCCGCCCCGCACCGCGCCGTATGTCCGTCCGGAGCCGGGCGCCCTGCCCAGCCGCGCGGCCGACAACCTGTACTGGCTCGGCCGCTACGTCGAGCGCGCCGAGGGCATCATGCGCCTGCTGCGCGCATGGCACCTGCGGCTTGCGGAGGCCATCAGCCGCGACACGCCGCTGCTGACCGAGCTGCGCGACCACCTGGCGAGCTTCGGCATCCTTCCCGAACAGCGCATCCCGGATGCGATCCAGCGGACGCTGCGGTCGGCGATCGCCAGCGCCGGCCGGGTGCGTGACCGCTTCTCGGTCGACGGCTGGATGGCGCTCAACGATCTCGCCAAGACAGCGCGGCGGATGTCGTCGACGGTGACCGAGGGCGAGGACGAGGCGCGGGCCATGGGCGTGCTGCTGCGCAAGATCACCGGCTTCTCCGGCCTCGTCCACGAGAACATGTACCGGTCGGACGGATGGCGCTTCCTGACCATCGGCAGATCGCTGGAACGGGCATCGGCGATCGCCTCGGTGCTGGCGCGCTTCGCCGACGAAGACTCTCCCGCCGGAGGCTTCGGCCTGGCCGTCGAGGTCGCCGACAGCTCGATGTCGCACCGCCGCCGCTACGCCGTCTCGACCACGCGGGAAACGGTCATCGACCTGCTCGCGCTCGACACGATGAACCCGCGGGCGATCCTTTACCAGCTCACGGAGTTGCGTGAGCAGATCGGCCTGCTGCCCGGCGCCACTGGCCAGGGCATCGGCACGCCGCTGTCTCGGGCCGTCCTGCAACTTCACGCGGGCCTCGCGGTGAAGACGCCGGAGGAACTGACCTCCGAGGATATCCTCGGCTGCCGCACCGATCTCGGACAGGTCTCCGACCTGCTTTCAGAAGCGTATCTGAGATAGGCGATGCTCTACGAAGTACGGATGACGACCACCTACGAGTATGGACGGCCCGCCGTGGGCGGCCGCCACCAGGTCCGTTTGATGCCCGCCGAGATTGGCGGGCTGCAGCGCATGATCGCCGGCACGCTCGAAATCGTGCCAACCCCGCGTGACAGATACGACCAGGCGGACTTCTTCGGAAACCGCACGACCGGCCTGGTCTTTGCCGGCATTCATGACGAAATCGCGCTGACGGTGCGTGCCCGCGTCGATCGATCGGCGCCGCCGGAGAGTCTGGATCTTTCGCCGGTGCCGAGCGCGCTGCGCGAGGAGATCGAGGCAAGCCGTTCGCTTGCCGCGAATTCGCCCCACCACTTCCTCGGCCCGTCGCCTCGCGTGACGCCCGACCCCGCGGTTCGCACCTTTGCGCAGGCGGTCGCCCGGGGCCGCGGCTCCGTCGTCGAGGCCGTATCGGCGCTGAACCAGGCCATCCACGACGACATGGTGTACGACCCGGATGCGACGACGGTGGAGACGCCGATGGCCGAGGCGTTCGCAGCCCGGCGCGGGGTGTGCCAGGACTTCTCGCACATCATGATCGCATGTCTGCGCGAGATCGGTGTGCCGGCCGGCTATGTCAGCGGCTTTCTTCGGACCCTTCCGCCGGAGGGCCAGCCCCGGCTGGAGGGTGCCGATGCGATGCATGCCTGGGTGAGCGCGTGGTGCGGCGCCAAGACCGGATGGGTCGAGTTCGATCCCACCAACGCGCTCCGCGTCGGCTCGGACCACATTGTCGTCGCACGCGGCCGCGACTATTCCGACGTGGCGCCGGTCAAGGGCGTCCTGTGGACGGCCGGATCGCAGAAGACCACCCAGTCGGTCGACGTGATCGCTCTGGACTAGCGGCGGTCTGATCCGCCTAGCGGAAAGACGGTCGCCGTTTCAGGCGGAAGTCCGCAAGCGCGCTCCTCAATTCGCCATTGCCGACATGCTGGGCAAAGCGCACCAGCTCTGCATCCAGGCGTGCCGCGCGGTCGGGCGCACGCGCGCGCGTGCCGGTTAAAAACTTGATATGCCGGATGGCCTCAGGCCCGTTCGCGCGGATGCGGCAGGCCAGGTCCAGTGCATGCTGCAACAGCCGGTCGTCGGGCACCACCTCGTTGACCAGACCCCATGTCGCGGCCGTTCGCGCGTCGATCGGATCGGCCGTGTAGAACAGCTGGGCGGCATGCGAGGGCGACACCCGTTCGGCCAGCCTGACGGTGGCACCACCGGCGGGAACGATGCCATAGCGCGCATGGCCGTCCGACAGGCTCGCAGTCTCCGCCGCGACGATCAGGTCGCAGCAGAGCAGCAGTTCCAGGCCGCCTGCGACCGCGATGCCGTTGGCCGCGCCGATGACCGGCACCGGGATATCCTCGACACGCTGCAGGACGCCCTGATTGTAGCGCAGCACGTCGATGAGTCTGCCGCTCTCCAGCGCCTGCTCGAACTCGCCGAGGTCGCCGCCCGCGGAAAAGGCGCGGCCGGCGGCGGTGACGATGACGGCGCGCAGGCCTGTCAGATCCGCCAGGTCGTCGAGCCGGCGGTCCAGCGCATGGGTCATCTCCTGCGACATGGCGTTGAGTTTCGACGGGCGGTTGAGCGTCACCGTCGCAATGCCCTCCGCAAACCCGAGCAGAACTGCGTCATCGGCCATCTCAGGCCTCCACCGGCCGCACGCGATAGGTCTGGGGCAGCGGCTTGAGCGCCGCATCGAGTGCGGCGAGTGCGGCCGGGCCTGCCCCCGTCACGCTGACGTCGACGACGGTCTGCTTGCGCGCGTCGAGCTGGATCGAGACGGCCGCGGCCGTCCCGGGGCCGCAATGCAGGGCCGTTTCCTGCCGGACCTTTTCCTCGATGGCACGGTCGCGGAGCGCCGGCTTGAAGATTTTGCCGACGGCGGTGACCGGCAGCGCATCGATAGACAGGATGGTGCGCGGCCGCGCCGGCGGTTCGTGGACGTGGGCGTCGAGGTGGCGGGCGAGGTCGGCGAGATCGACGGTTGCGCCCTGCGCGGACACGACGAACAGTGCCGGCACCTCGCCCGCATACTGGTCCGGCATGCCGACGGCGGCGCTGATCTCCACGCCGGGGAACTGGTTGGCGACATCCTCGATCGCGGCAGGATCGATGTTGTGTCCGCCGCGGATGATCAGGTCCTTCTCGCGACCGGTGAGCACCAGCCGCTCGTCCTCCGTCAGGTAGCCGAGATCGCCGGTGGTCAGCCAACCATCAGGCGCCAGCGTGCCGACATTGTGGGCCGGGTCGACATAACCCGGAAAGACCTGCGGTCCGCGCACCTGGACCAGTCCCGTCTCGTTCGGACCGCAGATTCGGAGCGCGTCCGGATCGAGGCCGACGATGCGGGTCTGCGAGAAGGGAGCGCGGAAACCCACGCTGCCGGCAACGGGATTGCCGCGCCCCGGATTGAAGGCGATGGTCGCGGCCGTCTCCGTCATCCCGTAGGTCTCGAAGATGCGGATGCCGGTGGCCGCCTCGAAACGCGCCGTCACCGCCGGCGGGCAGACGGCGCCGCCAGTGACGGCCATGCGCACCGTGGAGACGTCCGAGCCCTCCTTCCAGGTGTTGGTGATCGCCGCGATCGAGGTCGGGACACCGCCGACGACGGTCAGGCCGAAGCGCTCGACCAGGGTCCAGTAGTTCGCGACGGTAGCAGGGTCGCGCATGCCGTAAGGCGAAGGCACGACGATGTGGCCACCGGCCGCGATCACCGACAGGCCGACCGTCATGGTTCCGCCGACGTGAAAGAACGGGAAGCCGTTGATGACAGTGTCGTGCTCGTCATAGCCGAACACCTGGGCGAACCCGAAGGCCGCGTGGATCTGGTTGCCATGGGTCAGGCGGACCAGCTTCGGCCGCCCGGTAGTGCCGCCGGTGTGGAACAGCGCGCAGACCGCGTCTCGGTCCGTCGCCGGTGCGAAGGACAGGGCGTCGCCGCTTTCGCCGCGGATCGCTCCTTCCAGATCGGTGAGGCCGGCGCGGGTCCCGCCCGATCCGCCGATGACAACGATGTGACGCAGCGACGGGACATGCTCGAAGGCACCGTCGGCCTTGGTCCAGCACATCTCGTCCAGATGCGGTGCGGGGATGACGAGGATCGTCGCCCGCTCGGCGTTGAGCAGGTCGATAATCGCGTCCCGCGACAGGAGGTAGTTGATGGAACTCGCCACGCCGGCGACCTGCGCACCGAGAAGCAGCGCAGGGACCTCGGACAGCGTCGGTGTGAGGAAGGCGGCGACCCCGCGGCCTGGGAAGAGGCCAAGGCGGCGGAACATGTTGGCTGCGCGGGTGACTTCCGCCAGCAGCTCCCGATGCGTGAGCGCGATTCCGACATCGTGGGGATCGGGCGACCGGAGCACGGTGACGGCCTTGCGGTCGCCGCCATGCTCTGCCGTGGCGAGCAGCAGGTCATAAAGGGAGTTCGCCGTGACCAGCTCCTCATAGGCACGGCTCTCTATCGCGACGATGTCGTCGATGGTGCGCACGTCCCGGACGGGCCGGGTGGTTCTGAGCGCACGCCGCATCAGTGGACTGCCGCGTACATAATCGTCTCCTCGTCGGTCCGGCCGCCGTCGAACTCCTCGACGATGCGTCCCTGCCGGCAGACGAGGATGCGGTCAGACAGTTGCAGGATCTCGGGCAGGTAGGACGAGATCACGACGACCGCGATGCCGTCGTCGGCGAGCCGGCCGATCAGCTGGTGGATCTCCGCGATGGCGCCGACATCGACGCCGCGCGTCGGCTCGTCGAAGATGATCAATCTCGGCTTCTGCACGAGGGCCTTGGCGACGACGATCTTCTGCTGGTTGCCGCCGGACAGCTCGATGACGCGCGCGTCGCCGTTGATCGCCTTGACGTTGAGCGCCTCGATCCATTCCCTGGCGAGCGCTCTCATCTCGCCCATGCTCACCGTCGCCGATCGCGACCGGCCGCCGGCCATGGCGCCGAGATAGATGTTCTCCGCGATCGACATGGTCTCGAAGAAGCCTTCGATCTTGCGGTCCTCGGTCACGTAGATGATGCCGTCTCGCACGGCCGGCCTTGGCACGCGGTAGCGCACGGGGCGTCCGTCCAGACGCACCTGTCCGCCGTGGAAGAGGTCGCGCTTCAGCACGCCCGCCACGACTTTCGCGGCCTCGGTGCGGCCGGAGCCGATGAGGCCGAACACGCCGGTGATCTGCCCCGCGAAGGCGGAGAACGACGTGTTGCGCACCGCGTTCCCCATCGACAGGTTCTGAACGCTCAGAACCTTGTCGCCGGCCGGGCGGGTCCGGCGGTCGCCGTGCCGGCCGTAGAGTTCGTCGGACAGCGAGCGGCCGACCATGGCGCGCACGATCTTCTCGCGGTCGAAGGCGGAGGTGACGTCGGTGACGATATGCCGGCCGTCGCGCATCACCGTGATCCGATCCGAGATCTGCAGCGCCTCTTCCAGCGCATGGCTGATGAAGACGATCGACACGCCGCGCGACTTCAGCCGCGCGACCAGCGAGAAGAACTGGTGTTTCTCCTCCGGAGTCAGCGTCGCCGTCGGCTCGTCGAAGATGATGACCTGCGCATTGTGGTGCACGGCGCGGGCGATCTCGACCATCTGCTTCTGCCCGGCACCGAGCGCGGACACCATCGCCGTCGGGTCGACATGGAAGTTGAGCGACTGGAGGAACTGCTGCCCGGCGATGTAGATGCCGCGCAGGCGGTGGAACCGCTTCTTGTCGGTGAGGTAGATGTTCTGCGCCACGGTCAGGGACGGAACTAGGCTCGTCTCCTGGTAGACCATCGCGATGCCGCGCTTCAGCGCCTCGGACGGGGTCGGCAGATCGACGGGACGGCCATCGATCAGCACCTCGCCGGACGTCGGCTGCACCACTCCGGCCAGCATCTTGGTCAGGGTCGATTTGCCGGCGCCGTTCTCGCCCAGCAGCGCGTGCACCTCGCCGCGATGGAGCGTGAACGTCACGTCCTGCACGGCTGGCACGCCCCGGTATTCCTTGGTGCCATTCCGGAGTTCGAGGATCGGCGTCATCGTCCGGCTCCCTGGTCCGCCCCGGACGTCGCCGCGGGACGCGAGACGATGACGCCGTCGCCACGCGCTGCGGCGAAGACCATGCCCTCGTGCTGGACGACGGAGGTGATGCCGTGCGTGCTGCCGTCCGCGCGGCTCTGCAGGCTCGCCCGCGGCTGGAAAGCACCGTCCAGCCTGGCGCAGAGGCCGGCCGACATCGTCGGTGCCCAGGGCTTCAGCATGCCGAGATGCTTGACGCCGCCGCCCTGCAGGGACTCGTAGAAGCTGCGGCCCGACCTCAGGTTCGGCGCGACCCAGTAGGGCTGCGGAACCTCGGCCATCATGCGCCGGCGGTAGGCCGGCTCACGCAGCACGAACTCGACCAGCTGGCTGCGCGGCGCGAAGAGCGCCAGCCAGTATCCGTCGGCATCTGGAGCGATGCGCCCCGGATAGGCCGGCAGGTCGGCGTGGAGCACCTGGCGCTTGCCCGGCTGCGCCGGATCGATCGCGATCAGGCGATGGTTCCACGCTTCCGAGACAACGACGTTGCCGCCCTGAACCGCGATCCCCGCCGGCCAGGCCAGGCGATCGGCCACCCGTTCCACAGACCCACCGTCCAGGTCGATCCGCCAGAGGCTGCCCTGCGCATTGCGCTCGAGCAGGTCGCGCTGCCAGTCTCCGGGGCCGTTGGTCGCAGACCCGTTCGCGACGAAGAGATGCGATCCCGTCGCTGCCACCGCTGTGATGCACGCGGACGCTCCGTCCGCGCGATAGCGGCGCCCGTCGAAGCGCCCGCCCTCGACGACGATGTCACCGGACGCCAGCGCGACGGCCAGGCCGTCGGCACCGATCGAGGCGATGCAGGCGATGGGGGATGGCCAGGTGCTCCGGCGTATCCAGCGTCCGTCCGCACCGTGTACGAAGATGCCGTCACCCGCCGCGGCCAGGAGCGTGCCGCCCTGGACGGCCAGGCAGTCGACCCCGTCGAGCGGCGTCCGTGTCGTCCCCTCGTCCAGCAGCCGGTTCGGCCGCAGCGCCCCGTCGAGCGGCGGCACGGTGACCGCGGCCTCGCCGCGACCGAGCAGATTATCGACGATCCGGCCGAGCCCGCCGATCATGCGCGCCCCCTTGCGGCATCCTGACCCCAGTAGGATTTCTGGCCGGTCCAGCCCTCGTCCGCCCCGTCGAGCTTCAGCCGGCCGACGCGATTGTTCAGGATGCCGCCGATGTAGAGATGCCCCCTGTGCTCGCGCATGGAGGTGATCATGGGGTGGCTCTCGCCGCCCAGATCCCACAGCGTCTCGATGACCCGGCCGCTTTCATCGAAACGCAGCACGCAGCCGGTATTGATGTTCGGGTACATCCATTCGTCCGGCGCGATGCGCCGCGCCATGCGCCGCCGGAAGCCGGGCATCTTCAGCGCAAGGTCCATCGCCGGCGTGCGCATGCCGACCAGCGCAAGCCAGTAGGTGCCATCCGAGGCGCGGTTGATGTTGTCCGGATAGCCGGGCAGGTCCGGGATGACCGGCTCGACCGTCCCCTTCTTCGGTCCGTCGAACCAGTAGCGGCTGACACGGCACGCCCAGGTCTCGGCGAACAGGAATGACCGGCCGTCATGGGTCATGCAGATACCGTTCGGGAAGACGAGATTCTTCAGAACGGTCTGCGTCTTGCCGGTATTGGGGTCGAAGACGATGATGCGACCGTTGCCGCGCGACTCCAGGCAGTCGACCGGCCATTCGTGCATCTCGTAGCGAATTGTGGCTTCCGAGAAGAAGATGCGCCCGTCCGGCGCGATGTCGAGGTCGTCGGCGAGCCGCAGCCGCGAATCGTCGATGATCGAAAACCAGGACCGGTTGGTCTCGTCGGTGAGCTTCTGGATCTCGCGCTGTCGCGTGATCCGATAGAGACCCATGCCGCCGATGCAGACGAGCAGCGCCCCGTCCTTCGCGAACGCCATGCCGAGCGGCCGGCCGCCGACATGGGCATAGACCTCCTGCCGCGTGTAGTCCGGCGCCAAGAAGCGGACGATGTCGCCGGTGCGGTTTCCGACATAGATGTGGTCGTCCTCGTCGAGGATGACGTCCTCGGGTCCGTCGATACGGTCGAGACCGATGGCCTCGACCGGGCGGAGCCGGTCGTTGACCGCATAAGGAGAGGCTCCTTCGATCGGGGGCGCCGGCGGCAGTTCGGCGAAGGTCGGCGACACGTAGACCTTGGAGAGGAACTTCATCCGGTTCTTCAGCCAGCGCACGTCGATCGCCACCGCGGCCAGCAGCACCATGCCGAGCAGCAGCGAGCTGCCGCCGCGCGTGATGCCCAGGCGGACGAGGCCGTTGACCATGATCATGACGACGATCGAGCCAATGATCGCCTTGGCTGCGGAGCCGCGGCCGCCGCCGAGGCTGTTGCCGCCCAGGACGGCAGCGGTCAGGGCGGCGATCTCGAGACCGACGCCGGTGTCGGCGCCAGCGCCGCCGAGGCGCGAGGCGAACAGCACGCCGGCCAGCGCGGCAAGCGTTCCCGAGACGACATAGGTCAGGCAGATGACCCGGCGGACGGGTATGCCGACATTGTGCGCGGAGCGGCGGGAACCACCCACGGCAAGCACCTGCCAGCCGGGACGGGTGCGGGTGAGGACGAGATGCGCGACGAGCGCGACGGCGAGTGCGGCCGCGACGCTGAACGGCACGCCCAGCACATCGCCCTCGCCGAAATAGTACCACAGGTCGGAATCGACGAAGGCTGCTGCGATCGCAACGGAATATTTGAGCAGCAGCATGTCGACGATGGCGCGCACGATGATCAGCGTGACCAGCGTGGTCAGGAAGGCGCGCAGCCGGAGATAGCCGACGAGGACGCCGTTCACCAGACCGACGGCGGCGCCGCAGGCGAGTGTCGCGGCGATGACGGCGGGGACCGACCATCCCGCCACGTTGAGCAGGGCCAGAGCGACGATGTTGCCGAGCGCGAAGGTGGAGCCGACGCTGAGGTCGATGCCACCGGCGACCATGACGATCATCAGCGCCAGCGCGATCAGGGTGAACTCGCCCCATTGCCGCATCAGGCTGGAGATGCTCGCCGACGAGAAGAAATCCGGAATGAGCCAGCCGAACACGGCGGCGACCGCGACCAGGATCAGCAGCGGGATCGCGTTGTCGACCCAGCGCTTGGTCAGGATCTCGCCGAGGAGATGATCGGGCACGAGGCGATAACGCCATCGGACGATGCGGTCGGATACGGCCATGGTCGTCTGCTTGGATCAGGAGGGGAGGCGGGCGGCGAGAGCCGCCCGCCCTTCGGATGTCAGCCCTTCGCCGGCATGTCCCAGCACGACGCCGCCGTCATGTTGTCCTTCGTCAGGAAGGTGAGCGGCGTGAAGAGCGTGGTCTTCGTCGTTCCGGCCGGCTGCTTCAGCTGCAGCAGCTGCTTGATCATGGTAGCCATGTCGCGGGCCTGGCCGGGCACGAAGTAGACCACCGATTCCGAATAGGTGCCGTTGGCGAGGCCGTCGCAGACCATCCGGTTTCCACCGCCCTGGGTGAGCAGGTACACGTTCTTGCCCGATTCCTTGATCGCGGCGGCGGTGCCGACGTCCATCACGTCCCAGAAACCGGTGATGGCACAGAGGTCGGGATGCTGCTGGATGACGGTGGCGGCGATGTTCTTTGCCTTGGTCGCGTCCCAGTCGGCCGCCTGGTTGGAGACGAGTTGGATCTCGGGGTGCTTCGACAGGACGTTGTTGATGCCCTGCATCTGGTAGATCGACGCGGCCGCCGTCAGCACGCCCTGGGTGATCGCCACCTTGCCGGAGCCGCCATTGGCCGGGGCGCACACCTCGACCAGCCGGTTGCCGATCTGCTCGCCCATGCCGACATAATCGGCGCCGACGAAGACGTCGGTCGAGTAGCTGGAGCGCATGTTGACCTGCACGACGTAGATGCCGGCCTCCTCGGCCTTCTTCAGCAGGCGGGCATAGGACTGCACGTCAGGATTGTGGACGACGATGACGTCCGGCTTTTCGGAGATCAGCGAGGTGATCGCCTGCGCGCCCGCGTCGGTCGACCAGTTCGGATCGCGGATGTCGAAGGTGACGCCGAGCGGCTCGAGCGCCTCCTTGAGGCCCATGGCCCAGCCTTCGGTCAGGTCGAAGCCCATGGCCACCGGCACATAGGCGACCCGCTTGCCGGCGAAGGATTCGTAGTACGGCGCGCGGGTCGGGTCGTCGATGCCTTCCTGCGCGATGGCCGTTCCTGCGGTCAGCGCGAGTGTTGATGCCAGAATGATTGTCTTGAGCAGTTTCATGTTTTCTCCTCCCATTGAGAACTAGATGTCCCCCTGCTGAGCGGTCTGCTCGTCGCGGGGGTTGACGATCGTGTCGATGACGATGGCCGTCAGCAGGATGACGCCCTTGATGACGTTCTGGACGGTGTACTGGATGTCCATGATCGTCATGCCGTTCAGCAGCACGCCGATGAGCAGCGTGCCGACGATGACGTTGCGGATGCCGCCCTTGCCGCCGGACAGGCCGATGCCGCCCAGCACGACGACGAGGATCACGTCGTAGACGTAGGTCGAGATGGCGACGCGGGTGTTCATCGAGGCGACGGACGCCGCCGTGACGATGCCCGCCATGTAGCCGATCAGCGACGACAGGACGTATTGCATCACGATCGTCGGGCGTACCGGGACGCCGGTGATCCGCGCCGCCAGGATGTTGTCGCCGACGGACCTCAGATAGCGCCCGCCCCGCGCGTAGCGCAGGAAGAGGTAGCCGCCCAGGCAGACGAGGGCGAAGAGATAAATCGGCACGGGAACGCCGAGCAGCGTGCCCTGCCCGAGCCACAGCAGCGGCGCGCCGGCCGGCGGCATGTACACCACGTCGAGGTCGAACAGGTAGTAGCGGCCGAACCCGTAGACCAGCGTGCCCATCGCCAGCGTCGCGAAGATCGCCGGGATCTCGACATAGGCGACGATCCAGCCGTTCACCGCGCCGACGAAGAGGCTGAAGACGAGCCCTATGCCGATCGCCTGGACGAGCGGCATGCCGCCCTGGATCAGCGACAGCGTCCACGCGACCGAGATCGCCATCAGCGCCACCAGCGACAGGTCAATGCCGCGCCCGATCACCACGAGGCCCATGGCGACGCCCAGAATGCCGAGGATCGAGACGCTGCGGACGAGGTTCAGGACATTGTTCGTTGTCAGGAAGCCGGGGAGCGCGACGGCGAAGCCGGCGCAGAGCAGCACCGCGAGGCCGAAGACGATCTGCTCCTGGCTGAGGCGCCCAAGACCCTGCATCCCGGCCCTCCCAAGCCGTGACCGCGCGCCGATGGCGCCATGTCGATGAGGAGGCTAGCGGGGCGACGCGTCTCCGTTCTTTCCTGTGCATGCAAGACTCTTTCGCGAGAGCGCACACGCGCGGTCGGCCGCTGGACGGGCCAGCACGGGGGACATAAGGTTCAAGCCGGTCGCCGACGGGTGGAGGATCCGGCCGGCGGCATGGGTCTCGAGTGGAGGAGCTCATGGACCTGGTCTTCGAGACGGACAGCCTGCCGCGGGCGAAGCGATACGCCGCCTGGCGCGATGCGATCTGCGACGTCTATGTGAATGTCGACGTCAAGGCGACCGACCCCGAGAACTATCGCGGCTATATCCGCGAGGCGAAGTTCGGCGAGGTGGTGATGACGGACATCCTGCTGTCGGAGCAGCGCATCCGCCGCAACGGCCAGCACATCGCGAAGCTCGACAAGGAATGCTACTACGTGCAGATCATTCACAAGGGAAATATGAGCGTCGTCCAGCACGGCGAGACGCATCGCTCCAACGCCGCGCGCGGTGCGATCTTCAACGCGGCGGAGCCCTATGAACTGCAAGGCCACGGCGAAGTGCGATCCTTCTACCTTGAACTGCCTCGCGACGACTTTGCGCAGCGCTTTCCCCGCGAGCGCATCCCGGGCTCGGCGCTCTTGAACACCACGCAGGGTCTCGGACGGATCGCGGCGGACTATTGCGCCGCGCTTGCCACGGAAGGCTCAAAACTGGACGGCAGCGTGCGTGCTGGATTGGGCAGCCAGCTGATGGATATGCTTGCCTTCACGATGCTTGCGACCGAGGGCGACATGCCCGCCGCCGACGGCGCGGTGAAGAAGGCGCGCCTGCGTTCGGTGCAACAGTGGATCGAGGCGCATCTCGGCGATCCCGGCCTCTCCCTGGACAAGGTCGCGGTCGCCAACGGGATGTCGCTGCGCTATTTGCATGTGCTGTTCGAATGCTGCGAGATGTCGGCGTCGGAATGGATCTGGAGCCGCCGGCTGCAGCGCTGTTACGACGACCTGGCGCGCAATGACGGGCGCTCCATCACCGCGATCTCCTTCGAGCACGGATTCAACAGTTCGGCCCATTTCAGCACGATGTTCCGCCGCAAGTTCGGCATGTCGCCTCGCGAGGTCGGCGGGCGGTAGGTTTTGGGGTGGGTTCCCGTTGGCGCGGGACGTCTCGCGGGTTCGGCCCGCGTCCAGCGAAGAACGGCGCGACTCTGATCAAGCCAATTGCCTGGAAGGGAAGTGGCGCGCCCGAAGAGATTCGAACTCCTGACCCCCAGATTCGTAGTCTGATCTCTTTTCGGTGCAGTGTCGTGCGATGACGCGCATCGTGCCCTAAAAAGCCGAGGGGAGGTTCGTTCCTGGCTTTACCCTTCGTGCGAAGGGGTGCATGAAATGGCCAGGCGGCGCGACTTCGGTGTGCCCCCAGTGTGCCCCCGAGCTAAAAATGCCAAAGCTGAACGACGATCTCCTGAAGAACGCAAAGCCGGCGATGGGGAAGCGGCTGGAGTTTCGCGACGATTAAGAGCCGGGACTTATTTTCAGGGTCACTGAGCGAGGCATACGCACCTGGTCTGTCCGCTATCGCAACGCTGCCGGCGAACAGCGACGAAAGAATCTGGGCGGCTTCCCCGCCGTAGGTCTCGCAAAGGCACGAGCACTGGCCCGAGAGGCTAAGGGGCAAGTCGCAGTCGGCAGCGATCCCGTGGCTGTCACTCGAGCGTCAAAAGAAGAGGAGCGTCGCGAAAGACTGCACACCATTGACGGTTTGGCAGACGCCTATTTCGAAGATGCGATCAGGGGCACACACCGCGGTGGACCCATAGCCAAACCGAAGCGTACGAGTACCCTGATCGAGGAGCGTCGCATCTATGACAAACTCGTCAAACCTGCGCTCGGCCAGCTGTCGGTTGCCGGGATCACGCGTCAACAAATCCGTGAGTTAGTAGACCAGCAGGGGCGCAAGGCGGTCTCGAACGGGCGACACTGCCGTAACATTGTCCGTCAGCTAATGAGCTACGCGGTTCGTGAAGGCCTGCGTGATCACAATCCGGCTCTGGACATTGCGGTGGCAATGCCAAAGCGAGGCAAACGCCTCCTTTCGGACGCTGAAGTTCGGACGTTCTGGGCAGCCTGTGTAGACGGGGTTCACATGTCAAAAATCATGGGCGTCGCTCTACGACTTGCGCTGGTTACCTTGCAGCGGGGTGGCGAGGTCGTCGGAATGCGCTGGCGAGAAGTTGATCGGACAGCACGCACGTGGCTAATTCCCGAGGAGCGGATGAAGGGGAGGCGATCCCATTTCGTGCCACTTAGTAATCTAGCTATTGAGCTCCTCGATCATGCATCAGCACTCGCTCAAGGGAACGGAAGCGAATTCGTTTTTCCGTCCCCGATCGAGGACAACGCTCATATCGATCGACACGCGTTTTCAAGAGCGATGAGCCGCTTGGTGACCCGCTTAAAGATGCCGCGTGCAACGCCGCACGACTTAAGGCGGACCGGAGCAACAGCAATGACTAGCGAACGGATCGGCATGAATCGCTTCATTGTTTCGCAGGTCATCGGTCACGCTGCAGACACTGGGGGTGCGGCCGCAGTCACTGGCCAGCACTACGACCTTAACGACTACCTACCGGACAAGAGGCGTGCCCTAGACGCTTGGGCAGCAACGTTGGCGATTGTGATAGGCAATACAGCGGATTGAAAATCCGCGTGTCGGTGGTTCGATTCCGCACCTGGGCACCAAACATTTAAAGCACTTAGCGCTGACTGACCGATTTTCATGTCGCACTTGTGTTGCAACGGGCTTCCCTTGATTTCCAAGGGATTCCATTCATGCTCGGCAATTCCGTGCGACATGAACGCGACAAAACGAGGCTGCGCTCAGGCTGGCCTTTGATGCGGGTCAGGAGCGGACTCTTGCGTCGACACCAGCGCGTGGATGGTCTGGCACGGACCGCCTGAGCAAGGCATTCGACGCGATCGCCGGACGTAACTGCTTCACGCGCACCGCCGCAAAGATCACGACCAGATTGGGGATCGGGAGATAATGGCTCCCGCGGGAGCAGACCTGCGGGCCGATACCCATGATGCCAAGCCCGATGATCTCGGGAAAGGCACGCTTCGGGACTGAAACCGACTACGATCTAGAACGAACACTAGACGTATTTCCACCAAAGAGCGCAGTGCAGTCAAAGCAGGAGCTGCATCGTTTCCGCCACAACTTCGTGGCCGCTATCCGCGAAAGTCCTACAACCTAAGGCGTTTCCTTTACGTTCAGTATACTTGAGTTCAAATTGCAACGCACCTCCAAGAGCCTCCATGCCAAATATCGACCTTAAAATCTTCGCCTGGATCATGATCGTCGCTGCTGCGAGCATCGCGTTCAGCCTCGCTCTTGCCTGCGCCACGCCCTTTGCTGCGATGGCAGCGATTGCCGGCGTGTTCCTTGCAGCGCGGCCCGCGATCGACCTGATCGCGTTCGCCTGGGTTGCAAATCAGGCAGTTGGGTTTCTCGTTCTCGGCTATCCCACGACTTGGGACAGCTTTGCTTGGGGCGCCGTAATCGGCGTGGCGGCGCTGTCGGCGCTCGCGGTCGCGGTCACGATGCGCCGGGCCGTCGCAGCAGTGTTGCCGGCAGTCGTCGTGGCCTTTCTCGCGGGCTTCGCGGCCTACGAATTGGTTCTGTTCGCCGCGCCAGCCTTGCTGCCTTCCGGTGAGGAAGCATTTTCCGCTGCCATTGTGTTGCAGATATTCTGGCAGAACGCCCTCGCGCTGATCGGACTTACCATTTTTCACTGGATCGCCATGTCGGTCGGCCTGTTGCCGGTGGATGCGCCGACCGCGGGGCAAGCCTAAACGACATGGCCTTTCCGCCAGAGCGGATCGTCTGCCTGACCGAGGAAACGGTCGAGACCATGTATCTGCTCGGCGAGCAGGACCGTATCGTCGGCGTATCCGGCTATGCCGTCCGGCCGCCGCAGGTGCGGAAGGAGAAGCCGCGCGTATCGGCCTTCATTTCCGCCGACATTCCCAAGATCCTGGCGCTGGAGCCTGATCTCGTTTTCACTTTTTCCGACCTACAGGCCGACATCGCGGCCGCGTTGATCCGGGCTGGCGTCCACGTACATGCGTTCAATCAGCGTGACGTCGCCGGCATCCTCGCGATGATAAGAACGGTCGGCGCGCTTGTAGGCAGGGCCAACGAAGCCGATGTGCTTGCCAGTACCTATGAGCGGCGTCTAGCAGAGGTTGCTCAAGCGGTACGAGGCCGGCCACGTCCGCGTGTGTTTTTCGAAGAGTGGGACGAGCCGTTGATCAGCGGCATTGGCTGGGTTTCCGAACTTGTCGGGATTGCCGGCGGCGACGACGTGTTCCCTGAACTCGCCGCTCAGAAGGCCGCCAAGGACAGGATCGTTGCGGCTGAAGCTGTACTCTCGAAGGAACCGCAGGTGATTCTTGCTTCATGGTGCGGGAAGAAGGTCGTGGCGGATCGCATTCGCGGCCGTCCCGGCTGGAGCAGAATGCCGGCCGTTCGGGATGACCGCATCGTGGAAATCAAATCGGCGATGATCCTACAGCCTGGTCCGGCTGCGCTCACGGACGGGCTGGACGCCATCGTCAGGGCTCTACACGTCCGATAGGCGCACCGTCGTGCGCTTTGATCCGGGCCGGAGCGGCTCACCCGGATCGAAATTCCAGTTCAGCAATGCGGTGATGGTGGCGATAGCGACGCCGGGCCAGATCATCAGGCCCGGATGGTCGAAGATGAATATCCGGTATTCGTAGAGCATCGATCCCCAGTCCGGCACCGAGGGATCGGCGCCGAGGCCGATGAACGACAGCGAGGCGTAGGCGACAACGGAGAGCCCGGCCTGGCTGCCGGCGTAGGAGAAGATCAGCGGCAATGTCGTCGGCAGGACGTGCCGCGTCATCAGGCGCAGGCGTTCGACGCCCAGCGCTTCGGCGGCCTGCACGAATTGGAGGCCGAGGGTCCGTCTGGTCAGCGAATGTGCCAGCAGGGCGTAGGGACCGATGCCCGCCAGACCCAGCGCCAAGCCGGCGCTGAGCGGTGTCAGCCCGAACAGCGCGGCGACGGTCAGCGCGACGATCAGCGTCGGCACCACGATGAACATTTCCGCGGCGCGCAGGATCAGCGCCTCGCGCCAGCCTCCGAGCATCGCGGCAGCAGTCCCGAGTGTCCCTCCACCGACGAATGCGATCACGCCAACGCTCAGGATCACCAGCGCCGTCCTCCAGCCGCCTGCCATCAGCCGCGAAGCAAGATCGCGGCCAAGATTGTCCGTGCCGAGCAGATGGGCGAACGAAGCCGGCGCATGGCGCGCCGTCATGTCGATGGCGTCCGGATCGTAGGGCTGCCAGACCCCGCCCGCGATCAGGAGAGCGAACGCAGCCGTCAGAAGAGCCGCGGCCGGCTTCATCGCGCGCGCGGATCGAGGCGCCGCTGGGCGAACGTGATGGTTGCGTTCATCACGATCATCCAGACCGCGATCACCATGACGTAGGCCTGCAGGACGAAATAGTCGCGGGCGCTCATGCTCTGCACCAGAAACTGGCTGATGCCGGGCAGGCCGAAAAGGATCTCAAGCGTCGCCGTGCTGCCGATCGCCCAGCCGGCTTCGGACCGAACCGCCGCGAGCAGGGAATAGGACGCTGCACGATGCCCGTGGCGCCAAAGCGCCTGCCGGCGCGAAAGGCCCTTTGACAAGGCCGTCCGGTAGTGCGGCTGTTCCGTCGTGCCGATCAGATCGCGGCGGTAGACGCGAGACAGAATGCCGAGCGAGTGAAACGCGATCAGGGCGATGGGGACCGCGAAGCTGGACCAGTCGTTCGCAAACGGGCGGATGAGCTTGAACTGGACGCCGAGCACCCAGAGGAGGACGAGGCCCAGCCAGAAGCTGGGCACTGCCTGGACGCCGATGGACAGGATGCGCGTCGCGCGATCGGCAATGCCGCGCGGATGCAATGCCGCGGCGAAACCGAGCGGAATGGCCAGCACAATCGCAAGGACGAGCCCGCAAAACCCAAGCGTCAGCGAAATCGGCAGCCGCCAGACGAACTCCGCGAGGATCGGATCGCCGGTGCGGAACGACCGGCCCCAGTCGCCGACGACGAAATCGCCGAGCCAGTGCAGGTATCGGACGGGAAGGGGCAGATCGAGACCCCATTCGAGCCGCATCGCCGCGATGGTCTCTTCGGTCGCCGGCAGGTTCCAGGCGCGGATCGCGATCATGACCGGGTCGGACGGCATCGACGCGATGATGAAAAAGGCAAGCGCGGAGATCGCCAAAAGGCTGATCCCCGCGCGCGCCAGGGCTCCTGAGACCTGCCTCAGCATCCCTACTTGGTTTCGCCGATGTCCGCCCTCAGAACGTGATAGTCCGAACCCCACGGCTCATAGTTGGCGAGGCGTTTCGACAAGCCGACATGCCATTCCGGCGAGACCAGGAACGACACCGGCGCATCGTGGAAGAGCTTGTCTTGAGCTTCCAGTGCGATGGTCACACGCTCGGCCTGATCGCCTGAGGTCGCGAACTTGTCGAGGATCGCATCGAAGGCCGTATCGGCATATCGGCTGTGGTTCAGCGCCGCCCCGGTCTTCAGCATCGAGTTCAGGAAGAAGGCCGGATCGCCGCTCGGCGCCGTATGCTGAGCCCAGAGCGCCAGGTCGAAATCGCCCGCGGCGGCAACCTCGCCGATGTTCTCGACAACGCGCGTTTCGATGCTAAAGCCCACGCCTTCAAGCGCAGCCTTGACGACCGGTAGCATGGTGACGAGGTCGGGCCGCTGCGGATAGGCGATCACCAGCAGCGACAGCGGCTGGCCGTCCCTAGCGCGCTTGCCGTCGGCACCGGCCGTCCAGCCTGCCTCGTCCAGCAGCGCCGCTGCCTTTGCCGCGTCGATTGGGCGCGGCGTCTTGCCCGCGAATGGGAAATATGGAGCGTAGGCGCCTGTCGCGGGCGTACCGCCGTTGATCGCCGCCACCAGTTGCGAACGGTCGATCGCGATATCGATCGCCTGCCTGACCTTGATGTCGCCAAGCGCCGGCCTCGTCGTATTCATGAAGGCCATGTACTGGTAGCCGACGGCAAAGGATTTGACCGTCAGGTCGGGATTGGACTTCAGCCGGACGACAATTTCCGACGGCAGTCCAAAGGCGAGATCGAGTTCGCCGGCCTCGAAGGCTAGCGACATCGCCTGCGCGTCGCCGAACTTCCGGAAGGCGACCGGCGACCGGGCTTCTGCGCCGGCGAAGCTTGCATTCGCGGTAAGGTCCATGCCGGCGTCGGCGGTGAAGTCTGCAACCGCGTAGGGCCGGTGAAGATGGCCGTACCGTCGTCTGTCAGGCCGTAGGCGATCAGCGGCCATTCGGCGAACAGCGCCTGGATGAGCGGCACGGGCTTCTCGGTGGTCACCTTCAGCGTGGCGTCGTCCACCGCTTCGAACGAAAGCTTGCCGCCGGTGGCGAGCGTCGCCTTGTTGCTGGCGATCGAGTTGTCGAAGCCCTTCGCAAGAGCCGCTGCCGTGACTGGCGAGCCGTCGGAGAACATGCGGCCGGAAGCGAGCTTAATCGTCCACGTAAGATCATCGACGCGCTCGGCCCCGGCGGCCAGTTCCGGGATGAGAACGCCGTTCCTATCGACGGAAAACAGTTTCTCGCCGACGCCATGGCTTACCAGCGCCCAACCGTTCGATCCCTTCGCCGGGTCGAGCCCGCTCGACAGATAGGTTGCGCCGACGCGCAGCGCGTCCTGGGCAAGCGCCGGCACTGCCAGCATGCCGACCGCCAGAGCGGTCGCAAGGCTCATTCTTGAGAATCGTGTCACGTCTCAGTCTCCTTGGGTGTTGAACTGGTTTGGGCAACAATGCGCAGCCGCTGCTTGCGGCCGGTGGGCTGATAGGCGAAGGCGTCGACGACGCGCCCGCCGAGGAGATGCTCGTCGGCGATCTGGTCGATCGCGCGTTCGGTAACGCCGCCGTAGTAAGTGCCTTCGGGAAAGACCTGGAGGACGGGCGCGAGGTTGCACGGGCCAAGGCAGGTCGCCTTGGCGGTCATGGTGCCGTCGCCTGTCGCTCGAAGCTTCCGGCGCTCCTGCACGTTGCGGAGATGACCCCAGAGCGCATCCGCACCCTCGGCGTTGCAGGTCGGGCCGGTGCAGACCAGCACACGCCGCTTCTGCGGCGGGACGAGTGAGCCTTCAGCAACAAGCGATGGCGTCGGTGCGATCGGCAGAGATGATGCCGCACCTTCAATCAGATTGCTCAGCAGCGGCTCGAAGTGGAGGCTCTGCCCAATGTCGCGTGTGATGTGGATGGGTGGCCATTCGCCCGGCCGCTCAGCCTGCCATCGCCGGATCGATTTCGTGACCCAGCGCAGGAAGCTCGGCTCCAGCGGCAGCGCGAGCGGCACGATGACGATGGACGACAAAGAAGGGTCGCGCAGTTCGAAAAGCGCCTCGCGCAGCGACGGAGTTCCCTGCTCGGAGAAGCACGAGATTGCCTTGGCAACGCCGGGCCTGAGCTCGGCGAGCCCTGCAATGCGTTGCATCTCCTGGTGAGGCGCGGCGGCAAACGCCGACTTCACCACAAGCAGCACGGCACGGCGTTCGCCGACCGGCGCTTCGATATCTGTAGTCCGCAACGATCAATCCCTTGCCTGATCTGGACAAGGGACCGCCAAAACGAGGATTGCTGGATTCCGGACTAGCCGCCCGAAGACAACCCGCGTCCCGGTGGGGCACCCCGCCCACGGAACTCAATGCTGTCAGGCAGGTCTCCTGGCTTGCGGGTCAGTGCTTCGTTGCCTGTCTTCCCGACGATCGCTCGTCAGTGACGTTGGTTGGCAACGCGGCTCGCCGCTTACAGTTGCGGGGCAGCTCCGGAGTTCCCACAACGGGGCACCGGATTCCCTCTTAGCTTCCGGTGCGAACCGGAAGAACCGTGACGGGCGGCAAGCTATCTGAGGTTGCGGCGATGTCAACGATGATGGAGACGATCAATGTCCCGGCGCGTCATCATCCTCGCCATCGCTTGCACCGCTGTCATATAGGCGGCGCCACGCGGCCACTCGATTCATGCGGCTCTCATCCCTGTCGTATTCAGCTTGGCGAGCCTGTTGCCGGAGAGCGAGTCTCACGGCTGACCGGGTATGGCGGCTTTTCGGGGTTGGATAGTCCGCCGGGTCCAGACCGCCGTCCATCGCGACGAGGGTTTGCCTCTTTTGCGTCCACGATCTCCGCCACGCCGTACTGCGCCAACAGGGACTGGAACTCGTCATGGAGGTCCGGATCAAACTCCCTGTCCTTGCCGAGCGGAGTCATCACGGGGCTTGCCGGGTGAAAGCTCCCGAGAGGCAACAATCCTTCGGGAATCGGCGTGTTGGCCGAATGCGTCCGGCAGGATTTCAGCAGCTTCGGCAGCAGGTGCGTGTGCGGTCCCTCCGGCGAGACGCCGCCGGTTTCCGGACCGCCGATCTTCTGAAACACTTCGATGCGCCCGATGTTTGTGACAACCACGCGGTGCGGATGCGCTGCAAAGATGGCGTGCAGCGCGTCGGTGGCCTCGAAGAGTGGCAGGCCAATACCCGTGCGCAATATCGCCAGCAACTCCGGATCAGCCGTCCTTATGCAGAAATCGCACTGGGGCAGAGAAAGGCCGAGGTCGACGCGGATAGCGTGCCTGTCTTGAGCGCGAACCGCATCAGGGTCAGGGCCGAGTTCGGTTATGACAACACGCGCAGCGCGGCGGCCTAAAGGCTGGATCATGGACGTTGCCTTATTGAAGCGTCGCAGTAGCTAGTGGTACGGGCGTGTGACTTGCTGATCCGAGTCCCTTCACATGCGTTCAATTCATTCCTAGTGACGTCGAGTTGTGCCACCAGCTCGCGGCCGAGATGTGATCAAGCCGCGTTGCGCGTTTCACAAGTCTTGACTTGTTGAACAGAAATCGAAGGCAGCGCTTTCAGTGGCTTGCCTGTTTCATAAGTCCGTGCGAGATTCTTCGCATGATCTATGGTTACGCACGCGTCTCGACTGATGGGCAAACGCTGGATGTGCAGAAAGCCCTTTTGAAGGCTGCCGGTGCCCAGAAGACATTTGCAGAGACCGCCAGCGGCGCGAAGGCCGACCGCCGCCAGTTGCAGGCACTCCTGAAGGTTTTGTCGAAGGGCGATGTCGTGGTCGTGACCCGCCTTGATCGCCTTGCACGTTCCACGCGCGATCTTCTGAACATGCTTGCAGTCATCGCAGACAGGAGTGCAGGCTTTCGAAGTCTTGCGGACGTCTGGGCTGATACGACGAGCGCCCATGGTCGCCTCATGGTGACGGTCCTTGCCGGGCTGGCAGAGTTCGAGCGGGAACTGATCAGGGCGCGTACGTCGGAAGGCAGAGCACGAGCCAAGGCCAATGGCCAAAGCCTCGGTCGTCCCTTCAAGCTTACCCCCCATCAGCAGCAGGAAGTGCGCCAACGTCGTGTTGCTGGCGAGTCCGTTCGGCAGATCGCGAAGAGTTACAACGTCTCGGCTTCAACGATCAGCCGCTTCTGACCGGCTGCGGCACTCAATCGGGGTGGCAAGGGGCTAATGATCGTCCATCTGGTCGACGGCACCTACGAACTGTATCGCCACTTCTACGGTCAGCGACGTTTCAACGGCGGGAAGGACCGGCCGTTTGCCGCAGCTGCCGGGGTTCTGCACACGATCCTGGAGATGATCGAGCAAGGTGCAACGCATATCGGCGTGGCGACAGACCATGTGATCGAGTCATTCCGCAATGAGCTCTGGCCTGGCTACAAGACCGGTGACGGCATCGACCCGGTGCTGTGGTCGCAGTTCCACGCCTTGGAGGAAGCGCTCACGGCGATGGGCATCGCGGTATGGCCGATGGTCGAGTTCGAGGCAGACGACGCGCTCGCATCGGCGGCATTGAAGGCAGTTGCCGACAAGAAAGTCGAGAAAGTGTGCATCTGGACCCCTGACAAGGACCTGGCCCAGTGCGTGCGCGGATCACGCGTGGTGCAAATTGATCGAAAGTCGAAAACGATACGCGACGCTGCTGGCGTTCGGGAAAAGTATGGAGTGATGCCAGAACTGATCCCGGACTTTCTCGCCCTCGTTGGGGACAGCGCGGATGGCTATCCCGGCATCGAGGGCATCGGCCGGGTCAGAGCTGCGCGGCTGCTCGACCGATACGGGCCGCTTGAACAGTTTCCGGTCGATGTCCTTGGTTCGCGTACAACGCTCGCCCTGCAATTCAAGACCCTCGCCACGTTGCGAACCGATGCTCCGACGATTCGAAAGGTCAGCGACTTGGCTTGGCAGGGACCCAGCACGAAATTGGAAGGCATAGCTCGAGATTTTGGCGATGCCCGTTTGGTCGAGCGGTCCGCCAAGGCCGCGAAGCGGGCGTAACGAAATAGGCCGCTCAGCAGCGCAACCGGCGGAGCTGTCCGCCTATGTCGGTTAGGGGGCCGAGAGCGGACCGTCAGGTTTCATCCAAATTTCGCGACAAGCTGCCGTCCGATATTTCGGCGCGATTTGATCGTATGACTGAAAGAGCCGAGGCGCAGGCGGGAAAGGCGTGCAGGATCCGGCATGCCCACCAGGAGAAGTAAAGACATAAACATTTCTTTATGTCCTCCTTGACACCTGACCGCCCTCGGATATCAATAGGGCTGCCACGGTTCCTCCAGACGTATATCCGGAGGCTAAGAGGGAAGTCGGTCTGATACCGACGCTGCCCCCGCAACTGTAGGCGGCGAGCCGATGTCCAGAATGTCACTGGGGTGCAACCCGGGAAGACGGATTGAGGCGATGACCCGCGAGCCAGGAGACCTGCCTTGGCGAACGAACGTCCACGGGCGGGGTGTCCCGGTGTGCCGTAGCGGGGCCGCATTGCGGCCTGTCCTGCTATGTGTCCGCTGACCCACGCCCCCAACTTATCGGGGTAGGTCATGTCCCAGACAGCTAGTCCAGTCGCCGCTCCCGGCGAGCAAGGTCTCGATAGCCAGCAATTCGCCGCTCACGCCGGCGTTGCATTCCGTGTCGACAGCATTCCCTTCAACGAGGACTATCGTCCCTCGGAGACGACACGCCTGACCACCAACTTCGCCAACCTGGCAAGGGGCACGAACCGACGGGAGAATTTGCGCAGGGCGTTGCGAATGATCGACAATCGCTTCAACGCCTTGGCGCATTGGGACAACGCAAAGGGCGATCGCTACTCTGTCGAGCTCGAAATCATCTCGGTCGAGATGGAGATCGATGCGGCGGGCGGCGGTCCTGCTTTTCCGCTCATCGAGATGCTCAGCACGACCATCCTCGACCGGAAGACCGACAGGCGCATTGAGGGTATCGCGGGGAACAACTTCTCCTCCTATCTGCGCGACTACGACTTCAATGTCCTGCTGCCGGCGCACAACGCGACCCATCCCAAATTCAGCACTCCGCCTGATTTTGGAACCCTGCACGGAAACCTGTTCAGGTTCTTCACCCATTCCAGCGCCTACAGGGAGCGGTTCACGAAGCCGCCCGTCATCTGCATAAGCGCGTCGAGCAGCAGGACCTACCATCGAACCGACAACCAGCATCCGATCCTAGGGCTCGAGTACCAGCAGGACGAGTCTTCTACGACCGATCGGTACTTCGAAAAGATGGGGCTGGCAGTCCGCTGCTTCATGCCGTCCAACAGCGTCGCACCCCTCGCCTTCTATTTCGCAGGCGACCTGCTCAGCGACTACACCAATCTGGAGCTGACCAGCGTCATCAGCACGATGGAGACGTTCCAGAAAATCTACCGTCCGGAAATCTACAACGCCAACTCCGCGGCGGGGACCCGCTACCGGCCCGACCTGAAGCACGAGGACTATTCGCTGACGCAGATCGTCTACGACCGCGAAGAGCGCAGCCGCCTGGGCGTCGAGCAGGGGCTGTTCGCGGAGAAGAACTTCATCACGCCCTACAGGGCACTGCTCGATCAATGGTCCTCCAATCCCGCTCTCTGACCAACCGAAATACAAGGCCTTGCCCGATGAAAACACTGTTGCCCACGTCCACCGCTGGCAGCCTGCCGAAACCCTCCTGGCTCGCGGAACCCGAGAAGCTATGGTCTCCCTGGAAATTGCAGGGAGAGGAGCTGACCGCGGGCAAGCAGGATGCCCTCCGCCTCTCCCTGGACGACCAGCGGCAGGCAGGGATCGATATCGTCAGCGACGGCGAGCAGACGCGCCAGCATTTTGTCACGACGTTCATCGAGCATCTCAGCGGCGTCGATTTCGAGAAGCGCGAAACAGTCAGGATCCGCGACCGTTACGATGCAAGCGTGCCGACGGTTGTCGGCGAGGTGTCGCGCCAGAAGGCGGTCTTCGTCGAGGACGCGAAGTTTCTTCGCAAGCAGACCGACAAGCCGATCAAATGGGCCTTGCCCGGCCCGATGACGATGATCGATACGCTCTTCGACAGCCACTACAAGAGCCGCGAGAAACTGGCCTGGGAATTCGCCAAGGCTCTCAACGAGGAGGCGAAGGAACTGGAGGCGGCAGGAGTCGACATCATTCAGTTCGACGAGCCCGCCTTCAACGTCTTCTTCGACGAGGTGAATGACTGGGGCGTGGCCACACTGGAGAAGGCAGCTGGAGGCCTCAAATGCGAGACCGCCGTCCACATCTGCTACGGCTATGGCATCAAGGCGAACACGGATTGGAAGAAGACCTTGGGGTCCGAGTGGAGGCAGTACGAGCGGACATTTCCCAAACTGCAGAAATCCAGTCTCGGCATGATCTCGCTGGAATGCCACAACTCGCATGTTCCGATGGACCTGATGGAACTGGTTCGGGGCAAGAAGGTGATGGTGGGCGCAATCGACGTTGCCAGCAACACCATCGAGACCCCTGAAGAGGTCGCTGCCACCTTGCGCAAGGCGCTCAAGTTCGTTGATGCCGACAAGCTCTGTCCCTGCACCAACTGCGGCATGGCACCGCTGTCTCGAAAGGTAGCTGTCGGGAAGCTCAATGCGTTGAGCGCAGGCGCCGAGATCGTCCGGAAAGAGCTGGCGGGTTAGCCTGTCGGGACCCCAAGCGATGGCCTTCCAAATCCATGAGCGGGATACCCTGCTCCACCGCCTGGGCCTTGCCCGAGAGATCGATTTGGGCACGGTTGGCGATTGGAGCGATACCGTTGACAGAGCCACGTTTCGCAATGGCATGTCGCGACTCGGCTCGGCGGTCAGCGTCGTCACGACGGGGGCCGGCGCGAAGCGCTACGGCTTCACGGCATCCGCAGTCTGCAGTGTCAGTGCTGCGCCGCCAACGCTTCTGGTCTGCATCAACCGTGGCAGCTCCTGTTTTCCCGCCTTCGACAAAGCGAGCCACTTCTGCGTCAACACGTTGATGCCTGGGCAGGAGGACATCGCGGAACTCTTCGGCGGTAGGACGCCGACGGAGGATCGGTTCGCTTTTGGCGATTGGGAGGAAGGCGTCACCGGCATTCCAGTTCTGGCCGATGCCTCGGTCAGTTTTGAATGCGAGTTGACCAGCTCTGTCGATGAAGCGACCCACCGCGTGATGTTCGGTCGCGTGGTCGATATCCGCGAGAACAAGAAACAGGGAACGCTGATCTATTGCACGCGCCGCTATCTCAGTGGCTAAGCCGTTTCGCGACGCGTCAGGCCCGGCTGATCTCGTCGAGATACCAGGCGATGTAGCGCAGCTCGTTTTGCTCCATCGGGGCGATCGGACCGGGCGCGTAGTAGCGCGAGCGCACGCCGCGCGCCGTGTGCTCGATGATCTTCTTGTCCTCCTCGGTCGTCACCTTCCACAGCCAGGTGAGGCGGTCGAGATCGTAGTCCCTGCCTTCCTCCGCGTCGCCCCGCACCAGCCAGATCAGTTCCATCTCACTGCTGTCGACCGTCTTCGGGATGAAACGGTAGATCATGCCGTGGTCGGGGTAGCAGACAAGGAACGTGGTGCCGCCGAGGTGGACCGACGTCACTCCGCCATCATAGTCGGTGAAACGCCCCATCAGCGGAGCGACGGCCTTGCCATCTTCGCTTCCCGTCGAGGCGCCGTCGTAGAGGGCATAGCGGAAGGTATGGATGGCCTCCTGACCTCCCGCCGAATTCTGCCAGCGGTCGCCGCTAACGACCTCGATTCCCAACGCGCAGGTCCTCGCCTCCATCGCGGCGTTCAGGGATTCGATCATGTGTAGCGGCTGCTCGAGCGCGTGAGTCTGCGAATACTCCGGATGCGCCGGGCCGCAGTGGTAGCATTCGACATAGTTCTCGACCGCCAGCTTCCAGTTGGCGTCGAGCGGATAAAGCTCGCGATGGGCGACCTTCGCTTCTCCCCAACCGTACTGGCCGCAGCTGGTCCGCAGCGACTGCTCGATCGGGTCGAAGTCCAGCGGCACGTCGGCGAAGCTGATGAAGACGAGTCCTTCGGCGACACGGACATGGAGTTTTCGCAGGCCATGCGCCGCCCGGTCGAAATCCTTCGGCATCAGCCGGGCCGCGCGCAGCGATCCGTCGTTCGCATAGGTCCATGCGTGGTAGGGGCAGACGAAGACACGTGCATTGCCCTTCGGCTTCTTGCAGACCTCCGCGCCACGATGGCGGCAGACATTGACCAGCGCATGGACCTGCCCGTCGGCCGAGCGCGTCAGGATGATCTGCTCGTCGCCGAGCTTGAAGAGTTCGAAGTCTCCGGAGTTGGGAATGACGCTGGAATGCGCAAGGCAATGCCAGTGCCGCCGGAAGATGCGTTCCATGTCCCGCTCGAATAGATCGGGATCGTGGTAGAACGGCCGCGCCAGGCCGTGGCCCGACCTGTGCTCGGCGACAAGCCGGTCGATCGGATCGAGGGACCCTGGCGTGGCTTCAAGCGGCTTCGGGCTCATGCGGGGATACTCAGAGGTTGCGGTCATTGGCTTGCCAGACGCCGTCGCCTGCGATGGCGACGAGCATCAGCCGGAGGTATCGCACGTCCGGATGCCATGCTGCCGGAGAGCGGTCGATGAGTTCGATCTGGAAACGCGCGGCAGCTTCCATGCAGTCGTCATGAGGCACTGACATGAGCCAGTCGGCGAACACTTCCTCCGGCGGGGGCAGTGGCGAGACGCGCGCGATGTCCTCGCGGCCAAGGGAGCGCCGGCGCGTTCCCAGTCCTTGCGAGCGGCGGGCGATCATGCCTCGATCTCCACAGGCGAAAGCGGCCGCGAACAGCACGCAAGCACGTAGCCGCCGGCAATCTGCTGGCTGCCGATGCCGCCATTGTGGCGCATGTCGACCTCGCCGGACCGCTTCAGGACCTTGCAGGTGCCGCAGATGCCGGATTCGCAGGCGGCCGGGATGCGCACGCCTGCAGCCCGCGCCGTCTCGAGCAGCGTCTGGCCGGGCACGCAGGCAGCCTGCTCGTTCGAACCTAGGAAGCTCACCATCAAACCGGCCGCCGTGCCGTCGATCGAGATGTCCGGCGCTTCCCGATGGACCGCCTCGGCGATCGAAGTCGCGCCAAAACTCTCCTGGTGATAGTGGCCCATGTCGAAGCCTTCGGCCCTGACGATGGTGCTGACCGCCCGCATGAACGGGTCCGGACCGCAGCAGAATATCTCCCGACTCATGAAGTCGGGCGCAAGCAGCGCGAACTTGTGACGATCGATGCGGCCCATCAGGCCACCCCAGGGTGCTGCCGCCGACCGCGACTCCGGCAGGAAGCCGAGCGACAGGTTCGTCATGCGGCGGGCGAGCATCTCGAGCTCGTCGCGAAAGATGATCTCTTCCGGCCGCCGCGACGAGTTCAGGAATGCGACGTCGGCTGCGGGATCACAGTCGGACAGCCATCGCAGCATCGACATCATCGGCGTGATGCCGGAGCCGGCCGAGATGAAGAGATACTTCTTCGCCGGATTGCGCGAGAGCGTGAAGTGGCCGCTCGGGCCATAGGCGCGAAGCCGCGAACCCGGCCGGACGTTCTCGAACATCCAGCGGGTGCCGACCGAAGTCGGCTGCGCCTTGACGGTGATCGCAATCGAATACGGCCGCGACGGCGATGACGAGACCGTGTAGGTCCGGTGCAGGTCGCCGTCCCTTGCCCGCAGTTCCACGGTGATGAACTGGCCGGGCATGTAGCGAAACCAGCCGCCGCCTTCGACGACGAAGGTGAAGGTCTTCACCTCCGGCGCTTCGTCGACGACGCTGGCGCAAACCAACATCTGGCGCGCCGCGTTCCAGGGCTTGATGTCGTCGAGGGGCAGCGGCACAGGCACCGTGCCTGTCACGATCATGGTCATGGCGGTTGCTCCGGTCAGGCGACGGAGCGAAGCGCGGGCCGGCTGCCGCCGGACAGGCGGCTTTCCATGAAGTCGGCGTACCAGTCGACGAACTGGATCACGCCGCCCTCATGGATCTGCGAGTAAGGACCCGGCTCATAGGCGGGCGAATGGATACCCCGCGCATTCTCCTCGACGATCTGGCGGTCCTGGTCGTTGGTCTCCGTCCAGACATGGATCAACTCGTCGAGGCGATAGTCGATGCCCTCGACGGCGTCCTTGTGCACGAGCCATTTGGTGGTGACGGCGGTTTCGGTGGCGCTGAGCGGGAGGACACGGAACGTGATGGCGTGGTCCGACAACACATGGTTCCACGTCGTCGGGTAGTGATAGAGCAGAAGCGAGCCGATGCGGTCCATGTGGACGTTGTCGGACAGCCGCATCTGCACCGCCTTGCGGCCGGAGATCGTGTAGCTGATGGCCTCCCGCAGCAGAGGGACCCGCGTGGCACGGTACTGCCCCTTCTCGTCGATGGTGAAGGCGCTGGGCAGGCCTGCCGCCTCGCATTTTGCCCAGTGCGCCGCGATCTCGGGATCATCCGCGCCGTTGACCCCGGTGATCGTCGGCGCTTCCGGGAAGGTCTTGCAAAGCTCCGGATGATTGCCCGCGCAGTGATAGCACTCGCGGTTGTTCTCCCAGACGAGCTTCCAGTTGCCCTTCTCGATGATGGTGGATTCGTAGGCGATCTTGGCATCGCGCAGGCGATGCAGAAGGAAGAACGGTTCCATCATCGCGCGGAACGGCGCGAAATCCATCGGGCGGTCGGCGAGGCAGATGAAGATGTATCCACCCGCGGCCTCGCAGGCGACAGGCTTCAGGCTGAAGCCGGACGTGTCGAAGCCCTCGCCCATCTGGCGCGCGAACAGCAGCGAACCGTCGAGATCGTAGGTCCACTGATGGTAGGGACAGACCAACTTGGCGGCACTGCCGCGATGATCGAGGCAGACCCGGGAGCCGCGATGGCGGCAGGAATTGTGGAGGGCGCGGATTTCGCCGTCCTCGCCGCGCACGACGACGACCGCATAGGCTCCGACTTGGACCGTGAAATAGTTTCCGGCGTTGGGAATTTCGCAGTCATGCCCGACGAACAGCCAGTCCTTGTACCAGATCTGCTCGAGGTCCACTTGGTGGTAGGCCGGATCGATGTAGAAGGGCTGGTCCAGGCTGTAGCCCGGCTTCCGGTTGCGGAGCCGCGCCAGCATTTCAGTGTGTACGTCCATGTCCGTCCTCGCATTCGCACAAGGACTGAACTGGTGGTGTTGAGGGGAAGATGGCCTGGGACACGTCGAGCGGACGCTGCCTCAAGCGCTCTGCCACTTGACCGCCCACCGCGATCAGTCGGTTCAAATGTCCGAGGCTGGTTTCCGGGCTCCGAAGCTGGCCTTCCGGCCCTCCCGACACCTTCCCAGGCTCATCGCCCAGTGGTTTCACGTCGGGTTGTCGCTTCGCTACCGTTGCGGGGGCAGCGCCGGCTTTCCCTCTGACGAGGGGAACCGGCTTCCCAATTATCCCTCCGGCTATTCGCCGGGAGGCACCTTGAACATGCAGATCAGATCATAACGTCGGCGATTTCAGGAGCGCGAAAGCGACATGGCCCGCTCAGAAACGCGACAGTCGCTCAGGTCCTAACAAGCGTCGATCGCCGCCATGATCGCGTCGAGGCCGTCGGTAAGCGCAGCCGGGCCAGGCTGCAGGATCAGGGGCGACTTGATCTCCACGATGCGCTGATTGCGGACAGCAGGGATCGCATCCCACCCCGGCCGGGCAGCAATCCGCTCGGGACGCACCTTCTTTCCGCACCAGGAGGCCAGGATGATGTCGGGCGCGGCTTCGATGACCGCCTGCGGCGCGACGATGCGGTCCTTGGCGGCCTTCTGCCTGGCGTGCTCCGGAAAGACATCGTCGCCGCCCGCGATGCCGATCAGCTCCGATACCCAGCCGATGCCGCTGATGAGTGGTTCGTCCCATTCTTCGAAGAAAACCTTGGGACGTGCCCGGCCGCTCATCCGACAGGCGACCTCCCGCAGGCGCGTCTCAAGGCCGTTCGCGAGACGCGCAGCCTTCTCGGCCTCTCCGACCAGCGCGCCCAGCGTGCGGATCATGGCAAGGATTCCTGCCACGTCCCGCTGGTTGAAGGCATGGACCGCGACGCCTGCCCGGATCAGGTCCGAGGCGATGTCGGCCTGCAGGTCGGAGAACGTCAGGACGAGGTCCGGTTCCAGCGCCAGCACCTTCGGGATGTCGGCAGAAGTGAACGCAGAGACGCGCGGCTTCTCCTTGCGCACTTGGGTCGGGCGCACCGCGTATCCCGAAACCCCGACGATCCGGTCCTGCTCGCCTAGCAGATAGAGGGTCTCCACCGTCTCTTCCGTCAGGCAGACGATCCGTTCAGGTGGAAACTTCTTCATGCGATCAATCCCAGGAGAGCGCGCCTCCGTTCTGATACTCGATCACCCGGGTCTCGAAGAAGTTTTTCTCCTTCTTCAGGTCCATCGCTTCCGACATCCACGGGAACGGATTCTCCGTCTCCGCGAATACGGGCTGGAGCCCGAGCTGCGCGCAGCGGCGGTTGGCGATGAAGTGCATATGCACAGCGCCGCGTTCAGGCCCAGGAACCCGCGCGGCATCGTATCGCGGCCGTATGAGGCCTCCAGCTCGGCGGCATCCGCGATCATGCCGCGGACCTCGTCCTGGAACGCTTTCGTCCATAGATGTGGGTTCTCGAGCTTGATCTGGTTGATGACGTCGATGCCGAAGTTCAGGTGGATGGATTCGTCGCGCAGGATGTACTGGTACTGCTCGGCGATGCCGACCATCTTGTTGCGCCGCCCGAGCGACAGGATCTGCGCGAAGCCGGTGTAAAACCACATGCCCTCGAAGATCACGTAAAAGGCGACGAGATCGCGCAGGAACGACTGGTCCGCTTCCGGCGTGCCGGTCTGGAAATCCGGATTGTCGAGGTTCTGGGTGTGTTTGAGCGCCCATGCCGCCTTGTCGGTGATCGAGGGCACCTCGCGGTACATGTTGAAGAGCTCGCCTTCGTCCAGCGCGAGGCTTTCGACGATGTACTGGAAGGTGTGGGTGTGGATCGCCTCCTCGAAGGCCTGCCGCAGCAGATACTGACGGCATTCCGGATTGGTGAGGTGGCGGTAGATCGCGAGCACGATGTTGTTCGCCACCAGGCTTTCTGACGCTGCGAAGAAGCCGAGATTGCGCTTGAGCATGCGCCGCTCGTCCTCCGTCAGACCGTCGCGGGACTTCCAGAGCGCGATGTCGGCCTGCATCGACACTTCGGTCGGCATCCAGTGATTGTTGCAGCCGGAGAGGTATTTCTCCCACGCCCACTTGTACTTCAACGGCAGCAGCTGGTTCACGTCGGCGCGGGCATTGATCATGCGCTTGTCGTCGACCGACACGCGCGCGCCACCGCGTTCTATCTCGCCGAGGCCTGTGGCGTCGGTCATCGGGGATTCCGCATTCGCGGCGAAGGGTGCGGCCGCAGCCGCCTTGGGTTCGGACCAGTCCAGCATCTTGTTCTTTCTTGGATATCTTGAGCGAAGAGGTCTCGCCCGAAGGCGAGACCGGTGCGTGGCAGTGCCTACTGGCACGCTTCGCAGTCGGGATCGTCGATGGCGCAGGCCTTGCCCCACGCTGCATCTGTGTTGATGACGATCGGGGCAGCGACCGGCGCCGCGGCGACGACCGCCGAGACGGCGTTGAGCTTGCCGTCCGTCCCCTTAAGCGTCGATTTCTCCACATGCGTCGCCGAGCGCGAGCGCAGGTAGTAGGTCGTCTTCAGGCCCTTCTTCCACGCCAGCCGGTATAGTTCGTCGAGCTTCTTGCCCGAGGGATTGGCGATGTAGAGATTGAGCGACTGCGCCTGGTCGATCCACTTCTGGCGACGCGACGCCGCCTCGATCAACCAAGCCGAGTCGATCTCGAACGCGGTCGCATAGAGCGCTTTCAGATCATCGGGCACGCGGTCGATCTGGCCGACCGATCCGTCGAAATACTTCAGGTCCGAGACCATGACCTCGTCCCAAAGCCCGCGCTGTTTCAGGTCGTGGACGAGCTGCGCGTTCACTACGGTGAAGTCGCCCGACATGTTCGACTTGACGAACAGGTTCTGGTAGCCGGGCTCGATCGACTGCGACACGCCGCAGATGTTGGAAATGGTCGCGGTCGGCGCAATCGCCATCGTGTTCGAGTTGCGCATGCCCGTCTTCTTCACGCGCTTGCGCAGGCTCTCCCAGTCAAGCGTCGAGCCGCCATCCATAACGACGCCGGGACGGGCGTCCTCAAGCAGCCTGATCGAGTCGATCGGCAGGATGCCCTTTGACCAGAGCGAGCCTTCGAAGCTCGCATAGCGGCCGCGCTCGGCGGCGAGATCCACCGATGCCGAGATGGCGTGGTAGCTGATCGCTTCCATCGACGTGTCGGCAAAGGCGACGGCCGCGTCCGACGCATACGGTATGCGCAGGGCCTGCAGAGCGTCCTGGAAGCCCATGATGCCGAGGCCGACCGGCCGGTGCTTCAGGTTCGAGTTCCGCGCTTCCGGGATGGTGTAGAAGTTGATGTCGATGACGTTGTCGAGCATCCGCATGGCGGTGCCGACCGTCTTCGCCAGGCGCGCGAGATCGAGGCCGTTCGGGCCGACATGGTTGAGCAGGTTGACCGAGCCCAGATTGCAGACCGCGACCTCGTCCTTCGACGTGTTCAGCGTAATCTCGGTGCAGAGGTTCGAGGAGTGCACCACGCCGACATGGCCCTGCGGCGAACGGATGTTGCACGGATCCTTGAAAGTCACCCACGGATGTCCGGTCTCGAACAGCATGGTCAGCATCTTGCGCCACAGGTCGAGCGCCCGGACCTTTCGGAACACCTTCAGCCCGCCCGCCGCGGCCTTGGCCTCGTAGGCCTCATAAGCCGTGCGGAACTTCTTGCCGTAGAGGTCGTGGAGGTCGGCGGTCTCGTCCGGCGAGAACAGTGTCCATTCGGCGTCGGCCTCGACGCGCTCCATGAACAGGTCCGGCACCCAGTTCGCCGTGTTCATGTCGTGCGTGCGGCGGCGGTCGTCGCCGGTGTTCTTCCTGAGATCGAGGAATTCCTCGATGTCGACGTGCCAAGTCTCAAGATAAGCACACACGGCGCCCTTGCGCTTGCCGCCCTGATTGACCGCGATCGCGGTGTCGTTCGCGACCTTCAGGAACGGCACCACGCCCTGGCTCTCGCCATTGGTGCCCTTGATATGCGCGCCGAGGCCGCGCACTGGCGTCCAGTCATTGCCGAGGCCGCCGGAATATTTCGCCAGCAGCGCGTTGTCCTTGATGCCCTTGAAGATGGCGTCGAGGTCGTCGCCGATCGTGGTCAGGAAGCAGGACGAGAGCTGCGGCCGCAGGGTGCCGGAGTTGAACAGCGTCGGCGTGGAGGCCATGAAGTCGAACGACGACAGAAGGTCGTAGAACTCGATGGCGCGCGCCTCGCGGTCGATCTCGCGGACGGCAAGGCCCATGGCGACACGCATGAAGAACGCCTGCGGCAGCTCGAAGCGCTTGCCTTCGATATGCAGGAAGTAGCGGTCGTAGAGGGTCTGCAGGCCAAGATACTGGAAGTTGAGATCGCGTTCCGGCTTGAGGGCGGCCCCGACGCGCTTCAGGTCGAAGCGGCCAAGTTCGGGGTCGATCAGTTCGGCGGCGATTCCCTTCTTCACAAACTCGGGGAAGTAGCTGGCGTAGCGCTCGCCCATCTCGGACTGCGTCGCCTGTTCCGGGCGGACGGAAACGAAGGTGAGCGCCTCGCGCCGCAGCCTGTCGAGGAGCAGCCGGGCCGACACGAAGGCGTAGTTCGGTTCCTGCTCGACCAGCGTGCGGGCGGCCAGGATCGGGGCAAGCGAAAGTTCGTCAGCCAAGATGCCGTCATAGAGGTTGCGCAGCGTCTCCGTCAGGATCGGCTCCGCCGCGACCGAGTCGAGCCCGGCGCATGCATCGTCGATCACCAGCGCCAGACGCGCCTCGTCGAGCGGCTTCAGCGATCCGTCGTCGGCCTTGACGTTCAGCGGGGGCTGCGGCGCACCTGCGCCGACAGCCGTTTCCGCTGCCCGCTCGCGCGCCCGTTCCTCCCGATAGAGCACATAGGCGCGAGCGACCTTGTGGTGCTCGCCGCGCATCAGCGCCAGTTCGACTTGGTCCTGCACATCCTCGATGTGGAAGGTACGCCCTTCCCCTAGCCGTCGGGTCAGCGCCGATACGACCTGATCGGTCAGGTCAGCCACGACGTCGTGCACGCGCCGCGATCCGGCTGCGGTAGACCCTTCAACGGCCAGGAATGCCTTGGTCAGGGCGACCGTAATCTTGACCGGATCGAACGGCGTGACGGTGCCGTTGCGGCGTATCACGCGCCAGCCTGGCTCTGGGGGCGGCGTCGAGGATTGGAGAGAGATCGGAGCCGGATGGCTTCCATTGGTCTGGGTCGAAACGGTAGCCGGCATCTTGTCCCCGTGGCGTTATGGACGGGGATCTGGAGGGACGCATGCCGACCAGACGCAGTATCACCGCGCGCTGAGGCATGGCGCACCGCCGGAACACCCCGCCCGAGGTTCGTTCATCATCGCCATGGCAGGTCTCCTGGCTCGCAGGTCGTCGCCACTGTCCAGCCTTCCCGGTGCCTCGACACCAGTGGCGCTACGCGGACAGCAACTCGCTGCTTACAGTTGCGGGGGCAGCTCCGGCTTTCCCCTCCGGAGGCACCGGCTTCCCTCTTAGCTCCCGAACCGGACCCGATTCGGGAGACCATGACGGCTATATGTAGGGCCCAATCAGCCGACCTTGTCAAACTGTTGTGCCGACAAACTTGCTGCATCCACAGTCAGCTTGGAATGCTATGAAAATCCCTTAGGCCGAGACAAGAAGCTCTTCTCAAGAGTCGATCGCCGTCAATCACACATCGTTCCTACATACTGGCACTTGGCAACTACGGGGCCGTTTGCCGACTGTCCGGTTGTGGTTCGAGAGATGGGAATATCCGACGTTCGGTCAACGCCCCCCTTTCACTACCCATACAACCTATTGCTCTCCGCCTGCGAGCCGTCGTCCCGCGCCGCGTTCCCCGAGTTGACGAAGAGACGAGTTCGATCGCGCAGAGGATGCTTCCGCAATCACGCCGACCTCGGACGACGATGTCGCGACAAATCGAAGGTCGACGCCAAGCCGAGCTGTCCGGGTGCAGTAGCCCGAAGGGCCCGGCGATCCGGCCTGCGCTCAACCCATTTCAATGCAAGCAAGCGATCGCAGGCGAGGTCCGGCACGGCATGACGGATGGCGAGATCGCCGCCGACACCGATGCGGACGCAGCGGCTCGCCTTCTGCTCGCGCTGCGGTCAGGCCTCAAGGTCGCCGCCCGCTCTGGCGCGGCCGCGCCCGAGTTGCGTCAGACGACCAGCTGGCGCTTCGGAGTTTCGCCGTCGGCTGAGCGCACAACGGCAACGCAAGCCGCCTTGTCCTGGGCGCATTCGCTTACTAAATCGACCACCTGTGACCAAGGAGACCTGCAGTGGACCACCGGACGACTAACCGCCTCACAACAGTCCCGTCCCGGATATCGGTCTTCTATGCACGCACGTCTCACACTCGACTCACTCGCCGCCGCGACTCCTGATCGCCGCGACCTCTTCTCCGATTTGACGCTCTCCGTCGGCACCGAGCGTGTCGGCATCGTCGGCCGCAACGGATCCGGCAAGTCCACGCTTCTGCGCATCGTCGCCGGCGAAGCGGAGCCGTCGGCAGGAAGCGTGCGCCTCGATGGCAGCGTCGGCACGCTTCGCCAGGAATGGCCGGAGGCATGGACCGTGGCCGAGGCGCTCGGCGTCGCGGAAGGCTTGGCAGTCCTGGAACGCATTCTCGCGGGACAGGGCCGTCCCTACGATCTCGATAGGGCGGAATGGATGCTGGAAACGCGTGTCGCCGCGTCGCTTGCCGATGCAGGCATGGCTGGCCTCGACCTGGAACGGACGATCGCGGCCCTCTCGGGTGGCGAACGAACCCGCGTTGGCATCGCACGGTTGCTGATCGAGGCGCCGGACGTGCTCCTCCTCGACGAACCCACCAACAACCTCGACGGGGACGGCCGCGCCGCAATCCACCAGCTTCTGCACAACTGGCGCGGCGGCGCGCTGGTGGCCAGTCACGACCGCGCGCTGCTGGAGACGATGGACCGCATCGTCGAGCTGACGCCGCTCGGCGTCCGCGTGGTGGGTGGCGGCTGGTCGCGCTTCGCAGAACTGCGCGACGCGGAACGTCAGGCGGCCGAAGCGGAACTGGCCCGATCCGCCGCCGCACTCCGTACTGCAGGCCTCGATACGCAGCGCCAGCGCGAGGCCAAGCAGCGGCGGGACAAGGCAGGACGGACCTTCGCTGCAAAGGCCTCGGAACCGAAGATTCTGCTCGACGCGCGTGCCGGGCGCGCGGAGGCCAGCGGCGGACGTCTCGACCGGCTCGGCGAAAGGCGCTTGGCAGAGGCCGAAGCGCGGCTGGCTGATGCGGCGCGCCAGGTCGAAGTGATCACACCGATTGCCATGGACATTCCGCCGAGCGGGATACCGTCAGGCGCGCAGCTGGTCGCGATGGACGGCGTTTCCGTGGAGCTCCCGGGGCGCGCGCTCGGGCCGTGGACGCTTGCCATCAGCGGCCCTGAGCGCGTGTCGGTCGGCGGCCCCAACGGGTCAGGGAAGTCCACCTTGCTCAAGCTCGCTGCCGGTGCGACCGCGCCCACCACCGGCACGGTGCGCCGTGCCGACAGTCGCATCGTTATGCTCGACCAACATATCGGCCTGCTCGATCGGTCGTCCACGTTGCTCGCTAATCATCGCCGGCTGAATCCGTCGATGAGCGAGAATGAAGCCTACGCGGCCTGCGCCCGCTTCGGCTTCCGCAACCGCGATGCGTTGCGGCCGGTCGGCACCCTCTCCGGCGGCGAGCGCCTGCGTGCCGGACTTGCCTGCACGCTGGGCGGCGATGTGCCGCCCTGGCTGCTGATCCTCGACGAGCCGACCAACCATCTCGACATCGAGTCCGTCGCATTGCTGGAGCAGGCCTTGCAGAACTACGATGGCGCGCTTCTCGTCGTCAGCCATGATCCAAGGTTCCTGGATGCGATCGCGGTGGGGCGTGCAATGTCGCTTGGCGGTGTAATTCAAGCCCGCCGACCCGTTCTACGCCGGAAAGGGGGCCGTTAGGAGAACGTCGGCTTACGGTAGCGAGAACGAGGTAAGCTGCCGTTTGTCGACAAAGGTCCTGAGCGACCATCTAGTCCAGGAAACGGTATCCAACTCCCGGCTCGTTGAGGATGAAGCGTGGCGCTGCGGGGTCGTCGCCGAGCTTGGCGCGAAGGCGGCCGATGAAGACGCGCAGGTACTGGAGGTCATGCTCGTGGGCGGGTCCCCAGAGGTCGGCTAGCAGCTGACGATGGGTGACGATGCGCCCGGCGTTGCGGGCGAGCAGCGCGAGAAGGTCGAACTCCTTGCGCGTAAGCTTGACTGGACCTCCTGCGAGCGAAACCTCGTGGCGGGCGAGGTCGATGCGCAGGTCGCTGCGCACGATTTCCGTATCCGGCGCCGCGCCGCCAAAGGTCGATCGCAGCAACGCCCTGACACGTGCCAGCATTTCGGCGATGCCGAAGGGCTTCACGACATAGTCGTTGGCGCCCGCATCCAGGGCTGCGACCTTCTCCTCCTCGGACTGGCGCACCGAGAGGATCAGGATGGGCACCTTCGACCATTCGCGGATTCGCGCGATCACGGCCTTGCCGTCCATGTCGGGCAGACCGAGGTCGAGCACGACGAGATCCGGCTGCATGGTTGCGGCCTTTGCGATCCCGCCCTTGCCGGATGCGTCTTCCTCCAGCGTAAAGCCATGCGCCTCCAGTGCCACACGCAGGAATTTCCGGATGCCGGGGTCGTCCTCGATCAGAAGAATTCGGCCAGTGTTCATGCGGGCGCGCCGGATGGTGCGGCGACGGGAAGGGTAATGACGACGCGTGTCCCGCTCCCGTCCTTCTGGGCCGGCTCGGCTCGGATCGAACCGCCATGCGCGTCGATGATCCCCTTGGCGATCGCGAGGCCGAGGCCGGTGCCGCCCGGCTGGCCGTCGCCCGCGCGGACGCGGAAGAACATGTCGAAGACATGCGTACGGTCGTTCTCCGGGATTCCCGGGCCTTCGTCCGAAATGGCCAACAGCACTTCGCCGCCACTCGCTTCGGCCGACACGGTGACTGCTGAACCCGCGGGCGCATATTTCGCGGCATTGTCGAGAATGTTCGTCACCACCTGCTCCAGAAGCCCGGCGTCGCCGGACACCTCCGGCAAGGAAGCTGGAAGTTTGCGAACGACGCGGTGGGCAGCGAGATCGCGATTAAGCCGCCGCACGGCCCGTCCCACCACCTCGCGCAGATCGATCGGCTGCCGGCGCACCTTCAGCGCACCATAGCCGAGGCGAGTCATGTCGAGAAGGTTCTGGACATAGCGATTGAGACGCTCGCCCTCGTCGCGGATCGTCTCGGCCATGCTCCGGCGGCCGGATGCTCCCAGCGCCTCGTCCGCGTCGACCAGCGACGTCGCGGCGCCGATGATCGAGACCAGCGGCGTCCGGAGATCGTGGCTGACGGAAGACAGCAGGGCCGCGCGCAGACTCTCCGTCTCCGCAAGCAGGCGCGTCTGCTCCATGTCGGAAGCAAGCTTGGTCCGCTCAATGGCGAGACCGACCTGATCGACGAGGGAATCCAGCAGCCGGCGCTCTTCCGTGGTGATGTACTGACGCGCGCCGAACTGGACGCCGAGCAGGCCATGAACTCGGTCGGCACTCTTCATTGGCAGGAAGAGCCATGTCGCCGACGGCAAGGTGTGCGAAGACCAGCCTGCCGGCTCGCGCTTGTCCCACGCCCATTCCGCCGCACCGCGGTCGCGCGGTTCGAGCTGGTCCTCCGGAGGCATGCCGCCGACGATCTCGAGCCGTCCCGCAGCATCGGGCATCAGGATCATCGAGGAACATTGCATCGTCGACGCGACATGGGTGACCGCCGCCCAGACCACGTCGTCCAGCGAAGCGACGCTCGCAACCTTGCGTGAGAAATCGAACAGATTCGACGTCCGCCTGGCGATCGCGCGCTGGGCACGCGCCTGGTCACGCAGCCGCGCCGCGAGGTTGCCTGTGACGACCGCCACCGCCAGGAACAGGAAGAGGGTCAGCACCAGATCCTGATTGGCGATCTCGAAGGTGAAGAACGGTTCGGTGAGGAAGAAATTGTAGCTGAGGAAGGCGAGTACGCTGGCGACGATCGAGGGCCAAAGGCCGAAGCGGGCGGCAACAGCCAGAACGGCCACCAGGAAGAAGAGCGACAGGCTCTCGACTGGGAAGATGCGATTGACGAAGATCGCGACGGTTGTTGCCGTCGCCACAGCGACGGCCGACCAGAGATAGGCCTTCGGGTCGCGCTCGGGAACGAGCACAGCACCACGGATCGCGGCTTTCCTCGCCTCGCCAGGATCGGCCGAGACAATGGTCACCTCGAAGTCGTCAGCCTTTCGGATGATCTCCTCGGCGACCGTTTCTCGCGTGAACCAGGCCGTGAACAGGCGCGGCCGTGGGCGTCCCAGCACGATGCGCGAGACGTTGCGGCTGCGGGCGAATGCAAGGATCTCGTCGGCGACATGGCTCTCGGCGTTGATGGTCGAGATCTCCGCCCCCAGGGATTCTGCCAGCCGCAAGGTCTCGGCAATCGAATCCTTGGCAGCATCCGGCAGGTGCTCGGAGGCAGGCGTCGTCACGCTTGCGGCGATCCAGTCCGTGCGCGACCGCTCGGCCATGCGCTTGGCGGCCCGGACCAGCGCCTTGGAGACGGGTGCTTCGTTGACGCAGACGAGCACGCGGTCCTGCGCGGGCCATGGGCCGGGAATCGCATGGCTCTTCATGTGGGCCGCCATCTGCGCATCGACGCGGTCGGCTGCGACGCGCATCGCCAATTCCCGCAGCGCGGTCAGGTTACCTTTTGAAAAGAAGTTCTGGATCGCGCGTGCGATCTGGTCCTGGATGTAGACCTTGCCTTCGCGCAGCCTCTCGATGAGTTCGTCCGGCGGCAGGTCGATCAGCTCGATGTCGTCGGCGAGTTCCAGCACCTTGTCGGGGATGGTCTCGCGCACCTTGACGCGCGCGATGCGGGCAACAACGTCGTTCAGGCTTTCGAGGTGCTGGATGTTCAGCGTCGAGTAGACGTCGATTCCCGTAGCCAGAAGCTCGTCCACGTCCTGCCAGCGCTTGGCATGGCGGCTGCCCGGAACGTTGGTGTGGGCCAGTTCGTCGACGAGGACCAGCTTCGGACGTCTTGCGAGAATGCCGTCAAGGTCCATTTCGGCGAGCAGGCGCCCGCCATATTGTATCTGTGCCCGCGGGACGATTTCGAGCCCGCCAACAAGCCGCTCGGTCTCGGCCCGGCCATGCGTCTCGACGACGCCGACGACGACGTCGAGACCATCCGCCCTCCGGCGCTGCGCTGCCTCCAGCATGGCGTAGGTCTTGCCGACACCCGGCGCCGCGCCAAGGAAGATCTTCAGCCGCCCGCGCCCCTCCTTCTGCGCTTCGGCGAGAAGGGCATCAGGTTCCGGGCGGCTGTCCGAATTCATCGCCAGCCGGCGATTGGCAAGCGCTCATCGAGCGCGAGATTCAGCATGAGCACGTTGACGCGCGGCTCGCCCAGCACGCCCAGTGTGCGCCCCTCGACATGCTCGGCGACAAGCGCGCGGACGGTGGCGACATCCGCTCCCCGCGCGGCGGCGACGCGTGCAACCTGCAGAATCGCAGCCTCGGGCGAGATATGGGGGTCGAGCCCGCTGCCGGATGCAGTGACGAGGTCGATCGGGACGGCCGCGCCGCCGTTGGCGGCACTGACCCGCTGCGCCTCGGCCGCCACCCGGTCGATCAGCGTCTGCGCGGTGGGGCCGAGGTTGCTGCCGCCGGTGGAGGCAGCGTCGTATCCGTCGGTCCCGGCAGCCGAGGGGCGGCTGTGAAAATAGGCCTCGCCCGAGAAGGACTGGCCAATGAGTGACGACCCGATGACCTGGCCGTCGCGTTCAATCAGGCTGCCGTTGGCCTGCGTCGGAAAAAGCGCTTGCGCGGCGCCGGTCATCGCTAGCGGATAGGCCACTCCGTTGAGCAGCGTGAACAGTGCGAGAAGGGTGAATGCGGGTCGGAGTTCGGAGAGCATGGTGTCACCTCATACGATGCCGGCGGCGTTGACAATCAGGTCGATCGCCTTGATGCCGACGAAGGGAACGATCAGGCCGCCAAGGCCATAGACGAGAAGGTTGCGACGCAAGAGTGTTGCGGCCGTCGCCGGCTGGTACTTCACGCCGCGCAGCGCCAGCGGGATCAGCGCGATGATGATCAACGCGTTGAAGATGACCGCCGAGAGGATCGCACTGCCCGGGCTGCCCAGGCCCATGACGTTGAGCACGCCGAGCGCCGGATAGGCGGTCACGAACAGCGCGGGCAGGATGGCGAAGTATTTCGCCACGTCGTTGGCAACGGAGAAGGTGGTCAGCGAGCCGCGGCTGATCAGCAACTGCTTGCCCACGAGCACGATCTCGATGAGCTTGGTCGGATCCGAATCGAGGTCGATCAGGTTGCCCGCTTCCTTCGCGGCGGGCGTCCCCGTGTTCATCGCGACGCCGACATCGGCCTGGGCGAGCGCCGGAGCATCGTTCGAGCCGTCGCCGCACATGGCGACGAGCTTGCCTTCGGCCTGCTCCTTGCGGATCAGCTCCAGCTTGCGCTCAGGCGTCGCCTCCGCCAGGAAATCGTCGACGCCGGCCTCGGCGGCGATGGCAGCGGCGGTGAGCGGATTGTCGCCGGTCACCATCACCGTGCGCACGCCCATGCGGCGGAGTTCCGCAAAGCGCTCGCGGATGCCTGGCTTGACGATGTCCTTCAGCTGGATGACGCCGAGCACGCGCTTGTCGCGGGCGACGAGCAACGGAGTGCCGCCGGACTTGGCGATGCCTTCGACGACCGCGCGGATCTGCGGCGTCGTGCCGATGCCGCACCAGGTGAGGATAGCGTCGGAAGCGCCCTTGCGCAGCTGCGAACCATCCTTCAGGTCGGCACCAGAGATGCGTGTATTGGCGGAGAAGGGAATGGCTTCCGCTACCGCGTCAGTGCCGTCCAGCGTTCGGCCGAGTTGCTTTCGTGCAAAATCCACGATTGAGCGGCCTTCCGGCGTCTCGTCGGCAAGCGACGCGAGAAGCGCGGCCTCCGCCATTTCCTTCGGCGATACGCCGGGAAGAGGTTCGAAAGCGTCTGCCTGACGTGCGCCGAAGGTGATGGTGCCAGTCTTGTCGAGAAGAAGCACGTCGACGTCGCCGGCAGCTTCCACCGCGCGGCCGGACTTGGCGATCACCTTCGCCTTCACCAGCCTGTCCATGCCGGCAATGCCGATGGCTGACAGAAGCCCGCCGATCGTCGTCGGGATGAGCGTGACGAGAAGGGCGATCAGGAAAACCACCGGCACGAATGCGCCGGAATACATCACGAAGGGCTGCAGCGTGACGACGACGATCAGGAAGATGATCGTCATGCCCGCGAGCAGGATGTTGAGCGCGATCTCGTTCGGCGTCTTCTGGCGTTCCGCGCCCTCGACCATGGCGATCATCCGGTCGAGGAAGCTCTCGCCGGGCTTCGAGGTAATTCTGACCTTGATCCAGTCGGACACGACGCGCGTGCCGCCGGTCACCGCCGACCGGTCGCCGCCGGCCTCGCGGATCACAGGGGCGGATTCGCCGGTGATCGCGCTCTCGTCGACCGAGGCGATGCCCTCGACGATTTCGCCGTCGGCCGGAACGATGTCGTCAACCTCGACCAGCACCAGGTCACCGGGCTTGAGCGAGCGGCTGGAGACGATCTCGGACGCGTGCGCATCAGCGGCGGGAAGCTTGCGCGCTGGCGTCTCGGACTGGGTAGCGCGCAGCGTATCTGCGCGCGCCTTGCCACGTCCTTCGGCCATCGCCTCGGCGAAATTTGCGAAGTAGACGGTGAACCACAGCCAGGCGGCGATCTGGCCGCTGATGGCCACGTTCTCGCCTCCAGCGACGAGATCGCGCAGGAACAGCAGGGTGGAAAGCGCCGCCACTACAAGGGTGACGAACATGACGGGATTCCGCGCCATCAGGCGCGGGTCGAGTTTCGTGAAGGCGACTTTCAACGCCGGTCCGGTGACGCGCCAGTCGAAGAGAGAGATATCGGGTTTCTTGCGCATTGGAATGCCTCAGAAGGTTTCGCCGGCGAGCATCGAGACGTGCTCGGCGATCGGTCCCAGCGCGAGCGCCGGGAAGAAGGTCAGTCCGCCGAGAATCAGGATCACTGCGACCAAGAGGGTGACGAACAGCGGCCCATGCGTCGGGAAGGTGCCGCTCGATGCCGGCGCCGACTTCTTCGCGGCGAGCGAGCCTGCGACCGCCAGCATCGGGACGATGTAGACGAAGCGGCCGGCGAGCATCGCGATGCCCTGCATAGTGTTGTGATACGGCACGTTCGCCCCGAAGCCTGCGAATGCCGAGCCGTTGTTCCCGGTCGCCGATGAATAGGCATAAAGGATTTCCGACAGACCGTGCGGGCCGGCGTCCTGAAGAGACGACAGCGGGATCGGCAGGACGGCCGCGAGCGCGCCCAGCCCCAGCACGCCCAGCGGCATGACCAAGAAGGCGATGACCGAAAGCTTCACCTCGCGCGCCTCGATCTTCTTGCCGAGATATTCGGGCGTGCGGCCCACCATTAAGCCGGCGAGAAAGACGGTCAGCACGACGAAGGACAGCATGCCGTAGAAGCCGGAGCCGACCCCGCCGAACACCACTTCGCCGATCTGCATCAGGAGCATCGGGGCCAGCGCACCGAGCGGCATGAAACTGTCATGCATGGAATTAACCGAGCCGTTGGACGCCGCGGTCGTCGCGGTTGCCCAGAGCGCGGAATTGCCGACGCCAAAGCGGACTTCCTTGCCCTCCATGTTGCCCGCCGACTGTTCGACCGGAAGCGAGGCGAAGGCGGGGTTGCCGGCGATCTCCGAGCCGTAGGTTAGAGCCAGCGCGGCGACGAACAAGATCCCCATTGCCGCGAAGATCGCGATACCCTGGCGCGAATCCTTCACCATCCTGCCGAACATGAAGCAGAAGGACGCCGGGATGAGCAGGATCGACACCATCTCGATCAGGTTCGAGAGCGGGGTCGGGTTCTCGTAGGGCACCGACGAGTTCGCGTTCCAGAAGCCGCCGCCATTGGTGCCGAGCTGCTTGATCGCAATCTGGGACGCTGCTGGACCCTGGCTGATCGTCTGCTGCGCGCCTTCCAGCGTCGTCGCCGACACGTAGGCCATCAGGTTCTGCGGCACGCCCTGCCAGACCAGGAACAGCGTCAGCCCGATCGACAGCGGCAGGAGCACGTAGAGAACCGAGCGGGTGAGGTCGACCCAGAAATTGCCGAGCGTCTTCTGCTCGCGGCTGAAGAACCCACGGATGACTGCCGCACACACCGCCATGCCGACGCCGGCCGAGACGAAGTTCTGCACCGTCAGGCCGGCCATCTGGCTGAAATACGACATGGTCGTTTCGCCGCCATAGGCCTGCCAGTTGGTGTTGGTCGTGAACGACACCGCCGTGTTGAAGGCAAGGTCCGGCGACAGCGGGCCGAGAGCCTGTGGGTTGAACGGCAGCACATCCTGCAGTCTCAGGATCGCATAGAGCAGCGCCCACGAGCCGAGGCTGAAGGCAAGCACGGACAGCGAATAGCGCGTCCAGTGCTGGCCCTGGTCCGGGCGAATGCCAGCAAGCGCGAAGAACCCGCGCTCAACGGGCGCGAGGACTGGGGAGAGCCAGGTTCTGCCGCCTTCATAGACGCGGGCAAGGTAGAAGCCGAGCGGCCAGGCAAGCGCAGTGACGAGCACCGCATAGAGGATGAATTGCAGGATGTCGGGTGCCATGAGACGTGTCCTTGCGCGCGGTCAGAACCGTTCCGGACGGGCCAGCGCGTAGCCGAGATAGATCAGAAGGAGAGCGGCAACCGCGCCGCCGACGATGAGGTCGAGAGCCATGGCGCGACCTCAGAGCCGTTTGAGCAGACGGACGGAGGCAGCGGCTGCGACGAAGAAGCCGGCGGCGAGCGCGATATAGAGGATGTCGAGCATAGAACGCTCCGAGTTGTTAGGAGCGTCCTACTTATGGCCTGTGGGCATCAACGCGCGATGTGTCGTCGACGCAACCGGCGTAAACGGCGCATAAACGCGACTTGGGAGGGTCCACACCCCGCAGCACAGTCAATGTCGTGCGCAGCTCTTGCGGAGTCTGGCAGGCGGAATCCATAACCTTGGCTGCCAACCGCTAGATTTCCGTACGCTCAGCCAGCAGCAGCGCGTCCTCGACATCGACGCCAAGATACCGCACTGTGTTCTCGATCTTGGAGTGACCGAGCAATATCTGGATGGCTCGGATGTTTCCTGTCGCCCTGTAGATCATCGACGCCTTCGTGCGCCGAAGCGAGTGAGTGCCATACTCCTCCGCACGCAGACCGACCGCCGTCACCCATTCATCGACCAGCCGAGCATACTGCCTCGTGCTCATGTGTTTCGTGTGATCGATTCGGCTCGGAAACGCGTAGTCCTCGACCGTGCCGCCTCGTCGTTCGAGCCATGCAAGCAGGCTCGCTCTTACATCAGCGGTGATTTCGAACTGGACCGGCCGTCCCGTTTTTTGCTGGATGACTGTCGACCGGGTTCTGATTTCCGGTCCGGCGACTACATCGCGGATCCTGATCTTGACCAGGTCGCAGCCGCGAAGCTTGCTGTCGATTGCCAGATCGAACAGTGCTCGGTCCCGAACGCGTGGCTCTCGATCAAGAAAGAAGCGGATGGCCCAGATCTGCTTCTGAGTGAACGGCCGCTTGGTGCCGACCTTCTTTCCGGCATTCCAAGCGGCGCGCTCGCGAATTGCATCATCGAATCTTGAATGGCCCATGTGATTTCTCCTCGGCCGTGATTGGCCGAGGAAGAAAGATACGCAGGACATTACCGCTCAGAGGCCAACAGCGGTCAGTCGGCGAACAAGCACCGCTGGCGGAAGGCGGTCGCTTCTCCCGCCGGGAACCGCTGGCCCCTAGCTTGCCTTTCGGAGTCGGCTGCGCATCATGCGCCGTGACGTCATTGGCCGTTCGGGCCAGGAACAGGTCGTTGGGGACATGGCGGGGGACGGACATCGCTACGCGCTCGGCGTGCTTACCGCAGTCTTCGCGGTCAATCAGCTGGACCGCAACATCCTGGCCATTACGCTCGAGCAGATCGGAGCGGAATTCTCACTTTCCGATACGCAGCTCGGCCTCTTGTCGGGCGCGCTCTTCGCCGTCGTCTACGTCACCTTCGGCTTCCCGGTCGCCTGGATGGCGGCCCGCGGCAGCCGGCGCAACATCATCGCGGCCGCGGTTGCCATCTGGAGCGCGCTCACCATCGCGATGGCCGGCGCCCAGACTTTCGTTCAGCTCGCGCTGGCCCGCCTTGGTGTCGCCGTCGGCGAGGCGGGCGCGGTCGCTCCCGCGCATTCGATGATCGCGGACCTCTACCCGAACGAGAAGCGGACGTCGGCCATGGCGACCTTCGCGGCGGGTTCCAACGTCGGCGTGCTGCTGGCCTTCCTCGTTGGAGGGATTGCCGGACAGGCCCTCGGCTGGAGGTGGGCGTTCGTTATTGCCGGCGTGCCAGGGCTCGCGCTGGCGCTCCTGCTGCGGTTCACGGTGACAGAGCCGGCGCGAGCAGGAAGGGATGCGGCCGACGGTGCCCCCCTCTTTGGTGCAACGCTGCGCACCATATGGAACGATAGCGGCCTCTTTCATGCGATGTGCGGCATCGCCGTGACGGGGGTGGTCACGTTCGGCGCGCTGACATGGAACGCCGCCTTCATCATCCGCGCATTTCAGCTGAGTCAGGCGCAGACGGGTATCTATCTTGCCCTCACCATCGGTGTCCTGGGCGGCATCGGCACGTGGGTGAGCGGGCTGATCGCCGACAGGCTGGCCGAGGCGGGACATCCCCGCTGGCGTCTCGGCGTCGTGGTCGTGGCAATCGTTGCAGCCAAACCGTTCATTGCCGGGTTTCTGCTGTTGCCTTCAACGATTGGCGCGCTCGCTTGCGTGGCGGTTTCGGCCAGCCTGGCCACTGTCTTCTGGGGGCCGACGTACGCCTTCCTGCATTCGCGTGTCGAACCTCGCATGCGGCCGATGGCCACCGCGATCTTCCTGTTCGTCTTCAATATCGTAGGCGTTGGCATCGGCCCGACCGTTATCGGGTTCGCCAGCGAAACGGTGTTTGCGGCACAAGGCACCCGCTCCCTCGGTTACGCCATCCTCGTCGTGCAGATTGCCGGCATATGGGGTGCGTGGCACTACTGGCGGGCGGCGAGGACGATCGCCTGAGCAAGCTCGGCCAAGACAACACAATCACACGTGGCGCGCTACCTGTGCTGTGCGCCTAGTTCCTTGAGGGTTTCGCGCAGCCAGGTGTGCGCCGGGTCAGCGGTCAGTTCCTGGTGCCAGCCCATGTGGCACTGATCGATGCTTCCCGGCACTGGCAACGGGAAGATCTTCAGTCCCAGGCTGTGTGCGTAGCGTTCCGCGAAATAGCGCGGTACGGCCGCGACAAGGTCGGTCGCGGCGGCGGTGTGCAGGACCGACCACATGCGCGTCGCCTTCATCACGATGCGTCGCTCGCGGCCCGAGGCCATCGACTCCTGGTGGAAGCGGACTGTCCGCCTCATGTCGTCGCTCAGCACCACGAAGCCCGCCTCGAAGAAATCGTCCTTTGTAAACACGTCGGCCGCGCCATAGCGGGGGTGGTCTCCGCGCGCGATGATCACGATCTCAAACGTGCACAGATATGTGGAACGGATCGCCTCGTCATTGAAATGACCGGGAAAGATGGCGATGTCTGCTTCGCGCGACAGGACCATGTTCTTGTAGCCGGGCACCTGTACCGGGAACAACTGAAAGGTCAGCGCGGGCATCGCCGCGGTAAGCCGCAGCAAAGGATGCATCAACATCGGCTCCAGCATCTCCGGAACCACCATCCGAAATTCGCGCGTGCTGGTTGCGGGGTCGAACTTTGCATTCGCATCGAGAGAACGTTCCAATGCGCGCAATGCCTCGGCCAATACGGGCGCCATCCGCCGCGCCGCGGGTGTTGGCTCCATGCCGCTTGGTCCGCGTTCGAACAGCGGGTCCCCCAGATGCTGTCGAAGACGACCGAGCGCGTTGGACACCGCGGGCTGGGTCAGGCCGAGCTTCTGCGCCGCCTGCGTCGTGCTGCGCTCCGAATGGATCGCGTCGAAGATGCGAAGGAGGTTGAGATCGAGGTTTCGGAAATTCATATCGCGAATGCCCCACCATCAGGACTCGAAATTGGCCACGTCTTATGGCGCATGGCACATCGGTGTCGTGCGTCAATAGCGTTTCGGCGGGGGCCGCGTGCGAAATCGGCAAAAATCCATTCACGCTGCGAATGCCCATGCGCGAATTTGGCCGGTTTTTGACGATTTCGCGCTCACGCGCGGTCAGTCCTCGCGCCTGCCGCGAAACACCGCGTTGCTCGTGCTGCTCGCGACGACTGCGCTCACGGCCGCGTCTGGCTCCGCGATTGCCGCGGATGAAATTATCGACCTCGGCGCGGTGGAAACGGTCATCGGCGGTCCCGGCGGCGGCACCAAGCCTGAACCGTGGATCATATCCGACGACCTGTACGTCGGCGACCACGGAACTGGAACGCTTACGATTTCCTCCGGTGGACTCGTCAGCAGCGACAACGCTTTCCTCGGCGAAGAAGCCGGGTCGGACGGCACCGTGACCGTGACGGGGGCAAACTCGATCTTGAGCACCAGCCAGCGTTTGCAGGTTGGCGTTGGCGGGACCGGCACCCTGAACCTCCTCGCGGGGGGCGTGGCCAGCAGCGGCCTGGGAACCGTCGTCGGCAACGAGGCCGGCTCGCTGGGCACGGCAAATGTGATAGGCGCCGGCTCTAACCTGGAGGTACTGGGGAATCTCATCGTCGGCAGCATAGGCACCGGCACGCTCAACATTTCCGCCGGCGGCGGGAGCCGTGTCTTTGGCTTTGGCTATATCGGCAGCAACAGCACCGGCGCTCTCAACATCACAGGCGCCGGTTCGACCTGGGTCGGCAGCGGTCGCCTCTACGTCGGCTTCTTCGGTGACGGCACGATGAATGTTTCCGCAGGCGCCGTTGTGACCAACACGACGGACGGGCGGATTGGCGAGGCTGCCGGCTTCACGGGCGAGGTTAACGTCACGGGCGCCGGCTCGCGCTGGACGAGCGGCGGCACGCTGGTCGTCGGCGAACTTGGAAACGGCAACCTGACGATCTCCAACGGCGCAACGGTCGGCGCCGCCGCCGCGATTCTGGCCAATCAGTCCGGCTCGACCGGAACGCTCAACATCGGGGCGGGCGCTGGCAAGACCGCGGTCGCCGCCGGAACGCTGAACACGCCGACGCTGACGTTCGGTGCGGGCACCGGGACGCTGGTCTTCAACCACACAGGCTCCGGCTACGAATTTGATCCGCAGATGAACGGCAGCGGCGTCATAAGCCATCTTGCCGGCACGACGAACCTGACCGCCGACAACTCCGGATTCACGGGCACGACCACGGTGACCGGCGGCACACTGCTGGTCAACGGTACGCTCGGCGGCGCCGTCTCGGTAAACGGGCGCGGTACCCTTGGCGGCACTGGCACGCTCGGCGGCATCACTTTAGGATCGGGCGGCACGCTGGCGCCTGGCAATTCGGTCGGCACGCTGAATGTGGCATCGGCCACCTTCGGCGGCGGCTCAACCTACGAGGTCGAACTGAACGGCGGCGGCTTCGTCGCCGGCGTCAACAACGACCTGCTTAGGGCCTCCGGCGTGGTCACGCTCAACGGCGGGACTGTACTTGTCCGCCCGGAGAACGGCGCAAGCCACGGCACCACCTTTACGCCGGGAGCGTATGCGATCATCACCGCCACTGGCGGCGTGATCGGGCGGTTCGACGCGCTCGCAGACGACTACGCCTTCCTCGACTTCGTGCTGGACTATTCCTCCCGGGGGGTCGACCTGATCTCCAGTCTCGTCGGGGGTGGAACCGGCACATGTCCGCCCGGCCTGACGTTCAACCAGAACGGCGCCTGCGAAAGCGTGCTTTCCCTTGGGTCCGGCTCACTCTATACGGCCGTCATCAACCTTTCCAATGGCGAGGCGCCCGGCGCACTCGATCTCCTGTCCGGTGAAGTGCACGCTTCAACGCAGATGGCGCTGTTCGACGACAGCCGCTTCGCGCGGGAGGCTGCGATCGACAGATTGCACACCAACTTCGGCGAGGAGCAGGGCGATGGCGGGACGTCCGAGCCCGGTGCCAACGCGCTCTGGGCGCAAGGCTATGGGGCTTGGGGCCGCTGGGCAGGCGACGACAACGGCGCGGCGATGCAACGCGCCGCAGGCGGGTTCTTCACCGGAGCGGACGGCGAGCTCACGGACAGTATCTATCTGGGTTTGATGGGCGGGTACGGCCATTCGTCAGTCAGCGTGGACGCCCGCATGTCGGCGGCTTCGCTCGACAGCTATACGCTCGGTGCCTATGGCGGAGGGGCGTGGGGCGGCCTGTCGGTGATGGGCGGCGTCGCGCACAGCTGGCACCGCGTCGAGACGGTACGAAGGGTCGCCTTCACCGGCTTCGCAGACAGCCTCAGCACCGCGTATGACGCGCGGACGTTCCAAGCCTACGCGGAAGCCGCCTATGGATTCGACCTGGGGGACGCCCGCATCGAACCGTTTGCGAATGTTGCCTATGTCCACCTCGATGCCGACGGCTACTTGGAAGCCGGCGGAGCCGCTGCGCTCGCGGGAGTGACGGCCGGCGGAAGTGCAGCCCTCACGACGCTCGGCATCCGGTCCAAGGCGCGGCTCAATCTTGGCGGGGCGGATGTCGTCGTTACGGGCGGGATAGGCTGGCGCCACGCCTTTGGTGATGCAGCGACGTCTGTTCATCGGTTTGCCGCCGGCGGAGACAGCCTGTTGGTTACCAGTACCCCGCTTGCTGAGAACACACTGGTGCTCGACGCGGGAATCGAGATGAACCTGACCGACAGCGCGACGCTCGGCGTGGCATATGACGGCCAGTTCGGACGGGATTTTGTTGATCATGGCGGGAAGGCGACGCTGAACATCAGGTTCTAGGCGCGGCCCTTAGTTCCTGGAGTCCACCCCCGGCGAAAAGAGCGAAAGGAACGACGCCCTGGTGCAAGCGCTCCATGGCGCCTGAGTATCGGCCAGCTCTCGATATGCGTCAGAAGCTTGCGCACGGCCGCGCGCCCCCTGTCCGGTCTCGCCAACTGGCGCCAGGGTATCCCTCTCGCCTCGATCGCGCCCATGACAAAGAGAGCCCCGAAGCAAGAGCGCAGAAAGAGCTATGCAGGCCTGTAGGCGAGTCGATGACCCCGCGCGCTTCCAGATGCTAGAAACTGCCTCGAACTTCAAAGTAGCTGACGTCGCCGGAGCCACCACGGCGCGAAGGCTGCTTTCGGGTGAAGACAAAGTTATCGTGTACGTCCGGAAGGGGGGCGCATAGCCGTCGTACTAAAGTGCACTACAGCCAGCTCCTCTACTTCACCTGTCTCTTTTCCAGTTTCCGTGCCAGCGTTCGTCTATGCATGCCGAGCCTGCGCGCGGCCTCCGAGATGTTGAAATCCACATCGACGAGCGTCTCGTGTATGCGTTCCCATTCGAGGTTCTTGAGAGATGTCCGCCGGCCGTCTAGCGACACATCCGTGTCACCGGTGGTGCGGTCGAAGGCCTTCTCGATGTCGTCGGTGTTGGCGGGTTTGGGCAGATAATGGCTCGCACCGAGCTTGATCGCCTCGACCGCGGTCGCGATGCTTGCAAACCCGGTCAGGACAACGATCCGCATGTCCGGATCCTGCGCATGAAGCATCTTGACGCAATCCAGGCCTGATGGACCGATGAGCTTCAGGTCCACGACCGCGTATCGCGGCGAGAAACCGTCCAGCGCCGTCCCTACCTCGTCGTAGGCGGGCGCATGCTTCACCTCGTAGCCGCGGCGCTCGAACGAGCGCTTCAGCGCCCTGGCAAACGAGAGATCATCCTCGACGATCAGCAGCGTTCTGACGCTCATTCGTTTGCTCCGCCAAGTGCCGCAAGCGGCAGCCCGATCTCAACCATGGCGCCTCCATCGCCATCGCTGCGTACATCCACCCTCCCCCCGAGTTTTCGGACGACGTTGAAGACGAGGAACAGGCCAAGGCCAGCGCCGGGTCTTTGTTTGGTCGTCGTGTAGGGTCTGCCGACCTGACCGAGCAGGTCCGGCGCGAACCCCGGTCCGCGATCCCTCACCACGACGGCCAGCCGGTCGCTCTCGATACGCGCATCGAGAGAAACCCAGTCCGGTGACGCTTCCAGCGCATTGTCGAGCAGGTTGAAGATCACCTGCTTGAGTGCGAGGTCCGCCACCATCGGCACATCGTCGTCCAGTCTGTCTTCGACCTCAAACTGTCGCGGCCCTCGGGCCGCGCGCCATTCGGCCGCAACATCCCTGATGAAGCTGCTTGCGGTCGTGCGGATCGTGCCCTCGCCACGCGCCTCGCCGGAGGACATCAGGATGCCCGAGACGATCGTCTTGCAGCGGTCGAGCTGCGTCTGCATCTCCGCCAGTTCCTGGCTCAGGTCGGCACTGTCGCGAAATTCCGGCATGGACCGCCAGTCGCCGAGGATGACGGAAAGCGTCGCGAGCGGGGTGCCGAGTTCGTGCGCCGCGCCGGAGGCCAGAAGCCCCATGCGCAGGATGTGCTGCTCTTCGGCGGAGTGCTGGCGAATTTCGGCCAGATGCCCGTCCCGCTCGCGCAGATTGCGCGTGATGCGCGTGATGAACAGGACGAGCAGGCAGGCTGCCAGGACGAAGCAGATGAACATGCCCTGGATGTGCAGATTCATGGCGATGTCGCCATGCTGATGCGGCAACCCGAGCGGGCGGTAGAGAAAGGTCAGCACGACGAAGCAGGCGCTGGTGATCGCGACGAGGGACCAGACGGACCAGGCTTCCAGCAAGATCGCCCCGAGGATCACCTGCAGGAGATAGAGGGAGATGAAGGGGTTGGTCGCGCCGCCGGAAAGGTAGAGCTGGACGGTCAGGGCCGCGACGTCGAGAAGAAGCTCCAGCAGAAGTTCGGTGTTGGTGACCCGCTCCTGGCGCCGGTAGCGGTACAGGCTCACAAGATTGAGGCCGACCAGAAACAGCACGACCGCCGCCATCTCCTTTAGTGGCAGACCCATTCCCATCCAGAAATGCACGACAGCGATCGTCGCCACCTGTCCGGCGACGGCGATCCAGCGCAACTGAATCAGGAGCAGCAGATTTTTCTTGTTCGTCGTGTCGGTGATCGAGATGGGACCGCCCTCGAATGCGCCTAGCGCGCCAGATAGAGATAGGCCATCGGCACCCAGATGAACGTTGTCGTCACGATGCCCTTGAGCGTCTGACATGCGATCCAGAGCCAGAAGTAGCGTCGCACCTGCGTGCGAAGCGCGGAAAACTGTTCTCGAAGCCTGAGCGGCTCGCCGTCGTCAAGTGACCCCGGGATCATCTGGCTCGTCTCCGCTCCAAAATGGCAATCGCCGGCCGTCGCAAGGCAACGCCGTTGACCTGCCAGATACCTTCGGCCGCCGGTGACAGCCATTGGGCATTCTGTCCAAGGGCGTTGGAGTGCGGTTCTGGTAGCCCTGCCCAAATGAAAAACGCCCCGGTCAGACGACCTGCGCGGCGGAGATGCGTTGACTTGGCGGACATGCTCGACAGACACCGATGGACCGGCGTTCACCACCCCTCAGCGGGAGGGTGTGCCGATGCGGAGTACAGCGAGCCGCCGCATCGCGACGACGGGCGACCGCTTCGCCTTGCCCCCTCCGGGGCCGGGCGCGTGCGCCAGCAGCATCACGGCAAACCCCATCTGGACGCTCGCGAAGGTCAGCCCGGTCGCAACGAAGAGCAGGCCGATGGCGTAGGGGCCGGCGGCGGACGCCGCTGCAAGGCTCCGCAAGCCTCCGACATCAATGCCGACCACGAGTCCCACGAAGCCCGCCGCGAGGCCGAAGCCGATGGCCGCGTTGCATGCAAGGAAGCGTACGAGGTCCGTCATGGCTTGGCCCGATCAGGCTGCGGGAACTACGCGGCGGATGCGCCGCACAACTTCGGCGGCCGACATCGCGCCGCCGTAGATGGCCAGCAGCGCCATCGAGACAGCGAAGCCGCCGTCGGTGGCAGCCAACCAGCCGGCCATGGCGATCAGCGCGAGACCGGCGTGACCGAGGCCCAGCAGCCAGCCCACCATGTCGCCTCGGCTCGCCATGCGGAAATAGAGGATGCCGACGAGGCCGCCCGCGGCGAGAAAAAAGAAACCGTCCATCGTAATGTGCTCCTGCTGCAGCGGTTGCCAGACAGTCTGTCGATAGCAAGGAACCCCAGCCTGACGCAAGAAAAAAAATTAAATAAAAACAATAAGATAATGCGGTTTCTCGCGCGCCCGGATTCCGTCGGAACGGGAGCTGCGGCATGACGGCCGTGGCTCTTGCGGCGCAGCGACCGGTCCATCGCAGGCAGGCCATTCCCGACTACAACGAAGAGATCGTCCGTCGCTTCACCGTGGCGACGGTTGTCTGGGCGCTGTTCGGCTTTTCGGCGGGCGTCGTCGTTGCGGCACAGCTTGCCTTTCCAAACCTCAACGTCGGAGAGTTTTTCACGTTCGGTCGGCTGAGGCCGGTTCATACCAGCGGCGTCATCCTCGCCTTCGGCGGCAATGCGTTGATGGCGACCTCGCTCTACGTCGTGCAACGCACTTGCCAGGTGGGGCTGTGGGGCGGGGCGCGGCTGGCGAACTTCCTGTTCTGGGGCTACCAGGCGTTCCTGGTGATCGCCTTCGCCGGCTACGTGATGGGCGTCACGCAGTCGCGCGAATACGCCGAGCCGGAATGGTATGCCGACATCTGGCTGACGATCGTGTGGGTCACCTACCTCGCGATCTTCGTCGGCACGATCGCCCGGCGCCGCGAGCCCCACATCTACGTGGCGAACTGGTTCTTCCTGGCCTTCATCATCACGGTGGCCGTGCTCCACATCGTCAACAATCTGGCGATGCCGGTCTCCATCGCGGGGTCAAAGAGCTATTCGCAGTTCTCGGGCGTTCAGGACGCGCTGATCCAGTGGTGGTACGGCCACAACATGGTCGGCTTCTTCCTGACGGCCGGCTTCATCGGCATCATGTACTACTTCGTGCCGAAGCAGGCGGAGCGGCCGATCTACTCCTACCGCCTGTCGATCGTGCACTTCTGGGCGCTGATCTTCCTCTACATCTGGGCCGGGCCGCATCATCTCCACTACACGTCGCTGCCCGACTGGGCGCAGACGCTGGGCATGGCGTTTTCGATCATGCTGTGGATGCCGTCCTGGGGCGGGATGATCAACGGCATCATGACGCTGTCGGGCGCCTGGGGAAAGCTGCGCACCGACCCGATCCTGCGCTTCCTCGTCGTCGCGGTCGCCTTCTACGGCATGGCCACCTTCGAGGGGCCGATGATGGCGCTGAAATCGGTCAATTCGCTCAGCCACTACACCGACTGGACGGTCGGGCATGTGCATTCCGGCGCGCTCGGCTGGGTCGCGTTCATGACGTTCGGGGCGCTCTACTACATGGTTCCGCGGCTCTGGAAGCGGCCGCTCTGGTCGGTCCGCCTGGTGGAGTGGCACTTCTGGATCGCCTCCATCGCCATCGTCCTCTACATCACCGCGATGTGGGTGGCGGGCATCGCCCAGGGCCTGATGTGGCGCGCCTACGACACGTTCGGATTCCTCCAGTACACCTTCGCCGACAGCGTCGCGATGCTGCACCCCTACTACGTCATCCGGCTCGTGGGCGGGATGCTCTATCTCGCCGGCGGCGCGCTGATGGCGTTCAATTTCTACATGACCGTCCGCCAGCCGGCCGGCGCGCGGGCTCGGTCTGTCCAGCCCGTGGCTGCGGAGTAAGGGCGCGCCATGGCTTCCAACCAGACCGAACCCAAGGGCCACGCGATCATCGAGCGTTCCACGACGCTCCTCTTCGTGCTGACGCTCTTCGTCATCCTGATCGGCGGGCTCGTCGAAATCGTACCGCTGTTCAAGGTGCAGGAAACCGTCCGACCCGTGCCCGGCATGCGCCGCTACACGCCGCTGGAGCAGATCGGACGCAACGTCTACACGCGCGAGGGCTGCTACACCTGCCACAGCCAGCAGATCCGGCCCTTCCGCGACGAGGTCGAGCGCTACGGCCATTATTCGGTCGCGGCGGAAAGCATGTACGACCATCCGTTCCTCTGGGGATCCAAGAGAACCGGCCCGGATCTGGCGCGCGTCGGCGCCAAGTACTCGAACGCGTGGCATGTCGCTCACATGATCGACCCGCGCAGCGTCGTGCCGGTCTCGATCATGCCGGCCTATGCATTCCTGATGAACAAGCCGGTCGATCCCGAGCAGTTCGGCGCGCACATGGAAGCGCTGCGCAAGGTCGGCGTTCCCTATACCCAAGAGATGGTCGATCGCGCTGCCGACGACATTCGGGCTCAGGCAAGCGGTGAAGACGCCGACGCGATGCTGGAGCGCTACCCCAAGGCGAAGCTCGGAGACTTCGACGGGCAGCCCGACAGGCTCACCGAGATGGACGCGTTGATCGCCTACCTGCAGGTGCTGGGCACACTGGCCGAGCTTCCGCCGATCGACACGAAAGTGGAGGCGCGTCCGTGAGCGAGTGGTTCGTGACGTTGGTTCTTCAAGGCTGGCTAGTGATCGCATTCGCGCTGTTTGCGGCGATTCTGGCCTTCACCTTCTGGCCCGGAAGCCGCGCGCGGTGGGAGCGCAACGGACGCTTGCCGTTCGAGGAGGCGGACACCGATGGCCGTTCCTGAGCACGACCCACTGACGGGCTACAAGACGACAGGCCACGAATGGGATGGCATCACGGAGCTGACGACGCCGATTCCGTCCTGGTGGGTGACGGTGTTCCTCGCCTCGTGCTTCGTCGCGGTCCTCTACATGTGGCTGTTCCCGTCATTCGCCACGACCGGAGGCTACTATCGTGGCAGTCTCGGCTGGTCGAGCAGGGGCGACCTGGTCGATGACGTCGCCGCCGGCCGTGCCGCGCAGGCTACATGGCGCTCCGCCCTCGTCGCCACGCCTATCGAGGCAATCGAGGCGAACGAGGACCTCCGACGTTTTGCCACCACCGGAGGACGCGCGGCCTTCGGCCAGAACTGCGCGCCTTGCCACGGCGTCGGCGCGGGGGGGCAGATCGGACAGTTTCCAGCCCTCGTTGACGACGACTGGCTCTGGGGCGGCACGATTGCCGACATCTACCAGACGATCCGGTTCGGCATTCGGAGCGGCCATGAAGAGGCCCGCGACAGTGCAATGCCTGCCTTCGGTGAACTGATCTCCGCCCAGGAAATCGATGCTGTTGCCCGATTCGTCCTCGCCCTGTCTGACCCGACCACGCTGGCGTCCCGGCAGCAGATGCCCGGCGCGCCGATCTACGCAACAAACTGCGCCGCCTGCCATGGCGCCGCGGGCGAAGGCGGACGTGATTTTGGCGCACCGCGATTGAACGACGCGATCTGGCTATACGGCGGCACGCTGGAAGACGTGCGAAAACAGATCGTCGTTCCACGCATGGGCATGATGCCGGCCTTCACGACGCGGCTCGACGACGAAACGATCCGCATGCTGTCCGTCTATGTCCACACTCTGGGCGGTGGAGAGCGCTGATGTCGTGGAGTGAGACACTCGATCTGCGCACGTCCGGCAGGGTGGTCGTACGTCCCGACATTCCGCACGGCGTGTCAGGCAGGTACCGGAGGATCAAGACCGCCCTGAACGTCGCGATGCTCGCCATCTTCTTCTGCGTGCCCTGGCTGCGATGGGACCGCGGACCACACCTGCCGGACCAAGCTGTTCTCATCGACCTGCCGGGACGGCGTCTCTTCGCGTTCGGGTTGGAGTTCTGGCCCCAGGACCTACCCATCGCGGTCGGCGTGCTGGTCGGGGCTGCTCTGCTGCTCTTCTACGCCACCACGCTCGCGGGCCGGATCTGGTGCGGCTTCGCCTGTCCGCAGACGGTCTGGTCGGATCTGCTCTTCTCGGTAGACAGGATGATCGCCCGCGTCGCCGGTCGGGGTCCCGGCGAGCGCAGGCTGCGTGTCGTCGTCTGGTTTGCGATCGCCCTTTCCACGGCCTCTGGTTTCGCGGCGTGGTTCAACGACGCGACTGAACTGCCCGGCCTGATCGTCTCGGGCACCGCGACTCCTGGGGTCTATGCCTCGCTGGTCATCCTCACCGGCACGACGTTCACGCTTGCCCTGTACGCCCGGGAGCGGGTGTGCCTGCACATGTGCCCGTGGCCGCGGTTCCAGGCGGCACTGCTCGATCGCGACAGCCTGGTGGTGACCTATCAGGAGTGGCGGGGTGAGCCGCGCGGCAAGGCGCGCGTTCCCCTAAGGCCTGACATCGGGGAACCTGGCCTCGTCGCGCTCGCCCGGCAGGCCAGCGACCTCGGAGGACAGCTTGCCGAGCGCGGTGACTGCATCGACTGCACCCGCTGCGTCACCGCGTGCCCGACCGGCGTCGACATCCGCAACGGCCTCCAGATGGGATGTATCGGCTGCGGCCTCTGCATCGATGCCTGCGACCAGGTGATGTCCAGGCTTGAGCGGCCGGCCGGCCTGATCCAGTTCGACAATGAAGCCGGGCTGACGCGCCGCAGTGTCGAAAAGCCGCCCGTCTCGTGGCGCCGGCCGAAGGCGTTGGTCTTCGCGGGCGCTGCCCTGGCCGCATTGTCGATCTCGGCCTACGGGGCCGCCACCATGCCTGGCCTCCTCGTCCATCTCGACCCGCAGCGCAATCCACCGTTCGTCCTCATGTCCGACGGAAGCGTGCGCAACGACTATGCCCTGCGGATCTCGCATCGTCTCGCCAGACTGGACGGCGTGAGCATCCGCATCGATGGCCTGGATGGAGCGAAACTCACGCTCTCTGCGGGGACCGAAAGCGCGTCAGGGACCCCGCTTGTCGGGCTGGGAAGAGACCGGTCCGCCGACGAGCGCCTTCTCGTGACGCTGCCACGCGGCCTCTCTTTCGGGGGACGCCGCCCCTTCGACTTCGTTCTGTCCTCGCAGGACGGTCGCGAACTGGCCCGCGTTCCCAGCTATTTCTGGGGTCCCGAGCGATGAGCGGCCCATTTTCAAGCGAACGGCGCGATCTCTGGATCCCAGCCTGCTTCGTGCTGTTCTTCATTGCATTGGCAGTCATGCAGGGCGCCTTCGTCTACACGGCCCAATCGACCTTCAGCGGGCTCGTGACCGACCAGACCATGCGCCGCGCTGGCAATGGGCCTGCCTGGACAGCTGATATCGCGCTTGTGGACGCCGGCTCGCTGTCCGGTCGCTTGACCTTGACGATAAGCGACGAAAGGCGGCTGCCGCTTGCGCCGGATCGGCTCGAAGCGACGATCGAGCGTGGCTCGAAGTTTCCGCAATCGCTGCCGCTCGTCCTGACGCCCGTGGCACCCGGCAAGTGGGAGGCACCGGTCGACGTGCCCATGGCCGGTCCCTGGACGGTTCGCATCATGGCTTCGTCCAACAACGCATCCTTCGAAGCGATTTCGGTCGTGGAGATCGCGCCGTGAGCGCCGCCGACACGTTGGGGCAACTGGAGAGCATCGTCCCGGCTGCAAGCCAGTCGGCGCGGTCGGTCGCTGGTTTCGTGCAGGCGGGCGCCGATGGCTGGCGGCTCCACATGCTGGTCGACGGTGCTCATTGTGCCGCCTGCATCGCGACCATCGAGACCCGGCTTCGTCGTGATCCCGACGTCATCGAAGCGCGTCTCAACCTCACGCTGCGCAGGCTGACGGTCGCATGGCGCGGCGACAGGGAGACGGCGAACCGGATTGCCGGCATGGTCGAGGCGCTCGGCTACGGGGTGGCGCCCTTCGATCCGCAGCATCTCGTCCGTGTCGACGACCAGACCGGTCGCGAACTGCTCAGGGCGATGGCCATCGCGGGCTTCGCCTCGTCCAACGTGATGATGCTGTCGCTGGCGGTGTGGGCCGGGCAGGCGCAGGACATGCCGCACGGCACCCAGATGCTGTTCCAGTGGCTCGCCGCGCTGGTCACGCTGCCCGCCGTCGCCGTCGCGGGCAAGCCGTTCTTCCGCTCGGCACTTCAGGCGGTGCGTGCGCGGCGGACCAATATCGACGTGCCGATCGCGCTCGGCATCCTGCTGACCACCTCGATCAGCGTCATCGAACTCGCCCGGCAAGGCCGCGACGTCTATTTCGACAGTGCTGCCGCGCTTCTGTTCGTGCTCCTCGTCGGCCGCTATCTCGACTTTCGCGTCCGGGCTCGCACGCGAGGCGCCGTCGAGCGACTGCTGATGCTCAAGGCTCATGGCGCGGCGGTGGTCCAGCCCGACGGTCGAATCGAGGTTCTGACAGCGGAGGCCGTCACGCCCGGCATGATCGTGCTGGTGCGGGCTGGCGAGCGCGTTCCCGTCGACGGACATGTCGATCACGGTTGCGCCGATCTCGAGGTTTCGATTGTCACCGGTGAAAGCCTGCCCCGTGCAGTCAGGCCAGGCGACGCGGTGCTCGCCGGCTCCATTAGCAGCGGCATTCTGAGGGTGCGGGCGACCAGCGCCGTGGAGGACAGCCACTTGGCCGAGGTCGTGCGGCTGGTGGAGCAGGCAGAGCTGCAGCGGGGCCCCGCCGTGACGGTGGCCGACCGTGTGGCGCGGATCTGGACGCCGGTCATCCACGGCATCGCGCTCTTGACGCTTCTTGGCTGGTGGCTCCTTGCCGACGCGACTTTCGCAACGGCTCTGCTGCACGCCGTCAGCGTCCTGATCATCGCGTGCCCCTGCGCAATCGGTCTCGCAGTGCCGGCCGTCCAGGTCGTGGCGATCGGCGCGCTTCTGAAGAGAGGCATCCTGGTCCGGTCAGGCGACGCCCTGGAGCGCCTGGCCGCTGTCGATCATGTCGCCTTTGACAAGACGGGCACGCTGACCGAAGGACGGCCTCGCATCGTCGAATGGCCGGACGATCCGGCCGCCATCCGCCTCGCCGCCTCGCTGGCGACGGCGAGCAATCACCCGGCGGCCCAGGCCATTCTCGCGGCCGATCCCTCCGCCGCGATGATCGAGGGTGCGGTCGAGCATGCCGGGCTCGGCGTCAGCGCGCCGATCGCGGGTGGCGAGGCTCGGCTCGGTCGCGCGGCGTTCTGCGGCGTCGCCGCGAGCAGCGCCGGTTCGGACAGCGAGATCTGGCTGTCACGGCCGGGCCATGAACCCCTCCGCTTCGGCTTCCGCGATCCGCTGCGTCGGGATGCGGAAACGACCTTTTCGTCGCTCGGACGGCAGGGCTTCGAGCCGTCGCTTCTGTCGGGCGACAGGCAGTCGGTCGTGAATGACATCGCAGCGAAACTGAAGATCGCCGACGCGCGCGGCGAACTCCTGCCGGCGGGCAAGCTGGCAGCGCTTCACGCCTGGCGCGCGGAAGGCCGGAAGGTCCTGATGCTGGGCGACGGGCTGAACGATGCGCCCGGGCTGGCCGCCGCCTACGTCTCCGCGAGTTTCACGCATGGTGCACCCGCGAGCCAAAGCGCGGCAGACATCGTGCTTCCATCTGACAGGCTGGGCGCGATCGTCCCGGCCTGGAGGATGGGCCGTCGGGCGACCGCGATCATCCACCAGAACCTCGTGCTCGCCGCGCTCTACAACATCGCACTGATCCCGATCGCCGTGCTGGGTCTCGTCACTCCGCTCGGTGCCGCGATCGCCATGGCAGCGAGCTCACTCACCGTAACCCTCAACGCCCTTCGCGCGGGGCGGCTGCCGGCGGAGGCGACGTCATGATGGGCCCCCTGATCTTCCTGGTGCCGATTGCGCTCGGCCTTGGCGCCCTGGGGCTGCTGGCCTTCGGCTGGACGCTGCGCAGCGGACAATATGACGACCTCGACGGAGCCGCGCAGCGGATCCTTCTCGACGACGACCGACCGGAGACAAGACGATGACGGACATGTCCGATCCCGAGCCCGGCACGCTGCCCGCGGCGGTGCCGTTCCTGCTCAACGCCTCGCTGGCGGCGGGTCTCGGCCTGTTCGTCGGCGGATGGATCGGCGCCGCACTGGCCTTTGCCCTGCTCGCATCGGTCTTCGGGCTGTTCTGGCTTGCGCGATGGAGCCGCAGGCACAGCGCGGCGATCTCCACGCGACTGCAGGCGGTCCGGACGGCCATCCGGCCCGTCCTCGGACTGCTGCTTCTTCCGTTCGCGATGCTGCTGACCATCCCGATCGTCGCTCTCTACTCCGCATGGCTGCGGGTCGAGCGGTTCTTCAAGGCTCCGGACGTCGACCTCGCAACGCCTCTGGTGCGCTCCATCCGGCGGTTCGGGTCGTTCCTCGCAAGTGGATTCACGCCGCGCAACCTTCCCGGAACCGCTGTCAATCTGCTGCTCGTCCTTGTGCTCGGCTGCGTTCTCATCGGCATCGAGGTGGCGTTCTACGCGGCCCTGGCGGCCGTGCCGATCATGCTGGTGACGCTGATGATGGTTGCGATCGAGTCCAGCCGCGAGCCGGACGAGGACTGACGCGCATGGATGCAGCCGATCTCACTTTCATCGGAGGTCTGCTTCTTGGTTTCGCAAGCAGCCTTCACTGCGCGGGCATGTGCGGCGGCATCGCCTCGGGACTGCTGTTCGCCTTCGATCGCCACGCGACGCCAGCCAGCCGCGCGCAGGTGCTGCTTTCCAGTCAGGCCGGACGCATCCTCGCCTACGTGCTCGCCGGCGGTTTCCTCGGCGGCGTCGGCTCGCAGTTCTACGGTTCGTTCAATCACGTCGCGGTCCATGAAGTGATGCGGTGGGCGGCGGCCGTGGCCCTGGGCTGGGTCGGGCTGTCGCTGATCGGCCTTGCGCCGCCGCTGTCGATCCTGGACAGAGTCACCCGGCCGATCGTTCGGCTCGCGACTGGTCCGTCCCGGCTCGCCTATGCCGGCGGCCTAGGCGGACCGTTCGTCGCGGGCGTCGCCTGGGGCTTCCTGCCCTGCGGAATGGTCTTTGGCGCGCTCTTCTACGCGATGCTGTCGGGCTCCGGCCCGGGTGGCGCCCTGGTGATGGCAGGGTTCGGCCTCGGAACGGTTCCCGCCGTCGTCGGAACCGCCTTCGGGATATCGGAACTGCGGAATCTCGGACAGCGTCCAAGCGTCAGGCTGGCTGCCGGCCTGTCGCTCGCACTGGTCGCGGTCGGCAGCATCTTCGTCCCGGCAGCCGGATGGGCAGCATTCTGTCTGCCGTAGCGCTGGTCACAGACTTCCGGTCCGCCATGGTATCGGAAGGCTGCCCGCGACGGCCGGAAGCGGCGATCGGCACGAACGACCGCAACACCGGATCGGTATGAATGGTCACTCCAACGTTCCGCGACGAGCTGCAACATGTCCGGACCGTCGGGTGAGCCCAAATGTCTGGTTTAAGCTAGACGCAGACTGTCGCTCGACGACCGGAATGAGGGCGCAAAGCGGCCATTGTCCTGCTTGGTCGGAACGATGGCTTTTTACTACTGGCGATCTGCCTGGTATTTCAGCTTTGAACGAGCCCGCAGCTGATTACGAATCTTCCATGGTCAGCCAGTGTCTCATTTTTCGTCATCCGAGCTTCGCAGCTGCTCAGAGTCCGAAGACCGCTCCAAGTTACTCCGTCATGGCAGAGGTGCGCCCCTCCACACTGCTACTAACCCGCCTGCGGTGGTCTTCGACGGCTTCCTTACCTTTGGTCGAAAATAAGCAGTGGAAGCCGCCACCAGAAAGGCCTCGCAGACTGGTTCAGCCGCCCTTACTCAGGCCTCATCCGACCGATCAGCACCAAGATCGACGGCAGATCCTTTGTGGGTTGCAGCGGCTTCCAACCCTCTCCCGCCTCGGTGGCAACCTCGCGAACTTCACGAGCCCATTCAGCCAGCCGTGCCACCTTCTCCGGCGCCAATGTTCCGGCGAGCGCCCAAGCCTCCAGTACGTCGGCCAACTGCACCATCTGATCGTGGTTTAGTTGATCGCGGAGGAAGACGAGCGGCCGGGGTGTTCGAGATTTCTCAAGGGGAGGTTTGACGTCGGACGCGCGTCTGTAGCGCTTCGCCATCCTGCTGTTGACTGCCAAGAGGTTGTCTGAGTGGCGAAGGAGCTCCGCTCTCTGTGCATCCGAAAGTCCGGCGCCTGTGAGCCCACGCTTCTTAAGATTGGACGCAAGAACGGAACGTTGAGCCGGTGTTAGGCGATTCATCGCTGATGTCTTTCGACGGCCCAGTACGGATCGCATTCCATCAACTGCAGCCGTTCTCGGCGGCAATTGTCGATCACCTAATTTCCCCCACGGCCGGTGCAGTATATGGCTTCGTTCCCGATACCGGCGGACTTGCGAAGGCAGGTCTGGTACGGGCCGAAGTATATCGACAAACACGTCGCGGCGAGGATGGTGGCGGAAACTATCATCGCGACCTTCACAATCGGTTCCAAAGTCGCTCTCTCACAAGGGCGCGTGATCAGCACCCTTCCCGCACCAGAGATATCCACTTTTTGGATAATCCAAATTTCGGATTAGCGCAACGTCGACGCGGAACTGCTCGACGAGCGAATGGCCAAATCCCTGCACTCAGATCGCCACCGGCGACTGGCAGAGTTGCTGACGGAGAAGCGGAAGCAGGCCGGCCTCACACAAGCTGACGTCGCCAAGGCTCTGGGCCGCTACCAATCATTTGTCGCCAACATCGAGAACGGCGATCGCCGCGTCGATGTCGTGGAGTTTCTTGATATCGCGGACGTGATCGGTTTCGATCCTCACGATGCGCTTGAGCAAGTGAGCGTGGTCTCGCGACGCCGCTGATGCCGTACTAATAGGATGGCCATGCTCGAAGGTGAGGCAAGAGCTCGGCATGCTTCGCCCTAGGCAGGGCGAAGTGCGTTTGCAGATGCTCGGCGGAGCCGGCGGTCACAAGGCAAGGCGGCAGTCGCAGCTTCCGACCGTTGAGCTTTTGGCAAAGGGTGGGGCGGCCTGGGGTCATACTGTCAGGCCTGACTGCGTCTTCTTTGGCGGCAACTTTCCAGAGCCACTACCGCCGACTATGGAAAGCCTTCCCAAACAGTCTCCCGCTTGGGGTCCAACATGAACTCCAACTCAAGGGATTCATGCAGTACAAGCGAGGAAGGGCGGTAAGTAACCAAGGCCTCCCTTCGCAAGCCGGTGCCCTCCGGCAATCCCCTAAGTCATGTTCCCTAGGTTCGGCCCAAGAGTGGGCTGGCTATCCGCTAAGTCCCAACTACTCCGTATGTCCTGACGAACGTTGCGGAGTAGCAACGAAACGGTTTTCACGGGTGTGAGCGATCAATCCGGCTTGATGAAGTTGGAGGGCGATGCGCAGGCCCAGGGCCGCTGTTGCGCCCTTTGTCCAATTCGGTCGCGATTTCTCACCGTGCAAGGCAGCGTTACCTATCTCGTAGGCGGATACGCCATTATTGAAGACATTTACTGAGTTGCGTCTCACAAAATCTATTGCCTGGTCGCGACGCCGTTTTGTCTTCACGGGATCGCTTTCATAGGACGCCATCGTCACGCTCGGCCACAAGCCTTTCAAGCCAAGCGTCGATGTCCGACTCTGGCCACCCCACTCGGCGAGTAGTCAGTCGAATGGGCTTCGGAAAAAGTCCCTCTGACATGCGAGTGTAGAGAGAACGGCGAGAGAGTCCGGTTCGTTCAACGACCTGCCGGATGCTCAAGACTTGGATACGCATCTGCTTCCAACCTCCTTGAAGTCGACGCAGCAGAGCGCAACGGCGTGCAGAAGTTTAGGTGAAACCTACACCTCGTTTCTGCGGCGTCCGCTTCCCCTGTGGTGAAAGCGTTCGGACCAAACCGGGAGCCCGTTTTTCCGGGCATCGTTGAAATCTGATACTACGTCTATAGCGGTATCCACCTTAATTGGATCCAAATTGGCTGCCTCAAGAATCGGGTTCAGCGCCGTCATGAGAAACTGCATCGCTGGACTTGCCTTGACCCCGTCTGGAGTCGGGTCGAGCCATTCAGTCGCCGGCAGACCACATACCATTTCGTAGGCGTGGATGATGTTGGCGCTTAGCCTAAAGCGGACGTAGGTAGTCTTTCGCCGAAGGCTGTGATCCAGCTCTTCGCCCGCCCGCGTTGGCTCTTGAAGCCTCCTATTCGCAACGTCGCGAACCAATAGCAAACTCGATAGTAGGCTTGCCTCCGCCAGACCTCCTGCTTGCGCTCGATAGTCGACGAGCACGTCGGCAGGCGTGCCGATTGAAGCCTCATCGTAGAGCAATGCAAGCAGATCGCCGGCGGTGGCAGCTATCTTTCTGATGTGAAGTGCCTGAGCTTGTGGCGAAAGCGGTTTGGTCCGAGCACGCAAAGGTTGAAGGAATCGTGTGGCTAATTCTTCAAGATACCTTATCGCTCCATCCACAGGGGACGTGAAAAGTGTCTCGCTGTTGATCCCGCTGTCGACAGAAGCCGCCTCAAGCGAGGCTATCCAGCCCGGCGAGACATTGCAAAGTTCAGCAATTGCGGCCCTCTGCGCGTCAGAGTATCGAAACTCATGTGCCCCCGGTGTGCCCCTGGCTTGTCGCCCTCGCTCACGCACCATATCTAAGTCTCTGAAAAAATTGGCGCGCCCGAAGAGATTCGAACTCCTGACCCCCAGATTCGTAGTCTGGTGCTCTATCCAGCTGAGCTACGGGCGCGCATGGCCGACACGGCGGCCAGAGCCGGAACCGACGGTCCGGCCCCGGAATTGGCGCTACCTAGCGACTGGCGTCCCGAAATGCAAGCGGTTCGGCGCAGTTTGGCGGCGAACCTCAGGCCGGACCCGTGGCCCCGGCCCAGCCACGCCGCTCAGGCCGGGCGGCGCAGCGCCGAGCGGGCCTGCTCGAGGCTCACCGGCTGATCCGGGATCGTGATCGCGAAGACCGTGCGCCCGCCGCGGCTCTCCACCAGTTCCAGCGTGCCGCCATGAGCGCGCACGAGCTCCTGCGCGATGGCCAGGCCGAGGCCCGTGCCGCCGCTGCGGGCCGACCCACGGAACGCCGCGAACAGGTTCTCGCGGGCCTTCTGCGGCAGCCCAGGCCCGGTGTCGGTGACGAGGATGCGGGCGACAGTGCCGCTCCGCTCGGCCGAGACCGCGAGCCGGTGGACAACCGCGATCCCCTTGTCGGCCGTCATCGCCTGGACGGCATTGCGGGCTAGGTTGGTCAGCACGCGGAAGAGCTGGTCGGAATCGGCGTCGACCTCGAACTCGGCCGCCACGTCGTTCTGGAAATCGACGCCGGAATCGGTGTCGATGCCGAGCAGCCCGAAGACCTCGTCCACCAGTGCCCGCAGCCTGACGCGACGCCGGAGCGGCGCCGGCTCCTGCGCCCGCCCGTAGGCCAGCACGTTCTCCGAATAGGACACGGCGCGGTCGAGCGCGCGCAGCAGCTTGGGCGCGAAGGCCTGCACCGCCGGGTCCTTGATCGCGCGCAGGCGATCCGAGAGGAGCTGGGCCGAGGCGAGGATGTTGCGCATGTCGTGGTTGATCTTCGACACCGCGAGCCCGAGGTCGGCGAGATGCTTCTGCTCGCCCAGAACGCGCTGCAGCCTCGACTGCATGGCCGCGAGTTCGCGCTCGGCGACGCCGATCTCGTCGCCCCGCCGTTCGGGCACGACGATCCGCGACGGATCGCCCGGCGCCTCGGCGAAGTCGAGCATCGAGCGGGTCATGGCGCGCACGGGTCGGATCATGATGCGATCGATCGTCCAGAAGACCAGCGCGGCGGTGATCAGCGAAATCAGCAGCGACAGCAGCGCGACGTTGCGCGAATAGACCAGCATCGCGCCGCGCAGGCGCTGGTCAGGGAGCACGAGTTCGAAGTCCTTGTCGCTGTCGCCGACGGGGCCGAACACGCGCAGCATGCGGTCGCCGCCGAAAAGCAGCGTGTCGATGGCGCCGGAGAGCGCCTCTCCCATGTCCGTCTCGGCCAGATCGATGTGCTCGTCGACGGCCGGGGGCATCTCCGCCACGACGAGAAGCTGCGACACCCCGTTGTCGTCGCGGATGGCGATCGCCTTGGCGCCGATCGCCTTCAGCACATCGTCCTGCGCCTCGCGCGACAGGCTGAGCGGGTCGCTCTGCAGGAGGACGATGCCGACCGCGGCCGCCGTGTTCAGCCGCTCCTCCAGCCAGGTCAGGCGGAAATTGGCAATCGAGGGCAGGAAGATCAGCACTTCCGCCAGCATCACGAACAGGATGGTGAGCAGCAGCAGCTTGGTCGACAGCCCGCGCGACAGCGGCACCGATCGGAGCCGGGCTGTCGTCTCGGCGCGCGCGTCTCCCGGCTCGTTCATGGCCGCTCCGGCGCCCCGCCTAGCCGAACCATCGCAGGACGCTCGCCAGCGCCCGCACGTCGGGCCGCCGTGCAAGATTGGCGGTGCGCGCCTGGATGGCGCGCTTGCCGATCTCGCTGTAGGTGGGATAGGCGGGCATAAAGGCGGAAACGTCCGCCAGCTTCAATTCCTTCCCGATCGCCAGCGCCCACAGGCTGATCATCTCGCTGGCGCTGGCGCCGGCGATGGAGGCGCCGATGACCGTGCCGTCGCGCGTTGTCATGATCTTGATGTGGCCCTCGGTCACGCGCTCGGCATGGGCGCGCTCGTTCTCCGCATAAGGCCACCGGTAGACGTGGATGCGTCCGTGACGCGCCTCGGCCTCGTCCTCGGACATGCCGACATGGGCGAGTTCCGGATCGGTGAAGATCACGTAGGGCACCCTGGCGCGGTCCTCGCGCGCCGGCAGGCGGAACAGCAGCGGCCGCAGCAGCAGCGCCGCATGATAGGACGCCAGATGCCCGTGATGGCGTGCGCCGGTGACGTCGCCCGCGGCGTAGATGCGCCTGTTGGTGGTGCGCAGCCCGGCCGAGACCTTGATGCCCTTGCGGTCGTGCGCGACCTTGGCCTTGTCCAGCCCGAGGCCCTCGACATTGGGGCGTCGCCCCGCGGCGACGAGGATGTGGCTGCCGTCCACGGTGCGCTGGCCGGCGCCGGCGGCGAGGTGGATGCGCACGCCGCCGCGCGACCGCTTCTCGACGCCCTGGATCTTGGCGTTCTCCAGGACGACGATCCCTTCCTCGCGCAGCGCCTTGATGACCACCGCCGCCATCTCGGGATCTTCCTTGCCGAGCGCCGAATAGGCCTCGATGACGGTCACCTCGGAACCCAGCCTGCGGTGCGCCTGCGCCAGCTCGAGCCCGCTCGCGCCGCCGCCGATGACGACCAGGTGCCCCGGCTTGCGAGGATGCTCCAGGATGTTGTCCGGGGTGAAGAACTCGACGTCGTCGAGGCCCGGCGCCTGCGGCACGAAAGGCGAGGCACCGGTGGCAATGACGAAGCGGCGGGCGCGGATCTCGATATCGCCGGCGACCAGCGTGCGGCCATCGACGAAGCGGCCCTCGGCCATGACCAGACGGACGCCGAGCGCCGCCAGGCGCTCCGGCGTGTAGTTCGACGCCAGCGAGGTCACCACGCCAGCAACGTGCTGGCGGACCTTCTTGAAGTCGATCTCGGCGGATTCCGTGTCGATCCCGAAGGCGGGTCCGCGGCGGATTGCGTCGGCGTGGCCCGCGGCTGCGAGGAAGGCTTTCGACGGGACCGACCCGGTCCACAGGTCGCCGCCGATCCTGTTCTTCTCCACGAGAACGACGGGAAGCCCGGTCGCCGCGACGGCGACCGCCAGCGCAAGCCCGCCCGAGCCCGCGCCGACAATGCAAAGATCGTGCTTCAGCCTTTCGACCATTCCGCTCCTGTCCCGGTCGTCGCCCGTATCCGGCGCCGCGATGCCTTCTCGCTCAGGGTGGCCAAATCAGGGCGCGTCGCGCAGCCAGACCCGTCTTACGACAGTGGCGATCAGCGTCACAAGGGCAAGCGCCGCGAATGCGACCCTGATTTCGGTGGTCACCAGGTCCGAAAGCGTCGCTTCCCGGCCGGCGGCCCGCGCCGCGACCAGCACGCTGTCGGCACCCTCGCCCAGCCGCGAATAGGGAAAGGCGCCCGGCACGATGCCCAACGCAGTTGCAGCCAGGAACGTCTTCAGCCGGACGTTGAACAGCGCCGGGAGGATCGTGACCATGAAGAAGGGGATGAAGGGCGCCAGCCTCAGAACCAGCAGGTAGAAGAAGCTGTCGCGCTCGAATCCCGCCTCGAAGCGGGGCGCAATCGCGGCGACCTTCCGCCGCAGGTAGCCGCCCGAGGCCGCGCGCGCGGACAGGAACAGGATCGTCGCGCCGGCGATGGACCCGGCCATGATAACCGTCATGCCGAGCTTCCAGCCGAACAGGAAGCCGGCAAACACGGTCAGCATCGCGGCGGCGGGGAAGGCGAAGGCGGTCGCAGTCACGTGGAAGAGAAGGAACACGACGAGGGCAAGGCCGAGGTTGGCATCGACCATGACGCGGAGCGCGTCGCGGCTCTCGCCCAGCCAGGCAAGGGTGAGGTACCGCTGCCAGCCCAGCGCAAGCGCTGTCAGCAGCCCGAACACGATCACCGCGGCGGGGACGAAACGACCCCGGCCGCGCCCGCCCGCCGGTTCCTGCTGCGATGGTTCCATGGCGAGACGTCGCCCGTTCAGCCCGTTCCGATCCGATTGACACCGAAAAGCGGCCTTTCTATAAGCCCGCTCACGTTCGGGCCCATGGTTCCGGCGCAATTTTCATTGCGCCACCCCGCCCGGACACTGCTCCTGTCATGACGACAGAACCAAGAAGGGCCGCACGCCGCGGTATCAAATAAATGAAGCGCACCTATCAACCTTCCAAGCTTGTCCGCAAGCGCCGGCACGGTTTCCGTGCCCGCATGGCCACCAAGGGCGGCCGCGGGGTCGTGGCCGCACGCCGCAACCGGGGCCGCAAGCGCCTTTCGGCCTGACCGGACCGGTTTCGTGACGGAAACCGGCCGCAAGGGCAGGTACCGTCCCCTTCGGAAAAGGGCGGAGTTCCTGGCTGTCCGGCGCGGCGAGAAGCGGCGCGGCCGGCTGTTTCTCATCGAGGTCCTGGCGCGCGGTGACGCCGGGGAGCCTCGTCTCGGCCTGACGGTCACCAAGAAGACGGGCGGCGCAGTCGAGCGCAACCGCATCCGCCGGCGCCTGCGCGAGGCGGTACGAACCCATGCCGCAGGTGACATGCAGCCGGGCAATGACTATGTGATCGTCGCTCGCGCCGAGGTTCTCACGGCACCGTTCGGCCAGGTGAAGGCTGAACTCTCACGCAGGTTTCGCGGAAGCAACGATGGAAAATAACCGCAACTTCTTCATCACCATCGCTCTTTCGGTGGCGATCCTGACGCTGTGGCAGGTGTTCTACGTCAACCCGCGCATCGAGGCGGAGCGCGAGAAGGCAAAGCTGGAGGAGGTGGAAACCAACCCGGCAGCGCCGGCGCCCGATCCGTCTGCGCCCTATCCCGACATTCCGGGCGGCGTGCCCGGCTCCGACGGCGCACCGGCCGCGAACCGCGAGGCCGCGCTCGCCACCGACCAGCGTGTGAACATCGACACGCCGAGCCTCACGGGCTCGATCAACCTGACCGGCGCCCGCCTCGACGATCTGCGCCTGAAGGACTACCACCTGACCGTCGAGAACGACTCGCCGATCATCGAGCTGCTCAATCCGCGCGCGCTCCCGAACGGCTTCTACACCGAGATCGGCTACATCAAGACCGACGCCACCGGCGAAGTGCCCGGGCCGGACACCCGGTGGACCGTCGAAAGCGGCACGGCGCTGACGCCCTCGACACCGGTGACGCTCACCTTCACCAACGACAAGGGACTGACGTTCAAGCGCATCATCGCGGTCGACGACGACTACATGTTCACGGTCTCCGACGTGGTCTCGAACGCCAGCGGCGCGCCGGTGCAGCTGGCGAGCTACGGCCGCGTAACGCGGCTGGAGAAGCCAAGCACACCGTCGATCTACGTCCTGCACGAAGGGCTCATCGGCGTAACCGGCGAGGAAGGCCTGACCGAGGTCGACTATTCCGACGTCGAGGAAGAGGGGAAGGTCACGCCGGGCAAGTCCTCGGACGGCTGGCTGGGCATCACCGACAAGTACTGGGCCGTGACGATGGCGCCGAAGATGTCGGCGCCGTTCCAACCGCGCTACGCCTATTTCAAGGACACGTCGGGCGAACGCTACCAGGCGGACTTCCTGACCGACCCGGTCGAGGTCGGCACGGCGCAACCGGTGACGTTCGAGACGCTGGTGTTCGCCGGCGCCAAGGAAGTCGCCAAGGTCGACGCCTACGAGGTCGACCGCAACATCCGCCAGTTCGAGCTGCTGATCGACTGGGGCTGGTTCTATTTCATCACCAAGCCGATGTTCTGGCTGATCGACACGCTCTACAAGATGCTCGGCAATTTCGGCCTGGCCATCCTGGCGACCACCGTCATCGTCAAGGCCTTCTTCTTCCCGCTCGCCAACAAGTCGTACAAGTCGATGGCGAACATGAAGAAGGTGCAGCCGGCCATGCTGGAGATCCGCGAGAAGTACGCGGACGACCGCATGAAGCAGCAGCAGGCGATGATGGAGCTCTACAAGACGGAGAAGATCAATCCGCTGGCGGGCTGCTGGCCGATCCTGATCCAGATCCCCGTGTTCTTCGCGCTCTACAAGGTGCTCTACGTCACCATCGAAATGCGCCATGCGCCTTTCTTCGGCTGGATCCAGGACCTCGCCGCGCCCGACCCGACATCGCTGTTCAACCTGTTCGGCCTGCTACCCTACGACGTGCCGCACTTCCTGCTGATCGGCGTGTGGCCGCTGGTCATGGGCGTGACCATGTTCCTGCAGATGCGCATGAACCCGACGCCGCCGGACCCGACGCAGGCGATGATCTTCAACTGGATGCCGGTGATCTTCACCTTCATGCTGGCATCGTTCCCGGCGGGCCTCGTCATCTACTGGGCCTGGAACAATCTGCTCTCGATCATCCAGCAGGGCGTGATCATGAAGCGCCAGGGCGCCAGGATCGAGCTCTGGGACAATCTCATCGGGCTGTTCAAGCGCAAGCCGAAGCCGGCCGAGTAGCCCTGCCCGGCGCCGCGGAAGCGGCGCCGTTGCATGCGTCCGAGCCGGCACTATAGTTCCGGACGCATCACCGGAGCCCAGCCATGGCCGGACCCAATCCAGCAATCAAGCATCCGATCCCGATGCACCCGCGCGTCGTGTTCCTGAAGCCGCTGATCGATGCGCCCAACATCGAGATCGGCGACTTCACCTACTACGATTCTCCGGAAGGGCCGGAGGACTTCGCCCGGAACTGCGTGCTGCATCATTATCCGTTCATCGGCGACCGGCTAATCATTGGCCGGTTCTGCGCGCTGGCCGAGGGCTGCCGCTTCATCATGAACGGCGCGAACCACACGATGTCCGGGTTCTCCACCTACCCGTTCAACATCTTCGCCCAGGGCTGGGAGAAGGGCTTCGACGTGAAGAGCTGGGAGCAGGAGAACCGTGGCGACACGGTGGTCGGGAACGATGTGTGGATCGGCATGGAGGCCGTCATCATGCCCGGCGTCAGCATCGGCTCCGGCGCGATCGTGGCGGCGCGCTCCGTCGTCACCCATGACGTACCGCCCTATGCCATCGTCGCCGGCAACGGCGCCAAGGTCGTCAAGACGCGCTTCGACGAGCAGACCGTCAGGCGCCTTCTCGCGGTCGCCTGGTGGGACTGGCCGCAGGACAAGATCAGCCGCAACCTCGATGCTATCCGAGGCGCCGACCTGGCGGCACTCGAGGCCGCCGCGTGAGCACCGCATCCAATCTCGCGCCGGCCATCTTCGCCCGGCCGTGGATTTTCGTGCGCGGCGTGCCCGACATGAAGCACCTGCCGCCGGAGGGTCCGCCCGAGATCGCCTTTGCCGGACGCTCGAACGTCGGCAAGTCGTCGCTGGTCAATGCACTGACGGGCACGTCCGGCCTCGCCCGCACGTCGAACACTCCCGGCCGCACGCAGGAACTGAACTTCTTCGTGCCCGAGGGCTACACCGGCAGCACGGACGACCTGCCGCCCCTCGCCCTGGTCGACATGCCGGGCTACGGCTACGCGAGCGCGCCGAAGGACAAGGTCGATCAGTGGACAAAGCTGATCTTCGACTATCTCAAGGGCCGCGTCACGCTGAAGCGGGTCTACGTCCTGGTCGATGCCCGGCACGGGATCAAGAAGAACGACGAAGACGTGTTCGCGCTGCTGGACAAGGCAGCCATGTCCTACCAGGTCGTGCTGACGAAGGCCGACAAGATCAAGGCGTCCGAGGTCGGGAAGCTGATGGCCGCCACGCAGGAGCGCATCCGCAAGCGCCCGGCGGCTTTCCCCGAAATCATCACCACCTCGTCCGAGAAGGGCGAGGGCATCGAGGCGTTGCGCAGCGCGATCCTGGCGGCGGCGGCCGGCCGGTAGCGAACTCAGGCCGGAACGATGAACGACACGGCCAGACCGCCGAGGTCCGACCGTCCAAAGGCGAGTGATGTGCCGTGGGCGGACAGGATGTCGCCCACGATCGCCAAACCCAGCCCCGCTCCGCCGGACTCGTCGGCGCGCCGGCCGCGGCCGGAGAGACCCACCATCGTTTCGGGGTCGGCGCCCGGCCCGTCGTCCTCGACGCGTATCGTCGCGCCGCCGGCGCCGTCTGCATCGCCGCTAACGCGGACCCGGCTGCGGGCAACCCGCGCCGCGTTCTCCATCAGGTTGCCAAGCACCTCGGTCAGGTCGTCGACGGGCATCCGCGCGGCGACATCGCCGCCGATCCGCAGGTCATAGGCCAGGGCTTCTCCGGCCGCCGTCCGCCCAAGGGTCCGCGCGACCGATTCCGCCACGGGCAGAACGCGGGCCGACCCTGCGCCATAGCCTGTGTGCCGCAAGCGCGACCGCGCCAGTTCCCGGTCGATCGCGCGCCGCATCTGCGATGCCACGGCGGCGATGTCGTCGGCAAGCGCGTCGTCGCCGCGTGCCCGGAGCCGGCCGACGTCGCCCGCCAGCGCCGTCAGCGGCGTCTTCATCGCATGCGCCAGGTCGGCCGCCCTGTCGCGCGCGCGCACCACCATCTGGTCGCGCTGGTCGAGCAGGTCGTTGATGCCTGTCACCAGCGGCGCCACCTCGTCGGGCACCGCGCCCGGGACGCGGCCGGCCGCGCCCTCGCGGACGGCGCTCACGCCGGCGCTCAGCGCGCGAAGGGGCCGCAGCCCGGCGCCCACCTGCCACCACGCGCCGCCCAGCAGGAACGCGCCGAGGATCGCGAGGCCCGGAAGCATGTCCCAAGCGAAACCGGACATCAGCGGCTCCAGTTCCGACCGGTCGACGGCCACGCCGATGAGGACCGGTCGGTCGGCGCCGCCGTCCGTCAGGATGACGCGCCGCTCATGCAACAGGAGGTCCTCGTCCGCCGGACCGGTGACGGTCTCGACACGCGTCTCGCCGGACCGCACGGCAGCGCGCGCCACGGGAAGCTGTGCATCCCAGAGCGAGCGCGACCGCGTCAGCGCCCCGCTGCGTTCGTCGACCACCTGCCAGTAGAGTCCCGCGAAGGGCTGGTGGAACCGCGCGTCCGCCGGCTCGCGCGCCAGCGTCAGGCCCCCGGTCGCATCCACCCGCAGATTGCCCGCGATCTGGGAGACATAGGCATCGAGCTCCTGGCCGATCCGCCGCTCCACATGGCGACCGAACAGCGCGGTCAGGCCGAAGGCGGTGGCGCCGAGCGCGATCGCGATGCCGGAAAGCGCCAGGACGAACAGGCGGACGCGGATCGATTTCATGTCGGCGCGTCCGGCGCCGGAACGAGGTAGCCGAAGCCGCGCCGCGTCTCGATCAGTCCGTCGCCCAGCTTGCGGCGCGTCCGGCCCACCAGCACTTCAACCGCGTTGGATTCGCGCTCGTAATGCTCCGCCTGCAGGTGTTCGGCGAGTTCCTGCTGGGGAACGACCCGGCCCGAATGGTGCATCAGGTAGGACACCAGCCGGTATTCCTGCGGTGTCAGTGCGATCGCCCGACCCGCCCGGGAGACGCGCATCTGCCGGGGATCGAGAATGACGTCGCCGATCGCTATCACGGGAGCGGCATGGCCGCCGCTACGCCGCAGCAGCGCGCGCAGGCGGGCCAGCAGTTCCTCCATGGCGAACGGCTTCGGCAGGTAGTCGTCGGCGCCCGCGTCGATCCCCTCGACACGCTCGGTCCATGTGCCGCGCGCGGTCAGCACCAGCACGGGCGTGCGGCGGCCGGCGGCGCGCCAGCGTTTCAGGACGGAAAGCCCGTCCATCGTCGGCAGGCCGAGATCGAGGACGATCGCCGCATAGTCTTCGGTGTCGCCCTTGAACCACGCGTCCTCGCCGTCAGTGGCGGAGTCGACAACGTAGCCGGCTTCGGCGAGCGCCGCGGCGATGTCGCGGGCAATGCGGCGATCGTCCTCGACCAGCAGAACGCGCACGATCAGTCGTCCTCTTCCGCCTTCAGGATACGCCCGGTGCGGGCGTCGACCTTGACCTCGATCACCCGGCCGTCGGCCTGCAGGACGTAGATTTCGTAATAGACCGCGCCGTCGCGCTCCTCCAGTTCCGTCTCGACGATCTGGCCGGGATAGGCCGCCTTGACGACCTTCATCAGGTCCGCGAGCGGCATGTACTCGCCGGAGAGGGCGCCCTGCCGGGCCCGCTCCGAATCGTCGTCGTCGTGCCCGCCGCGGCCACGGTCCGCCTGCGCCAGCGTCGCGGCGGACAGCATGATGCCGACAAGCAGCGTGCGGATGAGAGGTCTCGCCATCATCAGCCTTCCTGCCGCGGCCCGGATGACAGAACGCTGACAGCCAGGCTCAGGCGGCCGTCATTGCGAGAGGTGCAGAACCCGGTCCGTCGCGAACGAAGCGACGCCAACCCGCAGAAGAAGGGAAATACCATGCGAAACCTCGTCACCGCCCTTGCCCTCGCCACCATCGCTTTCGCCGCCGCGCCGGCACTCGCCGACGACAGCCAGTGCACGACCGCGCCGCAGTCCGAGTGGATGACCATCGACGCCATCACCGCCAAATTCGTGGCGGACGGCTACCAGGTCCGGCAGGTCAAGATCGAGGACAGCTGCTACGAGATCTACGCCAAGGACAAGGCCGGCAACAGGGTCGAGACCTATGTCGATCCCGTCAGCGGCGACGTCGTCAAGACGAAGATCGACGACTGATGGACGCCCGTTCGGGCAACCTCGTCTCCGGCGGCACGACGCCGCCGGAGGAGGTGCGGGTGTGGGACCCGTTCGTCCGCCTCTTCCACTGGTCGCTGGTCGGCCTGTTCACGTTCGCCTTTCTCACCGGCGACGAATGGGACACCGCCCACGAGCTTGCCGGCTATGCAATCGCCGCACTGCTGCTGGCGCGGGTGATCTGGGGTTTCTTCGGCACCGGGCACGCGCGTTTCACCGATTTCGTGCGCTCGCCCGCGACCGTGCTGCGCTACCTCGCCGACACGATCCGCATGCGCGCGCCGCGGCATCTCGGCCACAATCCGGCCGGCGGCGCGATGGTCTTAGCGCTGCTGGTCATGATCGCCGCCATCTGCACCACCGGCTGGCTGATGACGACCGACGCCTACTGGGGCGTGAGTTGGGTCGAAGAGGTTCACGAGGCCGCGGCCTATACGGCTGTCGCGCTGATCGCGCTGCACGTGCTGGGGGTCGTCGTTGCCAGCCTCGAGCACCGCGAGAACCTAGTGCGCGCGATGATCACCGGCCGCAAACGCGCGCAGTGAGATTCGCAGGCCATGCCAAAACGGAACCCCGCGCGGGAGGCCCGCGCGGGGTTCTTGCTGTCCGGTCGCCGAACGGGAGGGACGGGACCGAAACGGATCGGGCGGAAGCGCCCGGACGTGTGCCTGGACGGCCGGCTTACATCTTCGGCAGCAGGACCTTGTCGATGACGTGGATCACGCCGTTCGACTGCTCGACGTCGGCGATCGTCACGTTGGCGACGTTGCCATTCTCGTCGGTCACGGTGACCTTGCCGTCGGCCGCCTTGAGCGTCAGCTCGCAGCCGCCAACGGTCGTCACCTTGTGCTCGCCGCCATCGTCCATCACCATCTTGGAAATGTCGGCGGACATCGCCTTGGCGCCGATGACGTGGCAGGTCAGCACCTTGGTCAGCTGGTCCTTGTTCTCGGGCTTCAGCAGGTTGTCGACGGTGCCGGCCGGCAGCGCCGCGAAGGCGTCATTGACCGGAGCCAGCACGGTGAACGGGCCGGCGCCCTGCAGCGTCTCGACCAGGCCGGCAGCCTGCACGGCCGCGACGAGCGTGGTGTGGTCCTTCGAGTTGACCGCGTTCTCGACGATGTTCTTGTCCGCGTACATCGCCGCGCCGCCGACCATCGGGTTCTCGGCATAGGCGACCGTGGCGAGGGTGCTGAGAGCGACGGCACCGGCGAGAAGGGCGGAAGTGAGCTTGCGCATTGTCATTGATCTCCCTGGGTTTAACGGTGGTTTCCCGTTTTGGGTACCGTTGGAGACACGCGCCGTGCGCGCCGGGAGTTTCAGAAAAAATCGAATTTTTTCAGTTATTTAGATCGACGATACAGGCCGAAGGATAAGATACGCGCGGGCGGCGCGGCAAGTTTCGCCGCGGCGCGAAAAAGATGCCCGCACGCCGAACACGGATTGTGTCAGATGGTCTTCAGGTCGCCGGAGGCGACGACCGGGCCGGTCGGTTCGCCGGTCGGCGAGCCGCCGGCGGGCTCCATGCTGATCGCCAGCACGGCACCGGAGGAGAAGCGGTCGACCAGCGCCTGCGAAACCGCGAGGTGAACGCTGGCGCCGACGGGGATCACGCCGATGGATTCCGGCGCCTTGTCGCCCTCGATCAGCCAGAGCTCGAAATCACGGCCGTCGGCGCGCGCGCCGGTGACATGCGAGAGGCCGACATCGGCGGTGCGGGCGTCGAAGACGACGAAATAGTGCACGTCGCTGTCGTGCGGCGCGAGCGAGGCGACGAGGCGCAGCTGCTGCGGCTGCTGTTCGGGCGCGATCACGTAAGGGACGACGATCCACAGCGCCAGGGCGGCAAGCGCCGCCACCGCCAGGCCGCGCCAGAAGGCGAGGCTGGCCCACATGCCGGGCCGAGCAGCGGCCGGTGCCGCGGCGCCGGCGAGGCGCCGGTCGATGGCCGGCTTCACCGAGGCCGGCGGATCGACGGGCTCGTAGGCCGAGGCCATCGGGGCGAAGCGGACCTCCCAGCTGTCGACGAGACGCGCGAAGCCGGGCTCGGCGTCGATGCGCCGCGCCGCCGTGCCGCGCTCCTCCGACGGAAGGACGCCGAGAACGTATTCGGCGGCGACGATGTCGTCGCCTCCATGTTCCCGCTCGCTGGTGTCCGCCGTGCTCATCGCTCGAGGCATTCCCTCAGTTTCATCAGGCTGCGGCGCAGCCAGGTCCGCATCGTGTTCAGCGGCACCGCGTGGCGCTCCGCCAGTTCGGCATAACTCTCGCCCTTGAGATAGGCGCCCCGGACGGCCGCCGCCCGGTCAGTCTCCAGTTCGTCGAGGCAGCGGTAGATCCGCTCGTTCTCGCCCGCCGCCACCGCCTGGGCCTCGGGCCCGGGCTGCGGGTCCGCCACCTCCAGCGCCTCGTCCAGTTCCGCCGTCCGCTGCCGGCGCGCCCGGATGCGGTCGATCGCGTGGTTGCGCGCGATCGCCACCAGCCAGGAGATCGGGCTGAGGTCGGAGACGGCGAAACGGTCGGCCTTCGTCCATATCTTGACGAAGACCTCCTGCAGCGCCTCCTCGGCCTCCGCCCGGTCGTTCAAGACACGCAGGCATACGCCGAAGAGTTTCGCGCTGGTCTGCCGGTACAGCAGATCGAACGCCGACCGGTCGCGCATCGAGGTGCGCACGATCAGCTTGGTAATGTCCTGGGGCGTCATCGCGGCCAAATTAGGCGATCGGGGGCCATTTGCAACGGGCGTTCGCGGGAGTGTGGACAGAGCGATAATCCGGTGAGGGTCGTTGTTTCGCTGCGTCGCCTGCGTCGCGCGCGGTCGGCACCCTGGGCCGGCCTCGCCCGCAGCGGCTTCGCCGCCGGGCACGACAATGCAGCGCCTTTGCCGTCGGGCACGGCCGCCGATGCCGGGGTAGGCCGATGGACTCAAGGGGGGAGAGGTCAAGGCGCACGTCATCCTCGCCACGCTCCGGACGGGCCGGCCTGGCCATTGAGGGAAACCGCCACCGTCGGACGATGTGCCCCGCGGTGGGAAGACGGGCGGCCGTCGGCTCGCTCATCTGGGGGGTAGTGACTGCGACCCTTCGGCCGCCCGTCCGGCGTTTTAAGGCCTCTCCGCATCGTCCGCTGTCCGTGACCGACTCCTGAGGTGGTGCAAACGGCGTCCGGCAACTGCCCTCGGCCTCCCACCATTCGCGGCGACAGGCATTCGCGCCCAAGGCATCGCCTGCGCCGGTCCCGTGTGTGCGTGCTTTGAGCACGCCCGGGGCCTTTCTTCCCCGTGGGACGTCTCGCGGAGCCTCCCCGGCCGGCGGCTACGTTGGCCACCGGCGGAGGCGCCGGTCCGGCCCCACGCAAATCACCGTCATGACCGGCGCTTCCCGCGGGCGGGACTGCGACGGAGGATAAGGCATCGGCAAAGGGGGGTGGACAGGATCGCCGCAGAAATCGTGGAAGGGACTGGAATCGTTGAGGTCTTTCCTGTCTCCCACGAGGGAATCCGTCGGCGTATGCCGGCGTTGGTGGCCGCGGGCCGAGCGCTTCGCCCGCCGTCGGCGCGCGGCCGCACGGGTGGCGTCGGCGCACGGCCGCAAGGGTGGCGCCGGCGCGCGGCCGCGAAGACCCCACCCGGCCAGCCTGCGGCTGGCCACCCTCCCCTCGAGGGGGAGGGAGCAGCGCCGCCGGCGCACGGCCGCTCGGGTGGCGTCGGCGCACGGCCGCCAAGACCCCACCCAGCCAGCCTGCGGCTGGCCACCCTCCCCTCGAGGGGGAGGGAGGAGCGCCCTCATTGACATGCGCCGCGGTTGGCCGTTTCTCGCCGGGGCAGCCGCCGCGCATGATTTCGCCACACGGATCGCGCTTGTGCGATCCGCCCTATCCAGAATGCCGACATGACCGAGACGCCAGACCCCGCCCGCTTCGCCCGGATCACCGACTGGGTGTTCGACCTCGACAACACGCTCTACCCGCACCACTCGAACCTGTTCTCGCAGATCGACGTGAAGATGACGTCCTATGTGTCGGAACTCCTGTCGCTGCCGCGCGAGGAGGCGCGCAAGCTGCAGAAGGAGCTCTACCTGGAATACGGCACGACGCTGTCCGGCCTGATGGCGCGGCACGGGATCGACCCGGACGACTTCCTGCGCAGGGTGCACGACATCGACTACAGCTGGCTGGCGCCGGACCCGGCGCTGGGCACCGCCATCCGCGCCCTGCCCGGCCGCAAGTTCATCTTCACCAATGGCGACCGCGGACACGCCGAACGCGCCGCGCGGCAGCTCGGCATCCTCGACCATTTCGACGACATCTTCGACATCGTCGCCGCCGACCTGACGCCGAAGCCGGCGCGGCAGAGCTACGACAAGTTCGTGGCGCTGCACCGGATCGCCGGACCGAACGCGGTGATGTTCGAGGACCTGGCCCGCAATCTCGCGGTGCCGAAGGCGCTCGGCATGACGACGGTGCTGGTGGTGCCGCGCAATTTCGAGCCGACCTTCGCGGAGATCTGGGAGCGCGACCCGGCCAACGAGGACGACGTCGACTACGTCACCGACGACCTCGCCGGCTTCCTCGGCACGCTCGCCGGCACGGCCGTGCCCGGGGCGCCCGCCGCTTGAGCAACCGGTTCACATCGGTCGAGGCGCGCATCGACGCGGCGGCGCGGCAGCTGCTCGACCGGCTCCCGGCGCACGGTCTCTCCGGCGCGGCGGTGGAGTTCCTGGTGTTCGGGCTGAAACAGGCCTGGGCCTGTCTGTTCGGCGGCGCCATGCTGGCGCTGATCATCGCGACGAAGGTCCTGTGGCCGGACGGCATGCCGATCAGCCGCTACGACGTCCTGTTCCTGGCCGCGCTGTCGATCCAGCTGCTGATGCTGGCGGCGCGGCTGGAGACGCAGGCGGAGGCGAAGGTGATCCTGATCTTCCACGTCGTCGGCACGGCGATGGAGGTGTTCAAGACGTCGGCCGGCTCGTGGATCTATCCGGAGGAGAGTTTCTTCCGCATCGCCGCCGTGCCGCTGTTCTCCGGCTTCATGTATGCCTCGGTCGGGTCCTACCTCGCGCGCATCAGCCGCATCTTCGACATGCGCTACACCGGCTATCCGCCGCTGTGGACGACAGTCGCGCTGGCGGTCGCGATCTATGTGAACTTCTTCGCCCACCATTTCACCGTCGACATCCGGCTTGCGCTGTTCGCGGCGACGGCGGTGCTTTTCCTGCGCACGACCGTGCATTACCGCGTCTTCCGCTTCCGCCACCGCATGCCGCTGCTGCTCGGCTTCCTGCTGGTGGCGCTGTTCATCTGGTTCGCGGAGAACATCGGCACATGGTCGCGCGCCTGGATCTACCCGGGACAGGGCGAGACCTGGACGCCGGTGTCGATCCAGAAGCTCGGCGCCTGGTACCTCCTGATGATCATCTCGTTCGTGCTGGTGACGCTGGTCAACCGGCCGAAGGCGCCGGACGCCTGAGCCGCGTCAGCGGGCGTCTTCCTGCGGCAGCTCCTCGGCGTCCTCGAAGGCATCCTCGGTCTCCTGCTCGACCGTCTCGTCGGTGCGCTCCGCGGCGGTTTCCGCGGCGCGGCGCTCCGCCTCGCGCCGGCGGGCGGCCGTGCCGTCGTCGACGTCGGCGTTGCTGCGGGCCCTGGACGTCATGCTACGCTCCCTGGTCTGAAGCGGGCGCCCGGCGCGCCCGCGCGACGAACAACGGGACCGGGGGTGAGACGTTCCAGCATGGATCCGGCGACCGAGGCCGAACTGGGCACGGGGTTCCGCATCGGCGACGTGCTCGTGGCGTGGGGCACGACGCTCGGCGCGGCGACGGCGCTGCCCGGACTGACGCGGCTCGCCGTGCCGTATCCCGCCGCGAACCAGGCGGTGTTCCGCTGCGACGCCCGCTTCGGGTTCAGGACGCTGTCGGCGTCGCTGACCGCGCCGTCGGGCGACCGGCCGGTCCTGACCGCGACCTACCTGATCGACGCGCGCGACGAGGCGGCGGGCGCGGTGGTCGAGAGGCTTGCCGCGACGCTCGGTCGCCCGGATCGCGTCGGCGCCTATCCGGAGGCCGCCGGCGCCTGGTCGATGGTGACGGAGACCGCCGAATGGCGGCGCGGCGACACCACCCTCAGCGTGTCGGTGTTCGGCGGCGAGCGGCCCGAGGACGGCGGCAGGTCCATCGCGATGATCTGGCATTCGTGGAGCGAGGCGCGGGCCGCCCTGCCCTATCTCGATGCGTGGCGGCAGCGGTCGGCAGCGCTGGCGCGCTACGCGGCGCGGCGGGACGCGACCGAGACGTTCCGCCTCGACCTCGAGCAGATGCACGACGACAGGGCGGCGCGCCGCGCCGTGCATCATGCGCTGTACCGGCCGGAGCTCCTCGACACGCCGGCCGAGCTCGCGGCGACGATCCCGCCGACGGGCTTCGCGCTCTGGTCCAGCCGGCGCGACGCGATCTGGTGCCTGTCGACGCGATGGACGAGCGCCGCCTTCGACTTCGGCGCGACGGTCGCGGCCTCGCACATCGAGATCAAGCCGGCGAAGGGCGGCGGCTATGCGGAGATCGCGGTCGGTTCCTGGTCGGCGCGGGCGTGCTATCCTTCGGCCGAGGTCGCGCGGGCGGCGCGCACGATCGCGGCGATCGAGGGGGTGAGGATGGAGCATCATGAAGGCTATGACGCGTAGGATCGCGGGGGTGATGGCGGCGGTGATGGCGGGCGTCGGATGCACCGCCGCGGCCGATCCCGAGCCGATCGATATCGAGGTGCGGATCGTCGACGAGAGCGGCGCGCCGCGCGCCAACCTGCCGGTGCGCCTGGTGGTCGGCAGCGAGGCGAACGCCCGCGCGCCCGGCGCCGGCGCGACGCTGACGACCGACGCGGACGGCCGGATCAGGCGGCAGCTGGAGGCCGCTGTGGCACCGCGGAAGGTTTCGCTCGACAACCCGTTCGTGAAGCACGACTCGCGGTACCTAGCGGTGGCGCTGGAGCTCGACATCGTGGGCCGGCCGGCGCTCTACTGGACCGATCTCGACTATTTCCGGAGCGGCACGCTCGGCCAGATGGTCGCCTACATGCCGGGCAGCGACGGCGTGTTCGACGAGATGCTGGTGTTCCATCCCGAGCAGCACGCCTGGACCTTTCCGGGCGAGCCGGACGGTTTCCGGCTGAGCAGCATCGGCGCCGACCTGAAGCTGTTCTCCATGGACCGGACCGAGGACGAGAAGGGCTGGATCGTGCGGCTGGAGATCGAGAAGCAGGAATTCACGGTACGCTGAGCGGCCGGGCCGGGCGTCATTCGGGCGGCTGCAGGCCGTAGAAACCCCGGATGATCTCCCACGCCTCGTCGGCCGTCTCGACGAGGTCGATCAGGTCCTGGTCGCCCGGCGTGATGGTGCCCTGCTCGGCGAGGTAGTCGAGGTCGATGGCGCGGTCCCAGAACTCGCGGCCGAACAGCACGATCGGGATGCGCTCCATGCGGCCGGTCTGGATCAGCGTCAGCGTCTCGAAGAACTCGTCCATCGTGCCGAAGCCGCCGGGGAAGACGGCGACGGCCTTGGCGCGCATGATGAAATGCATCTTGCGGATGGCGAAGTAGTGGAAGTTGAAGCAGAGCTCGGGTGACACGAAGGCGTTCGGCGCCTGCTCGTGGGGAAGCACGATGTTGAGGCCGATCGACGGCGCGCCGACGTCGTCGGCGCCGCGGTTGCCGGCTTCCATGACGCCCGGCCCGCCGCCGGTCACCACGACATACTCGCGGTAGTAGGACGCCGCCGCCTGCTGCGAGCAGAGCCGCGCGAACTTGCGGGCCTCCTCGTAGTAGCGGCTGTTCTTCTCGAGATTCCGCTTCTGCGTCTCGTTCTTGGCGGCCCAGGCGTCGCCGCCCGGCTCCGGGATGCGGGCGCCGCCGAACATCACGACGGTGGAGCGGATGCCGCGCTCGGCCAGGATCATCTCCGGTTTCAGCAGCTCGAGCTGCAGGCGCACGGCGCGCAGTTCGCGCCGCGTCATGAAATCCACGTCGTTCCAGGCGAGCCGGTAGGTGGAGGCGCGCGTCTGCGGCGTGTCGGGCGCGTTCTCGGCGCGCTCGAGATCCTCGTCGGAATGCGGCAGCGGCGACCAGCCGGCCTTCTCCATCGGATTCATGCGACGCGTGTCCCCAGTCGTCCGTCCGCGCCGTCCCGTGGCGCTGTCGCGATTGACCCCCCGGACCCGTTGACTTAGGGTCCGCGCCGTTTTGGCCAAGCGGCGTCCGAGCCTAGGCCCCAGCCCTTAACAGCGCGTAACGGAGACCCGAATGGCGAAGCCCGACCTGTCGAGCCTCGAACGCACGATCGAGAAGGCGTTCGGCGACCCCGCCAGCGTGTCGCCCGCGACGCGGGGCGAGGTCCGCGAGGCAGTCGAGCACGCGCTGGCGCTGCTCGACCGCGGCGAGGTCCGCGTCGCCGAGCGGCAGGCCGACGGGGCGTGGACGGTGAACCAGTGGCTGAAGAAGGCGGTGCTGCTGTCGTTCCGGCTGAACCCGAACGAGCTCATCTCGGGCGGCCCGGGTGCGGCTTCGTGGTGGGACAAGGTGCCGTCCAAGTTCGACGGCTGGAGCGCTGTCGATTTCGAGAAGGCCGGATTCCGCGCGGTTCCGAGCGCCATCGTCCGGCGGTCCGCCTACATCGCGCCGAACGCGATCCTGATGCCGTCCTTCGTCAATGTCGGCGCCTATGTCGACAGCGGCACGATGGTCGACACCTGGGTGACGGTGGGTTCCTGCGCGCAGATCGGCAAGAACGTGCATCTGTCCGGCGGCGTCGGCATCGGCGGCGTGCTGGAGCCGCTGCAGGCCGGACCGACGATCATCGAGGACAACTGCTTCATCGGCGCACGCTCCGAGGTGGTCGAGGGGTGCATCGTCCGCGAGGGTTCGGTGCTCGGCATGGGCGTGTTCATCGGCCAGTCGACGAAGATCGTCGACCGCGCCAGCGGCGAGGTCTTCTACGGCGAAGTGCCGCCGCATTCGGTGGTGGTGGCGGGCTCGCTTCCGGGCAAGCCTCTGCCCGGCGGAGAGCCGGGGCCAAGCCTCTACTGCGCCGTCATCGTCAAGCGCGTGGACCAAAAAACCCGGTCGAAAACTTCGATCAACGAACTGCTTAGAGATTGATCTTTGCGGCAAACGGACGCACTTTCCGCACGTCTCGCCGGGTGCAGACCCGGTTTAGCACCGGAGGGGTGACATGGACTGGAAATGGCTTCTGACTAGCTTCGATGGCCGCATCAACCGCGGCAAATTCTGGGCCGCGATCGGCATTTTCATCGCCGTCGGCATCGTCGCGATGCTGATCGACATGCTGCTCGGCACGCAGATAGACATGGGCAATGGCGGGCAGCTCGGCATCGTCGGCCTGATCGTCTCGATCGCCTCGATCTACTGCGCGCTGGCCGTCTACGCCAAGCGCTGGCACGATCGCGGCAAGTCCGGCTGGTGGAGCCTGATCGCGCTGGTGCCGTTCATCGGCGGCATCTGGATCCTGGTCGAACTGGGCATCCTGGAAGGCACGCGCGGCCCGAACCAGTACGGACCGGACCCGCTTGCCTGATCGAGGCCAGTTGACCTGGCTGTTCTTCCGCTTCTCAGGCCGCGTCAGCCGCGCGGCCTATTTTCTTGCAGGCATGCTGATCGCGGTCGTCCAGGTCTTCGTGCTGTACCGCTTCACCCTCGTCACGCCCGAAAGCTCCCAGGGTCAGGCCTGGGCGATGATCTTCTTCATCGTCTTCCTCGCCTCGATCTGGTCCTACCTGGCACTGACGGTGAAGCGGCTGCATGACATCAACAAGCCCGGCATCATCTCGATCGCGCTCTTCATCCCGGTCATCTCGATCGCGGCCTACATCGCGCTCTGCCTCTTCCCCGGCGATCCCGGGCCGAACCAGTACGGCGCGCGGACCAACGCGCCCGCCTGACGCGACATGACAGCCGACACCCGCAAAACCGTGTCGCGGCGCTACCGGACGCTCGATCCCGACCTGATCATCGCGACCGCACGGACGCTCGAGCAGCGCGTCTTCCAGCGCTTCCCCGAGTCAGGCCTGCGGGGGGTGTCGACCGAGCTGGTGGCGCTCGCGCGGGACCTCGCCCGCTCCTCGAAGGCGCTGGAAGCACCCATCTGGTGGGTGAGAATCATGGTCGGCGCCGCCTTCCTGCTCGGCGCCGCGATGTTCCTGTTCGTCGGCACGGTGCTGCCGCTCGACCGCCTGTCGGGCGACGGCGGCGGCGTCTCCGAGTTCGTGCAGGGCATCGAGGCTTCGCTCAACACCTTCCTTCTGGCGGGCCTCGGCTTCGTCGCGCTGGTGCGGGCGGAGGAGCGGATCAAGCGGCGGCGCGTGTTCAAGGAGCTGCACAGCCTGCGCTCGCTGATCCATGTCATCGACATGCACCAGCTGACGAAGGATCCGGCCGTGCTGAACGTCGACTTCCGCCCGACCGAGTCGTCGCCCGTGCGCATCACCAACGCGGCCGACCTGGAGCGCTATCTCGACTACTGCTCCGAGATGCTGTCGATCTCGGGCAAGCTGGCCGCGCTCTTCGCGCAGTCGGTGAACGATGCCGTCGTCGTCGACGCGGTGAACGACATCGAGGAACTGGGCAGCAATCTGTCGCGCAAGATCTGGCAGAAGATCACCATGATCGACGCCCGCATGACGCCGCCGGCCGACGGCGCGCCGCGCGCGGGAAAAAAGCCTGGACCGCGCTGAACCGGCCCCTTCCCAAACTGGTCCGACCAGATTAGGATGCCGCTCTTTCCAATCGGCCTCGAAGATATCCAGGGAGGAGTAGCGATGCCCGGCAAGAAAATCCTGATGCTCGTCGGCGAGTTCAGCGAGGAATACGAGATCTTCGTGTTCGAACAGACGATGCATGCGGTCGGCCATACCGTGCATGTGGTCTGCCCCGGCAAGAAGGCCGGCGAGGTCATCAAGACGTCGCTGCACGATTTCGAGGGCCACCAGACCTATACCGAGAAGCTGGGCCACGACTACTACGTCAACAAGACCTTCTCCGAGGTCCGCCCGGAAGACTACGACGCGGTCTACTGCGCCGGCGGCCGCGGGCCGGAATACATCCGCATCGACAAGGGCGTGCAGGCGATCGTGCGGCACTTCCACGAGACCGGCAAGCCGATCTTCACCATCTGCCACGGCGTGCAGATCCTGATCGCGGTCGACGGCGTGGTGCGCGGCAAGGAAGTCGCAGCGCTGCAGTATTGCGAGCCGGAAGTGACGCTGGCCGGCGGCACCTATATCGACGTTGCGCCGACGGGCTCCCATGTCCACGGCAACCTGGTCTCGGCCAAGGGCTGGCCGGGCCTGTCCAACTTCATGCGCGACTGCCTGAAGGTGCTGGGCACCGAGATCAAGCACGGGCAGCATCTGATGGCGGACAGCGCCAAGCGCGCCGCCTGAACGCCGCGGCAATCCAGACCAAACAACGGGCGGCCCAGTGCCGCCCGATTTTTTTCAGCCGGGCAACGCCTGGGGCATTGACTTGTCACCGATCGGTGACTTATAAGTCACCGCATGGTGACAAAGCCGCCCAAGACCCGTGACGCCGAAGCGACCGCGAAGGCCATCGCCGATGCTGCGCTGGCGCTGATCGCCGAGAAGGGTTTCGCGGCGCTGGGCGTCAACGCCGTCGCGGCGCGGGCCGGCGTGGATAAGGTTCTCATCTACCGCTACTTCGACGGGCTGGACGGCGTCCTCTCGGCGCTTGCCGGGCGGCGCGAGCTGTGGCTCGGCCCGACCGAGCCCACCGACGTCGCGCCCGGCCCGTATGGGCCGGTGATGGCGGCGTTCCTGCAGCGCTACCTGCGGGCGCTGCGCGCCAATCCGCTGGTGCTGCGGGTCATCGCGTGGGAGCTGATCGAGAATTCCGAGCGGGTGAAGCTGCTCTCGGAGGCGCGCGCCAAGGCGATCCGGCAATGGTTCGCTGAGGTGCGCAAGCAGGCGGGGCAGCCCGCCACAGGCGTCGATGCGCCGGCCATCAACGCCCTTCTCATCGCCGGCGTGCATCACCTTGCGCTGAGAGAGGTCAGCGCGGGGGATTTTTCCGGTCTCGACCTGACCAGGGCGGAGACCTGGCAGCGCGTCGAGCAGTCGATCGAAGCGCTCATGAACGCAGTGCATCCCGAAACGTAACCGATCGCCGCCGACGCGCGGCAGGAGAACCCTCATGACCGAAGCACGCCTTCGCGCCCTCGCCGGCGCATGCCTTGTCGCATTCCTCGTCCTGGCGACGGTGCCCTACATCTACCTCGTCCAGACTTTCCAGTACGACGACATCCTGCGCGAGCCGACCGGCGTGATCCTCGCCGCGTTCAACGCCGGCGGCACGTCGCTCGTGCTCGCCTGGTTCGCCTTCGCGCTGGCCGCCTTCTTCTTCACCTTCGTCGCGCTCGCGCTCAGCCGCTGGCTGGAGGCGGCCACCGGCAATGCGCACCGCCTGGCCACGATGTTCGGTGTCGCCAGCGGCCTGCTGCAGGCCATCGGCCTGGCGCGCTGGGTGTTCGTGGTGCCGCCGCTCGCGGCCGCCCACGCCGACCCGGCGACCAGCGAGGCCAGCCGCGCCGCGATCGAGGCCGTGTTCACCGCCGTGCACCAGTATGGCGGCGTGGCGATCGGCGAAGATCTCGGCCAGCTCACCCTGCTCGTCTGGACGATCGGCATGGCGGCCGCGTTCCTGCGCATGCCGGGCCTGTGGAAGGTGCTCGGCGCACTGCCCGCCATCACCGTGCCGCTGTGGCTAATCGCGCAGACGGAGCTGCTGCACTCGGCCAACCCGTCCTTCACGGCCTACGAGACCGCACCGTTCGCCTTCATCCTGTGGCAGGGCTGGCTGCTGGCGCTGGGCGCGGCGCTGCTGGCCACGGCCTTCGCAGGACGCGCGGCGCCGCAGCAGCCAGTCATGGCCTGATCGCGTCCGGGGACAGGCGCGGCGAACCCTCGCCGCGTCGTTCCGCTTCGGCGACCAGCGCCATCACGGCGCGGCACACCGGCGCGTCGCGACCGTGCTTCTCGGCCAGCCGGACGACGGCGCCCTGCAACTGGTCGACCTCGGTGAGGCGCCGCGCGTCGAGGTCGTCGAGCATCGACGACCGGGCCGCCGGGTCAATCGCCAGCATCTGGCGCGCCAGGATGCGGAAGATGAAATCCGGCAGCCGCAGCACATGCGGCAGCAGCGACGGCTTCAGCGTGCCGATCGAGGCCGGCTCGATGCCTTCGGCCTTCAGCGCGGCGACGGCCTCCGCGACCTGCGACGCCAGCAGCACGCGCCAGCGGCGGTCGGCGAGCTCCTGCGCCAGCGGCAGGCCGGAGAGCGCGTTCAGCGCATTGTTGAGATTGAGAATGAGCTTGCCCCAGCGCACGGCGGTCATGTCGTCCGCGCCCCGCGTGCGAAGCCCGTCGACGTCGAGCAGGCCGGCAAGCCCGGGGATAGCGGCGTCGACCAGCACGTCGCCAGCGGTCGTGCGGCGCACCGTCGGCGGCGCGCGGCCGGCGGGCGGCTGCACGACGTTGAAGCCGACGATGCCCGAGGCCGAGCGCTGGCCGGGACGGAGCCGCGAACGGAGGATCGCCGGATTGTCGACGCCGTTCTGCAGGCTGACGACCGTGGCATCGCCCGGCGCGAACGCCGCGACGAGTTCGGCCATCTCCGCCGTCTGCGCGCCCTTCACGGTGACGAGGACGAGCCCGGCACGCACCAGGGCGCGGGCGGGATCGGCGAAACAATCGACGACGCCGGGGGCGACGCGGCGTTCGGCGCCGTCCAGCCCGACGACCGCGATGCCCTTCTCGGCGACGCGCTCGAGCAGGCGCGGCCGGCCGAGCAGCGTGACCTTGCGGCCCGCCAGCGCCAGGCAGCCACCGACATAGCAGCCGATGCTGCCGGCGCCGGCAATCGTGATGGGAGTCTTCGCGTCGAGCATGCGGCCATCGAATCGGGAGCGTGGAGTTCGCATCCGGGCGGCGCGGCGGTCAACCGGGCGGAGCGGCCCGCGACACATCGCGCGGCGCCGAGCGGCCTCGTGCCCGGACAAGGGCGGGGCGGCGTGACACGCCTGCCGGTTTCCAGTATTCGATGCCCCGCCATGACCCTTCCAGTCGATCCGGCCGAGAACCTCGCCACCCTGATCCGCTGCCCGTCGGTGACACCGATGGAAGGCGGCGCGCTGACCGCGCTGGCGCGCATGCTGGAGCCGCTGGGCTTCACCATCGAGCGGCCGGTGTTCTCCGAGAGCGGCACGCCGGACGTCGAGAACCTCTACGCGCGGCGTTCGGGCAACGGGCCGCACCTGATGTTCGCGGGCCACACCGACGTCGTGCCTCCCGGCGACGAGAGCGCGTGGACGCATCCGCCCTTTTCCGCGGCGGTCGCGAACGGCGAGATGTACGGGCGCGGCGCGGTCGACATGAAGGGCGGCATCGCCTGCTTCACGGCGGCGGTGGCGCGTCACGTCCAGAAGCGCGGGACGATCAAGGGATCGGTCTCCTTCGTCATCACCGGCGACGAGGAAGGGCCGTCGATCAACGGCACCGGCAAGCTGCTCGACTGGGCCGCAGCCAAGGGCGAGCGCTGGGACGCGTCGATCGTCGGCGAGCCGACCAATCCGGAACGTCTGGGCGACATGATCAAGATCGGGCGCCGCGGCGCGATCTCCGGCATCGTCACCGTCAACGGCCGGCAGGGGCATTCGGCCTATCCGCAGCTGGCCGACAATCCGGTGCCCGGGCTGCTGACGCTTTGCGAGGCTCTGCTCAGCCCCGCCTTCGACGCGGGCACGAAGGACTTCCAGCCGACGAATCTGGAAATCACCTCCGTCGACGTCGGCAATCCGGCCGCCAACGTCATCCCCGCCAGGGCGACGGCGGCGTTCAACATCCGCTTCGGCGATGCGTGGACGGCCGACAGCCTGCAGGCGGAGGTGCACAACCGGCTAGATCGCGCGGCGCGGCGCAAGAAGTTCCGCAAGGGCCGCACCGAGCCGATCGACTACGACATCGTCTGGCGCGACCGGCCGAGCCATGTGTTCCTGACGCGCGACGACAGGCTGATCGACGCGCTGTCGGGGTCGATCTCGGCGGTGACCGGCCGGCGCCCGGGGCTCTCCACCACGGGCGGCACGTCCGACGCGCGTTTCATCAAGGACCATTGCCCGGTGGTCGAGTTCGGCCTCGTCGGCAAGACCATGCACATGGTCGACGAGCGCGTCGCGCTGGCCGACCTCGAGACGCTGACCGCCATCTACGAACGCTTCCTGGAAGACTGGTTCGGCTGATGCCGCCCGCCGCCGAGATCCAGCGGTCCCTGTTCGGCGCCTGGCGGATGATGACGGGCCGGGCCGACGGGCTGCGGCTGCTCGACCTTTCCGCCGACGGATTCTGGAACTCCTTCTTCGCCATCGCGATCGCTCTCCCGGCCCTGGCGGTGAACTGGGTGTCGATCGCCAACGACCTTTCGCTCGACCCGGGGATGGCGGCCGGGCGCGGCGCGATCCTGCTGCGCCTCGCGATGATCGACCTCGGCTCGTGGATCTTCCCGCTGGGCGCGCTGGCGCTGGCGGCGAGGCCGGCCGGCATCGAGGACCGCTTCGTGGCCTATGTCGTGGCCAGCAACTGGGGATCGGCGATCACGGTGTGGCTGATGCTGCCGCCGGCCCTGCTGCGGCTCCTGTTCCCCGGCGCCGGCGACGCCGCCGTGCTCATCTCGCTGCTGCTGTTCGGCGCGACGATGGTGCTGGCCTGGCGGCTGACCAACGCCGCGATCGGCCGCGGACCGGGCGTGGCGACGGCCGTGTTCGCCGGCATGTTCTTCGCGTCGCTGCTCGTGTTCTTCGCGCTGGAAGCGCTGTTCGGTCTGGCGCCGCTGCGCTAGCGCTCGTAGTCGACCCTGACGAGGTACAGCCCGTCGGGCGGCGCGACCGGACCGCAGGCGGCGCGGTCGCGGGCGTCGAGCGCGGCGCGGACATCGGCGGCCGACCATGCCCCCTCGCCCACCCGCTTCAGCGTGCCCACCATCGAGCGGACCTGGTTGTGCAGGAAGGACCGGGCCGAGGCGCGGATCTCGATCATCTCGCCGTCGCGCGTCACGTCGAGACGGTCCAGCGTCTTCACCGGGCTCTTCGACTGGCACTGGACGGAACGGAACGTGGTAAAGTCGTGCAGCCCGACCAGGACCTGGGCGGCGGCGTGCATGGCCGCGGCATCGAGCGGCGGCGCGACGTGCCAGGCACGGCCGCGCTCCAGCGCCGGAGGCGCGCGGCGGTTGAGGATGCGGTAGAGATAGTGGCGGCGGCTGGCGGAGAAGCGCGCGTCGAAATCGCCCGCGGCTACCGACGCGGCGAGGATCGTCACGGTTTCCCCGGCCTGCCTGAGATGCGCGTTGACGGCGTCGCGCACGGTGTCGGCCGGCCAGTCCCTGGCAAGATCGAGATGCGCGACCTGGCCGAACGCGTGGACCCCGGCGTCGGTGCGGCCGGCACCCTTCAGCGTCGCCGCCTCGCCGCTGAAGCCCAGCACCGCCTGCTCGACCGCCGCCTGCACGGAAGGCTGTCCGGCCTGGCGCTGCCAACCGGCATAGGCGGCGCCGTCATATTCGATGTCGAGGCGGTAGCGCGGCATCGCCGCTCAGAGCGCGCCGAAAGCGGCGGCGTAGACAAGCGTCCCCGCCGCCGGCGCGTCGCCCCAGGCCAGGGCCTGCATCGCGTCTCCCTGGAAGGCGCTCTCGAAGCGGCGGGCGCGCTCGCGCTGATAGCCGAAACGGCCGTAATAGGCGGGATCGCCGACGACGACCGACAGCGTCTCGCCCGCGGTCTTCAGGCGCAGATGCGCCTCGCGGATCAGCGCGCCGCCGATGCCCGTCCCGTGGAAGGCCGGCTCGACGGCGAGCGGCGCCAGCGCCACGGCGGCAAAGCGCTGCCTACCATTGTCGACGTGAAGCCGCGAGAACAGGATGTGCCCGACGACCGAGCCTTCCTCCTCGGCGACCAGTTCGACGACGGCATCGCCGCCGGTCACGAGCGCGTCGACAAGCCCGGCCTCGGCCGGCTGGCCGAAGGCATGCTCCTCGACCAGACGGATCGAGTCGCGATCCCTCGGCGTGGACGTCCTGATCGAAAACATGCTCATCGGATGATATTCCCCCTCTCCAGTTTCGTACCACGCAGGAACTCGGCCGCGCCCATGGGCCTGCCGCCGGCGCGCTGCAGGTCGAGCACGCGCAGCGCGCCCACGCCGCAGGCAATCGTGAAGCGGTCGTCCAGAACCTCGCCCGGACGGCCGGTGCCCTCGGCGACCTCGGTGCGGAGCAGCTTCAGCCGCTCCGGCCGACCGCCGACGTCAAGCTCGAACCACGCGCCGGGCGACGGCGCCAGCCCCCGGACCGTGTTGTGCGCCTCGTGCGCGGACCGCGTCCAGTCGACGCGGGTCTCGGCCTTGTCGATCTTCTTTGCATAGAGCACGCCGTCCTCAGGCTGCGGGTGGAGCGTGAGCGTGCCCGCTTCGAGGCGCGCGAGTGCATCGACCATCAGGCGCGCGCCCACATCCTTGAGCTGATCATGCAGGTCGCCCGCCGTCATGTCGGACGGGATCGCGACGCGTTCCTCCAGCGCGACCGGTCCGGTGTCGAGGCCGGCCTCCATCTTCATGATCGCCATCGCCGTCTCGCCGTCGCCCGCCATGATCGCACGCTGGATCGGCGCGGCGCCCCGCCAGCGCGGCAGGATCGAGGCGTGGCCGTTGAAGCAGCCGAAGCGCGGCGCGTCGAGCACCGCGCGCGGCAGCAGCAGGCCGTAGGCGACGACGACGGCGACGTCCGCAGCAAGCGCGGCGAAGGCGGCCTGCTCGGTCTCGCCCTTCAGCGAAGCCGGGGTCCGCACCTCCACGCCGAGCCGCTCCGCCTCGCGCTGCACCGGCGACGGGACCGTCTCCAGCCCACGCCGGCCGGCGGGACGCGGCGGCTGCGTGTAGACGGCGACGATCGGGTGCCCAGCGGCGGCGACGGCCCGGAGCGTCGGCACCGCGAAGTCCGGCGTGCCCATGAAGACGACCCGCAGCGGCATCGACCGGAACTGCTCTAGCCGACCATGCGGCTCGGCGGCCGGTCCTTGGCGAGCTTGCGGAACTTGCGCACGACCATGTCGCGCTTCAGCTTCGAGATGTGGTCGATGAAGAGCACACCGTTGAGGTGATCGATCTCGTGCTGCAGGCAGGTCGCCAGCAGTCCGGCGGCGGCGACCTCCTGCGGCTTGCCCTCGCGGTCCAGATACGTCACCCGCACGGTCGCCGGCCGTTCCACCTCGGCATAGTAGTCGGGGATCGACAGGCAGCCTTCCTCGTAGATCGACGCCTCGCCGGACTGCTCCACGATCTCCGGGTTGATGAAGACGTGCGGCGCCTTCGGCTCGCCCTCCTTGGCGACGTCGATGACCAGCATGCGCAGCGGCTCGCCGACCTGGATGGCGGCAAGGCCGATGCCGGGCGCGTCGTACATCGTGTCGAGCATGTCGTCGGCGAGCTTCCTGAGCGACGCGTCGACCCGCTCGACCGGCTTTGAGACGAGGCGCAGGACGGGGTCGGGAAGGATGACGAGAGGCTTGATCGACATGGCGTTGAGGTAGTCGGTCGCCTCCGCCCCGTCAACCGACCGGCGGCGACAGCGTTCACGTTTTGATCTATCGAGCGGGCGCGAATCGGATATGGTGGGGTGATGGACCAACTCCTGACGATCTTCTCCCACCCGGTGGCGCAGCTCGGCGCGACGACGATCACGCTCGGCCAGCTGCTGGCCGCCGGCGCCGCGCTGTTCGTCGTGCTGATTCTGGCGCTCGTGGTGGCGCTGTGGCGCAGCGCGCGGGCGCGCGCAGTCGCGGCAACGGAGGCCGCCGAGCATGCGCGCGAGATGGAGAGCCGCATCGCCGGCATCCTCAGCGCGCAGTCGGAGATGCAGGGACGGCTCGGCGTTGTGGCCGACGTGTTCGGCGCGCGGCAGGCGGAGCTGACACAGTCGCTCGGCCAGCGGCTCGATGCGATGACCGGCCGCATCGGCCAGTCGATGAGCGACCAGGCGCGCTCGACGCATGAGAGCCTGTCCAAGCTGCAGGAGCGGCTCGCCGTCATCGACAAGGCGCAGGGCAACATCCAGTCGCTGGCCGGACAGGTGGTGCAGCTGCAGGCGATCCTCTCAAACAAGCAGACGCGCGGCGCGTTCGGGCAGTCGCGCATGGAGGCGATCGTCGCCGACGGGCTGCCGCGCGACGCCTATGCCTTCCAGCCGACGCTGACGAACGGCAGCCGGCCGGACTGCCTGGTGCGGATGCCGAACGGGGCGCCGTCGCTGGTCATCGACGCGAAGTTTCCGCTCGAGGCGTGGAACGCGATCCGCGCGGCGAACGGACCCGACGCGCAGCGCGTCGCCGCCACCGCGTTCCGCCGCGACATCGAGGTCCACATAAGGGACATCGCCGACAAATACCTGATCAACGGCGAGACGCAGGACACCGCCTTCATGTTCGTGCCGTCGGAGTCGGTGTTCGCGGAGATCCACGAGAACTTCGAGCCACTGGTGCAGCGGGCGCACCGCGCGCGCGTCGTCATCGTGTCGCCGTCGCTGCTGATGCTGTCGATCCAGGTGATGCAGGCGATCCTGAAGGATGCGCGCATGCGCGAGCAGGCGCATCTCATCCAGGGAGAGGTCGTGCGACTGATGGAGGATCTCGCCCGGCTCGACGATCGCGTGCGGAAACTGAAGTCGCACTTCGACCTGACGTCGCGCGACATCGACGACATCCTCGTGTCGTCGAACAAGGTCACCAAGCGCGGGCAGAAGATCGAGGCGCTCGAGTTCGGCGCGACACGCGACGAGGAGCGCGACGGAGATCGCGCGCATGAACGCGTCGAGAATTCCGCGCAGAGCGGAACCGGAAAACTCCGACTGCGCGTCGTCGACGACGGCGTGTGAGAATTTCTCCGCGCGAATTTCATCTCGACTCGACATCCGGATTTTTTCGTCGCGTCGACGACGCGCATTTTTCGCTGCGGTCGATCGCGCGAAATTTTCCGCGCGAATTCGAGCGGCGATTTCCGCTGCGAATCAGTCCGCGAAAAACGCGCGCGTCGATGCGCGCGAGAGCATCTAAATCGTCGCGCGCGACTCCGCACTGTGCGCTTTCGGAGTCGCGTCGCGAAAAAAGTTGCGATTTGTGCGGCAACTTCGCGAGAGAATGCGTCGATAGCCGGCGCAGACTCTTGCGCGCCTGCATTTTCTGGAGTTTCACTCACTCGCCATCAATCGGAGGACGAATCATGGCGAAGGCTCCCGCAAAGAGCACCAAGGCAGCGGCGAAACCGAAAGCAGCGGCGAAAGCCAAGGCTGCTCCGGCGAAGGCCAAGGCTGCAACTGCGAAGGCTCCGGCCAAGAAGGCTGCTGCTGCCAAGGCTCCGGCCAAGAAGGCCGCTGCTGCCAAGGCTCCGGCCAAGAAGGCTCCGGCCAAGAAGAAGTAACCTTCTTCTCTCGCAGAGTTCGATTTTCAGTTTTCGAGTTCCAAAAGACCGGCAGTGGGAAACCGCTGCCGGTCTTTCCTTTTCGCCGGTGGTCGTCCACGCTGGCGGCGCGGGGACGACCCCGCCCTTCCCCACACCGGCGGGACGACCCGCGCAGACATGGAGGCCGCCATGGCATGGGCGTATCTCTTCTTCGCAGGACTGTTCGAAATCGGCTGGGCGATCGGGCTCAAATACACCAACGGCTTCACGCGCCCGCTGCCGACGGTGCTCACCGTCGCCTCGATGGTGGTGAGCCTCGGGCTGCTCGGCATCGCGCTGAAGACGCTGCCGGTCGGGACCGCCTACGCGGTGTGGACCGGCATCGGCTCGGTCGGCACCGCGCTGCTCGGCATATGGCTGCTGGGCGACCCGGCGACCGTGACGCGGCTCGCCTGCATCGCGCTCATCGTCGGCGGAATCATCGGGCTGAAGTTCGCCGGCTGAGCGGCGTCGTACCGGCGCGAAAAGGCGGGCGCATCACGCGCCCGCCTGTCGCAAAACGGGTCTGTCCGGACCTAGAGCTTCGGCGGCTGGCGGCCGACGCGGGCCTTGCGCGCGGCGTAACGGGCGTCGCGCTTGGCCTTCTGCTCGGCTTCCGAGGCCAGCTGGCGTGCAACGCGCTCGTTCTCTTCCTGCTCGCGACGCTTCGCCTCCGCAGCAGCAGCCTCCTCGGCAGCCTTGCGGGCGACGGCCTCGGCCGCCTCGCGCTCCGCGCGCTCCTTCGCCTCGCGGGCCAGCCGCTCCTGCTTGAGCTTCTCGCGCTCGCTCTCGCGCTGTTCCCGCGCCTTGAGGACCGCCTCGCGCTCCGCGCGCAACGCCACCATCCGCGGATCGTCAGCCGCCGGACGGGCCTTGAACTTTTCGAGGAGAGCCTTCTTCGCGTCGACCGCCGCGCTGCGGCGTTCGCTGAAGTCTTTTTCCCTGTAGATCGCCAATTGTCATACCCTGAGGTCAATATCGCGCCGCTTACATACTCCCGCGCGCGCGGAGTTCAAGACGTCCGACCGCATTGCAGGCATGAAAATCAACTGACCCAGGCCGGTTCGCACGCCGTCGCAGCCTATCGCGCGCCGGCGCGGTGAACCTTCCGGCCACCAGCCGCGTTGTCTGGCGGAACGCGTTTGAGGGCGCACCGTCATGTCATCCGACACCAGATCCGTGGAACCGGCCGCCGCTCCGGGAGGGCACGGCCTTGCGGCGCAGTTCGCCGATCTCAGGCTGATGCGGTCGCTGCTCGTCGGCATGTTCATCCTCGCCATGATCTACGCGCTCTATTTCGCGCGCGACTTCTTCATGCCGGTGGTGCTGGCCTTCCTGCTGGCGCTGACGCTGACGCCGATCGTACGGTTCCTCAGGAAGCGCGGCATACCGGAAGCGGTTTCGGCCACCGCGCTCGTGCTGGTGTCGCTGATCGGCGGCACCATCGCCGGCTACGCGGTCAGCGGGCCGATCATGGAGCTGATCGAGACGGCGCCGGAGATCGGCGTCAAGCTGCAGGACCGCCTCGAGGAGATCCGGCACCCGATCGACACGGTGCTGCAGCTGTCGCGGCAGGTCGAGAAGGCGACGGACACGGCGGCGCAGGAGCCCGGCGTGCAGCGGGTCGTCGTGGCGCAGCCGGGCATCATCTCGCAGGCCGCGGGGAACCTGATCTCCGGCGGCACGACGATCGCCATCACCGTGGTCCTGTCGCTGTTCCTGCTGGCGTCCGGGCCCATGTTCTACGAGAAGATCGTCCAGTCGTTCACGCGGCTCAGCGAGAAGAAGCGCGCGCTCAGGGTGGTCTACGACGTGGAGCGCGAGATCTCGCGCTACCTGCTGACGGTGGCGCTGATCAATGGCGGGCTCGGCCTCGTCATCGGGCTCGGCCTGTGGGCGCTCGGCATGCCCAATCCGTTCGTGTTCGGCATCGCCGCCGCGCTGCTGAACTTCCTGCCCTATGTCGGCGCGCTGATCACCATCCTGGCCGTCGCCGCGATCTCGCTCGTGACCTTCGACGGCTTCGGATACGCGCTGCTCGCGCCGGCATTCGTCATCCTGTGCAACGTCGTCGAGGGGCAGATGGTGACGCCGCTGATCGTCGGCCGCCGCCTGGAGATCAACGCGGTGTCCATCTTCATCGCGGTGGCGTTCTGGTCGTGGCTGTGGGGCTTCGTCGGCGCGCTCATCGCGGTGCCGCTGCTGGTCGTGATCAAGGTGTTCTGCGACCATTTCGACAGCCTCAAGCATGTCGGCAACTTCCTGTCGGCGCAGCAGTCGGACCCCGAATAGCGTCGCCGGCCCGGACCGTTGGCCCCCAACGCCGCGCATTGGAACGGGGCGGACGCGAACCTATATGCGGCGACGTTCCAGCGGATGTCGCCATGGCCCTTCTCTCCGTCCTCGATCTCGCGCCCGTGCCGGAAGGCAGCGGCGTTGCGCAGGCGCTCGCCAACTCGCTCGACCTCGCGCGGCATGCCGAGCGGCTCGGCTACCAGCGCTACTGGATGGCGGAGCATCACAACATGCCGGGCATCGCCAGCGCGGCGACCTCGGTGGTCATCGCGCATGTGGCCGGCGGGACGAAGACGATCCGCGTCGGCGCCGGCGGCATCATGCTGCCCAATCACGCACCGCTGGTGATCGCCGAGCAGTTCGGCACGCTGGCCGCGCTCTTTCCGGGGCGCATCGACCTCGGGCTCGGCCGCGCGCCGGGGACGGACATGGCGACGGCGCGGGCGCTGCGGCGCAATCTCGAGGCAAGCGTGGATACGTTCCCGAACGACGTGGTGGAGCTGATGCACTATTTCGCGCCGGCCGAGCCGACGCAGCGCGTGCGCGCGGTGCCGGGCGAGGGCCAGGACGTCGAGATGTGGGTGCTGGGATCGAGCACCTACGGCGCGCAGCTCGCGGCGATGATCGGCCTGCCCTACGCCTTCGCCTCGCATTTCGCGCCGGCGGAGATGGAGCATGCGCTGGCCATCTACCGCTCGCGCTTCCAGCCGTCGGACCGGCTGGCGGCGCCGCATGTCATGCTGGGCCTCAACGTCGTCGCGGCGGACACGGACGAAGAGGCGCGGTTCCTGTTCTCCTCGCTCCAGCAGGCGTTCGTGCGGCTGCGCTCCGGCCAGCCCGGCAAGCTGCCGGCACCGGTGCAAGGCTTCGAGGACACGCTGGAGCCGGCGGCGCGGTCGATGCTGGCGCATGCGCTCTCGGAAGCGATCGTCGGATCGGCCGAAACGGTGCGGCGCAGGCTCGACGCCTTCATCGAGCGGACCGGCGCGGGCGAGCTGATGGTCACGTCGCAGATCCACGACCACGCGAAGCGCAAGCGCTCCTTCGAGATCCTCGCCGAAGTGCACGGGATGACCGCGGCGGCGTAAGTTCTGCCTACTGCGCGACGACGCGCAGATTGGCGTTGCCGTAGAACGTGTAGGCCAGGTAGGTCGGATCGCCCGTCTCGTAGAACTGGCGGCGGACGTCACGAAGCACCTCGGCAACATAGACCGGACCCGTTCCCAGACGCGACGACATCGTGCCGTAGAAGCCGGTCGAGAACGACGCCGCCGCGCGGTCGGTCAGCGGCCACATGCCGCCGATGAAGCCGGACGCGCCGCTGGCCAGCACCGCCGGCCCCCAGCCCTGCACGAAGCCGCCAAGCGACGCGGCGCGGCCGGTGTCGCAGGCGTTGAAGAAGTAGAACGGATTGCCGCCCTCGCGCGACGCGAAGCTCAGCGCCCGCCATGTGTTGGGGTCGAGCGACTGGTCGAGCAGCTGGATGGCGAAGACCGGGGCGCCCGTGCCCGGCGCGTTGACCGCGCCATGGCCGGAAAAGTGGATGAAGCCCGTCGACACCTCGCCGACCAGCTTCTCGAAGGACGAGAAGTCGCCGTCGATCAGGCGGAAGCCGGCGAGCTTGCTCAGCGCATCGACCTCGACCTGCTGGAACGGCAGTTCGCGGTTGCCGTCATAGGCGGGCGCGACAGTAGCGACCCCGGAGAAGGCGATGCTGTTCAGCGGCCGGTCGACCTGGCCGCCGCTCTCGCGCGGCGCCCAGCGCGCGACGCGATAGTCGATGCCGAGGAACCCGCCGGTCGTGCCGTCGGCCCAGACGGGGCGGACGATCTCCCACGGCAGGACCGGGCTGTTCGAGGTGATCTGGATCGAACCGAGCTTGCCCTTGACGTGCAGCGTCTCCATGACGCGCTTCAGCTCGTCGGGCACGTAGTTGCGATAGAGGTCGGCGCCGATGCCCTCCGCCACCTTCATGACGAAACGCTTCCGCGAGTCCGCGTCGGCCGCCGGCGCCGCTGTCAGCGACTGGGCGCCGCGCAGATCGAGGCCGAGCTGGACCAGCCGCAGGTACTCCGAGTCCAGCCACGCGGCCATGCCGGCCGGCGTCGAGAACTCGGCGCTGACGGGCGGGCCGATATGCGGCGAGTGGATGACGATCAGCCCGGAGCCCAGATTGTCCGGATCGTCGTAGTGGACGGTGACGTCGAGGTCGGGGGTCTCGACGGCGTCGCCGATGCGGATGTCGGTGGACAGTTCGGCCGCCGCCGGCGCCGGAGCGATCATCATCATCGCGCCCGAGGCCGGCGCCGGGCTGCCGGATGCTTCCGCCACGCCGCCTTCCGGCGTCACCTCGATCGGGCGCGAGGCGGAACCCAGGAACGTGCCCTCGTGATAGAAACGTACCATCAGCTTGCGCTGCCTGGCGGCGGAAACGGACCGCGCCTTCAGTGCGAAGCGGACGACGTCGGAATCGCCGTCGCGAAACAGCAGGACGCGCCGGCTCCATTGGCCGCCGTCGACCAGGTCGAAGCCCGAGGCCAGCAGGTCGATGTCGATCGGCCATTCGTCGGCGCCGGCGGGCAGTGCCAGCTCCAGCGCGCCGTCCTCGGTGACCGATCCGCCCGGCGCCGGCTTTGCCACCACGTCCTCGGTCAGCTTCTCCTCGGTCAGCGCGATCGAGACGGTGAAGGTCTCGGCCGCGGCGACGGCTTCCGGCGCATCGACGGTCGGATAGCGCGCGACGCTCTCCACCGGCTTTGCCGACACCTCGGCCGGCTCCTCGGCGGATGGCAGCGGCGGCTCCTCCATCGGCGGCAGCGGCGGTTCGGACACCGCGCCGGGCTCGACCGACGAAGGCTTGTAGCCTCCGACGGCACCGTCCAGCGGTATGGGCTTCGGCGGCGGCGCGGTTGCGATCGGCGGCGTGCCGGTGACCGCATCGCCCGGGGCAACGCTCGCGTCCGGCTCCGGCGCGGGCGAGATCGGCGCCGGGAGTGGCGCAGGCAACGGCAGCGGCTCGGGCGGAGGCAGGCCGCCGATCACCGTGTCGGGCTCGGGCTCCGCCGGCGGCTCGGCGGCGGCAACGTCGTCGGGCGACTCGGCCGGATCGACTTCGACGTAATAGTTCGGGCCGCTGGCTTCCGGCTCCGTCCCCGCGAGCGCGATGTCGTTCCCGGCGAGCAGGGCGCGCGCCTCGTCGGCATGGCGACCGTCGGGGTAGAAGGTGAGGTAGTGGCGCAGGAACGCGTCCGTGCCCTGGCTGCGCACCATCGCCCAGAGCTGGTCGTCGGCCGGATCGGCCGGCTTCGGCGCGGGCGCGGGCTGCGCCGGCCCCTCGGCTGCGAGCGCGAGCGGCGCGGGAAGCGTGTCGGCGAACCAGGGGGCCATCTGGCCGGTGGTGGCGACCATCACGTCGTTGCGCAGGCGCTTGCCGAGATCGGCTGTGGTGATGCCGGGTTCCGCGAGCAGGCGCGACAGGACCTGGGCGAAGACCGTCGTCGGACCCGTACCCGGCACCACGGCAAGGCCGGGTGCGTTGGGCATCGCGACGAACATGCCGGGCGGCGGCTGGATGGCGTCGAAGCCGCGCGGCGCGCCCTCCAGCGGCGGCGAGGGATCCAGCAGGACGATGGCGCGCGCCGGCGACGTGGCCAGCGTGTCGAGAAGCTGGGTCAGCGGCAGGCCGTCCGGCGTCACCCCGGACACGTAGAGGGCCGGGTCGTAGGACTCGCTGTCCATCGAGAACAGGTAGGTTTCGCCGGCATGGCCGGCGGCGTGGCCGGCGAAATAGACCAGCACGGCCGACGCGTCCGTCTGTTCGGCCGCCGCCGCGAGGTGCTCGATCACCCGCGCCAGCGTGGAACGCGGCTGGTCGAGCGCGATCGTCACATCGTAGCCGAGACCCTCGAGCGTCGATCCGACGAGTTCGGCGCTTGGCTTCGCCGTCGGCAGCGCGGGCAGGTAGCGATAATCGGAATTGCCGACGACCAGCGCATAACGGCCGCCGGCGTGGGCGGCGACGCTCAAGCCGAGCAGCATGATGACGAGCCAGACGATGCGCATGCAACGATCCGCCACGCGGGACGCTTCCGCTACGGGAGCATGTCACCATAGGCGGCGCTCCCGGACAATAGGAGGGCGCGACGACCTATTCGAACTGGCCGACGATCGCCTTGTCGGGGAAGCAGGTCGGCGCCTGACCGTTCCGCGCCTGCCAGTCGCCGATCGAGCGGCGGGTGCGGAACCCCGGCAGGCCGTCGGCGCCGCCGACGTCGTAGCCCAGCTTCTCCAGGCCGCGCTGCATGGCGGCGATGTCGGAGCGGTAAAGGCCGCCGACCTTGCCCCATGTGCCGGCGAAGCTACGGTCGCCGTGGGCGATGCGGTCCGCGCCGTGGCCGATGAAGAGCGCGTACAGGTCGCTCTCGTTGTAGTCCTTCAGGACGTAGAAGTTCGGCGTGACGATGAAGGCCGGACCGCTGCGCCCGGCCGGCATCAGCAGATAGCCTTCCGCACTCGCCTCGCTCGCCGGGAACGGACGGCCGCTGACGCGCTGAATGCCCATCGCCGCCCAGTCGGCGATGCGGCGGCCCTGATCCGGCCCTTCCAGCGCGCAGGTGACGCTGTCCGGAACGGCGACCTCGAAGCCCCAGTCGCGGCCCTTCACCCAGCCGTGGTTGACGAGATAGTTGGCGATGGAGGCGAGCGAATCCGGCACCGAGTTCCAGATGTCGCGCTGGCCGTCGCCGTCGAAGTCGACCGCGTGCTGCAGGAAGGAGGTAGGCAGGAACTGCGGCTGGCCGAGCGCTCCGGCCCAGGACGACTTCATCGCCTTGCGGCCGACGAGCCCCTTGTCGACCATCTCCAGCGCGGCCAGCACCTCCTTGCGGAACATGTCCTTGCGGGTCGCCATGAAGGCCTTGGTGCCCAGCACCTGGAAGGCGTCGTGCGGGATCTTCGCAGAGCCGAAACCGGACTCGCGGCCCCAGATCGCCAGCACCACCTCGCCCGGAACGCCGTAGCGCTTCTCGATCGCGGCGAGCGTGTCGGCATAGCGCGAGGCGCGCGTGCGGCCGCCAGAGGTGACGGCGCCCAGCGTCTTCTCGGCGAAATAGTTGCCGGGCGAACCGAACTCGGCCTGGTGCTGCTTCTTCGGCGTGGTCGCCTTCTCGCCGGGCATGACCAGGTCGGGCAGGTCGAGATTCGGCTTCACGCCGGCGAAGGCGGCCTCGAAGGTTTCGCGCGAGATGCCGCGCGCGCTCGCCTCGGGCCAGAGGTCGCCGGAGAGCCAGGCGCGGAACTGGTCGTCGACGCGCGCGGCGTGGGAGGGCGTGGCGAGGGTGGCCAACACGATCAGAAGAAGCGCGCGCACCATCCGGCGCATGCCCCCTCCCCGGGCTTCGCCGGTCCCCCTCCCCCGCTTCGCAGGGGAGGATGCGAGGGCGCAACCGGCCGCGACGGCAATCCTCTCCCCTTCAGGCGGGAGGGAGACCGTGCCGAGCATGGCGGAGGAGGCAAGCGGATATCGATGCGGCGTCATGCCGCCACCCTTTCGCGTGATCGTGTCAAAACGCTGTCCGCGACTTCAGCGCGGCGGCGAGCGTGCCCTCGTCGAGGTAATCGAGTTCGCCGCCGACCGGCACGCCATGCGCCAGCCGGGTCACGCGGGTGCCGAAGCCGGCGAGCTGGTCGGTGAGGTAGTGCGCGGTGGTCTGCCCCTCGACGGTGGCGTTCACGGCGAGGATCACTTCCGTCACGCCGCCCTCGGCGACGCGCTCGACCAGCCGGCGGATGTTGAGATCGTCCGGGCCGACGCCGTCGAGCGGCGACAGCGTGCCGCCCAGCACGTGGTAGCGCGCGCTCATCGTGCCGGCGCGCTCGAGCGCCCAGAGGTCTGCGACGTCCTCGACCACGATGATCGTGGCCGCGTCGCGGCGCGGGTCGGCGCAGACGGCGCAAGGATCGATCGTGTCGACATTGCCGCAGGAGGAGCAGACGCGGACCTTCTCGGCCGCCTCGCCCATCGCCAGCGCCAGGGGGGCGAGCAGCTGCTCCTTCTTCTTGATGAGATGCAGCGCGGCACGACGCGCCGAGCGGGGCCCGAGCCCCGGCACCTTGGCCAGCAACTGGATGAGCCGCTCGATCTCGGGCCCGGCGATTCGCTTCGACATGCGCCGACATATAGAGCCAAGGCGCGCACCTGTCGCCTCGGCGCAATCGTCGCGCCGGGCGGCGGACCGGGACTACTGGAAGCGGGCCGGGTCGATGTCGGCGGGGTCGTTGGTGGCGGGCTGGTAGGCCGGCAGCGCGGTGGCTGCCGGGAGGGCGGCCGCGACCGGCTCGACGACCAGCGGCCTGTTCGCCGCGACCCGCGCGCCGCGGTCGGCCGGCACCGGCATCGCCGCGGTGATGACGTCCGCCTTGCGGCGGGCGGGCGCCGCCAGCGCCATCGCGGTGGAGGGCGCGATCGTCAGCACCGGATCCGGATCCTCGGCCGAGGCGACCATGACGCTCACATTGTCCTCGGCGGGCAGCGGCTGCCAGTTGCGGGTGCGCTTCTCGTAGAAGGCGTTGCCTCCCGCCACGGTGACGTAGTGCATGTTGTTGTACTTGAACTTCAGCCCGGCCGTGTGGAAGTGCATCGCGTTCTTGAGCTTCGGATGGCGCTCGCCCTCCAGCACGGCGACGGCGGCCTCCTGCACGTCCGGCAGGTCGGGCATCTTGCGGGTCAGCACGCCCGGCGCGAACTGGTTCTTCTGGCCGACGACGCCGCAGACGGTGTCGGGGTAGTCGCCGGAGCGCTTGCGGTTCATCACCACGGTGCCGACGGCGATCATGCCGTCGCGGCTTGAGCGATGCGACTCGAAGAACATGGCGCGCGCCATGCACTCCTTGTCCTTCTCCGTATAGGAGGCCCGCAGGAATTTCGGCGTGACCGCGTTCTTGATCTCCGAAGCCGAGAACATCTGCGTGCTCTGGCTGCAGGCATACAGGAACAGCGGCGATGCCATCGCGCACAGAAGCAGCGGCGTCTTCAATCGCGTCGCCAAGGCCAGCATATCCCTCTCACGGCCCCCACCGTCCGCTGCAATAATAGGCCGCTTTCCGGCGAAACAAAGGCGAAATTGTTACGCAGACCTTAACCGCCGCCGCCTAAGGGGCCGATCAGAAAGGCAATTTCATCCCCGGCGGGATCGGAAGGCCGGCGGTCATCTCGCGCGTCTTCTCCTGCAGGATCTGCTCGATCTTCGTCTTAGCATCATTGTGCGCCGCGAGGACAAGGTCCTCCACGATCTCGGCCTCGTCGGGCTTGACCAGCGACGGGTCGATCTTCAGCGACTTCATCTCGAACTTGCCGGTCAAGGTGACCTGCACGAGCCCACCCCCGGACTGGCCGGTCGCCTCCAGCGAGGCGACCTCCTCCTGCATCGCCTGGAACTTCGCCTGCATCTCGCGGGCCTTGCCCATCAGGCCGAGAAGGTCCTTCATCGCGCTCTCCGTTCCATCAATCCTGTTCGTCCTCGTCGGCCGCCGGCCCCGCATCCGCGGCTGGCAGCGTCTCCGTTCCCGGCCCCGCGACGCTGTCGGGGATGCGCACGTCGATGACCCGGGCGCCGGGGAACTTGGCCAGCACGGCCGCGACCGTGGGATCGGCCTTGGCGTCGAGGATGGCGTTCTCGCGCCGCGCCGTCTCCTGCTCGGCCAGCGTCTCGCCGCCCTCGTCCTTCGACAGCGACACCAGCCAGGGGCGGCCGGTCCACGCCTTCAGTTTCGTGGTCAGCTCGTTCAGAAGCGTCTTCGGCGCATCGTAGGTCAGGCCGACGTCGAGGCGACCCGGCTCGATGCGCACCAGCCGCACGCAGCGCTTCACCTGCACCTTGAACTGGATGTCGCGCTGCTGGTCGGCAAGCGCCACGATGTCGGCCAGCGACTCGACCGGCACGACCGACGGCCTGTCCACCTCGGCCTGCGGGGGCGGCACGAAGGCGGGCTCGGCCACCTCGACCAGCCGCATCGTCTGGCCGCCGCCGCCCATCGCCGGCATGCGCGCGGAGGTCACCGCGCCGGCGCCGTTCGCGGGCGAAGACGGCGCGGGCACGCGGCGCGGCGCATCGCCGCCGCCAACGGACGGCGCCGCCTCGTCCAGCGACTTCAGCGCCTCGTCCAGCGTCGGCAGCTGCGCGGCATGGGCCAGGCGGATCAGCACCATCTCGGCGGCGCTGACAGGTCGATTGGACTCCTGCACCTCCGGGATGCCCTTCAGCAGCATCTGCCAGGCGCGCGAGAGGACGCGCACCGAAAGCGCCGCCGCGAAGGCGACACCGCGCTCGCGCTCGTCGGGCGTCAGCGTCGCGTCGCGCGCCGCCGCGGGGACGAATTTCAGCCGGGTCACCAGATGGGTGAAGCCCGCCAGGTCGGTCAGCACCGACACCGGATCGGCGCCGGCGTCGTACTGGCCGCGGAACTCGCTGAGCGCCGCCGCCGCGTCGCCCTTCATGACGTGCTCGAAGAGATCGACGACGCGACCCCGATCGCCGAGGCCCAGCATCTGACGGACAGCCTCGGCGGTGACCGCGCCGCCGCCATGCGCGATCGCCTGATCGAGGATGGACAGCGAATCGCGGACCGAACCTTCCGCCGCGCGCGCGATCATCGCCAGCGCGTCGTCCTCGACGGAAATGGACTCCAGGCCGGCGATCTTGGACAGATGCGCGACCAGTTGCTCCGCCTCGACGCGGCGCAGGTCGAAGCGCTGGCAGCGCGACAGGACGGTGATCGGAACCTTGCGGATCTCCGTCGTGGCGAAGATGAACTTCACATGCGGCGGCGGTTCCTCCAGCGTCTTCAGCAGGCCGTTGAAGGCCTGCGTGGAGAGCATGTGGACCTCGTCGATGATGTAGACCTTGTAGCGGGCGGAGACGGGCGCATAGCGCACCTGCTCGATGATCTCGCGCACATCGTCGATGCCGGTGTGGGAGGCGGCGTCCATCTCGACCACGTCGACATGGCGACCTTCCATGATCGCCTTGCAGTTCTCGCCGAGCTCGGTCAACTCGACGGTCGGGCGATCGATGTCGGCGGTCTTGTAGTTGAGCGCGCGGGCGAGGATGCGGGCGGTCGTCGTCTTGCCGACGCCGCGCACGCCGGTCAGCATCCAGGCCTGGGCGATGCGGCCGGACGCGAAGGCGTTGGTCAGCGTGCGCACCATCGGCTCCTGGCCGATCAGGTCGGAGAAGTCGGCCGGGCGATACTTCCGCGCGAGGACACGATAGGCGCCGCCGGCCTTCCGTCCCTCCGCGCTGCCGGCTTCGCTCATCGACCTTCCTGTGCGTCTCCGTCCGGCCGGGACGGCATCTCCAATGACTGTCGCCCGCCGTGCGGGCGCCCGTCAATCAGGCTCGCGTCGACCGGGACGATGAGAAGGCGGGAGGCTGGCACAATGACCCGTGCCGGGGCTCGTTAGGGCTGCTTCCTTCCGGACCTGACCCGGTTGGCGAGTGGCTCGTCCACCAACCAACCTCCCGCGGTCCATATCGGCAATCGGCGGGCGAAATGCAAGGGCGGCGGGCAGCGAGCTTGCGGGCGCAGCGCCGCCGCACTAGCGTCCGAAGGAACGGGAGGGTCGCAGGGCGGTGCCAACGCAGGGTTTCCAGCTCGATCCGCGGCTCGACCGCGACACCGCACAGGTGCTGAGGCTCCAGCTTTGCGACGTGCGCGCGATGAACGACCGGCGCTGGCCGTGGCTGGTGCTGGTGCCGCAGCGGCCCGGCGCGGTGGAGATCCACGACATGACGCCGCTCGACCAGGCGCTGCTGACCTTCGAGACCAATCTCGTCGCGCAGGCACTGAAGAGCGCGTCCGGCTGCCTCAAGATCAACAGCGGCGCGCTCGGCAACATCGTGCGGCAGCTGCATGTGCATGTCGTCGCCCGCAACGAGGGCGATCCCGGCTGGCCGGGGCCGGTGTGGGGACACGGCCAGCGCGAGCCCTACGCCGGTGAAGAACTGAAGCGCTTCATCGACACGGTGCGTTCCGCGCTCTAAGACATGCAGCGCCATCGCCCGAGGTCTTCATGAAACTGCCGCTGTTCGACGCGCCGCTCCGCGAGCCGAGCCAATTCGTCGGGTTTGCCGGCGGCCTGGTGGAGCGCCAGTCGGAGAAGCGGAGCGACGATTCGGTTCAGAGGGCGCTCGCCGACCCGGCGGCCCGCGTGCTGGCGATGCGCGGCGGCCGCATCTACCTGAAGCAGACAGGCGAAAACCGTTTCGACCAGGCGTTCAGCCGCGCGGAGGCGGAGGCGCTGCCGGCGAAACTGGAGCATGCCGCGCTGCTCGGGCAATCGCCGCGCGGCCCCGTGCTGGCGGCCCCGGCGGCCGTCGAACCGGAACAGCTGCCGGAGACGATCAAGGCCATCGACTACCGGTCGGTGTACATGCAGGGGCTGCTGGACGACGCGTCGCTGGCAGAAATGGCGCTCGGCGCCGCGCTGCTCGCCTGGCACGCGTCCCACCGCTTCTGCGGCAAGTGCGGCGGGAAGACGGAGATGCGCGCCGGCGGCTTCAAGCGCGTCTGTCCGCAATGCATTGCCGAGCATTTCCCCCGCACCGACCCGGTCGCGATCATGCTGACGGTTACGCGGGACAAGTGCCTGCTCGGGCGCGGCGCGCATTTTGCGCCCGGCATGTATTCGGCGCTGGCCGGCTTCATCGAGCCCGGTGAGACGATCGAGGAAGCGGTCCGTCGCGAGACGCTGGAGGAATCCGGCATCCGCCTCGGGCGCGTCTCCTATCACGCCAGCCAGCCCTGGCCGTTCCCCTATTCGCTGATGATCGGCTGCTTCGGCGAGGCGCTGGACGACGACATCCGCTTCGACGCCTCCGAGCTCGAGGACTGCCGCTGGTTCGGACGCGACGATGTGCTGGAGATGCTGGCCGGGACGCATGCGGGCGGATTGAAGACGCCGCCGCCGATGGCGATCGCGCACCACCTCATCCGTGCCTGGGCGGAGAGCGAATAGATGATCACGCACACCTGCGTCTTCCGGTTGAGGCATGCCGGGGGATCGGCCGAGGAAGCGGCGTTCGTGGCGGCCGCGCTGGAACTGGCGGCGATCGCGGGCGTGAGGAATCTCGACGTCGTCCGCCAGACGAGCCCGAAGGCACCGTACAGCCATTGCCTGACGATGGAATTCGCGACGCAGGCGGACTACGATAGCTACATGGCGCATCCCGACCACGTCGCCTTCACGCGCGACCGCTGGGACCGGGAGGTGACCGCCTTCATGATCCTCGACTACGAGCCGCTCGGCCGCCAGCCCGTGCCGCGACCGAGACCTGGGGCCGCTCCGGTCGCCGGCCGCACAACCACAGGAACGTCACGATGATCCTTCACACCGTCGCCTTCACGCTCAAGCACGCCACCGGTTCGGACAAGGAAGCCGCGTTCCTGAAGGCCGCCGACGTGCTGGCCGCCATCCCCAGTGTCGGGAAGTTCGAGAAATTCAAGCAGGTCAGCCCGAAAAACGGCTTTGCGTTCGGCTTCTCGTTCGAGTTCGCCGACCAGGCAGCTTACGATGCCTACAATATCCATCCCGACCACGTTGCCTTCGTGCGCGACCGCTGGGTGCCGGAGGTGGCCGATTTCCTGGAGACCGACTACGCGCCGCTGACCGCCGGACGCAAGCCGATCCCCCGGCCACGCCCCGGTGGCGGTGCGGCGACGGCCATCAAGGACCGGCTCCCGAAGCGGTAGACGAACGTACCACACAGAAAAATTCTTGTGTGGTACGTGTGGCCGCTCAGTCCGCGACCTTCCACTCCTCGCGGGACTGGCTGCGCGGGTAGACTCCCAGGATGCGGACCTCGCGCGAGAAGAACTTCAGCTCCTCGAGCGCATTCTTCACGCCCGGATCCTCGGGATGGCCCTCGATGTCGGCGTAGAACAGCGTCGCCGTGAAGGCGCCGAGCTGGTAGCTCTCAAGCTTCGTCATGTTGACGCCGTTGGTGGCAAAGCCGCCCATCGCCTTGTAGAGCGCGGCCGGCACGTTGCGGACCCGGAAGATGAAGGTCGTCATCATCCGCGCGTCCGCCGACGGGCGCTCGACCCAGTTCTTCGACCTGGTGAGAACGACGAAGCGGGTGACGTTGGTGTCGGTGTCCTCGACGTTCTCCTCCAGGATGTCGAGACCATACAGCTCCGCCGCCAGCCGCGGCGCGAGCGCGGCCATGGTGCGCTCCTTCTCGTCGGCCACCAGGCGCGCGGCGCCTGCGGTGTCGCCGGCGACGACCGGCTTCCAGCCGTTCCTGCGGATGTATTTCCGGCACTGGCCGAGCGCATGGATGTGGCTGTGGACGGTCTTGATTTCCTTGCGCGCCACGCCGGGCAGCACCATCAGCTGGAAATGGATCGGCAGGAAATATTCGCCGACGATGTGGAGCTTCGATTCCGGCAGCAGGTGATGGATGTCGGCCACCCGGCCCGCGATGGTGTTCTCGATCGGGATCATGGCGAGGTCCGCCTTGCCGGTCTCGACGGCGTTCAGCGCGTCCTCGAAGGTCGGGCACGGCAGCGGCTCCATCCCCGGGTACATGTTGCGGCAGGCTGTGTCCGAATTGGCGCCGGGCTCGCCCTGGAAGGAAATCTTGTTGGTCTTGGCTGACATGCGGGCGGCCTTGCTAGGATCGGGACTGGTCAGGACAGGAGTTCGCGGGCGCGTTCGAGGTCTTCGGGCGTGTCGACGCCGAGCGGCACCGCGTCGACGATCTCGGCCTCGATGCGCATGCCGGCCTCCAGCGCGCGCAACTGCTCCAGCCGCTCGCGCGTCTCCAGCGCCGACGGCGGCAGCGAGACGAAGCGCTCGAGTGCGGCGCGACGGTAGGCGTAGAGGCCGATGTGGTGGTAGAGCGGGCCGTCGCCCCAGGGGGCGGTCGCGCGGGTGAAATAGAGCGCGTTGAGCCGCGTCGGCGACAGCGGCGAACCGACGATCTTGACCACGTTCGGATTGGTCTTCTCATCATCGCGGACGATCTCGACGCACAGCGTCGCGATGTCGACCGCCGGATTGTCCAGCGGGCGGAAGACAGCGCGGACCGTGCCGGGGTCGATGGTGGGCAGATCGCCCTGCACGTTGACGACCGTCTCTATCGTGCGAGCCGGGTCCAGCGCCTGCAGCGCCTCGTGGATGCGGTCCGAGCCGGACTGGTGGTCGACGCGGGTCATGACCGCCTCGAAGCCGTGCCTGCGCACGGCGTCGGCGACCTCGGCGGTGTCGGTCGCCACGACGACGCGGCCAAGCCCGCTATCCGCCGCGCGGCGCGCCACGTGGACGATCATCGGCAAGCCGGCGATGTCCGCCAGCGGCTTGCCCGGCAGCCGGGTCGACGCCATGCGCGCCGGAACGAGGACGAGGGTCGACATGGATGAGCGGGGGACGCGGCTGGCCGAAGCGAAAAGTGTCAAAAGGTCTCACTGGAGCCGCCCTTATATGTGTTGCCACGGGCCAGCAAAAGACCTAGTTTCCGCGCGATTTGAAGGGTGGCGGCGGTCGACGGACCGTCCGTCCGACGCGCGATCGCCCAGGGAGCCCCAGGCGCATGGATTCATTTGAGCTCAACAAGATTCTCGGCGCGCTGCTGGCCACGATCTTCATCCTGTTTTCCGTCGCGATCGTCTCCGATTCGATCTTCGCCGCGCCCGTGCCGGCAAAGCCAGGCTTCATCATCGAGGCGGCCGAGGAAGACCATGGCGGCGGCGGTGGCGAGGCCGCGGGTCCGGAATCCATCCTGCCGCTGCTGGCCAGCGCCTCCCCGGATGCCGGCGCGACCGTCTTCAAGAAGTGCACCGCATGCCACACGGCCGAGAAGGGCGGGCCGAACAAGGCCGGCCCGAACCTCTGGGACATCGTCAACCGTCCGGTCGCCTCGCATGAGGGCTTCGGCTACTCGGCCGGCATGAAGGCCTTCGCCGAGGGCGGCAAGATCTGGGACTACGAGCATCTCGACCACTTCCTGAACGCGCCGAAGGCCTATGTGAAGGGTACCGCGATGGGCTTCGGCGGCGTCAAGAAGACCCAGGAGCGCGCCGACCTGGTGGCCTATCTGCACACACTGTCCGATTCGCCGGCACCGCTGCCGGCCGCGACGGCACCGGCTGCCCCGGCGGCCGAAGGTGCGGCCGCGGACGGCACCACGCCGCCGGCGGAGGGGGCAGCCGCCCCGGCCGACGCCGCACCGGAACCGGCGCCCGCGCAATAACGAATTTGTAATCCGCGACATCACGAAAAAGCCGGGTTCCGCCCGGCTTTTTTTGTTAGTGATGCCTGAACCTCGGCTGCCCGACGGTTCCCAAGACCGCCCGGCCCGCTAGATTAGGCCTGGACAGAGACCCGAAAGGAACGCGATGAAGCCCCTCACCCGTGCCGCGCTCCGCCTGCCCGCCTTCGCCATCGCCGCGCTGTCCGTCGCCACAGCGGCGACCGGCCCGGCCAGCGCCGCCGACGCGTGGCTGACGACCTCGACGCTGGTCGGCACGTCGAAATACGAGAACGGCTTCCCGCACTACGACTACGTCAACCCGGACGCGCCGAAGGGCGGAACGCTGAACACGGTCGCGACCGGCACCTTCGACAGCTTCAATCCCTACATCGTCCGCGGCACGGCGGCCGCGGGCCTGGCCTCGTTCGGCGGCGGTCTGCTCTACGACACGCTGATGGAGCAGGCGACCGACGAGGCGAGCACCAGCCACCCGCTCGTCGCCGATGCCTACAAGCACCCGGTCGACTATTCCTCCGCGACCTACCGGATCGACCCGAAAGCGACGTTCCACGACGGCACGCCGATCACCGCCGAGGACGTCGTGTGGTCGTTCAACGCGCTGAAGGCGAACAGCCAGATGTACAATCAGTACTACGCGAACGTGACCGAGGCGGTCGCGGTCGCGGAGCGCGAGGTGGAGTTCCGCTTCGACCAGAAGGGCAATCGCGAACTGCCGCACATCATCGGCGACCTCCCGGTGCTGCCGAAGCACTGGTGGGAGGGCACCGACGCCTCCGGCAAGAAGCGCGACATCTCGGCGCCGACGCTGGAGCCGCCGCTCGGCTCCGGACCTTACAGGATCGAGAGCTTCAAGCCCGGCTCCGAGATCGTCTGGACCAAGGTCGACAATTACTGGGGCGAGACGGTCCCGGTGAAGATCGGCCGCGAGAACTTCGCCAAGCGCCGCTACGTCTATTTCCAGGACGACAACGCCGCGTGGCAGGCGTTCACGAAGGGCGGCTTCCAGGACATCCGCTCCGAGAACCGCTCGCAGCGCTGGGCGACCGGCTACAACTTCCCCGCCTTCGAGGCCGGCGACGTCAAGAAGGCGGAATTCGATACCACGAGCGGCGAGCCGATGCAGGGCTTCGTGCTCAACCTGCGGCGGCCGCAGTTCCAGGACCGCAAGGTGCGCATGGCGCTGACCTATGCGTTCGACTTCGAGAGCATGAACCGGACGCTGTTCTACGGCTTCTACACGCGCACCGACAGCTATTTCGAGGGCGGCGAACTGGCGTCGAGCGGCCTGCCCGAGGGCAAGGAACTGGAAATCCTGGAACCGTTCCGCGACCAGCTTCCGCCGGAACTGTTCACCGAGGCCTTCACACTGCCGGTTCATGGCTCGCAGCAGGCGACGCGGGACTACCTGCGCAAGGCGCTCGACCTGTTCAAGGAGGCGGGCTGGGTGACCAAGGGCGGCAAGCTAGTCAACGAGAAGACCGGCGAACCCTTCCGCATCGAGTTCCTGGGCGACGACCCGACCGACGAGCGTATCACCAGCCCGTTCACCGAGACGCTCAGGCGCCTCGGCATCGAGGCGCAGCTGCGCGTGGTCGACACCTCGCAATACGTCAACCGCGTCCGCAACTTCGACTATGACGTGATCATCGGCGTGCTGGCGCAGTCGCAGTCGCCCGGCAACGAGCAGCGCGACTTCTGGAGCAGCGCGGCGGCCGACTCACCCGGCTCGCGCAACTACATGGGCATCAAGAACCCGGTGGTCGACAAGCTGATCGACCGCGTGATCTTCGCCGCCGACCGCGACGATCTGGTCGCAGCCACGCACGCGCTCGACCGGGTGCTGCTGTGGAACTACTACATCGTGCCGCAGTGGCACCTGCCGAAAGCCTGGATCGCCTACTGGAACAAGTTCGGAATTCCGGAAAAGCAGCCGAGCTACATCGGCGCCGACATCGATTCCTGGTGGATCGATCCCGAGAAGGAGGCGGCGCTGCAGGCGAAATACAGGAACACAAGCCAGTGAGCGCGCGCGGCCCGCGACGGCGCGACGTCCTCGCGCTGGGCGGCGCGGCGCTCGCCCTGCCGCTGCTGCCGCGCGTCGCCTTCGCGGAGACGCCATCCGGCGTTCCCGTGCACGGACTGTCGGCGTTCGGCGAGTTGAAGTACGGCCCCGACTTCGCGCATTTCGACTATCTCAACGCCGACGCGCCGAAGGGCGGGCAGATGAACTTCCAGCCGCCCAACGCGACCTTCAACCAGAGCTTCCTGACCTTCAACACGCTGAATTCGCTGGTGCTGCGCGGCGATTCCCCGCCGCGGACGGAGTACTGCTTCGACTCGCTGATGACGAATGCGCTGGACGAGCCGGACGCCGTCTACGGCCTGCTGGCGAGCAGCGTGACCATCTCAGAGGACCGCAACACGTTCGACTTCGCGCTGCGGCGCGAAGCACGGTTCCACGACGGATCGCCGCTGACGGCGGAGGACGTCGCCTTCAGTTTCGACCTGTTCCGGGAGAAGGGGCATCCGAACCTGTCGGAGCCGCTGCGCTTCGTGACGCGCACCGAGGCCGTCGACGCGGCGACGGTCAGGTTGGTGTTCAACGGCGAGCAGTCGCCGCAGACGATCCTGACGATCGTCATCATGCCGATCGTCTCCAAGGCGTACTACACGGAGAACGAGTTCGACGCGGCGACGATGACGCCGCCCCTCGGCTCCGGACCCTACAGGATCGGCCGCGCAGTGTCCGGGCAGACCGTCGAGTTCGACCGCGTCGCGGACTATTGGGGCCGCGACCTGCCGGTCAATCGCGGGATGTACAATTTCGACCGCATCCGGATCGACTTCTTCCTCGACCGACAGGCGGCGTTCGAAGCCTTCAAGAAGGGCGACACCCACTACCGGCAGGAATTCACCTCGCGGGTCTGGGCGACCGGCTACGACTTCCCGGCCATCACCCAGGGCAAGGTGATCAAGCGTGAGTTTCCGCGCGAGCTGGCGCCGCAGATGCAGGCCGTCGCCATCAACACGCGGCGCCCGCAGTTCAAGGATGCACGCGTGCGCCAGGCGATCGCGCTCTGCTTCAACTTCGAGGCGACGAACCGCACGCTGTTCTACGGTCTCTACGAGCGCTCGCAGTCCAACTTCGAGCAGTCCGACTTCAAGGCGGATGGCCTGCCCTCGCCCGAAGAGCTGGCGCTGCTGGAACCGTTCCGCGGCGAGCTTCCGCCGGAGGTGTTCGACGAGGCCTATCTGCAGCCGAAGGCAGACGAGGCCGGCCGCGACCGCAAGCTCCTCGCGCAGGCCTCCGACCTTCTGGCGGCGGCGGGGTGGAACCGCAGCGGGAACATGGTGACCAACGAGGCCGGCCAAACGCTTCGCGTCGAATTCCTGGCCGACGACGAAGGCCTCGTGCGCGTGTTCACGCCGTGGGTGGAGAACATGAAGCTGGTCGGCCTCGACGCCTCGATCCGGCTGGTCGACTCGACCCAGTACGAGCAGCGGCAGAACGATTTCGACTTCGACCTGAACATGCTGGCGTGGTCTATCGGCGCGACGCCGACGGCCAGCGGCCTGGAGATCCTCTATCATTCGCGCTCGGCGAACCTGCGCGGCAACCGCAACTATCCCGGCACGGAGAGCGCGGCGATCGACGCAATGATCGCCGCCGCCGGCCGGGCGGAGACGCGCGCCGAACTGATCACGGCGCTGCGGGCACTGGACAGGATCCTGCGGCTGCGGTTCGAATGGATACCGACCTACTTTGCCGACGTGCATCGCGCGGCGTTCTGGGACATGTTCGGCTTCGTCGATCCCAAACCGGACTACGGCTTCCCGGTCGAGGCGATGTGGTGGTTCGACGCGGCAAAGGCGAAGGCGATTGGCAAGGCGTGACGGGTGCCGGCGGGGTCCACGGATGGGGGCGCGGATGGCTCAGAGCTTTGCTGATGCGCGGCAGCGGCGCCATTGGCGCCAGCCAAGGGCAAGCTTCGGTCTGCTAGAGGCTTTGCCCTGATGGGAGCCTACATCCTCCGCCGCCTGCTGCTGATGATCCCGACCATCGTCGGGATCATGTCCATTTCCTTCCTGGTGATCCAGTTCGCGCCCGGCGGCCCGGTCGAGCAGGTCATCGCGCGCATCTCCGGCCAGGGCGGCGACGCGTCCAGCCGCATCGATGGCGGCGGCGGCGACGCCGGCGGCAATACGTTCAGCGAGGAAAGCGGCTCGTCCGAGTATCGCGGCGCTCAGGGCCTCGACCCCGAATTCATCGCGCAGCTCGAGAAGCAGTTCGGCTTCGACAGGCCGCCGCTCGAGCGCTTCGGCAAGATGCTGTGGGACTATGCGCGCTTCGACTTCGGCGAGAGCTTCTTCCGCGACATCTCGGTGATCGACCTGATCCTCGAGAAGATGCCGGTGTCGATCTCGCTGGGGCTGTGGATCACGCTGCTGTCCTACCTGATCTCCATCCCGCTCGGCATCCGCAAGGCGGTGCGCGACGGCTCGACCTTCGACGTGTGGACGAGCGGCATCGTCATCATCGGCTACGCCATTCCCGGCTTCCTGTTCGCCATCCTGCTGATGGTGTTCTTCGCCGGCGGCTCGTTCTACGACTGGTTCCCGCTGCGCGGGCTGACCTCCGAGAACTGGGACCAGCTGTCGCTCGGCGGCAAGATCCTCGACTATTTCTGGCACCTGACGCTGCCGCTGACGGCGATGGTGCTGTCGGCCTTCGCCACGACGACGCTGCTGACCAAGAACTCGTTCCTGGACGAGATCCGCAAACAGTACGTCATCACGGCGCGCGCGAAGGGCCTGACGGAGCGGCAGGTGCTCTATCGCCACGTCTTCCGGAACGCGATGCTGATCGTCATCGCCGGCTTTCCGGGCGCCTTCATCTCGGCCTTCTTCACCGGATCGCTGCTGATCGAGAACATCTTCTCTCTGGACGGGCTGGGGCTGCTCGGCTTCCGCTCCGTGCTCGACCGCGACTATCCGGTCGTGTTCGCCAACCTCTACATCTTCTCCCTGCTCGGGCTCGTCGTGGCGCTGATTTCGGACCTGACCTACACGATGATCGACCCGCGCATCGACTTCGACCGGCGGGACGTCTGATGAGCGACATCATCGCCAAGGCCGAGGTCGAGAAGGTGCGCAACCGCGTGGCGCGGCCGTGGCTGTCGCCGCTCAACCAGCGCCGCTGGCAGAACTTCAAGGCGAACCGTCGCGGCTTCTGGTCGCTCTGGATCTTCCTCGCCCTGTTCGTGATGTCGCTGGGGTCGGAACTGATCGCCAACGACCGGCCGCTCATCGGCATGTACAAGGGCGAGATTCTGTTCCCCGTCGTCGTCTCCTATCCCGAGGAGAAGTTCGGCGGCTTCTATGCAGTCACCGACTATCGCGACCCGTTCATCCAGGACGAGATCGCCTCCAACGGCTGGCTGCTGTGGCCGCCGATCCGGTATTCGTACCGGACCCTCAACAACGACATTCCCGAGGCTGCGCCGGCGAAGCCGTCCTGGTCCTATACGGTCGAGCAGCGCTGCGGTCTCTATCCGCTCGGCGTCGACGATCCGAACTGCACGCTCGGCAACTGGAACTGGCTGGGCACCGACGACCAGGGCCGCGACGTGCTGGCCCGCGTCATCTACGGCTTCCGCATCTCGGTGCTGTTCGGCCTGATCCTGACCATCGCATCGGCGGTCATCGGCGTATCGGCGGGCGCGGTGCAGGGCTATTTCGGCGGCATGGTGGACCTGCTCTTCCAGCGCTTCATCGAGATCTGGTCGTCGATCCCGGTGCTCTACCTGCTGCTGATCGTCGCCGCCGTGCTGCCGCCGGGCTTCTGGATCCTGCTCGGATTGATGCTGCTGTTCTCCTGGGTCGGCTTCGTCGGGGTCGTTCGGGCGGAGTTCCTGCGCGCGCGCAACTTCGAGTACGTCAACGCGGCCCGCGCGCTCGGCGTGCCGAACGGCACCATCATGTTCCGGCACCTGCTGCCCAACGCGATGGTGGCGACGCTGACCTTCCTGCCCTTCATCCTGAACGGGTCGATCACGACACTGACCTCGCTCGATTTTCTCGGCTTCGGCCTGCCACCCGGCTCGGCGTCGCTCGGAGAGCTACTGCGGCAGGGCCAGCGCAACCTGAACGCCCCGTGGCTCGGCATCTCCGGCTTCGTCGTGATCTCGCTGATGCTGTCGCTGCTGATCTTCATCGGTGAGGCGACGCGCGACGCCTTCGATCCGCGCAAGACTTTCAGGTGAACGCGTCGTGGGGTATATTTCCGCTTGGATTTCTACCCAAGGAGGCCGATGTGGGGCTCAACATCAAGAGCGAGCGCGTCCATGAACTCGCCCGCCAGCTTGCCCGGGAAACCGGTCTCAGCATGACGGCTGCAATCGAAAAGGCGCTGGAAGACCAGTTGGCGCGCGTCCATCGTCACGCCGAACGCGAGTATCGTTACAATCGCATCCGGGAGATCGTATCCAAGCTGCCTCCCGCTCCGCCGGGTGTCACAAGCGATCATTCCGATCTGTACGACGAGAACGGACTGCCAGCATGATCGTCGATGCCTCGGCACTCCTCGCCATCATTCTCGACGAGCCAGACGGCGATCAATTCAGCCGGGTCATCGCCGACGAACTGGAGGACCTACTGATCTCGCCTATCAACTTTGTTGAGGCTGCGATCCGCGCGGACAAAGAGGGCAGGGAGGCTGCTGCAGCCTTGGACGAGATCATTGAGGTCTCACGGATCACTGTCACACCTCCGACGATCTATCAGGTTCGCCTTGCGCGCGAAGCCTACCAGAAGTACGGCAAGGGCAACCACGCCGCCAAACTTAACCTCGGCGACTGCTTCGCCTATGCGCTGTCAAAAGCGAGGAGCGAGCCGCTTCTCTTCAAGGGCGACGATTTCCGCAAGACCGACGTCGAGGCCGCGCTTTGACCGAGCCGCTGCTCTCCGTCCGCGATCTTTCCGTCGCCTTCACCCAGGGCGGACGGACGAGCACGGCCGTCGACCGCATCTCCTTCGACATCGCCAAGGGCGAGACGGTGGCGCTGGTGGGCGAATCGGGGTCGGGCAAGTCGGTCACGGCGCTCTCGGTTCTGAAGCTGCTGCCCTACCCCGCAGCCAGCCATCCGTCCGGCTCCATTCTTTTCCAGGGCAAGGACCTGCTGGCCGCCCGCGAGCCCGAGCTGCGCAAGGTGCGCGGCAACAACATCACCATGATCTTCCAGGAGCCGATGACCTCGCTCAACCCGCTCCACACGATCGAGCGGCAGGTCGGCGAGGTGCTGTCGCTGCACCAGGGGATGGGCGAGAGCCAGGCGCGCAAGCGGACGCTGGAGCTGCTGGCCGAAGTCGGCATCCGCGATCCGGAGAAGCGGCTCGGCGCCTATCCGCACCAGCTCTCCGGCGGACAGCGCCAACGCGTGATGATCGCGATGGCGCTCGCCAACGAACCGGACCTGCTGATCGCGGACGAACCGACGACGGCGCTCGACGTGACCGTGCAGGCGCAAATCCTGCACCTGCTCGACCGGCTGAAGCAGAAGAAGGGCATGTCACTGCTCTTCATCACCCACGACCTCGGGATCGTCCGCAAGATCGCCGACCGCGTCTGCGTCATGACGCGAGGCAAGATCGTCGAGGCCGGGCCGACCAAGACCATCTTCGACAATCCGCAGCACGACTATACGCGCCACCTGCTGGCCGCCGAGCCGAAGGGAAAGCCGCCGGCGGCCGACGCAAGCGCACGCGCCGTCATGCAGGGCGAGGACATCAAGGTCTGGTTCCCGATCAAGCAGGGCTTCCTGCGCCGGACCGTGGATCACGTGAAGGCCGTCGACGGCATCGACGTGACCGTGCGCGCCGGCCAGACGCTCGGCGTCGTCGGCGAATCCGGATCCGGCAAGACGACGCTGGGGCTCGCGCTCGCCCGGATGATCTCGTCGGAGGGTCGGATCAACTTCAACGGCAGCGACATCAACCGGCTGCAGTACTACCAGATGCGACCGCTGCGCCGCGAGCTGCAGATCGTCTTCCAGGACCCGTACGGGTCGCTCAGCCCGCGCATGTCGGTGTCGGAGATCATCGAGGAAGGGCTGAAGATCCACGAGCCGAAGCTGACCGACGACGAGCGCGACGAACGCGTCGTCGCCGTGCTCCAGGAGGTCGGGCTCGACCCGGAGACGCGGCATCGCTATCCGCACGAGTTCTCCGGCGGCCAGCGCCAGCGCATCGCCATCGCACGCGCGATGGTGCTGAAGCCGAAATTCGTGATGCTGGACGAGCCGACCTCGGCGCTCGACATGAGCGTGCAGGCGCAGGTCGTCGACCTGCTGCGCGACCTGCAGGCAAAGAACGACCTCGCCTACCTGTTCATCAGCCACGATCTGAAGGTCGTCAGGGCGCTGGCGAACGACGTGATCGTCATGCGCAACGGCCGGATCGTCGAGGCCGGGCCGACGGAAGAGGTCTTCCGCAATCCCAGCACCGACTACACCAAGGCGCTGATCTCGGCGGCGTTCCGCATCGAGGCGGCGCCCGAGGGCGTCGTCAGCCAGTAGGAGCGCAGATGGCCGCGCAGATCGACAAGGGCCGGGTACTGCTCGCCCTCACCGGATACCATCCGCAGCGCTGGTACGAGCTTATCGCGGCCCGCCGCGACGTGACCCTCGAACCGGATGGCGAGGCGGATCCGTCGATCACCTATGCGGTGGTGTGGAAGCAGCGGCCGAACCTGCTCTCCAGCCTGCCAAACCTGCGCGCGATCTTCTCGATCGGTGCCGGCGTCGACCACATCTTCCGTGACCCGGGCGTGCCCAACGTCCCGATCGTGCGCGTGGTGGCGGAGAACCTCACGCAATACATGACCGAATACGTGGTCTGGCGTGTGCTGGATCATCACCGGCAGGGCGCTCTCTATCGCAACCAGCAGGCGCGCAAGGTCTGGTACGAACCGCCGCAGCGCCCGGCAAGCGACATCGCGGTCGGCATCATGGGTCTCGGCAATCTCGGGCGGGCAGCGGCGAAGGCGCTGATGGCGCTGGGCTTCCACGTCAACGGCTGGAGCCGCCGGGGCGAGCCGATGGAGGGCGTGACCGTGTTCGGCGGCGAACGCGACCTGATCCCGTTCCTGAACGCGACCGACATCCTCGTCGTGCTGCTGCCGCTGACCCCCGCGACACACGGCATCCTGGACTACGGCCTGCTCAAGGAACTGCGCAGGCGGAACGGGCTGGGCGGCGCCGTGCTGATCAATGCCGGCCGCGGGCAGTTGCAGAAGGACGACGACATCCTGCGGGCGCTGGACGACGGCACGCTGAAGGAGGCCAGCCTCGACGTGTTCGAGACCGAGCCGCTGCCCGAGACGAGCGCGCTCTGGGGCCACCCGAAGGTGTTCATCACGCCCCATGCCGCGGCGACCTCCGACCCGGCGCATCTCGTCGGGCCGATGCTCGACCAGATGGACGCGCTGGAGCGCGGCGAGCCGCTCAGGAACACAGTCGATCGTCAGCAGCAGTATTGAGCTTACGGCCGGCGGTAGCCGGTGGGCTGGCCGTAGAGGTAGCCTATGCGTGCGATCGCGTCGGCGAGCCCCTCGCGGGTGACCGCCATCGTGTGGCCGTTGGCGTGGATCATGGTCGCCGGGTCGGTCATGATCGCGACATGGCCCTTCCAGAACACGAGATCGCCGCGGCGAAGGTCCGGACGCTCCGGCGGAAGCTCGACTCCGACCGTCGCGGCCTGCATGTCGGAATCGCGCAGGACGGTCCGCCCGGCCATGGACATCGAGAGCTGGACGAGACCCGAGCAGTCTATGCCGAAGGCGCTCGACCCGCCCCAGAGATAGGGCGTGCCGGCGAGCTCCTCGGCGACGGCGACGTAGTCGGGCGCGTCGGCGCCGAGCGGCACGAGGTGCGCGGCGATGACCGCCTCGCCGGACTCGAGGACGGCGTAGTCCGTGCCGCGCGTCTGCGCATGCGAGGCGACGGTGACGCGCGACCCCATGGACAGCTGGCCGGCGCGCGGCAGCTTCAGGTCGGAGCCGGGATAGAGGAAGGTGCGGCCCGCCCTGACGAGATGGGTCGGCGCGGCCCCGCGCGGGCGCACTGCGTCGGCCGCGACATAGCCGACATAGCCGTCGCGCTCGGCCTGAACCCAGGCCCAGCCGCCGGCATCCTCGAAGACGCGCACGTCGTCGCCCAACAGCAGCTGCGTGTTGAGGCCGGCGTCGGCGCGCGGCACCTTGAGCATGTCTGCCACCGGGACGGCGATGCGCGCCGGCGTTCCCTGGACGTAGCGATCGGCCTGCACGTCCCCCTTCAGCCGCTCGTCGGCAAGATCGGGGCGGAAGGCATGGAGCCTGGCGTCGCGGACGGTCACAGCGGCAACTCCCCTGCCCTGGCGATGATGGAATCGCCGAAGCGCTCGACGAAGAGCGCGCCCTCGACGGTGCGCTTGACCAGCACGTTGCGCCCGTCGGCCTCGTCGCGGTGGCGCGACACGAACTTCATCGCGCCCATCGTGTCGAGCGCGCGGGTGATCACCGGCTTGGTGACGTTCAGCTTCGCCGCCAGCCCGCGCACGGTGTGCGGGGGCGGATCGAGATAGATGGTCAGGAGGATCGCCGTCTGTCGCATGGTCAAATCAGGATGGCCTCCCCGCACCTCGGCGAGCGCATGCTGCTGCCAGAGGCGCAGCGCCTGACTCGGCCGGAGGGAGACTGACATCGCCGGAGCATCTCCGGAACTTGTTTCGGTTCCGTTTCATTCAAGACCGAAAGCCGCGAAATGGCAAGGAATCAGCCGCCATAGCGCGTCACGAGCAGGTGCTCCAGCGCCCGGATGCCCTGCGCCTCGCCGCCTGTCGGGCAGTGCGGCCGGTCGCCGGGGCTCCAGGCGAAGATGTCGAGATGGACCCAGGAGCGCGTCTCTTCGACGAAGCGCGACAGGAAGAGCGCGGCCGTCACCGAGCCGGCGAAGCCGTCGGTCGTGACATTGTTGACGTCGGCAACCTTGGACGAGAGCTTGGACTCGTAGGGTTTCCAGAGCGGCATGCGCCAGAGCGGATCGGCTGCGGCGATGGCCGCGGCGGCGAGCTCCGAGGCGAGCGCGTCGTCATGCGTATAGAACGGCGGCAGATCGGGGCCCAGCGCGACGCGGGCCGCGCCGGTCAGGGTGGCCATGTCGACCAGCAGGGCGGGCTTCTCCTCGTCGGCCAGCGCCAGCGCGTCGGCGAGGATCAGCCGGCCCTCGGCGTCGGTATTGCCGATCTCGACCGTGATGCCCTTGCGGCTTCGCAACACGTCGCCGGGGCGGAAGGCATTGCCGGCGATGGCGTTCTCGACGGCCGGGACGAGGACACGCAGCCGGACGGGAAGCTTCGCCGCCATGATCATGCTGGCGAGCCCCAGAACGTTGGCCGCGCCTCCCATGTCCTTCTTCATGAGAAGCATGCTGGAAGACGGCTTGATGTCGAGGCCGCCGGTGTCGAAGCAGACACCCTTGCCGACCAGCGTGACCTTGGGCGCGTCCTTGCGACCCCAGACCATGTCGATCAGGCGCGGCGCCTCGACCGAGGCGCGGCCGACGGCGTGGATCATCGGGAAGTTGCGCTCCAGCAGCGCATCGCCAGCGACGACGGAGACCTGCGCCTTGTGCGCCTTCGCCAGCGCGCGCACCGCCGCCTCGATATCCGCGGGGCCCATGTCGTTGGTCGGCGTGTTGACCATGTCGCGGGCGAGGAAGACGCCGTCGGCGACGCGCGAGACGCGCGCGCCGTCCGCGCCCGCGGGCAGCGCAAAGGCGAGCTTTCGCCCCGGCTTCTTGCCGTAGCGGGTGAAGGCGTAGCCGCCGAGCTTCAGGCCGATCGCGGCAACGGTCGGATCGGACGGCGCGTCGGCGAGATGCCAGTCGCCCTCGGGCAGAGCGCGAGCGAGCGCGCCGAGCGCCAGCGCGCCGAAGCCGTCCTCGCCTTCGCCCAACCCGAACAGGGCGCCGGCGATGGCACCGCCCTGGTCCGGAACGACGAGGGTCCGGCCGGCCTCGCCCCTGAACCCGTTGGCGTCGGCCCAGCGACGCCACGCCGGTTCCAGCTTCGCCGCGCCGAGCCCGTCCCGGGCGACCAGCCGCACGGGCTTCGATTTGCGGGATTTCGCGGCGGTGAATTCGACGGGCATGGGCACCTTCCGGCCGGCCTTGAAGGGACGGCTGTTAACCAACGGTTAGGGTTAACAGAATATTTCTCGGCGCGTGAAGACGGCCTCGGAACGATCCCACGGACAAATGGAGGGGCAGCCCATGCCGACCCCGCGAAACACGCTCGCCGCGACCGCGAGGATGATGCGCGTCACGGCGGCGCTGGCGCTGGCACTCGCCGCCGCCGGCTGCGCGTCGAAGAGCCAGATGACCACCGGGTCGGTCTCGCGCTCGGGCAAGCCGGTCGAACAGATGACCTCGCAGGAACTGGACGGCGCGGCGCAGTCGCTCGGCCAGGCCTACACCCGCGACGCGACCGACAAGCGCACCGGGCTCGACTACGCCAACGTGCTGCAGATGAGCGGCCGTTCGGAGCAGGCGCTGGCCGTCATGCGCAAGCTCGCGATCGCCCACCCCAAGGACCGGCAGGTGCTCGCCGCCTACGGCAAGGCACTGGCCGGCGTGGGCCAGCTCGAGCCGGCGCTCGACGCGGTGCGCCGCGCCCAGACGCCCGAATATCCAGACTGGAAGCTGGTGTCGGCGGAAGCCGCCATCCTCGACCAGCTCGGCCAGTCCGGCCCGGCGCGCGAACTCTACCGCAAGGCGCTGGACCTGCAGCCGAACGAACCGTCGGTGCTCTCCAACCTCGGCATGTCCTATGTGCTGGAAGGCGACTTGAAGACGGCCGAGACCTATCTCAGGCAGGCGTCGCAGGCATCCGGGGCCGACAGCCGCGTGCGGCAGAACCTGGCGCTGGTCGTCGGGCTGCAGGGCCGCTTCGACGAAGCGGAGAAGATCGCCAGCCAGGAACTCTCGCCCGACCAGGCGCGCGCCAACGTCGCCTATCTGCGCCAGATGCTGTCCCAGCAGAATGCCTGGAGCCAGCTGAAGGACGACAAGAAGACGAACTGAGGCCGCCGGACTTCGGCCGCCGGCAGTCGGACTTCGACAGCCGGACCAATAGCGATCAGGATTCAGGATTCTGGCCGTCGGGCGACTGCGCAAGCCCGACCGCGACTGCCGGCGCCAGCTAGAAGATCCCGCGCTCGCTGACCTGAATGCCCGCGGGGCCGAGGATCACGGCGAACAGGACGGGCAGGAAGAACAGGATCATCGGAACGGTGAGCTTGGGCGGCAGGGCGGCCGCCTTCTTCTCGGCGGCGTTCATCCGCATCTCGCGGCTTTCCTGGGCGAGCACGCGCAGCGCGTGGGCCACCGGCGTGCCGTAGCGCTCGGCCTGAACCAGCGCCTGTGCCACCGACTTCACCGATTCGAGACCGGTGCGGCTCGCCAGATTGTCGTAGGCGGTCTTGCGCTCCTGCAGGTAGGACAGTTCGGCGTTGGTGAGCACGAATTCCTCGGCCAGCTCCACCGACTGGAGGCCGATCTCGTCGGCCACCTTGCGGAACGCCGCCTCGACCGACATGCCCGATTCCACGCAGATCAGCATCAGGTCCAGCGCATCGGGCCAGGCCTTCTGGATCGACTGCTTGCGCTTCGTCGCCTTGTTCGAGACGTAAAGCACCGGCGCGTAGAAGCCGGCATAGGCGACGACGATGCAGACAAAGAAGCGCACGAAGGGCGGCTGCTCGGGCAGTCCTCCCATCATGAACATGTAGACCAGCGCGCCGCCGAAGAACACGAAGGGCAGCACGAGCCTGAAGAAAAGGAAGCGCGTCAGCGGATTCTGGCCGCGGAAGCCGGCCATGCGCAGCGCGTTCATCGTGTTCTCGTCCGCCAGAGCGCGGCGCAGGTCCAGCCGTTCCACGATGCTGCGCATGCCGAGCGACTGCTCCTCGCGCAGGCCCTTGCGACGGCGGTCCGACTCGGCGGCAAGACGCGCGCGCTGCTTGGCGCGCAGTTCGTCGCGCTCCAGCGCCACCGACTTCATGCGCGACTTCATCGAATTGCCGGACAGCGACGGCAGAAGCGTGAAGGCGGTGGCGAACACCGCGATGCCGACGAACAGCGCGACCAGGAAGGCCGGGTCGGTCAGCGATTTCATGACCTGTGCGACCATGTGCGCCTCAGACCTCGAAGTTCATCATCTTGCGCATCACGAAGATGCCGATCGACATCCAGATGCCGGAGATGCCGATGATCATGTGGCCGGCGCTCGTGGTGAACAGCGGCATGATGTAGTTCGGCGACGACAGGTAGACGAGGAAGGCGACGATGAAGGGCAGCGCGCCGATGATCGCCGCCGACGCCTTGGCTTCCATCGACAGCGCCTGGACCTTCGCCTTCATCTTCTTGCGGTCGCGCAGAACGCGCGACAGATTGCCCAGCGCCTCCGAGAGATTGCCGCCGGCCTGCTGCTGGATCTGGATGACGATGCCGAAGAAGCTCGCTTCGGGGCACGGCATGGTTTCCGACATGCGCATGGCCGCCTCAGGAACGGAAAGGCCGACCTGCTGCGCATCGACGATGCGGCGGAACTCCGCGCGCACCGGCTCCGGCGATTCGTTGGCGATCAGGCGGATGCCGTCATTGAGCGGCAGGCCGGACTTGATCGCGCGCACGATGATGTCGAGCGCATTGGGAAACTCGTTGAGGAATGCCTTGACGCGACGGCCGCGCTTGAAGGCGACGAACCAGCGCGGCAGCCCGAGTGCGCCGGCGATGAAGGCACCGGGAACCGCGAGCAGCGGCGCGCCCAGCACGAAAGCGGCGATCGCCAACGCCACCCCGGCGACGGCGGAATAGATGTAGAATCGCTGCATCGGTATATCGAGACCGGCCTGCTTGATCTGCAGCTTCAGCGGCGCCTTCTTGCTGTTCTGATCGCGGGTCTTCTGCTTCTCGTCGAGTTCCTTCAGCGAGTCCTGGACGGTCTTTCGCCGCTTGGCCGCTTCCGCGAGCCGGTCGCGCGACGCCTTGACCGTGGCACGATCGGTCTCCGCCTTCTTGATGGTCTCCAGCCGCTTGTCGGCCTTGCGCTCGTTGGCGATCGTGTTGAACAGGAACGCGTAGGCGACCGCGCCGGCGCTCAGGCCAGCGAGGAGGACGAAGGCGAGAATGGTGTTGTCGACGCCGAACATCGCTCCCAGCTATCCGCCTCAGCCCGCCTGCTTTTCCATCGACTCCAGCGCGTTCGCCAGCCGCGCCTCCTCGCCGTAGTAGCGGGCGCGATCCCAGAAGCCCGGCCGGCCGACGCCGGTCGAGACGTGCTGGCCGATCAGCCGGCCGTTCTGGTCCTCGCCCTTGATGTGGTAGAGGACCAGGTCCTGGGTGATGATGACGTCGCCTTCCATGCCGATCACCTCGGTGATGTGGGTGATGCGGCGCGAGCCGTCGCGCAGGCGCGCGGCCTGGATGATGACGTCGATCGAGCCGACGATGATCTCGCGCACGGTCTTCTGCGGCAGCGAGAAGCCGCCCATGGCGATCATCGATTCGATACGGTTCAGGCACTCGCGCGGCGAGTTGGAATGGATGGTGCCCATCGAGCCGTCGTGGCCGGTGTTCATCGCCTGCAGGAGGTCGAAGACCTCCGGTCCGCGCACTTCGCCGACGATGATGCGCTCGGGACGCATGCGCAGGCAGTTCTTGACCAGCTCGCGCATGGTCACCTCGCCCTCGCCTTCGAGGTTCGGCGGGCGGGTTTCCAGGCGCACCACATGCGGCTGCTGGAGCTGCAGCTCGGCCGAGTCCTCGCAGGTGATGATGCGTTCGTCGCGGTCGATGTAGTTGGTCAGGCAGTTGAGCAGCGTCGTCTTGCCGGAGCCGGTGCCGCCGGAGATGACGATGTTGCAGCGGACGCGGCCGATGATCTTCAGCACCTCGGCGCCCTCGGGGCTGATCGCGCCGAACTTCACCAGCTGATCGAGGGTGAGCTTGTCCTTCTTGAACTTGCGGATGGTGAGCGCGGCGCCGTCGATGGCGAGCGGCGGCGCGATCACGTTGACGCGGCTGCCGTCGGGAAGGCGCGCGTCGCAGATCGGCGAGGATTCGTCGACGCGGCGGCCGACCTGGCTGACGATGCGCTGGCAGATGTTGAGCAGCTGCTGGTTGTCGCGGAAGCGGATGCCGGTCTGCTCGACCTTGCCGTTCACCTCGATGTAGACCTGCTTGGAGCCGTTCACCATGATGTCGGCGATGTCGTCTCGCGCGAGCAGCGGCTCGAGCGGACCGTAGCCCAGCACGTCGTTGCAGATGTCCTCGAGCAGTTCCTCCTGCTCGGCGATCGACATCGCGAAGTTCTTGATCGCGATGATGTCGTTGACGATGTCGCGGATTTCTTCGCGTGCGCTGTCGGGGTCGAGCTTGGCCAGCTGCGACAGGTCGATCGTGTCGATGAGCGCCGAGAACACCTGCGACTTGGTGTCGTAATAGTTCTCGCTGCGCTCGCGATGCTGCTTGCGCGCCGGTTCCGGCGCGAGCGGCGGGGCCTCGACGGCGCGCCGGTTCTGCGGCGAGGGCTGCGGTGCCGCGGCACGCGGCTCCGCCGGCGGCGCGTAGGCCGCGGCCGTCTCGACGGGACGGCCTACCGACTGGGTCGCGGGCGTGGGCGGCCGGAACTCCGGCGCCCGCCGCGCACCATCGTCATTACCCTTCTTGCCGAACATGCCCCGCTACCGCCGCTTCAACGTCACTTCTTGCCGAGCTTCAGCTTGCCGATCAGGCTGCCGATGCCAGGCTTCTTCTTCTTCGATTTCGGCTCCGTGCGTCCCGTCAGCACGTGCGCGAGCTCGTTGATGGTCACGACCGCCGCGTGCTGCGCGTTCATCTCGCCCAGCATGCGGCCGTTGTTGGAGGCGTTGCCGAAGAGCTGCGGGTCGAAGGCGATCTCGGCCAGCGGGGTGATGCCCAGCGGGTCGGCGAAATCGGCGGCGGAGATTTCCGGCCGCTTCGGCACGCCGGTCTGATTGATGATCAGCTTCGGCGGCGAGTCGTTCGGCCTGATCTTCTTCAGCATGTCGACCAGGTTCTTGGTGTTGCGCAGGTTTGCCAGCTCGGGCGTCGCGGTGATGATCACCTCGTCGGCCTGGGCCAGCGTGTTGCGCGTCCAGCCGTTCCAGACATGCGGCACGTCGAGCACCAGCAGCGGCGCGCTGCGCTGCGCGATCTCGATCACCTGCGCGAAGGCATCGGCGTCGAAGTCGTAGATGCGGTCGAGCGTCGACGGGGCCGCGAGCAGCGACAGGTGCTCGGCGCACTGGGCGAGCAGGCGGTCGAGATAGACCTCGTCGATGCGCTCGGGCGCGAACACGGCCTCGGCGATGCCCTGGGCCGGATCCTGGTCGAAATTGATGTTGGCGGTGCCGAACGGCAGGTCGAGGTCGGCGACGACGACCTCCGAACTGAACAGCGTCGACATCGCCCAGGCGACGTTGTGCGCGATGGTGGAGGAGCCGACACCGCCCTTGGCGCCGACGAAGGCGAGCGAGCGGCCGATCGGGTCGGCCTCGGGGTCGACGAAGATCGAGGAGATGACGGTCAGGATGTCGGCCATCGAGATCGGCGCGACGACATATTCCGAGACGCCGGAGCGGACCAGCTCGCGATAGAGCCAGACGTCGTTGTAGTGGCCGATGACGACGACCTTGGTCGACGGGTCGCAGACTTCGGCGAGCTGGCGCAGCGAGTCCAGCAGCTCGCGCGGCTCCCGCCGCGATTCGAGGATGACCAGGTTCGGCGTGGGCGCCGTCTGGTAGAACTCGATGGCGGTGGCGATGCCGCCCATATGCACCTTGAGATGCGCCTTGGCCATGCGCCGGTCCTCGCCGGCGCGCTCGATCGGCGCGGCAATGCTCTCGGTCTCGCAGAAGGCCTGGATCGAGATGCGCGGGATCGGCCGCAGCGCCTGCATGGCGGCAACTTCGGCCGGCGCGGCAGCGCCCGTTTCCCCGTCCGTCTGGTAGGCAAGATTGCTCATGTCACGCGCCCCAATAATCCCGCGCCTAGTACTGAATCTCCGGCTCCCATTCGGTCACCGTCGTCTGATACTCGTCGATCGCCACGCCACGGCGGGTGGCATCGATCGGCGTCTTCTTGCGCGGGCCGAGAAGGTCCGTCGGGACGGCGACCTGCGCCGCCAGGTTGGCCTGCGAGGCGCAGCCGAAATTGGCGTAGTGCTTGTTCTCGGCCGTGTTGAGGATGTCCTCCGGCCAGCGCCCGCACTTGCCCGTCTGCGCCTGCATCGAGGAGTAGGAGATGCGCACCGGCGCCGAAACGTCCGGCGCCGCGGCATCGTAGGAGCTGACGATGATGCGCCCTTCCGGCACGCCGTTGCCGCGCAGATACGCGACGGCGTCGTGGGAGAGCTGCGCCGCGGCGACGTCGTTGGCCGCGTTGACCGGCGCCAGCACGCTGACGACCGGCGCGGCGCTGCGGTCATAACCCGAGATGAAGCCCTCGATGGCGATCTTCTGCGCCCGGGTGATGCCGCGGTCGCTGGCCGCCACGGGGAGGTCGAGGACCTCCTCCTTCTCGGCGATCACGATCGGGTGGTTGGTGCGGTAGTCGTCCGGGACCGACCCGACATGGACGCTGTCACGCTTGGCGCAGCCGCCCAGCAGCGCCGCCGCCAGGACCGCCATAACGACGGGAGCCGCCGACCGCGACAGGGAACCCGCCCTCATCTTCCGCTCGATACCGGACATGACCCGAAATTCCCCGCTCACTTGTAGATGAAGCCGACGACGCCGTGATACCGGCCGGGCTTCTTGTCGGTCTGCATGGTGCCGTAGACGCGGTTGACGCGGCCGAGGAAGATCCCGGCGCCGTCGCTCGCGGGCGTGAAGTTGTCGTCCGGCTTGGCGAGCGCGGTGCGCGCGACCGGCCGCGCCAGGTACGGCGTGACGATGATGACCAGCTCGGTCTCGTTGCGCACGAAGTCGCGGCTGCGGAACAGCGTGCCGAGGACGGGCAGCTTGGACAGGCCGGGCAGGCCGTTGACCGCCTGCCGCACGTCGTCGCGGACGAGGCCGGCAATCATCATCGAGCCGCCGGAGGGAAGCTCGACCGTGGTGTCGGCCAGACGCTTGCGGATCGACAGGAGGTTGGTGCCGGGGCGGCGGCCGCCCGAGGAGAGCGCCACCGAGCCCTCGGTCGTGGGCTCCGAGACCTGCGTGCGGATCTTCAGGCTGATGCGGCCGGGCGACAGGACCACCGGCTGGAACTCCAGGCCGATGCCATATTCCAGCTTCTCGATCTCATAGGTGATGCCGCCGGTGTCCGGGTCGACGTCCTGGCCGGTCACGAGGTTGAACTCGCCGCCGACGCGGAAGGTCGCCTTCTCGCCGGAAACGGCGGTCAGCGTCGGCTCGGCCAGCGTCTTCATCACGCCGGACTGCTCCATGGCGTTGAAGTACGCGTCGATCATGCCGCCGCCGAGCGACATCTGCGTCGGCGACATCGCCTTGCCGAGCCCGGCGAAATTGTCGGTGATGGCACCCCAAGTGATGCCGCCGGCATCGCCCGAACCGATCAGGTTGACGCCGAGTTGCTTCATGACGGTGCGGTTAACCTCGGCGACCGTCACCTTCAGCGTGACCTGGTCCTCGCCGATGATCTGGATCAGGTTGACGATCTGGCTGGTCCGCCGCTCGGCGTCCGGGTTGTTGATGTCGACGCCGCCGCCATCGCCGCCGGCCGCGGCGGTCTGGGCGTACTGGCCCGTCGTCGCCTCACCGCCGCTGACGAAGACCTGGGCGAGCTTGGCGGCACGCGCGGCATCGAGCGGGGTCTCGACCGTGCCGGTCAGCACGACGTTGTCGTTCAGCAGTTCTACCTTGATGTCGGAGTTCGGGATGAAGCGCTTGAGATAGTCCTCGAGGCCGGAGACGTCGCGCTCGACGACGAGATCCATGCTGACGATCTGCTCGCCGTTCGGGCCGAACACGAAGATGTTGGTCTCGCCCACCGCCTTGCCGAACAGGTAGATGCGGCGCGCGGTGCGGGTGACGGCGTCGGCCACGGACGGGTTGGCGACCAGGATGTCGTAGGCGTCGGCCGGCAGGTCGACGACGATCGACTTGTTGAGGCCGAGCTTGATGCGCTGCGCGGAGGCGTTGCTGCCGACCTTGGCGCTGGCGGCCTGGGCTGCCGACGGACCCTGCGGGACGAGGCCACCGGCGGCGAGGATCGCCACCGACGTTGCGAGCAGGAGCGCCGTGCGTGCCGCGTTCGGGAGGTTCCAGCGATTGACGGACATGCACATCCTCATTGCCTCGCACCCACTTCCGAAACCTCGCCGGCCTTGATCACGCGCACCGTGCCGCGCTTGCCGTCGCCGGACACGAGGTAGTCCGCCTCGGTGTCGGCGACCTCCTGGGTGTCGGTGACGGAACGGAGCGCCAGCGTCAGCCGGTCGGCCATCTGCTGCGCGACCGTGATGATCTCGGCCTGCTGGGGGCTCAGCTCCAGCGTCGCCGTCTCGCCGACCTTCACGCGACGGCCGTCCTCGTCTTCCTGGATGGCCTGGTCGATGGCCAGCACGCGGATGTTCTTGAGGATCGTCTCGGTGATGAAGCCCTCGCCGCTGGTCGAGTTGGCGTTGCGGCGCGTCATGATCACGTCGACATAGTCGTTCGGGAGGATGAAGCCGCCCGCGGACGTGTCGGCAGCGATCTGGGTGGCGACCGCGCGCTTGCCGGTCGGCAGGATCGACGACATGAAGCTCTGGCCGCCGCCGATCAGCTTGGTGCGGCGCAGCGGTTCGCCGGAGAACAGGGACACGCGCGCCACGGACTGGTTGAGTTCCTCAAGCGCACCCGGTTCGCTGGAGCGGAGGATGAAGCCGTCGCTGATCGCGTCCGCCGGCCATGCCTGCCAGTTGATGGCGCCGCCGACGACGCCGCCCATCGGCACGTCCTTGTCCAGGACCAGCACCTCGGACAGCTCGATCGCAGGCTGCTGCGGTCCTGATTCGACGATGACCTGCGGCGGCGGAGCGACCGCCATGTTCTTGGCGACGTAGCCGGCGCCGCCGGCCGCGGCCACCGCGACGCCCAGGATCAATACTCGGGATGAAGCCATTTCGTCCGGCCCTCGTACTCGGGCATTGCACCCAATCTCGGGCCGGACATTGCAGGCGCAATCGTCAAATTACGGTTAATGCAAAGCTTACGATCATGATTAATTTAACGTTTATGAAAATGCCCGGGGCCGCCTCGCCCGGCGCCGTCAGCCGGCGATCAGACGCTCCAGCGCCCACGCCATCAGCGGTGAGTCCGGATAGGTCATGAGGCCGCCGATGCCCAGCGCAATGCCATACGGAACGCCGACCTTGTCGTTGGCGAAGTGGCGCAGGAACAGGTTTCCGCCAGTGTAAACGGCGAGCGGGGACTTGCGGTAGCTGAGCAGCACGAGCGTCAGCGCGCCGCCGATGAAGGCGGTGTTGACGAGATACTGCAGCAGCGTGATGTCGAAGCCCATCCACACCGCCGACGCGGCCAGGAGCTTGGCGTCGCCGCCGCCCATGCCGCCGACGGCGAAGAGGCCGAACGTCACGCACAGCACGAGCGCGCCGGCGGCGAAATGCCAGCCGTAGACCGACCACTCCATGCCGGTGAACGGCGCGATCACCGCGAAGCCGACGAGCAGGATCAGCGAGACGCGGTTGGCGATCGTCATCGACAAGATGTCCGACACGGCCGCGTAGACCATGCAGAACGGAAAGATGACCAGAATGGCAGCTACGAGCATGGGTGCGTCCTGCGGCGGCGTCGCCGTCCCATGAGCGGCGCGGTCGGGTCAGGCCCGGCCGGCAGCTCCCGAAAGACAAAAGCCGCCCCATCCGGAGCGGCTTCGATCTGATGCGATGGCCATGGCGGCCGTCGGCGTCACTGGGTCGATTCGAGTTCGTTGGTGATGAATTCGAACTGGTTGTTCAGCGCGTTGCCGAGGTTGCCGGCGCCGACCATGATCGCCAGAGCGATCAGCGCGGCGATGAGGCCGTATTCGATTGCGGTGGCGCCGGACTCGTCCTTCACAAACCGCGCAAAAAGCTTAGACATTCGCGAGCTCCTTACTCCACGTGGTTACAGCAGTTCCGTCAACTTCTTGGCTGGGTCGATCGGATGTCGGCCAATCTAGGAACAAGCTGTTTCGAACGGCTTAAGAAACAGCCTTACCAAAACCTTACGCGGCCGAAGCCCCCGGCGTGGTTAACCCGTCGCTAAGCCCGGATATCTGCGTTTCTCATACCTAACGGCGACGCCGGACCGGCCTCCGTTTCCGGCATCCGCCAGGCAACCCGGGGGCCCTTACGCGCGCGCGAGTAAGGCAAAGGTGAACGGCGCGGCCGGGCGCTTAACGCTTGCTTCACCAATGTCCTTCATCTTCCGTTGAAGATTGGACCGACGGGGAAGCCTGATGTCTCGCGTTCTTGCTGTTGCTGTGATGCTGTCGGCCCTGGCGGCCCTGCCTGCCGCTGCCGAGAGCGGCATCAAGGTCGACATGAACCAGGCGAAGATCGTCAAGCTGGCCCGGCCGGCGGACACGATTGTGATCGGCAATCCGCTGATCGCCGACGCCTCGGTGCAGGACGCCTCCACGATCATCCTCACCGGCAAGGGATTCGGCGTGACCAACCTCGTCATTCTCGACGCCGACGGGAACCCGATCGTCGACGAGCAGGTGACCGTCAGCCGGCAGACCAAGAGCTCGGTGCGGGTCTACCGCCGCGCCGAGGTGCAGACCCTGTCCTGCACGCCCTATTGCGAGAGCTCCTACAAGAGCGACGCCGAGCGCCAGTCCGAAGTCGAGATGAGCGCCAGCCAGTAAGGCCTCGCCAGACGGCAGAACCGGCGCGCCGCGGGTTAATGCGGCGTAAAACCATTACGACTTTTTTTACCGAGCCTGAGAACGGGACCTCAACCGGTTTCGTCTAGACCCTGTTTCCGGTCCGCAACAGGAACAGCAAGGTCTGGGCGCGACGATGGGGTCCGAGACGAACGATACCGAACAGGCCACCCGGCCCCGGCGCCGGCTGTGGGCGCGGTTCTTCCGCGACCGGCGCGGCAGCACCGCGATCGAGTTCACGATGCTGGCGATCCCGTTCTCGCTTCTCGTGTTCGCGATCCTCGAGAGCTGCATCTCCTTCGCCGGCCAGCAGGTCATGGCGAACGTCACCGACGACATCGCGCGCCAGCTGCGCACCGGCCAGATCCGCCGGACCCAGATCACCGAGACATCGCTGAAGGCGCTCATCTGCAACCGGCTCGAGGTCGTGGTGTCGAAGGGCTGCCCCGGCCTGGTGGTCGACCTGCGCGAGTTTCCCAACTTCGCCGCCGCGGCCGCCGTCAAGATCAAGTTCACCGCCAACCGGGACCTGGACACCACCGGCTTCGCGGTGACGCCGGGTCCGTCGCTGTCGAAGAACATGCTGCGAGTCTTCTACAAATGGCCGGTGATGACCGACTTCCTGCGGAAGTCGATGTCGAACCTCAAGGACGGCAAGACGCTGCATTTCGCGTCGGTCACCTGGCAAAACGAACCATTCGACGACTAGAGGACAGGACCATGTTCGAACGCGCGGGGGCGCTTCTCGACAGAATGGGGCTGAGGCGGCTCCTCGGCGACCGGCGCGGCGTGGCCGCGGTCGAGTTCGCCTTCATCGCGCCGGTGCTGCTGTCGCTCTACTTCGTGACGATGGAGGTCGCGCAGGGCATCGAGACCAACAAGAAGGTCAGCCGCGTCGGCAGCATGGTGGCCGACCTCGTCACGCAGCAGCAGTCGATCACCAAATCGGAGTTGGAAGCGATCATGACGATCGGCAGCTCGATCCTGCAGCCCTACAACCGGTCGAAGCCGAAGATCATCATCACCGCGATCGAGATCACCAACGAGACGACGCCGAAGGTGAAGGTGGTGTGGTCGCGCAAGCTGGTGAACGGGACCTACAGCGTCGACGCCGCGGCCGGCACCATCACGACCGTTCCGTCCAAGCTGATCGTCAAGGGCTCGTTCCTGGTGCGCGTCGAAAGCAGCCTGTCCTATTCCCCGGTCATCACCTGGAGCGCCAGCCAGAAGGAAGGCCTCGGCCTCACCGCGGCCTTCGACGGCATCTCCATGAAGGAATCCTACTACCTGCGCCCGCGCATGAGCACGTCGATCCCCTGCAGCAACTGCTGACGGCGGATTGCGGCGGCTATTGCGGCTTGCCCGCCGCGGCGAGACGATCGACGAGGGCCAGCGCCGTCGCGTAGTCGTCGGCCGTTACGGGCTTGAAGCCGCCGTCATGGTGCCGCTCGATCAGGTCGTAGAGCTCCGGGGTCTGGGACAGCATCGCGGTCAGCAGGATCGTCAGGCTCCGACGCGCCTCCGGGTCGACATCCGAGCGGAGTGCATGCGGGCCGAAACGGAGCAGATCCGACGTCCAGACCACCTGGAGCGCCGCGGGATCGATGCCCGCGGCGACGAGCCGCTCCAGCGTGCCGCCCGCAGGCGCCGACCCCGCATCGGACGAAGACGGCACCCAGCCGAAGATCGCGTCCACCGAACCGTCGACCAGCAATGCCTCGGCGGCCGAGGCCGTGTCGACCTTGACCAGGATGGTGCCTTCCCTGTCGAGGACGCCGCCGAGCGCCGAGGCGGGCAACGCGAAACCGGCAATGTTGTCGCCCTCGACGATGGCGACGCGCCGCCGGGCGATGTCCTCCACGGCCGTCAGCCGGTTGTCGCGGGTGACCAGCACGGCGCGCAGCCCGGTCGCGCCGTCGGCCGCCACGGGCGCCACGAAGGGCTCGACGCAGGTACACAGGCGGGAGGCGGTGGCGTAGGCCGTCGCCGAGTAGACGGCATATTCCAGCTTTCCGGCCGCCTGCGCCTCGATCAGCGCGGCATAGTCGCGGGCTACGAGGATCTCGACCGGCATGCCGAGCGCCATCGTGTAGGCGCGCTTGATCTCGGCGAGGCCGGTGATCCCCTGCCCCGCGCCGGGCTCGGCCAGCATGCCGATCCGGAAGGTGCCGAGGTCCTCGCGCCAGCCGGCCTGCGCAGGCAGCGCGGCGGACAGCGCCGCGACGCCGAGCAGCACGCCAAGCGCCCGGCGCACGAACCGCGCCACTCCCGGCTTCTGCCGGTTCATGCCTGGAGGCACCGTCCGATCCCCTGATTTGCCTTGCGTCGGGTTCGACCTTATGTCTGACCCCTACCCCGGCAATATTGAGCCAGGCTTGAGTATTCCGCATGGCGCGTGCCTTCCTTTTCGTCCTCGACTCCTTCGGCATCGGCGGCGCGGCCGACGCGGCCGCGTTCGGCGACGAGGGGTCGGACACGATGGGCCACATCGCCGCCGCCTGCGCCGCGGGCCGTGCCGACGTGGCGGGCCTGCGCAGCGGCCCGCTGCACCTGCCGCACATGGCGGCGCTGGGGCTCGGCCGCGCCGGGCAGATCGCCACGGGATCGCTGGCACCCGGTCTCGAAACCGCCGGCGTCAGTGGGTTCCACGGTGCGGCGCAGGAGATCTCCAGCGGCAAGGACACGCCGTCCGGGCACTGGGAGATCGCCGGCGTTCCTGTGACCTTCGACTGGGGCTATTTCCCCCACACCGTGCCGGCCTTTCCGGCGGAGCTCACGGCCGCGATCATCCGCGAGGCGAAGCTGCCGGGCATCCTCGGCGACTGCCATGCGTCGGGCATGGACATCATCGCGGAGCTCGGCGAGGAGCACATCCGCACCGGCAAGCCGATCTGCTACACCTCGGCGGATTCGGTCTACCAGATCGCGGCGCATGAGGAGCATTTCGGGCTGGAGCGGCTCTACGAGCTCTGCCTCATCGTGCGCCGGCTGGTCGACCCTTTGAACATCGGGCGCGTCATCGCACGGCCGTTCATCGGCGAGACGCCCGAAACCTTCAAGCGCACGGCCAACCGCCGCGACTATGCCGTGCCGCCGCCGGAGCCGACCCTGCTCGACCGGCTGGTCGCGCGCGGCAGCAAGGTCATCGGCATCGGCAAGATCGGCGACATCTTCGCGCATCGCGGCGTGTCGGAGGTCCGCAAGGGGCCGGACACCGCGACGCTGTTCGACAAGGCGCTGACCGGCATCGACGATGCGCGGGACGGCGACCTCGTCTTCGCCAATTTCGTCGACTTCGACACGCTCTACGGGCACCGGCGCGACATTCCGGGCTACGCCAAGGCGCTGGAGGATTTCGACCGCCGCCTGCCGGAGGCGCTGGCGAAGCTGAAACCCGGCGACATGCTGATCCTGACCGCCGACCACGGCAACGACCCCTCCTGGCGCGGCACCGACCATACGCGCGAGCGGGTGCCCGTCATCGGGACCGGGCCCGGGCTCCGGGCCGCGGACACCGGCCTGCGCGCCAGCTTCGCCGACATCGGCCAGACAATCGCGGAGCACCTCGGCCTGCCGCCTGGTCCGCACGGCACGTCGTTCCACAAGCTCATCGCCTGAGATGCCGGAGCTGCCAGAGGTCGAGACCGTGCGGCGCGGGCTGGAGCCGGCGATGCAGGGCGCGACGATCGTCCGCGTCGAGACCCGCCGGCCCGACCTGCGATTTCCGTTTCCGCCCGACTTCGAGGCGACGCTGGCAGGGCGGCGGATCGCCGCGCTCGGCCGCCGCGCCAAATACCTGCTCGTCCACCTGGACGGCGGGCCGGTGCTGATCTGCCATCTCGGCATGTCGGGCTCGTTCCGCATCGAGGACGGAAAGGACGCACGCACGCCGGGCGACTTCCACCACGAGCGGTCCAAGGCCGCCGCGCACGACCACGTCGTCTTCCATCTCGACCGCGCCGGCACGGCGTCGCGGGTCGTCTTCAACGATCCGCGGCGCTTCGGATTCATGCTGCTGTCCGACGAGGACGGGCTGAACGACCATCCGATGCTTGCCGACCTCGGCATCGAGCCGACCGGCAACGCGCTCGACGGTCCGCTGCTCGCCGGACTGATGGCGGGCAAGGCGGCGCCGCTGAAGGCGGCGCTGCTCGACCAGACGCTGATCGCCGGGCTCGGCAACATCTATGTGTGCGAGGCGCTGTGGCGAGCCGGCCTGTCGCCCAGGCGCGCGGCGGGCACGATCGCGGCCCGCGGCAAGACAGCGTCGGGCCGCGCCGACCGGCTCGCAACATCGATCCGGGACGTCATCGCCGACGCGCTCGCCGCGGGCGGCTCGTCGCTGCGCGACTATGTGCATGCCGACGGGTCGCTCGGCTACTTCCAGCACACATTCAAGGTCTATGACCGCGAGGGCGAGCCCTGCGCGCGCCCCGGCTGCACCGGCCATGTCACGCGCGTGGTGCAGAGCGGGCGCTCCACGTTCTATTGCCCGACCTGTCAGCGCTAGGCTAAGGCGGATGCCGGCAGAGATGGAGCCCATGATGGCCTACGAGACGATCCTGGTCGAAACGCGCGGCAAGGTCGGGCTGATCACCCTCAACCGCCCCAAGGCACTCAACGCGCTCAACACGCAGGTGCTCGCCGATACCGTCACGGCGCTGCAGGCGTTCGACGCCGACCCGGGCGTCGGCGCTATCGTGATCACCGGGTCGGAACGGGCGTTCGCCGCCGGCGCCGACATCAAGGAAATGCAGTCCAAGACCTATGTGGAGGCGCTGCTGGAGGATTTCTTCGCCGGCTGGGACGCGATGGTGGCCGTGCGCAAGCCGATCGTCGCCGCGGTCGCGGGCTTCGCGCTCGGCGGCGGCTGCGAGCTGGCGATGATGTGCGACTTCATCATCGCGGCCGACACCGCGAAGTTCGGGCAGCCCGAGATCACGCTGGGCATCATGCCCGGCATGGGCGGCTCGCAGCGGCTGACGCGGTTCGTCGGCAAGTCGAAGGCGATGGACATGGTGCTGACCGGCCGCATGATGGACGCCGCCGAGGCGGAGCGCTGCGGGCTGGTCTCGCGCGTCGTTCCCGCGCACGCGCTGATCGACGAGGCGATGAAGGCGGCGGGCAAGATCGCGAACTTCTCGCTGCCCAGCGTGATCATGGCGAAGGAGGCGGTGAACCGCTCCTACGACACGACGCTGGCCGAAGGGCTGCGCTTCGAGCGTCGCCTGTTCCACTCCATGTTCGCCTTCGACGACCAGAAGGAAGGCATGACCGCCTTCGTGGAAAAGCGGACGCCCGACTTCCGCAACCGCTGAGGCATTTCCGCCCCGATACGGCGTTGACGCCGCGGGGAACCTCTACTATAAGCCCGCCCAACCGAGGCGGCCCAAGGGCTGCCCGTTTGTTTTTCGCGCCGGCCGCATGGTGAACGGCGCCATTGCTAGAGAAAAGAGAGAAAGCATGGCCAATACGTCCTCGGCCAAGAAGGCAACGCGCAAGATCGCGCGTCGCGCCGCGGTCAACAAGACCCGCCGCTCGCGCGTCCGGACCTTCGTCCGCAAGCTCGAGGAGGCTCTCGCCTCCGGCGACAAGGCTGCTGCCCAGGCCGCCTTCCAGGCCGCCCAGCCCGAGCTGATGCGCGCCGCCACCAAGGGCGTGCTCCATCGCAACACGGCATCCCGCAAGGTCTCCCGCCTGGCCCAGCGCCTGAAGGCGCTTTCGGTCTAAGACCCCGAGCCGCGACGATCCCGACCCGGCCGTCGAGGCCGGGTTTTTTGTTTGCCGGCAAGGGCTTGCAAAGACCGTCGCCCGGCCGGCAGTCGCGCCCGCATTTTCGTTTGCCGGAGAGCTGTCGCCGACGCCTGGAAAAGGCGGCGAGCGCACCCATCCGCCGCAATCCTCCTGCTAAATTTTTTCTATGTTTTTCAGTGGCTTGCCGAAGGTTATGCACAGCTTGTGCATAAGTTCGGGAGGTCCGCGGCCTGCAATCCTGTCAAGCAGTTTTTTTAAGATTCTTTTTTGCCGGCGCTGCCGTCGGCAGTGTCAAAAAATAAGTGTTTCGATTCGAACGGTTTATCGATCTGACGGGTCCGTCACGCCGCTGCGGGAGCAGGGTCCGGGGGTGCTCCCGCGACGATATTCGACCATTGATACCCTTGCTCTTCGAACCGGCTTCTCTGTAAAGTTTTTTCATCACGAAGGGACGGCCGGACGGCCGCTGTACCCCAGCAAAAAGTACCGGGTAGCGCTGGCGCGGCGCAAGTCGCGCGCGGTTGATCGTTGTCTTCGTCGAGTGAAGCGGACTCTCCGCATGTGTGGTGTGTGTGCCAGCCTCCCCGGCTGGAGGGCGGAGTATTGCCTGCAAGTGACAGAGAGGGGCTGACGCGCATCCTGGCGGACCGGCGCGCCAGTCCAGGGGACTGAAGGGACGGCGGCTGGCGACGGCCGTCACTACGAGGACACGGCCGTGCCGCGCGAGCGGGGCGGCGGCAGGGATCAGGGGCGTCGACGACATGCATGGCAGGATCGAGGGAAGGGGCGCTCCCAGCCTCTTCCAGGGGGATGTTTTCGAAGGAAACAGCGACATGGCGGCAAGCAACTCCGCGGACGCGGAGCGCATGTTCGAACGCGTGAAAGCGCAGTTGAGGGCACGGGTCGGCACGGAGGTGTTCTCCAGCTGGTTCAAGCAGATGAAGCTCGAGGAGATGTCCGGCGGCGTGGTCCGCATCTCGGTTCCGACCGCCTTCCTGCGGTCGTGGATCAACAGCCACTACATCGACCTGCTCGGCGAGTTGTGGCGGGCGGAGCGGCCCAATCTGCTGAAGGTCGAACTGGTGCTGCGCAACGCCACGCGGCCGGGCCGCGTCACCGAGCCGGAGCAGACGCTCCCGCCGCGCAAGGTCCAGCCCAAGCAGCAGACGGCGCTGGGCTCGGGCACGCTCGCCGGCGCACGGCCGGAAAGGCCTGCCAGCCGGCCGGGCGAGCAGGACCACAAGCAGAGCGTGCTCGGCTCGCCGCTCGACCCGCGCTACACGTTCCAGTCCTTCATCGAGGGCCCGTCCAACCGCGTCGCTTTCGCGGCCGCCCGAGCGGTGGCGGAATCGGCGCCGAGCGCCGTCCGTTTCAACCCGCTGTTCCTGCATGCCTCCGTCGGGCTCGGCAAGACGCACCTGCTGCAGGCGATCGCCGCAGACGCGCTGCGCACCAATCCCAAGGCGCGCGTCGTCTACCTGACGGCCGAATATTTCATGTGGCGCTTCGCCACGGCGATCCGCGACAACTACGCGCTGACGCTGAAGGAGCAGCTGCGCGACATCGACCTGCTGATCATCGACGACATGCAGTTCCTGCAGGGCAAGTCCATCCAGCACGAGTTCTGCCACCTCATCAACATGCTGCTGGACAGCGCCAAGCAGGTCGTCGTGGCCGCCGACCGGCCGCCGTCGGAACTGGAATCGCTGGAACCGCGTGTCCGCTCGCGGCTGAACGGCGGCGTGGCGCTCGAAATGTCGGCGCCGGATTTCTCGATGCGCCTCGGCATGCTGAAGATGCGGCTGGCGGCCGCGCGGTCGGAAGACCACTCGCTGGACATTCCGGAAGACATCCTTGCCCATGTCGCCAAGACGGTGACGGGCAGCGGGCGCGAACTCGAAGGCGCCTTCAACCAGCTGATCTTCCGGCAGTCGTTCGAGCCGCAGATCACGATCGACCGGATCGACGAGATCCTCGGCCACATCTACCGGTCCGGCGAGCCGAAAAGGGTGAGGATCGAGGACATCCAGCGCGTCGTCGCGCGCCACTACAACGTGTCCAAGACGGAGCTGCTGTCCAACCGGCGCACGCGGACGATCGTCAAGCCGCGGCAGGTGGCGATGTACCTGTCCAAGGTGATGACGCCGCGCTCGCTGCCGGAGATCGGGCGCCGCTTCGGCGGGCGCGACCATACGACCGTGCTCCACGCGGTGCGCAAGATCGAGGATCTGTCGGGTACAGACAACACGCTGGCGCAGGAACTGGAGCTGCTCCGCCGGCTCATCGTCGACCAGGCCTGAGCGAGGTTCAGAGGGGACGGCGGCGAGCCTCCCGCCCGTTATCCCCAGAAAGCCCGCGGCGCGGCCCCGGAGGCCGCCCGCGGGCTTGCCTTTCGGGGGCATTTGCTGGCAGTTTGCCCTTGATTCCGCGCCATTTTCGCGGTCCTCCGGGGTGCCGGCGTCGCGCCGTGGTGCCGCGAAGTCCTACGAAGCGAGATTTCCACTCATGCGTGTCGTCCTCGAACGGTCCAACCTGCTGAAGTCGCTCAACCACGTGCATCGCGTCGTGGAGCGCCGGAACACCATCCCGATCCTCTCCAACGTGCTGCTGTCGGCGGCCGGCGCGAGCCTGGAGATGAAGGCGACCGACCTCGACCTCGAGATCACCGAGGCGACGCCGGCGCAGGTCGAGCGCGGCGGCGCGACGACGGTTCCCGCGCACCTGCTCTACGAGATCGTGCGCAAGCTGCCGGACGGCGCCGAGGTCATGCTCAAGACCGACGAGGACGGCAACGCGATGTCGGTGATCTCCGGCCGCTCGTCGTTCCGCCTGCAGTGCCTGCCGCAATCGGACTTCCCGGAGCTCTCCGCCGGTTCGTTCTCGCACATCTTCAGGCTGGAATCGGCCTCGCTGAAGGGGCTGATCGAGAAGACGCAGTTCGCCATCTCCACCGAGGAAACGCGCTACTATCTGAACGGCATCTTCCTGCACACGCACACCGCAGGCGGCAAGCTGAAGCTGCGCTCGGTCGCGACTGACGGACACCGCCTGGCGCGCGCCGAGATCGACGCGCCGGCGGGCTCGGAGGGCATGCCCGGCATCATCATCCCGCGCAAGACGGTGGGCGAGTTGCAGAAACTCGTCGACAATCCCGACGTCGCGGTGACGACGGAAGTGTCGGAGACGAAGATCCGCTTCACGATCGGCAGCGTGGTCCTCACCTCGAAGCTGATCGACGGCACCTTCCCCGACTACCAGCGCGTCATCCCGACCGGCAACGACAAGGCGCTGGTCATCGACAGGCAGACCTTCGCGCAGGCGGTGGACCGTGTCTCGACAATCTCGTCGGAGCGCGGCCGCGCGGTGAAGCTGTCGATCGCCGAGGGCCAGCTGACGCTGACGGTGAACAATCCCGACTCCGGCAGCGCCACCGAGGAGATCGTGGCGGACTACACGTCCGATCCGATCGAGATCGGCTTCAACGCGAAGTACCTGCTCGACGTGGCGGCACAGCTTTCGGGCGGCGAGGCCAAGTTCCTGCTGGCGGATGCCGGCTCGCCGACGCTCATCCAGGACACGGCGGACGATCACGCGCTCTACGTGCTGATGCCGATGCGCGTGTGACCGAGGCAGCGGCTGCCGCGCGGACGGCCCGGCGCGCGCGGCCGGTCAATATCGGCAGGCTGACGCTCACCGACTTCCGCAACTACCGCTCGCTGTCGCTCGACCTGGACCCCGGCCGCATCGTGCTGACCGGGGAGAACGGCGCGGGCAAGACCAACCTCCTGGAAGCCATCTCCTTCCTCTCGCCCGGCCGCGGACTGCGGCGGGCGGTGTATGCCGACGTGGCACGCGCCGGCGCCGCCGACGGCTTCGCCGTCCATGCGCGCATCGACGGCGACGTGCAGACGCAGATCGGCACGGGGACCATGGCGCTGGGCAATGCCCAGGACAGCGGCCGCAAGGTGCGCATCGACGGCTCGACGACGACGGCGGAAGCCATGCTGGAGCATCTGCGGGTGATCTGGCTGACACCGGCGATGGACGCGCTGTTCACCGGGCCGGCCGGCGACCGCCGCCGTTTCCTCGACCGGCTGGTGCTGGCGCTCGACCCGGCACAGGGCGTTCGCATGCTGGACTACGAGAAGGCGATGCGCGGCCGCAACCGGCTGCTGGCCGAGGAGTCGCGCGACTGGCCATGGTTCGATGCGATCGAGGCGCAGATGGCCGAAACCGGCATCGCCATCGCCGCTGCGCGCGCCGAACTCGTCGGCCTTCTCGCCGGGATGACCGCGCGCCTGCCCCGCAACGGGCCTTTTCCGACGGCGACCCTCGCGCTGGAAGGCCGGCTGGAGGCCGCGGTCGGGGGGCGTGCGGCCGTCGACGTGGAAGAGGAATTCCGCGCCCTGCTGGCCGGCGGACGCGAGCGCGACCGGGCGGCCGGACGGACGCTCGAAGGGCCGCATCTGTCCGACCTCGTGGTGCGGCATGCGCCCAAGGACATGCCTGCGGAACTGTGCTCCACGGGCGAGCAGAAGGCGCTTTTGATCGGCATCGTGCTGGCGCACGCACGGCTGGTCGGCGAGATGACGGGGCTGACGCCGGTCCTGCTGCTCGACGAGATCGCCGCGCATCTGGATGCCGGTCGCCGCGCCGCGCTGTTCGACATCCTGGACGATCTCGGCTGCCAGGCCTTCATGACGGGCACGGAGGCATCGCTGTTCTCGGCGATCGCCGGCAAGGCGCAGTTCCTGACAGTCTCGGACGGGAGCGTCCGGCCGACCGGCTGACGGCGCGGCTGCCCCCTGTGACAACGCCGCGACCGGGCTTATGCTCGGGACATGAACCGCCACACCCCGACGCCGCTCAGCGACGACGAACTCGAGCGCTACGCGCGCCATATCGTGCTGCCCGAGGTCGGCGGGCCTGGCCAGCAGAAGCTGAAGCGCGCGCGCGTGCTGGTGATCGGCGCGGGCGGCCTCGGCGCGCCGGTGATCCAGTATCTCGCGGCGGCGGGCGTGGGCATGATCGGCATCGTCGACGACGACACGGTGTCGCTTTCCAATCTGCAGCGGCAGGTGATCCATTCGACCGACGCGGTGGGGTCGCCGAAGGGCGAGAGCGCGCGCGCCGCCGTCGGGCGGATCAATCCGCATGTGGTCGTGGACCTGCACCCGCTGCGGCTCGACGCGCACAACGCAGCAGAACTCGTCCGCCAATACGACCTGGTGGTCGACGGGTCGGACAATTTCGAAACACGCTATGCCGTGGCGGATGCGTGCGAAGCAGAGCAGAAGCCGCTGGTGCACGCCGCGGTCGGGCGTTTCGACGGGTCGCTGACCGTGCTGATGCCCTATGCGGACGGGGCGGACGGGAGCCAGAACCCGTCCTACCGGGACCTGTTTCCCGAGCCGCCGCCGCGCGACATGGTGCCCTCCTGCGCCGAGGCCGGCGTGCTGGGCGCGCTGACCGGCGTGGTCGGCACGCTGCAGGCGATGGAGGCGATCAAGGTGATCGCCGGCATCGGCGAGCCGCTGGTCGGCCGGCTGCTGCTCTACGATTCGCTCGGATGCCGGTTCGACGTGGTGAAATACCGGCGGACGCCGCGCGATGCATGACGACCCGGCACACGGCGTGACGATCGGCCCGATCGGCAACGACTTCGGGCGCTGGGACGAGCTTCTGGCGCTGATCCGGGCCTCGTTCGCCTATATGGACGGCGTCATCGACCCGCCCTCCTCCGCGCACCGGCTGACGGCCGACGGCCTGCGCGACAAGGCGCGCGCGGAGACCGGCTTCGTCGCGACTCTCGGGACCAGGCTCGCGGGCTGCGCATTCATCGCCGAGCGGGAGGACCATTTCTACCTGGGCAAGCTGGCCGTGGCGCCGGCATTCCAGGGAACGGGAATCGGGGCACGGCTCGTGGCCGCGGCGGAAGCGTTCGCGCTCCGGCACGGCAAACCCGTCATCGAACTGCAGACGCGGGTCGAACTGACCGACAACCATGCCGCCTTTGCGCGGCTTGGCTTCCGCGAGACCGGACGCACCGCCCATGCCGGCTACCCGCGCCCGACCTCGGTGACCATGCGCAAGGACCTGGCATGACGCTGGCGCTTTCCGACGCGGAGCGCGCGATGGCCGCCGGCGCGCGGGGCGCCGGCGCCGCCATGGCCATGCGCATCGTCGCCGAGAGCGCGCGGCTGCTCGGCGCGCCGCGGCTCATCCCCGTCGCGTCGGCGCATATCGACGGCGCGCTGTACCATGGCGATTCCGGCACGCTGTTTGCCGAGAAGCTGGTCGAGGGCGGCGCGAAGGTTGCGGTGCGCGCGACGCTCAATGTCGGGGCGCTCGACCTGACGGGATGCTCGCGCGTGCGGCTGGCCGAGCCGGCGCGGTCGATGGCGCGGCGGATGATGGACGCCTACCGGACGCTGGGCTGCGAGCAGAGCTGGACCTGCGCGCCCTACCAGGCCGGGCACCGGCCGGCGCAAGGCACGGACGTGGCCTGGGGCGAATCCAACGCCGTGGTGTTCTGCAATTCGGTGCTGGGCGCGCGCACCAACCGCTACGGCGACTTCCTCGACATCGCCTGCGCGATCGCCGGCCGCGCGCCCGACTATGGGCTGCACCGGCACGAAAACCGGCTGGCGACGCTGGAGTTCGACGTCGGCGCGCTGCCGCCGGCGTTCCTGCGATCGGCGTTCGCCTGGCCGATCCTGGGCAGCCTCTACGGACGGCTCGTCGGAACGGATATCGGCGTGGTGACCGGCGTGCCGAGCCATCCGGGCGAGGACGCGCTGAAGGCATTCGGCGCGGCGGCCGCGTCGTCCGGCGCGGTCGGGCTGTTCCACATTGCCGGCGTCACGCCGGAAGCGCAGGATGCCGAGACGGCGCTCGGCGGGCTGCCCCCGCGAACCCGCATCGCGGTCACGCCGGCGATGGTCGCGGACGCGCGCTCACGGCTCTCGACGGTGGCGCGGGCGGAGCGGGTCGATGCGGTGGCGCTGGGCAGTCCGCATCTGTCGCTCGCCGAATTCGACGAGATCGAGCGGCTCATGGCAGGGCGCAGGCTGGCCGTGCCGCTCCATGCCTGCACCGGGCGGCATGTCGTGGAGGCGCTGGATGCCGCCGGCCGGCGCAGGGCACTTGAGGCGCAGGGCGTGGTCGTCGTCGCCGACACCTGCGTCGTGGTCACGCCGATCCTGCCCGAGATGACCGCCGGCGTGCTGATGACCAATTCGGGCAAGTTCGCGCATTACGCGCCGGGCAACACCGGCTACGGCGTCATCTACGCCTCGACGGCCGACTGCGTGGAAAGCGCGGTAATCGGTAAGCCTATCCTTACGGATATCGGACCATGAGCGCCGAGGCGGAGGTGCTGGTCGAGGGCAGCGCCGGCCGGGGCAAGGCCCTGGTGCTGTCGGCGCCGATCAGCTTCTGGGGTGGCGTCGATCCGAAAACGGGCCGCGTGGTCGATGTCCGCCATCCCGACCACGGCCGCTCTATCGCCGGGACGGTGCTGTTCCTGCCCGGCACGATCGGCTCATCGTCCGCCGCGGCGGTGCTGCTGGAACTGGTCCATGCCGGGTACGCGCCGGCTGCGCTGGTCCTGCACGAACCGGACGCGATCCTCCTGCTCGGGCTGATCGTGGCGCGTGAGATGGGCTGGCCGACGCCGGTCGCGGTGAGGCTGGACCGGGAGAGGCATGCGGAATTTGCGACGATGGTTGTCACGGTCTCGGTGGACGGGCAATTGAGCGCGCTCCCTCCCCCTTGAGGGGAGGGCGGCAGCGTCACACCTTGTTCGGCAGGACGCGGTCGGGCGGTCGGTGGCCGTCGGTGAAGGCGCGGATGTTGATGATCACCTTCTCGCCCATGTCGATGCGGCCTTCGATCGTCGCCGAACCCATATGCGGCAGCAGCACGACCTTGCCCTTGGCAGCGAGCTTGACGAGCTTCGGGTTCACCGCCGGCTCGTGTTCGAAGACGTCGAGGCCGGCACCGGCGAGCTTGCCATCCTGCAGGAGCTGGATCAGCGCCGCCTCGTCGATGATGTCGCCGCGCGCGGTGTTGACCAGATAGGCCGACGGCTGCAGCAGGGCCAGGCGGCGGGCCGACAGCAGGTGGAACGTCGCCGGCGTCGACGGGCAGTTGACCGAGATGATGTCCATACGGGCGAGCATCTGGTCGAGGCTCTCCCAGTAAGTCGCCTCCAGGCTGTCCTCGACGGAGGGCAGGACGCGGTGGCGGTTGTGATAGTGGATCGACAGGCCGAAGGCCTTGGCGCGGCGGGCGACCGCGGTGCCGATGCGGCCCATCCCGACGATGCCCAAGCGCTTGCCCCAGATGCGCCGGCCGAGCATCCAGGTCGGCGACCAGCCCTGCCATTTGCCGTTGCCTTTCAGCATCGTGGCGCCTTCGGCCAGACGGCGCGGCACCGCGAGGATCAGCGCCATCGTCATGTCGGCCGTATCCTCGGTCAGCACGCCCGGCGTGTTGGTGATCGCGATGCCCTTTTTCGCGGCCGCCGCCACGTCGATGTGGTCGACGCCGTTGCCGTAATTGGCGATGAGCTTGAGATTGTCGCCGGCCGCGGCGATCAGCGCCGCGTCGATCTTGTCGGTGACGGTCGGCACCAGAACGTCGGCCTCGGCCATCGCGGTAGCGAGATCCGCCGCACTCATCGGCGTGTCGTCGAGGTTCAGCCGAGCCTCGAAGAGCTCCCGCATGCGGGTCTCCACCTGGTCGGGCAGCTTGCGCGTGATGACGACCAGCGGCTTCTTCCTGCCGACCATTCTTTCCCTCGAGAAAAGGCCTCCGGTTGAGACCTCCTTAACCAAGACGGGCGACACTCCCGCGAAGGTCTCCGCCCGCGGCCCTCTTTAACAGAGGCCTGGCCGAAGACAAAGAAAAAGGGCCGCGGCGCGCCATGCGCCACGCGGCTCCGAGCAGCGCTTCAGAGGGGCGATAGTGACGCGTTCCGCCTTGTCCAGACCAGCCGCGATCGCGGCGCTCGTGCTTTCCCTCACCTTCGGCCTCGACGTGCCCGTCGCCGAGGCGCAGCAGACCGGATCGATCGACTCGGCCACGCGCGGTCCGAGCGGCTTGCCGCTGCCGCGCTTCGTCAGCCTGAAGTCAGGTCGCGTGAACTCGAGGATCGGCCCCGGGACCAGCTATGCGGTCGACTGGCTCTACCTCAAGCCGGGCCTGCCGATGGAGATCATCCAGGAGTACGACAACTGGCGCAAGGTGCGCGATTCCGACGGCGCCGAAGGATGGGTCAACCAGTCGCTGCTGTCGGGCAAACGCACCGCGATCGCCGCGCCGTGGCAGCGCTCGAAGGGCGCCAACATCGACCTCTACGCGCAGCCCAACCGAAGCGCCAACCGCGTCGCCGCGGTAGAGCCGGGCGTCATCGGCACACTGGAAACCTGCGACGGCGAGTGGTGCCGGGCCACCTTCGGCGGGCACACGGGCTGGGTCGCGCAGGCGCAGCTCTGGGGCGCCTACCCGGGCGAACTGTTCAAGGATTAGGCCGGCCCGCGTCGCCCGGCCCGGCACCGATTGCAGGCTGCCGGCCGATGCGGCCGAGATGGGTGTCGGCGAACCCGGTCGCATATTTCAGCCCGTAGCCCAGCGCCCGGTCCATGGCGATGTGCGCCAGCCAGATGATTGCCAGCTCGGTCCAGACGCCGCCGACGGCCAGCATGCCGACGCAGAACAGGAGCACCGGCCAGATCAGCAGGTGCGTGGCGTTGTAGGCGAGCGCGCCGACGCGGTTGCCCGCCAGATAGCCCAGCATTGCGAGATCCGGTGCCAGCAGCAGCACCGCGAACAGCAGCCACGACCCGCCGATCAGCCAGTAGGCGAAGATCGACGCGACGAAGACGGCGGCCCATTCGGCCTTGAGGATGAGGGAGACCGACCGGGCGCCGGTCACGGCACCCGCTTCGGGCGAAGCCTGACCACGATGTCGACGTTGACGATCTCCATCCCCTCGGGCGGGGCGGGCAGGTCGACGACGCGGACGGGGGCGTCGGCGATGTCGAACACGCGGTTCTCGCCCTCGATGAAGAAGTGGTGGTGGTCGGAGGTGTTCGTGTCGAAATAGGTCTTCGCGCCCTCGACCGCGAGGATGCGCAGCAGGCCCGCCTCGGTGAACTGGTGCAGCGAATTGTAGACCGTCGCGAGCGACACCGGCACGCCCGCCGCCAGGGCTTCCTCGTGCAGCTCCTCGGCCGACAGATGGCGGTTGCCCTTGGCGAACAGCAGCTCGGCAAGCGCGATGCGCTGACGCGTGGGCCTCAGCCCCGCGTCGCGAACGCGCTTCTCCACCGGCACAGGCTGCTTGTGTCCTTCCAAATCCATCGGTTCCCGCTGCGGCTTCCGGACGCGCCCGATTGCGGGCGACCCCGTCAACGAGCCGCATGTGCTGCCTCTGTGAAAGATATATTCCGTCGCCGGAAAGCGATCAATAGCGGCGCATTGACCCGGACTGGCCGGCAGTTTAAGCGCAAACAGCCGTTTCCGGCCCGGAACGGTCTATGATACAGGCTCGACCAGGACGCCCGGCGTCCGCAACCGGGAAACGGAGAATGGCGGAGCGCAAGTCCAGCTACGGTTACGACGACCTCCTGGCGTGCGCGCGCGGCGAGCTGTTCGGCCCCGGGAACGCCCAGTTGCCGGCACCGCCGATGCTGATGTTCGACCGCATCACGGAGATCAGCGAGACCGGCGGCGCGTTCGACAAGGGCTTCATCCGCGCCGAGTTCGACATCAAGCCGGACCTCTGGTTCTTCGCCTGCCATTTCATCGGCAACCCGGTCATGCCGGGCTGCCTCGGCCTTGACGCGATGTGGCAGATGACGGGGTTCTATCTCGGCTGGCTGGGCGAGCCGGGCAAGGGCATGGCGCTCTCGACCGGCGAGGTCAAGTTCAAGGGCATGGTGACCCCTTCTGTGAAGAAGGTCGAATACGGCGTGGATTTCAAGCGCGTGATGCGCGGCCGGCTTGTGCTCGGCATTGCCGACGGGTGGCTGAAGGCCGATGGCGAACCCATATATGCGGCGACGGACCTGAAAGTGGGACTGTCGAAGCAGTCGGCGGCCTGACGGCCCGCGGCGGCTAGAACGAGCGGGAGCAGACCATGAGACGCGTCGTCGTTACCGGCCTCGGGATCGTTTCTTCGATCGGCAACAACGCGACCGAGGTCGAAGCCTCGCTTCGCGATGCCAGATCCGGCATCAGCTTCTCGCAGGATTTCGCCGACCACGGCTTCCGCTGCCAGGTGTGGGGGGCGCCGACGCTCGACCCGACCGAGCTGGTCGACCGCCGCGCCATGCGCTTCCTGTCGAAGGGCGGCGCCTGGAACCATGTGGCCATGCAGCAGGCGATCGCCGACGCCGGCCTGTCCGAAGCCGAGATCACCAATGAGCGCACCGGCATCGTCATGGGCTCGGGCGGACCGTCGACGAAGGTGATCGTCGAGGCGGCCGAGACCACCATGAAGAACAAGAGCCCGAAGCGCATCGGGCCCTTCGCGGTGCCGAAAGCGATGTCGTCCACCGCGTCGGCGACGCTCGCCACATGGTTCAAGATCCACGGCGTCAACTACTCCATCAGCTCGGCCTGCTCGACCTCGGCGCACTGCATCGGCAACGCCTACGAGCTCATTCAGTGGGGCAAGCAGGACCGCGTCTTCGCAGGCGGCCACGAGGATCTCGACTGGACGATGTCCAACCTGTTCGACGCGATGGGCGCGATGTCGTCGAAGTTCAACGACCGCGCGCCGACCGCCTCGCGCGCCTACGACGTGAACCGCGACGGCTTCGTGATCGCCGGCGGCGCTGGCGTGCTGGTGCTCGAAGAGCTGGAGATGGCCAAGGCGCGTGGCGCGAAGATTTACGGCGAGGTTGTCGGCTACGGCGCGACCTCGGACGGCTACGACATGGTCGCCCCGTCCGGCGAGGGCGCGATCCGCTGCATGCGCCAGGCGCTCGCGACGGTGAAGACCCCGGTCGACTACATCAACACCCACGGCACCTCGACGCCGGTGGGCGATTCCAAGGAGATGGGGGCGATCCGCCAGGTGTTCGGCGACCGGATTCCGCACATCACGTCGACAAAGTCCCTGACAGGCCATTCGCTCGGCGCCGCCGGCGTCCAGGAATCCATCTACTCGATCCTGATGATGCAGGCGCGGTTCATCGGCGAAAGCGCGCATATCGAGACGCTGGACCCGGAATTCGATGGCATGCCGATCGTGCGCAAGCGCATCGACGACGCCAAGATCGACACCGTGCTGTCGAACTCGTTCGGCTTCGGCGGCACCAACGCCACGCTGGTCTTCCAGCGCTTCGACGCCTGACGCCGCGTTCGTCCGGCAGACTGCTACAATCCACGAAAGGCTCCGGGGGGCGCTCATGGAAGGGCTGATGAAAGGCAAGCGCGGGCTCATCATGGGCGTCGCGAACGACCATTCGATCGCCTGGGGGATCGCGCAGAGCCTGCAGGCCCAGGGGGCAGACCTCGCCTTCACCTACCAGGGCGAGGCCTTCGGGCGCCGCGTCAAGCCGCTGGCCGAGAAGGTCGGGGCCAGGCTGGTGCTGCCCTGCGACGTGGAGGACAGCGCGTCGGTCGACGGCGTGTTCCAGACGCTCGGCAACGAATGGGGCAGCGTCGACTTCATCGTCCACGCCATCGGCTTCTCGGACAAGAACGAACTGAAGGGCCTCTATGCCGACACGACCAAGGACAATTTCGTCCGCACGATGGTCATCTCCTGTTATTCCTTCACCGAGGTCGCCCGCAAGGCCGCCGCGCTGATGCCGGCGGGCGGCGCCATGGTCACGCTGACCTATGCGGGGTCGGTCCGGGTGATGCCGAACTACAACGTCATGGGTGTCGCCAAGGCGGGCCTGGAGGCCAGCGTCCGCTACCTCGCCAACGACTACGGACCGCGCGGCATCCGCGTCAACGCCATCTCGGCCGGACCGGTGCGGACCCTGGCGGGAGCCGGTATCTCCGACGCGCGCTTCATGTTCTCGTTCCAGCAGAGGAATTCGCCGCTCCGCCGCTCCGTCACGCTGGAGGAGATCGGCGGCTCCGCGCTCTACCTCCTGTCCGACCTCTCGGGCGGGGTGACGGGAGAGATTCTCTACGTCGATTCCGGCTATCACATCGTCTCGATGCCCTCCCTCGAGGAGCTCAAGGCCGCAGGCGAAAGCCGCGAATAGGCCCGACAACCGGTAAAATTCGACGTTTCGGCAGAAACCGTTCTTAAGGGGATGTGCTGTATGGGTTCTCTCTACGTGAGGGATTCCGTATGCAGGTTGTCACCAACCCGAACCGGAGCCCGGTCTTTCGGCTGATCACAATCGCCGCATCCGGTCTCGGCAGCTTCGTCCTTGGTCTTTGGGGCCTGAAATACGGTTTCGGAACGAACGTCGCCGGCATTCCGATCGGCCTGGCGAGCGGAATCGTCGCCTCGCTCTGCGCGCTGGCCGCTGGCCTGGCGGCGCTGTCCTTCTTCGCCGGCGTCGATGAATCGGCGAACTACGTCTACAAGGAAACCCACTATGACAAGCTGACCGGTCTGCTGGCGCGCACCGCGATGGTCGGCAAGATCGCCGAGGCGGCGGCGCGGACGCTGAAGACCGGCCAGCCGATGTTCCTGATCGACGTCGACATCGACCGGTTCAAGCAGATCAACGACGCGATCGGCTACAGCCAGGGCGACCAGCTCATCCTCGCCTTCGCCAGCCGGCTGAAGGCCTGCCTGCCTGAAGGCGTGACCGTCGGCCGGATCGGCGCCGGCGAGTTCGCCGTGCTCTATCCCGACAACCGGGCGCTGGCCTCGATGGAGAGCGTCGCGGAGCTGCTGATCGAGAAGCTGATGGAACCCTACCAGCTGACGACGCACCTGCAGTCGGTGAACCTGTCGGTCGGCATCGTGGCGATGCCCAAGGACGGCAACGATCCCGTGCAGCTTCTCCGCCGCTCCAACCTGGCATTGCAGAACGCGCGCGCGGCCGGCGTGGGCAACTGGTCGGTGTTCCACCCGGACATGGGCCAGGTCGCCGACTATCGCCAGTGGATCGAATCCGAACTGCACAACGCCTTCGAGCGCGGCGACTTCGACCTGCACTACCAACCCCAGCTCGACCTGCTCAGCGGCAAGATCGTCGGCTACGAGGCGCTGATCCGCTGGAAGCATCCGGAGCGCGGCATGATCCCGCCGATGGAGTTCATCCCCATCGCCGAGGAGACCGGCATGATCGTGCCGATCGGGCGCTGGGTGCTGCGCAAGGCCTGCACCGACGCCGCGCACCTGCCCGAGGACTGCTTTGTCGCGGTCAACATCTCGCCCGTGCAGTTCATGGCCAAGGACTTCATCGGGATCGTCCAGGACGTGATCAAGACCACGGGCATGAAGCCGCAGAGGCTGGAGCTCGAAGTGACCGAGACGGCGATGATGCAGGATCGCGAACGCGCAGCGGCGATCCTCAAGCAGCTGACCGACATGGGCCTGTCGGTCGCCGTCGACGATTTCGGCACGGGCTATTCGAACCTCAGCTACCTGATCGACTTCTCGTTCCAGAAGCTGAAGATCGACCGCTCCTTCGTGAGCCGCATGGAGACCGATTCCAGCTCCGGCGCCGTGGTCTCCACGATCGTCGGCCTGTCGCGGGCGCTGGGCGTCCACACGATTGCCGAAGGCGTCGAGACCGAGAGCCAGGCGACCCTGCTGCGCGCCGCGGGCTGCCAGGTCGTCCAGGGATACCTGTTCGGCAAGCCGGCGCCGCTGGCGATCCGCGGCGGCGAGGCCACGCCCGGCTATCGCGCCCCGGCCAAGGTCGCGGCGGCGGGCGGAACGGTGCACTAGACGCTGCCGGCTAGCGCCTCGCGACGATCACCTTGAATCCCAGCCCGTCCGCGACCTGCTCGACGGACGCGAAGGCGGCGGCCAGCGTCTCCTCGTAGGGCAATTGCCGGTTGGCGACCAAGAGAAGCCGCCCGCCCTTGCGCAGCGCCGCCGACGCGGCGCGGATCATCCCCTGGCCGATCGACGGCTCGCCCGCCCGGCCCCTGTGGAACGGCGGGTTCATGACGATCGCGTCGTAGCGCTCGGCGACCGGCTCCGACAGCAGGTCGTGCCAGAAGAAACCGACCGGAATGGCCAGGCCTGCGAGATTGTCGCGTGCCGCTTCGATAGAGGCGAAATCCGCTTCGTAGAGGTCGATGGATTTTGCGCCGGGGCAGCGGTCGGCGACGGCCCGCGCCAGATAGCCCCAGCCGGCGCAGAAATCGGCGACGCGGCCCGACAGGTCGGGCGGCAAATGTTCGGCGAGCAGGCGCGAGCCGGCATCGATCGTGCCGTGCGAGAACATGCCTGGCTGCGTGCGGAAGCCGCCTGCCACCGTGCCGGCCGGATTCTCGGCGCGCAGGATCGCCGCAACCGCATGCGCATCTGGCGGACGCACGAACCAGAAGACGAGGCCGTGGAATTTCGGCATGGAGCCCGCCACCGGCAGCAATGTCTCGACATGCCGCTTGACCGTGGCGATGCCGTCGTCCTTGGCGCCGGCCACGAGGATGAGGGCGTCGGGCTTCGCCCGGTCGAGCGCATCGGCGAGGTCCAGCTCGCTCTTGCCGCGATGGCGGCCGGAGAGGACGAGCACGACGTCGAATGCGCCGTCGGGAGGCGTCGGGGTGACCGCGTGGCGCTGGGCCTGCAACGCGAGCACGTGGGGCCGGAAGCCCTGGACGAGGTGCAGGTTTGCCGGAAAGCCTTCGGGGCGTGAGAAACCGGGCTCGGCACCAAGAAAGAGCACGGTCGCGTCGGCCGACGGCAGCGCGAGTTCGCCCGACGCGAAGGGGTGGAACAGGGTCTTCAGCGCGTCGCGGGTCATCTCTGGTCCATGCGGTGCCGCGCCGTGACGTTGCCGCGACCGGGACCTGCCCTGTAGCCTTGGCCGTTGCCGCGGACAAGTTGCGCGGCAGAAAGGCACCAAGGGAGCACGCCATGTGGACCGACCGGCGCATCCTCGACCTGTTCGACATCGAGCACCCGATCCTGCTGGCGCCGATGGCCGGTCCCGGCCTGTCCGCGCTCGCGATCGCGGTCGCGAAAGCCGGCGGACTCGGTTCCCTGCCCTGCGCCATGCTCAGCCCCGAACAGGCGCGCGGCGAGCTGGACGCGATCCGCGCGGCGACGAGCGCTCCGATCAATCTGAACTTCTTCTGCCATACGCCGCCGGTGCCCGATGCGGCGCGCGAATCGGCGTGGAGGGAACGGCTGAAGCCGTATTACGACGAACTGGGCGTGGACCCGGACGGCCCCATACCCGTGTCGAACCGCGCGCCGTTCGACGAGAGTTTCTGCGCGCTGGTCGAGGCCTACCGGCCGCAAGTGGTCAGCTACCACTTCGGCCTGCCGGAACAGCGGCTGCTGGATCGGGTGAAGGCGACAGGCGCCAGGATCATCGCCTCCGCGACCACGGTCCGCGAAGCGGTCTGGCTCGAAGAACGCGGCTGCGACGCGATCATCGCGCAGGGCTACGAGGCGGGCGGCCATCGCGGCATCTTCCTGGACGACGACATCACGACGCAGCCCGGCACCATGGCGCTGGTGCCGCAGATCGTCGACGCGGTGACAGTTCCGGTCATCGCGGCGGGCGGCATCGCCGACGGCAGGGGCATCGCGGCGGCGCTGATGCTTGGGGCAGCCGCCGTGCAGATCGGCACGGCCTATCTGTTCTGTCCGGAGGCAAAGGTGTCGGCGCCGCACCGGGCGGCGCTCGGCGCGGCCCGCGACGACGGCACCGTGCTGACGCGGCTCTTCACCGGGCGGCCGGCGCGCGGCATCGTCAACCGCGTCATCCGCGAGGTCGGCGCGATGTCCGACCTGGCGCCCGCGTTTCCGCTTGCCGGCGGGGCCCTGATGCCCATCCGGGCCAAGTCCGAGCCTGCCGGCTCGGGCGACTTCACGCCGCTCTGGTCGGGACAGGCGGCGCGCCTCGGCCGCGCGATTCCGGCCGGTGAGCTGACGCGGACGCTGGTGGCGGAGGCGCAGGCATTGCTCGCACGCTGACCCGGAATGCAGAACGGGCGCGGCTTTCGCCACGCCCGTCGGCATTTTTCCGGAGCAAGAAGCGATCAGGCCGCGTCGTCGGCGGTCTCGTCCTGCTTCTTCTCCTTGGCGATCTCCTTGCCGGTCGCCTGGTCGACGACCTTCATGGACAGGCGGACCTTGCCGCGCTCGTCGAAGCCCATGAGCTTCACCCAGACCTTCTGGCCTTCCTTGACCACGTCGGTGGTCTTGTTCACGCGGTCGTTGGCCAGCTGCGAAATGTGCACCAGGCCGTCGCGCGGGCCGAAGAAGTTGACGAAGGCGCCGAAGTCGGCGGTCTTGACGACCGTGCCCTCGTAGATCTCGCCTACTTCCGGCTCGGCCACGATGGTGTGGATCCACTTCTTCGCCGCCTCGATCTCCTTGGCGTTCGAGGACGCGATCTTCACCGTGCCGTCGTCCTCGATGTTGATCTTGGCGCCGGTCTTCTCGACGATCTCGCGGATCACCTTGCCGCCGGTGCCGATCACGTCGCGGATCTTGTCGGTCGGGATGTGCATGACCTCGATGCGCGGCGCGAACTCGCCGAGCTCGTGACGGCTCTCGGCGATGGCCTTGGCCATCTCGCCG
>JAHBYW010000042.1 GCA_019635755.1 Rhizobiaceae bacterium | reverse complement strand
TGCTGTGCAGCTTTGCGCGATGCTCCTTCGGGAAGGTCATGTAGGCGAGCACGTCCGGTTCGGCGTCGTCGAGAATGGCTGCGAGCTTCGGCACCTTCGGGCGGATCTGGTCGGCGACAGCCCGCCACTGGGTGCTGGCGGCCTCCGGCGTCTCCTGCGCGAAGGCGGTGGCGATGAAGGCCGAGACGACGCGCCGGCCGCTCTTGCCGGCATGCGCCAGCACGTTGCGCATGAAGTGGACGCGGCAGCGCTGCCATGTGGCCGAGAGCACCTTGGTGACAGCGGCCTTGAGGCCTTCATGGGCATCGGAGACGACCAGCTTCACGCCGCGAAGACCTCGGCGCGTCAGCTTGCGCAGGAACTCGGTCCAGATCGGCTCGGCTTCGGACGTGCCGATCTCCATGCCCAGGACCTCGCGCCGGCCATCGCTGTTGACGCCGACCGCGATGATGACGGCAACGGACACGATGCGACCGCCACGACGCACCTTCAGGTAGGTGGCGTCGATCCACAGGTATGGCCAGTCGCCTTCGATCGGCCGTTCGAGGAAGGCCTTGACCTTGCCGTCGATCTCCTCGCACAGCCGCGACACCTGGCTCTTCGAGATGCCGCTCATGCCCATCGCCTTGACGAGATCGTCGACCGAGCGCGTCGAGATGCCCTGGACATAAGCCTCCTGGATCACCGCCGTCAGCGCCTTCTCGGCCATGCGGCGCGGCTCAAGGAAGCCCGGAAAGTAGGAGCCCTTCCTCAGCTTCGGGATGCGCAGCTCGACGGTGCCAGCCCGCGTCTCCCAGTCCCGATCGCGGTAGCCGTTGCGCTGGGCCGTCCGGAGCGGGCTCTTCTCCCCATAGGCAGCACCCGTGGCGGCGCCCACCTCCATCTCCATCAGCCGCTCGGCCGCAAAGCCGATCATCTCGCGCAGCAGATCGGCGTCAGGTGTCTTCTCCACGAGCGCGCGCAGGTTCATCATGTCGTCGGTCATCGGTGGTCCTTTCGGATCAGAGTTGGTGTCGCAACCAGACCCTACCGGAAAGCGCCGAT
>JAHBYW010000041.1 GCA_019635755.1 Rhizobiaceae bacterium | reverse complement strand
GCGCAGCAAGAGATCCGGCCGTCCCAGCATGCCAAGACCGGCCTTCGCCCAATCCAGCCGGCTGTTCAGATCGACGACTGCCGCGACCTCACCGCCGCCCTTGACGATACCGGAGGCGACGGCGGCCAAGAGCGGTCCGGCGCCTGCAACGACGGTGCGCCGCCCAGGCAGGATGCGCTGGCTCTTCAGCAGGATGGTCGCTGCCGCAAGTCCCATGATGCCCGGCCGGGCGCTGCCGGCAAAGGGCAGGCTGCGCTCGGTCGTGCCCGTGCACAGGATCAGCGCGCGCGCGGCGTAGCGTTCCGATCGACCGCCCGCAACGGCGTCGGCGACAAAGCCTAGGTCGTTGTCGCGGCGCAGCAGCCAGACCCTACGCCCGAACCGGCAGTCGACTTCACTGGCATGCAACGACGTGCGCAAAGATTCCCCAGCCTGGAACTCCGGACCTAGCGCTTTGGGATCGTCCACCGTGAAGGCGGCCGGCAGGGCACGATAGACTTGCCCGCCTGCCTGCCGCGCCTCGTCGAGAAGCGTGACCGACAGGCCGGCTGATGACGCGGCCAGCGCGGCGGCGGCACCAGCCGGCCCTGCACCGACGACCAGCACATCCGAGACCTGAAGGTCGAGTGCGTCAATGGCCATCGACGAAGGTCCTTGACCGCAACTCGAGCCCTTCCGACACTTCCAGCTGGCAGCTCGCTACGGCGTGGGAGGCGCCCGCGGCGTCGATCACCTCGACGACGCATTCCTGGCAGACGCCCATCGCGCAGAACAGGCCCCTGCCGCCACCGCCGGGGCTGGTGCGCAACCGTCGTAGCCCGGAGGCAAGCAACGCGGCGGCGACGGTTTCGCCGGCGTGGCCCGTGATGGCCTGCCCGTCGATGCGGAAGGTGACCTGCGGCCCGCGGCTGATGTGGGAGTCGATACGGAGCATGGGTGGCCGATGCCGTTGGCTACATGCGACCGGCGCAGACGCGCATGCGGTCAGCCGTGATCGAGGACGAAGCGTTCGACGCATAGAACAATGCGGCCTCCGCGACCTCTTCTGGCTCGACCCAA
>JAHBYW010000040.1 GCA_019635755.1 Rhizobiaceae bacterium | reverse complement strand
ACGACTGGCTCAGCCTCGGCCTCGTGCTCAAGATCGAGACTTTGCGCGCCGTGACCAATCTGCCGTCCATGCTGATGCGGGCGGCGGGAAAGCAGCCGACCGCCATCATGATCGCCCGGGGCGACCTCGCCGTCGAGATCGGCTTCGCGCGGCTGGCGGAGATACAGGAGGAGCTTCTATGGCTTGGCGAAGCCGCCCAGGTCCCGGTGGTCTGGGCCACTCAGGTGCTCGAAGGCCTGCTGCGGACCGGCATCCCGTCGCGCGGCGAGATGACCGACGCCGCGATGGCGGTCCGCGCCGAATGCGTCATGCTGAACAAGGGACCGTTCCTGTTCCAGGCGATCGGCGAGCTCGACCGCCTCTGGAGCAGGATGGACGAGCACATCCACAAGAAGACCCCCCAATTGCGGCGGCTGACGAGCTGGTAGCCGACCGCCATTCGGGCCTAGGCGGGGGCGGCCGGCAGGCATAACATTTCCCGGGAGATGGAACCGGCAAGGCGCGGGCGGCTTGATGGCAGAAGACCAGGAGGCCTCATGACACAGACCAGTGACGGGCGGATCGTCTACCACGTCGTCGAGCACGACGGAGGATGGGCCTACAAGGTAGGCGACGTCTTTTCCGAGACGTTTCCCGACCACGACAGCGCCCGCAACGCGGCGCTTGCCGCTGCAAACGAGCATCGGCTGGGCGGACGCGACGCCGACATCGAGTATCAGGACGCGTCCGGCAAGTGGCACACCGAGCACGAACCCGGCGGCGACCGGCCGGACACGACGGTCGAAGGCTGAGCCTTGGTTTCCCCGCCGGAGAGCGGGGATGTCAGATGTCGAAGCCGCCGTCGACCTCGAGCGCGATGCCGGTGATGAAGGCGGCTTCGTCGGACGCAAGCCAGAGCGCGGCGTTGGCCACGTCGAGCGGTGTCGACAGCCGGCCGAGCGGGATCGCCGCGCGGATGCCCTCGCGGATTTCCGGCGTGTCGGCGCCCATGAAGCGGGCCAGCATCGGCGTGTCGCCGGAGACGGGGCACAGGCAATTCACCCGGATCTTCTTCGGCGCCAGCTCCAGCGCCATCGATTTGG
>JAHBYW010000004.1 GCA_019635755.1 Rhizobiaceae bacterium | reverse complement strand
GAGGATGACGTATGCCTTGACCCTCTCCCCCTTGAGTCCGTCGGCGTACGCCGACATCGGGGCCGCGCCCGACGGCAAGGCCGCCGTCTTGGCGAGGCCGGCGCGCCGACAACCGTGGACAAGCGTGGCGGCCCCTTCGACCGGCGCGCTTGCTCGCCTATGTATTCGCGATGATGACCGGTCCAGCACTGCCGTGAACGCGCCCGGCCCCCAGCGGCGCTATTTCCTCGACGTGCGTGCCTCCGCCACCGGGCTCGCCTGGGAGCACCGGCTTTCGGAGCGGCAGGAGCAGGCGGCGCTGGCGATCGCGCAGACGGAGGGCGTGCCCGACATCGTCGCGCGCATCCTCGCCGGCCGCGGCGTCACGGCCGAGACGACCGCGCGCTTCCTCGACCCGACGATCCGCGACCTGCTGCCCGACCCCGCGTCGCTGACCGACATGCCGCGCGCCGCGGCACGGATCGTGGAGGCGATCGTGCGACAGGAGCGCGTCGCGATCTTCGGCGACTACGACGTCGACGGCGCGGCGTCCTCGGCGCTGCTGAAGCGCTTCCTCGATCATTTCGGCGTGCCGGCGGAGATCTATATCCCCGACCGCATCTTCGAAGGCTATGGTCCGAACCCGGACGCGATGCGCGAGCTGATCGCACGCGGCGCCAGGCTGATCGTGACCGTCGACTGCGGCGTGAACAGCATCGCGCCGATCGCGGTGGCGAAAGCGGCCGGCGTCGACGTCGTCGTGCTCGACCACCACCAGGTCGCCGGACCGCTTCCGGAGGCGGTCGCCGTCGTCGACCCGAACCGCGATGACGACCTGTCGGGGCAGGGGCACCTCGCCGCGGCGGGCGTCACCTTCCTCGCGCTGGTCGAGGCGTCGCGGCTGCTGCGGTCCGTCTCGAGCGTCGCCCGCCCCCCGGACCTGCTGGCCCTGCTCGACCTGGTGGCGCTGGCGACGATCTGCGACGTGGTGCCGCTCACCGGCATCAACCGCGCCTTCGTGGTCAAGGGCCTGATCGCCATCCGGCATCTCCAGAACCCCGGCATCGCGGCGCTGACGCGGGCGGCAAAGATCGGCGAGCCGGTGAATAGTTTCCACCTCGGCTTCGCCATCGGTCCGCGCATCAACGCCGGCGGCCGCATCGGCGACGCCGCGCTGGGCAGCCGTCTGCTCGCCACCGACGACCCGGTCGAGGCCGAGACGATTGCCGCGACGCTCGACCGGCTGAACCGCGAGCGGCAGTCGATGGAGCAGGAGATGCTGGCCGAGGCGCGCGCCGAGGCCGACGCCGAACTGGTGGCGGGAGACGGCCCGGCCATCGTCGTTACCGCGCGCGACAACTGGCATCCCGGCGTCGTCGGCCTCTTGGCGTCGCGGCTGAAGGACCATGCGAGGCGCCCGGCCTTTGCCATCGCCTTCAATGCCAGCGGCGTCGGCACGGGGTCGGGCCGTTCGGTGCCGGGCTTCGACCTCGGGCGGCTTGTCCGCATGGCCATGGACGCCGGGCTGCTGGTCAAGGGCGGCGGCCATGCGATGGCGGCCGGCATCACCGTCGAGCGCGGCAATCTCGGCGCGCTGCGCGCCTTCTTCGAGGAGCGCGCAGCAGCCGACGTGGAACGGCTGCGCAACGAGGAGTGCCTCCCGGTCGATGCGGCGCTGTCGGCCGAAGGCGTCACGGAGGCGCTGCTGGACTCGGTCGAACGCGCCGGACCCTACGGCGCCGGACATCCGCCGCCGGTGCTGGTGCTGCCGCGGCACCGGCTGCTCGACATCCGGCCGGTCGGCGCGGGGCACATCCGCCTCGATCTGCAGTCGGGAAGCGGCGGCAGGCTGTCGGCCATGGCCTTCCGCGCCGCGGACGCCCCGCTCGGCCTCTTCCTTCTGAAGAACCGCGGCGCGACGATCCACGTCGCCGGCTCGATCTCGCCCAATTGGTGGAATGGGGTCCGCGGCGTGCAGTTCCGCGTCATCGACGCGGCGCCGGCGCCCTGAATGTCTGGGCCGTCGTCAGGCCAGGACGGTCTGCAGGCGCTTCAGGTCGGCCATCTGCGCCATCGCGCAGTCATAGCCGATCTTGATCAGCTCCTCGGCACGGTGGAACTCCGACAGGCCGATGTGGCCGAGCCGCGGCTGCAGCGACATGTCGGGCGGATCGCCGGCGAGCCGCGCCCGCGAGATGCGGTCCTGGATGATGTTGAAGGCTTCGACCATGACACCGGTGATGCCCAGCCGCGCCTCGCGCGACGGCGCCGACGTCGGCTTCTGGCCGGGCGCGGCGGCGTCCTTCTCGATCACCAGGTCGCCGGCGGAATGCTTGATCACCGCGGCGCGGCCGTAGAGGTCGTAGTGCAGGTTCACGGCGACGACGAGCTGCTGCTCGTGCGCGCGGCAGACGGACACCGGCACCGGATTGACCAGCGCGCCGTCGACCAGAACGCGCTTGTTGCAGGTGACGGGCTCGAACACGCCGGGCAGCGCGTAGGACGCGCGCATGGCTGTGATGAGGGAGCCGCTGGAGAGCCAGATCTCATGGCCGGTGCGGATTTCCGACGCGACGCAGACGAACGGCTTCGGCAGATCCTCGAAGCGGATGCCGTTCATGTGCTCCTGCATGCGGGCGGTGAGCTTGATGCCGCCCAGCAGACCGTTGCCGCCGAGGTGCAGGTCGAGCAGGCCGAAGATGCGACGCTTGGTGAGGGTGCGGGCGAACTCTTCCAGCTCGTCCAGCTTGCCGGCGAGGTAGCAGCCGCCGACCAGCGCGCCGATCGACGTGCCGGCGATCATGTTGATCTCGATGCCCGCCTCGTCCAGCGCACGCAGGACGCCGATGTGGGCCCAGCCGCGAGCCGCGCCGCCGCCCAGCGCCAGCGAGATTCCCGACTTCGGGGCGGGCGCAGGATCGGGTGCTTCCGCTCCGCCTGCCGTCTTCCGCGCCGGCTGCTGCGGGACGGCGTGGCCCAGAGCTGCGGTCGATGGTGCGGTGGATGGCGCCATGACGGAGGAGAAGCCGTTGGCCTCCTTGACGTCCGTCCGGTTGCGCGCCGACGCCCATTCGAGCATCGCAGTCTCCCTTGTCTCCCAGGAGAAACCATACCCCAGCCTCGTATCGAAACGATGAAGCTGCGTGGTTTCGGAAACCCAAACGGTTTCCGGCGACGACCGGAAGAGCGGCGGGCGCTAGCCCGTGCCGAGAGATGCCACCCCGTCCTTCACGCCGACGACCCTGTAGAAGCAGGAACGCCGGCCTGTGTGACAGGTTTCCTGATCCCCGGACACTTTTACGCGAAGCCAGATGGCATCCTGGTCGCAATCGGTGCGCATCTCGACGACGTGCTGGAGGTTGCCGGAGGTCTCGCCCTTCTTCCACAGGCTGGCGCGCGAGCGCGACCAGTAGTGCGCGATGCCGGTCTCGAGCGTCAGGGCCAGGGCCTGCGCGTTCATGTGCGCGACCATCAGGACGGTGCCGTCGTCGGCGTCGGTCACGACGGCGGTGACGAGTCCGCTGGGGTCGAAGCGGGGTGTGAACCCGCTCCCCTCCTCGAGGGCGGCCTTGTCGGCGGGGGCGGGGGCAAAGGCGAGATCGGGCATGGCTTCTCCTCGCGGAAAGCCCGGCCAGCGTCAACCGCCGTGGGCGCTCCGGACCATGGTGACGAAGCGGATCTGCTCTTCGGGATTGTCCCGGAACGCGCCGGTGAAGGTCGACGTCATGGTGGTCGACCCCTGCTTGCGGATGCCGCGCATCGCCATGCACATGTGCTCGGCCTCGATCATCACCGCGACGCCACGCGGGTTGAGCACGTCCTGGATGACGCCGGCGATCTGCGCGGTCATCGCCTCCTGCGTCTGCAGGCGGTGCGCGAAGATGTCGACGACGCGGGCGATCTTGGAAAGGCCGACGACCTTGCCGTCCGGCAGGTAGGCGACATGCGCCTTGCCGATGATCGGCACCATGTGGTGCTCGCAGTGGGAATGGAACTGGATGTCGCGCACCAGCACGAGGTCGTCATAACCTGCGACCTCCTCGAAGGTGCGGCCGAGTTCGTCGGCCGGGCACATGTCGTAGCCGCCGAACATCTCGCGATAGGCCTTCATGACGCGACGCGGCGTGTCGACCAGGCCCTCGCGGTCGGGGTTGTCGCCGGTCCAGCGGATCAGCGTCCGCACGGCGGCCTCGACCTCGGCCTCGGACGGCCGGTCGGTCACCGGCTTGTCCATGTATTGGGCCGGGGGCATCATCTTCTTGACGACGGCGTCCATGCTGGTCTCCCGCTGTTCCGCGCCGGCGGAACCATCGAACGGCAAACGCTCCGGCGACCCGACAATTCCCGGGTGCCGGCGCCTGGCCGAACGGCTGCCAACTTGCCGCTGACCGCCGCCCCGCACTATATAAGCTGCGTCAGCGGCCTGCAAAGAGCGGCGGGCGGAACGGATTGTTCGTTCCGCGACGACCGGGCGCAAAAAAATGATCGACGACGTCTACAATGCGAAAATCCTGGGCTTTGCCGGCAATATCGGCCGAATTGGCCGCCTTGCCGATCCGGACGCCAGCGCCATGGCGCATTCCAAGCTGTGCGGCTCGACCGTGAAGATCGACCTCAAGATGGAGGGCGACACGGTGACCGACTTCGCGCACGAGGTGAAGGCCTGCGCGCTCGGCCAGGCGTCGTCGTCGATCATGGCGGCCCATGTGGTGGGCGCCACCGCGGACGAACTGCGCGAGGTCCGCGAGACGATGCGCCGGATGCTGAAGGAAAACGGCGCGCCGCCGGCGGGCCGCTTCGCCGACCTGAAGTATCTGGAGCCGGTGCGCGACTACAAGGCGCGCCACGCCTCGACCATGCTGACCTTCGACGCCGTTGTCGACGCGATCGGCCAGATCGAGAAGAAACGGGCCGGCGAGGCGGCTTGAGGCCCGGCCGCCGCGGCGGTGCCGAGGCACCGCCTCCTCACCGACCCCGCGCGGACCGGGTCACGCTCAGTGCGTGGTCGATGAATGTCCGCACCCGCTGCGGGACATAGCGCTGGGCAGGATAGGCAAAGTAGAGCCCCGAAACGCGATGCGAAAGCTCGGGCAGGACCCGGACCAGTGGCCGAGATGCATCCGCCGCTATGATGCCCGGCAGGAGCCCGATCCCGACATCCCTTTCAAGCAGCGCGCGCACCGTCAGGATATCGTCGCAGGTGACCATGCCCTGGACGGGAAGTGCGACCTTCCGGCCGGACCGCATCATCTCCAGTTTGCCGGGCATGCGCGAGAACCCGACGACCTCGTGGGAGGCAAGGTCGCCGACAGTGCGGGGAACGCCTTTGCGCTTCAGATAGGCCGGGCTGGCGAACAGTCCGGTCGGGCCCTTGAGGAAGGCCCGGGTGATGAGATTGGATTCGCGCAAGGGTCCGGGTCGCAAGGCGAGGTCGATGCCCTCCGCGATCATGTCGACCATTCGGTCGGCGACAACGAGATCGACGCTGATACGAGGGTAGGCGGAACGGTAGCTGGCAATTAGCGGCGGCAGCACACACTGGGCGATGTCCACGGCTGCCGTCAGGCGGAGCGTGCCGGTCTCCAGCTTCTCTGTGTCGGCCAGCCGTTCCTCGGCAGAAAGGACCTGCCGGAGCGCGGTCCTGCACACGTCGAAATAGCTCCGGCCGGCCTCGGTGATCCGCAGCTTTCGGGTGGTGCGCTGCATGAGCGTCACGCCGAGGCGCCGTTCGAGCGCCATCACCCGCGCGCTGACCGTGCTCGGCGGCGCACCCAAACGGCGCGCCGCGCCGACGAAGCTTCCCGCTTCGACGACGGCGACGAAGACCCGGATCTCATCAAACTGCATCCCGACGATTATGCACCAGCATGGATTATCTTTCCACATTCTCCCAACTTGCGGGTTGCCGCGCGCCCGGTGTCTGATCTCGGCCGACCAGGAGGTGGACCGGTGGACGAAACACGCCCGACCCGAGACAACAGCGCGCGTTCGACGGCGATCGATCCCAGAGTGTGCATCGGCCACGTCAACCTGAGGGTTTCTGATGTCGAGAGATCGCTGTCCTTCTACACGGAGGTGCTTGGTTTCGAATTGACTGCGCGTCTCGGCACCGACGCGGCTTTCATCAGCGCCGGCGGATATCACCACCACATCGGGCTAAACTGCTGGGAGAGCAGGCGCGGCGCCCGGCCGGCCGCCGGCGCGACGGGCCTGCACCATTTCGCGATCCTCTACCCGGACAGGGCGACGTTCGCCGCCGCCTACAGGCGCGTGGTCGCCTGCGGCGTGACGATCACAGGCGCGAGCGACCATGGCTGCGCCGAAGCCGTCTACATCGAGGATCCGGACGGCAATGGCGTCGAACTCACCTGGGACAGACCACGCGACCGTTGGCCGAGCGGGCCGGTGTCGCTTCCGCTCGACCTCGAAGAGCTGGCTTCGGCATAACGCGCCGCCAAATTGCCGTCGCACGACATTCGCGAATGGCGATGCCCGCGTGGCTGCGCCCGACATCGATCGGTCCTAGACGAGCATCTCCCGCACCATCGGTGCCACCTTGGTGCCGAACAGCTCGATGCTTTTCATCATCTTGTCGTGGCCCAGCGTACCGGACGAGTATTTCATGTCGAAGCGCCTGACCTTCAGCGCCTTCATCGTGGCGGCGATCTTCTTCGCCACCGTTTCCGGCGAGCCGACGTAGAGCGAGCCCATGTCGGCCTCCTGGTTGAAGCGCCCGATGTTGGTCGGACCCCAGCCGCGCTCCCCGCCGATGCGGTTGTGGATCGCCTGGTAACCCGGCCACAGTTCGGCGCGCGCCTGCTCGTCGGTCTCCGCCACATGCCCCGGCGAGTGGACGCCGAGCGGCAGCGGCTCGCCGCCGAACTGCGCGACCGCGCGCTGGTAGAGGTCGATGAAGGGCAGGAACCGCGTCGGCTCGCCGCCGATGATCGCCAGCATCATCGGCAGGTTGTAGCTGGCGGCGCGCACGACCGATTCGGGACTGCCGCCGACGCCGATCCAGGTCTTCAGCGTGCCGTTCTCGACCGGCGGGTAGACGCGCTGGTCCTTGATCTCGGCGCGCGTGGAGCCCTGCCAGTTGACCGGTTCCTGCTTCAGCACCTCGGCGAAGAGGTTGAGCTTCTCGGTGAACAGAAGCTCGTAGTCCTTCAGCGCGAAGCCGAACAGCGGGAAGGATTCGGTGAACGATCCGCGGCCGAGGATCACCTCCGCGCGGCCGTTGGAGATCGCGTCGATGGTCGAGAAGCGCTGGAACACGCGGATCGGGTCGTCGGACGAGAGTACAGTCACCGCGGAGCCGAGGCCGATGCGGCTTGTCCGGGCAGCGACCGCGGCCAGCACGACATCGGGCGCCGAGATGGCGAAGTCGTCGCGATGATGCTCGCCGAGGCCGATGAAGTCGACGCCGACCTGGTCGGCCAGAACGGCCTCCTCGACGACGTTACGGATGACCTGCGCCTGGTGCAGCAGCTTGCCTTCGGCATCGACGGTGACGTCGCCAAAGGTATCCAGTCCGAGTTCGATCGTGTCGGCCATGCTGCTCTCGCGTGTCTGGGATTGTCTGCGTTCGTGGCGCACACATAGGCCGGCCGGCGGCTCCGATCAAACCCGGTGGCGCGACGCACTGTTCACCGATCGGCACCGTCGGCTCGCGTCCCCGGTCGGCGGTTTTCGGGGCGCATTGAATTTGGAGCGCGGAGGCCGCATCTAGCGGCGATGGCGCATCAGCACGACCATCCGCCCCGCAAGATCGCAAGCCGCAACTGGTCCGGGCCCTGGGCAAGGACGCCGGGCCGCCTGCTGGGGACAGGGTTCGTGCGCCTTTACCAGCTCACGCTGTCCGGCTTCATCGGCAATTCGTGCCGGCATTTCCCGACCTGCTCCGAATATGCCTACGAGGCGATCGCGCGTCACGGCCTGTGGGCGGGCAGCTGGATGGGGGCATTCCGCGTCGCGCGCTGCGGACCGGGCGGCACGCATGGCGTCGATCTGGTGCCGGAAGCGCTCGAAACGCGCTACCGCTGGTTCACGCCGTGGCGGTACTGGCGGATCGGGAGGACCAGACCCGGCGCTGCCGTACACTGAACCGGCTTTACGGCGCCGGGATCTGCGCCTAGAACACCGCCCGCCGCCGGACGCATCCGGCACAACACCACCCGCGTTCGTTTGCGGGACTGGATAGGAGCCCGACAATGCCCGATGTTTCCCTGACATTTCCCGACGGTTCGGTTCGCACCTACGACGCGGCCATGAGCGGTCTGGCGCTCGCCGAGTCGATCTCCAAGTCGCTCGCCAAGAAGGCGGTGGCCTACGCGGTCGACGGCACGGTCCGCGATCTGGCCGATCCGCTTGGCGGTTCCGGCAAGGTCGAGATCGTCACGCGCGACGACCCGCGCGCGCTTGAACTCATCCGCCACGACGCCGCGCATGTGCTGGCCGAGGCGGTGCAGGAATTGTGGCCGGGAACGCAGGTGACGATCGGGCCGGTGATCGAGAACGGCTTCTACTACGACTTCGCCCGCAACCAGCCGTTCACGCCGGAGGACTTTCCCGCCATCGAGAAGAAGATGCGGGAGATCATCCAGCGCAACAAGCCGTTCACGAAGTCGATGAAGTCGCGGGACGAGGCGAAGGCGTTCTTCCGGGACAAGGGCGAGAGCTACAAGGTCGAACTGGTCGATGCGATCCCTGAGGGGCAGGACATCAAGATTTACGCGCAGGGCGAATGGACCGACCTCTGCCGCGGTCCGCACATGGTCTCGACCGGCCAGGTCGGCAACGCATTCAAGCTGATGAAGGTCGCGGGCGCCTACTGGCGCGGCGACAGCAACAACCCGATGCTGACGCGCATCTACGGCACCGCCTGGGCGAACCAGGAGCAGCTCGACGCATACCTGACGATGCTCGAGGAGGCGGAGAAGCGCGACCACCGCAAGCTCGGACGCGAGATGGACCTGTTCCATTTTCAGGAGGAGGGACCGGGCGTCGTGTTCTGGCATCAGAAGGGCTGGAAGATGTTCCAGAACCTGGTCAGCTACATGCGGCGGCGTCTCGATGAGCTCGGCTACCAGGAGGTCAACGCACCCCAGGTGCTGGACAAGAGCCTCTGGGAAACGTCGGGCCACTGGGGCTGGTACCGCGACAACATGTTCAAGGTGACGGTCGCCGGTGACGATACCGACGACGACCGCGTCTTCGCGCTGAAGCCAATGAACTGTCCCGGCCACGTGCAGATCTTCAAGCACGGGCTGAAGTCGTACCGCGACCTACCCGTGAAACTCGCCGAGTTCGGCAACGTGCACCGCTACGAGCCGTCCGGTGCGCTGCACGGGCTCATGCGCGTGCGCGGCTTCACGCAGGACGACGCGCACATTTTCTGCCTCGAGGAGCAGCTCGCCGACGAGTGCATGAAAATCAATGACCTGATCCTCAGCACCTATGCCGATTTCGGCTTTACCGAGATTTCCGTGAAGCTGTCGACGCGGCCTGAGAAGCGCGTCGGCTCGGACGAGGCCTGGGGTCACGCCGAGCAGATCATGCACGACGTGCTGCGCAAGATCGAGGAACAGTCCGGCGGCAAGATCAAGACGTCGATCAATCCGGGCGAGGGCGCGTTCTACGGTCCGAAGTTCGAGTATGTGCTGAAGGATGCGATCGGCCGCGAATGGCAGTGCGGCACGACGCAGGTCGACTTCAACCTGCCGGAGCGGTTCGGCGCCTTCTACATCGACCGGGATTCGGAGAAGAAGCAGCCGGTGATGATCCACCGCGCGATCTGCGGCTCGATGGAGCGTTTCCTCGGCATCCTGATCGAGAACTATTCGGGCCACTTCCCGCTTTGGTTCTCGCCGCTGCAGGTTGTCGTCGCGACGATCACCTCGGATGCGGACGCCTATGCGCTCAAGGTGGTCGAGGCGCTCAAGGCGGCGGGCATCACGGCGGAAGCGGACCTGCGCAACGAAAAAATCAACTACAAGGTCCGCGAGCATTCGCTGACCAAGGTGCCGGTCATGCTGGTATGCGGCCGGCGGGAGGCGGAGGAGGGGACGGTGAACGTCCGCCGTCTCGGCTCCCAGGCCCAGGACTCGATGTCTCTCACGGACGCGGTGTCGAGCCTGCGTGCGGAAATCCTCCCGCCCGATCTGAAGCGTCGTCGCGCCGTGGCCGCCTGACCGACGCCAGGGGCGCGGCTATGCCGCGCCCTTCATACGCCCGTCATGCGGATCGGCGATGCCGGGTGCATGCACCTCGCCAGCCGAATCGTCCGGGATCCGATCCCCGAATTCTCCTATGCCAGCCGGTCGCATTCGCGGCTCAAGCGGTGGTTCATCCGCGCTGTTGAGGAACTGTCCGGCCGCGAGCGTTACGCCGCGCTCTACGACATCTGGCGCCACGAAATCGCGCCCAGCGGCGACAGTGTCTTCTCCCGGATGCTCGACCTTGTCGACATCCGTCTGAGCGAGGCCGGCCATCTGCCGGCCCTGGCCCCGGCGGCGGGGCGGCCGCTGGTCATCGTGGCGAACCATCCGTTCGGCATCGGTGACGGTATAGCGGCGCTGTCGCTGGCCGAGCGGCTCGGCCGGCCGTTCCGGGTGATGATCAATGCCGAACTCCTGAAGATACCGGAGATGGCACCGCTCTCGCTGCCGGTCGACTTCAGCGAGACCAAGGCGGCGCTGAAGAGGAACCTCGCCACCCGCCACGAAGCGCTGCGGTTGCTGACGTCCGGCGTCACCATCGTGGTGTTCCCGGGAGGTGGCGTGGCGACCGCGCCGAACGGGGTCGGCAAGGCGCGGGACCTGCCGTGGAAGATGTTCCCGTTCCGCCTGATCCAGGAGGCGCGCGCCGATGTGCTGCCGCTCTATTTCGCGGGGCAGAACGGATGGTTGTTCCACGTCGTCTCTGGCCCGATGCACCTGCTGGAGCGCGAGAGCCGGCTGGCCCGCTTCGTGGGAGGCCTGTCGCTCACGCTGCGCACGTCGCTGCTGATCCGCGAGTTCGCCAAGCTGTCCGGTCGCGAGATGCGCGTGAGTATCGGCGACCTGCTCCCGTGGCCGGACCTCGAAGCCTATCGGGATCGGAAGGAGCTGCAGGCGTTCGTCAAGGGGAAGGTGTTCGGGCTTGCCACGCACACTGCAAGCGGGTCGGCGTTCGCAAGAACCCTGCCGGCCAGGGGCCGGTCTCAGTCGGTGATCTCGGCTTCGACCTGATCGTTCTGCGCCTCGACAGCCAGCACCTCGACCTCCTGGTCGCGGCCGCCTTCGACCGTGTATTCGCGCTGGTAGATGCGGTCGCGATTCTTCGCGATGATCGTGTAGCTGCCTTCGGCCAGCACCAGCGAAGCGTAGGCGCCGACGCTTTCGCGGACCGGATCGCCGGAGTCGGTCAGGATGGACCAGGACGTGTCGGCGATGGCCTCGCCGCCGGCCTCACGCACGAGCTTCAGCGTCACCTCCGCGGCATAGTGCTGGACCGCGGCTTCGGTCAGCTTGCCGGCCTCGACCTTGATGTCGGACCGGATGACGGCGTTGACGTTCCCGTAGGTCGAGACGATGTGGTAGGTGCCGGCGTTCAGACGCACGACGCTGTTGGGTGCGACATTCGGCGCGATCAGCGCGCCGCCATCCTCGTCGCCGGATTCGTAGATGGCGAACCGCAGCTTCGACGCGGGGATGCGCTTGCCGTTGGCCAGGATGGCGTCGAGCTTGAGGCCGCCGGCATCGAGAACGACGTCCTCCCGCTTGGCCTCCAGGCCAACGGTGATCCGCTTGGTCGCGCCCGCACGACCGAACGCTGCGTGCACCAGATAGCTGCCCGCGGCGAGGGACAGCACCTGCGTCCCTCCCTGGGCCGACGCGACGAGCGGAAGCTTCCCATCCGGACCGGGCTCGGGGCTGAAGATCCGCCAGACGAGGCCACGGCTTATGTCTTCGCCTTCCGCTGTGAGCTTTGCGGCGAGCGTCACTTCGCCTTCGCCCTGAAGCGCGATCGGCCCGTCCCCCGTCGCGGGAGCGTAGCCAGTGATTCCCGGCAGGGTGAGCGATTCGGTCGGGTCCGGCGTTTCCTGCGCGGCAACGCCGGAAAGGCCAAGGCCCAGCACGGCCGCGGCGACAAGCCCCACGCAGTTTCTGGATGCGTCCCCTAACATCACTTGCCTTGAAGCCGAACGCGGTGGCAATTTCAAGGCGATTGATCCCGGCACGCCGGTGCCGCAGCCCAAGCGTCCAGGCAATCCCCGGCCCGCTTCAGCCAAAGATCCGAGGAGAACCGTCTTGACGTCACCGATCATCGACTATCTGTCCACGCGGCTGTCGGCCCCGATCCATGAGTTGAAGGAGCCGGGTCCGTCGGACGCCGAGATCGAGACGATGATCCGCATTGCCAGCCGCGTGCCGGACCACGGCAAGCTCGAGCCATGGCGGTTCATCCTCTATCGCGGCGACGCCCGTGTGGACGCCGGCAAGGCGCTCGCCGCGCTCGCCGAGACGCGCGATGGGCCGCTCAACGACACCCGGCGCCAGCAGGAGCTGACGCGCTTCAGCCGCGCGCCGCTGGTGGTTGGCGTGATCCACAGCCCGAAGGAGAGCCCGAAAATCCCGACATGGGAGATGTTCCTCTCCGGCGGCGCCGCGGCAATGAACCTGGTGCATGCCGCCAACGCCCTCGGCTACGCCACCAACTGGATCACGAACTGGTACTCCGACGTCGAGGAGGGCAGGGCGATCCTGGGACTGGCACCGCACGAACGGGTCATCGGTTTCGTCCACATCGGGACGTTCACCGGCAAGGCGCTGGAACGGCCGCGCCCCGATCCGGCGAAGCTGGTCAGCGACTATGCCGGCCCCTGGAAGGGCTGAGCGATGTTCTTCGAGCCGCCCAAAGGGCACGGCCTGCCGCACGATCCGTTCAAGGCGCTGGTCGCGCCCCGCCCGATCGGCTGGATCTCGACCGTGTTGGCGGACGGCGCTCTCAACCTGTCGCCCTATTCCTACTTCAACGCCTTCTCCACCAACCCGCATCTCGTCTGGTTCTCCTCCGACGCCGGCAAGGACAGCGAGACGTTTGCGCGCGAGACCGGCGAGTTCGTCGTCAACATCGTCGGTCGGGCATTCTTCGAGGCGATGGTGGCGAGCTCGGTCGATGCGCCACGCGGCGTGAACGAGTTCGATCTCGCCGGGATGGCGACCGAGCCGTCGCGGCTGGTCGCCCCGCCGCGCGTCAAGGGCATTCCTGCGGCGCTGGAGTGCAAGGTGACCGAGGTCTTCGACCCGAGGGGCCTCGACGGGCGCTCGGCCGGCGCGACGGTTGTGGCTGGCGAGGTCGTCGGCATCTTCATCGACGATGCGATGTTGACCGGCGGGCGGTACGACATCGTCAGGGCCGGCAACGTCGCACGCCTCGGCTATCACGACTACACCAGCGTGGACGCGGTGTTCTCCAAGAGCCGGCCCCGCTGGTCCGGCGACTGAAGCTCGACGCGACCGGCGGGAGGGTCAGTGGGAGCCGGCGTCAGCGCGCGCCAGCAGGCGCTCGGCGAGCCTGAGATGCGGCCGGTCGTACATCTTGCCGTCGATGGCGACGACGCCCGGATTGCCCGCTGCCTCGAAGGCGGCGACGACCGCCCGCGAGCGCTCGATGGCTTCAGGCGCCGGCGTGAAGGCAGCGTTGATGATCGGCACCTGCGCCGGGTGGATCGCCATTTTGGCGCTGAAACCATCGCGCTCCGCGTCGTCGCATTCCCGCTTCAGTCCGGCGTCGTCGCGGAAATCGGTGTAGACGGTGTCGACCGAGGGCAGGCCGCCGGCCGCGGCGGCGATCAGGGTCAGCGTCCGCGCCATTTGGAACACGCCGGTCAGGCGTCCGTCGTCGTCGCGGCTTGCGCGCGCACCGATCGAGGCGGAAAGATCCTCCGACCCCCATGTCAGGCCGGACAGCCGCGCGATTGGGCTCGCGTAGCCGGCGGTGCCGAACAGCGACAGTGCGGTCTCGGTGATGATCGGCATGATGCGGATCGCGCCGTCCTCAGCTCCGGCGCGCGCCTCGTGCACGCGCAGCATGGCGGACACCTGCTCGACGTCGGCGGCCGACTGCGCCTTCGGCAGCATGATGCCGGCCGGGCGGGCAGGGGTGATCGATGCGAGGTCGTCGTCGGTCAGCCCGGTCGTCAGGTCGTTGACGCGGACGTAGAGGCGCGGGCCGGCCATGCCGTGGCGGGCAGCGATGAACTCGGCGGCCATCGCGCGGGCGGTGGCCTTGTTTGCTGCGGCGATGGAATCCTCGAGGTCGAGGATGATCACATCCGCTCCTGCCTCCAACCCCTTGAGAAGCTTGCGTTCCGAATCGGCGGGGACGAACAGCAGCGAGCGCATCAGCCGGCCTTCGTGCGGATCATCGCCTGGCGGGTGGTCTTGGCCACCAGCACTCCGTCCTGGTTGTAGGCACGGTGCTCGAAATCGACGATGCCGCGATCCGGCTTCGATCGCGACCCGCGCACGGACATCACCTCGGTCTCGACCCGGATCGTGTCGCCGTGGAACACGGGATGCGGGAAGACGGTGTCGGTCATGCCGAGATTGCCGATCGTCGTGCCCAGCGTCGTGTCGTGCACCGAGATGCCGATCATCAGGCCGAGCGTGAAAAGCGAGTTCACGAGCGGCTTGCCCCACTCGCTCCGTGCAGCGAAATCGAAGTCGATGTGGAGCGGCTGCGGGTTCAGCGTCATGACCGAGAACAGCATGTTGTCGCTTTCGGTCACGGTCTTGCGGAGCGCGTGGCGAAACACCTGGCCGACCTCGAACTCCTCCAGAAACAATCCTGCCATCATTCACCTCCGCGCGCGCTTGATAGGCGTGCCCGTCCGGCCGGGCAAGCGGGTTAATGAACATGGTGAACCGTTCGTAAACCAATTGGCCGGCATAGTCCGTGGCGAGTGTCTTGAGGGCGTGTGCCGGCTCAATGGTCGTCAGCCATTTCCTGAAATGGGTTCCCACCGCGAAGGTGACGCAAAGAGCGGCCGCCGCTGAGGCCCTCGCGCGCGCCTATGTCGAGCACCAGCTGCCGTTCGAGGACCGCTGTGCCGCGGAAGCGGCGCTGACGCTGCTGCTGGATGATCCGTCCGCAAAGGTGCGCCGCGCCATGGCGGAGGCGCTGTCGATGAGCCGTCATGCCCCGATCCAGGTGATCAGCGTGCTGGCGGCCGACCAGCCGGAGGTCGCCGAACTGGTCATCGGTCGGTCGCCGCTTCTCTCCGACGCAGACCTGATCGACCGCGTCGCGGCGGGCAACGCGGCGACGCAGGCCCTCATCGCGGCGCGCAACCCTGTCTCGATGGCCGTGGGGGCGGCGATCGCCGAGGTCGGCGAGGAGGCCGCCTGCGCGGCGCTGCTCGCCAATCCCAGCGCCGACGTCGCATCCCTCAGCTTCCGCCGCATCGCCGAGCGGCACGGGCATTCGCCGCGCATCCGCGAGGCGCTCATCGCCGATGCCCGGCTGCCCTCCGACTGCCGCCACGCCATGCTCGTCAGGGTCGGCGAGGCGCTGCGGGACTCGCCCCTGGTGGCCGCGCTGCTGGGGCGGGCGCGCGCCGCGCGCTTCACCCGCGACGCCTGCGTCCGCGCCTCCGTCGTCCTGATCGACGGCACGCGCCCCGACGAACACGTCGCGCTGATCGAGCACCTGCGGCTGCGCGGCGACCTGACCGCCGGTTTCCTCGTGCGCCTGGTTGCCCACGGGAAGATCGACTTCCTCGGCTCGGTGCTTGTGGTGCTGACCGGCCAGACGATGCAGCGCGTGACCGCGCTCCTGGCCGACGGCAGCGACGGGGCGCTGAAGGCGCTGTTTGCCAAGGCCGGGCTCGACGCGACCACCCACAAGGTCATGGTGCGCGCGCTGAAGATCTGGCGCGAAGTCGCCAACGGAAAACGTGTCGCCGGCGCCCAGGAGGTGACCTGGCTGATGTTGAAGGAACTCGGCAGCCATACGACCGGGGACCTCGCCACGCTGCTCAAATCGATCCATCTCGACGCGTTGCGTGACAATGCGCGCGGCCACGCGCTGGCAATCGCCGCGGCCTAGCTCCGGCATCGCGCCCGATCGGTCACGCCCAGCGTCGCGGTATGGCTCCGCGGTTCCATGCCGCCGAATGAGGCGGCGCCGGTCCGAGCCCGTCAAACGCTGCCTTGCAATTATTTGTGCATTGCACATATTGGGCGTGTCGGGAGCGGACGACTCGGGAGTTCACGAGGCAATGCAGCCCGAAGTGCATCAGAACGCTGGCGTGATCCGGCAGCTCCGTCCCTCGGACCTGCCACGGTTCCGCGCGCACCTTCTCCGGCTTGACAGCGAAAGCAGGCACGATCGCTTCAACGGCGCGATCAGCGATGCGTTCATCGACCGCTATGCGGATCGCTCCTTTCATGAGGGTGCGACGGTGATCGGTTATCTCGAGGGGGAACAGGTGCTGGGTGCTGCCGAACTCCACGAGCGCACGGACCTGCCAGAGCCGACCGGCGAGATCGCATTCAGCGTCGAGCGGCATCGCCAGCGGCAGGGCATCGGCGCCAAGCTCTTCCACCGCCTGCTGGCGCATGCCCACGCGCTCGGCTATCAGCGGCTCCACGTCACCACCCACTCCGACAACCGCGCGATGAAGGCGCTGGCGAAGCGTTTCGGCGCGGAGCTGAGCTTCGGCGTGGGCGAGACAGTCGGCACCATCACGCTCGACCCCAATGGCTGGCCGGACGGATTTCTGCTGGAGCCGGGGCCGGACCTCTTTTCCGTCACCCACCTCTAGTTCGACTCCGAGCCGCGGACGGCGCGCTTCGAGACCAGCTCCAACGAAAAAGGCCCGCCTTGCGGCGGGCCTTGCATCGTGCAGGTTCCGGAGACCGTATCAGGCAGCCTTCTTGTCGAAGGAGTAGATCTTGGCGATCTCGGCCTGGACGGTCTTCGCACCCTCGGTCACGACGGACTTGGCGGTGTCGGCCGCGTCGCGGACGCGATCGAAATTGGCGCGGGCGTTCTCGCGGACGAAATCGGCCTGCACCTGCACGGCTTCGTTGAGCGACTTCGCAGCGGCGAGCTTCTCAACCGTCGCCAGCGAATGCTGGACGTTGGCGAGCGTCATGTCGAGCAGGCCGCGGGTGAAGTTGGCGTAGCCGGCGACGATCCGGGTGCCGAGCTTCTCGGCGCCGTCGGTCAGGTTGGCGGCGGTCTCGTGGACGGTCTCGGCGCGCTCCTTCACGTTCGACGCGGTGCGGGCGACGAAATCGCGGGCAGCAGCCGGAACTTCCATCTTGGAGGTCACGGATTCATAGGCCGACTTGACGTTCTCGAGGATGCTCGATGCGTCGGCGGCGGTCTTGGTCTTGGCAGCGGTCTTGGTCATTTTTCTCTCCATCCTCTTCGGAGCCATGGGTTGCCCCGTCCAGCGGTGGCCCGGGGATGACAGGCATATAGGCGACCATATTGTGCGGTGCAATATGAAATCGTGTTGCGACGCAACAATATTGGTAAGCCGTTGATCTAACGTGAATAAATCATTCTTGCTGGCTACAGAACGGGCCTGTCCGCTTGAAATGCCAAGCCGGAGTCCGCAAATGGCCCGCAGACACCGCACCGGAATCCGCCCCATGACAGCCGCCCACGCCGCCCCGTCGCCCGGCCTCGCCTTCGACCCGCGCGACGCGGACAAGCTGCGCGCGCTGCGGCGGACCAAGGCGTTCGCGACTGGCGCGCTGGCGCTCTGCGTCGCCGTCTTCGCGACCGCCAAGTACTTCCAGCCTGCCTATCCATGGCTGGGTTTCGTGGCCGCTTTCGCGGAGGCGGCGACGATCGGCGGTCTGGCCGACTGGTACGCCGTGGTGGCGCTGTTCAAGCGGCCTCTCGGCCTGCCGATCCCGCATACCGCGATCATTCCGGAGAACCAGGCGCGCATCGCCGACAATCTCGGCCGCTTCATCGAGGTGAATTTCCTGGCGCCTGAGCCTGTCCGCGAGAAACTGGCCGAGGTGGACTTCGCGGCGCTGGTGGCGGACTGGCTGTCCGACCGCGATCGTGCGGCCGGCCTGTCCCGGCTAGTCGGCCGGCTGGTGCCGCAGACGATCCGAGCCATTGAGGATTCCGGCCTGCGCGGCTTCCTGACCCGCCGTGTCGTCGACCAGCTGGAGAAGGTGCAGGTTGCGCCACTGGCAGCCGAACTGCTGACCGCGTTCACCGAGGATCGCCGACACCAGGCGCTGTTCGACCAGCTGATCGGCGTGCTCGGCAAATTCATCAGCGACGAGACGGCGCTCGCCGCCTTGCGGGACAAGATCCGCAAGGAACTGCCGAGTCTTTTCAACCTGTTCCGCGCCGACGCTTACCTGCTGAAGAAGATCGTCTCGTCTGCCGGTTCGCTGCTGGACGAGGTCAGGGCGGACGAGAACCATCCGCTTCGGCACGAGTTCGACACGTTCGTGATCGGCTTCATCGAGGACCTGCGGGATTCCGAGGACTATGCCGAGCGGGCCGAGCGGATGAAGCGCGACCTGCTGGCGCGGCCGGAACTGCGCAACTTTGCCGGCGACATGTGGGCAGGGCTCAGCGCCTTCATCGAGCAGGATGCCGGGGCGCCGGATTCCGCCATCCGCCGGCACCTGACGGAACTCTTCGTCGACGTCGGGCGCCAGCTCGCCGCCGACGAACGGATCCGCGCCGACATGAACCACGGCTTCGTGGTCGCGCTGTCGTCCTTCGTGGAGAGCCAGAAGAGTGGCGTCTCGACCTTCATCGCCGACCAGGTGAAGCGCTGGGATCTCGCGCAGCTGACCCGGCTGATCGAGACCAATATCGGCCGCGACCTTCAATATATCCGCTTCAACGGCATGATCATCGGCGGCCTGGCGGGGCTTGCGCTCTACAGCGCCGAACTGCTTGCCTTCGCGAATTGACGGCCGGTGCCGTTGTTCTATCCTCCGGGCAGCGCCGTGCCGGCGCGACGGGAGGAACCCATGGCCAAGAAGCCCGAAGACAACAGCACCCAGTCGTTCATGGACATGTTCGCCGACCTCGGCAAGAACCTGAAGATGCCGAATGTCGACGTCGACGCGATCCTGTCGCACCATCGCAAGAACCTCGAGGCGCTGGAGAAATCCGCCAAGGCAACCACGGCGGGCGCTTCCGCGGTGTTCAACAAGCAGCGTGAGCAACTCCAGGAAACGCTGTCCGAGATCACCGACATGGCGCGGAACTTCAGTGCCGGCGGTGCCCAGGACGTGATGGCCAGGCAGGCCGACTTCGCCCGCCGCACCTTCGAGACGGCGGTGAAGAACGCCAGCGAGGTGGGCGAGATCCTGCGCAAGTCCGGCTCGGAGACGGTCGACATCCTGCGCCAGCGCATCAAGGACGCGATGGACGAGATCCGCGACGGCTACGAGAAGAACAAGTAGCGCCCGGCCGTACTCTGCGGCGATGAGCGACATCCCGCCCGGCCGCCGCCGGCAGATGGAGATCTACGTGCCGGGCGTCGGTGGCGCGAAGCCGCGTGTGCCGGTCGATCCCGTCAAGCTGGAACAGCGCGCGGCGATGGCGATGAGCGCCGCCGCCGAGGGCTACATCATCGGTGGGGCCGGCAGCGAGCTGACGGTCCGGGCCAACCGCGCCGCTTTCGACCGGGTGCAGCTTGCGCCCCGCGTGCTGCGCGACGTGGCGGTGCGGGACCTCTCCGTCATGCTGTTCGGGCGGCGGCACCAGGCACCGCTGCTTCTTGCGCCGGTTGGCGTGCTGGAGATGGTCCATCGCGACGCCGACCTGGCCGTCGCGCGCGCGGCCAGGGCCGAGGGTATTGGCATGGTGCTCTCCAACCAGGCGTCCGTCGAGATGGAGCGATGCGCGTCGGCACTCGGCGACACGCCGCGCTGGTTCCAGCTCTATTGGTCGAGCGATGACGAATTCGTCCGCTCTGTCGTCGGCCGCGCGGAAAGGGCCGGCTGCGAGGCGATCGTCGTTACCGTCGACACGACGCTGCTCGGCTGGCGGGCGCGAGACCTCGACCTCGCCTCGCTGCCGTTCCTGCGCGGGCAGGGGCTGGCGCAGTACCTCTCGGACCCGGTGTTTCGGGCGAAGATTCCCGCGTCGCCGCCCGACACGGGTCTGAGGCCCAAAGGGCTCGGCGTCATCGGCGCGCTCGTGTCGCTCCTGCGCAAGGGCAGGGCGCACGGGCTGACCATCGGCCAGATGCGGGCGGCCGTGGCGCACTTCGTGGCGACCTATTCGCGGCCGGATCTCACCTGGGCCGACATCGCGCGGCTGCGCGAGATGACGCGGCTGCCGATCCTGGTGAAAGGCATCCGCCATGCCGACGACGCGCGGCTGGCGAGGGAGCATGGGGTCGACGGCATCGTCGTTTCCAATCATGGCGGCAGGCAGGTCGACGGCGAGGCCGGCACGTTGGACGTGCTGCCGGGCATCGTGGCGGCCGCGGGGGAGATGCCCGTGCTGCTCGATTCCGGCGTCCGGTCAGGCGCCGATGTGGCCAAGGCGCTCGCGCTGGGCGCCAGGGCGGTGCTGATCGGTCGACCCTATGTCTACGGCCTGGCGATCGCTGGAGAGGCTGGTGTGCGCGAGGTCATCCGCAACATCGTCGCCGAGTTCGATCTGACGCTGGCGCTGTGCGGGGTGACGAAGGCGAGTGAGCTCAACCGGGACGCACTTCTCCCTCCCCCTTGAGGGGAAGTTGGACAATCGCCGAAGGCGATTGGACGGGTGGGGTCGCCTCCGCAAGATCTGCATGTCTACATTTCAGAGTGAGGCTGGCGCGCGGTCGCCTGCACCCCGCCCGGCGGGCTTCGCCCACCCTCTCCTCAAGGGGGAGGGAGCGCGCCGGCGCTACCGCTTCGGGTTGGGATAGAACACCGAGCGCCAGCCGGACCGGTCGAACGGCTTCCAGTGACCCTCGGGCTGGGCAAGCCGATCGCAGATGGCGTAGACCACGCTCGGATGGTGGCCGAGGCCGCAATGGCTGCCCTCCACCTCGATGCTCTCGGTGTGCGGCAGATCGTTCTCGCGGCAGGCCTGCCAGGCGCAGATGCCGTCGGTGCGGCTGTAGATCGCCGTCGTCGGTACCGGCGGCGAGTCGGAGATGCCACCCCCCATGTGCCGCTCGCGGTCGTCGACCTTGTGGCCCGACGCGAACTCGTAGAGCTTCCATGCATTCGTGGCACGCGGGTCGCCGTTGAACGGACTGCCCAGCGTGATGACGGTGCGGATCTTGTCGGGCATCATCTTGGCGAGCTGGCGCGCATAGATGCCGCCGAGGCTCCAGCCGACCAGGCTGACCTTGCGGCCGTGCTTGGCGTAAAGTTCCTCGACGCGGTCGAGCATGCCTTTTTCCACGCCGATCCGCGGGCCGAAGTTGCGGCCAAGCTTCCAGCCATATGCCGCGTAGCCCTTCGATTTCAGGAAGCGGCGGAGCGCGATCGTCGAGGCATCGCTTGTCGCCAGGCCGGGCAGCACCAGCACCGGGTGGCCATCGCCGCGCGGCGTCAGCGCGGTGAGCAGCGGCAGCGAGGCGAGGAAGCCGCCGAGCTCAGGAAGGGCCCGCAGCTCCATCGCGAAAAGGAGCCTCGACGGCGGCTTCAGCGGCTGGGCATGCGCGGTCATGACACCTCCTGCGAGCCTGATGCGAGTCCGGAGGCTAGCACCGGACTTTCCCACAAGATAGCGCGGCCGGGGTTAAGGGGGAGATGACGGTGGGGGAGGTGTTGAGAGTGTTCCTCTCCCCAGCGGGGAGAGGTCGGATTGCCCGGCGGTGGAACCGCCGTTGGCAATCCGGGTGAGGGGGTGCCTTAACTTGAGCACCTCGGTAGAACTGGCGCAACGGTTCGCTGGCCCCCTCATCCGGTCTCGCCACGGCAGCTTCGCCGCCGGGCTCGACCACCTTTTCCCCACTGGGGAGAAGAACGAACCCGGCGCCGTCATGTCCCCAAGTCGGGACGTTAACCGCGCTCAACCGCCGCCTTCAGCTCGGCCAGCGCATCGACCATGAGATCGCCGAGGCGGTCGATGTCGGGCACCGCCTTGCGGTCGGCGGTGATGCCGAAGTCGAGCTTGTCCTGGTAGCTCTGCACCGTGATGTTGAGCGCGATACCGTGGACCGGGATCGACACCGGATACATCGCGAGGATCTTCGCCCCGGCGCAGAAGAGCGGGAAGGGCGGTCCCATCACGTTGGAGATGGTCAGGTTGGTGGTCGACGGCATGACGTCCGCCAGGCGGCTGGCGCCGTAGAGCTGCGCGAGGCCGGGCAGCAGGATCGGCGCGCCGAGCAGCGTGTAGTCCTTCGGCGCGACGTCCTTCACCGTGCCGGCAATCGTCTTGGAATCACCCGACTCCTTGCGGATCGCGGCAAGCCGTTCCAGCGGGTCGGCGAGCTGCGTGGCGATCGGGCAGAGCATGCCGAAGACCTGGTTCGACGCGTCGGCATCGCCCGGTGCCCGCAGCGATATCGGCACGAAGGCCACCAGCGGCTTCTTCGGCAGCGCCTTGCGGTCCTTCAGATAGGTGCGGAGCGCTCCGGCCGACACGGCCATGACCACATCGTTGATCTTGGCGCCGGTGCCCTTTGCAACGGCCTTGGCGTCGGCCAGCGAAAGTTCGCGGGCTGCGAAGCTGCGCTTGCTGGTGATGGTGACGTTGAAGGGCGTCTTCGGCGCCAGCACGTCCGGCAGGCCGGGCAGGCCGCCACCCAGGCCGGAGCCCGTTCCGTCCTTCTTCGGGACGAGCATGTCGTGCAGCGTGCCGAGGAACTGGGGCAGCGCCTCCATTGCCTTCAGTTGCTGGCGCGCAAGGCTCTGCATCACGTCGGCGATCCCGAGAATGGCGCGTTCCTCGATGGTGGGCTTGCGCTTCCGCGGCGGCTTGGGCGGCGGCGGCTTCACCGCGCGCGGCTTCGGTCCCATGTCGTAGAGCGCGGCGGCGATCGCCATGCCGGCCCCGCCGTCGACGGCGGCGTGGTGGACCTTGGCGTAGATCGCGACATTGCCGTCCGCGAGCCCCTCGATGACGTTGATCTGCCAGAGTGGGCGCGTACGGTCGAGCGGCACGGAGTGCAACTCCCCGACCAGCGCTTCCAGCTGGTCGAAGCGCCCGGGTGCCGGCATCGAGACCCGGCGCAGATGGTAGTCGAAGTCGAGCTCGTCGGCGTCGACCCAGCCGGGATGGTCGAGTTCCAGCACGGTGCGCGCGAGCTTCTTCTCGAAGATCGGCGCCAGATGCATGCGCGACAGGAAGAAGTCGCGGAAATGGTCGAAGAAAGAGCCGGATAGGTCCGCCGGGGGTTCGTAGAGGGTGAGCGAGCCGACATGCATCGGCGTCTCGGGCGTCTCCATGTAGAGGAACGCCGCGTCGATGCCCGTGAGCTGCCTCATGCGATCCTCCCTGAACGCGGGAACGATCATTCGCCGAAACCCCTTCCGGCGCAAGCAGCCAGGCGGCGCTGCCGATAGGGCAGGTCCCGCCGGCTTTTCATCGGCCCGGGCGCGGACTAGGATCGTCGCAAAAATACATACACAGGGGAGCGAAACGATGGACCGTGCCTGGCTGAAGCACTATCCGAAGGGCGTGCCCGCCGAGGTCGGCTACGACCGGTATCCGTCGGTTGTCGCCCTGTTCGAGGAGAGCTTCGCCAAATATCGGGACGACAAGGCCTATGTCTTCATGGACAGGGTCATGACCTATGGCGACGTCGACACGCTGTCGCGGAACCTGGCGGCCTACCTGCAGAGCCTGGGCCTGGAACGCGGCGACCGCGTCGCGATCATGATGCCGAACGTGCTGCAATATCCGGTGGCCGTGGCCGCGGTGATGCGGGCCGGCTACATCGTCGTCAACGTGAACCCGCTCTATACGCCGCGCGAGCTCGAGCACCAGCTCAAGGACTCCGGCTCGAAGGCGATCATCATCCTGGAGAATTTCGCGACCACACTGCAGCAGGTGGTGGCAAAGACCCCGGTGAAGCATGTCGTCGTGGCGTCGATCGGCGACCTGCTGGGCTTCCCCAAGGGCGCGATCGTCAACCTCGTCCTGCGCCGCGTGCGCAAGGCAGTGCCGGCGTGGTCGCTGCCCGGCCATGTCAAGTTCAACGCGGCGCTGTCGGCCGGCGCCGGCAAGAAGCTGAACGCGCCGGAGATCAAGCCGGACGACGTGGCAGTGCTGCAGTACACGGGCGGCACGACAGGCGTGTCTAAGGGCGCGACGCTGCTGCACAAGACGATCATCGCCAACCTGCTGGCGTCGGAAGCCTGGATGCAGCCGGGACTGACGCGCAAGCCGACGAGCGGACAGCTCACCTTCATCTGCGCGCTGCCGCTCTACCATGTGTTCGCGTTCATCACCTGCGCGCTGCTCGCCATGCGCACCGGCGGCGTCAACGTGCTGATCCCCAATCCGCGTGACATCCCGGCGACGGTGAAAGAGATCGCGAAGTACAAGTTCCACGTCTTCCCGGCGGTCAACACGCTGTTCAACGCGCTGGCCAACAACGCCGAATTCGCCAAGCTAGACTTTTCGCAACTGAGGATCGCCAATGGCGGCGGCATGGCGGTGCAGGAGGCGGTGGCGAAGAAGTGGCTGGCCGTCACCGGCTGCCCGATCTGCGAGGGTTACGGCCTGTCGGAGACGTCGTCCGGCATCACCTGCAACCCGACCGATACGGACGCCTATACCGGCACGATCGGCCTGCCGATGCCCAATGTCGACATCCGGCTTCTCGACGACGACGGCAAGGACGTGCCGCTAGGCCAGCCGGGAGAGATCGCCATCAAGGGCCCGCAGGTCATGGCCGGCTACTGGCAGCGCCCGGACGAGACCGAGAAGGTCATGACGCCCGATGGCTACTTCAAGTCCGGGGACGTCGGCATCATGGACGACAGAGGCTATGTGAAGATCGTCGACCGGAAGAAGGACATGATCCTTGTGTCCGGCTTCAACGTCTACCCGAACGAGATCGAAGGGGTCGCAGCGCTGCATCCGGGCGTCATGGAGTGCGCCTGCGTCGGCGTGCCTGACAAGAACTCGGGCGAGGCTGTGATGATGTTCATCGTCAGGAAGGACCCGGCGCTGACCAAGGAACTGCTCGCCGATTTCTGCGCGCAGAACCTGACCGGCTACAAGAAGCCGAAATACATCGAGTTCCGCGACGACCTGCCGAAGACCAATGTCGGCAAGATCCTGCGGCGCGAGCTCAGGGACCAGGCGGTGAAGTCGATGGCGAAGGCGGGCTGACAAAGCCGATTGACAAGGGCGCGGCGTTCGCTGACGAACGATGGCAGGCCATAGCGGAGGCGAGGGACAGTGCCGACAGTCGTGATCACCTATCCGGAGCTCCGGAGCTATCTCGGCAAGGAGATCGGCGTCTCCGACTGGATGACGGTCAGCCAGGAGCTGATCGACCAGTTCGCCGAATGCACCGGCGACAAGCAATGGATCCATGTCGACCAGGAACGCGCAAAGCGGGAGAGTCCGCTGAGGACGACGATCGCGCACGGCTATCTGACGCTGTCGCTGGTGGCCAAGCTGGCCGTCGACCTCGGCGCCATTCCCGAGGGCACCCAGGCTGCGTTCAACTACGGCCTCGACAAGGTGCGCTTCCTGGTGCCGGTCAAGTCCGGTGCGCGGGTGCGCGTGCGCACCTCGGTCATGTCGATCGAGGACAAGGGTCCCGGGCAGTTCCTGGTCAAGAACAACAATGTCATGGAGATCGAGGGCGAGGAGAAGCCTGCGCTGATCGCCGAGACACTGGTGATGCTCTACGAGCGCCGCAAGAAGCAGGCGGCAGGATAGGCACGACATGGCCAAGGCACCGCGCGAAGACCGGACGCAGCGCGAGGACCGGCCGCGACAGGAGCGCTCGCTCGCCGAGCAGATCGCCGACGATGCGGCGCAGAACACGCTGGCGCTGAACCCGCTGGTCGGAGTGCGCACCGAAGACCTGATGGCGGCTGCCGGCAATCTGATGCGGGCGATGGCGAGCCAGCCGCAGGTGCTGGCGCAGCAGTGGATGTCGTTCGCGACCGAGTTCGGCAAGATCGTCACTGGCCAGTCGGAGATCGCGGCGGACCCCAAGGACCGCCGCTTCGCCGACCCGGCCTGGAAGTCCAGCGGTCTGCACAAGGCACTGATGCAGTCGTACATGGCCTGGGGCAAGGCGGTCACCGACGTCGTGCAGCAGACGGAGCTGCCGGAGAAGGACGCGGCGCGTGCGCGGCTGGTCGCCTCGATCTTCGTCGACACGATGTCGCCGTCGAACAACCCGCTGCTCAACCCGACGGCGGTGAAGACCTTTGTCGACACCGGCGGGAAGAGCGCCGTTTCCGGTCTCAAGAACTTCCTGGACGACATGACGAGGAACGGCGGGCTGCCATCCTCGGTCGACGCCTCGAAGTTCAAGGTCGGGCAGAACATCGCCAACACGCCGGGCACGGTCGTGTTCCGCAACGAACTGGTCGAGCTCGTTCACTACACCGCGACAACCGAGACCGTTTACCAGCGGCCGATCCTCGTCGTGCCGCCGCAGATCAACAAATACTATTCGGTCGACCTCGCGCCCGAGAAGAGCATGATCCGTTTCCTGCTCGCCAACGGCATCCAGCCCTATTGCGTGTCATGGCGCAACCCGACCGCGGAGCATGCCGACTGGGGGCTGGAGGACTATATCGCGGCGCTCGACGAGGCGTGCGACGCGGCGCGCGAGATCACCGGCTCGGACACCGTCAACATCATGGGTTCGTGCTCGGGCGGCATCACGCTGTCGACCTATGTGGCGTGGCTGGCGGCGCAGAAGCTGAAGAAGATCAATGCCGTGATCCTGGCGGTCTGCGTGCTGGACACGGAGGCCGATTCCGACAGCGACTTCGCGGCGCTGGTGACGCCCGAAACCATCATGGCCGCGAAGCAGGTGTCGAAGGCGAGGGGCGTGCTGGACGGCCAGGAGATGGCGAAGATGTTCGCCTGGATGCGGCCCAACGACCTGATCTGGAACTACTGGGTCAACAACTACCTGCTCGGCAACCAACCGCCGGCCTTCGACGTGCTCTACTGGAACGCCGACACGACGCGGCTGCCGGCCAGGCTGCATGCCGACTTCCTCGACCTGATCTTCACCAATCCCTTCGTCAATGGGGGGAAGATGTCGATCCTCGGCGTGCCGATCGACATGACGACGGTGAAGCACGAAACCTATGTGATCGCCGGCACAACCGACCACATCACGCCGTGGAAGGCGGTCTACCAGACCGCGCGCCTCTATGGCGACGACACGACCTTCATCCTCTCCAATTCGGGTCATCTGCAGAGCCTGCTCAATCCGCCGGGCAATCCGAAGGCGTGGTATGTGAAAGGCACGACGAAACAGGCCGATCCAGACGCTTGGACGGCCAAGGCGGAGAAGAAGGAAGGAAGCTGGTGGCTGGACTGGGCCGAGTTCCTGAAGGCCCGATCGGGCGACCAGGTGCCCGCGCCCAAGGCGCCCGGTAGCAAGAAGCACAAGCCGCTCGGCGCTGCGCCCGGCACCTATGTGTTCGAACCGTGAGGGCGGGAACCATATCTTCCCAGTTCCCTTCTGGTGAAGCCCGCGCCAGGCGGCGCACCCGGAGAATCCGATGACTTCCCAGACCAAGCGAGCCCGCGCGTCTTCCTCCCCCATGCGCGTGCAGACCTTTGACGTGGACGGGCAGGTGCTGAACGTCGGTATCCGCGAAGGGTCTTCGGACCGCCCGCCGCTGATGATGTTCAACGGCATCGGCGCCAATCTGGAACTTGCCGAACCGTTCATGGCCGCGCTCTCCGATACGACCGGGATCATCTTCGACGTGCCGGGCGTCGGCGGCTCGCCGGCGCCGGCGTTCCCCTACCGTCCGTCCACGCTGGCGCGACTGGCGAAGCGGCTGGCAGAGATGCTCGGGCACGAGCGGGTAGACATTTCGGGCGTCTCCTGGGGTGGCGGGCTGGCGCAGCAGTTCGCCTACCAGTACCCCGGCATGTGCCGGAAGCTCGTGCTTTGCGCCACGTCGCCCGGCGCGATCATGATCCCCGGCGCGCCGAACGTGCTGGCGAAGATGGCGAGCCCGCGGCGCTACACCGATCCCGGCTACATGCGCTCCATCGCCGCCACGATTTATGGCGGCGACTTCCGCACCGATCCGACGCTCATTGGTCGCCACGCCGGCGCGATGAAGGGCGCGACGCAATACGGCTACGCCCTTCAACTGCTGGCGATGGTGGGCTGGACGAGCGTGCCGTGGCTTTGGCTGCTGAGGCAGCCGACGCTTATCGTGGCCGGGACGGACGATCCGCTTGTGCCGGTGGTGAACGCGCGCATGCTGCACGCGATGATCCCGAAGTCGCGGCTGGAACTGGTCGACGACGGGCATCTCTTCCTCGTCACCAAGCCGAAGGAATCGGCCGCGATGATCGAGGCGTTCCTGGCCGAGTAGGCTCAGGCAGCGGTGATCACGGTCTCCAGCGTGCCGATGCCGTCTATGCCGCCGGTGACGCGGTCGCCGGCCTGGAGCGGGCCGACGCCGGCGGGCGTGCCGGTGTAGATCAGGTCGCCGGGCAGCAGCCTCACGGACTGCGAGCAAAACGCGATCACGTCCGGCACCGCCCAGATCATCTCGGAGAGGTCGGCATCCTGCCGCGGCGTGCCATTGACGGCCAGCCAGATGCGGCCGCCGGAAGGGTGGCCGGCTGCGCTCGCGCGCACCAGCGGCCCGCAGACAGCCGAGTTGTCGAAGCCCTTGGACCAGTCCCACGGACGACGCATCTCCTTGGCCTGGTCCTGCAGGTCGCGGCGTGTCAGATCGATGCCGACAGCGTAGCCGAAAACGTGTCCCAGCGCGTCGGGGGCGGAAATCCGCGCGCCGCCGCTGCCGATGGCGACGACGAGCTCGATCTCGTGGTGCAGGTTGCGGGTCAGGGGCGGGTAGGGGATCGTCACGCCGCTGTCGACGACCGCGTCGGCCGGTTTGCTGAAGAAGAACGGCGGCTCGCGTTCGTCATTGCCCATCTCGCGCACATGGGCGGCGTAGTTGCGGCCCACGCAGAAGACGCGGCGGACGGGAAAACGCCCGGTTTCGCCTGCAACGGCCACGGACGGCACGGCAGGCGCGTCGATAACGAAGTCTGGCATGGGTCCCAGGATGTGACGGCTGAAGCTACGGCTTCAGTAGCGCGAGGTCGCCCAGCATGTCGAGAAGCAGGTCGATCCGCTCCTTGCCGAACCGGGCCTCGATGTCGGTGTAGATCGCCCGGCTGGCCGGCACGACGTCGCTGATCATGGCGAGCCCGGCGGCGGAGATGGCAAGGCGCACGCGCCGCCCGTCACCGGCGTCACGGTCGCGAGTGATGAAGCGGCGCTCTTCGAGCGAGCGCATGATCCGGGTCAGGCTTGGCGCCAGCAGGCAGGCGCGCTCGGCAACCTCGGTCGCGTCGAGCGGCCCGGACTCGGCCAGAACCCTGAGCACGCGCCATTGCTGTTCGCTGACGTCGCGTGCAGCAAGGATGGGCCGCAGGCCGGTCATGACCGCCTCGCGCGCCCGCAGCAGCGCCATGGGCAGGGACCGTCTGGTGTCCCGCGGCAGAAGGGAATCGTCCGGCAGAGCCTCAGTTTCCGGCGTCATAGCGCCGGTTTCTAGTCCTTTCCAAAGCGCGACGATAGGTGGCCGCGCAAATTTTATGCACGTTCGCTAATTTAATCCCCCGGGAAGAAATCTTCCTTCGAGTCAGGCGCCAGACGGAGGGATCAGCCGGAAATCCGGAAGGTCGCGCAGGGCGACTTCCGGTCCAGCGGGCGAATAGACGACGAAGAGCTGCATCGGACCGTCGCCGGTGTTCAGCGTCGAGTGGTAGCGGCTCTCCGGGACATAGATCGTGCAGCCCGGCCCGACCTTTCTGGTCACGGGATTGCCGGCATCGTCCTCGACCATCTGCTCGCCCTGGCCGGAGATCACGAAGATGATCTCCTCGGCGCCGGGATGGTTGTGGCGCGTGTGCCCCTGGCCCTGCGCCAGATCCACGACGCCGCCCGAGAAGCGCCCTGCGCCGTTGACCTCCGGCGCCACGGTCAGCGCCAGCCTGCCCCAGTCGAACTGGAACGTGTTCACGTCCCTGGGATAGCGGAACATCTCGTCGGGGTTTCGCATCGTCTCATCCCTTCGCTGTGTTGCGGGTGGCCTTGCGGGCGGTGGACAGGTTCTTGAAATCCCGCGTCTGTTGCGCGATCGCGGCCTCGGCGGGCAGGCGCTCCATCGAGGAGGCGCCGTAGAAGCCGTGTATGTCGCTGCGGTCCAGAATGTAGCGGGCGTCTCCGGGCATCGAGATCGGCCCGCCGTGGCAGAGCACGATCACGTCCTTGCGGACTTTTCGCGCCGCAGCGGCGATGGCATCGATTTCGCCGACGCAATCGTCCAGCGACTTGGCGCTGGTGGCGCCGATCGAGCCGCCGGTGGTGACGCCCATGTGCGCGACGATGATGTCGGCGCCGGCCCTGGTCATTGCCTTCGCCTCGTCGGGGTTGAACACGTAGGGCGTTGTCAGCAGATCGATCGCGTGGGCCGCGCCGATCATGTCGACCTCGAGCCCGAAGCCCATCCCGGTCTCCTCGAAACTCTGGCGCATCTGGCCGTCGAACAGGCCGATCGTGGGGAAGTTCTGCACGCCTGAGAAGCCCATGTCCTTCAGCTCGGCAAGGAAACGCGGCATCAGCACGAACGGGTCGGTGCCATTGACGCCGGCCAGCACCGGCGTCTTCTTCACCACCGGCAGCACTTCTACCGCCATCTCCTTGACGATCTCGTTTGCGTTTCCGTAGGCCAGCAGGCCGGCGGCCGAGCCGCGCCCGGCCATGCGGTAGCGACCGGAATTGTAGATGATGATGAGGTCGATGCCGCCCGCCTCCTCGGACTTGGCCGACAGGCCGGTGCCGGCGCCGCCGCCGACGATCGGGATACCGCCGGCGATCATCTTGCGGAACTTCTGGAGGATGGCGTTGCGGGGGATGGCGGGCATGAACCTGTTTCGCTTTCCTGCTTGATTTCTCACGCGGCTACGCCGCGATCTCCCGGAACGCAGCGACCGCGGCCGCCGAAAAGGCCGGGTCGTTGATGTGGAGCGGCAATCGCTCCACGCGGCGTTTGGCGGTCCGCTGCACCGTGCGTTCGATCGCGTCGAAGAGTGCGGCATCGGCCTGCGGATCGAAGAAGGCGCCGCCTTCGGTGTCGAGCGCCGAGACGCCCTTCGTCGGGATGAGGAAACGCACCTCGCCTTCGCAGGCGTTGAGCCGGGCGCCGATCCATTCGCCGATGGCGCGGCATTCTTCGGCCGTGGTTCGCATCAGCGTCACGTTGGGGTTGTGCCGATAGAGCTTGCGCCCGGAATATCTCGTCGGAATGGTCTCGGGTGCCCAGAAATTCACCATGTCCAGTGCGCCGACGGAGCCGACATAGGGCAGGCGGGTGCGTGCCACCGCGCCGAAACGGTCCTCGGTGGCCGGCAGAACGCCCCCCAGCAGGAGATCGCAGACTTCAGTCGTGGTGATGTCGAGGATGCCGGCGAGCAGGCCGCTGTCGGCCAGCTTCTCCATCGAGCGGCCGCCGGTGCCCGTCGCGTGGAAGACCATGCAGTCGTAGTCGGCCTTCAGCGCCTCGACGATCGCGGTGACGCAGGCCGTGGTCACGCCGAACATCGTGAGCCCCAGCGCCGGCTTCCCGCCGGCAGCCCCGGCCGGGGCAGGGGATCTCGCCATGCCGGCGATCGCCTGCGCTGCATTGTGCAGGACGACACGTGAGAGGCGGTTCAGCCCGGCCATGTCGGTGACGGACGGCATCATCATGATGTCGGAGACGTCGACGTAAGGGGCGACGTCTCCCGAGGCGAGCGTCGACACCATCAGCTTCGGCACGCCGAGCGGCAAGGCGCGCATGCCGCGCGTGACGATCGAGGTTCCGCCGCCGCCGCCGATACCGACCACCCCCGCCACGTCCGTCTGCGCAGCGATGAAACGCGCGAAGGCCTCGCCCATGGCCGTGACCGCGGCGCCGCGATCGGAGCCCGCAAGGACGGCGTCGGCGCCCTCGGGATGGAAGCTGGCGACGGCGCTGGCCGGAATGTCGACCGCCACGGTGGCCGCGCGGGTGCCGACATCGACACGGATCGCAGCGGCGCCCGCTGCCTTCACCGCTTCGGCCAGGAACGCGAGTTCCTCGCCCTTGGTGTCGGCCGTGCCGACGACGTAGACGCGCGCGCGGTTGATGGTCGTCCCTCCCGTCTCTCGCCTTCTGAAGGGCATTGCAAATTTTTGAGACGCGCGTATCGTATTGACATGGATGTCTCACGTCAACTCGACGAGACGGCAGAACTGCCCGAGCGCGGACCCCGCGCCCGGACGCGGCGGCTCATGCTGGAGACCGCCACGCGGCTGATGCAGGACGGCGCGACCCCGTCGGTGAGCGAAGTGGCGGAGGCCGCCGGCGTCTCGCGGGCGACCGCATACCGCTACTTCCCCAGCCAGGCGGCGCTGGTGCAGGCCGTCGTCGATGAGGCGCTCGGCCCCATCCTGACCTGGTCGTCGTCGTCGAAGGACGCGGGACGACGGGTCGCGTCGCTGATCGACAGCTCCATTCCGCGCATCGATGATTTCGAGGCGACGTTCAAGGCGGCGCTGAAGCTGTCGCTCGACCAGTGGGCGCGGCGCCGGGCCGGCACAATGGAAGGCGAACCCGAGTTCAAGCGCGGTCATCGCATAGAACTGCTGGAGGCGGCGATCGAGCCGCTGAAGGCGACGCTCGGTCCGCGCCGCTTCGCGCGGCTGGCGCAGGCGCTGTCGCTGGTCTTCGGCGTCGAGGCGCTGATCGTGCTGAAGGATATCTGGGGCCTGGACGCCACGGCAACACATGCCGTGACCCAGTGGGTAGGACAGGCTCTCGTCGACGCGGCAATACGGGAGGCTGGCTAGCGGGGCGTTGGCATACGCGCCCCAACTTTCGCCCATCTGGTTCTACCAGTTTGACGGAAGGGCAGGTCTTGGAGCATGCGAGTTGCTTTCGTAGGCGGGTCGTTTCCCCCCGATTTCGAAAGCAAGCGAACAAAATTGAAGGAAACGCGCGGTATTTGGCGGAGCGCGAGGCTCGGAGGCGCGCAAGAAAGGCCTTGACGGAACTTCCAGATTGGTAATACCAGTTTGGGATGGAGGAGCGATCTGAGCTTCAGGGCTCAAATCGTTTCGATCCGGCTGGAGCGGGGTTCGATCCACGTTCGAGACCGGACGAAAGCGGCGACAACGGAACTACCCGGCCGGGCGACGAGACCGGCCGCTTCGACCGTAGAATGCGCACCAGGGAGGAACTCATATGCGCAAGAAACTCACCGGCATTCTCGCCGGTATGGCACTTACGCTTGCGAGCGGGACGTCCGTCTACGCTCAGGAACTGACCATCTTCTGGGCTGAATGGGATCCGGCGAACTACCTGCAGGAACTCGTCAACATCTATGAGGCCGAGACCGGTGTGAAGGTCACGGTCGAGACGACCCCGTGGTCGGACTTCCAGACGAAGGCGTTCACCGAATTCAACGCGAAGGGCTCGGCCTACGACATGGTCGTCGGCGACTCGCAGTGGATCGGCGCGGCTTCGGAAGCCGGTCACTACGTCGACCTCACCGACTTCTTCAACAAGCACAACCTCAACGAGGTGATGGCTCCGGCGACCGTGAAGTACTACGCCGAGTATCCGTCGAACTCCGGCAAGTACTGGTCGATCCCCGCCGAAGGCGACGCGGTCGGCTGGTCGTACCGCAAGGACTGGTTCGAGGACCCGACCGAGATGGCCAACTTCAAGGCCAAGTACGGCTACGACCTCGCGCCGCCGGCGACCTGGGCGCAGATGCGCGACATCGCCGAGTTCTTCCACCGTCCGGACCAGAACCGCTACGGCATCGCGATCTACACCGACAACTCCTATGACGGTCTCGTCATGGGCGTCGAGAACGCCATCTTCTCGTATGGCGGCGAGCTCGGCGACTACGCGACCTACAAGGTCGACGGCATCATCAACTCGGAGCAGAACGTCAAGGCGCTCGAGATGTATCGCGAGCTCTACGGCTTCACGCCTCCCGGCTGGGCCAAGACCTTCTTCGTCGAGAACAACCAGGCGATCACCGAAAACCTGGCCGCGATGAGCATGAACTACTTCGCGTTCTTCCCGGCGCTCGTTAACGAAGCGTCGAACCCGAACGCCAAGGGCACCGGCTTCTTCGCCAACCCGGCGGGTCCGGACGGCCACCAGTTCGCCGCTCTCGGCGGGCAGGGCATCTCGGTCGTGTCGTATTCGCAGAACCAGGAAGAGTCGATGAAGTTCCTGGAGTGGTTCATCAAGGACGAGACCCAGAAGAAGTGGGCCGAACTCGGTGGCTACACGGCGAGCGCCAAGGTGCTGGAGTCGCCTGAATTCCAGAACGCCACGCCGTACAACAAGGCCTTCTACGAGACCATGTTCAAGGTGAAGGACTTCTGGGCGACGCCGGAATATGCCGAGCTGCTGATCCAGATGAACCAGCGTATCTACCCGTACATCACGGCCGGCCAGGGCACCGCCAAGGAAGCCCTCGACAATCTGGCCGGGGACTGGAACGCGACGTTCAAGAAGTACAACCGCCACTAACAGCGGCGATTGCCGGAGGGGGCGGACGCCCGCCCCCTCCGTTTGCTTTTCAGCACCCCCGAGAGGAACAGCGCTGTGGCCACAGCCGTCATGACCACGCTCGACCCGCGTTCGCGTGCCGCGGCGCGCGGGATGAGCGACATCTCCATCCGCAACCTGTTCATCATTCCGACGATCCTGTTCCTGATCGTCTTCAATATCTTTCCGCTGCTCTATTCGCTCGGCTACTCGTTCACCGATTTCCGTGCCTCGGGCAACGCGGCCGCGAATTTCGTCGGGCTGCAGAACTATCGGACGCTGCTCAACGACCCCTTCATCTGGAACAACTTCGTCATCACCGCGAAGTATGTCGTCGTCTCGGTCATCGGCCAGGTCGTGGTCGGTTTCGGCACGGCGATGCTGCTCAACCGCGACATCCCGCTGAAGGGCCTGATCACGACCCTGCTGCTGTTGCCGATGATGCTGTCGATGGCGGTGGTGGGCCTGTTCTGGAAGCTGCTCTACGATCCGTCCTTCGGCATCATCAACTACGCGCTGGGGCTCGGCAAATTCGAGTGGCTGTCCAATCCCGACATGGCACTCTACGCCGTGGCGCTGACCGACATCTGGATGTGGTCGCCCTTCGTCATGCTCCTGTCGCTCGCCGGCCTCTCGGCCGTGCCCAAGCATCTGTACGAGGCCGCCGCCATCGACCGCGCCGGGCCTCTCTACACCTTCTTCCGCATCACCCTGCCGCTGGTCGCGCCGATCCTGATGATCGCGGTCATCTTCCGCACGATGGAGGCGTTCAAGACCTTCGACCTCGCCTACATCCTGACCAGCCAGCCGACCACCGAGGTCATCTCGATCCGGCTCTACAAGATGGCGTTCCAGGAGTGGCAGACGGGTCTGTCCTGCGCGCTCGCCTACATCGTGCTGATCATGGTGCTGGCGATCACCAACATCTACGTGAAATACCTGAACAAGGTGAAGGAGCGCTGAGATGGCCGCCGTCCAGACGACCTCCGAGCGCGTTCTCAACCGCGTCGCCATCGTGGCGGTGCTGGTCGTCACGCTGATCTTCCTGGCGCCGATCTACTGGATCGCGTCGACCGCGTTCAAGCCGCGCAATCTGGCGACCACGATCCCGCCGACGGTGGTGTTCACGCCGGAAATCTCGCCCTTCGTGAAGCTGATGGTGCGCCGCTCGCAGATGCGCGAGCAGCCTTCGGCCGAGGAATACGCCGCCGCTCCCTGGTGGGAGCAGATGGTGATGGACGGCGGCGAGAAGGTGGTGCGCGACGGCAAGGGCGAGGTCCAGCTGTCCGGTTATCCGAACCGCTTCATGAACTCGCTGATCGTCGCGATCACATCGACGGTGCTGGCGGTCGGCATGGGCACCTTCACCGCCTACGGGTTCTCGCGCTTCAAGGTGAAGGGGGAGGCGGATCTTCTCTTCTTCATCCTGTCGACACGCATGCTGCCACCCGTCGTGGTGGCGATCCCGATGTTCCTGATGTACCGGGCGGTCGGCCTCAACGACACGCACTGGGGCCTGATCATCCTCTACACCGCCTTCAACCTCTCGTTCTCGGTGTGGCTCATGAAGGGCTTCATGGACGAGATTCCGAAGGAATACGAGGAAGCTGCGCTGGTCGACGGCTACACGCGCATGCAGGCGTTTTTCAAGATCGTGCTGCCGGAGGCCGCGACCGGCATCGCCGCGACCGCCGTGTTCTGCTTCATCACAGCGTGGAACGAGTATGCGTTCGCGCTGATCATGACCAACCGCCGCGCGCAGACCGCGCCGCCCTTCATCCCCAGCCAGGTCGGCTCCGGCCTCCCCGACTGGACGGTGATCGCGGCGGGCACGCTGCTGTTCCTGCTGCCGGTTGCGATCTTCACCTTCCTGCTCAGGAACCATCTCCTGCGCGGCGTGACATTCGGGGCGATCCGCAAATGATCAGCAGCGCCAGACTGCAGACCTGGTCGGAGGTCGTGATGGTGCTTGGCATCGTCGCGCTCTGCCAGCCATGGAGCTTCTTCCTGCATCGCTACGGCGTGACGATCATCCTGATCGGGCTCGTCACGTTCCTCTGCACCAACTGGTTCGGCTCCAAGGTCGTCACCGAGGACGACGAGGCGCCGCGGCCGGGCGAGGGGCACTAGTCTCATGACCCAGATCGAGCTCCGCAACATCCAGAAGTTCTTCGGGCCCAACCAGGTCATGAAGGACGTCAACCTCAAGATCACCGACAACGAGTTCATCGTCCTGCTCGGGCCATCGGGCTGCGGCAAGACCACGACTCTGCGCGCGATCGCCGGCCTCGAGACGATCGACGAGGGCGACATCCTCATCGATGGCAAGGCGGTGCAGCACCTGAAATGCTCCGACCGCGACATCGCGATGGTGTTCCAGTCGTTCTCGCTCTATCCGCACATGAACGTGTTCGAGAACATCGCCTTCCCGCTGCGCGCCACGCGCATGAGCAAGGGCGACGTCGACCGGTCGGTGCGCGAGATCGCGCAGGTCCTGCGCATTACCGACCTGCTCGACCGCAAGCCGTCGGCTCTGTCGGGCGGCGACATGCAGCGCGTGGCGATCGGCCGCGCGCTGGTGCGGCAGCCGAAGGCGATGCTGATGGACGAGCCGATCGGCGCGCTCGATGCGAAGCTGCGCGAGGACATGCGCGCCGAGATCAAGCGCCTGCATCTGAAGCAGGGGTCGACCACGATCTACGTGACGCATGACCAGATCGAAGCGATGAGCCTCGCGGACCGCATCGTCATCATGAATGACGGGCTGATCCAGCAGGATGACACGCCGGCCGAGGTCTACGCGCATCCCGCGAACCTGTTCGTCGCGCGCTTCGTCGGCAGCCCCGTGATGAACATCATCGATGCCGGCGTCGCGATGAACGGCACCGGCGCCAAGGTGACGCTGAAGGGCGCGGATGAAGGGTTCTCGTTCCCGGCCGAACTGGTCGGCAAGCTGGACGCGGCCAAGGGCAAGGCAGGGCAGCTCGCGCTCGGCGTACGCTCCGAGGGCGTGATCGTGTCGCGCGAGAAGCAGGACGGCTACCTGCCGGTCGAGGCACACATCATCGAGCCGCTCGGTGCTTATGACATCGTCGACCTGAAGATCGGCGACGAGATGCTGCGCGCTCGCACGCGCACGGGCTTCGTGCCGGCACCGGGAGAGCGCGTCTATGCGCGCATCGATCCCTCGCAGGCGCACTTCTTCGACACGGCAAGCGGCAATTCGCTGGGGATCAGGCTCTGATGGCCCATATCGAGCTCAGGAACATCACCAAGAAGTTCGGTAACCACACCGCGCTCGCCGACCTCAGCCTGGATATCGCCGATGGCGAGTTCTTCGTGCTGCTTGGGGAGACGGGGGCGGGGAAGACGACGACGCTAAGACTTGTCGCCGGTCTGGAGAAGCCGACGTCCGGCCAGGTTTTCATCGACGGCGTCGACGTGGCCGACTGGGGCGCAGCGGAGCGCGACGTGGCGCTGGTGCTGCAGCAATATTCGCTCTACCCGCGCTACACGGTGCGCGAGAACCTCGAGTTCCCGCTGAAGCCGAAGATCCGCCGCGTGCCGGACGCCGAGATCGCCGAGCGCGTCGCCCGCGTGGCCAAGACGCTGCGCATCGAACACCTTCTCGACCGCAAGACGGATCGCCTCTCAGGCGGCGAGATGCAGCGCGTTTCCATCGGCCGCGCCATCGTGCGCAAGCCGCGCGTGTTCCTGATGGACGAGCCGCTGTCGGCGCTGGACGCCAAACTGCGCGAAGCACTGCGAACTGAGCTCAAGAACATCCAGATGAATCTCGGCCAGACCTTCCTGTTTGTCACGCACGACCAGATCGAGGCGATGTCGATGGGCGACAAGGTGGCGGTGCTGAACCACGGCCGCATCGTGCAGCAGGGCACGCCGCAGGAGATCTACAACAATCCGCGCAACACGTTCGTCGCGAGCTTCGTCGGGTCTCCGCCGATGAACCTGATTGACGGCAAGATGTCGGGCGAGAAGGCCGTGATCCAGCCAATGTCGTTCGAACTGCCGCTCGGCGGCCGCGGCAAGGCGTCCGGCGCGAATGACAGGGCGCTGACCTTCGGCATCAGGCCCGAGGATCTGGTCATCGAGTCCGGTGCGCCGGTCGAAGCCAAGGTCCATGACGTGGAGAACCACGGCGTCGAGAAGATCGTGACGCTGCGCGTCGGCGAGCTGCTGCTGCGGGCCACCACGCCCGCGCGGACACAACTGGCCATCGAGGACGCGGTGCGTTTCGGCTGGAACGCCGACAAGGTGACGCTGTTCGACCGTGGCACCGGCGTCAGCCTTCGCCACTCGGCCTGAAGCCGGCGTTCAGGGATACGCAGCCGCAAGCGGCGCCGGAAGCGGCGCCGCGGTGTCTTCTCCCACGGATGCAGAAGCTGATCTGGCTTCGCCGCTCGGCAGCACCGAAGGGCTGGGCCCGGCGCTACTTCTTCTTCTTGGGCATGGGCGCGAAGACGCGGTCGGCGCCGAGCGAGCCGAGGTCGCCCGTCACCAGGCCATCGATCTCCGTCTGCGGCTCCGTGTCGACCGAGGTTGTCGGGACCGCGCGCGAATAGACGATGTCGTCGAAGATCAGCGTTGCGGCATCCGGCGCCGACATCAGCCGTTCGGTCTCGTCGTCGCAATAATAGGCCGGCCAACCCGCATTGAAGCAGCGCGTCTCGGCGTACCAGTTGCCGAGCAACCGGGCAGACGTGATCACGAAGCTGCCGTCGCGCAGCTTGCGGATGGTAGCACCGTCCGGCGTGGCCCATAGCCAGGGGATGAAGAAGGCCGGCTCGTCGGCCTCCACCAGCGGCGCCGCCTCGCCGGCGAGCTGGTCGACGCCCATGCGATAGCGCATCGAGGCGCTGGCATAGTCGGCGAGGACGAGGGGGTTCTCGGCGTAAAGCGCCGACATGCTGGCGTAGTGCTGGTCGAGGAGGGGGCGCACGTCGCCATCCGCCGCCTGCGCGGGGGCTGCGAGCGCAAACACGCCCAGACAAACAAGGGTTACGCCACACCGCACAGCGACAGACCCGTCCTCGAACGGGCCAAGTCTACGAGGAAGCGTCCGGCGTGGGAAGCACCCTGGTGTGCTGGCCCACAACTGATTCGACCCGTTCCGCCGCGTCAGCCGCCGGAAATCGCCGTCAGCACGAACACGTCCGCGCCCGGCGGCACGGGCGTCTCCAGGCTCGCCTTGTTCCCGTCGATGAAGACGTTGATGTGCCGGCGGATGGCTGGCGTGGAGTCGCAGATGCGGTCGCGCATGCCGGGCCAGAGGCGCTCCAGTTCGTCCACCATCTCGCGCACGCTCGACGCGCGCATCTCCACGCTGCGCCGCGACCCCGGAAACAGGTCCACGAGGATGGCGGGAAGGCGCACGACGATCGCGTCCGCCGCCGTTTTCACGCCGGTCATGGTTCCGGCTACCGGTCGACGACCAGCGTTTCCACCGACGAGATGACCGGCAGATGTTCGGCGATCGGTTCCCAGTGATCGCCCTCGTCGCGAGATCCGAACAGCACGCCGCCATTGGTGCCGAAATAGACGCCGGCCGGCTTCAGGCTGTCCGTGGCGAGCGCCTGGCGCAGCACGCCGAAATAGGCGTTCTCCTGCGGCAGGCCGTCCGTCAGCTTGTCCCAATGGTCGCCGCGGTCGCGCGAGCGGTAGACCGCGGCCTTTCCGTCGGGCACGTAGCGGCCCTTGGAATCGCCGTTCAGCGGGATGAGGTAGACCGTGTTCGGATCGCGCGGATGCGCTGCGGCCGGGAAGCCGAATGACGACGGCAGGCCGGTCTCGATGCTCGTCCACTGCTTCGCGCCGTCCTCGGTGCGATACATGCCGCAATGGTTCTGCTGATAGAGAAGGTCGGGTTCCCCCGGCGCCATCACGACGCAATGCACGCACTGGCCGAATTCGGGATAGTTCTGGCCCTCGGGGAGGAAGTCGGCCCGCGTGCCCTTGTTGCGCGTCTCCCACGTCTTGCCGCCGTCCTTGGTGTAGAAGACGCCGGCGGCGGAGATGCCGATCCACATCTTCTTGTCGTCGGTCGGATGAGTGACCAGGGAGTGGAGGATGAGCCCGCCGGCTCCGGGTTGCCAGTGTTGCTTCGACGGGTGGTCGCGAAGGCCCTCGACATGCTTCCAGCTCTTGCCGCCGTCCCTGCTCTTGAACAGGCCCGCCGGCTGGACACCGGCGTAGACCGTGCCGTTCCGCGGCGCCAGCGACCAGACTGCCTTCACGGGATCCTCACCGGCCTCGTAGTTCAGTCCCTTACTCGAATGGGTCCACGTCTTGCCGAAGTCGGTGGTTTTCCAGACGGCCGCGCCGAACCACTCGTTGCCGCCGCCGGCATAGATCGTGCCCGTCTCGGGGTCGCCGGCGATGTGATTGATCGGCCACGTCTCGCAGAAGGGCCCCCTCAGCGTCCACTTCTTGCGTTGGCCGTTCGATTCGGCGATGAACGCGCCTTTCTTGCTCCCGATCAGCAAAAGCACTTTCTTCGGCATTTCAGTCTCACTCCCTGGCGCTACCCGCCCGAACCTCTGTTGCGCGCCGAGCTCCGCGGCCGCAAAACCTTCCAGAATCTCTCCAGATCACTGGACAAAAAGGTTGGTATCAACAGTATAGAAGAGCGATGAAACGGCAAGCCATTCCCTTCGAGACGACGCTGCTGGTGCGCGACTCGTGCATGTGCCTGCACGCACAGCGCGCCGCCCGCGCTCTCGCCCGGCGCTACGACGAGGCGCTGAAGCCGGCGGGGATCACCAGCGGGCAGTTCTCGCTGCTGATGTCGCTCAACCGGCCGCAGCCGCCGCGGATGGGAGCGGTCGCGAGTCTGCTGGCGATGGACCACACGACGCTGACGGCCAACCTCAAGCCGCTGGAGAGGCGCGGGCTGGTGAAGGTCGACAAAGATCCCAGCGACCGCAGGGGCCGGCTGCTGACGTTGACGCAGGCCGGCGCAGCGCTGCTGGCTGAGGCACTGCCCGCCTGGAAGCGGACACAGGCGGAGGTCGAGGCGCTGGTCACGGACACGGGCGCCGACGTCGTGCGGGCCGACCTCAAGGCGCTGAGCGCGATGCGCGATGGTTGACGGGAGCTCTACCGCAACGGCCAGACGAGCATCAGCAGCGGCACGCTGACGAGAATCACGAGCACCGACAGCGGTGCGCCCAGCCGGGCATAGTCGCCGAACCGATAGCCGCCCGGACCCATCACCAGCGTGTTGCACTGATGGCCGATCGGGGTGAGGAAGTCGCATCCCGCGCCGATCGCCACGGCCATGAGAAAGGCCTCCGGCTTGAAGCCGAGGCTGGTCGCGAAACCCGCTGCGATCGGCGCCATGACCAGCACCGTCGCCGCGTTGTTCAGGAAGGGTGTCACGGCCATCGCCGCGACGAGGATGATGGCCAGCGCACCGGCCGGCGGGAGGGTGGTTGCGATCCCGGCCAGCCAGTCCGCGATCAGGTCGGTGGCGCCGGTGCGACGAAGGGAATCGCTGACGGGAATGAGCGCCGCCAGCATGACCAGGATCGGCCCGTCCATGTGGCCGTAGACCTCCCGGAGCGGCAGCGCTCCCGACAGCACCATCAGCACCGCGGCCGCGAAGAATGCGACGGCCACCGGCACGACGCCGAAGGCGGTCGCCGCCATCGCGGCAAGCAGGATGGCCAGCGGCACGACGCCCTGGCGGGTGCTGCCCAGCATCAGCGGGCGCTCGGCGAGCGGCAGCACGCCGAACTCACGCAGCACCTCTGGAAGGCGCTCGCGGTTCGCCTGCAGGACCAGCACGTCGCCCAGCCGGAAGGTGACGTCCTTCAGACGCCCCTCGAGCCGCTGGCCCTTGCGGCTCACCGCCAGCAGGTTGACGCCGAAGCGGTCGAACAGCGACAGGCGGTAGGCGGAGAGACCGAGCAGGTCGGAGCTTTCCGCGATGACAACCTCCACTGCGGCGATGTCCTTGCCACGCTCGACGCGGGAGATGTCGCGATCGCCGGTAAGCGACAGCTTGCCCTTGTCGACAATGCGCTGCAGCGCTTCGGAATCGCCCTCGACCACCACGATGTCGCCCTCGCGCAGCGTGACGTCCGGGAGCGGCACGATCTTCAGGCCGTCCTTGCGCAGGATCGAGGTGACCTTGGAGGCGCCTTCGGCCAGCTTCAGCAGGTCGGAGACCGTCTTGTCGCGGATCGCAGAGTTCTGCGTGATCTTCGCTTCGGCCAGATAATTGTCGATGACGATGGCTTCATGAACGGAGCCCGTCGTGCGCGTGCGCGCCGGCACCAGCCAGTAGAAGAGGGTGAGAAAGACGAGGCCGACCACCGACAACGCCAGCCCGAGCGGCGTGAAGTCGAACATCGTGAACGGGTCGCCGGTCATCTCGCCGCGGATGCGCGACACGATGATGTTCGGCGATGTGCCGATCTGGGTCATCAGGCCGCCGAGAAGCGAGCCGAACGCCATCGGCATCAGGAAGACGGACGGCGAGACGTTGCCGCGCCGCGCGAACTGGAACGCGATGGGGATCATGATCGCCAGCGCGCCGATGTTCTTGACGAAGGCCGACAGCACCGTGACGACGCCGACCAGGATGGCGAGTTCGATGCGCACGGTCGAGGATGACGGCATGAAGCGCTGGATGATGCGTTCCATGATTCCGGATCGCGCCACCGCCGCGCTGACCAGCAGGGCGCTGCCGACGATGATGACGATGTCGTCGCTGAAACCGGTGAAGGCGCCCTCGAACGGCACCACGCCCACGGCGACTGCGACGAGCAGGGAGACGGCGGCCACCACATCGTAGCGAAAGCGGCCCCAGACGAAGGCCGCCATCATGCCGGCGATGACGGCGAATGCCAGGATCTGCTCGGTTGTCATCTCACGCCCCTCAACGCGCCGGCATCACAACGCCGGGACCGGCATCAGGGTTGCGTCGTTAGCGGGAAACGACGGCGATAGCGATCGATCACCTCGGGGTTGCGCAGGTTCACAGGCAGTTCGTTGCCGAGCACGCGCAAGGCTTCGGCGGCGGCGCCGGTTCCCATCCGCATCATCGACTCCTCGGTGATCCCGGCCATGTGAGGGGTGATGATCACATTGTCGAAGGAGAAATAAGGGTGCTCCGGCGGAAGCGGCTGCGTCACGAAAACATCCAGCGCGGCGCCGCCGATGCGGCCTTCGCGAAGGGCGGCGATCAAGGCCTCGTCGTCGATGACCGGGCCGCGCGACACGTTGACCACGATCGCCGACGGTTTCATGCGGCGGATCCGGTCTGAACTCAGGAGCCCGGTGGTTTCCGGCGTCAGCGGGCATGACAGGACGACGACGTCCGCCTCTTCGACCAGTTCGTCGACGCTGACGAACCGTGCATAGTCGGGCACCGAGCGGGCGCTGCGGCTGCTGATGACGACGTCGAGCCGGAAGCCCTCGCGGGCGATGCGCCCGACCTCCTGTCCGACATGACCGTAGCCGATGATGCCCACCGTGCGGCCTGCGAGTTCGTGGGTGAGGTCCGCGTGTGCGCGGCCGGCCAGCCAGCTTTTGCCCCGCAGGTCGCGATCCATCATGCGGAAGCGTCTAAGCAGCGCCATTGACGCGAAGAAAACATGCTCCGCGACGGAGCGAGCATTGACGCCCGGCACGTTGGCGACGAGGACGCCCGCCGTCGTGGCGGCCTCGACCGGGATCATGTCCATGCCGGCGCCATGGCGGATCGCGGCGCGAAGTTTGGGAGCGGCGTCGAAGAGGGCAGGGGGCAGCGGCGCGCGGACGATCACGATGTCCGCGGAGCCGGCTTCTCGTGCGAGCGTCCCGGCGTCGAGCGCGCTGGCGATGACGAGGTCGCCGGCAGCGGACAGCATCTCGGTGGCGCGCGGATGAAGCGTGTGAGTCGAAAAGATTGTCGGCAACGTCACGCCCGCTGCAGCTCGGGCCGCGCGGATTCCTCGCCGGTGCCGGTGATCAATCCCTTCCAGTAGCTCTCGGCGCCCTGAAGATGCGCGCTCATGAGGGCCTGCGCCAGATTCCCGTCGCGGCGCAGCAGCGCCTCGTAGATCTGGATGTGCTCGCCATGTGACTTCCGTCCGCGATCCGGCGCGCTGAAATAGACAGGCAGCCGCTGCTCGCCCATCACGTAGTAGAGGCTGCAGACCTTGTGGAAGACGCTGTTCTTCGTCGCGCGGACGATCTCCAGATGGAAGTCGCGGTCCTGGCGGGCGATCGGCTCGCCAGCCTCGAGGCCCCGCTCGGACTCGGCCAGAATTTCGCGCAGCCGCGCGAAATTCTCCTCGGTGGCGCGCGTGCAGGCAAGTTCCGCGGCCTTGATCTCGTGAATCTTTCTCAGTTCCACGGTCTCGTAAATCTGGATCGGGTCGAGCGGCACGCCGGCGCGCGCGAACAGGGCCATCGCCTCGACGCTCGCCTCGCGGCTGGTCAGGTAGATGCCCGACTTGGCCCGCCGCTCGACGATGCGCATCGCCTCGAGAATCGCCAGCGCCTCACGGATCTGGCCGCGGCTGACGGAGAAATGCTCCGCCAGTTCGCGCTCCGACGGCGTGCGGCTGCTCTCGGCATCGGATGCCTTGAACAGATAGGCCGCGAGTTCCGCGAGGAGGTTGTTCTCCTTCATCCGTCAGCCGTGGTGGACGTGCGCGTTGAGGAAGTCTTCCGAGATCGTGAAGCCTAGCCCGGGCGTGTCCGGAATGTCGATCATCCCGTCCCTGGCCACGATGGTCTCCTCAACGAGGTCGTGGATCATCGGATTGGCGCCGACCGAGTACTCGATCACGAAGCTCGCGGGGGAGGCTGCACAGATGTGAAGCCCGGCGAAGAAGCATGGTGCGCCGGCCCACAGATGCGGCGCAAACCGCAGGTTGAACGCCGATGCGATCGTGCCGATGCGCATGGCCTCGGTGATGCCGCCGCAGAAGGCCGGATCGGGCTGGAAGATGTCCGCCGCCTTCAGCACCGCCAGGTCGCGGAACGCGAAGCGCGTCGCTTCGCTCTCGCCGGCCGATATCGGTACGCAGGTCGCGGCGCGGACCTCGGCCATGCCGGATTTGTCGTCGGCGATCACCGGTTCCTCGAACCAGGCGAGGTTGCAGTCCGCGACCATGTGAGCGAAGCGCTTGGCGTCGGCGACGGTGTACGTGCCGTGCGCGTCGACCATCAGCTCGACGTCGTCGCCGATGGCCTTGCGGGCAGCCTTCACACGCGCCGCCGAAATATGCGGAGCGCCGTCCATGGAACCGACGCGCATCTTGATCGACTTGAAGCCGCCGGCGGCGATGTAGGAATGCAGCTGGTCGCCGATCTGCTCGGCATTCGCCCAGCCGCCCGATGCGTAGGCCGGCATGCGCTCCAGCTTGCGCCCGCCGAGCAGCTTCCAGACCGGAACGCCCAGCGACTTGCCCAGGATGTCCCAGAGTGCGATGTCAACGGCGCTGATGGCGGCGACCGTCATGCCGCGCCGCGCGATGACGGGCATCGCGTGGCCGGAGCGCGCGGCACTGTCGTGCCGCACGCCGTTATAGAGCATCTCCCAGATGGTCGAGATGTCGCCCGCGTCGCGGCCGATCAACTGCGGGCCGACCTCGTGGTTCAGCATGTGGACCAGCGCCCCGTAGCTGCCGGCGCTGCCAGCGGCATTCTTGCCTTCGCCCCAGCCGACGATGCCGTCCTCCGTCTCGATCCGCAGGATGGCGGAATCGAAGGTGCGCACCTGCCCGAAGTCGCTGCGGTGCTGCCGCGCGGCCTCGATCGGAATGCTGACCCACCAGGCCTTCACGTCCTTGATGCGCATCTTCGCTCCGCGCCCTTCCGCTGGAAGGCGGAAGGGAACTGTCTCGGAAAGGGCGGTGCCTGGCACGGACTACTTCTTCTTTCCTGCGGGCTTCTTGGCAGGAGCCGACTTGGCCGCGGTCTTCCTGGCACCGGCCTTCTTCGCCGGGGCGACCAGCTTCGACGGCTTGACGATCCTGCCGCCGGCGCTGACGGCAGCCGGGACCTTCTTGCCGATGAGCGGCAGGATGGTCTGCGCCGTGATGCGCATCTGGTCCGTGTAGAACTCCTCCGTCAGGATCGAGGAGCCGTGGTCCTGGATGAACTTCAGCTGCTCCGGCGGGATGTCGACCGGGTTGCGGTCGATCATATTCCTGTACATGACCGCCGGCGTGCGGTCGGCCGGCGCGACGAACTCGTTTGTGACCGCGCCCTTGTAGCCGATCTCCTGCAGCGTCCCGATGATCTTCTTCCAGTTCAGCTGGCCGAGGCCGCAGGCGAAGCGGTTGTTGTCGGCGATGTGGAAGTCGAACAGGCGCTTACCGGCCAGCCGGATGGCGTCGTACATGTCGTCTTCCTCGATGTTCAGGTGGAACGCGTCGAGGCAGACGCCGACTTCCGGGCTGACCGCGTCGGCCAGCGCGAGCGCCTGGGCCGAACGGTTGAAAAGGTAGGTCTCGAAGCGGTTCAGCGGTTCGACCGCGATCTTCACGCCGACCTTCTTGGCATGGACGAAGCACTCCTTGGTGGCATCGACCACCCATTTCCACTCTTCTTCCTCGGTGCCGTCCGGGACGACCTTGCCGACGGTCGCCGGCACCAGCGTGATGATCTTGCCTTCCAGTTCGCTCACCATGGTCAGCACGTCCTTGACGTACTGCACGGAACGGGCGCGCTGTCCCTCGTTCTTGGCGGCCAGGTTGCGCTCGCCCAGCGTCAGCGTCACCGCGCCCCAGCACTTGATGCCGTATTCCTTCAGGAGCGCACGCGTCTCCTTGGTCTTGTACATCGTCGGCTCGCCGGAGATCTCGATCGACTCGTAGCCGAACTTCTTGATGCGGCGCAGCGTCACCTCCAACGGTTCGGCCCGCATCCAATTGTGCGTCGAGAGATGCATCGTATGTCCTTCCCAGAGATCGCCTCAAAACGGGTCCCGTCGCCAGCCGCCGGGTCCCAGTTACCTCCCCCGCAAGGCGCCCCAGTCGCAGAGAACTGGTTCTACCAATTAGGTGTGCGGCGATTCGTATCCCATTTCATTTCAGGCGGCAAGCAAACCATAGTCGAGTATCCGAGCGGACGATAAGCACCTGAATTTGTGCATTAAATACCCACCGATCGGCGGCCGCGACGGTTCCCTCGGGCCATTTCCGGGCCTTGACGGGCCAAACGAGTTTGGTCATACCAGAAGTGCAGGGTTGTGGGGCGATACAGTGGGACCGGCCGTGTCGGGCGGGATACGGCCGGCTCCGCTCACCGTCTGCCGCGCGCGTTTGCGAAACGGCCGGGCCGCGCCTTGCGGCACCGTGCGGCCCATGGGATGAAACACCAGTCGACGCCACGAGGCATCATGGCGCGCACCCAGCCGAGGTAGGAGAGGGAAATGCCGTCCAACATCAAGGGGCCAGCGATCTTCCTGGCGCAGTTCGCCGGTGACGCGGAACCGTTCAATTCGCTGCCGTCGATGGCCAAGTGGGCGGCCGGGCTGGGCTACAAGGGCATCCAGATCCCGACATGGGACGGGCGGCTGTTCGACCTCAAGAAGGCCGCCTCGTCGAAGGCCTATTGCGACGAAGTAAAGGGCATCTGCAGGGACGCCGGCGTCGAGATCACCGAGCTGTCGACGCACCTGCAGGGCCAGCTGGTCGCGGTGCATCCCGCCTACGATGCGCAGTTCGATGCATTCGCGCCGTCCAGCGTCCACAACAATCCGAAAGCCCGGCAGAAGTGGGCGGTTGATCAGGTCAAGATGGCGGCCAAGGCGTCGAAGACGCTCGGCCTGAAGGCGTCCGTCTCCTTCACGGGCGCTCTGGCCTTTCCTTACCTCTACCCATGGCCGCAGCGTCCCGCAGGCCTCATCGAGGAGGCGTTTGGCGAACTCGGCAAGCGCTGGAAGCCTATCCTCGACGTCTATGAGGAGAACGGTGTCGATCTCGGCTACGAGATTCATCCGGGCGAGGACGTCTTCGACGGTGCGACCTTCGAGATGTTCCTCGACGCGGTCGGTGGCCACAAGCGCTGCACGATCAACTACGATCCCTCGCACTTCGTGCTGCAGCAGCTCGACTATCTGGCGTTCATCGACATCTATCACGAGCGCATCTCGGCCTTTCATGTGAAGGACGCCGAGTTCAACCCGACCGGCCGGCAGGGCGTCTATTCCGGTTATGCGGGCTGGCTGGAGCGGGCCGGACGGTTCCGGTCGCTGGGCGACGGACAGGTCGATTTCGGCGCGATCTTCTCCAAGCTCGCTCAATATGGCTACGACCGCTGGGCGGTGCTGGAGTGGGAATGCTGCATCAAGCATCCCGAGCAGGGTGCGGCCGAGGGCGCGCCCTTTATCCAGAGCCATCTGATCCAGGTGACAGAGCGCGCCTTCGACGACTTCGCGGGCGGCTCCACCGACAAGAAGCTGCTTCGGCAGATGATGGGGATCTGACGGCACACAGGTGAATGGCGAACGGCAAATGGCGGCGAGGCTGGTCTGCCAGCGCCTCCATGTCGCCGTCCACCCTGGCGAGCCAGCATTCACCATGACCATTCACTATTCACCGGGAGGATCGAAACGTGGTCAGCGGCAGGCAGGTTGAATCGGGCAGCGGACCGATCCGCTACGGCATGGTGGGCGGCGGGCAGGGTGCCTTCATCGGCGGCGTGCACCGTATAGCGGCGCGCATGGACGGCGAGTTCCAGCTCGTCGCCGGCGCGCTGTCTTCGGACCCGGCGCGGGCGAAGGCGTCGGCCGCCGAACTGAACCTCGATCCGTCCCGCAGCTACGGGTCGTTCGCGGAAATGGCCAAGGCGGAGGCTGTCAGAGCCGACGGCATCGAGGCCGTGGCGATCGTGACGCCCAATCACGTGCACTATCCGGCCGCCAAGGCGTTCCTTGAGGCCGGCATCCATGTCATCTGCGACAAGCCGCTGACCTCGACGCTGGCCGACGCAAAGAAGCTCGCGGCGCTTGTCCAGAAGACGGGCAAGGTGTTCGTGCTGACGCACAACTACACCGGCTATCCGATGGTGCGCCACGCGCGCGAGATGGTGGCCAGCGGCCAGCTCGGCGATCTGCGCGTGGTGCAGGCGGAATATCCGCAGGACTGGCTGACGACCAACATCGAGGCCACTGGCCAGAAGCAGGCGTCATGGCGCGTCGACCCGGCGAAGTCGGGAGCCGGCGGTGCACTCGGCGACATTGGAACGCACGCCTACAATCTCGCGCGCTTCATCACCGGGTTGGAACTGCACCAGCTTTCGGCCGACATCGACGCGTTCGTCGACGGCCGCGTGCTGGACGACAATGCCAACGTCATGCTGCGCTTCAAGGGCGGAGCCAAGGGCATGATCTGGGCGAGCCAGGTGGCGCCGGGCAACGAGAACGGCCTGAAGATCCGCGTCTACGGCACCAAGGGCGGCATCGAATGGGTACAGGCCGACCCGAACTACCTCTGGTACACGCCGTTCGGCGAGCCGAAACGGCTGATCACCCGCTCCGGCGCAGGTGCTGGCGCGGCCGCGGCGCGCGTGACCCGCGTACCATCAGGTCATCCGGAGGGCTATCTCGAAGGCTTTGCCAACATCTACCAGGAAGCAGCACGCGCGATCCGCGCCGCGCGCAAGAAGGGCGGCAAGCTGCCGAAGGACGTGATTTTCCCGACCGTGCAGGATGGTGTCGAGGGCGTCGCCTTCGTGGAGGCCTGCGTGAAGTCGTCGAAGAAGAACGGCGCCTGGACGAAGCTCGGCTAGAGCCGCCAAGTCTTTACAGGCGTAGGCAAAGGCCCGATCAAACCCCGGCGTCACCACCGCCGGGGTTTTTCATGACCGACCTGCTGCAAACCGCATCGCTGGAGCTCACGCGCGAGCCCGGATGGCTGACGATCTGGCTGAACCGGCCGGAAACGCGTAACGCGCTCTCGGCGGAGATGGCTGCGGACCTTCTGGCCGTATTGGAGGCCGTCGCGCCGGACCGCTCGATCCGCGGCGTGACGCTGCGGGGCAGGGGCGGGACGTTCTGCGCCGGCGGTGATGTGAAGGGCTTTGCCGCCGTGCTGGCGGGTACGGCCGACCGTGACGCCGTGCTGATGATGAGCCGGGCCGGCGGAGAGCTATTCCACCGGTTCAACACGATGCCGCAGGTGACCGTGGCGCTGGTCGAGGGCGCGGCGATGGCCGGCGGACTGGGGCTCGCGGCGGCGGCCGACTTCTGCGTCGCCGCGGGCGACGCGCGCTTCGCGCTGACCGAGACCACGCTTGGCATCGTGCCGGCGCAGATCGCGCCTTTCATCGTCGGCCGTATCGGGGCCGCTGCGGCGCGGCGCATCATGCTGACCGCAGCGCGCATCGACGCCGGCGAGGCCGCGGCACTGGGGCTGGTGGACCGCATCGTCGTGGACGCGGATGGTCTGGCGGCGGCGGAGGGCGCGATCCGGGCCGAGGTCATGCGCTGCGCCCCCGGCGCCAACGCGGCGACGAAAAGCCTGGTGCTGGCACTGGCCGGCGTGTCGGGCAGGGCGGCGATCGACGTTGCGGCCGAGGCCTTCGCGGACGCCATGCTGTCAGACGAGGGCCGGGAAGGGATCGCGGCGTTCGTCGGCAAGCGCAAGCCCGGCTGGGCGGAGTGACGGGGCGCGGCCCTGTGGCGAGATGGTCAACCCAGCCGTTTCTCGTAATAGCGCACGGGCTTCGTCCCGCCGTGGATCACGGCCGATCCGACCTCGATGAAGCCTAGCGCGGCGTGGAAGGCTTCCGACCCCGGGTTGGGTGGCTCGGCGTTGATCTCCAGCGTCACCAGCGGCCGTCCTGAGGCCTTCGCTGCCGCGAACAGCGCCTCGTAGAGACGCCGGGCGTGGCCGCGCCCGCGCGCATGCGGCGCCACGCAGACGCGGTCGATATAGGCAAAGCGCGGATGCCGCTCGCGGAACCACTGGAAGTTCGGGCTGTCGTAGTCCGCCGTTTCGTCAAAAGCGATGAGGAAGGCGTCGCGACTGCCGATCCGCCCTGCGAAGAATGCCTCGCCGATCATGTGCGCGAGCTTCGGCGCTTCGAGCCATGACAGTTCGGCGGCGTGCTCGTTGTTCAGCGTAAGGACATCGGCAAGGTCGGCCTTGTCGACCGACGCAACGGAAGCGTGCGCGAGAGCCCCGCCAGTCGCGCGTGTCGCGGCGATGGTACGTGCGACCACGTCGCCGTCGGTGATGGTCAGGCGGTATTCGCGGTCGAGATCGGTACCGCCCATGCCGACGTGTGGATTGCGGAAGCGCATGCCGCTCGGCGCGTCGCGCAGCGACGCGAAGTGCATTTCGCAGAGCTTCGTTCTGGCGAGGACCGCGCCGATGTTGTCCGGGTCGAGCGCGCCGCAGCCGAGAATGATGATGCGGTCGCCGGCGCGCACAACCAGGTCCGCAAGCAGATCGGCGCCCTCGACGGCCGTGTCGCGCTGGCCGCTGGTCAGCACGCGGCCGACGCCGCATCGGATCAGCGCCTCCAGCGCTTCGAACGGGTCGCGGGTCATGTCGAAGGCGCGGTGGCAGGTGACGTTTATGCCACCTGCGGCCCGGACGAGCGCCGTCATGCGTGGCTCGTCGATCGCGCCGTCGGCGTCGAGACAGCCGACGACGACGCCGGCGACGCCGAGGTCGCACAGAGCCTCCACGTCGGCAACCATCGAGGCGAACTCGGTTTCGCTGTAGAGGAAGTCGCCGCCGCGCGGGCGCACGATCACGTGGAAGGGGATCTTTGTGCGCGCGAGTGCTTCGCGCACCGTGCCGAAGCTTGGCGTCAGGCCGCCCTCCAGCAACGAGGCGCAAAGTTCGACGCGGTCGGCGCCGGCGGCCTCCGCCGCCAGCAGGCCGTCGATGCCTTCGACACAGACTTCGATGAGGGGTGCTCTCGCCATGGCAATCAGTGCTTCATCTTCTCGAGGAATGCCAGAACGGCCTCCCGCATCTTCGGTGTCTCGACATGGCCGCTGTCATATTCCTCGACCAGCGTCAGCATGCGGTCGGCGTTGACCACGTGGTAGGCCTGCTGCGTCTGCCGAAAAGCGAGTTCGACCGCGGGGCGGGGCGTCAGCGGGTCGCGATAGCCGACGCAGATGAGCTGCGGCCGCGGCGCCGCCATGCCGGCGATTTCGCCGACCGAGGTCTTCGCCAGAAGGCCGGGAATGGTCATGTAGTGGCCGTGCAGGTCGTGTGCCTCGGTGGTCACCAGGAACTCCCAGTCGGCGTAGCAGCAAAGGTGCGCAAGGCGGTTCATGCGGGGTTCGAGCGCGCCGAGGAAAAAGGCGTGGGTCGCGCCCATCGACAGCCCGAGCGCCGCGATCCGCATCGGGTCGACGTCGTCGCGCAGCATCAGGTAGGCGAAGGCCGCGAGAAGGTCGCCCAGCATGACGCCCATCAGCGTCCTGCCATGCCAGAGCAGCGCCTTCGCCAGCGGATCCTCGCGCGGCTCCTGGCGCTCGCCGAACGTCGGCATGTCGATGCACAGCGTGACGAAACCATGCTTCGCCAGGATCGGGCCGTAGGGCGAGAGCAGGCTGCGCCGGCCATCGAGCAGCTCGGACGCGCCGATGTCATAGGCCGCGCCATGCGCATGGCAGTAAAGGACGGCGGGGCGGCGGCCGGCCGAGGCGAGGGGGCGCGTGAGGATACCGCGCACCGGCCGGTCGCCGCCAAAGTCGAGCGCCAGCCGTTCCACCGAAAGGCCTTCGCGGTCCTCGACCTCGCGCCGCACTGCCTTCGGCGTCGGCCCGCGGCGCGGAAGCGCAAGCAGGGCGGCGAGTTCGGTGCGGGTCATGCGCGTGCGGGTTGGAGGCGGTTCGACCTGAAGAGCAGCATCAGCATAACCGATGCGTTGACAACATTCCAAGCGATGCCATTGAGGAACGCGGCGGAATAGGAGCCGGTGAGCTCATAAATCCATCCGGACATCCAGCCGCCGATGGCCATGCCGAGTGTCGTCGACATGATCACCAGGCCGACGCGGGCTCCGGCCTCGTTCGCCGGCATGTACTCGCGCACGATGACTGCGTAGTTCGGTACGATCCCGCCCTGCGAGAGTCCGAAGATCAGCGACACGACATAGAGCGACGCGAGGCCGTCGAAGGGGATGTAGAAAAGCAGCGACAGGCCCTGCGCGACGGAACCGATCAGCACGGTGCGGACGCCGCCGATGCGATCCGCGAGGAAGCCGGACGCCAGCCGGCTGACGATACCGGCGGCGAGCATGACCGACAGCATCTCCGCGCCACGCGCCACCCCGTAGCCGAGGTCCATGCAGTAGGCGACGATGTGCACCTGCGGCATTGACATGGCCATGCAGCAGGAGAGACCCGCGGCAACCAGCAGCGCCTGAAGCGCCCGCGGCGACAGCGCGATGGATTGCGTCGGTCCGCCATGGGCGCCGGACGCGCGAAGCGGTGCGGGTCGGCGCAGCATGAGGACGAGCGGCACCATGGTGACGAGGCAGATCACGCCGATGACCTGGTAGGTCAGCCGCCAGCCGCCGATGTCCATCAGGTAGGGCATGGCGATCGGCCAGATCGCGCCGGCGAAATAGTTGCCGGCGGCAGCGAGCGACACGGCGATGCCGCGCCGGCGCGCGAACCAGTGCGAGATGTCGGCGATCAGCGGGCCGAACGCGGCCGCGGCGCCGGCGCCGATCAGCGTCTGGACCGCCGTGAACATGGCGAGCGACGGCGCGATCGAGCAGAGCAGGAAGCCGGCACCGAGAACCAGCGAAGACAGCATGGCCGGCGGCCAGAAGCCCCAGCGGTCGACCATGCGACCGACAAAGGCGTTGCCCAGGGCAAAGCCCACCATCGTGCCGGTATAGGGCAGCGACGCCGCGGCGCGGTCTATGCCGAACTCTGCCTGCACGGCAGGCAGCACGACCACGACCGACCACATGCCGACGCCGCTGATGGTGGCGAGCAGCACCGAGATGGCGAGCCGCGTCCAGGCATAGGGGCCGTCGATGTCCGACGCCGTACCCTCACCGTGTCCAGAACCGTGCACTGTCGCCTCCCGCAGTTCCGGAGGCACCATCCACGCTTCTGGCCCAAACCTAGAGGTCCAAAGAGCGGTTTCCGCCGCGCCACGGCGGCGGAAACGCAGTTCCGTCAGGCATCCTGCGCCCAGCCCGAAACGACTTTGGACTCGAGGAATTCCTCGATGCCCCAGACCCCGCCTTCGCGGGCGCGGCCCGACGCCTTGATGCCGCCGAAGGGCAGGCCGGCCGAGCGCGACTGGCCGTTCATCTCCACCATGCCAGCTTTGACCTTCAAGCCGACGCGGTTGCGCTTCTGGCCGTCCTGGGACTGCACGTAATTGGTCAGGCCGTAGGGCGTTTCGTTGGCGATGGCGACCGCTTCGTCCTCGGTGTCGAACGGCAGGATCGAGAGGACCGGTCCAAAGATCTCCTCGCGAGCGATCGTCATGTCGTTGCTTACGTCGGCGAAGACGGTCGGACGCACGAAATAGCCGCGGTTCAGTCCGGCGGGACGTCCAGTGCCGCCGGCCACGAGGCGGGCGCCTTCGTCGATGCCCTTCTGGATAAGGCCCTGGATCTTGTTGAACTGCAGTTCCGAAACGACCGGCCCGATATGGTCGCCGGTCTTGTGGGCCGAAGCGACACCGATCGTCTCGGCGATTTCCTTGGCGGTCTGCACCGCCGCGTCATAGATCGGCCGTTCGACCAGCATGCGGGTCGGCGCGTTGCAGCTCTGGCCGGTGTTCTCGAAGCAATGCAGCGCGCCGCGCTTCACCGCGTCCTTGTCGGCGTCGGCGAAGACGATGTTCGCGCCTTTGCCGCCGAGCTCCAGCGTGACCTTCTTCAGCGAATCCGCCGACGCCTTGGTGATGGCGATGCCGGCGCGCGTCGAGCCGGTGAAGCTGATCATCTCGACATCGGGGTGCGTGGACAGGCGGGTGCCGACCCCGGCGCCGTCGCCGTTGACCAGGTTGAACACACCGGCCGGGAAACCGGCCTCGTCCATGTACTCGGCGAACAGCATCGACGACAGCGGCGCGATCTCGGACGGTTTCAGCACCACGGTGCAGCCAGCCAGCACCGCCGGCACGACCTTCAGCGTCACCTGGTTCATCGGCCAGTTCCAGGGCGTGATCAGCCCGACGACGCCGATCGGCTCCATCGAGATGCGATCCTTCGACGCCTTGCCGGGCGGCACGCGCACGAACTCGAAGTCGCGGAACGCTTCGATGAAATTGGAGATGTGCCAGGAGCCGGCGCCGGCCTGGCTCTCCAGCGCCATGTCGATCGGCGCGCCCATCTCGAGGCTGATGGCCTTGGCCATGTCCGGAGCGCGGCGCTCGTAGATCTTCAGGAGCTTCTCCACCAGCGCCAGCCGGCTCTCGGGCGTGGTGCGCGACCATGTCTGGAAGGCCCGCTTGGCCGCGGCGACGGCGCGATCGGTGTCGGCGTCGCTGCCCAGCGAGATGATGGCGCACTCCTCCTCGGTGGAGGGGTCGATCACGGCGAAATCGCGGGGCGCGAGCGGCGCCACCCACTTGCCGTCGATGTAGAAATTGCGGTTCTCGATCATGTGCGGTCCCTCTTTCGCGAGCCGTCCGGCGGAACGGGACGGCCTCTATCAGGTCAGGCCGGATATGGGTATGGCCTGAAACGGCGCAAGACGGGGCCAGGATTGCGACATCGACGCGGGGAGGTCACCAGACGACGAACCCGCCGTCGACGATCAGATCGATGCCGGTGACGTAGGACGAGGCGCGGCTGGCCAGGAACACCGAGGGGCCGACCATCTCCTCCGGCTCCGCCATGCGGCCAAGCGGCGTGTCGCGCTTGAACACCTTCACCTGGTCGGCGACCTCGGGACGCTTGTTCATCGGGGTCAACGTGTAGCCGGGGCTCAGAGAGTTGACGCGGATGCCCTGCGGCGCCCACTCCATCGCAAGGCTCTTCGACATGTGGATCACGGCGGCCTTGGACGAGTTGTAGTGGGCCTGGAAGAGGTCGCGGTTGACGATGGAGCCGGACATCGACGCAACATTGATGATGGAGCCGCGGCCGCGCGGCAGCATGACGCGTGCCTCGGCCTGGCAGGACAGAAACACGCCGCCGACATTGATGTCGTAGAGACGGTTCCAGGTTTCGAGCGGCAGCGTCTCCGCCGCGCCGGCGCCGCCGATGCCGGCATTGTTGACCGCGACGGTGAGGGGGCCCAGGTTCTTTTCGGTGGCTGCCACCGCTGCGGCGAGGTCTGCCTCCGACGTCACGCTGCCCTCGATGGCGATTGCCTTCCGCCCGAGCGCGACGATCGCCGCCGCCGTCTCCGCCAATCCGCCCTTCGACCCGTGGCCGAAACAGCAGACATCCGCGCCGGCTTCCGCCAGGCCGATGGCGATCGCCCGGCCGATGCCGCTGCCCGCGCCGGTGACCAGTGCCGCGTCGCCCTTCAAGCTGAACAGATCCATGTCGTGTCCTCCCCCAGACCGGCGCAATTATCAGACAAATAGGGGTCGGCGCAAACGTTGCGCACGATTGTGCGGGAGACGTCGCCAGTGTCGGCTGGCTCTGCGGCTGCCACCATCGGCCGCCGTTGTTGGCCGATGCCTATGGCAAGGGCGTTACGTTCACGACGGTGCCATTTGCGATCGCCAGTCTCGTGCCATCCGGGGAGACCGCGATGGGCCCGATCTGTTCGTGAGCATCACTGGCATGGCCGATCAAGGTCGCCGTGGCGGCATCCCAGATGCGCACCCCGTCCGACGATACCGTGGCGAGGCGTGCTGGCTTTCCAGGCACGAACATCATGGCGGCGACGAGGTGCGGGATGACTCCGATGGCCGCGCCGGTGTCGCTGTTCCAGAGTTTGACGTCCTTGTCATATCCGATGGTGGCGACGACCCTGCCGTCGGGCGAGATGAGGAGCTTCGTGAGGGGATCGGCATAGTCCAGGTACACAAGCTCACCAGAGTGCAGGTTCCACACCAAGGCTTTGCTGGCCCCGCTCCAGACTGGGCCTCCCGAAGTGCTCAATGGGCCCATTTCAGTAAGGAAAGCCGCCCGCGTGTTGTCGTTCGACCACGCACTTTCGTGGAGTGTTCCCCCGAAATGCCGCGATTGCAGAGGCTCGCCCGTCGTCGCATCCCAGATTTTTGCCTTGCCGTCCTCTGCCGTGGTCAGCACGGCCCTGCCGTCGGGCGAAAAACGGGTGCTGGTTATCGAGACAGGAACCTCTTGGACCCGGTACTCCATGCCGGCTCCCCAGGTGTCGTATTCGATCCATGCCTGGAACGTTTCGTCGTGAGCAAGTTGGGCCACGAGCTTCCTGGTTCGGGCATCCCAGAGGGAAACTACGTTTCTGAAGCCGCTGACAGCAAAGCGACCGCCTGTCGGATCGATGGCGATGTGCCTGCCATTTTCCGTTTCGACCAGCGTGCCGGTCGGTTTGCCGCTCAACGCGTCCCAACTCCGAACGCCTTCGTCCAGAATCGTGAATATTTCGCTCCCGTCTGCCGAGTAGGCCGCTTCCCAGACCTCGCCCGTCGGAGCGGGCATGCGCGCACCTGAAGATGCGTTCCAGACCGACACGTCCAACCCTGCGCGGATCAGCAGAGTTGCTCCGTCGGGTGCAAAGCTGATCGCCGAAACGTCGGCCCCAGGCGCGATTGAAAGCTTGGCTGCAGCCGTCTTGCCGCCGTCCGGACTGGACGATCGCGCGTCCTGGATGGTCTCCGCTCCCGCGGTCGCGGGACAAGCGAACATCAGAACAATGAAGCCTGCGAGTACACCGCGCATCGCCATCCCGCGACCTCCTGACTGCTTGCGATGGTGTACCGTCGACCAATTTTGTACAAGGCGTCGTCGGTACGCACCTCTGGTCAGGCACCACGGCTTCTTGTCCTTGCGCGCCCTAGTAGCTAAGTGCCTGTCGCTGCAGACCGCTTCGTGCGCAGCAATGGGCCGCAACTTTCTGCAAGAATGTGAAAAAGGCCATTTTCGGCGACAACACTGTGAGCACTGACCGCGCAGCCCATCTCTATGACATGTCCGTGAGCAGCCGTGCTCCGGTCATTTCCGTCGCGCCGATGATGGACTGGACGGACCGGCACTGCCGGTTCTTCCACCGCAGGCTGACGCGCCGGTCGCTGCTTTACACCGAGATGGTGGTGGCGGATGCGGTCATCCGCGGCCAGCGTGACCGGCTGCTCGGCTTCGACCCGTCGGAACACCCGGTCGCGCTGCAGCTCGGCGGCTCCGATCCGGCGAAGCTCGCCGAAGCAGCGCGGATCGGCGAGGGTTTCGGCTATGACGAGATCAACCTGAATGTCGGCTGCCCGTCGGACCGGGTGCAGTCCGGCACGTTCGGGGCCTGCCTCATGAAGACACCGGTGCTGGTCGCCGACTGCGTCGCGGCAATGAAGGCCGCGGTTGCCATTCCCGTGTCGGTGAAGTGCCGGCTGGGCGTCGACGAGCAGGACACGGAAACGGCGCTGGACGCGGTGGCGGACGGCGTGTTCGCCGCGGGCGCCGACGCGCTCTGGGTGCATGCGCGCAAGGCATGGCTGGAGGGGCTGTCGCCCAAGGAAAACCGGGACATTCCGCCGCTGGACTACCGGCGCGTCTATCGCCTCAAGGAGAAAAATCCGAATCGATTCATTGGCATCAACGGCGGCATTCAGACGCTGGACGAGACGCTTCATCATCTGAATCACGTTGACGGCGTGATGCTCGGGCGTGCCGCCTACCAGACGCCGGGCATGCTTGCCGGCGTCGACGCTGCGGTCCACGGCGAGCCGGCGGCACCGACGGACTGGGCGGCCATCGTCGAGGCGATGTGCGACCATGCCGCCGGGCACATCGCGGCCGGCGGACGCCTCGTGCACGTCACGCGGCATATGACGGGGCTGTTCCACGGGCTGCCAGGTGCGCGGCGCTGGCGGCAGATGCTCTCGACGGAGGCCACGCGCGCCGACGCCGGGCCCGACGTGATCCGCGCGGCATTTGCTGCCGTCGACCTCGAAGCGGTGCCGAGCGCCGCCTGAACCCGTGCAGACGCCGATCCGTGGCCGGATCGTTGACGAGGTCGTGGCCCGGCCGGCGGGTTTACTTCGGCAGCGAGCGGGTCTAGCCACGGTGTCCAGCCGGCGGCACTCAGTCGCCGGCCGAACCCGTCCGGATTGCCTGCATGGACATCAGCACCTACGCGATCGTCGGACTGGCGCTCGCAGCGATCTTCTCGGGCGTGGTTTCGGGCCTGCTGGCCGGCATTTTCGGGATCGGCGGCGGCGCGGTGCTGGTGCCGGTCTTCTACCAGTTCCTCGACGTCCTCGACATTCCGGTCGAGATCCGGATGCACCTCGCGGTCGGCACGTCGCTGGCGCTGATCATCCCCACCTCGATCCGCTCCTTCACGGCGCACAAAGCCAAGGGCGTGGTCGACATGGACCTGTTGCGCTCCTTCTACGTGCCCGTGCCCATCGGCGTCGTGCTGGCGTCCCTCGTGGCCGCCTCCATCTCGAGCGAGGGCCTGCGCATCGTCTTTGCCTGCATCGCGCTGGTGGTCGGGCTGAGGCTGGTGTTCAACCGGGACAGCTGGCGGCTCGGCGCCGACATTCCGGGGAATCCGTGGCGCTGGATCATCGGGCTCGTCATCGGCTTCTTCTCGACATTGATGGGCATCGGCGGCGGCGTCATGAACAACACCTTCATGACGCTCTACGGACGGCCGATGCATCAGGCGGTGGCGACGTCGTCGGGCGTCGGCGTGCTGATCGCGATCCCCGGCACGATCGGCTACATCTGGGCGGGCTGGGGCAATCCGCTGCTGCCGGTCGCATCGACCGGCTTCGTCAACTGGATCGCCTTCGCGCTGATCCTGCCGATCGCGCTGATCGTCACGCCCTACGGCGTCAGGATCGCGCATGCGCTGCCAAAGCGGCAGCTGGAGATCGGGTTCGGGCTTTTCTGCCTCTTCGTCGCTGCGCGGTTCTTCATCAGCCTGGTCTGACCGTCGCTGAGCCGCAGCGACGTCCGACATGGACCTTCACGTGCGGTGATCCATGTAAGGACACTGCAAGGGAGCGATGCCATGCCCAGATTCATAACCATCGGTTACGGCGACGAGGCCGGCTACGAGCGGACGCCGGCGGGCATCCGCGATGCCGCTCATGCCCATGATGCGAGGCTGCAGAAGGCGGGCGTCGTGATGGGGATCGCCGGCAAGCCCGTCCAGGTGCGCAATCCGGCCGCGGCCGGGGTGGAAACGCTGGATGGTCCGTTCATGCAGTCGTCTCTGCCGGTGGCCGGTTTCGCGATCATCGAGGCGGCGGACCTTTCGGCGGCTGTCGACCTGTCTCGAAGACGCCCTGCGCCGTCGCGCATGGCGTCGTGGAGGTCTGGCCGCTTGAAGAGCCTTCGTAGCCGTCGCGGCCGGAAGGACAGAGCAGCGCGGCCGTCGTCGGGGATCAGTCCCGGAGGATGAGCCGGTCGCCGCGGACGTCGAAGCCAGACAGGGTGCCGATGAAATTCATGCCGAGCAGGCTCTGGTCGAGCATGCCGGGCTGCACGACCAGCATCGGCACGTTGCGGCGCTCGATGGCGCCGACGGCGATGCGGTCTGCCGTGACGTGGGCCGCGGTCGCGGTGCCGTTGGCGGTCGAGATCGGCACGGCATAGCTGAGCGCCGCCGGGTCATACCCGGCGCGGCGCGCGTCGGCCTCCGTCAGCACGGTGCTCGACGCGCCGGTATCGATCATGAAGGTGATCGTCGTCTCATTGACGCCAGCCCGTGCCTCGAAATGGCCGTTCGGCGATTTGTCGATCATCACGACCGTGCCGCCATTGCCGTCCCCGACGGACAGCGGACTGCCCGGGACCAGCCCGGCGGTGACGCGGCTCAGCACATCCTGGAGCTCGTAGCGGTACTGGTAGCCGGCAACCAGCACCAGCGCGATGAGCAGCCAGAGCGCCAGGTTGCGCGCTACGTCGCCGAGGCGCTGGCGCGAACCGAGGATGCCGACGGCCAGGACGCCGGCCCAGATGCCGAGATAGAGCGTCGTGGCGAAGGCGCTGTTCGGCAGGCCGAAGGTCTGGCCGGACGAATCGTTGACGATGAGCAGGATCAAACCGCCGCCGATCAGCGCCGCGACGATCCAGAAGCCGCGGCCGCTCATCCGGTCGCGCTCATTCGCCGGCGGCGCGCTCGCGCGCCATGCGGGCGCGGCGCGTCTCGCGGCGGGGGCGGCGCTCGACGGTTTCCAGCCGCGCGGGCAGTGTCGTCATGATCGTCCGGCGCTCGTCCGGCGTCATGCCGATCCAACCCGAAATCTCGTCGCGCGTGCGGCCGCATCCGAAGCAGTAGCCGGTGTTCAGGTCGATCGAGCAGACCAGGATGCAGGGGGATTCGATGAGCGTCATGATCCGCCCAGACATGGGGCAGGGCGGGGCGGGATGCAAGCGGGCGAGCGGAACGGCATTGCGGGGCGATCGCCAAGCCGTTGCACATCGTCAGCCGATGCCATAGGCGACCGGCCATGGCCGATCCACGCTCCCCCCTCGACGATGTCCGCGACCTGCTGCGCGACCTGCCTGCCGGTGACGCGGAGGCGGAGAAGCGCGTGCGGGACAATTTCGCTCGCATGGCCAAGCCGGCCGGGTCGCTCGGGCGGCTGGAGGACATCGCGGCATGGCTGGCGCGCTGGAGCGGCCGGCCGCCGGTGGCCAACCGCGTGCAGGTCGCGATCTTCGCGGGCAATCACGGCGTCGCGCGACACGGCATCTCGCCGCGCTCGGTCATCGCCACGCAGGCCGGCGTCGAGCTCGCCGCAGCCGGTGGTGCGGCGATCAACCAGCTCTGCCTCGCCTACGACCTGGCGCTGAAGGTCTTCGACCTCGCGCTCGACCTGCCGACGGCCGACATCGCTGAGGCCGCCGCCCTCGACGCGCGCGGCTGTGCGGCGACGATTGCCTTCGGCATGGAGGCCGTGGCGGAGCGGGCGGATGTGCTGGTCATCGGCGAACTCGGGGTCGGCAACTCGACAGTGGCGGCGGCATTGTGCGCGGCGCTGTTCGGCGGCAAGGGCGCGGACTGGGTCGGACCGGGATCGGGCGCGGGCGAGCCGATGATCCGGCGCAAGGCGGAGATCGTCGACCGCGCGCTGGCAGTCCATGCCGGCCAGCTCGTTGACCCGCTGGACGTGCTGCGTCGGCTGGGCGGCCGAGAGTTCGCGGCCATTGCCGGTGCAATCCTCGCGGCGCGGGCGCAGTCGGTGCCGGTGGTGCTCGACGGCTTCGCTGCGACGGCTGCGGCTGCGGTGCTCCACGCCGCCAACACGGCCGCGCTCGACCACTGCCTGCTGGCGCATGTCTCGGCGGAGCCGGGGCATCACCGGCTGGTCGAACGGCTGGGGCTGAGGCCGCTGCTCGATCTCGGCATGCACCACGGCGAGGGTACCGGCGCTGCGCTCGCAGCTGGTGTCGTCAAGGCGGCGGCATTGACCTATTCGGGCATGGTCGCAGCGCTGCCGCGAAACGGTGTCGGCTAAACCCCCTCCGTCACGGGCTTTGCTCTCACCACCTTTCTCCCAGCGATCCGGGGAGCAGTGTCACGCGAAGCATGACGGAGAGGAGGTCGAAGTATCTACCGGCGGCGTGGTGAAGCCTGACTTCGTATCTGCTACCTGCGCCGCCCGCCCGCCGCCGCAGGCGTCGGGATCGCGGGCAGCGCTTCCATCACGCGGGTGGCGGGCAGGATGGCGATGGCCTCGGTGCCCTCGCGCATCTTGGAGTGAAGTTCGAACTCGCCGCCATGCATGGCCACGAGGCCCTGCACGATGGGCAGGCCGAGGCCCGTGCCCTGTTCCGCGCTCTTGATCGCGATGGAACCCTGGCCGAAAGCGGAGAGCACCACCGGGATCTCGTCTGGCGGTATTCCGGGACCGTTGTCACGGACGGAAAGATACTGGCCGCCGCCGGCGGTCCAGCCGACGCGCACCAGGATTTCACCTCCGGTCGGCGTGAACTTCACGGCGTTGGAGAGGAGGTTCAGCGTGATCTGCCTCAGAGCCCGCTCGTCGGCGAACACGCGCGGCATCGCCGGCTCGAAATGCTGCAAGACGCGAATGTCCTTGTTGCGGGCCTTGAGCTCCATCATGTGGCAGCAATCCTCCACCACCGCGAGCAGAGAGACAGGCTCCTCGTTCAGCTGGTAGCGGCCGGCCTCGATGCGGGACAGGTCGAGGATTTCGTTGATGAGGTCCAGCAGATGCTTGCCCGAGCCGTGGATGTCGCGTGCGTACTCGCGGTAGGTCTCGTTCTGCATCGGGCCGAGCACTTCGTTCGCCATGACCTCGGAGAAGCCGAGGATGGCGTTCAGCGGCGTGCGAAGTTCGTGGCTCATCGAGGCGAGGAAACGTGACTTGGCGAGGTTCGCCTCCTCGGCACGTCGGCGGGCCTCGTCGGACATCGACTTGGCTGTCTCGAGTTCCGCGATCAGCGCGTCCTTCTCGGAGCGGAACGAGAGCAGCATGATCGCCGACTTGTGGAGGTGGCTGGCGACGTAGCCGAAGAAGGGAAGCGCGACGATCAGCAGGCCGACCATGATCGCTTCGACCGGCTGCCAGACACGCACGCCGAGCAGGGCGTAGACGCCGACGGGAAGCGCGAAGGTCAGCGCCAACGCGCCGCGCAGCGATGACGAGATGAGGGCGGTGGCGGCCATGGCCAGCAGCAGCACGACCGCCTTGACGACGGGGAACTGATCGACGCCGCAGGCATCGCAGCCGAGCGAGGCGAAATAGGCCCAGCCAATGCCGCTGGCGAAATGGGCTACCAGGAAATTCCGGCGCGTGGTGGGAACGTCGATCTCGGACGCGTCCATGCCGTCGACGCGGCGCGCGAAGATGGCGAGCCCGGCATAGCAGGCGACCGAGATCAGCGCCCAGACGATGACGTCTCCGCTCATCCCGCCGAACAGGCCCGCTGCGGCGACGAGGATGATCAGCAGCGGGATCGCGGTCGCGCTGTTGATCATGGCGTGGGCGTGGAGCTTCAGGAGCTCGCGGTCGAAGACGGGATTACCGGATTTCTGGGCCAGCCGGTCGCGGGTGCGCCGCACCGCGCGCGCAACGTCGCTGTTGCGATGCGCCTTGGTGCGGTCCACAATGTTCTTGTCCGCCGTGTTGGAGCGGTGCAACGCCATACTGGATTCAACTTACGCGCGCGGGCCGGGCTTGTTCGCAGGCTAGGTGCGAATGATTAAGACTCTCTTTGCCATATGAGAGGATCGCGCTTCCGCCGTCGCTCTGGGTGGCCGCGAGGGCCAGCAGGAACCCTTCTCGACATCGTGCTGGCCGTCGCGATCCTGGGCCTCGTCGCCGTCATCTGGATGAATGTTGATCAGGTGGCCGCACGCCGCATGGTCGGTCTCGCGGTGGCCACCGACGGAGACTCGCTGCGGCTTGCCGGCGAGCGAATCCGGCTCCGCGGCCTCGACGCGCCGGAACTCGACCAGAGCTGCCGGCGCGCGGGCGCCGATTATCCTTGCGGGCGAGAAGCGCTCCGCGCCCTGGCAGATATCGTCGCCGACACGTCCGTCACATGCGAGGGGTGGGAACTCGACCGCTACGGACGGCGGCTCGCGACATGCCGGGCGAGCGGGCGCGACATCAACCGCATCCTTGTCGAGCGGGGCTGGGCCGTCGCGTTCGGCGACTACGAAGACGCGGAGGCAGAGGCGCGACAGGCGGGGCGCGGCCTGTGGGCCGGGGATTTCGACATGCCGAAGGCTTGGCGCGAGCAGCATGGCGGCCTGGCCGAGGCCCGGCACGATCATCTCGGCGCGATGCTCAACTGGCTGCGACAGCTCTTCGGCTTCTCTTGACCGTCCCTGCATGGTTAGGTTGTGGCGGGAGGATCGACATGAAGCTCTATGATGGCGGGCGTGCGCCCAATCCACGCCGCGTGCGCATCTTCCTCGCGGAGAAGGGGATCTCCGTGCCGCTCGTGCCCGTCGACATGGCGGCGCTGGAGCACAAGGGCGGAGCGGTGGCGGAGCGCAATCCGCTTCGGCGACTCCCCGTGCTGGAACTGGACGACGGTACGATCCTGACCGAGACGATTGCCATCTGCCGCTATTTCGAGGAACTGCACCGCGCGCCGCCGCTGTTCGGGACGGGCGCGCTCGGCAAGGCGCTGGTCGAGATGTGGCAGCGAAGGCTGGAGCTCAACCTCTTCATGCCCGTGGCGCAGGCATTCCGGCACATCCACCCGGCGATGAAGGAGTGGGAGGTCCCGCAGGTGCCGGCGTGGGGCGAAATCAACAAGCCGAAGGCGCTGGAATTCCTCGAAATCCTTGATCGCGAACTGGCGTCGCGGCAGTTCGCAGCCGGCGACGCCTTCTCCATCGCCGACATCACCGGCCTGTGCGCCGTCGACTTCATGAAGCCGGCACGGATCGCTGTCCCGGAGACTTTCGGCAATGTGAGGCGCTGGCACCAGGCGCTGAAGGCACGGCCGAGCGCGGAGGCGTGAGCCGCGCCGGTCTCCTGGCGGCGCTCGCCGACGAGGTTCGCCACTGTCGGATCTGCGTCGAGGCGCCTGTCGGGCTACCGCTTCCGCATGAGCCGCGGCCGGTGCTCGTTGCTTCCACGACGGCGCGCATCCTGATCGCGGGCCAGGCGCCGGGAACCAGGGTGCACATGTCCGGTCGGCCCTTCACCGACCGTTCGGGCGAACGGCTGCGCGACTGGATGGGCGTGACGGAGAGCGAATTCTACGATCCGCGCCAGGTGGCGATCCTGCCGATGGGATTCTGCTTTCCCGGGCAGGATGCCAGGGGCGGCGACCTCCCGCCGCGGCGGGAATGCGCGCCGGCCTGGCGGGCGCGACTGCTGGCGCTGATGCCGCAGGTCGATCTCGTGCTGGCGATCGGCCGCCACGCGCAGCTCTGGCATCTCGGCGAGGGGACACGGACGCTCGGCGAGACCGTTGCCGACTGGCGCCGGGTCTTCATGGCCGAGCGAAATCCCAGGGTGCTGCCGTTACCGCATCCGTCCTGGCGCAACACGGGATGGCTCAGGCAGAATCCCTGGTTCGAGCGTGACCTTCTTCCGGTTCTGCGCGAAGCGGTGCGCGACCGTCTTGGCCATCCGCGCAAAGCCAGGTAGAAATGGGCGTTGCGGCTGGAATTTTTTTGCGCTATCTGGGTTGATGTTGCTCTCCTGTGAGCAAACCATTCCGGATGGGGTTTCCAATGGATCGTCTCGACCGCAAGATCCTGCGCCTGCTGCAGGAGAACGCGACGCTGGCCGTGGCCGATATCGCGAAGAAGGTCGGACTGTCGACGACGCCGTGCTGGAGGCGCATCCAGAAGCTTGAGGAAGAAGGGGTGATCAAGCGCCGCGTGGCCATCCTCGATCCCGAGAAGGTCAATGCGCGCGTCACCGTCATCGTCTCGATCCGCACCAACATGCACAGCCTCGAGTGGCTGAAGCGCTTCTCGGAGGTGGTGCAGGAGTTTCCCGAGGTGGTCGAGTTCTACCGCATGAGCGGCGATGTCGACTATCTGCTGCGGGTCGTCGTGCCGGACATCGCCGCCTATGACGCCTTCTACAAGCGGCTGATCGCCAAGATCGAAATCCGGGACGTCTCCTCGGCTTTCGCGATGGAGCAGATCAAGTACACGACCGAAATGCCGCTCGACTACATGATCCTCGACAAGGACAGCGGCGAGCGGGCCGCGTAGCAGACGCTACTTGATGATCGCCTTCCACGGGTTGGAGCCCGGCGCGACTGGGCGGTCGACCTTGTCCATGTGCTCGACCTCGGCACGCCCGATGGAGTAGCCGGCGTCGAGCTGGATGACGCCGTCCAGCAGGAAGAACTGGGTGCGCTCGACGCCCGTGCGCAGCGTTCCGGTGACGGCCACCGGCTCATAGGCCTCGGCCAGGCGGTATGGCGTCGACGGCGTCACCAGCACCATCTGGTTCACCGGCGGCTGGGGCATGTGGCTGCAGGCACCCACCCAGGGGACGAGCATGAACTGGTAGACGCGGTCCTCCTCGCGGTCGACCGGCAGCAGATAGCCCTCGATGCGGATCTCCTGGCCGGCCAGATTCTCCGACAGCGGGGCGTCGACTGCGGTGGTTGCAGCGCCCCCGGCGGGGGCGAGATCGCGCCATGTGATCGGCAGGGAGCCGGGCGCGGCGGCCGCGCTCAGCGGCGCCGCCAGCGCCGCCAGGGCCAGGATCGTCTTCAGGTCGAGCCGCTTCATGCCGCGCACTAAACCGGCATGTCCCGGCCGGGTCAATTCACCGCTTCGTGCGCGCGGAGCGCGCCGCCAGCCGCTCGAGCTGCCTGGGATCGGTCAGCTCCCTGACCGCGTCCTTGCCGATCCACCGCGCGGCCCTGTCGTCGGAGTCCGCCAGTCGTTTCGCAAGGTCGAGGGCAGGGCGGTGGAGTGCCATGGACCGCTTGCCGATCTGCCTCAGCGCCCAGCTGACGGCCTTCTTCACGAAGTTGCGCGGATCTGTGGCGTTGGCCTCGATCAGGTCCAGCCAGCCGAGGAAGGTCGCGTCCGGCTCCTTCTTCAGATGCGCCGACGCCCAGGCGATCATCGCGAAAGCGCACCGCTTCACGAATTCGCGCTCGTCGCGGGCGAAGACGGGGACAAGCGACGGTGCGAGCCCGGCATCGCAGAAGAGATCGGCCGCATGGTCGACGATCTCCCACGAATCGAAGTCCGCGGCCATGGCGACCGCCTGTGGCCGTGCCACCTTCTCCGGCTCTTCCGTGAACGTGGCCAGCAACCTGGCTTCGCGGAAACCGCTCGCCCACAGCTCGAGGGCCCGGGCGTGATCGCGCCCCATGGCGCGTGCCATCGGATGCAGCACGGCGTTCGGCACGCCGAACGCGGCGTCGGCCTTGATGCCGAAGCGCGCCATGCCAACCCGGTTCGCGGGCGAGTCGAGGCTGCGCAGATGATCGATGGCGTCTGCCGCGGTCCAGTCTGGCGACGGGGCGGCGCGCATCGGGTTCAGGCCGTCTTCCGCAGCCTCGCCAGCAGGGAAGACGTATCCCAGCGCCCGCCACCCATGGCCTGGACGTCCTTGTAGAACTGGTCGACGAGCGCCGTGACCGGAAGGCTCGCGCCGTTGCGGTCGGCTTCCGCGAGACAGATGCCGAGATCCTTGCGCATCCAGTCGACCGCGAAGCCGAAATCGTACGTGCCGGCATTCATCGTCTTGTGGCGGTTCTCCATCTGCCAGGAGCCGGCGGCACCTTTGGAGATGACCTCGATCACCTTTTCGATGTCGAGGCCGGCATGCATGCCGAAATTCAGGCCTTCGGCGAGCCCCTGGACCAACCCCGCGATGCAGATCTGGTTGATCATCTTGGTGAGCTGCCCAGCGCCGGCCGACCCCATCAGGCCGACCATCTTCGCGTAGGAGTCGATGACGGGCCTGGCCTTGGCGAAATCCTCCTCCGTGCCGCCGACCATGACGGTCAGCTGGCCGTTCACCGCACCTGCCTGGCCCCCAGACACGGGGGCATCGAGGAAGCCGAAGCCGCGCGCCTCTGCCTTCTCCCAAAGCTCGCGCGCGACCGAGGCGGACGCCGTCGTGTTGTCGATGAAGACGCTGCCCGTGGCCATGTCCTTGAAAGCGCCGTCATGGCCGATCGTGACGTCGCGCAGGTCGTCGTCATTGCCGACGCAGGCAAACACGAAGTCCCGGCCCGCGGCGGCCTCCTGCGGGGTATCGGCGGCCCGCCCGCCATACTCCGCGACCCATTTCTCGGCCTTGGACTTCGAGCGGTTGTAGACCGTGACCTCGTGGCCGCCCTTCTTCAACAGGTGCCCGGCCATCGGATAGCCCATCACGCCGAGCCCGATGAATGCGACCTTTGCCATCCGCGATCTCCCACCAACGGCTGATAGGCATAATCGGCACGCCTGGGACGTCAAGCGCAGGCGGTGCAGCAGCGCGGGGGTGCGAGTTCTTCGGCGCCAAAGTATAGTACTAAATATAGATTCGACTCATCATCGAGTCTGTGTAAAGAATGGGAGAAATGCATATAAAGGGGGAATTGACCAATGCTTGCCGGTGAAATCGCTCAGTATGAAAATCAAACGCATGCCGTATTGATGAATCAAGGCAAGCTCGCGGCAGGTCTCGAAGGCAATCTGCAACTGTTTGACGTCCGTCCTGGCCATGCATCGCACTATTACAACGCAAACTCAGATAAACGCCGGATCGTTTTGCATTTCACGACCGGCTTTCTCGGCGGCGATATTTCGACCCTGACCACGCCGAGCTACCATGTGAGCGTGTCGTTCGTAGTCGCGCGCAACGGCAGGATCTACCGCCTGTTTCCGACCGAGAAATGGTCCTTCCACACCGGACTGGGAACAGTCGGCGGCAACGAGGCGATCTCCCGATCCTCGATCGGCATAGAGATCAGCAACATCGGCTATCTCGACCGCAGCGGAAACTGGATGTGGAACTATTATGGCGATCGGTACTGCGCCGTCGCGGACAACCAATACTACCAGACGCTCGCTGAGCCGTACCGGGGGAAGGTCCACTACGCGACCTACACGCAGGCCCAATATGCGGCCGTGCGCAACCTGCTGCGCGTCCTGACGCAAAAGCACGGCATTCCGGCGACGTTCCTGCCCGCGAACCGACGCTACTCCGTGTTCCAGACACCGGACGCCGGCCGCAATTTCCGCGGCATCTGCAGTCATGTGAATTACCGTCCCAGCGGGAAGTGGGATATCGGCCCCGCCTTCGACTGGGCTGCCGTCGGAGCCTGAAGCGCCCGCTGCGGCGGCCGAGTCCTGCGGCCACGGACGGTGGGCTTCCTCCGGAGGGCGGTTGGCCCGTCGCGCCGCGAACGCTACCGCTTCAGGTGGCGGGTGATCCGGCGCTCGATCCAGTCGACGCCGTGCCGCAGCGCTTCGACGACGGCGAGGTAGATCAGCGCGGCCCAGATGTAGGTCTGGAAATCGAAGCTGCGCGAAAAGGCGAGGCGGGTCTGCCCCATCAGGTCCGGTACGGTGATCAGCGCGACGACGGCCGAGCTCTTGATCATCAGCACGACTTCGTTGCCGTAGGGCCGCAAGGCAACGATCAGGGCCTGGGGCATGATGACTTTGCGCAGCGTCTGGACCGTGTGGAGGCCGAGCGAGGCGGCGCCTTCCCACTGTCCCTTCGGCACGCTCTGGATGGCACCGCGCAGGATTTCGGCCTGATAGGCGGAGGTGTTCAGCGTGAAGGCGAGGATGGCGCAATTCCAGGCCTCGCGGAAGAAGAACCAGAGGCCGTGCTCCTGCAGCCAGCCCGAGAAGGATCCGGCGCCGTAGTAGATGAGGAAGGTCTGGGCCAGCAGCGGCGTGCCGCGGAAGAAGTAGACCCAGCAATAGGCGAGGAAGCGCGCGACGGGGTTCTTCGCCATGCGGCCCCAGGCGACCGGCACGGACAGGATGGCGCCCAGCAGCGTCGAGATGACGACGAGCAGCATCGTCGTGCCCAGGCCGGACAGGTAGGCCGGCGCCCAGCGGCTGAAGAGCTCCGGGTTCCAGGCGGCGACGAGATAGGCGGCCAGCGCCGCGAAGACGGCGGCCCAGAGGCCGAGCAGCATCGTCCCGGCGACGCGCTCCCGCGTCCAAGCCCGCGCTTTCGGCACGGGCATGGCGTCGTCGGCGGTCGTGGCCAGCGTCATCGCGTGCCCTCGCTGCGACCGACGGCGCGCTCGACCTGCCGCACCCCGATCGACGAGATGACGGCAAGGCCGAGATAGATCAGCGTGGCGAGGCCGAAGAACAGGAAGGGCTCGCGGGTGACACGCGCTGCGATGCCGGCCTGGCGCAGAATGTCCGACAGGCCGATGGCTGAAACGAGCGCGGTGTTCAGGAGAAGCACCAGCCAGAGGTTCGCCAGGCCAGGCAAGGCGATGCGGATCAGCTGCGGCAGCACCACCAGGCGCATGGTCTGGAAGCCGGACAGGCCGATCGAATAGCCGCCTTCATATTGCCCGCGGGGGATGGCGCGGAAGGCGGAGAGGAACACCTCGCTCGCGTAGGACGACAGGACGACGCCGAGCGCGACCATGCCGGAGACGAAGCTGTTGACCTCGATCATCGCGTCCGGCCGGATCAGCTTGACGAGGCTCTGGATGCCCGTCTGCGCGCCGAAATAGATCAGGAACAGCGTCAGCAGTTCGGGCAGGCCGCGGAAGATCGTCGTGTAGATGTTGCCGGCGAGGCGGAGGGTCGGCTCCTCGGAGTTCTTGGCGAGCGCGACGAAGAAACCGATCAGGAGACCGAGGGGAAGCGTCGCGAGCGCCAGCGAGACGGTGATGTAGGCGCCGTAGAATATGTCATCCAGCCAGCCTTCCGGTCCCCAGCTCAGGAGCGTCAAGGCACTTTGCATCAGTCAGGGGCACCTTCGGCTGGCCGGCGGAGGGAAAGCGGGCAGCGGACGTCGCCGCTGCCCGCGACGCGGCATCAGCCGCCGTAGACGTCGTACGGGAAGTACTTGGCGTTGATTTCCTGGTACTTGCCGTTGGCGCGGATGGCGTCGATGGCCTTGTTGAACTTCTCCACGAGAGCGGTCTCGCCCTTGCGCACCGCGATGCCTGCGCCGGGACCATGGATTTCCGGGATCGGCGTGATCGTGCCGACGATGTGGCAGCAGGCGCCGTCCGGCGTCTTCAGCCATTCCTCGAGCACGCTGATGTCGTCGTTGATCGCGTCGATGCGGCCCGACGCGAGATCGAGCTGCTCCTCCTGGCTGGTCGGATAACCCTTGATGGTCGAGTCCGTGTAGGTCAGCTCGGAGTAGTTGTAGTGGATGGTCGAGGTCGCCACGCCGATGGTCTTCCCGGCCAGGTCTTCCTTGCTGACGCCGTTGATGCCGCTGTCCTTCGCGGCGGCGATCGCCGGCGGCGTGTTGTAGTACTTGTTCGTGAAGTCGACCTTCTGCTTGCGCTCCTCGGTGATCGACATCGACGCGATGATGGCGTCGAACTTGCCGGCCTGCAGCGCGGGTATGATGCCGTCCCAGTCCTGCGTGACGAATTCGCACTTGACCTTCATCTCGTCGCAGAGCGCGTTGGCGATGTCGATGTCGAAGCCGACCAACTGGCCGTCGGCGGTCAGGTTGTTGAAGGGCGGGTAGGCGCCTTCGGTGCCGATCCGCAGTGTGTCCTGCGCCTGCGCCGCGCCCGCCGCGAGGGCAAGCGTCGCCGTCGCAGCGAGCAGAAGCTTGGAAATACGCATGTGGTTCCTCTCTGTTTGAACTGGCCCCAGCCTTGGGCGGGACCGGGGGCGGTGCCGGTAACCCGGCAGCCCTCTGACGAGATATTCCCACTGTTTTCGCGAAAAAAGCAACCGCAAACCGCCGGAACTCCAAGGGTTCCGGCGTGTGCGGGCTATCGGTGGGAGAGCGCCGTGGCCTGCTCGACGAAGTCGGCGATCGCCTGGATCGCCTCCAGGTCGAAACTCGGGATCGGGCTCCCGCCAACCGGGTGGTCGGCCGCGATCGCCACGATGGACGGATCGCCCGGCGCCAGCGGCGCGGTATCGCGCGCGGCCAGCCGCCGGCACTCGATCTTGGCATGCCGCTCGCGCTTGTAGCCCTCGACCAGCACGAGGTCGCAAGGCGCCATGCGGGCGAGGATCTCGCCAAGCGGCGGCTCCGCTTCGCCGCGCAGTTCGTTCATCAGCGCCCAGCGGCGGTCCGAGACCACGGCGACCTCGACCGCCCCCGCCGTCCTGTGGCGAAAGCTGTCGGCGCCCGGCTTGTCGATGTCGAAGTCGTGGTGCGCGTGCTTGACGGTCGATACACGCCAGCCGCGCCGGCTCAGCTCCGCGACGAGGCGCTCGGTGAGCGTCGTCTTGCCGGAGTTCTTCCACCCGGTGATGCCGAAGACGCGGATCATGATGGAAGCATAGCCCAGGCGGCCTCCGCTTCAGCGAGGTCTGCCGGAGTGTTGATGTTGAAGAACGGGTCGATCGGGCGGCCGTTCGTCAGGGGTACCAGGTCGAAATGCACCACCGCCGGGTTGTGCGCGTCGGTGAAGTCCGTGACCTTCCGGTTGCCGCCAGCGAGGAACGTCGCGAGATCGTCGCGAAGCCCGACGGGCCATAGCCCGACCACCGGATGGATGCGGCCGCCCGAAGCGGCGAGTGCGAGACCATCAGGAGACGCCTCCGCCAGCCTGCGCGCGAGGTCGGCGGGGATGAAGGGCGTGTCGGCCGGCACCGTGACGAGGCGCGCGGCGCGTCCGGTTGCCCATTGAAGGCCGGCCAGGATGCCGGCAAGCGGCCCGGGCCAGGCGGGAAGCGTGTCGGGGAGAATCCCGGCCGCCAGCTTCGCGAAGCGCGCCGGGTCGCCGTTGGCGTTGATCGCGAGGTCAACGACCTGCGGACGCAAACGATCCGCGATCCGCTCGACCAGCCGACGGCCGGCCAGCATCGCCAGGCTTTTGTCAGCGCCGCCCATCCGGGTCGAGCGTCCGCCCGCGAGGATCACGCCGGCCGGCTTGCCGGTCACGTGGGCGATCCGGCGTTGCGGGCCACCGCGATCACGTAGAGCGAGGAGGCGATCGCAGCCAGAGCCGACAGCAGCATGACCAGGATGAGCGGATAGGGACCGGTCTCGGGGCCGAGCACCGAACCGGCGACGACTGCGAGGATCGCGCCGCCGCCGATCTGCATGGCGCCGCCGAGGCCCGAGGCGGAACCCGCAAGGCTCGGCCGCACGCTGATGAGCCCGGCATTCGCGTTGGGCAGGGTCATGCCGTTGCCGAGCCCGGTGAAGAAGACCGGACCGAACAGCGCGATGGGATGGTGGAAGCCGGCGAGGAACAGGCCGAGCGACAGGCACATGCCAGCCGCGGCGACCGCGTTGCCGACAAGCATCATGCGGTTGATGCCGATGCGGATCGAGAAGCGGCCGGCTGCGAAGTTCCCGATCAGATAGCCGCAGGAAACGATGCCGAAATAGAGCCCGTATTCCGTGGGGCTGAGCTTCAGCATCTCCGAGGCGACATAGGGCCCGCCGCCGACGAACGCGAAGAAGGCGCCGGAGGCGAACGCGGCGGTGAATGTGTACCCCCAGAACCGTCGCGAGCGCAGCAGCTCTGGATAGGTGCGGAACTGCTGGGTGAGGCTGGACGACATCGTGGTGTTCGTCTCGCCGAGGTCGACATAGATGAACAGGAGGGCGACCGCGCCGAAGGCGAGCGTCAGCAGGAAGGTCGACTGCCACCCGAAGGCCTCGTCGAGCAGGCCGCCGATGACCGGGCCGACCATTGGTGCCAGCGCCATTGCCATGATGACGTAGCCGAGCTTGCTCGCTGCTTCCGCCGGGCCGACCGTATCGCGGACCACGGCGCGCCCGAGCACCATGCCGGCGGCGGAGAACGCCTGGAACATGCGCGCGACCAGCAGAAGTTCGATGGTTGGCGCCAAGGCAGCGGCCAGCGTGCCGGCGATGAAGATCCAGAAGCAGGCGATCATCACCGGGCGGCGGCCGAAGCGGTCCGAAGCCGGGCCGATGAAGACCTGGAGCACGGCGGTGGCGATCAGGTAGCCCGAGACCGCGAACTGCACGACCGCGTAGTCCGCGTTGAAATACGCGGCCATGCCCGGCATCGACGGCAGGAACACGTTCATCGACACAGCGCCCGTGGCCGTCGCCAGCACGAGCGTTATGAGATGCGGCGGCGAGCGTCGGTCGAGGAAAGCCATCGTCAGGTCCTGTCCGGCGCGATCTCGGTGGTGACGCTCTCGGCCGCGATGCGGCTGGAACCCACCACGCGCTCGCGATAGAGCGTGTAGAGGCCCGAGCCGACGACCAGCATCGAGCCGGCGATCATCGCGATGTCCGGCGCTTCGCCGAATGCCAGGTAGCCGAGCACGATCGCCCACAGCAGCGCCGTGTAGCGGAACGGAGCGATGAACGAGATCTCGCCGGTCCGCATCGCCATGATAATGAACTGGTAGCCGACCAGAAGGAGCACGCCCGCGCATGCGAGCCGGGCGACGCTGCCGGCGCCCACCGGCGTCCAGCCGCCGAACGGCACGATCAGGACCAAGCCGGCGACGGTGATCAGCGTCGCGGTGACGGTGGTGACCAGAAGCGAAGGGATGTGGTCGGGGACCCTTTTCGTCGCGAGGTCGCGGACCGCGGCGAAGAAGACGCAGGCCAGCGCGAACAGCGCATAGGGGCTGAATCCCTCGAAGCCCGGGCGCACGACGATCAGAACCCCGCAGAAGCCGGCGACGATGGCGGCCCAGCGCCGCCAGCGGACCCGCTCGCCGAAGACCAGCGCCGCACCCATGGTGACGGCCAGGGGCAGGGCCTGCAGGATCGCGGAAACCGTTCCGAGCGGCATGTGTGTCAGCGCCATCAGGAAGCTGAGCGTCGCGCCCAGCTCGGAGAAAGAGCGCAGCAGGACCATGGGATCGAGGACCATGCGGGGCGCCCGCAGCGCCCCCTGGTGCCAGGCGAACAAGGCCACCAGCGTCGTCGCGAACACTCCGCGGATCGCCATGACCTGGGCCATGTTCATCTCGGTCGCCGCGGCCTTGGCGATCGCGTCGTTGACGGTGAAGCCCGCCATCGAAATCGACATGAACAGGGCGCCGCGCAGATTGGGAGAAAGGGCCAAAACGGTTCAGGCTCGGTGCTTTGGCGCTGCATGTAGCACCCGAGCGTCAAACAGCAACCGCAAAACCGGTGGACCAGCCCCCCTCGCCGAACCGATGCCCGTGACCCGGAAACGGCGGCTCGCTCGGGCGCGATCGAGAGATCGCTCGCGGAGCCGCTCAGTTCGGCGTCAGCACTTCGGTGCCGTTGCCATCCTTGCCCGCGATGGTCCACAGCCCGTGCATCGAGCCGTCGGGGTTGACCTTGTAGACAACGAGGCCGATCGCGTCGCCGAGCACATACCCGGCCGAGAACGCGTCATCGTTGCGCATGCAGATGCCCTGAGAGGTGGTTCCGCCGGTGATCCACTGGATGACGCAGGTCGTCTCGCTGGTCAGCACGATCTCGGCCGTGCCGGAGTAGGGGCTTCCGTCGAAATTGGTCCCTTCGACCGTGTAGGTGCCGCCGATCGACTGGGCGGACGCAGGCACGATCATTCCAAGAGAGACAAGGCAGGAAGCGAGAAATACGCGCATGAACATCCCCCATCAGCCAGCATCGGCTGTGGAGACCATCCTATTTCGAGTCTTCCCAAACGTAAATCTGGCTTCCGCCTCACGGCCCCTTCAAGCTCGCCGCGATGTCGCCGACGATCGGATCGAACGTCGACCGCAGCGATTCGGGATATTTGATCCAAACGCCGTGGATGACGTTGTCCGATCCGAAGACGAAACGCTCGTAGAAGATCAGCCCCTCGTCATATCCCGACAGCACCAGCCAGTTGCTGCCGACCCGGTGATAGGTCACCTCGAAACCCGGCGTATCCCGCGCTGTTTCATGCTCCGCGAGCGACTGTGGCGTGAAGTCGAGGACGTTGTTGGTGCCCCAGACCGACAGCGTCGCGCCATCCGACGAGCTCCAGCTCATGCCGTCGCCATTGGCAGGCGGCTCCAGGCGCTGGTCGAAGAGTTCCGCCGGGAAGGTCACGGACGTGCCGAACCGGTCGTTCACATAGGTCAGTTGATCGGCCAGTGCCGGAGCGACCGCGAACGCGACGAGAAGGCAGGCCGGCCAAAGACGGTTCATGGTCGGTCCCCGCTGGCGCCTCAGCCGCCGGTGACGCTCATATGCCGGGCGACGGCCGGCTTGCGCGTGCGCCGGTCGATGACGAAGTCGTGGCCCTTGGGCTTGCGGCCGATGGCCTCGTCGATGGCCTGAGAAAGCAGTTCATTGCCTTCGGAGGCGCGCAGCGGGGCGCGCAGGTCGGCGGCGTCGTCCTGACCAAGACACATGTAGAGCGTGCCGGTGCAGGTCAGCCGGACGCGGTTGCAACTCTCGCAGAAATTGTGGGTGAGCGGGGTGATGAACCCCAGGCGTCCGCCGGTCTCGGCAACGTCGACGTAGCGAGCCGGGCCGCCCGTTTTGAACGGAATGTCGGTCAGCTTGAACCGGCGTTCGAGGTCGGCGCGCAAGACCGACAGCGGCAGATACTGGTCCGTGCGGTCGGCGTCGATCTCGCCCATCGGCATGGTTTCGATGACAGTGAGGTCCATGCCGCGGCCATGCGCCCAACGCATGAGATCCGGAATCTCGTGATCGTTGAAGCCCTTCAGCGCCACCGCGTTGATCTTGATCTTGAGCCCCGCAGCCAGCGCGGCGTCGACACCCGCCAGCACCTTCGCCAGGTCGCCCCAGCGCGTCACAGCCTTGAACTTGTCAGGGTCGAGCGTGTCGATCGATACGTTGATGCGGCGCACGCCGGCATCGGCGAGTCCTCCCGCATATCGGGCGAGTTGCGAGCCGTTGGTGGTCAGCGTCAGCTCTTCCAGCGCGCCCGAGCGCAGGTGGCGCGATAGCTGGCGCACGAGATGCATGATGTTCTTGCGCACGAGCGGTTCGCCGCCGGTGAGACGGAGCTTCCTGACACCCTTCTCGACAAAGACGGTGCAGAGCCGGTCGAGTTCCTCGAGCGACAGCAGGTCCTTCTTGGGCAGGAAGGCCATGTCCTCGGCCATGCAGTAGGTGCAGCGGAAATCGCAGCGGTCCGTGACGGACACCCGCAGATAGGTGATGGACCGCCCGAAGGGGTCCAGCATAGCCGGCACGGCCGGCTCCATATGGCGTTCCGCGAGCGTCATCGTTCCTATGTCTGGCCCTGGAGGCGTCAATACAAGGCTCTCTGGTAGCATTTCAGCATGCGGAGGGGCAAATGTCGCGGATCACGATGGCCTCCCGCCGGGGTTGCGCTTATACGGACCTCCATGACCCCGACCGAATTGCGCGTCTCCAAGGATCGCCGGCTGCTGACGGTGACGTTTCCGGACCACGATCCCATGCCGATCACGGCCGAACTGCTCCGTGTCGTGTCGCCGTCGGCGGAAGTGCAGGGGCATTCGCCCGAGCAGCGGGTCACCGTGCCCGGGAAGCGAAACGTCGCCATCGCGCGGATCGAGCCGGTGGGCAACTACGCGGCCCGCATCATCTTCGACGACGGCCATGATACCGGCATCTATACCTGGACCTACCTGCACGATCTCGGCCACGACGGTGAGGAACGGTGGCAGGCCTATCTGGCCGAGCTTGCCGGGAAGGGTCTTTCGCGCGATTGATTTTCGAGTCCGCGCAAGGAGTTGCGGAGATTGCCTGAGGTTTCGAATCCGGCGCGTCATGGAAAGACGGTTCAGCGCATGAGCACGACCACGATCACCAGCGTCGAGCAGCTGGAGGCGCTCTACGGCCTTCCCGGCGAGACGTCGCTGGTCAAGGAACTCGATCGCGTCATTCCCGAATATGCCGCCTTCATTGCCGCTTCGCCCTTCGTCGCGCTGGCGACCAGCGGGCCGGAGGGGCTCGACTGCTCGCCGCGCGGCGACCTCGCTGGCTTCGTGCGGCTGGCCGACGAGCGCACGCTCTTGATGCCGGACCGGCAGGGCAACAACCGCGCGGATTCACTGAAGAACATCATCCGCGACAGCCGCGTCGGCCTGCTGTTCCTGGTTCCGGGGTCCGGCACGACGCTGCGTGTCAACGGCAGGGCGGAGGTGTCGGTCGACGACGCTCTGCGGCAAGCCTTCATCATGGAAGGCAAGGCGCCGCGCTCGGTCATCGTGCTCCACGTCGACGCCGTCTATTTCCAGTGTGCGCGCGCGATCCACCGCTCCGACCTCTGGAACGCGGCGAAGCACGTGGACCCGAGGAGCCTGCCGACGCCCGGCCAGATCCTGGCGGTCACCAGCAGTGCCAAGATCGACGCCGATGCCTATGACACGGCCTGGCCCGAGCGGGCACGGAAATCGATGTGGTGATCGGTTTCACCGGCTTGTGAGCGGGAGACCGGGCAAATATGGCCGGCCGGCGTAACATTCCCGACGCCGTCTCCGTATCTGCGAGAAACAGACGGATCGCAGCTCGATGACGCCCTGGACCGACCGCGCAGGCAATTTCTCGCCGCTGAAGGCCGCGACGCTGGCCGCCGTGCTGCTCCCCGGTTGCTGGGTGCTCTACCTTGCCGCGACCGACGGGCTTGGCCCCCGGCCGATCACGGAGGCCATTCACGAGACCGGCGACTGGGCCATACGCATCCTCGTCGCGAGCCTCGCGGTGACGCCGCTGCGGCGCATTCTGGACTGGCCGAAGCTCATTCTGGTCAGGCGGATGCTGGGCGTGTCGGCGCTTGCCTACGCGCTGGTGCATTTCACGCTCTACATCTGGGACCAGAATTGGGACTTGGCCAAGGTCTTCAGCGAGATCTGGCTGCGAACCTACCTGCTGATAGGCTTTGCGGCGTTCCTCGGCCTCGTGGCGCTCGGCGCCACGTCCTTCGACCGGGCGATCAGGGCGCTCGGCAGGAACTGGGGGCGGCTCCACATGCTGGTCTACGCCATCGGTGTCCTGGCAGTGATCCACTACTTCATGCAGACCAAGCTCGACGTGTTCCAGGCGACGTTCCTGGCCGGCCTCTTCATCCTGCTGATGCTCTACCGCCTGGCGCACTGGCGCCGTTTCGACATCGCCGCCCCTGCGACCCTCGCGGCCATCGCCGTGATCGGCACGCTGGGCACCGCCGCGGCAGAACTCGCCTGGTATGCGACAGCAACCGGCGTGCCGGCCAGCCGCGTGTTCCTGGCGAACTTCCAATTCGCCTTCCAGATCAGGCCGTCCTGGTGGGTTCTGGTTGTCGGACTGGGGATGGCCGCCGCCGCATATCTATTGCCCAAGCTGCGGCCCGAACGCGCGCCGCGGGGACGAAGGGCAGCCGCGAAGGCAGCCGCCTGAGCGATCAACCTTCCTTGCTCAGCATCTCTTCGATCCGGCGCATCTGCTCGCCCATCGCGTCGCACTGCGCCGGCGTCGACTGCGCCATCACCTTCTCGATCAGGCCGGAATAGACTTTCAGCGCGCCCATCAGCCGCGTTTCACCCTCCTGGGTGAGGTAGAGACGCATGACGCGCTTGTCCTTGGCGTCGCCCTCGCGGCGCAGCAGCCCCTGCGTCTCCAACTGGGGAAGCAGCATGGTGATGTTGGATCGGCCGACCAGAAGCTTCCGCGCCAGGTCGTGCTGCGACATGCCGGGATGCCGCAACAGGTTCATCAGCACGTCGAGCTGTGCAAGCTTCAGGTCGAACGGCACCAGCGCCTTGGTCAGCTCGCGCACCACCGCCTTCTCGGCGCGCACCAGCGCGATCCAGTTGCGAAAACGCGGATTGTCCCACGGAAGGTCTTGCATATTGTTCATGATTGAACGAATATGTTCAGGCTTGAACAGTTCTTCAAGTGCCCGCTCCTCCGAGGTGTCACCATGGCATCATTCTCATATAAGGTCATCCGTAGTCTGTTTCGCGCAGGAGAGCATCTGGCGCCCGGCCTCAGCGGCCGCGCAGCGTTCGAACTCTTCTGCCGCACCCCGGATCCAGGGTCTGTATCAGACCGGGAACGCCGCGCCCTCGACCAGGCGGCCCGCTTCATGGCCGAGGCGCGCCGTCACCATCTCACCACACGGACCGGCCGCGTGATGGCCTTCGACTACAAGCCCGACGGCGGGCGGCCCATCGGCACCGTGCTCGTTCTCCATGGCTGGCGGTCCCGCACCGAACACATGAAGACCGTCGTGGAGGGCTACCGCGAGGCCGGCTACAGGGTCATCGCGCTCGACCTGCCGGGTCACGGCCAGTCTTCCGGCCGGCGCCTCAACATGGCGATCGCCGTGGACGCGGCCCGCACCGCCGGCGACTGGTTCGGTCCGTTCGCTGCCATCGTCGGCCACTCCTTCGGCGGGGCTGTTGCGCTCAACGCGGCCGCAGGTTCGGTGGCGGGTATCCGTCCCGTGGAAACCGAGCGGCTCGTATTGATCTCGGCGCCGAGTTCCATGCCGGCGCTGTTCGAGGATTTCGGCCGGTTCCTCAATCTTGGTCCGCGCTCGCAGACCGCGGTCGCGGCGCAGGTCGAGCGCGTCGCCGGGCGGCCCCTCGAAGACTTTGTCGGCGCGGAGCAGCTGCGGTATCTGGCGACCCCGACGCTTGTGATCCACGCGCCGGACGACCGCGAGGTGCTTTCCGACAACGCCAAGGCGTTTGCGCAGGCCGGCACGCATGTGCGGGTCCACTGGGCCAAGGGGCTCGGCCACCGGCGCATCCTGGCTGACCCGGACGTGGCGGCGGAGGCCGTTCGCTTCACGCTGGGCCTCCGGAAGCGGAGCTTGGTGCACTAGCTGCGCCGGGCGAGTGGCATCGGCCGCCCGTGCGAACCAAAAGTCGGCTGGGCCGTTCCTGTTGTCCGCCAAACCGCGAAGGAGACGGACAATGAGCAAGCGACCCGAGAAGACCGAGGACGGTTCGCGCGAGAAGCGCGATTTCGAGGACAAGCATGCGCGCCAGGCGGGCGTCGAGCGCGAGGGCGGGTTCCGCAAGAGCGAGCAGCAGCGCGCCGAGGAGCCGCGGCACCGCCAGCAGGGTGGCTGGAATCCCGACGAGGATCGCTCGGGGAGCAAGCCTGCCGCCGATCGCGACCGGGACTACGATCCGGACGGTGACCGGACCGGATCTGGCAGCTGACGCATCCTGGAGGGCGGCCGTGTGCCGCCTTCGCCTTTCCCAAGCTTGGGCGACGATCACGGACATGTGTTTTTCGTGCAACGGACGAGGGCGGAAATTTATGAAAGCTTAACGATAACGGTATGAATCAGTATGTTGCCGCCACGGATCGGCCACGTCCGACAGCGATTCTGGCGCCGTAAGTTCGCATCGTGGTGCGCGTCGGTCGTCGCGTCTGGGGCGAAATGGTTGAACCGCCGCGACCTGTCGCGGCCAGGCGGGTGATCGAATGGGCATATCCAGCGGCAGCAGCATTCGCAGGCTCGGTCTCGGAATCGTGATGACCGCCTTCGCCTCGTCGCTGGTGATCCCAGCGGCGCATGCCGAGCAGAAGGACCTCTTCCAGCTGCTGTTCGGCGGCGGAGTGAAGAAGAAGAAACAGTCCGGCGAGTTTCCAGCCGCTCCCGCCAAGCCCAAGCAGCGCGTCGTCGCCAAGGTCACGGGTCCGAGCTACTACGACTACAAGGTCGAGGGTCTGGCACGCGTCGATTTCGCCAAGCTGCGCGCGCTGCCGCAGCCGGCCGCGTTCGAGCCGTCGCTGTCCGGCCTGTCGATCGCCGAGGCGGCCGCGGGCCTCGAAGGCTTCGATCTGACCGCGGAAAAGGACATCGCCAAGGGCCTGGTCGACTACTATGCCGCCAATCCCTCCTTCATCTGGGTCAGTGGCTTCACGGCCAACGGTCGCGCGATGGAGGCCGTCCGCGTTCTGGGCGACGCCGGCAGCCACGGCCTCGAGCCGGACGAGTACGCCATCTCGGTGCCGCCCGCGGCCTACTCGGTCGACCAGACCGCGGCCCGGATGCGCGATCTCGTGCAGTTCGAAATGACGCTGTCGGCCCGCGTGCTGCGCTATGTGCGCGACGCGCAGGGCGGGCGCATCGATCCCAACAAGCTCTCCGGCTACCACGACTTCCCGGCCAAGGCGTTCGACCCTGCTGCCGTACTGGCAACGCTGGCGCATACGCAGCAGGTGCGCACTTTCCTCGAATCACGCCACCCGCAGAACGCCGAGTACCAGGCGCTGCGCGTCGAGCTCGAGGCGCTGGAGGCGAGCGAGGAGAACGCAATCGTCATCGATCCGCGCCTGGTGCTGAAACCGGGCCAGAGCAGCGCCGAACTGCCGAACGTGCTCGCGGCCATCGCGCGAGACATGGACGACGCCTTCGGCGGCGAGCACGGCCCGGTGCTGGCACGCCTGGCGGAAAGCCAGGACTATGTCGACGAGCTGGTACCGGTCATCAAGGCCAAGCAGGAGCTTCTCGGCCTGAAGGGCGACGGCGTGATCGGTCCGCGCACGGTCGCGGCCCTCGTCGGCTCGTCGAAGGCCGATCGGCTGGACAAGGTGAAGCTGGCGCTGGAGCAGATCCGGTGGCTGCCATCGGACCTCGGCAGTCCGCGCGTGTTCATCAACCAGCCCGCGTACATGGCCAGCTATATCGAGGGCGGCGAGGCAAAACTGACGACGCGCGTGGTCATCGGCACCCGCGCCAACCAGACCAGCTTCTTCTACGACGAGATCGAGCAGGTCGATTACAATCCCTATTGGGGCGTGCCGAGGTCGATCCTGATCAACGAGATGCTGCCCCGCCTGATGGGCGATCCCGGCTATCTCGACCGTGCCGGCTACGAGGTGACCGACTCGAAGGGCCGCCGCATCCCGTCGGCTTCGATCAACTGGGGCGCCTATGGCGCGAACATCCCTTACGATGTGCGGCAGACGCCGAGCGAGGCCAATGCGCTCGGCGAACTCAAGATCCTGTTCCCGAACAAGCACGCCATCTACATGCATGACACGCCGTCGAAGTCGCTGTTCGACAAGGACGTGCGCGCCTTCAGCCACGGCTGCATCCGCCTCGCCGACCCCCGCGGCATGGCCGCCGCGGTGCTGGGCTCGACACGCGACTACGTGGCCGGCAAGCTGAAGCAGGGTCACTCGTCGGAGAAGGTCAGCCGCAAGATCCCCGTCTACGTGTCGTACTTCACAGCTTGGCCCGACCTGTCTGGCAAGGTCGAGTATTTCGACGACGTCTACGAGCGTGACGCGCGGCTGAAGACGGCGATCGAGAAGACCGACGCCGTGCGCGTCGAGGTCAGCGGCTGAGGACTTGCCACCTGGTTCGGCGGCATCCTTGCCAAACTTGACTTGGCCGGGAGCCGCAGCCTATATCGCGGCACGTTTTCGGCCCGAGGTTCCCGACGGGCTGCGGATGGGCGATTAGCTCAGCGGGAGAGCACACCCTTCACACGGGTGGGGTCGTAGGTTCAATCCCTACATCGCCCACCATCCAAACGTTCAGCCTGCCGCCGCGATCAGCCGCTCCACAGCCTCCAATGTGATCTCGTCGTAGGTCGAGACGACCATGCTCGGATCGAACTCGCGCACGTGACGGTCGGTATAGCCGAAATCGACGGCGATCACCGGGATCCCGGCAGCCTTGGCGGTGTCGATGTCGGTCCGCGAATCGCCGATCATCACGGCCCGGCTGGCATCGGCCTTCGCCATCGCGATCGTTTCGGTCAGATGGCGCGGATCGGGCTTGCGGAAGGGGAAGGTGTCGGCCCCTGCGATCGCCGCGAAGCGCGGCGCGAGGCCGAGGCCTTCGATCAGCGCGCTGGCACTCTTCTCGATCTTGTTGGTGCAGATGGCGAGCTCAAAGCCGGCGGCCTCGAAGCGGTCGAGCGCGGCCAGCACGCCGGGGTAGGGCCGCGACCTGCCGGGAATGTTCAGCCTGTAATGGTCGAGGAACGAGGTCTGGAGACTGTCGAGTTCGCCCTCGATGAAGTCTCGCCGGACCGACGCGAAAGCGCGCTGGAGCATCGCCCGCGAGCCCATGCCGAGCTCGGCACGGAAGGGTGCTGCCTCGACCGGGGAAAGCCCCGCGAGGCCGAGGCTATGGTTCAGGCTGTCCAGCAGGTCGGGCGCCGTGTCGATCAGCGTGCCGTCGAGGTCGAAGACGATGATGGGTTTGGGCATGCGCGGGACACTGGGCTCGGACGTCGGGAGCCCGCGCGATAGCTGCCGGCCCGCCGCCGCGCAAGGCCCGTCGACCGGCTCGCCGCCCCCAGCCGCTTGCTCTTCTGCCTAAAGCTGATAGGAGCGCCGCGGAAACGAGCCATCCGGGGACATGGACGCCAAAGCCCTCAAGATCGAAGCCGCGCGGGCCGCGCTGACGCATGTCCGGCCGGGCATGCGGCTCGGCATCGGCACGGGTTCGACCGCCGAGGAATTCGTCAGACTGCTGGCAGAGCGGGTGGCGGGCGGGCTCGCGATCGTCGGCGTCCCGACCTCGGAGCGGACGGCGAAGCTGTGCCAAGAGCTCGGCGTGCCGCTGACGACCCTGGAGGCGACGCCGGTCCTTGACCTCACGATAGACGGCGCCGACGAACTGGACCGCAACCTCACCCTGATCAAGGGCGGCGGCGGCGCGCTGCTGCGCGAGAAGATCGTGGCGGCGGCATCCGGGCGAATGGTCGTGATCGCCGACGCCAGCAAGCTGGTGGACATGCTGGGCCGTTTTCCCCTGCCGATCGAGGTGAACCGTTTCGGCCTCGAAGCCACCCGGACGGCAATCGCCATGGCCGCGGAACGGCTCGGCCTCGCCGGCACAATCACATTGAGGATGACGGGCGGCGCTGCTTTTGTTACAGACGGCGGCCATCTGATCCTCGATGCATCTTTTGGCCGCATTCCCGATCCAAGAGCGCTTTCGGACGCTCTTCACGCCATACCAGGCGTCGTCGAGCACGGGCTTTTCCTGGGGATGGCGACCACGGCGATCATTGCCGGGGCAGGGGGCATCACCACCCTCGACCGACCCCGGGGTAACGAACACGGAGTTGTCTGATCATGACCTTCACGACCGGCCTGCGCCGTCTCGCCTCTGCCGCCGCGGCAGCCGCATTCCTCCTCGCCGCGCCGCATGCCTTTGCGCAGGACATCGCCGAATCGCATCTCAAGGCTGCGCGCGCGGCCGTTGACGCGATCAACGCGACGGACGACTTCGACGACATCCTCCCGGCAATCGCCAAGACGATCAAGTCCGACCTGATCCAGCAGAACCCCGACCTGCAGGCGCTGATCCTGCAGACGGTCGACGAGCAGGCCATTCTGATGGTCCCGCGCCGCGTCGACCTCGAAAAGGAGATCGCGCTCGCCTACGCACGGTCCTTCTCCGAGGCGGACCTGAACACCATCGCCACGTTCTACAATTCGGAGACCGGCAAGAAGCTGCTGGCCAACGGGCCGATCGTGACGCGCGAGACCAACAAGGCCGTCGAGATCTGGGAGCGCGGCATCGCGCGCGACCTGGCGCTGGCGGTCGGCCAGAAGCTCGAGACGATCGTGGGTGCGATGGCACCGGCCGATCCGGCCTCCCTGCTGCCGGGTGGCGCCACCACCGGCACGACGACCGGCACCAGCACCAGCCAGTGATGCGCTCGCGCTGCTCTGGCGCACATCTGACCGAAATCGAGCCCGGCCCAGCGCCGGGCTTTTCTTTTGCGCGCGCCGACCATAGGTCTCATGCGCGGGACGGGCGCGTGAGGCGACATGGCTGACTTCGACTACGACCTCTTCGTCATCGGCGGCGGATCGGGCGGCGTACGCGCCGCGCGGGTCGCAGCGTCGCTCGGCAAGCGGGTGGCGATCGCCGAGGAATACCGTTTCGGCGGCACCTGCGTCATCCGCGGCTGCGTGCCGAAGAAGCTGTTCGTCCATGCGTCGCAGTTTCCCGAGCATTTCGAGGATGCGGCCGGCTATGGCTGGACCGTTCTGGCGACCAGCTTCGACTGGCCGACGCTGGTCGCCAACAAGGACCGCGAGATCGCCCGCCTGTCCGGGCTCTACCAGTCGGGCGTCGAACGGGCGGGCGGCACGACGTTCCATTCGCGCGCGACGCTGGTCGACCGCCACACGGTGCGCATCGAGAGCGAGAACCGGACCGTGACGGCCGCGACGATCCTGATCGCGACCGGCGGACGCCCGAACCCGCATGCTGCGCTGCCGGGCCACGAACACTGCATCTTCTCCAGCGAGGCCTTCGACCTGAAGGCGCTGCCGAAGGCGATCGTGATCGCGGGCGGCGGTTACATCGCGGTGGAGTTCGCCAACATCTTCCATGGGCTGGGCGTCGAGACGACGTTGATCTACCGCGGCCAGGAAATCCTGCAGCGCTTCGACATGGATCTGCGCGAGACGCTTCACCAGACGATGGAAAAGAAAGGCATCCGAGTCCTTTGCCAGACGATCTTCGAGCGGATCGAGAAGCGCCCGGACGGGCTCCTCGACGCGCACCTGTCGACCGGCGAGATGATCACCGCGGGGCAGGTCATGCTGGCGATCGGCCGTATCCCGAACACGGAATCTCTCGGCCTCGAGGCTGCCGGCGTGGAGACGGGGAAGGTGGGCGAGATCGTCGTCGACGAGTATTCGCGGACCAGCGTCGAAAACATCTATGCCGTGGGCGACGTGACCAACCGCGTGCAACTGACGCCGGTCGCCATCCACGAGGCCATGTGCTTTGTCGAGACCGTGTTCAAGGACAATCCGACGGCGCCGGACCATGATTGCGTCGCCACTGCTGTCTTCTCGCAGCCGGAGATCGGCACCGTCGGCCTGTCGGAAGAGGCCGCCGCCGTCCGCTTCCGGGAACTCGAGGTCTACCGCGCCTCGTTCAGGCCGCTGCGGCACACGCTCTCCGGCCGGGAAGAGCGGACGCTGATGAAGCTCGTGGTCGATGGCGAGACGAAACTTGTGCTCGGCGCCCATGTGCTCGGCCCCGACGCGGGCGAAATGGCCCAACTGCTCGGCATCGCGCTGAAGGCCGGGCTGACCAAGGACGACTTCGACCGCACGATGGCGGTCCACCCCACGGCGGCCGAGGAACTGGTGACGATGTACCAGCCGAGCTACCGGGTGAAGGACGGCCAGCGCGCCGGCTGATCCGCGTGCCGGTTCGATTTCGGCCGAGGTCCAGGGTAGAATACGGCAGCGGCTTCGTGTAGAGAGCCGCGGTTCCGGCTCGGGCGATATGTCCGGCCGGGCGAATGGCGTAGGGTGCGACGATGACGAAATGGTCCCCGAATTCCTGGAGAGCGAAGCCCATCCAGCAGGTGCCGGATTATCCGGATGCCGGCGCGCTGAAGGACACGGAAGCCCGTCTCGCGACCTTTCCGCCGCTGGTTTTTGCAGGCGAGGCGCGCAAGCTGAAGAAGCAGCTTGCATCCGTCTCAGCCGGTGACGCATTCCTCCTCCAGGGCGGCGATTGCGCCGAGAGCTTCGCGGAGCATGGCGCGGACAACATCCGCGACTTCTTCCGCGTGTTCCTGCAGATGTCGGTCGTGCTGACCTTCGCAGGCTCGCAGCCGGTGGTGAAGGTCGGGCGCATCGCCGGCCAGTTCGCCAAGCCGCGCTCCTCGGGCAGTGAGACGCAGAATGGCGTGACGCTGCCCAGCTATCGCGGCGACATCATCAACGGGATCGAGTTCGACGCCAAGTCGCGCATTCCCGATCCGGCCCGGCAGGAGATGGCGTACCGGCAGTCGGCCGCGACGCTCAACCTGCTGCGCGCCTTCGCGCAGGGCGGCTACGCCTCGCTGGAAAACGTGCATCGCTGGATGCTGGGCTTCGTCTCCGACAGCCCGCAGGCAGAAAAATACGAGGCGCTGGCCAACCGCATCACGGAAACCATGGATTTCATGGCAGCCGTCGGCATCACCTCGGAGACGAACTACGCGCTGCGCGAGACCGACTTCTACACCAGCCATGAGGCGTTGCTGCTCGGCTACGAGGAGGCGCTCACCCGCGTCGATTCCACCTCGGGCGACTGGTACGCCACGTCGGGCCACATGATCTGGATCGGCGACCGGACGCGCCAGCCGGACCATGCGCATGTCGAGTACTGCCGCGGCATCAAGAACCCGCTCGGGCTGAAATGCGGACCGTCGCTGACGCCCGACGGGCTCTTGCAGCTGATCGACCTGCTCAATCCGGAGAACGAACCGGGGCGGCTGACGCTGATCAACCGCTTCGGCTACGACAAGGTCGGCGATCACCTGCCCAAGCTGATCCGGGCCGTCGAACGCGAAGGCCGCAAGGTCGTCTGGTCCTGCGACCCGATGCACGGCAACACGATCACGCTGAACAGCTACAAGACACGGCCGTTCGACCGCATCCTGAGGGAGGTGCAGAGCTTCTTCGAGGTGCATCGCGCCGAGGGCACGCATCCGGGCGGCATCCACATCGAGATGACCGGCAAGAACGTGACCGAATGCACCGGCGGCGCCCGCGCCATCACGGCCGACGATCTTCACGACCGCTACCACACGCATTGCGACCCGCGTCTCAACGCCGACCAGGCGATCGAGCTGGCGTTCCTGGTGTCGGATCTGCTGAAGAGCGGCCACAAGCGCGTGGAGCGCACGGTTGCCGCGGAATAGCCGCCGCCGTCACCGCAAACCTCATAACGAAAAAGGCGCCGCGAGGCGCCTTTTTTGTGCCGCTGTCGCGGTTCCGCTCAGTCCTTACGGTAGAGCGCGTAGTTCTTGCCCTGCGGTCCGTTCGGGGCCGAATAGGTGCTGACCTGGTTGCGGCCGCCGACCTTCGACCGGTAGAGCGCGCGGTCGGCCTTGGCATACAGATCCTCGGGACCGTCGGCCTCGGTCGCCATGCAGATGCCCATGGAGATGGTGATGGCGCCGAAGTTCGCGCCGGTCATGCTGTTGCCGAACTGGGCATCGCCGACCGCCTTGCGCAGCCGTTCGGCGAAGGTGAAGACTGAATCCTCGCTGCCTTCGATGATGACCGCGAACTCCTCGCCGCCGGTGCGGGCGACGAACATGTCGTCGCGAGCCTGCGACTGGAGGATGCCGGCGATGATCTGGATGATCTTGTCGCCCACCGGATGGCCATGGCGGTCGTTGATCGCCTTGAAGCGATCGATGTCGGCCAGGATCAGGGCGTTGAACATGATCGACTTCGGCGAATCGTAGATCCGCGCGATGCGCCGATCGAAGGCGCGGCGGTTCCAGATGTGGGTCAGCGGATCGGTGTCGGCGAGCTTCTTGTATTCCTCGAGCTTCGACTTGACGTTTTCGAGCTCTGCCGAGCGGTCGCCCAGGGTCTCGACGGCCTGCTTGCCGTGGTCGATCGTGGTGTTGGTGGCCGTCGCCATCACGCCGACGATCTTGTTCAGAAGGTCCTTGGTGATGAGCTGCCGGTTGTTCAGGCCCTCGGCGGTCTGGTCGAGGATACGCCCGTACTTCTCGAGATAGGTGCGCTCGTTCAGCAGGATCTTGGTGATGTCCTCGAGCTGCCGCGCGATGGTCTCGCGGACGCTGTCGACGATGCCCTGCTCGTGGTTCTGCGCAAAGTACTTCTGGCCGAGCTTGTCGAGCTCGTCCTGCTTCGGCCGCTTGCCGAGCGCCAGCAGGTCCATGGAGAGCTGCGTGTTGGCGCCGCTCAACGCCTCGTAGAAAATCTCGTAGTTCCGCGGCAGGCCGAGCACGCCCATCTGCCGCATCGTCATGGCGATCGTCGCGGCTATGTCCGCGCTACGCTCGCCTACGTCCGTCGGTTGCACATTCATGCCGCTCTACCCCTCGAGCTTGCCGGCGCGCCGTTTCCGACCCTGGCGCGTTCGGCTGGCGAGCCTGTGCTATGCGCTCCCGCGGCTTCCCACCCGCGATACACAGAGAAGCGGCCTCGCCTGAGGGAAGGCATAGACCTCCGCCGCTAAAGTTTCCTTAAAAGGCGGCCGGGCGTGATCGCCGGGTTCGCGGAAAGGTGGCTGCCGCGGCCGGGGCCGCGACCTGATGTTGCAGACAGGCTTAACCGTTGGTTGCCGATCTTCCCTAGAGGTACCACTCGTACTCGCGTGGCGAGACCGCGTCCATTAACGCGGCGAACTCGGCTTCCTTCACGCTCGCATAGATTGCGGGGTAATCCTTGCCCAGCCAGCGCGGCAGGATGGTCGCTGCGCGCAGGGCGCGTAGAGAATCCCAAGGCGTGAGCGGCAAGGCCTCGTCGACGGCGGCACCGGCATTGCCGGCGAATTTCTCGCCGGGATCGAGACGATTTTCCAGCCCATGATGCATGCCGGCGATGACGGCGGCGATGACCAGGTAGGGATTGGCCTCGGCGCCGGAGATACGGTGCTCGACCCGCCGCGCCGCGCCGGTCGACACAGGCACGCGGAACGCGACGGAGCGGTTGTTCTCGCCCCAATCGCGCGTGACGGGCGTGAAGTTGTTGGCCTTGAAGCGCCGGAAGACGTTGATGTTGGGTGCAAAGATCGCCATCGCCTCGGCCATCGTCGCCTGCAGGCCGGCGACGGCATGGCCCAGCATCGTTTCGCCATCCTTGGCACGGCTGTCGAAGACGTTCCTGCCCTTGGCGTCCAGCATCGAGGCGTGGACGTGCAGGCCGCTGCCGGCCTGGTCGGGGAAGGGTTTCGACATGAAGGTCGCCTCCATGCCGAATTCGCGCGCCACCGACTGCACGACGCGCCTCAGGAGGCACGCGTCGTCGGCGGCGCGGATGGGATCGTCGCGGTGTTCCAGGTTGATCTCGAACTGGCCCGCGCCGTATTCGGAAATGATCGTGGAAGAAGGAATGTTCTGCGCCCTGCAGGCCGCCTCCATCGCAGTGATGACTGGCTGGTACTCATCCAGCTTGGCCAGGGACAGGACCTTGCCGGCACCTTCGGTGCGTCCCGTCCGTGGCGACACCACCGGCTGCGGCGCGCCGCCGTCGCCGCGCTGGAAATCGATCAGGTAGAACTCGAGTTCGGCGGCGATCACCGGCCGCCAGCCCGCCGCATGGACGATCTCGACGGTGCGTGTCAGGACCGTGCGCGGGTCGTACCAGAACGCGTCGCCTGTCGCGGCGTTCGCGGGCTCGCACACGACCTGGGCAAGGCCGGGATTCCACGGAACCGGCACCAGCGTGCCGGGAACCGGCCGGATGTTGGCATCGGGGTCTCCGTCGGAGAAGCCGTGCCCCATCGGGTCCGCCGTGTTGCCCTGCACGTCGACCAGCGACATGGCGGCGCAGATCGGCGAGCCGCCGTCGAAGAACCTTTCCAGGTGGGCGCGCGGCAGCCGCTTGCCATAGGCGTTGCCGCAAAGGTCGAAGAGAATGGCATCGCAATGCGTGGTGCCCGGATTGGCCTTCAGGAAGGCCTTCAGTTCGCTTGCCGCCGCCATGTCTCCCCCATTTGCTCGACGGCCCAGAGCCTAGCGGCTGGGCGCGCGGGCGTCACCCCGGCGTCGCATCTGTCGGGTCACGGCACGGCAATCTCGGCGATGGTCGCGCTGTTTCGAAGGCGGGAGGGCATCGCATGGGCGCGGCTTCGGGTTCGGCAACCGAGCGGAAGGGCTCGTGCCTCTGCGGCGCGGTTCGCTTCACGGCGCGCGGTGCGCTACGCGGCATCATCTACTGCCATTGCACCCAGTGCCGGCGGCAGACGGGCCATTTCGTGGCCGCCACCGCGTCCGCCGATCGCGACCTGGAGGTCGAAGGCGCCGAAAACGTGACGTGGTTCGCCGCGTCGGCGGACGCCAAGCGCGGCTTCTGCCGCATCTGCGGGTCGGTGCTGTTCTGGAAGCCGGACGGCGCAGCCCGCACGTCCATCATGGCCGGCGCCTTCGAGACGCCGAGCGGCCTGGAAGGCCAGATGCACATCTTTGTCGGCGACAAGGGCGACTACTACGAGATCGACGACGGGCTTCCGCAGTTCGCGGCCGGTTCCTGAGACGCCACCTCCGGCCCGTTCAATCCGATTCTCGGCGGCGGCGCGCAAGGCGGCGCGCCAGCCACCACAGCGCGACCAGGCCGCCGCCGGCCAGGACCATGCCGATGAGCAGGCTCTCGTGGCGCTGGAGCGCGTCGCCGATCATGCGCTCGACACCCAGCCCGAACGCATACCCCAGCCAGCAGGCAAGGATCGCCCAGAGAATTGAGGAAAAGGCATTGATCAGCCCGAACGTGGCGGCAGGCATGTCTGTCAGGCCGAGCGCCACGCCGGTCGGCAGCCGCAGGCCGTAGACGAAGCGCCGGGTGAAAGCGAAGCTCCGCGGGTAGGCGCCGACGAGGCGCAGGGCGTGGGCGAAGCCCGGTCGGCCCATCAGCCTTTGAACTCTGGCGGTGCCAGCGTATCGGCGCCCGGCGATGAAGAAGGCGAAGTCGGACACGAAGGCTCCGAGCGAGCAGGCGGCGATCGCCGCTCCGAGGCCGAAGGCGTTCTGGTGCGCGAAGAACCCGCCGAGCAGCGCGGCCGCTTCTCCTTCGATCAGCGAGGTCAGGAAGAGGGCGATCAGCCCGTAGCGTTCAATCAGGAGGTGGAAGGTGTCGCTCACGACGGGCGGGCCACCAGCCTCGCCTCGATGCGGGCGATCGCCTCCGCCATGCGGGCGACGTCGTCGTGCACCTTGACGAGTTCCCGGTGCCTCAGCTCGTCGAGCTTCTCATGCAGCGCCATGATCTCGATCTCCGCCTTCAGGTTGACCTCGTAGTCGTGCGCGGCGTCGACCCGGTCGCGCGCTGCCTGCCGGTTCTGCGACATCATGATGATCGGCGCCTGGATCGCGGCCAGCATGGACAGCACCAGGTTCAGGAACACGAAGGGGTAGGGGTCGAACTGCTCTGCGCCCAAGAGCCAGGCGTTCGCCGCAGTCCAGACCACGAGGAACAAAAGGAAGCTGACGATGAAGCTCCACGAGCCGCCGACGCGTGCGATCCCGTCGGCGAGGCGCTCTCCGAGGGTCGACTGCCGCTCGAAGGCTGCGCCGGCGTCGTGCGACAGCGCCTTGCGGTCGATGGCACTCCTCAGCACCTTTGTTTCCGCGATGCCCACTTCGGTGGCATCAAGGAACTGTGAGGCGAGATCGTCGACGGTCTTCTTCATGGCAACCTCTCGGCTCTTGCGCGGTCCGGCAACCGGTGATGATCATCGGCCACGAAGAGGTATTGCAGGATGAAAAGCTTCGCATCGATCCGCAAGCGGGCAGCCGACCGCAAAGGCGGGGACAAGGTCCTGGCATCGCTGCTCGGGCCGGCGCTGGACAACGCCAAACTGTCGAAGATCAGCGACGACCGCATCCTCTCGACGATGGCGGAACGGGTGTTCGCGGCCGGCTTCGTGTGGCGGGTCATCGAGCAGAAATGGCCGGGATTTGAGGCGGCGTTCCTCGGTTTCGAGCCGAAGAAGCTCCTGTTCCAGCCCGACGAGTTCTGGGAGGGGCTGGCCAGAGACGAGCACATCGTCCGCAACCCGCAAAAGATCAGGTCAGTGCGCGAAAATGCCGCTTTCGTCGATCGGGTCTCCAGGGAGCACGGCGGGTTCGGCCGGTTCCTCGCGGCGTGGCCGGCCGACGACCAGGTCGGGCTGATGACGTTCCTCGGCAAGAACGGCAGCCGGCTCGGCGGCAACACCGGCCAGTATCTCTTGCGCTGGCTGGGCTGGGACGGGTTCATCGTCTCCGGCGACTTCGTACTCGCCCTGCGCGATGCCGGGCTCGACATCGCCGAGAACCCGACCTCGCAGAAAGACCTGAAGAAGGTCCAGGACCAGATGAACGCCTGGGCGAAGCAGACAGGCCTGCCGCGCAGCCATATCGGCCGCATCCTGTCGCTGTCCATCGGCGAGAACCGGAGCGCGGACGAGTTGAGGCGCTACATGGGCGAGTGATCGTTGCGCGTCCCGGCGGGCCACGCTAAGCCTCGGGCATGGCCAGCACACCTGCTCCCGACGTCCTTCGCATCGCGGTCGCACAGCTCAATCCGATCGTCGGCGATGTCGCCGGCAACCTCGCCAAGGCGCGAGAGGCGAGGGCGGACGCGGCGCGTCACGGCGCCGATCTGGTGCTGTTCACCGAACTGTTCATCGCCGGCTATCCGCCGGAAGATCTCGTGCTCAAGCCGGCCTTCCTCAAGGCCTGCGAGAACGCGGTCGCGGATTTTGCGCTCGATACGGCCGATGGCGGCCCGGGCGTCATCATCGGCACGCCGCTGAAGCGCAAGTCCGGGACCCACAATTCGATCGTCGTCGCCGACGGCGGCAGGATTCTTGCCGAGCGGTTCAAGATCGACCTGCCGAACTATGGCGAGTTCGACGAGAAACGCGTCTTCCAGGCCGGTCCCGACATGCCCGGGCCGGTCAACTTCCGCGGCGTGCGCATCGGCATTCCGATCTGCGAGGACATCTGGGGCGAACTCGCCGTTTGCGAGACGCTGGCCGAGAGCGGCGCTGAGATCCTGCTGGTGCCGAACGGCTCGCCCTATTACCGCGCCAAGATCGACGTGCGCCACCAGATCGTCATCAAGCAGGTGATCGAGACCGGGCTGCCGATGCTCTACGCCAACCAGCTTGGCGGTCAGGACGAACTGATCTTCGACGGCGCATCCTTTGCGATCCAGGCCGACAGGTCGCTCGCATTCCAGATGAGCCAGTTCGAGGAGTTCGTCTCGGTCACAACCTGGAAGCGCCTGGGCGAGGGCTGGGTCTGCGTTGACGGCCCGATGTCCAAGGTGCCCGAGCGCGAGGAGGCCGACTACCGCGCCTGCATGCTCGGCCTGCGCGACTATGTGAACAAGAACGGCTTCAAGAACGTCGTGCTCGGCCTCTCGGGCGGCATCGATTCCGCCATCTGTGCAGCGCTGGCCGTCGATGCGCTCGGGGAAGAGCGCGTGCGCTGCGTGATGATGCCGTACCGCTACACCTCGAAGGACTCCTTCAAGGACGCCGAGGACTGCGCCCGTGCGCTCGGCTGCCGGTACGACATCGTACCGATCTTCGAACCCGTGGACGGCTTTTCCCACGCGCTGACGCAGCTCTTCGAGGGCACGAAACCGGGCATCACCGAGGAAAACCTCCAGAGCCGCGCGCGCGGTACGATCCTGATGGCGATCTCGAACAAGTTCGGCTCGATGGTTGTCACCACCGGCAACAAGTCGGAGATGTCGGTCGGCTATGCCACGCTTTACGGCGACATGAACGGCGGGTTCAACCCGATCAAGGATCTGTACAAGATGCAGGTCTACGCGCTGTCGGCATGGCGGAACGGGCATGTCCCACCAGGCGCACTCGGTCCCACCGGCGAGGTGATCCCGAAAAACATCCTGGACAAGGCGCCCTCGGCGGAGCTCCGCGAAAACCAGACGGACCAGGACTCGCTGCCGCCCTATCCCGTGCTGGACGACATCCTCGAATGCCTCGTCGAGAACGAGATGGGGGTCGACGAGATCGTCAGGCGCGGCCATGCGCGCGAAACGGTCACGCGCGTCGAGAACATGCTCTATATAGCCGAATACAAGCGGCGGCAGGCGGCACCCGGGGTCAAGATCACCAAGAAGAACTTCGGTCGCGACCGCCGTTACCCGATCACGAACAGGTTCAGGGACCGCGGCTAAGCGCCTCCACGGGTTGGAGATTTACATGGCTGACGTCGAAATCAGCTTTGATCTGCTGCGCATCGACTTCGTCGCGGCGGCGGCACTAGTCGGCGAAAGCTACTGGGGCAAGGGTCGCAGCGAGGGCGACCAGATGCAGGCATTCGCCAATTCGCTGTGCTGCGGCGCGTTCATCGAGGGCCGGCAGGTCGGCTTCGGCCGCTGCGTCACGGACCGGGTGTTCTTCGCGCATCTGTGCGACCTGATGGTATGGCCCGATTTCCGCCGCCAGGGCATCGGCAAGCGCCTCGTGCGGGCGTTCGTCGACCACCCGGACCTCGCCCGCGTCGGGACATGGAGCCTCAACACGCGCGACGCGCACGGGCTCTACGAACCGTTCGGCTTCGAACGGCTCGTCGATGCCAATTCCATGCGGATGACGCGCAGGATCCGCTAGCGCCCGCGGGGCTAGCTTTCCCGCCACGGATCTTCGGGCCGGCCGCACACTCCACAGTCCCGTGCATGCCGGCATTTGACGGGAACGCGCCGAACCGGCATGGCTTGCCCGCCGGTCCTTGCCCATGTCGTACATCACCTTCATCCGAGACAACGCCCGCTGGATCGGCGCAGGCTTCCTGCTGACGTTTCTCTCCACGACGGGACAGACGATCTTCATCGGCGTGTCGGCGGGACATGTCCGGACTGAATACGGCCTCTCAAACGGCGGCTGGGGCGCGGTCTACATGGTCGGCACGCTGGGCAGCGCGCTGACGCTGTCCTATCTCGGGCAGATCATCGACCGCTGGACCGCCCGCAAGGTCGTGATCTTCGTTCTCTTCATGCTGGCGCTGGCCGCCACGCTCATGTCCCTGTCGGCGCATATCGTCACGCTGATCCTCGCGATCTACCTGCTGCGGCTGTTCGGGCAGGGCATGGCGACGCACACGGCCTACACCGCGACCGCCCGCTGGTTCTCGGCGCAACGCGGCAAGGCACTGTCGCTGGTCGTGGTCGGACACAATGTCGGCGACGCGGTCTACGCCAACACCTTCGTCTGGCTGGCGCTCGCCATCGGCTGGCGGAATGGCTGGCTGGTTGCCGCGTCGCTGCTTGTGGTGATGATCCCTCTGCTCGCCACGCTGACCTCCGTCAGCCGTGCGCCGAGGAGTTCCGACCCGGTGCCGCGCATCGTCGACGCGCGCGACTGGACGCGCGCCGAGGTGCTGCGCGATCCGCTCTTCTACCTGACACTGCTGGGCTACATGGCGCCGGGCTTCATCGCGACCGTCGCCATGTTCCACCAGGTCTATTTGATCGAACTGCGCGGCTGGTCGATGGAGGTATTCGCGTCGGCCTTTGTCGTCTGGGCGGTCGTCAACAGCACGTTCACGCTGATCTCCGGTCATCTGATCGACCGCTTTTCGGGCCTGGCGCTTCTGCCCTTCGTGCTGATCCCGCTTGGCTGCGCGGCGCTGCTCCTGGGGCTCGCCTCGGCTCCCTGGGTGCCGTTCGCCTTCATGGCGCTGATCGGCATGGCGAACGGGCTGTCGACGACGCTGTTCGGCGCGGTCTGGCCGGAAATCTACGGATTGAAGCATCTGGGCTCGATCCGGGCGCTGCTGGTCGCGTGGGGTGTGTTCGCGACGGCGCTGGGGCCGGGCCTGACCGGCTATCTGATCGACATCGGCGTTCCCTATCCCGGGCAACTCATCGCGATGGGGCTGTATTGCTTCGCGGCCTCGCTGGTGTTGGCCTATGTGTCGGTGCGCGCCAGGGCGCGGGCTCTCGAGCAGAACCCCGCCGCAACCGCCCCGTAGCCAGACCGCGTGCGTTGCCAAGGCTGGTGCCTTCGGATAGGCGAGCGCCATGACCGTGACCGTCCGCTTCGCGCCGTCCCCCACCGGCAACATCCACATCGGCAACGCGCGGACCGCCCTGTTCAACTGGCTGTTCGCTCTGAAATCGGGTGGGCGTTTCATCCTGCGCTTCGACGACACGGACGTCGCCCGTTCGCGCCAGGAATATGCGGACCAAATCCAGACCGACCTGCACTGGCTGGGGATCCGCCCCGACGTCACCGTCCACCAGTCGGCGCGTTTCGACACCTATGCCGCCGCCGCCGACCGGCTGAAGGCGGCGGGGCTGCTCTACCCCTGCTACGAGACTGCGGAAGAACTGGAACTGCGGCGCAAGGTGCGCCTCTCGCGCCGCCTGCCGCCGGTTTACGGACGCGAGGCGCTGAGGCTGACCGGGGAGGAGCGGGCGGCGCTGGAAGCGGAAGGCCGCACGCCGTACTGGCGGTTCCTGCTGCCGAATTTCGACGGCGATCCCGCCCAGCCGCGCCGCACCGAGGTACGCTGGCACGATCTCGTGCGCGGCGAGGAGACCGTCGACCTCGCATCGCTGTCCGACCCGGTTATGGTGCGCGCCGACGGCACCTATCTCTACACCTTCACGTCGGTCGTCGACGACGCGGACCTCGGCATCAGCCACATCATCCGCGGCGACGATCACGTTACCAACACCGGTGTTCAGATTGCCCTGTTTCACGCGCTCGGGACCCAGTCGCCCGTGTTCGGCCATCACAATCTGCTGACGGCCGCCTCCGGCGAGGGTTTGTCGAAGCGGACCGGGGCGCTCTCGGTGAAGAGCCTCGCCGAGGACGGGATCGAGCCCATGGCGGTCGCCTCGCTGGCAGTCCTGATCGGGACGTCCGAGAATGTTTCAGCGATGCCGTCGATGGAGGCGCTCGCCACCCACTTCGACCTGGAGCGGACCTCGCATTCCGCCTCCAAGTTCGATCCGGCCGATCTCGTCCAGCTCAATCGCGCGCTGATCCACCAGATGCCGTACGAAGACGTCCGCGATCGGCTGGCACGCTCCGGCGTGCCTGCGGACAGGGCGGAAGCGCTGTGGCTGGCCGTCCGGGGCAATCTCGACCGTGTTTCGGACGCCGCCCGATGGTGGCGGATCGTCGATCAGGGACCGGATGCCGCACCAGCGTTTTCGGACGAGGATATTGGCTTCGTCCGCGACGCCTTCGACATGTTGCCGCCCGAACCCTGGGATCACGGCACGTGGAAGGTCTGGACCGAGCGGGTGAAAGAAGCCAGTGGGCGCAAGGGAAAGGCCCTCTTCGCGCCGCTAAGGCTGGCGCTCACTGGACTTTCTTCTGGCCCGGAGCTCGCAGATCTATTGCCCCTTCTTGGTCGGGCAGGAACGCTGGCCCGACGACCCTGACCTTGCGGTCGGCCGGGTCGACCGGCGGAGCGGCCAATGCGGCCTTGGGCTTCAAGAGGCGGCCGACAGTCGCGGCGTCGAGACCGCCTTCGAGATTGGCGATGGTCTCCGGGTCGGCGGCCGGATCGGGACGACCGGCCGGCAGGGGGATACTCGCGGTGCGATCGTCGACCGGCTTGGCGCCGTCGCCAAGAAGGGCGAAACCCTTGGTGGGGTTGCAGCCGCAACCGGCAGGCCGGTCGACGCCGACCTGCTTGTACTGATAGGCGGTCGGCAGCGACATGTAGGCCTCGCCGCTGGCCGCCGACACCATTTCGTCCGAGTTCTCGGCGTTGGCCCCCTGATAGTAGAGCTGCATCTCCGTGCCGGGGCACATCGCTTCGCAGTTCTGGAGATCGCGGCCGAAATCGCGGCCCGACGAACGCGCCGACATCGGGAAAAAGTAGCCGTCGCAGGTTCGGACGCACATCGTCCGGTAGCTGCCGGCTGGGCCGTAGACGCCGTCGGCCTGCTCCATCAGCGTCGTTTCCGTCGTGTCGCCGTCCCGGCGCAACTGGTCGAACAGCGAGACGCCGTCGCGCCCGCGCGCGGTCAGAGCGGGCGGCAGGCGGCGGGACGCGACGACGGTTTCGCTGTCGCGGCATCCATTGGCCTCGATCGACGCGAGAATGCGGGCGCGTTCGCTCCGTGACGTTCCGCCGCCGGACAGGCGGCTGCGCGTGCCCTGGAGCGAATCGAGATTGGTCTCCATCCTCTCGATCTGGGCGTTGATGGCGCTGCAGCGGTCGCGGCCGAAGAGGGTGAAGGTGCATCCCGCGCGGCGCGCGTTGGCCCGTGCCTTGGAGAGCTGTTCGCGCTGCCTCTCGATGGCGCGGTCATATTTCCGCACCTGGGCCGCACTCCCCGTGCCGCCTGTCGCGCCGGCAAGCTGCGCCTCAAGTTGCCGGCAGACCCGCGACGCCGCGGACGTTTCGCCCGCGCCGACGGCGAGCGCGGCGATGGCCATCGCCGCAAGTCCCGCCAGCCTGCGTCCGCCCAGGGTCATCCGATCTCCGCCGACACGCGACCGTCCATCGTCCGACCGTATCCGCTACGCGGTTAACCTTTCGTTTAGCTTGTGGCTGCTTGCGTGGCTGCGCGACGGTTCAGGGCAGGGGTGCGACCTTCGAGGCCTCGACGACGGCGATCGCACTCATGTTGACCACGCCTCGCGATGTCACCGACGGGGTGAGGATATGGGCGGGGCGCGCGGCGCCGAGCAGGATCGGCCCGACATGGAGGGCGTCGGTCATCTGCTTGACCGTGGTCAGCGCGATATTGGCGGAATCGAGGTTCGGGAACACCAGCAGGTTCGCCTCGCCTTTCAGCGTGGAATGCGGGAACACGCGCTGCCGGAGCGTCTCGGACAGGGCCGCATCCCCGTGCATCTCCCCGTCGCTCTCCAGGTCGGGCGCCCGGCGCTTCAGGATCTCCGCCGCCTCGCGCATCTTGCGCGCGGACGGCGTGTCGCGGGAGCCGAAATTGGAATGCGCCAGCAGCGCCGCCTTCGGCTGGATGCCGAAGCGGCGGATCGCCTCCGAGGCGAGGATGGTCATCTCCGCGATCTCGGCGGCGCTCGGATCGACGGTCACGTAAGTGTCGGTGAAGAAGACGACTCCGCGCTGGGTGATCAGCATCGACAGTGCCGAGAGGTCCCTGTCGATGACGTCCGGCCGTGCCCCGATGATCAGGCGCACGTTGCGCAGATGCCGTTCGAAGCGGCCCTCGAGGCCACAGATCATCGCGTCTGCATCGCCACGGTGCAGCGCCAGCGCCGCGATCACAGTCGTGTCGGTGCGAACCATCGTGCGGGCAGCTTCTTGCGTGACGCCGCGCCGGCCGGCCAGGCGGATCAGCAGGTCGACATAATCGCGATAGCGCGGATCGTCTTCCGGATTGATGAGCGCGAAGTCCTTGTCCGGCCTGATCTTCAGGCCGTAACGCTTGGCGCGCACCTCGACCACATGCGGGCGGCCGATGAGGATCGGCTCGGCGATGCCTTCCTCAAGCACCACTTGGGCGGCGCGGAGGATGCGCTCGTCTTCGCCGTCGGCGTAGATCACACGCTTCGCACCGGACGCCTTGGCGGCCGAGAAGACAGGTTTCATGATCAAGCCGGAGCGGAAGACGAAGCGATTGAGCCTGTCGAGATAGGCTGGCCAATCCTCGATCGGCCTGGCCGCCACGCCGCTGTCACAGGCGGCTTTCGCCACCGCGGGCGCTATCCGCAGGATCAGCCGGGGGTCGAACGGGGAGGGGATCAAATGGTCCGGGCCGAAGGTCGGCGTCTCGCCGGCATAGGCGCGCGCAGCGACGTCGGAGGGCTCTTCGCGCGCCAGCGCGGCGATGGCGCGAACCGCTGCCATCTTCATCTCCTCGTTGATAGCGCGAGCCCCGCTGTCGAGGGCGCCCCGGAAAATGTAGGGAAAGCACAGCACGTTGTTGACCTGGTTGGGAAAGTCCGACCGGCCGGTGCAGATCATCGCGTCCGGCCGCGCGGCCCGCGCCACTTCGGGCATGATCTCGGGTGTCGGATTGGCCAGCGCCAGGATCAGCGGCTTGTCGGCCATGTGACGGAGCAGGTTTTGGTGCAGGACGTTTGCCGCCGACAGACCCAGGAACACGTCGGCGCCCTCGATCACGTCGGCAAGCACGCGCGCGCCGGTATCCTTGACGTAGGGGTCCTTCCAGCGGTCCATCTCGTCGACGCGCCCGGCATAGGCGACGCCGAAGCGGTCCGTGACCCAGATATTCTCGCGCCGGGCGCCCAGCGACACCAGCAGGTTGAGGCAGGCCAATGCGGCGGCACCCGCGCCGGAGGTGACGATCTTCACGGAGCCGAGCGCCTTGCCGGCGAGTTCCAGCCCGTTCAGGACCGCCGCCGCGACGATGATGGCGGTGCCGTGCTGGTCGTCATGGAAGACGGGGATGCCCATGCGCGCCTTCAGCCGCTCTTCCACCTCGAAGCATTCGGGCGCCTTGATGTCCTCCAGGTTGATGCCCCCGAAGGTGGGCTCGAGCGCGGCGACCGTCTCGACCATTCGGTCGATGCCCGGCGCGTCGATCTCGATATCGAAGACGTCGATCCCCGCGAACTTCTTGAAAAGAACCGCCTTGCCTTCCATCACCGGCTTGGAGGCAAGTGGCCCGATGTTTCCGAGACCGAGCACGGCCGAGCCGTTCGACACGACGGCGACCAGGTTCTGCCTGCCGGTGTAGAGCGCGGCCGCGGAAGAGTCGTCCTTGATCGCCAGACACGGCGCAGCAACGCCCGGCGAATAGGCGAGCGCCAGGTCGCGCTGGTTGCCAAGCGGCTTGGTCGCCTGGATTTCCAGCTTGCCCGGGATGGGGTGCCGGTGGAAAAACAGTGCCTGTTGATCGAGATCCGTGATATCGGGCTTTCGGCTGGTATCGTTCATGGGAGCCATGGTCTCACAGATTGGACGGGAGAACGAGTTCGGATCGAGGGACGCGGTGGGCGGCCGCGGAGTTCAAGTCCGGTTCGCGTGTTGAAGCAATAGCCTGAAGCCAGCTTTCCGTTCGCGGTGCCTAATCTTTTCGACCGGCGTGGGGGCGGGTTTGAAATTGTCAAAAGTGTTCGCGTCCCAGGCGACGAGCAATGGCCTGGGGCGGCTGCTGACGATCCTGTGCATCAGCAGTTTCGCGCTCTCCGTGGCGCTGATCGGTGTCGATTCTGCCTATGGCATCGCCTATGCGTTCAGCATGCTCGCCGGGCTGGCGCTCGTTCCGCAGCTTCGCTTCGTCGATGACGTATCCCGCGCCGTCCGTCTCTACTTTGCCGCGACGATCCTCTTCGGCGCCTTTCTCGTCGCAAACGTGCTCATCTTCGATGGTGAAATGCGCCAGCTGGACAATCCCTCGCGGTTGATCCTCGGTGCGATCAACGGGTTCTTCCTGCTCTCGCTGTTTGGCGGAAACCGTGAGTATCTGTACCGCTTTCTCATTGCTTCGGCCCTGTTCAACGCAATCGCGGCCATCGCGGTCGCCTGTTTCCAGGGTGTTTCGTTTCTCTCGCTGGAGCTCGGCGACCGGGTCGGCGGCAACACGAATCCGATCCCGTTCTCCGAGGTGCTTGCCGTCTCGGCCGGCTTGGTGGCGCTGGCCATCGTCGGCCGAGCAGGCCAGACGCCAGCTTTGTGGCGCGCGACTGCGCTGGCCGCATTGCTCTCACTGACGATCCTGGCCCTGATCCTAGCGGGCTCAAGGGGTACGTTCCTCGCCGCCGCGCCGCTCGCATTGCTGATCGCGCTGGCCAGCAAGCGCAGGCCAAGCGCCGGCCAGATCGCCGTCGCGGCCGCATTCGTGATCGTCGTCGTGTTCGCCTTGGTGCCGATCGCGCTGCCGCGGATGGCGATCCTGATCGGCGACCTTGGCACGTTGCTATCCGGAGAAGGCCCCGAGGCACTTTCGCCGTCGAACCAGGTCCGCCTGGAGCTGTGGATCAACGCACTCGACCTCGCCTTCCGCCAACCGCTCTTCGGCTACGGCCTGGGATCGTTTCCCGGCGTGTTCGCCGATCCGAGCCTGGGAATCCCGGCCGACTCGGTATTGCGGAAGTTCAATCACCTGCACAATCAGTATCTCGATCTGTTCCTGGAAACGGGCATCGCCGGACTTGCCCTGTTCTGCGTCGTGATCGGGATCGCCGCCCGCGTCGGCTTGCGCGCGCTCGACAGACCCGAGAGCAGGATCATCGGGCTGTCGCTTCTGTGGGTGATCTCGGCCTATGTGCTGTTCGGATTGAGCACCACCGTTCTGGCCCATGCCTCCACCAGCCACCAGCTCGGCGTCTATGCCGGCATCCTGCTCTGGTGTGCCGGCGACAGCAACAACCGTGGGTGGCTGTTGTCCACCCTCCTGAACGCGGGGTGGACGAGGCCGCCATCGGAGGCCGACCGCATAAAGCAAGCGGGTTTCGACGCAGGCGGGACGCGACCATGAGGTCAGCGTGGGCCAGGCGACCGTCGGCCGCTCCTTTCCGCAAGCATGACGGTGCATTTCCAGGCTGACGACGCCGCCGCGCGGGTTGAGATGCCCGGTCGGCGCGTCTGACGCCGGCGTTTCCCGCCGCGCGTTTTCAGAACGCGCTGACGTAGCTGCCGCCGTCCAGCGGAATGTTCTGGCCCGTCATGTATCCGGCATGGATGGAGCAGAGGAAGGCGCAGACCTGCCCGAACTCCTCCGGGGTGCCCAGCCGCCGGGCGGGAACGTCGGCGATCAGCTTGGCTGTCTGCTCCGTTTCCGACTGCCCGGAGGGGCGTGCACCGCGCAGCCGGTCGGTGTCGAACTTCCCGGGAAGGATGTTGTTGATCGTGACGTTGCTGGCGGCGGCGCTGCGCGCCGTGGCGGCGAGAAACGAGGTCAGCCCGGCCCGGGCCCCCGATGAGACGTCTAGCCCCGCCGCCGGAACGTAGACCGTCAGCGACGTTATGTTGACGACCCGGCCGAAGCCGCGGGCGATCATCCCGTCGAGCACCGCCTTGATCAGTTCAATCGGCGTGATCATGTTGTTGATCACGCCATCCAGGATCGCCTGACGGTCGATGTCCTGGAAGGCGCGGCGCGGCGGCCCGCCATTGTTGTTGACCAGGATGTCGACCTGGGGAAGGGCGCCCACCATCGCCTTCTGCACGGCTGGATCGGACACGTCGCCCGGAACCTCCGTCACCTCGACGCGGTAGCGCTCGCGGATCTCGGCCGCCGTCCGCGCGAGCTGCTCGGCGTTGCGGCCGTTCACAACGAGGTCGCAGCCCGCCTCGGCCAGCGCGATCGCGCAGCCTTTCCCCAGGCCCTTGCTCGAGGCGCAGACGATCGCCTTCCTTCCGCGAATGCCAAGGTCCATGACGGGCGCTCCTCTCTTCCGGTGCGGGCCAGCAATAGGGAAGGCGCGCGCAGCCTGCAACCGTCACATCCTTGTCGCGCGACTTCTGCCATAGGGGCGCGGGCACATACGGGACAGCACATGTCAGGCAGCCAGGTTCGCCGCGTCCGCACGCTCTTCATCTCGGACATCCACCTTGGCTCGAAGGCAGCCATGGCCGAGTTCCTGCCGGACTTCCTGAGGGTCCAAAGGGCCGAGACGGCCTACCTCGTTGGCGACATCGTCGAGGGATGGCGTCGGGCACCGGCAGGAGACGACATGAAGGTCACCGCGCCGGATGCCGGACCATCTCCGGCTGGACGCCGGGCGGCTGTTCTCGGCATCCTGGATCTGAGCGCCTGCGGTCTGGCGATCGACCGCCGCACGGTTCCGGTGAAGGCATGCCGGAGCACCGCGCGGGCCGGATAAATCGATTGGACCATGGGTTTCCGGGCCCATGGGCGCGTGTTAACGAAAGCGCCGTCGCGGAACCCAACACGCTGCGGCGCTCCACGCGATTCGCCCTTCCCCCGCCCAATGGCATCCCAGCCGACTGCCGATCAGAACACCAAGCCGCCCCTGTTCGAGGCAAGGGTGTCGCTGCTGTTCTTTGCGATGTTCGTGCCGGTGGGCGTCCACGTGCCTTACTTCCCGCTCTGGCTGGACCTGAGCGGCTTCGATGCTGCCCAGATCGCGGTGATCCTGGCCGCGCCGCAATTCCTGCGGCTCGTCACGACACCCTACGTCACGTCGCTCGCCGACCGGGCGCCAGACCGCGCCTATGTGATGATCGCGGTGATCGCGGCCACGCTGGCGCTGTCGGCCGGCTACTTCCTGCCGCCGACCTATGTCACCGTGCTGGCGGTCTCGGTGATGCTGCACGTGTTCTGGTCCCCGCACTCGCCGCTCGCCGACTCCATTGCCCTCTCGGGCGTGCGGCGCTTTGGCTCGAACTATTCGCGCATGCGCATCTGGGGATCGATCGCATTCCTCGTCGGGAACCTGCTGGGCGGCCTTGTCCTGTCCCGCTTCGGTCCGGGGATCATCCCGACGGTCATGTCGCTGGGGCTGATCGGCGCGCTCGTCGTCGCCTGCTTCCTGCCGCGCCTCGGGAGGCCGCGCCGGCCATCGCCGCTGTCGGCCGCGGGAATGCAGGCCGCCGGTCCGTCGCTGTTCAACCGGCACTTCCTGCTCCTTGTCAGCGCCGCCGGGATCATCCACTCCACGCATTCCTACCTGTTCAGCTTCGGTTCCATCTACTGGACCTCCATCGGGATCTCCGACGCCGCGATCGGTGTCCTCTGGGCGTCCGCCGTCGTCGCGGAAGTGTGCATGTTCCTCGTGTTCACGCGCGTCCTGGGGCATGCATCGACCTCGACGCTGCTCCTGATGGCCGGAGCGGCGGCCATCCTCCGCTGGGTGCTGTTTCCGCTTGTCCAGCCTTCGGGCACGGGTGTCAGCGGTTTCCTGGCGACCCAGGCGCTGCATGCCGTGTCGACGGCACTAGTGCTGCTCGGCGTCCAGAAGATCATCGCCGAATCGGTCGGTGAGGAACGGACCGGCGCGGCGCAGGGCATCGCGTTCTTCGCCAACGGCCTGGCCTTCGCGCTGGTCACGCTCGCCTCGGGGCCGATCTATGCCGGCCTCGGCGTGCATGGCTTCTTCATCATGGCCGGCGTCGCCGCGTTCGGGATCGCACTGGTGCTGCTCGCCGGCTCAGCCCCACAGCGCCCGATCGGGCGGTGAGACCATCGACCCTTCGTAGGCCAGTCCCGGTATCCGGTCCCTTGCCAGCAGCAGCGGCCCGTCCAGGTCCACGAACTCCGCCCGCTGCGCCAGCAGCACCGCGGGCGCCATCGCCAGCGACGTGCCGACCATACAGCCGACCATGATCTTGAACCCCATCTCCCGGGCCCGGCGCTCGAGGACGATGGACTCGGTCAGGCCCCCGGCCTTGTCCAGCTTGATGTTGATCGCATCGTAGAGGCCGGCCAGCCGGTCGAGATCGTCCGCAACGTGGACGCTCTCGTCAGCGCAGACCGGGACAGGGCGCTCGATTCTGCCCAGCATCGCGTCCTCGCCTGCGGGCAGCGGCTGTTCGACGAGCGCCACCCCGAGCGCTGCCGCCGCTGCGAGGTTCGCTTCGACATTGCCCGCGTTCCAGCCTTCGTTGGCGTCGAGGATGAGCCGGCTTCGGGGTGCCGCCGCGCGGACCGCGCGGACGCGCTCGGCGTCGCCGTCACCGCCGATCTTGACCTTCAGGAGGGGCCGCCACGCGTTTTCGGCCGCCTGGGCGGCCATCGCGTCCGGCAACCCGAGAGACAGCGTGTACGCCGTCTCCAGGGCCCTCGGCGCGCCTTGGACGATGCGGCTTGCCGCCGCTACGCCGGACTGTTTTGCCTCCAGGTCCCAGAGCGCGCAGTCGACGGCGTTGCGGGCCGCGCCCGGCGGAAGGATCGAGGCGAGTTCGCGCCGGTCGATGCCGGCCGACACGCGGTCCTTCACCCGCTCGAGTTCGGCCGCGACGCTTTCCGGCGTCTCGCCGTAGCGCCGATACGGCACGCATTCGCCCCGCCCGACAGCACCGCGTTCGGCAATCGTGCAGACGATGACGTCTGCCGTGGTCTTGGAACCGCGGGAGATGGTGAACGTTCCGGCGATGGGGAAGCTTTCCGCCGCGAAGGAAAATGTCCGCACGCTTTCGGAACTCCGGATGGCTGGAGGAGCCGCGATCCGCAAAGTGACATGCCCAGGCGGAGACGGTATGACAGTCCCATGTTGACCAATGCGGCCAGCGACGCAAGCGGGGCGCCCGACGGCGCCCAGGACGCCCCGACCGTCGCGGTAAAGCGCGAGGCGGAGGGGCTTGTCTGCGCGCTCGCCGGCAATTGGACGACGCGGACGATCGCCGACGTCGATTCGGAGATGCGCCGGCTGGAGCGGGAGGCGACGGACGCCGCCGCGGTGCTGGATCTTTCCCGGATCACCCGGATCGACACCGCCGGCGCCTGGGTCATCGACCGGCTGCTGAAGGCCTATGAGCGCAACGGCCGGCCGGTCGCCGTCAGCGGGGAGAGCGACGCCGCGCGAATCCTGTTGAATGCGGTGGGCGCCACCGGTCAACGCGACGCCGAGGCGACCGGCGCGACGCGCGACAATGCGGTGGCCCGCGCCTTCGGTTACGTCGGCAAGCGCGTCTTCGACGGGATCGAGGACGCCAGGGGCGCGATGTTCATCCTCGGCGCGACGATCCGTGGCGCGCAGCTGAAGTTCGGGCGCGGCCATGCCGTCAACGTCGCGGCGATCGTGCACCAGATCGACCGGATGGGCGTCGGCGCGATCCCCGTGGTCGCGCTCATGTCGGCGATCGTCGGCGGCATCGTGGCGCAGCAGGGCGCGTTCCAGCTGCGCTATTTCGGCGCGGAGATCTTCGTCGTCGACCTCGTCGGCATCCTGATCCTGCGCGAACTCGGCGTGCTGATGACCGCGATCATGGTCGCCGGCCGGTCCGGCAGCGCCATCACCGCCGAGATCGGCTCGATGAAGATGCGCGAGGAGGTGGACGCGCTGACGGTGATAGGGCTCAATCCTGTCGGCGTGCTGGTCTTTCCTAGGCTGGTGGCGCTGGTCATCGCGGTTCCGTGCCTGACCATCGTCGCCAACTTCGCGGCGCTGGGCGGCGCGATGTTCGTGGCTTGGTGGTACTCCAACATCCCGGCCGAGCAGTTCATCGACCGGCTCCGCGTCGGCATCGACCTCAGCACCATCTTCTCCGGCCTGATCAAGGCGCCGTTCATGGCCATGATCATCGGTATCATCGCGTCGCAGGAGGGCCTGAAAGTCGGAGGAAGCGCCGAATCGCTGGGTCTGCATGTGACCGCCTCCGTGGTGAAGGCGATCTTCGTCGTCATCGTGGTCGACGGCTTCTTCGCCGTCTTCTATGCCGCGATCGACTTCTAGCCGGTGCGACGATGAGCGAAGCGGCAACGATCACGCGCGACCATGCGGACACCGAGGGGCGGGAGATCGTCCTCTCCGCGCAGGACGTAACGGTAGAATTCAGCGGCAAGCGCGTTCTCGACCAGCTCTCGCTTGATGTCTATCGCGGCGAGATTCTCGGCTTCGTCGGCGCGTCCGGAGCGGGCAAGTCGGTGCTGCTCCGCGCAATCCTCGGGCTGAACCGCAAGCAGAACGGCACGATCCGGCTGTTCGGCATCGACGTCGACAAGGCCACCGAGGCTGAGCGTTTGAAGCTCGACATGCGCATCGGCGTGCTTTTCCAGCACGGCGCCCTATTCTCCGCGCTGACGGTGATGGAGAACGTGCAGGTTCCGATGCGCGAGTATCTCGACCTTCCAAGGCCGCTGATGAACGAACTCGCGATGCTGAAGATCGAACTGGTGGGACTTCCGCGTGACGCGGCGGCGAAATTTCCGTCACAATTGTCAGGCGGTATGATCAAGCGGGCGGCATTGGCGCGGGCGCTTGCGCTCGATCCGGAAATCGTCTTCCTCGACGAGCCGACATCGGGCCTCGACCCGATCGGCGCCGCCGACTTCGACGAACTCGTCGCCAAGCTCAGGGACACGATGGGTCTGACCGTCTACATGGTGACGCACGATCTCGACAGCCTCTTCTCGGTCTGCGACCGCGTCGCGGTGCTGGGACGGGGCAAGGTCCTCGTGGAAGGCACGATCGACGACATGCTCGCCTCGGAAGAGCCGTGGGTTAAGTCCTATTTCCGCGGCAAGCGCGCTCGGCAGCTCGACTTGACGGCACGCGCCTGATGGAGACGAAGGCAAACTACGTCGTCGTCGGCATCTTCACGGTGCTTGCCGTCATCGCGGCCTTCGCGTTCGTCTACTGGACCGCCGCGATCGGCGACCGCGGCGAGACGGCCGAGTTGCGGATCCGCATCAACGGCTCGGCCGCCGGCCTCGGCCGGGGCAGCGCGGTGCTGTTTAACGGCATCAAGGTCGGCGACATCCGGCGCGTCTACATCGACGTCACCAATCCGAGCGTGGCGATCGCGGAGGCCGAGGTCGACCGGCTGACGCCTCTGACGAAGTCCACCAAGATCGATGTCGGCATCGCGGGCCTGACCGGCCAGGCGAACATCCAGATGGAAGGCGCCAACCCGCAGGAGCCAAATCTGTTGGCCGAAGCCGAACGGGCGGGCACGGTGGCCGAAGTTACCGCCAATCCTTCGGCCGTGACCAACCTGCTGCAGACCGCGCAGGACATATTCGGCCGTGCCGACAACGTGCTGAGCGAACTCGAAGGCTTCGTGCGCGAGGTGAGGGGGCCGCTGTCGGAAACGGTCGGGAACATCGAGAAGTTCTCCAGCGCGCTGGCCGACAATGCCGACGGCGTGGACAAGTTCCTGGCCAGCGTGTCGGCGCTGTCGGAGGAACTTGCCGGCGTGTCCGGCAAACTCGACGGCACGCTGAAAGCGGCGGAGGAGCTGCTGAATTCGGTCGACCGCGACCAGGTCAAGCAGATCGTTGCCAATGTCGAGACCTTCACGCAGCAGCTGACCGATGCCGGCTCGCAGATCGACGGCGTCTTTGCCGACGTCGAGGGGGCGGTGAAGTCGATCAAGGACTTTTCCGACGGGGCGAACGCCACGCTGGAGCGGCTGGACCGCCTTGTGGCCGAGGTCGACCCCGAGACGGTCAAGCGTGCGGTCGGCAACATCGCCGAGGCGAGCGACACGGCCAAACGCGCCGTCGAGGACGTGGCGAAGGTCACGTCGACCTTCGGCGAACGGTCGGGAGACATCGACAAGATCATCTCCGATGCGAGCGAGCTCGCCGACCGCCTGAACCAGGCCTCCGTGCGCGTCGATGGCGTCCTCGCCAAGGTGGACGCCTTCCTCGGCTCGGGCGAGGCGGAAGGCCTGGCCGCCGATGCGAGCGCAACGCTGAAGTCCTTCCGCGACGTCGCCGACTCGCTCAATGCGCGCATCGATACGATCGCATCGGGCCTGGAGCGCTTCACGGGTTCCGGCCTGCGAGACGTCGAGGCGCTGGTCGAGGATGGCCGCAGGGCGATCAACAGGATCGAGTCCGCGATCACGGATTTCGAGCGGAATCCGCAGAAGGTCATTAGCGGCGGCGCCGGCACCGTGCGCCAGTATGACGGGCGCGCGCGCCGCTGATCCATTCCGTTGCAGGATGATCACGCACCGCCGTGAACGGTCCGCGCCGCGTTGACAATGCCTCCCATGGACCGCAAGAAGACCGGGTGTGTGGCGGACGGCCGCTGAGGCGGTCACGGCGGGAGCGTCCTGTTGAAGCCTGTCCGGTTGTTGTCCAGCGTGGCGCTCGTCGCCCTTGCATTGACCGGCTGTGGCGCGCTGCCGGGCCTCGGGACGCCGCCGCTCGACACGTTCGAACTCTCCGCCCCGAAGCCCGACGAAGGCCGCCGCCGCGGCGGCATCCAGCTGCTTATCGCAGAGCCGTCGGCGCTGAAGGCGGTGGACGGTCAGGACATCGTCATCAAAACGGCGCCGGGCTCGATCCAGTATCTGAAAGGCGCGCAATGGGCCGACAGGCTGCCGCGCATCGTGCAGGCGCGGCTTGCCGAGTCCTTCCAGCTGTCCGGCCGCTTCGGCGGCGTCGGCAAGCCGGGCGAGGGGCTGGCGATCGACTATCAGGTCATCGTCGACATCCGCGCCTTCGAGGTTCAGATCGCCGGCGGCGTGCAGCAGGCCTATGTCGAACTCTACGTGCGTATCCTGAACGACCGCAACGGCACCGTGCGCGCCTCCCGCACCTTCGAGGCCGCTGCGCCACTGGCCGGGGCGGGCAACCCGGCCTATGTCAGCGCGCTCGACCGGGCATTCGGCGAGGCGGTCACCGACATCGTCGCCTGGACGGCACGCTCGATCTGACCATTCCTCGAAAATCGGCGATCAACGAAAAAGGGCGGGATGGATCCCGCCCTTCATTCGTTCCGGTGACCTTCGCTCAGCGCAGCCGGCCTGCCGCGTGGGCCAGCAGCGTGTAGACCTTGCCCGTGTCGCTTGCCAGGTAAGACCGGGCGATCGTGTTGTCGCGATCGTTGCGGGCGACATCGTCCAGCAGCTTCTCGAAGTCGTCGCAGTAGCGGTCGACGGCCGAACGGAAGTCCGGGTCTTCCTGATACTTGCGGCGCACCTCGTCGAAGGTGTGCTGGCCCTTCAGCGTATAGAGCCGGCGGCTGAACACCTCGCGCTCGCCGCGACGATAGCGTTCCCACAGCTCCATGGCCGACTCGTGGTCGACGGCGCGTGCGATCTCGGCCGAGAGCGAGTTGAGCGACTCCGCAGGTGCGCGGCTCGGGGCGGTGGCCCGGGCCGGAACCTCGGGCTCCGACAGGTCGTCGCGGGATGCGCCGCGCAGCAGGTCGCTGACCCAGCCGCTCGGTCGACCAGCCTGGCCGGCGTCGCGGGGACGCGCAGCCTCAAGGGAACGGTCCATCTCAAGCGGCCGCGGCGCCGGCTCGGCGATGCGCCGCGCCTCGACCGGAGCAGCGGGAGCACGCGGGGCCTCCGGCTGGCGGTACGCCTGCGGCTCCGCCGGCGCCTGCCGATAGGGCTGGGGCTGGGGCTCGGACTGGCGGTAGGCCTGCGGTTCGGCCGGACGCACCGGCTCGGCGGGACGATAGGCCTGCGGCTCCGGCTGGCGAGCGACCTCGACGGCCGGTTCGGGCTGGCGATAGGCCTGGGGCTCGGGCTGCCGATAGGCGGGCTCGGCCTGGCGCACAGGCTCGGCAGGGCGGTAGGCCTGCGGTTCGGGCTGGCGGAACGGCACGGGCTCCGGCGCGCGGACGGGCTCGGGCCGGTACTGCGGCTGTGCCGCGACCGCCGCGGCGAGCGGCTGGGCCGCCGCGACCTGCGCCGGCTGCCGCTGGACGCGGCTTTCCGCGACGTCGAAGTTGCGGCCGGAGCGGGCGACGATGTCCGAAAGTTCCTTCAGCGCCTTGATCTGCTCGCTGACGGCATTGCGGATCGCGCTGGTCGACTCCTTGGCCTCGACAGGCATGTCGAGCACGCCCTGCTTCAATTCGGCACGCGTGTTCTCCAGCTCGGCGCGGATCTCCGCGGCGGTCCGGCGCATCTCTTCCGTGGCGTTGGCGAAGCGCTGGGTCGCCGAATCGACCACTTCGCTGATCGAGTGGCGGATGCGGTCGGCCGATTCCACCGCGCGACCCTCGGCGCGCTCGATGGCCGTGCCGACAAGGTTCTCGAACGACTTCATCACCTTCTCGAGCTGCTCGCCCTTCTGGACGAGGCCGACGGCCAGCTCCTCCAGCGTCGACTGCCGCTCGAGCGTGTGCTCGAGGTTGGACTGCGCGGACGACAGCAGGTTGGAGGCGTTTGACAGCAGGCGCCCGTGCTCGTCGAAGCGCGAGGCGATGCCCGCGACTTCACGCAGCGTCGCCGCCGACAGGTCGGTGAGCCGGCTGGTGTTGTCATCGATCAGGCGCGACGAGCTGGCGAACGTATTGGCCGCCTTCTCGGTTGCGGTGGCGAAGCGGTCGGTCGTCGTCGACAGCTTTTCGTCGACGCCGATCAGGTTCTTCTGCGCGACATCGATGAGTTCCGTCAGCTGGACGCCCGAGGCGGTCAGCCGGTCGACGAGCTCGTTGATGTCCTTGGCCAGGCTGCTGCGGGCGCCGTCGACGGCCGACAGCGTCTCCGCAGTACGGGCGGCGAGGGCGTTGACCAGCACCGCGTTCTCGGTGCGCAGCAGGTCGGTGGCGTGCGCGGTGGCGCTCTCCATCGCCTTCTGCAGCTGGGTGCCGCCCTCGGCGAACCGGTCGACCAGCGGGCGGGCCGTCTCGTCGAGGATCTGCGCGATCTCGGCCGAACGCTGCGCCAGCATCGTGTTGAGCTCGCGTGTGTTGACCCCGATCGTCCGGGCAGCCTCGTTGGTGCTCTGGCCGATGTGCTGGCCGACGGCCTGGAAGGTCTCGGCGATGACGTTGGCGCGGGACACGAGCTGTGCCTCGGCCTGCGAGACCTGGTCGTTGATCTTGTGGCTGATCTGCTCGGCGCTGTAGGCGAGGCGGCGCTCCGCGTCCGACACGTTGCTGGTGACATGCGCGGCCGCGGCCGTTGCACCGGCAGCGATGCGCTCGTCGACCGTCGCCAGCGTCTGCTCGATCGACTTGGCGCGAGCCTCCAGCTCGGCCGAGGTCTGGTGCGTGCGCGATATGATGCGCTGCTCCGTCTCCTCGAAGATGCTGGCGAGGCCGGTCGCACGGGCGGCGATCGCATTGGCGGTCTCGTCGACGCGGGCTGCCAGCGTACGGTCGGCCTGCTCGAAGACCGTGCCCAGCTGGCCGGCGCGGCTGACGATGGCGTTCGCCGTCTCGTTGACGCGGGCGGCCAGCTGCTGGTCGGCCTTGTCGAAGATGTTGGCGAGGTCGGCGGCGCGGCCGACGATCGCGCCCGCCGTCTCGTCGACGCGGACGGCGAGCTGGCGCTCGGCACCCTCGAAGATGTTCGCCAGCTCGTTGGCGCGGCCGACGATCGCGTTTCCGGTCTCGTGGACGCGGGCGGCGAGCTGCTGGTCCGCCTTGTCGAAGATGGTCGCGAGTTCGCCGGCGCGGCCGACGATGGTGCTCGCGGTGTCCTCGACGCGCGAGGCGAGCTGCTGGTCGGCCTTGTCGAACGCCGCGGCGATGTCGGAGGCGCGGCTGGCCAGCGTATTCGCCATGTCGTCAACGCGGGTAGACAGCTGCACCTCTGCCTTGTCGAAGATCGTCGCCAGCTCGGTGGCGCGGCCGACGATGGTGTTCGCCGTATCGACGACGCGGGCCGCGATCTGCTGGTCGGCACGATCGAAGACGTCGGCGAGAGCGGTCGCGCGGGTTGCGATGGCGTCCGCGGTCTGCGTGACGCGGGCGGCGAGCCTGTCGTCCGCACCCTCGAAGCTCTTGACGATCGCTTCGGCGCGCACGCTCAGCGTCTCGTCGCTCTGCGAGATGCGGGTGGCGAGGCGGGCATCCGCGGCGTCGAAGATGCGCGTCAACTCGGCCGCCTTTCCGGCGAGCTGCTCGGCAGACTCGTCGATGCGCGAGGCAAGCTGGCGATCGGCACGCTCGAAGCTGCCGACGATGTCGCCCGAGCGGGCGGCGAGCGCGTTCGCCGCGTCGATGGCGCGCGCGGTGAACTCCGCCGCGTTGTCCTTCGCGCGGTTGGCGAGCTGCTGGTCGGCCGCGTCGAACGTCGAGGCGATCTCGGCGGCGCGCTCGGCGAGCAACTGGCTCGTCTGCTCGCCGCGTGCGGTCAGCTCGAACGTGGTGCGGGCGGTCCGCTCGATCAGCGAGGCCGCGGTCGCCTGGATGCGCTCCGTGAGCTTGCGGTCGGCTTCGTCGAACGTGCTTGCGATCTCGGCCGTGCGGGCCACGAGGGTCGCCGAGGTCGCCTCGGCGCGATCCGAGTTCTGCCGGTCGGCTTCCTCGAAGGCACGAGCGATGTCGGCGGCGCGGGAGAGCATGTTCGTCGAGGTCGATTCGGCACGCTCGGCGACACGGCGATCGGCTTCCACGAACGCGCGGGCGATGTCGGCGGCGCGGGAGACCATGGTGGAGGAGGTCGCCTCGAGCCGCTCCGCCGCCTGGCGGTCGGCTTCGTCGAACGTGCGAGCGATGTCGGCGGCGCGGGACATGAGCGTCGCAGAGGTCGACTCGGCGCGCTCCGCGTTCTGTCGATCCGCCTCGTCGAGGGCGCGGGCGATATCCGCCGTCCGTGCCAACATCGTGGACGCCGTCGTCTCGGCGCGGTCCGCGTTCTGCCGGTCGGCCTCGTCGAGGGCGCGGGCGATGTCGGCGGCGCGCGCCAGCATGGTGGACGAGGTCAGCTCGGCGCGGTCGGCGAGTTTCTGGTCGGCGTCGTCGAGGGCGCGGGCCATGTCGGAGACGCGGGCCAGCATCGTGTTGGACGTCTGCTCGGCACGGTCGCCGAGCTTCTGGTCGGCGTCGTCGAACGTGCGGACGATGTCGGAGGCACGCGCCAGCATCGTCGTCGAGGTCATCTCGGCGCGATCCGCGAGCTTCTGGTCGGCCTGGTCGAGGGTGCGCGCGATGTCGGACACCCGCGTCAGCAGCATGGTCGACGTCGCCTCGGCGCGCTGCGCCATCTTGTTGTCGGCGTCTTCCATGGCCTTGCCGGCTTCCTGGCTTAGCGCCGAGGTGACCTCGAGAACCTTTTCGCGCAGCGCGCCGGCAACGACCACCGCGCTCTTTTCCAGAACGTTGCGGACATTATCGATGCCGCCGTTCAGGGCCTTCTCCATCGCCGTGGTGCGATCTTCGATTGCCCCGGTCTGCCGGCGGAACGCTTCTTCGATGCGATTGACGTCGTTCGCAACGGCGGCCGCGATCTCGCCGCGCTTGTCGGCGAGCGTGTCGATATGGCCCTTCACCTGGATGTCGATGGCCGCGCGGGTGTCGGCCAGCTTGCGGACGTCGTCGTCCAGGGCGCGCGCGATCATGTTGCGGCCCTCAGCCAGATTGGCGACGTGCTTGGTGACGCTTTCGTCAATGGAAGCACGGGCTTCGGACAGCTTGTTCAGGTCTTCCGACAGCGCGCGGCCGAGGATGTCGCGGCCTTGCGCCAGCTTTTCCACCTGGCTGGCGACGAGGCCGTCGATGCTGTTGCGGCTCTCGGCGAGCTTGACGAGGTCGGCGTCCAGGGCACGAGCGAGGATGTCGCGGCCCTGCGCCAGCTTCTCGACCTGACCGGCGACGAGGCCGTCGATCGTGCTGCGGCTGTCGGCGAGCTTGGCGAGGTCCGCCTCCAGCGCGCGCGTCAGGATGGCACGGCCTTCGCCGAGCTTGGAGACATGGCCCGAGACCATCTGGTCGAGCTGGGCGCGGGTCTGGTCGAGCTTCTGCAGGTCGTCGTTCAGCGCACGCGTGATGGTGTCGCGGCCGGCATTCAGCTTGATCAGCTGGTTGTCGACCGAGTCGTCGATGGCGCGACGCGTGTCGTTCAGCTTCTCGAGGTGGAGGTTCATCGTCTCGTCGACGGACAGCCTGCTCTCGGTGAACTTCTGCAGGTCCGAGTGGATCGCCGAGGCGAGGCGGTCGCGGCTTTCGGCGAGCTTGCGGGCGTGCCCGACGACGGCCTCGTCGATCTCCACATGGGCCTCGCGGAGGCGCTCGATGTCGGCGTCGAAGGCACGCGACACGACGTGGCGGGCGGCATCCAGGCGGCCGGCGAAGTCGGAGGCTCGGGCCTCCAGCATGGTCGAGGTCGAGGTGACGATGTCCGCCATCTCGGCGCCGATCTTGGCCTTGCCCTCGTCGATCATGGCGGCGAGGTGGGCGCGGCTCTCGGAGAAGGTCGCCGAGATCTCGCGGGCGCGGTCGACCAGCGTCTCGTTGATGTGGCGGGCGCGAGCTTCCAGCGCGGCGTTCAGCTTCTGCGTGCCGATGTCGAGGGCCTCGGCGCGGGTCTGGAACTCGCCGATCAGCGCCTGGCCGCGCTCGGCCAGCGTGCGCTCGATGCCTTCGAGGCGGGCGTCGAACTCCGCGTTCAGCGTGCGGGTTGCGCCGGAAAGCAGCGACACCATGCCGGTCGTGCGCTCGTCGAGCAGTTCGGAGAGCGAGCGGGTGGCGTGGTCGGTCGTGTCGTTGAGGCGCGCGATGCGCGTGTCGAGCAGGCTGGCGAAAGCCGCGCCGGAGGTCGACATGCGGTCGGTGATCGCTTCCATGCGCTGGTCGATCGATTCATAGATGGCCGCGCCGCTTTCGTTGACGCGGTCGATCAGCGTGTCGCCCGAATTGGTAATGGTCAGGGACAGCTTGGTCGACGCAGACAGGATCGAGTCGCGGATGATGTCCGAGACCGAGCTGATCTCTTCGCGCAGCGTCTCGTGGGCGCCGGTGATGGACGCGCGGACGCGCTCGGAGTGGGTGACGACGGCGTCGCGCTCGGCGCCGAGGCCGTCGACCAGGCCGCGGATACGCTGCTCGTTCTGCGTATACGCGCGCTCGAGTTCGTTGACCTCGGTGTGGACGAGGGTCTCCAGCTCGACGGCGCGGGCCAGCGTGCGCTCGATGCCTTCGCCCATGGCCGCGACCTCGCGGCGCACCGCCTGGCCGACCATCATGATGCGGTCCTGAGCCAGCATCTCGGGCTCGGCGAGCTTCATTGCCACTTCGGTCATCGACCGCGCGGCGAGGCGCAGTTCCTGGGCGCGCCGGATCATGACCGCGAAGCCCCAGAACAGCAGCACAGGAATGACGATCGCGACGCCCAGCACCACCACCGCGGGCTGATCCATGAGTTCGGCGATGGAGCGGATGCTCCACAGCTGCGAGCCGATCAGCATCTGACCGAGGACGAGGCCGCCGGCGATCCAGATGGCCGAAAGCACGGCGACCATCCAGTAGACGGTGCGCGGCGCACGGCGGTTGAAGCCGAGGAGGAGCTGGCGATAGTCGCGCTGGCGATCGTCGTTTGCGGCCGAGAAGCCAGCCGGCTGGAGGGCAGGCTGGGCCTGGATCGGCTTCAGCTCGGCGCTGCTGCGCTGCGTGCGGGCCGATGGCTTGGCAGGACCGCGCGATCCGCCGGCCGGTTCAGCCGACGCAGGCTGCTTGGCGCCGCGCGCGGACGGACCCTTCGGTGCCGTCTCGCGGGCAAGTTCTTCGGCCGCCTGGGTGATCTGGGCTTCCAAATCTTCCATCTGCGACGCAATATCGAGGTCGCCGGGGCCGTTTGTCAGATCGATGTCGAGAGCCTTTTCAAGCTCCTGCGCGACGTCGCTGTCGACAGTCTTGGTGGTCTTCTGCGCCATGCCGCGGCTACCCTGTACAGATGGAGCGGGCAGACCGGAAACCGGCCCCTCGTAGCCCGCACACGAGGCCTAAAGTGCACTTTTCGTACTGTAGTGGGACAGGGGCGCAAAAGAAACACGCAATCGCCCGCATGGTTAAAAGTTTAAACATAGGGTTAACGACGCCTCGATTCCGCCAGTTTTTTCGAGCGTTTGCGGCCAACTCTCATTAACGGGTTGTCCATGCGGCTCGGCTAGCGTGGCGCATACCCTGCGGAACGCCGGAGTACCAGATGATTACGCGTAACGCCGCCGCCGTGGCATTCGCCATGCCGGGCGGCGAGAGTTCAGCCACCGCGCCGATGCGGCCGATCGACATGCCGCATCTTTCGCGGCAGACGCTTGGCGACCGCGAGGTGGAGCGGGACGTGTTGCGGATGTTCGTTCAGCAGTCGACGCTGGTGCGCGACCGCATTGGTGGCGCGACGATTCCCGAGCGCCTGCAACTGGCGCATGGGCTGAAGGGCGCTGCGCGCGGGGTGGGGGCCTTTCCGATCGCCTCCTGCCTGACGGAGATCGAGCAGGAACCCGACAACCGGCGGCTCTTCGCCAAGCTCGCCCGCCTGATCGACGAAGTCCGCGACTTCGTCGCGGCCATTTCCCGCTAGGTCTGGCGCGTCCCGGGCATCGGAGGGCGCTGGCGCGCCACGATTGACTCGTGCGCCGGAGTCATTATCTCCCCAGCGTTCCCGGGGTTTGGCTCACGCAATGGCAAAGATCACCTATATCGCCAATGATGGCGCGCGCTTCGAGGTCGAGGCGGAAAACGGCTCGACCGTCATGGAGAACGCCATCCGCAATGCGGTCCCGGGAATCGAGGCCGAATGCGGCGGCGCCTGCGCCTGTGCGACTTGCCATGTCTATGTCGACGAGGCCTGGACGGCAGCCGTCGGCGAACCCGAATCGATGGAAGAGGACATGCTCGACTTCGCCTTCGACGTCCGGCCGAATTCGCGCCTGTCCTGCCAGATCAAGGTCCGCGACGATCTCGACGGACTGGTGGTGACGGTGCCCGAGCGCCAGGGCTGAGGGCAGCGCGTTAACGGGGCGACATGGTTAACGGACCGTGCCGCCGGAGGGTGTCATGAGCGAAGCGACCAAGACCGACGTGCTGATCATCGGGGCGGGCCCTGTCGGGCTTTTCGCCGTCTTCGAACTCGGCCTGTTCGACATGAAATGCCACCTGATCGACATCCTCGACCGGCCGGGCGGCCAGTGCGCGGAGCTCTATCCCGAGAAGCCGATCTACGACATTCCGGGATACCCTTCCATTTCCGCCCAGGGTCTCGTCGACAAGCTGCTGGAGCAGATTACGCCGTTCAATCCGCAGTTCACCTACAGCCGCATGGTCTCGGCGCTCGAAAAGCTGGCGGACGGCACGTTCCGGGTGACGACCGACGAGAACGAGGTGTTCGAAGCGAAGGTGGTCGTCATCGCTGCCGGCGGCGGTTCGTTCCAGCCCAAGCGCCCGCCGATCCCGGGAATCGAGGCCTACGAGGGCACCAGCGTCGCCTATTCGGTGCGCCGGATGGAGGAATATCGGGGCCATGACCTGCTGATCGTCGGCGGCGGCGATTCGGCTCTCGACTGGACGCTCAACCTTCAGCCGATCGCGAAAAGCGTCACGCTCGTACACCGCAGACCCGAATTCCGGGCCGCGCCCGACAGCGTGAACAAGATGTTCGCGCTCCACGAGACCAAGCAGCTCGATTTCAAGATCGGCCAGGTGACGGGGCTCAAGGGAGCCGGCGGCCAGCTGTCCGCGGCGACGGTGAAGGGCCCGGACGGTGACGTCGACGTGCCCTGCACACGCATGCTTCCGTTCTTCGGGTTGACGATGAAGCTCGGTCCGATCGCGGAGTGGGGGCTAAACCTTCACGAGAACCTGATCCCCGTCGACACCGAGAAGTTCCAGACGTCCGTGCCGGGCATCTTCGCGATCGGTGACATCAACTGGTATCCCGGCAAGCTGAAGCTGATCCTGTCGGGTTTTCACGAGGCGGCGCTGATGGCGCAGGCCGCCAAGCGCATCATCAGCCCCGGAGAGCGGATTGTGTTCCAGTACACGACGTCGTCCACGAGCCTGCAGAAGAAGCTGGGCGTGGCCTAGCGGCTACTGCGCCGCGGCCTGCTCCATGCGGTATTGAAGCAGCCTCAGCAGCCGGCGCTCGAAGTTCACCCCCTCGACATAGTCGAAGCGGTCCTGCGCCGCATCGTGCTCCGCCAGCATCTTGGTCGTGTAGGCTTTCGCCTTCTCGGCCGCGGCCGCGCAGGTCTTGAAGCGGCCGAGGGCCTTCAGCCCGCTTTCGAGGTCGCGTGCGTAGTTCTTGGCGATCACGACGTGGCTCTCCTCGTGCCGCTTGATGTCGGCGGAAAGCGTATCCCAGATGAAACGCGTGTCCGGATCCGCGCGGTTCCGTTTGCCCCAGCGCGGCAGGATGACCTTCGCCTTGACCGTGACCGCCGCGGAGGTGACCCGGCACCGCCCGCCGGATTCGGTGTAGCCGAGCTTGCTGGTGAACTCCATCTGCGTGGCGCCGGGATGGCGCCGGCCGGTGCTGTTCACCTTCGGCCCGCGCGTCGCCAGCTCCTGCTCGATGTCGGCGAGCGTGGTGCCGCCGATGGTGAAATAGCTGTAGCTCTTCGACAGCGTCGCGGCGGGTGCAAACGAGACCGAACAGGCCAGGAGGAGCGCGGCGAGAGGAAGGCGGGCGAACGCATGGATCATGAAGGCAATCTGCTTGAGGCCGGCGCCTGGCGCAACGGCAATTGCGCGCCGATCTCCCGGGTGAAGCAGGCGGGATGATGACCGTTGCATTTTGAGCCCGGCGGACGCACAAGGCGCGCCAGTCCGCACGGCCCCGGCATGAACACGATCCGCCGCCACCTGGCGCATGGCCGCCATCTCGACCTCGGGCACCGCTCCGTGCTGATGGGCATATTGAACGTCACGCCGGACAGCTTTTCGGACGGCGGCCTGTTTTCCACGGTGGACGTGGCGCTCGAGCAGGCGGCGCGGATGGTGGGCGAGGGGGCTTCGATCGTCGATGTCGGAGGGGAGTCGACGCGGCCGGGGGCGCCGCCCGTCGATTCCTTCGAAGAGCAGAGGCGCATCCTGCCGGTCATCGAGGCGCTTGCCGGGCGCGGCGACTGTCTGATCTCCGTCGACACCTACCGCGCCGACACGGCACGCCTGGCCGTTGCCGCGGGAGCTCACATCATCAACGACGTGACCGGGCTCAGCCGCGAGCCGGAACTCGCGCGGGTGGCATCCGAGACCGGAGCCGGGCTGGTCATCATGCATACGGGTCGTGGTCGGTCGAAGCGCCCCGACGTTGTCGAGGATCAGTTCGCCTTCCTTAATGGTGCCCTGGATATCGCCCGGGCGGCGGGCGTGGATCCGGCGTCGATCCTGCTCGATGCCGGCTTCGGCTTCGCCAAGGAGACGCCCGAGGAGAACCTGGACCTGATGGCCCGGTTCGAGGAACTGCACGCACTGGGGTTTCCCCTTGTCGTCGGCACGTCTCGCAAGCGCTTCATCGGCTGGATCACCGGTCGCGACGCTGCCGACCGCGACGCAGGCACGGCCGCGACCAGCGTCATCCTCAGGCTGAAGGGCGCGGCCGTTTTCAGGGTGCACGATGTCGCGATGAACCGCGACGCGCTGGCGGTGGCGGATGCTATGATGGCGCGCGAGGCCGCCTTGGAAGCGCCATGACCTACACCATCCGTCTGAAGAACTGCGCCTTCTTCGCCCGTCACGGCCTCCACGACGAGGAGGAGAAGCTCGGGCAGAGGTTTTACGTCGACGCGGCGCTGACCGTCGAACCGGTGCGACGGCTCGAGGACGATGCCATGGAGTCCACGGTGGACTATGGCGCCGCCTTCGCAGTCATCGAGCGCATCGTCACCGGCGAACGGCGCTTCCTGATCGAGGCCCTGGCGCTCGAGGTCGGCAAGGCGCTGTGCGCGCAGTTCCCGCAGATCGCCCGCGCCGAGATCACCGTGCGCAAGCCGAATGCGCCGGTTCCGGGTGTTCTCGACCATGTCGAGGTGACAGTTGCCTGGCCCGGCTGAACGCGTCTTTCTCAGCCTCGGTGGCAATATCGGCGAGCCGGCCCGGGCCTTCGCCTCGGCCCTGACGATGCTGGACGCCGACGCGGAAACCCGCGTCGAACGCGTATCCTCGCTCTATCGCACGCCGCCCTGGGGCAAGACCGACCAGCCGGATTTCATCAACGCCGCGGCGGAACTGACGACGACTCGGCAGCCGGCGGACTTCCTCGACCTGTGCATCCGGTCGGAGCGCGCTTTGAAGCGTGTGCGCGCGGAACGGTGGGGGCCACGGCTCATCGACCTCGACATCCTCGCCTTCGGCGACCGCGTGGTTCACGTCCCCGGGCTGGACATTCCGCATCCGCGCATGTTCGACCGCGCCTTCGTGCTGGTCCCGCTGAACGAAATCGCGCCTGGCCTCATGGTTGCGGGCATCGCGATCGCGGAGCGCCTGCGGCAGGTCGACCGGGCAGGCATCGAAAGGCTGCCTGGCGGGCGGAACTGGTGGCGCCGCCGGTCGGCTACTTCGACAGATAGACCGTCTTGACGCCGCCCGTGCCGCCGCCGGCGAAGCCCTCGAAGGTCCAGTTGGCGGAGTTCATGATCAGCGTGTTGACGATCAGGTTGATCTTGCTCCCGCTGACGTTGGTGGTGGAATTGTAGGTCACGTCGCGGTTCGGCAGATAGATGATGCCTTCCAGCTTCTCGCCCTTGGAGCCGTTGAAGACGAACTGCCGCTTGTTGGCGTTGTTCGCGGCGTCGGACGTCTTCTCGAACATCAGGATGTCCTTGTAGGTCCCGCTGGTCGGCGCGGTGGCGGTGATGGTCAGCCCGCCATTGCCCTGGATCTTGCTGTCGGTGTCCGGAAAGTAGAACGTCACCCCTTCCGCGATCACGGTCGAGTTGGCGTTGATGTTCAGCGAGCCCTTGATGATGTGGAGGCCCGGCTTGAAGGTGATGGTGGGGCTGCCGTTGAAGTTCACGTTGCAGTGGGCGCCGGGATTGAGCGAGTGGGTCGTGCCGTCCTTTGCGCCCGAGGTTGTGCAGGTGCTCGGCACGGTCGGTTCTGCCAGCACGCCTTTGTAGGGATCTGCGGCGGTCGCGCAGCCGGTCTCCAGCTTGGAGATCGTGCCGCCGTTCTTGATGTACTGGGTGCCCTTCACGCACAGCTTAGAGATGTCGAGCGTCGAACCGGCATTCATGATGAAGGCCGGATTCTGCTGTGACTGGACGTGGATTTCGCAGGTCTTGGCGGTGACCTTGGCTCCCGAATTGATCAGCAGCGCCTGGCCGGCATTGGCGAGAACGGTCACGCATGGGCCGGCCGCCATGGGGGTCTTGAAGACGGCTTCCGACTTGACCCCGATCTTGATCTTGGAGCCAAGCACGCCGGACCCGAAGCCCAGATCGAATGTGCCTGTGACGGAGCCGCTGAGCTTGCCGGTGCCGAGCACGAACTTGGCGACGGGCGGGTTCGGCCGTTCGGGGTCCCACTGCAGGCTGCCGGCGAAATGGTCCTCAGCGACCTTGACCTGCTCCGCGTCGGCGCGAGCGCCGGCCAGGACTGCCGCGTCCAGCAGGTTCTGGAGCTTGGATTCCTGGCGCAGCCCGTTGGAGTATTCGACGGCCATCGACACGCCTCCCAGGATCGGGATCATGGCCAGGGCGCTGTAGACGGCGAGGTTGCCGCTCTTGTTGGATACAAAGCGGCCGAACAGGCGGCCGAGACGGCGAAATGTCATGCACGACCCCCAAGCTGACAAGGGTGCGATAACAGCTGTTCGCTACGGTTCCGTAAACCTCGCCGAACAATTTGAAGGATTTGTCGGACAAGAACGGCGAAGCCTGATTCCTGGAAGTTGTATACAGCCGGCGAATTCGGAGTCCGTCAGCGTCCTGTGACGACCATCCCCTTGTCCCGCGCCAGCCAGAACGGCGGAAGGAAGCCGGCGAGGTTGGAGAAGGGCAGGACCTCCGGCTTCAGGCGAATGTGCAGCGTGTCCGTCATGAACGCCCGACGCGCCTGGATGCGCGTCCACGCTTCCGGGTAGCGCGTTGCCAGTTCTTCCCTGAGTGCCTCGTCTGCCAGGGCGATGCCGTCTTCGATGTTGGTGGTGAAGTAGGGCGTGCCGGTGGCGGGGATGACGTCGACCTGCATCGCCATGCCGGACCGCATCGGTATCTGCGATCCGGAGAAGACCGGCGAATGCATCCACTCGTCGATGTGGATCAGGTGGCCGGGATTCAATCCGACGCCGAAGAACGGTTCCCCGATACGATCGTGCACCGCCTTCCACAGCGTCCCGCCCGGGACGCCGAGGCCGATCGCCTCGTACCAGTCCGCCACCGCGGCAAAATAGGGAGCGACCAGCCGGTCGACATAGTCGCGGATCGGTTCGGGCAGTTCGGCCGCGCTTTCGGCGAGGAAACCCGCGCGGCAGTTGAGAGCGCCGTGGACGCCGTATGCGCAGGTGATCGGCTCGCCACGCTTCAGCACGTCGAGGCTGGGGCTGGGCAGGCCGTAGAAGGCGCGCTTGCCGCCTGTCAGCATGGGGTGAGCGCTCTGCGGCAGGCCGTTCATGCGGATCAGGCGCGCAGCCTGCAACTCGGTCATGCCGGGCCGGACATTCTCCACGACGTTGCGGACGCCCTGCGATGTGAACGTCGCGGCGAATTCGAACAGTGCAAGCTGGTCCACGGTGTTGATCGTACGCAGGCCGTCGCCAGGGTTCATGAGCAGGTCGGCCGCGTTGACGACCTTGCCCGACGACCCGGCAAGCAACCGGAGCGTGTCGGCCACGAAGGACGGCAGGTCGAGCGCGGTCCGGCCGAACCCATGGTCGCCGGCGCCGAACGGTTTCCAGCCAATGGCGCCGATGGTCTGGCCGGATTTCAGGCCGCAATCCGCAAGGATGTCCGAGAGGGCCGGAGATTTGTCGCGCGGCTGCGCGGGCAACGAAAAGGTCTGATAAAGGACTCGCTCATACGGCCCGTCGATCTGCTCGGCGTAACTCCAGCCTTCGTTGCCTATGAGCAGGCGAGGGGCACGCCCGGGAAGGATGATGAGCAGCGTTTCCTCGAAACGCGGATCGTATCCCGACAGGAAGGCGACGTTTGCCGCGTGCTCCCGGTCGCCATAGATGGCAAAGGCGTCGATGCCGGCTCGGCGTCCCAAGGCGAGCAACGCCTCGATGCGCCGTTCGAAGAGGCCGCGCGGAAGGCTCGGCTGCACCGTCGGCTCCCCGAATTCCGGCAGCGCGACGTGTTCGAGAGCGACGGAAGCGACGGGCATGATCAGCGTCCCCAGAAAGTCGGCGTGAAGATCACCAGCACGGCGAGGATCTCCAGCCGGCCGAGCAGCATCAGCACCGCGCAGATCCACTTGGCCGAGTCCGGCAGGGTGGCGAAGTTTCCGACCGGTCCGATGATCGGACCAAGGCCCGGCCCGACATTGGTGATGGAGGTCAGCGCGCCGGTGGTGGCCGTGATGTAGTCGAGCCCCGTGGCACCGAGGAGAATCGTGCCAATGGCCCACAGGACGAAAAATGACGCGATGAACAGCACGACGGCGCGCTGCATGTCGTCGTCGACGGTGCGGTCGCCGTAGCGGACGGGCAGGACGGTGCTCGGATAGATCAGGCGCCGAAGGCCGTTCATCAGCAGTTCGGCGAGGATGAGAAAGCGGTAGGCCTTGATGCCGCCGGTCGTGGAGCCCGAACACCCGCCGAGGAACATGGCGACGAATATGCAGGCCACCGCGAAGGGTCCCCACTGGTTGTAGTCGTCGCTGGCGAATCCGGTGGTCGTGATGACCGACATGAAGTTGAACGTCGATTGGGTCAGTGCCTCGAAGAACGGCATGTCGAGCTTGACGCGCAGATACACCGCGACGGCGACCGAAAAGACGATGCAGTACCCCGCGAAGACGCGGATCTGCGGATCGCGGAGCGCATCCAGGCGGCCGCGCAGCGCGAACAGGATCATGATCGAGAAGGGCAGCGAGCCGATGAACATGAAGACGATGGCGATCCAGAGGATCGCCGGGCGATCGGCATACTGCACGAAGGAGGTGTCGTGCGTGGAGAATCCGCCGGTGGCGACCGTCGCCATCGCGTGGTTGACCGCGTTGAAGGCGCTCATGCCGGCGGCCGTGTAGGAGCCGGCGCAGATCGCCACCAGCAGCGCGTAGATGCCGATCAGGCTCAGCGTGAACGTGCGGAATCGTTCGAACGGACGGTCCTCGATGTCGGACGATTCGATCTTGAAGTAGGAAACCCCGCCAATGTTCAGGAAGGGCAGGAGGAACAGGCCGAGCGCGATGACGCCCAGGCCGCCCATGAAAGAGAGCAGCGACCGCCACAGCAGCAGCCCCGGCGGGGCACTGTCGAGGCCTGAGATGACCGTCCCGCCGGTGGTCGTGATGCCGGAGACCGACTCGAAGAACGCATCGGCCAGGCTCATGTCGAAGGACGAGGCCAGGAACGGCACCGCGCCGGCCAGCGCCATCGTGACCCACAGCAGGTTGACCAGCAGGAAGCCGAAGCGGGTGGTCACCGGCGGCGGGCGGCCCTGCGTGGCCAGTGCCACGGCCGTGGCGAGACCGCCGAGGAACAGCGCGGAAAAGGCAAAGGTCTGCCAGTCGTCGTGGCCGGCATAGAGGTCGACGGCGGCCGGGAGGAGCATCGCAACGGAGAGGTAGATCGCGAAGATCGCCGAGACGTGGATCGCGGCGCGGATGGCTACTCTGTTCACGAGGCGTGAGACCCTTGCGAGCGACTGCCGCGCGCATCCCCGCGGGGGCAGCCGGCGCGGCCGGACAGTGGCCTTGGCGGAACGAATATGCAAGAGAGCGACACGGCGGACGGCGCGATCGGGAGCAGGAGAATGTCGGGTTTCGCGGAGCGTGTCAGGACGGCCGCAGGCGAGATGCGGGCGCTGTTCGCGGAGACGCCGCTGCAGGAGAATCTCTATCTGTCGCAGAAGACCGGCGGCCGGGTCTACCTGAAGCGCGAGGACCTGACGCCAGTGCGTTCCTACAAGATTCGCGGGGCGTTCAACTTCTTCCGCAAGGCGGTCGCCGAGGTCGATGCATCCGACCTCTTCGTTTGTGCCTCCGCCGGCAACCATGCGCAGGGCTTCGCCTTCGTCTGCCGCCATTTCGGCCGCAAGGGCGTCGTCTTCATGCCGGTGACGACACCGCAGCAGAAGATCGACAAGACGCGCCATTTCGGCGGAGGCTTCGTCGAGATCCGGCTGATCGGCGACTTCTTCGACGAATGCTACCGCGCCGCCATCGATTTCGCCGAGGCCGGCCACGGCCACATGGTGCCGCCGTTCGACCACAAGGACATCATCGAGGGGCAGGCGACTGTCGCCTACGAGGTCGCGGACCAGTTTCCGGGCGGCGACATCCCCGACATCGTCGTGCTGCCCGTCGGCGGCGGCGGGCTGTCCGCCGGCGTGACGCGCTATCTCCACGACATCGGGCGGACACCGCGTTTCGTCTTCGCCGAGCCTACCGGTGCGCCGAGCCTCAGCCGCAGCCTCGCCGAGGGCAGGCGGGTGAAGCTCGACACGGTCGACAATTTCGTCGACGGCGCGGCCGTGGCCGAGATCGGCCGTGAGAACTTCCGGCTGCTCAAGGATTTTCCGGCCGACGCCGTGCGGCTGATCCCGGAGAACCGTGTCTGCGCGACGATCGTCGAGATGCTGAACATCGAGGGCGTGGTGCTGGAGCCGGCCGGCGCGCTGGCGATCGATGCGCTCAAGGATTTTCCGAAGAAGGAGATCAAAGGCAGGTCGATCGTCTGCGTTGTCTCGGGGAGCAATTTCGACTTCGAGCGGCTGCCGGACGTGAAGGAGCGGGCGCTGCGCTTCGAGGGGCTGAAGAAATATTTCGTCTTCCGCTTTCCCCAGCGGCCGGGCGCGCTCAGGGATTTCCTGCAGCTGCTCGGCCCGGAGGACGACATTTCGCGCTTCGAGTATCTCAAGAAGTCGGCGCGCAATTTCGGGTCCGTGCTGATCGGGATCGAGACCAAGGACCGCCGGAACTTCGACCTGCTGACCGAGCGTTTCCGCAAGGCGGGCTGGGCCTATCAGGACATCACCGAGAACGAAGTTCTCGCAGGGCTCATCATATGACGGTCTACATCCTGCTTTTCCGTGGCGTCGGCGGCGCGACGCAGCTGCCCACCAAGCCGCTGCGCGAGGCGTTGACCCAGGCCGGCTTCGAAAATGCGGGCACCTACATCAACAGCGGCAACGCGTATCTGAAGACCGGGATGCCGCGCGCGGAGATGCTGAAGACGGTGGCTGCGATCTGCAAACGGGACTTCGGCTTCGACAAGGCGATCTATGCGCCGACGCTGACCGAGTGGAAGACGGTCATCAAGAACAACCCGTTCACGGATTTCAAGGCCGGGAACCAGCTTCACGCGGCGTGGCTCGACGGCAAGCCGAAGGCGGAAGCACTCGAAACGCTGCGCACGCTCGTCGTCGGCGGGGAGGCGATCGAGGTAATCGGCAAGGTCGCCTATCTGCACACGCCGAAGGGTTTTGGCACCTCGAAATTCGCGGCAAAGTTCGACAAGGGCATCGGCGTGTCGAACACCGCGCGCAACTGGAACACGGTGCTGAAGCTGGCGGAGCTGGGCGAGGGGGCGAGGTAGGTCGCGCAGACTTGGCGGCCCTCCAACGGTCGGGCCTTTGCTGCGCCGCAGCACAAATCTCCTTGCCATTTCCCCCGAACCAGCCCATATGCGCGCTACCAAGGCGCATGGGCCGGTTTTCCGGCTTTCCTCAATTGGACTGGTTGCGTCGGTTTCTCCCTTTCTTGCGATCGGGAGAACAAGCCCCGCGGGCACGAAGCTCACGGGCACGACAGCGCAACCGCGCGGGCGATCATCGCCTGCCGCCTTGTCGTCATCACACACAGGATTCCGGCGGGATGCGCCCGCCGCGACGTCGTTTGCGGCCGAAGGCCGCTTGAGAGAGATTCCATTGAACACTGAAATGAACTCGACCCCGAACGCCTTCGAGGCTCTGGGGATTTCCGGCCAGTTGCTGAAGGCGACCGCCGCTGTCGGATACACCGAGACGAAGCCGATCCAGGACAAGGCGATCCCGACGCTGCTGCAGGGGCGCGATCTCGTCGGCGTCGCCCAGACCGGTTCGGGCAAGACCGCCGCCTTCGCGCTGCCGATCCTCGCCAAGATCGTCGGCCTCGGAACCAAGCGCGCGCCCAAGTCGGCCCGCGCGCTTGTGCTCGTGCCGACGCGTGAACTCGCCGTGCAGATCGACGAGACCTTCCGCAAGCTGTCCAAGGGCGCGCACGTCTCGACGGCGCTGGTACTGGGCGGCGTGTCGCGGTTCAGCCAGGTCAAGAAGCTGCAGCCCGGCGTCGACGTTCTCATCGCGACGCCCGGCCGCCTCACCGATCTCGTTCGCGAGCGCGACGTGACGCTGGCCGACACCAAGTGGCTGGTGCTCGACGAGGCCGACCGGATGCTCGACATGGGCTTCATCAATGACGTGCGCCGCCTCGCCAAGGCGACAGCGCCCGACCGGCAGACCATGCTGTTCTCCGCGACGATGCCGCCCGAGATCGAGGCGCTGGCGCAAGGGCTGCTGAAGGACCCGGTCCGGGTCGAGGTTGCGCCGCAGGGCACGACGGCGGCGGAGATCCGCCAAAGCGTGGTGATGGCGCGCACCAAGCAGAAGCGCCAGGTGCTGGCAACGATGCTGGCCGACGAGGCGATGCGGTCCGTCATCGTGTTCTCGCGCACCAAGCATGGCGCCGACCGTATCACCCGCGATCTCGAGCGCGACGGCCTTCCGGCCGCGGTCATCCACGGCAACAAGTCGCAGAACGCCCGCCAGAACGCCCTGAACGGCTTCCGCGAGGGCAAGGTGCGCATTCTGGTCGCGACCGACATCGCGGCCCGCGGCATCGACGTTCCCGGCATCAGCCATGTGGTAAATTTCGACCTGCCGGACGAGGCGGAAAGCTATGTCCACCGCATTGGCCGCACCGGCCGCAACGGCGCCGACGGCGTCGCGATCACGCTCTGCGATCCGTCGGAGAACGCGAAGCTGCGCTCGGTCGAAAAGACCATCCGGATGAAGCTGCCGGTGACGGCGGATCATACGGGCCAGCCGGACCCACAGCGCGAGCCGCGCGATCCGAACACGGTCCGCCACGCCGATCGCGCGGGCCAAGAGCGCCCGGACGGCAATCGCCAGGGCAAGCCGAACGGCAAGACGCGGAACGGTCATCGCAAGCCGGAAGGCGCAAAGCCGTTCGGTCACAAGCAGCATGGCAAGCCCGGCCGCCATCAGCCGCATGGCGGTCAGCCGCAGGCGCAAGGCAAGCGCCGCGAGGACCTCGCCGCGGGCGAGTTCCATGGCCTGCCGGCCTCAGGCGCGCACCGTCCGGAGGGTGCGATGCGGCCTGACCATCGTCGGCCTTTCAACAAGAAGCGCCGTTTTGGTGGGCGGCGGCCGGCGCGGGCGGCCTGACGCCCGGCCCATTTGGCGTTGGGTGATTGCTTTCGAAAGGCGGCACGGAGCGATCTGTGCCGCTTGTCGCATCGGGCTGGCGTATTTGCCCGGGAGGTCCGCACGGGCTAGGGGCAGCCGACCGAAACGCCCGAGCGGAGTGTCCCGTCCATGGCCGGCATCGCGACACTGTGCGTCGCCTATGTACTCTCCCAGTTCTACCGGTCGTTCCTCGCGGTCCTGACGCCTGCGCTCTCGGCGGAGATCGGTGCAACCAAGGCCGATCTGTCGCTGGCGTCGGGCGCCTACTTCATCGTGTTCGCCTGCGCCCAGTTCGCGGTCGGAGTCGCGCTTGACCGCTACGGTCCGCGCCGCACCTCAGCGCTGCTCCTCGGCTTGGCCGGCGGTGGCGGCGCCGTTCTGTTCGCGCTTGCCTCGACGCCCTGGATGATCACCGCTGCGATGGCACTGATCGGCCTCGGCTGCGCGCCGGTGCTGATGGCGGTCCTGTTCATCTATGCGCGGACATACTCTCCGGCGCGCTTCGCGGTGCTCGCGTCCTGGACGGTCGCGTTCGGCACCGCCGGCAATGTGATCGGCGCGGCGCCGCTGGCGAATGCCGCCGAGGCGTTCGGGTGGCGCCCCGTCATGCTGGGACTTGCGGTGACCACCGCGCTCGTCGCGGCGGCGATGCTGCTGCTCATCCGCGACCCCGACGTGCCGGAAGAGGCGGAAGGGACCGGTGGCTTCGCCGGCTATCTCGACCTGTTCCGGATGCCGGTGCTCTGGGCGATCATTCCGCTGACCGCGCTGAACTATGCGCCCGCGGCGGGAATACGCGGGTTGTGGGCCGGCCCCTATCTGACCGACGTGTACGGCGCCGATGCGATCACCATCGGCAATGTGACGCTGACGATGGCGCTGGCGATGGTCGCCGGTGCCTTCCTCTACGGTCCGCTCGACACGTTCTTCCGCACACGCAAATGGGTTGCTGTGGGTGGCAACGTGGTCGGACTTGCGGCGCTTGCATATCTTTCGATGCATGTCACGGCAGGGATGCCGACTGCCACCGGGCTGCTCGTCGGGATCGGCCTGTTCGGCGGCAGCTACGGGCTTCTGATGGCCCATGCGCGTGCCTTCCTCCCGGCCCATCTGCTGGGGCGCGGCGTCACGCTGATGAACTTCTTCTCGATCGGCGGCGTGGGCGTCATGCAGTTCGCGACGGGGGCCGTCGTGACGGCGTCCGTGGTGCCCGGCGATCCGGCCGCGGCATACCAGGCGCTGTTTCTGTTCTACGTGGCGACGCTCGGCGCCGCGCTGGCGATCTATCTCTTCTCGCGCGACGCGCCGCCTCACGCGCCGGCCGTCAAGCCGTAGATCACTCCCCGGCGACGGCTTCGATCCAGACGCCGATCCGGCCGGCAACAACGCGGGTGGTCGATGGCGAGAGCGCGTCGCCGGTGATGACGTGGCTGGACGGATCGTCGTTCTTCTCGACCGGCACGATCTCGTGATGCGCTCCCCAGCGTGCGGCGATCTCCCGGATGCGATCCGCCCTCACCACCTGGTCGTCGTCGGAGAAGATGAACAGGGCCGGGATCGTCGCGTTCTCGACCGGCGCACCGGCGGCCAGTTCGGTCAGCGCGGCCATGGGCAAGATCGCCCGTGTCGGGTAGCGCGTCGTCCAATAGCGCGCGTGGAGTTCGTTGACGGGCTCGAAACCCCGCTCCTTCCCGATCAGCAGCTCCGCGATCTGGCCACCCCACGGCCAGGTGAGGACCTGGGAGCCCGAGGCGCGCAGGCCCAGATTTGGCGAGACGGCGATGATCGTCGCGACGCTGTCGGACATGCCCGGCTGCGTCGCAGCCCACAAGGCCAGCGATGCGCCGGTGGACGTGGCGATGACGACGACGCGGTCGCCGATCGCCCGGCCGATGGCCAGCGCTTCCGCGTAGTCGTTGACCCAGGCGTTGACGCTGCCCTCCAGCATCGCCGCCCCGTCGCGGCCGTGGCCGGTAAGGCGGGTGTAGAACAGATTGGCGTCCAGCCCCGCCGCGACGATGTCCGGGACCGGCTGTATCTCGCCCTTCGAGGCCGAGAACCCATGGATGTAGACGATCGACAGGGGCGTCCTGCGGCGGGTCAGCGGGTCCGCCCAGACGATCTCCTTCTGCAGGTCCTCGCGGATTCCCGGTACGGCCCCTTCCTTGGCGGCCAGGTAGTCTTCGGCGTCGTCGCCCAGCGCGGCGGGGTCGAACGTCACCCGTGTGTCCACCGGAACGCGGGGGCCGAGGACAAAGACGAGGGCCGACGCGGCGAGGAGGGCGAGAACGATCAGTCCCAGCTTGCGGCCCATCCTCGGCAAAACTCCTGTACGCTGCAGACCTAGCGCCGGCAGACTGGACGCGCAACCTGACCCGGCACAGCTAGCGCCGGTTCCAGCCCGTCGCCCGGTTCACGAACCAGAAGCGCAGCGGTTGCGGCAAAATGCGCAGGAGCTTCAGGAACCAGGTGAAGCGGCGCGGGAAGGTCGTCTCGAAGCGGTTCGATCCAAGCGCCGCCACGATCCGCCGCGACGCCGCGGCGACCGGCATCACTGCGGGCAGCCCGGTCTTGTGCATGCGGACCATCGGTGTGTCCACGAAACCCGGGTTCACCACCTGGATTCGGATGTTCATCCGGTCGAAGTCGTATTTGAGGCTCTCGGCGAGGTTGAACAGCGCCGCCTTCGAGGCGCCGTAGGCGGCGGTCGCCGGCCAGCCGAAATAGGCGGTGACGGACCCGACGACGACGACGTGGCCGCGCTTGCGCTCGCGCATCTTCTCGACGGCCGGCACCAAGCCGTAGATGACGCCCATCACGTTCACCTCGAAGGTGCGTGAGAAGTTCAACGATTCCAGCCGCTGCGGCCGGGTCGGGAAATAATTGCCGGCATTGAAGACGGCCAGCACGATCGGGCCGGCGTCGCGCTCGATGGCTTCGACGGTGCGCGCCATGTTCTGCTCGTCGGTCACGTCGCTCGGGAATGCGACGATGCGACCCGAAGCGCCGGCGACCTCGGCGACAAGGCTGGTGAGGTTCTCCTCGTCGCGCGCGGTAACGGCCACGACGTAGCCCTCGCGCGCAAGGTCGATCGCCAGCGCGCGGCCGATGCCAGTGCTGGCGCCTGTGATCCAGGCCACTCCATCCTTGGGCGATGCGCTGTACAGCGCCATTCCTTGCTCCGTCGGGACCCGCGCGCTACGTGCCGCAATTCAGGAGAAAAGCCAACCCGCTAAAGGGTATGCGGAATGCAGCGTTGGCCCATACGCGGGGCCGGTGCTGGGAAGGGCGCAACGACCGGATTCCCGATCTAATGCGAGCGACATGCCGGCAAAATCGCACCTTGAAAGCCTGTGCCGGCGTTTCTAGGGTCGCGCGGTCGTCAACAGACAGGAAATCTTCATGCATCGCTCGATCCTCGAGACGATCGGAAACACGCCGCTGATCCGGCTGAGCCGCGCCTCGGATGAAACGGGGTGCGAGATTCTCGGGAAGGCCGAGTTCCTCAACCCGGGCCAGTCCGTGAAGGATCGCGCCGGCCTGTTCATCATCCGCGACGCTGAGGAGAGGGGGCTGCTGCGGCCGGGCGGCGTCATCGTCGAAGGCACCGCCGGAAACACCGGTATCGGGCTGACGGTCGTCGCGAAGGCGCTGGGCTACCGCACCGTCATCGTTATCCCCGACACGCAGAGCCAGGAGAAGAAGGACACGCTCAGGCTGCTTGGCGCGGAACTGATCGAAGTCCCTGCCGTGCCCTACAAGAACCCGAACAACTATATAAAGGTCTCGGGGCGCCTGGCAGAGACGCTTGCGCGCACCGAGAAGAACGGCGCGATCTGGGCCAATCAGTTCGACAATGTCGCGAACCGCGACGGCCACGTCCGGACGACCGCCCAGGAGATCTGGAAACAGACCGGCGGCAAGCTCGACGGCTTCGTCTCGGCCGTCGGCACGGGTGGCACGCTGGCCGGCGTCGCCGCGGGCCTGCGCGAGAAGTCTCGCGACGTGAAGATCGGCCTCGCCGATCCGCTCGGCGCGGCGCTGTTCAGCTTCTACACCGAAGGGGTGCTCAAGTCCGAAGGCAATTCCATCACCGAAGGCATCGGCCAAGGCCGCATCACCGCCAACCTCGAGGGTTTCGAGCCAGATTTCGCCTGGCAGGTGACCGACGAGGAGGCGCTGCCGATCGTCTTCGACCTCGTCCAGGAAGAAGGAATGTGCCTTGGCGGCTCCAGCGGCATCAACATCGCCGGTGCGATGAAGCTGGCGCGGGAACTCGGACCCGGGCACACGATCGTGACGATCCTGTGCGACTACGGCACGCGCTATCAGTCGAAGCTCTTCAATCCCGCGTTCCTGCGCACCAAGAACCTGCCGGTTCCTGGCTGGATGGAGGCTCGTTCCGAAATCGCCGTGCCGTACGAACAGGTCGCGTGATGCCAAGCGTCGAGGCGCTGTTCCGGGACGATGCCTATCTGCGCGAAGCGGATGCGACGGTCGTCGCGGTCAACGAGCGCGGCGGCATTGTCCTTGACCGGACGATCTTCTACGCGACCTCGGGCGGGCAGCCGGGCGATACGGGGTTCCTGACGCGCGCGGACGGAACGAGGCTTGCAATCGCCGCGACCGTGACCGGCGAGACCAAGGACCAGATCATCCATGTTCCGGCCGACGGCCAGCCGCTTCCCGCGGTCGGGGAGACGCTCGCGCTGTCGATCGACTGGCCGCGGCGCCTGAAACTGATGCGGATGCACACGGCCTGCCACCTGCTGACCGTGATTTGTCCCTATCCGATCACCGGCGCCTCGGTCGGCGAGGAGGAGTCCCGCGTCGATTTCGACATTCCGGAGAGGGGCTACGACAGGGACGAGGTGACCGCCCGCCTCATGGAACTCGTCCGCGCCGGGCATCCCGTGTTCACCCGCTGGATCACCGACGATGAGTTGGCCGGCAATCCCGGGCTGGTGAAGTCCAAGCATGTCCGGCCGCCAGCCGGCACGGGGCGCATCCGTCTGGTCTGCATCGGCGAGGGTGGCGCGATCGACAGCCAGCCCTGCGGCGGCACGCATGTGCGCGACACCGGAGAAGTGGGCGAGATCCACGTCGGCAAGATCGAGAAGAAGGGTCGCGAGAATCGCCGGTTCCGCCTCCGTTTCGGTCCGATGCCGGCGAACTGAGAGGAAGCATGGCTGACACCAGTCCCTTCGTCGTCGACGCCGATTGGCTGCAGAGCCGGTTGGGCACGCCCGGCCTGTCGACCGTCGACGCCTCCTGGTACCTGCCGGCGCAGGGGCGGGACGCCAAGGCCGAGTACGATGCCTCCCACGTCCCAGGCGCGGTCTTCTTCGACCAGGACCTGGTGGTCGAGCCGGAATCGACGCTGCCGCACACGCTCCCCAGTCCCAAGGTGTTCGCCCAGTTCGCAGGTTCAATGGGTATCTCGGCGGACGACACGATCGTCGTCTACGACGGTCCGGGCATGTTCTCCGCGCCGCGCGTCTGGTGGATGTTCCGGGTCATGGGGGTCTTCCAGGTCTATGTGCTGGACGGCGGCTTCGATCGGTGGAAGTCCGAGGGCCGCCCGGTGACGGCCGAGCCGACCAAGATCGCCCCTTGCGTGTTCCACGCCGGCTTCGACGAGAACCGCGTCGCGTCGCTTGCCGACATGCGTCGCGTCGTCGAAACGGGCGGAAGCCAGATTGCCGATGCCCGCCCGGCCGGGCGCTTTGCCGGCAGCGACCCCGAGCCGCGCAAGGGTGTGCGCTCGGGCCATATGCCGGGCGCACGGAGCCTTCCCGCGGCGATGCTGTCGCGCGATGGCAAGCTGCTGCCGCTGGCCGAACTCAGGCGCACGATCGAGTCGGCCGGGCTCGATCTCGGCAAGCCCGTCGTGACGTCGTGCGGGTCGGGCGTCACGGCCGCCGTTCTGACCCTGGCGCTCGAATCGCTCGGCCACACCGACAACAAGCTCTACGACGGGTCGTGGACGGAGTGGGGCGGGCGGACCGACACGCCGGTCGAGACAGGTGGAGCCTGACATGGCCGCAACGCCGCAGGAGGAAGCAGCACACCCGCAAGAGATCGAGGTGACGGTGACGTTCCTCGAGATGCGGTCGCCGCCGCGCCTCTATCCGCCGCTGCCCTACGGGCAGCAGATCGCGCTTTTGCGGACGCGCGACATGCCACGCCATTTCTACCGCTACCTGATGGATCGCGTCGGCCGCAAATGGCACTGGGTCAACTCGCTGCGCACCAGCGATGCCGAGATCGAGGAGGGCCTGCGCGCGCCCGGCCGCGACATCCGCGTGCTCTACCTGGATGGCGCGCCGGCTGGCTTCTTCGACATCAAGCCGCACCTGCCCGACGAGGTCGAACTCGCTTATTTCGGCATGATGGATCATGCGCTCGGCCGCGGCCTGGGCAAATGGTTCCTGGGGGCAGCGGTCGAGGCGTGCTGGTCGCACACGCCGAAACTGGTGACCGTCCAGACCTGCACGCTCGACCATCCGGCGGCGCTCCCCCTCTACCAGCGCCTCGGCTTCTCGCCGGTCGGCCAGAAGCAGGAGTCGGTGCGGCCGCTCCCGTTCGCCGAGCGCTCCGCGGTGGTGATGCGCGACTAGCCCATCGGCGTCGGCGAGGCGACTTCCCGCAACGGTGGGTGAAGGCGCCGTTCAGCCCAGCTTCAGCTTCGGACCGGCATTCTCGGCAGCATCAACGGACCGAACGGTCCACTGCCGAGGAGAGCCCGATGATCGTCCGCAAGACCCTTGCCGCCCTGCTGGTCACAGCCTTCGCGCTGCCCACCGTTGCCGAGGCCGCCGACCGGCGCCGCGTGATCGTCGGAGATACCTCCGGCATCGAGATCCAGATCACCAGCGAGACGCGCCACAGGGGTGCGGTTGATCCAGCAGACGTCGAGGTCGCCCCGGAGCGTGAAGCGACGTCCCGGCCGCGCCGCCGCACGGTGGAGGAGCCCGCGCTTCCGTCGGCCGCGCAGATCCAACGCCGGCTGGAAGCCCCGGCCGAACGGTCGCTGAAGCGCTCCGAGCGTGTCACCGTGCGCGAGTTCAAGCGCCGGCCGGAACTGCGCCGCGCCGCCCCCTCGATCGACATCCAGGCGATCAATTTCGGGTTCGCTTCGGCCGAAATCCCATATTCGCAGTACGGCAAGGTGGAAGTCATCGCCGATGCCATCGACGGCATGCTGCGCCGCCGCCCGGATGCCCAGATCCTGATCGAAGGGCACACTGACGCCGTCGGCTCCTTCGCCACCAACCAGCGGCTCTCCGAAGCCCGCGCGGGTTCGCTGAAGCGCCTGCTGGTGCGCGAATTCGGCATTCCCTCCTATGCGCTGGAGACCGTCGGTTACGGCGAGGACTTCCTGCTGGTCGAAACGCAGTACGAGGACTGGCGCAACCGCCGTGTCACGCTGCGCCGCATCGACGAGTTCGTGCGCAACTGATCCCTTCGCAGCGGCTTCTCCTCCCGTTCTGCCGCTGCCGCTTGCCCGCCCGTTCCGCAAGGAGCGGGCGGGTCTGTTTTCGGGTGGCTGGCGCAATACATGCCCGGTTATCTCCTGCTGGACAGAGGAGAGAGCGATGCCGATCAAGTTCATGGCCATGGCCACCCAGGCCGCACGCGCATTCCAGCGCGGCGGAGCCGACGCATATGATATGATGCCGGACATGGCCACTTCGGACGGGGAGGGCGTGCCGTGCCGCCACTGCCTGAGGACCGTGGCGAAGGGGCAGACATATTTGATCCTGGCCTACCGGCCGTTTCCCGCGCTCCAGCCCTATGCCGAGACCGGGCCGATCTTCCTTTGCGCCGAGGAGTGCGAGCGCGCGCCGGAAACCGCCGGGACGCCCGACATCTTCGCCGGAACGCCTGACTACATCGTGCGCGGCTACGGGCACGACGACCGGATTGTCTATGGCACCGGGTCGGTGACGCCCACCGCGCAGATTCCCGCCCGGGCGGAGGCGCTGTTCAAGCGAGACGACGTTGCGTACTTGCATGTGCGTTCGGCGCGGAACAATTGCTATCAGTTGCGCCTCGAAAGGGCCTGATCAAACCACGATCCGGTCATTGTCCGGTAACAATCGGCGCTTAGCTTGAGCATGACCGCGCGCGACCATGGATGAACCGGCGCGCTGCGGTGACCGAGGAAGCGGGGCGGCGGCCAGCACCGCGTCCGCCTTGAAGGCGAACTCGATCGAGCCCGGGCAGTCGATGAAGGTGAGGCTCTCGCCCATGAACTCGGTGGTGGCGACGCTCGCCTCGATGCTCATCGCGTGAGCCTTGGCCTCCGGCGCGTGGTCGCCCACGGTGGAGCCGGACGAGACGGCGTTCTGTTTGGGGATGGCGCCCGTTCGGGCGAGGATGGCTTCAAGTAAGGTCGTCTTGCCGCTGGCGAAGGGACCGACAATGGCGATGCACTTCGGTCCCGTGCGTCGTTCTCCCGCGCGTTTTCCCATGATGGCTGGCCTCCTCCACACGATGGCGCGCAAGGCCTCGCGGACACGGGAAACCCAGGCGCACTGTTGTTGTGCGGCGGCCGGCCTTTACCGGCCGTCGGGGTAGCTCGTCGGTAGCGTTCGCGGCTACCCGCAGGCATCGAAACACGGGATGGCGGCGAGGGCAAGGGCAGGGTAGCGGCAAGCCTTCGAACATGCCGGTGGCGGCGGCACAAGGCCCCGCCGATCTCAGTCGAGCAGACCCGGTGGCAGGTCGAGTTCCGGCAGTCCGAACTTGCGGCGGCTCTCGTCGAGCAGCTTGGCATTGGCGATGATCCACTGGATCAATGACCCCATCGGTACCATCAGCGACCCGCCCAACTCCGTCAGCTGGTACCAGACCTGTCGTCCCTGCTCGTCACGGCTCACCAGCCCGCTGGTGACGAGTTCGTCGAGCGTCCTGCTGAGCATCCGGTTCGAGATGGTGACCGGGATGGCCTCCGACAGATCGGAGAAACGGCGAGGTTGATTGTCGGCGAGACCGGACAGGATGTAGAGCGCCCACCGCGAGCTGATGCGGTCGAGCATCCAGCGGATCGGGCAGAGCGGCGAGTCTTCGATGCCCTCGAACGTGTCCTTCATCAGATCGTCGATACGGCCGTCCAGTACTTCGGAAATGTCATTCATCGGTTAAGTCCCCCAAGACAGTCGAGTGCCGGTGCAGCGTCGGATAGTCCAATGGTTACAATGATGTAACCTCGAAAGAAATTGCCAGTACTGCGTTCCCCATAGTAACCCTGTGAACATCAGGGGTGAATGCGGCGGCCGCGTCAAGCGTGCCGATCGCAGAAAGGTTACCCCTCCGAAGGGGTTCGGGGGGTCGGTCGGCGTGGGGGAGTGCTCGTCATGGGTAGCAGGCGCGTTGTTGTTTCGCCTTCGCCGGCGGATCCGGTTGCCCCGCTCCTGGCGCGGCTGAATGCAGCGGTCGTCATGGCCGGCGTTGCGCGGCCGCGCGCAGGCTGGCGCGTGTTCGTTTCCCTTCGAGCCATAGCGGCTGCTATCCTTGTGTTGCTGGTGAGCGGGACGTTGCCTGCGCGGGCGCAGTTTGGTCATGACGGCGGGCCGGGCGGGTACACTGGCGGCGCGGGAGGTGTCACCTCCATTGATTTGTTCGGAGGAGGGCCTCCGTTGCGCGATGGCGGACAAGGTGGTCAGGGATTTTTTCCTGGCCAGGACGGCATTGGGCCCGAGCCGGGGCTTGCGGGTCCGGGCAACGCAGCCGGCGGAGGTCCGGACAGCGGAGGTGCCGGCGGCAACTCGGGGCTAGGGGGACTTGCGGGCGGCGGCGGCGGCGGCGGTGGTACCGGTGTCTACGTCAACTTTCCTTCAAGCTCGGGCATTTCCTTATTTACCGGCGCCCATGGCGGGGGCAGTGGAGGGGATGGGGGCGATGGCCTCATCGCCACCAACGCGCACGGCGGCGGTGGTGGTGGCGGTGGCAGTGCCATCGTCATGGAGAACGCCGAGGCGGTCTTGCTTTCCGGCACCTTCGCACTAACCGGCGGTGAGGGCGGGAACGGAGGCGCGTCCGGGACGTCTTCGGAGACCGGCGGTGATGGCGGCGGCGGGGGCGATGGAATCCGAACCGATTCCTCCTACCTCCGCATTTTGTCAGGCACCGGCACGATCACCGGGGGCAAGGGAGGCAACGGCGGCAGCGCCCTGGGTGGAGCCGGTGGAGGCGCCGGCGGGCGTGGTGGCGCGGGCATCCGGTTGACCGGCAGTGGAAAGATCGATCTCACCGGCTTCAGTGTTGCCGGTGGCGACGGCGGACAAGGTGTGGACTCGGGCGCGGATGGTGCCGGTGGCGCCGGCATTCAGGGGGCCAACCTGGACGTCATGGTCGCCAGTTCCGTGTCCGGCGGCCTGGGCGGCGACGGGGTGACCCGCGCCAACGCGATCAGTTTCACGGGCGGCACGAACGTGCTGGAGTTGCGCAACGGCTTCACCTTCGTCGGGATCGTCGATGCGACAGCTGGAACGAACGACGTTTTCGCGCTGGGCGGTGCGGCCGACGGGGCGATCAACGTGACCGGCTTCGGGGCTGGGATCAACGGCTTCGAGCGGTTCGAGAAGCGGGGCACGAGCACCTGGACCCTGATTGGGTCGGCGGCGGGGCAACACACCCCGTGGACGCTGAAGCAGGGCATTCTTGAAATCAGCAGCGACGAGGCACTGGGCAACGCTTCCGGCGACCTGACCTTCGACGGCGGCACGCTGCAGCCGATAGGCAATTTTCCGATGGCCCGCGACGTGGTGCTGGCGGCCGGCGGCGGGACGGTGCTGCTGGACAGCGGCGGCGTCGGCTTCGCCGGGGACATTTCGGGGCCTGGCGGGCTGACCATCGACGGGAACGGAACGCTGTCGCTTCTCGGCTCCAACACCTATGCAGGAGCGACCCGCATCACCGGCGGCGCATCTGTGGGTGTCTTCGGCGACGAGGCGCTGTCGGCCAATTCGGCCTTCATCGTCGATGCCGGGGGCTTTGTTTCGCTTGCCTTCGGCGTTGACGCCAGGATCGGGTCATTGGCGGGTGCGGGTCGGGTCAGCGTCAGCGGCGCGGCACTGACGACCGGCGGCAACGACAGCGACACGACCTTTTCCGGCATCATCTCTGGCCCCGGCGGCGCGCTGACCAAGGCCGGAGGCGGCATCTTCACGCTGTCGGGCACCAACACTTACACCGGCGCCACGACCGTTGCGAAGGGCACGCTCCTCGTCAACGGCTCGACCGCGACGTCGTCGCTGACGACCGTTGCTGGTGGTGCGACGCTGGGCGGCTCCGGCACGGTCGGCAATACATATGTCGAGGGCACGCTGGCGCCGGGCAATTCGGTCGGCACGCTGACGGTGGCGGGCACGCTCGGCTTCGGCGCCGGCTCGACCTATCTGGTCGAACTCGGCCGCAGCGGCTCCGACAAGGTCAATGTGACGGGAACCGCCAGCCTGACGGGCGGCACCGTGAAGGTCAGCTACGTCCAGGGCGGGCTGGTGGCCAAGCGCTACACCGTCCTGACCGCGGCGGGCGGGCTCGGCGGCACGACCTTCGCGGGCGTGACCGCGCGCGACCTGCCGTTGCTCAAGGCCACGCTGGAGTATGACGGCACGGATGCGGACCTCGTTCTCGACCTGAAGATCCGGCCGGGCGATCCCGATCCGGACCCGGACTACAAGAACCTGACCGACAACCAGCAGGCGGTGGCGGACGTGCTGCTGGCGTATTTCGACAAGCACGGGAAGCTTCCGGCCGAGTTTGCGGCGCTGACCAAGGCGGGCCTCGGCCGCGTTGCCGGCGAAGCCTCGACAGGCGTCGTCACGGCCGGTGTGCAGTCGGCCGACGGGTTCCTCGGCCTGCTGGGCGATCCCGCCAACGGCGCCGACACGGGCGCCGGTTCAGGCGGCCACGCCGGGCTGTCGGCCTATGCCGGGGACGATGCGCCGCGCACCACGAACCGCTTCGCGCGGCTGGTCGGCCGGAGCGGAACGCATTCGGCCTCCGCCTCTGATGTTGATGCTGCCTTCGCATCCCGGTGGAAGACCTGGGGCGGCGCCTATGGCGGCAGCGGCTGGACCGGCGGCGACGCCCGGGTCGGCTCCCACGACACGACGGCGCGGACCTGGGGGCTGGCCGGCGGCATCGAGCGTGCGATGGGCAACGGAGCGCTGGGCATTGCACTCGGCGGCGGCTCGACCAGCTTCGATCTCGCCGGCGGCATGGGCTCGGGCACGCTCGGCTCGTTCAATGCCGGCGTCTATGCCAACCAGTCGTTCGGCGGCTTCTATGTCGCGGCGGCCGGCACCTATGCCTATCACGACGTGTCGACGACACGCGCCGTGCCGGGCGACACGCTGTCGGGCGACTTCGCCGCCCACTCCTGGTCGGGCCGGGCGGAAGCCGGCTACCGCATCGGGCTGCCCGCCGCGACCGTCACGCCCTATGCCGCCTACCAGGCGATCCATGTCCGCATGCCGGCCTATTCCGAAACCGCCGCCGGCCTCGGCGTGCTGGCGCTCGACTATGCGGCCTCGTCGGTCACGGCGACGCGGGCGGAGTTCGGCTGGCGCGCCGAGCACACGGTCGCGATGGGCGGCGACCTGTCGCTGACGCTGACCGGCCGCGCCGCCTGGGCGATCAACGGCGGCACGGGGCGCAGCGCGACCGCGATGTTCCCGTCGCTGCCGGGGACGAGCTTCACCGTCAATGGCGCCGCGCCCGCACGCCATGCCGCGCTCATCGATCTCGGCGCCGACCTCGGCCTCGGCAGCGGCCTGTCGCTGTCCACCACGCTGCAGGGCGAGTTCTCCAGAAACGTCTCCAGCTACGGCGCCAGGGGCAAGATCAGCTACCGCTGGTAGGCGCGCGGTGCGGTGGCATGCAAAAACCCGCCGGCATGCCGGCGGGCCTGGACAAATGAGCGTCCCGGGGGGCGATCAGGCCGCGGCGAGCGCAGCCTTCGGCTCCGCCATCTCGTAGCCGAGCGCCTCGGCAACGGCGCGATTGGTGATGCGGCCCTTGTGGACGTTGAGGCCGTTCCTCAGATGCGGGTCGTCGAGGATGGCCTTCAGCCCCTTGTCCGCCAGCTGCAGCCCATAGTGCAGCGTCGCATTGTTCAGCGCGTGCGCCGATGTGACCGGCACGGCGCCCGGCATGTTGGCGACGCAATAGTGGATGATGCCGTCGACCACGTAGGTCGGCTCGGCGTGGGTCGTGGCGTGACTGGTCTCGAAGCAGCCGCCCTGGTCGATCGCGACGTCGACAAGCACGGCACCCTTCTTCATGCCGGACAGCATCTCGCGCGACACGAGCTTCGGCGCGGCAGCCCCCGGGATCAGTACGGCGCCGACGACGATGTCAGCGGAGAAGCACTCGTCCTCCAGTGCCTCGACGGTCGAATAGCGGGTGTGGACGCGGCCGTTGAAGATGTCGTCGAGCTGGCGGAGCCGCGGGATCGAACGGTCGATAATCGTCACGTCGGCGCCAAGCCCTGCGGCCATCTTCGCCGCATGCAGGCCGACCACGCCGCCGCCGATCACCGCAACCTTGCCCGGCAGCACGCCCGGCACGCCGCCCAGCAACACGCCGCGACCGCCATTGGCCTTCTGCAGCGCGGTGGCGCCCGCCTGGATGGACAGGCGGCCGGCGACTTCCGACATCGGCGCCAGCAGCGGCAGGCCGCCGCGCTCGTCGGTCACGGTCTCGTAGGCCACCGCAGTGACGCCCGATGCGACCAGACCCTTCGTCTGCTCCGGATCGGGCGCGAGATGCAGGTAGGTGTAGAGGATCTGGCCGTCGCGCAGCTGCACCCATTCGTTCGGCTGCGGTTCCTTGACTTTCACGATCATGTCGGAGCGGGCGAAGACCTCCTCGGCCGTCCGGGCGATCTTGGCGCCGGCGGCCTGGTAGGCGCCGTCGTCGGCGCCGATGCCGGCGCCCGCGCCGGTCTCGACCAGGACCTCATGGCCGTGCGCGACATATTCGCGGACGGAGCCGGGCGTCAGCCCGACGCGATATTCGTGGTTCTTGATTTCCTTCGGGCAGCCGATACGCATCTGAGATGACTCCTCGCAGCGGGCTCTTTGCGAGCCTCGTTCCCTGTATCCTTACATAAGAGCACGGACGCGTTCGAAAAGGCTTGCGAAGGCGGTTGCCGTTGGGGAGCCGCGCGGATATTCTTTGCGCAGAAGGCTAAGAAATTCGAAGGAATCGCGACAGATGGCGTTGGACAGGATCGATATCGCCATTCTTGATACGTTGCAGAAGGATGGCAGGATTTCCAATGCGGCGCTCGCCGAGAAGGTCGGCCTGTCGCAGTCGGCGTGTTCGCGGCGGCTCGACAATCTGGAAAAGAACGGCACCATCCGCGGCTATCACGCGCGGCTGTCGAATGCCGCGCTCGGACACCAGATGACGGCGATCGTGCACATTTCGCTGTCCGGACAGTTCGAGAAGACGCTGTCGGACTTCGAGGCTGCGGTGAAGCGCTGCCCCAACATCCTCTCGTGCCACCTGATGTCCGGCGAATATGACTACATCCTTCGCATCGCGGCGAAGGACCTTGCCGACTACGAGCGCATCCACAAGGAATGGCTCTCGGCGATGCCACACGTGACGAAGATCAATTCCAGCTTCGCCCTGCGGGAGATCATCGACCGGACCGCGCTGGGGCTGAAGCCGGAGATGGCGTGATCAAGAAATGCGCCCTGCTTCCGTGACGACGGCGTCCATCGAGATGTCGTTCCACTGTGGGTAGATCGTCGGGATGCGCTGCATCTCATAGCCGATCCCGATGACCAGCGGCTTGCGGGGCAGGGCGGCGAGCGTCCGATCGAAGAAGCCACCGCCGTAGCCCAACCGATAGTTGCGGCGGTCTATGCCGACAACGGGTGCGATGACGACGTCCGGCACGACCTCGGCGCCATCGGCGGGGATCGGTATGTTCCACACCCCCTTTTCCAGACGATCACCCGGGGCGTAGGCGCGGAAGACGAGCGGTTCGCCCTTTGCCACCACGAGGGGCAAAGCGGTCCGGCCTCCTCGCGCGTTGACCGAGGCAAGCCAGGGCCTGAGGTCCGGCTCGCCGCGGAATGGCCAGTAGAGGCTGACCGTCTTGGCCTCGATATCGCCGATGGCCTTGTCGACCGCTGCCGCAATCAGTGCGGCGTAGTCGCCGCGGACGGAGGCCGGAATCTCCAGCCTTGCCGCGATGAGCCGCTCGCGTTCGGCCTTGCGCCACCGCCTGACGTCCGGATCCATCGGCGGGCGGTCGGTCGCGGCCGGCCGCCCTGCGGCGTCAAGCTCATGCATGAAGCAGGGAGGCGACGAAGGGCTGTCGTTGGGCATGATCGAGAGACTAGGAGCAGGGACGCGCGGCGACTTGCCGAAGAGCGACGCGAAGGCGGCCCAAAGTCGACCTGCGACAGCTTGTTGCGCTGCACAAAACTCTTACATTGAAGGGGCATTACAGACGGAAAGGCGGACAAGCGTGACGCATCATGTCGTTGTCGTCGGCGGAGGATTTGGCGGGCTCGAACTCGTCAAGGACCTGAAGGGCGCCGGCGTACGCATCACGCTGATCGACCGGCGCAATCATCACCTGTTCCAGCGCTGCTCGGCGAGGTCACGGGCGTCGACGCGGCCGGCAAGCGCGTCCTGATACAGAGTGGTGCGCCGGTGCCGTATGACACGCTGGTCATCGCGACGGGCGCGCGGCATGCTTATTTCGGCCATGACGAGTGGGAGCCGTTCGCGCCCGGACTGAAGACGCTGGAGGACGCAACCGCGATTCGCCGTCGCATCCTGCTCGCCTTCGAGCGCGCCGAGCGCGAGCCGGACGCGGCCGAGAGGGCAGCGTTGATGACGCTCGCCATCATCGGCGGCGGGCCGACCGGCGTCGAACTCGCCGGCACGATCGCCGAGCTGGCGCATGACACGCTGCGCGGCGAATTCCGCAATATCGACACGCGCGAGGCCAAGGTCGTGCTGGTGGAGTCTGGAGATCGTATTTTGGGCAGCTTCAAGCCCGAACTCTCGGCCTACGCCAAGCGGGCGCTGGAGAAACTCGGCGTCACCATCGCACTCGGGCATCCGGTGACCGAGTGCAGCGCCGACGGGATCGTGTTCGGGGGGACGCTGCTGCCGGCGAGGACGATCATCTGGGCGGCGGGCGTCGCCGCGTCGCCCGCGGCTCAGTGGCTGGGCGTCGAGGCCGACCGCGCCGGCCGGGCAAAGGTGGCGCCGGACCTGACCGTACCTGCGCAGCCCGACGTCTTCATCATCGGTGATGCGGCCAACCTGCCGTGGACCGACGGCCGCATCGTGCCCGGCATCGCACCCGCGGCCAAGCAGCAGGGCCGGCATGTCGCGAAGACGATCCGTGCCCGGCTGGCGAGAGAGATCGCGCCGCGCCCGTTCGTCTACAAGCACGATGGCGATCTCGCGACCATCGGCAAGCGTGCCGCGGCAATCGATTTCGGCTGGATCAGGATGACCGGATGGCCGGCCTGGTGGCTGTGGGGCCTTGCTCACATCTACTACCTGATCGGGCTCCGCTACCGCCTCGCGGTCATGCTCTCCTGGCTGTGGATCTACGCCACGGGCCAGCGGAGCGCACGGCTGATCACGCAGGGTGAAACGCCAAAGCGGCCCTGACGCCCTATCTCACATCAATGCGAGAATCGCCCGCCGGCCAGCCCGTTTCCTTGAAATAGGCCTCTTTGCCCATATAGTTCGTCCGACGCGCGGCCTTTAGGCCGGCGCCGGGTTATGGGGCTGGAATGTCGGACGTGTTCATCAGCTATGCACGCGAGGATCGCGCTTTCGCGCGCGAGCTTTGCGATGCGCTGCGCGAACGCGGCATCGACGTCTGGTGGGATTTCGACCTCGTCGGCGGCGACGATTTCCGTCACCGCATCAAGGGCGCCATCGACGAGTCGGAGCGGGTGATCGTGCTCTGGTCGGAGCGGTCGGTCAGGTCGCATTTCGTCATCGACGAGGCTGGAGAAGCCAAGAGGCTGAACAAGCTCGTTCCCGTAGCCATCGACGGGGCGGAACCGCCTCTCGGGTTTCGCGGGCTTCACACTGTCTCCGTCGAGGATATCGAGCAGGACGTCGAGAAGATCGTCCGTTCGCTAAAGGGCGCCGTGGGACGAGGCTCCGAACAGGAGCGAAGCGTCGAACGGAACTGGCATCAGCAGAAACGGCGCGCGAGGCCCAACCGGCGGGCGGTCGTCGCGCTCGGTGCGGCGGGTGCCGTGGCGGCCGTGGGAGCGGCCGGCGGCTATGCGTTCTGGCCCCGTCAGGAGCCGGAGCCAACCGGCGCGAAGCCGGGGTCTGTCGTGGACGTCGAGGCGGAGCGGGCCGTCGATATGGGCAATCTGCGCCGCACAGCGCTGGTCATCGGCAATGCGAACTATCGCGAGATGCACAGCCTGAACAATCCGCCGGGCGACGCGGCAGCCATCGCCGGGGAGCTCGAGGCCAAGGGTTTTCGGGTCGTGCTGAAGACCGACGTGGACAAGCAGGGCATGGTCGACGCCTTCAAGGCGTTTGAGAACATCCTCTCCGTCTATGGCGGCGTGGGCGTGTTCCACTACGCGGGAAATGCCGTTCATCTGAACGGCGTCGACATGCTGCTGCCGGTCGATGCCACCTACGATGCCGGGAGGCGCGAACTGCGCGGGGCCCTGAACCTCACCGACCTCGTCAACCAGATACACGCGCAGACCACCAAATCCTTCGCCGACGATGGCTACGCTGTTCTGTATTCGGCGTCCGAGGGTGAGCAGGCAGCGGACGGCGTCCCCGGACATCACTCGCCGTTCACGGTGGCACTGCTAGATGCCTTCGAAAATACTGACGGCGACCTCTCTGCCGTCTCCATGCACGTTTCCCGGACCATGGAGTCGAATGCGAAGGCGCTTTTTGAAGAGCGCAGGATCACGCGCGGCGTGTCGCCGCTCCGGCCGGAGGTACGCGCGCCGGCAAAGTGGACGCAGACGCCCTATCTCGATCTGCGCTGCCGCAAACCGTTCCACTTCAACAAGCCGGCGCTCGATGCCGAGATCGGTGTCATGAAGATACTGTTGCTCGATGCCTGCCGCGACAACCCGTTCAACGTCGAGTTGATCACCGGCTGAGCCGAGAAGTCCTTCCCGGCCAGGTTTCATCGCGGTGTTACACGTTACTGCTGGACTCACGGCCGGTTCGGCGCAACCCTTCGGGTTCCGGCGCTGATCCGCCCAGGAATCCCAGAGGAGAGTCCGCGATGTCGAAGCTCGTCCACACCCTGTCCCGCCGCCATTTTCTCGCAGGCAGCGCCGCCGCCGGCGCGCTGATCATGATGCACCCGTTCTCGGTGCGCGCGCAGGCGAACCAGGCGCATCTGAGGATCATGGAGACGACCGACCTGCACGTGCACGTGTTCCCATACGACTATTACGGCGACAAGCCGAACGACACGATGGGCCTCGCGCGCACCGCGACGATCATCGACCAGATCCGCGCCGAGGCGACCAACTCGATGCTGCTGGACAATGGCGACTTCCTGCAGGGCAACCCGATGGGCGACTACATCGCCTATGAGCGCGGCATGAAGGACGGCGACGTCCACCCGATCATCAAGGCGATGAACACGCTTGGCTACGACGCGTCGACGCTCGGAAACCACGAGTTCAACTACGGCCTGGATTTCATGTTCAAGGTGCTGGCCGGCGCCAATTTCCCCTTCGTCTGCGCGAACCTGACCAAGGGCGCGCTGGCGTCAGACCCGACCAAGGACGAGCTTTTCCTCAAGCCCTATGTGATCCTCGACAAGACGATCAAGGACGGTGCCGAGGCAGAACACCCGATCCGCATCGGGCTGATCGGCTTCGTGCCGCCGCAGATCATGACCTGGGACACGCGCCATCTGTCCGGCAAGGCGATGACCCGCGACATCGTGAAGACCGCGGAGGCGTGGGTGCCCCGGATGAAGGAGGATGGCGCGGAACTCATCATCGCGCTGTCGCACTCCGGCATGGGCGAGCCCGGCTATGTCGAGATGGCTGAGAACGCATCGCTGGCGCTGGCAGCGGTCGACGGCATCGACGCCATCGTCACCGGCCACAGTCATCTCGACTTCCCAGGGTCGAAGTTCCTCGACAAGGACGGCAAGGATCTGCCGGGCTTCGACGGCGCGAAGGGCCTTGTGTCCGGCAAGCCCGGCGTCATGGGCGGCTTCTGGGGCTCGCATCTCGGCCTCATCGACCTGATGCTGCAGCGCGACGGAAACGCCTGGACGATCGTCGGCTCGACGTCGGAGGCGCGGCCGATCTCGCAGCGCATCGACGGCAAGACCGTGCCGACGGTGGAGAGCAAGCCGGAGGTGGAAGCCGCAGCGAAGGAAGAGCATGAGGCGACGCTGGCCTATGTGCGCACACCTGTCGGCAAGACCTCGGCGCCGCTGCACTCCTATTTCGCGCTCGTCGCCGACGATCCATCCGTGCAGATCGTGAGCCAGGCGCAGACCTGGTACATCACGGACATGCTGAAGGAGTCCGAGTACAAGGACCTGCCGGTGCTGTCGGCGGCGGCGCCGTTCAAGTCGGGCGGGCGTGGTGGACCGGAATACTACACCGACGTTCCCGCCGGCGACGTTGCGATCAAGAACGTGGCCGACCTCTACCTCTATCCGAACACGGTGCAGGCGGTCGTCATCACGGGCGCGCAGGTGAAGGAATGGCTGGAGATGTCAGCCGGCATCTTCAACGCCATCGAGCCCGGCAAGGCTGATCAGACGCTCATCAACTCGGAGTTCCCGTCCTACAATTTCGACGTGATCGACGGCGTCACCTACAAGATCGACCTGTCGCAGCCGCCGAAATACGATCCGAAGGGCGCAGTGCTGAACGCCTCGTCGAACCGCATCGTGGATTTGCAGTTCGACGGCAAGCCGATCGATCCCGCCGCGAAGTTCGTGGTCGCTTCGAACAACTACCGCGCCGGCGGCGGCGGCAACTTCCCGGAAATCAACAGCTCCAAGGTCGTGTTCCAGGCGCCGGACACGAACCGCGACGTCATCGTGCGCTACATCATCGAGCAGGGCACCATCAATCCGTCCGCCGACGCCAACTGGACCTTTGCGCCGATGGACGGAACCACCGTCCTCTTCGAGACTGGCCCCAAGGCAAAGGACTTCATCGCCGATGTGAAGGCGGTCAAGATCGAGCCGGCGGGCGAGGGCGCCGAAGGCTTCGCGAAGTACCGCATCACGCTTTGAGCATGCAAGACGTCGGCGACGCCCGCGCGGCTTCGCCGACGTTTGTCCTCAGTCGCAGACGACCCTGACGCGTTCCGAACCGCCCGTCTCGTTCCGGCACGACAAACCATTCGCCGCTGCCGCAACGGGCACACCCAGCGACGCCGGGGCTGCCGCGACGGGCTTCCAGGCGTCCAATTCGTCGGCCCTGCGACTGAGCTGCCATTCCTCGCCGACGGGTGCTGGCGGAAAGCCGGCCATGGCCACCCGATCGTCCGGCTCCGCAGGAACGGAAGCCGGCGTCAGATGCAGAAATTCGGAGACCTGCGTGGCGCTGGCAACCTCCAGCGAGCCGTCCGGCGTGCGCTGGCACCCGAAAAGGGCAAGCGCCGCGCCGAGCGCAGCGAGGGTGAGGCCGTTGCGGAACGAAACCGACATGGGAGCAATCCGACGGCGCGCTAGCCGCAGCCGTTCAAGCGGCGGCTTTACGCCGCGATCGTTCAAAAATCATGGCTCATTCGTGGCCAAACCATGGCGCCACAGACTATCCCGCGCGGTAGACAACCTGGCGGACGTCGATGTACTCGGCGCGGAAGCCGGCCTCGCAATAGTGCAGGTAGAACTCCCAGAGCCTCTTGAAGCGATCGTCGAAGCCGAGTGGCACGATGCGCTCCCAGGACGACCAGAAGCGGGCGCGCCACTCCGCCAGGGTCCGGGCATAATCCTGCGGGAACACCCGCTCGCGCAGGTATGAGAGGCCGTGGTCGGCGCCGAGCGACCGCAACAGCGCGGGCGTGGGCAGCATGCCGCCCGGGAAAATGTAGCGCTGAATGAAGTCGGGGCGCTTGCGATAGAGCGGGTAGGCCTTCTCGTTGATGGTGATTATCTGCATCCCCGCCGTGCCCCCGGCGCGGAGGCACTCCTTCACCTTGGAGAAGAAGACCGGCCAGTACTTCTCCCCGACCGCCTCGAACATCTCGATGGAGACGATTCGGTCGTAGCGCGCCTGCTCGTCGCGATAGTCCTGCAGCTTGATCTCGACCTTGTCCGAAAGTCCCGCCTTGCGCATCCGTTCGCGCGCGAAGTCGTGCTGTTCCCGGCTGATGGTGAGGCCCGTCACGCGGCAGCCGATCTCGCGCGCCGCGAATTCCGCGAAGCCGCCCCATCCGCAGCCGATTTCCAGCACGTGGTCGCCCGGGCCGATGCCGGCGTCGCGGGCCAGCGCCCGGTATTTCGCCGCCTGCGCGCCCTCGAGATCGTTGGCGCCCGTGGTGTAGAGCGCCGAAGAGTAGGTCATGCTCGGGTCGAGCCATTTCCCGTAGAACGCGTTGCCCAAGTCGTAGTGGGCCGTGATGTTGCGCTTCGAGCCGGCCCGGGTGTTCTCGTTCAGCCAATGGCGCACGCGCTGGACCGCGTTGAGGAGCCAGTTCGAGCCGCCTGCGACCTCCTCGCCGGTCTCGGTGTTGACCACGAAGAGTTCGAGGAAGGTGGTGACGTCGGGACTTTCCCAATCGCCATCCATGTAGGATTCGGCCACGCCGATCGATCCGCCCGTCAGCGCCCGCGCTGGCAGCTTCCAATTGTGGAGGATGACTTCCGCATCCGGGCCGGGCGTGCGGCCCTCCACGAGGAACGTTCGGCCGTCCGGCAGCCGCACCTTGAGCGATCCGGCCGGGAGGTTCACCGCAGCGCGCAACGCCAGACGCGCCTTGGCCGGCAAGCCCCGGGCCGCTTCGGCCAGGTTGCCGGCATGAAGACGCATGACCTCCGCCAATCCCGCGCCGGTCGGACCTGCCATTCCATCTCCCTCCACGGCGAAATGACCCGCCTGCGGTCATTCACCGGGCTGGAGCGCGCCACCCTCGTCGCGATAGCTGGCCGGACGCGGCGGCGGCGGGCTCTTGCGGAACCGTGCGCCCTTCAGCCAGAGCTTCAGGGCCTCCCAATGAATTCCCGCCATGATCTTCCATGTCATCAGCGGGAACCGCAAGAGGCAAAGCGCCATGGATCCGGTGGCAAGTTCCGTCGCTTCTCCTACGAAAGTGGCGGCCAGAAGCGGCTCTCCGGCCTCGGTTTCATGGATGCGCAGGCGGACCGCGCGACCGGGCGGCAGGATGCGGAAATGGTATCGCGCGCCCATGTCGATGAAGGGCGAGACGTGGAAGATCTTCGTGCGGGTCTGGCGTACGCCGGCGGGTCCGAGGTCGCCGGGGGCGATCGGCGCGACATAGGCATGCCGCTCGCCGAATGTGTTGCGGACCGCATAGATCATCGCGAGCAGCCGGCTGTCGGCGCCGTAGCAGAAATAGACCGAGATTGGATTGAACACGTAGCCGAACAGCCGGGGATAGGCGAGGAGCAGCACGCGGTCGGCCCGCACAGAAACGCCGGCCTCGGCCAGCAGCCGATCCGCGAAGCCGCGCAGCGTCTCGCCGGGACGTTCGACATGGTCGCTCTCGTGGAACGAGGCGAGGTTCGGCCTGCCGACCGACAGAAGTCGTGACATGCGGCCGAGTTCGTCCAGCCTGTCGACGTCGACCAGCAGCGAGAACACCCGGTAGGTGAAGCGGTGGCCGAACGGCTTCAGGCGCTGGTGCATCACTTCGCCGGGGTAGAGGACGCCGGCGGCCGCTGGCGGCGGGCCATTGTCCTCCATCGTCGTGATGCGGTCCTTGCGCACGGGTCGGCTACTCGGCGGCCAGGGCAGGGGCCGGCATGTCGCGGTGGGGTGCGCGCCACGGCACGTCGGCGCCCAGCATCTGCGCCGCGTCGAGGCCGGAGCGCAGGCCGTCCTCGTGAAAGCCATGCCCGGCCCATGCACCGGCGAAGATCGTCCGCCGCACGTCCTGGATGTCTCCGAGCCGCGCCTGCGCCGACAGGGCGCTCGAATCGAACTGCGGGTGCGCGAAGGTCCATTCGCCGAAGGTCAGGTCTTCGCGCGGCTCCACGGCAGGGTTGAGGGACACGAAGAGCGGCATCGATTCGTCGATGCCCTGCAGCCTGTTCATCCAGTAGGTCACGCACACGTCCTGTTCGTCGTCGCCCGATGACCGCATATAGTTCCAGGCGGACCAGACCGCACGCCGGCGCGGCATCAGTCGCGGGTCGCGATGCAGCACCACCCGGTTCGGTCGATAGGGGATGGACGACAGAATCTTCTCTTCCATCGCCGATGCGTCCCCCAGCATCGCCAGCGCCTGATCGGAATGGGCCGCGATCACCACCCTGTCGAAGCGCTCGGGCTCGCGGCCCCTGGCCCAGACCGTCACGCCGAACGGATCGCGGATGATCGTCTCGACCGGAGCGCACAGACGAACGTCGCGGACCTCCGCGAGGAGGCGGTCGAGATACCGCCTGGCGCCGCCGCTGACCGTCCGCCACAGCGGCCGTTCATTGTGAATGAGCCGATGGTTCTCGAAGAAGGAGACGAACGTCGTCGCCGGATAGTCCATCATCCTGATGCGCGGCGTCGACCAGATCGCGGCGGCCATGGGGATCAGGTAGTTGTCGCGGAAGGCCGCCGAAAAGCCACGCCGGACAAGATAGTCCCCGATCGTGTCGTGACCCATGACACCGGTGTCGCGGTCCTCGACGCACTGCCGGTTGAAGCGGAGGATCTCGCGCAGCATCCGCAGGAAGCTCGGCGACACGAGATTGCGCTTCTGTGCGAAGATCGCACCGTAGCTCGAGCCGCTCCATTCGAGCCGTCCGCCATCGAGGGACAGTGCGAATCCCATGCTGCTCTGGTGGGTGGCAATGCCGAGACGGGAGAACAGCGCGCTGAGTTCGGGATAGTTGAGTTCGTTGTAGACGATGAAGCCGGTGTCCACCGAGACCGTCCGGCCGTCGTAGTCCACATCGACGGTGGCCGTGTGGCCGCCGGGCCTGGCATCCGCTTCGAAAAGGGTCACGTCGGCGACGTCCTTCAGTGCCCAGGCGGCGGAGGCGCCCGATATCCCCGTTCCGATGACGGCGATCTTCCTGCGGCCACCGGCCGGAGCCCGGTGGATGGTCGCTATGTTCATGCAGTTCCCCTTGGCCCCCTCTCGACACGGCCCCGCGCCGCGCGCTGGACAGGCGAAGGTACGGATTGGGCAGGGAGGAGTTTCAGGCGGACGGAGAGCCGACATTAGTCATGTTGCGGGTGACGTAGCGAAATCGCTGACATCCACCGTTTGGATGACGCCTGGCGTTGTGTCCCTGGGTAAGCTCGCTGCCGAGGGACCTTGCCGACACGGCCAGACCCCGGCTTGAGGGTCATCCAAGCACTCCAGGAGAGGCATTCTATGTCTACGACTTCGACCATTACGTATCTCGGCGGCGGAAACGACGAGGAATTCAGCTTCAACGTCGGTGCGCGGGTCATCGTGATCGCTGGCGGCGGAACCGATCGCGTGTCGGCGCGCACGAACGGCATCTCCAATCTCATCGTCTACGGTGGGGCGCTGCGGGACATCATAGAACTCGGCAGTGGCGCCGACGTCATCTACGGCGACGATCCGCAGGGCATCGGCGGCCTCGCCGGAGACATCAACAACGGTAATTTTGACCGGGACTGGATCCTCGGAGGCGGCAACAACGACATCATCTACGGCCAGGGCGGGGCCGACATCATCAGCGGCGAGAACGGAGATGACTTCATCGACGGCGGCGTGATGGGCGACACGCTGCAGGGTGGCCAGGGCAATGACCGCGTCTTCGGCGGCGACGGCGATGACAACCTGTTCGGCGGATCCGCCGATCCCGCATCGCTCGGCGTCTTCACCATTCAAGTGATCAAGAACGGTATCAACGACACAGACCTCCAGGCCCCCGGCATCCCGCAAACCCGCTTCGCCAGTACCGGCGACGTGGCGCTGACCGGCACCGGGATCGATGCATTGTACGGTGAAAACGGGAACGACCGGCTGAACGGCGGGGACGGCCCCGACCTTCTCAACGGCGGCGAGGGCACCGACACGGCGGACTACTCCACCTCGGCCGCGGCGGTGAATGTGAGCCTGTCGCGCATCGTGCAGTCGGGTGGGGACGCAGCCGGCGACCGGCTCTACGAGATCGAGAACATCGACGGTAGCGCCTTCTCGGATACCCTCGTGGGCAATGCTGGCGCCAACGTGATCAATGGAGGAGGAGGCAACGACAAGATCACCGGCCTCGGGCTGCGCGACGTGCTGACCGGCGGCACCGGAAACGACCTCTTCATCTACAAGGCGATCACGGATTCCCGCGGGCGTGGAATCGATACGATTACCGATTTCGACAAGGCCGGAAACGACAGGATCGATCTCTCCGCCTTCCGCGGCGTGCTGTCCTGGCGCGGCACCCAGGCTTTCGACGACGTGAACCAGGTTCGCGTGAAGCAGGTTGGCACGGCGGTGATCGTCGAAGTCAACACGACCGGCTCCCTTGCTCCGGATATGTCGATCAGGCTCGAGGACACGACGCTGCGGTCGATGACCAAGTCGGACTTCATCCTCTAGGAACAGGTCTGACCACAGGGGGTATCCGGCGGCGGCCTGCGGGCCGCCGCTTCGATTCCGGGCTTCATCGCAACTGCCGCGCCAACCTGCCCCGCAGCGCGGTCGCCGTATCTCACGGCATGACTGTGATCTTGGAAAAGTGGCTCCCCGGGACGGATTCGAACCATCGACCAACCGGTTAACAGCCGGTTGCTCTACCGCTGAGCTACCGGGGAACGGGGCTCGCGTAAGCGCGGGTCGCTATAGCAAAGCCCTTCCGCGTTTGCAAAGGCGCATTTGGCGCTTTTTTCGCCTCGGCCTCCGGATCGGCAGGGGCAGGGGCATTTTGTTGCATCCGTGCTCGCAATCGTGCCCATTCATGCGCATATGCGCCATCCGAACCACCCGGGACCATGGAATGAACGACAGCCACACCGATCCGCCGGCGCGCACGATCACCCTGTTCGGGCGCGAGTTCCGGATGCCCCGATCCAAGGCGCTGCGGGTCGCGATCGGCCTGCTTCTGGTGGTCGGCGGCGTCCTGGGCTTCCTGCCGGTGCTCGGCTTCTGGATGATCCCGCTCGGGCTTCTCGTGCTGTCCTACGAATTCGCGGCCGTGCGCCGCCGGCGCCGCCGGCTGATCGTCTGGTGGGAGCGCCGCCGTCAGAATCGACCCGCCTCGGAATAGGTGCTGCCCAGGTCGCCGGAGCAGCGGGACGGGCAGCGGGACGGGCCGTAGACCACCGGCTGAAATCGCCTGCGCGACGCTTGTTCGCCCCGACACCCTCTGTTAACAGGGCACGTCGTAGAACGCCGGTTGCGGCGAGGCCTCGTGGCGGAGTGGTTACGCAGAGGACTGCAAATCCTTGCACCCCGGTTCGATTCCGGGCGAGGCCTCCAGCTCCCCGTCGCCGCGCACGTCTAGCCGCGACGCGTTCTACCCGACGAAGGGACGCCTAGGGCGTCGAAACGGGCCGGGCGGAACATGGACGTCGATTTCAGCCAACAACGCATCAAGATGGTCGATGGTCAGCTGCGCACGACCGACGTGACCAGCCAGCCGCTTCTCGCGGCCATGCTCAAGGTGCCGCGCGAGACCTTCGTGGGCGCCCCGAAGCGCGACCTCGCCTACATCGACGAAGACCTCGAGATCGCCTCGCCGCGCGCAGGGTCCGGCGCGCGCTACCTGATGGAACCGTCGCCCTTCGCGCGGCTCGTCCAGCTGGCCGAGATCGGGCCGGGCGACTTCGTCCTCGATGTGGGCTGCGGCAGCGGATACTCGTCGGCGGTCATCTCGCAGCTGGCCGGCTCGGTCATCGCGCTGGAGAGCGACCCGTCGCTCGCCGATTTCGCGACATCGGCGCTGGCGTCTCTCGGTCATGACACCGTCGTCGTCGTTCAGGGCGCTCTCGAGCAGGGTTACGCATCCGAGGCACCCTACGACGTGATCATGGTCGAGGGGGCGGTCGACCACATTCCGGACGCCCTGTTCGACCAGCTGAAGGAGGGTGGCCGCCTCGTCGCCGTCGTTGGCGAGGGCAATGCCGGCGAAGCGCGGGTCTACGTCAAATCCCACGGTTCCGTTACGGGACGACGCGCCTTTAATGCGGCAGTAAAGCCACTCCCCGGCTTCAAACGCGAAATGGCCTTTGAATTCTGAAAATTCCCGCTTGCGACGCGCGTCCAACCGTGGTCGCTTAGACGAACGAGTTTTCGGCTGACCGGACGCCCGAGGAGCGAGGTCGGCCTTGTAGCGCGCCAATGTATGAGTCGGCGCGGCGTGCGGTGTCCAAGTTCGAGAGGGGTGTATCGTGTCGCCTGCGCGCAGTCGATTGTTCTGTGTTCTTTTGGTGTCGGCGAGCGTCTTCGCCGCTCCGGCCCTCGCCGCCGAGACGATCTTCGGCGCGCTGGCCAAAGCCTACGAGAACAATTCCGAGCTGAACGCGGCGCGCGCCGGTGTCCGCGCGACGGATGAGACGGTTCCGCTGGCGAAATCGGGACTGCGCCCGACCGTCGCGGCCAGCGGTTCCATCAACTACGCTTCGCAGGAAGGGTCCGCGATCACCACTGGGCAGTTCGGCGTGGCAGTCGAGCAGACCCTGTTCGACGGTTTCCAGACCAAGAACAACGTCTCGGCTGCCAAGGCCCGGGTGCTGGCATCCAACGAGAGCCTGCGCAACACCGAGCAGAACATTCTCTTCAACGCGGCGTCCTCCTACATGGACGTGATCCGGGACCGGGCGATCGCCGGACTGCGGGCGCAGAACCTGGCCTTTCTGGAGGAACAGGTGCGGGCGGCGCGGTCGCGCTTCGAGGTCGGCGAGGGTACGCGCACCGACGTGGCGCAGGCCGAGGCGCAGCGCGCGGCCGCTGTTGCGCAATTGGCGGCGGCCCGAGCACAGGCCACATCCAGCGAGGCGGTCTACCGCCAGATCGTGGGCGTCGAACCGGGCAGCCTGCGCGGCGCGGCGCCGCTGACGAAGCTGCTGCCGGGCTCGCTCGATGGCGCGCTGACGCTCGCGCTGCTCGAACATCCAGCAATCCGCGCGACGGAGCATCTGGTCGATGCGGCGGCTTTCACCGTCAAGTCGGCCGAGGGCGGTCTTCTGCCCGGCGTCGTCGGGCAGGCGGGCGTGCAGCGCGGCTTCCGCAGCAGCGAGCCGGCCGGCTTCCAGGACGGCTATTCGACGTCCGCCAGCATCGGCGCGACGCTCAGGATTCCGCTCTACCAGGGCGGTCGAGTCTCGGCGCAGATCCGCCAGTCGAAGGAGCAACTCGGCCAGGCTCGAATCGAGGTTGACGTGTCGCGCGATCAGGTCAGGGCAGCGATCGTTTCGGCCTGGACGCAGTACATCGCGGCCGCCGAGGGTGTGGCGGCAAATCGCGAGGTGGTCGAGGCGGCCCGGCTGGCGCTGAACGGCGTGACCGAGGAACGCAATGTCGGCCAGCGCACCACGCTGGACGTCCTCAACGCGCAGGCCGACGTGATCGCCGCGCAGATCAACCTGGTCAGCGCGGAACGCGACGTCGTCGTCGCGAGCTACGCGATCATGTCCGCGATGGGCCGGCTGTCCATCCACACGCTCGGCCTGAAGGTCGCCGAGTACAAGCCGCGCGAGCATTACGACGCGGTCAAGGACAAGTGGTTCGGGCTGCGCACGCCCGACGGCCGGTAAGCGGGACGGCGGGCACTCCAATTTGTTGAAATCCGGTGGCGCGGCCGAAAGGGGATTCTCCCCGGCTGCCGTGTCCGCTACGCTTCCCCTGTGATTCGAGTCCGTTCGAGGCGGGCATCGGGTGACCTTTTCGAGAAATGTCACAAAGGCGGCAGATGTGACGATGCCTCAGGCGACGAGCGCTCAGCGCGAACCATCCATGGAAGAGATCCTCGCGTCGATCAGGCGCATCATCGAGGATTCGGACTCCGGCAAGCGGGACGATGGCGCCCAGGCGCGCGGCGCGCAACGGCCACAAGCCGGCCGGACGGGAACGGAAGTCGATGCCTTCCGCGCCGAACTGCGGGCCGCGCCGGAACCGGAACAGCGTAACGACCACAGCGAAGCACGGCGCGAGGCCTCCGAGCCCACGCGGCCTGTGCCGGTCGCGGCCGAGCCCGCGGCTCCGGCGCGGCTCGTCGCCGAAACCGCGAGGCCCGAGCCCGCACCGGTCGCTCGGGTCGATACTGTCCCGGACCGGAAGCCGATCTCGCTGGCCGAAATCCAGGCCGAAATGCGCCGCGTGCCGGCCCCGGCAAAGATGCAGGCGAGCGCCATCGAACCGGTCGTCCAGTCCGACGCCCGGCCGCTCGACGCCCTGGACCACGCTCAACCGGAAGACACTCGGCCCGCTGTCAGCATGGCCGACATTCAGGCGCTCCTCGACAAGGGGCCGCCCGCCTTCGCCCCTCTGGAGGATACGGACGACGAGCCGGAGGCTCCCGAGCCGCCGGCGCTTCCCCGCATGACGTTCGAGCCCGCCAACCGCAGTGTCGCACCTGCGCCGGTCCCGGCGCCCGTCGTCGCGCATCCGGTCGCGGAGGCGCGTTCGCCGGAGCCGGCCGCGCCGGCGCCCAAGCCGTCGATCGTTTCGGCAGAGGCCGGCCGTCAGGTGGCCGCCGCCTTCGGCGAGCTCTCCGCCGCCTTCGCGGCCAGCCGTCAGAAGAGCTTCGATGAGATGGCCGAGCAGATGATGCGGCCGATGCTCCAGGAGTGGATGGACAACAATCTGCCGCTGCTCGTGGAGCGACTCGTGCGCGAGGAGATCGAGCGCGTCGCGCGGGGGGCGTAGGACAGGCGGGACTGTCAGCGGCCAGACCACGATCCCGCGAATTGCTGGCGGATTCGGCGGCGGTTCCTGTCTGTCCGACTATTGGCAGCCTTCGTGCCGCGCGACGCGCTGCTGCCTTGCTAGAAGCGCTCAGAGCACGAAATCGCCCTTGATGAAGTTGAGGACCTTGTCGGAGACGATGACGAGGTCGGCTTTTCCGTCGCCGTTTACGTCGCCATAGATGTAGGTGTCATTGCCAACCTTCTCGTAGCGCAGCTCGCCGGGGCGTTCGGAGAACGCCTGCTTGCCGATGAACTTGAAGTTCTGGTTGCCGGCTGCCTTTGTGTTGGCGTCGATGTCGCGCAGGTTGATCTTGTCGCCCTGCGAACGGTTGAAGTCGGTGATCACGTCGCGGCTCGCGCGCGTGCTGTTCGATACGGCCGTGAAGATGAAGTGGTCCGCGCCCAACCCGCCGAAGAGCTTGTCCCTGCCTGCGCCGCCCGTGAGCCTGTCGTTGCCATCGTCGCCCATCAGAATGTCGTTGCCCGCGCCGCCGAGCAGGATGTCTCTGCCGTTGCCGCCGACCAACGTATCGTTGCCGACCCCGCCGTTGAGCGTGTCGTTGTCATCGCCTCCGAGCAGCGTGTCGCTGCCCAGGCCTCCCATGAGGGTATCGTTGCCGAGGGCGCCGATCAGCGTGTCGTTGCCGCCGTTGCCAACCAGCGTGTCGTTGCCGCTGCCCCCGTCGAAGATTTCCGAGCCGTTGCCGCCGGTGATGCTGTCATTGCCGTCACCGGCGTAGATATGAGCCGGTGCGTAGCTGACAATCGTGCCGAGCCCACCATCGTAGACGTCATTGCCGCCACCGAAACGGATGACCCCCTGGATCAAGCCGTTGTTGACGATCACGTCGTCGCCACCTTCGAAGTCGACATAGGCTCCCGAACCCGGGCCGTAGTCGACCGCGTAGATCGTGCCGTTGTTGGTGACCTTCACGTTCTCCTGCCCGTCGCGGACGATGGCCGCGTAGTGGGAGGCGATCAGGCCGTCGTTGATGATGGTCGTGGTGGTGAAGGTGACGTCGGACAGCAACCAGATCCCGATGGCCGGACCGTAGATGGTGCCTTTCACTCCAAAGGCGGACAGCACCTCGATCTTGTTCTTGTTGCCGTAGAGCATCAGCGCTTTTCCGTTCACGTTCGAGTTCGTGACGGTGCCGAGAATCTGCGGATTGAAGTCCTGCGCGGATGGGGCGGTCCAGATCGTTGCGGAACCCGCCGAACTCACCGTGGCGAAGCTGTAGACCACGACCTGGCTTTCGACGCCATTCACCCTGACGGCGTAGTTGTCGGTCGAGTGGACGACGACGCCTTGTCCGACAGTGAGGTCTTCGAACGGAATGAGTTCCTGGCGAATTCCGGGACCAATCGAGTTGGAAGAAATGACAGCCATCTGAGACCTCGCGCTTTACCTGTTAATGACAGCGGCAGGGTGGCCGGGCAAGCACACAATCGCGCCAGGGCGTTCACGGTCGGGCGGGCCGCCGTGCCACGGCAAAGCGCGGCGGCTGCTGCCGCTCCGACCAGCGCGTTCGGTCGTATCTGGGCTCCTCGGTCGAAACCCGTCGTTTTTGTCGGGCTGTCCGCGCTGAGGCGCGGAGTTGACTTGCCCGGACCCTTCCGATTTACACCGGCGCAACCCCAATCCGGTGCCCGAAATGCTCGAAAAAACCTACGACGCGAAAGCCGTCGAGCCGAAAATCGCGAAACTGTGGTCGGATGCCGATGCGTTCGCCGCGGGCGCAGGCGCGGAGGAGGGGGCCGAGCCGTTCACCATCGTCATCCCGCCGCCGAACGTCACCGGGTCGCTGCACATGGGGCACGCGCTCAACAACACGTTGCAGGACATCATGATCCGCTTCGAGCGGATGCGCGGCAAGAACGTGCTGTGGCAGCCGGGCATGGATCACGCAGGCATCGCCACACAGATGGTGGTCGAGCGGCTCCTGATGGAGAAACAGATCCACCGGCGCACGCTCGGGCGCGAGGATTTCGTCAGCCGCGTCTGGGACTGGAAGGCAGAATCCGGCGGCATCATCGTCAATCAGCTGAAGCGCTTGGGTGCCTCCTGCGACTGGTCGCGCGAGCGCTTCACGATGGACGAAGGCCTGTCCAAGGCGGTCCTCGAGGTGTTCGTCACGCTCTACAAGCAGGGACTGATCTATCGGGGCAAGCGGCTGGTCAACTGGGATCCGAAGTTCGAGACGGCGATCTCCGATCTCGAAGTCGAGAACCGCGAAGTCGACGGCCACATGTGGCACTTCAAATACCCGCTGGCCGGCGGCGAGACCTACACCTATGTCGAGAAGGACGCCGACGGGAACGTCGTCCTGTCCGAGGTCCGCGACTACATCTCGATCGCGACGACCCGCCCGGAGACGATGCTGGGCGACGGAGCGGTCGCGGTTCATCCCGATGACGAGCGCTACAGGCCGATCGTGGGCAAGTTCTGCGAAATCCCCGTGGGACCGCAGGAGCATCGGCGCCTTATCCCGATCATCACCGACGAATATCCCGATCCGACGTTCGGCTCCGGCGCGGTCAAGATCACTGGCGCGCATGACTTCAACGATTACCAGGTCGCCAAACGCAACAACATTCCGCTCTATCGTCTGATGGACAACCAGGCGCAGATGCGGGCCGATGGCGAGCCTTACGCCGAGTGTTCGGCGCAGGCGATGCAGATCGCGAAGTCCGGCGCGCTTCCCGGCGAGGAGACCGTCGACGGGATCAACCTCGTACCCGACGAATATCGCGGGCTCGACCGCTACGAGGCGCGGAAGCGCATCGTCGACGCCATCAATGCTGACGGTCTGGCCGTCATGACGACCGACAAGGAGGGCAATTCCGTTCCGCTGGTCGACAACAACAAGATCAAGCAGCCTTTCGGCGACCGGTCCGGCGTCGTGATCGAGCCGATGCTGACAGACCAGTGGTTCGCCGACGCCAAGACGCTGGCAGGACCCGCGATCGCCAGCGTGCGCGAGGGGCGGACGAACTTCGTGCCCAAGACCTGGGAGAAGACCTATTTCGACTGGATGGAGAACATCGAGCCGTGGTGCATCTCGCGCCAGCTCTGGTGGGGCCACCAGATCCCGGCCTGGTACGGGCCGGATGGACAGGTGTTCGTGGAGCGCGACGAGGAGACGGCGCTCGAAGCGGCGATCCAGCACTACCTCGCACTGGAAGGACCGTGGAAGGCGTGGGTTGAGGAGAAGCTCGAGACCTACAAGCCGGGCGAAATCCTGACCCGCGACGAGGACGTGCTCGATACCTGGTTCTCGTCGGCCCTCTGGCCGTTCTCGACGCTCGGCTGGCCGGAGAAGACGCCGGAACTTGCGACCTACTATCCGACCTCGGTGCTGGTGACGGGCTTCGACATCATCTTCTTCTGGGTCGCCCGGATGATGATGATGGGCCTGCACTTCACCGGCGAGGAGCCGTTCCACACCGTCTATGTGCATGCGCTTGTCCGCGACAAGAGCGGCGCCAAGATGTCGAAGTCGAAGGGCAACGTTATCGACCCGCTCGACCTGATCGACGAGTACGGCGCGGACGCGCTGCGCTTCACGCTGGCGATCCTGGCGGCGCAGGGGCGCGACGTGAAGCTCGACCCGGCGCGCATTGCCGGCTACCGCAACTTCGGCACGAAACTCTGGAACGCGACCCGCTTCGCCGAGATGAACGGCGTGGCGCGCAACGACGCCGTTTCGCTGTCGGGCGCCAAGCTGACGCTGAACCGCTGGATCCTGACCGAACTCACGCGCGCATCGCGCGAGATTACCGACGGCATCACCGCCTACCGGTTCAACGAGGCGGCGGGCGCGGCGTACCGGTTCGTCTGGAATACGTTCTGCGACTGGTATCTCGAACTGCTCAAGCCCGTCTTCATGGGCGATGACGCCGACGCCAAGGCCGAGAGCCAGGCCGTGGCCGCCTTCGTTCTGGACGAGATCTACAAGCTGCTTCACCCGTTCATGCCGTTCATGACGGAAGAACTCTGGGCACATACCGCGGGCGAGGGCGCCCGGCGCTCCGCGCTGCTCTGCCATTCGGCATGGCCGCGGCCCGATTTCGAGGACGCCGAGGCGGCCGCCGAGATCAACTGGCTGATAGAACTGGTGTCGGGCATCCGCTCGGTGCGCTCCGAGATGAACGTGCCGCCGGCTGCGATCGCACCGCTGGTGGTCGTCGGTGCAAACGCCGCTACATCGGACCGGCTGATCCGCCACGAGGCGGCAATCAAGCGGCTGGCGCGTGTCGGCGAGATCGACCATGCCGATGCGGCACCCAAGGCTTCGGCACAGATTGTCGTGGGAGAGGCGACGGCCTGCCTGCCGCTCGGCGACCTGATCGACCTGAAGGCGGAAGCTGCGCGACTGTCCAAGGAACTGGCCAAGGCCGGCGACGAGATCGCCCGCATCGACAAGAAGCTCAACAACCCGCAATTCGTCGCCAAGGCGGCGGAGGAGATCGTCGAGGCCGAGCGGGAAAAACGGGCTGAGTTCGAGGCGCAGAAGGACCGGCTTTCGGTGGCGTTGTCGCGCGTGAAGGAAGCCGGCTAGCCATTACGACCTCCGGACCGTCGTGCTAGCGTCGCCGGCCGAAGGGGTCGGCGATGCGTTTTGCACCGGACATCGGGTTCGCGACGGCGGGCTATCCCGAAAAGCTCGCCCGTCGGCTGCGCATCTTCAATCTGACCTGCGCGGCGTCTTCGATCATGTGGCTGTGCTTCGCCGTAGCCTACTTCGCTTCGGCTGGGTTCAGCCGGCTGGTCGCGGTCGATGCCGGCATGGCCGCTGTGGTCGTCCTCATCCCGTCCCTGCATCGGTTCGGGCCGATGGCCGCGCCCTATACCTTCCTCGTTATCAGCTACGCCGCCACGTTCTATGTCTGCTATCTGCTGGGCACGGACAGCGGCATGCAGATTCAGTATCTCGCCTATTCTGGTGGATCGGTGCTGATCGCGGGCTGGGAACGTTGGCACGCCGCCGCCCTGGTCGCGCTGCTCGGCGCCACGCTGATCATCGTCCTTGAGATCGTCGCCCCGCGGGACGGAGGCCTGATCGGCGAGGCGGGCATGCTCGCGGGGTTCATCGGCTGCGTGGTCGGCACGAGCTGCGTCCTCTGCGCCGTCGTCTTCTATGCCGTGCGAGAAGCAGCAAGTGCCGAATTGCGGGCCGAACGCGAGTTCGAGCGGTCAGAAACGCTGCTGGCCAACATTCTCCCCGCATCGATCGCCGCGCGGTTGAAGGGCGGAGCACCGAGGGGCATTGCCGATCGCTACGAGGCGGCGTCGATCCTGTTTGCCGACATCGTCGGCTTTACCGAGCGGACAGCCGCGCTGCAGCCGGCCGCCGTCGTGGGTTTCCTGAACGAGATGTTCGCGACCTTCGACGGGCTGGTCGAGCGTCACGGCCTGGAGAAGATCAAAACGACCGGGGACAGCTACATGGTCGTGTCCGGCGTGCCCGTCGCGCGGCCGGACCACGCCGAGGCGCTCGCCCGCTTCGCCCTGGTGATGGCGGACGCGGCGACGCGCATCGTCGATCCCAACGGCAGGCCGCTGGAGCTTCGGATCGGCCTGTCTGCCGGGCCGGTGGTTGCTGGCGTCGTCGGCACGCGCAAGTTCTTCTACGACGTCTGGGGCGACGCCGTGAACGTAGCATCGCGGATGGAGTCGACGGGCCTCGCCGGTCGCATACAGGTCTCGGAACCGTTCCACCGCGCGGTCGCGGGCCGCTTCCGCTGCGAGCCGCGGGGCGAGATCGACGTCAAGGGGAAGGGGCGGATGTCGACCTGGTTTCTGATCGGCCCGGCCGACTGAGCCCGGGCCGCTCAAACCGCTGTCTGCCAAAGGCTGGATTGTCGGCGCGTCAGCGCTTAAAGGATGTCCTACATTCAGGACAGCGCAACAGGACGCCCGATATGCCCGCCTACCGCTCCCGCACCACGACCCACGGCCGCAACATGGCCGGCGCGCGCGGCCTCTGGCGCGCCACCGGCATGAAGGACAGCGATTTCGGCAAGCCGATCATCGCCGTCGTCAACTCCTTCACCCAGTTCGTGCCGGGCCACGTCCATCTCAAGGACCTTGGCCAGCTTGTCGCGCGCGAGATCGAGGCGGCGGGCGGCGTCGCCAAGGAATTCAACACGATCGCCGTCGATGACGGCATCGCGATGGGTCATGACGGCATGCTCTATTCCCTGCCGTCGCGCGAACTGATCGCCGATTCCGTCGAGTACATGGTCAACGCGCACTGTGCCGACGCGATGGTCTGCATCTCCAACTGCGACAAGATCACGCCCGGCATGCTGATGGCGGCGATGCGGCTGAACATCCCGGCCGTCTTCGTGTCCGGCGGGCCGATGGAGGCCGGCAAGGTCATCCTCAAGGGCAAGCAGCACGCGCTCGATCTGGTCGACGCGATGGTCGCGGCCGCCGACGACAAGGTATCGGATGAGGACGTGAAGGTGATCGAGCGCTCGGCCTGCCCGACCTGTGGCTCATGCTCGGGCATGTTCACGGCCAACTCGATGAATTGCCTGACCGAGGCGCTCGGCCTGTCGCTGCCCGGCAATGGCTCGACGCTGGCGACGCATGCCGACCGCAAGCGGCTGTTCGTGGAGGCGGGCCATCTTGTCGTCGACCTGGCCCAGCGCTGGTACGAGCAGGAGGACGCTTCGGTGCTGCCGCGCACCATCGCGTCTAAGGCTGCCTTCGAGAACGCAATGGCACTCGACATCGCGATGGGCGGTTCCACCAACACCGTCCTGCATATCCTGGCTGCCGCGCATGAGGGCGGCATCGACTTCACGATGGACGACATCGATGCGCTGAGCCGCAAGGTGCCGGTTCTGTGCAAGGTCGCGCCGGCGAAGCAGGACGTCCACATGGAGGACGTGCACCGGGCGGGCGGCATCATGGCGATCCTCGGCCAGCTCGACGAAGCCGGGCTGATCCACCGCAACCAGCCGACCGTGCATGCATCGACGCTCGGCCATGCGATCGATCACTGGGACATCAGCCGCACCAACAGCGCCAAGGTGCGCGATTTCTTCATGGCGGCGCCGGGCGGCGTGCCGACCCAGGTCGCGTTCAGCCAGGACCGGCGCTGGGACGACCTCGATCTCGATCGCAAGGGCGGCGTCATCCGCTCGGCCGAGCACCCCTTCTCGAAGGACGGCGGCCTGGCGGTGCTAAAAGGCAACGTCGCCCTCGAAGGCTGCGTGGTGAAGACCGCGGGCGTCGACGAGTCGATCCTGAAGTTCACCGGTCCGGCAAAGGTGTTCGAGAGCCAGGACGCCGCCGTGAAAGGCATCCTCGGCAATGAGGTGAAGGCGGGCGACGTCGTCGTCATCCGCTACGAGGGTCCGCGCGGCGGCCCGGGCATGCAGGAGATGCTCTATCCGACGAGCTACCTGAAGTCGAAGGGACTGGGCAAAGCCTGCGCGCTGCTGACCGATGGACGCTTCTCCGGCGGCACGTCGGGCCTGTCGATCGGCCATGTGTCGCCAGAGGCGGCCGAAGGCGGGACGATCGGGCTGGTGCGCGACGGCGATACGATCGCCATCGACATCCCCAACCGCAAGATCGAACTCATGGTCGACCAGGCCGAGCTCGACCGTCGCCGGGCAGTGCAGGACAAGGCCGGCTGGAAGCCGGTCGAGAAACGCAAGCGCAACGTCACCACCGCCCTGAAGGCCTATGCGGCGTTTGCCCAGAGTGCCGCGAAGGGCGCCGTCCGGATCCTGCCCGAGTAGGGTTTGCCGCCTTTGCACTGGTTCTCCCTTCGCGCGGCGGGGGAGAAAGTGATGCGCGCAAGCCGCACCTTGTGACCATTGCGCAACACTCTTTCAACTTCCGTTCCGGTATAAGGACGGAGGAGCGACACGCCGCTTTCCCGCCATAAACGCGGAGCACCCCGGAAGCTCTCGAGGCCCGCGCAACAGGCCCGCCCAACCAACGAGAGCCGCACCGCCCGCGGCCTGGACTGAGATGGACGTAGTGACGATTTCATGCGTAGCGCTTTTCGGTTCCGGTGATGGATCGGATGTCGCGCATGAGGTCGGAACGTGTCGGGGCGGCGTGAAAGCCTTCGTTCGCCATGCCTCTCGCTGAATTCCTAAAACAGAGCGCCCTCGCGGCGACCGTGATCGCCGCGCTGGCCGGCGCGACCGGCGCGGCGATGGCGTTCGACGAGAAGGTCTTCGACGACAAGCCGACGGCGTCGGCGACGAAATCCAACCCGTGGGCCGTGTTCCGGTTCGGCTTCTCCGCCTACAAGAGCGGGCACAAGGACCAGGCGGTCGAGGCCTATCGCTACGCGGCCGAGAACGGCCAGCTCGGCGCGACCTGGAAGCTGGCGCGCATGTATGCGCAGGGCGACGGCGTCTCGCAGAACGACTACGAGGCCTACAAGTTCTATTCGGAGATCGCGCAGCAGGACGTCGAGCCGGGTTCGCCCGAGGAGAGCTACGTCTCCGACGCGCTGGTGGCACTCGGCGGCTACCTGAAGAGCGGCATCCCCGGAACGCCGGTCACGCGCAACATGTCGGCCGCGCAAGACTATTACATGCGGGCCGCGGCGACCTACCGCAATCCGAACGCGCAGTTCGAGATCGGCAAGATGTTCCTCAGCGGCGACGGTGCCACCAAGTCGTCCGTCAAGCAGGCCGCGCGCTGGCTGCAGCTCGCTGCCGAGAAGGGCCACGCGGGCGCCCAGGCTACGCTCGGCGACCTGCTGTTCGAGAGCGGCAAGGTGGTGCGCGGACTGGCGATGATGACGGCGGCGCTCGAACGGGCGACGCCGAGCGATCAGCCGTGGATTCGCGGTCTGCAGGAACGCGCCTTCGCGCTCGCCGGCGAATCCGACCGTCGTACGGCCATCGCGCTCGCCGCCGACATCCTCAAGAAGGGCGATCGCTGACCGAAACGGCTTGCGACGGATCGACCGCTAGTGCGGGTCGGTTGTTTCGTTGCCTTCGGCTGACTGGCACTGGCCCCTGGCCGTTCCTTCGTCCCACGCCCGGAGCTCTTCCTCGTCGAACGTGAAGAGGGAACCGGCCGGACCGCCCGAAGGCGCGTCGGCGCATGTCTCCGCGATCCGGGTCCATGACGAGTTGTTGAGCACCGCATCACACCGCGCGAGGTATGCGCCGGCGGGCAGCGTCAGGCAGGCGACCGCACCCTGTTCGAACAGTTTGCCATTGGCCACACAGGGGCAGTAGGCACCGGCCGCGGAGGCCGAGGCGACGAGACCGATCAGCGCGAGGGCGGCCGGCGCATTCATGCGGACAGGGTAGCATGCGGCGTGTGGCCGCGCGACCCGGGTCGCCGCGTCAGGCCGGTCGGACGTCGAGCTCGACGGCGACGGGCACGTGGTCTGAAGGCTTCTCCCACGCGCGAACGTGCTTCTCGACATTGGCCGAGACGAGCCTGTCAGCGGCTTCCGGCGACAGCATCAGATGGTCGATGCGGATGCCGTTGTTCTTCTGCCAGGCACCGGCCTGGTAGTCCCAGAACGTGTAGATGTCCGAGGAATCGCTCGTTGCGCGCACCGCCTCGGTGAACCCGAGCGCGGCCAGCCGCCGGAACGCCGCACGCGTCTCCGGCTGGAACAGCGCGTCGTTGACCCAGTTCTCCGGGAATCGGGCGTCGCGCGGCTCGGGAATGACATTGTAGTCGCCCGCCAGCACCAGCGGTTCCTCCAGGTCGAGCCGGGACCGCGCCCAACGCTCGAGGCGGGCCATCCACGCAAGCTTGTAGGGAAACTTGTCGCTGTCGACGGGGTTGCCGTTCGGCAGATAGAGCGAGGCCACCCGCAGGGCGCCGCGGTCCGTCGAGAAGACGCCTTCGATGAACCGCGCCTGCTCGTCGCTGTCGTCTCCCGGAAGTCCGCGCGTGACCTCGTCAAACGGAAACTTCGACAGGAGCGCGACGCCGTTGAAACCCTTCTGGCCGTGCGTCTCGACGTTGTAGCCCAGCGTCTCGATCTCGGCGCGCGGAAAGCCCTCGTCGACCGACTTGATCTCCTGGAGGCAGACGATGTCCGGCTGGCTCTCGGTCAGCCAATGCGTGAGGTTGCCGATGCGGGCGCGGACGCCGTTGATGTTCCAGGTGACGATCTTCATGAGCGGCCTTCGTTTGGGCGCACCATAAGGGAATGCCGGCGGCGGGTTCAACCGCGCAGGCGCGGTACCCCGAGGTCTGCTGACGCGCAACGTCAGGACAGGGGATCAGACCGGCCGGCGCGTGACCAGGCCGATGGAGTTTCCGGCGGGATCCTTGACGAATGCCATCCATTCGCCTTCGCCGGGCGGCCCGAACGTGCCGTCCTTGTCGTGGTGGACAAGCCTGGGCGGCGCGGCCAGCGTCACGCCGCGGCCGACCAGATCTCGGCAGAAGGCGGCGACGTCCGGAACGTCAAGATACACCGTGCCGACGGGCGTCGAGGCCTCGAAGATGAAGCGGACGCTGCCGACGACTACGAAGGCGATGCCGGGCGGATCGAAGCGCGCTTGCGTCGGCAGGCCGAGCACCTCGCTCCAGAAGGAGAGCGTGGCGGAAAGGTCCGTGCCGCCGGCAAGCGCAACCTGGCGGACCGCCGTCGGCCCGGACATGCGGTCAGATGGAGAAGCTGGTGCCGCAGCCGCAGGACGCGACCGCGTTCGGGTTCCGGATCTGGAAGGACTGGCCCATCAGGTCGTCAACGAAGTCGATGACCGAGCCGCCCATGTAGACGAGCGACAGGTCGTCGATGAAGACGGACGCGCCGTTCTTCTCGATCACCACGTCCTCGTCATTCTTCTCCGCGACCAGGTCGAACTTGTAGGAAAAGCCGGAACACCCGCCGCCTTCGACGGCGACGCGTAACGCCGCCTTACCGGGCTCCTTGGCGACGATCGCGGCAATCCGCCTCGCCGCGGCGTCGGTCATTTCGACCTTCATCCCAGTCTTGGCGTCAGCGCCCATATCGTCCTCGGAACGGGTCACATTGCGTTGGAAACCATGCCATAGGTATGAATCGTCGGCGCCCAAGTCAACGGGCGGCAATTCAACGGCGGGCGATGGACGGGACGCGGTCGGACCTCGGCGATATCGGATTCGGCTATCGGCCGCGCGCCCCCTATGCGTCGGATCCGGCCAAGAGCCGCGGCCGCTTCTATCCGGAGCCGGAAAGCCCAACGCGCACGCCATTCCAGCGCGACAGAGACCGCATCATCCATTCGACCGCGTTCCGGCGGCTCAAGCACAAGACGCAGGTGTTCGTCGCGCATGAAGGCGACCACTACCGCACGCGGCTGACGCACACGATCGAGGTCGCCCAGATCGCGCGGGCGCTGGCCCGGGCTCTGCGCGGCGACGAGGATCTGGCGGAGGCCGTTGCGCTCGTTCACGATTTTGGCCATCCGCCTTTCGGCCACACCGGCGAGGACGCGCTCAACGCCAAGCTGGCGCCGTGGGGCGGCTTCGACCACAACGCCCAGTCGCTCAAGATCGTCACGAAGCTGGAGCGGCGCTACGCCGACTTCGACGGGCTGAATCTCAGTTGGGAGACGCTCGAGGGCCTGGTCAAGCACAACGGGCCTCTCCAGGATGCCTCGGCGGAGGGCATAAGCGGTCCGGTCCCGCAGCCGATCCGCGATTTCTCGGCCCTCTTCGACCTCGAACTCGACCGCTATGCGAGCCTGGAGGCTCAGTGCGCGGCGATCGCCGACGACATCGCCTATGATACGCACGATATCGACGACGGGCTGCGGTCCGGCCTGCTGACCCTGGACATGCTGGACGGCTGTGCGCTGCCAGGCGGAATTCTCGGCGAGGTACGTGCGAAATACCCCGACCTTGACCCTGTGCGGACCGGCCATGAACTCATGCGCCGGCAGATCACCCGGATGGTGGAGGACGTGATTGCGACCGCGGGCGCGGCTCTCCACCGATTGCAGCCGCAGAGCGCCGACGACATCCATCGGGCGGGTCGCCCTGTTGTCACCTTTTCGCCGCGTATGGCCGAGGACGAGAAGGCGCTGAAAGCGTTTCTCTATGGCCACGTCTACCGCCACCCGTCCGTAATGCGGGTGAGGGAGGGTGCGGACAGGATCGTGCGCGATCTTTTCGACGCCTATTTTGCCGATCCCGCGGCGATGCCCGAAGGCTGGCGCGAGGTGCTGGTGCGCGCCGAGGATCGGGTGAAGGCGCGTCATGTCGGTGATTTTCTGGCCGGCATGACCGACACCTATGCGATCCGGGAGCACCGCCGGCTGTTTGACCATACCCCCGATTTGGTCTAGCAACCGCGCGGTTTTTCCGTCGCGCGCCCGCCTCCTGCATGCCGTTTGCCGGGCCGCGCCCCGATCTGCACTGGACCGCCATGAATATCTTCGCCGACTTCAACGAGCGAATCCGCAAAGCCGTCCAAGCCATTGATCTCAGGGACAAGGATGGCGGCGTCCTCGATCTCGGCCGCATCACTGTCGAGCCGCCGCGCGACCCCAGCCATGGCGATCTCGCCACCAATGCCGCGATGGTCCTGGCCAAGCCCGCCGGGCAGAACCCGCGCGTTCTGGCCGAGCGCATCGCAGCCGCGCTGAAGGATGATCCGGACGTCGAGGCGGCCGACGTCGCGGGGCCGGGTTTCGTCAACCTGCGGCTGACCGCTGGGTTCTGGCAGGCGCGGCTTGGCGAAATGCTGGACCTCGGCCCGAACTACGGCCGGTCGACGGTGGGAGCCGGCATCAAGGTCAATGTCGAGTATGTCTCGGCCAATCCGACCGGGCCGATGCATGTCGGCCATTGCCGCGGCGCGGTGGTCGGCGACGCGCTGGCGAACCTGATGGCGTTCGCCGGCTTCGCCGTCACCAAGGAATACGTCATCAACGACGCCGGCTCGCAGATCGACGTGCTCGGCCGTTCGGCCATGCTACGCTACCGGGAGGCGTTGGGCGAAACGGTCGGAGAGATTCCGCCCGGCCTCTACCCCGGCGACTACCTCATCCCGGTCGGCCAGACGCTGGCGAAGGAGTTCGACCGCGGCCTGCTCGATATGCCGGAAACCGAGGCGCTGGAGATCGTCAAGCTCAAGACCGTCGACATGATGATGGCGATGATCCGCGCCGACCTCGCCTTGCTCAACGTGCACCACGACGTCTTCTTCTCCGAGCGGACTCTTCATGCGGACGGCGCCAGGGCGATCCGCGCAGCGATCAACGACCTGACGCTGAAAGGCCACATCTACAAGGGCAAGCTGCCGCCGCCCAAGGGCGAGAAGCCGGACGACTGGGAGGACCGGGAGCAGACGCTGTTCAGGTCCACCGAGGTCGGAGACGACATGGACCGGCCGCTGGTCAAGTCGGACGGATCGTTCACCTATTTCGCGGCCGACGTCGCCTATCTGAAGGACAAGGTCGACCGCGGGTTCGACCAACTGATCTACGTTCTGGGCGCCGACCACGGAGGCTACGTTAAGCGGCTGGAAGCCTTGGCGAAGGCGGTCACCGGCGGCCGCGTGCGCCTGACCGTGCTGCTCTGCCAACTGGTCAAGTTGTTCCGCGACGGCGAGCCTGTTCGGATGTCCAAGCGCTCGGGTGATTTCGTCACGCTTCGCGACGTGGTGGAGGAGGTCGGTCGCGACCCCATCCGTTTCATGATGCTCTATCGCAAGAACGATGCGCCGCTGGACTTCGACTTCGCCAAGGTCACCGAGCAGTCGAAGGACAATCCGGTGTTCTACGTCCAGTACGCGTCAGCGCGGGCGCACTCGGTGTTCCGCCAGGCCCGCGAGCAGCTGGGCGAGGGCGACTACGGCCGCGCCGTGCTCAGGGCCGGGACCGGGCGTCTTACCGACGGCGGCGAGATTGCGCTGATCCGAAAACTCGGCGAGTATCCGCGGCTGATCGAAGGCGCGGCGGCATCGCTGGAGCCGCATCGGCTCGCCTTCTACCTCTACGATCTCGCAAGTGCGTTCCACGGGCATTGGAACAGGGGGACCGAGAATCCGGACTTACGCTTTGTTAAGGTTAACGATCCACAATTGACCAATGCCAGACTAGGGCTGGTGCAGGCTGTCTCCGACGTCTTGACGTCGGGCCTGGCGATCATCGGTGCGGAAGCGCCGACCGAAATGCGCTAGGCCTCGGAAAACCTGTCACCTTTTGCCCACATTGGGCTGGTAGGGGCCGACACGACGTGATGTCGCCGGCGTCCGACTGGTGCGAGTACGGAAAAGACCATGGCAGAGACGAGCCAGCTCAAGAAGAACCAACCGATCGACTTCGGCGACGACGATCCATTCGCGGAACTGACGAAGATCATGGGCTTCGACCCGCGCGAGGCCGTGAAGCGGCCCGAGCCGCCCAGGGCGGAAGCGCCTGCGGCGCGGCAGGCTGCGCCGGCGGCGCCAGCCAGGCCCCAGCAGGCGGCACCGGCGCCGAGGAGCTACGCCACCCCGACCGCTGCGCCGACCAGGCGCGATACCTACGCAGCGCCCGCACTCAACGACGATTTTGGCATCGACCTCGAGCGGGAGATGCTTGGCGATGTCGACCCGCAGCAGCCCGCGCCACAGCCACGTCCGGCGCCGCAGGCCGCACAGCAGCAGCCGGCACGCAGGACAGACGCACCGCGCGCTTTCACACGCGCCAGCTGGACGCCGCCGGCACGCCCCGAGGATGATCTCGATCGGGCTCTGTCGGAGCAACTGTCTCAGGATCTTGACCTTGATGCACCCGCAGCGGCTCCGTCCGCATGGGCGCCGCGGCCGCCGCACAACGACGTGCCCGATTTCGCGCGCCAGCAGTCCTACGACGAGCCGCGACGGCACGAGACGGCCTATGCCGGTCATCATTCCGGTCATGCTGCCCCTGATGCTGCCGACTATCGCGCGGGAGCTCTTGCCGAGGTCGACATGGACTTCGGGTCCGATTTCGATCAGGGCGCCGATTTGGATCACGGCGGCTATGCCGAGCCCGACACGCGGCATGCCGCGCCCGTTTCGCACGGAGACACGGCTTCCGACCTCGAGGACGAACTGAACGCCCTTCTGGGCAACACGATTCCCCGGGCGAAGGTCGACCTGTCGACGCCGGCCCCCGCAGAGCCGGCCGAACGATGGTCGCCGCGCTCGACCTATGTCGCCAGGCCCGAACGTGCCGAGCGGCCGGTCGTGGCCGACCGCTATCGGGAACTGGTCGCGGACGAACCGCCTGCGCCGGTTGGCCGGGCATTGCCGGCGCGCAAGGATGTCGACCTCGACCATCTGCTCGACGTCATGGCGATCGAGGCGCAGTCACCCGAGCCGGTGGCGCAACTGTCCGACCTGCCGGACTACGACCATTCGCCTCTCCACATCCCGACGGCGCCGGCTCCTCGGCGCGCGGCGGCGCCCGCCTTTCCGGAGCCCGCTCCGCGCGCGCCTCAGGCGGCGCGAGGCTTCGCGCCCGACGTCGCGACCGTCGACGTTCCGGAGTCGGCCGTTGCATATGCGGACGACCTCGACATTCCCGAGGTCGCATATCATGAGCCGGAGCCGGTGCGCCCCGCCTATGACGATTTCGACGCGGGCTACGCGGCGCCATACGCAGCGCGCAGCGGCGACCAGGACTTTGCGCCGCGGCGCGCCGATCAGGCGGGCGCGGCCAGCAGCCGGGTCGATTTCGACGCCGATTTCGACGCCCTCTACCGCCAGGTGCGCGAAGCGGCAGGCGTGCCGGCCTATGCGGCTGCCGAAGCTCCTGCCTATGCGTCCTCGGCACCGATCGCGGACAAGCCTGGCACGCAGGCGTACTTCGACGAGGACCAGGACACGTTCGACGAAGACGTGGAGCTCCATAGCCATGCGGCCGAGACGACCGCACCCGCGTCCCGCCGGGGGCTGATGATCGCCGCGGTGGTCGGCGGCGTCGCACTGCTCGGCGGTGTCGGGGCCTTCGCGCTTTCGTTCGGCGGCGGCAGCAGCGAGACCTCGGTTCCGGTGGTCGTCCAGGCCGAAGACGGACCGGTCAAGGTCAAGCCGGACGATCCGGGCGGCACGTCGGTTCCCAACCAGGACAACAAGGTCTTCGAGACGATGACCGGCGGCCAGACTGCTACGGCCAACCCATCTCAGGAGACGTTGGTCTCCACGTCCGAGGAGCCCATCGATCTGCGCACGACCGCGGAAGACACGGATGGCCTGACGCTTGCGCCCAAGGGTGAGGACCGTGTCGAGATGACGCCCGACGCGTCTTCGACGACGACGAGCGATGAAATCATCGCCGTGCCGCCGCGCAAGGTCAAGACGATGATCGTCAAGCCCGACGGCACGCTCGTGCCACGCGAGGATCCCATGCCCGCGGCAGCCGCTCCGGCGCTGGCGCCCGCGGTGGATGTCGATCCCGATGAGAGCGGCCAGATCGATGTCGCCGAGGCTGCGCCGCTTGTGCCTGTCGCTGAGGAGACGGACGAGGCGACGACAGCAACGACGGCTGCAGCCCCTGCGGTTGAAGAAGCACCGGCGCAGGTCGCCCTCGCTCCCGCGGCCGATGCTGCGGCCACGGCTACCGCGGCAAGCGGAGCCTGGTCGATGCAGATCGCGTCGCAGCCCAGCGCCGAAGCCGCGCAGTCGACCTACGAGGACCTGGCCCGTCGCTATGCGGGTGTCATCGGTGGACGCGCGGTGAACATCGTCAAGGCCGACGTTACGGGGAAAGGCACGTTCTGGCGGGTCCGTATTCTCGCTGACACGAAGAACGATGCTGTACGCCTGTGCGACACCTATAAGGCCGCCGGCGGCAACTGCTTCGTCACCCGGTAGGTTCTGGAAAGACCAATCGAATCAAGGCGGCGCGGTCGGCAACGACCGCGCCGCTTTCATTTGGATGACGGGCGCGCGGGGGTGAATTCGGCCTGCGGTTCGCGTAGATTCGCGCGATGAGCGAATCAAAAGCGATGATCCTCGGCTGTGCCGGGAAGACGATCACTCCCGACGAGATCCGATTCTACCGCGATGAGCGGCCCTGGGGATTCATCCTGTTCGCGCGCAATATCGGCGAGGCCCAGCAGATCGGCGACCTGACCGCCGCGCTGCGCGACTCGATCGGTAATCCGGCTGCGCCCGTCTTCATCGATCAGGAGGGCGGACGCGTGCAGCGGCTGCGCCCGCCGATCGCGCCGAATTACCCGTCCGGCCAGGCAGTCGGCGCCATCTATCGCGACAGCCCCGAGGCCGGTCTGCGTGCCGCATGGTTGCTGGCGCGTCTCCACGCCTTCGACTTGAAGCGGTTCGGCATCACGGCGGATTGCCTTCCGGTGCTTGACGTCCCCATCGAGGGTGCCAATGACGTGATCGGCACGCGCGCCTACGGCAAGGATCCGGAGACGGTGACGAGGCTCGGCCGTGCCGCAGCGGAAGGGTTGATGTCGGGCGGCGTCCTGCCGGTGATGAAGCACATTCCCGGCCACGGTCGGGCCTTTGCCGACACGCACCTGGAACTGCCGACCGTCGACACGCCGCTGGAGGACCTTCGGCGCCATGATTTCGCGCCTTTCAGGGCGCTGAGACATCTGCCGATGGCGATGACGGCGCATGTCGTGTTCAGCGCCGTCGATCCGGATCATCCGGCGACGACCTCGGCAAAGGTGATCAAGGAGATCGTCCGCGGCGAGATCGGCTTCGACGGGCTGCTGGTCAGCGACGACACGTCGATGAAAGCACTTTCTGGGGATTTCCCATCCAAGGCCGCCGCCATTCTTGCGGCCGGCTGCGATCTCGTTCTTCACTGCAACGGGGTGATGGAGGAAATGCAGGGCATCGCCTCGAAGACGGTTCCGCTGACGGGCAAGGCACTGCAGCGGGCCGAAAGCGCGCTAAAGGCAATCCATCCGGGTGACGGCGCAAGCGAAACGACGGCACGGGCCGAGTTCGCGACCTATTTTGACGCGGTGGCGTAGGAGTTTTGGTGCGGTGAGCGAGACACCGGCGGCAGAGATCGGCAAGCCGACGCCCTTCGACAAGCTATGGTCGCAGGACGAGGAGTCGCGCACGTCGAGCGAGCCGTCGCTGGTGGTCGACGTGGCCGGGTTCGAAGGCCCGCTCGACCTGCTGCTGCACCTGGCGCGCAACCAGAAGGTCGACCTGGCGCGCATTTCCGTGCTGGCGCTCGCAGAGCAGTATCTGCGCTTCATCGAGCAGTTGCGAGCCATGCGCCTCGAGCTCGCCGCCGACTATCTCGTGATGGCCGCCTGGCTGGCCTACCTGAAGTCGAAGTTGCTCATTCCCAAACAGCCTGGAGACGAGGGCGAGAGCGGCGAGGAAATGGCCGCCGTGCTGCAGTTCCGGCTGAAGCGCTTGGAGGCGATGCGCGATGCCGCCGCGAGGCTGGTCAACCGCAACAGGCTCGGCCGCGACGTGTTCCAGCGCGGCATGCCGGAGACGGTTATCGTCGAGAAGCGCAACGAGTTCTCCGCAACCCTCTACGACCTACTGACGGCCTATGCGTCGCAGCGCCAGCGGCAGGCGATCACCAATGTTCGGATCGCGAAGCGCGGCGTGTGGTCGCTCAAGGAGGCGCGGGGCCTCTTGGAGCGGATGGTCGGCGCGATCCGCGACTGGACCGCGCTGGACCAGTTCCTGATCGACTATCTGGCGAGCCCGGAGGAGCGTCCGACGGCCATCGCAAGCACCTTCGCGGCGAGCCTCGAAATGGTGCGCGAAGGCACGATCGAGGTCAGGCAGCATGCGGCGTTCGAGCCGCTCTATTTCAGAAGCCGCGTCCGCGCGGTTGCAGTCGAGGTGGTCCATGAGTGACGGCGGAAACGTGATCCCCTTCGCGCCCGGCGAACGTGCGTTCGATGACAGCGACGTCGAGGTCAGCGAGGCGGTCGGGGAAGCGGCGGTGATGGACATGGAGAACCCGGCCGCGCGCCTGTTTCTCGCCGAGGCGGTGCGCATGGCCGAGGCCATCATCTTCGCCAGCGCCGAACCGGTGAGCGAGAAGGCGCTGGCCGCACGCCTGCCGGAGGGCGTGGACATCCCGCTCGTCATGGCGGAACTGCAGGCGATGTACGAGAAGCGAGGCGTCAACCTGACACGGGCGGGCGACGGATGGGCGTTCCGGACGGCAGGCGACCTCGCCTTCCTCATGAGCCGCGACGCCGTGCAGCAGAAGAAGCTGTCGCGTGCCGCGCTGGAGGTGCTGTCGATCATCGCCTATCACCAGCCGGTGACGCGCGCCGAGATCGAGGACATCCGCGGCGTCGAGACCTCCAAGGGGACGCTCGACACGCTGCTGGAGACCGAGTGGGTCAGGATGCGCGGCCGCCGCAAGTCGCCGGGCCGGCCCGTCACTTATGGGACGACCGACACGTTCCTCGACCATTTCCAGCTGGCCGAGATCCGCGATCTTCCCGGCGTCGAGGAACTCAAGGGCGCCGGCCTGCTGTCCGCCCGCATGCCCGCCAACTTCAGCGTGCCGATGCCGCCGGCCGATCCGGACGCAATTGCCGACGACGAGGATCCGCTGACGGACATCGACCTGGAGGAACTCGGCCTGTTGACACCCAAGGTCGAGGATGATTGACCCCGAGCCGAGATGGCTCCGACCTTCAGACCGACGTTCTCCACCGTGACCCGCGCCGGGCGGAAGGCCGCCCGGTGATCGCCCCGCGGCCGGCGCCAGGCTCATGAGTGCCGCCGCGCGCGTCACCGCCGGCGTCACCTTCGCCGCGCGGCTCGCCTTCGAGCATATCGGCCACAGCTACGGTCCAGATGCCGTCACGCTGCGCGACCTGTCCCTTTCGGCGGAGCCGGGCGAGGTGCTGTGCCTTCTGGGGCCTTCGGGCTCCGGCAAGACGACGCTGCTCAGGATTGCGGCCGGCATCGAGCCGCAATCGTCCGGCCGCGTCCTGCTGAACGACCGCGAGATCGCCGGCCCGGCCGTGTTCCTGCCGCCGGAGCAGCGTTCGATCGGGCTGGTCTTCCAGGACTTCGCGCTGTTCCCGCATCTGACCATCCTGGACAATGTGCGCTTCGGCCTGACGGCGCTGTCGGCCGAGCAGGCGCGCAAGGAAGCCCGGATTGCGCTCGGCCGGGTGGGCCTTGAGCAGTATGCGGGCTCCTATCCGCACGTCCTCTCCGGGGGCGAGCAGCAGCGCGTGGCGCTGGCCCGTGCGCTGGCGCCCCGGCCGGCCGTGCTGCTGATGGACGAGCCGTTCTCCGGCCTCGATTCCCGGCTGAAGGACAGTGTGCGGGCGGAGACGCTGGCGATCCTGCGGCAGAGCAGGGCGACCGCGATCGTGGTGACGCACGACGCGGAGGAGGCGATGCGCCTGGGCGACCGGATTGCGCTGCTGAAGGGCGGGCGACTGGTGCAGGTCGGCACCGCGCAGGAACTCTACGAACGGCCGGCCGACCTCTTCGTTGCCGGCTTCTTCTCCGAACTCAACCGGTTCGACGGCCGCGTCACGGACGGCGCCGTCGACACGCCCGTCGGGCGGGTGCCGGCGCGGGGGCTGGGGGAGGGGGCGGCCGCCACCGTCGCCGTGCGGACGTCGGGCATAGACGTCGATCCGAACGCGGGAGAGGTCGCGGCGCGCATCGTTTCCAGGCACTATCTGGGTGTCGTGGAGCAGCTGGAAATGGCCGTTCCGGGCGCGGAATCGACGGTCAGGGCGCGGATCAGATGCGGCGTATTGCCGTCGGCGGCGCGGGATGTGCGCCTTTCGCTCAGGCCCACTGACGTTCTTGTGTTTGAAACTGCCGTCGAAAACGCATAGATCATCCACAGCGCAACCTTTCGAAAGAGTTCGACAATGGGTTCCTTCTCGATCTGGCACTGGCTTATCGTGCTCGTGGTCGTGCTGCTGCTGTTCGGGCGCGGCAAGATTCCGGAGCTGATGGGCGACATGGCCAAGGGCATCAAGAGCTTCAAGAAGGGCATGTCCGACGACACCGACGACGCCAAGACCGTCGAGCATCGCACCGACGAGACGGTCGGCACGGCCAAGGAAAAGGCCAAGAGCTAGGCGCCGGGCGTCGCGAAACCGGGACGTCTGAGCCATGTTCGATATCGGCTGGACCGAAATGCTGGTGATCGCGGTCGTCATGATCGTGGTCGTCGGTCCCAAGGATCTGCCGAAGATGCTGCGCACCTTCGGCCGGACGACGTCGAAGCTGCGCGCCATGGCCGGCGATTTCCAGAAGCAGTTCAACGAGGCGCTGAAGGAAGCCGAGCTGGACGACGTCAAGAAAAGCGTCGACTCGCTCCGCGGCCTCAACCCGACCAACGAGATCAAGAAGCATCTCAACCCCTTCGAGAAGGCGGCGGCCGATGTGCGCGCCGGGCTGGACTCGGCACTGAAGCCGGCGCCGAAGCCGTCGGTCGCGCCCAGCACCGCGGTTCCGCAGCCGGCCGAGCCGCTGAAGAACTGCGCAACCGCGATGCCGGGTGTCGCCGGGCCGGAGCGGATGCCTGAGCCGCCGGTCGTGGCGCCCACTCTCGCAGCCGCCGTAGCCCCCCAGGCTCCGGTCGCGGCCGTTGCGGCGGCGGCACCCCAGAAGGCGCCGCGTGCCGCGCGTGCCGCGTCCGGCAAGGCTGCTTCCGCCGCCCCGCGCGAACCCGCGGCCAAACCCGCCGCCAAGTCGCCTACCGCCAAGTCGCCCGCCGCCAAGCCGGCAAAGAGCCGCGCCAAGTCGACGGAAAAGCAGCCTTGAGCGCCGAAGAGGACGAGATCGAGAAGTCGTCGGCGCCGCTGATCGAGCACCTGATCGAGCTGCGTCGGCGGCTGATGTGGTCGATCGGCGGGTTCTTCCTCGCCTTTCTGGTCTGCTTCTTCTTCGCCAAGGACCTGTTCAACCTGCTGGTGATCCCGTTCAAATGGGCGGTCCACTGGGCCGGGCTGGCGACCGACAAGGTCGAGCTCATCTACACGGCGCCGCAGGAGTTCTTCTTCACGCAGATCAAGCTGGCGATGTTCGGCGGCATGGTCGTGGCCTTCCCGCTGATCGCAACGCAGATCTACATGTTCGTGGCGCCCGGGCTCTACAAGAACGAACGCGGCGCGTTCCTGCCGTTCCTGATCGCCTCGCCGATCCTGTTCCTCCTGGGCGGCGCGCTGGTCTACTTCTTCTTCACGCCGATGGTGATGTGGTTCTTCCTGGCCATGCAGCAGACCGGGCCCGACGCCGAAGTGCAGATCTCGTTGCTGCCAAAGGTGTCGGAATATCTCAGCCTGATCATGACGCTGATCTTCTCCTTCGGCCTGGTGTTCCAGCTGCCGGTGGTGACGACGCTGATGGCCCGCGTCGGCCTGCTGTCATCGCAAGGGCTGAAGGACAAGCGCAAATGGGCGATCGTCATCGCCTTCGTGGTCGCAGCCGTGCTGACTCCGCCGGATCCGATCAGCCAGATCGGATTGGCCCTGCCCACGATCCTGCTCTACGAGATCTCGATCTGGACCGCGCGGCTGATCGAGCGCCGGCGCGAGGAAGAGCAGGCGGCCAAGGAAAAGGCCGAAGGCGAGGGCGGTGTGCCTGCCGGGACGGCATAGCCGCGCATTTCCCGGTCTTTCACCATTCCTTTTCGTACCTTGCGCCGCCGCGGCTGGCGGTTTACCCCCTCACCCGGCCTCCGCTTCGCTCGGCCACCCTCTCCCCGGCGGGGAGAGGAGGTTTTCTCCGTTCGCGGCCAATTCATCTGTGAGTCTGGGCGCTATACCGGCAGGCCTCCTCTCCCCAGCGGGGAGAGGGTGGCCGAGCGAAGCGGAGGCCGGGTGAGGGGGCGACAGGACCGCCCGTGGGAAAGACCGATGCTCGACATCAGATGGATTCGTGAAAACCCCGAGGCGCTGGTCAAGGCTCTGGTGAGCCGCCAGTGGTCCGAGGACGATGCGCGCTCGGCCGTCGACGGGGTCGTCGAGAAGGACGAGGCGCGGCGCGCCCATATCCAGAAGCTGCAGGCCGCGCAGGAGCGGCGCAACGCGGCGTCGAAAGAGATCGGCAACGCCATGCGCGCCGGCAACGCGGCGCTGGCGGAGACGCTGAAGGCCGAGGTCGCCGACATCAAGGCGATGATCCAGTCCGGCGAGGCGGATGAGCGGACGCTGGACAAGGCGCTGGAGGATGCGCTTGCCGTCGTCCCCAACGTGCCGCTGGAGGACGTGCCGGTCGGCAAGGACGAGCACGACAATGTCGAGGTCCGCCGTTTCGGCGCCGAGCTGATCGCGGCGCGGCAGAAGACGATGCCCAACAAGCCGAAGGAGCATTTCGAACTCGGCGAGGCGCTCGGCTACATGGACTTCGAGCGCGCGGCGAAGCTGTCCGGCGCGCGGTTCACGGTGCTGAAGAGCCAGCTGGCGCGGCTGGAGCGTGCGCTGGGCCAGTTCATGCTCGACCTGCACACGACCGAGCACGGCTACACGGAGGTCATCCCGCCGCTGATGGTGCGGAGCGATGCGATGTATGGGACAGGGCAGCTTCCGAAGTTTGAGGATGACCTATTCCGAACTTCGACCAAGGTGTCTGAGCAGATCGCGGCGTTTGATTCTTACATCGAGGCGATGGTTCCGTTCCTGGCCGAGGAAAGACTACGCGAGGTAGGCTACTCGGAGACACTGGATAAACTTGATGCTCGTGTCCACGCCGTGCGTGAGGAAGTTGCAGAGCTTCGACGGCAGAACGCCGTAGCAGCTTCACGCCCCTTTCTGATCCCCACCTCCGAAGTGCCGCTGACCAACCTCGTCCGCGAGGAGATCACCGCGCATGAAAAGCTGCCGCTGCGCTTTACGGCGCTGACGCCGTGCTTCCGCTCGGAGGCAGGTTCGGCCGGGCGCGACACGCGCGGCATGCTGCGCCAGCACCAGTTCTACAAGGTCGAGCTCGTCTCGATCACCGATCAGGAGAGCTCTGTCGCCGAGCACGAGCGCATGACGCAATGCGCCGAGACGGTGCTGAAGAGACTTGAGCTGCCGTTCCGGACGGTGACTCTGTGCACCGGCGACATGGGCTTCGGCGCGCAGAAGACCTACGACATCGAGGTCTGGCTGCCCGGCCAGAACGCGTTCCGCGAGATCTCGTCCTGCTCGGTCTGCGGCGATTTCCAGGCACGGCGCATGGATGCGCGCTACCGGCCCAAGGACGACGGCGCCGAGAAGGCCAAGGGCGGGGCAACGCGCTTCGTCCACACGCTGAACGGCTCGGGCGTTGCCGTCGGCCGCGCGCTGATCGCGGTGATGGAAAACTATCAGGACATGGACGGCGGCATCGCCATCCCGTCGGTGCTCCAGCCCTATATGGGCGGGATGACGAAGATCGAGGCGAGGGCGGCTTAGTGCGCATCCTGCTCACCAATGACGACGGCATCCATGCCGAGGGGCTGGCTGCACTCGAACGCGTGGCGCGGCAGCTATCCGACGACGTGTGGATCGTGGCGCCGGAAAGCGACCAGTCCGGTTATGCGCACTCGCTCTCCATCTCCGAGCCGCTCAGGCTCCGGAAGATCAGCGACCGGCATTTCGCGGTGCGGGGCACCCCGACCGACTGCGTCATCATGGGCGTGCGAAAGGTGCTGCCCGGCATGCCGGATCTCGTGCTGTCCGGTATCAATTCGGGCATGAACGTCGCCGATGACGTGACCTATTCGGGCACGGTGGCCGGTGCGATGGAGGGCGCGATGCTGGGCATCCGCTCGATCGCGCTCAGCCAGGGCTACAATTACCGCAACGAGGAGCGGACCGTGCCCTACGAGATCGCGGAGGAACTCGCGCCGCCGCTGCTCGAGCGGCTGATCCGCATGGAATTGCCCGCCGGCGTGTTCCTTAACGTGAATTTCCCCAATGTGCCTGCGAAGGAGATCGACGGCGTGTCGGTCACCAGCCAGGGCAAGCTGGTGCATTCGCTCTGGATCGACCAGCGCGCCGACGGCCGTGGATTTCCCTACTACTGGCTGCGGTTCGGCCGCGAGCAGGAGGACGTGAAGCAGGGCACGGACCTGCATGCGGTGCGCAACAACCGCATCTCGGTGACGCCGCTGCAGCTCGACCTGACCGCGCACGAGGTGCGCGACAGCCTGGCGAAGGCGCTCGCCTGATGCCGCCCGCCGACGAACGCGAGAGTTTCGCGGCCTTTTTGCTTCGCCTGCGGGGCAAGGGCATGGCCGCAAAGAACCTGGTCACCGCGTTCGAGGCGACGCCCCGCAAGGGCTTCCTGCCGCCGCAATGGCAGTCGCTGGCGTGGAGCGACCGCATGCTGCCGATCGAATGCGGCGAGGCGATCGAGGGCGTCGACCTGCAGGCATCCATCATCGCCACGCTCGACATCGAACCCGGCCACCGCGTCCTCGAGGTCGGCACGGGCTCGGGTTACACGGCCGCAGTCATGGGGCGCCTCGCCGCGCGGGTGGTGACGCTGGAACGGTTCAAGACGCTGGCGAATCAGGCGAAAGGGCGCTTCGAAGCGCTGGGCCTCACCAACGTCCATGTCCGCCACGCTGACGGGTTCAACGGCGCCGTGGCCGACGGCCCGTTCGACCGGATCGTGGTGTGGGCCGCGTTCGATAGCCATCCGCGCGTATTCGTCGACCAGCTGTCGACCGGCGGCGTCATGGTGGCGCCGATCGGTCCGCCGGAGGAGGAGCAGGTGCTGGCGCGGCTTTCCAAGGTGGGAAGCCGTTTCGAGCGCACCGACATCGGCACCGTGAGGTTGCAGCCGCTGGCCAAGGGCATCGCTGCCGTCCTGTAGAGAGCACGGCCGCACCCGCCGGCATGCCGCCTGCCGATTCTCTGAACAGAATCACGGCATTCCGTCATCGCTTAACCCGCCGGTAACATTAACGCGCTTTAATCCAGCTCGGTTCGGTATCGGGTACGCGCGGGTCAAATCGATGCGGGTGCAAACACTCAGGTCTTCACGGCGCAATCTTGCACGGGGCGCCGCCATCTTGATGATCGGCGGGCTGGCCTCAGGGTGCAGTTCCGACGCGGTCCGCTTCAGCGACGGCGTCGACGGGCTCTTCACCTCATCGACCGCGAAACGGCAGACCGTGGTCGCGCCGCCCACCGACCAGGCTTTCCCCGGGGACACGGGCGTCCAGGCATCGTCGCTCGACGGCACCTATACCGGCTCCGTCAACCGGACGGCTGTCGAGCCGGCAACCGGAGGCGTGACCCGCACCGGGCTGGCCCCCGTCGGAACGGGCGGCACGACAGAGGCGCCCTCGCTGGCGACCGCGACGCTGCCTGCTTCCGCACCTGCCGTCGATCGCACCGTGACCGGCACGGTGGCGGACACCGCACCGGCAAAGCCGGTGGTTCAGGAACTGCCTGCCGCCGCCGACGAGGGCTGGTCGCGGGCCGGCGGCACCCAGGTGACGATCAAGGAGGGCGAGACCGTCTACAACCTGTCGCGCCGCTTCGGCGTGCCGCCCAAGGAAATCATGAAGGCCAACGGGCTGACGTCTGCCAGCGCGCTCAAGGCGGGGCAGAAGGTCGTCATCCCGACCTACGTCTATTCGCGCACCGCGCCGACCTCGATGCCCGACGCGGATCCGAACGTCGCCGTCGCCAAGTCCTCGACGGGCACGAAATACGACGTGCCCGCGGACAAGGTGCCGCTGCCGACGAAGCCGACCGACAAGGTGGCCGTGCTGCCCAGCGCGCCGAAGGTCAAGGAACCCGAGGTGGCGCCTGCGGCGACGGAGTCCGCCAAGGCCGACAACGCGGCAAAGCCCGCGGGGACCTACACGGTCGCCGCCGGCGACACGCTGTCCAAGATCGCCAAGAAGACCGGCGTCGGCGTGCCGGCGCTGAAGGAAGCGAACGGGCTGAGCGACGGCCTGCTCCGGATCGGCCAGGTGCTGAAGGTTCCGGGCGGCAAGGCCGCGACGGTCGCCGCTGCCGAGCCGGCCGAGGTCGACAAGACGACGACGGGCGCGGCCGGTCCGGCCAAGAGCGCGAGTTCGGAAGAGGTTGCCGGCGGCTACACGCCGCCCAAGAAGGACGCCATCAGCGAGGTGTCGACCGACACCGCCGCCGCGGCGCCGGACGCCACCGGGATCGGCCGCATGCGCTGGCCGGTGCGTGGCCGCGTGATCTCGAACTACGGGAAGGGCGGCGGGAAGTCCAACGACGGCATCGACATCGCGGTGCCTGAGGGGACCATCGTCAAGGCCGCCGAGAACGGCGTCGTCATCTACGCCGGCGACGGGCTCAAGGATTTCGGCAACACTGTGCTGGTACGCCACGAGGACGGGCTGGTCACCGTCTACGGCCATACCAGCGAGCTCAAGGTGTCGCGCGGCGACAAGGTCAAGCGTGGCCAGGAGATTGCGCGCTCCGGCATGAGCGGAAACGCGGAGATGCCGAAACTGCACTTCGAGGTGCGCAAGGATTCCGCGCCGGTCGATCCGTCGAGCTATCTGGAATAGGCAACCAAGACCAAGAAGATGCGGCGGGCCGCCTGACCTCCAGTCAGGCCCGCGACCTGCCCGCCCCCTGGGGCGGGCTTCTTCGTTTCAGGACCTGAGCTTCTGCCCGAGCCGTCCGGCGAGGTCCTGGATGAACTGCCAGGCCACGCGTCCGGACCGGCCGCCGCGCGTCGTGGCCCACTCCAACGCGTCGGCGCGCAAGGCCTCATCGCCGATTTTCAGTTCGTGATAGCTGGCATAGGCCGCGACCATGTCGAGGAACTCGTCCTGCGAGCATTTGTGAAAGCCGAGCCACAGGCCGAAGCGATCGGACAGCGACACCTTTTCCTCGACTGCCTCGGACGGGTTGATGGCGGTCGAGCGCTCATTGTCGATCATGTCGCGCGGCATCAGGTGACGGCGGTTCGACGTGGCGTAGAACAGCACGTTGTCCGGCCGTCCCTCGACGCCGCCTTCCAGCGCCGCCTTAAGCGATTTGTACGAGGTGTCGTCATGATCGAATGAGAGGTCGTCGCAGAACAGGATGAAGCGCAGCCCGGACGGCTTCAGAATGGCGAGCAGGGAAGGCAGGGTGTCGATGTCCTCGCGGTGGATCTCGATCAGCTTCAGGCTCGCCCCCTCGGCCTTGACCGCTGCGTGGACGGCCTTCACCAGCGACGACTTGCCCATGCCGCGTGCGCCCCACAGGAGCGCGTTGTTCGCGGGCAGGCCGGCGGCGAAACGCCGCGTGTTGTCCAGCAGGATGTCGCGAACGTGATCGACGCCTCGGATTAGGGTCAGATCGACCCGGTTAACGCGATGCACCGGATCGAGTTCGCCCGGCTGGGGGTTCCAGACGAAGCAATCGGCGTCGTCCAGCCGGGGCGCCGCCGGTTCCCTGGGCGCCAGGCGGTCGACCGCGGCGGCCAGACGTTCGATCTGGCTCCTGAGCTCTTCGCGCAGGCTATTGTGCATCTTCGGCAGTGTCCGGCTGTTTGCGGGCAACGCTCTAACACGGCGCGACAGACCGGAAAAGCACGGCCGGACGGCCCGGTTTGAGTTGCAATGAAGGGGCGGATCACTATATTCCGCCGAAATTTCAAGGGGCCGCGCGCCCCGGCAACAAGGAACACCCGATGGGCGGCTCTCCCGATATTTTCGTCAGCATCCTGCCCTTCGTCCTGATCTTCGTGATCATGTACTTCCTCATCATCCGCCCGCAGCGGATGCAGATGAAGAAGCGCGGCGAGATGCTGGCGGCGATCCGCCGGGGCGACACGGTCGTGACCGGCGGCGGCCTGGTCGGCAAGGTCACTAAAGTCGTCGACGGCAGCGACGAGGTCGAAGTCGACCTCGGCGGTGCCAAGGTCACGGCGCTGCGGTCGACGATCATGGACGTGCGCGTCAAGGGCGAGCCGGTCGCCAATCAGAACGCCAAGAAATAAGCGCATTCGGCGCGAACTGTCGCGAACACGCGTCCGCCTGGAAGAGACGACATGCTTTATTTCTCCCGCTGGAAGACGATCGCGATCTGGGCCGTCGTGATCATCGGCGCGCTGTTCGCCAGCCCCAACGTCATCCCGCAGAGCGTGCGGGACTCGATGCCGCGCTGGCTGCCATCGAGCCCGATGACGCTTGGGCTCGATCTGCAGGGCGGGTCGCATATCCTGCTCGCGGTCGATCGAAACGACCTGATCAACGAGCGACTGACGGCCGCGCGCGACGACATCCGCACGATGCTGCGCGACGCCAAGATCGGCTATACGGGCCTTTCGGGCTCGGGGCGCTCGGTGCAGGTTCGTGTCCGCGAGGCGAGCGAGGTCGACGACGCGCTCAAGGCGCTCGAGACTCTGGTCGCGCCGGTCGCGTCCGGCGTGTTCGGCACGACGTCGGTCGTCGAGATGATCCAGGACGAGCCCGAGCCTGGCCTGCTGCGCTATACCCTTACGGACGAGGGCATCGACTACCGCGTGTCGACCGCCGTGACGCAGTCGATCGAGGTGGTCAGCCGGCGCGTCAACGAGCTCGGCACGACCGAGCCGATCATCCAGCGCCAGGGCGCCGACCGCATCCTGGTCCAGGTGCCCGGCCTCCAGGACCCCCAGCGCCTGAAGGACATCCTCGGCCAGACCGCCAAGCTGACGTTTCAGATGGTCGATCAGTCGATGCCGGTCCAGGAGGCGATCCAGGGACGTCCGCCGGCGGGCTCGACGGTGCTCTACTCGACCGACGATCCGCCTGTGCCGTGGCTGATCGAGGACCGCGTGATCGTGTCCGGCGAGAACCTCGTGGACGCGCAGGCGACGTTCGACCAGCGGACCAGCGAGCCGGTGGTCTCCTTCCGCTTCGACGCAAAGGGCGCCGCCCGCTTCGGCCAGGCGACCCAGCAGAACGTCGGACGCCTGTTCGCGATCATCCTCGACAACCAGGTCATTTCCGCACCGCAGATCCGCGAGCCCATCCTGGGCGGCACCGGGCAGATCTCGGGCAACTTCACGGTCGAGAGCGCCAACGACCTTGCCGTGCTGCTGCGTGCCGGCGCCCTGCCGGCCGACCTGACCATCGTCGAAGAGCGCACCGTCGGTCCGAGCCTTGGCGCCGACTCCATCGCGGCCGGCGAGATTGCCGCCATTATCGCGATCATGCTCACCTTCGCGTTCATGTTCGTGGCGTATGGCAGTCTCGGCGCGATCGCCAACATCGCACTCGCCGCCAACATCATCCTGATGATCGCCGTGCTGTCGGTTCTGGGGGCGACACTCACCATGCCGGGCATCGCCGGCATCGTGCTCACCATGGGCATGGCCGTCGACTCCAACGTGATCATCTACGAGCGCGTGAAGGAGGAGCGACGGCAGGGCCGGTCGCTGGTCCAGTCGCTCGATTCAGGCTTCCAGCGCGCTCTGGCGACCGTCGTCGACGCCAACGTCACGACATTCATTGCGGCGGTGATCCTGTTCTATCTGGGCTCGGGCCCGATCCGCGGATTTGCTGTCACGCTGGCGATCGGCATCGTCACCACGGTCTTCACCGCGTTCACGCTGACCCGGTGGCTGATCGCGATCTGGCTGCGGCGGCTGCGGCCCACGGAAATACCGTCCGGCCTGATCCGTTTCCCGGCCGAGACGAAGATCGGCTTCATGGGGATGCGCAAATATGCGTTCACCTTCTCGGCCGCACTGTCCGTTCTGACCGCCGTGCTGTTCTTCACATGGAACATGAATTACGGCGTCGACTTCCGGGGCGGTTCCATCATCGAGATCCAGGCCAAGGACGGCACGGCCGACGCGGCCGACGTGCGCGCGCGGCTGGGCGAACTGAACCTCGGCGACGTCCAGGTGCAGGAGTATGGAAATCCCGCCGACCTGCTCATCCGCGTCGAAGGCCAGCAGGCGGGCGACAATGCCGAGCAGTCCGCGGTCGAGAAGGTGCGCGGCGAACTGCAGGAGGAATACGAACTGCGACGCGTCGAGGTTGTGGGCCCGACCGTTTCGGCCGAGCTTGCCTGGGCCGGGACCATGGGTGTGCTCGCCTCGCTGGTCGCGATGCTGATCTACATCTGGATACGCTTCGAGTGGCAGTTCGGCCTCGGCGCCGTGATCTCGACCCTGCACGACGTGATCGCGATGGTGTTCATCTTCGTCGTCACGGGAATCGAGTTCAATCTGACGAGTATCGCGGCCATCCTCACGATCGTGGGCTATTCGATCAACGACACCGTCGTGGTGTACGACCGCGTCCGCGAGAACCTGCGAAAATACAAGAAGATGCCGATCGAGCAGCTGCTCGACCTGTCGATGAACCAGACGCTGTCGCGAACCATCCTGACCGGCACCACGACGCTGATGGCGCTGCTGGCGCTCTACTTCTTCGGCGGCGAGGTGATCTCGTCCTTCACCTTCGCGATGCTGTTCGGCATCCTCTTCGGCACCTACTCGTCGGTGTTCGTCGCGGGTCCGCTGCTGATCCTCTTCCGGCTCCGCCCCGACATGTTCGAGGCAGACAAGGAAAAGGACAAGACGCCGCTCCCGTCCGCGACCGCCGCCACCTGACGCCATGGGCGCCGGCATCGAGATCAGGGCCGCCCATTTTCCCGGGCGTGCTCCGATCGAGGCGTATGGGAACGGTGGTTTCCGCTTCGCGGGCATGTCGCATCGCGGCTCGCTCCTGTGCCTTCCCTCCGGCGTGCACGGATGGACCCCCCTGGACCCGGCGGCGCTTGTCGTCGCCGATTTCGCTCGGGTTCTCGATGAAGCCGCCGATATCGAAGTCCTGCTGATTGGCCTGGGGGCGGACATGAAACGCCTGGGGCCGGACGTCCGCGACGCGCTTCGGCAGGCTGGCATCGCCTCCGACCCGATGGCGACCGGCGCCGCCGTTCGCACCTTCAACGTGCTTCTCGCGGAGGGCCGGGCGGTCGGCGCGGCCCTGCTCGCCGTGGACTGAGGTGGAGGCGGCGGCCGACCTCGTCGCGCGCGCGGTCCGGCAGGCCGATCCCGACGCCTATCTGTCCACACTATACGCGCCGGAGCCGAAGCGCCGGCCGCTGCTGGCGCTGCGGGCTTTCGACGCCGAGATCGCTGCGGTGCGCGACCGCACCAGCCAGCCAATGACCGGCGAACTGCGCCTTCAGTGGTGGCGCGACGCGATTACGCTAGGCGACGATCAGGCAGACGCCGGCAATCCGCTGCTCTCGGAATTGAGGCGCGCCGTCCAGCTGCATGGACTTCCAGTGTCCGCGCTCGACACGTATCTCGAAGCCCGCATCTTCGACCTCTACGACGATCCGATGCCGACGCGCGCAGACCTCGAGGGCTATGCCGGCGAGACGGCGGCGGCAATGGTCCAGCTCTGCGCGATGGTGCTCGACCCGCCAGCCGCCGCCCATGCGTCGGAAGCCTCCGGGCACGCCGGATGCGCGCAGGTTGTTTTGAGCGCGCTTCGTCTGCTTCCCATCCATCGCGCGCGCGGGCAATGCTTTGCTCCCCTCGACCTGCTGGCGGCCGCCGGGTGCAGCCGGGAGGAATGGCTGGCCGGGCAGCAAAGCGCCGCCGTCGAACGCGCCTTCGCCGCGATGCTGGCGCTGGCGCGCGATCATCTCGGGGCCTTCCGCCGCGCGGCGCTGGCGATGCCGGCCACCCTTCGCCCGGCATACCTGCCGATGGCGCTTTCCCCCCGCTGGCTCGACCGGCTCCAGCGCGCAGGGCCGTCGGGTGGGATGGCGGCCGGTCCGTCGCCGCTCCACCGGCACTGGCTGCTCTTCCGCTACGCGGCGCGGGGGTGGCGCTGATCGCCTTGACCGTCGCCACGAGCGTGCTAACCGGTTCGGAAGACGTGTCGGGAGGAGTTCGCGGATGAGCCTGCCGCTGCTTGCGGCGATCGTCGTCCTGGGAATCGCCGCTACGGTGATCGCCGTGCACCTGACTGGCGGGAGCCACCGGGCAACGCTGTCGGGCTTCGACCAGGCGCTCGGCGCATTCCGGACCGACTTCCCGGATATCGAGGTCGGCAACGCCGTCATGACGGCGAACGGCGAGTCAGCCTTCCTGGACCTTGCCGACGGCCGGACCGGTATCGTCCAGAGCTTTGGTGACGGCTTCTTCACCCGCGTCGTCTCTCCGGCCGACATCGCGGAGATCCGGTTGCGCGAGCCGGCCATCGTCTCGATCCGCTTCCGGGACTTCACCTGGACGGGTGGCCATTTCGCGTTCGCCGATCCCGTTACTGCGAAGACGACGGCCGCCCGCCTTGGATTCCGGGCCGACAGGAGCCGCTGATGGACTACGATTTTCCGAGCATCACCCAGTACGCGATCCCGTTCTTCGTCCTGGCCATGCTGATCGAATTGTGGGTGATCCGGACGGGGAGGGCGCATGGCTCCTTCGAGACGCGCGACACGCTGACCAGCCTGGTCATGGGCACCGGCAACGTGGTGGCCGGCATCCTGCTGGGCGTCGTGTCCTACACGCTGCTGCTGTGGCTCTGGCAGTACCGCGTCTTCGACCTCGGCCTGTCTATCTGGGTGTTCGTCGGCGCGTTCCTGCTCGATGACCTGCGCTACTATTGGTACCACCGCATCGCGCACCGGGTGCGCTGGGTCTGGGCCGAGCATGTCAACCACCACTCCAGCCAGCACTACAATCTGTCGACCGCGCTCCGTCAGAGCTGGACCGGGCTCTTCACCGGCATGTTCGTCCTCCAGGCGCCGCTGGTGCTGCTGGGCCTGCATCCGGCAGTGATCGCCTTCGTCTTCGGCTTCAACCTCGTCTGGCAGTTCTGGATCCACACCGAGACGATCGGCAAGCTGCCGCGATGGTTCGAGTTCATCTTCAACACGCCGTCGCACCACCGCGTCCATCACGCGACGAACCCGCGCTATCTCGACGCCAACTATGCCGGAACCCTGATCATCTGGGATCGCATGTTCGGCACCTTCGTCGAGGAGCTGGAAGAGGACCGGCCGCGCTACGGAATCGTCAAGAACCTCGGCACGTTCAACCCGTTGAAGGTCGCGGTGCACGAATATGTCGGGATCGGAAAGGATGTGTTCCAGCCTGGGCTGACGCTGCGCCAGCGGCTCGCCTACCTGTTCGCGCCGCCTGGCTGGAGCCATGACGGATCGCGCGATACGTCCGAGAGCCTCAAGGCGGCGTTTGTGCGCAGGAATCCGAGTGAGTCCGGCAAGCCCGGACTGCCGAAGGCGAGCGTTGGACCTGCGGAATAGTCAGAGCTTCTCGGCCGCCGCCGACCGCAACCCGCTGCACGTCTCACGTGCAGTTAACGTTTGCGTGCGACTTTCCCTGGCATGTCCCCAAAGTCCGCGCTGCTTGTCGCCCCGAAGGCCCAATCCTCCTCAGCCCCTGCATCGTCAGGCCACGCAATCAACCTGGCCGAGCTGCTCGCTGCACTCAGCCACGCGCTTGACCTGACCGAGGGCCAGCCCGAGGGGCACTGCAAGCGCGCTTGCTGGATCGGCACCCATATCGCCATGGAGATGGGCCAGTCCGGCCAGGCGTTGAGCGATGTCTACTTTGCCACGCTGCTGAAGGATCTCGGCTGCTCCAGCAACGCGGCCCGCATTTGCGAACTATACCTGGCCGATGACATCAGCTTCAAACGCGACTTCAAGACGATTGACGGAAGCCTGTCGGCGGCGCTGCGCTTCGTTCTGGACAAGACTGGCCTGCAGTCGGGCTTCTCGGAGCGCGTCCGTGCCATCCTCAACATCTTGCGCAACGGTGGGCAGATCGCGCGCGAACTGATCGAGACCCGCTGCCACCGCGGCGCCGACATCGCAGCCAAGATGCGGTTCTCGCCAGAAGTTCAGGACGGCATTCGCTGGCTTGACGAGCACTGGGACGGCAGCGGCAAGCCCGAAGGTCGCGCGGGCATAAACATCCCGCTCCCATCGCGCATCGCGCTTGCGGCCCAGGTGGCGGACATCTTCCACAGCGAAGGTGGCCGCAAGGCTGCGCGTGCGGAACTGTCCGCGCGCCGGGACACGTGGTTCGATCCCGCCGTCGTGGACGCGTTCCTGGCGGCCGAGGCGCGGCCGGGTTTCTGGGATACCGTCGAAGGCCATTCCCTCGACAGCAGCCTGTTCGGTTTGCCGCCGGCGCTTGGGAGCACCGCCATCGACGAGGACTTGCTTGACGATATCGCCGCTGCCTTCGCCGACGTCATCGATGCCAAAAGCCCCTTCACGGCGGGCCACAGCCGTCGTGTCACGCTGTTCACCGACATGATCGCCGAAGAGATGGGCCTGCAGCCTTCTCATCGGCAATGGCTGCGGCGTGCGGCACTTCTTCATGACATCGGCAAGCTCGCCGTCTCGAACCAGATCCTGGACAAGCCCGGCAAGCCCGCCGACGACGAATGGAAGGCGATCCGCAGTCATCCAGCGCATAGCGCCGACATCCTGCGTCAGGTCGCGGCGTTCCGTCACTTCGCGGAGATCGCCGGCGCTCATCACGAACGGCTGGATGGAAAAGGTTATCCGCACGGGCTCGTCGCAAACCAGATCGGCATCGAGGTGCGCATGCTCACCGTCGCCGACGTTTTCGACGCTTTGACCGCCGACAGGCCATATCGGAATGCAATGCCCGTCGAGGCGGCATTCGCGATCCTCGATCGCGACGTCGGCTCGGCCTTCGATGGCGAATGCGTTGCGGCGCTGAAGCGCGCGACGGCCCGGCTGGCCGATTCGACTACAGCGGAGGCGACTGCGCAGCCCCTCCGGTAGAGTCGCTACTCCGCCGCTTCGGCCGCCGCCGGAGCCAAGCCCAGCCATGCGCGGCAATCGCGCAGCGCCCGCGCTGTCGTCGCCTTCTTCTTGGCGAGCGTCTTGTCCTTGCCGCGGAACCGGCCCTCGAAGCCGTCCGGTTTGAGCTTCGTGCCGGCCTCCAGAGGCGGGAACAGACCGAAATTGACGTTCATCGGTTGGAACGAACGCTTGCCGGGTTCGTCGTCGGAGACAAGGTGGCCGCCCGTGATGTGGCCAAGCAGCGCGCCGAAGGCGGTCGTTGCCGGCGGGATCGAAACCGCCTGGCCGCGACGCTCGGCGGCGGCGAAGCGGCCCGCGAGCAGGCCGATCGCGGCGGACTCGACATAGCCTTCGCAACCCGTGATCTGGCCCGCGAAGCGCAGGCCCGACCGTGACTTCAGCTGCAGCGAGCCGTCGAGCAGCGTCGGCGAGTTGATGTAGGTGTTGCGGTGCAGGCCGCCGAGCCGCGCAAACTCGGCATTCTCCAGCCCTGGGATCGTCCGGAAGACACGGACCTGCTCGGCATGCTTCAGCTTCGTCTGGAAGCCGACGATGTTGTAGAGCGTGCCCAGCGCATTGTCCTGCCGGAGCTGGACGACCGCATAGGGCTTCACGGACGGATTGTGGGCGTTGGTCAGGCCCATCGGCTTCATAGGGCCGTGGCGCAGCGTTTCGGGTCCGCGCTCGGCCATGACCTCGATCGGCAGGCAGCCGTCGAAATAGGGCGTGCCTTCCCATTCCTTGAATTCGGTTTTCGGGCCGTCGACCAGCGCCTGCACGAAGGCTTCGTACTGCGCCTTGTCCATCGGGCAGTTAATGTAGTCCTTGCCGGTGCCGCCCGGCCCGACCTTGTCGTAGCGGGACTGGAACCAGCAGATATCCATGTCGATCGTGTCGAAATGCACGATCGGCGCGATGGCGTCGAAGAAGGCCAGTGCGTCGGCGCCGGTTTCGGCGCGGATCGCCTCGGCAAGCGACGGGGCGGTGAGGGGTCCCGTTGCGATGATCACCTGGTCCCAGTCGGATGATGGAAGGCCGGCGATTTCCTCGCGGACGATGGTGACGAGCGGATGCGCCTCGAGGCGTGCCGTCACGGCGGCGGAGAAGCCATCACGGTCGACCGCAAGCGCGCCGCCCGCCGGTACCTGGTGGGAATCGCCCGACCGCATGATGAGCGAGCCAGCCAGCCGCATCTCGGCGTGCAGGAGCCCGACCGCATTGGTCTCGGCGTCGTCGGAGCGGAAGGAGTTGGAGCAGACGAGTTCGGCCAGCCCGTCGGTCTTGTGGGCGTCTGTGCCGCGCACGCCGCGCATCTCATGCAGGATGACGGGAACCCCGGCCTGGGCGATCTGCCAGGCGGCTTCGGAGCCGGCGAGGCCTCCTCCGATGACATGGATGGGTTTCAGCGCCATGCACGCCAGATAGGCCGGGGCCCTCGCAAAAGCAATCGAGGCCAGATGGGCGTGGCGGTCAGACGATCCTCCAAAAAAAACAACACCCGCCGGGGGAGGAGGATCCGGCGGGTGTCGTTATGCTGGTCGGCGATCGGGAGGAGGTGAAGGCCGACCGTATCCGTCAGGACCTGGGAGGAGGTAGGTCCTGGCGAAATTCGAATTCAGATCGACTTGCGCGCGACAAAGGCGATGTCGCCGCGATTGATGCCGAGGTCGTTGAGTTCGCGATTGGACAGGCGGCTCAGCTCGGAGACGGTCTCGCGATAGCGGCGCCAGTTGCGATAGTTGCGGATCAGGTTCATGGTCGTTCTCGTCGTCTTCAGTTTCGTGTCATTGTGTACGAAGCCAAGATAGGTGGGCCGGCGAGTGAAATGAAGCGCTTTGTGTGCATAGCAGCAATGCGCTTTGTGCAATGCAATATTAATGGATTGAAACGCGTGTGTCGCAATTGCGGCACGCGAATCGAAAGTGTCGCAAGGTCAATGGCTTGAGGCCATGAGTGGAGGCGTTCTCCACGGCGTGGGCTGCGGCGGGGCAGACGGCGAATGGCATCATATTCGACGCGGGTGAAGCAGGACGTCGTCCGCTGGATCGAGCTCGGGTTTATCGACGCCCCGACCGGCGAGAAGATCGCGCGCGACGTCGCCGCGCATGAGCGGCGATCCCTGTCGTTCGGCAACATCCTGGCGATCATGGCCGCACTGCTGCTCGCGGCCGCGGTTCTCGTTGTGGTTGCTGCAAACTGGGAAGCGATACCCAGGCTTGTGCGGGTGTCGGTGCTGTTCCTGCTGATCCTCGGCGGCTACGTCGGCGGCGCCGTCCTGAAGAACGCCGGTCATAGCGGGATCGGCGAAGGGCTCTGGATCATTGCGGCGGCCGCGTTCGGCGGGTCGATCGCCCTGATTGGCCAGATGTATCACCTTTCCGGCGACGAAAGCGGCGTGTTCCTGACCTGGGGCATCGCGACCGGCATCGCGGCGGCGGCGCTGCGCTCGAACGCGCTGACGATCGCGGCGGTGGTGCTGCTGGCGGGGTGGATGACCTGGGTCGGATTCGAGATCTGGGGCGACGCCGAGGTTCCATACACCTATCCGCTTCTCGCCGCTGCCCTCTGGGCGGTCTCTCTGTGGACCGGCAGCCGTGCGGCGCGGGACCTCATCCTCCTTTCGCTCGTGCTCTACGCATTCCTCATGGTGATCTCAGCCGGCGACTACGACGCCGTGATCGCAGTCGTCCTCGCTGCTGTCTCGGCGCTGGTCTTCGTGGCGGCGGTATTGGCGCCGGGCCCGGTCGAGTCGGTTGCCGACATGGACGGGCGGCTGCCCGTCCACGGGCTGATCGGCTTCTTCGCCGGCATGTTCATCCTGCATCCGTGGATCATCGCCGGCGGCGGCCTGTTCGTGCTCTGCGTCCTTGTCACGCTGGCGGGCATCGTCGGCGCCCTGATGCTTGCGGGGCGGGAGAGCAGGGGGCTCCGGTGGATCGCCTATATCGGCTTCACGCTCGAACTGCTGACTGTCTACATCGTCCTCGCCGGGTCGATGCTCGGCACCGCCGGCCTGTTCCTGTCGGCCGGCCTGGCGCTCGGCGCGGTGGCCTTCCTCATCATCCGTATCGAGAAGCGCATGAACGCGCCTCTCGCCGAAGGAGCCGCCGCATGATGACCGGCTGGAGACTGATCGCCGCGGCCGTCGTGGTGTCGGTGGCGCAGATCGCCTTTCTCGGCTGGGTGATCGTCGGCCGCGCGGCGATCCTGCAGAACGGCCAGGAGATCCTGATCAAGACGGCTCCCGTCGATCCGCGCGACCTGTTCCGGGGCGACTACGTCCGGCTCGGCTACGACATCAGCAACATCGCGACCGACGTCATCACCGACAAGGGGGGCATGGCCACGACAACGGCCGGGCCGATCTATGTGATGCTGCTGAGGCAGCCCGACGGCTTCTGGACCGTGCGGTCCGCGTCGTTTGCCAAGCCTGAGACTGCCGTCCCCGCCGACCAGGCGATGATCCGCGGGGAGGTCGAGGATGGCTGGTCGCTTTCGCCCGGCACCACGATCGGCGCGACCTACGGGATCGAGCGCTTCTACGTGCCTGAAGGCGACGGTCTCCAGATCGAGCAGGACATGCGCGAGCACACCTTCAGCATCCTGGCTGCGGTCGACGACAACGGCACCGCCCAGATCAAGGCGCTCATGGACGGCGAGAAGAAGCTCTACGAGGAGCCTATCTACTAGGCTGCATAGGCCGAAATGGCCGGCCGAGGGCCCTGAAACGCCCAAAAAAGAGCGGAATCCGCGCCAAAATTAGTTTGAACCGTTTGGGCCTGATGCTATAGACCTCGCGCTTCGTGGGGGCCGGACGGCCCGCAAGAAGCGGGTGTGGTGAAACTGGTAGACACGCAGGATTTAGGTTCCTGTGGCGAAAGTCGTGGGGGTTCAAGTCCCTCCACCCGCACCAAGGCTCTCCCGGCTCCGAAAATCCGGCAGGCTGAACGGTAAGGCGCCGTTGCGGCACTGGCGAAGGCAAAGGTTTTGATGATGCAGGTTACCGAAACGCTGAATTCCGGTCTCAAGCGCGAGATCAAGGTCGTGGTGCCGGCCAGCGACATGGAAGCGAAGCTCCAGGAGCGGCTCTCCAACGCCAAGGACAAGGTCCGCATCAACGGTTTCCGTCCCGGCAAGGTGCCGGTGCAGCACCTGCGGAAGATGTACGGCAAGTCGTTCATGGCCGAGGTCGTGAACGAAATCCTGGCTGATACCCGCGCGATCCTCTCCGACCGCGGCGAGAAGGCCGCGACGCAGCCGGAAATCAAGATGACGGAGGACGAGAAGGAAGCGGAGAAGATCCTCGCCGGCGGCGCCGACTTCGAGTTCGAGATGGCCTACGAGGTGATCCCCGAGATCGCCATCCAGGATCCGGCCGGCATCAAGGTCACCCGCCAGGTCTACGACGTCGCCGACGACGAGATCGAGCAGCAGGTGAAGCGCGTCGCCGAGTCGGCGCGGAGCTACGAGCCGAAGGACGGCGCGGCGGCCGACGGCGATCGCGTGACGATCGACTATGTGGGCAAGATCGACGGCACCGCGTTCGACGGCGGCGCGGGCAAGGACCAGCCGCTGGTGCTCGGCTCCAAGGAATTCATCCCGGGCTTCGAGGACCAACTGGTCGGCACCAAGGCCGGTGACGAGAAGCAGATCACGGTGACCTTCCCCGAGACCTATGGTGCGCCGCATCTCGCCGGCAAGGAGGCCACGTTCGACGTGACGGTGAAGGAGGTCGCGTCTGCTGGCGCGCTCGAGATCAACGACGAGACGGCGAAGAGCCTCGGCCTCGAGTCGCTGGAGCGGCTGCGCGAGGTCGTGAAGGGCCAGATCGAGAGCCAGTACGGCCAGATGACGCGCCAGAAGGTCAAGCGCGAGCTCCTCGACGCGCTCGACGCGAGCTACAAGTTCGAGGCGCCCTCCAAGCTGGTCGAGGCGGAATTCAACAACATCTGGACGCAGGTGAACCGCGACCTGACGGCCGCGGGCCGCACCTTCGAGGACGAAGAGACGACCGAGGACGAGGCGCGGACCGAGTATCAGCGGCTTGCCGAGCGTCGTGTCCGGCTCGGGCTCGTCCTCGCCGAGATCGGTGAAAAAGCCGGCGTGAAGGTGTCTGACGAGGAGCTGCAGCGCGCGCTGTTCGAGATGGTGCGGCGCTATCCCGCCGACCAGCAGCAGCAGGTCTTCGAGTTCTATCGCAGCAATGCGAACGCGCTGACGACGTTGCGGGCGCCGCTGTTCGAGGAGAAGGTGGTCGATCACCTGCTCGGCCAGATCGCGGTGACCGACAAGAAGGTCACCAAGGAAGAGTTGATGGCCGACGACGCCGAGACGGCAGAAGACGCCAAGCCGGCGAAGAAGAAGGCCAAGAAGTCGAAAGACGCCGAATAGGCGCTCTGCGTCGGCTCGAACTCGCGAAAGGGTCGCCCGGGCGACCCTTTTTTGCGTCCGGCGGCGAGAGGTCCGTTCTCTGCCATGCCGGTCGCGGAGCCGACGGACACGTGCTACGCACCCGTATTGCCCATGCCTGACAGTCAGCCGTCGACATCTGACACGGACGAACGCTGCAGATGGTTCCTGCGCGGCGTCAGGATGGCCGTGTCCGTGCCCGGCCTGATCCTGTGCACGGCGCATGTCGGTTTCGCCGGACTGGCGCGCGACGCGGGTTTCGACGCGGCGCAGGCGGTGTTCATGGTCGGCGCGATCTGGGCCCTGCCGGCGATGGTCGTGATGTCGGGCGCGATCCTGGCCGGCGCCGGGCCGCTCACCATTGCCTTTGCGGTCGCGCTGTCCTCCGTCCGCCTGACGCCCATGGTCGTGGCGCTGGTGCCGGACCTGCGCGGTGCCCGGACGCGCAGGCTGACGCTTTTCCTGCTGGCGCATTTCGTCGCGGTGACATCCTGGGTGATCGCCATGGAGACCATCCGCGCGGTGCCGCGCGAGAGCCGCACCAGCTATTATTTCGGCCTCGGCGCGTCGCTTGTCCTTCTCAACATGGCCGTGGTTGGCGCGGTCTACAGCCTGGCGCCGAGCCTGCCGCCGCAGGTGATGGCGGCGCTGTTCCTGCTGACCCCAATGTACTTCCTGACATCGCTCTGGGGCTCGGCGCGGGAGACGGCGGCGCAGGTCGCGATGGTGCTGGGCCTGGTTCTCGGTCCGGTGCTCCACACCTGGCTGCCGGGCTTCGATCTGCCTGCGGCGGGGATCGTCGGCGGGGGAGCGGCCTACGCGGTGCATCGCTGGCAGAAGGCGCGCCGATGACCCTTGACCTGCTCGATGCCTGGTGGTGGCCCTATCTGCTGATCCTCGGCGCCGGCTGGGCGATGACCTATCCCTGGCGTGCTCTCGGCGTCCTCCTCGGCGGTCGCATCGACGAGGGCTCCGACGCGCTGGTCGCGGTGCGCGCGCTGGCCACGGCGCTGGTGGCGGCTGTCATCGGCAACCTGATCGTCTATCCGAGCGGACCGCTTGCGGACACCGCGCTGTGGTTGCGGATCCTGGCCGCCTCAGCGGGTTTTGCGACCTATCTGGTGCTGCGCCGTTCGGTGCTGGCCGGCATCGTTGCGGGTGAGGCGGTGCTGGCCGTCGGGCTGTACCTCGGCTTATGACACAAGCCTTGGGAGGCGTTTGCCTGCGGTGTGCGCGGCGCGGACCAGCCTATCCCGCCAGCGCCGCCCTGATCTTGTCGGCGTAGGAGGCCAGCACCTCCGGCTTCTCCATCTGCCCGCCCGAATGAGGCTTCAGCGGCGTGCCCATGAAGCGCGGGATGACGTGGAAATGCAGGTGGAAGACGCTTTGCCCGCCGGCTGTCTCGTTGAACTGCATGACCGTGACACCGTCGGCGTCGAACGCCTTCTTGACCGCGACGGCCAGCTTCTGCACGGCGGCGACGAGCGCTGGAAGCGCGACCGGATCGGCATCCAGAAGGTTGCGCGCCGGCGCCTTTGGGATCACCAGCACATGGCCCTGTCCCTGCGGCATCACATCCATGAACGCCAGCACGTCGGCAGACTCGTAGACGCTGTGCGCCGGGATCTCGCCCCGCAGGATCTTTCCAAAGATGTTGGACGGGTCGTAGGCAGGAAGGGGCATCGGAGCCTCGGATACAGGACAGTGAACGGTGAATAGTGAAAGGCGCGTGGTTCGGCAACGTCGGCCATGCGACCGGTCAGACCGCTGGCCTCAATTCACCCCTCGCTATTCACCATTCGCGTCCTTCCGGAACGGCGCGTGGTCCTCGTAGTAGTCGATGTTGTGCTCGACCTCGCGGCGCTCGCGCCGGAGGTAGTCTGCGACCGCCCGGCGCAGTCCGGCGTGGCGAATGTAGTGGGCCGAGTGGGTGGTGACGGGCATGTACCCGCGCGCCAGCTTGTGCTCTCCCTGGGCCCCCGCTTCGACCACCGACAGCTTTCTCTCGATCGCGAAGTCGATCGCCTGATGGTAGCAGACCTCGAAGTGCAGGAAGGGGTGGTTCTCGATGCAACCCCAGTTTCGCCCGTAGAGTGCGTCGGAGCCGATGAAGTTGATCGCACCGGCGATGTAGCGCCCGTTGCGTTTCGCCATCACCAGCAGGATGTCCTGGGCCATGCGCTGGCCGATCAGCGAGAAGAACTTCCGGTTCAGGTAGGGCCGGCCCCATTTGCGGCTGCCGGTGTCCATGTAGAAGGCGAAGAAATCGTCCCACACGGATTCGGTGATGTCGCTTCCGGTCAGGCGGTCGATGGTGATGTCGGCGGCGACCGCCTCACGCCGTTCCTTCTTCAGCGCCTTGCGCTTGCGCGAGGCCAGGGTCTCCAGAAAGTCCTCGTAGCTGCCGTAGCCTGCGTTGCGGAAGTGGAACTGCTGGTCGGTGCGATGGAGGAATCCCGTGCCCTCCAGCGTCTCCGCCTGCGCCTGGGTGGCGAAAGTGACGTGCGCTGAAGACACGTCCAGGCGGTCCGCGACGGCCTTAAGCCCCTCGGCCAGTGCGGCCTCCAAGGGTGGCGCGTCGGCACCAACGGCCGTCAGCAGGCGAGGTCCGGTCACCGGCGTGAAGGGAATGGCGGCCTGGAGCTTGGGATAGTAGCTGCCGCCGGCACGTTCGTAGGCGTCGGCCCAGCCGTGATCGAAGACGTATTCTCCCTGGCTGTGCGACTTGGCGTAGCAGGGGATCGCTCCGACCAGGGTGCCATCCGCCGTTTCAAGCCTGACATGCTGGCCCTGCCAGCCGGTGCGCGGCGTCGCGCAGCCAGCCTCCTCAAGCGACCGCAGGAAGGCGTAGGACAGGAAGGGATTGTAGGTTTCGGCACCGGCGGCGCGGCTCGTGCCGGCCAGCCCGCTCCACTCGGTCTCGGTGAACGCACCGATGCTGGCGGCGACGCGAACCTGAAGCTCGCGCGCCCTGACCTCACCCGATCGATCGCTGCCCATCGGTTCTATCTAGGCCGCTCGGGGCGCCCCGCAAGCACCTCACGCAGCCCGCGCATCGGGATCGAAGCCCTCGAACGTCATCTGGTCGGCATGCGCGACGGTCCGGTCGACGGCCGCCTGGTCGCGCACCGTCCAAGTGATCACCGGCATGGCCAGCCGCGTGCGGACGAACGAGATGAACGGGTTGGGCAGGTGCGCGACGCCGTAGGAGACGAACGACAGGCCGTGTCCCAGCATGGAGAAATGCGCCTCGAACTCGTGCTGCTTGTCGCCCCACGCCGTGAGCCCGGCCGGGATGCCGGCGGCCTGCGCGGGAAACGCGCGGATCAGCCAGTGGTCGAAGGACATGATCGCCGCCGGCCCGCGATAGGATCGCAGCTGCTCCGCCACCGCCGCGACCAGGCCCTCGTCCTTTCCAGGAATGCCCTTGAGTTCGATCACGAGGGGCACGCGTCCGGCGACGAGGTCCAGCAGTTCCCGGAGCGTCGGCGCGTGGTCCTGGGTCCGGCCGATGCGAAGCGCACCCATCTCCGCCGCCGTTCGCTGCCAGATGAAGCCGGGCGTGCCCGTGAGCCGGTGCAACTCGCCGTCATGGAAGACCACGGGGATGCCATCGCTCGACAGATGGACGTCGCATTCGATGGCAAACCCCCGATCGACCGCCGCGGCGAAGGCGGAGAGCGTGTTCTCCCATCGGGCCTTGTTCAGGTCGTGGTAGCCGCGATGAGCGATCGGGCGACGCGTCAGCCAGTCGAGGTCGGACATGTTTGCTACGCGATCTCGATGATTGCTTCGATTTCCACCGGCGCGTTGAGCGGCAGCGATGCGGTGCCGACGGCTGAACGTGCGTGCGTGCCCTTGTCCCCCAGCGCTGCCGCCAGGAAGTCGGAGGCGCCATTCGCGACCAGGTGCTGTTCGGTGAAGTCCGGTGTCGATGCGACGAACACGGTGATCTTGACGATGCGCGCGATCCTGTCGAGGTCGCCCAGCGCCGCCTTGGCCTGGGCCAGGATGTTGATCGCGCAGGCCTTTGCCGCGTCGCGGCCCAGGGCGACGTCGAGATCGCGGCCCAACAGCCCGGTGGCGATCAGCTTGCCGCCCGCAAGGGGCAGCTGACCGGCCGTGAACAACAACGTGCCGCTCTGCGCGAAGGGCACATAGTTCGCCGCCGGAGCAGCCGCCGGCGGCAAGGTAACGCCGAGTTCGGCCAGGCGCGTTTCGGTCGCTCCGCTCATGCTTGTTTCCTGGATTGCCTGTTGAAGGGGAGGAGGTGGGCTGGGGTGTTGCAAACAAAGGTGCTATTTTTGCCTCGCTTCCGCCATGCATTTTTTTAGGGTGGAATGCGATTTTGCGGCTGCGTGGCCGCAGTCACGGAGCTTTGCATGCGCGCCTCGCGTCTGGTCGTTCTCGCTCCGGGGTTGGCTGCAATGGCCGTCCCCGCGCCGGCGGGAGCCGTTCCCGTGCTGGCACCGCATCGGGCCGTCTACGACCTGGCGCTGGCGAACGCCTCGGACCGCTCCGGCGTCACCGGTCTGGCCGGGCGCATGGTGTATGAGTTCAACGGCTCCGCCTGCGAGGGCTACACGGTCACCTTCCGTTTCGTGACCCGCATCGACACCCGCGAGATTTCGCGAGTCACCGACCAGCAGACCACGACCTTCGAGGAAGGCGACGGCAACCTCTTCACCTTCGTCACCAAGTCCTTTGTCGACCAGTCGCTCGACAAGGAGGTGAGGGGGACCGCAACAAGCAGCCCGCAGGGGTTGACCGTCGATTTGACGCGGCCGGACATCCAGCAGATCGAGCTTCAGGCCACCCAGTTCCCGACGCAGCACCTTATCGAGATGATCGACAAGGCAAGCGCGGGCGCGAAGTTCTACGAGACGACGCTTTTCGACGGGTCGGAGGACGCCAATGAGGTGATGACCACGACTGTCGTCGTCGGGAAGCCTGCTGCCGCGAAGTCGAACGATCCGGAACTCGCTGTCCTCGACACGCTGTCGAAGGACGATTTCTGGCCGGTCGACATCGCCTATTTCGGCGAGCCCGACGAAGAGACGGAGCCCGGCGAGGAATTGCCGCAGTACCGGCTGAGTTTCAAGCTCCACGCCAATGGCCTGACGCGCGACCTGATCATGGACTATGGCGACTTCACGATTGCCGGGAAGCTGGTGGACCTGGCCCTGTTCGAGCCGGCCAAACCTTGCAACTGACCGCCGTGGCCGTCTATGTCGACGACGCGATCTGGCGGTTTGCCGGCCGCCGCTGGTGCCACCTGATGGCCGACGACGAAGCGGAACTGCACCGCTTCGCGCGCCGGCTCGGCATCCACCGCGCGTCGTACCAGGGGCCGCCCAAGACCGCTGCGCCCCACTACGACATCACCGGCACCGAGCGCGACCGCGCGGTGCGGCTGGGTGCGGTGGAGTGCAGCCGCGAGGAGATCGTGACCGTCTTCAAGCGGGTCAGGATCGCGCGCGCCGCGCTGCACGCTTTCCGGGCGGCGTGACAACCTCCCCGGCGCCGAGCCTTGCTTTCGCGCCGCAACATGGATATATGCCGCGCCATTCCACACACGGACTTGGTTTCCGCTCGGGAGAAATCCGACGGCGACCGCCGGTGGCGATCAAGGCAAAGCCCTCAAGAGTCGCAGACTTTTGGAGCCGCGCCGAAGACCGTCGTTGTCCGTGGAGGCCAACCGGAAAGGAAAATACATGGCTCTGCCAGATTTCAGCATGCGCCAGCTTTTGGACGCTGGCGTTCACTTCGGTCACCAGACGCACCGCTGGAACCCCAAGATGGCCCCCTATATCTACGGGGCCCGCAACAACATTCACATCATCGATCTCTCGCAGTCGGTGCCGCTGCTGCACCAGGCGCTGAAGACCGTGTCTGACACGGTAGCCCGCGGCGGCCGCGTGCTGTTCGTCGGCACCAAGCGTCAGGCGTCGGACATCATCGCCGACGCGGCCCAGCGCTCGGCGCAGTACTACGTCAATTCGCGCTGGCTCGGCGGCATGCTGACCAACTGGAAGACGATCTCCAACTCCATCTCGCGCCTGCGCAAGCTGGATGAGACCGTCTCCGGCGGAGCGACCGGCCTGACCAAGAAGGAACTGCTCAACCTCGATCGCGAGCGTGACAAGCTGAACAAGGCGCTGGGCGGCATCAAGGACATGGGCTCCACGCCCGACCTGATGTTCGTCGTCGACACGAACAAGGAAGCGATCGCCATCCAGGAGGCCAAGCGCCTGGGGATCCCGGTCGTCGCGATCATCGACTCCAATTGCGATCCGGACCTGATCGACTTCCCGATCCCGGGCAATGACGACGCGCAGCGCGCCATCGCGCTCTACTGCGATCTGGTCGCCAAGGCCGCCATTGACGGCATTGCGCGCCAGCAGGGCGCATCGGGCGTCGACATCGGCGCCGCGGTCGACGCCCCGGTCGAGCCCGCGCTCGATCCGGACGCCGAAGGCAAGAACTAGCCGCGCGGCCGGCGAACGCCGGCGGCAGACTGGGTTCGGGCGCGGTTGCCGCGCCCCGTGGGGCGCATCCGGCAACACGGTGCGCCCTCCGCATTTGAGACGAAGAGGTATTCACATGAGCACGATCACCGCACAGATGGTGAAGGAACTCCGCGAACTCACCGGCGCGGGCATGATGGACTGCAAGGCCGCGCTCGCCGAGACCAATGGAGACATGGAAGCGGCGGTGGACTGGCTGCGCAAGAAGGGCATCGCCAAGGCCGACAAGAAGGCCGGCCGTACTGCAGCCGAAGGCCTCATCGGCATCGATTCCGGGCTGCGCGAGGCCGTCGCCGTCGAGGTGAATTCGGAGACCGACTTCGTTGCCCGCAACGACGCGTTCCAGACGCTGGTCCGCAACGTCGCGAAGGCTGCGCTGGCGCATGACGGCGATCACGCCAAGACGTCGGCCGCCAAGTATCCGGGGTCCGACAAGTCCGTCGCGGAGACGATCAAGGACGCCGTCGGCACGATCGGCGAGAACATCTCGTTCCGCCGTTCGGCGAAGCTGAAGGTCGGCGAAGGCGTCGTGGCGACCTATGTCCACAACGCCGTCGGCGACAATCTCGGCAAGATGGGCGTCCTGGTGGCCATCGAGACCGCCGGCAAGGCCGAGGCCGCGCATGCGTTCGCGCGGCAGGTCGCCATGCACGTCGCCGCTGCCAACCCGATGGCGCTGACGGTCGAAGAGATCGATCCGAAGGCGGTCGAGCGCGAGCGGGCGATCTTCGCCGAGCAGGCCCGCGCCTCGGGCAAGCCGGAGAACATCATCGAGAAGATGGTCGAAGGCCGTCTGCGCAAGTTCTACGAAGAAGTCGTGCTGCTGAAGCAGGCCTTCGTGCTGAACCCCGACGTGACGGTGGAAAAGGCGCTGAAGGATGCCGAGAAGGACTTCGGCGCTCCAGCCAAGATCACGGGCTTCGTCCGCTTCGCGCTGGGCGAGGGCATCGAGAAGGAAACCTCCGATTTTGCGGCGGAAGTCGCGGCGGCGGTCAAGAAGTAGCCAGGCGCACTGGCGAGCGTTTCGGCGGGCACCCGGACGGGTGCCCGTTTTGCGTTCGGCGCCTCCAGGCCGTGGCGGCGTGGCGTGTCCATCGCCACGGCGGAGCGGGCCGTGACATCCCCGCCGGCCTTGTGTATGTCCGCGCCCATGTTCTGGATTCCGCATCCTCGGTGCGGGGCGGGCGGCAGGCGGCAGCCGCGAAAAGCGAGACCTTCATGACTGGCAATCCCATCTTTCGCCGCGTCCTGCTCAAGGCGTCCGGCGAGGCGCTGATGGGCGCGCAGGGCTTCGGCATCGACGTGTCCGTGGTCGACCAGATCGCCGGCGACATCGTCGAGGCGCGGGAACTCGGCGTCGAGGTCGGAGTGGTGATCGGCGGCGGCAACATCTTCCGCGGCGTGGCGGTGGCCTCGAAGGGCGGAGATCGCGTCACCGGCGACCACATGGGCATGCTGGGCACCGTGATCAACTCGCTCGCGCTCAGGACCTCGCTGGTCAAGCAGGGCGTCGATGCGGTGGTGCTGTCGGCGATCGCCATGCCCGAGCTGTGCGAGGGGTTCTCGCAGCGCCAGGCCACGGCCTACATGAACGCCGGCAAGGTTGTCATCTTCGCCGGCGGAACCGGCAATCCCTTTTTCACCACCGATTCGGCTGCGGCGCTTCGTGCCGCCGAGATCGGGGCGGGGGCGCTGTTCAAGGGGACACAGGTTGACGGGGTCTATTCGGCGGACCCCAAGCGCGACCCAAGCGCCAAGCGCTACGAACGGATCAGCCATGACGAGGTGATCGCGCAGGGGCTCGCGATCATGGACACGGCTGCGATTGCCCTTGCGCGGGAAAACAACATCCCGATAATCGTTTACTCGATCCACGAAAAGGGCGGGTTCGGCGCGATTCTCAAAGGTGGCGGCCGATACACGATCGTGGCGGACTAGCGCCGGCAAAGCAGCCGCGACGTGTCGCGAGGAGGGTAAGGGATGGCTGACGGAATCGACTTCAAGGATCTGCAGCGGCGCATGGAAGGCGCGGTCGGCGCTTTCAAGCACGACCTCGGGTCCCTCCGGACCGGGCGCGCGTCGAGCACGCTCCTCGATGCCGTCCAGGTGCAGGCCTACGGGTCGGCGATGCCGATCAACCAGGTCGCGACCGTCTCGGTGCCCGAGCCGCGGATGATCTCGGTATCGGTGTGGGACAAGTCGCTGGTCAGCCATGTGGACCGTGCGATCCGCGAATCCAACCTCGGCTTCAACCCGATCGTCGACGGCACGATGCTGCGCATTCCGCTTCCCGAACTCACCGAGCAGCGCCGGAAAGAGCTCGTGAAGATCGCACACGGCTACGCCGAGAACGCCCGCGTTGCGGCCCGCCACGTGCGGCGCGACGGCATGGACAGCCTCAAGAAGGCCGAGAAGGACCACGTCATCTCGCAGGATGATCACCGCGTCCAGTCGGACAAGGTCCAGAAGCTCACCGACGATACGATATCGTCCATCGACTCGCTGCTTGCCGAAAAGGAAGCCGAGATCATGCAGGTCTGAGGCGGCGCAGCCGAAAGCAAGCATCATGTCCATCCCGGCGCACGTCGCGATCATCATGGACGGCAATGGCCGGTGGGCGAAGCAGCGCGGACTGCCGCGCGTTGCCGGCCACCGTGCCGGGGTCGAGGCGCTGCGCAAGACCGTTCGCAACGCCGGCGAGATGGGCATCGCCTGGCTGACCGTCTACGCTTTCTCGTCGGAGAACTGGTCGCGGCCAAAATCAGAGGTCACCGACCTCATGGGGCTTCTGAAGATATTCATCCGCCGGGATCTTGCGGAACTGCACAGGAACGGCGTCAGGGTGCGCGTGATTGGCGAGCGCGACGGACTTGAGGTGGAGATTCGGACGCTCCTTGAGGAGGCCGAGGCGCTGACGCATCAGAACCGGAATCTGAACCTCGTGATCGCCTTCAACTACGGCGGCCGCGACGAGATCGCCCGGGCCGCGAAGCGAATCGGCGAAGCGGTTGCCGCCGGGACAGTCGATCCCGCCGAGATCAGTGCGGAAACGTTCGCCAATTTCCTCGACACGGCAGGATTTCCCGACCCCGACCTGGTCATCCGCACCAGCGGCGAGATGCGCCTGTCGAATTTCCTTCCCTGGCAGACCGCCTACAGCGAATTCCTGTTCCTGCCCTGCTACTGGCCCGATTTCGGCAAGGCGGATCTGGAGGACGCGGTGCGGGCCTACGCCTCGCGCGACCGCAGATATGGCGGCGCGCCGGCGCGCGACGTCGCGCTTTGAGCGAACAGGCCGAACCGCTCCCGCCCGAGCCGCCGCCGGTGGCGGCGAAGAAATCGTCCGACCTCTACATTCGAATCGCCTCGGCGATCGTCCTGCTCGCCATCGTGCTGCCGGTCGCCTGGCGTGGCGGCGACTGGTTCCGCTGGTTCGCAGTCCTGCTTGCCTTCGTCATTTACGGCGAATGGCTGGCCATGGCCCGGACGCTGAATTTCCAGGGCCTGTTGCACGGACTTCTGCTCGCGCTGGTCCTCGGTGCCATGGTCACGCAGACGCCGGTTTGGGCGATTTTCGCGATCCTGGTCGCCGTGCTGATCATCGGGAGGGCCTATGACCGCCTGACCGGCGGCAGCCCGTGGCCGGCGGCCGGCGTGGCTTATGCCGGCCTGGCGGGCACCTGCCTCGGCCTGCTGCGCGGCGAGGACATGCCCGGCCTCTACGTGCTCCTCTTCCTCTTCGCGACGGTTTGGGCGACCGACATCGCCGCCTATTTCGTCGGACGCGCCGTGGGCGGTCCGAAGCTCGCCCGCTTGATCTCGCCCGGGAAGACCTGGAGCGGCGCGCTCGGCGGGGCGGTCGCCGGCACGCTGGCTGGTATCGCCGTCGCGTTTGCCGCCAAAGGAGCCGTGGCGCTGCTCGCGCTGGCGGCGCTGTCGCTGTCAGTCGTCGCCCAGATCGGCGACCTCTTCGAATCGTGGGTGAAGCGACAGCACGGCGCAAAGGACTCCAGCCGGCTGATTCCCGGCCACGGAGGCGTGATGGACCGTGTCGACGGTCTCGTCGCCGCTGCGGTGATCCTCTACGTCATCGCGGCCATCGCGGGCGCGCCGTCCAATCCCGGGCGGGCGCTCTTTCCGGGCTGACCCCAGGCTTGTGCCACCTCCGGCCAGCGCGTCGGCGCGGTGGCCACGTCACGGAATCGCCGGTATTGAGATCAGAGTCGCGGCGCAGTTCCGCCGCATCGAGGGCAAAGTTTGAGCGACGTCCTGACATCGATCTTCAGCACCGACGGGCTGCTCGTCGGCACGCTGATCCCGTTCCTGTTCGTACTGACGGTCGTCGTTTTCGTACACGAGATGGGGCACTACCTCGTCGGCCGGCTCTGCGGCATCGGCGTCACGGCCTTCTCCGTAGGCTTCGGGCCGGAACTGGTCGGCTTCACCGACCGGCACGGAACCCGCTGGAAGCTCTCCGCGGTGCCGCTGGGCGGGTACGTCAAGTTCGTCGGCGACATGAACGCGACCAGCACGCCCGACGCGCAGCAGATCGACAGCCTTTCCGACGCCGAGAAGCGCGTCGCGTTCCACACGCAGCCGGTGTGGAAGCGCGCGGCGACCGTGTTTGCCGGACCGGCCTTCAATTTCGCGCTCGCCGTCGCCGTCTTTGCCGTGATGTTCTCGATCTACGGCCGCTACGTAACGGAGCCGATGGTGGCCGAGGTGCGCCCCGGCAGCCCGGCCGAGGCTGCCGGCTTCCAGCCGGGCGACCGGTTCGTCAGCGTCGACGGCATCGCGGTCGAGACCTTCGCAGACGTGCAGCGGTATGTTTCGGGCCGGGCAGGGGACGAGATCGTCTTCGTCATGCTGCGGGATGGGGCCGAGATCGAACTGCGCGCGACCCCGGTGCTCAGCGAGCAGACGGACGCGCTCGGCAACGTCGTGAAGGTCGGAATCATCGGCGTCGTCAACAACGAGGAACTGGGGCAGCCGCGGCTGATCGAATATTCTCCTGGCCAGGCGTTCGTGCAGGCGGTGTCGGAAACCGGCCATATCATCCAGCGGACCGGCCAATTCCTGCAACGATTCGTCGTCGGCCGGGAGGACCGCTGCCAGCTCGGCGGACCCGTGAAGATCGCCGACATGGCAGGCCGTGCCGCCGCGCTCGGCTTCGAGTGGCTGGTGCAGCTGGTCGCGCTGCTGTCAGTCGGGATCGGCATCCTGAATCTGCTGCCGATCCCGCCGCTCGACGGGGGGCATCTGCTGTTCTACGGCATCGAGTCGGTGATCCGCAGACCAGTGTCGGAACGGACGATGGAGGCCTTCTACAGGGTCGGCTTCGTGGCGGTCCTCGCCTTCATGGGCTTCGTGCTTTGGAACGACATCTTTGCATGTTGATATTGCTGGGAAATTCGCGCCTGGCCGACGCCGGCTTGACGGACCGTTTACCATGCCGTCCGAATGGGCGTGACGGGAATGCAACGGCGGGGCGGGAAGTAAATGCAAATTAACCCGGAGCCTTGCGTGTAGGGAAAATCCGGTTAATACGGGTCGGGAGACTGCCCGAGAAGTCCGGTTTCTCGCTTGGGGACATCGAGAAAAGGTACAAGAATCCGCATGAAATTCGCATTCAAAGTCCTGAGCGTCGTCCGGGCGATCGCTCTCTCCGCAGGCCTGGCTTTGCCGGCCGCGGGCGCCGTGCAGCTCGGGTTCGTTCAGGCCGCAGCGGCAGCCGTGGTCTCCAGCATCGACGTCCAGGGCAACAAGCGCGTCGACGACCAGACGATCATCAACTATGTGGGCATCAGCCCGGGCCGCTCCTTCGACAGCGGCGACATCGACGAGGGCGTCAAGCGCCTGTTCGGCACCGGCCTGTTCTCGGACGTCCAGATCAGTCAGCGCGGCTCGGTGCTCGTCATCGTGGTGGACGAGTACATGGTCGTGAACCAGGTGCTCTTCCAGGGCAACAAGAAGATCAAGGACAACCAGCTCGCCCAGTCGATCCAGCTGCAGCCGCGCGGCACGTTCTCGAACGCGATGCTTGAGCAGGACGCGCAGACGATTCGGGATTCCTATTCGCGCATCGGCCGCGACGACGCCGTCGTCACCACCCAGGTGATCGAGCTCGGCGACAATCGCGTCAACGTCGTCTTCGTCATCAACGAGGGCGGGCGCACGAAGATCGGCACGGTCAATTTCGTCGGCAACAACGCATTCAGCGACCGCCGGCTGGCTGACGTGATCTCCACCAAGCGCTCGACCGTGCTGTCGTTCCTCTTCCGTGACGACATCTACGACGAGGAGCGCCTGCGCGCCGACGAGGAGCTGTTGCGCCGCTTCTACTACAATCGCGGTTATGCCGACTTCCAGGTCATCTCCTCGTTCGGTGAGATGGACGAGGCGACCAACAAGTACACGATCACCTTCACGGTCGAGGAAGGCGAGCGGTATCGGTTCGGCGACGTGTCGATCGAGAATTCGCTGGAAGGCGTCGACCAGGCCGCGCTCGACCGCCTGATCGAATCGCGCCGCGGCGACGTCTATAGCGCCAAGGACGTCGAGGACACGATCATCGCGCTGACCGAATATGTCGCGGGCCTGGGCTATGCCTTCGCCGAAGTGACGCCGCGCGGCGATCGCGATTTCGAGACCCGCACCATCCGCGTCGTCTATGGGATCGACCAGGGCGCGCGCACCTACATCGAGCGAATCGAGATTCGCGGCAACACCCGCACGCGCGACTACGTCATCCGGCGCGAGTTCGACGTGACCGAGGGCGACGCGTTCAACCAGATTCTCATCCAGCGCGCCAAGCGCCGCCTGGAAGCGCTTGATTTCTTCGAGACAATCGAAATCTCGACTGTCCCGGGATCGGAGCCTGACCAGGTCGTGCTCGTGGTCGACGTGGTGGAAAAGTCGACCGGCGAGTTCTCGCTGGGTGCCGGCTATACCACCAGCGGCGAGACGGGCGGCGGCTTCACCGTCGAAGGGTCGATCAGCGAGCGCAACTTCCTTGGTCGCGGCCAGTACATCCGCCTGGCGGCGGGCGGCGGTCGCAAGACGCGCGACTTCTCGCTGTCGTTCACCGAGCCCTATTTCCTCGGGCGGCGCATCGCGGCCGGCTTCGACATCTTCCGCCAGACCCGCATCTTCACCAACTACCAGACCGAGACGACCGGTGCGACGGTGCGCATGGGCCTGCCGATCACCGAGGCCCTGTCGACGCAGTTCGCTTACAACTACTCGCAGGAGAACTACGCCTTCACCGATCGCTGCGACGTGAACGGCAACGGCGTCATCGATCCGGGCGAGTGCGCGGTCTCCAGCGCCATCCAGGCCGGTGTCGCGACCAGCCCGTGGGTGAAGTCGTCGGTCAGCGCCACGCTGACGTTCAACACGATCGACAACATGAAGAACCCGCGCCAGGGCATCTACGCCACGGCGACCACGGAGTTCGCCGGGCTTGGCGGCGACGCGAAGTTCGTCAAGTTCACCGGCCGCGGCAACTACTACCACACCCTGTCGGACGAGCTGGATATCGTCGGCCTCGTGACGGGCGGTGCCGGTCACATCATCGGGCTGGACAACAACGGGCTGCGGACCTTCGACCTGTTCCAGAACAACGACCGCATGATCCGCGGCTTCGAGTATGGCGGCATCGGCCCGACCGATCTGGCGACCGGTGAGCATCTGGGCGGCACCACCTATTTCCACGGAACGGCCGAGGTGCAGTTCCCGATGCCGGTGCTGCCTCCGAGCTTCGGCCTGAAGGGCGCCGTATTCGCCGATGCGGGCACCCTCTACGGGAACAACCTGACGGGCGTCGTGCTCAACCCGGCGACGACCGGCATGAACCTGCGCGCCTCCGTGGGTGCAGGCCTGATCTGGGCCTCGCCGTTCGGTCCGCTGCGTGTCGACTACGCGATCCCGGTGGTCAAGGAGCCAACGGACGTGGTGCAGAATTTCAACTTCGGCATCTCGACACGCTTCTGACCCTCGTGTAGCGGAGCTTCCGGGCCCTCGAAGGCCCGGAAGAGATATCCCAGGGTGCCGTTCCTCCGAGCAGTCGAGACGACCGTAGCCCGCGCGCCGAACGGGCCTGCGGACTCCGATGCGTGAGCCTGCGATGAGCGATCCCGTCTTCTTCGCGCCGTCACGAGCCTATGCAGCCATCGACATCGCCGGTTTGACTGGTGCCAAGCTGGCTGATCCGGCGCACGGCGACGTCGAGGTTCGCGGCATTTCGGCTGCCTCCGAAGGGCGCCCGGGCACGATCGTGTTCGTCGACGGGCGCAAGAACGCGTCCTTGCTGGTCGGACTCGGGGCCGCCGCCGTCTTCTGCACGCCCGACATCGCCTCCGGCGTTCCTCAGGGCGTGGCGACGTTGGTCACAGCCAAGCCGCAACTCGCTTTCGCGCAGGTCGCGCGGATGCTCTATCCCACCGCTTTCGCGCCGGCGCCCCTGCTGGGCGAGACCGGCGTGTCTTCCGGCGCCCATGTCGCGCCCACCGCGCGTATCGAGGCGGGCGCGACCGTCGAGGCGGGCGCCGTCGTCGGTGCCCACGCCGAGGTCGGCTCCGGCACGATCATTGCCCCGACCGCGGTCGTCGGCGCCAACTGCCGAATCGGCCGGGACAGCTATGTCGGGCCGGGGGCGAGCGTGCTGAACGCGCTGGTCGGAGACAAGGTGCTGATCCATGCCGGCGTGCGCATCGGCCAGTCCGGCTTCGGCTATGTCGGCGGTCCGACAGGCCCCGTGCCGACGCCCCAGATCGGCCGGGTGATCATCCAGGACTCCGTGGAGATCGGGGCGAACTCGACCGTCGACCGCGGTGCCCTGACCGACACGGTGATCGGCGAGGGGTCCAAGATCGACAACCTCGCGCAGATCGCCCACAATGTGCGGATCGGCCGCGGTTGCGTGATTGCCGGGCAGTGTGGCCTCTCGGGTTCGGTGACACTCGGGGACTATGTGATGCTGGGCGGACGCGTCGGTGTCGCCGACCACGTGTCGATCGGCACCGGTTCGCATGTCGCCGCCGGCTCGGGCATCGCCACCAACATTCCGCCGGGCGAGCGATGGGGCGGCATGCCCGCCCAGCCGATCCGCGACTTCTTCCGCGAGATCGCGACGATCAGGAAGCTGACGCAAAGAGGGCCGGACAGAGGGGACGACAATGGCTGAAGCCGAGGGCGCGGTTCTGAACGCGGTCGACATACTCGGCCTGCTGAAGCTGCTGCCGCACCGCTATCCGTTCCTGCTCATCGACAAGATCGTCGATATCAACGGCGACGAATCGGCGACCGGCATCAAGAACGTGACGATCAACGAACCCCATTTCATGGGGCATTTTCCCGGCCAGCCGGTGATGCCGGGTGTCCTGATCGTCGAGGCGATGGCGCAGACGGCAGGCGCGATCTGCATCCGCAGCGTCGGTTCCGAACAGGCAGCGCTGGTCTATTTCATGACGATCGACGGGGCGAAGTTCCGCCGGCCGGTCGTGCCAGGCGACCGGCTGGAGATACGGGTTACGAAGCTGAAGAAGCGCGGCAATATCTGGAAGTTCGCCTGCGAGGCCTCGGTCGACGGCGCACGCGCGGCGGAGGCCGAGATTTCCGCGATGATGTCGCTGGCGCCGGCGTCCTGAACGCGATCATGAGTGCCTCGACTTTCGTGCATCCTTCTGCCGTCGTCGAGCCGGGCGCGCGGATCGGCGAGGGGTCGCAGATCGGCCCGTTCTGCCACATCGGACCCGATGTCGTGCTCGGCCGCAATACGCGTCTGCTCGGCAGCGTCGTCGTGACGGGTGTCACGACGATCGGCGACAATGCCACCATCTCGCCCACCGCCGTCGTGGGCGGACAGCCGCAGAATCATGCGCACAAGGGCGGGCGGACGAAGCTCACCATCGGCCGCAACGTCATGATCCGCGAAGGCGTGACGCTCCATGTCGGCTCCGACAGCAGCCGCGGCGAGACGCTGATCGGCGACGACTGCAGCTTCTTTGCCTATTCGCACGTGGCGCATGACTGCGTCGTCGGGAACCATGTCCTGCTGACCAACGGCGCGACGCTGGGAGGTCATTGCGAACTCGGCGACAACGTCATCGTGGGTGGGCTCACCGCGGTGCACCAATTCGTCCGCGTCGGACGCGCCGCGTTCCTCGGAGGATGTTCGGCAATCGTCGGCGACGTGATCCCGTTCGGCATGGCGACCGGCAACCGCGCCAAGCTGCGCGGCTTCAACATCATCGGCATGAAACGGGCCGGCGTGGCACGCTCCGAGATCCTCGCCATGCGCGCCGCCTATCGCCTGATCTTCGATCCGAATGGCGAAGTTGCCCAGAACCTTGCCAAGGCACGCATTGAATTTGCGGCGTCGCCCAAGGTCATGGAAATCGTCGATTTCCTCTCCGCGCGCGGCAAGCGGCCCTTCATCGTGCCGCCGCTCGGCGCGGGCGCCGATGACGACGGCGATGTCGCGGACTGAGCCGCGCAGGATCGAGTTCGGTCCACGCGACCGCATCGCCGTCATCGCCGGCAGCGGTAGGCTCCCGGTGGACGCGGCCGAAGGCATCGTCGCCAGGGGCATGAAGCCCTTCATCCTCATGGTCCAGGGCGAAGTCACCGAGACCGCGGCTCTGTCGGTGCACGATAACGCGCCAATCGCGCTGGAAGAGTTCGGCCTGCTCCCGCGCGCCATCAAGAAGCACGGGCTGACCCACGTTGTGCTGGCCGGCGGAATCTCGCGCCGCCCGCGCCTCATCCATTTCCGCCCAACCTTCGCCCTCTTGCGGCAGGTTCCGCGCGTGCTGAAGGCCCTGGCCGGTGGCGACAACAAGCTGCTGTCGATCGTGGTGTCGACGCTGAGCGGCTTCGGCGTGACGGTGCTCGGCGTCCATGAGATCGTCCCGGAGTTGCTCGCGCCGGCGGGGCCGCTGACGAAGGCCCGGCCGACCGAGGGCGATCGCCGCGATCTGGCCGCCGCCTGGACGGCCGCCAAGGCGATCGGCGCGCTGGACATCGGCCAGGCGGCGATAGCGATCGGCGGCCGCGCCGTCGAGCTCGAAGGCATCGAGGGGACCGCCGCCCTGCTGGACCGCGTCCGGGCGATCCGGCCGCATGGCAGGCTCGCCGGCAAGGCGCGGGGCGTTCTCGTCAAATGCGCCAAACCCGGGCAGGAGCTGCGGGCGGACCTGCCTGCCATTGGTCCCGATACCATCGATGCCGCGGCCGCGGCGGGCCTGGCCGGCATCGGCGTCGAGGCCGGCCGGGCCATCGTGCTCGCGACCGCCGAGACAGTGGCAAAGGCGGATGAGCTCGGCCTGTTCATCGTCGGCCTCGAGGACGACACGCCGTGAACCCGACGGCCCAACCCCTGAGGATTGCTGTCGTCGCGGGCGAGGAGTCGGGCGACCTGCTCGGAGCCGACCTCGTCGCGGCGCTCAAGGCAGCCGGCCGCGAGGTCAATGCGACCGGCGTTGGCGGCCATCACCTGGCCGCGCACGGACTGGAGACGCTGTTCGATCCCGCCGAGATCGCGCTGATCGGCATCGGCGCCATCCTGCGGGATCTGCCGCGACTGGTGCGGCGGATCGGACAGACGGCCCGGGCGATCGTTGCGGCGCGGCCCGACTGCCTCGTGACCATTGACAGCCCGGACTTCTCGTTGCGCGTGGCGCGGAAGGTCAGGGCGCTCGATCCGTCGATCCCGATTATCCACTATGTCTGCCCGAGCGTGTGGGCGTGGCGCCCGGGCCGTGCCGTTGCGATGCGGCCCCATGTGGACCACGTGCTCTGCCTGCTGCCCTTCGAGCCGGCCGAACTTTTGCGGCTCGGCGGCCCGCCCGGAACGTTCGTGGGTCACCGGCTATCGCGCGACCGCCACGTCCTTGCCGCGGCCGCCGCACAGGCTGCGCGGCAGCGCGATGGCGCACGCCGCACCTTGCTTCTACTTCCCGGGTCGCGGCGCGCCGAGGTGTCGGCGCTGCTCGAGCCATTTGGCGAGACGCTCTCGGTGCTCCAGTCGCGTGGGCGCGACCTCCGCGTCGTTCTCCCGACGCTCCCGCGTCTCGAGGACACCGTTCGGGCGGCGGTCGCCGGCTGGTCCTTCAATGCCGAGATCCGGGTCGGCGAAGAGGCAAAGTGGCAGGCATTCGGCGAGGCGGACGCGGCGCTGGTGGCGTCCGGTACGGTGACGCTCGAGCTTGCCCTGACCGGCGTTCCGCTGGTGTCGTGCTACCGCGTCGACGCGGTGTCCGCAGTTGTCGGCCGCTTCATGCTGAAGGGCTGGGCGGGTGCCTTGCCGAACCTCATCGCCGACCGTGCGGTCGTTCCGGAATTCTATCAGGACTATGTCAGGCCCGGGATGCTTGCGCGTTGGCTTGAGGGGCTCATCGACGACACGGCGCTGCGCCAATGGCAACTCGAGGGGTTCGCAGAGGCGCGCCGCCGGCTTGCCGTCGACGAGGCGGCGGGAACGCGGGCGGCGCGGATCGTGACGGAGGCTGTCGGCTCCCGGGACCGCGGTCAGCGCTTGGCGATCGGCACGTAGTCCCGTTCGGCCTTGCCGGTGTAGAGCTGCCGCGGCCGGCCGATCTTCTGGTGCGGATCCTCGATCATCTCCTTCCACTGCGCGATCCAGCCGACAGTGCGGGCCACCGCGAACAGGACAGTGAACATCGTGGTCGGGAAGCCCAGCGCCTTCAGCGTGATGCCTGAGTAGAAATCGATGTTCGGGTAGAGTTTCTTCTCGATGAAGTAGCTGTCGGTCAGCGCGATCTTCTCGAGCTCCATCGCGACGTCCAGCATCGGATCGTCCTTGATGCCGAGCTCGCCCAGGACCTCATGCGTCGTCTTCTGCATGATCTTGGCGCGCGGGTCGTAGTTCTTGTAGACGCGATGGCCGAAGCCCATCAGGCGGAACGGATCGCTCTTGTCCTTGGCGCGCGCGATGTATTCGGGAATCCGATCGACGGAGCCGATCTCGGCGAGCATGTTGAGCGCCGCCTCGTTGGCACCGCCGTGGGCCGGGCCCCAGAGGCACGCGATACCGGCCGCGATGCAGGCAAAGGGATTGGCACCGGACGAGCCCGCGAGGCGCACCGTCGAGGTCGAGGCGTTCTGCTCATGGTCCGCATGCAGGATGAAGATACGCTCCATCGCACGCGCGAGCACAGGATTGACTTTGTACTCCTCGCACGGGACGGCGAAGCACATGTAGAGGAAGTTCGCCGCGTAGTTCAGCTCGTTCTTCGGATAGATGAAGGGCTGGCCGATATGGTATTTGTACGCCATCGCCGCGATCGTCGGCATCTTCGCAATCAGCCGGATGGACGCGACCATGCGCTGGTGCGGGTCGGAAATGTCGGTCGAGTCGTGGTAGAAGGCCGAGAGCGCGCCGACGACGCCGCACATCACCGCCATCGGATGGGCGTCGCGGCGGAAGCCGGTGAAGAAGCGCGACATCTGCTCGTGCACCATCGTGTGGCGCGTGACGCGGTAGTCGAAGTCGTCCTTCTGGGCTTTGGTCGGCAGCTCGCCGTACAGGAGCAGGTAGCACACTTCGAGGAAATCCCCGTGCTCGGCCAGTTGGTCGATCGGGAATCCGCGGTGCAGCAGTACGCCTTCGTCGCCGTCGATGAAGGTGATCTGCGACTCGCAACTCGCCGTGGACGTGAAGCCGGGGTCGTAGGTGAACGCGCCGGTTTCCTTGTAGAGGGCACCGATGTCGATGACGTCCGGTCCGACCGAGCCTTTTCGCACGTGGAGTTCGAGCGCCTTGCCGCCAAAATCAAGCTTCGCGGATGCTTCGGCCATCGCAAACTCCTTCAGGATATCGGTGGGGCGGATCGCCCGGAAATCTACGCGAACTCGGCGACAATGACTACGAAATCGCACTTGTGCCGTCGCAAACGGCCATGCCCTGCCACATTCGCCATCACTGCAATGTTGCACCGCACCAGCGCACGTTCAATAGGCATTCGGTCAGCAAAGCTGTCCTAATCGATTTGATCAGAAATGCGTGCCAGCGACTCGTCTCGGCCGAGAACAGCGAGGACGTCGAAGACGCCCGGCGACGTGCTTCGACCGGTGAGAGCAGCGCGCAAGGGCTGCGCCGCGGCGCCGAGCTTCAAGCCGGTGCGCGCCGCGAATTCGCGGACCGCCGCCTCGGTCGTCGCCGCCGACCACTCTCCCAAAACCGCGCGCAGCGCATCATGCACGCCCGTCAGCACGGAGCGACCCTGGTCCGACAGCAGTGCGGCGGCCTTCTCATCGAGTGTCAGGGGGCGCGTCGCGAACAGGAACATCGCCCCGTCGGCCAGTTCCACCAGCGTCTTGGCGCGTTCCTTGAGCCCTGGCATGGCGGCCCTCAACTGCGCCGTGGTGCGATCATCCAGGCGCGAGGCGATTGCCTCGCCGTTGGGCAGATGAGGCAGTGTGCGCACCAGCGCGTCGAGCAACTCGTCGTCCGGCATCTGGCGCATGTAGAGCCCGTTCAGAGCTTCCAGCTTCTGGAAGTCGAACCGCGCGGCGCCCCGATTCACGTTCGTGATGTCGAACCAGCGGATCATGTCGTCCAGCGCCATGACCTCGTCGTCACCATGGCTCCAGCCGAGGCGCACGAGGTAGTTGCGCAGGGCGGCGGGCAGATAGCCCATCGCACGGTACGCATCGACGCCCAGCGCGCCGTGGCGCTTCGAGAGCTTGGCACCGTCGGCGCCGTGGATCAGCGGGATGTGCGCCATCCTCGGCACGGCCCATCCCATGGCGTCGTAGATGACCATCTGGCGCGCGGCATTCGTCAGATGATCGTCGCCGCGGATGATGTGCGTGACGGCCATGTCATGGTCGTCGACGACGACCGCATGCATGTAGGTCGGGTTTCCGTCCGAGCGCAGGATGATGAAGTCGTCGAGATCCTTGTTGGGGAAGCGCACGTCGCCCTGGACCAGGTCGCGCACGACGGTTTCCCCTTCGCTCGGCGCCTTGATGCGGATCGCCGGCCGAACCCCGGCAGGGGCTTCGGAAGGGTCGCGGTCACGCCAGCGGCCGTCATAGCGCGGCGGGCGGCCCTCGGCGCGGGCCTTTTCGCGCATCTCCTCCAACTCCGCGGCAGACGCGTAGCAGTAGTAGGCCCGGCCACGGCGCACGAGTTCCTCCGCCACCTCGCGGTGGCGCGGTGCGCGCTCGTATTGCGAAACGGGTTCCCCTTCCCAGTGGAGGCCGAGCCACGCGAGCCCGTCCAAGATCGCAGCGGTGGCGGCGTCGCTCGAACGCTCCCGATCGGTGTCCTCGATGCGCAACAGCATCGAGCCGCCCGTGTGGCGCGCGTAGAGCCAATTGAAGAGGGCGGTGCGGGCGCCGCCGATATGCAGATAGCCAGTCGGGGAGGGTGCGAAGCGTGTGACGACGGTCTCGGTCATTCGGTCGGGAATCCTGGTCGCCGGCGCGTCGGCGCGCCCATGGCGTTTGGGTGGCGTTGATGTAGCATAGGTCCCTTGGGGCGCAAGGCCCGCGCATCGCAGGGATCGCCGCATGCGCATAGGGAGCACCGAGGTCGAACAAGGCGAACGGCTGCAGTTCGGAACTGCCGCCGCTTTGGCGCCGTCCGCCAGGGAAACAGGGCCCGCGCTCGCCTCCGTGCCCATCCCCGCACCACATCGACCCGCCGCGGGTCCGGCGGCCTTGCCCGCCGCATTCCGGCCTGCGGCCCGCAGCCTGAGGGGGGCGGTGCGTTCGGCGCTGGTCGCGGAGTGGGAGAGGGGGACCGCGTTCAACGTCATCCCCGTTTTTCTCGCGGCCGGGTCGCTTGCCTATTTCGCTCTGCCGACGGAGCCCGGATTTCGACCGCTGGTGCTGGGCTTCGCGCTCTTGGCGCTCCTGTGGTTTGGACTGCGCGGACGGCTGGTGCCGCAGCTCCTCGTCGCCGCCTTGCTGTGCGCTAGCCTCGGAGCGTTCTTCGCGAAGGTCGAGACGTGGCGGGCCGGCACACAAATCATCGGTGCCGAGGTCTCGACCCGACTGACGGCGCGGGTCGCGCTGATCGAGCACATGGCGAACGGCCGCGTGCGGATGACGCTCGACGTTCTGGGGACCGAGCGTCCGGTCCTGCGCTACGCGCCCTCCAGGGTCCGCGTGTCAGCGCGCGCCGTCCCGGAGGGGCTGGCGGCCGGAACCGTGATTGCCGGCGTTGCCAGGCTGATGCCGCCGTCCGGTCCGGTGCGGCCCGGCGGCTTCGACTTTGCCTTCGAGACCTATTTCGACGGGATCGGCGCCAATGGCTTCTTCCTTGGCAATCCCGAGATCGCGGCATCCGCCGAGGATGACGACGCCGCAGGATCTGCGATGGCGTGGATCGAGAATGCGCGGTCGCGCCTGGCTGCCCGCATCAAAGGCCACATCGCAGGAGAGGCCGAGGGCGAGATCGCCGCCGCGCTGGTCGCCGGTGTTCGCGCCGGCATCCCCGAAGACGTCAACGAGGCGCTGCGCAAGACCGGGCTTGCCCATGTGCTTTCCATATCGGGGCTTCACATGGCGCTGGTGTCGTTGACGATCATGGGAACGATCCGCTTCGTCGCCGCGCTGTTTCCGGCGCTTGCCTCGCGGCGCGCGGTGAAGAAATACGCCGCGTCCGCCGCGCTGGTGGCGCTGGCGGTGTATCTCTTCATCTCGGGATCCGCGGTCGCGGCCGAGCGCAGCTTCATCATGATCGCGGTCATGCTCGCCGCGCTGCTCGTCGACCGATCGGCGCTCACCATGCGCAACCTCGCGATCGCGGCGATCGTCATCCTGGCGGTTTCGCCGCACGAGGCGGCGGGCCCGAGCTTCCAGATGTCGTTCGCCGCGACGGCGGCGCTGATCGGTGCCTATGCCGCGTGGAGCAGCCGCCGCGCCGCCACGACGGCCGCGGCTTCCGTGCCACGCAGTGGCGTCCGCGGCGTTGTGGCGCGTGGTGCGCGGTATTTCGCCGGGCTTGCGGCCACCTCGCTGGTCGCCGGGGCCGCGACCGCGATCTACGGCGTGTATCACTTCCAGCGCTTGGCCACGCTCGGCCTGGCCTCCAACCTCGCGGCGATGCCGGTCGTCTCGCTTGTCGTCATGCCATTCGCCGTGTTCGGGATGGTGTTCATGCCGCTCGATCTCGACGGTCCCTTCTTCGCGATCATGGGCGAGGGAATCGGCTGGATGATCGCGATCGCCGAATGGTTCGCCGAACGGTCGCCAGTCGATGCAGTCGGCATGATCCCGCAGTCTTCGGTGCTGGTTCTGACCGCGGCGCTGCTCGCCGCGACGCTGTTCACGACATGGCTGCGGCTGACCGCCTTGCCGCTCGTGCTCGTCGGGCTGCTGCTGGCCGCAGCGCGACCGATGCCCGACGTCCTGATCGCCGAGGACGCCCGACTCCTCGCCCTCGTGCTCGACGGCAGCCTTGCGGTGAACCGCTCCCGACCCAACGGATTCACCATCGACAATTGGCGCATGGCGACCAACCGGGAGACGGTCGAACGTCCCGTCACAACGGACGTCCAGCATGATCCTGAAGACCTCTCTCCGGGCACCGCCTTCATCTGCGGTGGCGACCTGTGCATGGCGCGCCACGGGACCGGCGCGATCGTCGCGCATGCCGCGTCCGCGGAAGCGGCCTGGCCGATCTGCGGGGTCGCGACGCTCATCGTCATCGACGACGCAACTGCAAGCTCCGGGACATGCGAGACCGGCAGCGCGGCAATCATCACCAAGCGGGATCTGGCACTCCGCGGCAGCGCCGCCGTCACCTTTGCGACGGGTGCGGCGCCCCACATAGCCTTCTCGGTGGACGAAACCTACCGGCCTTGGCACAGCCAGCGCGCATTCTCGCGCGAGGCGCGGGGCCTGCCGCCACGCCGTCCGCCAGCCAATGTGCCAGCCGCCTCGGCTCAGTAGCGGCGGATGAGCCCGACCAGCTTGCCCTGCACCTTGACGCGATCGGGTCCGAAAATGCGCGTCTCATAGGCGGGATTGGCGGCTTCGAGCGCAATTGAAGCACCCTTGCGCCGGAAGCGCTTAAGGGTCGCTTCTTCGTCGTCGACCAGCGCAACCACGATCTCGCCGGGGTTAGCGGTATTGGCGCTCTTGATGATGACGGTGTCGCCGTCGAAGATCCCGGCCTCGATCATAGAATCGCCCTTGATCTCCAGCGCATAGTGCTCGCCGCCGCCGATCATGTCCGGCGGAACCGAGATCGACCGCGTCTTGTGCTGGATGGCGTCGATCGGCACGCCGGCCGCGATGCGGCCCATGACCGGAATGGCAATTGCCGACGCGTCATCGTCGTTGCTGGCCGATGGGGCGCGCGAGGGTTCCGGCCGTCGGCCTAGGCTGCCCTCGATGACGCTTGGCGAGAACCTGCGCGCGGGATTGAGACCGGGCGCGATCGACTCCGGCAGCCTGATCACTTCGAGCGCGCGGGCGCGGTTCGGCAGACGGCGGATGAAGCCTCGCTCCTCCAGCGCCGTGATAAGCCTGTGGATCCCCGACTTGGACGCAAGGTCCAGCGCTTCCTTCATCTCGTCGAACGAGGGCGGGATGCCGGCTTCTTTCAGCCTCTCATGGATGAACAGAAGCAGTTCATGTTGTTTACGCGTCAGCATGGTCACCGGCCCCGTTGATCGCCAGAATCAAATCCAAAACAAAACCAGAACAATCACTATCTGTTCCAGTCTTGTTCTGCAACCGTTTAAATTTTAATGAATCCGGTAACGTTTCGAGAACTTCGGAACGTCTGACGGGTGGTCGCCTGGTGCGGGCAGCGATTGAGAGCGGCGCCCGGTTCTGCTAGCAGGGGCGCCGGCGCGGACGTGGTGGAACTGGCAGACACAAGGGACTTAGACGCTGTTGAGTGCACCGGGGGAAATCCCGGCTGTAGAACTGCTCAAAGTCGGGGAAACCTTTGACATGGCAACCCCGAGCCAAGCCCCATCGGGAAGGTGTAGAGACTAGACGGGCAGCACCTAAGGCGGGACGCTAGGGTGAAGGTATAGTCCAGACCACAAACGCCCCACGATGCGACGACCTCGGGGCGGCGGCGAAAGCCGTAGCTGGTACGAAAATCCCTCGGCTTCGGCCATGCGGGTTCGATCCCCGCCGTCCGCACCAGCCTCCCAAGCCGCTATTCTTCGTCGACGAAAACTTCCTCGCGTTTCTTGCGGATGGCGGGCAGGAAGACGATTACCAGGACCGCAACGGCTATCAGAAGCAGCACTGCGCTGATCGGCCGGGTCAAAAACACCGTCGGATCGCCCCGCCCGAGGATCATGGCGCGGCGCAGGTTCTCCTCCAGCAGCGGGCCGATCACGAAGCCGAGGAGCAGCGGCGCAGGTTCACAGCGGAGCTTGGCCAGCAGGTAGCCGAGCAGGCCGAAGAAGGCGACGGTGTAGAGATCGTAGGCGTTGCCCTTCACCGAGAAGACGCCGATGGCGGAGAAGGTGATGATGATCGGGAACAGCACGAAATAGGGCACCTTCAGCAGGCGCACCCAGAGGCCGATCAGCGGCAGGTTCAGCACCAGCAGCATCAGGTTGCCGATCCACATCGACGCGATCACGCCCCAGAAGAGCGCCGGCTGCTCCGTGGCGACGTTGGGACCGGGCACGATGCCCTGGATGATCATCGCCCCGATCATCAGGGCCATCACGGGGTTGGCCGGTATGCCGAGCGTCAGCATCGGGATGAAGGATGTCTGGGCGCCGGCATTGTTGGCGGACTCCGGGCCAGCGACGCCTTCCAGCGCGCCCTTGCCGAATGCCTCCGGCGTTCTCGATATCCGTTTCTCGACAGTGTAGGACGCGAAGGCCGCCAGGATCGCGCCGCCGCCAGGCAGCACGCCCAGCGCCGAGCCCAGCGCGGTTCCGCGCAGGATCGGCGCCACCATGCGGCGGACATCGTCGCGGGTCGGCAACAGGCCGGACACCTTGCCCATGAGCACCTGCCGGCTGCTTTCGTTCTCCAGATTGCGCAGGATCTCGGCGATGCCGAACAGGCCGACGGCGACAGCCACGAAGTTCAGCCCGTCGGCGAACTCGCGGATGCCCAGCGTGAAGCGCGGCGTGCCCTCGAACACGTCGGAACCCGCGAGCCCGAGGAGCAGACCCAGCACGACCATTGCCAGCGCCTTGACGATCGAGCCATGCGCCAGCGCGATCGAGGAGATGAGCCCGACGACCATCAGCGAGAAATACTCGGCCGATCCGAATTCGAGCGCGATCGCGGTGAGCGGGGGCGCGAAGACGGCGACGAGGAAGGTCGACACCGTGCCTGCGAAGAAGGAGCCGATTGCCGCGATGGCAAGGGCGGCGCCGGCTCGGCCTTGGCGCGCCATCTGGTAGCCGTCGATCGCGGTGACCGCCGACGACGATTCGCCCGGCATGTTGATCAGGATTGCCGTGGTCGAGCCGCCGTACTGGGCGCCGTAGTAGATGCCGGCCAGCATGATGAGCGCTGAGACCGGGTCGCCGATCTGAAAGGTGATCGGCAGCAGCATGGCGATGGTCGCGGTAGCGCCAATCCCCGGCAAGACGCCGATCAGCGTGCCGAGAAGCACGCCAATGAGGCAAAAGAGCAGGTTTTCGAGTGAAGATGCGACCGAGAAGCCGAGGCCGAGGTTGGAGAGCAGTTCCATCGCCGCGGCCTCAGAACGGCAGCCAGGGGCCGAAGCGCTGGAAGGGGAGCCCCAGCGCATAGGAAAACACGGCGACGGAGAAGACGGTGATGCCGGCCGACAGCACAAGCGCCATCGCGGGCCTCATGCGGGCAGAGGCGAAGGAGGCGATGAGCGAGGTGAAGAAGACCGCCAGGACGAAGCCCAGGCCACGCACCGTCAATCCGAAAAATATGGGTGCGGGGAGGATCAACGCCATGCCGCGCCATGCGATCGGGCCAAAGGGCTCGCCCTTCACCCGCGTCGCCTGCGCGATGATGACCAGCCCCAGGACAATCAGCATGCCCGCCATGATCAGCGGCGCGTAGCCCGGCCCCATCCGGAAGGCCGTGCCCATCTTCAGACCGAGGGATTGGATCGCGAAGAAGATTCCGAACGCGATGAACAGCGCCCCCGCGAGACCGTTCACCCGGTCAATCGAGATCGGTTTCATGCGAGGCCCTCCGGAAAACGTCGATGATGTCCCGGCTGTGCTTCCCTCACTCCGGCGCCTGCAGAGAACGGTGCCGAGGCCCCGGCCATGCTGGACGACGATGCCAGAAATCCTCTCCCCGTATCGACGGGGAGAGGGCAGTTTTCAGGCGGCTGGCAGCCGGTGAAGCGGCTCAGTCCGCGTATTGACCTGCGGCGTCGATGACCGGCTTCCAGCGCGCGATCTCGCTCTCGAGCTTGGCCTTCAGAGCGGCCGGCGTGGCATCCGCTTCCGGCGACGGGGCAGTCCCGAGCTCGGCGAAACGGTCGACGACGTTCTGGTCCTTCAGCGCGACCTGGAGCGACTTGGACAGCCGGTCGACGATGTCGGCGGACGTGCCCTTCGGCGCGTAGAGGCCGTGCCAGATGCCGACCTGGAAGCCTGAGAGGCCGGCCTCCTCGGCGGTCGGCACGTCCGGCAGGACGTCGAGGCGCTGCGGCGAGGTGACGGCGTAGGCTTTGATCGTCCCGCCCTGGATCTGTTTCGTCGTGTTGGTGGTCTGGTCGCACATCATGTCGACCTGGCCGCCGAGCAGATCGGTCATCGCGGGGCCGGTGCCCTTGTAGGGAACGGTGACGAGCGCGGTCTGGATCGCCGACATGAACATCATGCCGCACAGATGCGACGCCGCGCCGATCCCGGCATTGGCGACGGTCACCGTGTCGGCGTTTGCCTTCACATAGTCGATCAGGCCCTTGAGGTCGGTCGGCTCGAAATCCTTCCGGGCGACCAGTGTCATCGGAACCTCGGTGACGAGGCCGACATATTCGAAGGCATTCAGCGTGTCGTAGGGCAGCGTCCGGTAGAGCGTCGCTGAGGTCGCCATGCCGATGTGGTGCAGAAGGAGCGTATAGCCGTCCGGCGCGGCTGCGGCGACCTGGCCGGCGCCGAGCGTGCCGCCGGCCCCGCCGACGTTCTCCACGATGACCTGCTGGCCGAGGTCCTTCGACATTGCTTCGGCGACAAGCCGCGTGACCGTATCGGTCGGGCCGCCCGCCGCGAAGGGCACAACGATGGTGATGGTGCGTTCCGGATAGCCCTGGGCCGGCGCCTGCGTTGCGAGCAGCGCGAACGCGCAGCCGGCGAGGACGGATGATAGAAGTCTGTTCATGGACAATTCCTCCCTGCGTGAAACGGTAGAGGCGGCTGTGCTCGCGTCAAGCGCAATTAGACCTTTGCATGACTCCGTTGCGTAAGCCGGCGGGGCTGGCGCCCATGCCGAAGGCTTGGCATTACTCGGACAACCTGGGAGCGTTGGATGGCCAAAGCAGCGAAGCCCGCCCGTGCGGTACCGAAACCGTGGTCAGAGACCGCCGCACATCTGGTCGATGTGGCGACGGGGCGGAAGAGTGCGGACCTCGTCGTCCGGAACGGCCGCTGGGTGAATGTGCATTCGGGCGAGATCATCCCCGGAACCGACATCGCGGTCGCCGGCGGGCGATTCGCCTATTGCGGCCCGGACGCCGGCCACGCGATCGGCAAGGATACGAAAGTCGTCGATGCCGGGGGTCGCTACCTCGTGCCGGGGCTCTGCGACGGGCATATGCATGTCGAGAGCGGCATGGTGACCGTCACCGAATTCTGCCGCGCCGTGATCCCGCACGGCACGACCTCTATGTTCATCGATCCGCACGAGATCGCCAATGTGCTGGGGCTTGAGGGCGTACGCCTCATGCATGACGAGGCGGCGGCGATGCCGGTCAACGTCTATGTCCAGATGCCCTCCTGCGTGCCGTCGGCTCCAGGCCTGGAGACGCCCGGCGCGACGCTCGGCGTGAGCGACGTCGTCGAGGCGATGGGCTGGCCGAGCATCATCGGGCTGGGCGAGGTGATGAATTTCCCCGGCGTGATTGCCAACGATCCGACGATGGCCGGCGAGATCGCGGCGACGCTGAACGCCGGCAAGACGGTCGGCGGTCACTATGCGTCCCCTGACCTCGGCCTGCCGTTCCACGGCTATGCCGCCGCGGGGCCTGAGGACGATCATGAAGGCACCAGGGCCGAGGATGCCATCGCGCGGGTGCGCCAGGGCATGAAGGCGATGCTGCGGCTGGGCTCCGCCTGGTACGACGTCGCGGCGCAGGTGAAGGCGGTCACGGAGCAGGGCGTCGATTCCCGCAACTTCATCCTGTGCACCGACGACAGCCATTCCGGCACGCTGGTGAACGAAGGACACATGGATCGCGTCGTCCGCCACGCGATCGCGCAGGGTCTGAAGCCGGTCACCGCGATCCAGATGGCCACGATCAACACCGCGCAGCATTTCAAGCTCGAACGCGAACTGGGGTCGATCGCGCCCGGCCGGCGGGCCGATTTCCTGATCGTGTCGGATCTGTCGGCGCTGACGATCGACGAGGTCTATGCGCGCGGTGCGTTGATGGCCAAGGACGGCGATCTCGTCGCCCGCATCGCGCCCTGGGAGTACCCGAAGAAGGCCAAGAATACGGTCAAGCTCGGGAAGGCGCTGAAGGCCCAGAGCTTCGACATCAAGGCGCCGAAGGGGAAGAACAGGGTCCGCGCGCGCGTCATTGGCGTGGTCGAGAATCAGGCGCCGACCCGGGCGCTCGAAGCCGACCTCATGGTGGACAGCGGGCTGGTCTCGATGGACCGGGCGAACGACGTCGCCCAGATCGCGCTGGTGGAGCGCCATCGCGGCACTGGCGGCGTGGTCAACGCGTTCGTCCAGGGCTTCGGCTACAGCGAGGATTGCGCGCTGGCTTCGACGGTCGCACACGACAGCCACCACATGATCGTCGTCGGCACGAACAAGGCCGACATGGCTCTGGCGGCCAACCGGCTGGCGGAAGTCGGCGGCGGCGCCGTGCTTTTCTCCAAGGGCAGGGAGCTCGCGCTGGTGGAGATGCCGATCGCCGGCCTGATGTCGGACGAGCGCGCGGAGATCGTGGCGGCGAAGGCTGCCAGGCTCGTGGAGGCGATGAAGTCGGTCGGCTGTCGGCTCAACAATGCCTACATGCAGCATTCGCTGCTGGCGCTGGTGGTGATTCCCGAGCTGCGCATCTCCGACCTCGGGCTGGTCGACGTCAGGACCTTCGAGAAGGTCGACCTCTTCGTCTAGCCCTTGAAGCCGCCCTCATCGAGGAAAGCCTGCTCCTCCGGCGTCGTCTCCCGGCCCAGCATCGGGTTGCGGTGCGGGAACCGGCCGAAGCGCCTGACGATGTCGCGGTGGCCCGTGGCGTGCTTCGTCACGTCCGGGCCGAGCGGTTCGCTCTTGCGGACGGCGACCTCCTGGTCCGCGAGGTTCTCCGAATGGCTGAAGGGGAGGTAGAAGAACAGCCTGAGCAGCGGCGGTTCGATCAGAAGGTCGAAGTCCTTCGAGAGCGCGGCCCTGGCGATGGACAGGGCCAGGGGATCGGTCGCGTACATATGGCCGGATCCTCGGAAGCAATTGCGGGGAAACTGGTCGAGGAGGATGAGCAGCGCCAGCGCTCCCTCAGGCGTCGCGGCCCAATGATCCCTCTCCCGCCGCGCGGCAGCGAAATGAAGGTCGTGGAAGCGGCTGCGGAAATCATCGTCGAACGCGGCGCTCTTGGGAAACCACTTCTCGAACCCCGCATCGCGCCAGAAGCGGGTGACCTCAAGCGCTTGCTTGTCGGTCTCGTTCTTGTCTGCCATGCCAGATCCTCCCGGCGGTCAGCGCACCGCTGCCCACGGCGCGCGCGGCCTCTCAGCCGGTTGCGTCGTCGTCGGCGCTTACTGCCGTCTTGGTCGCCAGCACGTCCGCGGTCTCCTTGGTCAGAGCCCGGCCGGTCTGCTTCGGCGTGGCAAGCGGAGTCGGCACGGGCACCGCGATGTTGCCCTTCATGAAGCCCCGGCCGGCCTGCAGGCCTCCGGCGAGTTGCGCTTCGAAGCGCGCGGCGTCGCGCCGGCGCACGTCCTCGATCGTCTCCGCCGCCTCCTCGGGGTCGATGCCCAGTCTCTCCATCGTCGCCTTGCCGAACGCCAGAGCCGACTCGAACGTCTCGCGGAGCTGGAATTCGACGCCCTCGTTCACCAGTTGCATCGCGATGCCCCGATCGTAGGCGCGCGCCAGTACCGTGGCCATCGGGAACTCGGCGCGCAGGTGCTCCGCGATGCGCACCGCCGTCTCGCCCTTGTCGACGCAGATGAGCACGGCCTGGGCGCGTCCCGCGCCGGCCGCGTGGAGGATGTCGAGCCGCGTTCCGTCGCCGTAGTAGACCTTGAAGCCGAAGCTGGATGCCGCCTGGATCATCTCGACGTCGTTGTCGATGATCGAGACGTCGATGCCGCGCAGCAGCAGCGGCTGCGAAGCGATCTGCCCGAAGCGGCCGAAGCCTATGACCAGCACGCTTCCGGTCAGGCCGTCCGCCTTCTCGATGCCGTCGAGCGAAATCTCGTCCTTTGGCAGCAGATAGGGCAGGAAGAGCATCGCCAGCGGCGTCAGGACCATCGAGATGATGATGATGGCGGTGAGAACCGCATTGGCCTGTCCGTCGATGATGCCGACCTGCTGTGCCGCGCTGTACAGGACGAAAGCGAACTCGCCGCCCTGAGCCATGACGAAGGCACGCTCCAGCGCGTCGCGATGGCTGGCCTTGAGGAACCGTGCAACAGCGTAGATGCCGATCGCCTTCACGATCATGTAGGCGGCGACATAGATGGCGACGAGCCGCCAGTTCGCGGCGACAACCGAAAGGTCGAGCGACATGCCGACCGCCATGAAGAAGAGACCGAGCAGGATGCCGCGGAAGGGTTCCACATCCGCCTCCAGCTGGTGGCGAAAGGTCGATTCCGAGAGGAGCACGCCGGCAAGGAATGCGCCCATCGCCATCGACAGTCCGCCAAGCTGCAGCGCGTAGGCCGAGCCCAGCACCACCAGCAGGGCGGCCGCAGTCATGACCTCGCGGGCGCGCGCGTCGGCCAGGATACGGAAGAGCGGGTTGAGCAGGAACAGCCCGGCGCCGACCAGCGCGGCGATCGAGGCGAGGCCGATGCCGACGGATATTGCACGATCGGACAGGGTGGTCGTCTCAGCGCCTGGCGCCAGGAACACCACGAGCGCCAGCAGCGGTACGATCGCGAGATCTTCCAGCAGCAGGATGGAGATCATGCGCTGGCCGCTCTCCGAACCCATCTCGCCGCGCTCTTCAAGCACCTGCATGACGACCGCCGTCGAGGTCAGCACGAAGCCCGCGCCGGCCACGAAGGCCTGCGCGACGGGAAAGCCGCCCGCCAGCCCGGCCGCAGTCAGAAGCGCCGCGCAGAACCCGACCTGCATGACGCCCAGTCCGAAGATCTGCTTGCGCATGCTCCACAGCCGCGTCGGCCGCATTTCGAGGCCGATGATGAAGAGGAACATCACGACGCCGAGTTCGGCGACGCTCAGGATATCGCCTGCTTCGCTGAAGATGCCGAGGCCGAACGGGCCGATCACCAGCCCCGCAGCGAGATAGCCGAGTATCGACCCCAGCCCGATCCGCTTGAAGATCGGCACCGCGATGACACCGGCAGCCAGCAGGGCCACCACCGGAACGAGGTCAACGCCATGATGCGCCGCTTCCGCCGCCATTCAGTCCATCCCCTCGCAGTCACGACCGGTCGGCAAACTATGGGGAGCGATGCGGGGAAACGCAACCTGCCCGACAGGCGGGGCGGCGGCGGTGTATCGCAGCGACAGATGCCCGCTTCCGTGAGGCGGGGCAGGACCCGGCGCGAGGGAGACTACTGCTGGGCGATCGCGCCGACGGCCGTGCCGTCGACCCGCTTGAGCTTCATGCCGATCACCGGCACCATCTCGTCATCGACGCGGACCGACACCGTCACGTTCATGGTGTTGGAGTTCGGCAGGCGCGCCAGCATCGCCCCCTTCAGGGAGGCGCGGTTCAGCGAGAAGACGACCTTCTTGCCGTCTACATTGCCGGACACGATGTCGAGGCCCTTGCCGTCCGCGCCGTCGAGGAAGGTGCCGGAGTAGCCCTTGCCGCGCTTCTCCACCTTCGCCGACATCTTCTGCGTAAACATGCCGACGCGGCAGCCGCCGTCGAGGGACATGCCGATCGTGCCGTTCGGCGTCGATCCGGTCAGCGTGCAGACGAATTTGGTACCCTTGTATTTCCCCGCGACGATCTCTCCGGGGCCGGTCCATTCGCCTTCGACCGACTCGAAGAACTTGCGGTCGCGCTCATTCGCATCGGCCTGCGGCACGGGCAGGGCCACGACGAGGGGCAGGACGGCACAGAGCAGAGCGCGCTTCATCGACAAATCCGGCACAGGCGGGACAGGGAACAACGTCGCCGAACCATGAACCTGCTTTGGTTAATGCTTCGTCTATCGGTTGGGCCAACACTGCTTGGATTGCCGGGCAGTGGCAAGCTATTTTTCGGCACCCGTTTCGGCGCCCTGTCGAGAGCGGTTGAACGAGGCGAGTGCCGTCAGGAAGTCGCGCATTCCCGGCCGCTCCAGCGCTACGAAGGGCAGGGGCCTCGCGGTGTCCATCGCCGCGATGCCGACCCGGGCGGTGAGCATGCCGTTCAGGATGCCTTCGCCGAGCTTGGCGGAGAGCCGCGCGGCCACGCCGTGGCCGACGATCTGGTCGACGAAGCTGTCACCGGCCGCGATCGATCCGGTGACGGCGAGATGCGCCAGGACGTTCCTTGCCAGGCGGAGGAAGCCGAGTGTTCCGGGCCGACCGCCATAGAGTTCCGCCAGTCGCCGGATCAACCGCGCCGATTCGAACGTGACGTAGGCTATGTCGACCAATGCGCGCGGGCTGACCGCCGTCACCAGCGAGACCCGCTTTGCCGCATCGAGGATGAGGATCTTGGCGCGCGCATCGAGCGGCGCCAGGATCTCGGCCTCTGCCAGCCGCACCAGGTTGCCGCCATCGATGATGTCGTCCCTGAGGTCCGCCAGCGCCCGCCGCCCGGCCGCCGTCTCGGGCCGCGCGGCCACGAACCGCGAGAGTTCGTCGGCCACCGCGCGGCCGGCGCGCGGGTCGTCGCGGGCGAGTGCGTCCAGCGCCTGCGTCCGCAGCGACTCGACCGACGACAGGCGCGCCAGTGCCAGCATCTCGCGAATGATGATGACGAGGAGTGCCAGCGCCGCGATTCCCGCCAGTCCGGCTGCCACCCAGCCCAGCCACTCCGCACGCGCGAAGAGTTCGCGGATCAGCGCGTCGACCCAGAGGCCCACCGCGAGCGAGACAAGGATGCCGGCCGCCCCGAGGAATATCCCCGCCAGCCGCGAGCGCCTGCGCGGCGCCGACGCGGGCGGCGGCTCGGCAAGCGCGAAGTCGGGCTCGTCGAAGACATCGACCGCCGCGGCCACGGCGACGTCGCGGGTCGGCACCGCGCGCGGCTTCCGTGCCTGTGCCGCGCGCGGCGGGAGATCGTCGGCCGGCGATCCGACCTTGAAGGCGGCGGGGCGGCGCTCGCTCATGCCAGATGATCTCCGATCAGGAACTGCAGCGCGCGATCGAGCCGGATGTGTGGCAGCGACAACGTGGCCCCGTCTGCCGAGCGTTCCAGCTTCGGCGGGCGGAAGCGGACGAAGCGGACCGGCGCCTCGCTCGCCCCGGACGCGTCCGCGCCGGGTTCAAACACTGAATCCGCCCGCTCCGGCAAGTCCCCGGGAAATATAGCGGTTTCGGTTTCACCGTCGAACGTCTCCTTGCCGATGCGCTCGCCCTTCAGCGGCGTGCCGATGATCACAGGCAAGGTGTCGAGACGTTGCTTGACCGATCCCTCGCGGGTGGCCCGCACCGCCGCCATCGCCAGGACGTCGACGGTCGCACCTGTCAGGTCGGCGCGCGCAACGGCGCGGTCGGCGAGGCGGCGGACGATCGCCTGAAGCCGGTCATGGCTCTCGTGGTGGATGTGGTCGGCCTTGGTCGCGGCTACCAGGATGCGGTCGATGCGGCGCGAGAACAGATCGGTGAGGAAGCTGCCACGGCCCTGACGAAAGCATCCCAGGATCTCGGTCAGCGCCCTCTCGAGGTCGGCCATCGCCGCTGGCCCGGCGTTGAGGGCCTGCATCGCGTCGATCAGCACGATCTGCCGGTCGAGGCGGGTGATGTGCTCGCGGAAGAACGGCTTGACCACATGTGTCTTGTAGGCCTCGTAGCGGCGCTCCATCATCGCCTGCAGCGAGCCCGCGCGTGCCCTGGCGTTACGGCGCGGCAACGGCGCAAAAGTCAGTGCCGGCGAACCGTCGAGGTCTCCGGGCATGAGGAAGCGCCCCGGCGGAAGGGTCGACAGCGCACGCTGGTCGTTCTTGCAGGCCTTCAGATAGGCCGCGAAGGTCTCGGAGAGCTTTCGGGCCACCATTTCGTCGGCATCCGCGTCAGGGTCGAGCGTGGCGGCGAGCGCACGCCATTCGGCCGACAGGTCGTGGCGAACGGAGAGGTCGGCGAGTTCGAACGCCTCCTGCGAGAAGGTGGCGTAGTCCTTGCCGAGAAGCGGCAGATCGAGCAGCCACTCGCCCGGATAGTCGACGATGTCGAGCGAGAGACGGCCGGACGAGAACATCCTGCCCCAGAAGGTCGCCGACTCGAACTCGATCGTCAGACGCAGTTCCGACACGGCTCGCGTCGAATCGGGCCAGGTCCGATCCCGCACCAGCGCGTCGATATGGTCCTCGTACTGGAAGCGGGGAACCGCGTCGTCGGGCTGCTCCTCGAGAAACGCCCTGCCGATGCGGCCCGACTTTCGGGCCTCGAACATCGGCAGGCGGCCGCCATGGATGATGTTGTGGACCAGCGCCGAGATGAAGACTGTCTTGCCGGCGCGGGAAAGCCCGGTCACGCCGATCCTCACCGACGGCGAGACGAGCCCTGTGGCACGGCCCGTGAGCGTGTCGAGCGCAATGCGCGCTTCGTCGGTGATGGTTGTCAGAGACTGCGCCAAGGGCGCTCCCAAGCTGGACCGCCTGCGATATAGGCGCGATCGGCCGCGAATGAAATGGCGGCGCGCCGGCCGAGACGGTTCGTCAGTTCACTCGGCGCCCTGTTTCGCTGGCGTGTAGAAGGCCTCGAGGAACCCCTTGCTCGGGGCGGCATTGCCCAGGCCGTTCGGGAAGCGGATGACGGCAAGCCCCGATGTCGGAAACCCGGACACCAGCGCGTCCTTCGCATCCTGGTCGCCGTCGTCGTAGAGCGCGAAGGCCACGTCCTCCATCATCGGGTTGTGGCCGATCAGCAGCATCGCCTTGGCTTCGCCGTGCCCGGCGATGACGTCGAGATAGCCTGACGCATCGGTGGAATAGAGCCCGTCGGTGAAGACGGTGCGCGCGGACGGCGGCAGATGCGGTGCGATCCCGTCCAGTGTCTCGCGGGCGCGCCGCGCGGTCGAGCAGACGATCAGGTCGGGCTTCAGGCTGGAGGCCTGCATCATTTCGCCGATCGCCTCGGCGTCCGCGCGTCCGGTCGCGTCGAGGGGGCGGTCGAAGTCTCGCATGCCGGGCTCGGCCCAGCCGGCCTTGGCATGCCTCAGGAGAAAAAGGCGGCTCATCGGTCAGCGTTTCCTCGCAGCGATTCTTGTTTGTCGCCGCTTTTCATACAGTCCGATTTAGTGGCAGAGCGGCGGCGGCGCAACCGGCGCCCATGACCGGACGAAACGCAGGCCGCTCCGTCAAAATTTTGCCGCGAGGTGCGCCCAACGGGCACGCCGCGAAGGCATTTTTGGCAGCATTAACAATCTCGTGACCGCTCGGCCAAATGTGCTTGTGTCGTCAGGGTGCGCCGAATATATACGCGCCCAATCAAAAGGGTTGTGGGGTGAGTCGATGAGCGCAGTCGTTGATTCCAAATACGTTCCCTCCGACGACGAGCCGTTCATGAGCGAGCGCCAGAAGTCCTACTTCCGCGCCAAGCTCACCCAGTGGAAGAACGACATTCTGCGCGAAGCGCGCGAGACCCTGGAAATCCTGCAGCAGGAAAATGCCAACCACCCCGACCTGGCCGACCGAGCCTCGTCGGAGACCGACCGCGCCATCGAACTGCGCGCCCGCGACCGTCAGCGCAAGCTGATCGCGAAGATCGATGCAGCGCTGCAGCGCATCGAGGAAGGCACCTACGGCTATTGCGAGGAGACCGGCGAGCCGATTTCGCTGAAGCGCCTCGACGCCCGTCCGATCGCCACGCTGTCGATCGAGGCGCAGGAGCGCCACGAGCGCCGCGAAAAGGTCTATCGCGACGACTGACCGCGAACTGACGGCTGTCGTGACGGTCCAGTTCTGTTGGACGTGACCGCCGCGCGACGCCCGACAGCCGACCATAGCAGCTGATCTGACCTGCAAATCTGTTGACGGTGCCTCGGACGGCCCCGCGCCCGGCGGTTATTTCTTCTTGGCGGTGAGTTCCCCGAGAAGCTTGTTCATCTCATCCTCGAGCGACAGCTCCGGTTTCTTCTTCGCCGCGGCGGGCTGCGGCGCCGGTGCCTGCCGTGCCGGAGGCGTGGCGTCCAGGCTGACCTCGAGCTCGTTGAGCAGCGCTTTGTCGAGGTCGTCCATGGCCGCGCTGCTCGGCGCAGTCGCGGTCTTTCGCGCTGGCGGGGGTGGCGGCGGCGGAGGCGTTCGCGCCGGCTGCGGCTTCGGCTCGTACGCGGTCGAACGGGCGGGCGCCGGCGGCGGAGCCACGGGTGCGCGCTCGGGCTGTCTGGCAGGCGCAGGTGGCGGTGCGGCGACCGGCGGCGGAGGGGGAGCGCGACGCTGCTCCGGCGCGCGCGGCGGCGCCTGCGGCGGTGCCGGAGGGGGCGCGGGCGGGCGCGGCCGCTGCTGCTGGGGTTGCGGTGGCGGCGCCTGCTCAGGCGTGCCGTCGGGACGACGGTTGCCCTGCGGCGCGCCGGCGCGGATATGCTGCTCGACAACGACGTCGGTCGGACCGCCGATCAGGATCAGATGCTCGACATCGTCGCGGCGCACGAGGACCAGGCGCCGATGGCTGTCGACGGCCGCGGCGTCCATGATCGCCAGCCGCGTCTTGCGGTTCTTGCCGCCCACGACGTAGGTGCCGAAGGTCAGGCTCCGGACCAGCCTGATGATGATCAGGATCATGACCAGCAGGACGAGGGCGAGGAACGTCCACAGCACCGCGGAAGCGAAGCCCGGACCGGCGACGTCTTCTAGCCAACCCACCATCCGAATCTTTCCTGCACGTGGCCCAAGCGGGCGGACAGTATCCTGTTGCTTGAAAACCGCAAGTTTGCCGTTGCGGGCGGCGGGCCGCGAGCGGCGGCATTCTTTGGCCGGAAGCTCTTTTCCCCGCGTTGCGAATATGATTCAACCGGACGGGGCGCGGAAGCCCGGGACGGGATTCGCTAGGCACGACGGATGGCGAAAGAGACGCGCAGCGAGTTCTATCCGGCGCCCATCGTCGACCAGAACATGCGCCCCGGCATCATCACCCGGCTGGTCGTTTTCATCGTCGTCCTGACTGGCGCGGCCTTTGTCTTCGCGCTGTTTCAGGAGCGGCTCGGCGAGCCGTTCCTGCTTGGCATGCTGGGCGTGCTGGCCATGATCGGCGTCGGCTACCTGTTCGCGACGGCCATCGGCTTCGTGCAGATCGCGCCGCGCTCGACGACCGACGAACTGTCCAAGGCGTATGTCGACTCGATGGGGCAAGGGCTCGTGGTGACCGACCCGAAGGGGCGCATCGTCTACGGCAACCGCGCCTATGCCGACATGACCGGTGCGACGTCGGCGGCGGAAGTGAAGACCGTCGAGGCCCTGCTCTCCGACGTGCCGGAAGCCGCCGCGACGCTCTTCCGGCTGGCGTCGGGCGTGCGCGACGGGCAACCGGGGGACGGCGAGTTTCGCCTCACCCAGGCGCTGAAGCCCGGTTCCGAGCCGGGAGCGCGGTGGTATCGGGTGGGCGCCCGCAGCTTCAACGTCCCCGGCCAGCGGCAGCCGCTCCAGGCCTGGCAGATCTCCGACATCTCCAAGGAGAGGGCGGAGCAGGAGCGCTTCTTCCTCGACCTGCAGAAGGCGATCGACCATCTCGACCATGCGCCGGCCGGTTTCTTCGCCGCCGACCAGGACGGACGCGTCACCTATATCAACGCGACATTGGCCGAGTGGCTGGGCATCGACCTGGCGAGCTTCACACCCGGCGACGTCACGCTTCCCGAAATCGTCGCAGGCGACGGCATGGCGCTCGTCCGCTCCGTCAAGGCCGACCCCGGCACGACGCGGAACGCGGTGGTTGACCTCGACCTGGAGACGGTCTCTGGTCAGGCGCTGCCGGTCCGGTTCATGCACCGTGTGACGGCCACGCGCGAAGGGGCGCCGGGGCCGACCCGAACGATCGTCCTCAACCGCCAGCAGGGCGAGGACGCGTCCGCCGACCTGCGGGCATCGGAAGTCCGCTTTACGCGCTTCTTCAACTCCACCCCGATGGCGATCGCCGGCGTCGACCTTTCCGGCCGCATCGTCCGCACCAACGCGCCGTTCCTGTCGCTCTTCGCCAGCGTCGTCGACCGCGACGCCGTCGACCGCCGGGTCAGGCTGGACACGGTGATCCACGAGCGCGACCGCGGCAGCTTCGCCGCCGCGCTCGAAAAGGCGAAAGCCAGGCAGGCGGACATCCGCCCGATCGACACGGTGCTTCCCAATGACGAGGAGCGGCACATGCGCTTCTACGTCAACGCGATCGCCGACGGTGCCGGCGGTGAGGGCGCCGAGGAGGCGGCCATCGTCTATGCCGTGGAAACGACCGAGCAGAAGGCGCTGGAAGGCCAGATGGCCCAGAGCCAGAAGATGCAGGCCGTCGGGCAGCTCGCCGGCGGCATCGCGCACGATTTCAACAATGTGCTGACCGCCATCATCATGGCGTCGGACCTGCTGCTGACGAACCACCGTCCGTCCGACCCGTCCTTCCCGGACATCATGAACATCAAGCAGAACGCAAATCGCGCGGCGTCGCTGGTGCGGCAGCTGCTGGCGTTCAGCCGCCGCCAGACGCTGCGTCCCGAGGTCCTGAACCTTACGGACGTGTTGGCCGACCTGCGGATGCTGCTGACGCGTCTGGTCGGCACCGACGTCAGGCTCAAGATCGACCACGGCCGCGACCTGTGGCCGATCCGTGCAGACATCGGCCAGTTCGAGCAGGTGGTGGTCAACCTCGCAGTCAACGCGCGCGACGCAATGCCAACCGGCGGAGACCTGGTCATCCGCACGCGCAACGTCGCGCAGCCGGAGGCGGCGACGATGTCCTATCGCGAGCTCGATCCGGGCGACTATGTGCTCATCGAGGTCGAGGACAGCGGCACCGGCATCGCGCCCGACGTGATCAAGAAGATCTTCGAACCCTTCTTCACCACCAAGGAGGTCGGCAAGGGTACCGGGCTCGGCCTGTCGATGGTCTACGGCATCATCAAGCAGACCGGCGGTTTCATCTTCTGCGATTCCGAGGTCGGCAAGGGGACCGTGTTCCGCATATTCCTGCCGCGCCACATCCCCGAGGCAAAGCCGGCTTCCACCGCCGACCAGGCGGCCGCGCCGGCCGACGGGGCGACGCCAGCGCCGAAGGCCGCGGAGACGGCGAAGGACTTGTCGGGCTCGGCAACGGTGCTGCTGGTCGAGGACGAGGATGCGGTCCGCATGGGCGGCGTGCGCGCGCTCAAGTCGCGCGGCTACACCGTTCACGAGGCATCGTCGGGCGTCGAGGCGCTCGAGAAGTACCAGGAACTGGACGGCAAGGTGGACATTGTCGTGTCCGACGTCGTCATGCCCGAGATGGACGGGCCAACCCTGCTGCGCGAATTGCGCAAGGTCAGGCCCGACATCAAGTTCATCTTTGTGTCGGGCTACGCCGAGGACGCGTTCGCGAGGAACCTGCCCGCCGACGCCAAGTTCGGCTTCCTGCCCAAGCCGTTCTCGCTGAAGCAACTCGCAACCGTCGTGAAGGACGTGCTTGAAGGGGACCGAGCGTAGTCTTCGAACAACGGCTGACGCCGCGCTCTCCAAACCTACTGCTCTGATGCCCACCCGGTCTGCTTGCCAGAGTGCGCGCGCCAGCATCCATTTGCATATTTTGTGGGCAATCTTTCAGGATGCATAAGAACTAGGCGTGCACTGGGTGCGATGCGCAATGAATCGTCACCAAACCGTTAATGGCCGCGCTTCCTTGCGCAAAAGCGTCTCCGGGTAATGCATCCAACCCTCTGATAGCGTTCGCTAATTCGGCGCGCCGAGAGTGCCGTTTGGCAAGTGGCACGGCGCTTGCTCTCTCTTTTGCGGTGCAACAAGCCCCGTTGGAGAGGTGTCAATGAAAATGCCGTTCAAAGAATTCGCGGCCGCAACAGTCATGGCGACTGCCATGTCGTTCGCTGCCCCTGCCTGGGCGCAGGAGGACACGATCAAGGTCGGCGTGCTCCATTCGCTGTCCGGCACGATGGCGATCTCGGAGACCACGCTGAAGGACACGATGCTGTTCCTCATCGAGGAGCAGAACAAGAAGGGCGGCCTGCTCGGCAAGAAGCTCGAGGCCGTGGTGGTCGACCCAGCCTCCGACTGGCCGCTCTTCGCCGAGAAGGCGCGCGAACTGATCTCGGTGAACAAGGTCGCGGCGGTGTTCGGCTGCTGGACCTCGGTGTCGCGCAAGTCCGTGCTGCCGGTGTTCGAGGAGCTGAACTCGCTGCTGTTCTACCCCGTCCAGTATGAGGGCGAGGAGAGCCAGCGCAACGTCTTCTACACGGGCGCGGCTCCGAACCAGCAGGCGATCCCGGCCGTTGACTACCTCATGAACGAGGAAGGCGTCGAGCGCTGGGTGCTGGCCGGCACCGACTACGTCTATCCGCAGACGACCAACAAGATCCTGCAGGCCTACCTGGAATCGAAGGGCGTGGCCAAGGAAGACATCATGATCAATTACACGCCGTTCGGTCATTCGGACTGGCAGACGATCGTGACCGACATCAAGAATTTCGGCTCGGCCGGCAAGAAGACCGCCGTGGTCTCGACGATCAACGGCGACGCGAACGTGCCGTTCTACAAGGAACTGGGCAACCAGGGCATCAAGGCCGAGGACATCCCGGTCGTGGCCTTCTCGGTCGGTGAGGAAGAGCTGGCCGGTCTCGACACCGCACCGCTCGTCGGCCACCTGACCGCCTGGAACTACTTCCAGTCGGTGGACACCGAAGAAAACGCTGCCTTCATCGAAGCCTGGCGCGCCTTCACCAAGAACGACAAGCGTGTCACCAACGACCCGATGGAAGCCCATGTGATCGGCTTCAACATGTGGGTGAAGGCGGTCGAGAAGGCCGGCACCACCGATCCGGACGCGGTCATCGACGCCATCATCGGCGTGTCGGTGCCGAACCTGTCGGGCGGCTACTCCTCGATGATGCCCAACCACCACATCACCAAGCCAGTGCTCATAGGCGAAATCCAGGCCGACGGCCAGATGGAGACGGTGTGGCAGACTTCGGGCCTGGTGGTCGGCGACGAATGGTCCGACTACCTGCCGGACTCCAAGGACCTGATCGCCGACTGGCGCGCGCCGCTGTCGTGCGGAAACTTCAACGTCGCCACCGGCAAGTGCGGCGGCAAGGGCACGAACTAGGCCCTCTGCGTTGCAATCGGGTCGTGGCTTTCCACGACTGAATCTTTGACCGCGAAGCCTCTGGGCGGCACTTCCTCCCGCCGCCCGGAGGCCAGAAACCCTCCCAAGACATGTGAGCGCAAATCGTGGGCCCTTCCGCTCTGCGTTGCCCCCCTCTGTCCTGCCGGACATCTCCCCCACACGGCGGGAGATCGCTGCCGGCGCCGAGGAAGGCCAATCTCCCCACTTGTGGGAAAGATGTCCGGCAGGACGGAGAGGGGCGCGGTCTCGCCAACGTCTCACCGATAGCGCGAAACGCTCTCATCGCCTTCGTCTCCCTTGTTCTTTTCCTCCTCGCAGCCTTCTCCACCGCGCGCGCCGCCGACGAGACCGAACTGCGCACGATCATCGCCAAGTTCGCGACGTCCAAGAACTTCAACCAGACCGAGGAAATCGTCCGCGAACTCGGCGCGACCGGCGATCCTGTCGTCGAAAAGGTCCTCGTCGCGCTGTCCGACGGGAACGTCGCCTTCCGCAAAGCCGACCAGGCGGTCTTCATCGTCAAGGAAGGCGCGACCGTTTCCCTGTTCGATCCCGTGACCGGCGAAAGCGCCGGCGAGGCGCAGAAGGGCGAACTGACCAAGGTCAAGGTCAACAACGGCCTCAGGCGCGTCATCCGCGACGTCCTGGGCTCCCTTACGCTCGGCGCCGACGATCCTGCCGTGCGCTTCGCTGCCGCGCAGACGATGTTCCGCAATCCGGATCCGGCCGCGATCCCGGCGCTCGACGCGGCGATCGCCGCCGAGAAGGTCGCGCATGTGAAGCGCGCGCTGGAGCAGGCACGCGCTTCCGCCGTCCTCGTCTCGGATCTCCCCGAGTCCGACAAGCTGGCCGCAATCGAGATCGTACGGGACCGCGGCGACCGCGACGCGCTTTCGATCCTGACTGCGTTCGAAGCTCGTGCCGAGGGTGCGCTCAGGGACGCCGCCGCAAGCGCGATCGCGACGATCAACTCCAACCTCGCGATCTGGCAAGCGGGCCAGAACGTCTGGTTCGGCATCTCGCTGGGATCGGTCCTGCTCCTCGCCGCCATCGGCCTCGCCATCACCTTCGGTGTCATGGGCGTCATCAACATGGCGCATGGCGAAATGGTCATGCTCGGCGCCTACACGACCTACGTCGTCCAGAATCTCATCCGGACCTACGCGCCGGAGCTTTTCGACTGGTCGCTGGCGATCGCGCTTCCTGCTGCTTTCCTCGTCGCCGGCGGCGTCGGGCTCGCGATCGAGCGCGGCATCATCCGTTTCCTCTACGGCCGCCCGCTGGAAACCCTGCTGGCGACCTGGGGCGTATCGCTGATCCTCCAGCAGGCGGTGCGCTCCATCTTCGGACCGACCAACCGCGAGGTCGGCAACCCGTCCTGGATGTCCGGCGGATTCCAGATCGGCGAACTGGCCTTCACCTGGAACCGCTTCTGGATCGTCATCTTCGCGATGGCCGTCTTCGCGGTCCTGCTCTACGTGATGAAGCGCACGCATTGGGGCCTGGAGATGCGCGCGGTCACGGCAAACCGCCGCATGGCCGCCTCGATGGGCATCCGCACGCCGTGGGTGGACGCCTTCACCTTCGCGCTTGGCTCCGGCATCGCCGGCATCGCCGGCGTTGCGCTCAGCCAGATCGACAACGTCTCGCCCAACCTCGGCCAGGGCTACATCATCGACAGCTTCATGGTCGTCGTATTCGGCGGCGTGGGCAATCTCTGGGGAACGCTGGTCGGGGCGCTGTCGCTCGGTGTGCTCAACAAGTTCCTCGAGCCCTATGCCGGCGCCGTGCTCGGCAAGATCCTGGTGCTGGTCCTCATCATCCTGTTTATCCAGAAGCGCCCGCGTGGCCTGTTCGCGCTCAAGGGCAGGGCGGTAGAGGCATGAAGACCAGCGTCGCGGGTCGATCGACCCCCACTCCGGCCGGCTTCGCCGGCTACCTCTCCCCCGCTCGACGGGGGAGAGGAAACAGCGGCGGCCGTCGTTGGCTCCCTTCCTCTACCCCACCTCGTGGGGGAGAGGTGGCTCGCCCGCAGGGCGAGACGGAGTGGGGGAGAATACTTTGTCCAGTCATCGTTCAGAGGCCGCCCGCATGATCACCGGCCGCTTCTTCGGATCGGGCGCAGAACGCCGCATCGCTATCGCTATCGCCGTCCTGCTGGCGGTGGCTGTCATCGTGCCTGTCCTGAACCTCACGGTACCGGCGACAAGCGCTTTCCATGTGCCGGCCTACATGGTTGCGCTCACCGGCAAGTACCTCTGCTACGCGCTGCTGGCGCTCTCGCTCGACTTCGTCTGGGGCTATGCCGGAATTCTGTCGCTCGGTCACGGCGCGTTCTTCGCGCTCGGCGGCTATGCGATGGGCATGTACCTGATGCGCCAGATCGGCGACCGCGGCGTCTACGGCAATCCGATCCTGCCCGATTTCATGGTCTTCCTGAACTGGAAGGAGTTGCCCTGGTTCTGGTACGGCTTCGACCAGTTCTGGTTCGCGGCGCTGATGGTCATGCTGGTGCCCGGCCTGCTCGCTTTCGTGTTCGGCTGGTTTGCTTTCCGCAGCCGCGTCACCGGCGTCTACCTGTCGATCATCACGCAGGCGATGACCTACGCGCTGCTGCTCGCCTTCTTCCGCAACGACATGGGCTTCGGCGGCAACAACGGCCTGACCGACTTCAAGGACATTCTCGGCTTCAACGTGCAGGCCAACACGACGCGATCCGCGCTCTTCTCGGCCAGCGCCATCGCATTGGCGCTGGGCGTCTTCGTCACCTGGCGTATCGTCAACTCCAAATACGGCAAGGTGCTGGTCGCGGTCCGCGACGCGGAAAGCCGCACCCGCTTCATCGGCTGGCGGCCGGAGAACGTGAAGCTGTTCGCCTTCACCGTGTCGGCCGTGATGGCCGGCATCGCCGGCGCGCTCTACGTGCCGCAGGTGGGCATCATCAATCCAAGCGAGTTCGAGCCGGCGAACTCGATCGAGGTCGTCATCTGGACGGCGGTCGGGGGCCGGGGCACGATTGTCGGGCCGATCATCGGCGCGGTGCTCGTCAACGCAGGCAAGAGCTGGTTCACCGGCGCCATACCCGAACTCTGGCTGTTCGCACTGGGCGGCCTGTTCGTGGCGGTGACGCTGTTCCTGCCGAAGGGCATCATGGGGCTTTGGGATCGGCTCCGATCCCGGCGTCCGGCCAGGCCCGCCGCGGTTCCCGACGAACCGCCGCTCGATCCCAACTCCGTCGCCGCCCGCGCTGTCCACGCGCCGCAGCCGCCGGACAGGGCTCCGCCTCTCGTTCCTGGCGCCAATCCGCAGCCGGCGGAGTGAACGCATGACACGCCAAAACACCATTCTCTACCTCGACGGCGTGTCGGTCGCCTTCGACGGCTTCAGGGCGATCAACAACCTCTCCTTCCTGCTCGACCGCGGCGAGATGCGCGCCATCATCGGCCCGAACGGCGCCGGCAAGACGACGATGATGGACATCATCACGGGCAAGACGCGGCCGGACGAGGGCGAAGTGTTCTTCAACGGCCAGACCGACCTTACGCGGCACGACGAGGCCGAGATCGCGACGATGGGGATCGGCCGCAAGTTCCAGAAGCCGACCGTCTTCGAAAGCCACACGGTCGAGGACAATCTGATGCTGGCGCTGGCCGGCCCGCGCTCGATCTTCCCGGCGCTTGTGCATCGGCGCTCGGAGGGCGAGCGCAGACGCATCGATGAGGTGCTGGGCATCATCCGGCTGGGCGACAGGCGTCACGAACTTGCCGCCAGCCTGTCGCATGGCCAGAAGCAGTGGCTGGAGATCGGCATGCTGCTGGCGCAGGCGCCGAAGCTGTTGCTCGTCGACGAGCCGGTGGCCGGCATGACCGACGCCGAAACCGAGGAGACCGCGCGCCTGCTGCGCGACATTGCGCGCGACCACTCCGTTGTCGTCGTCGAGCATGACATGCATTTCGTGCGCGAACTCGGCGTGAAGGTGACCTGCCTGCACGAAGGCTCGGTGCTGTCCGAGGGTACGCTGGACTTCGTCTCGGCCGACGAGCGGGTCATCGAAGTCTATCTGGGGCGCTGATGTTGATGCCGGTCAAGGCGGATCCTCTCAGTTCCGGTGTCTCATCCGGCCCGGCCGCGCGAACGCGGCCGCCGGAGGGTTGGCTGATGCGGCGGCGGACGGTGCTGGGATTGGGAGCCGCGGCGGGCGCTCTGGCGCTCGGCGGCGGTGCGGTTGCCGCCTCCTACTGGAGGGAGCTGTCTGCGATACGCGCCGATCTTGCAGCACGCCCGAGTGCGGTCGTGCCGACACGCCACGGCGACCTGGAATATGCCGAGGCGGGGCAGGGGGCTCCCCTCCTGATGATCCACGGCACCGGCGGCGGATTCGACCAGGGTCTGCAGTTCGCCGCGCGGCTGCCTGGCCTCGGCTACCGTGTCATCGCGCCGTCGCGCTTCGGCTATCTGCGCACGTCCTTCCCGGCGGACGCCTCGCCCGAAGCCCAGGCCGACGCTTTCGTCGATCTCCTCGACGCGTTGGGCATCGGGCGGATCGCCGTCGCCGGCGGGTCGGCGGGAGCCCTCTCGGCGCTCGCCTTCGCGATCCGCCATCCGGACCGCACGGCCGCGCTGCTCCCTATCGTGCCCGCCACCTACGCGCCGAACCGGCCCCCGGCGCGTCCGTGGAGCCCGACCGAAACCCGGATCGCAACAAGCGTGCTGCAGTCGGATTTCCTGTTCTGGTCGGCGATAAACGCCATGCCCGACACCATGATCCGGACGCTGCTCGCCACCGACCCGGCGCTGGTCCACGCGGCGTCGGCCGAAGAGCAGGATCGTGTCCGTCGCATCCTCTCCGGCATCCTGCCGGTCAGCGCCCGCGCGAAGGGCCTTGTCAACGATGCAGGCCAGGCCGGCGATCCGCAGCGCATGGATCTCGGCGCGATCGCTGCGCCCACGCTGGCGATCTCCGCAGAGGACGACCTCTACCTGACCGCCGACGCGGCCCGTCATATCGCTGCCGGCGTCGGCGGGGCGCGCCTCATCGTCTATCCCGACGGCGGCCACGTCTGGGTCGGGCACGATGCGGACCTGTTCGGCGCGATCGACGCCTTCCTTCGAGAGATCGGATACTCCTGACGATGCTGACCGTCTCCGACGCAGTCCTCCACTACGGCGCCGCGCAGGCGCTGCGCGGCGTCTCGCTTGCCGCTGCCGCCGGCCGGATCACCTGCGTCCTCGGCCGCAACGGCGTCGGCAAGACCAGTCTCATGCGAGCCATCGTCGGCCACCACCGGCTGACGAGCGGCAGTGTTGCCTTCGAGGGGAAGGCGCTCGACCGGAGCGCGCCGTACGAGCGCGCCCGGTCGGGCATCTCTTTCGTGCCGCAGGGGCGGGAGATCTTCCCGCTGCTGACCGTGCGCGAGAACCTCGAGTCCGGCTATGCGCCCCTGAAGCGCGCCGACCGCGAGGTGCCGGACTATGTCTTCGACCTGTTCCCCGTGCTCAAGCAGATGCTGTCGCGGCGCGGCGGCGACCTGTCCGGCGGCCAGCAGCAGCAGCTCGCCATCGGCCGCGCGCTCGTCATGCGGCCCAAGCTGCTCGTGCTGGACGAACCGACCGAAGGCATCCAGCCGTCGATTATCAAGGACATCGGCCGCGCCATCCGCTACCTGCGCGACACGGCGGGAATCGCCATCCTGCTGGTCGAGCAGTATCTCGACTTCTGTCGCGAGCTCGCGGACGAGGTGAATGTCATGGAGCGCGGGCAGATCGTCCATACCGGCCCGGCCGAGGACCTCGACACGCCGGAGGTTCGCAAACTGCTGACGGTGTAAAGCACCAAACCGTCCACAGATTCGCCGCGGCAATCCTGACGCAGGGTTCCGCGCGGCGGAGCAAGCCGCTTTCGCAGAGCTTTCCTTGCCGGCGCGGTTCGCTTTCATAACACCGCAACATTCCTATTGTCCGATTGTCACAATCGACCGATACTCCCGTTCGCGTGACCAACCGTCTCGCCAATGAAAACGGGAGAGAAACATGAAAATTCAAGGCTTTGCGGCCAGCCTCGCCGTATCTTTCACCCTGCTTTCGTCGTCCACCGCCTTCGCCGTCACCGAAATCTCCTGGTGGCATGCCATGACGGGCGCGAACAACGAGGTGGTCGAGCAGCTCTCGAAGGAGTTCAACGAGAGCCAGGCCGACTACAAGATCACGCCCGTGTTCAAGGGCACCTATCCGGAGACGCTGAACGCGGGCATCGCCGCGTTCCGCGCCAAGCAGCCGCCGCATATCATGCAGGTCTTCGACGTCGGCACCGGCGTCATGATGGCGGCCGAGGGCGCCGTGAAGCCGGTCGCCGAGATCCTCTCGATGGGCGGCCGTCCGTTCGACAAGAACGAGTACCTGCCGGGCATCGTGTCCTACTATTCGAAGCCCGACGGGACGATGCTGTCCTTCCCGTACAACTCGTCGTCGCCGATCCTCTACTACAACAAGGACATCCTGGCGAAGGCCGGGCTGGACGCCGAGAACCCGCCGAAGACCTGGCCGGAAGTGTTCGATGCCGCGCGCAAGATCAAGGAGACCGGCGCAGCGCCGTGCGGCTACACCTCGACCTGGCTGACCTGGATCGGCCTGGAGAATTTCGCCGCCTGGAACAACCTGCAGTACGGCACGCACGAGAACGGGCTGGCCTCGACCGACGTGCAGCTGACGATCAACACCGAACCGTTCGTGAAGCACTTCCAGACGATCGCCGACCTCGCCAAGGACGGCGTGTTCCGCTACGGCGGCCGCACGTCCGAAGCCAAGCAGATCTTCCTCGCGGGTGAATGCGGCCTGTTCACCGAGTCGTCGGGCGGCCTGGGCGACGTGATCAAGTCGGGCATGAACTATGGCCTCGGCCAGCTGCCCTACTATCCGGACCTCGAGGGCGCCCCGCAGAACACGATCCCGGGCGGCGCCTCGCTGTGGGTGTTCGGCGGCTTCTCCGACGAGGAGTACAAGGGCGTGGCTGCATTCTTCAACTTCCTGTCGCAGACCGAAATCCAGCAGCGCCTGCATGAAGTCTCGGGCTATCTGCCGGTGACCATTGCCGCCTTCGAGGCGACGAAGGCATCGGGCTTCTACGAAAAGAACCCGGGCCGCCTCATCCCCATCACCCAGATGATGGGCAAGGAGCCGACCGCCAATTCGCGCGGCGTGCGCCTCGTCAACCTGCCGCAGGTCCGCGACATCCAGAACGAGGAGTTCGAGAAGATGCTGGCCGGCGAGCAAACCGCCCAGCAGGCGCTCGACAACGCGGTCACCCGCGCCAACGCTGCGATCCAGGAAGCGATCGGGAACTGAGGCGCACCGGCTCCCTCCCCCTCGAGGGGAGGGTGGCTGCGAAGCGACCGGGTGGGGTCACCCGGTCGTGCGCGGCCTGATCCCTTCACCGTTGGATTCCCGCTTGAAATCTTCTTTCGCCAGAGCACTTCGTACCGTTGATGCATCGCATTCTGCCGCGGTGTCCCCACCCGGCCGCTTCGCGGCCACCCTCCCCTCGAGGGGGAGGGAACTGTGACTCCACGCGTCATCTTTCCGAACAAGGTCCTGCCCTACCTGCTGGTGGCGCCGCAGCTCGCGATCACGGCGGTGTTCTTCTACTGGCCGGCCAGCCAGGCGCTCTACCAGTCGATGCTGAAGGAGGATCCGTTCGGACTGTCGTCCCGCTTCGTCTGGTTCCAGAATTTCTCCAAGGTCCTGTCAGACCCCAACTACCTGAACTCGCTGAAGGTCACTCTCATCTTCTCGGTTTCGACGGCGGCGCTTGCCATGAGCGCGGCACTCCTGCTCGCGGTGATGGCCGACAAGGTGATCCGAGGAAAAGGGCTCTATCGCACTCTGCTGATCTGGCCGTATGCGGTGGCACCCGCCATCGCGGGCATGTTGTGGCTGTTCATGTTCAACCCGTCGATGGGCACGTTCGCCTACATGCTGCGCGGCGCGGGTTTCAACTGGGACCCGCTGCTCAACGGCAACCAGGCGATGGTGCTGGTCGTCGCTGCCGCAGCCTGGAAGCAGATCAGCTACAACTTCCTCTTTTTCGTCGCCGGTCTGCAGGCGATCCCGAAGACGCTGATCGAAGCGGCTGCGATCGACGGCGCCGGCGAAACCAAGCGCTTCTGGACGATCGTCTTCCCGCTGCTGGCGCCGACCACCTTCTTCCTGCTCGTGGTCAACACCGTCTACGCCTTCTTCGACACGTTCGGCATCATCCATGCGGTGACCGGCGGCGGGCCCGGAAAGGCGACGGAGACACTGGTCTACAAGGTCTACAACGACGGCTTCGTGAACCTGATCCTCGGCGATTCCGCCGCGCAGTCGGTGATCCTGATGGTGATCGTCATCGCGCTCACCGCTTTCCAGTTCCGCTACGTGGAGAGGAAGGTGCACTATGGCTGACGCCGCCACAGTCGCGCATCCCGGCCGCCGCGAGGAAGGCGCGATGCTGGGCGTCAGCCGCTCGTCCCGCTACGTCGCCCATGCGATCCTGATCGTCGGCATCGTGATCGTCGCCTTCCCGATCTACTACACCTTCGTCGCGTCGACCCAGTCGCTGCAGACGATCCTCAGGCCACCGCTGCCGCTCGTGCCCGGCGACCAACTCGTCCCGAACTACTACGATGCCCTTTTTGGGGGTGTCGGTCGTATCGGCGGCGTGCCGGTCTCGACACTTCTCTTCAACACGACCGTCGTGGCGCTTGCCATCGCGGTCGGCAAGATCGTCATCTCGATCCTGTCGGCCTACGCGATCGTCTTCTTCCGCTTTCCCTTCCGGATGACCTTCTTCTGGCTGATCTTCATCACCCTGATGCTGCCGGTCGAGGTGCGAATCCTGCCGACCTACAAGGTGATGGTCGATTTCGGCCTGATCGACACCTATACGGGACTTACCCTGCCGCTGATGGCGTCAGCGACCGCCACGCTGCTGTTCCGGCAGTTCTTCCTGACCATTCCTGGCGAACTGGTCGAGGCGGCGCGCGTCGACGGGGCAGGGCCGTTCCGCTTCTTCAAGGATATCCTGCTTCCGCTCTCGCGCACCAACATCGCGGCGCTGTTCGTCATCCTCTTCATCTACGGCTGGACGCAATATCTGTGGCCGCTGCTGGTCACCAACCGCAACGACATGAACACCATCGTCATCGCGCTCCGGAAGATGATCTCTTTCGCCGACGCCGACACGCAATGGCACCTCGTCATGGTGACCTGCGTCCTGGCCATCCTGCCGCCGATCCTGGTCGTGGTGCTGATGCAGCGCTGGTTCGTGCGCGGACTGGTTGAGACGGAGAAATAGGCGTGGCCACAGTCGATCTGAACGACGTCCGCAAGGTCTACTCGGGAAATGTCGAGGCCGTTAAGGGCGTGTCGATCGCGATCCCGGACGGCAAGCTCTGCGTGCTCGTCGGGCCCTCGGGCTGCGGCAAGTCCACCCTGCTGCGGATGATCGCGGGTCTGGAATCGATCACCTCCGGCACTGTCGCGATCGACGGCAAGGTGGTGAACGCGATCGGCCCGGCCGAGCGCGACATCGCCATGGTCTTCCAGAACTACGCGCTCTATCCGCACATGAAGGTCTACGACAACATGGCCTACGGCCTGCGCAACCGCGGGATGGGCAAGGCCGAGATCGACACGCGGGTCAGGGAGACGGCACGGATTCTGGAACTCGGGACGCTGCTCGAGCGACGGCCACGCGAGCTTTCCGGCGGGCAACGCCAGCGTGTCGCCATGGGCCGCGCCATCGTGCGCAAGCCGAAGGTCTTCCTGTTCGACGAGCCGCTCTCCAACCTCGACGCCAAGCTGCGCGGCCAGATGCGGGTCGAGATCAAGAACCTGCAACGGTCGCTGGGCGTCACCTCGGTCTACGTGACGCATGACCAGCTGGAGGCCATGACGCTGGCCGACACGCTCGTGGTCATGAATGCCGGCGTGGTCGAGCAGATGGGCGATCCGCTGGACATCTACGAGGCGCCGGCGAGCACATTCGTGGCGACCTTCATCGGCGCGCCGCCGATGAACCTGCTTCCTGTGCGCGACGGGTCACTGGCGGACGGCACGCCGGTCCCCCATGCACCGGCCGGGGCGGCGACACTGGGCTTCCGGCCCGAGGATACCGCCGTGCTCCATGAGGCGGGCGATCGTCGGCTCAGCCTCGACGCGACGGTGGAAGCAGTCGAGCCGGTCGGCGCGGAGAGCTTTCTCTATTGTGCCGGCGGCGGGCAGAAGCTCGTCGCACGTGTCTCCGGACGGGCCACCGCCCAGCCGGGCGACCGCCTCAAGCTGGCCGCGACGCGGGTTCATTTCTTCGACGAGGCCGGGAGGCGCGTCGAGACGTAGGCGGGCGTCCGGAACGAGAGGGCGGCGCCTCGCGGCGCCACCCTCCAATCCTCGTGTCGCCTAGGCTACAGGATGAAGTCACCGGAGATCAGGAACTTCTTGCCGGTGAGCATGATCTGCATCTCGGCATAGGCGTCGTTGTCCGTGTTGACGGAGATGAGCGTATCGCCGCCGAGGAACTCGAACCGCACCTGACCGGCGCCGGTGAAGGCTGCCGTGCCGACGAAGGCAAACGCCTGGTTGCCGCGGATGAACGAGATGGCGTCGATCGCCGACAGGTCGATCCGGTCGATGTCCAGCTCGAAATCGGTAATCCGGTCGCGGTTCGCGTTGGGCGTCGAGTCGCCCAGCGCCCGATACTCGAACACGTCCTCGCCATTGCCGCCGGTCAGCCAGTCCCAGCCCTGGCCGCCGACCAGCCGATCGTTGCCGGCACCGCCGAACAGGTCGTCATTGCCGAAGCCGCCGAGCAGTACGTCGTCGCCGCCGAAGCCCTTCAGCATGTCGTGCGAACGGCTGCCGAAGAGAACATCGTCGAGCGCCGACCCGTTCAGGGTCTTCGGGCCGGCGGCGGAGGCATAGACGAAGTCGCTCGAGATAAACGCTGCCGGCGACTTGCCGGCGATGGTGATGACATGGTCGTAGCCGCGCAGGACCGCGTTCAGCGTCGCGTCGCCATCGAGGTTGCGCTCCAGCAGCGCCTGAACCTGGCTGAAGTCGGACACGCCCCACGCCCTGAGGTCGATCTTGTCCTGGCCGAAGCGGAAGTCGGCGATGTAGTCGTCGCTCATCCAGCTGGTACGCCCGCTCATGACGAACCAGTCCTTGCCGGTGCCGCCGTAGAGCGTGTTGAAGCCCTGGCCGCCGAAGATGTTGTCGTTGCCGGCGCCGCCGTAGATCAGGTCGTTGCCGAAGCCGCCCCGGAGGGTGTCGTTGCCGCCATACCCATAGATGGTGTCGCCATATGACGTGCCGTTGATGGTCTGGGAGCGGTCGCTGCCGTAGAAGATAGCCATGGAAACCTCCGGGTACTTACGGAGGACGTTTGTGGCGATACGCGGCTGAATGCGGCCTGAACGCGGCAGTCAGCCTGCGTTGGGAAGCGTGGGGTCCAAGACCGGTAAAATTCGAACGGCGTTCGGAACCCTTTCTACAAGCATGCCGTGTATCTCTGCCGCAGCGTCACGGCGTATGGAGGGGTCCAACATGCCGCTTGAGGGAATCGCCGGATCGCCGGCGCCGCTCCATGCGGACCGCACGGCATCGCCTGCCGCCGCGTCCGCCCCGTCGTCCGCGCGTGCGTCCTATGTGCGTCCGACGCCGGCTCCCCCCGCTCCCCGCATGGTGCTCGACGACGAGGCCCCGTTCAGCTTCGACTGGGCGCGCAAGGCGGCGCAGGCGGTCGTGGCGCATGCGCGATTCATGGACTGGGTGGAGCGGCCGAAACCCGGCGGGGACGCGATTGGCGCGGAAAGTCCCGGCCTGGATCATCGAAGCGCCGTCAGCGCTTATGGTGAGTTCGGTGCCGATGAACCTGCCACGTCCGCGGCGGCTTCGCTGCCGTCCCTGGTCGTCATGCGCGGACCCGAGCCAGGTCGCTGACCCTTCTGCCTTGATCCCGTTCCGTATTTCGCCGTATTTCGTGCTACAAGCACGATGAAGGGCTGAACAATGCGCTCCGGCAGCGCGAACAACGGGATTTCCAGAGGGACGACCCAATGAATCGCAAGATCATCCTCGGTCTGTCGGCTGCGGCGTTTCTAGCCGCCTGCACGACCGACCCCTACACCGGCCAGCAGAAGGTTTCGAACACGGCCGGCGGCGCCGCACTCGGCGCACTGGCAGGCGCCGGCATCGGGCTTCTCGCTGGCGGCGACGACCGCAAGAACGCCCTGCTGGGCGCCGGCATCGGCGCGCTGGCCGGCGGCGCGGTCGGCCTCTACATGGACCAGCAGGAAGCGAAGCTCCGGGCGCAGTTGCAGGGAACGGGCGTGTCGGTGACGCGCGTGGGCGACCAGATCATTCTGAACATGCCGTCTAACATCACGTTCCCGACCGACCAGGACCAGGTGATGGCGAGCTTCTACCCGACGCTGAACTCAGTGGCGCTGGTGCTGAAGGAATTCAACAAGACGCTGGTGGACGTCTACGGCCACACCGATTCGACCGGCTCGGACAGCTACAACCAGGACCTGTCGCAGCGCCGCGCCCTGTCGGTGGCGAACTACCTCTCGTCTCAGGGCGTCGACGGCCGCCGCTTCGTGGTCACCGGTTTTGGCGAGACGCGTCCGATCGCGTCCAACGCGAACGACGGCGGGCGCGCGCAGAACCGTCGTGTCGAGATCCAGCTGACTCCGCTCCGCTCGGCCTGATCGGAGGATCTGGCCTCCCGCAAGGGAGGAGGCCGGCATTCGCCAGCGTGATACCGCCGCCAGCCCACTGGCGGCGGCTGACATCGTCTCCGCGTTGCGCGAAACGCTTACCGCAGCATCAGCACCTTGACGGTCTCGCCGGCAGCGGCCGGGGGTGCGAAAGGCGGTCGGATGATCAGGCCGTTCGCCTCGGCGAACACCTTCAGCATCGAAGAGTCCTGGGTCACGAACGGCGTGACCGACGGATCGCCGCCATTCTCCACGATGGCCGCGCGCACATAGTCCTGCCGCGTGTCGTTCTCGGGCATGGGAGCCGTGAGCCGGGCCTCGCGGATCGTCTGCGCGGGCGGCCGACCCGCGAGGCTGAGCAGCAGCGGCTTCAGGAACAAGACCGAGCAGACCATGCTGGACACCGGGTTTCCCGGGAGGCCGATGACGCGCGTCGCTCCGAGGCGCCCGAACATCAGCGGCTTGCCCGGCCGCATGGCAATCTTCCAGAAATCGAGCTGCATGCCTTCGCCGGCCAGCACCTCGTGCACGAGGTCGTGGTCGCCGACGGAAGCGCCGCCGAGCGTCACGATCACGTCGGCCCCGGCGGCCAGGGCATCGCGGACCTTCGCAGCGATCGCCGGCCGCTCGTCGCGCGCGATTCCGAGGTCGAGGGCCTCGGCGCCGGCCTCGCGCGCCAGCGCGGCGACGCCGGTGGCATTGGAGGCAACGATCTGCCCCGGCCCCAGGTTGCTGCCCGGTGCAACGAGCTCGTCGCCGGTGGCGATGACGGCAACCAGCGGCCGTTCGACGACCGAAACCGTTGCGTGGTTCGCGGCGGCGACGAGGGAGAGCGCGGCCGGATCGAGCACGCGTCCGGCCGGCAGCAGCGGTTCGCCGTGTTCGAAGTCCAGCCCGGCGCGCCGGATGTTGCGCCCACGGGCGACCGATTCCAGCACCTCAACATGCGCGCCGTCGCGTTTCGTGTTCTCCTGGATCAGCACGGCATCGGCGCCTTCGGGAACCGGGGCGCCGGTGAAGATGCGCACGGCGTCGCCAGGCCCGACCGTGCCTGCGAAGGGGGCACCCGCCGGGGCTTCGCCGATCACGCGCAGGCGCGCCGGCACGGCCGCCACATCCTCGGCGCGGACCGCATAGCCGTCCATTGCGGACGCGGGGAAGGGGGGCTGGGTGCGCAGCGCGGCGACAGGGGCAGCGAGCACACGCCCCCCGGCGTCTGCCAGCGCGACCATCTCCGCCCGCTTCGGCGCTGCGCCGTCAAGCATCCGCGCCAGCGCCTCGTCGACGGGCAGCAGCGACATTCGCCTAGCGCCCTTCCGCCCGGTAGTCTCCGGACTTGCCGCCGGTCTTTTCCAGCAACCGCACGCCGGTGATCGCCATACCGCGATCGACAGCCTTCGCCATATCGTAGATGGTCAGGCACGCGATCGAGGCGGCGGTCAGGGCCTCCATTTCCACGCCCGTACGCCCGCTCACGCGGACCGTCGCCGTGACGCGAAGACCCGGCAGCGCCTCGTCCGGCTCGATGTCCACGGCGACCTTGTCCAGCAACAACGGATGGCACAGTGGGATGAGGTCGTGGGTCTTCTTCGCCCCCATGATGCCGGCGATCCGTGCCGTGCCGAGAACATCGCCCTTCTTGGCATCGCCTGACAGGATGAGCGCCAGCGTTGCCGGCTGCATCGTGACGATGCCCTCCGCTACCGCGACGCGCCGGGTCTCGGCCTTTTCGCCGACATCGACCATGCGCGCGTCGCCCTTGGCGCCGATATGGGTCAGGCCAGGCGTGGTCCTTGCCATGTCATTCCGCCGCGGCGGGCTGCTCGGCCGCGCCGGTCAGGAGCGCGCGCGTTGCGGCTGCGACGTCGGCCTGCCGCATCAGGCTCTCGCCGACGAGGAAGGTTCCGATGCCGGCGCGTTGCAGGCGCTGGCAATCGGCATGGGTAAAGATGCCGCTCTCGCCGACCAGCAGCCGGTCGGCCGGAACGCGGCGAGCGAGCCGCTCGGACGTCTCCAGCGTGGTCTCGAATGTCCGCAGGTCGCGATTGTTGATACCGACGAGTCGGGTCTCAAGACGCAGCGCGCGGTCGAGTTCGCCCTCGTCGTGAACCTCGACGAGAACGTCCATGCCGAGTTCGAGGGAAACCTCCTCGAGCCGGTGCGCGTCGTCGTCCGAGAGGCTCGCCATGATCAGCAGGATCGCATCGGCGCCCCAGGCGCGCGCCTCGTAGACCTGGTAGGCATCGAACATGAAGTCCTTGCGCAGCGCGGGCAGGACACAGGCATCCCGCGCCGCCGTGAGGTATCCGGGCGCGCCCTGGAACGAGGGTCCGTCGGTCAGCACCGACAGGCATGCCGCGCCGCCCTCGGCATAGGCGCGGGCAAGCGCGGGCGGGTCGAAATCGGCCCGGATCAGGCCTCTCGACGGGCTCGCCTTCTTGATCTCGGCGATCAGCGCAAACTCGCCCGCGGCGCGGCGCGCCTCGAGCGCGGCGAGGAAGCCGCGCGGGCCGGCCACGTCGCTGATGCGCGCGGTCAGCTCCGCCAGCGGCACGCGGGACTTCGCCTCCGCGATCTCGTCGCGCTTGTAGGCTTCGATCGTCCTCAGGATATCGGCCATCGGTCAGCCGTTCGAAATGGAGACCAGCCGCTCCAGGACGGCGGCGGCCTTGCCCTTGTCGATAGCGGCTGCGGCGAGCTTCGCGCCTTCGGCGATGGTCGGCGCAGCGCCTGCCACGACCAGGCCCGCGCCGGCGTTCATGAGGACGGTGTCGCGGTAGGCCCCGGCCTTGCCGGCCAGGACGTCGCGAAGGGCCGCGGCGTTGAACGCGGCGTCCCCGCCCTTCAGAGACTCCTTGCCGTGCCGCGCCAGGCCGAGTTGCTCGGGCGCGACCGAGAAGGTCCGCACCGTGCCGTTGTCGAGTTCGGCGACGGTGGTCTCACCAGTGGTCGTGATCTCGTCAAAGCCGTCGCCATGGACGACCCAGATCCTGTCCGCGCCAAGGGCCTTCAGCGTGCGGGCGAGGGGCTCCACCCACTCCGGCGCGAAAACGCCGACCATCTGGCGCTTGACGCCGGCCGGGTTTGAGAGAGGCCCGAGAAGGTTGAAGATGGTCCGCGTCCCGAGTTCCACCCGGGTGGGACCGACATGCTTCATCGCGGGATGGTGGGCGGGCGCAAACATGAAGCCGACGCCGGCCTCGCGGATGCAGCGGCCGATCATGTCGGGCGACAGGTCGATCTTCACGCCGAGCGCGGTCAGCACGTCCGACGCGCCCGTCTGCGAGGAGAGGCCGCGGTTGCCGTGCTTGGCCACCGGGACGCCGGCGCCTGCGATGACGAAGGCCGACGCGGTGGAAATGTTCACGCTGTGCGACCCGTCGCCGCCGGTGCCAACGATGTCGATGGCATTCTCCGGCGCCTCGACCCGGAGCATCTTCTCGCGCATCGTCGCGACGGCGCCGGATATCTCCTCCACGGTCTCGCCGCGGACCCGCAGGGCCATCAGGAAGCCGGCGATCTGGCTGGGCGTTGCCTCGCCTGACATGATGATGCCAAAGGCCGACCTCGCCTCGTCGAAGGTCAGCGCCTTGCCCGCGGCGACCTTGGCGATGTGGGCTTTCAGGTCGCTCATCGGCGGATCAGAAGGCCAGGGCCTGCTGGATGGCGGCCTGGTTGATCTGCACGCCGTATTCCGACTCGAGCCGGGCGACCAACTGGTCCAGCAGGTCGTCCGACAGGCCCGACGCAAACGAATTGCGCGCGTCCTCCGGGACAGCCTCCGGTCCGGCGCCGGCCGGTTCGAAGACCTCGGTCACGACGACGAGAAACTGCTGATCGGCGGATGGAGAGACGAACCGCACGATGCCGCCCTGCGGCACGTCGAAGATCGTGGCGACGCCCTCGCGGCCGAAATCCGCATCGTCGGCCTCGCGCTTGACGCCACGCTTCACCTGTTTCTCGAAGCCGAGCTCCGTGGCGATCGCATCGAGCGCAGCGCCGTCCTTCAGGCGTTTCTCCAGCTCGGTCGCGCGCGCATCCAGCCGGGATGCCGTCTCCGCGACGATCCAGTCGGCGACGGCCTTCTCGCGAACCTCGTCCAGCGTGCGGTCGCGGGCGGGGGTGATGCCGTCGACCTCGTAGAACACGTAGCCGTTCGAACCGAGATTGAGGGGAGCGTTCTCGATGCCCACCTCGGTCTCAAACGCATTGCGCAGCAACTCCTGCGACTGCGGGAGATCGTTGACGACCGTCCCGTCCGGGCGCTGCGCCGCGCGGTCGATCGCCTCCACCGTGACCACCTTGAGCTTCAGCGTCGAGGCAGCCTCGGCAAACGACAGGCCTCCGGCGCGAGCATCCTCGTAGCCGTCGTGCACGTCCTGGATCAGGCCGCTCGCCTCGTTCAGGGCGAGCTCGTCGCGGATGTCCTCCTTGACCTCGTCGAACGGCTTGACCACCTCCGGCTTGATCTCCGTGACCCGGATGATGACGGGACCGAAGGCGCCATCGATCACTTCGCTCACCTGGTTCGCGGCGAGGCGGAAGGCCACGTCGGCAACGCTCTGGTCGGGCACGCGGTCCTTGGTGAAGGCGCCGAGCTGGACATCGGCGAGCGTCTTGCCTTCCGCCTCGACGATGTCCTCGAAGGTCGAGCCGCCCCGGATCGCCTCGTAGGCGGCACGCGCCGCGTCCGCCGACTTGAACACGATCTGCTCGATCGTGCGCATTTCGGGCGTGGTGTAGCGGGCGATGTTCTTGTCGTAGTCGGCGCGCACCTGCTCGTCCGAGATCGCAGACGGATCGGCGATGTCCTCGGGCTCGAGCTTGATATACGAGATCTTGCGGTATTCAGGCGCGGCGTAGTCGGCCTTGCGCTCGTCGAACCATGCGGACAGGACGGTATCCTCCGGCGCCTCGACCGGCTCGACCAGCGATTTGGGCAGGCCGACATACTCCACCGTGCGGTCCTCGCCCCGGTAGAGCGCGACGGCGTGGAGGAAGGTGTCGGGCGCCTTCAGGCCATCGGACACCGCCTCCACGATCTGCTGGCGGATCGCGACCTGCTCGCGGTTGCGGAAATAGTCCTCCGGCCGCATGCCGATCTGGCGCAGCACATAGTCGAACTGCTGCCGGCTGAAGCGGCCGTCCGGTCCCTGGAACGCGGGGTCGGCGGCGGTCAGCTCGGCCAGCTTCACCTTGGAGACGCCGAGGCCCATCTCGCGCGCCTGCTCGTCAAGGACGGCGCCCGCGATCAGCTGCGCCAACACGCGCTGCTCGAGGCCAAGCGCTTGCGCCTGCTCGCGCGTCAAGCGCACGCCGAACTGCTGCGACAGGACGGACATCTCGCGGTCGTAGGCGAGCCGGTACTCGATGACGGAGACCGAGGTGCCGCCGGTCGTCAGAACCGTGTTGCCGGACAGTCCCCCGGCGATCTGGCCGGAGATTCCCCAGACCGCGAAGCTGACGACGAGGATCACGAGCAACAGCTTGGCGATCCAGGTGCCTGCGGCCCGTCTCAATGAATCGAGCATGTCAAATTCCGCTTGGGCGCGGGCCTGCCGCGCGTCGTTGAACGATGGGCAATAGCGCCCTTCGCCGCCAGTGTCGATTGCTTTGTGGCTTGATTTTGCTAGGAAGGCGCGGCTCCCGAAGGCGTCGGGAGTGGCAGCCCAAGGATCGTCGATGGCCTCCCGGATCAGACCGCTCGTCGCGGGCAATTGGAAGATGAACGGCACGGGCGCATCGCTCGGCGAGCTGCGCGCGATAGGCGCCGGCTTCATGGGCGGGCTCGACGCCGAGACCGAGGCATTGATCTGCGTGCCGGCGACTCTGATCGGCCGTGCCGCCGACGTCCTGTCGCGCACGCCGGTGCGCTGCGGCGGACAGGACTGCCACGCCAAGGAGAGCGGCGCGCACACCGGTGACGTCTCGGCGGAGATGCTGAAGGATGCCGGCGCCTCGCATGTCATCGTCGGCCATTCCGAACGGCGCACCGACCACGGCGAGACGGACGCAACCGTCAAGGCCAAGGCCGAGGCCGCCTGGCGCGCGGGGCTGACCGCCGTCATCTGCATCGGCGAGACGCGCGCCGAACGCGAGGCCGGCTCGACGCTGGACGTTCTGACGCGGCAGATCGCCGGATCGGTGCCCGGACGCGCGACCCATGCCACCGCCGTGATCGCTTACGAGCCGGTCTGGGCCATCGGAACGGGCCTGACGCCGACCGCGGCGGACGTCGGCCAGGCGCACCAGCACATCCGCAAGGAACTCGCCAAGCTGATCGGCACCGAGGCCGAGCGGACGCGGATTCTCTATGGGGGCTCGGTCAAACCCTCGAATGCCGTCGAGCTGCTGTCGATCGCCAATGTCGACGGCGCGCTGGTGGGCGGTGCGAGCCTCAACGCGGCCGACTTCCTGGGAATCGCCGAGGCCTACCGCTCCATCTGATTGAAAAGGGCCTCGCCGATCCCATATTCGGCGCGCAGGCTTGGAATTGCCTTGAAAGGCGTGTAATCACCCGCCGCGCTCCGACCCGGGCATGATCCGGCGCGGTGGCTCGGAATCATTCGGAACCGTCAATGCAAACCGTCCTCATCGTCATCCACCTCATGGTTGTGGTCGCGCTCGTCGGCGTGGTCCTGCTGCAGCGTTCGGAGGGCGGCGGCCTGGGCATCGGCGGCGGTTCCGGCTTCATGACGGCGCGCGGCGCGGCCAATGCGCTGACCCGGACCACCGGCATCCTCGCGGTCGCATTCTTCGTGACGTCGCTCGGCCTCTCGATCCTGGCCCGGTACGGCGAGCGGCCAGGCGATATCCTCGATCTGGTTCCGGGCGCCCCGGCCGGCGAGGGCTCGGGCGTGCTCGATCAGCTGGGCGGCGGCACGACGACGCCCCCGGCCGAGGACGCGCCGGCGGATGCCGCGCCTCCGGCCGCCGACGCGACGCCGCCGGCAGGCGGCGGCACGACCGACGTGCCCAACCAGTAGCTTTTGGTCGGCTTTTCGCGTCCTGGCGCGTCCGCGGACGTGTGACTCGACGATCACACTTTCGTCAAATGGCTCGCCGATGTTCCATTTTGGAGCATGCGCCGCAGGGTTGTCCTTGAGGCATTTTGGCTGAATCGTCTATAAGGTCGCGACGTCGTCCGGTCATGGCCACTGTCCGGTCGGCGAGGCGGAATCAATCTCGGGTAAACATGATGCAACTTCGCAAGCTGCTGGTATTGGGCGCGAGTGCGCTCTTCCTGTTCAATGTCACGGCGCCGGCGGGCGCCGCGAAATACCTTCTTTCGCAGGACGAGGAGCCGGCCGCGCCGGCCAAGGCCGAGAAGGGCAAGAAGCAGAAGGTAGACCCCAAGGCGAAGGCCGATCCGAAAGCGAAAGCCAAGGCTGACGCTGAGGCGAAGGCAAAAGCAAAGGCCGAGGCAAAGGCCAAGGCCGAAGCGAAGGCGAAGGCCGACAAGGAGAAGGCCGCGAAGGAAAAGGCCCTCGCCAAGGCGAAGGCCGAAAAGGAAAAGGCCGTGGCGAAGGCCAAGGCCGAAAAGGAACAGGCGGTCGCCAAGGCCAAGGCCGAGAAGGAAAAGGCCGTCGCCAAGGCGAAAGCCGAGAAGGAACAGCAGATCGCCAAGGCCAAGGCCGAGAAGGAGCGGATTGCCGCCGCAAAGGTCAAGGCTGCCGAGGACAAGCGCCTCGCCGAGGAGCAGGCCAGGAAGGCCGCCCGCGAGGCCGAGCTGCGGGAACTGGCCAAGCTGGAAGTCACGAAGTCCGGCAACAATGGCGAACTTCGCAGCGTTCCGGCCGAACCTGAGAACAAGGACTTCTTCTCCGCCCTGTTCGGAACGAAGAAGAAGACGGCGATGCTGGCCGAGACCCGTGCGCTCGATGCCGTGCTCGAGCAGAAGGACGCCAGGAAGAAGTTCAAGGTGAAGCCCGAGTTCGAGCCGCGCGTGGTCGAGTTCTCCGGCTATTCCAAGGGCACCATCGTCATCGATACCGAGGCGCGCGCGCTCTACCTCATGGAGTCGTCCAGCCGGGCGCGCCGCTACGCGATCGCCGTCGGCAAGGATGGCCTTCAGTACAAGGGCGAGGTGACCGTCGGCGACAAGCAGGAATGGCCGCGCTGGATCCCGACCAAGGAGATGCAGAAGCGCGACCCCGCCAAGTACGGACGCTACTCGGAGGGCATGGCCGGAGGGCCCGAGAACCCGCTCGGTGCGCGCGCCATCTACCTCTACGAGGGCAAGAAGGACACGCACCTGCGCATTCATGGCACCAACGCGCCGGAGACCATCGGAACCAGCTCGTCGAACGGCTGCTTCCGGATGATCAACGAACACGTCATGGACCTGTACAACCGCGTCGGCATGGGCACCAAGGTCGTCGTGCTCTGACGCTCCGCCATCGGCGGCTTCTACCAAGGGGTCGGCATGCGCCGGCCCCTTTGTCTTGTCACGGCGGCAGAAGGATGTTGCGCCAGGGCCCCGGGAAAAGACATTCACGGCGCCGTTTTCCTCTGGCGGAATCACCGGCCCGGCGATAAGCACCGACTCCCATGGCGCGATATGTATTGATCACCGGCGGCGTGGTCTCCTCCCTTGGCAAAGGCATAGCGGCGGCGGCGCTGGGCGCGTTGCTGCAGGCGCGCGGATATCGCGTGCGGCTGCGCAAGCTCGACCCCTACCTCAATGTCGACCCCGGCACGATGAGCCCCTACCAGCACGGGGAGGTCTTCGTCACCGACGACGGTGCCGAAACGGATCTCGACCTCGGTCACTACGAGCGCTTCACCGGCCGGTCGGCCAACCAGGAAGACAACATCACCACCGGCCGCATCTACAAGCAGATCATCGAGAAGGAGCGCCGGGGCGACTATCTGGGCGCGACTGTCCAGGTCATCCCCCACGTCACCGACGAGATCAAGCAGTTCGTCCTGTCGGGCAACGAGGAATTCGACTTCGTCATCTGCGAGATCGGCGGCACCGTCGGCGACATCGAGGCGATGCCGTTCCTGGAGGCCATCCGCCAGCTGGGCAACGACCTGCCGCGCAACAACGCGGTCTACGTGCACCTGACGCTTATGCCCTTCATCCCGACCGCCGGTGAGCTGAAGACCAAGCCGACGCAGCATTCGGTCAAGGAACTGCGCGGCATCGGCATCGCGCCGGACCTGCTGCTCGTTCGCGCGGACCGGCCGATTCCCAAGGAGGAGCGGCGCAAGCTGTCGCTATTCTGCAACGTTCGCGAGAGCGCGGTCATCCAGGCGCTCGACGTCGGCCACATCTACGATGTGCCCATGGCCTACCACAAGGAAGGGCTGGACGGGGAAGTGCTGGCGGCGTTCGGAATCGATCCGGCACCGAAGCCGCGCATGGAACGCTGGAAGGAAGTATCCGAGCGCATCCACAATCCCGAAGGCGAAGTGACGATCGCGGTCGTCGGCAAGTACACCGGCCTCAAAGACGCCTACAAATCCCTTATCGAGGCGCTGTCCCACGGCGGCATGGCCAACCGCGTGAAGGTGAAACTCGACTGGATCGAAAGCGAGATCTTCGAGAAAGAAGATCCGGCGCCCTGGCTCGAAAAGGTACACGGAATCCTCGTTCCCGGTGGCTTCGGCGAGCGCGGTTCGGAGGGCAAAATCCTCGCGGCGCGGTTCGCACGCGAACGGAAGGTCCCGTATTTCGGCATCTGCTTCGGCATGCAGATGGCCTGCATCGAGGCCGCGCGGTCGCTCGCGGGCATCAAGGAGGCCTCCTCGACCGAGTTCGGGCCGACCAAGGAGCCCGTGGTGGGCCTGATGACCGAATGGCTGAAGGGCAACATGCTCGAGAAGCGCAGGGCGACGGGCGACCTCGGCGGCACCATGCGGCTCGGCGCCTATGATGCAAGGCTTGAGCCGGGGTCGCGCATCGCCGGCATCTATGGCGACACCCACATCTCCGAGCGGCACCGCCACCGCTACGAAGTCAACATCGGCTACAAGGAGAAGCTGGAGGAATGCGGTTTGACGTTCGCCGGCATGTCGCCCGATGGCGTCCTGCCCGAAACCGTCGAATACCCCGATCATCCCTGGTTCATCGGCGTCCAGTATCATCCGGAGCTGAAGAGTCGTCCGTTCGAGCCGCATCCGCTTTTCGCCAGCTTCATCGGCGCCGCGGTCGAACAGAGCAGGCTCGTCTGAACGGCCCGCGCCAAGCCCGAGGCAAGTCCCGGTTGCTAGGCCAGCCTTAGTGTCGTCGGCTTCGGCCGATATCGAGCGCCCGGGACGAAGAGGCCAGATTGACCCGCACGATCACCGCACGAACGCTCGCCGTTCTTATGGCCGTGTCCACGGCCCTCACGGGTTGCATGTCGGTGATGGAAAGCGTGCCGATGGACACGGTCGGCGAGGCCGAATACCTGAAGCTCGCCGCCCGGCTCGGTGCGACGGCCGCCTCGGCTCCCCGGTGCCTGAATACCTACGACGCCAAACCTGAAGCGGGCGTGCTTGCGTGGAGTTGCTCCTATGCGCTGGATGACCTTTCCGATCGCTACGAATTGAGCGGCGACAAGGCCTCGGCAGACAGCTTCGTCCAGATCGCCGACAGGATCGTCGCGGACTACAATACGACCGTGGTCGACGCCTATCGTGGCCGCGTGGTCGGCGGGTGGGTCTCGACGCGCTATTCGCAGGGCAAGCCGCATGTCTGGGCCGTTCACACCGGGATGATCGGCACGTCGCTGGTCCGCTTTGCCAATCTCGTCCGCAAGCGCGGCGATGCGGCCTATGCCGAGAAGGCGCGACTCTACACGGAGACGGCCGCCGCGGCCTACCGCGAAATGGAGCCGGACTGGGCCGACGGCTCCTACCGCAACTACCAGACGGGCGGGAATCGTGTGAAGGGATCGCCGCTGCCCGCCAACATGATGGCGGCGATGGGAAGGCTGGCTGACGGTCTCGACCGGTCGGGGACGCCGGGCAGTTACGCCGCGCGTGTCGCGCAGGTCTGGAAACGCATCAACGACAGCATCCAACCGCGCCTGTCCGGCGGCAAGCAGGTGCTCGTCTGGAGCTACGACTACATAAGCGGGCCCGAGGATATTTCGCACGCGATCCTGACAATGAACTTCATCACCCGGGGTTACGAGCGCGGCCTGGTGCCCCAGGACCGGTTCCGCTTCATCCTGGCAAGCTTCCTGCACGAGGGCGTCGGCAAGGGGACGACCACGGCGGGCCATGTCAGCGGGGACGGCGAGGGCATCGACTTCAAGAACACCTGCCGCCGGGCCCTACCGATCTACCGGCACAGCGCGCCGACCTTCCGCCGCTGCGAGAAGGAAGGCTGACGATCGTCACTCGCCGGCGTAGCGGCTCGACTTGACGTAGGCGTCGGGTGCGCAGGGGCGGACCTGCGCGAGCATGCGTTCGGCGCGGCTTTTGCTTCCGTAGGGGCCGGAGAACACGACCAGATAGCCCGGCTGGAAGTTGTAGAATTTCACGCTGTAGTCCCACTGGATGTCGCCGCCGCATCCCCGGTTGACGCTGGCCATCAGCGCATCGGCCGATTGCATCGCATTGGACGACGTCTCGCGGAACGAGCCGACGACGACGTACCATTCCGCCGCCGCGGCGACGGTTGGGGAAAGCGCCGTCACTCCCGTCATGATTATCGCGGCGACCCAGCTGCGCACCGAGCCTGATCCAGTGATCGTCATTCTCGTACCTCCCGGTCATTGGCATCAGCAGAATGCCACGTCGCCGACGCTTGAACCATCGTCATCTTTCGGGCAGACCGCCGCCATGATGCCTTACTGGCCCCGCGCGCTCGACCACTGCGTGCTTGCGACGACCGACCTTGACGGCGCAGCCGCCAGGCTCGCGGCGCTCGGCTTCCAGGTGGCTCCGATGGGCGTCCATCCCTTCGGGACGGCCAATCGTTGCGTCTACTTTGGTGACGACAGCTTCCTCGAGATGCTGGCGACCGTCGATCCCACCCGCGCGGCCGAATCTGCCGCGGCCGGCAATGTCTTCGTGCGGCACCACCTGGAGACGGCTGCCGATCGCGATGCCTTCTCGGCGATTGTCTTCAAGACGGATGATGCCAGCCGCGATCACGACGCTTTCGCCGCGGCGGGTGCCTCCGCTGGCCGAATGCTCGAATTCTCCCGTCAGGTCCGCGACCCCACCGGCAAGGCGGCGACAGCCACGTTCCGGCTCGCCTTCGCGACGTCGTCCGAAGCGCCCGACATCCTGGTGTTCACATGCCAACGCGTCGCCGTGCCGGCCATCGACCGGTCGGCGCTGACGTCCCATCCAAACGGTGTCTCGGGTATCGTCTCAGTCACCACGGCGGGCGCGGCCCAGGACGCGCTGGATCCGGTGCGTGACGGGCTGACGCCGTCCGGCGGGCGCTTCGCCGTCGAGACGATCGCGATCGACCCGTGGGACTATGCCACGCCGGTTTTCGCGGAGGAGCCGCGCCTTTCGGCGATCACCTTCGCCGTCACCGATCTGGACGGCTTTGAAACCCGCCTGCGCGACGCGGGCATCGACTACATCCACGAACCGGGACGGCTGGCCGTCCCTCCGGCGCCCGGGCAGGGCGCGACCTTCGTCTTCGAGGCCCATCCATGAGCAAGCCGAACTCCCGGGTCGCGGTCGGCAAGGCCGTCTTCGACAATCGCGGACCGCTGTCCCTGATCGCCGGGCCGTGCCAGCTGGAATCGCGCCAGCACGCATTCGACATGGCGGGTGCGCTGAAAGAGCTGACGGCGCGGCTTGGCATCGGCTTCGTCTACAAGACGAGCTACGACAAAGCCAACCGGACATCGCTGTCCAGCACGCGGGGAGCAGGCCTCGACGCGGCGCTGCCCGTGTTCGCGGACCTGCGGGCGCAACTCGGCATACCGATCCTAACCGACGTGCATACCGAGGAGCAGTGCGCCATCGTCGCGCCGGTCGTGGACGTGCTCCAGATCCCGGCGTTCCTGTCGCGCCAGACCGATCTGCTGGTCGCGGCGGCCAGGACCGGCAAGGTCGTCAACGTCAAGAAGGGGCAGTTCCTGGCGCCCTGGGACATGAAGAACGTCGTCGCCAAGGTCACCGGTTCCGGCAATGCCAATGTGCTGGTCACGGAGCGGGGCGCATCCTTCGGATACAACACCCTGGTCTCCGACATGCGCGCGCTGCCGATCATGGCCGACATCGGCGCGCCGGTGATTTTCGACGCGACCCATTCCGTGCAGCAGCCGGGCGGGCAGGGGGCGACGTCCGGCGGCGAGCGCCGTTTCGTTGCGACGCTGGCGCGCGCAGCCGTTGCGGTGGGCGTCGCCGGCGTGTTCATCGAAACGCACGAGGACCCGGACAATTCCACATCCTCCGACGGGCCGAACATGGTGCCGTTCAAGGACATGCCCGCGCTTGTGGAGCGGTTGATGGAACTGGACAGCATCGCCAAGCGCCCCTGACGAGCGTGCCTGCCGTGTTCAGGACGGCCGCGCGAGATCGGCCCTGATTGCCTCCAGCGCCCTGGTTGCCGCGGCGCGGCCGGCTTCGATCGCCTCCGCGGCGTGGTCGAAGTCCATCAGGCTGATGTGGGACACCTTTGGCGCGATCATGACGTGCGGCGGTTCGCCCGCGAGGCGCGAACGCGTGATCTTCTCCTGCATGATGCTGAGCGCGGTGGTCAGCACGCCGAAATAGCTCGGGCGCCCCCGTTCGTCGGGGCTGAACTGCGCGAGGAGCCGGTCGGCCTGCGCGCGGAACGGCTCCGGGACTTGATCGAGGAAGTCCGCCAGGCGTCCCCTCGGCGCATCCGCTGCCAATGGCCGCAGCGACGCGGCATGCTTCTCCAGAAGCCCTTCGCCGACGCCAACCGCGATGACGTAGTCGGCGCCAAGCGCGCGACAGGTCGACACCGGTATCTGGTTTACCAGGCCGCCGTCGACCAGCCAGCGCCCGTCAAGATGACAGGGGCTGATGATGCCGGGCATCGCGATCGATGCCCGGATCGCAGCGTCCAGCGCACCCGATTGGAGCCAGATCTCGCGGCCGTCGAGCAGATGCGTCGCGACCGCCGCGAACCGCACGGGCAGCCGTTCGATCGGCTGGTCCAGACCCATCTCGACCAGGAACCTCTGGATCCGCCCGCCGTCGACCAGTCCCCCGGAGCCGAGGCTGACATCCGTCAGGCTGGCGATGGTGCGCCAGTTGACGGCGAGCGCCCATTGCCTGAGCGCGTCGAGGCGGCCGCTGGCGAAGGCGCCGCCGACGAGCGCTCCCACCGAGGTGCCGGAAACGATGACTGGCTCCACGCCGCCTTCGATCAGAGTTTCGATGACGCCGATATGCGCCCAGCCGCGCGCCGCGCCGCCGCCCAGCGCGATTCCGATCCTGTTGCCCATCCCGGCCCGCTCCATGATGCCTGCCACTTGTAGGCATCGACCTGGACGACCGGCAAGCAGCTGCGCATGCCCCGGAGAGGCGCGGCCTCAACGCACGGTGACAGTGAAATCCTGGCGGAAGTTCACGCCGCGGACGGGTGCGGTGACAGTCAGCACCCAGCGGACACTGTTGGAATCCGCGCTTTTGCCAACGCTCTGCGAGCGCGGCAGACCGGACGGTATGTGAAAGATGACGGAGACCCCGATGCTGGACCGCGATCCGGCAGGGCTACTTTCCGTGCTCTTCCAGACCGTCCTGTCCGAGGACTTCCCTTCGAAATCGTCGCTCGACCTGACCTTGCGGATGCATTTCAGCAGGAACACAAAATCCCCGGTCGTCTCGAGGTCCGTTTGCGTCCGGACGGTCGGCCTGTAGGGATGGCCAAGCTGAGCGCTGGCTGGGAAAAGCGTCGCCGACCCGAACTTCCTGGCCCGGATCCCGCTCAGCCCCGTCCGGGCCAGCACTAGCGCACCAATCCCGGCAAACACGACGGGCACGAAGATCAGCGGATTGAAGTCGGGCGAGTTGACATCGAAGGCCAGCGGCAGCTCGAAATACCAGGGTATGACGGCCGCGACGACGAACATCGTCACGGCGAAAACATAGTCGGACGTGGAATTCGCCAGGCGCGGATCGTCCTTGACCTCTGCGCCCGGGCTCTTTGATCGGCGTGACCTCGCCATCAGGCGCACCTCAACAATGCCGATGCCGGCAGAGGATGAACAGCATTCCCGGCGATGTTCGGAACCTCACTCCATTTGGGGGCGTTGTCCAGCAGAACCGCAATCAGCGAGGAGTTCCAAATGACCACGCACACCGGGCATACCGACGCCATTCGCGCCTCGCGCGTCATCGGCACCGCCGTCTACAACACCCAGGGCGAAAGCATCGGAACCATCGAGGATGTGATGCTCGACAAGACCTCGAACGGCATCATGTTCGCGGTAATCGGCTTCGGCGGCTTCCTCGGCATCGGCGAGAAGTATCACGCCGTCCCATGGTCGGTGCTCGACTACCAGGAGGACCGGGGCGGCTATGTCGTTCCGTTCAGCAAGGACCAGCTCAAGGCCGCGCCGGCCCATTCCATCGACGAACTGAGCGGCGCCGACGGCCAGAAAGCCCGCGACGCGTCGTTCGAGTACTACAAGGTCGATCCCTACTGGTACTGACCCACCCAAGGACGCTAGTTCCACGGACGGAGACGGCCCCGCGAGGCTCTCGCGGGGCCGTCTTTCGTGCGCGTCACTCTTCGGCCAGCTGCAGCGAAGGAAAGAGGACGATGTCCGGCGACGCTTTGGAGGGCGCGTCGGACCATGACGTAAGCAGCGCAGCCGCAATGAAGAACAAACTCACGATACCGCTCAACTGGGACATGGCGAAACCCTCCGTTTCGCCCCGCGCAACCGAATCATAGCCGAGTTGGATTCCCCTGGCTGCCCCTCGTGGATGACCGGCGCTGAACTTATCGTGACACAATGTCAGGCAGCGTGAATCGGGCCGACTTGTCGTCCCCCATTTCTCGGGCAAGACCCTTCGGCTAAGCTTGGTGGCAGACTGAGGGATGTGACGTGGCAGCGATCTTTCCGGTTTTCGACCTCTCTCGCTTCGAGGAGGCAGGCGCTGCCGAGCGGCAGGTGCTTGGGCGGTCGGTGGATGCGATCTGCCGTGAAACCGGGTTCCTGGCCATCTCAGGCCATGGCGTGCCGCCCGCCGTGATCGACCGGGCCTGGTCCGCCGCACGCGCATTCTTCGACCTGCCGCAGGCCGAGAAGGACAAGGTTCGCGCGCCGTTCCCCGGCTATCCGTACGGCTATCTGGGACAGGGGACGGAAGCGCTGGCGAAGTCCAAGGGCAACGAGACCCCGCCGGATCTGAAGGAGAGCTTCAACGGCGGGCCGTTGTCGGTGCCCGCCGGCCTCGCCGACCCGGAAGCGCTGTCATTCTGTTACGCGGAGACGATCTGGCCGGAACAGCCGGACGGCTTCGTGCAGGCGTGGATGGCGTACTACACGGCTATGGAGGACCTCGCGAGGCGCGTCATGCGGGTCTTCGCCGTGGCGCTCGAACTGCCCGAGCGCTTCTTCGACCCCGTCCTCGACAAGCCGATCTCGGCGCTGCGCGCGCTCAACTATCCGCATCCGTCGACGACCCCAAAGCCCGGGCAGCTTCGCGCCGGCGCACACACCGACTACGGCAGCTTGACCATCCTTCTGCCGGAAGCGTCGTCGGGCGGGCTCGAAATCTTCACGCCGCAAGGCGAGTGGCGACCTGTGCCGCCGGTGGCGGGCGCGTTCATCATCAACATCGGCGACCTCATGGCGCTGTGGACGAACGACCGCTGGGTGTCGACCCTGCACCGCGTGGTTAATCCTGAGCCCAATGCGCAGGGATCGACGCGCCGCCAGTCCTTCGCCTTCTTCCATCAGCCGAACTGGGATGCCGAGATTGTCTGCCTGGAGTCCTGCCTCGTGCCTGGAGAGCAACCGAAATATGCGCCGGTGCGCTCGGGCCCCTATCTGATGTCCAAGTTCAAATCGACCGTGAAGCCGGCCTCGTGAGCGACTTCGGCAACCCGTTCAGCGTCCTGGTGGCGATGCCAGCCCTGGTGCTGGCGGCCGCTGCCGCCACCCGGATCGAGCTGGCGAGCTTCGCCAGCCGTGCGCTTGTCGTCTATGTCTCGCTGCTGACCGTGGCCTTCGGATCGCTCTTCGCTGCGTCGGCCGGCAATCCGTTGATCGTCATCGTCGCGCTGGGGTTCGGCTTCTTCGCCAATATCGCCGAGGGCGCGTTTTCCTTCGGGCTCTCGGCATTCGGCCTGGCGGTCCTTCTGGTGCTGGGCATGACGCAGCCTCTGCCGTTTTCTGCGTGGGGTCCGGCGCTCGGCCTTGCCGCAAGCCTCGCGGGGCTCGTAACGGTCCTGCGCCCCCGCGGGCTGCCGCGCCCCTGACGCACCGGAATCTGGCGCGTGCTGATTGCCTTTTGCCCGGCTTTGGCTAAGACGGGCGCGGTTTCAATCGATCCAATCCGGGGAACTATCATGACCGCCATCGTCGATGTCGTCGGACGCGAAATTCTCGATAGCCGCGGCAACCCGACCGTCGAGGTCGACGTGCACCTGGAGGACGGCTCGATGGGCCGTGCCGCTGTACCGTCCGGCGCCTCGACCGGCGCCTACGAAGCGATGGAGCTGCGCGACGGCGGCAAGCGCTATCTCGGCAAGGGTGTCGAGAAGGCGGTCGAGGCCGTGAATGGGGAACTGTTCGAGGCGATCGGCGGCATGGACGCCGAGAACCAGATCCACATCGACCGGACCATGATCGAGCTCGACGGCACGCCGAACAAGAGCCGGCTCGGTGCGAACGCGATCCTCGGGGTGTCGCTGGCCGTCGCCAAGGCTGCCGCGAAGGCCGCCAACCTGCCGCTCTACCGCTATGTCGGCGGCGCCAGTGCGCATGTGCTGCCCGTGCCGATGATGAACATCATCAATGGCGGGGCGCATGCCGACAATCCGATCGACTTCCAGGAGTTCATGATCATGCCCGTCGGCGCGCCGACGCTGCGTGACGCCGTGCGCTGGGGCTCGGAAATATTCCACACGCTGAAGAAGGGCCTGAAGGACGCGGGCCACAACACCAATGTCGGCGACGAAGGTGGCTTCGCGCCGAACCTGAAGAGCGCGGAGGCCGCGCTCGACTTCGTGATGGCGTCGATCCAGAAGGCGGGCTTCAAGCCCGGCGAAGAGGTCGCGCTGGCGCTCGACTGCGCCGCGACCGAGTTCTTCAAGGACGGCGCCTATGTCTACGAGGGCGAGAAGAAGACCCGCGATCAGAAGGCGCAGGCCAAGTACCTTGCCAAGCTCGCCGGCGACTATCCGATCATCTCGATCGAGGACGGCATGGCGGAGGACGACTGGGACGGCTGGAAGGCGCTGACTGACCTCTGCGGCGACAAGGTTCAGCTGGTCGGGGACGACCTGTTCGTGACCAACTCGGCGCGGCTTCGCGACGGCATCAAGATGGGCGTTGCAAACTCGATCCTGGTCAAGGTCAACCAGATCGGCTCGCTGACCGAAACGCTGGACGCGGTCAGCACCGCCAACCGCGCCGGCTATACCGCGGTCATGTCGCACCGGTCGGGCGAGACCGAGGATTCCACCATCGCCGATCTCGCCGTCGCCACGAATTGCGGGCAGATCAAGACCGGCTCGCTGGCGCGGTCCGACCGTACCGCGAAGTACAACCAGCTGATCCGCATCGAGGAAGACCTCGGCAAGCAGGCGAAGTACGCGGGCCGGAGCCTGATCAGGGGCTGACGCTCACAACACTGTGGCGGTATCGCTATAACCGGCGAGATGACGGTCATGCGTGACAAGCCTAAGCGGTCGCGCAACGGCCTGCGAGACGAGCAGGCGGTCGAAAGGATCCTTGTGCAGAGTCGGCACTCGCTGGACTCCGACAATGTCCTCGACCGTGACATCCAGGAAGTCGAAGCCGCTTCGTTCGAATGGGAACGCCGCTTCCTCAGCCGGGAAATCGCGATCAAGTGGCGGTAGTCTCGATCAACCGCTGCTGCAAGATCGGCGCACCTAACCGATCCTTAAGCATGGTAGTGCGACAAGGACGGGCATGTGGACCCGTCAGTACCGCAACACGCATACGGGCCGGCTGATCGTGCCGGGCATCTCGGCGCTGTTTCTCGCCTATTTCGGCTTCCACGCCTATCACGGCGAGTTCGGCATCTACTCCAAATATCGCTTCGAGGCGCGGGCGGTCGACCTGCAGGCCCGCCTGACCGAGATCGCCGCCGAGCGAAGCGAACTGGAGCGGCGCGTCCAGCTCCTGCACGATGGTACGCTGGAGAAAGACATGCTGGACGAGCAGGCGCGCCGAGCGCTGAACATGTCGCTGGGCGACGAGATCATCATCATGCGCAGCCGTCCACTGAATTAATCGTATTCCAGTTAATCTGATAGAAAGCCAGCGATTCGAGCGGCTTACGCGCATGGGAGCCATGCGCATTTCCTCATGGCTGGCCGCCGCGTTGCGTGGTAGACCTGCTGACAATTGACCGGGCGAACGATCCGGCACCGTCCGCAAGAGACACGACCAGGGAGCGATCGATGGCGACAGCCGCGAAGAAGGCGCCTGCGAAGGCGAAAGCCGAACCGAAGGCTCAGGCTCCGGTGACGCCGAAGCCCGCCAGCTTCACCAAGGAGCAGGAACTTCGCGCCTATCGCGACATGCTTCTGATCCGGCGTTTCGAAGAGAAGGCCGGCCAGCTCTACGGCATGGGCTTCATCGGCGGCTTCTGCCATCTCTACATCGGCCAAGAGGCGGTCGTGACCGGGCTGAAGATGGCGCTGAAGGACGGCGATCAGATGATCACCGCCTATCGCGACCATGGCCACATGCTGGCGATGGAACTGTCGCCGCGCGGCGTCATGGCCGAGCTCACCGGCCGGCGTGGCGGCCTGTCCAAGGGCAAGGGCGGGTCGATGCACATGTTCTCCAAGGAGAAGCACTTCTACGGGGGCCACGGCATCGTCGGCGCGCAGGTATCGCTCGGCACCGGCCTCGCCTTCGCCAACAAGTATCGCGCCAACGGCAATGTATCGCTGACCTTCTTCGGCGACGGCGCGGCCAACCAGGGCCAGGTCTACGAGAGCTTCAACATGGCCGCGCTGTGGAAGCTGCCGGTCATCTACGTGATCGAGAACAACCGCTACGCCATGGGCACGTCGGTGCAACGCTCGTCGGCGGAAACCGACTTCTCGCAGCGCGGCGTGTCGTTCAAGATTCCCGGCATCAAGGTCGACGGCATGGACGTGCGAGCCGTGAAGTCGGCCGGCGACCTCGCGACCGACTGGGCGCGCTCCGGCAAGGGTCCGATCATCCTGGAAATGCAGACCTACCGCTATCGCGGCCACTCCATGTCCGACCCGGCGAAATACCGGACGAAGGAAGAAGTGCAGAAGATGCGCTCGGAGCAGGACCCGATCGAGCAGGTCAAGCAGCGCATCGCCGAAAAGAAATGGGCGAGCGAGGACGAGCTGAAGGCGATCGACAAAGAAGTCCGCGACATCGTCGCCGACTCAGCCGACTTCGCGCAGACCGACCCGGAGCCGGACGCCTCGGAGCTCTGGACCGACGTCTACGTGGCTGCCTGAGGCCGCGGCCGTGTCGACCGTCTTCCCGGTGCTCTTCATAGGGCTTGTGCTCGTGGCGCTCGTCGGCTGGGTGTTCGCGGTGACCGCCGCGTTCCAGGTTTGGGGCAGGTCTGCGCCGGGCGAGAAGTTCGGCAACTACATGCGCCTCGGCCTTCTCCAGTTCGCGTATATCGAGCAACGGCTCGGGGTGTCGATCCGGCCGGTGCTCGTCCGCTACCGCAACGGCCTGCTGATCTTCCTCGGCTGCATCATCGTCGCAGTCGTCCTCACCTTCATCGCCGCTTCCGCCTGACGTCCGGAGACCACCATGCCGCAAGTGCTGATGCCCGCTCTGTCGCCGACCATGGAGGAGGGAAACCTCGCCAAATGGGTCAAGAAGGAGGGTGACACTGTCGCCGCCGGCGACGTGATCGCCGAGATCGAGACGGACAAGGCGACGATGGAGGTGGAGGCCGTCGACGAGGGTGTGCTGTCGCAGATTCTCGTGCCGGCCGGGACCGAGGGCGTCAAGGTGAACACGCCGATCGCCTTCATCCAGGGCGACGGCGAGGCCGCACCGAAGGGCGACGTCAAGCCCGCCGCCCAGAGCCAGCAAGCTTCCCAGCAAGAGCCGGCTGCCGCGGCCGCGGACGACGCCGGTGGCAAGGCGCGGCCGGCGACGGCTGAGCCGACGGCCAAGACCGAAACGACCAAGGTGCCCGCCGCTCCGCGGACCGAGACCGCATCCGATCCCGACATCGCCGCCGGGACGGAAATGGTGCCGACCACGGTGCGCGAAGCGCTGCGCGACGCGATGGCCGAGGAGATGCGCCGCGACAAGGACGTCTTCATCATGGGCGAGGAGGTCGCCGAGTATCAGGGCGCCTACAAGATCACGCAGGGCCTGCTGCAGGAGTTCGGGCCGCAGCGCGTGGTGGACACGCCGATCACCGAACACGGCTTCGCCGGCGTCGGCGTCGGCGCGGCGATGGCCGGCCTGAAGCCGATCGTCGAGTTCATGACCTTCAACTTCGCAATGCAGGCGATCGACCAGATCATCAATTCGGCGGCGAAGACGCTCTACATGTCGGGCGGCCAGATGGGCGCGCCGATCGTCTTCCGCGGCCCGAACGGTGCGGCGGCACGCGTCGCGGCGCAGCACAGCCAGGACTACGCCGCCTGGTATGGCCACATTCCCGGCCTGAAGGTCGTCCAGCCTTACACGGCAGCCGACGCGAAGGGTCTGCTGAAGGCCGCGATCCGTGACCCGAACCCGGTCATCTTCCTCGAGAACGAGATCCTGTACGGCCAGACCTTCGACGTGCCGAAGCTGGACGATTTCGTGCTGCCGATCGGCAAGGCGCGCATCCACAAGGTCGGGAAGGACGTGACCATCGTGTCGTTCGGCATCGGCATGACCTATGCCGTGAAGGCGGAAGCCGAGCTGCGAGGCATGGGCATCGACGTCGAGATCGTCGACCTTCGCACCATCCGTCCGATGGACCTCGATACGGTGATCGCTTCGGTGAAGAAGACCAACCGGCTGGTCGTGGTCGAGGAGGGCTTCCCGCAATCCTCGGTCGGCGATTTCATCGCCAACCAGGTGTCGCAGCGCGCCTTCGACTTCCTCGATGCTCCGGTCATCACCATCGCCGGCAAGGACGTGCCGATGCCTTACGCCGCCAATCTCGAAAAGCTGGCGCTGCCGAATGTGGGGGAGGTGGTCGAGGCCGTGAAGGCGGTGTCGTACCGGCGCTAGATCGATAGGCTGGACCGGACGCGCGGAGACAGCATGGCCGAACAGGAAAAGCGCCGAGCGACCTACGCTGACATCGAGTCGGCGCCCGAACATCTCGTGGCGGAGATCATCGATGGTGTGTTGCGGACACATGCGCGTCCGTCGCTTCGTCATGGGGCGACAGCGTCGGCCCTCGGTTCGGAGCTGACGGGACCATTCCAGAAGGCGAAGGATGGTCCCGGGGGATGGGTCTTCTTCGTCGAACCCGAGATCAAGTTCGGCAACGACATTCTCGTGTCGGATATCGCGGGATGGACCAGAGAGCGTATCCCTGGATGGCCGGACACGAACTATTTCGAGATTCCACCCGATTGGGTGTGTGAAATCCTCTCCGGCTCGACCGAGAAACGTGAGCGTACGGTCAAGAAGAGGATCTACGGCACGGCCGGGATTCCGCATTTGTGGATCACAGACCCGCGCCTTAAACTGCTCGAAGTCTACGAAGAGCGAAACGGTCATTGGACGGATGTCGGAACATGGAATTCCGACGACGAGGTCCGCGCTCCGCCTTTCGACGCCGTTTCGTTCTCGCTCGCAAATCTGTGGCCGCTCGACCCGCCGCTCGGCATGAACGAAGACCCAACGCCTTACTACGCCGGAGACCGTTAGCCATGCCCATCAACATCACAATGCCGGCGCTCTCTCCGACGATGGAGGAGGGCAACCTCGCCAAGTGGCTCGTCAAGGAAGGCGACAAGGTCAAATCTGGTGACGTGATCGCCGAGATCGAAACCGACAAGGCGACGATGGAAGTTGAGGCCGTCGACGAGGGCACGGTGGCAAAACTCGTCGTGCCGGCCGGAACCGAAGGCGTGAAGGTGAACGCCGTCATCGCCGTGCTCGCGGGCGAGGGCGAGGATGCTGGCGCGGCTGCGAAGGGGAGTGGAAGCGCTCCGGCCAAGGCGGAAACCAAGTCCGACACGGCGAAAGCTGAAGCACCGAAGGCAGAGGCCCCAAAGCAGGCAGCCTCTCCCGCTCCTGCCAAAGCCGAAGCGCCGAAGGCGGCTGCCAACGGATCGGGTGAAGGCCGCACGTTCGCATCGCCTCTGGCGCGCCGCATCGCAAAAGAGTCCGGCGTGGACGTATCCGCGATTTCCGGTTCAGGTCCCCACGGACGGGTGGTGAAGGCCGATGTCGAGGCCGCGATGTCCGGTGGCGCACCGAAGGCCTCGCCGGCACTCGCCGCTGCTGCCGCGTCGCCTGCCGCCGCGCAGCCCGCTACCAAGGCTATGTCCGACGATGCGGTGCTGAAACTCTTCGAGCAGGGGAGCTACGATCTCGTCCCGCACGACAACATGCGCAAGACGATCGCGCGGCGGCTGGTCGAGGCCAAGTCAACGATTCCGCACTTCTATCTGACGCTCGACTGCGAACTCGACGCGCTGCTGGCACTGCGCAAGCAGTTGAACGACGCGGCGCCCTTGAAGAAGACCGACAAGGGCGAGGTGCCCGGTTACAAACTGTCAGTCAACGACATGGTCATCAAGGCGATGGCCTTGGCGCTGATGGCCGTGCCGGACGCCAATGCGTCCTGGACCGACAGCGCGATGGTGAAGCACAAGCATGCCGACGTCGGCGTCGCCGTGTCCATTCCCGGCGGGCTCATCACGCCGATCATCCGCAAGGCGGAGCAGAAGACGCTGTCGACGATCGCCAACGAGATGAAGGACCTGGCGGCGCGCGCCCGCACCCGCAAGCTCAAGCCGGAGGAGTATCAGGGCGGAACGACGGCCGTCTCCAATCTCGGCATGTTCGGCATCAAGGACTTCTCGGCCGTCATCAACCCGCCGCATGCGACGATCTTGGCCGTCGGCGCCGGGGAGGAGCGCGCAGTGGTGAAGAACGGCGAGATCAAGATCGCCACCGTCATGTCGGTGACGCTGTCGACCGATCATCGCGCGGTGGACGGCGCGCTCGGCGCCGAACTGCTCGGCGCGTTCAAGCGCCTCATCGAGAACCCGATGGGCATGCTGGTGTAAGGAACGGACGCAGGTCACGGTGGCAAGCATCCTCGGCAGGATCGGCGCCTCGCTGCTCGCCTTCTTCGTCGGAGGCTTCTGCGGCGGAATGGTCGCGCAGGTGCTGGCCGTATCGACGGGCGCGACGGAAGAGTACATTCTCGTCTTCGTCGTCACCGCGGCAATCGCGTTCTTCGTCACGCTTCCGTTCTTCGTGGCGCAGTTCTTCGATCCGCCGCGCCGCGCCCTCGACAAGGTCGCGATCAGCCTCGCTGCGTCGCTGGTCATCCTTGTTCTCGGGCTGGCGGGCTGGACGCTGTTGAACCCGTCCGCGAATGGCGGCGACTGGGGCATCATCGCGGGCCTGACGCTGCCCAACCTCACGACGATCGGCGCTCATTGGCTGGTGGTCCGCGCCATGCAGCCACGCATGCCCGTAGCTCCTTTCGGTCGCAAAGCAGGACTGGAGCCCGGTCGATGACGAAGACGATCCTCTGTTTCGGCGACTCGCTCACCTGGGGTTACAATGCCGAGACGCTGGGCCGCCACCGCTACGAGGACAGGTGGCCGAGCGTGCTGCAGGCGGAACTTGGCGCAGGCTTCCGCGCGATCGCGGAGGGTTTGAACGGGCGCACGACTGCGTTCGAGGACGGGCTCGCCGACTGCGAACGCCACGGTGCGCGCGTGCTGCCGACTCTGCTGGAGACGCACAAGCCGCTCGATCTCGTGATCGCCATGCTCGGGACCAACGACATGAAGCCGTTCATCTGCGGCCGCGCCATCGGCGCCAAGCAGGGCATGGAGCGCATCGTCGAGATCGTGAAGCACCACGTCTACGATTTTGGCTATGCGGCGCCGGAGATGCTGGTGGTCGCGCCGCCGGCGCTCTGCAAGACACCGAACGAGGCGTTCGACATGATGTTCGGCGAGACCATCGAGGAATCGAAGCAGCTGGCGCGGCTCTACGGCCTGCTCCCGGCCGAGATGGGCTGTGCCTTCTTCGACGCTGGCTCGGTGGCGAAGACGACGCCGCTCGACGGCGTCCATCTCGACGCGGAGAACACGCGCGCGATCGGCAGGGCGCTGGCACCGGTCGTGCGCGATTTGTTGAAGAACTGAGCGAAGGAAAGCGACAGTGGCTGACTCCTACGACGTCATCATCATCGGTTCCGGCCCGGGCGGCTACGTCACGGCCGTGCGCTCGGCGCAGCTCGGCTTCAAGACTGCGATCGTCGAGCGCGAGCATCTGGGCGGCATCTGTCTGAACTGGGGCTGCATCCCGACCAAGGCGCTGCTGCGGTCGGCAGAAATCCTCCACTATGCGCAGCATCCGGCGGCCTATGGCCTGAAGATCGACGGCAAGGTGTCCGCCGACACGGCCGCGGTCGTCGATCGCTCGCGCAAGGTCTCGGCGCGCCTGAACGGCGGCGTCGGCTTCCTGATGAAGAAGAACAAGGTCGACGTGATCTGGGGCGAGGCCAAGATCAGCAAACTTGGCGAGATCGTCGTGTCAAAACCGTCGAAGAAGGCGATGGAGCCTCAGCATCCTGCGCCCAAGGGCACGAAGGGCGAGGGCACCTACACCGCCAAGCACATCATCGTCGCGACCGGCGCGCGGCCGCGCGCGCTGCCCGGCATCGAGCCGGACGGCAAGCTGATCTGGACCTATTTCGAGGCGATGGTGCCAAAGGAGATGCCGAAGTCGCTGCTGGTGATGGGGTCGGGCGCGATTGGCATCGAGTTCGCGTCTTTCTACCGCACGATGGGCGCCGACGTGACCGTAGTCGAGCTGATGCCGCAGGTCATGCCGGTCGAGGACGCGGAAGTCTCGAAGTTCGCGCAGAAGCAGTTCGAGAAGCAGGGGATGAAGATCATCCTCGAAGCGAAGGTGACCAAGGTCGAGAAGGGCGCCAATTCGGTCACCGCCCATGTCGAGAAGAAGGACGGCACGGTCGAGAAGATCACCGCCGACCGCATGATCTCGGCCGTCGGGGTGCAGGGCAATGTCGAGAACCTTGGCCTGGAGGCACTGGGTGTGAAGATCGAGCGTGGGGTCGTCGTGGTCGACGGCTATGGCCGCACGAACGTGCCTGGCATCTACGCCATCGGCGACGTCGCCGGTCCGCCGATGCTCGCCCACAAGGCCGAGCACGAGGGCGTCGTCTGCGTCGAGAAGATCGCCAACGCGCCGGGTGTGCATGCGCTCGACAAGTCGAAGATCCCCGGCTGCACCTACTGCCACCCGCAGGTCGCTTCGGTCGGCATGACCGAGCAGAAGGCCAAGGCGGACGGCCGCGACATCCGCGTCGGTCGCTTCCAGTTCGGCGCCAACGGCAAGGCCATCGCGCTCGGCGAGGACCAGGGCTTCATCAAGACGATCTTCGACAAGAAAACCGGCGAGCTCATCGGCGCGCACATGGTCGGCGCCGAGGTGACGGAGCTGATCCAGGGCTTCGTAGTCGCGATGAACCTGGAGACGACCGAGGAAGAGGTGATGCACACGGTCTTCCCGCATCCGACGCTGTCGGAGATGATGAAGGAAAGCGTGCTCGACGCCTACGGGCGTGCGCTGAACGCATGACGGTCATTCTTTCCCGCCCTGTCAGGGCGTGACGAAGCTGACTATATGCAGAAGCGGCGGCAGGCCGCCGAGAACGACGGACGGAAGATGGTCACCCTCGTTGACACGATAGCCAAGCCGCGCCCGCGGCACCCGGAGAAGGCCCATCGGCCCGACCAGGAGGTCGTGCTGCGCAAGCCCGACTGGATCCGGGTGAGGGCGCCTGTGTCGCGCGGCTATCAGGAAACGCGCGAGATCGTGAAGTCGCACGGTCTGGTGACGGTCTGCGAGGAGGCCGGCTGCCCCAACATCGGCGAATGCTGGGACAAGAAGCACGCGACGTTCATGATCATGGGCGAGATCTGCACGCGCGCCTGCGCCTTCTGCAATGTCGCGACCGGCATCCCGACCGCGCTGGACCCGAACGAGCCCGAAAGCGTCGGCCGCGCCGTCGCTAAGATGGGCCTGACGCATGTGGTGATCACCTCCGTCGACCGCGACGACCTGGCCGACGGCGGAGCACAGCACTTCGTCGAGGTGATCCAGGCGATCCGCCGCGCCTCGCCCGGCACGACGATCGAGATTCTGACGCCGGATTTCCTGCGCAAGGACGGCGCGCTGGAGACCGTCGTCGCCGCGCGGCCCGACGTGTTCAACCACAACCTCGAGACCGTGCCGTCCAACTACCTGACCGTCCGCCCCGGCGCGCGCTACTTCCATTCGATGCGGCTGCTGCAGCGGGTAAAGGAGCTCGACCCGTCGATCTTCACCAAGTCCGGCATCATGGTGGGCCTGGGCGAGGAACGGAACGAGGTGCTGCAGCTGATGGACGACCTGCGCTCCGCCAACGTCGATTTCATAACCATCGGCCAGTACTTGCAGCCGTCGAAGAAGCATCACGCGGTGATGAAGTTCGTCACGCCGGAGGAGTTCAAGTCCTACGAGACGGTCGCCTACACCAAGGGCTTCCTCATGGTCGCAGCGACCCCACTGACCCGCTCGTCGCACCATGCCGGCGACGACTTCGCGAAGCTGCGGGCAGCCCGCGAGGCCCAGCTCGCAAAGAAGGGCTGATGCCGCAATTCGAGACTGCGCGGCCGGTGCGGCACAGCGCCGAGCGGATGTTCGCGCTCGTGGCCGACGTGGAGCGCTACCCGGAGTTCCTGCCGCTCTGCGAGGCGCTCACGGTGCGCTCGCGCAAGGAGCGCGACGGGCGGGCTATCCTCGTCGCCGACATGACGGTCGGGTACAAGGCGTTGCGCGAGACCTTCACCAGCCAGGTGCACCTAAAACCCGACGAGAACGCCATCGACGTCAGCTATGTCGACGGGCCCTTCAAGTACCTCAACAACCGATGGCAGTTTGATCCTGCACCGGGCGGCTCTGTGGTGAAGTTCTTCATCGACTACGAATTCAAGAGCCGCATCCTGGGCGCACTGATGGGCGCGATGTTCGACCGCGCCTTTCGGATGTTCGCGGAAGCTTTCGAGAAGCGCGCCGACGCGATCTACGGCCGGCCCGGCTGACCACGCGCCGCGGTTCAGAAACCGAGTTCGCCCAGCACCGCGCGGATGTTCTCGCCGATCCTGATCTGCGGGACCGACGGCGTGTAGTTTTCGGCCTGCTCGCGCGCCGCGACCTTCTGCGCCGCCACCTCGAACGCCTTGGCGAAGGTCCTGTGTTTCGGCAGCGCGTCACGGAAGAAGGCCTCGCCGAACCAGGTCCATTCCGCGTCGGTGCTGCAGCCGAACGAGGCGCGGTCGCTGGCGGCAGAGGTGATCAGCAGGGTGTTCTCCTCGGCGAGCGAGGCGACGAACTGCCCGGAGAAGCAGGACGAGACGAAAACGATCCGGTTGCGGATGCGCGACGCACCGAGGATGCGGGCGAGCTGTGCCGTCCTGACGGCACCGAAATCGTTGCCGTTGAGAACGAGGCTGAAGCCTTCCCACTCGGCCCCGTGCGACGTCATGAACAGGACAAGGACGTCCTCTTCGAGGTTCATCCGGTTTGCGACGGCCATCACCGTCGCCTCGATCGTATCGATCGTGGCCAGCGGTACCTGCGTCAGAGTCTCGCGGTGGTTGACCAGCGATACGGCACGGCCGCCGGCGCCGAAGCCGGTTTCGAACAGCTTGCGCACTGCCCGGACTTCGAGGCGGAACACGTCCTGGTCACCCCAGCCCGCGACGCCGACGAAGAACACGTCGCGCACGCCGGGACGTTCCGGCTGCAGCTTGGTGACGGCCTCCGCGATCATCTGGTCCTGGCGCTCAAGCGCCTCGTCCAGGCGTTTCTGGACCGCCGGATCCGGCTCCATCAAGCCCGGCACGGCGTTTGCGGCGCCCGCCAACATGCTCGACGCCAACGCAAGCACGAGCACGCCGCCCAACCGTCGCATCGTTGAGATTGTCATCCTGCGCACGCCTTTTTGATCCTCCGAAGAGAACGCGGCCGTGGGGCTTCGTCAATCGCCGGCGTCAGGTCAGCCTGGCGAAGCCCAATTCAAGGGCGGTACGAACCGTCTCGCGGCGGATGAAGTCGCGCCCCCGGTTCTCGAACAGCCGCTTTTCCGCGATCGGTGCAACGCCGGTCATGGCGACACCGAACCAGACAAGGCCCACGGGCTTCTCGGCCGAGCCACCGTCGGGGCCGGCGATGCCAGTGACCGCCAGAGCGATGCCGGCGCGCGAGTTCTTCAACGCGCCCGCTGCCATCTCCACCACAGTCTCGCGGGATACGGAGCCGTGTGCGTCCAGCGTCGACTTGGAGACGCCGACCATGTCCATCTTCGCCTCGTTGGAATACGTGATGAAACCGCGGTCGACCATCGACGATGACCCGGGAATATCGGTGAGCAGCGACATGATCATCCCGCCGGTGCAGGATTCAGCGGTCGCGACCAGGATGCTGCGCCGGGTACAAGCCTTCAGGAAGCGGTCAGCAAGGTCGCCGAGTTCGTTCACCCAACCAGTCCTCCGGGGTAGACGACGCTCGCCGTGGCGATCGCGGCGATGCCCTCCTGGCGGCCGACGAAGCCCAGCCGCTCATTCGTCGTCGCCTTGACCGAGACGCGCTCCACCGAAAGCCTCAGCATGCCGGCGACCGCGTCCCGCATCGCCGCCCTGTGCGGGCCGATCCGCGGCGCCTCGCAAATCAGCGTGACGTCGGCGTTGGCGATCCTGCCGCCCTTCGAACGCACGATATCGGCCGCGTGTTCCAGGAAGATGCGCGAGGGAGCGCCACGCCATTGGGGGTCGCTCGGAGGAAAGTGGTCGCCGATGTCGCCGGCGCCGCAGGTCGCGAGCAGCGCGTCGGTCAGCGCGTGGAGCGCGACATCCGCGTCGGAGTGGCCGGACAGTGTCCGGTCGTGTGGGATGGCGATGCCGCACAGCGTGACTTGGTCGCCCGGCGCGAAGGCGTGGACGTCGTAGCCGCTGCCGGAGCGCACGTCGGGCCAGCGGGCCTGGCCAGCCGACAGTTTGTCGTCGGCGAGGGCGATGTCGCGCGCCCAGGTAATCTTCACATTGTCCGGCGACCCCACCACGATCTCCACCGGCAGGCCAGCGGCCTCCGCGATCGCCGCATCGTCGGTGAACTCCTCAGACCCGGCGGCCGCCTCGTGCGCTGCCAGGATGGGCATGAACGGAAACCCCTGGGGCGTTTGCGCCGCGAACAGGCCGGCCCGGGAGACGGTCCCGCCGACCACGCCGTCCGCGCCGTGCTTCAGCGTATCCGAAACCGGCATGCAGGGAAGGGCGCCGCGCTGGCAGCCAATGGCCGCGACCGTGCGATCAATCAGCTCATGATCGACGAACGGGCGGACGCCGTCGTGGATCAGCACGGCATCGGGACGTGCCGGTGCCAAGGCCCGCAAGGCTGCCAGAGTCGAGGCCTGCCGCGTCCTGCCTCCGTGCACCGTGCGCACGCGGCCGTGCAGATCACCCGCGGCTGCCCGAAACAGGGTCTCGTCATCCGGATGGATCGCAACCACGATATCGCCGACCCGCGGGTGGCTGGTGAACGCGCGCACCGTATGCCAGATCACCGGACGGCCGCCGATCGGCCGGTACTGTTTCGGACCTTCGCCTGCGCCCGCGCGCTCACCTCGCCCGGCTGCGACGATCACGACTGCAATGGTGCGGGGAAACGACGCTTTGGCATCGGCGGACATGGGCCGACGCTTACGGCGGGGCGGCCACAAAGACCAGAGCAAAGCCGCGAGCGATCAATTCGCAGTTGCGTACGTCCTGGAATATGGCTAGTCATTAGGCAATCGATTGCTTTGCCCTGTTTTTGTGCATGCGCCAGGACTCACTGCTCACTCACCCGCTGGACATCGGCGGCGTCGTCATCCGCAACCGGGTGTTCCTCGCGCCGATGTCGGGCGTGACCGACGAGGCGTTCAGGGCGCGCGCGCATGCCCATGGCGCCGGCCTCGTGGTCTCCGAAATGGTTGCCAGCGGCGAGCTTGCCAAGGGGCGCGAAGAGACCAGGCGGCGCCTGCGTCGACCGGACGTCGACGTGCACATGGTGCAGCTCGCGGGGCGTGAGCCCGCGCCGATGGCTGAGGCGGCGCGGATCGTCGCGGGAGAGGGCGCCGACATCATCGACATCAACATGGGCTGCCCAGCCAAGAAGGTCACGGGCGGCTATTCCGGCTCCGCTCTGATGCGCGACCTCGACCATGCGCTGACCCTCATCGACGCGGTCGTCGGCGCGGTCGCGGTGCCCGTCACAGTCAAGATGCGGCTCGGCTGGGACGAAACGTCGCTGAATGCGCCGGTGCTCGCGCGCCGTGCAGCGGCCGCCGGCGTCCGCATGATCACGGTGCACGGACGGACGCGCTGCCAGTTCTACCAGGGCAAGGCCGACTGGCGGGCGATCCGGCGCGTGAAGGAGGCGGTCGCGATCCCCGTCGTCGCGAACGGCGACGTGGCCTCGCTGGCGGACGCAGCCGCGATCCTCGACCAGTCTGGCGCGGATGCCGTGATGTCCGGGCGCGGACACTACGGAGCGCCGTGGCTCGCCGGAGAGATCGCCGCGGCGGCGGCCGGCACGGCCAGTTCGGTCCGGCCCGGCCCGGGCGCGGCACTGGCTGACTACGTTGTCGCGCACTACGAGGACATGTTGAAACTCTACGGCGTCGAGGGCGGGCTGAGGCACGCGCGCAAGCATCTCGGCTGGTACCTCGACCGCCACGCGCCGTTCACGGACGCCGATGCGCGGCGCCGCATCATGACATTGACCGATCCCGCCGGGGTGATCGCCGGTTTGCGATCGGCCTTCACCGAGGCGGACGTGAGTGGCAGGGAGGCAGCGTGAGCGCGACTGCCCCCGGCATTCCGGGGCTCGACCCCGCGCAGATCGTGCTGAACACGATCCGCCACCCGGTGATCATGATCGCACCCGAGGGGTCGATCGCCTATGCCAACGCCGACGCGGAGGACTTCTTCCGCTCGAGCGCCGCCGTGCTGGCCAAGAACACGCTCGACCGCTTCGTGCCGTTCGGCAGCCCGCTGCTGACGCTCGTGGAGCAGGTCCGGGAGCGCCGCGCGCCGGTGAACGAATATCGAGTCGACATCTCCTCGCCGCGGCTGGGAAGCGACCGGCTGGTCGATCTCTATGTCGCGCCCGTGCCGGAGCTGCCCGGCAATGTCGTCGTGATGTTCCAGGAACGTTCGATGGCGGACAAGATCGACCGCCAGATGACCCATCGCGGCGCCGCGCGCTCGGTCACGGGATTGGCCGCGATGCTTGCCCATGAAATCAAGAACCCGCTGTCCGGCATCCGCGGAGCCGCGCAATTGCTGGAACTGTCCGCCTCCGACGAGGATCGCGCTCTTACACGCCTGATCACCGACGAGACGGACAGGATCGTCTCGCTGGTCGACCGCATGGAGGTTTTCTCGGACGAGCGCCCGATCGACCGGCACCCCGTGAACATCCATGTCGTGCTTGACCACGTGAAGGCGATCGCCAGGAACGGGTTCGCCAGCCGCATCAAAATCCTAGAGGACTACGATCCTTCGCTTCCACCCGTGCATGCCAACCGCGACCAACTGGTGCAGGTGTTCCTGAACCTGGTGAAGAACGCGGCCGAGGCCACCGGAAACGACGCCGCCGGCGAGATCACCCTGTCGACGGCATTCCGGCCGGGCATCCGCGTTTCGGTGCCGGGCAGCCAGAACCGCGTCTCGCTGCCGCTCGAGTTCTGCGTGCGGGACAACGGGCCGGGTGTCTCCGACGATCTGCTGCCGATCCTGTTCGATCCGTTCGTCACCACCAAGCCAAACGGTTCCGGTCTTGGCCTGGCGCTGGTGGCGAAGATCGTCGGCGAACATGGCGGCGTGATCGAGTGCGATTCCTCGCCGCGCGGGACGACCTTCCGCGTCATGATGCCCGCCTGGAAGGGCGAGTTTGCCGACGACGGCGAAACCGGAGCCTCCCGATGACCATCCAGGGCAACATCCTCGTCGCCGACGACGATGCGGCGATCCGTACCGTGCTCAACCAGGCGCTGTCGCGCGTCGGCCACGAGGTCCGCGTCACCTCGAACGCGTCCACGCTGTGGCGGTGGATTTCGGCGGGCGAGGGCGACCTGGTGATCACGGATGTCGTCATGCCCGACGAGAACGCCTTCGACATGCTGCCGCGCATCAAGAAGGCGCGCCCCGACCTGCCGGTCATCGTGATGAGCGCACAGAACACCTTCATGACCGCGATCCGCGCTTCAGAGACGGGCGCGTACGAATATCTGCCGAAGCCTTTCGATCTGCAGGAACTGCTGGCGATCGTGAACCGCGCGCTGGCCGAGCCGCGGCGACCGTCCAGCGAGATCCGCGGCGAAGAGCAGCCCGATCCGATGCCGCTGGTCGGACGCTCGCCGGCGATGCAGGACATCTACCGCATGCTGGCACGCATGATGCAGACGGACCTGACCGTCATGATCAGCGGTGAGTCCGGCACCGGCAAGGAACTCGTCGCTCGCGCGCTCCACGAATATGGCCGTCGGCGCAACGGCCCCTTCGTCGCCATCAACATGGCCGCGATCCCGCGCGATCTGATCGAGTCGGAACTGTTCGGCCACGAAAAGGGGGCGTTCACCGGAGCGCAGAACCGGTCGACCGGCCGGTTCGAGCAGGCCGAAGGCGGCACGCTCTTCCTCGACGAGATCGGCGACATGCCGATGGAGGCCCAGACGCGCCTGCTGCGCGTCCTCCAGCAGGGCGAATACACGACGGTCGGCGGCCGGACGCCGATCAAGACGGATGTCCGCATTGTCGCCGCCACCAACAAGGATCTTCGCACACTCATCAACCAGGGCCTCTTCCGCGAAGACCTGTTCTACCGTCTCAACGTGGTGCCGCTCAGGCTGCCGCCGCTGCGCGAGCGCAGCGAGGACATTCCGGACCTGGTGCGCCACTTCTTCAAGCAGGGCGAGAGCGAAGGGCTGCAGGTCAAGCGCATCTCGGCGGGCGGTCTGGAGCTGATGAAGCGCTACCCCTGGCCGGGAAACGTGCGCGAGCTCGAGAACCTCATTCGCCGCCTCGCCGCGCTCTATCCGCAGGACGAAATCTCCTCCGAGATCATCGAGGCGGAGTTGCATGCGTCGGACGCGCCGGCGGCGTCCGCCGGAGGCCTGCTCCCGGACGACCTGTCAATCGGGCAGGCGGTGGAACATTATCTTCAGCGCTATTTCTCGACGTTTGCCGGAGAGCTGCCGCCGCCCGGGCTCTACCAGCGCGTTCTGGCGGAGGTGGAGTATCCGCTTGTGCTGGCCTCCATGACGGCGACGCGCGGCAACCAGATCAAGGCGGCGGAGCTGCTCGGCCTCAACCGGAACACGCTGCGCAAGAAAATCCGCGAGCTGGGCGTGAACGTCTACCGGGGCTCACGACCGGCATAGTCCCGCCGCGCAAATGCCGTTATGTGTTGCACAATGGCCACATGGCGTTGCATAGAATCAACGCAATCGGTGCCTAGCGGACATTGATGACGACGGAATTTCACACGTTGCGCGATCGGCCCTTCGTCGCGGCCCCGCCGAACGACACGCGGCGGCTGCTGGCACTGCCGGGCGTTGTTGCCATCGTCGCATCCCTGGTTTCCGCGGCAATCTCGTTCGCCATCCTGGTCGGTGCGACCCCAATAATCCCCGACGAGCGCACGACCCTGACGCTGATCGCGATCAACGCCGGCTTCATCCTGCTGCTCGTGGCGCTGATCGGACGCGAGATCCATCGGATCGTCATGGCGCGGCGGCGGGAAAAGGCGGCGTCGCGGCTCCATGTGCGCATCGTCGCCATGTTCGCGCTGGTCGCGGCCATCCCCGCGATCATGGTCGCTGTGGTCGCTTCGATCACGCTGGACATCGGCCTCGATCGCTGGTTCGAGATCCGCACCAAGACCATCATCAATTCGTCGCTGTCGATCGCCGAAGCCTATGTGCAGGAGAATGCGCGCAACCTGCAGGGCACGGCACTGTCGATGGCCTACGACCTCGACCAGGCGAGGACGCTCTACAGTCTCGACCGCACCGGCTTCCGCCAGCTCTTGACCCAGCAGGCCGCGGGGAGGGCACTCGCCCATGCCGCGCTGGTGCGCGCCGACGGCTCGGTCATCATGGCGGCGGAGACGGAGGTCGACTTCGAGCTGCCCGAGATCCCCGGCGAGGGATGGGTCACGCCTGCCGATCGCGGCGAGGTCGTGCTGATCGAGCCGCGCAGCCGCAACATCGTGGGCGCGCTGATCAAGCTTCGCGAGATCGCCGACACCTATCTCTACGCGATCCGGCTGGTCGATCCCGAGGTCATCCGCGCCCGCCAGATCGTGCGTGCCAACAGCGAGGAATATACGGGGCTGGAAGCCAACCGCCGCACCACGCAGATCGCGTTCGCCTTGCTCTATCTCGGGCTCACGCTGATCATCATCCTGTCGGCGATCTGGACCGGCATCGCCGTGGCTGATCGGCTCGTGCGACCGATCCGCCAGTTGATCGGCGCCGCCGACGAGGTGGCTACCGGAAACCTCGACGTCTCCGTGCCGGTCCGGACCAGCGACGGCGACGTAGCATCGCTGGGCGACACGTTCAACAAGATGCTGCTGGAGCTCAAGACCCAGCGCAACGAACTGCTGACAGCGAAGGACGTTATCGACGAGCGGCGGCGCTTCTCCGAGGCGGTGCTGTCCGGCGTGACGGCCGGCGTCATCGGCGTGGATTCGGCAGGAACGATCACGATCCTGAACCCCTCGGCGGAGACGATGCTGACGCTGCCGCACGCCAGCGCGGTCGGACGCAACTTGACCGCCGTCCTGCCCCACATCGGGCGCGTGTTCGAGATCGGCAAGCAGTCCGGGCGCCCGGTCTACCGCGAGCAGGTGACGTTCTACCGCGGCGGATCCGAGCGGACGTTCAACGTCCAGATCACGGTCGAGGCCGGCGAGGTGGAGAGCGACGAACAGTCCTTCGTGGTGACCGTCGACGACATCACCGATCTAGTGGTTGCGCAGCGTTCGACCGCATGGGCCGACGTGGCAAGACGGATCGCCCACGAGATCAAGAATCCGCTGACGCCGATCCAGCTTTCGGCGGAGCGCATCCGCCGCCGCTACGGCAAGGTAATCACCGAGGATCGCGAGGTCTTCGACCAGTGCACCGACACAATCATCCGGCAGGTCGAGGACATCGGGCGGATGGTCGACGAGTTCTCGTCGTTTGCGCGGATGCCGAAGCCGGACATGCAGAAGCTCGACGTGCGCGAGCCCCTCCGCGAGGCATCGTTTCTGGTGGAGGTCAGCCGCTCCGACATCGCATTCGAGCGCGATTTCTCCTCCGAGCCGCTGGTGGGAACCTTCGACAGCCGCCTGCTCGCGCAGGCCTTCGGCAACGTCATCAAGAACGCATCGGAGGCGATCGAGGCGGCCGAGCGCGACGGGGGGGAGCCCGGCGTGATCCGCATCACCGCAAGACGCACCGGCGACGAGATCCGGGTCGATGTGATCGACAACGGCAAGGGGCTGCCGCGCGAGAATCGCCAGCGCCTGCTGGAGCCCTATATGACTACGCGCGCGAAGGGCACGGGCCTCGGCCTTGCCATCGTAAAGAAGATCATCGAGGACCACGGCGGTCGGCTTGAACTGCACGATGCGCCCGAGACGTTCCACGGCGGTCGGGGCGCGATGATCTCCATGTTCCTGCCGGGTGCCGACCCGGCGGACGCAAACCCGCGGGGCGCGAATGCCCCGGCGCAAGAACGAGAAACTGAAAAGGTCGCTGATGGCGTCTGACATCCTGATCGTTGACGACGAGGAAGACATCCGCGAGCTGGTCGCGGGCATTCTGAGCGACGAGGGCCACGAGACCCGGACCGCGCGTGACAGCGACAGCGCCCTCGCGTCGATCGCGGACCGCGCGCCGCGCCTCGTCTTCCTGGACATCTGGCTGCAGGGGTCGAAGCTCGATGGGCTGGCGCTGCTGGACGAGATCAAGCAGATCCACCCGAACCTGCCGGTGGTGATGATCTCGGGCCACGGCACGATCGAGACCGCCGTGTCTGCGATCCGCCGCGGCGCCTACGACTTCATCGAGAAGCCGTTCAAGGCCGACCGCCTGGTGCTAATCGCCGAGCGCGCGCTGGAGACGTCGAAGCTCCGGCGCGAGGTCTCCGATCTCAAGCAGCGTACCGGCGAGACGTTCGACCTGATCGGCATGTCGGCGGCGATGAACCAGCTTCGGCAGACCATCGACCGCGTGGCGCCGACCAACAGCCGCGTCATGATCATCGGCCCTTCGGGCGCGGGGAAGGAGATGGTCGCACGCGCCCTCCATGCCGGATCGACCCGCAAGGCCGGCCCGTTCGTCAGCCTCAACGCTGCGACGATCACGCCCGAGCGCATGGAGATCGAGCTGTTCGGCACCGAATCCAACGGCGGCGAGCGCAAGGTCGGCGCCCTGGAGGAGGCGCATGGCGGCATCCTGTATCTCGACGAGGTCGCCGACATGCCCCGCGAAACGCAGGGCAAGATCCTGCGCGTGCTGGTCGACCAGCAGTTTGAGCGCGTCGGCGGCACGAAGCGCGTCAAGGTCGACGTGCGCATCATCTCCTCTACCGCCCAGAACCTGGAGGCCATGATCGCCGAGGGCACCTTCCGCGAGGACCTCTACCACCGGCTGGCGGTCGTGCCTATCATCGTTCCAGGCCTCGCCGAGCGCCGCGAGGACATTCCGTACCTCGTCGATCATTTCATGCGGCAGGTCGCCCGCCAGGCGGGCATCAAGGTCCGTCGCATCGGAGACGATGCGCTGGCCGTTCTTCAGGCCCACAACTGGCCGGGCAATCTGCGGCAACTCCGAAACAACATCGAGCGGCTGATGATCCTCGCCAGGGGCGACGATGCCGATGCGCCGATCACCGCCGACCTGCTCCCGTCCGAGATCGGCGACGTGATGCCACGCACGCCCAGCCAGTCGGACCAGCACATCATGGCGCTGCCGCTGCGCGAGGCGCGCGAGCTTTTCGAGAAGGAATATCTGATCGCCCAGATCAACCGGTTCGGCGGCAACATCTCGCGCACCGCCGAATTCATTGGTATGGAGCGCTCGGCGCTTCACAGGAAGCTGAAGTCGCTCGGGGTCTAGACGGCCATGAGGGTGATCATCTGCGGCGCCGGCCAGGTCGGCTACGGCATCGCCGAGCGTCTTGCGGCCGAGCAGAACGACGTCTCGGTTATCGACACATCCGTCGAGCTCATCCGCGCCGTGCGCGATACGCTCGACGTGCGCGGTTTCGTCGGGCACGGCGCCCATCCGGACGTGCTGGAGGCGGCAGGCGCCCAGAACGCCGACATGATCATCGCCGTCACGCTCTACGACGAGGTGAATATCGTCGCCTGCGAGGTCGCGCACGCGCTGTTCAACGTGCCAACCAAGATCGCCCGGATCCGTGCCCAGTCCTACCTCCGGCCGCACTACCAGGACCTGTTTTCGCGCGCCAACCTGCCGATCGACGTGACGATCTCGCCGGAGCTCGAAGTGGCCGAAATGGTGCTGCGCCGGATCGCCATCCCGGGCGCGACCGACGTCGTCCGCTTCGCAGATGGCAAGATCGCGATGGTGGCGATCGACTGCCTGGAGGACTGCCCCGTCATCAATACGCCGCTGTCGCAGCTGACCGAACTCTTCCCAGACCTGCGCTCGACGGTGGTGGGCGTGGTCCGCAACGGAAAGCTGTTCATCCCGCATTCGGCGGACCAGCTTTTCGCCGGCGATCTCGCCTATGTTGTGACGACCAAGGAACAGGTGCGGCGGACCCTCGGGCTGTTCGGCCATGACGAGCAGGAGGCGACGCGCATCGTCGTTGCCGGCGGCGGCAATATCGGGCTGCACGTTGCGCGCACGCTGGAGCAGCGCCAGAGCCGCACGCGCGTCAAGATGATCGAGAACACGCGCGAGCGCGCCATCGCCGTCGCGGACGAACTGCGCCGCACCGTGGTGCTGAACGGCAGCGCCCTTGACCAGAAGCTTCTGCTCGAGGCCGACATCCAGGAAGCCGACCTGATGGTGGCGCTGACCAACAACGACCAGGTCAACATCCTTTCGTCGGTGATGGCGAAGCGTCTCGGCTGCAAGGCCAATCTGGCGCTCATTAACAACCCGGCCTTCCACGACATCGCCGGGACGCTCGACATCGACGCCTATGTGAATCCGCGCGCGATCACCATCTCGCGCGTCCTCCAGCACGTCCGTCGCGGCCGCATCCGCGCGGTCCACAGCGTCCACAAGGGTCTGGCCGAGGCGATCGAGGCCGAGGCACTCGAGACGTCGCCGCTGGTCGGCTCGGCGCTGCGCGACGTGAAGCTGCCCGAAGGCATGCGCATCGGCGCGGTCTATCGCGACGGTGCCGTGCTGCAGCCGAACGGCTCGCTGAAGATCAAGGCGAAGGACCGCGTCGTCATCTTCGCGATGGCCAGCGCGGTGAAGCAGGTCGAGCAGATGTTCCGCGTCAGCCTCGAATTCTTCTGAGCACACAACCGGTCAGGAAAACCGCATGCCCCGCATCGCCTACGTCAACGGCCGCTACGTTCCGCACCGCGACGCTGCGGTCCACATCGAGGATCGCGGCTATCAATTCGCCGACGGCGTCTACGAGGTCTGCGAAGTGGCGCGCGGCGTGATCGTCGACATGACGCGGCACCTGGATCGCCTCGACCGCTCTCTGCGCGAACTTGAGATCGCCTGGCCGATGAGCCGTCGGACACTCGAAATAGCGATCCATGAGGTCATTCGCCGCAACCGCGTGAGCGACGGCCTCGTCTACCTGCAGGTGACCCGCGGCGTGGCCTCCCGGGACCACGTCTTCCCCGCCGATGCCAAGCCGGCAATGGTCATCACCGCCAAGCGCACCGACCGTGGGACGCTGGCGCGGCGCTGGGAGTCCGGCGTCAAGGTCATTACCGTGCCGGAGAACCGCTGGGAGCGCGTCGACATCAAGACGATCGGGTTGCTGCCCAACGTGCTCGCCAAGCAGAAGGCGAAGCTGGCGGGGGCGCTGGAAGCCTGGTTCGTCGGCGCCGACGGGGTCGTGCTCGAGGGAGCGTCGACCAACGCGTGGATCGTCACGAAGGACGGGGTGCTGGTGACCCGGCCCGCCGACCACGGCATCCTGCGCGGGGTAACGCGCACCACCGTCTTTGACGTCGCCCGGAAGGAGGGGCTGTCCATCGAGGAGCGCGGTTTCACGGTCGAGGAAGCGCTCGGCGCCCGCGAAGCCTTCATCACCTCGGCGACGACGGTGGTCATGCCGGTGGTCGAGATCGACGGCCGCGTGATCGCCAACGGCCATCCGGGCAGCGTCTCGATGACGCTTCGGAAGGCGTTTTTTGACGTTGCGGAAAAAACACCGGTTTGGTAACCCGCAGCATACGGGGATTCCAGAAACGCGTCGCCGGTCGACCCCTCGACACGCGCCGGGCGACGCTTGACATCAACCGATTTATTTGGCGCTTATGACCGTCTCGGGGTTTGGGGCGGCGAAAGAAAAAACAATGGCGGAAAGATCGCAGAACCTTCAGGACCTGTTCCTGAATTCGGTCCGGAAAAGCAAGAATCCACTCACGATTTTCCTGATCAATGGCGTAAAGCTTACGGGTGTCGTGACTTCCTTTGACAATTTTTGCGTATTGCTTCGCAGGGATGGACACTCGCAGCTCGTCTACAAGCATGCGATCTCGACGATCATGCCGAGCCAGCCGGTTCAGATGTTCGACGGTGAGGATGCCGGCCGCGAAAGCTGATTGGGCGACGCTTCATTGAACAACAAGAACAGCGAGGGCAAACCCTCGCGCTCCCGAAAGCCTGCGGCGGATGACCATGCGCCGCGCTCGACCGGCAAGGTGGTGGTCGTCGTCCCTGTGCTGACAAGGCACCCGCGGACCGACGACGACTCGTCCAAGAGCCGGACACGGCTTGCGCGGTCTCCCGACGCGCGGCTGGAAGAGGCTCTGGGCCTGGCCTCCGCGATCGATCTCGAACCTGTCCATTCAGCAGTGGTGATGGTCGCGGACCCGCGCCCGGCGACGCTGCTCGGCGCAGGCAAGGTCGAAGAGCTGGCCAAGGTCGTCTCCGATACGGGTGCAGGGCTCGTGTTCGTCGACCATCCGCTGACCCCTGTGCAGCAGCGCAACCTGGAAAAAGAGACGAATGCCAAGGTGCTCGACCGCACCGGCATCATCTTGGAGATCTTCGGGCGGCGTGCGCGGACCAAGGAGGGTGCGCTCCAGGTCGAACTCGCGCATCTGAACTACCAGAAGGGCCGTCTCGTGCGCAGCTGGACCCACCTCGAACGCCAGCGCGGCGGCGCTGGTTTCCTGGGCGGGCCGGGCGAAACGCAAATCGAAGCCGACCGGCGGCTGCTGCAGGAGAAGATCCTGAAGCTGAAGCGCGAACTGGAGACGGTGCGGCGCACCCGCGATCTGCACCGCGCCAAGCGCAAGAAAGTGCCGTTTCCGGTCGTCGCCATCGTCGGCTACACCAACGCCGGCAAATCGACGCTGTTCAACCGGCTGACCGGCGCCGGCGTGCTGGCGGAGGATATGCTGTTCGCGACGCTCGACCCGACGCTGCGCCGGGTCCGCCTGCCGCACGGGACGACGGTCATCCTGTCCGATACGGTCGGCTTCATCTCCGATCTTCCGACGCATCTGGTGGCTGCCTTCCGCGCCACGCTCGAGGAAGTGGTGGAGGCCGAACTCGTCATTCACCTTCGCGACATATCCGACCCGGACACCGCGGCTCAGGCCGAGGATGTCGAACGCATCCTCGGGGACCTCGGCGTCGATGCCGCCAACGCCGCTCGCGTCATCGAGGTCTGGAACAAGGTCGACCTGCTTGACGAAGCCAACCGCACGCGGCTGATCGCGGAGAGCGAGCAAGCCGGCAAGGGGCCGCCGATCGCCATATCGGCGCTGACGGGCGAGGGCATCGACGCGCTGCGGACGCTCATCGAGTCGCGCATCGGCGGTGCCGTCGAGACGCGCGCCGTGGCGCTCGCGCCCGATCAGCTCGGCCACCTCGATTGGATCTACCGCAACGCGGACATCGTCGGACGGACCGATCGCGACGATGGCGGAATAGAGCTGACGGTCAGCGCGCCGGTCGAGCGTTTCGCCGAGATCAACGACCGGCTGCGACGCCGGGCGTAGGGGGCTGTCTGTCAAGGCTCTGAAGGGCGCCGCTTTGCGGCCTGCCAGAGCGCTTCCATTTCGTCCAGCGTGGCGTCGTCCAGCGTGCCGCCCTGCGCCATGAGGGCAGCCTCGACCGCGTGGAACCGCGTGCGGAACTTGTCGTTGGTGCCGCGCAGCGCCGTTTCAGCGTCGATACCGAGGTGCCGGCCGAAATTGACCAGCGCGAACAACACGTCGCCGAACTCGTCGGTCATCGACGCGCGGTTGTCGGTCTCCATCGCCTCCCGCAGTTCGCCGATCTCCTCCTCGATCTTGTCGAGGATCGGCTTGGCGTCCTTCCAGTCGAACCCCACTTTTGCGGCCTTCTCCTGGAGCTTGAGCGCGCGCGTCAGCGCGGGCAGGGCAACCGGCACCCCGTCGAGGAACCCGGCTCCATGGTCCTCCGGCGCCATTCCCCGTGCAAGGCGCTCGGCGCGCTTCTCGGCCTTCTCCTCCGCCTTGATGCGGTCCCATTGTCCCTTGGCGCTGCCTGCCGCACGCGCCTCTGCATCGCCAAAGACGTGGGGGTGCCGACGGATCATCTTCTTCGTGATCGCCTCGACGACGTCGCCAAACGTGAAGGCGGCTTGCTCCTCCGCCATGCGGGAATGAAACACGACCTGAAGCAGCAGATCTCCCAGCTCTTCCTTGAGGTCGGTCAGGTCGCCACGCTGGATCGCGTCGGTGACCTCATAAGCCTCCTCAAGCGTATAGGGGGCGATCGTCGAGAAGTCCTGCTCGAGATCCCACGGGCAACCGGTGCCCGGCGTCCGCAGCGCCGACATGATCTCGATCAGGCGGGAGATGTCTTTCGAAGCGTCCATCGTCGATCCGTCGCGCTTTACCGGTTGGAGACGGCCGCTTCGGCGAACGTCGCCATGCCCGAATGGCATGCGAGCGCGGAGCGCAGGATGTTCACGGCCAGGCAGGCGCCAGACGCCTCGCCGAGCCGCATCCCGAGGTCGAGCAGTGGCTTGAGCCCCAGCGCGTCCAGGAGCCGGCGATGCGCGGCTTCAGCTGACACGTGGCCGGCAATGGCATGGGCGAGCCCTCCCTCGGCGAGCTTGGCCAGGGGTGCCGCCGCGGCCGAGCAGACGAATCCGTCCAGGACCACCGGGATCGAATGCCGGCGCGCCGCCAGCGTCGCGCCGAAGATCGCCGCCAGTTCACGGCCGCCGAGCGCTGCCAGCACGCCGAGCGGATCTGCGAGACGGGCGGCGTGCACGGCAAGTGCTGCGTCGACCACCTCCGCCTTGCGCCGAAGACCCGCGTCGTCCACCCCGGTCCCCCGGCCGACCCAGTCGACGCCACGGCCGCCGAAGAGGCCTGCTGCGATGGCCGCTGCTGCCGTGGTGTTGCCGATGCCCATCTCGCCCAGGCACAGCAGGTCGGTATCTGCCTGCACGGCGTCGTAGCCCGTGGAAACGGCGGCCAGCAGTTCGGCCTCGGTCATCGCTTCCGACTGTGTGAAATCGGCTGTCGGCCGGTCGATGTCCAGCGGCACGACAGACAGCGTGGCGCCTGCCGCACGTGCCAGCTGGTTGATGGCCGCGCCGCCTGCGGCGAAGTTGGCCACCATCTGGCCCGTCACTTCGGCCGGGAAGGCCGATACTCCCTGAGCGGTGACACCGTGCGAACCCGCGAAAACGATCACGCGCACCGCCTCGAGCACGGGCGCCGGTTTGCGCTGCCAGCCGGCGAGCCAGACCGCGGCCTCCTCGAGCCGGCCGAGGCTTCCCTGCGGCTTGGTCAGCACATCCTGGCGCGCCGCCGCGTCGGCACGCGCTCCGGCGTCCGGGGCAGGCAGATCGAGCGCGGCGCGGCGAAGCTCCGCGAGGGTCGAGAAGGGCATGGAAGACTCCGGGTAGGGCGCTCAGGCGAGACTGGCGCAGGCGACAAGTAGCAGGATGATCTCGGCGCCCTGCTGGAGCGAGCCCAGCACGTCGCCGGTGTGGCCGCCGATCTGGCGTTCGCAGAGCGCCTTCAGGCCGAAGAACCAGACGGCAAGCGCGAGCACGGCCGCAAGAGCCGGCCAGAAGCCCAGCGTCACGAGAAGGATCGCGCCCCCGATCGCGGCGGAATAAAGCGCGACGTCGCTCGACACGGCACCCACGCCGGCAGCGAGGCCCGTGGGCTTCGCCGGCCTCACCGCGTGCATGAACAGCGGAAACAGTGCCCGCGAGCCGGCATGGGCCGCGAGGAGGCCCCAGAAGGCGAGGCCCGGCCTGACCAGGGCCGCCATCGCCGCCCAGCGCAGCAGCAGCTCCATGATGAGCGCTACGACGCCGAAGGTGCCGTTGCGGCTGTCCTTCATGATCTCCAGCTTGCGTTCACGTGTCTGGCCGCCGCCGAAGGCGTCGGTCATGTCGGCAACGCCGTCCTCATGCAGGCAGCCGGTGACGAGCAGGATCGCGCACAGCGACAGGGCAGCAGAGACGCTCGCCGGCAGGCCGAGCGCATGCGCCAGCCAGAAGAAGAACCAGCCGATGACGCCGACGATCAGACCCACCAGCGGCGTCGCCCATTGAGACGCGGCGAAGTCGGTATCTTCCCGCGCAAAGCGCCCGGCCGGGATGCGCGTATAGAACGCGATGCAGGCGGCGAAGCCGTCGACGGCCTGTTTCAGCAGCTTCTCGGCATCCATCGGCCCACCTCGACATCGCTCCGCATGCCGCCGCTCCCGCCCATCGTCCTAGCCCCGGGCGATCGCGTGGAAGAACGTCCCGGACACCAGACCGCGCCGCCCCCCGGACGGGCCGATCGGCTGGTTCTGCCCGTCCGAGATGTCGGCCATCGGCGGGTCGTTCCCCGCGGCGACGGTTCGAGCATAGTGGAATTCGTGGCCGCGCACGACCTGTCCCGCGCGGCCGAGCGGGCCGTCGGCGCGCAGCCTGGCGCGGCGGTAGCCCAGGTTCATCTTGCGCGTGGCGAAGCTCGTGGCATGGCCGAGCAGGCCCAGCATCGGGTGAGTGATGCCGTTGGCGTCCTCCAGCGACTTGCCAAGCACCATGAAGCCCCCGCATTCACCATGGACAGGCTTCGTCCGGGCAAACTGGCGCACCCCCTCGCGGAACCGTTCGAGGGCGGCGAGCTGACCGGCGTAAAGTTCGGGATAGCCGCCCGGCAGCCAGCAGAAGTCGCAATCGGGGCGCGGCGCCTCGTCGTTCAGTGGCGCGAATGGCACGAGTTCGGCACCCTGCCTGCGCCAGTGCCCGGCCACATGCGGATAGAGGAAGGAGAAGGCGGTGTCGCTGGCGACCGCGATGCGCTGCCCCGGCGGTTGCAGCGCCGCCGCGACGGTGCCCGGCGACGGCACCAACGGTGCGGTCAGCCTCAGCACGGCGTCGAGGTCAAGCGACCTGGCGATGACGTCCGCCAGCTTGTCGATGAACCGCCCGAGCGCCGCGTGTTCCTGCGCCTGTACCAAGCCGAGATGGCGCTCGGGCATCGTCATCTGAGGATCGCGCGCGATCGACCCCACGACCGGGAGACCGGCGGCCTCGATGGCGTCGGCACAGAGTTTTCGATGCCGCTCGCTGCCCACGCGGTTCAGCACGACGCCCGCGATCGTCACGTCCGGATCATGGGCGGCGAAACCGCGTGCCACGGCGGCGGCGGTCTGCGACTGGCCGGATACGTCGAGCACCAGCAAAACCGGCAGGCCGTAACGGCGGGCGAGGTCGGCCGCCGATCCCGAACGACCCGGCTCGCCGGGGATGCCGTCGAAGAGGCCCATGGCGCTTTCGACGACGACGAGATCGGTGTCGCCGGCCGCCAGTGCCGCGAGGCTGTCGAGCAGATCAGGCGCCATCGCCCAGCTGTCGAGGTTCACGCCCGGCAGCCCGGTGGCCGCCGCGTGAAAGCCGGGATCGATGTAGTCCGGACCCGACTTCGCGCCGCGGACGGAGAGCCCCCGCTGGGCGAATGCGCGCATGAGGCCGATGGCGACGCTCGTCTTGCCGGAACCGGAGCGCGGCGCCCCGACGATGAGGCCCCGGGCACTCATGCCGAGCGCGATGCCTCGCGGTCGCCGGTGAGTTCTGCCCGCATCGACACGATGTCGCCGACGACGATGAGGGCGGGGGATATGATACGGGCTTCGCGGGTATCCGCCGCCGCCCGGGCCAGGGTGGAGACCAGAACGCGCTCGTTGGGCGTGGTCGCCGCCATCAGGATGGCGACGGGCGTCGAACCCGGCAGGCCGCCTTCGAGCAGTGCGATCGCGATCGTCTCCAGGTTCTTCAGGCCCATATAGACGACGATGGGCTGACCCGTCCGAGCGAGCGCGGCCCAGTCAAGATCGTCCTCCGCGCCGGCCGCATGGCCCGTCGCAAGGATGACCGCCTTGTTCATGCCCCGCATCGTTGCCGGAATGCCGGCGCTGGCCAGCGCGCCGAAGGCCGACGTCACCCCGGTCAGGATGCGGAACGGGATGCCGGCCTGCGCGAGTGCCAGCGCCTCTTCGCCGCCGCGGCCAAAAATATAGGGGTCGCCGCCCTTCAGCCTCAGTACGCGCTTCTGCTTGCCGGCCAGATGCACCAGCAGCGCGGTAATGTCGTCCTGGCGCGCCGATTCCTGTCCGCCGCGCTTGCCGACAAAATGGATCTCGGCGCCTTCTCGCGCGGCCGACAGGACGGACGGGTCGACCAGCGCGTCATAGACGATGGCGTCAGCGTGGGAGAGGGCCGAAATCACGTCGAGCGTCAGCGAGCCCCGGTCGCCCGGCCCTGCGCCGGCAAGCCAAACATGCCCCGGTTCGAAGGCTTTCAGTTCCGGCCGAAGCCGCTGGATGGCCTCGTTCAGGCTCATCGCCGATCCTTTTCGCCGTGACCCGGCGCATTGCCCGTCCTATAGGTCATGGAATGTCCGAAGAACAGTCTCCGCTCCGTCGCGGATGGACCACGGGAGCCTGCGCCGCCGCTGCCGCGAAAGCGGCGTGCGCCGCGCTGCTGAAGGGCGAGTTTCCGGACCCGGTGACGATCACGCTGCCCGGCGGCCAGACCCCGGCCTTCGCGCTCGCAGGACATGATCTGGCAGGGCAGTCGGCGAGCGCTGCCATCGTCAAGGACGCAGGCGACGATCCCGACGTCACGCATGGCGCCACCATCGTCAGCACGGTCCGCCGCGGTATGGCGGGAACAGGCATCACCTTCAGGGCCGGACCCGGCGTCGGCACCGTGACCCGACCCGGCCTGCCGATGCCGCCCGGCGAGCCGGCCATCAATCCCATGCCTCGAAAGATGATCGCGGCGGCGATCGCCGAGGTGGCCGGGGAGGGAGGGGACTTCGAGGTGGAAATCTCCGTTCCCGACGGCGAGGCGATCGCGACGAAGACGCTGAACGGTCGTCTGGGCATCCTGGGCGGCATCTCGATCCTGGGAACGACCGGGATCGTCATTCCCTATTCCTGCTCCGCATGGATCCACTCGATCCATCGCGGCATCGACGTGGCGCTCGGCGCCGGGCTGACCCATGTCGCGGGGGCGACCGGCTCCGCCTCCGAAGGGGCCGTCCAAAAGCATCACGGCCTGCCGGAGGTTGCGCTGATCGACATGGGCGATTTCGTCGGCGGGATGCTCAAGTATATCCGCGCGCATCCTGTCGAGCGTGTGACGGTAGCGGGCGGGGTGGCGAAGATGACCAAGCTCGCGCAGGGCATGCTCGACCTGCATTCCAAGCGCGGCGCCGCCGATCTCGACGTGCTGGCGGCGACGGCGGAAAAGCTGGCGCCCGGCAGCGACGCCGGGCATCGCATCAGGACGGCGAACACGGTCGCGGAGGCCTTTTCCATCGCCCGCGAGGGCGGCGTCGCGCTTGGCGACGCAATCGCCGCCGATGCCTGGAAGACGGCGGCGGGTGTCCTGCGCAACCCCGGCGTTCAGCTCGAAATCCTCGTTTTCGACCGCGAGGGCACGCTGCTCGGCCAGTCCGGCTTTCATCCGGGCGATCATGAATCGCGGCCCCTGAAGCGGCGCTGATAGCCGGCATCATAGAGAGCGCTTTCCCTCCCTATCTTGCCGGTCAGAGTCCGCCCGACGAAAACGATCGCGGTGCGCTCGATCGGATTTTCGGCCACGGCTGCCTCGATCGTCGACAGTGTGCCGCGCACGACGCGCTCGGTTGGCCGTGATGCGTCCGCCACGATCGCGACCGGACAGTCCGGACCATAGAGTGGTGTCAGTTCCGCGACGATACGGTCCAGCGCGTGGATGGCGAGATGAATGGCGAGCGTCGCACCGGTCCGCCCGAACCCTGCCAGCGTCTCGCGCGCGGGCATCGGCGAGGCGCGGCCGGACACACGGGTGAGAACGAGGCTCTGCGCCAGTTCAGGGACTGTCAGCTCGCGCTTGAGCGCCGCGGCGGCAGCCGCAAAGGCGGGCACGCCGGGCGTCAGTGTGTAGGGTATGCCATGGTTCTCCAGGCGCGCGATCTGCTCGGCGACGGCGCTCCAGATCGACAGGTCGCCGGAATGCAGCCGCGCCACGTCCTGGCCTGCGGCGTGGGCCGCGCGGCACTCCGCCTCGATCTCGTCCAGCGACATCGGCGCGGTGTCGACCTTGCGCGCGCCGGGCGGGCAGTGATCCAGCAGTTCGGTCGGCACGATCGACCCGGCATAGAGGCAGACTGGACAGCGCGCGATCAGATCGCGGCCGCGCACGGTGATCAGGTCGGCCGCGCCAGGGCCCGCGCCGATGAAGTGCACGGTCACGGCACGTCTCCGCTGGCAGCGAGCGCGCAGGTGACATCGCCCAGCACGAGACGGGGCGCGAGCAGCCGGCTGGACGGCCCGGCGGCGGCGAGCGCCGCTGTCTCCGACGCCGAGCGCGTGCCTGTTGCGGCGAGCGAAGCCGAGGAATGTGAGATCGCTCGCGGATCGGCCATTGCTGCGGCGTCCTCGTTGACGACGATCAGGTCCAGCGACAGTGCCTTCGCCGCGGCCACGATGCCGGCTTCGTCGCGCTTGGCAGCCAGCGTCGCCAGGCCCCCGAGCGCCGAGACGCCAAGTTCGCGCGCCGAGAGCGCGGCATGGATGGCGGCGACGACCGAGGCGGTTGTCGCACCCTTGCGGCAGCCGATGCCGGCGACGATCATCGCTTTGTCCAAACCCATTGCGTCACCGGCATGGCCGATCTCCAGCCGATCATCGAGCCGACCGGCTCGGCCCGTGCGATGCCGATCCGCGTCAGCTCGCCGCCCAGACTTGCACGCGCGTGCAGCAGCACCTGCTCCATCTCGAGGGTCACCGCATTGGCAACCAGCCGGCCACCGTGTTTCAACGCCGCCATCGCGGTGTCCAGAACGCCTTCGTCGCTGCCACCGCCGCCGATGAAGATCGCATCGGGTGAGGGCAGGGCGGGCAGAACGTCAGGTGCCCGGCCCTCCACGACGTCCAGCCCCGGCACGCCGAACCGCTCAGCATTGCGGCCGATCCGTGCTGCCCGAACGGGGTCGGCCTCGACGGCGACGGCGCGCACCGACGGATCGGCCAGCATCCATTCGATGCCGACCGAGCCGGAGCCCGCGCCTACGTCCCAGAGAAGCTCGCCCCGGCGTGGCGCCAGCGCCGATAGCGTGACTGCGCGAACCTCGCGCTTGGTGATCTGGCCATCGTGCTCGAAGAGATCGTCGGCAAGGCCGGCGGCGAGCGGCTGCACGCGCGCGCCGGCTGATGCCATCACCTCGACGGCCACAACGTTCAGCGGGTTCACTCTGGCGATGTCGAACGCGTCGGCACGGCGCACCGAGATGCGTTCATCGGGACCGCCAAGCGCCTCCAGCACCGTCATGACCGAGCCGCCGAAGCCATTCTCGGCGAGCTGCGCCGCCAGCGCGGCCGGGCCATGGCCGTCCGAGGTAAGCGCGATGACACGCCGCCCCGGATGCAGCAGCGGCAGGATCAGGCTCATCGGCCTTCCATGGAGCGATATGGTCTCGACGTCCTGCAGCGCCCAGCCCAGCCGCGACGCCGCGAGGCTGAAGGCGGAAGGAGCCGGCAAAGCGACGAATTCGGCAAGCGGAACGATGCGCGCGATCGTGGCGCCGACGCCGTGCAGGAAAGGGTCGCCGGACGCCAGCACGCAGACCTTGCGGCCGGCCATGCCGCGCACCGCTTGCATCTCCGGATCGAAGGGCACCGGCCACGCTGTCGCCTCACCCCGGATCAGTTGATTTGCCAGCGCCAGATGCCGCCGGCCGCCAATAACGAATTCAGCGCCGGAGATGGCCGCCTTGGCTGCGTCGGACAGGCCGGCCACCCCGTCTTCACCGATGCCGACGATGGACAGCCAGCGGCGGCCTGATAGAGCTTCACCCGACATGGCGAAGACCCGCATCATGATCCTCGGCGGCACGACCGAGGCGCGCCAGCTCGCTGGAGCGCTTGCGGGACGCGCCGATCTTGACGTGACGCTGTCGCTTGCCGGGCGCACGCAGACGCCGGTGCTGCACCCCGTGCCGGTGCGCGTCGGCGGGTTCGGAGGCGCTGATGGCCTCGCGGCTTATCTCGCCGACAACCGCGTCGACATGCTGGTCGACGCCACGCACCCCTACGCCGCTCAGATTTCGCGCAACGCGGCCAAGGCAGCGAGGCTTGCCGGCGTGACGATCCTGGCGCTGCGCCGCGTGCCTTGGCTCGCTCAACCCGGCGACCGCTGGACGGACGTGGCGAGCGCGACCGAGGCCGCGGAGGCCCTGTCTTGCGACGCTCAGCGCCGCGTCTTCCTCGCGCTCGGCCGCCAGGAACTCGCGCCGTTCGAGCGCGTGCCCCGGCATTCCTACCTGATCCGCAGCGTCGATCCGGTCGAGCCACCGCTCGACCTGCCGGACGTGCGCTACATCATCGGCCGTGGCCCGTTCGGCGTGGCCGACGAACGCGACCTCTTCCGAGACGAGCGCATCCACGTCGTCGTCTGCAAGAACAGCGGCGGCGAAGCGACCGTCGGCAAGCTCGTCGCGGCACGCGAATTGGCCATACCCGTGCTGATGATCCGCCGGCCGCCACTGCCCGACGTTCCGTCCGCGCCGACCATGGAGGAGGCGCTTGCGATGATCGATCATCTGGCCGCCTCGCTGGCGAAGCGCGGCGAATAGACCAGCGCCGGCTTGCCCGGCCGTTCAACGATGCGCGTCTCGACCGAGCCGATGATGACGCAGGTCGCCATGTCGGCCCGGGCCGCGGCGGCGTCCGCCAGGGAAACGACCTCGATGCGCTCGTCCGGCCGCCCGGCGGCACGGCCGAAAATCACCGGGACGCTGCCGGGCAGGGCCCGCCGCAGCAGCTCGAAGGCCTTGCCCAGCTGCCACGGCCGCGCCCGGCTGATGGGATTGTAGAGCGCGATGACGAAGCCCGCGCGAGCCGCCGCGTCGAGCCGCCGTTCCACCAGCGGCCAGGGCTTCAGATTGTCGGAGAGCGAGATGGCGCAGAAGTCATGGCCAAGCGGCGCGCCGGCGCGCGCGGCGACGGCCAGCATCGCGGTCACGCCCGGAACGACGACGAGCTCGATTTCGCGCCATGCGACCGGTCCGGCGTCGATCGCCTCGCACACCGCCGCCGCCATGGCGAACACGCCGGGATCACCGCCGGACACGACCGCCACATCGATTCCCTCGGCGGCACGCGTCAGCGCAGCTTTGGCGCGGGACAGTTCCTCTCGATTGTCCGAGGCGTGGCGCACCTGTCCGGGTAACAGCGTCAGCCGGTCGAGGTAGGGGCCGTAGCCGAAGAACTCCGTCGCCGCGGCGACGGCGTTAATGGCCTCCGGCGTGACCTGATCGGGATTTCCGGGCCCGAGCCCGATGACGAACAGCCGGCCGCTCATCGCCGCGCCTCCCAGCCAGGCACCAGCACGATGGAGAAATAGGGCGCGCCGTCGTCCGCCTTGTCGGCAAGGCGCATGGTCCGCGTGTTCGCCATCGTTGCGCGCTCGACATAGAGCGCCCGGTCCAGCAACCCGACCCCCTCCAGCGCACGACGGATTTTCGGCAGATTGCGTCCGACCTTCATGATGACCGCAGCGTCGGTGTCGGCGAGCCGGCGCAAGAGCTCCGCTTCCGGCAGCGTTCCGGGCAGCACGGTCAAGACGTCGTCGCCCTGCGTGATCGGAAGTCCCGACCCCGACCAGGCGCCGGACATCGCGGTGATGCCGGCAATCACCTCGGTCGGGAACCGGTCCGCGAGACGCACGTGGAGATGCATGTACGAGCCGTAGAAGAGCGGATCGCCCTCCGACAGCACCGCGACCGTGCGACCGGCCTGCAGATGCGCGGCGACCGCCTCGGCGGAGTCCTCGTAGAATTTGCCGATCGCCGTCCGGTAGTCGTCGTGGGTTTTGTCGATCTCGGTGGTTACGGGATAAAGCAGGGGAAGCTCGATCACCCCCGGCCGCAAATGCCCGGCGACGATGCCGCGCGCATTGCTGTCATTCCCCCGCTTGGCGAAATGCGCGACGACATCGGCAGCCGCCAGCGCGCGGGCAGCCTTCAGCGTCAGCAGTTCCGGATCGCCCGGACCCGTGCCCACGCCGATCAGACGGCCGCTGGCGGGCGTGCTCACAGGCCGGGCCTCGCGAGCGCGTTGAGTGCAGCCGCGGTCATCGCCGATCCGCCCATGCGGCCGCGCACGACAGCCCAGGGGATGCCGAGGGTGCTCGCGGCGAGTGCGTCTTTCGATTCCGCCGCGCCGACGAAGCCGACAGGCATGCCGATGATCGCCGCCGGCTTCGGCGCTCCTGCGGCCAGCATGTCCAGCAGGTAAAACAAAGCCGTCGGCGCATTGCCGATGGCGACCACCGCGCCGGCCAGCCGGTCGCGCCAGAGCTCCAGTGCGGCGGCCGAGCGCGTGTTGCCCACCGTTTCTGCCAGCGTCAGCGTGCGCGGATCGCGAAGCGTGCAGATCACCTCGTTGCCGGAGGGCAGGCGCGCCCGCGTCACGCCATGCGCCACCATCTCGGCGTCGCAGAGGATCGGCGCGCCGGCCGCCAGCGCGGACCGCGCCGCTTCGACGAAACCGGGCGAGAACTCGAAGAAACGCGCCGCCTCCACCTGCCCGCAGGCGTGGATCATGCGCACCGCGACGTCGGCCTCGGCGGGCGAAAAGCGCGACAGATCGGCCTCGGTGCGGATGATCGCGAAGGACTTCTCGTAGATCGCGTTGCCGTCGCGGATGTAGTCGTGAGCGGTCATCAGGTTCCTTCCGCGAATGCGGCGGAGAGCCGCTGCTGGCCGATGCGCCGCAAGGTGTCGATGCCGGTTTCGCCCTGCCTTCTCTCGGCCGAGACGAGCCCCGCGACCCGCCCGAACGCGGCTTCGACGCGCTCCTTCGCGACATGGGCGAGAGGAGAGGCATCGGGGGTTCCACCACCGTCGAAGATGAGGGACACGCCGTCCCCGCTGCCCAGCAGCGTCAGCCCGCGATGAGATGGCGCCGCGCAGCGCTTGGCGCAGCCGGATATATGCAGTTCGAACGCTCCGTCGGCCAGCATCTGGGCTGCGATCGAAGCGGCCAGTGCGCGCGCCGGGATGTGACCCGAGGCGCAGGCCGGCGAGCCGGAGCAGGCGACGATCCGGGAGCGAGGATCGGCCGGATCGACGATGAAGCCGGTGGCGCCGGCAACATCGGTCGCCTTGGTGGCGGACTCGCGGGAAGGGCAGAACGCAATCAACGTACGGTTCGGCGCGAGGCGGAGTTCGGTGGCGCCGGCCTTTGCGGCCGCCTCGACATAGACGGCAAGCGTATCAGCCTCGACGCTTCCGAATGGCAGAGCGCAGAAGGCGGCAAACCGGCCGTCACTCAGTTCCTTGACGCCGGCACCTCCCTCTGTCCTGCCGGCCATCTCCCCCTCAAGCGGGGAGATCGGCAGTTCCCCCCTCGGCGTCAGATCAGCAGTCGAAGAGACGTATCCCAACGAGCGGCGATCGCATGACGATTGGCCGATCTCCCTCCTTGAGGGGAAAGAGGGGGGTGGCTGTTGAATGGCTGGCCGAGGGGTAGCGAGAATCGAGGCAGTCCCCGCCAACGTCAGGTCCGTCGCCCGAGCCTGATTTCCAAGCTCCGCAATCGTCCCGAGAACAGCAAGTGCGGTGGTCAAAGCAAGCGGCTGATCCAGCGGCTCGGATTGCACGACGCGCTCGGCGGACGGAACTTCGACACACCATCGAACTCCGCCGTCATCCCGCCACGCCTCAACCCTGACATCCGCCTTCAGCCCCTCCAGCCGGCTCGACCCGCCGCCGTCGACGACCACCGCCACCTTCGGCCCCAGCCGCCCCGCCAGTCCGGCTTTCGCGATGCCTCCCCGAATCGCCTCCGCCAGCGGTCTCGGATCCGCGATTTCTTCGGGATCAAGGCCGGCGAGCGGCCCCGTCTCGACAGGCACGCCGTCGCGCACCCTGATGCCCAGGCCATCGACCTCGGCTGCGAACAGCACCGTGGTCGCCTCCGTCAGCCCGCGGACCTGGAGGCTGCCGCGCTGCGTGATTTCGAGGAGTCCATTGCCATGTCGCGCCGCTGCCTTCGCCAGCCCGATCAGTTGTGCCGGGGTCAGCCCGCCATCGACCGGGTAGAGCCGCGCGAGCAGCCCGTCGCCGGTCTGCATCGGCGCGCGCAAGGTCGGGCAGGCGCCTCGGCGATTGAGCGGCGCATTCATGCCGCGATCCCCCGTGCCTCGGCGATCAGTGCCGCGAGGTCGTCGTCGATCGAATTGCGCAGCGGATGCCAAAGTCCGCGCCGGCGCGCCGACTGGAAGCGCTCGGCGATGGCGCGGGCCGCCTCCGGGTTCTCGCGCAGGAGAAAGGTCCGCACTGCCGGGTCGGCGACATAGGCATCGTAGACCGCCTCGATCAGCGCCGGCGGAATGGCGCCGGTAGTCTCGGAGAAGCCCACCAGCCGGTCGACTGTCTCTGCGAATTCCGCGGCCCCCCGCGGCCCATGGCGCAACTGGCCTGCGATGAAGCGCGGGTTGGTGGCGCGGGCCCTGACCGCCCGCGTCACGGCCTCCGAAACCGATCGTGCGCGCGGTTTCGCGGGATCGGTCGTATCGAGCGCGATCACGTCGGCCTTGCCGCCCAGAGCCGCGACGGCCGCCGAGAAACCGCCGATGAAGGCGACGTCGGCCGAACCTTCGAGGATGTCGCGGCCGGGGTCGTCGCCGGTGTGGACCAGAAGGTCTGCAGCCGCGACGCGGCCGGCAAACGCGCCGGCTTCCGCGCGGCCTTCGCCCTCGGCCCCGCCATAGGCATGGGAGGCGGCGTCGAGATAGGCGCGGCCAAGCTCGGCGCGCTCTTCCCAGCGGCCCGAAGCCAGCAAGTCTTCAGCGCCGCCGCCATAGGTGCCGGGCGCGGAGCCGAAGATGCGGGCAGGGGCCTTTCCCGATGCCCGGCGCTCGGCGACGAGCGGATTGTCGCCGTCCGCCTCGTCGCGCGCGGCGACCGCGTCGGCGGCGGCATCCATCAGCGCGATTTGCGTCGGGAACATGTCGCGGAACAGGCCCGAGATGCGCCACGTGACGTCGACGCGCGGACGACCGAACGTGGCCGGCGGCAGAACCTCTACGCCGGTGACGCGGCCGGTGGCGGCATCCCATTGTGGCCGGCAGCCCATCAGCCACAGGCCCTGCGCGATCTCCTCGCCACCGGTCCTCAGGCTGGCGCTGCCCCAAAGGTCGATGACCAGGGACCGCGGCCAGTCGCCATGGTCCTGCAGATAGCGCCTCAGCACCTCCTCCGCCGCCGCCTTGCCGAGGTCGAAGGCGGTCGGCGTCGGCATGGCGCGGGGATCCGACGCGAAGAGATTGCGGCCGGTCGGCAGCACGTCGGTGCGCCCACGCGCCGGCGCCCCCGAAGGGCCTGGCGGCACCCTGCGGCCATCCAGCACGGCGAGCAGCGCGGCGCGCTCGGCGTCGGCGCTTTGCTTCCGGATCGGGTCGGCATCCGCCTCGACACGGCCGAAGACGTGCAGCCCGTCCTTGATGGCGAAATCCTTGAGGTCGCACAGCCAGGAATCGATGCGCAGCAGCGCCTGGTCGGGATCGTCGCCCGCAGTGACGCCGGCTTCGGTGGCCAGCCCCGTCGTGCCGGCTTTCGCGACGATCAGCTTCGCCAGGCGGTCGCGGCGGCGGCGGTCGAGCCCGTCGGCCTGCGCATATTCGTCCACCAGCCGCTCCAGCGCCTGCTGGTCGTCCGTCAGGCCGGCACCGGTCAGCGGCGGCGGCAGATGGCCGATGGTGACGGCACCGATGCGGCGCTTGGCCTGCGCCGCCTCGCCCGGATTGGAGACGATGAACGGGTAGGCGACGGGGAGCGGACCCGCGACGATTTCGGGAAAGCAGTTTTGGGTCAGCGCCACCGTCTTGCCCGGCAGCCATTCAAGCGTGCCGTGCGCGCCAACGTGGACCAGCGCGTGACAACCGAGCACCTCGCGCAGCCATAGCCCGAAGGCGACGAGGTCGTGGCGCGGCGGCAGCGTTGGGTCGTGATAGTCGGCGCGCCGATCCTCGGAGCGACCCCGGTCCGGCGCCAGTGCGACGGTGACGTTCCCGAAAGTCGCCGCGCGGAAACGGAAGCCGGGTTCATCCTGCTGGACCGCCCCCCCTGCTCCTACTGACCCCCACGCATCGTCTACGATTTGCTTCGCTCCAGGTGGGATACACTCGGCCAGTTCGCAATATCCGGCGAGCGCCAGCTCAGCCAATTCCTCATCCAGAATCTCAAGCAAATGCCGCGCGGTTTCTGGAATATTTTCAATATTATACCCGGCGTCCTTCATGTCTTTCAGTATCTCAAGGACGCTCTGCGGAACGTCCAGTCCGACGGCATATCCCGTCCGGCCGGGCGCACTTGGATAATGCGGGACGAGGATCGCGACGCGACGATCCGCGACCGGGGTCCGTTGCAGCCGGACCAGGCTCGCGACCCGATCCGCCAACGCCTCGATCCGGTCGGGCTCGGGGCGGTTCACCATGCCACGATGGCCGAGCGCGGGATGGGTCTCGCCTTCGGCCTTGAACGAGATCGCACCGGCCAGGACCCGTCCGTCGAGTTCGGGGAGCACGACATGCATGGCGAGGTCGGCCGGCGCCAGGCCGCGCTGGTTGGTCGCCCAGGCGTCCCGCCGGGTGGTCGCCGTGATGACCTGGAGCACCGGCACGCCGATACGGTCGAACAGGGTCGCACCGTCGCCCCCGGCAGCAAAGGCCGTCGCCGTAATGAGGACCGAGGGCTTCAGAAGGTCTGCCGCAACCTCGACGAACCGGACCACCTCACTGTCCTTAAGACTCGACACGAAGACCGGAACCGGAGCCATGCCGCGCCGCGCCAGCGCTTCGCAGAGGCTGTCGATCGGCGCCACGTCGGCCGCGAGCAGCATCGACCGGTAGAACAGGATCGGCACGACTGCGGACCCTGCGGGCAAGGCGGCCTCGACCGCGTCCGGCGTGACGACGCCTACGCCCGGGCGGTAGAAGCCGGCCTTGAAGATGGCGGTGGCAGGAGCAACAGAGCTTGCCCCAACGACCTCTCCCTGACCAAGGGAGCGCTCCGGTGATGTGCCAGTCAGGCCCGCCATGCGTCGGACCAGCCTGTCCATATTGCCGGGGCCGCCTTCGCGGAAATAGGCCAGCAGCGCGTCGAGCACGGCCGGGGGCAAGGTGGACGCGTCCGCCAGCCGGTCGTCGCGCTCATGGCTTTCGCCAGGCAACAACGCCAGCTGGATTCCGTTCTCGCGTGCCACGGCCGCCAGCCGGTCGCAGCCATAGCGCCACCATTCATAGCCGCCGAGCACCCGCACGACGATCAGTTTGGCCTTACGCGCGACGCGGTCGATCCAGAGATCGACCGACATCGGATGACGCAGGTCCTTGAGCGATGCCAGCCTCAGCGAGGGCAGCGCGTCGGCGTCTCGCGCCCAGGCCGCAGCGAGCGCCGCGAGATCGCTGTCCGTGAAGGACAGCGCCAGCATGTCGGCCGGGGCCTGTGCCAGGTCGATCGGTTCGGCCAGATCGTCCAGCGTGGCGGAAGAGGTGGTCAGCAGGTGCATGACGCGCCTCGCGGCTCCTGTTCTATCCCTGCAGGATACGCTCGATCGCGGCGCGGTCGATGCCCTTCAGGCCGATCACGACCAGCCGGCTGCGGCGGTCTTCCCCCGCCTGCCAGGGTCGGTCGTAATAATGGTTCACCCGCGGTCCCACGGCCTGCACCAGAAGCCGCATCGGCTTGCCGGCCACTTCCACGAACCCTTTCACGCGCAGCACGCCCTCGGCCTCGGCGGCCGCCGTCACCTTGCGCGCGAGCTCGGCCGGGTCCGCGATCGCCGGGATTTCGGCAACGAAGCTGTCGAAATCGTCGTGCTCGTGGTCAAGCTCGTCGTCATGATGCGTCTTGCGGTTCTCGATGTCGTCCTCGACCGCGAGGCCGAGCCCCAGCAGGACGGACGGGTCGACCTTGCCGTTCGACACGGGCACGATCTTCACCGACCGGGCAAGATGCTCGCCGACGACTGCGTTGGCGCGCTGGGCGGCGGCGGAATCCAGCAGGTCGCTCTTCGACAGGATGATCAGATCGGCGCAGGCGACCTGATCTTCGAAAACTTCCTCGACCGGGTCGTCATGGTCGAGCGACTCGTCAGCAGCCCGCTGGGCCGCAAGCGCGCCCATGTCGTTGGCCACCCGTCCGTCGGCGATTGCCGCGCCGTCCACCACCGCCACCACGCCATCCACCGTCACCCGGCCCTTGATGGCCGGCCACTGGAAGGCCTGGACAAGCGGCTTCGGCAGCGCCAGCCCGGACGTCTCGATCAGGATGTGCTCGACGCGCGGCTCTCGCGACAGGATCTGGTCGAGCGCCGGCACGAAATCGTCGGCCACCGTGCAGCAGATGCAGCCATTGGCGAGTTCCACGATGTTCTCCTCCGGGCAGGCGTCCACGCCGCAGCCCTTGAGGATATCGCCGTCAACGCTGACATCGCCGAATTCGTTGACGATCAGGCCGAGCCGTCGCCCGTTTGCGTTCTCGAGAATGTGGCGGATCAGCGTCGTCTTGCCGGAGCCGAGGAAGCCGGTGACGACGGTGCAGGGCACGCGCTGGGTGGATGCGCTCATGATCAAGTCCTTGGAAAGGCGAGGGGAGGGATGCGGGCGACGAGCCCGCGCTTCAAACTGTCCGGACGGCCGCGCCAGGGCATCAGGCCATCCGTCGAGGTCGCGAACAGGCGGGCGCCGTCGACCAGATCGGCACCGCTGGAAACGGTCAGGTCGCCGAAGACATAGCTCCACGCACCTGGTCTCACGAGCGCGGCGGAAAGCCGCCGCTTGCAATTGCCCAGGCATTCCACGGTCACGACCGGAACGCCGGTGCCCTGCGCGGCGGCTCGCGCATTCTCGGCCAGGAGCGTCCCGGCGCGCGGGTGCGCATCCGAGCCGGTCTCGTCTCGGCAGGTGCGGCACACGATAATCGTCACGTCCTCGACGGCGATTGCCGAGGGCACGGGCGGTATAGGGTCTTTGGCCTCGAGGCTCACACCAACTCCTTGGCCCGGGTCACCCGCCAGGCAGCGCGGATCGAACATCGACGGCAGGTCTCCTGGCTCGCGGATCGCCGCCTCCCGCCGCCTTCCCGGGCCAAGACCCAGTGGCATACGGCGCGAGGCTCCTCGCTCACAGTTGCGGGGACAGCTGCGGAGTTGGGCGATCCCAGATAGGGCGAGCCCGCACCGCATTCCCTCTTAGCCCCTCCCGTTGCTGAAAGGGGACCGTCGCATCGGTTCTTAGGCGTGGCGCTCCGGCACGTCAATTCGTCGCAATTTCGATTTGCTGGGGCGGCGAAATTGGCTATGAAACGAGAGTCGACGGTTCCCGCGAGGGAATGAAGAGGGAATGCGGTGAGGTCCAGGACCAAATCCGCAGCTGCCCCCGCAACTGTAAGCGGCAAGCCCCGTCCGGACGCCACTGGGAACACCCGGGAAGGCGGACTGGGGCGCATCGGAGCCGCGAGCCAGGAGACCTGCCGGCGACGGAACGGAACTCTTGCCGCCCTCGGGTGGAGGGCAAAGGATGAAGGGCATGAACACGACGAGCAAGACGGTCACGGCAGCGACGTCCTCGCAGTCGCGCCTGGTGCAGCTCGCAAGCGCTGCGCTGCTCGGCATTTTCGTTATCGGCTTCGTCGGCTTCTCGCATGTGGAAGCCGCGCACAATGCCGGTCACGACTATCGCCATTCCATGGCGTTTCCCTGCCACTAAGCGAGGGCTGACATCATGAATATCTTCAGGAACGTCGTGTTCGTCGCGGCGCTGGCGGGGCTCGTCGCCGGTGTCGTCATGGCCGCCATGCAGGCCTATGCCACCGTGCCGCTGATCCTCAAGGCAGAGACCTTCGAGGGCGCGGGCGAAGGTGAACCGGCAGCGGACGCCGCTGCCGACCATGCGCATGAAGAAGGCACGCCCGCCCACGACCATGGCGAGGGCTGGGCGCCGGAGGACGGTTTCGAGCGCTTCTTCTACACGTCGATGGCCAACATCGTGACCGGCATCGGCTTCGCGCTGCTGCTGGTGGCCGCGTCGGAACTGGCCGGTGGCATCGCCAACTGGCGCCAGGGTCTTTTCTGGGGCCTCGGCGGCTTCGCCGTCTTCACCCTGGCGCCTGGACTGGGGCTTCCGCCGGAACTGCCCGCCATGCCAGCGGCGGACCTCGCCGCGCGCCAGGTCTGGTGGGTCGGTACAGTCGTCGCCACGGCTGGCGGCCTCGCGCTGATCGCGTTCCGAAACTCGCTGCCGCTGGCGCTGCTCGGCGTCGCTCTGATCGTCGCGCCTCACGTCATCGGCGCGCCGCAGCCCGACAGCCATGATTCACCGGTGCCGGCCGACCTGCATCACCAGTTCGTCGTCGCTGTCACTGTGACGAATCTCGTCTTCTGGGTGGTGCTCGGAGCGGCGGTCGGCTTCGTGCGGCAGCGCTTCGCGCCGGCGCTCGCGGCACCCCAGGGCAGCCTTGCGTGAGCGCAGGCACCTGACGTTCCTCCTCGGCGGCGCCCGATCCGGCAAGAGCGCCTATGCCGAGACCCTGACGTCGGGTTTTCCCGCGCCCTGGCGGTACATCGCCACGGCGCAGGCCTTCGACGAGGAGATGCGCGATCGCATCGCGCATCATCGTGCGCGGCGCAGCAATGCCTGGGAGACGGTCGATGCGCCGTTCGACCTTGTCGGCGCGCTCGGCGCCGCGCCGAAAGGACAGGCGGTGCTGGTCGACTGCCTGACGCTGTGGCTGACCAACCACATGCTGGCCGACCACGACCTCGAATCCGAATGCGAGCGGCTGGAGAAGGCTCTCGCAAAGCCGAAAGGCCCGTGGTTCGTCGTCTCCAACGAGGTTGGAATGGGCATCGTGCCGGAAAATGCACTGGCACGCCGCTTCCGCGACGCGGCCGGCCGGCTGAACCAGCGCGTCGCCCAGCAGGCCAACCGCGTGGTCATGATGGTCGCCGGCCTGCCCATGCAGGTGAAGTGATGGCGGACGCCGAACGCCATCGCGCCAAGATGGCAAAACGCAAGGCGGTGCAGGACGCCGAAGTGGCGTCCAAGACGATCGAGAAGGGACTTCTCATCGTCAACACCGGTCCGGGCAAGGGCAAGTCGACGGCGGCCTTCGGCCTGGCGCTCCGCATGCTGGGTTACGGCCGCCGCGTCGGCATCGTCCAGTTCATCAAGGGCGCATGGCACACCGGCGAGAAGGACGCGCTGGCCTCCTTCGGCGACAAGGTCGTCTGGCACACGATGGGCGAGGGCTTCACCTGGGAGACGCAGGACCGCGACCGCGACGTGGCGGCGGCCGCGCGTGCCTGGGAGAAGGCGAGGGAACTGATCGTCGACCCGACGCTCGGTCTGGTGATCCTGGACGAGCTCAACATTGCGCTGCGGTACGACTATCTCGATCTCGACGCGGTCGTGGCGGCGCTTAAGGCTCGCCGGCCGGACCTGCATGTCGTCGTCACCGGCCGCAATGCAAAGCAGCCGCTCATCGATGCCGCCGACCTGGTGACCGAGATGACGTTGGTGAAGCACCATTTCGGCGCCGGGGTTAAGGCGCAGCAGGGGATAGAGTTCTAGCTTGGCGCGGACCCAGCGATCCAATCCGACGCCCACCCCTAACCTCTCCCCGCAAAGGGGAGCGGAAGCTGCCGCGTCCCGGTCCCCCTTGCGGGGAGGGGTTAGGGGTGGGGGTACACTGGTGCCAAAAGTGGGACAGAGCCGATGCCCCGCGCCCTGATGTTCCAGGGCACCGGCTCCGACGTCGGCAAGTCGCTGGTCGTGGCCGGCCTCTGCCGCGCGCTTTCCAATCGCGGCCTCACGGTTCGCCCGTTCAAGCCGCAGAACATGTCGAACAACGCGGCTGTCGCGGCCGACGGGGGCGAGATCGGCCGCGCGCAGGCGCTGCAGGCGCGCGCCGCGCGCATTCCGCCGAGTGTCCACATGAATCCGGTGCTGCTGAAACCCCAGAGCGAGACCGGCGCGCAGATCGTCGTGCAGGGCAGGGTGTACGGGACCGCCAAGGCGGCGGAGTACCAGTCTATCAAGCCGAAACTCATGCCCGCCGTGCTGGACAGTTTCGCGCGCCTGAAGGCGGAGGCGGACATCGTTCTTGTCGAGGGCGCGGGCAGCGCTTCGGAGATCAATCTTCGGACCAACGATATCGCGAACATGGGCTTCGCCCGCGCCGCCGACGTGCCGGTCATCCTCATCGGCGACATCGACCGGGGAGGGGTGATCGCCTCGATCGCCGGCACGAAGACGGTGGTGGATGCAGCCGACGCCGCGCAGATCCGCGGTTTCATCGTCAATCGCTTCCGCGGCGATCCAGCCCTGTTCGCCAGCGGCATGGCGACGCTCGAAAGCCTCACTGGCTGGGCGCCTATCGGACTGCTGCCGCATTTTCCCGACGCCCGGAAGCTGCCGGCGGAGGATGCGCTGGGCTTGTCCGCTGCCAAGGCCCACCGACGACGGTCAGCGGCGACGATCCGCATCGCCGTGCCGATCCTGCCGCATGTGTCGAATTTCGACGACCTTGATCCGCTCGACGCCGAGCCCTCGGTCGAGATCGTCCGCGTCTGGCCGGGCGCCGCGCTGCCGGGGGATGCCGACCTGGTGCTGCTGCTCGGTTCCAAATCGACCATCGCCGACCTTGCCGCGCTTCGCGCCGCCGGCTTCGACATCGACGTCGCCGCGCATGTCCGGCGGGGAGGGCGCGTGCTGGGCCTCTGTGGCGGCTACCAGATGCTGGGCCGCGTGCTCGCCGACCCCGATGGCGTCGAAGGCGCGCCTCAGACCGTTCCGGGCCTCGGCCTGCTGGACGTCGAAACCCGGATTTCGGACGCCAAGCGCCTCGTCGCCGTCACGGGCGTGACGGCAGACGGCGCGCCGTTCTCCGGCTACGAAATGCATATGGGCGAAACGGACGGGCCGGACCGTGCCCGGCGGTTCTCGACGCTGGCCGACGGCTCCAGCGATGGCGCGGTGTCGCCGGACGGCCGGGCTTCCGGCACCTACGTCCATGGCCTGTTTTCCGACGACCGCCAGCGCGGCGTCTGGCTGGAAAGGCTGGGCGGCGCACCGTCAGGCCTCGACTACGAAGCGTCGGTCGACGCGACGCTGGACGCGCTTGCGGTCCATTGCGAAACGCACCTCGATGTCGACGCGATGCTCACCCTGGCAGGCTGAAGGCGAGGGCGCCGATGCCGATCAGCCCGATCAGCAACAGGTCGGCCACCCAATAGATCGTGAGCGCGAGCCGGATATCGGCCGTGGTGAGTTCCCGCCTTCCGCCCATGCCCATTTCGGCATCCTGGACCAGCACGCCCCCATAGTGCCGCGCCCCGGCGATCGAAATGCCCAGGGCGCCGGCCATCGCCGCCTCCGGCCATCCTGCGTTTGGCGACCTGTGCCTGTGGGCGTCGCGTCGGATCGCCTGCCAGGCAGCACCCGGACCGGCGCCCGGGACGATCGCGGCAGCGGCGACGACGAGCACCCCAGACAGCCGCGACGCCGGCAGATTGACCAGGTCGTCAAGCCGCGCAGCGGCCCAGCCGAAAGCGCGGTAGCGGTCGTTCTTGTGTCCGATCATGCTGTCGGCCGTGTTGATCGCCTTGTAGGCGACGCCGGCCGGCAATCCTCCGGCCGCCAGCCAGAACGCCGGCGCCACGACGCCGTCGGAGAAGTTCTCCGCCAGGCTCTCGATCGCGGCACGGCAGACGGCCGGTTCGTCCAGCCTTTCCGGGTCGCGGCCGACGATGCGCGAGACGGCCGCCCGGCCGGCCTCCAGCCCCTTGTCCTCGAGCGCCTTGGCCACCGCCGACACATGGCTGGCAAGGCTGCGCTGCGCGAGCAGGCTGCTGGCAAGCACCGCGACCAGCGCCAGACCCAGATAAGGCAGCGGCGCGAAGTAGACCGCCACGCCCCAGGCCAAGGCCGCGGGCAGGGCGACGAGGACGAGAAGGGTGAAGACGCCGGCAAGGCGACGTCTGCCGTCGCTCCAGGCCGCGCGGTTGAGCATGCGGTCGAGGTATCCTATGAGCCTGCCGATCCAGCTCACCGGGTGGCCGATGGCCCGGAACAGCCAGGCGGGATAGCCGAGCACGATCTCGGCCAGAAGCGCGGACAGGGCTAGGAAGAGGAACATGGCGCTTCAGGCGGTTTCCGAGGTCATCGAGCACGGTGGCAATCTGGCGGCGGCAGCGGCCAGGTTCCCGGACGCGCCCCGGCCCTGGCTCGACCTGTCGACCGGTATCAACCCGCACTCCTATCCACTTTTCGAGCTGCCGGCCACCGCTCTGACGCGCCTGCCGGAAGCCGCGCGACTGCAGCAGTTGAAGAGGGTCGCGGCCGCGGCCTACCGCGCCCCGTCCGCAGCCAACCTGGCCGCGGCGCCCGGAACGCAAATTCTCCTGCCGCTCGTTGCCGGGCTCGTGCCGCCGGGCAGGGCGGCGATCTTCACGCCGACCTATGCCGAGCACGCCCACGCCGCCAGAACCGCCGGTCACCAAGTTGCCGAGGTGGCGCGGTTCGAGGACCTGTTTGGCGCCGACCTGGCGATCGCCGTCAATCCCAACAATCCGGACGGCCGGATCGTCCCCCGCCGCCAACTCCTTGATCTCGCGGCCGATCTGCGGGCACGGGGTGGGATGCTGGTCGTCGACGAAGCCTTCATGGATGTCGGTCCCGAAGGCGCGAGCGTCGCCGACGAAGTCGAGCAGGGCGGCCTGATCGTCCTGCGGTCCTTCGGCAAATTCTTCGGTCTGGCCGGCGTGCGACTGGGTTTCGCCATTGCCGCGCAGGCCACGGCGGCGCGGCTCGAGGCCCAGCTGGGTCCATGGGCCGTTGCGGGACCCGCATTGGAATACGGGCTGGCGGCGCTGGCCGACCAGCCGTGGCAGCAGGCCATGCGCGTTCGCCTGACGCGGGAGGCTGGAGCGCTCGACGTATTGCTGCGCGCAGTGGATATCCAGGTTACCGGCGGTACCGACCTGTTCCGCTTCGCCCGTCACGACGACGCACAGGGACTGTATGAAACGCTCGGCGGGCAGGGCATCCTGGTCCGCCGCTTCGACGCTCTGCCCGACCGTCTCAGGATCGGCCTGCCTGCGGGAGAGGCCGATATCGCCCGTCTCGCCGGTGCGCTGGCATCGTGGGCCCAGGCCGCAAAGGTTGCCATCGCGCCATGATCTACGTCTGCTCGCTCTCACGGGTCGCCGAAACTGTCACGTCCGTCGGCGCACGTCGCCTCATCTCGCTGCTGAGCGCCGGGACCCCTATGGAGCGGCCGGCGAGCCTCCTGGCGACCGACCATCTGCTGCTCACGATGCACGATATCACGGTAGAGCAGCCGGACATGACGCCGCCGGGCCTCGATCATGTGCAGGCGATTCTGGCGTTCGCCAATGGCTGGGATCGATCCAAGCCACTGGTGGTCAACTGCTTCGCCGGCATCAGCCGCTCCACGGCCACCGCCTACATCGTCGCCGCCGCGCTTTCGCCGAAGGCTGACGAACGCCGCCTGGCGGACGCGCTCCGCCGGGCATCGCCGTCGGCGACGCCGAACATCCGGCTGGTGAGCATCGCCGACGCCATCATGGGGCGGAAAGGGCGGATGGTCGCCGCCATCGAGGCCATCGGCCGGGGCGCGGACGCGATGGAGGGCGTGCCGTTCAGGCTCGATCTCGAGACGTGACGAGCTCCTCTTACGTCCCGATAAAAGTCGCATAAGATATATTATGGAACTTATCCTGCAGGGCGGTAGTTGGAGATTGCGTTTTTATATCAATGGATTGCGGAAAGACTCTGAGACAACCGGAGCCTTCCTTTCAGGCTTCACAGCACGCCGTACGGCATGTCAATCCGCAGGCCGTCATAGGCCGGCTCGACGCCGTCCGGCGTGGCGTTCATGACGGTCGCGTAGTCCAGCGGAACGTGCATGTGAGTCAGGATGGCGCGTTTCGGCGCGAACCGCGCGATCCAGCCGAGCGCCTGGTCGAGCGACAGATGGCTTGGATGCGACCGGTATTGCAGCGCGTCGAGGATGAGCACGTCGAGGCCATGCAGGCGCTCGACCGTCGCCGCCGGGAAGTCGCTGACGTCAGGGCAATAGGCCAGTGAGCCGATCCGGAACCCCAGCGAGACAATGTCGCCATGGATTTGCGGCAGCGGCTCGAACGCGATCGGGCCTCCGGCGCCGTCGACGACCACCGGCCGGTCGTGTTCGAACAGGCGCGCCTTTAGGATTGGCGGATAGGAGCTGCCGATCGGTGTCGTGAAGCAGTAGCCGAACGAATCCATCAGCCGGGTCAGCGTCGGCTGGTCGCAATGGACGTCCATCAGCCGGCGCTGGTCGAGCACATAGCCGCGCAGATCATCGATCCCATGGATATGGTCGGCATGCGCATGCGTGTAGATCGCGGCGTCGAGGCGATCGACCCCCGCGCGCAGCATCTGCTCGCGGAAGTCCGGGCCGGTGTCGATGACGACGCGCGTGACGCCGTTCGGGCCGATCCGTTCCGCCATCGCAGCCGCGCGCGTCCGGCGGTTTTTCGGGTTGGTGGGATCGCAGTCGCCCCAATCGCCGGTGATGCGGGGCGTGCCGGGCGAGGAACCGCAGCCGAGGATGGTGAAGCGCAGGGTGTCGGGCCGGTGATCGAGCAAGTGATCGGGCACGTGTCAGGCCGCCTTCAGCGCGGGCCGCGGCATCTTGCTGAAAAGTCGAAGGAAATTCTCGGTCGTAATGGCAGCGATGTCATCCGGATCGACCCCGATCGTCTCGGCCAGCACCTTGGCTGTATGCGCCACATAGGCCGGTTCGTTGCGTTTTCCGCGAAACGGGATCGGCGCGAGATAGGGCGCATCGGTCTCGACCAGCAGCCGGTCGCGCGGCACGTCGCGTGCGATCGCCCGCAGCGCCTCCGAGTTTCGGAAGGTCAGAATGCCGGAAAAGGAGACATAGCCCCCCAGCGCCAGCGCCCGCTCGGCAAGGCGCCGACCGGACGAAAAGCAGTGCATGACGAAGGGGAAAGCCCCCTGCCCGCTTTCTTCCTCGAGGATCGCCGCCATGTCGTCGTCGGCCTCGCGCGCATGGATGACGAGTGGCAGCTGCGTCCCGCGCGCCGCGGCGATGTGCGTGCGAAAACCCTGGGCCTGGGCCGGGCGCGGGGACTTGTCGTAGTGGTAGTCGAGCCCTGCCTCGCCGATCGCAACGACCTTGGGGTGTCGCGAGAGCCGGACGAGGTCGGAGGCCGTCACGTCGAGTTCCTCGGCCGCATTGTGGGGATGCGTGCCGACCGAGCAGAACACCTCGTCATGCGCTTCCGCGATCGCCAGCACCTGGTCGAAGCGCTTCACCCGCGTCGAGATCGTGACCATGCGCTCGACGCCCGCCGCCACTGCGCGTGCGACGACCGCTGCCCGCTCCTCCGCGAAGTCCGGGAAATCGAGATGGCAGTGGCTGTCGACAAGCATCTTCAGCCGGCCGCTTCCGCCTCGACATAGCGCGGGAACACACCCTGGGGCGCTGGCAACGGCGTGCCGGACACCAGCGCGTGAGCCTCCGCGACATGCCCGAACGTCCGCTCGGCAGCGGGGATGGCAAGCTGGTCGAGCAGCTTGCCGGCCGACGCCGGGATATAGGGCTGGCAAAGGATACCGACGCGCCGGATCACCTCGGCCGTCGTATTGAGCACCGTCTCCATCCGCGCTGGATCTGTCTTCTTCAGCGCCCAGGGTTCCTGGCCGGCGAAATAGCGGTTTGCCTCGGCGACGACGCCCATCACGGCGCCGAGCGCAACGTGGATGGCCTGCTCGGCCATTGCCTTGCGGGCGGTCGCAAGCGCATCTGCCGCCTGCTCCAGGATCGCCGCGTCGGAGTCGGCCAGCGTGCCGCGCTTCGGCACCAGCCCGCCACAGTTCTTGGCGATCATCGACAGCGAGCGCTGCGCCAGATTGCCGAGGTCGTTGGCGAGGTCGGCATTGGTGCGGTTGACGATCGCCTCGTGGCTGTAGTTGCCGTCTTGCCCGAACGGGACCTCGCGCAGGAAGAAATAGCGGACCTGGTCGACGCCGTAGTGCTCCACCATCGTGAACGGATCGACCACGTTGCCGACCGACTTCGACATCTTCTCCCCTCGGTTGAAAAGGAAGCCGTGGCCGAAGACGCGCTTCGGCAACTCGATGCCTGCCGACATCAGGAAGGCCGGCCAGTACACCGCGTGGAAGCGGACGATGTCCTTGCCGATGACATGCACGTCAGCCGGCCAGAAATGCCAGAGCTTCGCGTCCGGATCGGGATGGCCGACGCCGGTGATGTAGTTGGTCAGCGCGTCGAACCACACATACATCACGTGCTTCTCGTCGCCCGGCACCGGCACGCCCCAGTCGAAGATCGTGCGCGACACCGAGAGATCCTTCAGCCCCGACTTCACGAAGCTGACGACCTCGTTGCGGCGCTCCGCCGGTCCGATGAAATCAGGATTGTCCTCGTAGAGCTTCAGCAGCCGGTCCTGATAGGCCGACAGGCGGAAGAAGTAGCTCTCCTCCTCGACCCACTCCACGGGCGTGCCCTGCGCCCCGTAGCGCACGCCGTCTGCACGGACCTCGGTCTCGTCCTCGCCGTAATAGGCTTCGTCGCGGACCGAATACCAGCCGGCATAGCCGCCCTTGTAGATGTCGCCCGTCGCGGCGACCGCCTTCCAGAGCGCCTGGCTCGACTCGTAGTGGCGCTTTTCCGTGGTGCGGATGAAGTCGTCGTTCGACGCATTCAGCGCGACCGCCATCTGCCGGAACAGCTCGGAGTTGCGATCGGCGAGCTGACGAGCCGTCATGCCTTCGCGTTGCGCCGTCTGAACCATCTTCTGGCCGTGCTCGTCGGTGCCGGTCAGGAAATAGACCTGCTTGCCGTCGAGCCGTTGGAACCGTGCCAGCGCGTCGGTGGCGATGAGCTCGTAGGCATGGCCGATATGCGGCCTGCCGTTCGGATACGAGATTGCGGTCGTGATGTAGAACGTGTCGCGGGACATTGTGGGTGCCGTTCGCAGTCAGGATTTGGGGGATCGCGAAAAGGAACTCCGCCGGGCACCGATACCCGGCGGCGGAACGGCTTCACATTCGAAATGCGTCGTTGAGGCGGTTTATCATGCTCAGCGCGTGTTGTTTGCGGTCCAGATTGTAGGTCTCTGTCTCGACGATCGCAACCCGCGACATCTCGTAGACGCCAGCGATCCGGTCCGCCCGCACCGTTTCCCCAGCCATCGCCGCCTGGCGCGCGGCGTCGGACAGCAATTCCAGCGCGTGATCGTTGAACAGTCCAAACTGGATCGACCGGTCACGGCCGGCGACCGCGTCCGCCAGCTTGTGCGCGTCTGCCGCGGCAACACGCGGCAGTGCGACCAGCTTGTCCATCGCGCCGGAGATCTCGCCGCCCCCATACTCTGTCATCAGTACCGCATCGCGCGGGCTGCCGTCGGCGTGGCGCAGCATGGCCTCGCGTTCTGCCGCATCCGCCGGTGGTCCGAAGTCGAACGCGTCCATTACCTCGATGACATCGGCATCGGCCAGTGGCGAGAGGCGCACGGTCTGGCAGCGCGAGCGGATGGTGGGCAGCAGCCGGCCGAGCGAGTGCGAGATGAGGACAAACAGCGTGCGCGCCGGCGGCTCCTCGAGGTTCTTCAGCAGCGCGTTGGCGGCGTTGCGGTTCATGTCGTCGGCCGGATCGACGATGACGACGCGGTAGCCGCCGTCGTGGGCGGTGCGGGACAGGAAGTGCCCGACGCGCCGGATCTCATCCACGGAGACGACCGTCTTGAAGCCGTTTCCCTTGTCGTTCAGTGGCCGGGTAAGGTGGAGCAGCGACGGATGCGCGCCGGAGGCTACCTGTCGGTAGAGCGGGACGGTCGGGTCGATCTGCAGGAAGGCCTCGGGGGCCTTCTCGGCACGTGGGTGACGCAGGAGGTGATGCGCGAGGTGGAACGCGAACGTGGCTTTGCCGATGCCGCGCCGGCCGGCGAGGATCAGCGCATGCGGGAGTTTGCCGGCGCGGTAGGCGGTGGTCAGCGTCGACACTTGCGCGGCATGGCCGACCAGTACGAGGCTTGCGGAGGGATCCGGAACCCCGTCGAGCGAATCGTGTTCCTCCGGCGCCAGCCGCTCCATCAGGAAACCGCCGCGACTGCCTGCTGCTGCGGGGCGTCGATCGCGGCGATGGCCGCGAAAACCGCCGCCGCGATGACGCGCTCGACCTGCTCCACGCCGCCCGAGGCGTCGATGACGATGCAGCGGTCGGGCTCCGCGTTGGCGATGGACAGATAGGCCTCGCGCCGCTTGCGGTGAACCTCGATCGTCTCCTTCTCGAAACGGTCGGCGATCTCGTCGCCCCGGCGGCTGGCCGCGCGCTTCAGCCCCTCTTCCGGGTCGAGATCGAGGATCAGCGTCATGTCGGGCATCATTCCGTTGATGGCGACGCGCTCCAGCGCCACCATGAACTGCGGGTCGACGTCTGAAGTGGCGCCCTGGTAGACCCGCGAGGAATCGAGAAACCGGTCGCACAGCACGATCGCGCCGCGGTCCACTGCCGGGCGGATGACCTGCTCGACATGGTCCGAACGCGCCGCGGCGAACAGCACCGCTTCCATCATCGGACCGAACGGTTCAGCCGCCCCTGACAGGAGCACGTGTCGCACCGCCTCGGCTCCGGCGGAACCGCCCGGTTCGCGCGTCACGACGACCTCGTGGCCGGCGCCACGCAGCCGGTCCGCGAGGCGATGGATCTGCGTGGATTTGCCCGCGCCCTCGCCGCCCTCGAAGGTTATGAAGAAGCCGCGTTTCACCTGGAATCCGCCGTAAGCCGGCGGCCGTCATAGGCCGCATTGCGCCCATGGTCCACAGGAAACGGTCCGGCTAGCGCAGCCAACCGATCATCAACTCGCCGATCGCATCGAGCGCGCGCTGGTAGAGCGTGCCGACGCCGACATCCTCCGCCGCGAACAGCGGCGTCTCCTGGGTGAGCAGTTCGCCCACCCACACCTTGAGCGAGCCGACGGGCGTTCCCGCCTCCACTGGCGCCACGAGCGGCCCCTTATAGACGATGCGGGCAATCAAGCGGTCGCGGTTGGACGAGGGGATCAGGATCGAGATCGGACCCTTGGCCTTGAGCATGACGCTGCCCTTCTCGCCGCCGTAGACCTTTGCCTCGCCGATCTCCTCGTTGGCGGCGAAGAGCGCATTGGCCTCGAAGCCCCGGATCCCCCATTCCAGCAGCTTGCGTCCCTCCTCGGCACGCTCGCGTTCGGTCGCCATGCCGCTCATCGCCGCGAAGACGCGGCGGCCGTCGCGGTTGACAGAGCCCACGATCGCGTAGCCGGTCTCAGCGGTATAGCCCGTCTTCATGCCGTCCGCGCCGATGCCCATGGCAAGCAGCGGATTGCGGTTGTTCTGGGTGATGTTGTTCCAGGTAAACTGCAGCTGGGAGTAGTACTTGTAGTACTCGGGATATTCCTTCCAGATATGCTGCGCGAGCATGGCGAGCTCTCGCACGGTAACCACCTGGCCGTCGGCCGGCAGCCCTGTCGAGTTCTTGAACACCGACTTGGTCATGCCGAGTTCCCGCGCGCGCTTCGTCATCAGCTCGGCGAAGTTCTGCTCCGAGCCGGAGATGCCCTCGGCGAGAATGATGCAGCCGTCATTGGCGGACTGGACGACCACGCCCTGGATCAGATCCTCGACGCGGATGCTCGACTTCAACTCGGCGAACATGGTCGACCCGCCCGACGTGGCTCCCCCCTTGCGCCACGCGTTCTCGCTGACGGCGAAGGTGTGATCGAGCGTCAGCTGGCCCGATTTCAGCATGCTGAAGACGATCTCCATCGTCATCAGCTTGCCGAGCGACGCCGGCGGTATCAGCTTGTCGGCGTCTTTGATGAACAGGACCGTGCCGGTGTCGGCGTCGATCATGAAGGCCTGCTTGGCCCGGGTGTCGAAGCCCTGTGCCGCGGCGGTACCCGCCAGCGACAGGAAGATCGTGAAGCATGCAAGAAGGCGCAGCAGCTGCGTCTTTGCCATCAGTTCAATCCGTCCGGGTTCACGGCATTCTTTTTGGGATACGCCGAAAGTAGCAGTCCTTCAGGGGACCGACAACCATTCAAATATGGCAGATTTTAGCGAAGGTTGTTGATTTTGTTCGCTTATTTCGGCGCCGGCTAATACGTCCGGGTGCTGGCCTGCCCGTCTACGCGCGGAAGGCGAATCGCGCCAGGGCTGCGCGGCCCGGCTAACGGCGGACGAGGAAGGCGTCCGGCGCGCCGTTCTGCCAGGCCGACTGGAGGAGCGTATCGACGGCTCCGGCGTCGCGCGGCATCACCGTCACCGCATGCCAGGCCGCACCCTCGCCCCTTCCTGTCTCCACCCTGGTCGTGCCGAACGGCGCCAGCAGTGTCGCCACCCGTTCGGCCTCCGTCCGGCTCGAGAACGACCCGGCCATGACGTAATCGCTGTCGGGCGACGGCATCGCGTCCGCGCGCCGGGTCCACGAGGCCGCCACGTCGTCCGCGGTCATCGCCGCGCCGATCACCAGCGCGAACGGATCGCTCGCCGCTTTCACCCGCTGGTCGGCATAGGACATCACGGCGAAAGCCGTCTGCGTCGGGTAGAGCAGATCGTCGGACGGCCGTTCGGGCACGATCGGCCCGTAGTCCGGCAGCATCGGATAGCCGCCGAGATCCATCTCATAGGAGGCCGGCATCGCCGTTGCGTCGGCCACAGCGGGCGCCGCGCGCATCGCGTCAGGCGCGGACGTGCGCCTGGACACGCCGAAGGACGGGAATACCGCCGCCACGGTCGTCGCTGCGACGCTGGGGGTGCGGCCATCCATGGCGACCATGACCCCGGCCGGGAGGCCGTCATCATAGGCTGGCGACGGCGCCGCCTTCACACCGTTCGGCCTATAGGAGGCCATGAGGTATTGCTCGTCGCGCCCGTGCAGGGGAGCGCGGCCGACATAGTCGACCTTCACCTTGGCAACGCCTGTGTGGGTGTAGTCGAGGAGCTCAGCCGCGCGCTTCGACAGGTCGATGATGCGGCCGTTGGAATAGGGACCGCGATCGTTGACGCGCACGATGATGGACGCGCCATTCACCATGTTCGTGACGCGTGCGTAGCTCGGCAGCGGCATCGTCGGATGCGCCGCCGTCAGGTGCGTCATGTCGTAGATTTCGCCATTGGCGGTCAGGCGGCCATGAAAGGCATCGCCGTACCAGGATGCGGCACCGACCTTCGAATAGCTCTTGTCTTCCTTGGGTTTATACCACTTGCCCTTGATCTTGTAGGGCTTGCCGACCAGGTCCCTGCCCCCGCCCCGCGGAAGCCGCGTGCGCTTGTCGGTCACGCGGGGGCTGGCCTTCACCCCATATTCCGCTTCGGAGAAATATTCCTTCGACCGCTTCGGCGCGCTGGTGTTGACCATCCCTTTGGGCTGGCTGGTCGAGCAGGCAGTCAGGAACGCCGCGGCCAGGGCCACGACGGTCAGAGCGCTCGTCCGGGAAAGGCGCCCGCGCGCCGCGGCAGTCATATCAACAACAATTCCCCGACCCGCCTAGCGGTAATCCTGCGTTCCGGCCGCTTCCAACCCGTCGGCGCCGCCGCCAACGGTCAGGCCCGGTTCCCGGAGCTGACCCCATTGTCGGCCGGATTCATTATTTCCAGATTAACCGACACCGGCTGCGGGTGGCAAGTTGCCCGCGAGATGGCCCCGCAAAGCCTTGCGCGGCCGCCATCAACGCAATCGTGATCGCGATTGTCGTGCAACTCTCACGATGAGAGCAAGCCTGGTGGCGGAGGGAGTGGGATTCGAACCCACGGTGGACTTGCGCCCACGCCGGTTTTCAAGACCGGTGCCTTAAACCGCTCGGCCATCCCTCCAGGGATGCGCGGATGCCGCGTTTAGCGTTCCCCGTGTGGGGGCGTCAACGCCGCGGCAGGGCCCTCGGCGATCCGATGAGCGATGAGGCCCCAAGCGCGGGCTGCGGCGATCTTCGGCCGTTTGCCACTTAGAGCCGGCTGCGGGCGAACGGGTTCCAGCGCACGGTGCCCAGCCGCACGCGCTCGCGCATCAGCGTCAGCAGGCCCGCCGCCACGATGACTGCCAGGCCGATGAACGCAACGAGGTCGGGGTGCTCGTCGAAGAAGGCCGCGCCGATCGCCACCGCCCAGAGGATCTGCGAATAATGCGTTGGTGCGATCAGGTTGGCCGGCGCCATCGCCGCCGCCTTGAACATCGTCGCATGGCCGATCGCCGCGAAGAGCCCGATCACCACCAGCGCCGCCAGCGTGTCCCAGTCGGGCAGGCCATCCGCCGTCGCCAGCACGAGCACGCCGTTGCCGACGATGCCGTAGGCCAGGAGCGCCCCGAAGACGGTGGTACGCTTCTCGTTTCCGGCCAGCGTCCGAAGGAGAACCATGGTCCCGGCGGCAAGCACGGCGCCGACGAGCGCCGCCACGTGGCCAGCCTGGAGCTCGCGGAAGCCGGGGCGAACCACGAGGAGGACGCCGGCAAAGCCGGCGACGACTGCCAGCCAGCGCCACGGCCCGACCTGCTCGCGCAGGAAGATCACCGACATCACCGTCACCACCAGCGGCGCCAGGAAGAGGATCGCGTAGGTTTCCGCCAGAGGGATCGTGGTGAAGGCGTAGACGACGAAGAGCGTCGCCAGCAGGCCGCCGATGGCGCGCCCGTGCACGGCGAACGGCCGGGAGGTGCGCCAGAAATCGCGCCATCGCTCGTCCGCCGGCTTGGCGAAGAACAGGAAGCAGCCGGTGAATATTGCCGCGTAGAAGGCGATCTCGAAGACGTTCGCTCTGCCCGCGAGCGACTTGATGATCCCGTCGCCCCACGCGAAGACCGCATAGGCGAAAAGGGCGAGCAGAACGCCTTGGTGCACGGTCGAAGCCTTGGAGCGGGCGTCGAATCGGGGCCATCCGACGCTTGGGGATCGTTGTCGCTAGCGCTTGCGCGCCTTGAGGGCAAGCTGGACGGAGCGTCGGCCGCCACCGAAACCGGCCTCGACGCCCGTCTTGTGTGGCCAACCCCGCGACACTGTGCCCGCCCCTCTTCCTGCGCGCCCCGGCCTGACCTAGATGAAGGCGCCCGGGCCGGCGCTTGACGTCCCGCAAGGCTTCGGTCTACGCGCAGGCTCACGGACGCAAAGGTTCAGCCCCCATGGAAATCTTCACCGCCGCCGGTTTCACCGCGCTGCTGCAGGTTATCGCCATCGACCTCGTGCTGGCGGGCGACAATGCGATCGTGATCGGCCTCGCGGCTGCCGGCCTGCCCGCCGATCAGCGCAAGCGCGCGATCCTGGTCGGCATCGTCGCGGCAACCGTGCTGCGCATCGGCTTTGCGCTGATCACCACATGGCTGCTGGCCATCGGTCCGATGCTGCTGATCGCGGGCGGCCTGCTGCTCCTCTGGGTCTGCTGGAAGATGTGGCGCGAGCTCAGCGTCAGCCATGCGGAAGAGCACGAGGCGACGGAAGCGCTGGCCAATGTCGACGCGGATGGCGACGGCAGCGTCGCCGGCAAGGCACCGCGCAAGACGTTCGCGCAGGCGGCGTGGCAGATCGTCATCGCCGACGTGTCGATGTCGCTGGACAACGTGCTGGCCGTTGCCGGCGCGGCAATGGACCATCCGACCGTCCTGATCATCGGCCTGGCGCTGTCGATCGCCCTGATGGGCTTCGCGGCGACCTTCATCGCCCGCCTGCTCCACAAGCACCGCTGGATCGCCTATGTCGGCCTGCTTATCATCCTCTACGTGGCGATCAAGATGATCCTCGACGGCTCGGTCAACGAATGGCCGGAGACCTTCGGCTTCCTCAGCCCATGGTTCGGCGGCAGCGGCCACTGACGCTCCGATGGCCGCGCCCCGCATCAGCTTCGTCAGCCTCGGCTGCCCCAAGGCGCTGGTCGATTCCGAGCGCATCCTCACGCGCCTGAGGGCCGAGGGCTACGAAATCGCGCGCAAGCACGACGGCGCCGACCTCGTCGTCGTCAACACCTGCGGCTTCCTGGATTCGGCCCGCGACGAATCGCTGGGCGCCATCGGCGCCGCGATGAAGGAGAACGGCCGCGTCATCGTGACGGGCTGTCTCGGCGCCGAGCCCGACGTCATCCGCCAGAAGCACCCCAACGTGCTCGCCATCACCGGCCCTCAGGCCTACGAAAGCGTCATGCGGGCGGTGCACGAGGCGGCGCCGCCGGCGCACGATCCCTTCGTCGACCTGCTGCCGCCGCAGGGCGTCAAGCTGACGCCGCGCCACTACGCCTACCTGAAGATTTCCGAGGGCTGCAACAATCGCTGCTCCTTCTGCATCATTCCGGCGCTGCGCGGCGATTTGGTGTCGAGGCCGGCCGGCGACGTGCTGCGCGAGGCGGAGAAGCTTGTCGCGGCCGGCGTCAAGGAGATACTCGTCATCTCGCAGGACACCAGCGCCTACGGCATCGACATCAAGTACCAGGCAAGCCCCTGGAACGACCGCCAGGTGAAGGCGAAGTTCCTGGACCTGTCGCAGGCGCTGGGCGAACTCGGGGTCTGGGTGCGCATGCACTACGTCTACCCCTACCCGCACGTCGCGGACGTCATCCCGCTGATGGCCGAGGGGCGGATCCTCCCCTATCTCGACATCCCCTTCCAGCACGCCTCCCCTACCGTGCTTAAGAACATGCGCCGTCCGGCGCATGGCGAGAAGGCGCTCGACCGCATCCGGCAGTGGCGGGAGGTCTGTCCGGACCTGGCGATCCGCTCGACCTTCATCGTGGGTTTCCCGGGCGAAACCGAAGACGATTTCGAGATGCTTCTGGACTGGCTGGACGAGGCGCGGATCGACCGCGCCGGCTGTTTCCGCTACGAGCCGGTGCGCGGCGCCCGCTCGAACGAGCTTGGGCTCCCCGAAGTGCCCCAGGAGGTCAAGGAGGCCCGCTGGCATCGCTTCATGCAGCGCCAGCAGAAGGTGTCGGCCGCGCAGCTGAAGAAGAAGGTCGGCAAGAGGCTGCCGGTGATCGTCGACGAGGTGAACGGGCTCGCCGCCAAGGGGCGCTCGAAATACGACGCGCCGGAGATCGACGGCAATGTGCATCTTGAGTCGCGCCGGCCGCTCCGGATCGGCGACATCGTGACGGTGAAGGTTGACCGCGCCGACGCCTACGACCTCTACGGCCAGGCGGTCTGACGAAAGCACATCGGTCCCAAGGCGCAGCGCCGCGCCGGACATGGAAAAGGGCGGAGCAACCGCCCCGCCCCCTTCGAACTTCTGAAGTCCGCTCAGCCCTTGCGCGGAAGTTGCGGCACGAGGCTGCGCTTGCCGGGGTCCTTCGCCTGCGGCGCCGCCTTCGGCTTCGCCGCGGCCGGCTTCTTCGCCGCCTTGCGGGGCTTGGCCGGCTTGGCCTCGGCTTCGGGGTCTTCCTTCTTCGGCTTGACCGGCACTTCGTCGGCGACGGTATCGAGCTTCAGGCCGGTCTCGCCCGACTCCTTGGTCTCGACCGTCACGCGGACCGTCCCGCCCTTGCGCAACTTGCCGAACAGAACCTCGTCCGCCAGCGGCTTCTTGATGTGCTCCTGGATGACGCGACCGAGCGGACGCGCGCCCATGCGCTCGTCGTAGCCCTTGTCGGCCAGCCAGGCGATCGCCTCCGGCGCCAGGTCGAAGGTGACGCCGCGTTCGGACAACTGGGCCTCAAGCTGCATGACGAACTTCTGCACGACCTGATGCACGACCGGAACCGGCAGCGCGCCGAACGGGATGATCGCGTCCAAGCGGTTGCGGAACTCAGGCGTGAACAGCCGGTTGATCGCCTCGACGTCGTCGCCCTCGCGCTTGGTCGAGCCGAAGCCGATCGCCGCGCGCTGCGCGTCCGACGCGCCCGCATTCGTGGTCATGATGAGGATCACGTTGCGGAAGTCGATCTGCTTGCCGTTGTGGTCGGTCAGCTTGCCGTGGTCCATCACCTGCAACAGGATGTTGAACAGGTCGGGATGCGCCTTCTCGATCTCGTCGAGGAGCAGCACGCAGTGTGGATGCTGGTCGACGCCGTCGGTCAGCAGGCCGCCCTGGTCGAAGCCGACATAGCCGGGAGGCGCGCCGATGAGGCGGCTGACCGTGTGGCGCTCCATGTATTCCGACATGTCGAAGCGCAGCAGCTCGACGCCGAGCGACGCCGCCAGCTGCTTCGCCACCTCCGTCTTGCCCACGCCGGTCGGGCCGGAGAACAGGTAGGAGCCGATCGGCTTCTCGGGTTCGCGCAGGCCGGCCCGGGCGAGCTTGATCGCCGAGGTCAGCGCGGTGATGGCGGTGTCCTGCCCGTAGACCACGCGCTGCAGCTCGACCTCGAGGTTGGCGAGCACCTTCTCGTCGTCGGCCGAGACGGTTTTGGGCGGAATGCGTGCCATCGTCGCGACGGTCGCCTCGATCTCCTTCAACCCGATCGTCTTCTTGCGCTTGTTCTCGGGCAGCAGCATCTGCGAGGCGCCGGTCTCGTCGATCACGTCGATCGCCTTGTCCGGCAGCTTGCGGTCGTTGATGTAGCGCGCCGAAAGCTCGACCGCCGCCTTGATGGCGTCGGTCGTGTAGCGGACCTTGTGGAACTCCTCGAAATAGGGCTTCAGGCCCTTCATGATCTCGATCGTGTCGTCAACCGTCGGCTCGTTCACGTCAATCTTCTGGAAGCGGCGCACCAGCGCCCTGTCCTTCTCGAAGAACTGGCGGAACTCCTTGTAGGTGGTCGAGCCGATGCAGCGGATCGTCCCCGATGACAGCGCCGGCTTCAGCAGATTGGACGCGTCCATCGCGCCCCCGGACGTGGCGCCGGCGCCGATCACGGTGTGAATCTCGTCGATGAACAGGATGGCGCCCGGATAGTCCTCGAGCTCCTTCACCACCTGCTTCAGTCGCTCCTCGAAATCGCCGCGGTAGCGGGTGCCGGCGAGCAGCGTGCCCATGTCGAGCGCGAAGATCGTCGCGTTCGACAGCACCTCGGGCACCGTGCCCTCGACGATGCGCTTGGCCAGGCCCTCGGCGATGGCCGTCTTGCCGACGCCCGGATCGCCCACATAGAGCGGGTTGTTCTTCGACCGGCGGCACAGAACCTGGATCGTCCGGCTGATCTCCGACTCGCGGCCGATCAGCGGATCGATGCGCCCGGACTTCGCCTTGTTGTTCAGGTTCACGCAGTAGGCGGACAGCGCGTCCTGCTGCTTCTTCTTGCCGCCGTCCTCGCCCGGCCCCTGCGAGCCGGCCTCGTTCTGCTGCTCCTCCTCCGCACCGCGCGGCGAGCGGCTCTCGCTCGACCCCGGCCGCTTGGCGATGCCGTGCGAGATGTAGTTGACCGCGTCGTAGCGAGTCATCTGCTGTTCCTGCAGGAAGTAGGCGGCGTGGCTCTCGCGCTCGGCGAAGATCGCTACGAGAACGTTCGCGCCGGACACTTCCTCGCGGCCGGACGACTGCACGTGGATGACGGCGCGCTGGATGACGCGCTGGAAGCCTGCGGTCGGCTTGGAATCCTCATCGTAGCCGGTGACGAGATTGTCGAGCTCGGTGTCGATGTAGCTCAGCACCGTGCGCTTCAGCTCGTCGAGGTCGACATTGCACGCGCGCATCACCGCCGACGCATCCTGGTCGTCGATCAGGGCCAAGAGGAGGTGCTCCAGCGTCGCATATTCGTGGTGACGTTCGTTGGCGAGAGTCAGCGCCTGGTGCAGCGCCTTTTCCAGCCCCTGGGAGAATGCCGGCATCAATTCCTCACTTCTTCTCCATCACGCACTGCAGGGGATGCTGGTGCTGACGGGCAAAATCCATGACCTGGGTCACCTTGGTCTCGGCGACCTCGTACGTAAAGACCCCACACTCGCCCACTCCGTGATTGTGAACGTGGAGCATGATGCGGGTGGCGTCCTCCCGGTTCTTCTGGAAGAACCGTTCGAGCACGTGAACGACGAACTCCATCGGGGTGTAGTCGTCGTTCAGGATCAGTACCCGGTAGAGCGACGGCTTCTTCGCCTTCGGCTTCGTGCGGGTGATGACGGCCGTACCGCGGCCGGTCCTGTCGCCGCCGCCCTCGCCGTTCTGCATGCGTGCCCTGCCCGGGTGCATGGCATCCCCGCCGGTCGTCACAAGGCTTCCTTTTGCTGGCGCCACTCCAAGGTGCGGTATGTAGGTCATTCGAATGCGATTTTAAGGCCTTCTATGTCGCTGACAATATGGCCGTCCGGGCAGGTTGATCGATTTTCGGGGCGTGCGGCGGATGGCTTCCGGACACGAAAAACCCGGCCGCGCGGGCGCGGCCGGGCCGGATCGAGCAGGCGGGTCCGAAGCGTTCACCTGGTCCTGGCGACCGCCGCCTCGAACGGGCGATAGGCGTCCTTGGCCACCTCGGCGTAGAGTTCGCCCATGCGAGTCGCGCCGGCGACAAAGCCCTCATACGCCTTCTTCGCGTAGTCGACCTGGATCTCCACCACCTTCTCCGGCGATTTCGCGCCGAGCACCTTCTCCATCGCCGCGCCGCCCTCCTCGAAGCTCTTGCGCGTGTACTCGGTCGCCTCCTCGGCGATCGTCTGGAGACCCTTGGAGAGCGAAGCCATGCTCTTCATTCCGCTATCCAGGACCGCGCTCGCGCCCTCGAACGAATTGATCATCGCGTCTTCATCCTTTCGTGAAGCTGCACGGTTTTTGTGCATTGCACCTTCACTATTTTGCGCCGCAATAAGCGTCAAGCTCGGCGTTCCGCAAGGTTACTGGGGACAGTTGACGTTCGCGCCCCCTGCAATGCCGCTGGAAGATGACAGCACGCCGGACGACGCTCGGTTTTTCGACTCGATTGCGGACGAATTCGTCAGCGCGGCGGTTACCATAAACCTCTTGGTAACGCGCCCGCCCTACCCTGTGACGAGCAGGGGCAGATGGCCTTCGCGATCAGGCACAAGATCGGCAGTTGTATAGGGTGTAGCGGTGCGTCAAGCGTTGGCAAATCTGATTTCCGTGCGATTTTCCCCCTTCAAGGCGCTGATGACCGCGACGCTCGCCGTGTCGATCGGCATTGCGGGTGGCGGCGATGCGCTTGCCGCCAAGAAGAAGAGTTCGGGCAACCCGAAATACGCGGCGATCGTCGTCGACGCGAACACCGGCAAGACGCTCTTCGCGTCGAGCGCCGACGCGCCGCGCTTCCCCGCCTCGCTCACCAAGATGATGACCCTCTACCTGATCTTCGAGGGCATCGAGAACGGCAAGATCAGCAGGAAGACCAAGGTCCCCTTCTCCGCGCATGCGTCCGCGCAGCCGCCGACGAAACTCGGCGTGAAGGCCGGCGGGTCGGTGACCGTCGAGACGATCATCTATTCGCTGGTGACCAAGTCGGCGAACGATTCCGCGGCAGCAATCGCCGAGTATCTCGGCGGCTCCGAAGATGGCTTCGCGCGGCTCATGACGACCAAGGCCAAGCGCCTCGGCATGACGAACACCGTGTTCAAGAACGCGTCCGGCCTGCCCAACGGCGCCCAGCACTCGACGGCGCGCGACATGGCGATCCTCGGCATCGCGCTGCGCGAGCACTTCCCGCAGTACTACGACTATTTCGAAACGCGCTCGTTCGCCTACGGCAAGCAGCGCATGGCCAACCACAACCGGCTGCTCGGCCGCGTCAAGGGCGTCGACGGCATCAAGACGGGCTACACGCGCGCCTCCGGCTTCAATCTCGTGTCCTCGGTCGCAATCGACGGCCGCAAGATCGTCGCCGTGGTGATGGGCGGCCAGACGGGCGGCAGCCGCGACAATCACATGGCGGATCTGATCGAGCAGTACCTGCCGAAGGCCTCCAGGCGTGGCGGCGGCGACCTCGTCGCCAAGACGGCGCCGGCCGAGATCCAGCCCGGCGGCGAGGTGATCGCCGCGACGGCGGCCACCGCCCTGCCGAAGAAGAATGCTCCGGTGCCGGCTGCCAAACCGCTGCAGCGCGCTGTCGCCGCCGCGCCCGAGATCGTCGAGGAGACGGTGACGACCACCGTCCACGCCTATGCTGCCGCCGCGCCCCGTCCGCTCGCGGAGATCGATCCGATCGCGACCTCATCGACCGATACGCCATCCGGATGGGCCGTCCAGGTCGGCTCCTCGCCCTCCAAGCCCGAAGCGCAGGACATGCTGACGAAAGCCGCGAAGATCGCGCCGGCCGCGGTCAAGGGCGGCTCGCCGTTCACCGTCGTCTTCGAGAAGGACGGCACGACCTACCACCGCGCGCGGTTCGGCGGCTTCTCGTCGAAGACCGCGGCGTGGAATGCCTGCAACGCACTGAAGAAGAAGAAGATCGACTGCTACGCCGTCCAGCAGTAGGGACGGCGCGGCTCCTCTCCGGGAATGTAGTTTGTCGAAGGAGACCTATTCGTGATCGGACAGAAGGATGTCCTTGGCCTCGTTGATGCGGGCGGCAAGGAACGACGATCCGCCGAGGTCGGGGTGCAGGCGCTGCATCAGGCGGCGGTGCGACTTGCGGACGTCCGCCGCGGAAGCCCCCGCTTCAAGACCAAGGACCTTGTAGGCCTCCTCCTTAGTCATGGCGCCCGAACCTGGCGCGCCACGCAGCCCAGCGCCTTCGTTCGCCTGCGCGTGGTCGCGCCAGACGGGAAAGTTGCTGTCAAGATATGTCTCTAGGAGCTGGATGCTCTCGAAGTCGCCGGACAGTTCGGCGCGGAGCTTGATCAGTTCCTCCATCGACATCGTGCCGAGCATTCGCCCCTCGAAGGCGCCGGCGAGGACCAGCCCTTCCAGGCCGCCGGTATCGTGGTCCAGCTCCATCTCGAGCGCGGCGGTCCGCACCGTCGACCGTTTTCCAGGCGCCGGCACGCTTTGGCGCCGGTAGCGCGTCGACGCATACCAGGCCAGCGCGCCGGAGATCAGCGTCCCGCCGACGCCGAAGCGCCCGAGCAGGAGCAGCACCACGCCCGCGAACCCGACCGCGATCGGTCCGGCAAGCCGCATCGACAGCGCCAGCGCCTGCGGGCTCGCTCGCACGAATGCCGTCGCGGCGAGGAAGGCGACGAGCACGCTCGCCATGCCCCAGAACAGCGGTGTCATCGGCTGGCTCCGCGCAGGTGCTCGATCATCAGCCGGTCCTCGGCGCGGCCGCGCGCCTCCAGCGCCCTGATGCCGCCGGTCGCGTAGACGGCCACCGCAGAGAGCAGCTTGGCCAGCGTTGCCGCCGCGGAACGGTCGAAGCGAAACCACGCGCCCTTGGACAGGCGCGCGACTTCGCGAAAAGCCTGCTCGGCGACAGCGTCGCTACCCTCCTGGAACAGGAACACGGGCGTCCCGTGGATGCCGAGTTCGCCTGCCCTGTTCGCAATACTGTCGATGCCTTCCTCCATCGCGTCTCCGATGTAGACGAGCGCGTTCACCTTCCTGGCCTTGGTCGCCCTCAGCGCATGCGACAGCACCTTTCCGACCTGCGTATGGCCGGCGCGGCAGTCGATGGTCGACATCAGGTTGCTGAGCGAGCCGGTGTCTGACACGAATTTGGAGGCGCGGCATTCGTCATAGCCGCGGAAATAGACCAGCTGCACTTCCAGGCCGCCGGCCTTGCCGACCGCCTCGAACATCTCGGCCTGGAGGCGGCAGGCGAGATCCCATGTGGGCTGCCGGCTCATCGTCGCGTCGAGGGCAAGGATCAGCCGGCCGCCGCCGGTAGAATGAGCTGCCAGCGCGCGCGCCTGTCGTACGAACGCCTCCACCTCCGCGGAACCGGACGATGGCCGGGCGGCTGGCTTGCGCTCCGAGGAGGGGCCTGGAGGAGGCACGGGCGTGTTGCGGTCGCTCACGGCCCAAAGATGTGGCGCAACGGCGCGAACTGCAAGACGGTTCGGGTCGCGGCCCACCTCGTGCAGCGCGACACCGCTCCGGGCTCGCGAAGATGTGTTGCTAGTTGGCGAAGATGTCGGGAAGCGCGATCGGCCGCGCCACAGCCTCGGCATAGGCCCGCCGCGCCTCTGCCCGCTTGCGGCCGTACTCGTCGGTCGGGAGGCGCAGAGCCGAAAGCAGCTGGCGGATCTCCTGGCGCGCGGCGAGATGCGACAGCGTCGGCTTCGAATTGAGCACATGCTCCTCGAAATCGTCGAGCGCGGTCAGTCCGATCGGGAAGAACTCGCGGAACATCACCCGCTCCGAGATGCCGTCGGCGAGCCGGAAACCAAGCTGCATCGCCAGGTTCTTCAGGCAGGAGTCGATCTTCTGCTCGTTGCGCGAGGTGATCGAGGACATGCGGTTGCGCACCACCACCCAGTCCAGAATGGAATTGTCCGCCTGGCGGCGCTCGCGCCGCGCGTCGCGGACGGCGATCGCGTATTGCGAGTGCTCGATGATCTCGTGGCTCACGGGATCGATGCGGGCGAGGACATCGAAGTCGATGAAGCTGTCGTTCATCGGCGTCACCAGCGTGTCGGCGATGCGATGCGCCAGCCGGTTGAGGAAGCTGTCGGAGCCGGGCGTGTCCACGACCACGAAATCGTGACTGGATTCGATGTCGCCGAGGCCGTCCGTCAGCTGCCGGAACTCCTCGCTCTCCGCGTCGGCGACGCTGTCGCGCCGCGCGGGCGGCACGTGGAAATGCTGCGGGATGGCGAGCGTCAGGCGCGCCGTGCGTGCCCAGCGGCGGCGGTTCTCGACATAGCGGGTCAGCGAGAGCTGGCGGCCGTCCAGGTCGACCGTGGCGACGCGATACCCGGATTTGAGCAGGGCGACGGCGATATGCATGGCGGTCGTGGATTTTCCGGAGCCGCCCTTCTCGTTGCCGCATACGATGACGTGGGCGCTGTGGCGCTTCTTGTCTGCAAGATCCCTGACGCCTGACAACAACATCAAGCCACTCCACACCCGTGCGAAGCATGATGCTTTTCCATGACAGTTTCAATGATGATCGCCGTCGGCCGACCGAAAGTTGATGCGTTGGTAAAGCGACGCCGGGATGGGAGCGTTGCCGTCACGCCGACGTGACGTCGGGGGCCGGTGTTGCCGCTAGAGGAGGCCGAGCGCGGCGAGTTCCTGGCGCAGCTGCGGCGGCATGCCAGCCAGTCCACGAGCGCCTTTGCCGAGGTCAGCCGGTGCGTCCTCGGCGCGCAGATACCGCCAGCCCTGGAATGCGCGCCGCGGCTGCCACTCCGTGCGCGCGACCTCGGGATCGAGAACGATGCGGCAGCGGCCGATGCCGTCGTCGTCGGTGAACGGACGGACATCGAGGATGCGCTGCCGGCACTGCACGCTGCCCTTGATGACCCAATAGAGCGAGCCCCCGTCGAGAATCTCCTGCGTCCGGCTGGGAACCATGCGGGTCGTGTGACCGTGCTCCGCGGGCTCCCCCGCCAGGCGCTTCTCGTCGAGGCGCATGGCGATCCATTCCTCGAGGTCCTCGATGCTTTCGCAACCGACGCAGAGTTTTAGGATGTGGAGGGGCATGCGTCCCTTCTAATTCCTGTCGGCCGGCGGCGGAAGCCGATCGGCGCGGCGTCCACAGGCGGCTCCGCCAGACGGTTGCCGTTGGGTGAGCCCGCGGCGGCGTGTTCGCGGCCGACACGCAGCCCCATGGCGGAAAGGGGGAAGGCACGCGGCGCGGGCCATCCCCGCGTGCGCCTTACCCTTCAGCGGCGGGCCGGCGCTTGACCGGCGAACGGGCTCGCGGCGTGCTCTGCCACGAGCTTCACGAGGTCGAGCTGCCGGCGAGCGCCCGTCTTGGCGAAGATGCGCTGCAAATGCGTCTTCACCGTCGCCTGCGAGACGCCCATGTCCCGCGCAATGTCCGAGACGCCGGTCGCGTCCATGACGCCCATCAGCGCGCGAACCTCGGTGCCGGTCAGGCGGTAGCGCTCGGCCACGCGGGCCAGTGCCGACGGCGTGTCGAGCGCGGCCTTGCGTATGAAGACGGCGGCCGTGGCATCGTGGTTCTCGCCTTCGGCCCTGCGTGCGCCGTCGGTCAGCGGCAGGACATGCGCGAACCAGCGCTCCTTCAGCGGTTCCGCAAGGCTGATCTGACTGCCGCGGATGCCCATGGCGGCATCACCCCGTGCCCAGCCTTGAGCGCGTCCTGCAGTTCCCGGTCGGCGGCCGCGTCGGCCGCGACCAGCCTGCCCATGTCGTTCCTGACCAGCCGGCGTTCGGCCGTGAGCGCGTCCCCCGACGCGTTGGCGTAGACCGTCCTGCCCTTCCGATCGACCAGGAAGACCGCGGCGCTGATGCGGTCGAATGTGGTCGACAGCGCGCGCGCGCGGGCGGCGTTCTGTTCGAGCAGGCGGCCGATCGCAGCCGCCCGCTTGATGTGAGGCACCAGCAGCCCGAGCTTGCGCCGCGGCTCCTCGCCCGCTGGTGAATCATCCGTGCGCAGGCGGAACGCGACCATGGCACTCGCCGTCGCGGAACGCTCGAGATTGGCAGCGATCGCGTCGAGAACGCCCTGGGGTTTCACCCATTCCTGGAAGAAGCGTGTGCCCACGAAGTCGTCATAGGGCACGATGTCGGTCGCCGCGTAGACGATGCCTGGCTCCAGGAAGGTCGCCGCGGGAAACACGGGGTTGAGCCGGGCGTAGTGCTCGACATAGGTGCGCGTCACTTTCGCATCCTCGTCGGCGACGCTCAGCACCGAGACATTTCCGGCTGCCGAGTCGTGCCAGAACAGCGAGCCGCTGACGCCCCCGACAAAATCTCCCGCTAGCTTCAGCGTCGGCTGCCACCGGCTCGTATCCAGCGCGGCGTCGTAAATCTCGGCGATCAGCGCGGAATACGCTTCCAGTTCGGCCATGCAGGATCCGGTCGGTTCGGTCGCGCGACTAGATAGCGTCCCACCCGCAGGTTGCAATGGGCGAATCCGGCGACCGGCTTTGCCGCCGGCGCGGCTGCGTCGATCGTCGGTGCCGTGGCCGCCTCAGCACTCCACCACGTTCACCGCCAGCCCGCCTTGGCTGGTCTCCTTGTACTTCTCGTTCATGTCGTGGCCGGTCTGGCGCATCGTCTCGATCGCGGCGTCCAGGGGAACGAAATGCTTGCCGTCGCCCTTGATCGCCAGCGACGCCGCCGTGACCGCCTTCACCGCACCCAGCGCGTTGCGCTCGATACACGGCACCTGCACCAGTCCACCGACGGGATCGCAGGTCATGCCCAGGTGGTGTTCCAGTGCGATCTCGGCCGCGTTCTCGACCTGCTCTGGCGTGCCGCCGAGGACGGCGGCGAGGCCGGCGGCCGCCATCGCGGAGGCCGAGCCCACCTCCCCCTGGCACCCGACCTCTGCGCCGGAGATCGATGCTTTCGTCTTGATGATGCCGCCGATCGCGGCCGCCGTCAGCAGGAAGTCCCGCGTTCCGCGCCTGTCCGCGTCGACGTGGAAATGCTCCCAATAGCGGATGACGGCTGGCACGACGCCTGCCGCGCCGTTGGTCGGCGCCGTCACGACGCGGCCGCCCGCCGCGTTCTCCTCGTTGACCGCCATCGCGTAGATGGAGAGCCAGTCATTGGCCAGCAGCGGATTAGGGCGGTTCTGCCGCCACTCCTCCTGCAGCTTGTCGTGAAGCCCCCTCGCCCGCCGGCGAACCTTCAGCCCCCCCGGCATGATGCCGTCCTGCGAGAGGCCGCGATCGATGCAGCCGCGCATGGCCGACCAGATCCGGTCGAGCCCGGCGTCCAGGTCGCCGCGCGGCATGTGGACCTCCTCGTTGGCGCGCTTCATCTCGGCGATGGTCAGGCCGCTTTCGGCGGCCATGTCCAGCATCTCGGCCGCGCTGGAGAAGGGGTACGGGACGTTCGCGCCACCCTCGGCTTTCGCGCCGGATGATTTGAGGCGCTGCAGTTCCTCATCGGACACGACGAAGCCGCCGCCGACGGAGTAGTAGATGCGCTTGAGCAGCAGGCGGTCAGATGCGTCGAAGGCGGAGAACGTCATGCCGTTGGCGTGCCCCGGCAGCGGATGCTTCTTGTTCAGCACCAGGTCGACGTCGGGATCGAAGCGGTAGCGCGGATGACCGGCCGGCCTGACCCGCTTCTCCGCCCGTATCGTGGCGACCGCGCCATCCATCCGGTCCGGGTCGATGGTCGTGGGCGTCGCTCCGTCGAGGCCGAGGATGACCGCCCGATCGGTGCCGTGGCCGATGCCGGTGTAGGCCAGCGAGCCGTGCAGGGATGCGGCAAGGCGATCCACGGTGGCGCCCGCCGGCCGAGGCCAGTCGCCCGTGGCGATTTCCTCCAGGAAGCGGGCCGCCGCCGTCATGGGCCCCATCGTGTGCGAACTCGACGGACCGATGCCGATCTTGAAGAGGTCGAAAACGGACAGAAACACGAGGCTTTGCTCCGGAGCCGGCGGATTTTCCGTCTAGGCCGGGGCCGCACGGCAAGCTAGGCGGGCGCCGACCTTGCCTATGCCGCTTACGACATAGTGCAGAGCCGTTGCCGATACAAAGCCCGATGCAACCAGACGCGCCGCTAGCTGCCCGCGAGAACCGCTGTCGTCTCGCCGCCACCGACGAGCCAAACCAGCACGATGATGCCCACGAAACCGATCACCGCCTTTGCGGTGATGCCCCAGCAGGACTTTTGTGCACTGTCGTCCATTCGCCAACCGTCACGTCTTCTCGTCCAGAACGTCACGCGTCCCGTTGATCGGCGGTGCTGGTATCGGTTCGGTGTGCATTTCGCAACTGCGATATGCGGCGAGACTGCGACACGGCCAATCAAACAGTCAGCCTGAACTGCTGAAGTCATGAACAGTTCCAGTGGCCTACGCGCTTTTCCTCAGGACGACGCGCGCCCCATCAATGCCGTCCCGCCGGCCCTCGCAAGCCCTTGGCCCGCCTTGAAACGCCTCCGGTTTCGTGGAAATCTGCTCACAACCGCCCAGGTTGCACGTGGCGTTGAACGGCCTCGCGGCGTCTTTCCGAAGGGCCATTGTCGCGCGGACCGAGGGCGGCTTCTGGTTTGCCAATGGGCAGGAGGCACCTATGAGACCACATCTGGCGACCGGGGTCGCCGTCGCGCTTTCCCTCTTCGTCTCGAGCGCTGCGCTCGCCTGCGAAGGCTCGTCGGTGCTCTACGAGGACGACTTCTCCAGTGCCGACCCGGCCTGGGGAAATTATTCGGACCTGAAGATCGACAATGGCGTGCTGACGCTGCTGGTAAATCCCGATTCGGGATATCCGCTCGAGAACCAGAGCGGCTTCTTCGAGGGCAACTACGATATCTGCGTCGACGTGGTCCAGAAGAACACCGACCCGTCCACCTCGTGGGCGAGCCTGCTGTTCTGGGGCACCGACTACGACAACTACTACCTCTTCCAGGCCGCTACGAACGGCTACGTCAACGTCGCACGCAAGCAGAAGGGCCGCTGGCTGAATCCGGTCAACTGGATCCAGACCAATGGCGTCGTGAAGCCGGGAACCGAGTCCAACAATCTGCGGGTCGTGATCGTCGGCAATCAGGTCACCGGATACGTGAACGGCCAGCAGGTCCTGCAGTTCAAGGGCCAGCCGCCCGAGGGCGGCGGCCTGATCGGCGTCTACGGCAATTCGCCGAAGGATGCCGCCGCCAGCTACGACTTCGACAACTACAAGGTTACCAGCGTCGACGAATAGCTGGATCGACGCTGCTCTCCGACCGCGGACCGTATCCGGTCCGCGGCTTTTCCTGGATGGCGGTCAAGATTCATGGCTGAGCCGCTCTTCGAGACCGGAAATCCCGGCCGGCTGGGTGTCCCACCGGCCGGCATGATTCTCATGATTGTGGTTTTCGGCTTCCCGGCGGTCATGCTGCCCGCCACGACGTGGTCGCTGGTTCCGGAATTCCCGATCATGCTGCCAGCGTTCTATCTGCTGGCGCTGTTTCCACTGGCCGTGCTGTTCGTCCTCAGACGCCTGATGTCACGTTATGCGCTGCGGCTGCTGAACGACGGCACCGTCGAACTCGTCCTGCCGTTCAAGACGATCCGGCTTTCGGCAGCGACGCTGTCGCGCGTGGTCTTCAGCCGGGCTGGCACGGCCAACCGTGGCCAGCAGACGTTTGCGAGTTTCATCGACGCACGGGGAACGGTCGCGGCTTCGGTCGCCGCCAGTGCCTTCTCCAGCGGGCAGTGGCAGGGCTTCCTCGACGCCCTGCGCACGCTCGCCCCTCACATCGCCGTCGAGGGCCCTGGATGAACCTTCACGGCGCCGGAAACGGTGTGTCGATCCGGCCGGTCCACCAGTAACTCAGCAGTCCGATCCATTCGCGCAGACCGAGCGTCGTCTTCTGGAGTGAATCCAGCGGGTTGTCGACCAGGAGACCGACGCCCTCGTCGCCGGCCGTCCGGTAGTCCGTCGGCCAGGGAAGGACAGGGAAGTCCACCTTGCGGAACAGCGCCATGGACCGGGGCATGTGGAACGCCGACGTCGCCAGCAGCCAGGTCTCACCCGGTTGCGGATTGGCCATCTCCTTTGAGAAGCGCGCGTTCTCGTCGGTGTTGCGGGAGCGGTTCTCGAGGATCAACCGCGCCGGGTCGACGCCGAGGGCCGCGAGCAGCCGCGGCGCGGTGTCTGCATCCGCCTCGCCCTCCAGCATCAGCGTTCCCGAGCCGCCGGAGATGACGATCCTCGCGTCCGGGTAACGGCGCGCGAGCACCGCTGCCTCGACGAAACGGTCGCCGGACGAGTTCATCTCATAGCCGCCACGCGCCTCGTTGACCTGGCCTTCCAGACCGCCGCCAAGGACGACGATGCCCGCAACGCGCTCGGGCGCCGGGTCGGGACGCGCGAAACGCTCCTCAAGCGGCGACAGGAGATTGGTGCCAAGCGACGTCCACGCAGCGAGCGCCAGGATCGCGGCGGCGGCCGCGACGCCGAGGCCGGCCAAGCGCCGCCAGCCGACCATGAGCGCGAGCAGTCCGAGCACCAGCAGCAGGATTGCGAAATTGAGCGGCTGCACGAAGAAGCCGAGCGTCTTGGAAAGCACGAAGAACATCGGCGCCCCTGATTCATCGAAACCTTTCGGACGGTAGCCGTTCGAGGTGGCACCAATATGGACTTTCTGTCCTTCCGACAGTAATATGGCAGTGAGCAATAATGCGTGCGCTGCTCGATGGCAGCGCGGCAAGGCGGGGGGACGTTTGCATGGCAGACGGCAGCTTCATGCCGGGACCGGCCGTCGTGGCCGCGATCCAGGCGGACCTTGCGGACTACAACGGCAAGCGCACCGGCGTCATCGAGCGCGTCGCGCGCCGATCGAGACTGTTTCTCGCAGTCTATGCGGTCGCTGTGGTCGCGCTTTTCGTTGCGCTGTTCTTCTGGATGGGCGGTTTCGGCCTGTTCGGCGGCGAGGCCGAGATTGTCGGCGGCGTGGATGTGTCGCGATCCGGACGCGACGGCGCGCTGATCGTCCTCGGCCTGGTCGCCGCCTTCGGTCTCGTCGGCGGCTATTTCGTCCACCGGCTCGCCGGCCGCCCGGTGCGCAAGCTCCAGCAGTCGTTCCGCGAGACGCTGATCCCTCGCATCTTCGGCTTTCTGCAGAACGTCAGCTACCGCAAGGGACGCAAGCCGGAGACCTATCGCGATCTGCCCAATGCCGCGATCGGCAATTACAACCGGCGCAGTTTCGACGACGTCATCAGCGGCGAGCACGACGGGATGAAGTTCGAGGCGTTCGAGGCGCGCTTCACCCGCCAGCGCGACAAGAAGCGGGATGTCCTCGTCTTCGCCGGAATCATCCTCTCCTTCGATCTGGTCCGTGGCTTTCCCGGGATCCTGATCGCGTCACGCGCGAATCCGAGCCTGCAGAACATCTTCGCCGACCTCTTTGGGTTTGGCGGCTTGAAGACGGTGTCGGCCGGCGACGCGGAAGCCGACGCGCGCTACCAAATCCGCTCCGACAATGTCGAGGCGGCGCGCGCGGTCGTCACACCGGCCTTCCTGAGAGCGCTCGACGAGCTCAACGCGTCGTGGCCGTCCTCGGCCGGACGTCTCACGCTGGCCGGCAATCGAGGCTTCGTGCTTCTTCCCACGGGCAAGAACTTCTTCGAGCTGCCGGACATCGACGTGGCATGCGACTATGCCAGCCATATCGAGCCGATGGTGCGCGACATGACCGGGCTGCTGGCCACTGCGCGCCTGGCGCGTTCCACGGCATAGGCTGCGATCGGCTCTGTCTGCGCCCTTGTCGTTCGTCCCCCGCCCGGTCAGCCGAGCCGGACGTCTACCACCATTGTTCGGGCGAGAACCGGCCGGCGGCCTTTTCGATCACCGCGGCGGTGCGGAAGAGCGTTTCTTCCTCGAACGGACGGCCGATGAGCTGAAGCCCGAGCGGCAGGCCCTTGCCGTCGAGTCCTGCGGGCACGGCGATACCGGGGAGGCCTGCCATATTCACGGTGACGGTGAAGACGTCGTTCAGGTACATCTTCACCGGATCGTTGGCCATGTCCTGGTCGGCGATGCCGAAGGCGGCCGACGGCGTCGCCGGCGTCAGGATCGTATCGATCCCCTGCGCAAACACGTTCTCGAAGTCGCGCTTGATGAGATTCCGCACCTTCTGCGCCTTGATGTAGTACGCGTCGTAGTAGCCGGCCGAAAGCACGTAGGTGCCGATCATGATGCGGCGCTTGACCTCGCGGCCGAACCCGGCAGCCCGCGACTTCTCGTACATGTCGACGATGTCCTTGCCGGGCACGCGCAGCCCATAGCGCACGCCGTCATAGCGCGCGAGGTTGGACGAGGCTTCCGCGGGTGCAACGATATAGTAGGCCGGCAGCGCGTATTTCGTATGCGGCAGTGAAATGTCGACGATTTCTGCGCCGGCGTCCTTCAGCCAGGCGATGCCCTTCTGCCAGAGCGCCTCGATTTCCTGTGGCATGCCGTCGACGCGATATTCCCGCGGAATGCCGATCTTCATACCCTTGACCGACCCGCCAATCGCAGCCTCGTAGTCCGGCACGGGTTGATCGACGGAGGTCGTGTCCTTCGGGTCCACCGACGCCATCGCCTTCAGCAGGATCGCCGCGTCGCGAACGTCGCGCGCGATCGGCCCCGCCTGGTCGAGCGACGACGCGAAGGCGACGATGCCCCAGCGCGAGCAGCGCCCATAGGTGGGCTTGATGCCGACCGTGCCGGTGAAGGCCGCGGGCTGGCGGATCGACCCGCCTGTGTCCGTCGCCGTGGCGCCGGCGCACAGGAATGCAGAAACCGCCGCCGCCGAACCGCCCGAGGAGCCGCCAGGCACGAGCTGCATGTTGTCGTAGGTCCTGGCTTCCAGGACCCCGCCCGCCGACGCGAAGCCACCGGCGCCGTCATGCGTCGACGGCATGACGGCAGTGTCGACGCGAGCGCGTCGCCAGGGGTTGACGACCGGGCCGTAGTACGACGTTTCGTTGGACGACCCCATCGCGAATTCGTCCATGTTGAGCTTGCCCAGCATCACCGCGCCCTCGGCCCAGAGGTTGGCGGTGACCGTGGATTCGTAGCGCGGCTTGAAGCCGTCGAGCACGTGGCTGGAGGCCTGCGTGTGCTCGCCGTCGGTCGCGAACAGGTCCTTGATGCCCAGCGGGATGCCTTCCAGCGCACCGACCTGCCCGCCGGCGAGCCGCTCGTCGGACGCCTTCGCCATCGTCCGCGCCTTGTCGTGCGTCACCGCGATGTACGCGTTCAGCCGCGGGTTGGCGCGGTCGATCGCCGACAGATAGGCGTCGGTCAGTTCGGTAGCTGTGAACTCGCGGCCGCGCAGCTTGGCGCGGGCCTCGGCGATCGTCAGTCGGGTCAGGTCAGTCATCAGGCCAGTTTCTTTTCGTAGAACCGGGAGAAGCCGGAATCGGGATAGTCCAGCACCGCGCCGCAGACGCTGAAGCCGCCACGCTCGTAGACGCGGTAGGCAGCCTCGAATCCTTCCGCCTCGCCGGTTTCCAGCACCAGGCGCGTGATCTTCTTGTCGCGCGCCAGGGCCTCGATGCGCCGCAGAAGCTGCGAGCCGACGCGCTGGCCGCGAACCGCGGGAAGCGTGAACATGCGCTTGACCTCGCCCAGCCCGCCGCCGTGGTCCTTGAGCGACGCCATGCCGACATGGCGGCCCGTCTCGTCGCGGGCGACCAAGGTGGTCAGCGCCGGGTCGGCCATCTGCTCGACGGTCAGCTGGAACTGGAATTCGCGCGGCGTCAGCGGGATCATGGTCGCATTCAATTCGGCGACCATGGCCCGCACGTCGTCCTGGAGCGGCGTCTCGGCGGTGATGCTGACGGCCACCGGCGCTACTCCACGACCTTCGGGACAAGGAAGAAGTTCTCCGCGGTCGCCGGTGCGTTGGCGACGATGTCGGCCGCCTTGCCGCCGTCGGTGACGCGGTCTTGCCGCTTCTTCATCTCCATCGGGATCACCGAGGTCATCGGCTCGATACCCGAGACGTCGACCTCGTCGAGCTGCTCGACGAAGCCAAGGATGGCGTTCAGTTCGCCGGTCATGCGCTGGGCGTCCTCGTCCGAGACCGCTATGCGCGCCAGGCGTGCGACACGCCGCACGGTTTCGATGTCGACCGACATGTGACAGGCTCCGGGGCGGCCGGGACGGCCGTTTCCCGGGCTATAGCGGCGCCTGCCGCACTGCGCAATATCGCGCTCCGGTCAGGGCATCGTCACGCCATCGCAGAGGTAGTAGAGGCCGGCGTTGGTTGCCTCGCCGTCCGCTTCGGCGACAGCCAGCGTCAACTCAAGCTCGCCCTCGCCGCGCGGCATGACCGCGAACACCTGAGGATAAGCATAACCGGGCTCCTCGCACAGCGCGGTGACGACGGCGCCCGGCGATCGCGTCGCCATCTTCCAGTCGAGGAACTCGCAATTGAACTCGATGCCTTCCAGCCCGCGCGCCGTCAGCACGATCTCGCCATTCTCGATGAAGGACTGGAAATCCGCCTTGGCGGCGGTGCACTGCTCGGGCGACCGCGCGTAGACGCCCTTGATCATGTCCTGCGCGGCGGCCGGAAGCGCGGCCAGCGCCAGCGCCGCGACGACGAAAGTCCTCATAGCGTCACCGCCTTGCCAAGCGGGGGCGTCAGGACCTTGGTGTCCGAGTCCTTCATGCCGGCCACGAACTTGTCGGCGCTCTGGTCGAGCATGGCGAAGGTCTTGTAGTGGCAGGGGATCACCGTCTCGAAGTTGAAGAAGCGCCGGCATGCCAGGGCCGCCACGGCGCCGCCCATGGTGAAGCGGTCGCCCACCGGAACAAGGCCGACCTGCGGCTGGTGCAGCTCGTTGATCAGGGCCATGTCGCCGAAGATGTCGGTATCGCCCATGTGGTAGACCGTCTTGTCGTCGGGGAAATGGAGCATCAGCCCGGACGGGTTGCCGAGGTAGACGTTGCTCCCGCCATCGCCGCCGAAGGAAGACGAATGCCACGCGGCGACGAAGGTCGTCGTGAAGCCGCCGCAGTCCACCGTCCCGCCGAAATTGCCGGGGTTGATGCGGTTCTGGTCGGCGCCCTGCCCCACCAGGTGCATGCAGATCTCGAAGTTGGAGACGATCATCGCGCCCGTCTCCTTGTGGATCGCGAGCGCGTCGCCGACGTGGTCGTTGTGGCCGTGCGTGATCAGGATGTGCGTGGCGCCCTCGGCCGGTCCCTCCCAGCCGTCCTTCCAGACCGGACTGGTCAGGAACGGATCGATCAGGATCTTGGCGCCGCCGGCCTCAATGCGGAACGCGGAATGGCCGTACCAGGTGATCTTCATAAGGCACCTCCTCGATTTTCCCTCGATGCGAGGATAGAACGCCCGCCCATGAGACCACAATGGACCCCGCGGTGCCCGTCGTCGACGTGACCGATTTGCCGGCGCTGATGGCGGACGGCGGCCTGGCACTCGCCGCCATCGACCTCGGCGACAAGACGATCGGCGTGGCCGTATCGGATCGGTCGCTGGCCTTCGCCAATCCGCGCCCGGTGATCGCGCGGCGGAAGTTCACGCAGGACGCGGCCGCGCTTCTCGAAACCCTGGCACGGGATCAGGTCGGCGCGCTGGTCGTCGGCCTGCCGGTGAACATGGACGGGTCCGAGGGACCCCGCGCCCAGGCGTCGCGCGCCTTCGTGCGCAATCTCGGCCGGCTGACCGACCTGCCGCTGGCCCTATGGGACGAGCGGCTGTCCACCGTCGCTGCCGAACGCGCGCTGATCGAGATGGACGTGTCGCGGCGGAAGCGCGCCGGGCGGATCGACTCCGCCGCCGCGGCCTTCATCCTGCAGGGAGTGCTCGACCGGCTTCAGGCGCTCGGCGCCGCCGAGTCCGACATGTAGCGCGCCCGCACATAGTGCCAGCGGGCGGCGATCGCGCGGCGCCGCCGATAGGCGAAGATGACGCCGATGATCGCCGTGTCGAGAATGCACGCCTGCGCGATCAGTCCGGGGATGGTCGCCGGATCGATGCCGATCATCTGCCCATAAAGCTGGAAGACGAGGTCGTGCACCTTCCGCGACAGCATGATGTAGCCGAAATTGATGTCGTAGAGCGACAGGAAGTACCAGCCCCAAAACATCGCCAGGGGAGACGCCCAGAGGATCGCGATCCATTTCATGGCCGATCCTCCGGGCCGGTCGCCGTTGTGCGGCCGGATATGCGCGACAGCAGGGCGTTGTGGGCGGCGCCGAGCGCCAGTGTCTTGATGCCGGTATCGTCCTCGACGGGTGCCGGCGCGATGGCCGCCGCGGACCAGCGCTCGGCGATGATCGCCAGGTATGACACGACCAGCGCCGCAAGCAGCGTTCCGATCGCGGCGAAAAGCCCCTCCACCTGCTGGACGGCGCCGGCCATCAACAGCGCCGTCAAGGTGGCGACGCCGGCCGTGAACGCATAGCGCGAGACCTCCTCGGCCTCGGCGCGGCGGTCGACGCCGAAGATCGCCGCGATCAGCGTCCACAGGAACAGGGCCGCGGCGAGCATGAAGCCGAGCGACAGGACCGCGGAGACACGCACACTCCCCTGCACGGCCGGATCCGCCATCGCCACGCCCAGGAATTCCAGCGCGGCGAACGTCCCCCTGCCCGGGCTGATCGTCGAAACGACCGCCAGCATGGCGAACACCGCCATCCAGTGGAAGGCGAGAACCGGGCTGAGGAGAAGGCGCATGGGAATCCTGCCGCGAGTCGGACGACAGTGCGGCGGGGCCTGCCTCGCTGCAACGTAAACTCTTTGTTAAGGTTAACGTCGGGGCGCGTTCAGGACGGATAGAGCGTGTCGACGATCAGGCGCGCGTCGTGGCGCGCATCCAGCATGCCGTAGGTTGTGCGCCACTGGCCGCCGAGCCGCGTTTCGATGAAGGCGTCGGCGATGCGGCCGGCGCCCAACCTCCTGAGTTCGGCGGCCGCCGCGGCCAAGGCGAGTTGCTCGGTCAGAATCCGGGCCGATCCCTCGTCACTGCCGGCGACCTGCAGCGCCGCCCTCAGCACGCCGACGGTGCCCTTTCCGCCCGGGCCGAGGTCCCTGTCGATGCCGATCAGGACCTCGTCGAACAGCGCCGGAGCGCGCGCCAGCACGCGCAGCACGTCGAGCGCCATCACGTTGCCCGAGCCCTCCCAGATCGCGTTGACCGGCGCCTCGCGGTAGTAGCGCGCCAGCGGCGCATCCTCGACGTAGCCGTTGCCGCCCAGGCATTCCATGGCCTCGTAGAGCAGCGCGGGCGCGATCTTGCAGACCCAGTACTTGACCACCGGCGTCATGACGCGCGCGAAGGCGGCCTCGCCGCGATTGGTCGCGGCCTCGTCGAAGGACCGCGCCAGGCGGAAGGACAGCGCGGTGGCACCGGCGACATCGAGCGCCATGTCGGCCAGCACGCGCTGCATCAGGGGCTGCTCGAACAGCGGCCTGCCGAAGACCTGCCGGTGGCGCGCATGGTGGACCGCTTCCGCCGTTCCGGCTCTCATGATGCCGGCCGAGGCGACGGCGCAGTCGAGTCGCGTCAGCGTCACCATGTCCATGATCGTCTTGACGCCGGCGCCCGGCTCGCCGACCACATCGGCGATCGCCCCCGCGAACTCCACCTCCGACGAGGCGTTGGACCGGTTGCCCAGCTTGTCCTTCAGGCGCTGGAAGCGCAGGCCGTTCGGCGTCCCGTCGCCGAGGATGCGCGGCACGAGGAAGCACGAGAGGCCCTCGGGCGCCTGCGCCAGCATCAGGAATGCATCCGACATCGGCGCCGACATGAACCATTTGTGGCCGGTCAGGCGGTAGAATCCGTTGCCGACCCGCTCGGCCCGGCTCGTGTTGGCGCGGACGTCCGTGCCTCCCTGCTTCTCCGTCATGCCCATGCCGACCGTCAGGCCGGTCTTCTCCACCGGCGGCCGCTGAGTCTGGTCGTACTTGCGCGTCGTCACGCGCGGCGCCCACTCGCGGAAGAGTTTCGGGCTGGCCATAAGGGCAGCGAGCGAGGCGCTCGTCATGGTGATGGGGCACAGATGGCCGGATTCGAGTTCGGCCATCATGTAGAAGCGCGCCGCGCGGACCTGGTGACGCTTGCCGGTCTCGGCCTCGCCATTCTCCCAGACCGACGAATGCAGGCCGATCGCGACCGACCGGCGCACCAGCGCATGGTAGGCGGGGTGATACTCCACCTGGTCGATCCGCCGGCCCTGCCGGTCGTGGGTGCGCAGACGCGGCGTCTCCTCGTTGGCGAGCCGCGCGAGATCCTGCGCCTCGGGCGACATCACGAACCGGCCGTGGGCGTCGAGTTCCTGCTTCACCGGGGCCGAGAAGTTCTCGGCCAGCTGGACGATCAGCGGATCGCCCCGCCAGGCGTTCGTCCCGGCGAGCGGCGGCGGCTGGTTCGTCACCTCATGCGTCACGGACTGGATTCCTCCCGCGCGGCATCAGGCGGCGCGTTCTTCACGATATAGACCAGGGGCGGCGCCTTTCATATCGACCCGGACACCGCCGATCTACAGGGTACCCGCGGGAATATGCGGGGAGAACGGAAGCGGCGCCTTGCGGGCGGCTCGCACCCCTGTCTATACGACATCTTCGAGATGAAAGACGCCCGGTCCTGGACGATCCGCTCGAACGCCGCCTCGGCCGCTCCCCAATCGCTTTCCCATCTCCAACCGGCGCAACGTCTGTGCCCGCCAGGGAGAATGCCACATGACTGACGCCCGGCAGCCCGCGACCCGTCACCTGATCTCGATCAACGACCTGACGAACGACGAGATCGAAAGCGTCTTCGAGACCGCGGCCTCCTATCTGGAGGCGCAACGCGATCCCGACGTTCCCCACAGGATCAAGCACAGTTCCGAGACGGCGCGCGGGCGCATCCTCGCCAGCCTGTTCTACGAGCCCAGTACCCGCACGCGCCTCTCCTTCGAGAGCGCCATGCTGAGGCTTGGCGGTGCGTCGATCACCAGCGCCGACCCCGCCACCGCGTCCACGGCCAAGGGCGAGAGCCTGGCCGACTCCGTCCGCGTCATCTCAAACTATGCCGACCTGATCGTGCTTCGGCACCCCCGCGATGGCGCCGCGCGACTGGCTGCGAAGTATGCGGGCGTCCCCGTCATCAATGGCGGCGACGGAAGTCACGAGCACCCGACGCAGACGTTATGCGACCTGTTCACGCTGCGGCGCGAGAACCGGGATCTCAAGGGGCTGAACGTCGCTTTGTCAGGCGACCTGAGGGGCAGCCGGACGATCCACTCGTTCATTTACGCGCTGGCGCGGTTCAACGCCAACCTCATCCTGATGCCCGCCAAGGGCATGGGCCTGCCCGAGCATGTAGACCGGCGGCTGCGGGAAGAGTTCAGATGCGTGCCGGCCCCGACATCCGATCTGAAAGCAGCAGACGCTTCGGTCGATGCGCTCTACGTCACCGCCGACCAGCCGCACCAATTGTCGCTGCTCACCGAACCGGACCTCGGCGCACCGATAGACATTGCCTCGAAGCTGGCGCAGGTCGACGTCGTCTACGTAACCCGCTTCCAGAAGGAGCGATGGAAGGACAAGGAGCAGGAGTATCCCAAGATCGGCACGAACTTCCTGAAAGCCACCAAGTATTCCGGCACGCGCGTCATGCACCCCCTGCCCCGCGTTGACGAGCTGGACGTGGAGTTCGACGCCGATCCGCGCGCCGTCTACTTCCAGCAGGCCGCCTACGGCGTGCCGGTGCGTATGGCGATCATCGCCGCGCTGCTCGGCCTGGCGGGGGAGCGCTCTCTCAAGCAGCATGCCGGCGGCTTCGCACCGACGAAACAGGTTCTCTACAGCCGCCCGCCACAAACCGGCCTGCGCTGCGCAAACCCGAACTGCATCGTCCACGACCCGCTGGAGCGCCACTACGCCACCAACGACTTCCATCTCGACATGCGCCACGGTTCGACGCTGCGCTGCCTCTACTGCGAGGGCGAGATCGACGGCTTCGTCGCGGCGGACCGGCAGACACGGCAGTTCGCCGGCTTCGACCCGGCCCTGCATTGCCCGGACGAGGTCTTCGGCGACGATGTCGTGCTCTTCGCCAGCGAGGACGATGCGCGGGCCGCAGGCTTCGGGCCGGCCGCGGCTGGACACGGCGAAGCCGCCTGAGCCGGTGAGCCGGCTTGCAAAGGCCGGCGGCGGACCGCACATTCGCGCGGTCGGGAGGAAATGATGAACTACGTGCTGGCCGCGCTGTTCGGCTACCTGCTGGGATCGATCCCGTTCGGCCTGATCCTGACGCGCATGGCGGGTGTCGGCGACGTGCGTTCGATCGGCTCGGGCAATATCGGCGCCACGAATGTGTTGCGGACCGGCAACAAGGGCCTGGCCGCCGCCACGCTCGTCCTGGATGCACTGAAGGGCACGGCGGCGGCACTCATCGCTAGCCGCTGGGGGATTGAACTCGGCATGGCGGCCGGGCTCTTCGCGTTTCTCGGCCACCTGTTCCCCGTCTGGCTGAGCTTCAAGGGCGGCAAAGGCGTCGCCACCTATATCGGCGTGCTGGGGGGACTGGCCTGGCAGGCGATGCTGATCTTCCTGGCAGTGTGGATCGCGATGGCATTCCTGCTGCGCTTTTCCTCGCTGGCCGCCCTGACCGCCGCAGTCGTGATGCCGGTGGCGCTGCTCCTGCTCGGGCAGCGCGAGCTGGCAATCCTGTTCGCGGTGATGAGCGTGATCGTGTTCTACATGCACCGCGCCAACATCTCCCGCCTGCTCGCAGGAACGGAATCGCGCATCGGCCAGAAGGGCTGAGCGCGCCATGCCGAGTCTCAGCGACCGGCAGCGCATTCACTGGCTGAGGCTCATCCGGACCGACAATGTCGGTCCCGCGACGTTCCGCGACCTGATCAACCGCTTCGGCTCGGCCGAGGCGGCGATCCAGATGCTGCCGGAGCTGACCGCGTCCGGCGGCGCGCTGCGCACCCTGCGTATACCGAGTGTCGACGAGGCGGAGGCCGAGATCGACGCCGCGACAGAGGCCGGCGCCCGGTTCATCGCCATCGGCGAGGCCGACTACCCGCCGATGCTTCGGCGCATGGAACAGCCGCCGCCCCTGGTCGCCGTCAGGGGCGAGGCGGCCGTGTTCCAGTTGCCGACCGTGGCGATCGTCGGTGCGCGCAATGCCTCGCTCGCCGGCATCAAGATGGCGCGCATGCTTGCCGCCGACATCGGCCGCGAAGGCTACGCCGTCGCGTCCGGCTTCGCTCGCGGCATCGATACGGCCGCCCACCGCGCAAGCCTGGCGACGGGAACGATCGCCGCCTTTGCCGGCGGCATCGACAGGCCCTACCCGCCCGAGAATGCCGACCTCGTCGACGAGGTGGTCCGCGGCGGCGGCGCCCTGATCTCCGAGATGCCGATGGGCTGGGAGCCGCGGGCCCGCGATTTCCCCCGTCGCAATCGGATCATCGCCGGCCTATCCCTCGGTCTCGTCGTCGTCGAGGCGGCGCAGCGGTCAGGTTCGCTGATCAGCGCGCGCATGGCCGGCGAGATGGGGCGGCTGGTGTTCGCCGTGCCGGGATCGCCGCTCGACCCCCGCGCGGCCGGTGTCAACGCGCTGATCAAGGACGGCGCGACGCTGGTCACGGACGCCCGCGATGTGCTGGAGCAGATCGCACCGCTGGCGCTCAGGCCGGCGGTCGAGGGCGTTGCCCTGGAGGAGCCGGGGGACTTTGCCGCCATACCGCCGCCCCAGGATGACGACCGCGCCCGTTTGGTCGAAGCTCTCGGGCCGACCCCGGTCGAAATCGACGAACTCATCCGCCATACCGGGCTGCATCCGGCGCAGGTGTTCATGATCCTGCTGGAACTCGACCTGGCAGGACGGCTCGAGCGTCATCCCGGCGCGCGCGTCTCGCTGGTGTTCGGCGACGGCTAGAGCCTGCAGCCTTCTCAGCGGGGCTCGGTCGGCTGATCCCGAGCTCGGTGGGTGACCACCCCGACTTCGCCACGCCGCTCGCATCCGCCATCGCGCATGCAGCAACTGCGCGCGTGCGATCAGGCCGCGGTGTCCCTCTTTTGGGTGCCGACCCGAAGCGGGCGCTCGCCGCGAATGATGTCGCTCACCTCGACGTAGGACATCTCGATCAGGTAGGCGAGCATGTCGCAGCGCTCCGCCTCCGCCATCGTCCGCAGCTGGCCGAGCATGGACTGCATGTAATCAAGCGTATCCGTGCGGCGGCGCAAGAACGCTTCGCGCATTGGGCAGACTCCTGATAGTGTGGCGCGGCGTTTGTCGCTCGCTGCTCGTTTTCGGCCCGCATGGCGGACGTCGAGTCGTCGGCTTCCCAATCAGCGACATCTAGGGCCATTTATCTAAAATTGCAACCGTTTCCTGTTTTCATCTTCTGGTTGCAGTCAGGCGCGAGAGGCTTTTTGGACCCCTCCCCTTGACCGGGCCCGAAACGGCAGCCATGTGACGGCATCACCGACAAGCTGGACTCGCTCGACGGCACCCGGCCGCCAGCACAGGACATCACGGAACCGAATGGACGTCGTCGTCGTCGAATCCCCGGCGAAAGCCAAGACTATCAACAAGTATCTCGGCCGGAACTATACGGTTCTGGCCTCCTTCGGCCATGTCCGCGATCTGCCTGCCAAGGACGGATCCGTGCGGCCGGACGACGATTTCGCCATGTCCTGGGAGGTCGACGGTCCGTCGTCGAAGCGCCTCTCGGACATCGCCAAGGCGGTCAAGGATGCCGACAGCCTGATCCTCGCCACCGACCCCGATCGCGAGGGCGAGGCGATTTCCTGGCACGTTCTCGAGGTGCTGAAGCAGAAGCGCGCGCTGAAGGACAAGCCGGTCCGGCGCGTCGTCTTCAATGCCATCACCAAGCAGTCGGTGCTGGATGCGATGGCCAACCCGCGCGACATCGACGCGCCGCTGGTCGACGCCTATCTGGCGCGCCGTGCGCTCGATTATCTGGTCGGCTTCACGCTCTCGCCGGTGCTCTGGCGCAAGCTGCCGGGCTCGCGCTCGGCCGGCCGCGTCCAGTCGGTCGCGCTGAGACTGGTCTCCGACCGCGAGGTCGAGATCGAGAAGTTCGTGCGCCAGGAATACTGGCAGATCGCCGCGCTGCTCGCCACGCCCCGCGGCGACGGATTCGAGGCGCGGCTCGCCGCCTTCGAGGGCAAGCGGCTCCAGAAGCTCGACATCTCCAGCCAGTCGCAGGCAGACGACATCCGGGCCATGCTCGAAGGCGCGACGTTCAAGGCCCTGTCGGTCGAAGCCAGGCCGACGAAACGCAACCCGGCGCCGCCGTTCACGACGTCGACGCTGCAGCAGGCCGCGTCGTCTCGCCTTGGTTTCTCCGCCACGCGCACCATGCAGATTGCGCAGCGCCTCTACGAGGGCGTCGACATCGGCGGCGAGACAGCCGGCCTCATCACCTACATGCGTACCGACGGCGTGCAGATGGCGCCGGAGGCGCTGTCCGCCGCGCGCGACGCGATCGGCAAGGAATTCGGGCCGAACTACCTGCCGGAGAAGCCGCGCCACTATTCGACCAAGGCCAAGAATGCGCAGGAAGCGCACGAGGCGATCCGCCCGACGGACTTTTTCCGCACGCCGGCGTCGGTGCGCCAGTATCTCGATCCCGATCAGGCGCGCCTCTACGAGATGATCTGGAAGCGCGCGATCGCCAGCCAGATGCAGCCCGCCGAAATCGAGCGCACGACCGTCGAGATCGAGGCCGTCAACGGCGCTCGCACCGCCGGGCTGCGCGCCGTGGGCTCGGTGGTCCGATTCGACGGCTTCATCGCTGCCTACACCGACCAGAAAGAAGACGACGCCGAGGACGAGGAGAACCGGCGCCTGCCGGAGATCCGCGCCGGCGAGCCGCTTAAGCGCGAGAAGATCGACGTCACCCAGCACACGACGGAGCCGCCGCCGCGCTACACGGAAGCGACGCTGATCAAGAAGATGGAGGAGCTGGGCATCGGCCGTCCCTCCACCTACACCGCGATCCTCAAGACGCTCGAGGACCGCGAATACGTTACCATCGACAAGCGCCGGCTGATCCCGCAGGCGAAGGGCCGGCTGCTGTCCGCCTTCCTCGAGAGCTTCTTCGAGAAGTATGTGGAGTACGACTTTACCGCCTCGCTGGAGGAGCAGCTCGACGAGATCTCCGACGGCAAGCTCGACTACAAGGACGTTCTGCGCGCCTTCTGGCGGGATTTCTCGGCGGCAATCGAAAACACCCGCGACCTGCGTATTTCCGAAGTGCTCGACGCGCTGAACGAGGATCTGGCGCCGCTGCTGTTCCCGGCGCGCGCCGACGGATCGAACCCGCGCGCCTGCCCGAAATGTGGAACCGGCACGCTGTCGCTGCGGCTTGGCAAGAGCGGCGGCTTCATCGGCTGCTCCAACTATCCGGAGTGCACCTACACGCGCCAGTTCGGCGCCGAGGGCGCGGAAAGCGAGAACGAGGGGCCGAAGGCGCTCGGCAAGGATCCCTACACCGGCGAGGAGATCACGCTGCGCTCGGGCCGGTTCGGCCCCTACGTCCAGCGCGGCGATGGCAAGGAGGCCAAACGCTCCAGCCTGCCCAAGGGCTGGACACCGGATTCCATCGACCATGAGAAGGCGCTGGCGCTCCTGTCGCTGCCGCGCGATGTCGGCCAGCATCCGGAGAGCGGCAAGATGATCTCCGCGGGTCTCGGCCGCTACGGGCCGTTCATCCTGCACGACGGCAAGTACGCCAATGTCGAGTCGATCGAGGACGTGTTCACGATCGGCATCAACCGCGCCGTCTCGGTTCTCGCCGAGAAGGCCGCGCGGGGGCCGGGAGCGCGCGGCAGCGCGCCGGCGGCGCTGAAGACGCTGGGCGACCATCCCGATGGCGGGCCGATCACCGTTCGCGACGGACGCTACGGTCCTTATGTGAACCACGGCAAGGTCAATGCGACGCTGCCCAAGGGCAAGGACCCGATGTCGGTGACGCTGGAGGAAGGCATCCAGCTCATCAACGAGCGGGCCGCCAAGACCGGCGGCGGCAAGAAGCCGGCCAGGGCCAAGACGGCGGCCGAGAAGAAGCCGGCCGTGACGAAGAAAGCTCCGGCGGCGAAGAAGAAGGCCGCAGCGGCCAAGAAGAAGAGCTGAGTTGGCACGGCGGATCCCAGGCAAGAGCGCCAAAAGGCCCGCCGAGCCTTCGGGGACGGACTTTCGCCCGAGCCGTGAGGACATCCTCCGCTACATCGAGGACAATCCCGACAGCGCCGGCAAGCGCGAGATCGCGCGCGCCTTCAACCTGAAGGGTCCAGATCGCGTCTGGCTGAAGGACGTGCTGCGCGAACTCGAGGACGAGGGCCTCGTCGGACGCGGCCGCAAGCGCCTGATGCGGGCCGGCACGCTCCCGCCGATGGCGGTGCTGGACATCGTCGGACGCGACGAGGACGGCGGCCTGATAGCCCGCCCGGCCGAATGGGCAGGCGATCCCGCGGCGGTCCCGACGGTCTCGATCCGCGCGCCTCGCGGCGAGAAAGGGCCGACGCCCGGCATCGGGGATCGCGCCCTCGCCAAGGTCTTCGCGGCGAAGGAGCCGGGCGGCCCGGACTACACCGGCCGCATCGTCCGCGTGTTCGACCGCCGCGCGGAAGCGGTGCTCGGCGTGTTCCGCGTGATGAAGGATGGCTCCTACCGCATAGAACCCGTCGAACGTCGCCAGCCGGAACTGGTGGTCGACGCTGAATTCCGCGCCGACGCGCAGCACGGCGACCTGGTGGAGGTCGAACCCGTCAAAGTCGGGCGCTACGGCCTGCCGCGGGCAAAGGTGCTTGCCGTGCTCGGATCGCTGACCGGCGAGAAGGCGGTCTCGATGATCGCCATCCATGCCCACGACATCCCTCACATCTTCCCGGGCGAGGTCATCGAGGAGGCCGAGGCCCTGGCCCCGCTACCGTCTCCCGGTTCGCGGGGAGCCGGTGTGCGCGAGGACTGGCGGAGCCTGCCACTGGTCACCATCGACCCGGCAGATGCCAAGGATCACGACGATGCCGTGCATGCCGAGCCGGACCCCGACGACAGGAACCCCGGCGGCTTCGTCGTCACGGTCGCCATCGCCGACGTCGCGGCCTATGTGCGACCGGGCTCCGCGCTCGACCGCGAGGCGCTGAGGCGCGGCAATTCAGTGTACTTCCCGGATCGCGTCGTGCCGATGCTGCCGGAGCGCATTTCCAACGATCTGTGCTCGCTTCGCGAGGGTGTCGACCGCCCCGCCCTCGCCGTCCGGATGACATTTGCGGCGGACGGCCGGAAGATACGCCACGCCTTCCATCGCGTGATGATGAAATCGGCGGCGAAGCTGGCTTACCCGCAGGCTCAGGCCGCGATCGACGGCAGGCCCGACGACAAGACGGTACCGATCCTGGAGACCGTGTTGAGGCCGCTCTGGGCCGCCTATGCCGTGCTGAAACGCGGCCGCGACGCCCGCCAGCCGCTCGAACTCGACCTGCCGGAGCGCAAGATCCTGCTGAAGCCGGACGGCACGGTCGACCGGGTCGTGGTGCCCGAGCGCCTCGATGCGCACAGGCTGATCGAGGAGTTCATGATCCAGGCTAATGTGGCAGCGGCCGAGACGCTGGAGAACAAGCGCCAGGCCCTTGTCTTCCGCATCCATGACGCGCCTTCGCTCGCCAAGCAGGAATCGCTGCGCGAATTCCTACAGACCGTCGGCCTGTCGCTGGCGCGCGGTGCGCAGCTCCGTCCTTCGCAGTTCAATTCGATCCTCGAGCGCGTCCGAGGCGCCGACAACGAGGCATTGGTCAACGAAGTCGTCCTGCGTTCGCAGAGCCAGGCCGAATATTCGCCGCAGAACATCGGCCATTTTGGGTTGAACCTGCGCCGCTACGCCCACTTCACCTCGCCGATCCGCCGCTATTCCGATCTCATCGTGCATCGCGCGCTGATCAGGGCGCTAAACCTTGGCTCGGACGGCCTGACCCCCGGCGAGGAAGTCAGGCTGGAGGAAACCGCCGCTCTGATCTCCGCTTCGGAACGCCGCGCCATGGCGGCCGAGCGCGATACGGTCGACAGGCTGGTTGCGGCATATCTGGCAGAAAAGCTCGAGCAGACCTTCGATGCGCGCGTCTCCGGCGTCACCAAATCGGGACTTTTTGTCCAATTGCCGCAATACGGTGCCGATGGCTTTGTGCCCGTGTCATCGCTCGGCGGCGACTATTATATGTTCGACGAGGGTGCCCGCGCGCTTGTCGGGGAGCGGACCGGCAGAGGTTTTCAGTTGGCAGACCGCGTCGAGGTCAAGCTGGTGGAGATCGCGCCGCTCGCCGGAGCGATGCGGTTCGAGATGCTGACGGACCCGAAGCCCTTGCCCGGCTCGGTCCGGTCGCATCACAAGACAAAGGGCGCACGCGAACGCGCGCGGGCCGCCCGAAAAGGCGGTCGGCCGCACGGCAGGAGACGGTGATGGACGAACAGGTCTTTGGCGGCGAACATCATTCAGGCAAGCCGGCGCGGCCGCTCTGGAACGCCATGTCGCGCGGGTTCCGGGGGCGCTGCCCGCATTGCGGCGAAGGTGCGCTGTTCCAGGGTTTCGTCAAGGTCGTGGATCGCTGCGCGGTCTGCGGCGAGGACATGCATCATCACCGCGCCGACGATCTTCCGGCCTATCTGGTGGTGCTGATCGTCGGCCACATCGTCGTCGGCGCGTTCATGGGCGTCGAGGCCACGACCACGCTGGCGACGTGGCAGCATCTGGTGATCTGGGTGCCGCTGACGATCGCCTCGGCGCTGGCGCTGCTGCGGCCGGTCAAGGGCGCCGTCGTGGGACTGCAATGGGCGAACTACATGCACGGCTTCGCTGGCGAGCCAGACGCCCTCGAATACCACCCCGAAGCCGCGCCGCGGCGCCGGAAGGCTTGAGCGGCGCCCGTTTGCCATGCAAGGTCGCGTCATGCACGGATCGACCCGCGCCGAGATCGACAAGATCGAGTCGGCGGACATTGCACGGGGGCGCGGTCCGCTGCGCCCGCGCGACGCCGCGACGCTGATCCTGCTGGAGCGCGTCGGCGGCGCGGTTCGGGTGCTGATGGGCCGGCGTCATCGCGGGCATGCGTTCATGCCCGGCAAGTTCGTCTTTCCCGGCGGTCGCACCGACCCCTCGGACAGCCGCGTTCCGGTGGTTCACGGGCTGCATCCCGACGAGGAAGCGAAGCTGGCCGCCGGTCGATCCACCGCGGCGCGCGCCCGCGCCATCGCGCTTTCGGCTGTACGCGAGACCTATGAGGAGGCCGGGTTGATGATCGGCCTCCGTCGCGGCTTCTCGACCGGCCGGCCGGAGTGGCAAGGCTTCGCCGAGCATGGCGTGCATCCCTCGCTCGAGACCCTGCGCTACGTCGCCCGCGCCATCACGCCGCCTGGCCGCGTCCGGCGCTTCGACACGCGCTTCCTCGCGGCATGGCGCGGTGACGTGGCGGTCGAACTGCCGGGCGGCGGTCCGACGCAGGAGTTGGAAGAGCTCGTGTGGTTGCCGATCGCCGACGCCAAGGCGGCCGATATCCCCGCGATCACCCGATCGGTGCTCGACAGTCTGGAAACGCGGCTGTCTGTCGATCCCGAGCTTGCTCCGGGAGCCAGCGTTCCCTTCTTCCGGATGCACCGCAACCGTTTCATCGTCGACATGTGCTGATGGCCACGCAGGGGGTCGCCGTCGGTCCCGAGACGCTGCGCTGGCGGTCGGCCGCGGCGGCGATCGCGTCGATCAGCGTCGTCGGCGTGGCGATCGGCCTCGGCATGCCGCTGCTCTCGATCATTCTGGAGCAGCGCGGCTACGCAGCCAGCCTGATCGGCCTGAACTCGGCCGTCGGCGGCGTCGTCTCGATCGTGGCGGCGCCGATCGCCGTGCCGCTGGCGGCGCGCTTCGGCGTGGTCCCTTCCATGGTCGGGTCGATCCTGCTGGGCGGAATGTCGTTCCTCGGTTTCTATTTCATCGAATCCTTCGCCGCCTGGTTCGTCCTGCGCGCGGTGCTCCACGTGGCGCTGACCGTCCTCTTCATCCTTTCGGAGTTCTGGATCACGAGTTCCGCCCCGCCGCAGCGGCGCGGCCTGCTGCTGGGCGTCTACACCACGTGCCTGTCGCTGGGTTTCGCCATTGGCCCCATGCTGCTGGCCTATCTCGGCAGTGGCGGCTTTGCACCGTTCGGCCTCGCCTTCGTGCTGGTCATGGCCGCGGCGATCCCGGTGATCGGCGCCCGCGCGGAAAGCCCCGTTATCGCCAGGCATGACGGGTCGAACGGCCGGTCGCTGCTGCCGTTCATCTTCCTGGTACCGACGGCGACGGCGGCGGTGCTGGTCTACGGCGCGGTCGAGACCGGCGGATTCGCACTGTTTCCCGTCTATGGCACCCGCATCGGATATTCGGAGGCAGAGACCGCCCTGCTCCTGACGATGATCGGCCTCGGCAACGTGCTCCTGCAGATCCCGATCGGCATCGTCAGCGACTGGATGAGGGATCGGCGCGTGCTGCTGGTGATCTGCGCCGCGGTCGGCCTGTCTGGCATGATTGCGATGCCGTTCGTCGCCGGCAACTGGTGGGCGGCGGCCGGACTGCTTTTCGTCTGGGGCGGCGTTGTGGCCGGCCTCTACACGGTCGGCTTCGCCCATCTCGGCGCGCGCCTCACCGGCCGGGACCTCGCGATGGCCAATGCCGCTTTCGTCTTCTGCTACGGTGTGGGCATGCTGGCCGGGCCGCAGGCGATCGGCGTCGGCATGGATCTGTGGGGACCGGACGGATTCGCCTGGACGCTGGCGGCGTTCTTCGCCGCCTACATCGCATTGGCCGGCGCAAGGCTGGTCAGGAACCCTCGCCGGACTTGACTTTCGGGGCGCATTCCGTATTGGTCCGCGCAGTTTTCCGCGGCGCGGCGCTCCGTGAACCTGCGGTCACGCATCACGACATGAACGGATAAGACCATGGCCAAAGCCGCCAACATCAAGATCAAGCTGCTGTCGACCGCCGACACCGGTTACTTCTATGTGACCAGCAAGAACAGCCGCACCAAGACCGAGAAGCTGTCGTTCAAGAAGTACGACCCGGTCGCCAAGAAGCACGTCGAGTTCAAGGAAACCAAGATCAAGTAGCCGCGGCTACACCGACCTTGCCAACGCCGCCCATGGGGCGGCGTTTTTTTTTGGATTCGTCACTGAATTCAGCGAGGTAGCTGGGGACTCTCGCCTTGAACATCAAAGGGGGCCGGTCGGCTACTGGCAGCGGTACGAGGAGGCCACTATGTGCCAGCGCCGGCCGGCCGACCCCACGGACCCAGGAGATGCGGCGGACCTGAGCATCATGGGGTATGCTGCGGACGGCAACGGCCTGATGGACCCTCGTGCCCCTGCGTCCGACTTCCCATGCGGCACATTCGCGCAAGAGCGCAGGAAAATCAATAGTTTCTTAACCAGCGCGCAGGCTCTCGCGCGTTAACGTAAATTCTCAAGCAATCGCGCAAGCGCGGCGCTGGGCACTTCGAGCCTCAGGCGGCCCGTGCCACCACCCTGTTGCGGCCGCCGCTCTTTGCCTCGTAGAGCGCGACGTCGGCACGCTTCATCAGGTCGTCGACCGTGTCGCCGGTCTTGCGCAGCGACGACACGCCCACGCTGACCGTGACGTCGATAGCCTTGCCCGCCGCGCCGATGGCGAAAGGCGTCTGCGCGATCTCCGCGCGGATGCGCTCGGCCACCTTCTCGGCGATCTGCTGGTCGGTATCCGGCATCACCACGACGAATTCCTCGCCGCCGAAACGGCACGCCAGGTCGATGCCGCGCACGTTCTTGCGCAGGCGCCGCGCGAACTCGCGCAGCACGTCGTCGCCGCCGTCGTGACCGTGGGTGTCGTTGATCGACTTGAAGCGGTCGAGGTCCGTGATCATGATCGACAGCGGACGCCGGCGCGCGGTGGCCCGATCAACGAGCGTCTGCAAATGGCTGTCGAGGTAGCGGCGGTTGTGCAGGCCGGTCAGGCCGTCGGTCACCGCCATCTCGATTGTCTGCGCGACGCTGGCGCGCAACTCGTCATTGTAGCGCTTGCGCTTGACCTGCGTCCTCAGCCGCGCGGTCAGTTCCTGCTGGTCGACCGGCCGGATCAGGTAGTCGTTGATCCCCAGTTCCAGGCCGCGGATGATCCGCTCGTCCTCGCCGACGTCCGCCAGCAGGATGATCGGCAGGAAGCGGGTGCGGTCGAGCGAGCGCAGCTGCGAGCACAGCCGCAGCGGGTCGTATTGCGCGAAGGCAGTCGACACCAGCACGCATTCGTAGCCGTGCTCTGCCGCCTGGAAGAAGCCAGCCTGGGGATCGGCGACCACGTCAACCTCGGCCGATCCGCGCAGCATGCGCTGGATCCGTTCGGAGGACGACGGACGTTCGTCGATCAGCAGGATCTTCGGCTGGACGGCGTCGACATCGTGCTTGCGGCTCAGCAGTTCCTCGATGCCGATGTTGCGGGTTGTCGAGGCGCGCAGCCGCAGTTCGTCGGTCAGCATCTTCAGCCGGACCAGGCTCTTCACGCGCGTCATCAGCTGCAGGTCGTTGACAGGCTTGGTCAGGAAATCGTCGGCGCCGGCTTCCAGCCCGCGGATGCGGTCGGACACCTGGTCCAGGGCCGTGATCATCACGACGGGGATATGCGCGGTCGCCGGATCGTTCTTCAGGCGTCGGCAGACCTCGAAGCCGTCCATGCCCGGCATCATGACGTCCAGCAGCACGACGTCGACCTTGCCGTTCTCGCAGGTCTCGATCGCCTCGGGCCCGTTCGCGGCGGTCAGCACCTCGAAATATTCGGCAAGCAGCCGGACCTCGAGCAGCTTCACATTGGCAGGAATGTCGTCGACGACGAGAATGCGGGCGGTCATGTTGGGGGGTGGCTCCGGGCGGCGGACATCAGGCGTCGCCGAGATAGGATTTGATCGTTTCGATGAAGCGCGGCACCGAGATCGGCTTGGAGATGTAGGCCTCGCAGCCGCCCTGCCGGATGCGCTCCTCGTCTCCCTTCATGGCGAAGGCGGTCACGGCGATGACCGGGATGACATGGAGCTCGTCGTCCTCCTTCAGCCACTTCGTCACCTCCAGCCCGGAAACCTCGGGCAGCTGGATGTCCATGAGGATCAGGTCGGGCTTGTGCGCGCGCGCCAGGTCGAGCGCCTCGAGGCCGTTGCGCGTGCGCACCGTCTCGTAGCCGCTGGCCTCGATCAGGTCGCGAAAGAGCTTCATGTTGAGCTCGTTGTCCTCGACGATCATCACCTTTTTCGGCATCGGCATCCGTCCAGCGCGGTCCGGCGCACGAACGCAGCACGCGTTCCGCCCGCCGGGAATCGCGATTCCCTCGCGACCAGACTACCCCCAACTCATTGACGAAACGGTAATCCATCCACCTCGACCGCCAGGCCGCTCCCGCGGCCTTGTTGGGGACGGCGCAAACGGGTAGTGCGGGCGCCATGATCAGGCCCATCTCACCCAACGCGCGATCCACGGCCGCCGCCGACGAGGCCGAACGCATCGCCATCGAAGCACTGGCATTCGTCGCCGGCGATCCCGAACTCCTGCCGCGCTTCCTGGCCCTCACGGGCATCGCGCCCGAGTCGATCCGCACTGCCGCGCGGGAACCAGGCTTCCTGGCGGGTGTCCTGCAGTTCGTCCTGGCGCACGAACCCACGATCACGGCCTTCGCCGAGCAATCCGGAATCGCGCCGGCACGCATCGCGGCGGCGCTTCCCGCGCTCCCCACCGGGGATGACCGGTACGAGCGGTCTTCTTGACATGAGCGACGATCCCGAGACGGCGCGCCAGATAGCCGAACTTTCGCTCGACACGCGGCCGCTGCTGGTGCTCGACGTCGACGATGTCGTCCTCGAATTCCTTCCGCCCTTCATGCGCTTCCTGAACGCACAGGAGCTGGAGCTCCGGCTGGAATCGTTCCGGCTGCACGGCAATGTCCGGCGCCTCGGCGACGGGGAAGCCGTCGAAGCCGAGCGCGTGACCCAGCTGATCACCGACTTTTTCGACGCCCAGGCTGAATGGCAGCAGCCTGCCGCGGGCGCCGCCGACGCGATCGCAGCGATGGCGGAGGACGCCGAGATCGTCATGCTGACGGCCATGCCGCACCGGCACCGGGATATCCGGCGGCGGCACCTGGACGCGCTTGGCCTGACCTACCCGCTCCTGACGACCGAGAAGGCCAAGGGACCGGCGCTCCGCCAGTTGCGCGGCGACAGCGGGCGGCCCGTGGCCTTCGTCGACGACATCCCGCACAACCTCGTCTCGGTGCGCGCGGCCGTGGCGGATGCCAGTCTCTTCCACCTGGTCGTGACGCCCGGACTTCGCGCCCTGCTGCCTCCCCTTCCGGAGACGATCATGCCTGTCGATTCATGGGATGACGCCGCGCCGAAGATCAGGGCGTCGCTCGGAATCTGAGCCGGCGCCACGCGGACATATCCGATGGCTGCCGCAGCGCTCCCGCGCTGCTCCGCGTTACCCAGCGCCGCGGAAGCGCACGCATTCCATCCCGGAACGCGACAGGACATCGCAGAACTCACCGAGAACGGACCGCGGTCCCACGTCTCCTGCTTGAGCAGTGATCCGCCTTGCTTTCCCTGAACCTCACAGTTTCAGCCGCATCAGCGGCCGCCCTGCCCTGCGCACCGCAACAGGGACGAATCCGGCCCTTTCGAATACCCGCGTCGAGCCGACAAACAGGCCCATACCGCTGGCGTCGTTCGAATGGTCCGTCGGACACGCGTCCACGACGCGGGCACCGGCCGCTCGGGCCATGCCTATGCCGGCGCCGACCAAGCCGTGGGTGATGCCCCGGCCGCGGTCCGATTTGCGCACGAAGAAGCAGGTGATCGCCCACATGTCGGGGGCTCGCGCGTCCGCCATCTCGAGCGGCGCGGAAACGCGGCGCTGATTGTTCCATTCAGGAACGTCGGCGCGCGGTCCGATCTGCATCCATCCGACCGCATCGTCGCCTTCGAACGCCAGCACGCCTGGTGGTGGTCCCGCTTCGATGCGCGCCCGGATCAGGTCCCGATTGCGATCGCCGCTGCTTTCGCGGCGCTTCTTCGGCGGCAGGCGGAAATAGGTGCACCAGCAGCCGTAGCAGGCGCCCTGACGGCCGAATAGCAGTTCGAATGCGGGCCAGAGATCCGGCGTCAGCGACACAAAACGGATCGTCATAGTTCTCCAGTCTGGGCCCGATTGCGCGCGCCCAGGCACTGCATTACGATTTGTTATGTTCCCTTTATGTTCGCATTGATGGATGGCGCTGTCAACACTGTCGAGCCCGGCTTCTGCCGCGATTGCCTGATGCGCCAGGCAGGTGGCGGGCGGCGCTGCAGCACCTGCGGCAGCCCCCGGCTCGTCCGCCATGCCGAGATCGAGCGGCTGCACCTCGCCCACATCGATTGCGACGCCTTCTACGCGGCGATCGAAAAACGCGACAGGCCCGAGCTTCGCGACCGGCCGGTGATCATCGGCGGCGGGCGGCGGGGCGTCGTGTCCACGGCCTGCTACATCGCGCGCATCCATGGCGTGCGCTCCGCAATGCCGATGTTCAAGGCTCTGGAGGCCTGCCCGGAGGCCGTGGTCATTCCGCCTGACATGGAAAAATACGTCGCCGTCGGCCGCGAGGTCCGCGCCATGATGCTGGCGCTGACGCCGCTCGTGCAGCCGATTTCGATCGACGAGGCGTTCCTCGACCTGGCCGGGACGGACAAGCTTCACCGAATGCCGCCGGCGATGGTGCTGGCCAGGTTCGCGCGGGAGGTCGAAGCCAGGATCGGCATCACCGTCTCGGTTGGCCTCTCCTACTGCAAGTTCCTCGCGAAGGTCGCCTCCGACCTCGACAAGCCGCGCGGTTTCTCGGTGATCGGCGAGGCCGGGGCCAAGGCGTTCCTCGCCGACAAGCCCGTCACGCTGATCTGGGGCGTGGGCAAGGCGTTCAGCGCCTCGCTGGAGCGCGACGGCATCCGCACGATCGGTCAGCTGCAGCGCATGGAACTCGCCGAGCTGATGCGCCGCTACGGGTCAATGGGGAGCCGCCTCTACCACCTTTCCCGCGGCGACGACGAGCGGGAGGTCGACCCCGAGCGTGACACCAAGAGCGTGTCGGCCGAGACGACCTTCGACGTGGACCTCTCGTCGGCGACCGACCTGGTGCCGGTGCTGCGTGGCCTGTCCGAGAAGGTTTCAGCGCGCCTGAAGAAGGCGGAGCTGGCCGGCCGCACGGTGGTCCTGAAGCTCAAGACGCGGGACTTCAAGACGCGGACCCGGAACCGCCAGCTCGGCGACCCGACGCAGCTTGCCGACCGGATCTTCCGCACCGGACAGGCGCTCCTCGAGCGCGAACTGGACGGAACGAAGTTCAGGCTGCTCGGCATCGGCGTCAGCGACCTCGCCGATGCGGGCCGGGCCGACCCGCCCGATCTCGTCGACGAGCACGCGCGAAAGCGTGCGATGGCGGAAGGTGCGATCGACGCACTGCGCGGAAAGTTCGGCAGGAAGGCCGTCGAGACCGGTTATACGTTCGGGCGCGGGAGCGCGGCCAATCCGCCCGAGACGCCCGAAGAATAGCCGCCTACTCGTCCAGGATGTCGACGACGTAGGAGCAGCCGGCGAGCGTCTTTCCGGGATGCGTGTCGATGGTCGAGACGTTGATCGAAACGCGCGTGCGCAGCTTGAAACCGTCGCTTTCCGTAGTCTTCTCCAGCACCAGCTTCTCGCCGAGATATTGACCCGGGCCGGCGGGCACCGCTGTGACGCCCAGGCTGGCGCCGAGTTCGGCCGCATCGACGCCGCCGAGCACGCCCATGACGCCGCTGGCCGTCAAAGCGATGCGCCCCGTATCGTGGCCGAAGACTCTGATGTCCGACGGCAGGTCATACTCCTGAAGGAACGGGTTCTGCCATTCTAGCGCCACCCATCCAAGCGCGGCCGGCCTGCCCGGATCGTCCATGAACGAGATCGCCAGAACTCCCCAGGCGGTGGACTCGGCGCGGCATTGGATCAATGCGGGCAGATCGGGCGCGACGGCCTGTCCGGCGACCTGCCCCGGAGAAAGGCCCGCTGCAAGCACCAGGACTCTGCCAAGCCACGCGGATGACCGGTCGATCATGGCAGCTTGACTATCATTTCGGGCGACGATCACCAACGGCCGCCGGCCATCCGCCACGCTCGTCGCCGCACTGGCCCAGTCGAAATGGCCCTCCGCCGCGTTGCCGTCGAAGACTTACCCTGCCACAGAGCGGCGATGGCGCCCGAGCAATCCAATCTCAAGGCCGCCCTGTGGATGGGCGGATCGATCACCTGCTTTCTCGTCATGTCCGTCGGCGGACGGGCGGCCAGCAAGGACATCGACGTCTTCCAGTTGCTGGAGCTGCGCACCGTCATCGGGCTTGCGATGCTCTATCCGCTTGTTCGCGCGGCCGGCGGCCTGGCTGCGATGAAAACCGGGCGGCCCGTGCAGCACGTCGCCCGAAACCTCGTTCACTACGCCGGCCAGTTTTCCTGGTTCTATGCGCTGACGCTGATCCCCCTGGCGCAGCTGATCTCGATCGAATTCACCATGCCGTTCTGGGGTGCGATCCTCGCCGTGCTGTTCCTCGGCGAACGGCTGAACGTGTTGAAGGCCGCAGCCGTTATCCTCGGCGTCATCGGCGTCGCCATCATCGTGCGCCCGGGCGTGGCGTCGATCGATGCCGGCCATCTGGTGATGCTCTTCGGCGCCTTCTGCTTCGCCGTTTCGGTGGTGATGGTGAAATCACTGACGCGCACGGAAAGCGTGGTGCGGATCCTGTTCTGGATGCTCGTCGTGCAGTCGGTGATTGGCCTCGTGCCGGCGATATTGGTCTGGAAGAACCCCCAGCCGGAAACGTGGCTGCCCATCCTGGTGGTCGCATTCACGGGTACTTTCTCGCACTATTGCCTGACGCGCGCGCTCAGCCACGCCGACGCCACCTTCGTGATGCCGATCGACTTCCTGCGCGTGCCGCTGTCGGCCGTCATCGGATACATGCTCTATGCCGAGCAGGTCGACATCTACACCGCCGCCGGCGCGGCGCTGATCCTGTGCGGCAATCTGCTAAACCTGTTCGCCAGGCCGGCGGTCTCACCCGCCGAAGCCACGGTTGCGAAGCCGTGACACCCTCCCTGATCGCCCGCGACGCCGGTTTCTCCAAGGCCGCGCAACGCCTTGGCATTGCACTGAAATAACCTGAGGCTACTTCGCCAGGACCGGCCTACACCAGTTCCACCTCGACCACGCCCGGCACCGCGCGCATGGCGGAAGCGATCCGCGGGTCGATGCGATAGCGGTCGGGCAGCGCGATCTCCACCTCGCCCAGCCCGGCCTCCTTGACCACGACGATCGACACCTGTCCGTCGCCCTTCTGCCCCAGCCGGGCCGTCAATGACGACAGCGGCGCGGGATCGCGCAGGAAGATGCGCAACTGCTTCTGAACCTGGCTCGCCATGTCGTCGAGCGACTGGACGCTCTGGATGCGCAGGTTGACGCCTTCCGGCCGGTCCTCGGCCTGCACGGTGATCACCACCGATCGGCCGGGCTCCAGCATGTCGCGGTATTGCGCCAGTCCTTCCGAGAACAGCACGGCTTCGTACTGGCCGGTCGTGTCCGAGAACTGGATGACGCCCATCTTGTTGCCGGTGCGGGTCTTTCGCTCCTGCTTGGCCGTGACCGTACCCGCAAGCCGGCCAGCCGTCGCGCCGCCCTTCACCGATGCCGAGAACTGGCCCCAGGTCTGGACCCGCAGCCGTTCCAGCGCGACGCGGTACTCGTCGAGAGGATGGGCCGAGAGATAGAAGCCGACGGCCAGGAATTCCCGATGCAGGCGGTCAGCCGGCAGCCAGGGCTCGGCTTGCGGGAGATGCAAGGCCTGCGCGGGCGCGGGCGACAGCGCCCCGAACATGTCGGTGATGCCGAGCGACGCATCGTCATGCGAGCGCGACGCAAGCCCCATCATGCGATCGATGCCGGCCATCATCGCCGCCCGGTCGTGACCGAAACAGTCCAGCGCGCCGGCGGCGATCAGGCTTTCGAAGACGCGCTTGCCGACGATCTTCGGATCGACCCGCGAGCAGAAGTCGGCGAGGCTGGCGAACGGCTTCTCGCCGCGCTTCGCCACGATGTGCTCCACCGCCGCATCGCCGACGCCCTTGATGGCGGCCAGCGAGTAGAAGATCCGGTTTGCGCTGACCTCGAAGTCGCGGAACGAGGTCATGACGGAGGGCGGCACGACCTCGATGCCCAGCCGGAGCGCGTCCTGGCGGAAATCCGCCAGCTTGTCGGAATTCGCCATGTCGAGCGTCATCGACGCCGCCAGGAACTCCACCGGATGGTGCGCCTTCATGTAGGCGGTCTGGTAGGAGACGATCGCATAGGCGGCAGCGTGGCTCTTGTTGAAGCCGTAGTCGGCGAACTTCGCCAGAAGGTCGAAGATGAAATCGGCCTGAGGCTTCGACACGCCGCGCTCCACCGCGCCGGTGACGAAGCGCTCGCGCTGCTTGTCCATCTCGGCGCGGATCTTCTTGCCCATGGCGCGCCTGAGCAGGTCGGCTTCGCCCAGCGTGTAGCCGGCGAGTTCCTGCGCGATCTGCATTACCTGCTCCTGATAGACGATGACGCCCTGCGTCTCCGCTACCAGATGGTCGATCTTCGGGTGGATCGACGCCGTCTCCTCTTCCTTGTTCTTGCGGGCGTTGTAGGTCGGGATGTTCTCCATCGGGCCGGGACGGTAGAGCGCCACCAGCGCGATGATGTCCTCGATGCGGTCCGGTTTCATCCCGATCAGCGCCTTGCGCATGCCGGCACTTTCCACCTGGAACACGCCGACCACCTCGCCGCGCGACAGCATCTGATACGAAGCCAGATCGTCGAGCGGGATGGTGGCGAGGTCGATGTCGACGCCCTTGCGGCGCACGAGTTTCACCGCCCGGTCGAGCACGGTCAGCGTCTTCAGGCCGAGGAAGTCGAACTTCACCAGGCCCGCCTGCTCGACATATTTCATGTTGAACTGCGTCACCGGCATGTCGGAACGCGGATCGCGGTACATCGGCACGAGTTCGGAGAGCGGCCGGTCGCCGATGACGATGCCGGCGGCATGCGTCGAGGCGTGGCGGTAGAGGCCTTCCAGCTTCTGCGCGATCTCCAGCAGCGTGTTGACGATCGGCTCTTTCTCGGCCTCCGCCGCGAAGCGCGGCTCGCCCTCGATCGCCTTGGCGAGCGTCACCGGGTTCGCCGGGTTCTGCGGAACCATCTTCGTCAGGCGGTCGACCTGGCCGTAGGGCATCTGCAGCACGCGGCCGACGTCGCGCAGCACGGCTCGCGCCTGCAGCGTTCCGAAGGTGATGATCTGCGCCACCTGATCGCGGCCGTACTTCTCTTGCACGTAGCGGATCACTTCGTCGCGGCGGTCCTGGCAGAAGTCGATGTCGAAGTCCGGCATCGACACGCGGTCGGGATTGAGGAAGCGCTCGAACAGCAGCGAGAATCGCAGCGGATCGACGTCGGTGATCGTCAGCGCATAGGCGACCAGCGATCCCGCGCCCGAGCCGCGCCCCGGCCCGACCGGGATGTCGCGGGCCTTCGCCCATTTGATGAAGTCCGCAACGATCAGGAAGTAGCCCGGGTACTTCATGCGCTCGATGACGCCAAGCTCATAATCGAGCCGTTCGCGGTACTGCTCCGGCGTGTATCCGGGCGTGACGCCCAGCGTGTCGATCCGCCAGGCGAGTCCCTCATGGGCCTGCCGCCGCAATTCCTCTGCCTCGGCCTTCTCGGCCGCCTCGCCTTCGCCGATGTGGGTGAAGCGCGGCAGGATGGGCGCGCGGGTCTTCGGGAAATATGAGCAGCGCCGCGCGATCTCGACGGTGTTTTCCAGCGCCTCGGGCAGGTCGGCGAACAGCGCCGCCATCTCCGCCTGGCTCTTCAGATGATTGTCGGGCGACAGCCGCCTGCGCTTGTCCTCCGCGATCACCGAACCCTCGGCGATGGCGATCAGCGCGTCATGCGCCTCGAAGTCGGCACGGGTGCGGAAGAACGCCTCGTTGGTCGCGACCAATGGCAGCTCGTGCCGGTAGGCGAGTTCGACGGTCCGGCTTTCCACACCGCGGTCGTAACTCCCGAGTCGTTCCAGCTCGACGTAGAGCCGGTCGCCGTAGATCGCCTTCAGCCGCTGCAGCCGCTGCTCGGCAAGCTCCGACCGGTCCTCCTTCAACGCGCGTCCGATCGGCCCGCGCGGTCCGCCGGTGAGGCAGATGATGCCCGTTGCGTGAGCGGCCAGCGCATCGATGGCCACCTGCACCGGGTCACCTGGATGCGAGTCCAGATAGGCCGCGCTGATCAGCCGGACGAGGTTGCCGTAGCCCGTCTCGTCCGCCGCGATGATCACGACCGGCGCAAGGTCGGGTGCGGTCCGCCGGTGACCGCCCTTCGGCGTATCCGCGACGTCCGCGAACGACAGGTCGACCTGACAGGCCACGATCGGTTGGATACCCTCCTTCGCCGCTTTCTGCGCGAACTCCAGCGCCCCGAACAGGTTGTTGGTGTCGGCGACCGCGATGGCCGGTACGCGATCGGCGACGGCGTGGTCGACGATCTTGGACAGCGGCAGCGCGCCCTCCAGCAGCGAATAAGCGGAATGCACGCGCAGATGGATGAAGCCGGGCAGCGGCGGCGCCGTCAGCTCCGCCAGTTCGCGGCGGAGCGGGTCCTGTATCGTCATGTCGGAAGCCATCGGGCGATCATAAGGGATTCGCTCCCCCCGTGCGACAGGGCACGGCGACTGACCCCACAGGAACGATCAGGACGCGAGCAAGGCTTCGGCCAGCTTCGGGAGTTCCGCCGGTACAGCGGCGATCGCCGCGGCGCCGGCCTCCTCGAGCTCGGTGCGGTCGCCAAAGCCCCACAGCACGCCGATCGTGCGAACGCCGTTCCTGGCCGCTCCTTGCACGTCGTGCAACCGGTCGCCGATCATGATCGTGCGCGACGGATCGAGCCCTTCGGCAGCGAGGATGTGACGCACGAGGTCGCCCTTGTCGGCGCGGCTGCCGTCGAGCTGGGACCCGTGGACGGCCTGGAAATGCGGCGACAGGCCGAAATGGGCGACGATCTCTTGCGAGTAGCTTTCGAGCTTCGACGTCGCGACCGAAAGAAAGTGACCTGATGCGGCAAACGCGGCCACCGTCCCCGCGATCCCCTCGATGAGCTCGTTCTCGAATTTGCCGACGTCGGCATAGCGCTCGCGATAGAGGCGCAGGCATTCGGCGGCCAGCACGGGGTCGTCTGTCTCGAGCAGCTTCGGGAAGGTCACCTGCAGCGGCGGGCCGATGTGGGTGCGCAGCGTGTCCGCTTCAGGCACCGGGCGTCCCAACTTCCCCAGCGCATATTGCATGCAGCGCGTGATGCCGACGAACGGGTTCGTCAGCGTGCCGTCGAGGTCGAACAGCAGCGCCGCCTGCCGTGCCCTGGCCGGCATCAGGCAAACTCCATGATCACGGCGTCCACCGCGAGGCTATCGCCCGGCTTGGCGTTGATCTTGGCGATCGTCAGGTCCCGCTCGGCGCGAAGCACGTTCTCCATCTTCATCGCCTCGACGACGGCGAGGGTCTCACCCGCCTTGACCTCCTGCCCGGCCGTGACGGCGATCGAGACCACCAGCCCCGGCATAGGGCAGAGCAGCAGCTTCGAGGTGTCGGGAGCGACCTTCTTCGGCATCAGCCGGTCGAGCGCGGCGGTCCGCGGCAGCATCGCGCGGGTCTCGGCCGCCAGACCCCTCCAGGCGATCCGGACCCCGTTCTGCAGCGGCCGCAGCTGCGCCACCACTCGCTCGCCGCCGACGGAGCCGCGCCAGACGGCCTCGCCCGGGCGCCAGGCGGATGACACCGCGACCGTCTCGCCTTCGACCCGGAGCACGAGATCCAGCGGTCGCGAAACAGTGCCTGCTTCGACTTCGACGGTCAGGCGCTCGTCTCCGATCCGGACCTCCCAGATCGGCTTCAGCGAGCCCGAATGCGGTTTGAGCCGCCCGCCAAGCCGGTCGAGCCGGTCCCGCCGAACCAGTTCGACCGCCAGGGACACCGCCGCAAGGATACGCTTCTCCGGTTCGGACGGCGTCGCCGGCGCAAAGCCCTCTGGGTACTCCTCGGCAATGAAGCCGGTCGACAGGCGACCATCGCGCCAGCGGGGATGGCGCATCAGCGCCGCGAGAAACGGAATGTTGTGCTGGACGCCGTCGACGACGAAGGCATCGAGCGCATCCGACATGGCGTCGATGGCCTCCAGGCGCGTCGGCGCCCAGGTGCAGAGCTTCGCGATCATCGGATCGTAGAACATCGAAATCTCGGAACCCTCGGTCACGCCCGTGTCGTTGCGCACCAGGGCTCGCCCTGCGCTTCCCTCCTCCGGCGGCCGGTACCGAGTCAGGCGGCCGATCGAGGGGAGGAAGTTGCGGTACGGGTCCTCGGCGTAGAGACGGCTCTCCACCGCCCAGCCGTTCAGCTTCACGTCGGTCTGGCTGTACGCGAGCTTCTCGCCAGCGGCGACGCGGATCATCTGCTCGACCAAGTCGATGCCGGTGATCAGTTCGGTCACCGGATGTTCAACTTGGAGCCGCGTGTTCATCTCGAGGAAATAGAAGTTGCGGTCCTTGTCGACGATGAACTCGACCGTGCCGGCGCTCTGGTAGTCGACGGCCTTCGCAAGCGCGACCGCCTGCTCGCCCATGGCCCGTCGCGTCTTCTCGTCGAGGAAGGGCGACGGAGCCTCTTCCACGACCTTCTGATTGCGGCGCTGGATCGAACATTCGCGCTCGCCGAGATAGATCGCATTACCGTGCGCGTCGGCCAGAACCTGGATCTCGATGTGGCGCGGCTCGACCACGAACTTCTCGATGAAGACGCGATCGTCGCCGAAGGAGTTTTTCGCCTCGGAACGCGCACGTTCGAAACCGTCGCGGACCTCCTTCTCGCTCCATGCGACGCGCATGCCCTTGCCGCCGCCGCCGGCCGAGGCCTTGATCATCACCGGGTAGCCGATCTCGGCTGCGATCCGCTCGGCATGGGCCGCATCCTCGATGACGCCGAGATAGCCCGGCACCGTCGACACCTTCGCGGCGTTGGCAAACTTCTTGGACTCGATCTTGTCGCCCATCGCCTCGATGGCGCGCGGCTTCGGGCCGATAAAGACGATGCCTTCGTTCTCCAGCGCCGCGCAAAAGGAGGCGCGTTCCGACAGGAAGCCGTAGCCCGGATGCACCGCCTGCGCCCCGGTCGCCTTGCACGCCTCGATGATCCTGTCGGCCTGGAGGTAGCTCTGCGCCGCCGGCGATGGGCCGATGTGGACCGCCTCGTCCGCCATCTCGACATGGACGGCGTCCCGATCAGCGTCGGAATAGACGGCGACGGTGGCGATGCCCATCGTTTTCGCCGTCTTTATGACGCGGCAGGCAATCTCGCCGCGGTTGGCGATCAGTATCTTCTTGAACATGCCGATGATGTGTCCCGAATGGCCTCCTTCTAAGGACGCGATGAGGCCGGTCAAGGCGCGCCGGGGATCGAATCGATTAGAAGTGCTCGCCGATCTTGAACGGTCCGACGCGCACGCCGGCGGCGATCAGGTAGGCTGTCGACCAGCCGATCAGCAGGAATCCGCTCACGCCCTCGAGTGCCGCGAACAGGCGCCAGCCGGATGATGGCACGAGGTCGCCGTAGCCGACGGTCGAAAAGGTGACGAGCGAGAAATAGAGCGACGCCTCGAAGCCGTCGACGACGCCGAGCGCATAGTGCATGCCCGCCCAAAGCCACACTTCCACGGTCAGAACGGCGAAGACGCCAAGGACAATGAAGACCATGATCAGCATGCGGCTGCGGTGATGACCGATGCGCAGGTGTCCCGACACCCGACCCAGCGCACGCGTCAGCGCCATCAGCCCGATCGTGTGGATCAGCACACAGAGCGAGATGACGAGGGATCCGAGCACCAGGTTCGCGATCATGGATGGCGTCGACTGAGCATCGCAGCCGTCCCTCTTGTCAATGGAATGCGTTGAGGCCAGCGCCGCGATCCCCTAGACTGGCGGCCGAAACTGGGAGGATTCTGATGAAGACACGCGCCGCCGTCGCCGTCGCCGCGGGCAAGCCGCTCGAGATCATGGAGGTCGATCTCGACGGGCCGAAGGCGGGCGAGGTGCTGATCGAGGTCAAGGCGACGGGGATCTGCCACACCGACGAGTTCACGCTGTCGGGCGCGGATCCGGAAGGTCTCTTTCCGGCCATCCTTGGCCACGAGGGCGCCGGCATCGTCGTCGACGTCGGACCGGGCGTCACCAGTGTGAAGAAGGGCGACCACGTCATCCCGCTCTACACGCCCGAATGCCGCCAGTGCCCGTCCTGCCTGTCGCGCAAGACCAATCTGTGCACGGCGATCCGCGCCACCCAGGGCCAGGGCCTGATGCCGGACGGGACTTCGCGCTTCTCGATCGGCAAGGACAAGATCTTCCACTACATGGGCTGCTCGACTTTCGCCAATCACACGGTGCTGCCTGAGATTGCGCTAGCCAAGGTCAATCCGGACGCGCCGTTCGACACGATCTGCTACATCGGCTGCGGCGTGACGACCGGCATCGGCGCCGTGTTCAACACTGCCAAAGTCGGTCAGGGCGCCACGGCCGCCGTCTTCGGCCTCGGCGGCATCGGTCTGAACGTTATCCAGGGGCTGAAGCTTGCGGGCGCCGACATGATCATCGGCGTCGATATCAACAACGACAAGAAGGCCTGGGGCGAGAAGTTCGGGATGACGCACTTCGTCAATCCGAAGGAGATCGAGGGCGATGTCGTCGCGCATATCGTCAACCTGACCAAGCGCGGCGCCGACCAGATCGGCGGCGCCGACTACACGTTCGACTGCACCGGCAACGTCAAGGTCATGCGCCAGGCGCTGGAATGCGCGCATCGCGGCTGGGGCGAGTCCATCGTCATCGGCGTTGCCGGCGCCGGCCAGGAGATTTCCACGCGTCCGTTCCAGCTCGTCACCGGCCGTGTCTGGAAGGGCACCGCGTTCGGCGGCGCGCGCGGCCGCACCGACGTGCCGAAGATCGTCGACTGGTACATGGCCGGAAAGATCCAGATCGACCCGATGATCACCCACAGGCTGACGCTGGACGAGATCAACACCGGCTTCGACCTGATGCACCAAGGCAAATCGATCCGAAGCGTCGTCGTCTACTAGGAGACGCGATCAGTCCCGTGAGGAGGGGCAACATGGCTGACGTTCTGCATCCGAGCATCGACAAGGGCCTGCCGAAGAAGAGCGCGAGGTTCGCAGGCGGCACGCTGGTGTGCGCCTGCGTGACCAACCCCGTGCGCGTCGAGATCAAGGGCCAGGTCGCGCACAATCATGCCTGCGGCTGCACCAAGTGCTGGAAGCCGAAGGGGGCGATGTTCTCCGTCGTCGCCGTGGTCCCGACGGCCAACGTCACTGTCAGCGCCAACAAGAGCAAGCTCAAGGTCGTGGACAAGAAGGCGCTGATCCAGCGCCACGCGTGCCGCGGCTGCGGCGTCCACATGCACGGGCCGGTCGAGCGCGAGCATCCGTTCCAGGGCCTGTCCTTCATCCACCCGGAGCGCTTCGAGCAGCCCGGCTGGGCGCCGCCCGGCTTCGCGGCGTTCGTCTCGTCCATCATCGAGTCCGGCGTCGACCCAGCGAAGATGAAGGGCATCCGCAACCGGCTGAAGAAGCTCGGGCTGGAACCCTACGACTGCCTGAACCCTGGGCTCATGGACTACATGGCGACCTGGGTCGCCAAGAAGTCCGGCGCGCTGCCGTCCTGATCACGGCCGCGGCTGGCTCGGCCGGCCGCGCCTTTCCGGAGAGACAAGAATGGCCTTTGCCGGCGAGGCGCTTTTCGTCGTCACCGGCGGACCGGGCGCGGGCAAGACCACGCTGCTCGCCGCGGCGGCGCGCGCGGGATACGCCACGGTCGCAGAGTCCGGGCGCGCCATCCTCCGCTTCCAGGAGGCGATCGGCGGACGCGCCCTTCATCACGTCGACAGCGCGACCTATGCCGAGCTCATGCTGGACCGCGACATGCAGAATCACCAGGCGCATGCCGCGACGGGCCGGGTGACCCTGTTCGACCGCGGCGTCGCGGATCTGGTCGGCTACACTAGGCTGGTGGGCATCGAGGATTCCGAGCACTTCCACCGGGCGGCCGAGATTTTTCGGTACAACCGCAAGGTCTTCGTCGCCCCGCCCTGGCGGGACATCTACGTGCAAGACGCCGAGCGTCGGCAGGAATGGGCCGAGGCGGTGCACACCTACGAGTGCATCGTCGATGCCTATGACGGGCTGGGCTACGAGCTCGTCGAGCTGCCGCTGGTGCCCGTCGCGGACCGCCTGGCCTTCCTGGCGGACGAGATCGACCTTGCCCGCTGACGCCCCGCACGTCTACGTCGACGCCGATGCCTGCCCGGTCAAGGACGAGGTCGTCAGGGTCGCCGGCCGCTTCGGCTTCGTCGTGACGTTTGTCTCCAACGGCAGCCTGCGGCCCTCGCGCGATCCGATGGTCCGCAACGTCGTCGTGTCGAAGGGTTTTGACGCCGCCGACGACTGGATCGCGGAAAATGCGAAACCGAACGACATCGTCGTCACCGCCGACGTGCCCCTCGCCAGCCGCTGCGTCGCCGCGGGCGCGCACGTGCTGGGGCCGGCGGGCCGCGCCTTCACGCCGGACACGATCGGCATGGCGGTGGCGATGCGCGATCTCGGCAAGCATCTGCGCGAGACGGGCGAGAGCAAGGGCTACAACGCCGCCTTCACGCCGCGTGATCGGTCGGAATTCCTGCAGGCGCTGGACCGCATCTGCCACCACGCGAAGCGGGCGGGAGCCTGATTCCAAAGGAATTCCAGCATCTTGAGCAACCGGCTTCTCAAGTGGGCCGCGATATCGTACCCTGATATCGCTCTCCGATATCAACAGGTGATATCATGGCCAGCATGGTCGTCCGCAACATCCCCGAGGACGTGTTCGAGCGTCTCAAGACCCGCGCCAAGCGGGAAGGCAAGTCGGCCGTACAGCTTGCCCGCGAGGCGCTCGCCGACAAGGCGAGACCGTCACGCGAGGAGATTATCGCAGAGTCGGACCGGATCAGGGCGATGTCGAAACCGATCGACATGGAAACGATGCTGCGGATCGAAGCTGAACTGCGGGGGGAGCTGGAAGAATACGGGGCGGGCCCCGCTACTCATGATCGTTGACGCCAATGTCGCTACCTACTGGTTCGTCGATACGCCGATGAGCCCGGCTGCCCGGGACTTGCTCGCCCGGCAGGACCTTTCGGCACCGACCTTGGCACGATGGGAGATGGCAAGGACACTACAGAAATACATGCGGGCAGGTATCGTGACGCCCGATCTGCCGCGCACAGCGCTCGAACGCGTCTCCATTTACATTCCGGTATGGATAGGAATTGACGAATATTTGCCCGCCGCGTGGGACATCGCCTTGCAAGAAAACCACATCGTCTACGATTGTCTATACCTCGCTTTGGCGCTCGAACGCAGCGAATCCTTCGCCACCGCCGATCGTCGGCTGGCCGCACTTTCCCACAAGCTCGGCGTGGAGACCGTGCTGGTCGAAGCCCGGTAGGCGAAACAAAATCGGGCCGCCCTCCGTATCTCTTCGCGGCATCACACGCGGGAGGACGCCATGGGTGGGCAGGCGGAGAGCGAGGCGGCAAGCAAAGGCGCGCCCGCGCGCGGCCCGCTCATCTACCGCCAGTTCGCGTGGACACGCCTGACGCACTGGCTCTGGGCGGCCAGCCTGTTCTTCCTGCTGCTCTCCGGTCTGCAGATCTTCAACGCCCGGCCACAGCTCTACATCGGCAAGGAATCCGGCTTCCATTACGACAACACCGTGTTCGAGATCGGCGCCGAGCGCACGGTGGCCGGCGACCGCGGCTTCACCGACATCCTCGGCTACCGCTTCGACACAACCGGCGTGCTCGGCCTGTCTGGCCCCGAGGGCCGCATGCGGGCGATCGCCTTTCCGTCGTGGGCGACGATCACCTCCTACTACGATCTCGGCACCGCGCGCGTCGTCCACTTCTTCTTCGCCTGGGCGCTCGGCGTCACGATGATCGCCTGGCTTCTCGCCAGCCTGCTCAACGGCCACTGGCGCGACCTGAAGCTGACCGGCCGCGACGTTCGCGGCCTGCCGCGAGACATCCTCGATCACGTCCGGCTTAGGTTCCATCACACCCGCGACTACAACACGCTCCAGAAGATCGCCTACGGCTCTGTCCTGTTCATCATGCTGCCGCTGATGATCCTCACAGGCTTCGCCATGTCGCCTTCGATGAACGCGGTCATCCCGTTCCTGACGGATGCGTTCGGCGGCCGGCAGACGGCCCGCACCATCCACTTCGTCGTGATGGTGCTGCTGTTCGGCTTCTTCATCGTCCACATGCTGATGATCCTGGCCGCCGGCCCGCTCAACGAACTGCGTTCGATCGTCACCGGCTGGTATCGCACCGATCCGCCGGCGCCGGATGCGGAAACCGCAAAGGGGAGCCGCTGACATGGCCCGTCTTCAGATCAACCGCCGCCGGTTCCTCGCCTCCGCCGGGCTTGGTGCGTCGACCCTCATGCTCGGCGGCTGCGACGTGTTCGACGACCAGCTGCGGGTCGGTTCGGGCCTTCGCTCCTTCCTGGAAGGGGCAAACGACCTCACGCACCGTGCACAGCGCCTGCTCGCCGGCAGCCATGCGATGGCACAGGAATATGCCGAGAGCGACATCCGCCAGCCGATGCGCCCCAACGGCGTCACAGCGCCGTCCGACAGCGTCTACAAGGGCCTGCTCGGCAACGACTTCGCCGACTGGAGGCTGAATGTCACCGGGGCGGTCGAGAAGCCGCTCACGCTCTCCCGCGACCAGCTCATCGCTATGCCCTCCCGCACCCAGATCACGCGCCACGATTGCGTCGAGGGCTGGAGCTGCATCGCCAAATGGACCGGCACGCCGCTGGCGCTTGTGCTCGACGAGGCCAGGCCGAAACCCCAGGCCGCTTTCGTCGTCTTCCATTGCCTCGACACGATCGAGAAGAGCCTGTCCGGCGAGGTGAAGTACTACGGCTCGATCGACCTCGTCGATGCCTACCACCCTCAGACGATCCTGGCCTACGGGCTGAACGGGCGTTTGCTGCCGGTCGAGAACGGCGCGCCGCTGCGCGTGCGCGTTGAACGGCAGCTCGGCTACAAGATGCCGAAATACATTCACACGATCGAACTGGTGGAGAGCTTCGCGGCGCTGGGCCTCGGCCGGGGTGGCTACTGGGAGGACCGCGGCTACGACTGGTACGGCGGCATCTGAACGAGATGGCCCAGCTCGCGCCGGGCAAGTCCCCTCACGCGCTTACCCTTCGCTTGCTCGGGCTCGCGTCCTCGCCCCGGCGGAGAGAGGACGCCGGCCACAATGCTGGCACCTTCCGCTCCCCAGCGGGGCGAAGGTGGCCGCCATCGGCGACCGGATGAGGGGGGCGTCGGTGTCGCTGGTGCGAGGTGGTTGAGCCCGAAGGGAGCCTCTCACGCCACCTTGTTGAGCAGCGGTTTCAGATCCGGATGGACCGAAGTGGCCGCGCCCTTGATAAAGGTCAGCAGCGCCCGCTCGTTGTCGTGGATCAGCCGGTCGTGGGTGATGCGCTCGGCGAGCCACCGCGCCTCCTCGGCACGCACTGACGCCGCGACGCGCCGCTTCGCCTCGACCACGCGGTTCTGCTCGGCGAAGTGGTCCTCGACGGTCCGCTCCGGCGCCTCGTAGGCCGTCAGGATGCCCGCGACGCCGCCCGACACCATGCGCGAGAAGAACGCGCCGATGTCCGCGTCGGCCTTCTCGAAGAACGCATCGCGCCGCAGCGCATCGGCGCGGCTCGGCGGCTCGTAGCCTGACGCGTTCAGCACGAAATTGGCGATCGCCTTGACGAAAAGCTCGTTCCACGAGGGATCGTTCATCTCCTCGCACGTCCCGTCATTGATGCGGAACAGGACTTCGGCCTCCTCGCGCGTGATCGCGATGTTACCGTTGCCGCCAAAGGCGTGGAGGATGCGCCGCAGCCAGTCGACCTCGTGCTTCTCGACGACTCCGCTGACCGCGCAACGCGCGGGTGCCAGGGGTCCGGCCCCGTCGATCACCGCGAACGCGACCTGTTCGAGCGCGTACTTGACCAGCCCGACAGGCGCGGAACGGGCCCTTTCCAGGACGGACACGAGAAGCTCCATCTCCGTTTCGCCATCGACGGTGGCGCCGCGCGAGATCGCGCGCCGCAGCCACACGGCGTTCTCCTCGGAGATGTAGCCCTGAGGTTTCTCCTGGTGGACCAGATAGTCGCAGATCGCCTCGATCAGGAAGGCCGGCCATGTCTCTGCCTTCTCCTGGCAGCTCGCGTGGAGCGCGAACAGCGCCTCAGCTTCGCCGCGGCTGACCACGCCGTCGGCAAACACCTCCCGGCGCAGCATGGTGACGTCCCCGTCGAGGATGCGCCCAGTCTCGATGAGGCCCGCCACCGGGGCAGCCATGATCAGTTCGCCCATTGCCCGAATCCCCTGCCCTCGTCCCGGCCCCGCCGGCTCCGCACGCTTGAGCACGCGCTTGTCTTGTCGGACGCTAGCAGGACTCCTTTGAGAAACGGCAAAGCGGCGTGGTTATTGGAAACTTCCACGTGGCAATTGTAGGCCTTCGTCCAGCGTTGAAGGCCGAAACGGACGGCCCTATGCTGGACTTGGACCCGCGGAGTTCGTGGCAATGACCGTCCAGAGCGTGCTTGTCATTCTGGTTTTCGGGGCGATCGTCGGGCTGATCGTTCGCGGGTTCTGGCGGTCGACCACAAAGGTCAAGGCGCTGGAACAGCCCGACAATTGGGATCGCTACGCCAACGGCGACTGATACCCCGGCTCCTGGCCCACGGATCTTCGACCGTGCGGGGGTGACATCGGGTCACGCTTCGGCTAGCGTCTTCCTCGTCCGGGGCGTGGCGACATGTTCCGACCGTCAGCGGGAGAGATCGGCAATCACAAGCCGGCGCCGAAGGGGAAATCGCCCGAAATCTCTCAGGCAAAAGAACCGTTGACGGGTTAGGACGCTCTGGAAAGTCGGGGTTCTCCCCGCGCCGAAGGTGTAAGCGCAGCCGACAGGGTTCCGGTTGCGCGAGTCTCTCAGGCTTCAGACAGAGGGGCACGGAATAGGCTGCTTCGCGGCAGTCGTTTGCGTGCTTTTCTGGAGAAGACATGAGCCAAGACCCACATGGCACCGAACTGAGGCACCTCCCTCTCGAAGACCTTCACAAGGCCGCAGGCGCCAAATTCGGCGCGTTCGCTGGCTGGTCCATGCCGCTCACCTATCCCGCGGGCGTGATGAAGGAGCACCTGCACACACGCGAGCAGGCCGGGCTGTTCGACATCTCGCACATGAAGCTGTTCGAGGTTTCGGGCCCGGACGCGGCAGCGCTCCTCGAACGTGCCTGTCCTCTGGCCGCCGGCTCGCTTGAGCTTTCTCAGTCGAAATACACCTTCTTCCTGAATGAGCAGGCCGGCATCATCGACGATCTGATCGTCACGCGGCTTGGGCCGAACCACCATATGGTCGTGGCGAACGCTGGTAACGCGACGATCGACGAGGTGCATTTGACCGTCCTGGCACAAGATCGGTCGGTCACGGTCTCTCCACTCGACCGCGTCTTCCTCGCCATCCAGGGGCCGGCTGCGTGGGACGCGCTTTCCCGCGGGGGTATCGAGACGGGCATGCTGACCTTCATGCACGGCATCGAGCCCAGGTCAGACTGGTTCATGAGCCGGTCGGGCTATACCGGCGAAGACGGGTTCGAGATCGGCCTGCCCGAGGCCGATGCGCGAGAGCTCGTCGCGGCCCTGCTGGCCGACGACCGCGTCCAGTGGATCGGCCTTGCCGCCCGCGACAGCCTTCGGCTGGAAGCCGGCCTGTGCCTCCACGGGCAGGACATCACGCCGGATATCGATCCGGTGTCCGCCGGCCTCATGTGGGCGATCCCGAAGGACATTCGCGCCGCCGGCGCGTTCATCGGCGCGGACGCACTTCGCGCCAAGATCGCCGCCGGGGTGGCGCAGAAGCGCGTCGGCCTGAAACCCGAGGGCCGTCAGCCGGTGCGCGCAGGTGCTTTGCTCTTCGACGCCGACGGCACCCCGGCCGGCACGGTCACGTCCGGCGGTTTCGGCCCCTCGGCCGGCCATCCCGTGGCCATGGGCTACGTCACCGCCACCCTCGCCAAGCCCGGCACGCGGATCTTCGCCGACGTGCGCGGCACGAAGATCCCCGTCGACATCGCGCCCCTTCCCTTCACGCCCCACCGCTACCGCAAAGGATGACCCTGATGGCCAAGACCTATTTCACGTCCGACCACGAATGGATCCGCGTCGAAGGCGGCATCGCAACCGTCGGCATCACCGACTACGCGCAAGAGCAGCTGGGCGACCTCGTCTTCGTCGAGCTTCCTGAAGCAGGTCGCGCCGTCAAGAAGGGCGACACGGCTGTCGTGGTGGAGTCCGTCAAGGCCGCGTCCGACGTCTACGTGCCGGTCGACGGCGAGATCGTGGAAGCGAATACGGCGCTGTCCTCGGAGCCCGCGTTGGTCAACTCGGCGGCCACCGGCGACGGCTGGCTCTGGAAGATGAAACTGTCCGACGAAAGCCAGCTCGACGGCCTGCTCGACGAAGCCGGCTACAACAAGCTGATCGGCTGAGGAGCCTGCCATGACCGAAGCCGCCAACGCCTTCGCCGACCGCCATATCGGGCCGACCCATGCCGATGTCCGCGCCATGCTGGCAGCGCTCGGTGTCCCTTCCCTCGAGACGCTGATCCACCAGACGGTGCCGCAGTCGATCCGGCTCGGCCGGCCGCTCGACCTGCCGGCGCCTGCCGGCGAAGCGGAGGCGCTCGCCGAACTCGGCACGAAGATGGCTGGCAACACAGTGCTGAAGAGCTTCATCGGCCAGGGCTATCACGGAGTGCACGTGCCGCCCGTCATCCAGCGCAATCTGTTCGAGAACCCGGCCTGGTACACGGCCTATACGCCCTACCAGGCGGAGATCTCCCAGGGCCGGCTGGAGATGCTGTTCAATTTCCAGACCCTGGTCGCCGAACTGACCGGCCTGCCCGTTGCGTCCGCGTCACTGCTCGACGAGGCTACCGCCGTCGCCGAGGCCGTCGGCATCGCGTTTCGCCATCACAAGGAGAAGCGCGGCCGCGTGGTCCTCGCCGCCAAGGTTCATCCGCAGATCCTCGACGTGGTGACAACACGCGGCGAGCCGCTCGGCATCACGGTGGACGATGGCGAGATCGACGCCAATGTCGCCGCCCTGATCGTGCCGTGGCCGGATACGCTGGGCGTCTATCGCGACCATGCCGCGGCGATTGCAGGTGCCAAGGGCGCCGGCGCCGTCGTCATCTTCGTCGCCGACCCGCTGGCGCTGACGATCACCGAACCGCCGGCCGCGCTCGGCGCCGATATCGCAGTAGGCTCGATGCAGCGCTTCGGCGTGCCGATGGGGTATGGCGGGCCGCATGCCGCCTACTGCGCCGTATCGGATAAGCTGACCCGCCTGATGCCGGGCCGCCTCGTCGGCCAGTCCGTCGATGCACATGGCCGTCCCGGCTACCGCCTGGCGCTCCAGACCCGCGAGCAGCACATCCGCCGCGACAAGGCGACCTCCAACATCTGCACCGCGCAGGCGCTGCTCGCGAACATGGCCACCGCCTATGCGATCTGGCATGGCCCGGAAGGCTTGCAGGCGATCGCCCGACGCGTTCACGGCCTCGCCGCGCGGCTCGCGGCGGCGCTTGACGGCGCTGGAGTTCGCAGCAGCGGCGGCGCTTTCTTCGACACGGTCAGCGCGAGAGTGCCGGGTCGGGCGAAGCTCATCGCGACCGAAGCGGAGAAAGGCGGACGGTTGCTGCGCGCCATCGACGCCGACACCATCTGCATCAGCTTCGACGAGACATCGACCGAAGCCGACCTCGCAGCCATCGCTGCGCTGTTCGGGGCCAAGGCCGTCGGCGACGGTGCATCGGCGCTCCCCGGCAAACCGCGCGGCAAGGGGTTCCTCTCGCAGCCGATCTTCCACGACAACCGGTCCGAGACCGACGTGGTGCGTCTCCTGCGCAGGATGGCCGACAAAGACCTTGCGCTCGACCGCGCGATGATCCCGCTCGGCTCCTGCACGATGAAGCTGAACGCCGCGGCCGAGATGATGCCCGTCAGCTGGCCCAATGTCGGCAACCTGCATCCCTTCGCGCCGACAGCGCATGCCGCCGGCTACCGTGCCATGGCCGACGACCTCGAGCGCTGGCTCTCTGAGATTACCGGCTTCGACGCCGTCTCGCTCCAGCCGAACGCCGGCAGCCAGGGCGAATATGCGGGCCTGCTCGCCATTCGCCGCTATCATCTGTCGCGCGGGGACTCCGCCCGCGACATCTGCCTCATCCCGTCCTCGGCGCACGGCACCAATCCTGCCAGCGCCAGCATGGCCGGCATGCGCGTGGTCGTCGTGCGCTGCACCGACGATGGCGACATCGACGTCGACGACCTGAAGGCGAAGGCCACCGAGCACGCGGCCGGTCTCGCTGCGCTGATGATCACCTATCCCTCGACCCACGGCGTCTTCGAAGAGGGCGTGAAGGACATCATCGCGGCGGTGCACGGGCATGGCGGCCAGGTCTATCTCGACGGTGCGAACCTGAACGCGCTGGTCGGGCTGGCGCGGCCGGGCGACCTCGGCGCGGACGTGTGCCACATGAACCTGCACAAGACCTTCTGCATCCCGCACGGCGGCGGCGGGCCCGGCATCGGCCCGATCGGCGTCAAAGCGCATCTCAAGCCGTTCTTGCCGGGCCATGTCGAGGTCGGAAGCAGCCACGCGGTCGCCGCCGCGCCGCTCGGCAGCGCCTCGATCCTGCCGATCACCTGGATGTACATCCGCATGATGGGTGCGGCCGGCCTGAAGCAGGCGACCGAAACCGCAATTCTGTCGGCGAACTACATCGCCGAGCGGCTGAAGGCGGAATATCCCGTGCTCTACAAGGGCCGCAACGGCCGCGTCGCGCATGAATGCATCCTCGACACGCGCTTCCTGAAGGAGAAGGCCGGCGTTTCGGTGGAGGACGTCGCGAAGCGCCTGATCGACTACGGCTTCCATGCGCCGACCATGTCGTGGCCGGTCGCCGGCACGCTGATGGTGGAACCGACGGAGAGCGAGCCGAAGCGCGAGGTCGACCGCTTCTGCGATGCGATGATTGCGATTGCCGCGGAGGCCGATCGCATCGCCGTCGGCGAATGGCCTCAGGACGACAATCCGCTGCACAACGCGCCGCACACCATGACCGAAGCGCTGGCCGAGAGCTGGACGCATCCCTATCCGCGCGGCGTCGCGGCCTTTCCCGGGGGCTCGCCGGATAGGACGGCGAAGTACTGGCCGCCGGTGTCGCGCATCGACAACGTCGCCGGCGACCGAAACCTAGTGTGCGCCTGCCCGCCGGTGGCGGAGTATGTCGACGCGGCGGAGTAGCGGGGCGTTGCCGTACTGTCGCCCATAGGATACAAGCATGGCGATCACCGTTCAGCTGACGGAGGTCTTCGTCGATTGGTTCGAACGGCTTAGGGACCATAAGGCAAGGGTTCGCATTCAAACCCGGATCGACCGACTGGAAACAGGCAATGTCGGCGATTCCAAACCGGTCGGATCGGGTGTGAGCGAACTCAGGATCGACTACGGGCCTGGCTATCGGCTCTATTTCGTGCGGCGCGGCTTGGAGATCTTCATCCTCCTGCGGTGGCGACAAGAGCACCCAGAAGAGGGATATCGAGGCCGCGATCCGCCTCGCAAAGGAGTATGGCCAATGAAGACAATCCCTTGGGACGGCACCAAGTACATCAGGACGCCCGAGGATGCCGCAGAATATATCGAGGCGGTCTTCGAGGAAGAGGACATCTCAGTGATTGCCCATTGCCTGGGCGTGCTCGCCCGATCGAAGGGCATGGCGCAAGTCGCGCGCGATGCGGGGCTGTCCAGGGAGTCTCTCTATCGCTCGCTGAGTGCCGAAGGAAATCCTGAACTTGCCACGGTGCTGAAGGTTATAAAGGCGCTCGGGCTGCGGATCACGCTTGAGCCGGCCCAACCCGACAGGGCCGAACGACTCGCCAAAGCCTCCTGACCGCCCTCACCCCTTCTTGAGGAGTGCCAGGTTGGAATCGACCACGGTCGTGTCTGCCATGCCCTTCTTGGCTTCGAGCAGCAGCTCCCTCGCCTTCTTCCGGTTGCCGCGCAGATATTGCGAATAGCCCATGTTTGAGACGATTTCCGGCCGACGTCCGGCGACCTCCAGAAGCTGCTCATAGGCGCGATCGGCGAAGTCGAAACGGCCGAGTTGATCGTAGGAGGCGGCGAGCCCCATCCACGCCTCGGCATTGTCGGCACGCAGCTCGACGGATTTGCGGAAGTGCTTCTCGGCCAGCCCGTAATTCGCCTGGCGGAACTGGGCCTTGCCCGCATCGAGGTCCGAAGCGCTGACGTCCTTCGGCCCGATCGCCGTCGTCTCGGTCTTGTCGACCGGCGTGAAGGCGCTGCACCCGGATAGAACCGCGGTCATGCTGACGGCTGCCGCGACGGCGAAGATCGTGTGACGCATATGCCCCTGCCCTGCCCGGTTTCCGGGTCATTCTGGCAGAGACCGTACACGACACGTCTTAAGGTTCAGGTGTTCAAGTCGGAGCAATGTGGCGCTCCGCGGTCAGCTTGGCTTAACCAAGCTACTCCGCCGTCATCTTCACGATGACCGGAATGATGGCGACCATCAGCACCACAGGCAGGATGCAGACCGTCACCGGCACGGACATCTTCGCGGGCAGCGCGTGCGCCTTCTCCTCGGCGAGTGACATGCGCTTGTGACGCATCTCGTCCGAGAAGACCCGGAGCGCGCCCGACAGGCTGGTGCCGAGCTCCTTCGACTGCTGCAGGAGCGTCGCGAAGGACCGCACCTCCTCCAGGCTCAGTCGTTCCGCCAGGGACCGCAGTGCGTCCTCCAGATTGCGGCCGGCCCGCAGTTCGAGTGACACCAGGGTCAGGTTCTGGCTGAGCGACGGGTAGCTCACGCCAAGCTCCTTGGCGACGCGCTCGATGCCCGCTTCCATGCTCATGCCGGCATCGGAGCAGACGATCATCAGGTCCATGAAGTCCGGGAAGCCGTTGCGGTACTCCCGCATCTTGCTGGTCACCAACCGCGACAGGACGAGCCCCGGCGCGAAATAGCCCGCGGCGCCCGCCATGATTGCGAAAGTCCACCGGCTCGTCGCGCCGGCCTCGCCGCCGCCCAGCCAGCTGTCGGCGATGAGTGCGCCCAGAGCGCCGACGACGAAGCCGCCGAAACGGATCAGGAAAAACATGCCGACGGCGCGCGGATCCATATAGCCCGCCTGGATCAGCTTCATCCTCAGCCGTGCGACGTTCTCCGGGTCGCTCTTGGCGTAAAACTCCTGCGCCGTCCGCGCCGCGCGTTCCTGCACGGCGTTCATCTTGCGCTTCTGGGCGGGCTCGGACTTCTCCTGGACCGGCGCCGCCGTCTCGACCTTCAGCCGCCGCTTCACGTCGCTTCGCGAAGAGCCGCCGGACAGTGCCGGCCAGACGACCGCGAGCCCGCCCGCCAGCAGCAGGATGGCAGCGACCGGCATCATCGTGCCGGAACCGGCCGTCGCGACGATGGAAAGCAGCGCGTCCATCAGAAGCGGAAGTTCGACATCTTGAACATCATCGCGTTGCCGACCATCAGCCAGGCGATCGATGCACCGAGCAGGTACCAGGTCTTGGGCTCGTCCCAGACGCTCTCGTAGAAGCTCGGCATCAGCACCATGATGCCGACGAACAGGAGCGCGGGAACCGCAGTCAGGATATAGGCCGACATGCGGCCTTCGGTGGAGATGGCGCGCACCTTGCGCTTCAGCTTGCCGCGCTCGCGGATGGTGGTCGACAGGCCGTCCAGGATCTCGCGCAGATTGCCGCCGGAACTCGACTGGATGGACACCGCCGTCACGAAGAGCGGCAGATCGTCATGGCCGACGCGCTCGTTCAGATTGTGCAGGGCCGAGACGAGGTCGGACCCATAGGTCACCTCGTCCGCGACGACGCCGAACTCGGTGCCGATCGGATCGGGCATCTCCCGCGCCACCATCGCCACCGCGACGGGCACCGGGTGGCCCGCCTTCAGACCGCGTGTGATCAGCTCCAGCGCCTCCGGCAGCTGGATGCCGAAACGCTTGTGGCGACTGTTGCGCAGATAGCGCAACACGATGACGGACAGCGCCACGGCCAGCACAGGAAACAGGCCAAGCGCCAGGAGGAACGGCAACCCGTACCAACTCGCGACCATCGCAATGCCGAACGCCGTCCCGCTCGTTGCCGCCAGGAATTTGGGCAACGGCATCGTGAGGCCGGACTGGGTCCTGAGAGCGCGCAGGCGGCTCGGCGAGAAGATGGAGCTGCCTTCTATGCCGCGCTCTTTGCGCAGCTGGATCAGCACCTGTTCCTGCGTCAGCTTCTTGTCCTGCAAACGCATGCGCCGGTTGATCGCTTCGCGTCGCTCGCCACGGCCGGCGAACAGCATGTACACGGCTTCGGCGACCATGATGCCGGTTATCGCCGCGAAGGCGTAGATGACGTAGAGGCCGGTCATTCCTGCGGTCTTCCCGGCTCGAAATACTTGCCCGGAAACTCGATGCCCATCGCCCGGAGATCTTCCAGGAATCGCGGCCTGAGGCCAGTCGCCTCGAAGTGGCCAAGGATCTTGCCGTCCGCATCCATGCCGGTGCGAACGAACTTGAAGATCTCCTGCATCTGGATGACGTCGCCTTCCATGCCGGTGACCTCGGCAACGCTTGTCACCTTGCGCTTTCCGTCGGACAGGCGCGTCAGCTGCACGATGATGTCCAGCGCCGATGAAATCTGCGAGCGGATCGACTGTACCGTCATTGGCATGCCGGTCATGCCCAGCATCTGCTCCAGACGGCTGATGGCGTCGCGCGGCGTGTTGGCATGGATCGTCGCCATCGAGCCTTCGTGGCCCGTATTCATCGCCTGCAGCATGTCGAACGCTTCCTCGCCGCGGCACTCGCCGAGGATCACGCGGTCAGGGCGCATGCGCAGTGCATTCTTGACCAGGTCGCGCTGCTTCAGCTCGCCGTGACCTTCGATATTGGCCGGCCGTGTCTCCATGCGGGCTACGTGCGGCTGCTGCAGCTGAAGCTCGGCCGCGTCCTCGATCGTGATCAGCCGCTCGTCTTCCGGAATGAAGGCAGAGAGCGCGTTCAGCATCGTCGTCTTGCCGGTGCCGGTGCCGCCGGAAATGATCGTCGTCTTGCGGGCGTGGACGGCCGCTGCCAGCACCTCGGCCATGTTCTGCGTGATCGCGCCAAATTCGACCAGCTTGTGCAACCCGAGCTTGTTCTTGGAGAACTTGCGGATCGACACCAGCGGACCGTCGACCGCCACCGGACGGATCGCCGCGTTGAAACGCGACCCGTCCAGCATGCGCGCGTCGACCAGTGGCGTGGATTCGTCGACCCTCCGGCCGACGGCTGCGACGATCTTGTTGATCACCCGCAGCAGATGCGCCTCGTCCTTGAACGGGATCGTCACCTGCTGGAGCTTGCCCTTGCGCTCGACGAAGCAGTTGTGATGGCCGTTGATGAGGATGTCGTTGATGTCGGGGTCCTTCAGCAGCGGCTCGAGCGGCCCCAGTCCGACCATTTCGTCGACGATGTCGTCGACCAGCGCCTCAAGCTCGGCGACGTTGATCGCCATGCGTTCTTCGCGCGTCTTCTCCGACACGAATTCGTGCACCTGCCGACGCATCTCGTCGGGCGGCAGACGCTCCAGCGCGACCAGGTTGATTTCCTCGATCAGCAGCCGGTGCAGGCGGACGCGCGCATCGAGCACGCGGTTCGGGGCCTTCGCCGGACCCGCTTCTGCAGGCTTCGGCTGGGGAGCGCGCGTCGTCGGGATGCTGACGCGGGTTTCCCCGGCGGGGTTGGCGGGCACCGCGCGGCCCGGCGCGTCGGCGCGCTGCCGAAGCGTGGAGAAGCGGCTGGTCATCCCGCCTTCCTCAGCAGACCGCGACCCATTCCGAAGAGAGAGCGCGACTTCTTGCGATCGGCGATCGCCTCGTCGGGCAGGATGATCTTCTTGAGGTCCATGATGACGTTGGCGTTGGCGTCGATCTCCTGCAACGGAACGCCGCGGTCGACCGCCTCTCGCACAAGCCGGTAGTTGTTCGAGATGCCGCCGACGAAATGTTCGCCCAGCAGTTCCTGGACATCGGCATGCCGGATGCCGCCGTCGCGCGGTTTCTGCTCGAAGCGGTTGACGATGACGTTCGGCTTCACCTCCTTGCCAGCGGTCTCGTAGACCGCCTGAATGAGCCGCTGAGTATGGCGGAGGCAGGGTACCGTCATCTCCGCGACGATGTAGAGCTTGTTGGAGCCCAGCAGCACCGTCTCCGTCCAGGGGAACCAGGTCCGCGGCATGTCGATGACGACGTTGTCGAAATAGGCGGACACGAGGTCGAGCATGCGCACGACGACGTCTGTGTTGAAGGAGCGCATTTCCGACGGCTTCGTCGGCGCGGCGAGCACGCAGAGCCCGCTCGCATGCTTCGACAGCATCACGTCGAGGAGCTGGCGGTCGAGCCGCTCCGGCTGGTTCTCGATCTCGGTGATGTCGAATCGCGGTTCGAGATCGAGATATTCGGCACACGCGCCCTGCTGGAAGTTCAGGTCGACGACGCAGGTCGACGCACCGCGCGTCACCGAATGGTGAAGCTGGAAGGCGGTCTGGAGCGCCAGCGTGGTCGTGCCGACGCCGCCGGCCGCCGGCATGAAGGAATAGATCTGCGACTCGGTGTTCTCCTCGCGACCCGGCCCCTGCAGGGCGCGGATGCAGGACCGCACGAGATCGGCCGTGGTCAGCGGTTTGACGAGGAAATCCGTCACCTTGAGCTGCACGAAGATGCGTACGGCGGCCGCGTTGAACTCGTGCGTCACCACGACAACGGGCGCCCTGCCCTCGAGCCGGCGGGTCACGCGCTGAAGCGCCTCGATCTCGTCCAGCCGCGATGCGTCCATGTCGATGATGACCGCGCCGCAATCGGCTTCCTGGATCTCGCCGCGCAGATCGGTGACGCGCTTCTCGACGGTCACCAGCTCGATCGCCTCGGATGCCGCAAACGCGGCGCGGGTCTCCTGGACGAACGACTTGTCGGTCGAAACCAGCACGATCCGCTTGGACTTGAGCTCTGTCGCCATGGGGATCCGGCTCTCAGTCTTTGGCGAGCGCGCTGGCGGCGGTGCCGTCGCTGGCTCCCTCGGCCGTGTCGGCTGCGGTGGTGTACTGGGCGCGGTTGGCTGGGACCTTAAGGCGGGTATCGTCGACGCCCTCCTGCCAGGGATCGACCATCTGCATGACTGTATTGGCCGCAATCGCGTCGCCGGCACCGGACGTCATGCCGTCGATGCGCTGGTAGTCGTCGCGGGCGCAACCGGAAACGGCAGCGGCAAGCGCAAGAATGGCGATGGCCCTTTTCATGATCGTCACTCCGGAAGGTCGAGGAAGTGGCCGACGGTCGGCCTCGGCGCGACAGTGCCGAGTGACGCCAGCGCCTTGGCGCCGTCCCCCGACACCTCGTCCTTCGCCGCCAAGAAGTAGTCGACCTGGCTGGCCGGCGCGGTCTTGTCGGCCGGCGTCAGTGCCTTCTTCGACGGGTCGATCGGCTTCACCAGAAACGGCGTGACGATGATGACGAGGTCGGTCTCGCGCCGCTGATAGGCCTTCGAACTGAACAGCGAGCCCAGCACCGGCACCCGCGCCGCGCCCGGTATGCCCTGGAGATTGGTGTCGTTCTGCGTCTGCAGCAGGCCGGCGATCATGAAGCTCTGGCCGCTTTTCAGGTCGACCGAGGTCTTCGCCCTTCGCACCACGAAACCGGGGATGGCGATGTTGCCGACCTGATAGGACGACGCCGTGTCGATCGACGAGACTTCCGGCTCGATGTCGAGGCTGATCAGGCCGTCGGCCAGCACGGTCGGCGTGAAGTCGAGCCCGACGCCGTACTTCTTATAGGACACGGTGACCTTGCCGTTGTCCTCGGAGACGGGGATCGGGAACTCGCCGCCGGCGAGGAAGCTCGCCTTTTCGCCGGAACGCGCGATCAGGTTCGGCTCGGCGAGGCGTCGGGCCACGCCGCGGCCCTCCAGCGCATCGATCGCCACGTCGATCGAGAAACCGCCGGAGACGACGCTGCCCAGCACCTGGCTGATGATGGAGTTGCTGGATGCCTTCGGCACCGAGTTGAACGAAATGCCGCCGCCACCGGTCGGGTCGGTCCAGCTCGCGGCGATCTGCGTGCCGAGCTCGCGGCCGGCCTGCCGGTTGATTTCTACGAAGCGGACGTTCAGCTGCACCTGCTGCGACGAGGTGATGTTGACCGAGTTGATCACCTCCTCTTCGCCCGAAAAGCGGGCGGCGATGTTCTTAGCCTTCTCCGCAGCCACGGCGTCCGCTGCCGAGCCTGACAGGACGACGCGGCCGTTGGCGGACTTCACCTCGATGTCGGCGTTGGGCACGCTGTCGCGGATCGTGCTGGCCAGGCGATCGGTGTCCAGCGTGACCTCGATGTCAACGCTGCCGACGAGCTGCTTGTTCTCGTCGAACAGCGCGATGCCGGTCGTGCCGAGATTGTTGCCGAGCACGTAGAAGGAGCGGTCCGTCAACGGGTTGACGTTGGCGATCTCCGGATCGCCGATGACGATCTCGTAGAAGGCTGCGCTGGTCTTCAGCGTCTTCGGCTTGCCTTTGGCGACCTTCACCGTCGTCGTCTTGGTCGACGAGATGAAGACGACGTCGTTGGCCAACGCCGAGCCCGTCATGGCCAACGGCAGCATCATGCCTGCCACGGCAAGGCCAAGCCCGATCGACCGGAACACCCTCAAGAAGTCCATCGTCCCCTCCGGCTGTCGCCGGCCCCTCAATCCTGCGGCGCAACCACCTGGTAGCTCTGCGCCACGACGCCCCTCGTCACGATCACGGTCTTGAACTTCGGCCCCTCGGGCTCCGCCGTGAAAGCCTCGAACAGGCTGCTGGCCTTGGCCGCCGCCTTTTCCTTCACCGACCCGCCAAAGGCGGACAGCGTGGTGATGCCGTCGACGCCGAACTCGCCCTCGCCGGCCGCGCGCAGCGACAGCGACAGCGAGCCGACGTTGCGGGCCAGCGCCACCTTGCGGGCGCCTTCCTCGGTCACCTCGATGGTCACCGAATTGGCGACCTGCGGTTCGGTCTGTCGCACGTCGGCACCCTGGCCGACGGTCAGCACCTTGGCATTCTCGACCACGATCTCCGTGGCGATGGTGGAGCCGGCCGCGCCCTCGGCGTTGCCCTCGACTTCCTCGATCTTGCCCGCGTCGCGCGTCAGCACCACGTCGACGCGGTCGCCTGGCGTCACGAAGCCGCCGACGCCGGCGATCTCGTCGGTCTTGATGGTGACGGCGCGCATGCCCGGCGACAGCAGGTTGGAAAGCGTCGCGCGCCCGTTCGGCCCGGACAGCTTTGCGAGCAGGACGGGTTCGTTCGGCTCGATCGGCGAGAGCACCACGCGCTCGCCGTCTGCGGTCAGCTCGGCAATCTTCGTAAACGCGCCTGCCGGCACCGCATCGGCCGGCCAAGGGATTTCCGTCAGCTGGGCGGCATCGACAGCCATGCCGTAGCGGAGCGGCTGCGAAGCCACCACGATCGATTTGAACTCGACCTTGGGCTCTGCCGGCGCCTGGACCTCGACCACCCGGGTCTGCGTCGAGCGCTTGATCCAGATGTCGGCCGCGAATATCGACACCGCACCGCATACGGCGGCGATGCCGATCATGGTGACTGCCTTGCGGTTCACGCCTGCCCCAAGCCGTTGTGATTTTTCTTATTGTCGACCGGCGACGCTAGGCGGCAATCTTAAAGATTCAGGAATCCGGATGCTGCAATTTCGACCTATATCCGCCGGCTTGGTTATCGAAAACTTGAGCCGATCATGGGTGCCCGGGAAAGTGAACGTACAGGGAACTCCTGTCCTTGGACGGGCCTCCCGTGGCAGAGTGGCAAGGTGATTCGCAGGGTGCGGTGGCAGTGAACGACAGCAACGATCTCTTCGCCAATCTGGAGAGCGCAAAGCGCGCCGAGGACCCGCTGGTGAAGGCGGCGGCCAAGCGCCCGGCACCGGCGCGCGACGGCTCGGAGGATTACAGCGCCGCCGACATCGAGGTGCTGGAGGGGCTGGAGCCCGTCCGGCGCCGGCCCGGCATGTATATCGGCGGGACCGACGAGAAGGCGCTGCATCATCTGTTCGCCGAGGTCATCGACAATTCGATGGACGAGGCCGTCGCCGGCCACGCCACCTTCATCGAGGTCGAGCTTGGCGCCGACGGCTTCCTGACCGTCACCGACAACGGCCGCGGTATCCCGATCGATCCGCATCCGAAATTTCCGAAAAAGTCGGCGCTGGAAGTGATCATGTGCACCCTGCACGCCGGCGGAAAGTTCGACTCCAAGGTCTACGAGACCTCGGGCGGCCTGCACGGCGTCGGCGTCTCCGTCGTCAACGCCCTGTCCGACGTGTGCGAGGTCGAGGTGGCGCGCGGCCGCCAGCTGTACCGCCAGCGCTTTGCGCGCGGCGTTCCGCAGGGTGGGCTCGAGAAGCTCGGCGAAGTGCACAACCGCCGCGGCACGCGCACGCGCTTCCATCCCGACCCCGAGATCTTCGGCAAGGGCGCGAAGTTCGACCCGGCGCGCATCTACCGCATGGCGCGCTCGAAGGCGTACCTCTTCGGCGGCGTCAACATCCGCTGGTCGTGCGATCCGGCAATCATCAGGGACGAAACGCCGGCAAAGGCCGAGTTCCATTTCCCCGGCGGCCTGAAAGACTACCTGGCGGCCTCGCTGGGCGACGAGTTCCAGGTCACCCGCGAGATCTTTGCCGGCAAGAGCGACAAGCAGGGCGGCCACGGCTCGCTGGAATGGGCGGTCACCTGGTTCAGCGGCGACGGCTTCATCAATTCCTACTGCAACACCATTCCCACCGGCGAAGGCGGCACGCACGAGGCAGGCTTCCGCAACGTTCTCGCGCGCGGCCTGCGCGCCCATGCCGACCTGATCGGCAACAAGCGCGCCTCGATCGTCACCACCGACGACGTGATGATCTCGGCAGCCGGCATGCTGTCGGTCTTCATCCGCGAGCCCGAATTCGTCGGCCAGACCAAGGACCGCCTCGCCACCGTCGAAGCGCAGCGCATCGTGGAAACGGCGATCCGCGATCCGTTCGACCATTGGCTCGCCGACAATCCGCAGGAAGCGACGAAGCTGCTCGACTGGGTGATCGCTCGCGCCGACGAGCGGCTGAAGCGCAAGCAGGAGAAGGAGATCAGCCGCAAGAGCGCGGTGCGCAAGCTGCGGCTGCCCGGCAAGCTCGCTGACTGCACGCAGGGTGCGGCGCAGGGCGCGGAGATCTTCATCGTCGAGGGCGACTCGGCCGGCGGCTCGGCCAAGCAGGCGCGCGACCGCGCCAGCCAGGCGGTGCTGCCGCTGCGCGGCAAGATCCTCAATGTCGCCAGCGCCGGCGCGGAGAAGCTGACCGCCAACCAGCAGATCTCCGACCTGATCCAGGCGCTGGGCTGCGGCACGCGCTCGAAATACCGCGACGACGATCTGCGCTACGACCGCGTCGTCATCATGACCGACGCCGACGTGGACGGAGCGCACATCGCCTCGCTGCTGATCACCTTTTTCTATCAGGAGATGCCGCAGCTGATCCGGGGCGGCCATCTCTTCATGGCAGTGCCGCCGCTCTACCGCATCAGCCAGGGCGGCAAGGTCATGTATGCCCGCAATGACGCCCACAGGGACGAGTTGCTGCGCACCGAATTCACCGGTCGCGGCAAGATCGACATCGGGCGCTTCAAGGGCCTGGGCGAGATGATGGCCGCGCAGCTCAAGGAAACCACGATGGACCCGCGCAAGCGGACGCTGCTGCGTGTCGAGGTGGACGAGAGCGCGGACGAAGCGACCAAGGCCTCGGTCGAGGCGCTGATGGGCACGAAGCCGGAGGCCCGCTTCCGCTTCATCCAGGAACGCGCCGAGTTCGTGAAGGAACTGGATATCTGATCGGCCGGAGCTGGCCTCCTGACATCACGGCGGCTGCGGGGCCTGCTAGGAATGTCCGTCTTTTCCTTGCGGGGCCCTGTGCACACCGACAGCGCACATATGCGTGGCGTCATCCTGATCGTCGCCTCGACGATCTTCTTCGCGCTGGCCGGCATTTTCACGAAGTCGGCGACGACCGACCCCTGGACGATCGCCTGCTGGCGCGGCTTCGTCGGGTCGCTGGCGATCGCCGCCTATGTCTGGCTGCGCGGCCGTGCGACCGGCGGCGCGTCGCTGAAGCTCGGCTGGCGCGGATGGGCGCTGGTGGTCGTCGGCGCTCTCTCCAGCATCGCCTTCATCGCCAGCTTCAAATACACCTATGTCGCCAACGTCGCGATCATCTACGCGACGGTTCCATTCATGGCGGCTCCGATGGAATGGCTGGCACTCGGCCACCGGCCGCGCCTGCAGACGCTGATCGTCGCGGCCGTATCGCTCACCGGCGTGGCCGTCATGGTCCAGGGCGGCTTCGCCGGCGGACACATCTTCGGCGACCTGATGGCGGTGGTGATGACGTTCGGCTGCGCGGTCTACCTGGTGATGGTCCGTGCCTACACCGACGTACCAGTCGTGTGGGCGGCCGCCGTGGCGGCGTTCATGCTTTTCGTCGCTGGCTGGTTCGTCACCGATCCGCTCGACGTTTCGGCGCATGATGCGATCGTCATGAGCCTGTTCGGCCTCTCCTTCGCCGCAGCCTCGATCCTGTGGACCGAAGGCGCGCGGCTGATCCCGGCGGCGGAAGCCGGACTGCTCGGCGCGGCCGAGGTGCCACTGGCCATCGCCTTCGCGTGGCTAATCCTCTCGGAGCTGCCGCCCTTGGCGAGCATCGCCGGCGGTGCCATCGTCCTCGCTGCCCTGTTCGCGCACACCGGTCGCGACGCCTTGGCGCACCGGCGCCTGCGCGGCGCCGGAGGGAGCCGCCCCGCCTGACGACTATTCTGCGCGCTCGATCCGGATGACCTGCGGCTTGTCGGTCAGGTGGCCGTCCTTGGTGATCGCGTCGACCGCCTTGCGCACCGCCGACTCCATCGACTCGTGCGTCACCAGGATCACCGTCTTGCGCTCGTCGGCATCGGCCGGGTGCTGGCGGATCGATTCCAGCGAGATCCGGTTCTCCGCCATCCGCTTGGCGATCGCCGCGAAGACGCCGATGCGGTCATGCACGGTCAGGCGGATGAAATAGCCGCCGGCGTGGCTGCGCATCTTCGCCTGCCTGTACGGCTTCAATTCCTTCGCCGGGCGGCCGAAGACGGGACCATGCTGGAAGCCCGGCCGGCTCTTGGCGATGTCGGCGATGTCGCCGACCACGGCGGACGCCGTCGCGTTGCCCCCCGCCCCCGGGCCTGACAGCAGCAGCTCGCCCAGGATGTCCGTCTCGATGGCAACGGCGTTGGTCACGCCGTGGACCTGCGCGATGACCGACGAGGTCGGCACCATCGTCGGGTGCACACGCTGCTCGACGCCGCTCTCGGTGCGTTGCGCGACGCCCAGCAGCTTGATCCTGTAGCCGAGATCGCCCGCCGCGCGGATGTCGGCCTGGCTGATGTTGGAAATGCCTTCCATGTAGATGTCGCCCGCCGCGATGCGGTGGCCGAAGGCGAGGCTGGAGAGGATAGAAAGCTTGTGGGCGGTGTCGTGGCCTTCGATGTCGAAGGTGGGGTCGGCTTCCGCATAGCCGAGGCGCTGGGCGTCCTTCAGGCACGCGTCGAAGGAGATGCCTTCCTTCTCCATCCGGGTGAGGATGTAGTTGCAGGTGCCGTTGAGGATGCCGAAGACGCGGCTGATCGCGTTGCCCGCCATTGCCTCGCGCATCGTCTTGATGACGGGAATGCCGCCCGCGACAGCCGCCTCGTAGTTCAGCAGCGCGCCGCGCTTCTCGGCGATCTCGGCCAGCGCCACGCCATGCTTGGCCAGCAGCGCCTTATTGGCTGTGACCACATGGTGTCCGGCCTCGAGAGCCGCCTTCACCGACGCGCGCGCCGGGCCCTCGTCGCCGCCGATCAGTTCGACGAACACATCGATGTCAGGCGATTTCGCCAGCGCGACCGGATCGTCGAACCAGGTCGCCTTGCCCAGTTCGACGCCGCGCTTCTTCTTGCGCGTCCGCGCCGATACGGCCGCCACGACGATCGGCCGACCGCACTGCCGCGTCAATTCGGCAGCTTTCTCCGACAGCACCCGCACGACCGAGCCGCCGACCGTGCCGAGCCCGGCTATTCCCACACGCAAAGCTTCGGCCATCACCGCATCCCTCGAACGAACCAGAAATCCAGCGGGCGGCGATTACCGGCGCGCGGCGAGCGGCACGACGTTGTTGGGCTGCTTCGCGGCGGTAGACAGGAAGCGCTTGATGTTGCGGGCGGCCTGCCGGATGCGATGCTCGTTCTCCACGAGGGCGACGCGGACATAGTCGTCGCCGTGTTCGCCGAAGCCGACGCCCGGCGCCACCGCAACGTCCGCATGCTCGATCAGCAGCTTCGAGAACTCGAGCGAACCGAGATGCCGGAATGCTTCCGGGATCGGCGCCCAGGCGAACATGGATGCCGCCGGGGCCGGAATGTCCCAGCCGGCACGGCCGAATGCGTCCACCATCACGTCGCGGCGTTTGTGGTAGACGGCGCGGACCTCGGCGATGTCGGAACCGTCGCCGTTGAGCGCCGCCGTCGCCGCAACCTGGATCGGGGTGAACGCGCCGTAGTCGAGGTAGGACTTCACGCGGGTCAGCGCCGCGACGAGGCGTTCATTACCGACGGCGAAACCCATCCGCCACCCTGGCATCGAGAAGGTCTTGGACATCGAGGTGAACTCGACGGTGACGTCCATCGCGCCCGGGACCTGCAGCACCGACGGCGGCGGCGGGCCATCGAAATAGATCTCGGCGTAAGCGAGGTCCGAGAGGATGATGATGTCGTGCTTCTTCGCGAACGCGACGACATCCTTGTAGAAGTCGAGCGGCGCGATATGCGCGGTCGGGTTGGACGGGTAGTTGAGGATCATCGCCAGCGGCTTGGGGATAGAATGCTTCACCGCGCGTTCGAGCGCCTGGATGAAGCCTTCGTCCGGCTCGGCCTGGATCGAGCGGATCACGCCCCCCGACATGATGAAGCCGAATGCGTGGATGGGATAGGTCGGGTTCGGGCATACGATCACGTCGCCGGGCGCGGTGATCGCCTGCGCCATATTGGCGAAGCCCTCCTTCGAGCCCAGCGTTGCAACGACCTGGGTCTCGGGGTTCAGCTTCACGCCGAAGCGGCGCGCATAATAATTTGCCTGGGCGCGCCGCAGGCCGGGAATGCCGCGCGATGAGGAATAGCGGTGCGTCCGGGGATCGCGCACGACCTCGCACAGTTTCTCGACGATGGCGGGCGGAGTCGGCAGGTCCGGATTGCCCATTCCAAGATCGATGATGTCAGCGCCGCGGGAGCGCGCGCTGGCCTTCAGCCGGTTCACCTGTTCGAAGACGTAGGGCGGAAGCCGGCGGACCTTGTGAAACTCTTCCATGTCGATTCCAGGAGACGGAGGGGTCGAAAGCGCGGGCGCGATATACACCGCTTTAGAAAGGCGGTCGATAGGATCGGCGGCGTCACTGCCCGGCGCCGTCCTGCTCGATTTCTTTCAGCGTATCCTTGGCGTGGCTGGCGGCCAGTTTCTTGAGGCGGGTCGCCTCGTCGGCGGGTGCGGCAGGCGCCGCCGCCGCTACGGCCGCCTGCTCGGCCTTGAGCGCTGCCTTCTTGGCGGTCGCCTCGGCCTCCGTCAGCTGCGGTGCCGCGGCGCCCGGCGCGATGTTGAGGTTCGGATAGCTGCCGGAGTTGGCCGGGCCGGACGAGGCGTTGCGCTTTGCAAGGTCGGCGTTCAACGGCCCGCCCATGACGGGCGCCTCCAGCGGCGTCGTGCTGGCCGCGGGCGTGGCGACCGCCGAGGTCGTCGCGCTCGCGGGCGCGAAATCGCTTACCGAGGACGTGTTGCAGCCGGCCAGCAGCGCAAGGATAGCGGCCGCGCCGGCGAGCCGCTGCGGCGTCACGAAAACAGCATGTCCGTGAGCACGATCTGTCACATTGCCTTCCGCACTGTCGGCCGGTAGCGACGGCCCCGCGCCAGGGCGCGCGATTGGACCCGGGCCGGCGTCCCATGATAATGTGTCAACATAACGCCTCCGGGCGGTTGCGAGGAGCAGATGGCGTCTGACGGCGATTCGAGCAAGACCGGCGACGGGCCGGCATCGCCGGTCGACCAGTATGTGGTCAAGGACCCCGAGAAATTCGCGGTGAACCTGGCGCGGATGGTGGAGCAGGCCGGCAAGGCCGCGGCCGCCTGGGCGGAGCCGCGCGAAAAGGGCGAGGTGCGCGACACCGTCGCCGAGCCGGTCGCGGACATGGTCAAGACCTTCTCCAAGGTTTCCGAATACTGGCTGGCCGATCCCTCGCGCGCGCTCGAGGCGCAAACGAGGCTGTTCGCAGGCTACATGAACGTATGGGCGAATGCGATCCGGCGCGTCGGCATGCACGACAGCCCCGAGGACGCGGTCAAGCCCGACCGGGGCGACAAGCGCTTCCAGGATCCCGAATGGGGCAGGAACGCGTTCTTCGATTTCCTCAAGCAGGCGTATCTCGTGACGTCGCGCTGGGCCGGCGACCTCGTCACCGGCGCGGAGGGCCTCGACGAGCACACGCGCCACAAGGCGACGTTCTACGTCAAGCAGATCTCCAACGCGATCTCGCCGTCCAACTTCATCCTGACCAATCCGGAGCTGTTCCGCGAGACGGTTGCGTCGAGCGGCGAGAACCTGGTGCGGGGCATGAAGATGCTTGCCGAGGACATCGCCGCCGGCCATGGCGACCTGAAACTCAGGCAGTCGGATTCCTCGAAGTTCGAGCTCGGGACGAACATCGCGCTCAGCCCCGGCAAGGTTGTGGCGCGAAGCGACCTCGCCGAGATCCTGCAGTACGCCCCCTCGACCGACACGGTGCTGAAGCGGCCCCTGCTCATCTGCCCGCCCTGGATCAATAAGTACTATATCCTCGACCTCAACCCGGAGAAGTCCTTCATCCGCTGGGCCGTGGAGCAGGGCCATACGGTGTTCGTGATATCCTGGGTGAACCCCGACGAGCGCCACGGTCGCAAGGACTGGGAGGCCTACATCCGCGAGGGGATCGAGTTCGGGCTGGAGGCCATCGAGGCCACGACCGGCGAGCGCGAAGTCAACGCCGTCGGCTATTGCGTCGGTGGAACGCTCCTCGCCGCGTCGCTGGCGCTGATGGCGCAGGAAAGCGACAGGCGTATCCGCACGGTGACCTTCTTCGCGACCCAGGTCGACTTCACCTATGCCGGAGACCTGAAGGTATTCGTCGACGAGGACCAGGTCGCTGCGCTCGAGCGCGCGATGGACGACAAGGGCTACCTCGAAGGCTCGAAGATGGCGACCGCCTTCAACATGCTGCGGTCGGGCGATCTGATCTGGCCTTATGTCGTGAACAACTACGTGCGCGGCAAGCAGCCCCTGCCCTTCGACCTGCTCTACTGGAACGCGGATTCCACACGGATGGCAGCGGCAAACCATTCCTACTACCTGCGCAACTGCTACCTCGAGAACAACCTCTCGCAGGGCCGCATGCAGCTGGCCGGCCGGACCGTGTCGCTGACCGACATCACCATTCCCGTCTACAACCTCGCGACGCGCGAAGACCACATCGCGCCGGCGCGATCCGTCTTCGCCGGGTGCCGGTACTTCAAGGGAAGCGTGGACTATGTGGTGTCCGGCTCCGGCCATATCGCCGGTGTCGTCAATCCGCCGTCGCTCAAGAAGTACCAGTACTGGACGAACGGCAAGCCGGCCGGCGAGTTCGACGACTGGATGGCGCACGCGAAAGAGCATCCGGGCTCGTGGTGGCCTCACTGGCAGGCCTGGATCGAGCGCCACGACGATCGTCGGACCAAGGCGCGCAAGCCGGGCGGACGGAAGAAGACCCTGGGCGACGCTCCCGGGACCTACGTCAAAGTTCGGGTCTGACGGCGCGTGGCGGCGACGCGATCTTCCCTTAGGGCAGTTGACGGCATGCCCGAAGCCGGGCGAAAAGGTGGCTGCCCGGATCATGATCTCGCCTCATTTGATGCCTAGCCGGGACTCGTTCGGAATTGCGTTCGGCCAAGTGTCTGTTCGTGTTCCGGTTGGGGGAAACTGAGCATCCAGCGGCTGCGCGAGTGCGTTCCCGCCTCAGGGCCTGACCGGTCCGGAAACGGAGAAGGGGAAATCCTGTTGAGGGCGGAACGATCGCGCCACGCGACCGGACTGTTGCGCATCCTTACGGTCGCGCTCGTTCCCGCATTCATGGCCGCCTGCTCGTCGACCGCGGACCCCCCGTTCGGCGCGACGATCCCGTCATTTTCGCCGACCGGCGCGGCGACCCAGATGGCCGCTGTCGGTCCCGGAGACACGGTCAACACGGGCGGCGACGTTACGGCCTCGGACGACTCGGTCGATCTGCCGGAAACCGTCGCCTATCTCCCGAAGCCCAACGGCGCTGGCCCAGAAGCCGCAGCGATCCAGCCCGCTGAGGCCGTCGCCGCCGCGCCCGCCGCCGAGACGCCGGCTCCCGCCGCTTCGTCGAAGCCGGCCCTGGACAACCCCGTCTACGTCACCGCCGCCGATCCCGTGCCGGTCGAGACGGTGAGCCCCAAGAAGCGCAGCCTGCTTTCGTCTCTCTTCGGTACGACACCGGCCGAAGCAGCGCCGATCATCGAGCCGGAGCGGCCGGTCAAGCCGCTGGTCGAACTGGCGTCCGCCAGCGGGACCAAGACGACCCTTTCCCGTTCCGTCTTCGAGGAAGACGCAAATCCGCTTCCCGGCGTGCGGCAGACCGCACTGTTCGAGATCCGGCGCAAATCGGGCATCGATGACGACAGCGACGTCGACCTCAACGAAGAAGACGACAGCTATCAGGTTGCATCCGCCGGCGGCTTGGCGCGACTCGCGCCGAACGGGCTCCTCAAGCAGACCGAGAACGTCGACGTGTCCTGCCTCAAGCCGTCGCTGGTGCGCGTGCTGAAGAGTGTCGAGCGACGCTACGGCAAGCAGATGATCGTCACCTCGGGATACCGCAATCCCGAGCGCAACCGCCGGGCCCGCGGCGCCAAGAACTCGCTGCACATGTATTGCGCGGCTGCCGACGTGCAGGTGCCGGGCGTGTCCAAGTGGGAGCTCGCGAAGTTCGTGCGCTCGATGCCCGGCCGTGGCGGCGTCGGCACCTACTGCCACACCGAATCGGTGCACATCGACGTGGGGCCGGAGCGCGACTGGAACTGGCGCTGCCGCCGTCGCAAGGGCTGATCCCTCGAAAAACTTGCGCCCTGCGCTGCGCGTGCGGGTTGCCGTGATAGGCGAAGCTGCTATAAGGCGACCACCTCGCGGCGAGGCTACAGCGTGCGCCCTTCGTCTATCGGTTAGGACGGCACCCTTTCACGGTGCAGAGAGGGGTTCGATTCCCCTAGGGCGTACCACTCTACATCCCAAAGCCGTGGTTCCGACGCGCCCGAAGCTGAGCGTTGAGTGCAGAGGAACCGCGCCGATTCGTCCGCGATTCAGTTCAATGCGGCGATCGATCCGTTGAGGACGGTAGCGAATGCGACCCACGCGGCGTAGGGAACGAACAGCCCGGACGCGATGCGGTCGACCTTGCGCGCCTCCACGATGAACCACACGATCGCCGCCAGCATCGCGGCGACGACAACAAGCGCCGCCCAAGGCATCTGCGCCGCGAAGAACACGGGCGACCAGAGCCAATTCAGGGCCATCTGCACAACCCAGAGCACCATTGCCAGGCCGCGCGGCGCCACCGTCCAGACCCGCCACCCCGCAACTCCGATCAGGATGTAGAGGATCGTCCAAACGGGCCCGAACACCCAGGAGGGCGGATTGAAAGGCGGCTTCTGAAGGGACTGGTACCATTCACCGGGCGCCGTCAGGTATCCAATTGCGCTGCCGACAACAACAACGCCCACGACAAAGAGAACCAGCGCCAGGAGCGGAGCGGACTTCATCGATTGGGGCGTGTGAATGGACATGGACCCGGTGCCAGCTTCGTGCTCGCTCAATGAAATGGAGCCGCGGTAGGTTCCCGGCCTCTGCTCACAGAACGAAATCTCCCTTTCCCAGCTTGATCCGGTCGTCGAGGATCAACGTGAACTCGGCCTGCCGGTCCCGGTCCGTGTTCCCGTAGATGTACACCTCACTCTTCCTGATCTCGTAGCGGAGTTCGCCTGGATCATTCAGGTCGAACTTCTGGCGACCGATCCATTCGAAACGCTGGTTTCCAGGCCCCCGTATGGCGTCGATGGCGCGGAGATCGATCACGTCGACACGCGCAAAGTCCATGATCTTGTCGGTGCCCCTGCCTGGCGAAAAAATGCACCGATCGGAACCCGGCCCCCCGGTGAGAATGTCCCTACCCGGGCCGCCGCCGATCAAGTCAGCACCCTCGCCGCCGAAGAGGAAGTCGTTCCCGGCCCCGCCAGACAGCTGGTCGCGCCCACTGCCGCCATCGAGGCGGTCGCGATATTTGCCGCCGAACAGGAGGTCATTGCCGCCAAGGCCGAAGACGGAACCCGTTACCCTCCCGGCGCCTGACATTTTGTCGGAGCCGTCACCCATAAAAACGCTGCCGGAAATGCTCCCAGTGTTCGTCAGCCGGTCACCGTCACCTTCGAAATAGACGTTGCCGACGATCGCGCCGGTATTGTTCAGCAATCCGACACCGGCGCCCAGCCAGACATTGCCTCGCATCGTGCCAGCGTTGCTGATCGTATCCACATCGTCGCCCATGTTCACTTGGCCGAGTATCGAGCCCGCATTGTAGAGGCTGTCCACACCGCTTCCCGCGAGCACAGCTCCGACAATTGAACCGGTATTTCCCACTACGTCGGCATCGGCCCCGGTCGAAACATCGCCCGCAATCCTGCCGCCCTGGTTGAGAAGGTTGTCAGCGCCGCCCCCGAGTGAAATGTTGCCGGCGATGCTTCCCGGATTGACGATCGTGTCCGGCGAGGCTGCGCCTTCGCTGACGAGATCACCAACCACGAAACCTTCATTGAAGAGGTTCAGGTACTGAAGGTTGCTAGCGTGGATCGCGAATGAAATGCCTTCAATCGTGCCGCTGTTGTTGATCAGGGGCGACTGAGATGCGTTGGCCGATTCGAGCCTGATCGCGGTATCGCCTTCGATCGTACCGCTATTGGTGATGCCTGCGAAAATGCCACTGTTGGTGGTCAACCCTGTGTCGACCCCCGAAATCGTTCCGTTGTTGATGACGGTTGCCTTGCCGGCGACTCCGCCGACGCCGGAGTCGGCGACAACCGCATCGTCGTCCGCGGTGATCTCGCCGTTGTTGGTGAGCGCCACGCCGAGCGTCGAAGCGATGATGACCCCGAACCGCGCCTCGATAACGGCATTGAGGCCGTTTACGATCTCACCGCCGGACGCCGTGAAATAATTCACGCCGGTGGCGTTCACATGGCGAATGACACCGTTGTTGACCAGCTTCGTGTTGGCGAAATTGCTGCTGGCGCCAAAAGCTGCCGTTACTGCAGGGAAGATTGTGATGATCTCGTCGACGGCGCTGAAATTGACTGCGCCCGGAGGGTCGACAGTGATGTCCGTCATTCGGCTTCCTCACCGGCATGCCGCGCCCCGGACCACCCAAGGACGACGCGATGCCACTCCCTCAAGCGCGCGCATTCTGCCTTTCATTTCACGTCGGCGCAACGCCAGCGTGTGCGCTTGCCGTCACCTGGACACGGTCCAGGGGTTGAACGGCGCGCCGCCGGGTGCCAAATGTCCCGGCAAGCCGTGCATGAAGTCGGCAGGGAAATCGTATGGTCACCTATCTCGACGCGGCCGTGGCGCCACTCCGGAACACCGGCCAGATCAGGCTCTATGGCGCCGACGATTTTTCCGGCATGCGCGCGGCCTCACAGCTCACGGCCCGCTGCCTGGACGAGTTGGTCGCCATGGTCCGCCCTGGTGTCACGACGGAGGCGATCGATCGCTTCGTCATGGAGTTCGGGCTGGATCATGGTGCTTTGCCTGCGACGCTCAACTATCGCGGCTACACGAAGTCGAGCTGCACCTCGATCAACCATGTCGTGTGCCACGGCATCCCAGACGACAAGCCCCTCAAGGAAGGAGACATCGTCAACATCGACGTCACCTACCTGCTGGACGGCTGGCATGGCGACTCCAGCCGGATGTATCCGGTCGGACAGATCAAGCGGGCAGCGGAGCGACTCCTCGAGGTCACGCATGAATGCCTGATGCGCGGCATCGCGGCGGTGAAGCCAGGCGTCAGGACCGGCGCGATCGGCGCGGCGATCCAGTCCTATGCCGAGCGCGAGCGCTGCTCTGTCGTGCGCGACTTCTGCGGCCATGGAGTCGGTCGCCTGTTCCATGACGCGCCGAACATCCTGCACTACGGCAGCGCGAACGAAGGCGTGGAGATGCGCGAAGGCATGATCTTCACCATCGAGCCGATGATCAATCTCGGCCGCCCCCATGTGAAGGTGCTGTCCGACGGGTGGACCGCCGTCACCCGGGACAGGTCGCTGTCGGCGCAGTACGAGCATTCCGTCGGCGTGACCGCCGATGGTTGCGAGATCTTCACGCTTTCACCTGCGGGACTCGACCGGCCGGGCCTCGCGTCCTAGTATTTTTCCGACCGGCGAAGTAACGCCGCGCGGGAAATACTGAGGTGTGACTGGCAATGGCCGACGAGGCCGAGGACGAACGTGGGTTTTTCGGGGAGCGGCCGGTTGCGGTGTCCGGGCGAACGGCGCCGAAACCCGTCGAGAAACCGCATTTCCATGGCCATCGGGACCGTTTGAGGGAGCGTTTCGAGGCCGCCGGGGCCAATGCGCTGGCCGACTACGAGCTGCTCGAACTGCTTCTCTACCGCTCGATCCCCCGCCGGGATACCAAACCCCTCGCCAAGGCGCTGCTTGCGCGTTTCGGCACCTTGGCCGAGGTGCTCGGTGCAACCGAGCAGGCGCTGGCGGACGTGGCCGGAATGGGGCGGGCGACGGCGCTGGACGTCAAGATCATCTCGGCCGCCGCGGCGCGCATGGCCTTCGGCGAGATCAAGGGACGCGAGGTGCTCTCGTCATGGGACAGCGTGCTCGCCTATTGTCGGACGTCCATGGCATTCGAGCCCCGGGAGCAGTTCAGGGTCCTCTTCCTCGACAAGAAGAATGCCCTGATCGCCGACGAGGTGCAGCAGGTTGGGACGGTCGACCATACGCCCGTCTATCCGCGCGAGGTGGTGGCGCGCGCCCTGCAGCATGGCGCGACGGCGATCATCCTGGTCCATAATCACCCGTCCGGCGACCCGACGCCGTCGAAGGCGGATATCGACATGACGCGGACGATCATCGACACCGCGCGGCCGCTCGGCATTGCCGTTCACGACCACATCATCGTCGGCAAGAAGGGCCATGCGAGCATGAAGGGCCTGCTGCTGATCTGAGGGCGCGGCCGGCCAGGCGTTAACCACGTGTTAACTTTAACGCGGCGGGCCCGGGGCTTTTGTCGTACGACCGGGCAAGGACCTGGGGAACGCGCATGTCAGCCGCCGGAACAACGATCGACACCACCGCGGACGTCGCTGCCTATGACCCGTACCGGGACAGGAGCAGTGTCGAGTTCGGCTTCCGGTCGCGCCGCTTCCAGGCCGTGCAGGCACTGATCGAGAAGGTGCTTTCCGAGCGCGGCCGCTGCGACATCCTCGACCTGGGGGGAACGGAAACCTACTGGCTGATCGGCGAGAGGTTCATCGAGCAGAACCGCCGGCGGCTGAACATCACCGTCGTCAACACCGAACCGCAGACGATCGGCCGCGACGATGTCTTCACGTTCGTGGAAGGCAGCGCGACCGCGCCGGACCTGTGCCGGGGGCAGCGGTTCGACCTCGTCCATTCCAACTCGGTCATCGAGCATGTCGGCGTGTGGCGGGACATGGAGATGTTCGCGGCCAACGCCAGGCGGCTGGCCGACCGCTACTACATCCAGACGCCGAACTACTGGTTCCCCTACGAGCCGCACTTTCGCTTCCCGGGCTTCCAGTACCTGCCGGAATCCGTCAGGGCGCGCCTGATCATGCGCTTTTCGCTCGGTTTCTTCCGCCGCATCGAGGATCGCGCCGAGGCCGACGACATCATCTATCACCATCGGCTGCTGTCGACCCGCCAGATGCGCCGCCTGTTCCCCGACGCCGTCGTATCGCACGAGAAGTTCATGGCGACGAACAAGTCGATCATCGCCATCCGCGGCTAGTACCGGGTCCACCTGCGCAAAAAAAGAAAGGACGCCCGGAGGCGTCCTTTCGCTTCCGACCCGAAGGCCCGGATTACTGAGGCAGCTTGTCGTCGACGCCTGCGACGTAGAAGTTCAGGCCGAGCAGCACGCCGTCCTCGGCGACCTCGCCGGCCTTCAGCCATTCCGAACCGTCCTGCTTGGTGATCGGCCCCGTGAACGGGTTGAACTCCTTCGACTTGATCCTCGCCTCGATCGCCTCGGCGGCGGCCTTCACGTCGTCGGGCATGTTCGTGTAGGGCGCCATCACGACATGGCCGTGATCCATGCCACCCCAGACGTCGACCTGCTGCCAGGTCCCGTCGATCACCGCCTTGACGCGTTCGGTGTAGTACGGGCCCCAGTTGTCGACGATCGAGGTCAGCTGCGTCTCGGGACCGAACTTGATCATGTCCGAGGCCTGGCCGAACGCCTTGATACCGCGCTCATGCGCGACCTGCAGCGGCGCGGTCGAGTCCGTGTGCTGCGTGATGATGTCGACGCCCTGGTCGATCAGCGCCTTGGCGGCGTCGGCTTCCTTGCCGGGATCGAACCAGGTGTTGGCCCACACGACCTTCACCTTGAAGTCGGGATTGACCGACTGCGCGCCGAGCACGAAGGCGTTGATGCCCATCACCACCTCGGGGATCGGGAACGACGCGATGTAACCGGCGACGCCGGCCTTGGACATCTTGGCGGCGATCACGCCCTGCACGTAGCGGCCCTCGTGGAACTTCGAGTTGTACGTCGCGACGTTTGCATGCTCGCGCTTGAAGCCGGTTGCGTGCTCGAACTTCACGTCGGGGAACTTGCCCGCCACCGCGTTGGTGGCGTCCATGTAGCCGAACGAGGTCGTGAAGATGATGTTGCAGCCGGAGCGGGCGTAGCGCTCGAGGACACGCTCGGCATCGGCGCCCTCGGGCACGCTTTCCGAATAGGCAAGCTCGACCTCGGCTTCGCCGCCGAGGTTCTTCTGCATCTCGAGCGCACCCTGATGGTGCTGATAAGACCAGCCGAAATCGCCGATCGGGCCGACATAAACAAAGCACGCTTTCACCTTCGCCTCGGCAGCGAACGTGCCGAACGACAGCACGGCCGCCGTCGCGGCGAGTGACAGGAGGGTCTTCTTCATGGAGTTCGTCCTCTCGTGGGTTTCAGGGGCACTATCCCATCTTTCTTGTATCAGCGATCTGGCACAAACGGCCGCCCCAGCGAAGCCGGTGTGTTGACCATCGTCAAACGCCTGTTCCTGGAGATTAGAACGAGGACGATGATCGTCGCCAGATAGGGGAGCGAAGAAAGCAGTTGAGAGGGGATGCCTATGCCCAGCGCCTGCGCGTGCAGCTGGCCGATCGATACCGCCCCGAAGAGATAGGCGCCGGCCAGCACGCGCCATGGCCGCCATGCAGCGAAGACCACCAGCGCAAGCGCGATCCAACCACGCCCGGCCGTCATGTTCTCGATCCACTGCGTCGTGTAGAGCAGCGACAGATAGCCGCCGGCCGCCCCTGCGCAGGCGCCGCCGAACATCACCGCGAGGTAGCGTATCCGGATCACGTCGATGCCCAGCGCATGCGCCGAGCCGTGATTGTCGCCGACCGAACGCAACGTCAGGCCGGCCCGGGTGCGGAACAGGAACCACGCCACGCCGGCGGTCAGCGCGATCGACATGTAGAAGACCGGGTCCTGGCCGAAGATCAGCTTTCCGACCAACGGCAGGTCGGTGAGCACGGGTATGTAGAGCGTCGGCAGCTTGAAGCCCGGCAAGCCGGTGAAGCCCTCGCCCAGCATGCCCGAAAGGCCGAGGCCAAGCAGGGTCAGCGCCAGCCCGGTTGCCACCTGGTTGGTGACCAGCGTGAGCGTGAGAAAGCCGAAGAGCAGCGAGAAGAGCGCACCGACGATGATGGCAGCGAGCAGACCGACCCACGGCGCCGCCTTGACCAGCCACGGCGCGTAGCCGAGCATCGATTCGGGCAGCCACGTGTTCGACGACCCAACCAGATAGGCGATGGCGAAGCCGGTGACCGCGCCCATCACCATCATGCCTTCGACACCGAGATTCAGCACGCCGGAACGCTCGACGACGAGCTCTCCGATCGCAGCGATCAGCAGCGGTGTCGCTGCCGTGGCGATCGTGATGATGATCTGCTCAAACATGGCTGGCGGCCTCCCCGGCCGGCTTGGCCGCGGCCTGCGGAACTCCGCGCGCCGGCGCCCCCACGAAGCGGATGCGGTAGTGGATCAGCGTGTCGCAGGCGAGCACGAAGAACAGCAGCAGGCCCTGGAAGGCTCGCACCGACTTGTCCGAGAGCTGCAGCGAGATCTGCGCCGCCTCTCCGCCGAGATAGGTCAGCGCCAGGATCAGCCCGGCCGCGACGATTCCCAGCGGGTTGAGACGCCCGAGGAAGGCAACGATGATCGCGGTGAAGCCGTATCCGATCGAGATCTTCTCGTTGAGATGCGCGATCGGCCCGGCCACCTCCGAAATGCCAGCCAGTCCCGCCAGGGCTCCGGACAGCAGGAAGACGAAGAACACCATCTTCTTCGCGGAGAAGCCGGCGAACCGCCCTGCCCTGGGGCTCTGGCCGAGCACCTTCACCTCGAAGCCGCGCAGCGTCTTGGACAGCATGAACCAGACAGCCAGGGCAGCGACGAGAGCGAACACGAACCCCCAATGCGCGCGGCCGGCCTCCGGCCATATCTCGGGAAGGATCGCATATTCATTGAAGCGGATCGTGCCCGGGAAGCTCATCCCCTGCGGGTTGCGCCAGATGCCTCGGACCAGCCAGTCGTTGAAGAGCTGCGCCACGTAGACCAGCATCAGACTGGTCAGGATCTCGTTGGTGTTGAAGCGGACCTTCAGGAACGCCGGGATCGAGGCATAGGCGGCACCGCCGATCATGCCGAAGATCAGCATCAGCGGAAGCGTCGCCCATGTCTGGAAGCCCGGGAACACCACCGGGATGAACGATCCGGCGATGGCGCCGGCGATGAACTGGCCCTCGGCGCCGATGTTCCAGTTGTTGGAGAGGTAGCAGACGGACAGGCCGACGGCGATGAGGATCAGCGGCGCCGCCTTGATCGCCAGCTCGTGCAGCTGCCAGCGGTTGGACGGGTCCCATATGCCGGTGAGGGGATCGATGAAATAGTAGTAGAGCGCGGTGCCCGGATTCTTGCCAAGCAGCGAGAACATGATGGCGCCGGCAATCAGTGTGAGCCCCAGCGCGATGAACGGCGAGAGTGCCGAGAACAGCGCCGATTGCTGCGGCCGCCTGACGAGTTCGACACGCATCACGCCACCTCCTGCGGATGCTCGACATGGCCCGGCTCGGCGCCGCCCATCAGGAGCCCGATCTTCTCGAAGGTCGCTTCGGCGCGCGGCATCGGCTTGGACAGCTCGCCATTGTGCATGACGGCGATGGCGTCCGAGACCTCGAACAGCTCGTCCAGGTCCTGGCTGATGACCAGCACCGCCGAGCCCGCGCGCGACAGCTCGATCAGCGCCTGGCGGATGCGGGCGGCGGCGCCGGCGTCGACGCCCCAGGTCGGCTGGTTGACGACCATGACGAGGGGTTTCCGGTCAAGCTCGCGGCCGATGATGAACTTCTGCAGATTGCCGCCGGACAGCGCCGCGGCTTCAGGGTCGACCGCGCTCTTGCGTACGTCCATCTCCGCGATGATACGCTGCGACGCCGCCGAGATGGCCGGCGTCCGGATCATGCCGAGTCCGCCGACGAACGCGCCCCGATCCGTCCGGTGGCGGGACAGGAGCAGGTTCTCCGACAGCTTCATGCGCGGAGCCGCGCCGTGGCCCAGCCGCTCCTCGGGGACGAAGGCAGCCCCCTGCAGGCGCCGGCCCGAGATCGACAGGCGGCCGGCATCCTTGCCCCGGATTCTGATCGTGGACGCGCGGTCCTGGAGCACCTCGCCCGACACAGCCTCGAAGAACTCGCCCTGCCCGTTCCCGGCGACGCCAGCGATGCCGATGACTTCTCCGGCGCGCACGTCGAGATTGATGTTCTTGAGCGGGATCGAGAAGGGCGTCGCGGGCTTGCGGTTGAGGTTGCTTATCTGCAGCAGCGCCTGCGCCTCGGCGAGGCCGTCGACGGGCGGACGCGTCACCGCGTGCACGTCGTTGCCGACCATCATGCGCGCCAGCGACGCCGCGGTTTCCTGGCGGGGATCGCAATGGCCGACGACCTTGCCGTGCCGAAGCACCGTGGCGCGGTCGCACATGCGTTTCACCTCTTCGAGGCGATGCGAAATGTAGAGGATCGACTTGCCCTCGGCGCGCAGCCGCTCCAGCGTCTCAAACAGCTTGTCGGCCTCCTGCGGCGTCAGCACGGACGTGGGCTCGTCGAGGATGATGAGCTGCGGGGTCTGCAGCAGGCAGCGGATGATCTCGATGCGCTGGCGTTCGCCGACGGAGAGGTCGCCGACCAACGAATAAGGGTCGAGCGGAAGGCCGTAGCTGTAGGACAGCGCCTTCGACTTGGCGGCGATCGTCGCGATCGGCGTGCCGGCGTCGAGCGACAGCGCGATGTTTTCGGCGGCGGTCAGCGCCTCGAACAGGGAGAAATGTTGGAACACCATGCCGATGCCCAGCTTGCGCGCGGCGCTCGGGCTGGTGATCCGCACCGGCGACCCGTTCCAGCGGATTTCGCCGGCGTTCGGCTCGAGGGAGCCGAACAGCATCTTGACGAGGGTGGACTTGCCCGCGCCGTTCTCGCCAAGCAATGCGTGGATTTCACCCCTGGCGATCAAGAGGTCGATGCTGTCGCACGCCTTCAGCTGACCGAAAATCTTGGTCAGGCCCCTCACTTCGAGCAGGTCGGCAGGCGCTGAACCGTGATCTTCGCTCACAGTGCCCCCAGTCCGTTTTCGGACATGTCGTTTGTTCCCGGAAGCCATCGTAGGCGGGATGTCGGCGGAGCGCAAAGCTTCCCGAGGCTTGAAAGACCTTCAAGAAATCCGGAGCCAAAGCCTTGCCTTCACGGCAGGAGCACGGTCGCGCCGGTCGTCCTGCGTCCTTCCAGGTCCGCATGGGCGCGTCCAGCGTCCTTCAACGCATAGCGCTGGTTCACGCTGACCTTGACCACGCCGCGCTCCACGACGTCGAACAGCGCCGCTGCCGACGCCTCCAGTTCGGCGCGGGTCGCGGTATAGGCGAAGAGCGTCGGGCGGGTGAGGAACAGCGAGCCCTTCTGCGCCAGTATCGCCGGGTTGAAGGGCTGGACTGGACCGGACGACTGGCCGAACAGGACAAGCATGCCGAGCCGCCTGAGGCAGTCCAGCGAGCCGGCGAAGGTGTCCTTGCCGACCGAATCGTAGACGACGTCGCACTTTGCTCCGGCCGTCAGGGTGGCGACCTCCGCGACGAAGTCCGTGTCAGCGTAGTTGATGACATGATCGTACCCGTTGGCCTTGGCGAGCGCCGCCTTGGCCGGCGACCCGACCGTGCCGATGACGGTGGCGCCGAGATGCCTTGCCCACTGCCCCGCGATCAGCCCGACCCCGCCCGCGGCCGCGTGAAACAGCACCATGTGTCCGGCGCCGACCTTGAACGTCCGGCGCAGCAGGTATTCGGCCGTCATGCCCTTCAGCATCATCGCGGCCGCCTGTTCGTCGCTGACGCCCGCCGGGATCCTCACCAGCTTGTCGGCGGGAAGCACGCGCTCCTCGGCATAGGCGCCGGTCGCCATCGCGTAGGCGACGCGATCGCCCGCGGCGAGCCAGTCGACGCCTTCGCCCACCTCGACCACCACGCCCGCGGCTTCGCCGCCCGGCGTGACCGGCGTGCCGGCAGGCGCCGCATAGAGGCCGGTCCGGTAGTAGACGTCGATGAAGTTCAGGCCGATCGCGGTGTGTCGCAGCAGCACCTCGCCCTTGCCAGGCCGACCGGGATCGACATCATCCCATTGCAGGGCCTCCGGCCCGCCGTGAGCGTGGACGCGGATCGCCTTCGCCATGTCAGTCCCTCTGCGCACCCAGTTTGGGGAAGAACTGCATCACGATGCCGATGCCGACCAGGTACAGGCTGGTGACCGTGATCCCCACCTTCACGTACTCCGAAGCATCCATCTGCTGGAACAGCGCAATCGCGCCGAACATGCACCAGAGCAGGAACACCGGCAGGTTGATGTTGCGCAGCCGGCGCACGCGCACCGGATGCAGGAAATGCACGGGCACGAAGGTCAGCAGGCCAGCCACAAGGACGACCGCGAAGGAGACCCACTCGCCCGGTTGGATCACGAAAAGGGCGAAGACAACCATGTTCCAGACGACGGGGAACCCCTTGAAGAAGTTCTCCTTCGTCTTCATGCCCGTGTCGGCATAGTAGATCGCGCTGGAGATCACGATGATCGCGGCGGAGAGGAACGACAGCCCCTCCCCCATGAAGCCGCGCTGATAGAGCGCGAAGGCAGGGATCAGCACATAGGTCACGTAGTCGATGATGTTGTCGAGGAGTTCGCCGGACCAGGTCGGCAGGATCTCCTTGACCTCGAGCTTGCGCGCGATCGGACCGTCGATGCCGTCGACGAACAGCGCCAGGCCGAGCCACCAGAACATCGCCGTCCAGCGCTGTTCGCTCGCCGCCACCAGCGACACGAAGGCGAGAAACGATCCCGACGCCGTCAGGAGATGCACCGAAAAGGCGCGCGCCTGCGGCCAGGTGACCTTCTTCTTGGGCTTCGGGATGCGGGCGGAGAGCGGCTTACGGGTCACGGATCGCGCCTGTCGGGCACAACCGCGCCGCAATCAACCCTCGCGGCGCCCGGAAGCGCTCCGTTCCCCAACAGGCGGGACGATGTCCTGCGGGTTCCTGCAAATGCAGCATCTCTCCCGCCGGCCATCGAGTCACCCTCCGCACGTCGCGCCTGATTAAACATGAGGGCCAACGGCCGGACAAGGCAGTATGCGCGCTCGCATCCCGATCACGCAGGGTTCAGAGCCGCGCCGAAATCGCACGTTGCCGGTTTGCCTAGGGGAACCCTATATCCGGTCAGGCAAGGCGGAGCGATTCGAGGATGAGTCAGGATATCGAAACCGACATCGTCGTCGCGGGCACGGGCCCGGCCGGACTCCTCGCGGCGCATGCGCTGTCGAGGGCTGGCTTCGGCGTGGCGCTGGTCGGCCCGGAACCCAAAATGGACGACAAGCGGACCACGGCGCTCATGCTGCCGGCACTCGACCTCCTGGACCGGCTCGGTGTTCTCGGCGAGATCAGTGCCGCGGCCGCGCCGCTCAAGACGATGCGGATCGTCGACGGGACGTCCCGCCTCGTGCGGAGCGCGCCGGTTACGTTCCGCGCCCGCGAGATCGGCAAGGAGTCTTTCGGGCTGAACATCCCCAACACGGCGCTCCTCGGCGCGGCGACCCGCGCGCTCACCCGGCGGGCGGGTATCGCGTGGCTGAAGACGACGGTTGCCCGCTGGCGGCCCGAGGACGATGCCGTCCACGCCGACCTTCCCGACGGCACCACCGTCTCCGCGCTGCTGGCCGTCGCGGCCGACGGTCGCACGTCTCCGGCCCGCGAGGCCGCCGGAATTTCGACGCGGACGCGGAACACCCAGCAGGCCGCTCTGGTGCTCAACTTCGGCCACGCCCGGGACCATGGCTTCATCTCGACCGAATTCCATACCGAGACCGGTCCCTTCACGCAGGTACCGCTTCCCGGGATGCGCTCGAGCCTCGTCTGGGTCGAACGTCCGGCCGCGGTTGAGGAGCTGTCACAACTCGACGACGCCGCACTTTCGCAGCGTGTCGAGGACCGGATGCAGTCGATGCTGGGGCGCGTCACCGTCGAGCCCGGGCGGCAGATCTACCCACTGTCGACCCTGACGCCGGACCGGTTCGCCTGGCAGCGGATCGCGCTCGTCGGCGAGGCCGCCCACGTCTTTCCGCCGATCGGCGCCCAGGGCCTGAACCTCGGCATTCGCGACATCGCCGATGTGGTCGCCGTCGCGGAGCGGTTCCGCGACGACCCGGGCGCGCCGGGCGCGCTTGCCGCCTACGACCAGAAGCGCCGCCCGGATGTCACGGCCCGCTCGTTCGCGGTCGATCTGCTGAACCGCTCGCTCCTGTCGGATTTCCTGCCCGTCCAGATGACGCGCAGCGCTGGCCTCGCGGTGCTTGGCGAGGCCGCACCCGTGCGCGGCTTCTTCATGCGCGAGGGAATGCAGCCCGGCAGCGGCGTGGCCCGGATGTTCACCGCGCTACGGGAAAAGGTCCGGCGGCAATAGGCCCGACTTGATGGCGTAGAGCAGCGCCGTGACTGTGCCGACCGACAGCAGCGTCGTCAGCAGGATACTGGCCGATGCCCGCTGTACCCAGACGCCGTATTGCTGTGCGATGACGAACACGTTCGTGGCCGTGGGGAGTGCGGCAAGCAGCACGGCCGAGAACATCCAGATCTCCGAGAAGTTGCCGAGCCACGAGAGCATCACGTAACAGAGCATCGGGTGGACGACGAGCTTGAGTGCGGCGACGGCGCCGAGTTCGCGCGGCACCCGGTTCAGCGGCCTCAACGCAAGCGTCACGCCCATCGCGAACAGGGCGCAGGGAGCAGCTGCCCGGGACAGATATTCGAGCAGCCGTTCGACCGGCATCGGCGGCCGGACTTCGAGATACGCCGCCGTGACCCCCACGGCCGTGGCGATAATGAAGGGATGCAGCGCAATCTTCTTCGCAACGCCCAGCGCGAGCTCGCCCGGGCTGGTCTTCTCCGAGCCGGACAGCGCCATCATCATCGGCGCGATGGCGAAATGCATGATGTTCTCGAAGCAGAAGATCAGCGCCACAGGCACGGCGGCTTCCTCGCCGAAGGCGAGGAGCGCCAGGCCGGGACCCATGTAGCCGATGTTGCCGTAGGCCGAGGCCAGGCCGCGGACGGTCGCCGAGGCGATGTCGCCCCGCGACAGCAGGACGGAGGAAACGAACATCAGGGAAAAGACGATGTAGGTCGAGAACACCGCGCCGAAGATGTAGCTCCCCTCCGTCAGGCGCTCGATCGGCGTCTTTGCGAGCAGCTGGAAGAAGAGCGCCGGCAGCGCCACGTAGATGACGAAGGTCGTCATCCAGCCAAGCGCCTCCAGAGGCTGCCGGGTAAGGCGGGCGACGACGTAGCCCAGGAAGATGATGCCGAAGAACGGCAGGACCAGGCCGATGATGTCGGTCATGTCATGTCCACGCGGGTTTTCCGGCTATCGCAGGCGCGCGGGCGCGGTCAAGGCACGGGATTGAATTGCCGGCATGCGTGCGCCACATACGAGCCAAGAGGTTGAAAGCTATGGGCGAAATCCGCAGCGCCAAGTTCAAGATCGGCCAGGTCGTCCGCCACCGCGTATTTCCGTTCCGCGGCGTGATCTTCGACGTCGATCCGGTCTTCGCGAACACCGAGGAATGGTACCAGTCGATCCCGGTCGAGGTGCGGCCGCGCAAGGACCAGCCCTTCTATCACCTTCTCGCGCAGAATGCGGAGACGGAGTACGTCGCCTACGTCTCCGAGCAGAACCTGCTGGAAGACGGCTCCGGCGAACCGATCCGGCACCCGCAGCTGACGGACATGTTCACGCAGACGTCCGACGGGCGCCACGAGCCGAAGGTGCGTCTCCGGCACTGAGCCGCGCGGCATCGTCGAAGCGCACCGGGCGACGCCAGGAACGAAAAAGGCGGGAAACCGGTCCCGCCTTCCTCGAAGTCTCGATCGCGCGTGACGATCAGTTGGCGGCCTTGGCCTTTTCCTGCTCTTCCTTGAGCTTCTTGGCAAAGTCCTCGTTGTTCTTACTCACATAGTCCTGAAGCGCCTTCTGCCGCGCCTCGATGTCCGACTGCTGCAGCGGCTCGCCGTCGAAGGCGCCCGTGAAGCCGGCCAGCGTCATCTTGATCGGATTCTGCTGGTTCTGGAAATTGACCGAGGTCAGCAGGAGTTCGCCGCCCTTCTTGAACGACGCGACCATCTGGTCGGTCAGCGCGGTCTCGGCGACGCAGCGGTCGGGGAAGCAGATCACATAGTCGAGCTTCTGCGTCTTGCCGCCGTCGATCTGCAGCCCGATGCCCGGAGGCACGAGACGGCCGCTCGGCACGGAGACCTGGAACACCTTGCGGTTGACCTTGCCCTTGAGCTCGATCAGGCTCACGGCGGTGAGCAGCTGGCCGGTTTCAGCGGTCATGATGTTCTGCACGTTGCAGATGTCGACGTCTTCCTGCTTCGCGCATGCCTTGAACCAGCCTTGTGGCGACGTTGCCTGCTGCGCCGCGGCGGGCAGCGCGCCGGTGCCCAGGAGGCCTGCGACGCTCGCGGCCATCACCGACACGCGATAGGCGTTGGTCTTCGTCATCGTCGGGTAATCCTCTCAAAAATCGGGAGCCGGCACATGTCGCCGACAGCGTTCGCTACCTGTTGCCGAATTGAGGCAACAGAATGACTTCCGGGCGCGTGTTACACTGCGCGTCGGCACGAATCCAGCCTGAAACCACCGGTTCCCAGCGCCGGGGAGCGCCGTTTCGGGCTTTCGGCCCAGCGTGATAGGGTCGCGGTCGAATCGTCCATATCCGCCGCAACACACCAGACCGACCGGAGCGCACGCATGCGCATTATCGTTCCGCTGTTCACCCTCGCCGCCGCGCTGGTCGGGCTCATCGCCGCGCCCGCTTCGGCCGAGCCGAAGCACGGCATAGCGATGCATGGCGAGCCGCTGCTGCCGGCCGACTTCACCCACCTGCCCTACGCCAATCCCGACGCGCCGAAGGGCGGCCGCATCGACTATGCCTGGCCCGGCACGTTCGACAGCGTGAACCCGTTCATCGTGCAGGGAAGTGCTGCGCGCGGCAGCGTGGATCTCGTCTTCGGCGACCTGGTGTTCGACCGGCTGATGATCCGCGCGCAGGACGAGCCCTTTACGCTCTATCCGCTGCTCGCCAAGACGGTCGAGACCGACGATGCCCGCAGTTTCGTCGAGTTCACGCTGGACGAGCGCGCAAAGTTCTCCGACGGCCAGCCGGTCACGCCGGACGACGTGATCTTCACCATCGAGCTCCTGCGCGACAAGGGATTGCCGCGCTACGGCGTGACGGCGAAGAAGATCGAGACCATGGAGAAGGTGGGCGAGCGCGGCGTGCGGCTGACCTTCAAGCAGCCCGACCGCGAACTGCCGCTGATCCTGGGCTCGCTGCCGATCCTGCCGAAACACGCGATCAACGCCGAGACGTTCGACAAGTCGACGCTGACGCCGATGATCGGCAGCGGCCCCTACCGTCTGGACCGCGTCAAGGCGGGGGAACTGCTCGTCTTCAAGCGAAACCCCGACTACTGGGCCAAGGACATTCCGTCGAAGCGCGGCGTCGACAACTACGACGAGGTCCGGCTGTCCTATTTCCGCGACGACAACGCCCTCTTCGAAGCCTTCAAGAAGGGACTGGTCGACGTCTTCATCGACGACAACAGCGGCCGCTGGGCCGACGGCTACAACTTCGCTGCCGTCGCCGACGGCCGGGTGGTGAAAGAGACGTTCCCGACCAAGACACCGTCGGGCATGTTCAGCATCGTCATGAACAGCCGTCGGTCCATCTTCGCCGACCGCGCAACGCGCGAGGCGCTGACCAGCCTGTTCGATTTCGAATGGGCCAACCGCACGCTGCTCTCCGGCGCCTACACACGCACCAAGAGCTTCTACGACAATTCGGAACTGTCCTCCTACGGGCGCCCGGCCAGCGAGGCCGAGAAGGCGCTGCTGGCGGACTTCCCGGACGCCGTGACGCCGGAGATCCTCGCCACTGGCTGGCAGCCGCCGACATCGGACGGCACCGGCCGCGACCGCGCATTCCTCAAGGCAGGGCTCGACAAGCTGAATGCGGCGGGTTTCAAGATCGACGGCGGCAAGCTGCTCGGCCCCGACGGCAAGCCGCTGTCCTTCGAGATCATGCTCAAGGCCAAGGAAAACGAGCAGCTGGCGATCGCCTGGCAACAGACGCTGGCCCGCGTCGGCATCGACGTGACGATCCGTTCGGTCGACGCCGCACAATTCCTCGAGCGGCAGGTGAACTACGACTTCGACGCGATGTTCTTCAACTACAGCTCCTCGCTCTCGCCCGGCGTGGAGCAGGTTGCGCGGTGGGGGTCGGCCGCCAGGGATACGCCCGGCACGTTCAACTATGCCGGCGTCGCTAACCCCGCTGTCGACGCCCTGATCGACAGGCTCATCAACGCGCGGAGCCGCGAAGACTTCGTCGAGGCGGTGCGTGCCTATGACCGCGTGCTGCTCTCTGGCGCCTACGTCCTGCCGCTTTATTTTAGGCCGGAACAGTGGGTCGCGCGCTGGTCGCACATTAAAAGACCGGACGTGACACCCATATACGGCTTCCAGCTGCCGACCTGGTGGCGCGAGGACTGAGGAGTTCGGCATGGCCGACGGCGAAAAGATCAGGATCGACATCGTCTCGGACGTCGTCTGCCCGTGGTGCTACATCGGCAAGAAGCGGCTCGAGAAGGCGCTGGCGACGACCCCGGTGGACGTCGAGGTCCGCTGGCGTCCGTATCAGCTCGATCCGACGATTCCGGCCGGAGGCATCGACCGCAAGCAGTACATGCTGGCCAAGTTTGGCTCCGAGCAGCGCCTGAAGCAGATCCACGACAACATCATGCCGCTCGGCGCCGCGGAAGGAATCGCGTTCGCCTTTGAGGACATCAAGGTCGCGGCCAACACGCTCGACGCGCACCGGCTGATCCGCTGGGCCGGCGGCATGGGCGTCGACGTTCAGAACCGGCTGGTCGACCGGCTGTTCCGCATGAATTTCGAGGAAGGACGCAACATCGGCGACCAGGCCGTGCTGATCGAGGCCGCCCGCGACGCCGGCATGGACCTGACCATCGTCGAGGCGCTGCTACCGACCGACGCCGACGTCGAAGCAGTCAAGGCCGAGATCGAGACGGCTGCTCGCATGGGCATCACCGGCGTGCCGTGCTTCCTGCTCGAAGGGCGCTACGCGGTCATGGGCGCGCAGGACGCCGCGACGCTGGCCGACGCGATCCAGCAGATCGCGGCAGCGAAGGCCAGGGGCGAACTGGACCAGGCGGTGTGATCCGCCATCTGTCGGCGATCAGGCGGCACTCTTCTCCGCCATCCGCGCAAGCTGAGTCATCACCACGGCCGAGCCGGCCAGGCGCTTCTCCGGCGTCGGCCAATCGCGCACCAGCACCACGCTCTGGTCGGGCCTGATCTTCGCCAGCGAGCCCTGTTCGGCGATGTAGCTCACCAGTCCGGCCGGATCGGCGAATTCGCGCCCCCTGAAATGCAGCACCACGCCCTTCGGCCCGGCGTCCAGTTTCTCGACATTGGCCTTGCGGCAGAGCGCCTTGATGTAGACCACCTTCAACAGGTGTTCGACCTCCTCCGGGAGCGGGCCGAAGCGGTCGATCATCTCCGCGCCGAACGCGTCGATCTCCTCGATCGTCTGGAGGTCGGCAAGGCGGCGGTAGAGCGCCAGTCGCAATTGCAGATCCGGAACGAACGCCTCCGGTATCATCACGGCCGTGCCGACGGTGATCTGCGGAGACCAGCCGCCGTCGGTCGTTTCGTCGGAGCCGCGGACCTCGGCGACGGCTTCCTCCAGCATCTGCTGGTAGAGCTCAAAGCCGACTTCCTTGATGTGGCCGGATTGCTCCTCGCCGAGAAGATTGCCGGCGCCACGGATGTCGAGGTCGTGGCTGGCCAGTTGGAAACCCGCACCCAGCGTGTCGAGCGACTGCAGAACCTTGAGGCGCCGGTCGGCGGTATCGGTCAGCTTGCGGTTGGCCGGCAGCGTGAACAGGGCGTAGGCGCGCAGCTTCGAGCGACCGACGCGGCCGCGCAGCTGGTAGAGCTGCGCCAGACCGAACATGTCGGCGCGATGCACGATCAACGTGTTCGCCGTCGGGATGTCGAGACCGGACTCCACGATCGTCGTGGACAGGAGCACGTCGAACTGGCCCTCGTAGAAGGCGTTCATCCGGTCATCGAGTTCGGACGGCGGCATCTGGCCGTGCGCCACGCCGACTCTGAGCTCCGGCACCTGAGCCTTCAGGAAGTCGTGGACCTCGGTGAGATCGGAGATGCGCGGCACGACGTAGAAGCTCTGGCCGCCGCGATAGCGTTCGCGCAGCAGCGTCTCGCGGATGACCAGCGGATCGAAGGGCGAGATGAAGGTGCGCACCGCCATGCGGTCGACCGGCGGCGTCGCGATCAGCGACAGCTCGCGCACGCCGGTCAGCGCGAGCTGCAACGTCCGCGGGATCGGCGTGGCCGAGAGCGTCAGCACATGCACGTCGCTCTTCAGCTCCTTCAGCCGCTCCTTGTGCTTCACCCCGAAATGCTGCTCCTCGTCGATCACCAGCAGCCCGAGGTTCTTGAAAGTAATAGAACTGCCGAGCAGCGCGTGCGTGCCGACGACGATGTCGACCGTGCCGTCCGCGAGGCCTTTCTTCGTCTCAGCAAGCTCCTTCGCCCCGACGAGTCGCGACGCCTGCCGGACCTTCAGCGGCAGTCCGGCGAAGCGCTGGGTGAACGTCTTGAAATGCTGGCGCGCGAGCAGTGTCGTCGGCACGACGACCGCCACCTGGAAACCTTCCATCGCCGCGAGGAACGCAGCGCGCAACGCCACTTCCGTCTTGCCGAAGCCGACGTCGCCGCAGATCAGCCTGTCCATTGGTTTCCCGGCGCCAAGGTCGTCGATGACGGCATCGATCGCGGTCTGCTGGTCGTCGGTCTCGTCATAGGGGAATCGGGCGGCAAACTCGCCATAGAGCCCCTCAGGCGGGTTGAGCACCGGCGCAGCCCGCATGCGGCGTTCGGCGGCGAGCTTGATGAACTGTCCGGCCATCTCCAGAAGGCGGCGCTTCAGCCTGGCCTTGCGCGACTGCCAGGCACCGCCGCCCAGCCTGTCGAGCTGCGCCTCGGCCGAATCCGAGCCGTAGCGCGACAAGAGCTCGATGTTCTCGACCGGCAGGAACAGGCGGCCGTCGCCGGCGTAGTGGATTTCGAGGCAGTCGTGCGGAGCGCCGGCCGCTTCGATCGTGCGCAGGCCGATGAAGCGGCCGATGCCGTGGTCGGCGTGCACGACGATGTCACCGGCGGCCAGCGCCGATGCCTCGGCGATGAAGTCGGAGCTGCGCCGCTTCCGCTTCGAGCGGCGCACCAGGCGGTCGCCGAGAATGTCCTGTTCGGCGACGAGAACGAAACCGTCGGTCTCGAACCCTGCCTCGACGGGCAGCACGGCCAGGCCCGCCTGCCCTGGCTGAAGCGCTTCCAACTCGGCAAGCGTGGCAACCGGCGTCAGATTGCCAAGCCCATGCTCTGCGAGGATTTGCGACAGACGGTCGAGAGAACCGTCCGTCCAGCCGGCCACGGCGATCTTCTTCTTCGTCCGGACGTCGGCGATATGCTTCGACGCGACCTCGAACACGTTCGCGGACTGGTCGGCGCGCTCCTGCTCGAAGCTGCGCCCGGGCTTTGCGCGCGCATGCAGCGGCCTGCGGCTGCCGACGTCCGGCGCGGCGAAGGGGGTGAACTCCACCGCGGTCCGTGTCTCAAGGCGCCCGTCGATCTCCTCTCGCGAGGCGTAAAGAAGGTCCGGCGGCACCGGCTTGTAGGGTACCGAATCCTTCAGCGCCGCATCGCCCTGCGCACGCCGCGCCTCGTAGTGGTCGAGCACGAGCGCGCGGCGTTCGCTCAGCGCCTCGCGTGCCAGATGGTCGAACGCGATCGGCGCGTCGGGCAGGTAGTCGAGGATGGTGTCCAGCCGCTCGTGGAAGAACGGCAGCCAGTGTTCCATCCCGGCGAAGCGGCGGCCTTCGGAGACGGCGGCGTAGAGGGCGTCGTCACGCGACGGTGCGCCGAAAGCTTCGATGTAGCGCCGGCGGAAGCGACTGATCGCTTCCGGCGACAGGGTGACCTCGCTCATCGCCTGAAGCGCGAAGCCGTTGCGCTGACCCGTGGTACGCTGGGTGGCCACGTCGAAGGCACGGACCGATTCAAGCGTGTCGCCGAAGAAGTCGAGCCTCAGCGCCTCCTCGGCGCCGGGTGCGAACAGGTCCAGAATACCGCCACGCACCGCGTACTCGCCGACGTCGCGCACGGTCGGCACGCGCTCGAAGCCGGCCGTTTCCAGCCGTGCGACGAGCACCTTCATGTCAACCTGGTTACCGGGTTTCGCCGACAGCGAGCCTGCAGCGACCGCTGCGGCCGGCGGAACGCGCTGGAGCAGCGCGTTCGCGGTGGTGAGGATGACCGCGCGGTGCGGTGCGCCGGCCAGCGCGGCCATGCCGGCGAGTCCGTCCAGTCGTCGGGCCGCCGCGTCGGCGCCGGGCGACACGCGGTCGTAGGGCAGGCAATCCCAGGCCGGCAGATCCAGCACCGGCAGGCCAGGTGCCGCGAAGGCGAGCGCTTCGGCAATTGACGGAATCCGCTGCCCGTCGCGGGCGACGAAGATCACCGGGCTGCCGGGGGCGGCCTCGGCCGCGAATGCGGCCAGCGCGAAGCCCTCATAGCCTTCCGGCACCCCGTCGATGAGGGTCAGGCCGGGCCGGGCGCCGGACACGCCGATCTTGGGAAGGAGGCTCATGGGATCGATGTCAGTTTCTGGCAGCCGCAAAAGCGAGAATGCGCTCGAAAAGCGGTGTCCTGAGCGCTTCCGGGACGGCGCTCCGGCCGGTCAGGACCGGCAGGAGTTCGGTGTCGGAAATCTCGAGAAGCCCCTCATATTGGTCGATTTCCGCCTCGGTCAAGCCGGGCAGCGCCGCATCGGCGAAGGGGCCGAGGATCAGGTCCATTTCGCGCATGCCGCGATGCCAGGAGCGGAACCGCAGCTTGCGGCGGCGGGAATCCGATCCGGCTGCCGGTGGGTTTTCGCCGGGCATCTTAAGGGTCTCTCGATTTCGGCGCCGATATAGCGCGCGGCAGCCGTCATGTCAGCCTTTGCGCCTGCGCGCTGCTGACATACGATCCGCGACGATGCGCCCGCCCCTGCTCGATCCGCTGTTCGCGCCCGTCACGTCGCTGGAAGGCGTCGGGCCGAAGATCGCCGAGATGTTGGAGCGCGTCGTTCCGGCCGACATCGCGGGGCGCGAGGTGCGCATCGCCGACCTGCTGTTTGCGCTCCCCTACTCCATCATCGACCGCCGCGATCGCCCAGGTATCGCCGGCTCGGCGGAGGGGCAGATCGTCACACTGGAGGTGCGGGTCGACCGCCACCAGCCGCCACCGCGAGGCAAGCGAAATGTGCCCTACCGGGTGTTCGCCCATGACGACACGGGCGAGATCGCGCTCACCTTCTTCCACGCCAAGGGGCCGTGGCTGGAGAAGCAGATGCCGGTTGGCGAACACATCGTCGTCAGCGGGCGCATGGAATGGTTCAATGGCCGGCCGTCCATGGTCCATCCCGACCACATCGCGCTGGCGGATTCGCCCGACGGCCTGCCCGAGATCGAGCCGGTCTACCCGCTGACCGCGGGCCTCTCGGGAAAGGTGATGCGACGCGCCATCCAGCAGTCGCTCGCGCGCCTTCCCGAGCTGCCGGAATGGCTGGACGCCAATATCGTCCGGCAACGGACGTTCCCGACCTTCGCCGCCGCCCTGCGCCTCATTCACAATCCCGATGGGCCGCTCGACGTGTCGCCGGAAAGCGTCGCATGGCGACGGCTGGCCTATGACGAGTTCCTTGCAGGGCAACTGTCCCTGGCGCTGGTCCGCGCTCGCACCCGGCGCCTCTCGGGCCGGCCTTTGGCCGGCGACGGGGCGATCGTGAAGAAGGTCCGCGCCGCCCTGCCCTATTCGCTGACCCGCTCGCAGGAGCAGGCGACGCAGGAAATCTTCGCCGACCTCGCCCGGCCGGACCGCATGGTGCGGCTGCTCCAGGGCGACGTCGGCTCCGGCAAGACGGTGGTCGGCCTTCTGGCGATGGCGCGTGCGGTCGAGGCCGGCGGCCAGGCGGCGTTGATGGCACCGACGGAAATCCTTGCCCGCCAGCATTTCGCGACCATCGCGCCGGTCGCCGACAAAGCCGGCATGAGTCTCGCCATCCTGACCGGACGCGAGAAAGGCCGCGAGCGCGCGGCAATCCTCGAAGGACTGCGCAGCGGTACCATCGACATCGTCGTCGGCACGCACGCGCTCTTCCAGGAAGGCGTCGAGTTCAAGGACCTCGTGCTATCGATCGTCGACGAGCAGCACCGGTTCGGCGTCCACCAGCGGCTGGCGATGACGGCCAAGGGCAATGCGCCCGACATGCTCGTGATGACCGCGACGCCTATTCCGCGCACGCTGGTGCTGACCGCGTTCGGCGACATGGATGTGTCGCGGCTGACAGAGAAGCCGGCCGGGAGACAGCCCATCCAGACCGTGACGCTGCCGCTGGAGCGGATCGGCGAACTGGTCGAGCGCATGGCCGCCGCGCTCGCCGACGGCCAGAAGATCTACTGGATATGCCCGCTGGTGGAGGAATCCGAGGAGATCAAGCTGATGTCCGCGGAGGATCGCTACGCCGCGCTGCAACCGGCGCTCGGCGATCGCGTCGGCCTAGTGCATGGCCGGATGAGCGGCCGCGACAAGGACGAGGCCATGCGAGCCTTCAAATCGGGTGAGACGCGGGTGCTCGTCGGCACCACGGTCATCGAAGTCGGCGTCGACGTGCCGGACGCGACGATCATGGTGATCGAGCACGCGGAGCGTTTCGGCCTGGCGCAGCTTCACCAGCTGCGCGGCCGCGTCGGCCGCGGCGACAAGGCTTCGACCTGCGTGCTGCTCTACAAGGCGCCGCTCGGGGAGGTCGCCAAGGCGCGCCTCGCCATCCTGCGCGAGACGGAGGACGGCTTCCGCATCGCAGAGGAAGACCTGAAGCTCAGGGGCGAAGGCGAGCTGATGGGGACGAAGCAGTCAGGCGCGCCGGGTTTCCTCGTAGCGCGGATCGAGCACCACGTCGACATGCTGGAGACCGCCAGGGACGACGCGCGCCTGATCCTGGCACGCGACCCCGAACTGCAATCGGAACGCGGGGAAGCGCTCAGGCTGCTGCTCTACCTTTTCGGCCGGGACGACGCGGTGCGCCTCTTGCGCGCCGGCTGATCGGTGTTGGCGGCGGTCGGCGCCCGTTCGCCTTCCGCCATCTTCGCCAGCGCCTGCTCGGCGAGGGCGGCCGCGGTCTTTTCTTCGTATTCCGGCCCGACCAGGCCGGCGGAAATCAGCAGCTTGGCTGCGTCCTCGACGGTCATGTCGAGGGGAATGACGTCCTTTTCCGGCACGTAGAGGAGATAGCCGGTCGTCACGTTCGGCGTGATCGGGCGGAAGACCGCGATCGTCTTGCCCTCGCGCGGATCCAGCGCGTCGTGGATCTCACTCTTCTGCTCGCGCGCAATGAACACGATCGACCACGCGCCGCGGCGCGGATATTCGAACAGCCCGACCCGGTTGAAGAGGTCGTTGCGGTTGGCGATCACCGTCTCGAAGATCTGCTTGAGCGCGCTGTAGACGTTGCGCACCAGCGGCGTGCGGTTGAGGATCCGGTCGCCGACCCCGAACACCGAACGGCCGATGATGTTGGCGGTCATAAAGCCCACCAGCGTGATCATCAGCAGCGCCACGATGACGCCGAACCCCGGCACTGCGAAGGGCAGGTAATTGTCGGGGTTGTAGATCGACGGGATGAGCGGCTTCACCCACGAATCGACCCAGTGCACGAAGGTCCAGGTCAGATAGGCCGTGATCGCGATCGGCGCCGTGACGACCACGCCGGTCAGGAAATAGTTCCTGAGACGCGTCGCGCCGGAGAGCTGGCGGGGGGCTTCAGCCATGAGCGGGGGGCGTCCGGTTCGGGTTCTCGATAGCGCTCAAACTACAGAACTATCATGACGGACCGATGGTCGGATACCGTCCGTTCGTCTTACCGGGACAATTGGCCGCTACTCCACGGTCACCGACTTCGCCAGGTTTCGGGGCTGGTCGACGTCGGTTCCCATGAAAACGGCGGTGAAATAGGCCAGCATCTGGATCGGCAGGGCGTAGATCAGCGGTGCGATCATCTCCGGCACGTCCGGCAGCACGATCGTCTCCATCGTCTTCACGGTGGCGTGCTGGGCGCCCTTCTGGTCGGTAATCAGGATGATCCGGCCGCCACGTGCCGCCACCTCCTGCATGTTCGACACCGTCTTGTCGAAGATGCGGTCATGCGGCGCGATGACGATGACCGGCATGGTTTCGTCGATCAGTGCGATCGGCCCGTGCTTCAGTTCGCCCGCGGCATAGCCTTCTGCGTGGATGTAGGAGATTTCCTTGAGCTTCAGCGCGCCTTCCAGCGCCAGCGGGTAGTTGGTGTCGCGGCCGAGATAGAGCACGTGGCGGACCTGGGACAGCTCGCGCGCGACCTTCTCGATCTGTTTGTCGAGCTTCAGCACCTGGCTGGCATAGCGCGGTGCTTCGGAGAGCTGGCGCACCAGCGCCTTCTCCTCGTCGGCCGAGATCTTGCCGCGTGCCGATGCCGCCTTCACGGCGAGCGACGCCAGCACCGAAAGCTGGCAGGTGAATGCCTTGGTCGATGCGACGCCGATCTCGGGACCGGCCAGCGTCGGAAAGATGCCGTCGGACTCGCGTGCGATCGTCGATTCGCGCACGTTGACGATCGCGCCGATCGGAATGCCGGCCTTGCGGCAATAGCGCAGGGATGCCAGCGTATCCGCCGTCTCGCCGGACTGCGACACGAACAGCGCGGCGCTGTCCTTGCCGAGCGGCATCTCGCGGTAGCGGAATTCCGAGGCGATATCGATGTCGACCGGCAGTCGGGCATAGCGCTCGAACCAGTATTTGCTGACCAGCCCGGCGAGATAGGCCGTGCCGCAGGCGGAGATCGCCAGGCGGTCGATTTTGGCGAAGTCGAACGGCATGTCGAAACTCTTCGCCTGGCCGCCGACGAAATCGAGGTAGTGGGCCAGCGTGTGCGAGATCACCTCCGGCTGCTCATGGATCTCCTTCTCCATGAAATGCCGGTGGTTGCCCTTGTCGACCAGGAAGCTGGTCCCGACGGACTGCTGGCGCTTGCGCTCCACCGGCTCGCCCGCCATGTCGAAGATCTGGATGAGGTTGCGCCGGATGACCGCCCAGTCACCGTCCTCGAGATAGGTGATCGAATTGGTGAAGGGCGCCAGCGCGATGGCGTCCGAGCCGAGGAACATCTCGCCCTCGCCGTGGCCGACCGCCAGCGGCGGGCCGTTGCGGGCGCCGACGATCAGGTCCTCGTCGCCCTTGAACATGATCGCAAGCGCAAACGCGCCCTCGAGGCGCTTCAGTGCACGGAACGCCGCATCGACCGGCCGCGCGCCGCGCGCCAGTTCGCGCGCCACTAGGTGCGCGACGACCTCGGTGTCGGTCTGCGAATCGAAGGTGTAGCCGTCCTTCTTCAGCTCCTCGCGAAGCTCAGCGAAATTCTCGATAATGCCGTTGTGGACGATGGCCACACCGTTGGAGAAATGCGGATGCGCGTTCGTCTCATTGGGCACGCCGTGCGTCGCCCAGCGCGTATGGCCGATGCCGATCGTGCCGTCGAGCGGCTCGCTCTTCAGCCGCTTCTCCAGGTTGATCAGCTTGCCCTCCGCGCGGCGGCGGGCGAGGTTTCCGTTCTCGATCGTGGCGACGCCTGCGGAATCGTAACCGCGGTACTCAAGCCGTTTCAGCGCGTCGACGATCAACGGCGCAACCGGCGTGTGGCCGACGATTCCCACGATCCCGCACATCAGCCGCTCGCCCCTTGCTCACCCTGGCAATCAGGCCTTCTAGGGCCCCCGCCAGACGCGCGAAAGTCAAAAATTCTTTCGCTCCATGTCATTCCGGCGGCCAATGATCCTGCCATCGGGGCCTAAAGAAGGCGTTAGCGGAATCCTTACTTTTTGGCCTGGTCGGCGAGGCGCTCGCGCAACTGCCGCCCTCTGTCCGGCAGCGTCCGCTGGCGGGCGCGACCGAATGCCAGAGCGTCGTCCGGCACGCTTTCCACGATGACGCTGCCGGAGGCGACATAGGCCCCGTCGCCGATCCTGACCGGCGCGACGAGCGCCGAATTGGACCCGATGAACGCGCCCGCGCCGATCTCGGTGACGAACTTGTTGAAGCCGTCATAGTTACAGGTGATCGTGCCGGCACCGATGTTCGCCTTCGGACCGATCACCGCGTCGCCGATATAGCTCAGGTGGTTGATCTTCGCACCGGCGCCGACCTTCGCCTTCTTCACCTCGCAGAAATTGCCGACCTTCGCCTTCTCGGCCAGGTCTGCCCCCGGCCGCAGCCTGGCGAACGGCCCGACCTCGCAGTTCGGCCCCACCGTGGCGCCCTCCAGATGCGAGAAGGCCCGGATCGTGGCGCCGCCCGCCACCGAGACCCCTGGCGCGAAATACACGTTCGGTTCGATCACGGTCTCCGCGCCGATCACAGTATCATGGGAAAGCGTCACGCTCGACGGATCGATCATGGTGACGCCCGACAGCATCAGCTCCCGCCGCCGGCGCCGCTGCCAGATCGCCTCGGCTTCGGCGAGCTCGACGCGGGTGTTGATGCCGAGCAGGGTCTCGAACTCCGCCTCGATCGCGACGGCGTTCAGTCCCCGGCCCCGCGCCACCTCGACGATGTCGGGCAGGTAGTACTCCTTCTTGGCGTTGTCGTTGCCGATCGCCTCGATCAGGTCCAGCAGGTGCGCGCCGTCAACGGCCATCAGGCCGCCATTACAGAAGCCGATCCGCCGCTCAGTCTCGCTCGCTTCATACTCTTCCCGGATGGCGACCAGTTCGCCCTTGTCCTCGATCAGGCGGCCATAGCCGGTCGGGTTGTCGGTACGGAAACCCATGACGACGACCGCCGCGCCCTCGGCGAGTTTGCGCCGCGCCGCGATCAGATCGCCGGCATCGACAAGGGGGGTGTCGCCGAACAGGATCAGCACGTCGTCATAGCCGCGCGCGATCGCGTCGCGCGCGGCGCGCACGGCATGGGCGGTTCCCAGGCGCTGTTCCTGCAGGAACGTGTCGGCCTTTGCGGCGATGGGGGCGACAACCTTGGCCACCTCCTCCGCGCCGCGGCCGAGGACCAGCGCGATGTCGCCGGAGCCGGCAGCCACCGCGGCGCGTGCCACATGCGCGACCAGCGGCAGCCCGGCAACCCGGTGCAGCACCTTCGGGGACGCGCTTTTCATGCGTGTTCCCTCGCCCGCGGCAAGGATGATGGACAGGCAGCTGCGTTCGGTCATGGTCGCCTCGGCGATGGCGGTGGAGTCGGATGGCGTCGGATTCGAGGCGGCCTGTCTACCAGAGCCAGGGGGCGGCTCCAATCCGGACCGCTGCGGCGATGTCAGCCGAGCCGCCCGAGCCCCGGGAACGTCTCGAGGAGCCAGTAGGAAGCCGTCGTGACGCCGCCGGTGACAAAGAAAAGCCCGGCCAGCACGAGCAGCGCGCCGATCACCTTCTCGACCCGGCCGAGATGCACCCGGAAACGGGCGACGAACCGCATGAAGGCGCCGGAGAACAGGGCGGCGACAAGGAAGGGCAGTCCGAGCCCGAGCGAATACACGAACAGCAGGAGAGCGCCTTCGCCGGCCGTGTCGCGCGAGCCGGCGATGGTCAGGATCGGCCCGAGCACCGGACCGATGCAGGGCGTCCAGCCGAAGGCAAAAGCCAGGCCCATGACGTAGGCGGCGAATGGATTGCCCGGAGTGCCGGCGGATTCGAAACGCGCTTCCCGCGACAGGAGTGGGATGCGGAAGACCCCCAGGAAATTCAGGCCCATCAGGATGATCAGCACGCCCGCGAGGAAGGCGAGTTCGCTTTGCCACTGGCGGAGAAACAGCGAGATCGCCGTGGCGCTGGCGCCGAGCGCCACGAATACGGTCGTGAATCCGAGGACGAACGCCACGGAGGCCGTGAGCAGCGACAGCTTGGCAGCCGGCGCCGCGACCGCGCCGCCTCCGGCGCGGAAGTCGTCCACCGTCACGCCGGCCATGTAGCACAGATAGGGCGGCACCAGCGGCAGCACGCATGGCGACAGGAAGGACAGCGCCCCCGCCCCCACCGCGCTCAGATAGCCGGCGTCGACCGCCATGCGCCGAAACTCCGCGAATTCCCCAGCGCGACGCATATAGCCGCGGATGGCGGTCACGGCCACTCACGACTGCGTGGCGCGTTGCCGCTGGCAGGGGTCCATGAGCAACGGTTTCGGCGTGCAGGAATTTCGTGGTGAGCGCACTGGGACTCGAACCCAGGACCTACTGATTAAAAGTCAGTTGCTCTACCGGCTGAGCTATGCGCTCCCGAAGGCATCGCGGCCCCGGAAAAGTGCGCGGAACATAGGGAGAGCGGCCTAGCGGGTCAACCGGAAAAACCGCAGCGCCACAGGCATCCCTCTGCGAAATGCAAGGCATTGGCAGACAACACGAATCGGTGTCAGCGCGGTCGCTTTCGGAACCATTGCCGGCTTGCCCCGTTGGGCGACCAGAGGGACTGAGACCCCCAAGACTCGCCCAGGAGGCAACAATGGCTAAGAAACTTCTCTCCGGACTGTGTGCAACCGCTCTGGCCGCGACCTTCGCCGTGACCGGAACGTTGCCGCTGGCCGCCGCACCTTATGTTCCGCAGGCGTCGGTGCCTGCCGCACCGGACGTCACCCTGGTCCAGGAGCGCGGCGACAACGACATGATGGTGTTCCCGCGCGACCAGCGCCGCTGGTTCCGCGAGGCGGCGCGTGACCGCCGCGACATGCGCGAAGCGCGTCGGGACTGGCGTGACGACAGCCGCTTCCATCGCCGCGGCGACCGCTACTACTACAACGGCTATCGCGGTTACCGCGACCACCGCCCGGGCTATCGGCAGTACAACGGCTTCTGGTTCCCGGCCGCCGCCTTCATCGCCGGCGCGCTGATCACCGGCGCCATTACTGCTGATCGCGGCTCTTCGCGCAGCGCCCACGTCGAGTGGTGCTATGACCGCTACCGGTCCTACAGGGCCTCGGACAACACGTTCCAGCCCTACGACGGCGGCCGCAGGCAGTGCTACTCGCCCTACTCGCGCTGAGCACAGTCCGGTGACGACAGGAAGCCCGCTTCGGCGGGCTTCTTTCGTTTGGTACACGCCGCCTTCCATCCTCATACATTGAATCATGTAGCGGCCGTATCGCGTTGGCCGCGCGACGGTTTCACCCGCCGCCGGCATACATTGCCGTGAATGCCGTCGAAGGTGGCTTGACGGCCGGCCACCGCGATGAAAGTGCTGAACGCTCGCCGGGCGACCGGCCGAACGGAGGCATCGCGGTGATCCCGGCACAAAGCGCGCAGCAGCATTGGGCGCGGCTCGTCAGGTGGGCCCGGTCGCAGCAGACGGTGCTCACCGTGCTGGGCGCCGTGCTGCTCGCGACCGTCCTCGTTCCTCTCGCCGCCGGGCCGCTGAACGCGCTCACCGCGCTCGGTTTCCCACTGGGCTTCCTGCTGGTGGCCCAGGCCGGGCCGATCCTCCTGGTCGTCCTGCTGTTCTGGTACGTCCGCCGCGTCAACGGCGCCGAAGACCGCCTCTAGAGCCGTCAAGCCGCGATGAGCAATCCCGAACGCAGAAGCTTCGCTGCTCGCCTTGGGCAGATGTACGGCTTCTACACGCTGGCGCTGGCCGGCTTCGTCATGATGATGGCGCTGCTGGGACACATCGGCGTGCCCCGCCCGGTCATCGCGACGATCTCGATCCTGTTCGTTACGGCGACATTCGTCGTCATCGGACTGACCAACCGCACGATGCGCTACGACGAGTTCCATTCCGCCAGCAACACAGTGCCGGAACTCTATCTCGGCATGACGGGCGGGGCCGATTGGCTCGCCGCCGCCTGCTTCCTCGGCCTTGTCGGGTGGATCTACACGCTGGGCTTCGACGGGCTGGCCCCGGTGCTGGGCGGCATTGGCGGCTATGTGGTGATGACCGTGGCGATCCTTCCCTATCTCAGGCGCTTCGGCGCCGACACGGTCCCGCAATTCCTCGGCGCGCGGTTCGGCGCGACGGTGCGCTATCTGTCGGCGACCATCCTGCTGGTCTGCTCGCTCGTCCTGCTTGTCGCCCAGATCCAGGGCGCCGCGGCGATCGTGACGTGGATCATGCAGGTCGGCGTGAGCTACGGCGTCTATGGTTGCGTCGCGGTCCTGCTGATCTGCACCGTCCTCGGCGGCGCGCGGTCCGCGACATGGACGCAGGTGGCGCAATATGTGGTGCTTGCCGGCGCCTTCCTGCTGCCGGCGTTCTGGCTGGCGACGAGCATGGTGGGCATCCCGCTGCCCTACCTCGTCTATGGCGACGCGCTGGTCGGCATCACGGCGCAGGAGACGATCCAAGGGATCGCACCCAGCTTCGTGGAGCCGTTCGACCACGGCGGGCTCGGCGCGTTCGACTTCACCTTCCTGACGCTTTCGGTGATCGCGGGCATCGCCGCCATGCCGCATCTGCTGGCGCGGCCAATGATGGCGCCGTCGGTGCAGTCGGCCCGCGCGACGACGGCATGGACACTGTTCTTCGTCGCGCTGCTGCTGGTGACGGCGCCGGCGTCGGCCGCCTTCGCGCGCTGGCTCATGCTCGACCTCGTGGGTTCGGGCCTTGCGCCGAACCAGCTTGCCGACCAGGCCGGTTGGGCGCTGCGATGGGCCTCCGTCGCCCCCGGCCTCGTCTCCATCTGCGGCGCAGCCGTCGGCGACGCCACGGAGGCGCTTGCCGCCTGCGCACAGCGCGGGACGACCGCACTCGCCTTTTCCGACATCGCGCTCCGACCCGACATCGTGTTCCTGGCACTGCCGGAGATGGCGGGCATGCCGTCCTTCGTCTCGGGTCTGGTGGCGGCCGGCGGGCTGGCCGCAACCTTCGGCGCGGCCACTGCGATCCTGATCTCGACATCGAACACGCTGACCAGCGAACTCTTCCATGCCATCGGGCGCCGGCAGCCGCCCGCGGCGCTGCGCATGTTCGTTTCGAGGCTGTTCATCGTCGCGCTGACGGCGGTCGGCGGCTTCATCGCCATCCAGTCGGGGCCGATCGATTTCCTCGCGACGATGCTGTGGGCGGCATCGCTCTCCGCCGCCGGGCTGTTTCCAGCCCTGCTGCTCGGCATCTGGGCGCGTCCGGTCAACACGCCGGCGGCCATTGCCGGCATGGCGTCCGGCTTCCTGCTGACGCTCTACTACGGGCTGGCGTCGCACTACGATCCGGCCGGCTTCGCCAGCGCATGGCGCTGGCTGTCCTCCGGGACGGCCGATCAGTTCGCGCAGCTGGACGCCTTGCGCGCGGCCTCCGCGACCGGCGGCGAAGCGGCAGTCGCGGCGCTCGAAGCATATGCGCGGCCGCTCGCCAATTGGTGGGGAATCCAGAACTATGCCGCGGCCGCGCTCGGCATGCCGCTCGGGTTCATCGTCATGGTCGCCGTGTCGCGGTTCTCGATGATGCCGCCCCAGCACATGCGCCAGGTGGTCGACACCATCCACGACCCGCGCAGCATTCCGGCGACCGAAACGCGAGCCTGATCAGGCCGCGCCCGGCTGGAGGGCCTCGATCAGCCGCACCGCGGACAGGAAGTCGCGCTTGCGATTGTTCCGCCGTGCCACGGCCTCGGAATCCGCACCCCAGTGATCTTCGTTCCAGGTCTCGTCCACATGCGCAGCCTGCCACGCCTGCTCGGGATCGAGCGCGCCGCCTTCCACCGCCAGCGCCAGCAGCGCCGACCCGGTGATCGACGTCATCAGGTGGAGCGCGGCCAGCCGCAGTGGATCGCGCCGCGTGCGCAGGTGCAGCGCGACCGCGGCAACGGCCTCGCGCGGCTGCTCGACATGGACCACTCCTTCCGCGAGGTGAAAGCGCGCGCCGAGGGCGTCGCGGGCCCAGTCGATCACCGGGTCCCAGGCCGCCGACTGCCGCTCGACAAGTCCCTCCGGGCCATCGGCACGGTAGAACAACAGGTCCGACGCGGCGAACCGAAGGATGTCCTCGGCCACTGCGTCCGGCTCCCGCGACACGCCGTCCAGGGCCGTGTTGACCAGCCGAGTCACCGGCATGGTCACCGGCTCGATCATCGCACCCTGCGCCGCGAATTCGGCCGCGATCAGTTGCGCCGCGGCCTCGGTGGGAAGCATAACGGCGGCGCGCGCGGGGGTAAGCACCGGCTTGCCGTCGAGCCTCGGGTGGAAGCCGTCCGCGCCCGGCGCGACGTCGGTTTCGGCATAGAAGCGCTTGGCCGCGGGCATGCGCATCTGGTTCTGCGCGCGGCGGATCGGGTCGGCATCCGAGACGTACCGGCCGGCTTCGAGATCTCCGAGCAGATCGCGCATGGCTAGCTCCTTGCCGCGGCGCGCGGCGGGCGGTTCACGACGGTCAGGCCGGCGGCAATCAGCGCCAGCGCCAGGAAGATGCGCGGCGTCAGCGGCTCGCCGAGGAACAGGCTGCCGCACAGCACGCCGAACGCCGGCGTCAGGAACGTGAAGCTCGACAGGCCCGCCGCCGCGTAGCGGGTGACCAACCAGAACCACAGCACGTAGGTGAACGCGACGACATACACTGCCTGGAAGAGCAGTGCCGCGGTCGGCACCAGGGCGAATTCCCGCACCGGCGGCCCGGCCAGCGGCAGAAGCGGAAGCGCGATCAGCGCGCCGACGACAAGCTGGTAGAGCAGCACCTTTTCGGCGCCCGCGTCGGCCAGCCTCGTGCGGCGGATGACGATGGTCGTCGCCGCCCACAGCAGCCCCGCCCCCATGCTGAGGACGTCGCCGAACAGCGCGTCGGGGCCGGGAACGCTCAGCTGGTCGGAGAAGACCAGCACGACGCCCAGGAAGGCCAGAGCCAGCCCCGCGACCTTCGTCGCCGACATGCGCTCGCCCAGCAGGAAATGCGCGCCGATCAGCGCCCAGAAGGGCATGGTGTTGACCATCAGCGCGCTGCGGGCGACGCTCGTATAGTCGAGGCCGACGAAGATCAGGACGAACTCGACGCCGAACAGGACGCCGGCCGCGATTCCGGGCAACAGCGTGCCGTCGCGGTTGAAAAGCTGTATGCCGCGCCAGCGGCACCAGAGGAAGACCAGCACTGCCGCCAGAGTCGCCCTGACCACGCTGACGAAGATTGGATTGAAACCCTGGTTCGCCAGCTTGGCCGCGACGCCGTTGAGGCCCCAGGAGAAGGTCAGAAGCAGCATGATCGCCGCCGCGAAGGCGTCGACGGCCGCGCGGCTGCGGACCCCGGCCTGGGCGGCGCTCATGCGGCGTCCGCCTCCTCGAAGCCCAGCAGGTTCCAGCTCTGGCGCATGTGCGCCGGCAGCGGCGCGATGACGTCGACGACGCCCCCGTCGGGATGCGGGATCACAATCCGGCGCGCGTGCAGATGCAGGCGGTTCTGCATGCCGCCGGGAAACTCCCAGTTATGGTCGGCTTCGAAGTATTTCGGGTCGCCGATGATCGGGTGGCCGATATGCGCGGCATGGACGCGCAGCTGGTGCGTGCGGCCGGTGTAGGGCTCCATCTCCAGCCACGCCAGCGCCTGCCCCGCCTGCTCGATCACGCGGTAATAGGACACGGCATGATCGGCGCCGGCCTCGCCGTGCCGCGCGACGCGCATGCGGTCGCCGTCGGGCGTGGGTTCCTTCACCAGCCACGTCGAAATCTTGTCCTCGCGCTTCTTCGGCACGCCCTTGACGAGAGCCCAGTAGGTTTTCTTCGTCTCCCGCGCGCGGAAGGCTTCGGAGAGCTTCATGGCCGCAAGCCGCGTGCGCGCCACCACGAGAACGCCGGACGTGTCCCGGTCCAGTCGATGGACGAGGCGCGGCTTCTCGCCCTTCCGGTTGGTCCACGCCTCCAGCATCTGGTCGACGCTGCGGGTGACGCCAGACCCACCCTGAACGGCAAGGCCCGCCGGCTTGTCGAACACGAAGACCTTCTCGTCCTCGTGAAGCAGCATCTGCGCAAGCAGGTCGCCGTCATCCCTGCCGCGCATGGTGCGCGGCGTCAGAGGGCCGGCCTCCTTGCGATCGACGTCCAGCGGCGGGATGCGCACGGTCTGACCCGGCTCGACGCGCGTGTCGGCCTTGGCGCGGCCGCCGTCGAGCCGGATTTGTCCGGAGCGCAGCAGCTTCTGGAGATGACCGAAGCCAAGACCGGGATAGTGAGCCTTGAACCAGCGATCGAGCCGCATGCCCGCCTCGCCGTCCTCGATCTTCACCTGTTCGACACCTGCCATGGCCGCGCGAATATCATCAGCCGACCGCGCGGGCGAGCCACAATCCCGCGAAGAGCGCGAGAATCGACAGGGCCACCGACCCCGCGGCGTATAGCGCCGCGCCGCCGAGCGCGCCGCGCTGCCAGAGCACGGCGAAGTCGAGCGAGAAGGCGGAGAACGTCGTGAATCCGCCGAGGATTCCGGTCGCCACGAACAACCGCAGGTCCTCGGAGGCGCCGAACCGGCGACCCAGCAGGCCGATGAACAGGCCCATCGCCAGCGACCCCGCGACGTTGATCGCCATCGTTCCCCAGGGAAAACCCGGGCCGAGCAGCCGAAGGCTGGCGAGATTCACCAGATGGCGGGCAGAAGCCCCGATCGCGCCGCCGAGCGCGACCAAAAGGAGGTGCATCATCGTCCCGTTCTCCCGCCGCGGTCAGTCGTCATCGTCGGCCTCAATCTCCGGAGGCAGGCCCAGCCGGTCCTGCTCACGCACCGGGATCGCCGCGCCGAGACGGAATTCGAACGCCAGAACGGTATCATGGCCTCGGCTCAGTTCGCAGTTGTAGCTGAGATCGTACCACGCGTCGCCGCTGTGCACGGCGGCGCCGCCGGCGCGCAGCATGTCGCCCATGAGCACTTCGGTCGAGCGCGCGAACGCGACGACGAAATCCGGCCGGAGGCCGGCGTTCCAGGCCGCGATCTGCTGCATGGCTTCGAGGTTGCATATTTGGACCGGGCGTTCGCCGGCGGAGAACGTCGCCAGCGCCCGCCGAGCCTTGGCGCTGCGCGGATCAGCCATCGCTGCGGCCGACAGCATCGTCGCCGGCTTTACATATCCATCCGTCGCCGCTGGCGGTACCGGGGTGTCCGGGCGCGCCGTGCCAATGTCGCCGGCAGCAGGCGGAACCGCGAGCACGGCGGGGTCCTCCACACCCGAGGTATCCGGCACGGCGGCGGGCGCAGGGACGATCTCGACGCTGATCGCAGGCGGTTGAGGTGGCAGGTGGAGCGACGGCCCCACCGGCGAGACCAGAACGGCGATGAGCAGGAGACCGTGCAGCGCCAGCGAGGCGCCGAAACCCGGTACCGCCTGCCCGCCCGCCCACTGCGGACGCGCGCTGCGATCGGCAGGAGCGACGTGAAGACCGCCGGGAGTGCCTCTGCCGACCCGCCAGCCGGACATCTCGCTGCCCGCCCGTGGCGGGTCCGTGTCGCCGACCTGCCTCAACCGCCCTGCCGCTCTCGGCGCAGCTTCGCCCAATAGTCGAGCCGCTTGCGAATCTCGCGTTCGAAGCCGCGATCCGGTGGATCGTAGAAGACCTGCCGGCCCATTTTCTCGGGGAAATAGTCCTGGCCGGAGAATGCGTCGGGCTGGTCGTGATCGTATTGATAGCCCGCGCCGTAGCTCTCCGCCTTCATCAGCTTGGTCGGCGCGTTCAGGATATGCTTGGGCGGCAGCAGCGAGCCGTGCTCCTTGGCTGCGGCGGTCGCCGCCTTGAACGCGGTGTAGCCGGCGTTCGATTTCGGCGCGGTCGCCAGGTAGATGCAGGCCTGCGCGAAAGCGAGTTCGCCCTCCGGCGACCCCAGATAGTCGTAGGCGTCCTTGGCGGCGTTGGCGACGACGAGCGCCTGCGGATCGGCGAGGCCGATGTCCTCGATCGCCATCCTCACCAGTCGGCGTCCGAGATAGAGCGGATCCTCGCCGGCATCGAACATGCGCGCCAAGTAATACAAGGCGGCGTCCGGATCGGAGCCGCGCACCGACTTGTGGAGCGCCGAGATCAGGTTGTAGTGGCCGTCCTGGCCCTTGTCGTAGATCGGCGCGCGGCGCTGGACGACCCGCTGCAGTCCTTCGGCGTCGAAGACTTCGCCGGGCCTCGCCGCCCGCCACACCTCCTCGGCGAGCGTCAGCGCGGCGCGGCCGTCGCCGTCCGCCATCCGGAGCAACGAACCCCTCGCCTCGACGTCCAGCGGCAGCGCCCTTCCCTCCATCTCCTCCGCGCGCGACAGCAGGCGGCCGATGCTCTCTTCGCCGAGCGAATGGAAAACGAGCACGCGGGCACGAGACAGAAGCGCGGCGTTGAGCTCGAAGGACGGGTTCTCGGTTGTGGCGCCGATCAGGATGACTGTGCCGTCCTCCATGACCGGCAGGAAGCTGTCCTGCTGGGCGCGGTTGAAGCGATGGATCTCGTCCGCGAACAGAAGCGTCTGCCGGCCGTTGGTCCGCCGCAGCCGCGCCGTCTCGAAGACCTTCTTCAGGTCGGCGACGCCGGAGAAGATCGCCGATATCTGCTCGAAAGCCAGGCTCGTCTCGCCCGCCAGAAGGCGCGCGACGGTCGTCTTGCCGGTGCCGGGCGGGCCCCAGAAGATCATCGACCCCAGCGTTCCCGAGCGGATCATGCGCGTCAGCGCGCCGTCGTCGCCGGTCAGGTGCTCCTGGCCGACCACGTCGGCCAGGGCCCGGGGACGCAGGCGGTCCGCCAGCGGACGCCCGGGCGGCGGCGCTGCCGGTTCACCCGCGTTGAAGAGATCGGCCATGCCGCGTCATATAGGACAGATGGCCGGTTTTCAGAAGCGCAGCACCTGTCTGGAGACGCGACCGTCGCGCTCCATCGTGAAGCGCCAGGTGCGGATGCGCTCCTGGGAGATCTTCTCGAGCTGCTCGGCGGAGGAAAGCTCCTCCCCGTTCACCTCGAGCAGGATGTCGCGCGGCTGGAAGCCGAAACCGGCGGCGGGCGAATCCGGCGCGACGTCGATCAGCGCGACGCCCTTGGCGTCGGACCGCAGCCCGAGGCGCTGGGCCAGCCGCGGCGACAGCTCCGCAACCTTGGCGCCGGCGAACGGGCTCCGGCCGCCGATGGAGATGGTGAGCGCGCTGGTGCCTTCCGGCGCGCGGCCGAGCGTCACCTGGATCTCCTTCTCGGCACCTTTGCTCAGCACACGCATGGTGGCGACGTGGCCGACCGACTGGATCGCCAGCCTGTATCCCAGCGCCTCCATCGTATCGATCGGCTGGCCATCCATCGCCAGCACGACGTCTCCCGCCCTGAGGCCTCCGGCTTCGGCAGGCCCGCCCTCGACCACGCGCGCGGCGAGCGCGCCGGTCGGACGGGGGAGCCCCAGCGATTCCGCGATCTGCGCCGTCATCGGGTCGAAGCTTGCGCCGATGTAGGGACGTTCGAAGAAGTCGTTGCCGGCCTTCGCCGAGGCCACCACCGCGCGCACGATGTTGGACGGGATGGCGAAGCCGATGCCGATCGAGCCACCGCTGGAGCTGTAGATCGACGTGTTGATGCCGACCAGTTCGCCGCGCATGTTGATCAGCGCGCCGCCGGAATTGCCCGGGTTGATGGCGGCGTCGGTCTGGATGAAATAGCCGAAATCCGCGATGCCCAGATGCGAGCGCGCGAGCGCCGAGACGATGCCGCTGGTCGTCGTCTGGCCGACGCCGAAGGGATTGCCGATCGCCAGCACCAGGTCGCCGATTTGCAGCGCGTCGGAATCGCCCAGCGGCACGACCGGGAACGGTTCGCCGGAGTCGATCTTCAGGATCGCCAGGTCGAGCTGCTCGTCCTTCAGCATCAGCCGGCTCTCGAACTCGCGGCCGTCCGGCGTCGCCACCTTCATCTCGTCGGCATCGCGGATGACGTGGAAGTTGGTGACGACGATTCCCGAGGCGTCGACGAGGACGCCGGACCCCAGCGAGGATTCGACGCGCGGCTGTGTCATGCCGCCGCCGAAGAAGCGTTCGAAGAACGGATCGCCCGCGAAGGGCGACTGCACCTTGCGCGTCGACGAGACGTAGACGTTGACCACGCCCGGCGCCGTCGCCTTCACCAGCGGCGCGAAGGACAGCTCCATCTCGGCGCGTCCGAAGGGAATGCGACGGTCGAGCGTCGTTGCCTCGCTGGCGCTGCCGCGCAGCAGTTCGGTCAGCACGTCGCTCGATATGGCGCCGGCGTCCTCAGCCACGGCCGCAGCGGTTGCGCCCGCCAGCCCCAGTCCGAGAGCCAGCACAAGACCTTTGAACCGCATGGCGAATCCTTCAATCGAAGGCGGCCATTGTTGCCACGAATGGGGAAATTGAAAGGCCGCAGGTGCGCGCGCCGGCGGCTATTTCAACCGCCCGGTCTCGATCCAGAAGCAGGCGCGGTTGTCCGGATCGTCGATCGGCAGGATGCAGTCCCAGCCATCCTCGTCCGCCGTCTCCAGCGACACGCCGAGCCCGGTAACAAAGCCCCGGCACGACTGGTCCTGCATGCCCTCGGCCCACAGGCGGATGTATTCCATCTGGTCGTCCTTCTTGCCGGCCTCGACCAGTTCCATCGCCTTCGCCTTGTCCTTGCAGCCCGTCGCCCCGGCCTCGCCGATCGTGTTCGCAGTGCCCCCGGCGAGGATTTCGGCCGGCGTCTGTTCGGCCAACGCACGACCGGTCATGGCCGCGGAGGCAAGGCACAGAACGAGGGCGACATGTCGTATGCGCATCATCGCAACAAACTCCATATGCGGCTTCCGGCTCGACCTGGAGACCTAGGATGTGGCAGCCTAGCCGCCGCCTGGCCGGCTCTTGTACTTGCCGACGCTGGCATCCAGGAACTGGTTGTTGGCTTCGCGGATCTTCGCGGCCGCGTCGTCGTACAGGAACGGCAGGAAGGCGAAGCGGCGGCCGGTCGTGACCGGCGTCACCGCGTGGAGCAGCGAGCACGAGAACACCACCGCGCCGCCCGGCGGCGGTTTGAACGAGCGGCGGCCGTATTCCGGGAACCAGACCTCGCCGCCCTCGAACTCGCCGTTCAGGTTGATCGATGCGGCGAAACGCCGATGCGCCGTGCCCTTGGTCGTGTTGTCGCGGTGCGCGCCGAAATGCCCGCCGTCCTTGCTGTCGTAGCAGGCGACGATGTAGCGCTCCATTCGCGTCACTTCGAACTGGTGCACCTTCCTGATCTCGGGAATCACGCGTCGTCGGAAACGGGCCTGGAGCCTCCCGACGAGTGCCTCGTCGGTGATCAGGTAGTCCGCGCGGCGTTTGTGGCGATGGTCGCTCACGGCGACCGTCTTGCCGTCGACCTCGCGCATGAAGCCCGATTCCGTTCCGCCATGCGCATCGTAGAGCGCGATGAGTTCCTGGCAGAGTTCGGGCTCGAAGACGTTGGGGAGCACGATGATCGGCGCCTGTACGGAGAAGCCTGCGGCGTCTCCGACGGGCGGGAGCGTTGCGAGATAGGCCGCGACCTCCGTGCGTTCGGCGGCATCCGGTGCGGCGGCAACGACCTTCAGCACGCGCAGCGACGGGTCCAGCACGATCCACTGACGACGGATCGCCGACGCCCCACCCGCCGCATCGACGTCCACGGCACCGTAGAGCCTGCCGATGGTGCCATCGAAGTCCCAGAAATGGCGCACGCCCGGCAACGACTCGGCGACGCGGCCGGACGCCTGGTCGGCGGGATCGAAGCTGACACCGAAGAACGAGAGCCTCTGGTCGTCGAACAGCGCGCGATGTTCGTCGACGATCGACAGCATCGCCTGGCCGTGCGCGTCGCCTGCGGTGCCGAACAGGCACAGCACGATGTAGCGGCCGCCCGCCGTGTCGAAGTGAAAGGCGGGATTCGACGTGCTCGCCTGGGTGAACCAGGGAGCCGGGTCGCCCGCTTCGAGAAGCCGGTATCGTGCCATTTCCGCCTGCACTCGTTAGCGCGTGAAGAATGGCCGCAATCGATCGGTTCTTCAACCCTTTGCGGGCGGATCGTCAGCGGAGCGGGCCGGCGTCGATGCGCTGCGCGATGGCGTCGAAACCCATCCGTCGGGCGTGCTCCAACGGCGTCACGCCGTCGCGGTCGGGGATGTTGTTGGCGCCGGCATCGACCAGCAGCCCGACGATCTCCTGATAGACCGTGCCGCCGTCGCCGAGGATTACGGCCTCGATCAGCGCCGTCCAGCCGAGATTGTTGACATGGTCGATGTCGATATCCGTGCCGAGCAGGATGCGCACTGTTTCCGGATGGCCGTGGTGCGCGGCCGGGATCAGCGCCGTGCCGCCGTAACGGTTGGTGTCCGTTAAATCGGCCCGGCCGGTGGCGAGGATCAGCGTCAGGATGTCGTTGCGCCCTTCCGCGCCCGCGTAGAGGAGCGGCGTGTCGCGGATGTTGTCCTTGGCGTTGACGTCCGCGCCGGCCGCGATCAATGCGCGCGCCACCTCGACGTGGTTCCCGTGGGTTGCGATCAGCAGGGCGGTGCGCCTGGTGGAATCGCGAGTCTCCAGCGCGGCGCCTGCGGCGATCGCAGCCAGGACGCCGGCGGCGTCCCCCGCGGCCGCAGCTTCGAGCAGGGTCATGTCGACCTCCGTGGAACGAGCGCCGACGGTCGTTGCGACGAGCGCAGCCGTGGCGAAGCCGAAGGCGCGGCGGGTGAGCTTGGTCATTCAGCCGATCTAGGCTCTCGCCCCCGCAAGCAAAAGGGGCCGCGAAGGCCCCTGAAGCAGTTTCAAGAAATGCCGAAGGCTTATGCCGCCTCAGTCTCGGCCGGTCCTTCGGCCTCGAGGCGGGCGCGGTCGGCCGCACCCTTGGCCGAGGTATCGCGATCGACGAACTCGATCACGGCCATTGCCGCGTTGTCGCCCCTGCGGAAGCCGGCCTTCATGATGCGAAGATAGCCGCCGTTGCGCTGCGCGTAGCGCGGCGCGAGCGTCTCGAACAGGCGCTTCACCACCGGCTCGTTGCCGATCTGGGCGATCACCTGGCGGCGGGCGTGAAGATCACCGCGCTTGCCGAGCGTCACCAGCTTCTCGACGATCGGACGCAGGTCCTTCGCCTTCTCGAGCGTGGTCACGATCTGCTCGTGTTCGATCAGCGATACCGCGAGATTGGCGAACATCGCCTTGCGGTGGCTGACACTACGGGCGAAGCGGCGGCCTTGGAAACCGTGGCGCATGTGTCTCTTCCTTCTTCAGTTGTTCAAGAGGCCACGGCCTCTGATGGTTTTCCGCAAGGCCGTCGGACCCGGCAGCTTGCGCCGCCGGTCCTCGGTACCAGGCTCAATATTGGTCTTCGTAGCGCTTGGCGAGGTCTTCGATGTTCTCCGGCGGCCAGTCCGGCACTTCCATGCCGAGGTGCAGGCCCATCGCCGCGAGGACTTCCTTGATCTCGTTCAGCGACTTGCGGCCGAAGTTCGGGGTGCGCAGCATCTCGGCTTCGGTCTTCTGGATCAGGTCGCCGATGTAGACGATGTTGTCGTTCTTCAGGCAGTTGGCCGAACGGACCGACAGTTCCAGTTCGTCGACCTTCTTCAGCAGCGCCGGGTTGAACGCGAGTTCGGTGACGGCCTCGGCCTCGGTCGCCTTCTGCGGCTCGTCGAAGTTGACGAACAGCGCCAGCTGGTCCTGCAGGATGCGCGCCGCGAAGGCCACCGCGTCCTCGCCGGAGATCGAGCCGTCGGTCTCCAGCGTCATGGTCAGCTTGTCGTAGTCGAGGACCTGGCCCTCGCGGGTGTTCTCGACGCGGTAGGAGACCTTCTTCACCGGCGAGTAGAGGCTGTCGACGGGAATCAGCCCGATCGGCGCATCCTCGGCGCGGTTGCGCTCGGCGGGGACGTAGCCCTTGCCGGTGTCGACGGTGAACTCCATGCGGATCTCCGCGCCCTCGTCGAGGGTGCAGATCACGTGGTCGGGGTTCAGGATCTCGACGTCGCCCACCGTCTGGATGTCACCAGCCGTAACGGTGCCCGGGCCCTGCTTGCGCACGACCATGCGCTTCGGGCCGTCGCCTTCCATCTTGATGGCGATTTCCTTGATGTTCAGCACGATGTCGGTCACGTCCTCGCGGACGCCGGCGATCGAGGAGAATTCATGCAGCACGCCGTCGATCTGGACGGCGGTCACCGCGGCGCCGCGCAGCGACGACAGCAGCACGCGCCGCAGCGCGTTGCCGAGCGTGAGGCCGAAGCCGCGCTCGAGCGGTTCGGCGACGAGGGTGGTCTGCGTCTTGCCCTTCGACGAGAATTCGATTTTGTTGGGCTTGATCAGTTCCTGCCAGTTCTTCTGGATCATCTGGATTTCCTTCCGTTCCCCGCCACCATCCAATCGTGGCGGGCGATCTGGAAAAAGAACGAGCGAAGCGCCGGACGGCGCCTCGCTGCACACACATTCGAATTAGACGCGACGCTTCTTGCGGGGCCGGCAGCCATTGTGCGGGATCGGCGTCACGTCGCGGATCGACGTGATCGTGAAACCGGCGGCCTGGAGGGCACGCAGAGCCGACTCGCGGCCGGAACCCGGTCCGCACACCTCGACCTCGAGCAGGCGCATGCCATGCTCCTGCGCCTTGCGGGCGACGTCCTCGGCGGCGACCTGGGCCGCGAACGGGGTCGACTTGCGCGATCCCTTGAAGCCCTGGGCACCGGCCGACGACCAGGCAATCGTGTTGCCTTGCGCGTCGGTCACCGTGATCATGGTGTTGTTGAAGGTCGAATTGACGTGGGCGACGCCCGACGAGATGTTTTTGCGTTCGCGCTTGCGGACGCGGGTGGCTTCCTTGGCCATTTCAAGTCCTTTGTTTCGATATCGACGCCGCCGTAATGCCAGCGGCTACACCAGGAAGCAGTCGGGATTCGGCAGTCGGCAGTCGGACACGACTGCCTATTGTCGATTGGCGACTGCCGCCAACTACTTCTTCTTGCCTGCGATCGCCTTCGCCGGGCCCTTGCGGGTACGGGCGTTGGTGTGCGTGCGCTGGCCGCGAACCGGCAGCGAGCGGCGGTGACGCAGGCCACGGTACGAACCGAGATCCATCAGCCGCTTGATGTTCATCGACACTTCACGGCGCAGGTCACCCTCGACCTGGTAGTCGCGGTCGATGGTCTCGCGGATCGCCAGCACTTCCGCGTCGGTCAGCTGGTTGACGCGGCGCTCGGCCGGGATACCGACCTTGTCGACGATCTCCTGCGCGAACTTCTTGCCGATGCCGTGAATGTACTGGAGCGCGATCACGACGCGCTTGTTGGTCGGTATGTTGACGCCCGCAATACGAGCCATGTCACGTCTCCATTTCGGCCGTGCGCGCAAGGTGCCGGCGGGTTATTGTCGACCCGCGTCCGGTGGAGGCCGGCCCTTGCGGGTTCTTCCAACCAAAAAACCAGCCGGCCCCGAAAGGGCGGCCAGTCCAACACTGATTGGAATGTGCCGCGCAAATAGGGGGAGTCCATGGCCGAGTCAACAGGAGGCCGGAACTTTCTGCCGCCCGGACGCGCTTAGCGGGTTAAGCACGGGATGGATCCCATCGAACACAAGCGCACCGACCGCGCCCACAGGCACATAAAGGCGCCCGCCGATGTCCTCTGGGCTGCGTTTTCCAACCCGGCGGCCTGGATCGCCTGGCTGCCGCCACGCGGCATGCATGGCGAGATCGAGCACTTCGACTTCCGCCCCGGAGGAGCCTACCGCCTTCGCCTCGTCCACGATTCGCCGACGCCGCTCTCCCCGGGAAAGGCGTCGACGGATGCCGATGTCGTCGAGGGACGGTTCATCGGGATCGAGCCGGGCCGGAGACTGGTCCAGGACGTATCTTTCCCGTCCGACGACCCGGCCTATTCGGGAACGATGAGGATGACCTGGAGCCTCGAGCCAGCCGGTCCGCTCACGCGGGTCGTTTTCGTCGCCGAGAACGTTCCGGCCGGCATTTCCGCCGAAGACCACCAGGCCGGCTTCCTGTCGACGCTGGAGAACCTCGCCGCGTATGTCGCGGGCGAGGCACCACGGCCTACTTCTTCTTCGCGGTCTTCTTGACGGCCTTCAGGATCCGACCGATCTGGTCGGTCACGTCGTCGATCGACGCCATGCCGTCGACATTGGTCAGCAGCTTCTTGGCGTAGTAGTAGCCGGTCAGCGGCGCCGTCTTCTTGTAGTATTCGCGCAGCCGCTCCGGAAATACCTCCGGATCGTCGTCCTTGCGGACGGGCTGTCCCGCGGCCCGCGCGTCGGCGGAACGCTTGGCGATGCGGCCGAGCAGCGCCTTGTCGTCGACGACCAGTTCGATCACAGCGTCGAGCTTCCGCTTGCGCTTCGTCAGCATCTTGCCGACCGCGTCGGCCTGCTGGAGCGTGCGCGGATAGCCATCGAGGATGAAGCCCTTGCGACAGTCCTTCTGGTCGATGCGCTCGGCCACGATCGCGTTGACGATCTCGTCGGAGACGAGTTCGCCGGCATCCATGACCGCCTTTGCCTTCAGGCCAACCGGCGTCCCCGCCTTCACCGCCGCGCGCAACATGTCGCCGGTGGACAATTGTGGAATGCCGTGTTTCTCGACCAGTCGCTGCGCCTGCGTCCCCTTCCCGGCCCCTGGAGGGCCAAGCAGAATCAGCCTCATCTTCCCCTCTTCCCTCCCCGCAGCTTCGACTTCTTGATCAGGCCCTCATACTGGTGGGCGATCAAGTGGCCCTGGACCTGTGCCACGGTGTCGAGCGTAACACTGACCACGATGAGAAGCGAAGTGCCGCCGAGGTAGAAGGGCACGCCCGTCGCCGAGATCAGGAATTCCGGGATCATGCAGATGATCACCAGGTAGATCGCGCCAACCAGCGTGATGCGGGTGAGCACGTAGTCGATGTACTCCGCCGTCCGCTCGCCGGGGCGATAGCCGGGGATGAAGCCGGAATGCTTCTTCAGCTGGTCGGCCGTGTCCTTCGGGTTGAACACGATCGCCGTGTAGAAGAAGGCGAAGAACAGGATCATGCCGGCGTAGAGCGCCATGTAGAGCGGCTGCCCGTGGCCGAGCGCCGCCAGGATGGTGTTCGCCCAGGTGGGCAGCGTCTCGCCGGTCGAGAAGCCGGCCAGCGTCGCCGGCAGCAGCAGCAGCGAAGACGCGAAGATCGGCGGGATGACGCCGGCCGTGTTGAGCTTCAGCGGCAAGTGCGACGTGTCGCCCTGGAACATGCGGTTGCCGACCTGTCGCTTGGGGTACTGGATGAGCAGCCGCCGCTGGGCGCGCTCGAAGAACACGATCACCGCGATCACGACGACCGCCAGGAACAGGATGGCCAGGATCAGGCCAGTGGACAGTGCACCCGTGCGGCCGAGCTCAAGCGTGCCGCCGAGAGCCGACGGAAGGCCGGCGACGATGCCGGCGAAGATGATCAGCGAGATGCCGTTGCCGATGCCGCGCGCGGTGATCTGCTCGCCCAGCCACATCAGGAACATCGTGCCGCCGACCAGCGTGATGACGGCGGAGAGGCGGAAGAACCAGCCCGGATCGGAGACGATGCCGTTGCCGCTCTCCAGCCCGACCGAGATGCCGTAGGCCTGCACCATCGCCAGTAGCACCGTGCCGTAGCGGGTGTACTGGTTGATGACCTTGCGGCCCTGCTCGCCTTCCTTCTTCAGCGCCTCGAGCGTCGGGATGACCGACGTCATGAGCTGCATGATGATGGAGGCGGAGATGTAGGGCATGATGCCCAGCGCGAAGATCGCCATGCGCTCCACGGCGCCGCCGGCGAACATGTTGAACATGCCGAGCACGCCGCCGGCCTGCTGCTGGAACGCCTGCGCGAAGGCGTCCGGATTGATGCCGGGCATCGGGATATAGGTGCCGAGTCGGTAGACAAGCAGGGCGCCGAGGGTGAACCATATGCGCTTCTTGAGATCCTCGGCCTTGGCGAAGGCCGCGAAGTTCAGATTGGAAGCGAGTTGTTCGGCTGCCGATGCCATGCGCAGTTCTCCGCTGGATCACGCTGGAGCCGCGAGGCTGGAAAGAGCCCGTGGCGGGCGGCGCGTGTCACCGAAGCCCGAGATAGGCTCCGGGCTATGAAGTTGCAAGCGGCGGCCATCCCCTGCCGCCGCTTGCCGGAGAGGCCCGTTATTCGGTGGCTACCCTTTCAGGCAGCTTGACCGAACCCCCGGCCTTTTCGACCTTTTCCACGGCCGCCTTGGAGGCGCCGGCGATGTCGAAGGACAGCTTTGCCTTCAGCTCGCCGTTGGACAGCAGCCGTACCCCGTCCTTGACGCGGCGGATCACGCCGGCCTTCACCAGCGATTCCGCCGTCACCACGTCCTTGGCGTCGAGCTTCTTGGCGTCGACCGCCTTCTGGATACGCTCGAGCGAAACGACGTTCAGCTTCTTCGTGAAGGGGTTCTTGAAGCCGCGCTTGGGCAGGCGACGGTAGAGCGGCATCTGGCCGCCCTCGAAGCCGTTGATGGCCACGCCGGAGCGGGCCTTCTGGCCCTTGACGCCGCGGCCGGCCGTCTTGCCCGAGCCCGAGCCGATGCCGCGGCCAAGGCGCTTCTTGTAGTGGGTCGCGCCCTCGTTGTCGCGAATCTCGTTGAGTTTCATGATCTTGCTCCTCGCGCCTTACTTCTCGTCGACGACGCGAACGAGATGCTGCACGGCCCTGATCATGCCGCGCACCGACGGGGTGTCTTCCAGCGTCGACTTGCGGTGACGCTTGTTGAGCCCGAGGCCGATCAGCGTTGCGCGCTGAACGCTCGGGCGGCGGATCGGGCTGCCGATCTGCTCGACGGTGACCGTCTTGCCTTCTTTCTTGGCCATGGGTCTGATCCTTATTCCTCGGCCGCGACGGCGCTGCCGCGGCGAGCCTGCAGGGTCGAGTACTTGATGCCGCGGGCCGACGCCACGTCCTTCGGATGCATCTGGCTCTTCAGCGCATCGAAGGTGGCGCGAACCATGTTGTAGGGGTTCGACGAACCCATCGACTTGGCGACCACATCGTGCATGCCGAGCGTCTCGAAGACGGCGCGCATCGGACCGCCGGCGATGATGCCGGTGCCGGGCTTGGCAGCGCGCAGCAGCACGCGGCCTGCACCCCAGCGGCCTTCGACGTCGTGATGCAGCGTGCGGCCCGAGCGCAGCGGCACGAAGATCAGGTCGCGCTTGGCGCTCTCGGTCGCCTTGCGGATCGCCTCCGGCACTTCGCGCGCCTTGCCGTGGCCGAAGCCGACGCGGCCCTTCTGGTCGCCGACAACGACGAGCGCGGCAAAGCCGAAGCGCCGGCCGCCCTTCACCACCTTGGCGACGCGGTTGATGTGGACGAGCTTGTCGACGAATTCGCTGTCGCGCTCTTCGCGATCCCGCTCGCGGCCGCGGCCGCCTTCCCTACGTTCCTGTGCCATGTCCTATCCTTATTCTTTTCCGGAAAGCACGGTTGCTGTGATGCGGCCGGCTTTGCCGGTCCGCGGTGAAATCCGCCCGTCCGGGCAAAATACTAGAAGCTCAGCCCGCCCTCGCGCGCGGCCTCGGCCAGCGCCTTGACGCGGCCGTGATAGATGTAGGCGCCGCGATCGAACACGACTTCCTTGACGCCGGCCTTGATCGCGCGCTCCGCGAGGAGCTTGCCGACGGCCGTCGCCGCCGCCGTGTCGGCGCCGGTCTTCAGGTTGCCCTTCAGGTCGGCCTCGATCGTGGAGGCCGCCGCGAGGGTGTGACCCTTGGTATCGTCGATCACCTGCGCATAGATGTGCTTCGACGAGCGATGCACGGAGAGACGCGGACGGCTGCCTGATACCTTCTTCAGGCTGCGGCGGATGCGCTGGGCGCGCTTGACGGTGCTTGCCTTGCTGGCCATGGCCAAATTCCCTTGCCTTGTGAGACGGCAGCGGCGTGGGGCTTTCCCCTTGCGGTAAGCTCGACTGCGCTTCCCGCGACCGCTCTCCGTGGCGTTACGTCCTGTCGAATGATCCTACCCGAAAAGTCTGCAGCTTCCCGGGATCATCCGACTACTTCTTCTTGCCTTCCTTGCGCACGATACGCTCGCCGGCATAGCGCACACCCTTGCCCTTGTAGGGCTCGGGACCGCGGTACTCGCGAATCTCGGCGGCCACCTGGCCGACCTGCTGCTTGTCGATGCCGGAGACGGTGATCTCGGTCGGCTTCGGGGTCGAGATCGTGATCCCCTGCGGGGTCTGGTAGACGACCTCGTGGCTGAAGCCCAGCGACAGCTGCAGGTTCTTGCCCTGCATGGCAGCACGGTAGCCGACGCCGCTGATCTCAAGCTTGCGCTCGTAGCCGTCCTTCACACCCTTGAGGATGTTCGAAATCTGCGTGCGCGACATGCCCCACTTGGAGCGGGCGGTCTTCGACTGGTCGCGCGGCTCGACGGCGATCTCGCCGTTTTCCATCTTGACCAGCACGTCGTCGTTCACGACGAACTTCAGCTCGCCCTTCGGGCCCTTGGCCGTCACGGTCTGGCCGTTGACGGCGGCAGTGACGCCCTGAGGGAGTACGACGGCTTTCTTGCCAATACGGGACATGATCTCGTCCTTACGTTCTTCTTATCGGTCCGCCTGTATCAGAACACCTGGCAGAGGATCTCTCCGCCGACATTCTGCTCGCGGGCCTCGTGGTCCGACATCACGCCCTTCGGCGTCGACAGGATGGAGATGCCGAGACCGTTGGCGACCTGCGGGATCGACTTCGCCGAGATGTAGACGCGGCGGCCCGGCTTCGACACGCGGGCAATCTCGCGGATGACGGGCTTGCCTTCGTAGTACTTCAGCTCGATCTCGATCTCCGACTTGCCGTCGGCATGGTCGGTCTGGCTGTAGTCGCGGATATATCCTTCCGACTTCAGCACGTCCAGAACGCGGGCGCGCAGGCGCGAAGCGGGCGTCGACACGCTGTTCTTCTTGCGGCCGTAGGCGTTGCGGATGCGGGTGAGCATATCGCCCAGAGGATCATTCAGTGCCATGTGTCCGTCCTCCTTACCAGCTCGACTTCACGAGGCCGGGGATCAGGCCGAAATTGCCCAGCTGGCGCAGCGCGACGCGGCTCATCTTGAGCTTGCGGTAGTAGGCCCGCGGACGGCCGCTGACCTCGCAGCGGTTGCGGATGCGGATCTTGGCCGAGTTGCGCGGCAGCGCCGCGAGCTCGAGCTGCGCCTTGAAGCGCTCTTCGATGGACTTCGACTGGTCCATCACGATCGCCTTCAGAGCGGCGCGCTTGCTCGCATACCGCGCGACGAGCTTGCGGCGGCGGTTGTTCTTCTCGACTGAGCTGGTCTTCGCCATTTCAGAAAGTTCCTTGTTCTCGCTGCCGTTACTGCCGGAACGGGAAGTTGAAAGCCTTGAGCAGCGCCCGGGCCTCGTCATCCGTCTTGGCGGTCGTACAAACGATGATGTCCATTCCCCAGATCTGGTCGACCTTGTCGTAGTTGATCTCGGGAAACACGATGTGCTCCTTGATGCCGAGCGCGTAGTTGCCGCGCCCGTCGAAGCTCTTGGGGTTCAGGCCGCGGAAGTCGCGGACGCGCGGCAGCGCGACGTTGACCAGACGGTCCAGGAACTCGTACATGCGCTCCTGGCGAAGCGTCACCTTGGCGCCGATCGGCATGTTCTCGCGCACCTTGAAGGTGGCGATCGACTTGCGTGCGCGCGTCACCACGGCCTTCTGGCCGGCGATCAGCGCCAGGTCCTCGGCCGCGACTGACGGCTTCTTGGAATCGCCGGTCGCCTCGCCAACGCCCATGTTCAGCACGATCTTGTCGAGACGCGGGACCTGCATCTCGTTCTCGTACTTGAACTGCTCGCGCAGCGCCTTGCGGATGGTCTCGTTGTAGACCTTCTTCAGGCGCGGTTCGTATGCTTGTGCCTTAGCCATTGATGACTTCTCCAGAGCGCTTGGCGAAGCGCACCTTCTTGCCGTCCTTCTCGACGCGGAAGCCGACGCGGGTCGGCTTGCCGTCCTTGGGATCGGCAACCGCGATGTTCGAGACGTGGATCGGCGCTTCCTTGGTGATGATGCCGCCTTCCTGGGACTGCGTCTGGCGCTGGTGACGGCGAACCTGGTTCACCCCGCGCACGACGGCCTTGTCCTCCTTCGGCAGGACCCGCAGCACCTCGCCGGTGCGGCCCTTGTCCTTGCCGGACAGCACGACGACCTTGTCGCCTTTTCTGATCTTTTGCATGGGTCGCGGGCTCCTACAGCACTTCCGGCGCGAGCGAGATGATCTTCATGTGGTTCTTGGAGCGCAGCTCACGCGGAACCGGCCCGAAGATACGGGTGCCGATCGGCTCCTTCTTGTTGTCGACCAGCACGGCCGCGTTCTTGTCGAACCGGATCACGCTGCCGTCCGGGCGGCGGATGTCCTTGGCGGTACGCACCACCACGGCCTTCATCACGTCGCCCTTCTTCACGCGGCCGCGCGGGATCGCTTCCTTGATCGACACAACAATGATGTCGCCGACCGAAGCGTACTTCCGCTTCGAGCCGCCCAGCACCTTGATGCACATCACACGACGCGCGCCGGAATTGTCCGCCACATCGAGGTTCGTCTGCATCTGAATCATGACTGGCCGCCTTCTTCTTCTCTATCGGGAGCGGCTTGCGCCCTCCCCGGTCCCTTCAACTAAGCCCGTCTCAGCCCTGGGCGTCGGTGACGACGATCCAGCGCTTGTCCTTGGAAATCGGCTTCGATTCCTGGATGGACACCTGGTCGCCGACCTTGTGGACATTGCCCTCGTCATGGGCCTTGTACTTCTTGGTCATGCGGACCGTCTTCTTCATCACCGGATGCGTGAAGCGGCGCTCGACCTTGACCACGACGGTCTTGTCGTTCTTGTCGCTGACGACCGTGCCCTGCAGGATGCGCTTCGGCATTGTCTTGTCCTTAAGCCTTCTTGGCGGCTTTCTCGGCCGCGATCGTCTTGATGCGCGCGATGTCGCGGCGGACCTGGCGCACGCGCGCCGTCTTCTCGAGCTGGCCGGTTGCCTTCTGGAAGCGCAGGTTGAACTGCTCCTTCTTCAGGTCGGCGAGATCGTCGTTCAACTGGTCTGGGGTCTTGGCCCGGACGTCGGCGGCTTTCATCTCGAAACCCTTCCTATTCTGCGATGCGCTGGACGAAGCGCGTCTTGACCGACAGCTTGGCGGCGCCAAGGCGCAGCGCCTCGCGGGCGATCTCGACCGGAACGCCGTCGATCTCGAACATGATGCGGCCCGGCTTCACCTTGGCGGCCCAGTAGTCGACAGCGCCCTTGCCCTTGCCCATGCGGACTTCGGTCGGCTTCGATGTCACCGGCACGTCGGGGAACACGCGGATCCAGACGCGGCCCTGGCGCTTCATCTCGCGGGTGATCGCGCGGCGGGCCGCCTCGATCTCGCGCGCGGTGACGCGGTTCGGCTCGGTCGCCTTCAGTCCGAAGCCACCGAAATCCAGGTTGGTGCCGCCCTTTGCGGCGCCGTGGATGCGGCCCTTGAACTGCTTGCGGAACTTCGTGCGCTTTGGCTGCAGCATCTCAATTCACTCCAAATTCTCGAGCGCCGGTCAGGCGTTCTCGCGACGGCGCGAGCCGCCGGGCTGATCGCCCTCGGTCGCGCGACGCTCCGACGCCATCGGGTCGTGCTCGAGGATCTCGCCCTTGAACACCCACACCTTGACGCCGCAGATGCCGTAGGCGGTCTCCGCCTCGGCGGTGCCGTAGTCGACGTCGGCGCGCAGCGTATGCAGCGGCACGCGGCCTTCGCGGTACCATTCCATGCGCGCGATCTCCGAGCCGCCGAGGCGGCCCGAGCAGTTGATGCGGATGCCCTCGGCGCCGAGACGCATGGCCGACTGCACCGCGCGCTTCATGGCGCGGCGGAAGGCGATGCGGCGCTCGAGCTGCTGCGCGATCGACTGCGCGACCAGCGTGGCGTCGATCTCGGGCTTGCGCACCTCGACGATGTTGAGATGGGTCTCCGACTTCGTCATCTCGGTCAGCTTCTTGCGAAGCTTCTCGATGTCGGCGCCCTTCTTGCCGATGATCAGGCCCGGACGGGCGGCGTGGATCGTCACGCGGCACTTCTTGTGCGGCCGCTCGATGACGACCTTCGAGATCGCCGCCTGCTTCAACTCCTTCATCAGGTAGTTGCGGATCTTGATGTCCTCATGCAGCAGCTTGCCGTACTCGCCGGTGTTCGCGTACCAGCGCGAATCCCAGGTGCGGTTGACGCCGAGGCGCAGGCCGATCGGATTGACTTTCTGGCCCATCAGGCGGCCTCCCCTTTTTCCTCGACCTCGCGCACGACGATCGTGAGGTGCGAAAACGGCTTCTCGATCCGGCTGGCGCGACCGCGGCCGCGGGCGTGGAACCGCTTCATGACGATCGACTTGCCGACATAGGCCTCGGCCACGACGAGCGCGTCGACGTCCAGGTTGTGGTTGTTCTCGGCGTTCGCGATGGCCGACTCCAGCGTCTTCTTGACGGTGCCGGCGATGCGCTTGCGCGAGAACTCAAGGTCGTTCAGCGCCGAAGCGACCTTCTTGCCGCGGATCAGCGCGGCGACGAGGTTGAGCTTCTGCGGGCTGACGCGGATCGTGCGCAGGACGGCGCGCGCCTCGTTGTCCGCCAGACGACGGGGGGCCTTTGGCTTGCCCATGTTACTTCCTCTTCGCCTTCTTGTCCGCGCCGTGACCGTAGTAGTTGCGGGTCGGAGCGAACTCGCCGAACTTGTGGCCCACCATCTCCTCGGAGACCGAGACGGGGATGTGCTTCTGGCCGTTGTAGACGCCGAAGGTGAGGCCGACGAACTGCGGCAGGATGGTGGAGCGGCGGCTCCACATCTTGATCACCTCGTTACGGCCACCCTCGCGGACCTTGTCCGCCTTCTTGAGGAGGAAGCCGTCGACGAACGGGCCTTTCCAAACTGAACGGGTCACGTCTGACTGCCTTTCCTAGCTCTTGCGCTGATGGCGCGAGCGCATGATGAACTTGTCGGTCGCCTTGTTGGACCGCGTCTTCTTGCCCTTGGTCGGCTTGCCCCACGGGGTGACCGGGTGGCGGCCGCCCGACGTGCGGCCTTCGCCGCCGCCGTGCGGGTGGTCGACCGGGTTCATCGCGACGCCGCGGTTGTGGGGGCGCTTGCCCATCCACACCTTGCGGCCGGCCTTGCCGAGGTTGACGTTGCCGTGGTCGGGGTTCGACACGGCGCCGACCGTCGCGAAGCACGAGCCGTGCACGAGGCGCTGCTCGCCCGAGTTGAGGCGCAGGATCGCCATGCCCTGGTCGCGGCCGACGAGCTGGGCATAGGAGCCGGCCGAACGCGCGATCTGGCCGCCCTTGCCGGGCTTCAGCTCGACATTGTGGACGATCGTGCCGACCGGCATCGACGCCAGCGGCATCGCATTGCCGGGCTTCACGTCGACGCCGCTCTCGCCCGAGACGATCTTGTCGCCGGCGGCAAGCCGCTGCGGCGCCAGGATGTAGGACAGCTCGCCGTCGTCATACTTGACCAGCGCGATGAACGCGGTCCGGTTCGGATCGTATTCGAGCCGCTCGACCGTCGCCGACATGTCGAACTTGCGCCGCTTGAAATCGATGATGCGGTAGGCCTGCTTGTGGCCGCCGCCGATGAAGCGGGCGGTGATGCGGCCGTAATTGTTGCGGCCGCCCGACTTGGTCAGGCCTTCCGTCAGACCCTTCACCGGCTTGCCCTTGTAGAGGGCCGAGCGGTCGACGAGCACCAGCTGGCGGGTGCTGGGCGTTACCGGCTTGTATTTCTTGAGTGCCATTGTCCTGTCCTCGCGCCCTGTCTCTACAGGCCCGTCGCGACGTCGATCGAATGGCCGTCGGCCAGGGTGACCACCGCCTTCTTGACGTCGCTCTGCAGGCCGACCGTGCCGCGGAAGCGCTTGACCTTGCCCTTGCGGACCAGCGTGTTGACCGCCGTGACCTTGACGCCGAACAGCTTCTCGATCGCCGCCTTGATCTCCGGCTTCGTCGCCTTGCGGGCGACATTGAACACGACCTGGTTGCGCTCGGAAGCGACGGTCGACTTTTCGGTGATCGCCGGGCTGACGATCACGTCGTAGTGGCGAAGGTCACTCATTTGAAGCGCTCCTCGAGAGCCTCGATCGCGGCCTTGGAGAGGACCAGCGTGCCGCGGCGCATGATGTCGTAGACGTTGATGCCCTGCACGGGCAGCACGTCGATGTTCGGGATGTTGCCGGCCGCCCGCTTGAAGTTCTGGTCGAGCTCGGCACCGCCGATCACCAGCGCGTTGGTCAGGCCGAGCGTGGTCAGGTTCTCGACCAGCACCTTGGTCTTGGCGTCCTTCAGGATCAGTTCGTCGACGACGATGATGTTGGACGCCTTGGCCTTTGCCGACAGCGCGTGCTTCAGGCCGAGAGCACGGATCTTCTTCGGCAGATCGTGCTCATGGCTGCGAACGACGGGACCGTGCGCCTTGCCGCCGCCACGGAACTGCGGCGCGCGCGCCGAGTGGTGACGGGCACGGCCGGTGCCCTTCTGCTTGTACATCTTGGCGCCGGTGCGCGCGATCTCGGCGCGGCCCTTTGCCTTGTGCGTGCCCTGATGCTTCTTCGCGAGCTGCCAGCGCACGACGCGCGCCAGGATGTCATCGCGGGGGTCGAGGCCGAAGATCTCGTCCGAGAGCTTGACCTTGCCGGCGTCCTTGCCGGCGAGCGTGGTGATCTTGACGTCCATTGTCTTACGCTCCCTTCGCGGCGCGCAGCGCGGCCGGCTTCGGCGCGTCGGCCGGCAGCGCCACCTTGGCGGCGTCGCGGACGAGGATCCATGCGCCCTTGGTGCCGGGCACGGCGCCGCGGATGAGGATCAGGCCGCGGTCGGCGTCGGTCGCGTGGACGACGACGTTCTGCGTGGTCACGCGCACATTGCCCATGTGCCCGGCCATCTTCTTGCCCTTGAACACCTTGCCGGGGTCCTGGCGCTGGCCGGTCGAGCCGTGGGTACGGTGCGACACCGAGTTGCCGTGGGTCGCGCGGCCACCGCCGAAATTGTGGCGCTTGATGACGCCCTGGAAACCCTTGCCGGTCGAGGTGCCGGTCACGTCGACCTTCTGGCCGGCGACGAAGTGGTCCACGGTGATCTCGGCGCCGATGTCGAGCAGGTTCTCCGGCGACACGCGGAACTCGGCCAGCTTCGCCTTCGGCTCCACCGACGACTTCGCGAAATGGCCGCGCATCGCCTTCGACGTGTTCTTCACGCGCGCCAGACCGACGCCGAGCTGAACCGCCGTGTAGCCGTTCTTCTCCTGCGTGCGCTGCGCCACGACCTGGCAGTTCTCCATGCGGAGAACAGTGACCGGGACATGCTCGCCGGCGTCGTTGTAGACGCGGGTCATCCCGACCTTCTGTGCAATCACTCCTGAACGCATTTCTTCGTTCTTCCTTCAGAGGAGCTGGCCAGCGTCGCCGGTCCGGCTCTTGGGTTTCCAGCTCGTCGGTTTCCCTGGGGGCTACCTTAGAGCTTGATCTCGACGTCCACGCCCGCCGCGAGGTCGAGCTTCATCAGCGCGTCCACCGTCTGCGGCGTCGGGTCCACGATGTCGAGCAGGCGCTTGTGCGTGCGCATCTCGAACTGCTCGCGGCTCTTCTTGTCGATGTGCGGCGAGCGGTTCACGGTGAACTTCTCGATCCGAGTCGGCAGCGGAATCGGGCCGCGGACGTTGGCGCCGGTGCGCTTGGCCGTCGACACGATCTCGCGGGTCGACGCGTCGAGCACGCGATGATCGAACGCTTTTAGGCGGATGCGGATATTTTGGCCGTTCATGCGTCTGTTCCTTGTTCTGGCGCGGCGCGGGCACCCCGCGCCCGCGACAGATCGGTTCTGGTCTTACGCGACGATTGATGCGACGATTCCGGAGCCGACGGTGCGGCCGCCCTCGCGGATGGCGAAGCGCAGCTTCTCCTCCATCGCGATCGGCACGATCAGCTCCACGTCCACCGACAGGTTGTCGCCCGGCATCACCATCTCCGTGCCCGCCGGAAGCTGCACCACCCCCGTCACGTCCGTCGTACGGAAGTAGAACTGCGGACGGTAGTTCGTGAAGAACGGCGTGTGGCGGCCGCCCTCCTCCTTCGTCAGCACGTAGATCTCCGCCTTGAACTTCGTGTGCGGCGTCACCGAGCCCGGCTTGGCAAGAACCTGGCCGCGCTCCACGCCCTCGCGGTCAACGCCGCGAAGCAGCGCACCGATGTTGTCGCCCGCCTGCCCCTGGTCCAGAAGCTTGCGGAACATCTCAACGCCCGTGCACGTCGTCTTCGACGTCGGACGGATGCCCACGATCTCCAGTTCGTCGCCCACCTTCACGATGCCGCGCTCGACGCGACCCGTCACCACCGTGCCGCGGCCCGAGATCGAGAACACGTCCTCGATCGGCATCAGGAACGGCTTGTCGATCGGACGCTCAGGCGTCGGGATGTAGCGGTCCACCTCTTCCATCAGCTTGCGGATCGCGTCCTCGCCGATCGCCTTCTCGCGATCCTCGAGCGCACACACCGCAGAACCCTTCACGATCGGAATGTCGTCGCCCGGGAACTCGTACTTCGACAGAAGCTCGCGAACCTCCAGCTCGACCAGCTCCAGAAGCTCCGCGTCGTCGACCAGGTCCACCTTGTTCAGGAACACAACGATCGACGGAACGCCGACCTGGCGCGCCAGCAGGATGTGCTCGCGCGTCTGCGGCATCGGGCCATCGGCAGCCGACACAACCAGGATCGCGCCGTCCATCTGCGCCGCACCCGTGATCATGTTCTTCACGTAGTCCGCGTGGCCCGGGCAGTCGACATGCGCATAGTGCCGCGCCGCCGTCTCGTATTCCACATGCGCCGTCGAGATCGTGATGCC
>JAHBYW010000039.1 GCA_019635755.1 Rhizobiaceae bacterium | reverse complement strand
GTCGAACACACCTGGCAAACGTTGCAGCGCCCGCCGCAGCGGCGCAAGCCGACAATGAGCCGGAGATTGCAATTCAGGTGCCAAGCTTGGACAATCCTCGCCGACAAAGTGAGGCGCCGATGCCCGAGCGAATCCTGGTCATCAACCCCAACTCCACCGAGGCCGTGACCCGCGGCATCGACGACGCGATGGCGCCGTTGCGCATGGCCGGTGGGCCGACGATCGAGTGCATGACGCTGAAAGAAGGCCCGCCGGGCATCCAGAGCCAGGCCGACGTCGAGAGCGTGGTGCAGCCGATCGGCCGCACCGTGTCGGCGCGCGACAATGACTGCGCCGCCTTCGTCATCGCCTGCTTCAGCGATCCCGGCCTGCATGCCGCGCGCGAGGCCACGGCCAAGCCGGTGCTGGGCATCGCCGAATGCGGCGTCCTTACCGCCATGACGCTCGGCCAGCGCTTCGGCGTCATCGCCATCCTCGACCGCTCGATTCCCCGCCATCTGCGCTACATCAGGCAGATGGGCGTGCAGGACCGCTTCGCCGGCGACCGCGCCATCGGCCTGGGCGTGGTCGAGCTCAGCAACGAGGACCGCACGTTCAGCCGGATGGCGGAGGTCGGCACGGAGCTGCGCCGGCGCGATGGCGCCGACGTGCTGGTGATGGGCTGCGCCGGCATGGCGCGCTATCGCGACCGCCTGCAACGCGAGGTCGGCGTGCCGGTGGTCGAGCCGACGCAGGCCGCCGTCGCCATGGCCATCGGCCAGGCGCGGCTCGGCTGGGCGGGCTGACCGTGCGCCTGTCGCGACGCTCGGCGCTGGCTGGAGCCGCGGCGCTCGCCGCGGGCGGCACATCGCGCACCTGGGCGCAGCCGCGCGGCCAGGTGGGTGAGCGGCTGTACAAGCTGGTGGAGGCCTACAGCAGGCTGCCGCACCACCGCAGCGCCACGCCCCAGGGCCGCAACACCGTCACCTTCATCGACACCGAGCTCAAGCGGCTGGGCGCGCCAACCAGGCGCATCCCGTACCTGTTCGAGCGCTACGAGTTCTTCGTCGAGGTCAAGGCCAGGGGCCGCCTGCTCGAGGCGCTGCCGCTGTTCTACGAGGCCTTCAACCAGGTCAGCTCGA
>JAHBYW010000038.1 GCA_019635755.1 Rhizobiaceae bacterium | reverse complement strand
CCGACGGTACGGCCGCCTTCGCGGATAGCGAAGCGCAGCTTTTCTTCCATCGCAACCGGCACGATCAGCTCAACATCAACCGTGACATTGTCGCCAGGCATAACCATTTCGGTGCCTTCCGGAAGCGTGACAATACCGGTCACGTCCGTCGTGCGGAAATAGAACTGCGGACGATAGTTCGTGAAGAACGGGGTGTGACGTCCGCCTTCTTCCTTCGTCAGGATGTAGGCTTCAGCCTTGAACTTCTTGTGCGGCTTCACAGAACCCGGCTTGGCAAGAACCTGACCGCGCTCAACACCTTCACGGTCAATACCGCGAAGCAGCGCACCAATGTTGTCGCCAGCCTGTCCCTGATCGAGAAGCTTGCGGAACATTTCAACGCCCGTGCAGGTCGTCTTCTGCGTCGCACGAATGCCAACAATCTCAAGCTCTTCGCCAACCTTCACAATGCCGCGCTCAACACGACCCGTCACAACCGTACCACGGCCAGAGATCGAGAACACGTCTTCGATCGGCATCAGGAACGGACGGTCAACCGGACGCTCCGGCGTCGGGATGTAGGCGTCAACCTCTTCCATCAGCTTGCGGATTGCGTTCTCGCCGATCTCCTTGTTGGAGTCTTCAAGCGCTGCAAGCGCCGAACCCTTGACAATCGGAATGTCGTCGCCCGGGAAGTCGTACTTCGAAAGAAGCTCGCGAACCTCAAGCTCAACAAGCTCAAGAAGCTCTGCGTCATCAACCTGGTCAACCTTGTTCAGGAACACAACAATCGCAGGAACGCCAACCTGACGGGCAAGCAAAATGTGCTCGCGGGTCTGTGGCATCGGGCCGTCAGCCGCAGAAACAACCAGGATCGCGCCGTCCATCTGCGCAGCACCCGTGATCATGTTCTTCACGTAGTCAGCGTGGCCAGGGCAATCAACGTGCGCGTAGTGACGGTTCGCCGTCTCATACTCAACGTGAGCCGTGGAAATCGTGATGCCACGTGCCTTCTCTTCAGGCGCAGCATCAATCTGATCATACGCCTTGAACTCTCCAAAATACTTCGTGATCGCAGCCGTCAACGACGTCTTGCCGTGGTCAACGTGACCAATCGTGCCAACGTTCACATGGGGCTTCGTACGCTCAAATTTACCTTTTGCCAT
>JAHBYW010000037.1 GCA_019635755.1 Rhizobiaceae bacterium | reverse complement strand
GGCGGAAGTTGAGGTTCTCGCCGATCGTGCCGACGGCATCCTTGATCGTCTCCGTCACGGTCTTGTCCGAACCGGGATAGCGGGCGGCTGCAACCTTTTCCGTCTCGCCGAATGCGAGCACCACCTTGGCGACGTTGCGGACGATGTCCTGGAACTGGTCGTTGCGGGCGACGAAGTCTGTTTCCGAATTGACCTCGACAACGGCAGCCTCGTGGACGCCCGCGTCGACGCCGACCAGACCTTCAGCGGCCGTGCGGCTCGCCTTCTTGTCAGCCTTTGCGATGCCCTTCTTGCGCAGCCAGTCGACCGCCGCCTCCATGTCGCCATTGGTTTCGGTCAGCGCCGCCTTGCAGTCCATCATGCCCGCGCCGCTCAGTTCGCGCAGTTCCTTGACCTGTGCCGCCGTAATGCTCATCTCAGCCTCTTCATCTCAAAAAATGACGGCGCGCGATTGGCATCGTGCGCCTGGAATGGGTGGGCGCGGCCGAAGCCGCGCCCGTCATATGGAACCGGCTCAGGCCGACGGGGCTTCTTCCAGTGCCGGCTCGACGGGGGCCTCGGCGGAAGCGCCGATGTCGATGCCGTAGTTGCCCTGCTGGCGTGCGATGCCGTCGATCGCGGCTCGTGCAATCAGGTCGCAATAGAGCGCGATGGCGCGCTGCGCGTCGTCATTGCCCGGGATCGGGTAGTCGATCTTGTCCGGATCGCAGTTAGAATCGATGATCGCGACGACCGGAATGCCGAGACGCTTGGCTTCCAGGATCGCAATCGCTTCCTTGTTGGTGTCGATCACGAACATCAGGTCGGGCGTGGAGCCCATGTCCTTGATGCCGCCGAGCGCCTTGTTCAGCTTCTCGCGTTCGCGATCGAGGTTCAGGCGCTCCTTCTTGGTGAAGCCCTGGGCCTCGCCGGCCAGCAGTTCGTCGAGTTTGCGCAGGCGCTGGATCGAGTTCGAGATCGTCTTCCAGTTGGTGAGCATGCCGCCCAGCCAGCGCGAATTGACGTAGTACTGGGCCGAACGCTGCGCGGCATCAGCCACGATGTCGGACGCCTGGCGCTTGGTGCCGACGAAGAGCACGCGGCCGCCCGCGGCGACGGTGTCGGAGACGACCTTCAGCGCCTGGTGCAGCAGCGGAACCGTCTGCGACAGATCGATGACGTGGATGTTGTTGCGGGCGCCAAAAATGAAGGGCGCC
>JAHBYW010000036.1 GCA_019635755.1 Rhizobiaceae bacterium | reverse complement strand
GCGTCATGACCTGCTGCCGGTCCGCGCCGTTGCGGCGGTAGTCCTTGTAGCGGAAGGTGACGCCGCTCTCGTCGAAGGCGATCAGGCGGCGGTTCGAGATTGCGACCCGGTGGGTGTAGCGGGAGAGGTAGGCGAGCACCGCCTCCGGTCCGGCGAACGGCGCCTTGGCATAGACGACCCAGCGCTTATTCCTGACAACAGCAAGGTGGCGCAGGAAGGCTCGGCGGTCGGCCAGGTGCGCCAGCGATCCGAAGAAGGCGAGCTGACCAGCGTCGTGCAGCGCGAGCAGGCGGGTGAGGAACAATCGGCGGAACAGCTTGCCGAGCACGCGCACCGGAAGCAGGAAGGCCGGCCGCGACGCGATCCAGCGGCTTCCGTCGGGCGCGATGCCGCCGCCCGGCACGATCATGTGCACGTGCGGATGGTGGGTCATCGCCGAACCCCACGTGTGGAGCACGGCGGTGATGCCGATGCGCGCGCCGAGATGCTTCGGATCGGCCGCGATCGTCAGCATCGTCTCCGACGCCGCCTTGAACAGAAGATCGTAGACGACCGCCTTGTTCTGGAAGGCGATGTCCGCGATCTCGACCGGCAGCGTGAAACCCATGATGATAAGTAGATTTTGCACCGTGCGTGCCTTCAGCGCACGGTGCAAAACGTGCTACAAAACCAAACAGAAACAACCGCCCAACCGACGCGCACCGTGCGTGCTTTTATCCTGCCCTCCTAATCGGTGACGTTGCTGGTGCTCTTCTGGCCATCGGCGTTTCTCCTTCCGGTTACGATAGCATACTGCGCTGTTCGCCACGACACGCTGCCGCTGCTGCGCTTCGAGTTCCGATGCGCCTCGCACTCCTCCGCGCTCTGCGACGGGATGTTTGGGCTGCACTCTGGCGACGCTCGAGCCGTCGCGGCGCAATTTTCCATTGGACTGACGGAGCATCGTCACAGGCAATCGAGCGCGGTCCGGCCGCAGGCAAGATAACGTGCGTTCCGTGGTTCCTGGTCTGCATCGGTTCTCATCCGCCGCGGCGGATCTCAGGTTTCAGGGTCAGGTCTGTTGTTCGGCGGCCGTGTCGCGTTCAACTGGCGTTGTTCTGTTCATCGTGCGCTCCCAGAAGGCGGCGATCCTTGACCTGCGCGCGCCGGACGGTGTCGGCTTCGGTCGCGTCGCGTCACCAATATAGTGGGTTCCATCGCTCCACATGGCGTGCATGATCACCGCCAGCGTGCACG
>JAHBYW010000035.1 GCA_019635755.1 Rhizobiaceae bacterium | reverse complement strand
CGTTGGCTCAGACGAGGAGCACGCGGCGGGGATGCTCGAGTCGATCAAGGCCGAGCTGGAGAACAGCGAGATCCTCGGGGCCGACTTCCCTGAGGTCTGCCACCCGATCTGGTCGCTCGAAGGCATCCACCAGCGGGCCTCGGGGCAGCTGTACCAGGGGAAGCAGACGCACATCGGGTGGACGGCGCGAGAAATCGTGCTTCCCACGATCCCGGGCTCCGCGGCGTCGGGGTCGATCATCCGCGTCGCCGGGATCACCGGACGCATCCGCGGCATGAAGCACAAGCGCGTCGATGGCGTGAGCGTCCGCCCCTCGCTCGTGCTCATCGACGACCCGCAGACCGACGAGAGCGCGCGGTCGCCGTCGCAGTGCGCCAACCGCGAACGCATCCTCGCCGGCGCGATCCTCGGCCTCGCCGGGCCTGGGAAGAAGATCGCCGGCCTCATGACGCTGACGGTCGTCCGCCCCGACGACCTGGCCGACCGCATCCTCGACCGCGACAAGCACCCGCAGTGGCAGGGCGAGCGGACGAAGATGGTGTACGCCTTCCCGTCGCGGGAGGCGCTGTGGCAGCGGTACGCGGAGATCCGGGCCGAGGGGCTGCGCAGCGATCGGGGCATCAAGGCCGCCACTGAGTTCTACAAGCAGCACCGGTCCGCGATGGACGAGGGCGCGGTGGTGGCGTGGCCGGAGCGGTTCAACCACGACGAGCTGTCGGCGCTGCAGCACGCGATGAACCTGAAGCTCCAGAACGAGGCGGCGTTCTTCGCGGAGTACCAGAACGAGCCGCTGCCAGAAGTTCAGGCGACGGACGACCTTCTCACCGCCGACCAGATCGCGACCAAGGTGAGCGGGCACCAGCGCGGGCAAGTGCCCCTGGGCTGCACACGCCTGACGATGTTCGTGGATGTTCAGGGCAAGGCGCTGTTCTATCTCGTGGCCGCGTGGGAGGACGACTTCACCGGGTACGTCATCGACTACGGCGCGGAGCCCGATCAGAAGGCGGCATATTTCACACTCCGCGATCTGCGGCGGACGCTGGCGACGGCAGCGCCCCGTGCCGGCGTCGAGGGGGCGATCTACGCCGGGCTGGAGCGGCTGATCGGCGCGACGGTGGCCCGCGAGTGGCGGCGCGACGACGGCGCGATGGTGCGGATCGACCGCTGCCTCATCGACGCCAACTGGGGCTCGTCCACGGATGTGGTCTATCAGTTCTGTCGGCAGTCACCGCACGCA
>JAHBYW010000034.1 GCA_019635755.1 Rhizobiaceae bacterium | reverse complement strand
TGGCGCGCAGCGCCGGGTCGGGTGGGGTTCCCCGCCGCCAGCCACATCCGCAGGGCCTCGAAAGAGAGACAATGAGTACGACTGACGACGAGGCGAGCAGGATCGCTCCCCTTCACGGCCTCAAGGTGCTTGAACTCGCGCGGATCCTGGCCGGGCCGTGGTCGGGCCAGCTCCTGGCTGATCTCGGCGCCGATGTCGTCAAGGTCGAGCGGCCGGGCGCCGGCGATGACACGCGCAGCTGGGGCCCGCCCTTCGTGGCCAAGGCGGATGGCGACGGCGACCTCTCCGCCGCCTATTTCCATGCCACCAATCGCGGCAAGCGCTCCATCACGGCCGATTTCGAGAGCCCCGAGGGCCAGGCGCTCATCCTCCGGCTCGCGGCGGAAGCCGATGTGCTCATCGAGAACTTCAAGGTCGGCGGCCTGAGGAAATACGGCCTCGACTACGAGAGCCTCAAGGCCGTCAACCCGCGGCTCATCTATTGTTCAGTCACCGGCTTCGGCCAGGACGGCCCCTATGCCGCGCGCGCCGGCTACGACTACCTCATCCAGGGCATGGGCGGGAGTATGGATCTCACGGGCGAGCCGGACGGTGAGCCGATGAAGATCGGCGTCGCCTATGTCGATATCTTCACCGGGCTCTATGCGACCGTCGGCATCATGGCGGCTCTGCGCCGCCGCGACGCGACGGGCTTCGGCGGCATGGTCGACATGGCGCTGCTCGACACGCAGGTCAGCGTGCTCGCCAACCAGTCGTTGAACTTCCTGGTTTCCGGCGTCTCGCCGAAGCGGCTCGGCAACGCCCATCCGAATATCGTGCCCTATCAGGTCTTCCCGGTGTCGGATGGCCATGTCATCGTCGCCGTTGGCAATGACGGGCAGTTCCGGCGGTTCGTCACCGTGCTCGGCGCCCCGGCGCTGGCGGATGCGGAGGCCTATGCGACCAACAAGGCGCGTGTCGCCAACCGCGATCAGCTCTGCCCGCTGTTGGCCCAGCTCACGGCGCAGCACAGCCGCGCCGATCTCCTTGGCCAGCTTGAAGGCCAAGGCGTGCCGGCCGGGCCGATCAATACGGTGGCGGATGTCTTCGCCGATCCGCAGGTGCTGGCGCGCCGCATGAAGATCGACCTCGCTAACCCGGCGGCGGCCGGCGGCAGCATCCCCTCGGTCCGTTCGCCCATCGTCATCGACGGCGTGCCCCAGGTGGCGCGCCGGCCATCGCCCGCCGTGGGTGAGCAAACC
>JAHBYW010000033.1 GCA_019635755.1 Rhizobiaceae bacterium | reverse complement strand
CCTTTATGGGCTGATACCGGTTTATCTCAGCTACATGCTGCCGCTTTGCGTCTGGCTGATGCGCGGCTTCTTCTCGCAGGTGCCCCATTCGCTCGAGGATGCGGCGCGCATGGATGGCTGCACGCGCTGGCAGGCGTTCTGGAAGGTCATCCTGCCGATGGCGCAGCCGGGCATCGTCGCAGTCGCGACCTGGGTGATGATCCACACCTGGAACGAGTTTCTCTATGCGAGCACCTTCATCCTCAGCGAGAAGAAGCGCACTCTGCCTCTCGGGCTGAGCGGGCTCATCGGCCAGTACACCACGGACTGGGGCGTACTGATGGCCGGCGGCGTCATCACGGCGGCGCCCATCCTGCTAGCCTTCTTCTTCCTGCAAAAACACCTGGTGGCCGGGGTCGGCGGCGGCGCCGTCAAGGGATGACCGGGGCGCCACGGTCCAACATGAACGCGCGCGATGCGGAGGACTATCAATGACGACAATCAAGCGGATCGAGGCTTTTGCCCTCTCCTGCCCCACCCCCGGCGGCGCTGTATTCGCCGTCGGCCGGTCCGCCAAGCGCGACATGGTACTGGTGCGCATCGAGACGACCGATGGCATCGTGGGCTACGGCGAGGCGCATCACGCCCAGACGCCGAGCACGATCGCCGCCTTTATCAATGATGCGCTCGGACCGTCGCTGATCGGCATGGATGCCCATGAGACCGAGGCGATCTGGGACAAATCCTACCGACATTATATCGCGACCCACGGGCCGGGAGCGGCGGCGGTGATCGGCCTCAGCGGCATCGATCTTGCCCTGTGGGACATCAAGGGCAAGGATCTCGGCCAGCCGGTCTATCGCCTGCTCGGCGGCCGACGCCGGCCGATCCGCGCCTATGCGGGCGGCATCAGCCTCGGCTTCCAGCCTGTCGATGATCTCAAGCGCGAGATCGAGGGTTATATCGGCCGCGGCTACGACTTCATGAAGCTCAGGGTCGGCGACAGCATCGAGAAGGATCTGGCACGCGTCAGCGCGATCCGCGCGGCGTTCGGTCCCGAGATCACGTTGGCGGCCGACGCCGGCACCCGCTATCGCAGCGCCGATATCGCCCGCATCGCCGAGATCTGCGAGGCGGGCCGCCTTGCCTGGCTCGAGGAGCCGTTCACGCCGGACAACCTGCCGGGCTACCGGCGGCTCCGCGATGCGACCTCGACACCGCTCGCCGCGGGCGAGAACCACTTCACGCGCCACGAACTGCGCGCCCTGATTGCGGAGCAGCTGATCGAATTCGTCCAGGCCGACGCCTGCAAGACCGGCGGCATTACCGAAATCCTGAAGATCGCG
>JAHBYW010000032.1 GCA_019635755.1 Rhizobiaceae bacterium | reverse complement strand
CGTAACCAACCACCCGGACGACGGCTCACTGGCGAAGGCGATCGGCAATCGCGAGCGCATCGCCATCCTTGACGAAGATGTCGAGGGGGCGGATGTCCCGAAGGTGTTCTGCGACAATTTCGGCGGCGCCTATGCGGCCGCGCGCCACCTGGTAGAAGCCGGCCATCGGCGGATCGCCTTCCTCGGTGGCCCACGCGGGATGATGAGCACGCGCGAGCGCCTCGCCGGCTGTCGAAAAGCGCTCCAGGAGGCCGGTCCCGAGGCGGTGATCGCGGCCGAGACGTTCGGGGCCTATTCCGTGGAGCAGGGGCGCGTCGCTGCGGACGAGCTCCTCGGCAATCTCGGCGGCGCCACTGCAGTGCTTGCCGCCAGCGACGGCATGGCCGTCGGCTTCATGGAAATCCTCGGCGAGCGCGGGATGCGCGTCCCCGACGACCTGTCCATCATCACCTTCGACGACGTCGAACCGGTCCACCTGTTCAATCCTCCGCTCACCGCGATCCACCAGCCGGTCGAGGAGATGGGGCGCCGCGGTGTCGAGATCGTCGCGGCGCAGGGCGGCAGCGCCGCTCCGCCGGCCGAAGAGCATCTCGCCTGTCAGTTGATTTCGCGTGCGTCGGTATCGGCGCCCGCACATCGCCGCCGGAGGGCCTCTCCGGCCAACCAGAGGAGAAAGCAGCATGCAGCACATTGATCGACGCCGGGTACTCGCCGCGTTTGGCGGCGCCTCCCTAGCACTGGCGGTGGCGACGCCCGGTTTCGCCCAGGACAAGCCGACCTTCGCCCTTGTCCAGATCAACCAGCAGGCCCTCTTCTTCAACCAGATGAACGAAGGGGCGCAGAAGGCGGCGGACGCGGCGGGCGCGAATCTTGTCATCTTCAACGCCAACAACGATCCCGCCGCCCAGAACAATGCGATCGAGACCTACATCCAGCAGAAGGTCGACGGCCTGATCGTCGTGGCGATCGACGTGAACGGCATCATGTCGGCAGTGAACGCCGCTGCCGACGCGGGCATCCCGGTGATCGCCGTCGATGCCGTCCTCCCCGAAGGACCGCAGAAAGCCCAGGTCGGCGTCAACAACGAAGAAGCCGGCGGGATGATGGGGGACTACTTCGTCAAGCACGTCGCCGACCATGACGGTTCGGCGAAGCTCGGCATCGTCGGCGCCCTGAACTCCGCCATCCAGAACCTTCGGCAGAAGGGCTTCGAGGACAAGCTCACCGGCGTTTCGGGAATCGAAATGGGTGGAGTGGTCGACGGCCGCAACATCCAGGACAACGCACTCGCCGCCGCCGAGAACCTGCTCACCGGCAACCCGGACATGACCGCCATCTACGCCACCGGCGAGCCGGCGCTTCTCGGTGCGCTTGCGGCAGTCGAGAGCCAGGGCCGGACCGGCAATGTCGAGGTCTTCGGCTGGGACCTTACCGCCCAGGCGATCGCGGCGATCGACGCCGGCTATCTCGTGGCCGTCATCCAGCAGGATCCCGCGGCGATGGGCGCGGCCGCAGTC
>JAHBYW010000031.1 GCA_019635755.1 Rhizobiaceae bacterium | reverse complement strand
GGGAAACACGGCCGAAAACGTCGCCCGTCAGTTCCAGATCACCCGAGAGGCCCAGGACGAGTTCGCCGTCGGATCGCAGAACAAGGCGGAGGCGGCGCAGCAGGCCGGCAAGTTCAAGGACGAGATCGTCGCCGTAACGATCAAGGGCCGCAAGGGCGACACGGTCGTCGACTCCGACGAATACATCCGTCACGGCGCCACGCTCGACGCCATGCAGAAGCTGAAACCCGCCTTCGACAAGGAAGGTTCGGTCACCGCCGCCAACGCGTCCGGCCTGAACGACGGCGCCGCCGCTGTGCTTTTGATGACCGAGGAAGAGGCCAGGAAGCGCGGCATCACCCCGCTCGCCCGCATTGCGTCCTGGGCCACCGCCGGCGTCGATCCCTCCATCATGGGCACCGGCCCGATCCCGGCCTCGAAGAAGGCGCTGGAAAAGGCCGGCTGGTCGGTCGGCGACCTCGACCTCGTCGAGGCCAACGAGGCCTTCGCCGCGCAGGCCTGCGCGGTCAACAAGGGGCTCGGCTGGGATCCATCGATCGTCAACGTCAACGGCGGCGCCATCGCCATCGGCCACCCGATCGGCGCCTCCGGCGCCCGCATCTTCAACACGCTGGTCTACGAGATGCGCCGTCGCGGCGCCAAGAAGGGCCTCGCCACGCTCTGCATCGGCGGCGGCATGGGCGTCGCTATGTGCGTTGAAGCGATGTAGTTGGCTCGTTTCAGAATGGCGCGAACGGTTGCGGTCGCCTTACTTCTGGCATGCATTTGCCTTGGCGAAGCGGAAGCAGACGAGAGCAGGCTTCACAAGACCGCCGACTGTATGTTCGAGCATGCAACGGATGCAGACTTCGACGTTCTGAAGAAGATGATGGTCGCCGGAATCGAAGAGGACACATCTTCACTCAAAGGGCTGGCAATGATTCTCGCGGGAAGCGTTGCCCGTCTTGCCTCGGTCGATTGCGACTATCCTGTGACGCAGCTCGGCACGCAGGAATTCAAGACGATTTCCAACCTGTATGGACAGAGGATCGGTGAGAAAGTCATGCAAGATGCTTTCTCCAAGGTGAATCAGTAGGCGACAAAAAGGCTAGAACAGGGGAGGAGAACCACATGGCACGCGTAGCACTCGTTACAGGCGGATCCCGCGGCATCGGAGCGGCAATCTCGGTCGCGTTGAGAGACGCCGGCTACAAGGTTGCGGCCAACTATGCAGGCAATGACGAGGCCGCCGCCGCCTTCTCGAAGGAGACCGGCATAAAGACCTACAAATGGTCGGTGGCCGACTACGACGCCTGCGTCGCCGGCATCGCCAAGGTGGAAGCCGATCTCGGCCCGGTCGAGGTGCTGGTCAACAATGCCGGCATCACGCGCGACGCGATGTTCCACCGCATGACGCGCGAGCAGTGGAGCGAGGTGATCAACACCAACCTCAACGGCGCCTTCAACATGACGCATCCGATCTGGACCGGCATGCGCGAGCGCAAGTTCGGCCGCGTCATCACCATTTCGTCGATCAACGGCCA
>JAHBYW010000030.1 GCA_019635755.1 Rhizobiaceae bacterium | reverse complement strand
CTACTCACACCTTGCGAAACGGGGGCCGTCCATACATGACAGGTGGCTCAACAGCGCGCCAACGCAGGCCATTGCCGTCGGCGCGATCGGTGTTCTGGTGTGTCGCGGTGCTCATCGCGGCCTACCAGATCCTGCCGCCCGGCTATGACGGGCCGGACCATGCCCATCGCATCGTTGGCCTCGCCGACCAGATGCGCGACGGCGCGCCCAGCCTGCTGCTCGAGGATCGCGCGACCGGCAGCGTGCTGCCGGTCTTCGTCTACTACAGCATCCTGCCCTACCTGCCGTCGGTCGCGCTGAACCTCGCCGGCCTGCCGGCGTTCGTCGCGATCAAGCTGGTCGCGGCGGTCGCGGTACTGGTGCTGGCCGGCGGCGTGCAGGCGCTGATCGAGTCGCTTCCGGCGGATCGGCGACGCCACGGCTATCTCGCCGCCATCATCTTCCTCAGCGCCAACTACGTGTACGGCCTGTGGATGATGCGCATGGCGCTGGCCGAGATCTGGGTGTTCGCGCTGGTGCCATGGGTCGTGGTCGCGCTGCTGCGCGGCCGGCGCCTGCTGCTCTTCGGCCTGCTGCTGGCCCAGCTCTGCACCCATCCAATCGTTTTCGGCCACGCGCTCGCCGCCGCGCTGCCGGTGGCGCTCGCCATTGCCCTGCCCGACTGGCACCGGCTGGCGCGCACCGGCCTGCCGGCGCTGTTCGCCGCGCTGGTCGTCTCGACGCCGTTCTGGCTGCCGCAAATGCTCTGGCGCGACTTCATCCTCGGCACGTCCGGCCTGCCGGTGCGCTTCGCCGACACGTTCTTCACCATCGCCGAGCTGGCGACGCCGCTGCAGCCGCAGACGCTGGGCCTCTGGCTGCCGATCGCCGTCGCGCTCATGCTCGCGCTGGGCGGCCGACGCCTATCCATGCGGGTCTGGCTGCTCGCCGCCGCGTTCGTCGCAACGCTGGCGATCCAGACCCGCCCGCTGTTCGCGCTGGCCGACGCCATCCCGCTGCTGGACCAGTCGCTGTTCGTCTGGCGGCTCATGTTCCCCGCCGCCTTCATCGGCTTCGCCGCGCTCGCGCTGGGATGGCCGGCCGTCTCGTCGCGCCCGCTGCAGGGGCTGACGCTGCTCTCGCTCGCCACCCTGTCGGTCGTCATCGCCATCGACGCCGCCGGCAGCATCCGCTTCTGGTCCTCGGGCGCGGTCGACGACGATGTCGCGCGACGCCAGTACGTCGACACCGTCCACGGCTGGGCCGTGCGCGAGTACGCGCCGAACTACGCCAGCCTTGCCGACGCCTGCGACATCGCCCCTACCGCGTCGCACGAAACCAACGTCGCCGCGATTCGCCGCGGCGTGCGGGCCGACACGCCCTATCTATCGATCCGCGGCGCGCCCTTCGGCATCGTCGGCTACCTGGCCGACGGCACTGAGCTGATCCCGCGCGCCTGCGGCGACAGCCTGGTCCTGGGTCCCGTGCCGGCGGGCGCCGAGCTCCGCTTGTCGGAAACCCGCCTCGACCGCCTGCTGATGCTGCGCCTGCTCGTCATCGCCGCGCTGTGCGGAGCCCTGGCCAGGCGGCCTCCGAGAACAACGCAATAACGCAAGCCTGACACCCGATTCATGCTGCGCATGCTCGGAGCCATTCGGTGTCAGGCTTG
>JAHBYW010000003.1 GCA_019635755.1 Rhizobiaceae bacterium | reverse complement strand
AAACTGCGGCGGAGGATAGCCTGGGCCGACAGGGGGTGGATAAGTCTGCGGCGGAAATCGTGGAAGGCATTGAAATCGTTGCGGCGGGCGCGGGCGCCTATCCACACCTGCGACACGAATGATGTCGCGGATGGGACAGGTGGGCAGTCCGGTGAGGGGTGTTGCGTACCAACCCCCACCCGGCGCTGCGCGCCGACCTCCCCGCAAGGGGGAGGTGGGCGGCGGCGCGCGGCCGCTTGGACCCCACCCGGCCAGCCTGCGGCCGGCCACCCTCCCCGCGAGGCGACGGAGCCAGGGCCGGCGCTATCTCACCACCAGACGCCGCCGCGGCGAAGGTGGATGCGCGGGGCGCCCGCCGGCGGGTTGATGGGACCGTCGCAGGCCGGCAGGCTGTCGTCGAACACGGCGTGGCCGGCGGGCGTGCCCGTCTCGCGACGCCCGCCGGGGTCTCTGCCGAGGTCGATCCCCGGGTCGTTGCCGGGGTCGTTGCCGGGTTCGCGACCGGCCGCTGCGTCGCCGGCCAGCGCGCTGGTGCCGGGCGGCAGCGGGAAATAGGTGCCGCCGGTCTGCGGAATGCGCGGCACGAGCGAGGGGCGCGGCCGTCCCGCCGCACGCGTCGTCGCCTCGGTCGCGGCCGGCCCGGCGATGGCGCCGTCCTGGGGCAGCGTGCCGGACCGCTTCAGCGCCATCAGGCGCTCGACGCGCTGCTCGGTCAGCGGGTGGGTGCGCAGCACCGACGGGTTGGGCGTGCGCCCGCCCGGCAGCACCATGCTTTCCCACATCCGGCCCTGCGCCCGCTCGAGCTTGAGCAGCGCCGAGGCGAGCCCGTCCGGATCGCCGGTGAGGATCGCGGCGCCGAGGTCGGCGTCGAATTCGCGCGTGCGCGACAAGGCGAGCTGCAGCAGCCCGCCGACGGTCGGCGCGGCGATGAGCACCAGCACGGCCAGCCATGGCACGGGCTCGCCGGCGCCGCCGACAAGGCTGCCGAGGTTCAGCACGGCCGACAGGATGCCGACGGTCGACATGATCGAGGTGAAGCGCGCCACCATGTCGGCGAAGGCCATGACCTTCACGTCCTCATGCGCGACATGGCTGATCTCGTGCGCCAGGACACCGGCGAGCTCGCGCGCCGACAGGCGCCGGGCAAGCGCGTCGGTGATGGCGATCGCCGCATTGTCGCGGCGGCCGACGGCGAAGGCGTTCATCATGGTCGACGGGACGACGTGCAGCGACGGCGCCGCCGGCAGGCCGGCGCGTTCCGACAGGTCCTCGACCAGGCCGACGCCGAGCGGGAATTCCGCCGCGCTGACCTTCTTCGCCTTGTACATCGCGAGCACCATGTCCGGGCTGATGCGGCGCACCACCACCATCGACACGGTGCCGAAGACGACGGCGTAGAGCACGCCCGAGAGGCCGCCGAAGGCCCAGGCCGTGACGGCGAGGAGAAGCAGCGAACCGCCGGCGAGCAGCCAGGTATGGATGGTGTTCAGCGCGCGGTTGCGGCGGCGGGCGAAGAGGTCGAGCGTGTCCGGACGGGGCATGGGAGGAATATGGGATGTCGCGGGAGATGCTTGAAGATGGTCTCGTCCACTCTACACCTTGATACCCCCACCCCTAACCCCTCCCCGCAAGGGGGAGGGGACGTTGCGCGCGGCAGCCTACCTCCCCCTTGCGGGGAGGTTGGTGCGCGAAGCGCACCGGCTGGGGTAATGATCGAGGAATCGCGGGTTGATGCACCTCACCCCCCACCTCCCCGCAAAGAGGGAAGGGAGCCCGAGGCCCCGCCGTCGAACCCAGCCTCGGTCAAGCAAAAACCCTTAGCCTCCAACCTGTCCTAGGCGCTTGCGCGTCACGGACCCCCTTCTTATATACGCCGCGACGCCGCCCGGCGGCTTCGCAGAGGGGCCGGACCGGGCGGAAATCTTCGTGTGAACAGGGGTTGCCAAGGAACGCCTGATTGGGTCCCGGCAGCCTGCTTGGTGGAGAGACAAAGACAATGGCTAAAGTAATCGGCATCGACCTGGGTACGACCAATTCCTGCGTCGCCGTCATGGACGGCAAGGACGCGAAGGTCATCGAGAATGCGGAAGGCGCGCGCACGACCCCGTCGATCGTCGCCTTCACCGGCGACGGCGAACGCCTCGTCGGCCAGCCGGCCAAGCGCCAGGCCGTGACCAATCCGGAAAACACCATCTTCGCGGTGAAGCGCCTCATCGGCCGCCGCTATGACGATCCGGTCACCGAGAAGGACAAGAAGCTCGTCCCGTACAAGATCGTGAAGGGCGACAATGGCGACGCCTGGGTCGAGGCCGGCGGGCGCAAGCAGTCGCCCAGCCAGATCTCGGCGATGACGCTGCAGAAGATGAAGGAGACGGCGGAAGCCTATCTCGGCGAGAAGGTCGAGAAGGCGGTGATCACCGTTCCCGCCTACTTCAACGACGCCCAGCGCCAGGCCACCAAGGACGCCGGCAAGATCGCCGGCCTCGAAGTGCTGCGCATCATCAACGAGCCGACGGCCGCGGCGCTCGCCTACGGCCTCGACAAGAAGGAAGGCAAGACGATCGCCGTCTATGACCTTGGCGGCGGCACCTTCGACATCTCCGTGCTGGAGATCGGCGACGGCGTGTTCGAGGTGAAGTCGGTCAACGGCGACACCTTCCTCGGCGGCGAGGACTTCGACATGCGGCTCGTCGAGTATCTGGCGGCCGAGTTCAAGAAGGAACAGGGCATCGACCTGAAGAACGACAAGCTCGCGCTGCAGCGGCTGAAGGAAGCCGCGGAGAAGGCGAAGATCGAGCTGTCCTCGTCCTCGCAGACCGAGATCAACCTGCCCTTCATCACCGCGGACCAGACCGGTCCGAAGCACCTGACGATGAAGCTGACGCGCGCCAAGTTCGAGCAGCTCGTCGACGATCTGGTGCAGCGCACGATCGAGCCCTGCAAGGCGGTCCTGAAGGACGCCGGCCTGAAGGCGGGCGAGATCGACGAGGTGGTCCTCGTCGGCGGCATGACCCGCATGCCGAAGGTGCAGGAGGTCGTGAAGCAGTTCTTCGGCAAGGAGCCGCACAAGGGCGTCAACCCCGACGAGGTGGTGGCGATCGGCGCGGCGATCCAGGCCGGCGTGCTGCAGGGCGACGTCAAGGACGTGCTGCTGCTCGACGTGACCCCGCTGTCGCTGGGCATCGAGACGCTGGGCGGCGTGTTCACGCGCCTGATCGACCGCAACACGACGATCCCGACCAAGAAGAGCCAGGTCTTCTCGACGGCGGAGGACAGCCAGTCCGCGGTCACGATCCGGGTCTTCCAGGGCGAGCGCGAGATGGCGGCCGACAACAAGATGCTCGGCCAGTTCGATCTCGTCGGCATTCCGCCGGCGCCGCGCGGCGTGCCGCAGATCGAGGTCACCTTCGACATCGACGCCAACGGCATCGTCAACGTCTCGGCCAAGGACAAGGGCACCGGCAAGGAGCACCAGATCCGCATCCAGGCCTCCGGAGGACTTTCGGATGCCGACATCGAGAAGATGGTGAAGGACGCGGAAGCCAACGCCGAATCCGACAAGAAGCGGCGCGCGCTGGTCGAGGCGAAGAACCAGGCCGAAGGTCTGGTCCACTCCGCCGAGAAGTCGCTGAAGGAATATGGCGACAAGGTCTCCGAAGCGGACCGCACCGCGATCGCGGACGCGATCACGGCGCTGAAGGAAGCGGCCGAGGGCGACGATCCTGCGGTGATCGAGCAGAAGAGCCAGGCGCTTGCCGAAGCCTCGATGAAGCTCGGTCAGGCCATGTACGAGGCCACGCAGGCGGAAGCCGCGGCGGCCGACGCCAAGGCCGACATGGCCAAGGAAGGCGCCGACGTGGTCGACGCCGACTTCGAGGAGATCGACGAGGACGACAAGAAGAAGTCGGCCTGATTGACTTGAAGGTCGCCACCCACTGGGAATATTCCCGGATGGGTGGCGATCTCATTAGGGGGATATCGTGGCGCTCGATCCGAAGACGATGACGGATGCGGCCAAGATTCGAGTGCTGTCGGATAACGCGCGAAGACAGGGGCGAGAAGATATCGTCTTGGCGTGCAGGCTTCGCATCGCCGAGCTTGCAGGACAGCAATTTCAGGAAGTGCTTGAGCGAGAATATTGGACCGCTTTGACCGCCGCCGAAGAGTTCAAGACGGAAGAAAACGGCAAGACAACCCGTTTGTCGCGAACTCGGCAAAAATACGCGCGTGTAGGCGCTAGGCAAGTAATCGAGGATTTGGCTGCTAGCCCGAAGATCACCGATGGATTTCGGGTGTTGGTCTCGAATGGAAGGCCTGATTTGACGTTTGAAGGCGTTGTCCTACGACACAGCTCGCTCTTTACGGGGCCTGTAATCGAGGCATCGCGCCACAAGCTGGCGAGCAATGGCGTTGACCAAGCGACAATCGAAGGCTGGCTGAATGGTCAAGGCTGATTTCTACCAGACGCTGGGCGTGGACAAGGGCGCCGACGACAAGGCGCTCAAGTCGGCGTTCCGCAAGCTCGCGATGGAATGCCATCCCGACCGCAATCCGGGCGACAGCAAGGCCGAGCAGCGCTTCAAGGAAATCAACGAGGCCTACGAGACGCTGAAGGACCCGCAGAAGCGGGCGGCCTACGACCGCTTCGGCCACGCCGCCTTCGAGAATGGCGGCATGGGCGGCTTCTCGAACGGCTTCGCCGGGGGCGGCGGCTTCGCCGACATCTTCGAGGACTTCTTCGGCGACGTGATGGGCCGCAGGCGCGGCCAGAACAACCGCGGCGCCGATCTCCGCTACAACATGGAGATCACGCTGGAGGAGGCCTATTCCGGGAAGACGGCGCAGATCCGCGTGCCGGCGTCGATGGCCTGCAGCGAATGCCACGGCTCGGGCGCCAAGCCCGGCACGCAGCCGACGACGTGCCCGACCTGTTCCGGCAGCGGCAAGGTACGGCACGCGCAGGGCTTCTTCTCGATCGAGCGCACCTGCCACCAGTGCCAGGGCCGCGGCCAGGTCATCAAGGACCCGTGCCCGAAATGCGCGGGCCAGGGCCGTGTCACCGAGGAGCGGTCGCTGTCGGTCAACATCCCGGCCGGCATCGAGGACGGCACGCGCATCCGGCTGGCCAACGAGGGCGAGGCGGGGCTGCGCGGCGGCCCGTCTGGCGACCTCTACATCTTCCTGTCGGTGAGGCCGCACGAGTTCTTCCAGCGCGACGGCGCCGATCTCTACTGCAAGGCGCCGATCTCGATGACGACCGCGGCGCTGGGCGGCTCGTTCGAGGTGGCGAGCCTCGACGGCACGCAGACGCGGGTCAAGGTTCCCGAAGGCACCCAGCACGGCAAGCAGTTCCGCCTGAAGGGCAAGGGCATGCCGGTGCTGCGCCAGCCGCAGGTCGGCGACCTCTACATCCAGGTCGCGGTCGAGACGCCGCAGAACCTGTCGAAGCGCCAGCGCGAGCTGCTGGAAGAGTTCGAAAAACTCTCTTCCAAGGAGAACAGCCCGGCGTCGAGCGGCTTCTTCAGCCGCATGAAGGATTTCTTCGAATCCTTCGGCTCGCCGAACTGACGCGCCCTACCCCCGCCGCTCCGACGACCACGGGAAGTTGAGGTACTGGTCGCGCGTGTCGTAGCAGATGTTGCCGTACATCCGGAGATAGCTGTCGCGCCGCGCAGGATCCGCATAGACGGCGCCCGGATCGGCGAGGTCGGCTTCGTAGGCCGCAATGTTCTCCGCATTCAGCGCGCGCGGCAGGATGTCCATCGCCTGCGGGATGCTCTTGCCCGCCAGCCAGTCGGCGGCGTGCTGGCCCATCGCATAGCCGAACACCGGTGACGCCAGGCTGACGCTCGCCTTATAGGGGCCGCCCGCCTTGATCTCGGCCACCGCCTCCGGCTCGCCGTCGATGCCGCCGAGAAACTGGTCCGGGCGGTCCTTGCCCGCCTCGCGCAGCGCCTTCAGCGCGCCCAGCACCACCGTGTCCGCGCCGAGCACCACGTCGACCGTGTTGTGGGCGACAAGGATCGTCTTCATGGTGGCGTAGCCGCCGTCCTCGTTGACCGTCGCAGGCGAGATGTCGGCGACGATCGTCGCGCCCGGCACCCGGGCCAGGGCGTCGCGCATGGCGACGAAGCGGGGAGCGAGGAACTGGTTGCTGTCATGGGTGAGCAGCACCACCCGCGCGGTGCCGCCGAGCTCCTCTTCGATATAGGCCGCCGCCGCGTCGCCCAGCACCTTGCCGGTCTCGTATTGCGGCGCGTTGAGGATGGTCGTCGCCGGCGGCGGAACCACCGCGCCGACATAGGTGCCGGTCCAGATCAGCGCCTGCAGCGGCCGCGTCATCGCGCGCGGGTCGATCGGTGCGACCACGACGGCGCCGACCTTGCGCGCCAGCGCGTCCTTCGCCTGCGCGACCATGCGCGCCGAATCATTGTCGGCACGCGCGACCTCGTAGGACAGGCCGCGATCCCGGGCGGCATCGGCGAGACCCCTGCCGACGCCCTGGATGAACTCGCGCTCATTGTCCTGCAGGAAGACCAGCGCCGGCGACAGGCCGGGCGGCGGCGAGCAGGCGGGCGCGTCGGGATTGAACGGCGGCAGCACGGTCGGCGTGGCGATGCCGGCCGGGCCGTCCTGTGCCGTGGACGGCGAAGACGCTGCCAGCGCCAGCGCCACCACGGCGGCGGCCGCGGCGAGGCGCCACCCGTGGGCGGCGGGCATCACGACGGCGGTCAAGCGACATTCCCTCCCGAACCCATCGCCGATGTTACCCCATTCCGCGGGCAGCGACGAGTGGGCAGCGCCGTTTCAGGCGGCGGGGCTCAGCGCGACGTAGAGGCGCGCGGCGGTGCCGGGATTGCGGTCGATGTACTCGACCTCGGAGCCCAGCGTCTGCGCCATGCTCTTGACGATGCGCGAGCCGAGGCCGGTGCCGCGCGGCGATCCCGATCCGCGCCCGACGCCGTCGTCCTCGACGACGATCTCGAGCCGCGCCGTCGGCAGCTGCTTCAGCCGCACGCGGATGTCGCCGCTGCGGTCGGGATAGGCATATTTGTAGGCATTGGTGACGAGCTCGGTGACCACGACGCCGACATTGATGCTGGCGTCGGTGCTCAGCCGCGCCGGGTCGAGCTCGTAGGTCAGCGAGCCGCCATGGCCCTCCGAGCGCATGGTCGTCGCCAGGCTGTCCAGCAGGCCCGAGAGATATTCGTCGAGGGCCACGAGGCCGACATCGCCCGATTCGTAGAGGCGCTTGTGCACCGCCGCGACGGCGTCGATGCGCGACTGCGTCTCGGTCAATGCCGCCTTGACCGACCCGTCCTTGCTGGCCGAGCCCTGCAGGCGCACCAGCGAGCCGACCATCGCCAGGCTGTTGGCGACCCGGTGGTTGACCTCGGACAGAAGCACCTCGGTGCGCGCCAGCGCGGTGCTGAGCTCGGCGGTCCGCTCCTCGACGCGCTTCTCCAGCGAATCGTTCAGCGCGCGCACCTCGTCGCGCGCGCCCATGATCTCGCGCGTCGTCCGCGTGAAGGCGAGCACGGCGCCGGCGACGACCAGCACGATGAGGACGCCGCCGGCGATCGAGACGCGATGCAGCAGCGTCGCGCTCGCCGTCTGCTCCGCGACGCCGCGGATCAGCAGCCCGTCCGACGATTCGATGATGCCGGCGACGAAGACGTTGACCTGATCCATCAGCGCCTTGCCGCGATTGGTCAGGAACAGGTCGAGCGCCTCCGCGTCGCGCCCTTCGCGTTTCAGGCCGATCGTCTGGTCCATCTCCGCCACCTTGGCGTCGACCAGGCTGGAGAGCTCGCTGATCATCGGCCGGAAGTCGGGATAGCGGTCGAGGTCGGCCTGCAGGGCCGCGGCCTCGCGTCGCGCCATCGCGATCGCGGCGTCGTAGGGTGCAAGATAGATCTCGTTGCCGGAGAAGAGATAGCCGCGCTGGCTGCTCTCGGCGGTCGCCAGGCCGTTGCGGACCTCGACGGCGGACACCCGCACGCCGCGGATCGACAGGACGTCGTTCGAATAGGCCTGGGCCTGGCGGCTCAGCCAGAACGTCGCGCCGACGATGCCGAGCAGCGCGAGCAACCCCGCTGCCAGCAAGGCCGCTGCCCAGGGAGTACGGGACGTATGCAAGGGACAGAGGCTCCGGTCACGCGCCCGAGGCCGGCGCTCGATGGCGATCAATTGCGGAAATGAAGGCCCGCGTCCAGCGGCTTCGCGCGTGCCGGAACGGCAGGTCGGCTTGCGCGGGGGCCGGCCGCCGCTCTACACCACGCCCTGATGAGCACCGACCGACCCCGCGCCCGCGCCCGGCTACGCGACGACCTGCGCTTCTTCCGGCGATGGCTGGCCGATCCCAAGACCACGGGCTCGATCGTGCCGACGAGCTGGACGATGGCGCAGAAGATGGCGTCGGTGGCCGACCCGGCCTCGCCGCATCCGGTGCTGGAGCTGGGGCCGGGCACCGGCATCGTCACCCGCGCCATCCTGGCCCGCGGCGTCGCCCCAGCCCGAATCGTCTCGCTCGAATACGCGCCGAACTTCGTCGAGCGGCTGCGCGCCGATTTCCCGGGCGTCGACGTCGTCCAGGGCGACGCCTTCGACCTGCGAAACTCGCTCGGCCGGCATGCCGGTTCGACCTTCGACTGCGCCATCTCCAGCCTGCCTCTGCTCAACTTTCCGATGGAGAAGCGGATCGCGCTGATGGAGGATTTGCTCGACCGGGTGGCGCCGGGCCGGCCGGTCATCCAGTTCACCTACGGGCTCGCGCCCTCGGTGCCGCGCGGCCGCGGCAGCTATTCGGTCGAGCGCCACGCGGTGGTGCTGCGCAACGTCCCGCCGGCCCATCTCTGGATCTACCGCCGTCCGGCTTGACCGCGCTCGGTGCGGGTTTATATCGGCTGAAATCGGAGCTGCGCCCGTTGGTCCCCAAAATCCTCGTCTTCGCCGGCTCGATCCGGTCCGGCGCCTACAGCGGCAAGGTTGCCGACAATGCCCAGAAGGAACTGGCCGAGCAGGGCGCCGAGGTCACCCGGATCTCGCTCGCCGACTACACGCTGCCCCTGATGGACGAGGATCTGGAGGACGAGAAGGGCATTCCCGAGAATGCCTTCGGGCTCGCCCGGCTGATCGCCGCCCATGACGCGGTGGTGATCTGCACGCCGGAATACAACGGCTCGATCCCGCCGCTGGTGAAGAACACGATCGACTGGGTGAGCCGGGTCAAGAAGGATCGCGGCAAGCCGCTCCACCCGTTCCCCGAGAAGCTCGTCGCCATCTGCTCGTCGTCGGACGGGCATTTTGCCGGCATCCGCAGCGCCAACCATCTGCGCGCGGTGCTGTCGCACATCGGCATGGAGGTGATCTCGCCGCAGGTATCGGTGCCGCATGGCGGCGAGGCCTTCGAGGAGGACGGCACGTTCCGCGAGGAGCGGCTGCGCAAGGGCATGACGCGGCTGTGCCGCACGCTGATCGAGCACGCGACACTGCTGGCGCGGCGGAGCGAGGCATGAGCGCCGCGCGCGACCGGCTGATCGTCGGGCTCGACGTGCCGGACGTCGCGACGGCGGGGCAGGTCGTGCGCGACCTCGACGGCGTCGCCGGTTTCTACAAGATCGGCTACCAACTCGCCTTCGCCGGCGGGCTCGACTTCGCCCGCGAGCTCGTGTCGGGTGGCGTCAAGGTGTTCCTCGACATGAAGCTGCTCGACATCGACAACACGGTGGCGAAGGGCGTCGAGAACATCGCCAAGATGGGCGTGACCATGCTGACGGTCCACGCCTATCCGAAAGCGATGCGCGCCGCGGTGGACGCGTCGCGGGGGTCTGGCCTCTGTCTGCTCGGCGTCACCGTGCTGACCTCGATGGACGAGCAGGACCTGACCGACGCCGGCTACGAATACGATCCGCACACGCTGGTTCTGCGCCGCGCCGAGCAGGTGCTGGTGGCGGGCATGGGCGGCGTGGTGTGCTCGGCCGGCGAGGCCGCCGCCGTGCGCCGCATCGTCGGACCCGACCTCGCCGTGGTGACGCCGGGCATCCGCCCGGCCGGCAGCGCGGCCGGCGACCAGAAGCGGGTGATGACGCCGGCCGACGCGATCCGCGCCGGCTCCAGCCATCTCGTCGTCGCCCGGCCGATCGTCGGCGCGCCGGACCGCAAGGCGGCGGCGGAAGCGATCCTGGCCGAAATGGCGGCCGCCTGAGCTTGCGCGGCGCGACCGCGCGGACTTAACTGGCCACGACGCCGCGCCGGACGGCCGCGGCACCAACACCCGGGAGGATCGGCCGTGCCGAAAGCATACTGGATCGCGCGCGTCGACGTGCGGGACCCGGAGGGCTACAAGGACTATGTCGCACAGGCGAAGCTCGCCTTCGACAAGTTCGACCTGAAATTTCTCGCCCGGGGCGGCAATTACGAGTTCGCCGAGGGCCCGGGCCGCAAGCGCAACGTGATCATCGAGTTCCGCTCGCTGGCCGACGCGCACGCCTGCTACACCTCGCCCGAATACCAGAAGGCCGTCGCGATCCGCCAGAAATATGCCGACGGCGAGATCGTGCTCGTCGAAGGGCTGGACGGCTGACCGTTCCTGGCCTGCCCGCCGGGTATTCCATCCGGCCGCGACGGCAAGACGACGACCCGGCGCTGGTCCTGGTCGAGAACCGCGCGGCCGCCCTCTTCCGCGCGCATGGCTATCCCGAGGTGAGCGACAATCCCATCCCGGACGTCGCCTTCCTGGCCCGCCTGTTCGCCGGCCAGCAGGTGTGGGTGGCGGCGGACGGCGCCGACCGGCCCGTCGGGTTCGCCGTCGCCGGGCCGCTCGCCGGGTTCCTTCATCTCAGGGAGCTGTCGGTCGACCCCGCGCACGGTCGCCGCGGCATCGGCCGCGCGCTGGTGGGGGCGGTGCTGGCGGCGGCGCGGGCGGCGGGACTGGCCGGCGTCAGCCTGACGACGTTCCGCGACGTGCCGTTCAACCAGCCCTTCTACGCGCGGCTGGGCTTTGCCGAGCGGCATCCCGGCGATGCGCCCGACGCGCTGTGCCGCCAGCTCGCCGCCGAGGTTCCGGACGGCGTCGACCCGGCGCGGCGGCTGCTGATGGTGCGCGCCTGCTGAGCCGGCTGCTGCCGCCCGCAACGCTTTCTCAAGGGTTTGGCACAACCATCGGACCGGTTGACGCGGCGTGATCTATTGCAATGCAACAAAAACGGGCTAGCTTTGTTGTCGGACAAATCCCGGACCGGCACGACCAGGGGGCGGTCGGCCCAGGGCCCGGAGGGTCTATGTTCTATCAGGTCTACGAACTGAACCACGCGGCGATCCAGCCCTTCCGGGCCTTCGCGGACGTGGTGAAGCTGTTCTACTCCAATCCGGTCAATCCCTGGGCACACACGCCCTGGGGCCGGTCGATCGCGGCTGCGGCCGAACTGTTCGAGCGCACGACGCGCCGCTACGCCAAGCCGAGCTTCGGCCTGGGGGCGACGGTGGTGGACTGGCAGCCGGTGCGGGTGACGGAGACGGTGGTCTGGCAGAAGCCCTTCTGCAACCTGATCCATTTCGAGCGCAACCTGCCGGCCGGCCGGCGCCCCGATCCGCGCATCCTCGTCGTCGCGCCGATGTCGGGGCACTATGCGACGCTGCTGCGCGGCACGGTCGAGGCGCTGCTGCCGCATGCCGAGGTCTACATCACCGACTGGACGGACGCCCGCATGGTGCCCGTCGCGGAAGGCCGCTTCGACCTCGACGACTACATCGACTACGTGATCGACATGCTGAAGGCCGTCGGGCCGGGCACGCATGTGATGGCGGTGTGCCAGCCTTCGGTGCCGGTGCTGGCCGCCGTGGCGCTGATGGAGGCGAAGGGCGACCGTTTCGCGCCGGCGACCATGACGCTGATGGGCGGGCCGATCGACACGCGGCGCAACCCGACCGCGGTGAACCTGCTGGCCGAGGAAAAGGGCATCCAGTGGTTCCGCGACAACGTCATCATGCAGGTGCCGTGGCCGGAACCGGGCTTCATGCGCTCGGTCTATCCGGGCTTCCTGCAGCTGTCGGGCTTCATGGGGATGAACCTCGACCGGCACATCAGCGCCCACAAGGAGTTCTTCCTGCACCTGGTGAAGAACGACGGCGACGGCGCCGAGAAGCACCGCGAGTTCTACGACGAATATCTGGCGGTGATGGACCTGACCGCCGAATTCTACCTGCAGACGGTCGAGACCGTGTTCGTCGAGCACCGGCTGCCGAAGGGCACGATGACCCATCGCGGCACGCCGGTCGATCCGTCGAAGATCCGCAACGTCGCGCTGTTCACGGTCGAGGGCGAGAACGACGACATCTCCGGCATCGGCCAGACAGAGGCCGCGCATGCGCTCTGCTCCAGCCTGCCGGCCGACATGCGGGCCCACTACATGCAGCCGGCGGTCGGGCATTACGGCGTGTTCAACGGCTCGCGCTTCCGCGCCGAGATCCTGCCGCGCATCGTCGACTTCGTGAACAGCTACGGCCGCGAGCGGAAACCTGCCCGGCCGCGGCTGGTGAAGGCGGCCAAGGACTGAGCCGGCTGCGCAGGCCCGCGCCCCACGGGAGGCGCGGACCGGCGTTTCGCGGCCAACCTGGCGACCGGAGCGGCCCGGGGCGGTGTTGCATATCTGCCGCGCGCCGGACGTGAAGTAACCATCACGCCATGTGTGTCCCGGCAACAAATTGACAGGCCCGCCAAATCACCGTTTATTTTTGATTAAGAGAAAAGGCACACGGGGCCGGGGGGCATGGATTCCTCTCCAGGGGCGCGCGGCGCGCTTTTGCGCGGCTTTGCTCGGTTCGGATCGGCGGCTGCCGTTTTCGCGCTGGCGGGCGGCGCTTTCGCTTCGCCGATGGTCACCGGCGGGCTGACCTCGCAGCCGATCGGCCACTACGAGTTCTGCCGCGAGAATCCGCAGGAATGCTCGATCCGCCCGCGCAATGCGGGGCCGGAGCGCTCGACCGAGAGCCTGTGGGCTGAGGTGCGCGCCGTCAATGTCGGCGTCAACCGCGCCGTCAAGCCGATGAACGACATCGACGTCTACGGCAAGGACGAGGTCTGGGCCTACCCGACCGCCGGCGTCGGCGACTGCGAGGACTACGTGCTGGAGAAGCGCCGCATCCTCAACGAAAAGGGGCTGTCGCTCTCCAACCTGCTGATCACCGTCGTGCGCAAGCCCGACGGCGAGGGCCACGCGGTGCTGACGCTGCGCACCGACATCGGCGACTTCGTCCTCGACAACCTGACCGACAAGGTGCGCGCCTGGGAAGAGACGGGCTATCGCTACCTGAAGCGCCAGTCCGCCGACCATACCGGCCGCTGGGTCTCGATCCGCGAAGGCCAGTCGACGCTGGTCGGCTCGGTGGAGTAGCGGCCCAGACTCCCGACATCCAGGCTTCCCGGCATACAAAGCGTCACAAGGGCGGTGACGCGGTGCCTGCGACGCGCAGAATCAGACCAGCTTGATCACCGCGGTCAGAATGCCGATCACGGTGACGGATGCGCCGCCCAGCATCAGGGCAAGGCGCAGGGATTGCGCATCGAGAGCAGCGCGCAGGTCCGTCTTCGTCACAAGCTCGGCCATGATGAAATCCCGCGCCGCTTCGGCCTGCGCCTCCGCGTGTTCCTGCTTTATGCCTGCGGAAGACAGGCGCTTGGCGTAACCAGGAGTATATACGCGACAGCCATCAGTCTCTGTCCCCCTTCAAGTTGCGGCGCCGGACTCAAGCCGCCTGCGCCATCCGCTCGCTGCCCATCCGGTAGGAGATCGCTTCGGCGAGGTGGATGCGGCCGACCCGCTCGATGCCGTCGAGGTCGGCCAGCGTGCGCGCCACCTTCAGCACGCGGTGATAGGCGCGCGCGGAGAAGCCGAGCTTGTCGCTGGCGTCGCGCAGCAGGGCGAGGCCAGCGGCGTCCGGCGCCGCCACCTGCTCGACCAGCGCCGTCGAGCAATGCGCATTTGTGACGCCGGCTGCGCCCAGCGCCTCGTATCGATCGCGCTGGAGCATCCGCGCCCGCGCCACCCGCTCGGCGACGGCCGCGCTGGCTTCGGCGCGGCCGGGACGGATCAGATCCTGCGCGGAGACGGCCGGAACCTCGATCCTGAGATCGATGCGGTCGAGCAGCGGGCCGGAGATGCGGCCCTGGTATTCGGCTTGGCAGCGGGGGCCGCGCGCGCAGCGGTGGCCCGGCTCGCCGGCCATGCCGCACCGGCACGGGTTCATGGCCGCGACGAGCTGGATGCGCGCCGGATAGGAGACGCGGGCGTTGGCGCGGGCGATCACGCATTCGCCGGCCTCGAGCGGCTGGCGGAGGGAATCGAGGACCTGCGGCGTGAATTCGGGAAACTCGTCGAGGAAGAGCACGCCGTGATGCGCCAGGGACGCCTCGCCCGGCCGGACACGGAGCCCGCCGCCGACCATCGCCGCCATCGACGCCGAATGGTGCGGTGCACGGAACGGCCGGCGGTCGGTCAGCTTGCCGCCGGCGAGCTCGCCCGCGACCGACTGGACCATCGACACTTCGAGCAGTTCGCGCGCCGACAGAGGCGGAAGGATCGAGGGCAGGCGCTGCGCCAGCATCGACTTGCCGGAGCCTGGCGGCCCGACCATCAGCAAATTGTGCCCGCCGGCCGCCGCCACCTCCAGCGCCCGCCTGGCGCCTTCCTGGCCCTTGATGTCGGCAAGGTCGGGCAGTTCGCGGGACGGCGCATGCCGTGTCGCCTCCGGCCGCGACAGCACCTGCGTGCCGCGGAAATGGTTGGCCATGGCGATCAGCGAGCGCGGCGCCAGGATGTCGATCTCGGCGCCGGCCCAGGCCGCTTCCGGCCCGGAATCGTGCGGGCAGATCAGCCCCTTGCCGAGCCCATTGGCGCCGATAGCCGCCGGCAGCGCCCCGGTCACCGAGGCGATGGTGCCGTCGAGGTTCAGTTCGCCCAGCACGACATAGTCGGCGAGCGCGTCGCCTGGGACGGCACCCAGCGCCGCCATCAGCCCGAGCGCGATGGGCAGATCGTAGTGGCTGCCCTCCTTGGGCAGGTCGGCCGGAGCCAGATTGACGGTTACCTTCTTGGGCGGCATCGACAGGCCCGACGCGTGGAGCGCGGCCTGCACCCGCTCGCGGCTCTCGGCGACCGCCTTGTCCGGCAGGCCGACGATCTGCATGCCGACCTTGCCCGGCGCCACCATCACCTGCACGTCGACCGGCACGGCCGCGATGCCTTCGAACGCGATCGTCGTGACGCGCGAAACCATGTCCGCCCTCCAGCCGCGCCGTCCCCGCGCGTTCCGATTGAAGTCCGGTGGATCAAAGCATGGAAGGCGCCAGCCGTAAAGAACAATAGAGGAACATTCACGCAGCGGTGGTATCTTCCAGATTTTTGGTTGTAATTCAGCATCTCTGCTTTGAAGGGGCGCAAGAAGAAGGCCACTTCGGATGAGATGATCGTACCACCTTGCTCCCTGAGTTGGCGTGGCGCACCAAGGGGACGAGCCGAATAGGTTGGGCGTCGACGGCGACGATCGGCACGAACTGTTCTTGCATGCAGGGTTGCATCGCATCCCGGCCTGCCGGAGGACGGCCGCCTCCGGACGTGGGAATTTTTGATGACTCGTCGGCTTCGGAGGTTCGGCTTCGGACAGTCGCGATCAGAACGGGAACGAAACCCGCACCGCCGCAATCAGCAATGGCAAGGCGATTGTGGCTGGTTGTGGGGCAGAACGTTAGTAGGCTGGACGACGTTTTCCAAACGGGCGGGTCAAGTCGCGCGGGATCGTCAAAGAATTGCTTCGCTGGCTTCCCTAGTTCTTTGGAATGTGGAACGGTTATTCCATCTATTCGTGGTCACGGTCGGGGGCATTCATGAAAACTGCAAAGGGGAATCGGGGGTTCCCGAGAGATCCTTCTGTTCTCTATGTCGCAATATGCCGCGGAATGGATCATGAGGCCAAGGTCATAAGTGATAGAATCACATGGGGAATATTATACAGCGCTGGCCTATTTGCCGCATCGTCCGTACTCATAGCTATACTTGTTGGTGGACGACCTCATATATCAGGTATAGTATTTATTTATGTGCTAATGTTCGGGGTATCAGTGTCTGGTGTCTACTTCTCTGTTATGGTTGGCCGAGGAGTTGCGGCAGCTCACCGTCAATTTGACTATCTGAGGGCGCAGTATCGGAAAATTGATAGAGAATACCCCCAGCTGATTCTTCCGCGACCATTTGGGGATGATCCTGCACACAAGAGCGGAAATGCGGCTGCTCGAGTCTTTCCAAGGATTATGATGATATCCTGGACAATCGCCTCCAGTCTTTCACTTAGCCTAGCATTGGGCTTTGCCTTTTTCCCCGAAGTCGTTGGAATACTGATTCAACCCGACGCTTGCGGCAGTTGATCACCCCGCTTCGCTTCCACCGCGTCCCAGAACTGCGCGGCGATGTCGGCGCCGCCAAATCGTTTCACCTCGCGCACGCCCGTCGGCGAGGTGACGTTGATCTCGGTCATCCAGTCGCCGATCACGTCGATGCCGACGAGGATGAAGCCGCGCTCTTTCAGCGACGGACCGATGCGCTCGCAGATCTCATGCTCGCGCGGCGTCAGTTCCGTCGCCTCGGCCCGGCCGCCGACATGCATGTTGGAGCGCGAATCATGGTCCGCCGGCACGCGGTTGATGGCGCCCGCCACCTTGCCGTCGATCAGGATGATGCGCTTGTCGCCCTTGCGCACGTCTTTCAGGTAGCGCTGCACGATGAAGGGTTCGCGGAAGGACTGCGCGAACATTTCGAGCAGCGAGGCGAGGTTGCGGTCGTCCTCGCGCAGATGGAAGATGCCGGCGCCGCCATTGCCGTAGAGCGGCTTGACGATGATGTCGCGGTGCTCGCGGCGGAAGGCGGCGACCTCGGCCGCGTCGCGGGTGATCAGCGTCTCCGGCATCAGGTCGGGGAACTCGGTGACGAAGATCTTCTCCGGCGAGTTGCGCACCCAGGCCGGGTCGTTCACCACCAGCGTCTTCGGATGGATGCGCTCGAGGATGTGCGTGGTGGTGATGTAGTTCATGTCGAAGGGCGGGTCCTGGCGGAGCAGGATGACGTCCATCTCCGACAGGTCGGTGCGCACCGGCTCGCCGAGCGTGAAATGGCTGCCCTTCTCGTCCCGGACGCGCATCTCCTCGACGCGCGCGAACACCTTGCCGCCCAGCATGGAGAGCCGGTCCGGCGTGTAGTGGAAGAGGGCGTGCCCGCGCCGCTGCGCTTCCAGCGACAGCGCGAAGGTGGTGTCGCCGGCGATGTTGACCGTCGAGACATGATCCATCTGGACGGCGATCTTCAGCGGCATGGGCGGCTCCTCAAAAAGGCGCGGCAGATGACGCCGCGACCGACCGGGTGTCAAGCTGGCCGGCCCAGCATCACGACTCGTCGGCGGAGCGGCCGATCGTGTCGGCCATGACGGCTCCGCGCTCGCCCAGCGGCTTCGGCGCGCCGGTCGTGGAGTCGCGCGCGGTCTGGTGCTCCATCTCGGCGTTGAGCTCGGCGCCGACCAGCAGGATGATGACGGAAATCCAGGTCCACATCATGAAGCCGATGACCGCGCCGAGCGACCCGTAGGTGGCATTGTAGTCGGCGAAGTTCTGCAGGTAGAACGAGAAGGCCCAGGAGGCGACGAGCCAGACCAGCGTCGCCAGCACCGCTCCCCAGCTGATCCAGCGCCAGCGCGCGCGCTCGCGGCTCGGCCCGAACCGGTAGATCAGGCTGATCGCCGTGACGATGATGACGAGCAGCAGCGGCCAGCGCAGCGTCGCGACGATGAGCTCGGTCAGATGATCGAGCCGGAGCAGCACCAGCGCGGCCGGCACGATGCCGACCGAGACGATCATGGCGACGGCCAGCATCAGCGCGCCGATTGTGAAGGTGAGCGACGCGACGTTCAGGAACAGGAAGGACCGCTTCTCGGCCTCGCGATAGGCGATGTTCAGCCCGTCGAAGAGCGCCTTGATCCCGTTGTTGGCGCTCCACAGCGCGACGCCGAAGCCGATCACGAAGCCCCAGGACAGCGCGTTGTTGTCCTGCCGGGCGAGCGCCGCGAGCTGGTCGCTGATGATGTCGAAGCCGGCCTTGGGCATCAGCGTGCCGAGAAAGGCGATGTGGTCGGCGATGGTCTTGGGATCGGCGACGAAGCCGTAGAGCGACACGAAGGCGGCGAGGGCGGGAAACAGCGCGAGGAGGAGGTAGAAGGTGGCGCCCGCGGCGATCAGCGGCAGCCGGTCCTCGTTGAACGACGCCCACAGCCGCCAGGCGATGTCGCGCCAGCCCGCCGCCGGAATCTGCGACGGGGTCTCCGCGTTGCGCCCGCGCCCGGGTTCGCCGGCCCGGGCCTGTTCGATCGGTCCTCCGCCCTGGACCGGCTGTGCCGCCATGGAATGCCCCTCGCTTCGGGTTACCGACGCGAAACGCGCGGTGCACCGTAGGGTTGCGATATCGCCGGTCGCGTCGGGGGGCAGCGCGCCGTCATGGATTCGTTAACGCTTTTGCGTCCAAGGTGAGGCGCGCCGCCGCGAGCCGGTCGCGCCCGGTTCCCCTGTGCCCGAGGCCCCGATGAACGCCGTGACACCGATCCGCGCCAGCGACGCCGACGAGGTCGAACTGACGATCCTGATGCCCTGCCTCAACGAGGCCGAGACGCTGGCGGTCTGCATCGACAAGGCGAAAGACTATCTGAAGCGCGCGAATGTGACGGGCGAGGTGCTGATCGCCGACAATGGCAGCACCGACGGCTCGCGCGAGATCGCCGAGGCGCACGGCGCGCGCGTCGTGCCGGTGGCGCAGAAGGGATATGGCGCGGCCCTTCAGGGCGGCATCGCCGCCGCGCGCGGCCGCTACGTCATCATGGGCGATGCCGACGATTCCTACGATTTCGCGTCGCTCGACGCCTTCGTCGGCCGGCTGCGCGGCGGCGCCGACCTCGTCATGGGCAACCGTTTCCAGGGCGGCATCGAGACCGGCGCCATGCCGTTCCTGCACCGCTATCTCGGCAACCCCGTGCTCTCCTTCCTCGGCCGCCTGTTCTTCCGCATCCCGGTCCGCGACTTCCATTGCGGCCTGCGCGGGTTCCGGGCCGACAGCATCAGGGCGCTCGACCTCAGCACCACCGGCATGGAATTCGCCAGCGAGATGGTGGTCCGCAGCGCCCTGGCCGGGCTGGCGATCGAGGAAGTGCCGACGACGCTGAAGCCCGACGGCCGCAGCCGCCCGCCGCACCTGCGGACATGGCGCGACGGCTGGCGGCACCTGAAGTTCCTGCTGATGTACAATCCGCGCTGGCTGTTCTTCATCCCGGGCCTCGCGCTCTGCGGCGGCGGCCTTGCGCTGGCGCTGCTCCTGCTGTTCGGGCCGTTCCAGCTCAACACGACGATGGAGCTCGACCTCAACACGTTCATGGCGGCCTGCTTCATGGCCGTCGCCGGCACCCAGCTTCTGAGCTTCGGCGTGCTGTCGCGCCACTATGCCGAGATCACCGGCATCCTGCCCACCACCTCGCGCGCCGACTGGCTGTCGAAATCGATCAGCACCGACCGGATCGCGCTGAACGCGGGCATGATCTTCGTCGCCGGCCTCGCCTTCTTCGCCTATGCGCTCGTGTCCTGGGCGCAGCTCGGCTTCGGCCCGCTCAACGATTCGGAGATCCCGCGCATCGTCGTGCTCGGCCTGACGATGGTGGTGATCGGCCTGCAGGCGTTCTTCTCCGCCTTCCTGCTCGGCGTGCTGGAGATTCCGGTGAAGCGGCGGCGCGCGCTGGCGGACGGCCTCCCCGCGCAGCCCGCCGGTCCGCAGTGACCGCCGCACTGTCGGCGCGGCAGGGCCGCCTCGCGCGGTTCGTCGCGGTCGGTCTCGGCGCCAATCTGCTCCTGCTGGTCCTCTCCTACCTGTTCCGGCAGGCGGGCCTGCCGGCGTTCGTCGCCGGCGCCGGCGGCTATGCGATCGCGTTCGTCGTCGCTTACGCAATGCAGCGCGGCTGGACGTTCGCCAGCGACCGCAGCCATGGCGAGCTTCTGCCGCGCTATCTCGGCGCCCAGCTCGTCTGCGCCGTGCTGTCGGGTGCCGTCGGCCACGTCGTCGGCGACATGATGGGCCTGCCGGCGCTGTGGATGTCGGTGGCGGTGACTTTGACGGCGGGCGTAAGCAGCTACGTCCTGTCGTCGCGCTGGGTGTTCGCGGCGGAGAGCCGCTCGCTCAACGCAGACGCGCGATGAAGTGCAGGCCGCGGTCGAAGGCGAGGCTGGCCGGGAAGGGATAGAGGCCGAGCCTGCCGCGCCAGCTTTCGACGGCGATGCCGGCCTGCTCGAAGATCGCGTCCCATTCGGCGCGCGACAGGTAGTTGTAGGGCAGGCGGACGCCATGGCCCTTGTTGCCGACCCAGTCCATCAGCCGAAGCGTCTCGCGGGCGAACAGGCCCTCGCGCAGGTGATCCTTGATGACGACGCCCTGCCGCGCCACGCGCGCCGCCTCGGCGACAAGGCGGGCCGGATCGTCGGTGTGGTGCAGCACGTCGACGATGGTCACCCAGTCATAGGCGCCGTCGGGGGCGGGAATGGTGGTGCCGTCGAAGGGCGTGACGGGAATGAGCGTCGTCTCGCGGACCAGCACGTCGATGCCGCGGAAACGCAGGCCGGGCTTGCGGTCCATGATGGCGCGGGCGATCGATCCGTCGCCGCAGCCGAGGTCGAGCACCGTGCCGTCGCGGCCGAGTTCGTCGGCGATCAGGCTGGACAGCACGCGCACGCGGCGCCGGAACACCGCCCGGTCATGCACGACGTTCAGCAGCTTCTTCTCGACGGTGGCGAGTGCGTTCATCCGGGGTTCCGCCTGCCGCGCCGGACGCGGCGCCCGCCTTTACTATTCCTGAAGCGGTTAAGGCTACGTTAGGTCTTCGCCACCGAGTGCCGCCCCTGAACACGATCGCCGCACGCTCCTCCGCACGTTCCTCGGACCGGGCCCGCCGCCGGCCCCTGACGGCCTGGACCGCCGCGCTTGCCGCGACGCTGCTCCTCGTCGGCGTCAACTGGCTGTCGGGCAATTCGCTGCTGAGCGACGGCCGCGGCGACAATGACAGCCTGATGCGGCTGGTTGAGATCCGCGACCTCGTTGCCGGGCAGGGCTGGTTCGACCTTCACCAATACCGCATGGGGCCGGCCGGCGGCATCGTCATGCACTGGTCGCGGCTGGTCGACGCCCCGCTCGCGGCGCTGGTGCTGGCCGGCTCCGCGCTGACCGGATCGCAGGCCACGGGCGAAGCCGTCGCCCTGGTGCTCTGGCCGACACTGCTCGCCTTCGCCGCGCTCTGGCTGCTGATCCGCCTGGCGGGCCGGCTGGCCGGCGACGCGGCGCTGCTGCCGGCTGCGCTGGTCGGCGCCATGGCGCTGTTCTTCGTCGCGACGTTCCGCCCGGGCGCCATCGACCATCACAATCTCCAGCTCGTGCTGCTGCTGGCGACGATGCTGCAGCTGTCACAGGCCGACGCGGCGCCGCGCCGTGCGCTGGGGGCGGGCGTGCTCACGGCCGCGATGCTCGCCATCGGCATGGAGAGCGTGCCGTTCGTCGCCGTCGCCGGGCTCTGGTGCGCCGGCCTGTTCCTGTTCCGCGGCGAGCGCGCCGTCCCGCTGCGTTTCGGGCTGGGCTTCGCCGGCGGGTCGGCCATCGCCTTCGTGGCGACCGTGCCGCCGTCCGGCTGGTTCGACGCCGCGTGCGACGCGTTCTCCGCGCCGCACCTGCTCGTCGCCGCGGTTTCCGGCGTCGGACTGGCGCTCGCCGCACACCTTGGCGGCCGGTCGCTCGGCAGCCGCGCGCTCGGCCTCGCCGTCATCGGCCTTGCCGCCGGCGCGGTGCTGGCCGGCCTCTTTCCAGACTGCCTGCGGGACCCGTATTCCACGGTCGATCCACGCCTGCGCGACTTCTGGTTGAACTGGATCACCGAGGCCCTGCCGGTCTGGACGATCCTGGCGACGCGCACCAAGATGGCCTTCGCCTATTACGTGACGCCGATGATCGGGCTTGCCTGGCTGGTCGCCGATGCCCGGCGTCGCGGCCTGAGCCGGACCGGGCTGCTGGCCGGCACATTCCTGATGGCCGCCTTCCTGATGAGCCTCTGGCAGGTGCGCGGCGCCATGTTCGCCATTCCGCTGGCCGTGGTGCCGCTGGCCGCCTGGATCACCACGGCGCGGCAGGCGGCGGCGCAGGGCGGCAGGGGCGTCGCGCTGCGCCTGGCCGTGGCCTGGCTGGTCTCGATCAACGCCATCTGGGCAGCCGGCGCGAACCATGTCGCCGGCCTGCTCCGGCAGGGGGATGCGGCGCGCGGTGCCCAGGAGGCCAGGGGCGCGTCCTGCTATGCCGAAGCCGATCATGCCGCGCTCGCCGCCCTGCCCGCGACGACGGTCCTCACCATCTCCAATCTCGGCGCGGCGATCCTGCGCTTCACGCCGCACCATGCGATCGCCGGGCCCTACCACCGCAACGTCGACGGCAATCTGCTGGTGCTGAACGCCTTCATGGGCGACGCCGAGGCGGCCCGGCAGACGATCCGCGAGAACGGCGTCGGTCTGGTCGCCTTCTGCCCGGGCAACGACGAATCCGGCGTCCTGGCCGGCTGGGCGCCCGACGGGTTCATGGCCGACCTGCGCCATGGACGGGTGCCGGCCTGGCTGGAGGCTGTCCCGGGCACGGAGGCCGCGACGCTCCGCCTCTACCGTCCCCGCCGCGACGACTAGGGCGGGCAACTGGTCCGGCCAGATTCCCTGATAGGTTGCAACGCTCTGAAATTCGGGCAGTTTTGGGCCGTTTTGAAGGCCTGCCGATACTATTCCTAAAGCATTTGCCTGCATGATCACCAGTAAAGAGCCCATAATGTCAGGGAATGCGATGCAGACTCTGTTTGGCGCCAGCCAAACCGCGAAGGAAGGGGCGGATCTGGCCTTCACCGATCCGCTGACGGGGCTGGGCAACCAGCGCCGCTTCTTCGACAAGGTCGACCGCCTGATCGCTGACCGCGCCGACGACCCGGCGCCCTTCGCCGTGGGCATCATCGACCTCGACGGCTTCAAGCCGATCAACGACCTGTTCGGCCACGAGGCCGGCGACGACATCCTGATCCAGGTGGCGCTCAGGCTGCGCGCCGCGATGGACAGCCATTCGGCGGTGACGCGCGTCGGCGCCGACGAGTTCGCGTTCCTCTACCCGATGGTCTTCTCGGAAGAGGCGGCGACCGAGAAATCGAAGATGCTGATCGAGATCCTGTCGGCGCCCTACGACGTGGGCGAGCGTACGGCGCGCCTGTCGGCGTCGGTCGGCTGCTCGCTGTTCTATTCCGGCGACGAGACCACGGAAGTGCTGGTGCGCAAGGCCGAATCGGCGCTCTACCAGGCCAAGCGTTCCGGCCGCGGCCGCGTCGTCGTCTACACCCGCGAGATGGAAGAAGCGGCCAAGCGCATGACGCGCATCGAGCAGGCGCTGCGCCGCGCGGTGTCGGCCGGCGAAGTCGAGCCGCACTTCCAGCCCATCGTCGACCTCAAGACCCGCCGCACCATCGGCTTCGAGACGCTGGCGCGCTGGACCGACCGCGACCTCGGCTTCGTCTCGCCGGTCGTCTTCATCCCGATCGCCGAGGAGCGCGGCATCATCGGCCAGCTCTCGCAGCTGGTGCTGCGCAAGGCGACCGAAGCCGCGCGCGCCTGGCCGGACGACCTGTTCCTGTCGTTCAACCTGTCGCCGTCGCAGCTGGTCGACCAGAACACCGGCCAGCACATCCTGAACATCCTCCACCGCACCGGCTTCGACCCGGGCCGCCTGGAGATCGAGATCACCGAGACCGGCCTGATGTCGGACCCGGCATCGGCGGAGAAGATCGTCGCCGACCTGCGCCGCGTCGGCATCCGCGTCTCGCTCGACGATTTCGGCACCGGCCAGTCCTCGCTCGGGCGGCTTCGGGAATTCCAGTTCGACAAGCTGAAGATCGACCGCGCCTTCGTCGCCTCGATCCTCGACGACCGCCCCTCCGAGCACATCATCCGCGCCATCCTCGCCATGTGCGAGGGGCTCGGGATGGACGTGGTCGCGGAGGGCATCGAGCAGGAGGCGCAGGCCGACAAGCTGGTGCAGTTCGGCTGTGGCGGCGGGCAGGGCTACCTGTTCGGCAAGCCGGCGAACGCCGACGCGACGCTGGGCTACCTGCGCGACGCGTTCCGCGGCGCCAGCCACGTCGCGGCGTAGGGCGGCCAGGCAGGTCTCCTCCCCCGAGCGGTGCGCTTCGCGCACCAGCCTCCCCGCGATGGGACGTTAGGCATTGCGCCCCGCGCCTTGGCCCAACTCCGCCAAATTGTCTGACATTTCCACCGATCCGCCTTGCGCTTTGCCGCGCCGTTGGCGAAGTGTTGCCGCCGCCTGGCCAAGGGGAGGATTCCGTTCGCATGATGCCAACCGCCCGCTATCCGGACCTGAAGGGGGCGTCCGTGCTCATCACCGGCGGCGGCTCCGGCATCGGCGCCGCCCTGACCGAGGGTTTCGCGCTGCAGGGCGCGCTGGTCGCGTTCATCGACATCGACGACAAGGCCAGTCGCGCGCTGGTCGCGAAAGTCGAAGAGTCGGCCGGCCGGGCGCCGCTCTACATCAAATGCGACCTGACCGACATCGCGGCGCTCAAGCGTGCGGTGGCGAAGGCGGCCAAGGCGCACGGGCCGGTCACCGTGCTGGTCAACAATGCGGCGCGCGACGACCGTCATGACGTGGCCGACGTCACCGAAGAGTTCTGGGACCGCAACCAGGCGGTCAACCTGAGGCCGCACTTCTTCACCGCGCAGGCGGTGGCCAGGGGAATGAAGGCGGCGGGCGGCGGATCGATCATCAACTTCACCTCGACCTCGTTCCTGATCAACCACCCGGACATGCCGTCCTACACGGCAGCCAAGGCCGGCGTGATCGGCCTGACCAAGGGGCTGGCCGGCAAGCTCGGCGTCGACGGCATCCGCGTCAACGCGGTGGCGCCCGGCTGGGTGCTGACCGAGCGCCAGAAGGCGCTGTGGGTGACCGAGGAAGGGCTCGCAGCGCACATCACCAAGCAGTGCATCAAGCAGCCGATGAAGCCGGAGGACGTGGTCGGCGTGTGCCTGTTCCTGGCGTCGGATTCGGCGAAGCTGCTGAGCGCGCAGACGCTGATCGTCGACGGGGGCTACATGTGACGCGGGCAGCCTTCGCCGCCGCCGACTGGGGCACGACACGGCTCCGCGTCTGGCTGATCGACGACACCGGCGCGCCCGTCGCCGAGCGGCGGAGCGACGAGGGGCTGCTGTCCGTCGGCGGCGCCGGCTTCGAGGCCGTGTTCGAGCGCATCCTCGGCGAGCTCGGCGCGCCAACTGACCTCCCGGCGATCGTCTGCGGCATGGCGGGCTCGCGGCAGGGCTGGCTCGAAGTTCCCTATGTCGACGTGCCGGCAAAGCTGGAGGACGTGCTGTCGCGGGCCGTGCGCGTCCCCTCGGTGCGGCGGCAGGTGATGATCCTGCCGGGCGCGGCGCTGCGGCAGCAGGGCCGGCCGGACGTGATGCGCGGCGAGGAGACCCAGCTCGCCGGAGTCGCGGCGCTGCTGGGCGAGGGCAATCGCCTCGCCTGCATGCCGGGCACGCACTCCAAATGGGTCGAGCTGCGCGACGGTACGCTGACCGACTTCACCACCTGGATGACCGGAGAACTCTATTCGGTCCTCGCCGGCCACTCGATCCTGGCGCATTCGCTGGGCAAGGCGCCCGGTGCGGTCGACCCCGAGACCCCGGCCTTCGGGGCCTGGCTCGGCAAGGGCCTCGCCAACCCGCAGGACGTGACGGCGAAGCTGTTCAAGATCCGCGCCGGCGGCCTGCTGTTCGGGCTGCAGCCGGACGATGCGGCGGCGGCGCTGTCCGGCCTGCTGATCGGCGTCGAGATCGCATCGGCGCGTCGCACCCATGGCGGCGGCGAGGTCGTGCTGGTGGTGTCGGGTGCGCTCGGCGCGCTCTACCAGATGGCGCTGACGCTGGCGGGCTACCGCGTCCGCACCGTCGACGCCGACGAAACGGTGCGCCTGGGCCTGACCGCCGCCGCGAGCCGCTTGCTGGACGCCGGAGGATCGCGCTAATGCCTGCGCCCGTTTCCGCCCGCTGGCCGGACCTCGGCTGCGGCCTCGTCGCCATCTTCCGCGGCCTGGCGCCGGACGATGCCGTCGATGTCGCGCGCGCCGTCCGCGACGCCGGCATCGAGGCGATCGAGGTGCCGCTCAACTCGCCGGAGCCGTTCCGCTCCATCGCGGCGATCGCCAAGGCCCTGCCCGGCGCGCTGGTCGGCGCCGGCACGGTCCTGACCCCAGACGACGTCGACCGGCTCCACGATGCCGGCGGCCGGCTGCTGGTCAGTCCCAATGTCGACGCGGCGGTGCTGGCGCGCGCCGCGGAGCACGGCATGGTGACGATGCCGGGCGTGTTCACGCCGACCGAGGCGTTCGCGGCGCTGAAGGCCGGCGCATCGGCGCTGAAATTCTTCCCGGCCAGCGTGATCGGCCCGGGCGGCATCGCCGCGATCCGCGCCGTGCTGCCGGCCGGCGCGATCGTCGGCGCGGTCGGCGGCGTATCCGAGCGCGACTTCGCGGCGTATAAGGCGGTGGGGGTCCGCACCTTCGGCCTCGGCTCCAGCCTCTACCGGCCGGGGGCGCGGGCGGCGGAGGTGGGGCGCAAGGCAGCCGACGCGGTAGCGGAATGGCGCCGCGTCTTCGGGGAGGGGTGAATGGGCGCGACGGTGTTTTCCGATGTCGTGTGCGAGCTGGGCGAGGGCCCGGCCTACGACCCCGACAGCGGCAGGCTGTTCTGGTTCGACATCGTCAACCGCAAGCTGCTGGAGAAGGCCTGGCCGAACGGGGGGCCGAACGGGGGTCCGGACGGGGCGACCGTCGTCCACGACCTGCCGGTGATGGGCAGCGCCATCGCCGTGATCGACGCGCAGCGGCAGCTTCTGGTCACCGAGACCGGGCTGCACATCCGCGACGCCAAGACCGGCAGGCTGACGCTGCACAAGGCGCTCGAGCAGGAGCTTCCGAACAACCGCTCGAACGATTCGCGCGTGCATCCGTCCGGCGCCTTCTGGATCGGCACCATGCCGAAGGACGAGGCCGGGCCGTCGGGCGCGATCTACTGGTACTTCAAGGGTGAAGTCCGCACGCTCTTCACCGGCATCGGCATCCCGAACTCGATCTGCTTTTCGCCGGACGGCCGCATCGCCTATTTCATCGACACCGGCACCAAAAGCCTGAAACGCGTCGATGTCGACCCCGCGAACGGACTGCCGACGGGCGACCCGAAGGAATTCGTCCGCGGCGGCAGCGACGGCTGGATCGACGGCTCGGTCTGCGACGCCGAGGGCGTCGTGTGGAACGCCAAATGGGGCGGCGCGCGCGTCGACGCCTATTCGCCGGACGGCAACCTCGTGAAGTCGGTGCCGGTGCCGGCGCATCAATCGTCCTGCCCGGCCTTCGTCGGGCCGGACGCGTCGCGCATCGTCGTCACGTCGGCCCGGAAGGGCATGGACGCGGCACAGCGCGCCGCCGATCCCGATGGCGGCAAGACCTTCCTGCTCGACATCGCCGTGAAAGGCCGCTTCGAGCCGAAGGTGGCGCTCTAACTTCACCCCACCGGCCATGAGCGACCGCACCCTCCTCCTCGTCCACGAGCCCGAGGCCGCGTGCCGCGCGCGGCTGGCCGCAGACGGGTTTCCGCCCGACCGCGCGCTGGAGATTTCCTCCTACCTCGCCCAGTCGACGGACATCGCGCCGGAGCTTGCGGCGATCGCGGAGGCCTGCGCCCGGCGGGGCATCGCCTTCGCTGCCGTCGAGCTCGACAGTCTCGCGATCGCGCTCGACATGCACGACGCGGCGAACACGCTGGTGTGGACGCTGACGGACGGCATCGCCTACTACCGCGGCGGCGCTTCGCCCGCGCTGGCTCGTCTGAAAGGGTTCCGCACCGTCGGCGCCGACGATTCCACCTTCGCGCTCTGCCAGGACAAGTTCCGCTCGGGCGCGGTGCTGCGGGCGCTCGGCCTGCCGGCGCCGGCGGGCGGGCTGGCGCGCGACGGCCGCTGGATCGTGCCGCCGCCGGCGTCCGCTTCGGGCTATTTCGTGAAGCCGAACCGGCTGGGCTCCAAGATCGGCATCTGGCCCGATTCGCGCTGCGCCAGTGCCGGCGACGCGCTGGATCTCAGCCGGCGCATCTTCGCGCACTACCGCGACGACGCGATCGTGCAGCCCTATGTCGCCGGCCGCAATGTGCGCGTCAGCTTCCTCGGCGCGAAGCGCGGCGCCGGCGCGGAAGCCGCGCGCGCCTATTTCGTCGATGCCGGCGGCGACTTCCAGACGATGGCCGAAAGCCTGGCGCTCTACGGCGAGACCGGGGAGGCGGCGAAGGCGGCCGGCGCCTATGCGGAACCGGCGCTGGTCGACGTCGGCGAGGCGCGGCCTGACGCGGCGGCGGCGATCCGCGACGTCGCCGCACGGCTGATCGACGGGCTCGGGCTGCGCGACGTCTTCTCGGTGGACCTCAGACTGGAAGACGACGGCACGCTGCACCTGATCGAATTCGAGGTCTGCCCCGGCCTGCCCTGTTTCGACTTCCGCGCCTATTGCCGCCGGCACTGGCGCATGGAGCTGGCCGACGCCATCGCCGCGACCGCTGCGCTACGCCTCGCCTGACCCGCAGCCTGCCGCCGGGCGCCGCGCGCAGGGTGCCGCCACGACATGGTTGCAATTCATCCGGATTCCTTGGAAGCTGAACGACGCCGCATCGTTAGACGGCGAATGAATCAGGGAGGAATGACGGATGAAATCGACCCATTTGCTCGCCGCGACCGCCGCGGCGATGCTCTGCTCCACCGCCGCCTATGCCGACAGCCTGACGCTCTACTGCTCGGCCGACGAGGCGTGGTGCCAGCAGATCAAGACGGGCTTCGAGGAGAAGACCGGCATCACCGTCGACATGACGCGCAAATCGTCGGGCGAGACCTACGCGCAGGTGCGCGCCGAGGCGTCGAACCCCAAGGGCGACGTGTGGTGGGGCGGTACCGGCGACCCGCATCTGCAGGCGGCCGAGGAGGACCTGACGGTCGCCTACGAGTCGCCGATGCGCGGCGAACTGCACGACTGGGCGATCAAGCAGGCCGAGGCCGCCGGCAACAAGACGATCGGCGTCTACTCCGGCGCGCTGGGCTTCGGCTACAACAAGGACCTGCTGGCCAAGAACAACCTGCCCGAGCCGAAATGCTGGGCCGACCTGATCAAGCCGGAGTTCAAGGGCCAGATCCAGATCGCCAACCCGAACTCGTCGGGCACCGCCTACACGATGCTGGCGACGATGGTTCAGCTCTTCGGCGAGGACGAGGGCTTCGAATACATGAAGGCCCTCCACAAGAACGTGAACCAGTACACCAAGTCCGGTTCGGCGCCGATCAAGGCGGCGGGCCTCGGCGAGACGACCGTCGGCATCGTCTTCATGCACGACGCCGTGGCGCAGACGGCGGCGGGCTTCCCGATCGTGACCGTGGCGCCCTGCGAGGGCACCGGCTACGAGATCGGCTCGATGTCGCTGATCAAGGGCGCGCGCAACGAGGAGGCGGCGAAGCAGTTCTACGACTGGGCGCTGTCGGCCGAGATGCAGTCCAAGGCGAAGGACGTGAAGTCGTTCCAGCTGCCGTCCAACAAGAGCGCCGAAGTGTCCGAGCTGACGCCCGACCTCTCGTCGATCAAGCTGATCGACTACGACTTCAAGAAGTACGGATCGAGCGAGGAGCGCAAGCGCCTGCTCGCCAAATGGGACACGGAAGTCTCCTCGCTGCCGCAGTAGCCGGTGCGTAGCGCCGGTCCGGACTGGCCGCTCCATCCGACCCTCGTCCTCTGGATGCTGGTCGGCTGGGCGGGCTTTGCGGTCCTGCCCTGGTACGGGCTGGACCGCGGCCTGTTTTCGGCCTGGATGCTGGGCGGCTATCCGCTCAAGGCCAGCACCGCGCCGGCGCTCTTCCTCAACCTGCAGGGCCTGAAACTCTGGCTGGCGCCGATGGGCGTCCTGCTGCTGCTTCCGCTGGCGCTGTGGGGCCGGCGCAAGTCCGACCCGCTGTTCGGGCCTGCGCTGATCGCCATCGGCGCGGCCGGATTGGCCTGGCTCGCGCTGCAGGGCTTCGGCATCGGCCTGCGCGGCTTCCAGTGGGACTGGCTGACCGCGCTGTTCGGCGAGCTCGACGACCGGCAGTTCGGCATGGGCTGGGGCGCGCTCCTGGTCGCCGGCAGCTTCCTTTTCCTGCTGACGCTGGGCATCGCGGCGCGCGGCGCCATCGGCGGCGACGAGTTCGTCGTCGGGTCGATCGGCTTCGTCATTGCCGTCGTCGCGGTCTTCATCTTCATGCCGATCCTGCAGATGCTGGCCAGCGCGCTGATCGACCAGGACGGCAATTACTCGCTGTCGATCTTCCTGTCGAAGCTGTTCAGCGCGCGGCTGTGGAGCCTCGACTGCGTGACCGGCGGCTCGCGCTGCGGCGTCGCCTGGAACTCGCTGGTGCTGGCCGTTCTGGTCGGCGTGCTCACCACGCTGCTCGGCCTCGTCTTCGCGCTGGTGCTGACCCGCACGGGCTTCCGCTACGGACGCGTGCTGCGCGCGCTGACCGTGCTGCCGATCATCACGCCGCCCTTCGTGATCGGCCTCGCCATCATCCTGCTCTTCGGCCTGTCGGGTGCGGTGACGCAGACACTGGACAGCGTCTTCGGACTGCCCGCGTCGCGCTGGGTCTACGGCCTGCCGGGGCTGCTCATCGCGCAGCTGCTGGCGTTCACGCCGATCGCCTTCCTCGTGCTGATCGGCGTGGTCGAGGGCGTCAGCCCGTCGATGGAGGAAGCGTCGCAGACGCTGCGCGCCGACCGCTGGCAGACCTTCTGGAACGTCACGCTGCCGCTGATGCGGCCCGGCCTCGCCAACGCCTTCCTGCTCGGCTTCATCGAATCGATGGCCGACTTCGGCAACCCGCTGGTGCTGGGCGGCAATTTCGACGTGCTGTCGACGGAGATCTTCTTCGCCATCGTCGGCGCGCAATACGACCAGGCGCAGGCGGCGGTGCTGGCGATCGTGCTGCTGTTCTTCACGCTTGGCGCCTTCTGGGCGCAGCGCTTCTGGCTCGGCCGCAAATCCTACACGACCGTCTCCGGCAAGGGCGATTCGGGCGTGCACCCGCACCTGCCGGACGGGCTTAAGTTCGGCGTCTACGCCGTCGCCGGCTTCTGGACGCTGTTCACCCTCGTCGTCTACGCGACAATCTTCTACGGCAGCTTCGTCACGCTGTGGGGCGTCGACTTCAGCCTCACCCTCTCGCACTATGTGAAGGCCTTCGCGGTCGGCTGGAACGAGTTCGGCATCCACTGGCGCGGCGCCGCGTGGAGCTCGTTCTTCACGACGCTGCAGATCGCGCTTGTTTCGGCGCTGCCGACGGCGGCGATCGGCCTGCTGACGGCCTACCTGCTGGTGCGCCAGCGCTTCGCGGGCAAGAACGCCTTCGAGTTCGGCACGATGCTGTCCTTCGCCATCCCGGGCACGGTGATCGGCGTCTCCTACGTGATCGCGTTCAACGTGCCGCCGATCGAGCTGACCGGCACCGGCATCATCCTCGTCGTCTCGTTCATCTTCCGCAACATGCCGGTCGGCGTGCGCGCCGGCGTCGCCTCGATGTCCCAGATCGACAAGAGCCTGGACGAGAGCTCGCTGACGCTGGGCGCCAGCTCCTGGCAGAGCTTCAGGACGGTGATCCTGCCGCTGCTGAGGCCCGCGATCCTGGCGGCGCTGGTCTATTCCTTCGTGCGTGCGATGACGGCGATCAGCGCCATCATCTTCCTCGTCAGCGCACGCTACGACATGTCGACCAGCTACATCGTGGCGCGCGTCGAGAACAACGAATACGGCATCGCGATCGCCTATTCGACGGTGCTGATCGCGGTGATGCTGGCGGTGATCGGCATCATGCAGCTCGTCGTCGGCACAAGGCGCATCGGCCGCCGCGGCATCGACCTGTCGCAGTCGCGGACGAATGTCAGCGCGTCGGGGCCGGCGCCGGCGATGGGAGCGGGTGGATGACGAGGATCCGGAGCAACGCGGCGTCGGTGACCTTCGACCGCGTCACCAAGAAATACGGCGCCTTCACCGCGGTGAAGGAGATGTCGCTGCAGATCGAGGCCGGCAAGCTGGTGACGCTGCTCGGCCCCTCGGGCTGCGGCAAGACGACGACGCTCAGAATGATCGCCGGACTGGAGATGGCGTCGGGCGGGCGCATCCTGATCGGCGACACCGACGTCACCCGCCTGCCGGCCACCGACCGCGACGTGTCGATGGTGTTCCAGTCCTACGCGCTCTTCCCGCACATGACCGTCGACGAGAACGTCGAATACGGTCTGCGCTTCTCCGGATTCGACAAGAAGGAGGTGCTCTCGCGCGCCCGCGCCGGCCTGGACCTCGTCGGCCTCGCGGCGCTCGGCAAGCGGCTGCCCAGCGAACTCTCCGGCGGCCAGCAGCAGCGCGTCGCCGTCGCCCGCGCGCTGGTGCTGGAGCCGCAGGTGCTGCTGTTCGACGAGCCGCTGTCCAATCTCGACGCCAAGCTCAGGCGCCATGTGCGAGAGGAGATCCGTGACCTGCAGCAGTCGCTGGGGCTGACCGTCGTCTACGTCACCCACGACCAGGAGGAGGCGCTGGCCGTCTCCGACCGCATCATCGTGATGAGCGAGGGCGAGGTGGCGCAGGACGGCGCGCCGCGCGACCTCTACGACGCGCCCGCCAACGCCTTCGTCGCCGATTTCATCGGCGAGGCGAACATCCTCGACTGCGACGTGGTCTCGGTGGCGAAGGACGTCGCCACGGTCACGCTGGGCCCGGTCAACCTGAAGCTGCCGGCGCGCGGCCGCGGCGAGGGGCCGGCGAAGCTGGCGGTGCGGCCGAACCGGCTGGAGATCCATGCGCAGGGCACGGCGAACACGCTGCCGGGCACGCTGGCCAAGGTCACCTATGTCGGCAGCCACCTGGAACTGATGGTCGACACCGAGCGCGGCGCGCTCTTCGCGGTCACCGGCGACGTCGACGCCGAGCTTGCGCCGGGCGCTGCCGTCGGCATCGGCTTCCCGCCGCGCGGCCCCGTGCTGATCAACGGCTAGAGCAACTCCAGCAAAAGTGCGTAGCGGTTTTGCGTCCGGAATTGCGTTGAATCAAGCAGAGAGAGCAACTCAGCGATTCAGAGAGAAGCAGAATTGCTCTAGCGCGCACCGATTTCCCTCCCCTCAAGGGGAGTATGGCGCGTCGGCGGCCAGGCCGCCGTCAGTCAGGCCTCTCCACCACGGCGGGAGAACCCGCCTGCTTCGGCTTCCCCGTAAAGGGGGGAGGATTACCGGCGAGACCGGCCGCGACCCAATTCCTTCCCTTCGAAGCGGGGGAGGTGTCGCCGAAGGCGACGGCGCGGGCATCAGCTCGCGCTATCCGCCGAACGCGTCCTCGGCCAGCGCCTTCAGGCGCGGGAAGACGCCCGGCGTGCCGGCCAGCACGATCGTGCCGCCGGCGATCGTGGTGGCCGGGTCCGGGGTCTCGATGCGCCCGCCCGCTTCCTCGATGATCAGCAGGCCGGCCAGGCAGTCCCAGGCGTTCATGTGTTCCTCGGCGTAGCCGATCAGTCGGCCGGCCGCGACATAGGCGAGCATCAGGCCGCCGGACGCATTGCGGTAGAACAGGCCGCCCTCGCGCAGCAGCGCCGCGATCAGCGGGATGGCGTGCTCGACCGGCGTGCGGTTGTTGACGCCGACGCCGACGGACCCCTGTGCCAGCGCCGTCGCGCCGCTCACCCCAATCGGCTTGCCGTTCAACGTGGCGCCGCCGCCGCGGCGGGCGGCGAAGGTCTCGCCGGTCGCCGGCTCGTGCACGACGCCGACCTCGGCCGCGCCGTTCCGGGCACAGGCGATGATGACGCACCAGGCGGGGATGCCGGCGACGAAGTTCGCGGTGCCGTCGATCGGGTCGATCACCCAGGTGAAGCCGGATGAGCCAGCCGCGGGCGCATGTTCCTCGCCGACGATGCCGTCATCCGGGTAACGGGCCGCGAGCTCGCGCCGGACGAACAGCTCCACCTCGCGGTCGGCCTCGGAGACGAGGTCCTGGTGGCCCTTGCTCTCGATCGTCAGCGACTCGAGGTTGCGGAAATAGGACATGCCGAGGTCGCCGGCGCGCCGCGCGAGGTCGATGGCGAAGGCCAGCCGCGCTGAATGATCGTCCGCCACGCCCGTCTCCTCATGTCCGTGCCGCCCGCCGGCGGACAACAAAAAAGCCCGCCAGGCGGGCTTCCTGCGCGAACCGCGCGGTGTCGAATGGTGCCCAGAAGAGGACTCGAACCTCCACTCCTTGCGGAACACGGACCTGAACCGTGCGCGTCTACCAATTCCGCCATCTGGGCAACGCGCGTCCATGTAGGCGGCGACGGCGGGCGAGTCAACGGCGGATTTCGCCGGCAGGCGCGGCGATGGCGCAATGGCGCTGGCAACTCGGGGAGCCGGAGGCGAACGGTCTGCCCGGCTGCTGGAGGCCCGATGCGGGTGCGGGCGGCTGCCCGCGGTCCGCCGACCCGTGCAGCCTGCCCCGGCCTCCAGGGATTCGTGCCGGCGGCGGGCTAGCCCCGGCCGCTCGACTTCACAGCCATTCCTTCGACGCCAGCGTCGAATCGGCGTTGAGCCGGTAGATCATCGGCACGCCGGTGCCGAGCTCCAGCTTGACGATCTCCTCGCCGGTCATGCCCTCGATCGCCATGATCAGCGCGCGCAGCGAATTGCCGTGCGCCGCCACCAGCACCGTGCCGCCGCGCAGCACGTGCGGCTGCATGATGTGAAGGTAGTACGGCCAGACCCGCGCGCCGGTGTCCTTCAGGCTTTCGCCGCCAGGCGGCGGCACGTCGTAGGAGCGGCGCCAGACATGCACCTGCTCCTCGCCCCATTTGGCGCGGGCGTCGTCCTTATTGAGACCGGACAGGTCGCCATAGTCGCGCTCGTTCAGCGCCTGGTCCCTGACCGTGCGCAGGTCGCTCTGGCCGACCGCGTCGAGGATGTGCTGGCAGGTCTTCTGGGCGCGCTGCAGCGCCGACGTGAATGCGATGTCGAATTTCACGCCGCGGGCCGCAAGCTTGGCGCCGCCTTCCCTGGCCTCGCGGTGGCCCTGCTCCGTCAGGTCGACGTCGCGCCAGCCGGTGAACAGGTTCTTCAGGTTCCATTCGCTCTGGCCGTGGCGGACGAGCACGAGGGTTCCGGACATCGGGAAGGTTCCTATGGTTTGGCGTCGACCGACACGCCCATCGCGCTCGCGATGAGACGGAAATCGGCCTCGGGCACGCTGAACAGCGATTTTCGGAAATACATGCCCCAGTGCCGCCGGTTGGTCACGAAGGAAAGCTGGTCGAGCAACGGATAGATATCGGCCGGCGTCGCGTCCAGCCACTTCATCGCACGCGACCACCCGGTCTGCAGCGGCGTCATCACCCGTTCGGCCGGCTCGCCGGGCAGCACGCGCCCGATCGCCGTGAAGGCGCGCAGCTCCGCGCCCTCGTCCATGCCATCGCGCGGCGAATAGTAGGCGACCCAGTCGCCCGACGCGAGCCGCCTGGCGGCCGCATGCTTGCCATGCGCGAACATGGCGAAGCCGTCGCGCACCGCGATCTCGACATGCCGCCCGGCGGCGACGCCGATCCAGCAGGTGGTCACAGCCCCAGCACGTCCTTCATGGAATAGAGCCCGGGCTTGCGTCCGCGCCCCCACAGCGCCGCCTTCACCGCGCCGCGCGCGAAGATGCCGCGATCCTCGGCGTGGTGCGACAGCGCGATGCGCTCGCCGGTGCCGGCCAGGATGACGGCATGCTCGCCGACGACCGAGCCGCCGCGCAGCGTGGCGAAGCCGATGGTGCCGGCGGCGCGCGCGCCGGTATGGCCGTCGCGGCTGCGGACGCTGCTGTCGGCGAGCGCGATCCCGCGCCCCTTCGCCGCCGCCTCGCCGAGCAGCAGCGCGGTGCCCGACGGCGCGTCGACCTTCATGCGGTGGTGCATCTCCAGGATCTCGACATCGAAGTCGGCCGGGTCGAGCGCCCGCGCGGCCTGCTCCACCAGCGCGGCGAGAAGATTGACGCCGAGGCTCATATTGCCGGACTTGACGATGGTCGCGTGGCGCGCAGCGGCGGCGATCGCCGCGTCGTCCTCGGCGGAGCAGCCGGTGGTGCCGATGACGTGGACGATGCGCGCCTGCGCGGCGTAGCCGGCGAACTGCACGGTGGCGGCCGGCTGGGTGAAGTCGAGCACGCCGTCGGCCTTGGCGAAGGCCGGCAGCGGATCGTCCGTGATGGTGACGGAGAGCTTTCCGACGCCGGCCAGCTCGCCGGCGTCACGGCCGAGATGCGGCGAGCCGCCATGCTCGATCGCGCCTGCCAGCGTGACGCCCTCGGTCCCGTGGATGGTGCGGATCAGCATCTGGCCCATGCGGCCGGCGGCGCCGACGACGACGAGCCCCATGTCGGTCAAGGCGGTCATGACGTTCTCTTCCTGCTCTTTCTCGGCGCCGTTGCCCCGACGGCGGCGCCGCGGCCCGTGGCAGTTGTGCCGGCAGGCTCGGCCGCGTCCGTCGCGGCAGCGTCCGCGTCGGCGACGAGCCCCAGGTCCCGGTCGCCGCGCAGCCGGTGGAAGCGGGCGTAGATTCCTCCCTGCCGGGCCGACAGCACCGCGTGGCTGCCCTCCTCGGCGACGCGGCCGCCATCGAGCACGACGATCTTGTCCGCATTGACCACGGTCGACAGGCGGTGGGCGATGACGATGGTGGTCCGCCCCTTCATGAAGGCGCTGAGCGCGGCCTGCACCGCCGCTTCCGACTCGTTGTCCAGCGCGGAGGTTGCCTCGTCCAGAACCAGGATCGGCGCCTCGCGCACGATGGCGCGGGCGATCGACAGGCGCTGGCGCTGGCCGCCGGAGAGCGACGCGCCGTTCTCGCCGAGGGGCGTCTCGTAGCCCTGTGCCTGCGCCCGGATGAAGGCGTCCGCCTGGGCGATGCGGGCCGCCGCCTCGACCTCCGAGTCGGTGGCGTCGGGGCGGCCGTAGCGGATGTTGTCGCGGATGGTCCCCTCGAACAGGTAGGGCTGCTGCGAGACATAGGCGATCGAGCGGCGCAGGCTCTGCTTGGTCACCGCGGCGATGTCCTGCCCGTCGATGGCGATGCGGCCGGCAGCGAGGTCGTGGAAGCGCAGGAGCAGCGCGGTCAGCGTCGTCTTGCCGGCGCCGGAGCCGCCGACGAGCGCGGTCGTTCGCCCCGCCTCGGCGACGAAGGAGACGTCGCTTAGCACCGGCAGCCCGTCCGGATAGGCGAAGGTGACGCCCTCGAAGGCGACCTCGCCGCGCGAGACCGCCAGCGGCCGGGCGTCTGGCGAATCGCCCTGGCGCGGCTTGAGGTCGAGGATCTCGTAGATCATGCGTGCATTGACCAGCGCGCGCTCGAGGCTGACCTGCAGCCGCGCGAGCCGGCGCACGGGATCGTAGGCGAGCAGAAGCGCGGTGATGAACGAGAACACGGCGCCGGGCGGCTGCTGGAACTGCGTCGCGCGGTAGCCGGCATAGGCGATGACGCCGGCGACGGCGAAGCCGGCCAGCGTCTCGGCGATCGGCGACAGGCGTTCCGACACGCGGGCGATCTTGTTTGCCTGCGCCTCGGCGGAGGCGATCAGCGCCGACAGCTTCTCCGACAGCAGCGCCTCCATCGTGAAAGCCTTGACGATCTGGATGCCCTGCGTCGCCTCCTGCATCGAGCCGATCAGCCGGGCGTTGACCTCGACCGACTGGCGCGTGACGGTCCGCAGCTTGCGCATCAGCACGGCGGCGGCGATGGCGATCGGCGGACCGATCAGCAGCGAGAACAGCGACAGCAGCCAATCCTGCGTCACCATCACCACCACCAGGCCGATCAGGGTAACCAGGTCGCGGGCCACGGAGGTCAGCGTCAGGCTGAGCAGGTCGCGGATGCCGGTGACATTCTGGCTGATCTGCGCGGCGAGCTGGCCGGAGCGGGTGTCGGAGAAATAGCCGATATGCAGCGTCATCAGGTGGTCGAAGAGGCGGCGCTGGTAGCGCGCGACGAGGTCGTTGCCGACGCGCGCCAGGATCACCGCCTGCACGTAGGTCGCGATGCCGCGGATCATGAAGGCGGCGACGATGGTGAGGGAGATCAGCGCGATCAGGTCGCTGCGCTGGCGGTAGAAGATCTCGTCGATCACGTCGCGCATGATCCAGGCGCTGAACGCGGTGGTGCCGGCGATCACCAGCAGGCAGAGCGCGGCGATGGCGTACTGGCCGAGATAGTCGCGGCCGTTCTCGGCCAGAATCCGCTTCAGCACCGGCGCGATCTGCCCGGTCTCGACCCTGACGATGCTCTTGCCGGCTGAGTTCAAGCGCCCGCGTTCCGGATGAAGATGTCGCGCCAAGACGCGCGGTGGCGCTCTCTTAGCCGTCCGGGACGCGGTTGCCTATGGCTTTCGGGCCACGGAAGGCGCGCGAGGCGCCGTCCTGGCGGCGTTTCAGGCGCCGATCCAGCGCCGTCCGGCGAGCTCGACGCCGAAGCGCGACGGCGTCCGGGCATAGGCCGCCAGCCCGGCATTGGCCGCCAGCGGGTGGGTGATGACATAGGCCGGCATGCCCCGCATCAGCGCCGAATGCGGCGCCTTGTCCTCGAACGCGGCGCGGAAATTGCCGGATTTCAGCGCCGGGACGATCTTCTGGGCGATGCCGCCGGTCAGGTAGACGCCGCCGCGGCTCATGAAGACGAGCGCCAGGTCGCCGGCCGTGCGGCCGAGGCAGGTGACGAACAGCGCCAGCGCTTCCGTGGCGACCGCGTCGGAGCCGTCCAGCGCCGCCGCGGTGATCTCCGCCGGCGTGGAGAAGCGTGCCTGCCGGCTGTCTGCGCGCGCCACGGCGCGGTAGAGGTTCACCAGCCCGCGCCCGCACAGGATCTGCTCGCCCGAAACGCGGCCCTCGATCGGCTCGATGTGCGGCCAGATCTCGTGGTCGCGCGGCGTGCGCGGCCCGATATCCATGTGGCCGCCCTCGCCCGGCACCGGTATCCAGCGCCCGCTGGCGTGAATCAGCCCGGCGACGCCGAGGCCGGTGCCCGGCCCGAGCACGACGCGGCTGGCATTGTGCTCCGGCACGCCGCCGCCGATCTTCTCCATGTGCTCTTCGCCCAGCGCGACGACGGCGAGCGCCTGCGCCTCGAAATCGTTCAGCACGATGACGTCGGGGATGCGCAGCCGCTGGTGCATCACCTTCGGCCGGACCACCCAATGGCAGTTGGTGAGCGCGATCTCGTCGCCGTCCACCGGACCGGCGACCGCGAGCACGGTGGTCAGCGGCTGCAGCGTCGTCTTGTCGAGGATGGCGGACTGGATGGCGTCGTCGATGTTGGGGAATTCGGCCACCTTGACGATGGGGAACTCCTTGGGCTCGGCGTAGGCGTCGGCCAGGATCGCGAACCGCGCATTGGTGCCGCCGATGTCCCCGATCAGGATCGGGAATTTCAGCACCGTCTCGTCGCCGGTGTCCGGCATGAACTGTCCGTCGCCTCCCTGGCGCGCCGCGCCCGGACACCCTCATGCGTCATCGGCGGCGGCGATTCAACCGGGGAACCGGCACTTTCCACCTGTGAGGGCAGCGGTTTTTCGGGCCGTTCCCGCCGTGGCAAACGGGGGCCGCTACTGGCGCGGCCGGGGCCTCGGCATGGGAATCTGCGTCTCCGGAGTGGGGGCGAAGGCGCTGAGCGCGGAGGTGACGCTGCTTGCGGCCGCCTGGACGGGGGCGGGCTCCGGCATCGGCGCGGCGGCGGCCATCGCCGTGCCGTTGCCGCCGATGGTCACGGCGAGTTCCGACTTCGGCGAATCGGCGGCGAGCACGGCGCGGCATTCCTTGGGCAGGCTGGCCATGGTCATCACGTCGCGCGCCTTTGGCTGCGCCGGGCCGGTCGCCGGGCGCCACGGCTCCTCGGTGAACCACCAGGCGAGCGAGTCGTCGCAGCCCTCGCTGGACGGTGTCGGATCCTGCGCCTTGCAGCCGCTGGAGCCAGGCTGGCAGCCGATGCGGATGTGGAAATGATAGTCGTGGCCCCAGAACGGCCGCACCTTGCGCAGCCATTTGCGATCGCCCGTGACGGTCTCGCAGAGCTTCTTCTTGATGCCCGGGTGGACCAGGATGCGCTCCACCTCGGGATAGCTTGCCGCCCGCTTCAGCAGCCTGGCGTGCTCCGGCGTCCAGATTTTCTCGTCGACCGTCAGGCCCTTCGACTTGATCACCGAGATGGCCGACATGTTCTCGCGTTCGGTCGCCGACAGCGTCTTGGACGGCATCTTGGTCAGCCAGATATCGGCGTCGAGGCCGATCTGGTGCGAGGCGTGGCCGGTCAGCATCGGCCCGCCGCGCGGCTGCGAGATGTCGCCGACCAGAAGACCCGGCCAGCCGTCGGCGACGGCGTCCCGCGACAGCTTCTCGATCAGGTTGATCATCGTCGGGTGGCCCCAGCGACGGTTGCGGGAGAGCCGCATCGCCTGCCACGTCGGGCCGTCCGTGGCGATGGCGACGCCGCCCTGGAAGCACCCCTTCGAGTAGAAGCCGAACGACTTGGCGGGCAGCGCAGCCGGCAGCTTCGCGGCGCCGAACAGGGTTTTGGCGAGCGGCTCCTTGGCCGACGCCTCAGACACCGGCACGGCGATCGCGGCGGCCATCAGGGCCACCATTCCCAGCGTTCTCGCGAAACCGGCTATCATCGATCGTCCACCCGTCTGTCCACCCGCCGACCCTGATGGCCGATGGTTACCGAAACCTTAAGCCCGCGTCCGCCACGGGTCATTACACGGCAACGTCATCACCCCTCCGTGCCGGAAATCGCGCTGCGCCCGTCGCCGGCGTCGCCGCGCCAGGTGCCCGCCTCCCACATCGCCCGGTGCGCGGCGCGATAATCGGGATAGCCGAGGTTTAGCCCCGTCGCCCTGATCCGGCGGTTCGAGACGCGCTTGTTCTCGCCGTAGAATGACCTGGCCATGGGCGAAAGTTGGGCGGTCTCGAAAGGCTGTTCGGGCGGCGGCGGCACGCCTATCAGCCCGGCGGCGTAGGCGACGACGTCCTGCGGCGGCGCCGGCTCGTCGTCGGTGACGTTGTAGACGCCCGCCGCGGCCGTTCCCGCCAGCAGCCGGAGCGCGGCGGCGATGTCCTCGACATGGATGCGGTTGAACACCTGGCCGGGCTTGACCAGCCGCCGCGCCGTGCCGTTCTCGAGGTTGACGAAGGCGTTGCGGCCGGGTCCGTAGATGCCGGACAGGCGCAGCACCGCGAGCGGCAGGCCGAGGCCGCCGGCGCGGTGCTGCCAGGCCTGTTCGGCGGCGAGACGCAGCACCGAGCGCCGCGACACCGGCCGGCATTCCGACGTTTCGTCGACCCAGCCGCCGTCATGATTGCCGTAGACGCCGACGGTCGACAGGTAGCCGATCCAGCGCAGGCGCCCGAGCGCGCGAGGGGGCGCATTTCGCAGGAGGTCGAGACCGGGGTCTCCTTGTTCGCCGGGCGCGATGGAGACGATGAGATGCGTCGTCTCCGCCAGCGCGGCCAGCGCCGGACCGGGATCCGTGCCGTCGAACGCCACCGGCGCGATGCCGGCGCGCCGTAGCGCGTCGAACTTCGCCTCCGACCGGGTGGTGCCGGCGACCGGAAACGCGCCCGACGCGGCGCGGGCGAAGGCCTTGCCGGAATAGCCGGCGCCGAGGATGAAGTAGCGGGCGCTCATCCGGCCGCGGCCTCCGCTGTCCCTGCCGCAAATTCCGCCAGCACGTCGGGGTCGGTTTCGCGATGCAGCGCCTCTGTGGCGAAGCGGGCGAAGGCGGACGCGTCGAGGAGCCGTCCGAGCGCCCAGACCGCGGCGCCGCGCACCAGCGCCGACGCGTCGGCGGCCAGCCGCGTAGAGGGCGCGATCAGCGACGCGTCGCCCGAATTGCCGGCCGCGATCAGGACGTTGCGGACAAAACGGTCGCGGCCGATGCGCTTGACCGGCGAGGCGGAGAATCGCCCGCGGAAGGCGGCGTCGTCGAGCGCCAGCAGGTCCGCCAGCGCCGGCGCCGCGAGGTCCTCGCGGGCGGCGAGCTTCGCCTCCGACGCTTCCCGCGCGAACTTGTTCCACGGGCAGACGGCCAGGCAGTCGTCGCAGCCATAGATGCGGTTGCCGATGGCGGCCCGGAACTCCGGCGGGATCGGCCCCTTGTGCTCGATGGTGAGGTAGGAGATGCAGCGCCGCGCGTCGAGCTGGTAGGGCGCCGGGAAGGCGGCGGTCGGGCAGATGTCGAGGCAGGCGCGGCATGATCCGCAATGGTCCTGTTCCGGCGCGTCGGGGGCGAGCTCGGCGGTCGTGAAGATCGAGCCGAGGAACAGCCAGGAGCCGAAGGCGCGGCTGACCAGATTGGTGTGCTTGCCCTGCCAGCCGATGCCCGCTGCCTCGGCCAGCGGCTTCTCCATGACCGGCGCGGTGTCGACGAAAACCTTCACGTCGGCGCCGCTCGCGGCGGCGAGCTTGCCCGCGACCTGCTTCAGCCGGCCCTTGATGACATCGTGATAGTCGCGGTTGCGCGCATAGACCGAGATGGCGCCGCGGTCCTTGCGGGCCAGCAGCGCCAGCGGATCGGTTTCGGGACCGTAGTTCATGCCGAGCATGACGACGGAGCGGACATCCGGCCAGAGAGCCTTCGGGCTGCCGCGGCGGGATGCCGTCTCCGCCATCCACTCCATGGTGCCGTGTCGGTCGCGCGCGACGAATTCGGCGAGCCGCCCGGCCGCGAGCGGCACCGCGTCGGGCAAGGCGACGGCCACCGCGTCGAAGCCGGCCAGCCTTGCCTCGCGGTCGATCAGCGCGCGCAGCGGCGCGCTAGAAGTCGAGGTCCGCATAATGGGACGAGGGCGACAGCCCGCGCACGCGATCCGAGAGCAGGGGGCGGAAGGCCGGGCGCGACTTGACTCGCGTGTACCAGTCGCGCGCGGCGGCATGCTCCGCCCAGTCGATCTCGCCCAGATAGTCGAGCACCGACAGCGTCGCGGCAGCGGCGAGGTCGGCATAGGAGAGCTTGTCGCCGGCCAGCCAGTTGCGCGTGCCGGCGAGCCAGTTGGTATATTTCAGGTGCTGCTTCACATTGGCGCGGGCGGCCCGGATCGCCGCGGCGTCGGGAGAGCCGCCGCCCTGCGAGCCCGGGATCAGCGGCTTCAGCACGCGTTCGCGCACCAGATGCCGCGTCACCTCGCTCTCCGTCTTGCCGAGATACCAGTCGGCGATCCGGCGGATCTCGGCGCGGCTCATCGGATCCTCGGCAAACAGCCGCCGGTCCCGTTTCAGCACGCCGCGCGTCTCGTCGAGATACTCCGCGATGACCGCCGCGCCGCAGATCGGCTGGTCGCCCTCGGCCAGCAGCACCGGCAGCGTGCCGGCGGGGTTGAGCGCCAGGAACTCCTTGCGCCGCGTCCACGGTTTCTCCTCGATCAGCGCCAGCTCCTCGCCATACTCGCCGAAGGCCAGCCGGACGAACCGGCAGCTCGCGAACATGGAGTGGTGAAAAAGCGTCAGCATGATCCCGTGGCGGCTATGGCCAAGCAGCAGCCGGGCCGGTATGTCTCGGGCCGCCGATTCACCGGCCGGCCGGAATCCTCCATAACGGAGAGGTCCCCGCCGTGACAAGCAAGCCGCGACAGGTGATCCATGCCCGACCAGACCATCGCCGAAGCGCTCCTGCTCGGCATCCTGGAGGGGCTGACCGAATTCCTGCCCGTTTCGTCGACCGGCCACATCCTGCTGGCGGGGCATTTCCTCGGTTTCGAATCGACCGGCAAGGCGTTCGAGGTGCTGATCCAGCTTGGCGCCATCCTGGCCATCCTCACGGTCTATTCGGCGCGGCTCTGGCGCATGCTGGTCGACCTGCCGCGCGACCGCACGACGCAGCTCTTCGTGCTCGGCATCCTCGTGGCGTTCCTGCCGGCGGCGGTCATCGGCTTCCTTGCCCATGACTTCATCAAGACGGTGCTGTTCGAGACGCCCCGGCTGATCTGCGTCATGCTGATCCTCGGCGGCATCGTGCTGCTGGTCATCGACCGCATGCCGCTGAAGCAGAAATACACCGACGTGACGGAACTGCCGCTGGCGACGTGCTTCGGCATCGGCCTGATCCAGTGCCTGGCGATGATCCCCGGAACCTCGCGCTCCGGCGCCACCATCGTCGGCTCGCTGCTGCTCGGCCTCGACAAGCGGACCGCCGCGGAGTTCTCGTTCTTCCTCGCCATGCCGACGATGGCGGGCGCCTTCGCGCTGGACCTGGTCAAGAACGCCGACATCCTGACCGGCGCCGACCTTCCCATCATCGCCACGGGCTTCGTCGCGGCCTTCGTCGTGGCCGTGATCGTCGTGCGCTCGCTGCTCGCCTATGTGTCGAAGCGCGGCTATGCGCTGTTCGGCTGGTGGCGCCTCATCGTCGGCGGCGCCGGGCTGGTCGCGCTGACGGTCTGGGGATGATCAGACGAGGCCCGCGACCCCGCGCCGCACGAGGTCCAGCGCCAGCACGGTGATGCCGATCCGGAACCAGTAGCGGAACCGCACCTCGTCGATCCGCTCCAGCAGGCGGCTGCCGTAGAGCGTGCCGAGATAGCCCGACACGACCATCGCCGCGACCAGCGGCACCCACGGCCAGAACGCGAAGCCGGCAATGCTGAAGACGATGATCTTCAGCACATGCTGCACCGACATGCCGCCCGCCATCGTCGCCACCAGTGCCTTGCGGTCGCCGGGGATGATCTGCGCGAAGAGGGCGGAAAGCAGCGGCCCGGTGGCGCCCAGCATCATGGTGAGCAGCGCCAGCACGGCGCTGGCGGCCGCCAGTCCCGCGCGCCCGACGCGGTCCATGCCGGGTATCGCGGTCCAGGTGATGGCGATGATGAAGCCGCCCAGCACCAGCTTCATCAGCGCGTCGGGGAGCTGCACGACGATGAAGGCGCCGGCCACCGCGCCGACGACGCTGCCGGCGACGAAGGGCCCCGCCACCTCCCAGCGGATGTGATCGCGCTGGTGCCAGGCGCGGCCGGTGTTGGAGCCGAGCTGCACGGCGCCATGCACCGGGATCAGCGCCGCGACCGGCACGAACAGGCCCATCAGCGCCAGCATCGCCAGGCCACCGCCGAGCCCGAAGGTGGCGGTAAGCGCGGAGGTGAAGAAGCTGGCGACGACCAGCAGCGCCGCGACCCAGGCGGCGATGCCGTCGGGCAGGAGGCTCGCCGCCGCGTCCAAGGCTCTACCGCTGGGCGATCGCCTTGCGGGTGAACTGGCCGGCCTGGCGGTAGCGCCACAGATAGGACGGCAGGATCGCCTCGGTCGACTGCGGCTGGATGCCGAGTCCGGCGAGCGTCCGCCCGGCCTTCTCCGCAGCCTCCGAGACGACGTTGTCGGTCTCCAGCAGCGTCACCTGGTCGGAGGTGAGCAGGTGTCCGGGCAGGCGGCCGAGAATGGCGCCCTGCAGCCGCGCCGCCCACCAGGGAACGGGCACCAGCAGGCGGCGGCGCTCGATGACGCGCAGCATTTCCTCGAGGCATTCGCGGAAGCTCTTCACCTCCGGCCCGCCGAGTTCGTAGATCTGGCCGCCGGGCACGGCGCCGTCGACCGAGCGCGCGATGGCCTCGGCGACGTCGCCGACGAAGACGGGCTGGAACTTCGTGTGGCCGCCGCCGATCAGCGGCAGCACGGGCGAGAAGCGGGCCATGTTGGCGAAGCGGTTGTAGAAGCCGTCCTCGGCGCCGAAGACGATCGACGAGCGCAGGACCGTCGCGCCGGGGATCGCCTCGAACACCGCGCTCTCGCCGGCGGCCTTGGTGCGTGCATAGATCGAGGCGGACGCGGCGTCGGCGCCGATGGCCGAATGATGGGTGAGGCCCGCGCCGGCGGCGCGCGCCGCCTGGGCGACGGTGCGGGCGCCTTCGTCCTGCACGGCGGCGAAGGTCTGCTTGCCCGCTTCGAACAGGATGCCGACCAGGTTGACGACGTGGTCCGCGCCGTCGACGGCGCGTTCGATGGACCACGGCGCGCGGATGTTGGCCTGAACCGGCTGGATCTGCCCGACATTGCCGAGCGGCTGGACATGGCCGGCCAGATCGGGCCGGCGGCAGGCGACCCGGATGCGGTAGCCGCGCCGGGCGAGCGCCCGGACGACGTGCCGGCCGATGAAGCCCGAGCCGCCGACGACGGTGACAAGCTTGGGCGTCTGGGTGACGAGGGTCATGTCTGGCTCCGCGGCGGGCGTTTCGCCGTTCTTATTCCGATTTGGGGACGAGGCAAAGGCGGCGAAACGCCCTATCCGTCAAGCGTTCCGGCATAGGTGCGGTGGAAATCCACATAGCCGTCGGAGGTGGTCCTCAGATGCGCCCGGACCACCTCGTGAAAGCGCGGCAGCAGGTGGAAGGGCACCGCCGGATAGGCGTGGTGCTCGGCATGGAACGGCATGTTCCAGGCGATGAGGCGCACGATCGAATTGGTGAACGTCGTGCGCGTGTTCTCGAGCATGTTGGCGACGTGGGGACAGCGCGCGTGCTCTGCCAGCAGATAGGCGCGCAGGAAGGGCTGGCCGAGCAGGGCGGGGACGATCCAGGCCCACAGCAGCGCCGGCGTCTGCAGCAGGATCGAGAGGGCGGCCAGCAGCCCGTAGGCGGCAAGCGTGAGGCGCGCCTCGCGCACCACCCTGGCCCTGCCCTTCGGGGGGATGTAGGCGTCGAAGGCCTGCCCGCGCGCCGACTGCCAGATGGCCTTCGCCATGCCGATCCACAGCGGGATGCCGGACAGGTAGCGCAGATACTGCGCCATGGTCTCCGGCTTGGGGCTCATCAGCTCCGGGTCGTTGTCCGGGTCGTGCGTGTGGCGGTGGTGGGCGAAGTGGAAATAGCGGAACCAGACCGGCGGCACGAGCACCAGAAACCCGGCGATCGCGGCGACCGTCCGGTTCATCCACGCGGACCGGAACGCGGTCTCGTGCGTCGCCTCGTGCAGCGCGGTGAACAGGAAGACGATCAGGATGCCCTGCGGCAGCAGGAGCAGCCACCAGCCGGGCACGCCGGCGAGGATCAGGGCTGCCAGCGCCAGGATCGCGCCGAGATGCAGCGCGAAGCGGGCCAGCCCGTGCAGGTTGGTGCGGCGGGTAAGGCGCTCGCGCTCGGCCTGCGGCAGGGAGGCAATCACGGCGCGGTGGTCGATGGCGGGGGGTTCGGTGGATGCCATTGAACGAGTGTAGCACATCGGGGTGCGGGCAGCGTAGCCGGATGTCTCAAGCGGAGGCCCCTCCGCCGGCGGGCTTCGCCTGGCGGACGAGCGGGCCTAGCCGCCCGCTGTCGGAATCTTCTACGCGATCACCAGTTCGATCAGACGGGGTTTGCCGCTCGCCTGTGCACGCAGCAGCGCCGCCGCCAGCCCGTCGATCCCCTGCAGCCGCTCCGCCGCCATGCCGTAGGCGTCGGCGATCTTGATGAAATCGGGCGGCGCCGGAGACACGCCGACCGGCTCGACGCCGACGGCGCGCATCGAATCCTCGATCTCGCGGTAGCCGCTGTTGTTCCAGACGACGAAGATGACGGCCGCCTGCTGCTCGACCGCGACCGACAGCTCCGGCAGCGTGAACTGGAAGCCGCCGTCGCCGGCAAAGCAGACGACGGTCGCGTCCGGCAGGGCGATCTTGGCCGCCGTCGCGGCCGGCGCCGCGTAGCCCAGCGCGCCGTAGCCGACCGAGCCGTTGAACCAGCCGCCGGGACGGTCATGGTCGTAGAAGAGGTTCGCGGCATAGACGGGCTGGGTGGAATCGCCGACGATCAGCGCGCCGGGCAGCGTGTCGCGGATCGTCTCGATTGCCGCGAGCTGCCTGTGCATCGCCGGGCCGAGTTCCTGGCGCGCCGCCAGGCGCGTCCGCTCTGCCCGCGCCGCACCGTCGCCGGCGGCCCTTGCCGCGACCTCGTCGGCGAGCCGCGCCAGCGCCGCGCCGGCATCGGCGCGGATCGACAGGCGCGCCGGCCGGCGCTCGAGCTGCCAGCGGTCGATGTCGATGCGCACCAGGTTCGGCGGCACCACGGAGCCGCCGCGCGCATACATGTCGAAATCGGTCGGGCCGAACTCGGTGCCGGCGGCGATGACCAGGTCCGCTTCCGTCATCAGCGTGCGCACGGAATCGAGGCTGGGGCTCGCCGGAACGGCGAGGGGATGGCCATGCATGATGCCGCGCGCGTTGATGGTCAGCACCACCGGCGCGTCGAGCCGCTCGGCGAGGCGCTGCACATCGGCCCCGGCGCGCAGCGCTCCGCCGCCGGCGATGATCAGCGGCCGCCGTGCGTCGCCGGCGATCTTCGCCGCTTCGGCGATCGCGCCCGGGTCGGCGGGCGGCGGGCCGGCCGTGACCGGCTCGAAGGCGAGGTCGCCCGCCGGTGCCGAGAGCACGTCGAGCGGGATCTCGATGTGGACCGGGCCGGGCCGTTCCGCTGCGAACAGGCTGAAGGCGCGCCGCAGCGCCGCGGGAAGCTGGCGCGGGCTCTCGATGCGCTGCGAATAGAGCGCCACGAGGTCGGTCATGCCGCGCTGGTCCGGCAGCTCGTGCAGATAGCCGAACCCCTTGCCGAGCGTCGGCGCGGCGTTGACGCTGGTGATCACCAGCATCGGGATCGAGTCGGCACGCGCCTGCGCCATCGGGGTCAGCGCGTTGGTCAGGCCAGGTCCCGTGATGAGGAAACAGACGCCGGGCTTGCCGGTGACGCGCGCGTAGCCGTCGGCCATGAATCCGGCGCCCTGCTCGTGGCGCGGCGTGACGTGGCGGATGTTCGACCGCGCCAGCCCGCGATAGAGCTCGACCGTGTGGTAGCCGGGAATGCCGAAGACGGTATCGACGCCGTGGGCCTCGAGCAGCGGGATAAGGGCTTCGCCGAGCGTGGTCATGCGCGCAGCACCGGGCGCGTCAGGCAGGTCGGGCCGCCCTCGCAGGCGATACAGAGCGCATCGGCCTCGAAGGTCATCACCGTGCAGCCGGCCGCTTCCATCGCAGCCTGCGTCTTCGGGAAGCCGGCGACGGCGATCACCTGCCGCGGCGCGGTCGGCAGCACGTTGAGGCTGAGCCCGTTGGAGGCGTGGAACTCGCCGGCGTCGCCTTCGACCAGCACGATGCCGCGATCGCGGAGCAGCTGCCAGAAGGGCGCGGGCAGGAGCGGCGAGAACACCAGCGCCAGGTCGTCGGCCAGCGGCGAGATCACGCTCATCAGGTGGAGGCAGGCCTCCTCGCCCTGCCAGAGCGGCAGGTCGTAGCCGAACACCGTGACCCCGATCGGGCCGAGGATGTTGGCGAGTTGCTGGATGCCGGCCTGGTTGGTGCGCACGCCGCGTCCGACCGCGAGCGTGGTGCGGTCGATCCAGACGCAGTCGCCGCCCTCGACCTGGCCGGGCTTCTCGATGCGGCCGAGGATGGGCACGCCCATCGCGGCGTAGGCCCGTTCATGCAGCGCCGGCTCGGACTCGCGCAGCGCCTTGCCCATGGACAGGATGACGGCGCCGCGCTCGGTGACCAGCGAGGGATCGTGGGTGAAGACGGAATCGGCCAGCCCGTCGTCGGCGTCGGGTAGCCAGTCGACCGTCGCGCCGGAGGATGCGACCAGCTCCGCGAAGGCCTTGTGCTGGGCCGCGGCGCGCGCCGGATCGAAGCCCGGGCCGTAATGCCAGCGCCTCGCGTCGGCGCCCCGCATCGCGCCGGCGGCCGAGCGCATCAGCACGCGGGCGAGCGGCGCGGCCATGGACTGCGCGCCATAGGCATTCGACGGACGTGGGTTCATGCGGGAGCCTCGCCTTGCTGCCTCGAAGTCCTAGCCGCACGCGCTCCATCCGGGCAAGGGCTACGGCGGCCCGGCGCTTCGGCCACGCGCTGCGGCGACGCGGCGGGTTGACGGCGGGAACGACTGCGGTCCAATCTGTCCGGGACAGGGTGAGCGTGACGGGTTCCATGAAACGGGTCCAGCCGGCGACGCGCCGGCCGCGAGGCGGAGCACAGCGGGCGTGACGGCCGGGGCCTCCGTCCTGCCCGCAACCACGTCCGCTGCGAACGGCGCCGCCGAAGCCATCCACGTCGAGGACCTGCACAAGAAGTTTGGCGATCTGCATGTCCTGAAGGGCGTCTCCATCTCCGCGCGCGACGGCGGCGTGGTCGCCATCATCGGGGGCTCGGGCTCAGGCAAGTCCACCCTGCTCCGCTGCATCAACTGCCTCGAAAATCCGACCAGCGGCATCATCCGCGTCAATGGCGAGGAGATCCGCCTGAAGCCCGACGGCCGCGGCGGCGCGATGCCGGCCGACCGCCGCCAGATCGAGCGCATCCGCTCCCGGCTGGGCATGGTGTTCCAGAGCTTCAACCTGTGGAACCACATGACGCTGATGGAGAACGTCATCGAGGTGCCCGTGCATGTGCTGGGCGTGAAGCGCGACGAGGCGATCGCCGCGGCGGAGACGCTGCTGGCGCGCGTCGGCCTGTCGGAGAAGCGCGACGTCTACCCCGCCTTCCTGTCGGGCGGGCAGCAGCAGCGCGGCGCCATCGCCCGGGCGCTGGCGATCCAGCCGCGCGTCATGCTGTTCGACGAGCCCACCTCGGCGCTCGACCCGGAGCTCGTCGGCGAGGTGCTCAAGGTGATCGCCGACCTGGCGCGCGAGGGCCGCACGATGGTTCTGGTCACGCATGAGATGAAGTTCGCCCGCGAGGTGGCGTCGCACGTCGTCTTCCTCGCCAACGGTATCGTCGAGGAGGAAGGTCCGCCCGAACAGATCTTCGGGGCGCCGCGCTCGGAGCGGCTGAAGCAGTTCATAAGGAATGTCGGCGGCTAAACCGCCGGCTGAGCGAAACCAGCAACGAAAAATGGGAGAACCAGCATGAAGACGATCATCAAGGCAGCGATCCTCGCGGCAGCGCTCGGCGCCACGCTCGGCGCCGCGAACGCGCAGCAGACCCGCTTCGGCATGGCGCCGGAGCCCTATCCGCCCTTCGCGTCGATCGACGCCAGCGGCAAGTGGGTGGGCTGGGAAATCGAGATCATGGACGCGGTCTGCGCCGAGGCGAAGCTCGACTGCGTCATCGTGCCGACCGCGTGGGACGGCATCATCCCGGCGCTGACCACCAACAAGATCGACGTGATCTGGAATTCCATGTCGATCACCGAGGAGCGCAAGAAGACCATCGACTTCACCGACAAGGTCTACAACACGCCGACCGCGATCATCGGGCCGAAGGGCGAGACGTTCGGCGCCGAGCCGGCCGACCTCAAGGGCAAGATCATCGGCGTGCAGGTGTCCACCACGCACTCGGCCTACGCCAAGAAGCACTTCACCGAAGCCGCCGAGATCAAGGAATACGCCACGCAGGACGAGGCGAACCAGGATCTGGCCGCCGGCCGCGTCGACGCGGTACAGGCCGACTCGAACGCGCTCGACGCGTTCCTGAAGTCCGAGCAGGGCATGGCCTGCTGTGACCTGAAGGGTCATGTCAAAGAGGATCTGGAGATCCTCGGCCCGGGCGTCGGCGGCGGCGTGCGCAAGGACGATACGGAGCTGAAGGGCAAGCTGAACGCGGCGCTGAAGGCGATCCGCGACAACGGCAAATACGCCGAGGTCACCGCGAAGTATTTCGACTTCGACATCTACGGCGAGTGACCGTCTCCCACGGCGGCATCCTGCGCCGCGCCGACCCCTCCCTTCCCGCCGCCGGCGGGGAGGGCTTCGACCGGGAGTCCCGTGCGGCTGACCCCGGCTGCACCCAGCGGGGGACGCGATGCTAGAAGCGCTCCTCGACGCCCTCCGCTCGCAACTCGTGCTGCTGTTCATGCCGGCCGAGTTCGTGGTCGGCGTCGCGCAGTTCCTGGTGACGTTGTGGTCGTTCCTCGTCGCCGTGTCCAATGCCTTCGCCGCGGGGCTGAAAAGCGCCCCGGCGCTGCTCGCGCCCGAGCCGCCCGGCTGGGGCGGCAATCTGCTGCGCGGGCTGATGAACTCCGTCTACATCGCCGTCGGCGCCTATGCGCTCGGTCTGGCGATCGGCACCGCCGGCGCCTATGGCAAGCTCTACGGCGGACCCATCCTGCGCGACCTGCTCGAGGTCTACACGACGATCGTGCGCGGCGTGCCGGAGCTGATCCTGATCCTGCTGCTCTATTATGCGGGCGGCGACCTCATCAACCGCCTGCTGGCGCTGCTCGGCCAGTCTCCGGTCGACATCAACGGGCTGGTCGCCGGCATCGCCGTCCTGGGCATCGTCCAGGGCGCCTACTCGACCGAAGTGCTGCGCGGCGCGATCCTCGCCATCCCGCAAGGCCAGATCGAGGCGGCCCGCGCCTTCGGCATGCCGCCGCTGCTGATGATGCGCCGGGTGACGCTGCCGGCGATGCTGCCCTTCGCCATTCCCGGCCTCGCCAATCTGTGGCTGATCGCCACCAAGGACACCGCGCTGCTGGCGGTCGTCGGCTCGTTCAGCGAGCTGACGCTGGAGACGCGGCAGGCGGCCGGTGCCACCAAGGCCTACTTCACGTTCTACCTCGCCGCCGGGGGGCTCTACCTGGCGCTGAGCCTCGTCTCCAACGTGCTGATCGCGCGCATCGAGGCGTGGTCGCGGCGGGGCATGCCGGCCATCGCGGGAGGGCATTGAGCGATGAGCGCGTCCGACACCACCATCGACCGGCTCGCGCGGGCCTCGCTGTGGTGGCAGCCGCATCGCATCGGCCTGATTGTCGTCGCGGCGGCGCTGGCCGTCGCGGCCGCGGTGTTCATGCGCTGGGACTGGCTGCCGAACTATCTCGGTCTCGCGGTCTACGGCATCTGGACGACGATCTGGATCCTCGTCGTCACCTCCGTCCTCGGCTTCGCGCTGGCCGTGCCGCTCGGCTTCGCGCAGGTCGCGGGCCCGCGCTGGCTGGCCTGGCCGGCGCTCTGGTTCTGCACGACGATCCGCGGCACGCCGCTGCTGCTGCAGCTGTGGCTGCTCTACTACGGCCTCGGCTCGCTGTTTCCGCAGTTTCCGGAGATACGCCAGTCGGATCTCTGGCCGTATCTCAGGCAGGCATGGCCCTATGCGGTCGTGGCGCTGACGTTCTCCTACGCAGCCTATGAGGGCGAAGTGATGCGCGGCGCCTTCGCCGGGGTGGCGCGCGGACAGCTCGAGGCCGGCCGCGCCTTCGGCATGTCGCGCATGACCGTCTTCCGTCGCATCTGGCTGCCGCAGGCGGCGCGGAGCGCCCTGCCGACGCTGGCCGGCGAGACGGTCTGGCAGCTGAAGGCGACGCCGCTTGTGGCGACGATCACGGTGATCGACATCTACAGCGTCGCCTCCCGCGTGCGGCAGGACACCTTCGTGGTCTACGAGCCGCTGCTCCTGCTCGCCGTCGTCTATCTGTGCCTCACCGGCGTGATCGTCGCCCTCTTCCGCAGGCTGGAGGCGCGGGTGCCGTCGCGGCTGGGTTGAGCATGGCCGGAGCGGGCGTCCGACTGTCGCTGGACGACGCGGTGGCGCTGTGCACCGCAGCCGCGATCGCGCACGGCGCCGGGCCGGAGATGGCGCGCTCGCTCGCCGTCTCGGCGGTCGCGGCGGAAGCCGACGGCCAGCCGAATGTCGGCCTGTCGCACTTCCTCGATCATCTGGACGCGCTGGACGCGGGCCGCATCGACGGAAGCGCCCTCCCGGCAATCAGCCGGCCGGCGAAGGCGATCTTCCTGGTGGACGCTGGCGGCGGCGCGGCGCAGCCTGGTTTCGACGCGGCCTTCGACGATCTGGTGTCGACGGTGCGCGATTTCGGCGTCGCCGTTTTCGCACAGAACAACGCCTTCACCTGTGGCTCCCTCGGCTACTTCGTCGACCGCCTCGCGCAAGCGGGCCTGGTCGCGCTCGCCGCCACCAACGGCCCGGCGCTGCTGGCAGGTTCCGGCGCGCGAAAGCCGGTGTTCTGCACCAACCCGCTGGCCTTCGCCGCACCCTCGTCGGAGGGCATTCTGCTGATCGACCAGGCGTCGAGCTCGACGGCGTTCGTGTCGATCCGCCAGGCCGCCAGCGAGGGCCGCCGCATTCCGGAGGGCTGGGCGCTCGACGCGGACGGCAATCCGACCACGGACCCGACCGCGGCGATGACGGGTGCGCTGCTCGCCTTCGGCGGCGCGCGCGGCGGCAACATCGCGCTGATGGTCGAGGTGCTGGCGGCGGGCGTCGGCGCGGCCACGTGGTCGCTCGACGCGCCGCCCTTCGGCACGGGCAGCGACGGCCCGGGCTCGGGCCTGTTCATCGTGGCGATCGACCCCGCGCTGATCGACCCCGACTTCGCGACCCGGCTGGGCCGCCATCTGGCGCGGCTGTCAGGCGAATACGGCGTCCACGTTCCGGGCCGGGCCAAGGCGGAAGCGCGACGCCGAGCGGCGGCGGGAGGCATCGTCGTCCCGGCCGAGATCCACGCAAGGCTGTCCGGCCGCGCCTCGACCTGAACCAGTTCCAAAACGAAAGACCCCGCGCGAGGCGGGGTCGATCGGGGAGTGTCTTTGAGATCAGCCGGGATCTTCAGTGGCGGGACAGCCAGGTGTCGATCTCGCGCTCGGCATCTTCCTGGGCCTTGCCGTAGTGCTTCTGGATACGGCCGGCGAGTTCGGTGCGCTTGCCCTTGATGACGTCGAGGTCGTCGTTCGTGAGCTTGCCCCACTGCTGCTGGACCTTGCCCTTGAACTGCTCCCAATTACCTTCAACCTGATTCCAGTTCATCGATAGCTCCTCGTTTTGGGAATGTCGTACGGCACGCGCGTGCCGCATGGTCCAACAACGCGGGAGGACGGGGAGCGTTCCCGCCGGGTGCGTCCGGAGGGCCGGACGCGGCGCCGGCCGGCGGCGCGGCCATGAAAAAACCCCGCCGGATCGCTCCGGCGGGGTTGTCGGTTCGGGAAGCGGCCGGAGCCGCGATCCTTATTCCTTGCCCTTCTTCAGCGCCGCGCCGAGGATGTCGCCGAGCGACGCGCCGGAGTCGGTCGAGCCGTACTGGGCCACCGCCTCCTTCTCCTCGGCGATTTCCAGCGCCTTGATCGAGACAGACAGCTTGCGCGTCTTCTTGTCGAAGGAGATCACGCGGGCATCCACCTTCTGGCCGACGACGAAGCGTTCCGGCCGCTGCTCGTCACGGTCGCGCGACAGGTCCGAGCGCTTGATGAAGGTCTCGATGCCGTGGTCGACGAGGCGAACCTCGATGCCGCCGTCCTTGATCGCCGTCACTTCGCAGGTGACCACCGCGTTCTTGCGCAGGTCGCCGGACGCCGCGGCCGCACCGACCGAGTCGCGCTGCAGCTGCTTGATGCCGAGCGAGATGCGCTCCTTCTCGATGTCCACGTCGAGGACCTGGGCCTTGACCATGTCGCCCTTGTTGAACTCCTCGATGACCTGCTCGCCCGGACGGTTCCAGTCGAGGTCGGAGAGGTGGACCATGCCGTCCACGTCGCCGTCGAGGCCGATGAACAGGCCGAACTCGGTCTTGTTCTTGACCTCGCCCTCGACCTGGCTGCCGACCGGATGGTTGCGCGCGAAGGCTTCCCACGGGTTCTCCAGCGTCTGCTTGAGGCCGAGCGAGATGCGGCGCTTCGAGGGATCGACCTCGAGCACGACGACGTCGACTTCCTGCGTGGTGGAGAGGATCTTGCCGGGATGCACGTTCTTCTTCGTCCACGACATTTCCGAGACGTGGATGAGGCCCTCGATCCCCGGCTCCAGCTCGACGAACGCGCCGTAGTCGGTGATGTTGGTGACGGTGCCGCGGATCTTCTTGCCGATCGGGAACTTCGCGCCGATGTCGCCCCACGGGTCGGCCTCGAGCTGCTTCATGCCGAGCGAGATGCGGTGCGTCTCCTGGTTGATGCGGATGATCTGCACCTTCACCGTCTGACCGATGTTGAGGATCTCGGTCGGATGGTTGACGCGGCGCCATGCCATGTCGGTCACGTGCAGCAGGCCGTCGATTCCGCCGAGGTCGACGAACGCACCGTAGTCGGTGATGTTCTTGACCACGCCCTCGACCACCTGGCCCTCTTCGAGGTTCTGGACGATCTCGGAGCGCTGCTCGGCGCGGCTCTCTTCCAGCACGGTGCGGCGCGACACGACGATGTTGCCCCGGCGGCGATCCATCTTGAGGATCTCGAAGGGCTGCGGATTGTGCATCAGCGGGGTGACGTCGCGGATCGGCCGGATGTCGACCTGGCTGCGCGGCAGGAAGGCCGTCGCGCCATCGAGATCGACGGTGAAGCCGCCCTTGACCTGGTTGAAGATGACGCCCTCGACGCGCTCACCCTTGGTGAACTTCTCCTCGAGGCGGACCCAGCTCTCTTCGCGGCGGGCCTTGTCGCGCGACAGCATCGCCTCGCCCAGCGCGTTCTCGATGCGCTCGACATAGACTTCGACCGTGTCGCCGACCTTCATCTGGCCATCCTTGGCCTTGGCGCCGAACTCCTTCAGCGCGACGCGGCCCTCGACCTTGAGGCCGACGTCGATGATGGCCATGTCCTTCTCGATCGCGGTGATCGTGCCGCGCACGACCTGCCCTTCGCCGGAATGACCATCGGAAAACGATTCTTCGAGAAGCGCGGCGAAATCGTCGCGCGAGGGATTTGCTTTCGACATTGATGCTCCTGGAACGTCCCGCGCACTCGGGCGGGACAGCGCCTTGGCTAGCGTTGCGTTTGCCTGGCCGGACGCATCCCGGGCGAAAGCCCTGGTGCCGCACTCTGGCGGCGTCGGCGCATGAAGGATGCTGGCAGGCGGTTCGAGGCCCGGGATGGTGCGATGCGCTCCGGCGAACCGGGGGCGCGAGCGTCTAGGCCCCGTTTCGCGTGGCGAGCACGCCATCGACGATGGCGCGGGCCGCGCGGAACGCGGCTTCTATAGACATATCGGACGTATCGAGCAAGTGCGCGTCCGGCGCGGGGCGGAGTGGCGAGTCCGCCCGGCCCATGTCGCGCTCGTCGCGGCGGCGGATGTCGGACAGGATTTCGGCCAGGTCCGCCGTGCCGCCGCGGCCCTCGATGTCGCGCAGCCGGCGACCAGCGCGCACCTCGGCGCTGGCGGTCACGTAGAGCTTCACGTCGGCGTCCGGGCAGACCACGGTGCCGATGTCGCGGCCGTCGAGCACCGCGCCGCCCGGCCGGCGGGCGAAGTCGCGCTGCTTGTCGACCAGGATGCGCCGGACCTCGGAGATGACCGCCACCTTCGACGCCGCCTCGCCGACGCCATGCGCCGACAGGCCCTCGCGGTCCATGTTGCCGAGGTCGACCAGTTTCGCGGCCTCCACCGCGCGCGCCGCGTCATCCAGCGGCCAGCCCTTCGCGATCAGCATCTGCGCGACGGCGCGATAGGTCAGCCCGGTGTCGAGATGCGGCAGGTGGTAATAGTCCGCCAGCCGGCGCGCGAGCGTGCCTTTGCCGGAGGCCGCCGGGCCGTCGATGGCGATGAGGAGGGAGGTGAGCATGAACGGGGATTAGGCGGAGAGGTGGGTGGGAGGCAAGCATTCAGGTGCGATACTATAAGTCGGCCTCCAGTGGGAACGGCGTTGGCTCCCATAGATGTTCCAACTTGTAGGCAGCGAAAAGCTTTCGCTCCCTGTCGCGCAGTACGTCGGCAATGCCCTTCAAATCTCCAACCTCGAGCATCTGGCAGAGCATCGCCTCAAACTCGAAGTTGAAGTCTGGATGGGTTGAAGGCGCTTCCCAGCGGGGTTGATGCCAGCACCGGAGCATATGCGCAGCATCGAGATTGCCGCTCGCAAGTTCCAGCCGGAAGTGAAGATTCGCGTGCGTCCACATCTCCAACCCCGGCCCCATCGCCTCTTCATAGAGGCAGGGAAACAATTGCAGAGCCCGAAACTTGGGCAGGACCGATGTTTCGACGTCGGCTGAGATCATTTCGGCCAACTCGCTCTTGGGGCGTTTCAGGACATCCTCGTGATAGTATTTGCGACCGACCTCCGGCAGATCATTCAGCAAGAACGCAGGCGGCATTGCAAATGCCGGAAGGGCAAAGAATCGCGGACGAAACATGCCGGCGATCCCTACGACCTCGAGGAGGACGGCACAAAAGGTGTGGCGAAGGGATGTCGGGACCAGATACCGTCCTGCGACCACAAAGTCGGCGTTGCGCTGGCATAGAGGCCCGAAAAGTACCTTCATTCTCGTCTTACGCGGCATCGGCTAGGTTCCGCGCGTTTCGAACGGGAAGGGCTTGGGGCGCCAAATATTCTCAAGACCATGCCTGTGAGCCCAGGCGGTCTCGGCCGCGCGGAAATTGCTAGCGATCGCTTGCCAGTCGCGGGCAGTTACGAATCGGCATATCTCGCTCACCTGCGCGTCGTTGCGCGGTAAAAAGCCCCCGGTCGTTCGCTCGCAGTCGAACCGCTTCCCGCGATGCCAGCGCATCAGCATGAGCGCGGCATCTAGATTGCCCATCGCGACTTCGAGCAGGAAGTGCTCAGCGGGATCAACGGCCAATCTGCTCCGACGTAGCGCCCATTCATAGTATCCAGGCAATGTCTCGGTGGACCGCAAAAGAGGCATCACCTCGTCCTCGATGAGCTGATCTAGAATCTGCGAGAAGCGACCTTGCTCGAAATGTGCAACGGTTCGACCGCGGCTCGACTCGAAATGACCGATGTAGGTTCGATGATCGGTTTCGTCCTCAGCGAGACAGATTGGACGGATTCTGTAAGCTGCGCGGTATCGGTGATCGACCGCGTTCAGCTCAAGAAAGATCGACCGGCAAACATGAAAGAGCGGGGTGACTGTCAGGCAATCGCCGGTCAAGTGAAGGTCACCATTGCGCGCGAGCGATCGAGCGAACAGCGGGTTTGCGCTACCTTCGACAGTCACCGATTTCCTACCTTCGAGGAGACTAAATTGCCTGACCACAGCAATCCTTGAGCTAACGAGCAGTCCGAACTTCGACAACGATGATCCGGTTCACAACGCCAAACCTGCTCGCAACGTTTTCAGCGCTCTCTTTAATCCGAAGCGGAGTAAGCCCGGCAATGCCGGTTTTGACATCATAGACGCAGGCCACGTATCTTCTCGCAGCTCCATCACATCAACTCGTACCGAGCCTCTTTCCGCGTACCGGGTCTCGGACCCTAAGGATTTCGAGACAGACACTTCAGCTCTGAAGAAGGGGTCGTTGTAAGCCGCCACCCTGTCCTTAATCGTCTTGTGTATCGCCGTTCCGCGTATCGCATCTGAAAGAAAGTTGACTCGCGGATGCATGGACGCGGCTTCATCCGCAATCCTTTGGGTCAGCTCCAACTTGGCGCAGGCCTGCTCGACATCGCGCTTTGAAAGACGGCCGACATATTCCAGTAGCTGCGCCGACTCGTTCCGGCGGTATTCTTCGGACCGAAAGACAAAGACCGGTGTCTTTTCTTGGGCGGGCGAGCTGAGCCACCAATTGTAGAGCCCGATAGCAGCCGCACCGCCGCCCCAGCCGACACCGAGTTTAAGCCCCCTCGGTGAATCGGGCGGCTCCTTCTGCAGAAACACAGGAACGACAGGGGGCGACGTGTCAGTCGACGGCATGCTCCAGTCGGCTTCGTGAATCAGCTTACCCTCGTCGTCGAATATCCGTTGACGATTGCCGTCGAGATCGAATTGAAAACGTTGCCCGCCTTTCAGCACAACGCTGACAGTCTTGACGTAGCCTCCTCCATAGACCTCATTGATCCGACTGCCATCGCGGTTGGTGACTGCAATGGAGCGTAGCGAGCCATCATCATCGTTGTAATTCTGCGCATAGCTGGACCACCGCTGTTGCCCCGTATGATCTCTTATGGTGCGCTGCCTGCCTTCGCCGATCGGGTCGCTTGTTTGTGAACCGCCGCCAACACCCGCCCATCGCCCGCCATGGGGACTGCCGGCCGGCACTCTCGGTTGATTGGCCTTGAACCCCGCCTTGAAACGAAGTCGCGAAAAGGCAGATCGCAGTCGGAGTGAACTCGATTCCACCCGAAGTGCCACCGTGGCGCTCTGCCACGCATTTCCAGGCTCGCGCATGCAAAACTCCGGCTAACCTTACGTATGGTACAGGAAAAGATTCCTATATGTAAGTTCAGCCAATTTGATGCCTCCCCACGAGCCCCGCCATCTCCGCATTCGCATGCGGATCGCCCGCATCCGCCAGCCCTGCCGCCACCATCGCCCGGTCGGCTTCAGTGCGGTTCTGGCTGACCTTCCACTTCCCAAAAATCTCGGTGATCTCGATTTCGACGCCGACAATGCCTTTCATCTGCGCCTCGATGTAGCGTTCCGGCGCGTCGGACACGGCCCACGGCGCGGCGCGCTGCCCCTCGTGCGCGTCCGTCAGCGCGCCGATCTGCGCCCGCAGCCATTCGGCATCCTCGTGGACGCGCGCAACCCCGCGCACCTGCACCATGGCATAATTCCAGGTCGGCACGACCTTGCCGGTCTCGCGCTTGGTCGCATACCAGGACGGCGTGATGTAGGTCTCCGCGCCCTGAAACACGACCAGCACCGCGGCGCCCGCCCCGATCTCCTTCCACTGGCCGTTGGCGCGCGCCATGTGGACGCGCAGCGTCCCCTTCGGCGACAGCGTCGGCTCCAGCAGGAATGGCAGCAGGTTCGCCGTCGGCCCTCCAGCCGGCCCGCCCGCTGGCCCATTGACACCGGCGGTGATCAGGAGGCCGAGCGGATGCGCCTTGATCAGCGCGTGCTGGACGGCGAGGTCGTCCTCGCGGAAATGCGGCGGCTGGTACATGGCGGGCCTCTCCGCGCCGGACGGGTCAGGGATGGCCGTCCCGATGCGGCGGTTTCGGGCGGGCCGTCCGACCCTGCAACCATGTCCAGCCCATCATCGCAAGGACCACGGCAAGGCAGACCGGCAGGGCAAGGAACGGGATGAAGCCGATCACGAAGAGCAGCAGCCCGGCACCGATGCCGGCAAGGTTGCCGGCGAGCGAACCGGCGCCAAGCGTTTCGGCCACGACCAGCAGCACGGCGATCAGCGCGCACTGGGCGACGAACAGCCAGAACAGGATGGCGAACAGGCCGAAGCGGATGCCATAGGCGAACCGCTCGACCAGATAGGGGATGAGCGCGCCGGCGATCAGCAGCGCGAGCAGGCCGAGCTGCTGCATGGCTAGTCGATCAGCGCGCCGAGCCCCGTCATCAGCCCCATGAACTCCGGAAAGCTCGTCGCGATCATGGCGCGGTCGTCGACCGTCACCGGCCTTTCGGCCGCCAGCCCCATGACGAGGAAGGCCATGGCGATGCGGTGGTCGAGATGGGTGGCGACGGTGCCGCCGCCGAGGCCCTTGCCCCCCGGCCGGCCGCGCACGGCGAGACTGTCCTTGCCCTCGGTGCAGTCGACGCCGTTCGCCTCCAGCCCGCGCGCCACGGCGGCCAGGCGGTCGCTTTCCTTGACGCGAAGCTCGTCGAGGTTCTGCATCAGCGTCTCGCCTTCGGCGAAGGCCGCGGCAACCGCCAGCACGGGATACTCGTCGATCATCGACGGCGCGCGGTCGCCGGGCACGGTGACGCCCTTCAGTTCGGAGCCGCGCACGCGCAAATCGGCCACGTCCTCCCCGCCGGCGTTGCGCGGGTTCAAGACCTGGATGTCGCCGCCCATCTCCTGCAGCGTCAGCAGCAGGCCGGTCCGCGTCGGGTTCATCAGCACGTTCTCGATGGTCACGTCCGAGCCTGGCACGATCAGCGCCGCCACCAGCGGAAAGCCGGCGGACGACGGGTCGCCCGGCACGGCGATGGTCTGGCCGGACAGCTTGCCCTGGCCCTCGATGCGGATGTGGCGCACGCCCTCGGCATCGGTCTCGACCTCGAGATTCGCGCCGAAGCCGCGCAGCATCTTTTCGGTATGGTCGCGCGTCATCACCGGCTCGATCACCGTGGTGATGCCGGGCGTGTTGAGCCCGGCCAGCAGCACCGCCGACTTCACCTGCGCCGACGCCATCGGCACGCGGTATTCGATCGGCGCGGCCGTCTTCGGGCCGCGCAGCGTCAGCGGCATGCGGTCGCCGGGCGCGGCGTCGAGCACCTGCACGCCCATCTGGCGCAGCGGGTTCAGCACGCGCGCCATCGGCCGGCTCTGCAGCGAGGCGTCGCCCACGAAGGTCGTCTTCATGTCGTAGGTGCCGACCAGGCCCATGGTCAGCCGCGAGCCGGTGCCGGCATTGCCGAAGTCGAGCGGTGCCTCGGGCTCCAGCAGGCAGCCATTGCCGACGCCCTGGATGATCCATTCGCCGCCATGCTTCTCGATGCGGGCGCCCATCGCCTTCATCGCCTCGCCGGTTCGCATCACGTCCTCGCCCTCGAGCAGGCCGGTGATGCGGGTCTCGCCCGAGGCCAGGCCGCCGAACATGAAGGAGCGGTGGGAGATCGACTTGTCGCCGGGGACGCGGGCGGTGCCGCGCAAGCTGTCTGAACGCCGCGCGGTCGCGGGGCTGGGTGTGGCGTCGTGCGCCATGGCGGATGTCCTGGGCTTGGTGCGGCTGCCTGCGGGGCAGGATGCGAAGGCCGCTGGTGGTCGTTGGTGCGCCGCTTTCCTAGCATGCGCGATCGGCGCCCGTCATCCCCGAAAAAAGCGCTGGAAACGCCGCCGTGCGGCAGGTTTGCGGCCTCGCCGATTGGCTTTGACAATGCCGTAAACTGTGGCTATGGGCGACCCAACTTTCATGGTTGCGAGGCTAGACCGTGGCGAAAACCCAGCTTGGCACGAAGCGGATCGATCCGGAAACCGGGCGCAAGTTCTATGACCTGAACAAGGACCCGATCGTGTCGCCCTATACGGGCATCTCCTACCCGCGCTCCTACTTCGACAGCGGCGCCGTCAGCGCGGCGGTGGACGAAGAGGAAGAAGAGACCGAGGCGAAGGAGGTCGACGCCGAGGACGGCGTCGAGGTCGTCTCTCTCGAAGAGGCGGACGACGAGGCGGAGGGCGGCGACGACGCCGCCGATATCGGCGATGACGATGACGTCGATCTCGGCGACGATGACGACGACACCTTCCTCGAGGAGGAAGAGGACGAGGACGAAGACGTCGGCGGCATGGTCGGCGGCGTGGACGACGACGAGGAGGTCTGACCTCGGGCGGCCGGTCGCCTCGCGCGGCCGGCGGATCGCGGCCCGACGCGGGCGGCGCGTTATTGCACTTGATCTTGCAGGGGGGCGGGGTTAGAAGCCGCCCGAAACGGCGACCCCTCTGGGATCGCCGGAACCGGCGGAGCCCCCAAGCTCCGTCCGACCTCTTCGCCGGAACGGGCGTCCCTCGGGACACCTGGCACGGCGCCGGCGGCGAAGCCTCGCGGCGACGCTTCGACCGGGTGTGGGGCCATAGCTCAGTTGGGAGAGCGCTTGAATGGCATTCAAGAGGTCAGGGGTTCGACTCCCCTTGGCTCCACCAGTTTCCAGATCTCACGGCAGTTCGCTTCGCTCACGCCTCCGATAGGGCGGGCGAAAGCCCGGGCCGCAGTCGCGGCCTGCTTCCGGTTCAGGCTTCTCCTCTCACCTCCACCAGCTTCCACATCTCACGGCAGTTCGCTTCGCTCACGCCTCCGATGGGGCGGGCGAAAGCCCGGGCCGCAGTCGCGGCCTGGTTCCGCTTCGAGGGTTCTCCTCTCCCTCCACCAAAGATCCAGCGATCCAAGAGACAGCTCGCAGCGATCGCGCCTCCGACGGCCGGCCGAAGGCGCCGGCACGGGATCGCGCCTTACCGCGGGGCGCGCTTGGCGAGGATGCGCTGCAGCGTGCGCCGGTGCATGTTGAGCCGCCGAGCCGTCTCCGACACGTTGCGCTCGCACATCTCGTAGACGCGCTGGATGTGCTCCCAGCGGACCCGGTCGGCCGACATCGGGTTCTCCGGCGGCGCGGCCCGCCCGCCGGTCGTGCGGGTCAGCGCCGCATAGATCTCGTCGGCATCGGCCGGCTTCGACAGATAGTCGATGGCGCCGAGCTTCACGGCGGTCACCGCGGTGGCGATGTTGCCGTACCCGGTCAGGATGATGGTGCGGGAATCCGAGCGCTTCTCGCGGATGGCGGCGACCACGTCGAGGCCGTTGCCGTCGCCCAGCCGCATGTCGACCACCGCATAGGCCGGCGCATGCGCGCGCGCCTTGGCGACCGCCTCGTCGACGCTCTCGGCCGTGTCGACGACGAAGCCGCGCATCTCCATCGCCCGCGCCAGGCGGGTGAGGAAGGGCTTGTCGTCGTCGACGATCAGCAGGCTGGTGTCGCCTTCGAGCGGGGCCGGTTCGGTCGCTGTCATGATGGGCAGGGGTCCGTCTGCTTCGGTGCTGGCCGCAATATATGGCCGGAATGCCGGGATTCCAAACGCCGGCGGGCAGCTCAGGTGATGCTGGTCTCGGCCATTGCCGGCGGGTCGAGGAAGACGGCGCGGTCCCAGCGCACCTCGACCAGCGCGCCCTGTCCCTGGCCGGCGGCGTTCTGGAAATGGATCGTCGCGCCGGAACGCTCCAGCAGCGTCTTGGCGATGAACAGCCCCAGCCCCATTCCGCCGCGCCGCTCGGCGCCCTGCCGCGACGACATGTAGGGCTCGCCGATGCGGTCGATGATGTCGGGCGAGAACCCCTCGCCGTCGTCGATGACGGTCAGCACCACGTGGTGCTGGTCCCAGCGCCAGCGGATGCTGACGGCCTTCCTGGCGAAGTCGACGGCGTTCTCGACCAGGTTGCCCAGCCCGTAGATGACGCCGGGATTGCGCCGCCCGACGGGCTCGGGCCCGAGGCGCTCGCCCGGTTCGAGCCGGATGGCGATGCCGAAGTCGCGGTGCGGCGCGATCACCTCCTCGATCAGCGACGTCAGCGGCAGCCGCGCCAGATGCTCCTCGCTCTCCGACGACAGGCTGGTCAGCCGCTTCAGGATTTCGCGGCAGCGCTCGCTCTGGCTGCGCAGCAGGGTGACGTCCTCGCGGTAGCGCGGGTCGGCGCCCAGCGCCTTCTCCATCTCGCGCGACACGAGCGCGATCGTCGCCAGCGGCGTGCCGAGCTCATGCGCGGCGGCGGCCGCGAGGCCGTCGAGCGCCGACAGGTGCTGCTCGCGCTGCAGCACAAGCTCCGTGGCGGTCAGCGCATTGGCGAGCAGCCGCGCCTCCTCCGCCACGCGCCATGCATAGATCGCGGTGAAGGTGATCGAGGAGAACAGCGCGATCCACATGCCGGCGACGTAGATGAAGGGCATTTCCAGCGACGTGCCGGGGAACCATGGCAGCTGCAGGTGGAAGAAGACGAGGAGCGTCGCGGTCGCCACCACCATCGCGCCGAGCGCCGCGGTGAGCCTCAGCGGCAGCGACGTCGCCGAGACGACCACCGGCACGGTCATCAGCAGCGAGAACGGGTTGGTGAGACCGCCGGTCATGAACAGCAGACCGGCCAGCTGCAGCGCGTCGAAGGTGAGGATCGCGAACGACGCCATCGACTGCAGCCGGTGCGCCGCCGGGTAGCGGAAGGCGAGAAAGAGGTTCAGCCATGCCGAGCAGGCGATGAGCGCGAAGCACATGCTGACGGGCAGCGGGAAACCCAGCCAGTAGGCGACGAGGATGACGGCCGCGCTCTGGCCGATGATCGCCATCCAGCGCAGGCGGATGTTGGTCGTGAGCCGGAGGCCGTAGGTTCGGTGCGGAAGGGGGCTTCGCTCTGCCATGCGGGCTTTATGCGCCGGGCGATACGGCGCGGCCAAGCGCTATTTGACGCGGGGTTTGGCACGGCTGGTGGCCTGCGCTTCCAGAGGATTCTCCGGCCAGACATGTTTCGGGTAGCGGCCGCGCATGTCGCTGCGCACGTCGGCCCAGGAGCCGCGCCAGAAGCCGGGCAGGTCGCGCGTCGTCTGGATCGGCCGGTGCGCGGGCGACAGAAGCTCCAGCGTAAGCGGTATCTTACCATCGCCGATCGCCGGGTGCCGGGCGAGGCCGAACAGCTCCTGCACGCGGATGGCCAGCACCGGCTGCTCGCCTTCATAGTCGATGGGAATGCGGCTGCCGGACGGCGCGTCGAAATGGGTGGGCGCGAGCGCATCGACCCGGCGCCGCGATGCGTGCGGCACAAGCGACAAGAGCCCGTCGCGCAGCGAACCGGCGTCAATTCGGGACAGCGACGCCTCGCCCGTGAGAAACGGCAGCAGCCAGTCGTCGAGCCCGGCGATGAGGGCCTCGTCGGACATGTCGGGCCACGGATCGCCCAGCCCGTGGTGCAGCCAGGCCAGCCGATGCCGGAGCGCGAGTGTCTCCCTGGCCCACGGCAGCACGGCGAGCCCGTGGTCGCGCACGGCCTCGACGACGGCACGGTTCGCGTCCTCGCCGGTCGGCGCGGGCAGCATGCCCTCGGAAAGACGAATCGCGCCCAGCCGCTCCGTCTCGCGCACGCGCACGGCACGCTTCTCCGGGTCGAACCGGGTTTCGCGGCGGCGCTCGATGCGGTGCGCGAGTGCGGCGCGGATGGCGTCTTCCGCGACCGGCGCGGCGGCGGCGATGCGGGCGTTCTGGGCCTTTCCCTGCAGGTCGGCCACGACGAGGAAACGTTCGCCCGCCAGCGGGTCGGAGGCGTCGATCATCGCGCCGCGTCCATTCGCCAGCACGAAGCGTCCGCGCTCGCCGCGCGCCATGGCGACGCGGTCGGGATAGGCGTGGAGCAGGAGCGCGCCGGCAGCTGATCCCTCCTCCTTGAGGGGAGGGTGGCGGGACGCAGCCCGGCCGGGCGGGGTATCCGATTGTCGCACCACAATAGGGTGGTTGCCTGCCGCCGGCACCCCACCCGGCTGCGTCGCCTGTCCTCGGGCCGGCCGAGGGCCGGACCCCGGGGCGGCCACCCTCTCCTCAAGGGGGAGGGAAAGGTCGGCGCTCTTCGCGATGCGCTCGGCCAACTGCCGCGCCTGGACGGCGCGCGGCGCGCGATCCGTCCGAAACCGCTCCAGCCGCCGCTCGAGATCGACGCCGTCGCCGCCGAGGCCGCGCTCGCCGACGAGGACGGCGAGGAGCGCGGCGTCGCGTGCGCCGCCGCCACGGGCCGCCTCCGCCACCATGTGCGCGAGCCGCGCCGGCAGGGCGAGCCGGCGCATGGCGCCGCCAGCGCCGGTCAGCCGCCCGTCGGGATCGATGGCGCCGAGCTCTTCCAGCAATACCCGTGCCTCCTTCAGCGCCGGCGCGGGTGGCGGATCGAGGAAGCGCAGCGCTGCCGGATCGGCGACGCCGAACGCCGCGCTGTCCAGAACCAGCGACGTGAGGTCCGCATCGAGGATCTCGGGCGGCGTGAATGCGGGCAGCGCCGCCGTCTGCTCCGCGCGCCACAGCCGGATGGCCACGCCGGGCCCGGTGCGGCCGGCGCGGCCGGCGCGCTGGTCGGCCGAGGCGCGGGAAGCGCGCACCGTCTCCAGCCGTGTCAGGCCCGTGTCGGGCTCGTATTTCGGCAGGCGCGACAGGCCGCAATCGATGACGACGCGCACGCCGTCGATGGTCAGCGACGTCTCGGCGATCGCGGTGGCCAGCACGACCTTGCGCCGCCCCACAGGGGCCGGCCGGATCGCGGCGTCCTGGGCGCGGGCGTCGAGCTGTCCGTAGAGCGGCGCGAGGTCGGTGTCCGCTGCCAGGCGACCCGCCAGCCGCTCGGCCGTCCGCACGATCTCGCGCTGTCCGGGCAGGAAGGCGAGCACGCTGCCCGTCTCGGTCGTCAGCGCCTCGCGGATGGCACGGGCCATGGAGTCCTCGATCGCTTCGCCCGCGGGGCGTTCGCGATGCCGCAGCTCGACCGGGAAGGCGCGGCCCTCGCTTTCGATGACGGGGGCGCCGCCAAGCAGGGCGGCGATGCGCGCGCCGTCCAGCGTCGCCGACATCACCAGCAGCCGCAGGTCGGGGCGCAGCGCGTCCTGCACGTCGAGCGCCAGCGCCAGGCCGAAGTCGCCGTCGAGCGAGCGCTCGTGGAACTCGTCGAAAATCACCGCGGCGATGCCTGCGAGCTCGGGATCGTCCAGGATCATGCGGGCGAGAATGCCCTCGGTGACGACGAGCACCCGCGTCGCGGCCGATTGCCGGCCCTCCATCCGCATCGCATAGCCGATCGTGCCCCCGACCTCCTCGCCGACGAGCGAGGCCATGCGCCGCGCCGCCGCGCGGGCGGCCAGCCGTCGCGGCTCGAGCAGCAGGATGCGTCGCCCGGCGGCCCAGGGCTCCTTCATCAGAGCGAGCGGCACCAGCGTTGTCTTGCCGGCGCCGGGCGGCGCGACCAGCACCGCGGCGGGCCGGGCAGCGAGCGACGCGGTCAGCGCCGGCAGGACGCCGGCGACCGGCAGATCGTCGGGAAGGACGCTCACGGCCGATCGCTCCGGCCGTCCGCCCTGGCGCCGATCCGCGCGAGGATCGCCTCGTAGAGCCGCTGCGCGGCGGGCGACAGCTCGCGGTCGCTCGCGGTGAGCAGGCTGAACGCCTGCACCTCGATGGCGAAGTCGATGGGCAGGACCTCGATCGCGCCGCCGAGGTCGTCGCGGATGAAGTCCGCCACCTCCACCGACACCGGCGAGATCGCGTCCGTCTGCGCCACCATGACCAGGGTGAGCAGCAGCGAGCTGGTGTTGAGCACGCGGTCGGGCAGGGCGACGTTGCGGCCGATGAAGGTCGTCTCGATGGTGCGCCTCAGCAGCGAGCCGCTCGGCTGGAACACCCAGTCGAACTCGCGCAGCATCTGCGGCGTCACCGGGCCGCGGCCGGCGAGCGGATGGCCGCGCCGGGCGATCAGGCAGGCCTTCTCGACGCCGATGACGCGGCTGCGGAACTGCCGCGGGTCGAAGTCGTCGGGGATGCGCGCGATGATGAAGTCGTGCCTCGACGCCAGCAGTTCCCGGGCGAGCACGCCGCTGGTGTCGATCTGGATGTTGACCTCGAGCAGCGGGAAGGCGCGGCGGACCTCGCGGATCGCCGGCACGGCCAGTTCGATCGCCGGCGCGGTCACGGCGCCGACCGAGACCGAGCCGCCGCGCCCCGTTCTGAGCTCGGCGATCTCGCGGCTGGCCTCGTGCATCTCCAGCAGCACCGCGCGCGCCCGGCGCGCCAGCGCCTCGCCGAAGGGGGTCAGGCGGACACCGCGCGGCAGCCGTTCGAGCAGCCGCACGCGCAGCGCCTCCTCCATCTCGCCGATCATGCGCGAGGCGGCCGGCTGCGTCATGTTCATGATCTTGGCCGCCGCGGAGACCTGGCCGTGCGTCTCCAGCGCGACGATCATGCGCATGTGGGCGAGCTTGAGACCCGAGCGGATGAGGGCGGCGCCGTCATCCTCGTGATCCGCGGCCGAGGACGGAGCCCAATCGGTTGAAAAGACCTTCGGCATACCATCCCTGGCATAGCAATCAACGCAAATCTGATTTGACAGTTATACCAATTTGTTCTCACGGTCAGCCTCCTTCCGCGGTCGGCCAGTTGCCGGCCAGGAAGGGTTGTCATGCGCTCGTCCGGCGGAAATCCTGCCCGCCGCGAGCGGGAGGTAGCAGGACCAACCGGATGCCCGCCACGCGGGATCCGTTGCTGACTTGGCCGGTTCTCCTTTGCTTGCGCCGGCCAACCAAAGGGAGAGTGTAAGGTGAAGAATTTCAAAGCGTTGTTTGGAGCGGTCGCGCTCGGCCTGTCGGTCGTCGCCGCGCCCGCTTTCGCCCAGGACAAGGGCACCGTCGGCATCGCGATGCCGACGCAGTCGTCGCTGCGCTGGATCAGCGACGGCAACGAGCTGAAGGCCGCGCTGGAAGCCAAGGGCTACGGCGTCGACCTGCAGTACGCGGAAGACGACATCCCGAACCAGCTCGCGCAGATCGAGAACATGGTGACCAAGGGCGTGAAGGCGCTCGTGGTCGCGTCGATCGACGGCACGACGCTGTCGGCCGTCCTCCAGCAGGCCGCCGACCAGGGCATCAAGGTCATCGCCTATGACCGCCTGATCCGCGACAGCGGCAATGTCGACTTCTACACCACGTTCGACAACTTCAAGGTCGGCGTCCTCCAGGCAGATTCGCTGGTGGCGGGCCTCAAGGAGCGCTTCCCCGACGTGAAGCCGTGGAACGTCGAACTGTTCGGCGGCTCGCCGGACGACAACAACGCCTTCTTCTTCTACGACGGCGCCATGTCGGTCCTGCAGCCGATGATCGACTCGGGTGACATCGTCATCAAGTCGGGCCAGATGGGCATGGAGAAGGTCGGCACGCTGCGCTGGGACGGCGCGGTCGCGCAGGCACGCATGGACAACATCCTGTCCGCCAACTACTCGGACGGCAGCCGCGTCCACGGCGTTCTCGCCCCGTATGACGGCCTCTCCCGCGGCATCATCTCGTCGCTGCGCGGCGTGGGCTACGGCTCGGCCGACCAGCCGTGGCCGATCGTGACGGGCCAGGACGCCGAAGTCCCGTCGGTCAAGGCGATCATCGCCGGCGAGCAGTACTCGACCGTGTTCAAGGACACCCGCGAACTCGCCAAGGTCACTGCCAACCTCGTCGATGCCGTGCTGTCCGGCGGCACCCCGGAAGTCAACGACACCAAGACCTACGACAACGGCGTGAAGGTCGTTCCGTCGTACCTGCTCGTCCCCTACTCGGTGGACGTGAACAACTACAAGGAAATGGTGATCGACTCGGGCTACATCAAAGCCGAGGAACTGCAGTAAGGATTGCCGCGCCCCTCGGGCGAGGCAGGACTGACCGCGGGACGGCGATGCGCCGTCCCGCACTCTTGGCGCCATTGCGCGCGGATCGGCCCGGCCGACGAACGGGCATTTTCTCCGACCCCGATTTCCGGCATGCTGTCCCGGTGGAGGAGTGGCGGTGAGCGACACGATTCTGGAGATGCGCGGCATCACCAAGACGTTTCCGGGCGTGAAGGCGCTCCAGGACGTCAACCTGAACGTGCGCCGCGGCGAGATCCACGCCATCGTCGGCGAGAACGGCGCCGGCAAGTCGACGCTGATGAAGGTGCTCTCCGGCGTCTATCCGCATGGCAGCTATTCCGGCGAGATCATCTTCCAGGGCGAGGAGTGCCGGTTCCACGGCATCCACGACAGCGAGAGGAAGGGCATCGTCATCATCCACCAGGAGCTGGCGCTGGTGCCGCTGCTGTCGATCGCCGAGAACATCTATCTGGGCAACGAGCGTGCCCGCGGCGGCATCGTCGACTGGAACGCGGTCCGACGCGGCGCCGCCGACCTGCTGAAGAAGGTCGGCCTGCGCGAGGATCCCGACACGCTGATCACCAACATCGGCGTCGGCAAGCAGCAGCTGGTCGAGATCGCCAAGGCGCTGTCGAAGGAGGTCAAGCTCCTCATCCTCGACGAGCCCACCGCCTCGCTCAGCGAGACTGACAGCGAGCAGCTCCTGGCGCTGCTGATGGAATTCCGCACGCAGGGCATCGCCTGCATCTTGATCTCCCACAAGCTGAACGAGGTCGGCAAGGTCGCGGACCGCATCACCATCCTGCGCGACGGCCGCACCATCGAGACGCTGGAGCGCGACCAGATCAGCGAGGATCGCATCATCACCTCGATGGTCGGGCGGCCGCTTGAGGATCGCTTCCCGCCGCGCACGCCGAACATCGGCGACACGATCTTCGAGGTGAAGAACTGGGTGGTCCATCATCCGCTCCACCCCGAGCGCCAGGTCATCAAGGGCGTCGACATCAAGGTCCGCAAGGGCGAGGTGGTCGGCATCGCCGGGCTGATGGGCGCCGGCCGCACCGAATTCGCCATGAGCGTGTTCGGCCGCAGCTACGGCACCGGCATTTCCGGCGAGGTCTTCCTGCACGGCAAAAAGGTGGACACATCGACGGTCGGCAAGGCCGTTCGCCAGGGCGTCGCCTACGCCACCGAGGACCGCAAGACCTACGGGCTGAACCTCATCGACCACATCAAGCACAATGTCTCGGCGGCCAATCTCAAGGGCGTGTCGAGCGCCGGCGTCATCGACGACATGCGCGAGCTGAACGTCGCGAACGACTATCGCCAGCGGACCAACATCCGCTCGTCGAGCGTCTACCAGACGACCGGAAACCTCTCGGGCGGCAACCAGCAGAAGGTGGTTCTGTCGAAATGGCTGTTCGCCGACCCCGAGGTGCTGATCCTCGACGAGCCGACGCGCGGCATCGACGTCGGCGCGAAATACGAGATCTACACGATCATCAACAAGCTCGCGTCCGAAGGGAAGGCGATCCTGGTCATTTCGTCGGAGATGCCGGAGCTGCTTGGCATCACGGACCGGATCTATGTCATGAACGAGGGGCGCATCGTCGGCGAGATGGCCGCGAGCGAAGCAAGCCAGGAGAAGATCATGCGCGCGATCGTGCGGACCGAAGCGAGGGCCTCATGAGCACCGAGGCCGCCGGCTCCTACACCTCCGCCTCCAAGGCGACTTCCCAGGCCGTGCTGCGCGAGAACCTGCGCCAGTACGGGCTCGTGCTGGCGCTGATCGCCATCATGATCTTCTTCCAGTTCACGACGAGCGGCGTGTTGTCCGACGGCTGGATCAGCTTCGGCGAGATCACCAGCTTCTTCACCCACATCCAGAGCGGCATCCTGTTCAAGCCGGTCAACCTGACCAACCTCATCCTGCAGAACAGCTACATCATCATCATGGCGCTCGGCATGCTGCTGGTGATCGTGGCGGGCCACATCGACCTGTCGGTGGGCTCGGTGTCCGGCTTCGTCGGCGCCGTGGCCGCGGTGATGATGGTCCAGTACAAGCTCGACCCGGTGGTGACGGTGGTCGCCTGCCTGCTGCTCGGCGCCGTGATCGGCGCCAGCCAGGGCTACTGGATCGCCTTCATGAAGATCCCGTCCTTCATCGTCACCCTGGCCGGCATGCTGGTCTTCAAGGGTCTGGCGCTGTGGGTGCTCGGCGGCAAGTCGCTGGGACCCTTCCCGCAAGAGTTCCAGCTGCTCAGCGCCGGCTTCATCCCCGACGTGATCGGCCCGATGACGCTGCCCGCCTGGCTGGGCGGCGCCACGCTCCATTCCACGACGATGGCCGTCGGCCTGCTGATGATCGCCGCGATGGTGTGGTCGAGCCTCTCCAGCCGGCGCAATCGCGAGTCGCACGGCTACGAGGCCGAGCCCTTCGCCTTCTTCGTCGGCAAGAACGTCGTGCTGGCGGCGCTGGTGTTCTTCCTGATTTACAGCCTGGCCTCCTACAAGGGCCTGCCCAACGTCCTGATCGTCATGGGCGTGCTGATCACGCTGTTCGTGTTCATCACCAAGCGCATGACCTTCGGCAGGCGCATCTACGCGATGGGCGGCAACTCCAAGGCGGCGGCGCTGTCCGGCATCCGCACCGACCGCCTCACCTTCTATGTCTTCATGATCATGGGATCGCTGGCGGCGCTGGCGGGTCTCATCTTCGCGGCGCGCCTCAACACGGCGACGCCGAAGGCCGGCCTCGGCTTCGAGCTGGACGTGATCGCCGCCGTCTTCATCGGCGGCGCATCGATGGCCGGCGGCGCTGGCGAGGTGGCCGGCGCCGTGATCGGTGCCTTCATCATGGGTGTGATGAACAACGGCATGTCGATCCTCGGCGTCAACATCGACTGGCAGCAGGTCATCAAGGGCCTGGTGCTGCTCGGCGCCGTGGTGTTCGACGTCTACAACAAGAACAAGTCCTGACCGCCGGCCGCGGCGCGGGACTGCCGCCCGGTGGCCCCGGAGCGGCGGTCGGAGCCCGTGCCGCGCGCCCCCGGCACACATGCCCGCGAGGAGATCGATATGACCGCTGCGCCGATCGCCAAGCCGCCCTACCGCGCCGACATCGTCGGATCGTTCCTCCGCCCGGAGAAGCTCAGGAAAGCGCGCAAGGCGCATCTCGAGGATGGCACGATGGAGGCGGAGGAGCTGCGCGCGATCGAGGACGAGGCGATCGCCGGCGTCATCCGCATGCAGGAGAATGCCGGCCTGCTCGCCGTCACCGACGGCGAGTTCCGCCGCGCCTGGTGGCACTTCGACTTCATGGGCATGCTGGACGGGCTCGACATCGTCGAGCGCGAAGGGGGTGGCATCCAGTTCCACGGCGTGGCGACCAAGGCGAAGGTCTCGGTGATCAGCGAGCGTTTGGGCTTTCCCGACGACCATCCGATGCTGGAGCATTTCAGGTTCGTCGCCGCGAAGGCGCGGGTCACGCCGAAGATCTCGATCCCCGGTCCGAGCGCGGTGCATTTCCGCACGGCGCCCGAAGACATCCACGTCAAGGCCTATGCGGGCGATTCGGAGGAGTACTTCGCCGGCATCACGGCGGTGTACCGCAAGGCCGTCAAGGCATTCTATGACGCCGGCTGCCGCTACCTGCAGATGGACGACATCTTCTTCGCCTATCTCTGCGATCCGAAGATCCGCGCGGAGCGCAAGGCGAAGGGCGAGGACCCGGACTGGCTGATCGGCAAATATGCCGAGATGATGCAGGGCGCGATCGCCGACCGTCCCGCCGACATGCTGATCGGCATGCATATGTGCAGGGGCAATTTCCGTTCGACCTGGGTCGCGGAAGGCGCCTACGACCCGGCCGCCGACGCGATCTTCAACCGAACCGACGTCGACATCTACTTCATGGAATACGACACCGACCGCGCCGGCGGGCTGGAGCCGCTGCGCAACCTGCCGAAGGGCAGGAAGCGTGTGCTGCCCGGCTTCATCACGACCAAGACCTCGGAACTGGAGAAGCTGGACGACCTGAAGCGCAAGTTCGACCTGGCGTCGAAGCACGCCGACATCGGACAGCTGGGCATCGCGCCGCAATGCGGCTTCGCCTCGACGGAGGAAGGCAATTCGATCACCGAGGACGACCAGAAGCGCAAGCTCGACCTGGTCGTGAAGACGGCCGAGGCGATCTGGGGTGGCGTCGACAAGTAGCCGCGTGGGCCCTAGGCGGCGACGGCTTCCGTACCGTGGAACGTGAAGCGGCCGCGTCCGCCCGACTTGCTGCGGTAGAGCGCCGAATCGGCTTTGGCGAGGAGTTCGTCGACGCTGGTCCCGTCGCTGGGCGCCAGGGCGATGCCGATCGAGCCGCCGACCTGCACCTCGTGCCCCGAGATGTCGAAGCGCCGGCCGAGCGCGGAGAGCACGCGGCGCGCCAGCACGGCGGCGTCGCCCTTCTCGCGGATGCCGGTCTGGATGATGGCGAACTCGTCGCCGCCCAGCCGCGCCACCGTGTCGTTCTCGCGGACGCTGCGGCGCAGCCGCTCGGCGATCGCCATCAGCAGCTCGTCGCCGGCCTGGTGTCCGAGCGTGTCGTTGACCGGCTTGAAATTGTCGACGTCGATGTAGAGCAGCGCCATCAGCCCCGACCGCTTGGCATAGGCAACGGCGTTCTGCAGACGGTCGGAGAAGAGCGCGCGGTTGGGCAGGTTGGTCAGCGTGTCGTGATGCGCCATGTGCGCGATGAGCGCCTGCGTGCGCCGCTGCTCGGTCACGTCGAGATAGGTCGTCACGAAGCCGCCACCGGCGAGCGGCGCGCCGCGGATTTCCAGGATCGTGCCGTTGGGCCGGGTCCGCTCGTAGACATGCGGCTTGCGGGTGCGGGCCAGCGCCATGCGGCGCGCGACCTGTTCGTCCGCGTCGCCTGGACCGTATTCGCCGCGCGACGCGTTCAGGCGGAAGAGGTCCTCCATCGTCGGGTTGCCGTCGGCGAAAAGCTGAGGCGGGTATTCGAGCAGCGCCTTCTGCTGTTCGTTGCAGAGCACCATGCGCAGGTCGCGGTCGAACAGGGAGATGCCGCCGGGAAAGTTCTCGAACACCGCCTCCAGCATGCGGACGCGATCCTTGAGCGTCTCCACATAGGAACCGATCTGCCCGATCGCCGTGGCGAGGTTCTGCAGCTCCATCCCGTCGAGGTTGTTCGCCGTTGCCTGCATCCGCCGTCCAGGCGCTGAAAAGCGCACGCTCATCCCTCGCCGGACATTACGTCGCGATACTTTCGATAGGATTAATGGGACGGGGCCGGTGCACGCGTGGATTGCGCCGCTACACGTCGAGGATGTCCCGCAGCTTCCGTGCCAGCTGGTCGATGGTGAAGGGCTTGGCGATGAAGTTCACGCCATTGTCGAGGACGCCGTTGTGGACGACGGCGTTGCGGGTGAAGCCCGTGGTGTAGAGCACCTTCAGCGCCGGGTGGCGCGCCGTCGCCGCGTCGGCGAGCTGGCGTCCGCTCATGCCGGGCATGACGATGTCGGTGAACAGAAGCGCCACGCCGGGCGTGGCGTCGAGCGTCTTCAGCGCGGCCTCGCCGCCGTCCGCGTGCAGCACGGTGTAGCCGAGGTCGCGCAGCGCCTCGACCGTGCCGACGCGCACGCGCTCGTCGTCCTCGACGACGAGGATGGTCTCGGTCGGCGCCACCTGCGGCCGGGCGGCCGGCGCGGCCGGCGTCTGCTCGGCGTCGCCGACATGGCGCGGCAGGTAGATCTTGATGGTCGTGCCGTTGCCGGGCTCGCTGTAGATCTTCACATGGCCGCCCGACTGCTTGATGAAGCCGAACACCTGGCTGAGCCCGAGGCCGGTGCCCTTGCTGGGCGGCTTGGTGGTGAAGAAGGGCTCGAACGCCTTGGCCGCCACTTCCGGCGGCATGCCCGTTCCCGTGTCGCTGACGGCGATCATGACATATTGCCCGGCGACGACCTCGGAGTGGCCGGCCGCATAGGCATCGTCGAGATGGGCATTGGCCGTCTCGATCGTCAGCTTGCCGCCGTCCGGCATCGCGTCGCGGCCGTTCACGGCCAGGTTGAGCAGCGCGTTCTCGAGCTGGCTCGGATCGGCGCGCGTCTTCCACAGGCCGCCGGCCAGCACCGTCTCCACACTGATCGCTTCGCCGAGCGAGCGCCGCAGCAGGTCGGACATGCCGGCCACCAGACGGTTCGGCTCCATCACCTGGGGCGCCAGCGGCTGCTGGCGCGCGAAGGCCAGAAGCCGGGCCGTCAGATTGGCGGCGCGCTGCGCCGCGTCGATCGCCGACTCGACGAACTTGCCGATCTCGGTCTCGCCGCGCGCAAGCTTGCGCTGGATGAGGTTCATGGCGCTGACGATGACCGCCAGCATGTTGTTGAAGTCGTGCGCGATGCCGCCCGTCAGCTGCCCGATCGCCTCCATCTTCTGCATCTGCCGCACCTGCATCTCGGCCGCATGGCGCGTCGCCATCTCGTGGGTCAGCGCCTTGTTCGCAGCCTCCAGGTTGGTGTGCACCAACAGCATGGCGCGCATGCGCCGTCGCATGTCGATGAAGCCGTAGACAGCCAGCGCGATGATCGCCAGGCCGGACGCGATCGAGCCGATCCGCTGCCACTCGCCAAGACGGTCGCCAGCCTCCAGCCGCGCCTGCAGGTTCGCGTTCTCGCTGCGCTGGATGTCGAGGATCACGCCGCGGGCACGATCCATCAGCTGCTTGCCGGTGTCATTGCGGATGAGCGCCAGCGCGCCGGCGGCGTCGCCGGTGTCCTGCAGGTCGATCGTGCGCCGCAGTTCGGCGAGTTTTTCGTCGACGACGGACTGCAGTTCGGCAAGCCTGGCGGTTCGCTGCGCGTCCGGCGCGGCCGCGGCGCGCAACGCCTCCAGCTCCTGCGGCAGTCCGGCGACGGCGGCGTCGTAAGGCTGCCGGTAGGGCAGCTCGCCGGTCAGCAGGTAGCCGCGCTGTCCGGTCTCCGCGTCCTGCAGCAGCGCCAGAACCTGGCCGACCAGCCGCTGGTACTCGAACGCGTCGCGCACGGCGATGTTGTTCTCGCGCTGCGTTTCCAGCAGCAGCGAGCGCGTGGCGACGAGCGCCGCCAGGATCACGAAGATCGACACCAGCGGCAGCAGCTGCATCCGCGTCGCGCGTCGCATCGCGTTGATCATCGAAGCATTCCGGAAGCCCCTCGTTCCGAAGGCGATTGGTAGCAGGCGATTGCGCAAACGCAAGCAAGGCGGCCGGTTTGTCCGGCGCGGCCGGTCGCTCTATGATGACGCGGGTCGTGCGCGGCCCTGCGACGGGTTTGAGCCATGTCAGAGATCGCCCATGTCGCCGCCACCATCTTCAGGCGGGCGGCGAAGTCGAAACGCTTCGTGGTGGGCATCGCCGGTCCGCCCGCCGCCGGCAAGTCGACGGCCGCCGAAGCGCTGGCGGCGCTCCTTCCGGCCGGCAGCGCGGTCGTGGTGCCGATGGACGGCTTCCACTATGATGATCGCGTGCTGGCGGCGCGCGGCCTGAGCAGCCGCAAGGGCGCGCCCGAGACGTTCGATGCCGCCGGTTTCGAGGTGCTGCTGCAACGCATCCGCGTCGCCGAGGACGATGTCGCCATCCCCGTCTTCGACCGGACGAAGGAGCTGTCGCGCGCGGGCGCGGCGATCGTCGAAACGAACACGCGCTACGTCATCGTCGAGGGCAACTACCTGCTGCTCGACGAGGCGCCATGGAACCGGCTGTCGCCGCTGTTCGATCTCACCGTCTTCCTCGACGTTCCGCGCGACGAGCTCGAGCGCCGGCTGGTCCGGCGCTGGCGCGAACACGGCCGAGCGGACGATGCGGCGCGCGCCTGGATCGACACCAACGACCTGCCGAACATCGACCGGGTGCTCGCGCGCCGGCGCAGCGCCGACCTCGTCATCTGACGCTGGACCAAGCGCTGCATTCTGGACGGTCGACCCGGGGCATGCTCGGATGCGCCAGGACATCGAGCGGGACAACATGAAGATCGGTTTCATAGGCCTCGGCCATGCGGGCGGCGCACTGGCTTCCACGCTTCTGCGCAATGGCGTCGACCTCACCGTGCGCGACCTCGATCGCGCCGCTGCCGCTGCCTTCGTGGCGGGCGGCGCAGCCTTCGCGGAGAGCCCCCGTGCCATGGCCGAGAGCTGCGACATCGTCATCACCTGCCTGCCGTCGCCCGCGGCGTCGGCCGCCGTCGTCGAGGGGCCGGACGGCGTGCTGGCGGGCGTGCGTCCGGGGCTGGTGTGGCTGGAGATGTCGACCACCGATCCGGACGAGATCCGGCGACTGGCAAGGCGCTTCGAGGAGAGGGGCGCGGTGGCGGTGGACTGCCCCGTCTCCGGCGGCGTGCATCGCGCCGCGACCGGCAACATCTCGATCTTCGCGGGCTGCGATCGCGGCGTGTTCGAGCGCGTGCTGCCGGTCCTGAAGATCCTCGGCCGCCGCATTCTGCACACCGGGCCGGTCGGTTCGGCCGCGACGCTGAAGGCGATGACCAACTATCTCGCCACCGCCAACCTGCTGACGCTGTGCGAGGCGCTGGTGACGATGAAGGCGGCCGGCCTCGACCTCGCGACGACCTATGAGGCGATCCGCATCTCGTCCGGCAATTCCTTCGTCCACGAGACGGAGAGCCAGGTGATCCTCAACGGCTCGCGCGACATCTCCTTCTCGATGGACCTCGTGCAGAAGGACATCGGCCTGTTCCAGAAGACCGCCGACGCGCACGGCGTGCCGCTGGAGATCTCGCCGCTGATGATCGAGATTTTTCGCGACGGACAGCGGCGCTACGGCGAACGCGCAAACTCCGACGACATCATCCGCCGGCTCGAGGAGGCCACCGGACTGTCGATCCTCGCGCCGGGCTTTCCGGCCGAGATGGTCGACACCGAACCCGAGGAGCAGGGCTACGAGATCGTTCGCGGCGGACGGCCATGAGCGATGCGTCGCCGACGCTGCGGAACGCAAATGGCATTTCGGCGTTGTAGCGCTGCGGCGTGTCGCCGTTTCGATTCATGAGGGATCACACCATGGCCAGGAAACCGGTGCCGAAATCGGCAGCTGCGGGCGCGTCGTCCACCAAGACCGCGAAGTCCGCGTCGTCTAAGACCGCCGCCAAGTCGGGCGCGAAGGCGGGCGCCAAGTCGAGTGCAGCAAAGTCGGGTATGGCCGCGTCGAAGGCCGGTTCCAAGTCGGCAGCTTCCAAATCCACCGGCAAGGCGTCGATGAGCAAGGCGCCTGCGGCCCGCAAGGGCTCCGCCGCCTCGAAGCCGAAGACGTCCCCCGCCTCCAAGTCCTCCGCCTCCAAGACCGCGGCAAAGCCGTCGCGGACGAAGTCGGCGCCGCCGAAGTCCACCGCGACGCGCAAGCCGGCGACGAAGTCGACCAAGGCACCGACCCGCAAGAGCGCCCCCTCCAAGCGCGCCGGTGGCGTCAAGCGGATCGCCAAGACCGTGGTCGAAACGGTTGCGGGCGCCGCGGTCGGCGTGGCGTCGCTCGCCGCGTCGGTCACCGGGCTCGACGGCGGCAAGAAGTCCAACAGCTGAGTTTTGCCGGAAAGCGCGCTCGGGCCTCATGGCCCGAGTGCGCCCGCGCATGTCGCCGCGCGTCCGACGTGCCGGTCAGGCCGGTCGCGCCGGGATGGTCAGCCCGCGTTGCACGGCCGGTCGTGCCAGCCCGCGCTCAAGCCACGCCCCGACGTTCCTGAAGCTGTCGAAGCCGACCAGCTCGCCGGCACCGTAGAAGCCGATCAGATTCCGCACCCAGCCGAGCATCGAGATGTCGGCGATCGTGTATTCGTCCATCAGCCAGTCGCGACCGGCCAGCCGCGTGTCGAGCACGCCGAGCAGCCTTTTTGATTCGTCGCGGTAGCGGTTCAGCGGGCGCTTGTCCTCGATCTCCCTCCCGGCGAACTTGTGGAAGAATCCGAGCTGTCCGAACATGGGCCCGACGAAGGCCATCTGGAAGAACACCCACTGGATCGTCTGGTAGCGCAGCCCGGGATCGGACGGCACCAGCCGGCCGGTCTTGTCGGAGAGATAAAGCAGGATGGCGCCTGACTCGAACAGCGCGAGCGGCCTGCCGCCCGGCCCGCCCGGATCGATGATCGCCGGGATCTTGCCGTTCGGGTTGAGCGACAGGAATTCCGGCGTCCAGCTCTCGTTCTTGGTGATGTCGACGAGGTGGGGCTCGTAGGGCAGTCCCAGCTCCTCCAGCGCGATCGACACCTTCACGCCATTGGGCGTCGGCAGCGAGTAGAGCTGGATGCGGTCCGGAAACTGGGCCGGCCAGCGGTCGACGATCGGGAACGCGGAAAGATCGGGCATCATTGTCCTCAAGGGAGATTCGAGACGGAAAGGCGGCACCCGGAGCGGTCACGACGAGCGAGACCATGATCCCGAAAAGTGCGCGCGGTGCCGGGACGGAATATGGTCCACCTCATTGATTTGGGCGCTTTTGTTCGACGCAAGGTTTTCCTGCGTTGCTGAAATATCTCCAGGGCTGCCGGCTTCAACAGTGGGCGCCGAGAGACGGCGGCTGGACCGGTCGAAAGGTCAGGCGGCCTTGAAGGCGACCACGGCGTTGGTGCCGCCGAAGGCGAAGCCGTTGCTGATCGCTGCCCGGACCGGTCGCACCCGCGCCACGTTCGGCGTGACGTCCAGGTCGCAGTCGGGATCCTTCTCGCGGTAGTTGGCGGTCGGCGGAACGATGCCCTCGCGGATCGCGCCGACGCAGGCGATCATCTCGATCGCGCCGGACGCGCCCATGCAATGGGCATGCATGGACTTGGTCGACGAGACGGAGACCGTGTCGGCATGCGCGCCGAAGACGCGGCGGATCGCCTTGGTCTCGATCTCGTCGTTGGCCTTGGTGCCGGTCCCGTGCGCGTTGATGTAGTCGATGTCCTCGGGCTTCAGGCCGGCGTCGTCGAGGCAGGCCTGCATCGCCGACGCGGGTCCTTCGACCGTCGGCGACACGATGTCGGAAGCGTCCGCGGTCATGCCGGCACCGGCGAATTCCGCAAGAATCGTCGCGCCGCGCGCCTTGGCGTGCTCATAGGTCTCGAGGACGGCCATGCCGGAGCCCTCGCCCATCAGCAGGCCGTCGCGATCGGCCGAGAACGGCCGGCAGGCCTCGCGCGCCAGCGCCCTCAGCGCCTCCCAGCCCTTCATGACGCCGAACACCAGCGGCGCGTCGGTGCCGCCGGCCAGCATGACGTCGGCGCGGCCGAGCCTCAGCTGGTCCGCCGCGGCGGAGAAGGCGTGGTTGGACGATGCGCACGCCGACGTCACGCCGAACACGGGGCCGGTCACGCCATACTGCATGCTGACCTGGCCGGCGGGCGCGCCCGGCATCGAGCGCGGCACGGTGAAGACACCGGCGCGCGAGCGGCCGGCGATGAGCAACTGGCGGTAATTCTCGTCGACGCATTCGGCGCCGAAGATGCCGGTGCCGACCACGGCGCCGACGCGCGCCTTGTTCGACGCGTCCACGACCAGTCCGGACTGCCGGAGCGCCTCGCCGGCGGCGATGATGGCCAGGAGGCTGAAGCGGTCCATGGTGATCAGGCGCTTGCGGTCCAGGCCGTGGTCCGGCAGCTCCTTGATGACCGCGCCCAGCCGCGGCTTCGGGTCGAGGTCGTCGCCGGGGATCTCCGACACCCCGACCTTGCCGGCCTTCATGGAGGACCAGATGGCGGCCGCGTTCGTGCCAATGCCGCACAGGCCGCCCATGCCCGTGATGACGATGCGTTGCCGAGCCATGTTGGGTCTGGACTAGCCTTTCGCCGCGACGAGCTTGCGGACGGCCTCGATGATGTCGTTGACGTTCTTGAGCTGGCTCCAGGCCTCGACGGTGTTCATCTCGATCTCGATTCCATAGGCTTCCTCGAGGTCGAAGACGATCTCCGTGAGTTCCAGCGAATGGATGCCGAGTTCGGTCAGCTCGGTCTCGGGCGTGATTTCGTTCTGCGTCTCGGCGTGAGCCTTGATTTTGCTGATGATATCCTCAGCCAGCTGGTCGGCCATCGCGTCGCGTCCTGTCACTGTTGCCCGAGGCGGTCCCCACAAAACGCAGCCGCCGCGATCGCTCCGCGGGTGCGGCCGGCGGGGCGACAAGCCTCTATAGGAACCAAAACGCCATGTGGCAACTCCGGCCTGCCATGCGCCGCCCCTCGACAATGCCGCGCCAGGGCTTAACGTCGGGCCATGCTGTCGCGCTCCGACCCGTTCGTGCACGAGACCCTGCAGCGGGTGGCCGCGTCGGCCAGGCTTGCGGTCCGGCGTGCCGCGGGCCGCAGCCGCGTGGCCACACTCTACCAGGATGGGGCGGCCAAGATCCGGATGCCGCGCGTCTGCGGCGACCCACTCGAAGCGATCCTCATCAACACGGCGGGAGGGCTGACGGGCGGCGACCGCGTCGCCTGGGACATCGACGTCGCGGCCGGGGCGTCCGCCACCGTCACCACCCAGGCCTGCGAGAAGGCCTACCGCGCCGCGAGCGGCGTCGCCGAGGTCGCCTGCCGGCTCTCCGTCGGCGCGGGCGGCCGCCTTGCCTGGCTGCCGCAGGAGACCATCGCCTATGACGGGTCGGCCTTCGTCCGCCGCATCGATGTCGAGCTTGCGGCGGACGCCGAGGCCCTGATTCTGGAATCGGTCGTCTTCGGGCGGCTGTCCATGGGGGAGCGCACCTCGAGGGCGTTCTTCCGCGACCGCTGGCGCGTGCGGCTCGGCGGCCGGCTGCTCCATGCCGAGGACTTCGCCATCGGCCCGGAGGTTGCTCCCGCGCTCGGCCGCGGCGCCGTTGCGGGCGGCGCGCACGCGATGGCGACGGTCCTGCTGGTTGCACCGGGCGCTGCCGACCGGCTGTCGGCCGCCCGCGGCATCGTCGGCGCCGCCGGCGGCGTCAGCGCCTGGACCGGCCGCGGCACCGGGTCTGGCAAGCTTCTTGCGAGGCTGGTGGCCGAGGACGGCTACGCGCTGCGCAGGACGCTGCTGCCGCTCGTCGAACTGCTCAACGGGCGGGCAGGCCTGCCCAAGGTCTGGTCACTCTAGCCACGAAACGCTCCAGGACGCCGCATGAACCTGACGCCGCGGGAAAAGGACAAGTTGCTGGTCGCGATGGCCGCGGTCGTCGCCCGCAAGCGGCTGGAGCGCGGCGTCAAGCTGAACCATCCCGAGGCCATCGCGCTCATCACGGACTTCGTCGTCGAAGGCGCGCGCGACGGTCGCAGCGTCGCCGACCTGATGGAGGCAGGCGCGCATGTGGTCACGCGTGCCCAGGTCATGGAGGGCATCGCCGAGATGATCCACGACGTGCAGGTCGAGGCGACCTTTCCCGACGGCACCAAGCTCGTCACCGTGCACGAGCCGATCCGTTAGGAGCACCGGATGCTGGACCTGCGCCCCAATTGCGAGTGCTGCGACCGCGACCTGCCGCCGGACGCGCCGGATGCGCTGATCTGCACCTTCGAGTGCACGTTCTGCGCGGATTGCGCGGAAGACATGCTCGGCGGCACCTGCCCCAACTGCGGCGGCAACCTCGTGCAGCGGCCCATCCGACCGCCGGCGATGCTGGCCAAATACCCCGCCTCGACGAAGCGCGTGCTCAAGGCCGAGGGCTGCGCGCCCTCCCGCGCCGCATAGGATCCACCGGAGACTTCGATGTTCAGACGCACCGTCGCAACGCTCGCCTTCATCGCCGCCGGCCTGTCTCCGGCCTTCGCGCATCTCGACCCCGGCGAGCACGGCTCCTTCGCCGCCGGCTTCTCGCATCCGCTCCTTGGCGCCGACCATGTGCTGGCGATGGTGGCGGTCGGGCTGTGGGCGGCTCTGCTCGCGCAGGCGTCCCGCCGGACGCCGTGGCTCGTGCCGGCCGCCTTCGTCGGCATGATGCTTGCCGGGTTCGCGGCCGCGCTGGCGGCCCTCCCGCTGCCCTTCGTCGAACCCGTCATCCTCGCTTCCGTGGTGGTGGTCGGTCTTCTGGCGGCGGTTGCGCTCGACGTGCCGGTTGTGGCGGCGATGGCGCTGGTCGGCTTCTTCGCCTTCTTCCATGGCCACGCCCATGGCGGCGAGATCGGCGCGGCGGGCGCGTGGCCCTATGCGGCCGGCTTCGCCGCCGCCACCGCGATCCTGCATATGGCCGGCGTCGCGGCGGGCGGTCTCGCCGGCACGATGCTCGGCGGCACGACGGGGCGCATCGCGACGCGGGTGGCGGGCGCCGCCACGGCGCTGGGTGGTCTCTGGCTGGCCGTCGGGAGCTGAGCGATGGTCCTCGGAGGTTTCGTTCCCGGACAGGTCATCACCGCGCCGGGTGACATCGAACTGAATGCCGGCGCGCCGACGGCGACGCTGAAAGTGGCCAATACCGGCGACCGGCCGATCCAGGTCGGCAGCCACTACCATTTCTTCGAGACCAATCCGGCGCTCCGCTTCGACCGCGACCACGCGCGCGGCATGCGTCTCGACATCGCGGCGGGAACGGCGGTGCGCTTCGAGCCGGGACAGGAGCGGGACGTGACGCTCGTGCCGCTCGGGGGCAACCGCGCGGTCTACGGCTTCCGCCAGCAGGTCATGGGACCGCTGTGACCCGCGCCCTTCTTCTCGCGGTGCTGCTGCTTCCGTCGGGAGCCGTGCTTGCGCAGGGCCTCGACTGCGATACCGCGCAGACCCAGTCCGAAATGAACATCTGCGCGGCGGAGGATTATCGGCAGGCCGATGCCGGACTGAACGCGGTCTGGAAGCGTGCCCGCGAGGCGGCGAAGGCCCTGGACGACGCGCAGCCGGAAGAGAGCCTCAAGGGCGCCGACAAGGCACTTCTCGCCGCGCAGCGGGGCTGGATCGCCTATCGCGACGGCCAATGCGAACTGGCCGGGTTCGAGGCGCGCGGCGGTTCGATGGAGCCGATGCTCGTGTCGGGCTGCCTGGCGGCGCAGACGCGCGCTCGCACCAGCGAGCTGCGCGCCTTCATCGGCGGGCCGGAAGGCTAGGCGATCGATGTCGCCGATCGCCTCGCGAGCCCCGTCGCACCCGGTGCGCCAGGCCTCAGCTCGGGTCGGGCAGCGGCGGCAGGCTGCGCAGGTAGAGGATGATCGCGTCGAGGTCCTCGGCGGTCGTCTTGGCGAGGAACGGATAGGGCATCGGCGGCAGCATCGGCGCGCCGCCCGGGCGCACGCCCTGGGTGATCATCGCCTTGAGCTCCTCGTCGGTCCAGCCGGCGATGCCGTCGTCGCTCGGCGTGATGTTCGACGAGACGGACGTGCCCCACGGCCCGTGGAACTCGAAGCCGCCCTGGCCGGCGGCGGTGTCGAGCATCGGCCCCTGCGGGCCCTGCGGCGTGTGGCATTCCATGCAGTGCGCCACCGGCCCGGCGAGGTAGGCGCCGTATTCGACGGTGACGCCGCGCGGCGGGGCGGTGACGCTCTCGACCGGCGGTCCGTATGCCGGCGGCAGCGGGATGCGATAGGTCGAGGCGGGTACTTCGTTCTCGACGGCGGGAAGCGTGCGCAGGAAGGCGACGATGGCGTTCAGGTCCTCGTCGCCGAGGCCCTTGTACATGGCGAAGGGCATCGGCGGTCCGATCAGGCTGCCGTCCGGACGGATGCCCTCGCGGATCGCCTTGGCGAGTTCGGCGTCGGACCATTGCGCGATCGGACCGGCCGGCGTCAGGTTGGCGGAATAGGCGGTGAAGGGCTCGATGTCCTCGACCAGCCTGCCGGCCAGCTCCTGCTCCATGACGAAGCCGTTCGGACCGATCGGCGTGTGGCAGTTGCCGCAGCCGGCCGGGCCGCGCACCAGGTATTCGCCGCGCTCGACCAGCGTTTCCGCCGACGCCAAACCAATCATCCCGGCGTAGACGAGCATGCCGGCCGCAACCTGTCTGAGCATCATCGGTTTTTCCCCTCGCTGGGTCGCTCCCGCCGCGGGTCGCGGCGGGCTCGCCTTGCTGTTTCGCGCGCCAGCCTAGGGTGGCCCTGCCGCATCGTCAATCAGCGCCCGTGCCGCCCGGCCGGCGTGCCCCGATCCCCGGAGCGTTAGCATCATGCCAGCCCGCATTTCTCGCGCCGCCTACGCCCAGATGTTCGGCCCGACCGTGGGCGACCGGGTGCGGCTCGCCGACACCGAGCTCTTCATCGCAGTCGAGAAGGATTTCACGACCTATGGCGAGGAGGTGAAGTTCGGAGGTGGCAAGGTGATCCGCGACGGCATGGGTCAGAGCCAGGCGACGCGGGCCGAGGGCGCGGTCGACACCGTCATCACCAATGCGCTGGTGGTCGACCACACCGGCATCTACAAGGCCGACATCGGCCTGAAGGATGGGCGCATCCATGCGATCGGCAAAGCCGGCAATCCGGACACGCAGCCCGGCGTAACCATCATCGTCGGGCCCTCGACCGAGGCTATTGCCGGCGAAGGCAAGATCCTGACCGCGGGCGGCATGGATGCGCACATCCATTTCATCTGCCCCCAGCAGATCGACGAGGCGCTGATGTCCGGCATCACGACCATGCTGGGCGGCGGCAGCGGCCCGGCGCATGGCACGCTGGCGACGACGTGCACCGGCGCGTGGCACATCGAGCGCATGATCGAGAGCTTCGACGCCTTTCCGATGAACCTGGCGCTGGCCGGCAAGGGCAACGCGTCGCTCCCCGCGCCGCTGGAGGAGATGATCCTCGCAGGCGCGTCGTCGCTGAAGCTGCACGAGGACTGGGGCACGACGCCCGCCGCGATCGACAACTGCCTGAGCGTCGCCGACCAGTATGACGTCCAGGTGATGATCCACACCGACACGCTGAACGAGTCGGGCTTCGTCGAGGACACGGTGTCGGCCATCAAGGGCCGGACGATCCACGCCTTCCACACCGAGGGCGCGGGCGGTGGACACGCGCCGGACATCATCAAGGTCTGCGGACTGCCGAACGTGATCCCGTCCTCGACGAACCCCACGCGGCCCTACACGGTGAACACTCTGGCCGAGCATCTCGACATGCTGATGGTCTGCCATCATCTGTCGCCGTCCATCCCCGAGGACATCGCCTTCGCCGAGAGCCGTATCCGCAAGGAGACGATCGCGGCCGAGGACATCCTGCATGACATCGGCGCCTTCTCGATCATCTCTTCCGACAGCCAGGCGATGGGCCGGGTCGGCGAGGTGGCGATCCGGACCTGGCAGACGGCCGACAAGATGAAGCGCCAGCGCGGGCCGCTGCCGGGCGAACAGGGCGACAACGACAATCTCCGCGTGCGCCGCTACATCGCCAAATACACGATCAACCCGGCCATCGCGCATGGGCTCAGCCACGAGATCGGCTCGGTCGAAGTGGGCAAGCGCGCCGACCTGGTGTTGTGGAACCCCGCCTTCTTCGGCGTGAAGCCGGACATGGTGCTGCTGGGCGGGTCGATCGCGGCAGCGCCCATGGGCGATCCGAACGCGTCGATCCCGACGCCGCAGCCGATGCACTACCGGCCCATGTTCGCCGCCTTCGGCAAGCTGCGCACGAGCTCCTCGGTGACGTTCGTCAGCCAGGCATCGCTCGACGCCGGCATCGCCGGCAGGCTGGGCGTCGCCAAGAAGCTCCTGCCCGTCAGGAACACCCGGGCGATCTCCAAGGCCTCGATGATCCACAACACGGCGACGCCTCACGTCGAGGTCGATCCCGAGACCTACGAGGTGCGCGCCGACGGAGAGCTGCTCACCTGCCAGCCGGCTACGGTGCTTCCGATGGCGCAGCGGTATTTTCTGTTCTAAGACGGGCGCCGCGAAGTTGAGCGGTGGACCCGATGAAACTCCTGTCCCGTCTAGCCTGGCTGTCCTTCGGTGCCATGCTCGCGATCTACGGCGTGATGGTCGGCGTGACGCTGCCACGCATCGCCGCCGAGGCGGGCGGGCTGCTGCCGTTCGACCTGCGCCCCCTGGGCTATAGCCACGAGGAGGCAGTCGACTTCGTCCGCGCGCTCTCGGCCACCGGGCGCGACATCTACCTCACCATCCAGCATCGGCTGGACATCGCCTATCCGGCGCTGCTGTCGCTGACGCTGGCGCTGGCGATCGTGCTCACCGCGCCGCGCGGGTGGGGCTGGATGCGCTGGCTGGTCGCGATCGTGGTCGCCGTCCCATCGGCCGTCTTCGACTATCTGGAGAACGCTGCCGTCGGGCAAATGCTGAACACTTCCCCGTCGCTGATCCGGCCCGAGGTCGTGGAGACGGTCAGCCTGTGGACGGTGCTGAAATCGGCGACCGGCGCGGCCGCGATGGTGTTCGTGCTGCTGATGCTGATCGGCTGGCTCTACCGCCGCATCGCAGGGCGCGGGTTTTAGGGCCGCTTCGGCGGGAGGCGGCGTGCACCGTTCGTCCGCTGGCGCGAGCGCTTTGTCGCCTTCACGAACGCTCGATATTCTCTTGAGACTCCGCCTTCGACCCCGAGACGTATCGCTGGTTCCAGAGAGGCCGGTAAATCTGGTAGAATATTGCGCATGAACAAGATCGTCCGCCTCCCGCAACTGACGCCCCATGAACAGGACTATGCTCTCTGGTGCGCAGAGCAGGGTGCGCTGCTGCGCCAGGGCAAGCTGGACGCCCTGGATCGCGAAAACCTTGCGGAGGAGATCGAGAGCTTGGGCCGCAGCGACAAGCGCGAGATCGAAGGGCGATTGAAGCCGCTGCTCGTGCATCTGCTGAAATGGCAGCTTCAGAAGGAAAACCGGTCGGGAAGCTGGGAAGCGACGATCAAGGAGCAGCGGATGCGAATCGCCAAACTGCTGATCGAAAGCCCAAGTCTCAAGGGTTATCCGGACATGGTGCTTCAGGAGGAATACGGTTTCGCGCGATGGGATGCCGCGAAGGAGACAGGGTTGCCCATAGCCGCGTTCCCTGAATCCTGCCCGTTCACCATCCAGCAGATTCTCGACAACACCTACCTGCCCGGCTGAGACTCATGATCTACGTCATCGCAACGCTGACCACGAAGCCCGGTGCCGCGCCTTTGCTCTACGACGCGGCGCGCATCTGCATCGAGAAGACGCGGGTCGAGAAGGGGTGCATCTCGTACGACCTGCATGTCAGCATCACCGATCCCGACCGGATGGTGTTCGTGGAGCGCTGGGAAACGCGCGAGGACCTGACCGCGCATTCGAAGCAGCCGCACCTGAAGGACTGGCGCGAGGCGAGCACGCCGCATGCCGTCTCGCGCGCCATCGAGATCGTGCATGTCGACAGGGTCGAGACGTTCTGATGGCGCCCTACAAAGCCGTCGGCTCGAAGGGGTCGCGCGTTTCACGCGTGCTCTGGATGCTGGAGGAACTGGGCCAGCCCTACGAATTCGTGCCCGTCAAGCTGCGCTCGCCGGAGGCCTATGCGCTCAATCCGTCGGGCAAGGTGCCGATCCTCATCGACGGCGATGTGACCATCACCGATTCCGCAGCGATCTGCGTCTATCTGGCGGACAAGCATGCCGACAAAGGCATGGGCGCGAACCCCGGCCTGGCCGGTCGCGCCGAGATGGATTCGTGGATGCATTTCGCGCAGTCGGAATTCGAGGCGCCGCTGTGGAACAAGCTGCGCCACCGCTTCCTGCTGCCGCAGGAGCTGCGCGTCGATGTCGGGCCCGCCGCGGCCTACGATTTCGGCAACGAGGTAAAGGCGCTGGAGCGCCGTCTGGGCGACAAGGCATTCGCGCTCGGCGCGCGGTTTTCGGCGGTGGACGTCATGCTGGGCGACATGGGATCATGGGCGCGCGCCGGCAAGTTCAGGATCGAATCGGACGGCGTGAACGCCTATCTTGATCGTGTGCTGGCACGCCCGGCCCGGGCGCGGGCACAGGCCAATGGCGGGTCGTTCTGACCGCGGAGCAGGACCATGAAGTTTTCGACCAACACGGATTTCACCAAGCTGCCGCGGGCGGCCCGGGTCATCGCGGCGGGCGACGACACAGGCGGCACGACGCCGTTCGACGTGGTCGTGCTGGCGCATGACGAGCGGCACCTGCGCCGCCGCGTGCTCGAACTTCAGCACGGGGACAAGATCCTGGTCGATCTGCTCGAGCCGGTGATGCTCGGCTCGCACGACAGGCTGGTGCTGGACGACGGCCGCCACGCCGAGATCATCGCGGCGGAGGAACCGCTGCTGGAAATCCGCGCGCAAGACCCGGTGCATCTTTGCGAACTCTGCTGGCACATCGGCAACCGCCATCTCGCCGCGCAGGTCGAGCCCGACCGCATTCTGATCCTGCGTGACCACGTGATCCGCGACATGCTGGAAGGGCTTGGCGCGACGGTCGCGGATGTCAGCGAGCCGTTCCAGCCGCTGCGCGGCGCCTATGCCGGCGGCCATTCACACGGGCACGATCATGGGCACGATCATGGGCACGGCGATCACGCCCACCATCATGACCACGACCACGGGCATCACCACGGGCACGGGCATCACCACGGGCATGGCGAGCGCGACGCCTTCGGCCGCCTGCCGGGCGATCCGCATTACGGCCACAACCATGCCTGAGCCTGCCGCCGGCGCGCCGCTGCTGCGCCTGCTCGCCTGGCTCTCGCCGGCCTTCCCGGTCGGCTCGTTCAGCTACAGCCACGGGCTCGAGCGCGCGGTGCACGACGGGCTGATCGAGGATCGCCCCGCGCTGGGCGACTGGATTGCCGCGCTGATGGAGATGGGTTCGGGCTGGAACGACGCCGTTCTTTTCGCCGAGGCGTGGCGTCGGGCGCGCGAGGATCGCGATCTGGCCGAGCTTGCCGATCTCGCCGAAGCGCTCGCGGGCTCCGCCGAGCGGCATCTGGAGACGACGGCGCAGGGCGCGGCGTTCGTCCAGGCGGCAGCCGGCTGGCCGCATCCGGTGCTGTCGCGGCTGCGCGCCGACACAGCCTATCCGGTTGCCGTCGGCGCGGTTGCCGGCGCACATGGCGTGCCCCTCGCCGATGCGCTCGGCGCCTATCTGCAGGCCTACGCGACGAACCTCGTCCAGGCCGCGATCCGGCTCGGCGTCACCGGCCAGTCCGGCGGGGTCGCGACGATCGCCGCTCTTGAACCGCTCATCCTCGCGACGGCCAACCGTGCCAGCATATCCTCGCCCGATGATCTTGGCTCCGCCTGCCTGTTGTCCGAGATCGCCGCCATGAACCACGAGACCCAACCGTCGAGGCTGTTCCGCTCATGACGGCGATCGCCATCGCGCTGGCTGTCGCGCTGGGGTGCATCGCGCTCCTCCACGTCTACTGGGGCCTTGGTGGCGTGTGGCCGGGTGCGGACGCCCAGGATTGCGCGCGCCGGGTCGTGGGTGTCAGGGGCGTGCGTTCGATGCCGGGCACGGCGCCGAGCTTTGCGGTTGCCCTGCTGCTGGCGGCCGCGGCGCTGATCGCGCTTGGCGCGGCAGGCGGTCATCCCCTTGCGGTGTTCTTTGCGCTTGCCGCCGGCCTCGTCTTCCTCGGTCGCGGCATGGCCGGATTCACGCCCGCATGGCGACGGCTCACGCCGGAACTGCCCTTCGCGCGCTACGATGTGCGCTATTACTCGCCCTTGTGCCTTGCCATCGCGGCGGGCTTTCTTGCTCTCACGTGGAACGGACTTGCCGCATGACCCACAGGAACGGTCCCCTTCGCGTCGGCATCGGCGGTCCGGTCGGCTCCGGCAAGACCACGCTGACGGAGAAGCTCTGCAAGGCGATGCGCGAGCAGTTTTCCGTCGCGGTCGTCACCAACGACATCTACACCAAGGAAGATGCGATGGCGCTGGTGCGGCTGCAGGCGCTGCCTGAAGAGCGCATCGTCGGCGTCGAGACGGGCGGCTGCCCGCACACGGCGATCCGCGAGGACGCGTCGATCAATCTCCAGGCCATCGCCGGGCTGAACCAGCGCATCCCCGGCCTGGACGTGGTGTTCATCGAATCCGGCGGCGACAATCTCGCCGCGACGTTCTCTCCGGATCTCGCCGACCTGACGCTCTACGTCATCTCCGTCTGCCAGGGCGGCGACATCCCGCGAAAGGGAGGGCCGGGCATCACGCGCTCGGATTTTCTCGTCATCAACAAGTCCGACCTCGCGCCCTATGTGAATGTCGACCTGGTGGAGATGGATCGCGACGCCGCGAAGGCGCGCGGAAAGCGGCCCTTCGCGTTCACCGATCTGTCGCGCGGCAGGGGCGTCGATGAGATCGTGCAATTCATCGTGGAGAATGGCGGACTGGCGACGGAGAAGGCGGCGTAGTCGCGTTTCAACACCGACACCCCCTCACCCGGATTGCCGTCCTCGCCGCTTCGCGACGTCGGGGCAATCCGACCTCTGCCCGACGGGGAGAGGGAGACCGCTACCGCAGCATCGCTGCTTCACGTCGGAAGGCCGGGTGAGGGGGCGCCTGCCCCAGTCCATCTGCGAACCAACCGCCTTGCGGACGTTTCCCGGAACCGGCATGCTCCCAACTTCGGAGACCCGAGATGACCGTCACCCCGCTGCGCGACACCACCCGCTCGAACCTGCCCTTCTACGAAGAGCGCGTCGACATGGCCGCCGCCTTCCGATGGACGGCGCGGCTCGGCATGAACGAGGCGGTGGCGAACCATTTCTCGCTCGCCGTGAACGATGACGGCACCCAATTCCTGATGAATCCGAACCAGGTGCACTTCTCCCGCGTGCGGGCGAGCGGCCTGCTGCTGATCGACGCCAACGACCCCGAGACGATGAACCGCCCCGACGCGCCCGATCCCACGGCCTGGGGCCTGCATGGCGCCATCCATCGCAATGTCCGCCACGCGCGATGCGTCATGCATGTGCACTCGATCCACGCGACGGTGCTCGCTTCGCTGGCGGATTCGCTGCTGCCGCCGGTCGACCAGAACTCGGCGATGTTTTTCAAGCGGCAGGTGGTCGACGAGAACTATGGCGGGCTCGCCTTCGAGGAAGAGGGCGAGCGCTGCTCGAAGCTCCTGGCCGACCCGAAGACGCAGGTGATGATCATGGGCAACCACGGCATCCTCGTCATCGGCGCGACCGTCGCCGAGGCGTTCAACCGGATGTACTATTTCGAGCGGGCGGCCGAGACCTACATCAAGGCACTCTGGACCGGCCGGCCGCTGCGCACGCTCTCCGACGCCGTCGCCGAAACCGTCGCCGACCAGATGGACGATTATCCCGGGCAAGCCGACCGGCATCTGGCGGAGCTGAAGGCCATCCTGGACGAACAGGAGCCGACCTACCGGGCCTGAGGGCGCCTCACGCGATCGTGCTGGCGACGCTGCTCACATTTTGCTGCAGCGCGGAACAATCACCGTGCCCGGATGTTGTCGTCGCGGCTCCCCTGCCGCCCAGCCTCCATGCCCGAGAGTGACGACATGCATCGACCCATCCGCAAAGCGGTCATCCCCGCCGCAGGTTTCGGAACGAGAATGCTGCCCGCGACGAAGAGCATTCCCAAGGAGATGCTGCCGATCGTCGACCGTCCGATCATCGACTACATCGTCGAGGAAGCGTTCGCCGCCGGCATCGAGCACGTCGTCATCGTCATCGGCCGCATGAAGACGGCCATCGAGGACCATTTCGATCGCTCGGTGGAACTGGACGTGTCGCTGCGCGCAGCCGGCAAGACCGTGCTGGCCGACCGCCTGTCTTCGGACACGCCCGCGGCGGGCGCCGTCTCCTTCCTCCGGCAGCAGGATGCGCGCGGCCTCGGGCACGCGGTGTGGACCGCGCGCCACGTGATCGGCGACGAACCCTTCGCCGTTCTGCTGCCCGACATGCTGATGGACGCGGACGAGCCCTGCCTTGCCGGCATGGTGAAGCTGCGCAACGAGGTCGGCGGCAACGTCGTCTCGGTCGAGAAATGCCGCCCGGAGGATGCCCACAAGTTCGGCATCGTCTCCCTGCAGCCGACTGCCGACGGACCCGTCGTCAACGGCCTGGTGGAGAAGCCGGCGCCGGGCTCGGCGCCGTCCAATCTCTACATGACGGGTCGCTACATCCTCGAGCCCGAGATCTTCTCGATTCTCGAGGGCCTGTCGCCCGGCGCCGGCGGCGAGGTCCAGCTGACCGACGGGCTTATCGCGCTGTCGCAGCGGGCGGCGATCCGGCCGTTCCTGTTCGGCGGGACCACCTTCGACTGCGGTTCGCCGGCAGGGTTCGTCAACGCCAACCTGCACATGGCCATGCGGCGGCGGGACGTTGCCCGGCAGATCGTCCTGCCGGAGCTGGCGACGGGTCGCGTCGCGGCGGTCGCGGCGTAGGTCTTCCGCCTCTCCTTGCCGGCCCGCGCCGTTCGCGCGACAGTGCCCCCGAAGCGATGGAGGGAGCGATGGCCGGGATCTGGGTTGATTGGGAGCAGCTCGAACGGCGGACGGTCATCCCCGGTTTCGTCGGCCGGTTCTGCCACTCCGAGTCCATGACGTTCGCGCTGTGGGAGATCGCGGAGGGCGCGGTCCTGCCGGAACACGGCCACGTGCACGAGCAGGTGGCCTATGTCCTCGACGGCGTGTTCGAGCTGACGCTGCCGGGCGAGGTGCGCAGGCTCACTGCCGGCATGATCAGCTCCATCCCCTCAAACGTCCGCCACTCCGGGCGCGCCCTGGCCAACTGCCGTATCCTCGACGTCTTCCAGCCGGTCCGCGAAGACTATCGCGACGGCCTGAAAGCGACGCTCATCACGAGCGGCTGAGCCGGGTCAGGTCCTGGCGCCCGGCGGAGGCGGCTGGCCCGCAATCTGCGGCAGGGACGCGTCGATGCAGGCCCAGGCTGGCGCGCTGGCCGTCCAGATGCTCGCCTCCGGTCGTGCCTCTTCGGGGCGGTCGAGCGTTCCAACGCGCACGAAGATCAGGTGCGGCCGCGCCTCGGCCTCGCTGAAGAGATGCGTGCCGCAGGTGGGGCAGAACCGGCGATGCATCCTGTTGCCGCTGTCGGCGGTGCTCTGGAAGTCGCGAAGGTCGCCCGAGACCGAGAAACCCTCGCTCGGGAAACAGGCGCTCACCGCCGCGTTGCCGGTGGCGAAGTACTGGCACACCCGGCACCAGCAGTAGCGCACGGTCAGCGGCGCGGCGTCCGTTTCGTATCGGACTGCGCCGCAGAGGCATCCGCCGGAAATCCTCGCCATGCGTTCCCCTTCAATGCCTTACGTCGCCGGCGATGTCGTCGAGGATCGGGCAGTCGGGCCGCTCGTCGCCATGGCAGGCGTGGATCAGTCGGGTGAGAGTCGCGCGCATCGTCTCCAGCTCGCGGATCTTCTCGCCGATCGCGTCCACATGCGACCGGGCGATCTGGCGCACGTCGTGGCTGGCGCGTCCGCGATCACCGTAGAGAGCCATCAGCTGCCGGCACTCGTCGATCGAGAAGCCGAGGCCGCGCGCGCGTTTCAGGAAGGCAAGGCGATGGATGTCGTCGGCCGAATAGTCGCGATAGCCGTTGGCGGCCCGGTCGGGACGGATCAGGCCGATCTCCTCGTAGTAGCGGATGGTCTTGGCGGGCAGGCCCGAGCGACGGGCGGCGTGGCTGACATTCATGATCCTGTCCGGTCGATGGAGCGGGTTTGCGGGAGGCGAGAGCCTCTGCGTTCACGCCAGTGTGAACCTCTGTTGCTGATTTGCAATAGTCGTGAGCTTACGCCCACGTCAGGTGGCGCGGCCGGGGATGTTCCGCTTGGCAATGGGCGAATCCCCGCCTTATGCATGGAGGCGAAATTGCGGCTCGAATCGGGCCGCGTTTTGTTGGTCGAGGGCAAGACATGCGTTTCAGATCCTATTTGACGATCGCTGCCGTCGCACTCAGCACCGCGCTCGCGGGCTGCACGATGGACGGCGGTTCTTCCATCGCGACGTTCGCCGACTACGGCGCCAAGAAGGACTCGGGCTACACCATCCCGGCGATCCCGATCGAGAAGGTGGACAAGAAGTTCCGCCGCCAGGTCGTCAAGTACGACACCAAGGAAAAGGCCGGCACCATCGTCGTCGATACCAGCGCCAAGCACCTCTACTACGTGATGGGCGACGGCAAGGCGATGCGCTACGGCATCGGCGTCGGCCGCGAGGGCTTCGAGTGGTCAGGCACGGCGCGCATCGGCGCCAAGCGCGCCTGGCCGGTCTGGACGCCGCCCCCGGCGATGATCAAGCGCCAGCCCGAGCTGAAGAAGTGGGCGAGCGGCATGCCGCCCGGCCCGAAGAACGCGCTCGGCGCCCGCGCCATGTATCTGCACAACAAGAAGGGCGACACCGGCTACCGCTTGCACGGCACCCCGGAATGGGCGTCGATCGGCAAGGCGATGTCATCCGGCTGCGTCCGCATGATGAACCAGGACGTCGTCGATCTCTACAACCGCGCCTCGGTCGGCGCGAAGGTCATCGTGAGATAAGTCGCGGACCGTCTCGGCAACACGGACGTCCACAACAAGAAACCGGGTCGCGAGGCCCGGTTTTTTGTTGGCGCAGCAGGCGCGGCAACGACGGCGGACTCCACCGCAGCCGCAACCTCCCCGGTCCGGATCGGTGAGTGCCAGACCATGTTCCCGAAAGGTTCAGCGGTTTTCGGGACCGATCGTGGTCTGTCTGGTTATTGGGACGTGTTGGCGCGACGCAAGGTGACTCCCACCTTGCTGCAAGATGCCCTAGGTGTCGTTGCCAAGCAGGTTGTTCAGTCTTTTGAAGGGGCTGATGCCGCCGAGAGCTGCGTGGGGTCTCGTGAGGTTATAGGCGTCGGCCCATTGTGCGATGGCCTGTTGTCGTTCGGCTGACGAGCCATAGGGTCGGGCATAGGCCCATTCGCGCAGGGATGTCTGGATGAAGCGTTCGGCCTTGCCGTTGGTTCGTGGCGTATAGGGTCTTGTGCGGATGTGGCGGGCCTGAGCCTGCTGGATGGCGGAGGCGAACAGCCTGGAGCGATAGGCCGATCCATTGTCGGTCATGACCCGCTCGACTTTTGCTCCCATGCGGGCGTACCAGGCGAGCGCCCGGTTGAGGAAGCCGGTGGCATCCTCACGTCCGAGGCTCGGCAGCAGCTCGACATAGGCGAGCCGGGAGGCATCATCGACGGCGACGTGCAGATGCTCGTAGCCGACGCCGCGCGCCCGGTGGTGGCCGGCATGCTGGCCGGTGATGCGGTGACCCACCCCGTCGATCCGGCCCAACGTCTTGATATCGATGTGGATCAGTTCGCCTGGCCGGTCCCGCTCGTAGCGGACCACTGGCGACCGGGGCTCGAGCCGGGCAAGCCGATTGAGGCCCAGCCGGCGCAGCACCAGCCCCACCGTCGACAGGGCCATGCCCAAGGCGCGGGCAATCATCGGTCCCGTCTGCCGTCCACGCCGCAACCGCTCGATCGCCGCGATCTGCTCGGCCCTCAGTTGGTGCGGGAAGCTGTGCGGCGCCGAACTGCGGTCGTTGAGCTGCCGATCTCCTGAACGGTAGCGTCCCAGCCATCGATACGCCGACCGCACCGAAACCCCAGCCGCCTCCGCCGCCCGGCAAACCGGCCACCTCGCCCTCGATCCGCTCAACCAAAAGCACTCGACCAGAAGGCGTCAGACGGGCATTCTTGTGGACGTTCATTCGGGGAGCTCCGCTGAAGGTTGGTTGGTGTCGCAACCCCAGCTTCTCAGTCCCTCCTCGAATGAACAACCTTCATAGCAACGACAGCTAGGCGACCTGCTCGACCTGCTGCACTTCCGGCACGAAGTGCTTCAGCAGGTTCTGAATGCCGTGCTTCAGCGTGGCGGTCGACGACGGGCAGCCGGCGCAGGCCCCCTTCATGTTCAGGAACACGGTGCCGTTCTCATAGCCACGGAAGGTGATGTCGCCGCCATCCTGCGCGACCGCCGGCCGCACCCGCGTGTCGAGCAGTTCCTTGATGGTGACGACGATCTCCGCGTCGGCCTTGTCGAAGAACTCGCCGGCCTCGTCGGTATGCTCCGCCCGCTCGGTGCCGGCCATGATCGGCTGGCCGGACATGAAGTGTTCCATGATCGCGCCGAGGATCGCCGGCTTGAGGTGCTGCCAGTCCGGTCCGTCCTTGGTCACGGTGATGAAGTCGTAGCCGAAGAAGACGCCGGTCACGCCCGGCACGTCGAACAGCCGGCCGGCCAGCGGCGAGGCGGCGCGCGCGCCCTCGGCGTCGCGGAAGTCGGCCGTGCCCTCGCGCAGCACTTCCTTGCCGGGCAGGAACTTCAGGGTCGCCGGGTTCGGCGTCGCTTCGGTCTGGATGAACATGGCAGCTTCTCCACGGGGCGCGCGAGAGAGATTCTTTGGAATAGTTCTAAGTAGAGCCTATTCGCACGGGGTTCAAGGGAAACCACGCGCACACCGCGCGGCTCCCGTCGGCCCTCAGGCGAGGTTCTCGATGTCCTCGTCGCTGAGGTTCTGCGGAACGACGGTGACCGGGATCGGAAAGGCGGCGGCCTTGCCGGCGATGGACGAGACCAGCGGACCGGGCCCCTCCTTGCCGGCGCCGGCTGCCAGCACCAGGATCGCGATGTCCTGGTCGTCCTCGATCAGCCGGTGGATCTCCTCGGTCGCCTTGCCCTCGCGCACGACGAGTTCCGGCTCGATGCCGATGTTCTGCCGGATCGTCTGGGCATAGCCGTCCAGCGCGGCCGAAGCGGTCGCGGAGGCCTCCTCGCGCATGATCTTCTCGACGCCCAGCCAGTGCTGGAAGTCACCGGGCTCGATCACGTAGAGCAGCACCAGCACGCCGCCGGTGCTGCGCGCGCGGCGCGAGGCATAGGCGACGGCGCGCTCGCATTCGGGCGTGTCGTCGATGATGGCGAGGAACTTTCGCCGGTGGCCGGCTTCCCGGCTGAGCCGCTTGGAGACCATGATCCAGTCCTGCCCCCTCAGCAGTCCTTGTCCGGCCGCAATCTGCCACCGCGCCGGGCCAAGGGCAACGTAGTGACGGGTGACCAACGGTCAGGCGGATGGCCGGGGCAGGCGTACCGCCCCGGCGTGCCTCAATCCTGCAAGAGGCCGATGATGGAGCGGACGTCCCGCATCGTCGCTTCGGCCAGCGCGCCGGCGCGCTCGCCGCCGTCCCGCAGCACGCCGTCGACATAGGTCGTGTCGGCCATGATGCGCCGCATCTCGCCCGCCACCGGTGCGAGCTTCTCGACGGCGAGGTCGGCCAGCGCCGGCTTGAACACGGAGAACTGCCGGCCGCCGAATTCGGCCAGCACCTGCTCGGCCGTCATGTCGGCCAGACCGGCATAGATGCCGACGAGGTTGTCAGCTTCCGGCCGGCTTTCCAGACCCTTGACCTCGGAGGGCAGGGCATCCGGGTCGGTCTTGGCCTTCTTGATCTTCTTCGAGATCGTGTCGGCGTCGTCGGTCAGATTGATGCGCGACAGGTCGGAGGGGTCGGACTTCGACATCTTCTTGGACCCGTCGCGCAGGCTCATGATGCGCGCGGCCGGCCCGCCGATCACCGGCTCGGTGATCGGGAAATAGCCCTGGACCGTCTCCTCGCCGACCTGCATCTCGACGCCGAGGCCCCGCGCCGCGATTCGGCCGGAAAAGTCGTTGTTAAACTTCTGTGCGATGTCGCGGGTCAGCTCCAGATGCTGCTTCTGGTCCTCGCCGACCGGCACGTGGGTGGCGCGGTAGACGAGGATGTCCGCCGCCATCAGGCTCGGATAGGCGAGCAGGCCGAGCGAGGCGTTCTCGCGGTCCTTGCCGGCCTTGTCCTTGAACTGCGTCATGCGGTTCATCCAGCCGATGCGGGCGACGCAGTTGAATATCCAGGCAAGCTCGGCGTGCTGCATGACGCGGCTCTGGTTGAAGACGATGTGCTTCATCGGGTCGATGCCGGAGGCCAGGAAGGCGGCGGTGATCTGGCGCGTCTGGTCCTCGAGGTCGTCGTGGACGAGCTGGGCGGTCAGCGAATGCAGGTCGACGACGCAATAGATGCAGTCGGACTGGTCCTGCAGCGCGACGAACTTCTTGATCGCGCCGAGATAGTTGCCGAGATGCAGATTGCCGGTGGGCTGGACGCCCGAAAAGACGAGCGGCTTGAAGCTGGACATGTTGTACCTCGGGCTGTTGGAGGGCCACCTCGCGCGCGGCGAGAGTCCGTCAGGACGGCGGGCTTATGGCGGAAGCACCGCGTGACGGCAAGTGGTTGCCGAAGAAGCCGAACGGATCTACATTTCATGATGTTGACCGAGGTGTCTACATGACGATCAACATCACCAATGCCGAGGCCGACCGGCTGACCCGCAAGCTGGCGGAGATGGAAGGCGTGGGCGTGACGGAAGCCGTCCTCATTGCCATGAGGGAAGCGCTGGCCCGACGTCGTCAGAACGAATCGCCGATGGAAACGGCGGAGCGCATCAGGGCCGAACTGGGTATTGTGCTCACGGACGAGATGCGGAAACCGCTGCCACGCCATGTGTGGGACGAGATCGTGGGCGATCCGGCGGTAGACTGATGTTCGTTGATGCAGCTGCCATCGTTGCAATCCTCAGCGGTGAGGCCGAGGAGCCGCGGTGTTCGGCGGCTCTCACGGCCGCACCCCATCCCTTCACCAATCCCATTGCTGCGTGGGAAGCCATTGTTGCCCTGGCGAGGGCAGACAAGTTCGACAGCTATGATCTGGCCGAGGCGGCGGTGCGTCGTCTGCTGAACCGCCGGGAGATCGAAGTCCGGCAAATGCCGCCGCCCGACGAAACGCTCGCGCTGTCGACCGAAGCGGCGCGACGGTATCAACGAGGTACGCGTCGCCTCAACATTGCCGACTGCTTCCACTACGCCTGTGCCAGGCACTTCGGCGTGCCGATCCTCTCGACCGCCGACGAGTTCCGCTTCACGGATCTGGAGACGGTTCCGTAGGCCCGGAGGTCGACCGCCTCCGCATGCTCCGCCGCACCAGGCCGATGTCGGCGCCGCCGCTGGCGAAGGCGAGCACGAAATAGAGCAGCATCGCGCCGAAGACGATCGCCGCCAGCGTTCCCGCCTGGGTCCAGAGTGGCGAGGCCGAGCCGAGCGGCACGGAAAGCCAGTCGACGGCGTACCAGATCGCCGCGCCCATCAGCACGGCGGCAAGTGCCAGGCGCGGGATGCGGGTGAGCAGCGGCAGGTCGCGGCCCCAATGCCCGCGCCAGACCAGCATGCCGAAGAGGAGCGCCGCGTTGACCCAGCCGGCGACCGCCTCCGCGGTGGCGATCCCCGTCTCGGCCAGGTGCGGGAACAGCGTCAGCGCGAGCGACACGTTCACCACCACCGAGACGCCGGCGAAGATCATCGGCGTGCGCGTGTCCTCCCGAGCGAAGAAGCCCGGCAGGAAAGCCTTGATCAGCACGAAGGCCGGGAGCGCCAGGCCGTAGATGGCGAGGACGTCGGCGACGATGGCCGTCGCTTCGGGCGAGAAGTTGCCGCGCTCGTAGAGCAGGCGCACGATCGGCTCCGACATCACGAACAGGGCGGCCGCCGCGGGCAGCGTCAGGAACAGCGTGAACTCGACAGATCGGTTCTGCAGGTTCGATGCCTCCACCTCGTTGCCGGAGCGCAGCGCGCGCGACAGTTCGGGCAGGAGCACGATCGCCACGGCGATGCCGACGACGCCGAGCGGCAGCTGGTAGATGCGGTCGGCATAGGCGAGCGCGGCGACCGCCCCGTCCTTGCCGGTGGCGATGGCGGTGTTGATCAGGAGGTTGATCTGCGTGATGCCGCCGGTGATCGCCGCCGGCAGCGCCAGCACCAGCAGGCGCTTGACGCCCGGCGTCAGGCGCGGCCGCCGGAAGCCGATCGAGGCGCCGGCGTCGCGCACCGCGACCCAGACGATGGCGAGCTGGACGACGCCGGCCGCCAGCACGCCCCAGGCGAGCGCGTAGCCGACGGTCAGCCCGTCGGCGCCGCGGTACCAGGCATAGGCCAGGACGCCGATCAGGATCACGTTCAGGAACACCGGCGCGATCGCCGCGGCGAAGTAGCGGTGCAGCGAGTTCAGCATGCCGGCCATCATCGCGCCCAGCGACATGCACATCAGGTACGGAAACATGATGATCGCCAGCGAGACGGTCATGTCGTATTTTGTCGCGTCGCCGGCGAAGCCCGGCGCGATGACGTACTGCACCAGCAGCGGCATCGACAGTTCGAGCAGGATCGTCAGCGCCAGCAGCACGGAGAAGAGGACGCCGAACACCTCCTCGGCGAAACGCCGCGCCCCGTCGATGCCGTTCGCCTCGATCTCCTTGGCGAAGAGCGGCACGAAGGCGGCGTTGAACGCCCCTTCCGCGAAGAGGCGCCGGAAGGTGTTTGGAAATCGGAACGCTGCGTTGAACGCGTCGGCCACCGGGCCGGTGCCAAGCGCCGCGGCCATCAGCATCTCGCGCGTGAAGCCGAGGATGCGGCTCATCAGCGTGCCGGACGCGACGGTGGCGAATTTCTTGAGCAGGCTCATGAGGCGATCTATTCCGCCGCCACGCGCGCCTTGCGTTCGCGCGGCGCGGCCTTGCCCTCCAGCGTCGCGACAAGCCGGTCGTGGATCGTCTTGGTCCGCGTCGGGTTCTCGATCTTCTGGCCGGTCAGGTCGGTCACGTAGAACGTGTCGATCACCTTCTCGCCGAACGTCGTGATGTGCGCCGAGGCGATGTCGAGCGAGAGATCGGACAGCGCCCCGGTGATCTCCGACAGCAGGCCGGGCCGGTCGAGCCCCGTAACCTCGATGACGGAGAAGCGGTTCGATAGCGAGTTGCGGATGTCCACGCGAGGCTCGATGACGAAGATCCTCGACCCGCGCTTGGGTTTCGTCCGCTTCTCGATGATCTCGGGCAGCCAGGCCTTGCCGAGCAGTGCGTCCTCGATCAGCTTGCCGACGCGTTCGGCGCGGCGGCGCTCGTCCTCGTCGCGGTCGAACTCGCGGCTGATCAGGATCGTGTCCAGCGCACGTCCGTCGGAGGTGGTGAAGATCTGCGCGTCGACGATGTTGCCCCCCGCCGCGGCGCAGGCGCCGGCGATCACCGACAGCAGCCGCGGGTGGTCCTGCGCCAGCACGGTGATTTCCGTCACGGCCTCGAACGCGTGAACCGTCACCATCGTCGCCAGCGGCCGCCTGGCGGCATCCGCTTCTCGGATAAGCTCGGCGTGACGTACCTGGTCCTTGAGGTCGACGGTCAGCAGGTAGTTCTCGTAGTGGAGCTTGGCGTAACGCTTGCGCTCCTTCTCGCTCCAGCCGTGCAGCGCTTCCGCGAGAAGGTCGCGCGCAGCCGCCGTGCGTTCGGCCCGCGACACCTCCGAAAAGCCGCCGGTCAGCTGCAGCTCGGTCTCGAAATAGAGCGTGCGGAGCAACTGCCCCTTCCAGCCGTTCCAGACGCCCGGACCGACGCCGCGGATATCGCACACCGTCAGCACCAGCAGCAGCTTCAGCCGCTCGACGGACTGCACCACGGCCGCGAAATCGGCGATGGTCTTGCGGTCGTTCAGGTCGCGCGTCTGCGCCGTCATCGACATCAGCAGATGGTGCTCGACCAGCCACGCCACCGTCTCGGTGTCGGCCGGCGACAGGCCCATATGCGGGCAGAGACGGCGCGCGATCTTCGCGCCGGCCTCGGAGTGGTCCTCGGGCCGGCCCTTGGCGATGTCGTGCAGCAGCACGGCGACGTAGAGCAATTCGCGCTGCGCCTTCAGGCTGGGCATGAGCGAATGCGACAGAGGATGCAGCTTCTCCCCGTCGCCATGCTCGATCTCCGACAGCACGCCGATGCAGCGGATCAGGTGCTCGTCCACCGTGTAGTGGTGGTACATCGAGAACTGCATCATGGCGACGATCTTGCCGAAGTCCGGCATCAGCCGCCCCAGCAGCCCCGATTCGTTCATGCGCCTGAGGTTCAGCTCGGGGCTCCGATCCGACGTCAGCACTTCGAGGAACAGGCGGTTGGCCTCCGTGTCGCGCCTCAGCTTCCGGTCGACCAGCTTGAGCGAACGGGTGAGCAGCTTGAGCGCGTCGGGGTGGTACTCTAGCCCGTGCCGGTCGGCGAACCAGAACAGACGGAGCAGGTTCACCGGGTCGCGCGCGAACACCGTGTCGTCGACGATGTTGATGCGGTCGTTGTCGACGATGAAGTCGCTGCTTCCGGCCAGCTTGCGCTTGCGCCTTGCGAAGGTCTGGAACAGCCGGTTGAAGCCCGGCGCCTGCTTGGCCTGCTCCTGCTCCAGCGCGGCGCAGAAGATCCGCGTCAGGTCGCCGACCTCCTTGGCGATGAGGAAGTAGTGCTTCATGAAGCGCTCTACCGCCGAGAGGCCGGGATGGCTGGTGTAGCCGAGCCGGGCGGCGATCTCGCGCTGGATGTCGAAGTGCAGCCGCTCCTCGGCCTTGCCGGTCTGGAAATGCATGTGGCAGCGCACGGCCCAGAGGAAATCCTCCGCCTTGCGGAACTGCCGGTACTCGTCGGCGCGGAACACGCCGTGCCCGACCAGCTCCTCGCCGGTGCGCACGCGATAGAAATACTTGCCGATCCAGAAGAGAGTCTGCAGGTCGCGCAGCCCGCCCTTGCCGTCCTTGATGTTAGGCTCCACCAGGTAGCGGCTCTCGCCGGCCTTGGCGTGGCGCTCGTCGCGCTCGGCTAGCTTGGCCTGCACATATTCGGGCCCGGTGTTCTTCACGACCTCCTTGTCGAAGCGCGCGATCAGGCTTTCGTAGAGCGGTTCCTCGCCGGCCAGCAGGCGCGCCTCCAGGATCGACGTGGCGATCGTCGTATCGCCCTTGGAGAGCCTGATGCATTCATCCACGGTGCGCGTGGCGTGGCCGACCTTCAGCCCGACGTCCCAGAGCACGTAGAGCAGGTATTCGACGATCTTCTCGCCCCACGCCGTCTGCTTGGCGGGCAGCAGGAACAGGAGGTCGATGTCCGAGCCCGGCGCCAGCGTGCCGCGGCCATAGCCGCCGACCGCGACGACCGCCATCTTCTCGAGCGCCGTCCGGCTCTTCGGCCGCGGAACAAGCGCGAGCGCGAATTCGTACAGCGAGCGGATGATCTCGTCCATCAGGTGCGACAGCCGCGTCGCACACAGCATGCCGCTGCCGTCCTGCCGCAGCATCTTTTCGGCCGCGGTTCGTCCCTCCGCCAGCCGCGAGCGGACCAGCTGCAGGACCTTTTCGCGCACCTCCGCGCCCGAGCCGTCGCCCGCCTCGCCGATCGCCAGCGAGGTCAGGTACTTGCGGAGCATCTCGCCGTCGATGATCTCGTCGAATTTCGGGGAATGTCGGGCCATTCAGCCTAGGCTCTGTTCGCGCGGCTCTATAGCGCGATTTTCAGCCCGCGCCTACCGCGCGGAAGCGGTGCGCGCGGCACGTCATGGTCCTGCCGCCGGCCAGCCGTTACAGGCCTTGTTTCACAGATCAAGGTAAACCGATGGCGAAGCGTTAAGGAAAAATTTGAACGTCGGCGCTAATGTCCGCACAGGCAAGCAAAGTGCCGAGACACGACCTCCGGCGTGTCGGGGTTCGACGAGGGCTTTCACCGGAGAACCGTCCCGCGACCGCGGGGCGTATGGCATCCAAAGACGCGGAAGCAGGGCATCGCAGCCCTGCTGCATGATGCGCCTCCGCCGTCCCGGCTCCTGCAAGGGGGCCATGTTTCGCAGAAATCCCTGTCCGGCAGGTGTCCGGGCGGTCGCAGCCATCGAGCGCGCCCGTCGGGACCAACCACCAGCGGAAACGCGCAATGCGCCGATTGCGGGCCAGTGGGCCCGGTCGGCGGGTGGCCAGGGTAGACCGGTAACTGTGTAACGCTGAAGGCGCCCGAACATGACTTCGATCGTAACGTCCCTCTCCGTCAATCAGATCAAGGCCATGTCGACCACGACGATCGCGGCGCTGAGCGCCGACGACGTCGCCGCCTTGAACGTGAAGCAGGTCGGTGCGCTGAGCGCGGCCCAGATCGGCGCCATCGATGCCGATGATGTCGAGGGCATGAGCAACGAACAGCTCGGCGCCATCTCGGCGGCCGGCATCAAGGGCCTCACCGTCGACCAGCTCGCTTCCATCGACGCCGCCAAGATCGAGGCCTTCGGCAAGACCCAGATCGCGGCGTTCAGCGCCACGCAGATCGGCAGCCTCAGCACGGAGCAGGTCGAGGCGCTGACGGCCTCCCAGGTCGCCGGGCTGAACGCCACGCAACTCGCCGCCATCAGCGCCGAGGGCATCGCCGAGTTCTCCACGGACGAGATCGCCGCGATCAACGCCAAGGCGATCGCCGGCCTCAGCGACGATGCGCTGGCCGGCCTGTCGACCGACCAGGTCGAGGCGCTGACCAAGCAGCAGATCGCCGGCCTCAAGACGACACAGGTCGCGGCGATGACCACCGACCAGATCGCCGCGCTCTCGACCGACCAGATCGGTGCGATGACGGCCGCGCAGATCGGCGCGCTCACCTCCGACCAGATCGGCGAGCTCAGCACCGACCAGATCGCCGCGATCAACGTCAAGTCGATCGCCGGCCTGACCACGACGCAGATGGGCGCGATGAGCGCCGAGCAGATGGGGGCCATGACCACTGGCCAGATAGGCATGCTCTCGGCGAAGCAGGCCGCGGCGATCACCGCGGACGCCATGGGCGAGTTCTCCGCCGAGCAGGTCGGTGCGATCAGCGCCAAGTCCATCGCCGGCCTGACCAACGACGCCGTCGCGGCCATGTCGACCGACCAGGTCGAGGCGCTCACCAAGGCGCAGATCGCGGCGATGAAGCCCAGCCAGGTCGCGGCGATGACGACGGACCAGGTGGGCGCGCTGTCGACCGACCAGGTCAGCGCCATCACCTCGGCGCAGCTGGCTGCCATGACCACGGACCAGTTGGGCGAACTCAGCACCGACCAGGTCGCGGCGATCAGCACCAAGGCGATCGTCGGCATGACGGTCGCCCAGGTGGGCGCGTTGTCGACCGACCAGGCCGGCGCCCTCACCACCGGGCAGATCGCCGTCCTGTCCTCGAAGCAGCTCGCCGCCGTCACGGCCGACCAGATCGCCGAGTTCTCGGCCGAGGGTGTTGCGGCAATCAGCGCCAAGGCCATTGCCGGCCTGACCAACGATGCCGTCGCGGCGATGACGACCGACCAGGTCGAAGCGCTCACCAAGGCGCAGATCACTGCGATGAAGCCGACGCAGATCGCGGCGATGACCACCGACCAGATCGGCGCGCTCTCGACCGACCAGATCGGCGCGCTGACGGCCGCGCAGGTGACGTCGCTGACGACCGACCAGCTTGCCGAACTCAGCACCGACCAGATCGCCGCGATCAGTACCAAGTCGATCGTCGGCCTGAAGGCGTCGCAGGTCGCCGAACTCTCGACCGATCAGGTCGGCGCGCTGACGACGGGCCAGGTTGCGGTGCTCAGCGCGGCGCAGGTGGGGGCGCTCACCACGGACCAGGTTGCCGAACTCTCCACCGACGCGGTCGCGGCAATCAGCACCAAGGCCATCTCCGGCCTGACGACCGATGCCGTCGCCGCGCTCTCCACGGACCAGGTCGAAGTGCTGACGAAGGCGCAGATCGCGGCGATGAAGACGACGCAGATCGCGGCGATGACCACCGACCAGATCGGCGCGCTCTCGACCGATCAGGTGAGCGCGCTCACCTCGGCGCAGGTTGCCGCGTTGACGCTCGACCAGATCGGCGAGCTTTCGGAAGACCAGGTCGCCGCGATCGGCACGAAGTCCGTCATCGGGCTGCGCGGCGAGCAGATCTCGGCCATGAGCACGGAACAGATCGGCGCGCTGACGACCTCGCAGATCGCCGTGCTGAACGCCACGCAGATCGCCGCGATCAGCGCCGACGGCATTGCCGAGTTCACCACCGACGAGATCGCCGCCACCAGCACCAAGGCGATCTCGGGCCTTACCAACGATGCCATCGCCGCGCTCTCCACCGACCAGGTCGAGGCGCTGACGACGGCGCAGATCGCTGCGTTGAAGCCGACGCAGGTCGCCGCCTTCACCGAGGAGCAGGTCGAGGCGCTCTCGACCGACCAGATCGGCGCGATGCTTTCCACGCAGATCGCCGCGCTGACGACCGACCAGATCGGCGCGCTTTCGACCGACCAGGTGGGCGCGATCAGCACCAAGGCGATCATCGGTCTCACCGCTGCCCAGATCGGCGCCATGTCGACCGATCAGGTGGAAGCGCTCAGCGCCACGCAGGCCGCGGCGCTGAACGCCACGCAGCTGGGTGCGCTGGACGCCGACAAGATCGCGGAGTTCTCGGCCGACGAGATCGCCGCGCTGAGCACCAAGGCCATCTCGGGCCTCACCAACGACGCCATCGCCGCGATGTCGACCGACCAGGTCGAGGCGCTGACCACGACCCAGATCGCCGCGCTGAAGACGACCCAGGTCGCCGCATTCACGGCCGACCAGATCGGCGCGCTCAGCACCGATCAGGTAGGCGCGCTGCTGTCGACCCAGGTCGCAGCGCTGACGACCGACCAGATCGGCGAGCTCAGCGAAGACCAGGTGGGCGCCATCAACACCAAGGCGATCGTCGGTCTCAAGGCCGATCAGATCGGGGCAATGACAACCGAGCAGATCGGCGCGCTCACTGCTTCGCAGATCGCCGTGCTGAACGCGACGCAGATCGCGGCGATCAGCGCCGACGGCATTGCCGAGTTCACCACGGACGAGATCGCCGCCACCAGCACCAAGGCGATTTCGGGCCTCACCAACGACGCCATCGCCGCGCTCTCGACCGATCAGGTCGAGGCGCTGACGACCGGGCAGATCGCGGCGCTGAAGCCGACCCAGGTCGCGGCCTTCACGACCGACCAGATCGGCGCGCTGTCGACCGATCAGGTGGGCGCGCTCCTGTCGACGCAGGTTGCCGCGCTGACGGCCGACCAGATCGGCGAGCTCAGCGAAGACCAGGTCGGTGCCATCTCGACCAAGGCGATCGTCGGCCTGACCGCGACACAGATCGGCGGCATGACGACCGACCAGATCGGCGCTTTGACGGCTTCGCAGGTCGCGGTGCTCAGCGCCGCGCAGATCGGCGCCATCAGCGCCGACGGCATCGCCGAGTTCACCACCGACGAGATCGCCGCGACCAGCACCAAGGCAATCTCCGGCCTCACCACGGACGCCATCGCGGCACTGTCGACCGACCAGGTCGAGGCACTGACGACTGGCCAAATCGCGGCGATGACGGCGACGCAGGTCGCCGCGTTCACGACCGATCATATCGGGGCACTCTCCACCGCGCAGGTTGGCGCCATGACGTCAGCCCAGGTCGGCGCGCTCACCGCCGACCAGGTGGGCGAACTGTCGACCGACCAGGTGGCGGCGATCAGCACCAAGGCGATCGTCGGGCTCAAGGCCGACAAGATCGCTCTGATGACCGAGGAACAGGCAGGCGCCTTGACCACCGGCCAGATCGCGCTGCTCAGCACGGCGCAGGTCGGTGCCTTCACCGCGGACCAGGTCGCCGAGTTCTCCAACGACCAGGTGGCCGCCATCAGCACCAAGGCGATCGGCGGGCTGACCAACGACGCGGTGGCGGCGCTCTCGACTGGACAGGTCGGTGCGCTGACGACCGGGCAGATCGCGGTCATGAAGCCGACGCAGATCGCGGCGATGACGACGGATCAGGTAGGCGCGCTCTCGACCGACCAGGTCAAGGTTCTCACCGCCGCGCAGGTCGGGGCGATGACGACCGACCAGATCGCAGAGCTCAGCACCGACCAGGTCGCCGCGCTCGATCCGAAGGCCATTGCGGGCCTCACCTTCGACCAGATCGGCGCGATGAGCGCGGACCAGATCGAGGCGTTCACGGTCGATCAGGTGAAGGCCCTCACCGCGACGCAGATCGACGCGATGGAAACGGAGGATCTCGAGACCTTCGCGACGGACGAGATCGCGGCAATCAGCGTCAACGCGATCGCCGGCCTGTCGACGGACGATATCGCAGCCTTGTCCGAAGACCAGATCACGGCCTTCACCACCCCGCAGATCCAGGCCATGAACGCCGCGCAGGTCGACGCCATCATCGCCGCCTACCAGTCGTTCTGATCACGCGGCGCGGCCCCAGTCGCGCCGCCCTAGTTCCTGAACAGGCGGACCGGGCTTCCCGGTCCGCGCCGGATCGTGCCCTTCGCCTCGAGGTCGAGCTGGGCGGCCTTCAGCCACCAGCCGGCCTTGTCGCCACCCGGAAACAGCGCTCCGGGCAGCTTCGGCAGCAGAGCCCCCTTCGCCTCGGACACCGTCATGCCCGGCGCGCCGCGCGGCAGAACGGCCAGCAGCGCGTCGCGCATCGCCTCGTATTTCGCGCGGTCCACCCGGTAGGTATGGCCTGGCTGGATCACGTTCTGGATGACGACCTTGTCGCCGGGCGGGGTGCGTCGCTCAGGCATGGAGTTCTCCGTTGACTGTGATTTCGGGGCTGCGGAAACCCATCGCGACCCACGCCACGAGCAGCCGGGCATAGAACGCGGCCGTTGCCCGCGCGCCGCTGCGCACCGAACCGTCCAGGGCAGCGTCCTGGCCTGTCGTCATCGTGCGGATCTCCGTCGGCGGGACCGAGTCGACGGGCCACAGCCCGGCGTAGAGGCTCAGCCAATGCCCGCCCTTGAACTCGAGGAAGAGCGGGGTGTTGCAGCACGCGGCGACGACGCGCCGCGTCGTCGCGTCCGGGGTCAGGCGGACGGCGCGCAGCATCGACCGGCCGGCCTCGATGCGGGCGCGGTCCTTGCGGTAGAGCACGAACCGGGTGCCGCCGTTCGGCTGGCGCGGGTCGCGCCCGCCGGGAAGGGCCGCCATCCGTTCGCCCGCCTTCCGGCAGGAGGCGCAGTGGCATTCGGTCGTGATGATCGGCGCCTTCTCGACGTCGATGTGAACGGTGCCGCAGGCGCAGGTCAGGCGCGTGATCATGACACGGCTCCTTCGCGGTTTGCCTCGATGCCAAGCTGGCCCGGCTGACCGAGGATTGGGTGGCCGAACAGCAACCGGACGTATCGGTCGAGATGGTCGAGTGCCTCGCGCGCCAGCGCCGGATCGTCGCCGGCTTTCGCCATCACGAAGGCGCCCTGCAGCACCGTCTGCGTATGGCGTGCCAGGCTCGCCGCCGTCACGCCCGTCACGCCATGCTCCGCCATCGCCGCGCCGATGTCGGGCTCCAGCGTGGCCGCATGGCCGAGCATCGCCGCGCCACAGGCGTCGCGGATGGCGGGGTGGGTGGTGAACACCTCCTCGGCCATCGTGCCGGCGAGGCAGGAGAACGCGGCGATCGCGCCCTCAATGATCGAACGGCGGAAGGCGATATAGGCCAGCACGCGCGCCAGCGGATCGGCTGGCTGGTGATAGGGCGCTGCGGCGAAGAAGGCCGCCGTCGTCTCGGCCCAGAACGCCGCCGCCGCCACGCCCAGCGCCTCCTTGCTCTCGAAGTGGTGGAAGAAGGAGCCCTTCGTCACCGCGGCGGCACGGCACAGGTCGTCCACCGAGGTGGCGGCGAAACCCTTGGCGCGGATAGTGTCGCGCGCCGCTTCCAGCAGGCGGATGCGGGCGTCGCCGCGTTCGGGGGAGCGAAGGGTCGGCCTTGGCATCGTGCTGGCATACCATCCGGTCGGTATGGTAGCAACCCCTCATTTCGCCAGGATCGTCGAACCCGCGCAAAGAGGGTGGTTTTTTACTGCGGTATGCTCTACATAGACGGGATTGGCGCCCCCGGCGCTCAACCTCGACAGCCTATTGGCAGCACAGCAGGGAAGCGGTCCCGCTTCCCGGAAATGGATCATCCTTGCAGGTATTGGTACGCGACAACAACGTCGAGCAGGCCATGCGCGTGCTCAAGAAGAAGCTTCAGCGCGAAGGCGTCTTCCGCGAGATGAAGGCGCGCCGCGCCTACGAGAAGCCCTCGGAGAAGCGTGCGCGCGAGAAGTCGGAAGCGGTGCGCCGCACCCGCAAGGCCGCGCGCAAGCAGGCGCAGCGCGAAGGGCTGCTGCCGGCCCCCAAGAAGAAGGTGATCGCGCCGCGCAGGGCTGCCCCGCAGGTCTGATGCCTCCGGACCGGGCCGTGCGCCTGGTTCCCCCGCGCGCCGGTCCAAGGAGACCACGATGAGCGAGCCGACGAAATCGTCCCTGTTCAAGGCAAGGGTTCCGGCGCGCGACAAGGCCGAGCACACGACCTTCGTCGCGCGCTCGATCATCGACGCCGAAGCGGCGCAGCGCGAAAGGAAGACCGCGCGCCTGCGCGAGCTTCGCCTCCAGCACGAGGCGGAGCTGGCCGCCGCCAAGCCGCCGCGCCCCAAGGCCGGGCCGGCGACCGCCAAGCCCGTCGCCAAGCAGGCTGCTTCCAAGACCGCCGCATCCAAGCCCGTTGCCGCCAAGGCCGCGCCGAAGCCGGCAAAGAAGTCTCCGGCCAAGGCAACCGCCCGGAAGAAATAGCCGGCGGCGCTGCCGTCCGGTTCGTTCCGCTCTTAGGCGATTATGGACGCGGATCCGGGCGCAGCCGGCCGCCTGTTCGTCTGGCCTATGTCCTGCTGAATGCCGTCGTGTCGAACCAGATGTCGTACCGGCTGCCGGACCACCACGCCGTCCAGGACTCGTTCGTGACCGTGTAGACGTAGTACTTCCGGCCGCCTTCCTCGACATCGCGCATGCGCCAGTCGTTGCCCAGCACGCCCATGTTCTCCAGCACCGTCTCGCCCTCGCCCTTGTGCAGGATGGTCCGCGCGGTCGCCGCGCTTTCGCCGTCGCCGCTGGCGATGATCGCGTCGATCAGCCCGCGATAGGCGGCGACGTTCATTGCCGCCTGCGGCGAGTTCTTCGTCCAGCCCATGATCGTCATGTAGGTCGGGTGGACCAGCGGCATGGCGAAGTCGGCCGTCAACTGCGCCGCCATCCTGTCCTTCAGGTCCTGCGACGCCGGCTCGTTGAATTTCTTCTCGACCAGCAGCGCCATCGGGTCGGTGTCCGCGCCGTGGTAGTAGGCCGACTGCGCATAGACCGCCCGCATGCGGCCGTAATCGACCGCCTTCGGGTCGGCCATCGCCGCGGTCACCAGCGCCTGGTATTCGGCATCCTCCGCTTCGCCGGCGAAGGCGGGCACGGCGAGAAGCAGGGCAAAAGGAAGCGCGGAGAGCGGCAGGAGGCGGAGGGACGTCATCGAAGGATTCCCACGGACAGCTCAGTGAGCCTTAGCCGAGGGACCCGGCAGGAACAAGGCGGTACCGTTCGCGCGGGAAGGGACGATGTGCCCGGTGCGTTGCCGACCGCCCGCGAGTTGTCGCGTCGATGGCATGGATGCCCGGTGAAGCCTGAGCATCCCCGACTGAATCACGCGGCCGCCACTGACAGCGGGTGCGGCCGTTCATCTCACGACGAAGTCGTACCGACTGTAGCCGCCGTCGGGCGCTTCCTTGATGTCCAGCAGCAGCGCGGCGTCGAAGATGCGGTCACGCTCGTTGCCCGGCTCGCCGGGGAAATAGAGCTGCGTGGTCAACAACGGGCCGCCCGGACGCTGCACCTTCACGTGGAAATGCCGCGTGCGGCCGGTGTAGAGCCCGGGCACGATCGTCTCGAACCACCAGCGCCCTTGATCGTCGCTGAACTGGTGGCCGCGCAGCCGGAAGCCCTCATTGTCGTAGGCGCCCCCACCGTCGCAGTGCCACAGCTCGATCAGCGCGCCCGGCACCGGCTGGCAGTCCGCCGTCAGCACATAGCCGGCGATGGTGATCGGCGTGCCCGCGATCGCGAGCGTGCTGCCGGCACTGGCCCCACCGCCCTGGACGGCCTCGACATCGGCGCGGAAGTCGCGCTTCAGCGGCGAACCGGGCGTGAAATACGGTCCTTCCGTCTGCGCGATGGTCGGCTCCGCGTCACCGCACGCCGGCGTAAGTGTCAGCTGCGGTGGAGCGTCTTCGGCCCGTGCAGCGATGGGGAACAGCGCGGGAAATGCGAGGAAGCCTGAGAGGAAACTGCGCCGCGTGGTCATGATTGGTCCGCAAACGGAGGTAGGTCGGTCTCCGGCACAGATGGGGTCGCCGACGCCCAGCGCGCCATCACAATCGCGCTATCCGTGACGTTCGGCGTGCGTGGGCGGTGATCGCGGCCGCCGGTCGTCTAGGAACGAAGGCCGGGCGCTTCCTGTCCGGTGCTGGCGACATATTCGGTGTAGCCGCCGCCATAGGCGTGCATGCCGTCCGGCGTCAGTTCCAAGACGCGGTTGGACAGTGCGGCGAGAAAATGCCGGTCGTGGCTGACGAACAGCATCGCGCCTTCATATTTCGACAGCGCCTCGATCAGCATCTGCTTGGTGGCGATGTCGAGATGGTTGGTCGGTTCATCCAGCACGAGGAAGTTCGGCGGGTCGAACAGCATCTTGGCCATCACCAGCCGCGCCTTCTCGCCGCCCGACAGCACACGGCACTTCTTCTCCACTTCGTCGCCGGTGAAGCCGAAGCAGCCGGCGAGCGCGCGCAGCGGCGCCTGCCCCGCCTGCGGGAACGAATCCTCCAGCGACTCCAGCACGGTGCGGTCGCCGTCCAGCACCTCCATGGCGTGCTGGGCGAAATAACCCATCTTGACGCTCGGGCCCCGTGCCACGGTTCCGTCGTCCGGCTCCGATGCCCCGGCCACCAGCTTGAGCAGCGTCGACTTGCCGGCGCCGTTGACGCCCATAACGCACCAGCGCTCGCGCCGCCTGACCTGGAAGTCGAGTCCGTCATAGATGGTGCGGCTGCCGTAGCGCTTCGCCACGCCCTTCAGCGTCGCAACGTCCTCGCCCGAACGCGGCGCGGGCTGGAACTCGAAACGCACCGTCTGCTGGCGCTTCGGCGGCTCGACCTTGTCGATCTTGTCCAGCTTCTTGACGCGGCTCTGCACCTGCGCTGCATGGCTGGCGCGCGCCTTGAACCGCTCGATGAAGGCGATCTCCTTGGCCAGCATCGCCTGCTGGCGCTCGAACTGCGCCTGCTGCTGCACGTCCGCCAGGGCGCGCTGCTGCCGGTAGAACTCGTAGTCGCCGGAATAGGTGGTGAGGGCGCCGCCATCGATCTCCACGATTTTCCCGACGATGCGGTTCATGAACTCGCGGTCGTGCGAGGTCATCAGGATCGCGCCGTCATAACCCTTCAGGAAAGTCTCCAGCCAGATCAGGCTTTCAAGGTCGAGATGGTTCGACGGCTCGTCGAGCAGCATCGCGTCCGGCCGCATCAAAAGGATCTTCGCCAGCGCCACGCGCATCTTCCAGCCGCCGGACAAAGCGCCGACGTCGCCCGACATCATCTCCTGGCTGAAGCCGAGGCCGTCCAGAACCTCACGCGCGCGGCCGTCCAGCGCGTAGCCGTCGAGTTCGTCGAAGGCGTGCTGCACCTCGCCGTAGCGCGTGATGATCTCGTCCATCTCGTCGGCGCGATCGGGGTCGGCCATCGCCGCTTCCAGCTCGGCCATCTCGGCCGCCAGCGCACTCACCGGCCCGACGCCGTCCATCACCTCGGCGACCGCGCTCCGGCCCGCCATGTCGCCGACATCCTGGCTGAAATAGCCGATGCGCACCCCGCGATCGACGGCGACCTGACCCTCGTCAGGTTGTTCCTCGCCCGTGATCATGCGGAAGAGCGTCGTCTTGCCGGCGCCGTTCGGGCCGACCAGACCGACCTTCTCGCCGCGCTGGATCGTCGCCGACGCCTCGATGAAGACGATCTGCTTGCCGTTCTGCTTGCCAATATTTTCGAGGCGGATCATGCGCTGTCAGGTCTGTTCGGGATAGGACGGGAGAGGCGCACGCCCGCCAAAGAGGCGTCGGCTGCCGGGGAGCGGCCCGTTAATCACCCCGGCCTGCTTCACGCAAGTCCAAAGTTCGCCGGCGCGCCGAGCAGGAAGTGCCTTTTGCCCGCGGCTGCTGGCTTCCGCCGTGTCCGGGCACGGATGCTCGGGGCAAGCCGATTTACGTGGCCAGATTGTTTGGTGGTGGAGCTGCCGCGGTTGCTCCTGGGCTAAAGGAATTTCACAGGTTACTCGAGAGAATAGGCCATCATTTCTGGTGGTGGCCGAGCTGCCATCGTGCCGGCGCAATATCCAAATCGCTTCTCGGCCCTCACACCCCCTTCAACCTGTACAACGCCTCCAGCGCCTCCTTCGGCGTCATCTCGTCGGGGTTGATCTCGGCCAGCGCTTTCGCCAGCCGGTCATCCGCTGTCGCTGTTTTCGCCTCGCGCTTCAGCACGGCCGAGAACAGCGGCAGATCGTCCACCAGCCGGTCGGCGCGGCCGGACTGTTCGCCTTCCTCCAGCTGGTGCAGCACGTCTTTGGCGCGCTGCACGACCGAGGCCGGCAGGCCGGCGAGGCGCGCCACCTGCACACCGTAGCTGCGGTCGGCCGCGCCACGCGCCACCTCGTGCAGGAAGACGACCTCGCCCTCCCATTCCTTCACGCGCATGGTGACGTTGTGGAGCCGCGCGAGCTTGCCGGCCAGCGCCGTCATCTCGTGGAAATGCGTGGCGAAGATCGCTCTGGCGCGGTTCACCTCGTGCAAGTGCTCGATCGACGCCCAGGCGATCGACAGGCCGTCGAAGGTCGCGGTGCCGCGCCCGATCTCGTCGAGGATCACCAGGCTGCGCTCGCCCGCCTGGTTCAGGATCGCGGCGGTCTCCACCATCTCCACCATGAAGGTCGAGCGTCCGCGCGCCAGATCGTCGGACGCGCCGACGCGGGAGAACAGGCGATCCACCACGCCGATATGCGCGCGGGCGGCGGGCACGAAGGAGCCGGTCTGCGCGAGGATCGCGATCAGCGCGTTCTGGCGCAGGAAGGTCGACTTGCCGCCCATGTTGGGGCCGGTCAGCAGCCAGATCGCACCGGGGGTGCCTGGGGGCGTCCAGCCCGCATTTCCACTACCCCCACCCGCTCCGCCTGCGGCGTCGCGACCTCCCCGCAAGGGGGAGGTTAGCTGCCGCGCGCCGGTTTCCCCTCCCCCTTGCGGGGAGGGGTCAGGGGTGGGGGTACCGTCCGCGCGGTTCGTGGAAGCAGAGCGACCGCCATCCGCCGGCGACAGGTCGCAATCGTTCGCGACGAACGCCTCGCCTCCCGTCGCGCGATGCGCCTGCTCCACCACCGGGTGCCGTCCGCCCTCCACGACAAAGCAGAGGCTGCTATCGACGACGGGCCGCGCGTAATTCTCCCGCTCCGCCAGCACGGCGAGTGCCGCCGACACGTCGAGCACGGCGAGTGCGGCCGCCGCGTCGCGGATGGGCGTGGCGAGCGACACGGCATCTGCCACGAGGTCGTCGAAGACGGCTAGCTCGATCGCCAGCGCGCGGTCGGCGGCGTTGGCGATCTTCGTCTCCAGCCCGGCCAGCTCCGTCGTGGTGAAGCGCATGGCGCTCGCCATCGTCTGGCGGTGGATGAACTTCGCCTTGGCGGCGTCCGTGCCGGTCATGATTGCCTGATGGTTGGCGGTCACCTCGATGTAGTAGCCCAGCACATTGTTGTGCCGGATCTTCAGCGACCGGATGCCGGTCTCCTCGGCGAGGTCGCGCTCCATCGCGGCGATGACGCGGCGGGACTGGTCGCGAAGCGCGCGCATCTCGTCCAGCTCGGAATCGTAGGCGGCGCGGACGAAACCGCCGTCGCGCTTCAGGAGCGGCAGCTCGTCGGCCAGCGCCCGGTCGAGCTTTGCGAGGAAATCGGCGGGATAGGCTGCGATCGCCGCGACCGCGCCGCTCAGTTCGCCGGGCAATGCCGCATGCGCCAGCAGGCCGGCGATCTCGGCCGCTGCCTGGAAGCCGGCGGCAAGGGCGGCAAGGTCGCGCGGCCCGCCGCGGTTCAGCGCCAGCCGGGACAGTGCGCGCGGCATGTCGGCGACGGACTTCAGCGCCCGGCGCACGCCATCGCGCAGCGTGGTCTCTTCGGCGAAGAACGACACCGAGTCCAGCCGCGCATTGATGGCCGTGGGCTCGGAGAGCGGCGCCATCAGCCGCTCTGCCAGCAGACGCGCGCCGGCGCCGGTCACCGTGCGGTCGATCGCGGAGAACAGCGAACCTGCGCGGCCGCCTGATATGGCGTGCATCAGTTCGAGATTGGCGCGCGTCGCCGGATCGATGAACATCGTGCCGCCGGCCGCCTCGCGCTCGGGCTTCGTCAGCGGCGGGCGCTCGGCCTTCTGCGTCTTCTCCACATAGGCGATGGCGCCGGAGATCGCGGACAGTTCGGCGCGGGAGAAGGTGCCGAAACCGTCGGTGGTGGCGACGCCGTAGAAGCGCGCGATGCGCTCAGGCGCGGACGAGGATTCGAACAGGCTGGGCGGCTGCGGACTGGCGACGCGGCCGATGAAGTCGAACACGCCCTTCAGCGCCGCGTCACGAAACAGCGGCTCGGCGACGATCAGTTCCTTCGGCTCGACGCGGGCGATGTCAGCAAGCAGCCGGTCGATGGCGGTCTCGGCGACGCGGAAGGCGCCGGTGGAGATGTCGATCCAGGCCAGCGCATAGGAGGAATCCGTGGTGCCCTTCACCCGCGCCAGCGCCATCAGGAAATTCGACTCCGACGGCGCGAGAAGCTTGTCCTCGGTGACGGTGCCCGGCGTCACCAGACGGATCACGTCGCGCTTCACAACCGACTTGGAGCCGCGCTTCTTCGCCTCGGCCGGGTCCTCGATCTGTTCGCACACCGCGACGCGGTGGCCCGCGGCAATCAGCTTCTGCAGATAGTCGTCGGCGGCATGCACCGGCACGCCGCACATCGGGATGTCCTGGCCGAGATGCTTGCCGCGCTTGGTCAGAACGATGCCGAGCGCCCGGCTGGCGATCTCCGCGTCCTCGAAGAACAGCTCGTAGAAATCGCCCATGCGGTAGAACAGCAGCGAGTCCGGGTTCGCCGCCTTGATCTCGATGAACTGCTGCATCATCGGGGTGGCCTCAGCGCTGGCGCCGGGTCCCCCTCCCCCTTGTGGGGAGGGTTTAGGGGTGGGGGAGGAACTGCTCGCTTCGATCGGTAGGTCGCGGTTCACGACGAAACCTCGACGGGCCTCGTTCCTTCGCGCCCCCCTCTGTCCTGCCGGACATCTCCCCCACACGGGGGGAGATCGGCAGCGTCAACGACTGGGGAAACCCAAGCGGACAGCCAATCTCCCCCCGTGTGGGGGAGATGTCCGGCAGGACAGAGGGGGGCAACGTAGGGAGACACGTTCGACAGATACCCCATCCTAGAGACTGATCGCAGCCGTTCCGGCCACGGCAAGTGCTGCACCCAGCCACGCCTCGCGCCGCGGCGCAACGCCTGACCGGAGCCACACCATCGGCAGCACCATGACAGGCGTCATCGACGACAGCGTCGTCACGATGCCGATCGTGCCCGTCGAAAGCGCCGCCATCAACAGCGCCATGCCCATCGCCGTGCCGAAGAAGGCGGAGGCGACGGCGATGCCGAGGTCGGCCCCGCGGAACGCATAGGGCTTCCGCAGCGCGCGCAGCGGCACGAGCGCCAGCGCGAGGAAGAAGAGCGCCGCGATGCCGGAGCGCACGGCCATCGCCGCGAACGGTTCGACGCCGGCTTCCATCGCCGGCCGCGCGAACAGGCTGCCCAGCGCCTGACCGAGGGCGGTCACCACGCCGAGGGCGATGCCGAGCCAGAAAGTGTCGACGGCACCCCCACTCCTTACCCCTCCCCGCAAGGGGGAGGGGGATTCTGAACCGTTCCCGCTTTCGCTCTGGGTGGGCGCCCATGTCCCGGGGCTCCCCTCCCCCTTGCGGGGAGGGGTCGGGAGCGGGGGTAACTTCGTTTCCACGTCCACAACCACGGCTGAAACCTCGACCGCCGGAACGGTGTTTCGCCGCCTGACCCCGATGGCAAGAACAATGCCGGCCAGCACCATCAACACCCCCAGCGCCTGCTGCCCGCTGACGGTCTCGCCGAGCGCCGCGTAGCCGAGCAGCAGCGAGAACGGCGATGCGAGCGCGAAGAGCAGCGCGGTCATGCGCGGGCCGGCGGTGTAGATCGCGGCGAAATAGGTCGTGCTGGCGATGATGATGCCGAACAGGCTGGAGAGCGCCAGCAGTCCGAGCTCGTGTCCCCCGACCGTGCGCCAGCCGCCCAGCGCCAGTGCCGCCGTGCCGGTCATGCCAAACGCCGCCAGCATCTGCCAGCGCGCCAGGCGGATGACGTCGACGCGGCCCTTCAGCTCGGCAATCAGCATGCCCGACAGCGCGATGCAGACCGCCGCGGCGAGCGCGAGGCCCTCAGACACCGGCATCTGCCCGGCCGAACCGTCGAGTGAAAGTCATTTTGGCTGCTTGGCGGGTTACCGCCTCGAAGTGTAGCCTGAATCCGGACAGTCCACAAAAACGGCGCTCCGCGAAGAAGACGCGCCGCTGTCGATGAAGTGCCTGGGAGGAAGTCGCATCATGGCCGTCACGCGTAAACCGGACAATGCCGGTCCGTCCGTCTCCGCGCAGGAGGCGCTGGAGTTCCACGCCATGGGCCGGCCGGGCAAGCTGGAGATCAATCCGACCAAGCCGATGGCGACGCAGCGCGACCTGTCGCTGGCCTATTCGCCGGGCGTCGCGGTGCCGGTGAAGGCGATCGCCGAGGATCCGGCGAGGGCGTTCGACTACACGACGCGCGGCAACATGGTGGCCGTCATCTCCAACGGCACGGCGATCCTCGGCCTCGGCAATCTGGGTGCGCTGGCCTCCAAGCCGGTGATGGAGGGCAAGTCGGTGCTGTTCAAGCGCTTCGCCGACGTCGATTCCATCGACCTCGAGGTCGACACCGAGGACGCCGACACCTTCATCAACTGCGTGCGCTATCTCGGGCCCTCCTTCGGCGGCATCAATCTGGAGGACATCAAGGCGCCGGAGTGCTTCATCATCGAGCAGCGGCTGCGCGAGCTGATGGACATCCCCGTCTTCCATGACGACCAGCACGGCACGGCCATCATCTCCGCTGCCGGGCTGATCAACGCGCTGCACATCACCGGCCGCGACATGAAGGACACGAGGCTCGTCTGCAACGGCGCCGGCGCGGCGGGCATCGCCTGCATCGAACTGGTCAAGGCGATGGGTTTTGCGCCCGACAACGTCATCCTCTGCGACACCAAGGGCGTCGTCTACCAGGGCCGCGAGGAGGGCATGAACCAGTGGAAGTCGGCGCACGCGGCGAAGACCGACGCGCGGACCCTGGCGGATGCAATGGAGAATGCCGACGTGGTGTTCGGCCTTTCCGCGCGCGGCGCCTTCACCACCGCCATGATCCAGTCGATGGCGAAGAACCCGATCATCTTCGCCATGGCCAATCCCGACCCGGAGATCACGCCGGAAGAGGTGGCGGACATCCGCACCGACGCCATCATGGCGACCGGGCGGTCCGACTACCCCAACCAGGTCAACAACGTGCTGGGCTTCCCCTACATCTTCCGCGGCGCGCTGGACGTCCGCGCCACCACCATCAACGACGCGATGAAGATCGCCGCGGCCGAGGCGCTGGCAGCACTGGCCCGCCAGGACGTGCCCGACGACGTCGCCGCCGCCTATCAGGGCAACCGGCCGAAGTTCGGCCCGAACTACATCATCCCCGTGCCGTTCGACCCGCGGCTCATCTCCGCCATTCCGGTCGCCGTCGCCCGCGCCGCGATGGAGTCGGGCGTGGCGCGCCGGCCGATCGCCGACTTCGACAAATACGCGCAGGAGCTCTCCGCCCGCCGCGACCCGATCGCGTCGACGCTGCAGCGCATCTACGACCGCGTGCGCCGCCAGCCGAAGCGTGTCGTCTTCGCCGAGGGCGAGGAGGAGCAGGTGATGCGCGCCGCGGTCTCCTATGTGAACCAGCGGCTCGGCACCGCGATCCTCATCGGCCGCGACGAGGTGATCCGCGAGAACGCCAAGAACGCCGGCGTCGACCTGAACAAGCCGGGCATCCAGATCATCAATGCGCGGCTGTCGCGCCGCAACGCCATCTATGCCGACTTCCTCTACGAGCGCATGCAGCGCAAGGGGTTCCTGCTGCGCGACTGCCAGCGGCTGATCAACAACGACCGCAACCATTTCGGCGCCACCATGCTGGCGCTGGGCGACGCCGACGCGCTGGTCACCGGCGTGACGCGCAACTATTCCACCGTGCTGGACGATGTCCGGCGCGTCATCGACGCGCGGCCCGGCCACCGCGTCATCGGCGTGTCGATCGTGCTCGCGCGGGGGAGAACCGTGATCGTCGCCGACACCGCCGTGCACGACATGCCGAACGCCGAGCAGATCGCCGACATCGCCGAGGAGGCCGCCGGCTTCGCGCGGCGCATGGGCTACGACCCCCGCGTGGCCATGCTCGCCTATTCGACCTTCGGCCACCCGGCCGGCGAGCGCTCCGAGCGCATCCAGGAGGCGGTAAAAATCCTCGACAAGCGCCGCGTCGATTTCGAGTATGACGGCGAGATGGCGGCGGACGTGGCGCTGAACGGCCGGCTGATGAAGCAGCAATATCCGTTCTGCCGGCTGTCGGGCCCGGCCAACGTGCTGGTGATGCCGGCCTTCCACTCGGCCTCGATCAGCACAAAGATGCTTCAGGAACTCGGCGGCTCCACCGTCATCGGCCCGCTGCTTGTGGGGCTGAACAAGCCGGTGCAGATCGTGCCGCTCAACGCCAAGGACAGCGACCTGGTGAACATGGCCGCGATCGCGGCGTATACGGCGGGTGCTTAAGCGACTAGCCAATCTCCCCACCTGAGGGGGAGATGGCCGGCAGGCCAGAGGGGGGCGCTGTCCCGCCACCCTTTCTTGACATGTCTTGATCCCCGGTGGGTCAACTCCCACATAATTTCCGCGCTCCGATGCAGAGGCGCATACTGTCGTATTCAAGGAGCTACCATGGGCGCTGCAAAGGCTGCGATGATCGAGAAGCAAGAGAACCTTGCAATGGCTGCATCCTATTTGGCCAGAATAGGCACGCTTGAGCACTGCGAAGCTCATGGAGAAATTTTTGGTGGTGGTTACTGGGAGTTGGAGGACGACTTCTGGAAACGCGTGATGGCAGACAGAAATCGTGGCGATGACGGCCCAATTCCATGGGCGGCTGAAATGAAGGCCCGCGAATTCACGGACCTTCTCAAGGAAGCGTACGAAGAACGCTCAGGTGATGAGTGCGGCTACTGCGCCAAGAATATGGCTGAATGATTTATATCAATTGGGGACTGTAAGAAAGTCTGCACAGCGTCAAGTTTAGTCTGGTACAATTATTCCCAGGCGCGTCTGAAATCATATGCTCTGCGCTTCGCGAATTGCAACCCTTATGCCCGCAAACGTATGACATTGCTGGGTGGGTCTTCTTTGAACGAACTCATCTGAAGAAGGCGCTTGGCCTCCGGTGCTGTAATCCGAGCCAGCACCTGTGGCGGATGAAAGCCCTCCTTCCACACGCGCAGTTGCTCGATGCCTATCGGCTTGATGCGCTGAACCTTCGAAAGCCGAATTCCGATGGCCTCGCGCGCGCCGACAAAATAGCGATCGAAGTCACCTCGGTTGATTGCAATACGATCGCAATAGGTCTCCCATACCGCCTGCGGCGTTCCTCGAAAGATAGTGTCTATGATTACGACACCGACGATCGAGCCTATCGGCCGGGTTGCATAAATCCAGAGACGCGCGCCTACCTCTATTGGGGGGATACGGCGGCGAAGTTCAACCGTTTTCCTTCCCGACAGAATGGCCTCCGCGAAGTGTGGTCGGATAGATATGATTGCTTCACTGAATTTTGCCACCGGACCACCCGCAAGTGAGAATGGAATCAATCTGCTCACCTGAAAGCGAAACGGCAGATACAAGGTTCGCGCCTCCGACCGCGTTGAGCCTCTTCAACGTGTCGAGTACGACCGGCTTAGGAAACGCCATGAGATTGTCGAATGTGGTCAGGAGCACATCGTCAGTTGCTGAAAATTTCTCTGCGCTATCGATCACCAACCGCTTGTCATTCTTTGGCTTCAATTGCGACTTGGGCACGACAACCGAATTGACGATCCGAGCCACGGCCACAGCCGCCCCGCGCCCGTTTCCGGTTCGCTTAGACTCATAGAAGATGATTGGACGTCCGGGCCGCATCTGCTTCGCAGTTCGCGGTGCATTAACGTAGCCACGCAGCGAACGGAACGCCGCGTCTCGATTGGCAATGAAATCGAGATTGGGCTGAATTGCCGTCCCCAGCAACTCATCGGCATACATTCGTGCAATTGGAGCAATCACGCCGCTGCGGCCCGGCCAGATAAAGAGTGTTGGACCCAAAAGGTCCTCTAGCAAGGCAACATTGATCCGTGCCGCCGTGCCGTGAGCGGTACGAATATCCACTTCGCTATCTGACAGGGTTGATAGAACTTCGGGAAGCACCAGCCCTGTTCGACGTCGCACCTGCTGAGTTATGGCAGACCAAGTGCTCGCCGTACAAGGTCGGCCCAGCGCGATCTTGGAGAAGGCTGGTGAATTCGCGCTTCGACTAAAGCCACAACCTGCTGCCACTGTGTGTACGATCGATTGCCCCGGCAGATGGATCAGCTCGATCGCAATTGGGGCGCGTTCGCATGCCGACCGCACAAGAATAGTCAAAAGATGGTCGGCGAACAGCTCCGCGTCACGATGCTCGTGCCGAACATGGACGACCAACCTCGCGGTGGGATCGATTCCTTTCGGAATTCGAACCATACCTACAGCAACGATGCGATCGTCGCACCGCACCGCCTCTCGCCGCGCAAACTCACTAGCTATCTGTGATCGCGTGAATTCCGAACTGACTGCGCTTGGGACGCTCAACTCGGCGAGGTAGCCCGCAAGCTGGGCGTCGTCTATCGGGCCGAGATCGAAACCCTCTCCGCGTGGCTGAACTCCATTTGACGCGAAAGGCTCCGGCAACAGGTCCAAGACCTCTTCCACCGTCGCTATGTCGACGCCAAACGTAGCCAAGAGCTCACGCCGCGCATTCAGGATCGGACCATCGCGTGTCACAAAGACTGAAGCTTGCGAGATGGCCGCATGAGCGAGGTGCTTTGCGTCACTTTTCGCCTGATCGGTCCCAACACCTTTTGCGTTTGGCCGCACGAAAACGATGTCATAAATCCGCGTCGCCATGTGATCCAGCGTGGACGGATCGGGCTTAGGCAGCCGTGGCAACTGCAACGCCATCTGAAGCACGGGGTCAGCGGAAGGTGTGTTTGACGTTCTCCGCAACTCGGTCACGAACTCATCCGCGACAGCGAGACGGATTGTATGTCCTAGGGCTTCGCCGAACAGTCGGCGCGCGTTGTCGGACTGGTCGCGGTGCCTCACGAGATCGAAATAGACATTCAAGTCGAAGGCAAACACTGGCACGTCACCAATAGCACGATGACGGATCCCGAGATCGGGGGTGGCCCTGATTTTTGTCGAGGCCAGAGTGAAAAGGTTGTCCGTTTCAAGCTGTCGCAAATGAACGATAATCTTTCGGCCACGCGTCCTGCCACCTGCCCGCTCAAGCATACGCTCAAAGCCATTTTTCGCGTAAAAGGCGAGAGCGGTCGGAAGATCTGAGGCTACGTCCGCTCGAATGGACATGTAGCCGATACGTTCAAGTTCCGAGGCCAGTGCCCCTATGAGCGCAGATGCAGCCCCGAATTTACGAAATGCGGGTATCGCCGCGACTTGCTGAACCTTTGCATGTGGAAACACGCCGCTATGAAGGAGGTACCCGGCGAAGCTGCGAGCACCCTGCTTGTCAACAAGGACAGCAATGAGCCGCCCACGTTCAATTGCATCTTGGAAAGCTTTGGTAGGAAGAAAACCCAACGCGTCCTTTTCGGAGTCAGCCAGAGCCCGAATTTCGGGGATAAGCGACGTCAGAACCTGACTATCTTGCTCAATAGCGAAGTTGGGACGCTTCACAGCTTATTCCATAGGTCTGCTTGTTCGAAATCTTATTGGAACGGTAGAGAGAATACTTGCGCGCAACAAGTTCATCGCTGTTCACGTCAACATGTTTCGCAATCCGGGAAGGCTGGAACTAACATATTCGTTGGCAGCATTGCGGAACTATAAATGGAGAGCCGTGTTTGGTGGCTACGGTATCGCCCTTCCACACATCTCCAACAGCACCCCCGCCTTCTCCTTCACGCCGTCCAGCGGGAACGTCTCGCTCTTCCCCTCGGACGTCGCGGTCAGCACGCCGTCCGAGGTGATGAAGCGCTTGAACTGATCGTCGAAGATCATCTGGCCTTCGAGCACGAATCCATCGTCCATCTCGATCCCGTAGCCGATCGCGCCGACCTCGATCGTGATGCCGCCGGCCGAGAGCGTGAACGCGGTCTGCATCGCCTCGGCCGCGTTGGCCGGCCGGAAGTCGTACGCGACATAGACGATGTCGACATAGGGCGTGCACCAGAAGGAGAGCGGCGTGTCCGACTTGTCGGCGGTGCCGTAGCGCAGCTCGGCGTTCAGCTCGTCGGCGCCGCTGTACCATGCCATCTCGGCAGCGGATGCGGGGTGAGCGGTGGAGGCGAGGAGGGCGGCGGCGAGGATGGGTTTCATGTGGATGTCGTAGGCCATCCGGTGACGCGAAGGAATGCCCCCACTCCGTTCGCTTCGCGAACACCTCTCCCCCACTTTCGTGAGAGGAGAGGAAAGGCGCCAGGCCCGCGGCCGTCCGTCCTCTCCCCCCGTCGATCGGGGGAGAGGTGCCGAGCCCGGCGGCGCAGCCGACCTTGGCGAGGCGGAGTGGCTGTCGATTCCAGCCTGGCTCCCATCCTCGCCCCTGCCGAAGGGCGAGGCGGCGAAGCCGACGCGACAGGCGACGCGCGAGAGGGGCATATCTCGAACGCAAGGGCCAACGGTCCGCCTGCGTTCTACGTGCCCGCTTCGAATGCCTTCGCCAGCGTTTTCGGCGCCTTCAGGCGCCAGGCAATGGCGACGCGGTGTCTCAGCTCGGCGTCCGAGATCGCGTCCATGCGCACCAGCATCGCAGGCCAGCCGGCATAGTGCGGCGTCTCGAAGAAGATCTCCGGCGCGCTCGCGAAGAGCATCTCCTTGTCCTCGAGCGAGGCCATCAGCACCACGATGCCGGGTTCCTTGACGCGGGCAAAACCCTTGCCGCGCACCTTCAGCGAGGGCGTATGGAACCAGGTCGATTCCTCGACCTCGGGAAGGCCACTGGCGGCCTTCGCCAGGCGGCGGAAATCGGCGGCGAGCGGATCGGTCGGCATGGTGTCGCGCGCCGTGCTCGCGGCCGTCTCCGCTAGGCGGCGAAGCGGCCGCCTTCCGGCGCGTAATAGTTCAGGTAGCGCGTCGACAGCGCCGAGACGGGCAGGATGATGAACACGTCGGTGGTGCCGAAATCATGGTCGACGACGCAGCCGTCGCCGATCTTGGCGCCGAGCCGCAGATAGCCCTTGATGAGCGGCGGCATGGCGTTCATCGCGGCGCGCATGTTCACCGCGTCCTTGGGCATCATGTCCATCGAGACGTAGCGGCCGGGCAGGGCGCGGACGTCCCATTCGGGCTCCGGCCGGCAATGGTGCCAGAGGAACGACAGCGCCTCGGCATGCGCCGACGGGTCGGTGCCGTGGAAGGAGGCGCAGCCGGTCATCACGCCGATGGAGTAGTGGTTGATGTAGGCCCAGATGCCCTGCCACAGCACCTCGATCGTGCGCTTCGAACGGTAGGCGGGCAGCACGCAGGAGCGGCCGAGCTCGAGGAAGCGCAGCGCCGGGTGGCGGGCGACCAGCGCGTCGAGGCCGAACTCGCCGTTCGAATAGAAGCCGCCCGCGGCGGCGGCCGATTCCTGGCGCAGCAGCCGGTAGGTGCCGACGATCTGGTCGAGCCGGCTGCCGGCGATCGCGGTGTCGCAGACGAGGAGATGGTCGCAGACTGCGTCGAACTGGTCGGCGTCGCGCTGCTGCGCGGTGGCGTCGACGTCGCCCTTGGCGCCGAGTTCCTCGAAGAAGACGCGGTAGCGCACGGCCTGCGCCGCGGCGATCTCCGATTCGTCCGTGGCCATCCTGACTTCGAGGGTGCCGAGGCGCCCGAGGGCCGCGCCGGTGACGATGCCTTCGAACTGGCGGCTGTAGAACGGAACGCCTTCGGCGGCGGACTGTCGGTCTTGCTCCGGCAGTGCTGTTCGCACGAATCGTCCTCCTTCGGTCCGTTCCTCCTGATGCGGGATAGGCAAGCGGTGCAACAGGTCCGTGACACTACCGTGAACGCACGGAGGCGGCAATAGTTGGGCACCGGACGGCAGTCCGCGCCGGCCGTGCGGGCAGCGCCTGCGGGCTTACGCCGCGGCCTGCTCCACGACCGCCCGCACCAGCGCGTCCGGGTCGAGCGGCTTGGTCAGGAATCCGCTCGCGCCATGCGCGAGCACCGCGTGGCGCGTCGTCTCCTGGCTGTCGGCCGACAGCACCATGATCGGCAGCGGCCTGAGCCCCCTATCCTCCTCGAATCGCCGGATCACGGAGATGGCGTCCAGCCCGTCCATCACCGGCATGTGGAGGTCCATCAGCACGACGTCGTAGCGCCGGTGGCCCGGGTCGGTCACCGCGTCGACCGCCGCGCGCCCGTTGCCGACGACGTCCACCTGGTGGCCGGCCCGCGCCAGCGCCGCGCGCGCCAGCATGGCATTGATGTCGTTGTCCTCGGCCAGCAGCACCGACAGCCCGGTCCCGCCCCGCGTCTGAGGGGAAGTCTCTCCGCCGGATGAACGCGCGGCGCCGGGCCGCGTCTTCACGAGGCTGCCGACCAGCATCCGCAGCAGCGTCTCGCCGCGCACCGGCCGCGCCAGGAAGCTGCCATAGCCGCCGGCCCGGAAGTCGGCCAGCATGCCGCGCTCGTTCGGCGCGATGAGGGTGATCGCCTCGACGCCGCCGAAGCCACTCTGGCGCAGGCGCTTCAGCAGCAGCCCGTCGCTGGATTCGAGCGCGGCGTCGACGAGCAGCACCGTTGCCGTTTCGGCATGGCCGGCCGCCTGCGCAACGGTGGCAACCGTCTCCGCGGTTCCGCCATGCTCGCGGATCGTCCGCGCGATGGCATCCGCCTCGGCGAGATTGCGCGACAGGATGACGGCCCGGCAGGCGGCGAGCACGTCGCGGTCGGGACCGCTCGCGGCGATGGCGTCGGTCGCCGGGATCTCGAAATGGAAGACCGCGCCCTTGCCGGGTTCGCTGTCGACCTCGATCTTGCCGCCCATCGAGGTGACGATGCGCTGCGAGATGGCGAGGCCGAGCCCTGCGCCGCCGTGCCGGCGGGTGGACGTCCCGTCGGCCTGCTCGAACTCCTCGAAGATGCGCTCGAGGTCTGACGCCTCGAGGCCCGGCCCGCTGTCGGCCACAGCGAACCGCACGGCCTGGCGCCCGTCTCGCATTGCCGAGGTCACAGTCACGGCCACGCCGCCACCGTCGGTGAACTTGATCGCGTTGCCGACAAGGTTCAACAGCACCTGCCTCAGACGACCCGGATCGGCGAAGATGGACGCCGGCACGTCGGGCGACACATGGCAGCCGAGGCCGATGCCCTTCGCATAGGCGCGTGCGGCAAGCAGTTCGACGACATTGTCGGTGAGTTCGCGCGGCGAGACGGCCTGCGGCTCCAGTTCGAACCGGCCGGCCTCGATCTTGGAGTAGTCCAGCAGGTCCTCGATCAGCGCCAGCAGCGCGCTGGCCGAGGTGGAGACGGCGCCGACATAGGTGCGCTGCTCGGGCGACAGTTCCGTATCGGCGAGCAGCTTGGCCATGCCCATGATGCCATTCATCGGCGTGCGGATCTCGTGGCTCACGGTGGCCAGGAAACGCGACTTGGCGCGGCTGGCGTCCTCGGCGCGCTCGCGGGCGTTGATGAGCGCCGTCTCGGCGCGCTTGCGCGCCGTGATGTCCCGCGCGATGGCGCGGTGCGAGACGGCATCGCTCGCCTTGTCGCGTACCGAGAGCTCTATCCACGAGAACCAGCGCACGCCGTTCGGTGAACGGATGGCGACATCCGTGGAACTCAGGCACTCGCCGTCGGCGAAGGCGGCGTCGGGAACGACGCCCACCTCGATGCCGAGTTCGGCGAGCGTGCGTCCGACCAGCGCCTCCGGGGCCATGCCCGTCAGCCCGGCGAGGACCTGGTTGGCGTGGACGATCCGGCCTTCGCGGTCGCGATGAACGACGAGGTCGCCCAGCGCGTCGATCAGCCCACGGAAGCGTTCCTCGCTTTCCTGCAGCTCCCACATGCGGTCGGCGAGCGTCTCGATCTCGGCGCGGCTTTCCGCCACGGAGCGGCCGGCCAGCGCCGCGAGGCGCGCCTCCGCTTTCAGCGTGAAGACGAGCAGCACGAGCCCGCCCATGCCGGCGGCCAGAAGCGCGAGGCTGACGAAGGCAGGGGCGCCGGTGAGCTGCGCCACGCCGGCGAGCGACAGCACCGCGACGATGACGAGCAGCCACAGTTCCCGCGGACCGGAGGTCGGCAGCGATGGCTCGAGGGGCGGTGCGGAAACGCGGGCGCGCACGAGGCCGGGGTCGGCACGCGGCGGCGCGTCGTTCCGTGGATCGGCGTCTGCGCCGGTCTTGTCGACAGGCTCCGTCATGACCGCAGCCTTGCACGGCGCGGCTTAGGGAAGCTTTTGGGGGATCGTTCGAGTTTTATCGATTCGGCGAAGAATTCGCCCGGCCGAGGGCCTTACATATCGACCACGACGCGGCCCCTGATCCGCCCGTCGACGATCGCATGCGCCGCCTCGACGATCCCGTCGAAGTCGATCGTTGTGGTCAGCGCGCCCAGCTTGCCGGGATCGAGGTCCTTGCCGATGCGTGACCATGCTTCGAGCCGCAGCGCCTTGGGCGCCATCACCGAATCGACACCGAGCAATGAGACCCCGCGCAGGATGAAGGGCGCCACAGAGCCCGGCAGGTCCATGCCCTGGGCAAGGCCGCAGGCCGCCACTGCGCCACCATAGGATGTCATCGACAGCACGTTGGCGAGCGTGTGGCTGCCGACCGAGTCGACAGCACCGGCCCACCGCTCCTTGCCCAGTGGCTTTGCCGGCCCGGACAGCTCGTCGCGATGGATGATCTCGCGCGCGCCGAGGTCGGTCAGATAGCCTGCTTCGGCCGGGCGACCCGTCGAGGCGACCACGTGATAGCCCAGTCCGGAGAGCACGGCCGTCGCGACCGAGCCCACGCCGCCCGCCGCGCCCGTGACGACGACCGGCCCGCGGTCGGGCGTGATGCCGTGGCGTTCCAGAGCCATCACGCAGAGCATCGCCGTGTAGCCCGCCGTGCCGACGGCCATTGCCTGCTTGGCCGTCATTCCGTCCGGCAGCGGCACCAGCCAGTCTCCCTTGACCCGCGCGCGACGGGCAAAGGCGCCGTGATGCGTCTCGCCGACGCCCCATCCGTTCAGGATGACCTTGTCGCCGGGCGTCCAGTCAGCGTGCGAGGAGGCAAGCACGGTGCCCGCGAAGTCGATCCCCGGCACCAGGGGGAAGCGGCGGATCACCGGTGCGCGTCCGGTGATCGCCAGCCCGTCCTTATAGTTCACGGTCGTCGCTTCGACGGAGACGGTCACGTCGCCATCCATGAGGTCGGCATCCGACAGTTCGGTGACGGCGACGGACTGCTTCTTGTCCTCGCCCCGCGAGACGAGGATGGCCTTGAACGGATGTGACATCTGATCTTCCCTTTGCGGCCGATTGTCGGAGGTCGGCCGGTATGCGTCAACCGTGCGCCCGTCGGTCCGGCTCAGTCCGGGGCGGACGCCTGGTCGCGATCGCGCCACCAGACCAGGATCTCCTCCAGCACCACCAGCACCGCGCCGATCGTGATCCAGGTGTCAGCCAGGTTGAACACGGCGAACGACCAGGACGGTGTGTGGAACAGGATGTAGTCCACCACGTGGCCGTAGGCGATCCGGTCGATGATGTTGCCGGCGGCGCCGCCGACGATCAGCGCGAAGCCCGCGCGCGCGATCCACTGCGATGCGCTGGTGCGGCTCGCCAGGTAGAGGACGAAGGCGATCACGACGAGAGCGAGGATGACCAGACCCGTGTCTCCCACGAAGGAGAACATCGAGAAGGCGACGCCGGTGTTGTAGGTGCGGAAGAGGGCGAGGAAGGGCAGCAGGTCGACCGGCTCCTGGTAGGTGAGCCGGGTCTCGACCAGGTATTTGATCCACTGGTCGATGACCATCGCCACCACGGCGATGCTGGCATAACCGAGCAGTCCGCGCGCCTTCATCGCCCTGCCTCCGGGCTTAGCGACAGCGCGCTCCGGCGGATCTCGAACAGCATCACGCCGGTGGCCACCGCGAGATTCAGCGAATCCGCGCGTCCGGCCTGCGGGATGCGCGCCAGCGTGTCGCAGCACTCGGCCAAGGCATCCGGCAAGCCCTGCTGCTCGTTCCCCATAAGCAGCACGACGGGACGGCCCGCATAGTCGATGGAGCGGTAGTCGACGGCGCCCTTGAGATGCGTGCCCACCACCTGCCCGACAAAGCGCTTCCGCCACTCGAGGAACTCCGCCTGCGTTGCCCGTGCAACCGGGACCGCGAAGATCGAGCCCATGGTCGCCCGCACCGTCTCGAAGGAGTAAGGGTCTGTGGTGTCCCCGACGAGAATGACGCCTTTTGCGCCGACGGCATCCGCCGTGCGGATCACGGTGCCGAGGTTGCCGGGATCGCGCACGCGGTCGAGCGCGACCCAGACGTCGCCGCCGGCGGGCCTGACGTCCCTCAGTGCCGTCCAGCGCTGTTCGAACACGCCGGCCACCATCTGCGGGTTGTCGCGCCGCGCGATCGCGCCGAGCACCCTCTCGCTCACTTCCAGCACCGTGCCGCCGGCCGCCACGGTTCGTGCCGCCGCCTTCTCCGCGACGGCGTTGCCGAGGCTGGACTTCGCCAGGATCAGCGTGCGGATCGACCAGCCGAGGTCGAGCGCGTCCACCACGAGCTTGAGGCCTTCGGCCAGGAATGCGCCCTGCTGGTCGCGGTACTTCTTCAGGGCGAGCGCGCGGATGTCCTTGACGAGCGGATTGGCGAGGCTGGTGACCTCCTTGACCTGCCCGACGCGGCCTGCGGGTCGGTTGCTCACGCGGCAACCCATCGGGAGAACAGCGACGTGGACAGCGCGCGCCCGGCGGCCTGTTCGCGGATGACCAACTCCCCGGACTCGACCCGGCCGCCCATGCCCGCGAACGTGTCGCGCATCAGCGCGTGGATCGCGAAGAAGGATGCGCGGATCGAGTAGGCGGTCAGCACCACCGCCAGCGGCTTCGGCGTCAGGATGGCACGGCACAGATCGGTCAGGGCGGGCAGGTGCTCGAACAGCTGCCACACCTCGCCCTTCGGCCCGCGGCCATAGGCCGGCGGGTCGAAAAGCACGATGTCGTAGCGGCTGCCGCGCCGCTCCTCGCGTTCCGCGAACTTCATCGCGTCGTCGACGATCCAGCGGATCGGCCTGTCCTGCAGCCGCGCGACCTGCTGGTTCTCGCGCGCCCAGCCGATGGCCCGCTTCGAGGCGTCGACATGCGTAACCTCCGCGCCGGCGCGCGCGGCGACGAGCGAAGCGAGGCCGGTATAGCCGAAGAGGTTGAGCACCCTCACCGGCCGCTTCGCCCGTTCGATCTGCGCCGCCATGTGGTTCCAGTGCGACGCCTGCTCCGGGAACACGCCGACATGGCGGAAAGACGTGAAGCGCCCGAGATAGCCGATGCCGTCATGGCGCATCGGCCAGGTTTCGCCGAGCGGCGCCTTCGGAAAGCGCCAGCGGCCCATACCCTCCTCGTCCGTGTCGCCGGTGAAGACCGCGTCGGCACGGTCCCACTCCCGCGGCGCCAGCGCCGGCTGCCAGATCGCCTGGCCCTCCGGCCTGACGATCCGGTAGGCGCCGTACTGCTCGAGCTTGCGTCCGCCGCCGCTGTCGATCAGCGCGTAGTCGTCGTTCGGCGCAACCTCGAGGATCAGCGGGACGGTCTCGTCCGGCAGGGTGCCCGGGCGGCGTGCGAGCTGCCGGGCCGGAGGCCGGGGTTCGGCGCGCTCGTCGGGACGCGTGGCCGTCCGCTCGCGCGGGGTCCCGGCGTCGCGCGGCCGCGGAGGAGCGCTGTCGCGGCGCCTGTCGCGCATGGGGCTCAAGAGGGAACTCCGTTTCGCGGGCTTCTGCCACAGCGACCCGTCGCCGGCAAGCGAAGCACCCGGCGGACCGAGCGCCGCCTGAACTCAGCCTGCGGTTTTGCGAAACACGGCGATGCCGGCGGCGAGGTCTTCGATCGCGGCGCCGACGGATTTGAACAGGGTGATCTCGTTCGGGCTGCGCCGGCCCGGCCGCTCGCCCCGGGCGAGCTCAAAGAGATCGGCCTGGATTGCGTCGGCCGAAAGCACGCCGGACTGAAGCGGCTGGACGATGTCGCCGGCCTCCCTGGTGGCGCCGGCGCGCGTGTCGACGAAGACGCGGGCGCGCCGGATCGCGTCGTCGTCCGCCTCGCGCATCTGCGGCGTGAAGCCGCCGACGAGGTCGACATGCGTCCCGGGCCGAAGGCGCTCGCCGCGAACCAGCGGGGACGTCGAGATGGTCGCGGCCGATATGATGTCGGTATCGCCGATGGCGGCGTCGAGATCCTCCACCGCGCGCGCATCGTGCCCGTCGGCGCGCAGCGATGCCGCCACCGACTCCGCGTTGGCGGAGGTTCGGTTCCAGATGGCGATGTGGCGGATCGGTCGGACCGTCGCATGCGCCCGCGCCAGGAAGGGCGCCATGGCGCCGGCGCCGATCACCAGCAGGCGCGACGCGTCCTCGCGCGCCAGATAGGCGGCCGCCAGCGCGGACGCCGCGGCGGTGCGCCATTGCGTAAGCCGCTGTCCGTCGATCAGCGCCCGCGGCTCTCCGGTGCGGCCGTCGAGCAGGAGATAGAGGCCCATGACGGCCGGCTTGCCGATGCTGTTGTTGTCGGGAGAGACGGTGACGACCTTGACGCCGATGTGGCCGCCGTCGGACGTGCCGGCGGCCATGAAGTCCGTCCATGCGGGCATCAGCAGCAGCGTCGACGCCGCGCCGTCCGGCCGCTCGACCGAATGGTGGTGCCGGACCGGCTGGACCGCGCCCTTGCGGAAGGCGTCGCGCAGCGTGTCCACGAGATAGCCGAAGCTCAGCGCCCGATCGACCTCGGCTGCCGGAATCGTCAGCATGCGCTCAGGTCCGCGCCGTCATGCGCCCGGCTTCGGCAGGGCCGGGCCTGCCGGCGCGCGCGGCGATTGGTCGCGAACGGACTGGGCCTCCAGGCCGCGCTGGCGCGCCAGCTTGCGGTAGCGGCCCTGCCGCAGCCACGTCGCCGCGCTGCCGATGAAGAGCCCCAGCACCAGCGCGATGAACAGCATCACGAAGAGCGGCATGTGGACGGTGAGCGCCGGGTTGCCCGGGTTGAAAGGATCCAGCGTGAACGACGCGGCTTCACGGTTGGCGACCGCCAGCGCGATCAGGACGATCGCGAGCGGCACGAACACCACGACGAGGAGGATGCGATTGAACATGGTTCCGCCTGACGGCCGCGCTCAGCCTTCGGCGTTCAGCCGCTCGCGCAGCTCCTTGCCGGTCTTGAAGAAAGGAACCCACTTCTCCTCGACCGTCACCGATTCCCCGGTCCGCGGATTGCGCCCGGTGCGGGCCGGCCGGTTCTTCACCGAGAACGCGCCGAAGCCGCGCAACTCGACGCGGTTGCCGTCGGCGAGCGCCTCGGTGATCGCGTCGAAGATCGCGTTCACGATGTTCTCCACGTCGCGGAGAAACAGGTGAGGATTCCGGTTGGCGATGATCTGCACGAGTTCAGACTTTATCATCGGCGCGTTCCCCGCTTATGCATCATACGTATGCAAATGATTTTGTTTTGTTTTTAGCGGCTTGAAGTGAGCGTCAAGGTTGCCAGAGGGATACGAGACCGTCAAGGAAGATACGGTCGCCGCCCAGTTCGCGGATGAGATCGGCGCTGTAGTCGCCGACGCCCAGCCAGCGCGCGACCTGCCGCGTGAACGACTCGGCGAACAACAGGCCGCCGCTGCTCTCGGCCTTCCACTCGATCACCTTGAGTTCGGCATCGACGCCCTTCGATTGCAGCCAGGCGATCGCTTCCTTCTCGCCGCCGAGGGAATCCACGAGCTTGTTCTGCACGGCCTGCCGCCCCGTGAAGATGGAGCCGTCGGCCAGCGCGAGCACCTGCTGGCGGTCCAGCGGGCGGCGCTCGTCGACGATGCCCACGAACCAGTCGTAGCTGTCGAGGATGAGCCGGCGCACCATCGCGCGCTCCTCCTCCGTGGTGACGTTGAACGGCGACGGCTCTGCCTTGAGCGGCGACGACTTCACCTCCTCGAGCTTGACGCCGATCTTATCCATCAGCCCGGTGATGTCGGGAAACTGGATCAGCACGCCGATCGACCCGACGATCGAGGACTGCCGCGCGACGATGTGGTCGGTGGCGCTGGCGATCATGTAGCCGGCCGACGCGGCGAGCGTCCCGACCTGCGCGACCACGGGCTTCTCGGCGGCGATCTGCCGCACGGCCTCATAGATCGCCTCGCCGCCCGCGGTCGTCCCGCCGGGCGAATCGATTGACAGGATGACGCCCTTCACCGCCGCCGACTTGCGGATCTCCTCGAGCCTGTCGAGCAGCTCGTCGTCCTCGGTGATCGTGCCTTCGATCTTCACCTTGGCGATGTGGCTGGTCGTCACCTGGCGATAGTCGGCGCCGGCGACCCAGTAGGCGAAGGCGCCGATGGCGACAGCCGCGACGGCGATCGCGGCGACGCGCCAGAACGTCAGCTTGCGCCTCAGGCGGCGGCGATCGATCAGGTCGTCTGCTCTGGTTGCCATGGCGCGCCTCGTTTGGGACTGGATCGAAACCGTGATTTTAGATCATGCCGCGCCGGCCTGTCATCGGTATCGGCCGATCGGCGGTCGCCGGGCCGGCGGGTGTCCCTTTTCGGCAACGCTGGCGCACAACCCAAAAATACCATATTGGCGTGCGAGCGACGGAGGCTGAAGCGCGTTCGCCGTCCGCGAGGCGCGGCCGCCAGTTCGTGGCGGGAAAGATCGCTCCCGTCCTCGCCTGTCGACTTCGGCGCGAAGCGGCTCCGGCGAGTCGGAAACGACGTACAAGGGATAATGACCGCGAGCCAACCCAATCCAGGACCAGAGTCGGGCAGGCACCCGTCCCAGAAAGCCGCGCCGGCGGTCGAATCGGCTCGCCTGGCCGCGTTCGCTGCGGCACGCCGCCACTCCGCGCGCGTGCGCCTGCTGAAGCTTTCCCTGCCGGTCATGGCTGTGGCGATCGTCGCGACCTTCGTCGTGTACTCGTTCGGCTCGATGCCGGGCGGGGTCACGATCGACATCGGCGAGACGGGATTCGCGGATGGCAAGCTGGTGATGGCGAACCCCAAGCTGGAGGGGTTCTCCAACAACCGGCCCTATTCGATGACGGCGGCGCGGGCGCTGCAGGATCCGGGCGCGGCGGAACTGATCGAGCTGGAAGGGATCGACGCCAAGCTGCCGGTCGACGGCGACAACTGGGCGATGGTCGAGGCGGCGGCAGGCATCTTCGACAGGGTCAAGAACACGCTGGTCATCGACCATCCGGTGACCGTCACCACGACCGACGGAAAGACGGCGCTCCTCCAGTCGGCCTCCCTCAACGCCAAGAGCGGCTCGCTGACGACGGACAAGCCGATCGACATCCGCATGGAGGGCATGCACATTCTCGCCGATTCGATGCAGATCCTCAAGAACGGCCAGGTTCTCGTCTTCGACAAGCGGGTCCGGATGAACATCGATCCCGGCAAGATGAAGACCGCGGAGGCCGAGGCGCTGAATGCTCAGAACTGATCGCACGCCGGCCATGGGCTGGCTCCTCGGCGCAGTGCTCCTGGCGGGCCTGACGCCGGCACTCGCGCAGGACGGCCGCCTGACGGGGCTGAAGCTTTCCGGCAAGGACCCGATCCAGATCGAAAGCGACCGGCTCGAGGTCCGCGACGCGGAGAAGGTCGCCGTGTTCAGCGGCAACGTGACCGTGGTGCAGGGCGACACCCTGATGAAGGCCGGCCAGATGACCGTCTACTATGCCGGCGAGGGCGGTTCGGCGACGACGGGCTCCGCCGACATCGAGCGGCTCGAGATCGACCACAAGATCTACGTCAAGTCGGGCACCCAGGAAGCCACCGGCGACAAGGGCATCTTCGACATGAAGAGCGAGATCCTGACGCTGACCGGCGAGCGCGTCGTGCTGACCGAGGGATCGAACATCCTGGTCGGCTGCCGGCTCACCGTCGACATGTCGACGGGCGAGGCGCAGGTCCAGGGCTGCGCCAACGGCGGGTCGGCGGGGAGCGGCCGCGTCATCATGAGCATAACTCCCGGATCGGTACCGGCGCAGAGCCAATAATGGCTGCCAAGCCGTCGATCGCATCCCGGCTTCAGGGACTGTTTTCGCGCAAGCCCGCGGCGCCGGCGGTCAAGCCCGGCGCGGCGATGCTGAAGGGCACGCTGATCGCGCGCGGGCTGACCAAGAGCTACAAGGGCAGGCGCGTCGTCGACGGCGTTTCGATCGGCGTGCGGGCCGGCGAAGCGGTGGGCCTGCTCGGACCGAACGGCGCGGGCAAGACCACCTGCTTCTACATGGTCACCGGGCTGGTGCCGGTCGACCGCGGCACGATCGAGATCGACGGCTTCGACGTGACCGCAATGCCCATGTACCGGCGCGCGCGCCTCGGCATCGGCTACCTGCCGCAGGAGGCATCGATCTTCCGCGGTCTCACAGTCGAGGCCAACATCCGCGCGGTGCTCGAGGTCGTGGAGAAGAGCCGCAAGGAGCGCGAGAAGACCCTCGATTCGCTTCTTGAAGAGTTCCACATCTCACATTTGCGCAAATCGTCATCACTGTCGCTGTCCGGCGGCGAGAGGCGCCGCCTGGAGATCGCGCGCGCGCTCGCCACCAAGCCGCACTACATGCTGCTCGACGAACCTTTCGCCGGCATCGATCCGATCGCGGTCGCCGACATCCAGCAGCTGGTTCGCCATCTCACCGCGCGCGGCATCGGCGTGCTGGTTACCGATCACAATGTCCGCGAAACGCTCGGGCTGATCGACCGCGCTTACATCATCCACGCCGGCGAGGTGCTCACGCACGGGCAGCCATCCGACATCGTCGGCAATGCCGATGTGCGCCGGCTCTATCTGGGCGAGAGCTTCACGCTCTGACCTCGAACCGCCTCTCCAACGACGGCTGCCATCGCCGGCCGCGACGTCCCTAAACGCTCCGGTAAGCGGTTTCCGCTAGCCTCCAACGCTTGACAAGCAAAAGCCGGGCCAGTTTTGTGCGCGTCGGTGTTGAGAGACGGGGCGTTGAGTAGGGTCAGATGGCGCTAGCGGCGAAGCTTCAGTTGCGCCAGTCGCAGGCGCTCGTGATGACGCCGCAGCTCATGCAGTCGATCCGGCTGCTCCAGCTCACGCATCACGAGCTCCAACATTTCATCGACGGCGAGATCGAGCGCAACCCGCTTCTCGAGCGCGTGGACGGACGGGATGACTCTGCGCCCGAGCCTGCCGAGGCGTCGGCCGAGCCGGCGTCCGCTCCGGACCAGGGCGAGTCGGAGTGGTTCGAGGAGAACGCGGCGGCGCTCGACGCGTCGTCCATCGCAGACAAGCTCGATACCTCGCTCGAGAACGTCTTTCCCGACGACCCGGGTTCCTCGGACCGCATCGGCCCGGACCTCGGGGCCCAGTGGAAGTCGGCGGGAGCTGGCGCGTCCGCATCGGCGCGCGACGGATTCGACCTCGAGGATGTCACCGCGGCCGCGGTGACGTTGCGCGACCACGTCGCCGAACAGATCGCCTTCGCATTGCTGGCACCCGGGGAGCGGATGATCGCGCGCGAGCTGGCCGAAGGGCTAGACGACACGGGCTATCTGCGCGCCGACCTCGACGATGTCGCGGTCCGGCTCAACATCGACACCGACACGGTGGCGAACGTCCTCGCGGTCTGCCAGCGCTTCGATCCGCCCGGCCTGTTCGCCCGCGACCTTGCCGAATGCCTCATGCTCCAGCTCGCCGCGCGCGATCGGCTCGATCCGGCGATGCGTTCCCTCGTCGAGCGGCTCGACCTGCTGGCGCGCCGGGATTTCGTGGCGCTGAAGCGCATCTGCGGCGTCGACGAGGAGGACATCGTCGACATGCTGGCAGAGATTCGCGCGCTCGATCCGCGTCCGGGGCTGGCCTTCGCGACCGGTGCCTCCGATGCCATCGTGCCCGACGTCGTCGTGCGTGCCGCCAATGACGGCAGCTGGGCGGTCGAACTCAACGCGGACGCGCTGCCACGCGTCCTCGTCGACCAGGCCTACTTCCAGCGTGTCTCCCGGCACGCGCGCGACCAGGCGGAGCGGGATTTCCTGTCCGAATGCCTGCAGAGCGCCAACTGGCTGACGCGCAGCCTGGACCAGAGGGCGAAGACCATCCTCAAGGTATCGTCGGAAATCGTCCGTCAGCAGGACGCGTTCCTGGTGAATGGCGTGAGGCATCTCCGCCCGCTCAACCTGCGCACCGTCGCCGACGCGATCGGCATGCACGAATCGACGGTGAGCCGCGTCACCGCGAACAAATACATGCTGACGCCGCGCGGCGTGTTCGAACTGCGCTATTTCTTCACCGCCGCGATCGCGTCGGCGGAAGGCGGAGACGCGCACTCCTCTGAGGCCGTGCGCGACCGCATCAAGGAACTCATCGACGACGAGCGTCCGGCCGACGTGCTGTCCGACGACGCGATCGTGGATATCCTCCGCAAGAACGGCATCGACATCGCGCGCCGCACCGTCGCCAAGTACCGGGAGGGAATGAGCATTCCGTCCTCGGTGCAACGCAGGCGCGAAAAGCGCGCGATGGCCACCGCTGGCCGCTGACGCTCGGGCTCCGCCCGCTTCATTGACAAGGCGGATGGGAGCAACTAGAAGCCCGGCCGCATGAAAGCGGGCCGTCTGCAGGCCCTGTCGCCGCCCCGCTGGGGACGGCGTCGAGATCAGCCGGAATTTCGGACCTGGGAACGGCGCCGAGGCGCCGAAAAGCTTGTACACGGCGGTCATGGGTATACACTCCAGACCGCTCGAAGTCTGAATGGAAGGTCAGTTTTCAGATGAGCCTGCGCATCTCTGGCAAGCATATGGATATCGGAGATGCCTTCCGGAGCCGGATCGAGCAGCGGGTCGGCGAGGCGATCGACAAATATTTCGACGGCGGCTTTTCCGGTCACGTGACCGTCGCCAAGTCGGGTGCGCGTTTCGCCGCCGACTGCATGGTCAGGCTCGACACCGGAATGGCGCTCCAGTCCGGCGGCGAGTCGCAGGAGCCCGTAGCGGCGTTCGAGATCGCGGCGGAGCGCCTGGAGAAGCGTCTGCGCCGCTACAAGCGACGTCTGAAGGCGCACCACGTCCCTGCGCTCGACAGCATCGACGTGTCCTACCAGGTCATTGCTCCGGTGGCGGAGGAAGACGACGAGGTGCCGGTCGACTACGCGCCGGCCGTCGTCGCGGAATCGACGCTGTCGCTCGGCAGCATGTCCGTTGCCGCCGCCGTCATCGAACTCGACACCAAGGACGATCCGGTCGTGGTGTTCCGCAATGCCGGCAGCGGCCAGGTGAACGTCGTCTATCGCCGCGCGGACGGCAACATCGGATGGATCGATCCCTCGGCGGCCAAGGCCGCCAACGGGTAAGGGAACTCCTGCCGCGCCGGTCAGCCGGCCGCGGGCAACAAAGGTGCGAAAAGCATGGACCTCAGCGATCTGATCGACGTGCCGGCGATCATGCCGGCCCTCAAGGCCAATTCGAAAAAGCAGCTGCTGCAGCTGCTCTCCGAGAAGGCCGCGTCGATCACGGGCCTGCCTGAGCGCGAAGTGTTCGACACGATTCTCCAGCGCGAGCGCCTGGGCTCGACCGGCGTCGGCAACGGCATCGCAATCCCGCATGGAAAGCTTGCCGGCGTCAGCCGCATCACCGGCGTGTTCGCCCGGCTGGAAACGCCCGTCGATTTCGAGGCGCTCGACGATCAGCCGGTGGACCTGGTGTTCCTGCTGCTGGCGCCCGAAGGCGCCGGGGCCGATCATCTCAAGGCACTGTCTCGGATCGCCCGCGTGCTCCGCGACGCCGATACCGTCCAGAAGATCCGGGGAACGAAGGACGCCGCGGCGATCCACGCCTTCCTCGCGCAGACGCCGGCATCGCACGCCGCATAGGGCAGCCGGGGCAGCAAAGCGCCGCCCCGCCGGGTTATGCCGCGCGAAGCGGCGACGGATTTCTAGTGGATACTGACGGGGACGAGATCGTTGGCGAACGCGCCGGCGATCGCACGGTCGCGCTCGTCCGACAGCAGGATCGGCTGACCGTTGGCGGCGAACAGAGCCCACAGACGGGTGCCCGATGCGATCTGCGGCATGCCCGGGAACTTGCCCATCAGCTCGTCGCTCGCGATCTCGCGCAGATAGGCGACGGAACCCTCGCCGATATGGGCAAGCTCGGCCTCGGTATAGGTGTGCTTTTCAGTCGTCATCGAAGCCTCCTTGGCGGGGCGTCCCTGAGGACCAACCCGCGATAGAGCATTTTGGTTCCGGCGGGTTCGCTCAGTCTCCCACCGAAATGTTTATTTTCCGTACCAGCCGCTCGGGCTCCGGGCGGTCGAGCTCGATGGACAGCAGGCCGTTCTTCAGTTCGGCCGTCGTCACGCGCATGCCGTCGGCCAGCACGAAGGTCCGCTGGAACTGCCGCGCGGCGATGCCGCGGTGCAGATATTCGCGCTCGCCCTCTTCGGCCTGCTTGCCGCGGACCACCAGCTGGTTCTCCTCGACGCAGACATCGAGGTCGCTTTCGGAGAAGCCCGCGACGGCGAGCGTGATCCGCAGCCTGTCGCCCGAAGGCGCGCGCAGTCGCTCGATATTGTAGGGAGGGTAGCTGTCGCCCGACTTGGCGAGCCGCTCCAGCGTCTTCTCGACGGCGTCGAAGCCGAGCAGCAGCGGGCTGGAAAAAGGCGTCATGCGCGTCATCGGTTGTCCTCATCGAGCGACAAATCGGGAAGGACCCTGGATGGCATTCTTCCGTTGCCTGCTGATATGGTCCGCGCCGCATCCGAGATCAAGGCTTCGGGGCGGAGGAGACAGGGGCGGACATGCCGGCACAGCACAGGATCATCATCGACACCGACCCGGGCCAGGACGACGCCGTCGCCATCCTGCTGGCGCTCGCCAGCCCAGAGATCGAGGTGCTGGGCATCACCGCGGTGGCCGGCAACGTGCCGCTGGCGCTGACCGAGAAGAATGCCCGCAAGGTCTGCGAGCTCGCCGGCCGTCCCGACATGAAGGTCTTCGCCGGCGCCATCCGGCCGCTGGTGCGCAAGCTTGAGACGGCCGAATACGTTCACGGCAAGACAGGTCTCGATGGCCCCGAACTGCCTGAGCCGACCATGCCGCTCCAGGACCAGCACGCGGTCGATTTCATCATCAAGACGCTGATGAAGGAGAAGCAGGGGACGGTGACGCTCTGCCCGCTCGGCGCCCTCACCAACATCGCCCTCGCCCTGATCCGCGAGCCGAGGATCGCCTCGCGCGTCAAGGAGATCGTGCTGATGGGCGGCGGCTTCTTCGAGGGCGGCAACGTGACCCCGGCTGCCGAGTTCAACATCTATGTCGACCCGCACGCCGCCGACGTGGTGTTCCGTTCGCGCATCCCGATCGTCATGATGCCGCTCGACGTCACGCACAAGGCCCTCACCAGTCCCGCGCGCCTCGCCGCCTTCCGCAAGATGGGGTCGCGGGTCGGCATCGCGACGGCCGAGATGCTGGAGTTCTTCGAGCGCTTCGACGGGGAGAAGTATGGCACCGACGGCGGGCCGCTGCATGACCCCTGCGTGATCGCCTATCTCCTGAAGCCCAACCTCTTCAAGGGACGCAAGGTCAATGTCGCGATCGAGATCGGCTCGGAACTGACGATGGGCATGACGGTGGTCGACTGGTGGGGCGTCACCAAGCGCCCGAAGAACGCGACGGTCATGCGCGACATCGACGCCGACGGGTTCTTCGCGCTGCTGGTGGAGCGTCTCGGCCGCCTCTAGTCCGAGGCCTCCGGCGGCCGCCGGTCCGGTTCGCGCATGCCGGCCGGGACCGCCGCGCGGCCCCGCCCGGCAAGACCAGATCTACACGAAGGCGAACACGCGCGCCGGACCGCCGGTGCCGCCGCGCACCTTGGGCGCGCCGACCACGATCGTGGCGCCTGCCGCCGGCACGGCGTCCAGATTGGCGATGCCTTCGATGCCGTAGCGGCCGGCGGGCAGCCAGGTGTTGTGGACGATGAAGTCGGGCGACTTCCCGTAGTCGAGCGAGAGCGTGTCGACGGCGATCGCCTTGGTCGACGTCTCCAGCAGCTTCTTGATGGCCTCGACGTGGAAGCCCGGGAAATGCATCGCCTTGTCCTCGCCGACATTGCGGAACCGGTCGGTGGCGACGTGCTGGCTCCAGCCGGAGTTCATGGCGACGATGGCACCCTCGGGCAGCGGGCCGTGCGCCGACACCCACGCGTCGATGTCCTCCGGCGTCACCTCGGCGTCCGCGTTCTCCGCAGCCCTCGCCTTGATGTCGATGACGACCAGCGGCGCGATCAGGTCGGCGACCGGAAGCTCGGCGACCGATTTGCCGTCCGCGGTGAAATGCAGAGGCGCGTCGATATGCGTGCCCGTATGCTCGGAGATGCGGTATTCGTAGAGATTGAAGGTATCCTTGGCGTGATCGAACTTCTTGTCCATGAAGAGCTGTTGGGCGCCGAAATAGGTCGGGAAGGTCTCCCACAGTTCATGCGTCAGGTCCTCCGCCTTCTGGGGCGGGCTTGCCTGCGCGAAGAGCGGTTGTGGCGCGGCCGTGGCACCGATGGCGACCGCGCCGGCCGCGGCGACCGACCCCCGGAAGAAATCGCGGCGGCTGAGCATGCTCTGCTTGACGCCCTCGATGACGCAATGATGGCACATGGCAACATCTCCCTGACAATGACAGACGTGAGCTTCGCGCCGGCGCGCGCCGTCGGCAAGGGCGATTTTCGCCGCCGCCCCTGTCCTCGCGATCGGGGTTTTCCGCCCGCAAGGCTGGACGCGCAAAGCAATTTCCGGGTCAAATCGAGGCGGCAGGCGCGGCGATGACTACAGCCGGCGGGCCTGGAAGGCGTTCGGAACATGGACGGGCCACCGGCGCGGCAGCACGGCGACCATGTCGAACCGCAGCGAGATCCGTGCATGGTCGCGCTGCCGGGCCAGCCAGAGATCGGCAGCACCTTCGATCCGCCGTTCCGACGGGTGGCCGATCGCGTCCATCGCCTCGACGAGCGTGGCGCGCGCCTTGACCTCGACGATCAGCACAAGGTCGCCGCGCCGCGCGATGAGATCGATCTCGCCGAGCTTCGTCCGGTATCGGCGCGCGATGATACGGTAGCCTTTGACCATCAGCGCCAGCGCGGCCATCCACTCGCCCCGATGGCCCCGGCGATAGGCGCGGAACCGCCGGTCGCGCGCCTCATCCACCGTCGCGTCCCTTGAGCTCGACCAGGCGACGGTAGAGTTCGGCCTTCGGCCGCCCTGTCATGCGGGCGGCTTCGCCGGCGGCCTTTGATGCCGGCATCTCGCCCGCCAGCGACATCAGCACGGCATCGACGTCGCCGTCCGCCGCCACGTCGTCCGGGGGCGGGGCGATACAGATCACGATCTCGCCCTTCGGCGTGTCCGTATCGGCATAGTGGCCGGCCAGCGCGGTCAGGGCGCCGCGGCGCACTTCTTCGAATGCCTTGGTGAGCTCCCGGCCGATCGCAGCCGGACGCGGCCCAAGCACGTCCGCCATCGCCGCCAGCGTGTCCGCGAGCCGGCGCGGCGATTCGTAGACGATCAGGGTTCCGGGCACGGTGCGCAGCGCCTCGAGACGCGTGCGCCGCTGGCCGTCCTTCGACGGCAGGAACCCCGCAAAGAAGAAGGCGTCCGAGGGCAGCCCGGATACGGCGAGTGCCGCGAGCAGCGCGGACGGGCCGGGGATCGGCACGACACGCACGCCGGCGTCGATCGCCTGCCCGACCAGCCGGTAGCCGGGGTCGGACACCAGCGGCGTTCCCGCATCGGACACCTGGGCTACGCTCTTTCCCGCGAGAACCGCGCCGATCAGCCTTGCCGCGGCGGTCGACTCGTTATGCTCGTGATAGGCGACGAGCTTGCCACGGATGCCGTAGCGGTCGAGCAGCACGCGTGTCGTGCGCGTGTCTTCGCAGGCAATGACGTCTGCCGCGGCCAGCGTCTCCAGGGCCCGTATGGTGACGTCGCCCAGATTGCCGATGGGCGTGGCCACCACGTAGAGGCCCGGCTCCAGCGGCCGCGCCGGGATCGTCGCACCGGCGACGATGAAGCTCCGCGAGCCGCCGTCAGATTCCACGATATGCCTCCACTCCGCCGCCCTGTCTGACACGCGAACCGCAGGCTTGCAAAGCGGAGGGGAGCGTAAGCAATGGCTTACGGGAACATTCCGGGCGCTGCGGTGTTATTCCGAGTTCCCCGGGAGGAGCCGATGAACACGCTCGAGATCAACGACATCATCGATGTCTACTACGAAGGCAGGCAGCCGTTCGCGTCGCTGCCGCAAGCACCGTCCGATCACGCGGAGGGACGGCGTGCGGATGCCCATTCCACGCGGCATCAGCATCGCAAGTCCGAGGCGCGTCGAAACGGCAGCGCCGAGAGCTGAGAAGCCGCCTCTGCAAAGGCTCTGCCACGACGGACGAATTCGTCAGGGGCGCTCGGGACGAGCCAGGTCCGCGACGACGGCGTCGAGCACGATCATGCCCGAGGCTGTCGCGCGCAGGCGCGAATTGCCCACCGGCATGACGAGCCCTTCCTCCCGGAGCATCGCGATGCGGTTCGCGGGGAGCGGCCGGCCGGCCAGGGCCTCGTAGCGTACGAGGTCGATGCCCTCGGCGAGGCGCAGGCCCATCAAGAGAAACTCGTCGGCCTCCTCCGAGCGCGTGAGCGTCTCGCCGCCGACCACACCGTGCCCCTTCGCCTCGACGAGGTTGAGCCACGTCTCCGGCAGTCTCTCGGTGAAGGTGACCACCCGGCGTGAACCCTCCACGAAGCGCCCATGCGCTCCGGGACCCACGCCGGCATATTCGCCATAGCGCCAGTAGGTCAGGTTGTGGCGGCTCTCGGCGCCCGGCCGCGCGTGGTTGGAGATTTCATAGGCCGGGAGGCCATGCCGTGCCGTCACCTCCTGGGTCAGCTGGTAGAGGTCCGCCGCCAGGTCGCCGTCCGGCACCGCGAACCTGCCTGCCGCGTGGAGCGCGTGGAACGGCGTGCCTTCCTCGATCGTCAGCTGGTAGAGCGACAGATGATCCGCGGCGTAGCCGATCGCCTGCTCCAGCTCCGCTTGCCACGCGTCGAGCGTCTGCCGCGGCCGCGCATAGATGAGGTCGAACGACAGGCGCGGAAAAATCTCGCGGGCGAAGCCGATGGCCTTCAGCGCCTCATCGACATTGTGAAGCCGTCCGAGGAATTTCAGGTCGGCATCATTCAGCGCCTGCACGCCGAGCGACACGCGGTTGACGCCGGCCGCACGATAGCCGCGAAAGCGCTCCGCCTCGACCGACGACGGGTTGGCCTCGAGAGTGACCTCGATGCCGGCCGGAACCGTCCAGGTCGAAGCAATTGCGTCGATCACGGCCGCAACCGTCGCCGGTTGCATCAGCGACGGCGTGCCGCCGCCGAGGAAGATGCTGGTGACGGTGCGCGGCCCGGTGCGGACCCGCATGCTGGCCATCTCGGCGGCGAATGCGCGCGCGAAGCGCGGCTGGTCTACCGGCTGGTGCCGCACATGGCTGTTGAAGTCGCAATAGGGGCACTTGGCCGCGCAGAACGGCCAGTGGACATAGACGCCGAAGCCGGGATCCGCGGGGATCATGCGCGTCCGAGCTTCGCTTCCGCGAATGCCTTGAAGGCGCGGGCGCGATGCGACAGCGCGGTCGGCTGGCCGGGCGTCCAGCCATGCTTCTCCTCGGCACTCATCTCGCCGAAGGTGATGTCGTGACCCTCGGGCATGAACACCGGATCGTAGCCGAAGCCCTTGTCGCCGCGCGGCGGCCACACCAGCGTTCCCTCCGCCTCGCCGCGGAAGAGCTCGTGCGTGCCGTCCGGCCAGCACAGGCAGATGACGGCGACGAAGCGGCCCGTTCGGTCTCCCGGATCGACCGCGCCGCGCGCGCGCAGCAGAGCCTCGGTCTTCTCCATCGCCATCATGAAGTCGCGGCTGCCGTCGGCCTTTTCCGCCCAGTTGGCGGTATAGACGCCCGGCTGGCCGTCGAGGGCATCCACGACGAGACCCGAATCGTCGGAGAGCGCCGGCAGCCCGGTCGCGCTGGCGGCGGCCAGCGCCTTGATCAGCGCGTTCTCCTCGAAGGTCGTGCCGGTCTCCTCGGGTTCGGGAAGGCCGTAGTCCCTGGCTGATCTTGCATCGAACCCAAAAGGCGCGATGAGGTCGGCGATCTCGCGCAGCTTGCCGGCATTGTGGCTGGCGACGACGATGCGCTTGGCGGAAAGGTCATGCATCACAGCCCCCAGATCCGAGGCTCGGCGATCTCGATCGAGTTCCTCGACGGATCGCGGAAATAGATCGAGCGGCCGCCGTTCGGCCATTCGAAATCGGCCTCGATCGGGACGCCGCGCGACTCCAGGCGCGTCTTCCACGCGGCGATCTCGCCGGCGTCCGCCGCGAAGCAGAGGTGGCCCTCGCCGACAGTTCCGTGCGCCGGGACCGGCAGCTTTGCCACCGGCGGTGGTCCGTCCTTGGTCGCCTCGGCGTTGAACAGCAGCAGCACGCCCTGGCCGCAGCGGAAGAAGACGTGGCGGCCGTCCACCTTCTGCAGCGGCTCGAGCCCCATCACATCGCGATAGAACGCCTCGGCCGCGGCGAGGTCTGTCACGTAGAGCGCCGATTCGAGGATGGCGGAGGGGCGCACGGTCTCTCCGCTCAGGCGACGGCCATCTGCTGCAGGCCGACCAGACGCTGGATGCCCTTGCGGGCGAGACCCATCAGCGCCGCGAACTGCTCCTCGCTGAACGGCTCGCCCTCGGCGGTCCCCTGTATCTCGACGATTCCGCCCTTGCCGGTCATGACGAAGTTGGCGTCGGTGCCGGCCGAGGAGTCCTCGAGATAGTCGAGGTCGATGACCGCGGCGCCGCCGTGGATGCCGCACGAGATGGCCGCGACGTGGTCCTTGAGGACCTTGGACACGCTTGCCATCTGCCGCGCCTCCATCCAGCGCAGGCAGTCGTGCAGCGCGACCCAGCCGCCGGTGATGGCGGCGGTGCGGGTACCGCCGTCGGCCTGCAGCACGTCGCAATCGATCGTGATCTGCTGCTCGCCCAGCGCCTGGAGGTCGACCACGGCGCGCAGCGAGCGCCCGATGAGGCGCTGGATCTCCAGCGTCCGGCCGCCCTGCTTGCCGGTCGAGGCTTCGCGGCGCATCCGCTCGCCGGTCGAGCGCGGCAGCATGCCGTATTCGGCCGTCACCCAGCCGCGTCCGGCATTGCGCAGCCAGCCAGGCACCTTCTCCTCCAGGCTCGCCGTGCAGAGCACGTGGGTGTCCCCGAATTTGACCAGGCAGGAGCCCTCGGCATGCTTGGACACGTTCCGTTCGAAGGAGACGGCTCGCATTTCGTCGGGTTGGCGCTTCGAAGGACGCATTCGGCTCTTCCGGCTGGGGATTCGTGGCCGGCTTGTACCGGTCCGGGCTGCGGGGCGCAAAGGAAAACGCCCTGCGGGACGCGCCGCACCCCGCCGGCGCCGGCAGTTGTGTTCGCCGACGCGGCTTCTATATCTTCGTCGTGGATGGAACCGCCGCGATGACCAAGCCCGTCTCCGACCCTGCGCTGAACGCGCTGGACAGCCGTTCGCGCGACATCTTCCGCCTGATCGTCGATTCCTACCTCAGGGACGGCGAGCCGATGGGCTCGCGCAATCTGTCGCGGATCCTGCCCCACACGCTGTCGCCTGCGACCATCCGCAACGTCATGAGCGACCTCGAGCATCTGGGGCTCATCTACGCGCCGCACATCTCGGCCGGCCGGCTGCCCACCCAGCGCGGCCTGCGCTTCTTCCTCGATGCGTTCATGGAGGTCGGCGATCTGTCCGACGAGGATCGCCGCGTGGTCGAGGCGCAGGTAAAGGCTTCGGGCAGGGCATCGACGCTGGAGCAGATGCTGACGGAGGCCAGCCAGATGCTTTCCGGCATCTCTCGCGGCGCCGGGCTGGTCGTCGCCGCCAAGGTCGAGACCCCGCTGAAGCACCTCGAATTCATCCAGCTCGACCCGGGCCGCGCCCTGGCGGTGCTGGTGTCCCAGAACGGCGATGTCGAGAACAGGGTGGTGGATCTTCCGCCCGGCGTCACCACGTCCCAGCTGCACGAAGCGTCCAACTACCTGAACGCCCACATCCGCGGGCGCACGCTTGCCGAGGCGCGGGTCGAGCTCGGCCGCCTCAGGACCGAGACGCAGGCCGCGCTCGACGTTCTCTCCCAGCAGCTGGTTGAACAGGGCCTCGCGGTCTGGGCCGGCACCGAGGCTGGCGTTCCCGCGCGGCTGATCGTGCGCGGTCGCGCCAATCTGCTGCAGAACCTGTCCGCCCAGGCCGACATCGAACTGCTCAAGCACCTGTTCGACGACCTCGAAAACCAGGACGGCCTGATCCAGCTCCTGAACATTGCGGAGCAGGGATCCGGGGTCCGCATCTTCATCGGCTCCGAGAACAAGCTGTTCTCCCTCTCTGGATCCTCGGTGGTGGTGGCACCCTACCGCGACAAGGATGCCAGGGTGGTCGGAGCGCTCGGCGTCATCGGCCCGACGCGCCTCAACTACGCACGTGTCGTGCCGATGGTGGACTATACCGCACAGCTGATCAGCCGGATGCTCCGCTAGCGCCATCGGGCCTTGATTTTTCGCGCCCAAGTCTCGATATCGGGCGCAAATCCCGAACAATTCGAAGATGGACATGAGCGATCAGTCGAAACAGGAAGCTTTGCCGGAAGAGGCCGCCGCGCCGGTCGAGAACGGCCCCTCGCTCGAAGGCGACTACGAGGTCGTCGTTCGCCTGATGAAGGAGAACGAGGAGCTCAAGGACCGCGCGCTGCGGGTCGCGGCCGACATGGAGAACCTGCGCCGTCGGACCGCGCGCGACGTGCAGGACGCTCGCACCTATGCGGTGACGAACTTCGCGCGCGACATGCTGTCGGTGTCGGACAATCTGCGCCGGGCGTTGGATGCGATCCCCGCCGACGCCCGGGAGGCCGGCGATGCGGGGTTCAAGACGCTGGTCGAAGGCGTCGAGATCACCGAGCGCGCCATGCTGTCGGCGCTGGAGCGCCACGGCGTCAGGAAGCTCGATCCCCAGGGCGAGAAGTTCGACCCGAACTTCCACCAGGCGATGTTCGAGGTACCGAACGCCGACGTGCCCGCAAACACCGTGGTCCAGGTGGTCCAGTCCGGCTACTCGATCGGCGAGCGCGTGTTGCGCCCGGCGATGGTCGGCGTGGCCAAGGGCGGGCCGAAGGCGGACGCGGCTGCGCCGGCCGAGCCGGGGCCGGTCAACGCCCAGGCCGAAAAGGACGCCTAGCAGGAGCGGTCTGGTAAGGGACCGGAAGGTCGCGGCGCGTGCGCACCCGCCAGCTGCCCTCTTGCCTTCAGGCCGCCCTGCCTTTCTAACCGGGCATGACCGTCTTTCTTGCGCTCGATCTTGCCGGCGTTGCCGTGTTCGCGGCGACCGGCGCGCTCGCCGCGTCGCGCAAGCAACTCGACATCATCGGCTTCATCTTCCTCGCCGCGATAACGGGCATCGGCGGCGGTACCTTCCGCGACCTGATCCTGGACGTTCCGGTCTTCTGGGTCGCGCAGCCGGCCTATCTGCTCGTCTGCGCGGGCATGGCGGTCCTCGTCTTCTTCACCGCCCATCTGGTCGAATCCCGCTACCGGCTGCTGCTGTGGCTCGATGCGGTCGGCCTTTCCGCCTATGCGGCGCTGGGCGCCTGGAAGGGTCTCGACGCGACCGGCTCGCCGACCGTCGCGATCGTGATGGGCATGCTGACCGCGACCTTCGGCGGCATCCTGCGCGACCTCCTCGCCGGCGAACCTTCCGTCCTGCTGAGGCCCGAGGTCTATGTGACCGCCGCGCTGGCGGGCTCGGCCGCCTTCACGCTCGCCGACCTCGCGGCCTTCCCCACTCTGGCCGCCGCGATCATCGCCTTCGCGGCCGCCTTCGTGGTGCGCGGCGGCGCGCTGAAATATGGCTGGTCGTTCAAGCCGTACCGGAGTCGGCCCGGCCGGAAGCCCGAGGACATTCCGTAGGTCGTGCGTCCTTCGAGGCTCGCCCGTCCAACGACACCCGCTCATCCTGCAGCACGGGTGCGGGCTCGCACCTCAGGATGAGGGCTGTTGGGCTCACCCCTCGTCCTGACGTGTGGCGAAGCGAGCCCGTCCAGCGATACTCACCGGTCTTCCGACATCAGTGCACCCTCGCACATCGGGGCAAGGACCGCTCGCGCTGACAGACCTCATCCTGAGGTGCGAGCCCGGCGGCAAAGCAAGCGACCCTCGAAGGGCGCACCTTACAGCAGCCCGACCTTGCGTGCCTCTTCCTTGAGGTTCTGGCGGGGCCGTGGCCCGATCTGCTGGATGACGAGGCCGGCCGCCAGCGAGCCCAGGTCGCCACAGTCCTGGAGGCTGCGCCCGGTCGTATACCCGTGCAGGAACCCGGCCGCATAGAGGTCGCCCGCCCCCGTGGTGTCGACGATCTCGTGGACGGGGATCGCCTTGATCGGCACCGTCTCGTCCCCGCGCACGATGACCGAGCCCTTCTCCGACCGCGTCACCGCCGCCAGCTTGCAGTCGCGGCGGATCAGGTTCAGCGCGGTCTCGAAGTCCTCGGTCCGGTAGAGCGACTTGATCTCGCGGCTGTTGGCGAAGACGATGTCGACGATACCGGAGCGCATCAGGTCGAGAAACTCGTCGCGATAGCGGTCGACGCAGAAGGCGTCGGACAGTGTCATCGACACCTCGCGACCGGCCGCGTGCGCATGCTGCGCGGTCAGCCGAATGGCTTCCTTGGCGCGCGGCGGATCCCACAGATAGCCCTCGAAGTAGGTGACCTTGGCCCCCTGCGCCTTCTCCTCCTCGACGTCCTCGGGCCCGAGCTCGACGCAGGCGCCGAGATAGGTGTTCATCGACCGCTCGCCGTCGGGCGTGACGAAGATCATCGAGCGCGCAGTGGGCGGCTCGCCAGCCAGCGGCTTCGTGTCGAAGGCGACGCCCTGGGCGCGGATGTCGTGGTAGTAGATGTCGCCCAGCTGGTCGCTGGACACCTTGCCGAAGAAGGCGGCCCGCCCGCCGAAGCTGGCGATTCCGGCCGCCGTGTTGCCGGCGCTCCCTCCGGATGCCTCGATCGCCGGGCCCATGCGGCTGTAGAGAAGCTCGGCCCGTTCGGCGTCGATCAGGTTCATCGCGCCCTTGATGATCTTGTTCTCGACCAGGAACGGCTCATTGCACTGGGCGATGATGTCGACAATCGCGTTGCCGATACACAGAACGTCGTACTGGCTCATTCCCGTCTCCGCCGGTCGCTGCCTTCTGGCATGAGGCCCGGGTCCCGGTCCAGTGGCGCGGATGGCGCGGTCCTTTTCGACGCCAAACTTGCGGCGGCAGGCCCTGCCTCCTATGTGCCCCTGCAAGGGAGGCCCTTGCATGATCCTGACGGCCGTTCGCGCGGCATTTGCCGATGTCCTTGACCCGCGCATGCGGGCCGTCTTCTTCAAGACGGTCGGCCTCACGCTGCTGGCGCTGATCGCCTTCTGGTTCGGCATCAGCGGTCTGTTCGAATGGCTGGCCATGCCCTGGTTCGAAGGCCTGTTCGCCGGTCTCCCGGACTGGACCGGCTGGGTGGGCACCGTCGCTGCCGTCATCGCCGGCATCGCGCTCGCCCTGGGTCTGGCGTTGCTTGTCGCTCCGGCGAGCGCGATCGTGGCCGGGCTGTTTCTCGACGAGGCGGCCGACATCGTCGAGACGAACGGCTACCCGGACGACGCGCCGGGCACTGCCGTTCCGACGTTCCGCGCCCTGGTCCTATCGCTGAAGTTCTTCGGTGTGGTCATTGTCGGCAATCTGGTCGCGCTGCTCCTCCTGCTGGTGCCGGGCGTCAACATCGCGGCGTTCTTCCTCGTCAACGGATATCTGCTCGGCCGCGAGTTCTTCGAGTTCGCCGCGATGCGGTTCCGCTCCGAAACGGAGGCGAAGGCCATGCGCCGCGCCCATGCCGGGACGATCTTCCTGGCGGGCCTGGTGATCGCGGCCGTGCTGGCGGTGCCGGTGATCAATCTGGCCACCCCGCTGTTCGCGGCTGCCCTGATGGTGCACCTGCACAAGATGCTGTCCAGCGGCCGGGTTCGGCCGGGAACGGCCCCGGCGCTGAGGCAAGCGGCGTGAGGCCCCGCGCGGGGCGGTCGCCGCACCGGCTCGCGATCGCGCCACGACGCAGGAGGGAAACATGACGACCGACATCATCCTCGCCAGCCTTCACCATCTTCTCATCCTCGCCTATGCCGGTATATTCGCGGCGGAAGCCTTCCTCATCAGGCCCGGGCTGGGTGGCCAGAACCTGAAGCTGCTCGCGCGGCTGGACTCGACCTATGGCGGCATCGCCGCCGCGGTCATCGCGGTCGGTATCGTGCGGGTCTATTTCGGGCTGAAGGGCTGGGAGTACTACGTCTACTATTGGGTGTTCTGGGCCAAGATGGGGGCGTTCGCGCTGATGGGTCTCCTCTCGGTCGTGCCCACCATGCGCATCGTCCAGTGGCAGAAGGCGGCCGGCTCCGATCCGGCCTACCGGGTGCCGGACGGGGAGGTGGCGGCGGCGCGGACCTTCGTGGTGGCAGAAGCCCTCGCCTTTGCCTTCGTCCCTGTCCTGGCGGCGATGATGGCGCGCGGTGTCGGCTACTGAGACGATCCGACCGCTTCGAGGGGTACCAGCGGCGCCGGCACGTCGCAGGTCTTTCCGGGCCATTTGCACAGGTCGGCGATGATGCAGGCCTCGCAGTCGGGCCGGCGCGCCTTGCACACATAGCGGCCGTGCAGGATCAGCCAGTGATGGGCGTGCTGCAGGTAGTCCGGGGGGATGACGCGCAACAGCCCCGCCTCGACCTGTTCCGGCGTGTCGCCGGGCGCGAGACCCAGCCGATTTCCGATCCGGAAGATGTGCGTATCGACTGCCATGGTCGGCTGGCCGAAGACGATGTTCAGCACGACGTTCGCGGTCTTGCGGCCGACGCCCGGCAGCGTGACGAGCAGGTCGCGCTCGGCCGGCACCTCTCCGTCGAAATCGCGCATCAGCGCCTCCGAGAGCGCGATGACGTTCTTCGCCTTGTTGCGCCACAGGCCGATGGTGCGGATGTGTTCGCCGACTTTGGCCTCGCCGAGCGCCAGCATCTTCGCCGGCGTATCGGCCTCCCTGAACAGCGCACGCGTCGCGCGGTTGACGCCTGAGTCCGTCGCCTGCGCCGACAGCACGACCGCGACAAGCAGCGTGAACGCGTTGACGTATTCCAGCTCGCCCTTCGGCTCCGGGCGCTGGACGGCGAAGCGGCGGAAGATCTCGCGCACCTCGTCCGCGCTGTAGCGCGAGCGCCGGCGCTTCTGCCGTGCCCTGGGTGCGGCGGTTTTTTCCTTGGGTTTTGCCATGCCGCCTCTATAATCCCCCGCATGGCCGAGACAAACACCGCCGACGAGCCCTTCTTCCGTGCGCTCTTGACGCCGCATCGGTCGCTCGGCCGGACCGGGTTCGCGGTGCTGATTGGCGCCTTGCTGTTCGGCTGGCTCGTGACCGGCGCCTTCTTCCTGTCGGTGGGCGCCTGGCCGATCTTCGGCTTCCTCGGGCTCGACGTGCTGGCGATCTACGTGGCCTTCCGGCTCAACTACCGTGCCGCGCGCGCCCGCGAAGAGGTGTCGCTGTCGCGGACGGCTCTCGACATCCGCAAGACCGCGCCCTCCGGCCGCGCCGAGGAGCACCGCTTCGTCCCGCTCTGGAGCCGCTTCGCGATTGCCCGCCATGCCGAAATCGGCATCACGCGCATGGCCGTCGAAGCCCAGAACCGCTCGGTCGAGATCGGCGGTTTCCTCAATCCGGACGACCGCGAAAGCTTTGCCAAGGCCTTCGGCAGCGCCCTGGCGACGGCGAAATCCGGCTAGGCAATCCTCGCAGGAATCGGGTGGGAAACGGCGCCCGCCGCGGCCACATTCGCGTTCTGCGGAGAAATTTGCCATGAACGCCCACACGATGATGAAACGCCAGATTGTCCTCCGGAACGACATCACGCCGGACAGCGCCGACTATGACGTCGTCCGCCGCGTGATCGAGAAGATCAGCCTCGACTATCGCGACCAGCCCTCGCTGGAGGCGCTGGCCGAGGCGGTCGGCGAGACGCCGACGGGCCTGCAGAAGCTCTTCACGCGCTGGGCCGGCCTGTCGCCCAAGGGGTTCCTTCAGGCGGTGACGCTCGACCATGCGCGCAGGCTGCTCAACGCCGGCATGCCGCTGCTGGAAGCCTCGCTCGAGGTCGGCATGTCTGGCCCCGGCCGCCTGCACGATCTGTTCGTGACGCATGAAGCGATGTCGCCCGGCGACTACAAGAGCCGCGGCGCGGGGCTCACGATCCGCTATGGCTGGCACATCTCTCCCTTCGGCCTCGCGCTGGTGATGGCGACCGACCGTGGCCTGGCGGGCATCGCCTTCTGCGATCCGGGCGAAGAGCGTGCCGCATTCGACGACATGTCGTCGCGGTGGCCGAATGCCGACTATGCCGAGGATCTTGCGACGACCGCGCCGCTGGCGTCGCGCGTGTTCGATCCATCGAAATGGCGTTCCGAGCAGCCGTTGCGCGTCATCCTGATCGGAACGGACTTCCAGGTCCGCGTCTGGGAGGCGCTGCTGCGGATCCCGATGGGGCGGGCCTGCACCTATTCGGCGATCGCCAGCGACATAGGCTCGCCGGCGGCCAGCCGCGCGGTGGGTGCCGCGGTCGGCGCCAACCCACTGTCTTTCGTCGTGCCCTGCCATCGCGCGCTGGGCAAATCCGGCGCGTTGACGGGCTACCACTGGGGCCTGACGCGCAAACGCGCGATTCTCGGCTGGGAGGCCGGCCAGACCGGGGGCTGAGCCCCCGGGCATGCATCCGTGGCCGGTTCAAACCGGCCGCGAAAGCCTCTAACGTTGTCATGAGACAGCGTCGGAGGTGTGTTTGGTCATCGTCATCGGTTCCATCAATCTCGATCTGATCGCGACGGTCGGTCGGCTGCCGAAGCCCGGCGAGACCGTGCTCGGGGACAGTTTCCGCTCCGCGCCCGGCGGCAAGGGCGCCAACCAGGCACTGGCGGCCGCCCGCGCCGGCGGCAAGGTCCGGATGATCGGTGCCGTCGGCAAGGACGGCTTTGCCATCGAGGCCACCGCTCTGCTGAGGGACGGCAAGGTCGATCTCTCGACCGTCGCCGAGGTGCATGCGCCGACGGGCACCGCGCTGATCCTGGTCGGCGGCGACGGGGAGAACGTGATCGCGGTGGTGCCGGGCGCCAACGCGGCGGTTCTGCCCGGCGACCTCGCCAAGGCGCACCTGGCAAAGGGCGACATCGTCCTCCTCCAGCAGGAGGTGCCGCTGGAGACCGTGGGCGCGGGCCTCGAAGGAGCGCGCGCTGCAAAAGCCGTCAGCGTGCTGAACACGGCCCCCTATCTGGCCGAAACCGCCCCGCTGCTGGCGCAGGCGGACTATGTGATCGCCAACGAGACGGAGTTCGACCTCTATGCGGGCGCGCTCAAACTCGACGGGGAGAACCGCGAGGCGCGGATGCAGGCATTTGCGACGCAGACCGGCCGCACCATCATCGTCACGCTGGGCGGCGACGGTGTCATCGCGGCGACGCCCGAAGAGACGCTGACGGTTCCTGCGCTGAAAATCGAGCCGGTCGACACCGTCGGCGCCGGCGACACCTTCTGCGGCTATTTCGGCGCCGCGCTGGAAGCCGGGCACGATCTCGAGGCAGCACTTCGGCGCGCGGCGGTCGCAGCGTCCCTGGCCTGTCTGAAGAGCGGCGCGCAGCCCTCGATTCCGACCGTAGACGAGGTTGAGCAGGCGCTGAAGGCGGGTACGGCGGGAGGCCGGGCGTGAACTCGAAACCGACCAGCAAACACGGCATCGCGCCGACTTCGGATATCTGCGCCATGCCGGCGGTCGAACTGGCCGAGGCCATCCGGGCGCGCACACTCTCGTCGCGCGAGGTCGTCGGCGCCTATCTGGACCGGATCGATGCCGTGAACGGCAAGGTCAACGCGATCGTCTCGCTGAGACCCCGCGACGCGATCCTGCGCGACGCAGACGCGGCTGATGCCGCGATCGCATCGGGCACCGGCGGAGCGCTGACCGGCCTGCCGATCGCGATCAAGGATCTGGCGCTCACCAAGGGCCTTAGGACCACGTTCGGCTCGCCGATCTTCCGCGATCACATTCCCGTGGAGGATGAGCTGTTCGTCGAGCGCCTTCGCGCGGCGGGCGCGATCATCGTCGGCAAGACCAATACGCCGGAGTTCGGCCTCGGCTCGCACACCTACAACCCGGTCTTCGGTGCGACGGCGAACGCCTTCGACCCGGTGCTGTCGGCAGGCGGGTCGAGCGGTGGTGCGGCCGTCGCGCTGGCGCTCGACATGATGCCGCTGGCCGACGGCAGCGATTTCGGCGGTTCGCTCCGCAATCCGGCCGGCTGGAACAATGTCTATGGTCTCAGGCCGTCGCAGGGCCTGGTTCCGGCCGGACCCACGAACGATGCTTTCCTCGCGCAGATGGGTATCGAGGGGCCGATGGGCCGCAGTGTCGCCGATGTCGCGCTGCTGCTCTCGGTTCAGGCCGGCCACGACCCCCGCGCGCCGATGTCCTTCGACGGCGGCGACCTGCGCTCGACCGGCATGCCGCCGCGCGGCTTCAAGGTCGGCTGGCTGGGCAATCTGGGCGGTCATCTGCCGATGGAGAATGGCGTGCTGGCGCTCTGCGAAGAGGCGCTGGCGCGGCTGGAGGCGGAGGGCGCTTCTGTGGAGCCGGTGCTTCCCGTGTTCGACTTCGAAGCGCTGTGGAATGCCTTCATGACGCTCCGCCACGCCACCAGCGGCGCCGGCCTCAAGGAGCATTTCGACGATCCGGCGCGCCGTGCGCTGCTGAAGCCCGAGGCGGTGTTCGAGGTCGAGGGCGCGCTCAGGCTTTCGGCCATCGACGTGCACGCGGCAACGGTGAAGCGCACCGCCTGGTACCAGACCATGCTGTCGCTGTTCGAACGCTTCGACGTCCTCGCCCTGCCGAGCGCCGCGGTCTTCCCCTTCGACATCAATGCGCACTGGCCGAAGGAAATCGCCGGCCGGACGATGACCAGCTACCACCGCTGGCTGGAGGTCTGTTCCTATGCCACGCTCGCGGCCTGCCCGGCGGTCAGCGTGCCCGCCGGCTTCGATGCACGGGGCCGGCCGATGGGGCTGCAACTGATCGGCCCGCCGCGCAGCGACCGGGCGCTGCTCGACATCGCCGCGCTCTACGAACAGGCGCTGCCCTGGACGCCCGGCGCCTGCTGACCGGCGCGCCTATCGCCGGCTGACGCGCATCGGGAGGCCGCCCTGCGGCTGCGTGGTGAGCTTCTGGACCGGCCAGGGCTTTGTCTTCGGCAGCGTGTCGAAGCGGTAGCGCGACAACAGGATAGCCAGCACGATGACGGCTTCCTGCATGGCGAACGCGGCGCCAATGCACACGCGCGGGCCGGCGCCGAAGGGCAGGTACTGGTAGCGGTCGAGCGCATCGCGGCGACCCGGGTGGAAGCGCTCCGGCATGAACGCGTCCGGCTGGTCCCAGAGAAGCCGGTGGCGATGCACAGTCCAGGGCATGATCTGGATCTGCGCGCCCTTGTGGATGGTCAGGTCCTGATACTGGTCCTGCTCGACCGCCTGACGCCCGATCGACGGCGCCGGCGGATAGAGCCGCATCGCCTCCTCGAACACGGCGCGGGTCAGCGGCATCATCTCCAGCCACTTGACGGGGTCCGCTTCGCGCGCCAGCACGTCCGCGATCTCGGCTTCCACCTTGTCGCGTTCCCATGGCGCCTCGGCAAGGCAGTAGATGGCCCAGCCCAGCGCCCGCGCGGTCGTCTCGTGGCCCGCGCCGATGAAGGTGATGATGTTGTCCTCGACCTCGTCGCGGGTCAGTCCGTCGGGGCCTTCGGCCCTCAGCAGCAGGGTCAGGAAATCGTTCGGCGCGTCGTCGCCGGCGCGGGCAAGCCTCTCCTTGCGCAGGTCGACGGTGTCGGCGACGATGCGGCGGAAGAAGCGGACCGTCCGCATTCCCCTCAGCCGCGTGATGCGCGGCACCCAGGAGGGGGCGCCGAGGATGTCGAGCGGGTCGATCCGCCCCATCGTCTCGAACAGATGGTCGATCTGCCTCTCGAGGCTGCCATGCGTCTCCGCGATCTGGCCGGAAAACAGTGTCTGGGCGAGGATCCCGTAGGTCAGCGCCGTCATGTCGCGGGCCACATCGGTCTCCTGACCGTCCGTATAGCCGGAGGCGAACCGCTCGGTCTCGGTCAGCATCGGCCCGGCGAAACCGGCGATGTGGCGCGGCGTGAACACCGGCGCCATCGCCTTGCGCGATCGTTTCCAGACCTCGCCCTCGGCGGTGAGGAGACCGTCGCGCAGGATCGGGCGCAGCACGCGCTGCCGCACGTCGGACATGCGGTAGTTCTTCACATTGTCGACGAGGATGTGCCGGATCAGACCGGGATCGTTGGCGATCACGAGGCGCCCGCCGGCGCCGTTCACCGAGATCCACGGACGATTGTAGGATGGCTCGCCCCACAGTTCGAGCGGGTTGCGGTAGATGATCCGCATCAGCTCGAACAGCGAAGGCGGCCTGGTGCGCGGCTTCGGCGCCGGCGGCACGAAGGGAGCAGGGGTCGCGTCCACCCGAGGAACTTAGGGACACAGCCGCCAGCCTTCAATTGCGTTGGCCCTGTGGCGAAGCGGCGCGGCCCCTCGGCGAAAGCCCTGCGCCGGCAGTCACTTGGTCGAGGCTTGAGCTTGCCACAATGGCATGTGACGTAGCGGCGGGTTTCTGGTGGCTCGGGCGATGCTGCGCGCGGTACTGGTCATAGTCCTGGCATTCACGGCTTCGCAGGCCTTGGCCGAGCGGCGCGTGGCGCTCGTCATGGGCGCGGACGACTATGAGTTCATCCGGCCGCTCGACAACGCCGTCAACGACGCGCGCTCCATCGAGGCGGCGCTCGAGGCGCTGGGCTTCGAGGTCCTGCTCGAGACGGACCGCGACCTGCGCCGCATGCGCCGCGCGCTGGAGGACTTCCGCGAGGACGCGGCGGGCGCCGATGTGGCGCTGGTGTTCTTCGCGGGTCATGGCGTGGAAATCGCCGGCGAGAACCGCCTGCTGCCGGTCGACGCCAGCGTCGACTCGCTCGATGCGCTGAAGGCGAGCAGCCTGCCGCTGGAGGAAATCCGCGACGCTGTCGCCGCCGTCGCGCCGGTCGGCCTGATCCTGCTCGACGCGTGCCGCAACGACCCGTTCGGCTCGACCGGGCAGAAGGGCCGCGGCGCGGTGTCGATCGCGCCCGACGTGCTCAAGGTCGTTGCTCCGGGCCTGGGGCGCGTCGGCAGCGCCGAGAACGTGCTGTTCGCATTCTCCGCCGCGCCGGGCGCCACCGCGTCGGACGGCGAGGGCGGCAATTCGCCCTTCACGGCCGCAATCGCGAAATATCTCGGCACCGAAGGCCTCGAGATCCGCTCGGTCCTGACGCTGGTGCAGCAGGAGGTCTACGACCGCTCGCAGGGCGGCCAGCTTCCCTACATCGAGAGCGGCCTGCCGGCGCTGTTCTTCGCCGCCGGAAGCGGCGACCTGCCGGAGCGCGAGCGCCTGCTGCTGGCGATGGCCGACGTCACGCCGGACATCCGCGCCGAAGTTGAGACCATCGCCACCGACGCCGGCATGCCGCTGGCGCCGCTCTACGGCGCGCTGTTCGAAGCCGGCGACCTCGGCGACGACGAGCGGCTGACGAAGCTGCGCGAGGCGGCGGACGCCTTCGTGAAGGTGCGCGAGGAACTGCGTGCCATGGCGTCGTCCGATCCCGACGTCGAGCGCCTGCGCGGAGAGGCCGAGGAACAGCTGGCGCTGGGCGCCTTCGACACGGCGCGCGAGCGCCTGCAGCGCGCCGCCGACATCGACAGCACCTCGCGCGACGCGCTGAAGGCCAACTATGTCGAGCGCACGCTGTCGGAAGCCGCGACGCGCTACATCGCCGGCGGGGCGGCAAAGGCCGAGTTGCGCTACGACCTGGCAATCGCCGACCTGGAGAAGGCGGTCGGCCTCTATGGCGAGGCGGGAGACGCGGCGCTCGCGGCGGAACATGCCGACCGCCGGCTCTCCGCCCTGTTCAACCTCGGCGACATGTATGTCACGACCGGCAACGTCGCGGCGGCAGCGCGGACCTACGAGGCGCTGGAAGCTGTCATGCACAAGCGCCTGGAGGATCCGGCGGCGGAGATCGCGCTGACGCGGGACCTCGGCATCATCCACCAGCGGCTCGGCAATGTCAGCGAGACGCAGGGCAATCTGACGGCCGCACTCGACCATTTCGAGGCATCGCGCGACATCCTCCAGAGGGTGGTCGCGAAGGATCCCCAGGAGGACGAGTGGAAGAGCGACCTCGCGATCGCCTATGACGAGATCGGCGACGTGCTGGTCACCCAGGGCGACCTCGAAGGCGCGCTCGCGGCCTACGGTGCCGGGCTGGACCTGAAGAATGTGCTCGCGGCGCGGTCGCCGGACGATCTCTCGCGCCAGCGTGACCTGACTACGAGCTACGATGCGCTGGGCGGCGTGCTGCGCAACCTCGGCCAGGTCGACGACGCCTACACCGTTCTCGGCCGCAGCCTCGCCATCCGCCAGCAGCTCGTCGCCGCCAATCCGGCGCATCGTGGCCGCCAGCGCGACCTGTCGATCAGCTACGACAGGGTGGGCGACGTGCTGCGCGACAAGGGTCTGCTGGATGACGCGCTGGGCTCCTACCGCGCCGGCCGCGCGATCGTGGAGCAGCTTGCGGCGACCGATCCGAACGACACCCAGCTTCGCCGCGACATCGCGGTCAGCAGCGACAAGATCGGTAACGTGCTGGAGGACCAGGACGATCTCGACGGCGCTCTGGCGTCCTACGGGGAAAGCCTGGATATCATGGCCGCGCTCGCCGCCGCCGACTGGGACAACACCACCTGGACGCGCGACCTTTCCGTGTCGACCGAGAAGGTCGCCGACGTCCTGCGCAAGCAGGGCGATCTGGAGGGCGGGCTGGCGCACTACGAGGACAGCCTCCAGATCATGCGCACGCTGGTGGCGCGCGATCCGACCAATGCCGACTGGCAGCGCGACCTGTCGATCACGCTGGGCGAGATCGGCAACATCAACGTCGACCTGCGCCGCGCCCAGCCGGCCGGCGAGGCGCTGAAAGAGGCGCTTGACATCCGCGAGCGGCTCGCGGCGTCGCAGCCGGACAATGCGCGCTGGCAGCGGGATCTGGCGATCGCGCTCGCCGATTTCGCGCAGATCGGGCCGAACAAGCGCGCGCTGGTCGAGCGCGCCATGTCGATCATGGTTGCGCTCCGCGATGCAGGCCGCATGGCGCCGGGCGACGGCATGATCGGCTATCTGGAAAAGCGCCTGGCGCGGATCAAGGCCAAGGGCCTCTAGCAGCGCTCCGGGCGCGTGTCGTCGGCTATCCACATGGCCCGCGCAAAGCGGCTGGAATCCTTGGAAAACCGGCGCCGAAAGCCTATATCTGAAGCATCTTCCGGCACATGATTCGGGCTCACGCCCGCGTGCCGGCGTCAGGGCCTTCAACAGACAGGTTTTCATGAGCGACCAGACCGAGACGGGAAGCGGCGTGGCGGCCGAATACGGCGCTGATTCCATCAAGGTTCTCAAGGGCTTGGATGCTGTTCGCAAGCGGCCGGGCATGTATATCGGCGACACCGACGATGGGTCGGGTCTGCACCACATGGTCTACGAGGTCGTCGACAACGCCATCGACGAGGCGCTGGCCGGCCACGCCGACCTCGTGACCGTCACGCTCAACCCCGACGGTTCCTGCTCGGTCAACGACAACGGGCGCGGCATTCCGACCGCGCTTCACCCGACGGAAGGCGTGTCGGCCGCCGAGGTCATCATGACCCAGCTCCACGCCGGGGGTAAGTTCGACCAGAACTCCTATAAGGTCTCCGGCGGCCTGCACGGCGTCGGCGTCTCGGTCGTCAACGCGCTGTCGACCTGGCTGAAGCTCAGGATCAGCCGCGACGGCGAGATCCACGAGATGAGCTTCACCCATGGCGCCGCCGATGCGCCATTGCGGCAGGTCGCCACCTACACGCCGCGCAAGGCAGCGGGGACATACGAAGGCCGCAGCGGCACCGAAGTCACGTTCCTGCCGTCGCCGGACACCTTCACCATGGTCGAGTTCGACTATGGCACGCTGGAGCATCGCCTGCGCGAACTCGCCTTCCTGAATTCCGGCGTTCGCATCTTCCTGATCGACCGGCGGCACGCCGACGTGAAGCAGGTCGAGCTGCACTACGAGGGCGGGCTGGAGGAGTTCGTCAAATATCTCGACCGGGCGAAGAAGGCGCTGATCCCCGCGCCCATCGCGATCGGCGCCGAGCGCGACGGCATCACCGTCGAGGTCGCGATGTGGTGGAACGACAGCTACCACGAGAACGTGCTGGCCTTCACCAACAACATCCCGCAGCGCGACGGCGGCACCCATCTTGCCGGCTTCCGCGGCGCGCTGACGCGCCAGGTGACCGGTTATGCCGAAAGCTCCGGCCTGACCAAGAAGGAGAAGGTGACGCTGACCGGCGACGACTGCCGCGAGGGCCTGACCGCCGTTCTCTCCGTCAAGGTGCCGGATCCGAAGTTCTCGTCGCAGACGAAGGACAAGCTGGTCTCGTCCGAAGTCCGGCCGGTGGTCGAGAGCCTGGTCAACGAGGCGCTCGGCACCTGGCTCGAGGAGCATCCGTCCGAGGCCAAGGTGCTGGTCGGCAAGGTCGTCGAGGCCGCCGCCGCGCGCGAGGCGGCGCGGAAGGCGCGCGAGCTGACGCGCCGCAAGGGCGTGCTGGACATCACCTCGCTGCCCGGCAAGCTCGCGGACTGCCAGGAGCGCGATCCCGCCAAGTCGGAACTCTTCATCGTCGAGGGTGATTCCGCCGGCGGGTCGGCCAAGGGCGGTCGGTCGCGGCAGAACCAGGCGATCCTGCCGCTGCGCGGCAAGATCCTGAACGTCGAGCGTGCGCGCTTCGACCGCATGCTGTCGTCGGACATGATCGGCACGCTGATCACGGCGCTTGGCACCGGCATCGGCAAGGACGAGTTCAACATCGAGAAGCTGCGCTACCACAAGATCATCATCATGACGGACGCTGACGTCGACGGCGCCCACATCCGCACGCTGCTGCTCACCTTCTTCTTCCGCCAGATGCCGTCGATCATCGAGGGCGGTTATCTCTACATCGCCCAGCCGCCGCTCTACAAAGTGACGCGGGGCAAGAGCGCGCTGTACCTGAAGGACGAGGCCGCCTTCGAGCGCTACCTCATCCAGTCAGGCATCGACGACGCCTCGCTCTCGCTTGCCAGCGGCGAGGTGCGAGCCGGAGAGGACCTGCGCGCCGTGATCGACGACGCGCTGGTGGTGCGTCCGCTGATCAACGGCCTGCACTCGCGCTACAACCGGTCGGTGGTCGAACAGGCGCTGATCGCGGGCGGCCTGAACCCGCAGCTGGCGGCCGATCCGGCCCGGGCGCTGCCGATGGCGGAGGCGGTCGCCGCGCGGCTCGACGCCGTTGCCGAGGAGACCGAGCGCGGCTGGACGGGGCGCCTCAATCCGTCCAACGAAGGGCCCGGCGGCTATGTCTTCGAACGCCAGGTCCGCGGCGTGAAGGAATATGCCCATCTCGACATGGCGCTGCTGAACTCGGCCGACGCGCGTGCTCTCGACCGCTATTCGGCGCGGCTGGGCGAGGTGTTCGCCAGCCCGCCCATGCTGCGCCGCAAGGACGCGTCGGAAACCCTGGCGGGGCCGCTGGCTCTGCTCGACGCCGTCTTCGCGTCGGGCCGCAAGGGGCTGGCGCTGCAGCGCTACAAAGGGCTGGGCGAGATGAACGCGGAACAGCTCTGGGAGACGACGCTTGACCCGGAGGCGCGGTCCCTGCTGAGGGTGACCGTGGCCGACGCCGCCGAGGCCGGCGACCTGTTTGCCCGGCTGATGGGCGACGAGGTCGAACCGCGCCGCGACTTCATCCAGGAAAACGCCCTTTCGGTCGCCAATCTCGACGTGTGACCGTGGCGCCGAAGGGCGCGCTACTCGCACATCGCGCGAAGGACTCCGGGCTTCTTCACCTCGACGGAACGCAGGCCGAGCAGCCGGATGATCCCCTGCGCGCGCAGCTTCGAGAAGACGCGCGAGACGGTCTCGATGGTGAGACCCAGATAGTCGCCGATGTCGGATCGCGACATGGGCAGGTCGAACTGCTCGAGCCCGCCCTGACGCTCGGCCATGTCGAGCAGGAAAGCCGCGATGCGCTCGGCCGCGTTCTGGCGCCCCACGACGAGAAGGTGCTCCTGGGCGCGGACCAGCGAACGCAGCGCAGCGCCGAGATGATCGTGCGCGGCCTCCGCCCCGGCGCCGCCCCGCAGCGCCGTCAGCCCGGTGGCGCTCACCGCCTCGGCGAAAAAATGATGGACCCCGTCCGCTTCGAAACCGAACACCTCTCCCGGCAGGTAGAAGGCGCAGATCTGGCGCCGTCCGTCGGCGAGCAGCCTGTGGATGCGCACCGCGCCGAACTCGACCCGGAAGAGCCGGTCGGCACGATCGCCCTGGGCATAGACCTCCGAGCCGGCGCCGTGAAGGACGGGCGGCTCCGCGCCGAACGCATGCCGCGCGTCGGGCGCCTGGCGCAAGAGGACGATCGGGGCGGACTTGGCGGTGGCGGACATGGCGGTTCCTCTTCGCTCGATGGAACACCCATCGCGCTTTTCCCGCTGCCGCTGAATCCGGTTACATCCCTACGGGAAACTACGTAGTGCCCTCGCGCGCCACGCGGCACGCGGCCTGCACCGCGTCGACGAGCCGCTGTCCGAGCAGCGGCTTCTCCACCAGCCGCATGCCACGCTGCTGTGGCTGAGGCTGGCCCTTGCTGGAGAGGATCACCGAGGAGAGGGCGAGCGCCGCCAGCCCGGTCCAGAACGGCGCTCCGCCGGTGACAGCCGCCTCGTCGACGATCGCGCAGGCCACCGGCGCCCGCCTGTCGGCGTCCGCGAGGCTGGCAAAGGCGTGGACGGCATAGCCCTCCGCCTCGAGCAGGAACGCGACCGAGCGGCGCAACTGCGCGTCGGGCACGATCACCAGCACGTTGGCGCTGTCCTTCAAGTCTTCACCCGTGCGCTACCACAGGGTGCATCGCTAGGGGCTGGCCGGCCGGCGCGCCTTGCGCTGTGTCAAAGACGGGATGTGCGCCGACCGGCGGTCAGCGCGGCAGGATGCCGAGCGTGATGGCCATTCTGACCAGTTCCGCAAGGTTCCGCGCTTCCATCTTCGACATGATGTTGGCGCGGTGCACCTCGACAGTCCTGGGCGAGATGTCGAGGTCGTAGGCGATCGTCTTGTTCGGCAGGCCCGCGACGATACCCGAAAGGACCTCCCGTTCGCGCTCGGTCAGCATGGCGAGCTTGCGGCCGAGCGCCTGCGTGTCGGCGCCGCCGTCGTCGGCGATCAGCTCGACCGCCCGGCGGATGCTGTCGATGATGACCTGGTCCTCGAACGGCTTCTCGATGAAGTCGATGGCGCCGGCTTTCATGGCCGCCACGGCCATCGGCACGTCGCCATGCCCGGTCATGACGATCGCCGGCATGCGAATGCCCATGTCCCGCAGGCGGCGCAGAAGCTCGACGCCGTCGATGTCAGGCATGCGCAGGTCGGTCACCAGGCACCCTCGCCGGATTTCCGGGGCAAGCGCCAGGAAGGCCGTCGCCGATTCATGCAGCCGCACGGCGAAACCTTCGACGGTCAGCAGGAAGGCCAGCGATTTCCGCACCGCCTCCTCGTCGTCCACGATATGGACAACGTAGTCGCCCGACATCACGCGTTCTCCACATAGGCAGGCAGCGTGAACCGGAACGTCGCTCCGCCGCTGGCATTGCGCGTCACCGAGATGTCGCCGCCGTGCGACTGCACGATTCGCCTCGAAATCGACAGACCGATGCCCATCCCGCCCGACTTGGTGGTCACGAAGGGCTTGAAGAGCTGCTCCGCGACCTCGTCCGAGATGCCCGGGCCGGTGTCGGCGACCTCGACGGCCACGAAGGCGCCATCGGGCGCAGTCCGCACCGTGAGCTCGCGCTGCTCGCTGTTGCGCATCGCTTCGATAGCGTTGCGCATCAGGTTCGTCAAAACCTGCTGCACCTGGACCCGGTCGGCGATCACCATGTCCGCGCCGGGCGCGAACTCGAACACCGTCCGGACACCCTGCTCGCGCGAGCCGACGAGCGCCAGCGCACCGGCTTCCTCGACGAGCTTGCGGATGTCCTCGGGTCCCTGCTCGGTCTCTCCGCGCATGACGAATTCGCGCAGATGGCGAATGATCTGCCCCGCGCGCAGCGACTGCGCGGCGATCTCCGACAGCGCCTCGCGCAGGCGGGACGACACAGCGTCCGGCGCTTCCCGCAGCATGCGCACGCAGCCCTGCGAATAGTTCGCGATCGTGGACAGCGGCTGGTTGAGCTCGTGCGCCAGCGTCGACGCCATCTCGCCCAGCTCGTTCAGCCGCGCCAGCCGCGCCAGCTCGCCCTGGATCTCCTGCAGCCGGGCCTCCGATTCCTCCCGCTCCGTCAGGTCGCGGATGAAGCCGGTGAAGAACAGGCTGTCGCCGGACCGCACCTCGCCGACGGCGAGCTTCATGGGGAACGTCGACCCGTCCTTGCGGGAGCCGACGACGACGCGGTCGACGCCGATGATGCGGCGCTCGCCGGTCTGCAGGTAGCGCTGGATGTAGCTGTCGTGGTCGCGCCTGTACGGGTCCGGCATCAGCATGCGCACGTTCTTCCCGACCACCTCCTGCTCCGCGTAGCCGAACTGCCGGATCGCCGCCGCGTTGAACGACATGATCGTCCCCTTGCGGTCGATCACGACGGTCGCGTCGGGTACCGTATTGAGGATCGAACTGAGATGGGCCTCCCGCAGGCGCAGCTCGCGCTCCGTGTGCGCCATGCCGGCAAACGCGCCCCGCACCGCATGGCCGAGCCACACCATGGCCAGGCTGACCGGCACGAACACCATGAGGCCAAGACCGGCGGCCGTGTTCAGCCCCTGGCTGGCCGACAGCAGGAAGGCCGCCAGGCCGAGCGCGAACGAGACGCTGAAGAGGCCGGGACCGACACCGCCCGCGATCGCGGCGAGCATGACGGCCGGCGCGAAGATGATGAAGACGGTGGGCACGGCCCACCATGTCTGCAGGGCATACTGAATGGCAAAGGCCACCAGCACACCTGTCGCGGCGATGCCGTAGCGCGCGCCCGGACCGCTGTCGCGAAGGTCGAAGGCAGGCAACATGCCACCCGGCCGGCCTGCCGAGATTTGCCGGTCCATCACGGTACTCTGCGAAAGTCCCTCTGCTTTCCGTGATAAGAATATGACGAAGTCCTCGCGCCGGAAAGGCTCCGCTTACCGGGAAAGCGCGCGCGTCCACGATCCGCGCGCAGACCAGATGGAAGAGAGACTCAGACGATGTAGACCAGTGCGGCCGCGGTGGCGGCGCCGATGCTGATCCCGGCATAGCGAAGCGAGAACCCGATCGTTCCCGTCATGCCGGCGAGGACGGCGCGCGCCATGCCATTGCTTATGAGCGCCAGCAACACCGCGTTCGCCGCCGACGCGGCGAGTGTGCTGGCGCCTGGCGTGCCCACCTGCCGCACCGCGCTCAGCACGGCGACATCGACGTCGAACATGCCGGCAATCGCCGACGTCGCGAGCATTCCGGGCTCACCGATGAGCGTCCGGAGATAGGCGCTGGCCGACGCGATCGCCGCGAAGGCCGCCGCGAAAAACAGCAGCGGTCCAAGGTCGAAGGGGTTCTTGAGCCCCATCTGGTCGGTGTCCGGGCGGCCCGTCCCAAAGAGCAGGATCACGCCGCCGCAGGCGAAAACGAGGGCGGCCGCGCCCGCAGGCAACAGCACATGCCAGAGGACGGCCGGCGACACCGCGGCGACGATCAGCAGGACACGCGTCACGGAGACGGCGGCGGCGAGCGCGGCCGCACCGGCCATCAGTGACGGCGGCTCGGTCGTCCTGCGCGCCAGCGACACGGTGACCGCCGTGGAGGAGACGATCGCGCCGAGGATCGAGCTCACCAGCAGGCCGCGACCCTGCCCGAACACACGCGTCGCGACGTAGCCGGCGAAGGAGATTGCCGCGACCAGGATCGTGAACAGCCAGACTTCGCGGGGATTGAATCCGCCCCAGGGATCGACCGCGCGGTCCGGCAGCAGCGGCAGCACGATGGCGGTCATGGCGGCGAGGGTCAGCGCCGCGCGCAGTTCCTGCCAGGTCATGCGCCGCAGCAGCCTGTGCAGCGTCTCGCGGCTCGCCATGACCGCTGCCAGCGCAGCGCCGCCGCCCGCGGCCAGCCTGTAGTCGCCGGCGACCGCGAGCGCGCCGAGCAGGAACACCGCCACGCCGGCGATGACCCCGGTGGCGCTGAAGTCCTCGTCCGCGATCGCCTCGCGCATCTTGTAGACGCCGAGCAGGGCGGCGAAGACGAGGAGCGCCGCCACCATCAGCCCCGGCGACCCAACCGCCGCGGAGAGCGTCGCGGACAGGCCGCCGAGCAGCCCGGAGATGCCGTAGGTCCTGAGCCCCGCGGTGCGGCTGTGGTCGGGTGCGTCGCGCTCGCGCCAGCCCCGTTCGAGCCCGACCAGCAGGCCGATGGCCAGGGAGAGCGCCAGTCGCGCGGCTTGTTCTTCGATCATCGGATGCCGTCGGTCGATTTGCCCGGGCGAGGGAGGCCGATCCTAGCGCCTCAGCGTCCTCAATGCATTCAGGATGACGGCGAGGTCGATGCCTTCCTGGATGAAGGCACCCTGCACCGGCGTGATCCAGCCGAAGGCCGCCGCGACCATGGCCACGCCGGACAGAGCCAACCCCGCCACGACGCTCTGGAGCGCGATCCGCCGGGTCCGGTGCGCGATCTCGATCGCGCGTACGACCGGCGCCAGGCGGTCGGGAAGGATGACGATGTCGGCCGCCTCCGACGAGGCCGTCGCGCCGCGCGCACCCATCGCGACGCCCACCGTCGCCATCGCCAGGGCAGGGGCGTCGTTGATGCCGTCGCCGATCATCATTGTCGCCTGAGACGCGATCTCTTCGCGCAGTACGTCGACCTTCGCGCCGGGCGTGGCGTGGGCGACGATGCGGTCGAGCGGCAGCGACTGTGCGATGCGTCCGGCCCCCTGTTCGTCGTCGCCGGTGAGCATCACGAAGCGCGCGATGCCGGCGCGTCGCATCGCCTCGATCGTGTCGAGAGCATCCGGCCGCAGCGCGTCGCCGAAGGTGAAGACGGCGGCGAGCCGGCCCTCGAGGGCGACGAAGACCCGCAGCACCGGCTGGTCCCGGAACCGGCGCTCGCCAGCGGCGGCCCAGGAGGGGACCGGGTCTGTCCGCATCACGTAGACCCTCGACCCGGCGGCGACGTGAATGCCGCCCACCATGCCGGACAGGCCCGCGCCTCGTTCTTCGCTGACCTCGCGCGGCGGCGTCAGCACCATGCTGCGACGGCGTGCCATGTCGACCATCGCCCCGGCGACGACATGGCGCGATGCCTGCTCCAGCGAGGCGACGAGCCGAAGGGTCTCGTTCTCCTCCCGGCCGGGCGCGATCTCGGCATCGAGCAGTTCGGCCCCGCCGAGCGTCAGCGTCCCGGTCTTGTCGAACACCGCCGTCCGAACCGCCGCCAGCGCCTCCAGCGCGGGGCTTCCCTTCATCAGCACGCCCTCGCGCGCCGCCCGCGAGATGCCGCCGATGAAGGCGACGGGCGCCGCGAGGATCAGCGGACATGGCGTTGCGACCACGAGGACCGCGAGGCCCCGCAGCGGATCCCCGGACAGGAACCAGGCGGCGGCCGCCACCACGACCGCGACGGGCAGGAGCAGGAGGGCGTAGCGGTCGGCCAGCCGGATGAAGGGCGCGCGCGCCGTATGGGCCGCCGCCACCAGGCGCAGGATGCCCGCATAGGTGCTCTGCTCGGCGAGCGCTGTGGCGCGCATGCTGAATGCCTCGCCGGCGTTGACGGCGCCGCTGCGCAGGAACTGCGTGGCGGATCGAGAGACCGGCAGCGGCTCGCCGGTGATCGCCGACTCGTCCAGCCTCGCCTCCCGGTCGAGCAGCGTGCCGTCGACCGGCACGAGTTCGCCCGCCCGCACCAGCAGGCTGTCGCCGACGAGAACGGCGGCGATCGGCACCGTCTCCAGCGAGCCGTCGCGGTGGCGATGCGCATGGCGCGGCGATCGGTCCTCGAGCGCACGCAGGCTCCGCTCGGCCTGTCCCCGGGCGAAATCCTCGAGCAGCACGCCGCCCGAATACATGACCGACACGACGACAGCGGCGAGCGGCTGCCCGAGGACAAGAGCAGCGGTCATCGACAGGAGCGCAATGGCGTCGACGCCGAAGCGGCCGATCAGGACATCGCGCACGATGGAGATGATGAGCGCGACGATGACGGGAACCGTCGCCACCGTCCAGACGAGCGCGGGGGTCACGCTCGCCGGCGCGGGGAGCCAGTTCCACGCGATGCCGACGCCGCCGACGAGGCCGGCCAGCGCGATGGCGGCGAGCAGCCGCCGGAACAGGGTCTCGGTCATGTCGCCCCGCCTATGCGGCCGCCGGCCAGCGGTCGGCTCGGGGGCTGAAAGGGTCGGTCATCACGCGGTCCGGACAGGTGTCGTCCTGGACAATACAGCCGCGCGCGGCGCGTCCCGCCTTGACCGCGGTCAAAGGCCCGCGGGAGCCTGCTCGGCCAGCCCCTCGCGCCCGTGCACACCGTCGATCCGGATGCGGAAGAACAGACGGCGCCGTGGATCCTCGGCGGCCGGCAGGCCGGGCTTCAGCGCGCCGGGCTCCCACCAGCGGGCGTGCGCGCTGAGCAACGACCAGGCGTGGTCCCGCTCGCGCTTGGTGCCGATCCGGTCGGGCAGTTCCTCGAACCTGCCTTCCGCGACGACGCTCTTCCACGCTTTGCCGTCCCCCGCTTCCTCGACCAGCAGCGCCACCTTCGGATTGGCGCGCATGATGTCCATCTTCCTGCCCGGCAGCGAGAAGGCGTAGGCCGCCTCGTCGGCATAGGCGTAGAACAGCGGCACCACGTAGGGCTGACCGTCCTGCGCGCAGGCCAGCCGGGCCAGCCGGTTTCGGGCGAGAATGGCCTTGCACTCTTCTGCCCCGAGGTCGCGAACGATCATCCAAGGCTCCTTCCGCGGCCGGCCGGAACCGGCCGTGCACCGCCCTCTTGCAGGGAGAACGCGCGCATCCTGCGCTTGAACATCTCCGAGGCCATCATATAGGCCGCCGTGATCCCGATAAGCCCCGCTATTGTTCCGGCGGGCAGCGCTTGCAGGCCAAACAGCGGGGCCAGCGGCGTATAGGGAAGCGCGATCGCCGCCAGCGCCCCGACGGCGGACAGCCCGGTAAGCACCGGGGAGGGGCGGCTGCGCCAGAAGGCCTTGCGCGTGCGCACGACGAACACGATCGCGATCTCGGTCAGCAGCGACTCCACGAACCACCCGGTCTGGAACAGGGTCTCCGTGGCGCCCGCCAGCAGGAGCAGGAACGCGAAGGTGGCGATGTCGAAGAGCGAGCTCAACAGCCCGAACGCGATCATGAAGCGGCGGACGACCGCGATGTTCCAGCGCTGCGGCGCGCGGATCTCGTCGGCTTCGACGCGGTCGGTGGAGATCGCCAGGCAGGGCACGTCGGAGAGCAGGTTGTTCAGCAGCACTTGCTTGGCGAGCAGCGGCAGGAAGGGCAGGAAGGCGGACGCGAGCGCCATGCTGACCATGTTGCCGAAATTCGCGCTGGTGGTGACGAAGACGTACTTCATCGTGTTGGCAAAGATGGCACGCCCATCGTCGACGCCGCGTGCCAGCACGCCGAGATCCCGCCGCAGCAGGATCATATCGGCCGCCTCCCTCGCCACATCGACGGCAGCGTCGACGGAGATGCCGATGTCGGCCTCGTGCAGCGCCGGTGCGTCGTTGATCCCGTCGCCGAGATAGCCGACGACATGGCCCCGGCTGCGGAGGGCGGCGATGATCCGCTCCTTCTGGTTCGGATCGATCTCGGCGAAGAGGTCGACGGCGTCGGCCCGAGCCGCGAGCGCATAGCGTGTCGCCTCCGAAATTTCCGCCCCGGTCATGATCTCGCTGGATGGCAGGCCGATCTGGCGGGCGAGATACGCGACGACATGGCGGTTGTCGCCCGAGATGACCTTGATCCGCACGCCGCGCCGGACCAGCGCGGAGAGGCTCTCCACCACCTGCTCCTTCGGCGGGTCGAGAAACAGCAGGAAGCCGACGAGTGTCATGTCACGCTCGTCGTCGCGTGACGGCTGAGCCGCCGCCTGCATGGTCCGCCTGGCGAGCGCGAGCGTCCGGAAGCCCTGCTCGCTCCAGCCGCGCACGAGGTCCTCGATCGCCGCGCGCGCCCTGCTATCGAGATCGCGGGGAGAGCCGCGATCCGCGACAGACGCGCAGCAGTCCAGCACATTGTCCACCGCCCCCTTGGTGATCAGCGTCGCCGTGCCAACTGGGTCCGTCACCAGCACGGAGAGGCGCCGCCGCACGAAGTCGTAGGGGATCTCGCCGAGCCGCCGGTAGCCGGCCTCCGTCGCCGCGTCCCCCGGTGCGGCGGCGATCGCATCGTCCAGCGGGTTCTTCATCCCGGCCTGCAGGCAGGCGTTGAGCCGCCCGAGCAGCAGCGCCTCGGCGCTCGGCTCGCCGCGCGGGTCGAGCCACGAATCCAGATGGATCACACCTTCCGTCAGCGTGCCGGTCTTGTCGGTGCACAGCAGGTCCATGCTGCCGAGGTTCTCGATCGCATGCAGGCGGCGGACGATGACGCCGTTGGCGGCCATGGCGCGGGCGCCGCGCGCAAGCGTCACGCTGATGATCGCCGGCAGCAGTTCCGGCGTCAGGCCGACGGACAGCGCCATGGAAAAGAGAAGCGAATCGACCAGCGGGCGGTGCAGCAGCAGGTTGACGACGAAGACGCCGAGCAGGATCGCCACCACGATCTGCATCATCAGGTAGCCGAAGCGGCGCAGGCCGCGCGTGAATTCGGTTTCCGGCACAGCCTGGGCAAGGCTCGACGCAACCCTGGCGAACTCGGTCCCCGGGCCCGTCGCGACCGCAATCACGCGGGCCGTGCCGCTGCGCACCGAGGTTCCGGCGAACACCCCATTGTTCCGCCGCGCGATCGGCGCGTCGGGAGCGGACGCGTCGGTGGTCTTGGTCGTCGGGAAGCTCTCGCCCGTCAGCGAGGCCTCGCTGACCTGCAGGTCCGTGGATGAAAGGATCACGCCGTCGACCGCGATGAGGTCGCCGGCCGAAAGCTCGACGACGTCGCCTGCGACGATCGTCTCGGACGGTACGACCTGCACCAGCCCGTCGCGCACGACACGCGCCTGATGCGCGATCCTCCCCCGCAGTGCGGCCATGGCCCGGTCCGCGCGGTACTCCTGGGAGAACCCGAGAAACCCGGAGATGAGCACGATCGCGACGATGATCATGGCGTCCCTGAGTTCGCCGACGAAGGCCGAAACGCAGGCGGCGAAGACCAGCATGAGGACCAGCGGGCTGGCGAACTGTCCCAGCAGCAGCGCCAGCGCTTTCGAGCCTCGGGCCTGCGCGATCACGTTCGGGCCGTCGCGGGCCAGCCGGGACGCGGCCTCGCTCGCCGACAGCCCGCCGGCTCGGGAGGCAAGGCGGCGGAAAAGCTCGGGCTCGCCGATCGACCACCACGATCCGCTGCCGGCATAGGCAGCGGACTGCGGCGAGCCCGGCGCGACGGTGCGTATCGGTTCTGGGGTTTCGGGCACTGGGCAGGCTCCGCGCGCCGGTCGGCGGCAATAGCTAGCCGAGCCGTCGCCGCGCACCTTGACGCGCATCAAAAAGGCTGTGTGCTGAAACCTGTGCGGCGCCCGTGCTCGACGATCGCGCGGGCGCCCCGTCGTCCCGTGACCGTGGTCAAGGCTTTGACGCCGATCAAGGCCTTCGCCCTGCCCAGGTGGGAGATGGGCGGCGATAACGGTGCGCGGCCGGCTGGCATGCGCGACCGAAGGCCGGAGATGGAGAGCCAGGATGATACTGCCCAATGGAACGACGGTCGCGGTGGTCGACGGCGAAACGCTGCGGCTCTTCCGCAACAAGGCGCATGAGCCGGGCATCGACCTGGTGGCGCTCGACCGTCCCGCGATCGACCATGCCAAGCACGGGTCGGGTGGCCGCCACCGCAGCTCGTCCGCCAATCCCGACCGGGCTCGGCTGGCCGAGGATGCGTTCGCCGCAGCCGCGACGGACTATCTCAACCGGCAGGCGGTGGCGGGCGCGTTCTCGCGCCTCGTGGTCGTCGCCGACCCGCGCACGCTGGGCGAGATGCGGCGTCACTATCACGAGGCGCTGGTCTCCCGGCTCGCGGGCGACATCGCGCTGGACCTGGCGGGCCGGGACAAGGATGCGATCGAGGCCGCGCTCCGCCGCGCGTGATGGTCTCGTCAGAGGATCGGCATCAGCCGGCCAGGCGCTTCCCGTCCGCACCGAAGCGGAACAGCTTGCCCGGGTGCGGCGTCGCGCAAAGCGTGGCGCCTGGTTCGACCCGGTATTCACCGAAAATGCGGACGGTGATCAGGCCGGCCTTCTCGCAATCCAGATAGACGTTGGTGTCCGCGCCGAGATGCTCGGCGTGGACCACCGTCCCTTTCCAGTCGCCGTTGGCTGGGTCGACCGTGATGTGCTCCGGCCGCACGCCGATCGTCTTCGCCGTCTCGCCGAGCCGCGCTCCGTCGATGAAATTCATCTTCGGCGAGCCGATGAAGCCGGCGACAAACTCGTTGGCCGGCGCGTTGTAGAGCTCCATGGGCGCGCCGATCTGCTCGATCTGCCCTGCATTCAGGACGACGATCTTGTCGGCCAGCGTCATCGCCTCGACCTGGTCGTGGGTGACGTAGATCATCGTGGCCTTGAGGCGCCGGTGAAGCTGCGCGATTTCCAGCCGCGTGTTGACCCGCAGCGCCGCGTCGAGATTCGAGAGCGGCTCGTCGAAAAGAAAGAGCTTCGGCTCGCGCACCACTGCGCGGCCGATGGCGACCCGCTGCCGCTGGCCACCCGACAGTTCGGCCGGACGGCGCGCGAGGTAGGGATCGAGGGACAGCATGGCAGACGCGGACGCGATGCGCGTGGCGATCACGTCGGCGGCGGTGCCCGCCTGCTTCAGGCCAAGGCTCATATTGTCCCGCACATTGAGATGCGGATAGAGCGCGTAGGTCTGGAAGACCATGGCGATGCCGCGCTTGGCCGGCGGCGTGTTGATGACGTTCGCCCCATCGATCAGGACCGCGCCGGACGAGGCATCCTCGAGCCCGGCGATGATGCGCAGCAGCGTGGACTTGCCGCAGCCCGACGGACCGACGAAGACGACGAACTCGCCGTCCTTCACGTCGAGGTCGATGCCCTTCAGCACCTCGACCTTGCCGAAGGACTTCTGGACGTTCTGGATGACGAGCGAGCCCATCAATGTGCTCCCTGCGGAACGTAGAGCGCTGTGAGCGAAGCTCCAGTCATCACAGCCGCACCGCCTTCCCGGTTCGCACGCTCTCGTCCGCCGCGAGGCAGACGGCAAGCGACTTCACCGCGTCGTCCATGTGGCGCGTCAGATCGACGTCGTCGCGGATCGCCTTCAGCAGGAACGCCTGCTCGCGGTCGCACAGCCCCTGATGGTCCGGCTCGTCAGCCATCGACAGGTCGACGTCCTTGGCCAGGAATTTCCCATCGGAGCCAGTCGCCGCCTTGTGCACCCGGATCACCTGCGTCTTGGTGTGCGTGTCGATGTCGTCGGACTTCGCGCCTTCCCCCATCACGATCGAGACGCAGCCCCTCGGCGAGATCACGTCCTTCACGAAGAACGCCGTCTCCGACATCATCGGACCCCAGCCGGCCTCGTACCAGCCGACCGAACCGTCGTCGAACAGCACCTGCAGATGGCCGTAATTGTACATGGCCGGATCTATCTCGTCGGTCAGGCGCAGCCCCATGCCACGCACCTCGACGGGTGTGGCATCGGTGATCTGGCACATCACGTCGAGATAGTGCACGCCGCAGTCGACGATCGGCGAGGTCGTCTTCATCAGCTGCTTGTGCGTTTCCCAGGTGGCGCCGGACGACTGCTGGTTGAGGTTCATGCGGAAGACGTAAGGCCCGCCCATCGCGCGGCTTTCCGCGATCAGCCGGATCCACGAAGGATGGTGGCGCAGGATATAGCCGATGACGAGCTTCTTGCCGTTCGCCTTCGCCGCGTCGACGACGCGGCGCGCGTCGGCCACCGTCGTCGCCAGCGGCTTCTCGACAAAGACGTGGCAGCCCGCCTCCAGCGCCATCACTGCATAGTCGGCATGGCTGTCGGAATAGGTGTTGATCGAGGCGACGTCCGGCTTCTCCTCGCGGATCGCGTCCTCGAACGAGCGGCGGATTTTCTGCCCGGCGAGTTCCTTCGGCAGGGGCACGTCGGACCGGTTCACAAGCGCTGCGATCTCGAAACCCGGGTTCGTCGCATAGGCCAGCGCGTGGCTGCGGCCCATATTGCCGAGCCCAGCAACGACGACGCGGAGGGGTTTTTCGGTCATGCGCGACCTCTGGTGCAGCTAGACTTGAAGGCGAGCAGCTTGCGACCCGCATCCTGGTTCGGTGTGAGATCAAAGACGGCACCGGCGATATCCGCCTTGATGCTCGACACGCTGCGCTCGTCGACGACCTGGAACAGCAGCTCGGGATCATAGAGCTGAAGCGTCAGATCCCAGTCCCCGTTCATGTCGTTCAGCGAGATCGAAATCTCGTGGATGGTCAGTTCGGCGGCCCGGTTTCCACCTGCGGGGAACCGTACCCTGGCCTGGCCCCAATCCCTGTTCAACAGCGCCTTGGCTGTTGACCTCGCGTTGAAGCCGCCACCCTCCGCGCCGAGCAGCAGGAGCGTCAGTCCGCCCACCTCACCACAGGAGAGGTCGTGGCTGACGCATTCCTGCCAGGACTCGCTCTCGTCACAGGCGGAGTAGGCGATCGTGCGTCCATCCTCGGACAGGAATGCGTATGGACCACCCGTCTGTGCGTGCGCCGCTCCGGAGAAGCAGAGTGCGAGCAAAGCCGTCGCGAAACGCGGGAGGATCACTTCACGGCTCCCGAGGTGATGCCGCGGATCAGCTGCCGCGAGAAGATGAGGTACAGCACCAGCACCGGCACGATGGCGAGCGACAGCGCGGCTAGAACCGCGTTCCAGTTGGTGACGAACTGGCCGATGAAGATTTGCGCGCCCAGCGTCACCGTCTTGGTCTGCTCCGACGGCGCCAGGATCAGCGGGAACCACAGATCGTTCCAGATCGGGATCATGGTGAAGACGGCGACCGTGGCCATGGCCGGGCGCACCAGCGGCAGGACCAGCCGGAAGAAGATGCGGTATTCCGACAGCCCGTCGATGCGGCCGGCGTTCTTCAAATCGTCCGACACCTGCTTCATGAATTCGGACAGGATGAAGATCGACAGCGGCAGGCCCTGCGCGGTGTAGACGAGGATCAGTGCCGTCAGCGTGTTCACCAGGCCTGACGCAACCATGAGCTGGAGGATGGCCACGGTGCCCAGCCGGATCGGGATCATGATGCCGAGCGCCAGGTAGAGGCCCATCATCGTGTTGCCGCGGAAACGGTATTCCGACAGCGCGAAGGCTGCCATCGCACCGAACAGCAGCACGAAGAAGAGCGAAGCGACCGTGACGGTCAGGCTGTTGCCGAAATAGCCGATGAAATTGCCCTGCCCCCACACCGTCGTGTAGCCGACGAGGTCGAAGGTTTCGGCGGTCGGCGGCATCAGCGGCTCGCGGAAGATCGCGTTGCGCGATTTGAACGAGTTGATGACGATCAGGAGGACCGGGAACAGCGCGATCAACGTGTAGGCGATCAGGATCGCGTGCGCCGCTGCGGTGCGGCCGAGCGAGGCGCGGGCGGCGGTCATGGACACTGCCCATGAAGCGGTGTCGCGGTCGGCGCACCATCGAAACCGCTCCTCATCATCCCCACCCCCTCAGAACTGGTACCGCCGGAGCCGCGTCTGGATCGCGAACAGATAGACGCAGACGCCGGCGAGGATGATGACGAACATCATCGAGGCGATCGTCGCACCCATGTTCGGATCGCCGAGCTGCAGCTGGAAACCGAAGAAGGTGCGGTAGAGGAAGGTGCCGAGAATGTCGGTCGAGAAGTTCGGCCCGGCCAGCGCGCCCTGCGCCGCATAGATCAGGTCGAAGGCGTTGAAATTGCCGACGAAGGTGAGGATCGAGATGATGCCGATGGACGGCAGGATGAGCGGCAGCTTGATTTTCCAGAACTGCGCCATGCCGGTGATCCCGTCCATCTCGGCCGCCTCGATCACCTCGTCGGGGATCGACAGCATGGCGGCGTAGATCAGCATCATCGGAATGCCGACGAACTGCCAGACCGAGATGAGGCTGAGCGCGGTGAGCGCATACTCCTCCTTGCCGAGCCACGGCGCGAACAGGAACTTCAGGCCGACGAAGTCGAGCATGTTCGGCGCCACGCCCCAGAGCGGCGACAGCATCAGCTTCCAGATGAAGCCGACGATGACGAAGGACAGGATCGTCGGCACGAAGATGGCGGTACGGTAGAAGGCACGGAAACGCAGCCTCGACGAGGACAGCAGCGCCGCGATCATGATGCCGATCGGGTTCTGCACCAGCATGTGGATGATAAAGAACCAGGTGTTGTTCCAGAGCGCGTTCCAGAAGCTGACCGACCAGCGCGGGTCGCCGAACAGCGTGCGGAAATTGTCGAAGCCGACGAAGGTCGGCACGCGATCCACGGCGCGGAAGAGCGACAGCTGCAGGGTCCCGAACAGCGGGATGATCATCACCGCCGTATAGACGAGCACCGCCGGCGCCAGGAAGACGAGGATGTGCCAGCGGACGGGGCGTCGGATGACGGTTGCGTTGGACATTAAGGGCGTCCGGTTGCGCGCTGGCGATTGGCGAGACGGAGAGGGGGTCCGATAAGCGGCACTGCCCCCTCTCCGGTTCGCTTCGCGAACACCTCTCCCCCACTTGCGTGGGGGCGAGGAAAGCCGAGTCAGTTTACTGCGCCGGCTTGTACCAGCTGTCGAGGCCCTTCTGCAGTTCGGCCGAAGCGGCGTCCGGGGTCTCGGTGCCGTTGATGACGTTGGCCGACTTCACCCAGGTCTCGTTCTCGAGGTTCGGCGTGCCGCGCGACAGGATCTGGTAGGTCGAGCGGATCGTCGACTGGCACTTGCCGCGCCAGGAGACGAATTCCTGTGCGAGCGGATCCTCCATCTGCACCGGCGTCGACGACAGCGAGAAGAAGCCCGGCAGCGCGTTGGCGTAGATGGTCGCGAACTCGGGCGAGGCCACCCACGACAAGAACGTCTTCGCCGCATCAGCATTCGGCGACTTGGCGTTCATGCCGATCGCGATGTCGGTGTGGTCGGAGATATAGCAGGTGTCGCCCGCTGCCTTCACCGGCGGCGGGAAGGCGCCCATCTTGAACTGTGCCTGCGCATTGAAGCCGGAGATCTCCCACGAGCCGGCCGGATAGATGGCGGCGCGGCCGAGCGTGAAGAGGTTCTGGCTGTCAGGATAGGACTGGGCCTCGAAGCCGTCGCCCAGATAGTCCTTCCAGCGCGCGAGGGTCGTGTAAGGCGCGACCCAGTCGGCGTCCGTCAGCTTCTGGGTCCCCTTGATCAGGGCCAGGCGGCCTTCCTCGCCCTTCCAGTAGTTCGGGCCGATGTTCTGGTAGCCCATGGTTGCGGCTTCCCAGAGGTCCTTGGTGCCCATGGCCAGCGGAATGTAGGTGCCGTCGGCCTTGATCTTGTCCAGCGCGGCGAAGAACTCGTCCTCGGTCGCCGGAACCGCGATGCCCAGCTGCGCGAAGGCGTCGGCATTGTAGATGAAGCCGTGGATGACGGACGCCATCGGCACGCAGAAGGTCGCCGCGCCGTCGTCAGTCTGCCAGGCCGACTTGGCGACGCTGGAGAAGTTCTCCATGCCGGGCAGCGCGGTCAGATCGGCGAGATGGCCCTTGTTGTAAAGTTCGAGCGACGCATCGAAGGGACGGCAGGTGATCAGGTCGCCCGCCGAGCCGGCGTCGAGCTTGGCGTTCAGCGCCGCATTGTACTCCGTGGGCGCCGACGGCGAGAACACCACCTTGATGCCGGGGTTCTTCGCCTCGAAGGCAGGGATCAGCTTCTCCTGCCAGATTGACAGGTCGTCGTTGCGCCAGCTCTCGATGGTGAGCGTCTTGTCCTGCGCCGATGCCGCGCCCGCCGAGGCGAGCATGCTCGACCCGAGCAGCAGCGCGGTGAGTGTCTTCCGTGTCATGTCCAGTCTCCCTGTTGGAACATCGAAGTTCAGCTTCCTGTGGTGCGGGAGCGCGCGCTCCCGTCGAGGCTCGAAAGCGCTCGCCTCAGATTCTGTCCGGACCCGTCGAGCAGCCGCGCCGCGTCGGCACGAGCGACGCCGCGTGCCGCCAGCACCGCTGCCTTCACCGAGCCGCCGCTTTCGTCCAGCAGGTCGCCGGCCTCGGCCTCGTCGATACCGGCAATAGCGGCGACGATGCGGGCCGCGCGGCCCTTCAGCTTGATGTTGTCGGCGTGGAGGTTGACCATATAGCCGTCGTAGACATGCCCGAGATGGACTGCGACCAGCGTCGACATCATGTTGAGCGCGATCTTCTGGGCGGTCGCGGCGCCCATCCGGGTGGAGCCGGCGATGATCTCCGGGGGCGTCGGCAGCAGCACGGCCACGTCGGCATGGGCGAACATCGGCGCGCCGGCATTGTTGGCGAAGGCGATGGTCGCGGCGCCGGCCGCCCGCGCTGCCCTGAGCGAAGCCAGCGCATAGGGTGTCGAGCCACTGGCCGAAACGGCGACGAGACAATCTCCCTTGCCCAAGCCGGCAGCGGCGACGTCGCGCTCGGCCTGGCCGGCATCGTCCTCGGGGCCGCCCGCGAGGTTGACCAGCGCCTCGGCGCCGCCGGCGATCAGCATGCGGATGCGGGAAAGGGGAATGCCGTAGGTGCCGGGAAGTTCGAGCGCGTCGGCGATGGCCATGAGGCCGGAGCTGCCGGCGCCCGCATAGGCGAGCCTTCCGCCTCCGCCCAGGCAGGCGGCGGCGCGTTCGGCAGCGGCGGCGATCGGCTCCAGGGCCTGCCGCACGACGCCGGCGGCCTCGACCTGCGCATCGGCGAGCAGCTGCAGGATCGCCTCCGGCGACCGGGTGTCCAGGCCTTCGGCCCGGCTGTCCATCTGCTCGGTGCGCGCGCTGGTCGGCCGTTGAGCCATTCAAGCTCCTCCCGCGATTGACAATACCAAAAAAATACCACTTGGCAAGGCGCGTTAACACTTTTCGAGGGTGGCTGGCCTCATCGTCGGCCATTATCGAGCAGATTCATTGGCTTAGGCGTTAGGTTTCTGGAAATAAGAATTAAGACTGGCATATTGGTATTTTATTGGTATTATCCGCTTCGGAGGAAGCCCCGGTGACATTCGTTCTCGGCATCGATGGCGGCGGCACCAGCTGCCGCGCCGCACTGGCGACCCCCGACGGCCGCATCCTGGCGCGCGCCAAGTCGGGCGCCGCCAACATCCGGACCGACCTGACCGGCGCGCGCGCCAGCATTGTCGAGGCCGCGCGGCTGGCCTTCGTCGACGCCGGCGAGGATCCGGCGCTCATCCCGCAGACGCCCGCGCTGCTCGGCCTCGCCGGGTCGAACGTGGGAACGTACCGCCGGCAGCTGGAGGCGATCCTGCCGTTCAGCCGCGCCGTTGTCGAAACCGACTCGGCCATCGCGCTGGAAGGCGCGCTGGGCCCGGCGGACGGCGCGATTGCCATCCTCGGCACCGGTACGGCGTACCTCGTGCGGCAGGACGGCAGGACACGGCCCGTCGGCGGCTGGGGATTCCTCATCGGTGACCAGGGCGGCGGCGCGCGCATCGGCCGCGATCTCTTGGAGGAAACGCTGCTCGCCTATGACGGCATCCGCGAGGCTTCGCCGCTGACGAACGCACTGCTCGCGGTCTTCCGCGACAATCCGCGCGACGTAGTGGAGTTTACGACGACGGCGAAGCCCGGCGATTTCGGCGGCTTCGCCCCGATGGTGTTCGACCACGCGGCGAAGGGCGACGCGGTTGCCGCGTTCATTCTCGACAAGGCGATCGCCATGATCGAGGCTTCGCTCGACGTGTTGGATCTCAGGCCCGGCGACCCGCTCTGCCTGCTGGGCGGTCTGGCGCCGCTGATCCGGCCGCGCCTCTCCGAGCGCTACCAGGCGATCGTGCGCGAACCCCTGCAGGATGCGCTGGGCGGCGCGGTGGCAATGGCTGTCCGCACCTTCGCGGCGGAGCCGACCCATGGCTGAGGCCGCGCCCGACATGTTCGCGGCGCTGCGCGACACGAGCGGGGCGCCGCTTTACCTGCGGCTCAAGAAGACCATCGAGGACGCGGTCCGGAACGGCGTGCTCGGCCCGGGAGACGCGCTGCCGTCCGAGCGTGACATCGCCAGCAAGGCCGACGTCTCGCGCGTGACCGTGCGCAAGGCCGTCCAGGACCTGGTCCGCGGCGGCGTGCTCATCCAGCGTCACGGATCCGGCACGTTCGTCGCACCGCGCGTGGAGCGCGTCGAGCAGTCGCTTTCGCGCCTGACATCCTTCACCGAGGACATGGCGCGGCGCGGCATGCAGGTGCGCTCCGAATGGCTGGAGCGCGGCGTGTTCCCGCCTTCGCCGGCCGAGATGATGGTGCTCGGCCTGTCGTCGCGCGAACTGGTGGCGCGGATCGGCCGACTGCGCATCGCCAACGACACGCCGCTCGCCATCGAGCGCGCCTCGCTGTCCGCCAGCGTCCTGCCTGAGCCTACCGCGATCGGCTCGTCGCTCTATGCAGCGCTGGAGAAGACGGGCCATCGCCCGGTGCGCGCCGTACAGCGCATTTCGGCCGCCAATCTCGGCGACGCCGACGCCGCGCTGCTCGACGTGCCCGTCGGCTCGGCCAGCCTCAACATCGAGCGCATCTCCTACCTCGCCACCGGAAAGGTCATCGAGTTTACGCGATCGGTCTATCGCGGCGACACCTACGACTTCGTCGCCGAGCTTCGCATCCCCGAGCCGGAGGCGGCGCGATGAGCGACCGGACGTTCATGCGCCGGGAGGTGGAAGAAATTCCCGAGGCGGCTGCGCGTTTCCTCGACGGTTCGGGAGCCGTGCTGCGCGACGCCGGCGCCGCAATCCGCCGGCACGATCCGAAGTTTGTCGTCACGGTCGCGCGCGGATCGTCCGACCACGCAGCGTCATTCGTGAAATACGCGGTCGAGCTCACGGCGAAGCTCGCCGTCGCGTCCGTCGGACCGTCGATCGCCTCGATTTACGGCGCCCGGCTGAGGCTGGCGCCTGCCTGCTGCCTCGCCATCTCGCAGTCGGGCAAGAGCCCCGACATCGTCGCGATGGTGGAGGAGGCGCGTCAGGGCGGGGCGCTGACCATCGCGCTCACCAACACGGCGGGTTCGCCCCTCGCCGGCGCCGCCCATCACGCGATCGACATCATGGCGGGGCAAGAGGAGAGCGTCGCCGCGACCAAGAGCTTCGTGAACTCGGCGATCGCAGGCCTGGCCCTGATGGCACATGCGACAGAGGACGAACTGCTGCTGGCGGCGCTGGCGGCCCTGCCGCGCCACCTCGCCGAAGCCATCGACGCCGACTGGTCCGGTCTCGCCGCGGCGCTGGACGGCGCTCGATCCCTGTTCACGCTTGGCCGCGGGCCGTCGTCGGCCCTCGCCAACGAGGCGGCGCTGAAGTTCAAGGAGACCTGCGGCATGCATGCCGAGGCCTTTTCCGCGGCCGAGGTCATGCACGGTCCGCTGGCTCTGGTCGGCCCCGGTTTTCCGATCCTGGCGCTGGCGACGCGCGACCGTTCGGAGCCTTCGATCGCGGATGGGGCGGACGCGCTGGCCGCCAAGGGCGCGACCGTGTTCATCACCTCCGACCGGGCGCGCGACGCCATCCGCCTGCCTTTCGCCGCAACCGGCCACCCGCTGACCGACCCGCTGCCGCTGATCGTGTCCTTCTATGCCTTCGTCGAAGCGTTCGCGCGCCGGCGCGGCCTCGATCCCGACGCGCCGCCGAACCTGCGCAAGGTCACGGAGACGGTATGACGACCTTCGCCCTCACCGGCGCCCGCATCTTCGATGGCCGCGACTGGCACGACGGCAAGTCGCTCGTCGTCGGCGACGGCACGATCGCGGGTATCGTCAGCGCGGCGCCGGCGGGCATCGAGCTGCGCCATGTGTCGGGCATTCTCGCGCCGGGCTTCGTCGACCTGCAGGTCAATGGCGGCGGCGGTCTGATGATCAACGACAAGCCCGACGTCGAGACCATCCGCACGATCTGTGCCGCGCACGCGCCGTTCGGCACGACGTCGCTGCTGGTGACGCTGATCACCGACACGCCGGCGGTGACCGCCGCGACGATCCGCGCCGGCGCCGATGCGCTGAAGCAGCAGGTACCCGGCTTCCTCGGCCTGCATCTGGAAGGCCCGCATCTGTCGGTGGCCCGAAAGGGCGCCCACGATCCGAAGCTGATCCGGCCGATGCTCGATGCCGACCAGGCCATGATCCTCGACGCCAGACGCAAAGTGCCCGTGCTGCTCGTCACGGTCGCGCCGGAGACGGTCGGCCCCGACCAGATCGAGGCGCTGGTCAAGGCAGGCGTCGTCGTCAGCCTGGGGCACACGGACGCGCGCTATGCCACGGCGGTCTCCTGCATCGAGGCCGGCGCGTCGATGGCAACGCATCTGTTCAACGCGATGAGCCAGCTCGGCAATCGCGAGCCCGGCACGGTCGGCGCCGCGCTGGACATGGGCGTCAGCGCGGGCCTGATCGCCGACGGCATCCATGTCGACCCCGCGGCGATCGGCATCGCGCTTCGCGCCAAGCGCGGGCCGGGGAAGATCTTCCTCGTCACCGACGCGATGGCGACCATCGGCACCGACATGACGAGCTTCGAGCTGAACGGCCGCACGATCCTGCGGCGCGACGGCCGGCTGACCCTGGCCGACGGCACGCTCGCGGGCGCCGACCTCGACATGATCTCCGCCATCCGCTTCATGCACGTTTCGATCGGCCTCGATCTGGGCGAGGCGATCCGCATGGCGACGGTCTATCCGGCGCAGGCGATGGGCGTCGAGGACCGCGTCGGTACGCTGGCGCCGGGCGCGCAGGCGGACATCGTCAACCTGAGCGACAGCCTCGATGTGCGAGGTGTCTGGATCGGCGGCGAACGGCGGGCTTAGCGGCGGCTGTCAGCCATCCTTGCCGAGCCGTTCGATCGCTTCCCGCAGTTGATCCAGACTGTCGATCACGACATCCGCGCCGAGCGACTCGATCGGCGCATGCGCATAACCGCCTCTGACGGCGATCGACAGGATGCCCGCCGCGCGCGCCGACTGAACGTCGGCACCGCTGTCACCCACCATCACGGCATCCCAGGGCTCGACGCCGAGGCGGTCGAGCGCAGCGAGCAGGATGTCCGCCGCCGGCTTCTTGTTGACGCCGGCATCGCCGCCGATTGCGCATCCGACAAGCCGGGTCAAGCCGAAATGGTCGAGGACGAGTTCGGTCGGCCGCTGCGGCTTGTTGGTGGCGACGCCGATCTGGACGCCGTGTCCGCGCAGCGCTTCCACCGCCTCGGCGGCGCCGGGCATCAGCACGGTCAGGTTGGTCAGGTTGTCGGCGTAGATGTCGATCATCTCGGCGTTGCGGATGGCGAGACTGGCCGGCGTCAGCGGCTTTCCGCAGGCCGCGAAGGCGCGCTCCACCGTCTTCTCGATGCCGTGGCCGATCATCGACTTCACCTGGTCGAGCGTCAGCGGTCCAAGCGCATGGCGCGCCAGCAGGGTGTTGACCGACGCGGCGATGTCCGGGGCGGAATCGACCAGCGTGCCGTCGAGGTCGAAGAGAACCGCGCGCGGCCAGCCTGACATGGTGACGGACATGCAGATCGGGCCGGCTACGCCATGCGGCCGACGGCTGCGTCGGCGGCGGTTCGGATGGCCCCGATGTTGCGGGCGTAGGCGCCGGCATCGCCTGTGAACACCGCCGAGCCCGCGACGAGCACGTCGGCACCTGCAGCGACGACGAGCGGCGCGGTCTCGCGCGTGATCCCGCCGTCAACCTCGATGGCGATCTTGCGGCCGCCGATCATGGCCTTGACCCGGCGCACCTTCTCGACGGTCGCCGGGATGAACGCCTGGCCGCCGAAGCCGGGATTGACCGTCATCACCAGAACGAGGTCGAGCCGGTCGAGCACATGTTCGATCGCGATTTCCGGCGTCGCCGGGTTGATTGCCACGCCGGCCTTCTTGCCGAGGTTCCGGATGGTCTGCAGTGAGCGGTCGAGATGCGGGCCGGCCTCCGCGTGAACCGTGATGAGGTCGGCGCCGGCCTCCGCGAACGCAGCCAGATAGGGGTCGGCCGGCGCGATCATCAAATGGCAGTCGAAGCGCTTCTTCGAACGCGGCCGGATCGCCTTGATGATTTGCGGCCCGAAGGTGATGTTCGGAACGAAATGCCCGTCCATCACGTCGAGATGGATCCAGTCGGCGCCGGCACGGTCGATGGCTTCGACCTCGTCGCCGAGTTTCGAGAAGTCGGATGAGAGAATCGACGGGGAGATGAGCGTCTTGCCGGGCATGGCGCGGAGGTAGCGGTTTCATCGCGGGATGTCGAGTTTCCTCCCCGGGAGGGGGACCGCCGCAGCAGGCGGGTCCTCCCGCCTTGGTGGAGGGGGCAGATCCCCGCGCTACCCCAGCGCCCGCGCGATTGCGTGGACGGCCTTCAGCGTCGCGCGGGAATACTCCACGCTGACGAAATCCGGCCAGCTCGACAGCTTCACCGTCACCATGCGGTGGTCGAAGTCGATGTGGATCAGCTGCCCGAAGACGCCGCGGCACAGCAGGTTGCGCGAGCGCGGATCCTCGATCCAGAACTGGTTGCGGTAAGAGCCCTCCGGCATCGACGCGCTGTATTCCGGCCCGTGCACTCCGGTTCGCGTCGCCTCGATCCACGCGGCGGGAACGATGTCGCGGCCGCCGTCGAGGATGAGCTGGCCAAAGCGCGCATAGTCGCGCAGGGTCGCGTTGAAACCGCCATCCGCGAGCGCATAGCCGGCGGGATCGACGGTGAAGCGTGCGCTCTCGTCGCAGCCGATCTTCTGCCAGAGCTCCTCCGAGACGAGTTGCGCGAGACGCCGGCCCGTGACGCGCTCCATGACGAAGGCCAGCACATCGGTCTCGATCGACCGGTAGTCGAACGCGTCGCCATGCGGGCGCACCTGCTCGGTCAGACCGAGGATCTGCTCCCAGATGTGGCGCGGCCAGCGCAGAATCGGGTCCGCGTCTGGGGGCACCGGCTTCCAGCCGGAGGCGACGTCGGTCTGGCCGACATCGGAGTGCGGATCGGTGTATTCCTCGGAGTATCGTACGCCCGAGCGCATATCGAGCACATGCTGAAGCGTCGCGCCGCGCCAGCCCGTCCGCTCCAGTTCCGGCAGATAGTGGGTCACCAGCCGCTCGGGGTTCAGCACGTCCTGGCCGACGAGGATGCCGAATACGGTCCCCGTGACGGACTTCGCGACCGACTGCGACAGATGCAGCGTGCGCGGGGTCATCCCGTTGAACAGCCGCTCGTAGACGGCGCGGCCATCCTTCAGGACGAGGATCCCGTCCGTGTAGGTTTCGTCGAGGTGCCCAGCTAGCGTCGATGGCGATCCGTCGACGGCATCGACCGTGATGCCGTCGAGATCATGTGGAGTTTCCTCCAGCCGGCTGCGATGCCCGGTGCCGCGCCAGACCTCGACCGTCGGCAGAATCTCGGTGATGTGCTGGAACGACCAGCGGTTCCACGGCGGCTGGTCCCAGTTCAGCCGGGATGGAAACAGCGCCGGCGGCGATCCGACCATGATCGGCGGGCGGGGGTCGGAGTTTCGGTACGAGCTCATGCCGCCCGCCCTGTCGCTTGAGGGGAAGGCTCCGGCGCAGGCAGCGCCGGAGCCAATCGTGTTACTTCAGCAGGTCGGTCCAGACGCGGGTGTAGAGCTCCGTCACCTCCGGCGAGCACGGCGTCAGGAAGTGGCCCGACGCCTGGTGTTCGGGCGCGATGTCCACCTCCGGCGCACCCTTCATGTCCTCGGGCATGAAGGCCTCCGACCCCTTGATGCCGTTGGCGTAGTTGGCGAAGGCCGAGATCAGCGCCGCATTCTCCGGATCCATGATGAAGTTCTGGAAGAGCTTCGCGTTCTCAGGGTTCTTCGCGTCCTTGAGGACCGCGACGCTGTCCATGAAGATCGGGTAGCCTTCCTTCGGATAGCCGAAGCGCACGTCCGGGTTCGCCTTGCGCGAACGCAGTGCGGCGCCGTTCCAGTAGAGCGCGGCGGCGAAGTCGCGGCTCTGGAACTTCTCGATGACGCCGTAGTCCATTGAGATCCACTTCGGCTTCGCCTCGACCAGCTTGTCGCGCACCTTCTTCAGCAGCTCGCGGTCGTCACTGCACCACTCGCCGCCCATGTACCAGATCGCCATCGACATGACGTCGTTCATCTCGGGCGCGACGTTGATCTTGCCGACCAGTTCCGCAGGCGGATCGAAAGCGATGGCACTGGTGTTGATTTCACCCTTGTAGACGGACGTGTCGACGATCATGCCGGTCGTGCCCCACTGCCACGGCACGGTATAGTGACGGCCCGGATCCCAGTCGACGTCGACCCAGCGCTCGTCGACGTTCTTGAAGTTCTCCATCTGGTCGGGGCGGGTCTCGATGAGCAGGCCCTCGTCGATCCAGATGCGGACATAGTTCGCAGACGGCACGACGATGTCGAAGCCGTGGCCGCCGGCGCGAACCTTGGCGAGCGCGGCATCGTTCGAGTCATAGTCGGTCACGGTGACCTTGACCTTGAACTGCTCCTCGAACTTCTTGATCAGGTCGGGGTTGGTGTAGTTGCCCCAGTTGTAGATGTTGAGTTCCCCTTCGGCCGCTGCCGTGCCGGCCATCGCCAGCATGGCCGTTCCGAAGGCCAGTCCCAGTTTCATGTGTCTCATGGCTTTCTCCTGTGGTCGTTGGTCATGATCTCTGCCGGCTGAGCAGGAAGAACAGGGTGACGATCACCACGGACAGCAGAAGGAAGACCGTGGAGATCGCGTTGATCTCGGGGGTGACGATGCGGCGGAGCTGCCCCAGCATGTAGGTCGGCAGGGTGTCCTGCCCGCCGGACTTAACCAGCTCCGTGATGACGACATCGTCCAGCGAGATGACGAAGGCCAGCATCAGCCCAGCGATGATGCCGGGCCACAAAAGCGGCAGCGTGATGCGCCGGAAGGCCTGCCATGGCGTGGCGTAGAGGTCGCCCGCGGCGGTCTCCAGCGTCAGGTCCATGGATTCCAGCCGCGCCCGGATCGGCAGATAGGCGAAGGGGATGCAGAAGGCCGTGTGCGCGGCAATGAGGTAGCCGAGTCCCGTATAGCCGGTCGACACCTTGATCGAGGCGAAGAAGATCAGCAGCGCCGTCGCTGTGACGATCTCCGGCACGATCAGCGGCGTGTTGATCATGGCATAGGCCGCCTGCTCGCCGCGGAACGCACGCCCGCGCGTGGTGGCAAGCGCCGCCATCGTCGCGGCGACGGTCGCCAGGATCGCGGCGATGAAGGCGATCTGCAGCGAGCGCAGGGAGGCGTCCTGGACGGTCTGATTGTGCCAGGCGGACTCGTACCAGCGGAAGGAGAAGCCGCCCCATACCGCCATCGACTGGTCGGCGTTGAAGGAGAACAGGACGAGCGTCAGGATTGGCAGGTAGAGCATGAAGAAGCACAGCCATGCGATGACGCCGAAGCCGGTCTGCCGCTTCACCGAGAAGCCGGTCCGCCGCAGGGCGACGCCCCTGCCTTCGCCCGCGCTAGCCATGACGCAGGCTCCGCGACTGCGCCTGTCGCGCGTAGATGAGGAGCGCGACCATCACCAGCGCCAGCAGCGTCATCGACAGCGCCGCGCCGAGCGGCCAGTTCCGGCCCTGGCCGAACTGCAGTTCGATCAGATTGCCCAGCATCAGGTTCTTGCCGCCGCCCAGCACGCGCGGCGTGACATAGGCGCCGAGCGACGGGATGAAGACGAGGATCGAACCGGCGATGATCCCCGGCTTCACCAGCGGCATGATCACGCGGCGCAGCACCTGGAAGCGCGTTGCATAGAGGTCGTAGGCAGCCTCGACCAGCCGGAAGTCGAGCTTCTCCAGGCTGGCGTAGAGCGGCAGAACCATCAGCGGCAGGTAGACGTAGAGCATGCCGAACAGGATGGCCTTGTCGGTGTACATGATCTGGATCGGCTGATCGACGATGCCGAGCCACAGCAGCGCGGTGTTGATGACGCCCTCGTTGCGGATCACCTCCTGCATCGCGAAGGTGCGGATGAGCAGGTTGGTCCAGAACGGGATGGTGATGAGGAACAGCCAGATGTCGCGCGACTTCTCGGGCCGGGTCGCGATGAAATAGGCCGTGGGAAATCCGAGAAGGAAGGTGAACAGCGTCGTCATGAGCGACAGGCGCACCGACCGCCACAGGATCGAGATGTGAGCGTCGGCGAAGGACAGCGTGTCATCGAAGATGTCGCGCTGGAAGAAGACGCTGAACCAGCCGTCCGTCGAGAAGGCCCAGCGCACGCCGCCGTAGTCGCCCTTCTGCAGGAAAGAATAGACCAGCATGATGAAGAGCGGGCCGACGGCGGCGAAGAAGATGATGACGAGCGCCGGCGAGAGCAGTGCCCAGCGCCGGCGGACGTCTTGCCGCTCGGCGCTTTCGGCAAAGTCCCGCGCGCTCGCCATCGCCTAGTCCTTCAGGACCTGAGCGGCGCCGTCGCCGACGAAGATGCCGACGCGGTCGCCGGCGGAGACGCCGGCTTCGCCGCTGCGCGCGTTCTGCTGCCGCACCACGAAGCCGCGGCCCTGGTCGAGCGCGACGTGGAAATGCGTATCGGTGCCGAAATAGACGACGTTCTCGACCGTGCCGTTGAGCGTCGAGGCCTCGCGCATCAGCCGCGCGTGCTCGGGGCGCACCACCACGGTCACCTCGCTGCCGGGCGTGAAACCCGCTGGCAGAGGCGCATCGATCTCGATGCCGGAGGCCAGCTTAACCCGCGCCTTGCCGCCGGCGCTCGAGAGCACCGTCGCCGGCAGGAAGTTGGTGTCGCCGATGAAATTTGCGACGAAGCGCTCGGCCGGATGGTCGTAGATGTCGCGCGGACCGCCGACCTGCAGGATCCTGCCGGATGACATCACCGCGATGCGGTCGGACATGGTCAGCGCTTCTTCCTGGTCGTGTGTGACGAAGATGAAGGTGATGCCCGTTTCGTGCTGCAGGCGCTTCAGCTCGATCTGCATCTCCTTGCGCAGCTTGAAGTCGAGCGCTGACAGCGGCTCGTCCAGCAGCAGCACCTTGGGTGCCGGCGCCAGCGCGCGCGCCAGCGCCACACGCTGCTGCTGGCCGCCGGAGATCTGGCTGGTGCGGCGGCCGGCGAGCTTCTCCATCTGGACCAGCTTCAGCATCGCCGCCACGCGCGCCTCGATCTCGGCTTTCGGCCGTCCGAGCATTTCGAGACCGAAGCCGATGTTCTGCGCCACCGTCATGTGCGGGAACAGCGCATAGTTCTGGAACACGGTGTTCACCGGCCGTTTGAACGGCGGCAGCGGCGCGATGTCCTCGCCGTGCAGCATGATCTGGCCGGAGGTGGGGAAATCGAAGCCTGCGATCAGCCGGAGCAGCGTGGTCTTGCCGCATCCCGACGGCCCGAGCAGCGTGAAGAACTCGTTCTCGCGGATCGACACCGAGACATCGTCCAACGCCGCGACCCGGCCTTCGCCGGCGCCGAAGATCTTGCTGACCCCACGGACTTCGATTGCGTCCCTGACCGGCTTTTCCGGCACGATGTCCCCTGTCATTCGAGGCAATTCCGGACGCAAAACCTCTGCGCTTTCTTGCTGGAATTGCTGTGGGCCGCTCTTGGAGGCGGCTTTATGGAGAGGTCGATGTCAGCACATGGTCCGCGGCTTGGCAATCGACTGTTTTGAATCCGCGTTCAGAATCGATGCCGGCATCAGGCCTGATAGGTCACGCGTCCGCCGCAGATCGTGGTGACCGGCCGGATGGTCATGAACTGGCTGGGCTGTGTCTCCTCGATCTCGTCGGAGAGGACGACGAGATCGCCGAGGAAGCCCGGCTTGAGCCGGCCTTTCCTGGCTTCGGCGAACTCAGCATAGGCGCCTTCCACGGTATAGGCGTGGATAGCCTCATCGAGCGTCAGCCGCTGATCGGGCAGGTCGTCCGCCCATGGCTTGCGCATGACCGCCGCCTGGATTCCCAGGATCGGATCGATCGGTGCCACGGGCCAGTCCGAGGCGAAGACGACACGTGCGCCGGCCTCCTTCAGCGTCCGCGTCGGGAACGACACGGGCCAGCGCTTGCGGCCGATGCGCGTGATCGTCGGCTCCAGCGGGAATCCGCCCGAGCCCGGCGGATGCGTGGGCTGCATGGACGCGATGACGCCCAGCGCGGCGAATCGTGGGATGTCGGTCTCCGTCGTCACCTCGACGTGCTCCACGCGATGACGGCTGTCGCGACGGCCATTGGCGTGCTGCGCCGCCTCGTAGCCGTCGAGCACCGTGCGCACGGCGCCGTCGCCGATGGCATGCACCGCGATCTGCAGTCCGCGCCGGTCCGCCTCGGTCGCGACCTCGGCGAAGAATTCCGGTGAGAACAGCGGCTCGCCGGTCCAGCCGGGACGATCGCTGTATTCATCGAGCATGACCGCCGTCCAGGAATCCAGGACCCCGTCCATGAAGATCTTGACCATGCCGGACTTCAGCCAGTCGCCGGTGTAGCTGCGCGCCATCGCCGACGCCTTCTCCAGGTCGGCGAGTGTCATGAAATTCTTGAAATGGAACGGGATCTGCGCACGGCAGATCAGATCGCCTTCGGCCTCGATCTGCGCCAGCAGCTGCAGCTGGTAGAGATTTCCGTCCATGTTCTGGAACGACGTGATGCCATGGCTGGCGCACCAGGCAAGGCCGCGCCGCAGGATCGCGCTGTCGGCCGCGAACTCGGCCGGGGTCGGATAGGGGTCCGGCTCGCCGCCGGTGGAGAGCCCGAGCCGCGTCCGGCCTTCGCCGGCCAGTTCGATCAACGGGTTGAACGCCTCTCCCTCGCGCAGCTCGCCGCTTGCCAGCCCGTCGGCATCCATGACGATCTCGTTTCCGGGCCCGAGCCTCTTGCCGCGCAGGATGCCGGCCTGTTCCAGCGCCCTGGTGTTGGCCCAGGCCGTGTGATGGTCCGGCGTGATCATCATGAACGGCCGGTCCGCGATGATGCGGTCGAGATGATGGCGGGTGACGCGCTCGCCGACCGACAGGATCGTATAGTCGGCCCCCTGGCCGATCAGCCAGGGCTTGTCGCGCCGCGCGGCGGCATAGTCGCGGATGGCCTCCGACAGCGCATCGAAACCACGAATGCCGAAGAGCTGCAGGTGGTCGAGCTGCGTCGCGCCGCCGAAGAGATGCATATGCGCTTCGATGAAGCCTGGGAGGACCGTGTTGCCGGCCGCGTCGATGACCTTCGTCGCCGGTCCTTTCAGGTCATGCACGTCGTGGGTGTCACCGACGGCGACGATGCGCCCATCCCTGACCGCGACCGCTTCGGCGCGGGGGCGGTCCGGATCCATGGTGATCACGTGACCGTTCTCGACGACCAGATCGGCATGCGGCATGACAGTCTCCCTCAGTGACCAAGGGTAGCACTGGCGCGAAAGCCGAGGGAAGTGCAGGCGGATTTCCGGGCCGCGCCCTTGTCCGACCCGTGAGCGGCCGGCTAGCTTGGACGCGAGCAATGAGGGGCCTTGATGAAGACCGTCTATTCGCCGAAACACCTTGGCCATTCCGGCAACGTCGAGCTGATCGCGGGCGCCATGGTTCCGGCCTTCGAGAAACCCTCGCGCGCCGAGATCATCAAGGCGCGCGTAGAGTCCGAGCGGCTGGGGGCCATCGTCGCGCCGGCGGACCATGATCTCGCCTGGGCGAAGAAGGTCCACCGTGCCGACTTCGTCGACTTCCTGCCCACGGTCTATGACCGGTGGCTGGCCGAGGGCCGCGACGGCACGGCGATGCCGATGACCTGGCCGACGCGCGGCCTGCGCGGCGACGTCGTGCCGAAGTCGACCGAGGCGCTGCTCGGCTACTATTCCTTCGACGCCGGCGCGACGTTCGTGAAGGGAACGTGGGAGGCAATCAAATCGTCCTTCGACGTGGCACTCACGGCCGCCGGCCTGGTGAAGGGCGGCGAACGCGCCGCCTTCGCGCTCTGCCGCCCGCCGGGCCACCACGCGGGCGATGCCTTCATGGGTGGCTATTGCTTCATCAACAACGCCGCGGTCGCCGCGCACTGGTTTCGCGAGAACGGCGCGAGCCGCGTGTCGATTCTCGACGTGGACTATCACCATGGCAACGGAACGCAGCAGATCTTCTACGCCCGCGACGACGTGCAGGTGATCAACCTGCACGGCGACCCGCAGGTCGAGTACCCGTATTTCCTGGGCTACGCCGACGAGACGGGGGAGGGCGCGGGCACGGGCTTCAACCACAACTACCCCATGCCGTTCGGCACGCCGTGGGCGAAATGGAACGAAGCGCTGGAGGACGGCTGCCGCAGACTGGCGTCCTACAAGCCCGACATCGTCGTCGTCTCGCTCGGCGTCGACACCTTCGAGAAGGACCCGATCTCGAAGTTCAAGCTGACCAGTGCCGACTATCCGAAGATCGGCAAACGCATCGCCGCGCTCGGCCTCCCGACGCTGTTCGTCATGGAAGGCGGCTACGCGGTGGACGAGATCGGCGTCAACGCCGTCGGCGTCCTGACCGGCTTCGAGGGTGCCTGATGGCGAACGAGGTTACGCTTGGCGTCGTGCAATTTGCCTGCACCGACGACGCCGACGAGAACGTCGCAACCGCCTCCCGGCTGGTGCGCGATGCTGCCGCGTGCGGCGCCAACATCGTGCTCGTGCAGGAACTCTTCGAAGGTCTCTATTTCTGTCAGGAGGAGAGCCCGGCGCACTTCGCGCGCGCCCGACCGCTCGACAGCGCGCATCCGACGCTCTCGGCCATGAAGGCGCTGTCTGCCGAGCTCGGCATCGTGCTGCCCGTGTCGCTGTTCGAGCGCCGAAACCAGGCCTATTTCAACACGGTCGTCATGCTCGACGCCGGCAGCGACCTCGGCCTCTACCGCAAGTCCCACATCCCGGACGGGCCCGGTTACTCGGAGAAGTTCTATTTCAATCCGGGCGACACAGGCTTCCGTGTCTGGCCGACGCGCTTCGGCGTGGTCGGCGTCGGCATCTGCTGGGACCAGTGGTTTCCGGAAGCCGCCCGCGCCATGGCGCTGATGGGTGCGGAACTGCTGCTCTACCCGACCGCAATCGGCTCCGAGCCCGGCCGGCCAGACTTCGATTCGATGCAGCACTGGCGCACGACCATGCGCGGCCATGCCGGCGCCAACCTCATGCCGGTCGCCGCGGCCAACCGCATCGGCACCGAGCATGTCGGCGGCAAGACGCAGACCTATTACGGCTCGTCCTTCATCGCCGGCGCTTCCGGAGAACTTCTTGCCGAGACCGGCCGCGACGGGGAAGCCGTGCTCACCGCGACTTTCGACCGCGCGAGGCTTGCCGCCGACCGTGCCGCCTGGGGTCTGTTCCGCGACCGCCGGCCGGAACTCTACGGTGTGCTCGCCACGCTGGACGGCGGACCGGACTGATGCCTACCGCGTGACTGTGCCGACGAACCGTTTCAGGTGCCACTGCACGTAGCGGTCGGCGTCACCTTTACCGTCGAAGCCCCACCAGAGGAGGCAACCCTGCCACTGGGAGGCCAGCAGCAGGCCCACGCCGCGCGGCGTGCCCGGGGCATCTCGAAAGCACTCGTCCAGAACAGCCGAAAGCGCCACCTTCCATGCGGCGCCGCGCGCCCTGAGAACCGGGTCGCGAAAGTCCTCGCGCAGAACCAGCAGACCCTCGGCATATTTTTCGATACCGCCATAGGACTTTGAAAGAGCGGTCAGAAGCCTGATCGCGCCGGCAGGCGTCTTCGGCAGCGTTTCCGCAAGCCTCGATGTATCGGCATCAAGACGGTCCCAGGCCATCAACAATGCCGCCTGCTTCAGCTTCGACTTGGTTCCAAAACGCTGCACCAGCGTAGCCGCCGAAAGCCCGCACGCAGCCGACAGACTTTGAAACGTCAACGCGTCCGGGCCCGTCGCGTAGATCAGCGCCAACGCCGCTTCGAGCACTTCCGCGTCGGATCTCGTCTTTGGTCGAGGCATGTTGACCCGTGATTTATAACCGAATAGATGTTTATATATCGGAAAACCAGCGACTCGCCACCGCTCCGTGTGGAAGTTCACAAAGGTGATTGCATGGCACTGTCAGAAAAGGTCGCCCTGGTGGCCGGAGCGACACGTGGCGCCGGGCGCGGCATCGCCGTCGAATTGGGCGCGGCGGGCGCGACGGTCTATGTGACCGGCCGCTCGACCCGCAGCCGACGCTCGGAATACGACCGCGCCGAGACGGTTGAGGACACGGCCGATCTCGTAACCGCCGCTGGCGGAAAGGGCATCGCCGTACCGACCGATCATCTCGTGCCGGACGAAGTCCGTGCCCTGGTCGAGAAGATCCGCGCGGAGGCCGGTAGGCTCGATGTGGTCGTCAACGACATCTGGGGCGGCGAGCTTCTGTTCGAGTGGAACAAGGCGGTGTGGGAGCACAACCTCGAGAATGGTCTGCGTCTGCTCCGGCTCGGCATCGATACGCATCTGATCACGGCGCACTTCGCCCTACCTCTTCTGATCGAACGCCCAGGGGGATTGCTGGTCGAGGTGACGGACGGAACGACTGACTACAATGCCGACCACTATCGGCTGTCGCCCTTCTACGACCTCGCCAAGGTGGCGGTGAACCGCATGGGCTGGTCCCACGCGCAGGACCTCGCGAAGCACGGGTGTACATCCGTGTCGCTGACGCCCGGCTGGCTGCGCTCCGAGATGATGCTGGAGCACTATGGAGTGTCGGAGGAAAACTGGCGGGACGGAACCAAGATCATGCCACACTTCATCATATCCGAGACCCCGCGCTTCGTCGGCCGGGCGGTCGCGGCCTTGACCGCAGACCCGGATCACGCCCGCTGGAATGGACGATCGCTGTCGTCTGGCGAACTCGCCAAGGTGTACGGCTTTACCGATGTCGACGGGTCGCAGCCCGACGCGTGGCGCTACATCGTCGAGGTATCGGAGGCCGGCAAGCCGGCCGACGCGACCGGGTACCGGTAGCGGCGACTCTTGACCCTCCGCCTCGCGGCTGTAGGTTTTGCCGGAAGCCGCACGAGGAGGAACGCATGGCTGAAGCCGACGGATGGCGCCACATCGCGACCGCGCCGAAGGATGGCACGCGCATCCTGGTGACGGTGCGCTCCTCCGAGCAGGGGCCGGCCGAGGTCGATGTGGCCTATTGGTCGCGGGCCGATCAGTTCGGCATCGAAGGCTGGCGGTCCAGCGATTCCCATCCCGGCAACATCGTCGCCTATGCCGATCCGGAACTGAAGTGCTGGATGCCCCTGCCCTCCGCCGGCTCGCCTGCGCCTGCTCCATGGCAGGGCGACAATGCGCAGGAACTGTTCGGCTCCGGCATCTGAGCTGCCGCCCATCGCAGGCCGCCCGGCTTGACCGCCCAAAAAACGCCCCTGTAGGTTCCGAGCCTGGGACGCAGGAGGATCGACACCATGACGCGCTTTCAACGGGCAGGCCTGCTGGCCGCGAGCTTCACCCTGCTGCTCGGTTCCGCGGCTTTCGCCGACACGCTGGTGCTGCGCGGCGCGCGCGTGCTGACCATGGACGAGGCGAGACCGGAGGCCACCGCCATCGCCATCGTCGACGGCAAGATCGCCGCGGTCGGCTCCGACGCCGACATAGCCTCGTACCTTGCCGGCGCCACGGTCTATGACCTGCCCGCCGGTGCGCTCGTCCTGCCGGGCTTCCAGGATGGCCACAACCACCTGATCTGGAGCGCGACGGAGGCGCTCGATGTCAGCTTCTGGGATGCCACCTCCAAGGAGGACGTCGCCCAGGCCATCGAGGACGCCGACATCGACTCGCTGCCGGAAGGCGCGTGGATTCGCGGCGCTGGATGGGACATCGCCGCCTTCCCGGACGCCACCGCCGCCATGCTGGACGAATTCACCGGCGACCGGCCGGCCTACATCTCCTCCGTGGATGGCCATTCCGGCTGGGCGAACACGGCGGCGCTCAGGGCCGCCGGCATCATCGACACGACCAAGGATCCCGAGGGCGGGCGGATCGAGCGCGACGGCAGCGGCCGCGCCAGCGGCCTGCTGCGCGAAAGCGCGATGGACATGGTCAAGGCGTTCCTGCCGGACTATCCCGACGAGCAGGTCGATGGAGGACTGGAGTCCGCGCAGGCCGAAGCACTGAGCTATGGCGTCACTGCCATCATCGACCCCTCGGTCGAGGAGTGGATGCTGAAAGGCTACCAGCGCGCGGAAGCGGCCGGGACGCTGCAGCTGCGCGTCAAGGCGGCCGTCAAGATCGAGGCACCGGAAGGTGTCGCCGGCGTGACGCGCGCGCTCGATCTCGCCGGCCGCTATGCCTCGCCGCACCTCGAGGTGAACGCGGTGAAGCTGTTTGTCGACGGCGTCATCGAGACGGGCACCGCGGCGCTGCTCGAGGCCTATGTCGGCTCCAACTCCACCGGCGAACTCCTGTTCACGCCGAAGCAGCTCGACGAGATCGCCACCGCAGCCGACAAGGCCGGCCTGCAGCTTCACGCGCATGCGATCGGAGACTGGGCGGTGCGGGCCACGCTCGACGCCTACGAGGCGGCGCAGAAGGCGAACGGCGTGCGCGACAGCCGCCACCAGATCACCCATGTGCAGCTGGTCAACGAGGCGGACGTTCCCCGCTTCAAGGGCCTCGGCGTGCTGGCCAACATCCAGGCGCTCTGGGCCTATCCCGACACCTACATCACCGACCTGACCGAGCCGAAGCTCGGGCCTGCGCGCTCCGAATGGCTCTATCCGTTCGGCGCGCTGAAGGGGGCCGGCGCGACGCTGGTCGGATCGAGCGACTGGAGCGTGTCGTCGATGAACCCGCTGGAGGCGATCCAGATTGGCGTCACGCGGCAGGACATGGAGGATCCGGACGGCCGCGTGCTGACGCCGCAGCACAGGCTCGAGGTGATGGACATGCTGAAGGCGTACACGGTGAACAGCGCCTATGCCGCCTTCGACGAGACCGAGTCCGGCACGCTGACCGCCGGCAAGCGCGGCGATGTGGTGGTGCTCGACACCGACATCACCAAAATCGCGCCGACCGAGATCGCCGGTGCCCAGGTTCTGATCACGCTGATCGACGGCAAGCCGGTCCATGAAGGCGAAGGCCTGCCCAAGCCGACGGCGCAGTAGGTTCCACTCGAGGGGAGGAGGCCGGGGCAGCGCCGGGTGGAGGTTATGCGCTACGCCCTCACCCCTGCGATCGAGCCGCGCACCACGAGATCGACCGGCCAGACCTCGCCGCGAGGCTCGCTCTCCAGCCCGGACAGCCGCGCCGCGAGGCGTTCGGCGATGCGCTGGCCGGCGGCACGGATGGACGAGCGCGTGGTGGTGAGCGGCGCGGGAAAGCTCTCCGGCTTCAGATAGTGGAAGACGTCGTCGTGGACGACGAGCGACACGTCGCCCGGAAGGTCGAGCGACAGGTCCCGCATCGCGCGCACGACGCCGAGCGCCATCATCATCGAGGAGCACAGGATCGCCGTTGGCCGATCGGGACGCTCGAGCAACGCGCGCGCCGACCGGTAGCCGTTCTCCTCGGTCATCGCCACGGAGTGGTTCAGCGCAGGCGGCAGGTCGAGCCCGGCCGCGGCCAGGGCGCGGCGCGCACCGCGTTCGCGATGGACGGCGAATGTCTGTGCTACGTCGCCATTGATCAGGGCGATGCGCCGGTGGCCGAGCTGCATGAGCAGTCGCGCCGCGTCGTGGAAAGCGCCCTCATTGTCGATGTCGAGGTAGGGATAGTCGAAATCCAGGCCTTCCGAGCGGCCGTGCACGAGGAAGGGCAGCCCGAGCTGCTGGAGAAGGTTGATGCGCCGGTCACGCGGACGCGGCGCCGACACGTAGACGGCATCGACCTGCTTGTTGGCGACGACGCGCCGGTACGTCGTTTCCTCGTCCTCGAGCGCCGTCGGGCTGAGCGCCAGGTCGAGCTCGTGGGTGCGCGCATAGTCACCGAGGCCGGACAGGAACTCCACGAAGTGCGGATCGATGTCGACGGAGGATCCCGTCGCCATGACATAGCCGATCATGCCGGCCTTTCCGGTCGCCAACCGGCGCGCGCTGGGGTTCGGTCGGTAGCCATGCCGTTTGGCGGCGTCGAACACGCGTCGGCGCGTCTCCTCGTTCACCTCCGGATAGCCGTTCAGGGCGCGGCTCACCGTCGTCTGGGAGAGCGCCAGCATCTGGGAGAGTTGCTTGAGGTTCATCGTCCAGAACAGCCAAAGCGCTTTGAGAAACAGGAGTGCGGTGACCGAATCCAGACCGCTCGAACGAGGCAGGATAGGACGGCAGGCTGGAACCGTGAAGACGGAAACGATCCCGCAGCGCCGAAGAAACGGCCGCACTGCAGCAATTCAACCGGGTTAAACCGATTAAAGAAGCAGAGGTATTGACTCCCTACCGATTTGCTGGCCTTCATCGGGTCAGCCAAAGCGCTTTGGAGGATGTTTTTTACCCGGGTTGTGCTTGGCGCCTTCCGGGTCCATTCTTCGAGGCGGTACCGGCTGGGCGGATGGAGGTCCGTCCGGTTCTAGTGACCTGGTCCCTGCGACCAAACGGGAGGATTACGATGAAGAAGACCCTGATGCTGGGCGTCGCACTCGCGGCGCTCGCCGTGGCCAGCCCGGCCTCTGCACAATTGAAGTTTGCGCCGGGCGAGGACGCCCGTTTCACCTGGTCCAATTATGAGGATCTGAAGAAGGTCGACCTGAAGGGCGAGACGCTCTCTATCTTCGGCCCGTGGCGCGGCGAGGACGAAGCGCTCGTCCGTTCCGTTCTCGACTATTTCTCCACCGCCACCGGCGTGACGATCAACTATTCGTCGTCGGAGAACTACGAGCAGCAGATCGTCATCGACACGCAGGCGGGCAGCCCGCCGAACATCGCGGTCCTGCCGCAGCCCGGCCTGATCCAGGACCTGGCGTCGAAGGGCCTGCTCGTCCCGCTCGCCGATGCCGACGCGGCCTTCGTCAAGGACAACTACGGTGCCGGCCAGTCGTGGGTCGACCTCGGCACCTACACCGACAAGGACGGCGCGAAGAAATTCTTCGCCTTCCCGTACAAGGCCGACCTGAAGTCGCTCGTGTGGTACGTGCCGGAGAACTTCGAGGAAGCCGGCTACGAGGTTCCCGAGACCTGGGAAGAGATGATGGCGCTGTCCGACCAGATCGTCGAGGACGGCGGCGTGCCGTGGTGCATCGGGCTGGGCTCGGGCGGCGCCACTGGCTGGCCGGCGACCGACTGGGTCGAGGACATCATGCTGCGGACGCAGACGCCGGACGTCTACGACAAGTGGACCACGAACGCGATCCCGTTCAACGACCCGGCCGTCGTCAACGCTCTGCAGGTCTTCGCCGATATCGCCACCAACGACAAGATGGTCGACGGCGGCAAGGCTGCGGTCGCGGCCACCGACTTCCGCGACAGCCCGAAGGGCCTCTTCGGCATCCCGCCGAAGTGCTACATGCACCGCCAGGCGTCGTTCATCTCGTCCTTCTTCCCGGAGGGCACGGTACTCGGCGAGGACGCGGACTTCTTCTACCTGCCTCCCATGGAAGCGCATGCCGACCTCGGCAATCCGGTGCTGGGCGGCGGCACGCTGTTCTCCATCACCAAGGACTCCAAGGCCGCGCGCGCCTTCATCGACTTCCTGAAGATGCCGCTCGCCCATGAGATCTGGATGGCGCAGTCGGGCTTCCTGACGCCGCTCAAGACCGCCAAGCCGGAGGTCTATGCCAACGAGGCGCTGAAGAAGCAGGGCGAGATCCTGGTCAACGCATCGACCTTCCGCTTCGACGGCTCGGACCTGATGCCGGGCAAGATCGGCGCGGGCGCCTTCTGGACCGGCATGATCGACCTCGTCGGCGGCAAGTCGGCCGAGGCCGTGGCGACCGACATCCAGAAGAGCTGGGACGCCATCAAGTAGCCATCGGCTCACTAAGGAGGGGAGCGTCGCTCTCCTCCATCCGCCGAGCATGGAGGCCCCTCACCCGGCCTCCGCCCGCGGCGACGTCTGTCGCCTGGATCGGCCACCCTCTCCCCTGCGGGGAGAGGAAGACTGCCTGCGCTGCGCTCGAACTCCGTCGATGATGTGCGAACGGAGAAGGCCTCCTCTCCCCGGCAGGGAGCGGGGGCCGAGTGGAGCGGAGGCCGGGTGAGGAGCATCGGCGCAGGGCGTCGTTCCGGCGCGCAGCGGTCCGCACCAGGGGAGGGAACCTATGGCGGCGCAGATCTTCTCGGCCATTCTCGTCATCATCATCGGCGTCGGCGGTTGCGTCGCCTATTTCTGGGGCGCAAACCGTGCGCTCGACATGATTTTCCCCTCGCGGGGCGTCACGGGCGGCGCGGCTGTCGACAACCTCCGCCGTCAGGGCCTCATCCGGCCATGGCTGTTCATCGGCCCGGCGCTGCTGATCCTGACGGTCTACCTAATCTATCCCGTCGTGCAGACGGTGATCCTGTCGTTCCAGAATCGCGCGGGCGAGGGCTTCGTCGGCCTCGACAACTACGTCTGGGCGTTCGGCGACCGGGAGTTCAGGAGCTCGATCCTGAACAATCTGCTTTGGCTCCTGATCGTGCCCGCCGCGTGCACGTTCCTGGGCCTGGTCATCGCCGTCCTCACCGACAAGATCTGGTGGGGCACGATCGCCAAGAGCCTGATCTTCCTTCCGCTCGCCATCTCCTTCGTCGGCGCCAGCGTCATCTGGAAATTCGTCTACGAGTACAGGGGCGCCGACCAGACGCAGATCGGCATCCTGAACGCCATCGTCACGTTCTTCGGCGGCGACCCGAAGGTCTGGATATCGCTTGCCGACTGGAACGTGAACGACATGTTCCTGATGGTGATCCTCATCTGGATCCAGACCGGCTTCGCCATGGTGATCCTCTCGGCCGCGCTGCGCGGCATCCCCGAGGAAACCATCGAGGCGGCGGTCATCGACGGCGCCAACCCCTTCCAGATCTTCTGGAAGATCATGGTGCCGCAGATCTGGGGCACGATCGCGGTCGTGTGGACGACCATCACCATCCTGGTCCTCAAGGTCTTCGACATCGTGCTGACCATGACCAACGGCCAGTGGAACACGCAGGTGCTCGCCAACCTGATGTTCGACTGGATGTTCCGCGGCGGCGGCGACTTCGGCCGCGGCGCGACGATCGCGATCATCATCATGATCGCCGTCCTGCCGATCATGATCTGGAACATCCGCCAGGCGAACCGCGAGGGAGGACGCTGACATGGCACAGGCAAGCGGCACCGCCGCCGGCAAGTCGTTCTTCGGCCGCTTCGGCGTCCACATCGCCGTGCTCTTCTTCGTCACGCTCTGGACCATTCCGACGCTTGGCATCCTGGTGACGTCGCTGCGCGACAAGGACCAGATCATCGCGTCGGGATGGTGGTCGGCGTTCTTCTCGTCGTCGCAGACCGAGAACGCGCGCCTGCCCGCGCCGAACACGGCGGTGTCGAAGGACGGCAGGTTCGTGCTGGAGGGCAACCTCTTCGCGGAACCGGGAGAGAAGCGGATCACCGCGTTCGGCACGCGCGCGGTCGCGCCGACCGAATACGAGGCCGGGGCGGTCGCCGACCTCGGCGACGGCGAGACGCTTCAGATCAACGAGGACGGCAGCTTCGTCGCCGGCTATCCGGAAGCCCAGACCAGCGAACGCGGCCGCCGCGTGTACTTCGCCGCGACGGTGCCGCCGCGCTTCACCACGGAGAACTACCAGACCGTCCTCTTCTCCGAGGGCATCGGCCGCTCGTTCCTCAACTCGCTGACGGTGACCATCCCCGCAACCGTTATCCCGATCATGATCGCGGCGTTCGCCGCCTATGCGCTGGCGTGGATGCGGTTCCCCGGACGGGCGATCCTGATCGCCACCGTGATCGGGCTGCTGGTCGTGCCGCTGCAGATGACGCTGATCCCGTTGCTGGAACTCTACAACGGCGTCGGCAACCTCTTCGGCGTGCCGTCCAAGACCTATCTCGGCATCTGGCTGGCGCACACCGGCTTCGGCCTGCCCTTCGCCATCTACCTGCTCAGAAGCTACATGGCCGGGCTGCCGCGTGAACTGATGGAATCGGCGCGCATCGACGGCGCCAGCGACTTCGAGATCTTCATCAAGATCGTGCTGCCGCTGTCCTTCCCGGTGCTGGCGTCCTTCGCCATCTTCCAGTTCCTGTGGGTGTGGAACGACCTGCTGGTGGCGATGGTGTTCCTCGGCTCCGGTTCCGACCAGCTGGTGCTGACCGGAAAGCTCAACGCGCTGCTCGGCTCGCGCGGCGGCGACTGGGAAATCCTCACGACCTCGGCCTTCATCACCATCATCGTGCCGCTGATCGTGTTCTTCTCGCTGCAGCGCTACTTCGTGCGTGGACTTCTCGCCGGCTCGGTGAAGGGCGGCTGACATCATGGTGAAGGCAATGAACAAGACGGCACGCAAGACCGTCGGCACCCGGGCGGGGCAGGCCGGCTCCCGTGGGGCACGGAGGTCGGCGGCGCCGGCATTCTCGCCCGACAAGGACTGGTGGCGCGGCGCGGTGATCTACCAGATCTATCCACGCAGCTACCAGGACTCGGGCAGCGACGGCGTCGGCGACCTGAAGGGCATCATCAAGCGGCTGCCCTATGTCGCCTCATTGGGCGCCGACGCGATCTGGATTTCGCCCTTCTTCACTTCGCCGATGCTCGACTTCGGCTACGACGTTTCCGACTATTGCGACGTCGATCCGATGTTCGGCACGCTGAAGGACTTCGACCGGCTGATCGCCGAGGCCCACCGACTCGGCCTCAAGGTGATGATCGACCAGGTCATCTCGCACACCTCCGACCAGCACCCCTGGTTCAAGGAGAGCCGCTCGAGCCGCGACAACAGAAAGGCGGACTGGTTCGTGTGGGCGGACGCAAAGCCGGACGGCACGCCGCCCAACAACTGGCTGTCCATCTTCGGCGGCTCGGCGTGGGAGTGGGACACGCGCCGCCAGCAATATTACATGCACAACTTCCTGACCCAGCAGCCGGACCTGAACTTCCACAACCGGGCGGTGCAGGATGCTCTGCTGGAGACCGTCCGGTTCTGGCTGGAGCGCGGCGTCGACGGCTTCCGCCTCGACACGATCAACTTCTACTTCCACGCCGAGAGCCTGAAGGACAACCCGCCGCTGCCCGCATCCGAGCGCAACAACTCCATCGCGCCGGCGGTGAACCCCTACAACCATCAGGACCACCTCTTCGACAAGAGCCAGCCGGAGAACCTGGCGTTCCTGGAGCGGTTCCGCGCTCTGCTCGACGAATACCCGGCCAAGGCCGCGGTCGGCGAGGTGGGCGACGCGCAGCGCGGCCTGCAGATTCTCGCCGACTACACCTCCGGCGATAAGCGCGTGCACATGTGTTATTCGTTCGACTTCCTCGGTCCCGAGAAGCTGAACGCCAAGCGCACGCGCTCGGTCATCGAGACGTTCCAGAAGGCGGCGCCGGACGGCTGGTCGTGCTGGGCGTTCTCCAACCATGACGTGATCCGCCATGCGACCCGATGGGCCGGAGGCGAAAAGGACCGCGTCGCCTACCTGAAGGTCATTTCGGCGTTGCTGATGTCCATGCGGGGCTCGGTCTGCCTCTACCAGGGAGAGGAACTCGGCCTGCCCGAGGCGGAACTGAAGCTTGAGGAACTCAAGGATCCCTACGGCATCCGCTTCTGGCCCGAATTCAAGGGTCGCGATGGCTGCCGCACGCCGATGGTGTGGGAGGGCCGTGGGAAGAATGGCGGCTTCTCGTCGGCCAAGCCGTGGCTGCCGGTGCCCGCCGAGCACAAGGCGCTGGCCGTCGACCGTCAGGCGGGCGACGAAGCGTCGCTGCTGGAGCACTACCGCCGCTTCCTGGATTTCCGGAAGAACTTCCCCGCGCTGATCAAGGGCGCGATGGAGTTCATCGACACGGACGGCGACGTCGTCGCCTTCACCCGCACCGAGGGCAACGAGCAGATCGTCTGCGCCTTCAATCTGGGTTCGAAGAAGGCCGAGCTTTCGCTCGGCGACACCGGCCTGGCCGCCGTCTCCGGCCATGGCTTCGGCGCGAAGGCGTTCAAGGGAACGATCAAGCTCGGCGCCTACGGCGCGTGGTTCGGCCGCAAGGCCTGACGGGTACGGAACACAAAGGGAGGGATAAAATGGCCGATCTTTCGCTCAAGGGTGTCGAGAAAGCCTATGGCACGCTCAAGATCCTCCACGGCGTGGATCTCGAGATCAAGTCGGGCGAGTTCATCGTCTTCGTCGGTCCGTCGGGCTGTGGCAAGTCGACCCTGCTGCGCTCGATTGCCGGCCTCGAGGAGATAACCGGCGGGACGCTGTCGATCGCCGGCGAGGTGGTGAACGACGTGCCGCCGTCGAAGCGCGGCATCGCGATGGTGTTCCAGTCCTACGCGCTCTACCCGCATATGACCGTCTACGACAACATGGCCTTCGGCATGAAGATCGCCAAGGAGCCTAAGGCGGAGATCGACCGGCGGGTGAAGAACGCCGCCGAGATCCTCCAGCTCACCAAATATCTCGACAGGCTGCCGAAGGCGATGTCTGGCGGACAGCGCCAGCGCGTCGCCATCGGCAGGGCGATCGTGCGCAATCCGAAGGTGTTCCTCTTCGACGAACCGCTGTCCAACCTCGACGCCGCGCTGCGCGTCGCAACACGCATCGAGATCGCCAAGCTCAAGGAGTCGATGCCCAACGCCACGATGATCTACGTCACCCACGACCAGGTCGAGGCGATGACGCTGGCGGACCGCATCGTCGTGCTGAAGGAAGGCCGCATCGAGCAGGTCGGCTCGCCGATGGAACTCTACAAGCACCCGGGCAACCTGTTCGTCGCGCAGTTCATCGGCTCCCCGGCCATGAACATCCTGCCGGCGACGATCGAGCAGCCGGGCGCCAGCACGGTGATCACGCATCTGGGCGGCCGCAAGGCGACGCTGCCGATCGCCACCGAACCCGGTACCAAGGGCCAGGCGATCAGCTTCGGCGTTCGGCCGGAGGACCTGACCGTGGCGACCGGCGACGACTATCTGTTCGAGGGTCCGATCGACTACATCGAACAGCTCGGCGAAGTGCAGCTCGTCTATCTCGACATCGGCCGCGCCGACGCTCCGCTCACCGCCAAGCTGCCGGGTAATGCTCCCATCAAGCGCGGCCAGGTGCTCAAGCTCGCGGCCGACCCCGGCGACCTGCATATCTTCGATGCCAGCGGCCGGAGTTTCGCGCGGCCGAAGATGGCCGCCGCGGCCTGAGGCGCGGGCCGGTCAGGCGATCTTTGCGAGCAGGCGCAGGAATTGCTGCGCCTCCTTCTGCGACAGAGGCGCGAGCGTCTCGGCGGTGATCTCGCCCGCCAGCGGCAGAAGTCGCTGGAGCGCCGCCTGCCCGTCGGCCGTCAGCCGCACCATCAGGCGCCGCTTGTCCTGGGCGTGACGCGCGAGCGCGACGTAGCCGCGCGCCTTGAGGCGGTCGATGACGCCCTTGATCGTGGCGGCATCCATCGCCACCAGCGCGCCGAGCTGGTTCTGCGAGGTCTCGCCGACCTCGCCCAGGCGCGCCAGCGCGGCGAACTGCGGCGGCGTCAGGTCGCCGATCCGCTGGGCGAAGATCGCGACATGGCGCTGATGCGCCTTGCGCAGGATGAATCCGACCTGCTCCTGCAGCCGGTAGCCATCCTGCGGATCGGGTAAGGCCTCGTCGCCGCTCATCGGACGCGGCCCAATTCAAGCGGGCCTGCCGACCTGGATGGAACAAGCTCCGCGCCCTGCTCCGGGAGCCGCATGGCCCGCCCGCTCATCGCTGGCCGTCCCAGACCTTGATGTCGGCCGCCTCCAGCCCGCCCATACGGCTGTGGATGCGCCCGCCGCACGCCATCGCCAGGCAGAACAGGATCTCGTCCGGCCTGGGTCCGTCCGGGCTGGACACGCTCATCGCGTCGAAATGGCTGCGCACATAGGCCGCGTTGATGTGGCCGAGCGGGATGTCGAGGCTGGTGTCCAGCCCGCCAACCTTCATCGCCGATGGCACGATGGCCTTGGCCTGTCCCAACCGCTCGCGCATAGCGTAACCGCCCGGCACATGCCACAGCGCGCCGTGCTCCAACTCGCCGGCGATGCCGACGATGGCACCCTTGCCATACCCGTCGATCGATCTGATGTCGCCGCCGAGCGCCGCGATCATCCGGTCCGTCAGCATCAGGCCGAGCGGCTTCAGGTCATCCATGGCCGGCTGGAGTTCGGCGACGTGGTGGCCGGCGAACGGGTTCTTCACCAGCGCCAGCGCCGCCACGCGGCGGCGGGGCGTGGCGGGTGCGGGCCCGCCGTCGTGAAGAATGTCCTCGGTGAGAATCGCGATCTTGCGGATTGGGAACTCAGGCATTGACGCGGCCTCCGATGCTGGAAATTGCGGAGGCGGACCGCTCTCCGTTGCCGAAGGAATGCGACGTCTCCGTGAATACAACGCGAGATTGCCCACCGAGAAACAGCACAGCCGTCCCGATCAACCCGTCCTCGCGTAGCCTGTCGGCAACGTCGAATCCCGCTTCAAGCGCACGTGAAACCTCTGCCGCGGTCAAAGTCCCGACGCCCGTCGTCACCAGCCGATCGCCGAGATCCGTTTCGGGCGCCATCATGTTCGCGGGCGTGCGTTCGATCGCCGGATGACCGGGCAGGTCGACGGCATTGGCGATGATCGTGGCTGCTGCGTCGGCCTCAGCGGCCGTCCGCGCAAGCACGGTCACCGCGTCGGCGATGCCGAGAGAAAAGCTCCGCCCGCGCCAGCCCGAGGTGGCGATACCGCGCACCGGGTCCGTCGCGCGGATCGTCAGCCGGTCGGCGAGGCCGTGCCCCGTGCCCGCGATCGCGGCGCCGATCGAATGGCCTGGCGCGATGGAGAGCGCGATGTCGCCGCCATCGTTCACATAGGCCCTGTCCAGTTTGCGTCCCGCCGTCGTCGCCGCCAGCATCTCGTCCGCGACGGCGCCCGCCACCGCGGCCATTGGCGTGATGAATTGCGCCGCGTGCGGAACGACGGCTGTCTCCATGCGCTGCGCTGTCGCGCCGCTGAACGCGCGAGGCTGCTGGCCGGCGGGGCGGCGCAGCTCGACCAGTTCGGCGACCAGTTCGCCCAGGATCGTCTGGAACCGCGCCGTCGCCTGTCGATAGGCCGCCATGCGCTCGGCCTCCTGCCCGAACGCCTCGACGATCAGGTCGATCGGCCCGTGGTTCATATGCAGGCGCCGGCCGTCCGGCAGCCAGTGCACCTGCGGCGCGTTCACGACGGCACCCGACGCAGCTGTTGGAGTGGCGGCCACACGTTCCGCTCCGCCGCCACGCCGACGCGGCGGTCGTTGAGATATTCGCCGCCGCTGCTGAGGACATCCGGCACCGTGCGCACGCCATCCATGTGACCGCCGAGCGCCCGGTAGTGGTCCAGCCTGAGTGTGAATTCGATCGGCGCGACGAGCGCCGGCGTCGGCACGTAGCCGAACGCATTGTCCGGGGTCCGCATCACGTCGACCATCAGCGTGATGCCGCCGCCCGGCCAGACATAGGCAGGCGCGCCGCCGACCGTCACGTAGGTCTGCAGGCGCTGCACCGAGCGCGTCAGGTTCACCGGGTTCTCGGTGACGCCGGCGCGCAGCGAGCCGCCCGCGCCGCCGACGAACAGCACGGTGCACAGCGCCGGCTCGCAGTTCTCCTCGATCAGTTCGACAGAGCGCCGCAACCGTTCCGGGAAGGGCTTTCCGACCGGCGTCAGGCTGTCATCCAGTTCGTAGTAGGCGAACTGCTCGCCGGTCGTGGACACCATCAGCAGCGACAGGCCGGGCCGCGCGCCCTTCCCGGGGTTCCACGCGCCGAGGATGGACAGCGGGTCGGAGATCGTCGTGCCGCCCCAGCCCAGCCCCGGCTCGGAGACCTTGAAGTAGCGGCCGGGCGTCGAGCGGCGGCCGATGATCTTGATGCCGGTGTCCTCCCAGCCCAGCACCTTCCCGGCCTGGTGTTCGGAGACGACGCCGGTGATGTGGTCGTCCACGACCACGACCTCGTCCACCAGGCCGCGCCATTGCGACGCGAACATGCCGATCGTGGCGGACCCGCAGCCGACGCGCATGCGATGCTCGGCCCTGCCGCCGATGATCGGCGCGGCGCCCGCCTGCACGACGACGGTCTCGCCGCCGTCGATGGCAAGCTCGACCGGCTTCTTGTTGCAGAGGTTCATCAGCGCGTCGCAGGTCGCGCGGCCTTCCTGCTTGGAACCGCCGGTCAGGTGATGCACGCCGCCCAGCGACAGCATCTGCGAGCCGTACTCGCCCGTCGTCACATGGCCGATCGCCTCGCCGTCGGATCGCACGATGGCCGCTTCGGGGCCGATGTGCCGGTCGGTGTCGATCTTCACCTTGACGCCGCAATAGCTGAAGATGCCCTCTGTCACGACGGTGACGAGATCGACGCCCTCGACCTCCTGGCTGACGATGAAGGGCGCCGGCTTGTAGTCGGGATAGGTCGTCCCCGCGCCGATGCCGGTGACGAAGCGCCGCGTGTTGACCGGGTTGCCGTCCCAGGGAGCGGGATCGCCATCCTCTGCGCCGGCGTCGAACGGTACCAGTGGCCGTCCTGTTTCCGCGGCATGGTCGAGGATCACCAGCGGATCGAGCCGCACGATCCTGCCACCAACATTGCCGTAGCGGTCGCAGGCACCACTGCGGCCGTCCGCGATGTAGCACATCACCGGGCAGGCATCGCAGCGGATCTTCTCGGCCATCTGCTTGGCGCCCGGATCGTGCGTCTCGAAACGCTCGGCGAGCTCGCTCATGACGAGGCCTCCGCTTGTCGAATCGCCGCCAGCACGCGGCTGGGTGTTGCCGGAAGCGTCGTCACCAGCACCCCGGCCGCGTGGCGGACGGCATTGAGGATCGCCGGCGCGGTCGGGATCAGCACGTGTTCGCCCAGCCCCTTGGCGCCGAACGGTCCCTCCGGGTCAGCAACCTCGACCAGGATCGACTCGATCGGCGGCACGTCGCCGATGGTGGGGATCAGATAGTCGTGCAGGTTTTCCGTGCGGCCGGGAATGTACTCCTCCATCAGCGCCATGCCGATCCCCTGCGCGATGCCGCCCTCGATCTGGCCCTCGACCAGCAGCGGGTTGATGGCGCGGCCGACATCGTGCGCTGCCGTGATCTTGACCAGCTTCACAGTGCCCAGCCGCATGTCGACGTCGAGTTCCACGACCTGGGCGCCCCAGCCGTAGACGGCATAGGGATTGCCCTGGCCCTTTTGGTCCAGCGGCGAGGTCGGAGGATCGTAGCTCTCCTCAGCGGTGAATGCGTAGCCGGACGGGTCCTTCGGGAGCGCGGCAAGGTCCAGGTGGCGGACGGCATCGCCGTCGCGCACGGTCAGCCTGCCGGCGTCCAGCGCGAGCGTCGCGCGGTCGGACACGTTGGCGCCCCGCAGGATGGTTTCGCGCAGGGCCCGCGCGGCCTTCTCTGCCGCCTTGCCGGTGACGACGGTCTGGCGGGAGGCGGACGTCTTGCCGGCGTCGGGCGTCAGCGCGGTGTCCGCCGATACAAGGTCGAAGGCCGAAAGCGGCAGGCCGAGCGCATCCGCCGCGATCTGGGCGATGACCGTGTTCGAGCCTTGCCCGATGTCCACCGCGCCCTGGTGAAGCAGCACGCGGCCTTCGGCAGAGATGCCGATGCGGATGGTCGACGGGTTGGCGAGCGCTGTGTTGCCGCAGCCATACCAGCATGACGCTACGCCGACGCCCCGCCGGATGTGGCGGTCGCCCGCATTGACGGCTGCGGCGTCCGCAAGCGCCCGGTCCCAATGGGGCTGCAACGCCTCGAGGCAGGCAACGATGCCGACCCCGCCGGCCAGCGTCTGGCCGGTGACGGTTCGGGAGCCGTCCCGCAGGGCATTGCGCAGCCGGAACGCCAGCCGGTCGATGCCCGTCTTTTCGGCGAGCTCGTCGTAGAGCGTCTCCTGCATGATCGTCGCCTGCGGCACGCCGAAGCCGCGAAACGCGCCGGCGATCGGGCCGTTCGTGTGAACGGCGCGGCTCGTCGCGCGATAGTTCGGTGTCATGTAGGGGCCAGAAGCATGCACGGGCACCCGCGTCGAGACCGTCGGGCCCCAGCTGGCATACGGCCCGGTGTTGAACTCGCCGTCGAAGATCATGCCGGTGACGTGCCCGTCGGCGTCGCAGCCGATCGTGGCGCGCATGGATGCGGGGTGCCGCTTGGTGGTCGACATCATCGACTCGGCACGGGTGTAGACGAGCGCAGCCGGGCGCCCCGTCTTCAGCGCCACCAGCCCGACGAGAGGCTGGACCGAAATGTCCAGCTTGGAGCCGAAGCCGCCGCCGGTCGCGGTCGGGATGATGCGCACGCGCTCCGGCGCAAGCCCGAGCACGAGCGCGGTGTCGTCACGGTCCATGTAAGGCGCCTGGGTGCAGGCCCGGATGACGAGCGTATCGCCGTCCATCTCGGCCCAGCCGGCTTCCGGCTCGATATAGGCGTGCTCGACGAAGGCCGTCTCGATCGAGCCGCTTGCCCTGTGCGCGGCTCGGTCGAGACCTGCCTGGGGATCGCCCCGCTCGACCAGCCCACGCGTCAGGATGTTGCCGGCGCGGCTCTCGTGCAGGAGCGGCGCGGTCTCCGATCGCGCATCGGCGGGCATCAGCGCCGGCGGCAGCGGCTGCCATTCCACCGGAAAGTCGGCGAGGTCGAGCCCGGCAATCGCATCTCGCTCGCCCGCGACAAGTGCGACGGCCTCGCCGCGAAAGCGCGTCTCGCCCTCGGCCAGCGCCGGCTGGTCGGCGAAGGGAGGCAGCACGCCGAAGCGGTTGCGGCCGGGAACGTCCCTGGCGGTGAAGACCGCCGTGATCCCGTCGTGCCGGCTGGCGAAGGCGGCGATATCGCCGAACGCGAAGCGGGCGCGGTGGTGCGGCGAGCGGATGACCTGCACGAAGAGCGCATCGGCGGGAATGGAATCGGCGCCGAACGACTCGGTGCCCACGACCTTCGCCAGCCCGTCCAGCCGCGGCACGCGCGCGCCGACCGCGCCGCCGGCCGCCGGCACGATCGCTCCGTTCTTCTGTTTCCCTGCGTCCCGCCGGGCCGACGCCGCCACGGCGAGCACCGCCTGCACGATCTTGCGGTAGCCGGTGCAGCGGCAGAGCACGCCGCCCAGCGCATCGGCGACCTCCTGCTCTGTCGGATCGGCATCGCGTTCGAGCAGCGCCGTCGCCGCGACCAGCAGGCCGGGGGTACAGATGCCGCACTGGGCGGCGCCGTGTTCCAGGAAGGACGCCTGTAATGCCGACAAGGTCCCATTGGCGAGGCCTTCGACCGTCCGCACCGCCGCGCCGGCGATGCCCGCGACCGGCACCAGGCAGGCGCAGGCGGTCTCGCCATCGACCAGCACCGTGCAGGCGCCGCAGTCGCCAGCGTCGCACCCGACCTTGGTGCCCGTCAGGCCGAGTTCGTCGCGCAGCACGGCGGACAGGCGGCTGACCGGCGACGCCGAAACGGCGACCGCGCGGCCGTTGACCTCGAATGCGATCGTCTCCAGCGCCGCTCTCATGCCGCGATCCCGCTGCCGTCGGCACTGTCGTCGAGCGCCGCCGCGATTGCGCGCCGGACGATCTCCAGCGCCGCGTCGCGCCGGTAGGCGGCGCTGCCCCGCACGTCGTCGATCGGCGCCAGCGGCGCCAGATGTTCGGGACGGACCAGGCCCGGCAGCGAGCCGTCGGCGCGGCCGCCCCTGAGCGCAGCCTCAAGCGCGCCGAGGCGGCGCGCGACGGCGGAGCATGCGCCGACACAGACCGCGGCATCCGCGATGTTGCCGGCGTCGTCGATGACGAGCCGCGCCGCGACCATGGCGATGGAGATCACGAGATAGCGCCTTGCGCCGAGCTTGTAGAAGGACGACGTGCCGGTGGCCGACCGCTTCGGCACACGTACGCTGGTGAGCAGTTCGTTCGTCCTCAGGGCCGTCACCCTGTTGCCGAGCAGGAACGCGTCGAGGGCCAGCCAGCGCGTGCCGGAGCGGGACCGCAACTCGACCTCGGCATCGAGCACCATCAGTGCGGGAACCCCGTCGGCTGCGGGGGAGGCGTTGCAGAGATTACCGGCAACGGTCGCGCGGTTCTGGATCTGGATCGAGCCGACGTCGCGTGCCGCCTGCCTCAGCGCGTCGAAGGCGGGAGGAAGCGTCGCGCCGATGATATCGGTCCAGGTCGTGCGGGCGCCGATGACGATATGGTCCGCCGTCTCCGAAAGACCGCGCAATCCGAACAGCCGGCTGATGTCCAGCACGTTATCGCCGACGGGCCTCGCACCCAGCGCGGGGTAGAAGTCCGTTCCGCCCGCGAGCACCCGCCAGGACCCTCCGCCGAGGAGGTCCAACGCTTCGTCGACCGTTTCTGGTCTTGCGTAGCGAGCCACGAGCCGCTCCTGCACGAGCGAACGAGATCATTCGTATGCAAATGATTACCCGTCGCTCCGCCAAAGTCAAAGCCGCCGCCGCAGAAGGCGACGATTGCGGTTGACGCCGTCGCCGTTTTCCGCAGAGTTCGCGAAACGAGAGAGGGGGCCATGTCGAACAAGGCGCTGATCGTCATCGACGTCCAGAACGATTTCTGCCCGGGCGGCGCGCTTGCAGTCGCCGGCGGCGACGAGATCGTGCCGCTGGTGAACGATATCGCGGCTGGCTTCGAGCATGTCATCCTGACGCAGGACTGGCATGCGCAACGTCACTCGAGCTTCGCGTCGAGCCATCCGGGCCGCCAGCCGTTCGAGACGATCAGGGTCGCCTATGGCGACCAGACGCTGTGGCCCGACCACTGCATCCAGGGCAGCGGCGGTGCCAACTTCCATCCGGACCTCAACCGGATGAAGGCCGAGCTGATCATCCGCAAGGGGTTCCGCCCGGCGATCGATTCCTATTCGGCGTTCTTCGAGAACGACCGCATCACGCCGACCGGCCTTGCCGGCTATCTGCGCGAGCGCGGCATCGACGACCTGACCCTCGTGGGCCTGGCGACCGACTATTGCGTCGCCTACTCGGCGCTCGACGCCGTCGCGCAGGGCTTTCGCACGCGCGTGCGGCTGGATGCCTGCCGCGCCATCGACCTCGGAGGCTCGCTGGCGGCGATGACGGAACGGATGCGCCAGGCCGGCGTCTCGCTGGCATGAGCCCGATCCCAGCCGTTCGCGCGCGGATGACAGGTCCATCCCGGCCCCACCGCGCGCTTGCGCGCCGGAGCGCCGTCGCCGTGCTGGCGCTTCTGGCGTCCACGGCGACTGCCGCCGCCGCGGAGGCGCATGGCCTGCCGGGGGCTGCGATGTCGCTGCTCTGGGCACTGCCCTTCGCAGGACTGCTGCTGTCCATCGCCACCGGACCGCTCCTCTACCCGCATGTGTGGGAGCACCATTACGGCAAAATCGCCGCCGGCTGGGCTGCGCTCGTAGTCGTGCCGATGGCGCTCTCCTTCGGCCCGGCGATCTCGGCGGAGGCCCTGCTTCACACGCTGCTGCTCGAATACCTCTCCTTCATCATCCTGCTGTTCGCGCTCTTCACCATCGCCGGCGGCATCCTCGTCGCGGGCAATATCCACGGGACACCGCTGACCAATGCGGCGCTGCTGCTCATCGGGGCGCTGCTGGCATCGGTGGTAGGCACCACCGGCGCGTCGATGATCATGATCCGGCCGGTGATCCGGGCGAACGACAACCGCCCGTTCAACGCTCATGTCGTCGTGTTCTTCATCTTCCTGGTCTCGAACATCGGCGGATCGCTGACCCCGCTCGGCGATCCGCCGCTGTTCGTCGGCTTCCTGCGTGGCATCGATTTCTTCTGGACGACGACGCACATCTGGATGGAGACGCTGTTCGTAGGCGGCGTGGTGCTTGCCGCCTTCCTGGCACTCGACAGCTGGCTGCATGTCCGCGAGGCAGGATTGCCCAAGATCAAGGATCCGACGCCGGACAGCCGGGTTCGCCTGCGCGGCCTCGTCAACCTGCCGCTGCTCGCCGGCGTCATCGGCGCCATCCTGCTGTCCGCGTCGTGGAAACCCGGTGTCGCCTTCACCGTCGCGGGCGTGCCGCTCGAATGGCAGAACATCGTGCGCGATGCCATCATCCTCGCGCTCGCGCTGATCTCGCTCAAGGTCACGTCGCGGCATTTTCGCGAGGCCAACGGGTTCACCTGGGGTCCGATCGCCGAGGTGGCGAAACTCTTCGCCGGCATCTTCATCTGCATCGTGCCCGTGATCGCGATCCTGCGCGCCGGCACGGCAGGGGCGCTGGCGCCGCTGGTGTCCCTCGTCACCGGCCCCACCGGCGCACCGGACGACCTCGCCTATTTCTGGATGACCGGCGTGCTGTCGTCCTTCCTCGACAACGCGCCGACCTATCTGGTCTTCTTCGAGCTCGCCGGCGGCGACCCGCAGGTGCTGATGACGACGCTGGCCACCACGCTTGCCGCCATCTCGACGGGCGCGGTGTTCATGGGCGCCAACACCTACATCGGCAACGCGCCGAACTTCATGGTCTACGCCATCGCCAGGGAGCGTGGTGTCAGGATGCCCAGCTTCTTCGGCTACATGCTGTGGTCCGGCGCGGTGCTGATCCCGACCTTCCTGCTGACGGGGTGGCTGTTCTTCGGATAACCGAAGCGACCCGCGGGCCTCATCCAACGCCGACGTATCGCCTTACCATCGCAGGGTCGGCGCGGACGGTCGCGACGTCGAGCACGTCTCGGGAGCGCCCATTCTCGAGGAAGAGCACGCGGTCGGCGACGGCAAGCACCGCGTCCACGCGCTGCTCGACCAGGATCGTCGACACGCCCTCGGCCCGGAGCGCCGCTACCGCTTCACGGATCCGGGCGATCATCGACGGCATCAGGCCTTCGGTCGGCTCGTCGAGCAGCAGGACTTCCGGCTCGAGACAGAGCGCGCGCGCCATCGCCAGCATCTGCTGCTCGCCTCCCGACAGCGTGCCGGAGCGCTGCCTCAGCCGCTCGCGCAAGACCGGGAAGAGGTCGAGCACGCGCTCGCGCGTCGCGTGCCCCTTCTGCCGTGCCATCAGGCCGATCTCGAGGTTTTCGGCGACGGTCATCTCGGCGAACAGCCGCCGCCCCTGCGGCACATAGGCGATGCCCGCGCGGGGCACCTCGTGGGCGGAAAGCCGCGTCAGCTCCCGCCCGCGCAACTGCGTCGAACCCGCCGTCGCCGGTACAAGCCCCATGATCGTCTTGAGCAGCGTAGTCTTTCCGGCGCCGTTGCGGCCGAGCAGGCACAGCACCTCCGCGTCGCGCAGGTCGAACGATACGCCGTGCAGCACCGGCAGTTCGCCGTAGCCGCTGCTCAGCCGCGTCACCGTCAGCACCTCAGCCATCGGCCGGTGCCCCGAGATAGGCTTGCTGGACCTCGGCGTCGGCGCGGATGGCGTCGGGCGCGCCCTCGGCAAGGATGCGGCCGGCATTGAGCACGGTGATGCGGTCCGCCAGCCGCATCACGACGTCCATGTTGTGCTCGATCAGCAGCACCGTCGCGTCGCGCGCGATGTCGCGGACCAGTCCCACGAAGCCGTCGATCTCGCCGTCCGACAGGCCCTGCGTCGGTTCGTCCAGGATCAGCAGGCGCGGCTTGAGCGCCAGGCCCATGGCGACCTCCAGAAGGCGCTGGTGGCCGTAGGCGAGGTTGGCCGCGAGCACGCCTTGGCGCCCGGCGAGCCCGGTGCGCAACAGGGCCTCCTGCACGCCTTCGCGCAGCCCGCGGGCACCGCGCGGGCCCTTGCCGGCGTGGCGCTGCACGGCCAGCGCGACATTGTCCCACGCGGTCAGGTTGCCGAAGACGCTAGTGATCTGGAACGTATAGGCGATGCCGCGCCGGACCCGCTGATGCGCCGCCAGCCGGGTGACGTCCTCGCCGTCGAAGATGATCGTCCCGCCAGTCGGCTCGACCCGGCCGCAGACGAGGCTGACGAACGTGGTCTTGCCGGCGCCGTTCGGACCGATCAGCGCGCGGATCTCGCCGGGCGCCATCTCGAAGTCGACGTCGTCGACGGCCTTCAGTCCGCCAAAGCTGCGCGACAGGCCTTTGGTGACCAGGATCGGGCTCACGGCAGCCATGGCACCCAACGTTCGCGGATCGTGCCGAGAACCCCTCGCGGGAAGAAGAGGACGAGCAGGATCAGGACGATGCCGACAATCAGCAGCCAGGCCGTTGTGTAGCCGCTGGCGACGTCGATCACATAGTACATGAAGACGGTGCCGAGCAGCGGCCCCAGCGTCGTTGCCGCGCCGCCGAGCAGCACCCAGAGCAGCGGCAGGATCGAGTACTGGATGGAGGCGAGCGTAGAGCCCGCATAGCCGAAGATCAGCACATAGGCGGCGCCGGACGCCGCGCAGATCGCACCCGACAGGACGACCGCCAGCAACTTGGTGGCAAAGGTGTCATAGCCAAGCATCCGCGTGCGCTCCTCGTTCTCGCGGATGGCGACCAGCACACGGCCGTAGGGAGAGCGGGCGACATAAAGCGTCAGTGCGAGCACGGCCGAAAACAGCAGCAGCGCGGTCCAGTAGCGCATCGAGGGGCTGGTCAGGTCCCACCGCGCGCCGGCGATGTCGATGGCGCGCGCCGCCTGGGGAAGGACGAAGCCCTCGGATCCTTTCGTCCACGGCGCGAAATAGAGGATCGCCAGATAGAAGGCCTGCGCGAACATCATCGTCACGATCATGAAGGCGACGCCCGTGGTCCGCAGCACCAGCACGCCGACCAGCAAGGCGAGCAGGCCGCCAGCCGCGATTCCGGCCGCAAAGGCCGCCGGCACGCCCCAGCCGAGATGGAAGACTGGCAGGCCGGCACCATAGAGCCCGGCGGAGAAGAACATCGCGTGGCCGAGGCTAAGCAGCCCGACATAGCCGAAGAGAAGATTGTACCCCATGGCGAAGATGGCCAGCACCATGATGCGGGCGAGCAGGCCGTGGTGATAGTCCGGCAGCACGAACTGCAGGACAGCCAGCACGGCGATGACGCCGAGGTGCAGGGCGAGCGTCGGAGCGAAGGCGCGGTCGGTCATCGCGCCGTGGTTCCGAACAGGCCCTGCGGCCGGAAGACGAGCACCAGCGCGACCAGCAGCGTCGCAATGATCTTCGCCAGCGTCGGCGAGAAGAACGCCGACACGACGCCGTCTCCGACGCCGACCAGCACCGCGGCGACGACGGTTCCGCGCAGGCTGCCGAGGCCGCCGATGATGACGACGATGAACGAGAGCAGCAGCGGGTCCAGCCCCATCAGGTAGTAGGCCTGCTGGACGGGCACGATCAGTACGGCAGCGACCGCCGCCAGCATCGCACCCGTCGCGAACACGCCGGCGTAGACGCGGTCGACCGGAATGCCGAAGGCCTGCGCCGTTTCGCTGTCATACTGTGTCGCGCGCATCACCAGCCCGACCCTGGTCCGCGTCAGCACGAACCAGGTCGCCAGGATGAGCAGCACGGCTGCCGCGATGACGGCGAGCTTGTAGCCGGAGTAGCCGAACCAGGGAAAATCGATCCGCAGGCTGAAGGGGGCGGGCACCGCGCGAGCCGCCGGACCGAAGGTCGTGAGCGCGAGCTGCTGGATGATGTAGAGCATGCCGATGGTGGCGACGATCGTCGCCTCGGGCTGGTAGTTCAGGCGCCGCAGGACCAGGCGCTCGGACACCAGCGCGACAGCGCCGACGACCAGCGGGCTGACGACCAGGGCCGCGAGGAAGCCGATCGCAGGGTGGGCGTCCACAAGGCTCGACACGAACCAGGCAACGATTGCGCCCAGCATGAAGAACTCGCCATGCGCGACATTGACGACGCGCATGACGCCGAACACGAGCGACAGGCCGAGCGCCGTGAGCGCCAGGATCGCCGCGGTGACGAGGCCATCCAGAGTCGCCAGGAGAAGGTGGGGACCGAAGGCCATTCAGTCGGCCTCTTCAACAGGTGGCCACTGACGGGCGGTGTGGACGAGTGAGAGAATGCGGACCTCGCTTCCGACGATCCGATAGACGAGGCGATACTGGCGGTGCGGTATCAATTCGCGCGTACCTGCGATCGATCCTGGCCGCCCAATCTCCGGGAGCCGCGCGAGCCTTTTCGCTGCATGCGAAAAGAGTAGGTCCATTTTGACTGCCGCCGCAGGATTGTCCTGCTCAATGAAGCCGAATATCTGATCGCGATCTTTCCTTGCGGAAGGCTGCCAGATGACCTTCACTCAGCAGCCTCTCGAGACGTTCCCAGTATCGCCTGGCGTCGGGCGGCAAATGCCGCTTCAACGTCTTCATCAGGGATGCCGAGGCCAGCCTCGATTTCGCGCTGTGCAACCTCGACCTTCTTCTGCAGGAATTTCACATACTCCCGATCCTGCCGGACGTAGTCGCGCATGAATTCGCGTACGATCTGCGACGCTGGCCGGTCGCCGGCCTTCGCGGCCGCCATGAATGCGTCGCGCAACTCGGGTTCCAGCTTCATGGTGAAAACGGCTTCTTTTGCCATCGAAACCTCCGGACTTTAGTACTGACGCGGTATATACCGCGTCAGTACGTCGGTTTCAATTCGGCCTCGTCACAGGGCTTGCGCCGTGTAGTCGCCTTCGGGTTCGTAGAGCCCGTCCTCGATCTTGGTCTTGTGGACGACGGTCAGCTTGCCGCCCTCGACCTTGGAGATGTTCTGGATGCCGAAGCACTGGTGGATCTTGCCGTTGAACGTCTTCGGCCCCTGAGGGTGCTCCGGACCCTCTGCGAACTCGGTCATGGCCTCGGTCGCCTCGACGAGCTTCGCCCGGTCGGCGGTTCTGGCGTAACCGGCGGCTTCCATCGCCTTCTTGATGACGTAGAGCGTCTCCCAACAGCCGAACATGTGCGCGGCCGTCGAAACGTCTTTCGGATCGTTGGTGGCGGCGCCGTTGTCGTCGATGCCCACGGCGGCGCGATAGGCCTTCTGCGCGTCGCTGTCGTCCGCCTGTGCGTAGCGCGGCGAGCCCTCCCAGAAATGCGAGCCGTCGAGGAATTCCAGCCCCGGGCTGTTGATGTCGACGGCTTCGAGGCTGTCGATGAAGCCGAAGAGCTGCGGCCGGTTCGAGCCGTAGAACTCGCCGAGCTCCTTCACGAAGGTCAGCACGGCGGGGCCGACCATCACGTGGTAGAGCACCTCGGTGTCCGCCGGGATTTGCGGGAAGTATTTCGTAAACGAGCTCTCCGTCGGCGGAATGGCGATCTGCGCGATCACGTCGGCGCCCTGAGCCTTCAGCGCCGGCGGCAGGTAGTCGCGATGGTCGTAGCCGAAGGCGAAGTCGGGGAAGATCTGCGTGACCTTCTTGCCGACATTGCCGGCGATCCACGGCGCCATCGCCTGGATCTGGCTCTTCACGTCGGTAATGCCCGGCTGGAAGACGTAGCGGTTGAGCGTCGTCGAGGCGACGTGGTGGCCTTCGCTGACGACGAAATAGGGGATCTTGTTCTCGCCCGCCGCCGGCGCCGAACCGATGACGACGTGGCTGAACAGCGTTCCGAAGGCAACGTCGCAACCATGCTGCGTCGCGAACTTGCCGACGACCTCGGCACCGCGGCCGGGATCGGTGCCATCGTCCTCAATGACCAGTTCGAACGGCCGTCCGTTGACGCCGCCGGCGTCGTTGATCGCCTTGACGGCGGCGTTGGAGACTTTCTCGTACCAGCGGCCGTAGGCGGCGCCGATGCCCGTCCTGTGGCACTGAAAGCCGATCTTGATGGGTGCGGAGCTCTGCGCCTGAACGTAGCGCACATAGCCGGGCGCCAGTCCCAGCGCGGCGGTCGCGCCGAGTCCTTTCAGCGCCGTGCGGCGCGAGAATTTCGAGCCGAAGATTTTCGATGAAGCGCGTTTCTCAGTCATGCCGGTTCCCCTGTTCTCCAGTCATTCGACCATTCGGAAACCGCCGTCCCGCCTGCCTTGGGCGGCGGCGAAAATCGCTTGTGTACAAACTAAATCATCAAAGACCCGGAGTGGCAACAGAAATGCCGGAGCGAGGTCGCCGCGGCGTCACGCGGCGGTCGGCGTCGACAGAAGCCAGAGGCCGAAGACAGTGTAGCCGACCATCAGCAGCGCCAGCGGAAGCTGCGACAGCGTCGCCGCGGTGTCCGTGGGGTAGCGACGGCCGGCGATCAGGTGCGCGACGAGCACGGCCAGGATATGGCCGCCGACGATCGCCGCCGCCTGCAGGTTCCACAGCAGCCAGGCCGGCCCCGAGCCCGAGACGATGCCGGCGCTGACCTGGTTGTCGGCGGTGCCGAAGAGGTTCCACCCAAGCGCGAACGGGTCCGAGAGCGCGACCAGGGCGTACTGGCCGTTGACGGTCAGTGCCGTCAGGTAGTGCGCCATATGATAGGCAAGCGCGATCGGCACGATCGACCAGACGAGGTGAGCCGCAGCGGCGGGCGCGTCCCGGCCGCCGGCCAACCTCTCGCCCATCCAGACGGCGAGGTAGAACACCGCCGCGAGAAGCAGCGGCAACGCGACGAGACCGGCGGTGTTCATCCCCATCATCGCCGTGCGTCCGGGAAACTCCAGCGGGTTGACGCCGTTGGCGCCGAGCCAGGCGAAGGTGCGCGACAGGCCATCGAAAGAGACCGAGCCGAGAACCAGCAGGATGAACAGCACGCCGCTGGTCGGCAGCGGCTCTGTGGCGCCGAGCCCCGCACCGGGCCAACGCAGTGCGAGGCGGCGGCGGCCGTCTCCGTCGGCGCGGCCTTCGACGATGCCGAAACGGGCCACCATGCCGAAGAAGGCGGAGAGACACTCGCCACGCCGCAGCCAGACATCAGCGCCGAACACCACGGCCAGCACCAGGTTGAGCGCAAAGTAGCCGGACACAGCGGCGGCGAGCCGCCACGGATCGTCGGGGGCAGGGTAGATCAGCTCGAACCAGGCGAATGCGAGGAAGAGGACGACGGCCGGCCACCAGCCGGCTGTCGGAGGAAGCTCGGCGAAACGCGCGCGGCGAGCCAGCGCGGCGACGAGCCGCACGGGCGCATACCAGGGGTTGATCCAACGCCAGACATCGCCGAGCAGCCCCTGGACGAGCGTCAGCCCGATCCAGAGGAGCGTCCAGACCGTGAGTGGCAGTGGGTTGGAGAGCGGGTCGCGGCTGCCCGCGAACCCCGCCGCGACAAGGACCCCAAGCCCGAGGAATGCCGCGAGGCTGCTGGCGAGGCGGAGCCTGTCGTCCACGGCGAACAGCGGAAACCGGGACGCCGAGACGCGCTGCAGCACGCCCGGCGGGATAAGCGTCAGCGCGGCGAAGCTGGCGGCGACGGCGAGCGCACCGCCGGTGAGGTAGTAGCCCGTGGGCAGCAGAAGCACGAAGCCACGGTCGGAGGCATGGGCGAGGGCGACGGATGGAGACAGAAGGGTCGACGCGAGAACAGCCAAGGAAATGGCGCGGGTTCCCTCCCTCTTGTGAGAAGGGTGACCAGCCGAAGGCTGGTCGGGTGGGGTTCTGAAGGAAGCGCACGCCCTCTTGCCGCAGAGAAAGGTGAGGTGGGCGCGCTCCCGCACGTACCCCTCCCGGCGCTCCAGTGGCTTCGCCGCTTCGCGCCACCCTCCCCTCAAGGGGGAGGGATCTCTGCCGCTACACATACACCGCGTGCTCGGCGCGCGCCTCGTTGCCGAACACCTCGATATAGCGCTCGATCTCCTTGCGGTCGCCGGTCGCCTTGGCGGGATTGTCGGACAGCTTCACCGCCGGCCGGCCGTCGGCCTCCGTGACCTTGCAGACCAGCGAGATCGCCTCCAGGCCCGGATTGTAGTCGGGTGCGCAGTCCTCGAAATCGTTGGTGAGGTTGGTGCCCCAGCCGAAGGTCATGCGGACCTTACCGCGGAAATGGCGGTAGGTCTGCTCGATCGTGTCGAGGTCGAGCCCGTCCGAGAAGATCAGCAGTTTGTTCCGCGGGTCGACGCCCTTCTTCCTCCACCAGTTGATGATCCGCTCGCCGGCCTCGATCGGCGGGGCGCTGTCGGGCCGGAAGCCGGTCCATTCGGCGACCCAGTCAGGCGCGTCGCGCAGGAACGCGGCCGTCCCGAACGCGTCGGGCAGGACGATCAGGAGGTTGCCGCCGTAGTAGCGCTGCCAGTCCTGCAGCACCTTGTAGGGTGAGGCGCGCAGTTCCTGGTCGGTCTTCGTCAGCGCCGCCAGCACCATCGGCAGCTCATGCGCATTGGTGCCAAGCGCTTCGAGGTCGTTGTCCATCGCGAGCTTGACGTTGCTGGTGCCCGTGAAGGCCTGGCCGATGCCTTCCTTCAGTGCTTCCACGCACCAGCGCTGCCACAGGAAGGAATGCCGCCGGCGCGTGCCGAAGTCCGAGATGCGGATGTCGGGCAGGGCGCGCAGCCGCTCGGTCTTCGCCCACATCTTGGCCTTGGCGCGCGCGTAGAGAACGTCGAGCGTGAACGGGCCGTAGTCGCGCATCGCAGCGCGCGAGCGCAGCTCGTTGATGATGGAGAGCGCCGGGATTTCCCACAGCGTCGTATACATCCACGGCCCCGGGAACTCGAGTTCGTACTGCCCGTCCCTCGTCTTCCTGAGCTCGTAGCCCGGCAGCCGGAAGTCGGCCAGCCACGCGAGGAACTCCGGTTCGAAGATCTGCTTGCGGCCGTAAAAGCTGTTGCCCGCCAGCCAGATCATCTCCTTCTTGGTGAAGCGAAGGGTCCGCGCATGGTCGAGCTGCGCCCGCAGTTCCTGCTCGTCGATCTCGTCGGCGAGCTTCACCTTGGTCGACCGGTTGATCAGGGAGAACGTCGCATCGACCTTGGGATAGAGACCCCAGATCATCTGCAGCATCAGGAGCTTGTAGAAATCCGTGTCCAGCAGGCTGCGTACGATCGGATCGAGCTTCCAGGTGTGGTCGTAGACCCGTTTGGCGATATCGGTCTTGGTCATGGCCCTGCGTCGTCTCCCCGCGCGCCGATCCTAGACCATCGCCGCGTCCCGCGAAACGGCGCGGGCCAGGCGGCGAATGGGCCAGCCTCGACCGCAAAAAGAAAACCCCGCGGCGATGCCGCGGGGCTTCTCGTGCAGATGCTGCGAAACGCTTACCAGCAGTACAGGACGTACTCGCAGTAGCCGTTCCAGTAGCACTCCAGCTCCCACCAGCAGACGGCCTTCGAGTTGGCCTCGGCGGCGGTGCGGACGTCGGCGGCGACCTTGGCGATCAGCTCGTCGCCGCCCGAGAGTTCCTCGGCCTTCTTCAGCACGCCTTCGATGTCGAAGTCCTGTGCCTTGTCCGGGCCGCCCTCGCCGGTCGTGCCGTCGGCCAGAACGCGCGCCTCGACGCTGGTCATCAGCTTGGCAGCCGTGACCAGGGCGAGCGCGTCACCCTTCGCCTCGCCAAAGGCGATCAGGTTGCGCGCGGTCTCCAGGATGATGCGGCCTTCGGCCTGCTGGCCGGTCGACGCCTTGGCGCCGTCCTGCGCGATCGAGGCGCCGGCGGTCAGGCTGGCCGCGGCGAACATCGCCGCGATGAGTATCTTCTTCATGGTTCAGAGTCCTCTGTTGTGACGGTTCCAGTCTCTGCCGCAAGCAGCACAGTGCTCCTCCCGGCTCTCCGCATCCCATGCCGGCCGCCCTTCACAACCGGCAAGGTCTTTGGATCAATGAGGGCGCCGGCTCTGCCGGACCCGATCGGTGCGGAATGGCGCGCCCTCATCGCCCACTCCCTTGTCCCATAAAGAACGGCCTGACGTCCACGGACATTTCTTCCTCAACGGAAGCCGTTCCGGTGGTGGTCGAGCGCGACATTTCGTTCAGCCCGACATCGAGGGCCTGGCGGGCGGCGGCGACGGCCGGATCCTCGTCCGTCGGACCGGCGCGCAGGCCTTCCTGCTCGAGATTGTCGAAGATGGTCGTGGTCCGGGCCACGCCAGGGACGGTAAGGAAGACCAGCCGCTCCTCGGAATTGGACTGCCCCTCAGGGCCCATCTGCAGCAGGTCGGCGATGATCTTCTCGCCGGCATAGATGCGGTTGGCGGAGCCGTCGAGCGGCCATGCCAGGCTCATGGCGAAGTTGGATTCGACCAGCAGCACGGTCACGTCGAGTGCCCGCTTGCCGGTGTTGGCCATGGCGACCGAGAGGATGTCGCAGGGGGCGTAGACCGGCGCGTCGCCCGCCGGCACGGCGGCGTCGTAGCTCCCGGAACGGTCCTGGGAACACTCGCCGTCGACGATTGTCCCGACCTTGGCGCGCTCGATCATCAGCGTCGGCTGCAGCCCGACCGCCTCCCCTTCCTTCGCGCCGCCGATGCGCTGCAGCGCCAGGACCTTGGCCATGCGGGTGATCGCGGAAGCTACCGTGGCGGCCGCGGCGTCGGGATTGTCGGGCAGCGTCAGGCGTGGCGAGGAGTTGGGGCCCCGCGCGTCGATCAACCCGGCCGAAGGCGCGAAGGCCAGTTTGCCGTCGACCAGCCCGACCGCCAGGTCGTAACCGCTGGAGCGCAGCGACACGCGTTTCGACAGCGCGTCGGAGCCGACGGCGTCGCGCAGCGCGGCTGTCGCCAGCGCATAGTCGTAACCGTCGTTCGGATCGACACGCACGGGTTCAGACAGAACCAGCGAGAAGTCGACGCCGGGTTCCACCACGCGGCCGAACCGGCCCTTCTTGAACACGGTCGCATCCACCGGCGTCATGCAATTGCCGTCGGCGTCGAACTCCGTGCACGGATACGCCACCTGCTCGACCAGGCTCTTGGTTGCGCCGGCCGCCGTGACCACCGCGTGGGCGACCGCCTCCTCGTCTGGATCGGCGGGATCGTTGTAGAGGGCGAGGATCGTGCCGGTCGTGACTCCGGCGAGTTCACCCGCCTGCAGCTTGCTCAGCACCACCGGCCACTGCCGGCGTTCGCCGACGCCCGACAGGCGCAGGAACGGTTCGTCCAGCAATTCGCCCTCGAGCTGCGGCGTCTGCGAGGCGCCGAGATTGCCGCGCTTGATGTCGTCCACCACCGCCTGGTGCAGCGTCCGGTAGGTCAGGTTGGGCGTCTGGTTGATCCGCTTGATGATGTTGTAGGTGAAGACGCTGAAGAACTCGCCGGTCTCGGAATTCTTCGGCTTCACCTCGCGGGCGACTTCCACCTCTTGCGCGGCATAGAAGAAGGCGGCGCGGCCGGCACCTTCGCCGGGTGCGGCATCGACCGCCGCGAAGGCTGCGCGGTTCTCCGCTTCGGCGAACGCGGGAACACCCAACTCGGCCGGGTCCACCTGCTTGGCCCGCGATTCGTCCTCGTCGAAGGCGCGGAAGCCGGTACCGGAGTGGCAGGCGTCGATGATGCCGAAGAAGTCGACGCCCTTGGCCAGGATCTTGCGGATGCGCTCGTCCAGATCGTCGTCGACCAGTGCGTTCTTGATCGAGCCGTCCTCGTACTTGCCGACGTCGTAGGGCAGGAACACCTCGTCGGGGCTGCCGCCTTCGTCGCCGTTCAGGTCGGGCTGCTGCGTGCCGTGGCCGGAGAAGTAGAAGACGACCAGATCGCCCTTGGCACTGGTCTCCGCCAGTCTGTCGAGTTCCGACAGGATCGCGTCACGGTTCGCCGGGCCGCTCGACGCCAGGCCGTCGGTCAGGCCGGTGACGCCATCTGCGAGGATGGTGATGTGCGCGGCAGGCACCCCGAGGCCGACCAGCGTGTTCGCGAGTTCGCGCGAGTCGTTCTTGGGCGCCTGCAGCTTCATGCTGTCGGGCAGGTTCGGATAGCCCGAAGCGCCGACGACCAGCACGCGCGTCTCCGCCTGAGCGGACCACGGCATGACCGCGGCGGCGCTGACGGCGATGGCGAATAACCCCAAGCGAAACTTCATGACAGCCGTTGCGTCGTTGCCCGAAACAGCATTGCAAGCCATATGCTCACTGTCTAGTCAAATGCAAGAATGCGGCCGTTTCGGGCCTGCATTTCGGAAGGCGTAGGGCCATTGTGTAACAATTGGATGCCATCCTATCTCACCGCGTGGCGCTGACCAGCTATCCGGCCAGCTAGCGTTAACGGGGCGCGACGGTGATGCCCTCCAGCGCGGCCCGCAAGGCGCTGTCCAAGGGCTTCGGCCGCCGCGTTTCGCGGTCCACATAGACGTGGACGAAGAAGCCCTCGGCCGCCGCCCGGTCCTCGTCGTTGCGGAACAGGGCGATCTCGTAGCGCACCGACGACGAGCCGAGCCGCGCGACGCGGATGCCGGCGGTCACGACATCCGGGAACGCGAGTTCGGCGAGGTAGCGGCAGCCCGTTTCGACCACGAGGCCGATCTGGCCGCCTTGATGGATGTCCAGCACGCCGTTCTCGACCAGCCAGCCGTTCACGGCGGTGTCGAACAGCGAATAGTGGACCACATTGTTCATGTGCCCATAGACGTCATTGTCCATCCAGCGTGTGGCGATGGTCCGAAAGGTCCTGTAGCCGGCGCGCGTGGAAGGCGTGGGACGATCGGTCGTCATGCCCCCTCCACCACTTCGTGGTTCCCCTCCCACGGGGGAGGATTGCTGGCGAAGACGGCCGCGACCGCGATCCTCCCCCGCGAAGCGGGGGAGGGGGACCATGCGGAGCATGGTGGAGGGGGCATCAAGAGATTCACCATGCCGCCCTGTAGATGGCCAGCGCGTCGGCCTCGGACACGGGGCGCGGATTGTTGACCAGGAGGCGCGTCTGCTTCATCGCGTCGGCCGCGAGCTTCGCCAGATGCGCTTCCCCAACACCCACGTCGCGGAGCCGTGTCTGGAGCCCGACCCGCTTGGACAGGTCGGCAAGCGCTTCGATGAAGCCGGCGCAGCGGCTCTGAACCGACGGCTCACCGGCAAGAGCCGGAAAGGCGTCGGTTGCGATCTCGGCATAAAGGTGCGCGGCGTCGGGCGCGTTGAAGCGCAGCACATGCGGCAGCACGAGCGCATTGGAAAGGCCGTGCGGCACGTGGAACGTCCCGCCAAGCGGATAGGCCAGCGCATGGACCGCCGCGACCGGCGAATTGGCGAAGGCCTGGCCCGCGAGCAGCGACCCCAGCAGCATGGCTGAGCGCGCAGCCAGGTCGCCGCCGTCGAACACGGCAGTCTCGATATTGGCGCCCAGAAGCTGCAACGCCTGTCGCGCCAGCATCCTGGACAGCGGATTGTTGTTGGCGTTCCTGGAGGCGTAGGCCTCGATGGCGTGCACCATCGCATCGACGCCGGTTGCGGCCGTGATCGCCGGCGGCAGGCCGAGCGTCAGCTCGGGATCGAGCACGGCGATGTCGGGCAGGATGAGCGGCGAGGAGACGCCGCGCTTTTCCTCCTCGGCCACGGTGATGATGGCGACGGGCGTCGCCTCCGAACCGGTCCCGGCCGTCGTCGGCACCAGCGCCAGCGGCAGCCGCGGGCCTTTCGCGTTGCCGACACCCCACGCCGCGTCGATGTCCTCGCCGGAGCGGATGAGCAGCGCCGCGAGCTTGGCGACGTCGATCGAGGAGCCGCCGCCGAAGCCGATGACGCCGCCGACCGCCGCCGATCGGCCCGCTTCGACGGCCTTCAGGAGCGTGGCCAGGGACGGGTCCGCCTCGACGCTGTCGAACACCGTGACGGTCATGCCGGCCTGCGCAAGGGCGGCCAGCGCCGGGTCGCACAATCCGAGCCTGCGCAGCCCGGGATCGGTGACGAACAGGATGGCGCTTCCCAGCCTGCGGCCGAGGATTTCGGGCAGCCGCCGCGATGCGCCGTTCTCGAAGACGATCGACGGCGTGGTGTTGAAGACGAATGGGTTCATCGCAACCCTCCCGCCACAGGTGATGGCGCGACTTGGAGCCCGAGGCAAGCGGCCACGCCGTGCAAAGCCTCGCCCGCAGTGTCCGCATGTTGCCTTTTGGCGGGCCGCCCGCGACAATCGGGAGAATTCATCCGAGGGGACTCCCATGGCTTTCGACAAGGCCGCGCTGGAAGCGCTGCGCCGCAAATACCAGGATGCCGGCGGCGGCGACGTGTTCGACCCGAAATTCAAGCGCGTGGCGGAGAAGGTGTTCTCGAAGACCGGCACCCGCACGGCGCCCTATGCGGGCATGCCGACGTTCCTGTCGGCACCGCATCGCCCAATCGACTGGGAGGGTCCAGACTTCGGCGACCTCCAGGTAGCGCTGGTCGGCATGCCGATGGACCTCGGCGTCACCAACCGCTCCGGCTCGCGTTTCGGGCCGCGCGCGCTGCGCGCTATCGACCGCATCGGTCCCTACAACCACGTGTTGGAGACCGCGCCGGTGCGCGAGCTGCGGGTCGCCGACATCGGCGACGTGCCGTTCGGCAGCCGGTACCGGCTCGAGCAGAGCCATGACGACATCGAGAAGCGCATCGGCCAGATCGTCGGCGGCGGCGTGATCCCGCTGTCCGTGGGCGGCGACCATTCGATCTCCCATCCGATCCTGAAGGCGGTCGGCAAGAAGCGTCCGGTCGGGATGATCCACATCGACGCGCATTGCGACACCAGCGGCTCCTTCGACGGGACCAAGTTCCATCACGGCGGACCGTTCCGCAACGCCGTGCTGGACGGTGTCCTCGACCCGACGCGGACGATCCAGATCGGCATCCGCGGGCCGTCGGAATATCTGTGGGAGTTCTCCTACGAATCCGGGATGACGGTGATCCACGCCGAGGAGATCGACCGGCTGGGCCTTCCCGCGATCATCGAGAAGGCGCGCGCGGTCGTTGGCGACGGGCCGACCTACCTGTCCTTCGATATCGACAGCCTCGATCCGGCGTTCGCGCCGGGGACGGGTACGCCCGAGGTGGGCGGGCTGACCACCCGCGAGGCGCTGGAACTCCTGCGCGGCATGAAGGGCGTGAACATCGTCGGCGGCGACATCGTCGAGGTCGCGCCGCAATATGACGCGACCCACAACACCGCGCACGCCGGGGCGCAGGTCCTGTTCGAACTGCTGAGCCTGACCGTGTTCAGCCCGTCGCTCGGCTCGTAGCCCCGGCCGGCCGGGCAGGAGACTGCGGCGTCAACTGGCGGGCGGCAGGAGACCCAGCCGCTCCCGCCGGATCCAGCGCGACATGACAAGCACCGCGACGACGGCCAGGCCGGTGGACAGGCCGATCCAGATGCCGCTGCCGTCCAGACCGGCCCAGAAGGCCAGCGCCACGCCGACCGGCATGCCGACCAGCCAGTATCCGATGCCCGCGAAGGCCATGGGAACGGTCGTGTCCTGCAGGCCGCGCAGCATGCCGATGCCGACCGCCTGTCCGCCATCGGCCAGTTGGAAGAGCGCGGCGAAAGCGAGGAAGGTGACGGCGAGCCCGACCACCGTATCGTTGGCCGGATCGGTAAGGTCGATGAAGCCGCTAATCAGCGCGTGCGGCACGCTGATCATCATCAGTGCGGTGCAGGACATGAAGCACATCGCCAGCACGAAGGCGGTCCAGCCTGCGCGGCGGATGCCCTCGCGGTCGCCGGCGCCGAAGGCGAGGCCGACGCGGACGGTTGCCGCCTGGCCGAGCCCCATCGGGACCATGAAAGCGATGGATCCGATCTGGATGGCGATCTGGTAGGCCGCGATCGACGCCGTGTCGATGAGGCCCATCAACAGGGTCGCGCCATTGAACAGCGCGACCTCGAACAGCAGGATGCCGGCGATCGGCAGGCCCAGCCGCAGCAGTCCGCGAAAGCGTGGCCAGTCGGCGCGCCAGACCCTGCCGAACAGCCGGTAGCGCCGGAACTTCGGATCCAGCGTGACGACGATAGCCAGCCCGACGAACATCAGGCCGCTGGCGAAGGTCGTGGCGATGCCGGACCCCGCAAGCCCAAGCCTCGGGAAGCCGAAGCTGCCATAGACCAGCAGGTAGTTGCCGATCGCATTCACCGCCACGGCCGTGAACGCGACGACCAGCGCCCAGCGCGGCCGCTCCAGCGCCGAGATGAAGGAGCGCAGCACGATGTAGAGGTAAAACGGCAGCAGGCTCCACTGCAGCGCGCGGATGTAGATGCCGGCCTGTTCGGCCAGCGCCGGGTCCTGGCCCATCGCGATCAGGATGTCGTCGGTATTCCACAGGATGGCCCAGATCGGGATGGCGGCCATGATCGCGATCCAGAAGCCCTGCCGGACGGTGCGGCGCAGGTCGCGGACGGAGTGGCGGCGCCGGCCGAGTTCAACGGCCAGCATCGGCGACGTGGCGAGCATCAGGCCAAGGCCGAAGATCATCGGCGTGTAGTAGATGTTGACGCCGAGTGCGCTCGCGGCGAGCGCGTCGGCGCCCAGCCGCCCGATGATCATGACGTCGGTCGCGGTCATGGCCGTCTGCGCCAGGTTCGTCAGAACCATCGGCCAGGCCAGCCTGAGCATCGCGCGAATCTCGTCGCGCCATAGGGTAGCCGGCGCCAGGGCGGCGGCATCAGTCATGGACATGGCCGGTCTTTCACGTCGCGGCGCACGCGACCGCACTCGCGATCGCCCGCACGCCGCGGATGGCAGTCGCCGCGCCAGGCGCGACGGAGCGGCGCTTTTGGCGGAAAAGCGGTGGCCTTGCAAGGGCCGCCGATAGGGCCAGACGCGGCGCGCCAGCGGCCTCGCGGCAATTGCTTTTGCCAGACAAATCGCACAAATACGGACGCCGCCGCAGGGGAGACGAGATGCACATTTCCGAGATCAGCGACCGGGGCAGTGTCCGCGTCGTGCTGCGCGAGGGCGGCCGGGCGCGCACCGTGAAGGACACGCCAAGCGTCCATGCGATGGCGGTGGAGGCGGCGCGGGGCGGCGTCGGCATCGCCGCGCTGGCCGAGCGTAAGGGCTTCGACGGCGAAATCGACCTCGCCGCCGCGCTGCGCGACGGACGGGTCCGGTCGCCGATCAGCCATCCCGATCCGGCGCATCTGCACCTGACGGGAACCGGGCTGACGCATCTCGGCTCGGCGGCCGCGCGCGATGCGATGCACAAGAAGCTCGAGGCCGGCGAGGAAACGCTGACGGACTCGATGAAGATGTTCCGGATGGGGCTCGACGGCGGCAAGCCGGTGGCCGACGCAGCCGGCGTTCAGCCGGAATGGTTTTATAAGGGGAACGGCACGATGGCCGTCGCGCCCGGAGCGCCTCTTCTGTCGCCGGCCTTTGCCGAGGACGCCGGCGAGGAACCGGAGATCGCAGGCATTTACGTCATCGGCGACGACGGTTCGCCGTTCAGGGTCGGCTTCGCGCTCGGCAACGAGTTCTCCGACCACGTGACCGAGCGGGTGAACTACCTCTGGCTTGCCCATTCCAAGCTGCGCACCGCCTCGTTCGGGCCGGAGATCCGCGTCGGCGAGCTGCCGGCGGACGTGCGCGGCACCTCCCGCATCCTGCGCGGCGGCGCCACGCTGTGGGAGAAGCCCTTCCTGTCGGGAGAGGCGAACATGTCGCACAGCATCCGGAACCTGGAGCTGCACCACTTCAAATACGATGTGTTCAGGCAGCCGGGCGACGTGCACGTCCACATGTTCGGCACGGCGACGCTGTCCTTCGCCGACGGTGTCCGGACACAGGAAGGCGACGTGTTCGAGATCGAGGCGCCCGACTTTGGCCTCCCGCTTCGCAATCCCCTGAAGATGGCCGCGGCGGTTTCCGTCTCGGTCACGCCCCTCTGAACCGTCGAGATTCCGCATGGCAAGGAAACCGATCTACGCCCGCTACCCGGGCCTGAAGAATGTGCCCGTCATCGTGTCGGGCGGCGCGTCGGGCATCGGCGAGGCGATCGTGCGCGCCTACGCGACCGAAGGCGCCCGGGTCGGTTTCGTCGACATCGCCGAGAAGGACGGCACGGCACTCGCGGCGAAACTCGGCAGGACCGGCGCAACGGTGAGGTTCATCCGCTGCGACGTGACCGACACGGACGCCTATCGCGCCGCGATCCAGGCCTTCGCCAAGGCTCACGGCGCCTGCCGGGTCCTGCTGAACAACGCGGCGCACGACCAGCGGCACGACTGGCGCGAGGTGACGCCCGACTACTGGGACAACCGCATCGCCGTGAACCTGAAGCACAGTTTCTTCGCCATCCAGGCGGTGGCGCCGGGCATGATCAAGGCGGGCGGCGGGTCGATCGTCAATTTCGGCTCGATCTCGTGGATGATCAATACGGGAAACATGCCGGCCTACACGGCGTCCAAGGCCGCCATGCATGGATTGAGCCGTTCGCTGGGCCGCGATCTCGGCAAGCACAACATCCGGGTGAACACGCTCGTGCCGGGCTGGGTCATGACCCAGCGCCAGATCGACCTGTGGATCGACGACGCCGCCAACGCACTGATCGACGCCAGCCAGACGCTCGCCGGGCGGGTGATGCCCGAGGACATCGCGCGCACGGCGCTCTTTCTCGGCTCCGACGATTCGCGCATGATCTCCGGACAGGATTTCATCGTCGACGGCGGGTGGGCGTGATGCGGCAGGCCATGATCGTGTGGGGCGGCTGGGACGGCCACCAGCCGGAGCAATGCGCCGCGATCGTGCGCGACATGCTGGAGGCGGAGGGCTTCGCCGTCCGTGTCGAGACGACGACCGCCGCGTTCGCCGACCCCGCCGTGCGCGACCTGTCGCTCGTCGTGCCGATCTACACGATGTCGAAGATCGAAAAGGAGGAGGCGCTGAGCCTCAGCGCGGCGGTGCGCGACGGCGTCGGCCTCGCCGGTTTCCACGGCGGCATGTGCGACGCGTTCCGGGACAATGTCGACTACCAGTTCATGACCGGCGGCCAGTGGGTGGCGCATCCCGGCAATGTCATCGACTACCATGTCGACGTGTCGAAGCCGGACGATCCGGTGATGTCGGGCATCGGGCGCTTCGCCTACCGCTCGGAGCAGTACTACATGCATGTCGACCCGTCGAACGAGGTGCTGGCGACCACCACGTTTTCGGGCGAGCATGCCGCCTGGATCGAAGGCGTCGTCATGCCGGTCGTTTGGAAGCGGCGCCACGGAAACGGGCGCGTCTTCTACTCCTCGCTCGGCCACCAGGCCAAGGAGTTCGACGTTCCCGAGATGCGCACGATCGTGCGGCGCGGCATGGTCTGGGCGGCACGCGCTGCCTGATCGTCGCCCGCCAGGGATCGTGCGCTGGTTTCGGCGGCGGGCGGCTGGAGGCCGTATGACACCGAGCCGTCGACATAGTCGACGGCCTTGACGACCAGCGCCGTCCACGCGCCGATCCGCAGCTCGAACTGCTCTCTGTAGCCGGCCCGCCTGGCGCCGCCGGCGGCTTCTGCCGATCCGAAGCCGCGCGCAACCGGGCCGATCAATTCAACTGTCAGTTTATCCGGCGCGCGCGGTCCGCGGCCGCGACGCGCTCTCTTGGCGCCCCTGCCTTGCACACCCATCTTGGCTTCCCCCCTTCCCCATTGCAGACTGGCCGAGATCGATTGCTTGCGTGAAACCTCGAAGGGCCGCCGTGAAATGCGCGTGAATCGATTGAAAACGGTCGTTTCGCGGTCGCCGGGCGAGGCCCGATCTTGACGGGCGAGCGCGCGGGGCACGCCGCGAGGTTCCGCGCCGCGGCCCGCGCGTTGGCGGAGCCGGCCTCCGCCGATCCGGCGGCGATGGCGTTCCTGAAGGCCACGGGCCTCGTCTCCGCAGCAGACGCGCCGATCGGCGACGCGGCGACCGTGCGCCACCATATCGCCATGCTGGAGTTTGCCGCGACGCTGGAGCGCTTCTTCATGATGGAGACGCCGCTCGCGCCGGGTGCCTTCTTCTGCGGCGCCACCGACGCGGCGGCCGATGGCAGCCCGGCCGGCAATGCCGCGGGCCGTGGCTTCACGCTTGGCCAGGCCTTGCTTTCCTGCGTCGGCGAGGCCGCGGAATTCCGTGCCATGTCCCAAATGGGATATGATCCGCGCCTGGCGTCGGATAGCGGCGCGGTGCCGAGCGTTGCCGGCACGTCGCTGACCTCGGGCCAAAGCCTGGCCGCGCCGGTCGAACGTGTCCTGCGCGCCGCCGGCCGCGCCGGCCCGTCGAGCACGGGCTATGCCGCCGGCCAGACACTCCAGACCGCCGCCGGGAGTGCATTGCTGGAATGCGTCGAGCGGGATGCGATCGCGCGCTGGTGGCAAGGCGAGACGATGCCGGCCGAGATCGCTTCCGGCGAGTCGGTCCTGGGCGCCATCGCGCAAATACGCCGCCCAGCCGCGCGGCCCGTCGTCTTCGCCGACATGGCACCGCCGGACGCGCTGGCTCATGCCGTCGTGGCGGTCGGGTCCGACGCGGGCGGCACCGCCGGCCTCGGCACCGCCTTCGGCTTCGGATCGGGCTTCTCCCTGGAAACCGCCTGCCTGAGCGCGCTGCTCGAGCTGTGCCAGGGCGAGATCGGCCTGATGATGGCCGGTCGCAAGCGCCGGGAGCACGGCCCCGAGGGCCTTGCGCGTCGGGAGGAGGAGGCTCTGGCGCGGTCGGCCTTCTACCGGGTCGGCGAGGGTCTGCTGGCGTTCAGAAGACGGCAAGATGATCCCAAACGGGATAAGCCTGCCGACTTTTCCACTGCAATCTCCATCGCCGCGGACCGAGGTCTCGCGGTCGCTTGTTTCGATCTGACGCGGCCTCTGGACAATATTCCCGTGGCAAAAGTGCTTGTCGACGGTCTTGACGACGCCGCAATTCTGGAGTCAGAGCCCGGTCGCCCCCGTCTGCTCTGACCAAAAGCGTCGGCCGCTCTATATATGGCGGGGCGTCCGTCCGTGTTGCATTTGTCAGATTTAACCAGCATCTTGGCGGAGAGAGTGAGGTGCGCGTGATGATGATGCCTGACCGGGCCGATCGCGCCAGCATGCCGGTGCACATAAGACTGTGCGACGGCTTCGCCGTGACGTTGCCCGACCTCGCCCCGCTCGACCTGAAGAGCCGCAAGGCGGCGGCGCTGATTGCATATCTGGCGCTGAAGCCCGGCCGATCGGAGACGCGCGAGCGGCTGGCGGGGCTGCTGTGGGGCGAGAACGGAGAGACGCAGGCGCGCGGCTCGCTGCGGCAGTGCCTGCGCCAGATTCGCATCGCGGCCGACGCGGCCGAATGCGAGATCCTCGAGGCCGATCAGGACAAGGTGTCGCTCATCGAGGCCAATGTCGAGATCGACATGATGTCGGCCTACGAGGAGCTCGGCCACGGCAACGTCTCGCCGGCGCTCGCCGAGGGCGGCGTGGTGCCGGAGCGGCTGCTCTACGGCTATGAGGACATCGACCCGTCGTTCGGCTCATGGCTCTTCGTCATGCGCGAGAAGTGGCACGGGCTGTTCATCCAGCGCCTGGAGAGCCTCGCCGTCTCCGACCTCAGCCCCGATCGGCGCGCGCAGGCCGCGCAGGCGCTGCTGGCGCTCGACCCGACGCACGAACTCGCGATCCGGGAGCTGATGCGGCACAAGGCCGAGGCCGGAAATCCCGCGTCGGCGCTGCGGGTGTTCGACGCATTCCGGGAGAAGCTCTCCAACGACTACGACCTGCAGCCCGACAAGGAGACGCTCGATCTCGTCGGCGCCGTGCAGACCGGGATGGCCGGGCGCCAGTCGGGCGGCGGGGCGGAAGGTGCGCGGCCGCCGGAACAGCTTCACATGAAGCCGGTCGTGTTCCTCGACGCGGTCGAGACCGGCACTGCGGAGGCGAGCCGTCACATCGCCGCGGGCCTGCGCCACATGCTGCTGGCCTCGCTGGCGCGGTTCCGCCACTGGGTCGTGATCGATTCGGGCTATTCGGCGGAGGCCGCGTCCGGCCTGTCTCGGGAGCAGTTCGCCTATGCGCTGCACGTCGCCGCCGTGGATGCGGGCGAGCGCATCGGCCTGACCGTCAAACTGGTGGAGGCCGAGAACAAGCGGGTGGTGTGGAGCGAGTTCCTGTTCGTCGGCAACGACGAATGGCCCACCGTCGGCGAGCGCATCGTCAAGAGCCTGGCCGCGGCCTTCAACATCTACCTCTCCGCCGACCGGCTGCAGCGCGCCCAGAACATCGAGCGCGGCAACATCCTGGCGTTCGACCGATGGATGAAGGGCGTGTTCCTGCTCGAGAAATTCGATCCCGACGCGGAGGGTGAGGCGGAGCGTCATTTCCGCGACGTCATCGTGATGGCGCCCGAGTTCGGCCCGGCGCATGCCAGCCTCGCCGGCATCTACAACAGCCGCCACATCGTCTTCCCCGGGATCCGCCGCAACCTCGATCGCGAGGAATATGCGCTGCGGCTGGCCCACAAGGCCGTCGAGCTCGAGCCGCTCGACGCTCGCTGCCAGGTGACGCTCGGCTGGTCACTGGCTCTGACCAAGCGCTTCCGCCAGGCGGAGCTCGCCTTCGAACTGGCGGAGGAACTGAACCCGTCCGATCCCGCGCTGCTGATGTCTGCGGCGCACGGCACGGCCATCTGCGGCAATGTGAAGGTGGCCAAGGAACGCGCCGCCCGCGCCATGCAGACGCATCCGCACGCGTCGAACTTCTTCCACGCGATCCTCAGCCACATCCACTTCCAGAGCGGCGACTACCGCCAGTCGATCATCTCGGCCGAAAAGGGCGGCGAGTTCCTCGTGCCGCTGTTCGGCTGGAAGGCGGCGGCGCATGCCTTCCTCGGGCAGAAGGAGGAGGCGAGGGACGCGGCGCGGCGGCTGGTCGGCGCCGCCAGGCAGTCGTGGCGCGGCACCGGGCCGGCCGACGAACGCGCCATCGTGGCGTGGTTCCTGGACATCTTCCCCTTCGCGGCGGAATCCAAGCGCGAGAGGCTGAAGGAAGGCCTGGCGATCGCAGGCCTTCCCGTTGTCAGCGAGTCACAGCCGCATCAGCGGCAGAAGCCCAGCGTGTAGTCGGCGACGCGGACCTCATAGAAGTCCTCGAGGCTGCCCTCGAACATGTCGCGCACCATCAACTCGTAGGCTGCCGGAAGCGGATAGATCGCGCCCGCGTCGGTCTCGGCTGCGAGCTGGGCGAGTGTCTGCTCCATCAGCTCCGTCGGCGGCACGGTGATGATCACCGAGTCGACTTCCTGCGCGACGATGGTGATGTTCTTCACCTCCGGCGGGATGATCGCGCCGTTCGCCTGCAGCAAGGCGCGGATCTTGTCCTGCTCGTGCGGCAGCGGGATCTTCGAGTGGTCGAGCGCCAGTTCCATGATCAGGCGGCCGAACTTCGACATGTCGGCGGCGGTGATCTTGCGGATCGGCTTGCGCTTGCGGATTTCCGCGGCGCGCTCGGCGGTCAGGGTCTGCTTACGCTCTTTGGTCAAGGTTGCCATCTGTCTCTCCTGTTGCTGGCTTCTTCACGGGTGTTGGCCGGTGGCTTTCGGGTCCACCAGCAGAACGAGGTCACGCATCGAACGCGGTACGCCGAGCCCGATCGCCGCCGCGTCGCGCGCCGCGTCGGCGTCGCGCGAGCGGTCGGCGGCCATCAGGCCCTGAACCATGGGAAGTGCGGCGAGGTGCGAGCCGACCGGCCCGAGACGCCGGCCGGCGGCGACGTGCTCTGCTTCGACGAGCACGTAGAAGAAGAGCGGCGTGCGCTCGCTGAGCAGGTCGATGTCTGCCGCCGGCAATTCGCCGTAGGGCTGGAACTCGTTGACCGGCTTCGACAGCGCAGCGCGGATCGCCGCTTCGGGCACGACGTCGGCCACGCCGAGACGGGCGGCCAGCGCCTGCCCCGTCGGCAGGCGGAAGGCGTAGCCCTTCAGCAGGGTGCGCAGCGCCAGCCGGTCGGCGTCCGCCTTCGTCGAATCCCCTGCCAGCCGCGATGGCATCATCGGGCGGATCTTGCGGGCCGGATTGACGACGGCGTCGTCACCGATCGCGTCGGCCGGGTCGAGCTGGAAGAAACGCCGCCAGTCGATGACCCAGTCGGCGGTCATCGGCAGGAAGCGCCCGCCGGTCAGTCCCTGGAAGGCCATGATCGCGTCGAGGTCCGGCACCACCGGCGCCGTGCCGGACGGCACGAACACGTCGTTCAGCGAATAGTGCGGCCGGACCATCGAATGGCCGAAGCGGAAACCCGCGAAGGTCGATTCCAGCGGCAGGCCGATCTCGCCCGCAATCAGCCGGCTGCCGAGATCGCGCAGCGGCTTCGGCGCATCGTCCGCCACGCGGCCCTGCAGGAGCGCCTCGTAGAAGAGGCGAACCTTCGGGTCGAGCAGGCGCGGCATGAAGTCCTCGCGCACGATCGCGCGCCAGGCGAGCTCGACGATGGCGCGGGTGCGGTCGAAGGTCTCTTCGTCCCAGGTCGCGGTGCCGGCGGCGGCGACCTTGTTGTGGAATTTGTGGAACAGCACGACCATCTGCGAGAGGATCAGATTGTCCTCGTTGCGCGTGTCGGCGATCAGCGGCTCGTAGGTCGCGGCGCGGTCGCGGTCGCCCGCGATGAAGTTGCAGACGGGCGCGCGCGGGATGTCCTCCGCCTCGCCCGAGAACACCGGCTTGCCGTTGAACTTGAACCCCACCGGGCTGACGCGGCCGAGCCGCAGCATGTAGCGGCGCCCTGCGGTCGTGACCGGCGACGAGGCGTAGTAGAGCGCGGCGCGGTCCGGCCCCTCGCCGTAGATGCAGTCGAGGTCGAGGCCGGGCGTCGTGTCGCCGACATAGCTCGACGCGGCGCGCATGCCGCTCGCCTCGAAGCGGCGCGAGCGCATCATGTCGTGCGCGATCAGCTGGCCGAGATAGGTGTAGCCGGCGGGCAGTTCGTCATTGTCGAGCGCGGGATCGGTCGAGAGCCCTTCGCTGGCGATCTTGTCGGCGAGCAGTTCGAGCTTCTGCCGCATCGACTGAAACGACGCTTCGCCGGCGGAGGCATCTTCGGGCAGGCGTTCGGCCGGCGCATAGTCGAACAGCAGCGATCCCTGGGCGAGCGTGCCGGAGCGCGCGGCATGCGGACATCCTCGTGTCGCGGTGTCTGCCACCGCCGTCGTGCCGGCGAAGAAAGCGCCGAGCGCGCTCCCGTCGAAGGCCGGTCCATGCCGCATCGAGAACTCCCGTTTTGCCCGCCACAATCGTTGACGAACAGTAAACCTGGTCTCACGGCCTCCGTGATTTGAACGTGAATCGAAAACGCAGGTTTCAGACGCTGAAACCCGCAGAAATGCGGTCTTTTGTGTATGGCAGCGAGGCTATGCCGGGCGCGGCGCCGGGGCGGAGTTGGCGGCAATCAACGGCCGGTTGTAGACACGGTCCTATGCACGCGCCGACCCAATTCAGGTCGCGGCGCTGACCAGAGGAACGGGTCTTCGGCAGGGTGAGGCTCCGACCCACACCCCTGTTCAGATCACGGCCATATCAGCGCGGCACGAGAATCTGCGGACCCACGTCGCTCACATCGCGCAGGCCGCAGAGCGCCATGGTGATGTCGAGCTCCTTGCGGATGACGTTGAGCGCCGTGGTGACGCCCTCCTCGCCCATCGCCGCCAGGCCGTAGACGAAGGCGCGGCCGATGAAGACGCCCCTGGCGCCCAGCGCCAGCGCCTTGATCACGTCCTGGCCCGAGCGGATGCCGCCGTCCATGAACACCTCGATCCTGTCACCGACGGCAGCGGCGATCGCCGGCAGCGCCTGGATCGACGACATGGCGCCGTCGAGCTGACGCCCGCCATGGTTCGACACGATCAGCGCGTCGGCGCCGCTCTCGGCCGCCTTGACTGCGTCGTCCGCGTCGAGGATGCCTTTCAGGATCAGCTTGCCGCGCCAGCGGTCCTTGATCCACTTGATGTCGTCCCACGACAGCGCCGGGTCGAATTGTTCGTTCGTCCAGGCCGACAGCGACTTCAGGTCGGTGACGCTCTTGGCGTGGCCGACGATGTTGCGGAAGGTGCGGCGGTTCGTGCGCAGCATGTTCCAGCACCAGCGCGGCTTGGTGGCGAGATTGGCCATGTTGCGAAGGGTCAGCTTCGGCGGCGCGGACAGTCCGTTGATCACGTCCTTGTGGCGCTGGCCGAGGATCTGCAGGTCGAGCGTGAGCACCAGCGCCGAGCAGCCGGCGGCCTTGGCGCGATCGATCAGGTTCAGCACGAACTGGCGCTCGCGCATGACGTAGAGCTGAAACCAGAACGGCTTGGAGACATTCTGGGCCACGTCCTCGATCGAGCAGATGCTCATAGTCGACAGCGTGAACGGCACGCCGAATTTTTCGGCCGCGCGGGCCGCGAGGATTTCGCCGTCCGCATGCTGCATGCCGGTCGAGCCGACCGGCGCGAGCGCCACTGGCATCGCGACGGGCTGGCCGATCATCGTGCTGGCCAGCGTGCGGTTGCGCATGTCGGTGGCAACCCGCTGCCTCAGCTTGATCGCGCCGAAATCGGCCTCGTTGGCTCGGTAGGTGCTTTCCGTGTAGGCGCCCGAATCCGCGTAGTCGTAGAACATCTTCGGCGCACGCTTCTTCGCGAGCCGCTGAAGATCGGCGATACAGGTGATCGGCCGCGTCATCTGGGTTCTCCGCTTCGCTTTCGGTGCGCGGCCGCTGCTTAGCGCGGCGCGCGGTATGGCGGAAGGGGGCCGGCGGCCGGCTCGGCGAGCGCTAGACGGGCGACCTGTCCATCTGTGCGCCCGACCGCGCCGACCAGGCCAGCGCGATGGTCACCGGTTCCCAAGCAAGACCAGGGATCGCGTCAGCTGTCCTGCACGCAGGTCTGCGTCTGGCTCCCCAGCCCTTCGATGCCGAGCTCGACCTTGTCGCCGGCCTTGAGGAACTTCGGCGGCTTCATGCCGAGCCCCACGCCGGGCGGCGTGCCGGTGGAGATGATGTCGCCCGGCTGCAGCGACATGAACTGGCTCAGATAGGCGACCAGGTAGCGCACGCCGTAGACCATCGTCTTCGTCGAGCCGTCCTGCATGGTCTTGCCGTTGACCTTCAGCCACATCTTCAGGTTCTGCGGGTCGGCGATCTCGTCCTTCGTCGTGAGCCAGGGGCCGATCGGGCCAAAACTGTCGGCCGACTTGCCCTTGGTCCACTGGCCGTGGCGCTCGGCCTGGAAATGCCGCTCCGACACGTCGTGCGCCACGCAGTAGCCGGCGACGTAGTCCATCGCGTCAGCTTCCGACACGTATTTCGCGGTCTTGCCGATCACGACCGCCAGCTCGACCTCCCAGTCGGTCTTCTTCGACCCCTTGGGGATCAGCAACGCGTCGTTCGGCCCGGTGATCGCCGACGTCGCCTTCATGAAGATGATCGGCTCCGGCGGCACGGTCGCGCCCGTCTCGGCGGCGTGGTCGGAGTAGTTCAGTCCGATGCAGATGAACTTGCCCGTGCCCGTCACGCAGGGGCCGAAACGCGGCGTGCCACGCACGGCCGGCAGCGTCTTGGGATCGATCTTTGCCAGCTTCTTCAGCGTCTTCGGATCGAGCGTCTTGCCGCCGATGTCGTCCACGACCTTCGACAGGTCGCGGATCCTGCCGTCCGCATCGATCAGCCCGGGCTTTTCGGCGCCCGTCTTGCCATACCGCACCAGTTTCATGAAATCCCCTCCGGCTCGCGGCACCGTCAATGGCACAAGCGGGCGCTGCGCTCAATGCGGGACGGCGCGCCAGGGGCGGGTGGCGCCGAGAAGCGCATGGCCGTTGTCCGAGAGAGCGCCGGCCGGCCCACCTTGCCCTTCGACCTGCCGGCAGGCTCAGTCGCCGTAGGGAACCCAGACGTTCTTCACCTCGATCGCCTTGCGAAGGAAGGTTTCGCCGCCGACAAGGTCCGAGCGCCAGTCGATCGCCTTGCCGTTCGACGTCCAGACGCGCTTGAGGTTGCCGATCGATTCGGCCTCGGCAGCCTTCGCGGTCGCGGCGTCGGTCACCAGCCACAGGCCGTCGACGTCGTCATGCTTGGCCAGCACCGACGCGAGCTCGCCGCTCCTGCCGGTGACGATGTTGATCGATCCGGCCGGCAGATCGGAATATTCGATCACCTGGTAGAGATCGGTGGCGAGCAGCGGGTGCTTTTCCGACGGCACCGCGACGACCGTGTTGCCCATGGCCAGCGCCGGCGCGACCAGCGAGATGAAGCCGAGCAGCGGCTGGTCGTCCCCGCACACGATGCCAACCACCCCGACGGGCTCGTGTAGCGCCAGCGTCACCGCCCGCGCCGGCGGCTGGTGCGCGCGACCCTCGAACTTGTCGGCCAGCCCCGCGAACTCGAACAGCCGCTCGACCGAGAGATCCACTTCGGCCCGTGCCGCCTTGGAACCCGTACCGGTCAGCTGGACAAGTCTTGCCGCGAATTCCTCGGCGCGAGCGGAGAGGTTCTCGGCCAGGAAATAGAGCACCTGGCTGCGGTTGTAGGCGGTTGCCTCCGGCCAGGCCTTGCAGCCGCGCGCCGCCGAGACCGCGTCGCGGATATCCTTGCGGCTGCCGAGGCCGGCTTCACCGGCCAGCCTGCCCTTCCGATCCAGCACCGGCAGCGAATAATTGCCGTCGGGCCGCACCTGCTTGCCGCCGATGAAAAGCTTCGCCGTACGGTCGATGGTGCCGTCTGCCGGCATCGGTTCGCCCACGCCGGTGGCCCTCGGCGACGGCGCGATCGTCGGTCCATACGGCAACGGCGCCTTAAGGTACTCGAACATGCCCTCGCGACCGCCTTCCCGTCCGAAGCCAGACTCGCGATAGCCGCCGAAGCCGCAGGCGGCATCGAACATGTTGGTGCCGTTGATCCACACCACACCCGCCTTGAGCTGCGGCGCGACATGCAGCGCGAGGTTCACGTTCTCGCTCCACACCGAGGCGGCGAGGCCGTAGCGCGTGTTGTTGGCAAGTTCGACCGCCTCGTCGGTGTTGCGGAATGTCATGGCCGCGAGCACCGGCCCGAACACCTCCTCCTGCGCGAGGATGTTCGCCGGGGCGACATTGGTCGCCAGCGTCGGCAGGAAATAGTAGCCGGACGACGGCAGCGCATTGTCCGGCTGCCAGCAGAGCGCGCCCTGCCGGGCGCCTTCGGCGACCATGCCGCTCACGCGGTCGAGCTGCGTGCGGTCGACCAGCGGGCCGATGTCGGTGTTCTTGTCGAGCGGACTGCCGACGATCAGCCGGCCCATGCGCGTCTTCACCTTGGCGATGAAGGCGTCTGCGATGCCCTCCTGCATCAGCAGCCGTGAGCCGGCGCAGCAGACCTGGCCCTGGTTGAACCAGATGCCGTCCACCAGCCCCTCGACGGCCGAGTCGAGGTCCGCATCCTCGAACACCATGAAGGCGGACTTGCCGCCGAGTTCCAGGGAGAGCTTCTTGCCCGAGCCGGCGGTGGCCTTGCGGATGATCTTGCCGACCTCCGACGACCCCGTGAAGGCGATCTTGTCCACGTCCGGGTGGTTGACGATGGCAGCACCGGCCTCCGCCGCGCCGTGCACGATGTTGACCACACCCTTCGGCACGCCCGCGCGCGCGCAGATTTCTGCGAAGAGGATCGCGGTGAGCGGCGTGAACTCCGCCGGCTTCAGCACGACGGTGCAGCCGGCTGCCAGAGCCGGCGCGACCTTCCAGGCCAACATCAGCAGCGGGAAGTTCCATGGGATAATCTGGCCGACGACGCCGGCGGCCTGATGGCCGGGGAACTCGCGGTCCAGCGCCTGCGCCCAGCCGGCATGATGGATGAAGTGGCGGATTGCCAGCGGCACGTCGATGTCGCGGCTCTCGCGGATCGGCTTGCCGTTGTCGATCGATTCGAGCACGGCGAACAGGCGCTGGTGGCGCTGCATGGCGCGGCCGATGGCATAGAGCACCTTGGCGCGCTGGAAGCCGGAGGCGGCGCTCCATTTCGGCAGTGCCTTGCGCGCCGCGGCGACCGCCGCGTCGATGTCGGTGGCGGTGGCTTCCGCGATGTTCGCCAGCGGCTTGCCGGTGGACGGCTCGCTGGTGGCGAAGCTCTTGCCCGACGACGACGCCTTCCACTCGCCGTTGATGAACAGAGCCTTCGAAAAGTCCTTGCCCGCGATCCAGCCATCGGCCTCGTTGCGCGCCTCCGGCGCCGGGCCGTAGTCCATGGACGTCATGCGTTCGAGAATGTTCATGTGGCGCCTCTCTCCCTCCCCCTTGAGGGGAGGGTGGCCAGCCTTCGGCTGGCCGGGTGGGGTAACTTCAATGTCTTCGATCTCCGGATCTTCATGTCCCGCACTGCCTCACCGACCCCACCCGGCTCGCTTCCGGCGGCCTTGCCGCCGGCGAGCCACCCTCCCCTCAAGGGGGAGGGAGCCCGTGCTACGCCATCGCGTGGCGGTGGTTGGCGGAATAGTGCCCCGTGAGATGATGCTCGAGCTGGCGCTCGATGTCGGTCAGCAGGCTTGACGCGCCGAAGCGGAACAGCTCCGGCTCGAGCCACGGCCGGCCGAGTTCTTCCTTCATCAGCACCAGCCAGTCGAGCGAGGCCTTGGCGGTGGAAATGCCGCCGGCCGGCTTGAAGCCGATCAGGCACCCGGTCTGCTCGAAATAGGCGCGGATGGCGCGCGTCATCGCCAGGCCCACCGGCAGCGTCGCGTTGACGCTTTCCTTGCCGGTCGAAGTCTTGATGAAGTCGGCGCCTGCCATCATCGCCACCATCGAGGCGAGCGTCACGTTGCGCAGCGTCGCCAGGTCGCCGGTGCCGAGGATCACCTTGATATGCGCTTCGCCGCAGGCGGCGCGCATCTGCACGATCTCGTCGTAGAGTTCCTGCCACCTGGCGCCGAACACCAGGCCGCGCGGGATGACGACGTCGATCTCGTCGGCGCCGTCCTTCACCGACGCCTCGATCTCCTTCAGCCGCGTGTCGAGCGGTGCGAGCCCATGCGGGAACGCGGTCGAGACGGCAGCGACGTGGATGCCCGTCCCGGCCAGCGACTCCACGGCCGTCGCGACGAAGGGATGGTAGACGCAGACCGCGGCCGGCCGGATGGTCGCGTCGGCAATCCCCAGCGCCTGCTTGAGGTCGGCGCGCAGCGGGTTGACCGCCTTGGCGCAAAGCCGGCGCACCCGCTCGTCGGTGTCGTTGGAGTTCAGCGTGGTCAGGTCCATCAGCGTAATGGCCTTGAGCAGCCACGCCGCCTGCGCGTCCTGCTTCACGGAGCGGCGCTTGGTCAACGTGCCGGCGCGGCGCTCCAGCGCCGATCGGTTGACGCTGCGCATCGATTCCAGGAATCCGAGGTCCAGCGCCATGCCCGGATTGCGCGCGATCCCGTGGCCGCTGCGCTCGATGGCGTTGGCCGCCACCCGCGCCGGGAGCTTGGTGACCTTGCCGACGGTGCTGCCGTCGCCCGCCACCTCGAAATCGGCTTCCTGCCGCTTGCTGCTCATCGCTCGCCTCTCTGCGCGGTCCTCGCTCGGTTCGGTGCTACATAGCGCCGAACCGGCTCCTCCACGAGTCCTGTCGGCTTGTACCGCGAATCGGGCCGGCGCGCACGGAATTTTGATCAAACGGTCAAAACGGGACGCCGATCGTCGCACGATCACCCAAACGTCATCGAAGGAACCAACCCGCCACCGCGCAGGTTTCGCCACAGGAGCTCGACCGGAAGCTGCACAGCAAGGAGACACGCAACCATGCGGGATACGCTGAACCGATACCGGCCCGAGGCGCTTGGCGTCTTCCGCGTCGTGGTGGCGCTGCTCTTCATCGCCCACGGCACCCAGAAACTCTTCGGCTTTCCGGCGCCGGCGGATGCCACCGGCAGTGGCGACCTTGGCACTCTGATGCTCGTCGCCGGATTGCTGGAAACGTTCGGCGGCCTGATGATCCTTGTCGGATTTTTCACCCGCCCGGTCGCCTTCGTGCTTTCGGGCATGATGGCCGTGGCCTACTTCATGGCGCATGCGCCGCAGGACTTCTTCCCGGTGAACAACCAGGGTGATGCCGCGATCCTCTACTGCTTCGCGTTTCTGTACTTCGTCTTTGCCGGCCCGGGTGCCTTCGCGGTGGACAATGTCGCGCCTCTCGACGACCGTCGCCGCGCGCAGGCGCCGCGCGATTACACCTTGCCGAGCACGCGGACGAAGTAGACGTCGCGCGGGTTGTAGTCGGGATGCCGACCGGAAAAGGTCCGGTCGGTCATGTGAAGGAAGGACAGTTCGTCCATTCGGTATGTGCGGAACCCGGTTCCGCTTCCACCGGTGAGCTGCACCGCCGAAAGGACGAGGGTGTTCTTGTCGTCGAAGCCCAGGATGTAGGGTTCGGCCGTCCGTGTCGCCTCCTTGTAGCGAAACGATACGACACGTCGCTTCTCGATCGCGTCCAGGATGATCGGCGTCGTCGACATGGCGACGGCATGATGCGGCGGCCAGCGGCCGTGCGCAATCAGTCCCGCATCAGCCGACGAAGGCGCGCTCGACGACGAAGCTCGCCGGCTTGTTGTTCGAGCCTTCCTCGAAGCCACGGGCTTCGACGATCTGCTTGACGTCGTTCAGCATGGCCATCGAGCCGCAGATCATGATCCGGTCGGTCTCGGGATCGAGGCCGTTTATGCCGAGGTCGGCGAAGATATGTCCGTCCTCGATCAACCGCGTGATTCGTCCCATCCGAGGCGAAGCCTCGCGCGTCGTGGTCGAATAGAGCGTCACGCGGCCTTCGGTCAGTTCCCCGATCAGCGGGTCGGCCTTTAGCCCCTCGAACAGCTCGACACCATAGGCGAGCTCCGCGTGATCGCGGCAGGTGTGGGTCAGCACGATCTGCTCGAACTTCTCGAACGTCTCGGGGTCACGCGACAGGCTGGCGAATGGAGCGATGCCGGTGCCGGTCGAGATCATGAACAGCCGCTTTGCCGGCGTCAGCGCATCGAGCACCAGCGTGCCGGTCGCCTTCTGGCGCATAAGCACGGTGTCGCCAGGGCGGATCTTCTGCAGATGGGAAGTCAGCGGTCCGTCCGGGACCTTGATCGAGAAGAACTCGATCTCCTCGTCCCAGGATGGGCTGGCGATCGAATAGGCGCGGAACACGGGTTTCTCGGCGTTCGGGAGCCCGATCATCACGAACTCGCCCGAGCGGAAGCGGAACGCCTGCGGCCGCGTGATGCGGAACGAGAATAGCGTGTCCGTGTAATGCCTCACCTGGACGACGGTCTCGGCATACACATTGGCCGGGACGGCGAAAGCGTAGCTCGCGACATCTGCGCTCTGCATCGGAAGTGTCCTTAGAACCGGTCGTTGCCGTGGGGCACGGCCGACGCACGACGGAAGGAACGCGCGCCGGCCGGACAGCCCATGCCTTGGGAGGAAGGCAGCTTGTCTGCAGGAATTATTAGTATACAAACGACTTTCGGGTCAACGACGCCGTGGGAAAAGCCTTTCCAAACTGCGGCTTGACGCCAGTCTGGCATTCCGGTTTTCGCCCATGAACGAGAACAATCGCTCAGGCTCCGTCGTCGCCGGCATCGATGTCGGCGGCACCTTCACCGACCTCATCCTGATCGACGGCAAGGCCGGCCGCGTCCACATCGCCAAGACGCCGACGACGCCCGACAACCAGGCCTACGGCGTGGTGGCGGCGCTTGCCGACACCGGCCACCCGGTGGATGCCATCGACCTGATCGTGCACGGCACCACCACCACGACAAATGCCGTGCTCGAGCGACGGCTGGCGAAGACCGGCATGATCACCACGCGCGGCTTCCGCGACATCATCGAGCTTGGCCGCCGCACGCGGCCGCAGCCATATGGCATGACCGGAACCTTCGTGCCTGTGATCCCCCGCGACCTTCGCCTCGAAGTGTCCGAGCGGGTGCTGGCGTCCGGTGAGGTGCGCACGCCGCTGGACGAGGCGGAGGTGCGGGAGGCCGTCGGGGCGCTGAAGGCGGCCGGCTGCGAATCCCTCGTCATCCATTTTCTCCACGCCTACGCCAATCCTTCGCACGAACGCCGCGCCGCCGAGATCGCGAGGAAGACCTGGCCGAACGACCACATCACCATGGGCCACGCGCTGCTTTCGGAGGCGCGCGAGTTCGAGCGCGGCGTGACCGCGTCGGTGAACGCCTCTGTGCGCCCGATCCTGGAGCGCTACGTCGGCCGGCTGCGCGAGGAACTGGGAGCGCGGGGCTACGCGCGCGACTTCCTGATCATGAACGGCAATGGCGGCATGATTTCCGCCCGCTTCGTCACCGAGGAGGCGGCGAAGACCGTGATGTCGGGGCCGGCGTCGGGCGTCATTGCCGCCGCCTACACCGGCAAGCGCGCCGGCTTTCCGAACCTCGTGACCTACGACATGGGCGGCACCTCGACCGACGTGGCGCTGATCCGCAATGCCGAGCCGGCGGTGTCGAACGAGACCGAGATCGAATATGCCATGCCGATCCACGTGCCGATGGTCGACGTGCACACCGTCGGCGCGGGCGGAGGCTCGATCGCAAGGGTCGACGCGGCGGGCCTGATCCAGGTCGGGCCGCAGAGCGCGGGAGCCATGCCGGGTCCGATCTGCTACAGACGCGGCGGCAGCGAGCCGACCATCACCGACGCCAATCTCGTGCTCGGCCGGCTGGCGCCGCGAAAGCTGCTGGCGGTGGCCAACCCCGTCACGGTGGACGACGTGCGCGCTGTGTTCGCCGAGAAGATCGGCAAACCGACAGGACTGGACGGCGTCGCGGCGGCCGGCGCGGTGCTGCGGCTTGGCAATTTGAAGATGGCGGGCGCCATCCGCATGGTGTCTGTGTCGCGTGGCCACGACCCTCGCGATTTCGCGCTCTTCGCATTCGGCGGCGCCGGGCCGCTCCATGCCACCGCCTTGGCGCGCGAACTCGGGCTGCCGAAGGTGCTGGTGCCGGCGCGGCCGGGCATAACCAACGCGCTGGGCTGCGTCGTGGCCGATCTCAGGCACGACTTCGTCAACACGCTGAACCTGCCCGTCGCCGCGCTCGACGAGGCACGCGTCACCGAGGTGCTGGAGCGCCAGCGCGCCGACGGCGAGGCGCTGATCGCCAAGGAGGCGGTGGCGTCGACGGAGGTTCGCTATCTCCACTCCGCCGACATGCAGTTCGTCGGCCAGACGCATATCCTCAATGTCCGTCTGCCCTCGACGAAGGTGACGCGCGCCGAACTTCAGGCGCTGTTCGCGAAGGCGTATTTTGGACGCTTCAAGGTCTCCCTGCCGGAGATCCGTGCCAGTCTCGTCAACCTCAACACGTCGGTCATTGGCGTTCGTCCCGAGGTCGATCTGTCGCGGCTGATCGATCCGGCGGGGCGTGCATCGACGCTGGAGGGCGCGCTGAATGAGCGTCGGCCAGTCTGGTTCGACGGGACCTGGATCGAAACGCTGGTCTATGCGCGCGAGAAGCTGCCGCTCGACGCCATCATCGAGGGACCGGCGATCCTGGAGCAGATGGACGCGACGACCGTGATCGAGCCGGGCGACCGCGTGACCGGCGATGCGGACGGGAACCTGATCGTGGAGGTGGGGAGATGAACGTGTCGCCAGCTCCCTCCCCCTTGAGGGGAAGGGAGCCATGACCCTCGACGCCATCACGCTCTCCGTCATCCAGGCGGCGCTCCAACAGGTCTGCGACGAGATGGACCTGGCCTTCTCCCGCGCCGCCTTCTCGCCTGTCATCGCGGAGGCGAACGACCGATCCGACGGCGTCTACTCGGCCGTCGACGGCTCGCTGATCGCGCAGGGGCAGGGCGGTCTGCCGGTGTTCGTCGGCGTCATGCAGTATTCCACCCGGACGATCATCGAGATGATCGCGGCCGGCCGCTGCCTGCCGCCGGAACCGGGCGACACCTACATCGTCAACGACCCCTATCTCGGCGGCACGCATCTGATGGACGTGCGGTTCGCCCGGCCTGTGTACCGCGCCGGCACGCTCTTCTGCTGGCTCTCCAACACCGGCCACTGGCCAGACATCGGCGGCGCGGTGCCGGGTGGCTTCTCGGCCTCGGCGACCTCGGTCGAGCAGGAGGGTCTGCGCTTGCCGCCGGTGAAGCTTTTCAAGAAAGGCGAGCTCGATCCGGAAATCTACGCGATCATCACCTCGAACATCCGCGTCGCCGACCAGCGGATCGGCGACATCAAGGCGCAGGCCGCGGCGCTCTCGATCGGCGAGGAACGGCTGTTCGCCATCCTCGACCGCTATGGCGACGACACCGTGCTGGCCGCGATCGAGGAACTGCGCCGGCGCGCCGCGCAGCAGATGCGCGCCAACATCGCCCGCATCGCCGACGGCACCTACCGCTCGAAGGCCTTCGTCGATTCCGACGGCGTCGTTGACGCACCGCTGACCATCGCGCTGTCCGTCGAGAAGGCTGGCGACACGCTGACCTTCGACTTCTCCGGATCCTCGCCGCCCTGCCAGGGTCCGATGAACAGCGTGCTGGCGACGACGCTGTCGTCCGTCTACCTCGCCATGCGCCACATCTTCCCGGACGTGCCGATCAGCGCCGGCGCGTTCGAGCCGCTGATCGTCAAGCGGCCGGAAGGAACCTTCCTCGACGCGAAATATCCGCGACCCGTCTCCGGCTGCGCGGCGGAAGTGTCGCAGCGCATCGCCGAATCCGTCTTCGCGGCGATGGTGCAGGCACTGCCCGACGAGGTGACCGCCGCGCCCGCCGGCTCCTCCGGCAACTTTGCGCTGGGCGGCCACGATCCGGCGCGCGGTCGCGACTTCGTCATGTACCAGATCTCCGGCGGCGGTTATGGCGGCAATGCCGGTCACGACGGCCTGACCAATGGCTGCTCCACCATCGGCATCTCGAAATCGCCGCCGGTCGAGGTGATGGAGCAGGCATTCCCGGTGCTCTACCGCCGCTACGCGCTGCGCGAAGGCTCGGGCGGGGCGGGCAAACACCGCGGCGGCTTCGGCCTGCACTACGACGTGGAACTGCTGCGCGGCGAGGCGCGCGCGTCCTTCGTCATGGACCATGGCCGCTTCGGTCCGCAGGGCGCGCTGGGCGGCAGCGATGGGATGGTGAACTCGGTGACGGTCTGGCGCGACGGCAAGGCACATGTTCCCCTCCACCTGTCGAAGGAGCAGGACATCCCGCTGAAGGCCGGCGACCGCGTCGAGGTCGGCACGCCGGGGGGCGGCGGCTACGGCGATCCGGCGACGCGCGACCGCGCGGCGGTACGCCGCGATGTCGACATGGGATACTACACGGAAGACCAGGCACGGGCGCTGTTCGGCGGCGCCTGAGGCGCCGCTACAGCAGGCTCTTCAGCTCGCGCGACATGTCCGCTGCGACATCTTTCGGCACGTCTGTTCCCGCGCCAATCAGCCGGCGCGCCGCCATGTGCTCGCCGGCATTGTTGACGGTCTCGACCGCCGCCAGCCGTCCGCCGCGATAAAGGAAGACGGAGAACTTCTCTCCGTCCATGTCGCCGCGCACCACGGCGTCGTCATGTCCGTTCGACAGGCCGGCGATCTGCAGCCTGGCGCTGCCCTGATGCGACCAGAACCACGGCACCGCGTGATAGGGCGCCGGCTCGCCGGTCAGCCGCGCGGCAATCGTCTTCGCCTGGTCGACGGCGTTCTGCACCGATTCCAGCCGCGTCATCCCGCCCGCGAAAGCGTTGGGATAGACCGCCGCATCGCCAAGCGCCGAAATGGTCGGGTCCGAGGTCAGCAGATGCTCGTCCACCACGATGCCGTTCTCCACCGTGAGCCCCGCTTCCGAGGCGAGTTCGGTGTTGGGCACGATGCCGGCCGCGATCAGGATGGCATCGGTCTCCACGACCAGCCCGTCGGACAGCGAGACGGTCGCCAGCCCGCCCGACGACTCGATGCCAGTCACCGTCTTCTGGAAATGCAGCCGCGTGCCGGGCGTGTCATGGAAGCGGCGGAACCAGGCCGAGCTCGGCACGGAGAGCACGCGCGCCATCAGGCGATCCATCGCTTCGATCACATCGACCTCGACGCCGCGTGCGCGAAGCAGCGCCGCGACCTCCAGGCCGATGAAACCGCCGCCGATCACGGTCACGTGGGAAAGCCCATCCAGCCGCGCATTGAGTCGCCGCGCATCGGCCAGCGTCCGCAGCGCCAGCACGGGCACGCCGTCGAGGCCGGGAATGGGCAGCGTGCGATTGCGCGCACCCGTGGCCAGCGCCAGATGGTCGTAGGCGAGCCGCCCCCCGTCAGACAGCACGACTTCTCGTGCCGCGCGGTCGATGCGCACCGCGCGGACGCCGAGCTTCAGTCCGATGTCCTTCTGCGCGTAAAGCGCCTCGCCCTTCAGCGGCAGGCCGGAATCGTCGGGCGACTTGAGGAATTCCTTGGACAGCGGGGGACGCTGATAGGGCAGGTCAGGCTCATCGCCGACGATGGTGATTGCGCCGTCGAAATTGCGTTGCCTGAGATGCGCGGCGAGTTCGACGCCGGCGTGGCCGCTGCCGACGATGACGATGGTGCGAGGTCGCTCTGGCATGACGCTTCGATCTCTGGGTGCGTCCTTCGAGGCTCGCTTGCGGCGGCTTTGCCGCGGCTCGCGTTTCAGGATGAGGACGGTCGGTGATTATCGCACGTCCGCGTCTGAATGAAGCCGGAACCTGCGACAATCAAGAGCGCAAACAGTCCCGCGTCCACCGCCAGTTGCAAGGCGCGATTGCTCGAACGACATAGGCGCTACCCTCCCTCATTCTGAGGCGCGAGTGCGACGGCAAAGCCGCCGTAAGCGAGCCTCGAAGGACGCAGTTGATTTGCAAATGATTGTCAACTGATCCATGGTTCCGGCATGGCGAAGCGACAGAAAGTCCCGGCCGGCAAGCCGGACTACGTGAAAGAACTGAGCAAGGCAGGCATCCGCGTGACGCGGCCGCGCCGCGTCATCATCGACATCCTGACGGAAACCGACGACCACCCCGACGCGATGGAGATCTTCCGCCGCGCGGTGCAGGTGGACAAGAGCATCTCCCTTTCCACGGTCTACCGCACGATGAAGCTGCTGGAAGGGTTCGGCGCCATCCACCGCCACGCCTTCGGCAGCGGTCCCGCGCGCTTCGAGAATGCCGCCGGCGAGCATCACGATCATCTCATAGACCTCGACACGGGCGACGTCATCGAGTTCAAATCGGATCGGATCGAGGCCCTGCAGGCCGAGATCGCGCAGGCTCTGGGCTACGATATCGTCCACCACCGCCTGGAACTCTACGGCCGGAAGAAGGCCTCCGGCTAACTCATCATACAAATCGACAAAGGTTGTATTGACACCTTGTCGGGCACGCCAATAAGAGTCCCCCTCGCCTGAACCGGAGGAGGAACGGGGCGTGGCGCTTCTGGACGACGATCGTCTGTTCCCGCTTGAGCCGTCGGCGCGTTCGCTGGCGCGCGCGCTCTATGCGACCACCCGCGCGCTCCCGATCGTCAGCCCGCACGGCCATACCGATCCCCGTTGGTTCGCCGAGGACAGGAATTTTCCCGATCCTGCCCAGCTTCTCGTCGTTCCCGACCACTACATTTTCCGCATGCTGGTCAGCCAGGGCATCTCGCTGGACCGCCTGGGGATCGCCCGTCGTGACGGCAAGCCGGTGGAGACGGACGGACGCAAGATCTGGAAGCTGTTCGCGGAGAACTATCGCCTGTTCCGCGGCACGCCGACGCGACTCTGGCTCGACCATACCTTCGAGACGCTGTTCGGCTTCGACGTGCCGTTGTCGCCTGAAACCGCCGACATGTACTACGACCGGATCGCCGAGCTTCTGGCGACCGAGGCCTATCGTCCCCGTGCGCTGTTCGAGCGCTTCAATATCGAGGTTATCGCCACCACCGAGGGTGCTCTCGACGACCTCAAATGGCACAGGAAGATCGCAAAATCCGGTTGGAAGGGCCGCGTGGTCACGACCTACCGGCCGGACTCCGTTGTCGATCCTGAATTCGAGGGCTTTCGCGAGAACCTAGACACGTTCGGCGAGCTGACGGGTTGCGATACAGGCACCTGGCGGGGCTATCTCGACGCGCACAGGAAACGCCGCGCCTTCTTCAAGAAGCACGGCGCCACCGCCAGCGATCACGGCCACGCCACCGCCGACACGGCGAACCTGTCGCCCAAGGAGGCCGCGGCGCTGTTCGCCCGCGTCCGCCGGAAGAAGGTCGGCGCCGACGATGCGCGCCTGTTCCGCGCGCAGATGCTGACGGAGATGGCGAAGATGAGTCTGGACGATGGTCTGGTCCTCCAGATTCATCCCGGCTCCTGGCGCAACCATTCGTCGGTCGTCCATGCCGGCTACGGACGCGACAAGGGCTTCGACATCCCGACCCGCACCGACTATGTAGCCGCGCTGAAACCGCTGCTCGACGCCGTCGGCATGGAGCCCGCGCTCACCATCATCGTCTTCACGCTGGACGAGACGGCCTATTCGCGCGAGCTGGCGCCGCTCGCCGGCGTCTATCCGGCGTTGAAGCTCGGCCCGGCCTGGTGGTTCTTCGACAGTCCGGCCGGCATGCGCCGCTTCCGCGACCTGACCACGGAGACCGCCGGTTTCTACAACACCGTCGGCTTCAACGACGACACGCGCGCATTCCCGTCGATCCCGGCCCGCCACGACGTGGCGCGCCGGGTCGACGCGGCATTCCTTGCCGGGCTGGTCCGCGAAGGCCAGCTTCGCGAGGACGAAGCCTTCGAGCTTGCAACTGAACTTGCCCATACGCTGGCGAAAAAGGCGTATCGGCTCTGACGGGTTCTCGGACCCAAACGCACAGGCCCAAACCCAAAGGGAGGAGTAGAGCATGCTGCATATTTCGAAACTGGGAGCATCGATCGCGCTCGCCACGTCGCTTCTGGCGACGGCCGCCGGCGCGCAGACCGTCCTTCGCTCGTCCGACACGCATCCGGACGGGTACCCCACCGTCGAGGCGGTGAAGTATTTCGGCCAGCTGGTCGAGGAGCGCACGCAGGGCCGCTACAAGGTCGAGGTCTATTTCGGCGCACAGCTCGGCCAGGAAGCCGACACGATCGAGCAGGTCCGTTCGGGCGTCATCGACCTGAACCGCGTCTCCATGGCGCCGTGGAACAGCCTCGTGCCGCTGACCAAGATCCCGTCGCTGCCCTACCTCTTCACCTCGCCGGATCATGCGCGCAAGGTGATGGCCGGCGAGATCGGCGACGAGGTCGCGGCGGGCTTCCCGGAGCATGGCGTGGTGGTCATCGCCTTCTATGATGGCGGCGCTCGCTCCTTCTACAACTCCAAGAAGCCGATCAACGGCCTGGCGGACCTCGCCGGACAGAAGTACCGCGTCATCCAGTCGGACGTCTTCGTCGACATGGTCGCCGCGCTCGGCGCAACGGCCACACCGATGCCGTACGGCGAGGTCTACTCGGCGATCGAGACCGGCGTCATCGACGGCGCCGAGAACAACTTCCCATCCTACGAGTCGGCCAAGCACTTCGAGGTCGCCAAGCACTACGCGCTCGACGAGCACACGATCGTGCCGGAAGTCTTCGTCATGTCGAAGGTCGCGTGGGACAAGCTGACGCCTGAGGACCAGGCGATCTTCAAGGCGGCCGGCAAGGAGTCGATGGAGAAGCAGTGGGAGCTGTGGGACGCCCGTGTCGCTGCCTCGCGCAAGATCGTCGAGGACGCGGGCTCGCTGATCACGACGCCGGAGAAGCAGCCCTTCATCGACGCGATGAAGCCCGTCTACGAGAAGTACGTGAACACGCCTGAGCTGAAGGACTTCGTGGCCCGCATCCAGGCCGTGAAGTAACCGCAGAACGCGAGACGATCGCCGGCCGCCGGCCGGCGATCTCTTGCTGCCGACGCCTCGGACGGAGGAGCCGATGTCCGCCCAAGTCATGACCGACCCGCCCGAACTCGACAGTCGCCCCATGCTGGCTGCGACGGCACGCATTCTGTCGAGGCTCTCGACCGCATCGCTCTATCTGGCCGGCTTCGGCCTGGTCGCGATGTCCGTCATCGTCTTCTGGCAGGTCTTCATGCGCTACGTGCTCAATTGGGGCCAGGCATGGACCGAGCTGAGCTCCATCATGATCATGAGCTGGTTCATCTTTCTCGGCGCGGCGGTGGGAGTGCGCGAGAATTTCCATCTGGGTTTTGACGTTCTTCTGTATGTCCTGCCGTCCGGTAGCAAGAAAATCCTGCGGACCATCTCCGACCTGGTCGTCCTCTCGTTCGCCATCGGGATGATCTACTATGGCATCGTGCTGATGCGCCTGCAGTGGAACGAAGTCATGCCTTCCCTCGGCATCTCCGGTTCGTTTCGGTATCTGCCGCTGACGGCTGGCGGGGTCCTCATCACGCTGTTTTCGCTGGAGCGCATCGTTCTGCGGTGGTCCGGGGTCGACGTCGATCGTGACCATCATGACGAAGCCGACCTCACAGACCCGGCTGCGCCCGCCGCCGTGAAGGAAGCCTGACATGGCCGCGCTCATCCTATTTGGCGTTTTCACCGTACTGATGCTGATCGGCACGCCGATCGCCTTTTGCCTCGGCGCGGCAAGCTTCGCGGCGATCCTGTACATGGGACTTCCGCCGCTGGTGATCTTTCAGCAGATGAACTCCGGCATGAGCGTCTTCACGCTGCTCGCCATCCCCTTCTTTATCTATGCCGGCGACCTGATGGTCCGGGGCGGTATCGCCCAGCGGATCGTCGCCTTTGCCGGCTCCATCGTTGGCCATCTGCGCGGCGGACTCGGCCAAGTGAACATCGCCGCGTCGACGTTGTTCGGCGGCATCTCGGGGTCGGCCGTGGCGGAAGCCGCCGCCGTTGGCGGCCTGATGATCCCGCAGATGAAGGCGCGCGGCTACGGCGCCGACTATGCCGTGAACGTCACGTCGATGGCGGCGCTGATCGCGCTGCTGCTGCCGCCCTCGCACAACATGATCATCTACTCCATCTCGGCGGGCGGAAAGATCTCCATCGCTGATCTGTTCACCGCGGGCATCATCCCGGGCCTGCTGTTCGCGGCATCCCTGATGGTCACGGCCTATTTCGTCGCGCGTAGCCGGGGTTATCCGACCGAACCGTTCCCGGGGCTGAGGCGCGTCGGTCAGTTCCTGCTCTATTCGCTGCCTGGCCTGCTGCTCATCGGGATCATCTTCGGCGGCGTGCGCTCGGGCGTTTTCACCGCGACCGAAAGCTCCTGCATCGCGGTGTTCTACGCACTGCTGGTCACGATCTTCGTCTATCGCGAACTGACCTGGGCGAGCTTTGTCGAGGCAACGCTGGGTGCCGTCCGCACCACCGCGATGGTGCTTCTGATCATCGGGGCGGCTGCTGCTTTCGCGTGGCTGATGGCATTCATGAGGATCCCGGCTCAGCTGATCGAGTGGATGGGTACGATCTCGCAGAACCCCATCGTCATCCTCCTCCTCATCAACCTGATCCTGCTGCTGCTCGGCACCTTCATGGACATGGGACCGACCATCATCATCGCGACGCCGATCTTCCTTCCAGTCGCGATGCACTACGGCGTCGATCCCGTGCATTTCGGCGTGATCCTGATCCTGAACCTGGGTATCGGCTTGAACACGCCGCCTGTTGGCGCGGTGCAGTTCGTCGCCTGCGCCGTCGCAAAGATCAGCGTCTGGGAAGCGATGCGATCCATCTGGCCGTTCTATGCCGCCGGCATCGCCGTGCTCGGTCTTGTTACCTACATCCCTGCGCTCTCTCTCTGGCTCCCGAGCGTCTTCAAATAGGAACCGCATGGCCACTGGAACCGCCGAAACGCTCCGCATGGACCGCAAACCGAAACTCTCCGAGCCTATCGTGTCGGCGCTGCGCCATCAGGTCGTCAGCGGCGACCTCTCGCCCGGCCAGAAGCTGCCGACGGAGAGCCAGCTCACCGAGACCTTCGGCGTCTCTCGCACCGTGATCCGCGAGGCCATCGCCAAACTCGCCGCAGACGGGCTCGTCCAGTCGCGGCAGGGTGCCGGCGTGTTCGTCATGGAGCAGCCGACACAGGCCTTCATCGCGCTCGGCGCCGAAAGCGGCACCAGCATCTCCAACGCGCTGAACGTGCTGGAGGTGCGCATGGGCATCGAGATCGAGAGCGCCGGTCTCGCGGCCACACGCCGCAACAGCGCGCAAGAAGCCAAGATCCAGGAGGCCTTCTTCGAGTTCGAGCGGCTGCTCGGTATTGGGCAGCCCACGGGCAAGACCGACTTCGCCTTCCACCGCGCCATCGCCGTCGCCACCAACAATCCCTTCTACGTCGAGGTGCTCGACGCCCTGGGCACCCGGACGATCCCCTGCGACGTGACGTCGCCCTGGGGAACCGACAGCGTGCTGACTCGCGAATACCAGCAGGGCCTGCAACGCGAGCACCACCGCATTATGCTGGCCATCACCACGGGTGACGCCGACGGCGCGCGCGCGGGGATGCGGGCGCACCTGTCCGCCAGTCAGCAGCGCTATCGCGAGCGGCTCGACGGCCGTTACGAGGAATACCTTTCCATGATGGGCCAGGTCCGCGCCTCCGCCGACCGCGCCGGAGCCAAATGATGCCAGGACAGACCGACTACACATCGCGCTTCGCGATCGATCCCAACGCCGCCGCGGCGATGGGCACCGACGAGCTGCGTCACAACTTCCATCTCGGCGAGCTGTTCCGGGCAGGCCGCGTCTGCCTCACCTACACGCATTACGACCGCATGATCGTCGGCGGCGCCATGCCGGCCGGCGCTGCCTTGCCGCTGGAAGCGATCAAGCCGACGGGCACGGCGAATTTCCTGGACCGCCGCGAGCTGATTGCCGTCAATGTCGGCGCGCCCGGCAATGTCACGGTCGACGGGATGACCCATTCGATCGGCCCGCGCGACATGATCTATGTCGGCATGGGCACGAAAAGCGTGGCCTTCGCTTCCGACGACTCAGGCAAGCCCGCGAAGTTCTATCTGCTCTCCGCACCTGCGCACGCGAGCCATCCGACCAAGGTCATCCGCATCGGCGACGCCAAGCGCCTCGACCTCGGATCGCAGGCGACGTCGAACGAACGCTCCATCTTCCAGTTCATCCACCCCGAGGGCGCCAGGACCTGCCAACTCGTCGTCGGGATGACGCAGCTCGCGCCCGGCTCGGTGTGGAACACCATGCCCTGCCACGTCCACGACCGCCGCATGGAGGTCTATCTCTATTTCGACCTCGCCGCGGACCAGCGGGTCTTCCACTTCCTCGGCGAGCCGGACGAAACGCGCCACATCGTCATGAAGTCCGAGGAGGCGGTGCTGTCGCCCCCCTGGTCGATCCATTCGGGCGCGGGCACGTCCAACTACGCCTTCGTCTGGGCGATGGCCGGCGACAATGTCGACTACACCGACGTCGACAAGGTGGAGATCGGAGACCTGCGATGAGCGATCCGTTTCGCCTCGACGGCCGCCGCGCGCTGGTGACCGGCGCCAACACCGGCATCGGCCAGGGCATCGCCGTCGCACTGGCGCGCGCTGGCGCGGAGGTTCTGGCCGCCGGCCGCTCCTCCATGGACGATACCGGCGCGGCGATCGCAACGCTTGGCGGCACGATGCGCGAGATCAAGATCGACGTGTCGAAGCCGAAGGCCGCCGCCAAGGTGCTGGACAAGGCCTGGGAGAAACACGGCCCGATCGACATCCTCGTGAACAATGCCGGCATCATCCGCCGCGGCGACGCCGTCGACTTCTCCGAGGAGGACTGGGACGACGTCATGGACGTCAACATCAAGAGCGTCTTCACGCTGTCTCAGGCGCTGGCGAAGCGGGCTTTCGCCGAGCAGCGCAAGGCGAAGATCATCAACATCGCGTCGATGCTGTCCTTCCAGGGCGGTATCCGCATCCTGTCCTACACGGTTGCGAAGAGCGGCATGGCCGGCCTGACCCGCATCCTCGCCAACGAATGGGCGGCGAGAGGCATCAACGTGAACGCCATCGCGCCGGGTTACATCGAGACAAACAACACGAAAGTGCTGCGCGCCGACAAGAACCGCTTCGACCAGATCCTGCAGCGCATTCCGGCCGGCCATTGGGGCAAGCCCGAGGACATCGGCGGCACGGCCGTCTTCCTGGCGAGCGACGCTGCCAACTACGTCCACGGCGCGATCTTCCCGGTCGACGGCGGCTGGCTGGCGCGGTAGGGGCAAGCGATGGCTGTCAGTGATGCTTTCGTGCGGCGGAGCGAACAGGACTGGGTCGTCACCGGCCCGGGCGCCCGCCGCCGCGTGCTGACCCACACCGATGCGCTGATGGTGGTCGAGTTCGATTTCGAGGCCGGCGCCATCGGCGCGCTGCACTCGCATCCGCACGTCCAGGCGAGCTACATCGCGCGCGGCAGCTTCGAGGTGACGGTCGACGGCCGCATGGAGGTGCTCCGCCAGGGCGACAGCTTCATAGTCGCGTCCGACCTCGTCCACGGGGTCAAGGCGCTGGAGCCCGGCACGCTGATCGACAGCTTCACGCCCGTCCGCGCGGATTTCCTGTAGCGCCGCGGCGCGGCAGGGCCCTCACTCGCTTTCGTTCTCCAGCGCCGGGATCGCAACGCCGGCGATCTCGGCTGCGAGCAGGCGCGCGGCACCGGCGCGTGCAAAACGCAGCATCAGCGCCTTGCGGGTCGCCGGCGGCAGGCGCTGTTCCGGCGCCTCGCGCAGAATCTCCGCGCCGTAGCCGTCGGAGAGGATGAAGCCGCACTCCTCCGGAAAAATCCCTGCGGGAACCTCCGGATGGGTCGCGAAGAACAACCGGTCGCAATGCAGCCGGTACTCCGGCCATTTCCGGTCGACGCGGAAGTCCTCGATCGAGGACTTGATCTCGACGATCCAGATGTCGCCGCTCCGCGTCAGTGCGACGAGGTCCGCGCGCCGGCCCGTCGCCAGCGACAGTTCGGGGATGACATGCGCGCCCAGTTCGGCGAACAGCCGCTGCACGCCGCGGCGGATGACCATGGCGCGCTCCGATTGGCGGCCGTCGACGAGGGGGTTTTGGAGAATCGCTGAGACAATGGGCATGGCTCACCATGCCAGCTTTTGTTCACGTTTTGAACCCGTCGCGTGCAGGCATCGGCACGGCCGCGCGCTGCGGCGGTCCGCGGGTCTAGCGCGCCGACTGGGAGCCCTGCTGGAACCGGAACGCGTCGCGCCCGCCGCGCTCCAGCCGCTCCTTGGCGCGGCGGCGGGCCAGCACCGCTGCTTCCACGGCGGTGTCGCGCGGGTCGCCGGGCGCGGGTGTTTCCAGCGGGTCGAGGTCGAAGATCTGGCGGAATGTGACGCGGCGGTCGCTCCAGATCTCCGCGAAGGCGCAGCGCGCCAGATGCGCATCGAACGCGTCCGTGATCGGCAGCCGCCGCATTATGCGGATCGTGCGCAGGCCGAGTGATGCCATGAATGCCCTCCGGGTGGAGCGGCACCGTGCCCGCCCAATCTTGCGCGGACCTTTCAGGGCAGCCGCGTCGCCCGTCGGGGTGCTCTGCTCGGACGAAGGCGGAACCGGATGGCTGCACCGGCGGTTCCTGCCCAGTCGAGGAGTTCGCCGATGCCACAAACCAAGAGCGTGAAGACCATCGCCGCCAAGCAGCGCCGCATCCAGAAGAAGGTCGCGAAGGACGATCGCTCGGGCCGGCGCGCGCCATCCTCGCCGCCGCGCACCGGCGCTCGCGACTATCCCGTGCCGCCTTTCCCCAAGCAGCACCAGCCGAAGCCGGGATCGGAGGCGCGCCTCGATCCCGAGCCGATGTACGACGCGCCGTTCTACCGTGGCTCGGGCAAGCTGGAGGGCAAGGTGGCGCTTGTGTCGGGCGCCGATTCCGGCATCGGCCGCGCCGTCGCCGTACTGTTCGCGCGCGAAGGCGCAGACGTGGCGATCGCCTATCTGGCCGAGCACGCCGATGCCCGCGCCACGAAAGCCGCCGTCGAGTCGGAGGGCCGGCGCGCCATCCTGTTGCCGGGCAACGTCGCCAGCCGGGCTTATTGCCGCAGGGCCGTGGCGAAGACCGTCAGAGAATTCGGACGGCTGGATGTGCTGGTCAACAACGCGGCCTTCCAGGTCCACACGAAGGACTTCGTCGACCTCACGCCGGAGCATTTCGAAGAGACGCTGAAGACCAACCTCTACGGCTATTTCCATCTCGCGCAGGCGGCCGTGCCGTACATGAAGCCGGGATCGGCGATCGTCAACACAGGCTCGATCACCGGCATCGACGGGTCGAAGAACCTCGTCGACTATTCGATGACCAAGGGCGGCATCCACGCCTTCACCCGCGCGCTGGCCGGCAACCTGCTGCCGCGCGGCATCCGCGTGAACGCGGTGGCGCCCGGGCCGGTGTGGACGCCGCTCAACCCGTCGGACAAGGAAGCCGCCGACGTTTCGAAGTTCGGTGCCGACACGCCGATGCAGCGTCCGGCCCAGCCTGAGGAGATCGCGCCGGCCTACGTATTCCTGGCGTCGCCGCACTGCTCCAGCTACATCACCGGCGAGATCCTGCCGATCATCGGCGGCTATTGAGCGGGGCGAGCGGAGCGCGACGCCTCGTCGGGACGTGCGTCCAATGCGGAGCTACCGCGCCGTCTCCATCCAGCGCAGCACGATCGCCTCGTCGCGGTCGAGGCCGTCCGGTGTCTTGCGGAAGCGCCGCCGCGTCTCCAGCATCTCGGCGGCGAGACGCCCTTCCTTCCACGCCGCGATCACCGCGGGATGGATGTAGCAGTCGCGGCACACGGTGCGCGTATTGCCAAGCTTGCGGGCCGCCTCGTCGATCACGGCGTTGAGTGCGCGGGCAGTCGGTGGCGCACCGTCTTCGGTCGTCTCCTCGGCCAGCCGCGTTGCGGCAAGCACGGTGCCGGTCCAGGTGCGGAAGTGCTTGGAGGTGAACAGCGGCCCTGCTGCGTCGCGGATGTACGCGTTGATGTCCTGCGAGCCGACCGAATGGCGGCCGCCGTCCTCGCCGAGATACTGGAAGAGCTTCTGCCCGGGCAGGTCCTGCACGTCCTTGATGATGCGCGCCAGCCTCCGGTCGGTCACCTTGACCTTCCACTCCTTGCCCGACTTGCCGCGGAACGCGAAGCGGATCGCCGCGCCCTCGACCGCGACATGCCGGTTGCGCAGCGTCGTCAGGCCGAAGCTCTTGTTCTCGCGGCTGTAGGCCTCGTTGCCGACCCGGATCATCGCGACGTCGAGCAAGCGGACGATCGCCGCCAGCACCTTGTCGCGAGGCAGCCCCGGCCGTCGCAGGTCCGCGTCGATCCTGCGGCGGATCGCCGGCAGCGCGCGGGCGAAGTCGGGCAGGGTCGAGAACTTCACCTCGTCGCGGCAGACGCGCCAACGGTCGTGGTAGCGATACTGCTTGCGCCCGCGCTGGTCGCGGCCGGTCGCCTGCAGGTGGCAGTCCGGGCGCGAGGCGATCCAGACATCGGTCCAGGCCGGCGGGATGACGAGCGCGGCGATGCGGTCGAGGGTGCGGCGGTCGCGCACGGGCTTGCCCTGGCTGTCGACATAGCGGAACCGCGGCCCCTGTCCGCGCCGGCGATAGCCCGGATCGGCGTCGCTGCAATAGACCAGAGACGCCGCGTCGGCGGACCCCGCCATGTCCAGCAGCGGTTCGATGTCGTCCGCGGTCGCGGTCTTCGTCAGCATGGGGGCCGAGTCCTGTGCGTGCCGGCTGCGAACGGCCAGCACGGCCCGGCGGTTCCCTCGCGCCGCGCGGATGATGACGTCCACTGCCGAAAAGCGCCGGCCCGGGATTGCATACCGAAATAACATGAGTATTGTTGTCATGATTTAGCGAGGCGCAGTCGGGGGATGCCGGCGGCCGATGACGAACACGGAGGCGACATGAACAGCCACAACCCGCGCGGCTTCTCGGACTATGAGCCTCGACCGACCTTTCGCCCTGAGCGCTCCGAGCGCCGCGACCTGCCGGCTCCCTCCCGCACCGTCAGCAGCGACCTCCTGTTTCGCGGCGGCCACGAGATCGGCATCGAGCATCACGGCGCAATGTATCGGCTGAAGATCACCCGGCAGGGCAAGCTAATCCTGAACAAGTAGCGCTCCCGCGCTCGATGCCGCGCGTCTTCCTGCCTTCGATGTCGAGTGCGAAGGCGCGAAATGCCTGCCCGCGCTGTACGGTCGGCGTGGACTCGCGCGCGAATCGGTTCTCCCGGCGGTTGACGCTTGTTAGGGCACCAGCCCATCATCGCGAAAAACGCGATCGGGAAGGAACGACATGGACGGCACGGCGGACATCGGGCTCATCGGCCTTGGGGTGATGGGTGCAAACCTGTCATTGAACATCGCCGAGAAGGGTCACCGCATAGCGGTGTTCAACCGCACGGCGGCGCGCACGGAGGCGTTCCTCGAGAATGCCGGAGCTCTCAGGAGCAACATCGTGCCGTGCTACACCATCGCCGACCTCGCCGCGGCGATCCGGCCGCCGCGCCCGGTTATCGTCATGGTGCAGGCCGGCAAGGCGGTGGACGAGCAGATCGCGCTGCTGCGCGGCGTGCTGTCCGACAACGACATCATCATCGATGCCGGCAATGCGAATTTCCGCGACACGATGCGGCGGTTCGACGAATTGAAGTCCACGGGCCTGACCTTCATCGGCATGGGCGTTTCCGGTGGCGAGGAGGGCGCGCGCAACGGACCGTCGATCATGGTTGGCGGCCGCGAGGAGTCGTGGAAACGCGTCGAGGCGGTGCTGACCGCCATCGCTGCCCGCTACAAGGGAGAGCCCTGCGCCGCGTGGCTGGGCGAGAACGGCGCCGGCCATTTCGTCAAGACGATCCACAACGGCATCGAATATGCCGACATGCAGATGATCGCCGAGATCTACGGCCTGATGCGCGACGGCCTCGGCATGCCCGCACGGGAGATCGGCGAGGTTTTCGCCGGGTGGAACAAGGGCCGCCTGAACTCCTACCTCATCGAGATCACCGCGGCCGTCCTGGCGGCCGAGGACCCGGAAACGGGCCAGCCGGTGGTCGACATCATCCTCGACCGCGCCGGCCAGAAGGGAACAGGACGCTGGTCGGTGATCGAGGCGCAGACCATGGGCGTTCCGGCAACCGCGATCGAGGCGGCCGTCGCGGCGCGGGTCATTTCCGGGATGCGCGGAGAGCGTCTGGCCGCGGAGAGGGTCTACGGCAAGGCGACGGCGCGGCTCGACGGCGATCCGGCGACGTCGCTGCGGGACATGGAACTCGCTTTGCTCGCCGGCAAGATCGCGGCCTACGCCCAGGGCTTTGCCGTCATGGACGCGGCCTCGAACGAGTTCGGCTGGGGCTTGCCGCTGCCGACGGTCGCCCGCATCTGGCGGGCAGGCTGCATCATTCGCTCGCAGTTCCTCGATGCGATCGCGGAGGCGTTCGCCGCGGCCGGCTCGGCCGACAATCTCCTGATGGCGCCGAGCTTCGTGGCGATGATGAAGGAGGCGCATCCATCGCTTCGCCGGATCGTCGCGCGGGCGTCCGAGGCCGGCCTGCCGGTTCCGGCTCTGTCGTCGGCGCTGGCCTATTTCGACGCCTACCGCCAGGGCCGGGGCACCACCAACCTCGTGCAGGCCCAGCGCGACTTCTTCGGCGCGCACGGTTTCGAACGGCTCGACGCGGACGGCGCCTTCCACGGTCCATGGTCGAGTGCTGCGCAGCACGGCGACCCGAAGCAGGTCTGATGCGATGTCGGAAGGCGCGCCGCTGCTGCGGCACGCTGCCTATTCGGCGGCCTCGGAGGCGGGTGTCGGCTGCACGGACGGCAGATGGTGGGATTCCACGCCGCTCAGCACGCTGAGGCTCTGCAGTTCGGGGCCATGCCGGCCGTCGATCGAGGTCAGCACGCAGCGCGCCAGCTCGCTGCCGGCCCGGCGGAAATCCTCGTTGACGACATGGATGGCCGGCCGGAACAGGTGCAGCAGCCGCGACGACTGCTTTGACACGATGTCCACGTCGCGACCCACCACCATGCCCGCGTCCTCGATGCCGGCGACGAGCGCCAGCGTCGCCGCGCCGGCGCTGGAGACGAATCCGTCGGGGCGGTTGTCGCGGCGGATGATCTGCGCCGTGCGCGACCTGATCTGCTCGATCGAATCGTCGATGTTCACCGCGTTGAACGGTACTTCCGACGCGCCCGTCGCCGACAGCCCGTCGGCGAAGCCCTCCACGGTGTGGTGGTAATAGGAGAGCGCGCTGGGCGGCGCCAGCAGGGCCAGCCGTGTCCGCCCGAGGTCCGTCAGCTTGCGCACCGCCTCCAGCGCATAGGCATGGTTGTCGAAGTCGTGGAACGGGTGGTCGATGCCCATGTTCGTCCGCCCGTGCGTGGCGAACGGGAAACCGCGCTCCGTCATGTAGCGCACGCGCGGGTCGTCGGGCTCCGTGCGCGAGATGATGATACCGTCGGCTGAACCCGTCTCCACGACATAGCGGACCGGGTCCATCGGGTCCTTGGTGCGCGAGTAAGGAGTCACGATCAGGTGATAGGGCGTCGGCGCCAGCGTCTCGGATATGCCGAAGATGATGTCCGACACGAAGCCCATGATCTGCTCCTCGGTGTTGAGCACGAGGCTGATCACGTTCGTCTTGCCGGTGCGCAGCCTGACGCCCGCGCGGTTCGGCCGGTAGCCCACCTGCTTGGCGACGAGCTGAACGCGCCGGCGCGTCTCCTCGCCGATCTCCGGCGCATCCTTCAGGGCGCGCGACACCGTCGTGACGCCGAGCCCCGTCATGAAGGCGATCGTCTTCAGCGTCGGCCGGCCGGCCGAGGCGGCATTCGCTCGCTCGCTTGAGCTGTTCATGGCAAATCCGCTACCGCGCCGTCCCTTGGGGATTGCGTGACTCTGAACCTTTTGGCTCGGAACCGCAAGCACCTGCAACGTTACAGATTTGGTGGCAGTCGGCTGAGCACGGGAGCCTCGATGCCCATTCCGGCGCCACCCTGGACATATCCGCAGTGCAAATTGATTCGAGGATTCCGCAATGCAACATTCCATGGAATCAGGGAGTTGCAGGCAAGAAATACAGCTCCGAGCGGCGATGCAGCATCGTTTGTTGCAGGTGCGAATGCGATGGTACCGCTACCGTCCTTTAATTCGGGAGACGAAAAAAATAGTCTCCGGGCCGCATTGGCCCATTGCACAGGCAGGACCGTTGGACTACGGTTCGATCTGTAACGTTTCAGATTCAGGGAGGAAACTGCGATGCGTTATACCTTGAGGACCGCTGCCCTCGCGGCGTCGGTTGCATTGATTTCCGTCCCGGCCTCGTCAACCGAACTCGAAGTCACGCACTGGTGGACTTCGGGCGGCGAAGCGGCGGCCGTGGCCGAACTCGCGAAAGCCTTTGACGCCTCGGGCGACAAGTGGATCGACGGCGCCATCGCCGGCTCCGGCGGCGTTGCCCGCCCGATCATGATCGCCCGCATCACCGGCGGCGACCCGATGGGTGCCACCCAGTTCAACCACGGCCGCCAGGCCGAGGAACTCGTCCAGGCCGGCCTGATGCAGGACCTGACCGAGATCGCCGAGAAGGAGAAGTGGGCGGAGATCGTCCATCCCAAGTCCCTGCTCGACAGCTGCACCTTCGAAGGCAAGATCTACTGCGTGCCGGTCAACATCCACTCGTGGCAGTGGCTGTGGCTGAGCCACAAGGCGTTCGCCGACGCCGGCGTCGCCGTCCCGACCAACTGGGACGAGTTCGTTGCCGCTGCTCCGGCTCTCGAGAAGGCCGGCAAGATCCCGCTGGCTATGGGCAACCAGCCTTGGCAGGCGTCGGGCGCGTTCGGCGTCATCGCCATCGCCATCGCCGGCACCGATGCCTGGAAGGCCGTCAACATCGACAAGAACGCCGAGGTGGCCGGTGGGCCGGAATACGCCAAGGTGTTCGAGGCCGCGGCGAATGCCCGCGCCTTCCGCAAGAACTCCAACGTCCAGGACTGGAACCAGGCGACCAACCTGGTGATCACCGGCGCGGCCGGCGGTCAGATCATGGGCGACTGGGCGCAGGGCGAGTTCCAGGTTGCCGGGCAGACCGCCGGCAAGGACTACGAGTGCCTTCCCGGCCTCGGCGTCAACCAGATCATCTCGACCGGCGGCGACGCGTTCTACTTCCCGAAGCTGAACGATCCTGAGAAGACCGCGGCGCAGATGCGCCTCGCCTCGCTCATGCTGTCGAAGCAGGTTCAGGTCGACTTCAACCTGAAGAAGGGCTCGCTGCCGGTTCGCGGCGACGTCGACCTGGCCGCCGCCAACGACTGCATGAAGAAAGGCCTGGCGATCCTGGCTTCCGGCGCGATCCTGCCGGACGGCAACCAGACGCTGTCGCCCGACACCCAGGGCCAGATCGAAGATCTCATGACCGAGTTCTGGGCTTCGGAGGCGATCTCCGCCGCCGACGCGCAGAAGCGCTACGCCGAGATCATCGGCGCGGCCGACTAAGGCGAACGACTCCGCACATCGCTTGCCGGTCCTGCGTCAGCAGGGCCGGCGGGCATCGTCGCATCCATCGGGTCCCAGCGGAGAGACGCCATGGCAACCGAAGCCAGTCCGCATACCGCCATCCGCGGCTTCAGCGCCGCATCGCCCGCGGCCCGCGCCGACGTCGCGCGCCGGCCGAACCGGCTCTTCCGGAACATCAACGCGAAGATCGCCGCGATTCCGATGATCCTGACCGCCGTCTTCGTGTTCTTCGGCGGCACGATCTGGACCATCGTCTACTCGTTCACGGATTCGAAGCTGCTGCCTCGCCTGAAATGGGTGGGCTTCGACCAGTACGACCGGCTCTGGGACCAGAGCCGCTGGATCATCTCGATCTCGAACATCCTGATCTACGGCACGCTCTCGCTGATCTTTTCGCTGCTCATCGGCTTCCTGCTGGCCGCGCTGCTCGATCAGAAGATCCGCTTCGAGAACACCTTCCGCACGATCTTCCTCTATCCGTTCGCGCTTTCCTTCATCGTCACCGGCCTCGTCTGGCAGTGGATCCTGAACCCCGAATACGGCATCCAGGGCGTGGTGCGGTCGCTGGGCTGGACGAGCTTCACCTTTGATCCGCTCTACAACCAGGACATCGTCATCTACGGCATCCTCATCGCCGGGCTCTGGCAAGGTACGGGCCTCGTCATGTGCCTCATGCTCGCGGGCCTGCGCGGCATTGAGGAGGACATTTGGAAGGCCGCGCGCGTCGACGGCATTCCGATGTGGAAGACCTATCTGTTCATCGTCATCCCGATGATGCGGCCGGTGTTCATCACGACGCTGGTGCTCATCGCGTCGGGCATCGTGCGCCTCTATGACCTGGTCGTCGCGCAGACGAGCGGCGGTCCGGGCATCGCGTCAGAGGTGCCGGCCAAATACGTCTACGACAAGATGTTCCTCGGCCAGAATCTCGCACAGGGCTTCGCGGCGTCGACGATGATGCTGCTGTCGGTGCTGATCGTTCTGATCCCCTGGGCTTATCTCGAGTTCGGCGGGAGGCGGAAATAATGTCGAGCGTCTCCCACGTCGCCGCGGCTCACATGGAGCCCATGATCGCTGCCGGTCCTTCGGGACCGCGGCCGCGCCGGTCCTTCTCGCGCCGCAACATCTTCATCTACGGCACGCTGGCGCTGGTCTCGATCTACTATCTCCTGCCGCTCTACGTGATGATCGTCACGTCGCTGAAGGGGATGCCGGAGATCCGCCTCGGCAACATCTTCGCACCCCCCGTCGAGATCACCTTCGAGCCCTGGGTCAAGGCCTGGGCGCAGGCCTGCACGGGCCTCAACTGCGAGGGCCTGTCGCGCGGCTTCTGGAACTCGGTGCGCATCACCGTGCCGTCGGTGATCATCTCGATCGCCATCGCCTCGCTCAACGGCTACGCGCTGGCCAACTGGAAGTTCAAGGGCGCCGATATCTTCTTCACCATCCTGATCTTCGGCGCCTTCATCCCCTATCAGGTGATGCTCTATCCGATCGTCATCATCCTGCGCGAGATCGGCCTCTATGGCTCGCTCTCGGGCCTGGTGATCGTCCACTCGATCTTCGGCATGCCGATCCTGACGCTGCTCTTCCGCAACTATTTCACGTCGCTGCCGGAGGAACTGTTCAAGGCCGCGCGCGTCGACGGCGCCGGCTTCTGGGGCATCTACTTCCGCATCATGCTGCCGATGTCGCTGCCGATCTTCGTCGTCGCGATGATCCTGCAGGTCACCGGCATCTGGAACGACTTCCTGTTCGGCGTCGTCTACACCAAGCCGGACGTCTACCCGATGACCGTCCAGCTCAACAACATCGTCAACTCGGTGCAGGGCGTGAAGGAATACAACGTCAACATGGCGGCCACGCTGCTCACCGGGCTCGTGCCGCTGATCGTCTACTTCGTGTCTGGAAAACTGTTCGTGCGTGGCATTGCCGCGGGCGCGGTGAAGGGGTGATGCCATGACCAGCGTTTCCGTTCGTGGCGTGTCGCTGAACTTCGGCTCGGTCGAGGTCCTCAAGTCTCTCGACCTCGACGTGGAGCAGGGCGAGTTCATCGTTCTGCTGGGGCCGTCGGGCTGCGGCAAGTCGACCTTGCTGAACTGCATTGCCGGCCTGCTCGATGTCAGCGCCGGGCAGATCTTCATCAACGACAGGAACGTCACCTGGGAGGAGCCCAAGGACCGCGGCATCGGCATGGTGTTCCAGTCCTACGCGCTCTATCCGCAGATGACCGTCGAGGGGAACCTGTCCTTCGGCCTGAAGAATGCCGGCCTGCCGCGCGCCGAGATCGACAAGCGCGTCGCGCGCGCCGCAGAGATCCTGCAGATCGGCCCGCTCCTGAAGCGCAAGCCGTCGGCGTTGTCCGGCGGCCAGCGCCAGCGCGTCGCCATCGGTCGCGCGCTGGTGCGCGACGTCGACGTCTTCCTGTTCGACGAGCCGCTGTCCAACCTCGATGCCAAGCTGCGCTCCGAGCTCCGCGTCGAGATCAAGCGCCTGCACCAGCGGCTCAACAACACGATGATCTATGTCACGCACGACCAGATCGAGGCGATGACGCTCGCCGACCGCATCGCGGTCATGCGCGGCGGCCTGATCCAGCAGCTCGACACGCCGCACACGATCTACAGCAAGCCGGTGAACCGCTATGTCGCGGGCTTCATCGGCTCGCCGGGCATGAACTTCATCGAGGGTGCCCTCGAGGCGGGCGGCTCGCCGGCGTTCAAGGTCGGCGACGCGGCGATCCCGGTCGACCGCTACCAGACGGTCAATGGCGGCGGGCACTCGGGTGCGGCGACGTTCGGCATCCGTCCGGAGCACGTCGCGCATGACGAGCCCGCACGCAACATGCCGTTCTCGCGCGAGGTCGAGGTCGAGATCGTCGAGCCGATGGGCTCCGACACCCTGGTCTGGTCGAAGATCGGCGACCAGAGCCTCTCCTTCCGCGTCGATTCGGAGCGCTATCTCAATGTCGGCGACAAGGTGCTGATCGGCTTCGATCCCGCCCGCGCCTCGATGTTCGACGCCAAATCCGAAGACCGGATCTGATCCCCTCCCGAACAACCGAAAGCAGCATACGGACACACATCATGGACTGGTCATTTCAGCTCTACAGCGCGCGCAACTTCCAGCCGTGGGACAAGGTGATCCAGACGCTCGCCCGGCTGGGTTACAAGCAGGTCGAAGGCTTCGGCGGGCTCTATGGCAGCGCCGATGCGATCAAGGCGGAGCTGGACAAGAACGGGCTGACCATGCCGTCCGGCCACTTCTCGCTCGACATGCTGGAAAACGACTCGGCGACCGCGCTGCGCGTCGCCAAGCTGCTGGGCATGAAACTGGTCGCCTGCCCGCACATCGCGGCCGAGCAGCGTCCGGCCGACGCCGCGGGCTGGAAGGAGTTCGGACGGCGGCTCGCCAAGGTCGGCAAGGTCTACCAGGACGCCGGCCTGGCCTTCGGCTGGCACAACCACGACTTCGAGTTCAAGACGCTGCCGGACGGTTCGACGCCCATGGCGCACATCCTCGACGCGGCGCCGTCGATCGACTTCGAGATGGACGTGGCCTGGGTCATCCGCGGCGGCGCCGACCCGATGAAGTGGATCGACGCCTATGCCGGACGCATCGTCGCCGTCCACGTCAAGGACATCGCCCCGGCGGGGCAGGCGAAGGACGAGGATGGCTGGGCCGACGTGGGCCACGGCACGGTCGACTGGGCTGGGCTGGTCAAGGCGCTGCGCGCCAAGACCAAGGCCGATATCTTCGTCATGGAACACGACAATCCGAGCGACTTCGAGCGATTTGCGCGCCGGTCGATCGAAACCTGCAAGACGTTCTAGGAGCAATCTTCAATGGCTAAGACTTTGGGGGTGGGTGTTATCGGCTGCGGTAACATCTCGGCGGCCTATTTCCGCCTGGCGCCGCTGTTCCGCGGCATCGAGATGCGGGCATGCGCCGACATCGACATGAAGGCGGCGAAGGCACGCGCCGCCGAATTCAACGTGCGGGCGGAGACGGTCGAGGGACTGCTCCAGGCGAAGGACATCGACATCGTCGTCAACCTGACGATTCCCGCCGCACACTACGAGGTATCGAAGCGCGCGCTCGACGCCGGCAAGCACGTCTATTCCGAGAAACCCTTCGTGCTCTCGGTCAAGGAAGGTCTCGACCTGAAGAAGCGCGCGGCGAAGAAGAACCTCCGCATCGGCTCCGCGCCGGACACTTTCCTCGGGGGCGCCCATCAGCTCGCCCGCGACCTGATCGACAGCGGCAAGGTCGGCAGGATCACCAGCGGCACCGCCTACGTGATGAGCCACGGCATGGAGCACTGGCATCCGAACCCGGACTTCTTCTTCCTGCCCGGCGCCGGCCCGGTCCTCGATATCGGACCCTACTACGTCACCAACCTGATCCAGCTGATCGGGCCGGTGAAGCGCGTCACAGCGTTCGCCAGCACCCCGGCCAAGGAACGCACGATCACGTCGAAGCCGCGCTACGGTCAGAAGATCCCGGTCAAGACCCCCACCACCATCCACGCGGTGATGGAATTTGAGAACGGCGCGGTGGTGACGATGAACACCAGCTGGGACGTCTGGAACCATGGGCACAAGCCGATGGAGCTGTACGGCGAGGAGGGCACGCTGCACGTGCCCGATCCGAACTTCTTCGGTGGCGAGGTCCGCTTCACCAAGCGCGGCGAGGAAGTCAAGAAGGAGCCCAAATGGGCGCATCCCTTCTCGGTGCCGAACCAGCAGCATTCGCAGGGCGCGATGGCAAACTATCGCACCGTCGGGCTCGCCGACATGGCGGTCGCCATCCAGGAAGGCCGGCCGCACCGCTGCTCGATGGAGCTGGCGCTCCACGCCGTCGACGTGATGACTGGCATCCTGACGGCCGCCGAGACCGGCAAGGTCGTGACGCTGCAGACGACTTGCGAGCGCCCCGCGGCACTCGGCATCGCCGAGGCCAAGGCGCTGATGGCGAAGAAGGCACCGGCGGCCAGGAAGCCGGCGAAGAAGAAGTAGGGACGGCGGGCGTGTTGCGGATGCGGAACACGCCCCCTCATCCGACCCGGGCTGCGCCCTCGCCACCTTCTCCCCGTTGGGAAGAAGAGGCAACCATCAGCGCGGCTGTTTCCTGGCCCCGACCGGGAGAGGTCCGATTGACCCGAAGCCGCGAACTGACGAGATCGGCAATCCGGGTGAGGGGGCATCTTGACCTCCGGCGACCCATCCGCTGTCAATCCTGGTCTGCCTGAATCTGAGGATCGCCATGACCTACGCCCCCGCCGAAAGCCGCTACGAATCGATGACCTACAACCGCTGTGGTCGGTCGGGTCTGTTGCTGCCGGCGATCTCGCTCGGCCTCTGGCACAATTTCGGCGGCGACACGCCGCACGAGACCAAGCGTGCCATTGCCCGCCGTGCCTTCGACCTCGGCATCACCCATTTCGATCTCGCGAACAATTACGGCCCGCCGGCAGGCTCTGCCGAAACCGCGTTCGGCGAAATCCTGCGCACCGATTTCCATGGCTATCGCGACGAGCTGATCATTTCGACCAAGGCCGGCTACGGCATGTGGCCAGGGCCGTATGGCGAGTGGGGGAGCCGCAAATATCTGCTCGCCAGTCTCGACCAGAGCCTGAAGCGCATGGGCGTTGACTATGTCGACATCTTCTATTCCCACCGCTTCGACCCGAACACGCCGCTCGAGGAGACGATGATGGCGCTCGACCAGGCGGTGCGGTCGGGCAGGGCGCTCTATGCCGGCATCTCGTCCTACAACTCCCAGCGCACGCGCGAAGCGGCGACGATCCTGAAGCAGCTCGGCACGCCGTGCCTGATCCACCAGCCGTCCTACTCCATGATCAACCGCTGGGTGGAGGACGACGGCCTCCTCGACACGCTGGACGGGCTGGGCATCGGCTCGATCGTCTTCTCGCCGCTGGCGCAGGGCATGCTGACCGACAAGTACCTGAAGGGCATCCCGGCCGAGAGCCGTGCGGCCCAGGGCAAGTCGCTGCGCCAGGAGTTCCTGAACGACAACACGATCAAGAACATCAAGGGCCTGAACGCGATCGCGAAGAAGCGCGGTCAGACGCTGGCGCAGATGGCGCTGGCCTGGGTGCTCAGGGGCGGCCGCGTCACGACGGCGCTGATCGGCGCCAGCCGGCCGGAGCAGGTCGACGACTGCGTCGGCGCGCTGAAGAACCGCGATTTCAGCGAAGCGGAACTGAAAGAAATCGACAAGTTCGCGCGCGAGGCCGACATCAACCTGTGGGCAGCCTCGGCGGAGCGCAAGGGTCCGGCGAGGAAGAAATAGCACATGGGGTTCGGAGGACGACTGGGATGATCCGCAATCCGATCCTGCCGGGCTTCAACCCGGATCCGTCGATCGTCCGGGTCGGTCGCGACTACTACATCGCGACCTCGACCTTCGAATGGTATCCCGGCGTCCAGATCCACCATTCGGCCGATCTCGTGAACTGGCGGCTGGCCAAGCGACCGCTGGAGCGTGCCAGCCAGCTCGACATGCGCGGCAATCCCGACTCGGGTGGCATCTGGGCGCCGTGCCTGTCCTATGCCGACGGTCTGTTCTGGCTCGTCTACACCGACGTCAAACGCATCGACGGCAACTTCAAGGACACGCACAACTACATCGTCACCGCGCCTGCGGTGGAGGGCCCGTGGTCCGATCCCGTCTACGTGAACTCCAGCGGCTTTGACCCGTCGCTGTTCCATGACGATGACGGCCGGAAATGGTTCCTGAACATGGTCTGGAACCATGTCTCGCATGGTGTCGGCGGCCAGCCGAAGCATCCCTCCTTCGCCGGCATCCTGCTGCAGGAATACGATGCGAAGGCAGGCAGGCTGGTGGGTCCGGTGAAGAACATTTTCGCCGGCAGCGATCACGGTCTGGTAGAGGGACCGCATCTCTACAAGAAGAACGGCTGGTACTATCTGACGACCGCCGAGGGCGGTACCGGCTACGATCACGTCGTCACGATGGCGCGCTCGCGCACGATCGACGGACCCTACGAGATGCATCCCGACGTGCATGTCATCACGTCGAAGGATTCGCCCGACGCGCCGCTGCAGCGCGCCGGCCACGGACAGATCGTCGAGACGCCGGAGGGCGACGTCTATCACACGCATCTGACCGGCCGTCCGCTGCCGGGCATCCGCCGCTCGCCGCTGGGGCGCGAAACCGCGATCCAGAAATGCGTCTGGGGTTCTGACGGCTGGCTGCGGCTTGCGAAGAATTCGCTGGTGCCGTCGGTCGAGGTCGAGGAGCCGGGAGGCAGGACGACGGCGCCCGCGCCGCGTACGACGGTGCGCAGCGAGTTCGACACGGCCGATCTGCCCGCCGATTTCCAGTGGCTGCGGACACCCTATCCGGAGCGGCTGTTCTCGCTGACCGAGAAGCCCGGCTCGCTTCGTCTCTTTGCGCGCGAATCGGTGGGCAGCTGGTACGAGCAGGCGCTCGTCGCGCGCCGGCAGGAGGACTTCTCGTTCCGCGCCGAGACGGAGGTGTCGTTTGATCCCGAGACCTTCCAGCAGATGGCGGGCCTGACGCACTACTACAATCGGCACAAGTTCCACTTCGCCGGGATCACGCACAACGCCAGGCTGGGCCGCGTGCTGACGATCCTGTCCTGTCCGGGCTCGTGGCCGGACGGCAAGCTGGAGTTCCCGCTCGGCGAGCCGATCCCGGTGCCGGGCGATTCGCCGGTGGGGCTCGCGGCGGACGTGGACGGTCCCTCGCTCCAGTTCTTCTATCGCGTGGGCAAGGGCAACTGGACGAAGCTCGGCCCGGTACTCGACGCCAGCGTCATCTCGGACGAGGGCGGGCGCGGCGAGCATGGCTCGTTCACCGGCGCCTTCATCGGCATGCTGGCCTTCGACACCAGCGGCGCCGCCAGGACGGCGGACTTCGACGTTTTCGAGTACCAGCCCCGCTGACACAGGCGGCTGCACCTGCCTGAGACGACAGACGCCGGAAAAGAAAACGGCGGGGACTTGCCCCGCCGTTTCCGTTCATTCGCCTGAAGCGATCTGCCGAAGCCGATCAGCCCTTGGAGATGGTGCCGACGCCGCCGCTGCCGCCGCTTGCCGGGGGCTCGGAGGCCATCTGGGTCTTCACCCAGTCGACGTAGTTGCCGAGGCGCGTATAGACGCCGTAGGCGTTCTTGTGGCCGCAGGCGGCCGACGCGTCGAGCGGGCCTTCACCCCAGCTGACGATGCCGACCTGGGTCAGGCCGTCGCCTTCCTTGATGAACAGCGGACCGCCGCTGTCGCCGTTGCAGGCGTCGCGCTGGCCGGACTGCTCGCCGGCGCAGATCATGTTGCCCGTGAGCGCGTCGCCCATCGTCGCCGACAGCGTCTTGGTGGCGGCCTGGATCGACTCCTCCGAATACTTCATGCGGGTGCCCCAGTCGCGCAGGATGAGGCCGAGGTCGTAGGCGTAGATCTCGCGGATACCGTCGTTGCAGGCCTGGTTCGGGACCAGGTCGATCTCGGCTTCCATGAGGTCGCTCGGGAACGTGCCGTCCTCCTTCATGCCCCAGCCGATGACGGTCGCCTTGCCGGCGTCCGCGCCCGGACCGGCCGGCAGGTTGATGACCGGCGCAGTGGCCTCTTCCGCCAGGCGGATCAGCGCGATGTCGTTGTCCAGCGTCATCGTGCTGTAGCCTTCATGCGCGATGATCTGGGAGACCTTGTAGCGCGTACCCTCGGAAAGGTGAGTCGCGCCGACGAGGATGGTCACGGAACCGGTCGGGATGGTGTCCGTGCCATCGGAGACGCAGTGCGCCGCGGTCAGCACCCAGTTCGGGGCGATCAGGCTGCCGCCGCAGAACTGCGCGTCGGGCTGCGAGTTCGGATCGGCGTTCAGCCAGTCCGAGGTGAGCAGTGCGACCTGGAAGGGCCACTCGCCCTTGTCGGCCATCTCGCCGCCGAACACGCGGTCGCCGGAATCCGCCGCCGCCGCGGCGGCCTTGGAGCGGAGCTCCGGCACGCGCGACATCGGGTTGAGTTCCGGACGGGTGGTTTCCTGGGCCGATGCGGACTGCATCAGCGGAATCGCGGCGGCCGTTGCAAGCAGCGCAACCGCGGCGCTCGAGGTGAGCCGGTTGATGATCTTCAAAATTACCTCCTGAGACAGAGACGTTGCCAAGGGCGTACCATCTCAGGCTCCGCCCGTATTCGTCGCCTTTTAAGGCCTAAGACGGCCTTTGCGGAAGCGATTTCTCGTGTTCAATGTTGGATTAATTGGGGCGGAGGGAGGGGCAGTCAAAGGCATCACTGCGGAGAAGTATCGTCGCCGCCGGAAGCTCTCTGACAAACGCTGCGGAGGCGAGACAAGGCACAGCTGTTCGGCTAGTGTCACGCCGCTCTGCCCGCCGCTAGACTGGCATGATGGGAATGGGGAAACTGCTATGAAGGCAATGCACGTGCTTGTGGCCGCCTCCGCGACGGCCGCGTGGATCGGTGCCGCGGTCGCCGCGGACAATTCGGCCGGCAGCGAGGGAACCGGCGAGGTGCCGCGCGCCGCGGCGGTCGTCGACTACGAACCGAAGGGCGGCAAGCAGAACGTCCCCTCCATCGACGAATCGGCCCGCGCGGCGCCCCTGACGGACGAGGCCGCCCTGGTCGGCACGATGGCCGCCGTGGGGCGCTCCGCCGACGGCCGCGACCTGCGCGTCGATCCGTCGGAGTCGCTCCGGGACGCCGTCAGGGCGGACCTCAGCGGCGGCAGCGAGGGCCAGTCCGGGAAGCCAGAGGCGGACCGCAAGGTGTTCGGCAAGGACGAGCGTGTCCAGGTGACGAACACCAAGGTCCAGCCCTTCAAGACGATCGGCTACATCGAGACGGTCACGTCGAAGGGCGAGGTTTTCCGCTGCTCCGGCACGCTGATCGGACCGCACACCGTCATGACGGCGGCGCACTGCCTCTACAATCATCACACCGGCGGCTGGTACAACGAGTATTACTTCGTCCCCGGCATGGTCGACATCAAGACCTATCCGTTCGGCGTCTACGCGTCAGCCGAGGTCTATATCGTCGAGGGCTACATCACGCAGTATCAGGGCAATGACGGATCAACCCTTCCCTGGGACCTCGGCGTCATGATCCTCTCCGATCCGATCGGCGACAGCCTGGGCTGGATGGCGTACCAGAACTACAACACGCTCGGCGACTTCGAGGCGACGACGGCCGGCTACCCCGGCGACAAGCCGAACGCCACGATGTGGCGCACGACCTGCGACGTGTCGGCCGAGATGGTGGATACGGACAACTTCTTCCATCACTGCGACAGCTCCGGCGGCGCGAGTGGCAGCTCGATGTGGATCGTCGACCAGAACAACAAGCGGCAGGCCGTCGGCGTGCTGATCGCGGAAAGCGACGTCGACAATGCGTCGCTGCGCATCAACGCCACCTACAAGCAGTGGCTGAACGACCTCAACCGCTGAACCGGCAGCGCGGCCGGCCTGCTTGCCGGGCCGGCTGCCTGGACCCCGTTTCGGGCCCGTCAGGCCTTCGCCGACACTCTGCATTTTGCATACCTTCGCAGCGTCGGTCGGCGGTCGCTTAACCAACCCGCATATTCCATTTTGCAACCACGATGCGGACATGATCTTTGTGTTCTAGTCCGGCTCCTTGCTGATTTTGGGAGACTCCCTGTCATGAAACTTCTTGCAACCACCTTGCTGGTGACGACCGCGCTTTTGGCCGCACCGGCATTCGCGGCTGACTTCTCGGCCGGCAGCGAAGGCACGGGCGAAATGCCGCGCGCAGCGGCTGTCGACGGGTACACGCCGCGGGGCGGTGCGCGTGCCGTCATGCCGAAGCTCGAACCCGGCGAGGAGAGCCGCGCTGCGCCGATCCTCGACGAGTCGGCGGTCATCGACTCGCTGACCGCAATCGGCAAGTCGCGCAGCGGCCAGGACCTCCGGGTCCCGGCGAGCGACGCGCTCAAGGATGCCGTGAAGGCCGATCTCGGGGGCACCGCCCCCGAGATGAAGGCACAGTCCTCGCCGAAAGGCGAGGACCCCGCCTTCAGCGCGGGTGGTGAGTACGAGCGCAAGGTGTTCTCGCCGGACGAACGTATTCAGATCACCAACACCACGGCCTATCCCTTTCGCACCTTCGGCTACCTCGAATCGGTGAACGCCAAGGGCGAGGCCTTCATGTGCTCGGCGACGCTGATCGGCCCGCGCACGGTGCTGACGGCGGCGCACTGCCTCTACAACCACGACCAGGAAGGCGGCTGGCACGAGACGTACTATTTCGTCCCCGGCATGGTCGATCAGCAGACCTTTCCGTTCGGCGTCTACGAATACCAGGAGGCCTACATCGTCGAGGGCTACGCCAAGAACTACCAGGGCTATTACGGCTCGGTCGTTCCGTGGGATCTCGGCGTCGTCATCCTGAGCGAGCCCGTCGGCGACAGCCTCGGCTGGATGAAGTACGGCCACTATGACGATCTCGGCGATTTCGCTGCCAACATCATCGGCTATCCCGGCGACAAGCCGTTCGGCACGATGTGGCGCGCCACCTGCAACGTGCTGGCCGAGAACATCGGCGAGACGATGATGAACTACGACTGCGACACCTATCCCGGCTCGAGCGGCAGCTCGGTCTATGGCGTCGACGGCGACGGCAACCGCATCGTGCTCGGCGTGAACGTAGCCGAGAGCGAGGACTTCAACACCGCCGTTCGGCTGAATGCCTCCTATGTCGAGTGGATCAACGGCCTCGCGCAGTAAATCTCGGCCGCCGCGTCCGCGCGGCATACGGTCTCAAGCGGCGACGGGTTTCCGTCGCCGTTTTGCGTTTTGACGCGTCCGTTTCCCCGGTATCGTGAACCGAAAGGGCGTTGCGGCCCGTCCGGCTGGCTGGTTTACTGGCCGCTGGCGTGATCGTGCGGAGGGGTTCGGCATGATGTTTCCGAGGACTGGGGCGCTCCTGTGCGGGGCATCGCTTCTCGTGGCTGCGACGGTGTTCGCGGCGTCGGGGTCGTCGGCCCCGCAAGGGGGCGCGTGGGTCGAGCGCGTTCAGGTCGTCTACGTCTCCGAGCAGAGATCGATCGAGCGCCGGACCGTCCGTGTGTGGGATCCTCATCCCGACAAGAATCTCGACTTCGTCTGGGAGCCGGCAGCGGGCGAGGGCCTCGGCCTCGCCGAGGACGGCACCGTCAGCGGCAAGGGCAAGCTGATCTGGCGCGTGCGCGGGACCGCGAGCTACGACCCGCGCGCCGTGTTCAGCGTCTATTCGGGAACGCTGGCGAATGGCCGCCCCCACGGCGACGGCAGGCTGGAGGTGCGATCGGGCGAGAGCTACGACGGCGCCTGGGTCGACGGCGTCCCGCAAGGCCGCGGCATTCGGGTCGACGCGGCCGGCAACCGCTATGAAGGCGAGTTTCGCGCCGGCGTGCCCGAAGGAAGCGGCCGCTACCTCGCCAGCACGGGTGAGATCTTCGAGGGCACCTTCGTCGGCGGATTGCGCCAGGGCCGCGGCACCACGCGCCTCGCCGGCGGCACCGTCTACGAATCCACGTGGGACAAGGGCCGCGAACTGGGCGCCGTCCGTCCCGATGCGCTGGCCGACGCCAGCGTCGGCGGTCTGCTCAAGGCTCAGTCCGGCGGCGGCCAGGCGGGCAAGGTCGAGATCTCGACGACGGTCGAGGAGCGGATGAACCAGCAGGCGGCGATGCAGTACCAGCATCAGGTCCGCGACGAGGACATTGCCATCTATCCGCTCGATGCAGAGATGAACGACGCGTGGAACGGCACCGCCGAGATCACCGAGTCGACCTGGGCCTATTCCGGCGTCGACTGGGAGGATGCGCCGGCCTTCGTGGAGGTCGAGGTCAAGAGCACCGACGGCACCAAGGTGAAGCTGGAGACGCTCGAGCTCCAGGTGAAGAACAGCGACACATACCGGAAGCCGATGCTGACGCTGACCCGGCACTTCGGTTGCGTCGGCTATCGCCCGACCTTCTCGCTGAAGAACAACGGCTGGGGTCAGGCGAAGGACGCGCGCATCAACTTCCAGTTCTCCGGCGAGGAGGAGGACGGTCCGCGGTCGCGGAGCTTCAGCGCGCCGGTGGGCGATTTCGACCAGGGCGCCGACGTGTGGGTCGACGCGGCTCTGCGCGAAGCGGGCGTCGACACGGCCAAGCTCGAGACGGAACGGTTCAAGTGCCAGTCCGCCGACGCGCTCAATGTCTGCCGCAGCCAGGTTTTCAACAGCGTCGGCTTTGGCGAGATCGCCGACTACGTCTGGGGCGAGGATCGCCTCGGCACGACGCTGCGGGGAACGGTCGACTATTCCTGGGCCGACGACTACGGCAACGCCTTCCAGGCGAGCGAGCCGTTCCGGGTGGACATATCGCTCGCGGTGATTGAACTGCCAGAAGTGCTCGCCGAATGCGGCGACGGCTTTGGCGGGTCGCCGGAGGCGCTGCGCTTCCAGCGCGTCGATCTCCAGAACGGCCAGCGCGACTACGTCGTTGACCTGCCGGTACGCGGCAACAATTCGATCACGCAGTACGAAGCGCGGCTGAAGATGTATTCGCCGACATCGTCCTACCACCAGTTCCAGCCGGTGGCGAAGTTCGCCGACGGCAGCGAGCGGCGCGGAAAGATGGTGAGCCTGTTCTACTACAGGCCGCGGCCGTCGGAGTTCGTCTCGGGCGTACAGCCCGGGCAGTGCTATCTGCCCCCCGAGATCGAGGGTTGCTGAGCGCGATAAGGGCTTGCCAAATGCACCGGAAATCGCAAACTTGTGATCAATGAGCGTTTTCTGTCCGCGCGGGAACTGACCTTGGAGGAATCTTGTCGCGGCGTTGTCCGAATCCGACCATCTTGGAGACAAGTTCCCCACTATAGGTGAGGGCCCTTGCTGATTTTGGGAGAGTCAACATGCAGAGACTAGTAAAGGCTTTTTTCCTGACATCCGCACTGTCGACCGCCATGTGGGCCATGCCCGCATTCGCGCAAGACATCTCGGCCGGCAAGGAGGTTGCGAATCCGGAAGCGTCCCGTTCGCTGGGAACGACGACTGAATTCGCGGCCAGGAAGAGCGGCCCCCGCAGCCTCGCCCGTACCGAAGGCGCAAGTCGCGCTCTCGGTCTGGACGAAGCCGCGACGATCAAGGCGTTCACGATCGTCGGCCGGTCGAAGGATGGCACGGAGACCCGCACCGCCCCCAGCGAAGAGATGCTGAGGGCGTTGAAGGGTGAGAAGAAAGCTGAAGCAGACATGGCCGCCCCGGAAGGGGCGGCCGATCCGCTTGTGGCGGAGGAGGCCTCCCGCGCCATCGCAGGCAGCGACGACCGCCTGCCCGTCAAGAACGCGCTGCAGTATCCCTACGTGGCCGTCGGCTTCCTCGACGCCGTCAACGAGAAGCAGCAGATGAATTGGGGCTGCACCGCCACCGTGGTCGGCCCGTCCACGATCCTCACCGCCGCCAGTTGCGTGTACGCGCACGAGATGGAAGGCAACTGGATGGAGGACCTGACCTTCTGGCCGGCCATCAACGGCGAGGCGAACATTCCGTTCGGCGGCTACAGCTGGGTCAACATGTATGTGTTCGAAGGCTTCATCACCAATTACGACGGCAGCTACGATTCGATCTGGCCTTACGACGTCGCGCTGATCGAGCTCGACACGCCGATCGGCGACACCACCACCGGCTGGTTGGGCTTTGGCGACTATCCGGACCTCGGCGACTTCGAGGGCAACCTGATCGCCTACAACGATGATGTGCCGGCCTGGGAGCAGCGCCGCGGCACCTGCCAGATTCGCGTCGAGAACATGAGCGAACTCGACCTGCTGCATGAATGCGACTCGGACGACAACTGGTCGTGGGGCGCCCCGATTTACTATTACGACCAGTCGGACAAGTCGCGCCGCGTGGTCGCGCTCAACATGGGCGGGTTCCAGAACATGAACTGGGCCCTGCGCCTGCACGGCGCGATCTTCGAGTGGATGCTCGCCACGGTGAAGTAAGGGATCGGCAACGATCCTAATGAGGGGATAGAGGGGACCGGTCGGGCTGAGGCCCACCGGCCGACGGGAGCCGGTCAGCCCCGCACGCCCCGCAGCTCCGCGCGCCTCCCGGCCTTCCCGATGCCGGTCGATCGGAGTGGCGGGACCAAGGCTGTCGTCATTCCAGCCGCCCGTAGGGCCGCGATTGTCCGCTCCGGACACCTCCCCTAACGCCAAACGACCCACCGCGCCTGCGGGAACCTTCCCAGCTGTTCGTCGTTCCGCAAAACGGGCCGCCATCCGGCCGCCCGAAGGAGACGACCATGGATACGCGTGAGCAGCACGAGCGGGAGGAGTCCGGCGATAGCCGTGCGCCCGACATTGAGAAGATCAGCCGCCGGCAGACCGGGGCGGAAAGCGTCGATCCGGCCGACACGCCGCCCGACGCCGAGACCGACGATCGGGACGGCGACTGATCGTGCAGTCCAACCCCGGAGCAAACGAGGGCGCTACGGGCGCGGCGATGCCTACGCACGCGGATGCCGCCTGGCGTGACGTGGTCGACCGCGACCTTTGCGGGGCGCGCAGTCCCGACTTCGCGTGGAAGCCCGAGCGTCGGTCCCAGGGCACTAGCGAGACGACGGGGGGAACCGGGCGGCGGCTGAAGATCGCTCAGGTAGCGCCCCTCTATGAGCCTGTGCCGCCGCGCGGCTATGGAGGCACGGAACGCATCGTATCCCTTCTCACCGAAGGTCTCGTCGACCGCGGCCATCACGTGACCCTCTTCGCCAGCGGTGACTCGCAGACGGCAGGTCGCCTGGTTCCTGTCCGCGAGCGCGCGTTGCGTCGCGACGACCGGCTTCAGTCAGCCTCGGCGGCGCATCTCGCCATGCTGCATGAGGTGCGCGCGCGGGCCGACGACTTCGACATCATCCACGTGCATCTCAGCCATTTCGTGCATTTTCCGCTCCTGGCCGATGTCGCGCACAAGACCGTCACCACGCCGCACGGGCGGCTCGACTATGTCGACCTCGCGCCGGCGTACAGCCGCTGGCCGAGCTTCCCACTGATTTCCATATCGATGCGTCAACGCCAGCCTCTTCCGGATGCGCGTTGGATCGGCAATGTCTATCACGGCCTGCCGCCATCCGCGTTCCCGGTGTCGGGGGCACGGCGCGGCGGTTATCTTGCCTTCCTGGGGCGCTTGTCGCGCGACAAGCGCCCGGATCGCGCCATCGAGATCGCGCGGCGGGCCGGAATGCCGCTCAGGCTGGCCGCCAAGCTGGACGGCGAAGACCCCGGCTACTTCGGCTCCGCCGTCGAGCCGTTCCTCGGGCCGGACATCCAGTATGTCGGCGAGGTCGACGAAGCGGGGAAGATCGATTTCCTCTCCGGGTCCGAGGCGCTGCTCTTTCCGATCGACTGGCCGGAGCCCTTCGGTCTCGTGGTCATCGAGGCGATGGCGCTCGGCATCCCGGTGATCGCCTGGCGCGAAGGAGCGATGCCGGAGATCGTCGATCACGGCGAAACCGGCTTCCTCGTCGACTCGATCGATGACGCGGTTGCGGCGGTCGGCCGTTGCGGTGATCTGGACCGCGCGCACATCAGGAGCACCTTCGAGCGGCGCTTCTCGGACCAGCGGATGGTCCGAGACTACGAGCGCCTTTATGCGGAATTGTTAGACGAGACCCCGGAATGGTCGTTCAGCCACAGGCCGTCGACGAGCGGCACCTCGATCCTGCCGTAGCGCTTGCTGCGCTCGACGATTCGAGTTCGCGTGAACCCCACCGGCAGTTCGCGCTGAAGCACGAGGACTGCTTCGTCGTATCCGACGCGCACGGAGACATCCGTGGCGCGGGCGACGGCATGTTCGTCAACGACACGCGCATCCTCTCGCTGATGCGCCTGCGCATATCGGGCAGCCAACCGTCTTTGCTCGGCGCGTCGCTCTCGCAGGACAACATCCTGTTCACGGCGCACCTTACCAATCGGGGCCAGACGGCGCACGACGCGCCGCACAGCGTGCTGCATGTCGAGCGCCAGCGCTTTCTGTGGTTCAACCGTCTCTACGAGCGTGTCACGGTGACGAACTACTGGGGCCGTCCGCTGGCGGCCACGCTGCAGTTCGAGTTCGCGGCGGATTTCCGCGACATGTTCGAGGTCCGCGGCTCCACCAGAGCGCGTCGCGGCGTCGCGCACCAGGCAGTCGCTTCCGGCCGTGCGGTCTCGTTCCGCTACGATGGCCTGGACAGCGTCGCCCGGGCTTCGGTGATCTCCTTCTCGGAGGAGCCGACGACGATGAGCGACGGCTCGGCGGCATTCGACCTGGAAGTCCCGCCCCGCCAGGGTCATTCGCTGTTCATCGAGGTCGGGGAGGAGTTCGCCCAGCCGTCGCATGAACGGTTCCGCGCCGCGGCGGCGCGGGCGCGCTTCAAGATGCGCTCGAAGCGCCGCGGCGGCGCCGTGCTCAGAAGCTCCGGCCGCGTGTTCAACGACTGGCTCGTGCGTGCCCGCGCGGACATCGCCCTCCTCACCACCGATCTCGAGACCGGGCCCTATCCGTATGCGGGGGTGCCCTGGTTCTCCACCGCCTTCGGCCGCGATGGGATCATCTCGGCGACGCAGATGCTCTGGCTCGATCCCGCACTCGCGTCCGGCGTGCTGAACTTCCTAGCGCGACACCAGGCGACTGAGACCGCGTCCTTCCTCGACGCCGAGCCGGGCAAGATCCTGCACGAGACACGGCGCGGCGAGATGACGACGCTGAGCGAGCTTCCCTTCGGCCGCTATTACGGTGGCGTCGACACGACGCCGCTCTACGCATGCCTGGCCGCCGCCTATGCAGAGCGGCAGGGCGACATGGCGCTGGTCGATTCGCTGTGGGCGTCGCTCAGCGCGGCGATGGAATGGATCGAGGCCGTAGCCGCGCGCTCGCCCGATGGGTTCGTCTCCTACCTGCGGGCCGGGCAGACGGGTCTGACCAACCAGGGATGGAAGGACAGCCACGATGCGGTCTTCCATGCCGATGGCCGCCTGCCGCCGGGTCCGATCTCGCTGGTGGAGGTTCAGGGCTATGTGTTTGCCGCCTATCGGGGCATGGCGCGGCTCGCCGAGCGCCGTGGCGAGGAGGCGCTGCGGGAACGCTGGACCGAGCGGGCGGAAGCGATGCGCGAGGCCGTGGAGCGGAGGTTCTGGCTCGACGACCTCGGCTATTATGCGCTCGCGATCGACGGTCGCGGCGAGCCCTGCGCGGTGCGGGCCTCGAATGCCGGCCACCTGCTGTTCGTCGGATTGCCCTCTCCGGAGCGTGCACGCATCGTCACCGACCATCTGCTCGGCGCCAACCTCTATTCGGGCTGGGGGCTGAGGACCCTCGCCGAGGACCAGGTCGGCTTCAATCCGATGTCCTACCACAATGGCTCGATTTGGCCGCACGACACGGCGATCTGCGCCCTTGGCATGGCGCGATATGGCGCCCGGGACGCCGTGGTGAAGCTCACCAGCAGCATGTTCGAGGCCGCCGTGCAGTTCCAAATGCGCCTGCCGGAGCTGTTCTGCGGGTTCGGCCGCACGGCCGGCGACGCGCCGGTGGCGTATCCGGTGGCCTGCCTGCCGCAGGCCTGGTCAGCCGGGGCGCCGTTCATGCTGATCCAGGCGTGCCTGGGGATCGAGGTCGACGGGTGGAACCGGCAGATCCTCGTCGAACGTCCCCGGCTTCCCGTGGGCCTGGACGGCATCACCGTCGGCGGGCTGGCCGTCGGCGACAAGGTCGTCGACCTGCATTTCCGAAGGATCGGCGACCGCGTCGCCGCCTATCTCGACCGCAAGCATGAAGGACACGTACCGCTGATCGTGAAAAGCTGATGAAACAGACGACCCTTCCCAAGCCCGCCGTGGCGGCACACGACACCATCGCGGTGGCCGAGATGGAGCCGCCGCCGCTGCCCGCCGATTACGGCACGATGGCCCTCTTCCTCGACATCGACGGAACGCTGATCGAGCACAAGCCGCGTCCCGAGGACGCGCGGGCGGATGCCCCTCTCGTGCGCCTCGTCGCGGCGGCATCCGAAGCGCTGGACGGCGCGCTGGCGCTGGTGACCGGGCGCAGCCTGGCAATGGTCGACGGCCTGTTCGCGCCGCACCGGTTCCCGGCCGCGGGTCTCTACGGGCTGGAGCATCGGCTGGTCTTGGGAGCCCAGGCCACCAAGGCGGACGAGCCCGCCGACCTGGCCGCGGTCGCCGACCAGCTGCAAAGCACCTTCGCCGATGTCGAGGGCATCTACTTCGAGCGCAAGGGCGCGGTCATGGCAGTCCATACGCGCGCGGCGCCGGCCGTGTTCCCGGAGGTGAAGGCGGCGGCCGAGCGCGCGCTGGAACGGCTGTCGGGCCGCTATCGCGTGCTGGCCGGAAATGCCGGGCTGGAGTTCATCCCGCTGGACGCCCTGAAAAGCGCGGCCATCTCCCGACTGATGCAGCAGCCGCCCTTTCTCGGCCGTCGGCCATTCTTCTTCGGAGACGACACGTCCGACGAGGTCGGGTTCGAGCGCGTCAACGAGCTGGGGGGCGTGTCCGTGCGCGTGGGGCGCCGTGCGGCCGCGACGCGGGCGCGCTATGGCGCGCGCGACGTTGCCGAGGTGCTGGAGTGGCTGAAGCGTCTCGTTTCGGGCGCCGGCAAGGCATCGGCCTAGTCGTCAGGTGGACGCAAGGGAGCGCCGTCCGACGGCAGACAACGCGGACAGGAAGTCGTTGCGCCACGCCTGCGCATCGTTTTTCTCGATCCGCCGGAGCAGAGCGCCGTGGCGCGACCGGCGCTCGTCGATCGGCATGCGCAGGGCGGTGTCGATCGCGTGCGCGACCTCGTCGGTCACGTAGGGGTTGACGATCAGCGCTTCCTGCATCTCCTCCGCCGCGCCGGCGAAACGGGACAGGACCAGCACACCCGGATCGGACGGATCCTGTGCCGCGACATACTCTTTGGCCACGAGGTTCATTCCATCGCGGAGCGGCGTAACGAGGCCGACCTGGCTTGCCTTCAGCAGGCCGGCGAGGCGCGTGCGGGGGACGTTGCGGTGGATGTAGCGGATCGGCGTCCAGGTGAGGTCGGCGTGGCGCCCGTTGACCCGTCCCGCCGCCGCCTCCAGCTCGCCGCGGATGTCGGCATAGGCGTCGACGTCCTCGCGCGTCGGCGAGGCGATCTGCAGATAGGTGATCGAGCGCTCCTGGTCGGGGTGGAGTTCGAGCAACCGCGCGAAGGCCTGCATGCGGTTGGGCAACCCCTTGGAATAGTCGAGGCGGTCAATGCCGATGATCTGTTTCAAGCCGAGGATCTGGCGGCGCATCGAGTCGATCTGGACGTCGTCGGCGGCCTTGTTCGCCATGCCGGCGAACGCCTCGACGTCGATGCCGATCGGGAAGACGGCGGAGACCGGTTCGGCCTGCTGCGACGGCTCGCCTTGTTTGCGCATCGCTGCGACCGCGCGCCGGTAGTTGTCGAGATCGGTCTGCGTCTGGAATCCGACGATGTCAAAGGCGGCCAGCCCGTCGATGATGTCCTCGTGGTTGGGGGCGGCAAGGAAGATGTCCGGCGGGGGGAAGGGGATGTGGAGGAAGAAGCCGATCCGGTTGGAATGGCCGAGCCGGCGCAGCGCGGGGGCAAGCAGCAGCAGATGATAATCATGCACCCAGACGATGTCGTCGGAGCGCAGCCGTGCCGACAGGGCGGCCGCGAACGTGTCGTTCACCCGCCTGTAGGCGGCCAGGAATTCCGGCCGGTGGTCGACGAGGTCGAGCCGGTAGTGGAACAGCGGCCACAGCACGCTGTTGGCGAAGCCATTGTAATAGTCGGAATAGTCCTGGGCCGGCAGCGCGATGCCGACGGTCTCGACGCCGCCCACCCGCCGGATCACTGGCCTGTCGTGCCCTTCGTCTGAGAACTGGCCCCCAAAGCCGAGCCACATGCCGCCGTGATCGGCCAGCGCGTCGGCAATGCCCACCACCAGCCCGCCGGAAGCCGACGGGTTGCCGAGGTCGCCAATGCGGTTGGAGACGACGACGAGCCGGCCTAGCGAGGAAGCGTCCACGAGTCCCCGGCCTCTGTCGCTGAGTGGAAATCGACTGCTGAATGGAAATCGGTGCCCCGCCAAAGTCGCAGGCGGGAATGCATCAGCCCTCGCGCATCGCGCGTGCGGAGGCGGCCCGCCGGCGCAGGGCGGCGAACGTCGCGACCGGCACGGGTCATCGCTTCAGCCATCACTGAAATGTGCATGCGACCTAAACCCACGGCCGCGGGCTTTGTTCCCGGGCGGTGCGCCAGGTTCGCACCCCAGGTCGTCGAGCCGTCTGGCGACCGCCGGAACCCGAGCGGGACGAACCGCCTAGCGGAATGCGGGAATTACGTGCCGGCCGTAGCCTGCGATGATCTCCTCTTCCTCGCCGCTGTCGAGGTAGATGTTGAACTGGGTGACGCCGCCCTTGGCGAGATCCCGGATCTTGGCAACGTGCTCGTCGGGTTCGCCGAGCACGCAGAAGCTCTCGACGACGTCCGGCGTGATGAAGTCGAGATACGGGTTGTCGCTCTGGCCGTGCTTCGAATAGTCGTAGCCGCGCCGCTTCTCGACGTAGCTGGTGAGGCTGGCGGGCACGAGGTCGGTGTCCTTGCCGTATTTCTCGACGATGTCCGCCACGTGGTTGCCGACCATGGCCGGGAACCATTTGGTCGCCTCGACCGCCTTCTTCTTGTCGCCGAAATAGGCGGGCGCCGCAGCCATCGAGCGGAAGCCCGACATGTCGCGTCCCTTCGCCTTGCCGGCGTCGATGCACTGGTCGGTGAACCATTTGCACAAGCCCGGCTCCGCGATCTGCAGAACGACGCCATCGGCATGCTCGCCGGCCGTCTTCAACGCCAGCGGGCCGTAGGCGGCGATCCAGGACGGCATGTCGTGGCCGACGGCCCAGGGAAACTTCACCGGCTCCGGCGACTCGCCGTAGACGACTTCCTCGCCGCGCACCATCGCCTTGGTCTTGTGGATGAACTCGGCCACGCGGGCGAGCGTCGCCGGCTTGAAACCCATGACGCGCCGGGACGAGTCGCCGCGGCCGACGCCGAGATCGAAGCGGCCGCCGCTCTGCTTCGACAGCGAGCCGAACATCGATGCGGCCACCGACCAGTCGCGCACGTCCGGGTTGGTGACCAGCGGGCCGAAGCGCATGTGCGTGGTGTGCTCCATGCACATGGCGATGGCCGCGTAGCAGTCGCGCCAGAGGATGTGGGAATCGTAGAACCAGCAATATTTGAAGCCGGCGACCTCGGCCATGCGAACGAGGTAGCGCGCGCGGTCCGCCTCGACGAAGCCTTTGAAGGTGATCGCGAATTCCATGTTTTTTCCCCTTTTTTGTTCGGCCGGATGCTCAAAAGAAGCCGTCATCCTCGGGCTTGTCCCGAGGATCTACCACGCAGCAGATCTCATCTGCAGAACGCAGCAGATCCTCGGGACAAGCCCGAGGATGACGGTAGTCCGGTTGTTGTCCGCAGCAGAGCGTCATGTGCAGACCACCCTCATCCCAGTTACCCGAACGCCTTGCGCAGCCTCGGCATGACCTGCTCGGCATACAGCCGGATGAAGCGCTTCTGGTCCGGCCCCGGCGCGTGGAAGACCAGGTGGCGGAAGCCGAGCGCGACATATTTCCCGATGCGCTCGACATGTTCGTCCGGATCGTCGGAAACGATCCAGCGTTTCGCCGCGCGCTCGACCGACAGGGCGTCCGCCAGCTTCTCCATCTCGAGCGGGTCCTCGACCGACATCTTCTCCTCGGGCGACAGCGCCAGCGCGCCCCAGAAGCGCGTGTCCTCCAGCGCCCGCGCCTTGTCGGTGTCGAACGACACCTTCATCTCGATCATGCGGTCGATGGAATCGCTGGCGCGTCCGGCTGCCGCCAGCCCGGCCTCGACATTGGGCAGCAGCGTGTCCGTGTAGAGATCCCACGCCTTGCCGCTGGTGCAGATGAAGCCATCACCGACACGGCCGGCATATTTCGCGATCATCGGACCGGCGCCCGCGACATAGATCAGAACCGGCACATCCGGCCGGTCGTAGATCGTGGCGTTGGCCGTCTTGTAGAATTCGCCATCGTAGGTCAGCCGCTCTTCGGTCAGCAGCCGCCGCATCAGGTCGACGGCTTCGCGAAGCCGCGCGAAGCGTTCCTTCAGCTCCGGCCACTCCATGCGCGTCGCCGGCACCTCGTTCAGCGACTCTCCGGTTCCCACGCCGAGAATCATGCGGCCGGGAAACAGCGAGCCCAGCGTGCCGAAGGACTGCGCCACCATCGACGGATGATAGCGGAAGGTGGGCGTCAGCACGCTGGTGCCCATCATGATGCGCGAGGTGCGCGCGCCTAGCGCGCCGAGCCACGACAGCGCAAACGGCGCGTGGCCGCCGGTGTGGCGCCAAGGCTGGAAATGGTCGCTGATGAAGACGGAATCGAAGCCGGCGTTCTCGGCCTCGACCGCGAAGTCGAGGAGCTCGCCGGGGCCGAACTGTTCGGCGGAAGCCTTGTAGCCGAGTTTCAGCGTCATCTGCGGTCCTCCCTCAGCGGCGTCACTGGAACAGTTCTTGTGCGATCGGCCGCAGCACGTCGCGCGCGCTTGCCTCCGGCCGATCGGTCCATTCGAGCCCGCGCACGACGACGACGGGCACGCCGGCGTCCTTCTGCATCAGCAGCCCGGCGGCGGCGGCAACCTCGTCGGCGAGGGCCGGCAGCGTCGCCTTCAGCGCGCGCCCATAGGCGTCGCCACGACCCGCCCAGTCGACCAGCGCCGGCACGCCCGCGACGCCGATGGCGACGTTGACGAGGCCGTTGCGCCACGGACGGCCGAACGTGTCGGTGACGAGCACGCCGACCGGACCGCTGAACCGATGCTCCAGCCGGTCCCGGATCCGTCGGGCGCTGGCATCGGCGTCTTCCGGTAACAGCATCAGCATGCCGCCCATGTCGCTGCCGAGGTTCGACTCGTCGATGCCGGCATTGGCGCAAATCCACCCGGCGCGATGGCGGGTGATCAGCAGGCCGTCAGCACCCATGCGCTCGGCGCGAAGCACGTCGGCCGATTCGGACAGGATCGCCTCGACCTTGCGGGCGTCCTTGCCGATGCGGTCGGCAATTTCCAGAGCGCGGGACGACGGCGCGAAATCATCGAGACGGCGCAGGCGGGCCTCGCTCTTCGAGACGATCTTCTGCGCGACGACGACGATGTCGCCGGCCTCCAGATCGATGCCGGCGGCGGACAAGGCCTCGGAGATGATGGCGCCGAGATCATCGTCGGCGCGTATCTCCGGAATGCCGCGCACCGCCAACAGGGCCAGCGCTGTCGCGTCGATCGGCGGCGCCGAGATCGATGCGAACGCCCTGAGATCGTCCGGCGTATCGAGATCGCGCGACAGGAACGGCAGGCGCAGCCGGGCAACCGTGCGGCCGGCGGAACGCGCCGCGGCTTCATGCGCGGCGGCAGAGCTTGGGCCGAACCGGAAGCCGATCGCGTCGGGCGGCGTCAGCAGGATCGCGTTGGTGCCGCCGTCGATCGATTCGCCGATGACGACCGCGCGGGTGTTGCCGGCATCGAGCAGGGTTGCGATCTCGCTTTCATCGAGCGTCGGGATGTCGGCGTGGACGACCAGCAGCGACGCCGCGCCTTCGGCGAGCGCCCAGCGGCGCGCGGCCTCGGCCGCCGCGTCGATGCCATTGCCATCCTCGATCACGGCGGCTGCACCGCGCGCGCGCGCGATGCCGGCGATGCGATCGGACGGAGTGACCACAGCGAGACGCGCGGGCAGGCGCAGGAAATGATCGAGCGTGTTCTCGAACATAAGAAGTGCAAGCCGCTCGCGCGCGTCGCTGCCCAGCACCGGCTTCAGCCGCGTCTTGGCCTGCGCAGGATCCTTCATGAGGATGGCGACGGCGAGCGTCATGCCGCGGCCCTGCCGGCAATCTTGGCAACCGTCGGCACGAAAGCCAGCACCTCGCGCGCCAGGCGTTCCGCCCCGGCCGGATCGGGCATGATGATGTCGGCGGGAAGCACGGCGACGCCGTCGGTGCGGATCGCCGCGATGTCGGCCATGTCGTTTCGGTCGACCGCGAAACCGTCGATCAGGCCGCGATAGCGTGCGGCGATCCCGGCCGCGCCGCCCGGCAGACCAATATCCTCCAACAGGCGCGCCAGCGGACCCTTCACCGCCTTGCCGGCGATCAGCGGCGACACGCCGACGACCGGAACCTTAGCCCGCCGCAGCGCATCGGCGATGCCGGGAACCGCGAGGATCGGCTCGATCGAAAGCAGCGGATTGCTGGGCGCGACCAGGATCGCATCCGCGTCGTGCAGCGCCGCGATGGCTGCCGGGCTTGCAGTCGCGCGTTCGGCACCTTCGTAGCGCAGCGCCTCGACGCGCGGCGCGCAGCGGGCACCGACGAACCACCGTTGAAAATCCATCCAGCCCTGTTCGGTTTTGAGCTTTGTCCGCACCGGATCGTCGGTCGCCGGCAGCACCACAGCGCGCGCGCCGAATCGCTTGGCCGCTTCCTCCGTGACCTCGGTCAGCGATGCGCCTTCGGCCAAGCGCCACGATCGCCAGATGTGCAGGCCGAAATCGGCATCGCCGAGCTTCATCCACACAGGCGCATCGAGGTCACGGAGGACGTCCAGCGCGCGCGTGGTGTCGCCCTTGACGCCCCAACCCTGCCCGCGATCGATGCGGTCCGACAGCGTATAGATCAGCGTGTCGATGTCGGGCGAGACATGCAGCCCGTAGAAGCGCTCGTCGTCGCCGACATTGGCGATGACGGTCAGCGCACCGGCCGGCAGAGCGCGCGCCAGCCCCTCGGCCATGCGCGCGCCGCCGACGCCGCCGGCGAGCAGGACGATCCTGGTCGGGGCGCTCACACTGCCGCCTGCGCCGCGCGGCGCTGGAGAAACGCCAGCGGGTCAACGCCCGCCGCCCTGCCGACCAGCGGCGCGATCTCCGCCGGGTCGTGATCGGAAAAATCCTCGACGGTGCCGTAGAGCGTGTTGCGCTGGACGGGCACGCGGCCGGCGGCGCGGATGATGCGGACCATTTCGGCCGACGTGATCTCCTGGCCGTGGCCAGCACCGGCAGCCCGCGAAATGCTCTCGTTCATCAGCGTGCCGCCGAGGTCGTTGGCGCCACAGTCCAGCATGGTCTGCGCCATCTCAGGGCCGAGCTTCACCCATGACACCTGGATGTTGTCGATCCAGCCCGCCAGCATCAGCCGCGCGACGGCGTGCATCTTCAGGTTCTCGGACGCCGTCGGCCCCGGCCGAGCCTTGTCGTGATCGCGATAGAGGCGCGTGCGCTCGTGAATGAAGCCCAGCGGGACGAACTCGGTGAACCCGCCGGTGTCCTTCTGGATCGCGCGGATACGGTCGATATGCGCGGCCCAGTGCGCCGGCCCGTCGATGTGGCCGTACATGATCGTCGCGGTGCTGCGCAGCCCGACCCCGTGCGCGGCGCGGATGATCGTCTCCCACTCGTCTGCGGAGAGCTTGTTGCGGGTCAACTGCAGCCGGATTTCGGTGTCGAGGATTTCGGCGGCCGTGCCGGGCATGGAGCCGAGGCCGGCGTCCTTCAGGTCGGCGAGGAAATCGCGAAGCGCCATGCGGCTCTTCCTGACGCCGTACCAGATCTCGAAGGGCGAGAAGGCGTGGACGTAGATCTGCGGCACGCGCGTTTTCACGGCTTCGAGCAGCTTGCGGTAGTGGTCGCCAGGAATGTCGGGGTGCAGGCCGCCCTGGATGCAGACTTCCGTGCCGCCGCGGTTCCACGCTTCCTCGGCCCGGTTGGCGACCTCGTCGAGGCTCAGCAGTTCGGCACCGGCGGCATCCTTGCGGACGCCGAAATTGCAAAACTGGCACGCCATGTAGCAGACGTTGGTGAAATTGATGTTGCGCACGGTGACGAAGGTCACGCGGTCGCCGACGCGGTCGCGGCGGACGGCATCGGCGGCGCGCAACACCGCTTCAAGGTCGGCACCCTCGGTCTCGAACAGGGTGACACCATCGGCGCGGCCGATCTCGCGGCCCTCCAGCGCGGAGTCCAGAATGCGGCGGACCGGGGTCGATGCACGGGCGAGCGCGCCGGCCAGCGCTTCGGCACGGAAAGATGGGGGCGGAGCAAAAGGTGCGTTCATCGCAGTCTCACCCGACGAACTGTTCGCGCGCCAGACCGTCGGCGCGCGCGAGCCGCGCGATGGCCGCCTCGACATTGGCCGCGCCGCCGCCCAGATGCGCGGGGTAGACCGTCAGCCGCTCGACCAGCCGGTAACCGGTCGCGGCGGTGCGGCGGGCAAGCTCGTCGAGCGTCGGCCAGGCCCGTTCCGGATTGATGTGGTCGGCCGTTAGCGGCGACACGCCGCCCCAGTCGTTGATGCCGTAGGCCACATAGGCCTCGAACGCGTCCTCGAGGTTGGGTGGCGCCTGCAGGCTGATCGACGGGTGCAGGATGATGCGCGCGACGGCGAGCGTGCGCAGCATGTCCTCGCGGGACGGCTCGATCCATTCCGCCATCGCGGTGCCGGCCTTGGCGCGGAAGTTCTGGACGATCACCTCCTGCACATTGCCGTGGCGCCGGTGGATATCGTCGATCGCCATCAGGCTGTCGATACGCTCTTCCCACGTTTCGCCGATGCCGATCAGGATTCCGGTCGTGAAGGGCACCTTCAGCCGGCCCGCCGCCTCGATGGTGCGCAGCCTGAGCAGCGGCGCCTTGTCGGGGCAGGCATGGTGGGCCATGCCCGGCTTCATCAGACGGCGGCTGACGGTTTCCAGCATCATGCCCATCGAGCCGGACACGTCGCGAAGCCGGCGCACCTCGTCTTCGGTCAGCGTGCCGGCGTTGACGTGCGGGATAAGCGACGTGCGCTCCAGCACCAGCCGGCAGGCGTCGACGAGATAGTCGACGGTCGTCGAGTAGCCGAGGCGGGCGAGCGCGTCGCGTGCTTCCGGATAGAGTCGCTCAGGGCGCTCGCCCAGCGAGAACAGCGCCTCCTTGCAGCCGAGACGCTCGCCGCGCTGGGCGACGTCGAGAACCTCGTCCGGCGTCATGTAGTTGGCGCCCGGATCGCCGGGATGCTTGACGAAGGCGCAGTAGCCGCAGGTGTTGCGGCACATGGTCGTCAGCGGAATGAACACCTTGCGCGAGTAGCTGATGGCGCGGCCCCAATGGCGATCGCGGATCAGCGCCGCCTCCGCGCGCACATCCTCCATTGCCGCCGCGCCCGCCGCGGGCAGGTCGATCAGGTCACCTCGGCGCAGGGACGCCATGCGGGCTATGCTCCTCGTCAACGAGCGGCATTTTTGACCATTCGGTAAAAATGTCAATCGCCGATGGAGCCGGCGGCTAACCCCGCATGCGCTCGAAATTGGCGTCGAACAGCGGCGTCGGCTGCGGCCGGGCCGCGTAGCGCTTGCCCAGCAGTTCGATCTCGAAGCCGCCGGCGGCGTCGGCAATCTCTTTCGGCACATAGCCGAGCGCGACCGACTTCCCTGCATTGTGCGCATAGCCGCCGGAGGTGACCCATCCCATCACCCGCCCGTCGTGCCAGATCGCCTCGTCGCCGATGACATCCGCGTCGGTCGTGTCCACGACGAAAGTCCGGAGGCGGTACTTTCCGCCGTCCTTGCGTTCCGCCGCGGCGCCGGCCTTGCCGATGAAGTCGGCGTCCTTGGAATAGGCGACGAAACGGTCGAGCCCGGCTTCGAGCGGGCCGTAGATCGGCCGGTACTCGCGCGCCCAGGAGCCATAGGCCTTCTCCAGCCGGAGCGCGTTCAGTGCGCGGCCGCCGAACAGGCCGAGGCCGAGTTCCTCGCCCGCCGCCATCAGCGCGTTGAACACCGAGCGCTGGTATTCCGGCGCCATCCACAGCTCGTAGCCGAGGTCGCCGGTGTAGCTGACGCGGCCGACGATGCAGGGCGCCATGCCGATGTCGATGCGCTTCACCGCCATGAACGGGAACGCGGCGTTCGACACGTCGGCGCGCGTGACGCGCTCCAGCAGCGTGCGCGCATTCGGCCCGGCGATCGCCAGACCCGTCATGCCGGCACCGAGCGCCTCCACCCGAACGGAACCGTCACCTGGCAGATGCCGCTCGAACCAGCGCATGTGATGTTGCTCGGCGATGCCGGAGCCCACGATGAACCATTCGGGCGAGGGAGAGTTGGAAATACCCCCACCCGGTCCCTGCGCGACCGACCTCCCCGCAAGGGGGAGGTTGGCTGCCGCAAGCCCATCCCTCTGCGGCCGGGCGCCGCCAGAATCCCCCTCCCCCTTGCGGGGAGGGGATAGGGGTGGGGGTACAGAGAGATTTCCAGTAACCGCGTGCTTCGCTGCCCCCAGATTCGCCAGCGTGAAGTCTCCGATCAGCCTGCCGTCGTCCTTCAGCATCGGGGCCAGCGTCATGCGCCCTTCAGCCGGAAGCTTGCAGGCGAGCAGGCGGTCGAGCCAGGTCGCAGCCCCCTCTCCCGTCACGCGGTATTTGGCGAAGTTCGACGTCTCGATCAGGCCGACCCGCTCGCGCACGGTCTTCACCTCGTTCGCCACATGGGCGAAATCCGTCGACCGCCGCCACGAGAACTCGTCCTTCACGCCAGCCGGCGCGAACCAGAGCGGCACTTCCAGACCGTAGGACACGCCGAACTGCGCGCCTCTCGCGGCCAGAAGATCGTAGATCGGCGTGGTTCTCAGCGGCCTGCCCGCCGGCAGTTCCTCGTTCGGGAAGCGGATCGAGAAGCGGCGCGAATAGTTCTCGCGAACCTTGGCGTTGGTGTAGGCCATCGACGCCCAGTCGCCGTAGCGCGCCACGTCCATCGCCCATATGTCGAAGCCGGGATCGCCGTGGATCATCCAGTTGGAGAGAGCGAGCCCGACACCGCCGCCTTGGCTGAAGCCCGCCATGACGCCGCACGCCACCCAGAAGCCGGGCAGGCCGCGCATAGGCCCGACAAGCGGATTGCCGTCCGGCGCAAAGGTGAAGGGGCCGTTGATGATCTTCTTGATGCCGGTCTTCTGGAAGGCCGGAAAATGGCGGAAGCCGACTTCCAGCGACGGCGCGATGCGCTCGATGTCAGGCTCCAGCAGTTCGTGCCCGAAGTTCCACGGCGTCTGGAACTCCGACCACGGCTTGTTCTGCTTTTCGTAGGTGCCCATGAGCATGCCGCCGCGCTCCTGGCGCAGATACAGCTCACCGTCGAAGTCGACGGCGTGGATCACCTCCTTGCCGGTGGTGCGGTTCACGTCCGCGACCTCGGGCATGTCCTCGGTGATCAGATACATGTGCTCCATCGCGAGCACCGGCAGTTCCAGACCGACCATGCGGCCGACCTCGCGCGCCCACAGGCCGCCGGCGTTGACCACGTGCTGGGCGATCACGTTGCCCTTGTTGGTGACGACCTGCCAGGTTCCGTCCGCCAGCCGCTCGATGGCCTCTACCTTGGTGAAGCGCTCGACTTCGGCGCCGAGCTTCCGCGCCGCTTTGGCGTAGGCGTGCGTCACGCCGGACGGATCGAGATGCCCGTCCTCGGAATTGCGCACCGCGCCGACGAACTGCTTCGGGTCGAGCAGTGGCATGAGACGATGCGCTTCCTCGGCGGAAATTTCCTCTAGGTCGAGGCCGAGGTAGCGGCCCTTGGCGACGACACCGCGCAGCCAGTCCATGCGCGCCTCGGTGGCGGCCAGCAGCACGCCGCCGGTGATGTGCACGCCGGTCGCCTGGCCCGACAGCTCCTCGATCTCCTTGTAGAGCTCGATCGTGTATTTCTGCAGCTTGGCGACGTTCGGATCGCCATTGATCGTGTGCATGCCGCCGGCGGCGTGCCAGGTCGAGCCGGATGTCAGTTCGTCGCGTTCGAGCAGCACGACGTCGGTCCAGCCCGAGCGGGCGAGATGGTAAAGCACCGAACAGCCGACGACCCCGCCGCCGATGACAACAACCTGCGCATGGGATTTCATGAGTGGACTCTGTTTTCAGGGAGCTGCGAGGTGAGAGAGCGTAAAATCGTCATTCCGGGGCCGCGCAGCGGAACCCGGAATCCAGAGCGCCGACATGGAGCGAGATCGCGCGACCGATACCGATTGCCACCGCTGGGGATTGGACGTCTTCGCCGATTTGCAAAGCCGCCATCCTGGATTCCGGGTTCCGCTGCGCGGCCCCGGAATGACGTTCAGGTCCACTGACCGCCGAGGAACGCATGCCGCACTCAAGGCTTGTCGCCCCTTCGCTCTTTTCCAGCTGCGTATCGGAGCATATCAAGGATCGCATCTTCAAAAGCCTTCGCGATCTCGGATTGGCTAAAGCCACTGTCCCAAAGCTCGGTCATAAACGTGTTGATCACGCTTTCTAACGGTGCCTCGTCATATGGGTTCTGGTCATAGAGTTCCCGACACCGGCGCGCGAACGTCGCTGCAACAGCATGGCACTGCGCCTCCCAAGGAATTTCCTCGCTCACGGCTCGCCCGCCCCGATCTCCTCGCGCCGCTCGATGCGATATGCCTCCAGCGCCTCGCGGATCGCGGGGTCCATCGGCGGCTCGACATACTCCTCCAGCGCCTTCTTCCAGACGCGCGTGGCGCGCTGCGTGGCGTCGAGCCCGCCGGCCTCAGCCCACGCTTCGTAGTTCTGCCAGTTGGACAGCAGCGGCTGGTAGAAGGCAGTCGAGTAGCGCTCCAGCGTGTGGGCATCGCCGAAGAAGTGCCCGCCGGTCGGCACACGGCCGAGCGCGTCCAGCGCGAGCTCGCCTTCGTTCACCTCGATCGGCTTCAGGAACTCGATCATGTGCTGGATCAGCTCGACGTCGATGATGAACTTCTCGTAGCTCGCGGTCAGCCCGCCCTCCTGCCAGCCGGCCGCGTGATAGACGAGGTTGCCGTGGCCGAGCACCGCGCCCCAGAGCGCCATCATCGTCTCGTAGGCGCCCTGCGCGTCCGCCGCGTTGGACGCCGAGCCGGGCGTCGTGCGGTAGGGCAGATTGTAGCGCCGCGCCAGCTGGCCGGACGCGATGTTTGCCTTGGTGTTCTCCGGCGTGCCGAAGGCCGGCGCGCCCGAGCGCATGTCGACGTTCGAGGTGAACGCGCCATACATGACCGGCGCGCCCGGCCGCACGAGCTGCGTCAGCGTGATGCCGAACAGCGCCTCGGCGTTCTGCTGCGCGAGCGCGCCGGCGAGCGTCACCGGGCTCATCGCGCCCATCAGCGTGAACGGCGTGACGCAGACCGACTGGCCGTACTCCGACATGGTCATCAGACCCTCGGCCATCGCATCGTCGAAACGGCGGGGCGAGTTCACGGAAATGATCGTGGTGACAGCCGGGTCGTCGCGCATCTGCTCCGCCGTCATACCGCGCGAAATCGCCATCATCGAGATGCCGTCGAGCGCTCTCCCTCGCCCGATCGCCGAGACGTGGAAAGCCTTGTCGGTCAGGGTGAGGTTGGCGAAGTAGGTGTCGAGATGGCGCGAGTTCGCGGGCAGCTCGACCGGCGCGCAGACCTGGTTGCCCAGCATGGTGATGCAGTTGAAGTGCTGCGCCAGCCGCACCAGGTCCTGGTAGTCGCGGTAGTTTCCGGCGCGCCGGCCGCGCTCCATGTCGTGGACGTTGGGCGGGCCCGCGACGAGGGTGAAGCTGGTCGCATTGCCGCCGAGCGGAACGGAGCGGTCCGCGTTGCGCGGCGTCAGCGCATAGGACGGACGCGTCGTGTTCAACGCTTCGGCCACCAGCTCGCGGTCGAGCTTCACCGTCTGCGTAACAAGATCCACATCCGCGCCGGCCTTGGCGAACAGATCGAGCCCGCGCTGGCTCATCAGTTCGATGCCGAAATTCTCCAGGATGTGCAGCGAGGCCTCATGGATCGCCTCGACTTGGTCAGGCGACAACAGCTGCATCGGCGGATAGGGGTTGCGCACGTAGCGCGCCGCGAGCTGCGGAATGGACGACGCCGTGCGCGCGTGACTGCGGTCGTGGCTGCGTCGTTTGCGCTCGGTGCTCATGGGGTCGATCAAATAGGACGCGAGCCGCTCGCTTCTGTCAGGATTGCGACGCGCGCGGGCGAGATTTTAGAGGAAGCGTCCCAAGCTCGGCCTGTGATGTCGCTCTGCCGGTGGTCGGCGTCGCATTCGTCCGAGGGCGGCCGCGCGTTGCCGCGTTGCAAACGACAAGTGCAACGGTCAGGCGGGTTGACAGACGTTAGCCTTGTTTGAGAGGCCGCCTGCTGGCGGCCCCACCTGATCCGTCCTGGGCAGCCCTAGAGGCTCGCGGCACCCTTGCGCACATTGTCGGCGCCGTACCTGTCGAGCGCCTTGCGCACGCTGACCAGGTCGTCATCCCAGCCATCGGCGGCATTCATCGGGCTTTCGGACGCCGCCCGCTGCAGAGCGCGGGTCTCGGTCTCGATCTCGCGGAGCTGCTCGACCTTCTCGTCGATCGAGAGGCCGCCGTCCTCGACGATTTCCTTGATACGCAGTGCGTTGAACGTGACCATAAGCTCATCCTCCTTGGTTGGGCCATATGGCAGGGTTTGGACAAACGGCGTGCGGGCCGTGCGGGTTCCCTCACGAAATATCCGGCGGCCAACGGGGCGTGATCTGAGGAAGCCGCAACGTTTCGATAAGTGGAGTATGGTAGTTTAGAATTGTTCTAACCTATTGAATTTCATTGTATTTTTTGATCTAGAGCAATTGACTCCCGATTTGTGACCGTGTTTATGGCGTCGCTGGACCCGGTGCTCATCAGCCTTCGCTCAGCGGCGGGGTTCGCACGCAAGCCGTTGCGCTGCCGGTCCGCACCGATCCGAGGAGATGTCGGCGAATGAACAGATCCGTTTCACGCCTGGCCGAAAAGCTGGCCGCGACCGTTGCAACGGCGGCGCTGACCGCCGCGATCTTCGTGCTGCCGGCGCGCGCCGACACGGACGCGGCGGCGGTCGTCAAGACGTACGCGGACATCGCTCATGCCGAATATGAGGACGCGCTGACGACCGCCAAGGCGCTGGACGCCGCGGTCGACGCGCTGGTGGCCACACCCTCGGCCGGGACGCTAGAAGCCGCCAGGGCTGCCTGGAAGTCAGCGCGCATTCCCTACCAGCAGACGGAGGTCTTCCGTTTCGGCAACGCGATCGTCGACGACTGGGAAGGCCGCGTGAACGCCTGGCCGCTGGACGAAGGCCTGATCGATTACGTCGACGCCTCCTACGGCACCGAATCCGACGAGAACTCGCTCTACACCGCCAACGTCATCGCCAACGCTTCCATCGAGATCAACGGCGAGACGGTCGACGCGACGAACATCACGCCGGACTTGATCTCCGAGACGCTGCAGGAGGCCGGCGACATCGAGGCCAATGTCGCGTCGGGCTATCACGCCATCGAATTCCTCCTGTGGGGCCAGGACCTGAATGGCACCGGACCCGGCGCCGGCAATCGTTCCTATACTGACTACGACACAGCAAACTGCACCGGTGGCAACTGCGACCGCCGCGCCGCCTATCTGGTTGCGGCGAGCGACCTGCTGGTGGCCGACCTCGAGGAGATGGTTGCCAATTGGGCGGAAGGCGGCGAAGCCCGCAAGGGACTGCTCGAAGGCGACCCGAAGGCGGGGCTCGCGACCATCCTCACGGGCATGGGTTCGCTCTCCTATGGCGAACTGGCGGGAGAGCGCATGAAGCTCGGCCTGCTGCTGCACGACCCGGAGGAGGAGCACGACTGCTTCTCGGACAACACGCATGTGTCGCATCTTCAGGACGCGGTCGGCATCCGCAATGTCTACAAGGGGTCCTACACCCGCATTGACGGCTCGAAGGTCGAGGGGCCTTCGCTGGCGTCGCTGGTTGCCGGCAAGGACGCGGCGCTGGACGGCGAGCTGTCGGGCAAGCTCGATGCCACGGTCGCGAAGATGGAGGCCATCCAGGCGCGCGCTGTGGCCGGCGAGGCCTACGACCAGCAGATCGGCGAGGGCAACGCGGAAGGCAACGCCACCGTGCAGGCCGCCATCGATGCCCTCGTCGACCAGACCCGCTCGATCGAGCGGGTCGTCGCCGTCCTCGGGCTTGACGGCGTCGCGTTCGAGGGCTCCGACAGCCTTGATGCACCCGCCAAGGTCTTCCAGTAGGATCGATATACCCCATCCAGCCGGCGGCGCTGGGCGCCGCCACGCCAGACAGAACCCCGTTCCAGCATGCTGATCTGCCACTGCAACATCATCACGGAGAAGGAGATCGAAGAGGCGATCGTGGCCATCCTCGACCAGGATCCGTGGCAGCTGGTCGTGCCAGCCAAGGTCTACCATTGGATGCACAAGCGCGGCCGGTGTTGCGGCTGCTTCCCAAATGTGGTCGAAACGATCATCCGGGTCACCGAGAACTACCACGCGCGTTCGGAGGCGGACGCCGTGACGATCGTTTCACATTTGGACCGCGTGCGTGGGCTGCGGGTCCAGTTTGGGAGCAGTACCCATGAAAGGCGAAAAGCAGGTCATCGAGCGGCTTAACGAGGCGCTCTTCCTCGAACTCGGCGCGGTCAACCAGTATTGGCTGCATTACCGGTTGCTGGAGGACTGGGGCTTCACCAAGCTGGCGAAGAAGGAGCGGGCGGAGTCGATCGAGGAGATGCACCATGCCGACAGGCTCGTTGCACGCATCATCTTCCTGGAGGGGCATCCGAACCTCCAGTCCGTCGCGCCGCTCAGGATCGGGCAGAACGTGAAGGAAGTGCTGGAGGCGGACCTGGCCGGCGAGTACGACGCGCACACGTCCTACAAGAAGTCGCGCGAGATCTGCCATGAGATGGGCGACTACGTGACGATGGAACTGTTCGAAGAGCTGCTGAAGGACGAGGAGGGTCACATCGACTTCCTCGAGAGTCAGCTCGACCTGCTGGCCTCGATCGGCGAGGAGAAATACGGCCTGCTGAACGCCGACGCCGCCAACGAGGCCGAATAGGCCATGCGATGCGGCGCGCCATAGACCTTGCGCGCCGCGCGCCCACGGGCAGGACCTCTCGCCCGCACGATCATACAAACGTCCCGAGAGTGCTGACCCTGCCCGACCGTGGTCTGTCGCCGGTTGTGTCCCTGGCGACAATCGCGGCCGTGGCAACCGTTCTTCTTGCTGGTGGGCTGGCATCAACCGATGACGCCCCCGCCGGCCTCAATCCCGTCCGCACAGACCTGACGGCCGAAGACCAGGCGCGGGTCGCGGCGGTCACGAAGCCGACGGCCGACTTTTCCAAGGCCGAGGACTTCGAGCTGATGCAGGGCGGCGCCGCTACGTCGAGGAAGCGCGTCAACGCCGACGCGTTCTCGCAGTTCTCGCAGAACCTGACCTTCGCGGAGCAGTCGACCTTCAAGCTGGGCAACGCGCTGTTCCGCAAGGTCTGGGTGTCCGCGCCGTCCTCGACGCAGGCCTCCGACGGGTTGGGGCCGCTGTTCAATGCGCGTGCCTGCCAGAGCTGCCATCTGAAGGACGGGCGCGGCCACCCGCCCGAGGGCGCCGCGGATTCGACGTCGATGTTCCTGCGGCTTGCCCGCGAAGCCGAAACGGACGAGGAGCGTGCCGCAGTCGCCGACCGGCTGCTGCTCAACCTCCCCGATCCGATCTATGGCGGCCAGTTGCAGGATCTCGCCATTCCCGGTCGCGCGGCTGAGGGCAAGATGCGGATCGACTATGTCGAGATGCCGGTCACGCTCGGCGACGGCACGATCGTCTCGCTTCGCAAGCCGGCCTACGCAGTCGACGGTCTCTCGCATGGCCCGTTGCACGCCACGACGACGCTTTCGCCCCGCGTTTCGCCGCAGATGATCGGTCTTGGCCTGGTCGAGCAGATCCACCCTGCCGACATCTTGGCACTGGCCGACCCCGAGGACGCGGACGGGAACGGCATCTCCGGCAGGGCGAGTGTCGTGCGCGATCCGAAGAGCGGCGACCTGACGCTCGGCCGTTTCGGCTGGAAAGCCTCGACACCGACGATCCGCCAGCAGTCCGCCGACGCCTTCGCGGGCGACATCGGCATCTCGTCGCCCGACGCGCCGCGACACTGGGGCGATTGCACGGCCGTGGAGGTCGAGTGCCTTGCCATGCCAACTGGCGTGCAGGAGCGGCTCGGCGACACCGAGGCCCCGGACCCGATTCTCGACCTCGTCACGTTCTATTCGCAGAACCTCGCGGTCCCCGCACGTCGCCACGTTGACGATCCTGTGGTGCTGGAGGGGAAGCGTCTGTTCTACGAAACGGGCTGCACGTCCTGCCACTCGCCGAAATTCGTCACCCGCCGCGACGCCCCCAATCCGGCGCAGCAGTTCCAGTTGGTGTGGCCATATTCCGACTTCCTGCTGCACGACATGGGCGATGGGCTGGCCGACGGGCAGGCGGTCGGCGACGCGTCGGGCACGGAGTGGCGCACCGCGCCGCTCTGGGGCACCGGCCTGACCGAGACCGTCAACGGCCACACCTTCTTCCTGCATGACGGCCGGGCGCGGAACCTGACCGAGGCGATCCTCTGGCACGGCGGCGAAGCGCAGGCCTCGCGCGACGGCTTCGCCGCGATGGCCGAGGACGAGCGCGACGCGCTGATCCGGTTCCTGGAGTCGCTGTGATGGCGTTGCAGAGTTTGCCCTCGACGCGAAGAGACGCGGCCTTTCACATTCTCGGCCTAGTCGCGATCTTCGCGCTCACTTTTCCCGCCCGCGCCGACGTGCCGCCGATCACTCGTGCGATCGACGGCTTCATCCGGCCGGCCTATGACAGCTTCCGCGAGTCGACGGTTGCATTGCGGAGCGGCGTCGATGCGCTCTGCGCCGCTCCCGACGGGGCCGCGCTCGACGCCGCGAGAGTTAGCTTTGTCCAGACGGTACAGGCCTGGTCGGCGGTCGAGACGATCCGCTTCGGGCCTGTGACCCAGGAGAACCGGCTGGAGCGGATTCTGTTCTGGCCCGACCGTAAGTCGGTCGGCCTGAAACAGGTCCAGGCCGCGCTTGCCGGGCAGGACGCAACCGCCACCGATCCCGCCACGCTGGCCGGCAAGTCGGTCGCCATGCAGGGGCTGGGGGCTCTGGAGTTTGTGCTGTTCGGCACCGGCGCGGAGGCGCTCGCGACCGGCGACGCCTACCGCTGCGCCTACGGCGCTGCGATCTCGGCGAACCTCGTGATGATGTCGTCGGCCATCGCCGCGGAATGGCGCGATCCGGAGGGTTTTGCGCGGTCGATCGCCAATCCGGGACCGGACAATCCGCTCTACCGGGACGAGGCGGAGGCGGTGACCGAACTCTTCGGCGTGTTCGTGCACGGGCTAGAGCTGATCCGCGACGTGCGGATCGGCGGCTTCCTCGGCGACGACGCCGGCGCGGACAAGCCGAAGCAGGCGGTTTTCTGGCGGTCGGACGCCACGGTCGCCTCCATCGCCGGCAATCTCGACGGTCTTCAACGCCTGTTCGACGTCACCGACTTCTCGCGTTCCCTCGACCCCGACACGGCATGGATCCCGTCCTCGATTGACTTCGAGTTCCACAACGCCGGAAACGCGCTGGCCAAACTCGACGGCGCAATCGCCGACGTTCTTGCAGACCCTGCTCGGCGGGAGACGCTCGCCTATGCCAGGCTGGTCACGTCGAGCCTGTCCGACCTCTTCGGCGTGAAACTGGCCGACGGACTCGACCTCTCGGCCGGCTTCTCGTCGCTCGACGGGGACTGACCATGCGCGCGCTGATCGACCGGCGTGACTTCCTCAGGGCGGCCGGGACCGCCTTCGTCGCGGGCCTGTCCGGACGCGCGCTGGCCGCGACGCTCGACGCCGACGCCGTCTTCGCCACCGCCTGCCAGAACCGGTCCGGCACCTTCGGTGTCGCCATCCTCTCCGAGGCGGGCGCGGTGCTGTCGGTCGTCGACCTGCCGGAGCGCGGGCATGACGTGACGTTCGATCCGGTGTCGCGGCGCTCGGTCGTCTTCGCGCGCCGGCCAGGCACGTTCGCCGTGATCTTCGACCATGCCGGGCTGAGCGCGCCGCAGACCATCACAAGCCCTGCCGGGCGGCACTACTTCGGTCATGGGCTGTTCGCGCCGGACGGCAGGCTTCTCTATGCGACCGAGAACGATTTCGACAACGCCGCCGGGATGGTCGGCGTCTACGACGCGACCGACGGTTTTCGCCGCATCGCCGAGTTCCCGACCTACGGCATGGACCCGCACGAGATGGTGCTGCTGGCGGACGGCCGGACGCTCGCCATCGCCAATGGCGGGATCGAGACGCATCCGGATTTTGGCCGCGCCAAGCTGAACCTCTCCACCATGCAGCCCTCGCTGGTGTTCATCGACCGCGAGAGCGGCAGCCTGATCGAGAAGCACGAGCTTCCGCAAGACCTGCATCAGCTGTCGATCCGTCACATGGATGTTTCAGGCGACGGTACGCTCTGGTTCGGCTGCCAGTATGAAGGTCCGGCCATCGACCGGCCGTCGCTGATCGGTCGCGCCCGGCGGGGCGAGCCGCTGGCGCTGGTGGACATGCCCGACGACGCGCTCGGCTCGCTCCGCAACTATGTCGGCTCGGTCGCGGCCAACCCGTCGGCCGGGACGTTGGCCGTCGCGTCGCCGCAGGGCAACAGCCTCGTCGTCCTGGACGCGGCGACGGGCACTATCGTGTCGGTGCGAACGATGGTCGAGGTCTGCGGCATCGCCGGCGACGGCGCCGGCTACTTCGCCACGACGGGTAAGGGAATGGTCGCGCCGGCCTCCCACGCCGCCGTCAACAGCGCCGACCATGTGTGGGATAACCATGTGCTCAGGATCGCCTGAGCCTCGCAGCAGCCGGACCCCGACCCGCCTCCGCACGTCCGCCCTGCGTCAGTGCGCCTCGTCCCAGTTGTCGGCCGCGCGCGCGTCGACCCTGAGCGGCACCGACAGCGCCACGGCCGGCATCGGCGCGTTCTCCATGACGCGCTGGATTACGGGCAGAGTGCGTTCGACTTCCTCGTCGACCGTCTCGAAGATCAGTTCGTCGTGCACCTGCAGCAGCATGCGCGCGGCGAGCTTCTCCGCCCCGAGCGCGTCGTCCATGCGGATCATCGCGCGGCGGATGATGTCGGCAGCGGTGCCCTGAAGCCGCGCATTGGTCGAGGCGCGCTCGTTGAAGGCACGGATCGACGGGTTTGACGAGCGGATCTCCGGATAGTGCACGCGCCGGCCGAAGATCGTCTCGACATAGCCGTGCTGCCGCGCGAACTCCTTCGTCGCCTCGATATAGTCGCGGATTCCGGGGAAGCGCTCGAAATACTTCTTGATGTAGTCCGACGCCTCCTCGCGCGGGATCGACAGCTGGTTCGCCAACCCGAACGCCGAGATGCCGTAGATGATGCCGAAATTGATCGCCTTGGCGCGATTGCGGATCTCGCGCGGCATGCCTTCGACCGGCACGTTGAACATCTCCGACGCTGTCGCGGCATGGATGTCGGCATCCTCGGCGAAGGCCTGCCTCAGCCGCGGAATGTCTGCGACGTGCGCGAGGATGCGCAGCTCGATCTGGCTGTAGTCGGCCGAGATCAGCTTGTGCCCCTTCTCGGCGATGAAAGCGGTCCGGATCTTGCGGCCTTCCGCCGTCCGGATCGGGATGTTCTGCAGGTTCGGTTCCGACGACGACAGCCGTCCCGTCGTCGTTGCGGCAAGCGCGTAGCTGGTGTGCACACGCTTCGTCTCGGGGTTCACGTAGCCGGGCAGGGCGTCCGTATAGGTCGACTTCAGCTTGGTCATCTGCCGCCAGTCGACGATCTTGCGGGGCAGTTCGTGGCCTTCTGCCGCCAGCTCCTCCAGCACCTGCGCCGTGGTCGACCACTGGCCGGTCTTTGTCTTCGAGCCGCCGGGCAGTCCCATCTTGCCGAACAGGATGTCGCCCAGCTGTTTCGGCGAGCCGATGGTGAAGGTCTCGCCCGCCACGGCGTAGATCTCGTCCTCGAGCCTCGCCGCGCCCTGCGCCAGCTCGCCGGACAGCCGGGACAGGATCTGCCGGTCGATGGCGATGCCCCGCTGTTCCATCCGGCCCAGCACGGCCACCAGGGGCCGCTCGAGCCGCTCGTAGACGGAGACCACCGCCTTCGTCGGCAGTCGCGGCTTCAGCACCTGCCAGAGCCGGAACGTGACGTCGGCGCGCTCGGCCATGTAGCCGGTCGCCCGGTCGATCTCGACCTGGTCGAATGCAATGGCGGACTTGCCTGTCCCGGTCAGGCTCTTGTGCTCGATCGTCGTGTGGCCGAGCAGCTTCTGCGCCAGCTCGTCGCGGCCGTGCCCGCCCTGAGTCCCGCCATCGAGCGCGTAGGACATCAGCATGATGTCGTCGACCGGGGCGAGGTCGACGCCGTAGCGGGCGAGCACCACGAGATCGACCTTGATGTTGTGGCCGACCTTGAGCACCGCGGGGCTCTCCAGCACCGGCTTCAGGAGCGCCAGCGCCTCGCGGACCGTCACCTGCCCCTCGACATGGCCGCCGCCCAGCAGGTCACCTGCGCCTTTCCTGTGCGCCAGGGGTACATAGGCGGCGCGGCCCGGCGCGAGGGCGAGCGCGAAGCCGCACAGCTCCGCCTGCATCGGGTCGAACGACGTGGTGCCGCCGTCGATGGCCAAGACGCCGCGCTCCTTGGCCTCCGCCACCCAGTCGGCGAGCGTCTGGATGTCGCGGATGGTGATGTAGGCGGTCGCGTCGAACCTGCCGGTCCCGGCCGCGTCTGCGCGGGTCTTGGCGAGTTGCGCCGGCGTGGTTCCCTCCCCCTTGAGGGGAGTGTGGCCCGACGACGTCGTGTCGGGTGGGGTCGTTTCACCCCTCTCGGCCTTCTTCGCGGCAGTCCGTCCGCCATCCGCTGCCACCGGGAAGCCCACATCCGGTCCGTGCATGTCGGTGGTGTCGACCGTCACCGTGGCGCCCTCGACGGCGCTGGCATCCGTGCCGGTCGCTTCCGCGACGCGGCGTGTCAGCGTCGTGAACTCCATCGTCTTCAGGAAGGCGACCAGGGTCGGTCCGTCGACAGCTCGCAGCGCGAGGTCGTCCAGTTGCTCGCCGTTGCCGAGCGGAACGTCCTGCTTCAGCGTCACGAGCTCGCGCGAGATGCGTGCGCTCTCGGCGTTGGCGATGATCGTCTCCCGCCGCTTCTCCTGCTTGATCTCGCCGGCGCGGGCCAGCAGCGTGTCGAGATCGCCGAACGTCTCCAGGAGCTGCGCCGCCGTCTTCGGTCCGATGCCGGGCACGCCGGGGACATTGTCCACCGAGTCGCCGACCAGCGCCTGCAGGTCGATCATCTTCGCCGGCGGCACGCCCCATTTCTCGATCACGTCGGGTATCCCGAGGCGCTTGTCCTTGATCGGGTCGTACATGGCGACGGTCTCGCCCACGAGCTGCATCAGGTCCTTGTCGGACGACACGATCGTGGTGTCGGCCCCGGCCTCGCAGGCCAGCCGGGAATAGGTGGCGATCAGGTCGTCGGCCTCGAACCCCTCCTTCTCGATGCAGGGGAGGCCGAGCGCCACAGTCGCCTGGCGGATCAGGCCGAACTGGGGAATGAGATCCTCCGGCGGCGCCGTGCGGTTCGCCTTATACTGATCGTACATCTCCGAGCGGAACGTCTTCGCCGAATAGTCGAAGATCACGGCGAAATGCGTCGGCGCCACGCCGACATCGGTGTTCTTGGCGTCCTGCATCAGCTTCCACACCATATTGCAGAAGCCGAGCACCGCATTGGTCGGGAGTCCATCGGACTTGCGGTTGAGCGGGGGCAGCGCGTGATAGGCTCGGAAGATGTAGCCGGACCCGTCGACGAGGAAGAGGTGGTCGCCCTTTTTCATGGGCGAAGGCCTAACGCGGACGGCTACACGTGTCCAACTGAAAGCGAGGCCGCCGGCAGGCTCCCGAAAGGCTGCTGCCAAGCGGGTTTGTCTCACGTGTTTGTTACAGCACTGTAATGTTCGTGCCCTTGATTCTCCACATTCGGAGACCAAATAGTGGGGCATCGGCGTTATTTGCCGAAGTCCGGAGCAAGGCCCGTCCCCCGCCTATACCGGACACCTGCGGCAGCCTCATCCCCCTCTCCGGGCTGCCGCATCGTTTCGAGTAGGGCCGCCGTGGCTTCCCCCTCCAGCCACGGCGGCTTTTTCACGCGCCGGACTGGACGCGCGAGGACATTTGCCGCGATCGTCGTGGCCCACATCGCGCCTCTTTCCTCTTGCGCCGTGGCCGACTAGGGTCCGCCGCCAAACGAGAGGCCGCCGGATGTCCAGAATCTCCCCCGTCCTAGACCGGATCGACCAGAACCTCGACGGCAGCCTTGCGCGCCTGTTCGAATTGATCCGGCTCAGGTCGATCTCCACCGACCCCGCCTACAAGGCCGACTGCCGCAAGGCGGCCGAATGGCTGGTCGCCGACCTGAAGACGATCGGCTTCGACGCCAGCGTGCGCGACACCACCGGCCATCCGATGGTCGTCGCGCATCACGACGGCCCAGCTGGCGCTCCGCACCTCCTGTTCTATGGGCATTACGATGTCCAGCCGGTCGATCCGCTCGACCTTTGGAACGCCGATCCGTTCGCGCCCGCCATCGGCGAACAGGGCGGCCGCAAGGTGATCACCGGCCGCGGTTCGGCCGACGACAAGGGCCAGCTCATGACCTTCGTCGAGGCGTGTCGTGCCTGGAAGGCCGAGCACGGCTCGCTGCCGGCGAAGATCACGCTGCTGTTCGAAGGCGAGGAGGAGTCGGGCTCGCCGTCGCTGAAGCCCTTCCTCGAGGCCAACGCGGCGGAACTGAAGGCCGACTTCGCGATGGTCTGCGACACCGGCATGTGGGACAGCGAAACACCCGCGATCTCGACGGGCCTGCGCGGGCTGGTCGGCGAGGAGGTCACGATCCACGCCGCCGACCGAGACCTGCATTCGGGTCATTATGGCGGCGCCGCCGCGAATCCGATCCGGGTTCTGGCCAGGGTTCTGGCCGCCATCCATGACGACAATGGCCGCATCACCATCCCCGGCTTCTACGATGGCGTCGAGGAGACGCCGACGCAGGTCAAGCAGGCCTGGGACGGGCTGGGGCTGACGGCGGAGAAATTCCTCGGCGAGGTCGGGCTCTCGATCCCGTCCGGCGAGAAGGGCCGCTCGGTGCTGGAACTGCTGTGGGCGCGGCCGACGGCCGAGTTCAACGGCATCTCCGGCGGCTACGAGGGCGCCGGCTTCAAGACGGTGATCGCATCGAAGGCCAGCGCGAAGGTCTCGTTCCGCCTGGTCCACAAGCAGGACCCGGACAAGGTCCGTGCCGCGTTCCGCGCCTTCGTCGAGGCCCGGCTGCCGGGCGATTGCCGCGCCAGCTTCGAGAAGCATGGCGGCTCGCCGGCGATCCAGCTCGCCTATGATTCTCCCGTGGTGACGAAGGCACGCACGGCGCTGACCGAGGAGTGGGGCAAGGCGGCGGTGGCGATCGCGATGGGGGGCTCGATCCCGATCGTCGGCGATTTCCAGAAGCTGCTCGGCATGGAGTCTCTTCTCGTCGGCTTCGGCCTCGACGACGACCGCATCCATTCGCCGAACGAGAAGTATGAGCTGAAGTCCTTCCACAAGGGCCAGCGATCCTGGGCGCGCATCCTCGACGCGCTCACTGCATCGCGGTAGGACGGGCCATGACGATCCGCTTCCACAAGGGCGACCTGCCGGACCTTTCGCGTTACCAGGGCGAGTCCGTCGCCATCGACACGGAGACGCTCGGTCTCAACCCGCATCGCGACCGGCTGTGCGTGGTGCAGCTGTCGCCCGGCGACGGCTCGGCGGATGTCGTGCAGATCGCGGCCGGGCAGAAGGCGGCGCCGAACCTGACCGCGCTGCTCGGCGACGCGCGGGTCGCCAAGATATTTCATTTTGGCCGTTTCGACCTCGGCGTGCTCTTCCACACTTTCGGCGTCATGCCGGCCCCTGTCTTCTGCACAAAGATCGCGTCGCGGCTGGTGCGCACCTACACCGACCGCCACGGGCTCAAGGACATCACGGCGGAACTGCTCGGCATCAACATGTCGAAGGTGCAGCAGTCGTCGGACTGGGGGGCAGACACGCTGTCGCCGGACCAGCTCGAATACGCCGCCTCCGACGTGCTGCATCTTCACAAGCTGCGCGACATCCTCTCGGCGCGCCTCACGCGCGACGGCCGCGCCGCCGAGGCGGCGGCCTGCTTCCGCTTCCTGCCGACGCGCGCGAAGCTCGACCTGATGGGCTGGGGCGAGGAAGACATCTTCGCCCACAGCTGAACGCCGGCCCGGCAGCGGGTGTGCTGCCGGTCGGCCAAGAGCTTCGACCGCGAACCTTTTGTCGCCTCTTCGCGTTGATGCCCGCACCGGAGACACCCAATGCCGAAATCGATGGACAACGCCCCCAGGGACGGAAGCGACATCAGGGTCCAGTGGCGCGACCGCGACGGCGTCGAGAACACGTCGCTCGCTCACTACCGTCCGGCCTCCGGCGGCCGCGAGGGCGGCTGGTGGACTTATGTCGATTCCGACACGCTGAAGCGGGTCGACCCGTCCGCCTGGTTCGCCACCGACGAGGACGAGGACGAGGAGTAGCCGGCGCTCGTCTGTCGATTGCGATCCAGCCTCGACTCCCGGCGGCATTTCTGGTTCGATCCGAAGCGCAGGAGGGACCACGGCATGACCGCTCAGAGCATCATCGTCTTCTTGATCATCGGCGCGATCGCGGGCTGGCTCGCAGGCCTGATCGTCAAGGGTTTCGGCTTCGGCCTTATCGGCAACATCGTCGTCGGCATCGTCGGCGCCTTCATCGCTGGCTGGCTGTTTCCCTATGTCGGTCTGGCCTTCGGCGGCGGAGTCCTCGCCTCGATCCTCCACGCCACGATTGGTGCCGTGATCCTGCTGGTCCTCATCCGGCTCGTGAAGTCGGCCTAGGATCCGGCCAGAAGCCCGGCGGCGCGGGCGGCTTCGGCGAACCGCGCCCGGGCGTCCGCGGCGGAGCGATGACCGTCGATCACCTTAAGGCACGTCTCATAGGCATCGCGATGCGCGGGTCCGCGCTCGCCCGGCCAGTCCACGTCGCCGAGGAGGGCCGCGGCATCGGTGGCCGTCTCCACGGAACGCTCGGTCGTGCCGATCTTGATGCGGACGGGTCGGTCGAAACGGTCGCTCATGCCGATCAACCCGGCCGCCGCCTCCCGGGTTCCGCTTAACGACCCCTTAAATCGGCCTCTCTAGTCTCGCGGCTGGGAACCGGAAGGTTCGCGGACGGCGAGGCAATGGCGAAGACGACGCGGCGCATCGAGCCGAAGTTCGAGGGATCGGCGCGCGCGAAGGTCGCGCGCGGCCTCAGCGTGAGCGAGGACGATCGCGTCATGGGTGTGAGGAAGAAGGCGTCTACGGGCCGCAAGCCGGCCGGCCGCAAGGGCAAGCGACGCGCGCGGCGCGGAGCGTTCGGCCTCCTCGGACGCGCCGTCTACTGGACGTTCATCCTCTGCATCTGGTGCGGCATCGGCGCCGCGGGAATCGCCGCCTACTACGGCGCGAGGATGCCCAGCGCCACCACATGGGCCATTCCCGACCGCCCGCCCAACGTCAAGATCGTCTCGGTGGACGGCCGGCTCGTCGCCAATCGCGGCATGACCGGCGGCGAGTCCGTCGGTCTGCACGAGATGTCGCCCTACATCCCGCAGGCGGTGATGGCGATCGAGGATCGCCGCTTTTACTCGCATTTCGGCATTGATCCGTTCGGCCTCGCCCGCGCGATGTTCGAGAACATCACCGAGGGCAGCTTCCAGCAGGGCGGCTCGACGCTGACCCAGCAGCTCGCCAAGAACCTGTTCCTGAAGCCCGACCGCACGATCGAGCGCAAGGTGCAGGAGGTGCTCCTGGCGCTCTGGCTCGAGCAGAAGCATACCAAGGACCAGATTCTCGAAATGTACCTGAACCGCGTCTATTTCGGTTCGGGTGCCTACGGCGTCGAGGCCGCGTCGCGGCGGTATTTCGGCAAGTCGGCCCGCGACGTCACGCTTGCCGAGGCCGCGCTGCTGGCCGGCCTGCTCAAGGCGCCGTCACGGCTGTCCCCGGCGCGCGACCCCAAGGCCGCCGAGGAGCGCGCGCAGCTGGTGCTTGCCGCGATGAGCGACCAGGGCATGATCGGCGACAAGGAGCTGCGCACCGCGATGAGCGCGCCCGCCACGCGCGCCGCGGCCTTCTGGACGGGCTCCGAGCACTACGTTGCCGATCGCATCATGGAGGAACTCCCCGGCCTGATCGGCGAGGTGCGCGAGGACCTCGTCGTCGACACCACCGTCGACCTCGATCTCCAGGAACTGGCGGAGAAGTCCATCCGCCGGCTGATTCAGGACGAGGGCGAGGCGCTGCATGTCAGCCAGGGCGCGCTGGTGTCCATCGACAATTCCGGCGCGGTGCGGGCGATGGTCGGCGGCTACGACTATGCCAACAGCCAGTTCGACCGCGCGTCGGAAGCGCGACGGCAGCCCGGCTCGGCCTTCAAGCCCTTTGTCTTCCTCGCGGCATTGGAACAAGGGCGGACGCCCGACAGCGTGCGCAACGACGCGCCCGTCAAGATCGGCAAATGGACGCCCGAGAACTATAACGGCAAGTATTATGGCAAGGTGACGCTGGCGACCGCGCTGGCGAAGTCGCTGAATTCGGTCGCGGCGCAGCTGGCGATGGAGGTCGGCCCCGCCGCCGTGGTCGAGGTGGCGCATCGCATGGGCATCGAGTCGAAGCTGCAGGCGAACACGTCGATCGCGCTCGGCACGTCGGAGGTGACGCCGCTGGAGCTGACCGCGGCCTACGTGCCCTTCGCCAATGGCGGCTACCGGCCGGAGATCCACTTCGTCCGGCGTGTGACCACCGCGTCGGGCCAGCTCATCTACGAATTCAAGCCCGAGGCGGTTCCGCGCGTGCTCGCGCCGCAGGTCGTCGGCATGATGAACCGGATGATGACCGATACGCTGGAGATCGGAACCGCCCGCAAGGCTGCCTTCTCGTGGCCGGCCGCTGGCAAGACCGGCACCAGCCAGAATTCGCGCGACGCCTGGTTCATCGGCTACACCGCAAACCTGACGACTGGCGTCTGGTTCGGCAATGATGACGGCCGGCCGATGAAGAAGGTCACCGGCGGGGCCCTGCCGGCGCTGGCCTGGCACGAGTTCATGGTCGCGGCCCACGAGGGCGTCCCCGTGGCGTCGCTGCCGGGCGCCTGGAGCAGCGGCGACGCCGGGGTCGCGGCGCGCGTCCCGGAGGCCGATGTCGGCCGCGGCGGCGTCAGCGCTTCCGATCCGGTCGCGGCCGCCGAGCCGGCTGTCCGCAAGCGCGAGACCAACGCCGATCCGGCGCCCGGGCTGGTGGAGGCGCCGCGCCCGTCCAGGAAGGTCGCTTCCGATGACGCCGTCGAGATGAGCGGCGGCTCGGGCATGCCGAAACCGTCGCCCGACAAGACGTCGTCGATCCGCCGCCCGACCGCGGATGTCGGCAAGTCCGGCGCGAAGACCAAGGGCGAGACGTCGATCCTCGACGTCATCCTGGGCAACTGAAGGCGAGAGCCCCCGACGGGCTCAGCCCGAAGGCGACGGCTTGGGGTCGGCCGTGGTCTCGGGATCAGGCGTATCCTGTCCAGCAGCTCCGGCTGTCGCGTCGCCCGTCGCGGCGGCATCGGCCGTCACCGCTTCCTCGGTCGCCGGCGACTCCTGCTGCGGCGCGGTTTCGTCCGCAGGCGGCGCGTTGTCGCTGTTCTCCGGCGTCTCCAGGATGTGTCCCTCGGACATCGCGTCGACGATGGCGTCGGCGCCGGCCTTCGTCTCGGGCTCGTCCTTCAGCACCTCGGCAACGATTCCCATGGCGATTTCGCGTTCGCCCATGATCACGGTCTCCGCGCCGAGACCCTTCAGGTATTCGACCTCCGCGTCCGAATGCGCGCGCGCGATGATCACGATGGCCGGATTGGCCGTCTTGGCGCGCTGGGTGGCCTGTCCCGCCTCGAACGCATTGGGGATGGCGAGGATCAGCCGGCGGGCCGCGGCGGGATTTGCGGCGTTGAAAACCTCCGCTTTCGCCGCGTTGCCGACCACGACCTCTATGTCGTCCGCCTCCAGCTTTTCGATCGTCTTGTCGTTGTCCTCGATGACCAGGAACGGATGGCCGCCGTCCTTCAGCGATTTGCCGACCAGGCTGCCGACGCGGCCATAGCCGATGAGGATGGTGTGATCGGAGAGGTCGGTCTTCGGCGGCGGCCCCCCCTCGCGCTTGACGATGACCGCCTCGTCGACCGGCACGGTGACACCCTCCGCGGAGGTCGGCGGCGTTGAAAGCACCTTGCCGTGCCCGCGGCGCACCAGCCACGGCTCCAGCCGGTCCACCGCCGCGAACGCGAGCGGATTGACGAGGATCGACAGGATCGCGCCGGCGAGGATGAGGTCGCGCCCCTGTTCTGGCAGGAGTCCCAGGCCGACGCCCAGCTCCGCCAGAATGAAGGAGAATTCGCCGATCTGCGCCAGGCTGGCCGAGATGATCAGCGCGGTCTGCACCGGGTGCCTGAACGCGACCACGATGACGAAGGCGGCGACCGACTTGCCGAACACGATGATGAACAGCGTGGCAAGGACCGGCCAGGTGCTCTCGAACAGGCTCATCGGGTCGAAGAGCATGCCGACCGACACGAAGAAGAGCACCGAGAACGCGTCGCGGAACGGTAGCGACTCTTCGGCCGCCTGGTGGCTGAGCTCGGACTCGCTCATGATCATGCCGGCGAAGAAGGCGCCGAGTGCCAGCGACACGTCGAACAGCTTGGCGGCGCCGAAGGCGACGCCGAGCGCGACCGCCAGCACCGACAGCCGGAAGAGCTCGCGCGAGCCCGTATGGGCGACATAGTGGAGGAGCCAGGGGATGACCCGCCGCCCGACTACCAGCATGAGGATCACGAAGGCCGCGACCTTGGCCAGCGTCACCGCCAGCACGCCCCAAATGCCGTAATCGTACTGGAAGTCGAAGATGCTGCTGGTTGCGTGCTCCATGGCCTCGCCATTGCCGCCGAGCAGGCCGGCCAGCGCCGGCAGCAGCACCAGCGCCAGGACCATCGCCAGATCCTCGACGATCAGCCAGCCGACGGCGATCCGGCCCTTTTCGGTGCTGATCAGGCGCCGTTCCTGCAATGCGCGCAGCAGCACGACGGTACTGGCAACGGACAGCGCGAGGCCGAACACCAGGCCGCCGCCCGGCGTCCAGCCAAGGAACCATGCCAGCGCGGCGCCGAGCGCCGTGGCGAAGCCGATCTGCACGACTGCGCCAGGCACGGCGATGGCGCGGACGGACAGCAGGTCCTTCAGCGAGAAGTGCAGGCCGACGCCGAACATCAGCAGGATGACGCCGATCTCGGCGAGTTCGAGCGCCAGTTCCTGGTCGGCGACGAATCCGGGCGTGTGGGGCCCCGCGAGGATGCCGGCGACGAGGTAGCCGACCAGCGGGGGAATATGGAAACGATTGGCGATGGCACCGAAGATGAATGCGAGCCCCAGACCGGCTACGATTGTTGCGATCAACGGGGTTTCATGCGGCATCGGGTAGCGGGCCCTCGGAAAGAATCACAAAGAAATGGGTGAGCGGGGCGACAAGGCCCCTTTTGCTTTATGGGGTGGCGCCAGTGCCTGTGCAACCTCTGCGTCAGTAAACGCCTGACAAAATGGCGCCAATGCCGCACCTGGCCGGCGCCCGAAGGCGCTTCGGCGTCGTGCCGGGCCTCGAGAGACGATCGAACTCCACAACGCTGCCGACCTGGGTTGCGGCGTGCCGCCCCCCGGTCACGTGCGGGGCATATCGCTCTTGGCTCTGGGTGCTGGCCCGGCCGGACGGCAATCGCGAGATCCCCCAAGCGATGTGCCGAAAGAGCGACGAAGCCATCGATCGATCGTGCGAGCCGACATCGGGTCTCCGCTCCGGAAGAGGCCGCCACGGCCGATCTCGGAGTCTGGTGTGGCCCGAGATCGACACCAGGACCGGGATCTCAGACGCACCTCCAGGGCGGCCTGATGGGATCGAACCAGTTTCGCGTCGATATTGCAGGGCCTGCCCGCATGTGTCGCTACGGGCGCCTGAAGCTCGATCCCCTGATTGCCGCAACGGTGCCGCTCCGGCGCATCAACGAGGGCTTCAAGACGATGAAAAGTGGAGCGCTGCGCGCTGGCTTGTGGATTTCGGCGCCGTAGCTTGAAGGCGGTCGGTGCCGAAGCTCCATCAACCCCAGACGTCGCGGAAGACACGAAGCCAGTTGCCACCCGAAACCTTGTCGATGTCGGTCTGCGAATAGCCGCGCTTCTTCATCTCGTCCCAAATCCGCGGTGTGTGGGCCAGGGACTGGTAGTCGACATTCATGCGATCCTCATAAGTGTACCACGGACCAAGCACGCCGGTGATGTCCGGATCATAGCCTTTCGGACCATAGCTCTTCTCCCACTTCTCGCGGGTCGGGAACTTGCCTTCGGTGATGTCGCTCGACCAGGCGACGTGCTCGACGCCGCCGACCTTGATCATGTGGTCCAGGTGATTGACGAAATCCTCGATGGTCGGGCGCTTGTCGTGGCGCACCGCCGGCGACCACATGACCCCGCCGATCAGCCCGCCCGTCTTGGCAACCTTGCGGATGTGTTCGTCGGTCTTGTTGCGAAGGCTGGGGCAGACCGAAAAGGCGTTGGCGTGACTGATCACGACCGGCACCTTGACCGCGTCGAGATAGTCGTTGGCCGTGCGGTGGCCGCAATGCGAAAGGTCCATAACGAGCCGGAGCCGCGTCATCTCCTCGATCCATTTGTGGCCGAGGTCGGTGATGCCCTTGTCGGCATCGCCCTTGAACGGCGCGCCGTAGCCCAGCTTGTTGATCTGGTTGTAGGTCGGCTGGAGGATGCGGATTCCGAGCCGCTTGAGCGTTTCAAGCAGACGCAGATCGTCCTCGACTGCCAGCGAATTCTGTTGGCCGAAGACGTATCCCAGTTTCCCGGTCTCGTGCGCCTGTTTCAGGTCCGCAACGGACGTGCAGAGCATCGCGATGTCGGAGATGGCTTCCAGCCGCTGCCGGTTCTGCTCCAGCTCGACCAGCAGTGGGCCAATTCCGATGAAGACATCGGTCACGGTGAGGTTGAGCGCGCTGACGCCGCCCTTGAGCGTGATCTCCGCCTGTTCCCTCGACAGCATCGTGGCATTCAGGCCGTCGAACACAAAGGGCTTTGCTGACGTCATCGGTCGGTCTCTTCGCATGTGGGGGTTGGAAAGGGCGTCAGCGGCGTCCGCTGTTTGTCCGCACGATGCGGCGGCAGAGTTCAGCCGCGTCGCTTGGGTTCCTGGCCCGTCCGCGTCATACAGGCCCAGGAAATCGGGCCGCGGCGACAGCGCCGCGGCCCCATGCCGAAGTCAGTCGGCAGCGTTCACGTCATAGAACCAGAACTTGCCGTGACCGCCAGGCATGAAGTTGGTGATCTTGGCGCTGGTTGCGTAGAAGTCGACAGCCCCATAAAGCCAGAGCACGGGCGCCTCTTCGTACATCAACTGCATCGCCTCCCGGTAAACTGCGGCGCGCTTCTCCTTGTCGAGCTCGTTCTGGCCCGCATCGATCAGCTTATCGAGCTCGGGATTCTTGTAGTACGGATAGCGCCAGGTTGAGCGGAAGAGCGCCATCATGATGCTCGGATCGTCCGCCGGTGCCATGCCGACGAAGCCCATCGGCGTCAGCTCGGTCGAGCGAAGCTGGCGCAGATACTCGCCACCCTCGAGCACGACGATGTCGGTCTTGATGCCGACCTTCTCCAGCATGCCACCGATCGCGAAAGGCACCTCGCTGTCCTGCGCATAGGCGCCCGACGATGCCTTGAACGTCAGAGTGAAGCCGTCCGGATAGCCGGCCTCGGCCAGCAGCGCCTTCGCCTTCTCGGGATCGTACTCGTAGTCCGTCAGCGTCGGATCGAAGCCGATCTGCTGGGGACGGAGCACCTGGCCGTTGGTGGCGACGCCGTAGCCGCCGAAGATCGTGTCGATCAGCGTCTTCTTGTCGATCGCGTGGTTGATCGCCTTGCGGACGCGCTTGTCCTGCAGCGGGCTCGTCTGGTCGTCGAGCGGCGCAAGGTAGTTGAAGAAGATGCGATACGAGTCCACGGGCACGAGCGTCAGGTTCGAGTCCGCCTTGATCTCCTCGGCCATCGAAACGGGCACGTTGGAGATCACGTCGTACTCGCCGGTCTTCAGGCCGGACACCCGGGCGATGTCGTCGGCAACCGGCTTCCAGATCAGCCGGTCGATGCCACCCGGGATCTCGCCCCAGTAATTCTCGTTCTTGGTCATCACGAGTTGGTTGTCGCGCTGCCATTCGGAGAAGACATAGGGGCCGGTGCCGATCGGCTGCAGGCCATACTTCTCGCGGCCGACTTCATCCCAGTACTTCGGTGGCACGACGAAGGCCACAGCAAGCGCCTGCTCCAGCGCCGCATATGGCGCCTTCAGCGTGATGCGCATGGTCAGATCGTCGACCTTCTCGGCCTTCTCGAAGGAACTGAAGAAGAGCGCGTAGGACGGCGCTTGCTTCGCGTCGATGACGATGCCCATCGACTTCACGGCAGCGTCCGCGTTCATCGGCTCGCCGTTGGTGAACATCACGCCTTCGCGCAGCTTCACGATGACCGAGGTGGGCGTCTCCATTTCGTAGCCGGTGGCGAGCAACGGCTCCAGCTTGTTTTCCTTCGGGTCGATCCAGAACAGCGACTCGACGATGGCCTGGCCTGGATTGATGGTGATTGCGGCCGTTGTCTGGTTCGGCCAGAGCGACTCCGCGTCGAAGCCCTGCGCGATCACCACGTCGCGCGCCTGGACCTCCGTCGTGACTCCCAGCCATGCCGGACCTGCGAAGACCACCGCCGTCAACAAAAGCCGTCTTAGAGGCTTCAACATTTCACTCTCCTCCCTTAGGATGTGAATATTACGAACACCTAGTGCTCGTTTCGTGAATTGCTGATACGGTATCTCACGCTCTGTGAACGTACAAGGAGAATTTTCACAAGGGCGATGTGACTGAGCGAGACCATCACTCGGGAGAAATGGCTTTGAAGGCGAAGCTGCCGACGCCGAAGAAGGCTGTCGTCGAACAGGACAGGACCGTCGATCTGGATGTGGGTATCCGGATACGGCGCCTTCGAAACGTTCGTGGATTGTCGCTCGCCGAAGTGTCGGCCCGCTCCGGCCTGTCAGCCGGGTTCCTCAGCCAGATCGAGCGCGGCATTTCGTCGGCGTCGATCCGCGCGCTGGCGCGGATAGCGGAAGCGCTTGAAGCCGCAATCGGCGACATCTTCCAGCTGAAGGACAGTACAGAGGGCGAGAGTTCCTTTGTATCACGTCACGAAGACCGCAAGATCGTCGCGTTTCCCGAGATGAAGGCGTCGAAGGAACTGCTGACGCCGTTCGCCGGCGTACCGCGGCTCGACATCTACATCCTTACGATGGAGCCGGGCGGCACGTCGGGCGAGCAACCCTTTTCGCATTCGGGGCAGGAGGCCGGCCTGATCATTCAAGGCGGCATCGAACTGATCGTCGACGGCCAGAAGGCGATCCTCGGCGAAGGCGACAGCTTCCGCTTTGCCAGTTCGCGCCAGCATCAGTACCGCAACGCCGGGTCGGTCGTCGCCAAGGCGATCTGGGTGAACTTCACCGATTCCTTCGAGCATGATCCTCTGACGACCCTCAAAGGCCGCCTGCATGACATCCGGGTCATGGAGGTGCTGAGCGAGGCTGGCAAGCTCGACGAGGAAACGGCAAAGTCCTGAACGCCGGATCGGCGACGCGGTCCCTCAGGTGATTTCGGCGAGCCGGATGCAGCGAACCCAATGGCCCGGCTCGTGCTCCACGAGTTCCGGGGTCACCTGTGAGCACGCGTCCGTTGCGTACCGGCACCGTGTCGAGAAGTGACAGCCGGGCGGCGGATCGATGGGGCTCGGCACGTTGCCTTCCAAGATGATCTCGTTTCGCTGCGCCGCCGGATCGGGCACCGGTACGGCGGAAAAGAGCGCTCGCGTGTACGGGTGCAGCGGCCGTCTGTAGATGTCGCCGACAGACGCCGTCTCGACGATCCGGCCCAGATACATGACCGCGACACGGTCGCTCACGTGCTGGATGACGCTGAGGTCGTGCGAGATGAACAGGTAGGAGCAGCCGAGCCTGTCCTGAAGCTCGCACAGCAGGTTGAGAATCTGCGACTGGACGGAGACATCCAGGGCGGATACGGGCTCGTCGCAGACGATCAACTGAGGGTCGAGCGCGAGGGCGCGCGCGATGCCCAGCCGCTGGCGCTGCCCGCCGGAGAATTCATGCGGGTAGCGGCTGAAGTGATCGGCATTCAGCCCGACCATCCGGAGCAGTTCCTGCGCGCGGTCCTCGCGCTGTGCGCGGTCTGCCATGCCATGCAGCTTCAGCGGCTCCATCAGCATGCTGCCGACGGTCAGTCGCGGGTTGAGCGAAGAGAACGGGTTCTGGAAGATGATCTGGATCTTGCGGCGGTAGGGTCGCATCGCCGAATCGTCGAAAGAGGCGATGTCGACGCCTTCGAAGACGATCCGCCCCTCGGTCGGATTGTCGAGACGCACCACCGTTCGGCCGAGCGTGGTCTTGCCGCAGCCGGACTCGCCGACGAGGCCCAGCGTCTCGCCGCGGGCGACATGGAAGTCGACGCCGTCGACGGCCTTCACCGCGCGCTTGCTTCGCGCGAACACCCCGTCATCGATCGGGAAATGCCGCTTCAGCCCCGTCACCTCAAGGAGCGGCTGGGCCTTCTGCTGGGACGGCTGGATGAAGACGGGCGCGTTCATTGCAGGTCCGGCTTGCGGTGCAGCCAGCAGCGCACCTTGTGCGGGCTCGACGGATCGGCATCGGGCGGTGCGAGCGGCGGTTCGGCGACGCGGCATGGCTCGTGGACCGCAGGACAGCGGTCGGAGAAGCGGCAGCCGCGTGGAAGTGCATAGAGGCTGGGGACCGACCCCTTGATCGTATAGAGCTGGCGGCGTCGCTCCTTGCCCGGCTCCAGCCGCAGGATCGAGTTGAGCAGGCCTTGCGTGTAGGGGTGGAGGGGCGTCGCGAACAGATCGCGGGCGTCGGACTCCTCGACCACCACGCCGGCATACATGACGAGGATGCGCGCAGCCATCTTGGCGATGACGCCCAGGTCGTGGGTGATCAGAACGATCGAGGTGCCGGTCTTCTCCTTGAGCTGGTTCATCAGCTTGAGGATCTGCGCCTGGATCGTGACGTCGAGCGCGGTCGTCGGCTCGTCGGCCAGCATGATCTGCGGCTCGCAGGCCAGCGCCATCGCGATCATCACCCGCTGGCGCATGCCGCCCGACAGTTGGTGCGGGTACGAGTCGAAACGCATCTCCGGCAGCGGAATGCCGACGAGCTTCAGCATCTCGATCGACCGTGCGCGCGCCTCCCGCTTCGATAGGCCCTTGTGTGTGCGGAGCACTTCCGAAATCTGGAACCCGACGGTGAAGACCGGATTGAGCGAAGTCATCGGCTCCTGGAAGATCATCGAGATATGGTTGCCGCGAACCCGCTTCATCAGGCTGTCGGGCAGCCGTGCCAGATTGCCGACGCCCTCCAGCTCGATCGTGCCGGACGCGATCCGCCCGACAGGGCGAGGCAAGAGGCCGATCACTGACAGCGCCGTCAGGCTCTTGCCGCAGCCGGACTCGCCGACGATGCCGAGCGTCTCGCCGCGCTTGAGGTCGAAGGAAACGCCGTCGACGGCGCGCAGCGTGCCGCGCTCGCCGCGCAATTCCACCCGAAGGCCATCGACCTTCAGGATGGTCTCGCTCGGCCGGGCGGTCTCCGCCCTCGCGGCTTCCGGCGCCGTCGCCACCGTCATTCGCCCCACACCTCGCCGTAGACGCGAAGCAGGTTGGCGCTCATCAGCTTCTCGACCGCGTCTTCCTTGTAGCCGCGGCGGCGCAGCGCCTGCACGAGGTTTCCGGCCTCGGCCATGCTGAAGAAGCCGGGCGTGGCGCGCCCCTCATACGTATACCATTCGCCGCAGATGCCGGTGACCGGCGGCCACAGCGGGTTCGAGCCGTAGAGCTTCACCCATACCTCGCGCGTCTTGGTGCCTTCCGAAAGGTCGGAGCCGAAGGCGACATGCTCGATGCCGGCGAGGTTCACCATGTGGTCGATATGGTCGACGAAGACGTCGAGCGTGGGCTGGTTCTTGATGGCGAGCAGCGGCGGCCACATCGTTATGCCCACCGTGCCGCCGGTCTTGGCGACCGCGCGGACCAGTTCGTCGGGAATGTTGCGCGGGCTGTCGCACAGCGCGCGCGCATTGGAGTGGCTGAAGATGACGGGCCGCTTGGAGATGCGCAGGACGTCGGCCGCGGTCGGGTAGCTGGCATGCGAGATGTCGGTCACCATGCGGAGCTCGTTCATCATCGCGACCCACTCGAAGCCTTCGCGGGTTAGCCCTCGCGGCGGATCGACCAGCCCCCCGGAGCCGAAGCGGTTCTGCGCATTGTACACCGGCTGAAGGATCCGGAGCCCTATGCGGTGGAGAACGCGAAGCATCTCCAGATTGTCTTGCATGAAGGTCGCGTCCTGCGAGCCGATGATGATGCCGAGCACGCCATCGGCCTTCGCTCTCTTGATCTCTGCCACCGAGGTGACGATACGCGCGAGGTCGGAGTTCTCGGCCACGATCCGCATCAGCGAGGCCAGCGAGTTCATGCTGGCGACGAGGTCGTCGCCCGGATTGACCGCGGTCAGGTTGCCGGCGAACACGCCGCCGGCCAGCGTGCGCTGGAACTGGTCGCGCGTGAGCGTCGCGCAGTAGAGCCCGTCGAGTATCGGATATGTGCCGCTCATGTTTGCGTCCATGACGCCCTCCTCGCTATTCGTGACTGAGCTGCGGATCGAGCGCGTCGCGCAGCTCGTCTCCGATCATGTTGAAGACCAGGATGATCGTGGCGATGGCGATGCCCGGGAAGAGCGAGACCCACCACGCCTGGGTAATGTATTTCTGCCCCTCGCTGATCATGCCGCCCCATGTCGGCTCGGGCGGCTGAACGCCGAGGCCGAGATAGCTCAGCGTCGCTTCCAGCAGGATCATGCGCGCGAGTTCGAAGCTCGAATAGACGATGATGGCCGACAGTATGTTCGGCAGAATATGCCGGAACATGACCCGCATCTTGCCCGCACCGATTGCGCGTGCCGCTTCGACATATTCCAAACCGCGCACCGACAGCACCGCGCCGCGGACGAGGCGCGCGAAGCGCGGCCAGCCCGACAGGCCCATGATGACGATCAGGTTGGTCAGCGAAGGGCCAAGCACCGCGACGATCGAGATGACGAGCAGGATCACAGGGAAGGCGAGCTGCATGTCCACGAGGCGAAGGATCACCGCGTCGGTGCGCCCGCCCAGGAAGCCGGCGACCAGACCCGCGACCACCCCGATCACGAGCGAGACGACCAGCGCGAGAAGGCTGACGAGCAATGTGACGCGGGCGCCGTAGATGATGCGAGAGAGGATATCGCGGCCGAGATGGTCGGTGCCCAGCCAGTGACCGGCAACGCCTCGGTCGAGGAAGGCAGGAGCCTTCAGCCGCATGACCAGTTCCTGGTTGTAGGGATCGAACGGAGCGACCAGAGTCGGGAACATCGCACAGAACAGCGCGGCCAGGAGCAGCACCAGGCTGACGATCGTCGCCTTCTTGGACAGCAGCCGACCCATGACAGCCGCGGAGGGGCTCTCGTTTCGGGCCCGCTTGGAGGTTGCATCAACGTTGACGGGTGTGACCGACATCGGCTCAGCCTCACCGATAGCCGATACGCGGGTCGAGCGCGGCATACGCCAGGTCGACCAGCAGGTTCACGACCACGAAGATCAGGGCGAACAGGAACACGACGGCCTGCACAAGCGGGAAGTCGCGTTGATAGATGGCTTGCACCGCCAGCCGGCCGACGCCCGGCCAGGAGAAGACGGTTTCCGTCACGACGACGCCGCCCATGAGGAAGCCGACCTGCAGGCCGATGACGGTGAGGACTGGAATGAATGCGTTCCTGAGCCCGTGCAGCCAGACCACCTTGGATTCCGAGAGACCCTTGGCGCGCGCCGTGCGTATATAGTCCTGACCAAGCACGTCCAGCATGCAGGAGCGCGTCACGCGCGCGATGAGCGCAACGATCTGCAGCGCCAGCGTCGTTGCCGGCAGGACGAGATGCCACCACGTGCCACGGCCCCCGGTGGGAAACCAGCGCAGCCAGACGGCAAAGAACAGGATCGACAGGATGCCGAGATAGAAGGACGGAACGGCCTGTCCGAGCAGCGTGATGCCCCGCACGTTCAGATCGGTGAAGGAGTTGCGCCGGTAGGCCGAAAGCACGCCCGCGGGGATACCGATGATGATGGCGATGGCCATCGCGGCCAACGCCAGTTCCGTCGTCGCGCCCATCCGGTCCATGACGAGCTTCAGCGCGGGTTCGTGGAAGCGGATCGAGGTACCGAAGTCGCCCTGCACCATGTGGTAGGTGAAGCGAACGAACTGGAACCAGATCGGCTGGTCTAGCCCGTGAAGCTTGCGGAACTCTTCGCGCGCCTCTTCCGTGGCATTGGACGGCAGCGCGAGGTCCGTGGGGTCGCCGGTCAGCCGGGTGAGCATGAACGTCGCCACCAGAATCCCGAAGAGGACCGGGATTGTGAGGACGATGCGTTTGGCTATGTACTGAAGCATGGGCTATCCACAGTGCTTCACTGGGATCGGATCGGCCAACCGGCTGCTTTCAATCGCCAGGCGACAGAAAATCGCTTTTGATTTCAGACGGATACGGCGCAAGTCATGCGCTCGACCTTCCCTCGGCTGGATCAAAAGAATTCTGAACATCCTCGATCCTTTCATGCTATCTGTGAATTCGCAACGAAAATCTTCACTGGCATAATGCGTGAAGGCGCTGCCTTCAAAATGCGGGATGGAGGAGGGGACATGGCGAGTTCGACGAATGCAAAAGAGGCCGAACCGATTTCGGCCGAACAAGAGCGAGACTTCGACGCCATGATGCGGCGGGTCGGGATAGACGTTCCAGCTGACCGTCGCGACGGGGCGCTGGCGGTCTATCGCGACCTGATGCGCGCCGCGGCGCTGGTCCATGTGGAACGATCCCCCGCGCAGTGGACCGTGCACGCCTATCGTGTCGATACCATCGCGCGGGCGAAGGACGCTTCCAAATGAAGGAGTTGCACGAACTGTCGATCGCCGAGGCCGGAGCCGCACTCCGTTCGAGAACGGTCAGCGCAGTCGAATTGACGGAGGCGTCGCTTGCCCGCATCGACGCACTCGATCCGACGCTGAAGTCCTTCATCCTCGTGACCCGCGAGCGCGCGCGTGAGGAGGCAAAGACTGCCGACGCCGAACTGGCATCGGGGATCGACCGCGGACCCTTGCATGGTATCCCCTACGGCCTGAAGGACATTTACGACGTCGCGGGGATCGCGACGACGGCACACTCGCGGGTCTGCGTCGACAACATCGCGGCGGAGGACAGCGCCGTCCAGTCGCGGCTTCGCGCCGGCGGCGCCGTGTTGCTCGGCAAGCAGGCGACCCACGAGTTTGCACTCGGTGGCCCCAGCCCGGAACTGCCCTTCCCGATCGCCCGCAATCCCTGGAATACCGAGCACTTCACCGGAGGTTCGTCCTCGGGCAGCGCAGCTTCCGTCGCCGCCGGCATTGTCCGCATGTCGATGGGGACGGACACTGGCGGCTCGATCCGCCTGCCAGCATCATACTGCGCCATAGTCGGCTTGAAGCCCACGACCGGGCTGATCTCGCGACGCGGCGTCTATCCGCTGTCCTATTCGCTCGACCATTGCGGGCCGATGACCTCGAGCGTCTCCGACGCAGCGCTCATGACCAATGTGATCGCCGGCTTCGACCCGCGCGACCCGGCGAGCGTGGAACGCCCAGCCGAGGACTTTTCCGCCGGATTGGGCAAGGGAGTGAAGGGCCTTCGCGTCGGCTACGCCCGCGACGTCATCACCGGAATCGATGGCCATTCGCCGGAACTTCTTGCCACGATCGACAAGGCTGCCGAGATATTCCGATCGCTCGGCGCGGTGGTCGAGGACGTCAAGCTTCCGGCGCTCGAGCTTTTCGGCGCGGTTGCGATCGTCGTGATGACAAGCGAGGCGTTCACCATCCACGAGACGAATCTGCGCAGGCGCTCGCGCGACTACGGCAAGATTTTCTACCAGCGCGTCATACCCGGCGCGGCGCTCACCGCATCGGATCTGACCCAGGCATTCCGGCTGAGGCGCGAATTGGCGCTTACGATGGAGCAAGACGTCTTCTCGAAGTTCGACGTCGTCCTGACATCGGCTGGCGTCATCCCGGCGCCGAAGATCTCCGATTTCACCGAGAGCTGGCCGCCGCCGTCGCTGCCCGCCGCCGCCCCGACATTCATCGCCAGCGCGACCGGTCACCCGGCCCTGGTGGTCCCCGCCGGCATGTCGGCGACGGGATTGCCCTTCGGCCTCCAGCTCGTCGGGCGCTATTTCGACGAGGCGATGCTGTTCCGGATCGCTGCCGCCTTCGAGGACGCTGCGGGAATGACGGCGCGTCCACCCATCTAAAGCCGCTTTCGGGGCCCCAAAGATCCGGGGTCACGCCTTGTCGTGCCTGAAGCACAGCGGGCCATTCCGGCGGTGCCGCACCTTAAACGACGTCGAAGAAACCCCTGTCCTCGTCCTGGAGATACTGGCGCGCGGCCTCAGGATCGATATCGAGACCGAGCCCGGGACCGGGCAGCAGGTCGATCATCGAATTCTTCACGATCTGCTTCGGCAGGCCGACCACGATATCGGGCCACCAGGGTTCGGAGGCCGTGGGGTACTCGAAGGCGATGAAATTGGCGGGCAGGGCGGCGCAGACGTTGATCAACGCGCCCAGGCCCAGCAACCCGTTCGCGGTGCCGTGCGGCGCCATCATGATCGAGTGCATGTAGGCGTGTTCGGCCACCCATTTGAGTTCGGCGATGCCGCCGATGTCGGCCGGATCGGGACCGACGATGCGCACCGCCTGGGTCTCGATCAGCTCCTTGAAATTGTGGCGCAGGTAGATCTGCTCGCCGGTGTGGATCGGCACGGTGGTTGACCGCGTCAGCTCGCGATACGCCTGCGGATTGACCCACGGCACGTAGTCGCCGGTCAGCATGTCCTCCAGCCACATCGGATTGTACTTTTCGACTGCGTTGGCAAAGCGGATGGCATCCGGCAGGAACCAGCCCGGGCCGCAGTCCAGCGCGAGGCTGACCTTGTCGCCCAGCACCTCCTTCATCGCCGCCACGCATTCGACCGCATGCGCCATGCCGCGCTCGCTGATCTGGCCCTGGTCCATCGCGCCATGATAGCCGGACTTCGTCTGCACGACGCCGTAGTGGAAGTCGGGCACCGTGTCCTTCATGTTCGAGTGGAAGGTGATGCCCTGCTTGACCATGAAGAAGCCCTCGGGCTGCTCCATCATCCACTTCACGTCTGCCGCATAGTCTTCGGGCCGGTCGCCGCTGCGCTTGCGCCGCCTGTTGCCGTTGTAGCAGCGGACCTGGTCGCGCACCTTGCCGCCGAGCAGCTTGTAGGCAGGAACGTTTGCCGCCTTGCCGGCGATGTCCCACAGCGCGTGCTCGATGGCGCTGACCGCCGCGCCATAGGGCTTGAAGCTTCCGCGCTGGCGGATCTTCAGCATGCAGCGCTCGACATCGGTCGGGTCCTCGCCGACGAGCGCATCCCTGAAATGCATGACCCATGGCTTGATGTAGGGCTTGGTGAACTCGACCTCGCCCAGGCCGTGGATGTTCTCGTCGGTGACGATGCGGACGATGGGATGCCTGCCGATGACGGCGCAGCGCAGGTCGACGATCTTCATGAATTGCAGGTGCCTTTCAGGAGGACGGAGACGGCTCGGGTCGACCGCCGATCGGCCGGAGCGCCGCGCGGATGCAGAAGGCTAGTCCTCGATCACGTTGGCTTCGAGGTAGGAGCGGTTCATTTCCACCCCGAGCCCCGGGTTCTTCGTCAGCTTCAGGCTGCCATTCGAATTGTCGAGCGGCCGGTCGATGAGTTCATCGTATTTGTGGAGGTTCCATTCCGACGTCTCGAGCTTGTAGAAATTGGGGACCGTCATCATCACCTGCGCGCCGGCGACGACGTTGATCGGGCCTGCCGCGTCATGCGGGGAGACGGGAATGTAGTAGGCCTCGCACATCGCCGAGATCTTCTTCAGCTCGGTGATGCCGCCGGTCCACGTGACGTCCGGCATGATGTAGTCGGCGAGCCTGTTTTCCAGGATCGGCACGAAGTCCCATTTCGTATGTCCGCGCTCTCCCCAGGAGATCGCCGCGTTGACCTTCTCTCGCACCTGTTTCAGCGCGTTGAAACTCTCCGGCGGCACCGGCTCCTCGAACCAGTCGATCTGCCCGGCTTCCTCGAGCGAACGGCAGAGCCGGATCGCGGTCGGCACGTCGAAACGGCCGTGCGCGTCGATCAGGATTTCCACGTCCGGGCCGGCCGTCTCGCGGATCAGCGCGGTGAGTTCCGCGGCCTCGCGCTCGTCCTTCTTCGTCATCGAGCCGTCGAGATAGCCGTCGCGCTGCTCGCGGGTCCAGCCTTCCGGTCCAGCCTTCGATCCCTGCCACGGAAAGGGATCGAACTTCAGCGCCGTATGGCCGGACTCGACGATATCCCTGATCTCGCGGATGACGGCATCCTTGCCGGTGAATTTGCGCTGGTCGGGATGGGTGTAGAGTGCGATCTCGTCGCGAACCGGGCCGCCGAGGACCTCATAGATCGGCTGGCCGAGCGCCTTGCCGCGGATGTCCCACAGCGCGATGTCGATGCCGCTCACGCATTCCACCGCGGCGCCGCGGCTGCCCATGTAGGTGAAGCTGCGGAAGAGCTTATGCCACAGGCGCTCGATGTCCTTTGGATCCTCTCCAACAAGGATCTTGCCGATCTGCTGCAGCATCGCCCGCAGCGCGCGGTTGGCGAGGTATGTCGTGGTGGTGATCTCGCCCCAGCCGGTGATCCCCTCGTCGGTCGAAACCTCGACGAACAGGAACTCTCCCCAATAGGAGCCGCTGGATTTGATGAGCCATGGGGTGACGGCGGTGATCTTCATAGCGCGGCCTCCTGATCCTTGACCGAGCGCGCGCCGCCCGAGCGCGCGGGTGCGTTGAGCGCGCGCATCTGCTCGAGAAGATGCCGTCCCGATCCCTCGACATGCCGCGCGATCGTCTCCGCCGCCCTGTCAGCGTCATGCGCCTTGGTCAGGCGGATGAGTTCGCGATGTTCGCGGATGATCGTGTCGCGGCGCGCGAGCGTGAAGTCGAAGCGGCGGCCGACCGCGCGCAGCACCTCGCGGTGCTTCCACCACAAAGCCGCGACATGGCGGTTGTAGTGGCGCTGGTACATGACCGTATGGAAGGCCGTGTCCAGTTCGCTGTGCCGCAGCGGATCGGCGAAATTGTTCTTCTCGATGAGGTCCTGCAGGCGCTCCAGTTCGGCGATGTCCTCGGCCGTCGCCATGCCCACGAACCAGCGTGTGAGCGCCGGCTCGATCAGCACGCCGATCTCCGAAATGTCGCGGATGAAATCCTGGTCGATCGGCCGAACGCGCGCACCACGGTTGAGCGCGAAGATGACGAAGCCTTCGCCCCTGAGAAGCTGGAGCGCCTCCCGGACCGGATTGGTGGACGTGCCGTGCCGGCGGGCGAGATCGGCGGCGACGAGCCGTTCGTTGGGCTTGAGCCGTCCGTCGATGATCGCCTCGCGGATGAGGTGATAGACGGAGGCGCCTTCGCTGGAGGCCCCGATTGGCTCAATCCCAGAAGGCGGTCGCGCCGTGAACGTCCCTGAATCAGCCAACCCGGCCCCCAACCACCATGGCTCACGCCTTCTGGCATTATGTGCGGCGCTCGTCAAATAATACACGATCCAGTCGAATTGACACGCAATCTCAATTCTGGAAAGTGTTATCGCCTTCGGAGGGAGACATCAGAAAAAGACGACGCGCCCTGCGATCTGCGCATGAACGCCTGCTAGCCGGGCCATGACGAAACGGGAGGACCAATGACAACGTTCATTCTCCGTGGGGCCGCGGTTCGCGGTGCCGCAATCGCTGTGCTGACAGCTTCGCTAACCGCGACGACAGCTCTCGCCGAGCCGCCGGTCGACCTGAGCAAGTGGTCGCCTGACTATGTCCGCTCCATTGCCGGAACCGAGGAGTTCGACACGGCAGCCGAATGCGGCAAGGTCACGCCGCTCGACTACAAGGGACGCCTGACGTTCTGGTACCAGGGCGTGTTTGAGGGCGATCCGGACCTGCTGCGCCAGTACTACAAGGATTTCTTCGAAACTTTCCGCAAGACCTATCCGAACATCCAGCTCGAAGAGCAGGCGCTGACCTACAACGACCTGCTCGACAAGTTCCGTACCGCACTTCTGGGCAATGCGGCGCCGATGGCGGTCCGCCTGCAGATCCTGGGCGGCACCGAGTTCGCGTCGAAGGGTTACCTCGAGCCGCTCAAGCCCGAGGATGTCGGCTGGTCGACCGAGGACTTCTGGCCGGGCGCCATGAAGGCCGTGACCTGGGACGGCGTGACCTACGGCATTCCGACCAACAACGAGACGATGGCGCTCATCTGGAACGCCGACATCTTCAAGCGCGCCGGGCTCGATCCGGACAGCCCGCCGGCGACCTGGGACGATGTCGTCGCCTATTCCAAGCAGATCCACGACAAGCTCGGCATCGCCGGCTACGGCCTCGTTGCCCGCAAGAACGCCGGGAACACGCCCTACCGCTTCATGCCGCAGCTCTGGGGCTACGGCGGTGGCGTGTTCGATGAAGCCGACGCGAGCCCGAACTACGGCGAGGTCCGCCTGAACAGCGAGGCGAGCAAGCGTGCGCTGCAGGCATCGTACGACATGTATGTCCGCGACAAGTCGGTTCCGACCTCGGCGCTGACCAACCAGCAGGCTGACAACCAGCCCCTGTTCGTCGCCGGCCAGCTCGGCATGATGATCTCGCATCCGTCGGACTACAACGTCATGCTCGACCTGCAGAAGAAGGCGACGGGCGCCGACAAGGAGAAGGCGCAGACCGTCATCGACAACATGCGGTACGGCCTTATTCCCACCGGTCCCGACGGCAAGCGCGCCGTCGTGTTTGGCGGCTCCAACATTCACATCCTGAAGCCTGAATATGTCGAGGGCGGCAAGGTGGACGAGCCGGCGGCGAAGGCGATCATCTGCTTCTGGACGAGCCCGGAATGGTCGCTGAAGATGGCCTATGCCGGCTCCAACCCGGGCAACCTGAACGGCTTCAAGACCAAATGGATGAAGGAGCGTCTGGACAACATCAAGTTCCTGGATGTGACGACCTCCATGCTGCCCTACGGCATTCCGTTCCCGGCCCTGCCGCAAGCCCCGGAAATCATGAACATCATCGTTCCGGACATGCTGCAGAACGCCTTGACCGGCGCCATGACGGTCGACCAGGCGGCCGACGACGCGGCCGAAAAGGTCAAGGAACTGATGGGCGGGCTCTAGCGCCAGGACCATCCGCGAAGCCGGCCGGCAGCAGCTCTCGCGCTGCCGGCCACCTTTTCGCATCAAGACGAGGGCACGCCCGCAATGACCGATGTGACGGCCCAGTCACGCCCGGCCGCAAGGCCTGGCGGCACGCGTTCGGACCTGCTCCGGCAGATATGGATCAGCAGGGCCGACTATCTCTATGTGCTGCCGGCGATCGTGGTGATGCTCGTCGTCATCGCCTATCCGATCTACTACACGGTCGACCTCTCCTTCTACAAAACGCCCCCGGGACTGCAGCTCAAGGACAAGAGCTTCGTCTGGTTCGACAACTATACGACGATCCTCACCAGCGGCGTGTTCTGGCGCGTCACGCTGAACACCGTGATCTGGACGATCGCCTCGACCCTGATCGCCTTCGTTCTCGGCTACGCGCTGGCGCTTGCCCTGCATCGCGAGTTTGCCGGCCGCGGCATCATGCGCGCGATCTTCATCGTCCCCTGGGTCATCAGCGCGGTCGCCGCGTCCTATATCTGGAAATGGATCTATCACTCCGATTTCGGCATCATCGGCGTCGTCATGGTGCAGCTGGGCATCGTCGACCGCCCGCCGAACTTCATCGACAGCGTCAACACGGTCCTGCCCTCGCTGATCGTCGTCAACATCTGGCGCGAGTTCCCGTTCGCGATGATCATGATGATGGCCGGGTTGCAGACCGTTCCCGAGCAACTCCTGCGAGCCGCGCAGGTTGACGGCGCGTCCGCCTGGCAGCGCTTCTGGCACGTCACGTTCCCGCACCTGCGCGGCGTCTCGACGGTCACGGTCCTGCTGCTCGCGGTCGCGAACTTCAACTCGTTCATCATCCCGTGGATCATGACCGGCGGCGGTCCTTCGAACGCCTCGCACATCTGGATCACGCACATCTACGAGCTTGCCTTCGGGCGCCAGCGCTGGGGCGTGGCGTCGGCCTACTCGGTGCTGCTGTTCATCATCCTGATGACGCTCGGATATTTCTACGTGCGGGCGCTGAGCCAGGGCGAGCGCCGGGAGAGGGGAGCATGAGCGCGCCGACTGTGGTTCATGCGCCGCGCCGCAGGCGCATCGATGGCTGGCGCTGGGCAAGCCGCTTCTTCCTGGTGTTCATGCTGATCTACACCGCCGTCCCTATGGCGTGGATGATGGTGACATCCATCAAGTCGGGTTTCGCCGCCATGGCGTTCCCGCCCGAATGGTGGCCGAGCGAGCCGACGCTGGCCAGCTACCGGAATCTCCTCGATCCGCAAAACAGTGTCGGCCGCGACTTCCTCCGGTTCTTCTGGAACAGCCTCTACGTGTCGACGCTCACCACGATCCTCGCTGTGCTGGTCGCTGTCCCGGCGGCGTACGCCTTCTCGCGCTTCCGCTTTCCGGGACGGCAGTTCCTCTTCTTCTCGGTGCTGCTGAGGAACATGTTCCCCGCCGTGATCTTCCTCGTGCCGCTGTTCATCCTGATGCGGTTCCTCGGCCTGGTGAACACGCACGGCTCGCTGGTGCTCACCTACCTGACCTTCGGCCTTCCGCTCGCCATCTGGCTGCTCAAGGGCTTCTACGACAACATCCCGATCCAGCTCGAGCAGGCGGCGCGCATCGACGGCGCGACGCGCTTCCAGGCCTTCGTCCTGATCGTCATGCCGCTGTCCGTGCCGGGCATCATCGCCACGGCGATCTACTCCTTCATCGGCGCCTGGAACGAGTACATCTACGCCTACACGTTCCTGTCGAAGAACGAGCAGTTGACCCTGCCGGTCGGCGTGCAGCGCTTCTTCTCCGAGAACACCACCGATTTCCCGGGCCTAATGGCCGCGAGCTTCATGATGAGCGTGCCGGTCGTGGTGCTGTTCCTCATCCTCCAGAAATACTTTGTGCGCGCGCTGACCGAAGGCGCGGTGAAACACTAGGGGGATCCGACCTCATGGCGCATGTGATCCTCAAGGATCTCGTCAAGTCCTACGGCTCGGTCTACGCGGTCCGGGACGTGTCGCTGACGGTCAACGACGGCGAGTTCGTCGCTCTCGTAGGTCCGTCCGGCTGTGGCAAGACGACGACGCTCAATCTGGTCGCCGGGCTCATCCCGATCACCAGCGGCGACATCATGATCGGCGATCGTATCGTCAACGATCTCGACCCGAAGGATCGGGACATCGCGATGGTGTTCCAGAACTACGCCCTCTATCCCAACAAGACGGTCTACAAGAACCTCGCCTTCCCGCTGCAGATGCGGCGCATGACGACGCACGACATGGACCAGAAGGTACGAGACGCCGCGCGTATGCTGGACATCACCCATCTGCTGGAGCGACTGCCGCGCGAGCTTTCCGGCGGCCAGCAGCAGCGGGTCGCGCTCGGCCGCGCGCTCGTGCGCGACCCGGCGGTCTTCCTGATGGACGAGCCCCTCTCCAACCTCGACGCCAAGCTGCGCGTGCAGATGCGCTCGGAGATCAAGCGTTTCCACCAGGATTTCGACGCGACGATCATCTACGTCACGCACGACCAGCTGGAGGCCGTAACGATGGCCGACAAGATGGCGGTGATGAACGGCGGCTACCTCCAGCAATACGACACGCCGGCCCAGGTCTTCGCCAATCCCGTCAACCTCTTCGTCGCGAGTTTCGTCGGCAGCCCGGCGATGAGCCTCATTCCGCTCGAGGCGGCGACGAACGGTGGCACAACAATGCTGAGCAGCGCCGAAGGATGGACGATCGCGCTTTCGGATCAGAATGCCCGGAAGGTGCAGCGCGCGAAATCAAAGAAGGTCGTGCTGGGCGCGCGCCACTCGGCCATCCGGCTGCACAAGACGCAGGTCGAGGGAGCCGTTCCGGCAAAGGTCTACACCGTCGAGCCGACCGGCGACGTAACGTTCGTGCAGGTCTTCTTGTCAGGCGCCGTCGTGAACATCAGCCTCCCGCCGACCTTCGAGGTGGAGCCGGACGAACAGGTCTGGCTGGAGTTCGACCAGAACCGCATGCATCTCTTCGACGGCGAGACCGAGCTGGCGCTCAACGACTGACATGCCCCCGAAACTGAAGATCACCGCGATCAAGCCGTATCCGGTCTGGGTCGGCACCCGCAACCAGCTGATCGTCAAGGTAGAGACAGACCAGGGCATCTATGGCTGGGGCGAAAGCGGCCTGTCGTCGCGCGAGAAGGCGGTCGTGGGCGCCGTCGAGCATTATCGCGAATTCCTGATCGGCCAGGACGCGATGCAGATCGGCCGCATCTGGCAGGAGATGTATCGCAGCCAGTACTTTGAGGGCGGCCGTGTGCTGCAGGCGGCGATCTCAGCGATCGACATCGCTCTCCACGACATCAAGGGCAAGGCGCTCGACGTGCCTGTCTACGAACTGCTCGGCGGCAAGCAGCGCGATTTGATCCCGACCTTCGCGACGACACGGTCCGAATGCGCGGGCACGGAGGTTGTCGAGCAGGTTCTGGAGCTGAAGGAGCAGGGTTGGAACGCGATCCGCCTGATGCCGGCCGGCCAGAAGTCGGGCAATGTCTACGAGCCGCGCGAGAGCATCGCCGAGACGGCGAAATGGACGGTCAAGTGCCGCGAGGCAGTGGGCGAGGGGACAGCCCTCGGCATCGACTTCCACCATCGGCTGAGCGTGGCCGAAGCCGCCAGCTATTGCCAGAAGATGCCGCGCGCCACGCTCGACTTCCTCGAAGAGCCGATCCGCGACGAGACGCCCTCGGCCTATGAATCTTTGAGGAAACTCACCGACGTGCCTTTCGCCATAGGCGAGGAGTTTTCGTCGAAGTGGCAGTTCCTGCCCTACATCGAACGTGACATCACGCAGTTCAACCGCATCGACATCTGCAATGTCGGCGGCCTGACGGAGTCGATGAAGGTCGCCGGCTGGACCGAGGCCCACTACATCGACATGATGCCGCACAATCCGCTCGGGCCGATCTGCACCGCCGCGACCGTGCACTTCGCCGCGGCCGTGCCGAATTTCGCCTGGCTGGAGACGCGTGCGTCACCCGGCGAACTCTATCAGGGCTTCGACGATCCCGAACTCTTCCCCGGACTGCTGAAGCTGGAAGGCGCGCACTATCGCGTCCCCGACCGGCCCGGACTAGGCGTCGATGTGAACGAGGCGCTGGTCGCGAAGCAGACCTACAGGCAGTGGGAAGCGCCGCATCTCGTGCGCAAGGACGGTTCGGTGACGAACTGGTAGGCAATTCGGCCGAAGGAGCTCGAAGCCATGACTGAGAAACCCGGCCTCGTCCGGCCGCCGCGCGCGATGATCGACGCGCTGAAGGACATCGGCGCGGCGACGGTCGCCGGAACCCTCGGACATATGGGTTTCCGCAATCCGCACATGGTCGGCCCGGTTGCCCAGACCCGCGGCAAGTCGATCGTCGGCCCGGCGCTGACGCTGCAGTTCCTCCCGCAGCGTCCGGACCTGTTCGACGAGGGCGAATATGCCGATCCGGAAACCCAGTTGCACCGGCACGTCCTCTACCATGTCGAGGAGGGGGACGTGGTCGTGGTCGATGCGCGCGGCGATATGAGCTCCGGCGTCTTCGGCGACATGATGTCGACCTATTTCAAGGGACGCGGCGGGGCCGGCATCGTCATCGACGGCTGCATGCGCGACCGCCCGAATGTCGACAAGCTCGACCTTGCGCTCTGGCTGCGCGGCTGGACGCCGAACTACCATGTACAGACGAGCATCTATCCGAACGCCGTCAACGTGCCGATCGCATGCGGCGGCGTCACGGTGACACCGGGCGACATCATCGTCGCGGACGATGACGGCGTCGTCGTCGTGCCCGTATCGATGGCGGAGAAGGTCATCGAGGAATCACGCAAGCACGCCGAATGGGAGGTGTTCTCCCGCATGAAGCTGTCCGCGGGCGCACCGCTCCAGCGCTACTACCCGCTGCATCCGGATGCGCAGGGCGAGTACGAGGAGTGGCGGCGCCAGAATGCCGCCGGGCGACCATCAAGCACATAGCGGGCCGAACGAGCTCCGCGAGGCCGAACGAACTGGAGGAAGAATGTCCGCCACCGGAACGATCGAGAATGCCGTGCGGCGTGCCTCCGAACCGTCGAAGCTCAGGATCACCGACATCCGCGTCGCCACGATCCGGGCGCAGGGCATCCATCCGATCCTGCGTATCGATACCAATCAGGGTGTCTACGGACTGGGCGAGGTGCGCGACGGCGCGCACCCAGACACCGCCATGCGGCTGAAGCCGCTGCTGGTCGGCCAAAGCCCCTTGAACGTCGAATATCTGTTCCGCCGCATCAAGCGCTACGGCGGCGAGAGCCGCGAGGCGGGCGGCGTGTGTGCGGTCGAGATCGCGCTGATGGATCTCGTCGGCAAGGTCTATGGTGTCCCATGTTACCAACTGCTCGGCGGAAAATTCCGCGACAAGGTGCGCATCTACGGCGACACCCCGACGCCGGACGACCTGACGCCAGAGGCCTTCGCCGAAGTCGTCCGCTCGCGCCGCGCCCTTGGGCTTGAGTTCATCAAGTTCGACCTGTCGGCGCGGATGTTCGAGGCGATTACCGGCGCCATGGTCGGGTCCGACACGCGCCACGAATACCCGCAATACCGCCAGTTCCACACGCCGGGACGCGGCGCCGGCGCGCGGATCAGTGAGCAGGGTCTGGAGCTTGTCCGCGACATCTGCAGCGCGGTGCGCGAAGAGGTCGGTCCGGCCGTGTCGCTCTGCACGGACCACTTCGGCGAGGGCTTCGTCACGGTCGACGAGGCGATCCGCATTGGCCATGCGATCGAGCCCTACAATCTGGCCTGGATCGAGGACGTGATGCCGTGGAACGACATCGCCGGCCACAAGCGGGTTGCCGATGCGCTGCTGACGCCGGTGGCGGCGGGCGAAGACCTCTATCTGTTCGAAGGGTTCCGCGAGGCGATCGAGACACGCGCCTTCGACATCATCCACCCGGACATGCTGTCGTCCGGCGGGCTGACCGAAACCAAGAAGATCGCCGACCACGCCGAGCGCCACGGCATTCCGACCGCGCTGCACGCCTGCTGCTCGCCGATCGCGTTCATGGCCAACGTGCATCTGGGCGCGGCGCTGGCGAGCCTGATGGCGGTCGAACACCATGCGCTCGACGTGCCGTGGTGGACCAACATCGTCACCGGCATCGCGCCCGACTATCTCGCGGAGGGCTACGTCGCCGTCCCGGAGGCTCCCGGCCTCGGCATCGACCTGAACGAAGAGGTTATCCGCGAGCACCTCGTCCCTTGGTCCGGCTACTTCGACCCGTCGGACGAGTGGAACGCCGAGCGCGTCGGCTTCCTCGGGCATGTGGTGTGGTAGGACGCGTCCGCGGAACTCTCTGCCCCCGACATCATTATGGGGGACGCGGATGAAGGGGAGAAATTGGGCGCGAACTCTGCTCCAGATCCCATAACGTCAACCGCCGCCGTGCTGGCAGCGCTGGGCGACAAGATTCGCGAGATCAGCGATCCGGATGACCTGGCCTATGCTGCCGCGGAGATCCTCGGGCAGGCGCTCCACGTCAGCCGGGTCGGTTACGGCGAAATCGACAAGGATCGCGAGACGATCACGATCGAGCGCGACTGGAACGCGCCGGGTATCCGCAGTCTCGCGGGGACGCTGCATTTCCGGGACTACGGCTCCTATATCGACGATCTGAAGCGCGGCGAGACGGTCGTCTTCGAAGACGCCGAAAGGGACCCGCGGGCCGCAGAGGGTGCGGAGGCGCTCAAGGCCATCAGCGCGCAGGCTGTGGTCAACATGCCCGTCACCGAGCATGGCGGCTTCGTTGCGCTGCTCTACCTCAATCATGCCACCCCCCGGGTATGGACCCAGGCCGAGCTCGCGCTTGTTTCTGAAGTCGCCCAGCGCACGCGCACCGCGGTCGAGCGGCTGCGAGCGGAGCAGGCGCTTCGCCAGAACGCGGAGTTGCTCGCTTTCCTCGATCACCTCGGAAAGACGGCGGGCCTTGCGACCGACGCCAGCGCAGTCATGCAGATGACTACGCGGCTGCTCGGAGAGCATCTCGGTGTTTCGATCTGCGCCTATGCCGACATGGAGCCCGACGGGGGCCACTTCACGATACGCGGCGACTGGAGCGCTCCCGGTTCACCCAGCATAGTGGGGTACTACAGTCTTGCCGATTTCGGCCAGCTCGCAGTGTCGAGGCTTGGCGCCGGCTTGCCTCTCGTGGTCAACGACAACAGAAAGGAACTGGCGCCGCACGAGTCGGAAGCCTTCCAGTCGATCGGCATCACGGCGACAATCTGCATGCCCCTCGTCAAGGAAGGGCGGCTGACGGCGCTGATGGCGATCCACGACAAGCACCCCCGGCTCTGGACGGAACGCGACATCGGGCTGCTGAAGGAGGTCACGGAACGGTGCTGGGCACATATCGAACGCATCCGTTCGCAGGAAGCCGCGAGTGCCAGCGAGAAGCGGTTGCGCCTTGCCACCGACGCGGCGGCCATCGGCACATGGGACTATGATCCCGTCTCCGGCCGCTTGGAGTGGGATGACCGATGCAAGGCGCTGTTCGGATTACCGCCCGAGGCCGAAATCACCTACGAGGACGCGTTCCTGGCCGGCTTGCATCCCGACGATCGCCGGAATGCGGATGAGGCTGTCCGCCGGGCGCTGGCGGCGGGCGAACCCTCGGGCTTTCACATCGAATACAGAACGATCGGTCTCCACGACAAGGTCGAGCGATGGATCGCCGCGACCGGCAGCGCGCACTTCAGCGAAGGACAGGCCGTTCGCTTCATCGGCACGGTCATCGACATCACGGCTCGCAAGCGGATCGAGCGCCACCTCCAGATCATGAACGACACCGGCGCGGCGGTCGCTGCCGAACTTGACCTCGACCGGATCGTCCAGATCATCACGGATGCCGGCGTCGAGCTTTCCGGCGCGCAGTTCGGCGCGTTCTTCTACAATGTCCTCGACGAGCGGGGCGGCAGCTACATGCTGTACGCCCTCTCCGGCGCGCCCCGCTCCGCTTTCGAGAACTATCCGATGCCGCGCGCCACCGCAGTCTTTGAACCGACCTTTGTCGGAAGTGGCGTCGTGCGGTCCGACGACATCCTGCTCGATCCCCGGTATGGCAGGAACGCGCCCCACAACGGCATGCCGAAGGGGCACTTGCCGGTTCGCTCCTATCTGGCCGTTCCCGTCATGTCCCGGTCGGGCCAGGTTCTGGGCGGTCTGTTTTTCGGGCATGCAGAGCCTGGCGTCTTCCGCGGTGAACACGAAGCGGCGCTGCTGGGCATTGCGGGACATGCCGCGACGGCGATCGACAATGCGCGGCTGTTCTCCGAGGCAAGGCGGGAAATCGAAGAGCGGCGACGTGCGGAAGATGCGCTCCAGGCGCTGAACGCGACGCTCGAGCAGCGGGTGCGGGACGAGGTGGCGGAGCGGACAAGGGCCGAGGAGCATCTGCGCCAGGCACAGAAGATGGAGGCTGTCGGCCAGTTGACGGGCGGCATCGCGCACGACTTCAACAACATGCTTGCGGTCGTCATCGGCGGTCTGAATCTGGCGCAACGCAAGCTCGCCAAAGGCGAGGCCAATGTCGGGCGGTTCATCGACGGTGCCATCGACGGTGCGCAGCGCGCGGCCGAACTGACCAAGCGCCTCCTGGCGTTTTCGAGACAGCAGCCGCTCGCACCGAAGCGCATCAGCGTGAACCGGCTGGTCGGAGACATGAGCGAACTGCTCATCCGTACGCTCGGCGAGACGATCCAGGTCGAGACGGTGCTCGGGGCCGGCCTGTGGCATGTCGAGGTCGATCCCACGCAGCTGGAAAGCGCGCTGCTCAATCTCGCCGTCAACGCAAGGGACGCCATGCCAGGCAGCGGAAGGCTCACCATCGAGACCGCCAACGCGCATGTCGACGGGTTGTACGCCCGCGAATACTCGATTCCGGAAGGCCAGTACGTCCTCCTCTGCGTCAGCGACACGGGAGAAGGAATGACACCGGATGTGATCGAGAAGGCCTTCGACCCGTTCTACACCACGAAGGGCGTCGGGAAAGGCACGGGACTGGGCCTCAGCCAGGTCTACGGCTTCGTCCGCCAGTCCGGAGGGCACGTCAAGCTATACTCCGAGGTGTCCGTCGGAACCACGGTCAAGATCTATCTTCCACGCTCGCTCGCCGGCAGCGCCGAAGAAGCTGCTGTTGCTGCCCCCGCGATCCACGGCGGCCAGTCGATGGAAGTGGTGATGGTCGTCGAGGACGACGACCGCGTCCGCGGCATGGCAGTCGAGGCGCTTCGGGAGCTGGGCTATTCGGTCGTCGAGATGCGCGGTCCGAGGGAGGCCTTGTCGGCGATCCAGAACGGATCGGCACCGGACCTCCTGTTCACGGATGTGGTGATGCCCCACATGTCGGGCCGTGAACTGGTCGAGCAGGTCAAGGCTTTGAAGCCGGAGCTAAAGATCCTGTACACCACCGGCTACACGCGAAATGCCATCGTCCACAACGGAACGCTCGACTTCGGGACGGAGCTTCTGTCCAAGCCATACACGATCGAGGAACTGGCCGCGAAGGTGCGGGCGATCCTGGATCGATAGCCACTCGTGCCGCACGCAAGGGTCTGGTCGGCAGCGTTGTCGTGAGTGCCGCGGGGCTGAGGGCGGTGCCGACGATCCATGGCTCGATCATCACGAAAGCGGCGATAGCGGTCGAACGTCTTCGCAATGCGCGGGACCTCGATGGCGCCGCTGACGCCTCCAGGCTCGATGACGCCGCAAACGATCATCATCGTCTGGACAGTCACGCTATGATCGAGGTCTTCGCGCCAATCCTGGATTTCGGCAAGGATCTCTCCGCTGCGGAACCGTCATGGCGCTGGGCAGGATTGCGCAGTTGAAGAAGGAGCGCCTGTTTGGCTGACGGCGCGCCTTCGATGCCGGGCGGGGTGACGGGATGGCTGAGCACCGCGTTGAAGGAAGGGGAGTTGCGGTCGCACCGTCAGGCCCGGGAAGCCATGGCTAACGGTCCGGACAGAACGGCGAAAACTCCGCGATAACCGTGCGTTAGCCGATGCAGGTTGGATCAGAGACACAATTCATGGGTCACTGGCGGAGCGTTCGAGGCGAAGTTCGAACTCGGAGCCAGAGGTCGCGACTGCGGCCCGGACTTTCGTCCGCCTCCGCGGAGGCGCCGAGCGAAGCGAACTGGCGCGAGACAGAAAAGCTGGCGGAGGAGAGAGGAGGAAGTCCGAACCCGGAGCCATGCGGGCAGGGTTGGTGTGGCGGCTGCCCGCAAAACAAAGAAATGGCGGAGAGAGGGGGATTCGAACCCCCGATAGAGTTTCCCCTATACACGCGTTCCAGGCGTGCGCCTTAAACCACTCGGCCACCTCTCCGCGAGGGGCTTCGCCCCGAAGTCGGGCCGGTCGCGTCGGTCATCTAGTCGATGGCCGGCAAAAAGCCAAGCGCCCAGATGCAAGGGCCAGCCGCATCAACAATCCGCAGCAACAATCGGCGGCGACGATCCGCGCCCGACGGCCGTCTTCGGCCGGCGTCCTTGACTTCGCCATGAACAGGGCATTCGGTCCGGCCCGAAGCGGGGGCGGGTTGCGGAACGGGGACCGGGACGCTGGATGTCCGTTCCGGCGCCGGGTCGAGATCCGGCTCGAGGGGTTGCACATGGCCGGGTTCCACATGGCATCGACGGACGAGGCTCGCGGCGGGGCGCTGCGCTATCTTCCTCCGGTTTGGCTGGGCGTCGTGATGGTGCTTTCGGCCTGGGGCCTCTGGTCCGGCTGGCCGCTGCTGTTCGAGCCGGACGTCGGGGGAGGGACTACGCCCATCCTCTATGCCGCGCTCGGCTTCAGCCTGTTCACGCTGCTGTTCGGCAGCTGGCTGCAGGTCCTCTTCGCCCGCGGCTCCGCGGCCTTTCCCCGCAGCTTCATCATCTGGCAGTGGGCGGACATCGCCTGGCTGATCCTCTACCAGGTCTGGGCGTTCCTGCAGTTTGGCCCAATCCTGTCGGGACGGGATTTCGCCCGCCTGGTGGCGGAGATCGCGATCGGCCTCTTCTGCATCGCGATCCTGCTCCGCCAGCAGCGGCCTCCGGAGCCCCTGTCGCGGTCTCCGGACCTCTCGGGCGCACCCGCCGCGGCGCTCCCCGCACAGCCTCCGGGGCCGACCGGTATGGCCCAGCTCCTGTCGGGCCTGCTGGGCTTCCTGCTCGGCGGTGCCGCCGGGCTGGGAATCGGCCTGCTGCTCGGCGCCGTCATCGCGGATGTCGCGGAGATCAGCTGCTTCGAGGGCGGCTGCGGCTTCTTCGCCCTGTTCGTCGGCCTGGCCGGGCTCCTCGTCGGTGCTGTCGCCGGTCCGATCCTGGCCGTATGGTGGGTGCGCCGCCGCAGGTGATTCGCCACCGATAGACTCGTTGCGAAACCGGTGCCATCGCCATACATCAGGCCCGAGGACGACGAAGGACGCCACGACCGCCGATGATCCGTTTCCTGTTCCGCTTCCTGTCGATGATCGTGCTGGCGATCGCCGTGATCCTGGCCGTTCTCGACGCGACGCGCTCGATCGCGGCCGGCGCGCTGGTCGCGACGCCGCTCGGCGAAAGCTGGCTGGCGGCGCTGCCGAAGTCGCTCGAGGCGATGCAGTCCACGATCGAACGCACCTTCGGCCAGTCGGCATGGGATTTCGTGGTGCTCTACGTGCTCACCTGGCCGGGCTTCGTCGTGTTCGGGCTCCTGGCGCTGCTGCTCTACGTCATCGGACGCCGCCGCGAGCGCCGCATCGGGCCGTTCGTCGCGGAGGCGTGAGGACGGCCGGCGGCCGGCACGCGTAACGTTTATGCCGCGCCGGGCGAATAAGGGTCGACACCAGAACGAAGGGAGCAAGCCATGTTCTTCCTTGGCGATCTCATGAACAAGAAGACCAAGATGCCGACCGAGGCCGAGGCGCTGCCCGGCCGCGAGCGGCCTCTCTACACCGCGGCGAAGCATTTCGTCTCCGGACATCCGCTGAAGGGTCCCTATCCGGACGGCCTGGAGACCGCGATGTTCGGCATGGGCTGCTACTGGGGCGCCGAGCGCCTGTTCTGGCAGACCGACGGCGTCTGGGTGACGGCGGTCGGCTTTGCCGGCGGCATTACGCCCAATCCGACCTACACCGAGACCTGCACCGGGCTCACCGGCCATGCCGAGGTGGTTCTGGTCGTGTTCGATCCCGAGGTCGTGTCCTACGACGCGCTGCTGAAGCTCTTCTGGGAGGAGCACGACCCGACCCAGGGCATGCGGCAGGGCAATGACGTCGGCACCACCTACCGGTCCGCGATCTACACCTTCGGCGATGCCCAGGCTGCTGCCGCGCGGGCCTCGCGGGACGGCTACCAGGCGGCGCTGACGCGCGCCGGCGGCGGGCGCATCACCACCGAGATCGCGCCGGCGCCGACCTTCTACTTCGCCGAGGAGGAGCACCAGCAATATCTCGCGAAGAACCCGAACGGCTATTGCGGGCTGAGGGGAACCGGCGTGACCTGCGCCCTGCCGGCCGCCGCCAGCGCCTGACGGTTCCTGCGCAAAACCCCGGGAACGAAACGATCGCGCCGCCCTCCGGGGCGGTGTTGCTTTTCCAAAAGGTCAAAATTCCGCGTGAAATTTGTTCTGGGGCGTGCCAGAGTGCAGCGGAGCGGGAAATCGACTGTTCCTGCCACGCGCCGCCTCGGTCCGGGGAGCGAGGCGCGGCAAGCAACAACAACCGACAGGGTGTGGATCACATGAAACGTATCGTACTCGGCCTCGTGGCCGCCACCGCGTTGTCCGTCTCGGCCTACGCTCAGGACATCAAGCCGGGCCTGCTGTTCGACCTCGGCGGCAAGTTCGACAAGTCGTTCAACGAGGCGTCGTTCAACGGCGCGGAGAAGTTCAAGACCGAGACCAGCATCGAATATGTCGACTTCGAGATCTCGAACGACGCGCAGCGCGAGCAGGCGCTCCGCCGCTTCGCCGAGGACGGCCGCAACCCGATCGTCATGGCCGGCTTCTCGTGGGCAGACGCGCTGTCGAAGGTCGCCGCTGATTTCCCGGACACGAAGTTCGCCATCATCGACATGGTCGTCGATGCGCCGAACGTCCGCTCGGTGGTCTACAAGGAGCATGAGGGCTCGTATCTCGTCGGCATCATGGCCGCGATGGCCTCGCAGTCCAAGAAGGTCGGCTTCGTCGGCGGCATGGACATCCCGCTGATCCGCAAGTTCGGCTGCGGTTATGTCGGCGGCGCCAAGTCGGCCGGCGCGACCGAGGTCATCCAGAACATGACCGGCGACACCCCGGCGGCCTGGAACGACCCGACGAAGGGCGGCGAGATCGCCCGCTCTCAGATGGACCAGGGCGCGGACGTCATCTACGCCGCCGCCGGCGGCACGGGCGTGGGCGTGCTCCAGGCGGCCGCTGACGCCGGCAAGCTCGGCATTGGCGTCGACTCCAACCAGAACGGCCTGCAGCCGGGCAAGGTGCTGACCTCGATGCTCAAGCGCGTCGACGTCGCCGTCTACAACGCTTTCATGGATGCCAAGAACGGCAGCTTCGCCACCGGCTTCAACGTGCTGGGCCTCAAGGAAGGCGGCGTCGACTTCGCCATGGACGACAACAACAAGGACCTCGTGACCGCCGACATGCTGGCGGCCGTCGAGAAGGCCAAGGCCGACATCATCGCCGGCACCGTCGAGGTCCACGACTACATGGCCGACAACGCCTGCCCGTATTGATCGGACGATCTGACCGACGCGACCGCCGGGCGACGAGCCCGGCGGTTTTCGTTTCTGGAGCGGCCGCGCCGCCCGCACAACCCGGAACCCCCGACCCGCCATGTCGCTCCGCGTCCGGCGCATGAGCGCCCAGCCCGATGAGATCGCTCGTGCGGCGACGCTCCGCCACGCTGCCTTCTTCGCGGGCACCGATCGTAGCATCGCCGAGGACGCGGCCGGGCTGGCCCGGCTGGTGGCCGAAGCTGTCTCGCCGGAGGCCGCCTTCGTGGCGGAGCTTGACGGGGCACTCGCCGGGACCTGCCTGCTGGTCCGCGAGGAACTCAGCCAGCGCCATGAGCTCGGTCCGTGGCTTGCCGGGCTGGTCGTCGACCCGGCCTGCCGCGGGCGCGGCGTGGGCGCTGCGCTCGTCGGCGCGGTCGTGGATCATGGACGCAGCGAGGGCGTCGCGCGCCTGTTCCTCTACACCGACGAAGCCGAGGGCTTCTACGCGGCCTATGGCTGGACGGTCTGCGACCGCTTTGCGGACGCCGCCGGAATCCCCTCCGTCTTGATGGCCATCGATCCAGCGCCGCGGGATGACCCATGACCGGAAGGCGCGTCGCCACCATCGCCATGCTTCTGATCGCCGGCATCTTCGCCGGCGCGCAGCTCGGCAAGATCGCGCCGCTCGTGGCCTGGTACCAGGCGGAGGCGGGCTTTTCGCTGGTCCTCGTCGGCTGGCTGACCTCGATGATCGGCGCGTTCGTCGCCGTGGTCGCCCTCCCGGCGGGATGGGCGATCGACCGCGTCGGCATCCGGCGCGCGGCGCTCGTCGGCAGCCTGTTTCTGTCCGCAGGCGCGATCGCGCTGCCGCTCCTCGATGCGCCGGCCCTGATCCTCTCGGCCCGGCTGATCGAAGGCATAGGCTACGTCGTCCTGGTCATCGCGCTGCCGGCCCTTCTGACGGCGATCTCGCCGCCCGCATGGCGGGGCCCGGTGCTGGCCGTCTGGAGCTGCTTCGTGCCCGTCGGCTATGCCGTCTCTGACATCGTCGCCCGCGCCCTGCTGCCGGTCGTGGACCCGGCCGCCTACCTGCTGCTGATGGCCGCGGGATACGTGCTGTTTGCCGGCGGCGGGCTGCTTCTCGCCGCCCTCACGCCGGACGAAGGCGACATACCGGGGTCGGCGGAGACCGGGACCGGCGCCCGGGTGTCCACGCTCAACCCGTCCGTGCTGCTGATCGCGCTCAGCTTCGGGTGCTTCGTCGTCCAGTCCGTTTCGTTCTTCTCCTTCGCGCCGGCCTTCATCGCAGAGGGCGGGGCACTCATTCTGTCCGCCGGTGTCATCACCCTGTTCACGCCGATCGGCAACGTGCTGGCCGGGTTCCTCGTCGCCGGTGCCGGCGCGCGCCGCATTGCCTGGATCGCCGTCGCCGCCTTCGCCCTCACCGCGGCGGCGACGGTCCTCATCTACGCCTCGCCCGTTCCGGTCGTGGCGACGGTCGCCGCGGTGATTTTCTGCATCACCAGCGGCATCGTCGGGTCCGCGCTGTTCGCGGCGATACCGTTGGTCGTCCCGCGCGGCGGTTCGGTCTCGATCGCCATAGGGGTCGTTGCGCAGGCCGGCGGGATCGGCACGCTGTTCGGTCCGCCGCTCGCGGCCTGGGTGATCGGCCTCGGCGGCTGGACGGGGCTCGGCGCCTATCTCGCCGTGGTCGGCGTGGTCGGGATCGTGTTCCTCCTGCCCGACGCGTTGAGGGCTGTGCCGTCACGCGGCAACGCCTGAGCCGTCGTCCCGCTCCACTGCCCGGCGCCTGCGGGGATCACCGTGCGGAGACATACCCCGTCAGATAGCCGACGACGAAAGCCAAGATCGCGAAGGCGAGTATGGCGAGCGTACGCCGCTTGAGATCGGGATCGGCCGGTGGCCGCGGCCGGCGTGCGGGCGGGGGCTGCGGCGGTGGTGTCCCGTTCTCACGCTCGACGACCGCGCCGGACACGGCGCGCATGTGCGGCATCGCCGCGATCGCGCCGGCGACGTTCTTCCAGCTCGGCGCCTCGGCGTTCGTGCCGCCGAGGTCGAACAGGTGCATCCGCTCGGCCACGCCCACCACGGCCGCGCGGAAGGCCGCGTCGAACTCCAGGTCGCGCTCGGCGCGACTGCGCTCCGTCGCGTCCATGAGACCGAGCACGTAGCGCCCGGCGCGTTCCAGTCTGTCGGATTCGGCTGTCATCACCAGTGCGGCGGCCGCGTCGCCTCGTGGCCGGGCGTCACCTGCTCCTCCACGGCCACGAACCGTTCCGCCAGCGTGTCCAGCTTCTTGCGCATCGCCTCGATCACGGTCCACTGGGCGGCGACCTGCGCGGACAGCTCCTCGATCGTCCGCTCCTGCTCCGTGTGTCGGATCTCGAGCGTCGTCAGCCGGTCAGCGGGCATCACCATCGATCAAGGGCCTCTTGCGCGGTCGTCCGAAAATGCCGCCGGCGGCCGCAAATGTCGAGCGCTTGCCGAGCTGCTCCGCGACATCAACCTGCGCCAGGTGTCTACCGGGCGGCAATCAGCCATTCGTGCTCGGGCGCATTGTGGAACTTCCATGTGCGCTTCCGGCCGGCCATGACGTTGAGATAATAGAGGTCGTAGCCGTGGCAGGCGGCGCAGGGGTGATAGCCTTTGGGCACCAGCACCACGTCGCCGTCCTCCACCGCCATCGCCTCGTCCAGTTCGCGGCGGCCCTTCGCGTCGGCGTCGGTGTAGACGCGCTGGAAGGCAAAGCCCTGCGGCGGGTTGAGGCGGTGGTAGTAGGTCTCCTCGAGGTAGGACTCGCGCGGCAGGTCGTCACGATCGTGCTTGTGCGGAGGATAGCTCGAGGTGTGGCCGCCCGGCGTGATGACCTCGACCACGAGCAGCGAATCGGCCGGCGCGGTTTCGGGCAGGATGTTGGTCACGTAGCGGGTGTTGGTACCCTTGCCGCGGGTCTCCTGGCCGACATCGTCCGGTCCGATGACACGAACCGGTACCCCGCCTCCAAGCCCCGGCGCCGAGCAGACCGCGAGTTCGAGATCGGTCTCGGCCGTCACCGACCAGTCCGACTTTTCGGGCACGTAGACTGACCACGGCTTGCCGTCGAAAGGCGTCCTGCGGCCGCCGAGCGAGCCGAGCTTGCGGCCGCCCGCTACGGCCTTGCCCTTGCCGGTGACGAAGACGAGGCACACTTCGCGCTTGCCGGTTTTGGCGGCGACCGTTTCGCCCTTCTTCAACCGGTGGAGGTCGAAGCCGACATAGGTCCAGCCGGCGCGCTTCGGCGTCACGTGGGACACGCGGCCGATCCGGCCTTTCGGCTTGACCAGAAGCTTCGACATCGCGCTATTCCACGTCCGCCGGCCGGCTGTCCGCCGGGTCGACCGGATCCTGCCAAGCATAGAGGTATTGCCAGGCGCCGTAGACGGCGAGGGCGCCGAAGGCGAGCGCCCAGCCCGTCGCGCCGCTGTAGAACTCGAACGACGCCCAGGCGGCGGTGAAGACGACCAGCGCGACACGGCGCCACAACGGCTTCAGCCAGATCGGGTTGTTGTTGGCTTTGCTCATGCGGAGAACTCCTTCTTCTCCCCGTCGGGGAGAAGGTGGCCGCGCAGCGGCCGGATGAGGGGGTTTGTGAGCCATGGTCGCAACACCGCAGAGGAAGCCCCCTCACCCGGATTGCCGACCTCACCGCCGACGCGGCTTCGGCGCAATCCGACCTCTCCCCGTTGGAGAGAGGAAGACTTCGGATAGGCCAGCTCACGCATTCGGAAACCCCTGGGTCTCCACCGTATAGCCGGCAGCTGTCATCACCCGCATCAATTCCTTGTGGCCGACCTGAGCCATCTTGAGCGGCGGGTTCTTCTTCGGGTCCTGCTCGGCCTCGACGACGAACCAGCCCTCGTAGCCGTGGTCGGCGAACCGCTGGACGATCGCGCCGAAATCCAGCGAACCGTCGCCGGGAACGGTGAAGGCGCCAAGCGCCACCGCATCCAGGAACGACTGCTTCGTCCGGTCGAGCCCGTCGACTACCGGCCGGCGGATATCCTTCACATGCACGTGGCCGATGCGGGCGTGATGCTTGTCGATGGCCCGCAGCACGTCGCCGCCGGCAAAGGCGAGGTGACCGGCGTCGAGCAGCAGAGGAATGCCTTCCCCCGAATTCTTCATGAAGGCATCGAGTTCGGCTTCCGTCTCCACCACGGCTGCCATGTGGTGATGGTAGGCGAGCGGCATGCCCTCGCCCGCGCACCACTCGCCGAACTCTGTGAGTTTGCGGGCGTAGGCCTTCATCTCGTCGTCGGAGAGCTTCGGCTTGGTCGCCAGCGGCTTCGAGCGGTCGCCCTGGATCGAGCGGCCGACCTCGCCGTAGACGATGCACGGCGCGTTGACGGCCTTGAACAGCTCGATCATCGGCCGGATGCGGTCCTTGTTCGCTGCCATCTCCTCGTTGACCAGCGTGCCGGAGAACCAGCCGCCGCAAAGCGTCACGTCGGCGGCCTTCAGGATCGGCAGCATGATTTTCGGGTCGTTGGGGAAGCGGCGTCCCATCTCCATGCCGGTGAAGCCGGCCGAGCGCGACTGGCGCAGGCACTCCTCCAGCGACACGTCGTCCGACAGTTCAGCCAGATCGTCGTTCCACCATGCGATGGGCGACATGCCCAGTTTTGCTTTCACTTCCTACTCCCAGCCTAGCTTCACCCCTCATCCGACCTTGCTGCGCTCGGCCACCTTTTCCCACAAGGGGAGAAGGAGGGGCGCGGGCCGTGACGCTGCTTGCCTTCTCCCCTTGTGGGAGAAGGTGTCGTCCCTGTGCTCGCTGGAAGCGAGCGCAGAATGGGGCGACGGATGAGGGGTTCGGGTTCTGCCCCTTCCACCCAACAGCTAATCCCCAACCCGCTGCAGCTTGCGCTTCTGCTCATACTGCCTGCGGGCGGATTTGACCTGCTTGCGCTCCGACACTTCCGGCACGGCGACATCCCACCAGTGGCCGCCGGCGTCGGTGGAAATCAGCGGGTCGGTGTCGATCACCAGCACGGTCGTGCGGTCGTTCTTGCGCGAGCGTTTCAACGCAGCTTCCAGGTCGGCAATCGACGCGACCTTCTCGGCGACCGCGCCCATGCTCGCCGCATGCGCAGCAAAGTCGACCGCCGGCATGACCTCGTGGCGCGCGTCCTTCAGCAGATTGTTGAAGTTCTCGCCGCCGGTCGCCATCTGCAGCCGGTTGATGCAGCCGAAACCGCGGTTGTCGAGCAGCACGACGGTCAGCTTCAGGCCGAGCATGACCGAGGTCGCGATCTCCGAGTTCAGCATCAGGTAGGAGCCGTCGCCGACCATCACAACGACCTCCTCGGCGGGCCGCGCCATCTTGATGCCGAGACCGCCGGCGATCTCGTAACCCATGGTCGAGTAGCCGTACTCGCCGTGATAGGAACCCGGCGCGCCGGCCTGCCAGAGCTTGTGCAGTTCGCCCGGCAGCCCGCCCGACGCATTGATGAGCGTGACGCTGGAACCCAGCGTGCGCTGCACGGCGCCGATGACCTGTGCGTCCGACGGCATGGCATTGGTCGCGGCGGTCGCCTTCGCGGCAACCTTCTGCCACTCAAGCTTGCCCTTGCGCGCATTGTTGGTCCACGCGACCGGGGCGGTCCAGCCGACCAGCGCGGTGGCGAGTTCCTTCAGCCCCTCGCGGGCGTCGGCCACCAGCGACACGGCGCGGTGCTTGCCGGCGTCGAAGGGCTGGACGTTGAGGCCAATCACGGCCTTGGCCTCATTCTTGAACAGCGCCCAGGAACCGGTGGTGAAGTCCTGGAGCCGCGTGCCGATCGCCAGGATCAGGTCCGCCTCCTCGGCCAGCCGGTTGGCCGCAGACGTGCCGGTGACTCCGACCGCGCCCATGTTGAGCTGGTGGCGGTCCGGCAGGGACGATTTGCCCCCTTGAGTCTCGCAGACAGGGATGCCGGCGGACTCGGCGAATTTGGCAAGCGCGGCGGACGCCTGCGAATAGAGCACGCCGCCGCCGGCGACGATCAGCGGCTTCTTGGCCTTGCGCAGCGCCGTCGATGCCAGCTTCAGCTCGTGAAGGTCGGCGCGCGGGCGGCGCTGCGTCCAGATGCGCTCGGCGAAGAAGGTTTCAGGATAATCGTAGGCCTCGGCCTGCACGTCCTGGCAGAGCGCCAGCGTCACAGGCCCGCAATCGGCCGGGTCGGTCAGCACCTGCATGGCGCGCGCCAGCGCGGGCACAATCTGCTCGGGCCGGATGATGCGGTCGAAATAGCGCGACACCGGGCGGAACACGTCGTTGGCGGAGACGGTGCCGTCGCCGAAATCCTCGACCTGCTGGAGCACCGGGTCCGGGAGGCGGTGCGCGAACACGTCGCCGGGCAAGAGCAGCACCGGCAGCCGGTTCACATGGGCCAGCGCGGCGGCCGTCACCATGTTCGTCGCGCCGGGGCCGATCGAGCTGGTCGCCGCCATGAAGCGGCGGCGGAAATTCGCCTTGGCGTAGGCGATTGCGGCATGCGCCATCGCCTGCTCGTTGTGGGCGCGGAAGGTTGGCAGCCGCTCGCGCTCGTGCCAGAGCGCCTCGCCGAGGCCGGCGACGTTGCCGTGGCCGAAGATCGCCCAGACGCCGCCGAAGATCGGCACCTTCTCGCCGTCGATCTCGGTCATCTGCGCCGTCATGAAGCGCGTCAGGGCCTGCGCCATGGTCAGGCGGATCGTGTTGCCCATTCCAGTCTCCTCCCGGCGGACTTTATGCCGCCTTCCGTCCCCGCGCCGCAAGCCATGCGCCGGTCAGCCGCTCGAACCGGGCCGCCATGTCATCGACGGCCGCCTCATCCTCGATCTTTCCGGCGAACCAGGCTTCGGCCACTTCCATGAAGAGCGTACGGCCAACCGCGAAGCCCTTGATGATAGAAACGCCCGCCGTGGCGGCGAAGGCCTTCGCAAGCTCGGCCTCCGGCGCCTCCAGCCCGAGCAGCACGACGCCCCGGCACCAGGGATCATGCCGGGCGATGACGGTCTCGATCTTCGTCCAGGCCGCTGACGAGACCTGCGGCTCGAGCTTCCACCAGTCGGGCTTGATGCCGTCGGCGTAAAGTTCCTCCAAGGCGGCCGCCACCGTGTCCTCCGCGAGCGCGCCATGCTTGCCGGCGATGATCTCGACCATCAGTTCGCGGCCGACCTTGCGCGCGGCGTCGAAGGCGGCGCGCAGCCGGTCGCGCTGCTCCGCCTTCAGGGCCGCCGGGTCGTCCGGCCGGTAGAACGCCAGCGCCTTGATCGTGTGATCGACCGGCCAGTCGATCAGCTGGGAGCCAAGATCCTGCGAGAATTCGAAGCGGATCGGCCGGGAACCCGGCAGTTCCACGGGCCTCCCGAGCCAGGCAAAGGGATGACGGGCGAACTCGAACATCGCGTCCCGGCCATGCTTTTCGTCGAGCAGCATGCCGATGTCGGGGCGTTTCGCCGCGATGCGAGCCGCGGCCTTCACGGCCAGAACCTTGAAGTCGCCGATGCGGCTTTCCGGCACACCAGCCTTTGATGACAGCGCCTCCAGCTGGACGCGATGATCGATGGCGAAGGCCATCAGCGACGGCAGCGCCTTGCGCCGCGTCGTCGCCCAGTGGACATGGTTGATCGCCTCGTCCTTGCGCAGAGCCCGATGTTTGCTGCCGTTCTTCAGGAAGAACTGCAGCTCCTCGAAGGTCGGGTATTCCGGCGCGCAGAGCAGGCGCGACACCGCGAAGGCGCCGCAGGCATTGGCCCAGGTGGCGGCGGTGGCGAGCGTCTCGTCGCCCAGCCAGCCGCGCAGGAAGCCGGACATGAAGGCGTCGCCGGCGCCCAGCACATTGTAGATCTCGATCGGGAAGCCGTCGCCGACGATGCCGTCTTCCAGGTCGTCGGAGATCGGACCGTCATAGACGATGCAGCCCTTGGCGCCGCGCTTCAGCACGATGGTGGCGGGCGAAACGGCGCGGATAGCCTTCAGGGCGCCCAGCACGTCGTCGGTGCCCGACCCGATCATGATCTCCTCCTCGGTGCCGACAATCAGGTCGCAGTCGGGGAGGATCGCCTTCATCTTGGCCGACACATAGTCGGACTTCACGTAGCGCTCGAAGCCGGCGGCGTGGCCGGCAAGGCCCCAGAGGTTCGGCCGGTAGTCGATGTCGAACACGACCTTGCCGCCATTGGCCTTGGCGACGCGGATCGCCTTCAACTGCGCGGCCTCGGTGTTGGGTCGCGAGAAATGCGTGCCGGTGACGACGATGGCGCGGGCCGACGCCACGAACGCCTCGTCCACATCGTCCGGCGACAGCGCCATGTCGGCGCAGTCGGTGCGCACGAAGATCATCGGGGAGACGCCCTCGCTCTCCACCGAGAGCAGGACAAGCGCGGTCAGGCGGTCCGGGTCGGCTTTCAGGCCGTCGACATTGACGCCCTCGCGAACCAGCTGCTCGCGGATGAAGCGGCCCATCTGCTCGTCGCCGACGCGGGTGAGCAGCGCCGACTTCAGGCCGAGCCGTGCGGTGCCGACGGCGATATTGGCCGGGCAGCCGCCGACGGACTTGGCGAAACTGGTGATGTCTTCGAGGCGCGAGCCGATCTGCTGGCCGTAGAGGTCGACCGAGGCGCGGCCGATCGTGATGACGTCGAGCCCTCCTCCAGCGCGGCCTGCCATGCCGTCCTCCCCGCCCGTCGATGCGATGCCGACGCTTGAGATCAACGAAACAGGAATTCCATCTTCAAGTCAAGATGGAACAAATGTTCCAGACGCGCGAATGCGTTCCATCATCATGCGAGGCGTCGGGCCTCGGCGACGGCAACAGCCAGCGTCATCGCCAGCGCCATCGTCGCGGACAGGGACCGGAATCCGGCGTGGTCGGCTTCGGCGACCTCGAACCAGGCGTACGCCGTCTGGGCGAGCGGCGAGAAAGCACTGTCGGTGATCGCCACCACCGGAACGCCCTGCTGGGACAGCAGCCGCGCCGCATCGACGGTTCCCGGCGCATAGGGGGAGAAGCTGATCGCGATGGCCGCGTCCCGGGGCGTCGCGAAGGACAGCATCTCCGGGTCGAGGCCGGCGGACGACTCCGCCAGTTGGCTGCGGATCTTCAGCTTGCCGAAGGCATAGGCCATGTAGCTGGCAACGGGATAGGACCGCCGCCGTGCGAGAAGATGGATCGTCTCGGCGCCGGCAAGCACGCCGACCGCGCGGTCGAGCAGCGCGTCGTCGATCGCACGGGCCATGGCGTCCAGCGACCGCGACGCGGCCGCCACGAACCCGTCGAAGATGGCGCGGCTCTCCGACGCCCCGCCGGCGCCCTCCCGCAAGGCGGTGAGCCGGTCCTCGTAGGAGAGCGTGCGTCCGCGCAGCCGCTCCCGGAATACCGCCTGCAGGCTGGTAAAGCCGTCATAGCCGAGATGTTTGGCGAAACGGATCAGCGTCGACGGCTGCACGCCGGCCGAGGCGGCGATGCTTGCCGCGGTGCCGAAGGCGATCTCGTCTGGATTGTCGAGCGCATAGGCCGCCACCTGCGCGAGCCGCCTCGGCAGCGCATCGCGCTGCTGAAGCACCTGCGCCCGCAGGGAGTCGTAGTCGCCGGGAAGCGTCCGGACAGCGTTCATCCACACCCGCGGGGTTTGTCGGCACAATCTCCGGCGACTATAGACAAACGGGCGCGACTGGAACAGACATTCCATTCGCCGCCGCGGCGGACTGTTTCTTGCACGGAGTGAAACGATGAGCATCGGCGTGGGCCTGATCGGCACCGGCTTCATGGGGAAGTGCCATGCGCTCGCCTGGACGTCGGTGCGCGCGGTTTTCGGCGACGTGCCGCAAATCCGGCTGGCCCATCTGGGCGAAGCCAGCGACGAACTGGCCACGCGGCGGGCGAGCGAGTTCGGATTTGCCAGGGGGTCCGGCGACTGGCGGGCGGTGATCGCAGACCCGGAGGTCGACGTCGTGTCGATCACCACGCCCAACAAGTTCCATCGCGAGATGGCGGTGGCGGCGCTCCAAGCCGGCAAGCACGTCTGGTGCGAGAAGCCGATGGCGGCGAAATTCGAGGACGCCGAGGCGATGACGGCCGCCGCGAAAGCCTCCGGCAAGGCGGCGGTGCTGGGGTACAACTACATCCAGAGCCCGGCGATCCGGCACATCAGGACGCTGCTCGACGAGGGCGCCATCGGCGCGGTGAACCATATTCGTCTCGAGATGGACGAGGATTTCCTCGCCGATCCCGATGCGCCGTTCCAGCAGCGCCACGAGGCGATCAACGGCTACGGCGCGCTGGACGATTTCGGCGTGCATCCGCTGTCGCTCGTCAAGGTCCTGTTCGGCCGCGTGCAGAGCGTCGTGTGCGAGCAGGCCAAGCCGCACGCCACCCGCAACACGCCGCAGGGCCCGCGCGCCGTCGAGGTGTGGGACATCGCCAGCGCGCTGTTCCGCCTGGAGAGCGGCATTTCCGGCATGCTCGCCATCGACCGTGCCGCGTGGGGCCGCAAGGGCCGCATCCAGCTCCAGATCTTCGGGTCGCGCGGCACGATCGTATTCGATCAGGAGCGGTTCAACGAGTTCCAGCTTTTCCTGACCTCGGACCGCCCGACCGAGCAGGGCTTCCGCACCATCCTCGCCGCGCCCCTACACGAGCCGTTCGGGCATTTCCATCCGGGCGCCGGCCACGGCATGGGCTTCAACGAGCTGAAGGTGATCGAGTGCCGCGAACTGATCCGCGCGATGGAAGGCAAGCCGGCGCATGTGATCGACTTCGCCGACGGGCTGGAGATCGAGCGGACGGTGCACGCGCTGGCGCGCAGTTCCGACGAGAAGCGGTGGGTTGAGGTGAGGCAGGGCCGACGTTCCTGACCTTCTCCCACAAGGGGAGAAGGGGCGCGGCGTCTGATCGCTCGTACCCCACCTGGCTCGCTTCGCGAGCCACCCTCCCCTCAAGGGGGAGGGAACGCGGCGCTACTCCCCCGTGCCGACGATGTTCTGGTCATAATCGACCAGCGAGCCGGTCATGACGCCGCTTTCCGGCGACAGCATGTAGGTGACCAGCCCGGCGAGCTGGTGCGTCTTGGCGAGTTGGCCCATGGGCTGCGCGGCTTCGGCCTTTTCCAGCCAGTCGGGTCCGGCACCGTGGAACTTCGCCTGCACCACGGCTTCGTTCGGCGTGTCCATCCAGCCCGGCATCACCGCGTTCACCCGGATGCGGCGCTTGCGATAGGCGTTGGCGGCGTTCTTGGTCAGGATCGCCAGCGCGCCTTTCGAGGCCGAATAGGGCGCCAGGAAGGGCTGGCCGCCATGACCCGACATCGACAGCACGTTGACGATGGAGCCCGGCTTCTTCGTCTCGATCAGGTGGCGCACGACACCCTGCATCAGGAAGAACGGGCCTTTGACGTTGGTGTTGAAGATCAGGTCGAAGAGCTCCGGCGTCGTCTCGGTCAGCGAGCCACGGGCGGAGGTCGCGGCGGCATTCACCAGCGCGTTGACCGAGCCCAGCGTGCCGATCGCCGTCGTGACGACGTCGACGCAGGCGTTCACGTCCGACACGTCGGCGGTGATGAAGATGGCCTCGGCGCCGAGTGCCTTCAGTTCGGCGACCGCGTCGCGGCCCTTCTCGGCGGTGCGGCCAACCAGCGCCAGCGAGCGGCAGCCCTCCGCGACGAGCTGTTTCGCGATCGCAAGGCCGATGCCCTGCGCGCCGCCGGTGATGATCGCCTTCGTGCCGGCGTTGCGGTCCGTCAGTGCCATGCCAATTCTCCTCAGCCGACCTTCACGGCCTTGCCGGTCTTCACCGATTTCAGTGCAGCGTCCGCCAGCACCAGTGCCGCCAGTCCGTCCTTGCCGCTCGGCGAGGCGACCTTGCGTCCGCGCTTCGCCATCGTCGCGATGAAGGCGGCGATCTCGTTCGCATAGGCGTCGATGTAGCGCGTCATGAAGAAATCGTGCAGCGGCGGCCGCGTATAGCCCGCGCCGTTGGCGACCTCGATCGACACCGGCCGCTGGTTCTCGGCCGCCACCATGCCCTTCGAGCCGTGCACCTCGATGCGCTGGTCGTAGCCATAGGTGGCGCGGCGCGAGTTGGAGATGACGGCCTGCCTGCCCGACTTCGTCACCAGGATGACGCTGGCGCTGTCATAGTCGCCAGCCTTGCCGACCTCCTTGTCGACCAGCACGGAGGCGTGCGCGCTTACCGACACGGGCTCCTCGCCCAGCAGGAAGCGCGCCATGTCGAAATCGTGGATCGTCATGTCACGGAAGATGCCGCCCGAGCGCTTGATGTAGTCGACCGGCGGCGCGCCGGGGTCGCGCGACGTGATCGTCACCATCTCGACATCGCCGATCGCCCCCTCGTCGATCGCCTTGCGGACGGCGGCAAAATGCGGATCGAAGCGGCGGTTGAAGCCGACCATCAGCACGGCGCCGGTCCTGTCGACCGTGGCAAGACATTTCTTGACGCGCTTCACGTCGAGATCGATCGGCTTCTCGCAGAAGATCGCCTTGCCGGCTTTGGCGAAGCGCTCGATCAGATCGGCATGGGTGTCTGTCGGCGTGCAGATGATGACGGCGTCGATGTCCTTCGCCTGCTCGATCGCGTCGATGGTCCGGACCTCGGCGCCGTACTGAGCTGCGAGGTCGCCGGCGGCCTTCTCGAAGGCATCCGCGACTGCCACAAGCTTCGCGTCCGGATTGGCGCCGACGGCGCGCGCGTGAACCTTGCCGATGCGGCCGGCGCCGAGCAGGCCAAAACGAACGGTCATGATTGTCTCCCAGATGGGGCGTCGCGGCCCATGGACCCGCAGTGCCCAAAGCCTACGACGCCGAAAGACGCATCGATGGAACAGGCATGCCGGAATGAATGATCGCGGAACTGCTATTCCGTCGCCGCCGACGCGTCAATCGACCGGGGATCGGCGCGTCCTGTGAGCGTGTCGCGCTCGGCCAGCCGGAAAGCCTTCGGAGACATGCCGGCACGGGTAGCAAAGAATCGCGAGAAATAGGCGGGATCGGCAAAACCGAGGTTGGCCGCGACATCGCGGATCTTCAGGCCGGAAAACACCAGCAGGCGGCGGGCCTCGTCGACGAGCGCATCGGCGAGCAGGCCGGTCATGTTCCTGCCCGTGGCCTGGACGGCAAGGCGGTTCAGATGTGTCGCGGAGACGCCGATCGCCGACGCATAGAAGGAGACAGCGCGGTGCTCGCGCATATGGAGGGCGACAAGCCGGCGAAGCCTCTCGATCCGCTCGGTTCCCGGGCTCTCGGCCGTGACGCCGGTGGCGAGAAGTCCGCCGATGAGGAGCAGCGCCGACGTCAGCAGCGACTCGGCCAGTGCCGGCGAGCCGTCCCGAGCGACCGCTCCGCCGAAGCGGGCAAGGACGTCGCCGACCAGCCGGCCGTCGGCGGAGCCGGTGTCGATTGCCACGACCCGAGGATCGGCCAACGCCTGCGAGAAGCTGGCCAGCGCGGCGAGCCGCGCGGCGACGAAGGTGACCACCTGGCCATCCATGTCCTTCGAGAAGTGAAACCCGTGGACGCACCCCTGCGGCACGATCACCAGCATGCCGGGACCGAGCGCGTGGCGCCGGTCATCCAGAAGCGCCTCGCCGAGTCCGCCGCGTATGTACAGAATCTGAAAGAAATCGGCGTGGCGGTGCTTGCGGATTTCCCATCGGTGAAACCGGCTGCGCGAAGCGATCGTCTCGGAATGCATCCAGAAGCGCGGCCTTTGCGCGCTGGCCTCGCCGTACAGCCCGTAGGTCGGCACGTTCTTCTGCATCGCCGATCATCGCATCCGATGTTCGATCTGTCCAACTCTCTGGGCGATGGGTCCATTGCTCCGTCGGTGATGAACCATAGGATCGGTCGCGCAAGAACGGGGGAGGACGTTTGCGCACCCGGGTCGCAATCATCGGCTCAGGCCCGTCGGGCCTGCTGCTCGGCCAGCTCCTGACCGGCGCCGGCATCGACAATGTCGTGCTCGACCGTGTGAGCCAGGACTATGTGCTTGGCCGGGTCCGCGCCGGCGTGCTGGAAAGTGGCACCGTCGCGCAGATGGACGAATGCGGCGCCGCCGCGAGGCTGCATCGGGAGGGCCTTCCCCACCACGGTGTCTCGCTCGCCTTCGACGGCCAGAACCACCGCATCGACTTCAGCGCGATGACCGGCAGGCACGTCACCGTCTACGGCCAGACCGAGATGACCCACGACCTGATGGACCATCGCGCGGCGAGCGGCGCCGTCTCGATCTACGAGGCGGCCAACGTCACGCCGCACGGGTTCGACGGCGACCGACCCTATGTCACCTATGACAAGGATGGCGCCACCCATCGTATCGACTGCGACTTCATCGCCGGCTGCGACGGTTTCCACGGGATCAGCCGCAAATCCGTTCCGGCGAGCGGGATCACGACCTACGAGAAGATCTACGACTTCGGCTGGCTCGGCATCCTCGCCGAGGTGCCGCCCGCCAGCGAGGAGCTGATCTACGCCAACCATCCGCGGGGGTTCGCGTTGTGCTCGATGCGGTCGAAGACCCGCAGCCGCTACTATATCCAGATCCCGCTCGACCAGACGGTGGAAGGCTGGTCCGATGCCGCCTTCTGGGATGAACTGAGGCGCCGGCTGCCCGAGCGGGACGCCGCCGCGGTCACGACCGGACCATCGTTCGAGAAGTCGATCGCGCCCCTTCGAGCCTTCGTGGCCGAGCCGATGCGGTTCGGGCGGCTGTTCCTCGTGGGCGACGCCGCGCACATCGTGCCGCCGACCGGCGCCAAGGGGCTGAACCTCGCGGCGAGCGACGTGCACTACCTCTTCAACGGCCTGCGCGAGCACTATGCCGAGACCTCGACGGCGGGCATCGACGCCTACTCAGCGCGCGCTCTGGCGCGGGTGTGGAAGTCCGTCCGCTTCTCGATGTGGCTGACGTCGCTCATGCACAAGTTCCCGGAAACCGGGCCTTTCGGCCAGCGCATCCAGGAGGCGGAACTCGGCTATGTCGTCGGATCGGAAGCCGCGTCGACCGCGCTCGCCGAGAACTATGTCGGGCTTCCCTATTGAGACGGGCGGATCGGGCTGCCAGTCTGGACGGCGACAGGAAAGGATCGGGCATGGCCGCGAAGAAGGAATCTCCACGGCAGCGCCAGGGCATGGCGACGCGCCGCAAGGTGCTGGGCAAGGCCTATGTGGACGCCTCCGTCGTGGGGCGCACCGAATTCAACGGACCGTTCCTCGATCTGATCACGGAATCCGCCTGGAGCCATGTCTGGTCGCGGCCGAACTGGACCAAGCGCGAGCGTTCGATGGTGACGCTGGCGCTCCTGGCCGCACTTGGTCACCACGAAGAGTTCGTTCTGCATCTGCGCGCCACGAAGAACACGGGCGCGACCATGGACGATGTTCGCGAGGCACTGCTGCACGTGGCAATCTATGCCGGCGTTCCGGCCGCCAACACCGCCATGCGGATCGCCAAACAAACCTATGCCGAGATGGACGCCGGGAAGGGCAGGAAATGACGGATCGCAGACCCAACCGCGCGCCCGAAACGGGATCGTTCTTCCAGCGCGATCCGCTGTGGCATCCGCCGGCTTTCGCGCCGGGCTACAAGTCGACCGTGCTGCGCTCGCCGCGCAAGGCGCCGATATCGCTGGACAACACGATCTCCGAGATCACCGGACCGGTGTTCGGGCATTCGATGCTGGGCGACCTGGACGACGATATGATCCACAACTTCGCCAAACCCGGCGAAAGCGCGATCGGCCCCCGCATCATCGTCTACGGGCGCGTGCTGGACGAGCGCGGCAAGGGCGTCGCGGGAGCGCTGGTCGAGGTCTGGCAGGCCAATGCCGGCGGCCGCTATCGCCACAAGCGCGACGGCTATCTGGCCGCGCTCGATCCGAATTTCGGCGGCTGCGGGCGCACGATCACCGACGAGGACGGCAACTACGCCTTCCGCACCATCCAGCCCGGCGCTTACCCTTGGCCGAACGGCCCGAACGAATGGCGGCCGCAGCACATCCATTTCTCGATCTTCGGACACGGCTTCGCGCAGCGGCTGATCACGCAGATGTATTTCGAAGGCGACCCGCTGATCTGGAAATGCCCGATCGTGCGCACGATCCCCGACAAGGCCGCCATCGACGGGCTGATCGCGTTGCTCGACATGAACGCGACGATCCCGATGGATGCCCGCGCCTACAAGTTCGACATCGTTCTGCGCGGCCGGCGCTCGACGATGTTCGAAAACCGGCTGGAGGGGAACTGACCATGACCCAGTCACTCTCCCACCTCAAGGAAAGCGCCTCACAGACCGCCGGGCCTTATGTCCATATCGGACTGACCCCCAACTTCGCCGACATCAAGGGGGTCTATCCCGCCGACCTCGGCACCGCGATGGTGGACGAGAAGACGAAGGGTGAGCGCATCACCGTCACCGGCCGCATCTTCGACGGATCGGGCACGCCGATCCGCGACGCGCTGGTGGAGATCTGGCAGGCGGACGCCGCCGGCCTCTACAATTCACCCAGCGAAACGCGCGGCTCGGCCGATCTGCATTTCACCGGCTGGGGCCGCGCGCCGACGGACATGGAGACCGGCTACTACCGGTTCGAGACGATCAAGCCCGGTCGCGTGCCGTTCCGCGATGGCCGGCTGATGGCGCCGCACGTGACGTTCTGGATCGCCGCGCGCGGCATCAACCTCGCGCTGTCGACCCGCATGTATTTCGGCGACGAGGAGAAGGCCAACGCGGAAGATCCCGTGCTTGCGCGCATCGAGCACCGAAACCGGGTGCCAAGCCTGATCGCGACGCGCGAGGGGTCGACGTTTACCTTTGACATCTATCTTCAGGGAGACAAGGAAACCGTCTTCTTCGATATCTGAGTTCGTCATGAGTGCGTGCGCGTTCGACCATCCCTTTCTGTCCGGCCTGCTCGGCGACGATGAGAGCGCGCGCTATTTTTCAGCCGAAGCGGATATCGCGGCAATGGTGGCGTTCGAGGTCGCGCTGGCCGAGGCCGAGGCCGATCTCGGCGTGATACCGGGCGATGCGGCACGCTCGATCGCGATCGCCGCCGGCAAGTTCAAGCCCGATCTGCAGGCGCTGCGGACCGAAACGGCCAGGGACGGGGTATCTGCCACCGAACTGGTGCGGCAGCTCCGCTCGGCGACGGGCGAGCCCAACGGCCGCTTCGTCCATTTCGGGGCAACCAGCCAGGATGCGATCGACACCTCGCTGTCGCTGCGCCTCGTGCCGGTGCTCGACCTGCTGTCGGCGCGCCTCGGTCGCCTCGTCGCCGCGCTCGATGACATGGAGAAGCGCCATGGCGGCAAGACCGTGATGGCGCACACCCGCATGCAGGCCGCGATTGCCGTGCCGGCGGCGCGCAAGATCGCCAGCTGGCGCGATCCGCTCGTGCGGCATCGCCAGCGGCTGGACGGCGTCAAGGACGCGATCGCCGTCGTGACCTTCGGCGGCGCGGCGGGCACGCTGGACAAGCTGGGTGGCAATGCGCAGGCGGTGACCGAGAGCCTCGCACGGCGGCTGAAGCTCAAGGCGCCCGAGCGCCCGCGTCATTCCGAGCGGGACGGCGTCGTTGCGGTCGCATCGACGCTGGCGGGGATCACCGGAAGCCTCGGCAAGTTCGGCAGCGACGTGACGCTCGCGGCGCAGAACGAGGTCGGCGAGATCATCCTGGCGACCGGCGGCGGCTCCTCGGCCATGGCGCACAAGGTCAACCCGGTCGGCGCGGAAATCCTGGTCACCCTGGCGCGCTTCAACGCGACGCTGGTGTCGGGCATGCATCAGTCGATGGTGCACGAGAACGAGCGCTCGGGCGCGGCCTGGACGCTGGAGTGGATGCTTCTCCCGCAGATCGCGATCGCCGCCGGCGCGGCGACACGCACGGCGCTCGACCTCATCCCGGCGATCGGCTTCTCGACGAAATAGCCCGCCCGCCCACCTCCGGCAGCGGCGTGCGCGCGATGTCCCCGCGGTTGAGCAGCGCGACGGCGACGACGACGACCCAGAGGAGGAACGCCCCGATGTTCAGGCGCTCCCAGACGCCGATCCACGGGGTCGGAAGGTCGAGCGCGACATTGGGGGAGAGCCACGTGGTCATGCCGCCGAAGAGCGCCAGGACCACGACGGTGAAGGCCGTGTAGAGCCGCAGTCCGGAACCGAGGCTCGCCGCGGTGGCGACCATGATCATGATGAACATCGTCGTGATCGCGCCGGCCCAGACCAGGTGCAGCGTATCGGACATGGTTCCTCCTCCGGCGGCCAGCACCTCGCGCGCGTGCATCGGCGGCCACCAGAGGTTCAGAACCGCGCAGGCGAGGATCAGCCAGCCGGCCGTGCGACGGCGCCGGTCGGCGGTTCCGGTGCGCAGAACGCCCCAGCCGAAAAGGCCGAACAGAATCGTGTAAGGCAGGGCGGCGACGATCCAGACGGCCCGCGTCGGCGCGCCGAAGGCCGACAGTTCGCTGACCGTCTGGTCGACGATGCTGTATTCCGGCCACAGCGACGGCACGGCTGCATTGATGACGACGTACCAGATCGACGACAGGATGCCGCTGGCGAGCAGAACGTCGGTGAGGCGTGTCGTATCCCGTTGCTGGCGCATGGTGCGCTCCCTGCCAGGAAGCCGACAATAGCAGCGCGGCCCGTATGCGCCTTGATGCGGGTCAATACCGCCTGAGGCTTGCGGGCTCGGTCAACGGTGACGGCCGGCGAACCCGGTCAGGAACGCCGCGAGATTGTCGCCCAGCGCGTCGCAGAGGTAGCCACCCTCCTGGACGATCACCGTGGGCAGCGCGAGCGTGCCAATGGCTTCGCCGATCCGCGCGAATCCGGGCGTCGTCACCGACAGCCCGCCGAACGGATCGCCCTCGAATGTGTCCAGTCCAAGCGCCACGACGAGTGCCTCCGGCGCAAAGGCGCGGATCCGCCGCAGCGCCGTGTCGAGCGCTTCGAGAAAGCCCGCGTCGGCGGTCCTGCGCGCCAGCGGCAGGTTCAGGTTGTAGCCGAGCCCGGGTCCTTCGCCGCGCTCGTCCGCATGGCCCCAGAAGAAGGGATAGAAGCGGACCGGATCGGCGTGGATCGATACGGTCAGCACGTCGTCGCGGCGGTAGAATATCCCCTGCGTGCCGTTGCCGTGATGCAGGTCGACATCGAGGATGGCGACGCGCGCCGCATTGGAACGCAGGCGCTGCGCGGCGACGGCGGAGTTGTTGATGTAGCAGAACCCGCCCGCGACGTCGGCGAATGCGTGATGCCCCGGCGGGCGGCAGAGCGCATAGGCCGAGGGCGCACCGGCCTGCACGTCGTCCGCCGCGCTCGCCGCCGTCCACGCGCTCCAGAGCGCGCTGTCCCAGGTCTCGGCAGAGATCGGGCAGGACGTGTCGGCCATGTGGTAGCCGGCCTGACCGACGGCGGACGCCGGGTAGGTGCCGTCTCGCGCGAGCGGATGGATGTTCGGGATCACCTCGGCCGATGCCCCTTCGATGCGCTGCCAGCGCTCGAAGATGCGCTCCAGGAATTCGAGATACTCCGGCGTGTGCACGGCCGAGACCGGTCCGAGCCCCTGCTCGCGCGGACGCACGACCTCGCACCCCGCCGTGCGCGCTCCGGCCAGCAGCCTGTCGACGCGCGCCGGCTGCTCTGGATTCGGTTTCGGCGCGCCGCTGGAGAGGAACGCCTTCGGGTCGTGCTTCCGCTGCTCGTCGGCGAAGAAGCCTTTCATCGGCCCTCTCCATCACCGGCCGCGAGCGCCCCGAAGGCATCGCCGGCCGCATAGTAGAGGAAATCCTCGTCGGCGTGCCGGAGGCCCATGCGCGCGTAGAAGGCCTGCGCGGAGACGTTTTGGGTGTCGACCGCGAGCTTCATATGGGTCGCACCGCCGGCTGCCGCACGCCGCGCCGTGGCCCGTATGAGGGCGCGGCCGATGTCCATGCCGCGAAAGCCCGGTTCGACGACGAGATCCTGGACATAGACGCCCGGGCGGCCATACCAGGTGGAGAAGGTCGGGAAGAACAGGCTGATGCCCGCGAACGCGCCATCGACCTCGGCGACGAGCGCGGTGAAATGCGGGGGGCTCGCCTCGAACCCATAGCGGCGGATGTCGTCCACCGTGCTGACGACCCTGTGCATCTCGCCGACATGCTCGGCCAGCGTCAGCAGCGCGCGGTGGATGTCCGGGGCGTCCGCGGCGGTCGCCTCGCGGATGGTCACGCGTGCGCTCATGCGTTGACCGGCAGCCCGAGCTCGTCTGCGAGCGCCTGCAGCGCATCGCCCAGGATGGCGATCAGTTCGCCCACCTGTTCCCGCGTGATGATGAGCGGCGGCGCCAGCATGAAATTGTCGCCGTCCGGCCCGCCCTTCACGCGGCGGCCGTAGATGATCAGCCCGCGGTCGTAGGAAAGGTCGATCAGCCGCTGATAGGCGTTCTTCGCCTTGGCGATGGGCTTCAGCGTCGCCGGATCCTCGAACAGCTCGACGCCGACGAGCAGGCCCTTGCCGCGGATGTCGCCCATGAAGGCGAAGCGCTTGGCCAGCATGCGCAGCTCCTCCATCAGCACCTCGCCCATGGCCGCCGCGTTCTCGGCGACCCTGAGCCGGTCCATTTCCGCCAGCACCGCAAGTCCGGCCGCACAGGCGAGCGGATTGCCGGAATAGGTGTAGCCATGCTGGAACCCGCCGGAATCGAGGATCGGCTTGACAATGCGCTGCGGCGCGGCCATCGCGCCGAGCGGTGCGTAGCCGGAGCCGATTCCCTTGGACATGGCGACGATGTCGGGGCGGCAGTTCCAGTGGTCGCCGCCGAGGAATTTGCCCGTGCGGTTGATGCCGCTCATCACCTCGTCATGGATCAGCAGGATGCCGTATCTGTCGCAGATCTCCCGAATGCGCGGGAAATAGCTGTCCGGCGCAACCAGCGCCGCCGTCGCTGCGCCGCCGATCGGCTCCATGATGAAGGCCAGTACGCTTTCCGGCCCTTCGGCGAGGATCTTCTCCTCCAGCATGTCGGCGTACTTCAGCCCGCGCTGCTCGAGCGTGAGGTTGTCGCGGTCGCGCCAGGCAGTCGGCGCCGGAACCAGCGGCATCTGCCGGATGGACGGAACGAAGGTGTCGACGAGTGCCCCGTCGCCGGTGATGCCGAGCGATCCCATCGTTCCGCCATGATAGGATGGGAAGCGGCCGATGACCTTCCAGCGGCTGGCCTGCCCGGTGACAACGGCCCACTGTCGCGCGAGCTTCAGGCAGGACTCCACCGCCTCCGAGCCGCCCGAGACGAAGAAGATGCGGTCGAGGTCGCCGGGCATGCGCCGCGCCACGTCCTTCGCCAGATCCTCCGCCGGCTGGTTCTCGAAATGCAGGCGATAGGCGAAGGTCGCCTTGTCCATCTGCCGCTTCATGGCGTCGAGGACGTTGCGGTTGCCATGGCCGAGATTGACCACCATCGCGCCCGACGAACCGTCGATCACGCGGCGGCCTGTCTCGTCCCAGAAGTAGATACCCTCCGCGCGGTCGACCAGCGGCCGGCGCAAGCGCGTCAGGTAGAAGAGGTTCGATGGGGGGCGGGCGGTGGCCGGCTTCGGTTGGTTGTCCATGTCACCCCGTCTTCGCCAGATACCGGTCCAGCACGTTGGCCGTCACGCGCTCGACCATCGCGTCCTTGCGGAGCAGCCCGGCCACCCATTCGCATGAGCCGGCGTGGAATATCTCACCCCGGCCCTTCGGCGCGACGACGATCATGCCGTTTCCGCGCTTGACCCGTTCCAGCGCCTCGTCGCTCTTGTCGCGATAAAGCACGTCGGCGGTGAAGCGTCCGTCGCCGTCGCCCAGCCACATATTGTCCTTGGGCAGATCGTCGTTCTCCTCGACCTGGCTGGCAAGGCCGACCGCGAGGATCTCCGTGCCCGGAAGCGCGCCGCTTTCCGGCGTCGCCTCCGGCAGGCCGTTGCGGACGAGGTGATCCAGCCCGTCCACCTCATAGCCGAAGATGTGCGACTCCTGTCCGAGCACGTCGCCATAAAACAGGCCTGTGTTTTTGAACGCCCAGTGCTGCGGGCGATAGATCGGAAACCCTCTCACCCCACGCGGCGTGCAGCCGCCCCATCCGGCATAGATGCCCTTGGAGGGGCTCAGCCCGAAGGTCTGGATGGCGGGTCGGCCGATCTCCGGCGCATCCCAGGAATGCGTCAGCCGCGTGATGTCGCCGGTGGCCGCGATCGGATCGGCGTCGCGGGCGGTGTATTTGTAGCAGGTCTGCTGCGTGCCGTCGGCGCTGATGCGCGTCTGCCAGAGGAAATTGCCGGCGAAGCGTGCCACCTTGCCGCCGTTCTCGACGTAGCGGTCGATGGCGTCGCGCATCTCCCACGACCAGTATTCGCAATGGCCGACGAAGACGACGCAGGCATAGCCGTCGAGCAGGTCGGGTGCGAACTGCAGCTCGTGCTGTGTGGCGAGGTCGATGGCATAGCCTGCGCGCTCAGCCCAGCGGAAGAAGTGCGACTCGTAGCTTGCCCAGCCCGACGATGCGTATTTCTTGGAGTGGCCGGTGGCGAAGGCCCATTCCATGTGCGGATAGCGCGGCTCCTTCATCGGCCCGAGCGACGCCTCGACCGGAACGCGCGGCGCGGTCGGCGGCAGGACGACGAAGCCACGGCACCACGGGCGCTGCGTCGACACCGTGGTTGCGAAATGATCGCGGTTCGGGCCGGTGATGCCCTCGTAGTGATTGGAGCCGCCCCACGTGTTGTAGGCGGTCCACGTGCCGGTCGACGCCACCAGAAGGACGCGGCCTGCCTTCCGGCCGGCATGCGGCGCGATGACGAAGAGGTGGTGCGATACGACCGTCTTGCCGCCGGGTCCTTCGGCCCTCAACGCGACGCGATAGGCGCCGGACGGCCAGTCCGACGGCAGCGGCAGCTCGAACGTCGCCTCCCATCCGCAGCCATGGACCGAGCACTGGTCCGGCGTGTCCTGCCAGCGCGCCGCGACGTTCCGCCGGGAGAAGAGCGGCGTCTCGACCGCTCCGTCGCGGACAATCTCGATCCCGAAGGTCGGCGCTGTCGAGGACACGAAGAACGTCGCCGTTTCGCCGCTACGGTAGGAGAAGCGGTCGGTGTAGCACCAGATCTCGCCGTGCTCGCCGTCCATGCCCGGGCGTTCGTAGTAGTGGGTGAAGACCGCCCGCCGACGCTCCTCCGGCGTCAGTCCGAAATCCGGATACTCGTCATTGTGCGAGGTCATGGTTAGCCGCGGCGGGAGGGCACTCTGAGCCTGCTTAGCATGCGTCCCTGGCAAACCAAATCCGGCCACCAGCATGCGAAATCACTGGCCAGACCAGCGAGAGTTCCGCCGAATCGCGCAATATTAGAGCGAATTCCATCCAATTTTACTCAAACTTTACCGCGTTGGGGAGGAACTGGAAGTGGGCCTGCCACAAACGGAACCATCCGCTGACGATGCGAGTTTCGACCCCGAACCGAGTATGAGTTGCAATGTCACAGAACGGAAAGACGAAGATGGATAGCCTCACAGCAACCATCCGTCGCCAGGTGGGGGCGGAGCGCAATCAGCGCTATTTCCGCGCGCTCCCGCAGTTCCGCCTGGACGACGAGATGCCGGACGAACTCGGCCGCCTGCTCACGGAACTCGACAGGGCAGAGGCCCGCGCACGGCCTGCGGACAACTCCAGGTAGCTGCTTCGGCAGTTTCAGGCCTTCACGAGGCGGCGATCATCATCGCCGCCTTTTCTGCGACCATGACCGTCGGGGCGTTGGTGTTGCCGCCAGGCAGCGTCGGCATGATCGAAGCGTCGACCACCCGCAACCCATCGATGCCTCTGACCTTGAGTTCGGGGTCGACCACGGCGTCGGGTCCTGCGCCCATCCGGCAGGTTCCGACCGGATGATAGATCGTATCCGCGCGATCGCGGATATGGCGCATGAACTCGTCGTCGGTCGGCTCGCCCGATAGGTAGTATTCCTTTTGCCGATAGGATTCGAGCGCCGGCGAGCCAAGGATTTTCCGGGTGAGTTTCGTGCCCTTGAGCAGCAGCGCCGCATCCCGCTCGTCGGACAGGAATTTCGGATCGATGCGCGGAGCCGACAGCGGATCGGCGTTGTTCAGCCCGACGTCACCGCGCGAGAACGGCCGCAGCACGCACACATGGCAGGAGAAGCCGTAGCCGAGGTGCATCTTGCGGCCGTGGTCGTCGACCATCGCAACCGCGAAGTGAAGCTGCAGGTCCGGCCGGCTGAGACCCGGATCGGATTTGACGAAGGCGACGCCCTCGGCAACGGGGCTGGTCAGCAGGCCGGTGCCGTCGCGGCGCCACCGCAACGTCTCGCGCAAGAGGCGCAGACCCATGCGCGGCGTCAGGCCGATCGTGTCGGGATCGCGCGACTTCCAGCCGAGCGTGAAATCCAGATGGTCCTGCAAATTCTGCCCGACGCCGGGCAGGTCGTTGCGGACGGCAATGCCGTGGCGCCTGAGTTGCTGGCCCGGTCCGATGCCGGAGAGCATCAGCAATTGCGGGGACGCCAGCGCACCGGCGGAGAGGATCACCTCCCGGCGCGCGGCGATCGTCTTCTCGCTGGACCGGTCGCGCAGCCGCACGCCGGTGGCGCGTCGCCCGTCGAACTCGATCCCCATGACGATCGCGTCTTTCAGGATCGCGAGGTTCGGACGGCTTTCGACCGGGTCGAGATAGGCGCGGGCGACGGAGCATCGCTCGCCGCGCTTCTCGCCCTTCCAGAACTGCGTGACCTGGAAGAGTCCCGCGCCATCCTGCTCGGCACCGTTGTAGTCGGGATTGAAGCGGATCTGGTTTTCCCCGCAGGCTTCGATGAAGGCGCGGGTGATCGGTCTGGGCTCCTGCTGGTCGGCGACCTGCAGCGGCCCGTCGGCGCCGTGGAAGTCGTCAGCGCCGCGCTGGTTGGCCTCCGCCTTGCGGAAGAAGGGCAGCACGTCCGACCAGCCCCAGCCGGTGCAGCCCGCCGCCGCCCAGTCGTCATAGTCGGTGCGATGGCCGCGCACATAAAGCATGGCGTTGATGGCGCTCGACCCTCCGAGGCCGCGCCCGCGCGGCTGGAAGCTCTTGCGGCCGTTGAGGCCCGGCTGCGGCACGGACTCGAAATTCCAGTAGAGGTGCTTGAACGGCCCGCGCGTCAGAAGCGCGAAACCGGCAGGCGCGCGCAGCACGACCGATCGCGCGTTGCCGCCCGCCTCGATCAGGCAGACGCGGACGTCGGGCTTCTCGGACAGCCGCGCGGCGAGCACGGAGCCGGCCGAACCGGCGCCGACGATGACGTAGTCGAATTCCACCCGCCTTCCCCCTCGACGGGCAGCGTAGCGCAGTCCTTGATGGAGTTTAAGCCTTCGGCCTATGCCGTCGGCTTCCGACGCCAGGAATATTTCTCGCCGGCCGCGGCCGGCTGGGAGGTCGGCTGGTAGTAGAGGCCGAGCCCCCCGACATCGCCCGTCTCCAGCCGCTGCAGCAACACGGGGTGCGACACCTCGAACTCGCTGAAGCCCAGCCGCAGCATGTGCGGAAGCTGGTCGACCAGCACCTGGCCGGTGGCCCGGACCGGGCCGGCAAAGCCGTGGCGGCTGCGCAGCAGTTCCGCCTTGGAGAAGCTGCGTCCGTCGCTGAAGGCCGGAAACGCCAGGGCCACCAGCGTCAGCTCGTCGAGATGCGGGACGATCGCCTCCAGCTGGTCGCCCGGCATCAGCAACACACCGAGCCGTTCCTTCGCGCCCTTGCGCACCTGTTCGTCCAGCGCCAGGAACACCGCCAGCGGCAGGATGAAGCGGCCGTTGCCGGAAAGAGCGTCGGCGCTGTCGGCATGGCGCCATTCGTCCTCGCGGAAACCTTCAGGCGTCCACAGGCGCGTGGCTGTCGGCTGCGCGGCAGTCTCGGTCATGAAATGGCGAAGTCCTAGAGCGATGCGTCTGTCAGCGACTGTTCCAGTCCGGACAGGTGAATACCGCATTCGGTCTTGGCTTGACCAGCCCAGCGGCCGGAGCGCGCGTCCTCGCCGGGCTTCACCGGCTGCGTGCAGGGGAAACAGCCGATGGAGAGATATCCGTAGGCGACGAGCGGGTTCTGCCGCAGTGCGTGGCGGCGCATGTATTCGGCGAGGTCGGCGGTGGTCCAGCGCGCCAGCGGGTTGATGCGGATGCGCGGCCCGACGGGTTCGTAAACGGCAAGATTCTTCCGCGTCGCGGCCTGGAAGCGCTTGCGGCCCGTGAGCCATGCACGAAAAGGCGCGACAGCGCGCGCCATCGGCTCGACTTTGCGCACATCGCAGCAGGCGTTGGTGTCCCGCGCGTGCAGCGTGCCGTCCGGATCGACGCGCGCCAGCGCGTTCTCCTCGGGCGAAATGATCCTGATGTCGCGCAGCGCGAAGTCGGCGACGAGCGCATCGCGGTAGTCCAGCGTCTCGCCGAAATGCTTGCCGGTGTCGAGGAAGGCGACCGGCAGCGACGGATCGACCTTGGAGATCATGTGCAGCAGGACGGCCGAATCCGCGCCGAAGGACGACACGGCGGCCAGGGCGCCGGCAAAATCATGCGCTGCGGCGCGTTCGATGATCTCGATCGGCTCGAGATAGCCCTGGCTGGCTTCGAGGGCTGCCGCCTCGGTGGCTGCCTCCTCCGCCTGATCAAGCGGCCTTTGTTTCGCCAGCATAGAGCGCCTCCTTGAAGGGCGCGGGGCCGACGCGGCGGTAGGTGTCGAGGAACCGCTCCGACCGGTCGGCCCGAACGGCGAGATAGGTGTCGACGATCGTCTCGATCGCGTCGGTGATCTCGTCGGGTCCGAAGCCGCGGCCGATGATCTCGCCGATCGTCGTCGTCTCGTCGCCGGAGCCGCCCAGCGTCACCTGGTAGAGTTCGGCACCCTTCTTCTCGACTCCCAGAATGCCGATGTGGCCCACGTGGTGGTGGCCGCAGGCATTGATGCAGCCCGAAATCTTCAGCTTCAGCTCGCCGATGTCGCGCTGCCGCGCGAGGTCGGCGAAGCGGTTCGAGATGTTCTGCGCCACCGAGATCGAGCGTGCGTTGGCGAGTGCGCAATAGTCGAGGCCGGGGCAGGCAATGATGTCGGTGATCAGGTTGGAGTTGGCCGTCGCCAGCCCGATCTGCACCAGTTCGTCGTAGATCGCCTTCAGGTCGGCGCGCGCCACATGCGGGAAGATCAGGTTCTGCTCATGGCTGACGCGGATCTCGTCGAAGGCGCATTTTTCGGCCAGGTCGGCGATCGCATCCATCTGGCTGTCCGAGGCGTCGCCCGGCGCCTCGCCGATGCCCTTCAGCGAAATCGTGACGGCCGCGTAGTCCGGGTTGCGATGGGTGACCACGTTCTGGTCGAGCCATTCGGAGAAGCTCTTGGAATCGAGCCGTGCGACGCGCACGGCGTCTTCGCCCTCCGGCCGCGGGGTCAGCGCGGGCGGCGCGAAATACGCCTCGATCGCGCGGATGTCGGCCTCGGGAAGCTTCAGCTCCGTGTCCTTCAGCGCCTGCCATTCCGCCTCGACCTGACGGGCGAACTCCTCGGTACCGGTCTCGTGGACGAGGATCTTGATGCGCGCCTTGTACTTGTTGTCGCGACGTCCGTAGAGATTGTACACGCGCAGGATCGCGGTGCAGTAGGCGAGGAGCTGGTTCTCCGGCAGGAAGTCGCGGATCTTCTTCGCGACCATCGGGGTGCGTCCCTGGCCGCCGCCGACATAGACGGCGAAGCCGAGCTCCCCGCCGGCGTTCTTCTTCAGGTGAAGCCCGATGTCGTGTGTCTGGATCGCCGCGCGGTCGCGCTCGGCGCCCGTCACCGCGATCTTGAACTTGCGCGGCAGGTACGAGAACTCGGGGTGAACCGAGGACCACTGGCGCAGGATCTCCGCATAGGGACGCGGATCGGCGACCTCGTCGGCGGCGGCACCGGCGAAATGGTCGGCCGTGACGTTGCGGATGCAGTTGCCGCTGGTCTGGATCGCATGCATCTCGACAGACGCGAGGTCAGCGAGGATCGTCGGCATGTCCGAGAGCGCCGGCCAGTTGTACTGGATGTTCTGGCGCGTGGTAAAATGGCCGTAGCCCTTGTCGTAGGTGCGGGCGATGTGGGCAAGCATGCGCATCTGCTTCGACGACAGCGTGCCGTAGGGAATCGCGACGCGCAGCATATAGGCGTGAAGCTGGAGATAGACGCCGTTCATCAACCTGAGCGGTCGGAACTGGTCCTCGGTGATCTCGCCGGCCAGCCGCCGGTCGACCTGGTCGCTGAACTGCTCCACGCGGGCGTTCACGAAATCCTGGTCGAACTCGTCATAGCGATACATCTCTGTCGTCCTGTCCTAGATGCCGCCGCCGTCGAAGCCCGCGGCGGCTGCCGGCGCCGACCGCGCCTGCTTGCCGAGATCGGTGCGATTGGTCGGCCCGGCCGCGCGGATGCGCTCGCGCAGGCGTTGCGGCACGATGCGGCCGTCGAAGAGCTCGACATCGATGAGCTCCACGTCGAGGATGAGGTTGTCGGCATAGGCCTTCTTGCCGATCGCCTCCAGGCGGTCCTGTTCGGCCTTGTCCTTCGCCAGTTGGGCGCCGTCGATCGTCTCGGCGAATGACCCGTCGGCGCGGTACCAGACCGCTTCGCCGTCGGTCAGCCGGTTGCCGGTCAGGACTTTCATGCGCCCGCTCCCTGATGCTGGCTGGCCGGCAGTCGTGCCGCATGCGCCGCCAGCGGTTCCGACAGGTCGAGGTTGGCGCCGGCCACCGCGTCGCCGATGATGGTCATGACGGGACCGGCCAGGTCCTCGCGGTTCCCGAGCGCGGGCAGGTCCGTCAGGGTGCCGTGGAAGAGACGGCGCTCCGGCAGGCTGGCGTTCTCGACGACCGCCACCGCGGTGTCGGGCGACAGGCCGGCCTCGATCAGGCGGCCCGCGACGTCCGCCGCGGTCGAGCGGCCCATGTAGACGGCGACGGTTGCGCCGGAGATGGCGAGCTTTGCCCAGTCGGGGAGGGGCCCGCCCTTCAGGTCGTGGCCTGTCGTGAACACCATCGAGGATGCGACGCCGCGCAGCGTCAGTGGCAGCTGGACGTCGGCGGCGGCGGCAAGGGCGGAGGTGACGCCGGGAACCACCTCGCAGGCGATGCCGGCGTCGCGCAGTGCCGCGAGTTCCTCGCCGGCGCGGCCGAACACCAGCGGATCGCCGGACTTCAGGCGCACGACCCGCTTGCCGTCGCGGCCGAGCGAAACCAGCAGATCGTTGATCTCTGCCTGGCTCTTGGTGTGGCATCCTTTGCGCTTGCCGACCGCGATGCGCTCGGCATCCCGGCGCCCCATCGCGACGACGGCCTCCGGAACAAGCGCGTCGAAAACGATCGCATCGGCGTCCATCAGCCTGCGCTGGGCGCGCAGCGTGAGCAGGTCCTCGGCCCCGGGGCCTGCGCCGACCAGGGAGACGAGCCCCGCGGCGGCCCGGCGGCGCAGCAGCAGCTCGGCAGCGGCCTCCTGCGCCTCGGCCAGGTGCCCGACCTCCATGGCGCGCGCCGGCGCGCCGGCGAAGAACTCGTTCCAGAAGCGACGGCGCGCATTGCCCCTCGGCAGCAGCCGCTCCGCAGCACCGCGGAAACTCGCGGCGAGAGAGGCGAGCGCGCCGAGCGAAGGCGCCAGCATCTGGTCGATGCGGGCACGCAGCGACTGCGCCAGCACCGGCGCGGCCCCTTCGGTGCCGATCGCGATGCAGACGGGCGCGCGGTTCACGAGCGCGGGCGTGAAGAAGTCGCACAGTTCCGGCCGGTCTACTGCGTTGACTGGAATGCCAAGCGCGCGGGCATCGGCGCTGACGCGGGCGTCGAGGGAGGGGTCGCCGCTCGCTGCGAACACCAGGACGGCGCCGTCGAGCAGCGTGGGATCGTACTCCGCTTCCAGCAGATGTGCGTCCGCCCCGGCGGCCCACTCGGTCAGCGCGGCGTCGGGCCGCCGCGCCACGAGCGTGATCACCGCATTGGACTGGCCCAGCAGCCGCGCCTTGGCCAATGCTTCCGCACCGCCGCCGACGATGACGACGGACCGCTCCTCGACCCGCAGGAAAACGGGAAAGGCGTTGAGCTTGGTTTGTTCGGAAGGCATGGACGCGAAGCTACTTCATTCGACACCATTCTCCCCGCCGCTGGGCTGCTTTTGAAGGAACGGGCTGTCGCCTGGCCGGCGCGGGCGCAATCGCTTTTGCCGCATGACCGACGACGGGAGCAAAAAATTCTACGCGGAGACTCCCCGCGGAAGGCCGACGCGGACGGAACAAGCCGATGACGGGGGCGTTTGATTTCCAAGGCGAATTTCCGCCCCCGCCCCCGCCCGCGCCTGGCGCACTCATGTCCGCAGAGAGGAGCCCCCATGGACCCGATTCGTCTCAAGCATGGCCAGTTCGTCGTCGTCGCCGATGGCGAGCGCGCACTCTTCCTGCGCAACGACGGCGACGGCGCCTATCCAAATCTGCGCGTCGTACGCGAGATGCATGACGAGAACCCGTCCACCCACGAACAGGGAACGGACCGGCCCGGTCGGCACAGCGACGGGCCGTCGGCTCACAAGAGCGCCTTCGAGGAAACCGACTGGCATCGCCTGGGCAAGGAGCGGTTCGCCGACGAAATCTCGGAGCGGCTCTACAAGATGGCGCACCGCGGCGACTTTGACCAGTTGGTGATTGTCGCGCCGCCGCTGGTGCTGGGCGAGATGCGCAAGAAGATGCACAAGGCGGTCGGCGAACGCGTCATTGCCGAGGTGCCCAAGACGCTGACCAACCACTCCGTGGATGCGATCGAGAAGATGCTGCTCGCCGCCTGAGGCTCCGGGCTGTAACCGCTCAGGGCATGAACCTGGGCGTGTGACTAGGCGGCGGAGCTCGTGCCCAGCACGCCGCCGCCGCCGTCGACCACGAGGGTCTGGCCGTTGATGTAGGACGCCGCCGGGGAGGCGAGGAAGACGATTGCGTCCGCCACCTCCTCCGGCTCACCGATACGCCTCAGCGGATTGGTCGATTCGTAGCGAACGCGCGACTCGTCGTCCTTCCAGAGCACCTCCGCGAAGCGGGTCCGGATAAGGCCCGGCGCTACCGCGTTCACCCTGATGCCCTTCGGCCCGAGCTCGAGCGCGATCTGGCGGGTGAAGTGGATGAGCGCGGCCTTTGTGATGTTGTAGACGCTGAGCCCGGTGACCGGATTGATGCCACCGACGCTCGCGACGTTGACGATCGCACCCCGTCGGTCAGCCATCCCGCTCGCCAGCACCGCCTTGGTCAGGACGAATGCGCCCCGCACGTTCACGTCGAAGGTCTTGTCCCAGGCGCTCATGTCCGCGTCGAGGGTGTTCCCGTAGTGCGCGCTCGTCGCCGCGTTGTTGACCAGGATGTCGATGGGACCGAAGGCGGATGTCGCGCCGTCGACAAGCCGCTCGATGTCGTCGACCGAGCCGCCGTGCGCGGCAATGGCGCGGACGTTCCCGGTCTTTCCGGCATCGATCTCGGCTGCCGACGCGTCGAGCGCCTCCTGCCTGCGGCTGCTGATCACCACCCGCGCGCCGTTCTCCACGAGGCGCTTCGCGGCAGCCAGCCCGATGCCGCGGCTGGCGCCCGTGACCAGTGCAACCTTGCCGTCGAGATCGACCTTCATGCCCGCTCCCCGCCCTTGACCGCGCGCTCGATGATGGTGGCGGTGCCCAGTCCGCCGCCGCAGCACATGGCGACGAGACCGCGCCGCTGATCCCTGCGCTCGAGTTCGGCCAGGATGGTGGTGATGAGTCGTGCTCCCGAGGCTCCGACCGGGTGACCGAGCGCGATCGCGCCGCCGTTCACATTGGTCCGGTCGAGCGAGGCGCCTGTCGCCTTCGCCCAGGCCAGTGGAATGGATGCGAAGGCCTCGTTCACCTCGAACAGGTCGATGTCGTCGATGGACAGCCCTGTGCGGCCGAGGATCGCCTTCGTTGCCGGGATCGGCCCTTCAAGCATGGTCACCGGGTCGCAGCCGACGACGAGGAAGGAGGCGATCCTGGCGCGCGGCTTCAGCCCGAGGGCCCTGGCCTTGGCGGCGGACATGACGAGCACCATCGCCGACCCGTCGGTGATCTGCGACGCGTTGCCGGCCGTGATGGCATGCGTCGGATCGAACGCGGGCTTCAGCGCCGCCACGGCCTCCAGCGAAGCATTTGCCCGGATGCCCTCGTCGGACGTCATCTCGCTTCCATCGAGCGCCCGGACGGGGACGATCTCCCCCGCCAACGCGCCCGCCGCCGTCGCCGCCGCCGCGCGCATGTGGCTTTCCACCGCGAAGCTGTCCATCTCGGGTCGCCGGACGCCGTATTTGTCCGCTACCATCTGCGCGCTGACGCCCTGGTGAGGGATCGCGAAGCGTTCGAGCAACTCCGGCGCATAGGGCGTGCGCTCGGCCGAGAAGGTCGAGCCGAGCGGCACCCGCGACATCGATTCGACGCCGCCCGCGACGACGACGTCCGCCGCGCCGGACTGGATGGCGCGCGCCGCAAGATGCACGGCCTGCTGGCTGGACCCGCACTGGAAATCGATGGTCGTGGCGGGCACCTCGACGGGAAGGCCCGCCGCCAGCATCACGTTGCGTGCGATGTTGAGGCTCTGCTCCCCGACCTGGCTGACGCAGCCGAGGATCACCTCGTCGACATCGGCCGGAGACACGCCGGCGCGCTCCAGCAGCCGCGCCATCAGGTAGGCGCCGAGTTCCACGGGATGCCACCCGGACAGCTTTCCGCCGCGCTTGCCGAAAGGCGTGCGCAGGGCATCGACGATCACGGGCTGGCGGTCATCGGGGGTCATTCGGCACGTCCTGTTGCGTGTACGTCGCTCGTTCTGGCCCGGCCGCTCAGCCTGCCTTGGCCTTGGTGCCGGCCGGCGCCCATTTGCCGCCCACCGAATCGTAGTCGTTGGCGATCTCGACCAGCACGCCATGCGTGAGCTTGGGGTCGACGAAGGACCAGAATTGCCAGGGCATCTGCGGATCGTTGGAGATGCCTTCCTTGACGATGCCGATGCCGCGCGCGGCGAGTTCCTGCACGGTGACCTTCACGTCGGGCGCGGTGAAGCAGATGTGGTGCACGTGCTCCCCGAGCTTCTCGAGCCGGCGGTAGAGCGCGGTGCCCGGCGTCAGCGGCTGCATGAACTGGATCTCGCACCCTTCGGAAGGGAAGGTCGCGTAGGAGAGGCGCTCTTCGCCCGCGCCGAAATCCTCGTAGAAGACGAGCGGCTCGACCAGCTGCTGCGGATCGACCACCGACAGAATCTTCTTGTAGTGGTCGATCGCCGCATGGATGTCCTTCACCAGCAGGCACACATGCGCGAAGTTGCGGCGTTCAGCCATTGGGGTCCTCCTCGGAGTCGGGTCGCAGGTAAAGCCAGTCGGTCAGCGTCCACCCGCCATCGACCTTGAGGATGCTGCCGTTGGTGTAGCGGGCAGCCTTCGAGATCAGGAAAAGCGCGGGATCGACGATCTCCTCGAGCGGCGCGATGTAGCCGATCGGGACCGCGCTCTCGACACGCTGGCGGATCTCGGCGTTCGACCAGATCCAGTCGGCCGCGCCGGGCGTCTCGAAGGGTCCGGGCGAGATGGCGTTGACGCGGATGCCGAAGCGCGCCCATTCGGACGCGAGCGTCTTCGTCATCGAGACGAGCCCCGACTTCGCGGCGCCGGAATGCACCGTGCCGGGACTGCCGCCATCAGTCGTCGCCGACGCGATGTTCAGGACCACGCCGCCCCTGCCTTCGCGGATCTGGCGCTTGCCCCACGCGCTCGTCACGTAGAAGGGCGCGTTGAGCGTTGCCTCGATCACCGCGCGCCAGCCGTTCGGCGAGATGTCCTCGGCGAGCGCGACGAAGGTGCCGGCCGCGTTGTTGACCAGGATGCCTGCGCCGTGGGGAGTGACCGCGTCGATCAGTCCCTGGCACGCCGCGGGATCCCGCAGGTCGCACGGGTGCGGATGGACACGGCCCGAATGCGCGCCGGCCAGCTGCCTTGTTTCCTCGAGCGGTTCGGCCCGCCGTCCGGCGATCCACACGTCGACGCCCGCCGCGGCGAGCTTCAGGGTCAGCGCCCGGCCGAGCCCGGTGCCGCCGCCGGTGACGATGGCGGACGAATATTCGTAGGTCAGGCCGTCACTCACTGTCATGATCCTTTTCGAGGTCCGGTGGAACCAGGACAGAATCCTTCAGCGCCCGCGCCATGGCATCGACGCGCAGGGCGAACATGCGCACCGCGTCGTCCTGGTCGGCGGCGAGGTCGGCGCAGATGGTCCGCAGCTCGTCCAGGCGGCGCCATGCAGTTTCGTTGACGGCGCTCATTGGGCCAGCCCCTTCTGCCGCGTGTCGACGAAGCGCCGGGACTTCTTCTCCGGCGTGGTCCACTGCGGCAGTTCGGTCACGTCGACAAAGGTCAGCACCGGCGACACGTTGAACTGCGCCTTGAAGGCGGCACGGATGTCGTCGGCTGCGCGCTTCTCGAGCGCCTCGCCGCGCTCGGTCAGCGCGACCCGGAGGTAAAGCTCGTCGCGGCCTTTCGGCCCGATCGCCACCTCGCCGGAGAACTCGCGAACCTCGGCCAGGCCGAACAGCGCCTTCTCCATGTCCGCCGGCCAGACGTTCTGCCCCTTGATCTTCATCATGTCGTCGTAGCGGGTGATGGAGCCGCTCTCGATGCACATCAGCTCGCGGCCGCAGCCGCAGCGCGTGCCGGTATATTTGACCCGGTCGCGCGTGCCGAACCGGAGCAGCGGCGACGCTTCCTTGTCGAGCGTGGTGATGAACAGCTCGCCCCACTCGCCGTCGCGCACCGGCTCGCGCGTCTCCGGATCGAGGATCTCGAAGACGAACGACCACTCGAACAGGTGCATGTGGCCGCGCTGCCCGTCGACGACGGCACCGCGCTCGCAGCAACTTGCGCAGATGCTGGAGGCGCTCTGCGTGGCGCCGTAATCCTCGAAGAGCCGCGCACCCCACGCCTCTTCCATGCGCAGCGCCCACTCGATGGGGAACGGTTCGGCGGAGGTCAGCAGGAACTTGAGGCTGGGCAGGTTGCGGCGGATGTCGAAGCCGATGTCGCGCGCCGTGCGCAACAGCCCGTTGATGGCGCTGGGCGTGCCGTACATTCCGACCGGATCCGCCTTGGCCAGGATCGACAGCCGTTCCTCGAAGCCGGCCTGCGCGATCAGATAGGGCGTGTTGCCGACGGCCTGGATGCCGCGCAGCATGGCGTTGCCGCCGCTGGAATTGGAGAATCCGACGTTGAACGCGGCCGGATCGCCGTAGCGCAGGCCGGCCCAGCGGAACGCGAAGGACGAGAGGTAGCCGGCGGCCTCGACATCGCGCCAGGTGAGCCCATGGATTTCCTGGCCCAGGCCGGATGTCCCGGCCGTCGTGTGGGTCATTGCCACGTCGCGCTTCGGCACGTTCAGGCGCTGACCGTAGGGCGGCTCGGCGTTCTGGTCGGTCAGCAGCTGGTGCTTGTCGATCGGCTCGATCGATTTCAGCGCGTCGAGCGGCGATCCCTTGGACGCGATGTTCGCGAGCCGCGCTTTGTAGAAGGGATTGGAGCGCAGGCGCTCGATCTGGGCTCCGAGCTTGCGCGACTGGAGTGCGCGCAGCTGCTCGCGGGGAAGGTGATCGACGGACATGTCAGTCCGCCCTTCGCCGCGTGTCGGAACGTGTTGCGCAACGGGGCGCCATGAACGATCTCCACTTCACGATCACACTTAGAGAATTGCCGGGCAGGCGCGCGCCTTTCTTTCGGTAGGAGCCAGCCTGTCCGGGCCATGGGAAGCGCAGGCTTCGACGGATGCGCGACGAAATCTCCCGATGACGGAAGCCTTTATATACGATCATGTCCGCACGCCACGCGGCAAAGGCCGCGACGACGGCGCGCTGAGGGAGGTGCCCGCGGTCCGGCTGGCCGCGCAGGCGCTGCAGGCCCTCGCCGAGCGCAGCCAGCTCGACACGGCCCTTGTGGACGACGTGATCCTGGGCTGCGCCCAGCCGGCGGGAGAGCAGGGCGGCAACATTGCCCGTGCGGCGGTTCTGGCGGCCGGCCTCGACCAGTCGGTGCCGGGCCAGCAGATACACCGCTTCTGCGCGTCGGGTCTCGACGCGATCAACGCCGCCGCGGCCCAGGTCGTCGCGGGTGCCGCCGACTGCGCCATCGGCGGCGGCGTCGAATCGATGTCGCGGGTTCCCTTCGGTGCCGACAACGGGGCATGGGTCGCCGACCCGGCGGTGGCGTACGAGACCGGTTATGCGCCCCAGGGCATCGGTGCCGACCTGATCGCCACCCTGGACGGCTTTTCGCGCGCCGATGTCGACGCCTATGCGGCGGAGAGCCAGCGGCGCGCGGCCGTTGCCTGGTCGGAGCGGCGCTTTTCGCGTTCCATCGTGCCGGTCCGCGATGTGCTGGGCGACGTCCTCCTGGACCGCGACGAGACCATGCGGCCGGACACCACCGCAGAGCAGCTGGGTACCCTGAAGCCGGCTTTCGCCGGCATGGGCGTCAAGGGCGGTTTCGACCTGGTGGCGCTGCAGAAATATCCCCAGGTCGAAGCGATCGAGCACGTCCATACGGCGGGAAACTCGTCCGGCATCGTCGACGGGGCGGCCGCCGTGCTGGTCGGCAGCGCAGGCTTCGGCAAGGCGTCCGGCCTGAAGGCGCGGGCGCGCGTCAAAGCGTTCGCCTCCATCGGCAGCGAGCCGACGATCATGCTGACGGCACCCGCGGCCGTCACCGAGAAGGTGCTGAAGCGGGCGGGGATGGCGATCGGGGACATCGATCTCTTCGAGCTCAACGAGGCCTTCGCCTCCGTCGTGCTGCGCTACATGCGGGTGCTCGGCCTCGACCCTGCGAAGGTCAACGTCAATGGCGGGTCGATCGCCATGGGCCACCCGCTGGGCGCAACGGGCGCGATGATCACCGGCATCGTGCTCGATGAACTGGAGCGGCGGGGTCTGGGCACCGCTCTCGTCACTCTATGCGCCGGCAACGGGCTCGGCACGGCCACCATCATCGAGCGGGTCTGACACCAGATGAAGCATGTTGCGCTGACCGTCGCGCCTTCGGGCGTCGCCACGATCACCATGGATCATGCGGGCGAGGCGATGAACCTCGTGTCGCCCGACTGGATCGCGGAAATGATCGCGGCGGTCGAAGCGGTCGCATCGGACCCCGCCGTCCGGGGTGCCATCGTCACGTCGGCGAAGCCGGGTTTCATGGCCGGCGCCGACCTCAAGATCTTCCGCAAGAAATTCACCGCGGTCGGGGCGCAGGCATTCTCGGCCGCGCCGTCACGGCTGTTCCGGCGCATCGAAACCTGCGGCAAGCCGTTCGTGGCTGCCGTCAACGGGCTGGCGCTCGGCGGCGGTTTCGAACTGGCGCTCGCCTGCCACGGCCGCATCATCGTCGACGATGCCCGTGCCGTCGTCGGTCTCCCGGAGGTTGGCGTCGGTCTGCTGCCGGGTGCGGGCGGCACGCAGCGCCTGCCGCGCATGATCGGCCTGGCGGAGGCGCTGGACATGCTGCTTTCGGGCACTCCACTGGCGCCGGCGCCGGCGCTGGAAGCCGGCCTGGTGGACCTTGTGGTGTCCGCCCGCGAATTGCTCGGGGCGGCCGAGCGCTGGGTTCTGGCGCAGGACGACTCCGTCCGGCCGTGGGACCGGAAGGGCTACGCCCCGCCTCAGTCCCGCGGCATGCTGGACCCGGGTGTGGTGTCGCAGTTCGGCCCGCGCAGCGCCGCCGCCTCCGCGAAGTCGTTCCGCAACGATCCCGCGCCGGCCGCGATCCTCTCCGCGGTCTTCGAGGGGATCCAGTTGCCGATGGACAGGGCGCTGGCGGTTGAATCCAAGCATTTCGCGCGCCTGCTCAGCGGCGATGTCGCCCGCAACACGATCCGAACGATGTTCCTGAACAAGGGACAGGCCGACAGGCTGGCGGCGCGGCCGCGCGACGTGGCGAAGATGACGTTCGGCACGGTCGGCGTGCTCGGCGCCGGCATGATGGGCGCGGGCATCGCCTATGCCGCGGCGCTGGCCGGCAGCAACGTCGTGCTGATCGACCGGACGCAGGAGGAAGCCGAGCGCGGCAAGGCCTATTCGGCGAGACTGCTCGGCCGCGATGTCGGCCGCGGCAGGAGGACCCGGGACCAGGCCGACGCGATCCTCGCCCGTATCGCGACGACGACCGACTACGCGGCGCTTTCCGATGCGGCGATCGTCGTCGAGGCGGTCTTTGAGGACACGGCGATCAAGGCCGACGTGACGCGCCGTACCGAGGCGGCGACCCGGGCCGGATCGGTCTTCGCCAGCAACACGTCGACTTTGCCGATCTCAGGCCTAGCGGCGGCGTCCGTGCGGCCGGACCGATTCATCGGCATGCATTTCTTCTCGCCCGTGGAGCGCATGCCGCTGGTGGAGATCATCGTCGGACAGCGGACCAGTCGCGAGACCATCGCGCACGCGCTGGATTTCGTCGGGCATCTTCGCAAGACGCCCATCGTCGTCCGCGACAGCCGCGGCTTCTACACCAGCCGCGTGTTCCTGTCCTTCATCCATGAAGGCATGGCGATGCTGGGCGAGGGCGTCGCGCCGGCACTGATCGAGAACGCCGCGCGTTTCGCCGGCATGCCGGTGGGACCGCTGGCGGTGACCGACGAGGTGTCCCTCGACCTGCCGCTGAAGATCGTGCGCCAGACGGCGGCGGAACTGGGGGATCGCTACGACCCGCCCGTCGGTTATGACGTGCTGTCACGGATGGCTGTCGATCTCGGCCGCGGCGGCCGCAAGGCCGGCGCCGGTTTCTACGACTATCCCGCGGGCACCGAGAAGCGGCTCTGGGCTGACCTCGCCAGGCAGTTCCCCGCGGCGACGAGCCAGCCCGAGGCACGCGACATCGGGCGCCGGCTGCTCTGCCGGCAGGCGATGGAGGCGGCCCGCTGCATGGAGGAGGGCGTTCTGTCGGATGCCGCCGACGGCGACCTCGGCGCCATCCTCGGCGTAGGCTTCCCGTCCTACACCGGCGGCACGCTGTCCTACATCGACACGATGGGCGTCGGCACCTTCGTCCAGAACTGCGACCGGTTGGCCGACCTGTGTGGCGAGCGCTTCCGCCCGTCCGAATGGCTGCGCAATCGCGCGGCTGGTAACATGCCGTTTCATGCCGAGGGCTGACGCCGGGACCGGATCGATGAACGCAGCAGCCTTTCTCGACACCTGTATCCCGGCGCTGAGAGCCGGCGACTTCGCGACTCTCGCCACGCTGCTCCATCCGGACTTCCGCGTCCGCGAGGCCAGCGGGCTGCCTTATGCGGGGGTTTTCCACGGCGCCGAGGGCTGGCGCCAGCTATCCCGCATCGTCGTCAAGACATGGGACGGCTTCCGCTTCGACGTCATCGAGCACCATGGGTCGCCGGCCGGCACGATGATCGTGCGTTTCGCCATATCCGGCCGGTCGCGGCGCACCGGCAGGCCGTTCGAGACGACGGTGCTCGAGCTGTGGCGGTTCCGCGACGGCCTGCTGGCCGAGATCGTGCCCTACTACTGGGACACGGCCGAACTGGTGGCCATCGACACCCCCTGACCCGGCGGGCTCCGATGCCGGAGCCCGCGTGAAGCCTTGGGAGGTCTTCGCTGATTCTGGTTCAGAAGGAGCGCGGCAGGCCGAGTCGCTCGGCGATGCCGTTGCGTGCCATCTCGTTGCTGATCGGCCCGATCTTCCACAGGCGCGCGTCGCGCCAGTAGCGCTGCATGTCGGTCTCGGCCGAATAGCCCATGCCACCGAGGATCTGGATGCCGTGGTCGGCCGCCTGCACCGCGCAGTCGGACGCCATGATCTTGAGCATGCTGGCTTCCATGCCGCATTCCCTGCCGCGCACCTGCAGGTCGGCGGTGTAGTAGAGCATGAGTTCCACCTGCCGCTGCCACATGGCGATATCGGCGACATAATGCTGCAGCGACTGGAATGATCCGATCGGACGGCCGAACGCCTTGCGCTGCTTCATGTAGTCCAGCGCGTCCTCCAGCACGCCGTCGATGACGCCGAGGCAGAAGGCGCCGACCATGATGCGTTCGTTGTTGAGCGTCGGCAGCAGCATGTACCAGGCCCGGCCGGGCTCGCCGAGGACGAGGTCGTCCGGCACGAAGACGTTGTCGATGTGGACGAGACACGATCCGACGGAGCGGAGTCCCAGCTTGGCCAGGGGCGTGATCGTGATCCCCGCCTGCTTGGCCGGCACGAAGAAGAGGGTGACGCCCTGATGGCGCTTCTCCACCGTGTCGTCGGTGCGCGCCAGCAGAAGGATGTAGTCGGCGACATGCGACGAGGTGCACCAGATCTTCTCGCCGGAGATGACCCAGCCGCCGTCGGCTCGCTTCGCGTGCGTCGACAGCGCGCCGAGCACGTCGGTGCCGCCGCCCGGCTCGGTGAAGCCGATCGACGCCCTAAGCCGGCCCGCCGCGATCTCGGGCAGGAAGCGCCCCTTCTGTGCGTCGGTGCCGTAGAGTCCGATGGACTTGCTGCCGGCGAAGGATGTCAGCCCCCACACCCAGGCGAGGCCGGCCAGCGACCGCGCCAGCGCGCGGCCGAAGATCATCTGCGTGATGATGTCGCCGCCCTGGCCGCCATACGTCTCGTCGATGCCGATGCCGTGGAAGCCGGCGGCGGTGAACTTGTCCCAGAGCGCGAACGGATACTCGTGCTCGTTGCGCTCCAGCTCGCGCGCCCAGCTCTTCGGGACCTCGGCCGCGACCCAGCGATCCGCCGTGTCGCGAAAGGCGCGGTGCTCTTCGGAAAGTTCGAAATCCATGCTGCCCGCTCCCTGTCCGCCGGGTCCGTATCGCGGCGTGGCCCCCGCGTGTCCTATCGCCAGATAGGAACGGCCGCCCGTCCGTCCGGGATGAGGCCGAACTGGCGGGCGCGCTCGACCGCCTGCGAGCGGCGCCTGACGCCGACCTTGTCATAGACCTGCTGCATGTACCACTTGACCGATCCCTCGGTGAGGCCGACGCGGCTGCCGATCTCGCGGTTGCGCATGCCGCAGCCGACGAGACGCAGGATCTCCAGTTCCTTTGCGGTCAGCCGGCCGTAGAGCCCGTCGTCCGACGTTTCGAGGATTTCGGCCGGCCGCTTCCAGTTGAAGGCGTCGAGCACGCGGGCGGCGAATATGTCGGACGGGTGGGGCGAGGGCGGCGCATCCTCGTAGGCGTCGGCGAGGATGGAGAGCACGGCCGCGCCCTCGTCGAGGAACGGCCGCACAAGACCCGCCGGGCCGGCGGCGGCGATGGCGTCCCGCATGGTGCGCTGCGCCGCGCAGGAATCGCCCGAGATCATCATCACCTGCGCGATCAGCAGGTTCCACCGCACCAGCGAGCGCACCGCGCCGCGCTGCTGGCAGAACGACCGCCAGTGGCGTGCCAGGGCGAGCGCTTCCGACGTCCTGTTCTGGCTGGCGGCAATGCGCACGAAGATCAGCGCGCGCAGCTCGTCCGACGTGGTCGTGCGTGCGTTCGGCGCCAGCGACGCAGCGTCCTGGCCGCCGGCTTTCGAGGCCTGGCGGGCTGCGACTTCCGGCTCGCCATTGTGCAGCAGCATCCGCACCTGGTCACCGAGGACGGCGAGGCGGAGGCGGTCCAGGCCGCACTCCATCGCGAGGTCCAGCGCGCCGTCGAGCGCCCGTTCCGCGCGCGGCTGGTCGGCGCGTGCCGCGTGCAGCCGGGCCGACACCAGATGGCCCGACACCAGCTGGTCGACGATGCAGAGGTCGCGCGCGACCGGCAGGTAGGCTTCCGCCAGTGACAGGGCGGTGTCGAGGTCGTTCTGTTCGTAGGCGACCTCCGCCAGCGGCAGCGCGGCGATCGCGGCAAGTCCGGAGCCTTCGCCGGCCCAGCGGATGCCTTCGTCGAGCCCGGTCCGCAGCGCGGTCGTCGCGGCCTCGGTGCGGCCCGACGCGAAGAGCGAGGCGCCGGCCGCGGCCTGCAGCGACACCAGCGCGAAGCGGAAGCCGGCCTGTTCGGCGGTCGCCCGCCCTTGCGCATGCAGCCGCTCGGTGTCGTCGAAGCGGAACTGCTCGCGGCGCGCCGCCGCCATATGTCCGTAGACCGTGGAGACGATGTAGGGGTGGTCGCCCGACGTGTTTCGCATCAGCTCGGAGCAGATGTCCTCCGCGGCCGGGATGTCGTCGCGCGCCGCGGCCAGCAGCATCTCGCGATGGCGCACCGTCCGGGCGAGGCCGGCGATCGTTTCCGGCCCGGCGCCGGTCTCGCGAAGGCGGGCCGTCTCGGCGGCGGCCATGTCGATCAGGCGCCGTGCTGCGAGGAAGCGCAGTCCGCGGATATGCAGCCACGCGACCGACAGCGCCGTACGCGGACAGCGCGACAGCGCGCCCTCGGACAGGTCGGCCGCGTAGTCCGCCACGAGCTTCACCTTGCCCGCGAAGGTCAGGCTCTCGGAGACCTCCTCCAGGACGGCGCACAGAAGCGCCTCGTCGTCCGCCGCGCGGGCGTGCGCCAGGGCTTCCGCCCGCAGCTTCCGCTCGAGGAGCATGCGCGCCGCGCGCGCATGGCACGCCTTGAATCCGGCGGGGTCCGCCTCGGCGAAGCGGCGGCGCAGATACGCTGCGAAGTAGCGCGCGAAACGCCGGCCGGCGCCCTCGTCGTCCTGCCGCACGATGAACAGGTCCATCTCGTCGATCCGCCGCAGCAGGGCGGCCGAATCGGTGCGCCCGGTCAGGGCGTCGCACATCTCAGGGTCGAGGCGGTCGAGGATCGCGGTTTGCTGGAGGAAGCCGCGGAGCTCGTCGCTGATGATGCTCCAGACCGTTTCCTCGAAGAAGTCGGCAATCACCCTGCGTCGGCCCGAAAATCCCGGCAGGACGAGCCGCCTGTCGGGGTCCCGCTGGGAGTCCGCCGCCGCCAGCGACAGGCCGGTTGCCCATCCCTCGGTCTGCGACACCAGTGCCTCGACGTCGCCGGCGTCCGGTCTGTGGCGGCCGGTTCCGCCGAGAAGCGCCGTCGCCTCCGCCACCGTGAAGGCGAGGTCGCTTGCGGTCACTTCGTCGAGTTCGCCATAGGCTCGCATGGCCGCGACCGGCAGATGGCCGATACCGCGCGACGCGAGCACGACGCGGGCGTTGTCGGGGAGTGCGCGGATGAACTGCTGCAGGGCCGCCGCCGCTTCGCGCCCGGCCAGATGGATGTCGTCGAAGAAGAGGTAGACGGGCTGGGCTGCCGTCTCCAGGCGCGTCGCCAGTGCCGCGATCTGCGCGTCGATGTCGATCTTGCTCTGCTCCCTCAGGAACCCGTCGAGGTCGATGCCGGTGCGCGGATCGCGTCCCATCATGGCTGCGATGCAGCCGACCAGCCGACCGCCCGACCGCTCACGCTCGTCAAGTGTGACCCAGCCGACGATCGCGCCGCGCAGCTTCAGGTCGTCGAACCACTGGGCCAGCAGCGTCGTCTTGCCGAACCCCGCGGGAGCGCGGACCAGGGTGGCCTTCTGGCGTTGCAGCGGCGTGATGTCCCTGAGACGCGGTCGGCCGATGATTCCGCTCGGCTTCAGCGGCGGGACGAATTTGGTGCGGATCATCTCCATTGCGACCTCCCTGATCCCCGGATCTGCCGTCCGGTTAGCCAATGTGACCAGTTGGTAGATTACCATACAATCGGTCGAATACAATCCACTTGGAAGATTGCCCTATCGGCCGATAGGTGTTGTCACGTGCGGCAGAGCGAAGGTGGACATCATGGCAGCGCCATCGGACGGGTTTCGCGACGGAGTAGCAAACGGACACCTCCGCGGAGGCGTCCGGCAGGGTCTCGCCGATGGCTGATCAGGCGCTCCCTGATGTCGTTGGCCTGTCGCTCGACGGCTCGACGCCGTACGTCATCACGACGGAGGCGAACCGCGCACTGTGCGCCACGATGGATCGCCAGCCGGCCCCGGATGGCGCTGCTCACCCCATCTTCTACCACATCGCCGCGCAGGTCGGCATGCGCCTGACCATCGATAGCCTGTGCGCGGCCTGCGATTTCGACATGGCCGACGGGCCGATGCTGGGGAGCACGAGCGTGGAGTTCGCGCGGCCGCTGATGACCAATCGGCCCTATGATGTCCGCGGCCGTGTCGTGGACATCGCGCGCAAGCGCAGCGGCAAGTTCGGCGTCATGGACCTCGTGACCTACAATCTGGAGCTCTGGCACGACGGCGAGGCGGCGGTGTCGGTCACCCACACCCTCGTCCTGCCGCGGGGAGCCAAGGCATGAGCTTCGCCAAAGGCATGTCGATCCCTGTGCAGCGTTCGGCCGTCCGGCGTGAGTCGCTGCCGATCTGGGCAGAGATGCTGCACGATCCCAACCCCATCCACCTCGACGCCGGGCTTGTCCGGGCGATGGGCCTCGGCGACGCCGAGATTAACCAGGGCCCGGCCAATCTCGCCTTCGTCATCAATGCGTTGACCGACGCGTTCCCCGACGGACGGATCGAGGCGCTCGACATCCGCTTCACCGGCAATGTGTTTGCCGGGGAGACGGTCAACACCGCGGGCGTCGTCACCGTAATCGGACGCGACGGGGAGGGCGAGCACGTCACACTCGACGTGTCGCTGGCCGTCGGCGATCGTGTGGTGCTGAAGGGCACCGCCGTCATGTGTCGGAGTGCGGCGTGACCGTGGCGACTGAACTCCAGGCGCCGGTCGACGCCGCGCTCCTGAGACGTGCGGACGAGATGGAGGCCCTCGATTGGGGTTCGCTCTGGCGATACCTCGCGGACCTGGGCCTCCCCGCCGATCCGGACTGGGCGCCGCGCCAGTTCGCCGGCGGTTATGGCAACCTCAACTATCTGATCCGGATCGCGGGCCGGTGGGCGGTGCTCAGGAGGCCGCCCTTCGGGACGATCCCGAAAGGCGCCAACGACATGGCCCGCGAACATCGCGTGCTGGGCGTGCTCGCGCCGGCCTGGGCGCTTGTTCCCTCCTCGCTTCACTATTGCGCCGATCCCGCCGTGATCGGCGCGCATTTCCTGGTGACGGAGTTCCGCGCCGGCCTGCCGCTGCACGGACCGCGGCCTCTGGGCCCGGCGATGACGGCCGAGACGGCGCGCCTGCTTTCGGGGACCCAAGTCGATGTTCTGGCGCACCTGCACGGGCTGGATGTCGCTGCGATCGGCGCCGGCACGCTCGGCAAGCCCGACGGCTTCGCGGCACGCACGCTGCGTGGCTGGACGCAGCGGCTGGACGGCGCGGGCGGCGCGCCGGCATCGGCACGGGCGCTGTTTGCTTGGCTAAACGAGGCACGGCCGGCCGACCGCCGGGTCTGCGTCATTCACAACGATTTCAAGCTCGACAATGTTGTGGTCGACCCGGAGACGCTCGAGCCGCGCGCTGTCCTCGACTGGGACATGGCGACGCTCGGATCCCCCTTCTTCGACCTCGCCACGCTTCTGAGCTACTGGGTCCAGCCGACCGACCCCGAGGCCCTGCACGCGGTGAACCACACGCATTCGCTGGCGCCGGGGGCCCTGAGCCGCCGCGACGTGGCGGAACGCTATCTTGCCGCGACCGGCTTCACCTCGGCCACCGACGAGAGCGACCTGCGCTTCTTCCTGGCTCTGGCCTTCGCCAAGCTGGGCGTCGTCTACCTGCAACTCCACGGCCGCTTCCAGGCCGATCCGGAAAACAACCGGCGCTACGAGCGGTTCGGTGCCGTCGTGCCCGGCGTTTTCGAACTCGGGCTTGCCGCCGCGGCGGGCGAGCTGCTCTGAGTCGCCGGAGCGAGCGGCAAGGCAATCAGCTTGCGTTGCACGAATGCGGCTGAAGCAACGAGACGGAGGCGCGGTCCTCCGCGTCAGGCCGGAGCGTGGCTCTTGAGCCCGAGGAACGTCTCCGCTATGCCGGTGTCCGACCGCAGGTCGGCTGCCGCCCCTTCCTGCACGACGCGCCCGCGATCGAGGACGTAGACATAGTCGGCGATCTGCAGGGCCGCGTTGGCGTTCTGCTCGACCAGCAGGATGGTCAGGCCGCGCTGGCTGATCTTGCGGATGGACCGCATGATGAAGTCGACCATGCGGGGTGACAGGCCCATCGACGGCTCGTCCATCAGGACGACCTGAGGGTTGACCATGATGATGCGCCCGAAGGCCAGCATCTGCTGCTCTCCGCCGCTCAGCATGCCGCCGGGCGTGTGCCGCCGTTCCGACAGGATCGGGAACATGTCGTAGACGTCGGCCAGCAGCCGGGGCTCTTCGCTGCCGGCCCGCCCGCCATATCCGGCGAGCAGGAGGTTCTCCTCGACCGTCAGCGGTGCGATGATCTCGCGCCCCTCCGGCACCAGGGCCATGCCCTTCTGCACGATCGCGTGGGCCCGCAGTCCGGCCACTGCCCCGCCGAGCAGGGTGACACGGCCGCTGATGCTGGCTCTGAGATTTCCCGCGATGGCATTCAGCGTCGAGGACTTTCCGGCGCCGTTGGCGCCCAGAACGGCGACGACGGCGCCGCGCCTGACCTTCAGCGACACCCCGTTCACCGCGGCCACCTTGCCGTAGCGGACGTGCAGATCCTCCACGACGAGGTCGTCGACGGGCGCCGCGTCAGCCATCGCTGTCCTCCTCGACGGTTTCGACCACCCCGATATAGGCTGCGCGAACCACGGGATCGTTGGCGACGTCGGTCGACCGGCCCTGCGCGACCAGCTTGCCGAAGTTCAGCGCGAAGACATGGTCGGTCACGCTGTGGATCATGGACAGGTCGTGCGCCACCAGGATCTGGGTCAGCCCCTCGGCGCGCAGCCGCATCAGCAGCGCGGCGATCTCGTCGGTTTCGGCCGAGCTCATGCCGGCAGTCGGCTCGTCGAGCAGCAGCAGCCGCGGCTTGCTGGCCAGGCATCGCGCGATCTCCACCCGGCGCTGCGTGCCGTAGGAGAGTGTCGTCGGGAAGCGGTCCCGCATGTCGGCCAGTCCGACCTGGTCCAGCGCCTCCAGGGCGGCGGCCCGGCTCTTCGCCTCGTCGCCTCGCGACGCGAGCGACGACAGCCAGGTGGCGACGGTCGCGCCGCTCAGCCGCGTCTTGTCGGCGCCGACCATCACGTTTTCCAGGACGGTCAGGTCCTCCTGCAGGCGGACGGTCTGGAACGACCGCGCGAACCCCAGCCGCGCGACGCGGTGCGCGGACCAGGCGCTGTAGTCCTGGCCGTCGAACTCGAGGCTGCCGCCGCTCAGCTTGCCCACCCGCGACACGGCGGCGAGCAGCGAGCTTTTCCCCGAGCCGTTCGGGCCGATCAATCCGCAGAGCTGCCCCCGGCCCACCGCGAGCGAAACATGGTCGACGCCGAGCACCGCGCCGTAGGCGACCACCACGTCCCGCAGCACCAGCAGCGGTGCGGCCGCGGCGGCCGCCTGCTCCGGCGCGGATGGGCGCTGCGCCGTCGCCGTGGTCATGGCGTGGCCTCGCGTACCGCCCGACGGTCGACGAGAGAGCGCAGCTTCTGCAGGCCGCCCAGCAGTCCCTTGGGGAAATAGACAGCGATGCCCAGGATGAGCGCGCCGTACACCACCGACCACCACTCGTGCATGCCGCGGATGCCGAAGGACTGGATGCCGATGGGCAGCCACAGGATCAGCGCCGCGCCGATCAGTGCGCCGCGCCAGGAGTGGAAGCCGCCGACGATCACCATGGTGAGGGCGATGACGATGACAGGGAAATCGGCGTCGGTCGGGCTGGCGATGCCGAGCAGCATGGCGTTGAGCGCGCCGCCAAGCGCGCCGATGGCGCCCGACAGCACAAAGGCGAAGCGCCTGAGGCTTCCGGTGTCGATCGCCAGCGACTCGGCCAGCGACTCGTCGTCTCGCACGATGTTGTAGGCGCGGCCGAGAACGCCGCGCTCCATGGCCCATAGCATCAGGCAGACGACGCCCACCACGATCACGAGCTGCAGCGTGGTCACCGGCGCGTTGACCCCGTAGAGCCCCATCTCGCCACCGGTCAGTTCGCCGCCATTAATGATGGCGACGCCGACCATCTGGTTGAAGGCGACGGTTGCCATGCCGAGGTAGAGGCCGCGCAGCCTGACGAGCACCAGCGACAGCAGGTAGCTGACCACGCAGGCGATGGCGACGGCCGCCACGATGGCGACAAGCGTGTTCACGCCGCGCAGGTTGAGGATGCTGAGCGTGTAGGCGCCGATCGCCCAGCAGCCGACGCCGGCCAGCGAGAAAACGCCGGCGCGGAGCGCGATCTGGACGCTGAAGGCAAGCAGCGCGTTGACCAGCACGGTCTGGAAGAAGACTTCCCAGGATGCGAGGAAATGCAGCATCACGCCCTCATCGCGCGGCCGGTGCCGAACAGGCCCTGCGGCCGGAACAGCAGAACGAGGATGATGAGCGAGAACGCGGCCGCGTCGCGCATGCTGCCGTAGCCGGCGGCGACGATGCCGGTTTCGACCGCGGCGAGCAGGAAGGCCGCCAGCACGCAGCCTTTGACGCTGCCGACGCCGCCGAGGACGACGATGGCGAAGGCGCGCAGCAGCAGCGAATGCCCGGTGGAGATGTCCATGCCGGAAGTCCACACGACCATCAGCGATCCGGACAGGCCGGCCAGGGCGCCGCTCACCGCCATGGTCAGCGCGGCCATGTTGTCCACCTTGACCCCCAGCAGCGGCGCGATGCGCGGCGAGAAGGCGATGGCGCGGATCGCCATGCCCTGGCGGGTCCGCATGATCCAATAGTTGAGCAGAAGCGCGCCGATGATGGCCGTCGCGAAGATGATGATCTCGATGTTGAACGCCTTGAACACGCCGAGGTCATACTGGCGGAACTCGAAGGCGCCGATCGGGAAGGAGAACACCTGGTGGGATGTCGCGCGCCCCACCAGGTTGTCGATGACGAAGCCGAATCCGACCGTGGCGGCGACCATGGACAGCTCGGCCTGGCGTTTGTTCGAGATGAGCCGGCGTATCGGGCGGAACGCGATGAGTTCGGCAACGACCGCGAGGAGGGCGCCCGCGGCCATGCCGGCCACGAGCAATGCCACGAAGGGCACCTCGACGGAGTTCGCGAGCCGCGTCGCCACCCAGGCGCTGGCGACGAAGATCGCCCCGTGCGCGAGGTTCAGCACGTCCAGCGCGCCCCATGTCAGCGACAGTCCCAGGGCGAACAGCGTCAGAACCGCGCCCAGGACCGCCGCGTTGACCAGCAGTTGCTCCGCCAGCATCTCGACTCCCTCGCCGAAGCTTATTGCTCTTCGACGTTCGGGTCACCCTTCAGCAGCACGGACGGCACGCCGCCCTTGTACTGGACGAGCACGCCGGCGACGCGCGCGTCGCGGTGCGTCTGGCTGTCGAAGCGCAGATGCCCGCTGGCGCCGTCGATTCCGGTCTGGGCGACCTCGGCCATCGCCGCGAGGAGGTTCTCCCGGTCGGGCTTGGCCCCTCCGGCGATCACCTTCTCCAGCGCCGCGCCGAGGAACAGCACGGAATCGTAGCCGTTGGCATGGTAGATCGTCGGCGTGCCGCCGTACTTCTCGCCGAACGCCTTGGTGAACTCCACGCTCGACGGGTCGTCGAGGGCGGGCGAGTAGTCGATCGACAGGACGATCCCGTCGCCCGCGTCGCCGACGGCCGACAGCGTCGCCGGGCTGATGGCGTAGCAGAACAGCTGGCCCGTGAAGCCGGCGCGGCGAATGCCGCTGATGAGCGCCGGCAGCTGCGTGTCGAGGTTGTAGAGGCCGATCGCGTCGGGGTTCGACGCGACGAGCTTGGCGATCGTCGTGGAGAAGTCGGTCGTGTTGACCGGCATGGTCTCCTCGGCGACCAGCTCCAGGCCGTTCGCCTCGATCCACTTCGGCGCGAAGTCGCGACCCAGGCCCGTCACCGATGGGATGTTGCTGATGTAGGACAGCGCGACCTTCTTCAGGCCCTGCTGGGCGAGGTACTTATAGGTCAGGCCGTTGAACGTGTAGAAAGGCGGGGTCAGGCGGTAGACGTGGTCGCCCGTCTCGACGAGGCCGGCGGTGTTCGCCTGGATCGCGATCATCGGCACGCCGGAACGCTGCGCGATCGGCGCAACCGCCATGGCGACGCTGGACAGTGCCGGCCCGAGGATCGCGATCGAATCGGAGCTCGCAACCTGCGAGGCCAGTGCCGCGCCCGTCGCCGGGGTGCTCGCCGTGTCCTTGACGTCGGCCACGATCTTGTAGTTGCCGAGCCGGCCGCTGGCATTCACCGTGTCGATGCCCATCTCGATGCCGCGGCCGATGTCCTGGCCGGCCGCCGCGATGGCGCCGGTCTGCTCGACGAGCGCGGTGATGTTGATGGTCTCCTGCGCGTGCGCCCAGGGCATTCCGAGGAGGATGGCCGTCGAGGCGGCACCCGCCACTAGCATCCGTCTGGTCGTCTTCATCGCAATTCCTCCCGATGAGCTGGTTGACGATTTGGTCTTCAGTGTCGTGATGGCGCGACTCCCACCGCGTCATCGCTCCAGGCCTTTGCTCAGGCCAGGTCGAAATGCTCCCTCGCGCGTTCGGCCACCCGATGGCCGACATAGGACGGGAACCTGTCCGGGTTCGGCTTCGTGCCCTTCAGCAGGTTCTTGGCGACGACGTTCTTGTGAACCTCCGTCGGCCCGTCGGCCAGGCCGAGCATGAAGCTGTTCATGAGGTGGTTGGCGAAGGGCATCTCGGTGGTGATGCCCAGCGAGCCGTGCAGGTGCAGGGCCATCGACGAGATGTCGTGCAGCACCTTCGACATCATCACCTTTACGGCCGAGACGTTCTGCTGGATGGCCCGCCAGTCCTTGTTCTGATCGGCCAGCCACGCCGTTTCAAGGACGAGCAGGCGGAACTGGCGCAACTGGATCCATGCGTCGGCGATCTTGTGCTGTACCGACTGCTGCTTCCAGAGCGGCTCGCCGCGCGTCGAGCGCGAAACGACGCGCTCGCACGTGTAGTCGAGGCACTTCGTCGCCTCCGCGAGCGCGCGCATGGCGTGGTGCAGGCGGCCGCCGCCCAGCCGGACCTGCGCGACGCTGAACCCGTCGCCGCGGCCGCCAAGCAGGTTCTCCCGCGGCACGCGCACGTCCGTCCAGCGCATGTGCGCGTGGTCGGGTTCCTTCTCGCCGAGATAGGTGTAGTCGCGGACGATCTCGATCCCCTTGGTCTCGGCGGGCACGATGAACATCGACTGGCGCCGGTGCGGGTCGTTGGACATCGGCTCGGTTGCCACCATGATGATGAAGAAGGCGGCATATTTGGCGCTGGTTGCGAACCACTTCTCGCCGTTGATGACCCATTCGTCGCCTTCGAGATGCGCCGTCGCCTCGATCTGCAGCGGATCGGCGCCGCCCTGCGGCTCGGTCATGGCGAAGCAGGAGACGATCTCGTTGGCGAGAAGCGGCTTCAGGTAGCGCTCTTTCTGCTCGGGCGTGCCGAAATGCGCCAGGATTTCGGAGTTGCCGGTGTCGGGCGCCTGAACGCCGAAGACGATCGGGCCGAACCGCGAGCGGCCCAGCACCTCGTTCATCAGCGCCAGCTTGAGCTGGCCGTATCCCTTGCCGCCGAGCGCGGGCCCGAGGTGGCAGGCCCAAAGCCCGCGCTCCCTGACCGTCGCCTGGAGCGGGCGGACGAGTCTCTTGAACCCTTCGTCATGGATGTTCCACTGGCTTCCGAGCACGCCGTCGAGCAGCTGGACCTCGCGTTCGACGAAGTCTTCAATCCAATCGAGTTCTCGTTGGAACGTAGGGTCAGTCTCGAACGACCACATGCAAAAGCCTTGTGTTTCTGGGAAAGCATGCCGCAGTCGTGATGCTGACACCAATATTGGAGATATGGAGTTCCCATTCGCTTTGCTTATAGATAGGGCCGGGAGGACACGTCCTGGACCTCAATTCGACCCCTTTCCGCGCCTTCCTCAAGGTCGCCGAACTCGGCTCGTTCACGCGCGCCGCGGAAGCGCTGCACGTGTCGCAGCCGGCACTCTCGTCGGGCATCAAGGAACTGGAACGACAGCTCGGCTTCGCGCTGTTCGAGCGCAACAGCCGCCGCGTCCAGCTGACCCTCGAAGGCCGCACGCTGCTCGTGAACGCGCGCCGCGTCGTCCTGGAGACGGACTGGCTGCAGCAGCGCGCCAAGGACATCCGGACCAACGACCTGCGGATCGGCGTGCAGTACTATTCCGCGCTCGTCGACGAACGCACCGACCTGACCGATCTCTTCAGTCGTGCCCATCCCGCCATCTCCATGCGGGTCCTCACCTTCGACCCGCACGACCTCTACGAATCGGTGCGATCGGGCGAGGCCGATCTGGCCCTTGCCATCGAGCCGTCCGACCGCACGGAGCTGTCGCCGATCGGCCGGGACGGCTCCACCGAATTCGAGGTTGCGACGATCGCCCGCAAGCCTCTCAGCCTGCTTGTGCCGGCCGGCGACCCGCTGGCCGCGCGCGCGTCGGTGAGCGCGGCGGATCTCGCCGGCCGGGAGATCGCGACGATCAACCGCTTCCACGGCGGCGCCATGGGTTCGGCGATCCTCAGGCAGTTGCTCGGCATCGGCGCGAGCGTGGTGCGCCCGCCCGAAGGCGACGTCGTGTCGGTCAAGCGATACGCCAGCCTCAACAACATTCTCGCCATCGATGTCGGATGGTTCTCGATCCCCGACGCCACGGGTGCCGGGGCGATGCGCAGCGTCCGCCTGGAAGGCGCCGACCGGTTCAGCGATCTCGTGATGATCCGCCATCGCCGGGGGCAGCGTCCGGCCGCTGCGCTTTTCTGGCAGTTCGCGCTGGAGCGGGCGGCGCCTGACTGACGGCGGGAGCCCAGGCTGCCGCTCTATCGAACGATAGGTGGCGGGATGTTTGACGGCCGCTACTGGAAGCGCTCGAATGCGGGCGGTGTCCCGCCGGCGGCGAGACGCCGGCATGTTCGGCAGCGGTGGTGACCTGTGGAGACGAGTTCGGATCCGAATCGCTGGGCAACCTTCGCCGACCTTCTGGAGCAGCGGGCGGCCGACCGGCCCGACGCGACCTACGCGACGTTTCCCGATACGTCGCTGACGTTCGCCGCCTTGCGGCAGCGTTCGGCCAATCTCGCGCGCGGCTTGATCGCCGGTGGGCTGGCGCCCGGCGACCACGTCGCGATCATGATGCCCAACTGCCCCGAGTTCCTTGTCGCGCATTTCGCGGTGCAACTCGCCGGCGGTACCAGCGTGCTCCTGAACGCGCGCTTCAAGCAGCACGAACTCGGCACCGTCCTGGCGCACTGCGATGCACGCGCCGTCATCACCACCGATGCGATGGACGAGCACGTCGATCTGGCGCGACTCATCCTCGACGCCCTGCCCGGCCTGGTCCGCGACGGCGGCCGCGTCGGCGCGCCGACCGCGCCGCTGCTGAACAGCCTGATCCTGTTCGGCGATCGCGACTTTCCGCCGTTCGAGCCGGTCGGCCGGGTCGAGGATCGCGGCGCGCCGGTTTCGGACGAGGCGCTCGCCCGTGCCCGCACTGGACAGGACGGCGAGCGAACCAGCCTGCTGATCTACACGTCGGGCTCGACCGCGGCGCCGAAGGCATGCGAACTGTCCGCCGCAACCGTGCAACGCAGCTGGCGCATCTATGCCGATGCGGTGAAGCTGGCGGCGGGCGAAAAGATCTGGGTGCCGCTGCCCTTCTTCCATTGCGGCGGCATCGGTCTCGCCACAGTCAGCATGGCGCGCGCAGCGTCCATCGTCTCCAGCCCGCATTTCCAGGCGGATGACACCGCCGCTCTGCTGGAGCGGGAGCGGGTCGACCACCTCTATCCCGTCTTCCACGCCCTTTCGGTGCCGTTGCTGCGCTCGCCGCGCTACGACCGCGGGCGCTGGACGGCCTTCGTCAAGACGATGGTCAGCGTCGGCCCGCTCGGCACGCAGCAGGTCCTCCGCGATCTCCTGCCCGCCCACGTCAAGACCATGAACGTGTTCGGCATGACGGAATCCTCGGGTGTCCTGACCGTCACGCGGCCCGAAGATCCCGAGGACAAGCGGCTCGGAACCTGCGGGCGCGTGCAGGGCGACGCGGAGGTCACCATCCGCGATCCCGAGACGCTGGCCGTCCTGCCCGCTGGCGAGCGCGGGGAGATCGTCTTCCGTGGCGCCGGCGCCGTGCGCGGCTATTACAGGGATCCGGTGGCGACGGCCGCGGCCGTGCTGCCGGGCGGCTGGGTCCGCTCCGGCGATCTCGGCATGTTCGACGACGACGGCTGGCTCCACTTCCTCGGCCGCATCAAGGACATGCTGAAGGTCGGCGGCGAGAACGTCGCCGCGGCCGAGGTCGAATCCTTCCTGAGCAGCCATCCCGCGGTGAAGTTCGTGCAGGTGATCGGCAAGCCGGACGAGCGCTTGGGAGAAGTGCCCGTCGCCTTCATCGAACGCAACGCCGGTGCCGAGGCTTCCGAGGACGACATCATCGCGTTCTGCCGGGGCAGCATCGCCAGCTACAAGGTTCCGCGCCAGGTCGTCTTCGTCACCGAGTGGCCGATGTCGGCGACGAAGGTGCAGAAGGGCCGGCTGAAGGAAATGCTGCCCGCATGAGGCAGCCAACGACGAGGACAATGACGTGAGCAAGGATTCCGCACGGGCCGTTTCGCTGAGCTTTTTCGAAGGCTTGAATCAGGGCAGCATCGAGCACGCGCTGAGCCGTTTCCGCGACGACGCGACCTGGCTGGGGCTGGGGCCCGACGGCAGGCGCAGGACCTATTCCGGACGCACGGAAATCGTCGCCTACTTCACCGGCATCATGACCCGGTGGAATTTCAAGGTGAACTACAAGGTCTCGAAGATCGCGTTCGCCAGCGGGGTCGAGATGATCGAGTACACCAACACCTCCGACGAGATGGACTACGTCAACCGCGGCGTCCTGGTGTCGGACATCGACGCGCAGGGCCGCATCAGCGCCGCGCGCTCCTATTTCGACTGGCAGCCGGTGACCGAGAAGGCGCTGATCCGGTAGCGGACCGGTTCCCGTCTCCATCGGCGCGCCTGTCCCGGGCGGCCTGCGCAGTCTCCGGACGGAGCCTCAGCCCGGCGCCCGCATTCCGTAGCCCGTCGTCAGATAGCCCTCGGCCTTCAGCACGCCGTGGTCGAGGCTGTCGACGACCACGTTCACGATCGCCGGTCCGCGATGCGCCAGCGCCTTCTTCAGCGTCCGCGGCAGCATGGACAGGGTCTCGACCCGGCCATGGAAGGCGCCGACCATGCGCGCCATCTGTTCATAGTGCGCCGGATGGAGCCTGCCGACGGCCTGTCCGTCCGGGCCGAAAACCATGTTCTGCAGCGAATGGCCGACGATGCCCGAATTGTTGGCGATGACGAACGTGACGTCGAGGCCGAGTCGGGCCGCCGTCTCGATCTCCATGGCCGACGCGCCGAAGGCATAGTCGCCGAGGACGGCGACGACCTGGCGGTCGGGCGCCGCGAGCTTGGCGCCGATCGCATAGGGAACGCCGACGCCCATGCAGCCCGTCGGGCCGCTGTCCAGCCTGCCGCGCGGCCGGTCGGATTCGATCAGCAGCCGGTTGCCCGCAAGGGTGGCTTCGCCGTCCGAGACCACGATCGCATCGGCGTCGAGCAGCGGCCGCAGCGCGCGATAGAGGTGGATTTGCGTCAGCGGCTCCGGCGGGCAGGCCGCGATGCGCGCGGACAGTGACTTGCGGTTCTTGACGACGGAACGCTGGAGTTCGGCACGCCAGGCTTTCCAGCGCGCCTCGCCGGGCGTGTGCCGCCAGAGCCCCTTGGCGATCGCCGCAGCGGCAAGCCCGGCATCGGACTGGATGGGAACGTCGATCGGCGTTCCGGAGACGAAGGACGCCGGGTCGAAGTCGACATGGATGATGCGTGTTCCCCGCCCGCCGCTCCCGAACCGGTCCCAGCGCGCCATCATCCAATCGAAACCCATGCCCAGCGAGAGGATCACGTCGGCCTGCGAAAGCGCCAGCGAGCGCGCGGCGCCTGCATTGTTCTCGTGCGAGTCGGCAACGATGCCGCGCGCCATCGGCGCCGACAGGAAGGGCAGGCCCGCATCGACCAGCGACTGGATCGCGCTTGTGTCGGAAGCCCATGAAGCGCCGTTGCCGATAAGGACGAGGGGCCGCTTCGCCGCGCCCAGCAGCTCGACCGCCCTGCCGACCGCATCGGCCGGCGGCGCGGGATGGGCGACATCGACGCGCCGCTCCACCAGGCCCTTCGCCTTGCGGTCCGCGACGGCGTCGAGGACGCTCTCGGCCGGGAAGTCGAGATAGGCGGGCCCTGGACTGCCGCTCATCGCCTGCTGCAGGGCCATCCGCAGCAGCTCGGGAATGCGCCGCGCCGTGTCGACCCGCGCGCGCCACTTCACGAACGGCGCTGCCGCGCTCAGCTGGTCGAACTCCTGGAAGCCGCCAACCTCGCGCTCCCAGGACGACACGGTGCCGCCCAGGACCACCAGCGGCCAGCGGTTGGCTTTCGCCACATACATCGATGTGAGCGTGTTGGTCATGGCCGGTCCAGAGCCGACGACGACGATGCCCGGCAGGCGGCGCAGGTAGCCCCACGCCTGCGCGGCGAAGGCGGCCTGCTGTTCGTGCCGGCATCCGACGACGGTGATCCCGGCAGTCGCCAGCGCCTCGAAAACCGGAACCATCGGTCCGGCCAGCACGCCGAACGCCGTGTCTATGCCCCATTCCTTCAGCTGTCTTGCCACGAGATCAGCGCCGCGTGCCATCGATATGCTCCACTCGTGTCAGCTGTGTGCGGTGACGAGACCGCGGGAGGTGATGCGGAAACCGTGCGTCTCGCTGTCCCAGGAGGTGCCGTCGGCCGCGAGTTCCCGCAGCTTCGACTTCTGCACCTTCAGCGTCTCGGTCAGCGGCAGTTCGGCAATGAAGCGGACGTATCGCGGGATCATGTAGTAGGGCACAAGCCCGGCGCAGAACCTCAATACGCCGGTCTCGTCAAGATCGCCTCCGGCCCGGCGCACCACGAACAGCGCCACGTCGCTTTCGCCGAGCTCGGATGGAACCGCCACCGCCGCGACCGCGTCGATCGCCGGGTGCGTCAGCACGATCGACTCCAGCTCGGCGGCCGAGACGTGCTCGCCGCGACGGCGGATCACGTCTTGGTCCCTGTCGATGAAATAGTAGTTGCCGTCGCCGTCCGCGCGCGCGCGGTCGCCCGTGCAGAACCAGCCGTCGCGGAACGCGCGTTCGGTCGCTTCCGGATTGCTCCAGTAGCCGGAGAACATGTCGAGCCGGTGGTGCGGCCTCACCCAGACATGGCCGACCTCGCCGACACCAAGGCGCTCCAGCGAGTCGGATCGGATCTCCAGGTCAACATGGCGATCCTGCCTGCCGACCGAGCCGTGGACGGGCCGGTCGAGCGGCTGGCTGATGACGATGCCGGCCTCGGTCGAACCGAAATTCGTGCGGATCAGGCAGCGCCAGCGCTCCTCCAGGCGGCGCGACTGGTCGCTCGGTGCCGGCACGGCGTGGATGAGCCTCAGGCCACCTTCGGCGTCCGTCGGCTCCAGCGATTCCAGCAGGGAGAGCATGCCGCCGAGCGCCACCGTTGTCGTCGCGCCGGTCCGGCGGACGTCGGTCCAGAAGTTCGAGCGGGAGAACTTGTCGGCGATGTAGACGCTTGCCCCCGCCGTCATGTGCACGAGCACGCCGGCGACCTGGCCGCCCGCGTGAAACTGCGGCAGGCAGCTGTAGTGCCGGTCGGTGTGGCGGATGCCGAGCGAGGTTGCCTGGGTCATCGCGAAACGCCGCATGAACCGGTGGCTCAGCATCACGCCCTTGCTTTTGCCGGTGGTGCCGCTGGTCGGCAGGATCGCCGCCAGCATGTCCGGAGTGGGCAGCTGCATCTCCTCGACCCTGGCCCGGTGGGCGCCGGAGCGAGGCGCGTAGCCTTGCGTTTCGTCGAGCCAGATGACCGAGATGACGGAATCGGGCAACTCGGCCGGGAGCTGTTCGGCGAATGCCGTGTCGACGATCAGCACCTTCGGCGCGACGAGATCGATCATCTGTTTCTGGAAAGCGGCGGGCTGGTGCGCATTGAGGGGCACCTCCGCGCCGCCGGCGCACATGATGCCCAGCCAGACCGTCGGCGTGTCGAAACGGTTCTTCAGGAGGAAGGCAACGCGATCTCCCGGCATGACGCCGGCGGACTCCAGCGCGGCCGACCAGTCGAGCGCCCGATCGCATGCGGCGCGGTAGGAAAGCGCACCGTCGCTGCCCAGCAGAAACGCGCGGTCGCCCTGTCCGAGCGCTCTGGCTTGCAACAGCCCCGGCACAGTCCATCCGCCGAGCGGCTCGGCCACCGGTTCGTCCACGCAATCCTCCCTTCGCGTCCGAAGACGCGAGAGGATGTCTAACTTACCGATTGGTAGACAGTCAACCGATCAGTCGAAGTCTGTGGCGAAACCGCTGTCTCAACGCTTCGGCGCAACGACTCGCCGGGTGAAATCGCGCCATTGCTCGACGAGCTGATCGATCGACAGCGGACCCTCCGGATGCAGCCACTGATACGTCCAGTTGCAGGCGCCGAAGAGGTACAGCGTGGTCAGTTTCGGATCGAGCGTCGGATCGAACGTTCCCGACCGGATGCCGTTGGTGAGGCACTCTGAGACGAGATGCTCGTAGCGGCTGCGCTTTTCGACGACGCGGTCGTAGCTGTCGCCGCGCAGCGTGCTCAGATCCTGGAAGAAGGCGCGGACATAGGGTCGATACTCCGCCACCGTGACGAGGATGTTCTCTACGAAGAACATCAGCTGCGCCATCGGATCGGGGTTCTTGGAGACGAATTCCTCGGCGGCGTCGAGCATCGTCGAGACGAAAGCATCGTGCACCAGGGCAAGCAGGTCTTCCTTGGTCTTCACGTAGTAATACAGCGCCGCCTTGGTCAGACCGACGGCATCGGCGATGTCCTGGACGGATGTGCCGTGAAATCCCTTGGTCTCGAAGCTTCGCGCTGCTGCGTCGACGATCAGGCGAATCCGTTCGTCCGGTTCGGACTGCCGTCCGAACGCCCTGTATTCTCGGGGTGCCGGCTTCGCGCCAAGCCGTATGCCCCGGTCGCGAGTCTTGCTGGCCACCGTCCGTTCCTCGCCCCTATTCAACCGTTCGGTAGCTTCCTTGATGGCCGAACGCAACGTCGCGTCGGGCCTTTCCGGCCGCGCTTGCCCACCATATCTACTAATTGGTTGACTGCCAACCGATCGGAAAGCTAGTGTCCGCTCGGTCATTCGTTGGGGAGGAAAATCATGTCTGATCATGCTGCCATTCACGAGCTTCTCGCCAAGTACAGCTCGTCTTTCGACACGGGCGATACCAAGGGGGCGGCCAGCGTCTTCGCCAAGGACGCCGTCATGACGATCTCGATCGGCGACATGGGCGAAGTTGCGAAGCTGGAAGGTCGCGATGCGATCCACGGCATGCTCAAGGGAGCCGCGAAGGCGCAGGCGAAGGGCGAGCAGCGCCGGCATCATGTCAGCGGCGTTCGCATCAGCGGCGACGGCGCCACCTATACGGTGACTTCGGTGTTCCTCGTCACGCGCGCCATGGGTGGCAAGATGGAGTTCCTGACGTCGGGCGTGCAGACCGACACGGTCGTGAAGAGCGGCAAGGGCCTCGCGCTGTCGAAGCGGGCGCTGCACGCGGACGTCCCCTTCTGAGGATATCGCGTCGGTGGCCGGTTCAGTTCGCGCGGTGACCCTGGAGAAGATCGTCGCCGGCGAAGACACCGCCGCGGCACTGGGCAGCGGCGATCTTCCCGTGCTCGCCACGCCGCGCCTTCTCGCCTGGTGCGAGGAGGCGACATGCGCCGCGCTCGACCTGGCCGATACCGCAACCAGCGTCGGCGCCAGGGTCCAGCTCGATCACCTGGCGCCGTCCGCGGTGGGTGAACGGATCGCCGTGACGGCGACCGTCACCGAGCGGACGGATCGGCGGGCGGTCTTCGACGTGGTGGCACGCAACGCGTCCGGCCGGGAGATCGGCCGCGGCTCGGTCACCCGTGCCATCGTCGACCGCGCGACCTTCCTCGAGCGCCTCGCGGCGCGCTGACGACGAGCGGTGATGACCGTCCGGACAGTGCCATGAGCGGCGCCGCTGAATCCTTCCGGCGCCGCTCGGTCGTGGCTGCGCCCGCCTCGGGCATGATCGCCGAAATCCGTCCCGGCCTGCTCTGGCTGCGCATGCCGCTTCCGATCAAGATCGGCCACGTGAATGCCTACCTGATGGAGGACGACGGGGGTTGGGCGGTCGTCGATCCAGGCTATGCCGACGAGGCGTCGATCGAGGTCTGGCGATCCGTGCTGGCCGGTCCGCATGGAGCGATCCGCAAGATCATCGTCACGCATCACCATGTCGATCACTCCGGCATGGCCGGGTGGCTCCACCAGGCGACCGGTGCTCCGCTCCTCATGGGCGAGATCGAGTACCTGACCTATCGGCTCGCGGCCGCCGATCCCGGCCACTACGCGCGTGCGTCGTTCCAGGCCTACCTCAGGCGCAACGGCGTCGACGGCGACAATGCGCAGGCGATCGCGCGTGTCCTCACCCATCGCGCTGGGTTCACACCGCCGCCCGACCGGTATGTTTCGCTGAAGCCAGGCGAACCGTTGCGGCTCGGCGGGCGCACGCTGGATGTCACGACGGGGGAGGGGCATTCTACGGGACAGATCATGCTGCGCTGCGCCGGCGAGGACTGGATGATCACCGCCGACCAGTTGCTGGGCGCCCTGCAGCCGATCATGATTCTCCCGCATTGCGAGCCCGACGGCGATCCCCTCGCGCGGCTTTCGCGATCGCTCGACGACGTCGCGGCTGTCGTCACGGCCGACACGCTGGCGCTGCCCGGCCACTACCAGCCCTTCCGCGACATGCCGCGCGCGATCGCAAGGCTGAAGCGCCATCATCGGCAGCGACGCCAGCGCGTCGCCGACCTGTGTCGCGAGAAGCCGATGTCCGCCGCCGAGATCGCCGCGATCACATTCGCGACCGACCTCAATCCGCGCCAGCTCAACCATGCCGTCGGCGAGATCGTTCCCTACGCGAATTCGCTCGTCGCGGAAGGCGTGATGCGGTGGCTCGAGCCGGACCCGCTCGGCGTGTGCAGGCTGGCACCGGTCTGAGCGTTTTGCCGCTCTGCGGCTGATCGACGGAACCCGCCGAAAGAAGCCGCCGTCCTATCTTGGGATAGGTTTGGGAGACATCGCTCCGCGCTAGGCAGATCATCGACGCCTTCGACTTCCGGCGCGGCCCGTGTGCCGAGGAGGACCCTCGCATGTGCCGCGAGCAGAGTCGGGCAGGCGGCCACGCAATGTCCTGGGAGGTGACATGAAACCGGAAATTCTTGGCGCCGCGAAGATCGCGGGCGCGTTGCTCGGCGCGGGCATCCTCGCCATGGGCACGGCACTTCAACCTGCCTTCGCGCAGGATACGATCACCTACGGTGTCGTATCGGATCAATCCGGTCCGGGCGTTCCGAACCAGCTGCCCTATCTGCGGGGCATCCAGACGCAGTTCAACAAGGTGAACGACGCGGGCGGCATCAACGGCCGCAAGATCGTGCTGCTCGCGGAGGACGACAAGTTCCAGGTGCCTCTCGGCATCGCCGCCTACAAGAAGCTTGCCTCCAACGACGACGTCATCGGCATCTCCGGGCTGACCCTGTCGGGCACCCAGGTCGCGGCGCTGCCGCTTGTCGCCAAGGACAAGATCCCGGTCGTCGGTCCCGACGGCACGACGGATGCGTCGCTCGAGCCGTTCCAGGAATACATGTTCATGCTGGTGCCGTCCTACCCGGTGCAGGCGCAGGTCATCCTCGGCGCGATGAAGGACCGGGTCGGCAAGGACAAGCCGAAGGTCGCCGACATCTCCGTGAACGTCGAATCCGGCCTCGGCTGGCAGAAGCTCATTTCCGAGACGGCCGAAGCGGCCGGCACGGAATATGTGGGCGGTGTGCTGATGGATGCCACGGCGACGAGCGCCGACGCGATCGTCCTCAAGATCCAGCAGATGGAGCCTGACTTCATCGCCGCCCACACGACGGGCGGACAGGCGAACCTGATCCTGAAGTCGATGGAGAAGTTCGGCCTGAACATCCCGGTGATGGCCACCTATGCCAGCGGCACGCCCAGCGCCTATGCAGGGCTGTCGCCCGAGATCGGCGCGCAGTGGCAGTTCGTCCACGGCATCACGCCGCCCTCCGTCCCGACCGATGGCGGCAAGCAGATGCTCGCCGACGCCGAGAAGTACGGCTTCGGCAAGGACGCGGCCTCGTCCGACTTTGTCGTCGGCTACGTGGCTGGACAACTGGTCGTACAGGCGCTGACCGATGCCGGCGAGAACCCGACCCGCGAGACCTATCACCAGGCGCTCGTTGCCCTGAAGGATGTCGATACCAACGGCCTCAGCCCGTCGGTTTCGTTCGGCGAAAGCCGCATGGGCATCAATCTCGCGCGTCCGTACGGCTACGACTATGCCACGCAGGCCTTCACCGCCGTGGGCGAGTGGGATGCCTACCGGCAATACGTGAAGTAGCCCACCAGACACCAGACCAACATCGGCTTGGCCGTCCGCTGAGGGGGACTGCGGAATGATCTTCTTTCTTCAGCTTCTCGTCAGCGGACTGGCTGTCGGTTCGGTCTACGGGCTCGTCGCTCTCGGCTTCGTGCTGATCTTCAAGGCGACGGACGTCTTCAACTTCGCCCAGGGCGACCTGCTCGCCGTGGGCGCCTATCTGATGTTCGTGGCGCTTGCCGTGTTCAACCTGCCGGTCGCGCTGGCGATCATCGCGACCGTGGTCGCCGCCGGCATCCTCGGCGCGATGCTCCAGCGTGTCGTCTTCAAGCCGCTGCAGGGACAGCCGCTGCTCACGGTCGTCATGGCCACCATCGCCCTGTCGCTGATCATCCAGGGCGCGCTGGTCATCATCTTCGGTTCGCAGGATCTGTCGTTCCCGCGCACCCTTCCCAGCAGCATCGTCGCCATCGGCGCGCTACGCCTGTCGATGCTCGACCTGATCATCATGGGCTGTTCGGTCGTCTGCGTCAGCGCCTTCGCATTGTTCTTCCGCTACACGTCGCTCGGCCTGCAGATGCGGGCGACGGCGGAGCATCCCGAGGCGGCCGCGCTGTCGGGGATAAACTCGGACCGCGTCTTCACCGTCGCGTTCTCGATCGGCACGGTCACCGCGGCGCTCGGCGGCATCTTCCTCGGCAGCCTCCAGGTCGTCAGTCCCACGCTGAGCCAGATCGGCCTGCTGGCGTTTCCCGCCGTCGTCGTCGGCGGGCTGACGTCGATCCCCGGCTCGGTCATCGGGGGCCTCCTGATCGGCGTGCTCCAGCAGCTGAGCGCGGGCTATTTCGACGGCGCCGTCGCCAGCGTCGTGGTCTATTCCGGCCTGCTTCTCGTCCTCCTGCTCAGGCCCCAGGGCCTGCTCGGCCGTCCGTCCGTGCAGAGGCATTGACCGTGCAGCTGCGCCAGCATCTCGACACCGACTACCAGCGGCAACTCCGGCTCTTCGGGTCGCCCGGTGCCGTCGTCGTCGCCATCGTCGCCTTCGCCCTGCTCATGGCGCTGCCGTTCCTGATCGGCCGCGGCACGCTTGCCGGCATCGGCCTGGCGGCGATAAACAATGCGCTGATCGCGATCATCGGCGCGGTCGCACTCAACCTGCTGGTCGGCTTCACGGGCCTTCTCTCGATGGGGCACGCGGCGTTCTTCGCCGTCGGCGCGATGGCCGCCGCGATCTTCGGCACGCAGCTCGAACTGCCGTTCCCTCTGGTGCTGCTGGCGTCGGGCCTGTGCGGCGCCGGCATCGGTGTGATCGTCGGGCTCCCGAGCCTGCGGCTGAGCGGCCTCTACCTGTTGCTCTCGACGCTGGCACTGCACTTCCTCACGCTCTACGCGTTCCTCCAGTACCAGCTCTACAATTTCGGCCTGTCCGGCGTGTTCTATCCGACGGCGATGATCGGCCCGATCGAGATCGGCACCGACCATCGCTGGTACTTCGTGCTCGTCGCCTGCGTCGTTGCCACCATCCTGATCGCCCGCAACGTGCTGCAAAGCCGCGAGGGCCGTGCCTTCGTTGCGCTGAGGGATCATCCGACCGCCGCCGCCGCCCTCGGCGTCAACGTCGCGGTGCTGCGCATCAAGGCCTTCGCCCTGTCGTCCTTCCTCGTGAGCGTCGCCGGCGCCCTGTTCGCCTTCAACCTCGGCGTGGTCACCACGGACGCCTTCACCCTTCATTTCGTCGTCGCCTACTTCGCCATGATCATCATCGGCGGCATGGGCTCGCTCCTCGGGTCGGTGCTCGGCGCCGTGGTCTGGGAATTCCTGCCGCAATGGCTCGCCTCCGCCGCCTCCAACATCGATCCGGCCACGCCGGTCATCGGCGACACGCTGGCGCGCCACCAGGCGCAGATCATTTCGGTGGTGATGGGCTGCATCATCATCCTCGTGCTCATCCGCTGGCCGGCGGGTCTGGCGGGCGTGGTCAGGTCGACCGTCGCCGCCATCCGCAGCTGGCCCTACCGGTCGTGAGCGGCATGGCTGCGATCGACGCGCCGGCGACGGCCCTGCTGTCCGTGTCCAACATCGAGGTGGCCTATGGCCGCAGCGCACCGGCGCTGCGCGGCGTCAGCCTTCGGCTGCGGGAAGGCGAGGTCGTGTCGCTGCTCGGTGCCAACGGCGCCGGGAAGACCACGCTGATCCGGTCGATCTCCGGGCTTCTGAAACTGCACAGCGCGAAGGTGCTGAGCGGCCAGGTGAACCTCGACGGCGCCCGCATCGACGGCGTTGCTGCGCATCATATCGCGCGCAAGGGACTTTCGCAGGTGCCGGAAGGGCGGATGATCTTCGCCAACCTCACCGTGGCCGAGCATCTCCAGATCGGCGCGCTGTCGGCCCCGGTCGAGAAGCACGAGATGTCCCGCAGGCTGGTGCTGGACCTGTTTCCTGCGCTGCGCCCGCGCATCGACGATCAGGCGGGCTGGTTGTCCGGAGGTGAGCAGCAGATGGTGGCGATCGGCCGTGCGCTGATGGCGTCGCCCAGGCTCATGCTCCTCGACGAAGTGTCGCTCGGACTGGCGCCGATCATCACCCGATCGATCTTCGAGCAGCTCGACCGCTACCGGCGGGAGACCGGCTGCGCGATGCTGGTGGTCGAACAGAACGCGAAGCTCGCACTGGATTTCTGCGATCGCGCCTATGTCCTCGATCGCGGAAGAATCCTGCTGGAGGGTTCGGCCGCGGACCTGAAGGCGGATCCGCGAGTGCAGGATCTGTACCTCGGCGAGGCGCCCGGCGAAGGCAGCGCCTACACGTTTCGCGATGCCAAGCGGTACCGGCGGCGGACGAGGTGGCTGAAATGAGCGGATGCGCGCATTCGGTCGCCGTACGGAACGTGACGTTGCGGTTTGGCGGCGTGACCGCGCTGAACGACGTTTCGTTCGATCTCGGCGCCGGCACGCTGGGCGCTCTGATCGGCCCGAACGGCGCGGGCAAGACCAGCCTGTTCAACTGCCTCTCCGGTCTCTACCGCCCGACAAGCGGCTCGGTCGAAATCGCCGGAACCGACGTCACCCGGCTGTCGACGCATCGCATCGCACGGCTGGGCATCGCCCGCACCTTCCAGTCTCCGTCCCTGTTCAAGGGCTTGGACGTCATCGAGAATCTGATGATGGGCACCTACATGGAAAGTTCGGGCGGTATCCTGACGAGCGCCTTCCGCGCGCCCGGCTTTGCGGCATCCGAAGCAGGCCAGCGGGAACGCGCCGAGGAGATCCTCGACCTGCTCGAAATCCCGCAGCACCGGCACGCCTCCGTGGAGGACCTTCCCTACGGGCTGCAGAAGCGCGTCGAGTTCGGCCGCGCGCTGGCAGCTCGGCCGAGGCTGCTGCTGCTGGACGAGCCGATGGCGGGAATGACGCTCGAGGAGAAGGAGGACATGGTCGCCTTCATCTTCGAAGCCCGCGAGCGGATCGGCTTCACCCTGCTGCTCGTCGAACACGACATGGGTGTCGTCATGGAGATCGCCGAGCACATCGTCGTGCTGAACTTCGGCCGGAAGCTGAGCGAGGGAACGCCTGCCCAGGTGCGCGGCGATCCCTCCGTCGTCGCGGCCTATCTGGGCGAGGACGCAGACGCCGGGCGGCAGGAGGCGGCGGCCGATGCGTGAGGTGTCATCCCAGACCCTGGTCGCTGCGATCGCCGCGGCCTGTGCCCGATGGCCGGATCGCCCGGCACTCCGCCAGAAGCGCCGCGGCATCTGGGTCGAGCTCAGCTACGGTGACCTCGCGGAGCGCATGCGCCGTCTCGCCCATGGGCTCGCGGGCCTGGGCGTCGGCGCCGGGCGGACCGTGATCCTGGCGAGCGAGAACTCGCTCGATGCGGCGGTCGTCGACTTGGCGGTCCAGCTGCTTGGCGCAGCCACGCTCCATGTGCCGCCGCGCCTGCCGCCCGACCGTCTGGCAAGCGTCCTTGCCGAGTCGCGTGCCGCGATCGCCATCTGCGGCGACCAGGAGCAGATCGACGCCATCCTGGCGGCGAACCAGGGCCACGTCGCGACGGTCGTTTCGATCCGCCAGACCGCGAAGGCGCCTGCCGGGATCGACCTGCTCGATCTGGCGTCGCTCGAATCGCGGCAGGACGGGGGCGAGCTGCCGGCTCTCCTCGACAGCCGTTCCGCCGACGAGACTGCGCGACGCTGGGTGGCCGCTGCCTCTCATGAAGGCTTCGAGCTGGTCTCGCACACGTCTCGCGAACTCCTCGGCCGCGCCACGGAGTTCATCCGCGCGACGACGCTGGCGGACGGCGACCAGCTGATGTCGATCGGGTCGCTCGCTCGCCCGGCCGCGGCGCTGATCGACCTCTACGCTCCGCTTCTCGCCGGGGCGACCGTTCACTTCCCGGAATCGCCGGCGACCGTCGCCGAGGACCTTGCCGAGGTGCGACCGACGCTCCTCCACACAAACGGCCGGGGGCTCGCGCTCCTGCGCATCGGCGAGTCGCTTGCCGCGTCGGAGACAGGATCGCTTCGCCGGCACCTGCTGCGCTGGGCCAGGGGCCGGCTGGAGAGCGGCGGAGCTGGCCTCGGATCCTCCATCGCCTACGGGGCGGTCGGTCACTGGACGGCGCGCCGGCTGGGGCTGGGCTCGTGCAGGCTGGCGGTCGTCAGCGATGGTGGCTGCAGCGACAAGGATCGTCGCTTCGTCGCGGCGCTGCGGTTGCCGCTCGCCCTGATCGGCGGGACGACGGCTGACCCGGGGTCCCTTCTCGTCGGCGCGGAAGCAGGCATGACGTCTGACAGGGAGCCGGCGGCGCGGGTGGAGGACGCCGCGATCGACAGCCCCTATGTGCGCTGGGCGATGCTCGGGGAGGGATCGCACGGGAAGACCCTGTCGATCCAGATCGAATTCGAGCCGGTCGCGCGCCGGGCCCTGGCGGACGGCCTGTCCTTTTCGAGCTACGCCTCGCTGGTGCGGCTCGACGCGGTCCGCGCCCTGATCGCCGGCGAGGTCGAGCAGGCGCTGCGGGCGAGGATGCCGGACGCTGCTCCGCCATCGGTTCTGCTCGTCGAACGCGAATATGAGGAAACGACGGGCGAACTGGGCGCCGACCTGCTGCCCAGGCGCGTCCGGCCGGCATCGCCCGCGTAGGCGGCAATCGCGTCCGGGCGGTCCGGCGGGTTGCGGAAAGCGGGTCCCGTCCACGCAATGATCGGCCGGCGCGACGTGCGTAGTGGCGTGCTCGGCATGGAAGCCGGAGCGGATCTCACATAGTCTGTCATGACATCGCCAAGCGATGCGACAGACGGCAGGGAGTCCGACGATGCTGACCAATGACGTTCTCGACCAGTGGGACCGGGAGAGCTTCTTCCACCCGTCCACGCACCTCGCGCAGTTCGCGCGTGGCGAGATGCCGAGCCGCATCGTCACCGGCGGCAAGGGCGTCCACATCGAGGATCGCGACGGCAACCGTCTGCTCGACGCCTTCGCCGGGCTCTACTGCGTCAATGTCGGCTACGGGCGGCCCGAAATCGCCGAGGCGATCGCCGCCCAGGCGAAGGAACTCGCCTATTATCACGCCTATGTCGGACACGGCACGGAAGCATCGATCACGCTGGCCAGGATGGTGCTTGAGCGCGCGCCGAAGGGCATGTCCAAGGTCTATTTCGGCCTCGGCGGGTCCGACGCCAACGAGACCAACGTCAAGCTCGTCTGGTACTACAACAACATCCTCGGGCGGCCGGCGAAGAAGAAGATCATCTCGCGCTGGCGCGGCTATCACGGCTCGGGCCTGGTCACGGGCTCCCTGACCGGGCTGAAGCTCTTCCACGACAAGTTCGACCTGCCGCTCGACCGCATGCTGCACACCGAGGCACCCTACTTCTACCGCCGCCCGGACCTTGCCATGGACGAAGCCGGCTTCGTCGCCTACTGCGCCGATCGGCTCGAAGCCCTCATCGCGCGCGAGGGCGCCGACACCATCGCCGCCTTCATCGGCGAGCCGATGCTCGGCACCGGCGGCATCGTCCCGCCGCCCGCCGGGTACTGGCAGGCGATCCAGGCCGTGCTGAGGAAGCACGACATCCTGCTGATCGCCGACGAGGTCGTCACCGGTTTCGGCCGTCTTGGCTCGATGTTCGGCTCTCACCACTACGGGATCGAACCGGACATCATCACCATCGCCAAGGGACTCACCTCGGCCTACGCGCCGCTGTCCGGCTCGATCGTCGGCGACAGGGTCTGGAAGGTCCTGGAGCAGGGAACCGACGAGAACGGGCCGATCGGCCACGGCTGGACCTATTCCGCCCACCCGATCGGCGCCGCCGCCGGCGTGGCGAACCTGAAGCTGGTCGACAGCCTCGGGCTGGTGAAGAATGCCGCCGAGACGGGCGCCTACCTCAACGCCGCGATGCGGCAGGTACTCGGCACCCATCCTCATGTCGGCGACGTGCGCGGCGAGGGGCTCCTCTGCGCCGTCGAGTTCGTCGAGGATCGTGCGAAGCGGACGTTCTTCGATCCGGCCCGGAAGGTCGGCCCGGCGGTCGCCGCGGCGCTGCTCAAGCGCGGCGTCATCGCCCGCGCCATGCCGCAGGGCGACATCCTCGGTTTCGCGCCGCCGCTCTGTCTGACGCGCGCGGAAGCGGACGAGGTCGTGGGCAAGACCACCGAGGCGGTCAGCGACGTGCTCGGCTAGGCTCGGCCGGGGCGGCCTATTCCGCCGCCCGCTGTCCCCAGCGCTTGGGAAGGGCCGACGCCAGGCCCTTCGGCAGGAAGACGAGCACGACGATCATGGCGACCGCGACCAGGATGAAGCGGCCCTCGGCGAGGCCTTCGAAATTGGCCAGGCCTTCCGACACGAAGGTCAGCACGAGTGCCGCGATCACGGGCCCGTAGATGGTCGACGTGCCGCCCACCAGCACCATCGACAGGATGAGCGAGGTGGTGGAGAAGCTGAACACCTCCGGCGAGGCGACGCGCAGGTAGACCACGAAGAAGCCGCCCGCGAGGCCTGCGAAGAACGCGCTGAACACCAGCACCTTGAGGCGCTGCAGCGCGATCGGGATGCCGCGCGACGCGGCATAGTCCTCGTTGTCGCGCATCGCCATGATCGACAGCCCGAAATCGGATCGTGCCAGCCAGCGCAGGCACGCGACCGCGACCACCATCATGCCGAAGGCGACGTAGTAGTAGCCGAACTTGAAATCGCGCAGGAAATTGTAGCCGAACAGCTCGATCGTCGGAACGCGGATCAGTCCCTGCGTGCCGCCGGTGACCGCCGACTGGCTGATCACCACCTGCAGCACGAGCTGGCTGAAGGCGAACGTGACCAGCACGACATACACGCCCTGCAGCCGCACGACGGGCAGGGCGACCAGCACCGCCGCGGCCGATGCCGCGACGCCGCCGAACATCATGGCCAGCCAGGGGTCGAGCCCAAGCAGCTTCGCGGTCAGGCCGGTCGCATAGACGCCGATCCCGAAGAAGGCGACGTGGCCGAAGTTGAAGATGCCCGCGTAGCCGAGGCTGAGGTCCCAGCTCGACGCGACCACCGCGTAGATGAACGCCATGATGAAGAGGTGGCGGACATAGGTGTCCTGGACGACGAACGGCACCAGCAGGCCGACGACGACCAGGGCGGCCAGGCCGAGGCTGCGCGCGTCGAGCTTCACCGGCATCAGCGCACCACCTTGCCGAGCAGCCCTTGCGGCCGGACCAGCAGGATCAGGATGAGCAGGACGAAGATCATCGACGGCGCCCAGTAGATGCCGATGAAGAAGATCAGGAACGCCTCCAGAAGTCCCAGCAGGTAGGCGGCGACGATCGTGCCGCCGAGCGAGCCGAGGCCGCCGAAGATGACGATGATCAGCGCCTTCACCAGCGGCTCGGCGCCGAACGCCGGCGTGACCATCCGCACGGAGCCGAGCAGGATGCCGGTCAGTCCCGCCAGCGCCGCCGACAGGGCGAAGGTGATGATGAAGAGCCTCGACACGTCGATGCCGATCAGCTTCGCCGCGTTGGGGTTCTGGCCGACGGCGCGGATGCCCCGGCCGATGCGCGAATTGCGCAGGAAGAGGAAGAGCAGGCCGAGCAGCAGCGGCGCCAGCGCGATGATCAGCGCCTCCTGGGCCGAGATCGTGGTGCCGAGGAAATTGACCTGCCCCGGAACCACCGGCCGCAGCTGCTTCAGCCGCGCCCCCCAGATCAGTTGCGACCCCTTCTCGATGAAGATCATCGCGGCCAGCGTCGTCATGACGGTGATCAGCAGGATGTCGCGGTGGTCGTAGAACGGCCGCACGATCAGCCGCTCGATCAGCACGCCCGCCGCGACGACACCCGCGACGGCGATCGCGATGCCGGCACCCAGCCAGAGCCCGAGGCCGGCGGCGTCCGACACGGTCCATGCCAGGTAGGCCGCGAGCGTCATCAGCGCGCCATGGGCGAAATTGAAGATGCCGAGCGTCGTCCACACCAGCGACAGTCCGCTCGCGATGAGCGCGTAGACCGAGGCCAGGACGATGCCCGAGACGAGGACGGTGCTCAGCGCGTCGAGGGTCATGATGCGGCCCGCTCCCCGAAATACATGTCCATGATCTCCTGGTGGTCGACGTCGCTGCCGCGATGGATCTCGCGGGCGATCTCGCCGTGGTCGACGAAATACATGCGGTCGACCAGCGAGAGGACGAAGGCGATGTCCTGCTCGACGATCAGCATGGGCATGCCCCGCGTGCCGATGCCGGCGATCGCCGCGGCCAGCTCTTCCTTGAGCTTCGGGGACAGGCCGAGCGTCGGCTCGTCCAGCATCAGCATGCGCGGCGCGCACATCAGCCCGACGCCGATCGACAGCATCTGCCGTTCGCCGCCCGACAGAGTCTTGCATTGCTGCCTGCGCCGCTCGGCCAGGCGTGGAAACAGTTTGAGCACGTAGTCGAGATTGGTCTTCCTCTCCGCCCGCGCCCGCCGGGTGAAGGCGGCGAGCTCGAGCGTCTCCATGATCTCCATGTCCGGAAACAGGCGGTTTGCCTGAGGCACGTGGATCAGCCCGCGCTCGACGATGCCGCGCGCCGAAACCGCAGCGATCGGCTCGCCCATGAAGCTGACGCTGCCGCCGTTTGGCCGGATGACCTTCGAGATGGCGTTGAGCAGCGTCGTCTTGCCGTGGCCGTTCGGTCCGAAGAGGCCGATGCGCTCTCCGTTCGCGACATGCAGGCTCATGCCGTGCAGCACGTCATAGGAGTCGTAGCCGGCCCGCAGATCGCGGATGTCCAGCGCAAGTGCGGCCTCGCTCATCGCGCGATCTCCCGCGTCCCCAGATAGGCCTCGACCACCTTCGGGTCGCGCACGACGTCGTCCGGCAGGCCGGACGCGATGACGCGGCCGTAGTTGAGCACCATGAGATGCTCGGACACGTCGAGCAGCAGCGCGAGGACGTGCTCGATCAGCACCACCGTGATGCCGCGCGCGCGCACCGTCCGGATGAGGGCCGAGAGACCCGAGACCTCAGGCTTGGTCAGGCCCGCCGCGGGCTCGTCGAGAAGCAGCACCTTCGGCCGGCTGGCGATCGCCGAGGCGATCATCAGCTGCTTGCGCTCGAACACAGACAGCCCGGACGCGGCCATGCCGCGGCGGCCTGTCGGGAGCGCCACGTCGTCCAGCGCCTGCGTCGCGGCGGCCCGGGCGTCGGTGCTCGCCGTGCCCGCGCAGTAGATCGCGCTCGTATAGACGTTCTCGAACGCCGACAGCGTGGCGAACTCGGCATCCTTCTGGAAGGTGCGCAGCACGCCGGCGCGGCTGATCTGGTGCGGCCGCATCCGATGCACGGCTGCGCCGGACAGCAGGACCTCGCCGCTGCTTGGTGGGAAAGGGATGCCGGTGATGATGTTGAACAGCGTGCTCTTGCCGCTGCCGTTGGGGCCGGCGATGCCGAACACCTGGCCGGCCGGCACGCTGAATGAGACGTCGTCCACCGCCGTCAGCGCGCCGAAGCGGCGCGTCAGGTTGCGTGCCTCAAGCAGAGGGGCTTCGCTCATGGCCTTGTCGCCTCTCGGGTGACGCGCACCTCCCGTTGCGCGGCATACCGGGAAATCGGTTGCGAACGGAGAGCCGCGCGAGCATCGGCTCGCGCGGCGCCCGGACGGTCCGGGATTACTGCTTGATCCACGGCGGCGTGCGGAAGTCGCCGCTGGCATAGGCGGACGGGTAGAACAGGACACGCTCGCCGTCCCAGATCTGGAAGAACTGGATCGGGATCGCGTCTTCGCCCTGCACCGCGAGATGCGTCGCCGGATCGAACTTCAGTTTGCCCGAAGCGATCTGCTTCTCGGTGGCGCCGATCGCCTGGCCGATCTCGATGCGCTTCGACGCGTCGCCCACCTTCGCGAGCGCCTCCGCGTAGACATAGACCTGCTCGTAGAGTGCGGCGCCGTAGGAGCCTGTCTTCACGCCGTACTTGTCCTCGTACTTCTTCGCCACCTCGGCCGCGCGCGGGTTCTTCGGGGTGTCGAGCACGCCGCCCAGCAGATTGTACATGATGCCGGTCGAGTGTTCCTTCGTGAGATCCAGGAACTCCGGCACCGACGGCGCGTACTGGATGAACACCAGGCTGTTGGTGGGCGTCTCCAGGAACTGCGTCACGAACTTGGCCGCGTTGCCCGGCAGGTAGTCGGTGTTGATGATGATCGCCGGCTCGTCCTGGCGCACCCGCGCCAGGAATGCACGCCAGTCATTGATCTCGCCGAACGGCAGGAGGTCGGCCGAGGTAACCGTCCAGCCGGCCGCCTCGAAGTTCTTCTTCAGCCCTTCCATGATCGTCTTGGAGTAGGGATTGTCGGAGGAGATCAGCGCCGCCTTCTTGTTGGGCAGCTTGATCTTGCCGGACTCCTCCAGCCCGGTGATCACCGGCACCATCGCCGTCTCGTAGGCGTCGTAGGACGGCGTCAGCGACCACACCGTCGGGAAGTTGTCCGGTGCCGGCGCGATGATGTCGCGGGTCTGGGCCGAGTTGGCGGAGATGAGATAGGGCATCTCCTGCTCGGCCATCAGCTCGATCTCGAAGTTGGAGCCGCTGGCATAGCCGGTCATCATGGCGTTGACGTCCGGATCGCCGGCCAGCCGCTCGAAGGCGCTGGTCACGGCGTCGGCGGCCTGGTCCTGCGTGTCGCCGACCACGATCTCGAGCTTGTACCCGGCGACGCCGCCGGCTGCGTTGATCTCGTCGGCTGCGAGCTTGGCGCCGTTGACCATCTCGTTGCCGTCGGCCGCCGCGCCGCCCGTGAGCGGCGCGAGGATGCCGATCTTGGCGACCTTGTCCTGGGCATGGGCGGGCAGCACGGCGAAGACCGCGGCCGCCAGTAGCGCATTCCTGAATGCTGATATCCTTGTCATGATCGTTCCCCTGTTGGACCCTGCTCAATCGTCAGCGGACGCCGCACCAGTCGATGATGGCGGCCGCCAGTGTCTTCGTTGTTTCCTCCAACGACGCGATGTCCACGTACTCGTCGGTGCCGTGGAAGCCGTCGCCCGTCGCGCCGCAGATCATCGCGTCGACCCCGGCGCCGGCGTAGTGGGCGCAGTCGGCGACAGCGATGAAGCCGGCCATCTTCGGCGTGCCGCCGAGTTGCGACCGGCGCCTGAACAGCGCCTGCGCGAGCGGATGGTCCGGCGACGTGTTCATCGGCGGGAAATGCAGCCCGCCGAGTTCCCATTGGACCTTGATGGGATTCTGCTGCAGCCAGAGATCCTGCTGGCAGAAATGGTGCACGAAGCTCTCGAACTCCGTGCGAATCTCTTCCTTCGTCTGGCTGGGCAGGAACTTGTAGTCGAGGTCGATGACCGCGACGTCCGGAATGATCGCCGGATTGGTCATGATCAGCGGCAGGCCATCCGGGCCGAGGCCGGCGCCGGCGCGGATCACGCCGACGTTGATCGTGTTCATGCCGGGCGGCAGCAGCGGGTGCTGGCGATTGCGGCAGCGCGAGCTCTCGAAGTTGCGCACCGCGTCGAGGAAGCGCGTCGCGATGTCGATCGCGTTGACGGCGGGGCGCAGGCGGGCCGGCTCGTCGCGCTGCGGCCAGATCTCGTTGTAGCGCCATGCCGAATGGCCCTGGCGGCCGGTGATGGTGATGCGGATCCACTCCAGCCCGCCCTCGCAGACCTGGATCTCGCCCCAGCTGGGCTCCGTGATGATCGCCGCCTCGGCGAGATATCCCTTCTTGACCGCATCGATGGCCCCGAACCCGCCGGTTTCCTCGTCGACCACCGAATGCATGGCAACGCGGCCCTTGAGCTCGATGCCCGCCTTGCGGATCGCCCGGATCGCCCCGATGGCGGCGGCGACGCCGCTCTTCATGTCGACGGCGCCGCGCCCGTACAGCCGGCCGTTCTTGATCTCCCCGCCGAAGGGATCGACCGTCCAGGTGCTGCGGTCGCCGATCGGCACGACGTCGATGTGGCCGCACAGCAGCAGGCTGTTCTTCTCGTCGCCGGCGATCTGGCCGATGACGTTCGGACGATCCTTGAACACGTCCCAGCGGTCGACCGACATGCCGATCGCCTTCAGTTCCGCCTCGACGACGTCCTGCGCCGCGGGCTCGCGGTTCTGCGCCGCGTCCTGGATGAACTTGGGGTTGACGGTCGGGACGCGGACGAGGCGCTGGGTCAGGTCGGTCGCGTAGTCCGGCTCGGCGTCGAGCACCTTCCAGGCGGCTTTTACGGCATCTTCCGATGTGGCCATGTCGGTGTTCCCTCTCGTTTTGAACTCGCGCCGGTCCGGCGCGGACAGTCAGCCCGTGCGTCCCGCGATCTCCCTGATCAGCGCGTTCGTATCGACCTGCCGGCAATATCCCTTGATGGCGCGCAGCGTGTTGTCGTGCCGCTCCTGGCTGTAGGTGGCGCAGGCGTCCGGCACGAGCGTCACCAGATAGCCGAGGTCGCAGGCGTCGCGGATCGCCGATTCCACGCACTGGTCCGTGACCAGCCCCGACAGGACGAGCTGCTTCACGCCGAGGTTGCGCAGCAGATAGTCGATATGCGTGGAGACGAAGACGCTGGACGACGACTTCGGCAGCACGATCTCGTCGTCGCCCGGCGCGATCTCGTCGATGACCTTGCCGTCCCACGATCCCTTCGGCACGTGGAAGCCGGTGATCTTGTAGTCGAGGCTGCGGTCGCGGCCGTCCTTGGTCAGGCTCTCGATCGTCGTGTAGAGCACCTCGATCCCGGCGGCGCGGAACGCCTTCTGCAGCCGCTGCATGTTCGGGATCACCAGCGATTTCAGCCGCTCGAAATAGTAGCCATACGTCCCGGCGATGTCGCTGTCGGGCACGTCCTTGAACTCGCCGCCGTCGCGTCGCACCGAGAAATTCTGCACGTCGATGAACAGAAGCGCCGACTCGCTCGGCGCGAGCGGTATCTCGCGCGTCGTCGGGAAATCAGCGGCCATCGGGTCTGCCTTTCGTGCTGGCGGCGACGAGGGCGTCGGCGATCAGCCGCGCCCATCGCGCCTGTCCCCCGTCGTCGCCGATGAGGTCGTTCCGGATCTCCAGGAGCAGATGCGGCAACCCCCGCCTCTCGCCATGCACCGGGATCGTGTAGTCGGAGGCGTCGTCGACGACGTAGGGTTCGTTGTGGGCCGAAGGGACGTCAGGCCGCGCCGCCCGGAATGCGGCGAGGAACGCCGTGGCGAACGAGGCGTCGCGGTTCGACAGGGCGCCGATCTCCCAGGGTCGTGCGGGGCCGCCGCGCAGGCGCGGCGTGAACGAGTGGACCGAGATCAGGATGCTTGGCCGTCCTGCCGCGGCCCGCACGTCGAGCAGCTCGGCAAGCGCGTCGTGGAACGGCTGGTGGATCTCGACGAAGCGTCGATGGCGCGCCTCGGGGCTCAGCGCAGCGTTCGCCGGAACCGCCGTTCCGTCGCTGACCACGGGCATGCAGTCGGGCGCCTCCAGGGGCCGGTTGCAGTCGATGACGAGCCGGCTGTAGCGCTGCAGGACCAGCGGCGCGTCCAGCAGGTCGGACAGCTGCCTCGACAGGCCCTCCGCGCCGACGTCGTAGGCGATGTGCCGCTCCATGTCCGCGGCTGGAACGCCGAGGTCGCCGAGCGATTTGGGGATGGCGCGGCCGGCGTGTTCGCATGACAGCACGAAGGCCGATGCGCCTCGCGGTGTCACCACCTCCACCGGCGGCGGATCGCCGGCGGAGAGCACCCTTGCCGCCTTGTCGGAGTACTGCAACATCACGCTGGACGCTCGCCCGGTCGATGAGCCGACCGGTCGAGTGAAGGAAAATTTCCAATCATAGTCAACTCAGATTCCTCGTTTGACTATTTTTTTTCAACGTGGAAGTGTCATGCGCGAGCGACGAATTCACGGAAACCTGGGCGGCGGCGTGCGATGACCGTGCGTGAGACGATCCGGCGGGAGACCCCAAATCTCACGGCGAGCGAACGCAAGATCGCCAACGCCGTTCTGGCGGACTATCCGTACGGGGCGCTGCAGACCATTCAGGAGCTGGCCGAGCGCAGCGGCGTGAGCGCGCCGTCGATCACCCGGTTCGTCAGCAAGATCGGCTTCGCGGGTTACCAGGAATTTCAGCGCCAGCTCATCGGCGAACTGAGGGAAGGCAGCCGCTCGCCGCTCGACCTCAAGGCAACGGAGCGGCTGTCGCGGTCCGACTTCGTCGCCGACTATGCGCGGCGCTCCGCTGCCATCGTCAGCAGCATGGCCAGCGCCGTCTCGCAGGAGCAGTTCGACCGGATCGTCGCGCTCCTCTCGGACCAGTCGCGGGCCGTCTTCCTGCTCGGCGGCCGCATCAGCGATACAATCGCCCGCCTCCTGTCGCAGCATCTGCGCCAGATCCGGCCGCGCATCCACCACCTGCCGGCGAACCAGGAAGACTGGCCCGATCACGTGATGTCGATGCGCCGGCAGGACGTGGTCGTCCTGTTCGACTTCCGCCGGTACCAGCCGGACATCGCCAAGCTCGCCGAGCGCGTCGCCGTGAACCGGCGCGCCACCGTCATTCTGGTCACGGACAAGTGGATGTCCCCGATCGCGCGCCACAGCGACCATGTCGTCGCGCTGCCGATCGAGAACGACACTGCCTGGGATACGGCGCTGTGCGCGGTCGCCTTCATCGAGGCGCTGATCGTCAAGGTCTCGGAGGCGGACTGGCCGTCGACCAAGGCGCGCATCGAGACCTGGGAGACCGTGCGGCTCTCGCCGCCGACCATGAAGAACGGGGATGGCACCGATGCGTGAGGAGTTGGTCGTCGCGTGTTGCACGGACATAGCCGGCAAGGTTCGCGGCAAGGCGTTTCCCGCCGTCCAGTTCGAGAAGCGCATCAGGCGGGGCATAGGGTGGACACCCACCAATGTGCAGATCACCTGTTTCGACGTGATCGCCGACAGTCCGTTCGGCTCGCTGGGTGATCTCGTCCTGCTGCCCGACGAAGCCGCCCGCGTCCGCGTCGATTTCGAGGACGGCGGTCCGGTCGAGCATTTCGCGCTTGGGAACATCCGTCACACCGACGGCAGGCCGTGGGAGCTGTGCACGCGCTCGATCCTCGACCAGGCGCTCGAGCGCCTCCATCGCGTCACCGGGCTCACGCTGCTCGGCGCGTTCGAGCAGGAATTCCAGTTCCGCGACCGCGCGCCGGCGCTGGGCGACGCCTATTCCGTCGCCGGCTTCCGCGCCGAGCGCGCCTTCGCCGAAACGACGGTCGCGGCGCTGGCTGCCGCCGGCATCCAGCCCGATACGTTCATGCGCGAGTACGGGGCGGGTCAGTACGAGATCACCATCGGTCCGGCGCGCGGCACGCGGATCGCCGACAACGCGGCGATCCTGCGCGAGCTGCTGAAGGCGGTCGCCCAGCGGACCGACCGGAAGATCACCTTCACGCCGATCCGCGATCCCGCCGGCGTCGGCAACGGCGTCCACATCCACCTCAGCTTCCTGGACGGTGAAAAGCCCGCGACATGGGATCCGGCGGCGAAGCACGAACTCACCGCGACGGCGGGCAGCTTCGTGGCGGGCGTGCTCAAATACCTCGACGCGATCGTCGCCATCACCGCGCCGAGCCTCGTCTCGTATCTGCGCCTGACGCCGCACCGCTGGAGCGCCGCCTTCAACAATCTGGGCTACCGCGACCGCGAGGCCTCGGTGCGGATCTGCCCCGTCTCCGACATCAGCGACGTGGCAAGGGCCTCGCAGTTCAACTTCGAGTTTCGCGCCGCCGACGCGGCGGCGAGCCCGCATCTTCAGCTCGCCGCGATCGTGCACGCCGGCGTGCAGGGCATCGAGGAAGGCCTCGGTACGCCCGACGCCACGACGGAAGACCTGTCGCTCCTGGAACCCGAGGCGCTGGCGGCGCGGGGCTATGTGCGGCTTCCGCAGTCGCTGCCGGAGGCGCTCGAGCGCTTTGCCTCGAACCCGACGGTGACCGGCTGGTTCCCCGACGGTTTTGCCGATGTCTACGTCAAGCACAAGAACGGCGAAATGGCCTTCCTGAAAGGCAAGGAGACGGCCGAGGTCTGCGGTCTCTACGAGCAGGTCTACTGATGGGGCCGGCAGGCGCCGGGGCAACACGATTCAACGCTGAAGGAGCATCTCGATGAGCGGTCCGATCACCATCGACCAAGGCCTTGTCAAGGAGGCGACCAAGTGGCGCCGGCACCTCCACGCGCATCCCGAGACCGCGTTCGAGGAGACCGCCACGGCGGACTTCGTCGCGGCCAAGCTCCAGGAGTTCGGCATCGAGGTCCACCGCGGACTCGGCAAGACCGGCGTGGTCGGTACGCTGAAGCGCGGCACCAGCCCGGTCGCCATCGGCCTGCGCGCCGACATGGACGCGCTCTTCATTCACGAGGAGACCAACCTGGAATACCGCTCCCGGGTCGACGGCAAGATGCACGCCTGCGGCCATGACGGCCACACCGCGATGCTGCTTGCCGCGGCAAGTCATCTCGCCCGGCACGGCGATTTCGACGGAACGATCCGGTTCATCTTCCAGCCTGCCGAGGAAACCGGGGACGAGCGCTGCGGCGGCAACCTGATGGTCAGGGAGGGTCTGTTCGAGAAGTTCCCGGTCGAGGCCGTCTTCGGGCTCCACAATATGCCCTACGCGCCGGCGGGCACGATCAGCATGCGCACCGGCCCGATGCTGGCGTCGATCGACACCTTCGAGTTCCATGTCATCAGCAAGCTCGCGCATCCGGCGACGCAGTTCTTCGCGCCGGACCCGCTGCTTGCCGCCGCCCGGATCGTCCAGGACATGCACGCCTTCAAGGCGCGCTACATCAACCCGGCCGAGCCGATCGTGCTGTCGATCACGCAGTTCCAGAGCGGCAATCCCGCCGACCGCCAGAGTGTCCACGTCACGCCCGAGAAGGCCGTCGTCCGCGGCACGCTCTACACGCTGAACGACGCGCTGCGCGACGTGTTCGAGACGGGGCTGGAGAAGATCGTGCGCCACGCCGCGGAAGCCGTCGGCGCCGGGCACAAGTTCATGTTTGAGCGTGGCTACCCCGTCCTGCGCAACACCGGCAAGGAAACCGACTTCGCCGCGTCGGTTGCCAGGGAAGTGGTCGGGGCCGACGCGGTCGAGACCAACATGCAGCCGATGATGGGTGCCGAGGACTTCGCGTTCCTGCTGGGTGGGGCGCCCGGCTCCTATGTCCTGCTGGGTGCGGCCCTGGAAGGGGAGGCGACGCAGCGCCAGCTCCACAATCCGAACTACGATTTCAACGACGAGATCATCGAGACCGGCGTGCGCTACTGGGCGACCCTGGCCGAGCGCTATCTCGCGCGGGACGGTGCGCGCGCCTGAGTTCGGCACCCGATCCCGGCTGCATGGGGTCTACGCCGCCAGCATCCAGATGGAGGTGAGCCCGATCACGGCGGCCGTGCCCTTGCCCAGCATGGTGGTGCAGGTCGGCGAGGCCATCACCCGGTTGAACTGGCGGGCCAGCACGATGGCGCCGAAGAACACCACGCCGACCGCGGCGAAGGTGACGATCAGGACGATGGAGAGCTGCTGGGCGCTGCTGATGCCGGTCGGCGCGACGGTCGGCAGCAGCAGCATGTAGATCAGCACCGTCGAGGGATTGCCCAGGCAGATCGCCACGCCGGCGCCGGTCGACGCCAGCCAACCGGCCTGGCGCGGGGTGGCCGAGGTCATGCCCGAGCTGTCGTTCCAGATGCGCAGCGCCAGCCACAGCAGGTAGGCCACGCCGGCATATTTGGCGAGCGCGAACCATTCGGGGCTGGTCTTGGCGAGGCCGCCGATGCCAAGCGCGATGGCGCAGACCGCCAGCACGTCGCCGAGGCAGAGGCCGGTCGCGAAGGCGGTGGCGCCCCTGACGTCGCTGCCCAGCGAGCGTGCGACCAGAACCGCGACGATCGGTCCGGGCGCTGCCGTCAGCGCAGTCAGAGCTGCGAAATAGGCCGCCAGCGCCGAGTAATCCATGATGCCCTCCCAGACCGTCCGATGTGGCCAGTTGAGCGAAAACCAGGCAGATCGCCCATCAGGTGATCACCTGAATTTACGGAGCGTCAGGGGGAGAGTGCCGGTTTGGGACCGGTCAGCGGATGCCGGCGGGGTCCAGCAGGCCCGCGCGCACGGCCGCCAGCAGCAGGCTGGCCGTCGAGTTGACCTCGAACTTGCGCATCAGGTTGGTGCGGTGCGTATCGACCGTCTTGGCGCTGATGCCGAGGCTTTCGGCGGCGCTGGCATTGGTGTGGCCCCGGGCGATCGCCTGCAGCACGGCGAGCTCGCGGTCGGTGACCGCTACCGCCTCGCCCGGCGAACGCATCAGCAGCCGGGCGCTCTCGCCGACGACCGAGCGGCCGGCGCAGACCTGGCGGACGACATCGGTGATCTCGGTCTCGTTGCCGTCCTTCAGGCAGACGCCGTGCACGCCCGCCTCGACCAGCAGGTTGACGGTCTCCGGTTTGGCCGAGCCGGTGAACACGACGAAGCGCGTCTCGGCCGACCAGCGTTTCGACTCCAGGAAGACTTCCAGTCCGTTGGCGCCCGGCATATTGTAGTCGAGCACTGCGCAATGGGGCTTGCTCTTCCGGATCTCCGAGATGGCTTCGATTCCGTTCGTCACGGAGCCGATGACCTCAATCTCATCGAAGGCAGCGAGCGCCTTGGCGAGGCCCCAGGAGACGAAAGCATGATCGTCGGCGATCAGGACGCGCTTCTTCACGGGCGCACACGCGGTCCGGGCAGGGCGGTGGTGTTCCTGGCATGGGTGGTCGCGGCACTGGCACTGGTCACGACGCACCCCCACGCGTCTTTCGCGGCCTCTGGCCCTGGTCCACTGGTCCTTGACGGCCCCGCGGACATGCAGGCGCTCAGCCGCCACTTTGAATACACGACCGACCCGGAATGGCAACTGAAGGCGGCCGATTTCGTAGCGCCGTCTGCCGTCGCCCTGCAGCCGCTTCCCGGCCCGGTGCCGGACTTTGGCTACACGCCCGCCAAGATCTGGCTGAAGCTCGACGTGGCCAACGGGACCGCCGACACGACCGCATGGCGCTTCTTCGTCCATGCCAATTTCACCCAGCAGATCGCCATCTACCGGATCGGGTCGGACCGATCGGTTGCAACGCTGATGGATCTCACGGAGGACAGTCCCTTCGGCGCCCGGCCGATTGGCAGCCCGCAACTGGTCGCCCCGTTCGACCTCGCGCCGGGCGAAGAGGCTACGCTCGTCGTCGCCTACTATTCGCAAGGGGCGTCACGGATCACCACGTCGATCGAGACGCCGGAGAGTTTCGCGGCCCTGTCGCGCATCAACGACGCCAAGAGCTACGCCTTCTACGGCATGATGCTGGTCATGATCGTGCTGGCAGGCGTGGCGCTGGCGGCGCTCCGCCAGCCGGTCTTCGCCGCTTACGCCGGCTATCTCCTTTCGGTCCTGGTCTACGTCGCCCATGCCGACGGCGCGGCGTTCCAGTATCTCTGGCCTTCCTTCCCGCGCTTCAACTCGATGGCCTCGGTCGTCGCCGGCTCGGGCGTCATGGTGTTCGGCGGGCTGTTTGCCATCACCTTCCTGCAGACGGCGCGCCACCACCCGATCATGCATCGCGTGCTGCAGGCGGTCATCGTCTCGGTGCTGGCGATCGACGTCGTGCTGTGGGCGACCGACCCGCAGCTCCTCAAGCGGCTTCTCGTCGTCATGATCTCGGTCTCGACGCTGGCCTTCCTGACGGCCGGGCTGATCGCGGCGCGCCGGCGTTTCCGCGAGGTGCGCTTCTACGTCTTCGCCTGGTTCGCCGGCCTCATCCCGGCGGTCCTGTTCACCTTGCGGTACGGCTTCGGCTTCGAGCCGACGATCATCACGACCTACGACGCGATCCGGCTGGCCCTGCTGTTCGACGCGCTCATGATGGGACTGGCCATCTTCGACCGGTACTCGCATCTGCGGCGGCAGGCGATGAACGAGACGCTTGCGCATGTGCAGCGCAACGCGGTTCTGGGACAGAGGCTCGCGCTGCTGGAGCAGGGTTTCGCGCAGGCGACCGCGCTGGCGCAGCGACGCGAGGAAAGCGTGAAGGACACCGTTCATGACCTGCGCCAGCCGATGCACGCGCTGCGGCTGTCGCTGCGCCAGATGCTGAGCGGCGACGCAAGCAGATCCACAGACGCCGGCGAGATCGAAGCGGCGCTCGGCGCGATGGAGAAGCTGGTGGCGGAACGCCTGGCGGGCCAGACCGACGCCAAGGCCTGAAAACCGGAGCCGGCCGGGCCAGGCCGGTGGAGCCCGGGGCGAGGCCTCCTTGCCGCCGGCACGCGGCGCCAATACAACGGCGTGGGCTATTTCCGCGGGAGCGGCACAGGATGGCGGGCCGGGGCGGCGTCGGGATCGCGGCGGCGGAGTTCATCCGTCTCGCCTGGATGGTGCTTGCCCTCGCCTGCGCGGCGGCATCGGGCACGGGGCCGGCGGCCGCGGCCGATGCGGGACCGCTCGTCCTGACGGGTCCCGCGGACGGCGAGACCGTCAATCCGCATCTCCGCTACCGGCTCGATCCAGGCTGGACGCTCTCGGTGGCCGATTTCGTCGGCCCGGCGGCTGTGGAGATGATGCCGCTGCCCGGACCGAGGCCCGATTTCGGCTACACCAATGCGAAGGTCTGGCTCCGGCTCGACGTCGTCAACGCGACCGACGGTCTCGACGAATGGCGCCTGTTCATGCCGGTGAGCTTCCTCCAGAGGCTCGCGATTTATCGCATCGGTAGCGACGGCGCGGTCGCGACCCTTTTCGATATCGACGAGGAAAGCCCCTTCTCGGCCCGGCCGGTCGACTATCCGCACATCGTCGCGCCGTTCCTGCTGGCGCCAGGCGAGCGCGCGACCCTGCTCGTCTCCTACTACTCGCTGGGCGCGGCGCGGCATCCCGTCCTCATCGACACGCCGGAGAGTTTTGCCAGCAGGGCCGGTGTCAGCACCGCCAAGAACTACGCGTTCTACGGCATGATGCTGGTGATGACGGCGCTGGCAGCGGTGGCCCTGGTGATCCTCAGGCAGGCCGTCTTCGCCGCCTATGCGGCCTACACGTCCTGCATCTTCCTCTACATCGCCCATGCCGACGGCATGGCGTTCCAGTATCTGTGGCCGGACTTCCCGGCATTCAACTCGATGGCGGCGACGGTCACCGGCTCGGGCCTCATGGTGTTCGGCGGCGTGTTCGCCATGAGCTTCCTGCAGACCCGGCGCCATCACCCTATCATGCATCGCGTGCTGCTGGGGGTCGTCCTGTCGGTTCTCGCGCTCGACGTCGTCCTCTGGTCGATCGACCCCAAGCTGCTCAACCGGCTGCTCGTCTACATGATCCTGGTAAGCGTGCTGTCTTTCCTGGCAGCCGGACTCGTGGCCGCGCGGACGCGCTTCCGCGAGGTCCGCTTCTACCTGTTCGCGTGGCTGGCCTCCCTCATCCCCGCCTCGCTCTTCACCGCCCGGTTCGCGTTCGGGATCGAGGCCGCTTTCATCACCCCCTATGACGCGATCCGGCTGGGGCTCATCTTCGACGCGCTGATGATGGGGCTGGCGATCTTCGACCGCTACAACCATCTGCGCCAGACGGCGATGGAGGAGACCCTGGCCCACGCGCAGCGCAACCTCGCGCTTGGCCAGCGGCTGGCGCTGCTCGAGGAAAGCTACGCCGAGGTGTCGACGCAGGCGCGCCAGCGCGAGGAGAGCGTCAAGGACACCGTCCACGACCTGCGCCAGCCCATGCATGCGCTGCGGCTTTCGCTCCGGCAGATATTCGCCGGCGGCAACAAGACGACGGATGTCGGGCAGATCGAGTCCGCGCTGGGCTACATGGAGCGCCTGGTCGCCGACCGGCTCGCCGACCGGCCGGGAGGAGCCACGTCGGCTGCCGGCGCGCGTTCGGCGCCCGGCGGCGGCGCGATGGTGCCGCCCGACTCCGCCCCGCCGCCGGCCTCCGAGGCGGCGACGGGGACGGAGCCCGGCCTGCACGGCGTCCTGAAGGGCGTCGTGGACATGTTCGCCCCGGAAGCCGCGGAGAAGGGTCTGGACCTGCGGCTGGTGCTCGCCGCACCGGACGCGCCCGCCGCGGCCTATCCGCTCATGCGCGTCGCCGCGAACCTGGTCTCCAATGCCATCAAATATACCCGCCAAGGCCGCGTCGTGGTGGGTCTGCGGCGCGGCGCGTCGGGATATTTCGTCGAGGTCCACGACACCGGTCCGGGCCTCGCCGGCGACGCCTTCGAGCGCGCGTTGCTGCGCAACCAGCGGCTGGAGCGCGACGTCGATGCCGCCGAGGGCAGCGGCCTCGGGCTGGCCGTCGTGAAGGAGGTCGCCGACGCCAATGGCTGGCGGCTGTCGGCCTGCGCCGGCCGCCGCACCGGGGCCAGCCTGCGCCTCGACCTGTCCTGACCGCATCGACCCCACGGCCTCGGCGTCGGTCCGCCGCGGCTAGCGCTTCGCCATGTCGAAGAAGTTGGGCAGCGGCATGAGCCGCCCGAACACGGTGCCCTGCTCGAACACCGTCAGCTCCAGCATCGCGCCCGAGGCGCGGTCCGCATTCTGGTCGAACAGGAAGTTGCCGAGCGAGTACACCTGCAGCACGTCGCCGCCGCCCGGCGCGTCGAGCCCCGCGCTGGCCACGTGGGGGTGTGCGCCGACGATCGCGCTGACCGAGCGGCGGCGCATGTCGTCGGCCAGCATCGTCTCGCGTTCCGACGGGGTGGTCACGTATTCCCGGCCCCAATGGACGAAGGCGATCACCGGACTGGCGGAGCCGGCGCGCAGCAGTGTGTCGAGGAGTTCCGGTGTCAGCAGGTCGAACTGCCGCGAGCCGTTGCTGTCGATGTCGCTCAGCCCGACGATGTCGAGGCCCGGCAGTTCGAGCGGCTCGCCCTGGCCGAACCAGGGCAGCCCGGCCGCGTCCAGCGCCCTCGTGGTCTCGGCATAGCCGGAATCGCCGAGGTCCATGGCGTGGTTGTTGGCCAGTCCGACGCCGGCGACCTTGAGGCGTTTCAGCCAGGAGATCGTGAGGTCCTCGGGCATGGCGAGCGTCATGTCGTCGATCGCCTCCGGCACGTTCGGAAGCACCACGCCCTCGAGATTGACGATCAGCGGTCCGCCGGAGGTCCGCGACAGGATCTCTTCCGCGATGCGGTCGCCGGCGTCCGCGTCGAGCAGCGCCATCTTCATGGCACGGCCGAAATTGGTGTCGCCGGCGAAGTAGTAGGTCCGCGTATTGGCAGGCCGGGGCGCCGCGAAGCCGGGGCCGAACGCGCCGAACAGGATCACCTGGTAGCTGGTCGTCTCCTGCGTGAACGAGGCGGAGTACTGCTGCGAGTTCTCGTTGGCGATCACCAGCGGCTGGGCGCCGAACAGCGACTGCTGCAACTTCGTCTGGACATAGAGGGCGCCGACCGAGTCGGCGTGCCGCGGCTGGTGCAGGAGAGCGATGGCGTCGAGCGCTCCGGATGCCAGCACGTTCATCGTCTGCTGGTCGTGGCGTCGTGCTTCGCCCTGCGGCAGGTAGTGCGAGAAGTCGGTGGACTCGACGATCAGCGTATCGCCGTCGACGAGCGGCGCCAGCGTGTCGGCCAGCCGGTCCCAGTCTGCGCGCTTCGTCCGGATCGACATCGCGACCGGCACGATCTCGGCGTCGGGGAAATAGTGCGCGATGAACGGCAGCAGCGCCAGCACCCCATGCTCGCGCTGGAACAGGCAGGACTCCTCGAAATCCGGACTGTCGAGCAGTCGGCGCGCCGCGGCGGTGTCGGTGCCGACCGGTCCGAGCACCGTCTCGAAGCCGCGTTTAGTCGTTGCGAAAAGCTCGGTCTGGCGGAAGTGGTCCGGCGTCAGGATGACGATGCGTTTGTAGGAGAAGCCCGACGCCGCGCGGAAGCCGAGCGCCATGAGGTGATCGGCCAGGAGGTGATGGGGAACGACGATGCCCGTCAGCCGCTCGTTGGCCGGCGCGATAGCCTCGGCCCCGGCGATCGCCGCGTCGAACTCTTCGGGCCCCTGGTAGAATTTCGCGAAGTCGCCGGTCGGGCAGTCCTGCGCCGAAGCCGGCGCGACCGCGCCCTGGACCGCCCAGAACAGCAGGCCGACGGTGGCTGCAATCACAGCCGCGCGGCGGCTACGGCTCGGCAAGCAGGATGTTTCCCATATTGCTGATGTAGTAGAACGGCTCCTGCTGCTTGCCGGTCAGCCGGACCACCTCGTCGTAGATATAGGCGGCAAGATGCAGCAGCCTGACGCCTTCGCCGGTCCCGCCCGCCGCGCCCTTGAGCCCGCGCAGGACAGAGTAGGTGAATACGCCGTGTCCGAGCTCGGGCTTCTCCTGTGCGACGTTGTTCGCCGCCGTCGCCGAGAAGACGATGATGCGTGAATCCGCGGCGTCCTTCTCCAGCCGCGGATTGAAGGCGTTCGCCGCGTGGCAGGTGTCCAGCAGCATCAGCCGCACGCCCTTGGCGCGGTCGACCGCGTCCTGCACGTCGCCCCAGTCGACCAGCGACGAGCGCCTCCACTTCTCGCCGTCGTCCTGCTTCCGGCCGTCGGTCGGGATGAAGTAGTAGTCCTCGTCGATGTTGATGCCGTGCCCGGCGACGAAGATGATCGTGGTGTCGTCCGGCCCGGGGCGGTCGAGGAAATCCTCGACCTGGTCGACGATGTTGTCCGAGTCCGGCTCGAACATCTCGCCGCCTTCGCCGAGCAGCTTCTGGACGACGTCGACCTGCGCTGCCTTTTCGTCGAGCGACTCCTGGTTGACGAGGATCAGCGCTTCCATGCCGGTGAACAGCGGAGCCGATCGCTGCCTCAGCACATTCAGCATCTCGGCCGCGTCGTCGACGGAGTAGGCGAGATCGCACGGACCGCCGCGGCAGTCCGTCTGCAGGTGGGGATACTTCTCGACGCCGATGGCGACGACGTAGAGCTTGCCTTTCTTCGCCTGCGTCTCGCGCTTGACCAGCGCCACCACCGAGCGTTCGGTGACATAGCCGAACTCGTTGACGCCGGTGATCGCGATGCGGTTCTCGCCGTCGTCAACGGGAACCTCGATCACGGCGCGCTTGCCGTCGCCGCTGATGGAACGCGACGCGAAGGCCCCGACATTGCGGCTGTTGGACAGGATCGAGAAGTCCTGGACGTCGGTCCCGGCCTCCTGGGCGCCGATGATCTCCACCGCCACGAAGCCGTCCTTCACCGTCGACTGGTCGTCGGCCACGCGGATCTCGAACTCCGGCGGCTTGCGCTGCAGAAGGCGCGCCAGTTCGTTGCCCACGTCGGGCCGCATCTCCTGCACGGCCGCCTCCGCGTCGCCCAGGATGATCGCCCGCCTGACGAGTTCGGGACTGAGCAGGAACCGCTTCAGCTGGCCGGCGCGGACGAACCGGCCCTCCGCGTCGCGTCCCTGGTTCACGTGCCAGCCGATCAGCTTGTCGCCTTCGTCGGACGAGTAGTAGTAGCCCTGCGGCAGCCACATGACCCATTCGCCCTCGGCGAACAGCATCGACACCACCAGCTTGCGAGTCTCGAGGTTCCACAGCCGGAGCGTCTGGTCGGCGCTGCCGGTGATCAGCAGCCGCTGCCCGGTCGAGACCGCCATGGCGTTGATTTCCCCGGTGTGACCGCCGAGGAACTCGCCGGCCAGCGCGCCCGTCGTGCTGTTGTATTCCAGCAGCGTCCCGTCATTCCCGCCGGTGATCAGGTGCCCGCCATTGCCGATCAGCGTGTACGAGGCGTGCAGGTAGCCGTTGGTCGCATCGTTCTCGATCGACTGGACCCGGATGCCGTTCTGGGCGATCTGCAGGATGGCGTTCTCCAGGCCGTCCTTGCCGCCCGCGCCGGCGGTCAGCGTCCAGGAGCCAAGTTCGTGCACGGCGCGGCGGTAGACGGCGCTGGGCTCGTCTGCCGCAACCGGGTGCTCGAAGAACCGCTCGGATGTCGGGAGCAGCAGCGCCGTCTCCAGCGTGCCCATCGTCTCCGGACAGGCGACCTCTTCGGGGCAGGGGTTCTGCGTGCCCCAGGCGATCACGGACCCCGCCGCGTCGATCCCGACGGAGGTGACCGGATGGCCGATGCCCTGCAGTTCGTGCTTCATCTCGCCGGTCAGCGGATCCCAGACCTGGATCCCATGGCGTGTGCCGCCGGCGGTCGCAACGAGCGCGCCGTCGGGCGTCACGGCGCTGGCGAAGACCGTGCCGTCGTGGCCGCGATACTGCAGGACGGGCTTGTCGCGTCCCGCGGTGTCCCAGACCACGGTCCTGTTCTGGTCGGCGCAGCGGTAGCCGCAGGATGCGATCAGCCGCGAGTCGCCGGCCGCGAAGGCGAGCGAGCCGATCAGGAACGGCTGCTGCGGCAGGGTGCGGATCAGGTCGCCGGTTTCCGCCGACCAGACATGGACCTGGCCGTCGCTGTTGCCGGTGGCGAAGCGCGTGCCGTCGGCCGATACGGCCAGCGCCATGATGCTGGAATCGCGCAGGTCGTCCGCCGCGGGCATCTCGACCTCGGCCTCCGTGCCCATGTCGAAGAGCCGGACGCCGTTGTCGGTTGTGGCTGCCACGAGACGCTGGCCCCCCATCGCGAATGCCACCTTCTGGATGTGCCAGGAATCGGCGTCGAGCTTCGTGTGCGCCGTCCAGCCGCTCGCCGCGGTGCCGTCCTGGCGCCAGACATAGACGAAGCCGTCCTGGCCGCCTGCGGCGAGGTAGGCGCCGTCCGGCGAGAAGTCGACGTCGTAGACCGCGAATTCCTGAGCCTTCAGCACGCCGGTCATCTTGCCGGTCGCGAAGTCGAACAGCCGGATGTCGCCATAGGGCGGCTTGTCGCCCAGCCCGCGTCCGAAATAGCCGCCCGCGGCGATGGTCTTGCCGTCGGGCGAGACGGCGATGCCGAAGACCTTTCCTTCGTGCTTTTCGCCGATATAGCCGCGGAGCGTCCGGATCGTCACGCCCGCCCGCCAGTCCCAGATGCGGATCGTCTTGTCGTCCGAGCCGGAGACCAGGTACTCGCCGTCGGCGGTGAACGCCATGTCCTTGACGAAGGCCCGGTGGCCGCCGGTGTCGACGTCGAAATAGAACTCGGGCGCGTCCTGGGCGCGGCTGCTCGCGCCGAGCGCCAGCAGCGCGAGGACGGCGGCCGCGAGGCCGCGTCCGGCGCGGGCGAGACGGTGCGGGAGGATGCCGATCATCTAGCCCGCCGATCCGCTTGCCTGGAGTTCGTGGACATAGTCCTCGAGCGGCCGGGCGAAATTCGGCGAGGTCTGTCGCCGCTCGCCGACATAGCCGGCGAAGTACTGCCAGAACGAGATCGCGTAGTCGCGGAAATAGGCGTTGGCCACGTCCTCGGCGCAGAGGCCGCCATCGACGCAGAAGGCGAGGCGGTTCAGGAAGTAGATCACCTTGTTCACGTGGTCCTGAACGGCGGCATCCTGCGCCGCCTGCTTGCCGACCCGGGAGAAATAGGCCGCCTTCTCGGCGTCCGTGCCGTCCTTCGGATAGAAGGCGCTGTTGCCGGCGTTCAGCTCCGCCAGCTTGGCGTTGATGGAGGACTGCGCCGTCTCGTATTCGGGCGTCTCCCAGAGGTCGACGAGCTGGAGCGTCCGCTCGACTTTCTTCTCGGTGCGCACCGACACGTACTGCACGACGGAAAAGAGCGCGCCGAAGATGATGACGAAACGCACCAGCATGCCGGCCCAGGCATAGGTGCGGTTGTACCAGTCATTGTCGGTGAACGCGTTTGGCTCCCTCTTGATCTCGTGGCTCGAGGTCCAGGGGAGTCCTTCGGTGGTTTCCGGTAGCTTCTTCGGCTTGCGCGCTGGAGCGGCGGCTGCCGGCGCCGGCGGCGCTGCGACGGCCGTCGCCTCGGAGGGCTTGTCGCCGGCCGTGCTCATCCACACGAACCGAGGTCGATTCGCGCCGACGGATCGAGCGCCAGGCCGGGCTCCTCGAGCTTGGCCTTCAGGCAGTCGAGCTGCGCGCGCGACAGCAGGAATTCCGTCTTCGGCTCGACTGCGCTGCCGTCCGGTCCGGGAATGGCGGCCACGACGCTGCGCTCCGTCGAGCATTCGGAGAGGTCGACGACGATCGCCGCGTCGGTGCGGTCGGCCAGCTCCTGGTACTTTTCCAGGAAGCACGTTGCGAGGTCGGAATTGATGACGACCTCCTGGTCGCAGACGCCGCATTCCGTCTGCGCCGTCACGCTGGACACGGCGAACAGGCCGGCTGCGACGACGGCAATGGCGGGAATCAACTTGGCACGCATGCTCGACAAAGGCGTCATCGAGGGCCCCTGTTTTCCTTCTCACGAACACCTGCGTTCTCGCAAGTGCGAACTGAATGTTGGCTTAACGCGCCGCGCGGGGCGGCTGCGTCAGCTCTTGGAGGGCACAGTCTCCAGCGGGAAGATCATCACGGCGCCCTTCGCGCCGCCCTTGTCGCCGAGCTTCATGGCGGACCGGGTGGCAGGCGCTCCGCCCAGGTTGCGCAGCATGTCCGTGAAGCCCTCCGGGCCTCCCGCAGAGCGCGTCGCCGGCGGCACGCCGTCCTGGGCCAGGAAACGCAGGTCCTCGATTTCCGACAGCGGCGGCGCCTCGGTCAGCACAGCGATCATCCGCTCCATGCCGAAGCTGGAATCGGTGAAGGCCAGCAGCCCCTCCTCGATCGAGGCGCCGGCGACGAGGCGCTGGGCGTCGATGTGGGTGATCGAATAGTCCGACCCGACGTAGAGGATGTTGATGTCGACGATCTTGTTGGACAGGTTCTTGGCGACGATGTGGACCTCGTCGCCCGGATTGACGCGCGGAACGACGGCTTCCTGGAGCGGCTCCATGGTGTCGGGGACCACGCGCCGGATCTGGAACTCGACGCTGACCTGGTCCGGCTTGTAGTCGGAGCCGGCAGCCAGCCGCGACAGGCCCGTGGCGCGGAAGATCTTGAGCAGATTGTCCGAGACGCCCTTCTCCACCTTCTCCGCATCGTCGGTGTAGACCGCCACCAGCGGCGGGCGGCTGCCGTCCTTCAGCGAGATGTCGCCCGACGGCGGCAGGAACCAGAGCGACGGCTGGTCGGTGGCGTCGTCGGCCGCGCCCTCGATCGCGTTCTCCCTCAGCACGGCCAGTCGCAGGTCGGCCTCGGCGCCCGGCTCCACCAGCTGGATGCTGAACAGCTTTTCGTCCGACGCGTCGATGGCGTCGAGCACGTCGTTGACGAGCTTCACCTCCGCGTCGAGCCCGTCGCTCGGGCCGGGCCGGGCGACGACCAGCCTGAAGTCGACGGCGAGCTCTGCGATCCGCGCATAGGCGGTCGGTGGGATGTCGGCCGCCCTCAGCGCGGGCTTGCCGTCGAACTCGACGGGAACCAGCGTGCTGAGCAGGTTCTTGGCCGACGTAACCTCGAGATAGCCGAGCGTCTCCGAGAGTTCCGACGTCGGGCTGGGCAGGATCGCCAGCTTGGCGCCCTTCGACAGGCGGTGCAGGAGGCCCGCCGCGATCGTCAGCTTCGAATCCTTGGCCTCGATCTGCCACTGCATGACCATGTCGATAGGCTCGCTGCCGAACACGCGGGCGTCGAGCGTGCCCTCGAACAGCGGCGTCGGCCGCGTGCGCGCGTCGGCGGCGTATTGCTGCAGGACGGCATGGCCGAGCTGGCGGTAGGTGATGCCGGGGGTTTCCGCCAGCTTGGAGAAGATCGTGTAGGTGAAGAGCCCGTAGCGCGTCGCTTCCGGATCGCCCTTCGGCAGCGGCATCTCCGGCGTCGTCTCGATCGTCTGCGCGGCGTAGAAGGCGACGATGTCGCCGCGCGTGATGCTCTCCGCGCCGGTCGGCGCGCTGGCGACCGAGAACGCCGCGGCCCGCTCGGCGGTCGGGTCGTCGCCGATGCCGCGCGAGGCGCTGGCGGCCGCGGCCGCCGCCATCAGTTCGGCCGGGATGCCGAGGTCGGAGGCTTCGACCTTGCGCTCCTGCACGTCATCCTCGCCAATGGGCGCGGCGCGGGTCGCGGTGCCGGAGTGGCAGCAGTCGAAGATCGCCCAGATGAACGCGCCCTTGTCGCGGATCGCATCCAGCGCCGCGCCGATCTCGTTGTCCATCAGGGCGTTGGGCACACCCCTTTCCTTGTCCACCCACTTGTCGGTGTCGGCGGGCAGGAAGATCTCGTCCAGCCCGTCGGTCTCGTCGCCGGCGACCATTTCCGGCTGGTTGGCGCCGTGGCCCGAGAAGTGGAGATAGACGAAGTCGTCGCGCTTGGCCTTGGCGGCCACGGCGGAAAGGGCCGCCAGGATCCCCGCATGTGTCGGCGACCCGGCGACCGAGACGGCCTGGCCGCTCTCGTCCTTCAGGTCGTCGGCCAGCACGGCGACGTTCTCGGCCAGGAATTTCACCGGCGCGGCATTCACCAGATAGTCGCGGACCAGCAGCGCGTCGTGGTTCGGGCCGACGAGGGAAGCCTTGGGCGGCAGGTTCGGATATGCGGTCACCGCGACGAGCACTGCGTGGTAGGTGCGCGCCTCCTGCGCCATGAGGCGCAACGGCACGAAGCCGGACGCGGTCAGGGCCGTTGCGCCCAGGAGGACGCTTCTGCGCGTGATCTTCAACATCTTCGGAATTCTCCCAAGCCCGCTGCCTTCCCGAGCGCGCGAATGAATCGGCGACGAATTTGTCAGCATTTTGAATGTTATCGCGCGGATCGGAGCGGGCCGCAACGGCGCGTGAACCGCCGATGAACGACCGGGAACTTGGCATTTCGGATCATGCGCTTGGGCGAGGGCCGAGACCCGGTGCGGCCGCCAGTCCGGCCGCGCCTGATCGCGGCGGCGACCCGTCCGTCGGCGGCCGGCGGCCGCCGATTGTGGTTCCTTTGCCACAATTGCGGTGGCGCCGGACGCGCCGGCCGTGGCAATCGTCGGCCGGAACCACTATCCTTTCGGGATGCCAGGGAGCGGGATGGAATGTCGGAACGCGAGGCGCTGACCCGGAACCAGCTCTGCGTGCTGGAAAAGCTCGAGGCGGCGAGCGGGCCGCTCAGCGCCTATGCGCTGCTGGACCAGTTGCGCGAGGCCGGGTTGCGCGCGCCCCTTCAGGTCTACCGGGCGCTCGACACGCTGATCAAGGGCGGTTTTGTCCATCGCCTGGAGAGCCTGAATGCCTTCGTCGCCTGCTCGAAGACGCATCGGCACGACCATGACGGCCACGCCCATGGGGTGGCGGCCTTCGCGATCTGCGACGTCTGCGGTCAGGTTTCCGAATTCTCCGACATCGAGGCGTCGCAGCGGCTCTACCACTGGGTGGAGTCGACGGGTTTTCTGCCGAAGAAGGCCGTCATCGAGTTCCGTGGCACCTGCGCCGGCTGCGCGGCGGCCGCTGCCTAGAAAGAAACGGACGTTCAATTAATTCTGGATGGAACTGCCGCGTCGCGCAGCAGTGCCAGGAACTGGCCTCCGGCGACCGCCAGCGGTCCGGAATTGTCGATTCCGACGACATCGGCAACCCCGGTGGTGGCAGGCGCGGGCCGGGCGAGGCGCGCCAGCACGTCCGCCGGCGTCTCGCGGCCGCGCGCGGCCAGGCGCTTCGCCAGGATGTCCGGGCGCGCGGTGATCTCGGCCACGATCGTCCGCGCATAGCGCGCCTTGATCGCCGGCAGGACCGCGCGCGACACATTGGCGACGACGACCGCGCCGTGCGCCACCTTGGCGTCAATCTCTGCGGGCAGGCCGTAGCGCAGGCCATGGGCGTGCCAGGCGACGGCGAAGGCGCCGTCTTGCTCGGCCTTGGCGAACGCCGCCTCGTCCAGCGTGTCGTGCGCTTCGGCGCTGGGGTCGCTCGGGCGGGTGATGACGCGCCGGGCGAAGAACACCGACCGGTCTGCGGCCAGCGCCGCCTGCGCGAACTGGATCACCGAATCCTTGCCGGCTCCGCTCGGGCCGACGACGGCGACGAACGCCCCGCCGGCGATCGGCAGCGACTGCGGGGCGGCCGTCAGTTCGGCGGGCGCCCCGGTCACGCCACCCGGCGCCCCTCGCGCCAGACGGTACGGACCACGGGAACATGTTCATCCACCCGCACCCGCACGAGGTCGGCGCGGCGCCCGACCTCGATCGCGCCGCGATCTGCAAGTCCCACGGCGTCGGCCGGGTTCCGCGATACCATCGCGACGGCATCCGGGAGCGCGATTCCGTCGACGGCCTCGGAAAGCAGGAAGACGGACTGCACGAGGCTGAACGGGATGTAGTCGGAGGAGAGGATGTCCAGCAGGCCGTGCTCGGCCAGCGCGCGGGCCGAGACGTTGCCGGAGTGCGAGCCGCCGCGCACGAGATTCGGCGCACCCATCAGCACGCCCAGGCCCGCTTCGCTCGACGCGCGCGCCGCTTCCAGCGTGGTCGGGAATTCCGCGACCCGGATGCCCTGCGCGACGGCCTCGTCGACATGCGCCTGCGTGGCGTCGTCATGGCTGGCCAGCACGATGCCGCGCTGGTGGCAGGCTTCCGCAAGCGCCTCCCGGTTCGCCGCCGAGTTCTCCTTGGATTCGGCGATGCGCTTGTCGCAATAGGCGCGGAAGACCTCCTCGCTCATCTTGAGCTTGCCCATGTAATAGGCGGCGTAGGCCTCGATGCGGGCGAACTGCCGCTGGCCCGGCGCATGGTCCATCAGCGACGCCAGCCGCACGCGCGGATCGTCGACGAAGTGCTCGAACCCGTCCCGGCAATCGGGCGCCGAGACTTCGCATCGCAGATGCAGGAAGTGGTCCGACCGCAGCCGGTCGGCGCGCAGGCTGTCCTCGATCGCGTCGGCGAGCTGGCGCATGTCGCCGATCGACATGTCGGCGTCTTCGTAATTGCCGATGCGGATAGCGTCGAAAACGGTGGTTATCCCGGCGGTCGCGACCTGCGCGTCGTGCGCCAGGACCGCGGCGATCGGATTCCAGCGCACCTTGGGGCGCGGCGCGTAGTGGCCCTCGAGATGGTCGGTGTGGAGCTCCACCAGGCCGGGGATCAGGTAATCGCCGTCCAGGTCCTTCCCGAGACGTGTCGCGCCAGAGGCGACATCGTGGATGACGCCGTCGCGGATGGCGACGCTGCCGGTCAGGACCTCGTCGGGCAGTACGATGCGCGCATTGGCAAGGACCGTCTCCGCCATCACGCGCTCTTCCTCGCCCGCGCCGGCCCGAATGCGCGCCAGGCCAGAACGGTGAACGGTGCGCCGGCTTCGGGTTCGGCGAACACCGAAACGGAATCGAGCGGGACCGGCGCCGTCAGCAGCGGCGCGAACAGCGCTTCGATCGCCGTCCTCACGCGCCCCTGCTGGTCCGCCGGCACGCGGCCCGTCAGCGTCATGTGGAAGCGGAACGTGTCCATCACATAAGGATAGCCCCAACGGGCGAGGTTGGCGAATTCCGTGGCGGACAGGCGGTCCGGGTTGCGGCGCTCGATCTCGGCCTCGGAGAGCGGCGCCCGGAACGCATCGAAGGTGCGCACGACATCAGCGGCCAGCGCGTCGAGGGCGGGGGATTCGCTGGAAGGCACCAGCGCGAAGAAGGCGTCGAGGCAGGCGACCTTCAGCCTCGGCATAGAGACGGGCGGCTGCGCGGCGGCAAAGTCGTCGAGCGCCGAGACGAGGTCGACTTCGCTGACGCCGGCGGCCAGCGTGAACGGCGCCTTCAGCGTGGCATGGAACCCGTACCGCCGCGCGGGCGCGGCGTGGAACGCGATCTCGGCCGGCGACAGCCCGGCGACGGGCGGCGGCGCAGCGACCTGTCCGGTGAACGCATCGCGCCCCAGCCATGCCGCCGCCATCCGCGTCAGCGGATGGTCCTGGGCGGGCGTGAAATAGATGGCGTAGCGCATCGTAGATCCTATGCCTCGATGCCACTAGGCGATTTGCGTGACGGAAAAACGAAGCGAGCGGCGCCGATACCAGATCGGTCCCCGCAAGTCACGCCGCACCGCGAAACGACTCGCCCCGGCGGACCTGCCGGTCACCTCGGCGGACGCTTGGCGAACCCCTTGACCAGGATCGGTCCGGTCGGCTTGCCGGTCGGCGATCCCGGCGCGGGCTCCAGGGTGATCTCGTAAAGTTGATCGGCGCTGGGCCGAGGGAAGGCGGCGGAGGCCAGCGTCACGATCTCGGAGCGCGTCATCGTGCCCAGCGACACCGGGCCGACCGCCGGGTCGTACAGCGTCCAGACCTGCAGGATCTTGCCGTCGGGCACCGCGAAGTCCTCCAGCGGAACGACCCGCACGCTGTTGTCGGCGAAGGCTTCGAATACGGCGCCCGGCTCGTTGGCTGCCGTCTGCAGCACGACGAGCACGACCGGCTCCCGCACGCCTGCCTGCCAGCCGCCTGCCAGGTAGCCCAGTCCCAGCCCCGCAAGCAGCGATGCTGCGAGGCCCGCGCGTCGCCACGCCGGGCTGTTCTGGTTGGCCGGCGTCACGGCCATCGGCCGGTCCGAGCGCGCATCCTGGGGCATGGCCGCGATGCGCCGGGCGATCTCGGGCCACATGCCGGTCGGCACCGCGTCGGCGTCGGCGGTTGCGTCGATCTCGCTCAGGTGCCGCCGGAACCGGTCGACCGCGTCGCGGAACTCCGCGTCTGTCTGCAGGTCCCGCTCGGCCGCCGCCCGCGCTTCCGCGTCGAGAAGGCCCAGGACGAATTCCCCGGCGCGGGCCAGCCGGTCCTCGTGCTCGCTCATGACAGGCACTCCTGCAGGGCGATGACCCCGCGGCGGATCCAGGCTTTGACCGTGCCGATCGGGGTGTTGAGCGTCGCGGCGATCTCGCCGTGGGAATAGCCGAGCACATAGGCGAGCAGAATCGACTGGCGGCGCTGCGGTTCGAGCTGGTCGAGGCAGGCCCGCAGCGCGTTGCCTTCGCCAAGCGCCGTATAGGCGGCGGTGGCGCCGCCGCCCCGCTCCTGGAACGACTGGAGCTCGTCGTCCCGCATCAGGTCGAGACGTGCATCGTCGCGGAGCATGTTCAGCGCCCTGTTGCGGACGATCCTCGTCAGCCAGGCGCGTGCCCGGCCACGGCTGGCGTCGAACGAGGGCGCGGCCCGCCAGGCGGACACGAACGCGTCCTGCACCGCCTCTTCCGCCAGCTCGCGCCGGCGCAGGATCCGCCGCGCGATCGCGATCAGCCGTCCGGCCTCGGTCGAGAACAGGCTCCCGAGCGCGTCGCGGTCGCCCATCCGCACGCGGCCGAGCAGCCGGTCGCACTCGTCGTCGGAGGGAGGTGCCTGCGTCATCCTGCCGACCTAACACGCGAACCCGGCGATTGGATGCGTGCGCGGGACTTTTTTTCCCCGCGCTGCATCCGAACGGCCGGCTGGCGGGTAACGGCCATGAGCGAACCCACGCTCGGACCCTCAACAGGAGATAAGCCATGATCCGTCCTGCTTTCGCTGCCCTGCTCGGCTCCGCTGCCGTCGCCGTCTTTGCCACCCAGGCTCTTGCCGCGCCGGCCGTCGGCCTCACAGGGGACAAGACGCTCGTCTGGTTCGACACCGACAGGCCCGCCGAGACGAAGACGATCGAAGTCACCGGCGTCGACCGGCTGCTGGGCATCGATCTGCGGCCGGCCGACAAGATGGTCTACGGCGTGGCCGGCGACGGCTCGCTGGTGACCATCGACCTTGAGACTGGCGCCGCCACGGTCGTGTCCAGGCTGTCGACGATGCTGCCGGAGGGCGTGAATGCCAGCGTCGACTTCAACCCCATGGCCGACAAGCTGCGCGTGATGGGATCGGACGGCACCAATCTGCGCGCCGACCCGGCGTCGGGCGAGGTCACCACCGACGGCAAGCTGGCCTTCGAGCCCGGCGACGCAAACGCGGCCGAGCAGCCCAACATCGTCGCGACCGCCTACCTGAATTCGTTCGGCAAGCCGGAGAAGACGGCGATGTACGACATCGACGGGCGGGGCTGGTTCATCCAGCAGACCAAGCCGAACGACGGCACGCTGAAGACGATCGGCGAGCTCGGCATCCCGCTGGGCGAGGCCGTCGCGTTCGACATCCAGACGACGGCGGACGGCGTCAACACCGCCTGGCTGGCAACCGGCGGCGCTCTCTACCGCGTGAACATCGAGACGGGTGCCGCGGAAATGGCCGCCGACGGCGTGGACACCGGCCTGCGCGACCTGGCGATCCTGCAGTAATCCCGGGCTTGCCCGATGGACCGGTCGGCGATACGCCGGCCGGTCCATCGCTTTTGTGGCCGGCGATCTGAGGACGGCGATTCTCGCTCGCCGGACCCCGGAAGCCGCAATTGGCAAGGCAAGGACGGCATGTTAGGTCTTTGACCAAACGATAAAAAGGGGAACAGGGTCGGCGCATGGCGGAAGCTGCGATCGAACTGATCGGCATCGACAAGAGTTTCGGGCCGGTCAGGGCCAACCGCGACATCCATCTCGAGGTGCCGCGCGGCACGATCCACGGCATCATCGGCGAGAACGGTGCCGGCAAGTCGACGTTGATGTCGATCCTCTACGGCTTCTACCAGGCCGATTCCGGCGAGATCAAAGTCGGCGGCAAGCCGACCGCCATCAAGTCTCCCAACGATGCGATCGCCGTCGGCATCGGTATGGTCCACCAGCATTTCATGCTGGTCGAGAACTTCACGGTCATCGAGAACGTCATCCTCGGCGCCGAGGGCGAGGCGCTCCTGAACACGTCCATCGCCAAGGCGCGGTCGGAGCTTCACCGGCTCGAGAAGGAATACGGGCTGGAGGTCGACCCCGACGCGGTGATCGAGGAACTGCCGGTCGGGCTCCAGCAGCGCGTCGAGATCCTGAAGGCGCTCTACCGCGGCGCTGAGATCCTCATCCTGGACGAGCCCACCGGCGTGCTCACCCCCGCGGAGGCCGACCACCTGTTCCGCATCCTCAGGCAGCTGAAGGAGCAGGGCAAGACGATCGTCCTCATCACCCACAAGCTGCGCGAGATCATGGCCATCACCGACAACGTTTCGGTCATGCGCCAGGGCACGATGGTGGCGACGCGCGCGACGGCAAGGACGACCGTCGAGGAACTCGCCGAACTGATGGTTGGCCGCCGCGTGCTGCTGCGCGTCGAAAAGGGGCCGGCGCGGCCGGGCGACGTCAAGCTCGACGTCAGCGGCCTGACCGTCAAGGATTCGCGCGGCGTCACGATGGTGGATGGCGTGTCGTTCAACGTGCGCGCCGGCGAGATCGTCGGCATTGCCGGCGTCGCCGGCAACGGCCAGTCGGAACTGCTGGAGGCGATCTCGGGCATCCGCAAGGCCGTCGCCGGCAAGGTCTTGCTGGATGGCAGCCCTGTCGACGTCAGCGGACTGACCGACCCCGGCGACCTGCGTGACCGCGGCCTGGCGCACGTGCCGGAGGACCGCCATCATGTGGGCCTGGTCCTGCCCTTCGAGGAGAACGAGAACTCCATCCTCGGCTATCACGACGAGGACCAGTATGTGAACGGCCCGTTCCTCGACATTCCGGCGATCCTGAAGAGCGCCGAGAGCCAGATCGAGAAATACGATATCCGCCCGCCCAACCCGCGCCTGAAGACCGCCAACTTTTCCGGCGGTAACCAGCAGAAGATCGTGCTCGCGCGCGAGATGGAACAGGACCCCGGCGTGCTGATCGTCGGCCAGCCGACGCGCGGCGTCGACGTCGGCGCGATCGAGTTCATCCACAAGCGGCTGATCGCTATGCGCGACGCCGGCAAGGCCGTCCTGCTCGTGTCCGTGGAGCTGGACGAGATCCGCTCGCTCTCCGACCGCATCCTGGTAATGTTCGCGGGCCGCGTCGTCGGCGAGCGCGGCCCTGACGCGACCGAGGGCGAACTTGGCTTGCTGATGGCCGGCGTCGAGGAGAAGGAAGCGGCGGAATGAGCACGCCCTACGCCAAGCTGCCGCGCTGGGTCGACTACGGCCTGATCCCGGCGATCAACCTCGCCGTGGCCTTCTTCGTCGCCGGCCTCGTCGTCATGCTGGTCGGCGAGAATCCGCTGTCGGCCGCCGTCATCCTCGTCGACGGCGCCTTCGGCGGCGGCCAGAACATCGCCTACACGCTGTTCTACGCCACCAACTTCATCTTCACCGGGCTGGCGGTCGCGGTCGCCTTCCACGGCGGCCTGTTCAACATCGGCGGCGAAGGGCAGGCCTACATCGCCGGCCTCGGCGTCGCCATCGTCGCGCTGTCGCTCGATTCCGTCTTCCCCTGGTGGATCAACTTCCCGATCGCCATTCTTGCCTCGGCCGCCGTCGGCGCGTTCTGGGCATTCATCCCGGCCTACCTCCAGGCGAAGCGCGGCTCGCACATCGTCATCACCACGATCATGTTCAACTTCATCGCCGCGTCGACGATGGTCTACATGCTGGTCGACGTGCTGAAGCCTGCCGGGTCGATGGCGCCGCAGACCCGCACATTTCTCGACGGGGCCCATCTCCCCAAGCTGAACTGGCTGCTGGAGGCGGTCGGCCTCTCGGTCCGCTCCGCACCGCTGAACATCACCTTCCTCCTCGCGCTGGTCATGGCGTTCCTCGTCTGGCTGCTCATCTGGCGCACGAAGCTCGGCTACGAGATCCGCACCTTCGGCTACAGCCCCAAGGCGGCGCGCTACGCCGGCATCCGGGAGGCCCGCATCATCATCGTGACCATGGTCATTTCCGGCGCGCTGGCCGGCATGATGGCGCTCAATCCGATCATGGGCGACCAGCACCGCGTGGCGCTCGACTTCGTCACCGGTGCCGGCTTCGTCGGCATCGCCGTTGCGCTGATGGGCCGCTCGCATCCGGCCGGCATCGTTCCGGCCGCCATCCTGTTCGGCATGCTCTACCAGGGCGGCGCCGAGCTCGCCTTCGAGATGCCCAACATCTCGCGCGACATGATCGTCATCATCCAGGGCCTGGTCATCCTGTTCGCCGGCGCGCTGGAACACATGTTCCGGCCGTGGGTGCAGACGGTCTTCGCCACCCTGGCGCCGCGGGCCGCCGGCGTCCCGGCGACCAGCGGGGAGGGTGCGTGATGGAAGCCTGGACCGCGCTCATCCAGATCCTCGACGCCACCATCCGCGTGTCGGTGCCGCTGCTGCTGGCCTGCCTGGCCGGGCTTTATTCGGAGCGGGCAGGGGTGTTCGACATCGGCCTGGAGGGCAAGATGCTGGCCGGCGCCTTCGTCGGCGCCGCGGCGGCCGCGACGGCGGCGTCGGCGGCATTCCCGGGTGCCGCCTGGCTCGGCCTCTGCGCCGCCATCATGATCTCGGTGTTCCTCGCCCTGGTGCACGGCTTCGCGTCGATCACCAACCGCGGCAACCAGATCGTCTCCGGCGTCGCCATCAACTTCATCGCCGCCGGCTCGACCATCATCCTCGGCCAGGCCTGGTTCCGGCAGGGCGGCCGCACGCCCGCGCTCTCGGCGGACCACCGCTTCAACGCCATCGAGATCGGAACGCTGAGGTCCTATGTTGACAGCTTCACGCTGGCGTTCCCCGGGTTCCCCGCCGGCGCGGCGGGCGAGTCCAGCTTCGTCTGGCTCGCGCGGGGCATCTGGGTGGTCGTCGCCTATCCCTTCCAGCTTCTGTTCGGCACGCTGGGCTACCTGCTTGCCTGGGTCCTCCTCGGCGTCGACGCCGTCGTCCAGTACATCCCCTTCGTCTCGGACGTCTTCCGCGAACTCATCCTCGGCCATTCGCTGCTCGCCTATTTCGCCTTCACGATGGTGCCGTTCACCTGGTGGGTGCTGTACCGCACTCGCTTCGGGCTCAGGCTGCGCGCCGTCGGCGAGAACCCCGGCGCCGTCGACACGGCCGGCATCTCGGTTCCCTGGCTGCGCTACCGCGCCGTCATCTGCACGGGCTTGCTCACCGGCGTCGCCGGCACCTATCTCGCCGTCTCCCAGAATGCCGGGTTCGTGAAGGACATGACCGCCGGCAAGGGCTTCATCGCGTTGGCCGCGCTGATCTTCGCCAAGTGGAAGCCGGTGCCGGCGATGTTCGCCTGCCTGCTGTTCGGCTTCCTCGAGGCGCTGTCGATCCGCTACCAGGGCCTGGCGTGGCCGGGCATCGGGCGCGTCCCCGTCCAGTTCATCAATGCGCTGCCCTTCATCCTTACCGTGATCCTCCTCGCCGGCTTCATCGGCAAGGCGATCCCCCCGCGCGCCGGCGGCGTACCCTACGTGAAGGAGCGCTGATGGTTCCGACTGGTGCCTCCTCCACCACGCTTCGCGTGGTTCCCCGCCTTCGCGAACGGGGGAGGATCGGCGTAGCGGCCGGCCGCGCCCTCAAATCCTTCCCTGCGAAGCGGGGGAGGGGGACCGCCGAAGCAGGCGGGTTCTCCGCCCTGGTGGAGAGGGCACGTTCGAACAGTTTTGCAATCGACGGTAGCCATGTCCCATGATCTCTTTCTCGCCGCCAAGGCGGCGATGGCAAAAGCCTACGCGCCATACTCCAAATTCCCGGTCGGTGCCGCCATCCGCACCGTCGATGGCCGCGTCTATGCCGGCGCCAACATCGAGGTCGCGTCCTACCCCGAAGGCTGGTGCGCCGAGACGACCGCGCTCGGCCACTACGTCATGGGCGGCGGCGGCGGCATCCGCGAAGTCGCGGTGATCGCCGAGCGCATGGCGAAGGTCACGCCGTGCGGCGGCTGCCGCCAGCGGCTGGCCGAGTTCGCGGCGCCGCATACCAAGATCCACCTCTGCGACGAAACGGGCATCGTGGAGACCGTCACCATGGGCGATCTGCTCCCCTACGGCTTCGAAGGCGAGATCCTGAAATGAGCGAGACCGTCGCAGCGCTGGAGAAGGCCCTTGGCGGGCTCAAGCCCGACACCGCGCTCGTGCTGGGGTCGGGGCTCGGCGACCTCGTGAACGAGGTGCCGAACCCGGTCCGCATCCCCTATGGCGACCTGCCGAACTTCCTGAAGAGCGGGGTCACCGGCCATGCGGGCCAGGTCGTGGCCGGCCATCTGGCCGGTCGCCCGGTCGTCATGCTCGCCGGCCGCGCGCACTATTACGAGCACGCCAACGCCGCCGCCATGCGTCCGGCGCTGGAGGCGCTGGCCGGCATCGGCGTCAAGAAGCTGATCCTTACCAACGCTGCCGGTTCGCTCGAACCCGGCATGGGCCCGGGCTCGGTCATGCTGATCGCCGACCACATCAATTTCTCCGGCTCCAACCCGCTGTTCGGCGAACCCACCGACCGACGCTTCGTCGGGTTGACCGAAGCCTACGACCGCGGTCTCTGCTCGGCGATCGAGGCGGCCGCGGTGGCAACCGGCACGCCGCTGCACAAGGGCGTCTACATGTGGTTCTCCGGCCCGTCCTTCGAGACGCCGGCGGAGATCCGCATGGCGCGCATCGTCGGCGCCAACGCCGTCGGCATGTCGACGGTTCCGGAGGTCATCCTCGCGCGCTTCTTCGGCATGCGCGTCGCCGCCTGCTCCGTCATCACCAACCTTGCCGCCGGCATGACCGGCAGCGAGCTGTCGCACCAGGAGACCAAGGACATGGCGCCGCTCGGCGGCGCCCGCCTCGCGGCGATCCTGAAGCGCATGTTCGCCGACGGCCTCGACTGAGGCCGGTCATGCTGCCGCAGGAGATCATCCGCAGGAAACGCGACGGCCGCGCGCTGGCCAGCGAGGACATCGCGTCCTTCATCGCCGGCATTACCAGCGGCGCGGTCTCCGAGGGGCAGGTCGCCGCCTTCGGCATGGCGATCTTCTTCAACGGCATGACGCTGGACGAACGCGTGGCGCTGACGCTGGCGATGCGCGATTCGGGCACCGTGCTCGACTGGTCCTCGCTTCCCGGCCCGGTGACCGACAAGCATTCCACCGGCGGCGTCGGCGACAACGTCTCGCTGATGCTGGCGCCGATCGTGGCGGCCTGCGGTGCCTATGTGCCGATGATCTCGGGGCGCGGCCTCGGCCACAGCGGCGGCACGCTGGACAAGATGGACTCGATACCCGGCTATGTGAGCCAGCCCGACATCAAGCTGTTCCGCAAGGTCGTGCGCGCCACCGGCTGCGCCATCATCGGCCAGACGGCGGACCTGGCTCCGGCGGACAAGCGGTTCTACTCGATCCGCGACGTGACCGCGACGGTTGAGTCGATCCCGCTCATCACCGCCTCGATCCTCTCCAAGAAACTCGCCGCCGGGCTCCAGTCGCTGGTGCTGGACGTGAAGGTCGGCAACGGCGCCTTCATGGCGCATGCCAAGGATGCGTCGGGCCTTGCCGGCAGCCTGGTCGAGGTCGCCAATGGCGCGGGCCTCAGGACCACGGCGCTGATCACCGACATGAACCAGCCGCTCGCCTCGGCCGCCGGAAACGCCGTCGAGGTCAGGAACGCGGTCGACTTCCTGACCGGCAATGCCCGCGACCGCAGGCTTCTCGACGTGACGATGGCGCTGGCGGCCGAGATGCTGATCTCCGCCGGCGTCGCGCCTTCGCATCGTGACGCCCTGCGGCAGGCGACCGACGCGCTGGAATCGGGTCGGGCGACGGAGACGTTCGGCCGCATGGTAACGGCCCTCGGCGGCCCGGCCGATTTCGTCGAACGCGCCGCGAGGCATCTCCCCAGGACCAAGCTCGTCGTACCCGTGACGGCGGATCGATCCGGCTTTGTCTCGGGCGTCGCGACCCGCGACCTCGGTGTCGCCGTGGTCGCCATGGGCGGCGGGCGAACGCGCCCGCAGGACGAGATCGACCATGCCGTCGGCGTCACGGCGCTTCTGCCCATCGGCGCCGAAGTCCGGCCGGGCGATACGCTCGCGCTGGTTCATGCCCGATCCGCGAAACAGGCCGACGAGGCGGTGGCGGCCATCCGCGCCGCCTACGCGATCGGCGACGCGCGGCCCTCGGCTCGCAAAGCGGTCGTCCGGCGCATCGGCGCCCCCTCCTAGATCGAGATCTGGCCGCTCCTCGCTTTTTTGCACAAGCGGGGTTGACTTCTATTCTAGATCATTCATTTTAGAACGGAAGATTTAGAAAGATCGGGACATGGCCCGCACCCGCACCTTTGATGAGACCGAGGTTCTCGTGAACGCGATGCACGCCTTCAGGCGACACGGATATGCCGGCGCCTCGGTCAAGCATCTGGAAGAAGCGACGGGGCTGACGTCGGGCAGCCTCTACAATGCGTTCGGTGACAAGCAGGGCCTCTACCATGCAGCGGCCCGCTTCTATGTCGACGCCTTCATCCGCGACCGGGTCAGCACCTATGCCGGCAAGACCGCCACGCTGGACGATCTGCAGGGGCTGTTCCTGTCGCTGCTCAAGCCGCCGATGACGGACGGCTTCGGCTGTCTCATCACCAATGCGCTTGTCGAATTCGGCACCGAAGGTCCTCCCGGGACGGATTTCGTCCGCCGGGGCCTCGGTCTCGTCAGCGCCGGCATCCGCGGCGTGCTGGAGCGCGAGATCGGCGCCGACGCGGCTGAAACCGCCACGACGCACCTGCTCGTCCTCTACCAGGGCATGCTCGTGCTCTCCCGCGCCGGGTGGGCCGATGCGCGCCTCGAGGCGATGGTGACGCGAGAATTCGACCTGCTGCGCGCCCGGCGCGACGGCGCGACCTGATCCGCACGTTTCACACTCAGAAGGAGGTTCCCATGCTGCGCAAGTTCAACCCCACCGGATCGATCCCCTCGCCCGCCTACAGCCACGGCGTCGAGGCGACCTCGCCTCAGCGTATCGTCTACGTCTCCGGTCAGGTGGGCGTGAACCCGGACGGCAGCGTGCCGGAAGGCGTCGGTCCGCAGACCACGGCGGCCATCGCCAACCTGAACCGCGTGCTCGCCGACGCGGGCATGGGCGCCGACGACATCGCCAAGATGACGATCTACCTGACCGACGACGCCGACCTGCCCGGTTTCATGCAGGCGGGCGGACCGGAGCTCCCGTCGCCGCCGCCGGCGACCACGCTGCTGATCGTGAAGGCGCTCGCCTCGCCGGCGCTGAAGATCGAGATCGAGGCTGTGGCGGTCCGGTAGGCTACTGGACGAGCAGGAGGGAGCCGTTCTCGACCTGGAACTTGTCGAGCCGCTGCAGGAAGCTCATGCCGATCAGCGTGCCGTTCAACGCGGCGTCGTCGAGAATGACGGCGTCGACGTTCTCGACGAAGATCCGTCCGATCTGCAGGCTGGCGATGTTGGCGCGCGCCGCGCGCGTCTCGCCGTTGGCCGTGTCGACCTTATAGGCGAAATCGGATGCGTCGAGCTTGATGCCGATCCGGCGCGCCGTCGACACGTTCAGCGCGACGAGCGTCGCGCCCGTGTCGACCATCGCGTCGACGCGCCGTCCGTTCAGCTTGAATTCGGTGGTGAAATGGCCGCGGGCGTCGGCCGCGACGCGCACCTTGCGTCCGGCCAGCTGCTCGACCGGCGCCTGGGCGGGCAGTGTCACGCGCGGCGGGACCGCTGCCACCGGCGTCGGGTCCGCGGGCTGGTCGTTCATCCACGAATCCGCATAGCGCAGGAACGTCTCGGGGTTCACCTCGCAGACGATCGGGAGCGATGCCGACGTGCCGGCGCAGATGCCGAGGATCAGGAGCTTGCGAAGCATGGGTCTGCCTGGGAAATCGGCACGGACCCTAGCGCCTTTCCGTGCCCGCGCGCTTAACGGTCCCTGTCCGGGCTGGCAAACCCGATGGGGCGGTTAACCGGCGGTAAACGCGCTACTTCGTTCCGTACATGCGGTCGCCGGCGTCGCCCAGGCCGGGCATGATGTAGCCCTTCTCGTTCAGCTGCCGGTCGATCGAGGCGGTGAACACGGGCACGTCGGGATGCGCCTTGGTGAAGCGCTCGATGCCTTCCGGCGCGGCCAGCAGGCACAGATAGCGCAGATTGGTCGCGCCGCGTCCCTTCAGCTTGTCGATCGCCGCGATCGCCGAGTTCGCGGTCGCCAGCATCGGGTCGACGACGATCACCAGGCGGTCTGCCAGGTCGCTGGGCGCCTTGAAGAAATACTCGACCGCCTCCAGCGTGTCGTGGTCGCGGTAGAGGCCGATATGGGCGACGCGCGCCGCTGGTACGAGATCGAGCAGCCCTTCGAGCAGGCCGTTGCCGGCCCGCAGCACGGAGGCGAACACCAGCTTCTTGCCCTCCAGGATCGGCGCGTCCATCGGCTCGAGCGGCGTCTCGATCCTCACCGTGGTCAGCTCCAGGTTGCGCGTCACCTCGTAGCCGAGCAGCAGCGAGATCTCGCGCAGCAGGCGCCGGAAGCTCGCCGTCGACGTCTCCTTGTTGCGCATGATCGTCAGCTTGTGCTGGACAAGCGGATGGTCGACGACGGTGACGCCCTTCATGGCAACGCTCCTCGGCTGGCAGGTTCCCGACCTTAACGACCGGGCGCGGCGTGCGAAACCTCTTGTGGGCCGGCAGCCACAGGTTTGGAGTCCGAGAGGGCTTCTGAGGGGTGAGGGGCCGTCTCGTCCGTGTCGCCGCTGGCGCGAGCGCACGTCCTGTCGGTCTCGCCGGACTGGCTTCCCTCACCCCGTCGGAGCGCGGGAGAGGTCCTCAGCGCGCCGGCGATCCCACTTTCGCCAGCAGCGCCGTCTTCGTCTTCTTGTCCACGAACGCGGCCTCGATCGCGGTCCGCGTCGTCGCCAGCAGTGCCCGCTCGTCCATGCCGAAATGCTCCCGCGCCACGTCGTATTCGCGTTTCAGCGTCGTCCAGAAATAGGGCGGGTCGTCGGAGTTGAGGGTGACCTTGCAGCCGGCATCTCTCAGCCTGGGGAAGGGGTGTTCGGCGAAACCGTCGAAGACCTTCAGCTCGATGTTCGACACCGGGCAGCACTCGAGCACCACGCCTTCCTCAGCGATGCGGCTGACGAGATCGGGGTTCTCGATCGCCCTGACGCCGTGGCCGATCCGCGAGGGGCGGACATGGTCGAGCGCGTCGCGGACGCTTTCCCAGCCGGCCAGCTCGCCGGCATGCACGGTGATGCCGAGGCCCGCCTCGCGCGCGATCTCGAACGCACGCACATAGTCCTCGACATCGCCGAAGCGCTCCTCGCCGGCCATGCCGAAGCCGGTTACCAGCGGATGCCCGCACTTTGCGGCGAAGCGCGCCGCCGCCTCGACGGACTCGACGCCAAAGTGCCGGACGCCGGTGACGATCATGCGGCCCTCGATACCCGTCTTGGCCCTCGCGCGTTCGATGCCTTCGCCCAGCGCGTCGGTATAGGCGCGCGGCGACAGGCCGGATTTCTCCGCGTGGTCGGGCGACGTGAACACCTCCGAATAGATCGCGCCATCCCGCGCCAGGCTGGTCAGGTAGTGTTCCGCCAGCCGCGCGAAATCCTCCTCGGTCCTGAACAGGTTTGCCGCGAAGTCGTAGGCCGCGAGGAAGCTCGTGAAATCGTGCCAGACGAAGGAGCCGTCCCGGATGTAGGGCGTCGTGTCGGCGCCGTATTTCGCCGCCTGGCGCACCACAAGGTCAGGCGCCGCGGCGCCTTCGATGTGACAATGGAGTTCGGCCTTCGGCAGCATTCTGGACCCAGTTTACCACGAATTTGGCGCGGCTGTTCACCGCGCCCCCAAGAATAGCGTCGTGGGACTCGATCGGCTATGGTCCGGCCGGTTTCGAGCGGACACATAAATGTCAGAACAACGCACCACGGCCGCTGGCGGCATGGAGACCTCCTTCGGTTTCCGCAGCGTCGGTGAAGGCGAGAAGCAGGACATGGTCAACGCCGTGTTCCATCGCGTCGCCGAACGGTACGACCTGATGAACGACCTCATGTCGGGCGGGCTGCATCGCCTGTGGAAGGACGCGATGGTCGCCTGGCTCAACCCGCCGAAGCGGCCCGGCTGGACCGTGCTCGACGTGGCGGGCGGCACCGGCGACATCGCCTTCCGCATCGTCGACGCGTCCGCCGGCAACGCCAGCGCCGTCGTCCTCGACATCAACGGCTCGATGCTGGGCGTCGGCCGAGATCGGGCCGCCAAGCGCGGCCTGGCCGACAATGTCGATTTCGTCGAGGCCAACGCCGAGGCGCTGCCCTTCGCCGACGAGACCTTCGACGCCTACACGATCGCCTTCGGCATCCGCAACGTGCCCCACATCGACACGGCGCTGGCAGAGGCGTTCCGCGTGCTGAAGCCGGGCGGGCGCTTTCTGTGCCTGGAATTCTCCGAGGTCGACATGCCGCTGCTGGACCGTGCCTATGAGGCATGGTCGTTCAACGCCATCCCGCAGATCGGCAAGGTCGTCGCCGGCGACGGCGAGCCCTACGCCTACCTTGTCGAGTCGATCCGGAAGTTCCCCAACCAGAAGGACTTTGCCGCGATGATCGCGCGGGCCGGCTTCGATCGGGTCAGCTTCCGCAACTATTCGGGCGGCATCGCCGCGCTCCATTCGGGTTGGAAGCTTTGACGGGTCGTTGCGCATGAGCACGCCCGGCGCATATTTACGGCTGGCCCGGGCGGGCTGGATCATGGTGCGCGAGGGCGTCGTCGCCTCGATCCCGGGCGACCAGCTCTCCGGCCTGCCGCGCTTCGGCTGGCGGGTGGCCAGGCTGCTGGCCCGGCGCGGCGCGCGCGGCCGTGAGCGGACCCAGCGGATGGCGCACGCCGCGACGCGGCTCGGACCCTCCTACGTGAAGCTCGGACAGTTCCTCGCGACCCGGCCCGACGTCGTCGGCAACGAGATCGCCCTCGATCTCGCCAAGCTGCAGGACCGCATGGAGACGTTTCCGACGCCGCAGGCGGTGGCGGAGATCGAGGCGTCGCTCGGCCGCACGGTCGGCGATCTCTTCGCCAGCTTCGGCGAGCCGGTTGCCGCGGCCTCCATCGCGCAGGTGCATCCGGCCGACGTGCGAACGGGGCATGACCTGCGCCGCGTGGCCGTGAAGGTCATTCGCCCCGGCGTGCGCCGGCAGTTCATGCGGGACCTGGAAAGCTACTTCCTCGCCGCCCGCCTTCAGGAGCGTTTCGTTCCCTCCACGCGCCGGCTCCGGCCGGTGGAGGTGACCCGGACGCTGGCCCAGACGACGCGGATCGAGATGGATCTGCGCCTCGAGGCCGCCGCGCTGTCGGAGATCGGCGAGAATACGCGCGACGATCCCGGCTTCCGCGTTCCGGCCGTCGACTGGGAGCGCACGGGCCGCGACGTTCTGACGATGGAATGGATCGACGGCGTCAAGATGAACGACGTCGCCGGGCTGGCGGCAGCAGGCCACGACCTGCCGGCGATCGCCGCCAACCTCGTCCAGTCCTTCCTGCGTCACACGCTGCGCGACGGCTTCTTCCACGCCGACATGCATCCCGGCAACCTCTTCGTCGAGGCCGACGGCACCATCGTCGCCGTGGACCTCGGCATCTCCGGCCGCCTCGGCAAGAAGGAGCGCCGTTTCCTGGCGGAGATCCTCTACGGCTTCATCACCCGCGACTACCATCGGGTCGCGGTGGTCCATTTCGAGGCGGGCTACGTGCCGCGCGTCCATGATGTGGCGTCCTTCGCGCAGGCGATCCGCGCCATCGGCGAGCCGATCCACGGCCAGCCGGCCGAGACGATCTCGATGGCGAAGCTGCTGACCCTGCTCTTCGAGGTCACCGAACTCTTCGACATGGCGACCCGGCCGGAACTCGTGCTGCTGCAGAAGACGATGGTGGTGGTGGAAGGCGTCGCGCGGACGCTCGATCCGCATTTCAACATGTGGAAGACCGCCGAGCCTGTCGTCGCCCGCTGGATCCGCGAGAACCTTGGTCCCCGCGGGATGGTGGAGGATGTGCGCGACGGCGTGTCGGCACTGGTCTCGCTTGCGCGGCAGGCGCCTGACCTTGCCGCCCGGACCGAGCGCCTGTCGCGCGAGATCGATGCGATGGCCGAGAACGGCGTGCGGTTCGACGCTGAGACAGCGCGCGCGATCGGCCGCGCCGAAGCCCGTGCGTCGCGCTGGGGCCGGGTGGCGCTGTGGGTCATCGCGTTGACGCTCGTCTGGATCGCGTGGCACCCTTAGGGGCCGTCGGAACCGCCCCAGCCGATGCAGGAGCATCTCAGAGGCACATGATCCTTTCGTCCAAGCGCATCCTGCTTGTCATCGCCGGCGGCATCGCGGCCTACAAGTCGCTCGACCTGATCCGCCGCCTGCGCGAGCGCGGTGCCTCGGTGCGGGTGGTCATGACGAAGGCCGCGCAGGAATTCGTCACGCCGCTGGCCGTCGGCGCGCTCTCGGCCGACCGCGTCTTCTCCGACCTGTTCGACCGTGCCGACGAGCATGACATCGGCCATATCCGCCTGTCGCGCGAGGCGGACCTCGTCGTTGTCGCGCCCGCCACGGCGGACCTGATGGCGAAGCTCGCCAACGGGCTCGCCGACGATCTGGCGTCAGCGGTGCTGCTGGCCACCGACAAGCCGGTGCTGATGGCCCCGGCGATGAACCCGCGCATGTGGTCGCACCCGGCGACGTGTCGCAACCGCACGACGCTGGAAGCCGACGGGGTCCGCTTCGTCGGCCCGGCGAGGGGCGAGATGGCGGAGAGCGGCGAGGCAGGCGAGGGACGCATGGCCGAGCCGCTTGAGATCGTCGCGGCGATCGAGGCGCAGCTTGACGGCGCCCCGAAGCCGCTTGCGGGCCGCCGGATCATCGTCACGTCGGGGCCGACGCACGAGCCGATCGACCCGGTGCGCTACATCGCCAATCGCTCGTCGGGCAAGCAGGGCCATGCCATCGCCGCGGCGCTGGCGAGGCTGGGCGCAGACGTCCGCCTCGTCTCCGGCCCGGTCTCGATCCCCGATCCGGTCGGCGTCACCGCCATCCATGTCGAGTCGGCCCGGCAGATGCAGGCCGCGGTCGAGCAATTGCTGCCGGCCGACGCCGCAATCTTCGTCGCGGCCGTCGCGGACTGGCGCACCGCCGACGCGGCCGGCGAGAAGATCAAGAAGGTCGCGGGCAAAGGCCCGCCCTCGCTCGCGATGGTCGAGAATCCCGACATCCTTGCCGGCGTCGGGCACCACAGGATGCGCCCCCGGCTGGTCATCGGCTTCGCCGCCGAAACCCAGAACCTTCTGGAGAACGCAGCGCTCAAGCTCGACAGGAAGGGCGCCGACATCATCGTCGCCAACGACGTGTCGCCCGAAGGCGGCGTCATGGGCGGCGACAGGAACCGCGTCCGCATCGTCTCCGGGGAAGGCGTCGAGGAATGGCCGGACCTGAGCAAGGACGAAACCGCCGCCCGGCTGGCCGCGCTGGTGGCGGAGCGGCTTCTCCCGGCCCGGCTCTGACATGCCCGATGTCGATCCGTCGCGTGTCATCGAGACGCCGCGACTCCTGCTGAGACCTTACGGGCGCGCGGATTTCGACGACTACGTCCGGCTCTGGTCGGATCCCGTCGTCACCCGGTTCATCGGCGGGCAGCCCTTCACGCGCGAGCAGTCTTGGACACGCTTCCTGCGTCACCCCGGCATGTGGGCTTTCCTCGGCTTCGGCTCGTTCGCCGCCTATGACAGGCAGTCAGGCCGCCACATCGGCGAAGCCGGCTTTCATGACATGATGCGGGATCTCGAACCCAGCATCCAGGGCACGATGGAGACGGGCTGGGCTTTCCTGCCCGAGGCGCACGGCAAGGGCATCGCCACCGAGGCGGTCCGCGCCGTGCTCGACTGGGCTGATGCCAACCAGCCGGCGACGCGCGTCACCTGCTTCATCGACACCGGCAATCCCGCATCGCTGAGGATCGCCGAGAAGGCCGGCTTTCGCGAGTTCGCCCGGGGAGCTTACCAGGGCAAGCCGGTCATCCTGTTCGAGCGGGCCCGGCCCTAGATTCGCTTCAGCCGCTTCAGCGTCGATGTCGCGAGATGCGCCAGGCGCCCCGCGAGCGACAGCGCGTTTGCTCGCAGCGCGCCGTCCGACCAGTAGTCTGGATGGGTCAGGATATGCAGGCGGCGGTCGCGACCTGCCGCCAGCGTGTCGATCAGCCCCTGCACCGAGGCACCGGGGATATGGACGGTCTTGGCCAGCCGGAATGCGGTGATCCGCGCGCCGGTGTCCGAGGACGAGAACATCTCCGGCGGCCGGCCCTCCATGTAGGACTCGCCCAGCAGCCCCTGTTCCGCCAGCAGCTCGGGGTACCGCTTGAAGAGGTCGTAGTTGACCTTGTAGCCGACCTTTCGCACGCGCGGATTGCCGTGCGAGCAGACCGTATCGATGGTCAGCCCCGCCCGGCGGAAGGCGGCGAGGTTGTCGATGAACAGGCGGCGCGCGGCGTCGAAGTCGCCCCGGCACTGGTCGAGCGTCTCGTGGTGGTAGCCCACCTCGTGGCCAAGCGCGGCAAATTTGGCGATCTCGCCGGGAAGGAAGACGCGCGGCCGATGTTGCCCGTGAAAGTAGTACGTCGCGCGGACGCCCAGCTCCGCTTCGATGCGGGCCACCGCCAGCGACCGGCCGCATCCCCATTCGACGTCATGGCGGAGGATGCACATATCGCCCTCCGGCTTTGCCCGGATGAAATCGCGCACCGTCAGCGTCGGGATGCCCAGCGAGACGATGGTCTCGACGAGCCGGCGGTAGGTGGTCAGGCGAAGGTCATTGGCCATCGGTTTCGGCCAAATCTACAACCGGCTTGTAGGATTTTAGGAGGCCTTTCTTCGCGATCAGTCCAATCCTGCGAAAGCCCGATCGTCGGATTCGGCGAAGGACCGCGTGGTTCCCCGTCGCGACGAAAGCCAGGATGCGTGCCGTCTTGGGCATTGCGCCAACCTGGCGGACATCGCGGGTTATGCGCCGCAGGGCCGCCGCGTACATTCCCTTGCCCCGGGCAGCCTCATCCGTAAAGGAGGGGCCGATCTGGACATCGCGGAAACGCATGAATGGAAAACGGGGTATCCTTGGCACGAGGTAGGACGTGTGCAGGATCTTTCCGCCCTCGTCGGCCGCATAGTAGATTCTGAACCGACCGAGCGACAGCAGTGTCCAGTAGACGTTGCGCAGAAACTGCCCCCTGAAGCCCAGATTGCCGAAGGTCGGTTTCCAGACGCGGATGTCGGCCTCGCCGGCGGTGGCGGCTGGGATATCGGCATCGTGCTCGAAGAGTTCGTAGAGGTGGCCCCGGCTGTCCCGCGCGATCTCGTCCTGCAGCAGCAGGGCGCCCACCCGCGGGTCGATACGCGCGAGGACGGGACGCAGGGGGCGGGCGAGGCTGACGAAGGTCCGGGCCGGTCCCCGATAGGCGACGTTCAGCGTCGAGAACGCATAGTCGAAATGCAGCTTGTCGATGAGCATGGCCTGGATCGACGTCTCGTGGAGCAGCGAGCGGTAGCCGTCGCTGACATACGGCGCGTCGGCGAGCAGCGCGTTGGAAACCGTGTGGATCAGCCCGTAGCTGCGGTTGAACTTGCGCGCGTCCTCCGCGAGCTTGATCTCGGACATCAGGGCGCCTTCGCCGGGAAAGACGTAGTTGACGCTGACCGCGATCAAGCGTCCGTCGAGATAGGCGCCGAAATGGCGGACGATGTCCGGGAAGCCGGCCACCATGTCCATGCGCCGGCGCATCGACGCGTCCGTCACCGCGCTGCTTTCGCCGCGGCGTGCGTCGGCTTCGCGGAACACCCGCGCGATATCGCCGCTTTCGTCGCTGCCGCCGAGCGGGCGCACGTCGCAGCCCTGGAAGGCGCGGCGCAGCCGGTTGCGCACCGATTTCGAGGCATAGTCGTCGATATCGAGGACGCGCCGCCGGACGACCGAGTACCAGGGTGAGGCGTCGCCGCGGAAGCCGCCCGTCCAGCGGATCAGCCGGCCCGGGAGGCGTGCGAAGAGTTCGGCTTCCCCGGCGCGGTCAAGATCGATCGCCTGGCTCGGCGGGGCAAACGGCACGATCATCTGGCTGTAGGATGTCCACAGCACGTCGCCCAGCCGCACATAGCGTGTGCCGCTGGTATCGAACCAGGCCTGGTATCGGTCGACATAGCCCGCCATCGTGGCTTGCTAGCGGAAGGCGTCTGGACCGGCAAGCAACGGAAGACAGGACCGTCGCGGGGTCGACGTTAGGCTGCCGGCTTCCCGACGCTGTCGGGATCGCCCCTGCCGTCCTCGATGAGCCCTTTGAGGCTGCCGCCGATCAGTCCGGTCCAGGCATTCGAGCAGATGTCGAAACATTCGATCCCGGGCCGCAGCCCCAGATGCGCGAAACGGATGTCCGTGCCGGTGCCGGCAGGCTCCAGGTCGAAAACGATCGTGGTCCCGGCCCACTCCGCCGTGTCCGTCAGGAAGCTCATTGTCGCGTCGGTCACCAGCCAGGCGATCCGCCGGAACGGCACCAGCTCAACCACCTTCTGGCGGCTGAAATGGAGGTCCTTGTAGCGATAGGTCCACGCCTCACCCAGCCGATCCGTGCGCCCGGCAATGTCTCGGCCCCACCAGGCGCGGGGGTCGTTGATCGCGGCGAAGCACGCGTGCGGCGGCCTTGCCGTGCTGATCGTCAGGCTGAGGTCTGTGGGGGTCATCGGCGCGTCCTCTGCGATCCCGTTGGCTCAAAGCCCGAAGCGGGCGGCATATTCGCCTTCGAGGCGCGCCACCTTGGCCCAGAAGCCGCGGGGCTTCCTGCCCGCCAGCACGTCCTCCAGGGCGTCGAGATGCGCGTGCCATCCGCCGGACACGTCGATCTGCTCGGCCATGTCCTTCAGCCGGCGGTGCGTCACAACCAGCAGCACCTTGCCGTTCTCCGGGAAGAGCTCGAAGCGCACGACGCTGTCATGGTCGCCATTCGGCCAGGTGATCGACAGGACGCGCGGCGGGTCGAACTCGACGACCTGAACCGTCGCGGCGATGCCGCCGCGGTCCATCTCGCTATACGGCTCCGGCGTCGGTTCGTCGGTGATGTTGGAATGCTGGAACACGATCGTCGCTTCGCCGGATCCGGGCAGCGTGTGGCCGCCGCAGAACCATTGCCGTCGCAAGTCGCCGTCCACGAGATAGGACCAGATGCGCTCTGCCGGGCCCGGCAGCAGCCGCTCCAGCCGAACCGTGGCCGGAGCGATCTGCACCGCGTGGTGTTCGGTCGCAGGCGTGGTCATCGTGCATTTCCTTTGTCGTGTTTCGGCCGGTCCTCGGCCTTCAGCAGGGCCTCGAGCCTGTCGAGGGTGCGGGTCCAGTAGCGTTCGTAGTGCCTCAGCCAGGCATCGGCCTCGGCGAGGGGGGCCGCCTCCAGCCGGCAGTGGTGGATGCGCCCGTCGATACGCCGCCGTACCAGTCCGGCGGACTCCAGCACCTTCACGTGCTTGGAGGCGCCGGCGAAGCTCATCGCGAACGGACGGGCCAGTTCGCCGACGCTCGCCTCGCCCGAGGCCAGCCGCGCCAGCATGCGTCGGCGCGTCGCGTCCGAGAGGGCGTGGAAGACGGCATCCAGTTCCGCGGGGCTTTGTTCAACCATACGGTTCAGTATCGCGGTTGCGATTTATTGTCAACCGAATGGTTTAATTATTGCCCGAAAAAGAACCCGGCGACGGCCGGGTTCTGGTGTCAGGCCGAAGGCTGCTTGGTCTTCCTGAGGTAGGGCAGGATCGTGTCGAAGGCGCCGAAGCGCTTGACCGCGTCCTCGTTGGACACCGCCGCGGTGATGATCACATCCTCGCCCTGCTTCCAGTTCGCGGGAGTCGCCACCTGGTGGCGGGCCGTCAGTTGCATCGAGTCGATCGCGCGGAGGATCTCGTCGAAGTTGCGCCCCGTCGTCATCGGATAGGTCAGGATCAGCTTGATCTTCTTGTCGGGGCCGATGACGTAGACCGAGCGGACGGTCTGGTTGTCCGCCGGCGTGCGTCCGGCAGAGGAATCGCCGGCGTCTTCGGGCAGCATGTCGTAGAGCTTGGCGACCTTCAGGTCCTTGTCGCCGATGAGCGGGTAGTCCACCCGGTGACCGGTCGCCTTCTGGATGTCGGCCTTCCACTTCTCATGGTCCGAAACCGGGTCGACGGAGATCCCGATGATCTTGACGTTGCGCTTGGCGAACTGGTCGGCATAACCGGCCATCGTGCCGAGCTCGGTCGTGCAGACGGGGGTGAAGTTCTTCGGGTGGGAGAACAGCACGGCCCAGCCATCGCCGATCCAGTCGTGGAAGCGAATCTCGCCCTGCGTGGTCTCGGCGGTGAAGTCGGGTGCGAGCTGATTGATGCGAAGGCCCATCTGGCGGACTCCTGTTACTCTGTTGCGGCAATCATAGCCCATTTCAGCGAGGAGGCGAGAATTCTCCCGGCATATTCGCGGCTGCGCCGGCATGCGCATCTCAAAGCGGGCGAATTGTGAGAATGCCATGCTCCTGCCGTACGGCAGGCCGCTGCTCCCTCGCTTCACGCAAACGTTTGGCCCCGGGCTGCCGTAGCGGCATGCCCCGATTTCAGGCTTACGGCGTTGGAAAGGTTGCGCTTTTCCGGGGTCAACGGCAGCGACCGGGCCGAGCTCTGTTACATGCCGTGACTGGCTATTGGAGCCGTGTGGTGCTAAGCCCTGCGCATCGTCGGCCATCTTTAAGGGCGCCGACGGCTGAAAGAGTAGATCATGCTTTCGCCCCAGCTGTGGAGGCAAAGCTCATGTCCACTATGTCATCCGGTCCTATCGACCCCGGCGTTGAAATCGTCGAATCCATCGGCGAGTGGTTCGTGCGTGTCACCGAAAACGGCACCAGCCAGCTGACGAGCTTCGAACGCGAGGAGTTCGCGGTCTCGTTCTCCGAAGGCCAGGCAATGCGCCTCGGCGTCCCGGTGCGGCGCGGGTAGCGCCGCTCATCACATCCAGCAGGCGCGCTGGGTACGGGCCGTGCCACATAAAAAGAGGGCCGCGCTGACGCGCGGCCCAGGTTTGCCATGACCTGGTTCCGGGGAGCCAGGTCTTGCGAGGAAACTGTCAGCCTTTGAGGTAGGCGTCGATCTGCCGGGCCAGTTCGGCATATTCGTCGCAGCCGGTCCCGCAGCGCTTGCCGATCTCGTCGAGCTGGTTGCGGGCCGCGGCCACGTCGCCGAGCTGGATATAGGCTTCGCCCATGTATTCCCGCGCCAGCGTGTAGTCCGGGTTGGCGCGCAGGGCTTCCTCATAATAGCCCAGCCCGACCTCGACGCGGCCCTGCTTGCGGTGCGAGAAGCCGAGATAGTTGAGGATGCGCGGGTCGCTCTTGTCCGACGCCAGCGAAAGCACCTCGATCGCCTCGCCGTACCGGCCGTTCAGGGCGAGCATGCGGCCGTACTCGTAGATGCTGTCGTCGTCGATGGCGCTCGACTTCACCACGCACTTCTGGGCTTCCTTGTCCCAGACCTTGCCGTCCGCGCATTCAGGCGTGGAATCGTTGCCGCCGCCGCCGGCGGCATGGAGGGGCGCGATAGGTGCGGCCAGCAAAAGCGTGGCGAAAGCTGCTGCAAGGGTCTGTCGCATGTCGTCCTCCGGGTCGGGTGCCTCGGAACCATAACGCTGGGCGGTCGCGATTTCTTCCCGGCGATCGGCCGCCCGGACGGGATGCCGTGGGCGTGGGATCAGGCGCGGAAGATGAACGATGCGCCGGCGGCGATCAGAGTGAAGCCGATCAGATGGTTCCAGGTGATCGCCTCCTTCAGGTAGAGCACCGAGAAGACCGCGAAGACCACCAGCGTGATCACCTCCTGCATCGTCTTCAGCTCGGCCGTGGAATAGACTTGGCTGCCGATCCGGTTGGCCGGCACGGCCAACCAGTACTCCACGAAGGCGATGCACCAGCTCGCCATCACCGCCATCCACAGCGGCGACGTCTTGAACTTCAGGTGCCCGTACCAGGCAAAGGTCATGAACACGTTCGAGGCGACGAGCAGAACGATCGGCAGAACCTTCGGGGAAAGCAGCGTTGACATGGGCGTTCCGGAGGGAGGACGGCGCATTTCATCCGCGGCCGGTGGCTTGTCAACGGGGCACTGCGCCGTGCAATTCATGAGACGCGACGTCCTTCCTCGGGCCCCGGCAAGGAGAGAGATGTGAACAGACCAGGCGAACGGACATGGGATCTGACCATCGGGCCGGACACGGTTCGCATGATCGCCGAGAAGGCCCGCGCCATCAGCGCCGCCGTCAATGAAGACTACGCCGACGGCGCCGAGCACGAGGTCGAGCTGGACGAGCAGTCCAGGGACAACCACCACCATGACGGCCTGGCCGAGGAGGCGGAGGCCGATCTCCGCGGCGAGGAACTCCGCGAACTGATCCAGGATCTGAACGTCGACGAGGCCGCCGAACTGGTGGCGCTGATGTTTGTCGGGCGCGGCGACTTCGATGCGGGCGAATGGGCGGAGGCGATTGCCGAGGCACGCCCGCGCGTCAACCGCAGGGTAGCGGATTATCTCGTGGGCAACCCGCTTCTGGGCGACTGGCTGGAGGAAGGGCTGGAAGCTCTCGGCGCGTAATCGATCGTTACGGAAGTTGATCGGCCCCGCCCTTCCACTGCCTGATCCATACGGCATGTTGTCGGCATGGCGTGGAGTGCAATTCGTACCGGCTGCGTTCTGGCAGTCGCGACCCTTCTCACTTCGACAGTCCTGGCCCCGGCGCCCGCCGCGGAGCTGAGGCTCGATCGGGTCATTTCCGGCATGGTCGGAAAAATCTTCGCCAAGCCGAAAAAAGTGAAGAAGTCCCGCCCCGCCAAGGCGGTGGCGCGCAAGCCCGGCCGTGCCACGGCGCTGCCCGATACCGCGCCGCTTCCCACGGCATCCCCCGAGCGCACGGTCGAAGCCGTACCCGCGGTCTTGACGGCAGGCGAGGAGACGCTGCCGATCCTGGCCTTTGCCCCCGTCGTTCCGCTGCCTGCCGCTGCAGGCGAAGCCGCGGCAGCGACGGGTTCCGCTGCCGCGAACGGCGACGCGGACGGGCTGCCGATCCTGGCGTTCGCGCCGGTCGTGCCGCTGCCGGAGCTGGAGCGCGCCGAAACGCTCGCGGAAGCGGCCCCGCCGTCGACGGCCGCGTCTCCACCCGCCACCGCCGAGCCTGCATTCCCGCTGGCGGCCGAAACGCCGGTCGAGGTTCAGGAAGAGGCGCCGGTCCTTGCTCTGCTGCCCGTGCCGGACGTGTCGACGGTGAAGCCGGCCGCATCGGCGCTGAAGCCGGTGCCGCCCGCGCTGCTGGAGCAGCCCGAGAGCGATGACGGGGAGACGGCGGCCGAGCCGAACCCGGAGGAGGTGATCCTCGCCAGCATCCCGATCCCGCAGTGGCGGCCCGATGTGTCGGGCGGCATGCTGCCCGAGAAGCGCGATCCGGCCTATATCGACCCCGCCACCGGGACGCGCGCCACCTCGCCGGCCGAGGAACTGGCGTGCCGGGCGCGGCTGAACGAACTCGGCGTCGACTATGCCGAGCTCGGTTTCATCGGCGATCCCGACGGCTGCGCGGTCACCAACCCGATCAGCGTGAAGTCGCTGGGCGCCGGCATCGCGCTGAAGCCCGCCACCACGATGAACTGCGCGATGGCCGCCGCGACAGCCTCCTTCGCGCAGGAGACGCTCGCTGCGAGCGCCCGTTCGGCGTTCGGCTCCGACCTCGCTGCCATCGAGCATGCGTCGGCCTATATGTGCCGGCCCCGTCACGGGCTGCAGAAACTGTCCGAGCACGCCTTCGGCAATGCGCTCGACATCACCGCTTTCCGCCTCAAGGACGATCGCCGCATCGAGGTGCGCGATACCGACATCACGGTTGAGGCGGACTTCCTCGCCGCGGTGCGCACCGCCGCCTGCGGACCGTTCAAGACCGTGCTCGGTCCCGGCAACGCCGATCACGACACGCATTTCCACTTCGATCTCCAGCCGCGCAAGCGCGGTGGCGCCTACTGCCCCTGAGGCGCGGTCGCGCGGCCGCGCGCGCCTCATTCCCGCCATGAAGGTGAACGGGCGCGCTGAAACTTCCTTAATCGTTGCCCGCTAGGGTTCGGCTCCGGTTGGAGTAACGGACTTCATGTTGGTGCGTATCCGTTCAGGCCGCGTTTCGGCGCGCGGCGGGCTGGGTGTCGCGGCCGTCCTGGCGTCGGTGGCGCTGATTGCCTCCGCGTGCTCGACCGATAACGTCCTCGAAGTCCGGCCCGACGTGGACCTGGGCGTCCGCACCGCGGCCGTTTCCATGCGCCCGGTCGCGGTGGAGCCCGAACCGGCCCCCGTCGTCGCTCGGGAGGCGCCGCTGCTCTCCGAACCCGCGCCGGACGGCGCCTACGGCTCGCCGCTGGCGGGCGACGCTGCCACATTCACGCCCGAACCGCAGGAAGCGTTCCAGTCCGCGCCCGTCGTCAGCGACCCCAACCAGTCTGCCGCGTCGCTCGGCGAGATGTTCGAGCCGGCGCCGGCGGGAACGGTGCAGCAGGTCGGCTACGTGGCGCCGGCCGATCCGATGGGCACGCCCTCGGGCGGATATTCGGAGCCTCCCGCTGCCGGGCCTGGCCGCATGTCGTCCGACGAGGTCGACTGCCGTCGCGAGCTCAAGCGCCTGGGCGTCTCCTACGAGGACATCGCCCCCATCGACGACGGCGGCGTGTGCCGGATCGACCATCCCGTCAAGCTGAAGGCGATCGGCAGCGTCAGGATGCAGCCCGCCGCGACCTTGCGCTGCGAGATGGCGCTCACCGTGGCGCGCTGGACGAAGAAGGAACTCGTGCCGGCGGCGCGCACCCGCTATCTCACCGGCGTGAAGGCCATCCACCAGGCATCCAGCTATTCCTGCCGCAAGATCGCGCGCTCGCGCACCATGTCGGAGCACGCCAAGGGCAATGCGCTCGACATCGCCCGCATTGAGTTGAACAGCGGCCGGGACATCGAGATCGAGAAGAAGGGGCTGTTCGCCTTCCGCCAGAAGGGCCTGCTGAACAACGTCCGCTCCGATGCCTGCGAATATTTCTCGACCGTGCTCGGCCCCGGCTACAACCACGACCATCGCGATCACTTCCACTTCGACATAAAGCCGCGGCGCAATACCGCCTGCCACTGACGGGGGCCGTGCCGCGCTTCATGCGCATGGCAGGCACGGTCCCGCCGTGGCCTGCGGCCAGGGCGCCGGCGCATTAAGCGCTCCGTCGACTCGATCAGATGACCTTGAAGTCGACTTGGCTCAGCGCGACCTTGTTGGCGAGCGTGGCAAAGTGGATCTGCGCCGCCGCGCCGCTGCCGTCCGAATCGTAGAACAGCTTGCCGGTCGCCTTGTCATAGATGATGCGATCCGCTGCGTCCGCCGCCTTCTTGCCAAGGGTGAACGCCGCCGCCTTTAGCGAACCATTGGCGCCGACCTTCTTCAGGAAGGCATTGTCGAGATGGATCTTGTCGCCCTGCGCGCGGCTGAAATCGTAGATCGTGTCGCGGCTGGCGGCGAGGACCGGCGCATCGAAAATGAAGTGGTCGCCGCCCAGCCCGCCCCAGAGCATGTCGCGGCCAAGACCGCCGGAGAGCGTGTCGCTGCCGGCCTCGCCCAACAGCGTGTCGTGGCCGCCATTGCCGCGCAGCGTGTCGTTTTCGCTTCCGCCATTGAACCAGTTGTTCTCGCTGCCACCAGTGATGGTGTCCTCGCCAGCCTGGCCGTACACCCAACCCGTGACCCTGCCGCCAGCGCCGTTGTAGCTGTCTTTGCCGACGCCCAAATATATGTCGCCGACCATCAGGCCCGTGTTGGTTATCTTGTCGACGCTTGTATTACTCGACGAATACGACCGGGTGGAACTGACAATGGTGCCGCTGTTGTTGAGCACCACGGTTTCCGTGCTGTAGACGTCGACAGAGTAGTTGCTGGACGTGATCGTCCCGGAATTGATGATCGTCGAAGTCGTGGCGGGGTTCTCGCCTAACACCCATACCCCATAGCCCCCGGGCGCTGAGATCAGCCCCGCATTCTTCAGCGTGGAATTGAAGCTGTAGAACGAGACCCCCGCCGTGTTTCCGAACTGGCGCACCTGGCCGCTGCTGCCGATCTCGACCAGGTTGGCGTTGTCTACGCTGCCCAGATCGCCGAGATTCACCGTCAGGTAGTCCTTGCTCGCCACCACCCCGTCGATCCAGACCTTGTGGTTGCTGCCGGTGCCGCTGATGGCTCGGTTGGCAGTCGAGGCGATGAAGACATCCCTGGCGACGAAGACACTGTCCACGGTACCGAGATTGACAGTTATGCCGGCGGACGTGATCGACTGCGGAAACAGCATTGCCATTGTCGTTCTCCTGTGTCAGGCCGGATCGCTGCGGGAGCCATGCCGGCGGAATGGGTGCGCCCATGGGGCACGGCTGCTGAGTTTTCACGATGCGACAGGATGGGCTGTCCGGCTCGCCGGGCCTCCCGCCTTGCAGCGGGATATGTTCCCCCGCATCCACCGCCGCGACCGCACAAGGTCCGGGAGATGGCGGCGCAACTTTACTGCGGGCCGGTATCGCGACGCATCCGCCGAAAGGTTGATATTTGCCGTGTGAATTGCTCCTGGACCGAGTGCGGCGACCATCGCGTTGCGCAACGCCGGATTGGCGGATGGGCGCGGCCGCTCTATGCAACCACGGTGGAAACCCGCAAACGTCATTCGGCCCGCCGGCGGCTTGCGACCGCGCTGGCGGTCATTGCCATCGCCTATCTCGCCGTCGCCTATGTCGTGCTGCCCGCAATCTGGTCGCGGATCGAGGAACGCGTCGACACGTCCGGTCGGACGATGCTGACCACGACCACGGCCGGCATTCCGGGCGACCCGGTCAATGTCGGGCTGGTGGGGACCCGGGAGGAGGTCCTGCGTGCCTTCGCCGAGGCGGCCTGGAATCCGGCCGACCCGGTGACGCTGGCATCGGGGATCGAGATCGGCCTGTCGGTGGCGCTGGATCGCCCCTATAAGGATGCGCCCATCTCGACGCTCATCTATGAGGGCCGCAAGCAGGATCTCGCCTTCGAGAAGCAGGAGGGCGCGAGTGCGGACCGGCGCCACCATGTCCGCCTATGGCAGACGACGGAGACGCATGACGGTCGCCCGCTCTGGCTCGGCACCGCGAGCTTCGACCGCTCCGTCGGCATCAGCGCCTACACCGGCGAGGTTACCCACCACATCGCGCCCGACGTCGATGCCGAACGCGACTATGTCATTGCCAATCTCGACAAGGCCGGCGCGGTCGCCAGCTCCCATTCCGTGCCCGGTCGCGGGGCCACCTGGGAGGGCCGGAACGGCGGTGGCGACCTTTACTTTACCGACGGGGCCGCGCTGGTCGGGGTCTTGAAGTCGGGGGCGGGAAACGGCTAGCAGGCCTGCCGCGGGCCGCCGCAGCTTTTCCTCGGAACGTATTCCTGTTGTGCACCGCAAGATGCTATTGAACCCCAAATGCTCGTCATCGAAATCGGCGCCGTCGTCGTCCTCATCCTGATCAATGGCCTTCTGGCGATGTCGGAACTCGCCGTCGTCTCGTCGCGCCCGGCGCGGTTGAAGACGATGATCGACCGCGGCGTGAAGGGCGCGAGCCGCGCGCTCGCCCTTGCCGCCAACCCCGGCCGCTTCCTGTCCACGGTGCAGATCGGCATCACGCTGGTCGGCGTCCTGTCGGGCGCATTCTCGGGTGCGACGCTTGGCCAGCGCCTGGCGCACGTTCTTGTCGAGGCAGGCGTGCCGGACGGCGTGGCGGACGCGCTGGGCGTCGGCATCGTCGTCGCCATCATCACCTACGCCTCGCTCATCGTCGGCGAACTGGTGCCCAAGCAGATCGCGCTGCGGAACCCGGAAGGGATCGCGGTGCGCGTCTCGCCGGCGATGACCGTCCTGTCCAAGGTCGCCTATCCGCTTGTCTGGCTGCTCGACTTTTCCGGGCGCGGCGTTCTGCGCCTTCTCGGCCAGAAGGAGGAGAGCGAGGAGAAGGTCACGGACGAGGAGATCAAGATGCTCGTCGCCGAGGCCGAGCACCACGGCACGATCGAAAGCGACGAGCGCCGGATGATTGCCGGCGTCATGCGCCTCGGCGACCGCGCGGTGCGGGCGCTGATGACGCCGCGGACCGACGTGGATTGGGTCAACCTGAACGCCGACCCCAAGGCGATCCGAAAGGCGCTGCTGGACACGCCGCATTCCCGGCTTCCCGCTGGCGAGGGCAGTGTCGACAGCATGATCGGCGTCGTGCAGACGCGCGAGGTGCTCGCGGCGCTGCTGGCCCGCAAGCCGCTCGACGTGCGCAAATATGTGAAGAAGGCGCCGATCGTGCACGACCAGGCGGATGCGCTGGACGTGCTGACGACGCTGAAGAACTCGGATGTCCCCGTCGCGCTGGTCCACGACGAATACGGGCATTTCGAAGGGATCGTGACGCCGGCCGACGTGCTTGAGGCAATCACCGGCGTCTTCCGCTCGGACTACGAGGAGGACGAGGAGCGCCAGATCGTCCGGCGCGAGGACGGATCGCTGCTGCTCTCGGGCTCGCTGCCGGCCGACGAGATGGCCGAGCACCTGCACATCGATCTTCCGGAGAAGCGCGACTACGAGACGCTGGCCGGCTACGTGCTCTCCAAGATGAGCAAGCTTCCTGCCACCGGCGAATGGGTCGATGCGCAGGGCTGGCGCTTCGAGGTGGTCGACCTCGACGGACGGCGCATCGACAAGGTGCTGGCGAAGAAGCTGCCCGGAGCACGCCGCGAAAAGCTGCGGTAGACGACGCAAGAAGGGCGGCCGAAGCCGCCCTTTCATACACACCGCAAGAACCGAACCTACGCGGCCTGCGCGGCCACGGCGTCGTTCCTGCGGGCGGCGGTGAGCGCATGCGTCCACCAGGCGAGCTGGCCGATCGTGTCGCGCGCCGACTGGTTCAGGTGCTCGAAGTCCTCGAGGTTCTTGCCCTGCTGCCAGACGGCCATGAAGTCGGCCCCGGCGATGTGCACGGCCGTCCGCGTCGGCGCCATCTGGAGCTCGACCGCGATGGTGCGCAGCTGCTCGATGGCGCGCGCCGCGCCGACCGCGCCGTAGCCCACGAAGGCCACCGGCTTCTTGTTCCATTCCACATAGGCATGGTCGAGCGCGTTCTTCAGTGACGCGGTCGGCGACCGGTTGTATTCGGCGGCGACGATCAGGAAGCCGTCGAGGCTGCCGATCTTCTTCTGCCACTTCTGCGCGGCCTCGCTCTTCGACGGCACCCAGGCGTTCGACGCGACCTCGTTGAAGAACGGCAGGTTGTAGTCGCGCACGTCGACGATCTCGAAGTCGAGGTCGGTGCGTTCCTTGGCGATCTTGGCGATCCAGGCGGCAGGCTTGTCGGCGAAGCGCGTGTCGCGCGTCGAGCCGACGATGATTCCGATCTTGGGTTTGGACATGGGAGTTTCCTTCTTCACGGTCTCTGGCGGTCTCGGGAGGAGCCCTGGTAACAAAACGATACCGGCACTATATTGGAAACTGTGGAAGGGCTGGCAAGGAGGCACTTTCTTGACACTTCGTCACCATTTGGAGACCAATGGGCACGGGACGGAAACCGGCCATGCGCCGGCTGACGGGTCCGGGACGCCTGCCGTGAATCGCGCGGAATGCCAGGGGATCAGCGAGGTCCTGTCGCGGATTGGCGACAAGTGGACCGTGCTGGTGGTCGAACTGCTGGGGTCCGGCCCGATGCGCTTCAACGAGCTGCGCCGGCTGATAGGCGGCATCTCGCAGAAGATGCTCACCACGACGCTCCGCAATCTCGAGCGCGACGGCTTCGTCACGCGGACCGTCTTTCCGACGATACCGCCGCGGGTGGATTACGAGCTCACCGACCTCGGCCGCGAGCTCCAGGTTCCCGTGCGCGCGCTCGGCCTGTGGGCGCGCCAGAACATCGGGCGCATCGGCCAGGCGCGTGACCGCTTCGACCAGGCCGCACAGGGCTGAGGCGGCCCGATCTGCCTGGGGCGTGCGCGGACCGCGCCTAAGGCTTCTTCAGCACCTTGTTCGTCTTGACGTTGGCCGCCGGCGACTTCCCGGTGTCGCCGCCCGGGCTCATCTCCAGCACCTCGCTCTGCTGAAGCGGCACCACCGTCGTCTTGATCCCGGTCGGATTCACCACCTTGCCGCCGATCGTGCAGGTCTTGGTCGTTTCCTTCCGGCAGTTCGTCACCGTGCTGCCGCTGGTGTCGCATTTGGTGGCGGAGCACGATTTGCAGCTCGCCTGCTGGCCCTGGATCGTCTCGGTGCTGTTGGTGCACGTCGCGCCCGGGTCGCCTTCCTTCACCTCGGCGTGCACCGCGCCGGTCATGAGGCTGATCGCGAACGCCGCGGCCAGGAAGGCTCTGGTGGCTGGGGTCATGGGAATCTCCATGCGCTGGACCCGGCACCCGGCCGGGGACGGGTGCCAGCATAGCACGGTTCGCTCTTCGTCGCGTCGGGATGCTCCCCGCTAGGCTGCCGGCACCGGCTTCGGCTTGCCGGCCTTGTCCAGCGCCACCATGACGAAATCCGCGTCGGTGACCTTCTCGACGATGTCGGTCAGGTAGCGCTGCGCCCATGCCTCGACCTTCAGCACCATCGACGTGCGTCCGACGCGCTCGATATGGGTGTAGATCACAAGCGTGTCGCCGACCTTCATCGGTTTGGCGAAGGACATTTCCTTGACCGCCGCCGTCACCACGCGCCCCTTGGCCCGCTCGGCGGCGCGGATGCCGCAGGCCAGGTCCATCTGCGCCATCACCCAGCCGCCAAAGATGTCGCCCGCGGCATTGGCGTCGGCCGGCATGGCCAGCGTGCGAAGGGTCAGTTCGCCCAGGGGTTGCTGCTCGCTCACATCTGCCTCCGCATTCGCTGGAAGGCGTATCGGGCGGTCATTTCTCCGTCAACGGCGGTCGCATTTCTCACAAGGCGTGCCGGTCGGCGGGCGTGACGGCGCGGTACGGACCGGCTAGCCTGCGCCGGGGATTTCTCATGCGTACCTACGACTTCATCATTGTCGGGTCGGGATCGGCCGGCTCGGTCGTGGCGGACAGGCTGACGGCCAGCGGCCGCCATTCGGTGCTTGTGCTGGAGGCCGGCGGCTCCGACATGCGCTTCTACGTGCAGATGCCGCTCGGCTACGGCAAGACCTTCTACGATCCCGCGGTGAACTGGAACTATCGCGCCGAGCCCGATCCCGGCCTGGCCGGCAATGCCGACCACTGGCCGCGCGGCAGGGTGCTCGGCGGGTCGAGCTCGATCAATGCGATGGTCTGGATCCGCGGCCACGCGGCCGACTACGATTCCTGGGCGGCCGAGGGCAATCCCGGATGGAGCTATGCCGACGTGCTTCCCGTCTTCAAGGCGATGGAGGACAACGAGGCCGGCGCCGACCAGTGGCGTGGCGTGGGCGGTCCCATGCACATCACCGACTGCCGGACGGTGACGCATCCGCTGACCTATCGCTACCTGGAGGCGGGACAGCAGGCGGGCCTGCCGCTCAATCCCGACTTCAACGGCGCCGCGCAGGACGGCGTAGGCGTCTACCAGATCAACACGCGGAACGGACGCCGCCTCTCTGCGGCGCGCGCTTTCCTGCGCCCGGCGATGAAGCGCGAGAACCTCACCGTCGAGATGAACGCGCTGGCGACACGCATCCTGTTCGAGGGCCGGCGCGCGGTCGGCGTCGAATATGAGCGGAACGGCCGGAAGCACGTCGCGCGCGCCGGCCGCGAAGTCATCGTCTCGGCCGGCTCGGTCAACTCGCCGCAGCTCTTGCAACTGTCGGGCGTCGGTCCGGGCAATCATCTCGGCGGGCTTGGCATCGAGGTCGTCCACGCCAACGAGAATGTCGGCCGCAACCTGCAGGACCATGTCGGCATCAACTACACCTACAAGGGGCGGCTGCCGACGCTGAACCAGACGCTGAGGCCGTGGTGGGGCAAGATGCTGGTCGGCATGCGCTACCTGCTGACGCGCGGCGGCCCGCTGTCGCTGTCGATGAACAATGCCGGCGGCTTCTTCCGCACCGATCCGGCGCTCGAACGCCCGAACATGCAGCTCTACTTCCAGGCATTCTCCACGGTCATCCCCAAGACCGGCGAGCGGCCGATCCTGACGCCGGACCCGTGGCCGGGCTTCTCCATCGGCCTGTCCAACTGCCGGCCGAGCAGTCGCGGCGAGATCATGATCCGCACGGCCGATCCGCGCGACTATCCGAAGATCACCGCCAACGCCTATTCGACGGACACCGACGTGGCCGAGATGCTTGCGGCGGTGAAGTTCGTGCGCACCATCGCCGCGCAGCCGGCGATGGCGGACGTGATCCTCGAGGAGATTTTGCCGGGTCCCAAGGTGCAGTCCGACGCCGACCTCATCGCCGATTTCCGCAAGCGCAGCGGCACGGTCTATCACCCCGTCTCGACCTGCCGCATGGGACCGGACCCGGCGCAGTCGGTGGTGGACTCGAGGCTCCGTGTGCATGGCGTCGAGGGCCTGCGCGTCATCGACGCGTCGATCTTCCCGGAGAACATTTCCGGCAACACCAACGCGCCCTCCATCATGACCGGCTGGAAGGGCGCCGACCTCGTGCTGGAGGATCAGCGGTGATTGAAATCGAGTGCCGAAAGCGTTACATGTAACGCAACAGGAGCGAGATCGATGCCCGTCCCAACAACACAACGTGTGCAGAAGCGACGCGACTCGCTGCGGCAGGCCGGTTTGCGGCCTCTTCAGATATGGGTGCCTGATACGCGCGTTCCGGGGTTCGCTGCCGAGTGCCACCGACAGTCACTTGCCATGGCGAAAGCGGATCGAGCGGATCGTGAACTCCTGGACTTTCTCGACGCGGCGCTGGCGGAACTGCCGGAGTGAAACGCGGGGATATCGTCACGGTCGCGTTGTCTGGAGACTTTGGGAAACCGCGGCCGGCGTTGGTGGTTCAGGCAGACTTTTTCGACGCCACTGCGACGGTAACGGTCCTGCTGATTTCCTCGACCTTGGTGGATGGGGGATATGCGCGAGTAACGGTTCAGCCCTCGCCCGGAAATGGACTGAGAATGCCGTCGCAGATCATGGTCGACAAAGCGATGACCACACCGCGTGAGAAGGTCGGCTCTCCGATAGGCCGGCTGGACGCGGACACATTGTCCTCGGTGGATCGCTCCATCGCACTCTTCTTTGGCCTGGCATGACGCCGGGGCCCGAATTCAAGCGACGACCGTCCGAATGAGCGGGGACCAACGATGAAAATCACCGACGTCAAAACCTTCGTGGTGAACAACCCGCCGCCGGGCATCGGCGGCAAGTATTTCATCTTCGTCAGGCTGACGACCGACTCCAACGTCGTCGGCTACGGCGAAGCCTACAATGCGACCTTCGGGCCGCATGTCACGGCGAGGATGATCGAGGACTGCGCCGAACGCTATCTCGTCGGCCACGATCCGCACGACATCGAGACGTTCTTCCGCCGTGCCTATTCCTCCGGCTTTACCCAGCGGCCCGACGTGTCGATGATGGGCTGCGTCTCGGCGCTGGAGATGGCCTGCTGGGACATCATCGGCAAGGAGGCCGGCAAGCCCGTCTACAAGCTGCTGGGCGGCCAGGTTCACGAGACGCTACGCTCCTACACCTACCTCTACCCGCACACGGGCAGCGTCCACACCGAGGACGTCGCCCCGAAGAACGTCTACAACGACCCCGACATGGCGGCCGAGTGCGCGGCGCTCTACGTCGAGCAGGGGTTCGACGCGGTGAAGCTGGACCCCGCCGGGCCGTACACCGCCTTCGACGGGCACCAGCCGCGGCTGGTCGACATCGACCTGTCGGCGCGGATGGTGAAAGCCATCCGCGAGGCGGTGGGCACCAGGGCGGACATCCTGTTCGGCACGCACGGCCAGTTCACTGCGTCGGGTGCGCTGCGCATGGCGCGGGCCATCGAGCCCTACGATCCGCTGTGGTTCGAGGAGCCGGTGCCGCCGGACATGCCCGAGGTGATGGCGCAGGTGGCGGCGCAGACGAAGATCCCCATCGCCACCGGCGAGCGGCTGACGACCAAGTGGGAGTTCGCGCGCGTCATCGAGAACCGCGCCGCGACGATCCTGCAGCCCGACCTCGGCCGCTCGGGCGGCATCCTCGAGACGAAGAAGATCGCCGCGATGGCGGAGGCCTATCACATCCAGGTCGCGCCGCACTGCTATTGCGGGCCGATCGTCGGCGCGGCCAACATCCAGATGGCGGCGACGCTTCCAAACTTCCTCATCCTGGAATCGCTCAAGCAGTGGGACGGCTTCCACGAGCAGCTGCTGACGAGGAAGATCGAATGGCAGGACGGCCACGTCATCCCGTCGAAGGAGCCGGGCCTCGGCCACGACCTGAACGAGGCGGTTGCCGAGGCGCATCCCTACGATGGCACGGCGCTGCACCTGCAGATGGCACAGGCGCCGCTCTTTCCCTGACGCGCGTTCCCGGCCGCCAGGCGCGCGCGACGGCAGGGGCCTGGCGCGGCTCGTCCGGTCCGCCTGCCGGCGACGGCTCAGGTCAGCCGTCGCGCCGGCCGCGTCCGCCACCAGTGCTGCCCGATCAACAGCGCAGCCAGCGCCCAACCGATCTCGTCGGTCAGCGGCAGCGCCAGAATCAGCATCAAGCCTGCGGCGAAGACGGCCAGCCGCTCCCAGACCGCCAGCCGGCCGAACAGGAAACCCACTCCCGCCGCCCCCCACAGCACGATACCGAGCGTCGCCTTGGTGAAGATGTACGCCACCTCGCCCCAGTAGCCGACATAGGCCGACAACGGCCCGGGGTCCTGGAGCATCAGGGCAGGCGTATAGACGGCCATGAACGGCACCACGAAGCCGGCGAGCGCCAGCTTTGTCGCCTGGATGCCGATCCGGAAGCCGGATTCCTTGGCCATCGGCGCGGCGGCGAAGGCGGCGAGCGCCACCGGCGGGGTGAGGTCGGCCATGATGCCGAAGTAGAAGACGAACATGTGGCTGACCAGCAGCGGCACGCCGAGCTCCAGCAGCGCCGGCCCGGCGAGCGACGAGGTGATGATGTAGTTCGGGATGGTCGGGATGCCCATGCCGAGGATGAGACAGGTCAGCATCGTCAGCACCAGCGACAGGAAGAGATTGTCGCGGCCGATGGCGATGATCGCGCCAATCAGCGTCGAGGCGATGCCGGTCAGCGTCAGCGTGCCGATCACGATGCCGACGATCGCGCAGGCGATGCCGACCGGCAGCGCGTTCTTGGCGCCTTCGGCCAGGCTGTCGATGCAGATGCGCAATGTCTCGCGCCCGCCTTTGAAGACGAGGCAGGCGGCCACCAGCAGGCCGAGCACCAGCGCCAGCACGTTGACGCCGAAGCGCATGAACGCGGCCGCGGCGAGGCCGAGCGCGATCCAGAAGACGACGCGGAAGGCGTAGGGGCCGATCAGCGCCGCGAGCGGCGCGCCGAGGATCAGCACGATCGTCAGCGCAAGTCCCATCGTGCCGGCGAAGATCGGCGTGTAGCCGGCGAACAGCAGGTAGACGAGGGCGGCCAGCGGCAGCACCAGCGGCCAGTGCTGGCGGACGGCGTCCCAAGGGTCCGGCAGCGAGTCGCGGTCCATGCCGCCCAGTCCCGCCTTGCCGGCCTCGAGGTGCACCTGCCAGAAGCACGCGCCGAAATAGAGCAGCGCCGGGATGATCGCCGCTTTGACCACCTCGGCATAGGGGATGTTCAGCGTCTCGGCCATGATGAAGGCGACCGCGCCCATCACCGGCGGCATGATCTGCCCGCCCATCGACGAGGTCGCCTCGACGCCGCCGGCGAAGGCGGCGCGGAAGCCGAAGCGTTTCATCAGCGGGATGGTGAACTGCCCGGACGCCACGACGTTCGCCACGCCCGATCCCGAGATCGTGCCCATCAGCGCCGAGGACAGCACGCAGACCTGCGCCGGTCCGCCGCGCCAGTGGCCGACGAGGCCGAGCGCGAAGTCGTTGAACAGCGCGATCATGCCAGCCCGTTCGAGGAAGGCGGCGAAGACGACGAAAATGAAGATGTAGGCGGCCGAGACGTAGACCGGCGTGCCGTATATGCCCTCGGTCCCGAAGGCGAAATGGTCGATGATCTGGGCGAAGTCGTAGCCGCGATGGATCAGCGGCGGCGGCAGATAGTTGCCGAAGAAGCAGTAGGCGAGGAACAGCCCGGCGATGATGGTCAGCGGCAGGCCCATCAGCCGGCGCGTCGCCTCGAACACCGTCGCCAGCAGCACGACGCCCATGATCAGATCGAGCGTGGTGGGAAACCCGCTGCGGCGCAGCAGCGGCACATATTCGACCCACTGGTAGAGCCCGGTCGCGAAGCCGGCGATGCCCAGGCCCCACAGGATCGCCTTGCCGGTCGGCGTGGTGGCGCGCAGCTGCGCGAGCAGGCCGAAGCCGAGCAGCAGCAGGAAGCCGACATGCATCGCCCGGATCACCTGGCTGGGCAGGAAGGCATAGGCGGCGGTGAGGAGCTGGAACGAAGCGAAGGCGACCGCGATGGCGAAGGCGATCTTGGCGCCGGCGCCGACGCCCCAGCCGGGCGGCAGGCCCTCCGCGAATTCGGCGGCGGGCACGGCCGGTCCCTCCCCCGTGAGGGGAGGGTGGCCACCAGCCGGAGGCTGATGGCCGGGTGGGGTCGGGGCGTCAGGCCCCATCGTCACAGTCGGTCCCCGGCGGCACGTTTCGACCTGCCCCTACTGGATCAGGCCCTTTTCCTTGTAGAACCGCTCGGCGCCGGGGTGGAGCGGGATCGGCATGCCGTCCAGCGCCTTGGTGAGGTCGATGGCCTTCGCTGCCGCGTGCGAGGCGACCACCTTGTCGAGGTTGTCGAACAGCAGCTTGGTCATCAGGTAGGCGGTCTCTTCGGACACGCCGTCATGGGTGACGAGGAAATTGCCGACGGCGGCGGTCGAAACGTCCGCGGCCTGCCCCTCGTAGGTGCCGGCGGGAATCGTCACCGCCTGGTAGGGCGCCCCGATCTTCTCGACGATCTCGGCCGGAACGGCGACCACGTTGATCGGCAGCGCGGTGGCGAGGTCGCGGATCGAGGCGACGCCCAGACCGGCCGACTGCAGCGTCGCGTCGAGCTGGCGGTTCTTGATCAGCTCCACCGATTCCGCGAAGGGCAGGTACTCGACCTTGCCGAGGTCCTCGTACTTCATGCCGGCAGCGGCGAAGATGGCGCGCGCGTTGAGCTCGGTGCCGGACGCCGGCGCGCCGACGGAAAGGCTCTTGCCGGCGAGGTCGGCGAGCGACGTGATGCCCGACTCCTGGCTGGCGACGATCTGGATGTAGTTCGGGTAGATCGCCGCGATGCCGCGCAGTTTGTCCAGCTTACCCGGGAAACCGGCCTCGGTGTTGCCTTCCGCGGCGAGCTTGACCGAATCGCCCAGCGCAAACGCGATCTCGCCCTTGCCCTGCTGCAGCAGGTTGAGGTTTTCCACCGACGCCTTGGTCGCCTGCACCTGCGTGCGCGACCCTTCGATGCCGGCGGCGTAGATTTCCGACAGCGCCACGCCGAGCGGGTAGTAGACGCCCGACGTCCCGCCGGTCAGCACGTTGATGAATTCCTGCGCTTTGGCCGAGCCTGCGCCGAAAGCCAGAGAAAGCGCGACCGCGCCGGCGAGAAGTTTCCTGTCGAGCATCAAAGTCCTCCCTGTTTCTCCGCGCGTCCGGGGAAGCGCCGTGGCACTATGTTAGGGCGCGATCGGCGGATGCCAACCCGCAAAGTGCGGAATTGGACGAAGGTCGTGATGATGCACGGGTGGCGGCCGCCCGGCACCCTCGCGCTCAGGCGGGCCAGACGCGGTGGGCGCGGTTGACCTCGGCCACCACCGGGTGCGCCGCCACGCTGGCGCACACCCGGATGATGTTCACCCAGTCGCCGCGCGGGCTGTCGTGCGGCGGCAGCCAGTGCGCAAGCATGGCCAGGTAGACGTCGGCAATCGTCATGGCGTCGCCCACCAGCCAGTCGCGTCCGGCGAGATGCGTCTCGATGACCGCGAAGAGCTGCTCGCTCTCGGCGAGCGCCGCGGCCTTCACCGCGTCGATGCCGGTCGCATCCGTGGTCCGTCGCGCGGGGTAGTACCAGCGCAGCAGCGTCGGGTAATGCGCCGACGACAGGAACAGCATCCAGCGCAGGAAATCGGGGCGGTCGGTCGAGCCGGCCAGCGGGCCGATGCCCCGGCCGGGAAACAGTTCGGCGAGGTACAGGCAGATCGCCGCAGACTCGGTCATCAGCCGGCCGTCGGGCAGGATCAGCGCCGGCACCTGGCCGACGGGATTGACCGACCGGAACGAGCCGCCCTCGCCGGCCTCGGTCTTCGAGATTTCGACGTTCTCGAAGGCTTGCCCGGCCATTGCGAAGGCGACCTCGACGACGAAGCCGCCGGAGCCCGGCCGCGAGTAGAGCGTGAAGCCGCCCGCCATGATGTTCCCCTCCCGCCGGCCTGTCGATGTTAGCTGCCCAGCCCCTCGAACAGCGCCGTCGACAGATAGCGCTCGGCGAAGGACGGGATGATCACGACGAGGTTCTTGCCCTTGTTCTCCGGCCGCGAGCCGACGACGACGGCCGCCTGCAGTGCGGCGCCCGACGAGATGCCAACCGGCACGCCCTCCAGCCGCGCGACCAGCCGCGCATTGGCAAAGGCGTCCTCGTTCGACACCTTGACGATCTCGTCATAGATCGCCGTGTCGAGAATCTTAGGCGCGAAGCCGGCGCCGATGCCCTGGATCTTGTGCGGGCCGGGCTGCCCGCCCGACAGAATCGGCGAGGCTTCGGGCTCGACGGCGATCACCTTGAGGCCCGGCCGGCGCGGCTTCAGCACCTGGCCGACGCCGGTGATCGTGCCGCCGGTGCCGATGCCGGACACGAAGATGTCGACCTCGCCATTGGTGTCGTTCCAGATCTCCTCGGCCGTCGTGCGGCGGTGGATGTCCGGGTTGGCCGCGTTCTCGAACTGCTGCGGGATCACCGCGTCCGGCAGCGTTGCCACCAGCTCCTCCGCCTTGGCGATCGCGCCCTTCATGCCCTTGGCGCCTTCGGTCAGCACCAGCTCCGCGCCGAGGAGGAGCAGCATCTTGCGCCGCTCCATCGACATCGTCTCGGGCATGGTCAGGATCAGCTTGTAGCCCTTGGCGGCCGCCGCGAACGCCAGCGCGATGCCGGTGTTGCCGGAGGTCGGCTCGACCAGCGTGGTGCGGCCCGGGCGGATCTTGCCCTCCGTCTCCAGCGCCTCGATCATCGCCACGCCGATGCGGTCCTTCACGCTCGCGATCGGGTTGAAGAATTCCAGCTTGGCGATCAGGTGCGCCACGATGCCTTTTTCAGCGGCGAATTTGTCCAGCCTGACCAGCGGCGTGTCGCCGATCGTCTCGACGATGGAGTTGTAGACGCGCCCGCGCCCGGGCTTGCGCGTGGTCGGTGCTGGCTTGTTCATGCGGGCTCTCCCTGGATCGCGCCGCCAGTTAGCACGCCGTGCGGCGGCTTGGGAACGGGCGTCTCGGGGCGATCCCGGCAGGGCGAGCATCTCGGCCGGCGCGCACGACGTGCTGCCCGGCACGCGCTGTCCAGCGGAGCGAGTTACCTGGCCGAACGATTGTGCGTCCGCTCGGCAAGCTGGCGGACGATGCGCGAGGCCGTCGTCTCGAACAGGAACGGCAGAAAGGCGTGAACGATGGCCGCGCCGGCGGCGAGCGAGAGTTTTCCCGCGAACCATGCCGCAAACGCCATGTGGCCGAAATAGGTCTCGTCGACGGACGCCGGATGGTCGATGAACAGCTTTGCGATGCGCGCCTGCATGGTCGTTCCCCTTGTCTTTATACGGGGTAGAGTGACACGGCCGAGCCAGCCCCTGGTCCCAATTTGTCCTTGAAATCAGCATTGGATTGGGACAACCATCCCAAGATGAGCGGTGAAGTCGATACGATCGATCGAAGAATCCTTGCCGAACTGCAGCGGGACGGTACGCTGTCGGTCGACCAGCTGTCGGAGCGCGTCGGCCTGTCGCGCAACGCCTGCTGGCGGCGCGTGCGGCAGATGGAGGATGCCGGCATCATCACCGGCCGCGTCGCGCTGGTCGACGCCGACAAGCTCGGCCTCGGCCTCTCCGTTTTCATCCTGATCCGCACCTCGAACCACGACCCCGACTGGTTGACGAAGTTCCGTGCCGCCGCGACATCGCTGCCGGAGATCACCGGCGTCTACCGGATGTCCGGCGACCTGGACTACGTGCTGCGCGCCCGCGTCGCCGACGTGAAGGCCTACGATCGGCTCTACCAGCGGCTGATCGCCAAGGTGCCGCTGTCGGACGTCTCCGCCTCCTTTGTCATGGAGGAGATCAAGGAGACGACGGTCGTGCCCGTGGAGGTGCGGTAGGGGGTCAGATCGCATCCCTCCCCCTTGCGGGGAGGGTCGGCCGAGCGCGGCGGCGAAGCCGCCGCAAGCGGAGGCCGGGGTGGGGTATGCACGGCCGCGCGCCGACGATTTCTGCGACAGACGCCGCGCCTCACCAGGCGGCCAGTCGCCCTACTGAGCGAAACAGGGCCTGGTACCCGGCCGCAGCGACCCCACCCGGCCGATCGCCTGTGGCGATCGGCCACCCTCCCCTCAAGGGGGAGAAGTTAGGCTGGCGCGCGGCAGCAACTTCGCCCTGCATCCCGGACCAGGCGTACGTCCCGTCATTCCGGGGCCGCGCAGCGGAATCCGGAATCCAGAGTTGATGCTGTGCGAGGAGAGGCGCTGTATTGCGGCGGTCCGCAATCGCTATGGTGTCTTGGCCGTGGAAACACTGTAGGGTCGCCGTTCTGGATTCCGGGTTCCGCTGCGCGGCCCCGGAATGACGGCGCGGGCGGCGCCCCGAAAGCGCCCAAAACCCAAATAGCGCCCCTCAAACCTCATCCAATACAGCCCGGACAATTGCGCAACCGGCCCCTCAAGGGGGAGGAAAGACCCCGTCGAAACCGGTTGATAAGCCCCGCGATCCGTTGACGTTTCGCCACCATCGCCGGATACGGATGCTTTCATGAAAATCATCCGGAACGAACCGATGATCGGCATCGTGCGCCTGCCGCATGCCGAGGGACTGGCGCTGCCTGCCTACGAGACGGCGGGCGCGTCGGGCATGGATCTGCGCGCCGCCGTTCCCGAGGACCGGCCGCTGCTGATCCTGCCGGGGAAGCGCGCGCTGGTGCCGACGGGGCTGATCTTCGAACTGCCGGACGGCATGGAAGGCCAGGTGCGCCCTCGCTCCGGCCTTGCGCTTAAGCACGGTATCACCTGCCTGAACACGCCCGGCACCATCGACAGCGACTATCGCGGCGAGCTGAAGGTGCTGCTGATCAACCTCGGCGACGAGGATTTCGTCGTCACCCGCGGCATGCGTGTCGCCCAGATGGTGTTTGCGACGGTGACACGCACGGCGGTCGAGGAGCGCAGCCTTTCCGGCGCCACGGCGCGCGGCGCCAGCGGCTTCGGCTCGACCGGGACCGGCTGACCATGATGCGCGCGGCGCGGTCGGTTTGCGCGTGCGCAGCTTGGCTGGCGCTGGCGGCGGGCGTCGCCCTGTCGGCCGACCTCGCCGATCCTGTTCCCGGCCATCCCGACCACACCTACGAAGACATCGTCCGGCTTGTCACGCCCGACGTCGTGAAGGGCGAATATCGTCATGCCGGCACGCTGCCGGACAACATCCGCGCCTTCTCGCCGCTGGTGCCGACGGCCCTGACGCCCGGCCGGGGCGAGTTCGATCCGCCGGAGGCGGTGGCGTTCAGGGCCGGCGGCAAGGATCGCGTCCTGCTGCTGATGAACTTCGCGCTCCGCACGCAATATGACGAGACGTTCGCGGCGCTCAGCCTGATCGGCTTCGATGCCGGCCCGGCCCGGCTCGACATCGTCAACGTGTCTACCGGCATGGATGTGTTCTTCCTCGATCCCAAGGTTCTAGACATCGGCGAAGGCGAAAGCGCCGTGCTGGTGCAGAGCCAGATGCAGAGCGGCCAGACGATCTACAACAACTATGCGCTCATCCTGCCGCGCAACGACGTGGTCGAACGGATCGCCGAACTGTGGACGGCGAACGAGATGGGTTGCGCCGGCATGCATTTCTTCCAGCCGTCCTTCGCGGCGGTTTCCGGCACCGGCCGCTTCGGCGACATCAAGGTGACGATGGTCGAGGAGCAGGAAGGCGGCGCCTCGCAGGAGGATTGCGGCGACGAGCCGTTGCCGGAGCCGTTCCGGCGCGAGACGACCGTGACCTACCGCTGGGACGAGTCCCTGTCGCAATATCGTCCGGATTCGAGCGCCTTTGATTCCCTTGCCCGCTAGACCATGATCCCGAAAAGTGCGCAGCGGTTTTTCGGCCAGGATGATGGTCCGCAAAACCGCAAAGGAAGAAAAGCGTGATCCGTCGGTTTCTCGTGGCGGCCTGTTCCGCCTTCGTTTTCGCGTCTCCGGCGCTGGCCGACCGCGTCGGCCTCGGCGATCCCGTCGCCGGCCACCCGGAGGCAAGCTATCTCGACCTGGTGCGCCTCATGCTGCCCGATGCCGCGCCGGCGGAAGACCTGCAATTTGGCGCGACCGTGCCGCGCGGCCTGCGCCACATCCACACCGCCTATGGCGACGACGAGAACCTTGACCGCGGGCTTTTCTTCGGCGCCGAGGCGGAGCAGATCCAGGCGGGCGGCAGGGAACGGACGATCGTGCTGGTCGATTTCGGCGCCAGCCCGGGCGTCAACGGCTTTGCCGTGCTCGGCCTCTTCGGCTTCGACGGAGGGGCGCCGCGCCTCCTCGACGCCGTCAACGTCGCGCTCGACCGCGATACGTTCCTGCGCGACCGCCTGCCGCTCGGTTCCGGCGAAACGCTGCTGGTGACGGCTTCATACCATCACAATTCGAGCCAGGGTTACGCGGCGCTGGCGATGATCTTCGTCCGCCAGGACCGGTTCGACCTGATCGACACGATCTGGCTGATCAGCAATCGCTTCTGCGGCTGGGAGCAGGTCGAGGAGCCGACGATCACGACCGCGCCGGGCGACGATCCGTTCGGGCAGGTGACGGCTGGCGTCACCGACACGATGACCCCGGTCGAGGGGGAAGTGTGCACCGAAACGGTCCCGCCGCAGCCCACAGTGCCAGAATACAGGGTGACCTACCGCTGGGACGAGTCCAGCCAGAACTACCTTCCGGACTCCGACGCGTTCGAGCGTCTCGAGACGCTGAACGAGAACCGCTACTGACCGGCGCCGCGCCGGATCGGTCAGGCTCCGCCTGCCGCGGTGCTCTGTCAGGAGGTGCGGTCTGGTCCAACGTCCCGCGTTTGTCGTCGGCCGGCGAGGTGGCTAGGATGCTGGCGAAACGGATACACATCGCGGCCGGCAGATGGACAAGGGCAAGGTTTTCCGCGCGCTGCACGACAGCACGTTCATCATTCCCAATCCTTGGGACATCGGCACGGCGAAGCTGATGGCCGCGTCCGGCTTCAAGGCGCTGGCGACGACGAGCGCCGGCTACGCCTTTTCGCGCGGCCTGCAGGACGGCGCCGTGTCGTTCGAGACGATGATCCACCACTGCCGCGAAATGGTCGGCGCGACGGACCTGCCTGTCTCCGCCGACCTGGAGCGCGGCAAGGGCGACTCGCCCGAGAGCGCGGCCGAGACGATCTTCGCCGCCGCGGCTGCCGGACTGGCGGGCTGTTCGATCGAGGACTTTTCGGGGGACACGGCTCAAGCCATCTATCCGTTCGAACAGGCGGTGGCGCGCGTGAAGGCGGCGGCGCAGGCCGCGCGCTCGCTGCGCCACGATTTCGTGTTCACCGCGCGCGCGGAAAACTTCCTGCATGGCCGCAACGACCTTGCCGACACGATCCGCCGGCTGAAGGCCTTCGAGGAGGCCGGCGCCGACGTGGTCTATGCGCCGGGTCTGGCCGACATCGAGACGGTGCGCACGGTGACGGCGGCTGTGAAGAAGCCGGTCAACGTGCTGACCGTCCCGGGCTTCACCGTGCGCGACCTGACGGCGGCGGGTGCCAAACGCATCTCGCTCGGCTCCAAGCTCACCACCTATGCCTTCGCCATGCTGGAGACCGCGTCGCGCGAGATGCTGGAGCGCGGCACCTTCGGCTTCGCGTCCGCCGCGATGCCGTTCGCGAAGGCGCAGAAACTGTTCGCGCCGAAATCGTGAGCCAGCGCCTCACCACGATCGACATGCACACCGGCGGCGAGCCGCTGCGCATTGTCACCGGCGGCTATCCGCCGATCCCGAACGGCACGATCCTCGACAAGCGCGCCTGGGTGCGCGGCAATCTCGATCATCTCAGGCGCATGCTGATGTTCGAGCCGCGCGGCCATTACGACATGTACGGCGCGCTGCTGGTCGAGCCTGACCTGCCGGGCGCCGACCTCGCCGTGCTGTTCATGCACAATGAGGGCTATTCCACCATGTGCGGCCACGCCATCGTCGCGCTCGGCCGCTACGCGATCGACCAGGGACTGGTGCCGCCCGTCGAGCCGCTGACGACGGTCAACATCGAGGCGCCCTGCGGCATGGTGGTCGCGTCCGTCGAGGTGAAGGAAGGTCGGACCGGCGCCGTGTCCTTCGAGAGCGTGCCGTCCTTCCTGTTCGCGCGCGACCGGTCGCTCGACGTGCCGGGATACGGCGCGATCGGCTTCGACGTCGCCTATGGCGGCGCCTTCTACGCGCTGGCCGATTGTCGCCAGTTCGGGCTGGAGTTCGGCCGGGACCGCGCGCGCGATTTCGTCGACGCCGCGACCGCGCTGACGGAGCGCGTGAAGGTCGAGGTGCCGCTCGCGCATCCCGATCATGCCGACCTCGCCTTCCTCTACGGCTCGATCCTGACCGACGGCGGCGACGGGCGGAACGGCGTGGCGACCAGGAACGTCTGCGTCTTCGCCGACGCGGAGGTCGACCGCTCCCCGACCGGCTCAGGCGTGACGGCGCGGCTCGCGGCCATGCATGCGAAGGGCGAGATCGCGCCCGGCGAGGAGCGGCTGTTCGAATCGATCGTCGGCTCGCGCTTCACCGGGTCGGTGGCACGGACCGTGAAGGCCGGAGCGCACGACGCGATCGTGGCGCGCGTCGGCGGCCGCGCCCACTATTCCGGGCGGTCGGAGTTCTGGGTCGAGGACGGCGACGCGCTGGGTCAGGGGTTCCTGGTGCGGTAACGCGCCGCCGGCCAGCCCCCAGCCCGCGCCGGACTTTAGCTGCCAACGCCCCCTCATCCGGCCTCGCTTCCGGCGGCTGTGCCGCCGGCTCGGCCACCTTCTCCCGCCGGGGAGAAGAACCAATCGCCACCGCCCGCGCTCGCTAGACTCGATGGCGGAGTCATCGGCGAGGTCGTTCCTCTCCCCTCGGGGAGAGGACACGAGGCGAAGCCGAGTGGGTGAGGGGGCGTCGGTGCGGAGACCTCCCCTCGCTTCACCCATCACACGATTTGATCGTCGCATTCACACCGATCGCTTCCTCGCAGGCCGGCCCGGTGCGATAAGGCGCCTCCACAGGTCTTCCTCCCATGACGCTTGCCGGCCTCATCACCTATTCGGGCGCGCTCGCCATCGCGGCCGCCATTCCCGGGCCGGGCGTGACGGCGCTCGTCGCACGGGCACTGGGCTCCGGCTTCCGCTCGTCGCTCTTCATGGCGCTCGGCCTGATCCTCGGCGATCTGACCTATCTGACGGCCGTCGTGCTCGGCCTGGCGCTGGTCGCGCAGACCTTCGGCACCGTCTTCCTGGTCATCAAATGGGCGGGCGTGGCCTATCTGTGCTGGCTCGCCTGGGCGTTCTGGACGACCGGCATCGCGCCGGCCGACATCGAGGCACGTCGCGGTTCCGGCGGTTTCGTGTCGAGCTTCATGGCCGGGCTGATGGTGACGCTCGGCAACCCGAAGACGATGATCTTCTATCTCGCGCTGACGCCGACGCTGGTCGACCTCGCGAAGATCACGCCGACGGATTACGGCATGCTGGCGCTCTCTACCATCGTCGTGCTGCTGGTCGTGCTGGTGCCCTATCTGGTGCTGGCGGCCAATGCGCGCGCGCTGCTGAAGTCGCCGCGCGCGCTCAGGGCGCTGAACCGCACGGCGGCCAGCTTCATGGTGGGGGCCGCCGCGGTGATCGCCACGCGGCACTAGGATCGCCCGGTTCGCGCCAGCGGCTTCGCCGGCCGTCGCGGCACAGGCTCACAGCATCGACATGCGCATCCTGCCGAGGTTTGCGCGCTCGGCGAACCGGCCAGGGCCGAACGGCCGCAGCAGCGCGTCGCGGCGATCGTCGAGGATCTCGTCTGCCGCGAACAGCCCGAGCGCGGGCGCCAGCGTCACGCCGGAATGGGTCACGGCCACATAGACCCCCTCGGTGCCCCAGCCGACGATCGGCATTCCGTCCTTCGGCATGGGCCGATGGCCGATCGTGTGGAAGTCGAAGGCGACGGGCGCGGCGTCGCCAAGCATCGACCGGACCCTGCGGAACAGCGTTCGCGCCGTCCGCCGGGGATCATCGCCCGGGTGGGAGCCTCCGACCTCGCCGCTGCCGATGATGCGGCCGCGGTCCGTCCGCCGGATCGCGATGTTCGGGGCGATCACCACGCCGTTGAGCGCCGTGTCGGGAGACGGCACCGAATGGACGATCATGCCGGGCGGCGTGTCGAGCGGGATGTCGAGGCCAACCAGCGCGGCCAGTTCCGGCGTCGCGGTTCCGGCCGCCAGCACCAGCGCATCTGCGTCCAGCCGCGCCCCGCCGGCGATCACCGTCACCTGCCCGCGCTTCCGTTCGATCGCCGTGACCGGGGCCCGCAGGCAGACCGCGCCGGCGGCTTCCGCCTGGCGGGTGAGTGCGACGGCCGCTGCCGCCGCCTCCACCGCACCTTCCTCGGCGACATGCAGGGCGAACGACGGTGGCGTCTTCAGCGCAGGCTCCATCCGCGCGATCTCGTCGCGGTCGACCGCGCGGATGCCGTAGCCCCACGATGCGTGTTCCTTCGCGAAGGCCTCCAGCCTGCCGCGCGGCAGGTCCCAGATCAGCCCGCCCTTCCACGAGATCGCGATGTCCGGACACGCGGCCGCCACGCGCTTCCACTCGCGCATGGCCCGCATGCGAAGGTGGAAATACGGCTCCGGATTGCCCCAACTCGCATTGATCCAGGCGAAGCTCGCTGGCGTCGCGATGCCGCCGGCATGAAGTCCATCGACGATCGTCACGCGCGCGCCTGCCTTGACGAGATGCCAGGCGATGGACGCGCCGACGATCCCGGCGCCGACGACGACGATATGCCTTCCATTGGCCATGCGTTGCATTCCTCGCTGCCAGAAGCTCGTGCCGGAGGCTCGGCTATTGCGTCGTCCGCCGGCTGAACCAGATGGTCAGAAGTGCGGCGGCGAGGGCGGCGGTCGCGGCCCACCCCATCGACCGCAGATAGCCGGCGTCGAACATGACGCCGCCCAGCGCGGAACCAGCGGCCTGGCCGATATAGAGCGAGGACGAGTTGAGCGCCACGGCGGCGCCGGCCAGCGCCGGCGCGGCCATCGCCAGGCGCGCCTGCTGCATCGAATTCGACGCGGCAAATCCGACGCCCCAGATGGCCGATGCGACGAACACGAGCGCGATGTCGCCGACAACCAGGCTCCATGCCGCCGCGCCGACCAGCATGGACGAGCCCGCAAGCAGGGACGTTCGCAAGGCGCCAAGGCCGGTGACGAGGCGCGAGGCAACGATATTGCCCAGAAATCCGGCCACGCCGAAGACGCCGAATGCCACCGCGACCTCGGTTGTCGTGGCGCCGGACAGTCGCCCGAGCAGCGGACCGAAGAACGGGAAGACGATGAACTGGCCGAGGGATCCGAGGATGGTCGCGGCCAGCAGCGCCAGGATCAGCGGGTTCGAGAAAAGGCTGCCCCAGCTCCTCAGCGACATGGGCGCGCCCCTGAGTCCCTGCGGCAGCGAAAGAGCCACGGCCCCTGCCGCGGCGAAGCCCAATGCCGCCAGCGCCCAGTGAACGCCGCGCCATGAATGTTCGGACGCGAACCAAGCGGAGAGGGGCAGCCCCGCTGCGGCGGCGAGCGACCAGCCCAGAAAGATGAAGGAGATCGCGCCCGAACGCTCCTTCTCGCTCACCAGCATCGCCGCCGCGCTCGCGGCCTGCGGCGTGTACACCGCCGCGAACCCCATGGCCACGATCCGGACCGCCATCAGCACCGCCAGCCCCGGCGCGAGCGCCGAGGCGACATGGCTTGCAGCGAGCACCGCCAGGGAGACTGACAGGAGCAGCCTGCGGTCGGTGGCGGCCGTGCCCCAGGCGACGAGCGGCGAGCCGATGCAGAGCACGACCGCGCCGAAGGTGAGCAGGAGCGCGGCGCTCGTTATCGAGACGCCGAGGTCGGTCGCCAGCGGCTCGACCATGCCCGCCGGCGCGATGACTGACATGCCGATCAGGAAATTCCCCGACAGCAATGCGTAGAGCGACCCGCGCTCCGTCATCGGATCGTTCTGCCGGCCGGGAGCGGCAGGCCTTCGACGCTCACAGGAACCATCGGGATGAGAACCGCGCTGAGGAATCGGGCCGGAGGCTACGGCACCGCCGTCGATCCTGTCGACTGGCCACGCGGCTGGCGCCGGTGGTGCAGCGACCGGCTCCGAATTCCCGTTCGACAGGCCGGCGCACCACCTATATAAGCGCCGTCCGAACGGAATTCCCCCATGCCCGAAGACATCAGCCAGGCGGTCGCGCGCCGCCGCACCTTTGCCATCATCGCCCACCCGGACGCGGGCAAGACGACGCTGACCGAGAAGCTGCTGCTGTTCGGCGGCGCCATCCAGCTCGCCGGCGAGGTGAAGGCCAAGAAGGACCGCATGAACACGCGCTCCGACTGGATGAAGATCGAGCGCGAGCGCGGCATTTCGGTCGTCACCTCGGTGATGACGTTCGAGTATGGCGACAACGTCTTCAACCTGCTCGACACGCCGGGCCACGAGGATTTCGCCGACGATACCTACCGCACGCTGTCGGCGGTCGATTCCGCCGTCATGGTCATCGACGCGGCGAAGGGCATCGAGCCGCGTACGCTGAAGCTCTTCGAGGTCTGCCGGCTGCGCGACATCCCCATCGTCACCTTCGTCAACAAGATGGACCGCGAGGCGCGCAACACCTTCGAGATCCTCGACGAGATCGAGCAGAAGCTGGCGCTCGACACCGCGCCGATCACCTGGCCCATCGGCCAGGGCAAGACGTTTTCCGGCACGTATCACCTTGCGCAGAACGCGGTGCGCCGCGGCGACGCCGAGCCCGAGCGCACGAAGGTCAACGGGCCGGATTCCGAACATGTCGCCGGGCTGCTGCCGGAAAACGAGCGCGCGACCTTCATCGAGGAGCTGGAGCTCGCCCGCGAAGCCTGCAGGCCGTTCGACCTGAAGGCCTTCCGCGAGGGCCACCTGACGCCGGTCTATTTCGGGTCGGCGCTGCGCAATTTCGGCGTGCGCGACCTGATCGAGGGGCTCGGCTCCTATGCGCCGGCGCCGCGCGACCAGGAGGCGGATGTCCGGATCGTCCACGCGACCGAACCGAAGATGACGTCGTTCGTCTTCAAGATTCAGGCGAACATGGACCCGAACCACCGCGACCGCATCGCCTTCGTTCGCGTCTGCTCCGGCACGCTGGAGCGCGGCATGAAGGCGAAGCTCGTGCGCACCGGCAAGCCGATGTCGCTCTCGGCACCGCAGTTCTTCTTTGCCCGCTCGCGCATCACCGCCGACGAGGCGTTTGCCGGCGACGTGGTCGGCATCCCCAACCACGGGACGCTGCGCATCGGCGATACGCTGACCGAAGGCGAGGACATCGTCTTCCGCGGCGTGCCGAACTTCGCGCCGGAAATTCTCCGCCGCGTGCGTCTCGGCGACGCGATGAAGGCGAAGAAGCTGAAGGAAGCGCTCCAGCAGATGGCCGAGGAGGGCGTCGTCCAGCTCTTCCAACCCGAGGACGGCTCACCGGCCATCGTCGGCGTGGTCGGCGCGCTGCAGCTCGACGTGCTGAAGGAGCGGCTCGCCTTCGAGTATACGCTGCCGGTCGATTTCGAGATGGCACGCTTCACCGTCTGCCGCTGGATTTCCGCCGACCAGAAGGCGGAGGTCGAGCGCTTCATCGAGTCCCACCGCGGCGACATCGCCCGCGACCTAGACGGCGATCCCGTGTTCCTTGCGCCGCACGAATTCGGCCTGAACTACGAGGCGGAGCGCTGGAAGGCCATCCGCTTCGCCTCGGTCAAGGACTACCAGATCCGCGAAGCGGCGTGACGGTCAGTCGGCGCGGGTCAGCCGGATGATCGCGCCGTTGCGGGCGTCGGTCAGCAGCCAGATCGACCCGTCCGGCGCGACATTGACGTCGCGGATCCGGCCGAACTCTCCCTCCAGCATGCGTTCCTCGCCGAGGATCGCGCCGGTTTCGTCGCGGTCGAGCCGCGACAGCAGCTCGAACTTCAGCGCGCCGACGAGCAGGTCGCCGTTCCATTCGGGGAACATGTCGCCCTGATAGACGGCGAGCCCCGACGGCGCGATCGACGGGTCCCAGTAGAACAGCGGCTGCTCGTAGCCCTCCGCCTCCGTGCCCACGCCGATCTTGGTGTCCGAGTAGTTCACCCCGTAGGAGATCACCGGCCAGCCGTAGTTCCGGCCGGCCTCGGGGCGGTTGATCTCGTCGCCGCCCTTGGCGCCGTGCTCGACCGTCAGCAGCGACTTCGTCACGGGGTCGAAGGTCATGCCCTGCGGGTTGCGGTGGCCCTTGGACCACAGTTCCGCGGCGGCGCCGCCGTTCGCCCAGGGGTTGTCGGGGGGAACCGAGCCGTCGGTGTTGATCCGCAGCACCGCGCCGGCATGGTCGTTCATGTCCTGCGCACGCGGGCCGTCGCCGCGGTCGCCGATGGTGAAGGCCAGCGTTCCGTCGGGAAGGAAGGCGATGCGCGAACCGAAATGGTGGCTGGTCGCGCTCCTGCGGTTCATGGAGAAGATCGTCTCGACGCCGTCCAGCCGCGCGGTCTCGCCGTCGCGCACCAGCGTGGCGCGGGCGACCGCGGTCCCGGCGCCGCCCGAGCCACGCTCGGAGAAGGTCAGGAAGATCGCGTTGGAACTGGCGAAGTCCGGTGCGACGGCGACGTCGAGCAGGCCGCCCTGGCCGCGCGCCGCGACCTTCGGCACGCCGTCGACCGGCTCGGACAGGCCGGCGCGGGTGAGGATCCTCAGCTGGCCGCCGCGTTCGGTCACCAGCGCCTCGCCGCTGGGAAGGAAATCCAGCCCCCAGGGATGCGCGAGCCCGTCGGCGATCACCTCGGCGCTGACCGGCACGGCGTCCGTCTGGAACACCTCGGCCGCCGCCGCCGCGTCGGGCAGCAGTCCCGCTGCCAGGGTGGCGAATGCCGCGATGGGAACCGTATGTCGCATGTCGTGCTCCGTGCCGTCCCGAAGGCATATAGGCCGCACCGGCCGTCGTCCCCGCGCACGCGACTTCACTTCCCGGTGATGCAGCCTGTCCGAGACCCGCAGGGGCTGCGGCATTTTTGACGTGAAAATCGCCCCAGGGCTTGCTATATATGGGGAAATTGGGGTGTTTCGGGTCCGTTGGCGCTGGCCGTCGGCCCGATTTTCTTTTTTGTTCCCACGACAAGCCGTCCGCCGCACCACGGCGTCCGGCCACGGAAAGGCTGATTGGAAATGAACAAGGTCCCGATGACCGCGCAGGGCTTCAACACGCTCAAGGAGGAGCTGCGCTGGCGCCAGCAGGAGGAACGTCCGCGGATCATCGAGGCGATCTCGGAGGCGCGGTCGCATGGCGATCTCTCGGAAAACGCCGAGTACCACTCGGCCAAGGAGGCGCAGAGCCTCAACGAGGGCCGCATCGGCGAGCTCGAGGATCTGGTCGCCCGCGCCGAGGTCATCGACCTGTCGAAGCTGTCGGGCAGCACGATCAAGTTCGGTGCCACGGTCGTCCTCGTCGACGAGGACACCGAGGAGAAGAAGACCTACCAGATCGTCGGCGACCAGGAAGCGGACGTGAAGTCCGGCCGGATTTCCATCTCGTCCCCGATCGCGCGCGCGCTGATCGGCAAGGAGGTCGGCGACTCGATCGAGGTCAACGCGCCGGGTGGCGCGCGGGGCTACGAGATCGTCAAGGTGAAGTTCGGCTGAGGCCGTCCATGGCGGCGGCCGGGGTCCGGGCGGAGACTGGGGCAGGCACGGCCGCGCCGTCGCGTCCCGACGTCGCCGCCGTTGAGGTCGTCGCGCCGAACTTCAAGCGCCGCCTGTCGGGCGTCACCAGCACCATCGTCCAGCTCGTTCCTCTGCAGGCGAGGACGCTGGGCGTCGCGACGCTCGGCCCCGGCCTGCCGGACGGGCTGCCCAAGCTCGGCTGGCTCGACGTGCCGCGCCTCTGGCGCCGGCCGGCCAGGCGGCCGGTCCGCATTTGGCACGCGCGGCGCAATGTCGAGATGATCGCCGGCATCGTCCTGCGCGACGTGCTGCGCATGCCGCTGAGGCTCCTCTTCACCTCCGCGGCCCAGCGCGACCACAAGCCCCTCACCAAATGGCTGATCCGCCGCATGGACGCCGTCGTCGCCACCAGCCGGCGCTCGGGCAGCTTCCTCGAAGTGCCGCACCGGGTCGTCATGCATGGCATCGACCTCGACCGGTTCACGCCGCCCGCCGACCGCGACGCCGCGTTCGCCGCGTCGGGCCTGCCCGGCCGGCATGCCGTCGGCTGTTTCGGGCGCGTCCGCGAGCAGAAGGGCACCGACCTCTTCGTCGACGCGATGATCGCGCTCCTTCCGCACTTTCCGGACTGGACCGCCATTGTCAGCGGCCGTGCGACGGCGGAGCATGCCGGCTTCGCGGCCGGGCTGGAGGAGAAGGTCCGCAAGGCCGGCCTCGCCGAGCGCATCCTGTTCCTCGGCGAAGTGGACGACATCCGGCCCTGGTACGGCCGCGTCTCGCTCTACGTCGCGCCGTCCCGCAACGAAGGCTTCGGCCTTACCCCGCTGGAAGCGATGGCGTCTGGCACCCCGGTGGTGGCCAGCGACGCGGGCGCCTATGCCGAGCTGGTCGTGCCGGGCGAGACCGGCGCCGTCGTGCCGGCCGGCGACGGGATGGCCCTGCGCGAGGCGATCCGCCTGTACATGGCCGATCCTGCCATGGCGCGCCGGCACGGCGAGGCAGGCCTCGCTCATGTTCGCGCGGCCTTTCCTCTGCAGCGCGAGGCCGACGCGCTCGCTGCCGTCTACGAGGCGATCTGGGCGCGCGGGGGCGGCGCATGATCGAGTGGCTCATCGTCGGACGCTCCAACAATTACGGCCTGACGAGCGATGCGCGGCTGCTGGCGGACGCGATCCGCGAGGCAGGCGGCGAGCCGGGCTATTCGCGCGTGCGGGCGCGCGGCTTCAAGGACTGGCTGACGCGCAAGAAGCTCGGCAGCACCGTCGTCCACCTGGAGCGGACGTTTCCCCGCTGGCTCACCGGTGGCGACCGCCACTGGCTGATCCCCAACCAGGAGCGTTTCCCGCATCGCCAGAAGCTGCTGCTCCGCCGCGTCGATCGCGTGCTCGCCAAGACGCGTCACGCGCAGCACATCTTCTCGCGGCTGGGCGTCCGGACGATCTATCTCGGCTTCACCTCGCACGACCGCCACGACCCAGCGGTCAAGAAGGACTGGAACCGTTTCTTCCATCTCGCCGGCGGCAGCACGCTGAAGGGCACCGAGGATGTCCTTGCGCTGTGGAGCGTCCACCCGGAATGGCCGGAGCTGGTTCTGGTGCAGAAGGCGGAGAATGCGCCGGGCGCGGTGCCGGCCAACGTGAAGCTGATGTCCGGCTATCTCGACGATCACGGGCTGAAGCGCCTGCAGAACCAGTGCGGCATCCATCTGTGCCCGTCCCGCGCCGAAGGCTGGGGCCACAACATCGTCGAGGGCCTGTCGACGGGCAGCGTCGTCGTCACCACCGACGCGCCGCCGATGAACGAACTGGTCGACGAGAATTGCGGCATCGTCGTTCCCTATGACGGCAGCGAGCCCAGGCATCTCGGCACGAGTTTCCGGGTCGACCGCCAGGCGCTGGAGGCGGTGATCCAGTCGCTGATCCAGATGCCGGAGACCGAGAAGGTGCGCCTCGGCGCGGCAGCGCGTCGCCGCTTCCTGTCGCTGGATGCCGCGTTCCGGCGCCGCGTTCGGGACGTCTTCGCGGCCGATGTGGCCGGGGCATCGTCGCGATGACGCCCTCGTTCAGGAATGCGTTCCGCGATTTCTTCCGCAGGCGGCGTGTCGCGCGCCACGTGGCCGCGCATGGCGACCGCTACGACTATCACGGCATCGCCGTCGAGGTTCCCGCGGCGGCCGGCCTCGGGGTGCGCAACGCGCTGCTCCGCGGCAAGTATGAGCGCGACGAGGCGGCGATGATCGGCAAATACCTGCCCGCTGACCTGCCGGTGATCGAGCTCGGCGGTTCGCTGGGCGTCGTCTCGGCGTTCGTCCGGTCGCGCATCGGCCGCGCGCAGCGGCATGTGATCGTCGAGGCCAACGCCGACCTCATCGGCATCTGCAGGGCGAACGCGGCGCGCCAAGCCGATCCGGGTGCCGTCGATGTCGTCAATGCCGCGCTCTATTACGACGGCCCCGTCGCGCGGCTTTCGGTGTCGCGCGACGTGCATTCGAGCACGCTCGGGGCCGGCGGTGTCGAGGTGCCGGCGGTGACGCTCGGCGCGCTCGCCGCAAGGCTCGCCCGCCCCTACGCGCTGGTCAGCGACATCGAGGGCGGCGAGTATCCGATCGCCAGCCGCGACGCGGCCGCGCTCGCCGATGCCCGGGTCGCCATCATGGAAATCCACCCGGACGCCTATCGCGCAATGGGCGGCAGCGAGGCGGCGTTCCTCGATGCATGGCGCGAACTCGGCTTTTCCCTCGTCGACCGTCAGGCCGATGTCGTCGTCCTGGTGCGCGCGCCGAGCGACAGCCGGTAGAGTTTCGCCTCGGTCAGGAAGACGTAGTAGGCGAGCATCCCGGCATAGATGAAGCCCGGCGTGCCGCACAGGAAATAGCGCTGCGCCACGTAGGACTTCAGGAAGCGGCCGAACGGGCTGAAGACCAGCCTCGCCAGGTTCGTCGTCCGGCCGCGCGCGAACTTCTCCTCCGCCTTCAGCGTCGAATAGGCATCGGCGCGCGCCGCGTCCTGCGCGATCGACAGGTTGCGGAAGTGCAGCAGCGCGCCTTTCGGCGTCGGCGCGACCGCGCCGTCGGTCAGCAGGGATTCGTGCACCAGCGCATGCTCGTCATATCGCGCGCGCCCCTTGCGGACGAGGCGGACGATGCGCTGCGCATGGACGCTCTTCGGCGGATAGCCGTAGCCGGCCAGATAGTCTCGGCGCGGAATGTCGTAGGCGACGGGGGCGCCGGCCGACAGGTCGGCGGTCGCCATCCAGTCGCGGAGGTCGCCGTCCAGCCGCTCGTCGCAGTCGACGTTCAGGCACCAGGGCTGCGCGCACGCCTCCAGCGCGAACTGCTTCTGCCGCGCGAAGCCCGGCCAGTCGTTGTGGATCAGCCGGATGGGGAAGCCGTTCGCCTGGTAGCGCGCGACGAGGTCCAGCGTGCCGTCCGTCGAGCCGGAATCCACCACCACGATCTCGGCGCACAGATCCAGGCTGTCGAGGCACTCGCCCAGCACCGCCGCCTCGTTCTTGGCGATGATGAAGGCCGAGATCGGACGGTCGAACCGCGCCATCGCGTCAGGCCGGTTCGCCGACGGCCACCAGGCCCTCGTCCTTAACCTGGCGGATGGTCAGCGCGGTGCGCACGGTGTCGACGTTGGCCGTCGAGGTGAGCGTCTCGATGACGAATGTCTGGAAGCTCGTCAGGTCGCTCGCCACGCAATGGAGCATGAAGTCGGACTCGCCCGAGACCATCCACGCCGCCCGCACGATCGGCCAGTGGCGCGTCAGGTCGGCGAAGGTCCTCAGCTCCGATTCGGACTGGTGGTGCAGTCCGATCAGGCAGAAGGCCACCACGTCCATGCCGAGCGCCGGGGCATTCAGCAGCGCCCTGTAGCCGCGAATGATGCCGGCATCCTCCAGCCGCTTGACGCGGCGAAGGCAGGGCGGCGCCGAAATGCCGACGCGCCGCGACAGTTCGACATTGGTGATCCGCCCCTCGTCCTGGAGTTCCTTCAGGATTTTCCAGTCGATCGCGTCGAGGTCGGCCTTGAGTGGCATCTTGGTCCCGGGGCTGAGCGCATTCGCTCTAGCCTATTCCCCCGGCGTGGCCAAGTTGGGCGCGAGCGTCGTCAGCGGCGGGTCGCGGCGCCGCTTTTCCGGGGAGGACGGGCCGGGTTGCCTTGCGCCGGCAGGGGGCTGCACCCTACATTGTAGGTTGATTTTTCCGATCTCATCCAGGAGTCCGGGCGGCGGCCCGCATGTGGGGAACGCGAATGGCAACGAAGCATTCGCCGGTGTTGATCATCGGCTCCGGGCCGGCCGGCTACACGGCGGCGATCTATGCGGCGCGGGCGATGCTGAAGCCGGTGCTGGTCGCCGGCCTGCAGCAGGGCGGCCAGCTCATGATCACCACCGACGTCGAGAACTATCCCGGCTTCGCCGAACCCATCCAGGGCCCGTGGCTGATGGAGCAGATGCTCAAGCAGGCGGAGCATGTCGGCACCGAGATCATCAACGACATCATCACCGAGGTCGACGTCGATGCGCGGCCCTTCCGCGCCAGGGGTGATTCCGGCACGACCTACACGGCCGACGCGCTGATCGTCGCGACCGGCGCCCAGGCGAAGTGGCTGAACATCCCCTCCGAAAAGACCTTCCAGGGGTTCGGCGTCTCCGCCTGCGCCACCTGCGATGGCTTCTTCTACCGCGGCAAGGATGTCGTCGTGATCGGCGGCGGCAATTCGGCCGTGGAGGAGGCGCTCTACCTCTCCAATCTGGCGAAGAGCGTCACCGTCGTGCACCGCCGCAACGAGTTCCGGGCCGAGAAGATCCTGCAGGAGCGGCTGTTCGCGAAGCCGAACGTCAAGGTGCTGTGGGACGTCGTGGTCGACGAGATCGTCGGCGAGGCGGCGAAGGCGCCGCTGCCCCCGTCGGTGAACGGCATCCGGTTGAAGCATGTGCGCACCGGCGCCGTATCGGAACTGCCGGTCGACGGCGTGTTCGTGGCCATCGGCCATGCGCCGGCGGTCGAGCTGCTTGTCGGCAAGCTGAAGCAGAAGCCGAACGGATATCTCTGGACCGAGCCGAACTCGACGCGCACCGACGTCCCGGGCGTGTTCGCCGCCGGCGACGTCACCGACGACATCTATCGTCAGGCGGTGACGGCGGCCGGGCTCGGCTGCATGGCCGCGCTGGAGGCCGAGAAGTACATCGCGGGACTGGAGGCGGTCCGCGAGGCGGCCGAATAGCGCAGCGTCGGCCGCGCAGCGAGGGGACGGCATGGCACTCGACTGGGACAAGCTCCGCGTCTTTCACGCCGCGGCGGAAGCCGGATCGTTCACCCATGCGGCCGAGACGCTGAAACTCTCGCAGTCGGCGATCTCGCGCCAGGTGTCGGCGCTGGAGAGCGACGTCGGCGTACCGCTGTTCCACCGGCACGCCCGCGGCCTGGTGCTGACCGAGCAGGGAGAACTGCTGTTCCGCACCGCCCACGACGTGCTGATGAAGCTCGAGAACGTCCGTACGCTGCTGTCGGAGACCAAGGACCGCCCGTCCGGCGTGCTGCGCGTCACGACCACGGTCGGCCTCGGCGCAGGCTGGCTGACCGAGCGGCTGAACGAGTTCCTCGACCTCTATCCGGACATCCAGCTGCAGCTGATCCTCGCCAACGAGGAGCTCGACCTGACCATGCGCCAGGCCGACTGCGCCATCCGCCTGCGCCAGCCGCAGCAGCCGGACCTCATCCAGCGCCGCCTCTTCACGGTTCACTTCCACCTCTACGCCTCGCCGGCCTATGTGAACCGCTACGGCAAGCCCTCGACCATCGCGGACCTGAAGAACCACCGGATCGTCACCTTCGGCGAACCCGTGCCGGCGCATCTGTCGGAGCTGAACTGGCTGGAGACGGTCGGCGACTTCGACGGCGGCAAGCGCATCGCGACGCTGCAGATCAACGACATCCTGTCGATCAAGCGCGCGGTCCAGCGTGGCGCCGGCGTGGCCATGCTGCCGGACTATATCGTCGACAAGGACGCCGGTCTCGTGCAGCTCCTGCCCGAGACCGAAGTGCCCTCGTTCGACACCTATTTCGCCTATCCGGACGCGATGAAGAACCAGGCCAAGCTGCACGTCTTCCGCGACTTCGTCATCTCCAAGGCGCGCAGCTGGGCGTACTGACCGGTCCTCACCTGCGCCAGATCAAGGCACCGCCGGTCGGTCGTCGCATAGGATCAGTCGGAACGAAGCCACGGGATAAGGCGCGATGCCACGGTTGAAGCTTCATCGGGAAGGCCACCTCGTCACCCGGGTCGGCTGGCTGCGTGCCGCGGTGCTCGGCGCCAATGACGGGATCGTCTCCACCGCCAGCCTCATCGTCGGCGTCGCGGCGGCGTCGAGCGGCCGTGGCGAGATTCTCGTCGCCGGTCTCGCGGGCCTGGTGGCCGGCGCCATGTCGATGGCGGCGGGCGAATATGTGTCGGTGAGTTCCCAGTCGGACACCGAGCAGGCCGACCTGGCGCGCGAGCGGGCGGAGCTTCGCGACATGCCGGAGGCCGAGCTCGAGGAGCTTGCGCAGATCTACGTGCGGCGCGGCGTCGAGCCGGGCCTGGCCCGGCAGGTCGCCGCGCAGATGATGGAGCGCGACGCGCTCGGAGCCCATGCGCGTGACGAGCTTGGCATCACCGAGGTGTCCACGGCGCGCCCGATCCAGGCGGCGATGACCTCGGCGGCGACCTTTTCGGTCGGCGCCGCCTTGCCGCTGACAGCCGCGGCGCTCAGCCCGCTGCCGGCGACGGCGATCGCCGTCTCTGCCGTGTCGCTGCTGTCACTTGCGCTGCTGGGTGCCATCGGCGCCCGGGCGGGCGGCGCCGGCATGGTTAGGCCGGCCCTGCGCGTCACCTTCTGGGGCGCGGCGGCGATGGCGCTCACCGCCGCCGTCGGCGCGCTGTTCGGCACGGTCGCCGCATAGTCAGTCGCGCGTCCCGCCTGTCCAGGGCGTCAGCCGCGGCAGCCAGGCCGGCACCGCCTGTCGGTAGGCGTCGTAGCGTGCGCCGTAGCGCGCCTGCAGCGTCGGCTCCTCGTAGAGCCGCACGAACGCCGCCATCGTCGCCCAGGCGATCAGGCCGTAGGCGAACACCGCCCAGTTCGCGAACAGCAGCGCCTGGCCGAAGATGATCGCCACGACGGCGACATACATCGGGTTGCGCACATGCCGGTAGGTTCCGGTGACGACCAGCGTGTCGGTTGGCGCCACGGGGGCGGGCGTGCCGCGGCCGTCGAGCGCGAAGAGCAGGAACGCCTGGAGAAGCGCGCCGATGCCGGCAGCGACCATGAAACCCCCGAGCGCCAGGAGCATCTGCGACGTCTGCGTCGTGGGCGGGGCCGCGTGCACGATCAGCCACGGCACCAGCCCGGCGACGGTGCCCGGCGCCACGAGCAGGAAGAGGGCGCTGCCAGCGAGCGCCGATACCGTGCGCATGTTTTATCTCCGAAGGCACGGCTGCCCGGCCGTGCCGCCCATTTCCTGGACCGACTGCATCTTTTCATGCATTGGACCACAGGCACCGTCTTTTTGCATGGGTGCTGTGCAAAAACTTGCTTGTTTCAGCATCACCCCGCGCCCATATCTTGATCACTCCCGGGCGCATTCTCCTCCCATTGGCGCCTGTGAGTGTTCCCCTCTGGAGGTTTTGCCCTAGCGGGCACTCCATCAAACTGGCCGGGTCGATTTCGATCCGGCTTTTTTTTGCCCGCTGCTTGCGCGTCGCATCGAAGCTGCGCGCCGTAACGGTCACATGTAACCCCGTCTAACGTATCGCCGCGGCCGGGCGGCGGGTAGGGCATGGTGGCGGACGCGGCGTGCGGCTGTGCCGGAGATGGGGGCATCACCGGCAGGGTCGGGCTTAGGCAATCGTCGCGTCCGCGTCTGACGTTGCACCTCTCTCGACATGCGGCGGACCTGACGCCCGCCTGGGCACATGGCCGCGAACGGCGACGGAGCCACTCCGGCGCCGTTCACCCGGAGTCCGGCATTGCCGGCCTCCGGGCCTTGCCCGGTACCCCTCACATGTAGAGCTTGGCCGGATCCATGCCCGCATAGAGCGATGCCACCTGCTCGGCATAGCCGTTGAACAGCAGGGTCGGCACATAGTCGCCGGTGTGCAGCACGCGCTCGTTCGCCTGGCTCCAGCGCGGATGCGAGACCTCGGGGTTCACGTTCGCCCAGAAGCCGTATTCGCTCGGCTGCAGCTGCTGCCACCAGTTCAGCGGCTGTTCCTCGACGAACTCGATCTTGACGATCGATTTGATCGACTTGAACCCGTACTTCCACGGCAGCGCAAGCCTCAGCGGCGCGCCGAACTGCTTCGCCAGCGGCTTGTCGTAGGCGCCGGTCACCATGAAGGCGAGGTCGTTCATGGCCTCCGCCACCGTCACGCCCTCGACATAGGGAAAATTGTAGAAGAACGAGTTCTGCTCCGGCGCCATCGACGGGTCGTAGAACGTCTCCATCCGAAGATATTTCGCCGAGCCGAGCGGCCGCGCATGCTCGACCAGCTTCGACAGCGGGAAGCCTGCCCACGGAATGGTCATCGACCACGCCTCGACGCAGCGGTGGCGGTAGAGCCGCGTCTCCAGCGGGAAGGTCCGGATGAGATCGTCGATGGCGAGCGTCATCGGCTTCTCGACCAGCCCGCCGATCTCGACCGTCCACGGCCGGGTCCGCAATTGCTGGGCGCTGCTGGCGATCGTCTTCTGCGACCCGTACTCATAGAAATTGTTGTAGTTGGCGTTGACCTCTTCAGGCGTCACCGGCCTGTCCAGCGTGTACGCCCCATTCGGCTTCGCGGGGTAGAGGTCGGCGGTCGGATCGGCGTCCTCCGCGCGCGCCCGGAGCGCCCCGGCGCCAGCCAGCGCCAGCCCGCCCAGTCCCATGCCCCTGAGCAGGTTTCGCCGGTTGAGGAAGGCCTGCTCCGGCGTCGCGAGGCTCTCGGCGATCGCCCATGACGGGCGGCGGTGGATGGCGGCCATGGCGGTCTCTCCCGGTCAGGCGGCACGAGGGTGCTCCCCGTCGCCGCCAAAAGCAATTCGGTCCGCTTCACATTCGTGTGGCGGACAGGAAGTGTTACGCCGGCGGGCGGAGGAAAGTTGCACGGGGGTAAGATGTGCCCCTCCGCCTCGCCGACGTCGGCTACGCCGCCGGCTCGGCACCTCCCCCGTCTACGGGGGAGGGGAACCACGCGAAGCGTGGTGGAGGGGGCGTCGATCGTGCCCGGTTCCTACGCCGCCTTGCCCTGGCTGTTCACCACCTCGTCCGCGAGGCGACCGGTCAGTTCGGACATGTGGTCGAAGCTCGCGCGGTAGCTCGCCACGCCCGCCGTCGCCGATCTCAGCTCGATGATGAGGTCGCCGATCTCCGATTGCGGCATCATCGCCTCGACGACGTCCCAGCCCTCCCAGCCGGGCCGCGCGTCATAGCCGAGGATCTGGCCGCGCCGCTGCGGGATCAGTGCCGTGATCCGCGCCGTGGCGTCGTTCGGCGTGAAGATCTCGACCTTCATGATCGGCTCCAGCAGCACCGGCGCGCATTGCGCCATGCCCTCCTTCATGCCGATCCGCGCTGCCATCTGGAACGCCATGTCGGAGGAGTCGACGTCATGGTACGAGCCGTCGGCCAGGTTGACGTGGATGTCGACCACGGGGAAGCCCAGCGGCCCGGTCTTCATGTAGTCGGACACGCCGTCCTCGACCGACGGGATGTACTGCTTCGGCACCACGCCGCCGGTGATCGTGTCGGAGAACTTGAAGCCGGAGCCGCGCGGCAGCGGCTTGATGTCCAGCACCACGTCGCCGAACTGGCCGTGGCCGCCCGACTGCTTCTTGTGGCGTCCACGCTGCGTCACCGCCTTCTTGATCGTCTCGCGGTAAGGCACGCGCGGCTTTTCCACGCTGACCGGGATGTTGTTCCTGCCCTGCAGCTTCTCGACGATGATCCTGAGATGCATCTCGCCGTGGCCGGACAGGATCGTCTCGGACGAATCCTGCTCGTGGCGCAGCCCGATCGACGGGTCCTCCTCCGCCAGCTTGTGCAGCGCCGCCGAGAGCTTCACCTCGTCCTTGCGCTCCTTTGGCCTGAGCGCCACGACCGTCACCGGCTGCGGCGCCTCGAGCGTCACCAGCGGCGCCATACCGCCCTTGGCCGAGGTCAGCGTGTCGCCGGTCCTGGCATCGTCGATCTTGCCCAGCGCCACCGTCTCGCCGATGCCCGCCGACGGCAGTTTGGTCTGGCCCGAGCCGAACATCCGGTAGATGCCCGACACCTTGCCGCCGCGCCCTTCGGGCAGGTGCAGCTCCATCCCGTCCGTCACCTGTCCGGACAGCACGCGTGCGACGGAAAGCTTGCCGCCATGTGAGGTGTGGATCGTCTTCATCACTTGGGCGATCGCGGCGCCGGTGTCCTTCACGCCGAGGCGCGCCCGCGTCGCCTCGACGTCGGGGGCGTCGTGGCGGATCGTCTTCAGGAGCCGCAGCACGCCGTTGCCCTTCTCGGCCGTGCCGATCAGCACCGGCGTCACCGAGCCGTCGCGCAGGTCGGCGGCCAGGTCGTCGAAGATCTCGTCCTTCGGCGGGTCCTTCTCCTCGAGCAGCTGCTCCATCAGTTCGTCGTCGTGGTCGGCCAGCGTCTCCAGCATGGAGAACCGCGCCTCGACCTCGCGCGCCCTGTCGTCGTCGGGGATCGGCGCGATCTCGCTCTCGGCGAAGTCGCGCCAGATGTAGGCGCGCTCCAGCGCGAGATCGATCGAGCCGACCACCGCCTCGCCCTTGCGCAGCGGAATCTGCCTCAAGAGCAGCGGCTTCGTGCTGGTCGGCTGCAGCAGCTTCAGCGTGTCGCGCACGCCGGTGGCGTTCTTGTCGATCTTGTTCAGGAACAGCACGCGCGGGATGCCGATCTCGTCCAGCTTGCGCATGATCAGCTGCAGCGCCGGCACCTTCTTCTCGTCGGCTTCGGCCACCACGACGGCGAGGTCTGCTGCGGCCAGCACCGCGTCCGCCTCGAAGGCGAACTCGATCGAGCCCGGGCAGTCGATGAATGTGAGGCTCTCGCCCATGAACTCGGTAGTGGCGACGCTCGCCTCGATGCTCATCGCGTGAGCCTTGGCCTCCGGCGCATGGTCGCCGACGGTGGAGCCGGACGAGACGGCGTTCTGTTTGGGGATGGCGCCCGTTCGGGCGAGGATGGCTTCAAGTAAGGTCGTCTTGCCGCTGGCGAAGGGACCGACAATGGCGATGCACTTCGGTCCCGTGCGTCGTTCTCCCGCGCGTTTTCCCATGATGGCTGGCCTCCTCCACACGATGGCGCGCAAGGCCTCGCGGACACGGGAGACCCAGGCGCACTGTTGTTGTGCGGCGGCCGGCCTTTACCGGCCGTCGGGGTAGCTCGTCGGTAGCGTTCGCGGCTACCCGCAGGCATCGAAACACGGGAAGGGGCCAAGGGCAAGGGTTGCGGCGGCGACAAAGCCGGTTGTGCCTGCCAGGCATACCATCGTGGATGCCGGTCGCGCGGGCAACGGGCTGGTATTCACGGCGTCAGGCAACACGGTCGTGGCCCAGACGACGGCTGGCACGGGCGCGCCAAGGGTAATCTCAGCTACCGCTGGTAGACGAACTCCGCCGCCCCCACAGCCACGCATCCGCGGCGATCCTGCCGCCGCCAAAGACGACAAGGGCCACCGCCATCGCCGCCCAGGGCAGATGGAAATTGGCCCACCCTTCCGGAACAGTGATCTGGATGATCGCGGTCATGGCGAGCAGCGCCAGCGCCGCGAAACGCGTGAACAATCCGAACACCAGCAGGATCGGCAACACGATCTCGGCGATCCCGGCGCCATAGGCCGCCGCGATCGGGAACGGATAGGGATACTGCTGCCCGAGAATGTGCAGCTTGAACTCCGACGTGAACAGGAATTCCGCACCGCCGGAAAGCTGCAGGAAGCCGTCCCATTTCGTCAGGCCGGACTTGTAGAACGGCACGGCCAGGGCGACGCGTAGTAGAAAGAGCGGCAGCGATTGCGGTATCGCCGCAAGCAGGCCTTCCGCGCGGGATACCAATGCAGCCAGCCCGGTGTTCGAGCGCGTTTCGGGCATCGTTCGGTCGGTCATGCTTCCTCTCCATTCAGACGCACGGCGCTGAACGCGCCAAGTGAAACCAGTCCGACCAATGCCGCGCCGAAGTCGAATGCCGCATCGGAGTCGAGCGCGCGGGCGGCCGCGTCGCCGAGCGTCGCGCCCTCGAACACCGCGGCCGAGAACCCGGCATGGTTCGCGGGCACGACATGAACGCCGACATCCATGACCGGTCTGGCGACGATCACTGTCTCCGCCGCGCGGCTCGCAACGGTGCCGACGATTTCGCCCTGGTGCGCCGCCCAGATCGTGCCGACGGGCCAGGCCGACACCAGCTGCGCGGCAGACGGGTGCGGCAGGAGGACCGTTCGCGGCAGTGTGTCCGGGGCGATCGCCGAGAGGACGTCAAGGCCGAGCGGGGCGACGTCAGCCGCGTGGTATGCGCGCGTCAGCGCCGTCTCCAGCCGCGCGAGGTCCGCGAGATAAGGAAGGCTGGCGGCCGGGGGAAAGGTGGCAATGAAGTCCGGAAACGTGTCGCCATACCGGAACAACAGCGGCGAGGCCGGCTTTTCGGCATCTGCATAGACGCGCGCCATCCCCGCGAAGAATTCCTCGCCCACCAGCCGCCGCGTGACCGGAAATCGCTTGGCCAGCGCCTGGGTGAGCCCGACAAAAACGTTGTTGCGGTAGACCGCGAAGCGCAACGGGTCGTTGCGGCCGTCGGTGGTGGTCAGCCCGATCGGTACCGGCTGCGCCGGATTGGTCAGGGCCTGCGCGAAGTCAGCCTGTGTGGCGGCGAAAGCACTCATGCCGCGCGGTCCGCGACTGCGTGGCGCACTGCATCCAGTGCCGCGTCAACGCGCCATGCCTCGGCAGCGAGCGTCACGAAGTCCGGAACGGCGTTGTCCCATTCGACCAGCGTCGGCACTGGTCCAATGCGTCGCAGTGTGTGTTCGTAAAGGGCGAAGACGTCGGGCCGAACCGCGCTGGCGTGCGCGTCGATCAGCAGCCGCTCGCCGGCGCCGTCGATGGCTTCATCATAGCCACCGAGATGGATCTCGCCGACATGCTCGACCGGGAAACGATCGATGTAGTCGAACGGGTCGAGGCGGTGGTTCACCGCCGACACCATCACATTGTTCACATCGAGCAGCAGGCCACAGCCGGTGCGCCTGGCGACGGTGTCGAGGAAATCGACCTCGCCGATCGTGCTTTCGGCGAAGAGCACATAGGTCGAGGGGTTTTCCAGCAGCATGCGTGTGCCAAGCGCCTGCTGCGTCTGGTCGACATGGTCGGTGACGCGCGCCAGCGTCTCCGGTGTGTAGGGCAGTGGCAGCAGGTCGTTCAGGAAACAGGCGTCATGCGTCGACCAGGCGAGATGTTCGGAGAAGCTGTGCGGCCGATATCGGTCGACGAGCGAGCGAAGGCGCTTCAGGTGTTCCGTGTCGAGGTCTCGGGCTGAACCGATCGACAGGCCGACCCCGTGCAGCGACAGCGGGTAGCGGCGAGCGATCGCATCGAGATAGCGATGCGGCGGGCCTCCGGAGCCCATGTAGTTCTCGGCATGAACCTCGAAGAAGCCGATGTCCGGCACGTCATCAAGGATGGCTGCATAGTGCTCCGGCTTGAGGCCGAGCCCGGCGCGAGAGGGCAGCTTCGTCGGTGCGGAAGGTCGGGCAGTCAGCATCGGGGTCCCCGCTCGGTTGCTTTCGAAGGCCCCACCCGGCCGCCGGGAGAACCCGCGGCCGGATGAGGCGTGGCGCTGGCTTGGAGGGCCTTACATCGGCTCCAGCGAGCCCATGTGACCGTCGATGTTCATCGTGGTGCAGGTCCCCGCCGGCACCGCCTTCCAGGCGTTGCCCTGGTAGTCCATCGTCGACGTTCCGGCGCAGGTCGTGCCGGGGCCGGCGGCGCAGTCGTTCTGGCCGGCGAGCGCGACGCCGTAGCATTTCTCCTTGCCGGACATCTGCTCGGGCGACAGCGGGGCGGCGAACGCGGCCGCCGAGAGCGCGGCCGAAAGCGAGCCGGCGAGCGCCAGCGCGAGGGTTTGACGGTTCATGGAAATTTCTCCTGGACGTCTTGCGGGCCGACCATCGGCTCGCACATCGGACACTTCGTTCCCGCGGCGACGGCCGTTACGCTCTCACCGTTTCGTGATCGACTTTTTCGGGGTCGTGAGGAATAGTCCCGGCGGCGTAACAAATCCGGGCCACACGGCGAATAAGGGGATCGGACCGGTGGAAGGCAATGAGGAGGCCGAGCTATCCGGGCTTTTCCGAGCCGCCCTCACCGGCGACGCGGGAGCCTATGCCGACTTCCTTCGCCGGGCCGCCGAACTGGTTCGCGTCTTTGCGCGCAGCCGCATCACCCAGGGCGGAGTCGACCCCGAGGACGTCGTGCAGGAAACACTGTTGGCCCTTCACCTGAAACGCCACACCTGGCGCACCGACGCGCCGGTGACGCCGTGGCTTTATGCGATCGCGCGCTTCAAGCTGATCGACGCATTCCGTCGCACCGGCCGCCGCAAGGAGGTCGTGCTGGACGAGGCGTCGGAAACAGCCGCTGACCTACCGGACGACCAGCCAAGCGAGCGGGAGATCGCCCGCGCGCTGGGCTCGCTGCCGGAGGGGCAGAAGGCTGTCGTGTCGTCCATTTCGGTCGAAGGCCGCTCGATCACGGAGACGGCGGCCGCCTTGAACATGACCGAAGGCGCGGTGCGCGTCGCCCTGCACCGCGGGCTTTCCGCGATCGCACGACGTTTTGGGCAGGCCTGACATGGAAACGAACCAGCTCATCGAAGCCATCGCCGTTGACGCCCGCAAGCCCCTGATCGGCACCGACCGCGTGCTGCAGATCGTGTCGGTGCTGGCTGTCGTTCTTGCCGCCACGATATTCTACCTGGCGCTCGGGCCGCGCGCGGATATCGTCGAAGCATCGCAGACCCCGCGTTTCCTGTTCAAGTTCCTCTTCACGCTGGCGATCCTCGGCACGGGTTATGCCGCCTTCTTTTCGATCGCGCGGCCGGAAGCGACGCTGCGCTCGGAGATCCCGCTCCTTTTCCTTGCGCCGATCCTGCTGTCGGTGGCGCTCGGCCTCGAAGTGATCGGCCTGACTCCCGAGGAGATGAAGGCGCGCTGGCTGGGAACCAACCTCACCACCTGCCTGACCTTCATCCCGCTGATCGGCCTCGGCCCGCTCGCGGTGTTCCTCCTCGCGCTGAGGCATTCGGCGCCGACGCGGCCGACCTTCGCCGGCGTCGTCGCGGGCCTGGCGGCCGGCGGCCTGGCCGCGACGCTTTATGCCGCGCACTGCGTCGACGATTCGCCGCTGTTCGTCAGCACGTGGTACACGATCGGCATCGTCGGGCTGGCGATCGTCGGCGGGCTCGCCGGCCGCTTCGGCCTGCGCTGGTAGGTCGCACGCGACCGCGCGCCGCTTTGACGGTGCGCGCCTGTGGACTATCTTCGACGGAGACTCGCCGGAGCAGCCCTGACCCGTCATGGACGACCCGCTGATCCTTTCCCGAATCCAGTTCGCGGCGAACATCTCGTTCCACATCCTGTTCCCGACGATCACCATCGCGCTTGGCTGGGTGCTGCTCTTCTTCAAGCTCGCCTACAACCGAACCGGCGATCAGGCGTGGATGCGCGCCTACTTCACCTGGGTGAAGGTGTTCGCGCTGTCCTTCGCGCTGGGCGTCGTCTCCGGCGTGACCATGAGCTTCCAGTTCGGCACCAACTGGCCGGGCTACATGGAGACGGTCGGCAACGTCGCCGGCCCGCTGCTCGCCTACGAGGTGCTGACCGCGTTTTTCCTCGAGGCCGTGTTCCTCGGCATCATGCTGTTCGGCTTCCGCAAGGTGTCCAACCGCGCGCACACGCTGGCGACCTTCCTCGTCGCCTTCGGCACGACGATGTCGGCCTTCTGGATCCTCGCGCTGAATTCCTGGATGCAGACGCCGGCCGGTTTCGAGATGCGCGACGGCCAGGCCTTCGTCACCGACTGGTGGGCGGTGATCTTCAATCCGTCCTTCCCCTACCGGCTGATCCATATGCTGATTGCCTCGGGCCTCACCGTCTCCTTCCTCATCGCGGGCCTGTCGGCGCTGCGCTGGCTTGCCGGTGACCGTGCCGACTCGCTGATGAAGGCGCTGAAGACGGGGGTCTACGCCGGCGCGATCCTGATCCCGATCCAGATCTTCGTCGGCGACCGGCACGGGCTGAATACGCTGGAGCATCAGCCGCAGAAGGTGGCCGCGATAGAGGCGAACTGGGAGACGCGCGGCAACGTGCCGCTCGTCCTCTTCGCCTGGCCCGACGAGGACGCGCGCGAGAACCATTTCGAGATCGCCATCCCGAACGGCGCCTCGCTGATCCTCGGCCACAGCCTCGATGCGGTCGTGCCCGGGCTGAACGACTATGTCGGCAACCATCCGCCGGTGCTTCCGGTGTTCTGGGGCTTCCGTATCATGGTCGGTACCGGCCTGCTGATGCTGGCCGTGTCGTGGACGGCCGGCTGGTTCCTGTGGCGCAGGAACGCGCTTCCGACACCGCTGGCGATGGTCATGGTGCCGATGGCGCTGTCCGGCTGGGTGGCGACGCTGGCCGGCTGGTATGTCACCGAGATCGGCCGGCAGCCATGGCTGGTCACCGGCATCCTGACGACGAAGGACGCCGTCGGACCGGTGCCCGCCGCGCATGTCGGCTTCACGCTCACCGTCTACCTCGCGCTCTACGCCACGCTCCTCATCGTCTATCTCGGCGTGCTGGTGCGGCTGGCGCTGAAGGCCGCCAAGGATGGCGACAGCTCGCCGCTGCCGAAGGTGCTCGACCGCCCGCTGGCGCAGCCGATGGAGGAAGCGTGATGGGCGACGGCAGATCATCTCCCTCCCCCTTGAGGGGAGGGTGGGCCGAGCGGCGCGGCGCAGCCGCGACACGCGGAGGCCCGGGTGGGGGTGGCCCAGAACCCAGCACCTCATCTCCACCCCCACCCGGCCCTTCGGGCCACCCTCCCCTCAAGGGGGAGGGAGGACGGCGCACATGACCCTCGACCTCCCCGTCCTCCTGCCCCTCGTCTTCGCCGGCCTCATGGGCCTGTCGATCCTGATCTATGTCGTGCTCGACGGCTTCGACCTCGGCACCGGCATCCTGTTCGCCTTCGCCGACGATGCGGAGAAGGACGTGATGATCTCGGCCATCGGGCCGTTCTGGGATGCCAACGAGACCTGGCTGGTGCTGGCGGTCGGCCTGCTGCTCGTCGCCTTCCCGGTGGCGCACGGCATCATCCTGACCGCGCTCTATTTGCCAGTCTTCGTGCTCCTCGTCGGCCTCATCCTGCGCGGCGTCGCCTTCGACTTCCGCGCCAAGGTGCCTGTCCACCGCAAGCGACGCTGGAACCTTCTGTTCTTCGCCGGCTCACTCATCGCTTCGCTGGCGCAGGGCTACATGCTGGGGGTCTATGTGCTCGGGCTGGAGACGGGTGTCGCGGCGATCCTGTTCGGCGCGCTGGTGGCGGTCTGCCTCGCCGCGTCCTACGCGGCGGTCGGCGCCGCCTGGCTGATCTACAAGACCGAGGGCGACCTGCAGAAGAAGGCGGTGATCTGGTTGCGCGCGGCGCTGGTCTTCACCGTCGTCGGCATGGCGGCGGTGTCGCTCGCCACGCCGTTCGCCTCGGCGCGCATCTTCGAGCGCTGGTTCGTCTGGCCGGAGATGCTGTATTTGGCGCCGCTGCCCATCCTCTCGGCGGGGCTGTTCCTGCTGCTGTGGCGCGAGACCTTCGTGCTCCCGCGCGCCGACGATCGCCACGCGATCCGCCCCTTCGTCACCATCGCGCTGATCTTCGCGCTGGGTTTCGCGGGGCTCGCCTGGTCGTTCTATCCCTATGTCGTGCCGGACCGGCTGACGATCTGGGAGGCAGCTTCGGCGCCCGAAAGCCTGGCCGTCATCCTCGCGGGAACGGCGTTCGTGCTGCCGGTCATCATCGGCTATTCGTTCTACGCCTACCGCGTCTTCGGCGGGAAGGCCGTCGACCTGACCTACGACTGAAGGCTACCGCTCGCTGAAGGGTATCCCGCCCCGAGACTTGCTGTTCTTCGGAGATTCGACGAGCTGCACCACGACCATCTCGGGATTGACGCCGAAATTCTTCACCACCGCGTCGGTGATGTCCTTCATCAGCGCCTTCTTGGCCTCCTGCGGGCGGCCTTCTGCGAGGTAGACGACGATCTCCGGCATGCGCATCTCCCTGCGCTGCGCCGGTCAGGATCGTACGTCCCTATGCAGACGCGCGCCCCGAACGCTTACCACACCGGCCGGGTCCTCGACACGGGTCCGGGGCACGCCACGGAGGGCCCTTGGTGAAATCCGCATCCGCCCCCAGTGACCTCGACGCGATGTCAGCGCACCGGCGGCACCGGGATCGGCCCGGGCGGCGGCGCCGGCTGCGGCATGGGATCGGGATCGGCCCCGGGCCGGGAAACGGCTCGGGCGGCAGCGGGCTCGGCTTGGTCGGCAGGGCGTGGCGCATCGGACATCTCCTTCCTCGCGCAACTCCCTGGTACGGCCGGTGGTTCCGTCCGCCGGTCGCCCCGCATGGGCTCGCCGACCGTTCGTCCGGCAATTGCCGACGGCCGCGCCGTCAGATCACGAAGAAGTCCAGCACCGTGACGGTCGGCTTGTTCGTGAGCGTCACGATCAGGCTCTGAGCCACCCCGCCGGCTCCGTCCGGATCGTAGAACACCGCGCCGGTCGCTTTGTGGTAGATGATGCGGTCGTCGGACTGCCTTGCCTCGCTGCCCAGCGCGAACGCGCCGGCTTTCAGGCGGCCGTTGGGGCCGATCTCGGTGAAGACGGCATTGTCCAGGCGGATCGTGTCGTTGCCGAAATTGAAGTCGGTGATGCGGTCGCGGTTGGCGCTGGTCGGCGCCACGTTGAAGACGAAGATGTCGTTGCCCGGCCCGCCCGTCATCGTGTCGCGGCCGGCGCCGCCGTTCAGCGTGTCGTTGTGGGCGCCGCCGATCAGCCGGTCGGCGCCGCCCAGGCCGGACAGCTTGTCGTGGCCGTTGCCGCCCGACAGGAGGTTCGCTGCGACGTTGCCGGTGATCGTGTTGCCAAGCGCGTTGCCCGTGCCGTTGATGGCGCGGCTGCCGAGCAGTGTCAGGTGCTCGATCGCGCCGTAGCCGGCGAGCGATCGCGTGATGGTCGAGGTGATCGTGTCGCTGCCGGAAGTCTCAACGATGCGGTCGGTCCCGTTTTCGAGGTTGTATCTGTCGTTGCCCGGTCCCCCGTACAGCGTGTCCTTGCCCAGCCCGCCGGTCAGCACGTCGTTGCCGAGGCCTCCGTGCAGGGTGTCGTTGCCTCCGAGCCCGCGGAGGTCGTCGTTGAATCGCGTGCCGGGCAGGGTCTCGGCCAGGCTGGTGCCGGTCTGCAGATAGAGGCCGTCCGTGGTCAGCCGGTAGATCGTGACCGAGCCGGGTTTCGAGAACTGATCGTAGTCCACGTCGTGGACGCCGATATGCGTCTCTGCCGCGCCCGGTGCCCGCGCGGTGTTGTCGTAGACCCGGATCGTGCCGTCGCCATTCTTGGCGAGCACGGTGATCGTGTGGAAACTGCCCGCCGTCCAGCCGAAACGGACGATGTCGCCCGGCTTGACGAGTTCCTGCCAGTCGGCGCGCGGATTGTCGGAGCCTCGATGGACGATGCGCCAGAAGCCGCCCTCCTCGTTCTCGGACGGCACGATGCTCTGGACGTTGTCGGTCATCGTTGCGCCGGCGGCCGCGGCGACCGCGCTGGCGATGAAGCCGCAGTCATTGTCGTTCAGCGGCGTGCCGTGGAAGCTGGCGAAACGGTACGCCGATGCGACGATGTCGGCCGGCGTCGGCGCACCCTTGCCGGCGGTGGGCGACATCACGCGCGGATCGACGGTGACCAGCGAATACTGGATGTAGCTGGTGTAGTTGCCGGGCGTGCCGCCGTTCGGCACCGTCACATAGGCGAGCGGCCCGATGTCGTTGCCGGCCTTCAGCGTTGCCGAGCCGATCTGCGAGGCCGGCACATGGCGCTGGTTGCCGAAGCCGCCGCCGATGTCGCGGCCGCCGACGAACCAGGTCGCGACTGACGGCGACGAGGGGTTCCAGTAGCCATTGTCCCAGGCGGCCAGCTGCGCGGCCGGATAATAGGTGACCCAGTAGTCGCTGACGCCGGCCGGCGCTGTTCCAAACGCCTTCGCCAGCATCGAGGGCAGTGAAACCGAAGCGCCCTGCGCGGCCACCACCGGCATCGGCAGCGTCCAGTGTCTGTAGATGGCCATGTGTTCCTCTCCCGGAGGGCCGTCGGCGCGTAAATGCGCCCGCTTCGACCCGACATATGCGTCATGGCTGTCCGGCGGTTTGCGCGGCGCTGCGCAAACCGCCTGTGGCCCTGGCCGCTACAGCACGAAGTCCGACGCGGTCATGGACGCGAAGCTGGTCTTCGAGAGCCGGATCGACACGTCCGCGGCCAGGCTTCCGCCCGTGTTGATCTCGACCACGACGTCCGGACCGCGCACGTCGTTGATGCGCACCTGCCCGGCCTTTGTGAACGCGTCGTCGCCGATGAAGGACATCTTCGGCCCGAACAGTCCCGACACGTCGATGCGGTCGTTGCCGGATTTGTCGAAGTCCGTGATCACGTCCGCCCTGGAGCCGTTTCCGGAATCGCCCTTGAGGAAGCGGAAGGTGTCGTTGCCGGGACCGCCGGTCATGAAGTCCTTGCCGGGGCCGCCGATGATCAGGTCGTTGCCGGCGCCGCCGTCGAAGGTCTCGCCGCGCGTCCCGCCGATGATGGTGTCGTTGCCGGCGCCGGCGAACAGCTTGCCGAAGAGCTGGCCGGTCTTGCCGTTATACATGTCGTTGCCACCTTCCAGCCTGATCTCGCCGAAGATGCGTCCCTTGTTGTTGATGATGTCGGCGCTGTCGGAGGCATCGACGGCGACGAGGCGGGCGAACAGCAGGCCGGAATTGGTGATGTTCAGCGGGTTGGTGCCCTGGTTGTCGATCCCGAACTCGTCTCCCCGGATTGTGCCTGTGTTGGTGACGGTGGTGGGGAGTACCATCGTGCCGGTCAGCCGGATCGCCGTGCCGGCCGAGCCGATCGTGCCTGCATTGAGGATCGTCGCGGCATTGCTCCGCATCGAAACGGCGGCGGCCTCGCTGAGGGACTGGATGCTCCCCGCCACAGCCGTCTCCACCATGTTGCCGCTGTTCGTGGCGGGGTTGAACCCGAGCACGACAGTCCCGGCGTTCGCCGTCATGAGCGACCCGTAGACGAGAACGTGATGGCCGCTCGCGGCGCCCGTGACCACGGCCTGGGCAAGGCCTTGAGTCTGCGCCGTCACCCCCGGAGCGAAAAAGATGTCGTCCCCGCTGTTCAGCATGAACTGGACGCCATTCGCTGAGGTGTCCCTTGTTGTCCAGGTCATAGAGCGCGCTCCTTGGTTGCCGCAGGTCCAGCTGGGGGATCCGCGTGTTGCTGCCGGCAGCCCTCAACATGCCCGGAACAGGATCATGCCGCTGGGGAAGCCGGTTGTACAGCGGCCGCCCAATGCTTCGGCATGGCCCCTCGGCCAGGTCTATTACGCCCTACAGCACGAAGTCCGACTTGGTCATCGAGGCGAACGTCGTCTTGAGGAGCCGGATCGACACGTCGGCGGCAAGGCTGCCGCCCGTGTTGATCTCGACGATCACGTCAGGCCCGCGCACGTCGTTGATGCGCACCTGCCCAGCCCTGGTGAACGCGTCGTCGCCGATGAACGCCATCTTCGGCCCGAACAGCGCCGACACGTCGATCCTGTCGTTCCCGAACCTGTCGAAGTCGGTGATGATGTCGGCCCTGGAGCCGATGCCGGAATGGCCCTTCGCGAACATGAAGGTGTCGTTGTTCAGCCCGCCGGTCATCGTGTCCTTGCCCGGGCCGCCGATCAGCGTGTCGTTGCCGGGGCCGCCGTCCAAGGTTTCTCCGAGCCTGCCGCCGACGAGCGCGTCGTTGCCCGCTTCGCCGAAGAGCCTGCCGGTCAACAGACCCGACGCGCCGTTGTAGAAGTCGGCGCCACCGCCCAGCTTGATGTCACCGACGATGCGGCCGGTGTTGGTGATGAAGTCGAACGAATCCCCTGCATCGATCGCCACGAGGCGCGCGAAGATGATGCCGGAATTGGTGATCATGAGCGAATTGTTGCCGTCATTGACGATGCCCGCTTCGTCGCCCTGGATCCGTCCTGGGTTCTGTATGCTTGCCAGGAACTGCATCGTGCCGGCCAGCCGGATCGCCGTGTTCGCGGAGGTGATGGCGCCGTAGTTCTGGAAGTTCGGTCCGTTGCCGACGATGCTGACCGCGTTTCCTTCGCCGCTCATCGCGATCGACCCCGACAGCGACGTTTCGATCGTAAACCCGAAATGCGTGTTCGCATTTCCCCCGAGCGCTACGACGTTGCCGCCATTGCTGCTCAGCGCACCATGCACGATGACATGATGTCCGCTGCCCAGCCCGAAAACCACGTTGGTGGCGATCGTCGACGTGGCGGAGATGCCGGGAGCGAAGAAGATGTCGTTCCCATCAGCCAGTAGGTGCGAGAAGTTTACAGTCGAAGCTTGAATCGTTTGCCAGGTCATGGATCCCCTCCCTTGGAACGCACCCCAAGCCGGTGCGGGAACACCCACCGGAAGCCGGCTTCCCCCGAAAGACCGGAAAGTAGATCGTCATCACATGAAGTAATCCTTGTCCAGCGGCCGGGCTGGGACTCACGCGGCGAGGTTGAGTCCGCCCCGAGCGATGAAGCGCGCAGGGCGGCGCTGCGTGCCGTGAGCCACAGGCTTGTCCTTGGCCGGTCGAACGGCTAAACGCCGCGCACCATGACTTTCCCCGTCTCGCACATCCGCAACTTCTCGATCGTGGCGCATATCGACCACGGCAAGTCGACGCTCGCCGACCGGCTCATCCAGATGACCGGCGCGATGGACGCGCGCGAGATGGCCGGCAAGGAGCAGGTGCTCGACAATATGGATATCGAGCGCGAGCGCGGCATCACCATCAAGGCGCAGACCGTGCGGCTGAACTACCGCGCCAGGAACGGCGAGGATTACATCCTCAACCTGATCGATACGCCCGGCCATGTCGACTTCGCCTACGAGGTGTCGCGATCCCTGCGTGCCTGCGAGGGCTCGCTGCTGGTCGTCGATGCCTCGCAGGGCGTCGAGGCGCAGACCCTCGCCAATGTCTATCAGGCGATCGACGCCGACCACGAGATCGTCGTGGTGCTGAACAAGATCGACCTGCCGGCCGCCGAGCCGGAGCGCATCCGCGAGCAGGTCGAGGAAGTCATCGGCATCGACGCGTCGAAGGCGGTGCTGATCTCGGCCAAGACCGGCATTGGCATCGAGGAGGTGCTGGAGGCGATCGTCCACCAGCTGCCGCCGCCCAAAGGGGGCGATGCCGCCGCGCCGCTGAAGGCGATGCTGGTCGACAGCTGGTACGACGCCTATCTCGGCGTCATCGTGCTGGTGCGCGTCATCGACGGCGTGCTCAGGAAAGGCCAGCAGATCCGCATGATGGGAACCGGCGCACGCTATCCCGTCGAGCGCACCGGCTTCTTCACGCCGAAGATGATCCAGGCCGACGAGATCGGTCCGGGCGAATTCGGCTTCATCACCGCCTCGATCAAGGAAGTCGCCGACACCCGCGTCGGCGATACCATCACCGAGGATCGGCGCCCGACCGCGCAGGCGCTGCCGGGCTTCAAGCCGGCGCAGCCGGTGGTGTTCTGCGGCCTGTTCCCGGTCGACGCTGCCGACTTCGAGAATTTGCGCGCCGCCGTCGGCAAGCTGCGCCTGAACGACGCGTCGTTCTCCTACGACATGGAGACGTCCGCCGCACTCGGCTTCGGCTATCGCTGCGGCTTCCTCGGCCTGCTGCATCTGGAGATCATCCAGGAGCGGCTGGAGCGCGAGTTCGACCTTGACCTGATCGCCACCGCGCCGTCGGTCGTCTACCGCATGCAGTTGCGCGACGGCACGACGAAGGAGCTGCACAATCCGGCCGACATGCCGGACGTCATGCAGATCCTGTCGATCGAGGAGCCGTGGATCCGCGCCACCATCCTGACCCCGGACGATTATCTCGGCGGCATCCTGAAGCTCTGCCAGGACCGCCGCGGCGTGCAGGTGGACCTGACCTATGTCGGCAAGCGCGCGATGCTCTCCTACGACCTGCCGCTGAACGAAGTCGTGTTCGACTTCTACGACCGGCTGAAGTCGATCTCGAAGGGCTACGCCTCCTTCGATTACCACCTGACCGACTACCGCGAGGGCGACCTCGTGAAGATGTCCATCCTCGTCAACGAGGAGCCGGTCGACGCGCTCTCCATGCTTGTCCACCGCACGGCGGCGGAAAAGCGCGGCCGCGCCATGTGCGAGAAGCTGAAGGAGCTGATCCCGCAGCACATGTTCAAGATCCCGATCCAGGCCGCGATCGGCGGCAAGGTGATCGCCCGCGAGACGATCTCGGCGCTGCGCAAGGACGTGACGGCCAAGTGTTATGGCGGCGACGTGACCCGCAAGCGCAAGCTTCTCGACAAGCAGAAGGAGGGCAAGAAGCGCATGCGCCAGTTCGGCAAGGTCGACATTCCGCAGGCCGCCTTCATCGAGGCGCTGAAGATGGGCGACGCCTGATCGAGGTCGTCGCCCGCGGCAGGATGTATCCCTGCCGTCAGGCGCCTGCGCCGACGTCTACCGCCTGAACCGCATCACCCAGTTCTTTTCCCAGGTCTCTCCGCCGTCGGCCGACATCGACTGCTCCCACACGGGGCTGCTGCCCGATGTCCAGAGAAACCGCACCTTCACCGGAACGCCGGCTTCGACATCGTCGCCGAGGAATGTCCCGATGCCACCTTCGAAGCGCCCGACCGTCGGCGGGAACAGGCGGTGGCTCTTGGTGTCGGACCAGTAGATGGACCACAGGTCGGCGGCCGGGTCGTAGAGCCTGAGCGTCATCCCGGTGAAGCCGCGCGCCGGCACGAACATCTGGTCGAGATTGCCGCCATGCACACCGTCGGGTCCCTGCATCACCTTCTCGACCTTCGACGTCGCTTCGAAACGCTCCCATGCGTCCGATCCTGCCAGCCGACAGGTCAGGAACTCGTTGTCGATCGTCCACGCGCCGACCAGGAAATCGAAATCGTCGAAACCGCTCATGCGCTTGTCCTCCCTCTGTCCCCGCTGCATATCAGGAGGCCCCTGACAGGGGACTGTCAGGAGCCTAATCGGCATCGCCCCGCTGCGCGGACGGTGCTAGCTTGGCGCGAAAGGCAGAGCCATGCGCAATCTCGACTTCAGCTCCTGGCAGGCGATCCTGACGTCCATCGGCGCGGTGCTGCTCATCACCATGATCGGCATGGGCATCCGCCTCCTGATGATGGTGACGATCCAGCAGCGCCGCGAGCGGCAGAACAGGCAGATCAACGAGCGCCTGCGCGCCCTCATCGCCGCCTACAAGACGCTGGGCGGGTCGTTCACCGGCAACCTCGCCGTCGACCCCACGCATATGCGGGACCTGCGCCGCGCCCGGATCGCCACACCTGGCGCGGCGCCGGCCGCGGCGGACGCGCCCGCGGCGGAAGGCGCGCCGTCCCCTGAACCCGCACCGGCCGCGGACGACGGCGACGGCATGCCCGCGTCGGAGCGCGCCCGGCGCATCCGCGACGCCGTCGAGGCCGCGCTCTCCGACATCGTCCTGTTCGGCACCGATGCCCAGGTCGAGCTCGCGGCGGCAGCCATGCGGGAGATGGCGGCCGGCCGCCCGGTCCATGTCCACGACCTCGTCGTGTCGCTGCGCGCCTATATCCGCGAGGCGCTCGACCTCGATCCGATCCCGACCTCCGTCGTCATCCCGAACCAGGGCCCGGCCCGCCCCGGTTCGTCGGGCGGCCGGGGCGGCCGCGGGGAGGGTGGCGGCTCCGGCGGGGGAGGCGGCCGTGGCGGCGGCGGAATGGGCGGCATGGGCGGCGGCATGGCGATGGGCGGCATGGGGCTCGGCCTCGGCGCCGGGCTCGGCGCCGCCGACGCCGATGCGGGCAACCCCGGGAAAGGCTAGCCGTGCCTTCGCGGGAGGGGAGCCCTGCCTTCCCTAGCCCCGCCGCGCCTTCTCGATCGCCGCGACGTCGATCTTCTTCATCTGCATCATCGCCTCGAAGGCGCGCTTGGCCTCGTCGCCCCCCGCGGCCATCGCCTCGGTCAGCACCCGCGGCGTGATCTGCCAGTTCACGCCCCACCGGTCCTTGCACCAGCCGCAGACGCTCTCCTGCCCGCCATTGCCGACGATGGCGTCCCAGTAGCGGTCGGTCTCGGCCTGATCGTCGGTGGCGATCTGGAACGAGAAGGCCTCGGATTGCGTGAACGTGTCGCCGCCGTTCAGGCCGATGCAGGGGACGCCGCAGACGGTGAACTCCACCGTCAGCACGTCGCCCTCCTTGCCCGACGGGAAATCCGCCGGCGCGCGGTGGACGGCGCGGACGGCGCTGTCGGGAAAGGTGTCGGCATAGAACCGGGCGGCGGCCTCCGCCTCGTGATCATACCAGATGCAGATCATGTTCTTCGGCGTCGTCGGCATGGCGCGCGCTCCTCTCGCGATGGGATAGGCGCCAACATAGGGCGCCGCCCGCGGATCGCCAGGCTCGCACGCTTTGCGCTCGACAGCGGACGCCGCCGCCGCGTCGTCAGTCGTCGAGCGCCCGCGACGCGCCGACGGACATGATGCGTCGAGGGTCGAGCGTCCGGGCGAGCGCGGTGAGCAGCGCCACGCCGATGGCGCCCTTTTCGTCCTTGACCCAGGGCGCGTGGTCGGCGCCGAGGCCGTGATGGTGGCTGAGCGCCCCGCCATTCGCCACGATGGCCTGTGTCGCCGCCTTCTTGATCGCCCGCCATTGCTCCAGCGCGTCGTCGGCGCGCGGGAAGATCGCCGTGAAGTAGAGGCAGGCGCCCTCCGGATAGGCGTGCCCGGCATGGCAGAGCACCGCCGCGTGCCCGGTGCCCTCCAGCGTGCCGCCCACGGCGTCGGTTATCGCTGCGCGGACGGCCGCGTGCAGCGCCGGCAGCTTCGACCACGAGGCCGCCGTCTCGAACGTGTCGACACCCAGCCCGCGCGCCATCAGGCTCTCGCGCAGATGGGGCAGGTCGTAGCGGGACTTCCGCCAGGACGCGCCGGGCCGGCTGCCGAGCGAGGTCGCACCGGCCTTCCTCAGCGCAGCAGTCGCCTGCGCGAAGGCGCGTCCCGTCCCCTGGTTGCTGCCTTCATAGCCGGCGATCACGAGCGCCGGGCGGCGTGGCGCGCGCTTCACCAGCAGCAGCGTGCGCTCGAGCAGCGGCGGCACGTCGGCACCCGCGCGCGCCAGCCGGAACCCGGTCAGGAACGCCGTCTCCGCTTCGTCGGAGACGCGCATCATCGCCAGCCCGTGGCCGGCCTGCGCCAGGTCGCGCGCCGCCCGAAGCCCTGCCTCGAAAGACGGCGCCAGCCAGGCGCGGTCCTCGACATGCTCGGGCGCCGCCTGGAGCCTCAGCGTCGCATCGGTCAGGATGCCGAACAGCCCCTCCGACCCGGCGACCAGTCCGCCCAGCCACGGCCCGGCGGACGCTTCCCGGAATGCTTCGGTCGACCAGAGGCCCGACGGCGTTGCCATGCGGGCGGAGACGAGGCGGTCGGCGATGCGGCCGTAGAGGTCGGAGCGCTGGCCGCTGCCGTTGGCGGCGATCGCGCCGCCGACCGTCGCGCCGTGGAAACTCTGCGGATAGTGCCCGATCGTGACATTGCTGTGCGACAGCACCTCGTCCAGCCGGTCCAGCCGCACGCCCGCGCCCGCCGTCACCGTGCCGTCCGCCGCAGCGATCTCGACCCGGGCCAGATGCGTGGTGTCGGCCACCACCAGCGGCCGCTTGTCCCGCGGCGCATCGAAGCCGCCGACGACCGAGGTGCCGCCGCCCGCCGGCGTGACGCGGAACCCGTGCTGCCCGGCGGCGTCCAGCAGCCGTCCGGCCTCGACGGCGTTCTCGGGGAAGGCGACGGCGTCGACCACGTCGCGCACCTTGCCCGCGCGCCGCTCCAGCTGGTCGGGATAGGACTGTCCGACGGTGCGGTGCGCGCGCACTGCCGGGTCAAGCGATACGCCCCCGCCGACGGCGGCTTCGAGCGCTGCGACCATCTCCGCCGTCAGCCGCGTCTCGCGCACCTTCGCCGGGTCGAGCGGCGAGGGTGGCGTTCGCGTCAGCTCAGGCAGGCCCAGCATGCCGGCCAGCCAGCCGTCGACCTTCGGGGCCGTGGCGAGCGGATCGGGATGGTCGGCGTCGAGCCAGCCCCACAGCTTGGCCCCGAGCCTGGTCGGGTCGCTCACGACCGCACCCGGATCGCGCCCGGCAGGATCTCGAAGGTCGCGGGGATGCGGCCGGGCGACTCGCCGTCGATATCGAGCAGGGCGCCGTTGGCGATCGGGTCGCCGAGCGGCTCGACCACCACCTTCTGCCCGCGCAGGAACGTGCAAGAGGCAAGCGAGCGGTGCGCGCCGCTGTAGACCAGGCGGAGGTCGGAGACGAGCTTCAGCTTGGAGGCGCCGCGGACCACGATCACCTCGAGCTGCCCGTCGTCGATCGCGGCGTCCGGTGCGATCATCATGCCGCCGCCGAAGAAGCGGCCATTGGCGGCGGCCACCAGCGCGATCGTCGCCTCCAGCGGGTTGCCGTCGTCCACGGTGACGCGCACCTGCTGGAAGCGGTAGCGGATCAGTTCGCGCACCGTGTGCCAGAGGAACACCATCTTGCCCGACATGCGCCCGCCGGATTTGGCGGCGTTGACGGCGCGGTCGGTCGGCCCCGACACGCCGAGGCTGGCGATGTTGATGAAGTGGCGGGCGGCCAGCGCGCCATTGTCGTCGACGAAGGACACACGGCCGGCGTCGATCGCGCGCGCCTTGCTCTCGGCGATCCGCGCGACCAGCGCCTTGGGCTCGCCGGCGATGCCGAGGCCGCGGGCGAGGTCCGAGCCGGTGCCCACCGGCATGATGCCGAGTTCGGCCGTCGAGCCTCGCTCGCGGCGCGCCTGCAGGAGCCCGTCCACGGTCTCGCTCACGGTGCCGTCGCCGCCGGCCGCAACCACCAGCGGCAGTCCGTCGAGCGCCAGATCGCGTGCGACGTCGGCGCCTTCTCCCGGTCCGCGCGTCTCCCTCACCACCACGCCGTCGAAGCGGTCGGCGAGCATGGCATGGATCTCGGGCCACAGCGCCCGCATCCGGCCGCCGCCCGCCACGGGATTGACCACCACCCCCACCCTCATCGCGGCGCCTCCCCCGAAGCTGTCCGTCCCGACCGTCAGGTCCCGGCGCCAGCGTCCGCCAGTTTTCGGTTCGCGGCAAGCCATATCGCGGCGCGCGCCTCGACGCCTGGCCGCGCCAGCCAGTACCAGCGCGCCATGCGGCGGGCGAAATCGGCCGGCAGCACCGCCATCTCCTCGGCTGCGGCATGGGCGAACCGGGCGTTCTCCCGTGCGAAGACATCCGCCGTCGCCGGGTCCGGCAGCGCCTTCAGCACGGCGGACAGCCGCGTGCCATAGGCCGATGCCCAGGCGTCCGCCTCGTCGCGCGGCCAGTCGCGCAGGCTGGTGCGCCAGGCGGCACGGAACGTGTCCGGCGGCGAGGCTGGCGCGTCGGGCAGCGGCGCCGTCGCCGTGTCGCAGGGCCTCGCCGTCCGGCCGAGCCGGGCGATGACGCGATCCACGGCATGCTCCGCCATCAGCCGCGCGGTCGTCCATTTGCCGCCGTAGACCGAGAGGAACCCGGCGGCGCCGTCCTTCGCATGATCCGACAGCGCGTCCTCGCGCGATGCGCCATAGGTGTCGGAAACGCGGCCGGGCAGGGCGCGCACCGCTGCGTAGCTGTCAAGCACGGGGCCGAGCCGGCCCGTGGTCGAGGGCAGCAGCCGCGCGATCTTGGCCAGCAGCGTCTCGACATCGGCCTCGGTCGCCGCCGCCCCGTCGGCGTCGCCCTCGATCGGCTCGTCCGTGGTGCCGATCAGGCTGAAGCCGCGCCACGGCAGCACGGTCGCGTGCTCGTGGTGGCCGGCGAGGTTCAGCGAATGCGTCGCCGCGACCGGCCCGGTCACGACGTGGATGCCCTTGGACAGCGTCAGCGCCACCTGGCCCTGTCCGGCCAGCAGCCGCGAGGCCAGCGCCTCCGCCCACGGTCCGGTGGCGTTCACCAGGACTTCGGCCCGGATCGTCAGCGTCCCGCCGCCGATCTCGTCGCGCACCTCGACCGCCCCGACCTTGCCGCCTTCGGTCCGCAGCGACAGGCAGCGCGCATGGTTGGCGATCACCGCGCCATGCGCCGCCGCGTCCTGCAGCAGCCCGACCACCACGCGCTCGGGCTCGTCGACCCGACAGTCGTGGTAGACCAGCGCGCCCGTCAGGCCCGCCTGCTCGACGGCCGGCTCGGCGCGGACGGCCTCGGCCGCCGTCAGCCGCACCGGCGGCCGGGCGTCGCGGGGCAGCACGTTGCGCCCGCCCAGCACATTGAACAGGTGCACGGCCGCGGCGAGCGCGACGCCCTCGAACCGGCTCTTGCCCGCGATAGGCGTCAGGCACGGCTGCGCCACGATCTGGTGCGGGGCGATGCGCATCCAGGTGGCGCGCTCGCGCAGCGACTTGCGCACCTGGCCGAACTCCCCCGTGGCCAGGTAGCGGATGCCGCCATGGACGAAGTGCGACATGCCCTCGCTGGCGGCATGCGCGAAGTCGTCCGCTTCCACCAGCGCCACCCGCAGCCCGCGCCGTGCTGCGTCGCGCGCGATCGACGCGCCGACGACCCCGCCGCCGGCGACGACGAGGTCGAACCGGCCGTCCGCCAGGGCGTCGAGGTCGCGTTTCATGGCGGCACTGTCGGGCGGATCGCGGGGTCAGGCAATGGGGCAGGCTGTCCCGGCGAACGCCATTCGCCCCGGCCCGAATGCGGCAGGCGGGCAACGGTTCGACTATCTCTCCGGCTAAGCGTTTGAATTTTCGCGAAATCGGCTAGTATTCCCTTGCGGGACTCGGGGAGGGCTGCCCATGACGCTGATCCAGAAGCTGGCCGTTGCCTATGCGTTGATGTTCTTCGCGGTCGTCGGGCTCAACTACCTGCCCTTCATCCACGACGAGAACGGCATGATGTTCGGCCTGTTCAGCCTGCAATGGTACGACGACGTGTTGCACGGCTTCTCGGGCATCTGGGCGCTGGTCGCGGCCTTCCTCTCCTACCGCGCCTCGGTGCTCTATTTCCGCCTGTTCGGCTCGGTCTACCTGTTCGACGGCGTGCTCGGCCTGGTCACGGGTTCTGGCTGCCTCGACGGCGGCATCTTCTATTACGGTTTCCAGGACATCGAGTTCGCGACGCGCTTCTTCGCCAACCTGCCGCATCTCCTGATCGGCGGCATCGCCGTGTTCATCGGCTTCGTGCTGGCGCGACGATCGACCGGGGGGCTGGCGCCGGCCTGAGGCGCGGCGGTGTTCCTCTTCCGCATGATCTGGCGGCTGATCAAGGCGATCGTCTGGGTCGTCCTGATCGTCATCCTGATCCCGGTCGTCGGGCTCGCCTACGGCTTCCTCACCACAAGTTCGCCCGACACCACGCCGCTGCCCGGCGTCGCCGACGGTGCGCCACCTGCCGAACTTGCCGCGAAAGTGCGCGCCGAGATCGCCGACTATGCGCGGCCGGAGGAGTCGACCTACCTCACCTATCCCGAATGGGCGATCGTCTACGCCGCGCGCGAATATGCGGGCTTCGTCCGCGACGGGAGCGAGAGCGATTTCCCGTACTGGGCCTATGTCGGCCGCTTCTGGCAGGATTATGCGGTGATGATCCGCGCCAGCAGCGACTATCCGTTCAATTTCGCCAACCATCAGATGCTGGCGGTGATCGGCACCAGCCACACGATCGAGCACGTCCTGCAGTGGGCCTACGAGAACACCGTCGGCCGCGCCACCCGGACCGACGGCAAGACGGAAGCCGACCGCTATCTCGCGACCGTCGCTGCCGACTACGCCGCCTTCCTCGACCAGGTGCCGTGGTACCAGTACCCCTATGCGCAGAAACGCGCCGGACTGTTCGCCGTCACGCCGGCCGCCGGCGACAGCTCCGCCCGCACGACCGAGCGCCAGTGGGCCTTCGGCACGGCCTATACGGTGAAGCAGGCCTATGCCGATCTCATCAAGGCGGGGCTGGCGGCCACCTCCGATCCGGCGCTGCTCGACATCCATGTCTGGGCCAAGGGGCCGGTTGGTGTCGCGGTCCGGCCGGAACCCGACACCCTGCTCGAGCGTGACTACGGCGCCGACGGCGCGGTCTTCGTCACCAAGCGCTACCAGGTCTTCACCGACATGATCCCGCGCCTGATCGACAAGGGCGTCAGCTTCGTCGAGATCGGCGGCAATGACGAAATCCTCGTGACCGTGCTGTCGGACGGTCCGGTCACCGCGCCCGAGGGCAGCCGCGACCTCTTTGCCTACGCGCTGCCGGCATCGCCCGGCACCCATCGCACGGGTCTCGTGGTCGCCGTCCGCCGGCTGCACACCGTCCTGCCCGCGCTGGCCGCTGCCGGCGCCCGCCTCGAACACGTCTACGATTACTGACATGCGCTGGCTGCGCCGACCCCTCCGCAAGATCCTGTCGCTGGTGCTGATGGCCCTGGCGGTGGTCGCCGTTCTCATCGCCATGTTCCGCTTCGCGGCGGTGGAGCGCGAGGTTCTGCCGGCGCACGAGGCGGCCGGGCAGGGCGCCACCTTCGCGACCGTCGGCGACCAGAAGGTGCACTACACCCAGTGGGGTTCGGCCGGCGGGCGCACCATCCTTCTCGTCCCCGGCACGCTGGCCTGGAGCCAGACCTTCAGCGACATCGCCTCGCCGCTGGCCGGGCTGGGCTACCGCGTCGTCGCCGTCGACCTCCCGCCGTTCGGTTTCACGCAGCGCCCCTTCGGCCACGACTATTCTCGCGCCGCCCAGGCGGAGCGCATCCTCGCCTTCGCCGACGCGATGGGCATCGAGGATTTCGTGCTCGGCGTGCACTCCTACGGCGGTGGCGCGGCGGTGGAAGCGGCGTTCGAGGCGCCGGAGCGCATCGACGGCCTGGTCCTGCTCGACGTGGCGCTGGGCATCGGCAATCCGCCCGGCGGTTCGGTATTCACCTGGGTGCTAGGCTTCGACACGGTGCGCGAGACCCTGGTCGCGTCGACCTTCACCAATCCCGTCGCGACCGGCCTCGGACTGAAGGCGTTCCTCTACGACGACAGCCTCGTCACCCGCGAACGCCTCGACCTCTACCGCAAGCCGCTGACGCTCCGCGGCACGACGGAAGCGATCGGCCGCTGGCTCCAGACGGGCCTGTTCCGCGACGAGAGCCGCGCGGCGTCGTCCGATCCGGCGCGGTTCCGGGCGTTCCAGCCGCCGGTTCTGGTTCTGTGGGGAAAGCAGGACACGGTGACGCCGCTCGCCCAGGGCGAGGCGATCGCCGCGCTCTTCCCCAATGCCCGGCTGGAGGCGCTGGACGGCGTCAATCACATCCCGCATGTCGAGAAGCCCGGCGAGGTCGTGCGGCTGGTCGACGCGTTCGTGCGCGGCCTGCCGGCCCGGGCGCCCGGCCCGGACGACGACAAGGAGGACCGCCTGCCCGCCGCGCCGCCGGCCGACGCGACCCCCGCTGACCCGGCCGTTCCCGCGGACCCCGTCCCGCCATCGCCATAGTCCGATCATCTTCGCGGCAAAATCCCGCCGCGGTCGGCGCAGACAAGGAGCCCGGGCGGCGGCAACGCCGGAGGGACTCTCATGCTGAAGACGGCAATCGTCGCGCTGACGATCGTCGGTTGCGACTGCGACGCGAAGATGTGCGAGTTCATCCGCGACGAGCAGCCGCAATGGTCGACGATGGCCGAGTGCGAAACCGCGCTCAGCGGCCGGATCGTGCGTGACCACCACGAATTCTACCCGACCGTGATCGCGGTATGCAGCGTGCCTGACGACAACCAGCGCCTGCTCGCCATGGCCGCCTATGAGGAAGCGACGCAGGCCGCGCCGGAACCCGCCGCGGATGCAGCGCCGACAGAGGCGTCGCGGATCGAGCGCATCGTCAGCGGCGGCCGCGCCATCGTCTCGAGGACCGGCGACGGCTATGCCGTGGCGCGGAACGCGGTGCGCGGCACCTTCTCGCTCGTGGCGGACTCCGCCGGCTGGATCGCCGGCAAGGCCGTCTCGACCGTCACGTCGCTCTGGTGAGCGGCCCGTCCTTGGTTCACGCCGTCGCCGTCAGCATCTTGGCCGCGCGGTAGAAGGTCGACTGGAACAGTTCGTCCGGATCGTACTGCCTCTTCTTCGCCAGGAACTCCGGCAGTTCCGGATAGGCCGCGAGCAGCTGCGCCGCCGTGTAGTGCAGCTGGTAGGGCAGGAAGAACCGGCCGCGATGCTTCAGCGTCAGGTCGATCATCGCCCGCGTCAGCGCGCGCTGTGCCGCGTTGCCGTCCTCGTCGGCCGACTGGTTGATGTAGAGCACCAGCGAGAAGGCCGGCTCGCGCGCATAGGTCAGCGCCACGTCTTCCGCATGCACCACGCGGATCGACGCGTTGAGCACGGCGAGCGGCGAGGCCGACAGCACCTCGCGTGCCCCGGCGATGAACGCGTTGTACTCGGCGCGCGGGATGAAATATTCGTGCAGGATGTCCGTCTCGTCCTGCAGGTCGTTGAACAGATAGGGCACGGAATCGTGCATCGGGTTGTTGCGCGTTACCAGGCACGCCTCGCCCTCGGCCATCGCTTCCGAGCGCGGCACCGTGCAGGTCTCCACCTCCGCCTCCAGCGTAGATTCCGCCCACCATTTCAGCCGCTGGAACAGCCCGCCATATTTGGCGAGGTTCATGATGAGGCGCTTGATCGCCACGCTGCCCGGCTCGTCGAGCGCCGGCATGTCGGCCGGCGGCTGGTCCGCCACCTTGTCGTAGCGATAGACGATCATGTCCTCGAGGAAGTTGCCGGGCGCGGTCGAGAGATGGCCGTAGAACAGTCCGATGTTGCGGTCGGCCTCGAGTTTCTCCGAGAAGAAGGCGGGGAATTCCTCCGACGTGATGATCTCGCGCTTGGTCTCGTAGACGACGTTGTCGGTGATATCGAGCGTCGCCGACAGCACGACGCCGAACAGGCCGTAGCCGCCGACGATGTGGCGGAAAAGGTCGGCGTTCTCCGCGCGCGAGCAGGTCACGACGGAGCCGTCGGCCAGCATCGCGCGCAGGGAGCGGATCGTGCCGCCGAGCGCGCCGACCTGGTGGTCCATGCCGTGGGCGTTGACCGAGATCGAGCCGCCGACGGAGAAGATGTCGGTCGACTGCATCGCCTTCACGGCGAACTTCGGATGCAGCCTGTTCTGGATGTCGTGCCATACGGCGCCCGGCTGCACCGTCATGGTGCGCGCCGCTTCGTCCACCTCGATGCGGTTGAATTTGCGCATGTCGAGGACCAGCGCATTGTCGTCGAAGGCGTGGCCGCCCATCGAATGGCGGATCGCCGCCATCGACACCTTCAGGCCGTTGGCGCGGGCGAAGGCGAGCGCGTCGGCGATGTGCTTCTCCTCCGACACCTCGACCACGCCGTAGACCGGCGTCCGAGACAGGGCGCTGGCGTCGTTCAGCTCGCCGCCCTGCTGCAGCCACGGGAGGGACGGATCGAACGGGACCGGCGATCCTGGCGGAACCAGCGCCAGCGGCTTGCCGTCGATGTCGGCCACGCGGCCGAGGTTCTTCGGCCCCGACGGGTCGCGCGCCAGCCGCGCCAGCGTCGTTCCGGCCCACAGCGCGCCGCCGCCGACGATGGCCGCGCCGAGCAGCAGCCGTCGCGAAATCCTGAATGCCATGACCATGCCCTCCGCCGGCTGGTCGCCGGTTCGTGCGACGACGGATAGCGCGCGATTGCGGCGAAAACCATGGGTGGCAGGCGCGAAAAGGCCGGCCCCGGGGGCAGGGGCCGGCCAGCAGGGTACAGGGCTGTTATCGTTGGAGGTGCTTAGGACGCGGCCTCGATCGCGGTGACGACGCCGCTCGAGTCGTCGACCGTCACATTGATCTTCGCACCCACCTGGATCTGCTCGAGGGCGACGCCTTCGGGGGCCACGAAGCTGGTGCCGTCCTGCAGCGTGATCGTGCGTGTCGCCGAATCGACGGCCTGGACGACGCCTTCCACGGTTGCGGCGTAGGCCATGCCGACGAAGGCGAGGGAGGCGAGCGTCGTGGCGAGGATCTTCTTCATCAGGTGAACTCCGTTTTCGTTTCTTGGCTGCCCGGCGACGAACGGATCAATGCGCCGGACGGGAGGACAGCTAGGCCGAGGGGCGCTGTCCCGCAAATCACAAAGGATGAAATAGCCAAACGGAATCAGCGGCTTATTTATGCCTCAATTGAGCCGCCGCGGACGCGTGCCGATGCCTGCGCAACCGCCGGAACGAAGCTTTGTGCCGATATGGCGGGCGCTTGGCGGCTGCGGCGATCCGCGCCGCATGCCATCACGGGTCCGCCTTAATCGGCGACGCCGACGATCACGAAACGGCGCGGCCGCCGCGCCTGCCAACACGAATTGTTTCAGGCAGGCGGCGCTTCGGCTCACGCCGCCGGCGACTGGGGCGTGTCGTCCTTCGCGCCGACCTTGCGGACCAGCGACGCCGTCGCCAGCAGCGACACCATGTCGGCGACGATCGGCTCGATATGCGCCTTGTAGTCGAGCGGCGTCGAAATGCCGGGAAGCTCGAAGAAGTTCTTGGTGAGTGGCAGCAGCAGGAACCCGTCGCGCCCGCGCAGCGCGATGCGCGCAGCGTCGTCGGGCCAGGTCTCGCCAAGCCAGCGCAGCGCCTGCGCCAGGCGCCCGGTCACCAGCGGCAGCGCCGCGTCGGGGTGGTCGGTGCGGAAATCATAGGCGTCGTCCAGCCCCGCGTCGCCGCTCTGCAGTTCCTTCAGGCCGCCGCCGCCGAACATGTTCTGGAAGAACTTCGTCACCTGTCCGGACTTGCGCGTGGCGACCAGCAGGCCGGGGAACGGCGTGATCGTCTCGAACGCCACGACGACGCCTCGAAAGCGCGTCGATTCGCTCTTGCCAGCCTTGTGGGACAGCGTCGCCTCGTAGAGCTCGAACGGAAAGCCCTCGTAGCGGCCGGAGAAGACGTCGTCGAAGGTACGGCGGTTGAAGGTCCCCACCGTCTGGTCCGGCAGCCTGTCGATCGAGTCCGGCGTGCGCCCCTTCTGGTAGCGCAGATTGTCGACGAAGCCGAGCGCGATCGGCATCAGATGGTCGCGGAACGATTGCTGCAGCTTCGTCGCCGGGCTCATCGCCGCGGAATAGATGAAGAAGGCCGCGACCAGCGCGCCGAAATAGAGGAAGACGTGCGGCGTGGAGAACCATTGCTCCTGCGGATCGGCGAAGCTGTTGAAAGCGATCGCCAGCGCGACGACGACGACGACGAACACGCCGAGGAACACCGGCACGCGCCATTGCACCTTGCGGTGCGCGTCCCGCCGCTCCTGTTCGTAGCGCTCGAGATCGCCGACGATGCGCGCCACCGTGTCGCCGCCGGGCATGAACTGCTTGGTATCCATTGCTTGCCTCCGCCAGATTGTCGCGCGCCCGAACCGCCCCGGGGCGGAGCGGCGGCATGGCTCGCGCCGGCCGCCGCGCCCGGATCAATAGCGCCTTTTTTCGCCCTTGTCGTTTGCAGGCTCGGCCCTGAACGGCCGATAAACGGCGCCATCAGGCCGGGTTCACGACACCGGCCCTATGGTCCGCGTCGTCCGAAATCGGACAGAAAGGGACCAGTCATGACCACGCTGCTCAAGTCGGCCTTCGTTTCGCTGGCCATCGCCGCCGCATCCTTCGTTCCGCTCCAGGCGTCCGCCAGCGACTTCAGCCTCGCCCCCGACGACGAGGTCGAGTTCGACGTCGTCGAGGAGATCGACGACATCGAGGAGATCGAAGTCGCCGAGGCCGACATTCCCGACCACCCGCGCAACACGCCGGACGGCATGATCGAATACGATCAGGACGCCGCGGCCGACGGTTCGGTCGGCACTCTCGTGAAGCCCTAGCGCACCGCTAGGCCCGCAAGGTCGCCTTGCGGGAGAGAAAGCGGCGCCTTGGACGGCAACGTCCCGGCGACCGCGGCCGGAAGACTATTGCAAGGGGTTTTTCGGATCCGTCCTTTTTGATGGGGGAAGCGCCGGAATGGTCCGGAGAGCACCATCGGATCGGTCTTTCTCTCCCGCAAGGCGACGGCGCGGGTTTTCCTGCCCGCCGCCCCGCCCGGCCACTGCTGCCGCGCGCTGTCCTGCCTTCCCTTCTCCCCCCATGTTTTGCCCGGCCCGGCGCGTCCGGGCGCTGCCGTTTCGCAGATGGCGAAACCCGAGCGCAGGCTGCGCGTTCTGCTCATGAAAGGGACGCCGACGGGCCCTTCGACCGCCCTAATTTCGACGTGCTGGAGCGGGACAAGCAGCCCAAGGGACACGCATTGAAAGGAACTACTGTGGTCAGACTCCTTGCCGCCCTGTCCATCCTGATGACGCTTCACGTCTCGGCACAGGCGCAGTCAAACTACGGAACCCGCGTTGCCTGCCCCCTGATCCTTGCGCCCGTGTGCGGGCAGAGGGGTGAGGAAACCCGCACCTTCGCCAACAAGTGCCAGGCCGAGCGCCAGGGCTGGGCCGTGATCCGCACCGGTTCGTGCGACGGCACCCCGCGCAGCCAGCTGAAGCTTCTGCCCTGAAGCTCCTGCGACTGGCAGGCCACCCCCGAAGCGCCCGCTGCCGGAACTCGTCCGGGAGCCTCAGTCATAGGTGACGGGCCGGTCCGTCTCCTCGACCCGCGTCGCCAGGATGCGCGAGCCGTCCGCGAACTCGGGGCCGTCGCCCCGCATCGACAGCATCGCCGCGACGACCAGCCTGCGCATCGCGTCCAGCGCTGCGCCGTCGGGCCGCTCGGGCCAGGCGAACACCGCGCCGGTGGTGCTTCCGAACTTCACGTCGTCGCAGACGAAGTCGACCTCGACGGCCCAGCGCCTCTCGGGACGGCCGTCGGCCGGAGGCTTCGGCGGGTCGGGCAGTTCGAACAGATGCACGACGCCGGCCTCGCCGAGCTCCACGTCGGCGACACCCTGCCGTGCGAACGCGGCGCGCGCCGCGCCGGCGAAATGCGTCAGCAGCTCCGCGCGCGACGGGCGCGACGCCGCCTTCAGCCAGTCGACCAGATGGACGAACCTGCGCCCGGGCGGCGGGTTCCTGTCCGAAACGCTCACCGCCGCGTAGTAGCGCCTCTCCCGCGGCGGCGCGGCGCCGGGGGCCAGCGACGGCCAGTCCGTTTCCGCCGCATCGGCCGGCCTCGCGATGTAGCGGTCGAGCGCGTCGCGGCCGCTGTAGCCGCCGCCGATGACGACGCAGTCCTCGCCGAACATGTGCCAGAGCCGCCGCAGCGCGTCCGGCGCCTGGCCAGGCTCGCGCAGCTCCTCCACCGATCCGCGCACCCGCGCCTCGGCATAGGCGAGCGCCGCCTCAAGGCTGGCGAAGCCGTCGACCAGCCGCTCGCCGTCGGGTTCCCCGGTGCGGGCCATGTCGAACACCAGTACGGCCCAGCTCGCGGCGGCTTGGTCCTGCATCCGCCCACATTGCCGGCGCGGCCGCCGGCCGGCAAGACCGCCGGCGAAAAGCGCGATGTCGCCAGGGGCCGACGGCCGTCGCGCATCGAGAATTCGCTGCGATTCCGGCCGCCCGGACGACGCGCCCCCATTGCCTTTCGGCGCGATTTGGCGCGGACTGCCATCCGCGAATCGAACCGCGACATGATGCCCGGAGGGCGGCAATGAGACTGTCTTCGACTTTCGGCTGGAGCGCGGCGGCGCTCGTTCTCCTGGGGCTGACGCTCTCCGCCTGCGACACCACCACGGGCAGTCCGCCGGTGTTCCGCGGTGAGCCGGACGACGGCACCGTGTCGACCGAGGAGATCTGCCCGCGCGATTACAAGCCCGTCTGCGCCGAGCAGGGCAACCGGCGCCAGACCTTCGACAATGAATGCGAGGCGCGCAAGGCCGGCTGGGAACCCGCCGCCAACGGCACCTGCGAGAAGCCGCACAGCTAGGCCTTGGGCGTGCTTCGGCCGGGGTGAATGCCTCGGCCGGCCGGTTCGCCGGGGAGGGCGGGTGGTGCCTCTCCGCGCGTCTGTCTGGACCAGACTGTTCCGCTTGACGTCGGCGCTCGGGCGGCGGAAGTCGACGGGCACGGCGGCGTCGCGCCGCGGGGGATCGATCGTGACCGTTTCAGGTTTTTTGCAGCTCGGGGCGTCGACGTTCATCTTCCTGGTCGCGGCCACCGTCGCCAAGTCCTGGGCGCTGTCGCCCTCGCTCGGCAAGCTGCTGCTCACGCTGGCGCTCTATTCCGCCGGCAACCTCATCATGCTGAGGCTGGTGCGCGAGTTCGGCATGGCGTCGGCGTTCAGTCTGTCGGCGGTGATCCAGCTCGTCGCGGTCAACGTGATCGCGCTCGCCTGGTTCGGCGAGAAGCTGTCACTGCTGCAGGGCGGCGGCATCGTGCTGGCGATCGTCGCCGTCGGCATGATCACGCTCGGGCCCGCCGCCGGCCGGTGATCTTGCGCACGGAGCCTGGCGGGGCCAATCTGCCGCTGACGCCACCGGCGGGACGTCCGTTCACAAACCGCCGGCAGGAGCGCGCCGCGCGATGAACATGCACCGAACCGGGCTGCAGGAGGCGAAGCCGACCTTCGCCCAGCTTTTCACGCCGAAACTCGTCACCGTCCTGCGCGAAGGCTACGGCCTTGACCTGCTGCGGCGCGACCTCGTCGCCGGACTGACCGTCGCCATCGTCGCGCTGCCGCTGTCGATGGCGATCGCCATCGCCTCCGGCGTCTCGCCCGACCGTGGGCTCTACACCGCGATCATCGGCGGCTTCCTCGTCTCGGCGCTGGGCGGCAGCCGCTTCCAGATCGGCGGGCCGGCCGGGGCCTTCATCGTGCTCGTCGCCGCCACCGTCGACCGGCACGGCGTCGACGGCCTGCTGCTCGCCACGATGATGGCCGGCGTCTTCCTGATGGCGATCGGCTTTCTCAGGCTTGGCACCTACATCAAGTTCATCCCCTATCCGGTCACCGTTGGCTTCACCGCCGGCATCGCCGTCATCATCTTCGCCAGCCAGCTGCACGACCTGCTCGGGCTGACCCTGCCGGGCAAGGAGCCGGGCGAACTGCTGCCCAAGCTGGTGGCGCTCGGCCAAGCGGCCGGCACCGTCAACGTCGCAGCGGCCGGCATCGCCCTCCTGTCCGTCGTCACCATCGTCGGCCTGCGGATGTGGCGGCCGGGCTGGCCGGGCATGCTGGTCGCCGTGGCGCTGGCCGCCATCCTCACGGCGCTGTTCCAGCTCCCGGTCGAGACGATCGGCACCCGCTTCGGCGGCATTCCGTCCGCGCTGCCGTCGCCCGCGCTGCCTGCCTTCGGTATCGCCGAGATGCAGGCCGTGCTGCCGGACGCGATCGCGTTCGCGCTGCTGGGCGCGATCGAATCGCTGCTCTCCGCGGTGGTCGCCGACGGCATGACCGGCCGCCGCCATCGCTCGAACTGCGAGCTCGTCGCGCAGGGCGTCGCCAACATAGGGTCGGCGGCGTTCGGCGGCATCTGCGTCACCGGCACCATCGCGCGCACCGCCACCAATGTCCGCGCCGGCGCGCACGGGCCGGTGTCGGGCATGCTGCATTCGGCCTTCCTGCTCGGCTTCATGCTGCTCGCCGCCCCGCTGGCGGCCTACATTCCGCTGGCCGCGCTGGCGGGCGTCCTGGCGGTGGTCGCGTGGAACATGGTCGAGAAGTCGGCCATCGCCGCGCTCGTCCGCTCCTCCCGCGGCGACGCGCTGGTGCTGGGCGTCACCTTCCTGCTGGTCGTCTTCCGCGACCTGACCGAGGGCATCGTCGTCGGCTTCCTGCTGGGCTCGGTGCTCTTCATCGACCGCATGGCGAAGTCGATCGCGGTCGAGATGGAGACGCCGATCGTCGAGCGCGACCGCGCCGACACCGATCCCGACGTCCATCCGCGCTACCAGCCGCTCGACGGCGCGGACCCGGACACCGTCGTCTACCGCATCCGCGGCGCCTTCTTCTTCGGCGCGGCCTCGGCCGTGGGCACCGTGCTCGACCGCATCGGCGACCAGCGCCGCAACTTCATCCTCGACTGCACGGCCGTGCCCTTCCTCGATTCCACCGCCGCCAACGTCATCGAGATCGCCGCCCACAAGGCCAGGCGCGCCGGCGTGCGCATGTTCATCACCGGCGCGTCGCCGCAGGTCAGGCGCATGCTGATGACGCACGGGGTGCGGCCGCCGCTCGTGCGCTACAAGGCAACCATCGCCAATGCGCAGCAGCAGATCGCGGCCGAGGCGGCGGCGCCGCGCTAGACCACAATCCTGACAGTGCGCAGCAGTTTGGGACAGATGATGGTCTAGCGAATCGCCTTGCCTGCATGTGCGCGACGCAAGGTGATGCCGCCCTTGCTGCACATGCGCTAGATGGCTGCCTTGTCCGCTGTCGCTGGCTCCGCCTCGGTGGCCGTCGGCTGAGCCCATTCCACGGCCCGGTAGTCGAATCCGTACTCCAGCGTCGGCTTCACGATGCGGAAGTAGGGCGACAGGTCGAAGTCGCGCGGCGTGTAGAGCGAGTGGTGGCGGATGTGCATGATCTCGCGGCGCGAATAGTTCGACTGCGCCGACGCGCGGCCCGGCGCCCGCGTGACCTCAGGAAGGATCGGGTAGCGGACCTGCTCGTAGGCCTGCGCGATCAGCGAGGAGCAGATCGCCCGCGTCGGGTCGCCCGAGCCGAACGCGATCATGCGGCGGCGCCAGCGCACTGGCACCGGCGGCGTCGGGAAGAAGTAGCGCAGCATGTCGAAGATGTTCTTCAGGTCGTATTTGAGCCCCAGCTTGTCGACCATGAACGTGACGACCGTGGCGCGGTCTTCCGGCGACAGGCCGTGGGCGCGGCAGATGCGCGTGTTGTAGGTCGCGTATTTCGACAGCGGCACCGCGATGCAGCCGTCGCCCAGATTAACCTCGACCAGCCGCGGCCGCTCGCCGCCGCCCTCGCGTTCGGGCAGCGCGTCGCCGACATAGAGCGCGGCGTGCGACCAGGTCGACTGCGTCAGGTATTTGATGGCGGCCGAGAGCCGATAGTTGCCCTCGACGAGCAGGATGTCGCCGGGCACCAGCACCCGGCGCAGCGTCTCCGGATCGGACGGCGTGTATGGCTCGTAGCCGGACGATTCGGTCTCCAGCCTGCGCGCCAGATAGGCGCCCAGCCGGTCCAGCCATGTGTCTTCGCCAACATCCATCCTCGCCTCCGGCGGCGGACTATGGACTCCGTGTCCTGAAAGGTGAAGCCGGCACGGCGCCGCTGGCCGCTTGACTTTGATCATTCGATTGATTAGTTCAATCGTATGATCAAATCGTCAACCGCCCGCGTCGACGGAAGCTCGTCGGACCAGACCAGGCAGGCGCTGATCCGCGCCGGGCTGAAACTGTTCGGAACCAAGGGCTATGACGGCGCGTCGACCCGCGAGATCGCGGCGGAGGCCGGCGCCAACATCGGCTCCATCGCCTATCATTTCGGCGGCAAGGAGGGGCTGCGGGCCGCCTGCGCCCGCCATATCGTCGACACCATCCAGGGCGTCGCCCGGCAGGTGCTCGCGCTCGACGAGGCGGCCGGGCCGATGGCGCCCGAGGTCGCACGCAAGCGCCTCGAGACGGCGCTGGAGACGATGGTCGCCTTCATCATCGCGCGGCCGGAGGCGGGCGAGTTCGTGCAGTTCCTGCTGCGCGAACTGGCGCAGCCGACGCCGGCGCTGGACATCATCTACGACGGCATCTTCCTCCCCATGCACAGCCGCATGTGCCGCATCTGGGAAGCGGCGACGGGGGAGCCGGCGGAGAGCGAGCGCACCAAGATCACGGTGTTCACGCTGATCGGTCAGGTCGTCTATTTCCGCATCGGCCGCATCGCTGTCGAGCGCCGCCTCGGCTGGCAGGGAATCGGTCCCGCCGAATCGGCCGCCGTGCTTGCGGTCGCGCGCGACAATCTCGACGCCATCCTCGCCTCGCGCGGAAAGGAGAAGCCATGAGCTTCGTCTGCTCCATCCCGCTGATCGCCTCCCTGGTCGGCGCCTGCGCCGCGCCCGAGCCGCTCGCCGTCGGTTACGTCGAGGGCGAATACGTGCTGCTGGCGCCGATCGAGATCGCCGCCGTCGAGGCAGTCAATGTCCGGCGCGGCGATCGTGTCCAGCCCGGCGTCACGATCGCGCTGCTCGACAAGGGAGATGCGCTGATCGCGGTTGCGCAGGCCGACGCCGCGCTCGCCCAGGCCGAGGCCCAGCTCGCCGACCTGAAGCTCGGCAAGCGGCCGGAGGAGATCGCCGTGCTCGAGGCGGCGCTCACCTCCGCCAAGGCGCAGCAGAACGAGGCCGAGCGCGTGCTGAAGCGCATCGAGGACCTGCTGAAGCGAGGCATCGCCACCCAGGCCGATTACGATCAGGCGTCGACCTCGCTCGAAGTCGCCCAGGCCGCCGTCGGCCAGGCGGAAGCGAACCTGGCCGTCGCCGCGCTGCCGGCCCGGCCGGAGGCGATCAGGGCGGCGGAGAACCAGGTCAAGCAGGCGGTCGCCGCGCGCGACCAGGCGCGCTGGCGGCTGGCCAAGCGCTCCATCGAGGCTCCGGCGCCCGGCCGCGTCAACGACGTCATCCGCACCGCCGGCGACCTCGCCGGGCCGCAGGCGCCGGTGCTCTCCATGCTGCCCGACGGGGCGGTCAAGCTGAAGCTCTATCTGCCCGAGGAGCGGTTCTCCGAGGTGTCGGTCGGCACCCGGCTCGCGGTCCGCTGCGATGGCTGCGCGCCGGACCTCGTCGCGCGCGTCTCCTACGTATCCCCCGACCCGGAGTTCACGCCGCCGGTCATCTACTCGCTCGAGACGCGCCAGAAGCTCGTCTACCTCGTCGAGGCACGGCCGGAGAACGACGGCGAGCTGAAGCCGGGGCAGATTGTCGATGTCGTGGTGGCGGGCACCGAGTAGGCTCATGTCGCCCGGCGAACCATTCACCCCGACCCCTGCCCCCTCTCCGCAAGGTGGAGGGGAAGCTGCCGCGCCCGAATTCCCGTGCCCGTTCCGGAGAGGGGTCAGGGATCGGGGTGAGACGTCAAGGCGGTCGACGCCATGAACGCCATCTCCGTCCGCAACCTGGTCAAGCGCTTCGGCGACAAGACCGTCGTCGACCACGTGTCGATGGACGTCGCCGAGGGCGAGATCGTCGGCTTCCTCGGCCCCAACGGCTCGGGCAAGACGACGACCATCCGCATCATGTGCGGGCTGCTGACCCCCGACGAGGGCGACGGCGAGGTGCTGGGCTACGATCTGCGCACCGAGAGCCTGAAGATCAAGAACGAGGTGGGCTACATGACCCAGAAGTTCTCGTTCTACGAGGATCTCACCATCGCCGAGAATCTGATGTTCGTGGCGCGGCTCTACCGGCTGACGCCGGCGAAGGAGCATGTCGACCGGACGCTCGCCGAGCTCGGCCTGACGTCGCGGCGCAACCAGCTCTCCGGCACGCTGTCCGGCGGCTGGAAGCAGCGGCTGGCGCTCGCCGCCTGCATCATGCACAAGCCGAAGCTGCTTTTGCTCGACGAGCCGACCGCCGGGGTCGACCCGAAGGCGCGGCGCGAGTTCTGGGACGAGATCCACCGGCTCGCGCGCGGCGGCCTCACCGTGCTCGTCTCCACCCACTACATGGACGAGGCCGAGCGCTGCCACCGCATCAGCTACATCTCCTACGGGCGCATGCTGGCGTCGGGCCGTGTCGACGAGGTGATCGCCGGCTCCGGCCTCGCCACCTTCGTGATCGAGGGGCCTCGGCTGGACGAGGTCGCGGCAGCCCTCTCGGGCCAGCCCGGCGTCGACCAGGTCGCGCCGTTCGGCACGACGCTGCATGTGGTCGGGTCGGACGCGGCGGCGCTCAAGCGCGCGCTGGCTCCGGTGAGGTCGCGGCCGGACACGGCCGTCGTCCAGGGCGAGACGAGCCTCGAGGACGTGTTCATCCAGTTCATGGGCGCGTCCAGGGACAACATGCAATGAGGTTCCTCTCGCTTCGCCGCCTCGGGGCGCTGCTCGCCAAGGAGTTCATCCAGATGCGGCGCGACCGCATCACGTTCGCCATGATGCTTGGCGTGCCTCTGGTGCAGCTGCTGCTGTTCGGCTTCGCCATCAACAGCGACCCGAAGGGCCTGCCGGCGGCGCTCGTCGCCACCAGCAATGACCAGTACACGCGCGCCATCGTCTCGGCGCTGCAGATGACCGGCTACTACCGCTTCGACCATGTCGTCGGGACGGCCGAAGAGGCGGAGCTCCTGATCGCCTCGGGCGAGGTCGCTTTCGTCGTCACCATCCCGTCCGACTTCGCCCGCCGCATCGAGCGCAGGGACAGTCCGCAGATCCTGATCGAGGCCGACGCAACCGATCCCTCGGTTGCGTCCGGCGCCATCTCGACGCTCTCCACCGTCGCGTCGCAGGCGCTGCTGCGCGAGCAGGGCCAGGAGGCGGAGGCCGCCGAGGCCGCGCGCGGCCAGCTCGAAGTGGTCGTGCACAGGCGCTACAATCCCGAAGGCATCTCGCAATACAACATCGTGCCGGGCCTGCTGGGCGTCATCCTGCAGATGACCATGACGATGATGACGGCGATGGCGCTGACCCGCGAGACCGAGCGCGGCACGATGGAGAACCTGCTCGCCATGCCGGCGAGCCCCTTCGAGATCATGCTGGGCAAGATCCTGCCCTACCTCGTGGTCGGCGCAGTGCAGGTCGTCGTCGTCCTGGTCACGGCGAAGCTGCTGTTCGCCGTGCCCTTCGCCGGCTCCCTGTCGCTGCTCCTGTCGGCCATCCTGATGTTCGTCCTCGCGCTCGTCCTGCTCGGCTACACGATCTCGACGGCGGCGCGGACGCAGATGCAGGCGATGCAGCTCACCTTCTTCTTCTTCCTGCCGTCGATCCTGCTGTCGGGCTTCATGTTCCCCTATCGCGGCATGCCCGGCTGGGCGCAGACCTTCGGCGAGGTCCTGCCGCTGACGCACTTTCTGCGCATCATCCGCGGCGTCATGCTGAAGGGAGCGGAGTTCCCCGCCATCGCCACCGAGGTGGCGTGGCTGGGCTTCTTCATCCTGTTCTTTTCGGCGCTGGCGCTGTTCCGCTTCCGGCGGACGCTGGACTGAGCTTACCGCGGGAAGACGCGGTCACTTCACTGCCAGCGCCTTCGCCCTGGCACGGAAGTCGGCCCACGGGTCGCTGGCCTTCAGCCGCGCGGCCAGTCCCTTCGAGCCGATCGCATAGTCGGCCGGGTCGACGCCCGCCTCCACCATCTCCCAGGTGATCGGCATCGCCATCGTCGCGCCCTTGCGCGCCCGCGACGAATAGGGCGCGACCGCTGTGGCGCCCTTGCCGTTGCGCAGGTAGTCGACGAAGATCCGGCCCGTCCGTGCCTTCTTGGACAGCACCGCCGTGTAGCGATCCGGCGCCGTCTGGGCCATCGCCTGCGCGAAATCATGCGCGAAGGTCTTCACGACCTTCCAGTCCGCTTTCGGCTTCAGCGGAATCACCACGTGCAGGCCCTTGCCGCCCGTCGTCTTGACGAAGCTGGGCAGGCCGAGCTCGTCCAGCCGGCCGCGCACGTCGAGCGCCGCCGCGCGCACGTCGTCGAAATCGAGCCCCTCGTCCGGGTCGAGGTCCAGCACGATCTGGTCGGGTTTCTCGATGTCGTCCGTCTTCGAGCCCCAGATGTGGATCTCGACGACGCCGAGTTGCACCAGCGCCGCGATGCCGTCGAAGCTTTCCACCGACAGCAGCTCCTCATTGTCCTCGGGGTCGCGCATGCGCAGCACCGAGGCCGGCGTGCCCGGCAGCGCGTGCTTCTGGAAGAAGCGCTGGCCGTGGATGCCGTCGGGCGCGCGCACCAGCGCCAGCGGCCGGTTGACCACGAACGGCTCCATGCGCGGCCACACCTGCTCGTAGTAGTCGAGCAGGTCCTTCTTGGTGACGCCTTCGTCGGGCCAGAGCTTCTTGTCGGGGCTGGACAGCGTCACCGCGTCGCCGCCGGCCGCCTTCTTCTTGGCCGTCGTCTTGCCGCCCGCCTTGGGCGCTTCCGTCTTGCCGGCCGCGGCCTTCGCCTTCTTCGTCTGCGGTACAGGGTCTTCGACGGGCTTTTCCATCACCACCTCGCGCGCGGGCTTGTCGTCCCGCAATCCCTGGTACGACGCGTGGCGGATGATGCCGTCATGCGTCCAGCTGCGGAATTCAACTTCGGCCACCAGTTCCGGTTCCAGCCAGACGACGCCCTTCTCCTTCGCCGCGGGACCGGTGAAGGGCGAAGACGTGGCCACCCGCGCCTTCATTCGTTTCAGCAGGTCGTCGGCGGCCCGCGACGAGAATCCGGTGCCGACATGGCCGGCGGTCCTCAACGTCCCGTCCTTGACGTAGCCCACCACCAGCGAGCGCAGGCCGCGCCCCGATTTCTGCGACGGCAGGTAGCCGGCGATCACGAACTCCTGCCGCAGCGTGCACTTCGCCTTCACCCAGTCGCCGTTGCGGCCGCTGGCATAGGGCGCGTCGAGCCGCTTCGACACGATGCCCTCCAGGCCGATGCGGCATACATGCTGCAGCATCCTGCGGCCGCTTTCGTGGAACTGCTGGCTGAGCCGCAGCGCGCCGTCCGCGTCGGCATCGACGAAGCCCTGCAGCCGCTCGACGCGCGCCGCGAGCGTTTCGTCCGTCAGCTCCGCGCCGTCGAGATGCAGCAGGTCGAAGGCGTAGTAGATGAAGCGGTCGCTGCGCCCTTCCGACAGGTCGACCTGCAGGTCAGAGAAGCTGGACGCGCCGTTCTCGCCCGTGACCACGACTTCGCCGTCGAGGATCGCGCTGTCGAGGTCGAGGTCCAGCAGCGCCGCGGGGATCGCCGTGCCGAACTTCGACGTCCAGTCGAGCCCGGTCCGGGTCAGCAGCTTGACCTTGCCGCCGGCGACATGCGCCTGCATGCGGTAGCCGTCGAACTTGATCTCGTGCACCCAGTTGTCGCCCGACGGCGGCACGGCGGCCAGCTTCGCCAGGCACGGCTCGACGAAGGCGAGCCGGGCTGTCTTCGCCGCGGCCGCTTTCCCCTTCGCCGCTTTCGCCGGGGCGGCCGTGCGCGCCGATGGCGGCGCCTTGCGCTTCGCCGTCGATGCCTGCGGGGTGGCTGCCGGCTTGGCGCGGGCCTTCGTGCGGCCGTCGCGCAGCTCTTCCAGCGTAAGGCCCGACTTCACCGATTGCGGTGCGTCCTCCAGGATGTCGACCTCGCTCGAGGCGTACGGGTCGTCCGACTTGAAGAACAGCCAGTTGTCGGTCTTCTCGCCGCGCCGCGGCTTCAGCCTTACCAGGTGCCACTCGCCGTTCAGCTTGGCGCCCTTGAGCTCGAAGCGCAGGTGGCCTTTCTCCAGCCCCCATGCCGCGTCGAAGGCCGGGATCCACTCGCCCTCGTCCCACAGGATGACCGCGCCCGCGCCGTACTGGCCCTTCGGGATGATGCCTTCGAACGTCGCGTAGTCGAGCGGGTGGTCCTCGACATGCACGGCCAGCCGCTTGTCCGACGGGTCGAGGCTCGGGCCGCGCGTCACCGCCCAGCTCCACAGCACCCCGTCGTGCTCCAGCCTCAGGTCGTAGTGCAGCCGCGTCGCGTCGTGCTTGTGGATCACGAACTTGCCGCCGTCGGTGCGCTTGCGCGCGCGCCCGGCGCCGGAGGGTTCGGAGGTGACCTTGAAGTCGCGCTTGGCGCGGTAGTCGCGGAGCGGGCCGGTTCCGGCTTTCACGCCCTTCATGACGGTCCGTGCATCGCGCTACGAGGCGAGCTTGCGCTTCTTCGTCGGCTGGCTGGCCGACGCCGCCCGCGCCCGCACCTTCGCCTTCTGGGCGCCGTTCTTGTTGGCGGCCGGCCGCTTGGCCTTGCCGTCGTCTTCCGACGCCAGGCTCTTCTTCAGCGCGTCGAACAGGTTGACCACGTTGGACGGGCTCTGCGCCGGCTTGGCCACCGGCGGCTTCTTGCCTGCCTTCTTAGCCTCGATCATCTCGATCAGGGCGGTCTCGTAGGTGTCCTCGAACTTCGAGGGATCGAACTTCGTCTTCTTCTTGTCGATGATGTGCGTGGCGAGCTCGATCATCTCCTTGTCGGGTTTGACGTCCTTGATGTCGTCGAAGATGTCGTCCGCCTTGCGCACCGTGCGGTCGTAGCGGAGCGTCGTCAGCAGCATGCCCTTGCCCAGCGGCTCCAGCAGCACCGGCCGCTCGCGCCGGTAGAGCACGATGCGCGCCAGCGCCGCCATCTTCTTCTGCTCCAGCGCCTTGCGGATGACGGCGAACGCCTCCTCGGACACCTTGTCGGAGGGCGCCACGTAGTAGGGCGAGTCGAGATAGACCTGATCGATAGAGGCTTTCTCGACGAAGCCGTCGAGGTTCATCGTGTGCGAGGACTCGACCTGGATCTTGTCGATCTCCTCGTCCTCGATCAGCAGGAACTCGCCGTCGGCCAGCTTGTAGCCCTTGACCTCGTTCTTCTCGTCGACGGGCTTGCCGGTCGTGGCGTCGACATACTGCCGCTTCACCGTGTTGCCGGTCGCCTTGTTGATGACCTTGAACGACACCTTCTCGGCGGCCGTCGTCGCGTTGGACAGTTCGACGGCGCAGGTGACGAGGGAGAGCTTGAGGTAGCCTTTCCAGATCGGGCGCGGTGCCATCACGCGCACTCCCGCATGCACAACGCCGCTCGTCTGGCCGCCTTACTCATACCGGACACCTCAACTGGCTGGATGGATTCAACGCCGGCCCATCCCGCCGGTTCCTGTACTATGTTGACCTTAAGGTTTCACAAAATCGCCCACGCCTCTAGTGGAACGGATCGTGATTCCTTGCCGGGCGCGTTTCATGCTGACGGCAAACTGACTGATTTCGTTGGCGAAAGAGCGGCGTTTTCCCGGGGCCGAAATGAAAACGGGCCGGCGATCGAGCGCCGGCCCGCGGTCGCTCCGGCCGCCTATTCGGCCGCCTGGAGGTTGACCTTGCTTTCCGCCAGCGCCGTCAGCTTCTTGTCGGTCGCCTTCTCCTCGTCGAGGTTCTTCTTCAGGACGGACGCGCAGTCGGCGCGGCCCAGCTGGTTGGCCCACTCGACCAGCGTGCCGTAGCGCGTCATCTCGTAGTGCTCGACCGCCTGGGCGGCAGCGATCAGCGCCGCGTCCAGCACGTGCTTGTCGTCGACCTCGCCGGCCACCTCGTTGGCTTCCTTGATGATGCCGTCGATCGCCGGGCAGTTGACGCCCTTGGCCTCGACGCCGTGCATCTGGAAGACCTTCTCGACGCGCTCGATGTGGCCCTTGGTCTCCTCCAGGTGCTTCTGGAAGCCCGCCTTCAGCTCGGCGTTGGTCGCCTTGGAGACCATGTCCGGCAGCGCCTTCGCGATCTGCTTCTCGGCGTAATAGATGTCGCGCAGCGTATGCACGAAGAGATCGTCCAATGTTTTGATGTCCTTCGAAAAGAGGCCCATGGTTCTCGTCCTTCCTTGTTGCTCTTGATTGCGGACGTGCCGGGCGCGCCTCAACCGCGGGCGGCTCCGCGTCCCGTCAACGTGCGGTCGGGGCGCTTGTTCCGGCACGGCGTGGCGGCAAAGCCACGGTCGCCGGGCGATCCGTCGCCGGCACGGAAATGCCGCCGCGCTGACAGAATTCGGCCACGACCGGCGTCGAACGGCGACCTCGCGGTCGCGGCGCGGATTCGGCCGGCCGGATCGCAAAGGGATTAACATCGCGTTCACCGATCATTCACTGGCGAAGCGTAAGGTTCGCACCAGTCGGAAGGGACATCCGAGAAACGACAGGGACGGGTACTATGAACTTCCTCCGCCACATCTCCGGGCTGGTGCTGGCTCTGCGCGAATTCATCGCGCCGACCTATCGGCCCGAGCGGCACTACATGCGCGGCCCGGGGCCGGCCTGCGCGCGTCGCGGCATGCCGATCGGCGGGCCGGGCGTATCGCTGCGCTGAGGGCTGGGCCGATGCAGACCGCACGCCGCCACGACAGCCATATCTGCCGCCCGCCGGCGGGCCGCCGCTCGACCACGTTTCGCACCGAGCGTCCGGGACTGGCGCCGCGCTCCTGACCCCGAACCGCGACCGGCATCGCGGCTCGTGACCCGCGTCGCGCGGCTTTTGGCTGGTGACGCGGCTCGTCTCCCCGGCCACAACGCCGACACGCCCTCTGCCCACACCGCCGCCGTTAAGAATGGTTAACGCCGCCTTGACGGCGACAAATTCGCGACCGACCTTCGCCGTCATGCGCCGGTGCGGAACCGCCCGGCCCGATGGGGAGTGTGGGTGCGCGGCCTTGTCCGGTTCCTGCTGGGTTTGGGTTTCCTGGGCATCCTGGCCGGGCTCTGTGCCTTCTATGCCGGCAAGCCGGCGCTGCTCTGGATCGAATCGAGCCTGCCGCGCGAGATCTGGCGCCCTCTGCCCGGCGAGGACGAGATCGCCCGCATCGCCGGGCTCTGCCAGGTCACCGGCGCCTACCGCCGCGACGGCACCGACGTGGTGCTCTGCCCGTTCGACGTCGCGCTGGCCGACATCTCGGAAGCGGCCGTGCTGGCGCTGGTCGCCAGCGAGGACAAGCGCTTCCTCGCGCATGGCGGGGTCGACGGCTACCGCATCCCGCGCGCGCTGGTCAGCAACCTCGTCGAAGGCCGGCGCAGCGGCGCCAGCACCATCACCCAGCAGCTCGCCCGCACCCTCTTCCTCGATCCGTCGGACGATTCGCTCGGCCGCAAGCTGCGCGAGATCGTGATCGCGCTGCGGCTGGAGCGCGTCTGGCCGAAGGACCGCATCCTCACCGCCTACATGAACACGGTACCGCTCGGCCGCGGCCATTTCGGCTTCGACCAGGCCGCGCGCTTCTACATCGGCAAGCCGGCGAAGGACCTGACGCTTGCCGACGCGCTGATCCTGGTGGCCAAGATCCCCGCGCCGGAGCGGCGCGATCCCGCCAATGCCGGCGCCCGCGAGGAATGGGCGGCGGCGGTCGCCACCTCGGCCGGCCGCATGGTCGACGAGGGTTTCGTCGGCACCGCCCAGCGCGACGCCGCTGTGACCGAGGCCACCGCCCGCATCCGCGCCGGCAAGGTGTTCGCCGGCCGCAAGGCGATGAAGGCGGAGGCGGCGCGGCCGTTCGAGTACCGCCGCGTCCGCGACCTCGCCGCGCGCCAGGCGCCGGCCGGCGCCGATGCCGGCCGTACCGCGCGCGTGTTCCTCACGCTCGACCCGTGGTTCCAGCGCCAGGCCGACGCGGCCGCGGCGCGCAGCCCCGGCCGCAGCGCCACCCATCCCGTCGTGCTGCGCCGCGACGGCGCGGTCCTGGCGATCGGCGGCCCGGCCTATGCCGGTACCTACAGCGCCGCGCTGGACGGCGTCTTCTCGCTGGCCTCGCTGGGCAAGATCGTCACCGCCGCCGCGGCGGCCGAGCGCCCCGGCCTGCTCGACCAGTCCTACTCCACCGCGCGCCGCACCGGCCGCTACAATCCGCGCGAGACCAATCCGCACTGCCGCGGCGACATGCCCGTCGATAAGGCGATCGCGCTCTCCTGCAACCGGCCGCTGGTGCGCCTGGTCGAGCAGGTGCCCACCGCGGCCGCCGACCTGGCGCGCCGCTTCGGCTTCGCCATTCCCGACAACCCCGCGCTGATCCCCGTCGGCGGGCTCTATGGCAGCCCGGTCCAGGTCGCGCAGATGATGAACGCCGTCGCCGCCGGCGGCCGGCTGCTCCCGGCCAGGGCCTATGTCGCCACCGTTGACGGCAGCGGCCGCATCGTCGCCCAGGCGGCCTCGCCCGAGCCGCTGCGCGTCATCTCGCGCGAGGCGGCCGACCGCCTCACCAGGCTGCTGCGCGGCCCGGTCGCCGACCGCCACGGCACGGCCCGGCAGGCGGCCGGCAAGAGCGGCGCGGCCGCCGTCTACGGCAAGACCGGCACCGCCACCGGCAACGAGGCCGCCTGGTTCGCCGGCATGACCGAGGATTTCACCGCCGCCATCCTGACCGAGACCGGCGGCCGGCCCGGCCGCGAGAGCGGCGGCGGCTATCCCGCCGCCCGTTTCGGCGCGCTGGTCGATGCCTATTGGGTGCCGCGCAACGCGCTGGCCGGCGCCGAGCCCGCCGCCGCCCCGGCGCTGCGCACGCTGGCAACGCGCGCCGTCACCCACAGGCTGGTCGACCTGGCGCCGCTGCTCGTCCTGATGGCGATGATCGTCTACCTGCTGCGCGGCCCGCGCCAGGGCGAGCGCCAGGGTCAGGGCCAGCGCCAGAGCCAGAGTCAGGGTCGTCCCCGCGTGTCCCAGCCGCGGCCGCAACTGCCCGGCATGGGCGTGCCGCCGGCCTATGCGCTGCTCCTGCCCGGCGAGCCGCGCCGCTAGAGCAATCCCAGCAGAAGTGCGTCGCGGTTTTGCGTCCGGAATTGCGTCGAATCAAGCAGATCGAGCAATTCCAGCAGAAGTGCGTCGCGGTTCTGCGTCCGGAATTGCGTTGAATCAAGCAGATAGAGCAATTCAGCGACTCACAAAGAAGCAGAATGCTGCCCACCCCGCGACCCCGCGGGCCACCGCCCGACCGTGATCGTCCCCGACCGTGATCCTCCCCGGGCAGCGGGATCGCGGCCTACCGCGCGTCCGCGGTGCAGGCGCGGATCTCCACCGGCGCGCCGGCGTCGCCGCCGAGTTCTGCGCAGTCGGCGCCGAAGCAGATCGTCCAGCCGCCGCCGGTGGCGCCCGAGGCGGCCAGCACCAGCCGGTCGCGCGGCGCGAGGCTCGGCGCATAGGTCCACCAGCCGTCGCGCAGCACCGCGCCGTCGGGCGGCTCCATGCCGGCGCCCGAGCCCTTCACCCGCGCCTCGACGATCGCCAGCCGGCCGTCGCCGGTCAGCCGCCAGTCCTCCTCCCAGCGCGTCCTCTCCACCGAATGCGTCCAGGCGAGCGTGAAGGCCGCCGCCACGTGCACCGCGACCGTGCCCGCGCTGGCGACGCAGAGCGTGGCGCTCATGCGCGCGCCCCCCGTGCCGCCGTGCCCGCAGTCCTCAGCGCCATCGTGCCTCCGTCTCGGGACAGGACCATGCCGGCCGCCAGCGTGCAACCGTCGCCGTGCGGCGGCCGATCGCCTCCCTCCAGCTTGCGGGGAGGGTCGGCCGCGCGAGGTGGCGAAGCCACAAGCGGAGGCCGTGTCGCGCCGGCCACGCGCCGGCCTCGTCCGCCCCGGCCTCGTCCGCGCCGGCCTCGTCCGCGGCCGCCGGCATCGACGCCGTGAGCGCCGCGCGCCCATCCTCCCCCGTTTACGGGGGAGGGGGACCATGCGAAGCATGGGGGAGGGGGCGCTCCGCCTCTCCTCGAGTCCGCCATGCGCCGCACGCTTGCCCTCCTCCTCGCCCTTTCCGCCACGCCGGCCTTTGCCTGCGACGGCGGCAGGCTGTTCGACATGCTGGCCGCGCCGCCGGTGCCGCCGGCCGACCACGTCTTTGACGTCGCCGAGATCGACTCCACCGAGGGCGGCGAGTGGCAGGTGTGGCGCGGGTCGGACGGGCGCGCGGCGGTGAACATCGTCCGCACCGACTATGGCGAGGGCGGCCGCTTCGAGGCGCGCATCGCCGTCGCCTCCGCGCAGGCCTACGCCGTCACCACGACGCGCTTCATCTACTCCGCGCCGAACTACGTCGCGGGCTCCATCACCATCCGGGAGGAGAAGGACATCTATGTCTGGTGCGCCGGCAAGCTGCTGCTGCCGGAGGGGTTCGGACCGGACCAGGCCTATGTGGATGCAGCAGCCGAGGCGCTGGAGATTTTCAGCGCGTCGGAGGTGCGGAATTATGTGGCGGGGTTGGAGAGGTAGAGCCTTCAGTCAGCCAACCTTGCCGGCTCAGCCAAGCCGCTTGACCGTCTTTCGCTTATCCGCAGCGCCTCTCTTGGCAACACCTTTCTTGACCGCAGCCTTCTTAGCCACAGCCCTCGCCGCAAGCGCCGGCGCTGATTTGGTCGACCTAGTCTTAGTAGACTTGGGCTCTATACCAACAACAGAAAAAACCTTCGCGGTAAGCGTGCGGAACACCACATCGCCCTTGTCCTGACCGAACGCCTCTCCGAGGCTGCGCTTAAGATCGGCGGAGTACGCCTGTGCGTTCTTCTGTCGGGCTGCCATATACCGCTGATCGAGTATGACCGTCATCGTCCTACCTTTTGACTGGTTCCCATATAGCAAATAGTTGCCGCACTGCAACATGCAGCCTTGCCGCAGCATGTTTCATAACGCTGGCAGATCGCAGTTTAATGGCGGTTAAGAGGGAGTGAACAAAAAAAAGTTCACAGCAAAAAGCCCCAGTCAAATGGGCCCATGGCAGTTGCCGTTTTTCACGCTCTGACAACCCGCGAAACCCCTCGCATCGCGGTTGATTTGTGACCATACCATGGCTAGTTTTCGTCAAAATTGCAACATGCCTTGGGGGGCGCTTTGACTCTGTCGATATTGGACGTGTTGCTGCGTGTATTTCCAAACGGAACCGTATCAAGCTCATCGGCAGTAAAAAATGGTAGGCCTCCGTCATCGCGCGCACCTAGATCTCAGCAAAAAATTCGATCAGCGCCTTGGTCTCCTGTCGATCTCTTTGGAGCGATGGCCTACCTTCTTGAAGTGGGCAGCGCCTATCACTGGTTGATTGCAACTGCCGACAAGGTCAATCTGCCAAATTTATCTGTCGGAATAACTCCAGATGACTGCGCGGAGTTTCGGCGGATCGGAAAAAAATGGTCGACTGACCCAAATTGCCCGCCTGATGTGAAAAAGCTGTGGGATAAACTCCTAACATTCGCGGATGAGCCCGTCTGCAACTTTGACGAGTATAAAAGGAAAGGCTCTCCAAAACCTCCAAAGTGGCTTAAAGTCGCATTCTCGCTTCTCGCAATCGCGGACCACGCGGCTGAGGATGTGGGCTACAAGGAGCCCCCCGGGGAGGACTGGTCGGATAGGTGGGTAGTTCGGCTGGGTAATCTATTACTTGACGTACTAGGCAAGGTTCCAGCCGACCGACACCTGCGTCTCTCAGATCAAGCTCCCTCGATCACGTCTGAGATTGATTGGGATGTCCTGTGTGTACAGCCTAAGGCGCGGACGTCGGGAGTTGGTTGCAGCCTAAGAAACCTCTCCCACAACCTTGCCCTCATGCCACCCAGAGGAAAGATCGCCGGCTTCTGGCTGACTCCGCAAACTCCCCTGGAATTTGAAGAAAAGTCCACCCTAAACGTGCTAGCGATTCCGTTTCCCTATCGATTAGAAAATAGGTGGCTGACGTCAAACACTGTTTTTGGATCGCCCAGTCAATCGAGATGGGGGTGGTTTGATTTGGCACAGGGATGGTTGGTGTCAAACGAGCGCCAAATGATCGAATACGTTGCATTGCTGATGGACGAGGCTGCAAAACGCGATGTCGTACACGCTGTAGTGTTTCCGGAACTCGCGCTGAACTACGAAATATACCTAAAGATTGCTGAGTACATAAGAGACAACTATCGAGGCGTGCAATTTTTGGTGTCCGGGAGCAGCTCAAACTGCGCCGACGAGAAAGGCAATTTCGCGCTGGCGACGCATTTTTTTGATGATTTCTCCGATCCGAAAATCCCTTCGTCAAAAAGGCTACGATGCATGGCGACGTCGAGTCGTCCCAAGCACCATCGATGGTCTTTGGATAAGGGGCAAATAGACCGGTATGGGCTTGCAGACCGGTTCCCAGATCCGGTTCTACACACCGACTTGTGGTGGGAGAAGATCAATGTTCCCCCGCGACAGATACATTTCCATCCAATGAGGAGCGGCTCAATATTTAGTGTAATGATCTGTGAAGATTTGGCGCGCAGCGATCCGGCTCACGATCCTCTGAAATCAGTGGGTCCAAACCTCGTATTCGTGTTGCTGTTCGACGGACCGCAGATGGAGTGGCGTTGGGCGAACAGGTATTCCACGGGGCTAGCTGAGGATCCGGGTTCTTCGGTTATGACACTGACAAGCAGAGCTCTTATGGAACGCTGGATAACAGCATCAGGGAAGCGAGATGAGTGGGCGGTTGGATTGTGGAAGGACGGAACAAACCGAGCTAAACCACTGATTTGCCCTCCAGGCACCGATGCGCTTCTGATCAAATTACAGGGAACGGTTGCAACAGAGTATACGTTGGATGGACGTGAGTCGGGGCAATCTTTTAGGTGGTCAATGCTCGACGGCGTCGGAAAGGTTGCGCTTGACCGAAAGCGCTACGGCGCAATTTTGAAGAGGATGGGAGCAGCACAACGGTGAAAATCCGGTCAGAATCGGAAGAGCTTGTCCATCCGTCCACGCTGAGAGCCTAGGAGTGTCTTTATATGCGTTCAATTCTTGCCCTCGCCATCGCCTTCCTTGCCGCGCCGGCGCTGGCCGACGATGTCACCTTCGTCATGCAGAACGATCATCCGAATGCCGTCGAGGTGGAGCTCTACAGCCAGGACCGCGAGCATGTCTGGCCGGGCGACGGGCAGGTCTATTACCTCGACGACGGCGAGACGAAGCAGATCCCGCTCGCCTGCGAGGCCGGCGAGACGATCTGCTACGGCGCCTGGATCGCCGGCGACCAGGCCTCCTACTGGGGCGTCGGCCCGGGCAATGTGCAGGATTGCGAAGGCTGCTGCTACACCTGCGAGGGCGGCCAGACCGAGCAGATCCACCTGGTGCCGTAACGCGGCCGCTCCCTCCCCCTTGAGGGGCTTCGAACGCGATCTTTTGGATCGAGCCGGTGGCTCGATCCTCGGGTGAGAAGGCCGGGGAGATTGCGAAGCAATCGGGGTCCCCGGCAGATAGGGGTGGGGTCGCCTCGGCCGCGCGCCGTCCTGTCCCCCTCCCCCTTGCGGGGAGGGGTTAGGGGTGGGGGTATTTGAACGGCCCACCGTTGCCCCCCACCCGGACCTGCGGTCCGACCTCCCCGCAAGGGGGAGGTGGAGGGCCGCGCTCTCCGTTGCCCCCTCTGTCCTGCCAAGTCTTGTCAAGATCGGCATCTCCCCCACGGGTGGGGAGATCAGCCGGCCGTGCGCCGACCTGTCTCCCTCCCCCTTGCGGGGAGGGGTTAGGGGTGGGGGTATTTGAACGCGGCCCACCGTTACCCCCACCCGGACCTGCGGTCCGACCTCCCCGCAAGGGGGAGGTGGAGGGCCGCGCCGGCTGATCTCCCCCCTTGAGGGGGAGATGGCTGGCAAGCCAGAGGGGGGTGCCAGCGGGCTATATCAAAGCCGGGCAAACATCGCGCGCCGACCTGTCCCCCTTGCGGGGAGGGGTTAGGGGTATTTGAACGCGGCCCACCATTACCCCCACCCGAACCTGCGGTCCGACCTCCCCGCAAGGGGAGGTAGGCTGCCGCGAGATTGCCCCGCGCCCAGGTGGATATCTTTCCGCCCCGACCTCAACGATTCCAGCCACTTGCGCGATTTCTGCGCCAATCTCATCCACCCCCCTGCCGCCCGCGTCATAATCGCCGCTGTCTCTTCCGCCGGGACGCCCGCTCGCGACGGCGGTTTGGCGGGAAGGGATCGGCGCCTCCGCGCGCGGCAGACGTGGCCGTGCGCCGGGGAGGTTCCGTCCAGAGGTGCTCCCGGGGGCATTACGACCCCTGCGCGTCGGATGAGGCGCGGAGCCCCGATCGTAGGCGGGTTGCCCGGTGGGCCCCGTTGCGGCGAAAGCCGCGATACGGACGGGGGCAGAGGCACGGGCGGGATCAGAAATCGCCGGGCGGCGGTCCCCGGACCGCGGACATTTCTGTTCGGAACGCGGGCCTGAGACCGCCGCCTCCCGGACTTCACCCGATCGCAACCGGCGGCGGAAGCCCGCCGGGCGGCGAGCCATGGCCGCAGCAACCCCGTGCGAGGACGAATGGACGCCACCCCGACCCACAGCAAGCTCGGCAATCCCTATCCGCGCGGCCTGCCGCCTGTCGTCATCGATCCCTATCGCGGCGTGGCGCGCGGCCCGCTCCAGCCCGAGCCGCTCACCGGCTGCCGGCGCGCGCCGCTGCGCTTCGTCACGCCCAGGCCGCACCATCCCGACCTGCCGTTCTTCCCGCCGCCGCGCCAGCACGGCCAGACCGATGCGGAGTGGGAGGCGACCGTCCGCGATTCGGAACGCTTCCACGTCGACGTCACTGTGGTGATGCTGCATGCGATGCGGCTGCTCGCCACCCATCTCGGCAATCCGGCCTCCTGCGCGGAGGGCGCCTGCCGGCGGCGGCGGCGCTGCTGCGGCCTTCGCGACCCGTTCACGTTCGGCCTGAACCTCGCCGTCCTGCCGCCCTGCGTGCCGCCGGACGAGGAGATCATGTGGACCTATTTCGAGGAGGTGCGGCGGGAATTGCGCCACCTGGTGGCCGGGGCGAAGGCGCCGGGCGGCGCGGACGCCGAGGGCTGACCCCAGTGGCCTTCTCCCAGCGAGCTTCCCCGGCGGCCTTCCCCAGCGGCGATCCCGTCCTATATGCCCGCCCCTGATGGCTCGACCCAGACAAGCCGGTGGACTACCCGCACCCCGACGCATCGCGGCACGGCTTGTCGCCGGCGCGCTGCTGGCATTGTCTCTGCTGGCCGTGCCTGCGCGGGCCGGAGGCGACGACGCGGTCGCGGCGCTGGCCGCCACGCTGCCGGAAAAGGCGCAGGGCGCGCTGGCGCGCATCGACGCCGGGGGCCGCCGGCTGCTGGCGCTGAAGGCCTATCTGCGCAGCGCCCGCTCGCTCGATGCGCGCTGGAGCTGGACCGAGGCCGAGATTGCCGCCTATGTCGCCTCGCCCGCCCATGCCGAGGCGCTGGACGCCGTTGCGGCCGTGACGAAAGCCTTCGAGGAGAAGAACCCGGGCTATTCGCTCTACGTGAACACCAATGTGCGCAGCCTCGACGAGCAGATCGCCAAGTGGAACCGCAACGCCTCGGTCGGCGCGGCGGCGAAGGAGCTGGAGGCGGCCTTCGCCGACTGGTCGGAGGCGAACGAAAAGGCCGGCGAGGCGAAGCTGCGCGCCTTCCTGGCCGGCTTCAGGCCCGAGGCCACCGTCGCCATCGCCGCGCCCGGCCTGTCGCCGCACGGCCGCGCCCGCGCCTTCGACTTCCAGGTCGCCCGGCAGGGCGCCATCCTCGTCGCCGCGAGCACGAAGATCATCGAGGAGGTGTGGGACGAGGACGGCTGGACGGAGAAGCTGCGCCAGGCGGTGAAGGCGTCCGGCATGCCCTTCGAGGGTCCGCTCGAGCGGCCGCGCGAGCCGTGGCATTACGAATACACCGGCACCGGCTTCGATCCGTCGAAGCCGCCGGAACTCGCCAGGGCCGATGGCGCCGGCCGGAAGAAGGGCGACCTCGCTTTGCCGGCTGTCGCGCCGCTGCCGCAGAGCGCGTCGCGCGAGGCCGACGACGCGCCCGATGTGCCGCCCGATGCGCCGGTCGACGTCAGCCTGGGCGATGCGCCCGTCCTGCCCGAGCGCGCGCCGCGTCCTCGCCCGCGCACGTTGCGGCGGAACCGGGTTTGCCACCCATCCTCGCCCCCACGCATGTGGGGGAGGGGTGGCGCCGCGAAGCGGCGACGGAGAGGGGGCGAATTGTGCTAAGGTCTCCAAGGGAGGCCGATTCGCCATGCAGGCCCGTTTCGCAAGCCTATTCGCGGCGTTCGTTGCAGCCGTCATGATCGGCGCGCCCGCGCCCGCGCTTGCCGAGACCATGTCCTGGCTGATGACCAACGCTCATCCGCGCGCGGTGGTGGTCGAGCTCGTCTCGCAGACGCGCAGCCATCGCTGGCCGGGCGACGGCAAGGTCTACCTGCTGGAGAAGGGCGAGCGGAAATCCGTGCCGATCGAGTGCAATGGCGGCGAGAAGATCTGCTACGCCGCCTGGGTCAACGGCAATGACCGCGTCACCTGGGGCATCGGCCCGGACGGCGACAAGGCCTGTTCCGACTGCTGCTCGCTCTGCGCCCAGAGCGCCACCGAGGAGATCGTGATCGGCCAGTAGCCGTGGGGCAATGGGCGGCACATCGCCGGCCCTTTGAATCCGCCCCGCGATGCCCTAAGGGGCGGAAACCTGTCCACCCACGCGCCGGCCCTGCTATCATGACCAAGTCTCCCGGCCCCGTCGCTGGCCAGCCTTTCGCCGGTTCGCCTTCCTCCGATCCCCTGTTCCTGGGCATCGACACCGGCGGCACCTACACCGACGCCGTCCTGTGGGACGAGGCGGCGGGGCCGCGCGGCACGGTGCTGGCCAAGGCGAAGGCGCTCACGACCCGCCACGACCTCGCCGTCGGCGTCGCCGGCGCGGTCGACGCGGTTCTTGCCGCCGCCGGCGTGGCACCGGGCGCGGTGAAGCTCGTCTCCATGTCGACGACGCTCGCCACCAATGCGCTGGTCGAAGGGCAGGGCGGGCGTGTCGCGCTGGTCATGATCGGCTTCTCGGAGGCCGACCTGTCGCGCGACAACCTGAAGGCCGCGCTGGGCTCCGATCCGGTCGTCTTCGTCGCCGGCGGCCATGACGTCCACGGCAATGCCCAGCCGCTCGACCTCGCCGCGCTGGAAGCCGCGCTCGCCGGCCTCGCAGACACGGTGTCCGGCGTCGCCGTCTGCGCCTATTTCGCCACCCGCAACCCCGCGCACGAGATCGCCGCGCGCGATATGATCCGGGCGCGGACCGGCCTGCCCGTCACGTCGAGCCATGAGCTCTCCTCGAAGCTTGGCGGCCCCCGCCGCGCGTTGACGACGCTGCTCAACGCGCGGCTGATCGCCATGATCGACCGGCTGGTCGACGCGACCGAGGGTTTTCTGGAAAAGCGCGGCATCGCCGCGCCGCTTATGGTGGTGCGAGGCGACGGCGCGCTGGTGTCGGCGGCGTTCGCGCGCCGCCGGCCGATCGAGACGATCCTCTCCGGCCCGGCCGCCAGCCTCGTCGGCGCGCGCCACCTGACCGGCCTCGACGACGCCATGGTCTCCGACATCGGCGGCACAACCACCGACGTCGCCGTCCTCGACAGGGGACGGCCGCGCCTCGATCCGGAAGGCGCCACGGTCGGCGGCTGGCGCACCATGGTGGAGGCCGTCGCGATGCGCACCTTCGGACTCGGTGGCGATTCTGAGGTCGCGCTGGAGGAAGGCGTGCTGGACCCGAAGATCCTGCTGGGTCCCCGTCGCGTCGTCCCGCTGGCGCTGGCGACGGCGCAGCACGGCGATGCCGTCCGCTCGGAGCTCGAGCGGCAGCTGCGCGCTCCCAATCCCGGCCGCATGGACGGCCGCTTCGCCATGCGCACCGGCGTCCCCGACCGGCTGGCGGCCGGCCTCACCGCGGCGGAGGCCAGGCTCTACGAGATGCTCACCGGCGTGCCTCAGCCGCTCGACCGGCTGCTGTCATCCACGGCTCAGAACGCCACGCTGCAGCGGCTGGTGTCGCGGGGGCTGGCGCACGTCTCGGGCTTCACGCCGTCGGACGCTGCTCACGTGCTCGGCCGACAGGCGAACTGGGATGCTTCGGGTGCGATGCTCGGCGCCGAGCTTTTCGCACGCCGGCGCGACGGCCGCGGCCAGCCCATCGCCGCCACGCCGGAGGAGATTTGCGCCCGCGTGCTGGCGGCGCTGACCCGTCAGTCGGCGGAGGTCATCCTGGAGACGGCCTTTGCCGAAGACGGGTTCGACGGCCAGTCGACCGTGGCGCACCAGCTGGTCCAGCGGGCCATCGCCGGAACGGGCGGCATTGCCCGCATGACCGTCGCGCTCGACCGGCGGGTGATCGGCCTGGGCGCCTCGGCCGCCCTGCACTACGCCACGCTGGACCGCCTTGTCGGCAATGAGTGCGTCGTGCCGGGCGATGCCGACGTGGCCAACGCGCTGGGCGCCGTGGTCGGCCAGGTGCGGGTGACGCGGGCCGCGACCGTGAGCCAGCCGAAGGAAGGGCTGTTCCGGCTGGCCGCCGGCGACGTCGTCCGCGACTTCACCGACGAGGCAAAGGCGCTCGACGCGGCCGAGGCGGCGGTTCGCGCGGACGCCTCGGAAGCCGCGCGCGAGGCGGGCACCGACGAGGCCGACATCGAGATTGTGCGCGACATCCGCACCTCGACCGTCGAGAGCCAGCGCATGTTCATCGAGGCCACGGTGACGGCGACCGCGTCCGGACGGCCACGGATCGCCGTGTGACGGAGCGGCCGCCGGCCCGCGTGTCCGGGCGCGACACTCTCCGCCGCCGAAGGTAGAGTCGGTGCCTGGCCGGCGCAGCGGCCCGCCCTTCGAATGAATTGACCGTTTCGGGTGGCCGTGCAAAAGCCCAAGCCTCGATCGCCGACGGAGACCGTTGCCAGCCCATGACCGACCGCATTGAGATCGCCGGCCTGAAGGTCGCGCGCGTTCTGAAGGATTTCATCGACGGCGAGGCATTGCCCGGCACGGGCATCGACGCCGCTGCCTTCTGGTCCGGATTCTCGACCCTCGTCCACGATCTCGCCCCGAAGAACTGGGCGCTCCTGGGCAAACGCGAGGAGCTGCAGGAAAAGATCGACGCATGGCATCGGCACAACGGCGCGCCGGCTGACCTTGGAGCCTACCGCGCCTTCCTGAAGGAGATCGGCTACCTGGTGGAGGAGGGCCCGGCATTCGCCGTCTCGACAGCGGACGTCGATCCCGAGATCGCCACCATCGCCGGGCCGCAGCTCGTCGTTCCGGTGATGAACGCCCGTTACGCCCTGAATGCGGCGAACGCGCGCTGGGGTTCTCTCTACGACGCGCTCTACGGCACCGATGCGATCTCCGAGAGCGACGGCGCGGCCAGGGGCAAGGGATACAACCCGAAGCGCGGCGCCAAGGTCATCGCCTGGGCGCGCGCCTTTCTCGACGAGGTGGCGCCGCTCGACGGCGCGTCTTGGTCGGATGCGAAAGCCTTTTCGGTGGCGATGGACCGGCTGGCGGTGACGCTGGCCGATGGCCGCGTGACGGGTCCGGTCCGCGGCGACCAGCTGGCGGGCTATCTCGGCGATCCGGCCGCGCCGACCCAGTTCCTGCTGACCAACAACGGCATCCACATCGAGGTGCTGATCGACGCCGACTCGGCCATCGGCAAGACCGATCCGGCGCACATCTCCGACGTCTGGCTCGAATCGGCGATCACCACCATCATGGACTGCGAGGACTCGGTTGCGGCGGTCGACGCCGAGGACAAGGTCGTCGTCTACCGCAACTGGCTCGGCCTGATGAAGGGCGACCTCACCGAGGAGGTGGCCAAAGGCGGCAAGACGATCACCCGCCGGCTCAACCCCGACCTCGACTATCGCGCGCCGGACGGCTCGACCTTCGAGCTGAAATGCCGCTCGCTGATGCTGGTCCGCAATGTCGGGCACCTGATGACCAACCCGGCGATCCTCGATCGCGACGGCAACGAGGTGCCGGAAGGCATCATGGATGCGATGATCACGGCGACGATCGCGATGCATGACGTCGGCCGCGGAGGCGCGGCGGGCGGCCGCCGAAAGAACTCCCGCGCCGGCTCCGTCTACATCGTCAAGCCGAAGATGCACGGCCCGGATGAGGTCGCCTTCGCAGTCGAGCTGTTCGGCCGCGTCGAGGCGGCACTCGGCATGAAGGCCAACACCCTGAAGATGGGCATCATGGACGAGGAGCGCCGCACCACGGTGAACCTCAGGGAGTGCATCCGCGCCGCGAAGGAGCGCGTTGTCTTCATCAACACCGGCTTCCTCGACCGCACCGGTGACGAGATCCATACGTCGATGGAAGCGGGGCCGATGATCCGCAAGGGCGACATGCGCCAGGCGGCGTGGATCCAGGCCTATGAGAACTGGAACGTCGACACCGGCCTCGAATGCGGGCTGGAAGGCCGCGCCCAGATCGGCAAGGGCATGTGGGCCATGCCCGACCTGATGGCGGCGATGCTGGAGCAGAAGATCGCCCATCCGCGCGCCGGCGCGAACACCGCCTGGGTGCCGTCGCCGACGGCGGCGACGCTGCATGCCACGCACTATCACAAGGTCGACGTGCATGCCGTTCAGGAGAAGCTGAAGAGCCGGCCGAAGGCGAAACTCGACGACATCCTCTCGGTGCCCGTCGCAACACGGCCCAACTGGGCGCCGGAGGAGATCCAGCGCGAGCTCGACAACAACGCGCAGGGCATCCTCGGCTACGTCGTCCGCTGGATCGACCAGGGCGTCGGATGCTCCAAGGTGCCCGACATCAACGATGTCGCGCTGATGGAAGATCGCGCCACGCTGCGCATCTCCTCGCAGCACATCGCCAACTGGCTGCATCACGGGGTCTGCACGCGCGACCAGGTGATGGAGACGATGAAGCGCATGGCTGCTGTGGTCGATCGCCAGAACGAGGGCGACCCGCTCTATCGTCCGATGGCGCCGGACTACGACGCCTCGATCGCCTTCCACGCGGCGTGCGACCTCGTCTTCCAGGGTCGCGCCCAGCCGAGTGGCTATACCGAGCCGATCCTGCATCGACGCCGTCTGGAGGCCAAGGCGGCCGGGTGATCCTCGCCATCGACACCGCTGCGAACCTCTGCGCCGCCTGCGTCCATGACCCGGCGCGCGGCGAGGACCGTGGCCGGTCGGTGCGCGACATCGGCAAGGGCCATGCCGAGCAGCTCATGGACGTCATCGCCGAGGCGCTGGCTGCGGCGGCCACCGCCTACCCGGACCTCAGCAGGATCGCCGTCTCCGTCGGGCCCGGCTCCTTCACCGGCATCCGCGTCGGGGTCGCGACCGCGCGGGGGCTGGCGCTGGCGCTGAAGGTTCCGGCCGTCGGAGTGACCACGCTGGAAGCGCTCGCATCGGAAGCGCGGGCCGGCCATCCGGGCGGAACGATCATGGCGGCGATCGATGCCGGTCGCGACGGCCTGTACGTGGCGGTCTACGATGCGGCGGGCCATGGTCTCGCGGCACCCTCTATCTTGCCGCCCGAAGACGCCGCGCGGCTGGCGACGGACCATCAGGCGCGCGTCTGCGGCTCGGCGGCGGCGACGATCGCAGCTGCGGCCGGCAACGCGCTCGCCGCGGTCGCGCCGTTTGCGGCAACGGCCGACATCGGCACCTATGCGCGCCTCGCCGCGGCGCGCCCCGCCGGCGACGGCAAGCCGAAGCCGCTCTACCTGCGCGCGCCGGACGCCAGGCCGCAGCCGATGCCGACGCGAGGCATCGCCTGATGCGCAATCCGTTCGCGCCGCCGCCCCGGGACTTCACCGTTGCGCCGCTCGCCGCATCGGACACGGCGCGGCTGTCGATCCTGCACCGCGAGGACTTCCTGCGCCCGTGGACGGACGGCGAGTTCGCCGCGCTGCTGGAGCAGGACACCGTCTTCGGCTACGCGGCGCTGGAGACGGGCAGAGGCCGCCAGGGACCCGTCGGCTTCGTCCTCGCGCGGCTGGCCGCCGGCGAGGCCGAGATTCTGACGCTCGCGGTGGCGCGTTCGCACCGGCGCCTCGGGCTCGGCTGGATGCTGATGGACGCCGTGCTGCGGGAACTGCACACGCAGCGCGCGCAGGCGCTGTTCCTGGAGGTGGATGAGACCAATGCCGCTGCGGTCGGGCTCTATCGCCGGCTGGGCTTCGTCGAGGTCGGGCGGCGGCCGGCCTATTATGCCGACACCCAGGGCCGAAAGACCGCCGCGCTTGTCATGCGGCGCGATCTTCGCTAGCGGCGGACAGGCTGGAGACCGACCGCGCCATGCCAGGCAATGTTCTCGGCACGATCCGGATGGCGGTGGGGCTCTTCGTGATCGGCCTGGCCATCGCGCTGGTCATCCCCACGCAGTACATCGCGATCAAGACCCGCCTCTATTCCATCAATTTCGGCTCGCGCTGGTGTCACTGGGCGCTGGCAAAGGCGCTCGGCTTCCGCATCTGGCGGCACGGCGCCATGTCGACTGAGCGGCCGCTGTTGATCGCGTCCAACCACGTCTCGTGGACGGACATTCTCGTCGTCGGCTCGATGACGGAGGGCTCCTTCATCGCCCGCGGGGACATGGCGGGCTGGCCGTTCCTCGGCTGGCTCGCGCGCCTGCAGGAGACGATCTTCGTCGACCGCAAGCGCAAGGGAACGTCGGGCGAGCAGGCAACGGACATCGGCCGTCGCCTGGCCGGCAATGCCCCGGTGATCCTGTTCGCCGAGGGCACGACCGGCGACGGCAATACGATCCTGCGCTTCAACAGCACGCTGTTCGGCGCCGCCGACATGGCGATCCGCGGCGGTGCCGAGCGCGTGTTCGTCCAGCCCGTGGCGATTACCTATACGCGCGTCCACGGCATGCCGATGGGCCGGAGCCACCGGCCGCTCGCGGCCTGGATCGGCGACCAGGATCTGTGGCCGCACATCCGCCAGCTGCTGCGCGAAGGCGGCATCGACGTCGAGGTCACGTTCGGCGAGCCGATCGAATACACGGCCGCCAGCAAGCGAAAGCTGGTCGCAAAGGCGACGGAAGATCGCGTCCGCGCGATGGTTTCGGCCAGATTGCGGGACGCCCGCCCGGCCGAGACGGTCGCCTCGCCGCGTCTGTCCTTCGCCGCGAAAAGCCGCTAGAAGCCGCCTCCATGGATTTGAACGAACTGCCGGCGGCGCCGGCGCGTGGCGAGGTCGGGCAAGCAGGCGCCGCACCGCGGGCGGCCAGGAAGGTCTTCATCAAGACCTATGGCTGCCAGATGAACGTCTATGACTCGCAGCGCATGGCCGATGCGCTGGCCGAGAGCGGCTATGTGCCGTCGGAAACACCCGACGACGCCGACCTTGTCCTTCTCAACACCTGCCACATCCGTGAGAAGGCCGCCGAGAAGGTCTATTCGGAGCTCGGCCGCATCCGCCGCCTGAAGACGGAGCGGCAGCGGGCCGGCAAGGAAATGCTGGTCGGCGTCGCCGGTTGCGTCGCGCAGGCGGAGGGACAGGAGATCGTCCGGCGCTCCCCCGTCGTCGACCTCGTCATCGGCCCGCAGACCTACCACCGGCTGCCCGACGTGGTGGCCCGTGCCCGCGGCGGCGCCAGGGTCGTCGAGACCGAATACGCCATCGAGGACAAGTTCGAGCACCTGCCGCAGCCGCGGCCTGACCGGGTGGCGGGCCGCGGCGTGACCGCCTTCCTGACCGTGCAGGAGGGCTGCGACAAGTTCTGCACCTTCTGCGTGGTTCCCTACACGCGCGGCTCGGACGTTTCCCGGCCGGTCGCCCAGATCGTCGCCGAGGCGGCGAGGCTGGCCGAGGGCGGCGTGCGCGAGCTAACCCTGCTCGGCCAGAACGTGAACGCCTGGCATGGCGAAGGGCCGGACGGCTCGGAATGGGGATTGGGCCGGCTGCTCTTCCGGCTGGCCGAGATCCCGGGCCTCGCCAGGCTGCGCTACACGACCAGCCATCCGCGCGACATGGACGATGCGCTGATCGCGGCGCACCGCGACCTGCCGGCCCTGATGCCCTACCTGCACCTGCCGGTGCAGGCCGGTTCGGACCGCGTGCTGAAGGCCATGAACCGCCGCCACACCGCCGCAGACTATCTGCGGCTGATTGACCGCATCCGGGCCACGCGCGCCGACATCGCGATGTCCGGCGACTTCATCGTCGGCTTTCCCGGTGAGACCGAGGCCGACTTCGCGGCGACCATGGAGATCGTGCGCCGGGTGAACTACGCCCAGGCCTTCTCCTTCAAATACTCGCCGCGCCCCGGCACGCCGGGTGCCGACCTGCCCGATCAGGTCCCCGAGCCGGTCAAGGACGAGCGCCTGCAGCGTCTGCAGCGCCTGCTGCAGGAACAACAGCGGGCCTTCGCCGTTGCTCTGGTCGGCCGGACGATCGACCTTCTGGTGGAGAAGCCGGGCCGCGAGGCGGGACAGGTGGTCGGGCGGTCGCCCTGGCTGCAGCCCGTCATTGTGGATGAAAAGGCCGGGCGAATCGGAGACATTGTGCCGGTGCGAATCATGTCCGCCGGTACGCACAGCCTGTTCGCGGAACCGGCCCCCCCGGCAACCGACCAGGCCCGCGGCGGCGCAAGGAGAGACGATTGAACGCCAAGACCGAGCTGAAAAGCGTGTCTTCCGGGGCTTCCGACATGGCGCACATCGTCCTGACCTTCGACAACAACAAGCTCGCCAGCGCCCTCTACGGCCAGTTCGACGAGAACCTGGCCCGGCTGGAGCAGAAGCTCGGGATCGACATCCGCCCGCGCGGTAACCAGCTGACCATCAAGGGCGATCCCTCGGCGGCCGAGCAGGCTCGCTGGGCGCTGGACCATCTCTACGCCATCCTGCAGAAGGGCGCCGAGCTCGGGCAGTCGGACGTCGACGGCGCCATTCGCATGGCGACGGCGGCCGACGACCAGCTCACCCTTCCGACGCTGGAGCGCAAGGGCAAGATGGCGGCCGCCCAGATCGCCACCCGCAAGCGCACCATCTATGCGCGCTCGGTCAACCAGGACGCCTACATGCGGGCGCTGGAACGGTCCGAGATGGTGTTCGGCATCGGACCGGCCGGCACCGGCAAGACCTATCTCGCGGTGGCGCACGCCGCGATGATGCTCGAGCGCGGCCTGGTGGAGCGCATCGTGCTGTCGCGGCCCGCCGTCGAAGCGGGCGAGCGGCTGGGCTTCCTCCCCGGCGACATGAAGGACAAGGTCGATCCCTATCTGAGGCCGCTGTACGATGCGCTCTACGACATGATGCCGGCGGACAAGGTGGAGCGTGCCATCACCGCCGGGGTCATCGAGATCGCCCCCCTCGCATTCATGCGCGGCCGCACGCTCGGCCATGCCGCCGTCATCCTCGACGAGGCGCAGAACACGACGCCGATGCAGATGAAGATGTTCCTCACCCGTCTCGGCGACGGCGGCCGGATGATCGTCACCGGCGATCCGACCCAGATCGACCTGCCGCCCAACACCAAGTCGGGGCTGGTCGAGGCGCTCCGCATCCTCGACGGGGTGCCGGGGATCGTCACGGTGCGGTTCAACGAGAAGGATGTGGTGCGCCATCCGCTGGTGGCCGAGATCGTGTCCGCCTACGATCGCGACGGCAAGGCGCACGCGACGGGCACGAGCCAGCCGAACTGACCGGCCATGGCGCGGTCAGGCCTCGGATCGTCGCGACCGGGTAAGCCGGAGATTACCATTGACGTGTCGGTGCGGGCGGGCCACTGGCCGTCGGCCGCCGCCTTGAAGCGGCTGGCGCGCCAGGCCGTCGATGCCGGCGCGGCCGTCGCGGGGCCGCTGGCAGGCGCGACGGAGCTCAGCGTCGTCTTTTCCGGCGATGCCGAGGTGAAGGTCCTGAACGCGGGATGGCGCGGCAAGGACAAGCCCACCAACGTGCTGTCGTTTCCGGCGTCGGCCTATCGGCGCGGGACGGAGCTTCCGCCCCTTCTCGGCGACATCGTTCTCGCTTCCGAGACCGTCCGGCGGGAGGCGGTACTGGAAGGCAAGCCGCTGGAACACCATCTGACGCATCTGCTCGTCCACGGCTTCCTGCACCTGCTCGGCTACGATCACGAGACCGAGGCGGAGGCCGTGGAGATGGAGACGCTGGAGCGGCGGGCGCTCGACGCCCTTGCCATTCCCGATCCCTACGCATAATCACGAAGCGGCAAACGACCAACGGCGATGAACGAGAACGCACCGTCTGCTCCCGGACCCGAATCCGGAAGCGCAAGCACGGCGCCAGGCCAGCCGGCCGAGGCGCCCAGTAGCAGGCCCGAGCAGTCGGGCGACAGACCAACCCTGTTCGAGCGGCTATCCGGGTTCTTCCGTCACAAGAACGGGTCGAGCCTGCGCGAGGATCTGGCCGACGCGCTGGCCGGCAGCGAGACCGACGGCGAGGCCTTCTCGCCCGGTGAGCGGGCGATGCTCAACAACATCCTCCGGCTGCGCGAGGTCCGCGTCGAGGACGTCATGGTGCCGCGCGCAGACATCGAGGCGGTGGAGATATCGACCACGCTGGGTGCGCTGCTTCTGCTCTTCGAGGAGTCGGGCCATTCGCGCATGCCTGTCTACGCGGAGAACCTGGACGACCCGCGCGGCATGGTCCACATCCGCGACGTGGTCGCGCATGTCACGCGCCAGGCGCAGGTACGAAAGAGCGGGCGGACGTCGCGCAAGGCGGCCGGTGCCGCAGCTGCGGCGGCGCTCGATCTTGCCAATGTCGACCTTACCAAGTCGATCGGCGAGCTGAACCTGACACGGACCGTGCTGTTCGTGCCGCCCTCCATGCTGGCATCCGACCTCATGGCGCGGATGCAGGCGACCCGCACCCAGATGGCGCTGGTCATCGACGAATATGGCGGCACCGACGGGCTGGTGTCCCTGGAAGACATCGTCGAGATGGTCGTCGGCGACATCGAGGACGAGCACGACGACGAGGAAGCGCTGATCACCAAGGCCGGCGACGGCGTGTACATCGTCGACGGCAAGGCCGAGATCGACGATGTCGCCAAGGTCATCGGCGACGAGTTCTCGGCCGGCGAGCACGGCGACACCGTCGACACGATCGGCGGCATGATCTTCAACGCGCTGGGCCGCGTGCCGGCGCGCGGCGAGGTGGTGCAGGCGGTTCCCGGCTTCGAGTTCCACGTCCTCGATGCCGATCCGCGCCGGGTGAAACGCGTCCGGATCATCCACGATTCCAAGGCCGAGCGGCGCCGCCGGGTGACGCGCGGCACCACCGTCGAGGAGCCGACCGGTCAGGACTGAGGCACGCGGCGTTGGCCGCGGGGTGGCGGGCTGCTACATCCTCCAGCGGTGATTCTCTCGTTTCAGGCCGCCGATGGAGCGCCTAGCCGGCAAGATCATATTGCTTTGGGGGTGGCGCCGGGCGCTCGCCGCGTTCCTGGCGGGTGTCGTGCTCGTCCTGACGCAGGCGCCGTATGACTTCTTCGCGGCCGGCTTCGTCGCCTTTTCCGTTCTCGTCTGGCTGCTCGACGGCGCGACCGCCGACCGTCCGCGCGGCCTGTTGCGCGGACTGAGGCCGGCATTCGCCACGGGCTATTGGTTCGGACTCGGCTATTTCGTCGCCGGCCTGTGGTGGATCGGCGCGGCATTCCTCGTCGACGCCGAGAGCTATGCCTGGGCGCTGCCGATCGGCGTGCTCGGCCTGCCGGTCTACCTTTCCCTGTTCTACGGGCTCGCGGCTGCTCTCGCGCGGCTGTTCTGGAGCGACGGCATAGGCCGGATCGCGGCGCTTGCGGCCGCCTTCGGCGTCGCCGAATGGCTGCGCGGTTTCGTCCTCACGGGCTTCCCCTGGAATGCCGTCGGCTATGGCGTGATGCCGGTCCCGCTGCTGATGCAGCCGGTCCAGGCCGTCGGCATGACCGGCATGAACGTCCTCGCGGTCTTCGCGTTTTCCCTGCCCGCGCTGCTGGCGGGCAGGCGCCACCTCGCCTCCGGCCTCGCCGCGCTGCTTGTCCTGGCGTTCGGCCAGGTCGGCTTCGGTTACTACCGGATGTCGGCACCCGAACCGGCCGGCCGCCAGCTCGACGTGCGCATCCTGCAGACCGGCGAGGATCAGGCCGAGAAGTGGAACGCGGAGCGGCGGCAGGAGATCTTCCGATCGCTGCTGGAACAGACCGCCGCGCCGTCGACGGACGGCAAACCGCGTCCGATGCTGATCCTGTGGCCGGAGACCACCGTGCCCTACCTGCTGACGCAGGACGGCGGCGCGGTCACCGCGCTCGCCGAGGCGCTGACGGAGGGTCAGACGCTGATCGCAGGCGCGGTGCGCGTCGAAGGCGCTCAGACGGACAAGCCGCTCTATTACAATTCCGCGATCGCCATCGACGACCGCGGCGAGATCGTCGATGCCGTGGACAAGGTCCATCTGGTGCCGGGCGGCGAATACCTTCCGCTGGAATCCATCTTCGCCATGATGGGCATCGAGCAGATCGTGGCCGGACCGAACAATTTCGAGGCGGGGGCCGCGCGGCATCCGATCCCGGCCGCCGGCGTCGGCCTCGTGCCGTTCATCTGCTACGAGGTGATCTTCGGCGAGGAGCTGTATCGCGACGTCCGCTCGGGGGACGTCCTCGTCAACCTCACCAATGACGGCTGGTTCGGTGACACGCCGGGACCCTATCAGCATTTCCGGCAGGCGCAGGTGCGGGCCGTGGAGAACGGCATGCCGCTGCTGCGCAGCGCCAATGGCGGCATCTCGGCCGCGGTCGACAGCCGGGGACGGATCGTCGATGCGTTCAGGTTGGATGCAGCGGGCGTCCTCGACGCGACGATCACCGTTCCGAACGAGCGGATTCAGGCCTTCGGCAACCCGCAAATCAACGGACTTGGTCTGCTCGGAGCCTTCGCCCTGCTGGCGCTCGGGCTTCATGTAAGGCATCGCCTACGGACGAATTGACAGGCAGTATACAACAAACCCATAGTGCGCCGCCTGCCACGATTCCGGGTAGCAGGTTGAGAAAGACCGGGGGCTTTTTTTTGAGTGGGAACGGAGTTCTGAGGGCAAGAAATTAGAAGAAGCCGCAAGACAGTCGGCGAGGAAAAAATGATAGAAAACAAGAAAAAACCGAACCCGATCGATGTGCATGTCGGGAGTCGGATCAGACTGCGTCGTAACATGCTGGGCTTAAGTCAGGAAAAACTGGGCGAGAATCTGGGGATCACGTTTCAGCAGATTCAAAAGTACGAAAAGGGCACGAACCGCGTCGGCGCGAGCCGCCTCCAGGCGATTGCGTCGATCCTCAACGTGCCGGTCGCATTCTTCTTCGAAGATGCGCCCGGAATGGAGGCCGGCAGCCCGGTCGGCCTCTCCGAAGAGGGCTCGGCCTCCTATGTGGTGGATTTCATCAACAGCGCTGAAGGGCTGCAGCTCAACCGCGCTTTTGTCCGGATCGCCGATCCGAAGGTCCGCCGCAAGGTGATAGAACTCGTCAAGGCAATGGCCTCCGACGAAGACTGAACGGGGGCGGACTGCCCCTCGCGACACCCGGTTCGCAGAGGTGACGCGCCGCCGGCGCGGCACGGAATGTCTCTGCGTCCGGGCTGTCCGGAAGGGAATGCGCCTGCTTGACGCGAGGCTGGCGCCTTCTGTAGACGGGCTCCGCTTGACCGGCCGCTCGGCCTGTTTTTTCCAGAGGGGACACCCGTGGCACGCCAGAACTACCTCTTCACCAGCGAATCCGTTTCCGAAGGTCACCCGGACAAGGTTTGCGACCGCATCTCCGACGAGATCGTCGATCTGGTCTTCCGGGAGGCCAAGAACGCGGGGATGGACCCGGCGCAGGTCCGCATCGCCTGCGAGACCTTGGCGACCACCAACCGCGTCGTCATCGCGGGCGAGGTTCGCGTCCCCGATTCCCTGCTGAAGAAGGGCAAGGACGGCAAGGTTCTGAAGGATGCGGCCGGCGCGCCGGTCATCAACCCCTCCAAGTTCAAGTCGGTCGCGCGCAAGGCCATAAAGGCCATCGGCTATGAGCAAGCGGGCTTCCACTGGAAGAAGGCGCGCATCGACGTGCTGCTGCACGGCCAGTCGGCGGACATCGCCGTGGGCGTCGACGAGAAGGGCAACAAGGACGTCGGTGCGGGCGACCAGGGCATCATGTTCGGTTATGCCACGCGCGAGACGCCGGAGCTGCTGCCCGCGCCGATCTACTACGCTCACAAGATCCTCGAGACGCTGACGACTGCGCGCAAGGCGGGGGAGGGGCAGGCCGGCAAGCTCGGTCCCGACGCCAAGAGCCAGGTCACCGTCAGGTACGAAGGCGGCAAGCCGGTCGGCGTGACGCAGATCGTGGTGTCGACCCAGCATGTCGACGACAAGCTGACCTCCAAGGACGTGCAGAAGATCATCGAGCCCTTCGTGCGCAAGGCGCTGCCCGAAGGCTGGATCACGAAGGACACGGTCTGGCACGTCAACCCGACGGGCAAGTTCGTGGTCGGCGGTCCGGATGGCGACGCCGGCCTGACCGGGCGCAAGATCATCGTGGACACCTATGGCGGCGCGGCTCCGCACGGCGGCGGTGCGTTCTCGGGCAAGGACCCGACCAAGGTCGACCGCTCGGCCGCCTACGCCGCGCGCTATCTCGCCAAGAACGTCGTCGCGGCCGGGCTGGCCGATCGCTGCACGATCCAGCTCTCCTACGCCATCGGCGTCGCCAAGCCGCTGTCGATCTATGTCGACCTGCACGACACCGGCAAGGTGGAGGCTTCCAAGCTGGAGACCGCGCTGGCCGAGGTGTTCGACCTCTCGCCGCGCGGCATCCGCGAGAAGCTGGACCTGAACAAGCCGATCTACGCGAAAACCTCGGCCTATGGTCATTTCGGCCGCAAGCCGGGCCGGGACGGCTCGTTCTCGTGGGAGAAGACAGACCTCACCAAGGCGCTCAAGGAGGCGGTCGCCGCGTGACGCGATGACCGCGGAGCGGCGCAGCCGTTCGACCGAGGCCTTCTTCGGCCGACGGCGCGGCAAGACGATCCGTCCGGTTCCGGCGGGCGCGCTGTCGGGCGGATTGCCGCGCTACAGGCTCGATCTCGGTGCGCCGCCTCCGGCGGACCTCGCGGACCTGTTCACGGTCTCGGTGACGGAGACGCGCCTGGAGATCGGCTTCGGCGGCGGGGAGCACCTGCTCGCCGAAGCCGGGCGTCTCCCGGCGGTCGGCTTCATCGGCGTCGAGCCCTTCGTCAACGGCATGGCGAAGCTGATGCTGGCCCTGACCGAGACGCCGCGCGGCAACGTCCGCGTCCACGACGACGATGCCACGCGGGTGCTCGACTGGCTGCCGGCTGCGTCGATCTCGGTCATCGACCTGCTCTATCCCGACCCGTGGCCGAAGAAGCGGCACTGGAAGCGGCGCTTCGTCAGCCGGGTGAACCTCGACCGTTTCGCGCGCGTCCTGAAGCCGGGGGGCCTGTTCCGCTTTGCGTCGGACATCGACACCTACGTCAACTGGACGCTGCTGCATTGCAGGGCGCATCCCGCCTTCGACTGGCAGGCGTCGTCGTCCTCGGACTGGACGAACCCCTACGACGCCTGGCCCGGCACGCGCTACGAGGCCAAGGCGATCCGCGAGGGCCGGACCCCGGCCTATCTGACCTTCATGCGGCGGTAGCGGGCTCCGGCGTCGCCGCCACGGGCAGCGTCACCGTTGCGCTGAGCCCACCCCGCGAACCGGGCGCCAGCGCCAGCGCGCCGTTGAACAGCGTCGCGATTTCCTCGACGATCGGCAGGCCCAGCCCCGCGCCCGGCCGCTGCGGGTCGGGGCCGCGCCAGAACCGCCGGCGCGCGGTGTCGAGCCGCTCGGGCGGGATGCCGGGGCCGTTGTCCTCGACTTCGAGCACGGCGCGGCCCGACCGGATCGCCACCCGCACCGTCACTTCGGCGCCCCGGCCGGCATAGGCCAGCGCATTGCCGATGAGGTTGCCGATCAGTTCCCCGACCAGCAGCGGCTCGGCGCGGATCGTGACGGGCTCGTGCCCCTCGAACCCGAGATCGATGCCCGCAGCGCGCGCCTCGGGGATGCGCTCGGCCGTCGCTGCCCTCGCCAGGGCGGCCAGCTCGACGCGCTGCATCGCCCGTTCGGTCGCCGTCTCCTCGATCTTCGCCAGCAACAGCAGCTGCGCCAGGACGCGTTCGGCATGGGCCACCGCCGCGTCGCCGGTGCGCGCCGCCTCACGCGCCGCGGCGAGCGTGTCCGCGCGTGCCGACAGCGCGAACTGCGTGCGCATGATCGCGAGCGGCGTCCGGAGCTGGTGGCTGGCGTTGCCGGTGAAGTGGCGAAGGCCGGCGAGGGCGGTGCCGAGCCGTGCCATGAACGAATTGACAGTATCGACCAATCCGCGCACCTCGGCCGGTACCGCTTCGTCGATCGGATGCAGGTCGGACGGGCTGCGCCGGGCGATCGCCGCGCCCAGCCGCGCGAGCGGCGACAGCGACGCGGCGACCGCGAACCACACGACGGCCGCCGCGACCGCGATCAGGATCGCCAGCCTGAGCGCCGAGCGCAGCAGGATCGTCTCGCTGAGCTGGCCGCGCGCGATGGTCGTCTCGGCGACGGTGACGACGAAGGGCACCGAACTGATGCCGGTCGATGCGGAACGGCCGAGCGCCGCCAGGCGTATCTTCTCGCCCCTGAATTCGGCGTCCGCGAAGGCGCTGCCCTCGCCGGGATGATTGGCGATCGTCGGCAGCGTCTCGTAACCCGTGACGAACGTCCCCTGCGGCCCGTCGACCCGATAGAACACGCGGTCCTGCGCCGCCGAGGTCAGCATCTCCAGCGCCACATAGGGGATATCCACCTCGAGCGTGCCGTTCTCCGACACGACGACGCGCTCGGCGATCGCCAGGGCCGAGCCGGCCAGCACGCGATCGGAGACCGTGTTCGCTGTCGCGACGGCCTCGCGCCATGTGTCGAACAGCGCGACGACGCCCAGCGACACCAGGGCCGCCAGCAGCCAGATCAGCAGCCGCCGGCGGATCGAGTCGCCGCTCGCCGGCGCCGTCACGACTGCTTCTCGAGGTAGTAGCCGATGCCGCGCGCGGTGCGCACCGTGAGGCCGTGCGGCGCAAGGCGCTTGCGGATGCGGCTCACATACTGCTCGATGGCGTTGGCGCTGAGGTCGTCGTCGAAGCCGGCGAGCGACTCGATGATCGCCTGCTTGGCGACGACGCTGCCCGCCCGCATGAAGAGCGTCTCCAGCAGCGTCACCTCGCGCGCCGGCAGGTCGATCGGCGCACCCGCGGCCGAGAACGTCCGCTTCTTGAGGTCGAGAGTGACATCGCCGAACGTCACCGTCGCCGCCTTCAGGCCGGCCTTGCGGCGCAGCAGTGCACGCAGTCGCGCCTCCAGTTCGTCGACGTCGAACGGCTTGGCCATGTAGTCGTCGGCGCCGAGGTCGAGGCCCTTGATGCGGTCGTCAGCCTCGCCGCGCGCAGACAGGATGAGCACGGCCGCATCCTGCTGCCGTGCGCGCATGACCCGCAGGACGTCCAGCCCGTCCATCTCGGGAAGCGAAAGGTCGAGGACGACGGCGTCGAAGGCTTCGGTCGACAGCACCGCGGCCGCCGAGACGCCGTCATGGACCACGTCCACCGCGTAGCCGCTGCCGCGCAGCACGGCGGCCAGACCCGCTGCCAGCGTCAGATTGTCTTCGACGACCAGGATCCGCACGTCTCTCCCCTTGCGAAACCTACCCCCGGGCCGCGTGGTTGTGAACCTCCGGAGCCTCGGGCAGATTGGCCGCATGCGTCTTCCGATGATTGCGTCACTTGCAGGCTTCGCGACCGTCGCGTCGTGCGCGACCGCCGCGCAGGCGTCCGAGACCCTGTTCCCGGCGGCGAACGGCGGCGCCTCCGCCGAGACGCTGGTGGTCTATTCCTCCCTCGACACGCCGCTGGCGCGGCCGATGATCGCTGGTTTCCAGGCCGCCAACCCCGATATCGCCGTACGTTACGAGGAACTGCTGACCGGCGACATCTACGACCGCGTGGTCCGCGAGACCGACGCGGGCCAGGGCACCGCCGACGTCACCTTCTCTTCTGCGATGGACCTGCAGGTAAAGCTCGCCAACGACGGCTACGCCCAGGCCAGCGACCTGCCGCTCAGCGCCCGCTGGCCGCGCTGGGCGAACTGGCGCAACACCGCCTACGCGCTGACCTTCGAGCCCGCCGTCTTCGTCTATCACAAGCCGAGCTTCGCCGACGCGCCGCCCCCCGCGGCGCGGCGCGAATTCGTCGAATACCTCGAACGGGAGGGGGACCGGGCCTACGGCCGCATCGCCACCTACGACATCGAACGTTCCGGTGTCGGCTTCATGTTCATGTCGCGCGACCAGGAGCAGTTCGACGACATCTGGTCCGTCGTGCGGGCGATGGGTGCCTCGGGCGTCAAGCTCTATTCGACCAGCTCGGCGATCCTCGAGCGCGTCGCCGATGGCCGCTTCGTGCTCGGCTACAACATCCTCGGCTCCTACGCTGCCGACTGGGCGTCCCGCCATCCCGATGTCGGGATCATGCTGCCGCGCGACTATACGGTGGTGATGTCCCGCATCGGTCTCGTGCCGGCTGCGGCGCGCTCGCCCGAACTCGGACGCCGCTTCCTCGATTTCTTCATGTCCGCCGAAGGCCAGACGATGATGGCCAGCGAACTGCAGATCGCGGCGGTGAACCCCGACGTGTCGGGCGACAACACGGCGAACTCGATGCAGGCCGCCCTCGGCGTCCAGCTTCGTCCCGTGCCGGTCAGCCCCGGCCTTCTCGTCTATCTCGACCAGGTGAAGCGCGCGCGGCTGATCGAGCGCTGGAACGACGCCTTGCGGGGGCAATAGCGACCTGCCATCATCTCCGGCAGGCCGGCCTGTGTCAGGTTGATGTCAGGTTGGTGTGATGTCTTGCGAGACGGTGCTGGCGGCGGAGGCCGTCGCGCCATGTGGATCGGGAGGAGAGCCGGTTCGTTTCGCGACAGAGGTGCGGCCGCGCGTGGCGCGGGCGCGTGTCCTGCCGTGACGGCCGTCGGGTGCCGTAGTGGGCGCCCTGTCCTCCCGTTCACGTTCGCTGAACGAACAGAGCCACCCGCGCGCGGGCAAGGCCGAACGATGGAGGAAACCCGATGAAGAAGCTGTTGATGTCGGCCGGCGTTGCCGCCGTGCTGGCGCTCGCCACGGCCGCGCAGGCTGCCGACTACAAGATCATGGCGCCGGCCGCTCCGGGCGGTGGCTGGGACCAGACCGCCCGCTCGCTGCAGAGCGCGCTCCAGGACGAGGGCATCTCGGCCAACGTCCAGGTCACCAACGTTCCGGGCGCGGGCGGCACGATCGGCCTCGCGCAGTTCGTCAATCAGGCGGCCGGCAAGGCCGACGAGCTGATCGTCGGCGGCTATGTCATGGTCGGCGCGATCCTCACCAACAAGTCGCCGGTAACGCTCGACCAGGTGACGCCGATCGCGCGTCTGACCGGCGAGTACGAGGCGATCGTCGTTCCGGCCGGCTCCGACATTCAGGACATGGCCGGCCTCGTCGCCAAGCTGAAGGCCGATCCGGGCTCGGTGTCCTGGGGCGGCGGTTCCGCCGGCGGCACCGACCACATCACGGCCGGCCTGATCGCCAAGGCGATCGGCGTCGACCCGACCAAGGTCAACTACATCGCCTTCTCGGGCGGCGGCGAAGCCCTGGCCGCGATCCTCGGCAACCAGGTGACGGTCGGCATCTCCGGCTACGGCGAGTTCGCCGAGCAGATCAAGGCCGGCGCACTGCGCATCATCGGCATTTCGAGCGACGAGCGCGTCGCCGGCATCGATGCTCCGACCTTCAAGGAAGGCGGCGTCGACGTGTCGATCCAGAACTGGCGCATGGTTGCTGCGGCACCCGGCATCTCGGCGGAGCAGAAGGCCGCGATCCTGGCCGACGTCGACAAGCTGGTGCAGTCCGCCTCCTGGCAGAAGGTGCTGGCCGACAAAGGCTGGGCGAACACCTATCTCGCCGGCGACGCCTTCGCCGAGCAGCTGAAGAAGGACATCGAGGCGACCGCCGTCATCCTGAAGGACATCGGCCTCGTCCAATGAGCCGCGACGAACCAAGGATCGAGCGCCGCCCGGACAGGGCGGCGCTCGTCATCGCCGTGATCCTGGCGGTCGCGGCGGTGGCGATGTTCTGGAGCACCTATCGCGCCGGCGGGGTGCTGGCCTACACGCCGGTCGGCCCCAAGACGTTTCCCTTCATCATCTCGGGCGGGCTCCTCGTTCTGGCGATCTTCACGGCCATCGAGGCGGTGCGGGGCGATTTTCCGGAGCGCGAGGCGCAGAACCTGCCGCCCATGTTCTGGATCGCCGGCGGCCTCGTCGCGCAGATGCTGACGATGAAGACCGTCGGCTTCTCGATCGCGACCGGCATCCTGTTCGCGGCCACCGCCAAGGGCTTCGGCCGCGGCCCGCTGTGGATGACGGTGCCGGTCGGCATCGTCTTCGCGTTCGTGGTCTGGTTCGTCTTTGCGAAGGGGCTGCAGCTGTCGCTGCCGGCCGGCCCGCTGGAAAACCTCTTCTGACCGGCGCTGCCGGTCGGTTCTTGCGTGAGCCAGCGCGGCTGGCGGGGGGAAGGGATGGACACGTTCGGTCTTCTCGCCGACGGGCTGGTGGTGGCGCTGCAGCCGCTGAACCTGCTCTATGCGCTGATCGGCGTCACGCTGGGCACGGCCGTCGGCGTGCTGCCCGGCATCGGCCCGGCGCTCACCGTCGCGTTGCTGCTGCCGGTGACCTACAAGCTCGACCCTGCCGGGTCGCTGATCATGTTCGCAGGCATCTACTACGGCGGCATGTATGGCGGGTCGACGACCTCGATCCTGCTCAACACCCCGGGTGAAAGCGCCTCGATCGTCACCGCCCTTGAAGGGAACAAGATGGCCCGCTCGGGACGCGGCGGCCCGGCGCTCGCCACCGCCGCCATCGGTTCGTTCGTCGCCGGCCTCATCGCGACGCTCGGCCTCGCCTTCATCGCGCCGTCGGTGGTCAAGTTCGCGCTGTCGTTCGGGCCGTCGGAATATTTCGCGCTGATGCTGCTGGCCTTCATGACAGTGTCGGCCGCCTTCGGCGAGTCGACGCTGCGCGGGCTCACCTCGCTGTTCATCGGCCTCGCGCTCGGCCTGATCGGCATCGACCAGCTGACCGGCCAGGCGCGGCTGACGGGCGGCGTGCCGAACCTCTTCGAGGGGATCGCGGTGACCACGCTCGCGGTCGCGCTCTTCGCCATCGGCGAGACCTTCGCCGTCGTCTCGCAGCGTTCCGCCGAGGAAGAGAGGGTCGAGACCGTCAAGGGATCGATCTGGATGAGCCGCGAGGACTGGAAGCGCTCATGGGTGCCGTGGCTGCGCGGCACCGCCATCGGCTTCCCCATCGGGGCGATGCCCGCCGGCGGCGCCGACGTGTCGAGCTTCCTGTCCTATTCGGCCGAGCGCAATTTCAGCCGGCACCCGGAAGAGTTCGGCAAGGGTGCGATCGAAGGCGTCGCCGGGCCGGAGGCCGCCAACAACGCCTCGGCGGCCGGAACGCTGGTGCCGCTGCTGACGCTCGGCCTGCCGACCACCGCGACCGCCGCGATCATGCTGGCGGGCTTCCAGCAGTTCGGCCTGCAGCCCGGGCCGCTGCTCTTCCTCACCAACGCGCCGCTGGTGTGGGGCTTGATCGCCAGCCTGCTGGTCGCGAACCTGATGCTGCTCGTCCTCAACCTGCCGCTGATCGGCCTGTGGGTGAAGCTGCTGTCGATCCCGCGGCCCTGGCTCTACGGCGGCATCCTGGTTTTCGCGACGCTCGGCACCATCGGCGCCGATGCCTCGACCTATTGGCTGGGCCCGGTCCCGATCTCGTTCGGACTAGGCCTGCTGCTGCTCTTCGGCCTGCTCGGCTATGCGCTCCGGCGCTTCGGCTATCCGATCGCGCCCGTGGTGGTCGGTCTGATTCTCGGCCCGATGGCGGAGAAGAGCCTGCGTCAGGCGCTGCAGATCGCCCAGGGCGATCCGATGGCGCTGTTCCACTCGTGGATCGCGATCGTGCTGTGGATTCTGGCGCTGACCGCGCTGTTCCTGCCGATGTGGCTGCGGGCACGGGGACGCGGCAAGGTCCTGACGCAATTCGGGACCGACGAGGACTGAGCCTCGCGGTCCCGAGCATGGGATTGGTTGGCGCTTGTCAGAAGCGCTTGATCTGGCGGAACTGGGCGGGATCGATGCCGATCGCCCGCAGGTCGCGGGAGCGGGGGTTGCGGCCGTCGCTGGTTGCGGACGCTACAGCCATCACGCTGTTGATCAGTTCAAGGAAACCACCAAGCGCCACGAGAGGCTTGTTGGCCATGACACGTTCCTTTCGAATTGTGCGATGCAACATAAATAGGCGCTGCCGCCCTGTTCCGCCAGAGCGAAGCTCGCATTTCTGATATGCGTGCGGCGCAATGGCCGCTTCGGCTCAGGCGTCCGCGACCGAAACGACGACATTGCCGCGCTTGCGGCCAGTATCGACATGACGGTGGGCATCGGCGATCCGCTCGAACGGATAGACCGCGTCGATGAGCGGGCGGTAGGCGCCGGCCTGCGCCATATCCGCCAGGTCCTTGAGTTCCGCCCGACCGCCGCCGGTCGGCCCGGCGATGATCCTGTGCTTCGTCCTCCAATTGTACCATGGCGCGGTCGCGAGGTCGGCGAGCGACGCCAGCACCAGTGCCAGCCGTCCGCCATCGCGCAGCGCGTTGCTGGCGCGGCGGTACGGCGCGGTGCCGGTCGTGTCGAGGATGACGTCGTAGGTGGAGCCGTCGCGGGCGAAATCCTGGGTCGCGTAATCGACCGTCCGCGTGGCCCCCAGCGAGCGCACCAGATCAGCATTGCGAGCGCTGGTCACGCCGGTCACCTCGGCGCCGAAATGCCGCGCCAGCTGAACCGCGGCGCTGCCGACGCCGCCCGAGGCGCCGACGACAAGCACGGCATCGCCGGCCTTGACGCCGGCCTTGCGCAGGAACGCCAGCGCCGTGCAGCCGCCGAAGGAGAGCGCCGCGGCTTCCTCGAAGCTCAGCTTCGCCGGCTTGGTCTCGACGGCGCCTTCTGCCGGCATGGTCACGTATTCGGCGTGGCAGCCCATCTTGAGGTCACGGAATGCGAACACCGCGTTGCCGGGCGCGAAGCGCGTGACGCCGGGACCGACCGCCTCGACGATCCCGGACGCTTCGCTGCCCAGCACCGGCTGGCGCGGGCCTGTCAGGCCGAAGGCCGGCCGCGCGAACAGGCCGAAGCCGGCCGGCAGGTCGAGGCTGCGCACGCGCCAGTCGCCCGATGTCACCGTCGTCGCACGCACGCGGATCAGGATCTCCCCGTTCCCCGGCACTGGCTTCGGCAGGTCGACGATCTCGATGACCTCGGGTCCACCATAACGCTTGTAAGTCGCAGCTTTCATCATTTCTCCTCGACGCCCCGATCCCCGTCGGGACCGCGCAGGTAGATTGCTCCCTGCAAGGGCGCAAGAGGGTGTAGGAGAAATGCAGACGTCGGGTCTGGTCAGGCCCACTCGGCATAGTGCGCCGCAGCGGTCGAGAGGCCGACGGACGCGCCGACCGAGGAACCGGCTGCCAGCAGGAAGGACGGCAGCGCATGGCCTGTCGAGACCGTCGCGGCGATGGGAGTCGCGGGTGCTGGACCGGAAACGGCTATCGGCGGGATGCGCAGGGCCGGCGCCGTGGCCGCGCTGCCCGGCGCGCGGACGGAGAATTCGCCCGGCGGGAATTCCGACCGGTAGGTCATGATCGTGTTGTATTGCGCCGCGGCGCGTGCGTCGCGGACGCCGAGCGCGGGATTGTCGGCGCGGATGCGCTGGTATTCGGTGTCGAAATCGGCGGCGAGGTCGCCCGTCACCTGGGCGAGGCGGCTGGTCGCCGGGCCGCTGTCCAGTCCGGGCGCCGTGCTGGCCGACGCAGCGTGTGCCGCGTTGACGGCGACGCGGTCGACGCCGACGGCCCGCAGCGCGGCGGCATAGGGCGCCAACGCATGCGCCGCCGCGGCCGCGGGGCGTTCGGGCCCGGCAGTGCGCGGCGTGCCCGTCAGCCGGGATGTGGCGGGGCCGGAGAGGCGATCCTGGACGTTCATCATGCGCGATTCGCTCGGAGCCATCGTGCCACTCGGCGCGTAAGATACCCTTAACGGCCGGCCTGAAAGTGTCGCGGCTCTTGCAACGAACCCCCGGATCGACTATTTGCAACTCAAATTCTTGGTCGGCACGACGAAGAGTGGGTCCACCCGGTCCCGCTCTTTTTTGTTACCGGCCGCTGCACACGAGGTTGCGAGAGCGAATGGCCGAGGCGTTGCCGGGCGAGCGACAGGCAGACGACCGCATCGTCCGCGAGAGCGGCGTCGACGCGCGCATCGCCGCGATCGTCGCGCCGGTGCTGGTCACGATCGGCTATCGGCTGGTGCGCGTGCGCCTGTCCGGCCAGAACGGCCTGACGCTGCAGATCATGGCCGAGCGCCCTGACGGCACCATGTCGGTCGAGGATTGCGAGGAGGTCTCGAAGGCCCTGTCGCCGGTGCTCGACGTCGAGGATCCGATCGAGAAGGCCTACAATCTGGAGGTCTCGTCGCCCGGCATCGACCGGCCGCTGGTCAGGGCATCCGACTTCGACCAGTGGAAGGGTCACCTCGTGCGGCTGGAGACATCGGTAGTGGTCGGCGGGCGCAAGCGCTTCCGCGGCACCATCCTCGGCACCGACTCCGGTGACGTGCTCCTTCAGGGCGAGGAGCCCGCGGAGGGGGAGAGCGCGCCGGCGCGCATCCCGTTCGAGGCGGTGGGCGAAGCGCGTCTGGTGCTGACCGACGAACTGGTCCGCGAAGCGCTTTCGAAGGACAAGAAGGCCCGGCAGGAGGCGAAGAAGCGCCGCCGCAAGCCGGCAGAGACGACGAACGAAACGAACTAGCGGGACGCCGGGAAGGACCGGTGGACCCGATCGAGGAGACGAAGATGGCCGTCAGTGCAAACAGGCTCGAGCTGCTGCAGATCGCCGACGCGGTCGCGCGCGAGAAGGCGATCGACAAGCGCATCGTGATCGACGCGATGGCCGATGCGATCCAGAAGGCCGCGCGCTCGCGCTACGGCCAGGAGACCAACATCCGCGCCGACATCAACCACCAGACCGGCGAGATGAAGCTGCAGCGCCTGATGGAGGTTGTCGAGGCCGTCGACGACAGTGCCAAGCAGATCTCGGTGAAGTCTGCGCGCGACCGCAACCCGGATGCGCAGATCGGCGACTTCATCGCCGAGCAGCTGCCGCCGATGGACTTCGGCCGCATCGCCGCGCAGTCGGCCAAGCAGGTCATCGTGCAGAAGGTGCGCGAGGCCGAGCGCGACCGCCAGTTCGACGAGTACAAGGACCGCGTCGGCGAGATCGTCAACGGCACGGTCAAGCGCGTCGAATACGGCAATGTCATCGTCGACCTCGGCCGCGGCGAGGCGATCATCCGCCGCGACGAGCTGATCCCCCGCGAGAACTTCAAGTACGGCGATCGCGTCCGTGCCTATGTCTACGACGTGCGCCGCGAGCAGCGCGGGCCGCAGATTTTCCTGTCGCGCACCCATCCGCAGTTCATGGCCAAGCTGTTCACCATGGAAGTGCCGGAAATCTACGACGGCATCATCGAGATCAAGTCGGTCGCCCGCGACCCGGGCAGCCGCGCCAAGATCGCCGTCATCTCGCGCGACAGCTCGATTGATCCGGTCGGCGCCTGCGTCGGCATGCGCGGTTCGCGCGTCCAGGCTGTCGTCGGCGAGCTCCAGGGCGAGAAGATCGACATCATCCCGTGGTCGCCGTCCGCCGCCTCCTTCATCGTCAACGCGCTGCAGCCGGCGGAAGTGGCCAAGGTCGTGCTGGACGAGGACGCCGAGCGTATCGAGGTGGTGGTGCCGGACGACCAGCTGTCGCTGGCCATCGGCCGCCGCGGCCAGAACGTCCGCCTCGCCTCGCAGCTCACCGGCTGGGACATCGACATCCTGACCGAGCAGGAGGAGAGCGAGCGCCGCCAGAAGGAATTCGTCGAGCGCTCCACCCTGTTCATGGACGCGCTGAACGTCGACGAGATGGTCGGCCAGGTGCTGGCGTCGGAAGGCTTCACCAGCGTCGAGGAGGTGGCCTATGTCGACTCGAACGACATCGCCTCGATCGACGGCTTCGACGAAGGCACGGCGAGCGAGATCCAGGCGCGCGCACGCGAATACCTGGACCGCATCGAGGCCGAGCAGGACGGCAAGCGCAAGGAACTCGGCGTGCTCGACGAGGTGCGCGACATCCCTGGCGTGACGACCGCGATGATGGTGGCCTTGGGCGAGGACGGCGTGAAGAGCGTCGAGGACTTCGCCGGCTACGCCGCGGACGATCTCGTCGGCTGGAAGGAGCGCAAGGACGGCGAGACCAAGGTGTTCAAGGGCGTGCTCGACCAGTTCGGGCTGAGCAAGACCGACGCCGAGCAGATGGTTCTCGCCGCTCGCCTCAAGGCCGGCTGGATCACCGAGGAGGAGATCGCGGCCCAGGCCGTCGAGGCCGACGCCGAGCCCGTCGGTGCGTGACGTGAGGACCGGGGCTGGGCAAAGAAGCGGAAGGCATGACCGAGCGCACCTGCATCGTGACGCGCAAGGTCGCGGAGCCGGATGATCTGATCCGCTTCGTGGTCGGACCGGATTCGTCCGTCGTTCCCGACCTCAAACGAAACCTGCCTGGGCGCGGCTGCTGGGTCACCGCCGACCGCGTCCACGTCGATCGCGCCGCCGCCAAGGGCCTGTTCGACAGGGCGCTGAAGACGAAGGTCGCGCTGCCCGCCGACCTCGGCGCGATGGTGGACGGCCTGCTTGCCAGGGCGGCCCTCGGTGCGCTGGGCCTGGCGCGCAAGGCCGGCGCCCTGGTTCTGGGCGCCGCCCAGGTCGAGAATGCCGTCCGTTCCGGCAAGGCTTTGGCCGTGCTGCACGCCGCCGAGGGATCGGCCGATGGCGTGTCCAAGATCGCCGGCGCGCGCCGCGCCACGGTCCACCTCGATGGCCCCGCTATCCCCGCCTACAAACTTTTCTCCGAGCGAGAAATGGGTTTGGCATTGGGGGGTACAAATGTGATACATGCTGCCGTTCTCGCGTCCGAGGCGGGAAAGGCGGCCATGAAGCGCCTCGTTGCGCTTGACCGCTACCGGGGCGGCACCCCGGATGACCTGGCGACGCTTGCGGCCGTCGTCGACGACGTTGAAGCCGCAGAGGATAACGAATGAGCGATACCAAGACCGGCGACGAGAAGACGTTGAGCGTGACCCCGAAGAAGACGCTGAGCCTGAAGCCCAGCGGCGTCTCGCAGGGCACGGTGCGGCAGAACTTCTCGCATGGCCGCACCAAGCAGGTCGTCGTCGAAACCAAGAAGCGCAAGTTTTCGGTGCCCGGCGAGAAGCCGGAGCAGACCGTCTTCAAGCCGAAGCCGCAGGAGCCCGTCGCCGCCAAGCCAGCCGTCGCGGAGGCGCCGAAGGCTGCCCCCGGCGGCATCGTGCTGAACGACATGTCCAGCGCCGGCCTGTCGGCGAGCGAGATGGAGGCGCGCCGCAGGGCGCTCGAGGGCTCGAAGGAGCGCGAGGACAAGGACCGCCTGCGCGCCGCCGAGGACGCCAAGCGCCGCCGCGATGAAGAGGAGCGCCGCCGCAAGGAGCGCGAGGATTCCGCGCGCCGCCAGGCCGAGGAAGAATCCCGCCTGAAGACCGAAGCGGAGTTGCGCCGCCGCGCCGAGGAAGAGGCGCGCAAGCGCCAGCCCCTCGCCGACACGGCCTCCGAGGAAGAGGACGAGGCCCCGAAGCGCGGCGCCGTCAAGGCACGCGGCGCGCCCGCGCCGGCGGTCCGTCGTCCGCTCACGCCGGCGGTCGAGAAGCCCACCCGCACGCGCGGCGACGACGATCGCCGCCGCGGCAAGCTGACGCTGACCTCGGCACTGTCCTCCGAGGACGGCGAGGCCGCGCGCGTCCGTTCGCTGGCCGCCGCCCGCCGCCGGCAGGAGAAGTTCAAGCGGGCGATGTACCAGGAGCCGCGCGAGAAGATCGTGCGCGAGGTGACGCTGCCGGAGACCATCACCATCCAGGACCTCGCCAGCCGCATGTCCGAGCGCGCCGTCGATGTCGTGAAGTTCTTCATGAAGCAGGGGCAGATCATGACGCCCGGCGACGTGATCGACGCCGACACCGCCGAGCTGGTGGCGTCGGAGTTCGGCCACACGGTGCGCCGCGTCGCCGAGTCCGACATCGAGGAAGGCCTGTTCAACATTCCGGACCGGGCCGAGGATCTGGTGTCGCGTCCGCCGGTCGTGACGATCATGGGCCATGTCGACCACGGCAAGACGTCGCTGCTCGACGCGATCCGCAACGCCAACGTGGTGGCCGGCGAAGCCGGCGGCATCACGCAGCACATCGGCGCCTACCAGGTCGAGAAGAACGGCCAGAAGATCACCTTCATCGACACGCCGGGCCACGCGGCCTTCACGGCGATGCGCGCCCGCGGCGCGCAGGCCACCGACATCGCCATCCTGGTGGTCGCGGCGGACGACGCGGTGATGCCGCAGACGATCGAGTCGATCAATCACGCCAAGGCGGCGCACGTCCCGATCATCGTGGCGATCAACAAGATCGACAAGCCGTCGGCCGACCCGCAGAAGGTCCGCACGCAGCTGCTCCAGCACGAGGTGTTCGTCGAATCCATGGGCGGCGACGTCCTCGACGTCGAGGTCTCGGCCACGAAGGGCACCAATCTCGACAGGCTGCTGGAGACGATCCTGCTGCAGGCCGAGGTGCTCGACCTCAAGGCCAATCCCGACCGCACCGCCGAAGGCGTCGTCATCGAGGCGAAGCTCGACAAGGGCCGGGGCTCCGTCGCCACGGTGCTGGTCGAGACCGGCACCCTGATGCCCGGCGACATCCTCGTCGCCGGCAACGAGTGGGGCCGTGTCCGCGCGCTGGTCGACGATCATGGCGAGCACGTTCCCGAGGCGGGCCCGTCCATGCCGGTCGAGGTTCTCGGCCTGCAGGGCACGCCGCAGGCCGGCGATCGCTTCGCGATCGTCACCAACGAGGCGCGGGCCCGCGAGATCACCGAGTACCGCCAGCGCAAGGCGCGCGAGAAGGCGGTTGCCCGCCACGCCGGACAGCGCGGCTCGCTCGAGCAGATGATGACGCAGCTCCAGACCAGCGGCCTGAAGGAATTCCCGCTGGTCATCAAGGGCGACGTGCAGGGCTCGATCGAGGCGATCTCGGCGGCTCTGGAGAAGCTGGGCACCGACGAAGTGCGCGCGCGCATCGTCCATGCAGGCGCCGGCGCGATCACCGAGAGCGACGTGTCGCTGGCGGAAACGTCCGGCGCGGCGATCATCGGCTTCAACGTTCGCGCCAACGCCCAGGCGCGCCAGGCGGCCGAGCATGCCGGCATCGAAATCCGCTACTACAACATCATCTACAATCTGGTGGATGACGTGAAGGCGGCGATGTCGGGTATGCTCTCGCCGGAGCGTCGGGAGACCTTCATCGGCAACGCCGAGATCCTGGAGATCTTCAACATCACCAAGGTCGGCAAGATCGCCGGCTGCCGGATCACCGAGGGCAAGGTCGAGCGCGGCGCGGGTGTCCGCCTGATCCGCGACAACGTGGTGATCCACGAGGGCACGTTGAAGACGCTGAAGCGGTTCAAGGACGAGGTGCCCGAGGTTCCCGCCGGTCAGGAATGCGGCATGGCGTTCCAGAACTACGAGGACATGCGGGTCGGCGACGTCATCGAGTGCTTCCGCGTCGAGATGGTCACGCGCACGCTCTGAGCGTCAATCGAAACGACGGCCGGCCCCGGTGGGGCTGGCCGTTTTCGTTCGCGTGATGCCTCGCCCGAACTTGAGAACCGGCGGACATGCACCTTGAACGGATGACAGCCGGGAAACCCCCACCGGATGCGTCGGCGATCGGCTGCGGGCCGGCGAGATGGAAGGCGTTATGGTCGTTCGGTCAGAAGCGGTAGCCGAAGCGGACGCCTGCCGCCTCTTGCCCGGAATTGCGCGCGCAGGTGTTGGCGTTGGAGAAATGATCCGCGTAGAGCTGCACGGTGACGTTGTCGGTGACGTCGAAGCCGACGCCCGCCGCGAGATGGAACAGCGCGCGGCAGCCGAGCGCCTTGTAGCCCACAGGGTTGATCAGGTTCGGCGCGTTGTTCAGCGAGCCGCCCAAACTTCCCGTCAGGTAGATGCGCTTGGTGACATAGGCTTCCCAGTTGAAGCCGGCGTAGATGAAGTCGGTCTGCAGCGCCTTCGGCGCATAGTCGAAGCCGATATAGGGACGCGGCGAGCCGAGCCACTCCAGGAAGCTCGGCGAGGGGAACAGGAATTCGCCATTGATCACGACGCCGGTCTGTTCCTGCGGCGAGAAGATGCCGCTGTCGTACGACAGGGCGCCGAGGCGGACCTCGAAGCGGTCGGCGTTCTTGTCGAAGACGATGTCGCGGAAGAACGAGCCGCCCTCGGCAGCCGCACCGGCGACGCTGCCGATCACGATGGCCGCACTGACGCAAAGAGCACCAAGGAATCGCATGAAGGCCCCAACCATCCCACTCGCGGCTGGAGTTTTGGCTTTTTTGGCCGGCAGTCAATGGTTGCATGCAGATAAAGCCGCGCTGTAGCGGGTGAAACACAGTATAAGGTGAATGGCCGGTCGATGCGGCCAGGCAGGTAGGATTCATGAACACCAAAGCCCAATCCCAGCGACAGCTCCGGGTCGGCGAGCAGGTCCGGCATGCATTGGCGGACATGCTCCAGCGTGGAGACGTCCGCGACGACCTCATCGAAACGACCGTGGTCTCGGTCTCCGAGGTGCGCATGTCGCCCGACCTGAAGATCGCGACGGCCTTCGTCGCGCCGCTCGGCGCCCGAGACGAGGGCGCGGTGGTCGACGCGCTCAACCGCAACGCGCGTTTCATCCGTGGCCGAGTGTCGCCGGCCTTGCGGCAGATGAAATACATGCCGGAGTTCCGCTTTCGGCTGGACACCAGCTACGACAACTTCCAGAAGATCGATCGGCTGCTGAGGTCCGCCGAGGTCGCGCGCGACCTCGATCCCGACCAGCGCCCGGAAGGAGACGACAAGTGATGGCGAGTTTCCGGGCTTTCGTCTCGGTCCCGGCGGGGCAGCAGGGCCGCTGATGTCGCGCCGCGGCAAGAAGAAGGGCCGGCCGGTCTCCGGCTGGGTGATCCTGGACAAGCCTGTCGGCATGGGCTCGACCCAGGCCGTCTCCAAGGTGAAGTGGCTGTTCCAGGCCGAGAAGGCCGGCCACGCCGGCACGCTCGATCCGCTCGCGTCCGGCATGCTGCCGATCGCGCTGGGCGAGGCCACGAAGACGGTCCCCTATGTCATGGACGGCGCCAAGCTCTACCGGTTCACCGTGGCGTGGGGCGAGGAACGCGCCACCGACGACCTGGAGGGCGAGGCGACGCGCCGGTCCGACCGGCGCCCAGCGGAGGCGGACATCCGCGCGCTCCTGCCGAAATACACCGGCGTCATCATGCAGCGGCCTCCCGCCTTCTCGGCCATCAAGGTGGACGGCGAGCGGGCCTACGACCTGGCGCGTGACGGCGCCGCCGTCGAACTTCCCGAGCGCGAGATCGAGATCGCCAGGCTGGACCTTCTCTCGGCCACCCCCGACAGCGCCGAGTTTGAGGTCGAGTGCGGCAAGGGCACCTATGTGCGCAGCCTGGCGCGCGACATGGGCCGCGACCTCGGCTGCTACGGCCATGTCGCCGGCCTGCGGCGCGTCTCGGTGGAGCCGTTCGACGCCGATGACCTGGTCACCGTCGAGATGATGGAAGCCGCGCTGCCGCCCGAGGACGACGCGCCGGCCGGCGGCGACCGCTACGGTCAGCTGGACGATCTGCTGGTCGACACGGGCGCGGCGCTGGACTGCCTGCCGCAGGTGGCGCTTTCCGACGATCAGGCGATGCGGGTGAGGCTAGGCAACCCCGTCATCATCCGCGGCCGCGATGCGCCGGTCGAGGCAGACGAGGCCTGCGCCACGGCGCGCGGCAGGCTGGTCGCGATCGGCGTGGTCGAGGCGGGCATGTTCAAGCCGAAGCGGGTCTTCGTCGGCTAGCCGGGCAGGGACCTGGACAGGATCGCACGGACATGGATCTGAAGGAATCTCCCCGGAAACCGCCGCGCAAGCGGGCGAAGAGATCGCCCGTCGGCGCCTCGCCCGGCACCCTCGTCGCCGATCCGAACGCGGCCAAGACGTCGATGACGCTGACGCTCATCTCGCCCGAGAGCTACAGGGTGATCGAGAACGCCGGCCTCGCCGACCTGGCCGACCAGCGCGGCCGCTGGCCGGTCATCTGGCTGGATTGCGTCGGCCTTGGCGACGTCGATCTGATCGCCGGCATCGGCGCCACCTTCGGCCTGCACCCGCTGGCGCTCGAGGACACGGTCAATGTCGGCCAGCGTCCCAAGGTGGATTTCTTCGAGGACCATGCCTTCGTCGTCGTCAGCATGATCGACGACGCCGCGGCCAACCGCTACGAGCAGATCTCGACCTTCTTCGGCGACGACTTCGTGGTCACCTTCCAGGAGCGCAAGGGCGACCCGTTCGACGCGATCCGAAAGCGCATCCACTACAGCCAGCCGAACCGCATCCGCACCCGCAAGGCCGATTACCTTGCCTATGCGCTGATCGACGCGGTCGTCGACAGCTACTTCCCGGTGGTGGATTCCGCGTCCGAGCGGATCGACCGCATCGAGGACGAGATGCTGCACGCGACGGCGAAGCATCAGGTCCGCGCCCTCCACGAACTGCGCCGCAACGCCATTGCGCTGAAGCGCGCGCTCTGGCCGCTCAAGGATGCGCTGGCCGGCCTGATGCGGGCGGACGTCCCCTGCATCCGCGCCGAGACGAAGGTCTTCCTCAACGACACGCTCGACCACGCGATCCGCCTGATCGAACTGGTCGAGACGCAGCGCGACATGCTGACCGGGCTGATCGAGATGCATCTGTCGCTCAGCCAGGCGCGCACCAACGACATCATCAGCCTCCTCACCATCGTCTCGGCGATCTTCATCCCGCTGACCTTCCTGGTGGGCGTCTGGGGCATGAACTTCGATCCGGCCTCGTCGCCCTGGAACATGCCGGAACTGTCCAGCTACTACGGCTATCCGGCCGCGCTCGGGTTCATGGCGGTCGTGGCGGTGGTCATGGTGCTGATCTTCAAGCGCAAGAAGTGGCTGTAGTCCGGCCGCGGCGCCGCCGCGGCCCTCCGCGCGGTCTTTCGCCGGTTTCAGATTCGCTCTGGCGTTCCCGGCCGACTTGCATTATATGCGCCGCAACATCGCAGGCCGATCGAGTTTCGGGCGCGGTGTGCACCGGCCCCCGCTGGACGACATCCCGGCCGTGGGCGACCCCATTCCTCCATTTGAAAGGAAGCGTCCGATGTCGATCACCGCAGAGCGTAAGCAGTCCTTGCTGACCGAGTATGCGACCAAGAAGGGCGACACCGGTTCGCCCGAGGTCCAGGTCGCCATCCTCTCCGAGCGCATCACGAACCTGACCGAGCATTTCAAGGGTCACGTGAAGGACAACCACTCCCGCCGCGGCCTGCTGAAGCTCGTATCGCAGCGCCGCCGTCTTCTCGACTATCTGAAGTCGAAGGACGAGGCCCGCTACGCGTCTCTGATCGCGAAGCTCGGCCTGCGCCGATAAGACTGCCGAGCGGCGGCTCTCCGGAAGGAGGTCCGCCGTTCCCGTATCCGGGCCTCAGGTCCGGCGGGCCGGCCTCCTCCAGAGGAGACCGCCCAAGACGCCGAGGCCGCCAAGGGGCGGCACAGGCGCCCCATGGACAGTCATGGGGCAGGATTGCAGGCCGCTCGCGAGGCACGAACTGCCGTGCGGCATACCGGTTGACCTCCGTGGCAACCCGAGCGCCCCGTTGTCTTGCCCGTGGCTCGTCCCGAACGAAGCCAGGGATGGTCGCTCGCACCGCTACGCGCGGCGGCGGCTTGTCCCGCATAGAGGACAGACAATGTTCAATCATCACAAGGTGGAAATCGACTGGGCCGGCCGCAAGCTGACGCTCGAGACCGGCAAGATTGCGCGGCAGGCTGACGGCGCCGTGCTCGCGACCTACGGCGAGACCGTGGTTCTCGCCACCGTCGTCTCCATGAAGGAGCCGAAGCCCGGCCTCGACTTCTTCCCGCTGACCGTCAACTACCAGGAAAAGACCTTCGCCGCCGGCAAGATCCCGGGCGGCTACTTCAAGCGCGAGGGTCGTCCGAGCGAGAAGGAGACGCTGGTCTCCCGCCTCATCGACCGCCCGATCCGCCCGCTCTTCGCCGAGGGCTACAAGAACGACACCCAGATCGTCGTCACCGTCGTCCAGCACGACCTGGAGAACGATCCGGACGTCCTCGCGATGGTCGCCACGTCTGCCGCGCTGACGCTTTCGGGCGTTCCGTTCATGGGTCCGATCGGCGCCGCCCGCGTCGGCTACATCGCCGGCGAATACGTGCTGAACCCGCACATCGACGAGATGCAGGAATCGAAGCTCGACCTGGTCGTCGCCGGCACGTCGGATGCGGTGATGATGGTGGAGTCCGAGGCGCATGAGCTGTCCGAGGAGATCATGCTCGGCGCCGTCATGTTCGGCCACAAGTCGTTCCAGCCGGTGATCAACGCCATCATCAAGCTGGCCGAAGTGGCCGCCAAGGATCCGCGCGATTTCACCTCGCCGGACTATTCAGCGCTCGAGGGCGAGATGCTGAAGCTCGTCGAAGGCGAGCTGCGCCAGGCCTACAAGAACACCGTCAAGCAGCAGCGCTACGCCGCGGTCGACGCGGTCAAGGCCAAGGTCAAGGCGCATTTCGCTCCGGCCGAGGGCGAGGACGCGAAGTGGGCGCCCGAGCAGGTCGGCGCCGTGTTCAAGGAACTCCAGGCCAAGATCGTGCGCTGGAACATTCTGGACACCGGGAGCCGCATCGACGGCCGCGACCTCAAGACCGTCCGCCCGATCGTCTCCGAGGTCGGCATCCTGCCGCGCACGCACGGCTCGGCCCTGTTCACCCGCGGCGAGACGCAGGCGATCGTGGTCGCCACGCTGGGCACCGGCGAGGACGAGCAGTACATCGACTCGCTGACCGGCACCTACAAGGAAACCTTCCTGCTGCACTACAACTTCCCGCCCTATTCCGTGGGCGAGACCGGCCGCATGGGTTCGCCCGGCCGCCGAGAGATCGGCCACGGCAAGCTCGCCTGGCGCGCCATCCATCCGATGCTGCCGGCCGCCGAGCAGTTCCCCTACACGCTGCGCGTCGTCTCGGAGATCACCGAGTCCAACGGCTCGTCGTCGATGGCGACCGTCTGCGGCACGTCGCTGGCGCTGATGGACGCGGGCGTTCCGCTGGCCAAGCCGGTGGCGGGTATCGCCATGGGCCTGATCAAGGAGGGCGAGCGCTTCGCGGTTCTCTCCGACATCCTCGGCGACGAGGACCATCTCGGCGACATGGACTTCAAGGTGGCGGGCACGTCGGCCGGCATCACCTCGCTGCAGATGGACATCAAGATCTCCGGCATCACCGAGGAGATCATGAAGGTCGCGCTGGAGCAGGCCAAGGGCGGGCGCGAGCACATCCTCGGCGAGATGGCCAAGGCGATCACCGAGGGCCGTTCTGAACTCGGCGAGTTCGCGCCGCGCATCGAGGTCATGCACATCCCGACCGACAAGATCCGCGACGTGATCGGCTCGGGCGGCAAGGTGATCCGCGAGATCGTCGAGAAGACCGGCGCCAAGATCAACATCGAGGACGACGGCACGGTGAAGATCGCGTCGTCGAACGCCAAGGAGATCGAGGCGGCGAAGAAGTGGATCCACACCATCGTGGCCGAGCCGGAAGTCGGCGAGATCTATGAGGGCACGGTCGTCAAGACCGCCGACTTCGGCGCCTTCGTCAACTTCTTCGGCCCGAAGGACGGCCTCGTCCACATCTCGCAGCTCGCCAACGACCGCGTCCAGAAGACGACCGACGTCGTTAAGGAAGGCCAGAAGGTCTTCGTCAAGCTGATGGGCTTCGACGAGCGCGGCAAGGTGCGGCTGTCCATGAAGGTCGTCGACCAGACGACCGGCAAGGAAATCCCGAAGGCCGAGAAGAAGGCCGAAGGCACGGAAGACGCGGCCTGAGCCGGCGCTTTCGTCTGACATCCGAAGGGCGCGGAGCAATCCGCGCCCTTTTGCTTTGAAGCGCCCCTTTCCTTCTCCTCTTGTGGGGAAGGTGCCCGAAGGGCGGATAAGGGGCATGGCGCTACCACGCAGTCGCGCGAGAGGTCGAGCCTTGGCCGCTGAGGCGTCATCCTCGGGCTTGTCCCGAGGATCTGCCGAGTTCGGCGGGCCTGGCTCCAAAAAGTCTTCGAATACCGCAGTCGCCAGGATGGCGGATGCAGGTAGATCCTCGGGACAAGCCCGAGGATGACGGCGATAGTTTCTAGGCCGCGCGAGATTGTCAGCCGCAGTGCATTTCTTGCGGAAGGAAGCGGGATCGTTTGTGAAGGTTGGTTTTCTCCCACCAGGGAGTAGGACAGGCGTCGCGCTAAGAAGTGTCGCGCGGTTCGACGGGCGAGAGCACCGTGTCGGCCAAGCGACACAGGATGCTATGCGGCATCCCGCCCTCGTTGCCGGCCTCATCCGATACGTCACCCCGCTGCAGGAATGCTACGCGGCTGACCTGCGCGGCTATCGCCCGCATCATGAGCGCAAGTGCCCTGAGCGAGGCGGCGAGATCGTTAGCGTCGTCGGGATGGCTGCCGAAGCCGGCCGGCATGGGGACCGGCGACCAGTGCCTGGCTGCCATGTTCCCCGCGCGACCCTCGACGTAGTCCCTCAAAAGCGCGTTCGCCTGCCAGGCGGCCCACAGCACGCACCAGCGCACCCATGGGGAGCGCAGGGCAGCGTCTTCGGCGAGGTCGGCAAGCGAGAACAGGCGGGCGACGATGCTCGCCAGCACCTTCTGTTCCCTCCCTGCCTTCGCCCTCCAAGCCATCGCCGGCTCCCGTTTGACCGGCGGACAGTGTGGTGCAAGGCGCAATGGTGGTGGATGGAAAAGTGAATGGTGAATAGTGAATGGTGAATGGGAACAGGGGGTTGGCGGCGAATATTTTTTCCCGAGGCGGCGATCGATGCACGGGGGCTGCGCTCAGATCCGGCTGTTCAAGCCAGCGCA
>JAHBYW010000029.1 GCA_019635755.1 Rhizobiaceae bacterium | reverse complement strand
GCCTATTACGACTCGGTGCTGAAGCACTATGAGCTGCGCGCCGACCACATGAAGAATCTCAAGGGCTACGAGTACTACGCCAAGATGCAGCAGGGCATTCGCGAAGTCGGTGAGGATGCGGCGGTCAAATTTTTCCTCGACCTGCAGATATGGGGTACGCCCGAGCAGTGTTACCAGAAGATCGCGGAAACCTCGGCGCGGATTCATTCCGATCACTTCACCGGCGTCTTTTCCTATTCGGGGATGCCGTGGGACGACGCCGAACGCAACATGCGGCTCTTCGCGCGCGAGGTGATGCCGGAACTGCAGAAGCTTCCGCCGGTCAAACAGCGTATCAAGGCCGCGGCCGAATAGGGCCCGAGGGAAACGCAACATGGGACGGGTTGCAGGCAAGGTCGCCATCGTCACGGGTGGCGCATCGGGCATCGGCGAAGCTTGCGCGAAAGTGCTGGCGCGCGAAGGTGCGGCGGTCGTCGTCAGCGACATCGACAAGACGGGCGGCGCGCGCGTCGCAAAGGAAATCGGGGATGCGGGCGGCAAGGCCCACTTCCTCGAACACGACGTAACCTCGGAAACGCGCTGGGCGGAGGCGGTTGCCGCCGCCGTCGCTGCCTTCGGCGGGCTTCACGTTCTCGTCAACAATGCCGGTATCGGCGTCGGTGGCTTGTGCGAAAGTTTCTCGCTGGACGATTGGCGACGGCAGACGGCGATCAATCTCGACGGTGTGTTTCTCGGAACCAAACATGCAATCCCGGCGATGCGCGCGTCGGGCGGCGGCTCCATCGTCATCATGTCGTCGGGCGCCGGCCTCACCGGCGCGCCGGGCATGTCGGGCTATTGCGCAACCAAGGGCGCGGTACGCCTGTTTGCAAAGGCCGTGGCGCTCGAAATGGCGCAGCTCGGCAACGCAATCCGCGTCAACTCGGTGCATCCGGGCGTCATCGACACGCCGATCTGGACCAAGGTGACGCCCGAGACGCGCGCCGTTTTCGGCGGCGCGGCGCAGGGCAATGCGGTCGATCCGGCGGTGCTGGCCGCCGCGATGGCGCCGCTCGGCAAGGCCGGCGTGCCGGAGGACATCGCAATGGGCGTGCTCTTTCTCGCGTCCGACGAATCCCGTTACATGACCGGCGCCGAACTCGTCATCGATGGCGGCGCGACGGCGGGTTGATCAGAGTTCCATCTCGCCCTGCCCCGCCAGGACTTCGGCGGCGAGCGGCACCGTGATCGGGCGCTTGCCCGAAAGCGAGGCGCGGTCGATTGCCGCCACCACGTCGCGGGCGGCGGAGACCGAGCGTTCGATGCGCGCGGCAAGATAAGGGATCAGCGCTTCGGGCACCCGAAGCTGGCGGTCGTCGAACAGTTTGACGAGAACGCCGGCGAGCAGCGCATCGTCGGGCGCGCCCAGCGCGGCATGCGGCAGCGCTTTCAGGCGCGAAGCAAGATCTGGCAGCCGGATGGCGAGCCGCCCCGGCGCCTCGCGCGCCGTCAGCAGCAGGAAGGCCTCTTCCTGCGCCGTCAGATTGAGCAGATGAAAAAGTGCCCGTTCGGCCGCATCGGACAGCAAGCCGAGATCCTCGACGATCAGCGCGCGCGCCGCGACCAGCGCCGGTACATCGGCGCCCTCAAGCGCCGCCGCCTCGATCCGCCGCGCCTGCGT
>JAHBYW010000028.1 GCA_019635755.1 Rhizobiaceae bacterium | reverse complement strand
AAACCCGACATCTTCAAGCGGGCCGGTCTCGATCCGGAGAATCCTCCGGCGACATGGGATGACGTCGTGGCCTACTCCAAGCAGATTCAGGAACAGCTCGGGATCGCCGGCTACGGGCTCGTCGCCCGCCAGAATGCCGGCAACACGCCGTACCGCTTCATGCCCCAGCTCTGGGCCTATGGCGGCGGCGTGTTCGACGAAGCCGACGCCAATCCGACCTATGACGAAATCCGGCTGGACAGCCCGGAGAGCAAGCGGGCGCTGCAGGCGTCGTACGACATGTATGTCCGGGACAAGTCGGTGCCGGTCTCGGCGCTGACCAACACGCAGGCCGACAACCAGGCGCCGTTCATCGCCGGCCAGCTCGCCATGGTGATCTCGCATCCCTCCGAATACGCGCGCATGCTCGAACTGGCGGCGCAGGCGACGGGCTCGGACAAGGCGGTCGCCGACGCGGTCGTCGAGAACATGCGCTACGGCCTGATTCCAACCGGGCCCGACGGCCGCCGCGCCGTGGTGTTCGGCGGATCGAACATCCACATCCTGAAGCCCGAATACGTCGAGGGCGGCGTGGTCGACGAGCAGGCGGCGAAGGCGCTGATCTGCATGTGGACGAGCCCCGAGTGGTCGCTCAAGCTGGCCTGGGCCGGCTCCAACCCGGGCAACCTCAACGGCTTCAAGACCTCGTGGATGAAGGAACGCCTCGACACCATCAAGTTCCTCGATGTGACGACCTCGATGCTGCCCTACGGCATCCCGTTTCCGGCGCTGCCGGAATCGCCTGAGATCATGAACATCATCGTTCCCGACATGATGCAGAACGCACTGACGGAAGCGATGACCGTGGATCAGGCGGCCGAGGACGCCGCGTCGAAGGTCAGGGCACTGATGGACGGCGGTCTCTAAGCCCTCCCGCAAATCAGGGACCGGCGGCGCTCCCCTGCGCCGCCGGTCCCGTCTTCATGTCAGGAGGGCGATCGTGAGTACGGCGACCGGCGCGGTCGAGGCTGCCCGCGGATCGAGACCGGCCCGTGACGGCGTCATGCACCGCATGTGGGACCATCGCGCCGACTACACCTATGTGATGCCGGCGCTGGTGGTGATGCTCATCGTCATCGCCTACCCGATCTACTACACCGTCGAACTCTCATTCTACCAGACGCCGCCGAGCTTGCAGCTCCGCGACAAGATCTTCACCGGACTCGACAACTATTCGAACATCCTCGGCAGCCCGGTCTTCTGGAAGGTCACCTGGAACACGGTGATCTGGACAGTCGGTTCCACCTTCTTCGCCTTCGTGCTGGGCCTCGGCTGCGCGCTCGCGCTCCATCGCGAATTTGCCGGCCGCGGTATCCTGCGCGCGATCCTTCTCATCCCATGGGTGGTGAGCGCGGTCGCGGCGTCCTATGTCTGGCGATGGCTCTACCACTCCGATTTCGGCGTGATCGGCGCGGTGCTTGTCGAGCTCGGGCTCGCCGACCGGCCGCCGAATTTCATCGACAATGTTACGACCGTCCTGCCCGCCCTGATCGTGGTCAACATCTGGCGCGAATTCTCGTTCGCCATGATCATGCTGATGGCCGGCCTGCAGACGGTCCCCGACCAGCTGCTGCGCGCCGCTCAGGTCGACGGAGCCAATACCTGGCAGCGCTTCTGGCACGTCACCTTCCCGCACATCAGGGGCGTGTCGACGGTGACGGTGCTGCTCCTGGC
>JAHBYW010000027.1 GCA_019635755.1 Rhizobiaceae bacterium | reverse complement strand
GGCCTTCGCCTTCTTCGGCGGCGCCTGCACGCGCGGCATCTACGACAACATGAAGACAGCGGTTGAGACGATCTTCGTCGGCAAGGACCGTCAATACAATCGCCGCTTCCTGCAGATGTGCAGCCACTATCTGGTGCAGCCCGTCGCCTGCACGCCGGCCTCGGGCTGGGAGAAGGGTCAGGTCGAGAACCAGGTCGGCCTGGTGCGCGAGCGCTTCTTCACGCCACGGCTGCGCTTCAGGAGCTACGAGGAGCTGAATGCCTGGCTGCTCGACAGGTGCGTCGCTTATGCCAAGGTTCACCGCCATGTCGACCAGCCGGAGCGCACGATCTGGGAGGTGTTCGAGGAGGAACGGAGCAAGCTGGTCGAGTATCGCGGCCCCTTCGACGGCTTCCACACGGTGCCTGCCTCGGTAACGAAGACCTGCACCGTGCGCTTCGACAACAACAAATACTCGGTGCAGTCGACCGCGGTCGGCCGCCCGGTCGAGATCCAGGCCTATGCCGACCGCATCGTCATCCGCCAGGATGGCACGATCGTTGGAGAGCATGCGCGTTGCTTCGGTCGCAACCAGACGGTCTACAATCCCTGGCACTATGTCCCGGTGCTCGCCCGCAAGCCCGGCGCCCTGCGCAACGGCGCGCCGTTCCAGGGCTGGGAGCTGCCGCCGGGAATGGAGCGGGTCAGACGCAGGCTTAAGGCTGCGGACGACGGCGACCGTCAGATGGTGTCGATCCTGACGACGGTGCTGTCGGACGGGATCGAAGCCGTCGAGGCTGCCTGCCAGCAGGCGCTCGCCGAGAACGTCTGCTCGTCCGCTGTCATACTCAACATCCTGGCGCGCCGGCGCGATCCGGCGCCGGCCGTCACCATCCTCACACCCGACGCGCTGCGCCTGCGTCATGAACCGCAGGCCGACTGCGCCCGCTACGACAGCCTCAGGAGGGCAAGCTGATGGAACGCACCCAGGTTCTGGACCTGATGGGAACGCTGAAGCTCTACGGCATGCGCAGCGCCTATGACGAGATCATGGCCACCGCCATCAAGCGCCAGCACGAGCCGCCGAGGGTCGTCGGCGACCTGCTCTCGGCCGAGATCGCGGAGAAGCAGGCACGCTCCATCAAATACCAGCTCACCGTCGCCAAGCTGCCGCTGGCCAAGGACATCGACGACTTCGACTTTGCCGACACGCCGGTCAACGAGACGCTCGTGCGCGATCTCGCCACCGGCGCCTTCGTCGTCGACCAGCGCAACGCCGTGCTCATCGGCGGCACCGGCACGGGCAAGTCGCACCTGGCTATTGCAATCGCCCGCTCCCTCATCCGCAATGGAGCCCGCGGCCGCTTCTTCAACGTCGTCGATCTGGTCAACCGCCTCGAGACCGAGCATCGCGCCGGAAAGCAAGGACGCCTCGCCGACTACCTCACGCGGCTCGACTTCGCCGTGCTCGATGAACTCGGCTATCTGCCCTTCGCCCAGGCCGGAGGGCAACTGCTCTTCCATCTGATCAGCCGGCTCTACGAACGGACCTCGATCATCGTCACCACCAATCTCGCCTTTGGGGAATGGCCCGCCGTCTTTGGCGACGCCAAGATGACCACCGCTCTGCTCGACCGGCTCACCCATCACTGCGAGATCATCGAGACCGGCAACGAATCCTGGCGCTTCAAGAACCGCTCTCAAAGCTAAAGCCGAAAAGGCCAATCATCCGCGCCCGACCGGGCTGCGCAACCCCGACCAGCTTCACCCGGTCGGGCGCTCCCCGTTTGTGCCCTACAAAGGGGGTCAATATTGGACGCCGATCCGGGGTCAACTTTGCGCGCCGATTGACATCGCCGCCACGCAGATGTCGCGCCAGGATGGCCTCATCTTCTTCGCGC
>JAHBYW010000026.1 GCA_019635755.1 Rhizobiaceae bacterium | reverse complement strand
CGTAAGCGCTGTTCCGGTGGCACCTTTCGCGGATGATCGTGAGGAACGATGTTCGGAGCCTTTGAGGGCTTCGACACATGACGATTTCAGAGCTTACGCTTAAGTCTAATGATGAAGAGCCGGTTCGCCGGCTGGAACTCTTCACCGGCTCCGGTCGGCGGCGGGAATGGCTGCCGGATGAGAAGGCACGGATCGTGGCGGAAAGCTACGAGGTCGGTGAAACCGTGAGCGCTGTGGCCCGGCGATATGCCTTGTCCCCGCAGCAATTGTTCGCGTGGCGACGGGCCGCTCGTCAGCCGTTGGTGGCATCACCGGCGCCCGAACCGCTCTTTGTCCCGGCGGTGGTGACAGCGGCGCTTCAGGAACCCACGCCAACGCGTCCAGCGCGGCCGCGGAAGCGGAAGACACCCGGAAGCACTGGTATCATCGAGCTTGAGATCGACGGCATCGCCATGCGGGTCGGCCGCGGTGCCGACGCCAGGACGGTTACGGCGGTGATCCGCGCGCTGAAGGCAACGTCGTGATCGGGCCAACGGGCGCCGTCAAGGTCATGGTGGCAACGAAGCCGGTGGACTTCCGCAAGGGTGCAGAGGGTTTGGCGGCGCTGGTGCGCGAGACGATGGGCGCGGACCCGTTCAGTGGCGCAGTCTATGTATTCCGTGCCAAACGCACGGACCGGATCAAGCTGATCTTCTGGGACGGCACCGGCGTCTGCCTCTATGCGAAACGGCTGGAGGACGGCGAGTTCCGCTGGCCGAAACTGCAGGATGGCGTGATGCGGCTGACGGCCGCTCAGTTGTCGGCGCTGCTCGAAGGGCTTGATTGGCGTCGAGTTCATGAAACCCGCCAGACACTCGCTCCGGCGCAGGCGGGTTGATCCGCGACCAAATGAATCAGCCTGGATTCAGCTGTCGCCCGGAGCTGGCGAATATGGTCTGATCTGCTCATGGCGATGACGGCGGACCAGCTTCCCGACGATCCGGATGTGCTGAAGGCGATGGTCCTGGCGCGCGATGTCGAGAATGCTCGCCTGACCCAGATCATCAAGGAATTGCAGCGTCACCGCTTCGGCCGTCGTGCCGAGAGCCTGCCCGAAGATCAACTGCTCCTTGGCCTCGAGGAGGCCGAGCAGATCGAGGCGGTCGGCGAGGAAGAGGCCGAACGTACCGATCTTGCCATGCACAGGGAGCGCACTGCAAAGCGGCGAGCGAACCGCGGCGCGCTGCCGGCGCATCTGCCTCGCGTGGAGATGGTGGTCGACATCGACGACCACGCCTGCCCATGCTGTCGCAACGGACTTCACCGGATCGGCGAAGACGTCAGTGAGCGGCTCGACATCGTGCCGGCGCAGCTGCGCGTGATCGTCGTGCGCCGGCCCAAATATGCCTGTCGCGCGTGCGAGGACGTTGTCGTGCAGGCTCCGGCACCCGCCCGGCTGATCGAAGGCGGTCTGCCGACCGAGGCGACAGTCGCCCAGGTGCTGGTCTCCAAATATGCCGATCACCTGCCGCTTTATCGCCAGGCGCAGATTTACGCTCGGCAGGGCATCAGCCTCGACCGCTCGACGCTTGCCGACTGGGTCGGCCGCGCCGCCTGGCATCTGCGTCCGGTCCAGGAGCGGCTGCTGGAGAAGCTGAAGGCTTCACCAAAACTCTTTGCCGACGAGACCACGGCACCGGTGCTCGACCCCGGCCGCGGCAAGACCAAGACCGGGCAGCTCTGGGCTTACGCCCGTGATGACCGACCATGGGACGGGAGCGACCCACCCGGCGTCGCCTATGTTTATGCGCCCGACCGCAAGGCGGAGCGACCGATCGCCCATCTCGCAGGCTTTGCCGGAATCCTGCAGGTCGACGGATATGGTGGCTACCGGGTACTCGCCGACAAGAGCGGCACAACGCTCGCCTTCTGCTGGGCACATGTGCGCCGGCGCTTCTATGAACTTGCCGCAGCCGGCCCAGCGCCGATCGCGAGCGAGGCGCTCCGTCGCATCGCAGCTCTCTATCACGTCGAGGACGACATCCGTGGCCAGCCGGCAGACGCACGTCGTGCCGTGCGCCAGGAAAGGAGCCGACCCATCCTGGCCGAGCTCGAACCGTGGCTGCGCGAGAAGCTCGGCCTGATTAGCCAGAAGACCAAGCTGGCCGAGGCAATCCGCTATACGCTCTCACGCTGGGAGGGGCTTACCCGCTTCATCGACGACGGCCGCATCGAGCTCGACTCCAATGTGGTTGAGCGCTCCATCCGCCCGATCGCACTCAACCGCAAGAACGCCCTCTTCGCAGGCTCTGACGGCGGCGCCGAGCACTGGGCCGTCGTCGCTTCGCTGATTGAGACGTGCAAGTTGAACAACGTCGAACCGCTCGGCTACCTGACCGACGTGCTCACCAGGATCGTCAACGGCCACCCCAACAGCCAGATCGACGATCTCCTGCCTTGGGCCTACATCGCCAATCCCGAGCTTAAGGCCGTGGCCTGAGAACACCGCTTAC
>JAHBYW010000025.1 GCA_019635755.1 Rhizobiaceae bacterium | reverse complement strand
GTGGTCATCGGCGCGTTCCGGTAGGGTCTGGTTGTCGAAGCCAACCTTTCTGGAGAGACCACCGATGACCGACGACATGATGAACCTGCGCGCGCTGGTGGAGAAGACACCTGATGCCGATCTCCTGCGCGAGATGATCGGCTTTGCCGCCGAGCGGTTGATGGAGATGGAGGTGGGCGCGGCCACCGGCGCCGCCTATGGCGAGAAGTCACCGCTCCGGACGGCCCAGCGCAACGGCTATCGCGACCGGGACTGGGAGACGCGGGCCGGCACCGTGGAGCTGCGCATTCCGAAGCTGAGGAAGGGCTCCTATTTCCCGGGTTTTCTCGAGCCACGCCGCATGGCCGAGAAGGCGCTGACGGCGGTGATCCAGGAGGCTTATGTGCAAGGCATCTCGACGCGCTCGGTCGACGATCTCGTCAAGGCCATGGGCATGAGCGGCATCTCCAAGAGCCAGGTGTCGCGGCTCTGCGAGGAGATCGACGGCAAGGTGAAGGCCTTCCTCGAACGGCCGATCGAAGGCGACTGGCCGTATCTGTGGATCGACGCGACCTACCTCAAGGTGCGCCGTGGCGGGCGCATCGTCTCCGTCGCCGTCATCATCGCGGTCGGCGTCAACAGCGACGGCCGGCGCGAGGTGCTGGGCATGGAGATCGGCACCTCGGAGGCCGAGCCGATCTGGACCGAGTTCCTGCGCAAGCTGACGCGCCGCGGCCTGCGCGGCGTGAAGCTGGTCGTCTCCGATGCGCATGAGGGCCTGAAGGCGGCCGTCACCAAGGTGCTCAGCGCAACCTGGCAGCGCTGCCGCGTTCACTTCCTGCGCAACGTGCTGGCGCATGCCGGCAAGAGCGGTCGGCGCGTCGTCTCCGCCTTCATCGCCACCGCCTTCGCGCAGGAGACGCCGGATGCCGCAAGCGCCCAGTGGCGCACTGTGGCCGACCAGATCCGGCCGAAGGTGCCCAAGCTCGCCGCCATCCTCGACGACGCCGAACCCGACGTGCTCGCCTACATGACCTTCCCGAAGGAGCATCGGGCGAAGCTACACTCGACCAACCCGATCGAGCGCCTCAACGGCGAGATCAAGCGGCGCACCGATGTCGTCGGCATTTTCCCGAACGACGACGCCATCGTCCGTCTCGTCGGCGCACTCTTGCTCGAACAGAACGACGAATGGGCCGTCCAGCGCGCCCGCTACATGACACTGGAAAGCGTCGGCCAGTTGAGCGATGATCCTCTCATCAGCCTGCCGGCAGTGGCGCGCTGATCAACCCGGCAATGCCGGACAGCACGGCGACCAACGCCGCCAGCTACACCACGTCGCGGGACGCCATCTTCCTAAGCGTCGAGTAAGCAGGCTCCGGATCGTTTTATTCAATTCCTGCGGATTCGCCCGCCTTGTGCCGGGGCGTCCGTGCACACCGATCTGGCGGCGTCACGTCGACCGACCTGAAAATTGCAAATCCCCCCGCCGAAACAAATCGTTAACACCTGAATCCGCGTCGCGAAAAAATTCCGCCCCACCCCCACTTTTTCCTTGATTGTGACACCCCCTCTCATTACATCCGCGCTTGCCCAAAGTCGCACGTGCCTGTGGGCGTCCCCCGAACCTCGGAATGGCGAGGCGAGGGCAGGTAACCGGGGAGTAACGAACCCGGTCGGTTCAGCGGCCAACCGCCGATCCGAGGACGCCTTGAAGCAACGACGGTGCGGGCCTTGTTGGAAGCCGGTTGTCCACATGCCGGTCTCCTCTGAGGCACACCCTCATTGCCGGCAGTGCGGACGGGTCTCCCCTCCAAGCCAAGGCAGACAAAGCGAACCGAGGTCGGGCTGACCAAGGTTCATCGCCGCGAGACGGCTTTCGATGGTTCCGGGGTCTCCACCGGCTGGTTCCATCGGATACGCGTCCCGCCTTTGTTTGACCGCGACAGCGAGGCTGCGTGCCCGCTCGCTCGCAGCAATGGCGCGCATTTGCGCGACGGAGAGACCGATGGCCACCCAGCGCATCCTCGATTTCCTCGCCACCCGACGTCCGTCCGGCCCCTGCCTGGTGGTCGACCTCGACGTCGTGGCCGACAATTTCCGCGCCTTCGAGAAGGCGCTGCCGGAGAGCAAGATCTACTACGCGGTGAAGGCGAACCCGGCGCCGGAGATCCTGCGCCTGCTGGCCTCCATGGGCTCGTCCTTCGACACGGCGTCGGTCGCCGAGGTCGAGATGGCGATGGACGCCGGCGCGCCGGCGGAGCGCATTTCCTACGGCAACACGATCAAGAAGGAGCGGGACATCGCGCGTGCCTACGAGCTTGGCATCCGCCTGTTCGCGGTCGACTGCGTCGAGGAAGTGGAGAAGATCGCCCGCGTCGCGCCGCAGGCCAAGGTGTTCTGCCGCGTGCTCACCGACGGCGAGGGCGCCGAATGGCCGCTGTCGCGCAAGTTCGGCTGCGTGCCGGAGATGGCGGTCGACGTGCTTCGGCATGCGAAGTCACTCGGGCTCGACGCCTATGGCGTGTCGTTCCACGTCGGCTCGCAGCAGACGAACCTCGACGCCTGGGACAAGGCGCTGGGCGACGCCAAGGCCGTGTTTTCGACGCTGGCCAACGAGGGCATCGTGCTCAAGATGGTCAACATGGGCGGCGGTTTCCCGACGCGCTATCTCAAGGACGTGCCGGCGGCGCAGGCCTACGGCCAGGCGATCTTCGAGGCGCTGTCGAAGCACTTCGGCAACCAGATCCCGGAGACGATCATCGAGCCGGGC
>JAHBYW010000024.1 GCA_019635755.1 Rhizobiaceae bacterium | reverse complement strand
GCAAGTACACCATCGACGGTTCCAACACCGTCGCCGGCACCACCCGCGACCTGACGATTGCAGCGGGCGAGACGGCGGCTCTTGCCTCTGGTGTCAACCGCATCCTGCGAATCGTGGGCGACACCGATGGCGTCGTCGTCAAGAACTGCAACTTCATCTTCAACGACACCGCCGGTTCCTACTCCGCGATCGGTCTCGGCGGAGGCATCATCGACTCGGTCAATGTCACGCCTGACAACGTCGTGATCCAGAACAACAGCTTCAGCGTCGGACAGATCGCAGGCTCGGGCATCAATGGCTTCGGCATCGAGACCACTATTGCGGCCAACGGCACCATTCCATCCGGCGCCGCCGCCATCCAGGGATTGACGATCATCGACAACGACATCGTCGCCAAGCAGCGCGGCATCTTCATGAACGGCGTCGGCTCCGCCACGGTCGCCCGCAACAACATCACCATCGCCCAAACCGCGACCACGACCTCCACCAACGCCATCTTCCACTTCAACTCGAACGGCGTCACCGGCTGGACGCAGACCTACGATCGCAACGTCATCAACACCAGCTCGGCCACCTCGGGGGCCGATACCGGCAACGGAGCTGTCGGCATCCTTGCAGACAGCGGCCCGACGACCGGCACCTACATCATCACGAACAACGTGGTCACCGGTCCGTTCCTGACCAACCCCACGGCGATCAATGCGCTTTCCCGCGGTATCGCGTTGGCCAGCGTCACCTCGAACTACACGGTCGAGCACAACTCGGTTAACCTGCCCGCCAACGCTGGCAATGGTGTGACGGCCTCCCGCCAGGCGGCGATCATCTTCCCGCTGGCTCTGACGACCGGCAGCGCCGTCCTGCGCAACAACATCGTCCGCATGGGCGAAGTGGACGGCGATTCGGCCGCCATCAACCTGGCAGCGGCGACCAACATCACGGCCGAGGGCAACAACATCTTCGCCGACGCCGGCGGTCGCGTTGCCCGCATCGGCACGACCAACCACCCGGCCCTGTCGGACTGGCAGACCGCCGGCTTCGACGCCTCGGCCTCTGGCAGCCAGTCGGTCGATCCGGCCGCCGTCAGCCCGGCTTGGGACGCGGACCTGCTGTTCGCGAACATCCCCGCCGGAATCGGCAACGTGGCCGCTTCGACCACCCTCGTCGACATCGCGGGCAATGCCCGTCCGGCCACTGGCGCCTTCCCGGGCGCTCAGCAGCCGCCTGCTCCGCCCTCCAGCGTCGCCGACTGGTCGCTCCTGAACAACTGATCCAACCAGCAGTCTCGTCGTTCTCCGACTGCCGCCACCTTCCCGTGGCGGCAGTCGGCTTTTTCCGCCATTCTCCCAGGACCTTGTCCCATCTCAACTTGCCTGCGGCCTTGACAGCAGAAGGCCGGCCAGGCCGGTGCCGGAGTGCTGCCCCATGGCCGGAGGCGAAACTTTTACGAACACAAAACATGCTTGATTTCGCACAGATAATGTCTTGCTTATTCGAGTGCTGGGGCGTGTTGCGGTTGACATGCCCCGGCACCGGGCGAAACCTAAAACTAAGCAGGCTTACTATTCCCGCCCAAGGAGCAGGTGTTATGAGAAGGCTTCTCTTTGCTGTGGCGGTCTCGACTGTCGCCGCTGGGAGTCTGCACGCGCAGACGTTCGTCACCAGCATCGACATCTCGACCCAGATCAGCGCCTCCACTGGTATTCACGCGGCCCACATCGCCGTCGACAATACCGGCGCCAACCCGATCCTGTACGTCAACCCGCTGAACAATGGGGCTGCCGGACAGACCCTCAACATCGTCAAGATCGACGATCCCCTCGGCACGCCGGCGGTTTCGACCTTCACGACCAACGATGCCGGCGGTGCCGGCGTCGCCGCCACGCGCGGCTCGGGCGGTATCGCCGTCGACGGCGCCGGCAACGTCTTTGTCGGCTGGACGGGCAACGGCGGCGACGACAGCGCCCGCGTTCGTCGCTACAACCCGGCCGGCTCCAACACCGGCGAGTGGCTCCACAACTCGGGCCTGAGCGAACGCCCCGGCGGCATCGACGTCAACGCGGCCGGCACCGGCTTCGTCGTCGCACGCTTCCTGAGCACGGCGACGATGACCACCCACATCGAGATCACCGGCGCCAACACGCTCAACCGCACGTTCGTCGCGACGCCGGCGACGCACTCGGCCCAGAACCCCCGCGACATCGCCTTCGACGCCACGAACGACAAGCTTTACATCAACACCAACGGCATTCTGATGGTGATCAACGGGCCGGCGGCGACGCCGCTCTTTCCGGCCGCGGCCTGGGGCACGGGCAGCTCGACCGTCCTGCAGAACCCGGGTGCCAACAGCTTCGCCGGCCACGGCGTGGCCATCAACGCCGACGGTTCGCTGATCGGCTACTCGCCGAACCAGAATGCCGGCGTCGGTGCCCGCACGTTCCGGATCGTGAATCCGGCCGGCGACACCGTCTACACACTCGGCACGCTGGACACGCCGGGCGACGGCACCGGAGCGCTGCTCCAGCGCCCCGTCGATGCGGCCTTCTTCTCCGCCGGCGGCAACGACTACGTCGCGATCACCGACTACCAACTCAACGTCTTCTCGCGCGTTGTGGTCTTCGACATCACGCCGCCGACGCCGTCCACCCGGACGGTGGATGGAGTGGGTGTCAGCCCGGGCACGTTTGCGACCCTTGCCGCCGCGATTGCCGATCTGATCGCGTCTCCGGACAACGGCGACACTGCTGTGGACACCATCGAGATCACGGCCAACACGACCGAGACGGCCCATGTGGGCTTTGACCTTCAGACGCAGCTTCTCGACGAGATCGTCGTCAACGGCAACGACAACACGATCGTCATGGCGCCGAGTACCATCTCCGGCAATGTTGCCATGAGCATCGTGAATGGCAATGGCTCGACGATCACGATTCGCGACCTGACGATCCTGCCGCAGTACGACACCGCCGGGGGGGCCACCAGCTTCGGTGGCGGCACCGGCACGGGCGCCGCGATGCGCATCTGGGACAACGGCGTAGCGACCAGCGGAGCGAGCGCCACGCTTGAGAACGTG
>JAHBYW010000023.1 GCA_019635755.1 Rhizobiaceae bacterium | reverse complement strand
CAACCTGGTTGCCCGTCGCCGGCCATAGCCCCCGGTCATGGTCATCACTCCCTTCCCCCGGAGGGGGAAGGTGCCCGAAGGGCGGAAGGGGGATGTCGAAGACGAACTGAGGAGTCCGTCTTCGACATCCCCCTTCCGGCGCTGCGCGCCACCTTCCCCCTCCGGGGGAAGGGAGGACAGATCCAATCCCGTGCCCGGCATGACAAGAGGGTCGGCCCGTTCTACGGTAGGCGGAGTTCCCACCGGTGGAGGTGGCCATGCGCTTCGACAGGGACCGCTTTATCGAGGCGTGCCGCGAGGCCGTCGAAAGCGACGACAGCCACGGGGCGGTACGCGAGATCGTCGCCCGCGCGGTGTCGGAGCCGGGCGAGGTGATCGCCGGCCTCGGCGAGCCGACCAGGAGCGGCATCACCACGCTCTACCGCTCCGACACATTGACCATCCTCAACATCAACTGGCCGCCGTTCATGACGGTCACGCCGCACAATCACAACATGTGGGCGGTGATCGGCGTGTACTCCGGCTGCGAGGACAACATCTTCTGGCGGCGCCAGGGCGAGGTGATCGAGGCGGCGGGTGCCCGGGCGCTGCGCGTGCGCGACGCGCATCCGCTGGGCCGCGACATCATCCACACCGTGACCAATCCGCTGCCGCGCATGTCGTGCGCGCTGCAGCTCTACGGCGGCGATTTCTTTGCCGCGCCGCGCAGCCAGTGGGATCCCGAGACCTTGCGCGAGGAGCCCTATGACGTGGCGCAGCGGGCCCAGCAGTTCCGCGACGCCGGCGCGCGCTTCGGGCTGGCCGGCGCATAGGGAAGGGTCCCTGTTCCGTAGCGCCATAGCCGCGATCATCCCTGCCCCCGAGCCGCTTCGGGGAACTTCCGCGATGGGCGCGACAGCCGGGCAATTCCGCTTCGTATCGAGCCGGGCGATCGATGCCAGCCTGCGTGAGCGGTTTGATGTGGTGCGCGATCCGCTGTCGATGGCGGCATGGTGGTCGGCGGTCTTCCTGCGCGTTGAGCTGCTCGTGCCCCGCGGCCCCGATTTCGCCGGACTCAGCGTTCGCCTCCACAGAAGGGGCTTCCTGCCGCACACTTTCGAGTCCGCATCTGGTGTCAGGCTTGCGTTATTGCGTTTTCCGGACCTCGCTCTGGCGTGTGCGTGCCGGTTGCCGAGAAACAACGCAATAACGCAAGCCTGACACCGATGGCCGATGGGTGCCACGCGGGGATCGAGGCCGTGCTCACGGCGCGCGGCGTGAGCCTGGTGGCCGGCGGGGCCCGGTCGGCGCCGGTCGGCCGGGCCTGCGGCCGAGACACACGTTACAAATTCCCCCGGCCCGCGAAATCTGCGCGAGACGTTCGGCCGATACCTTGCCCTCCTCGACGACGTGCACGGCGCGCCCGTCACGTGAGCCAAGGAGTAGCCCCGATGCTGAACGCTTGGGTCCTGTCGCTGATCGTCTGCTCGGCGACGCCGCTGGCCGACGGCAGCTATTGCGAGACGCGGGCGGTGGATTACGCGCTGAGCCGCGAGCAGTGCAAGGTGGCGCTGGCCGCCGAAAAGCCGCGACTGAGGGCGTCGATGCGCCTGGAATGCACCGAAGACCCCGCGCTGTCAGCCGCCCTTGAAGAGATGGATGGCCCAGGCGATGGCGCACCACCCCTGTCGCGGGCAGACATCCGCCGCGAGCGGTAGGACCGAGGATCCGCCGGCTGCGTACCAGGAAAAAACCAAAGGGCCTAGCCCGGATATCTCAAAGGTAAAGGGTGCATCGGAGTCCTGCCTCTGAGAAAGTTGTTGTGCCGCAACGACTTTCGCGAACAGAGGAAAGAACCCCGATGCCGACAGAGTGTATCGCGGAATTGTTTGGCTTTGCAGCCGTGGAAAGACGCGTGGTCGCGGCGTCGTTCGACGGCGGGTCGATGACGTCGGATGCCGGCGGGCTGCTGCTGGGGGCGACGGACCGGGCGCTGGGTCTGATCGAGCGCTTTGCCGGCTGCTTCGTCGATCGTCGGAACCGCGAGTTGATCGAGCACGAGGTTCGTACCCTGGTCGGGCAGCGCGTCTATGGCCTGGCGCTGGGCTACGAGGATCTGAACGACCACGACTGGCTGCGGCACGACCCTGTGATGGCGGTGCTGGCGGGCAAGCTTGCGGCGCGGCGCAAGGACTGTGCGGCGGTGGCCGGCAAGTCGACGCTGAACCGGCTGGAGCTGAGCCGGCCGGAGCCGACGCGCTACCACAAGATCGGCCACGACGCGGCGGCGATCGAGGCGCTGCTGGTCGAGGTCTTCCTCGAGGCGCATGCCAAGGCGCCCGAGGAGATCGTGCTCGACCTGGATGCCACCGACGATCCGCTGCACGGCGCGCAGGAAGGCCGCTTCTTCCACGGCTATTACGGCCATTACTGCTACCTGCCGCTCTACGTCTTCTGCGGCCGCCACCTGCTGGCGGCCAAGCTGCGGCCGGCCAACATCGACGCCGCGGCCGGCGCACAGGAGGAGATCGCGCGCATCGTCGCCCAGATCCGCGCCCGCTGGCCCGCGGTGCGCATCGTGCTGCGCGCCGACTCCGGCTTCGCCCGCGAGGCGCTGATGGCCTGGTGCGAGGCCAACGCCGTCGACTATCTGTTCGGCCTGGCGCGCAACGCCCGCCTGGTCGGCGAGATCGCCGCGGAACTGGCCATGGCCGCTGCCGAGAGCACCATCACTGGCGCCCCGGCGCGCCGCTTCAAGGACTTCCTGTGGACGACGCGCGACAGCTGGAGCCGCAGGCGTCGCGTCGTCGGCAAGGCCGAGCATACCCAGGACGAGGCCAACCCGCGCTTCGTCGTCACCTCGCTTGGCCCCGACCGCGCCGGCGCCCGCGCTCTCTACGAGGGCCTCTACTGCGCCCGCGGCGAGATGGAGAACCGCATCAAGGAGTGCCAGCTCGACCTCTTCGCCGACCGCACCTCCAGCGCCACCATGCGCGCCAACCAGCTGCGCCTGTGGTTCGCCTCGTTCGCCTATGTCCTGCTCGACGGCCTGCGCCGCATCGCCCTGAAGACCACCGCCCTGGCCGATGCCACCTGCGGCTCGATCCGGCTGAAGCTGCTCAAGATCGGCGCCCTCGTCCGCGTCTCCGTCCGCAGGGTCAGGATCGCCATGGCCTCAGGCCATCCCTGGCAGCGCGACTGGGCCATCGCCTACCACGCCATGGCCGCCGACGCCTGACACGAACCAGACACCGCACAGCCGACATACCTTCCGCTCACCGCTTCCGGCGGCCTTCATCCGCGCTCGCGATCCGGCCAAAATCACCGATATCACTCAGACCATCACGCCACACACCCTGCGCCCATC
>JAHBYW010000022.1 GCA_019635755.1 Rhizobiaceae bacterium | reverse complement strand
GATAGCTCGTTGGATTCCTGGTCGCGCAATGATCGTGATCCCGGCATGGGCGTCTGGATCTGTTTTGTCTGATCGAACAGTCGCAAGGGCGCCGGCTGGCCGGTAGCCCGCATACAGGTCTGATCCCATGACATCTGCACCGTTCTCGCACCCGCTTGCCCTTGCTGCCGGCATCGATGCCGGCCAGCGCTTTCTCGATGTCGGCTTGGCGCCGTCCGGCAAGACCTTCCGGATGCCCAATGCGGCGGAAGGCATCGCAGCCATCGTCGAACGCCTGGCCCACGAGGGCGTCCGCCGCGTGGTGCTGGAGGCGATCGGTCCCTATGCGCAGCGTCTGGTAGCAGCGCTTTCGGTGGCCGGCTTCGAGGTCGGCATCGTCAATCCGCGCCGCATCAAGGCGTTCCGCGACGCCGAAGGGCGCCGCGCCAAGACCGACAGGCTGGACGCGCGGCTCATTGCACGCTTCGCTCTCGCCATGACCGATGCCATCCGCCCCTTGCCGTCCGCCGACCAGCTGACCCTGAAAGCGCTGTCGACCCGACGACGCCAGCTCACCGAGATGATCGCAATGGAAAAAACCCGGCTCAAACAGGCCGTCGAGCCGGTGCTCCAGGACAGCCATCGCACGGCCATTGCCGGCCTGACGGCGCAATGTGCGTCGATCGAGGCGGAACTTGCCCGTCATGTCGCGCGAGATCCCGCGCGTGCCCGTGTCCTGGATATCCTGAAGTCGATCCCTGGCATCGGCGAACGGGTCGCCACTGTCCTCATCACCGATCTGCCCGAACTCGGCCGGACCGATCGCAAGGCCATCGCCAGCCTGGCCGGGCTTGCGCCGCATATCAGCCAGTCCGGCAACGCACCGCCAAGAGCGTCCATCGCCGGCGGCCGGCCCTGCGTGCGCACGGCGCTCTACATGGCCGCTCTCGTCGCCAGCCGCCACAATCCGCGGATGAAGGCTGCCTACACAGCCATGCGGGAGCAGGGCAAACCGGGCAAGGTCGCCCTTGTCGCCATCGCCCGACAACTGCTCGTCACGGCCAACGCCCTCGTCAAGACCAATCAGAACTGGACGACAAACGCGTAAATCACTTGACTAACCAAGACAGTCGCCGGGTCGCCTCCGGCGCCCGGGATGACGCCGTGGAGGGGAAGCCCCTACTGCCTACTGCCTACTGCCTACTGCCTACTGCCTACTGCCTACTGCCTCACGCCACCTGCTCGACCTGCTGCACCTCGGGCACGAAGTGCTTGAGCAGGTTCTGGATGCCGTGCTTCAGCGTCGCCGTCGAGGACGGGCAGCCGGCGCAGGCGCCCTTCATGTTGAGGAACACGGTGCCGTTCTCGTAGCCGCGGAAGGTGATGTCGCCGCCGTCCTGGGCGACCGCCGGGCGCACGCGCGTGTCGAGCAGTTCCTTGATCGTCACGACGATCTCCTCGTCGGCCTTGTCGTAGAATTCGCCGTCGACCTCCGCCGTGTCGGCCGCCGCCTGCGAACCGGAGTTCATCACCGGCCGGCCGGCCATGAAATGCTCCATGATGGCGCCCAGGATCGCAGGCTTGAGGTGCTGCCAGTCGGGATCGTCCTTGGTCACGGTGACGAAATCGTAGCCGAAGAAGACGCCGGTGACGCCCGGCACGGAAAACAGCGCGCCGGCCAGCGGCGAGGCCTCGCCCGCGGTCGCGCGGTCGCGGAAATCGGCCGTGCCGTCGGCGAGCACGACGACACCGGGCAGGAATTTGAGCGTCGCCGGATTGGGTGTCGCTTCGGTCTGGATGAACATGGCGGCGTCTCCACTTGGTCGACTTCAAGGGTCGAATTTGGAATTGTTCTAAAATAGGCCCCTATCGAGCCCAGTTCAAGCGACATTTCCCGCTCAGAGACTGTTTCGAAATTCGCTCTGGCGAGTCAGCTGGTGGTGGTTTCGAGACCCGGAGCGGAGCGGACATTCGGGTCCGTGAGCACCGGAAGCGCAGAAAACGCCATCAGATGGCCGCCAGAGTAGAATTTCCAAACAGTCTCTCAGGCGAGGCTGTCGATGTCCTCGTCGGTGAGGTTGTAGGGCACGATCGTCACGGGGATCGGGAAGGCCGCCGCCTTGCCGGCGATCGAGGCGACCAGGGGTCCCGGGCCTTCCTTCGCAGCGCCCGCCGCCAGCACCAGGATCGCGATGTCCTGGTCTTCCTCGATCAGCTTGTGGATCTCGCTCGTCTTGTTGCCTTCGCGGATCACCAGTTCCGGTTCGATGCCGTGGCGGTTGCGCACCGCCGTCGCCGCCTGGTCGAGAGCCGCTTGCGCGGTGGCCGTCGCTTCCTGGCGCATCACAGCCTCGACGCCGAGGAAATGCTGGAAATCGCTCGATTCGATCACGAACAGCAGCACCAGCGCCCCGCCCGTGCTCTTGGCGCGGCGCGAGGCATACGCCACCGCGCGCTCGCATTCCGGCGTTTCGTCGATCACCGCCAGGAATTTCCGGCGGTGGCCGGCTTCGCGGATCAGGCGCTTGGAAACCATTCAGATGTCCCGGTTGTCGAGCGGCAATCTGCCACCGGGCGCGCCCGGCGGCAAGGAGGCCTCATGGGCAGGTCAGTTGCCGAGCCAGCCGATGATCCTGCGCACATCCTTCATCGTCGCCTCGGCCAGCGCGGAGGCACGCTCGCCGCCGTCCTTCAGCACCGCGTCGACATAGGCCTGGTCGGCCGAGATGCGGCGCATCTCCGAGGCGATCGGCGCCAGCTTGTCGACCGCGAGGTCGGCGAGTGCGGGCTTGAATACCGAGAACTGCTGGCCGCCGAACTGGCTGAGCACGTCCTCGCGCGTCGTCTCGGCGAGAGCGGCGTAGATGCCGACGAGATTGTCCGCATCCGGCCGCTCCTTCAGCCCCTCGGTCTCGGAAGGCAGCGGCTGCGGGTCGGTCTTGGCCTTGCGGATCTTCTTGGCGATCGTGTCGGCATCGTCGGTCAGGTTGATGCGCGAGAGATCGGACGGATCCGACTTCGACATCTTTTTGGTGCCGTCGCGCAGGCTCATCACCCTGGTCGCCTCGCCCTCGATCACCGGCTCGGTGATCGGGAAGAAGCCGTGCACCGTCTCCTCGCCCGACTTCATCTCGACGCCGGCTCCGAGGTCGCGAATGCGGTCGGAATAGTCGTGGTTGAACTTCTGCGCGATCTCGCGGGTCAGTTCCAGGTGCTGCTTCTGGTCGTCGCCCACCGGCACATGCGTGGCGCGGTAGACGAGGATGTCGGCCGCCATCAGGTTCGGATAGGCGAACAGGCCGACCGAGGCGTTCTCGCGGTCCTTGCCGGCCTTGTCCTTGAACTGGGTCATCTTGTTCAGCCAGCCCATGCGGGCGACGCAGTTGAACACCCAGGCGAGTTCGGCGTGCTGCATGACGCGCGACTGGTTGAAGACGATGTGCGCCTTGGGGTCGATGCCAGACGCCAGGAACGCCGCCGTCACCTCGCGGGTGGACTTCTCGAGTTCCGCCGGCTCCTGCCACATGGTGATCGCGTGCATGTCGACGACGCAGTAGATGCA
>JAHBYW010000021.1 GCA_019635755.1 Rhizobiaceae bacterium | reverse complement strand
GGTCTTGCCCGACTGGTTGAGAACGCGGCCCGCCGGCTGTGGCGCCATGTTGACCACCAGACATCCCTTGCCGTCCCAGGCCCGGATCGCCTGTATGACGTCGCGGTTGGGCGGGAGCTGCGTGCCGTCCGGCGCTATATCATGCACCGGTCCGCCGACCTGGTCGAAGACGAAGACCGACGGCCAGCGATGGTGATGGACCGGCTCCTCGTCCTCGTGCTCGAGCGTCACCTCGAGCACCCGAAGGCTCTCGTTCTCGAACAGGACCTTGTGATGCTTCGGCGCCGCGATCACCGCATCCAGTGCGGGATCCCAGGTCGAGGGGTCAGAGCTTGCAGCATGGTCGTTCATGACGGCTTCCTCCCTACTCAGTTTCGATGATACTCCGCAGAGACGGCGGACACGAATTCGCCCGCGGTACCGGTTGGCGGCAGCATGACACTGCCGGTTATGCCCTCAATTCCCGCCACGGCGCCTCGCCGGACATATCGACGGCTTCAAAGCCGTCGCCGACGCATGGGCTGAAGATCACGAGGAGCCGGGCAGCCTTCCCGCCCGCGTTGAACGTGGCATGCACCGTACCGGGCGCGATGAACATCCCATCGCCCGCACGGAGAATGCGCTTCTCACGGTCGATCCATTGCTCGATCTCGCCATCGATGACGCAGAGCACCTCCTCCTGGTCCGGGTGCTTGTGGAAGCTGTGCCCCTGCCCGGGCGCGAGATCGGCGTCGAGCGCGGCGACCTGCCTTGCCCCCGTTGACGCCGGATGGCTGAGCCACCGGCTCTGGCCCCACGGCGCCTGATCCGTGGCGACCTCTTCCCGTATGCGAAACTGGCTGCGCATGTCGGTTCCTCCCAGATCTCTTGCGACCGCTTGGACCGGTCCATAAGGATCGATCCAAGTCCATTGAATTGACAGTTTGGATCGATCTATATACGTAGCATTAGTCCGCGGATGTCGCGTCGTCAAGAAAAAAATTGGATCGGTCCAAAAAAGATCCGTACCGGTCGCGGTTCGAAGCAGAGGGGAAGGGGTCGTGGCGAGACTCATCGACGTGGCAAAGGCCGCCGGGGTGTCCCGGAGCACGGCCTCGAATGTGTTCAACAATCCCGACATGGTGCGCCCTAAGCTCCGGCAGCGCGTCGAGGCCGCCGCGCGCGAGCTCGGATATGCCGGTCCGGACCCGACAGCCAGGCTGCTTCGCGCCGGAAAGGTCAATGCGATCGCGATCGTGCCGCCCGCGGATATGGGTGTCTCCGCCTTGCTGCGGAACCCGGTCTTCAGTCTCTTTGTCCTCGGTGTCTCGGAAGCTTGCGATGAGGTGGGCGCGAACCTGATGATCGTCCCCGACAAGCCTGGGGGCAAAGGGATCAACAACGGTATGAAGAATGCGGTGGTCGACGGCTTCATCTTCGGCAGGGTGGAGCACCTTCACGAGATCGAGCCGGCGCGATTGCGACGGCTCCCGTTTGTCGTTGTCGACTTCGACGCCGGGCCGCATATCAGTTCCGTCCGCGTCGACGCCTATGCGGGCGCCTACGCCGCGGCGAAGCATCTCATCGATCTCGGGCACCGCCGCTTTGGTATTCTATCGTTTCTACGCACCTTCGGACCCGCGCGCGTCCATCCCGTCGGCAAGCCGCGCGCCGCGGAAGCGTCGGGCCTGCCGATCGATCAGGAGAAGTACCGCGCCTATACCGACGCTCTTGCCGAAGTCGGGATCGATGTCGCCGAGGTTCCGATGGTTCAGGCCGAGGCCTGGGATCGCGACGCGGCCGGCATGATACTCGACGCTGCTCCGGATGCGACGGCCATCCTGTCGATGAGTGTCATGCAGGCCATCGCGATCGTCGAGGAGGCGCAGCGCCGTGGCCGTTTGGTACCCCGCGACCTGTCGGTGATCGGCTATAACGACATTGCCGCGGCCGAGCGGTGCAACCCCCCGCTCACCACCGTAGACGCCATGGGCATTGATAAAGGGCGCGCCGCCGCCCGGCTGGTATTCGCCGGCGGCCCGCCGCGCCACGAGATCATCGAACCGCGGCTGATCATCCGCGGCTCGACCGGGCCGGCGCGGACACGCTGAGGGCTGATCGCCCCGTCTGACCTATTGTTCGGGCAGGCTGCCGTAAACCACGTAGGCGGCGGCCCAGCTTCCGGCAAAGTCGACCAGGGCGCCGAAGACACGGGCATCGTGGCCGGATTCCGCCGACGAGACATAGAGCCGCTCACGAAGGATGACGCGGAGCTCGGAAAACTGCCCGCAAGCCTTGGCGGCGTTGAGTTCCGCGTAGGTCGAACGGGCCCGGTCGATGCCCGACTCACGGGCGTGAACCAGTTCCTCCGCCATGGTCGCCGAAACGCAGAGAACCCAGTTGCGGACCACCATCTCGGTGTCGAGCGCATAGTCGGCGATCGGCGCAGTCGCCTTGACCGTCGGGACGACCGGCTCGGCATCGAGCAAATCCGGCGCAGCCGCGAAGGCCGGCGACAGCAACATCGTGAATCCAGTGGCCGCCGCAATGCGGCGGAGTCGGCGGGTGGTCATAGATGCCCCCAACAGCCCTTGTGTTTCGCCGGCACACGCCACGCCGCTTGTCTTCGCGGCTTGCGGCCCAGGCCGCCGGCGATTCGCGTGATTCGCCCTGCAGTGCATCAGCACTGCTGCCGTTCCCTTTACGTCCCTTGCCTGGCGAGAGCAAGGAATCGGATCACAGTGGGGCAATTCGGCACACGGTGTTGCCACAATCCCACACCGTGGCGCTGATTCCGGTCAGTAGAGCCGCTCGACGGCATCCTTGTCGATCACCGCCTGCACGTCGGCGACCGTCTCGGCGAGCTTCGCATGGGCGACCAGCGTCTCGGCCAGCGTCGGAATGGCCGCCGGGTCGGGCCACGCATCCGGATCCCATAGATGCGAGCGGATCATGCATTTCGGGCAATGGAACAGGACCCGCTCGACCGACACGACGAGCACATGGTCGGGGATCTTCCCATTCACGATCATGGTTTCGCGAAGGTCCGCATCGCGCACGATCTGCGCCTTGCCGCTGACCCGGAGCGTATGCTCCGTGCCCGGCACGATGAAGATCACCCCGACATTCGGATTCTCGACGATGTTGCGGAATGAATCGATCCGCCGGTTGCCGAGCCGGTCGGGGATCGCCATCGTCTTGGCATCGAGCACTTGAACGAAGCCGGCCGGATCGCCTTTCGGCGAGACGTCCATCACGCCGCGCGCATTGGCGGTGGCAAGGAGCAGGAGCGGGCTCGCCGCAATGAACCGGCGGCACGGCTCGTCGAGAACCGTGACCACCTTCTGCGCGGCGCGCCGACCGGGACTGCCGAGCACCTCGCGGAGCTGATCGACGCTGGTCACCACGTCGCGGAAGCGTGTGCCCCCGGTTTCGTCCGCCATTTCATCCTCCTGGCCTGCACCTGCCGATGGCGGGGTCATGCCCGCTGCGTATCGACCGCGACTTTAGCGCAGCCGGCGCGGCGCGGACAGGCGAAGGCTACGCCGCGCGGCTGACCCCGATCGCGATCGGCTCGTCGCCGAGCTTGCCCTCCG
>JAHBYW010000020.1 GCA_019635755.1 Rhizobiaceae bacterium | reverse complement strand
CATGAAGGTCGGCATGGCCGCGGGCCTGGTCTTCATCAATGGCGACCATCGCCATCGCGTGGTGATCGGCAAGGACACCCGCCTGTCGAGCTACATGATCGAGAATGCCTTGACCGCCGGTTTTCTCTCCGTCGGGGTCGACGTGCTGCTCACCGGCCCGGTTCCGACGCCCGGCATCGCGATGCTGACCCGCTCGATGCGCTGCGATTTGGGCGTCATGATCTCGGCCTCGCACAACCCCTATGACGATAACGGCATCAAGCTCTTCGGCCCCGACGGCGCCAAGCTGACCGACGCGCACGAGGCAGAGATCGAGGCGCTGATCGATGCCGATCTCGGCGGCCGCCTCGCCCCGCCGGCCGATCTCGGCCGCGCCAAGCGGATCGAGAGCGTCACCGATCGCTATATCGAGTACGCCAAGCGCACCCTGCCGCGGGCCCTCACTCTCGACGGCATCCGCGTCGTGGTCGACTGCGCCAACGGCGCCGGCTACCGGGTCGCCCCGGAAGCCCTGTGGGAGCTCGGCGCCGAGGTCTTCCCGATGGCGGTCGATCCCGACGGCTTCAACATCAATCGCGATGTCGGCTCGACCGCGCCTGCGGCGCTCGCCGCGAAGGTGCGCGAGGTGCGCGCCGACATCGGCATCGCCCTCGACGGCGACGCCGACCGGGTGGTGGTGGTCGACGAGCGCGGCCACCTCATCGACGGCGACCAGATGATGGCGGCGATCGCCACTTCCTGGGCGGAGCAGGGCCTCCTCGCCAGGCCGGGCGTCGTCGTCACGGTGATGTCCAATCTCGGGCTCGAGCGCTACCTCGCTGGCATCGGCCTGGAGACGGTGCGGACCCCGGTTGGCGACCGCCACGTCGCCGAGGCGATGCGCGAAGGCGGCTACAACCTTGGTGGCGAGCAGTCGGGGCACATCATCCTGTCCGACTACACCACTACCGGCGACGGCCTGGTCGCGGCGCTCCAGCTTCTCGCGGTGGTGCGCAAGCTCGGCAAGCCGGTGAGCGAGGTCTGCCACCTGTTCGAGCCGTTGCCGCAGGTGCTGAAGAGCGTCCGCACCAGCGGCGGCAAGCGCGCCCTCGAGAACGGCAATGTGCGCAGGATGATCGAGGACCTCAACGGTCGCCTCGGCGAGAGCGGGCGGCTCGTCGTCCGCGCCTCGGGCACCGAGCCGGTGATCCGGGTCATGGCCGAGGGCGACGACCCGACGATGGTGACGGCGATCGTCGACGACCTGGTTGCGGCCTTGAGCGAAGCGGCGGCCTGAGGCAGAACCGTCCGCATGATTGCAGCCGACGCCAACGCCCCGAAGGGGATCGTCTGGATCGCCTCGTACCCGAAATCGGGCAACACCTGGATCCGGATCTTCCTCCACCACATCATCCGCATCAAGCGCGGGCTCCCTGCCGGGGAGAACGAGATCGACCGGATTGCGGACAGCAGTCCGAGCATCGCCGGGCAGGTGGACGCGTTCACAAAATTCATGCGCAAGCCGGTCGCGCAGGCGAACATGCATGACGTCGTGCTGGCGCGGCCGAAGGTGGCCGAGGAGATGGCGCACCGCGCCAACGGCGTGCTGCCGGTAAAGACCCACAGCGTCATGGGGCGCGTCTTCGACACGCCGCTCATCAACCTCGGCGTCTCTGTCGGCGCCATCTATATCGTCCGCAACCCTCTCGACGTCGTGATCTCGCTGTCCGACTATATGGCGAAGCCGATCGATGCCACGATCACGTCACTCGGCGCGCATCTCAACGCATCGCCGTCGACGGACCTGGTTGCGGCCGAGATCTGGGGAAGCTGGAGCGAGAACGTCAGAAGCTGGACCACCAACCCGCCGCCGGTGATCAAGGTGGTTCGCTACGAGGACCTGCTCGAAGATCCGATCGGGAGCTTCACCGCCATTGCCGAGCACATGCGGATCGGCGCCGCGCCGGCCGAGATCGCAGAGGCGGTAACCCTCTCGTCCTTCGACGAGTTGACGAAGAAGGAGGAGAAGAGCGGCTTCGTCGATCGTCCGGACTGGATCGATCGGTTCTTCCGCGTCGGCCGCGCCGGCCAGTGGAAGGAACACCTGACGCCGGAGCAGATCGATCGCATCGTCGCGGATCATCGCGAGCAGATGGCCCGTTTCGGCTACCTTCCGGCATGATCTCCATCAGGGTCCGGATATGATCGTCCTCAGCAAGAACAATCCCAAGGGGATCATCTGGATCGCGTCCTATCCACGCTCCGGCAACACCTGGACGCGGGCCTTCATCAATGCCCTCGCGCACATCATTCGCGATCCGAATTTCGAAGATGTCGACATCAACCGGATCGAGGAAGGCAGCGCGGCGGAGAGCAAGGCCGAGCTTTACACGCAGCTTCTGGGCAAGCCGGCACACCGCGCCACCGACGCGGAGATCGCCGCCATCCGGCCGCGTGTTCAGGCCGGAATCGTGCGCGCTCTCGGGCGGCCCGTCCTGATCAAGACCCATAACGCCCAGGCGATGGACTACGGCCATCCGATCATCAACATGGGGGTGAGCGCGGGTGCGGTCTATATCGTCCGCAACCCACTCGATGTCGTGATCTCCTTCGCCCATTTCAGCGGCAAGACCATCGACGAGACGATCGAGGCGATGGCGACGCCGGGCTATGGCGTGCGGACCACCCGCGAATTCGTCCGGACCGTCACGGGTTCGTGGAGCGAGAACGTCGGGAGCTGGACCGCGCGGCCGCACCCGGCGGTGCTTGTTGTACGCTACGAGGACATGATCGCCGACCCGAAGAAGCACTTCGGCGGCGTGGCGCGCCACCTCCTGATGAAGCCGAGCGAGGCGCAACTCGACAGCGCGATCGAGATGACCGGCTTCGAGCGCCTCCGTCAGAAGGAGGCGGCGGCGGGATTCGGCGAGCGGCCCGACACCACCAACGAGTTCTTCCGCGTCGGCAAGGCCGGGCAGTGGCGGGACACGCTCAGCGACGCGCAGGTGGCCCGCATCGTTGCGGCCCACAAGCCCCTGATGCGGAAATTCGGGTATTTGCCGGACGGGGCGTGACCTAGCTCCGCGCCGCGGCGATCACCGCCGCGACGTCGCCGGCCGTAGTGTCGAGACGGTCGTATTCCGGCGGGCGGAGCGTGCCGCCCATGAACACGTGGGGCCGCCGGAAGCGCATGCCGCTCCCGACCGGCGCGAGCGCCGCGAAGTGGATCTCGCGAATGCCGGTCATTGCCACGATCCGCGATGCCGTCCGCGGCGTCATCCCGCCGCCCGACATGATGATAATGCGGTCGCCGGCCGCCTCGACCAGGGCGGCGACGGTATCGGCGCCTTCGAGCACGGTCGCCTCCTGTCCGGTGGTGAGCACGCGCTCGACGCCGAGGGCGATCAGCGTCTCCAGCGCTGCGAAGGGGTCGGGGGTCATGTCGAAGGCGCGGTGGAAGGTCACCGCCAATGGCCGCGACCGCGCAGTGAGCCGCTCCGTCAGCTCCACGTCGATGGTCCCGTCGGTCTTGAGCATGCCGAATACGATGCCGTCCGCCCCCTCGGCCTTGGCGGCGTCGATGTCCGCCTCCATCACCTCGATCTCCTCCGCCGAATAGAGGAAGTCGCCGCCGCGCGGGCGGATGATGACGTGAAGCCCAATGCCTTCGACCGCCCGCGCCCGCTTGATCATGCCGAGGCTCGGCGTCGTGCCACCCTCGATCAGGCTGGCGCAGAGCTCGACCCGGTGGGCGCCGGCGTCGCGCGCTGCGATCACCCCGGCGATCGAATCGACGCAGATTTCGAACTTGAGATTGGTCAAGATCGTGCTCCCCTGACTGACCATATTTGGCTTCAAATTGGCTTCCGCGCGGGCGGTACCACAGACTGTCATCCCCGGCGAGCGCCGAAGGCGCGAGGGAAGGGGACCCAGTACACACTGCCCATGGCCACGATGTCATCCCTCGATTCCGGCAGGGACAGGTTCGCAGATTCGCTAAGGGTAGGTCCCCGAGGCCATGATTTGCCCGCTGCCTGTCTTTCACGCGCCAGTGCTTACTGGGTTCCCTTCCCTCGCCCAGCTTCGCTGGGCTCGCCGGGGATGACGGTCGATGCAGTTGCGGCGTCGGCGTGCCCGAGCGGCGTCTGAGGGCGCCTGGAGCCGTCATCCCCTGGCCGGCGCGGTTGAGAGGCCATCCACCCACGTCTCCGTGACCCGGAGCCCGTCGTCGAGGAGCACGAGGCTGGCGCGATAGCCCGGTGCGATGTGGCCCAGCTCGGCGCCGAGCCCGAGGAACTCGGCCGGGGCGCGCGAGGCCATGTGCAGCGCCGCCTCGAGCGGCAGGCCGAGCGCCTCGACCGTGTTACGGACTGCCGTCGCCATGTCGAGGTCGGAGCCGGCGATGGTGCCGTCCGCCGTAGTCAGCCGGCCGTTCGCGCGGGTGATACGACGGCCGCCGAAGTCGAAGCCGGTCATGTCGGTGCCGACCGTAGACATCGCATCGGTGACCAGGATCGTCCGCTCCCAGCCGCGGGCGGCGAGGGCGATGCGAAGGCTCGGGGCCGACACGTGGAAGAGATCGACGATCAGGCTGGGCCAGAGATCGGGATCGTCCAGCGCCGCGCCCACCACGCCCGGATCGCGGCCCTGAAGCGGCGGCATGGCGTTGAAGAGATGGGTCACGCCGGTGAGTCCGGCGCGCCGTGCCGCGGCCATCTCGTCATAGGTGGCCGCGGTGTGGCCGGCGGCGAGGATCA
>JAHBYW010000002.1 GCA_019635755.1 Rhizobiaceae bacterium | reverse complement strand
GGAGCGCTTCGCCCGCCGTTGGAACGCGGCCATGTTCCGGCAATGGATCCTCGGGACAAGCCCGAGGATGACGGCGGCGGGGGTGGCGGACGACGCCCACCACCGCATTGTCCCAGGATCCATGCCGGAACGAAGCGGCAGCGTGGCGTCGGCGCGCCGCCGCGAAGACCCCACCCGGCCAGCCTGCGGCTGGCCACCCTCCCCTCGAGGGGGGAGGGAGCGCGCCGTCGGCTACCCGCCGGCCCAGACGTCGAGCACGTAGCGGTTCTCCGCGATCATCGTCTCCATCCAGGCGTCCGCCGCGTCGGCATGCGCGTCGGTCTCCTCGGCGTAGATGCGCGTCAGCGCCCGCTTCACGTCGGGCTCCATGCGACTGCCGTCACCGCACACAAAGACCACCGCGCCGGCCTCGATCAGCCGCCACACCGCCGCGCGCTCCTTGCGGATCAGGTCCTGCACATAGGTCTTCTCGCCGTCGTGGCGCGAGAAGGCGACGTGCAGCGCGGTGAGGCCGTTCGCCGCGGCCGCTTCGAGCTCGTCGCGATAGATGAAGTCCTGGTCCGGATGGCGGCAGCCGAAGAACAGCATGGCCGGCCCGAGCGCCTGCCCCGCGGCCTTGCGCACGCCGCGCTCCTGAAGGAAGGCGCGGAACGGCGCCAGCCCGGTGCCGGGGCCGACCATGATGATCGGCCGAGCCGCGTCGTCCGGCAGCCGGAAGCCGGCCTTGGTCTCGCGGATGGAGGCGTGGATAACGTCGCCCGGGAGCACATGCGCCAGATGGTTCGAGCAGCAGCCCCTGTAGGTGCCGCTTCCCGACCGCGCCGGCCCCTCGACCACGCCGACCGTGACCGCCGCAACGCCCGGCTCCGCATTGGGCGAGGACGAGATCGAATAATAGCGCGGCGACAGCAGCGGCAGCATTTCGAGATAGACGCCGAAGGGAAGCTCGCAGGCCGGATAGTGCTCCAGCAGGTCGAGCACCGAGCGCCGTTTCGAGAACACGTCGGCACGATAGGCGTCAGCGCCGTCCTTCGCCTCGGACGCGAGAGCCTCCAGCGCCGGCTTCGTCTTCGGGCAGCGCGTGTGCTCGGCCATCGCGGCGACCTGCGTGCGGGTCGCCACCGCCTGCAGCTCGACATAGCCGGACAGGATGCGGCGGACCGACAACGGCCCGTCGATCGGGAACGGCGCGTGGCGCCCGCCCGTCGTCCTCAGCCGGATCTGCGCATCCGGCGCGAAGCCGAACCGCTTCTCGACACGCTCAACCAGCGCGACATCGTTGACCGGCACGACGGTGAGATGGTCGCCCGGCCGGTACGTCACGCCCTCGGGAAGCGCCACCTCGATATGCCGCGTCGATCGGCCCGACCCCGGCGACTGCAGCTCGCGATTGATACGCACGGTCATCGGCCGCGCGCCGGCCTGCGCGATCACCGGATGGCTCGCGGCGGCGGAGACGACTTCGAGGTCGTAGAGCGGCGCGGCCCTGGCCTGCTGGGAGAAGTCGACGTCGAGGCCGAGCGCCGCCCCGACCGACGGCCAGAGTGTGCGGAACCAGGACTGGAACTGGCCGTCGAGATCCTCGCGCGCATCGGCCTCGCCGCGCGGCATCAGGCGTCGGGCACCCAGCGCCTCCATACGCTCGTCAATCATGCGCGGCGTCGCCTGGAAGGTCGAGGCCCAGTCGCGGTTGCCGCAACCGAAGACGAGATAGTTGACGCCGTTCGCCGCGCCCGGCTGCGCCTCGTTCAGCCACTTCACGAAGCGCGTTGCGTTGTCGGGCGGCGCGCCGTTGTACGACGCGCTGGCGATGATGACCGCGCCGTCCTTCGGCAGATCGCCGGCATAGGCGTCGAGATCGGCCAGCGTCACGTCGAAGCCGTTCAGTTCCGCCGACCCGGCGATGGCGCGCGCCAGTTCCTCGGTGGTGCCAAGGTTGGAGCCGAACAGGATTGTCGCCCTTGTGCCGTGCTTCGGCCGTTTGGCGGTCTCGGCCGCGGGCGCGGCATTCTGGTTGGCGGGGATCGCAGCGCCTGCCACGGTCGCGCTGCGCGTGCGGCCCGGCCGCGGCTTCACCCTGATGCGGAATCCGTCCGGCTTGATCGACAGCGATTCCTTGATCTTGAGCTGGTACTTCAGGTGGTCGAAGAGCTGGAAGCGTTGCAGGATCATGCCGACCACCAGCGTCGCCTCCTGCATGGCGAACTGCCGCCCGATGCAGGCGCGCTGGCCGTTGCCCCACGGCTTGAAGGCGTTCGCCGGCCGTGCGGACTCCGCCTCGCGCGAGAAATTGTCGGGGTTGAACTTCTCCGCGTCCGGCCCCCACACCGACGTGTCGCGGTGGAGCATGAGCGTCAAAAGCGTGATGAAGGTGTTCTTCTTCAGCCGGTACTGGCCGCCGATCACCTCGTCCTTGTAGGGATAGAGGCCGATCGCCGGGGCGGTCGGCCAGAGCCTCAGCGCCTCGTTGAGAATCTGCTGCACATAGGTCAGCTGGTTGATCTGCTGGAAGGTCGGCGGCACGCCGATGTCGTTGCCGAGAACGCGGTCGACCTCCTCATAGGCCTTGGCCAGCACGTCGGGGTTGTTGAGCAGGAAGTAGAGCGTGAAGGAGAGCAGGCCCGACGTCGTCTCGTGGCCGGCGATCAGGAAGGTGATGATCTGGTAGCGGATGTTCTCGTCGGACAGGCTCTCGCCCGTCTGCTTGTCGACGCCGGCCAGCATGAAGTTGAGCAGGTCTTTCTGCGCATCGTCGGCGGCACCGCGCCTGCGCTCGCGGATGATGTCGTCAACCAGCTTCGACATGAACCCGATGTCGTCCCCCATCTGGCCGAGGCGGCGGCGCAAGAGCATCTTCTCGAACGGCAGGCCGCGCTGAACCATCGCCGTCTCCAGCGTGCGCGTCAGCGAGTCGATGAAGGGGTGGTAGTCGCGGCGGTAGAAGGAATTGAAGCGGTAGTCGAAGCCGCACACCCCGATCGTGTCGAGCGCCAGCGCCGTCATGTCGTGGACGACGTCGATGTCGTCGTCGGCGTTGAGCCGCTCCCACTTGGTGCAGAGCTGCCCGGCAATGTCCTGCATCAGCGGCAGGTACCCGCTCATCGCGCGATGCGAGAAGGTCGGCAGCAGGATGTTGTGCGCCTTCTGCCAGTTCGGCTCGGCCGTGTCGGAGGTGAACAGCCCGTCGCCGGCGGCCGCGCGGATACGGCGCAGCGACCCGCGCACCGCCTTGTCGAAGCGGCTCTCGTCGCACAGCTCCTCGACCAGGCTGGCGCCGGACACGACCACCAGCGGCGTGCCCATCATGTCGAGCCAGAAGATCGGGCCCAGCTCGCGCGTCATCTGCATCAGGCTTTGCAGCGGCTGCGAACTGTCGAAGGACAGCATGTTGCCGACGATCGGCCGGCCCGGCGGCTGCGGAATCGGATGCAGCGCATTCTTCGGCGCCATGGAAATCCTCCCGGCTGGAGACCAGCCATTTCCCCGATCAGATAAGCCGGAGAAGCGCACAAAAACAAGCGAAGCGACCGCGCGTCGCATGGCCGGCGGGGTGGCGAAAGCGGAGAATGGCGCTCCAGTTCGTTGCGTCCTTGTTCAGAACTGTTCTAAGGTGTAGCTCAACGAACCCGACGCTTCGCGGAAGACCAGCAATGCGGCTCACACGCCAGACGAACTACGCCGTGCGCATCATGATGTACTGCGCGGCCAATGACGGGCGGCTCTCCCGCATCCCCGAGATCGCCGAGGCCTACACGGTCTCGGAGCTGTTCCTGTTCAAGATCCTGCAGCCGCTGGTCGAGAACCGGCTGGTCGAGACGGTGCGCGGCCGCAATGGCGGCGTCCGGCTGGCACGCGCGGCGAAGGATATCACGCTGTTCGACGTGATCCGCGTGACCGAGGAGAATTTCGCCATGGCGGAGTGCTTCGAGAACGACGCGACGGAATGCCCGCTGGTCGACAGCTGCGCGCTGAACGCGGCGCTGCGCGAGGCGCTGGGCGCCTTCTTCGAGGTGCTGCAGCGCTTCACCATCGACGATCTCGTCAAGGCGCGGCCGAACGTGCGCGCGCTGCTGGGCATCGACGAACTGCAGCCCCGCGCGCTGGCCGGCTGAGGTTTCCGTTTGGCTGCGGCGACCGAAGGAGCGTCCATGTATATCGCGATGAACCGCTTCAAGGTCGCCAAAGGCTCGGAAGACGCGTTCGAGGCTCTGTGGAAGGGGCGCGATTCGCGGCTCGGCGACATGAAAGGCTTCCGCGAGTTCAAGCTGCTGCGCGGGCCCGCGCGGGAGGACCACACGCTTTTCGCGTCGCATTCGGTGTGGGACAGCCATGACGATTTCGTCGCCTGGACGAAGTCGGAGAATTTCCGCGCCTCGCACCGCAACGCGGGCGAGAGCAAGGCGACCTATCTCGGCCATCCCGAGTTCGAGGGGTTCACGGTCGTCGAAGGCGCGTGACGTTCGACGCGCCGGCCGCTATAGGACCACGCTTCATCAGCGGAGCAGGTCGATGGGCGCGGCGGACAGAAAAGCGGCGGTCGCGGAATACAAGAAGCGCAAGGCGGTCGCCGGCATCTATGCCGTGCGCTGCGCCGCGACGGGCCAGGTCTGGGTCGGCCGCGCGCCGGATATCGAGACGATCCAGACGCGGCTCTGGTTCGGCCTTCGCACCGACGGCAACCAGCATCCGGCGATGCAGAAGGCGTGGAACGCGCACGGCGCCGACAGCTTCAGCTTCGAGGAACTCGAACTGGTCGACGCCGACGACGCCTATGCGCGCGACTCGGCACTGAAGGACCGGATGGAGCACTGGCGCGCGACGCTGAAGGCCGACGGCATCGTCTAGGCCGACGCCAGCAGGCTGGCGTTGCCGCCGGCCGCGGTCGTGTCGACGCAGACCGCGCGTTCATGCGCGTAGGCAGCCGGATAGATCGGCTCCGTCACCAGCGGCACGATCGGCCCGGCGCGCTCGGCCAGAACCGAGCGAAGCGCCCGCATCGTCTCCGCATCGCCGGCGAACGCCACCACGTCGACCGGCAGCGCCTTCAGGTCGCCCGCCGAGAAGCCGCCGTCGATCGCGTTGATGGGGAGCCCCTTGCCGGTCAGCGCATTCAGCGCCGCCGGAGCGCCCGGCGCCACCGCCAGCACGCCGTTGCCGGCGGCAAGCGCCTGCACCGACTGTCCGAGCAGCGCATCGGGATCCGGGCCGAGGCAGAGCGCCATGCCGCGTGGAACGAGCGTCAGCGTGTTGGCTTCGCCCGTCGGGCCGGGCAGGTCGACCGGGCCGAAATCGGTCGCGGCGGCGGCGGCGATGGCCGCCGCACCCTTGCCGCGCAGGTGCTTGCGCAGGATCGCCACGCGGTCCTGCCGCGTCGCCCAGCCGCCCAGTGCGGGGTCCGGCAGATGCTCGCGCAACGTGACCGCTGCCTTCGTACCCCCACCCCTGACCCCTCCCGGCAAGGGGGAGGGGGATAGCGCCGACGCCCTCGCCTCCTCCTTGCGGGGAGGTCGCGATGCCGCAGGCAGCGCGGGTGGGGGTGCGGAAACACCGGCATCGGAGGCGGCACTTGGCCGTTGGCCGCCACTTGAACCGCTCCGGCGGAACCGCCTCAGATAATGCGGCCCGCCCGCCTTCGGACCGGTGCCCGACAGCCCCTCGCCGCCGAACGGCTGCGAGCCGACGACCGCGCCGATCTGGTTGCGGTTGACGTAGATATTGCCGGCGTGGATGCCGTCGACGACCTCCTGCACGCGCGCCTCGATACGCGTGTGCAGTCCGAAGGTGAGGCCATAGCCCTTTGCATTGATCGCCGACACGACATCGCCCAGCCGGTCGGCGCGGTAGGTCGCGACATGCAGCACGGGACCGAAGATCTCGCGCTCCATGTCGCCGATGCCGGCGACCTTCACCACATGCGGCGCGACGAAGCGGCCGGCCGCGGGCGTCTCGAGCTTCGCGATCACCTTGCCTGCGGCCTCCATGTCGGCGCAGTAGGCACCGATCGCGTCCTGCGCCTCGGCGTCGATCAGCGGCCCGACATCCGTCGCGATGTGCCAGGGGTCGCCAACGGTCAGCGCTGCCATGGCGCCCTTCAGCATCTCGACCACCTTCGCCTCGACGTCCTTCTGGACGTAGAGGACGCGCAGCGCCGAGCAGCGCTGGCCGGCGCTCTGGAACGCCGATGCCAGCACGTCGCGCACCGCCTGCTCCGGCAGCGCGGTGGAATCGACAATCATCGCGTTCAGGCCGCCGGTCTCGGCGATCAGCATGGCGTCGGGCGCGGCGGTCTTCGCGAGCTGGCGCTCGATCGCCCTGGCGACGTCGGTCGAGCCGGTGAAGCAGACGCCGGCGATGCGCGGATCGGCGGTCAGCGGCGCGCCGACCGCGGGACCGTCGCCTGGCAGGAGTTGCAGCACGTCTTCCGGCACGCCGGCCTCCAGCAGGAGGGCAACTGCCCGCGCGGCGATCAGCGGCGTCTGCTCGGCCGGTTTGGCGATGACGGCATTGCCGGTCACCAGCGCCGCCGCGACCTGGCCGGTGAAGATCGCCAGCGGGAAATTCCACGGCGAGATGCAGACGATGGCGCCACGCGCCTCGGTCGCGGCTTCGGCGCCCGCCGCCTCGGCCGCGTAGTAGCGGAGGAAGTCGACGGCCTCGCGCAACTCGGCGATGGCGTCGGCCAGCGTCTTGCCGGCCTCGCGCGTGCAGAGCGCGAAGAACTCGGCGGCGTTGGCTTCGTAAAGGTCGGCAGCCTTGCGCAGGATCGCGGCACGGTCCGACACAGCCTTCTTCGCCCATTTCGGCTGCGCCGCGACAGCGTTGGCGACTGCGTCCGGTATCAGCCCGGCTGCCGCTTCGTGCACGGTTCCGACAACATCGTCGGGCCGCGCCGGGTTGCGGATCTCGCGCGCCGCGGTCGCACCCGGAGCGCGCGTGACCGGCCTCGCAGTCCATGCGTTCTGGCCGGCAAAGGCGGCGCGCGCCGTCTCGATCCCGGCCAGCGTCGCCGGATCGCTGATGTCGTGGCCGAGCGAGTTGAGGCGCGACGGTGCGAAGATCGCGGCCGGCATCGGGATCGACGGGTTGGCGGCGGGCCCCTGCCCCGCCACCGTATCGAACGGATCGCGGGCAATTTCCTCGGGCGCCACGTCCTCGTCGACGATCTGGTGGACGAAGGACGAGTTCGCGCCGTTCTCCAGCAGCCGGCGGACAAGGTAGGCCAGGAGGTCGGAATGCGCGCCGACCGGCGCGTAGATGCGGCAGCGCGTCCCTTCCGCGACGCGCACCGCCTCGTGCAGCGCCTCGCCCATGCCGTGCAGCCGCTGGAACTCGAAGCCATCGCGGTCTTCGCCTGCCATCGCCAGGATCGCCGCGACGGTATGGGCATTGTGGGTGGCGAACTGCGGATAGATTCGGTCCTTCATGCCGAGCAGCTTGCGCGCATTGGCGATGTAGGAGACGTCGGTGTTCGCCTTGCGCGTGAACACGGGGTATCCGCCGATGCCCAGCGCCTGCGCGCGCTTGATCTCGCTGTCCCAGTAGGCCCCTTTCACCAGCCGCACCATGATGCGGCGGTCGAGCTTCTTCGCCAGCGCGTAGAGCCAGTCGATGGCAAAGGCCGCGCGCGGGCCGTAGGCCTGCACGACGACGCCGAAGCCGTTCCAGCCGGCGAGTTCGGGTTCGGCCAAAACCTGGCTGATCACGTCGAGCGACAGGTCGAGCCGGTCGGCCTCCTCCGCGTCGATGTTGAGCCCCATGCGGGCGTGCCGCGCGGCGAGCGCCAGCGTCAGGAGCCGGTCCGCCATCACCGGCAGCATCGTCTCCTTCTGGGCGCGCTCGTACCGCGGATGCAGCGCCGAGAGCTTCACCGAGATGCCGGGATTCTGGCGGATGTCGGTCCCGGTGGAACCGGAATCGAGCGTCGAGATCGCGTCGGCGTAGGCGCGGTGGTAGCGCAGCGCGTCGGCCTCGGTGCGGGCCGCCTCGCCCAGCATGTCGTAGGAATAGAGGTAGCCCCTGGTCGAGAACGGGCGACCGCGCTTCACCGCTTCGGTGATGGTGCGGCCGAGCACGAACTGCTCGCCCATCTCGCGCATGGCGGCGGCCACCGCGGTGCGGATGACGGGTTCGCCGAGCCTGCGGATCATCGAGCGCAACGTGCCTTCGATGCCGTCCTCGGGATCGTCCAGCACCCGGCCGGTCAGCATCAGCGCCCAGGTCGACGCGTTAACGAAGATCGACGAGGACCCGCCCGAATGCGCCGACCAGTCGTGCGGCGCGATCTTGTCGCGGATCAGGTCGTCCATCGTCTCGGCGTCGGGCACGCGCAGCAGCGCCTCGGCCAGGCACATCAGCGCCACGCCCTCCTTGGTCGAGAGGCCGTACGTGGAGAGGAAAACCTCCATCAGGCGCGGATCGGACGACTCCCGGACGGCGCGGACGAGGTCGGCGGCGCGGGCGGAAATCGCCGCGCGCTCGCCGTCCGTCAGGCCGGCCTGGGCGACAAGCCGCGCCAAGGCGGCATCCTCTTCCGGCAGATAGTTGGCGCGCAGTTCGGCGCGGATCGTATCAAGGATGGACGGCATGGCAGGCGACCCCGGCGGGCGGTTCGCCATGCTTTTGGCAGGCGTCGCGGCTGCCCGCAAGCGCGTCGAGCCTACTCCGCGATCGTCTTGAGGAACGCCACGAGCGCGGCGCGCTCGCGGTCGTTGATCTTGAGGGGAACGAGTTCGCTCGTCCCGCCGTCGCTGGCCGGCGCCCGGGTGTAGTGCGCGACGACGTCCTCGATCGTCGCGATCTGGCCCGAATGCATGTAGGGCGGACGCGTCGCCGCGCCGCGCAGCGAGGGCGTCTTGAAGGCGCGGCGCAACTCCGGCCCCTCCGCCTTCATGAAGGTCAGCTCGCCGCAGGCCTCCGCCGGCGCGTCGCTGAACCGGCCGAGGCAGTTGAACGGGTCGGCGAGCACCTGCATGGCGCCCGTCTCACGGCCGAGGTCCTCCGGCAGGCCGGCGACGGCGGGAACGCCGGTGTTATGGAAGTGGTCGTCCGTGAAGCGCGGGCCGTTGTGGCAGTTGACGCATTGCGCCTTGCCGACGAAGAGGCGCAGCCCGTACCGCTCCTGCTCGGTGAGGACCGCATCGCCCGCAGGCTCCTCCCCGGCCGCGAGCACCCTGGCGAAGCGGTCGAAGCGGGTTTCCTCGTGCACGATGGACCGCTCGAAGGCGGCGATCGCCTTGCCAAGATTGGCGAAGACGCGGTCGACCTCCTCCTGCTTCGCGGCCGGCAGCGCGGCCCACGCCGTCCGCTCGCCATCGTCGCCGAGCGGCGAGGCGGCGGCCGGTACGCTCGACAGGTCCGGCAGCGCCCCGAAAATCCGCTCGTAGCGGTCGCGGTAGTGATCGCCGATGAAATGCGCGTAGCCGGCGCGCGTGCCGCCGTGCTCGCGCTTGTCCTCCAGAGGGCCGAGCGCCTGCGCCCACAGGCTGTCGCGCCGCCCGTCCCAGAACAGGAACGGCGCCCGCGCGACGTCGGCCAGCGGCATCGACCGGCGGTTGGTCTCGGCAATGCCGACCGAGCGCGGCAGGTCATCCTGGAACTGCCGGTCGATCTTGTGGCAGGTGCCGCAGGAGACGTTGCCGTCGCGCGACAGCCGCTGCTCGAAGAAGAGGGTGGCGCCGAACGCGGCGGCGAGCCGCTCGTCGGCGTAGCGGTTCGACGGGTCTGGCGGCAGCGGCCCGAGGGCGTCGAGCGACAGCGACGCGATGGTCGCCGTCTCCGCCTCGGTGAATTCGCTCTCCTGGCAGGAGGCGAGCAGCCCGACGCCCGCCGCCAGCGCGACGAGCGCCGCGAACGGGAAGCCCCGGCGCCGTTCAGAGCGAGAGGTTGAAGACGACATCGTCCTTGCCCTGCGCCGCCGAGATGGAGAACTTCAGCTCCCACCAGCCGCTCATGTTGAAACGGACGCCGTCGATCCGGTAGCGGCCGCCGCCGAGCTCCGTGGCGGCAGGAGCGGTCGGCAGGCCGTGGCCGTGCTGCGGCATGCCGCCGTCCACGCCGATCGTCGCGCCGGTGACGGCCTCGCCGGCCGGCGTCGTCACCGTCAGCGTCCAGGCGTGCAGCTCGTTCTGGACGACCGTCCCGCCGTCGGGCTCGATCGCCGCAACGTAGAGGCCGCCCGCGGTCGCCTTCGAGCGCGCGAGATCGAGGTCCGACGGCGGCGTCATCATGGACTGCACCGCCAGCACGATGGCGACGAGGACCGCCACCACGGCGGCCCCGATCAGAAGTCTGTTCCGGGATGTCATTCGCTCTCGTTCCTGTTCGTTCCCCGGGACGTAATGTTTCCAGTTGCTGGAAGGTCAAGCATCAATCTGGGGCAATCGCACCGATCCTGTTGGCCGCGCCCGCGCGTGAGTGTAGACCGAAGCTGGAGTATGAGGAATCATGGCGCTCAGGGGGATCGCGTCGGTCGGCGAATGCATGCTCGAATTGTCCGGGGGACAGGACAATTCGTGGCAGATGGGCTTTGCCGGCGACACGTTCAACACGCTGTGGACGATCCGCGCGCTGACCAATCCGGCGCGACCGACCGACTACGTCTCCGCCTTCGGCGATGACCCCTTCTCGCGCGGGCAGATCGCCTTCATGACCCAGGTGGGCATCGGCGTCGCCGAGAGCCCGGTCATCGCCGGCGCGCGGCCCGGCCTCTACGCGATCACCCTCGACGGCGCCGAGCGCTCGTTCACCTACTGGCGGTCGGATTCGGCGGCGCGGAAGCTTGCGGCGGACCCGACGCTGCTTGCCAAGAGCCTCGAGAACCGCGCCTTCGTCTATTTCTCCGGCATCACGCTGGCCATCCTCGAAATGGTCGCCCGCGCGGTGCTGCTGAAGGCGATCCGCAACGCGCGGGCCGCCGGCGCGATCATCGCGTTCGACCCCAACTACCGGGCCCGGCTGTGGCCCGAGCCGGCCGTCGCGCGCGCCGCGATCGACGAGGCGCTGCGCGTCTCCGACATCGTGCTGCCCACCTTTCCGGACGAGCGCGACCTCTACGGCGACAGCGACCAGGCGGCGACGGTCGCCCGCATGCAGCTGGCCGGCGTGCGCGAGATCGTCGTCAAGAACGGCGACCGCCCCGCAATGACCTGGTTCATGGGCAAGTCCGACATGGTGCCGGCCCTGACGGTTCGCGACGCGGTGGACACGACCGGCGCGGGAGATTCCTTCAACGGCGCCTATCTCGCCGCACGCCTGAGCGGCAGCCAGCCGGCCGAGGCAGCCGAGCGGGCCCACCGGGTGGCCGGCGCCGTGGTGCGCGTGCGCGGCGCGCTGGCCCCGTTCGGCGTGCTGCGCGACGCCTTCGCGGGCCAGGCCGCCCAGGCGACCGCGCCGGCGCCCGCCCAGGCCGCGGAAACGCCAGTGGCACCGCCCGCCGCGGCCGAGCCGCCTCCGCCCCGGCAGCCGGAGCGACAGGCGGCGGCGCCAGTGCCCATCGTCGCCCCCGAGTCGGAGCCGGTTCCTGGGTCGAGGCCTGGGCCGATGCCTGGGCCTAGGCCCGAGCCGATGCCCGAGCCAATGCCTGTCGCGGCCGACCAGCGGCCGCCCATGCGCCCGCAGCCACCCGCGTTTCTCGAGCCGGTCTCCGCCGAACCTGGCCCCGCCGAATCTCTCCTCGGCGAACCCGTCCACGTCGAGCCCGTCAACGCCGCGCCGGACGTGCCGCCCGCGCCGCCTCCCCCTGCCGAGCCGCATCCGGACGAACTTGCGATGCCCGACCTCGAAGAGGAACTGGCAGCGCTCCTGAACATCGACCGGCCGGCCCTTCGCGAACTGGAGGCCGAAGCGGCCCACCCCCGCCGACCGATGCAGCCGCCTCCAGAGCGCCGCTGACCCTCGTTCGTCGCTCGGGTTGGACCGTCGCGGCGGTTCAGCCGCCGACCTGGGCGAAGCCCGTATGCGCCCGCTTGCCGGCCAGACGCCGCTTCAGCCGCTCAAAGCCGAGAAATGCCCCGCCGATGCCGTTCGGCCCATAGGGCTCATAGGCCTGCAGCCGCGAGATCAGGCCGCCCCTCGTCTCGACGATGAAGACCTGCGGAAAATGGAGATCGCCACCGACCGCCAGCGTGTGGTTGGTGTCGCATTCGACGCAGCAGGACGTGCCGTCCTCGGAGCCGAAATAGTTGACGACGGTGAAGCCGAAGCGCTTCACGCCCTTGAGGCCCCAGTCGATGCCTTCCGCGATCTCCGCCGTGCCTCTCATCAGCGGCTGCGGATAGTGCGGATCGAACAGCAGTGCATCGGGCGCGAAGCAGCCGAGCAGGCCGTCGCGGTCGCGCTGCTGGAGACAGCGGAACGCCCTTTCGATGGCGTCACGGGCCGCGTGGCTCATCCTTGGTCTCCCTGTCCGGGACGATCCCGGTCACGCCTGCTTGAAGCGGTATTCCGTCTGCTGCCGATAGACCTCGCCCGGCCGCAGCACCGCCTGCGGGAAATACGGACGGTTGGGCGAGTCCGGCCAGACCTGCGGCTCCATGCAGAAGCCGGCCCACGCCCGATAGGTCCGGCCGCCCAGACCCGGCACCGACCGCGCGACATTGTGCCCGGCGTAGAACTGCACGCCTGGCTCCGTCGACCAGACCTCCATCTCGACGCCGGAGACGGCACCCTGCGCCCATACCAGTTGCCGCAGCGGGCCGCGCTGGGCGCCGAAGCAGAAATTGTGGTCGTAGATCGTCTGCGTGCCGCTCGCCTCGTGGCGGATGGGCCGAGCGATGCGGAAGTCGAACGGCGTGCCGTCGACCGGCTGCACGACGCCGGTCGGGATCAGTTCCTCGTCGACCGGCAGGTACGCTCCCGCCGCCAGCATCAGCCGATGGTCGAGGATCGTGCCGGCGCCGCCATCGTCCAGATTGAAATAGGAATGATGCGCGAGGTTGCAGAGCGTCGGCCGGTCGGCGGTCGCCGACAGCTCGACCGCCAGCGTGCCGGGCGCGGCGATGCGGTAGGTGCACGTCGCGTCGAGCGTGCCCGGAAAGCCCATGTCGCCGTCCGGGCTGCGCAAGGTCAGCTCGATGAAGTCGGCTCCACGCCGGCCGACGGACCAGACATGCCGCCCGAAGCCCATCGCACCGCCATGCAGCATGTGCTTGCCGAGGAAGTTGGTGTCCACCTGGACGCGCTCGCCGTCGATCGTGAAGCGCCCGTCACGGATGCGGTTGGCATAGCGGCCGGCGGTCGCGCCGAAATAGGGCGCATGCGGCGGGTAGTCCTCGAAGCGGTCGAAGCCCAGCACCAGCGGCGCGTCGTGCCCGGCGAGGCGCAGATCCTGCACCGCCGCGCCCCACGTCATGATGTCGGCCGTCAGCCCGCCGGCCGCGATCCGATGCCGATGGACGGGTTTCCCCTCCGGCGACGTGCCGAAAACCTCGCCTTCCCCATCCATCGATCCCTCCCCGGTCCCCGGCCGGATCGGCCGGGCAGGCTAGGCGCCCAGCCCGCCGATGCAGACATATTTGGTGTCGAGATAGTCCTCGATGCCCTGGTGGCCGCCCTCGCGCCCGACACCGGACTCCTTCACGCCGCCGAACGGCGCTTCGACGGTGGTGATCAGGCCCTCGTTGACGCCGACCATGCCGTATTTCAGCGCTTCCATCATCCGCACCGTGCGGCCGAGGTCGCGCGTGTAGAAATAGCTGGCAAGGCCGAACTCGGTGTCGTTGGCGAGCGCCACGGCCTCTTCCTCGGTCTTGAAGGGGAAGACCGGCGCGACCGGGCCGAAGATCTCCTCCTTCATGAACTTCATCTCCGGCCTGGCGCCTGCGATGACGGTCGGCTCGAAGAACGACCCGCCGAGCTTGTGGCGCTTGCCGCCGGTGACGACCTTGCCGCCCTTCGACGTGGCGTCAGCGATCAGTTCCTCGACCTTCTCGACCGCCTTCTCGTCGATCAGCGGCCCCTGCTGGGTGCCTTCCTCGAGGCCAGGGCCGACCTTGAGCTTGTCCGAGGCGGCGGCGAGCTTCTCGACGAACGTGTCGTAGACGCCTTCCTGCACGAAGAAGCGGTTGGTGCAGACGCAGGTCTGGCCCGAATTGCGGTACTTGGCGACCATCGCGCCCTCGACGGCGCGGTCGATGTCGGCGTCGTCGAAGACGATGAAGGGCGCGTTGCCGCCCAGTTCCATCGACACCTTCTTCACGGTGGCGGCGCACTTCGCCATCAGCATCTTGCCGACCTCTGTCGAGCCGGTAAAGGTCAGCTTCTTGACCAGCGGGTTGCCGCAGAGCTCGTCGCCGATCTCGCCGGCCGAGCCGGTGATGACGTTGACGGTGCCCTTGGGGAAGCCCACCTCGTCGCAGAGCACGCCCCAGGCGAGGCCCGAATAGGGCGTCTGCGAGGCGGGCTTGACGACGGCCGTGCAGCCGGCAGCCAGCGCCGGCGCGATCTTGCGGGACAGCATCGAGGACGGGAAGTTCCACGGCGCGATGGCTGCGACCACGCCGGTCGGCTCCTTGGTCACCAGGATGCGCCGGTCGCGCCACGGCGAGGGAACGACGTCGCCATAGGTGCGCCGCGCCTCCTCGGCGAACCAGAGCACGTAGGCGGCCGAGATCGCGACCTCGCCCTTCGCCTCGGTCAGCGACTTGCCCTGCTCGGACGTCAGAAGCTCGGCCAGCGGCTGCTGGTTGTCCATGATCGCCTGATGCAGCTTGCGCAGAAGATTCGAGCGCTCCAGCGCCGAGGTCTTGCGCCAGGTCTGGAACGCCGATTCGGCCGCCTCGATGGCGCGGCGCGTCTCGGCCTTGCCGGATTTCGGCACCGTCCCGAGCTTCAGCCCGGTGGCCGGGTTGGTGACGTCGATCGTCGCGCCGGAATCGGCCTGGACCCACTCGCCGTTGATGAGATTGGCCTGCCGCATGAAATGGCTGGTCTTCTGGAGCATTGTCGCGCCTCCGTGCGGCGCTAGGCGGCGCCGATCTTCCTGATGTCGTCGATGAGCGCCGCGTCGACCGGAATGCCGTCGCGCGCCAGCTTGGCGCGGAGTTCCCGGCGCCTTGCGCCCGGAACCCGTGCGCCCGGCATGGCGGCGATGGTTTCGGCCATCTCCGAAAACCGGGCGACCGCTCTTACCCCACCGAACGCCTTGGGATCAATCGCGATCAGGAGCTGTCCGGTGCCGGGCGGCGGTCCGTCGTCATCGAAGAAGGAGGACTGGTCGGCGGAGAAGCTGGCCCCGGTCAGCGCCGCCGCGAGCAGTTCGACCATCAGGGCGAGCGCGGTGCCCTTGGCGTCGCCGAGCGGCAGCATCGTCCCAGAAAGCGCGGCTTGCGCGTCGGTGGTGGGGCGGCCGTCGGCATCGAGCGCCCAGCCCTCGGGGATCGGCTCGCCCTTCTGCCGAGCAGCCATGATCTTGCCGCGGGCGACCTTCGACAGCGACACGTCGATCACGATCGGTCCCTGCCGCGCCGGCGCCGCGAACGCCACCGGGTTCGTGCCGAACAGCGGCCGGCTCCCGCCCCAAGGCGCCATGGCGGCCGGCGCGTTGGACATCATCAGGCCGACCATGCCCTGTTCGGCGAGCGCCTCGACCGCAAGGCCGGTGACGCCGGCATGGTGGGAACGCCGGATGCCCGCAATCGCGATGCCCTGTTCCGGCGCGACGCGGGCGAGTTCCGCGACCGCCAGGTCGAGGGCAGGATAGGCGAAGCCGTGCGCCGCATCGACATGGATCGCCGCCGGACGGCTTCGCGTCGCCCGCGGCGTGGCGAAGCCGTCGACCTTGCCGGCACTGGCCTGCGCGGCGTAGGCGAGGATGCGTCGCAGCCCGTGGCCACCCTGCCCGACCAGTTCCGCGCCGACCAGCGCATTCGCTACCGAGACGGCGTTGTCGGTCGAGGTGCGGCTGGCCGTCAGCGCCGCGCAGATCAGGGCATGCGCCTGCGCCGCCGAAATGACGGTGTCCGCCATCACGCCTTCTCCAGATGCGCCAGCACGAGGTCCGCGATCAGGTCGGAAACACGAACATTGGATTCCTGCGTCACCCCGGCGATGTGCGGTGTCAGTATCAGGTTCGGAATGCCGGCGAACTTGGCGCCGGCTTCTGCCGTCAGCGGCTCCTCGGCGAATACATCGAGCGCCGCGCCACCCAAGCGGCCGCCGCGCAGCGCCTCGGCAAGCGCTGCCTCGTCCACCACGCCACCGCGCGCGGCGTTGACCAGCACGGCGTCCGGCTTCATCAGCGAAAGCTGGCGGGCGCCGATCATGGCGCGAGTGGCATCCGTCAGCGGAACGTGCATCGACACCACATCGGAATGCTCCAGCAGGCCGTCGAGCGATAGATTCCGGACCATCTGCCAGGCGGTGTCGCTGGCGAGCAAATAGGGATCGTGCGCGACGACGTTCATGCCGAGCGCGGCGGCTCGCCAGCCGACCTCGCGCGCGATCGCGCCGAAGCCGACCAGGCCCATCGTCCTGCCGGCAAGCTCGCGGCCGATCAGTCTCTGCCGCGGCCATGTTCCTGCCGCGACATCCGCCGACGACAGAAACGCGCTGCGCAGCAGCAGCATCGCCGCGGTGATGACGTATTCGGCGACCGACAGGTCGTTGGCGCCGGTGGCGGGAAAGACCGTGACGTTTCGCGCCTTGCACGCGGCCAGGTCGATATTGTCCAGCCCGACGCCGAGCCGTCCGACGCATTTGAGGGTCCGCGCCACGTCCAGGAGATCGGCTCCGACCCGGGTGCGGTTGCGCACGATGAGCGCGCGCGCGTCCCTCAGTTGGGCAAAGAGCTCCGCCGGACGGTCCACCAGCGTCGGATTGTAGAGCGTGTCATGCCGAGCATTGAGCCGCGCGACGGCCGCCTCGTCCATGAATTCGGAGATGACGATGTCGGGCATGGCCCCTCACGGTCGTGAAATTGGCTGCTTGGGCACTATGTGATAGACGATTGTCGGTTGGAATTCAGGTCAAGGCCCATGACCCGCGACGAGATCATCGCGAAGCTGAGAGAGATGGAGCCGGAACTGCGCGCCCGCGGCATCACGCGCATGCAGATGTTCGGCTCGCGCGCCCGCGGCGACAATCGCGAGGACAGCGATCTGGATTTGCTGGTGGATATCGACCCCGGCGCGAGGGTGTCTCTAATCGACCTGTCTGGAATACGATTGGACATCACGGATACGCTTGGCATTGAGACATATCCCATGACGACGGGCGCGCTCGACAGTCGTTTCAGCCGTGAGATTGCCGTCGATCTTGTGCAGGTCTTCTGATCGTCCATGTCGCGCCTGGATAGCCTACGACTCGCCGATATCCTGACCGCAATCGAGGATGTCAGGATCACCCTCACGGGCATTGACGAGCAGAGCTTCCTGCATGACCGCATGCGCCGGAATGCGGTGTCCATGTCAATTCTCGTCATCAGCGAAGCCGCAAGGCACCTCTCGCCCGCGCTCAAGGCACAACGACCCGACGTTCCCTGGCGAAAGATTGAAGACATCGGCAATATCCTCAGACATGTCTACTTTCGCGTAGAGTATAAAAGCCTATGGGAGATCTGTGTCCAGCACCTGGAACCTCTTGAAGCAGCCGCCCTTGTGCTTGCGAAGGAATCGAGCGTCGACTGAACCCGCTCACGCGCTCCGGTAGAGCTTCGTCATCACGAATTCCCGGTGTCCCAGCGCTTCCGCCGCCGTCGCCCGCCCGCTCGCCGTGCGAACGATCATGTCGATCAGCGCGTCGCCGGCCTCGTCGATCGTCATCTCGCGGCGCAGGATGCCGGACACGTCGACATCGACATGTTCGCCCATGGTGCGCACCGTGCGCGGATTGGCCGTGATCTTGATCACCGGCACGATCGGATTGCCGATCACATTGCCCTGGCCGGTCGGGAACGTGTGGACGACATAGCCGCCGGCGGCCATCAGCGTCACGCATTCGGCCGCCGCCGACGACGAGTCCATGAAATACAGTCCCCTGCCCGATTTCGGTTCCTCGGCAGGTCCGAGAATGTCGATGTAGCGCGACGTCCGCCCGATCTTTTCCAGGTTGCCCAGCGCCTTCTCCTCGATCGTCGTCAGCCCGCCCTCGATATTGCCCTTGGTCGGCTGGCTTTCGGAGAGGTCGTTCGTCTTGTGCGCCTCGATCACGTCGTCCTGATAGGCCTTCCACATCCGGTACCAGCGCTCGCCGACCTCGGGATCGATCGCGCGCGCCTTGCAGATGTGCTCGGCCCCGGTGATCTCAGACGTCTCGCCGAAGCAGCCATAGATGCCCTCCGGCAGCAGCTTGTCATACATGTTGCCGACCGTCGGGCACGAGCCCAGCCCGGTCGTCGTGTCGCTCTCGCCGCATTTGGTCGAGACCCACAGCTCCGAGATCGCGCACTCCTCGCGCTGCAGTTCCGATGCGTAGTGGACGAAGTCCTTCGCCTTGCGGCTGGCGTCCATGATCGTCCTCAGGTCGCCGTTCTGCTCGATCGAGAAACCCGCGACCGGCTTGCCCGTCGCCGCGATGCCGTCGACGATCTTCCGCGTCCAGCCGGGCTCGATGCCGATGACGACGCAGGCGGCCACGTTGGGGTTCGCGCCCGTGCCGATCATGGTGCGGAAATGCAGGTCGAGGTCCTCGCCGAACTGCAGCCGGCCATAGGCGTGCGGCAGCGCCATCGTGCCCTTGATGTTGTTGGCGACGGCCTCGCAGGCGGCGTTCGAAATGTCGTCCACGGGGAGGATGACCACATGGTTGCGCACGCCGACCCGGCCGTTCTCGCGCCGGTAGCCCCGGAAGGTCATGTTGGCGTACTTCGAGGCCATGCCCGTCTCCCCGCGTGGCGGAGGCGCGGAGGTGCCGCTCCGCGCCCCGCGCTCACCAGCGCTTCGTCTTCAGATTGTGGACATGGACATGGTCCCCCATCCCCACGTCGGCGACAAAGCGGCCGATGTCCTCGCCATACTTGATGGCGGTGTCGCCGCTCGCGATCTTCCGGAGCGCCACCTTGTGGCCGATCGGCACGTCCGCCGCGGCGACCAATTCAAAGCTGGAATTGTCGGCGGTCACCACGCCCAGCATCCGCGTTCCGGCCCTCAGCCCCTCGACCACCACGACGCCGACATTGTCCTCATGGTCGTGAACGAGAAGGTGCGGAGCGGTCATCGTCAGCTCGAAACAGGAGCCGCCAGGCGGCAGAGTCTTATATAAGACATAAGATAGCGGACCTTTTCAAGTCAACGCCGCGTCGCTAGAAACGCGCGGAAATTCCAAGGCGGGAACAACATGATGGCACAGACTGCCCGGTCGGCGGGGTTCGCCTACCGGCCGCTTTACGCGCAGGTCCGCGAGAGCCTCGTCAGGCGGCTGATCGAGGGCAGCTGGCAACCCGGGCAGTTGATCCCCTCGGAGGTCGACCTCGCGCGCGAGCTCGGCGTCAGCCAGGGCACGATCCGCAAGGCGCTGGACGTCATGACGGCCGAGAAGCTGCTGATCCGGCGCCAGGGCCGCGGCACGTTCGTCGCGGCGCCGGAGGAGAGCCGCATCCTCTTCCAGTTCTTCCGGCTGGTGCCCGACCAGGGCGAGCCGACATTCCCGGAGTCGCGCGTCCTGCGCGTCGACCGGGACGTGGCGACGGCGGCCGAGCGGGCCGACCTGGAGCTTTCGGAAGCCGCGCCGGTCATCCGCATCGAGCGCGTGCGGACGCTCGCGGGCCGGCCGGCGATCGTCGAGACCATCACGCTGTCGGCCGAGCGGTTCGCCGGCTTCGAGGCCCTCCCCGGCGTGCCGAACAACGTCTACCGGCTCTATTCGGAACGCTGGGGCATCACCATCGCCGGCGCCAGCGAGAAGCTGAAGGCTGGCGCCGCAACGCCGGCGGACGCGGGCGAGCTGTCCTGCGCGCCGGGAACGCCGCTGCTTGAGATCCACCGCGTCGCGCACGACCTCGAAGACCGGCCGGTGGAACTGCGTGTCTCGCGCTGCCTCACGGCGACGCTGCACTACAGCTCCGACCTGCGCTAGGACATTGATCTGATCCGAAAACCGCGACGCGCCTTTCGGGATCATGGTCTAGCTGAACACCACCAGCGCGATCGAAAGCCAGAGCGCGGTCGTGACGACGGCCGCGGCGGTCGCCAGCGTCATCGTGTTCGAGGCGAGTGCCTGGCCGGTGCCGAACTGCGTGGCGATGAGATAGGAATTGACCCCGGACGGCAGGGCCGCGCAGGCGACGGCGACCTGCGCGGTCAGCGGCGGCAGCCCGAAGAGCCAGGCGGTGCAGAGCGCCACGGCCGGCATCAGCATCAGCTTCAGAACGGTCAGCGCAGTCGCCGGACGGACATTGCCGGAGATGCCGAACTTGCGCAGCCCGAGACCCATCGCGAACAGGGCGACCGGCGCGGCGATGCCCGACAGCGCGTCGACGAATCGCGCGGCGAGAGAGGGCAGCGACAGCCCGGTGAGGCGCCACAGGAGCCCCGCGAGGATGCCCACGATGAGCGGATTGGTGAAGACCTTGCGCAGGAAATCCCTGGCGAGCGCGTCGAGGCGCAGCGGCGTGCCGCGCTCGCGCCCGAAAATCTGGAAGAGCACGATCGACGCGATCATCAGGGATGGCAGGTGCACGGAGACAAGCAGCGACAGCACCTCGAAGCCCTGCTGGCCGAAGACGCCGAGAACGAAGGGAATGCCGAGCAGAACGAGGTTCGAGAAGGCGGTGGAGACGCCGCCCACCACGCCGGCGGTGCCGTCGCGGCCGAACACCCGCGTGATCATCAGGTGGCCGGCGGTCCAGGCCACCACGACCGCGCTGAAATAGGCGCCCCACAGCGCCCACGGCGACGCGCCGTGGAAATCGGCGGTGATCATCGTCTTGAAGAGGAGCAGCGGCAGCGCGACGCCCACCGCGAATTCGGAGAGCGCGTCGCCGGCGGCCGGCTTCAGGTAGCCCGTCAGGCCCGAGACGTAACCCAGCCCGACCAGGCCGAAGATGAAGAGAATGGTTTCCGTGAGCGGCGACATCGGTATGGCGCCTGATAGGCGACCACGTCCGGCCGCGCAACCCGGCCCAATGCTGCCTCATTCTGGTGGTCTCGGCGACATGGAACGGCTACCGGCCGTGGATAAGGCGGCTCCATGATACCGGCACCTGCATCCCACGACACCAAGGCACGGCCGCTCGCCGCGCTGGCCCGAGTCCTTGCGGCGCTCGCAATCGGCCTGTGGGCCGCCGCGGCGCCTGCCCGCGCGGAGGAGCCGCCGAGCCTCAATGGCGTGGCCCTGGTGATTGGCCAGTCAAAGTACCAGCACATCGCGGCGCTGCCGAACCCGGCGAACGATGCGCGCGACATGGTCGGGCTGCTGTCCGACCTCGGCTTCGACGCCCGCAGCGTCACCGACCGCGACGCGGCGAAGCTGAAGCGCGACCTCGAGCGCTTCGTCGAGGACGCCGAGGGCGCGGACGTGGCCTTCCTCTATTATTCGGGCCACGGCATCGAGTCGGGCGGCGACAACTGGCTGATCCCGGTCGACGCCGACGTCTCCTCGCTCGACAATGCCAGCGAGACGCTGGTGTCGCTCACCGCGGTCATGGACGAGCTGAAGGCGACGGTGCCGGTGGCCATCGTGCTGCTGGACGCGTGCCGGACCAACCCCTTCCCCGACGGCGCGCTGGTGCGCAAGGACGCCACCGATCCGGGCAGCCCGGTCGGCACGAGCGGCCTGGTGCCGACGCGCGGCGCCGCGACGCTGAAGCAGGCGCCGGCGGCCACGGAAAATCTCGGCACGGTGATCGGCTTCGCCGCCGAGCCGGGACGCCCGGCGCTGGACGGCGCGGCCGGCGAGAACAGCCCCTATGCCTCGGCGCTGTTGCGCCACCTCGGCGCGATGAACGGCGCCGAGTTCGGCGCGGTGATGCGCATGGTGACGGAGGAGGTCTACCTCGACACCAAGACCGAGCAGCGGCCCTGGGTGAACGAGAGCCTGCGCCGGCTGCTCTATTTCGGCGTGGCGCAGGAGGCGCCGGTGGGCGAGGACGCGCTGATCACCGGCGAGCGTCGCAAGCTTCTCCTGACCATCTCCGACCTGCCCGACGCCAGCCGCCAGCAGGTGGAACTGGTCGCCGCCAAGGACGCCGTGCCGCTCGATGCCGTCTACGGCGTTCTGCGGGCGCTGGGCGAGGAGAAGAACATCCCCGAGGACCCGAACGAGCTGTCGCAGGTCCTCGACGCGCAGGCCGACCGGCTCAAGAAGATGATGGAGCAGCGGCAGGCGCTGCGCACCGACGACCCGGACATCCTGCGGCTCACCGCGGCGGCCGACCGCGCCATCGAACAGGGCGCCATCGTCACCGCGAAACTCTTCCTCGACGATGCGATCGGCCGCATCGAGGAAAACATGAGCGCGGTCGACACCGCCGAGGAGGAGGTCAAGCAGAAGCGCATCGCCGACGCGGCGGTCTATGCCAAGCGCGCCGACGCCTCGATGCTGACCTTCCAGTTCAAGGACGCCGCCAACGACTACCGCAAGGCCTTCGAGCTGATCGAGCGCTGGGACGACAAGCTGCGCTGGAACTACAAGAACCTGGAAGCCGAGGCGCTGAATGCGCACGGCGACGCGACCGGCGACCTCTCGGCGCTGCGGCAGGCGATCGAGGCCTATGACCTGATCGTCTCCTTCCTGCCGCCGAACGACCGCTCGCGCGACTGGGCGATCACCCGGAACAACCAGGCGGTGGTTCTGCAGACCGTCGGCGAGCGCGAGGTCGACACGGCGACGCTGAAGATGGCGCTGGAGACCTTCCGGGAGGTGCTTGCCGTGTTCGTGGCGGAAAAGGACGACGCCAACGCCGCCGCGGCACAGAACAACATCGGCAACGTGCTGCTGGAAATCGGCCGGCGCGAAAGCGGCACGGAGACCCTGAAGCAGGCCGTCGAGGCGTTCCGCGCCGCACTTGCGATGCGCGATCGCGACAAGGTGCCGGAGGAATGGGCCTCGTCGCAGAACAACATCGCCATCAGCCTCTACACGCTGGGCGAACGGGAAGCCGAGGCCGCCACGCTGGTCGAGGCCGAGGCCGCCTACCGCGCCGCGCTCGGCGTGCTGACCCGTGCCGCCCACCCGAAGGCGTGGGCAATGACCATGAACAACCTCGGCAACACGCTGGTGACGCTCGGCGTCAACCTCAACGATCGCGCCAAGGTCGACGAGGCCGTCACCGTGTTCACCGACGCGATGACCGTGCGCACGCGCGCGCAGTTCCCGATGGACTGGGCATCGTCGCAGCTCAACATCGGCAACGCGTTCAGTGCGCTCGGCCGGTTCGAGCCCGGCACCGCCAGCATCGAGAAGGCGGCGGAGGCCTACAACCAGGCGCTGACCGTCTTCACCCGGCGCGAGCTGCCGATGGAATGGGCGTCCGTCCAGAACAATCTCGGCATCGTGCTGCAGACGCTCGGCCAGCGCTCCATGGACGCCGGCAAGCTGAAGGAATCGGTCGCCGCGTTCGAACTCGCCGAACGCGTCTACACGCGGCGCGCGCTGCCGCTGGACTGGGCGACCACCGAGCACAATATCGGCAACTCGCTCCAGCTCATCGGCACGCTGACGGACGACCCGCGGGTCATGAAGGACGCGATCCGCGCCTTCGAGAACGCCCTCAGGGTGATCCGCCGCGAGGACAACGAGCGCACCTGGGCCTATGTTCAGGCCGCCATCGGCTCCGTCCGCCAGACGCTGGCGACGCACGAGGACATGACGGAGAACCTCGAAAAGTCGGCCGCGGCGCGCCGGCTGGCGCTCGAGGTCATCACCATGGAGAACGCGCCGATCGAATGGGCGCAGGCGCAGAACGGGCTCGGCATGACCCTCCTGAACCTGACCAACTTCAACCCGCCGGCCAACCATCTGGCCGAGGCCAGGACTGCCTTCGAGGCCGCGGGAAAGGTGTTCACGCGCGAGACGCAGCCGCTGCAATGGGCGTTCACGCTGAACAATATCGGCGATGTCCACTGGTCGATGGCGACACGCGGCGGCGGCAGGCCGGACTACGAGCAGGCGCTGGCGCTCTACGAGGAGTCGAAGGACGGCTTCAAGGAAGCCGGCAACTTCATGCTCATCGGCCTCGTGGACCAGAAGATCAACCTGATCAAGGACGTGCTGGCCAAGGCCGAGTGAGGCGCGGCGGCGCGGAGCGCCCTGCCCTCACGCCGGCGGGATGAACGGCTGGCTGATCTCCTGGAAGACCGGCAGCGCCTCGTGGAACGCCGCATGGCGCCGGAGCGCCGGGTAGTCGTCGAGCGAGAACAGACCGGGATGGCTCTCTCCCATGTGGCGCAGGACGGTGGCCACGGCGATGTCGGCATGGCCGATGCGGTCGCCGAACCAGAAGTCGCCCGGCCGCGCGGCGCGCTCACGGTCCAGCAGCGCCAGGCTGTCGAAGACCTGCGCCCGGCAGCGGTCCACCCAGAACTGCGACACCTGCGCATGCAGCTTCACCTCGTAGAACAGCGCCGCCGACTTTCCGCCCATGCCGGTGGCCAGCGCGGCGATCCGCAGCGCGCGGTGCCGCGCCGGCTCCGCGACCGGGAACAGGCGCGCTTCCGCCGGCACGAGGCTGTCGATGTAGTCGAGCATCATGTGGCTCTCGACCAGCGCCGTGCCGTCGTCCAGCACCAGCGTCGGCACCTGGGTGAGCGGACTGAACTGCCGGATCTTGTCGGGATCGCCGAAGATCGACCACGGCCTGTGCTCGAACGGAATACCGTAGAGCCGGAGCGCGATGCCGACGCGGCGCGTGAAGGACGAATCGTACTGGCCGATGAGGATCAAGGACAGGGCTCCGGTGCGCACCGTTCCTGTCGCGTCGGCGGCGGCGGCACAAGACCCGCTGCACCGGCCGACGCGGCGATCCTGACACGCCTGTCAGGAGGCCACGCCATGATCCCGAACAGTGCGCAGCGGTTTTCGGGATGAGTGTCCATAGAGTGGATCGGCCGCATGTGTGCACCGCAAGGCGATCGCACCTTGCTGCCAAGGGCTCAGAGCGCGATCGCCTGGCCGGTGCGGGCCGATTCCTCGGCCGCCGCGCCGATCGCCACGGCCTTCAGGCCATCGTCCAAGCCGACCTCCGGCGTGCCGCCCTCGCGCACCAGCCTGTTGAACTTCACATGCTGGAAATAGGTCGAGCCGTGATGGTCGCCGGCGGAGAGGATCGCGGCATCGACCTCGACGGGCAGCCGCCGCTCGACCTTGGTTGCGCGCGGCGAAATCACGAGTTCGGCGGGACGCTCGCGGCCGTCCGGCGAGAAGCGCGCCGGCCCCGGGATCAGCGCGTCGATCCGCGCGGCGTCGCCGACGGCCGAGATCGCCTCCTGCCAGTGCGAGCCCTCGGCGAACATGCACAGATCCAGCATCGCGCGCACGCCGTTGGCGAAGTCGACCGTGACGAAGGCATTGTCCAGTATGTCCGGCCGGCGCCCGTCGTACCGCTCGTCGAGGAAGTTCACGTCCATGCCCCCCGAGGCGTAGACGCGCGTCGCGTCCGCTCCCGCCAGGAGCCGCATGAGGTCGAAGAAGTGGCAGCACTTCTCGACCAGCGTGCCGCCGGTGTTGTGCGCGAAGCGGTTCCAGTTGCCGACCTTGGCGAGGAAGGGGAAGCGGTGCTCGCGGATCGCGATCATGCGCAGCCTGCCGGCCGTGCCGGCCGCCAGTTCGGCCATCAGCCGCTGCAGCGGCGGCATGTAGCGGTACTCCATCGCAACCCAGACCGGCGTCGCGTGCCGCCGTGCGAGGTCGGCGAGCCGGGCGCAGTCGGCGACCGTCGTCGCCAGCGGCTTCTCGACCAGCACCGGCCTGCCGAGCGGCAGGATGTCGGCCAGCACGGCGGCGTGGGTATGGTTCGGGCTGGCAACGACGACGGCGTCGAACGCGACCTGCTCCAGCATCGCGCGATGGTCGGCGAAGGCGCGGCACCCGTCTCCCGCCAGCGCCTGCGCCGACAGCCGCATGCCGTCGTCCGGATCGGAGACCGCGACCACCCGTGCGCCGGGGACGAGCGCGAGGTTGCGGATGTGCTCGTGCCCCATCATGCCCGAGCCGATCAGGACGTAGCGCACGATCTCGCTCACAGGTCGATCACCGGGATGCCCAGCGCCTGCGCCGCGCCTTCCAGCGCCGCGCGATGGTCGCCATAGGCGATGCAGACATGATGCTCCAGCGCCGCGCCCATGACCGTCTCGCGGACGCGCGGCACGCCGGAATCGAACGACAGCACGCCGGACGTGCCGGTGAACGCCATCGGCCGCGCCAGCATCTCGCCGCCGCCGATGACCGCGCAGGGCTCGCCGCGCGCCTGGCTGATCCGGAACAGCGTCACGCGACCGGGCTTCAGCGGAAACTCGAACAGCAGCGGCATCTTCCTGTTGGTGTGGATCGTCGCCCGCGGCCGGACGCCCGGATCGGCCATCGACGCCGGCGCCTGGCCGCAGTGCCATACCACGCCGGTGCCGTCATCCTCGTCGAGATCGACGAGGTCGGCCAGGAACACCGGCGCCGCGGCGATGTCCTGCAGCAGGAGCGCCGTCAGCGCGCCGTAGACGTCGGCCTCGCAGGCGCAGGGCACGCGCCGCTCGCCCATCATCGCCACCGGGCCGCAGACCGCGCCGCCGTAGTCCGTGAACGTCTCGGGCCAGCAGCGGACCGCCAGCGCGTCGAACCGGCCTTCGGCGCGGATGTCGTCGATCGCGGCCTTCAGCCGCAGCGACCGGTCGAGCTGCGCCTGGTCGACCGCCTCGAGGCCGACGGCGACCGACGCCGCCTCGGCGCGCACCGCGCCCACGCGGCCGGACTCCACGCCGCCAGCGCGGGCGAAAAGCGATTCCAGTTCAATCGGTTCCACCGAGACTCCGGCAAGCTGCGCCAGCTTCGCGGCATCGTAGGCGCAGGTGTGGAACCCGTCGGGATGGTGGCCGATGCGGGCGATCCGCCGCCCGGCCAGCCGCGCCGCGGCCTCGCGGCCGCCGGCATCGCCGCCTTCCGCTGCACGCCGCGTCGGCGTTGGCGCGACCCGGCCGCCGGCCAGCAGTCCGGCCAGCGCATCGGCGCTGCCGGGCGCTTCCGGCGCGGCATACAGGTGGCCGAACGGTTTCCCGGCCAGCCCGAGGGCATGGGCCGCGAGGTTCAGCCCGCAGAAGGCGTTCAGCCGCAGCCGCCCGCCGAGCCTCGGCTCCGGCATCGCCCAGATGGAGAGCGGAGCGTCGAAGGCGGCGGCGATCTCCACCGCCATCGACGCGTCGGTGAATGTGACCTGCAGGATCAGTACGGCATCGAGGTCGCGGCGCTTCAGCGCGGCCATCGCCGCGCGCGTCGCCGCGGCATCGAACAGCAGCGTGCGGGGGCCGTGCAGTTGGGCTCCCGAGCGCTCCAGCGTCGCCAGCATCGCCGCCAGCCGCTCCTCCGCATAGGGAACGTCGAAGGTCGGGCGGCCGAGCGGCAGCACGCCGACGGAGAGGGCCGACTTGCCTTTCATGCCGCCATCACGTCCCTATATCCGGAAAAACACAAAGGAAACGGGATGCTCAGAATAGCGCTTGTGCTCGCCGCCATGATGCTGGCGGGTCCGGCGGCCGCCACGGAAGCCGGCTGGGCGCTGCTGCGCGACGGCGGCCATGTCGTGCTGCTGGCCCACGCATATGCGACCGGCAGCACCGACCCGGCCAATGTCGACGTCACCAAGTGCTCGACGCAGCGCAACCTCTCGGAGCGGGGCAAGCAGCAGGCGCGCAAGATGGGGGCGCTGTTCGCCGCGCGCGCCGCCGACATCGACGCCATCCTGTCCAGCCGGTTCTGCCGCTGCCTCGACACCGCGCGCATCGCCTTCGGCCGGGACGCGGAGCCGTTCGAGGCACTGGACCTGCCGGCGGCCGACGAAGCGGCGGCCGAGGCGCAGCGCGCCGCCGTCATCGAGACCATCGCGGGCTTCTCCGGCTCCGGCAACCTCGTCCTGGTGACGCATCCCGAGACGATCCGGGCGCTGACCGGCGCCGGCGCACGCGAGGGCGAGGCGGTGATCGTGCGCACGGAGGGCGAAGGCCTGCACGTGCTGGGCCGCATCGTCTTCAACTGATCGCGGACCCGGCGGCGCGTCATGCGGCGGCGCTCCGCTCGCGCAGGAAGGCTTCGGCCTCGGCGCGGCCCGGCACCCCTGCCCGGCCGCCGAACCGGGTGCATTTGATCGCGGCGACGGCGTTGGCCAGCCGGATCGCGTCCGTTTCGCCCATGCCCTCGGCGAGGAAGAGCGCGAACGCGCCGTGCCAGACGTCGCCGGCTGCCAGCGTGTCCACAGCCTCGACCGGAAAGGCCGGCACCGTGCCGAACGCACCGCCGGCGTGGAAGACCACATCCGCCGACCCGTCGGTGACGCAGACCCAGGCGCCGGTCGCCTCGGTCGCCTGGCCGAGCGCGGCCCGCATGTCGTCATGGCCGGCGAAATCGCGCAGACCCTGGCGCGAGAACGCGATGTGCGTGCCGGCCCTGATCGTGGCCATCGCCTCGCCGATCGGCGCCTCGGCGTCCACCACCGCCGGCTTTCCGCGCGCGCGGGCCGCGTTCAGCACCGCCGGTCCGCCCTGCGGCCAGCGCGTGTCGGCGAGCGCGGCGTCGAAGCGGTCCGGCAGCAGGCCGGAGATCCAGTCTGCGTCGAAGCTGATCCCCATGTCGCGATAGTTGACGATCTGCCGCTCGCCCTGCCGGTCCACGAACACCGACGAGAACGAGGAGCGCTTGCCGGGAAACCGCCGGGCCAGCGAACAGTCCACGCCCTCGCGTCCGAGGTCGGCGAGGATCATGTCGGCGATCGCGTCGTCGCCCAGCCGCGTCGCCAGCACAGCGCGCCCGCCCAGCCGCGCCACGGTGACGGCCGCGTTGGCGGCCCCGCCCCCGCCGACGATGTCGGCGTCCGTCGCACGATATTTCTCCGCGCGGCGCGGCATCTCGTCCACCCGGAAGACGAAATCGATGACGGCGACGCCGGCGACGAGCACTGAGGCCATGCCCATGGATAGCAAGTCTTATATAAGATACAAGACCGCAGCGGGGCCGCCGGTTCGACCGGTTTGGACACGGCGGGCGTGGCTTGGCTGCAACAATCGCTTCCCCAACGGCAAATGCGCCCTGGAAGGGCTTGCTTTTGCCCCAATCGCGGGATGGATGCACCCCGCCCGGCCGTCGTGCCGGAGCGGTGTCGAAGGCCGGAGTTCGAAAAGCTCCGCCCGTGCAGCCGGCCGTGCCGGGCTGTATGCGGACCCCGTTCCGGCGGTTGGGTTGCGGGCGTAGCTCAGTGGCAGAGCGCCGGGGAAACCCGGAGGACGCGGGTTCGATTCCCTTCGCCTGCTCCAAGGATAGCTCAATGGGTTAGAGCATCAGACTTGTAATCTGATTGTTGAAGGTTCGACTCCTTCTCCACCAGCCTTCCAAGCTGTTCCAAACGACGGCCCGGGGACCGGAATGCGAGGACCGATGCCGGCCAAGCCCTCGGGCACGGCAGGCAGAGATCCGAGCCGTCCGTGCGCAGCCCGGCGCGCGGTGACGGCGAAGACGCGCGGGAACCGGCGACAGAGGCTGCGGCCGATCGAGCCCGTCCCCGTCGCTTCGACGCCCGCTCCCGCGAACCCGCCGCACGCGGATGCCACCGGTCCCCGGGTCTGCCGGGCAGCATGACGACGAAACAGGCCGGCTGGAACCCGGCAGGAGTGACGACGATGACGATCCTGGATGTTCTTCTTGGCCGCAAGCGCGTGCGGGTGCGCGACAACGAACGCGCCGTGGCCCTGCACAAGGGCGAAGTGCTGGGCATCTACGGCGCCGGCGACCACTGGCTGCCCAATGACGGGGGAAGCCTCGAAGTCGAGCGCCACGACCTTGCGAACTACACCTTCGCCTCGCCCTACGAGCGCGCGCTCTTCGCCAAGAAGCCGGAGGCGGTGGCGAAGTATCTGAGCGTCTTCCGCACCGGACCGACGGAGGTGGCGATCGTCGAGCGCGACGGCTTCATCACCTGGGTGCTCGGCCCGGACAAGCGGCTGGTCGTGTGGAGCGAAGCCGGTCCCTGGACGGCGACCAGCATGGACGTTGCGTCGACCCTGGAGGTCGAGCCCGGCCTGCTGCGCCGCCTCGTGCGGGTCAAGGCGACGGAGCTGGTTTCGGTGCATTCGGTCATCGAAGGCCAGGCCGGGCTGCTGTTCGTCGACGGGGTCTACATGGCGACGCTGAAGCCCGGCACGCACGGCTTCTGGGCCGTCGGCCGGACGATCCAGGTGCGCACGGTGGAGACCCGCCGGCAGGTGGTGGACATCACCGGCCAGGAGCTGCTGACCAAGGATCGGGTGACGATCCGGGTCAACCTGTCGGCCGACTATGTCGTGACGGACCCGCTGCTGGCGGTCACCGCGGTCGCGAACTATGCGGCCGCGCTCTACCGCGCGCTGCAGTTCGCGTTCCGCCGCACGCTGGGCGCGCTCACCCTCGACCAGATTCTCGAGAAGAAGGTGACGGTCGACGCGGAAGCCGCCGCGGAGGTCCGCTCCGCGATGGCCGCGATCGGTGTCGAGGTGTCGGACATCGCCTTGAAGGACGTGATCCTTCCCGGCGAGATGCGCGAAATCCTGAACCAGGTCGTGGCGGCCGAGAAGCAGGCCGAGGCCAACATCATCCGCCGCCGCGAGGAGACGAACGCCACCCGTTCGCTGCTCAACACGGCCAAGGTGATGGCCGAGAACCCGGTGATGCTGCGCCTCAAGGAACTCGAGGCGCTGGAGGCCATCGCCGGCAAGGTCGAGCGGCTGACGGTGCACAACGGCACCGGCGGCCTGCTCAACGACCTTGTGAAGCTGCGCGAGAGCTGATCGCGCCGGACGGGCTGCCCGCAGGGGCGGCCCGTCCGTTGCTGCGCTGCAACAGGAAGCCGCAATTGACCCTTTTCCTGCCCGGAAAAAACGACTAGAGAGCCGGTCGAACGCCCGCGTCCGCCGTCCGGACGCATGTCTGAATGCCCCGGCTCCTTGCCTCGGCGGCTCAAATCCAAGGGAATCTCACGACGTGGCAACGACCTTCGAGAAAGTCGCGAAAATCATTTCGGACACCAGCGAGATCGACATCGAGACGATCACGCCGGAGAGCCACACCATCGACGATCTCGGCATCGACAGCCTGGACTTCCTCGACATCGTCTTCGCCATCGACAAGGAGTTCGGGATCAAGGTCCCGCTCGAGAAGTGGACGCAGAACGTCAATGACGGCAAGGTTTCGACCGAGGAGTACTTCCTCATGAAGAACCTCTGCGCCAAGATCGACGAACTGGTCGCCGCCAAGGCCGCCTGACACTTGACCGGGCCTGACACTTGACTGGCCCTGCCCGGCTGACCGACAAGGCCGGATGACCTCGCACGACGTCCTCATCACCGGTATCGGCCTCGTCTCGTCGCTGGGCGTCGGGGCCGACGCGCATTGGACGGCGCTGACCGCGCCGAGCCCCGCGCCGGTGATCGACCGCGAGCGCTTCCGCCCCTACACGATCCATCCGCTGCCCGAGATCGACTGGAGCCAGCAGATCGCCAAGCGCGGCGATATCCGACAGATGGAGACGTGGCAGCGGCTGGGCACCTATGCCGCCGGCGTGGCGCTGGACGACGCCGGCATCAAGGGCGACGAGACGCTGTGCGCGGCGATGGACCTGATCGTGGCGGCCGGCGGCGGCGAACGCGACGAGGCCGTGGACGCGTCCATCCTCGCCGCATCCGAGGCGCGGGCCGACCACGGCGTCCTGCTGAACGAGAAGCTGACGACGGATCTCAGGCCGACGCTCTTCCTGGCCCAGCTCTCCAACCTGCTCGCCGGCAACATCTCCATCGTCCACAAGGTGATCGGCTCGTCCCGCACCTTCATGGGCGAGGAAGGCGCCGGCATCTCGGCGCTGGAGACCGGCGCGGCGCGCATCCGCTCGGGTCAGTCGACGCATCTCCTGCTGGGCGGCGCCTACCAGACCGAGCATCCCGACATGCTGTTCTCCTACGAGCTCGGCGGCTACCTGAACCGCGGCGACTGGAAGCCGGTCTGGGAGCGGTCGGGAACCGAGGGCGGCGGCGTGGTGACCGGGTCGGGCGCGGCCTTCCTGGTGCTGGAATCCCGTGATCACGCGGAGAAGCGAGGCCGCGGGGCCTATGCCTCGATCGACCAGGTCGTGTCCGGCAATGCCCGTCGCGACGGCGCGTTCCCGGCGCGGATCGCCGACTTCATCGGCGCCCTCGGCGCCGGATCGGACACGCTGGTCGTTTCGGGGGCGTCCGGCGCGCACGCGGCGACCTCGGCCGAGAAGGCGGCGCTTGACCGCACCGGCGCGGCCTATCGCGGCATGGCGAGCGCCGTCGGCCACGTCAAGGAAGCGCAGTTCCCCTTCGCGGTGGCGCTGGCCGCGCTGGCGCTGAAGAACGGCGCCGCCTATCCGCCCTTCGACCCCGCCGCCGAAAGGCCGTTCGCCGGCACGCCGGCGCGTGCGGTGGCAACGTCGATCGGCTATCACCGCTTCGAGGGTGCCGCCCTGCTGTCGGCGGCCTGAGGATCGTTCACATGGCTTCGCGCAAGGATCATCTGGGCCGCCCCGTGGTCGCCGTCACCGGAATCGGCATCGTCACGTCGCTGGGCGTCGGCAAGGCGGACAACTGGTCCGCCCTCACCTCCGGCCGGTCGGGCATCCACCCGATCACCCGGTTTCCGGTCGATCACCTGAACACGACGATCGCCGGCATGGTCGACTTCCTGCCGTCCAGCGGCCGGGGCTCCAGCGCCCACACCTACGAGCTGGCGCAGACGGCTGCCCGCGAGGCGGTCGACGAGGCCGGCTTCGGCGGCGGGGCGTTCGGCGGGCCGCTGTTCCTCGCCGCCCCGCCGGTCGAGATCGGCTGGAACGAGCGCCTCGCGCTCTATGCGCGCAAGGGCGACGGCGAAGGCTATGCGCGGCTGCTGTCCACCGCGCGCGCGCAGAACGACCGGGCGATGTTCGAGAGCGGCCAGTTCGGCGCCATCGCCGACCGTCTCTCCGAGACGCTCGGCACGCGCGGCCTGCCGATCACGCTGTCCACCGCCTGCGCGTCCGGCGCGACCGCCATCCAGCTGGGCGTCGAGGCGATCCGCCGCGGCGAATGCGACCGCGCCATCGCGATCGGCGCCGACGGATCGGCCACCGAGGAGGCGCTTATCCGGTTCTCGCTGCTGTCGGCGCTCTCGACCAACAACGAGGTGCCGGAGAAGGCGTCGAAGCCGTTCTCGCGCGACCGCGACGGCTTCGTCCTGGCCGAAGGCGCGGCCGCGCTGGTGCTGGAATCGCTCGATGCCGCGGAGGCGCGCGGCGCGACGGTGCTCGGCATCCTCAGCGGCTGCGGCGAGCATGCCGACGATTTTCACCGGACCCGCTCCAAGCCGGACGGCTCGCCGGCCATCGCCGCGGTGCGGTCGGCGCTCGCCGACGCGGGGCTCGCCGACGACCGGATCGACTACATCAACGCCCACGGCACCTCGACGCCGGAGAACGACAAGATGGAGCACCTGTCGCTCCACAGCGTCTTCGGCGACCGGCTGCGGACGATCCCGATCTCGTCCAACAAGTCGATGATCGGCCACACGCTGTCGGCCGCCGGCGCCATCGAGGCGGCGTTCTCGCTGATGACCATGCGCGAGGGCGTCATCCCGCCGACGATCAACTACGACCATCCCGATCCGGCCATCGACCTCGACGTGGTGCCGAACGTGAAGCGCCAGGCAAGCGTCTCGACCGTGCTGTCGAACTCCTTCGGCTTCGGCGGCCAGAACACCTGTCTGGTCATGGCGCGGGAAGCCTAGGCCGCATGGAAAACCTCCTCTTCCGCAAAGGTCGCTGATGCGCGCGCTACAGCTCATCGAGGATCGCCGCCTGGAACAGCGCGACGTGCCGCCGCCGCCTCCGCCCGCCCATGGCGAGGTGACGCTGGCCGTCAGGGCGGTGGCGCTGAACCATATCGACGTCTGGGGCTGGCGTGGCATGGCCTTCGCCAAGCGCACCCTGCCGCTGACGATCGGCGCCGAGGCCTCGGGCGTGGTCGAGACGGTCGGCCCCGGCGTCGCCAGCGTCTCCCCCGGCCAGCTCGTCTCGATCTACGGCGCCCGCACCTGCGGGCTCTGCCGCCCGTGCCGCGAGCGCCGCGACAATCTGTGCGAACACGTGTCGGGCGTGCACGGCTTCCACCTCGACGGTTTCGCGCAGGAGAAGATCAACCTGCCGGCGCGCCTGCTGGTCCCCGCCCCGCCCGGCGTCGACCCCGTCGGCGCGGCGGTCGCGCCCGTCACCTTCGGCACGGTCGAGCACATGCTGTTCGACAACGCGAAGCTGGAGCCCGGCGAGACGATCCTCGTCCATGCCGGCGGCTCGGGCATCGGCACCGCCGCGATCCAGCTGGCGAAGAGGCTCGGCTGCACGGTCATCACCACGGTCGGCTCCGCCGACAAGATGGAGAAGGCGAAGGCGCTCGGCGCCGACCACGTGATCAACTACCGCGAGGACCGGTTCGAAGGCGCCGTCCGCAAGCTGACGAAGAAGAAGGGCGTCGACGTTGTCTTCGAGCATGTCGGCGCGGACACCTGGGCGGGCTCGATCCTGTCGATGAAGCGCGGCGGCCGGCTGGTCACCTGCGGCTCGACCTCGGGCGTCTCCACGACCATGAACCTGATGCAGTTGTTCCAGCAGCAGCTGAGGATCATCGGCTCGTTCGGCTGTCGCATGGAGAACATGGCCAACGCCATGCAGAAGATGGCCGCCGGCCTCGTCTCGCCGGTCATCGACACGGAGGTGGACTTCGACGGCATCGGCGAGGCGCTGAAGCGCATGGAAGGCCGGGACGTGTTCGGCAAGATCATCCTTCGCGTCGGCTGAAGCGGCGGCGATGCAGCGTCTCCTCGTCCAGGCAAGGCAGGGACTGCGCCGCCTGAACTACTGGCTGATCGCGCAGGCGGCGTTCGCGATCATGCGCGTGCTGCAGCGGCTGCCCGTCGACCGCGCCCTGACCCTCACCGACCGCTGGGCCCGCAGGCTCGGGCCCTGGTACGGCCGCCACCGCGTCGCGCTCGACAATCTGCGCCATGCCTATCCGGAAAAGTCGAAGGCCGAACTCGAAGCCATCGCGTCGGACATGTGGGGCAACATGGCGCGGCTGGTCGCGGAGTACATCTATCTCGACGAGATCTTCGACTATCGGCCCGGACAGACGACGCCCGGCCGCATCGAGGTCGCCGGCGCGGAGATCTTCGAGCGCATCGCGCGCGAGCACCGTCCGCACATCATCTTCACCGGCCACGTCGGCAATTTCGAGCTGCTGCCGGTCGCCGCCGCGACGTTCGGCCTGAACGTGACGGCGATGTTCCGGCCGCCGAACAATCCCTACCTCGCCGAGAAGCTGATGGCGGCGCGCACCTCGACCATGGGCGGGCTGATCGCCTCGCGCTCGGGCGCCGCCTTCTCGCTGGCTGGCATCCTGGAGCGCGGCGGCAATGTCGGCGTTCTGGTCGACCAGAAGTTCGACCGCGGCCTGCCGACGACCTTCTTCGGCCGCGCGTGCCAGACCAGCCCGCTGCTGCCCAAGCTCGCCCGCCAGTTCGATTGCGACGTCTATCCGGCCCGCTCGATCCGGCTGCCCGGCAACCGCTTCCGGCTGGAGGTCGAGGAGAAGCTGACGCTGCCGCGCAACGCCGACGGCACGCTCGACCTCGTCGGCACCGCGCAGCTTCTCAACGACACCGTGGAGCGCTGGGTGCGCGAGGATCCTGGCCAGTGGATGTGGTTCCACAAGCGCTGGCAGATCCTGCGGCCGGCGCGCGGTGTCCGGCCTCAGTAGTAGTTCATCACCGCGTGGCGCGCCTCGGCGAAGAAGAGCCACCGCTCCACCGCGACGCCGAGGCCGAAGAGCAGCACCGCCCCGAACTGGAAGAAGAGCGTCGGCGCGCCGCCGCCGGCGATGGCTGTGAGCCCGAGCAGCAGCGCCGGCACGACGCCGCCATAGACGACGGCGAGGCGCGACAGCCGCGCCGCATGCTTGCGCGCGACGCGGTAGCCCATCTCGCGTGTCAGGTAGTTGTCATTGATGTGCGGCCGCTCGAACAGCCGGACCCGGCCGATCGCGCCAAGGCCCGTCGCGCTCTCCGGCGTCGAGGTGGACGGCAGCGCGCGAAGGCGCCGCCACCACGCGGCCTTGAAGCCCCAGGCCAGTGCCAGCAGCGGGATCGCCGGCAGCGACAGCGCGGTCGACGATTCGTAGCGCATGATCGTGCCCAGCCCGGCGATCAGCAGGCCGCCGGTCGCGGCGAAGATCAGGTAGCAGGCGGGCGTCAGCCAGCTGTGCCACGCGTCGATCGACCTGAGAGACGCATAGATCATCGCGGTGCAGTAGACGGTGGCGATGCAGCCCGCGGTGCCGATGAGACCGACGGCCGGTATCGCGCGGTCCTCGAAGATCGACAGATAGGCGGCGAGCGTCAGCGGCACGAATGTCAGCACCGCCAGCACGCCTTCGCGCGACAGCCAGCTCGTGCGCCATTGCGAGAAGGCGCGCCACGCCCGCTGCGGGTTGCCGAGATGCAGCGTGGACGAAAGCAGGCCGAGCGAGATGAGCACCAGCGCGAGGCCGTGGAGGATTTTCGTCGAAAGGAACTCAGGCGCCAGCACGCCGGTGCCCAGCCATCCGGCCAGCCCGTAGCCGAGACCGGACAGTGTCGTGAAGACGATGATCGAAGCGGCCGGATGCATGCGTTCAGAGCCGATCCAGCATGCCGTCGAGCCAGGCGAAGAAGCCGCTCGCGCCCGAAATATCGTCGGCCGCGGCAGGCAGGCCGCCCGCCAGCGGCTTGCGGGCGCGCGGCGGCAGGTATTTGTTGACCGGCCGCGTTCCCTGCTCCGGCATCAGGTCGATGCCGCCGCGCTCCGCCACCATCATCGACACCGCCGATTCCGGATCGGCGAGGTCGCCGTAGTGGCGGGCATTCGCCGGACAGGTGCGGACGCAGGACGGAATGCGGTCGACCTCCTTCAAGGTTTCGTTGTAGACGCGGTCGACGCAGAGCGTGCACTTCTTCATGACACCGGCCGCCAGGTCCATCTCGCGCGCGCCATAGGGGCATGCCCAGGCGCAGAGGCCGCAGCCGATGCATTTGTCCTCGTCGACCAGAACGATGCCGTCGGCCGAGCGCTTGTAGGAGGCTCCGGTCGGGCAGACGGTGACGCAGGGCGCGTCCTCGCAATGCAGGCAGGATTTCGGGAAATGCACGATGCGCGCGTCGCCCGCCTCGCCCACCACCTGCACATCCTCCGGCAGAACCTCGAAGGTGTGGATGCGGTTCAGGAACGTGCCGGACACGTCGGCGGCATAGGGGTCCTGGTCCGACAGCGCGTTGCCGTAGCCGCCGGTGTTCCATTCCTTGCAGGAGATGACGCAGGCATGGCAGCCGACGCACACGTCGAGGTCGATGACGAGGCCGAGTTTCTTCGGCGTGGGAAGCGACGGGAGCGAGGTCATGGTGCTGATCCTGTCGCCGTCCGCGTACCCCCACCCCTAACCCCTCCCCGCAAGGGGGAGGGGAATCCGTTCGCGGCAGCGTTCCCCTCCCCCTTGCGGGGAGGGGTTAGGGGTGGGGGTAAGTGACACCACGAGCCGCCCCTCATTCCGCCCACTCCTGCCCGTACCGAAGCTCGGATGCCCCGGCGGGAACCGGCGACACGGCGGCCGGAAAATGCGGCTGGCTCTCCTCGCCCGGCTCCGCCTTCTCGATGCGGACGCGCAGATCGTACCAGGCCGCCTGCCCCGTCACCGGGTCGGAGTTCGACCAGCGCATGCCGTCGCCCTTGGGCGGCAGCAGTTCGTGGATCAGATGGTTCATGAGGAAGCCCTTCGTCGCCTCCGGAGCATCCTTGTCGAGCGCCCAGGCGCCGCCGCGCTTGCCGACCGCGTTCCAGGTCCACATCGTGTCGCCATTGACCGCGTCGGTGCGCGCCACCTGCACCTTGATGCGGCCGTGATGGGAGCTGAGCCAGACCCAGTCGCCGTCGTTCAGGCCGTGCTGGATGAAGATCGCGCCGGGAACGTAGAGCATGTTCCTGGTGTGGATCTGCCTGAGCCACGCATTCATCGACCCCCACGAATGGTACATCGCCATCGGCCGCTGCGTGATCGCGTGATACGGGAACGCCTCGCGATCGACGCCCGCTTCCTCGAAGGGCCGGTACCAGTCCGGCAGCGGATCGAAGGCGCCGAGGATGCGCGCGCGATGGGTTTCCGGCGCGACCGGCTCGCGCACGCCTTCGGCCGACAGGCGGAACTTCTGCAGCACCTCCTGGTACAGCTGGAACGTCACCGGCTTCGGCTGGTCGAAGAAGCCCATCTTCACCGCGAAGTCCTGGTAGGCCTTGTTGGCGTGCTTGAAGAACTGCGCCTCGGCGGGGATGTGGGTGACGAACACCGAGCCGTTCTCGATGTAGCGCTTCAGCTGGTCCGGATTGGCCGCGCCGCGCCCGGCGCGATCGCCGTTGGCGCCGCGGAACCCGGCAAGCGGCCCGATGCCCGGCCGCCGCTCGTGGCGCACGATGTAGTCGGCATAGTCAGCGTAGAGCGCCCTGCCCCGGCTGTCGACAAAGCCGGGCAGCCTGAGCCGCGCGGCAAGGTCGATCAGCACGGTCTGAAAACCGCGGACGTCGCGGTCGGGCTCCACCACCGGCCAGCGGATCGCGTCCTGCACCGCGTCGGGCTCCGAGATCGGCCGGTCGAGCAGCGAGATGCAGTCGTGGCGCTCGAGATAGGTCGTGTCCGGCAGCACGAGATCGGCATAGGCGACCATCTCGGACGAATAGGCGTCGGAATAGATGATCTTAGGGATCCTGTACTCGCCGGTCGCGGGATCCTTGTCCTCCAGCATCCTGATGACGCCGGCGGTGTTCATCGACGAGTTCCACGCCATGTTCGCCATGTAGAGGAACAGGAGATCGACCGGGTACGGATCGCCGGCATGGGCGTTGGCGATCACCATGTGCATCAGCCCGTGCGCGGCGATCGGCGCGTCCCAGGAGAACGCCTTGTCGATGCGGTTCGGCTTGCCGTCCTTGTCGACCAGCAGATCTTCCGGCCCGCGCGGAAAACCGAGATGCGGGCCGGACAGCGGCTTGTTGGAGCCGAAATGCTCGGCCTTGCCGTGCGGCGTCGGATGCGCGTCGAGCGGCTTCGGATAGGGTGGCTCGAAGCGGAAGCCGCCTGGGCAGTCCACCGCACCGATCAGCACCTGCAAGAGGTGCAGCGCCCGCGCGGTCTGGAACCCGTTGGAATGGGCCGAGATGCCCCGCATCGCATGGAACGACACCGGCCGGCCGACAAAACCCTGATGCTGCACGCCGTGCATGTCGGTCCACGGCTGGTCGATCTCGATGGCCTCGTCGAAGGCGACGCGCGCGATTTCCGCCGCCAGCGCGCGGATCGTGCCGGCGTCGACGCCTGTCTCGGCCGCCGCGCGCTCCGGCGCGTACTTCGGGTCGAGATACTTCTCGGCCAGCAGCTGGAACGAGGGTACCGCGAAACGGCCGTCGGGCAGTTCGTGGCGGCCGGAGAGCGCGGGCCGGGCCCCCTTCGAACCGGCCGGCACCACCTGCTCCGTCACCGTCTCATGGATCAGCGGATTGCCGTCGGCGTCGCGCGCGAACAGGCCGTGGTCGGCTGCACCCGGCGCGTCGACCACCAGCCATGGCGCGTTCGAGTAGCGGACCAGATAGTCGACGTCGATCTTCCGCGCCTTCAGCAGCTCATGGACGACGGCGAGAACCAGCAGGCCGTCGGTGCCCGGCCGGATGCCGATCCAGTTGTCGGCGATGGCCGAATAGCCGGTGCGCACCGGATTGACCGAGACGAACCGCGCGCCGCGTTTCTTGAGCTTCGAGAGGCCGATCTTGATCGGGTTGGAATCATGGTCCTCGGCGACGCCGAACATGACGAACAGCTTCGTGCGGTCCCAGTCCGGCTGTCCGAACTCCCAGAACGCGCCGCCGATCGTCATGATGCCGGCAGCGGCCATGTTGACCGAGCAGAAACCGCCATGCGCGGCGTAGTTCGGTGTGCCGAACTGCTGCGCCCAGAAGCCGGTCAGCGACTGCGACTGGTCGCGCCCGGTGAAGAAGGCGAGCTTCTTCGGATCCTTCTGGCGCACCTCGTCCAGCCATGTCGTCGCCGTTTGCAGTGCCTCGTCCCAGCTGATCTCGACGAACTGGCCGGAGCCGCGCGGGCCGAGGCGTTTCAGCGGCGCGCGCAACCGGGCGGGCGCGTAGTGCTGCATGATGCCGGCCGAGCCTTTGGCGCAGAGCACGCCCTTGTTGACCGGATGGTCGCGGTTGCCCTCGATGTAGCGGATCCTGCCGTCCTTGATGTGCACGTCGATGCCGCAGCGGCAGGCACACATGTAGCAGGTCGTCTTGCGGACCTCGTCGGCAACCGGTCGCGACAGGGCGACGTGCGGTTCGGATGGCATCGGGCTGTTCCTCGCGGCCCGAGTCTTATCGGGGACTTCCGGCGAAGGAAATGGCGCAGGCGACGCGCGACGCCGACCCAGCGCAGGCGCTGGAAAAGGAAACGCCGGCGTTCGCGCCGGCGCTCCGTTCAAGCCCTGGAAGATGCCGTCAGTTGATCACGACCACGCGTGTGTTGCCTGGGCCGATCTCCTTGACGAGATCGTGGAAGATCTTGGCGTTGGACGTCATCAGCCGGACGCAGCCATGCGAGGCCGGCGTGCCGAGGCGACCGACGGCCGTCGTGCCGTGGATGGCGTAGCCGGCATGGTAGAAGACGGCGTAGGGCATCGGCGCGTTGTCGTATTTGCGCGACCGCCACATGACGTGCTGGCGGTAGGGCCGCCACTCGCCGCGCGGCGTGATGTAGCCGCGCCGCGCGGTCGACACGTCCCACTCGTAGATGACCTGTCCGTGCCTGGTCACGGTCATCTTCTGGTTGCCCACGTCGACCGTGGCGACCAACGCCGCAGCCGACCCCGATGCGACCGACCCGACGATTGCCGCCGCCAGCGCGGCTGCGAAAAGGAGTGCTCTCTTCATGCTGAACCCCGAATTGCCCGGTTGCCGTCACGTTGGACCGGATTGGTGAACGCGACGTGAATCCCTGCCTGATGGACCCTACAGGACCGCAGTCCAGATTAGCGCCGGAAATCCGGCGGGTCCGGTAGAATCCGCGTGATCGTTGCGGCCGTGCAACTCATGCGCGCAATGCCGCCGATAGCGAAAGGACCAGCTTGCCGGGAGAAAACCTCACATGTTACGCAACGGACGATTCGGGCGGGGTTGATCATGGCACTCTACAGGCATTTCCAAGTCCTAGGCTCGCCGTCCGTCCCCTGGATGAATGTCGTTCGCGTTCTCGGCGATCCCCTGCAGGGATCGACGTCGAAACACCTGATCTTCCGCAACGGGGACGGTACGCACACCCACTTCTACGGGAGCGGGTTCAGCGCCGACGGCAGCGACGGTTCGGGCGTCATCAAGTCGATCACGCGGACGAACGCAGCCGACACCAAGGTGTTCGAGAAGATTTCCGGGCTGAGCCTGCTCGGCCGGAAGGTCTTCGAGGTGAGCCAGGCGCGCGCCATCGAGAACATCTTCGCCGGTCACGACGTGATGAAGGGCTGGTCGGGTCGCGATTTTCTGTGGGGGTTCGGCGGCAACGACAAGATGTTCGGCTATGGCGGCCACGACACCCTCTTCGGCGACAAGGGCAATGACTGGCTGTACGGTGGCAACGGGAATGACGTTCTGCTTGGCGGCTTGGGCAACGACCGCCTGTTCGGCGGCAACGGGCACGACATCCTTCTTGGGGGCAACGGCAATGACATCCTCTATGGCGGTGCCGGAGACGACGAACTGGATGGCGGCCGCGGAGCGAACTACCTCAACGGCGGCCCGGGTAACGACAAGATCTGGGGTAGCGGCTGGGGCGGTACAGGCTCGGACACCTTCATTTTCGATGCGACGCGCAAGATCGGTTTCATCCATGACTTCCAAGCGCATATCTGGGTCGGACCAGCCGACAAGCCGGATTTCATCGATCTAAGCCGCATCGACGCCAACACAACGCTTCGAGGCAATCAGGCATTTACGTGGATCAGCCAGGGCAACTTCTCGGGCACCCCCGGAGAATTGCGCTACGAATTCTTGATTGGAAACGAGGTTGTGGTCCAAGGCGACACCGACGGAAACGGTGTAGCCGACGTAGAGCTATATTTGACGGTGCCCAGCATATCGAAGATCCACGGGATGGGTTCGCACGACTTCATCCTCTAGCGCACGCCTCGCGGCGAAACCGCCTTGCCAACCGGCCGCGTTCGCTGCTCAATCGCGCCATGCATGACAAGCTCTTCCACGCGGTCGAGGCGCGCACCGACGACCTCGTCCAGCTGACCGCCGACCTCATCCGCTTCCCGACCGTCAATCCGCCCGGGGAAGCCTATACCCCGTGCGCGGAATACATCGCGGCGCGGCTGAAGAAGCGCGGCTACGGCGTTGAATTGATTCGCGGCGAAGGCACGCCGGGCGACACCGACCGCTATCCGCGCACCAACGTCGTCGCCCGCTTCGACGGGCGCACGCCCGGACCCACCGTGCACTTCAACTCCCACATCGACGTGGTGGAAGCCGGCGAAGGCTGGACTGTGGACCCGTTCGGCGGGCTGGTTCGCGACGGACGGGTGTATGGCCGCGGCGCCTGCGACATGAAGGGCGGGCTGGCGGCGTCGATCATCGCGGCCGACGCCTTCATGGAGGTCAATCCGGACTTTCCGGGCGCCATCGAGATTTCCGGCACCGTGGACGAGGAATCCGGCGGCTTCGGCGGCGTCGCCTATCTGGCGCGCAAGGGCTACTTCTCGAAGCCGCGCGTCGACCACGTCATCATCCCCGAGCCGCTCAACAAGGACCGCATCTGTCTCGGCCACCGCGGCGTCTGGTGGGCCGAGATCGAGACCAGGGGCGAGATCGCGCATGGCTCGATGCCCTTCCTCGGCGACTGCGCGGTGCGCCATATGGGCGCCGTCATCGCCGCCTTCGAGCGACACCTGTTCCCGGCGCTGGACGCCAAGCAGACCACGATGCCTGTGGTGCCGGAAGGCGCCCGGCGCTCGACGCTGAACATCAACGGGATCCATGGCGGCCAGACGGAAGACTTCCGGCCGGGACTGCCCTCGCCCAACGTGCCAGACTCCTGCCGGCTGACGATCGACCGCCGCTTCCTGCTCGAGGAGAACATCGCCGACGTGAAGGGCGAGGTCACCGGCATCCTCGACCGCCTGAAGCGCGAGCGGCCGAAGTTCGACTATGCGATCCGCGACATCATGGAGGTGCAGCCGCTGATGACGGAGCGCGACGCGCCGGTCGTCGGCGCCGTTGCCGAGGGCATCCGCGCCGTGTTCGACCGCGAGCCCGCCTATGTCATCTCGCCCGGCACCTACGACCAGAAACACATCGCCCGCATCGGGCACGTCTACGACTGCATCGCCTACGGTCCCGGCATCCTCGACCTCGCCCACCGGCCCGACGAATGGGTCGGCATCGAGGACATGGTGCAGTCCGCGAAGGTGATGGCCGTCGGCCTCGACGTACTGTTGCGAGGCCGCATCAGGGCGTGAGCAAAAGCGTCGCCCAATGGCGAAAAGCCGCCTGATTTCAGCGATTTGTCACCGAACGGTTTACCAAAGATCGCATCCGCCCCTGTACAACCGGCACGAGTTGGATTTTGCTGATCGGCAATCGTGAGCAATCACGATCGGGCAACTTCTATCGTTGGGCAATGAGGGCTGGGATCATGAAACGTTTTGCTGCGCTGGCGCTTCTCGCGGGAAGCTTGGCGTTCCTCTCGCCGGTCGGCGCATCGGCCGCATCGGTCGTCGCCAGCGTCGACATCTCGACGCAGACCATGACCGTCACGCAGAACGGCTTCGTCAAATATCGCTGGAAGGTTTCCACCGCGCGTGCCGGCAAGGTCACGCCGACGGGTGCCTGGAAGGCCAAGTGGCTGTCCAAGAATCACCGGTCGAGCCGCTATGGCGGCGCGCCGATGCCCTATTCCATCTTCTACAGCGGCAACTATGCCGTGCACGGCACCGTGCAGACGGGCAAGCTCGGGCGCCCGGCATCGGCCGGCTGCATCCGTCTGCATCCGTCGAACGCCGCGATCCTCTACGGCATGGCGCAGCGCGTCGGGCTGAAGAACGTCAAGATCGTCGTGAACCGCTGACCAGTCCGCGCTGACAGGTTCAAAGGGCCGCCGCGGCGTCGCGGCGGCCCTTTTCGCTTCGCACGCGAAGCGTTCGCCGGGCGGACCGGCCGTTGGCATTCTATTCCCCGCCGCGCAGAAGCCTTGCAAAACAAGCTGATTTACTCCCGCCCGTTTTCGCGCTTCAATCCGCGCCAACAAGCAGGCAAACGGGAGTCCGTCATCATGAAACCGTGGAAGTCCATTCTCGCGGCGACCGCGATCGCGCTCGCTACGACCACCGCCGCGCTCGCCGCGCGCACCGACCTCGTGCTGGGCGTGCCGCTCGAGCCGCCGAGCCTCGACCCGACGGCCGAAGCTGCCGCCGCTGTCGACGAGATCGTCTACGCCAACGTCTTCGAGGGCCTGACCCGGATCGGCTCCGGCGGCGAGGTGCTGCCGGCGCTGGCCGAAAGCTGGACCGTCTCCGACGACGGCAAGACCTATACGTTCAAGCTGCACACCGGCGTGAAATTCCATGACGGCGAGGCCTTCGACGCCTCCGACGTGGTCTTCTCGCTCGACCGCGCACGCGGCGAGACCTCGACCAACGCCCAGAAGGGCCTGTTCGCGCAGATCGACACGGTCGAGGCCGTCGACCCGGCCACCGTCAAGGTCACGCTGAAGCAGCCGCAGGGCTCCTTCCTCTACAATATGGGCTGGGGCGACGCGGTGATCGTCGATCCGAAATCGGCCGACGGCAACAAGTCGAACCCGATCGGCACCGGCCCCTTCAAGTTCGACAACTGGGCGAAGGGCTCGTCGGTTACCATCGTCAAGAACCCCGACTACTGGGGCGAGCCGGTGGCGCTGGACAAGGCCGAATTCCGCATCATCCCGGACGCAGCCGCGGCCGTTCCGGCCATCCTGTCGGGCGACGTGCAGGCGCTGCCGAACTACAATGTCGGCGACGCGCTGGCCCAGATCCAGTCCGATCCGCGCTTCAAGGTTGTGATCGGCGCGACCGAAGGCGAGACCATCCTGTCGACCAACAACAAGAAGCCGCCCTTCGACAACCTGAAGGTCCGCCAGGCGATTGCTCACGCGCTCGACCGGCAGGCGATCATCACGGCCGGCTCGTCCGGCCTCGGCGTTCCGATCGGCTCGCATTTCTCGCCCGCCAACGCCGCCTATGTCGACCTGACGGGCACCTACCCGCACGACATTGCGAAGGCCAAGGAACTGCTGAAGGAGGCCGGGCTGGAGAACGGCTTCAAGGCGACCCTGAAGCTTCCGCCGGTCGGCTATGCGCGCGACGGCGGCCAAGTGGTCGCGGCCAATCTGCGCGAGATCGGCATCGAGCTCGAGATCATCCCGGTCGAGTGGGCGCAGTGGCTGGACAGCGTCTTCAAGCAGAAGGACTACGACCTGACGATCGTGTCGCACACCGAGCCGAACGACATCGGCATCTATGCGCGCAAGGACTACTACTTCAACTACGACAACCCGGCGTTCGACAAGGTGATCGCCGACCTCGACGTGACCGCCGACCAGGCCAAGCGCGACGAGCTCTACAAGCAGGCGCAGAAGATCCTCGCCGACGACGCGGTCAACGGCTGGCTCTTCGAACTGCCCAAGGTCGGCATCTGGGACGCAAAGGTCGAGGGCCTGTGGGAAAACTCCCCGATCCAGGCCAACGACCTGACCAAGGTGAAATGGGTGGACTAGCGCGGAGCGGCGTTCCCTCCCCCTTGAAGGGAGGGTGCCGAGCGCAGCGAGGCGGGTGGGGTTGCCGACGATAGGTATGCCGCAGTCAGTTGCCTCGCCCCCACCCGGCCCTGCGGGCCACCCTCCCCTCAAGGGGGAGGGATCGGCAATCGCATGACCGCCTACCTGCTCAACCGGCTGGTGATCGGCTTCGCCACGCTGGTGGTCGCTTCGATCGTCGTCTTCTCGATCCTGGAGATCCTGCCGGGCGACCCGGCGCGCATCATGCTCGGCATGAACGCGACGGAGGACGCGGTGCAGGTCGTGCGCGAGCAGCTCGGGCTCAACAAGCCGATGCTCGAGCGCTACGTCGACTGGTCGACGGGCCTGCTCACCTTCGACCTCGGGCGCTCCTACACCTATTCCGTGCCGGTCAGCGAACTGGTGGCGGAGCGCGCCGTCGTCTCGCTGCCGCTGGCGCTGATGGCAATGCTGCTCGCCACCGCGATCTCGATCCCCGTCGGCATCTTCGCCGCTTCGCGCCGCGGCCGCATCGGCGACACGCTGGCCACCGGCGCCGCGCAGGTCGGCCTGGCGATCCCCAACTTCTGGTTCGCGCTCATCCTCATCTACGTCTTCTCCGTCTGGCTGCGCCTCGTGCCGGCCGGCGGCTTCCCGGGCTGGGGGGCCGGCGTCTGGCCGGCCATCAAGTCGCTGCTGGTTCCGGCGCTGGCCCTGGCGCTGTCGCTGGCCGCGGTGCTGACCCGGGTGACGCGCTCGGCGCTGATCGAGGTGCTGAACGAGGACTACATCCGCACGGCGCGCGCCAAGGGCATGCCGCGCGGCACGGTGCTGTGGCGCCATGCGCTGCCCAACGCGCTCATCCCCGTGCTCACCATCGTCGGGCTGCAGTTCGCCTTCCTGCTCGCCGGCGTGATCATCATCGAGAACGTGTTCTACCTGCCCGGCCTCGGCCGTCTCGTCCTGCAGGCCATAACCCAGCGCGACCTGATCGTCGTCGAGGGCGTGGTCATGGTGCTGATCGCCGCCGTCATCGTCATCAACTTCGTCGTCGACGTCTCCTACGCCATCGTCGACCCGCGCGTCAGGGTCCGCCGGTGAGCGCGCCCGCGTCCGGTCCCGCCCTGCCGGCCGAAACCGTGGCGGGACTGATCCGCCGGGCCTTCTCCAACCGGTCGTTCCTGGTCGGATTCGTCATCACCGTGCTGGTCGCGGCGATGGCGCTCCTCTCCTTCGTGTGGACGCCCTACGACGTGACGCTGCTGCCGGTGGAAAACCGCATGCAGACGCCGAGCGCCGCGCACTGGCTGGGAACCGACCATTTCGGCCGCGACATTCTCTCCATGATCATGGTCGGCGCGCGCACCTCGCTGGCCATCGCGCTGCTGGCGGTCACGGTCGCGATGGGCATCGGCGTGCCGCTCGGCTGCTGGGCGGCGGCGCGCGGCGGCATCGTCGACGAGGTGCTGATGCGCTTCAACGACCTGGTCTTCGCCTTCCCGGCGCTCCTCTCGGCGATCATGATCACCGCGATCTTCGGCCCCGGCGCGGTCAACGCCATCATCGCCATCGGCATCTTCAACATCCCGGTCTTCGCCCGCGTCAGCCGCGCCGGAGCGCTGGCGCTGTGGCCGCGCGAGTTCATCCTCGCCGCCCGCGCCGCCGGCAAGGGGCGCACGCTGATCACCGTCGAGCACATCCTGCCCAACATCGCCAACCTGCTGCTGGTGCAGGGCACGATCCAGTTCGCGCTGGGCATCCTGGCCGATGCCGGGCTTGCCTATATCGGCCTCGGCGCCCAGCCGCCGATGCCGTCCTGGGGCCGCATGCTGTTCGACGCGCAGACGCGCATGATGGTCGCCCCGCATCTGGCGCTCTTTCCCGGCTTCGCCATCGTCATCACCGTGCTCGGCCTGAACCTGCTGGGCGACGGCCTGGCCGACATCCTCGACCCGAAGCTGAGGCGCCGGCAGTGAGCCTGCTGGAGATCGAGAACCTGTCGGTGACGATCGGCGGCGTGCCGATCCTGAGGGACGTCGACCTGGCGCTCGCGCGCGGCGAGGTCATGGGGCTGGTGGGCGAATCCGGATCGGGCAAGTCGATGACGGCGCTCGCCGTCATGCAGCTGCTGCCCGACACGGCGCGCGCCGCGGGCCGCATCACCTTCGCCGGCACCGACATCCTCGCCTACAACGAGATGCAGATGTGCCAGCTGCGCGGCGACGACATCGGCATGGTGTTCCAGGAGCCGATGACGGCGCTTAACCCGGTCAAGACGATCGGCGAGCAGGTGGCCGAAGGCATCCGCTGGCACACCGGCGTCAGCCGCCACGATGCCGAACAGGCCGCGCGGAAGATACTCGACCGCGTCGGCCTGCCGGACTCGAAGTTCCCGCTGTCGCGCTACCCGCACGAGCTGTCCGGCGGCCAGCGCCAGCGCGTGGTGATCGCCATCGCCTGCGCGCTGAAACCGAAGCTGCTGATCGCCGACGAGCCGACCACGGCGCTGGACGTGGTGCTGCAGGCGCAGATCCTCGACCTGCTGCGGGACCTGGTGCACGAGAACCGCATGGGCCTGCTGCTGATCTCGCACGACCTCGCCGTCGTCACCGACATGGCCGACCGCATCACCATCATGCGCCACGGCGAGGTGATGGAGTCGGGCGAGACGGCAAAGACGCTGTCGGAACAGGTCCACCCCTACACGCGCCAGCTGGCGCAGGCGTCGATGCACGTGCCGAAGCGGCGGGCGAAGCTGCCGATCTCCCCCCGTGTGGGGGAGATCGGCCGCGTCAGCCCGGGAAAAACCCTCCTCACCGTCTCCTCCGTCACCCGCGACTATCCCGGCCGCCGGCTGTCGCTCTTCCGCCCCGGCATGCCGACGCGCGCGGTGGACGACGTGTCCTTCTCGATGCAGGCCGGCCAGTCCATCGCACTGGTCGGCCGCTCCGGCTGCGGGAAGTCGACGCTGGCCCGCATGATCCTGGCGCTGGATCGGCCGACCGCCGGGACGATCGACGTGCTGGGCGACCGCGTCTCGCACATGAGCGAGGCGGCACTGCGCCCCGCCCGGCGCAACATGCAGGTCGTCTTCCAGGACCCGTACGGGTCGTTCAACCCGCGCCACACGGTCGAGCGCCTTGTCTCCGAGCCGCTTCACCTGCTGGAGACGGCGCCCCCCGCCGCCGAGCGCCGCGACATGGTCCAGCGCGCCCTCCACGAGGTCGGCCTGACGCCGGCCGACATGAACAAGTACCCGCACGAATTTTCCGGCGGCCAGCGCCAGCGCCTGTCGATCGCGCGCGCGCTGATCACGCGGCCGAAGCTGATCGTCGCCGACGAGCCGGTCTCGGCGCTCGACGTGTCGATCCGCGCGCAGATCCTCGATCTTTTCGCCGAGCTCAACGACAGGCTGGGCATCGCCTATCTGTTCATCACCCACGACCTGACCGTCGCCCGCGCCATCACCGACGACGTGATGATCATGCATGACGGGCGGATCGTCGAGCGCGGCCGCACCCGTGACGTGCTGGACGATCCGCAGTCGGAGGCCGGCAAGGCGCTGGTGGCGGCTGCGCCCGACCTGCATCGCGCCATGCGGCGGCGCTTCGAGATGCAGGGCTGACGCGGGTTCTTCGGTTTTGCCGATCCGCCCCTCCACCATGCTTCGCAAGGGAGGATCGGGTCGCGGCCGGCCGCTCCGTGATCCTCCCCCGTTTACGGGAGGTGGCCCGAAGGACCGGAGGGGGCAACTTTGCCTCCAGGCGTCCGCCGGTCAGACCGCCTTCGGCGCGCCGAGGTCGAGCACTTCCAGCGTGCGCCGCAGGAGCTTCACTTCGGTCGCCGCCAGCGCCGAATCCGCCTTGGCGATCTCGGCCATGTGCTTCGCCAGCAGCCGGCGCCGCTCTTCGTCGAGGCCGCGGAAGACCGCGAGCGCCTGCGCTCCGGTCGTCTCGTAACCCGTCTCGTTGAGGTATTCGATGACCGAATCGACGCTCGCCGGCGGAATGCCGAACGCGTCGGTGCAGATGCGCCGGAACGCGGCCATCTCGCCATCGGTCACCGCGCCGTCGGCGAGGATCATCCTGAACAGCAGCAGCAGTTCGGCCGACAGGACCGGGTCGTCGGCCACCCGGCGTACGCCGGCGTCACCGTCGAAGAGCGAAACGAACCGCGCCACCAGACCCTGAGCCATGCCTCACCCCGCGCCGTGCCTGCAGGGAGGTTAGCGCATGTCGGCCAAGCGTGGGAACCGGTTTCGGCGCCGATCGGCGCGGGCCGACGTGCGGGTCAGGCCGAGCTCAGCGTCCGCCGCACCGCATCGCGCCAGCCGGCGATCTTGCGGGACCGCTCGGCCTCCTTCATGGCCGGCTTGAAGCGCCGGTCGAGCGCCCAGCTCTTCGCGAACTCCTTCGCCTTTGGCCACACGCCCGCGCGTGAGCCGGCGAGCCAGGCCGCGCCCAGCGCCGTCGTCTCGAGGATCGTCGGCCGGTCGACGGGCGCGTCGAGAATGTCGGCCAGGCGCTGCATCGTCCAGTCCGAGGCGACCATGCCGCCGTCGACGCGCAGCACGGTCTTCGCGCGGCCGCCCTTCCAGTCCTTCTTCATTGCGTCGAGAAGGTCGCGCGTCTGGTAGGCGACGGATTCGAGCGCGGCGCGCGCGAACTCCGCCGGACCGGAATTGCGCGTCAGGCCGAAGATGGCGCCGCGCGCTTCGGCGTCCCAGTGCGGCGCGCCGAGGCCGACGAAGCCCGGCACGAGGTACACGTCCTGCTTCGGATCTGCCTTCGCAGCCAGGTCGCCGCTGTCGGCGGCCCGGGAGATCATCTTGGCGCCGTCGCGCAGCCATTGCACGGCCGCGCCCGCGATGAAGATCGACCCCTCCAGCGCATAGGTGGTCCGGCCGTCCAGGCGATAGGCGATGGTGGTCAGCAGCCGGTTCTTCGACCGGACGATGTCGTCACCGGTATTGAGGATGGCAAAGCAGCCGGTGCCGTAGGTCGATTTCATCATGCCGGGCTGGAAGCAGGCCTGGCCGATGGTCGCGGCCTGCTGGTCGCCGGCGACGCCGAGGATGGGAATCTCGGCGCCGAACAGCGCCTTTTCCGTAATGCCGAAATCGGCCGCGCAGTCCTTGACCTCCGGCAGCAGCGAAGCGGGGATGCGCAGCAGCTTGAGCAGTTCCGCATCCCAGCGGTTCGTCGCGATGTTGTAGACCAGCGTGCGCGAGGCGTTGGTGGCGTCGGTGGCGTGCACCTTCCCGCCCGTCAGCCGCCAGATCAGGAATGTGTCGATCGTGCCGGCCAGCAGTTCGCCCTTCTCGGCGCGGGCGCGCGCACCCTTCACGTTGTCGAGGAGCCAGGCGATCTTGGTGCCTGAGAAATAGGGATCGAGCAGCAGGCCGGTCTTGCGGGTGAAGAGCTTCTCCCGCCCCTCGGCCTTCAGTTTCTGACAGAGCGGCGCGGTGCGGCGGTCCTGCCAGACGATCGCGTTATGGATCGGTTTCCCGGTCTTGCGGTCCCAGATGACAACCGTCTCGCGCTGGTTGGTGATGCCGATGGCGGCGATGTCGGATGCCGCGCGGCCGGCATTCTTCAGCGCCGCCCGGCACGTCGCCACGACGCTCTCCCAGATCTCGTCGGGATCGTGCTCCACCCAGCCCGATGCCGGATAGTGCTGCGTGAATTCCTTCTGCCCGACGCCGGCCACCTTCATCGCGCCGTCGAAGACGATGGCGCGGGAGGACGTCGTGCCCTGGTCGATGGCGAGGATGTTGGAGGTCATGATTTCCTCAAACGACGAAATAGATAGCGCCCACGTTGAAGAGCGTCATCCTCGGGCTTGTCCCGAGGATCCACTGCCCCATGCGACGGTACCCCATGCGGCGGGCGACGCCAGCCCGGGAACGAAGGCAGACCCTCGGGACAGGCCCGAGAATGGACACCCTTTACAGGAATCGACGGAGGCGGCTTGCGCCGCCTCCGCCTTGCTCAACGGTTTTCACCGCCAAGTCTCGCATTGCTACTGCCAGCTCTTCACCAGTTCGTCGTAGTTGACGGTGAGCGGCTGCTCCTTCTCGTTCTCGATCTTCAGCTGCGGAGCGAGATTGCCCTTGGCCACCGCGTCGGCGTTCCAGTAGGCAAGGTCGTGCTCCTCGGCCAGCTTCGGACCGATGTCGCCCTGCACGCCGGCGCGCTCGAGGCGCTCCAGCACCTTCTCCTGCTCGGCGCAGAGCGAGTCCATCGCTTCCTGCGCGGTCTTGGCGCCCGACGACGCGTCGCCGATCGCCTGCCACCAGAGCTGAGCCAGCTTCGGATAGTCAGGAACGTTGGTGCCCGTCGGAGACCACTGGACGCGGGCCGGGGAGCGGTAGAACTCGATCAGCCCGCCCAGCTTCGGAGCGCGGTCGGTGAAGCTCTGATGGCGGATCGACGACTCGCGGATGAGCGTCAGGCCGACATGGCTCTTCTTCACGTCCACGGTCTTCGACACGACGAACTGCGCGTAGAGCCAGGCGGCCTTGGCGCGGTCATCGGGGGTCGACTTCATCAGCGTCCACGAGCCCACGTCCTGGTAGCCGAGCTTCATGCCCTCCTTCCAGTAGACGCCGTGCGGCGAGGGAGCGAAGCGCCACTTCGGCGTGCCGTCCTCGTTCACGACCGGAAGGCCGTCCTTCACCAGGTCGGCGGTGAAGGCCGTGTACATGAACATCTGCTGCGCGATCTCGCCCTGCGACGGGACCGGGCCGGACTCGGAGAAGGTCATGCCCTGGGCGGCGGCCGGAGCATACTTGCTCATCCACTCCAGGTACTTCTCGATCGAGTAGACGGACGCCGGGCCATTGGTGTCGCCGCCGCGAGCCACGCACGAGCCGACCGGCCGCGAGTTCTCGTCGACCTTGATGCCCCACTCGTCGACCGGCAGGCCGTTCGGCAGGCCCTTGTCGCCGTTGCCGGCCATCGACAGCCAGGCGTCGGTGAACCGCCAGCCGAGCGACGGGTCCTTCTTGCCGTAGTCCATGTGGCCGTAGACCTTCTTGCCGTCGATCTCGCGGCCGGTGAAGAACTCGGCGATGTCCTCATAGGCCGACCAGTTGACCGGCACGCCGAGGTCGTAGCCGTACTTCGCCTTGAAGTCGGCCTTGTTCTTCTCGTCGTTGAACCAGTCGTAGCGGAACCAGTAGAGGTTCGCGAACTGCTGGTCGGGCAGCTGGTAGAGGTTGCCGTCCGGCGCCGTCGTGAACTTCGTGCCGATGAAGTCGGCGAGGTCGAGGTTCGGGTTGGTCACGTCCTTGCCGGCGTTGGCCATCCAGTCGGTCAGGTTGCGGGCCTGCTGGTAGCGCCAGTGCGTGCCGATCAGGTCCGAGTCGTTGACGTAGGCGTCGTAGATGTTCTCGCCCGACTGCATCTGCGTCTGCAGCTTCTCGACCACGTCGCCCTCGCCGATGAGGTCGTGCGTGATCTTGATGCCGGTGATCGCGGTGAAGGCAGGCGCCAGCACCTTCGATTCGTATTCATGCGTGGTGATCGTCTCGGACACGACCTTGATGTCCATTCCGGCGAAGGGCTTCGCCGCGTCGACGAACCACTGCATCTCGGCTTCCTGGGCCGCCCGGTCGAGCGTCGACATGTCGCCGATCTCGGCATCGAGGAAGGCCTTGGCCTCGTCCATGCCTGCATAGGCGTTGCCGGCTGCGAGCAGCAGGACAAGCGCCGAAGTGGATGATAAAAGTTGCCGTCGCATGAGTTTCCTCCCTTTCACGGGTCACGAGTGCGATGGAGCGGCCGCCGGCACGCGGCCGCTCCCCTGTTTTCCCCCTCAAACGTATCGGAACACGCCCACGGCGTAGACCAACGAGAGAGCGAGAGCCCACCACAGGTTCGGGCCGACGAGCCCGAGCCATGCGAGGTGGATGAAGGCGCTGCCGAGCAGCGATAGGAAAAGACGATCCCCGCGGGTCGTCTCGAAACGGAGGATCCCGACGCGCGGGCTGCCGCCGGGCGCGGCGTACTCCCACACGCCCATCAGCGCGATCAGCAGCGCGACGGTCATGAAGAACAGCGCGCCGGGAAACGACCACGCCATCCAGCCGCCCTGGACGAGCGAGCCGTACCAGTCGATCTCGTCGTTCTTCACCGGGAGCTTCATGACAAGGAGGCCGACGGCGACGAGATAGACGCCGAGAACGGCGGCCAGCACGACGGGCCAGCGGCGGGGTGACGCGGTCGTTGCTGCCTCCATCACACCCTCCCCAGGGCGAAGCCCTTGGCGATGTAGTTGCGGACGAACCAGATCACGAGCGCGCCGGGAATGATCGTCAGCACGCCGGCTGCCGCCAGCACGCCCCAGTCGAGGCCGGAGGCTGAGACGGTGCGCGTCATCGTCGCGGCGATCGGCTTGGCCGCGGTGACGGTCAGCGTCCGCGCGATCAGCAGCTCGACCCACGAGAACATGAAGCAGAAGAAGGCGGCGACGCCGATGCCCGACGCGATCAGCGGCATGAAGATCTTCACGAAGAAGCGCGGGAACGAGTAACCGTCGATATAGGCGGTCTCGTCGATCTCCTTCGGCACGCCCGACATGAACCCTTCGAGGATCCACACCGCCAGCGGCACGTTGAACAGGCAGTGCGCCAGGGCGACCGCGATGTGGGTGTCAATCAGCCCGAAGGCCGAGTAGAGCTGGAAGAACGGCAGCGCGAACACGGCCGGCGGAGCCATGCGATTGGTCAGCAGCCAGAAGAACAGGTGCTTGTCGCCGAGGAAGCGGTAGCGCGAGAAGGCGTAGGCCGCCGGCAGCGCGACGGTCACCGAGATGACCGTGTTGAGCACCACGTAGATGATCGAATTGATGTAGCCGTTGTACCAGGCGGGGTCGCTGAAGATGACGGCATAGTTGCGCAGCGTCGGGTTCTGCGGCCACAGCGAGAACGTGCCGGTGATCTCGGCATTCGTCTTGAAGCTCATATTGATGAGCCAGTAGATCGGCAGCATCAGGAACAGGATGTAGAGCGTCGGCACGACCCAGCGGAACCGGCCGCCGTCGCTGCGCCTGCGCATGGCGCGCGCGACCGCCGACGTCCCGGCGCCGGATGCCGCGGCGGTCGGCGCCATGTCGCGCCGGGCGGCGCTTGTGCTCGCCTCAGCCATCACGCCGCTCCGCGCCGACATTCGTCATGACGGTGTAGAAGACCCACGACAGCAGGAGCACGATCAGGAAGTAGATGATCGACATCGCCGCCGCCGGGCCGAGATCGAACTGGCCGACCGCCATCTTGACCAGGTCGATGGACAGGAAGGTCGTCGAGTTGCCCGGACCGCCGCCGGTGACGACGAAGGGCTCCGTGTAGATCATGAAGGAGTCCATGAAGCGCAGCAGCACGGCGATCAGCAGCACGCGGTTCATCTTGGGCAGCTGGATGAAGCGGAACACGGCCCAGCGCGAGGCGCCGTCGATCTTGGCGGCCTGGTAGTAGGCGTCCGGGATCGAGACGAGCCCGGCATAGCAGAGCAGCACGACCAGGCTCGTCCAGTGCCACACGTCCATGATGATGACGGTGAACCAGGCGTCGAGCGGGTCGTTGACGTAGTTGTAGTCGAAGCCGATGGCGTTCAGCACGTAGCCGAGCAGGCCGATGTCGACGCGGCCGAACACCTGCCAGATCGTGCCGACGACGTTCCACGGGATCAGCAGCGGCAGCGCCATCAGCACCAGGCAGACCGGAACGCCCCAGCCCGAGCGAGGCATGTTGAGGGCGATGAAGATGCCGAGCGGTATCTCGATGGCGAGGATGATCGCCGAGAACAGCAGGTTGCGGCCCATCGCCTCCCAGAAGCGGTCCGACGTCAGCATGTCCTGGAACCACTCGCTGCCCGCCCAGAAGAACACGTTGTTCCCGAACGTGTCCTGCACGGAGTAGTTGACCACCGTCATCAGCGGCACGACGGCCGAGAAGCCGACCAGCACCAGCACCGGCAGCACCATGAACCAGGCCTTGTTGTTCCAAGTCTTGTCCATTGTCAGGCCTCCACCCGCCAGGAGTTGGAATAGAGGTTGATCCCTGCCGGATCGAACGACACGCGCGGCTCGGCCGGAACCTCGTCGTCCTCGCCGATCAGCGCCACGAGGTCCCTGCCTTCGAAGCTCATGCGAACGATCTTGCGGCGCCCGATGTCCTCGACCTTGGTCACCGTCACCGGCATGCCGGTGCGCCCGACCGAGATGAATTCGGGCCGGATGCCGAGCTCCAGCGATCCGGCGGCGCTGGCGCCGTCCGGCGCGCGCGGCAGCTCGATGCGCTGCGACCCGATCCGCGCCCCTGCCCCGTCCAGCTCCGCCGGCAGCACGTTCATGCCGGGCGAACCGATGAAATAGCCGACGAATGTGTGCTTCGGCTTGTTGAACAGCTCCTCCGGCGTGCCGATCTGGACGATCTGCCCGTCGAACATCACGACCACCTGGTCGGCAAAGGTCAGCGCTTCGGTCTGGTCGTGCGTCACATAGACCATCGTGTAGCCGTAGCGGTGGTGGAGCTGCTTGAGCTGCGAGCGCAGCACCCACTTCATGTGCGGGTCGATGACGGTGAGCGGTTCGTCGAACAGGATGGCGTTGACGTCGGATCGCACCAGCCCGCGGCCGAGCGAGATCTTCTGCTTCTGGTCGGCGGTGAGCCCGCGCGCCTTGCGGTGCGCCCGGTCCTTCAGGTCGATCATCTCCAGCGTCTCGTTGACGCGGCGCGCGACGTCGGCCTCGGCGACGCCGCGATTGCGCAGCGGAAACGCCAGATTGTCGTAGACCGTCATCGTGTCGTAGACGACCGGGAACTGGAACACCTGCGCGATGTTGCGCTCCTCGGTCGCGCGGTCGGTCACGTCGGTCCCGTCGAACCGCAGCGCGCCCTCGCTCGGCCGGATCAGCCCCGAGATGATGTTGAGCAGCGTCGTCTTCCCGCAGCCCGACGGCCCGAGCAGCGCATAGGCGCCGCCGTCGTCGAACGTATGATGCACCTCGCGCAGCGCATAGTCCTTGTCGGACTTCGGGTTGGCGCCGTAGGCGTGCCGGATGTGGTCGAGTTCTATCTTCGCCATCGCCGCCTCACGCCGCCTTCGCGCCGGCCGCGACCGACCGGCCGTCGCGGTCGAACACCATCACGTGCCGGGGGTCGATGAAGACCTCGATCGTCTCGTCCGGCTCGAAGCTGCGGATGCCGTGGGTCAGCATCACCCAGCGGGCGCCGGCGAAGTCGAGGTGGACGAAGCTCTCGGAGCCGGTGATCTCGGTCACGGACACCTTCGCCCTGACCGGCGGCACGGAGGCCGCCGGGCGCGCGAGAGAAAGATGGTGGGGCTGAAAGCCGATCGTGTAGCTGCCGTCGGCGATGTCCGCGACGTCCGCGGGCACTGGGAGGTCAACCCCACCATCAAGGATGAAACGCGGGCCGCGCTTCTCCAGCGCGATCGTGTTGAGCGGCGGGTCGGCGAACGTCCTCGCCGTCACCAGATCGTCGGGCTTGCGGAACACCTCGATGGTCGGGCCGAACTGCGTCACCCGCCCTTCCGACAGCGTCGCGGTGTTGCCGCCGAGCAGCAGCGCCTCGTGCGGTTCCGTCGTCGCATAGACGAAGATGGCGCCGGTCTCGGCGAAGATCCGCGGCAGCTCGGCGCGCAGCTCCTCGCGCAGCTTGTAGTCGAGATTGGCCAGCGGCTCGTCCAGCAGCACGAGGCGGGCGTTCTTCACGATCGCCCGCGCCAGCGCGGTGCGCTGCTGCTGGCCGCCCGACAGGTTGAGCGGCAGCCGGTCGAGATAGGGCGTGAGCTTTAGGAGCTCTGCCGCCCGGCGCACCTCGCCGTCGATCTTCGCCCGCTCCACGCCGGCCACCCTGAGCGGCGAGGCGATGTTTTCGTAGACCGACATCGCCGGGTAGTTGATGAACTGCTGGTAGACCATCGCGACGTTGCGCTTCTGCACCGGCACGCCGGTCACGTCCTTGCCGTCGAAGAAGACGCGGCCGGCGGTCGGCACGTCGAGGCCGGCCATCAGGCGCATCAGGCTGGTCTTGCCCGACAGCGTCGGGCCGAGCAGCACATTGAGGGTGCCGTCGCGAAGCACCAGCGACACGTCGCGGATATGGTCCGCGGCGCCCACCGTCTTCGTCACGTTCCTCAGTTCCAGCAAATGCTCCTCCCAAAGCTCGCTGTCGTGTGCAGTCTAGGCGGCCGACTTCGCCTCGTCCGTGGCTCCGCGCATGTATTCGTCGAGTGCAGCGACCTCCGCCGCATTCAGGCGAAGTCCGCGCTTAGTCCGGCGCCACAGCACGTCCTGCGACGTCTGCGCCCATTCTTCGCGGATCAGGTAGCGGATCTCGGCCTCGTAGAGGTCCGCCCCGAAATACTTGCCGAGATCGGCCGCGACCTTTGCCGGCCCCAGTATACGCCGCGCCCGCGTCCCGTATAGCCGCGCCAGCCTGCGGGCATGCGCCTGCGCCAGGAACGGATAGTCGGACCGCAGCGACGCAACGAGCTCCACGAACCCCGTCGCCGCGAAATCGCCGCCGGGCAGCGTGGCCGACGCCGTCCACGGACCGCGCCTGCGTCCGAGGTAGGACTCGATCTTCTCCAGCATCGACTCGGCCAGCCGCCGATAGGTCGTAATCTTGCCGCCGAAGACGTTGATGACCGGCGCGTCGCCCTCGCCGCCCTCGCCCTTCAGCACGTAGTCGCGGGTCGCTTCCTGCGCCTTGGAGGCGCCGTCGTCGTACAGCGGTCGCACCGCCGAATAAGTCCAGACAATGTCCTCGCGGCGCACCGGCGCGGCGAAATACTCGCTGGCGGCGTCGCAGAGATAGCCGATCTCGGCGTCGCTGATCGTCACCGCGCCCGGATCGCCGGCATAGTCCTGGTCGGTGGTGCCGATCAGGGTGAAATCGTCCTCGTAGGGGATGGCGAAGATGATGCGGCCATCCTTGTTCTGGAAGAAATAGGCGCGCTCGCCCTCGAACTTGCGGGCGACGACGATGTGGCTGCCCTGGACCAGCCGGACATTGTGGACGTCGTTCTGCCCCGCGGCGGACGCCAGCACCTCGTCCACCCATGGGCCGGCCGCGTTCACCAGCAGACGCGCGCGCACCTTCTCGACATTGCCGGAGCGCCGGTCCTCGACGCCGATGGACCAGAGCCCGCCCTCGCGACGCGCGCTCAGCACCCTGGCGCGCGTCCGGATCACCGCGCCCCGGTCCGCCGCGTCGCGGGCGTTCAGCACCACGAGGCGCGCATCGTTCACCCAGCAGTCGGAATATTCGAACGCCTTGGCGAAGAGCGGCTTCAGCGGCTTGCCGGCCGCGTCAGCGCGCATGTCGAGCGTCCTGGTCGCCGGCAGCAGCTTGCGGCCGCCGATGTGGTCGTAGAGGAAAAGCCCGAGCCGGATCAGCCATGCCGGGCGGATTCCCTTGGCGTAAGGCAGCACGAAGCGCATCGGCCAGATGATGTGCGGCGCGTTCTTCCACAGAACCTCGCGCTCCATCAGCGCCTCGCGCACCAGCCTGAATTCGTAGTGCTCGAGATAGCGCAGGCCGCCGTGGATCAGCTTGGTCGAGCCGGACGACGTGCCGCTCGCCAGGTCGTTCATCTCGGCCAGGAAGACGGAGAAGCCACGCCCCACGGCATCGCGCGCCACGCCGCATCCATTGATGCCGCCGCCGATGACGAAGATGTCATGGATCGGAACGTCCACGCAGACTCCTCCACGTTTTCGCACCGCAGCATTTTCGCCGTTCTCGAAAACGTAACGGAATTATTTCGCAATCATAACGAATGTCAAACGAAAATTCGACGGCTTGAATCTCAACGGCTTTTCCGCCGCTTCACCCGGCCGCAGTCTCCAGCAGCTGCACCTCCGCCTCTTCGCAGATGCGGCGGATGGCCGGCAGCTGGCAGCGGTCGGTGATGAAGGTGTCGACCTGGGAGAGGTGGCCGATGCGGACCGGCGCGGTCCGCTCGAACTTGGTCGAATCGGAGACCAGGATGACATGGCGAGCATTGGCGATGATCGCCTGGGCGACCTTCACCTCGCGGAAGTCGAAGTCGAGCAGCGCGCCGTCATGGTCGATGGCCGAGGCGCCGATGACCGCATAGTCGACCTTGAACTGCTTGATGAAATCGACCGCCGCCTCGCCGACGATGCCGCCGTCGGAGCCGCGCACGACGCCGCCCGCGATCACCACCTCGATCGAGGGATAGACCCGCATCCTGTTGGCAACATTGATGTTATTGGTGATGACCATCAGCCCGCTGTGGTCGAGCAGCGACTTCGAGACCGCCTCCGTCGTGGTGCCGATGTTGATGAACAGCGACGCGTTGTCGGGGATGATGCGCGCCGCCGCCCGGCCGATCGCGTCCTTCTCCTCCGAGGCGATCTTGCGCCGCTCCTCATACTCCATGTTCTCGATCCCGGAGGGGAACAGCGCGCCGCCATGGATGCGTGACAACAGCCGCTTGTCGCAGAGGTCGTTCAGGTCCTTGCGGATGGTCTGCGGCGTGACGTTGAAATGGACCGCCAACTCCTCGACGAGCACGCGGCCATTGTCCTTGGCCATCTGGATGATTTCGGCATGGCGTGGCGCGAGGTACATGCGGGAGGTCCGGTTTCGTTTACAGCAGTTCTAAGCGAAAACGAAAGTCTTGAAAAGCGCCCTGTCGAAACTTAGCCGGCTGCGAAACGCACCTTGTTCGAAAGTTCAGTTGAGCGTCGCCGCCGTCTCGACGATGGCGTCGAACGCGACATCCACGTCGGCTTCCGTCGTGTCGAACTGGCCGACGGAGACGCGGATCGCCAGGCGCCCGTCGACCCGCGTCTGCGTCAGATAGATCAGCCCGCGCGCGTTGATGCTGTCGACGAGGTGCTGGTTGTGTACATCCTCGTCCCGGCCGTCCGGCGCGCGGTGGCGGAACGAGAACAGCGACAGCATCGGCGCGGTGACGATCTCGAAGCGTGGCGCACGCTTCAGTCGCCCGGCCAGTCCTTCGCTCCAGCGCACATGGTCGCGGATGCGCGCGCGCAGTCCCTCCAGCCCGTACGCACGCAGCAGGAACCATAGCTTCAGCGCGCGGAAGCGGCGTCCGAGCGGCACCGACCATTCGGAATAGTTGACGATGCCGTCCGCACCGTGGGTCTTCAGGTATTCCGGCCGGATGGCCAGCGTTCGGACGAGGCTTTCGGGATCGCGCACGAACTGGATCGAGCAGTCGAACTGCGCGCCCAGCCATTTGTGCGGATTGAAGACGATGGAATCGGCGCCGTCGACGCCGGTCCAGAAATGCCGGAACTCCGGGCAGATCATCGCCGATCCGGCCCAGGCTGCGTCGACATGGACATAGAGGCCGTGCCGGCGCGCCACCGCAACGACGGCGGCAATGTCGTCCGTCGCGCCGACGCTGGTCCCGCCGACGCAGGCGATGATGCCGGCCGGCAGGTGCCCGGCGGCGCGGTCGGCTTCGATCGCGCGCTCGAGAGCCGTCACGTCCATGCCGCGCAAGGAACCGCCGGTCGGAATGCGCACGAGGTTCCGTTCGCCGACGCCGGCCACCCAGATTGCCCGGTCGATCGAGGTGTGGACCTGGTCGGACGAATAGATGCGCAGCGTCTTCTGCCCCGGCAGGCCCTCGCGGTTGCCGGCCCAGTCGAGCGCCCGCTCGCGCATGACGAGTACGGCGTTCAGCGTCGCCGACGAAGCGGAATCCTGGATCGAGCCGGCGAAGCCGTCGGCAAGGCCCAACGCCTGCCGCAGCCAGTCGACCATCCTGGTTTCGAGTTCGGTCGCCGCCGGCGACGTCTGCCAGAGCATGCACTGCGCCGCCATCGCCGACACCAGATACTCGGCAACGACGGATTCCGGCGCGGCGTTGGCCGGGAAGTAGGCGAAGAAGCGCGGATGCTGCCAGTGCGTCATGCCCGGCACGACGATCCGCTCGAAATCGGCGAAGATGTCCGCCATCGCCTCCGCTGTTTCCGGTGGCGAGGCCGCGATCTGGCCGGCGATGGCGCCGGGCTTCGTCTGTGGGCGGACCGGACGGTCACGCAAGCCCGCGCGATAGTCGGCGCCCCAGTCGGCGGCCTTGTGCGACCAGTCGCGGAATTCGGATTCGTTCATCATGCGCTCCTTGCGGGGCTCCCTCCCCCTTGCGGGGAGGGTGGCTCGCGCCGCGAGCCGGGTGGGGTCGTGGATGAAGGCTGCGGCATTCTTGCATCTGCGTCGAATGTAGTCGCCGCACGCGGCCGCCGCACCCCACCCGGCCGGGCCTTGCCCGGCCACCCTCCCTCAAGGGGAGGGATCGCCACCCTACAGCGGGAAGTCCGGCAGGCTCTTGAAGGCGGACTTCAGCGCATTGGACCAGCCGTCGGAGACGGTGCGATAATAGGGATCGTCGGCGCCGATGCGCTTCTTCAGCCCCACCCGGTAGCTGTCCTTCTCGTAGAACATCATGTCGAGCGGCAGCCCGACCGACAGGTTCGACTTCAGCGTCGAGTCGAAGGACACCATCAGCAGCTTGGCGGTTTCGGCGAAGCTCATCGTGCGGTCATAGGCCCGCACCAGGATAGGCTTGCCGTATTTGGTCTCGCCGACCTGGAAGAACGGCGTGTCGTCCGTCGATTCGATGAAGTTGCCTTCGGGATAGATGTGGAAGAGCCGAGGCTCGGTGCCCCGGATCTGGCCGCCCAGGATGAACGACGCGTTGAAGTAGGACTCCGCGCGCTGGCCTTCCGGCGCGGTCTGCGCGATCACCTCGCGCACCGTGTTCCCGACCAGCTTGGCGGTCTGGTACATCGACGGCGTCTCGAGCAGGGTCGGCGAGCGCTCCGCCACGGCCTTCGACCGCTCGTCCAGGAGGCTCACCACCGACTGCGTCGTCGCCAGATTGCCGGCCGACATCAGCACGATGACGCGTTCGCCGGGCTCCTCCCAGATGTGCATCTTCCGGTAGGTCGAAATGGAATCGATGCCCGCATTGGTGCGGGTGTCCGACATGAAGACCAGACCGCTGTCGATCTTGAGCCCAACGCAATAGGTCATGGAATGCGGTCGTCCGGCGCGCGATTCTCGTGAGGATCCGGGGGATTACTGCTCCACCGTGATGCGGACTGCAAGCTGTTCCTCCGCCCATCCGAGGCGAATTCCCGACACCGGCATGGCATCGCGATAGTCGCGGCCGGTGGCCAGCCGCACATAGCGCTCCTCCGGCGCGATGTCGTTGGCGACATCGAAGGCCACCCAGCCCAGCCCGTCGACATGCACCTCCGCCCAGGCGTGCCCTGCCGCCTGGTCCAGCCGGTCGTTCATCATCAGATAGCCGCTGACATAGCGGGCGGGAAAACCCAGCCGCCGCGCCGTGGCGATGAAGATGTGGGCATGGTCCTGGCAGACGCCGCTGCCCTGTGCCAGCGCGGCTTCCGCCGTCGTTCCGGTGTCGGTCGCGCCCTCGCGATACGCCACCCGCTCGTGCACCATGCCCATCAGGCGGTGCAGCCGGGCGATGCCGTCGCCCTCGCCCACCTCGGCGGCAAGCGCGCGCACGCCCTCGCCCGCGGCGGTCAGCTCGGTCTCGCGCTCGAACAGCCAGAGCGGCGCGAACCCCTTGTGCGGCCCGACGACGCCGGCGCGGTCGTAGGTCTCGACCTCGCCGGAGGCCTCGACCACCAGATGCTGCGCCGCGCCCTCCGTCGACAGCAGCCGCGTGTCGTTGCCGAACTGGTCCGCGAAGCGGACCTCCTCGTGCGCCCCTTCAAGCGCGATCGCCCAGTTCAGCACCTTCTGCGTCGGGCCCGACTGGGGGAAGAGGCGGATGCGTTGGAGCGCGTAGCGCAGCGGCGCGTCGTAGCGGTATTCGGTGCGGTGGGTGATCTTGAGCCGCATCTCAGTAGAACCGGTAGTCGCGGGCGATCTCTTCGCCGAACCTGTTGTTTTCGTTGATGAAGCTGGTCAAAAACTCGTGCAGCCCGGCGTCCAGGATCTCCTTGATGGTACTCCCCCTGAGGCGCGCCAGCATGGCTTCGGCCGTCTGGTGGCACGGCAGCCGCGTGCCGTAGTCGTCCTCGCGGAAGCCCAGATGCTCTTCGATGAAACGGTAGCAGAAGGTCAGCGAGCGCGGCATGCGACCGTTCAGGATCAGATAGTCGGCGATGTTGGTCGGCTTGTATTCGGCGTCGTAGACCCATCGGTAGGAGCGGTGCGCCGAGACCGAGCGCAGGATCGATTCCCACTGATAGTTGTCGAGCGTCGAGCCGACCCAGGAGATCGACGGCAGCAGCACGTAGTACTTCACGTCGAGGATGCGCGCGGTGTTGTCGGCGCGCTCGACATAGGTGCCGACCTGCGCGAAGTCGAAGATCTCGTTGCGCAGCATGGTGCCGTAGAAGCAGCCCCGGATCAGCGCCGTCTCGCGCTTGATGGCGTCGAGCACCGACGGCAGGTCGCGCGAATCGATCGGCTGCGCCAGCATGCGCTTCAGCGTGATCCACGCCTCGTTGATCGCCTCCCAGGTCTCGCGCGTCAGCGCGGTGCGCACCATGCGGGCATTGTGTCGCGCGGTCTCGATCGAACAGAGCACGCTGGACGGATTGCCGACGTCGCGGACCAGGAAGTCGGAGACGTTGGCCACGTTGAACTCGGTGTATTTCTGCCCGTAGGCGAATTCCGCGCCTGCGCTGACGACGACCGAACTCCACTCCTCGGCGGTGCTCTCGGTGCGGGTCAGCGCCATGCGCAGTCCGGCGTCGACCAGGCGCGCCATGTTCTCGGCCCGCTCGATGTAGCGGTTCATCCAGTAGAGGCCGTTGGCGGTGCGGCCTAGCAGCATGGGTAAACCCGTCGGCAGTCGGCAGTCGGCAGTCGGCAGTCGTGCCTCACGATCATGACTCCGCCTCCAGCTTGCGGATAAGCGACCGAAGCATCCGGCCTATGTCATCCGTATCTCGAAGGAGATCTGCCTCGACCGTTGTCTCCAGAAAGCCAAGCCTTGTTGCAACGATGAGGTGGGTCTCAAGCTCTTTCAAAGATCCTTGCGCAATGCGCAAAAATTGAACGTAAGCGCCACGACTATCGCGACCGTAGCCTTCAGCAATGTTTGCAGAGATAGAGGTTGATGACCGTCTGATCTGCGACGTCAGACCGTACATCTCGCCGTTGGGAAAGGCACGGGTGGCAGAGTAGCATGCAACGGTCAGATCAATTGCCAGCTTCCAGACGCGAAGATCGCGGTAAGACGCAATGGGGGTCGCAGACGCCTCGCCTTCGTTTTGAAAGCCCGACTGCCGACTGCCGATTGCCGACTGCCGACTAGTCATCCAGCACCCACGTATCCTTCGTCCCGCCGCCCTGCGACGAGTTCACCACCAGCGACCCTTCCTTCAGCGCCACCCGCGTCAGCCCGCCCGGCACGATCTGGATGCGGTCCGACACCAGCACGTAGGGCCTGAGGTCGACGTGCCGCGGCGCCAGCCCCGCCTCGGTGAGGATCGGGCAGGTCGACAGGGCCAGCGTCGGCTGGGCGATGTAGTTCGACGGCCGCGCGGCGAGTTTTGCCGAAAACGCCTCGCGCTCGGCCTTCGACGCCGTCGGGCCGACCAGCATGCCGTAGCCGCCGGACCCGTGCACTTCCTTCACCACCAGTTCGGCCAGGTGCTCCTGCACGTATTTCAGGCTGTCCGGCTCCGAGCAGCGCCAGGTCGGCACGTTGGGCAGGATCGCCTTGCGGCCGGTGTAGAACTCGACGATCTCCGGCATGTAGGAGTAGATCGCCTTGTCGTCGGAAATGCCGGTGCCGGGCGCGTTGGCGATGGTGATGTTGCCGGCGCGGTAGACGTCCATGATGCCGGGCACGCCGAGCGCGGAATCCGGCCGGAAGGTGAGCGGGTCGAGGAAGGCGTCGTCGACGCGCCGGTAGAGCACGTCGATCTGCTTGTAGCCCTGCGTCGTGCGCATCGCCACATGGCCGTCGACGACGCGCAGGTCCTGCCCCTCGACAAGTTCGACGCCCATCTGGTCGGCCAGGAAGGCGTGCTCGAAATAGGCCGAATTGTAGCTGCCCGGCGTCAGCACGGCGATGGTGGGCGACCCTTTCAGATTATCCGGCCGCACCGCCGCCAGCGACTGCCGCAGCAGCTGCGGATAGTTCTCGACCGGCCGGACGCGGATGCGCTGGAACAGCTCCGGGAAGAGCTGCATCATCGTCTCGCGGTTCTCCAGCATGTAGGATACGCCGGACGGCGTGCGCGCATTGTCCTCCAGCACGTAGAACTCGTTCTCGGAGATGCGCACGATGTCGACGCCGATGATGTGCGTGTAGACGCCGGCCGGCGGGCGCACGCCGATCATCTCGGGCAGGAACGCTTCGTTCTGCGCGATCAGCTGCTTCGGCACGCGGCCGGCGCGCAGGATCTCCTGCCGGTGGTAGATGTCGTCGAGAAATGCGTTGAGCGCCTGCACCCGCTGCTCGATGCCCTGGGTGAGCCGCCGCCACTCGGAACCGGAGATGATGCGCGGCACGATATCGAACGGGATCAGCCGCTCCGACGCCTCCTGCTCGCCATAGACGGCGAAGGTGATGCCGGTCTTGCGGAACACCCGCTCCGCGTCGCGCATCTTTTCGGTAAGCCGGGAGGGGTCCTGGGCCTTGAGCCAGCTCTCATAGGCCGAATAGGGTTTCCTGAGCCCCGCCTCGACCGGCTGCATCTCGTCGAATGCGACCACGCAATAACTCCCGTGCAGCTGTATTTGAATGTCCGTCGCGCCGGAATTGCAAGCCTTATCGGCAGCCGGGGCGCCCGGCGAGGCGGCAACCGCGCCGGCTGCACGTTTGCTAGGCAGCCTGCACGGCGCCGGTCGCGCATCTGGCGACAGGCTCGGCAAGCGGTGAAACCTTCGGGCCGCCGCTGCCGTATGGTAAGTCGAGACCCGCCGTCGGAATCACCGAACAGGGAGAGCCGCATGCGCCGCCGACTGATTGCCACACTTGCCGCCCTCGCGATCGCAGCCGGCGCGCCGGCGGTGGCGGGTGACGCCGAGGTGAGCGCCGCCCAGGGGACGATCGAGAGCCAGCTCCGCGCCTTCCAGAGCGACGACGGGGCCCTGGCCTACTCCTTCGCCGCCCCCAACGTGAAAAGCATCTTCCCGACGCTGGAGGCGTTCATGGGCATGGTCGACACCGGCTACATGCCGGTGCGCAAGCCGCAGCACTTCTCGTTCGGCAAGGCCGAGGAACGGGCAGGCGACGAGATCTGGCAGCAGGTCCATCTCGTCGGCCCCGACGGCAAGGACTATGAGGCGCTCTATACGCTGAGGCTGCAGCCGGACGGCGTCTGGCGCATCACGGGCGTCAGCCTCCGGGCATCGAACGCGCTGAGCACGTAAATCAGGCCGGGCCGAACCGGCTCATCACCGCCACCGTCACGGCCGCCACCGTGCCCGTCAGCACCGTGCCCCAGATCGTGTCGACAACGGCCAGCACCGGGTCATAGCCCTTCATCACGGCCAGATTCGTGAAGTCGTAGGTGAGGTAGCAGAAGAAGCCGAACAGCGCGCCGTTGAGCGCCGCGGCCGTCCAGTCCCTCGCGTCCACCGCGCCGGCGATGACGAAGTAGAGCAGTCCCGCGACGTAGAGCGCGTAGAACACGAAGGCGACGCCCCAGCGAGGCTGGTCGGCCATCAGCGCGCCCATCCGCTCGACGTAGAAGCTGCGGGCGACATAGCCCAGGAATGTCAGGTCGATCGCCAGGAACACCACCAGCGCGACGACATAGGCAACGGCATATCTCATGATCATCCTCCGTCCGGTCGGGTAGGAACGGAATTGACCGCCGCCGAGTTGCGCTCAGCCCGCCCTGGTCTTCTTCGCCGGCTTGGCCGCGTTGAGTGCCGCGGCGGCGCGCACCAGCGCGATCAGCGCCTTCTCGTCGATCGTCTCGCCTTCGCGGATGTCGATCGCCCGGCGGACATTGCCTTCCAGGCTGGAATTGAACAGCCGCTTCGGATCGTCCAGCGCAGCGCCCTTCGCGAAGGTCAGCTTCACCACCTCCTTGTAGGTCTCGCCCGTGGTGACGATGCCGTTCGACTCCCAGACGGGAACGCCGCGCCACTTCCAGGTCTCCTCGACGTCGGGGATCGCCTTGCGGATGATCGCCCGCAGCTTGGCCAGCGTCTCGCCGCGCCAGTCGCCGAGCTCGGCGATCCGCGCATCGATCTTCTGCGAGGCGGAGACATCCGCCGCACCACTGTCTTTCAACGATTTCGCCATGCCGACCTCGCTCTCGCCCGCCAACCGCTGCCGCATGTCACGATAGGCGCTCCTGACCAGGGCATCCAGTGCCGCTTCGTCCAGTGCGAGGCCCGGCCGGAGCTTCACATGGCGCATTCGTTTCCCGGCGCCCTCCAGCAGTCCGGCAGGATCTGCGAGCGCAACGCCTTGAAAGAACCCGACGCTGGCATGCGCCTTGAAGGCATTCACATAGGCAAAGGCCGCATCGCGGACGCAAGCGGTGGGGCAACCATCGTGCATGAGTTCGCGCACATCGTCGCCGCATGCCCGCATCACGTCTAACCACCCGCGAACCATCACCCGGTGCGGGTCGGTCAGCGCCGTGAACCAGGCGTCGACGGCGGGATCACGTCGAACCGCGTGCGAAAATCGCATCAGACCGTCCATCAGTCAGAGCTTCTCGCCTGGCAACCTGGCCGCCTGCTTCACCCACGCCGCGACCTGCGCTTCGTCGAAACCGCCCTCGCGGATGTCCAGATAGCGCACCGCCGGATGCTTGGATTCGCCGGGTGGCAGCGGCTTCAGCGACGCACCGTTCAGGAACGTCACCTTCACGTACCTTGCGAAGACGTGGAAGCTGAGGAACCAGCCATCGTCGCCCTTGGCGCCATAGAACGGCGAGTTCCATTTCACCGCCTTGCGTGCGTCCGGCACGGTGTTTGCGACGAGCGCGTCCAGTTTGCGTCCGATGTCTCGCTTCCAGTCCGGCATGGCGGCGATGTAGGCCTGCACGGGACCGTCGCCGTCGCCCTTTGCGATCTGCGGATTGCCGCCCGACAGCAACCGGACCTCGCCCGGCTTCACCGGCGGCAGCGGCTTGCGCGCCCTTGCCGGCGCCTTCTTCGCGATGTCCTTGGCCATTCTCCCTCCGCGCGGGCGACGCTGCCAGCTGCTGGTCCCGACAAGGTGGCTCCGCCGGGCGTCACGTCAAGCCCGTCAGCCCGCAAGGAAAGGCATTTCCGCGTTTGTCGTGAAATGTCAGGAACCATCGATCCCGCGCTGCGTCGCGGGCCCAAAGCTGCTATACGCCTCGCCTCGCTTTCGGGCGACCATCAGAGAGCCTGCGGCCTGCCGCCATGAATGACGCATCTCCCCTTCCGCGAAACGCCGCGCTCGCCATCTCGGCGCGCGGCATGGTCAAGACGTTCGGCGAGGTGCGCGCCGTCGACGGCATCGACCTCGACGTCCCGCGCGGCATCATCTTCGCGATCCTCGGCCCGAACGGCGCCGGCAAGACGACGCTGATGCGCATGCTGGCGACGCTGGCGCGACCGGACGGCGGCACGGCGACCGTGATGGGCCACGACCTGACGACCGCACCGCATGAAGTGCGGGCATCCATCGCCATGACCGGCCAGTTCGCCTCGCTGGACGAGGACCTGACCGGCCGCGAGAACCTCGTGCTGCTGGCGAGGCTGTGGGGCTTCCGCGGCGCTTCGGCAAAGCGGGCTGACGACCTGCTCGCCGCCTTCGGCCTTTCGGACGCAGCCGCCAAGCAGGTGAAGGACTATTCGGGCGGCATGCGGCGCCGGCTGGACATCGCCGCCTCTCTGGTGGTGACGCCGGGTGTGCTCTTCCTCGACGAGCCGACGACGGGACTGGACCCCAGCGCGCGCAAGGACGTGTGGGCGATGATCCGCGGGCTGGCCGGCTCGGGCGTCACCATCCTGCTCACCACGCAATATCTGGAAGAAGCCGACCAGCTCGCCGCCCGCATCGCCGTGATCGATCATGGGAAGAAGATCGCCGAAGGCACCAGCCGCGAATTGAAGGCCGCGACCGGAAGCGGCTTCCTGCATGTGTCGCTGGCAGACACGGCGCGCGTCGCCGATGCCGCCGCGATCCTCGAACGGCAGCTCGGCGCGAAGCCGCAGACCAGCAGCGAAGGTGCGGAACTCTCGGTGATGGCCGGCAGCGCCAAGGACGCGCAGGACGCGCTTGCGGCGCTGACGACCGCCAGCATCGAGGTCTCGGACTTCTCCATGGGCCAGCCCAGCCTCGAGGAGGTGTTCTTCGCGCTCACGGGCAAGCGCGAGACGGGCACGGAGACCGCATCATGACGGACGCGACCTCTCTCGGCCGGCTGGAGCACGTGGCGCGGCCGCCGGCGCCCTCGGCCTTCTCCAACGCCCTCGTCTTCGGCTGGCGCGCGGTGCTGAAGTTCAAGCACGTGCCGGAGCAGCTCTTCGACCTGGTCATGACGCCGATCATGTTCACGCTGCTGTTCACCTTCGTGTTCGGCGGCGCGCTGGCCGGGTCGCCCGCCGACTATTTGCAGTTCTTCCTGCCGGGCATTCTCGTGCAGACGGTCGTGTTCAACTCCGTCTATTCCGGCATGGGCCTGTCGACCGATCTGAGCAAAGGCCTGTTCGACCGCTTCCGCTCGCTGCCGATCTGGTCGCTGTCACCCTTCGCCGGGCTGATGGTCGGCGACATGCTGCGCCATCTGATTGCCGCGACGATCATTCTCACCATCGGCCTGATCCTGGGCTACCGGCCCGAGGCGGGCATCGTCGGCGTCGTGCTTTCGTTCGCGCTGCTGATCGCGATCGGCTTCGGCAGCGGCTGGGTGTTCATCGTGCTCGGCCTCATCCTGCGCACGCCGACCACGGTCATGACCTTCGGCTTCACCTTCCTGTTCCCGCTCGTCTTCGCGTCCAACATCATGGTCGACCCGCAGACGATGCCGGGCTGGCTGCGCGGCTTCGTCGACGTGAACCCGGTGACGCTCATGACCACCGCGATGCGCGGGCTGATGGCCGGCACCGCGACGCTGACGGAGGTGCTGCTGGCGCTGCTGGCGCCCGCGCTGCTGACGGCGGTTCTGGCCCCGGTGACGCTCTGGCTCTATCTCAGGCGGGAATAGGCCGGTCGAGCATTCCATCGATTGCTGAGCATCCCCACCGGCGGGCTTCGCCCGCCAACCTCCCCGCAACGGGGAGGTAAGCTGCCGCGCGCTGTTCCCCTTCCCCTTGCGGGGAGGGGTTAGGGGTGGGGGTACGTGACCTGGTCTAGCAAGATACGGCAGGATGATTGCCCACGACCGCGCCAAGTGGCATGACGCGGGCAAACCTGACCGCGAGTTTGCCGTGACGCCCGACAGCGCCCCTCCCTTCACCGACATCGATCCGCCGGTCGCCGCCGCACTCGCCGCCGGCAGGCCCGTGGTGGCGCTGGAAAGCACCATCATCACCCACGGCATGCCCTACCCGGCCAACGCCGAGATGGCCGCCGAGGTTGAGGCCATCATCCGCGCCGAGGGCGCGGTGCCGGCGACCATCGCCGTCGTCGACGGCCGGCTGAAGATCGGGCTCTCCGATGCCGGGCGCGAGGCGCTGGCGAAGGTTCAGGGCGCGATGAAGCTGTCGCGCGCCGACATCGCCTTCGCCGTCACCGAGGGCCGCACCGGCGGCACGACGGTGGCCGCCACGATGATCGCGGCGGCGCTCGCCGGCATCAAGGTGTTCGCAACAGGCGGCATTGGCGGCGTGCACAAGGGCGCGGAAACGAGCTTCGACATCTCGGCCGACCTCGACGAACTGGCGCGCACGCCGGTCATCGTCGTATCGGCCGGCGCCAAGGCGATCCTCGACATCGAGAAGACGCTGGAGGTGCTGGAGACGCGCGGCGTGCCGGTCGTCGCCTATGGCTCCGACGTGATGCCGGCGTTCTGGTCGCGCACCTCGCCCTACCCCGCCCCGCTCCGCCTCGACCAGCCCGAGCGCATCGCCGCGCTGTTCCAGACGCGCGCCGCACTCGGCCTCGGCGGCGGCATGCTGGTGGCGAACCCGGTTCCGGAAGCCGACGAGATCCCGCCAGCGCGAATGGCTGGTTACATCGACGCGGCGCAGGCCGCGGCGGTGAAGGCGGGCGTGTCGGGAAAGAAGGTGACGCCCTTCCTGCTGGCGACAATCCTCGAGCTCACCGCCGGCGAAAGCCTGAAGACCAACATCGCGCTCGTGAAGAACAACGCCCGCCTGGCCGCGCGGATCGCGACGCATCTGACATAGCCGGCCCACCACAAATCCGCCCAATCCCGGGCGAGAATCGCGGCGTTCCTCAGGGGGAGATCGCCATGTCGAAGAAGTTCGTCCTGCCGCTTGTCGCCGCCGCCACGGCCGCGATCGCGCTCGGCTCGTCGGCGCCCGTCTCGGCGCAATATTGCGAGGGCACGGTGTTCGGCCTGTCCGCCAACTACAATCCCGCCACCGGCAGCGGCTTCCTTGCCATCCGCAAGAAGCCGACCGTAAACTCGCAGAAGATCGGCGAGCTGTTCAATGGCGACAAGGTCGAGATCTTCACCCGCCAGGGCAACTGGTACAAGATCGCCCACGGCATGACCGAGGGCTGGTCCTACGCCAAGTGGATGCACAATTCCTGCCCCTACTGAGGCTTTCGGCCCGCCGCCCGATCCTTAAGCGTTAAGGTGAAGGCTTAACCGTCCGGAAACTATACGGTGGCGCGCGTCGGGTTGTAGTGTCACGCCTTGGCTGCGGGGTGCGCGCCGGGACCGGCGGGTGTTGGGAGTAGCGGGCATCCTGGTCGCTGCGCCCCGCACCTTTCCCCTCAGCCGAAGGCCTGGGAGGCGATGCGCCGGATGAAGGCGGCCGTCTTCTCCGCCTCCACGAACTGCGGCATGTGGCCGATGCCGTCCAGCAGTTCGAGGTCCAGCCCCTTGACCTTGTCGCGCATCGACAGCCCGTGGCGGTCGTACTCCAGCACGCGGTCGGCCGTCCCGAACAGGATGCCGACCGGAATGTCGAGTTCGCCGTAGCGCTTCTCGATCGCCGGCAGCTCCGTCTCCAGCGCGACGAAGTCCGTGCCCGTCGCGTAGACATGGCTGGGCTGCAGCCCCGCCCAGCCGCCCCCCTCGGTCCCGTAGTCGGCCGTCACCGCCTGCGGCCCGAAGACGAAGTCGAGCGTCTGCGGCGCGTATTTCAGCGACAGCGGCACCGACACGGTCTGCGCCATCAGCCAGCGGCGGAGATTGGAGCGGATGGCGAGGCCCTGGAACTCGCGCGGGATGTCTTCCCGATGCGCTGTGAGCGGCGCGATCAGCGCCAGCCCGGCGACCCGGTCGGGATGGTTGAGCGCCAGCGTCAGCGACACCGCGCCGCCCAGCGAATGGCCGACCACCAGCGGCTCGCCGAGGCTCAGCGTCTCGATGAAGCGGGACACCAGCCGCGCCTGCTCGGTCAGCGTCGCCTTGGCCTTGCGCGACCGCACCGAGTAGCCCGAACCCGGCCGGTCGAGCGCGACCAGCCGGAAGCCCGGCAGCAGCGGGAAGAGCGGGTGCCGGAAATGGTTCAGCTGGGCGCCGAGCCCGTGGATGAACAGGATCGGCCTGCCCTCCCCCTGGTCGACATAGTGGATGCGCTGGCCGTCGATCTCGACGAACTTGCCGCGTGGCGGCGCGAGCTTCTGGGCGTTGGCGGAGATGCGTCGCGTGGTGAACACGCCGTAGCCGGCGGCGAGCGCGAGCGCGGCGATGAGCACGGCCAGGACGAGCAGGAGGGTGGCGGGGACTGTCATGCCCCGAACTTAGCCCCGCACGCCCCGCCGGGCAAAGAGGCGTCGTGGCGCTGGTGGACATCCTGTGGGCACCGGCCGGCGCTTCTGTGCCATTGCCGCCCTCGCCCGCGCACTATAAGGAACCGCCGCCCCGACCTCTGGAGAGTCCCCATGCCCGGCATCGTCACCGCAGCCATGCTGGTCATCGGCGACGAAATCCTGTCCGGACGCACCAAGGACCGCAACATCGGCCATCTCGCCGACATCATGACCGCCATCGGCATCGACCTGAAGGAAGTCCGCATCGTCCCCGACGAGGAGGACGAGATCGTCGCGGCGGTCAACGCTGTGCGCGCCCGGTACGACTATGTCTTCACCACCGGCGGCATCGGCCCGACGCATGACGACATCACGGCAGACGCCATCGCCAAGGCGTTCGGCGTCGCCTGCGAGTATGACGGCCGCGCCTACGCGATGCTTGAGGCGCACTATGCCTCCCGCGGCGTCGAGTTCACCGACGCCAGGAAGCGCATGGCCCGCATGCCAGTCGGCGCCGCCCACATCGACAATCCGGTCTCGCTGGCCCCTGGTTTCCGGATCGGCAACGTCCATGTGATGGCCGGCGTGCCGGCGATCTTCCAGGCGATGCTGGACAATGTCGTCCCGACGCTGAAGACCGGCGCGAAGCTGCTGTCGGCGACGGTCCAGTGTCCGCTCGGCGAAGGCACCATCGGAGGTCCGCTGACGGAGATCCAGAAGACGCACCCCGACACCATCATCGGCTCCTATCCGAAATATCTCGACGGCAGGTTCTGGACCGAACTCGTCGTGCGCGCCCGCACGCCCGAGGCGCTGGAGGCTGGCCGTGCCGCCGTCGCGGCGATGGTGGCGAGCCTGAGCACGCCCGCCTGAGCCTTGCAGGGAAGAGGCGCGACGCGGCGTCTCGTCCCGGAACCTTTCGTCTCCGGCGTGGCTTGATATGATCAGCGCCGTCCAACCGGAGGAACCGCCATGGGCTACAGGACCATCCTCGCGGTCGTGCAGAGCGACAAGGATGCCGCGCGCGTCCTCGACTGCGTGCTGCCGCTCGCGGAGCGCCTGGAGGCGCATGTGATCGGCGTCCATGCGGAGCCGATGCCGATCGCCTTCGCGCCGACCGCCGGCTTCGCCGACACCGCCTTCATCGAGAGCCAGGTCGCGGCAAATCGCGAGCGCGCCGATGCCCTCGGCAAGAGCTTCGCCGAACGCATCGGCCCCACCGGCGTCTCGCACGAGTGGCGGGTGATCGAGACCTATTCGGGCGACACGGCGGTCTCGGCGCTGGCCTCGGCGCACGCCGTCGACCTGATCGTCGCGGCGCAGACCGACCCGGCGGACACGGCGGCCTCGGTGGCCGAACTCGACATCCTGCTGTTCGACGCCGGCCGGCCGCTGCTGCTTGTGCCGCACGACGGCCCGATCCTTAGCCGCTTCTCCAAGATCACGCTGGCCTGGAACGGCACCCGCGAATCCGCCCGCGCGGCGTTCGACGCGCTGCCCTTCATGCTGGAGGCCGACAGCACCGAGATTCTGCTGGTCGATCCGCCGGAGCCGCGCGCCGGCGGCACGGCCGACGGCACCGACATCGCCGCGACGCTCGACCGCCACGGCGCCAACGTCTCGGTCGCCAGCCACCAATCCGGGGACCAGTCTGTCGCTGCGGTGATCGAGAGCCACGTCGTCGAGTCCGGCGCCGACCTGCTGGTGATGGGCGCCTACAGCCACTCGCGGCTGCGCGAATGGCTGTTCGGCGGCGTCACGCGCTCGCTGATGGAGAAGATGCCGGTTGCGACTTTCATGTCGCGCTAGACCATGATCCCGGGACGGGCGCTGCGTTTTTCGGGATCGGGGTCTGGCGAACTGATCCGGCCGTACCGAGCGCCTCGGGGATAAGCCGGCGCCGCCTCTTGCGGGGTTCGGCCAATCTGCCCTATGCGAGCCGCATTCCGCGCCGCCGCGCGGTTCCGGAGGGGTTCCGATGTCGCTTCCCGAAAAGGCCTTCCCCGTCTCCTGGGACCAGTTCCACCGCGACGCACGCGCCCTCGCCTGGCGGCTGGCGGGCGTCAACGGCAAGTGGCGCGCCATCGTCTGCATCACCCGCGGCGGGCTGGTGCCGGCGGCGATCATCTCGCGCGAGCTCGGGGTCCGGATGATCGATACCGTCTGCGTCGCCTCCTACCATGACTACACCGACCAGGGCGAACTCATGGTCCTGAAGGAGATCAATCCGTCGCTCCTGGAGAACGAAGGCGCCGACGTGCTGATCATCGACGACCTGACCGACACCGGGAAGACCGCGTCGATCGTCCGCGCGATGATGCCGAAGGCGCACTTCGCCACCGTCTATGCCAAGCCGAAGGGCCGGCCGCTGGTGGACACCTTCGTCACCGAGGTGTCGCAGGACACGTGGATCTATTTCCCGTGGGACATGGGCTTCACCTACCAGAAGCCGATCGCCGACGATCACCGCGGCTGACGCTGCGCCGGTCGCGGCACGGCGACCCGCTCGAAACTCTTCCGGCGCCGACCCAAGCTCTGCGCAAGTCCGCGCGTCTAACCTTGCGGGATCATCGTGGGCCGTCGGGCAGCGTCGCGATGCGTCCGGGGCGGCGTCCGCGTTGCGAATCTACCCCGCTTTCGTGATTTTTAACTTTGATTTCCGAGAATTAGCCCTATGATTCGTTAGATGGCAAACATTCACGGCGTCTGAGGAACGCACGCTCCGCTCGCATGAACCAGCTGACAGCCAACCACATCGTCGAACGCGCCCGCCGGCTTTTCGGTGACGTCTCCTGCCGGCTTCAGGTCGCCGCACTGCCGTGGCGCCGGGGTCCGCTGGGCGTGGAAATCCTGCTGATCACCAGCCGCGACACCGGGCGCTGGGTCCTGCCCAAGGGCTGGCTGGAGAAGGGCGAGCAGATGCACGACGCCGCCGCGCGAGAGGCGCGCGAGGAGGCCGGCATCGACGGCGACATCGCCCGCGCGGAGGCCGGCCGCTATTTCTACGCCAAGGCGCGCGCCAATGGCGACGACTGGCCGTGCGAGGTCATCGTCTTCCCGCTCGAGGTGACGCGTGTCGCCGACAAGTGGAAGGAGCGCGGCGAGCGCACGCGCCGCTGGGCGCCGCCGCAGGAGGCCGCCGGCCTGGTCAACGAGCCGGACCTCGGCGAACTCATCGCCCGCTTCGGCGCTTCGGTGCTCTGATCCCGGCTCACGCCGCGCGGTAGCGCTTCAACTCCACCACCACCGCGTTCCGCCCCGCATGCTTGGCCTCGTAGAGGCTGCGGTCGGCTTCGCGCATCGTGTTGAGCGCGCCCTCGCTCGCCCGGTGCGCCGCCAGCCCGATCGACACGGAGATCGTGAAGCCCGGAATGCCCAGCATCAGCCCGGAAAGCTCGATGTCGCGCCGGAGCCGGTCGGCGACCACGCTTGCCGCGTCCAGCGAGGCGTCCTTGAAGAACACGCCGAACTCCTCGCCGCCCAGCCGCGCCGCGAGGTCGTCGCGCCGCGCCACCTGGCGGATGTGCTGGGCGATCAGCAGGATGACCTTGTCGCCCACGGCATGGCCGAAGCGGTCGTTGATGGACTTGAAGTGGTCGCCGTCGATGTAGGCGAACACGCCGGCGCCGGCACCGCGGTTCTCGAACAGCAGCAGGTCGAGCCGGTCGAGGAAGGTCTGGCGGTTCAGGAGGCCGGTCATCTGGTCGATGGCCGAGAGATGCGCGAGCCGTTCGCTCAGCGCCTTCAGCGCCGCGTGCTGGACCGCGACATAGGCGATCACCGGCAGGCCGACCAGCGTCACGATGACGGCGGACATCGCCAGCTCGAATCCCAGCCGCTCCCAGCCCGCGTTCCCGTAGTAGGCGATGACGATCGCCTCCACCCCCGCCATGACGACGAGGTACAGCATCGCGATGCGTGCGAGCGTCGCGCGCTGCGTCAGGCGTGGCACGATGCGCGCGAGGAACGCCGGGGGCATGGCCGGAGCCTAGCGGGCCATGCTTAACGAACCGTAGCGGCGATGCCGCGTCGGCGACGGGCCGCCTGCAGCACGACGTCGCCCGCGTCATCGCCGCAAGCGTCGGGCCTTCCAGCCGGATCGCGACGTCCGGCGCCAGCGAGCCGCCGAGCTTTTGATCTGGACGTCCGGCCCCGGCCGGCGCTCGCCGCGACTGCGGCTGTCCCCGCTGCGAAGCGCCACCGGCCGGCCGCCGGCCTTGCCGATCCGGGCGTCGGCACCGCGCCGCGAGCACTCCCAATCCCCGCAATCCACACAACCGACCCCCAATATGTTGGGGGTCATCAAACTTTCAAAACGAATCATTGACGGGCCGAACCGAGTCGCCCTTTATGGGTCATGCGCTCGTGTTGAGAGCGCCACCGCCGGCTCCAAACGGCGGCGTGATTTCCCGGATTTCCCAGTGTTCAGGCGACTTTGCACCGTCTCGGCGGCCCGCATTCGCATGGGGTTTCCGCGTGGGATCGAGCGGACGAGTGCGGCGGCGCGGACCTGGAAGAAAGAGGTTGTTAATACTATATTTAGTGTTTGCGGCTAGGCTCGACGCTAGATAGTGTGAACTTCCTCCAAGCGAGGAACTGCCAAAGAGTTGTGTGACGTGTCGGGTCCGGTTCCCGCCGGAGGGTTTTGTGCGTCGAGAGGGGCGCACGGGCAAGAGGCGGGGCGGAGCGTGGAGTGAACGTCGGGTCCGACAGCGGAGCCGGCAAAGCGGCGGACTGGCATCTCTCCTGACGGAATCGACGAGGATTCCCTGTGGATGGGGTGCTATATATAGACTTCAAAGGGACAGACCGAAAATGCGCATAGAGCGGCGTTTCACCAAGGAAGGGCAGAGCCCATACGCGGAGATCGAGTTCCGCAAGGCCCTTTCGGAGATCAAGAACCCGGACGGCTCGGTCGTGTTCCGGCTGGACGGCATCGACGTGCCCGCCCAGTTCTCGCAGGTCGCCGCCGACATCCTGGCGCAGAAATATTTCCGCAAGGCCGGCGTGCCCGCGCGCCTGAAGAAGGTCGAGGAGAACGACGTTCCGTCGTTCCTGTGGCGCTCCGTCGCCGACGATGCCGCGCTCGCCGACCTGCCGAAGGACCAGCGCACGGGCTCGGAGACCGACGCCCGTCAGGTTTTCGACCGCCTCGCCGGCACCTGGACCTACTGGGGCTGGAAGGGCAAATACTTCAATTCCGAGGACGACGCGCTCGCCTTCCGCGACGAGCTCGCCTACATGCTGGCCACCCAGCGCGTGGCGCCGAACTCGCCGCAATGGTTCAACACCGGCCTGCACTGGGCCTACGGCATCGACGGTCCCGGCCAGGGTCACTATTACGTCGACCCCTTCACCCAGAAGCTGGTCAAGTCGAAGTCCTCCTACGAGCATCCGCAGCCGCATGCCTGCTTCATCCAGGGCGTGCAGGACGACCTCGTCAACGAGGGCGGCATCATGGACTTGTGGGTGCGCGAGGCGCGCCTGTTCAAATACGGCTCGGGCACCGGCTCGAACTTCTCCATGCTGCGCGGCGAAGGCGAGAAGCTGTCGGGCGGCGGCAAGTCGTCCGGCCTGATGAGCTTCCTCAAGATCGGCGACCGCGCGGCCGGCGCCATCAAGTCGGGCGGCACGACGCGCCGCGCGGCGAAGATGGTGATCGTCGACGCCGACCACCCGGACATCGAGGAGTTCATCGACTGGAAGGTGAAGGAGGAGCAGAAGGTCGCCGCCCTCGTCACCGGCTCCAAGATCGTCAAAAAGCACCTCGACGCGATCATGAAGGCCTGCATCAACTGCGAGGGCTCGGACGACGACTGCTTCGACCCCTCGCTGAACACTGCGCTGAAGCGCGCCATCAGGCTCGCCAAGAAGGACGCGGTGCCGGAGAACTACATCGGCCGCGTCATCCAGTTCGCGCGCCAGGGCTACACCGCGCTCGACTTCAAGACCTACGACACCGACTGGGATTCGGAGGCCTACCTCACCGTATCCGGCCAGAACTCGAACAACTCGATCTCGCTGAAGGACGACTTCCTGCGCGCGGTGGAGACGGACGGCGACTGGAAGCTGATCCGCCGCCTCGACGGCAAGACCTACAAGACGCTGAAGGCGCGCGATCTGTGGGAGAAGATCGGCTACGCCGCATGGGCGTCGGCGGATCCTGGCCTGCACTTCAACACGACGATGAACGACTGGCACACCTCGCCGGCCGGCGGCGCGATCCGCGGCTCGAACCCGTGCTCGGAATACATGTTCCTCGACGACACGGCGTGCAACCTCGCCTCGATCAACCTCCTGCCCTACCGCAACGCCGACGGCAGCTTCGACATCGCCCGCTACGAGCACACCGCCCGCCTGTGGACGATGGTGCTCGAGATCTCGGTGATGATGGCGCAGTTTCCGTCGAAGGAGATCGCGCGCCTCTCCTACGAGTACCGCACGCTAGGCCTCGGCTACGCCAACATCGGCGGCCTGCTGATGACCTCCGGCATCCCCTACGACTCGGCCGAGGGCCGCGCCATCTGCGGCGCGCTCACCGCCATCATGACCGGCGTCGCCTACGCGACGTCGGCCGAGATGGCGGCCGAACTCGGCGCCTTCCCGGACTATGAGCGCAACGCCGCGTCGATGCTGCGCGTCATGCGCAACCATCGCCGCGCGGCGTACGGCGAATCCACCGGCTACGAGAAGCTGGCGGTGAACCCGGTGCCGCTCGTCCATGCCGATCTGAAGCAGGCGGCGCTCGGCGAACACGCCAAGGCCGCGTGGGACCGCGCCATCGCGCTCGGCGAGACGCACGGCTACCGCAACGCCCAGGCGACCGTGATCGCGCCGACCGGCACGATCGGCCTCGTCATGGACTGCGACACGACCGGCATCGAGCCCGACTTCGCGCTGGTGAAGTTCAAGAAGCTCGCCGGCGGCGGCTACTTCAAGATCATCAACGCGGCTGTGCCGGAGGCGCTGCGCACGCTTGGCTATTCCGAGCACCAGATCGCCGAGATCGACGCCTATGCCGTCGGCCACGGCAATCTGAACCAGGCGCCCGGCATCAACCCGACGACGCTGAAGGCGAAGGGCTTCACCGACGAGAAGATCGCGGCAATCAACGCCGCGCTGAAGTCGGCCTTCGACATCAAGTTCGTCTTCAACAAGTGGACCGTCGGCGAGGACTTCGCCAAGGCCACGCTGGGCTTCACGACTGAGCAGCTCTCCGACTTCCAGTTCGACATGCTGGCGTCGCTGGGCTTCTCGAAGAAGGAGATCGAGGCCGCGAACATCCATGTCTGCGGCGCGATGACGCTGGAGGGCGCGCCCTACTTGAAGACCGAGCATTACCCGGTGTTCGACTGCGCCAATCCCTGCGGCAAGATCGGCAAGCGCTATCTGTCCGTCGAGAGCCACATCCGCATGATGGCGGCGGCGCAGCCCTTCATCTCGGGCGCCATCTCCAAGACGATCAACATGCCGAACGAGGCGACCGTCGAGGACGCGAAGAACGCCTATATGCTGTCGTGGAAGCTCGGCCTGAAGGCCAACGCGCTCTACCGCGACGGCTCGAAACTGTCGCAGCCGCTGAACGCCTCGCTGATCGCCGACGAGGAGGACGAGGACGACGCCGTCGAGACGCTGGTCGCGCAGCCGGCCGCCGCGCGCGCGGCCGCTGTCGCCGCCGCCGTCACCGAACGCATCGTCGAGCGCATCGTCGAGCGCGAGGTGCATTTCCGCGAGAAGCTGCCCAACCGCCGTCAGGGCTACACCCAGAAGGCCGTCGTCGGCGGGCACAAGGTCTACCTGCGCACCGGCGAGTTCGGCGACGGGCGGCTCGGCGAAATCTTCATCGACATGCACAAGGAAGGTGCGGCCTTCCGCGCGATGATGAACAACTTCGCCATCGCGATCTCGCTCGGCCTGCAGTACGGCGTGCCGCTGGAGGAATATGTGGAGGCCTTCACCTTCACCAAGTTCGAGCCGGCCGGCATGGTGCAGGGCAACGACGCGATCAAGAACGCGACGTCGATCCTCGACTATGTGTTCCGCGAGCTGGCGGTCTCCTATCTCGGCCGCCACGACCTCGCCCATGTCGACCAGTCGGACTTCTCCAACACCTCGCTCGGCAAGGGCATCCAGGAGGGCAAGACCAACCTCGTCTCGACCGGCTGGACGCGCGGCCACAAGCCGACGCTGGTTGCCGGCGGCAACGAGCCCAAGGGGTTCGGCGGTTCGGGCGGCTCGCATGCTGGCGGGCACGGCCCGGCCCGCTCGGCGCCCACCGCGACCGGCGGCTCGCATGTTCGCGCCGTCTCGTCGGGCGCGACCGTGACGGCGCTGAAGCCTGTCATGGCCGAGACCGCGCACGAGGCGCTGGCCTTCCGCCGCGACTACGAGGAGCGCGCGGCCGACCTCGCCGAGGAGATGGAGGCGGAGAACCACCCCGACCTCTTCGAGGCAGAAGCGCCGTCGGCCACCACCGCGCTCTTCTCCGACAAGGCAGCCGCGGACGCGGCAAGCGCCAAGGCGGAGGCGCGCGCCGCGATCGGCCGCCGGCAGCAGGCGCAGATGCAGGGCTACACCGGCGACATGTGCTCGAACTGCAACTCGACGCGCATGAAGATCTCCGGCCACTGCCAGGTCTGCGAGGACTGCGGCACGACCACGGGGTGCTCGTAAATTGTGGGTAAACAGTAGATCGATGAGCCACGAGGCGCCGCAAGGCGCCTCGTTTTATTGGGACGGGACGATGCGGAGGAGAGCCCGGTAGTATCGGCCTGCGATGCCGAGCAAATCTTGGCACTGACCCCTCATCCGCCTGCCGGCACCTTCTCCCACAAGGGGAGAAGGGCGATCATCGCCACCGTCGCCTCCTCGCTGACCGCCGCTAACATTGACGGTCTGCCGAAACAACGCGGCCGGCCTACCTTCTCCCCTTGTGGGAGAAGGTGTCGCCCTCGGGCGTACGAAGCAAAGCCCGAGATCAAGGCGACTCCGGCGGCGAATGCCGCCGTTGATGAGGGGTGTTGGACGAAGCACCGCTTTCTCAAGCTCGAGAGTGTTGGGCGGAACGCTACGCTCGCCGGTAGCATTGCGATGCCGAGCAAATCTTGGCGCTGACCCCTCATCCGCCTGCCGGCACCTTCTCCCACAAGGGGAGAAGGGCGATCATCGCCACGGTTTCGCTCCCACTAACTTCGCCTAGTTGACATCGCCCCGTTGACATCGCCGGTCTGCCGAACAGCGCGGCCGGCCTACCTTCTCCCCTTGCGGGAGAAGGTGGCCGAGCGAAGCGAGGTCGGATGAGGGGTGTTGGACGAAGAGAAGTTTGGCGCGATAGTCAGACCGTGCCGCACCAGCCGACTCCGCCGCGAAACCGTGCCTTCGCCCGCGCCATGCGCCGCGACATGACGGAGGCCGAGGAGCGGCTCTGGCACGAGCTGCGCTCCCGCCGGCTGGGAGCCATCAAGTTCCGCCGGCAGATGCCGATCGGCGCCTGCATTGCCGACTTCGCCTGCCTCGAAGCGAAGCTGATCGTCGAACTCGACGGTTCGCAGCATGCGGCGTCGCGCCGTGACGCCGTTCGCGATGCCGAACTGAAACGGCGCGGCTTCCGCATTCTCCGGTTCTGGAATGATGATGTGCTGAGAGAACTGGACAGCGTCTGCGACACGATCCTGGCCTATGTCGCGGACCCGTCGCTGAAGCCGTGGAGGTGACGTCCAATCAACACCCCTCATCCGCCTGCCGGCACCAACGTCGGCGTACGCCGACGGACTCCCACGAGGGGAGAAGGCGGAAATCCGTGCCTACCCGCACACCCGTCGCGGCCCGCCGCCATAGGGCTGATACGTGTTGGTCGCGGGGTCGTAGGTCCGGTAGTGGCTGCAGTCCTTCGCCTCGATGCGCCGCTGGCCGAACAGGCGGTCGAGGATCGGCCGGCGGCGCGGCTCGTCGGCCACCTCGATCTCGCGAACCTCGAAAACCTCGTCGCTGGTGATGCCGCGCGTTTCGACCCGAACGATCGTGGGCTCCTCCACCGCCGGCGCGGCTTCGTCGACGACAGTTTCCGCGCCGGGCGCGGCCGACACCGAGGGACGTGGCACGAACCGCACATGCGGATCGGCCTCGATCGGCGCGCCGGTGATCGCGGCGAACTCGGCGATGTAGGGCGAGAAACACGCGCGCCGGCCGCCGCTATAGGGCGAATAGCTGTTGTCGGCCGGTTGGTAGGACCGGTAGCGCCGCGCGCACCAGTCGACATGCGCCTGCAGCAGACGGCGCGCCGCCGGATCGTCGGGCATCTCCGTCAGGGTCGCCCAGCCGGCACCGTCCTCCTCGATCACCGGTTCCGGTTCGGCGGAAACGCTCGCCGTCTCCATCGTGTCAATGCCAAGGTCGAGATCCACCCCGGGATCGAGGCGCGGATCGGCTTCCTCGACGAGCCTCCTGCCGTCAGCGGCGATGGCGCCGTCGGGCGCGGTCACGCGCGGCGCCACGCGGTCGAGGTCGCCGGCATTTCGCGAGACCGTCTGCGGTACGGCAGTCCAGAGATCTGAGGCGTCGGCCAGCTGCACGGCCTGGTGCCGTGGCTCGCCCGGCACGAGATACACGATCGCGAACAGCATGCCGCCGACGAACATGCCGAAGGCCAGAACGAAACCGCTGATCATGGCGAGGATCGGCTTGCTCATCGCACCTGCTCCCTGTTCGGGGCACAATGCAATGCCGCCGCCCTGGTTCCCGAAAAACCTCGACGGGCGCCACATGCAATGCCGTTGATTCCGAAGCGCGAATCGCCCGGCCTATCGCTTCCCGACCAGCAGCACCGCGATCTTGATCGCGACCAGCGCCATCCAGGATTTCGATCCCATCAACTGGATGACGATCCCCGCCCCGAAGCACATGGCGGCGCCGACGCCGGCGATCAGCAGCACGTGCTGCATGGCCGCGCCCTGAACCCAGGCGAGGAAGAAGCAGAGCAGGAAGGAGACAGGCGTCAGCAGGAACAGCAGCCGCACCACCCGCGCCTTGTGGACCGGGTCGTCGAGCGACGGCTGCTTGTCCTCCTCCTTCTCGTCCACCCTCCAGCCCCCCCGGGCCGCCTAACCTTTGGCGGCGAGAATCTTGTCCTGCGTCTTCGTGTCGAAGTCCGACGCGTCGTGGCGCTCGTGCAACTGCTGCGCCGGGTTGCCGCTCATGCGGTTGACGATGCGCCCGCGCTTCACCGGCGGCCGCGCGTAGAGCTGGTCGGCCCAGCGCAGCAGGTTCTTGTATTCGTGCACGGCGAGGAACTCGCCGGCTTCGTAGTTCCAGCCCTTCACCATGCCGCCGTACCAGGGCCAGATCGCCATGTCGGCGATCGTGTACTCGCTGCCCGCGACGAATTCGTTGTCGGCCAGCCGCTTGTCCAGAACGTCCATCTGGCGCTTGGTCTCCATCGCGTAGCGGTTGATGGCGTATTCGATCTTCTCCGGCGCATAGGCGTAGAAATGGCCGAAGCCGCCGCCGACGAAGGGGGCGGAACCCATCTGCCAGAACAGCCAGGACAGCGTCTCCGCGCGCGCCGCTGTCTCGGTCGGCAGGAAGGCGCCGAACTTCTCCGCCAGATGAACAAGGATGGCGCCGGACTCGAAGATGCGGATCGGCGTCGGGCCGCTGCGGTCGAGCAGCGCGGGGATCTTCGAGTTCGGATTGACCGCGACGAAGCCCGAGCCGAACTGCTCGCCGTCGAGCTTGATCGGCCAGGCGTCGTATTCGGCGCCGCGGTGCCCGGCGGCCAGCAGCTCCTCCAGCAGGATCGTCACCTTCTGGCCGTTCGGCGTGCCGAGCGAATAGAGCTGCAGCGGGTGCTTGCCGACGGGCAGTTCCTTCTGGTGGGTGGCGCCCGAGACCGGCTTGTTGATGGCGGCGAAGGTGCCGCCGCTCGGCTTGTCCCAGGTCCAGACTTTGGGCGGCGTGTAGGCGGGCATGTCGTTCATGATCGAGGCTCGGCTTCTTGCTGGAGCGGGAGGGATGACGTGGTCCCTTTCACATATGAACGGACGCCCGCCCGCCGCAATGCCCGCCGCCACCTTTCGAGGCGATACGCGCGGTCCGGAACGCATCGCGGCCGCTGCCGTTCTCCCTGCACACCCCTCAGCCACGGAGAAAAATCATGCCGAACATTTCCGGAAAGCGGATCGCCATTCTCGCCACCCACGGTTTCGAGCAATCGGAACTCGAAGTGCCGCTGGAGAAGCTGAAGGCGGCGGGCGCGGACGTCCACGTCGTGTCGCTTGAGCCAGGCGAGATCAAAGGTTGGGACAACAAGAACTGGGGCCGGGCCGTGAAGGTCGACAAGGTGCTGACCGAGACGGCAGCGGCCGACTATGATGCGCTGGTGCTGCCGGGCGGCGTCATCAATCCCGACAGGCTGCGCGTCGAGCCGAAGGCGCTCGCCTTCATCGAGGCGTTCTGGGAGGCCAAGAAGCCGATCGGCGCCATCTGCCACGCGCCCTGGCTGCTGGTCGAGACCGGCATCGTCAGCGGCCGCAAGGTGACCTCCTACGCGTCGATCAAGACCGACGTCGTCAACGCCGGCGGCAAGTGGGAGGATTCCGAGGTCGTCACCGACCAGGGTCTGGTCACCAGCCGCAAGCCGGACGATCTGCCGGCCTTCTGCGCCAAGCTTGTCGAGGAGATCGCAGAGGGCAGGCACGAGCGCCGCGCCGCCTAGCGCCGGGCCGCCCGTCGCCCTGGCCCACATGTCAGGAGCCGCGCCCGCTCCACTGTGCTTCCCGCCGCCGCCCCACTAAGCTGCCGGCGAGGAGCACAGATGGCGCCGTTCAAGGTCGATCAGACGAAAGTCCGCGAGTTCGAGACCGCCGAGTCGTTCTACGCCTGGCTGTCGGAGCATCATGCGACGGAACCCGAAGTCTGGATCAAGCTCCACAAGAAGGGGTCCGGCCTCAGGTCGATCACGGCCGTCGAGGCGATCGACGCGGTGCTCTGCTGGGGCTGGATCGATGCCATCCGCAAGGGCTTCGACGAGAAGAGCTTCCTGCAGCGCTACGTGCCGCGCGGACCGAAGAGCGCCTGGAGCCAGGTCAATGTCGAGAACGTCGCCCGGCTGGTCAGCGACGGCCGCATGACGGCGCATGGGCTGCGCCATGTCGAGGCGGCGAAGGCCGACGGCCGCTGGGCGGCGGCCTATCGCATCCGCGACAACGCGCTGCCGGCCGACCTGCAGGCCGCAATCGACGCCGAGCCGAAGGCGCGCGCGATGCTTGAGACGCTGAGCGCGCAGAACCGCTTTGCGCTCGCCTTCCGCACCAACCAGCTCAAGACCGAGGTAGGCCGGAAGAAGCGCATCGCAGCCTTCGTCGAGATGCTGAAGCGCGGCGAGACCATCTATCCCCAGACCGGTCGTCCGCGGACGGCAGGCGCCCGGAACGCCGGCGGCGGCAACGGCATTGACGAGGCCGGCGCTCGCAAGACCGCGACCCGCGCGTCCCGCGCGCCCAAGGCCGGAAAGGGCGGCTAGCCGTGTGCAACGACTACGAGCAGCACATCGCCTGGGCCGAGTATGAGAAGGCGGTCCGGCACGCCGGGCTGGCCGTCGCGACCCACCAGGGCGCGGTTGACCTGCCCTCGGCCGACGACATCCGCATCGGCGACCTCGGCCCGGTCATGCGGCTGGCGGGCGACGCCGTGGAACTCTCGCCCATGGCCTTCGGTCTGCCGCCAAGGGGCAAGGCCACGGGCAAAGGCGCCCCGGTGTTCAATTTCCGCTCCGAGGGGCGCAGCTTCGCGCAGTCACGCCGCTGCATCGTGCCGGCTTCGGCCTTCTTCGAGTTCACCGGCAAGAAGTCGCCGAAGGCAAAGCACCGCTTCGCCTTTCGCGACGGGCCGCTGACGGCGATCGCGGCGATCTGGAGCGAGGGGTCCGGCAACCAGCCGCCGGCCTTCGCGATGCTTACGACGGAGCCCGGCGCCGATGTGAAGCCCTATCACGACCGGCAGGTGGTGGTGCTGGCGCCGGGGGACTGGACGCACTGGCTCGACCTGACGAAGCCGGAAGCCGAACTGCTGAAACCCTCGCCGGCCGGCACGCTGTTGGTCGAAACGGTCCGTCCCGGCAGCGACTGACGGTCGGGGCCTTCGGCTCAGTTCGAGGCGACGAGGCGTGCGCCGCCCAGCCAGCGGCGCCATTCCGCCTCGTTGCCGCGGAAGACGTTGAGGTCGATCTGGCCCTTCACGCCGTGCGACAGCCCGGAGCCGGAATACTGCCAGAACACCCAGTCGCGCCCCGGATAGCGCTTCGAGGGGTGCGCCGCCACCGAGCGCAGCCAGAACGGATAGTTCTTGAAGTGGCCCTTCAGATTGTCGTCGTAGAAGTCCGGCGCGGTGTAGATCACCGGCCGCTGGCCGTAATGCGCCTCGAGCTTGTCCATGAAGGCCTGCATCTTCTCGCGCACGGCCTCGGGCTTCGGCCGCTTCTTGCAGTTCGACAGATGGTTCCACTCGACGTCGATGACGGGCGGCAGCGCGCCCTCCACCTTCGGCACGTTGCGGATGAACCAGTCGGCCTGCGACGCGCCCGAGCGGCACCAGTAGAAGAAATGGTAGGCGCCGCGCTTCAACCCAGCCTGCGCGGCCGCCTTCCAGTTCTTCTTGAACATCGGGTCCAGATGATCGCCGCCATCGGTTGCCTTGATGTAGGCGAAGTTGGCGCCCTGGCTGCGCAGCTTCACCCAGTCGATCTCGCCCTGCCAGCGCGACACGTCCACGCCGTGGACGGCGTAGTCCTTGGGCGAGGTCTTGCCGAAATTGATCGGCTTGGCGTCGCGGAACTTCTGCCGCTGCACCGCGCCGATCGCCAGCGCCTTCTTCGCGACCGTCGGATTGTCCGGAGCGGCGTAGGCGACGGTGTCGATATCGCCTCCATCGCCGTCGATCTGCGTATCCTGTTCACCCGCCAGCGATCGGGCCGCGAACTGGCCGTCGGCGTCGAGCGCCGTCTCGGCGGACGCTTTCTCGGCCTTGATCGAACTCGTGATTTCGGAAGACGGCCTCAGGCCATCGACGCCGGAGCTCGAGGTGCAGCCGGCCATCGCAAGGCAGAGGAGCAGGGAAAGCGCAATGCGTGGCGATCGCATCGGGTACCTGTACGCAAGGACACAACAGCCCGGAGCCGCACGCCGCCGGAAGACATTTGTATGAACGGGAAATTACCAACAAAGGTTGAATTGGAATGGTTAAGGGCACGAAAGAATCGCGGCTGTTGCCCGGCCGACCCTGCGTCAGTGCTTGCGGGCCTGCACCAGATAGGCGGCGATCGACGTCTCGCCGAGCCATTTCGCCGCCTCCAGCCGATGCAGTCCCTCGACCAGCACATGGCGCTTGCCGTCGACGCGCACCTGGATCGGCAGCTTCATGCCGTTCTCCAGGATGTCCTCGGCCAGCGTGCGCACCGTCTCGGGATGCAGCGTCTTGCGACGCGCGGTCGGCACGTAGATGGAGTCGATCGGGATCTGGTGGACCCGCAGCATCGCCGCTAGAGCAGCCCGCGCTTGGCCAGGTTCTCCATCAGCGCGCGCGTGCCGAAGGTCCAGGGCGGCAGGCGGTCGCAGCGGTCGACCCGGTTGACCAGCGCTCCGAGCGCCGGCGTCGAGATGCGCACCTCGTCGCCGATGTCGTGGGTGAACCCCTGTCCCGGCGCCTTGCGGTCCTTCACCGGCGCGAACATCGTGCCGAGGAACAGGAAGAAGCCGTCCGGATACTGGTGGTTCGGACCGATCGCCTGGCCGGCGATGTCGGCCGGCGGCCGCGAGATCGCGCTCATGCGGCTTTCGCCCTCCAGCACGAACCCGTCGGCGCCCCGGATCGACAGCGAAAGCTCGAGCTGTTCGACATCGGCCAGCGAGAAGCGGCCGTCGAACAGGCGCACGAACGGCCCGATCGCGCAGGCGGCGTTGTTGTCCTTGGCCTTGCCCAGCAGGAGTGCCGAGCGGCCTTCCACGTCGCGCAGATTGACGTCGTTGCCGAGCGTCGCGCCGACGATCGTGCCGCGCGAATTGACCGCAAGCACGACCTCCGGCTCTGGATTGTTCCAGTTGGAGATCGGGTTGATGCCGACATCGGCGCCGCAGCCGACCGACGCCATCGGCTGTGCCTTGGTGAAGATCTCCGCGTCCGGTCCGATGCCGACCTCGAGATATTGCGACCAGAGCCCGCGCTGCTGCAGCAGCCGCTTGACTTCCGCCGCCTGCTCCGATCCGGGCTTGATGCCGCGCAGGCTCTCGCCGACGATCGGCGCGAGTTCCTTGCGGATGGCCTCGGCGCGCTCGGGCTCGCCCTTGGCGCGCTCCTCGATGACGCGCTCGACCATCGAGCCCGCGAAGGTCACGCCGGCCGCCTTCACCGCCTGCAGGTCGCAGGGCGCCAGCAGGTCGCCCGCCTTGCCCGAATTGCCGCCCGCATCGAGGAAATCGTCAACCGAACCAAGCACATCGAGCGATTCACGGACTCGTTTCACGACGTCGATCACGTCCTGCTCGAAGAGCCCGGACACGGTCGGCGAGACCTTCGACAGGTCCTTCACCATGCCCTGATCGACCAGAACCGGGCAGGGTCCGCCGGCCGCCTTCGACCAGACGCGACCGACCAGCACCGCGTCGCGGTCGGCGGGCAGGATGTCCTTCGCCGCGAGCCTGGTGGTCATCACTTTCCCCTCCCCTTCGTCGGCGATTTCGCCGTCCCGAACACGCGCCTGAAGATCGTGTCCACATGCTTGGTGTGGTAGCCGAGATCGAACTGTTCGCGGATCTTTGCCTCGGACAGCGCCGCCCGCACATCCCTGTCGGCCAGCAGCTCCTCCAGGAAATCCGCGCCCTGCTCCCACACCTTCATGGCATTCCGCTGCGTCAGACGATAGGCGGCCTCGCGCGATACGCCGGCCTGCGTCAGCGCCAGCAGCACGCGCTGCGAATGGATCAGCCCGCGGAACTTCTCCATGTTGGCGCGCATCGCCTCGGGATAGACGACCAGCTTCTCGATCATGCCGGTCAGCCGTGCCAGGGCGAAGTCCAGCGTGATCGTCGCGTCCGGCCCGATCATGCGCTCGACCGAGGAATGCGAGATGTCGCGCTCGTGCCAGAGCGCCACGTTCTCCATCGCCGGCAGCGCCATGCCGCGCACCAGCCGCGCCAGCCCGGTCAGGTTCTCGGAGAGCACCGGGTTGCGCTTGTGCGGCATCGCCGACGAGCCCTTCTGCCCCGGCGAGAAATATTCCTCGGCCTCGAGCACCTCGGTGCGCTGCAGGTGACGCACCTCGGTCGCCAGCCGCTCGATCGACGAGGCGATGACCGCCAGCGTTGCGAAGAACATCGCGTGGCGGTCGCGCGGGATCACCTGCGTCGACACCGACTCGACGGCCAGCCCCATCGCCTTCGCCACATGCGCCTCGACGCGCGGATCGATGTTGGCGAAGGTGCCGACAGCGCCCGAGATGGCGCAGGTCGCGATCTCCGCGCGCGCCGCGACCAGCCTGTTACGGGCGCGGGCGAACTCCGCATAGGCCTGGGCCAGCTTGACGCCGAACGTGGTCGGCTCGGCATGGATGCCGTGGCTGCGGCCGATGGTGACGCTGTCCTTGTGCTCGAAGGCCCGCTTCTTGAGCGCCGCCAGCAGCGCGTCGATGTCGGCCAGCAGGATGTCGGACGCGCGTGAAAGCTGCACGGCGAGGCAGGTGTCCAGCACGTCGGACGAGGTCATGCCCTGGTGCACGAAGCGCGCGTCCGGGCCGACGATCTCGGCCAGATGCGTCAGGAAGGCGATCACGTCGTGCTTGGTCTCGCGCTCGATCGCGTCGATCCGCGCCACGTCGAAGGTCGCCTTGCCGCCCTTCTTCCAGATCGTCCTGGCGGCCTTCGCCGGGATGACGCCAAGCTCGGCCAGCGCGTCGCAGGCATGCGCCTCGATCTCGAACCAGATGCGGAACTTCGTCTCGGGCGACCAGATGGCCACCATTTCCGGCCTGGAATAGCGCGGGATCATCGGCGGGTAGGACCTTTCCGGCGGCAGTGTGGAGACGCGTGCCTCCTAACAGAGGCAGGCGCGCGGCTCAACGCGCCCGGCCCGGAATCGAGCCGGAAAAGCGCAGGCTGAACGCCAGGCTGAAGGCAAGCAGCGCGGCGAAGCCCAGGGGAAAGTACATGCGCACGCCGAGCGCCGCGAACTGGGCGACGGCGCCGGCCGTCGTGAAGACGAGCTGGAACGTCCAGGTGAGTGAGAACGTGTCGGCATGCCACTGCGCGTAATAGCTCCGGTAGATCACCGCGAAGACCAGCGCCGTCACGCCGATGGTCATCACCGACATCGACAGGAACGCGGCAGCGAACGCGACCTCGCGGCCCCGTCCCAGTCCGAAGAGGCGTGCCGCAAACAGCCCGGGGGCAAAAGCGAGCGCACCGCCCGCCGCGAACAGCACGGAAACCGTCCAGAACAGGCCGGGCGTCTGCCAGTCGCGCAGCCACAGGCTGGCCGCGGCGCTGGCGGCCATCAGCAGGCCCCATGCCGGCGCCCCGGCGAGCGCATGCGCCAGCGGCGGGACCGCCTCCGCCAGCCGCGACCGGAGGCCGGCGCGGGCAGGCGCGGTCCGGAGGGTCGTGTCGCCCGTCAAAACCGGCCCGTCGCGGCGATCCAGCGGTGGTTCGGTCCCTCGAATCCCCACCCGGCGACGGCGATCAGCACGGCGTAGGCGGGCGTCCCGCGCTCGGGGTAGAAGGTCTGTATGCCCGCCAGCCTGTATCCCGTCGGACAGCCACGGCTGCGCGGGATGCGCTCGTCCTCGTGCCGCAGGTCGACGGTCTGGCCGGCCACCGGCCGCAGCTTGAGCAGGCGGAACCCGACGATGCCGTCGAGCCCCTGGCAATGGTCGGGAGGCTCGACCGCGAACGCCTCCAACCGAAACTCCAGCGGGTCGTCGACCGGCGGAAACACCGGGCGCGGGTTGACCGTCATCCGGGTGGGATCGGCCGACAGCTCGGTCACGGCGTTGAAACCGGCCGTATGGCCGCGATTGGCCGCCAGCGTCGTGTCGGGAAACACCTTTTGCCCCAGCGTCTTCGCCTGCGCCCGCGCGTCGGCCACGCTCGCCGCCTCGTCCTCGATCGTCACGCGCACCGGCGTTCCGGGAAGGAAGCTGTCGTCGCGCGTGTCGATGTAGTAGCGGCTGGCATAGGGGAAGCCGGAACCGTCCTGCACCCCGTATTCCTCGAAGGCGAAGACCGCGCCGTCCGGCGTGAAGCCGAGGATCTCGACGCTTGCCGCATCGCCCGCCAGGGCCCGCGCAGGCGCGAACGGCAGCAGCAGCAATGCGAAAACCCTGGCTAATCTGCGCATGGCGGCCCCGTTCGAATCCGCGGCGAGGATAGCACCCTGCGCGGTTAACGTCAGGTTCGACGGCTGGACCAGACCGGCAGAACGTCGTTCGCCGCCGGCGTCGCCGCGTGAACCGAGCGCGCGATGGCGCGCGCCATGGTCGCCGCCGCCGCCGCGTAGAGGTCGATGCCTGCCTCCGGCCCGGGCGCGATGCCGCTGCCGCCGGTGGCAAGCGCGAAGACGAGATCGCCGTCGACCGGCGTGTGGGCCGGCCAGATGGCGCGCGCAAAGCCGTCATGCGCCGAGATCGCCAGCCGCTTCGCCCCGCCCGAGGTCAGCACCGCGTCGGTGGCGATCACCGCGATCGTGGTGTTTTCGCGAGGCATCGCGTCGCGGAACTTCAGGCGCACGTCGACCGCGTCCGCTGCCATCGGCGACGGCAGTCCCAGCCCGCCGAACTCGGCGCCGAGTTCGAACGGCGCGGCCCAGAAATGCCGCGTTTCGCCGACCGTGACCGAGCCCGTCGCGTTGGTCGCCACCAGCGCGCCCACCGTGATGCCGTTCGGCAGGACGGTCGATGCCGAGCCCAGCCCGCCCTTGAGGCCGGAAGTGATCGCGCCCGTCCCGGCGCCGGCGGTGCCGACCGCGAAGTCGGCCGCGGCCGCGCGCACCGCGTCGTAGCCCAGCTCGCGATAGGGCGGATAGCGGCCCCAGTCCTTGTCGCCGCCATTCTCCAGATCGTAGAGGATCGCGGCCGGCACGATCGGGATGCGCATGTCGCGCACGGCGAAGCCCAGCCCCATTTCGCGCAGCGCCGCCTGCGCGCCGGACGCGGCGTCCAGGCCGAAGGCAGAGCCGCCCGACAGCACGATGGCGTTCACGGTGTCGACCGTGTTGTGGGGTTCGAGCAGGTCGGTCTCGCGCGTTCCCGGCGCGCCGCCCAGCACCTGCACGCCCGCGACCGCGGGTGGGTCGCACACGACGACGGTCACACCCGTCTTGATGCGTTCGTCGGCCGCGTTGCCGACGCGGAGGCCGGCGACGTCCGTGATCAGGTTGCGCGGACCGGCGCGGAACGGCATCGCTATCTCACCTCGACGAACGCCGTTCCGTCGAAACGGAACAGCCGGTAGGGCGAAGCGGCGAGATCGCCCTTGTCGTCGAAATCGACCGGCCCGATCGCCGTCTCGAACAGGGTGTCGCTGAGCACGTCCGCCAATGGCCTGGACGATGCCTCGGCGTCGGCCACAGCCTTCGCCGCCACCTGCACCGCGGCATAGGCGGGCAGCGCATAGCCGTCGATCATGACGCCCTCGTCCTGCAGCTGCCTCACCAGCGCAGGGTCGGCGACGGTCGCCCAGTCCTGCACCGCGATCATCAGCGTGCCGGCGGGCAGCGGCACCGGTCCCGGCTCGGCGCGCAGCGATTCCCCGCCGGCGATCACGAGGTCCATGCCGAGCGTCGCCGCGTCGCGGCCGAGCACCGCGATGTCCTCGAAGTCACCCCCGGCGAAGACATGCGTTGCGCCGGCTTTCCGCAGGCGCCCGGCGAGGCCGATCTGGTTGTCGAGCTGCGGCCGGAACGTGTCGATGAACACCGGCACCAGCGCGACCTGCTCCGCCGCGGCGCGCAGCGACTCGGCCAGTTCGCGGCCGTAGATCGTGCCGTCGTCGATGATGGCGAAGAGCTGCTCGCGCCATTCGCGGGTCAGGATCTCGCCCACCGCGTTGCGCTCGCCGTCGGCGCGCGGACCAAGCCGCCACACCGGCCAGCCGGTCTTGAACCGGCGGTCGGTCAGGCTGTCCGTGCGGACGCCGACCGTGATGACCGGCACGTTCGCGGCCTGCAGGATCGGCAGCGCCGCCTCGATCGATTCGGCGCAGAGGAACCCGACCACGATGCTGACCTTGGACGCGACCAGGCTCCGCGCGGCATTGGCGCCGCCCGCAGCCGTGCACTGGTCGTCCACGGCGGTGAACACCACGCCCGGCGACTGCGCCTGCGCGGCAACATAGGCGGCCTCGGCGATCTGCTCGCCCAACAGCGCCGACGGCCCGGTGAGCGGCGCGGCGACGCCGACGACGATGTCGGCCGCCGCGGCGGGGCCGGACAACGCGCAGCACATCAGCAATGGAGCGAGGCCACGTCGCATCGGCCGTTCTGTTTGCTCCCGGGGCCGGCGACGCGCCGGTGCGGAGTTCCATGCGTAGAACGCTCCGCCGCCGACCGCAACTCGCCATTTGCCGCGATTCCCAGGGGCATCTGGTCAGCTTGTGACGACCCGGCCCCGTCCTATATAGCGGGCAACGGCAAGGGGCCCCGCCAGTGTTGCAGACGCACCGGATCGAACCGCAGGACTACCGCGACGCGATGAGCCAGTTCGCGGGCGCCGTGCATGTGGTGACCACCGACGGTCCGGCCGGCCGGCGCGGCGCGACCGTCATCGCCGCATGCTCGGTTTCGGACAATCCGCCCACCATCCTCGTCTGTCTGAACCGCGAGAACGCCGCCAACGACGCGTTCCGCGACAATGGCGTCTTCGCGCTGAACACGCTGGCCGCCGGCCATGAGGGGCTGGCCACCGGTTTCTCAGGCGTGACCGGGCTCGGACAGGATGCGCGCTTCGAGCTCGGCGCCTGGGAGACGCTGGCGACCGGCGCCCCGGTGCTTGCCGACGCGATGGTTGTCTTCGACTGCCGGCTGGTCGACAGCAAGGACCTCGCCACGCACCGCGTCCTGTTCGGCAAGGTGACAGGCCTGCGCCACGGGGATAGGCTGCGGCCGCTGCTCTATTACGACCGCGGATACCGCATCCTTTGACCACTCCCCTCCCCGCCGCGCGCCCGGCGCCGCAGTCGATCGACGAGACGCTCGACCTGCTGACCGCGGCCGACTACGTCGCCGACCGGTCGCTGGCCACGGTGCTGTTCCTGAGCCTGAAGATGAAGCGCCCCCTCTTCCTGGAGGGGGAAGCCGGCGTCGGCAAGACCGAGATCGCCAAGGTGCTGGCGTCGGCGCTTGGCCGGAAGCTGATCCGGCTCCAGTGCTACGAAGGCCTCGACGTCTCCTCGGCGGTCTACGAGTGGAACTATGCCGCGCAGATGATCGAGATCCGCATGGAAGAAGCCGCCGGCGACGTCGACCGTCGCGACATGGAGCGCAACGTCTTCTCGGAGAAGTACCTGATCCGCCGTCCGGTGCTGGAAGCGCTCGGCGGTGCGAAGGGCGCGGCGCCCGTCTTCCTGATCGACGAGCTCGACCGCACCGACGAGGCCTTCGAGGCGTTCCTGCTGGAGATTCTGTCCGACTTCCAGGTCACCGTCCCGGAACTCGGGACGATCAGGGCGGAGGAGCCGCCGATCGTCATCATCACGACCAACCGCACCCGCGAGATCCACGACGCGCTGAAGCGCCGTTGCCTCTACCACTGGGTGGACTATCCGGACGCGCGGCGCGAGCTCGAGATCGTGGCGCGCAAGGTGCCGCAGGCCAACCAGCGCCTCTCCGCCGAAGTGGTCTCGTTCGTGCAGAAGCTGCGCGAACTCGAACTGTTCAAGGTTCCGGGCGTGGCCGAGACGATCGACTGGGCGAGCGCGCTCACCGAGCTCGACCGCGTGGCGCTCGACCCCGAAACCGTGTCCGACACGATCGGCGTGCTGCTGAAGTACCAGGACGACATCGCGCGCATCGAGCAGGGCGAAGGCCGGCGCATCTTGAACGAGGTGAAGGCCGAGCTGAAGGCTGCGGAGTAGCCCGCATGATCCTCGCGCGGCATGCCAGTCTGCCGATCTCCCCCACACGGGGGGAGATCGGGCGGCCGCTGGCCGCCGCCTATGACCACCGAAGCCGGGACCGCAACCCTCGACGCCCGCCTAGACGGCCGGATCGCCGACAACATCGTCTATTTCGCCCGCGCGCTGCGCAAGGCCGGCATGCGCGTCGGCCCGGCCTCGGTGAAGGACGCGATCGAGGCGGTGCTCGCCGCCGGCATCGGCAGCCGAGACGATTTCTACTGGACGCTGCATGCCGTGCTCGTCACCCGCCGCGAGGACCACGCCACGTTCGACGAGGCGTTCCGGCTGTTCTGGAAGTCGCGCGAACTGGTCGAGAAGATGCTGGCCATGTTCTCGCCGACCGCGCCCGACAAGCGCGAGAAGCAGAAGCCGCGGGCGGCCGAAAGTCGGGTCGCGGATGCCATGTTCGAGGGCCACCGCAAGGAGCAGCGGCCGGAGGAGATCCCCGAGATCGAGGTCGACGCCCGCTTTACGGTGTCGGGCAACGAGATCCTGCGCCAGAAGGACTTCGCCCAGATGACCGCGCGCGAGCTGGCGGAAGCGCGCCAGGCCATCTCGGCGCTCATCCTGCCCTTCGACCAGGTCCGCACCCGCCGCTTCAAGCCGGACGCGCACGGCCGCCGCGCCGACCCCCGCGCCATGATGCGCACGGCGCTGCGGACCGGCGGCGACATGATCCTGCCCCGCTTCCGCTCAGCCCGGGAGGTGCACCCGCCGCTGGTCGTGCTGGCCGACATCTCCGGCTCGATGAGCCAGTACAGCCGCGTCTTCCTGCACTTCCTGCACGCGCTGACCGAGAAGCGCCGCCGCGTGCACACCTTCGTCTTCGGCACGCGGCTCACCAACCTGACCCGCCAGATGCGCCATCGCGACCCCGATCAGGCGCTGTCCGAGAGCGCAGCGGCGGTGAAGGACTGGTCGGGCGGCACGCGCATCGGCGACACGCTGAACGAGTTCAACCGCCTGTGGTCGCGGCGCGTGCTCTCCCAGGGCGCGATCGTGCTGCTGATCACCGACGGGCTGGAACGCGACGACACGGCCGGCCTTGCCGACGAGATGGAGCGGCTGCGCAAATCCTGCCGCCGCCTGATCTGGCTGAACCCGCTGCTCCGCTTCGACGGCTTCGAGGCCCGCGCCCGCGGCGTCCGCGCCATGCTGCCGCATGTCGACGAGTTCCGCCCGGTTCACAATCTCGCGGCGCTGGCCGACCTCTGCGCCTCGCTCGACCGGACGCGCACGGCCGACGCCGATCCGAGGCGCTGGCTCGGGCTTGGCAAGCGGCGCGCGGCATAGCCATATATAACGCCTGGGACCAATATTCAGGCGGAGGCGCTGACCCATGGATGCGACGGTTCTGGACGAGAAGCGCGATCCTCTGGCGATCGCGGAGGACTGGTCGGCGCAGGGACGGCAGGTCGCCGTGGCGACGGTCGTCGAAACCTGGGGCTCGGCCCCTCGCCCGGTCGGCAGCCACTTGGTCATCGACGCCGAGGGCAATTTCCACGGCTCCGTCTCCGGGGGCTGCGTGGAAGGCGCGGTTGTGACGGAGGCGCTCGACGTCATCGGCTCGGGTCAGGCGAAGATGCTGGAGTTCGGCGTCGCCGACGAGACCGCCTGGCGCGTCGGCCTGTCCTGCGGCGGGCGCATCAAGGTCTATGTCGAGCGGCTGGGCTAAGCCATGGACGCCGCATCGCTCGCGCTGCTCAATGCCGAACGCCGGGCGCGCCGCGCCGCGCTGCTGCTGACCGAACTGTCCGCCGGCACCGACCGCGTGATCCGCGAAGGCGACAGGGTGGAGGGCGAACTCGGCGAGGCCGTCGCCAAGGCGTTCCGCACCGGCCTGTCGACGGCTGTGACCGCCGGCGGCAACAGCTATTTCCTCAACGTCCATCTGCCGAAGCCGCGCCTCGTTGCGATCGGCGCCGTGCACATCAGCCAGGCGCTGGCGCCGATGGCGAAGGTCGCCGGGCTGGACATGGAGATTATCGACCCGCGGACCGCCTTTGCCACCGCCGACCGCTTCCCCGATGTGACGCTCCACGCCGACTGGCCCGAGGACGTGCTGAAAGCGCATCCGTTCGACGGCTACACGGCCGTCGCCGCGCTGTCGCACGACCCCAAGATCGACGATGTGCCGCTGAAGGCGGCGCTCGATGCCGGCTGCTTCTATGTCGGGGCGCTGGGCAGCCGGAAGACGCATGCGCGCCGCGTCGAGCGGTTGGCGGCGCTCGGCGCCACGCCGGCGCAGATTGCCTCGATCCGCGCCCCGATCGGCCTGCCGATCAACGCATCGAGCCCCGCCGAGATCGCGGTCGCCGTGCTGGCCGAGGTGATCGGCGCGCTGCGCTCTCGCGGCCTTCCCGGCGCGACTGGCGAGGCCGCTTGAAGTTCGGTCCCGTCCCGCTCGACCGGGCCGTCGGCGCCACGCTCGCCCACGCCGTCGACGCGGGCGGCCGTCGTCTCCGGAAGGCGCATGTGCTGACGGCGTCGGACGTGGAGGACCTCCGTCGCTCGGGACTCGGCGAGGTCGTCGCCGCGGTCAAGGAACCCGGCGACCTGTCGGAAGACGAGGCGGCTGGGGCCATCGCGGCGGCCCTGCCGGGCGGCGCGGTCGACGTGAAGGCGCCCGCCACCGGCCGCGTCAACCTCCACGCCTCGGCCGATGGCGTCTTCGTCGTCGACAAGGCGCTGGTGGACGCCATCAACGCGGTCGACCCGGCCATCACGCTCGCGACCGTCGCGCACTACGCGCGGGTCACGCGCGGCCAGATGGTGGCGACGGTGAAGATTATCCCCTTCGCGGTGGCCGGCAGCCTCGTCCGGCGCGTCACCGCGCTCGCCGCCGGCCGGCCGGTGGTTTCGGTGATGCCTTTCGCACCGCACAGGGTCGGCATCGTCCAGACGGTACTGCCGGGCGTCAAGGACAGCGTGCTGGCCAAGACGGTGAAGGTGACGGCCGAGCGCCTGTCGCGCTCTGGCAGCCGCGTCGTCGGCGAGCGCCTCACCGCGCACGACCAAAATGCCGTGGCCGGCGCTCTCGCCGAACTGGCGCGCGAGAGCGACATGGTCGTGCTGTTCGGCGCCTCTGCCATGAGCGACCCCGACGATGTCGTGCCGGCGGCGATCCGCGCGGCCGGCGGAGATGTGATCCGCGCCGGCATGCCGGTCGATCCCGGCAATCTGATCGCGCTCGGCACGCTGGCCGGCAAGCCGGTGATCGGCGCGCCGGGTTGCGCCCGCAGCCCGAAGGAGAACGGCTTCGACTGGGTGCTCGACCGCATCCTGGCCGGCATCGACGTGACCTCCGCCGACATCGCCGGCATGGGCGTCGGCGGGCTGCTGATGGAGATCCCGAGCCGGCCTCAGCCACGCGAGCAGGCGCCGGCGACGCATGCGCCGGTCGAGGCGATCGTGCTGGCCGCCGGCCGGTCGAGCCGCATGGGTGGCGGCAACAAGCTGCTGGCGCTGTTCGACGGCCAGCCGCTGGTGCGCCGCGTCGCCGAGCGCGCAAGGGCCAGCCGCGCCGCGCGGGTCGTCGCGGTGGCCGGCCACCAGGAGGCGCGGGTCCGCGAGGCGCTGGCCGGCCTGGATGTCGCGGTCGTCGCCAATCCCGATTTCACCGCCGGCCTCGCCGGTTCGCTGAAGGCCGGCATCGCAGCGCTGTCGCCGTCCGCCAGCGGCGCACTGATCGTGCTGGGCGACATGCCGGACGTCACCACGGCGGACCTCGACCGCCTCATCGCCGCCTTCGCGCGTGCCGGTGGCGCTTCGGTCGTGCGAGCCGTCCATGACGGCAAGCGCGGCAACCCGGTCATCCTGCCGCGCGCGGTGTTCCCGCTCGTCGCGACGCTCGAGGGCGACACCGGCGCCCGCCACATCGTCGAGTCGGGCGAGCAGCCGGTCGTCGATGTGGAGATCGGCGCCGGCGCCTTCGTGGACGTCGACACGCCGGAAGCGCTCCGCCTGGCGGGCGGCGTCCTGCAGGACTGACCACATCCTTGACATGGTTGGCGGGGATGACGCTCTAAGCGCGCCAAAACTCGAGGTCGGTTTGTCCGTTTCATCACCTCCCTCTGTCCTGCCGCACGTCTCGCCTTCAACGGCGGGACAATCGCAGGTGGAGTTCGACCCCCACTCCGGTCGGCTTCGCCGACCACCTCTCCCCCGTTCGACGGGGGAGAGGAACCGGCGGCCGCGAGGCTTGGCGCCTTTCCTCTCCCCCACGGCGTGGGGGAGAGGTGCCGAGCCCGGCGGCAAAGCCGCCGTAGGCGAGGCGGAGTGGGGGCAGTCTCCGAAATACCCGGTCGCCTCGCCGCTGAGGGCGAGACGTGCGGGAGGCCAGAGGGGGGTGCTCACACACGCCGCCATCGCCCTGCTGGTCTTGTTCGCCTGTGCGCTCCCCGCCTCGGCGGCGGGGCTGAAACCGTTCAAGGACGAGTTGTTCGCCTACCCGGCGATCCTGTCGACGGCCGACAATGGCGACTACGCGGTGGTCGACTACAACGAGATGCGCGACATCAACGGCCGCGACGAGACGCCGGAGCGCCGCGTGAAGCGCAAATACGTGGCACTGGGCGTCCGCGGCGTGCAGAAAGACCTGAAGCTGCGCGCCGACATTGGCGAGATCAGCCACGTCGCGGTCGGCAGGACGGCCGGCGCCAGCATCATCACGCTCTACATCCACGGCCAGGGCGGCAGCCGCAAGCAGGGCGTCGACGACTACACTTTCGGCGGCAACTTCAACCGCATCAAGAACCTGATGGCCGAGAACGGCGGGCTCTACATCACGCCCGACTTTACGGAATTCGGCGCGAAGGGGGCCGCGCAGGTGGCCGCCGTCATCGACCATTATTCCGCCCAATCGCCCGGTGCCCCGGTCTTCGTCGCCTGCGGCTCGATGGGCGGCACCATCTGCTGGGAACTGGCCAGGAACGCGAGCGTGGCGAAGAAGCTCGGCGGGCTGCTGCTGCTCGGCTCGCTGTGGAACGAGGACTTCCTCGCCAGCGCCGCCTTCAAATCAGGCGTCCCCGTCTTCTTCGGGCACGGATCCGCCGACAAGGTCTTCCCGGTCGCGTCGCAGGAGGCGTTCTACCGCTCGATCCGGGCGAAGAAGAAAGGCTACCCGGCGCGCTTCGTGCGCTTCGAGACCGGCTCCCATGGCACGCCGATCCGCATGACGGACTGGCGCGACACGCTCAACTGGATGCTGTCGGCGAAGCGCTGACCCGTTTTACGGCCCGGTATCGAAATCCAGCACGACCTCGGGGTTGATCTCCTCGTCGGCGGTCGGATCGACTTCGTAGTGAACCAGCACGAACTCGCCGTTGCGCAGGATGTACTTGGCCGACGACGACTGGTCGCCGACGCCGCGCCACTTCACCCACGACGTCAGCGACTGTTCCTTCTCGTCGTAGAAGGAGTTCACCAGCTGGTCGGTCGCCGTCCAGCCGATGATCGACATCGAGTCCAGCTCGGCGCTCTCGGTGTCGACGTAGCGGATGTCCATATCCGGCTCGGCGAACCGGATCTGCTCGACCTCGCCGTAGGCGTCGCCGAAGTAGTAGACCTCGCTCGTGTTGTAGGGGCCGGTGAAGCAGGAAAAGCGGAACAGGTAGCCGACGCGGTCGGGCTCGGATTCGGGCGCGTCGGAATAGCGGTGGCGGACCTCGGTGATCTCGGGGACGGCCGCGTCCGGCATCGCGTTCCGGCCGAGCGTATCGCACTGCTTGTCATAGGTGGCGCGGAACATCGCATCGGCCCGCGCCTTGCCGGGCGTCGCCGGCGCGGCGGGCGGTCCGTCGCCGCAGCCCGCCGGCAGCGCCTGTTCCAGGGCGCCGTTGGCCAGCTTCAAATTGCCCTTTTCGAGCTGGAGCGACGTGAAGGGCGGCTCCTGCAGCTGGGGATTCGCCAGCCGCGCGGTGTAGCAGCCAGCGAAGACGCTTTCGCTGCCGTCGCCCGCGACCGCGCGGATCGCCACCGGCACCTGATAGAAGACGCTGCCCGCCGCACCCTCCTCGCTGACGTCGCCGGTAACCACCTCGACCTCGTCGGTGTCCGCATACCCCTCGCGGAACGCGTCGAAGTCCGCCGATGGCTTGGCATCGCCGAAATAGGCCCAGGCGCGCGCATATTCCTTGCGCGTCACGGCGTTGTAGAGCGAGCGCACGAGGCTGTCGGCGGTGGAGCGGTCGTCCAGATAGGCGGGGTCGGCGGCGAAGGCGCCGCTGGCGGCCAGGACGAGGGCGGCGGTCAGGACGATTCGCATGGTTTCTCCCCGGTTCGGCCCGAACCTAGCACGGAATCGGGCGGACATGGGGCGAAGGCGCGGCACTGGGGGGCGGCACAGCGGGGGGCCGGGCGTCGGCCGAAGGGCGCGGCGCAAATTGATCCACCTGTGAAACTCCGCGCCGCGCCGCCGCGTAGCTTCGGCGCTGGCCCATGGCCGGTTTTTCCTCGCCCGAGTGGCGCAACTGGGCCGTACCGCCGGTACGGCCCTCTTTTTTGCGAAGCCTAAACTCCGCGCGATCCCGGATCACCCTTGTTAACCGCTTCGTGATAGATGAGGGATCGGAACGGCGGGTCGGGCATTAGATGCGAAAGGAGGCTGCCATGGGCGTTCAACCCACTCGCGACTTCGCATCGCTGCTGGACGACCTCGTCGCCGCGGCGGAAGCCAATGCCGAAGCGACGGCGCGGCCGTCGATCCCCTTCGACTACCTTTCGGTCGTGGAGGAGCTGCATTCGGGCCGCATCCAGGTGTCGTCCGACGCGGTCGCCGCCGAATACATGGACGTCGCCTCGGACGCCGATCTGGAGGAACTGTTCGCCGCGGCCGAGCCGGCCGAGGAGGCCGTCGCCGACACGATCGAGGCGCTCCCGGTCGAACCCGAGGCGATCTCCCTCGAACTCAACCTCGACGGCGCCCGCGCGCCGGCCGAGTTCGCCCGCATCCGCCGGGCCTTCGCCTTCGCCAACCATCCCGACCGGCTGCCCCCGCACATGCGGGAGCGCGCCATCCAGCGCATGCAGGTCGCGAACATGCTGATCGACGAGGCGAGGCGCCGCGCGCTGAAGGGTGCGGGCCGCTGACGCGCCCGGCCGGTCGCCGGCCGGCTGCGCGCCGTCCGGCGTCACGGTCTAGGAGGCCGTCGGCACCACGCGGATAACGTTGCCCCACGGGTCCTCGAACGTCTTCTCCCCGCTCGCGACGCGCGAGTTCAGGATAACGTAGGACAGTCCGGTCCGGTCGGCGTCGCGCTCCTTGGCGCCGCGGCTCTGCCAGGAATTCGCGCCGACGTGGTGGTGATAGCCGCCGGTCGAGAGGAACACCGCCTGGCTGCCGTACTGAGCGACCGTGTCGAAGCCGAGCTCCTCGTTCCAGAATTTCTCGGCTGCCGCCGTGTCGCCGACGCGCAGATGAACGTGGCCCACCATCGAGTTCTCCGGCGCGCCCTGCCAGCCGGCATCGCCGGGCTGCAATTCGCCCAGCAGATTGCCGACATCCAGCGGCACCGTACCCATGCGGACCTTGTCGCCGTCCCATCCCCAGGTGTTCTCCGGTCGGTCGGCATAGATCTCGATGCCGTTGCCCTCCGGGTCGGTCAGGTAGATCGCCTCCGACACATAGTGGTCCGACGCGCCGACCACGGCCGTCTGGCGGTCGATGGCGCGGCGCGCCCAGCGCGCCAGGTCCGGCCGCGACGGCAGCAGGAACGCGGTGTGGTAGAGGCCTGCGCTGCGCGGATCGTCCGGCCGGGCCGACTTGAACTCCTCGATCTCCAGCAGCGGCCTGCCGCCGGCGCCGAGCACGATGCCGCCCGCCTTGCGGGACACGTCCTGCAGGCCGACGACGTCGCGGTAGTACTGCGCGACGGTCTCCACGTCCTTGGCTTTGATGCCGACATGGCCGATGCTCACCGGCGCATCCGCCGCAAAGGGAAGTGTGGTCATGGGAGCCTCCGCGCGGGCCAGGCCCGTCGCCCGTTCGAGTGCGATGGCGCCGGCTGCGCCGACAAGCGTACGCCTGTTGATGTCCACGATGCAATTCTCCGGCGCCGGGTGCGCCGGCGCATTGCTGGAATGTTGGAGGAAAGATCGTCCTCCACGATTGTTCACACAAGTCACAAAAGAGCGAACACGTCGTTCACTGGAATGCAACTTCCGGGTGGGACCTATGCAAAGCGCCGGCTTCAATCGGCGCCGGAAACGCACTAGATGCGGGCCATGAAAGTCAAGGACGCCGATATCCTGATCGTGCCGGGCTACACCAATTCGGGCCCGGATCACTGGCAGACCCGCTGGCAGGCCAAGCTGTCGACCGCGCGGCGCGTCGAGCAGGACGAATGGACGAAGCCGGTGCGCGAGGACTGGGCCGAGCGCGTCGCCGACGCGGTGAACGGCGCCGAGCGGCCGGTGGTGCTGGTCGCGCATTCGCTGGGCGTCGCCGCGCTCGTCCACGCCATCCCGCGCTTCGAGAAGCCGGTCGCCGGCGCTTTCCTCGTCGCCATCCCCGACGTGGCCAACCCCGACATCCGGCCGAAACACCTGATGACGTTCGGGCCCTACCCGCGCGATCCCCTGCCCTTCCCGTCGATCGCCGTCGCCAGCCGCAACGACCCATTCAGCGCATTTGACGTGGCCGAGGACACGGCCGCCGCCTGGGGTTCGCTCTTCGTCGACGCCGGCGAAGCGGGTCACATCAACGCCGATTCGGGCTACGGGCCCTGGCCGGAGGGTTCCATGGCCTTCGCCAAGTTCCTGTCGCGGCTGTAGGCCTGCCTGCCCGCCGTGGCGGTGCGTCAGGCCGGCTTGAGCGCCGCCCGCGCAGGCCCCAGGATCGCCTCCGCCCCGCGCGCGAAGAGCTGTACCTCCTGGCCGAAGGCGAAGAGCTGGAAGCCCCAGCCGGCGAGCTTCGCCGTGTCGGCGGGATCGCTCAGGTAGATCGCCGCGAACTTGCCCTTGGCGCGTGTCCGCCGGGCGATGTCCTCTACCGCGCCCATCATCTCCTCGTTGCGCGGATTGACCGAGCCGCCATTCGTCCACGCGATCGAGAAATCGGCCGGGCCCAGGAAGATGCCGTCGATGCCGGGCGTGTCGAGGATGCCGTCGGCGACGGCGAGCGCCGCCCGCGTCTCGACCATCGCGAAGGACAGCGTCCGCTGGTTCGACTGGCCGAGCCAGTCGGCCATGGTCCCGCCCCGGCGCGGCAGGCCGAAGGTCGGTCCCCAGGAACGTTCGCCGAGCGGCGGATACTTCATCGCGGCGGCGAAGCGCCGCGCGTCGTCCAGCGAATTGATCATCGGGCCGATCACCGCGTCGGCGCCGAAGTCGAGCGCCCGGCTCGCCATGTCGAAGCGGCCGACCGGGATGCGCACGATCGCCGGCTTCTTGGCGGCATGGATTCCCGGGATGCAGCGCACCACGCTCTCCTCGTGATGCGCGCCATGCTGCATGTCGAGCGTCACCGCGTCGAAGCCCTGCAGCGCCAGCAGCTCGACGATGATCGTGTCGGGCACGCCCGACCAGGCGGTGAAGAGCACGTCCCCCGCTTCAAGCCTGTCCCTCAGCCCCATCCCGCGATCCTTTCCTCGACGGCAGCCATTTCAGGTCAAACCCCGGACGGCGCAACAAAAAACCGCCCGGCGACGGGCGGTTTCGTTGGTCCAGGAGACCCGGTCAGGCGTTCCTCACCTGCTCCACGGCGGTCGCCATCAATTCCTCCATCGTGCGCCGGATCTGGTGGTCGGACTGCTGCACGCCCGCGGCGTCGAAGTCCTTGCGCACCTTGCGGAACACATCGTCGTCGCCCGCTTCCTCGAAGTCCGACTTCACGACCTCCTTGGCATAGGCGTCGGCATCGGCGCCCGCCTTGCCGAGCAGCTCCGCCGCCCACAACCCGAGTAGCTTGTTGCGCCGGGCGGTCGCCTTGAAGCGCAGTTCCTCGTCGAAGGCGAACTTGCGCTCGAAGCCTTCCTGGCGGTCCTTCATGTTGCTCACGGCAGTCCTCCGCGCTGTGATCGGCCGAATCGGCCGCGTCCGGCCCTATATGTGGTCGGCACCGAGAAACCAAAACCCCCGCGCCCGGTCAATATCCAGCGGCCTTGCTGCACTGCGGCATTTCGCGGGCGAAACCGGTTGATGGCAGCGAATGCACATTGAGCCAGCCCCCCGATTGCGATAGACAGCGGCTGACGCCACCGCGCCGCACAATCGCCGCGCAAGCAAGGGAGACCGTTCGTATGCCCCTTGCGTCCCGAACCAGAGAAAACCCGCTATGAAAAGTCGCCGCCGAATCTACGAGGGCAAGGCCAAGATTCTGTATGAAGGTCCGGAGCCCGGCACGCTGATCCAGTTCTTCAAGGACGACGCCACCGCCTTCAACAAGAAGAAGCACGAGGTCGTCGACGGCAAGGGCGTGCTCAACAACCGCATCTCGGAGCATATCTTCAGCCATCTGAACCGCATGGGCATCCCGACGCACTTCATCCGCCGGCTGAACATGCGCGAGCAGCTGATCAAGGAAGTCGAGATCATCCCGCTGGAAGTGGTGGTGCGCAACATCGCCGCCGGCTCGCTCGCCAAGCGCCTCGGCATCGAGGAAGGCACGGTGCTGCCCCGCTCGATCATCGAGTTCTACTACAAGGCCGATGCGCTGGACGACCCGATGGTCTCCGAAGAGCACATCACCGCCTTCGGCTGGGCCTCGCCGCAGGAGATCGACGACATCATGGCGCTGGCCATCCGCGTCAACGATTTCCTGTCGGGGCTGTTCCTCGGCGTCGGCATCCAGCTGGTCGACTTCAAGATCGAGTGCGGCCGGCTGTTCGAGGGCGACATGATGCGCATCGTCGTCGCCGACGAGATCTCGCCGGACTCCTGCCGGCTCTGGGACATCCAGACCCAGGAGAAGCTCGACAAGGACCGCTTCCGCCGTGACATGGGCGGGCTGGTCGAGGCCTATCAGGAGGTCGCCCGCAGGCTCGGCATCATGAACGAGAACGAGCCGCCGCGGCCCACAGGCCCGGTGCTGGTCGCCTCGAGCGACGGCCCCAAGGGCAAGCCGCACTGATCCTTCGAGGCTCACCGCGTTCGCACCTCAGGATGAGGATGGCTGGGATTTGACGATCAAGGCTCGCGTCACCGTCACGCTCAAGAACGGCGTCCTCGATCCGCAGGGCAAGGCAATCGAGGGCGCGCTCGGCACGCTGGGTTTCGGCGGCGTGAATTCCGTGCGCCAGGGCAAGGTCTTCGACGTCGAGATCGACGGCAGCGACAAGGACAAGGCAGAGGCCGAGCTCAAGGCCATGTGCGAGAAGCTGCTCGCAAACACGGTGATCGAAAACTATAGTGTGGCCATCGTCTGAGGATACCGGACGATGGCTGAGGTCACGAACGATCTGGTGTTCGAATTGATCGAGAAGATGCAGGCCGATCTGTCCCTGGTGAACGATGGATTGGGAGAGGTTCGTCAAGACCTCGTCTCCATTCGCCTGACACAGCTCGGCACGCAGAACGATGTTCACAACATCTGCGGCATCCTGGCGGGTCACGACGACCGTATCGAGCGCCGGCTGCAGCTGCGCGAACTGGCAGAGCGGCCGCGGCCGCTCTACACGCCGGCATGACCTGTCGGCGCGGCTTCCATGGTCCCGCACGGCTGCGTCCCTGAGACATGACCACGTCCGCCGCCTACACCCAGCGCGTCACCATCGCCGTCGTCGGGCTGACCGGCTTCCTCATCTTCCTGATCATCGCCGGCATCACCGCGTGGCTGGCCTGGTCGTCCTACGACCGCTCCCAGACCTGGCTCCACGTCACCGCCACGGTCGAGAAGATCGACTATCTCTGCGACGTCGAGAAGAAGACCGGCAAGGACTGGAAGCTCGTCGAGACGGTGATCTGCGAAGACGCCGCGGCGACGGTCGCGAAGAACGACGGCGTGTTCGAGTCCTGGCGCTACAGCGAGGCCGAGTTCGCCACCATCGCCTACGAGGCCGGCGGCCAGCCGCAGCGCGTCACCGTCCGCTCCCTCATCATCGCCACTGACAGGCTCGCCGTCGGCGACAGCGTGCCCATCGTCGTCGATCCGGCCAACCTGACGGACGTGCAGCGGCCGTTCTCGTCGGAGGACACGGACATGCTGTGGCGCGGCGCCGGCATCGGCGCGGCGATCTGGGGAGCGACGCTGGTGCTCGGCATCGTCATCGCCGGCATCAACCGCAGCCGCCACGAGAAGCGGGCCGCGGCGCAGACCCTGTCGATGGAGTCCGCCTGGGGCCAGCAGCCGGCCGCGGCGCCTCCGCCAGCCCAGGCCGCGACTGCCGGGCCGGACGTCCCGCAGGTTGCCGGCTGGGCAAGGTTCCTGCGCATTGTCGGCCTGGTCCTGCTGATCGGCGCGACGCTCTTCGCCCTGCTGGCGGTGGCCGGCGCGAATGGCGACCGCGAGGTCGTGATCGGCGCCGGGGTCATTTTCGCCGCCGGGCTGGTCGCCTGGATCGTGCTGCGGCTGATCGCGCGCGCCGGCGGGCGCCGGCCCGGAGCGACCCTCGTCGCCGAGCCTGCCAAACCGAGATGGGGTCGCTGATGAAAACCGCCGTCGTGCTTCTTCCGGGGCTGAACCGCGACCGCGACATGATCGCGGCGCTGACCAAGATTTCCGGCAAGGCGCCTGTGACCGCCTGGCAGACCGATACGGAGATTCCCGACGTCGACCTGATCGTCATTCCGGGGGGCTTCTCCTATGGCGACTATCTGCGCTGCGGGGCGATCGCGGCGCGCACGCCGGTGCTGCGCGCGGTGGCGGAGAAAGCGGCGAAGGGCGTCATGGTGATGGGCGTGTGCAACGGCTTCCAGATCCTGCTGGAGGCAGGCCTGCTGCCCGGCGCGCTGATGCGCAACGCCTCGCTGAAATTCGTCTGCCGCGAGGTGAAGCTGTCGGTCGCCAACGCCAACACGGCATTCACCCGCAACTACCCTCCGGGCCAGGTCATCCGCTGTCCGGTCGCGCACCATGACGGCAACTATTTCGCCGACCCCGAGACGCTGAAGCGCATCGAGGGCGAAGGCCAGGTGGTGTTCCGCTACGCCGAGGGCACCAATCCGAACGGCTCGGTCAACGACATCGCCGGCATCGTCAACGACGCCGGCAACGTGCTCGGCCTGATGCCGCATCCGGAAAACCTGATCGAGCCGGCACATGGCGGCAGCGACGGCCGCGCGCTGTTCGAGGGTGTGCTCGCCGCGGAGCGGCGGGCGGCGTGATCCGCTCAAGCGCGGGACAAGGATTGCAGGCTAGCATTCCGGACATGACATTGCCCTCCAGAATTGCCGCTTTGCTCTTGGCTTTGGCCCTCGCCGCGTGCCAGTCGGCGCAGCAATCGGCCCCGCCCGCGTCCTCCGGCAAGAGCGCGGCGCTTCGCACGATGGAACAGGTCGCGACCGCCGCGCACAAATGCTGGTTCGCCAGCGGCGACAAGGCGTTCAAGCCATACCGCTTCGCCAACGAGCTGAACTCGATGACCGGCAACCCGCGCTTCCTGCTGGTTCCGGCGAAGAATTTCGGCGGCCTGCCGGCGCTGGTCGTGCAGGCGAGCGGCAATTCCACCCGCGTGGACACGTTCGGGCCGCTTCTGTCCGAACCGCTCGGCGCCCGCGTCAGCGCCGATATTGCGCGCTGGTCCGCCGGATCGACCGATTGTGGCGCCGGCGCCTGACACCCGCGGCCGCGGCCTCGCCCTCGCCGGCCTGCTTGTCGGCATCGTCGGCCTCGGCCTGCAGTTCGCGATCTCCGTGCCGCTGTTCGTCTGGGGCGGCCACACCGTCATGTCGGCCGTCGTCCGCTTCTTCAGCTACTTCACCATCCTGACCAATCTCGCCGCCGTAATCGTCTACGGCTCTGCGCTGTTCGCGCGGCCGGGCGCCGTCTTCAACCGCGCAGGCGTGCGCACGGCCGTCGCCGGCTCGATCGTCATCGTGTTCGCCGTCTACGCCGCAGTCCTCTCCAGCCTCTGGCAGCCGCAGGGCTGGCTCCTGTTCTGCGACATCGTCCTGCACTACGTCGCGCCGGGCCTCTATGTCGTCTGGTGGCTGATCGACGGGCGCGACGGCACCACGCGATATCGCGACGTGCCGTACTGGCTCGTCTACCCGGCCGCCTATCTGATCTATGTGATGCTGCGCGCGCCGATCGCCGGCGAAGTCCCCTACCCGTTTCTCGACGTGGAAAGAAATGGCAGCGCTTCGGTTGCCGCTGCCGCGGCCGCGATTTTCGCCCTGTTCGTGACGGTGTGGATCGTGCTGGTGACCCTCGACAGGGTCCTGGGATCGCGCCGCCCGTCGTAGACGCGCGTTCAGAAACGAAACGGCCGCCCCGGAGGCGGCCGTCAGTTGCATCGACGAAACGTCGGTTGCCCTCGCCTGTTGCCCATGGATTCTATTTCCAGAAGGGGCGGCCGGCTTCCCCGAAGGCGTCGGAGCGCGAGACGCCGATGTCCTTCAGCTGCGCGTCGGACATCTCCATCAGCGCAAGCCGGGTGCGACGCCGCTCCAGCATGCCTTCGACCCATTCCAGCGTCTTCAGCAGCGACCTGCCGCCGGTCGAAGACCTGTGTCCGCCCATTGTCGTCGTCCCGATTGAACGCATTGCTCTCTCTCCTTTTTGTCCTCGTCCCCGGAATTGCTCCGGTACAAATGGAATGCATTGACTCTTGTACGGGTACAAGATAGGAAATTGCCACCATGACAAATTGGCTTCCCGACCTGTCATCCGGCGCCGGTCCGCTGTACATGCGCCTGGCCGACCACATCGAGACCGACATCGCGAAGGGGGTTCTTCCGCCCGGCGCGAAACTGCCGCCGCAGCGCGATCTCGCCTTCGACATCGGCGTGACCATCGGCACCGTCGGCCGCGCCTATGCGCTGGTCCGCGAGCGTGGGCTGGTCAGCGGCGAGGTCGGGCGCGGCACCTTCGTGCTGGATCGGGATCGCCCCGCGCCTGCCCCGCTCCAGCCGGCGCCGGTGGCGCGCAGCACCGAGGCACAGCGGGCCGCGTCGACCGCCGGCGCCAGGCTGCGCATGGATTCCACCGCGGCGCCCGATGTCGGCCAGAGCGCCGTGGTCGAGGATCTGATCGTCGAGATCGCCCGCGCCCATCCCTACGAGACGATCGACTACACCCGCGCCTGGCCGCTCGCCTGGCGGCAGGCGGGCGCGCAGTGGCTGCGGTCGGGCGACTGGGCGCCGGAGCCGGAAAACGTCGTCCCCACCCTTGGCGTCCACGCCGCCGTCATGGCGGTCATCTCGGCGGTGACGCTGCCCGGCGACAAGGTCGTGTTCGAGAAGCTGACCTATTCCTCCATCTCGCGCGCCGCGACGCTGATCGGCCGGCGCACCGCGGTCGTCGGCAGCGACGAGCAGGGCTGCGATCCGGAGGACTTCGACCGGCTCTGCGCCCAGCAGCACCCGAAGATCGCCTTCCTCATGCCCTCGCTGCAGAACCCGACGCTCGGCATCATGTCGGCCGAGCGGCGGCGCGCCATCGCCGAGATCGCCCGCAAGCACAATGTCTGGCTGATCGAGGACGCCATCTACGGCGTGCTGCTTTCCGAGCCGATGCCCACGCTCGCCTCCTTCGCGCCGGAGCGCACGTTCCACGTCGGCGGCCTGTCGAAGGCCGTGGCAGCCGGCGTGCGCGCCGGCTGGGTCGCCTGCCCCGCGCATTTCGCCCCGCGCGTGCAGACCGCGCACAAGATGGTGACCGGCGGCATCCCGTTCCTGCTGGCCGAACTGGCGTCGCGGCTGGTCCATTCCGGCAGTGCCGAGGCGATCCGCGCCGACGTCCTGCACGAGATCGCGTTCCGCGAGGCAGCGGCGCGGCAGACCTTCGCCGGATACGACTTCGCCTCGCACCCCGCTGCGCCCTTCCTGTGGATGAAGCTGCCGGATCCCTGGCTCTCGGCGACCTTCAAGAAAGCGGCCGCCAACGAGGGCGTGCTGGTCGACGACGAGGACGAGTACAAGCCCGGCCGCACCGAGCAGACCTTCCACCGCATCCGCGTCGGCTTCACCTCGGTGCCCACCCGCGACGACGCGCTGACCGGCTTCGCCACCATCCGCCGCCTTTTCGACAATTCCGGCGCCGGCTACGACAGCTTCGGGTGAGTTCGGAGCACTGGAGCCAACAGTGGAGCCGTCATCCTCGGGCTTGTCCCGAGGATCTGCCGCGCCTCGAAGGCCCGGCTCAACGCACGCCTCCACGGGATTGCCACGGCGCGCCTATGGCGATGACAGCGGATCCTCGGGACAAGCCCGAGGATGACGGCGTGGAGGTGCCCGTAACACTTATCCCCCGTCGGATTTTGTGCGGCGCGGCATTGCTGCTATGGGAGCGCCTGATCCCGCTCAACGCGTGTCTCCCGAAAGTACGCAGCGGTTTCGGGGCAAAGACATGCGGAATCAATAGGCTAAACCAGGCAGCCGATGACCATTCCCAACACCGTGCCGATCACGCCCGAACTCGTGGCGGCGCATGGGCTGAAGCCCGACGAGTACCAGCGCATCCTGGGCCTGATCGGCCGTGAGCCGAGTTTCACCGAGCTCGGCATCTTCTCGGCCATGTGGAACGAGCACTGTTCGTACAAATCGTCGAAGAGATGGCTGCGTACCCTGCCGACCAGCGGCCCGCGCGTCATCCAGGGTCCGGGCGAGAACGCCGGCGTGGTCGACATCGGCGATGGCGACTGCGTGGTCTTCAAGATGGAGAGCCACAACCACCCCTCCTACATCGAGCCCTATCAGGGCGCGGCAACGGGTGTGGGCGGCATCCTCCGCGACGTGTTCACCATGGGTGCGCGGCCGATCGCGGCCATGAACGCGCTGCGCTTCGGCGCGCCGGACCACCCGAAGACGCGCCATCTGGTGGCCGGCGTCGTTGCCGGCGTCGGCGGCTACGGCAACGCCTTCGGCGTGCCGACCGTCGGCGGCGAGGTCAATTTCGACCGCTCCTATGACGGCAACTGCCTGGTCAACGCCTTCGCCGCCGGCCTCGCGAAGACGGACGCGATCTTCTACTCCAAGGCGACCGGCGTCGGCCTGCCTGTCGTCTATCTCGGCGCCAAGACCGGCCGCGACGGCGTCGGCGGCGCGACGATGGCGTCTGCCGAATTCGACGACAGGATCGACGAGAAGCGCCCGACCGTTCAGGTCGGCGACCCCTTCACCGAGAAATGCCTGCTCGAAGCCTGCCTCGAGCTGATGGCGTCGGGCGCCGTCATCGCAATCCAGGACATGGGCGCGGCCGGCCTCACCTGCTCGGCGGTCGAGATGGGCGCCAAGGGCGACCTCGGCATCCTGCTCGACCTCGACAAGGTTCCGGTGCGCGAGGAGCGCATGTCGGCCTACGAGATGATGCTCTCGGAAAGCCAGGAGCGCATGCTCATGGTGCTGCGCCCCGAGAAGGAAGCCGAGGCGGAGGCCATCTTCCGCAAATGGGGGCTCGACTTCGCCATCGTCGGCCGCACCACCGACGATTTGCGCTTCCGCGTCCTTCATCACGGCGACGAGGTCGCCAACCTGCCGATCAAGGATCTTGGCGACCAGGCGCCCGAATACGACCGTCCCTGGGTCGCGCCCAAAGTGCCGGTCCCGCTCGCCGCGACCGACATCCCGCAGGCCGACATCGCCGATGCGCTGCTGGCGCTGTTGGGCGGCCCCGATCTCTCGTCACGCCGCTGGGTCTATGAGCAGTACGACACGCTGATCCAGGGCAACTCGCTGCAGCGGCCGGGCGGCGACGCCGGCGTCGTGCGCGTCGAGGGCCATCCGGCCAAGGCGCTCGCCTTCTCCTCCGACGTGACGCCGCGCTATTGCGAGGCCGACCCCTACGAGGGCGGCAAGCAGGCGGTGGCCGAGTGCTGGCGCAACCTGACCGCGACGGGCGCAGAGCCGCTGGCCGCCACCGACAACCTGAACTTCGGCAATCCCGAGCGGCCCGAGATCATGGGCCAGTTCGTCCGCGCCGTGACCGGCATCGGCGACGCCTGCCGGGCGCTCAACTTCCCGATCGTGTCGGGCAACGTCTCGCTCTACAACGAGACCAACGGACGCGGCATCCTGCCCACCCCCACCATCGGCGGCGTCGGGCTGCTGCCGGACTGGTCGAGGATGGCCCGCATCGGCTTCGCAGCCGAGGGCGAGGCGATCCTTCTCGTCGGCGCGCCCGACACCTGGGGCACGCATCTCGGGCAATCCATCTATCTCCGCGACGTCCATGGCCGCCGGGATGGCCCTCCCCCGCCCGTGGACCTCGCGCACGAGAAGCGCGTCGGCGATTTCGTGCGCGGGCTGATCCGTTCGGGCATCGCCACCGCCTGCCACGACCTGTCCGACGGCGGGCTCGCCGTCGCGCTGGCGGAGATGGCGATGGCGTCCGGCATCGGCGCCGACATCGAGGTCCCGGCGGACTGGAACCCGGTCGCGACCTTCTTCGGCGAGGACCAGGGCCGCTACCTCGTCACGCTGCGCTGGGACGACGCCGTGCTGACGGAGACGATCGACGCGGCGCGCGCCGCCGGCGTGCGCGTGCCCTGCCTCGGCCGCACCGGCGGTACCGAGCTGAAGCTTGGCGCCGTCCGCGCCGTGCCCGTCCAGGCCCTGAGGGCCGCCCACGAGGGCTGGTTCCCGCACTTCATGGCGGGCTGAGGCCCGCGCCCGCCGGGCGCCCGTCAGCGCCGCATTGACCTCGCCGGCCTGCGGGGCGATATCTCGGACAGGCAGCGAGGAGCGGCACACCGTGGCTATGGACGCAGGCGATATCGAGCGGCTGATCCGCGAGGGCATTCCGGGCGCCCGGGTGACGATCCGCGATCTCGCGGGCGACGGCGACCATTACGCGGCGGAAGTCGTCGCGGAAGCCTTCCGCGGCAAGACCCGCGTGCAGCAGCACCAGATGGTCTACGAAGCGCTGAAGGGCAACATGGGCGGCGTCCTGCACGCGCTCGCCCTGCAGACCAGCGCCCCGGAGTAAAGCGAATGTCGGTGGTCAACGATCTCGTGAAGGGCGTCGTCGACGCCGTACTGGGCGAAATCCTCAGGAAGCCGAAGCGGACGCGCCGCGCCACCCGGCGCCGCAAGACGCTGACCGCGACCGAGCGGCTGCGTCGCATCGAGAAGCTGCTGAAACCGGCGCGGAAGAAGACGAGCCGCCGCAAGTCGACCGCCACGCGCTCGGCGCCGCAACGCACGCGCGTCAAGGCCAAGACCCGCACGCTCAAGCGTTCGTTCCGGCGTGGCGCCGCCACCCGCAAGCGGCGCGCCTCGGCCTGAGGCAATGGCCGCTGCTGGCAGGAGCGCATGACGCGCCGCTCCGCCAGACCCTTGTAACGACTCGTCGGCGGGTCTAATTGTGTGCAGCTGCAACATCCGGACCTTGAACCCGGATGCGAGAGGTTTGGCCCATGACCGGCATCAACGATTACATCGACAGCGAAGTGAAGAGCCAGGACGTCGTCCTGTTCATGAAGGGAACGCCCGGCTTCCCGCAGTGCGGTTTCTCCGGTCAGGTTGTCCAGATCCTCGACTACCTCGGCGTCGACTACAAGGGCGTGAACGTGCTGACGTCGAACGACTTGCGCCAGGGCATCAAGGAATACTCGAACTGGCCGACGATACCCCAGCTCTACGTCAAGGGCGAGTTCGTCGGCGGCTGCGACATCATCCGCGAGATGTTCCAGGCGGGCGAACTTCAGTCCTTCTTCGCAGAGAAGGGCGTCAGCGCCCGGGCCGCATAGTTTTCTGAAACCAGCATGGGCTCCGGCGCGTTCCGGGGTCCTCGACAGCAGTCAGCGCCGGACCGCTCCGGCGCTTTTCGTTTCGACATTCTTTCAGGGGGTCCTCATGGACCAGCAGGTTTCACCGCGCCCGGCCGCGACCGAGTTTCCGCTGGCGCGCTGGGAATTCATCGCGCTTGCCGCCGCCTTGATGGCGCTCAACGCTCTCGCCATCGACATCATGCTGCCGGGTCTCCAGGAGATCGGCGCGGCGCTCGGCGTGCAGGACGAGAACCACCGGCAGTTCGTCATCTCCGCCTATTTCGCGGGCATGGCAGCCGCCCTCCTGCCCTATGGGCCAGCCTCGGACCGGTTCGGCCGGCGGGCGCCGCTTCTGTTCGGCCTGTCGCTCTACGTCATCGCCGCCATCGCCGCGGCCTTCGCGCCCAATTTCGAGACGCTGCTGGCGCTGCGCTTCCTGCAGGGCGTCGGCGCGGCGTCGACCCGCGTCATCGCGGTTTCCATCGTGCGCGATCGCTTCGGCGGCCGAGCCATGGCCGAGATCATGTCGCTGATCTTCATGATCTTCATGGTCATCCCGGTCATCGCGCCGTCGCTCGGCCAGGTGCTGATGTATCTCGGCAACTGGCACCTGATCTTCATCGCCATGGGCGTCATGGCGATGTTCATCACCGCCTGGGCCTGGATCAGGCTGCCCGAGACGCAGCACCCGGAGGACCGGCGTCCCTTCACCTTCGGCGCCATCTGGCAGGCGTTCGGCCAGGTGCTCACCAACCGCACCTCGCTGTTCTACACGCTCGCCTCGGCGGTCGTGTTCGGCTCGCTCTTCGGCTTCATCAATTCGGCCCAGCAGATCTATGTCGGCATCTACGGGCTGGGCGTCATGTTCCCGATCATCTTCGCCTGCATCGCCGGCATGATGGCGGTGTCGTCCTTCCTCAACTCGCGCTTCGTCGCCCGCTTCGGCATGCGGCGGCTGTCGCACGGCGCGCTGATCGCGTTCACGCTGGTGTCGCTGGTCTGGTTCCTGTGGTCGCTCACCGGCGAGGTGCCGCTCGTCGCCTTCGTCGCGCTCTTCGCCAGTGCCATGTTCCCGTTCGGCTGGATCGGCTCCAACTTCAACGCCATCGCGATGGAGCCGATGGGCCACATCGCCGGGTCCGCCTCGGCGGTGCAGGGCTTCGTGCAGACGCTGGGGGGCGGGATCCTCGGCGCCCTGCTCGGCCAGGCCTTCGACGGCACCACGACGCCGCTCGCCGCCGGCTTCTTCGGCTTCGGGCTGGTCAGCCTCGTGCTGGTGGCGATCGGCGAGCGCGGCCGGCTGTTCGGCGTCAGCGCTCCCGCCGCGCGGCCGCATTGACCGGCCCGGCGGCTATTCGTTGAGCATGCGCTGCTGTTCGGCGTAGATCGCATGGCAGGGGCGCGGCTCCAGGCCGTACCGCGCCTCGCAGAACGCGGCGAACTCCGCATGCCGCTCGGGCGAAAGCCGCTCGAGCGGGAAGAGGTCGCACTCGCCGCACAGCGCGCCGTTGGAGAAGACGAAGGTCAGCGACGGCGCCTGCTTGACGAACGGCAGGTGTGACGTCGCATGTTCGCCCGGCTTCCGCTCGATGCCGATGAACGGCACGATTGCCAGCACGAGCGCCACTGCAACGAGGCGGCAAATCAAGACGCGGTGAGCCCCGCGAAGTCGAACAGCCTGCGGTCCAGCATCTGGCTCGGGCGGATGTTGCCCATCGCCCGGATCATCGTGTCCTTGCGGCCGGGCATCTTCTTCTCGATCTCGTCCAGCATCGCCTTCATGGCGTTGCGCTGCAGCCCTTCCTGGCTGCCGCAGAGATCGCAGGGGATGATCGGGAAGGCCATGCCGGCGGCGAACTTCTCCAGGTCCGCCTCGGCGCAATAGGCCAGCGGCCGCGCCACCAGCACGTCGCCCTCGTCGTTCAGCAGCTTCGGCGGCATGGCCGAGAGCCGCCCGCCGTGGAACAGGTTCATGAAGAACGTCTCGAGGATGTCCTCGCGGTGGTGGCCGAGCACCAGCGTCGAGCAGCCCTCCTCGCGCGCGATGCGGTAGAGGTGCCCGCGCCGCAGCCGCGAGCACAGCGAGCAGTAGGTGTTGCCCTCCGGGACCTTGTCGGTCACGACCGAATAGGTGTCGCGGTATTCGATCCGGTGCGCGATGCCGTGCCGGGCCAGATAGTCCGGCAGGATGTGCTTGGGGAAGTTCGGCTGGCCCTGGTCGAGGTTGCAGGCGAGGATGTCGACCGGCAGCAGCCCGCGCCATTTGAGCTCGACCAGCACGGCCAGCAGCCCGTAGGAATCCTTGCCGCCCGACAGCGCCACCAGCCAGCGGTCGCCGGGCCGCGCCATTGCAAAGTCCTCGATCGCCTGGCGCGCGTTGCGCACCAGCCGCTTGCGCAGCTTGTTGAACTCCAGCGACGACGGCGCCTCGCGCAGCAGCGCCGGGACCGTGTCGGGATCGGCCTCGCCGGCGACGGCGTCGGGCACAGCGTCGGCGACTGCCCCGTGCAGGCTCATCCGACGCGTTCCAGCCGGGCCGCGAAATGGTCGGCGATCTGGCGCGGCGAGGAGAACCGCCTCGCCGCGACGATCTTGGACAGGCGCGCGCCGACGGAGCGCACGCCGCGGGCGATCGCCGAGCCGTTGTCGGGTTCGGGCAGCATGCGGACGTGGTGGCGGGCCAGCGCGTCGCGCACCCGTTCGCCGTTCGCCGGGCTCTTCACGTCGCCCGGCTCCGCCGCCTGGCCCTTGGCGAAGAAGCCGCTGGTCGTCGTGCCGTAGCGCTGGAACGAGGCCGGAAGCTCCTCGAACCCGGCGCGCCGCGCCGCGGCCCGGAAGGTCCAGGGGCTGAAGTTGAAGATGTGGCCGTAGTGGAAGATCGCGCCGCGGCGCTTGTGCGCGGCGTCGAAGAGGATGTTCGGCACCTCGATGTAGAGGATGCCCCGGTCGGCCAGCCAGCCGCGCAGCACGGCGAGCGAGCGCACCGGGTCGCGCATGTGCTCCATCACGTGCGAAAGGCGGATGAGGTCGAACGACCCGGCATCGAAGCTGGTCTCCTCAAGCGTCTGCGTCGCCACGTCGAGGCCGAGCACCTCGCGCGAATAGTCGGCATAGGGCTGGTTGGGCTCGATGCCGACGCAGCCGATGCCCAGCGTGCGCGCCATGAACATGAACTCGCCGCTGCCAGAGCCGAGGTCCAGGCAGGCGCTGCGGCCGGCATAGAAGCCGGCATTCGCCTTGAGATGCTGCTCCATGCGGCCGAAATTGCGCCAGACCTGCCGCATGCGCGGCTGGGCGGTGCCCTTGTAGGAGACGCGGTAGTCGGAGCGGTAGAACGCGGCCAGTTCCTCGTCCGAGGGGATCGGATCGTTGGTCACCGAGCCGCAGCCCATGCAGACGATCGACCGGAGCGCGCCGCCGTGGCGGTCGCGCTCCGAAACAGGTTCGCTCAGGGTCGAGCCGCAGAGGCGGCAGGGCTCGCTCATCGGGCGGGATTCCTCTTCAGGCGAAGCGTAGCCGACCCTCCCGAAACGGGAAAGGCCGCGAGGGTGCAGCCCGCGCGGCCTTTCGAACAGGGTCGGTCGGACCGGTCAGCGCGAGTAGAACTCGACGACCAGGTTCGGTTCCATCTGCACCGCGAACGGCACGTCGGCCAGGCCCGGCACGCGCGCGAAGGTCGCGGTCATCTTGTTGTGGTCGGCCTCGATGTAGTCCGGCACGTCGCGCTCGGCGAGCTGCACCGATTCCAGCACCGTGACGAGCTGCTTCGACTTCTCGCGCACCTCGATCACGTCGCCCGGCTTCACCAGATACGAGCCGATGTTGACCCGGCGGCCGTTGACCTTGACGTGGCCGTGATTCACGAACTGGCGGGCGGCGAAGATCGTCGGCACGAACTTGGCGCGGTACACGACCGCGTCCAGCCGCGACTCCAGCAGGCCGATCAGGTTCTCCGAGGTGTCGCCGCGGCGGCGGTTCGCCTCGTCGTAGGTGCGGCGGAACTGCTTCTCGGAGATGTCGCCGTAATGGCCCTTCAGCTTCTGCTTGGCGCGCAGCTGCAGGCCGAAGTCCGACGTCTTGCCCTTGCGGCGCTGGCCGTGCTGGCCGGGACCGTATTCACGCTTGTTGACCGGCGACTTCGGCCGGCCCCAGATGTTCTCACCGAGACGGCGGTCGATCTTGTATTTCGCGGATTCGCGCTTGCTCATCGCATTCCCTTTCAAACGTTTGCACCCGGAACCTCATGCTCCGGGCGAAGGAAACGCGCCCTCCTCTGGCCTCCGTTTTCGAAGCCTGACAGGATCTTCCACGCACGCTTTGCGGAAAGACCCACGGGACACGTCGTTCGCGAGACCAGGAAGACTGTTGGCGGCTTTTCCGTCCGGTCTCGCGAACCACGAAAAAACGACACCGGGCGTTTCGGCCCGGCGTTGGCGGCGACATAGGCCAAGCGGCGGACCCTGTCAACAACCGAGCCCGTAGTGCGCCGCGACCACCGGATGCAGGAACTGCCTGAACCTTTCCGGCGCGGCGCGGATCGCGGTGCCCCGGATCGGCACGGTCGTTCGTGCCCGGTCGACCTCGACATGCGGAACGCCCAGCACCGCGGAGAAGCCGTCGCCATAGGCCTCGCTGGTGAAGACCGCGTCGACCGCCACGCCGTGTCGCGCGAGAAAGTCGCGGACATACACGCGATGCGTGTCGTCGTCGGCTGCATCCGGGGGCGGATCGGCAGGCTCGCAGACGTCGAGCGCCGGGTAGATGGCGCGCAGCCAGCCTGCCCTGATCGCCTGCGGCATGTCGGCGAAGTCCGGATTGGCGTAGACCATGACCGTCACGGCATCGCAGGCGGCCATCGCGGTCTCGATCAGGAACTGGTGGCCGCGATGCAGCGGCGCGAACTTGCCGATGACCAGCCCGCGCCCGAAGCTCGCGCCGCCGTTTCCCGCCGTCATGTCGGGCCGGCGCCGGCCCCGCGCACGAAGCGCCGGATTTCGCCGAACAGCACGGGCCAGGCCTTCTCCTCGGCGAGGATCACGTGGTTGGCGCTCTCCAGCAGCACGAACTCGGCGCCGGGGATCGCCGCGGCCAGCCGCCGTCCCTCGTCCAGCGGCTGCACCCCGTCGTCGCGCGCATGCAGCACCAGCGTCGGCGTGCGAATGGTCCCGGCAAGATCGCTGACGTCGAACCGGTCGACCGCCGCGCGGAGCTTCACCGCGTTCTCCGGCGAGGTCGTCAGGCGCTGCAGGTCGACCAGCGAGTCGATCTGCTCGCGCGTCCCGCCCGGAATGAACATCGCGGAGAACGCGTTGAGGAACGGGCTGCCGCGCTTGCCCCAGCCGTGGCGCATTAGGGTCAGGATGGCCTCGCCCTGCTCACGCTCGCTGGCCGACCCGCGCACCAGCCGGCCCCTCTCGAATCCGCCCTGGAGGACGAGATGGCTGACCCGCTCGGGATGGCGCACCGCATAGGCGATGGCGATCGGCACGCCCTGCGAGGAGCCCAGCAGCGCGAAGCGCCGCAGCCCCGCGGCGTCCACCACCGCCTCCAGATCCTCGACGAAGCGCTCGAACGCGAAATCCGCCACCTCCCAGTCGGACAGGCCGTTGCCGCGCTGGTCGTAGCGGACGAGCGCGAAGCTGCGGCTGAGCCCGTCGAAGAACGGCCGCCACACGGGACTGGCCGCGTCGTGCTCCAGATGCGTCAGCCAGTGCCCGGCCTTGACCAGCGGATAGCCCGCGCCGCTCGTCGCATAGGCGATCCGCGTGCCGTCCGCAGAGCGGCAGAACGCGACCCGCTGCCGCGCGATGCCGCCGTCGGGCTCCGTCGGCGCGTCGCCGCCCGCGCCCGTGTCCGCGCCCATATCCTCGACCCTGACCGCGCCGACGAAACGGAACCCCCTCCCCCGCACCGTCTTGATCAGCGCCTGCCGCGACCCGTCGTCGCCGATCGCCGTCCGCGCCGCGCTGATGCGCGCGGCGACGGCCGAATCCGACACGATTCGGCCGCCCCAGATCGCCCTGATCAGATCCTCGACGGAGACGACGCGGTCGCGCTCGCGCAGGAGGAAATGGACGAGGTCGAACACCTGCGGCTCGACCGCGCGCGCCGCTCCACCGAGCAGCAGCTCGCGCGTCCCTGGAACCAGCGTGCACTCTCCAAAGCGGTACCGCATCGCCTGCTCTAGCACGCGCGGCCCGGTGGCTGAACACGCCGCGCAGGCCCCGCCGGCAAAGACAAGGCAACCGTAAGGCAAAGACAAGGAAGCGCTCAAGCGCGGCAGCCTCGGCCCTGTGAAAATCGGCCATCCCGACAAGGAGACGAGCCATGAACCTCCCCAGCGCCGCCGACCAGCCGATCCGCCGCCACGCCGATGGCTCGATCGACATCGACCACTATGCGAAGATGGCGTCCGCCGACAGGCAGGAGGCGATCAGGCGCGCGTTCAGCCTGCTGGCAAGGAGCGTGCGCCGCCTCGTCGGTGCCTCTCGTGAAGCATCTGAGCCGCGCACGGACGCCTCGGGCGAAGCCGACCTCGCCTAAGAGCGCTTGCCGCAGAATGGACTCACCTTGCGTCGCCTGATCCCGAAAACCACAGCGCATTTTTCGGCATCATGATCGAGGACCCAGGCATCTGCCGGCCTCAGTCCGTCTTGCGCACGTGCTCGGGCTTGCCCTTGTGCTTGGTCTCGGCGAAATCCTCGAGCTGCTTCTCGCTCATGGAGTCGTACATCTCGCGCGATGCGCCCTTGAGGTCGGACTTCTTGGCATCGCCGCGCTTGGCGGACAGCGCCGCCCCGGCCGCTTTCTGCTGGGCTTTGGACTTGGCAGGCATCGGTTTGCTCCCGTTCTGGCCTGCAGAAGAACCGTTTCAGCCGGCAGCCGGTTCCCCGGTGTCGACGGCCAGCCCGAACCCCTGCATCAGCCGCCGGTTGGCGGCGTCGTCCCGGCCGGAGGTGAAGACGGCGATGTCGCCATGCCCCGACCGCCCATCCGCCGGCCCCCCGCTCCCCGCACGTCCCCCCGGCGCCGGCTCGACTTCGGCCAGCAGCGCCGCCGCCCGCCGGGCGATCGCCTCGGCCGGGTCGAGCCAGTCGACCGGCCATGGCGCGGTCTTGCGCATGCGGTTCACCAGGAACGGATAGTGCGTGCAGGCCAGCACGACGATGTCGGTTCGCCGTCCGTCCTGCTCGACGAAGCAGGGCGCGATTTCGGCGCGCACCGCTTCCTCGTCGACGAAACCGTCGCGCATGTAGGTCTCCGCCAGCCCGGCGAGCTGCGTGCTGCCGACCAGGCGCACATGCACCTTGCTCGCCCATTGCGAGATGAGATCGCGGGTGTACTGCCGCTTGACGGTGCCGGGCGTCGCCAGCACCGAGACGAGGCCCGATTGCGTGCGTTCCGCCGCCGGCTTGATCGCCGGCACGGTCCCGACGAAGGGATGGCCGGGGAACCGGGCCCGCAGCGCGTCGATCACCAGCGTCGAGGCGGTATTGCAGGCGATCACCGAGATCGCCGGGCGGAAGCGGTCGAGCAGCCCGCCGAACAGGTCGAGGATATGCGCGCGCAGCGCCACCTCCTCCCACGCGCCATACGGGAAGGCCGCGTCGTCGGCGACGTAGACGAAACGCCGGTCGGGCATCAGCACGCGCGCCTCGCGCAGCACGGTCAGGCCACCCACGCCGGAATCGAACATCAGGATCGGGCGGTCAGTCATCCGACGTGCTGCCCTTTTTTCCGCCCTTGTGGTTCGCGGCTCGCTTCGCTCGCACCTCACCATGAGGGCGCTTGGGGGCCGATCGGCCCCCTTTGCCAGCAGAAGGTGGTACCCCGCCGTCCCCAACCGGAGCGCGAGCCGGCACCCCACGGTCCTCATCCTGAGGTGCGAGCCCGACGACAGGGTCGTCGGCGAGCCTCGAAGGACGCACCTCCGCGCCCCTTCCCCCGCCGTCCGCCTCGGCCTTGCGCTGCGGATAGCCGCTGCCGCGCGGCTCCTTCGGCGAAAAAAAGTCGAGCGAGGAGAGCACGCCGCGCAGCACCTTGATTTCGGCCTCGGTGAAGCCGGGGCGGGTCAGCACGGCGCGGACATTGTCGACCATCTTCGGCTTCTTTTCGGCAGGCCGGAAATAGCCGCGCGCGTCCAGCGCCGATTCCAGATGGTCGAGGAAGCTGATCAGGTGGCGGCGCTCCGCGGGCACGATGTCGGGGCCGGCGAAATTCGTCTGCGTCTCCTCCGCCAGTCCCGATTTCATCCACTCATACGCCATCAGCAGCACCGCCTGCGCGATGTTGAGCGAGGCGAATTCCGGGTTGACGGGGAACGTCACGATCTCGTCGGCCCGCGCGATCTCCTCGTTGAACAGGCCGAAGCGCTCGCGGCCGAACAGGATGCCGGTCTTCTGTGCGGCGACGGCCCGCGCACGCAGCGTCCGCGCCGCCTCGACCGGGCTCCGCACCTGCTTGAAGCCGTCCCGCTCGCGCGCCGTTGTGGCGTAGACGAAAGCGAGGTCCGCAACCGCCTCCTCCAGCGTGGCGAACACCGTCGTCGCATCGATCACGTGATCGGCCTTGCTGGCGGCCGCGCGCGCCTTGTCGCTCGGCCAGCCGTCGCGCGGATTGACGAGCCTCAGCTCCGTCAGCCCGAAATTGGCCATGGCGCGCGCGACCATGCCGATGTTCTCCCCGAGCTGCGGCTCCACGAGAACGATCGCAGGCCCGGGCCCGCGTTCGGGGGCCGGCTCCGAAACAGGTCCGGAAATGTCAGGAGCGGCCATGGCGGCGCGGCGCGTCTCGTTGCTGGGCGGTGGCCTGACTGCCATATTCGGCCCTGCCTGAGAAGTGGAGCCGCCCCATGCCCTCGCTCGCCCCCTCGCCCGCCGCAGACCTCACCGACCGCCTGCGGGCCGAGATCGGCGGCATGGCCGGCGTGTCGGAGATCCGCATGATGGGCGGGCACTGCTTCACGCTGCACGGCAACATGCTGGTCGCGGTGATGAAGAACGGCGACCTGCTGGCGCGTGTCGGTGCCGACGGCTACGGCGCCGCGCAGCTGCGGCCGGGCGCCGGCGCCATGCTGATGGGCGGGCGCGAGATGAAGGGTTATGTCAACGTCGACGCCGCCGTGCTGGACGACGCCACCCTGAAGGACTGGATCTCGACCAGCCTCGCCGTCGTCGGTCCGATGCCGCCCAAGGAAAAGAAGGCGAAGCCCGCGAAGAGGCGGGCTTAGGGCAATTCCAGCAAAGGTGCGATGCGGCTTCGCGTCAGGAATGGCGTCAAAACTAACAGATGGAGCAGTTCGGCGATTCTCGGAAAAGCAGAACTGCTCTAGCGCGTGAATTCGCGGATCATTGCCGCGACCTCCGCCGGCCTCTCGTGCAGGATCCAGTGGCCGGTGCCGGCGATGTGCTTCACCGTCAGGTCCGGCGCGTGGCGCTCGAGCCCGTCGATGCAGGAGGGCCTGAGCGCCTCGTCGTCGTCGCCCCAGATCAGCAGGTGCGGCACGGTCACGGCGACCCGCGCCGGGTCGACGTCCAGCACCGGCGCATGCGCGATCGCGGCCGCCGGCTCAGGCACCACGATCGGCGAGGCGCGGTACCAGTTGAGCATCGCCTCCATCGCGCCCGGCCGCGACCACGCGTCGAGGTAGCGCGCCTGCACCGCCTTCGTCATCCACGGCGCGGGCGAGAAGCCGGAAATCATGCGGAAGGTGCGCGCGAACTCGTTCTCGGCCATGCGCTGTTCCTGGCCGGGCGACCTCAGCTTGTTGATGTACTGGCTGGCCGCGCGCTGGGCCGGGTCGTCCAGGATCGCGCGCTGGAAGCAGACCGGGTGGACGCCGTTGGCGATGATCAGATGCGTCAGCCGCTCCGGCTTCAGGAAGGCGAAGCCATACGCCACCGACGCACCCCAGTCGTGTCCGGCGAGCGCGAACGGCCGCCCGGGCGACAGCCGGTCGGCCAGCGCGGCGATGTCCGCCACCAGCCGCCCGACCTTGTAGGCCTCGACGCCGCGCGGCTTGAAGGAAAGATTGTAGCCGCGCTGGTCGGGCGCCACGACGTGGAAGTCGCGGGCGAGGTCCAGCATCACCGGCTCCCACGCGGCCCAGTATTCCGGGAAGCCGTGCAGCAGCAGGATCAGCGGATGGGCGGGATCGCCGGCCGACGCCGCGTGCAGGCTGATCTCGCCCAGCTGGTGGAGGTCGAACCGCATTTTCCGTCTCCGGCCGGCAGCCCGGTCCGCCGTCTTGCGCGGCCATGCGCCGCGCGCGTTTGCGCACCGAAAACTGCTTTGCTATAGGGGCGCCGGCCCTCCGGCCCCCCCTTTCGCGACCCCCGCGTCGCCCGTTCCCAGCGAGGCATGTTCGATGACGAAGATCAAGGTGCAGAATCCGGTTGTCGAGATCGACGGCGACGAGATGACCCGCATCATCTGGCAGCTGATCAAGGACAAGCTGATCCACCCCTATCTCGACATCGACCTCGAATATTACGACCTCGGCATCGAGCACCGCGACGCCACCAACGACCAGGTCACCATCGACGCGGCGAACGCCATCAGGAAGCACGGCGTCGGCGTGAAATGCGCGACGATCACGCCCGACGAGGCGCGCGTCGAGGAATTCAAGCTGAAGAAGATGTGGAAGTCGCCCAACGGCACGATCCGCAACATCCTCGGCGGCGTCATCTTCCGCGAGCCGATCATCATGAAGAACGTGCCGCGCCTCGTGCCCGGCTGGACCAAGCCGATCATCGTCGGCCGCCACGCCTATGGCGACCAGTACCGCGCCACCGATTTCCGCTTCCCCGGCAAGGGCAAGCTCACCATCAAGTTCACCGGCGAGGACGGCAAGGTCATCGAGCACGAGGTGTTCGACGCGCCGGGCTCCGGCGTCGCCATGGCGATGTACAACCTCGACGAATCGATCCGCGACTTCGCCTACGCCTCGTTCAACTACGCGCTGGCGCGCAACGTGCCCTGCTATCTCTCGACCAAGAACACGATCCTGAAAGCCTATGACGGGCGCTTCAAGGACATCTTCCAGGAGATCTACGACAAGGAGTTCGCCGACCAGTTCAAGGCGAAGAAGCTCTGGTACGAGCACCGGCTGATCGACGACATGGTCGCCGCCTCGCTGAAGTGGTCCGGCGGCTACGTCTGGGCCTGCAAGAACTACGACGGCGACGTGCAGTCCGACATCGTCGCGCAGGGTTTTGGCTCGCTCGGCCTGATGACCTCGGTGCTCGCCACGCCGGACGGCAAGACCGTCGAGGCCGAAGCCGCGCACGGCACGGTCACCCGCCACTACCGCCAGCACCAGAAGGGCGAGGAGACCTCGACCAACTCGATCGCCTCGATCTTCGCCTGGACGCGCGGCCTGGCGCACCGCGCCAAGCTGGACGGCAACGCCGACCTCGCCCGCTTCGCCGAGACGCTGGAGAAGGTCTGCATCCAGACCGTCGAATCGGGCGCCATGACCAAGGACCTGGCGCTGCTCATCGGCCCGGACCAGCCGTGGCTCTCCACCACCGGCTTCCTCGACAGGATCGACGAGAACCTCAAGGCGGCGATGGGCTGAGGCATGGCGCGTCCCGTCGTCCACGGGGCCGACTACAGCGTCTACGTCCGCATCGTCCGCATGGCGCTGGCCGAGAAGGGCGTCGCCTATGATCTGGTGCCGGTCGACATCTTCGCCGAAGGCGAAGCGGCCGGCGCCTACGCGGCGCTCAACCCGTTCGGGAAGATCCCGGCCTTCGAGCACGACGGGTTCCGGCTCTACGAGACGGCGGCCATCACACGCTATGTCGACGAGGGCTTCGACGGACCGGCGTTGCAGCCGGCATCGCCGCGCGAGCGCGCAGCGATGAACCAGATCGTCGGCATCGTCGATTCCTACGCCTACCGCACGCTGGTCTGGGACATCTATGTCGAGACGGTCTCGAAGCCGAAGGATGGCAGGCCGACCGACGCGGCTCGCGTCGCCGCTGCGCTCCCCGTCGCGCGGACCTGCCTGGCGGAACTCGCGCGGCTGAAGCGGCCGGGCGACTGGCTGCTCGGCGACGATCTGACGCTGGCCGACATCCATCTCGCGCCGGTCTTCGCCTACTTCACGAAGGCCCCGGCCGCGGCCGGCCTCCTCGGGGGCCATCCCGCGCTCGCCGACTGGTGGACGCGGATGCAGGCGCGGCCGAGCTTCATCGCGACCGAGCCGACGTCCTGATTGGTCGCCCGGTCGGCCGTACCGTGGCCTCCGGCGCTTCCTGCCTCATCACGCGTTTGCGATCCGGGAGTGAGAACGGCGAGGCGTATTCCCCGTTATGGATCGACACAGTCCGGAACTGGAGACCATCGACATGATGCGAACGACCATCGCTTTCCTTTCGCTGCTTGGCGCCATGAGCGCAGCCACCGCGCAGACCACCCTCGTCGAGGTGGACGGCACGACGATCGTGCAACCCTTCGGCCAGCCTGCCGACACCGTGGACGACTGGGACGTCTACTCCGCGACCGGCGGGGTGATCGGCGACGTCGAAGAGGTTCTGGGCATCGACCGCGCGGCGGCGACCGCGCTTGCCGTGGATTTCGACGGCAAGGAGGGTTTCGCCGACCGCGACGTCGTCGTGCCGCTGGACCAGTTCATCTGGCAGGAAGGCCGGCTCGTGCTCAACGCCACCGGCGAAGCCGTGGGCCAGATGGAGAGCTGGGACGACTGACCCGCACCTGCCTTTCGGCACAGAGACCGGTATAGCGACCGGACCATGCGCCAGGACCGACGCACTCGCGCCGCGAGCCGCGCGATGCCGGCGCCTTACGGGCGCTCCAGCCGCCAGTCGTAAACGGTCAGGTCGGTCACGGGCTCGCCCACCGTGGTGATCCAGAGCGCCGCGCCGTCCTTCTCGAAGCGGAAGGCGCAATAGCCCATGCCGGTGCCCGAGCAGGCCTCGGCCTCGGGATAGGCGAGGCAGATGTCGGTGCGGAACGAGCAGCGCGCCTCCGGCCCGCTCTCCCTGTCCTCCGGCGCCGGCACCCAGCCGGCCGCGAACAGCGGCAGCCGCGCCGTCGCGTAGGGCGCGTCCTTCTTCAGGCTGGCCACGCTGTCGTCGATGTCGTCGGCGCTCGCCGGGCCGGTAGCCATGGCGAGTGCGAACGCCGCCAGCACCATTCCAGCAAGCGTGCGGAGCGCTATCGCGTGCGGCGGCCTTGCCATGCATAGGCGGGATGGAGCCTGTGGGCGCCCCGGAGCCAAGCAGACCTGCTCCACGCCGGCCGCGAGACGTCGCAGCGCCACGGCCGCGCGCATCAGGCGGCCGCCATCGCCGCCTTGACGGCCGCGATCGCGTCCGCCGCCTTCGACCCGTCCGGGCCGCCGGCCTGCGCCATGTCGGGGCGGCCGCCGCCGCCCTGCCCGCCTAGCGCAGCCGAGGCCACGCGCACCAGGTCGACCGCCGAGAAGCGCTTGGTCAGGTCGTCGGTGACGCCGACCACGACACTCGCCTTGCCGTCCTCGCCCGAGCCGACGAAGATCACCACGCCGGAGCCGAGCGAATTCTTGCCGGCGTCCGCCAGCGGCTTCAGGTCCTTGGGCGACACGCCCGACACCGCCTTGCCGAGGAAGCCGACGCCTGCGACCATCTCCTTTTCGTCGGCCGGGCCGGCGGACGCGCCGCCGCCCAGCGCCAGCTTCTTCTTCGCATCCGACAGCTCGCGCTCGAGCCTGCGGCGCTCGTCCACCAGCGCCTCGACACGCGCCAGCGCGTCGGCCGGCGAGACCTTCAGCGCCGACGCGATCGCCTTCAGCCGGCGGTCCTGCTCGTCGAGGTGCCGCCGCGCGTCCTCGCCGGTCAGCGCCTCGATGCGGCGCACGCCGGCCGCCACCGCGCCGTCGGAGACGATGCGCACCAGCCCGATGTCGCCGGTGGCGCGCACATGCGTGCCGCCGCACAGCTCCACCGAATAGGGCCGGTTGGCCTTGGCCCCATGCACCGCCGTGCCCATCGACACGACGCGGACCTCGTCGCCATATTTTTCGCCGAACAGCGCCATCGCGCCCTCGGCGATGGCATCGTCGACCGACATCAGCCGCGTCGTGACGGGGCTGTTCTGCACCACGATCTCGTTGGCCAGCCGCTCGACCTCGTCCAGCTCCTCCGCACTCACCGGCTTATTGTGCGAAATGTCGAAGCGCAGCCGTTCGGGCGCCACCAGCGACCCCTTCTGCGCCACATGCGTGCCCAGCACCTCGCGCAGCGCCTCGTGGATCAGGTGCGTCGCCGAATGGTTCGAGCGCAGCCGCGCGCGGCGCGCATGGTCGACCTTGAGCTCGACCGCCGCGCCCGTCTTCACGCTCCCGCGCGCGACCGTGCCGTAGTGCACGAACAGCCCGTCCGCCTTCTTCTGCGTGTCGGTCACCGTGATCGCGAAACCCTCGCCGGAGATCGTGCCGGTATCGCCCATCTGACCGCCGGACTCGCCATAGAACGGCGTCTGGTTGACGACGACGGCGACCGTCTCGCCCTGCCCTGCCGTATCGACCACCGCGCCGTCCTTCACCAACGTCAGCACGATGCCCTCGGCCGTTTCCGTCTCGTAGCCGAGGAATTCCGTCGCACCGGCCTTCTCGCGCACCGGAAACCAGATCGTCTCGGCCGCCGCCTCGCCGGAGCCGGCCCAGCTCTTGCGTGCTTCCGCCTTCTGCCGCTCCATCGCGTCGGTGAAGCCGGCGAGATTGACCGAGATGTTGCGCTGCCTGAGCGCGTCCTGCGTCAGGTCGAGCGGGAAGCCGTAGGTGTCGTAGAGCTTGAAGGCGGTCTCGCCGTCCAGCATGTCGCCGGCTCCGAGCGTCGCGGTCGCATCCTCGAGCAGGCCGAGGCCGCGCGCCAGCGTTTTGCGGAAGCGCGTTTCCTCGAGCTTCAGCGTCTCGGTGATGAGCGCCTCGCCGCGCGCCAGCTCCGGATAGGCCTGGCCCATCTCGCGCACCAGCGCCGGCACCAGCTTCCACAGCAGCGGCTCGCTCGCCCCGAGCAACTGGCCGTGGCGCATGGCGCGGCGCATGATGCGGCGCAGCACGTAGCCGCGCCCCTCATTCGACGGCAGCACGCCGTCGGCGACCAGGAAGGACGAGGAGCGCAGATGGTCGGCGATGACGCGGTAGGACGCGACGGTCTCCGGCGTAGGCACGGCGCCCAGCGCCGACGACGCGGCGTCGATCAGATGGCGGAACAGGTCCGTCTCGAAGACGCTCTCGACGCCCTGCAGGATCGAGGCCATGCGCTCCAGCCCCATGCCGGTGTCGATCGACGGGCGCGGCAGCGGCACGCGCTCCTCCTTCGTCACCTGCTCGAACTGCATGAAGACGAGGTTCCAGAACTCGAGGAAGCGGTCGCCGTCCTCCTCGGGGCTGCCGGGAGGGCCGCCAAAAATGTGCTCGCCGCGGTCGATGAAGATCTCCGAGCACGGACCGCACGGGCCGGTGTCGCCCATCGCCCAGAAATTGTCCGAGGTCGGGATGCGGATGATCCTGTCGTCGGAGAAGCCGGCGATCTTCTTCCACAGCGCCGCCGCGTCGTCGTCTGTGTGGTAGACGGTGACCAGCAGCTTGTCCTTCGGCAGGCTGAACTCCTTGGTGATCAGCGTCCAGGCGAGCTCGATCGCGCGCTCCTTGAAATAGTCGCCGAAGGAGAAGTTGCCGAGCATCTCGAAGAAGGTGAGATGGCGCGCGGTGTAGCCGACATTGTCGAGGTCGTTGTGCTTGCCGCCGGCGCGCACGCTCTTCTGCGCCGTCGCCGCCCGCGTGTAGGGTCGCGTCTCCAGTCCGGTGAAGACGTTCTTGAACTGCACCATGCCGGCATTGGTGAACATCAGCGTCGGGTCGTTGCGCGGCACCAGCGGGCTCGACGCGACGACCTCGTGCCCGTTCTTCCGGAAATAGTTCAGAAAGGTCGACCGGATTTCGTTGACGCCGCTCATTCCATTGCCTTCGCACATGCTGTGTCCGCCGGCTGGCGGAACCCGAGGCCTTGTAGCGGCAGGGTTTTCGCCTGTCCAGAAAGCCCGCTTGCGCCAGTCGCCGGCACCGCGGCCGCACAATGCCGCCCGGCCATTGCCGGCCACGCCCCGGCGCTGCGGATCGCCGCGCGTGCCGCCTCCGGCCGTCGCTCCGTCGGACACACGCCAAAAACGAAACCGCCGGTGTCGGGCGGGACACCGGCGGCCGATGACGAAACGCCTCGCTACGCGCTACATGCCCGCGGCGTCGTCGAAATCTCCACCCGGACCGCCATTCTCCAAAAACTTCTCGGCGATCAGCCCGGCGTTCTGGCGCAGCGCCGTCTCGACCTCCGCCGCCATCTCCGGATTGTCGCGCAAAAACTGCTTGGCGTTCTCGCGGCCCTGGCCGAGGCGCTGCGAATTGTAGGAGAACCAGGCGCCCGACTTCTCGACGATGCCGGCCTTGACGCCGAGATCGATCAGTTCGCCGGTCTTCGACACGCCCTCGCCATACATGATGTCGAACTCGACCTGCTTGAAGGGCGGCGCCAGCTTGTTCTTCACGACCTTCACGCGGGTCTGGTTGCCCACCACCTCGTCGCGGTCCTTGACCGCGCCGATGCGGCGGATGTCGAGGCGGACCGAGGCGTAGAACTTCAGCGCGTTGCCGCCCGTCGTCGTCTCGGGCGAGCCGTACATGACGCCGATCTTCATGCGGATCTGGTTGATGAAGATGACCATCGTGTTGGAGCGCGAGATGGAGGCCGTCAGCTTCCTGAGCGCCTGGCTCATCAGGCGGGCCTGCAGGCCCGGCAGCGATTCGCCCATCTCGCCCTCGATTTCGGCGCGCGGCGTCAGCGCCGCGACCGAGTCGACGATCAGCACGTCGATCGCGCCCGAGCGCACCAGCGTGTCGCAGATCTCCAGCGCCTGCTCGCCCGTGTCCGGCTGCGAGATCAGCAGGTTCTCGAGGTCGACGCCGAGCTTCCTCGCATAGACCGGGTCGAGAGCGTGCTCGGCATCGACGAAGGCGCAGATGCCGCCCTTCTTTTGTGCTTCCGCCACCGTGTGCAGCGCCAGCGTCGTCTTGCCCGAGCTTTCCGGGCCGTAGATCTCGATGATGCGGCCGCGCGGCAGGCCGCCGACGCCCAGCGCGATGTCCAGCCCGAGCGAGCCGGTGGAGACCGTCGCGATCTCGACCACCTGCTCGTTCTTGCCGAGCTTCATGATCGAGCCCTTGCCGAAGGCGCGCTCGATCTGGGAGAGCGCCGCGTCCAGCGCCTTGGTCTTGTCCACTGCCTTGTCCTCGACGAGCCTGAGCGCGTTCTGAGCCATGATATATACCCCTTGGTCCGCGATGAAGCCCTGACCTGTTCCCGTGGCACGTCGGCTTCGTGCAAACTGTGTACATGCTTTGTTCTCATTTTGCAAGAGGCTTTAAGATACTGGAATCTCTGGATAAACGGTGGCGTGTTCTTTTTTCGTGCTTTTCGCTCGGCCAGGGCCGCCCGCGTGGCGCCGCGCCATTGCGCGCCACCGCCGCCGCTCCTAGCCTGAGGCCATGACCTCCGCCGCCGCCGACCGCGATTCTCCCACGCCCCCGCGCCGCCCCGCGATCCTCGCGGTGGGTGGCGCGCATATCGACCGGCGCGGCCGCATGACGGCCGATTTCGTGCCGGGCGCGTCGATCCCCGGCGTCATGGTGGAAGAAGTCGGCGGCGGCGCCTTCAATGCCATCCGCAATGCCGTGCAGCGCGGCGTCGGAGCTTCGCTGATGTCGGTGCGCGGCGCCGATTCGGCCGGCGAGGCCGTGGCGCGGGCCATGGCCGAGTCGGGCGTCGCCGACCTATCGGCGGTATTCCTCGACCGCGCGACGCCGAGCTACACCGCGCTGGTCGACCGCCACGGCGAGGTGCTGGTCGGGCTGGCCGACATGGCGCTCTACGAAATGGCGTTCCCGAAGCAGTTGCGCCGCTCGAAGATGCGCGAGGCGGCCGCCGCGGCGGATGCCGTCTTCTGCGACTGCAACCTGCCGGCCGCGGCGCTCGACACGCTGACGGCGCTCGCCGCCGGCAGGCCGGTCTTCGCCATCGCGATTTCGCCCGCCAAGGCGACGCGGCTGGCCAAGCTGCTCGACAGGCTTGCCTGCCTGTTCATGAACATGCGCGAGGCCTCGGCGCTGGCCGGCATGGATGCGGAGGACGGGCCGCCGGCGCTGGCGGCGGAGCTGCGGCGCAGGGGCCTCGCCGCCGGAATCATCAGCGCGGGCGGCGCGCCCGTCACCGGCTTCGACCGCGACGGCATCTTCACCCTCCAGCCGCCGGCGCCGCGCCGCATCGCAGACGCGACGGGGGCCGGCGATGCGCTGGCGGGTGCCGTTGCCGCCGCCCTTCTGCGCGGCGTTCCGTTCCGCGCCGCGCTGCGCGAGGGCGTCGCCCAGGCGATGCTGACCCTGGAGAGCCCGGCGGCAGTCGCGCACATCCCGGACGCGGCCTTCGCCGAAGCGCTTGCCATGGTTCCGGAGGCGGTGCCGGCCGGCTGATGCGCCGGATGCGCCTCAGAGCGGCGGCAGGTCTCCGCGCGCCCAGCCTTCGCTCATCTCCGCCGCGCGCGCCTCGAACCGGCCGGCCGCGATCGCGTCGCGGATGTCCTGCATCAGCCGCTGGTAATAGGCGAGGTTGTTCCAGGTCAGCAGCATGGCGCCCAGCGCCTCCTTGCTTTTCACGAGATGATGCAGATAGGCGCGGGAATAGTCGCGCGCGGCGGGGCAGTCGCTCTCCTCGTCCAGCGGGCGCGGATCGTCCGCGTGGCGGGCGTTGCGCAGGTTGACCTTGCCGCGGCGCGTGTAGGCCAGTCCGTGGCGGCCGGCGCGCGTCGGCATCACGCAGTCGAACATGTCGATGCCGCGCGCCACCGATTTCAGGATGTCGTCCGGCGTGCCCACTCCCATCAGGTAGCGCGGCTTCTCCGCCGGCAGCAGCGGCGTCGTCACGTCCAGCATGTCGAGCATCACGGCCTGCGGCTCGCCGACCGCCAGCCCGCCGACCGCATAGCCCTTCAGGTCCATGGCCGCGAGGGCGGTGGCCGAGCGCTCGCGCATCACGGGCTTGTCGCCGCCCTGCACGATGCCGAACATCGCCTTGCCGGGCTGGTCGCCGAAGGCCGTCTTGCAGCGCTCGGCCCAGCGCAGCGACAGCTCCATCGCCTTCTCGATGTCCTTGTCTTTGGCGGGCAGCGCGACGCATTCGTCGAGCTGCATCTGGATGTCGGAATCGAGCAGGTCCTGGATCTCGATCGAGCGTTCCGGGCTCATCTCGTGGCGCGCCCCGTCGATATGCGACTGGAACACGACGCCCTTTTCGGAAAGCTTGCGCAACTGTGCCAGCGACATGACCTGGAAGCCGCCGGAATCGGTCAGGATCGGCCCTGGCCAGCGGGCGAATTCATGCAGCCCGCCCAGCCGCGCGACCCGCTCCGCGCCCGGCCGCAGCATCAGATGATAGGTGTTGCCGAGGATGATGTCGGAGCCGACGTCCCGCACCTGGTCCAGATACATCGCCTTCACCGTGCCGGCCGTGCCGACCGGCATGAAGGCCGGCGTGCGCACGGTGCCGCGCGGCATGGCGATCTCGCCGCGGCGTGCGGCGCCGTCGGTTGCGAGGACGCGGAAGGCGAAGGACCGGCTCATGCGGCGACAGCCGAACAACGAAAGTCCCCACCCCCCTCTGGTCCTGAGCTTGTCGAAGGGCTGGCCATCTCCCCCTCAAGGGGGGAGATCGGCAGCTGCGGCGCCGCCGCTCCCTCCCCCTTGAGGGGAGGGTGGCCGAGCGACGGGGCGAAGCCGCGAGCGGAGGCCGGGTGGGGTCGCCCGGGACAATCTCGACAGCCGCACGGGCCGAGATGAAGTCGCAGCCGGCCGCTGGTACCCCACCCGGCCGGACTGCGTCCGGCCACCCTCCCCTCAAGGGGGAGGGATCGCGGCCAGCTCAGCTCCCCGCGTAAGGGAAACGTCCGACCCTTGGACAGGCTCGGGATCGGCGGCTGGCAATGTGGAGCCTTTAGAGTCATCGCGTCTCCCTAGCCTCCGGCCGACTGGGAGACAATCGGCAGCATCATCCGCGTACCTTGTACGGTTCCGCCGCAGCTTCTACCGTTGGCCATCCGACGACACTCACGAGTGCCACCATGCTCACCGGCTCCTGCCATTGCGGCCGCGTCACGTGGCGCTTCGACGCCGCGCCCGAAGGCGCCACCGCCTGCAACTGCACGGTCTGCCGCCGCTACGGCGCACTGTGGATCTACGGACACGAGGGCGAGGACGTCTCCATCGCCGGCGAGACGCGGGCCTATGAGCGCGGCGAGAACCGCGTTCTCGCCTTCCACTTCTGCCCGGCCTGCGCCTGCGTCGTCGCCTGGCGCGGCATCCCCGAAGACGGCCGGCGTCGCATGGCCGTCAACGTCCGCCTCGCCGAGCCGGAAACCGTCGCCGACATCCCGATCGACCATTTCGATGGCCTGCACAGTTTTGACGACCTGCCGCGCGACGGCAGGCGCGTGAAAGACTACTGGTTCTGAGGCAATTCCAGCAAAAAGTGCTTTCGGACTTGCGGCTGCCCTACGCGTCCGCCCGCCACAGCAGGCTGGCATCACCGTAGGAATAGAACCGGTATCCTTCCGCGATCGCGTGCGCATAGGCCGCGCGCATGGTCTCCAGCCCGGCGAAGGCCGAGACCAGCATGAACAGCGTCGAGCGCGGCAGGTGAAAGTTGGTCATCAGCCCGTCGACGATCCTGAATCGATATCCGGGCGTGATGAAGATGTCCGTCGCGCCCGACCATTCGCCGATCGTGCCGTCCGGCGCGGCAGCGCTCTCCAGCAGCCTGAGCGACGTCGTGCCGACCGCGATGACCCGCCCTCCCCGCGCCTTCGCGGCGTTGATTGCCTCCGCCGTGGCTTGGCTAACCTGCCCGGTCTCGGCGTGCATCCTGTGGTCCGCCGTGTCGTCGGCCTTCACCGGCAGGAAGGTGCCGGCGCCGACATGCAGCGTCACGAATCGCCGCTCCGCCCCGCGCGCGTCGAGTGCGGCAAACAGCTCCGGCGTGAAGTGCAGCCCGGCCGTGGGTGCGGCAACCGCGCCGTCTTCGCGGGCATAGATCGTCTGGTAGTCGGCGCGGTCGCGCTGGTCCTCGTCGCGCTTCGAGGCGATGTAGGGCGGCAGCGGAATGTGGCCGGCCGCCGCGATCTGCTCGTCCAGGATCGGGCCGGAAAGGTCGAACACCAGCAGCACCTCGCCGCCCTCGCCCTTCTCGGCGACCGTCGCCTGCAGCGCGCCCAGCAGGCAGGCATTGGCGTCATGGCCGAACGAGATGCGGTCGCCGACGGCCAGCCGCTTGCCCGGACGGGCGAACGCCAGCCAGCGGTCGGTGCCGGTGCGCATGTGCAGCGTCGCTTCGATCGAAGCGACCGACGCATCGCGGCGGCGGACGCCGAACAGCCGCGCCGGGATGACCTTCGTGTCGTTGAAGACGAGCAGGTCGCCGGGCGACAGCAGCGCCGGCAGGTCTCGCACCACGCGGTCGGCAAGCGCCCTGCCCGGCTCCACGACCAGCAGCCGCGCCGCGTCGCGCGGCTCCGCCGGCCGGAGCGCGATGCGCTCCTCCGGCAGGTCGAAGTCGAAGAGGTCCACTTTCATCGCGGCCGGATTACCGAAAACGTCTTCATTGGGCCACACCCATATTCCGCTAACATTTTGCGCCCCATCTGGTAGCTGTCGCCACGACATGAGGAGACGGCCATGCCGCAGGTTCGCGTCGCGGGATTTTCAGTGTCGGCCGACGGATACGCGGCCGGGCCGGAGCAGAGCCTGGAGCATCCGCTCGGCAAGCGCGGACACGAGATCTTCGCCTGGTATTTCCCGACGAAGACGTTTCGCACGATGCAGGGACAGGCCGGCGGCACGGAAGGGGTCGACGACCAGTATGGGGCACGCTCGATGCAGGGTTTCGGCGCCTTCATCCTCGGGCGCAACATGTTCGGCCCGATCCGGGGACCGTGGACGAACGAAGACTGGAAGGGCTGGTGGGGCGGCAATCCGCCCTACCATGCGCCGACCTTCGTGCTGACCAACCACCCGCGCGACCCGATCGTGATGGAGGGCGGCACGGTCTTCCACTTCGTTGCCGACGGCATCCGCTCGGCGCTCGACCAGGCACGCGCCGCGGCCGGAGACCTCGACGTGAAGATCGGCGGCGGCGTCGCCACGGTCAGGCAGTATCTGGAGATCGGCGCCGTCGACGAGATGCATCTCGCCATGTCGCCCGTCGTTCTCGGCCGGGGAGAGGCGCTGTTCGCCGGCCTGGACCTGTCGGCGCTCGGCTATGCGGTCACCCGTTCCGCCGCCGGCGAAAGGGCGACCCACCTGGTTCTGACGCGTCAGTAGGCGCGGATCAGCAGGGCGCCGGCGATGAGCAGCATTGCCCCGGCGGCGCGGCCCAGCGAGAACTCCCGCACCGCCAGCCCGAACAGTCCCAGCCGGTCGATGATCATGCCGGCAAGCAGCTGTCCGGCCACGAGGAAGGCCATCAGCGCCGCGGCGCCGAGACGCGGCGCCAGGTAGGTGGCCGCCGTCACGTAGCTGCCGCCAAGGCAGCCGCCGGCCAGGAACAGCCACAGCGGCGGCGCCTGCCAGTCGAGCGTGATCGCCTGCGCGCGAACGACGACCGCCGAGACGAGGCTCAGCATCACGGCGCCGGCGGCGAAGGAGATCGCCGCCGCCACGACCGGCGTGCCGATGTCGCGGGCGAGCTGCGCGTTCATCGACGCCTGGATCGCCAGCAGGGCGCCGGCGACGACGCCGAGCAGCGACCAGACGACGGTGAGCATGGTGCCTACTTCACGTCGGCGGCGACCTTCATCGACACGATCTTGTCGGGGTCCTTCACCGGCTCGCCGCGCTTGATCTTGTCGACATTGTCCATGCCTTCGATCACCTGGCCCCACACCGTGTACTGGCGGTTCAGGAAGCCGGCGTCCTCGAAGCAGATGAAGAACTGCGAGTTAGCCGAGTTCGGGTTCTGGGCACGCGCCATCGAGCAGGTGCCGCGCGCATGGTTCATGTTGCTGAATTCGGCCTTCAGGTCCGGCTTGTCGGAGCCGCCCATGCCGGCGCGGTTCGGATCGAACGACTTGCCGCCCGACTTGCCGAACTTCACGTCGCCGGTCTGCGCCATGAAGCCGTCGATGACTCGGTGGAACACCACGCCGTCATAGGCGCCCTCGCGCGCAAGCTCCTTGATGCGCGCCACATGCCCCGGAGCCAGCTCCGGCAGCATCTCGATCACCACCTTGCCCTTGGTGGTCTCGAGGATCAGCGCGTTTTCCTTGTCCTTGATATCGGCCATTCTCGTTTTCCCTTCTCAAATTCTCGGCAGTCGGCAGTCGGCAGTCGGAAAATCATCGCAGCCGCATGCCGAGCAAGCCCGGCTTTTCCCGACTGCCGATCCCACGATTTGCCGACTGACGCGCTCCTAGTTGTCGGCCTGGACGCGGACCTTCACCATGCGGTCCGGGTCGCTGACTTCGCCATTGGCGCCCTGCCCGCGCTTGATCTGGTCGACCAGCTCCATGCCGCTCTCGACCTGTCCGACGACGGTGTACTGGCCGTTGAGCGACGGCGCCGGACCGAACATGATGAAGAACTGCGAATTGGCCGAGTTCGGATCCTGCGTGCGGGCCATGCCGACGATGCCGCGCACATAGGGCTCGCCCGAGAACTCCGCCGGCAGGTCCGGCTTGTTCGAACCGCCGGTACCGGCCATCTCGGGCACGTAACCGTCTTCCATGTCGCCGTACTGCACGTCGCCCGTCTGCGCCATGAAGCCGTCGATGACGCGATGGAACGCGACGTTGTCATAGGCGCCTTCGCGGACCAGCGCCTTGATCTGCTCGACATGCTTGGGCGCCAGGTCGGGGCGGAGCGCGATGACCACGTCGCCGTCCTTCAGCGTCATGACCAGCGTGTTCTCGGGTTCGGCCGCGCTCGACTGCATCGCCGAACCGACCAGCCCGGCCGCCACGATGGCGAACGAGACGAGCTTCAGAAGCTGCATGGGATTCTCCTGGAAAGTGTTGTTATTTCTTGAACTTCTTCGCCAGCGCGGTGGCGACCGCCGCCGGCACGAAGGGGCGGATGTCGCCGCCCATGGACGCGATCTGGCGCACCAATGTGGCGGTAATGGTCCGGACCGAGGGGCTGGCCGGCAGGAACACGGTCTGCAGGTCCGGCGCCATCGTCTCGTTCATGCCGGCCATCTGCATCTCGTAGTCGAGATCGGTGCCGTCCCTGAGGCCGCGGATCATGATGCCGGCGCCGAGCGTCTTCGCCGCGTCGATCACCAGCCCGTCGAAGGCGACGACCTTCACCCGGCCTGCATCCTTGCCGAACTCCGCCTTGCAGGCTTTCTCGATCAGCATCGTGCGCTCCTCGAAGGAGAACAGCGGCGTCTTGCCGGGATGGATGCCGATTGCCGCGTGGATCACGTCGGCGACGGCGAACGAGGCCTTCAGAACGTCGAGATGGCCGTTGGTCAGCGGGTCGAAGGAACCGGCATAGATGGCGATCCGCCCGCCCGTCCGACCGGTCGTGCGGCCGGCGGTCCGGTCGGCTGTCCGGACGGCGGTGCGGCCCGTGGATCGGCCGGCGGATCGGCGCGCGGTTCGGCCTGTGGTTGAGGCGGTCATGGGCGCTGCTTCTATCGGCCCCGCCGGGCAAAGGCAAACGCCATGAACGGCGGATGAATGCGGCTCTCAGGCCGGGTTCAAGGCCGTCCGCGTACCTCTTCCGGCACATGCGATGCAACTCTTTGACGGCTTCGCCGTTGTTGGGACCAGGAGAAACGCCATGATGATCTTCATGCTCGCCTCGGCCATGACCGTCGCCATGCTCATCGCCACGGTCCTCGCCATCCATCACGAATCCGCGCGCAGCGATCTCGACCGCCGCGCCGCCCAGGTCGGCCGTCTCGGCCTCCTGTAGTCGCGTACCGAGTACCTCCAGTCAGGCGCGGCCCAGGCCGCGCCTTTTTCTTTGGCCCGGGCGCGGCCCAGGCCGCGCCTTTTTCTTTGGCCCGGGCGCAGCCCAGGCAGAGCCCTTATCTTTGGCCAGGCGTGCCTCGGCTCGACCGAATCTTGCGGAAACGGTGCCCTTCCAGCCGCGCCTTTTTCTCCGAAAGGCCGCGCCGCGACCGCTCGCGCGGCCGATTTCCGCCCCTCTTGCCCCCGATCGTCCCGCGGGCTTGAGGTGCTGCATGATCCGATTCCTGTTCGTCGCCGTCGTTTTGGGCCTGGGCGCCCTGCCCGCCGAGGCCCAGCTCCATGCGCTGTGCAAGGCCGCGATGGATGGCGACACGCTCCAGATCGCGACCATCCTGGACGCCGGTGCGCCGGTGGACGAGTGCTACACCAGCCTCACGCCCCTGATGTTCGCAGCCGGATATGGCCGCGTCGACGCCGCCCGGCTTCTTCTGGAGCGCGGTGCCGATCCGGCCCGGCGCGACGTCAACAGGGAACGTGCCCTGATGCGCGCCGCGGTGAAAGGTCACGCGGATGTGATCGAGCTGCTGCTCGCCGCAGGCGAACCGGCCGATTCGGCTGACGATCCGTATGGCGTCTCCCCGCTCCACGCCGCCGCTCTCGCAGGCCGCGTCGATGCGGCGCGCGTGCTGCTGGCTGCCGGCGCCGACGCCGGCAACCGGGACCAGGGCGGCGAAACGCCACTGCACGCGGCAACCACCTACGGCTTCGCCGAGATCGTCGCGATGCTGCTGGCCGCCGGCGCGGACCCAAACGCGGTCGACCGCACGTTCGGCCGCACGCCGGTCCACAAGGCCGCGGCCGACGACGACGCCGCGCCGCTCGCCCGCCTGCTGGAGGCCGGCGGCGACCCGTCGCGTGCCGACCGCGACGGCAGGACGCCGCTGCATCATGCGGCCGCCGCGGGTTCTGCGGCGACGGCGGCGCTGCTCCTGTCGCGCGGCGTCGACCCCGATGCCCGCGACGGCCAGGGCCGCTCGGTCTTCGCCACGGCAACCAATGCGCGGGCGCTGGCCGAACGCCGCGACGACTATCGGGCCTTCGCCGACGTGCTCGCCGCCCGCGTGACCGATATGGACGGCGCCTTCGCCGAGGCGGTGTGGGTAGAGTTCGAGCGGGCAGCGGCGACGCTCGCAGCGCGCGGCGCGAACGCCACCGGCCGGGACAGCTATGGCCGGTCCGCGCTCGCCGGCGCGGCCGCCAGCGCGCTGCCGGCGCTGCTCGAACTGGCGCTGGTGCGCGGCGCCAGCGTCGAGGCCGATGGCGGCGAGGCCCTCGCCACGGCTGCCGTCGCCGGGCGCGACGCCAACGCCAAGCGCCTTCTCGACCTCGGCGTCCCGGTGGATGCGCGCACGGCCGCAGGGCGCACCGCGCTGCAGCTCGCCGCGACCGAAGGCCATGTCGGCACGGCCGCCCTGCTGATCGAGCGCGGCGCCGACCGCAATCCCGTGGATGCCGAGGGCAACACGATCGAGATGCTCATGGCAGCGCGCCGAGCGCTGGTCGAGGACGAGATCGAGCAGGCCGGCATGTCGGCCGCGCTGATCCCGACCGAGCACCTCGAGGAAGAGCTTTCGCGGCTGACCCGGAACCACGCCGCGATCCTGGTGCTGCTCGGGCGGTAGCCGGCACCCATCCTCGACTCCTTCAGGGGAAGAGGTGTCTCGCGAAGCGTGAGGGAGAGGGGGACGGTTGCAGCGGCGCAGAACCGGGCGCCCTTCCTCTACCCCACTTTGTGGGGGAGAGGTGGCGAGCCCGAAGGGCGAGACGGAGTGGGGGCAAGCCAAAATCCGCGACCGCGACCGAGTGTCGACGCCCACTCCGGTCCGCTGCGCAGACCACCTCTCCCCCGTTCGACGGGGGAGAGGAAACTTCCCGCCTCGCGCACGAGAGGAGCGCCGCTTACGCGTCGGGCGTCGCCGACGGCTCCGATGCCACGTCGCCGCCCTGTCCGCCCTCGTCAGCCTCGTCCTCGCCGTCCGGCTCGGAGATGCGCTCGACCGACACGACGGTCTCGCCTTCGGCGGTGTTGAAGATGGTGACGCCCTTGGTCGCCCGGCTCGCGATGCGTATGCCGCCGACCGGCACGCGAATGACCTGGCCGCCGTCGGACACCAGCATGATCTGGTCTTCCGCTGCCACCGGGAAGGTCGCGACAAGCGGCCCGATCTCGTCGACGCGCGAGACGTCGGTGGCGCGGATGCCCTTGCCGCCGCGGCCGGTCAGCCGGAAGTCGTAGGACGACGACCGCTTGCCGTAACCGTTGGCAGTCACGGTCAGCACGAACTGTTCGTGCGCCTTCATGAACTCGTAGCGGTCGTCGGGCAGATCGCCGATCTCGCCGATGTCCTCGTTCGTCAGTGTACCTTCGTCCTCGCTCTCGCCTTCCTCGGCGGACGCTGCCTTGCGCTCCGCTGTCGCACGCTTGAGGTAGGCAGCGCGCTCGGCGGCATCGGCGTCGACATGCTCGAGAATGGTCATCGAGATCGCACGGTCGCCGTCGCCGAGCTTGATCCCTCGCACGCCCTGCGAACCGCGGCTCTGGAACACGCGCACGTCCGAAACCGGGAAGCGGATGCACAGGCCGGAATTGGCCGTCAGCAGCACGTCGTCATTGTCCGTGCAGGTCTCGACCGCGAGGATGGCGTCGCCCTCCTCCTCGAACTTCATGGCGATCTTGCCGTTGCGCTTCACGTCGGCGAAGTCGGACAGCTTGTTCCGGCGCACCGTGCCGCGCGTTGTCGCGAACATCACGTCCAGCTTGTCCCACTCGGACTCGTCCGGCAGCGGCAGGATCGCGGTGATACGGTCGCCCTCTTCCAGCGGCAGCATGTTGCGCAGGAATTTCCCGCGCGACTGCGGCGTGCCGATCGGCAGGCGCCAGACCTTCTCCTTGTAGACGATGCCGCGCGAGGAGAAGAACAGGATCGGCGTGTGCGTGTTGGCGACGAACAGGCGCGTGACGAAATCCTCGTCCTTCGTCGCCATGCCCGACTTGCCCTTGCCGCCGCGCGCCTGCGCCCGGTAGAGCGACAGCGGCACGCGCTTGATGTAGCCCTCATGCGTGACGGTGACGACCATGTCCTCGCGCTGGATGAGGTCCTCGTCCTCCATGTCGGCGCCGCCGTCGACGATCTCGGTGCGGCGCGGCGTGGAGAACTCGTCGCGGACGGCGGCGAGCTCCGCCTTCACGATCGACAGGATGCGCGCCCGCGACGACAGGATGTCGAGGTAGTCCTTGATCTCCTCGCCGATCTTGTTGAGCTCCTCGGCGATCTCGTCGCGGCCGAGCGCGGTGAGCCGCGACAGCTGCAGCGCCAGGATCGCGCGCGCCTGCTCCTCGGAGAGATTGTACGTGCCGTCGTCGTTGATGCGGTGGCGCGGGTCGTCGATCAGCCGGATCAGCGGCTCGACGTCGGCCGCCGGCCAGCGCCGCTCCATCAGCCGCTCGCGCGCCGTGGTCGGATCGGGTGCCGAGCGGATCGTCTTGATCACCTCGTCGATATTGGCGACGGCGATGGCGAGGCCGACCAGCGTGTGCGCGCGCTCGCGCGCCTTTTTGAGCAGGAACTTGGTGCGGCGGCTGACGACCTCCTCGCGGAAGGCGATGAACGCCTTCAGCATGTCGATCAGGTTCATGACCTCCGGCTTGCCGCCGTTCAGCGCCACCATGTTGGCGCCGAACGAGGTCTGCAGCGGCGTGAACCGGTAGAGCTGGTTCAGGATCACGTCGGCATTGGCGTCGCGCTTCAGCTCGACGACCACGCGATAGCCCTGCCGGTCGGATTCGTCGCGGATGTCGGAGATGCCCTCGATGCGCTTCTCGCGCACGAGCTCGGCCATCTTCTCGATCATCGCCGCCTTGTTCACCTGGAACGGGATTTCCGTGACGATGATCGCCTCGCGATCGTTCGCCCGCTCCTCGATGTTCACCTTGCCGCGCATCACGATCGCGCCGCGCCCGGTGGTGTAGGCCGAGTAGATGCCGGAGCGCCCGAGCACGATGCCGCCCGTCGGGAAATCCGGACCGGGGATGTGCTCCATCAGCGATGGCAGGTCCATCGCCGGATTGTCGATCAGCGCGATCGTGCCGTCGATGATCTCGCCCAGATTGTGCGGCGGGATGTTGGTCGCCATGCCGACCGCAATGCCGCCGGACCCGTTGACCAGCAGGTTCGGGAAGCGCGCCGGCAGCACGCGCGGCTCGCTGTCCGTCGCGTCGTAGTTCTCCTGGAAATCGACGGTCTCCTTGTCGATGTCCTCCAGCAGTTCGTGAGCAAGCTTGGTCAGCCGCGCCTCGGTATAGCGCATCGCCGCCGGCGGATCGTTGTCGACCGATCCGAAATTGCCCTGGCCGTCGATCAGCGGCCCGCGCATCGACCAGTCCTGCGCCATGCGAACCAGCGCGTCGTAGATCGAGGCGTCGCCGTGCGGATGGTATTTGCCCATCACGTCGGAGACCGGACGCGCCGACTTCACGTGCTTGCGGTTCCAGTGGTAGCCGCTCTCGTGGCTGGCGTAGAGGATGCGGCGGTGCACCGGCTTCAGCCCGTCGCGCACGTCGGGCAGAGCGCGGCTGACGATCACGCTCATCGCGTAGTCGAGATAGCTGCGCTGCATCTCCTCGATGATGGAAATGGGCTCGATGCCGTCGCCGCCGGTCGGGGTCTTCTGGTCAGTCAAGATCAGTCGCGATCATGTTGGGGAATCACTGACCGCTTATATAGGATCGAGGCCGCTTTCTCCAATCCGGGACGGCTGGAATCGGCACCGGACCCGCGGTTTTCCAACGCGGAATTGCGGCGCGATTTCAATCACATAGGCCGAAGATCGGATTTGCCGGCATAAAACCGTGCCGGACCACCCGCCGCAGGCCCGAAAAACACGCCGAAAACGGGGGGAAACGAAGCTTGACGGGCCCCGCGCGAAGCGCTCAGGCGAGTTCAGCCATGCGGACGGACACATCCGGCAGGGCGGCGGGGGAGACCGGCGTTCCGGCGTCGATTTTCTCGACGCTCCCCCAATGCCCATCTGCGCCGGCGCGGGTGTGCACCCATGTCGCGCGGGTGGTCGCGTCGACAACCCAGAGTTCCCTCACCCCATGCCGCGCATAAATGCTGGCCTTCAGCCCACGATCATAGGGCAGCGACGATCCCGCCACCTCGATCGCCAGCAGCACGTCGCGACCAGTGACATCCTCCGGCAGAATCTCGATCGAGTAGAGGCAAAGATCGGGTTCGACGAACGTGCGCTCGTTGAGATACAGGGACGTTTCCACGGCAAGGCGCAGTTCGTCGGGTGCCTGTCTTGCGAAAAGCCGCGTCAATGCAGCTTTGATCACCTCATGCTGGTTTCCCTTGGGCGACATGGGAACGAGCTCTCCCTCGATCAGCTCGAAATTCTCGTCTTCGGCGATGATGCCCGCCTCGACCATGCGGCGGACCTCCGCGACGGTGAACGAGCGGCGGGGAAAGCCTTCTGCGGCGCGGGTTGCGATGACGTTCATGGCGTCCTGGCTGATCAAGGCGGCAAGTCTATCACGGCCGGCGGATCGTGTCTTCACGGGCCTCCGGGCGCCGCCGCTCAGCCGGCGGGCGGACCGCTTTGCCGACGCGCCCGCCAGGCCGTCGGCGTGGCGCCCATCACCGCCCGGAAGCGGCGGTTGAAGGTCGACAGGTCGTTGAAGCCCGCGTCATAGGCGATGGCCGACACCGGATCGGCCGTCTGCGCCAGCCTGACCGCGGCGCGGTGCAGCCGGGTGCGCAGCACATACTGGTGCGGCGTCATGCCGGCGACGTCCCGGAAGATCCGCAGGAAATGATAGGGGCTGGTCGCCGTCGCCGCCGCGAGCTCCGACAGCGCGATGGGCCTCTCCGCCTCGTCCTCGATCAGCCGGATGGCCTCGGCGACGCGCTTCTGGTCGCGCCGGCCCGGCGGCGCTTTCCGCGCGCCCTGCGGGCAGAGCAGCGTCGCCACGGCGCCCGCGAACCTCACGCCCGCCTCCTCCAGCGCCGCCCGGTCGCCTTCGTCGCGCGCCGCCTCGGCGTCGGCCAGCAGCGGCGCAAGCGTCGCCAGCGGCGGCAGGCGTGCCTCCGTGAAGTCGATGGACCGCGCCCCGGGCACGCCGGCAAGCACGCCCTCGAAGAACGCCGGATCGAAATGGAACGACAGGCACCGGTCGCCCCGGCCGTGTTCGTGGCCGCATTCGAAGCAGGCGCCGGCATTGCCGAGCAGCAGGCCGCCGGGCGTCAGCATCGCGGTGCCCTGCCGGGTCCGGTAGCGGAACGTGCCCTGGCTGACCGCGGCGATGCAGACGTCGCCGTGGCGCTCCTCGAACGGACGGTCGCCCGCGCCGGACGTGCAGATGATGTCCATGGCCCGCCAGCCCTGGCCCGACGCGAGGATCCGCACGTTTTGCGACATGGGCTGCACCTTAGCAATTTTTCCCAAGCGGCGACACGCGGCCGCGCCCTAGAAGCGGCGACATGCTGACAAACGGGACAGGAAGGAGCATGCCGATGGAGATGGCTTCGCACCGCGCGGACGGCTTCGCCGCCCTGCTGCATGCCGACGGCCCGGCGAGCGGCCTGGAAGACGGGCTTGGCCTCTACGGCTGGCTGGTCGGCTCGTGGCACATGGATGTCGTCCGCCGCATGCCCGACGGCCGCACCGTCGGAAGCGACGGCGAGATCCATTTCGGCTGGGTCCTCGGCGGCACCGCGATCCAGGATGTCTGGATGGCGCCCGCCCGCACGTCCGGCCAGACGCCGCAGATGTTCGGCACGACGCTGCGCGTCTACGACCCCGGCATCGACGCCTGGCACATCGTCTGGAGCGATCCGGCGAAGCAGTACTACGCGCGCCAGACCGGCCGTGCCGACGGCCCCGACATCGTGCAGACCGGCACCGACGCGCGCGGCGACCAGGTCCGCTGGCGCTTCACCGAGATCACGCCCGACAGCTTCCACTGGATCGGCGAGCGCGCCGCGGCGGATGGCTGGCGGATCGAGGTCGAGTTCTTCGCCCGCCGCATGACCGGCTGAAACCGGTCGCGCCCGCTGCCTGCGTCGCGGCCCCTCGCCCGCCGGCTGAACGCATGGCCCCCGTCCTTTGCCCCCGGGGAGAGGTTCGGCGCCACGCGCGACGACGCCCGCTCGACAGCCTTTGCAACCATGAAAGGACCATCCCGATGATCGACCATGTCTCCATCGGCGTCGCCGATGTCGCCCGCGCAAAGCGTTTCTACGACGCCGTGCTGGCGCCGCTCGGCTATGCCTGCCTGTCGGACTCGCCCTCCTCGCTCGGCTACGGCCGCGAACGGGTTGCGCTCTGGGTCAACGCCGCCGAACGCCCCGTCCAGCCCGACATGGCGTCCGGCCTCCATTTCTGCTTCGCCGCGCCGTCCCGCGAGGGCGTGCACGCGTTCCACGCGGCAGCGCTTGGCGCCGGCGGCGGCGACAACGGCCCGGCCGGCCTGCGCGCCGACTATGGCGACGGCTACTTCGCGGCCTTCGCCATCGATCCGGACGGCTATCGCATCGAGGCCTATTGCCAGGAAGGCTGAACCGCGTCTCGCGGCGCTTTCAAGCCGCGCCGCCGCGCGCTACCATCCGCCGCCGGCCGGCTCGCGCCGGCCGCGGAGGGGTCATGCCGAGCTACGACCATCTGTTCAACGCCTTCGTCACGATCCTTGTCACCATCGATCCGCCCGGCCTCGCGCCGATCTTCCTCGCCATCACGCGCGGCATGAACCGCGACGAGCGCCGCCAGGTGTCGGTGCGCGCCTCGGTGATCGCCTTCGGCGTCATGGCGCTGTTCGCCGTCGCCGGCGCGGCGATCCTGTCGATCTTCGGCATCACGCTGCCGGCCTTCCGCGTCGCCGGCGGGCTGCTTCTCTTCTTCATCGCCTTCGAGATGGTGTTCGAGCGCCGGCAGGACCGGAAGGAGAAGATCTCCGACGTCGCGATCACCCGGGACATGATCCACAACATCGCCGCCTTCCCGCTCGCCATCCCGCTGATCGCCGGGCCGGGCGCGATCTCGGCGACCGTCCTGCTCTCCGGCACGTTCCAGACCTGGCAGGGGCAGGTCGCGCTGGTCGCCATCATCCTGGTCTGCCTGCTGCTCACCTACCTCGTCTTCGTGCTGGCCGAGCGCATCGACCGCTTCCTCGGCCAGACCGGCCGCTCGATCCTGACCCGCCTGCTCGGCGTCATCCTCGCCGCGCTGGCCGTCCAGTTCGTCGCCGACGGCATCAAGGCGCTGATGGCGGCGTAATGGACGAGACCACGCGCCAGGAACTGCTTGCCCTCGAAGCCGCCTTCCTCGACGGCGAGACCCGCAACAATCCGGGCTGGCTGGATCGGACGCTGGCGCCGGACGTCGTCGAGTTCGGCCGGTCGGGACGCGTCTACGACAAGGCCGCGCTCATCGCCGCGCTGATCGCCGAGGCGCCGTCGCCGGTGCCGCGCGTCGAGATCGTGACGCCGGCCGTGACCGGACTCGGCCCCGACGCCGCGCTCGTCACCTACCGGCTGGAGCCGCTGGTCGAGGACGCCGCGCCGTCGCTGCGGTCCTCGGTGTGGACGCGCGGCGCGGACGGCTGGCGCCTGCTGTTCCACCAGGGCACGGCGGCCGACCCCGCGGGCGGCGGCTGATGGTCTCGGAGACCACCGCCCGCCAGCGCGCCTTCTTCGACCTCTTCGCCGGCATGCTGCCGGCGCTTGCCGCCCGTTGCGTCCGCGGCAACGAGTCGACCCGCTGGCTCGCCGTCGGACCGCGCCCCTACGTCGTCGCGCATTTCTTTGCCAACAAGGGCGCCGGCATCTTCGTGCGCGGCGCGCGCGGCGTGCGCACGGCCGTCATCCGCGAGGAACTCTTCCCGCACCGCGAATTCCTGGCGCGCGAGCTGCAATGGCCCGACCTGAAGCTCGGCACCTACTTTCCGCTGGCGCGCGCCCACCGCGCCGACATGCTCGACTCCGCCAACTGGCCGGCGGCGATCGAGTGGCTGGGCCGCATGTCGCCCGTCTACGAACGCGCGCTGACACAGCTTCGGAGGCGCTGGTAGCCTCCACCCCAGGCAGGCCGCATGCCGCGATGAAAGCGGAGCCAGTCCGCTACGTCACCGGCACCATCAGCCTGAGCACCGGCGCGGCGGAGAAATCCGCGTGCAGCGGATATTCCTCGCGGTGGTGCATGGCGCGCCTGTCCCAGGCGAGGCCCTCCCGCTCCATCCACGCCAGCATCGCCTCGTAGTGGTCGAGCACGTCGCCGTCGCCGGCATCGTGCCAGGCGGTGGCGAAGCGCAGAGCGGGCACGTCGAGCGGGACCATGCCCGCCCCGGACGCCTTCGCATCGTCACGCTCGACGCCGACGAAGGTGCGGAAACCGTCCGGCCGCTCGTTCCACGAGACGCCGACGATCGGCCCCGCCCAGAGCGCGGAGCCGCGGGCGCCCGCGAACGCCTGGACCTCCTTCAGCACCGCGACGATCGCGCCGGCGGCCGCCTGCGAGTACGTGCCGTCCCAGATGCGGCCGACCAGCGCCTGCGCCGGCCGCTCGACGACGGAGAAGCCCTCGCGCAGCCCGTGCGGGGCGCCGCACCATTCGCACATTGCCGGCGCCGCGGCCGATCAGGTCAGAACGGAATCTCGTCGTCCATGTCGCGCGAGAAGTTGCCGCTGGTCTTGCCGCCCACGCGCTCGCTGGGGCTCGCCTGGCCGAAGTCGGAGCCCCGGCTCGAACCGCCGCGATCGTAGCCGACATCGCCGCCACCGCCCTGCCCGCGCGCGTCGAGCATCTGCAGCTCGCCGCGGAACTTCTGCAGCACCACCTCGGTCGTGTATTTGTCCTGGCCCTGCTGGTCCTGCCATTTGCGCGTCTGCAGCTGGCCCTCGACGTAGACCTTCATGCCCTTCTTCAGGTACTGCTCGGCGACCTTGGCGAGGTTGTCGTTGAACACGACGATGTTGTGCCACTCGGTCTTTTCCTTGCGCTCGCCGGAATTCTTGTCGCGCCAGGTTTCCGACGTCGCGATGCGGAAGTTGACGACCGGATCGCCGGAGTTCAGCCTGCGCACCTCGGGGTCGGCGCCCAGGTTCCCCACCAGGATGACCTTGTTCACGCTGCCAGCCATGTCAAATCTCCACGCTCGTCCTAACAAAATCGAAGGCCGGCAACCTACTCCATCGCGCCGCCGGCAGCGCGCGCCAAACGCCGGGCGTCCACAGCCAATTTGTTCTGTTTTTGTTCTAGTGCATGCGGCAGCGTCGCGCAAGCGCCTTCTGCGGCCCGCCGCTGACGCCTTGGCTGGCGCGCCGGTTGCGTTATATGCAGTCTGACGTTGGGTCGTTTCGGGTGCTCTCCGGCGACCCGTCATGGCCCCAGGCTCGAGCCGAGGATACCGCAGCGCCGCATGAAGAGCCTACCATCGGCCGGGCACATCTCAGACCTGATCGGCGCCGTCTATGACTGCGCCATCGACCCGATGCGCTGGGGGCCGACGCTGGAGCGCATCGTCGACGAGATCCACTGCGCCAACGCCTCCTTCTCCTTGACCGAGCTGCCGTCCAACACCTTCCGACTGCAGGTCACCACGGGCATTCCGGAGGAATACCGCGCCCGCATGGGGGATTTCGGACCGGAGATCGCCGAGATCTGGGGCGGCACGGCCCAGATCATGGCCCATCCGCTCGACGAGCCTGCCGTGCTGTCGCGCATCCGCCAGGGCGAGGACCTGTCCGGCAACCGCTACTATCGCGAATGGGGACTGCCGCAGGGCCTCACCGACGTGATCGCGGTGGTTCTGGCGCGCGATCCGCGCGCCTATGGCGCCATCGGCTTCGGGCGCCACCGCTCGGCCGGTCCGGTCGAGGAGGCCGACCTCGACCTTCTGCGCCTGCTCATCCCGCACATGCAGCGCGCGGTCGGCATCAGCCGCATGCTGGACATCAAGACCATCGAGGCCAAGACCTTCGAGGCGGCGCTGGATGCCGTGTCGACGGCGATCGTGCTGGTCGATTCCGCCATGCGCATCGTCCATTCCAACGCGGTGGCGAACGAGATGCTGGTCGCCGGCGATCCGATCGCCAGCGTGCGCGGCGTGCTGACCGTCCGCTCCGAGCTCGAACAGGGCGCGCTGGCGGCCGCCGTCGCCCAGGCCAGGACGGACGAGGCCGGCATCGGCCGCCGCGGCTTCGGCATCGCCGCGCGCGACGCCGCGGGCCAGCCGGCCGTGCTGCATGTGCTCCCCCTCGCCGGCGGCCGGGCGCGCGCCGGCCTGTCGCGCAGCGCGGTCGCCGCCGTGTTCGTCGCGCCCTCGCTCATGCCGAAGCCTGCGCCCGAACAGGCGCTGGCGGCGCTCTTCGATCTCACGCCGGCCGAGGCGCGCGTCTTCACGCTCATCGCCGCGGGCAGGACGTCGGACGCGGTCGCGCAGGCGCTGGGCATCGGCCGCAGCACGGTGAAGACCCATCTGATGCACATCTTCGCCAAGACGGGCACCAACCGCCAGGGCGATCTGGTCGGCCTCGCCAACACGCTGGCGCTGGCACTCTGAGCCTCGTGCGGCACGGCGGAAGCACCTGCGTCGCACCATGAAGCACCTGCGTCGCACCATGCGGCCGGATCGATCGGAACGACCCTCATCGCGAACACCGCTGCGCATGGTCGGGATCATGCTCCGGCATCCGCCGTTCTGGCGGGCACGGCAGCCTCGGCCGCGCCGTCAGTCCGGCGCGCGGCGGGCCATCAGCGCGTAGACCGGGATCGCCCCGGCGATCACCAGCATCACCCGCACGATGTGGTGGATCGCCACGAAGGCGACGTCGCCTGACAGCGCCAGCGCGATCAGGCTCATCTCCACCACCCCGCCCGGCGCGTAGGCCAGCACCATCTCGGCGAAGCCGATGCCGGTCAGCCGCGACAGCGCCAGCGCGAACGCGAAGGTGACGGAGAGCAGCACCGCCGCCGACCCGACCGACAGCGCCAGGATGCGCAGCACCATCGCGGGGCTCGCCTGCGAGAAGCGGCTGCCGATCGTTGCGCCGATGACGATCTGCGCGACCGCGATCACCACCGCCGGCATGGCGAAGTCGGAAAATCCGAAATAGTGGACCAGGCCGCTGGCGATCATCGGCCCGAACAGATGGCGGGCGGGCAGCCTGAGCAGCCAGCCGCCCGCATAGCCGACGACGGTGGTGCCGGCCAGCCAGGCGACCGTTTCGGCGTCGAGGGCGCTGAGCGGCACCGACACGGCAGCGCCGGGCGGCAGGTCGATCCCGGCGACGATTTCGATCGCGAAGGGCAGGATCAGCACGACCAGGAAGATGCGCGCCGCATGCACGAGCGCGATGGTGCGCTCGTCGCCGCCGCGCTCGCCGCCCATCACGACCATGTCGATCAGGCCGCCCGGCATGCCGGAGAAGAACGCGGTCGGCCGGTCGAACCCGCCGACGCGGCGGAAATACGAGTAGCTGACGGCCGCCGCGACGGTCATGAACACGATGAGCCCGGCGAGCGGCACATACCATTCGCCGATGCCGGCGAAGGTGCCGGGATGGAACCCGGCGCCGAGCATGGTGCCGATCAGCGCCGTCATCGGCAGCCGCACCACGCCGGGCGTCGCCACGGGCGCGCGGACCAGCGACGCGATCATGGTGAAGGTCATGGCGCCGAGCAGCCAGGCGAGCGGCGTGCGCAGATACCAGAACAGCGCCCCGCCCAGCGTGCCGACCAGCATCGCCAGCGCGAAGCGCAGCAGCGGCGGGAGGTTGCCTGCTTTGTCCTTTGTCGGCAAGGGAGTTGGATCGTCGGTCAATGTGCAGGCGGGTCGCGGCGGAAGAAGACGGCTTCCTAGGCGCGATCGTCGGCCAGCGCAAATGCGATGCGACAGCTTCTGCGCCGCGCCACGATGGGAATGGCACCGAACGCCGGATCGGTTGGCCGAAGCGGTATCGGGGCGGACCGGAGGCGGCGCGCGCGCCGCGAAAAGCTAGCGACGCCGGTCGTCGACTTTGATGATGTGCCAGCCGAATTGAGTTTGTACCGGGACCTTGCTGTAGGCGCCTACGTCCAGAGAAAAAGCCTCCTTCTCAAATTCCGGAACCATGACTCCGCGGCCAAACCAGCCGAGATCGCCGCCCATTTCAGCAGAGTTGGCCTCCTGCGACACTGCGCGGGCGACGTCAGCAAATTCTTCGCCGCTGTCCAGTCTTCTGATGGCAGCCTCAGCCTCCTCCATCGTATCAAGCTGCATGTGCCGGACGCGCACCTCCCGCGCCTCTGCAGCCCTGTTGTCCAACGCTGCGGACCGCGCTTCCCCGGGCCTGAGTACGACCGGCTCGTCCAGGTCGTAGCGTCCAACGTCGGGCCGTTGCCTCTCGTCGGTTATCGCCTCGACATCAAGGCGGATCTTCGTGAACACATCGTCGATCCGCGCTCCCGGGGTTCCGATGTTGGCCGCGAAAGCGCGCGCGAAGGGGCTGCCGTCACCACCCTCGCCATCTTCGGCGACTTGGCCGGCGCGCGTCGACATCCCCAAAAAGATGCTCTCGTCGAAATCTTTGGTCACCGGCACCGCACCGCGCCCCTGGGTTCCCGGACTTCTCGACACCCGAGGATCGTTGCGGCACGCGTCGATAAAAATCAGGGACGCCTTAGCGCCAGCCGAGACTTCAAGAATGATTTCATCCAGCGCAACGCCCCCTGCTCTGAGCACGCGGTCCGATGGATCCGTGATGTCAGCGTCCGTCGACATCAGAAAGTTGGCGGCTACACCCCGGTCGGTGAGGGCAAAGCCGTGACCGGCGTAATAGAACAGCGCTACGTCCGCCCCGCGCACGCGGCGGGAGAACTCCCGCACCGCAAGGTCGAATTCCTTGAGCTTGGCGTTCTCGACGAGCGTAACGTCAAAGCCAAGCTCTCGCAGGGCGCCCCGAACCAGCTGGGCGTCCACACCGGGATTCAGGAGGGGGGCGCCTCTATATGCGCTGTTGGCAACGATCAGAGCGACGCGCGTATCCGCCGAGACAGGCCCGACTGCGAACGTCATCAGCGTAAAGAATAGCAGAACGCGCATGTCGACCACCCGCCCGCAATCAACTCAAACCGAGAAACAAGGCAAAAGCATGGGGCTTCTCATTGCGGGAAGTTCAACGTCTGCGCCAGCTGCCATGTTGCATGCGCCGCGAAGAACAGACAAAGGTGCGCGCGCTTTTGTCGTCATTCTTGGGCCTGGCCGATTCGTCAGTCGGGCCTCTCGTCGTCGTCATCCTCGGCCTTGACCCAAAGATCCATGCCTGGACCGTCATACGCGAGGATGCCTACCCTGAAGAGCAGCCTATCCGCACCGAGGGTAGTGCGCGCCTCCACTCAGCCTTGTCGTGCTCTCCGGAGCGTCTATACCCGAACCACGTGCCCCGGTGACGCAACAAAAACGGCCTCGCCGCCCTTCACGGGTCGACGAGGCCTGGTCGGGTACCTGCCCGATTGCCGGGGCTGCATCACCCGGCTGAGTTCGGATGCTTCGCGGCGCAATGCCGACGATCCGACAGCGGTCTCTGATTGTGGTGGGGCGGCGTGCCGCGCGGGTGCGTTTCAAGCCCCGCGGTCAGGCGCGCCGTGGCTCCGCGATCGAGCGGAGCCGGGAACACTGGTCCGGTGGGGTCATGCCTCATCTCCCTGCTCGTTGGACATGGTGTCCTTCGGCTGACCGGTCTTCCGGCCGGCCTCCGTCGGACGTGGCGTCTTTCGATCCTGGGCCGTTCGCCGGACTGCGCGGGAGCGCCCGTGTCGGCGGCTCCGGCGGCGTCCTTCCCGGCGGACCGTCGCGGGTTTGCGGCGTCTCGCAAACGTCGATCGCGCCGCGTGGACCCGATCCGAAAGACAACGAAAATGTGCGCCCTCAGGCCCAGAGCGTCAACCGTGAATGCCCGGCATCGCCGAATTGTGAAGAATGTTACGGCCGCCGGCCAAAGCCTGCCCCCGCAGCGTGCGCCTCGCCGCGCCGCCCGCTCTGCCGCCGCGCCGCGCCGGACCCGTTGTCCACAGCCGCGATGTCAGGAGCATGTTTCCTCTTTGTTCGTTTCGCTTGCGGTGCGGGATGAATCCTCGCTACAGCAATTCCAGCAAAAGTGCGCAGCGGTTTTGCGTCCGGATTGCGCGGAGAGAGATAGGGCAACGTCCGCGATTCAAGGAAGGGCGGAATTGCCCGACAGCGTTGTCGGCATCACGCGACGTCTCGATTTCGCGGGAATTGCACCTATATCTGCGGCTGGCCGGACACCCTCCGCCATCCCATCGACATCAGGCGGCGGAGCGGCGCGAAACATGGCCGACCAGAAATACATTTCCATTCGCGGCGCGCGCGAGCACAACCTCAAGAACGTCGATCTCGACCTGCCGCGCGAGAGCCTGATCGTGATGACGGGGCTGTCGGGCTCGGGCAAGTCGTCGCTCGCCTTCGACACGATCTATGCGGAGGGCCAGCGCCGCTACGTGGAATCGCTGTCGGCCTATGCCCGGCAGTTCCTGGAGATGATGCAGAAGCCGGACGTCGACCAGATCGACGGCCTGTCGCCCGCCATCTCGATCGAGCAGAAGACGACCAGCCGCAACCCGCGCTCCACCGTCGGCACCGTCACCGAAATCTACGACTACATGCGCCTGCTCTTCGCGCGCGTCGGCATTCCCTATTCGCCGGCGACCGGCCTGCCGATCGAGAGCCAGACGGTCAGCCAGATGGTCGACCGCGTGCTGGCGCTGCCCGAGGGCACGCGGCTTTATCTCACCGCGCCGATCGTGCGCGGGCGCAAGGGCGAGTACAAGAAGGAACTGGCCGAGCTCCAGAAGAAGGGGTTTCAGCGCGTCAAGATCGACGGCGCCTTCTACGAGATCGCCGATGCGCCGACGCTGGACAAGAAGTTCAACCACGACATCGACGTGGTGGTCGACCGCGTATCGGTGCGCCCCGACCTCGCCTCGCGCCTCGCCGACAGTCTGGAGACCGCGCTGAAGCTGGCCGACGGGCTCGCGGTGGCGGAATTCGCCGACAAGCCGCTGGCGGCGGAAGACACCGAGGCGGGCGGCAGCGCCTACAAGTCCAAGAACGAGACGCATGAGCGCATCCTGTTCTCGGAGAAGTTCGCCTGCCCCGTGTCGGGCTTCACCATTCCCGAGATCGAGCCGCGGCTGTTTTCCTTCAACAACCCGGCCGGCGCCTGCCCCACCTGCGACGGTCTGGGCAGCCAGCGCGCCATCGATCCCGACATGATCGTCCCCGACGAGAACGAGACGCTGCGCGGCGGCGCCATCGCGCCCTGGGCGAAGTCGACCTCGCCCTACTACACGCAGACGCTGGAGGGGCTCGGCAAGGCCTACGGCTTCAAGATGGGCGACCGCTTCAAGGACCTGCCCAAGGCGGCGAAGGACGCCATCCTCAATGGCACCGGCGCGCGCGAGGTGGCCTTCACCTATGACGACGGCCTGCGCTCCTACAAGACGACGAAGACCTTCGAGGGCGTCGTCCCGAACCTCGAGCGCCGCTGGAAGGAGACGGACTCCGCCTGGATGCGCGAGGAGATCGAGCGCTTCATGTCGGAGACGCCCTGCCCCGCCTGCAAGGGTTTTCGCCTGAAGCCCGAGGCGCTGGCCGTGAAGGTCGCCGGCCTCCACATCGGCGAGGTCACCCAGCAGTCGATCCGCAAGGCGAACGCCTGGTTCGAGGCGCTGCCGCAGGCGCTGAACGCGCAGCAGAACCAGATCGCGGTGCGCATCCTGAAGGAGATCCGCGACCGGCTGCGCTTCCTGAACGATGTCGGCCTCGACTACCTCACCCTCTCCCGCAATTCCGGCACCCTGTCCGGCGGCGAGAGCCAGCGCATCCGCCTCGCCTCGCAGATCGGCTCCGGCCTCACGGGTGTCCTCTATGTGCTGGACGAGCCCTCCATCGGCCTGCACCAGCGCGACAACGCCCGCCTGCTCGACACGCTGAAGCACCTGCGCGACATCGGCAACACCGTCATCGTCGTCGAGCACGACGAGGACGCGATCATGGAGGCCGACTACGTCGTCGACATCGGCCCCGCCGCCGGCGTGCATGGCGGCCGCGTCATCGCCGAAGGCACGCCGCGCCAGATCATGGCGAACCCCAACTCGATCACCGGCAAATATCTCTCCGGCGAGCTGGAGATCCCGATGCCGGCCGCGCGCCGCGAGCCGAAGAAGGCGAAGCGCATCAAGGTCGTCGGCGCGCGCGGCAACAATCTGAAGGACGTCACGGCGGAGATCCCGATCGGCACCTTCACCGCCGTCACCGGCGTCTCGGGCGGCGGCAAGTCCACCTTCCTGATCGAGACTTTGTTCAAGGCCGCGTCGCGCCGCATCATGGGGTCGCGCGAGCACGCCGCCGACCACGACCGCATCGAGGGGCTGGAATATCTGGACAAGGTCATCGACATCGACCAGTCGCCGATCGGCCGCACGCCGCGCTCCAACCCGGCCACCTATACCGGCGCCTTCACGCCGATCCGCGACTGGTTCGCCGGCCTGCCGGAAGCGAAGGCCCGCGGCTACCAGCCCGGGCGTTTTTCCTTCAACGTCAAGGGCGGCCGCTGCGAGGCCTGCCAGGGCGACGGCGTCATCAAGATCGAGATGCACTTTTTGCCCGACGTCTACGTCACGTGCGACGTCTGCCACGGCAAGCGCTACAACCGCGAGACGCTGGAGGTGCTGTTCAAGGGCAAGTCGATCGCCGACGTGCTGGACATGACGGTCGAGGAAGGCGTCGACTTCTTCGCGGCGGTGCCCGGCGTGCGCGACAAGCTGACCACGCTGAACGATGTCGGCCTCGGCTATATCCACATCGGCCAGCAGGCGAACACGCTGTCGGGCGGCGAGGCGCAGCGCATCAAGCTCGCCAAGGAGCTCTCCCGCCGCGCCACCGGCAAGACGCTCTACATCCTCGACGAGCCGACCACCGGCCTCCACTTCCACGACGTGGCCAAGCTGCTCGAGGTGCTCCACGAGCTGGTCGACCAGGGCAACACGGTCGTCGTCATCGAGCACAATCTGGAGGTCATCAAGACGGCCGACTGGATCCTCGACCTCGGCCCCGAGGGCGGCGACGGCGGCGGCGAACTCGTCGCGGCCGGCCGGCCTGAGGACATCGTCAAGGTCAAGAAGAGCTACACCGGGCAGTTTCTGAAAGAGCTCTTGGAGCGCCGTCCGAAGGGCAGGCAGGCAGCGGAGTAGAGCCGCCTGGGTTCTTCGCCTCTATGTGACGAGGTGGCCCGACGGGCCGGACTCGGCGCGCGCGCCTGGCCGCTGCGCCGGTATCCGCGGCGCCCGACACGTCCAACGCATCCGGGGTCTCAACGCGCGGAACGGCGTCCGGTGGCGTTCTCCAAATTTCGTCCACATCCACCGAACGGTTGATGTGTTGCCGCCATCGCGGCCCAAACGTCAGCTCGAGCGATCTGCGGTTCAGCAACGCGGTGAAAACCTTGGGAATGCCCTGAGAGGCGCCCGGTGGTGGTCGCTCGACGCCAACGGAGTAGCGAAATGCAGATCTCATATTACCGGGGCCAGTTCCAAGCCACGCGATGGCTCCTGGAACGGCTTGCCCGCCAGATTGGACTGGTCGTCGTTGCGTTCGTCCTGACGGCGTTGCCCGCAAGCGCCCAAAGCGACTGGGCCGCGTTCAGGGACATCGGCGGCGTCTTCGGGCCGGGTGCGCCGATCGCCGCCATAAGCCGCGGCTCGAACCGGATCGACCTGTTCGTGACGGGCATGAACGGCCACGTCTATACGAGCACCTACATCGAAGGCCGCGACTGGACCGGCATCGGCCACAAGTGGACGGACATCGGCGGCGTCTTCCCGGCCGGCGCGCCGCTCGCGGCCCTGTCGCGCACCCCGAATCGTCTCGACGTCTTCGTCACCGGCCACAACGGCAACGTCTATACGAGTTCGTACAGCGATGGCGGCCAATGGACCGGCTTCGGCGACAAGTGGACGGACATCGGCGGCGTTTTCCAGCCTGCCGCGCCGGTCACCGCGATCTCACGCAACCCGAACCAGATCGACCTGTTCATCACCGGCCTCAACGGCGACGTTTACACCAGTTATTCGGTACACGGTGGCCCGTGGAGTGGGGCCGGCAACAAGTGGATAGACATCGGCGGTGTCTTCCCGAATGCGGCGAAGATCTCGGCCGTGTCGCGGAACCCGAACCGTCTGGACCTGTTCGTCACCGGGCACAACGGCGATGTCTATACGAGCTGGTACAACGACGGCGGCAGCTGGTCCGGTCTCGGCAATCGCTGGAAGTCCGTGGGCGGCAGCTTCCCGGCAGGCGCCCCGAATGCTGCGCTCTCCCGCAAGCCGAACCAGCTCGATGTCTTCATCACCGGGCATGACGGGGTGGTCTACACGTCGTGGTCGATCGACGGTGCTGGCGGCGGCGGTGGTGGCGGCGGCGATGACACTGCCGTCCTCACGGTGGTCGAGGCGGTCACGGGCTACAATCAGCCTGGGGGCGACGACCGCTGCTATCTGGAAGCAGGCGACAAGGTCGTGCTCGTCATGAAGAAGGACGACGATCCGATCTGGGTGATGATCGAGGGATGGACCGGCGGCTGCAAGGACATGCGGGCCTGGATCTACAATGACGGCAAGCTGCGGTAGCCGGGCTTCTTGAGCCCGCTGCGCTCGCAAGCGGCGCGATCTGCGCCACGTGAATACGTTTCGATGGGGCGAAATCGGGAGGCGCTGACGCGCCTCCCCTTTTTTTACTGGCGGCGAATAACCGCGTCCGTGTTCGCTTCTACGCGGCCGAAAGCTCCGCAGGAGCCCGGTCATCGGCAACCGTCCCCGGCAAGCTTGCAAGCAGCGCCGCGACGCAGGCCGGATCGAACTCGCTGCCGGCCCTGTCGCTCAGATAGTCGAGCGCGCGGTCGACGGACCACGCCGCCTTGTAGGGACGCTCGGTGGTCAGCGCATCGAAGACGTCGGCGACCGCCGCGATCCTGCCGACCAGCGGGATCGCCTCCCCGGCCAGGCCGCGGGGATAGCCGCTGCCGTCCCAGCGCTCGTGGTGCGCCTCGGCGATTTCGGATGCCAGCCGCATCAGGCGGCTTCTGGAATTCCCGAGGATCGCGGCGCCGATCGCGGTGTGCTCGTTCATATGGGCGCGCTCGTCCGGTTCCAGCTTCCCGGGCTTCAGCAGCACGGCGTCCCGGATGCCGACCTTGCCGATATCGTGCATCGGCGCCGCGAGCTCGATGTCCCGGCACAGGTTTTCCTCGAAGCCCAGTCCCTCGGCGATGTATCGGCAGTAGCGGGCCATTCGGACCGTATGGTCCGCCGTCTCCTTGTCCTTGTAGCCGGCGGCCAGCGCGAGGCGGTGGATGATCTCCTCTTCGCGTTCCCGAAGCTCGGCCGTCGCCTTCTCCACTTCGAGGCGCAGCCAGCCCGCCTGGTCGCGCAGTTTCTGCTGGGCCTCGCTCAGCCGCGCCAGATTGGCGATGCGGGCCTTGAACTCGACGGTCTCGATGGGCTTGTTCAGGAACTCCATCGCGCCCGCATGGATCGCTTCGTGGCGTATGCGCGCGTCCTGGTCCGCGGTGACCATGACGATGGGCTTTTCCGCGGCGCCCGCAGCCGAACGGATCATCCGGATCAGCTCGATGCCGTTCATCCCGGGCATCTGGTAGTCGACGATTGCGATGTCGAAGGCGAGCGTGGGCAAATCCGCCACGACCGCGCTCGGATCGCTGTATCCGATGGCGATGCAGTTCTGCACCTGCCGGATCAGCAGCTCCATGAGCGCAAGATTGGTGCGATTGTCCTCGACGATCAGCACACGCACTTCAGCCACGGCGTCCTCCTATGCGGCTGTCTTCAGTTTGATCCCGAGATGGGCGATCTCGGACCCGATCCGCGTTGCGACCGACGGATCGAGCCGCTCGGCGCGCAGGCCCTCCACCATCGCCGCGAAACCGAAATAGCCGAGGTTCGACGCAGCTCCCTTCAGCGAGTGCAGGGTGCGGTCGAACAGTTCGAGGTCGTGGCTGGCAAGCGAGCGGTGCAGATCCGAGAGCAGCGTGGCGGCGTCCGCGAAGAAGATGTCCAGCAGGTCGCGGAACCCGTCCTCGCCCAGCGCGTCGAGCAATTCGTTGACGCGCTGCTCGTCGCGGGTCGCGTCCTGGGTTGGCGCGGACGATCCATCGGCCGCCTCGCTCGTCGCCATGTCGTGGCGGTTCCGGCGCAGGCCGAAGCCGGCCAGCATGGATGCCAGGCGGTCCGACGAGATCGGCTTGACCTCGAAACCGTCCATGCCCGCCTTGTGGCACAGGTCGCGGTCGCCGTCGGACGCATTTGCGGTCATGGCGACGATCGGCACCGCGCCGTTGTCGCCGCCCAGCGCCCGGATCGCACGCGTCGCGGCGATGCCGTCCATGACCGGCATCTGCATGTCCATCAGGATGAGATCGTACTGGTTGCCGGTTGCCATGCGCACCGCCTGGGCGCCGTCGGTGGCAACGTCGACGCTCTGGCCGAGGCGGTCGAGGAAGCGCAGCACCACCTGCCGGTTGACCAGATTGTCCTCGACGAGCAGGAGCTTGAGCCGCGGCACGGCGCTCGTCTGCTGATCGGCCTCCGGCTGAGGCAGCCTCGCGCTCGAAACCGTCACCGGCACCTCGAACCAGAACGTGCTGCCGACACCCTCGCGGCTCTGAACGCCGATCTCGCCGCCGAGCGCTTCGACCAGGCGGCGGCAGATCGCCAGCCCGAGCCCGGTCCCGCCGAAGCGCCTGCTGATCGTGCTGTCGACCTGGCTGAAGGCATTGAACAGGCGGGGCAGCGATTCGTCGGCAATGCCGATCCCGGTGTCGGCCACCTCGAACCGGAGCCGCTGGGCCGACGCCGTTTCGACCTGCGATGCGGTGACCGTGACGGTGCCGCCGCGGGTGAACTTCACCGCATTGGAGAGCAGGTTGATCAGCACCCGGCTGATCCGCGTCGGATCGCCGATGTAGGAATGCAGATCGAGCGCGTCGGCAAGCTGCACCTGAAGGTCGTTGTCCTGTTCCCGCGCCCGGCCTTCGACGACGCCGATGGCCTTTCGGACGAGCTCGCCCGCACTGAAGGCGACGGCTTCCGCCGGCAGGTCGTCGCCGTGTTCCAGCTTCGCGAAGTCGAGGATTTCGTTGATCGTCTCCAGCAGCGACTGGCCGGAATTGCGGATGACCGTCACGCCGTAGCGATCCTCTTCCGGCAGGTTCGCCTCGGCCAGCAGCTCGGCCATGCCGAGAATGGCGTTCAGCGGCGTCCTGATTTCATGGCCCATCACCGCCATGAACTCAGACTTGGCCCGGTTTCCCGCCTCGGCCGCCCGATAGGCTTCCGACATGTCGCGGGCCGCCGATTCCAGGTTGTCGGTCGTGCGCCGGGTCAGCTGCAGTTGCCGCGACAGGTTGAGGATGAGCAGCGTGATGGCGACGCCGATGACCAGGACCAGCACCGCGGTGGCCCTCTGGATCGCCATCACCTCGATCCGCGAGTCGGCCCGCACAGCCGCCACCGACGTATTGGTCTCCGTCAGCATCCGCTCCGTCACCGGCACCAGCGATCCGAGCGTCACGCCGGCGGCAGCCAGGCTCGGCCAGTCGAGCGTTCCGTCCGCGGCAAGACGATTGAACGCCGGCTCTAGCGACAGGATGCGGTCGCGGATCGCGGACCGTCCGGCAAGGAACCCGTCGCTGCCGGCGAGCGAGGTCTCGTACTTGGCATTGTCCAGGATCGTCAGCCGGGAATACAGGATGTCGTATCGGAGCCCAAGCTCGCCGGCCTCCGTGGCGTCCAGTGGCCACGAGGCCAGCGCCTGGTCGACACCCTGGGCGAGCGTCCGCGCCTCCCGGTCGAGCTGGTAGACGGCCCAGAGCGCATCTTCGCGAATGCTGTCCTGCAAGGTCTGCTGCCGCTCGCTGAGATAGGCGAACATCGCGATCAGCAAGGCCATGAGCACGGCGGAAACGACCACGAGGAACGTCGTGGCCCGGCCGGCACGCCGGACCGCCTGACGGCTTTCGCGAAGTGCCGGAGTCATCTGATGACTTCGATCGACTTGATCTGCCACACCGACCGCGAAAAGTACTTTTCATTGTACAGTTCGGGGTTCGTGTCGAACGGGTAGATCATGAAGATCGGGCCCTTGTCGCGAACCGACATCGGCTCCCCGTTCATCGACACGGCGAGCATCGTGTCGAAATCCGTGGCATCGGTCACCGGGACCTCGGCGGAGTAGTCGTTCAGGGCCGTGATGCGCAGCGTCGCGCCGTGCGCGCCGACCGCGTCGAGAAGCGCGCGGAGCAACGGACCTTCGAAGCGGGTCTGCCCGTCGGTCCATGGCGTCTCCATCTGCCCGGACCGGCCCGGAAGGGCCTTGAGCATGCCGAGGTCGAATTCGGCTCCGGCCTGGGAGTTCGTTTCGTCGATCGCTCCGGAGACCGTCAGGACGACGCGCTCCTTCGGAACGTCGAGAGCATGGGCGGACACGGAGAATAGCGCGGCCGTGGCCGCGATGGCGAGGACTGTCGCTCGCATGATGATTGTACCTCGGAGCGTCCCCGGGGACCATCGCCGCGGAGAACGATTGAAGCTGCCGGTACATGTCGCGCCGACGCGACTGGTCTCGAGCGGCGTCATGCCTTCGGCGCGCACCGCGCCGATCGATCCGGCTGGGACCCTAGCTCGGACTCCTGCCGCTCCGATAAAAGAAACTGCTAAAATACGCTCGACCCGTCGCAATCGCCCCCGCCCGAGGAGCGGGAGCAGCGTCGCGCCGACCGCTCCATGCCGGACGGCGTGTCTTGATGGCACTTCCGGCGACGGCGGGGCAGGCCGGCCGCAGCCGGCCTGCCAGCCCATGCGTCAATGATAGAAGTACGGATCGAGGACGCTGACTTCCGTGATCTTGTCCACCGGGAGGCTGCTGCGCTTGGCCGCGCTGCGGATCGCCTCCGGCGACGGCGCGTCGTAGATGCAGTAGGTCTGCTTCTTGTCCGGCGACACATACGAATGCACCCACGTGACGCCGCCTTCGGCGTTGCGGGCGACGACACCCACGCAGGCTTCCGCGCCGGAAGCGTTTGTCGGGATGGCGAGGCCGTCCGGGAACGTCCGTTCGACAAGATATCGGGGCATTGCGGGCTCCATGGCTGCTCGTTGACGCGGCAAATCTGCCGTCCGGGGAGCGCGCCCGCATCGGCCATGTTCCCCACATCAGCGCGCCCGGTTCCCTATGTTTGCTCCCTGTATTTGCGCTCCCCTCTCCGCTAGCTTCGATGCCAGGGAGGGCGCGCCGTGCTGCTCGAACGAGAGGATCACCTTGCGCGCATGGACGGGCTCCTCGCGGCGGTCGGGGAGCAGGGCGGACGCGTTGTCGCGCTGTTGGGCGAGGCCGGCGTCGGCAAGACCAGTCTGGTCGAGGCGTTTGCGCATGCGATCGACGGTCGCGCGCGCGTGCTGCGCAGCGCCTGCGAGGACCTGTCGATCCCCGAGCCGCTGGGTCCGCTTCACGACCTCGCCCGCGCGGCCGGCTGGTCCCTGCCGCTCATCGCCACCGAGGGGTCGCGGCTGAAACTGTTCTCCGAGATGCTGGGGCTGTTCGACGATGCCCGGCAACCCACCCTGCTGGTCATCGAGGACGTGCATTGGGCGGACGACGCAAGTCTCGATCTGATCCGCTATGTCGGGCGCCGCATCGCGCGCACGCGCATCCTGATGGCGTTGACCGCGCGCAACGATTCGGTCGGCGGACAGCAGCGGCTGCGCCGCGCACTGGCCGAGATACCGTCGGAGGCCGTCATCCGGCTCGACGTGCCGTTGCTGAGCGAACGCGCGGTGGCGATGCTTGCCGCCGGATCGGGTCTCGACGCGGCCGCTTTGTTCCGGGCCTCCGCGGGCAACGCGTTCTTCGCCAGCGAGCTGGTCGAAGCCGGAGGCGCCGACATCATCCCCGGCAGCGTCACCGATGCGGTTCTGCGGCGCGCCGAGCAACTGCGCGCTGGGGCACGGCACGCCCTGGACGTAGCCGCCGTCTTCCCGCGCCAGGCGGAGACCGCGATCCTGCGTGCCGTCCTTGGCCCGGACGGCGTCGAGGCGCTGGCGGAATGCGTCGGCGCCGGCCTGCTCGTTTCAGCGGTCGAGCACATGCGGTTTCGCCACGAGATCGCGCGGCGCGCCATCGAGGCCGAACTTTCGGACGCGGATCGTCAGGCGATCAACAGGCGGGTCCTGGACGCGATGCGCGCAGCCCCCGCCACGCCGGCAATGCGCCTGGTTCACCATGCGCGGCAGGCGAAGGAGTTTGCCGTGTTCCGGAGTTTGGCGCCGGGCGCGGCGGCCGAAGCCGCCGGACTGGGAGCGCACCGCGAGGCGGCGGACATGCTGGCCGCTGTCCTCGACCATCCCCAGGGCAAGGCCCTGCCGGATCGCCCTGACCTGCTGGTCCGGCTGGCGATCGAGTTCTACCTGGTCGGCCGCACCGACGACGCCTTGGCCCGGCTGCACGAGGCGAGGCTGTCCTTCGCCGGCGCCGGCCACGCCGTGAAGGAAGGTGACTGCCTGCGCTGGATTTCGCGGCTCAGCTACCTGCATGGCAACCGGGTCGACGCGGACAGGACCGCCGCCGCGGCCGTTAGGCGTCTGCAGGATCAGCCTCCCGGCCCCGAGCTCGCGATGGCTCTGTCCAACCAGTCGCAACTCGCCATGCTGGCCGACCGGATCGACGACACGCTGCGGTTCGGGCACGCGGCAATCGATCTCGCCCGCGGGCTCGGCCGGCGCGACATCGAAAGCCACGCCGTGAACAACATCGGCACCGTGCTCCAGTGGCTCGACCTCGACTCTGCCCGGGCCCGGCTCCACGAGAGCCTCGCGATCGCCCAGGCCGACGATCTGCAGGAGCATGTCGCGCGTGCCTATACGAACCTCGCCTTCGTGCTGATGAACTGGCGTGCCCACGGCGAGGCGGAGGAGGTGCTGTCCACCGGCGCGGCCTATTGCCTCGAACGCGGGCTCGACACCTGGCGGGACTACATGCAGGCCTGGCGCGGCGAGATGCTGCTGCGGACCGGCCGCTGGGATGAGGCCGCCACGACCGCGCTTGGCGTGCTCGACAATCCGCAGTCGGTGCCGCTGGCCCGTTTTCCCGCGGCACTGACGCTGGCGCGGCTGCGTGTCAGGCGCGGCGACGATGCCGGAGCCTTGTTTGCCCAGCTCGAGGCCTTTCTGGTCACCGGCGCAGAACTCCAGAGGCTCGCGCCATACGCCGTTCTGCACGCCGAAAGCGCATGGCTTCGGGACAGCGCCTGCGAGGCGGCTCTCGCCCGCCTCGATCATGTCATCGACCTCCTGCCCGATCGAACGCTTTTCCCCGAACTCTTCTATTGGCGGGCGAGGCTTGGCGGCGGCGCGGCGCCTGCGCCAAAGGGGCCGGTCTATGCTGCCGCGGACATGCCGTTCGAGCGCGCGATGGTGCTGCTCGAGGGAAACAGGGCGGAGCGAGCGGTGGCTCTGTCCATCCTGGCTGACCTCGACGCCCGTGCCGCGCTGGAACGTGCCAGGCGGACGTTGTCGGGCGCAAACACCCGGCCGGCCCGCGGCGCCAGCCTGTCGACCCGCGCCAATCCTGCCGGCCTCACCGACCGGGAGAAGCAGATCCTGGCGCTCATCGGCCAGGGCCTCAGCAACAAGGCTATCGCCAGGACTCTGACGATTTCGGCCAAGACGGTCGGCCATCACGTCTCCGCCGTGCTCGGCAAGCTGGCCGTCAGCTCCCGCCTCCAGGCCGCGGCCAGGGCGCGCGAGCTCGGGCTCGACAGATGAGGCGGTCAGTCCCCGACGCGCCTCGTCGCTTCGCTCACGGCACTGAGGAACCCGGTCGGCGATGCTCGGGAGCGCCGGGGAAACCGATGGCGTGGCTGTCGCCATCGGTCACACGCGTCACCATCTGTCAGCATCGTTCGCCGGATCGATCCACCCCCTCCGAAACGCTCCGATAATCCCGCCGTCCTGAACGGAGTTGGCAATGGACTGGAGCGATGCGGTCGAGCGGAACCGGGTGGCGCTGAAGCGGCTCCTCGCGTCGCTGCTGGCAATGGCCCAGCTGGCTTTCCCCCAGGCGCGGGCCGCCAGTGCCGACGATCCTCGTCCCGAGACAAGTCCCGACAGTCCTCATCCTGAGGTGCGACCCGAAGGCGCCACCGGTTCTCGTCCCGAGACAATTCCCGACGGTCCTCATCCTGAGGTGCGAGCCGAAGGCGAGCCTCGAAGGACCCTCCCCCGCCATCTCCACCGCGCCATCCTGCGACAGTTGCGCCCGGCCGAAGCCGCCGCGCGCCGGCTGGTCATCGTCGTCGCGCGCGGCATGGCGGCGCCTCCGCCTCGGCGCGCCCTGCCGGACACCTCCATCGCCGCCGCCGCGCCGCTGTCCCCGTCCCCCTTGCGGGGCGGGGGTGAGGGTGCGTTCGGCACAGAACCAGGGCCATGCCTGCGCCGCACCCTCGCTCTGCCGCTTCTCGACCCGCTGCCGCGACCCGTCCAGCATCGCCGGGTGCCGACCACCGCCTTGCCGCGCATCTCGCTGCCGGGCATCACGCGCCCCTTCCCCGTCCCCCTCCGCCGGCCGCTCTCTCCCGACGATCCGGTCGACGCGGCGCGGCTGGCCCTGCGGCTCGAGGCGTTGCGGGATGCGCTGGACGACATGCCGCGCCATGCCAGGCGGTTCCTGCGCTGGCAGGCGGCCCGCATGGCCGGAGGCGCGCACGGCGGAAACACGATCCGCCGCCTCTCGCCGCTGAAGCCGGGCCGTCCCCCGGGCGGGCGCCTCGCCCGCTACGACCCGGCCGCGCCGCGCCCCCGCACCGTCCGCGAGGTCGACGGCATCCTGGCGCATGCTCATGCGCTGGCGCTCTTCGCGCTGGAGCGGCCCGACACGTCCTGATGCCCATGCGCGCCCGCTGCGTGCGCGACACTCCCGGCCGCGTCCGGGAGCGTCTTCGCGCGCGCGCCTGTCAGCAGGGTCGCTGCCGCGGGTGGACAAAGCCCTGCCTGCCCGCCAAAGCTTGGCGCATCGGCCGGGCGTGTAGCGGCGGCGGCTGGTCCGGCTCGCGGCCGGCCGGATGAGCGGGGAGGAGTCGATGGCAGCTTCGGGAGCGAACCGTACCGGCCGGATCCGCGCCGGCATGGGCGGCTGGACCTTCGAGCCATGGGAGGGCACGTTCTATCCCGACAAGCTGTCGAAGAAGAAGCAGCTCGAATTCGCCTCGCGCGCCGTGCCGACCATCGAGGTGAACGGCACCTATTATTCCGGCTTCACGCCGGCGACCTACGCCAAGTGGAACGCCGAGACGCCCGACGGTTTCGTCTTCTCGATCAAGGGCAACCGCTTCGTCACCAACCGCAAGGTGCTGGCCGAGGCGGGCGAGTCGCTGAAGAAGTTCTTCGCTCAGGGTCTTGAGGAACTCGGACCGAAACTCGGCCCGATCGTCTGGCAGTTCGCGCCGACGAAGAAGTTCGAGCCGGACGATTTCGAGGGGTTCCTGAAGCTCCTGCCGGCGACGCAGGCAGGGCTGAAGCTGAGCCACGTGCTGGAGGTGCGCAACGCGAGCTTCGCCGTCCCGGATTTCGTCGCGCTGGCCAAGAAGCACGGCGCGGCGATCTGCTATGCGCACCATCACGACTACCCCGAGTTCGCCGACGTCACCGGCGACGTCGTCTACGCGCGCCTGCAGAAGGGCGAGGACGACGTCCCGACGGCGTACCGGCCGAAGGAACTGGACCGATGGGCGGAGCGCGCGAAGCTCTGGGCGGCCGGCGGCCAGCCGGACGACCTGCCGCTGGCGGACCCTGCGTCGAAGCCGGCGAAGGCGCCGCGCGACGTGTTCGTCTACTTCATTCACGAGGGCAAGGTTCGCGCCCCCTTCGCCGCCCAGGCCTTCATGGAGCGGGTGGGATGATCCCTCCCCCTTGCGGGGAGGGTGGCCGGACAATGTCCGGCCGGGTGGGGTCGCCGACGCCGCGTTCAGCCCTCACCACAGATCGTCCGAATCGCCCTCGACCTCGACGGAGCGATACGTCGGCTCGTCCTCGAACGGCGCGTCGCGCTCGCCGCGCGGCCACGGCGTCGTGTGGTTGTCGATGCGCATCTGGAACATGAAGTAGGTCGGCGAGCAGAAGCCCACGGCGCCGCCGAGCGCCTTGACGTTCGGCGTGTCGTCCGGGAACGCCTGGCAGATATAGTCGTCGCGGCAGGGATGCGCGGCCGAGCAGGCGGCGCGGTTGCCCCGCTGCACGGCGCCCGCCAGGCACTGCTCGATGTTGCCGGTGGCGACGCAGAGGTCGAACTTCTTGCCGCCGGTCAGCCCGCACACCTCGCGCGGCATGTCGCCGCCCGACCTGAACTTCGCGAAGGCCCGGTCCTTTTCGTCGCACTGGCGGTAGGCCATGCCGCCCGGCACGCCGATGCGTGGCGGCCGGCAGGTGTAGTCGAAGGCCGACGCCTTCTCGGCGAAGGCCGCGAACTGCGCGGTCTCGTAGCTGTCGCGGAAGGGCAGCGAGGCGTCGGCGACGACCTCGCCGGCAAGGCACGGGTGGCCGGAGAACATCGCGGTGCTGTCCGCGGGCAGCAGGCACTGCGCGACCTTCAGCCCTGTGCCCTCTGTCTTGGCCAGCGCCGTGCAGACGGTGCCGCCGCCGCAGCCCCATCCGCCGCCCATCGCCGCCGCTTCGTCCGGCAGCAGGCACTGCTGCCCGGCGTCGGCGTCGGCATAGGCGGGGGCATTCGCGCCGCTCCAGACGGCCGGCGGCGCGAAGGACAGCGGCCGGAACCGGTTCGGCTCGCGGTCCTCGGCGACCGCCGCGAGGTACGCGGCACGGCGCGGCAGTTCGGCGATCATGTGCGCGGAGATGCCGACCTGGATGCGGTTCAGCGGCGAAGCCTGATCGTCGTCCAGCCCGAGCACATGGAAGCCCGCGGTGGAACCGGCCTGGTGGCAGCCCTGGCAGGTGCCGTTGTCCAGCCGTGCGATCAGCGCGGCGGGCGACGTCGCCAGCGCGCTGCCGGAGAGATCGAGACCGGCGAAATCCTCAGGCTCGAACAGCGCCGCGAAGGGATGGTTCACCGGCCGCGCGCCGCCGAAGGTCGACCAGGACACGACCTTCGTCGCGAGGAATTCGTCGGGCAGCATGTAGACGCCCTCGTCGATGTCCTCGACCTCGCCGCGCACATAGTCGGCGAGGCGCGCCTTCAGCGCGGCGTCCTCGGCCAGCCGCGCCGCGTCGGGCGTGTTCTCCATTGGCAGCGCGGTGACCGTCTCGCCATCGAGGCCGAAGATGCGCATCAGGTAGACCGCCTGCCCGCCGAACTGAGGCTCCTGCCCCGACGGGAAGCGCACCACCTGCGCATTGAGCTCAAGCTGCCGGAACTCCATTTCGGCGGGGTCGAGCATGCCGCCGGCCAGCCAGCCGGCATCGACCGCCTCGTCAACCGCGGGAGTCGCACGCATGGCCACGCCGGTGCAGCCGCCGTCCGCGTCGGGCAGCACGTCATAGACGGCGTTGAAGTTGAACGGCATGCGCGAGGCGAGCACGTCGCCCTCCCCGTCCTTCCGGAAAGCATAGGAGAGGCGGTAGACGAACCGCACCTCGCCGCAGCCGCCCTCGCCGCGCAGCGCGTGGAAGTCGCGCCGGTCGAGGCGGTTGACGATGCCGACGAGCCTCAGCCGCGAGGCGTCGGAGGTTAGCCAGCGCATGTCCATCACGCGGCCGGTCTCGGCCGCGGTGAATTCCTTCAGCGTCCGTCCGCCGGCCTCGATCTCGGCGCGAAGCTCCGCGACGTCTGCGGCGATCGTGTCGACGATCGCCGCATAGGCCGGCGCGGTGGCTTGCAGATGCGCCAGGTCGGACGAGCCGGAGATGCCGAACAGGCCTTCGAAGCCGTAGCCCTTCTCCTCGAGCTGCGTGAGCAGCGCGCGGTCCTCGACGTAGAGCACGGGCTCGGTGGCGCGGGCCGGCAGAGCCGCGCCGAGCGAGAGGGACGCCAGGGCGGCGGTCAGGAAGGCACGCGCGATCATGCGCCCGTCCTCGGCGCGCCACGTATCGCCAGGATGTCGCGGATCACGGCGGGCGTAACGGCCGGCAGGTCCTCGGCGATGAGGCCGGGGTCGAAGCGCGCCGCGGCGTCGGCATGCATCCAGACGGCCGCGCAGGCCGCCTCGAAAGGCTCCATGCGCTGCGCCGCAAGCCCGGCGACGAGTCCCGACAGCACGTCGCCCGAGCCCGCGGTCGCCAGCCAGGGCGAGCCGTTGGCGTTGATCGCGGCGCGTCCGTCCGGCGCGGCGACCACCGTGTCCGGCCCCTTGTATATGACCACGCCCCCGATCGACCCCGCCGCCCGGCGCGCACGCGCGAGCTTCGACAGGCCGCCATCCGCCGCGATATCCGGAAACAGCCGGCGGAACTCGCCCTCGTGCGGCGTCAGCACCAGCGCCGGAGCATCCGGCAGGCGCGCCGCGTCGGCCAGGTCCGTGCGCCGTCCGGCGAACACGGTCAGGGCGTCCGCGTCGAGCACCAGCACGCCGACCAGCCCGCGCGCCATGCCGATCAGGTCGAGCGCGAAGTCCGCCACCTTCGGCCGGGTGCCGATCCCCGGTCCGAACACCAGCGCCCCCGGCCTGCGTTCATCGAGGAACGCGCGGACCTCGTCGCGTCCTTCGACCTTGCGCAGGATGATCGAGGTCAGGTGCGCAGCGTTGGCCGCGACCGCTGCGGGTTGGGAGAGCACGGTGACGGCCCCGGCCCCGGCCCGCTGCGCCGCCATCGCCGCCAGCCGCGCCGCGCCCGTCGACGATGGGCCGCCGGAGAAGACACCGACATGACCGCGCGAATATTTGTGCTGGTCGATCGAGGGCCTCGGGAAATGCCGGAGCCACAGCGCGGGCGCGTTCTCGAAGGCGCTGGGCCGCACCGTGTCCAGCACGGAACCGGGGATGCCGATGTCGGCCACCGTCACCGCGCCGCAGAGGTCCCGTCCGGGCTGCAGCAGATGGCCCGGCTTCTTGCGGAAGAAAGTGACGGTGACATCGGCGCGGAAGCATGGTCCGAGCGCGGCTCCGCTTTCGCCCGAGACACCCGACGGCAGGTCGACCGCGAGCACGCGCGCAGCGGCCGCCGCCACCGTTTCCACAGCTGCGGCGGCCTGTCCCGACAGCGGCTTCGCCAGCCCAGCGCCGAACAGCGCGTCGATGACGAGGTCGTCGGGGCCGAGCGCGAACTCGGCGAGCGGGCGGGCCGAGTTCGGGCAGTCGCCAGCCGCACGGTGAGCGTCGGTGCCGGGCTTCGGTGCCGACAGGGCCCACAGCGCGACGGTCGCGCCCGCCTCCTGAAGCAGCCGGGCCGCCACATAGCCGTCCCCGCCGTTGTTGCCCGGCCCGCAGAGCACATGTATCCGCCGCGCGTTGGGGAAGCGGCGCAGCGCCTCGGCCGCCACCGCGGCGCCGGCGGCCCGCATCAGCGCGCGGCCGTCGAACGGACCGCCCGCGATCGCCAGGCGGTCGGCCTCTCCCATTTCGGCCGGCGTCAGCAGTTCCAGCGCCACTCGCATCCCCTCGCCACGTGACGCGATCTTATCGGCGCCGAGTTGGGCTTTGCAAAGGCGGCAGGTCCGTACGCGGTCGATCGCTGGGCACGGCGGCGGCAGTCTGCCTGCAATCTGTGCAGATCGCCCATTTCTTTGTCAGGCAGCAAGGAAACGCATAAGGTCGCACCCGGCGGCGCGGGACGGACAGCGTCGCCTTTGCCGCATATACGTGGCGGGCATGTCGCGGGCAGGCGGACCGACGGTGCGGGGACGGCCCGCGCGGGGTCTGGCATGCTTCCTGCTTCATCGACGCGCGAGCGGGTCGATTCCATCAGAAAGTCCGCCACCGGAGGCCATTTCGCATGAAGAAGATCGAAGCGATCATCAAGCCGTTCAAGCTCGACGAAGTGAAGGAAGCGCTTCAGGAAGTCGGCCTGCAGGGCATAACCGTCACCGAGGCGAAGGGTTTCGGGCGGCAGAAGGGCCACACGGAACTCTACCGGGGCGCGGAATATGTCGTGGACTTCCTGCCCAAGGTGAAGATCGAGGTCGTGCTGGGCGACGAGAGTGTCGACGCCGCCGTCGAGGCGATCCGCAAGGCTGCGCAGACCGGCCGCATCGGCGACGGCAAGATCTTCGTCTCCAACATCGAGGAAGTGGTGCGCATCCGCACCGGCGAGACCGGCATCGACGCGATCTGAGCGGGCCGCTAATAGACACCCAGTCCACCGTCATCACACAGGGAAGAGACTTATGACGACAGCCAAAGACATCATGAAGCAGATCAAGGACAACGACGTGAAGTTCGTCGACCTGCGCTTCACCGATCCCAAGGGCAAGATGCAGCATGTGACGATGGACGTCGTCGAGGTCGACGAGGACATGTTCGCCGATGGCGTGATGTTCGACGGCTCCTCGATCGCCGGCTGGAAGGCGATCAACGAGTCCGACATGGTGCTGATGCCGGACGCCGAGACGGTTCACATGGACCCGTTCTTCGCCCAGTCCACGATGGTCGTGATGTGCGACATCCTCGACCCGATCTCCGGTGAGGCCTACAACCGCGATCCGCGCGGCACGGCCAAGAAGGCCGAGGCCTACATGAAGTCGGAAGGTCTGGGCGACACCATCTATGTCGGGCCGGAAGCCGAGTTCTTCGTGTTCGACGACGTGAAATATAAGGCCGACCCGTACAACACCGGCTTCAAGCTCGACTCGTCCGAACTGCCGTCGAACGACGACACCGACTACGAGACCGGCAATCTCGGCCACCGGCCGCGCGTCAAGGGTGGCTACTTCCCGGTCCCGCCGATCGACTCGCTGCAGGACATGCGTTCCGAGATGCTGACGGTCATGGCCCAGATGGGCGTGCGCACCGAGAAGCACCACCACGAGGTGGCGGCGGCGCAGCATGAGCTCGGCCTGAAGTTCGACGCGCTGGTGCGCAACGCCGACAAGATGCAGATCTACAAGTACGTCGTGCACCAGGTCGCCAATGCCTACGGCAAGACCGCGACCTTCATGCCGAAGCCGATCTTCGGCGACAACGGCTCGGGCATGCACGTGCACATGTCGATCTGGAAGGGCGGCAAGCCGACCTTCGCCGGCAACGAATATGCCGGCCTGTCGGAGACCTGCCTGTTCTTCATCGGTGGCGTCATCAAGCACGCCAAGGCGGTCAATGCGTTCACCAACCCGCTGACCAACTCCTACAAGCGGCTGGTGCCGGGCTACGAGGCGCCTGTCCTGCTCGCCTACTCCGCGCGCAACCGTTCGGCGTCCTGCCGCATTCCGTTCGGCTCGTCGCCGAAGTCGAAACGCGTCGAGGTCCGCTTCCCCGATCCGGGCGCGAACCCCTATCTCGGCTTCGCGGCTTTGCTGATGGCCGGCATCGACGGCATCAAGAACAAGATCCATCCCGGCCAGCCGATGGACAAGGACCTCTATGACCTGCCGCCGAAGGAGCTGAAGAAGATCCCGACCGTCTGCGGCAGCCTGCGCGAGGCTCTCATGAACCTCGACAAGGACCGCGGCTTCCTGAAGGCCGGCGGCGTCTTCGACGACGACCAGATCGACGCCTACATCGAGCTGAAGATGGCCGAGGTCATGCGCTTCGAGATGACGCCTCACCCGGTCGAGTTCGACATGTACTATTCGGTCTGAGGCAGATCGCCCCCGAATTCGAAAGGCCGGGCTCTGCCCGGCCTTTTACGTCGGTGTGCTCACGTCGTAGGGAAGCAGCGACTGCTCCTTTTCCTGCTCCCGCACGCCCGGGATGATGAGCAAGACCCAGATCAATGCCAGGATGAGGAGGGCCACTGCCATTCCGATCGTCTGGTAGCGGGCCTGCCCCATCGCCAGGATCAACGCATTGTTCGCCGGATTCGCCGGATCGTAGTAGGCCTTGGTCTGTGCGCCCGCGGGAAACTCGCTGACGATCTGGTCCGCCTGTGGAACAAAATAGCGCCGATCGACCCCGTACTCATATGTCGATCCGCGATAGTCGTGACCGTCGACGGAAAAGCGGTACTCGATCGCGACCTGCGACGTCGCGCCTTTGCTTGACCGGCCATGCAGGGCGACGCTCCTCTCTATCGTCGCCGGAACGGAGACCCAGGTCGACCGGGCGCGCTGCACCTTCTGCCAACCGCGAGCACTCTTGACGATGTTGAAGAGAAAAAGCAGCGCAACGCCGGCCAGTATGAGCCACAGGTAGAATTCAGTATTGCCCAAAGACGCCTCCCTGGTCGCGCGATGTCACGCCGACGTACCCCTGAGGTTATCAAACCACTCGACCTGGACATTGTCATCAGTGATTCATTAGGGGCTCGCGGATTGGCCATCTCGTTCGGCGGGCGCCCAGCCTGACTTCGGAGATGATCGCGACGGGTCGCGAAACTATCCTCCCCAGTACAGGCCCATTGCCTCTTCCAGCTCGGCCTCCTCATATTTGAAGTGCGAGCGGATGACGCGGTCGAGCGCGTCGAATGTCGCCTTCATTCCCTCGTAGCGCTCGCTGTCGGCCGACACCGCCATCGCCTCGGCCCGGGTCTGCAGTTCGACGAGCAGCGCGTGGACGACCCTGTGCTCCTCGATCAGCCGCTCGACGACGCGCCGAAGGCCTTCGCCGCCACGCGCCTTCAGCAGCGGGAAGAGCTCGCTCTCCTCCGCATCGTGGTGGAAGGTGAGCCACTGGCACTCGCGCCCGCACAGCGCGCCGAACAGCCGGTAGTTGCGCGCCACCGTCATGTCGGGGATCGCCGCCGCCAGTTGGTCGGCCACCGGCTCGCCCGCCTCGATCCGGTCGATCAACGCGCGGATCTGGTCGAACTGCTGCAGGTGCATGCGATGGAACTCGGCCAGGTGACGTCCCCCTGCCCGCTGCGATGGCGTCACCCCTTCGATGCGCGGCGCCTTCGGCCGCGTGCTCTCGTCGATCAAAGTGGTTGTCATCGGGTCGCCGGTTCCGTGGATTCCACCCGAGATAGAGGCTGCCACCGCCGGCGCAAGACGGCACCTCGGGGAAACTCGGTCACCATGCCGAAAGGAAAAGGCCCGGCAGTCGCCTGCCGGGCCTCTTTGCGTCACTGCGCACGGTGGATCAGGCGGCGGCCTTCTTGGCGCCCGCCGTCGGCACTTCGGCGATTGTCTTCAGCACCTGGCTGGCGATCTGGTACGGGTCGCCTTGGCTGTTCGGGCGGCGATCCTCCAGATAGCCCTTGTAGTCGTTGCGGATGAAGGAGTGCGGCACGCGGATCGACGCGCCCCGGTCGGCAACGCCGTAGGAGAACTTGTTCCACGGTGCCGTCTCGTGCTTGCCGGTCAGGCGCTTGTCGTTGTCCGGGCCGTAGACCGCGATGTGATCCATCAGGTTCTTGTCGAACGCCGCCATCAGCGCCTCGAAATAGTCCTTGCCGCCGACCTCGCGCATGAACTTGGTCGAGAAGTTACAGTGCATGCCCGAGCCGTTCCAGTCCGTGTCGCCGAGCGGCTTGCAGTGGAACTCGATGTCGATGCCGTGCTTCTCGCACAGGCGCAGCAGCAGGTAGCGCGCCATCCAGATCTGGTCGGCGGCCTTGCGCGAGCCCTTGCCGAAAATCTGAAATTCCCACTGGCCCTTCGCCACTTCGGCATTGATGCCCTCATGGTTGATGCCAGCCGCCAGGCAGAGGTCCAGATGCTCCTCGACCAACTGGCGGGCGACGTCACCGACGTTCCGGTAGCCGACGCCGGTGTAATACGGGCCCTGCGGCGCAGGATAGCCGGTGGTCGGGAAGCCGAGCGGGCGGCCGTCCTTGTAGAAGAAATACTCCTGCTCGAAGCCGAACCAGGCATCCTCGTCGTCGAGGATCGTGGCGCGCTTGTTGGACGCGTGCGGCGTCACGCCGTCCGGCATCATGACTTCGCACATGACCAGCACGCCGCTCGAGCGGGCCGGGTCAGGATAGACCGCGACGGGCTTCAGCACGCAGTCCGAGCTGTGACCTTCCGCCTGCATGGTAGACGAGCCGTCGAAGCCCCACAGCGGCAGTTCCTCCAGCTTGGGGAACGCCGCGAACTCCTTGATCTGGGTCTTGCCGCGGAGGCTTGGCACCGGCGTGTAGCCATCCAGCCAGATGTATTCGAGCTTGTACTTGGTCATTCAGGGCCTCTCGGTACTGGTGCGCCGTCACGGCGCATGACGAACCCGGCCGCGGCGCGGGCTTCAGGATCATTAACAAGCAATGAACGTGCCATTCGATCGAAAGGCCGGAGACGCTAGGAGACGCGCCACGCGGACAGGAACCAACGACCGGCAAGCGCCGTTTCTCCGCAGCCTTCGCAACCGACCCCGCTTAATTCCGAGGCAGCGTGCAACGGCTGCACCTGCACGAGGCACGCGGGCGCAGTCGGGAAAAGATGGCGTCCAGCGAGGCAAAGTATAAACCTGCCCAATGCGTAGGCAGATTAGGTCAGCAGGGTGGACATGTTGTCCTTGGAGGCTGATTCGACTATATGAAGACAGCGCGGCGACGCGGCTCCGCACGCGGCGAAAGTAAAATGAGACAAACGATCATGGAACATCCAGAAAGCGGCGCAACGATACTGCATTTTCCAGTAAAGTCTCGCCTGGCGACCAGCAGAGCGGTGCAGCAGTTGCGATTCGCCAACGAAGCGGCACTGGTCCGCAGATCGAAAGGCATCGTCCCGACGACGGGATGGTACCACGACGATGCGATCGACGAGGACAAGGCGTCTTGATGCGGCGCCTCGCCTCTCCGACGTCGTTCTGAAAAGCCCGGGATCGACCCGGCTTTTTTGTTTGCGGGCTCGCCTCGGCGCCGGGTGTGGCGGAGCCTGGATCGCCGAGCGGCTTCAGGCCGCTTCCAGCGCCGCAACGTCCAGCTTGACCATGCCGAGCATGGCCTTCGCCGCGCGTTTCGCCCTGTCGCGGTCGGCGCCGTTCATCAGTTCGCCCAGCCGCCTCGGCACGATCTGCCACTGAAGGCCCCAGCGGTCGCGAATCCAGCCGCATTGTCCCTCTGCGCCGCCATTGGCCTTGATCGCCGACCACAGGCGGTCGACCTCGGCCTGGGAGTCGCACTCGACCATGATCGAGAAAGCGTGGTTGAACGGGTCGAGCGGACCGGCCTCGATGGCCATGTAGTTCTGGTCGCCGAGGGTGAAGCCGGCGACGAGCACCGTGCCGGCCGGGCCGCTCGGCGAATCTGCCGGCAGGGGCTGGACCCAGTCGAGCGTCGAGCCGGGAACCAGCGACACGTAGAAGCCGAGCGCCGCTTCCATGTCCTTTTCGAACCAAAGGTTCTGGATGACTTTCATGGGACTCTCCTTTCGCCTGTTGCATCTCAGCGACGAACGGTGACGGTCCATTTCGACATGCGCTGTCGTTCGGCGCGATCTTTTCGCGATCGGCCTGCTCTTTGAAGGATGACTGGCGAGGATCGGGCCCTAGCGAGGCCCGAGCAGGTCGTCCGCGAGCGCCGGCAGGTCGGCGATCCGGATGAAGTCCTCGTGCGCCCGCAGCAGGTTCATCCGCAGATTGTTGAAGATGTAGTCATAGTCGTTCGTGACGATCTCGCGGTGCATGGGCAGCGCGTCGAAGACGATGCGGGCGAGCGGTTTCGGCATCTCGCGAACGGCGCGTGCCGCCTCCCCTGCCCCCGCTTGCAGGCGTTCGGTCACCAGGGCCTCGGCCTTCTGCCAGAAATCCGGTTCCAAGCCGTCGGGAACCGGGTAGCGGGCAAAGACCGACCGGGCGAGCGACGACAGCGCGGCCGGCAGATGGGTCCGCCTGATTCCGGCGGCCGGACGCAGCGCCGCCTCCACCATCTCCGCGACCATGCCGAAGGCCGCCGGATAGCTGCGCCACCGCGACAGGTCGAGCGCGCTCTGGAATTCCTTCTCCGAGAACAGCTTCTGCCAGTAGACGCCGACGCGGACGCGGGAGAACTCGACGACGCATTTCTGCGCCATGAAGGCGGCGCGCGAGTCCATGAAATCCGCGAGCGCCGCGGCGCTGGCGATCGGATCGCGACTGCCGAACAGCCGGTCGATGACGGCGTCGAGCACGCCCATGGATGCCTCCGTTTCGGGCCGCCATCCTACCGGCGGCCGCACCGGAGCACCACACCGCCATGAGCGGCCGGTCCACCCCTGCTAAAGTCGTATGAGCGGTGTCGGACGACAGATGTTACCAATTGATGAACATCTGGGACTCGGGAATCTGCCCGAGCCGGGTGGCTGCCCGCAGACGAACGGCAAGCGGCGGGCGACGAAACCGGGTCTGCCGGGAGGATGGCAGGCCCTGAATTTGGGAGGAGGGACAGCGCACATGGCGACGCCAGACCGCGTAAGTTATTGGAACAAGACCAGAGGCCTCATGTTCTTGATGCTCGGCCTCTGGATATTCTTCGGATACGTGATCCACTTCTTCGTATCCGCTCTCAACAACATCGTCATTCTCGGTTTCCCGCTCGGCTTCTACATGGCCGCGCAGGGTTCGCTGATCGCCTTCGTCGTTATGCTCTTCTGGTTCGCCCGGAAGCAGAACAGCATCGACGAAGAGCACGGCGTGGCCGAAGACTGATCGGGAGGGAGGCACATGGCCAACACAGCAACAGGCGGAGGCGGCACCGATTTCGTCGCCAACCTCGGCCGCATCTACGGAATCTACACCGGCGGCTTCATCGCCTTCATCATCCTGATGGCGATCCTCAACGCGATGGGCGTGCCCAACGTCGTCATCGGCTACATGTTCGTCGGCTTCACCATCCTGATCTACGCGGTGATCGGCATTCTGTCGCGCACCATGCAGGTCGGCGAATACTACGTCGCCGGCCGCCGCGTGCCGGCGATCTACAACGGCATGGCCACGGGCGCGGACTGGATGTCCGGCGCATCGTTCGTCGGCATGGCCGGCACGCTCTACCTGCTCGGCTATGACGGCCTCGCCTTCGTGCTCGGCTGGACCGGCGGCTACGTGCTGGTGGCGATCCTGGTCGCACCGTACCTGCGCAAGTTCGGCGCCTACACGGTTCCCGACTTCCTGTCGGCACGCTACGGCGGCAACATGGCCCGGCTGATCGGCGTGATCGTGCTGTTCTCCTGCTCCTTCACCTACGTGGTAGCGCAGGTTTACGCGACCGGTATCATCTCGGCCCGCTTCCTCGGCCTCGACTTCAACGTCGCCGTCTATGTGGGCCTTGCAGGCATCCTCGTCTGCTCGATGCTCGGCGGCATGCGCGCCGTCACCTGGACGCAGGTCGCACAGTACATCGTGCTGATCATCGCCTACCTGATCCCCGCGATCTGGATGTCGACGGTCAAGACCGGCGTGCCGATCCCGCAGCTCATGTACGGCCAGGCACTACAGGGCATCACCGCCCTCGAAGCGGCGCAGAACATCACGAACGGCCACATCGTGCCGTTTGTGCATGGCGGGTACAACGCGCTCAACTACTTCCTGCTCATTCTCTGCCTGATGGTCGGAACGGCGTCGCTGCCGCACGTCCTGATGCGCTACTTCACCACCCCGTCGGTGCGTGAAGCGCGCGTTTCGGTTGCGTGGTCGCTGCTGTTCATCTTCATCCTCTACTTCACGGCGCCGGCCTACGCCGCCTTCGCGAAGTGGACGATGCTCGACCTGGTGGCGTCCGGCCTGACCCCGGAGAACATCGCGGACAAGGCGTCTTGGATGTTCCGCTGGGCGGCGGCCGACAACGCGCTGGTGCAGATCTGCGGCAAGGCCGCGATCGATGCCGCGGCAGTGGCGGCGGCGTGCGGCGAAGCCGGCGTGACCAATATCGGTTTCGCCAACATCAACCTGAACGCCGACATGATCGTGCTTGCAACGCCGGAAATGGCCGGCATGCCGTACGTCATCTCGGGCCTCGTCGCGGCAGGTGGCCTCGCGGCTGCTCTGTCGACCGCCGACGGACTGCTGCTGGCCATCGCCAACGCGCTCAGCCACGACATCTACTACAAGATGATCGACCAGGACGCGCCGACGGCGCGCCGCCTGGTGGTGTCGCGCGTGCTGCTGGTGCTCGTCGCCATCGCCGCGGCCTATGTGGCCTCGACGAAACCGGCGGACATCCTGGCGATGGTGTCGTGGGCGTTCTCGCTGGCCGCAGCCGGACTGTTCCCGGCCCTGGTGCTCGGCGTGTGGTGGAAGCGGACCAACTCCGCGGGCGCCATCGCCGGCATGATCGCGGGCTTCGGCGTCTGCATCTACTACCTCCTCGCGACACGCTACGGCGCGGTCGGGTTCGTGGAGATGTGGAGCGGCCTGTCGACCGCGACCGCCGAGCAGCTCGCCAAGTTCGAGGAGCTGAAGGCAGCCTATGCGGCCGCCCCGGCCGACGGACAGGCAGCGGCCTGGACGGCGCTCGACAAGTTCGCGCAGTCGATCGCCTCTTGGGGCGGCGTCAAGAACCTATCGGCGGCAGCGTTCGGCCTCCCGGTCGGGTTCATCGTGATGTATGTCGTCTCGCTCATGACCAAGGAGCCCTCGCAGGAGATGCAGGACTTCATCGAGGAGATCCGCATTCCGCGCGGCAAGACCGTGATGGAGGAGAAGACCGCGTAAGCGATCGGATCCAACGCATCGACGAAGCGGGGTCCGGCAACGGACCCCGCTTTCATTTCCGGCAGCGACGGGCGATAAGCGTCCCCTCCGGCGGGCAAGGCGCATGAACGATTTCTGGTCCTACTGGTACTTCCACATCCCGAACTTCGTGCTGGCCGCGGTCATGTACACGCTGCTCGGGCGCCTGGCGCTCGGCTTCTTCGTGCATGAGACCTGGGACAACTACATCTGGCGCGCCTTCAAGGCGATTACCGACCCGGCCGTTCGCCTGGTGCGCGCGATCACGCCCTCCGTCCTGACGCAGCCGGTCGTGCTCATCTTCGCGGCGCTGTGGACGATGGTCGCCCGCATCGCCTGGTATTTCATCCTGCTGAACGCCGGCCTTGCGCCGCAGGCGAGCTGACATGGAACGCGGCAACAACATGCTCGTGCCGGTGATGGGCGTCGCCATCGTCAACGGCATCTTCTCGCCCTGGGTGCTCGTCGTCTTCGTGCTCTACCCGGTCTGGTATCCGTCCTGGGCGCCCGGCTGGGCGCAGGCCGTCTACATGGCGAGCGCGCTGATCCTGGCAACGCTGACGATCATGGCCGCCGGAGTCCCGGCCGCGCTCTACGAGCGGCTGTCCAGCCAGCCGCGCGCGTCGGTGACCGGCGTGATCTGGCTGGCCGGGACGATCCTGCTCAGCCTGCCGGCGATCCCGAACGTGCTGCTGGCGCTCGGCCTCGGCGGCTAGAGCCGGCGCCGCGGCTTGATCGGCCTGGCGAACGGGCGCATCAAGGGCGACCGGAGGAACTGCTCATGGTCCCCAGACGCAAACTCGACTCGCTGGACGTCTCGGCGCTCGGTCTCGGCTGCATGGGCTACGGCGACGCGCAGGCCGATCGCGGCCTGGTCGCGCTGATCCGCGCTGCGTTCGACCGAGGCGTGACCTTCTTCGACACCGCAGAGGCCTACGGACCATTCCGCAACGAGGAACTGGTCGGCGAGGCGTTGGAGCCGATGCGCGACCGGGTGGTGATCGCGACCAAGTTCGGCTGGGACATCGATCCGGACAGCGGCGTGCATCATGGCGGCGTCAACAGCAAACCGGCGCAGATAAGGCGCGCCGTCGAGGGCATGCTGAAGCGGCTGCGCACCGACCGCATCGACCTGCTCTACCAGCACCGCGTCGATCCCGACGTGCCGATGGAGGACGTGGCCGGCGTCGTCAAGGAACTCGTCGCCCAGGGCAAGGTCCTGCACTTCGGCATGTCGGAGGCCGGCGTCGAGTCGATCCGCCGGGCGCATGCGGTGCAGCCGGTCACCGCGCTGCAGAGCGAGTATTCGCTGTGGACCCGCGATCCGGAGCGGGAGATCCTGCCGCTGCTCGAGGAACTGGGCATCGGCTTCGTGCCGTTCAGTCCGCTCGGCCGCGGCTTCCTCACCGGCAAGATCGATCCGGCGACCACGTTCGACAAATCCGACTTCAGGAACTCGGTGCCGCGCTTCACCTCCGAGGCGCGCCGAGCCAACCAGGCGCTGATCGACAAGCTGGCCGAGATCGGGGCTCGCACCGGCGCCACGCCGGCGCAGATCGCACTTGCCTGGCTGCTGGCGCAGAAGCCATGGATCGTGCCGATTCCCGGCACGCGCCGGGTCGAGCGGCTGGAGGAGAACCTCGGCGGTGCGTCGCTGGACCTGTCCGCCGCGGACCTCGCCGATATCGATGCGGCCGCCGCAAGCGTCCAGATCGAGGGAGAACGCTACCCGGCCGACTTCATGAAATTCTCGGGCCGCTAGCGTGTCGTCGGCGTCGCTGGTCGCGTTCACCTCCCCTGCCCCGGCTGTGCCCGCAGCCTTCGACCTGGTGCGTCGCGCGCCGCCGGCCGCGCTGGCGGGGATCGTGACGGAGATGAGCGGCTATCGCGAGACGAACGGCGTGCGCCTTCTCCAGCGTGAGCCGGCCAGCCTGGTGGTGCCGCTGGTCATCGGCTTCGGCGGCGCGTTCTCGCTCGGCGTCGGCGGCGGGCCGGCGGACGACCACGTGTCGTTCGTCGGAGGCCTCGTCGCCGGTCCGGTGGCCATAGGCTCGGGCGGCGATGCCTGCTGCCTGCAGGTCAATTTCACGCCGCTCGGCGCGCGCCGCTTCCTTCGCGTCGCGATGCGCGACATCGAGGCGAGCATCGTCGCGCCGGAGCTGCTGCTCGGCCGGCCGTTCCTCGCGCTGCGCGGCCGGCTGGCGGAATGCGCCGGCTGGGATGAGCGCTTCGCGCTCGTGGAGGCGTTCGTGCAGGCGCGGCTGTCCGATGCGCCGGCGGCAGATCCCGCCGTCGGCTTCGCCTATCGCAGGATCGTCGAGAGCGGCGGGCGTGTCCGTGTCTCCCGTCTCGCCGCCGAGACCGGCTGGTCGCGCAAGCATCTGGCGGCCCGTTTCGCGGACCAGGTCGGGCTGACGCCGAAGGCGGTGGCGAGGATCGTCCGCTTCGAGCGGGCGGCAGGGCTTGCCCGCACCGGGGCCGCCGGCGGCTGGGCCGACATCGCGGCCGAATGCGGCTTCACGGACCAGCCGCATCTCGTCGACGAGTTCCGCGCGCTGGCGGGGTTGACGCCGACGGAATGGATCGCGCTGGCCGCCTGACTTTCGCGCGCCGGTTCACATTTTCCCAATATCCCGCCCGGCTCTGCCGGGCATGGTCGGTCTTCAACCATCGAAGGAGACCGCCCGTGACGACGACCCGCATGACCCTGGTCGAACCGCCCCGCCTCTATCCGAGCTTCCGCTATCGCGATGCTCCCGCGATGATCGACTGGCTGGCCGAGGCGTTCGGCTTCGCGGTGCACGTCCGCTTCGACAGCGCGGATGGAAGCGTCGGCCATGCCGAGCTGTCGCGTGGCTCATCGATGATCATGCTGGGCAGCGTCCGCGAAGACGCGTTCGGCCGTATGGTGGGCGCACCCGGCGAGACAGGTGGAAAGAGCACCTATGTCGCGGCCGACGACATCGACGCGCTCTGCGCGCGGGCCAGGGCCGCGGGCGCGGCGATCCTCGAGGGGCCGGTCGACCGCGACTACGGCAGCCGGGAATTCACCTGCGCCGATCCCGAGGGCAATGTCTGGACGTTCGGGACGTATTGGCCCAAGGCGCACGATCCCGTCTGAGCGGCGTCCCCGACCCGGACGGCGCGCCCCGCGACATTCCGTCAACCCGAATGCCTCGTGGGCGATGCCGGGTCGCGGGAGGCGGAATTCTTGCGCGATTTATCTTTGCTTAAGCACTCGCTAACCGGGCAGTAACGATGTCCGCTTATAAGGAAAAGCACGGCGGTCATGCGCATCCGCCCGAAGCTCCGGATCAGGTCTCGCGTACCGGAGCAGTATCCTTCGAGTGTAAGTTTCGAGGGTCCATGCGTTCGAATGGCAAAGCCGCGTTCCTGCGAAGGAACGCGGTTTTTGCCGTTGATGGCAGGGCGTCGGTCGGGCCAGGCGATGCCTGATCGTCTTGGGGTCCACCGGCACCGCGCATGCCCACGAGGGCTGCAGCGACCCCGCCGCGGGCCGCCAATCGTGTCAACTGGCAGAGGATATTTTTTCACACCCGTTGCGGCTTCATCGGCGCGCGCTATGGATGGCGCGCAACCTCAATCCTACGGGGATTCCCAATGAAATCGCTCTACCTTTCCGTCGCCCTCGCTGGCGTCGCCGTCGTCGCGTCCGCGCCTGCCCGGGCCGAGGCCGTCGACATGTCGACGGTCACCTGCAGCCAGCTCCTGGGCATGCAGCAGGACGAGATCACCTTCATGCTGACCTGGGTCGCGGGCTACATGGCCGGCACCGCCGAGGAGACCTCGATGGACCCGGATGCGCTCGGCAAGCATGTCCAGGCGATCGTCACCTATTGCGGCGAGAACCCGGAAATGAGCGTGATGAACGCCGGCGAAGAAGCCAAGGCCGAGTAACCTCTGGCTGATGCCCGGCCGGCGAACCGCCGCCGGCCGGGCAGCAGCGTCCGATCAACGGGACGACAGCCGGCGATAGTTTGCCCGCACCCGGCGCCCGGCGGGCTTGAGCGCCGCTCGCACGGACTCCTCGGCCGTGACGCCGGTCATCAGCGCCGGGACCCGGCCGGCCGCGACGTCCGGCCAGAACGACAGCATCGCGCCGGCCATCGCCATCTGCGCCGCCGCCACGCCCTCCGCCATCGCCGCCGATTTCTCCGTCACGGCGCGCATCGTCTCGGCGCCGACATTGCCGACCGCGCCCGCCTCGCGCGCCATCAGCGGCAGGCGCATCGCCATCACCCAGGGCGACAGCATCAGGCTCGCGGCCAGCGCGGAGTCCCGCTTGCGGCTCTTTCCCATGGCGCTAACCCCTCGGCTCGAACTGCACGTCGACAGGCGGACGCAGCGCATTCGCCAGCCTGTTCGTCTCGTTGGCCTTGCCCGTCACGGCGAGCAGTTCCATCAGCTGCGCGTCGGTCATGCCCTTGGCGCGCGCCGAGGCCGTGTGCGAATAGGTGCAGTACTCGCAGCCATTGGTGACCGACACGGCGATGTAGATCATCTCCTTGGTGAGCGGATCGAGCGCCCCGCCCAGCCCCATGATCTCCTTGAGGCTCTCCCAGGTGCGCCTGAGGTGCGGCGGATCGTGCGCCAGGACCTTCCAGAAATTGTTGATCCAGTCGCTCTTTCGGGTCGCCATGATGTCGTCGTAGACGGCTCGGACTTCGTCCGACGCCATCTCGTACTCGACCAGCGGGACGATGGGCTTGCCGCTCATGGCGATCTCCTGGGACAAAGGGACGGGCAGCACCGCCGCCCGCACCCCATTACTTGCGGCGCAATTCCGCCTCGGCAAGGTCGAGGCCTTTCAGAATGCGCTCGCAGGCCATGTCGATCGTGTCGCGCGTCCAGATGAGCGGCGGCGACATGATCATCGTGTCGCCCGTCGCCCGCAGCATCATGCCGTTGGCGATGCAGTGGTCGCGGATCACCACGGGCGCGCTGCCGCCCGGCTGGAAGCGCTCCCGCGTGTCCTTGTCCTTGACGATCTCGATCGCGCCCATGAGGCCGATGGTGCGCGTCTCCCCGACCAGCGGATGCGGCGCGATGCGCTCGCGCAGCGCCTTGGCGAAATACGGCCCGGTCTCGTCGCGCACGCGCTCGACCAGCCCTTCCTTCTCGATGATCTGCAGGTTCTTGAGCGCGACCGCGCACGCGACTGGATGACCGGAATAGGTATAGCCGTGGTAGAATTCCCCGCCCTTCTCGACCAGCGTCGCGGCGATGCGGTCGCCGACGAGCAGCGCCGAGAGCGGCTGGTAGCCCGAGGTCAGCGCCTTGGCCGTCGTAATGGTGTCCGGCGTGATGCCGAAGGTCTGCGCGGCGAACCAGTTGCCGGTCCGGCCGTAGCCGGTGATGACCTCGTCAAGCATCAGCAGCACGTCGTATTTGCGGCAGATGCGCTCGACCTCGGGCCAGTAGCTCGCCGGCGGGATCTTCACGCCGCCTGCGCCCTGGATCGGCTCGCCGATGAAGGCGGCGACATTCTCCGGGCCGGCTTCGAGGATGGCCTCCTCGATCGCCCTCGCCGCGCGTAGGCCGAAGGCATGGTCGCTCTCGCCCGGCAGCGCCAGTTCGAACGCATAGGGCATCATCACGTGGACGATGTTCGGAACGGCACCGCCGAGCTGGCCATGCATGCCCGACATGCCGCCAAGCGAGGCGCCGGTGATGGTCGAGCCATGGTAGGCCATGTTGCGGGAGATGATGCGGTTCTTCTCCGGCTTCCCCTCGAGCTGCCAGAAGTAGCGGACCAGGCGCACGGCCGTGTCGTTCGCCTCGGAGCCGGACGAGCCGTAGAAGACCTGGCCGAGCGACGGCGGCGCGATCTCGGCGAGCTTCTGCGACAGCAGCACCGGCGTCGGCGTCGAGCAGCGGAAGAAGGAGTTGTAGTAGGGCAGTTCCTTCATCTGCTCGTAGGCCGCTTCGGCGAGCTCGGTTCGCCCGTAGCCGATGTTGACGCACCACAGGCCCGCCATTCCGTCGAGGATCTCGTTGCCCTCACTGTCATAAATGAACGGCCCCTCGGCACGGGTGATCATGCGGCTGCCGGCGGCGCGCAGGTCCTTGTGGTCGGTGAAGGGATGGAGGTGATGCGCAGCGTCGATCGCCTGAAGCTGCTTCAGGGAATAGTTCTGGTAGGTCATGGGTTTACATGCTCCGATTGAATCGATCCGGCAGGTGCCGGAGGCGGATTCAGGCGGAACGCGGCGGCGAATAGCCGATCCGCGCGCAGAGCCTCAGCAGTTCCGCGTGCAGCGTGCGCGCCGATGGCGTGATCGCAATCGACGTCATCGCGCGACATGGTGGTTAAGCGACATCGGACAAGTGTAGGCGATCGTGCCGCCGCCCTTCAAGCCCGCCGCCGCGTCAGGCTGCGGTAGAGCGCGAACAGCACAAGAATGCCTGACAGCGTGGCGATGACGACCGGCAGGCCCGGCGCGCCGACCGCTTCCATCACCAACCCCGAGCCCGGCGGGCCGACGATGCCCCCGACACCCCACATCAGCGCGAAGGCCGCGTTGCCCGCGACCAGCATCTGTCCGGAGAAGCGGTTGCCGAGTTCCACCAGCGCCATCGTGTAGACGCCGTAGCCGACGCCGCCCATGATGACGAGCAGCGGCCAGACGAGCGGTCCGTGGATCAGCGCGGGTAACAGAATGGCGCAGGTCATGTTGGCCAGCGCGCAGGCAATGATCATCGGCCGGGCGCCAAAACGCTCTGCCGCGAAGCCGAGCGGGATCTGCAAGACGATGTTGCCGACCGACATCGCCGTCACCAGCGCCGCGACGACCGCCTCGGGGCGCCCGTACTCCGTACCGAAGACCGGCAGCAGCGAATAGATGCTCTGCTGGGCGGCGGCCGAGACGCCGACGGCCAGCAGCAGTGCCGGTGCGATGACCCAGAAGCCGAGCACGCCGGACGTCGGACCGTCGGAGCCCCCTTCCAGCCCGCCGATGCCGTCGGCGGTGTAGGCGAGCAGTGCGGCACAGCCGACGAACCCGCAGATGCCGATCATCAGGGGCGGCCAGCCCTCGGTTCCGACCAGCGCCAGGGACAGCGGACCCATCGCGTAGCCAGCACCGGTGACGGCGTTGAAGATGCCCATGATGCGGCCCCGGCGAGCCGCTGGCGCGAGCGCCAGCATCCAGACCTCGCCGAGGATATAGAGCGGGTTGACGACCAGCCCGATCAGGAAGCGCACCGGGAACCACGCGAAGTCGTTCTGGAGGACGCCGACCAGCACGAAGCACACCGCGGCCAGAAGCGCGCAGCCGGCCGCCAGCCCGCGCGCGCCGAACAGCCGGACGCCGGTCGGAACGAAACCCGCCGACACGATCAGCCCGAGCGGCGTCATGGCCGCGGAGAAGCCGATATAACCGGCCGAGTAGCCCTGCTTCTGCATCAGCAGCGTGAACAGCGGATAGCTCAGCCCCTGCGCGACCGCGAACACGGAGACGGCCGCGATGACGCCGGCGATCGCCGCCCAGCGCGGAACGTCCGAAGTGGAAACGTCAGGCTGATTCACCTGTCGACCTTCGATCTGACGGCCCTGCCATGCATGGGCCGACAGTCGAAAGCAAGTTTATCCCGGCGAATTACTGCCAGTACTGTTGCAGACCTGGCGGCCGCAGGCGGCCCTTCTGGTTGCGGCCGAGGTCCGCGCGCCGGTCTCCGCGCGAGCGGAACCGGTCCACCGCTCCCTCGGGCGACGCGGTCTCGATGCCGAGATGGGGGATGTCGATCGACCGCTCGGCCGTGGCGGGATGGTTTTCCTCGCCCTCCAGCGCCCGCTGCAGGAAGATGAACTGCAGCGCGTAGGAGAAGGCCTGCGGCCCCTGGTCGCCATTGCCGCCGTGCCCGCCCTCCGTGTTCTCGCTGAACCACGCCTCGTGGCCGAGGCTCTGCATCAGCGCCGCCATCTTGCGCGCATGACCCGGGTGGACGCGGTCGTCGGCGGTCGATGTGGTGAACAGCGCCGGCGGGTAGTCCACGTCGGCCTTGACATTCTGGTATGGCGAATACTTCGCGAGGAACTCGGCCTGCTCTGGAATGGCGGGGTCGCCATACTCTGCAATCCACGATGCTCCGGGTGGCAACTCGGTGTAGCGCAGCATGTCGAGCAGCGGCACGTCGGAGATGACCGCGCCGAACAGATCCGGCCGCTGGGTGAGCATGACGCCTGCGAGCAGCCCACCGTTCGAGCCGCCCTGCACCGCAAGCTGCTTCGCAGTCGTGATTCCCCGTGTGATCAGGTCCTCGGCGATCGCCGCCATGTCGTCATAGGCGCGCTGACGGTTTTCCTGGAGCGCGGCCTGATGCCACTCAGCGCCGAACTCGCCGCCGCCGCGGATGTTGGCGAGGACGGACACGTTGCCCTGCTCCAGCCACAGCTTGCCGCGCAGCGAGGAATACCAGGGCGTCATCGAGGTCTCGAAACCCCCATAGCCGTAGATCAGCGCCGGCACGGGCGCCGACTGGTCCTTCCGCCTGACCACGAAGTACGGAACCTTGGTGCCGTCGGCCGACACCGCCTCGAACTGCTCGCTGACATAGGGCGATGCGTCGAAGCGCGGTTTGAGCGATTTCACGGTCTCCAGCGTGCGCCCCTCGTCGTCCGACCAGAGGATCGAAGGCGGGGTCAGGAAATCCTGGAAGCTGAACGAGACGGTCGAGCCGTGATAGTCGGTATGGTTGATGTAGACGTCGCCATTGTCGGGCAGCACGACGGGCGTCGACGTCCATCCCCCTTCGCCCGTCTCCAGCGCCACGACGCGGCCGCGGACGTTGTCGAGCAGGGTGACGAACAGCCGGTCCTTGGTGGCCGAAAGGCCGGAGAGCGCGACGCGCTCCACCGGCTCGCGAACGGTGGTGAAGGTGGGTTCCGTCCCGTCGGCGGCCCAGGCGCGAAAGTCGAAGGCGTAGAGCCCGCCCGGCCGGGTGAGCGTTCCGTCCGGCGCCGTCCAGGGCGTGCGGGGCGAGAAGACCATCTGGCCCTTGAACAGGATCCACATCATCGCATCGGTCGGCATCGGCGCGGCGATCAGCGTGCCGTCGGAGCCGACGAGATAGAGCTCGCTGGTGTAGAAATCGATCTCCCGCGACACCATCACATACCTGTCGGCGCCGCCGTCGAGTTCGTAGCCGCGGATCGCCAGGTCGTCCCGCCTGCCCTCGTAGAGCACCGGGCTCGTGGCGTAGGTCGCACCCCGCTTCACGATCCTGACGACGCGGGAATAGCCCGACACCGTCTGTTCGGCCTCGACATAGGCCGAGCTGACGATGACCGCATCGTCCCCGACCCAGCTCATCGACGATTTGGAGACCGGCGACGCGAAACCGTCCGCGACGAAGCTTCTCGTCGCCATGTCCCACTCGCGCACCGTCGCCGCATCGCCGCCATCCGGCGACAGCGAGATCAGACAGCGCTGCGTCTCGGCGTCATTGCATTCCGCGCCGTAGAACACCCATTTGACGCCTTCGGCCGCGCCGAGCCTGTCGACGTCGAGCAAGGTCTCCCATTCCGGCGCGTCGGTCTTGTAGGAGGCGACGGAGGTTCGGCGCCAGATGCCCAGCGGATTCTTCGCGTCCTGCCAGAAATTGTAGACCAGATCGCCATCGGCATAGCCGTAGGCGATGTTGTCTTCGGCGGTGAAGATGTCGAGCGCGGTGCGGAAATAGGATTCGAAGCGGGGATCGGCGGTGAACGTGTCGACCGTCTTCGTGTTCTGCTCGTTCACCCAGGCGATCGCGCGATCACCGTACCGCTCCTCGAGCCAGATAAACGGATCGTCGGCGGCCGATACTGAACCGCCAAGACCCAGCATGGCTGCGCTCACAACCAGAACCAGTCGTTTCATGAGACCCTGCGAACCAAGACGCCCTTCGACACCCATGGTTGATTGCACACTGAGCAATGTCAACCTTCGGCTTTAGGCAGTGCCCGTCAGCCGACCGATGTCGAAGCGCGAGATGTCGTGAGGGGTCTCGCCCTTCGTCGAGAGGTCGGCCAGAACCTCGCCGATGACGCTGGCGAACTTGTAGCCGTGCCCCGAACAGGCCGAGCAGACCACGATCCGCGGATCGGACGGCAGCAGGTCGATGACGAAATCCTCGTCGGGCGTCTTGGTATAGATGCAGGTCTTCATCGCCTTCAGCGGACCTGCCGCGTCGGGAAGGTAGGCGTCGAGGAAGTCGCGCATGCGCGTCTCGTCGGCCGGCCCGGCATCCTGACGCGCGGCGTCGGCGTCGGCCAGGATGCCGCTGTCGTAGTGCGACGCGCATTTGAAGCCGGTGCCGATGTTCGGGAAGCCGTAGGCGATATCGTGCGCGCCATCGATGATGAACACCGGCAGCGCGCCGGGAGCCACCGCTTCCGGCCGCTTCGGCTCGAACCAGCAGAGCACCTGGCGTGCGAGCGTCAGCGTCGGGCGCAGCGTCGGCACGAGCTCGCCGATCCAGGGGCCGGACGCCACGATCACCGACCCTGCCTCGACCGTGCCTGCGTCGGTGACGATCCGGACGGCCCCCTGCCCCGGTTCGATCGCTTCGACCTTCGCGTTCCAGACGACCTCCGCGCCGGCCTGGCGCGCCAGGTCGACATGCAGCCGGTTGCCAAGCTCCGGGCGAACGAACCCGCCATCGGCCTGCCAGACCGCCATGTAGTCCGGAGGCAGCGTAAACTGCGGATAGCGCCGGCTGATCTCGGCGGCGTCGATGACGTCGTGCGGAATGCCGTGCAGCCGGCTGGCCTCCGCCGAACCGTTGACGATGACGCTGCCCGGCTTGCCGATCTCCAGCACGCCGGTCTTCGTCAGCACCGTCTCTCCAGTCAGCCGCTCCAGATCGGCCCAGTTCTCGTAGGCCGCCCGCGCCAGCGGCACATAGGACGGGTGCTCGAAATAGCCCAACCGGATCGCCCGGCTCTCGCCATGCGACGAGCCACGATCGTGGCCGAGGCCGAACCGCTCGACGCCGAGCACACGAACCCCGCGCCGAGCGAGGTGGAAAAGTGCCGCGCTCCCCATGGCGCCAAGGCCTACGACCGCTACGTCAACCGCCTTCAAACCCGTCCTCCGCCATGTCGCATCCCTTGCCCAACGGGTCGGGACTTCCGCACACTCCTCCTTGGCCCCGGTCCAATATGCCTTGCAAGATGCGATATTGACGGGGATCTCCATGAACGCAGCCGTGCAGCCGGCAGAACCGGCGCTCGCCACGGACCGCACGCGCCGCGGCGGCCGCGCCGGCAAGCGCGCGGGTGGCGCCGCGGCGTTCGATCAGCCGCCGTTCCGGCAGCTGAAGATCCCGTTCGAGCCGACGAAACTCGTCTCCGACGACGAGCTGGAATCGATCCACCGTGCGTCGCTGCGTGTGCTGAAGGAGATCGGCGTCGAAGTTCTGCACGACGAGGCGCGCCGCATCATGAAGGCGCACGGCGCCGACGTGAAAGACGGGTCCGAGCGCGTCCGCTTCGACAGCGACATGATCCTCGACCTGATCGCGCACGCGCCGTCCGAATTCACCATCCATGCGCGCAACCCGGCGCACAATGTGCGCTTCGGCGGCAACAATCTCGTCATCTCGCAGATGGCGTCCGCCCCGAACTGCTCCGACCTCGACGGCGGTCGCAGGCCCGGAAACCAGAAGGACTACCGCAACTTCCTGCGCCTGGCGCAGATGCACAACATCCTGAACACGACCGGCGGCTATCCGGTGGAACCGGTCGACATCCACCCGTCGGTGCGCCACCTCGAATGCATCCGCGACCTGTCGACGCTCACCGACAAGGTGTTCCACATCTATTCGCTCGGCAAAGAGCGCAACCTCGACGGGATCGAGATCGCCCGCATCGCGCGCGGCATCTCGAAGGAGCAGCTGCTCGACGAGCCGTCGGTCTACACGATCATCAACACCAACTCGCCGCTGAAACTCGACGTGCCGATGATGGAGGGCATCATCCAGATGTCGTCGCACGGCCAGGTGGTGATCGTGACGCCGTTCACGCTGTCGGGCGCGATGGCGCCGGTGACGATCGCCGGCGCGCTGGTGCAGCAGAATGCCGAGGCGCTGGCCGGCATCGCCTTCACGCAGATGGTGCGCAAAGGTGCGCCGGTGGGCTATGGCGGGTTCACGTCCAACGTCGACATGAAGTCTGGCGCGCCGGCCTTCGGCACGCCGGAATACATGAAGGCGCAGCTGGTCGGCGGCCAGCTCGCACGGCGGTACAAGGTGCCCTATCGCACGTCGAACACATGCGCCGCCAACACGATCGACGCACAGGCGGCCTATGAGAGCGTGTTCTCGCTCTGGGGCTGCATCCAGGGCGGCGCAAACTTCATCCTGCACGGCGCCGGCTGGCTGGAAGGGGGACTCCGCTGCTCCTACGAGAAGACCATCCTCGACATCGACCTGTTGCAGATGGTGGCGGAGTTCCTGACGCCGCTGGACCTCAGCGAGGACGCGCTGGCCGTCGACGCGATCCGCGACGTCGGCCCGGGCGGTCACTTCTTCGGCACGCCGCACACGCAGTCGCGCTACAAGACCGCGTTCTATTCGCCGATCCTGTCCGACTGGCGCAATTTCGAGACGTGGAACGAGGCCGGCGCGCCGACCGCGATGCAGAAAGCCAACAAGGTGTGGAAGGAGCGGCTGGCCTCCTACGAGGAGCCCTACATGGACCCGGCGATCCGCGAGGAGCTCAACGCCTTCGTGGACAAGCGCCGCGCCGAAGGCGGCGCGCCGACGGATTTCTAGGGTCGTGGCGGCTGCGCACATCATCAATTTTGGCGTCGAAGCGATGCAAAAATCCCCCCCTCCGTCTCGGGCCGAAAAGGCCCTCGACACCTCCCCCCCACTTCGTGGGGTGGAGGATGAGCCGTCGCAGTCCCAGGCGCCCATCCTCCACCCCGCAAAGCGGGGGGGAGGTGCCGAGCCAGGCGACGAAGTCACCGTCGGCGAGGCGGAGGGGGGGATCGATTCGAAGCCCTCTCGAAGCCGCAGGCGTGCCGGCACTACCGAACGCGCACGCAAACTCAGATGGGTCGAAAACAGCGCTGAAGGCGCACTCTGGTCCGAGTTGAAGGGCCGCAAGCTCGGCGGCTACCATTTCACCCGCCAGTTTCCCATCGGCCCCTATTTCGCTGATTTCTGCTGCCGGAAACAAAAGCTCGTCGTCGAAATCGACGGTTCCCAGCACGCCGACAGCGCCGACGACCGCCGCGACGAATTCATGCGCTCGCGCGGTTTTGCGACCCTCCGCTTCTGGAACCACGACGTCCTGAAGCACCGCACCGCCGTCTGCGATACCATCCTCGCCGCGCTCGATGGACGGCTGGCTGAGAACGTCTCGGCTCTCGACCTGCGTTTCATCTATGCGGGCGGCGCAGGGAAGACGCCGACTGCTGGTCGGGGTGCCGGGCGTCAGCGCAAACGAGGTGAAACGGGCATGCGACAGGCCGCGATGCCTCATGTGCCAATGGACCTCGCATGAAACTCACGCCCATCAACGCCCCAGACGCCCCTCAACCCGTGGGCGGCTCCTATGCGCAGGCCGTCGAGGTCACGGGGGCCTCGCGGCTGCTGTTCATCTCCGGCCAGATACCCGCGACGGCAGAAGGCGCGGCAGTGCCAAAGGATTTCGCCGACCAGGCACGGCTCTGCTGGAAGAACGTGATCGCGCAACTCACTGCCGCCGGCATGACGCTCGACAATCTCGTCCAGGTCCGCATCTTCCTCGCCGATCGCAAGCACATCGCCGACTACCGCGCGGTCCGCAACGAGGTGCTGCAGGGCCGGCAGGTCAGCCTGACGACCATCGTCTGCGACATCTTCGACGAGGCCTGGCTGCTGGAGATCGAGGCGGTCGCCGCGGCTTGAATCAAACTTTGAACGTCTTGAATCCGTCTTCCGAGGGACACGCGTAAACCCATGAAATCCCATTACAAAGCGGTTGTGATCGGCGGCGGCGTCGTCGGCTGCTCGGTGCTCTACCACCTCGCTCGCGCGGGCTGGACCGACATCGCGCTGATCGAGCGGAAGGAGCTGACGTCCGGCTCGTCCTGGCACGCGGCAGGCGGCTTCCACACGCTGAACGGCGACCCGAACGTCGCCAAGCTCCAGGCCTATACGGTACAGCTCTACAAGGAGCTGGAGGAGATTTCCGGCCAGTCCTGCTCGCTCCACCTGACCGGTGGCGTCATGCTGGCCGACACGCCCGAGCGGATGGATTTTCTGCGGCTGGCCCACGCCAAGGGGCGCTATCTCGGCATGGACACGGAGCTCATCACGCCGTCGGAAGCCAAGGCGATGTTCCCGCTGATGGACGAAAAGCATTTCGTCGGCGCGATGTGGGATCCGGTCGAAGGTCACCTCGACCCCTCCGGCACGACGATCGCCTATTCCAAGGCGGCGAAGAAGCTCGGCGCGGAGATCATCCTGCGCAACCCCGTGAAGGAGCTGACCCAGCAGCCGGACGGCACGTGGAACATCATTACCGAACAGGGCACCGTGCATGCCGAGCACGTCGTCAACTGCGGCGGGCTGTGGGCGCGCGAGATCGGCCGCATGGTCGGCGTCGAGCTGCCGGTGCTCGCGATGGAGCATATGTACCTGCTGACCGAGCCGATCCCGGAGGTGGAGGCCTTCAACAAGGAGACCGGCCGCGAGATCATCGGCGCGCTCGACTTCAAGGGCGAGATTTACACGCGCCAGGAGCGCAACGGCATGCTGCTCGGCACCTACGAGAAGGCATGCAAGCCGTGGTCGCCGGTCAACACGCCGTGGGACTTCGGCCATGAGCTGCTGGCGCCGGACCTCGAGCGCATCGCACCCTCGCTGGAGGTCGGGTTCAAACACTTCCCCGGCATCGCCAATGCCGGCATCAAGCAGGTGATCAATGGCCCCTTCACCTTCGCGCCGGACGGCAATCCGCTCGTCGGCCCGGTGCAGGGCCTGACCAATTTCTGGGTCGCCTGCGGCGTCATGGCCGGCTTCAGCCAGGGCGGCGGCGTCGGGCTGGCGCTCTCCAACTGGATGGTAACCGGCGATCCGGGTTTCGACGTCTGGGGCATGGACGTGGCGCGCTGGGGCGAGTGGGCGAGCCTGCGCTACACCAACGCCAAGGTGCGCGAGAACTACTCGCGCCGCTTCTCGATCCGCTTCCCCAACGAGGAACTGCCGGCCGCGCGGCCGGCACAGACGACGCCGCTCTACGACACGATGGTGGCGCAGAACGCCGTCATGGGCGACTCGTGGGGGCTGGAGACGCCGCTCTGGTTCGCGCCGAAGGGCACCGAGCCGAAGGACATCGTTTCCTTCCACCGATCGAACGATTTCGAGCATGTCGGCGCCGAGGTGAAGGCGACGCGCGAGCGTGTCGGCGTCACCGAGATCGCCAACTTCGCGAAATACGAGGTGACGGGTTCGGGCGCGGAGGATTTCCTCAACCGGCTGATGACCAACAAGATGCCGAAGACCGGCCGCATCGTGCTGACGCCGATGCTGAACGAATTCGGCAAGCTCATCGGCGACTTCACCATCGCCAAGACGGGCGACGAAAGCTTCATGATCTGGGGCTCTTCCGCCGCGCAGAAGTACCACATGCGCTGGTTCGAGCAGCATCAGCCCATGGACGGTTCTGTCCGCATCCACCGCTTCGACCAGACGCTGGTCGGCCTCTCCATCGCCGGACCGAAATCGCAGGCGCTGCTCCAGAAGCTCGTCGATGTCGATGTCTCGACCAAGGCGTTCAAATTCATGGACTTCCGCGAGATGGCGGTCGGCGGCGCGCCCTGCCTGGTGAACCGCATCACCTATACCGGCGACCTCGGCTACGAAATCTGGATGCAGCCGGCCTATCAGCGACTGGTCTACAAGGCGATCAAGGACGCCGGCGAAGAATTCGGTATCGTCGATTTCGGCATGCGCGCGCTGCTGTCGATGCGGCTGGAAAAGAACTTCCCGACCTGGTTCCGCGAGCTCCGGCCGATCTACGGTCCGTTCGAAGGCGCGATGGACCGCTTCATCAAGATGGAGAAGAACGACTTCGTCGGGCGCGACGCGGCGTCAAAGCAGCAGGCCGCGGGCGGCGGCAAGTTGAGGCGCGTGTCTATGATCGTCGATGCGCTCGACGCCGACGTGATGGGCGACGAGCCGATCTGGGCCAGGGTTGCCGGCAAAGACTTCGGCACCGTCGAGAAGACGCATGATTTCGGCGCGCCGCGCTTCGACAAGACCGGCGCGGAGGTGCGCGGCTCGACGGCGGCAACCGGCGCGTCGGCCGTGCGCGGCACCAAGGACGGCGACTGGGCGGTCGTCGGCTGGGTGACGTCGGGCGGCTACGCGCACTATGTCGGCAAGTCCATGGCGCAGGGCTATGTGCCGGCCGAACTGGCCAGCGACGAGAGCGCCGGCATGTTCGAGATCGAGATCCTCGGTCACCGCCGGCCGGCGAAGATCAACATCGATCCGCCGTTCGACCCGAGCGGCGAGAAGATGCGTTCCTAACCGCCGGCTCCGGGTGATAGGCTGGTGCCGATGCCGACCGAGACACGCTCCCCTCGCCTTGCCGTCCTCATCGACGCAGACAATGTGTCGTCGAGCATCGCCGACGGATTGTTCGAGGAGATTGCCAAGATCGGCGAAGCGAGTGTCCGCCGAATCTACGGCGACTTTTCCGCCTCCCGGTCGAGGGGCTGGGCAAGCGTTCTCTCCAAGCACGCCATCATTCCCCAGCAGCAGTTCGCCTATACGACGGGCAAGAACGCGTCCGACATCACGCTGGTGATTGACGCAATGGACCTGCTGCACAGCGGGCGCTTCGACGGGTTCTGTCTGGTCTCGTCGGACAGCGACTTCACCCGGCTTGCCGCACGCATCCGCGAGCAGGGCATCGACGTGTTCGGGTTCGGAAAGCAGACCACGCCGGAGAGCTTCCGCCAGGCGTGCCGCCGGTTCATCTACACCGAGAACCTGACGAACGTGCCGGCACCCGCCGGCGAGCCCAAGCAGTTGGCGACAGCGAGGAAGCCGCTTGTCGAACCGAAGGAAGCGGTCCCCATCCTCCGGAAGGCGGTCGAGCAGATCGTGGAGCAATCCGACGGCGGCGACGGATGGGTGGCGCTCGGCTCGGTCGGCAAGAGCCTCGCCAACCTCGCCCCCGACTTCGATTCGCGCACCTACGGTTTCCGCAAGCTGATCGATCTGGTGCGGGACACTGGCGGATTCGACGTGGAGCTCGGCGAAGGACACGCACCCCGAATCCGTCTGAAGTCCGATCCCCAGCCGCGCCGGCGGTCGCGCCGGCGGTGACAGGAGCGTTTGGCCGTCACCGCAAGATCGCGCCCTTCGATCCCGCCGGAATCGACATGCTGCGCGGCGAGGCGCGCGCCAAGGCCGCAGCGCTGAACCAGCACGTGCTGGGATATGGCGGGACGGCGGAGCGCGAGTGGGCCACGGCCGGCATCGCCACGCCCGACCTGCCCACGATGCGGCGCTACCGTCTCGACCGCATCCGCGCCGAACTGAAGCGGCGCGATTACGCCGGCGCGCTGCTCTACGATCCGATCAACATCCGCTACGCGACGGACTCGACCAACATGCAGCTCTGGGTCGCGCACAATCCGACCCGGCACTGTTTCGTCGCGACCGAAGGGCCGGTCGTGCTGTTCGACTACTTCTCCTGCGAGCACCTGTCCGACCATGCCGGCATGGTGGATGAAGTGCGGCCGGCCGTCTCGTGGATGTATCTTTACGGCGGCGAACTGACCGAAGCGCGCGTGCGCCGCTGGGCCGCCGGCATCGCCGACCTCGTCATGGCGCATGGCGGCGGCAACACGCGGCTGGCAGTCGACCACCTCAACCCGGAGGGCGTGTCGGAACTCGCGCGCCTCGGAATCTCCGTGCACAATGGCGAGGCGGTGATGGAGCATGCCCGCCTGATCAAATCCCCCGACGAGATCCTCGCGATGCACCGCTCCATCGTCGCGTGCGAGGCGGCAATGGGCGAGATGCAAGAAGCGCTGCAACCCGGCATCAGCGAGAACGAACTGTGGGCCGAACTACACCGCGGCAACATCGCGCGCGGCGGCGAGTGGATCGAGACACGGCTTCTGTCTTCAGGCCCTCGCACCAACCCCTGGTTCCAGGAATGCTCGTCGCGCCGGATCGAGGCCGGCGATCTCGTCGCTTTCGACACCGACCTGATCGGCTCCTACGGCTTCTGCGCCGACCTCTCCCGCACCTGGCTCTGCGGCGACGGCGAACCGACCAACGAACAGCGCGACCTGTTCGCCATCGCGACCGACCAGATCGCGGCAAACACGGAACTGATGAAACCGGGAATGACGTTCCGGGAACTGGTCGAGCGATCGACCGTGCCGCCGCCCGACTGTTTTCCGGCTCGCTACGGCGTCCTCTATCATGGGGTCGGCTTGGCCGATGAGTATCCGACACTTCCGCACGCGTCGGACTGGACCGACGACACGCCGAACGGCGTGCTGGAACCCGGCATGGTTCTCTGCGTCGAGAGCTATATCGGCCGCCTCGGCGGGCGGGAGGGCGTCAAGATCGAGGAGCAGGTGCTGATCACACAGGCCGGACACCGCCAGTTGTCGTCCTACCCGGTTGCCTTGAAGCGCTGACCCTTTACGGATCGGTGCGCTCGGCCTCGCGATAGCGCTGCTGCGTCGTCTCGGCTTGCCGGACCCGCTCGCGCGGCGTGAGTTTCCTGCGTGCCACCAGGGCATAGATGATGGCTGCGGCCAGGATGATCGGCCCGAGGATCGTCGCAAGCGACCACAGAGTTCCTGACATGAGCGCGTTCTCCGTTTGAAGGAGAACCGCTGACCGCGGTCGAGGTTCCCGTCAGGCGGGCTGGAAGACGGCCCTCAGCGTCTCCACGATGTCCGGCGGCGTATGTCGCGAGGTGATCATCGGCAGGCCTTTGCGCAACGCGGTCCATCCCACGGCGTGCAGCAGCGGGGCTTGCGGTTCGTGCTGCATGGCGAGCTGCCACGAACGGCAATCGATCGCGCAGACGTCCGCCCCTCCCTCCGCGACGGCGCGGATCGACGCACGGTGGGCGCCGGTTTCGATGCGCTCGGAGAAGATGCCAAGCCCCTCTCCCGCCGCATCGAGGTCGCGGGTGATCGCAATCAATCCCGACATCGAATCCCCGCCGTTGAACGCGAAGCGCTTCCCGGCGAGCAGCGGCAGCGGCAGCAGCGGCCCGTCAGACAAGTCGCGGGCGCTGGTCTCCCCCTCGTCCTTCCGCATCAGGACGGCACTCGAATAGAATATTCCCTTGCCCCCCTCGATCCCGTCGTAGCTGGGCTGACCGACGACCTGGACATGCGGTGCCAGACCCAGTTCGAGCGGCCCCCAGCACGTCTGGCACAGGAGCAGCAGCGGGTGACGGAACAGCGTCGGGAAATCGAGGTCCTCGGGCGGCAGCATCGCCGGGTCCGGCGCCATCGGCGACCCATCCGCGTCCCTGATGCCGCCCGGCACCGCCGGAAGGTCGGCGTTGCGGCGGACAAGGCCCTGCGGCGCGTCGATGCCGTCGGCGCGGAGACGGTCGCGGATGTCGGCCCATACCGCGTCCGTCGTGGCGCGCTCCTCGGCCCAGTCATACATGGGCAGGGCGGCGACAAAGGCGCCCAGGCGCTCCCTCCGCGCGAGAACCGGCAAGCCCCTCCTACTCCTTCGGTGGCTGTGCCGGCACGGGCGCGGCACCGAGGCCGGCGACGTTCCGCGCCCTGACCCGGGGCCGGAATGCACGGCCAGGCTCGGGAACGCGGCGCAGCACCGGATGCACGACCGGCTCCTTCGCACGGAAGGCGAAGCTCTTCAGCAGCGCGAAATAGTTTGGAACCACGTAGTTGCCGTTGCCGGCGATCCACTCGGCGCGACGTTCGCGGAAAAGCGTCGGCAGACGGTACCACGCCACGGTCGGCTGCTTGTGGTGGACGAAGTGAAGATTGTTGTTGAGGAACAGGAAGGAGAGCGGCGAGCGCTCCACGATGATGGTGCGCCCCTGCGGGTTTTCCGACCATTGGTGCTCGGCATAGGTGCGGATCGACAGCAGCGACTGGCCGAGCCAGACGGGACCAAGGACGTAGAGCCAGATCGGAATGCCGAAGGCGAGCACGATGACCGGCAGCACGACGGCCAGTCCCGCCGCGTGCATCAGCCAGGCCATGCGCACCTGGCGATCACCCGCCAGCATCAGTTTCGCGTCCGAGATGAAGAAGCCGACGCTCGACATCCATGGGCCGATGACGAAGCGGCCGACCATCGTGTTGTTGATGCGCAGCAGCGCCTTCATCAGCGGCGGAAGATCGTCGTGCTGCCACAGAGCGCGATAGTAGCTTTCCGGATCGTCGAACGGGTCTGTCAGCCGTTCGTCCGCGTGATGCCTCAGATGAAGGTACTTGAACCGGCGATACGGCCATACCAGCCCGATGGGGAGGAAGACGAATGCCTCGTTCAGCCGGGCACTGCGCGTCGGATGCCCATGCAGCACCTCATGCATGATCGACGATTGGAGCGTCACCGTCACGACCATCAGGGCCAACGCGGCCAACGGATACGCGGGCCAGACCAACAGGCCAGCCAGAACCCAGAGGCCGTAGCACGCGGCGATTAGAAGAACTGTTGGCCATTCGATCGCGGCCGCGCGGGCTTTGCCGTTCGTGGACATTCGTTCCTTCGACCAAAGCGGTGTCCTGACACCATGCTGTCAGGAGGATCGGCGTTCGGCAACGCGACAATGTGCACAACGCGATGACAGTGATAATCTTTGACACCGCATGTTGCGATTTGTAAACAAGTCGGGCTTGGAGGATGGATGGACAAGCGCGATCTCTCGGCTGTCTTTCGCGATCGTCTGCGCCTGCTCGTCAGGCGGTCGGGGATGAATCATTCGGCGTTCTCGGCGTCCGTCGGCATCGACCGGTCCGCCCTATCCCAGCTCCTCTCCGGCGGAACCACGCGCCTTCCCCGGGCCGAGACCCTGCTCAACATCGCCGAGACGCAGAAGGTGTCGCTCGACTGGCTGCTCGGCCTGTCGCAGGACGAGACGCTGACCGGCGAAATCCGCGACATGCTCGAGATCGAACAGGGCGTGTCCGGTTACGGCGAGTCTTTCCTGGCGCGATGGTATGCGGAGGCTGCGGGCTCCAAGGTCCGTTATGTTCCCGCCGGCATCCCCGACCTTCTGCGCACCGGCGCACTTGTCGACTACGAGGCCGGTATCACCCAGCGCGATCCCGACAAGCAGGCCAGCGAGACCCGCGACCGCATCGACTACAACCGGCGTCCGGAGACCGACATGGAAGTCTGCATGCCGCGCCACACGCTGGAGATCTTCGCGCGCGGCATGGGCGTCTGGTCCGGGTTCCCGGCGTCGAGCCGCAAGGCCCAGCTGCGTCACATGGCGCGACTGCTGGACGAGCTCTACCCGACCTTCCGCGTCTTCATGTATGATGGCCGTGCACGCTATTCGGTGCCCTACACGATCTTCGGCTCGACCCGCGCCGCGATCTATGTGGGCGACATGTATCTCGTCCTCAACGGCACGATGCCGATCCGCACCCTCACGGCCCATTTCGACAATCTGATCCGATCGGCGGTCGTCAATCCGCATGAAACGGCGGCGTACGCGGCCCGCCTCGCCGACGACACGACCGACGCCCCCGGCGCTTGATTGACATCATATAACGACTTCTTTATATCCTTATCTCCCTTTGCGAGGAAGTGCCATGACCAACCCCATCGACGTGCTGCTTGCCGAAAAGGGCGTCCTGCTCGCCGATGGTGCGACCGGCACCAACCTCTTCGCGATGGGGCTGGAATCGGGCGAGGCGCCCGAACTCTGGAACGAGTCAGCGCCGGACCGAATCGCGAAGCTCCATCAGGGTTTCGTCGACGCGGGTGCTGACATCATCCTCACCAATTCGTTCGGCGGCACGCGGCATCGGCTGAAACTGCACCACGCGCAGGACCGGGTGCACGCGCTGAACAAGCGCGCGGCCGAGATCGCGCGCTCGGTCGCCGACAAGGCCGGCCGAAAGGTGATCGTCGCGGGTTCGGTCGGGCCGACCGGCGAGCTTCTCCAGCCGCTGGGCGCACTGACCTATCAGGATGCGGTGGATGCCTTCGTCGAACAGATCGAAGGCCTGAAGGCCGGCGGAGCGGAGGTCGCCTGGATCGAGACGATGTCGGCCCCCGACGAAATCCGCGCCGCCGCCGAAGCTGCCATCAAGGTGGGCCTGCCCTACACCTATACCGGCTCGTTCGACACCGCCGGGCGCACCATGATGGGGCTGCTGCCCAAGGACATCCACGGTGTCGTGGACGGTCTGCAGCCGGCGATCGGCGTCGGTGCGAACTGCGGCGTCGGCGCGTCCGACATTCTCGCCTCGCTGCTCGACATGAGCGAGGCGAAGCCGGACGCCACGATCATCATCAAGGGCAATTGCGGCATCCCGGAATTCCGCGGCACGGACATCCACTATTCCGGCACGCCGGAACTGATGGCCGACTATGTGCGGCTGGCGGTCGACGGCGGCGCGAAGATCGTCGGCGGCTGCTGCGGCACGTCGTTCCAGCATCTGGCGGCGATGCGCAAGGCGCTGGACGCGCACACCAAGGCTGCCCGCCCGACCCTGGAGACGATCGTCGATCGCATCGGGCCGTTCCGCAACAAGACGGCGGCTGCATCTGGCGAAAACGAGGGTGCGAAGCGGGAGCGCCGGCGGCGAGGCTGACCGAAGGTCAGAACTCCCAGGGCGAGATCAGCTCGAGACCGGTCGTTTCGAAATGCGCAATGTTGCGCGTCGCGAGGCGACCGCCATTCACTTTAACGATCGCTGCAATCATTCCATCGGCGGTTGACATCGACCTGCCTTGTCTCGCGGCGCGACCGACGATTTCGCCATAGGCGAGCGCAGCCGCTTCAGTCAGACCGAAGATCCGGTCCGCCAGTCTGCGACGCCAATCCGACAGGCTCCTTTCCAGGGAGCCCGCGCGTTCGTGCTCACGTATTTTATGAATACCGAAGGCGACTTCTGCGATCACCACTGTCGGCAGGGCCAGTTCGGAATCATAGATGAATAGCCATTCCTTGACCGACGCTTCGGGAGTTCTCTTCAACGTCTCCGATATGACGTTGGTATCGAGGAAGATCACAGATCGATTCCCGGATTGGGTTTGCGATTCTGCTGAATGATCTCCTCAAGGTGGATATCGTCGGCGCCCTGCTCAGCAAGACGCCGGTAGAATACGGCTGCAGGCTCACGACCTGTCTCGCGAAACTCATATGCTTCGAGCGCCCTCTCGACGATATCGGCGATAGACCGCTTCTCGCGAAGAGCGAGGCGATGCGCGATTTCCTTGGCACGGGCGCTGCGGACGGAAAGCTGAGGTTCAGGCATCACATTTCTCCGAAACACCCGAAAGTATTGCGGAACCATTCTGCCATCAAGATGGCAGCTGATGGCTAGCCGGCAGCTTTGGCTAGAAAAAAGGCCGGCAGTGATCGCTCACCGCCGGCCTGCCTCACCCGCCCAGAATTGCCACTTCCTAAGTCCGGAACGATCCGGTCCGGGAGGAAGCGGCCGTCATCGCCACTACTGCTTTCCGCCGTCCAGCGCCGAGGCAAGGCGCACAAGCGAAAGGAACTCGGCCCTGTACCCAAACGGGTCGGTTCCGCGCGCAGCAGTGGCAATCTCGTTGATGCGATCCCAGTCGAAGCCGGCGACCTGGCTGGTGCCGCGCAGCTTCTGACCGAAGGCGGCGACGGCGATCGAGAAGCGCTGGTCGGCGCTCGCCGCACCGAAGGACGACACTTCGTTCGCCTTGGTCACCGGTGTGGTGATCAGCTTCGACACGTCTTCGTCGGGCAGCTTGTAGCGGATCTTGACGAAGGCGTATTCGTCGGCGTTCTGCACGCCGCCATTGTCCGTCGACGCCGCGCCGTAGCGCAGGTCGTCGATCATCTGCGCCGGGCTGCCCTTCGGCGTGATCTCGTAGATCGCCGTAACGGAGTGGCCCGATCCTATCTCGCCGGCATCGACCTTGTCGTTGTTGAAGTCCTCGCGGGCGAGCGCTCGCGTCTCGTAGCCGATCAGCCGGTATTCCGCGACCGCCGCCGGATTGAACTCGACCTGGATCTTCACGTCCTTGGCAATCGGGAAGAGCGTCGAGGAAGAGTCCTCCACCAGCACCTTCTCGGCTTCCGCCAGCGTGTCGATATAGGCGGCGGTGCCGTTCCCGTTCTGCGCGATCGTCTGCATCATCTGGTCGTTCAGATTGCCGCGGCCGAAGCCGAAGACCGACAGGAACACACCGGATTCGCGCTTCGCCTCGATCATGCGCTTCAGGTCGTCGTCGCTCGTCTGGCCGACGTTGAAATCGCCGTCGGTGGCGAGCATCACGCGGTTGATGCCGCCCTCGATGAAGGACTGCTCGGCCAGCCGGTAGGCTTCCTCGATGCCGGCCGCACCCGCCGTCGAGCCGCCCGGCGTCAGATTGTCGATGGCATCGAGAATCTTGGCGCGTTCCGAGACCTTGGTCGGCATCAGCACCGTGCCGGCGTCCCCGGCATAGGTGACGATCGACACCGTGTCCTCCGGATTGAGCTTGCCGACCAGCAGTCGGAAGGCGGACTTGAGCAGCGGCAGCTTGTCCGGCTCGTTCATCGAGCCCGAGACGTCGAGCAGGAAGACGAGGTTGGCGCGCGGCTGCTCCGTCTGGACGATATCATAGCCCTGGATCGCGACGTGCATGAGCTTGGTGTGCTCGTTCCACGGCGTCGGCATGATCGTGACGGTCGACTTGAACGGATCGGTCGCCGCCTCGGGGCCGGTCCAGTCATAGGGGAAGTAGTTGATCATCTCCTCGACGCGGACCGTGTCGGCCTGCGGCAGGATGCCTTCCTTCAGCGACCGGCGCGCAAACGAATAGGACGCCGTGTCGACATCGATCGAGAAGGTCGAGACGGGGCTCTCCAGCGCCGACTTCACCGGGTTCGTGTCAAACTGCTCGATCCGGTCACGATTCTCCTCCGGTACGAACACCTGATCGGAGGGAGCCGCGATCCCGTCATAGAACTGGACGCTCCGCGTGCCCGACGCAGCCCCGGACGGCATCGGCGCAACCGCCATGCGGCCGAGCGCGCCGCCCTCGCTGCTCATCACCGCCTCGGCCTCGCCGGGAGCCGTCATCTTGGGGGCCGGCCTCGCCAGCAGCGTCGTTTCGGGAGCAACGACAACGGGTACGCTCTCCTCGCGCTGCCGCGTCTCGGCCGTCGGCTGTCCGGCGACCAGCATGTCGTCGCTGTCCTGCGCCCGCTCGTCGAGATTGGCCTGGTCGGCCTTTTTCTTGGGCTCAACCACCAGCGGCTCGTGCTCGACCCGCTTGCCGTCGGTCTCGGTGATGGCCTCTCCCGGTCCGAAGGCATAGGGAGAGCCGTCCAGCAGGTAGAGCGCCGTGTAGCCGGCGATCGGCAGGGCGACGAGGCCGGCGATGGCCGGCGTGGCGATGAGTTTCTTGTCCATGATCCCGCTCCAGAGCTTGTTGATACGCTCCGTGAGACGCATGCCGGCGACCGATCCTTGGGGAGCGGCCGAACGATTTTCCAGGTCATAGGCGCCGAGCGCCGCGTCGAAGGCGCGCGCCCTCGCCGCATCGCTCGGGCGAGGGACGGGCATGGTCCGCAGGACGTCGAAGTCGTCGTCGTGTGCCATCGTTTTCAATCCCCGGCTCGGCGCACCAGCGCCTTGAGCCGCTTCTTCGCTTCATGGATGTGCCAGGAGACGGTCGGCTCGGCCAAACCCATCACCTCGGCGGCGCCGGCGTGGGACAGTCCCTCGCCGTAGACAAGCAGCACGGCGTCGCGCTGCTTGTCGGGCAGTTCGCGCACCGCCGCCCAAAGCTCCTCGGCGTGGCTCTCCGGCTCGGCGTCCACCGCCTCGCCCGAAATCAGCGCGTGGACGCCGAACGCTTCGGTCTTCGCCGCGTCGCGCGCCAGCTTGCGCCGGAGGTCCCGCGCCGCGTTGATTGTCAGCGCATAGAGCCATGTCGTGAAGGCGCTGCCGCCGCGATAGCCGCGGATCGATCGCCCGAGGCGCGCGCAGACCTCCTGCGCGACATCCTCCGCGTCGGCCTTGTTGCCGCACCAGCGCCAGGCGACGCGGAAGACAAAATCATAATGCCTCTCGACAAGCCTGCCGAAAGCCGCCCTATCGCCCTCGCGAGCCTTCGCGACCAGAACCCCGTCGGATTCGGTCTCGGAGGCGCCGCTTTTCTCCAGCGCCATTACCGTCATTCGCTTCTTTGACGCCGGGTTTTGGGCATTCCTTGGGGGACGGGCGAGAAATTTTTCGTCTAGGTCCCGGCGGCGCTCTCCGCCGCCCGCTTGAGCAAATGCGCCCGCTCCCGCTCATTGCGCGCAAGCGACGCGGCATGCTCGAAATCGGCTCTGGCCTCGCTATGCCGCCCGAGCTTGGCGAGAAGGTCGGCGCGGACGCCGGGCAGCAGGTGATAGGTCTTCAACGCGGGCTCATCGCGCAGCCCATCGACGATCGCCAGGCCGGCGGCCGGCCCGCGCGCCATCGACACAGCGACTGCCCGGTTCAGCTCGATCACCGGCGACGGCTGGAGGGCGCCCAACGCCTCGTAGAGCGCGACGATGCGTTCCCAGTCGGTCTCGTCCGCGGTCTTCGCCCGCGCATGGCAGGCCGCGATCCCGGCCTGGAGCACGTAAGGACCGGGACCGGTGCGGCTTTCGCGCAGCAGCGCCTCCGCACGCGCCAAGCCGCCGAGCGCGCGGCGGATGAGAAGATGATCCCAGCGGGCACGGTTCTGGTCGGGCAGCAGGATCGGCTCGCCGTCCGGCCCGACGCGAGCGGCGAAGCGCGACGCCTGGATCTCCATCAGCGCCAGCAAGCCGTGCACCTCGGGCTCTTCGGCCGCAAGTCCGGCGAGGATGCGGGCAAGGCGCATCGCTTCGTTGGAGAGCTGCGGACGGACAAGGTCGTCGCCGCTCGTCGCCGAGTACCCTTCGTTGAAGACGAGATAGATGACCTCGAGCACCGATTCGAGCCTGTCGGAGAGATCCTGGCCTCGCGGCACCTCGAACTCGACGCCGGCGTCCGCCAGCGCGCGCTTGGCGCGCACGATGCGCTGGGCGATCGTCGGCTCGGGCGAGAGGAACGCGCGCGCGATCTCCTCGGTGGTCAGGCCGCAGAGCAGCCGAAGCGTCAGCGCCGTGCGCGCCTCCGGCGACAGCACCGGATGGCAGGCGGTGAAGATCAGCCCGAGCAGGTCATCGCCGATCTGATCGTCGAGGGCCGCATCGAGGTCGGGCGGCGTCATCTGCTCCTGCTCGAGCTCATGCGCGATCCCCTCACCGATGGCCTGGAACCGCTTGTTGCGCCGGAAGAGATCGATGGCCTTGCGCTTGGCCGTCTGCATCAACCAAGCGCCCGGCCGGTCGGGCACGCCGGACTTCGGCCAGGCCTGCAGAGCGGCGACGAGGGCCTCCTGCGCGAGCTCCTCCGCCAGGCCGACATCGCGCACCTGCCGCGCCAGGCCCGCGATGAGCCTGGGCGCCTCCATCCTCCAGACCGCGTCGATGGCGCGGTTGACGTCTGCGGCGGCGTTCACGGCCGCCGATGAAGCACTCCGCCGGTAAAACCGCAACCCGCAACGGACGGGCGGACCGCGACACCGCTACTCGCCCTTCTTCGCCCACCGCTCGATGGAGCTCTCTTCCAGGATCGGCTTGATCTCGTCGGACCAGTCTTCCAGTTCCTGGACCTGCCGGACCTCGATCGTCTCTTCGTCGGAGGCGGGACAGCGCTTCGCCCACTCAATGGCCTCGTCGCGCGATTTGACGTCGATGACCCAATAGCCGCCAAGCACCTCCTTCGCCTCGGGGAAGGGACCGTCGGTCACCTTCGGCCTGCCGCGGGAAAAGGAAATGCGCGCGCCCATAGACGGCGGGTGGAGGCCGTCCAGGGCCAGCAGGACGCCGGCGCGCTGCAGCGCCTCGTTGTATTTCATCATCGACTCAACCCGCCCCTTGTCCTCCGGCATCGAACCTGGCGCGGCCGTCTCGTATCCCTTCGGGATCATCAGCATCATGAATCGCATGGTCGTTGTCCTTGTTTCCCCGGATGACTATCCGTTTCGCGCCGCGAGTTCCGCGTTGCGTTCGTTCCTTGCCCGGACGTCGGGCCTGTACGTCTCGCCGAAGTCCGCAGCGTCGAAGATCTGGCGGATCTCGACGGTGCCTTCCTCGCCGGTCGGGTTGGGGCATTGCCGCACCCAGTCGATCGCGTCGTCGAGCGACTTGCAGTTGAAGATCCAGTAGCCGGCGACGAGTTCCTTGGTCTCGGCGAACGGTCCGTCGATGATACGCCGGCCGGCCTTGCTGGTGAAATGCACGCGGGCGCCGCGCGAACTCGGATGCAGCCCCTCGCCCGCCACCATAACGCCAGCTTTCACCAGCTTCTCATTGTAGAGGCTCATCTCGCGCATCAGGTCCTCGCTCGGCATCTCGCCGGCTTCGGATCGTTCGTTCGCCTTGATCGCGACAAAGAATTTCATGGCCGTGCTCCTCTCGATCGCCGCGGGGCTCCATCGCCTCGCTCGTGCCACCACGACGAACGGCATCCGGCCGGATCGACAGGCGCGGCAAGATTTTCCGAGAATTCCTTCCGTCTAGGGAGCGGCAGCCGTGAAAGCCGCCATGTGGAAGGCCTGGACGTCCGCCGGATAGCGGTATTCGGTGCCGTGGGGACAGGCGTTGCGGTCGAGGCAGCCGGCGTGGCGGCACGCCGCGCCGGAGGCTCCGCGGACATGCGCCACGCAGGCGCCGTAGGCAAAGCCGGCTTCCGAATAGGCGTCCACCGGACAGGATTTCATGCAGGGTTTTCCGACACATAGGTCGCAAAGATGACTCTGTCCCGTAGGCGTTTGAATCGAAATCTCGGCATCGAAGAGCATCGCGCCACGATAGGCGTGCCACAAGCCGTAGTCCGGATGCATGAGGATGCCGAGCGGCGACGGCCGCAGCACTTCCGCCCGCATCGCCCATTGCTGGAACGGCAGGTAGGGACGGTCGGATGGCGATACCGCCCTCGCCCCGAACCGCGCCGCGATCGCGCCGACGACCAGGCGCGACCACGTGTCGAGCGGGTTTTCCAGGTCCGCCGGCTGGGCGGTGCGCCAGGCCTGAAAGAACGGCCAGTGAGCGGCGCCGGCATTGCCGACCAGAACGACCGACCGGGCCGGCCGGCCGGTCGGGCCGGCCGGTGGCGTGTCATCGGAGACGAAATCGAAACCGCCTCGGAGGATCAGGCCGTGACCGGCGAGCGCCGTGGCAAGGGCAGCAAGATCGGGCACGACGCCCTCATACCTCTGCGAAGCGGGCCGGAATGGACGCCAACTGCACGATCCTACCCAAGCGTTTCGCGGAACAAGGTCGCCAGCCGGACCCAATGCCGCTCCGCCCCCTCGGCGTCGAAGACGCCGTGATCAGGCACGCACCAGCCATGCTGCTTGCCGACATAGTTCTCGATCGTGTGGTCGATCTCCGCCTCGCGCAGCGCCTGGGCCAGGCGCGCGGACTGCTCGGGTGGAAAACTGCGGTCGACGCCGGCGACACCGACATAGACTCTGCCCTTGATGCTGGCGACGTGCCGATGCGGGCTGTCGGGCGCATCGGCGGCGAGGTTGCCTCCGTGAAACGACGCGGCAGCGCGTATGCGATCAGGATAGGCCGCCGCCGCGTTGATCGCGCGGCCGCCACCCATGCAGTAGCCGACGGTACCGACCTGTCCGGTTGCGCCCGCATCGTCCAGCGCCCTGATAAAGTACCCGGTGTCGGCCTGCGTCATTGCCTGCGTGGTACCGCCGATCAGGCCCATCAGTTCGGCGCGCTTGGCGTCGTCGTTGAATGCCGTCCTGGCATCGAACGGACCGTACGGGGCCTTGCGGTAGAAGAGGTCGGGCACGATCACCGTGTAGCCGAGGATCGCGATGCGCTCCGCCATCGCGTCCATCGCCGGCCGCAGGCCGAACGCGTCCATGTAGAGGATGACGCCGACCGCGCCGGAGCCGTGGAGCGAGGCGGCGCAGGTCCCGTCAGCGGTTTTGATCGAGATCTCGCGCATGGACATGAACCTCCCCTTCTGCCGTGCTGCCGTCTACGACGCGAGTTTCATGTCCTTGTACGGTTTGATCTTCGAATAGTCATTCTCTGAGAGCGTGCGCTGGGCATCGAACTCCTGCTGGAAACCCATCCAGATATGGGCGGGCATCCCGAAAAGACGTTCGAGCCGGAATGCGGTATCGGCCGTCATCGCCCGCCTCTCTGCAACGAGTTCGCTGATACGGTTCGAAGGAACCCCGATCATATCGGCAACCCGGCGCGCGGATAGCCCGAGGGGCATCAGGAATTCCTCCCGGAGGAACTCGCCCGGGTGCATGAGAACGTTCGACTTGTATGTCATGATCGCTTCCTGTCGTCGTGATAGTCCGTGATCTCCACCTCGACAGCATCCTCGCCTTCGAACCGGAAACAGAGGCGATACTGGTCGTTGACCCAGACGGCCCATTGGCCGTCGCGGCTCGCTTTCAGAGCGTGCAGCCGGTTCCCGGGCGGGCTTCGCATGTCATCGACAGAGCGCGCGAAATTGAGTTGCTTGAGCTTGCGAATGGCGGTTCGGCAAAGCGCATGGCCCCAGCCGCGCCGTGTGCCCTTCTCGTAGAGCGTCTGTGTTGCGGCGTCGGCAAAATGCCTGATCATGATATGCGATACGTATCACATCCGAACCCGCCGATCAACGTGCCCGAAACTGCTCGGCCCCCGGCTCAGCCCTTGAAGGCGCTACGCCAGACTTCCTTGTGGATAATGTCGGCCACTTTAGCCCGGCCTGAATCGGGCTCCCTTCACGTGAAGGCGTCGGGCATCGACTCCTTCTTCTTCGCGATGAAGTCGTTCAACCCGTCATCGATGCCCTGGTCGAGGCCGGGTCCCTCGTAGCTTTCCAGCCAGCGACGCGCGATCTCGTTGGCGCGCTGGCGCGCGTCCTTTTCGCCCTCTGCAAGCCACTGCTCGTAGGAATTGTTGTCGGCGATGGTCGAGCGGTAGAACGCCGTCTGGAAATTCGCCTGCGTATGGTCGCAGCCGAGATAGTGGCTGCCCGGGCCGACCTGGCGGATGGCGTCCATCGCCTGTCCGTTCTCCGACAGGTCGACGCCGTCGGCCATCTTCTGGGCCATGCCGAGCTGGTCGACGTCCATGATGAACTTCTCGTAGCCCGACACCAGGCCGCCCTCCAGCCAGCCCGCTGCGTGGAGCACAAAATTCGTACCGGCGAGCAGTGTGGAGTTCAGCGTATTGGCACTCTCGTAGGCAGCCTGCGCGTCTGCAATCTTCGAGGCTGCGAGCGAACCGCCGGTGCGGAACGGGATGCCGACGCGGCGCGCGAGCTGCGCCGCGCCATAGGAGACCAGCGACGGTTCCGGGGTGCCGAAGGTCGGCGCCCCCGACTGCATCGAGATGGACGAGGCGAAGGTGCCGAACAGCACCGGCGCGCCGGGACGGATCAGCTGGGTCAGCGAAGCGCCGGCGAGCACTTCGGCCAGCACCTGCGTCAGCGTGCCGGCAACCGTCACCGGGCTCATCGCGCCGGCCAGGATGAACGGCGTGACGATGCAGGCCTGGTTGTGGCGGGCGTAGACCTTCAGCGCGCCCAGCATCGTCTCGTCGAACACCATCGGCGAGTTGGCGTTGATGAGAGAGGTCAGCACCGTGTTGTTCTCGACGAAATCGTCCCCGAACACGATCTTGGCCATCGCCACCGTGTCCTCGGCACGCTCCGGCGCGGTGACCGAGCCCATGAACGGCTTGTCGGAATATTTGATGTGCGAATACACCATGTCGAGATGGCGCTTGTTCACCGGCACGTCGACCGGCTCGCACACCGTGCCGCCCGAATGGTGGATGGCCGGCGCCATGTAGGCGAGCTTCACGAAGTTGCGGAAATCCTCGATCGTGGCGTAGCGGCGGTTGCCGTCGAGGTCGCGCACGAAGGGCGGTCCGTAGACGGGCGCGAACACGGTCGCGTCCCCGCCGATCTGCACGCTGCGCTCCGGATTGCGCGCGTGCTGGGTGTAGATCTTCGGCGCGGTCTTCAGCAGCGACCGCGGCAGCCCGCGAGGGAAGTGGACCCGCTCGCCCTTGACGTCTGCGCCGGCCTTGCGGAATAGCTCGAGCGCCTCGGCGTCATCGCGGAAATCGATGCCGATCTCCTCCAGCACCGTGTCCGCGTTCCGCTCGATGATCGCGAGCCCTTCCTCGCCCAGCACCTCGTAGATCGGGATCTTGCGCTTGATGTAGGTGAGCTGCGTGCCGGCGCCGCCCCCGGTCCGCGCCGCACGGCGCGCCGCGGCGCCGCCGCCGCGGTCGGCCCGTCCCCGCCGTCCGCCCGGGGCTTCCTGCTCCGCCGACACGTTCTCGCTCATGGCCATGCTTCCTGAAAATCGTCCAAGGCCGCTTGTGACGGCGCTGCCGGGATCGTAGTGCGCACCGTACCGCGAAACGGCCAGCCAGCGCCAAGCACTGTCGTAAAATCGACAGCAAAACCAAGCGTCTCCCCGGTGCCCACGCGGTCGCTTTCCTCTTGTGCGGCGTCGCAAATCGGCTATGGATTTGCGCCGGCCGCAGGCTAGGAATGACCCCGAAGGTCCGCGCGGCGCGCCCTTCCCGCCGAGGTTGCTCCATGTCCGACGACGAGATCATCCTGTCCGAACTGTCCGACGATGAACTCGTGCAGCAGATGCACGATGATCTCTATGACGGGCTGAAGGAGGAGATCGAGGAAGGCACGAACATCCTGCTCGAGCGCGGATGGGTGCCCTACAAGGTCCTGACCGAAGCGCTTGTCGAGGGCATGCGCATCGTCGGCGAAGACTTCCGCGACGGCATCCTGTTCGTGCCCGAGGTGCTGCTGTCGGCCAACGCGATGAAGGCCGGCATGCATATCCTTCGCCCCCTGCTCGCCGCGACCGGCGCGCCGAAGCAGGGCAAGCTGGTCATCGGCACTGTGAAGGGCGACATTCACGACATCGGCAAGAATCTGGTCGGCATGATGATGGAAGGCGCCGGCTTCGACGTCGTCGACCTCGGGATCAACAATGCTGTCGAAAAATATCTGGCCGCGATCGAAGAGCATCAGCCGGACATTCTCGGCATGTCGGCGCTGCTCACGACGACCATGCCCTACATGAAGGTCGTGATCGACACGATGAAGGAAAAGGGCATCCGCGACGACTACGTCGTTCTGGTCGGCGGTGCGCCGCTGAACGAAGAATTCGGCAAGGCTGTGGGCGCCGACGCCTACTGTCGAGATGCCGCCGTCGCCGTCGAGACGGCGAAGGACTTCATGAAGCGCAAGCACAACCGGCGGGCGGCAAGCTAGGAACGAACGGCCGGCAACGCGCCGGCCGACGGATCGGGCCTGGATCGGCCTATTCGACGACGTCCTCCACGGCGTTGGCCGTCTCCTGCAGATCGGCCCCCGCCCCGCGGATCGTGTTAGCGCAGGATGCAATGAAAAGGCCGCAGAACATCAGCGCAACGGTCGAAAGCCAGGCGCGTTTCATGGACGGTCGCTCCACGTTAGAGTGTCGAGAGGAACGGAGTTCGGCCGGAACGGTTCCATGAGCGACCGCACCCCGCATCACGGCCCCGACACCCATTGCGACAGGCTGCTGGTGATCGGCTGCGGCATGATCGCCCGCGAGGTGCTCGCGGTGAAGGCGGCGAACCGGCTCGATCATCTCGACCTGACCTGCCTGCCGGCGGAACTTCACTACTACCCGGACCGCATTCCTGCGGCCATGGAACGCGCGATCGTCGAGGCGCGGGCCGAAGGTTATGCGCACATCTTCGCCGGCTATGGCGACTGCGGTACCGGCGGGATGCTGGACCGTGTCCTCGAGACGCACGGCGTCGCGCGCATCGCCGGACCTCACTGCTTCGCCTTTTACCAGGGAAATCGCGCGTTCGCGCAGATCGCCGACGGCGACATGACGACCTTCTACATGACGGATTTCCTGTGCCGGCAGTTCGACGCGTTCTTCATGAAGCCGCTCGGGCTGGACAAGCACCCCGAACTCGCCCGCGACTATTTCGGCAACTACGAGACGCTGGTCTATCTGGCGCAGACCGACGAGCCGGCGCTGGATCGCGTGGCCGAGGACGCGGCGGCGATGCTGGGCCTGCGCTACGAGAAGCGCCGCACCGGCTACGGCGACCTGACGTCTGCCCTCGTCGAGGCCGCCGGGCGACCGTGACCTAGTAGCTGTCGCCGCCGCCCTTTTCCTGGTCGCGCAGGATCATCGGGCCGATCTCGCCGCGCTTGTTGATCATATCGCTTTCACTCGAGCACGCCCCGGCGCCCTGAAGCGCCACGGCAAGGGCAAACAGCAGCAGGAGCGAACGGACCACGGCCAGCCTCATGAGGTTCGGCAGGGCGGCGCTGGTGCCATGCGACGGCCGGACGCGGCCCTTGCCAGTTGGAACGAAGCCAGCCTACGCTTGCACCCGGGCCTGCACCCCCTGCGATTGCAGGGGCGGAGGCGCTTCACCCCGGCAAGGCCCGCCGCCGAACGGGAGCCGTGCATCATGTTGGACGGCATGCGCATCAAGGCTGCGGTGGACGATATCACCGCGGCGGCACTTCTCGGCCAGGGCTGGACGAGCGCTCTTGCGGGCTTCGCGCGCGCCGCGGGCGCGCGTCATGCGGTGGTGATGCGCAACACGCCTCAACGCGTCGTCACCTCGCTGTCCAACGAGGAGGCGCGGGACGCGATCGCGGAATACATGACCGGACGCATCCCACCCAACACGCGCTATGCGCGCGTCGACACGCGAAGGAGCCGCGGCTTTCGCGTCGACCATGACGACTATTCACCCGAGGACCTGGCCGCCGATCCCTATTATCAGGAATTTCTGCGTCCCAAGGGCGTGTTCTGGCATGCCAATGCGATGATCTTCCCCGGCCGCGACGAGTATGTCGAGCTGAGCCTCAAGCGGGGCGTGGAGCTTGGTCCGTATCAGCCCGACGAGATCGCGGTGCTGAACCGATTCCTGGAGGATCTGACGGCGTCCGCGCGCATCGCGACCCGGGTCCTGGATGCCGAGGCGCGGGGAATGCGCGATGCCCTGACCAAGGGCGGCGGTTTCGCCATCGAAATCGACCGGCGCGGACAGGTCCTTCGCGGACACGACGCCCTGGACGTGCCGCCGGACAGCTCGCCGCTTCACGTGCGCGGGCACCGGCTGATTGCCGGCGGCCGATGGGCGCAACAGGCCGTCGACCGCGCAATCGCCCAGGCCGTGTCACGGCCGGGGCGTACGGGCGTGGTGCCGCTCGAGGGACCGGCCGGGCACCGGTGTCTTCTCCAAGTGCACCCCGTGCCCGGCGCGGCACGCGACGTGTTCCTATCTGCCCAGGCCATCGCCGTCCTGATCGAGGGCCGGCCGGCTGCAACGTCCGCCAGCCGTGACCTCATCCGTGACGCCTTCGGACTGACGGCCCGCGAGGCGGACGTTGCCGCCCTCCTCGCCGAGGGGCTGGGCATCCCCGCCATCGCGGCCCGGCTGAACATCCGGCCGGGCACCGCGCGGCCCTACCTGCGCAGCGTCTTTGCAAAGACCGGCACGCGCGGACAGCTCGACCTGGTGGCACTGCTTTCACGGCTCGGCAACTGACGCGACCCGCAGCGGCCTGGCGCGCGCGGCGTGTATGGCCAAGTCGCGGCAAGGCGCCCCAATTCGACCACGCTGTTCTGCTTTTCGCCCGGAATGAACATTCGCATCGCTGCATTCGCCATCCTGCTTGCCCTGCCCGCGTCGTGGGCGTCCGCGGACGGTGTCTTCCAGACCATCGTGACCAAGGCTGACGCGGAGCGGCTGGCGAAGTACGACCAGACCCGCGAGGAAGCGCTGTCCGAAGCGCGGAAATCTGGCGCAGCCGAGGATCTGGCCACACTGGAGGCCGTGCTGGCCAAGCCGGCGGTGTCCTTCGAGGGTTTCGACATGACCGGCGAGTGGCAATGCCGCACCATCAAGGTCGGCGGCCTGTCGCCTCTCATCGTCTACGGCTGGTTCAAATGCCGCGTCACCGACGACGGCTCGGGCTGGCAGCTCGAGAAGACCAGCGGCTCGCAGCGGACGACCGGACGCTTCTACACCGAAAGCGACACGCGCCTGCACTATCTGGGCTCGTTCTTCGTCGCCGGCGATACGCCGAAGCCCTACGGATCGGGCCCTGAAACCGACCAGGCCGGCTTCGCCTTCAGAGCGAAAGACGGCACGTGGCGGATCGAGCTGCCGGCGCCCTACTACGAGTCCAAACTGGACATCCTGGAATTTCGGCGCTGAGTGGCGCAGCCGCGTCTCTGGCGTCTGTTGTAATCCAGCCGATGGTCACGATATGTTACCGGCTGCCGATCGTTGTCATCAACGATTAACCCTCCCCATTGAGAATGGCCTGGCATCCGCAGGTTCGACCGGAATGCCGGTGAGTGTGACGATTGAGACGAGAGTTGCCCGGCGTGGATGACGGCCAGATAGACGCGGCTCCGCGGCGCCGGCGCGCGCGCCGCCTTTCGGAACTGTTCGCGCAGCTAGCGCGGGATGCCGACGGACCGGTGTCGCTCGCGGCCATCCGCGACGCCCTGGGCGACCGCAGCCTCGCTGCCTTGCTGGTGCTCTTCGCCGCCTTCAACCTGCTGCCGCTGCCGCCGGGCGCCACCGCGATCACCGGCATTCCGCTGATCATCTTCTCCAGCCAACTGGTGTGGGGCAACCGTCGCGCCTGGCTGCCCGATTTCCTGAAGAACCGCTCCATCTCCGAGGACCAGTTCCGCCGGTCCATGGACTGGATCATTCCCCGCCTCGTGCGCATCGAGCGCGTGATCAAGCCGCGCTACTGGCCATTCTGGCGCCGCCGCGGCGACCGCATCATCGGCATCGTAACGCTGATCCTCGCCATCGTCGTGACGCTGCCGATCCCGCTCGGCAACTGGCTGCCCGCCTTCTCCACCGCCCTGCTTGGCCTGTCGCTCATCGAGCGCGACGGCATCCTCCTCGCCATCGGCGGCGCGGTCGGCGTGGTGTCGATGGCGATCATCGTCTTCATCGTCGGCGCCTTCGGGTTGGCGATCGAAGCGGCGTTCGGCCTGCTCTTCTAGCATCCTCGGATGAGCGACCAGGCCGCCCGCCGCGCCGGACCGATCGTGGTCGCGACCGCAGGCGGCCCGCATCCCTGGATCGTCGTCAACGCGCTGGCGGATGCCTTCGGCGACGTCGTCGTCATTCAGGAGGGCGGCGAGCCGCGCTCGACGCTCGTGCGCCGCCGGGCCAGGCGCTTCGGCTGGTGGAACGCGCTGGGTCAGGCGGGCACGATGGCCTGGTCGGTGATCGGCAAGCGCCTGGCGCGACGGCGCATCGACGCGCTGATCGCCGTCAACGGGCTTAATCCCTCGCCGCGCCCGGGTCAGACGGTCGTCGACGTCTCCTCCGTCAACGCGCCTCAGTTCATCGGCGAGATCGCACGGCTGAAGCCCGCCGTCCTGTTCCTCGTGGGCTGCCGGATGCTGAAGGCCGAAACGCTGACCGCAATCCCGTGCCCCGTCCTCAACTATCACGCCGGCATCACTCCGAAATATCGCGGGATGAATGGCGGCTACTACGCCATGGCCGAGGGCGACGCGGAGAACTTCGGCGGCACCGTCCATCTGGTGGATCCCGGCGTCGACACCGGCGGCGTGCTCTACCAGGCGCACGGCGCGCCGGCTCCGGACGACGATATCCTGACCTATGCGTACCGGCAGGCGGCGATCTCGCGCGACATCTGCGTTCAGTCTGTTCGGGACGCGCTTGGCGGCAACCTGCGGGTGATCGACCCGAGGCTGCCGTCGAAGCAGTGGTTCCACCCGACGATCTGGCGCTACGTCTGGACCGGCGTCACCAAGGGTGTGTGGTAACAGACGGCCCGCGTCGCTTTGCGACATGCCCGCGCGTCGCTTTTGAAGGCCCCCGCGTCGTCGGATGAGAAGCGGGGCTTTTGGCCCTCCTGCAATGCTCCCTCGACCCGTACCAATGGTTTGTTCATGGCCGATCTCATCGTCGTCTACTGGCGCGACATCCCCCGCCAGGTCATCGTCAAGAAGGGCCGCCAGACTGCCAAGCGCGAACTGTCGGTGCGCTTCGAGGAGGCGATTGACATGGCGGCCATGAAATCGGGGGCGGCGGCGACGGACGATTATCTCGCCGAATGGCGCAAGGCCGACCCGGTTCCCGTGGGCGACGACCTCGAGGCCGAGGCCGACGCGGCGATCGCGGATCTGGAAGCACGATACCCACGCGAGCGCCTCGTCGCGCTCGCCAAGGCAGGCGGCAAGGACGATGTCTGAGACTGGACCGGCGACGACTGCCAAGGGACCGGCGAGCAGCGCACAGCAGGCCGTTCCGGCCACCGCCACGGGCGGCGTGACGCAGGCGACCATCGTCAAGAAGACCGCGCCGAAGAGCGACTACAAGGCCGGCGACGTGTCGCCCCAGCGGCGCGTGCAACGCTCCTTCACGGTGAGGCTCTGGTCGGTCCGCCATTCGCGCTTCCTCGAGTGGTTCTATGCGCGCTTCGCCGACATGTTCCTGCTCCTCCATCCCGTCTGGAAGGGCATCGGCTACGGCCGCGTCGAAGCTCCGGTGAAATTCGTCGAGAAGCGCGTGAAGGGTTTCATGTTCGACTGCCGCATGTGCGGCCAGTGCATCCTCTCCTCGACGGGCATGTCGTGCCCGATGAACTGTCCGAAGCAGCTGCGCAACGGCCCCTGCGGCGGCGTGCGCGCCAACGGGAACTGCGAGGTCGAGCCCGACATGCCCTGCGTGTGGGTGAAGGCATGGGAAGGCTCGCGCAACATGGCCCATGGCGACAAGATCCTCGCCGTGCAGAAGCCGGTCGACCAGTCGCTGCGCGAAACGTCGGCCTGGCTGCGGGTCACGGCACTCTCCGCGGCCGAGAAGGAAAAGTCGGGAGCCGCGGCGTGAAGGACGCGCGTTTCTCCCAGCAGGACGAGAACCCGGCCGGCGCGCATCTACCGCTGGAGGCGCTGCCCGGCCACAGTTCGCGCGGCCGGCTGGAGCGTGTGCTGCGCCGCGGCGAGTTCGCGGTGACAACCGAGCTCAACCCGCCCGACAGCGCCAACCCCGAGGATGTCTACGAGCGCGCGAAGGTGTTCGACGGCTGGGTGGATGGCATCAATGCCGTCGATGCGTCAGGCGCCAACTGCCACATGTCGTCGGTCGGCATCTGCGCGCTGCTCACCCGCATGGGTTACGCGCCGATCATGCAGATCGCCTGCCGCGACAAGAACCGCATCGCCATCCAGGGCGACGTGCTGGGGGCGGCAGCCATGGGCGTGGCGAACATCCTCTGCCTCACCGGCGACGGCGTGCAGGCGGGCGACCAGCCGGGCGCCAAGCCGGTCTTCGACCTCGACTCCATGTCGCTGTTGGAAACCGTCCGGATCATGCGTGACAACGGCAAGTTCCTGTCCGGCCGCAAGCTGACCACCCCACCGCAGGTGTTCCTGGGCGCAGCGATCAATCCCTTTGCCCCGCCCTACGATTTCCGCCCGATCCACCTCGGCAAGAAGATCGCGGCCGGCGCGCAGTTCGTGCAGAGCCAGTACTGCTTCGACGTGCCGATGTTCCGCACCTTCATGGACAAGGCGCGCGACCTCGGCTTCACGGAAAAAGTGTTCATCCTGGTCGGGGTCGGCCCGCTCGCCTCGGCGAAGACGGCCAAGTGGATCCGCTCCAACGTACCCGGCATCCACATCCCCGACGCGGTCATCAAGCGGCTAGAAGGCGCCCAGGACCAGAAGAAGGAAGGCAAGCAGATCTGCATCGACGTCATCAACGAGGTGAAGGAGATCAAAGGGGTCTCCGGCGTCCATGTGATGGCTTACAGGCAGGAAGAATACGTGGCCGAGATCGTCGACGAATCGGGCGTGCTGAAAGGCCGGCGGCCTTGGGTGCGGCAGGCCCGCTGGAACGATCCGGCCGAGAACATCCAGCGCGGCGGCGTCACCGAGGTGCAGTCGGAGATGGTCAAGGCGGTGCATTGACCCGTCGCTTGCGACAACCAACATAACGATATAAAGAAGTCTTTATATCCTACGGAGAGCTTCATGACCCGGACGATCGTTGCCTCGGCGACTCGTGAAATAGTGATCGGCTTCGATCAGCCCTTCTGCGTCATCGGCGAGCGCATCAACCCGACCGGCCGCAAGAAGCTGGCGGCGGAGATGATCGTCGGCAATTTCGAGACCGTCATCAAGGACGCGCTGGAACAGGCCGGCGCCGGCGCAACGATGCTGGACGTGAACGCAGGCGTGACCTCGGTCAATCCGAATGAGACCGAGCCGGGCCTTCTGGTTCAGGCGCTGGAGATCGTGCAGGGCCTGGTCGACCTGCCGCTCTCGATCGACTCCTCGGTCACCGCAGCGATCGAGGCCGGCCTCAGGGTCGCAAAGGGCCGCCCGCTGGTGAACTCCGTCACCGGCGAGGAGGAGAAGCTCGAAGCGATCTTGCCGCTGGTGAAGAAGTACGACGTGCCCGTCGTCGCCATCTCAAATGACGAGACCGGCATCTCCATGGACCCTGACGTGCGCTTCGCCGTCGCCAAGAAGATCGTCGAGCGGGCCATGGACCACGGCATCAAGGCGCATGACGTGGTGGTCGATCCGCTGGTCATGCCGATCGGCGCGCTGGGCGATGCCGGGCGCCAGGTGTTCGCGCTGCTGAGGCGCCTGCGCGAGGAACTCAAGGTCAACACCACCTGCGGCCTCTCGAACATCTCGTTCGGCCTGCCGCACCGCCACGGCATCAACGCCGCGTTCATCCCGATGGTGATCGGCGCGGGCATGACGAGCGCCATCATGAACCCATGCCGCCCGCAGGAGATGGAGGCCGTGCGCGGCGCCAACGTTCTGGCCGGCACCGACAAGGACTGCATGACCTGGATCAAGACCTACAAGGACTTCAAGCCGGGCGAGCACGCCGCACCGCCGCCGGTGCCGGTCGTCGCGCCTGGCGCGGCCGGTGGCGATGGCGCCGGTGGCGGACGCCGGCGCGGTGGCCGCGAGGCGCGGATGGCGCGGGGATAATCGCGGAGAGTTTGCGACTCTCATCAGCCGAGACACTGCATTGAACGCACCCCTGAACCCCACCGACCCCCTCGTCCTGTTCATGCCGTCCGGCAAGCGCGGTCGTTTTCCGGTTGGCACGCCCGTGCTCGACGCCGCGCGCCAGCTCGGCGTCTACGTCGAGAGCGTGTGCGGCGGACGGGCGACCTGCGGGCGCTGTCAGATCGAGGTGCAGCAGGGCAGTTTCGCCAAGCATGGCATCGTCTCCTCCAACGACCACATCTCGGCACGCGGCCCGAAGGAGGAGCGCTACGACCGCGTGCGCGGCCTGCCTCAGCAGCGGCGCCTCTCCTGCTCCGCGCTTGTCCTGGGCGACCTCGTCATCGACGTGCCGCAGGATACGGTGATCAATGCCCAGGTGGTGCGCAAGGCCGCCACCGACCGCGTCATCGAGCGCAACTCGCCGGTCCAGATGTGCTATGTCGAAGTCGACCAGCCCGACATGCACAAGCCACTCGGCGACCTCGACCGGCTGAAGGTGGTGCTGGACACGGAATGGGGGTGGAAAGACCTCGCCGTCGCCCCGCATCTCATCCCGCAGATCCAGAAGATCCTCCGCACTCAGTTGCCCGACCAGCCGCCGCTGGAAGACGGCAAATGGGGCGTCACCGCCGCCATCCATCGCGATATGGAATCGGCGCGGCCCTTCATCATCGCGCTGTACCCCGGCCTCAAGAACGAGGCCTACGGCATTGCCTGTGACATCGGCTCGACGACGATCGCCATGCACCTCGTTTCGCTTCTGTCAGGCCGCATCGTCGCCTCGTCCGGCACGCCGAACCCGCAGATCCGCTTCGGCGAGGATCTGATGAGCCGGGTCTCCTACGTGATGATGAATCCGGACGGGCGCGAGGCGATGACCACGGCCGTGCGCGAGGCGATCAACACGCTGATCGGCAAGGTCTGCGACGAGGGCGGCGTGAGCCGCGAGGACATCTTCGACTGCGTCTTCGTCGGCAATCCGATCATGCACCACCTCTTCCTCGGCATCGACCCGACCGAACTCGGGCAGGCGCCATTCGCGCTCGCCGTCTCCGGCGCGCTGCAGGTCTGGGCACACGACATCGACATCAAGGTGAACCGGGGTGCGCGGCTCTACATGCTGCCCTGCATCGCCGGGCATGTCGGCGCAGACGCCGCAGGCGCAACGCTTTCGGAAGGCCCATACCGGCAGGACCGCATGATGCTGCTGGTCGACGTCGGCACCAATGCGGAGATCGTGCTGGGCAACAGCACCCGCGTGGTCGCTGCCTCCTCGCCGACGGGCCCCGCCTTCGAGGGCGCGGAGATCTCGTCGGGTCAGCGCGCGGCGCCGGGCGCGATCGAGCGGGTGCGGATCGATCCGGCGACGCTGGAACCGAAATACCGTGTCATCGGCGTCGACAAATGGTCCGACGAGGACGGGTTCGAGGACGAATCCTGGAAGACCGGCGTGACCGGCATCTGCGGCTCCGCGATCATCGAGGTCGTGGCCGAGATGTACCTGTCCGGGATCATCTCCGAGGACGGCGTCATCGACGGATCGCTGGCGGCCAGAAGCGCCCGCATCATTCCGAACGGCCGGACCTTCTCCTATCTCCTGCGCGAAGGACGCGAGGGCGAACCGCGCATCACGGTCACCCAGAACGACGTGCGCGCCATCCAGCTCGCCAAGGCCGCGCTTTATGCGGGCGTCAAGCTGCTGATGGAGAAGCAGGGTGTCGAGAAGGTCGACACGATTCGCTTCGCCGGGGCGTTCGGCTCCTTCATCGACCCGAAATACGCAATGGTGCTGGGGCTCATCCCCGACTGCGACCTGGCCGAGGTCAAGGCGGTTGGCAACGCCGCCGGCACCGGCGCGCTGATGGCACTGCTCAACCGCGACCACCGGCGCGAGATCGAGCAGACGGTGAAGCGGATCGAGAAGATCGAGACCGCGCTGGAGCCGCATTTCCAGCAGCTCTTCGTCGACGCGATGGCGCTGCCGAACAAGGTGGACCCCTTCCCCAAACTGGCCAAGGTCGTGAAGCTGCCGGAACGCAAAGTTCTCGAAGCAGCCGAGGGTGGCCGGCGCCGCGGTCGTGAGGGCAGACGCGGCCGCGAATAGCGGCGGCTCGCCGCAACGCTACGGCACTTCACCAAGCCGTGACCGGCACGACGAAAGCGTGAACGCAACCGAATGGATGCATTCACCCTTTTCTGCAACGACGCTGAAGACGATCCTCGAAAGCGAAGTTGCGAATGCCTGTTTCCATGACCCGCCGGTCCTTCCTCGTCGCCGCGCCGCTGGCGGTCGCTGGCTGCACCACCTCGTCCGAGACCGCGAGCATCGCCCCGGCGCAGACTATTCCCGCGCTGTACGCGACGCTCTATGCGCCGATCACCGACGAGCCTTTCCCGGTGCCGGCGCCCGACCTCAGCAAGATCGACCCGCGCTACTATCGGCAGGAAGTGACCTTCGCCTCGCGCGAGATCCCTGGAACGCTGATCGTCGATACACAGGCACGGTTCCTCTATCTGCTGCGGGGGGAAGGGCGTGCGCTGCGCTACGGCGTCGGCGTCGGCAAGGAGGGTCTGGCGTTCGAGGGCGACGCCGTCGTCCAGTACAAGCGAGAATGGCCCCGCTGGACACCGACCCAGGCGATGATCGCGCGCGAGCCGGAACGCTACGGCCCACTCGCGGACGGCATGGAGCCCGGACCCAAGAACCCGCTTGGCGCGCGGGCGCTCTATCTGTTCCGCGGCGGCGAGGACACGCTCTATCGCATCCACGGGACCAACGAGGACTGGTCGATCGGCCAGTCGGTCTCCAGCGGCTGCATCCGCATGCTGAACCACGACGTCATCGACCTGCACCTGCGCGTGCGCAACGGCACCAAGGTCGTCGTCGTTCAGGGCGGAATGGCGCTTTCCTGACTAAAGCTGCGCCGGCTCCGAGATCGTTTGTGTACAAATGTTTCTGGCCGGTAACACGCCGTCGCGGGACGGACATGCGCGCGCAATGACGCCGTTACCCAAGGCCCTTAGATGAGCCCTCGCCGGCAGCAGGACGAACCTGTGCCGGGATAGTCGAGGAGACGAGACATGGGCATGTTCGACGGACTGGCGCGCTTCGCTGCTGCGCGGCGCAAGGCGCGCGTGGAGCACAACACGCAACTCCTGCTCGATTCGCTCCCGCTCGAGATCCAGAAGGATATCGGCTGGGGCAGCGGCAGGCGCTCCACCGTGAGCGGTACCGTTTCACTGTATGGCTGGGGCGGCCCGCAGGGATGACGGTTGCGTATCGCCGGCGCTCTCTCGAGGGCGCCGGCGGTACTGCGTCTAGGCGCTACTGGCCGTTGCCCCCATCGCCGGCCGGAGCCTGGCCACCGGTTCGGAGCAGGTTGCCGATAAGCGTCACGAATGATCCGAAATAGAACCCGATGATAACGCCGCCCCACTCCTTCACCTCGGTGGGGATGGCGTAGGTATCCACCACCATGGGTCCGATGATCGGCACCGCGATGACCGTTATCGCGATGATGGCGGAGACGAGAACGCCAACGCGAATGAGAAACGATATCGAATTTGCCGTCTGCGCATTATCCATGTGAGCCCCCAGCCACTACGTCCGACAATATCTTCTGTGACAAGTCATAGTATCTGCGAAGATCCTTGCCCTCGTCTTTCTCACTGTTGACGGGGAAGAGGAATTCCCAAGGCCGTGCGTTCTTGTTGAACGTCGTCCACAGGTCGAAAATCTCGAAATCGGACCGCGCATACTTCGCGTACTTATCCGTCTCGAACAGATCGATCCGCCGGTCGCCCTGCCTATTGATTACGGTTACCAACGATAGGAGCGCGGCAACAACAGCTCTCCGCTCCTTTGACGTGGCGGACGTTCCTTTGGGTTCGATCCCTTCCAGAAACGCCTTGATCGCCGAGGCCGCGAGGACGTCGTCCTCGCCGGCCCGGATCAGGGATGCAATTCGCTCACTGTAGACGTCGGTCGCATTGCCGTACCCGTTGGCGATCGCCCTTTCGAAGCAGTGGTCGACAATTTGCCAGAGCTTCATCTCGCCGAACGTCGCCTGCGGGGTGAAATGAGATACCAGGAGCGCACGGCCGTATTGAGTATATATTTCAGCCCGCTGAGCGTTGGTGAGACGCGTGAACGCACCGGCGCTTTCGAACCGCTCGATCCGCGTGATCTCGTCTCGGAAGGTCGGGTAGTTTATCCGTAGGGCCTCGGCCAGGCCTCTGCTGTACTGCTGAACCAGACCGTAAAACAGATCGGTCCGATCAGGGGCGATATACGTAGCCGTCTTTCTCGATAATCTATAGAAATCGCCGTAGCGCCCAGCCGCGAGATGTTCGTCAGCCATGCGGGATTCGATCGAATATCGGTCATCGACAGTTTGAACTAATACATCGGATTTTGTTACTGCGCCTCCGCCCTGTCGAATACTGTCCCAGATCATCTGATTGTTGACGACGTAATCCTCGGCACTGATGATCCCATGTCCGGCATGGACCCTGAAGACCAGCGTTTTGGAAGCCAGGCCCATGCTGACCTGGACCTTATACTCATCATCTATGTCGACGGTGAATACATCCCCAGGAGCAAGCTCGACGGAATCGACGAAGAGGTCAATATTGAGTTGCCCAACTTTGTTATTCGAGATCGCCTGTCTTGCGGTCGAGTTGAGCTTCAAGCCGCCTTTAAGAGAGAACTTGGCGGGAGGGTCCTGGGCTAGAGCAACAGGCGAAATGAGTAGAATTGACGCTGCCGGAAGCAGGCGAAACACTCTGATGACATTCGCGACGAGCAAGGAGGGATACCCGGCTATTCGTGCAAACTTACGCGTACCCCTCCAGTAAAAATGAAAAATAGAGAATTGTCAAAGAAACAACTTCCAGGCGCCGCCTAAAACCTTCCCGTCGTCTTGAAGGCGTCGAACGCGGCGCGGATATGGTCCGCCGCGGCCTTGACCGGGGCGCTGGCTTCCGGCGCCACGATCATGGCGAGGCAGTAGTTACCGAGCTCCGGCATGCCGTCCTTTTCCGTCAGCTCGACCATGTCGTTGCCGAGGAACGACTTCGGCAGCGGCGCGACCGCGAGGTCGGCGAGGATCGCCGATCTCTGGCCGGCGGTGTGCGCGCTCATATAGGCGATGCGATAGTTCCTGCCCTGCCCGCCAAGCGATTCGAGCGCCCCTGCCCGCCAGGCGCAGCCCTCTTCCCAGACCGAGATCGGCAGCGGCTCGCGCATATGCGCGCAGCCACCCTTGGCGCCGGCCCAGACCAGCGGTTCGACAAGCATCGTCTCGGCGCTGTCGAGGTTGATGCCGGTCGAGTTCGTCACGAGCGTGATGTCGAGCGTGCGGTCGTCCATGCGCCGCTTCAGGTTCGAACTTTGGTCGATCACCACGTCGACGGCGATCGAGGGATGCGACTGTGCGAACCGCTTCAGCACATGCGGCAGCACGCGCTCGCCGTAATCGTCGGGCGATCCGAGGCGCACGACGCCGGTCATGTCCGGCACGATGAACTTCGACACCGCCTCGCGGTTGATCGCGATCAGCCGCCGCGCGTAGCCCAGCAGCATCTCGCCGTCCGTGGTCAGCGAAACCGAGCGCGCGTCGCGCGAGAACACGGAGCGGCCGAGGATGTCCTCGAGCTTCTTGATCTGCATGGAGACCGCGGACGGGGTCCGGAAGACGGCATTCGCCGCCGTCGTGAAGCTGCCTGTCTCGGCGATGGCGACGAAGGTACGCAGCACGTCGAGCTCAAGCAGCGGAAGCGGATGATTCAAGGGAGCGTTCATGAGTGCATTCAATTTCCCTGAATGAGAAGATCACTTCATTTCGTTTGATTGAACCTCAGCGCTGCACGATAGTCAAGCTGCGAGCTGGGAATTCCCCCGCCTCCGAGACCAAGGAGAAGACGATGTCGATCTACCGCAAGCTTTCATCCTACGCTTCCGCCTGGCGGGAGGCGCGCGAGCTGGCCGAGACCCGGCGCGTTCTGAGCGCCCTTCCCAACGAGATCCTCAAGGACATCGGCTGGCCGCAGGACAACGGGCGCGGCCGCCACCAGCTGGACGGATCCTGGTTCGGTGGCCGTTGATGGGTCGCCCCTGTCGGTAGCCTGCCGCGGCGACAGCCCCGGCAGGCGCCATGCATGTCGCGCATGGACCATGGCCCATCCCCGCATAGCTTGGCGACACGGCGTTAACATCTTGTTCGGGTTTGTTAATTTGGACAAGACGCAGGATGGAATTCCGACATGACGGCCCCAGATGTCGCTTTTCCGCTCCCACCCTTCGCTTTTCGCGCTGCAATGCAGCAAGCGGGTGCCTATATCCGCGGCACGAAACGGCCTGCCGCAACGGATTCGCCAAGGCACACCGTGTAACCCCGATGCATGGACACGTGTCATGAAGCTCTTTGCCCGCATTTTCGCCAGCCGCCGGCCGGCCAACATGACGACCACGATGGAACGCCAGCGCCTGGCGATGACGATGCCTGGCCAGACGGCCGCACTCGCCGCCAACCGGCTCGGCGTCCTCGTTTCCTGATCCGGAACGCGACACCTCTTCCAGTCACGACCTGACCGCCGGTCCCATGGACCGGCGGTTTTTCTTTGGTCGCGGGATCATGGTCAGCCAGGGCGACGCAGCCTGCGCCCGTGTCGCAAATTTTGTCGTGTCATTGCGTCATGCCATTGACAGCCATCGACATTCCTGATGACGCTTTGCTGATAGCGACACCGATGGCGCAAGCCCGACAGGCGTGGTGGTTACGTGAGCGCAGGCAAGCAAACGATCAAACGATCGCTGGTCTTCTTCCTCGTCCCCGATTTCACGATGGTCGCATTTGCGACAGCGGTCGAGCCGCTGAGACTCGCCAACCGCATGCTGGGATACGAGGCCTATCGCTGGCGGCTTGCCTCGATCGACGGCAAACCGGTCCGCGCTTCCAATGGCGTCGAGTTCGGGGTGAACACCTCGCTCGAGGACGAGCGCCGCAAGATGGCAGGCCCGGAACGACCCTCGATGGTCATCGTCTGCTCCGGCATCCATGTCGAGGAATACCAGAACAAATCGGCCTTCGCGTGGCTGCGGGAGGAATACAACCGCGGCGTCGCGATCGGCGGGCTGTGCACAGGTGCCTATGTGCTGGCCAATGCGGGCCTGCTGTCGAACAAGCGCTGCGCCATCCACTGGGAAAACCTGCCCGGCTTCCAGGAGGCCTTCCCCAAGGCGAACGTGTTCGCCGATCTCTTCGAGGTCGACCAGAACGTCTACACCTGCGCGGGCGGAACGGCCGCGCTCGACATGATGCTGAAGCTGATCGGCGACGATTTCGACGAGAATCTCGTCAACCGCGTCTGCGAGCAGGTGCTGACGGATCGGGTGCGCAACCCCACCGACCGCCAGCGGCTCCCGCTTCGCGCCCGTCTGGGCGTCCAGAACGCCAAGGTGCTGACCATCATCGAACTGATGGAAGCGAACCTTTCCGAACCGCTCTCGCTGATCGAGATCGCCGACGCGGTCGGACTGTCGCGGCGCCAGATCGAGCGGCTGTTCCGGCAGGAGATGGGCCGGTCCCCTGCCCGCTACTATCTTGAAATCCGGCTCGACCGGGCGCGGCACCTGCTGATCCAGTCGTCGCTGCCGGTCGTCGAGATCGCGGTCGCCTGCGGCTTCGTCTCTGCGTCGCACTTCTCGAAGTGCTATCGGGAACTCTATGCGCGCTCGCCCCAGCAGGAGCGCACCGACCGCAAGCAGTTGCTGGCGGCTTGAGCCCCGTCCCCAACGGGGAAGGACCTGCAGGTCAGCGCTGGTCCCACATCCACTGGCGATCGCGCCAGAGCTTCTCGCCGATCAGGCAGTCGTACTTCGCGCGCGCCTGCGCCAGCACGATCGGCAGCTTGCCCGTCTCCGCTTCGGGATCGTAGCCGGCCAGTTCCATCACCAGCTTGCGGCGGACGGCTTCCGGAAACTGCGACCAGTCGTTCACGGGGATCATGAAGGCGCCCGGACCGCCGATCACGCAGTCATTGTAATACTGGTCGAGGTCGGCGACGTCGTAGACGCTCGCCATCCCGCCATTCGTCATGAGCGGAAGCCCGTTGATCGTGATCCCCTGCCGAATGACCGCGTCGCGGGTGATGTCCACCGGCGCGCCCTGATTGTTCGGACCGTCGCCGGAAACATCGATGACCCGCTTCAGCCCGTTGAACGGGCTTTCGGCGAACAGATCGCTTCCGAACTCGAGCGCGCTGGAAATCGACGTCCGCCGCGCGCTGGCCGGCGGCGTCGATGCGAGTTGTTCCGCCACACGCTCGGCATCCTCCTTGGTCGCGACGATCGTCCAGGGGACGACGACGCGATGGGTCGTGGTTCCCGCCCATTCGAAATAGGCGATGGCTATGCGCCCATGGACACCGTCGGCGATCGCCCGCAGCACGCGCTCGTCGGTGAGTGCGGCGGCGTACCCGCTGCGCTGGATCTCGAGTTCGGCGAAGCCCATGGAAAGCGAAACATCGACCGCGAGGACGAGTTCGACATCCACCGGCTCCGCAGCCTGGGCGTGCGGCACGAGCGAAAGGCCCAGCGCCAGGGCGACACCGTTCGGCAGAACCCGCCATCCGCATCGCTGACGAGACATGTGCGAAGCGTAGGCGAGTCCCCGCGAAGGCAGCAACCCGAGCGACTTCACAATCGCGCGACCTTGCCCTGTGACCGCGCGCGGCGGTAGGGTCGCGCTCCACGTGCCAGCTGTTCGGGGGGACGATGCTGGACTCCTTTCTTGCCGTCGCCGAGACGCCGCAGGCGCGCTTTATCCTGTACGGCACGGCTGCCATCCTGGCGCTGGGCGTCGCCGCGACGCTTTATGCGCTCTGGCTCTCGGCAAAGTCCGCCCGGTGGGCGCGGACGGGCGGACGCATCCTCTCCTCGAAGCAGGCCTTCGATCTGATCCAGGCGTTCCAGACCGAGGCACCGCGGAACCGGCGGGTCGCGCGCATCACCTACGGCTTCGAGGTTGGGGGAAAGACGTTTCGGTCGAACCGGATCCTGGACAACGGCGAGCCGCCGGAAGACCAGGTCGACAGGCTGCTCGCCGACTATCCGGTCGGCAAAGCCGTGATCGTCCGCTATGACCCGCGCGACCCGGGCCAGTCGGCGCTGGAGATCGCGTCCGCGCCGCCCGACCTTGCCAAGGGTTGCGCGGTGGCCACCCTGCTGCTGCTCGGCGCCGCGGTTTTCGCCATCTGGATCACAACGGTCGGCGGGCAGCAGCTGGTCGCCGCCTTCCCCCAGGCGATCCTGCCGGTTATGCTCGCGACGTTCGTCGCCGGCTGCGTGTTCCTGTTCGTCTTCTACCTCTTCGCCCGGCAGGCCGCCGAGGTCCGGCGCTGGCACGAGACGACCGCGACGATCGTATCGAGCGGCGTGCGCAGCTTCAGCGTCCTGAGGGACGAGCCGAAGAAGACATTCGGCGGCAGGAGCCGCAGGCGGACCGGCTACATGCCTGTCGTCGAGTTCGCCTATTCGGTGAACGGCGAGGACTATTCGAGCCGATCGATCTATCCGGACACCGAGGTCTCGGGCGACGCGGCCTATGCGCAGAGCATCGTCGATCGCTACGAGCCCGGCGACGCCGTCACCATCCTTTACGATCCCGAACGGCCGCAACGCGCAGCTCTGGAGCCCGGAGGCAGGCTCTATTGGCTGGCCTTGCTGGGCGCGGCGGTCGCATTCGCCGCGGCTGCAGCGACCTCGGGCTGGGTTTTCTGAGCGCGCCATTTACCGGCGCGCGATCTCCCGGCCCCACTTGTCCATCTCGGTGCCGCATTTGGCGCAGGTGATGCCGCCCCGCAGCATCTGGCGGAATGAGGTCGGCGTCCGCATCAGCGGCGCGGGCTCCCCGCATTTCGGGCAGACGATGCGGCTGAGATTGATGCCCGTATCGTCCCTGCGTTTCGTCCCGCGCCACAGTTGCAAGGCCACCGCGGCCACGGCAACGAAGGCCACGACCAGCATCAGATAGTCGGCAGGCTTCACGACGGTGCCCTCCGCCCGGCATGGCGGGCGGAGGCCATGATCCCACCAGCGGAGGCCGGCGTCTAGCTGCGCGGCTTCAGGTTCTCCGGATCGTAGAGCGGCTTGTAACCGACGCCGGCGACCTCGACCGGGAACGTCTCGCCGAAATACTCGACCTGCAGCTTCGTGCCGTCCTTGCAGTGCGACCACGGCAGATAGGCCAGCGCGATGTTCTTGCCGACCGTCGGCCCGTAGGCGACCGAGGTCGTGAAGGAGCGGCGGCCGAGTTCATCGACCAGCGTTTCGCCCGTGGCCGGATCCATCACCGGCATGTTTCCGACGGGATAGCGGAGCACGCCCTTCGAGTCGCGGTTGTCGGTCATGACCAGCGTACAGAGCATTGCCGGCTGGTTCGCGCGCGCCTTGTATTCGAGATGTTTCGTCTTGCCGCGGAAATCCGCCTCCTTGACCTTCGGACGCGCGAGGTCGGACTCGATCAGGTTGTATTCGGTGAGCAGGTCGGCGTTCTGGAGTCGCAGGCTCTTCTCCATCCGACGCGAATTCGCATACGTCTCGACGCCGAAGGCCATTACGCCGGTCGAGCGCAGCGCATCCCAGACGGCAAGGCCGTCCTCATATTTCATGTGCAGCTCCCAGCCCTGCTCGCCGACATACGAGATGCGGAACGCAGTGACGTCCTTGCCGCCGATTTTGATGGGCTTGATCGCGGCGAAGGCAAAATTCTCCGGCGACAGACCCGCCGGATCGTCCACGACCTTCTGCAAGGTTGCCCGCGCGTTCGGCCCCCAGATGCCGATGGTGACGAACTTCTCCGTCACATCGGTGACCGTGACGTCGAAGCCTTTGTCCTCCGCGATCCGCTTCACATAGTGATAGTCGCGCGGTCCGGCATCCGCACCGTCGATGACGCGGCAGCGGTCGGCCATGCGGATGACGGTCAGGTCGGCACGCACCATGCCTTCGTCGTTGAGGAAATGTGTGTAGATGCCCTTGCCGATATTGGCGTCGCCGCCGATCTTCGCGGCGCAGAGCCATTCCATGAGCTCGACATGGTCAGGGCCTTCCACGTCGAACATGTAGAAATGCGACAGGTTCACGATGCCGCAATCCTCGGTCATCGCGAGATGCTCGGCGTTCGACACACGCCAGAAATGCCGATTGTCCCACTCGTTCTCGCGCATGGGCACGCGGTTGCCGTACTTCTCCAGCAGGTGCTCGTTCGCGGCATAGCCATGCGCGCGCTCCCAGCCGCCGAGTTCCATGAAATATCCGCCGAGTTCCTTCTCGCGTTCGTAGAAGGGCGAACGGCGGATGTTGCGGCCGGTCGCGTAGGGCTCGCGCGGGTGGACGGCCGGATTGTAGATCTTCTGCGCCGCCTCGCCGCAGCGGCCCGCGATGAAGTCCTCCTTCATCTGGTGAGGATAGAAGCGCGCATAGTCGATCTTGGCATGGTCGATCGGCGTGCGGCCGTCGGTCATCCAGTCGGCGACAAGCTTGGCCATGCCGGGCGCGTCCTTCACCCAGATGGCGACGGCATACCAGAGCCCCCTCACCTTCTGGCTCTCGCCGATCGAGGGCCCGCCATCGGCGGTCACCTGAAGCAGGCCGTTGAAGGAACGGCGCTCGTCATAGCCGAGTTCGCCGAGGATCGGCGTCAGCTCGATGGCGCGCTCCAGCGGCGCGATGATCTGCTCCATGTCCAGGTCGCGCTGCGACGGCGACAGCCGCGCCTGGTCCTTCTCCAGCAGGTCGCGGGGATGGCACAGCCGCGGGTTCGTCTCCTCGTAATAGCCCCACTCGATCATGCCGCCTTCGGACGTCGTCGGATCGCCGGTGTCGCGCATGTAGGCCGAGTTCCCCTGGTCGCGCAGCAGCGGGTAGCCGATGTCCTTGCCGGTGCCGGCGAACTTCGCGTACGGGCCGAAGAAGGTCAGCGGATGGTCGACCGGCATCACCGGCAGATCCTCGCCTGCCATCTCGGCGATCAGGCGGCCCCAAAGGCCGGCGCAGACGAGCACATGGTCCGCCTCGATCATGCCGCGCTCGGTGACGACGCCCTTGATCCGGCCCTTCTCGATCACCAGCGACTTGGCGGGCGTGTTCGGGAACACCTGCAGCTTGCCGGCGGCGACGCCCTGGTCGATCAGCTTGCCGGCGACCGTCTGCGAGCGCGGAATGACGAGGCCAGCGTCAGGGTCCCACAGGCCCCCCTGCACCTTGTCTTCCTCGATCAGCGGGAACTTCTGCTTGATCTCCGCCGGCTCGATCAGTCGGGCGCGCGTGCCGAACGCCTTGCCCGACGTGACCTTGCGCCGGATCTCGTCCATGCGGGAATCGTCGCCGACACGTGCGACCTCGAGACCGCCGATGCGCTCGTAGTGGCCGAGTTTCTCGTAGAAATCGATGGAGTAGAGCGAGGTCCAGCAGGACAGGAAGTCGTGGCTGGTCATGTAGCAGAAGTCGGATGCATGCGCTGTCGAGCCGATGTCGGTCGGCACACCCGACTTGTCGATACCGACGATGTCGTCCCAGCCACGCTCGATCAGGTGATGCGCGACCGCCGCGCCGACGATGCCGCCGACGCCAATGATGACGATCCTCGCCTTCTTCGGAAACTCAGCCATTCAAACGACTCCGGCCTCGAATTGTGCGGGGACTATAGGGCGGCGAGGCAGCGGGTTTGAAGCCTGTTTGCGACACCGGAAAAGCGGCTCGCGACGGCACGGAAAGCGTTACGCCTTAACCCTACTTTAAGGCGGACACTTAACACTTTCATACATCGTAGATATCCGGTGACCCATGGGGGATGTGACGCTTCGGACACGGTTCGGAGGTGCGGCTGCGCTGGCAGCCGGCCGCGACGGCGGCGCGCCCGTGGTCGCCCTGGAGCCCGAGTTCGACTTCACGTCCGAGGCATTCCGGGCGCTGCACGCCACCTCGTCCTCGACGGCCTTCCAGCATCCCGACTGGTTGCATGCCTTCCACAGGCACCTGGCGCCTGCGCGCGACGCGACCGGGCTGATCGTCACGGTGCGGGAGGATGACCGGCTGGTTGCCGTGCTGCCGTTGATCCGGCGCGTCATGACGGGCGTGTCGCTGGTCGAGGCGACCGACCTCGGCGTTTCGGACTATGCGGCACCGATCCTCGCCCCCGATTGGATCCCGGGAGCCGACCTGCCCGCGCGGATCGCATCTGCGATGCCGGCCTTCGACATCATGCGCATCCGACCGGTGCGCGAGGAGCATCTTGGCCAGTGGCAGGCCCTGCTGGGCGGCGACGTGATGCAGTTGGACTTTTCCGCGCACGCAACCGAACTCGCCGGTGGCTTCGCGGAGTGGCGCGCCGGTGCGTTGGCGAGCAATTTCGCAAGCCAGCTCGACCGCAAGAAGAGGCGCTTCTTCAAGAATCCGGGCGCCAGGCTTGAACTGCTGACCGACCATGGACAGATCGGCGATGCGATCCGTGCGATCCAGCTGCTGCGCGCGGGGCGTTTCGAGGGCGACCCGATCCAGCAGGATTTCGTCCGCGACTTCTACGCGGGCGTGGCATCCAAGGACGATGGCCACGGACTCGCGCGTACCTACCTGCTCAGCCTTGACGGCGAGGCGCTGGGTTACGTTTTCGGCCTCGCGTGGAACGGTCGTTTCCACTACCTGCTCATCGGCTGCGACTATGACAGGCATGGCCGCCATTCGCCCGGCCTGCTGATGTATGACGGCATCATCGAGGACTGGATGCGTTCCGGCGGCGAAATCTTCGATTTCACCATCGGCGACGAGGCCTTCAAGGCGGAGTTCGGCACGGCACCGACGCGCATGTTCGCGCTGACGCGCACGCCAACGTTGCGCGGCCGGCTGGCGCTGGCGGCGTTCAACGCCCGCGCCATGCTTCGCAGGCGAAAGGATCGCGCGGCGAGTTGAGTTTGGGTCGGGGGACCATCGTGACGGGCAAGCCAGATTTTCTGAGGAATTCGGTCATCGTCGGAGCGCACCCCGACGACGAGCTGCTTTGGTTCAACTCGATCATCCGCGAGGTCGACGAGGTGATCGTCGTCTACCGCGATTTCTGGGCGCAGCCCGGCATCGGCGCGAAACGCGCCGCCGCGCTGGCCGACTATCCGCGGCAGATTGCCTGCCTCGATATCGGCGAGGCTGGCGCCTATGGCTGCGCCGATTGGACCGCGCCGGTCACCAGCGAATTCGGCATCGCCCTCGGGCTGGAGGCCAATCGGCGCGAGATCACCCGGCTCGCCCGCATGTCCCTGTCGAAGGTCGCGCCCCAGGACAGCGTCTCGGTCGCGACCGCCAGTGTGGCGCGCGCCTATGAGAGCAATTTCTGGGTGGTCTACGAGTCGCTGAAGGCCCGGCTCAGGCCGGGCATGAACGTCTTCACCCACAACCCCTGGGGCGAATACGGCCACGAAGAGCACATCCAGGTTTTCCGTGCGCTGCAGAGGCTGCGCGGCGAGATCGGCTTTACGCTGTGGATGTCGAACTACTGCACGGATCGCGCCATGCCGCTGGCGATGCGCTACTTCGAGTCATGCCCCGGCGGCTATGTACGGCTGCCGACCGACAAGCCTTTCGCCGACGAGATTGCTGCCGTCTACAAGAAGCACGATTGCTGGACCTGGGCAGACGACTGGTCCTGGTTCGACGAGGAATGCTTCATGCAGGCGCCCGACGGCGATTCGGACAGCGCTCCGCACCGCCACCTCTTCCCGCTGAACTTCTTCACCATCGACGGGCAGCGGTCGCGCAAATGGCTGCCTCTGGCGTTGACGATGTCGGCGGCGAGCGCGGCGCTGACGGTGGCGATTTCGGAGGCGATTTAGCTACGCGGCGGTCAGGCCGCCGCATTCCTCGGCCTTGGCAACAGAAGGTCCGAAGGGATACCCCACTCGTGATGCAACCTCGCGATTGTGTCCAAGGTAAGCGCGCGCTTGCCGGCGAGTACCTCCGAAGCCCGGGAACGCGAACCGATCACACGTGAGAGGTCGGCCTGCGTTTTTCCACGTAACTCCATCACATATCTCAGCATCTGGAGGGCATCGACCTCCGGCATCGGATAATGCTTGTCTTCATAGGCTGCCAGGAGCGTCAGAAGCACTTCGAAGCGGTCGCCATCGGGAGTGCCGACACGCGGCTCATTTTCGAAGTACCGCGAGATTTCGGCGAGCGCCCAGTCGTAGTCCTGCTCGGTCCGGATCGGTCTTACATCCATCACGCGGTCTCCGGATCGATCTTGTCGTAGGCCTTGTGCGTGCCGACGAATTTGATCATCACACTCTTAAACTGGTATGAGATTCGGCCCACAATCCGAAACTTGTTGCCGCCAACGTCGAAAATAGCTCGGCTGTCGCCGATGAAGTCGACACTGCTACCAAAATCGGCCTTCACATCCGCTGGAGTCTGCCAGCGCGCTGAACCTACCAGCCTCAGCCATCGCTCCAACGGCTCTTGCGCTTGCGGATGCCGCCGCCAGAACAATTTCAGTGTCTTGCGTGACACGACTTGCATGATCCACTAAGTTCCCACCATGGGAACATAGCGGTCTCCGGACAGGTCTGCAAGACGATGTGGGCTAGCGTTGCGCCCCGTCGAACCGCGGCTTCCACATCGTCACGAGCAGCATCGCCATGCCTGCGATGAAGATGAAGTAGAAGCGGTCGTCCGGCAGCGGGAACGACGCGAATTTGCCGAGCGTGCCGATGGCAAGCGCGAACACCAGCGCATTGGCGCGCGCGTCGCGGATGCGGCCGGCGCGGTAGAGCAGCGCCCAGGCCGCCGTCAGCAGTGCCAACAGCGCGGGCCAGTCATTGTCGAGCAGCGCCACGAGCACGCCGCGCGCATAGCCGCGCGCGAAATCGATCAGCGAGAACGGCGGATGGAAGTCGGCCATCGAGTTCTGGATGTGCACGCATGAGAAGTAGAAATGCGCCCACCAGCCCGGGTGATCGCCATAGGCCGAGATCGCCATGCACGCAGCCAGCGACGCCACGAACGTTGCGAGCGGCAGCATAAGCCGCCAGCCGAAGAACGCTGCGGTGAGCAGGATGGCGAAGATCAGGACGATGTTGTCGGGCCGCAGGAAGACCGACGCGAAGAGCAGCGCATAACCGGCATAGTCCCTGCCCTTGGCAAGGCAGAAGATGGCGACGAGCGAAACGAAGGCGACGAGGACGTCCGGCGTGACGGCCGTCGTCATGTGCGTGTAGTCGGCGAGCGCCAGGAGCGGCGCCATGATAAGCGCGCCCTGCAGTGCCTGGTCGCGCCACAGCCAGAACAGCGCGAAGACACCGATCAGGAACGACGGCACGATGCTCAGCACCAGTGAGGCGTTGACCAGCCCCATCGCTGGCTCCAGCGCCCTCAGCAGCCCGATATAGGCGACCTTCACCCGATACATCGAGAGCTGGGACTGGAAGTCGGCGGGGTTCTCCCACTGATGCCGGTTGTAGGGGTTGCCGTATTGCAGATTGTAGAGCTGGGCCTCGCGCGCGCCTTCGGAGATGAGCTTCCACGTCTCGTCGTGAAGCGCGACCGGATCGTCTCCGTAACGGTCCTCCAGCGCGGTCGCCACATAGGCGACCATGTCCCAGTTGTAGTCGGGCTTGACGACGGAATAGGCGGAAATCAGGACCGCCAGCGCCAGCAGCAGCGCGATAGAGAGGCGGTCGAGCAGCGTACGGCTGGAACCGGCCTCGGCGAGCTTTTCGCCGACGCCGGTGCGCATCGCCCAGCCGATGGCCGTGCCCTGAGTGCCCTGCATAGCCATCCCCTGCCCGCGGCCCTACTTCACCTGGCTTTTGACGAAGTCCTTGACGATCGCGACGATGCCGCGGCCGAGCAGGGCGTCGAGCGCGTCGCAGAACACGTCGACATGCTCGGGCTGGCAGATGAGCGGCGGCTCCAGCCGGATGACGTTGCGATTGTACTCGGTGAAGGCGACCAGCACGTCATAGTCGCGCAGCAGCAGGGCGCCGACGAAGCCCGACAGCGAGCCCTTCAGCTTGTCGTCCAGCAGCGCCACCACCGGCCGCAAGACCATCGGCAACGTCTGGCTGAAGTCGTGGAATTCAAGGCCGACCATGAACCCTTTGCCGCGCACGTCCTTGACGATGCTCGGATATTTCGCCTGGATCGCCTTCAGCCGCTTGAGCAGATAGTCGCCGGTCGAAGCGGCGTTCTCGATCAGGTTCTCGTCGTAGAGCACGTTCAGCGCTTCGATCGCAGTGATCGATGCCTCGCCGATGCCGCCAAAGGTCGCCGCGGCGTGGATCATCGCCGTCTTTGGCGTGCCATAGGCCTTCATGTAGATGTCGCGCTTGGCGATCATCGCGCCGACGGCCGCTTTGCCGCCGCCCAGCGACTTCGCGAGCGCGGTGATGTCGGGGACGACGCCATAATGCTCGAAGGCATAGAAGCGTCCCGTGCGGCCGTAGCCGCATTGCACTTCGTCGGCGACCCAGATGACGTTGTACTTGTCGCACAGCGCCCGCAGCTTCAGCCAGAACATGCCGTCCGCCTGCACGATGCCGCCGCCGCCCTGAACCGTCTCCAGCACGATCGAGCCGATCGCCGGATCGGAGCGGAAGGCGTTCTCGATGGCCTGGATGTCGCCGAACGGCACGCGGACGTTGCCGTCGACCAGCCTGAACTCACCGCGATAGAGCGCGCCGTCGGTGATCGAGAGAACGCCCTTCGTCTTTCCGTGGAAGGAATTCTCGGCGTAGACGATCTTGGGGCGCTTCGGGCCGGCCGCGCGCTCGGCGAGCTTCACCGCCGCTTCCATCGCCTCGGAACCCGTCGAGCCGAGGAAGACCATGTCGAGGTCGCCCGGCGACACCTGCGCCAGGTTGTGCGCCAGCGCCGTGGCGTACTGCGACATGAAGGCGATCGCGATCTCGTGACGCTTCTCGTCCTGAAACCGCTTTCGCGCCTCGAGCAGCCTTGGGTGGTTGTGGCCGAAGGCCAGCGACCCGAAGCCGCCGAAGAAGTCGAGGATCTTCCGGCCGTCCTGGTCGAAATAGTACATGCCCTCGGCGCGCTCGACCTTCACCTTGTGGAAGCCGAGGAGCTTCATGAAATGGAGCTGGCCGGGGTTGATGTGCGCCTTGAACAGGTCGGTCATGCGCGCGACGTCCATCGTCTTCGCCTCCTCGACCGTGATCAGGTCGGGCTTGGCGATCGACACCGGCGCGAGTTCCGGTGCGTTGACGAGCGTGCGTGCTTCCGCCGGGCGGGTCATGATGGTCATTCGCTAGGCTCCTATTCGGCGGGAACGTGGTGCGCGGAGACGGCGTGGCCGTCCTTCTTCGCGCGGTATTCCTTGTAGGCGGCGATCAGCATGTCCTCGTCGCGGTACTTCGGCACCCAGCCGAGTTCCCGCTCGCCCTTGGACACGTCGAGCAGGCAGTCCTCGTCGGCGATCAGGTACTGCTCCGGATCCATGATCGGCATGTTCATCCAGTCGAGCAGGTCGAGCGTGCGCTTGACCGCCCAGCCGGGCGTCGGAACGAGGATGGACTTCGAGCCCGCGTGCGCGATCAGGTCGCCCAGCAGCTTCCTGACCGACGGCGGGTTCAGCGAACCCAGATTGTAGGCCTCGTTCGGGACGCCGGCCTTGAAAGCCAGCCGCGCGGCCTCGGCGCAGTCGAAGACCGAGATGAACTGGTACGGATTCTTGCCGGAACCGATCAGCGGCACCGGCAGGTTCCAGTCGATCAGCTTGAACAGCTTCTCCAGGATGCCGAGCCGGCCGGGGCCGATGATGAGGCGCGGACGGAATAGCGAGATGTTCATGCCGCGCTTGCGCCACTCGGCGGCGAGTTCCTCGGTCTGCAGCTTCGACAGGCCATATTCACCGAGCGGCGCGACCGGATGGTCCTCCGTCATCGGGTAGACGACCGTGTGGCCGTAGATCATGTCGGTGGTGAAATGGACGAGGTTCTTCGCCCCTGCCCGGTCCATCGCGCGGATGATGTGCTCGGTGCCGTGGTAGTTCACCGGCCAGAAAAACTCGTGCCGCTTGGCGCGCACCTGGATCGGCGACAGCATCTTGGCCGATAGGTTATAGACCATGTCGTCTGCGTCGATGCCGACGGCATCGACGGAGGACTGTTCCGTCACGTCCGTCTTGACGAACCGGGCCTGGCGGTAATGCGGCAGGTCGCTCTTGGCGATGTCGGCTACGATGACCTCATGGCCATCCGCCAGCAGCTTCGGAGCGAGGTGGCGGCCGACGAAGCCGTCGCCGCCGAAAATGATGTGTCTCATCGGGCAACTCCGCTGGTCTGGAGGGGTTTGTCGGACGCGGCCCCGTCGGACGCGTGACCGGCGCCGCCCTGCGCGATCAGGATCGTACCGACGCAGATCGCGGCGATGCCGGCGATGCGATAAGCGTTCAGATCCTCGCGGAAGACGAAGTAGGCGAACACCGCCACGGCGACATAGGCCAGGCTGAGGAACGGATAGGCGAAGGACAGCTCGACCTTGGACAGCACGTAGAGGTGCGACGCCATCGAGATGACAAAGGTGAGCAGGCCGGCGAACACCCAGGGATTGAACACGACCTGCAGCACCTTCACGACGGGATTGACGCCATCGAACGACAGCGGCCCGAGCGACAGCATGCCCTGCTTCAGCATCACCTGCGCTGCGGCGTTCGTCATCACGGTGAACAGGATGAAGGCGATATATTTCATGTGTTACGTCGTCCTTCGGTCGGTCCTACACGAGAGTCGAAAACAAACGGTGAAGCGATTGATAGAATTGGCGTAAATCGCTCCTTACAGCGCACGGAGGCCGCTATTCCGCGGCGGCGGGCATCGGCTCACGCGCGGCGAGTTTTCCGGCCGTGCGCGCCCAGAAGTCGGACATGAACGCCGGATCGCGCGCCGCCTCGACGATCCGCCAGTCGGGGAAGGAAGCCGCAAAGGTTTCCGCGGCCATGCGTGCGTCCTTGTAGGGGTTCACCGCGCCGCCGGCGTCGATGGTGATGCGGTCGAGCCGGGCCAGCAGGTCGAGCGTCCTCTTGCCCCGGTTGGGGAAGTCGAGCGTCAGTGTGTAGCCGGCGCGCGGAAACGACAGGATGCCGGGCGACCGCAGCGATCCGAAGCGCTTGAGGACGGTCAGGAAGGAGCCCTGTCCGGCGTCGCGCGCAGCGGCCAGCAGCGCAGGGATGGCACGGGGACCCGCCTCCTCCGAGACGGCGCTCTGGTGCTGGTAGAGACCGCGCGGGCCGTAGAGCAGGTTCCAATCGCGCACCCCGTCGAGGGGAAAGAAGAACGGGCGGTAGCCGGTCCGGTGCGGTGCGCCGTTGCGCGTCTTGCTCCACCGGTAGGCGGCGTTGAACGCGGTCAGCACCGGGCGATTGAGCACGGTGAACGGAGGCTGGAACGGAACGCGAAGCGGCCGTCCCCTGCCCTGGGGCGGCGTGGCGGAAGCAGGCGCGTGATTGCCGGTGATCAGCAGGCCACGTCCCGCATCGCTTCCCGATGCGAGCTGGTCGACCCAGGCGACGGCGTATTCGTTGCGTGCATCCGCCTGCGGCGCCAGGTCGAAGAATTCACGCAGATCGCGGAACGGCGTCACCTGCTCGACGACGTCCGGCGACGTGACGCGCATCAGACGGATCGTCGCGGTCAGGATGAGCCCGGTCATCCCCATGCCGCCGATCGTCGCCTCGAAAAGCCGCGACGACATCAACGGGATCAGCCGGTGGACCCTCCCGTCCGACCGCAGGATCGTCATGCTTTCCACATGACGACCGAAGGAGCCGCGGCGGTGATGGTTCTTGCCATGCACATCGTTGGCGATGGCGCCGCCCAGCGTCACGAACTCGGTGCCCGGCACCACGGGCGGAAAGAAGCCCAGCGGAGCCGCGTAGGCGATGATGTCGGCGAGCATCACGCCGGCTTCGGCCTCGAGCACGCCGGTGTCGGGATCGAAGGTGAGAATGCGGTTCATCGACTTCATGTCGGCAACCCAGCCCCGACCGTTCAGGCAGGAATCGCCATAGCTGCGGCCGTTGCCATGACCGAGGATCGAGGCCGGCTGCGCATTCCTCGATCGCAGCAGGGCGATTGCCTCGTCGGCCGCGAGGACGCGCCGCGATGGCGGGTTGACCCGGCCGAACCCCGTGCGCTCCGCGCCGCTCACCAGGCGGCTCCGGCGGCAATCAGAAGCGTTGCGCCGACGGCAATGACCGCCTGACTGCGCCAGTCGGTGGCGATGAACACGACCGGGTCGTCGTGCATTTCGCCACGGCGCGCGAGAATCCACACGCGGATCGTCAGGTAGAGCACGATCGGCGCCAGTGGCCAGACCATCCACGGATGCGGATAGAGTTCGCGCACGGCGTCGCTGTCGATGTAGAGCGCGAGCACCAGCGCCGCCGAGAACGCAGAGGCCATGCCGGCCTGGGCGACGACATCCTGGTCCTCTGCGCGATAGCCGCGCCCGGCGATGCGGGCGCCCGGCGTGAGGCTGGTGTCGCGCAGTTCGACATAGCGCTTCACCAGCGCCAGCGAGAGGAAGAAGAAGATGGCGAAGGCCAGCAGCCAGAACGACACGTCGACGCCCGTCGCGGCCGCGCCGGCCAGGATGCGCATGGTGTAGAGGCCAGCGAGCGTCAGCACGTCGACGAGCAGCATGCGCTTGATCGAGAGCGAGTAGGCCGTGGTAACCACCAGATAGCCCACCAGCACCAGCCCGAACGCGATCGGGAGCAGGGAGGCTGCGGCGAGGCTGATGGCGAGCAGCACGGCAATGGACGCCAGGCCGAAGCGGATCGACAGCAGGCCGCTGGCAAAGGGACGGTTGCGCTTGGTCGCGTGCCGGCGGTCGAGGCCGAGGTCGAAGAAGTCGTTGACGATGTACACGGCCGAGGCCGCCGCGCTGAAGGCGATGAAGGCAAGGATGCAGGACCACAGCATGCCCGCGTTGAAATATTCGTGCGAGAGGACGACCGGCACGGCGATCAGCGTGTTCTTGAGCCACTGATGCGCGCGGAGCATCTTGACGATCGTCTTGACGGTCGGCTTCGGCGTCTCCAGCAGCTCGGCGCCGTGAGCCGCCTGCCAGCGCGATGCCGCGCGATCGGGCGCGACCACGATGGCCAGGCGCGCGGAATCGAAGCAGCGCACGTCGTGCCGGCTGTTCCCCGCATAGTCGAACCCGGCATCGCCGAAATGCTCGACCAGCACCTTGCACTTGCGCGACGAGGTGAGGTTGTGGCCGGCCTCGGTGGCGAAGACGGCGTCGAAGATGCCGAGATGGGCCGCGATCGCGTCGGCAAACTTTCGCGGCGTGCCTGTGGCCAGCACGATGCGGCGGCCAGCATCACGCTCCGACCGCAGCCGCGCGAGCAGTTCCTCGCGATAGGGTAGCCCGGAGGCGTCGATGTCGATGCGTGCGGCGATCTCGTGCTTCAGCCGAGCGGGACCTGACCATACCCAGATCGGCACCAGGAAGAGGTAGAGCGGATTCCTGCGCAGCAGCAGGAACAGCCCTTCCCACAGGAGGTCCGTGGCAATCAGCGTGCCATCGAGATCGACGGCGAGCGGGGTGGCCTGCCTGTCCGATCGCGCATCCATTCTCGCACCCGTCCGCTCTGCCTCCCCACGAGGCGTCTACGCGCGGATATAGCTGCCGGGTGCGGCCGGATGGTTAAATGCGGGGCCTGGAGCGTCGCTGAGGTGCCGGTTTCCCGAGTCACGCTCAACGATGGGTTACCGTGATAACTAAAAAGCCGGGCAAATTGCCCGGCTTGGCTGGAGAAGGGTCGCGAAGGCTCTTACTTGACCTTACCGACCCCGCCGACGATCTCGATCATCTCGGTGCCGTTCAGCGCCTCGCGGTCACCGTTGGGCATGGTCACGAAGCAGCCCGACGCGCAGAATTCGACCGTTTCGCCGGCGCCGATGGCGAGTTCGGTCTGGGTGCCGGTCGCGTCGGTGACGACGAGCGTACGGGGCTCGGAGTCCATGTTGACGGCGCTCGCCGCCATCCCCGTGCCGCTGGTCGCGAGCAGCGCGACGAAGGCGAGGCAGAACTTGTTCATGGGCATGTCGGTGTTGCCACCGCCTCTGTTTCGCCTGGGAGGGCATGCTGCCCCCTTCTTGGCAACGAGCTTATAGGAGAGGCAAGCTGAACGGCAACTGAATGCCGCGTTCAGCCCAGACGCAGGCGCTCTGCTAGTCCGGATCGGGCTTCTTGCGCCGTTTCCTCGTGGCATCGGGCTTTGCGCCCGGCTCGGGCGTCAGCGTCGCCGGCGCCTTGGCTGCCTCGCCTTCTTCGTCCGCTTGTTCCTTCTCGGGGAACAGCTTCACATCGGCGCGCGGGGTCGAGGGAATGTCGATGCCTTCCCGGGCGAACGCCTCCATGATGGCGAAGCGGAAGTCGTTCTGGACCACGTTGCCGTTGAAGATGTCGGCGAGGAAGACGCGAACCTCGAACTCCAGCGCCGCCGTTCCGAAATTGGAGAACAGGACGAACGGTTCGGGGTTCTTCAGCACCATCGGATGGTTGTTGGCGATCTCCAGCAGGACGGCGTGCGCGCGGCGCACGTCCGAGCCGTAGGCGACGTTGACGCGGATATCGACACGGCCAAGCCGGTTGCGGTGCGTCCAGTTGCCGACCGCGGCATTTATAAGCTCCGAATTGGGCAGGATGACCGTCTGGCGCTGGAACGTCTCGATCTCGGTGGCGCGCACGGAAATCTTGCGCACGGTCCCCGACACCGAGCCGGCGACGATCCAGTCCCCCGCCTTGAACGGACGCTCGGCCAGCAGGATCAGGCCGGACACGAAGTTCTGCACGACGTTCTGCAGGCCGAAGCCGATGCCGAGCGACAGGCCGCCAGCGATCAGCGCGAGGTTGGACAGGTCGACGCCCGCCGCCGATACGCCGATCAGTGCGGCGACCGCCAGCCCGGCATAGCCGACCACCGTGCGGATGGAGTTGCGCACGCCGGTGTCGACGCGACCCCGCGCCATGACCGATCCGTCCAGCCATCCCTGGAACCAGCGCGTCAGGAAGTAGCCGATGACGAAGACGAGCACGCCCGTCAGCACCCCGATCAGCGAGAACGAGACGGAACCGATGCTGATCTCGCTGGCGAGGTCATAGGCCCAGGCGGTGATGTCGGCCCTCTGGAAGCCCCATTGGAGCAGGATCAGCGGCACGCCGATCGCCAGGACCAGCACGTTGATGGCCATCGAGAGCCCGAGGCTCAACTGATCGAGGGACGTGTCGTCGAGATTGAGCCAGCGATCGAGGCGCGCGCCGAGCGACGTCCCCGCGAAGGCGCCTTCGACCGACACCGCCCGCGCCGACAGGAAGCCGATATACATCGTCGCCAGGATCGCGCCGGTGACGACGATCTGCTGCGACACGAAGCGCGCCAGGCCGATATAGCCCAGGCCGGCCGCGATCATTGTCGCTGCGCCGAGCAGCGTCAGCCCGTAGCGGAGCACCGGATGCCAGGGCAGCGGGTTGCCGGCCGGGTCGACGAAGGGGCGAACGCGGGCGATCAGGATGACCAGGATCCCGATCAGCAGCGTCGAGATCAGGCTCTCGCCGACCGTCAGCGAGAGCGGCGAGCCCATGACGCCGTAGACGTCGCTCAGGAAATCGTCGAGGCCGGTCAGGAAAGCGGTGGCGACGACCAGAAAGAGGAGCCATCTGGCCGGCCGCGTCTCCACCGAGATCAGCCGCCAGTTCGGCCGTGACGGCGACAGCACCGCTCGCGCCAGCCGGTAGACGAAATAAACGACGCCGGCGACGTAGAAGAGCGAGGCCAGATAGGCACCGATATCGCCGCGCAGGACCTCGTAGTAGGCGTAGAAGAAGTAGGCGGCCACGAAGAAGACGGCGAGCGCCGCGGAGGGCAGCAGCGTCGACCAGAACGCGACCGACAGGCGGCTGAGATAGGATGGGGCGCGGACGGACGGGTCGGGTTCGATGAGCCGGCCGAACAGTCGTCGCCCGCCTATGAGCAGCAGGGCCGCAGCGGCGACGGCGAAGAAGGTGGCCGCCAGCACTGACGGCAGCTTGTACTGCACGACGAAAGACAGCCAGGCCGCGACGCTGCGCCAGAATTTCGCTGTCTCGACGCTGAATTCGCGCGCGAAATCGGTAAACAGCTTGACGTTGATGTCGTATCGTTTGGTCAGCAGGCTGGCGAACAGGTCGCGCCGGATGTCGGCGATGCGGGACAGCAGGCCGTTGATGCGGATAGCCAGGCCTTCGGCGATGCCGAGCAGCGCATTGATCTGGGCCTTCTCGGCGATGAGGCTCTGCCGCTCCGCGGTGACGATGGCGGGTTCGGTGCCGTCGGCCGGGGGCGAACCGAGCTGCTCCAGCCGCGCATTGATCTCCGAGAGGCGTGGCCGGAACGCCTGCCCGCTCTTGAGGACCGAGCCGACGATCGCCTCCAGGTCGACGCGGATCTCGACCAGCTTCGTGTCGTCGTCGAGGCTGCGGGCGATGCGCTTCTCGAGTTCGTCGGTCTGCTGCTGGTAGCCGAGGATGATCCGCTGCTGGTCGGCGATCAGGTCCGTCGCCGGCGGAGCGTCCGCCTGCGCGACAGCGGCCCCCGCGGCCGAGATCACCAGCAGGAGGGCGAGGACGAGTCGCATCGCGGCGGACGAAGACTGTCTCAAGGGTCGAATCGCTGGCAACGCCTCCGGCAGATGCGAAGAGTGTTTAGAGAGCGCCCGGCGGAGGAGCAAGCAGGCGCTGTCGGCAGGTCGAAAGGCGATGGCGCAAAATTGGCGTTCCGGCCACGGGTCGGGCTATAGTGTCGCGCAGCCTCGGGGACTTGAAGACATGGCGGAATATTCCGCGTTCGCCCTCCTGAAGAACGCGCTCTCCGGCAATACGGACTGGAAGCCGGCGTGGCGCAAGGCCGCGCCGAAGCCCTCCTACGACGTCATCATCGTCGGCGGCGGCGGGCACGGCCTGTCGACGGCCTACTACCTCGCCAAGGAGCACGGTATCACCAATGTCGCCGTGCTGGAGAAGGGCTATCTCGGCTCGGGCAATGTCGGACGCAACACCACGATCGTCCGCTCCAACTACCTGCTGCCGGACTCGATCCGCTTCTACGAGCACTCGATGAAGCTGTGGGAGAACCTCTCTCACGACCTGAACTACAACGTGATGTTCTCCCAGCGGGGCGTGCTCAACCTGGCGCATACGCCGGCACAGGCCGACGACTACATCCGCCGCGGCAACGCGATGCGCCATCAGGGCGGCGACGCGGAATGGCTGAGCGCGGCGGAAATCGGCCGGCGCGTGCCCGGGCTGGACGTGTCGGCCAAGGCGCGCTTCCCGGTCGTCGGCGGGCTGCTGCAGCCGCGTGCCGGGACGGCGCGGCATGACGCCGTCGCCTGGGGCTATGCGCGCGGCGCCGACCGACGCGGTGTCGACCTGATCGAGCATTGCGAGGTCACGGGTTTCCTGCGCGAAGGCGACAGGATCGTCGGCGTCGTCACCAACAGGGGTGAGATTCGCGCCAGGAAGGTGGGCGTCGCGGTTGCCGGCTCGACGGGTCGCGTCATGAAGCTCGCCGGCATCGACAAGCTCCCGATCGAAAGCCATGTGCTGCAGGCCTTCGTGTCGGAATCGATCAAGCCGTTCGTGGATTCGGTGGTCACCTTCGGCGCCGGCCACCTCTATATGTCGCAGTCGGACAAGGGTGGGCTGGTCTTCGGCGGCGGTCTCGACGAATACAACACCTACGCCCAGCGCGGGAACCTGCCCCTGGTCGAGGAGGTGATGAGCGAGATCTGCGCCATGTTCCCTGCGATCGGGCGGCTGCGCCTGTTGCGCTCCTGGGGTGGCGTGATGGACATGTCGATGGACGGCTCGCCGATCATCACCAAGGGTCCGCTTCCGGGCATGTATCTCAACAGCGGCTGGTGCTACGGCGGCTTCAAGGCCACGCCGGCGTCGGGCTGGGCCTTCGCCTGGACGATCGCCCGGGACGAGCCGCACGCGATCAACGCCGCCTACACGCTCGACCGCTTCAACCGCGGCGTCCTGATCGACGAGAAGGGCCAGGGCTCGACGCCCAAGCTGCATTAGTCATGATTATCACCTGCCCCTATTGCGGTCCGCGCGACCTTGTCGAATTCAGCTACCAGGGCGACGGCAACCGAACGCGCCCCGATCCGGCCTCCACCGACCAGGCCACATGGAACGACTATGTCTACGATCGCATCAACACGGCCGGCGACCATCGCGAGATCTGGCAGCATGCGGGCGGCTGCCGTGTACACCTGACCGTCGTGCGCAGCACCCTGACCCACGAGATCCGTTCCGTCGCATTGACGCGGGACGCAGGTCACCGCAGGTCCGGCGGCCATCGCCGGGCGGAGGCGGGAGACAGCACCGGGCCAGTGTCCGGCTCGGCGGAGGCACAGCCATGAGCGGCCGTCGCAGCGAGACCGGCGGGCTGATCGACCGCTCCCGGACCGTCCGCTTCACCTTCGACGGCGCGCTCTACACGGGCTTCGCCGGCGACACGCTCGCCTCGGCGCTGCTCGCGAACGGCGTCTCGCTGTTCGGCCGCTCGTTCAAATACCATCGGCCGCGCGGCGTGCTGACCGCCGGCGTCGACGAGCCCAACGCGCTTGTGACCGTGCTGAAGGGCGGCGTGCGGGAACCGAACATCCCCGCGACCATGCTGGAGATCCACGACGGTCTCTCCGCCGTCAGCCAGAACCGCTTCCCTTCGCTCGCCTTCGACCTCGGCGCGGTGAACCAGCTTGGCGGCAAGCTCATCTCGGCCGGCTTCTACTACAAGACCTTCATGGGTCCGGTGATCGGCCCGCTGAAGGGCACGCGGTTCTGGATGTTGTGCGAGCATTTCATCCGCCGCGCCGCCGGACTGGGCAAGCCTGACTTCGCGCCCGACCCGTGGCGCTACGAGCGCATGAATGCTTTCTGCGACGTGCTGGTCGTCGGCTCCGGCCCGGCCGGGCTGGCAGCGGCGAAGGCGGCCGCGGACCGAGGCGCGCGTGTGATCGTCGCCGACCTCGACCAGCGCATGGGCGGCAGCGCCAAATGGACGGACGACACGATCGAAGGCATGTCCGCGGCGGACTGGGCGGCCTCGGCACTCAAGGACCTGACCGGTCGCCAGAATGTCACGCTCCTGCCGCGCACCACCGTCTGGGGCTATTATGACGGCAACACGGTCGCCGCGCTCGAACGTGTCACCGATCACAAGGCAGTCGCGGGCAAGGGCGAGCCCCGCCACCGCCACTGGGTCATCCGCGCCGGCACGGTGGTTCTGGCAACAGGCGCCTTCGAGCGGCCGCTCGTTTTTCCGGGCAACGACCGTCCGGGCGTCATGCTGGCCGGCGCGGCTGCGCGCTACGCCGGCGAATTCGGCGTCCTGCCGTCCGGCCGCGTCGCGGTCTTCGCGAACAATGACGGCGCGTACCGCGCCGCGGCGGCGCTGAAGGAGGCGGGCGCCGACATCGCGGCGATCATCGACGTCCGTTCCGACATTTCGGCCGGCGCGCGCGCGCTGGCGGGCCGAGCAGGCGTCGAACCGATGCTGGGCCGCGCCGTGGTCGGCACCGCCGGCGGCAAGGCGCTCTCAAGCATCCGCATCCAGTCCTACGATGCGGCCACGGGCGCGGTGTCCGGCGAGGTCCGTACGCTGGACGTCGAATCCCTGCTGGTTTCGGGCGGCTGGTCGCCAGCGATCCACCTCGCCAGCCAGGCCGGCGCCAAGGCCATCTGGGACGATGAACTGCAGGCGTTCCTTCCGCCGGAAAGTCCGGGCAGCTGGATCGGCGCCGGCGCCTTCACCGGTACGTTCACCACCGGCGGTGCGGTCGCCGAAGGCCAGGCCGCAGGCATCGCCGCCACTGGCGGCGAGGTCGCGACGGCCGTAGACGACACGGCCGAGGACGACATCGATCTTCGTCCCGCGCCGGTTTTCGAAATCAGGGCCGACGGCAAGGCGTTCGTGGACCTGCAGCTCGACGTGACCGCCGAAGACGTGCGGCTGGCGCACCGCGAGGGCTTCGTCTCGGTCGAGCACCTGAAGCGGTATACGACGCTCGGCATGGGCACCGACCAGGGCCGCACGTCGAACGTGCCCGGTCTTGCGATCATGGCCGAGGCGCAGGGCGCACCGATCCCCGAGGTCGGCACGACCCGCTTCCGCCCGCCCTTCGCGCCGGTGTCGATCGGCGCACTTGCCGCCGAGCGGTTCGGCGAACTGAAGCCCGAGCGGCTGACCCCGATGCACGACTGGCATGTCGAGCAAGGCGCGGTGATGTATGCCGCCGGCCTGTGGCTCAGGCCGCAGATCTACGGTCAGCCGGGCGAGACCGTCGAACAGGCCTATGTCCGCGAGGCGAAGGCCGTGCGCGAGGCAGCCGGCCTCGTCGACGTCTCGACGCTCGGAAAGATCATGGTGCAGGGACCGGATGCGGCGGCGTTCCTCGACCGCGTCTACACGAATGTCTTCTCCACCCTGCCGGTCAACAAGGCGCGCTACGGTCTCATGCTGCGCGAGGACGGGCTGGCCTTCGACGACGGCACCACCTGGCGCCTGTCCGAAACCGACTTCCTGATGACCACGACGACGGCCAATGCCGGCAAGGTCATGCAGTACCTGGAATATTTCCTCGATGTCGTCTGGCCGGACCTGAAGGTCCACGTGACGTCGGTCACCGATGAGTGGGCGGGCGCGGCGATCGGCGGACCCAAGGCGCGTGACATCCTCGCGGCCTGCGTGACCGGTACTGCCGTCGACAACGCGGCCCTGCCCTTCATGGGCATCGTGCACGGCGAGATCGCCGGCGTGCCGGTGATGATCTGCCGGCTCTCCTTTTCGGGCGAAATGGCCTACGAGGTCTATTCAGGCGCCGGCCACGGCCAGCCTGTCTGGGACGCGCTGCTGGCGGCCGGCAAGCCGCTCGGACTGGTGCCGTATGGCCTCGAGGCGCTCGGCACGCTGCGCATCGAGAAGGGTCACGTCACCGGGGCTGAGATCGACGGCCGTACGACGGCGCGCGACCTGCACCTCGACTGGATGCTGTCCAAGAAGAAGCCGTTCGTCGGATCGATGATGATGGACCGCGAGGGCCTCGCCGACGAGGATCGCATCAAGCTGGTCGGTGTCATCTCGCTTGACAATCGTCCCCTGAACGGCGGGGCGCACATCGTGGAAGAGCTTGACCGTGACAATCCCCGCGACTCGATCGGCCACATCACGGCCGTCTGCTATTCGCCGGCGCTGGGAAAATACATCGGGCTGGCACTGGTGAAGGGCGGCAAGAAGCGGCACGGCGCGCGCGCCTACACGTCCGATCCGTTGCGCAACCGGTTCGGCCCGGTCGAGATCGTCAGCCACCACATGTTCGATCCTGAAGGGAAGCGCATGCATGGTTGAGCAGCTTTCCCCTCTCGGCGATGCGTGGAAGCCCGGCGCGCACGGGCGGATGCTTGGCGGCGCGGGCGTGACGCTGGTGGAAACTCGGCCCGGCTCGATCGTCCAGCTTGCCGCATGGCGCGGCGAGGAAAAGACCATCATCGATACGATCCGCGACGTCTCCGGCCTTGCGCTGGCGGATGGCGCCGGCGCGGGCGTGGCCGAAGCGTCCAGGGCCGCTTTCGGCTTTGCACCCGGCAAGTTCCTGGTCGTCGACCAGGCGGAGGGGCTCGGCGCCACCTACCGCGCGGCGATCACCACGGACCACGGCGCCGTGACCGACCTGTCGCACGGGCGCACGGCCATCCGCCTGTCGGGCCAACGCGCCGAATGGGTGCTGGCGAAGTTCTTCGCGCTGGACTTTTCGCTTGCAGCCTTCCCCGTCGGCCTCGGTGTCTCGACCGCGCATCACGACGTGTTCGCGCAGATCCAGAGAACAGGCGCGGACCAGTTCGACCTCTACGTGTTTCGCTCCTTCGCGCGGGCCTTCTGGACCTCGCTCTGCCATGCGAGCGAGGAAGTCGGCTACGAAGTCAGATAGTTAGCGCGCCGCCCGTGCAGGGCCGGCGACAGGGGCGCCGGCGTCGCTGAGGTGAATCTGGATCTGTTGCGGCCGGCCTGATCCTTCGTGCGGTCCGGCGGCCAGCGCCGCGACCAGGATGAACGCGGCGGCAAAGGCGACGGTGGGCACCAGCCCGCTGGGAAGTCTAACCATTCATCGACCTCCCCTGCCGCCCCGCCGCCAGCCAGGCGAACCAGTTCGCCGCCTGGCCATCGCCTTCGGACACGTGTCCCGGACGCAGGGCGGCGATCCAACGGCTTATTGTCTTCTTCATCGCGCTCTCCTCTGGTTCGGGGGACTCTGCGTCCCTGTTTGGATGGCGGTGATATAGCCGCGGCAGCAGCGGAACCGATATAGCGATCGTCCACGATGATTGCCTGATCCTCCAGGGATCGATATTTTTCGTGCAATGCCCGCGAAAGATGACATATAGGCCTCATCCGCAGATTATAAGGAAAGCGGCTATGCAAAGCCTCGGCGCGCTCGCTGAACAGATTGTACGATTGGTTCCGGAGGACGGGTTTCATGCAACGGCGGTCCCACGCCTCAAGCTCGTCCGGATGTCGGCCGTCACCGAGCCGCTGCACGCATTGATGCAGCCGGCGGTGTGTATTCTGGTGCAGGGGCGCAAGCAGTCGGTCGTCGGCGACCGCGTGCTGACCTACGGACCGGGGCAGCACCTTGTCGTCGCGGTCGACGTGCCGATCGTCGGCCAGATCGTCGAGGCATCGCGGGAGGCGCCGTATCTGTGCATCCGCCTGGACATCGACCCCACCATCGTCAGCCAGCTGCTGCTGGAGATGGGCATGGCTCGCGCCGACACGCGCGGCGGCGAGGAATGTGCCTACTGCGTCGCCGAGACGCCGCCGGCGCTGATCGATGCCGCGTCGCGGCTGGTCGGCTTGCTCGAGCATCCGGACGACATCCCGATACTGGCGCCGATGATCGAGCGCGAGATCCTCTACCGCCTGCTGAACGGCAAGCAGTCCGCCCGGCTGATCGAGATCGCGACCGGAGAAAGCCGGCTCGTGCAGGTCAACCGCGCCATCGGCTGGATCAAGAAGAACTTCGCGGAAGCGTTCAGCATCGAGGAAGTCGCGACCGAGGCGCGAATGAGCACGTCGGCACTCCACCTGCACTTCAAGGAGGTCACTGGTCTCAGCCCGCTGCAGTACCAGAAGCAGCTCCGGCTGCAGGAAGCCCGCCGGCTCATCCTCAGCCAGTCGCTCGACGCTGCGACGGCGAGCTTCCGCGTCGGCTATGGCAGCCCGTCCCAGTTCAGCCGTGAGTACAACCGCATGTTCGGCGCGCCGCCGCTGCGCGACGTGCAACGGCTGCGGGCGGCACCGGAACGCTACGCCGAGGCCTGAACGGCCTACATGCCGATGACGTCGATCTGCTCGATCGGCCGGTCGCCGAACAGCGCGTCGTGCCGCGCCACGACCTTTGGCCAGAGCCTCTCGACATCGACGCCACGGATGCCGAAAGCGGCGTCCAGCACGTCCGCCAGTTCCGCCGGACCGTTCAGCAGGCGCTTTGTCTGGCCGCCCGCCGTCTTGCGCCGCAGCACGCGGCCGGTGAGGCAGACGACCGCGTTCTCCTCCATCTTCTGCACCACCAGCGACTGGACAAAGCCGGACTCAGGCGACGTCTGCAGCCATTCGCAGCGGGTCGCGAGCGCGGCCTCGTTTGCCGGCTCCGCGCGGAAATCGAAGCTCGGCGGATAGCCGAACGCGTGGTTGCACAATCGCCAGTAGCCGTCAGCCGTGTCGACAAGCCGGAATTCCAGTTCGCCCTGGCGGTAGCTGCCGGCCGTTACCGGGATCGGTTCGCGGATACCGTCGCCGAAACCCTGGTCGGCCAAATAGTCGACGCCGTCGACGCGGACGAGCAGCACGAGGTGGTTGGTAATCGCGCTGTCGCCCCGCACCTCGCGCAGCACGCCTCCTGCGACGCGCGTCACCTCGAAGCCGATCTCCCGCAGCGCCCAGCCCAACAGCCCGTTTGCCTCGTAACACCACCCGCCGCGCCTGCGCGTGACAAGCTTGTCGAAAATCGGTCCGATATCGAGGCCGGTGGGGGCACCGAGCTGCACGTCGATGTTCTCGTAGGGAATCGACAGCGCCTGAGCGCGATGAACGGCGCGAAGCCCGTCCAGGGTAGCCTCGGGGCGTCCGCGCAGCCCAATGCGGTCGAGATAGGCGCCGAGGTCCATCAGCCCGCCAGACGAGTCACCTGTGGAACGTCACCCACTCTTCGAGCGGAGCGCGTTCGGTCCTGAGATCGTTCTCGGGTTTTGACGCGTCCTCATGGCCCAGCGCCATGCCGCAGACAACGACCTCCTCGTCGGGGATGCCGAGCACCGGCCTGATCTCACGGTGATAGGGCGCGAACGCGGCCTGCGGGCACGTATGCAACCCCCTGCCCCGCGCCGCGATCATGATGTTCTCCAGGAACATGCCGAGGTCGATCCACGAGCCCTGGTTGAGCCGGCGGTCGATGGTGAAGATCATCCCGACGGGCGCGTCGAAGAAGATGAAATTGCGGTCGTGCTGCTCGCGCATGCGGTCGACCTCGCGACGGCCGATGCCGAGCGCCGAATAGAGGCCGAAGCCCACCGTCCGGCGGCGAGTCAGGTACGGCTCAAAGAAATGGTCCGGGTAATACTTGTATTCGTCCCAGACGGCCTTCTCGGCGCGCATGCCCGAGGTGAGGATGGCGTCAGCGATCTTCGCCTTGGTATCCCCCGTCGTGACATAGGTCCGCCACGGCTGCATATTGGTGCCGGACGGGGCGCGGGCGGCCACTGTCAGGATGTCGCGGATCGTCTCGTCGCTGACCGGGGTCGGCAGGAAGGCGCGCACCGAGCGGCGCGTCAGGATCGCTTCGTCGACGATTGCTGCCTCGTCGGGCATGTTTCCATAGTCAGGCGCCAGCATTGTCCATCCCCGTCCGACGGCCCTTTCTGCCATCGCATTCCGGCGGCGGGCCGGCAAGGAAATTTTCCTATCGCGTGAAATCGCTGTTGATATTTTCACGCGTCCTGGCTAATCGTGAAATCTGCGATCCGATTTTCATGTCGACCATGGCAACTGCCGTCCTGTCCGAGATCGAAGCCGACCGCCCCGAGCGCGTGCTCGCCGGTGATCTTCGCACATTGAGGAAGGCGCGCGGCCTGACGCTCGCCGAGGTCGCTCTCAAACTCGGCCGCTCGATCGGCTGGGTCAGCCAGGTAGAACGCGGCCTGTCGCAACCGTCGCTGGCCGACCTGCGGGCGCTGGCCGATCTGTTCTCGGTGCCGCTCAGCCTGTTCTTTACGCATGACGTGGCGTCGGAGGCGGAGCGCGGCGTCGTGGTGCGCGCCGGACACCGCCGGGCGCTGGGAACCAGCGATACCGGTCTTGTCGAAGAGCTGCTGTCGCCCGACCTCGGCGGCAGCTTCGAGATGCTGCGCTCGGAATTCGCGCCGGGCGCGGCCCTGGCCGTCGAGGCGCGCCGCGACACCGAGGATGCGGGCTATGTCGTCTCGGGCCGGTTCGACATCGAGATCGGCGGCGTTTGGCACAGCCTCGGCCCCGGCGACAGCTTCCGCTTCTCGGGCCGCACCTATCGCTGGAAGAACCCCGGCGACGAGCCCGCCGTCGTCATCTGGGTCGTGAGCCCGCCGGTGTATTGAGGAAGATATGGCCGAACTCCCCTCCCATGCACGCGTGGTGATCATCGGTGGCGGCGCCGTTGGCGTCTCGTCGCTCTACCACCTCGCCAAAGCCGGCTGGACCGACTGCGTGCTGCTCGAAAAGAACGAACTGACGTCGGGTTCGACCTGGCACGCGGCCGGCAATGTGCCGACCTTCTCGTCGTCCTGGTCGCTGATGAACATGCAGCGCTATTCGGCCGAACTCTATCGCGGGCTGGCGAAGGCGGTCGACTATCCGATGAACTACCACGTGACCGGCTCGGTGCGGCTGGCGCACGGCAGGGAACGGATGCGCGAGTTCCAGCGCGCCAAGGGCATGGGCCGCTATCAGGGCATGGCGATCGACGTGATCGGCGCCGACGAAATCAAGTCGAAGTACCCCTTCGTCGAGACGCACGGGCTTGCCGGCGCGCTCTACGATCCGAACGACGGCGACATCGATCCGGCGCAGCTTACGCAGGCGCTGGCCAAGGGCGCACGCGACCTCGGCGCAACCATCGTTCGCTTCTGCCCGGTGACGGGCGTGCGCCGGGAGAACGGCGAGTGGATCGTGTCCACGGCGAAGGGCGACATACGCTGCGAGATCGTGGTCAACGCGGCGGGTTACCGCGCCGGCGAGGTCGGCAAGTTCTTCGGGCGCAACATCCCGATGATGGTGATGAGCCATCAGTACATCCTGTTCGACGAAATCCCCGAACTGAGGGCGTGGTCGACCGAGGTCGGCCACAAGCTGCCGCTGCTGCGCGACGTCGACAGCTCCTATTATCTCCGTCAGGAGAAGTTCGGCATGAACCTCGGCCCCTACGAGCGCAACTGCCGCGCGCACTGGGCCACCGCCGACGACCCGATGCCGGACGATTTCTCGTTCCAGCTCTTCCCGGACGATCTCGAACGGCTCGACTGGTATCTGAACGACGCGATCCAGCGCGTGCCGATCCTCGGCACGGCCGGCCTGTCGAAGATCATCAACGGGCCGATCCCCTACGCGCCGGACGGCAACCCGCTGATCGGCCCGATGCCCGGCGTGCCGAATGCTTTCGAGGCCTGCGTCTTCACCTTCGGCATTGCGCAGGCGGGCGGCGCCGGCAAGGTGCTGGCCGAGTGGGTGACAGAGGGCAGGACCGAGTGGGACATGTGGTCCTGCGACCCCCGCCGCTTCACCAGCTTTGCCGAGGCGCCCGACTACGCCGTCGCGAAGGGGCTGGAGATTTATGGCCACGAATATGCGATCGGCTTCCCACGCCACGCCTGGCCGGCCGGCCGCGACCGCAAGCACTCGCCGATCCATGATCGCATCAAGGCGCTGGGCGGCCAGTTCGGAGCGTACAATGGCTGGGAACGCGCCAACTGGTATGCCGAGCCCGGTGACGACATTTCGGAAGAAGCGACCCAGACCTTCGACCGCGACGGACCTTGGCAGAAGCGGGTGCGCGAGGAGGCGCTCGCCGTGCGCGACGCCGCCGGCATCCTCGATCTGCCCGGATTCTCGCGCTACCGCCTGCAAGGCCCCGGCGCGCGCGACTGGCTGTCGTCGCTGATTACCGGCGTCGTGCCGAAGCCGGGTCGCATCGGTCTCGCCTATTTCGCCGACGATTCCGGCCGCATCGTCACCGAAATGTCCGTGATGGCACTGGCCGAGGACTTCTTCTTCCTCATCACGGCTGCGGTCGCCGAATGGCACGATTTCGAGTGGCTGAAGAACCATCTGCCGGTGGCTCCCGCGTTCACGCTCCAGAACGTCACCGAGGCATTCTCGTGCCAGATCCTGTCAGGTCCGAAATCACGCGACATTCTCGCGGAGGTGACCGAGGCCGATCTCTCTGCGCCTTGGCTCACGCACCAGTCCTGCCAGATCGCCGGCCGCTGGCTGCAATTGGTCCGCGTGTCCTTCGCCGGCGAACTCGGATGGGAGTTGCATACCAAGGTCGAGGACACGGCGTCTGTCTTCGATGCGGTCTGGACCGCGGGCGCCAAGCACGGGCTGAAGCCGTTCGGCATGTTCGCGCTGGATTCGCTCCGGCTGGAAAAGGGCTACCGCGCCTGGAAGGCGGAACTCTCCACGGACTACACGGTGCTGCAGGGCGGGCTGAAGCGCTTCGTGAAATGGGACAAGCCCGACTTCAAGGGCAAGCTGGCGCTCCAGAACGAGAAGCAGCAGGGCGTGAAGAAGCGCTTCGTCACACTGGTGCTGGACAATCCCGGACCCTGCGACGCCCCCTACATGTCAACGGTCTGGCGGGACGGCGCTATCGTCGGCGAGACGCTGTCGGGAGGCTTCGGTCACCGCGTCGACAAGTCGATCGCGCTCGGCATGGTGAAGTCGGAATTCGCCGATGACGGCACGGCGCTGGAGATCGAGATCTTCGGCGAGCGGTTCGCGGCAAGGGTGCACAGCGATGCGCTTTGGGACCCGGCGAATGAGAGGCTGAAGAGTTGAGAACCGTCGATTTCGACCCCCACTCCGTCCCGCTGCGCGGGAAACCTTTCCCTCACTCGACAGGGGAGAGGAAGCGCGGCAACGGCCCCAACTTTCCTCTCCCCCTGTCAGGGGGGGAGGTGGTTCGCAAAGCGAACCGGAGTGGGGGCGATTTCTGGCAAGCACTGGACGCCTGACCATGCCCTCTCCCTCCTCTCGCCTGCAGAACATCATCCCGTCCGGCAAGGATGGCTGGGAAGTCCATTTCGAAGCGTGGAAGCGCAAGGAAGCGGGCCAGCCGATCATCATGCTGTCGGTCGGCGACCATGACTTCGATACGCCGTCGGAGACGGTGGAGGCCTGCGTGCGCGAGGTGCGCGCCGGCCATCACCACTACACGCAGCTTCCCGGCATACCCGCGCTCCGCGCGGCAATGGCGAAAATCTCGACACGCTGCACCGGCATCGCGACGACGGCAAACGAAGTGATCGCGGCGCCCGGCGGGCAGGCCGCGCTCTACGCCGCCGTACAGGGCACGCTGGACAAGGGCGACCACGCGATCGTCGTCGGCCCTTATTACGCGACATATCCGGGCACGTTCCGCGCGGCGGGTGCGGACTTCACCGTGGTGGAGAGCAAGGCGGAGGCCGGTTTCCAGCCCGACATCGCGGGAATAGAAGCGGCCGTGCGCCCGAACACGAAGGTGATCCTGATCAACAGCCCGAACAATCCGACCGGCGCGATCTACACGAACGAGTCGCTGGAGGCGCTGGCGAAGCTCTGCATCAAGCTGGACCTCTGGCTGCTCTCCGACGAGGTGTACTGGACGCTGGGTGGCAATTTGCATGCCTCGCCGCGCGCCATTCCCGGCATGGCCGAGCGCACGCTGGTCATCAACTCGATGTCGAAGAGCCACGGCATGACCGGCTGGCGCATCGGCTGGCTGACCGGCCCGGCCGAAATCATCCGCCTGCTGATCGATCTGAACCTCGTCTCGACCTACGGCCTGCCCGATTTCGTCTCGCGCGCGGCGGTCGAGGCGCTTGAGAACGACTACGGCGTAGAGGCGATCGCCCACCTCTATGCCGCCCGGCGCAAGATGATCCTCGAGACGATCCGCGGCCTCAACCATGTCACCGTGCGCGGCTCCGAAGGCGGCATGTATGTGATGCTGGACGTGCGGGCGGTCGAGCCAAATTCCGAGACGTTCGCCTGGGCCTTCCTCGACGCCGAGCAGGTTTCGGTGACGCCCGGCGCCGCCTTCGGCGAGGCAGCGGAAGGCCACATCCGCATCAGCCTCTGCCAGCCCGACGACGTGCTGCGCGAAGCCGCGACGCGGCTGAAGCGGTTCGTGGCGAGCTACAAGCGGAAGGCGGCGTAGAGTGACCGCCGCCCCACGTCGCATACCCCCACCCGGCGCGCCTCGCGCGCCGACCTCCCCGCAAGGGGGAGGTTGGCTACCGCGCTCTAAGTTCCCCTCCCCCTTGCGGGGAGGGGTCAGGGGTGGGGGTGCATTCATGCCAATCCTTGCGCAGCTCCCGATCGAGAACGCTTCGAGATGACCACCCTCCCCTCCTCCGCCCGCGTCGTCATCATCGGCGGTGGCGTCTCCGGCTGCTCGGTGGCGTACCACCTCGCCAAACTAGGCTGGACGGACATCGTCCTGCTGGAGCGCAAACAGCTCACCTCCGGCACGACATGGCACGCCGCCGGCCTGATCGGGCAGCTGCGTGGCTCGAGGAACATGACGCGGCTGGCGAAATATTCCGCCGACCTCTACCGCAAGCTCGAGGAGGAAACCGGCGTCGGCACGGGCATGCGCCAGGTCGGCTCGATCTCGGTCGCGCTGACGAAGGAGCGTCACCACGAACTGCTGCGGCAGGCCACCGTCGCGCGGGCCTTCGACGTCGACGTGCGCGAGATCACGCCGACCGAGGTCAAGGAGATGTACCCGCATCTGAACATCTCGGACGTGGTCGGCGCGGTGCACCTGCCGCTCGACGGCCAGTGCGACCCGGCCAACATCGCCATGGCGCTGGCCAAGGGCGCGCGGCAGCGCGGCGCCAAAATCGTCGAGGGCGTCAAGGTCACCGCCGTCCACCAGAAGGACGGAAGCGTCACCGGCGTATCGTGGGAGAAGGGCGGCGAACAGGGCACGATCGCGACGGACATGATCGTCAACTGCGCCGGCATGTGGGCGCGAGAACTCGGCCTGAAGTCGGGCGTGACGATCCCGTCGCACGCGTGCGAGCATTTCTACCTGATCACCGAGCCGATCCCCGGCCTGTCGCGCCTGCCGGTGCTGCGCGTGCCGGACGAGTGCGCTTACTACAAGGAAGACGCCGGCAAGATGATGCTGGGTGCCTTCGAGCCGGTGGCGAAGCCCTGGGGCATGAACGGCATTTCCGAGGATTTCTGCTTCGACCAGCTGCCGGAGGACATGGACCATTTCGCGCCCATCCTCGAAATGGGCGTGAAGCGCATGCCGATGCTGGAAACCGCCGGCATCCACACCTTCTTCAACGGGCCGGAGAGTTTTACGCCGGACGACCGCTACTATCTGGGCGAGGCGCCCGAGGTGCGCGGCTACTGGATGGCGACCGGCTACAATTCGATCGGCATTGTCTCGTCAGGCGGCGCGGGCATGGCGCTGGCGCAATGGATGAACGACGGCGAGCCGCCGTTCGATCTCTGGGAAGTCGACATCCGCCGCATGCAGCCCTTCCAGCGCAATCGCCGCTATCTGAAGGAGCGCGTCACCGAGACGCTCGGCCTGCTCTATGCGGACCATTTCCCCTACCGGCAGGTCGCGACCGCCCGCGGCGTGCGGCGTTCGCCACTGCACGAGCACCTGAAGGCGCGCGGCGCCGTCTTCGGCGAGGTCGCCGGCTGGGAGCGCGCAAACTGGTTCGCGCGGGACGGCCAGGAGCGCGAGTACCGATATTCGTGGTGGCGGCAGAACTGGTTCGACAACCAGCGCGACGAGCATCTGGCCGTGCGAAACAATGTCGGCCTGTTCGACATGACCTCCTTCGGCAAGATCCGCGTCGAGGGCCGCGACGCCTGCGCGTTTCTCCAGAAGGTCTGCGCCAACGATGTCGACGTGCCGGCCGGCCGCATCGTCTACTCGCAGATGCTGAACGAACGCGGCGGCATCGAGAGCGACTTGACGGTGACGCGCCTGTCCGAGACGGCGTTCCTTCTGGTCGTGCCAGGCGCAACGCTCAGGCGCGACCTCGCCTGGCTACGCCGGCATGTGGGCGACGCCTTCGCGGTCATCACGGATGTGACGGCCGCGGAAAGCGTGCTCTGTCTGATGGGACCGAAATCCCGCGACTTGATTCAGAGGGTGAGCCCGAACGATTTCTCCAACGAAACCAATCCGTTCGGAATGTTTCAGGAGATCGAGATCGGCTATGGCCTCGCCCGTGCCCACCGCGTCACCTATGTCGGCGAACTCGGCTGGGAGCTATACGTCTCGACCGATCAGACGGCGCATGTGTTCGAGGCAATCGAGGAGGCGGGCCGCGATCTCGGGCTGAAGCTCTGCGGCATCCACACGCTGGATTCCTGCCGCATCGAAAAGGCGTTCCGCCATTTCGGCCACGACATTACCGACGAGGACCATGTGCTGGAGGCCGGCCTCGGCTTCGCGGTCAAGACAAAGAAGCCGGACTTCATCGGCCGCGACGCGGTGCTGAAGAAGCGAGAAAAGGGGCTGGAGCGCCGGCTTGTTCAGTTCCGCTTGCGCGATCCCGAGCCGCTGCTGTTCCACAACGAGGCGATCGTGCGCGACGGCACCATCGTCGGCACGGTTACGTCCGGCAATTACGGCCACCACCTCGGCGGCGCGATTGGTCTCGGCTATGTGCCGAGCGAGGGCGAGAGCGAGTCCGAACTGCTCGCCTCGTCCTACGAGATCGAGATCGCCGGCCGGCGCGTGGCGGCGGATGCAAGCCTGAAGCCGATGTACGACCCGAAGGCGGAACGGGTCAGGGCCTGATCCCTCTCCCTTGAGGGAGGAACGACGCTACCAGCGCGCCACCTTCCGCTTCACTTTCTCAAGAAAAGCCGCCCGGCCCTGCGGCGTCGAATTGTCCATCTCGTACATCGCCAGGAACATCGTCCTCGTCCGCCACGCGCAAAGCGCGCGGATGCCGCGCAGGATCGTTTTGCGTCCGGGTTGGCCGATCAGCGCGGAAATCCACCAGGACGTTCCGCAGGTCGTGATCACGCCGACATGGTCGATATGCGAGAGAAGCGATACGATGCGCCCGTCGGGCGGAAGCTTGAACGCGACATCGGTCCACCAGACACGGTCGAGCCAGCCCTTCAGCATCGCGGGCAGGCCGTACCACCACGTCGGGTACACGAAGAGGATCGCCTGCGCCCATCTCAGGCTTTCGATATGCGGGGCAAGCTTCGGGTCGGTCGGCGCATGTTCCATGTTGTGCCGCTCCTCGGTCGAGAGCACCGGATCGAACTTCTCGGCGTAGAGGTCGATCACCTGGACATCCCAGCCGCGCTCCTTCAACGTGGCGACGCTGGCGTCCCGCAGCGCGGCGGCAAAACTCTCCGGCACAGGATGGCAGTAGACGACGAGACACTTCATCAAAAACCGTCCATGACGCTTCCGACTTTCGCCATGAAGGCGTCACGCGAGCTGTCGGTCGAGAGGTTCATCGAATAGTGCGCGAGATAGGCGAGCGGCGCGAGCGGCTTGATGGTCGAGCGCAGGAGGCGCTTGGCCAGCCGGCGCGGCGGGTCGCCCATCAGGATGGCGCGGAACCGGCTGCCGCCATAGCTGGTGACCACCGCCGCCTTCCGGATGTTGTGCAGGCTGGGCGTCGCCTTGCCGTTGATCATCTCGAACGACACGCCAGGCAGAAAGACCCGGTCGAAGAAGCCCTTCAGGATCGCCGGATAGCCGTAGTTCCAGACCGGGAAGCAGAGCACCAGGGCCTCGGCGCGCTTCAGCCGCTCGACATAGGCGCGAACGGGTTCGATGTTCGCCGGCGTGTCGTGATAGGCGAGACGTTCCGCGCGCGTCAGCCGCGGGTCGAAATCCTCGGCATAGAGGTCGCAGTCGTCGACCGTGTGTCCCTTCGCCCTCAGCCGCTCGACGATCAGCCGGTGCAGCGCGGCGTTGAAGCTCGACTCCACGGGGTGCGCGAAGAGGACGAGGACGTTCATCGGCGCTAGCTTTGCAGCCCCTTGAACAGGAACGGCTTGCCCGACCGGTAGTCGTAGGCGGGGTTCTCCCATGCGATCATCTTGCCGGGATTGAGCAGGCCGTTCGCGTCGACCTCGCGCTTGAAGGCGAGTTGGACCTCGTCGGTCTGCTTCATGCCGCCCTCTTCCAGCGTGTAGCGGTGCGGGTTGAAGATCCAGCAGCCATTGTCCTCATGGATGCGGATGATCTCATCCAGCCGGTCCTCGCTGGTGAAGCGGACCAGCGGCAGCCCGGCCGCGCCGATCTCGCCGTCGAAGCGGATGTATTCCAGATGCGCCGGCACCTCGTCGCCGAAGCGCTTCACCATCGCCTCGACGTGGCCGAGATGGTCGGGGGAAGGGTAGCGGGTCTGGAGATAGGTGATCGCCGGGTCCACCCGCAGCGCCCGCAGCGTCGTGTGGTTCCAGGTCAGTTCATAGGCCGGCGGCAGGCCTTTCGCCTCGGCCTCGGTCGCCGAGTCGGAGCGGTAGAGGATCTCGCCCTTGCTGCGGCGCGCCAGGGCCGCGAAGGCGTCCATGGCATGCGCGGCGACCATCAGCACGACGACGCTCTGGTCGCGGCGCAGGAATTTCTGGTGCCGCTTGAAATAGTCGTAGGGCACGGGCGCTGCGATCGGCGTGATCAGCTTCGAGAGCAGCCCGTCCTGGATCGCCATGAGGTTGCCGAAGCGTGCCGCCTGCATGAAATCGTCGAACCCGACGATGGCGTCCACCCAGTCGTAGGCGGCCGTCAGCGGCACCTCCACCTCGGTGATGATCCCATTGGTGCCGTAGGCGTGCATGACCTTCAGCACGTCCTCGCCGGTCAGTTCCATCACCCGAGGGGCGGATTCCATGGTGACAATTCGCAGCCGGATGACGTTGCCGAGGTCGCGCAGGCCGCCCCAGCGGATCGAGCCGACCCCGCCCGAGCCGCCGGCGATGAAGCCGCCGATCGAGGCGGTGTTGTAAGTGGACGGGAACATGCGCAGTTCCTGTCCCGAGTGCGCACGCGTGGCGCGGTCGATGTCGGCAAGGATGGCGCCCGCGCCGCAGGTGACGCGGCCCGGCGCGATGTTCCCGATCTGGTTGAGCTCGGCCAGCGACAGCACCACGCCGCCGGACAGCGGCATCGCCTGGCCGTAATTGCCCGTGCCCGAACCGCGCGGGGTGACGGGAATGCCGTGACGGTGGCAGGCCGCCAGCACCCGGATCACCTCGTCCTCGCTCTTCGGGGTGACGACGATGTCGCCCGTGACATGCTCGAGCTGGCGCTTCAGCACCGGGCTGTACCAGTAGAAGTCGCGGCTCTTCTGCTGGATGATCGCCGGATTGTCCTCGATCTTCAGCCCCGCGAGGTCCGCCTTCAGTGCTGTGACATCCATGCGTCAGTCCATCAGATCGTCGAGTTCGGCATAGTCGGGGATCACCCGCTCGATGGCGCGGCCGCTCCGCACCACGACGCGATCCGTCTCCGGCCGCGACAGCAGTTCGGTCCAGCTTCGGCCCTTGAAGATCACGAAATCGGCGCCCCTGCCCGGCGCCAGTCTTCCGAGGCCGGGTAACCGCATGATGTCGGCTGGCGCTGACGCCACTGCCTGGGGCCAGTCCGCGACGGGGTGGTCGAAATGCAGGATGCGCGTCGCCATGCGGTAGACCTCCAGCATGTCGAGGTCGCCATAGGCGTAGAACGGATCGCGGGTGTTGTCCGAGGCGACGGCGACGGGGATGCCCCTCGCCTTCATCTCGTGCAGCAGCGTGACGCCCCGCCAGCGCGGCGTGGTTGCGTCGTGGCGGCGGTCCTGAAGATAGAGGTTGCACATCGGCAGCGACACGATCGCGATGTTGGCCAGGGCGACCTTGTCCAGCGTGTCGAGCACCTCGCCGTCCGGCTGGCGCGACAGGGCGCAGCAATGGCCGACGAGTATCCGGCCCTGAAAGTCGTGGCGCAGCGCCGCTTCCGCGATCTTGCGCAACGACACGGCGGTGCGGTCGTCCGTCTCGTCGGCGTGGAAGTCGAGGTCGAGGCCGCGGTCGATCGCGTGGCGGAACATGCGGTCGATCAATTCGTCGAGGTCGGGCATCATGTAGGTGACGGCGCCGAGCACGCCCTTCGCCGCGGCGACACGCTTCGCCATCTGCTCCAGCCAGACGAAATCCCGGGCCGCCTCGATGCCGAAGAGGCAGGCGGCCTGGAGTTCGATCCGGCCCGCCCAGCGCTCGCGCATCGCCTCGAACACCGGCCATGAAATCATGTCCTGAGGCGGGATGGAATCGAGATGGGTCCGGATCGCGGCGGTGCCGTGGGCGTAGGCCGTCCGCAGCGCGAAATCCATCCGCCGCTCCACATCGGCGGCGCTCCAGCGCGCGACGCGGTCGGCGCCGGCTGCATTCAGCGCGCCCATGAAGGAGCCGTCGGGATTGGGAGTACGCGACCAGATATGGCCCTTGTCGAGATGCGTGTGGCAATCGACGAAGCACGGCAGGACGATGCGGCCCGCGAGGTCGATCGCGCTCGAAGGGGTCGGCGTGTCGTTGCGCGGCGCGATGCCGGTCACGGTGCCGTCGGCGACGGCAATGTCGGTCAAAGCGAAGCCATCACGGTCGAACGCGGTTTCAAGGCCCGGCGTCAGCGATGCGTGAACGCGGGCGTTGGCGAGGACGTATGCGCCGGAGGCTGGGATGGGCAGCGTCATGCCCTGCTCCACCGAAGCACCACCCGTACCATCCCTCTACCCCTCCTGCTTCAGCGCGCTTTCGTGCCAGCGCCGCAGCGCGAGATGTGACACCAGCGACAGCACCAGGAAGATCAGGATGCCGGTGACCGAGATCAGGATCAGCGCCGCGAACAACCGCGGCGCGTTGAGCCGGTAGCCGGCCTCGATGATGCGGGACGCCAGCCCCGACGACTGGCCCGAGGCCCCTGCCACGAATTCGGCCACCACCGCGCCGATCAGCGACAGGCCGCCGGCGATCTTCAGGCCGCCGAGGAAGTACGGCATCGCGGCGGGAAGCCTCAGATGCCACAACTGCTGCCAGCGGCTGGCGCGGTTCAGCTTGAAAAGGTCGATCAGGTTGCGGTCGACGGAGTTCAGCCCGAGCGTCGTATTGGACAGGATCGGGAAGAACGCGACGATCCAGGCGCAGAGCAGCAGCTTCGCCGTCTGGTTGCCGACATAGATGTTGATCAGCGGGAAGATCGCCACGATCGGCGTCACCTGCAACACCACCGCGAAGGGGAAGAACGACATCTCCACCCATTTCGACTGGGTGAACAGGACCGCCAGGCCGACCCCGCCAACGACAGCGAGCAGCAGGCCGAGGAACGTGATCCTGAGCGTGGTCAGCAGCGATCCGAACAGCAGGGCCGCGTCCGTCCAGAGCGTCTGCACCACCAGATACGGCCGGGGGAGGATGTAGTGGGGGATCTCGTTCCACACGCAGATGCGGTCCCATAGCCAGATCGCCGCGGCCATGATCAACAAGGGGAACAGCCACCGGCCGACGCGCTCGATGCGCTGGGCACGAATGCGTCGCGCTTCCTCGGCGTCGAGGCCGCCTCGCAACGGTCGATCAGCGACCGTCATGCGCCACCCCTTCCATCGCCGCGGCGAGAACGCCCGAGACGCGCCGGCAGAGCGCCGCATATTCCGGCGACGTGCGGAACGCCTCGTCCCGAGGGAACGGCGCGTCCACCGCGATCTCGTCGAAGACCCGGCCCGGCCGGGCCGCCATGACGACGATGCGCGTCGACAGGAACACGCTCTCGAACACCGAATGGGTGACGAAGATCGTGGTGAAGCGCTCCTGTTCCCACAGCTCCAGCAGGTCGGCGTTGAGCTTGAAACGGGTAATCTCGTCCAGCGCCGCGAACGGTTCGTCCATCAGGAGCAGCGACGGCTTGGTCACCAGCGCGCGCGCGATCGAGACGCGCATCTTCATGCCGCCGGACAGTTCGCGCGGCACGGCCCGCTCGAAGCCGGAGAGATGCACGCGGTCCAGCATCTGCCTCACCGCCGGCGCCGCCTTCTCCCGGGACACGCCACGTAGCCTGAGCGGCAGCCAGACATTGTCGAAGACGCTGGACCACGGCATCAGCGTCGGCTCCTGAAACACGAAACCGACATTGGAACGGCCTGAAAAGCCGGCGCCCTGCCACGCAATATGTCCCGCGGTCGGCGTCGCCAGCCCGGCGATCAGCCTCAGCGCCGTCGACTTGCCGCATCCCGACGGCCCGAGCAGGCTGACGAAATCCCCTTCGCCGATGGCGAGGTTCACCCCGGAGAGCGCCGTGACTCCCGTGGAGAACGTCTTGCCCACGGAATGCAGAACGAGGAGGGGGTCGTCTCCCCTCCCCGTTCCCGAAGCCTGCGACGCAGCGGTCTGCAGCATCAGCCGCGCTGCTACTTCTTCAGATCGAGCCCGACGCCCTTGTTGACGAAATCCAGCGTGTAGGACTTCTTGATATCGATGCCGGCCGGCAGGACCTTGGCCTTGACCATCTTGTCGTAGAAGGACTGGATCCGCTCGTCCGTCATCGCGCCGATGCCGAACTTCTCGGTGTCGCCGGAATCTACGATGCCGAACTTCTTCATCTGGCTGATCGAGAACGCGATCTGCTCGTCGGTGATGTCCGGATTGTCTTTCTTGATCATCTCGTTAGCGGCTTTGTTGTCGCCGTAGAGGTAGCTGTACCAGCCCTTCGCCGAACCATCGACGAAGCACTGAACGACGGCCGGGCGCTCGTCGATGGTCTTCTGCATGGTCTCGATCGTCGTCGAATAGGTGTCATAGCCATAGTCGGCGAGCAGGAACTGGTTCGGCACGAAGCCGCCTTCCTTCTCGACCGCATAGGGCTCGGAGGTCACGTAGCCCTGCTGGATCGACTTCTTGTTGGCGATGAACGGCGCGGGATTGAACGTGTAGGGGACGCGCTTGGCGAGATCGAAGCCGTATTCCTGCGCCATCCACAGGAGGAAGCTCTGCGCGCCTTCGTCGCCGATGATGTACTGCTCGGCCTTGGGCAGGTCCTCCCAGGTGTCCAGGCCTTCGCCCGGATGCGACATCACCACCTGCGGCTCCTTCTGGAACGAGGCGGCAACGACGCGGAGCGGGATGTTCTGGGCGACGGCGTCGAAGGCCTGCTGCATGTTGCCGCCCATGTAGAAGTCGATGTTGCCCGCGAGCAGCAGCGGACGGCCCGCAACCTGCGGTCCGCCCTGCTGGATCGTCACGTCGAGGCCGCATGCCTTGTAGGAGCCGTCGGCGACGGCCTGGTAGTAGCCGCCATGCTCGGCCTGCGCTAGCCAGTTGGTCATGAAGGTCGCCTTCTCCTGCGCGGCGGCGCCGAGCGCCGACGCTGCCAGGGCCGCCACCGACACGGCGGAAACGCCAAAAATGCTTTTCATGTGCATCACCCTCTCATTCGCCTCGCACGGGCTGGCGAGGCATCGAATCGTCGTCGAATCTCAAGCAAGACACATGCCACGGGCGACCGCGGAAGCCGCCCGCCCGACACCGCGTCGGCAGGCTGCGCGTGCATCGGCAAGGCTGCATTTCAGCACGGCATGGTGCCCATTTTTTCGACGGCTGTCCATCAAGCCGACAAGTGAGGCACAGGCATCTTGAGACCGCAATCGACCCGCTCTACGCTCCTGCCATCATGCTGAAGTATCTCAAACCTGCATCGATCCGGCCCCCGTTCGCCCGTTACAGCCACGGGGTCGAGGTGCCGGCCGGCAAGCGGTTGGTCCTGTGCTCGGGCCAACTCGGGATCGCTGCCGACGAACAGGTGCCGGACGACGCGGGCGCGCAGGCGGAGCTGTGCTTCGCCAACATCGCCGCGATCCTGGGCGAGTCCGGTCTCGGTCTGAGACACATCGTCCGCATCAACGCCTTCGTCACCGGCCGCGAGCACCTCCAGGCCTATATGGATGTGCGCAATCGGCTGTTTTCCGATCCGGCACCGGCTTCGACGCTGATGGTCGTGACCGGGTTCGCCCGGCCGGAGTTCAAGGTCGAGGTCGAAGCGATCGCGGCAGGAGACTGAGATGGCAGCGCCGAAACGGGTGTGGTGGGGCGACTATCGCACGACGGAATATGCGGCGATCGACGCCGAGAAGACCATCGCCGTGCTGCCGGTCGCGGCTATCGAGCAGCATGGCCCGCACCTGCCGGTCTCGACCGATGCGGCGATCATGCAGGGCATGCTGGAGGCGGTGATCGCCCGTCTGCCCGCCGCGCTGGACATCCGCATCCTGCCGGTCCAGTCGGTCGGCAAGTCGAACGAGCACCTTTTTGCCAAGGGGACGCTGACCTTGCCGCCAGCCACGCTGATCGATGCGTGGACCGAGCTCGGCCTGTCCGTTGAGCGCGCCGGCGTGAAAAAACTGGTGGTCGTCAACTCGCATGGCGGCAACGAGGAGATCATGGGCATCGTCACGCGCGAACTGCGCGTACGCGCCTCGATGATGGCGGTGAAGACGAGTTGGACGCGCTTCGGCTACCCGGAGGGCATGTATCCCGACGCCGAGAGCCGGTACGGCATCCACGGCGGCGACGTGGAAACATCGCTCATGCTCCATTTCAGGCCGGAGACGGTCGACATGAAGAAGGCGAAGGACTTCCGGTCCAATGTCGAGAAGGCCGAGAAGACGTTCGGCCTGCTGCGCCAGACGGGAACGCATGCCTTTGCCTGGATCGCGACGGACATCAACCCGCACGGCGTCGTCGGCAACGCGGCCGCCGCGACGGCCGAGAAGGGCCGGCTGACCGCCGAGCACCAGGCCGCGGGCTTCATCCGCCTGCTGGAGGATGTGCGCAGGGCGAAGCTCAAGGACTGGCTGAGCGGCGATTGAGTGCCTAGCCGGTCAGCTTCCGGAGCGCCTCGGCCAGTTCGCCCTTCTTCTCGATCACGATCGTCTCCAGCCCCAGCCACTCCGCCATCAGCTTGAGCTCGGCGTGGAGCGCTTCGGCCGTCTCGGCCGGCGCGCCGGGTTCCCCATGGGCTGATTTGACTTGAAGTTCGCCGGCCTTGCGGTCGGCCTTGAGATCGACGCGGCCGACCACCGTGTCGCCCAGCAGGAACGGCAGCGTGTAGTAGCCGTAGATGCGCTTGTGCGCCGGCGTGTAGATCTCGATGCGGTAGTGGAAGTCGTAGAGCCGCTCGGAACGCGACCGTTCCCAGACCACCGGATCGAAGGGCGAAAGCAGGGCCCGCGCGTCGATCCGCCGGGGCAGCTTCGCATCCTTGTGGAGGTATGCCGTCGGCCTCCAGCCGCGCACCGCGACCGGAACAAGGTCGCCGGCCTCGACCAGTTCCGGCAGGCGCGCCTTCACGTCTTCCGGCGGCAGTCGGAAATAGTCGCGCAGGTCGGTCGCCGTCGCCACGCCCAGCGACCGGGCGGAGATGCGCAGGAGGTCACGAATCGAATCGGCTTCGGACGGCACCGGCGCTTCGACCACAGAGCGGTGGAAGACGCGCTCGGGGACATCGTACACCCGCGAGAAGCCTCGCCGCTCGGCAATGGTGATCTTGCCCGCCCAGAACAGCCATTCGAGTGCTGCCTTCTGCTTGGACCAGCCCCACCAGCCGCCGGCACCCTTCTCGCCCTCGATGTCGCCGCCGACCACGCCGCCATTCTCGACGATGTGCTTCAGCACGTCGGCAACGAAGGCCCGGTTCTCGCGCTCGAACGTGACGAGGCCCTTGTAGATGCGCTCACCTCGTTCCGCCCTGCGCATGCGCCATTGCATCAGCGGCCAGGTCTCCACCGGAAGCAGCGAAGCTTCATGCGCCCAGTACTCAAAGAGCAGGCGGGCCTTGCGTCCGGTCGAGGCCTCGTCCAGCAGCGACATCGGATAGGCGCCCAGACGCGAATAGAGCGGCATGTAGTGCGCCCGCGCCAGCACAGAGACGGAATCGATCTGGAACAGCGCCGTGCGCGCCAGCACTTTCTTCAGCGCGCGCCGATCCTTCGGCTTGTCAGGCCGCTGGTCGGCGAACCCCTGCGCGGCCAGCGCGATGCGCCGTGCCATGGCATTGGAGATCGAATCCTTCATGCCGGATTGCTGGCGGAGGAATGGATCGCGCGCAACCCGGTTTTGGCAGGATGCTGACAGGTCCTTTGCGACGCGTCGTATACCCCCACCCCTAATCCCCTCCCCGCAAGGGGAAGGGGATTCAGGCGCGGCAGCGTCCCCCTCCCTCTCGCGGGGAGGGGCTAGGGGTGGAGGTGATTCCTCAAAGCCTTGCCGCCCTAAGCCTCAGCGCGTTGCCGATGACCGAGACCGAAGACAGGCTCATCGCCGCCGCCGCGATCATCGGCGACAGCAGCAGGCCGAACACGGGGTAGAGCACGCCGGCCGCAACCGGCACGCCGGCCGCGTTGTAGAGAAAGGCGAAAAACAGGTTCTGGCGGATGTTGGCCATCGTCGCCTCGGCCAGGTGCCGCGCCCGCACGATACCGGACAGGTCGCCCTTGACCAGCGTGATACCGGCGCTTTCCAGCGCAACGTCCGCGCCGGTGCCCATGGCGATACCGACGCTGGCGGCAGCCAGTGCCGGCGCGTCGTTGATACCGTCGCCGGCCATCGCGACCGACCTCCCCTGACGGTGCAGCGCGTCGACCAAGGCCTTCTTGTCTTCCGGAAGCACGCCGGCCCGGACGTCCGTAATGCCTAGCTTCGCTGCCACCGCCTGGGCTGTCCGCTCGGCGTCGCCGGTCGCCATGATGATCGTCAGCCCGCTGTCGCGAAGGGCGGCGAGCGCCCCGGCAGCACCGGCCTTGATCGGGTCCGCCACGGCGATGACCCCGGCAGCCCGGCCGTCGACGGCGATGTACACCGCGGTCTTGCCTTCCGCCGCGAACGCGTCGGCCCGGCCGCGAAGCGGCCCGACATCGATTCCGTCCAGCAAGGCCGGATTTCCCAGCAGCACGCGCCGTCCGTCGACGGTGCCTGACACGCCCTTGCCGTTGACGGCATCGAAATCGGCGGCGGCGCCGAGCGCGATACCCCTGCCCTTCGCGTCACCGACGATGGCATCCGCAAGCGGATGCTCGGAGCCTCGCTCCAGCGTCGCCGCGAGCGTCAGCACGTCGTCCTCGCCGAAGCCCTCTGCTGCGACCACGTCCGTCAGCGTTGGCCTGCCTTCCGTCAGCGTGCCCGTCTTGTCGACGATAAGCGTGTCCACGCGCGACAGACGCTCCAGTGCCTCAGCCTCGCGCACCAGCACACCGGCCTGGGCACCCTTGCCGGTCGCGACCATGATCGACATCGGCGTCGCAAGTCCAAGCGCGCAGGGGCAGGCGATGATGAGCACCGATACAGCGGCGATGATCGCATAGGTCAGCGACGGATCGGGGCCGAGCGCATACCACACCGCGAATGCCGCGACCGCGGACATGACCACCGCCGGCACGAACCATGCGGACACCCGGTCGGCCAGCCCCTGGATCGGCGCCCGGCTGCGCTGCGCCTTCGCGACCAGGTCGACGATGTGCGCAAGCATCGTGTCTGCGCCGACCTTTTGCGCCTGCATCAACAGCGTGCCGTTGCGGTTCAGCGTGCCGCCGGTGACGGCGTCGCCGACCGATTTCTCCACCGGCAGCGGCTCGCCGGTAATCATCGACTCGTCGACCGACGAACGGCCCTCCACCACCTCGCCATCCACCGGCACGCTCTCGCCGGGGCGGATGCGCAGCCGGTCGCCGCTCTTGACCTCGGCAAGCGGAACGTCGGCCTCGCTGCCGTCGGCCGCGAGCCGGCGCGCCGTCTTCGGCGCCAGATCGAGCAGCGCGCGGATCGCCGAACCGGTGCGTTCGCGCGCCTTCAGCTCAAGCACCTGGCCGAGGAAGACCAGCGTCACGATCACGGCGGCGGCCTCGAAATAGACCGGAATGCCTCCGCCATGCCCGGTCAGGCCATGCGGGAAGATGCCGGGCACGAGCACCGCGACGACGCTGTACAGATAGGCGGCGCCGACACCGATGGAGATCAGCGTCCACATGTTGGGGCTGCGGTTCACCACCGACGACCAGCCGCGGCGGAAGAACGGCAGCGCGGCCCACAGCACCACGGGCGTCGCCAGAACGAGTTCCAGCCACGACGCCAGCGGCTCGCCGATCCACTCCCGCACGGGAAGGCCAAGCATCGGGCCCATCGCGATGACCAGCAGCGGGATCGACAGCGCGGCGCTGACCCACAGCCGTCGGGTGAAATCGACCAGCTCGGGGTTCGGGCCTTCCTCGCCCGTCGGCACGCCCATCGGCTCCAGTGCCATGCCGCAGATCGGGCAGTCGCCCGGCCCGTCGCGCACGACCTCGGGATGCATCGGACAGGTGAATTTGGTGCCCTTCGGCGCAGGTGGTTCCGCGGGCCTGCCGGCGGCATACCTCGCCGGCTCTGCCTCGAACTTGCCCTTGCAGCCCGCCGAGCAGAAATAGTGCTTCTGGCCCTCGTGCTTCAGGAAGTGCCGGGCAGACGCCCGGTCCACCGTCATGCCGCACACCGGATCGGTCGCCGTCAAATAGTCGTCGGGCGCAGCCAGGAACTTCGTCCGGCATCCGGCCGAGCAAAAATGGAAGACGCGACCGCCATGCTCGGCGGTCGGCTTGCTGGCCGCCGGGTCGACAGTCATCCCGCAGACGGGATCGCGGAGGATTTCGGGAGCGGTCGATGCCGCGCCGTGACGGTGATGTTCGTGAGTCATGGCTGGCAGATAGGGCTTCCAGCAACTGGAAGGTCAAGACCTGTGGGTCCTCGCTGGCGAACAGCTGACGGAACGGATCAGCCACGTCGACGTTGATCCGCTCGATCCCCGAGGATGCCGCCATGCCTTCCCTTTCCGACCTGACCGACATCGACCTCGACAAGCGCGTCCGCGAGCTGACCCGCGAACTGGCGACCCTCAAGCGGCTGGCAGCGAAGCGCGGTACCGCGGCGCTGGATGAGGCCGGCGATACGGCGTCGGACATCTACGGTGCCGTGGCGGAGCGGCTGGTCGCCTCCCTGCCCTCGCTGCGGAAGCGGGCCAAGGCGCTGGAGAAGCAGGCCTACGACCATCCGGCGACCGTCGCCGCCGTCGGCCTCGTCGTCATCGGACTGGCCGCCAGCCTGCTGCTCAGGCGGCGCTGACCACGCGGCCGCTCATCGGCCGTCACAGTATGAAGTCGCCGGCACTCATGCTGCCAAGCGTCGTCTTGAGCAGGCGGATCGACATCTCCGCGCCCCCGGTGCCGGCGAGATTGATCTGCACGACGACATCCGGCCCCGAAACATCGTCGATGCGAACCTGGCCGGGGGCCGAAAAGTCAGCGTCGTGAATGTACTTCATCTTCGGGCCGAAGACCCGCGAGACGTCGATCCGGTCGTTTCCAGCCTTGTCGAAGTCGGTGATGATGTCTGCGTTGCGGCCGACCGAATCCGTCCGCGCGAGGAAGCGGAACGTGTCGTTGCCCGCGCCACCTGTCAGGACGTCACGCCCGGCGCCGCCGATCAGGACGTCGTTTCCGTTCATGCCCCGGATCGTGTCGTTTCCGGCCTTGCCGTCGATCAGGTTGGCGCCGCTGTTTCCCGTGATGACGTTGGCAAGCGCGTTGCCCGTGCCCTTGATGCCGACTTTGTCCATCAGCGTCAGATTCTCGACATTGGCCGGGAGCACGAAAGACGACGCGGTCGACTGGACGAGGTCGGTGCCCTGCCTCGCCGCCTCGAACACGCGGTCCGCCGGGCTGTCGACGAGGAAAATGTCGTTGCCGGTTCCGCCAAACATGCGGTCGGAGCCCAGCTTGCAGTCCAGCGTGTCGTTGCCGGCATCGCCATAAAGCGTGTCGGCGGCCCGGCCGCCGCGCAGCACATCATTGCCGCCGCCGCCCTGGTAGGTCACCCCGATCAGCGTCTGGAAATAGGTGTCCACCGTCATCGTGTCGGCGAACTTCGTCCCGATGAAGTGCGCCGTCTTCTTGACCGCGAAGCTCTTGCCCAGAGTGGGACCGTAGAACAGGCCGCCGGCCACGGATGCGCTGTTGACGGCGGGAACGAAGTTGACGACGGCCGCCGCGGTGGCGGCCGACATGTCCAGAACGGCGGCACCGCCGGTCGCGCCTGAATTCAGCGCGACGAACTGCAGAAGATGCGGGGAATTCGCATGCACGGCGACGTAGTAGGCGAAGTTTGCATGCTGACCTGAGACCTCGCTGAGGAAACCGTAGGTGTTGATCGGGCCGTTGTGGCTCTGCATCAGCGTCCGGACTTCGCCCTTGGCGAACTTGTAGATGTCCAGCCCGGCATTGTCGGACGCGATGGCACGGATGTTCACGGTGGCGTTCTGCAGCCCGCTCGCCCCGGCGTGGCGCGCATTGTCGACGACGATCTTGTCGCCCACACCGACGCCGAGGTCGAAATTGACGGTCGTGCCCGGGCCGGCGAAGAAATGGTCGCCCACCGACAGCGTTCCGACCTGGGAGAGTGCCGTGCCATTGCCGACCTTGCCGATCTCGATTTCGGCCGGCGGCAGCAGCGCGTCCCTGGATACCAGAACCTCGCCACTGACGCTGCCGGCAAGCAGGCGGTGCCGGTGACGGTGACCTTGCCGGTGATCGCGCCATAGGCATAGGCCGTGCCTTTGATGTCGAAGCCGTTGATCGTCTCGACGGTCGAGTCGACGCCGAGTTCCATCGTCGCCCCGGCATGGACGGCAACCACGTTGCCCTTGATCACACCCAAGTTCTCGACCGTGCCGTAAACCTGAACGTTCCAGCCGTCGAGCCTGGAGGTAGTGCTCAGCATCTCCAGCGTGCCGCCGGAATGAATGATGAACTCGCCCAGCACCTTCAACGTGCCCGCGAGCTGGAGTTTGGCGGCGGATTCGTTGGCCAGCCAGAGATTGCCGACCTCGTAGGATTCGCCCGGGTAGATCGTCGGGTTGCGGGTCGAAGGAACCGAATTGATGGTGCTGATGACGGTCAGGCTGTTCGTCGGAACGCCGCCTGACCAATTGGCCGCATTTCCCCAGCCAAAGCCGGATGCGCCGGTCCATACGCTCATGTCATGCACTCATGAATTCAATGCTGCGCCAGCATATCAATCGTTTACATGGCAAGAAAGCGGCGACCGCCCGAGGCTCACGTCAAAACGCGAGGCTCACTTCAAGATCGGTCGAGGAACTTGGTGGGTGTGCACAGGATCGAACTGTGGACCCGCTGATTAAGAGTCAGCTGCTCTACCAACTGAGCTACACACCCACACGCCGGTTCGGCGGATGCGCGCATATAGCCATCATGCCATGCCCTGTCCAGCCCTGAAAACCCGCCTGCCGGCGAGCCTCAGCCGATCATCTCCAGCGCGGGCACGACGGGCACCGGATTGACGATGTAGGTGTCGCTGGTCAGGGCGCTTTCGGACCGGATGATGATGTTCTCGTCCTTCAGGCGATGGAACGTCGCCTTGGAGATGCGCATGGACTTGCCCTTCGCGTCGACGGCCGTGACCTTGCCAGTCCACGGCATGAAGCTGATCGCGCTGACGCGTTTCAGGAACCGGTTCTCGCGGTCGGTGAGTTCGATCATGGGCAGCCTCCCCCGGCAGGATAGGTCGCATCGATGCGCGGGAAAAGGGCCGACCGGCTGTCAGACGAGAAGCTCGCCCTGGGCAACACGCACCGCATTCCCGCCGATCCGTGCGCCCTTGATCACACCGGCCGCCACATCCAGCTCGAGCCGGATGCGCGACGGCCGCCCCATCTCGACGCCCTGCTCGATCCAGACCTGCGCAAGACCGTCGGCCGGGCGGTCGAAGTGATTGATGGCGCCGGCCAGTGCCGCCACCGCCGAGCCCGTGGCGGGATCCTCCCAGCTCGGACTGCCCGGCACGAACATGCGGGCATGGAAGGCGGACCCCGGAAGACGCGACTGGCGCGTGTAGACATAGGCACAGGCCGGTTCGCCGAAGTCGCTGAGCGGCGCGAGCGCGGCCCAGGCACGCCCGTCCAGCACGGCGTTCGCCGCGGCGTCGAGGCCCGACAAGGGCACCGTGATGTAGGGCACGCCGCCGGACCAGAGCCCGACCGCATGGTTCTCGAAGCCGACATCGCGGGGGTCGAGGCCGAGCGCCACGGCAATTGCCTCCTTCGTCGCCGTGAGTTCGAGGCGCACCGGCAGCTTCGGCAGGTCGAACTCGGCGAATGCCATCCCCTCGCGCGAACTGACCGCACACCGCACCGCCCCGATCTTCTCCTCGATCACGAAGATGGCTGCCTCCGCCGATCCTCCGCCCGCTTCTGCAAGCGCGACTGCCGACCCCACGGTCGGATGCCCGGCGAACGGCATCTCGTAGTCCGGCGTGAAGATGCGGATGGAGGCGCGATGGCGGGCATCGGCAGGCGGCAGGACGAAGACCGTCTCCGACAGGTTGAACTCGGCGGCGATCTTCTGCATCGCCGCGCCGTCGAGGCCGGTCGCGTCGAGCACGACGGCCAGCGGATTGCCCGCCAGCGGCGTGTCGGTGAAGACGTCGTAGATCCGGTATGCCCGCCGCCGCGCCATCGTTCAGCTTCGCCTCACCCAAAAATGAGCAATATTTAATTTGAAAAGCAGCACCCGAAGGCCGATTTCTGCAGACGTAGGGATTCTTCGATCGCCCATTCTGGGCGCAAAGCGGGTGTCCGCAATGGACCAAATTGTCACCCGGACAAGGACGCCGCCGTCCTTGCCGATCGAGAAGGCCCTCGGCCTCGACCGCAATGGCCGGAAGGGCAAGCGCCGGCGCTGGTGGGCGTATGGCGTCGTCCTGGCCGCCGCGGCGGCGCTGGGATATGGCGGCTGGTCCCTGTTCGGTGGTTCGGCCGAGGCGGTCGCCTATGCCACGGTCCCGGCGGAGAAAGGCCGGCTCGTGGTCGAAGTGTCGGCGACCGGCACGCTGCAGCCGCTGACGCAGGTCGACATTTCCTCTGAGCTCTCCGGCGTCGTGAAGGACGTTCTGGTCGACGCCAACCAGGAGGTGAAGGCGGGCGACGTGCTGGCCGAGCTCGACACATCGCGCCTCGAAGCCCAGGTGGAACGCGCCGAGGCTTCGCTCAAATCTGCGGCGGCCCAGGTGAGCCAGGCCAGGACCACGCTCGCTGAGGCCGAGCAGGCATTCGCCCGCACCGACCAGTTGTCGAAGCGCGGCATGGCGGCCGAGCAGGTTCTCGAGACGGCGCGGGCCGCGCGCGACCGTGCCGAAAGCGCCGTGGCAATCGCCGAGGCCAACGAGGCCATCGCAGCGGCTGAACTGAAGTCGCAGCGCGCCGACCTTGCCAAGTCGAAGATCTACGCACCGATCGACGGCGTGGTCCTCACGCGCTCCGTGAACCCCGGACAGACGGTGGCATCGTCGATGCAGGCGCCGGTGCTTTTCGTGATCGCGGCCGACCTCAAGCGCATGGAGCTTAAGGCAGCGATCGACGAGGCCGATATCGGCCATGTCAAGGCGGGCCAGAAGGCGCGATTCACGGTCGATGCGTTCCCCGACCGCTCCTTCGATGCGCTGATCCGCGACGTATCCTTCGCCTCGGTTGCGACGGAGGGCGTGGTGACCTACGACGCGCGGCTGGACGTCGACAACGCCGACCTCCTGTTGCGCCCCGGCATGACGGCGACGGTCGCGGTCATCACCCGCGAGGCCGAGGGTGTCGTCACGGTTCCCAGCGCCGCGTTCCGCTTCCGGCCCACCGCAAGTGGCGAAAACACAGGCTGGAGCCTGCGCGACCTCTTCATGCCGCGCATGCGGCCCGGTTTTGGCCGGCGCGAAAGCCGCGTGGGGCAGGACGGCACCCGCACCCTCTACGTGATGCGCGGCGGCCAGCCCGAGGCGGTGCAGGTGCACACGGGTTCGACCGATGGCGAGAACACCGAGATCGTCTCCGGGCTGAACGAGGGCGATCAGGTCGTCGTGGGCATCGCCCGGCAGCGGACGCGGCGCTGATGGCCGCGCCGCTGATCACCTTCGACAAGGTGTGGAAGACCTATGGCGAGGGCGAGGCCCGCGTGAACGCGCTGGCTGGGGTCGATCTCGCGATCGGAGAAGGCGAGTTCGTCGCCATCATGGGACCGTCGGGCTCGGGCAAGTCGACGGCGATGAACATCATCGGCTGCCTCGATACGCCGTCGGACGGCCGCTATGCCTTCCGCGACGTCGATGCGGGCCGGCTCGACCGCGACAAGCGCGCAGTGCTGAGGAACCTCTACATCGGCTTCGTCTTCCAGGGCTACAATCTTCTCCCGCGCACGACCGCGGTCGAGAACGTCGAACTGCCGCTGATATACCGCGGCGTCGGTGCGGCCGAGAGGCGGTCGCGGGCGCTGGAAGCGCTGGCCGAGGTCGGTCTCGCCGAGCGCGCCGACCATACGCCGGCCGAACTGTCGGGCGGCCAGCAGCAGCGTGTGGCGATCGCCCGCGCCATCGTCACGCGGCCGGCTCTGCTGGTCGCCGACGAACCGACCGGAAACCTGGACACCAAGCGCAGCCACGAGATCATGGACCTGTTGACGGGGCTCAACGACGAGCTCGGTCTGACCATCGTGATGGTGACGCACGAGGCCGACATCGCCGCCTATGCAGGCCGCACCGTCTCGTTCCTCGACGGCAACATCGAGTCCGACACGCGCGTGCTGGAGATCGCGTGATGTTCTGGGAAACGTTCCGCCTCGCGCTTTTGTCGATCCGCCGCAACGTCATGCGCTCCTTCCTGACGCTGCTTGGCATCGTGATCGGAGTCGCCGCCGTCATCGCGATGATCACGATCGGCTCCGGCACGACCGAGCGCGTGAAGAGCGACATCGCCAAGCTCGGGTCGAACCTGCTGGTGGTGCGTGCCGCGCGCCCGGATCGGTCCGGTTCCACCTCGTTCACGCCGAAACGCCTGGACGACAAGGACCTTGCCGGTCTCCTGAGCGGCCTGGACAGCGCCAGGGCGGTGTCCGCGGCCTCGTCCCGGCAGGTGCGCGTCGTCTACGGCGCGCAGAACGTCGCCGCCGAGGTCACCGGCACCGACACGGAATACTTCATCGCCCGCGACTGGGACGTTCCGCTCGGCCGTGCCTTCACGGAATCCGAGGTGCGCGGCGGCGCGCCGGTCTGCGTGATCGGCGAGACGATCCGCACCCTGTTCTTCGGCGCCGGGGACCCGTCGGGCCAGTCCATCCGTGTCGGCAAGGTGGCTTGCAAGGTCATCGGCGTCCTTGCCGTGAAGGGTGTCTCCGGCTTCGGCCAGGACCAGGACAACGTCGTGATGATGCCCCTGCCCGCCTTCCAGAGGCGCATCGCGGGCGACCGCAACATCGATTCGATCTACGTCGCCGCCGCCGACGACGTGCCGACGACGGAGGTCCTGGCCGACATCGAGCAGATCCTGCGCGACACGCGCCGCATCGCACCCGACGCCGACGACAATTTCGACGTCCGCGACATGACGCAGGTGGCCGACGCCATGGCGAGCGCGACGACGACCATGACGGGCATGCTGGGTGCGGTCGCCGCGGTCAGCCTGCTGGTCGGCGGCATCGGCATCATGAACATCATGCTGGTCTCGGTGACCGAGCGAACGCGCGAGATCGGCATCCGCCTTGCGATCGGCGCGCATGAGCGCCACATCCTCGTCCAGTTTCTCGTGGAGGCGACCGTGCTGTCCTTGTTTGGCGGCCTGATCGGCATCGCGCTCGGCCTTTCGCTGGCCGGCATCGCCTCTGCGACGCTGTCGATCCCCTTCGCGCCGAGCATGGCCGTCATCGCGCTGGCCGTCGGCTTCTCGGCCCTGATCGGCATGGTGTTCGGCTTCTTCCCCGCGCTCCGCGGCGCCAGGCTCGACCCGATCGACGCCCTGCGCCACGAATAGGGCAGCCGTTTCGTCAGCCGGCTGGCGGCGCTGCAGCCTTGTCCCGTGCCGGCGGTTTCGCGGGCCTCACAACCCGGCTCACGACATTGGTGACGGTCAGCCCCTGCACCACGATCGAAAAGATGACCACGGCATAGGTCGCGGATAGCAGCAGCGGCTTGGCGTCGCTGTCGGGCAGCGAGAGCGCCAGCGCCACCGACACGCCGCCGCGCAGCCCGCCCCAGGTCAGGATGCGGATCGAGCCGTGCGAGAATGTTCGCCGAAGCGTCAGGAGCAGGATGGGCACCGACACCGAAATGAGCCGGCCCAGCAGAACGATCGGGATGCAGAGCAGGACGATCCACGACAGCGACGGGTCGAAGGCGATGACCAGCACCTCGAGCCCGATGAGCAGGAACAGCACCGAATTCAGCATCTCGTCGACCACTTCCCAGAAGGCGAAGAGATAGTCCTTCACCTTCTCGCTCATCGCGTAGTCAACATCCCGGTTGGCAATCAGCAGGCCCGTCACCACGACGGCGATCGGACCCGAGATGTGGAAGCGCAGCGACAGCGCATAGGTCGCGGCGCAGGCACCGAGCGAGATCAGGATTTCCACGATGTGGTCGTCGATCGTCGCCATCAGCCGGAAAGCGATCCATCCGGTGACGAAGCCGAAAATCGCGCCCCCCACGCCCTCGTAGAAGAACAGCTCCGCGATGTGCCACGGATCGAGATGGTCCGGCCCTTCGCCGGCCGTCCCGACCGCGACCGCCAGCAGCACGGAGAATGCGACGACCGCAACGCCGTCGTTGAACAGCGACTCGCCGGCGATCTTGGCCTTGATCGATTCCGGCACGTCGACGGCCTTGAGCAGTCCCAGCACGGCGACGGGGTCGGTCGGCGAGATCAGCGCGCCGAACACGAGCGCCCATTGCAGCGGAAGGTCGAAGCCCAGCGCCCCTGCAGTGAGCCAGAGCAGCACGCCGACGACGACGGTCGATATGACGACGCCGAGTGTGGCCATCAGCACGATCGGCACGCGCTCGCGCTTGAGCTTGTGCCAGTCGACGTGAAGCGCGCCGGCAAACAGCAGGAAAGCCAGCATGCCGTTCATGATCGCGTCGTAGAAATCGATCTGCGCCACGGCACGCTGCAGGTCGGCCGTTATCCCCAGGCCCGGCGCGAGCTTGTGCAGCGCCAGCAGCAGCAGCGAACCGGCCAGCGCCATCACCAGCAGGCCGATCGTATGCGGCAGCTTCAGGAAGCGAAGGTTCAGCCAGCCGAACAGCGCCGACAGCGTCAGCAGGAGGGAGGCGATCTCGAAAAAGGAGAAGCTGGAGTGCATCGGCGATTCGCAGGTTTGACGGGGCACAATGACCGGCGCGGCGCCGGTCCGCAACGAATCCGGTTCACCCGGGGTGGGCGAAATGCCAGTCGATCAGGGCCGGCATATGGGAGGACAGTCCGGCGGGACGCTCATCCGCGGCGCGGATGATCACCGGTCCGTCGATTTCGGGACGCGCCTCGCTGCGGACGAATGAACGGATCCGTTCGGCCGTCTCATCGGCCGTCCACGGCAGCCGGTAGCGGCGGAAGATCACCGTCGACGTCTCCGACGACCAGCCGTGCGCGATCGGGTCGTGGCGCAGCAGCGCGAGGTCGATGCCGGTCTCCTCGCCCACCTCGCGCCGCATGTTCAGGTCGGCGTCGACGCGGCCGTCCGGAAAATCCTCGATCTCGAACGAGCCGGCGGCGAAATAGACCTTGCCGGAATTGGCCGTGTGGGACGCCATGCGGATCGCGACGAGCGCACCGTCGGCGCTGGCCAGCATCGCGTGAGCGAAGACGTGCTCGCCGTTTCCTGCCGGCCGCTGCCGCCGCCACAGCAGGAAGCCGGCATAGGAGATGGCATGGCATCGGCCTGCCAGCAATCCGTCCTTCCATTCGAGGTCGGTAAGAAGGACGACGGTGCCGTCATAGAGGCTGGGCTGCACCGCGAGCTCGCGCAGCCAGTTCGCCGCGATGGCCTCCCGGTTGGCCGCCTCGAAAGGGTGCGGTCCGTGGATCAGCCGCACGTCGATCCCGTCGATAGGGAAGACCCGGTGGCGGGGAATGTCGAACGCCATCAGATGATGTCGAGCGTCACGGCGACGGGGCAATGGTCCGACGCCTTGGGGCGGTCCCAGCCCGCCCGCGGGAAACGATCGAGCTCCTGCCCGGGCGGAAAGACCGTGCGCCAGGGCTGCCCGCGACGGACGATGTCCGGTACAGCGTTGCCGTTGGCATTGGCGACCGCCGCCGAGGCGAGGATGTAGTCGAGCTGGCACAGATGCCGTTCCTGTGGCCCGCGCGTGTGGTAGAGCGTCCAGCGATTCAGTTCCGGCCGTCGCTCCGCCAGGTTCTCCGCAAAACCGTCGCCGAGCAGCACGTTCAGGCAGGACTGCGCCTCCTGCACCGGCTCGAAGGTGTGCCCGTCGAAGGCGTTGCCGCCGATCACCACCCGCTCGCGATAATCGTTGAAGTCGCCGCAGATCACCCATCGCTTGTTGCGCGCGTGATCCTTGCCGAAGCGATCCTCGATGATCCTGCGCACCGCCATCGCCTCGGCGATGCGGATCGGCATGGTCGCCTCCCGCCCGGGCAACCCGTCGCGCGGGCTGCCCATCGACTTGAGGTGCACCGAGTAGATGGTCAGCGGCACGCCGCCGACCGTGATGTCGATCTCGAGGCAGTCGCGGCGGAAGATCCGCTCGTTGGCCTGGTTGCCGAGCGCCGCGAGTTCCGGCGTGTGGAGGCCGAACTCCTCGAATGTGTGGTGGGCGTGGCTGGTCATGCGCACGAAGGCGATCGGCTGGCCGTGCAGCGTCTCCTCGCGCATCATCACGGCCACGTCGATGCCGCGCGAGTCGTTGCCGGCGGTGGTGTACTTGTTGCGGTAGCCCTCGCCGATCATCTTGAACAGGTAACCGTACTCGAAGGCCTTCAGCGCATCGAGGTTGTCCACTTCCTGCAGGCAGAGCACGTCCGCGCGGGTCTCGGCGATCGCCAGCGCCGTCAGCTGCCGGGTATCGTCGGTGTGCGCGATGGCGCGCGCCTGTTCGAGGAAACGGTACTCCGCCTCGTTCTTGATCTGGTAGAGCGCCAGCGTGCGATCCTCGTTCAGCTGGTTCCTGAATCCGGTGAAGTCGAACCGGTTCATGAGGTTCTCGACGTTGAACGTGGCAATCCTGAGCGACATTGGCGGAGCTTTGCCCTCCGTCATCGCCAATATCAAGCCGAGCGGCCGCACCTTGCGGAACCGCCCCGTTCATCGGCCGTTCATCCGGCTGCCGTCATGCTGCCCCTTTCCTCTCGTCCGGGTTGTGGGGGCCTCGGCGCGATTCGCCTTCGGGGAGATGAAGATGCGTGCATTCTCGAAACTGATCTGCGCCGGCTTCGCTTTTGCCGGCGCCCTGATTGCCGGGCCGCAGCTGGCAGTCGCCCAAGACGGCTTCGGCTGGGGCGGCACGGTCGGCGTGGGGCCGCGCGGCACGTTCTGCGACGGGTACGGCACCTGCAGGCGCGGCACCGAGACCACCGCCGAGAGCGACCTGCGCGCGCTCGGCAACGAACGCTACCGCCCGCGCCGGTCCGGCGGCCATGTGCACAAGGACGGCGACGCCTGGTGGAAGCATGACCGCGGGCGCTACGACGACGACCGCCGCTGGAACCGGCGCTACTACAACCGTCGCGGAGCCGACGTCTACATCGACCTCTACGTGCCGAGCTACCGCTACCAGGAGCCTCGGTATGTGGAGCCGCGCTACGTGCCGCGGCGGGTCATCCGGCTGTCAGACGCACACGTCAACTGGTGCTACAACCGGTACAAGAGCTATCGGGAGTGGGACAATTCGTTCAACCCCGGCAAGGGCCGGCCGCGCCGGCAGTGCTATTCGCCCTACAGCTGAGCGGACGCGCGATACGAGCAAGCGGCGCCCCCGAGGCGCCGCTGTCGCGTTGGGAGAACATTAACCATCCGGATTAAGGCCATCGTATCCGACGTCCCGTATTGGAGCGGGATGGCTGAGACCTCGACCGCCGCGAAACAGTTGCCTGTCGACAACCGGCAGCGCCGGCGCAGCCGCGTGCTGAAGGCCGGGGCAATCCTCGTCGATGTCGACACGTCGGAGGTGCGCTGCACCCTCCGCGACCAGACCGAGAGCGGCGCAGAGCTGCGTGTCCCGATCGGCACGGCCGTCCCCGCCGAATTCCTGCTCTATGTGCCCTTCGACGGCATTGCCTACCGCAGCGTGATCCGCTGGCGCGCCGGCACGCGCATCGGCGTCATGTTTCGCGGAACCGAGCCAAAGCCGGCCTGGCATTACGGCTGACAGCGACGGTCCCGCCTGCGTCGCCGCTGCACGGCGAAGCCCGAGCAGGCCTTACAGATACGCGATGCCGATGTCCGTTCCCTTGCGCCAGCGGATCGACGCCGCGCGCCAGGCGCCCTCGGGGCCCACCTTCAGCTCGAACTGCGGCGGCACCGCCATCACGTCGCCGAACGAGAGACGGGCACCGCCATCCGACTGGTTGCGGACGATGCATTCCAGCGCGCCGTAGCCGCCGTTGAACCGGAGAAGCCCGCCCTTGAAGCTGCGTCGGCGTTCCGTGCCGCGGCGTTCGTTGAACACGCGTTTGCCGGCCGCCGCGGCCGGGTTGTTCAGGATTGGCATCGTGCAAGGCCTCCATGACCGATTTTCTCGCGCGGTGCGAATTGCGTGCCAGACGGCCTGTGCCGGATCGGGACGTGCCGGCGCCGACCGCTAAGCCGGACTTAACCCGAACGGTGCACAATCCACCCAACAACGGAGGGGACGATGCAGGCGCACGGCGAGGACAGCGACGCACGGCAGTATCCACGCACCGAAGCGCTGCGAGGAGCGGTCATCCTGGACAGCGCCGGCAAACCGCAGAACCGCTGCCTGGTGACCAACATCAGTGCCGAGGGCGCCGAGCTCGAGCTGGTGGAGAACGTCCGCGTGCCGCCCCGCTTCGTGCTTCACGTGCCGCATGACGGCGCGGCGTACCGCGCCGAGGTGCGCTGGCGCGACAACGGCCGCATCGGCGTCGAATTTCTCGGCCGCGAGTCAATGGAGAACGCGCCGCTGAAGAAAGTGGTCGGGTAGGTATCAGTCCCACTTTCGCCGCGGGCGATATCCTGACCGTTCAGGCATGGATGCTCGGGGCAAGCCCGAGCATCCATGCCTGAACTTGGCGGCCGACACCAACGGTGCCGGCCAGCCCCCGATCCACCGCTAGTTCTTCGCCTTGTCGACCAGCTTGTTCTTGGCGATCCACGGCATCATGCCGCGCAGCTTCTCGCCGACCTGCTCGATCTGGTGGGAATCGTTCATGCGGCGGATGCCCTTGAAGCGGGCCAGACCCGAACGGTATTCCTGCATCCATTCCGACGTGAACTTGCCGGTCTGGATGTCCTTCAGGATGCGCTTCATCTCGGCCTTCGTCTCGGCGGTGATGATGCGTGGGCCGGAGACGTACTCGCCCCACTCCGCCGTGTTCGAGATCGAGTAGTTCATGTTGGCGATGCCGCCCTCGTAGATCAGGTCGACGATCAGCTTTACCTCGTGCAGGCACTCGAAATAGGCCATCTCGGGCGCGTAGCCGGCCTCGACCAGCGTCTCGAAGCCGGCGCGGATCAGTTCGACCAGGCCGCCGCACAGCACGACCTGCTCGCCGAACAGGTCGGTCTCGCACTCTTCCTTGAAGTTGGTCTCGATGATGCCGGAGCGGCCACCGCCGACGCCGCAGGCATAGGAGAGGCCGAGGTCGAGCGCATTGCCCGACGCGTCGTGGTGGACCGCCACCAGGCAAGGCACGCCGCCGCCCTTCTGGTACTCGCCGCGCACCGTGTGGCCCGGCCCCTTCGGCGCCACCATCAGCACGTCGACGGTGTTCTTCGGCTCGATCAGGCCGAAATGCACGTTGAGGCCATGCGCGAAGGCGATCGCCGCGCCGTCGCGGATGTTCGGCGCGATCTCTTGTCTGTAGATGTCGGCCTGCAGTTCGTCCGGCGTCGCCATCATCATCAGGTCGGCCCACTTGGCGACCTCCGGCACGCTCATCACCTTCAGCCCGTCGGCCTCGACCTTCTTGGCCGTCGCCGAGCCGGGCTTCAGCCCGATCGCGATATCCTTCACGCCGGACTCCTTCAGGTTCAGCGCATGCGCGCGGCCCTGGGAGCCATAGCCGATGATGGCGACCTTCTTGCCCTTGATGAGATTGAGATCGGCGTCGCGATCGTAATAGACACGCATGGTGGTTTCCTTCCCTTGGTTCGATGCGTTGTTGATTGGTGCGTCCTTCGAGGCTCGCTGTGCTCGCTCTTCAGGATGAGGGCGGGCGGCGCCTTGGCTTGCCCTTGTCCGGCGCCCGTGCACTGCGACTGACTTGGTAGGCGACAGGCACGTCCTTCCTCATCCTGAGGTGCGAGCCCCCCGGGCGAGCCTCGAAGGACGCACCGGTTTCGTGAAGCGCGAGGAACTGCTGCGTCGCCCGGCGAGCGTCTGCGGTAATCTCGACTGTCGAGAGCTTGAGCTTCTCGCCAAGCAGCACGCGGATCTGCACGTCGCGCGCGACCAGGCCGAAGAAGGTGCGGAACGCCGTCTCCGCGTCGTCGAACGCGATCAGCCCGGCGTCGCGGGCGGCCTCGAGCACCGGCTTCAGCCGCTTGGCGAGCGCAAAGCGGCCGTTCTCCAGCACGATCGTGCCGAGGCCGCGCTTCGCCGAACCCGCATGCGCGACTGCCACGCGGTTCAGCGCGATCGATGTCTTGGAGGTGATCACGGTCAACCAGTCGGACGCGAACTGCTCAAGCGTGGCGGTCAGCGCCGCGATGTCCATGCGGGCTCGGTCAACGGGCGCCACACGAACCTTGGACGCCTGCCAGCGCACGGTTGCAGACAAAAGCCCGTCGCGGTCGCCGAACCATTTGTACAGCGTTTCCTTGGAGCAGCTCGCGCGCGCCGCGACCGCCGTCATCGTCAGCTGGTCGCCGGCCTCGACCATCAGGCCGAGCGCGGCATCGAGCACCGCCTGCTGGCGGGGCGTCGGTTTTTCCGCTTCGATCTGGGAAGCCTTCTGGAGCACGCGTCAACCGTACCGTACGTTACGGTTCGGCCGTATAGCGGCCTCAAGGCTGCATGGTCAAGTCCGCTACGATCTCAGAAGCGGATCAGCCCGAGCTCTTTCAGGCTTCTGACGCTGGACGCGATCGCCTCACGCACAGAGCGCGGCTTGAGGCCGAGCACCTTTTCCGCTTTCGCGCCGCTTGCGTTCTTCCGCTTGCCAAGCTCCGGCACGGACGCCCTCGCCGCCGGCATGAAGATGGCGAAGGCCCGCACCAGCCAGTCTGGCATCACCCGGTTCGGCACCTTGCGCGCAGCATCGCCGAGTTCGGCCTTGAGCACCCGGGCAATGTCGATGACCCCGACAAAATCGCCGGCGGTCGCGAGGAAGCGTTCGCCCTTCGCTGCGGGCGACGTCATCGCGCGCACGTGCAGGTCCGCCACGTCGCGGACGTCAACCAGTCCGAACCACGTGCGCGGCGCGGCCGGGACCGCGCCTTCCATCAGGTTCTTCAGCAGTTCGACCGAGGTGGAGAGGTCCCGCCCGAGCGCGGGCCCCAGGATGCCAACGGGATTGATGACCGAAAGCTCCATCGTCCCGCCCTCATGCCGGACAAAATCCCACGCCGCGCGTTCGGCAAGCGTTTTCGATTTCACGTAGGGCGTGATGCCCGGCCCCTCGAGATTGGTCCAATCGGTCTCGTCGAACGGCGCATCCTGCGTCGGATGGCCGTAGCCGATCGCCGCGAAGGAGGACGTCAACACGACGCGTTTCACTCCAGCGTCGCGCGCTGCCCGCAACACGCGGAGCGTGCCCTCCACGGCCGGGCGAATGAGTTCGTTCTCGTCGTTCGGCTGCACGGCTGGAAACGGCGAGGCGACATGCAGCACGAAGTCCGCGCCGGCGGCTGCTTCCTTCCAGCCCTGATCGGCGGTCAGGTCCGCCTCGGCAAACTCCAGGCGGTCGCCGGCGTCGCCGCCGCCTGCCCGCACAAGGGCGCGGACCTCCGGCTCACGGGCCAGCGAACGCACCGTGGTTCGAACGCGATAGCCGTCGGCGAGAAGCCTCACGACGCAATGCGCGCCGAGAAACCCCGAACCGCCCGTGACCAGAACAAGCTTGCCAGCCATGGGAAACCCCTCCGTCGCCCCGACGTCGGGATTGATAGTCGAGACCCGATCGTCATGCACCTGTCGCGGCTAGACCATGTTCCCGAAAGTGCGTCGCGGTGTTCGGGAAGAGATGCTGGCGGGTATTTCAGGTGCCGGACATGCCTTCCCAGGAGGGTTCGGTCAGACCGATCCTTTCGAATGGATCGATCACCGTGCCGGCGACCATCGACGCCAAGAACTTCTGCGCCGGTTCGACGCGGGCGACCGTGGCGACCAGCCGGTCCCGCAGGAACGGCAGGACGCGCGAGTCGGATTGGTAGAAGGGCGTGAACATCCAGGACATCGCCTGGAACACGCGGACATGCCGGCGGCGCATGCGGACATAGGCGGAGAGCGCGGCGTCCACGTCCTCGGTCGTCGCCAGCGCATGGGCCAGTGCCCGCGCGTCGAGCAGCGCCATATTGGCGCCCTGCCCGAGCTGCGGACTGGTCGAGTGCGCGCCGTCGCCGATGACGGCAAGCCGGAGCCCCACCGGGCGCGCCAGCGTGTGGTGGCCGTAGCGCGCGAGCGTGAGGTCGTCGAAGCTGCCGATCTGGTCGAGATAGGCGGCGCAGTCGGGCCAGAAGCCCGCGACGCGGTCCTTCCATGCCGAGAGGCCGGCGGCACGTACCTTCTGCACGTCGTCGGGCTTGATGCTCCAGAAGAAGGCCGCCATCGGCCCGCTCTCGGGGTCCGGCCGGCCGATCGGCAGCACGCCGATCATGACGCTCGCCCTGGAATACCGCTGCACCAGCGCATGAGCGTCGAAGCCGTCGCCACGCCAAGGCAGCGAGGCCCAGAAGGCGCCATAGGCCAGCGGTCGCGGATCGGACGGCTTGCGGGCGAAGCGCTTCAGGCGCGACCGGGCACCGCTCGCGTCGATGATCAGGTCGAAGCGCCCTGCGACGCGGCCCTCCGTCGTGATGGGCGCGGCGCGGCCGCCGGTCACGTCCATCGCGCCGATCTCTGTCCCGGTCTCGATGGCGATGCCCTGCCGCCGCGCCGCGCGGAACAGGACACCGAAGAGCGCCGCGCGATGCACGGCGAGCCCGAAGCGGCCGCCGGGAAGCGCGTCGTAGCGCACGTCGAGCACGGTCCGGCCGCTGCGGGCATCGGTGCCGCGCAGCCGTTCGATCGTGGCCCCGAGCGCCAGAATCTCGCTGAAGAGGCCGAGATCGTGCAGGACGGCCAGGCCCGTCGGCTGCAGGATGAGGCCGGACCCCACCGGCGCCGGCTTTTCGAAGCGCTCGAAAATGGTCACGCGGTGGCCGGCGCGCGCCAGATAGAGCGCGACCGCCAGTCCCGCCGGCCCAGCGCCGACGACCGCAATGTCCAAAACCCGCATCGCGAGCCCCTCGCCCCGATTCGCGACAGAATCGGAGAAAACGGCTGGCGGTGCAAGGCGTTAGCGCAAACCGGCGCTGTCGAAGGCGGCGCGAGCCTTGCGCACGGCGTCGTGATTGTTCTCCGCCCACAGCAGAAGCTGGCTCAACGATTCATACATGGACCGGCCGAGGTCGGTCAGGCTGTACTCGACGCTGGGCGGCGTCGTGTCGAACACCTCGCGGTGCAGGTAGCCGTCGCGCTGCAGGTCGCGAAGCGTTTCCGTAAGCATGCGTTGCGAAATGTCCGGGACCAGCCGCCGCAATTCTCCGAACCGCGCCGGCCGTTCGGCAAGCGCCATCAGGAGCAGCGAACTCCACTTGCCGAACACATTGCGGACGACGTTGCGGATCGGGCAGTTCGCGAGGCCGCCTTCGCTGGTTGCGCCGTAGTAGGCGATCTTCTGGCGAGCCGTCGCCTGGGTCGCATCCATGGTTACCTCCAGGGTACCTGCACGGGCAAAAATGCCTTCTTTACGAAGGCTCGGTATTGCACAATGTAGTGCTGGTCTCATTTCGAGAGCAAGTCTCATTTGGAAAGGATCAGCCTCCCATGACCCATACGATCTTCGTCACCGGCGCATCCGGCAAGCTTGGCCGCGCCGTCGTCACCCACCTCATCGACACATTCGGAGTCGTGCCGTCGCGCATCATTGCCGGCACGCGCAACCCCGAGAAGCTCGCCGACCTGGCCACGCGGGGCATCGCGATCCGCAAGATCGATTTCGACGATCCGGCCAGCCTGGCGTCCGGCTTTTCCGACGCGGGCACCGTCCTCGTCATTTCCACGGATGCGCTCGACGGTGCCGGCACCCGCCTTCGCCAGCACAAGGCGGCCATCGCCGCCGCTGCGAAGGCCGGCGCCAGGCGGCTGGCCTATGCCTCGCTGCCCAAGGCCGACACTTCGCATGTCAGCTTCGCCCCGGACCATCTGGGTTCGGAGGACGCGGTGAAGGCGACGGGCCTGCCCTACCTCATCTTCCGCAACAGCTGGTATGCGGAGAACCTGTTCATGAGCCTGCCGCAGGCGTTCAAGACGGGGCAGTGGTACAGCGCGGCCGGCGAAGGCCGGACGGCCTTCGTCGCGCGAGACGACATCGCTGCCGCGATCGCCGGTGCGCTGGCGAACCCGCCGGCCGGCAGCGCGACCTACACGCTGACCGGGAGCCAGGCGTTCAGCAATGGCGAAATCGCTGCGATGGCGTCGTCCACCGTCGGAAAACCGATCCAGGTGGTGAATCTGACGGACGACCAGCTGGCGGGCGGCATGAAGGCGGCGGGCGTGCCCGATGCGGTGATCCCGACCCTCGTTTCCTTCGACACAGCGACCCGCCAGGGCGATCTCGCAATGGTGACCGGCGATGTCGAAAAGCTGTCCGGCCGCGCCCCCGCGACGCTGCGGACATTCCTCGCCGCGAACGCATCGGCGCTTGCCGGCTGAGCCGAGGACGAGCCGGAGGCGCCGCGAGGCGCCTCCGCGCGCCTCAGATCGTGACCTGTGTCCCGATCTCGACCACGCGCCCGGTGGGTATCTGGAAGTACTCCGTGGCGTCCGTGGCACTGCGCGCCAGCAGCATGAAGTAGCGCGACTGCCATGCCGGCATCGTCGAGGTCGCCGACGGCTTGATCACCCGCCGCGACAGGAAGAACGATGTCGTCATGATGTCGAACTTCCAGCCCTTCTTGCGGCAGATCGCCAGCGCCTTGGGCACGTTGGGCTGCTCCATATAGCCGAAAGTCAGCTTTACGCGCATGAAGCGGTCGTTCAGCACCGTGATGCGCGCCCGCTCGGCGTCCGGAACATAGGGCTCCTCCGCCGTCTCCACTGTCAGGATCGCGTTGTGCTCGTGCAGCACCTTGTAGTGCTTCAGGCTGTGCATCAGCGCGGTCGGCGCGCTGGCCGCGTCGCCGGTCAGGAAGATTGCCGTCCCGGGTACCGTCTGGGGTGCCTTCTTCGCCAGTTGCTCGGCGAGGAAGTCGAGCGGGATCTCGTTCCTGCGGGTCTTCTCGAACAGGTGGCGGCTGCCGCGCACCCAGGTCCACATCGTCCCGAGGACGAGGGCCGCGACGACAAGCGAGGCCCAGCCGCCATCGAAGACCTTGACGATGTTGGCGACGAAGAAGCCGACGTCGATGGTTGCGAACACGGCGGTCAGGGCGGCGGCGACTGCCAGCTTCCATTTCCAGATGCTGCGCATCACGACGAAGAGCAGGATCGTCGTCATCAGCATGTTGCCGGTGACGGAGATGCCATAGGCGGCGGCGAGGCCGCTCGACTCGCCGAAGCCGAGCACCAGCGCCATCACGCCGACCGCCAGCAGGAGGTTCACCCGCGGCATGTAGATCTGGCCGGCCTGGATGTCGGACGTGTGCAGGACGGTGAGCCGGGGCAACAGGTTCAACTGCGTCGCCTGCCGGGTCAGCGAGAAGGCGCCGGTGATGACGGCCTGGCTGGCAATGATGGTGGCAGCTGTCGCCAGCACGACCATCGGCAGCAGCGCCCAGCCATTGTTCATCTGGAAGAAGGGGTGGCCGATGCGCCCGCCATTGCCCAGCACGAAGGCGCCCTGGCCGAAATAGTTGAGCAGCAGGCAGGGGAAGACGATGACGAGCCAGGCCAGCACGATCGGCCTGCGTCCGAAGTGGCCGAGGTCGGCGTAGAGTGCCTCGGCGCCCGTCACCGCCAGGAACACGGCGCCGACGGTGACGAAGGCGACCGCTGGCGCGTCGGTCAGCACATCGACGACATGCATCGGATTGAGCGCCGCGAGCACCCCCGGGTCGTCGGCGATGTGGACCAGGCCGGAAAGGCCAATCGCCAGGAACCAGAAGGCCGTGATCGGCCCGAACACCGCCGCGACGCTGCCGGTGCCGAACCGCTGGACCGAGAAAAGGCCCGCCAGGATGCCGAGCGTCACCGGCACCACATAGGGCTCGAAGGCGGGCGTAACGATCTTCATGCCCTCGACCGCCGACAGCACCGAGATCGCGGGGGTGATGATCGCGTCGCCGTAGAACATCGCCGCGCCGGCCATGCCGACGCTGAGGAGCACCGCGGACCGCCGCCGGTTTGCCGAGCGGGCCAACGCCATCAGCGACAGGGTGCCGCCCTCGCCCCGATTGTCGGCCTTGAGCACGAAGAGGATGTACTTCACCGTAACGATGATCGTGAGCGCCCAGACGATCAGCGATAGAACGCCCAGCACGTCGTCGCGCGTCGCGACGTTGTCCCCGGCCGCGGCGCGCAACGCCTCGCGGAAGGCGTAGAGCGGGCTGGTCCCGATATCGCCATACACGACGCCGATGGCGCCTAGCATCAGGATGCCCGTTCGAGGGGACGCGTGACCGGGCACTGCAGCCGCCGGATTGGCAGCGTGTCCGAAATTGCCGGCGGGTGCCATGGCAAGACTCCGGGAAAAACGGCGGCTGCTCTACGCCTGCTGCACTGCAATAACAAATGCTGCTTTGCGATGGCTCAACCACGCAGCCATCGCTTTATTGCATTGCTACCAGCCGCATGCCCTGAGGAAGCGCCTGACGGTCTCGGCCATGCCGAACTCCATCGCGTCGGCGGTCAGGCCATGGCCGATCGACACTTCGGATAGCGCCGGGATCCGCCTGGCGAGCGCCGGCAGGTTGGCGACGGTCAGATCGTGGCCGGCGTTGACGCCGAGCCCGAGCGCGAGCGCCGCGTCGGCGGTGGCGCCGAGCCTGTCCAGCGCCGCTCCGGCTCGCCCCGGGTCGGCATGGAAGGAGCCGTAAGGGCCGGTGTAGAGCTCGATCCGATCCGCGCCCGTGTCGCGCGCGGCGGCCATGCCCGCGGGGTCGGGATCGGCGAACAGCGACACGCGAAAGCCGCTCTTCTTCAGCCGCTTGACGATGGGGGCCAGATACCCGGCCTTGGTCCGGAAGTCCCAGCCGTGGTCGGACGTGGCCTGCGCCGGATCGTCCGGCACGAGCGTCACCTGGTCAGGCTGGTTTTTCTCCACGAGTGCGAGGAAGTCTTCCGTCGGAAAGCCCTCGACGTTGAACTCTGCGCGCGGAAACTCGTCGTCGATGAGCGCGCGGATTTCGGTCAAATCGGCGTTGCGGGTATGCCGTTCGTCCGGTCTCGGGTGGACGGTGAGCCCGTGGGCACCGGCGGCGAGCGCGATGCGCCCGAGCCCTGTCACGCTGGGCCAGGGCAGGTCGCGGCGGTTCCTGAGATAGGCGATGGCGTTGAGGTTGACGGAGAGCTTGGCGGGCATGGGAGACGTGAATGGTAAATTGTGGATGGTGGTGAATAGCCAAATTGGCTGGCCGGTGCCAATTCAAGCTATGAGGCCAGCGGCCGCGTCCAGTCACCGTTCACCGCACAACCGTCAGCGTCTCCGCCGCCCGCGTGATCGCAGTGTAGAGCCAGCGCTGTCGCGTCTCCTTGAAGGCCCAGCTCTCGTCGAACAGCACGACGTCGTTCCACTGCGAGCCCTGTGCCTTATGCACGGTCAGCGCATAGCCGAAGTCGAAATCGTCATAGCGCTTCTTCTGCTGCCACGGGATGTCCGCATCCGGATCGTCGAAGGCCGATTTGAGCAGCTTGATCTTGGCGACGCCGCGGTCCGGATCGTCCTCCTCCGGCGAGACGAGCAGGTTGATGCCGGGCTTTACGGTTTCCTTGGCCGAGGTCATCACCTTCCACAGCGAGCCGTTGAGCAGACCCTTTGCCGGATCGTTCCTGAGACAGACGAGCTTGTCGCCGGCTTGCGGATAGGCCGCCGCGAAGCCCTTCAATTCGCGCAGACGCTGGTTGTAGCGCCGCCGCGTTCGGTTGGTGCCGACCAGCACCTGGTCCGCCTTCAGCACGAGATCCTGGTTGACGTCCTCGCGGCCGATGACCTGGGCGGTGCCGTAGTCGCCACGCATGAATTCGCGGCCCTCGCGCACATCGAGCGCCAGCCGGATGATCGGATTGTCGCGCGCCTGCCGGTGGATCTCGGTCAGCAGCACGTCCGGCTCATGATCGGTGAAATAACCGCCACCCGAGATCGGCGGCAGTTGGCCCGGATCGCCAAGCACCAGGATCGGCGTGCCGAAACTCATCAGGTCCTTGCCGAGCTGCTCGTCGACCATCGAGCACTCGTCGATGATGACGAGCTTGGCCCGCGCCACGGGGCTTTGCCGGTTGAGCGAAAAGGTCGGCGACATCGAGGTCTTGCCGGTCGTCTCGTCCTCGACCGCCTCCTCGCCGCGCGGCCGGTAGATCAGCGAATGGATCGTCCGCGCATTCGTCGCGCCCTTGGAGCGCAGCACCTGCGCCGCCTTGCCCGTGAAGGCGGCGAACTGCACCTGCCCGTCGACATGCTCGGCGAAATGGCGCGCCAGCGTGGTCTTGCCGGTCCCGGCATAGCCGAACAGGCGGAAGAGCTGCGGCCGGCCCGATTTCAGCCACCGCGCCACGGCTTTCAGCGCATCGTCCTGCTGGGGGGAGAACTCCATCGGAGCGTGAGACAGGATTCGGTCGGCTGCGGCAAGCGGGCTTTATTGCTCTGCTCTTTTGATCTGCTCGATCATCCCGGACCGCAGCGCCCAACTGAGCTCAAGCTCACCCACCTTTTTTCGTCTGTCGTTCTCCAGCGCCACGCCTACGGCGTAGCGGATCGCCTGCTCCGCGGTCATCTCGTGCAGATCAGCGAGTTTTTGCACAAGCGACTCCACCTCGGGATCATCCATCAAAAAACCCATGCAAACTTCTATGGCGGCGCGTCCTGCCACGCCGCAGAACTAAACAAGAACAGAATTCTGCCGCCATTTCAAGGTGACGTCCCAAACCTCCCACGATACGCCCGTGGCGTCATTCCCTTCAGCGCCTTGAACTGCCGGTTGAAATTGGCGAGCGAGGCGTAACCCACGGCATCGGCAATATGCGCGATCGGCCGGAACGTTCCCGACAGCATCGCGCAAGCCTCGCCGATCTTCAGCCGGATCACATAGTCCGAGACCGTCGAGCCGGTGTGGCGGCGAAAGAGCCGGTGGAGCCCCGACGGGCTCAGCGCCGCGACCTCGGCCAGCCCCGCGACCGACAGACCCGATGCGTAGTTCAGATGGATGTGATCCAGAACGCGGTCGATCCGCGTGCGGTCGCCCTGCGAATGGCGCGGCAGGACCCGCGTTGCCAGAGGCTGGGCGTCGCGATCGCGCGCCAGCATCGCGAGCACGCGGATCAGCGAGGTTAGGCGCTCGTCCGCTGGCTCCCCGAACAGGCGCTCGATCACCGGCCGGACGCGCCTCGCGGCCTCCTCGGTGAAGCGCAGTCCGGCCGCTGCGCGGTCCAGCATGTCGGCGACGCCGCGCATCTCCACAAAGGCGCTGGTAAGCGCCGCGACCCAGTCGGCCCGCAGCCACATAACCAGCGCGACATGCGGGGCTGCCGGATCGATCTTGTCAGCGGAACTCCAGCTGTGCGGCAGGTTCGGCCCGACGAGCACCAGGTCGCCGTCATCGTAGCTCCCGATGTGGTCGCCGACGAAACGCTGGCCGCGCGAGTTGAGCGTGAGCGTGAGCTCGTATTCGGGATGGTGGTGCCACTGGAAGGGAATTCCGTCATCCAGCCGGCGGTTGAGCATCGGCCAGGACGCGTCGCCCGGAGGCGGAACCTTTTCCAGGAATGGCTTCATCAGGGCCAGCTAGTGAGAAGCAACGCCAGAATAGTATCAGAACCGGAGACGCGGATACAACATGCGGCCGCTCGAGCCGATAAGCTTCGGATATCGATCGGGAGGAAGCGATATGCAGCCGCAGACCACGACACGTGACGTCCATCCCAGTGCCCGCGGTGTCACGACCCAGTTGAAGGAGATCCGCAAGCGCCTGCCGCTGCGCGTCCTCTCGCCGGATGACTGGCAGCATTGGACGACCCGTGGCTACGTCATCGTCCGCCAGGCAGTTCCGGCGGCGAATGTCGCGCGGCTGGTCGACACGCTCTGGGCCTTTGACGAGAAGAACCCGGCCGATCCTTCCACCTGGTATGCGCCGCAGCGCCGCGACCACAAGATGAAGGAGTTGAACGGCACCGGCATGCTGGAGATCTACAATCACCAGCATCTGTGGGACAACCGGATGGAGACGCGCGTCTACGACGCTTTCGTCGACATCTGGGACCGCGAGGATCTGTGGGTCGCGATCGACCGCGCCAACCTCAACCCGCCGAAGAGGAACCCCGGCAATCCGAACGGCTTCATCCATTGGGACGCCGACACGTCGCTCCGTCCGATGCCGATCGGCGTGCAGGGCGTGTTGTCGCTGAAGAAGCAGGACGGCGATGTGGGCGGCTTCCAGTGCATCCCGGAGCTCTTCCACGGCTTCGACGAATGGGTGAAGACGCAGCCGGCAGACCGCGATCCGATGCACCCGGACACGACGGGGCTGAAAATCACCAACATCGACATGGAGGCGGGCGACCTGCTGATCTTCAACAGCCTGCTCGCCCACGGCGTGCGTCCCAACCACTCGAGGGATCGGGTGCGCATGGCGCAGTACATTTCCATGTACCCGGCCGACGAAGACAACGAGGCGGAGCGGCAGGAGCGCATCCGGCTCTGGCGCGAGCGCGACCACCCCAAACGCGATGCCTTCCCGGGCGACCCGCGCGAATGGGAGAAGCACAACGCCGAGACCGCCACGCTGACCGATCTCGGCGAAAAGCTCCTCGGCCTACGCCGCTGGCACTGACGCGCCCTTGCGCCCGACCGGTTCGCCGGCCGGCCAGCGGAAGAGACCCATCCGCGCAAGCAGCCCGTCACGCCAGACGAACTGGTGCAGGAGCGCCGCGCCGACATGCGCGGCGACCAAGACGATCAGCGCATAGGCCATCAGCCCGTGGGGTCCGCGCGGCGCATATTGCCAGAAGTCCGGCAGCGGACCCGCCGCGCCGAAGAACAGCACGGCGGCGGCACCCGACAGGACCATCATCGCGACGCCACTGGCGCCAAGCCCGAGCAGCAAGGGGTAGAAGGCAAGATGTGTCAGGCGCGCCAATGTGGCCTGTGCCCCGGACTGGACAACTGCGGCCGGCCGCCGGTCGACACGGAGCCACCAGACGATGCGCAGCAGCGTCAGCGTCAGGACCGCAACGCCGATCGGCACATGCACCCTGAGGATCGACGCCTTGACCGATGGATCGGACTCGTCCGCGAGAACCAGTCCTGAGATCAGCAGACCGATGACGGCGAAGGCGGTCAGCCAATGGATCGCGATCGCGACCGCGCCGTAGCGGTCGCCGGAAGACTTCCAGCGCATGATTGAATCTCCTTGCCCGCGGATCGGCGGATGCCTATCATATAGCATGCGATGCATTTACATAGCAAGCGATATAAAATGCTGAAGCGCGAAGAATCTGCTGGCTACATGACCAACTGGGCCGCGCGACTGTTCACGCGCGCAATCGACCGTCGGATCAGACCGCTCGGCCTCGCGCCGGCCTACCTGCCGATCTTCTTCGCGCTCGGCGACGGCGGGTCCATGTCGCAGAAGGACATCGTCGGGCGCGCAGCCGTCGAGCAGCCGACGATGGCGGCGACGTTGTCGCGCATGGAGCGCGACGGATTGGTGGCTCGAAAGGCCGATCCGGACGACCGGCGCATCAGCCTCTACGCGCTGACGCCGCCGGCGCTGAAACTGGTGAAGGATGTGCAGCAGGCGGCGGTCGGGACGAACCGCGCCGCGCTGGCCGGCCTGTCGACGGAGGAGCGGGCGACGTTCTTCGCGTTGATGGGACGCATCGTCGAAAATCTGGTCAGGCTGGACGCCGAAGGCTGAGCATCGGTCGGGCCGCGATCCCTGACCATTTGCCAAGCGGTTGGATTCGCGAAACTGCTGGCGTCCCCGCCGCGCTCCGGCGCAGGACGAGCCCGCAATGGGTTAACCCATCCCGGCCAATCGCATTGACCAGCGGTGAGCGCTGCGGCACCAATTGGCGGTTGCGACAGGGAGGAAACCGATGGCTCGCGCGACCCTGCTTTCCCTTGGCGCGCTCGGCGCAGCCATTGTCATCGGCGCCAGCGGCGCCCGTGCGGCGGAACTCGCCGTCAACGGCGAGTTCGACGCCGGACAGGAACCGTGGTGGGCAACGCCAAACCTGACACCGGTGGTCCAGGACGGCAAGCTCTGTGCCGACGTGCCGGGTGGCACCAATGTGCCTTGGGACGCAATAATTGGCCAGGACGGGATCGGGCTGGTCAAGGGCGAGACCTACAGCCTGTCCTTCATCGCCTCTGGCACGCGCGGCGGTCCGGTGCGGGCGCTGGTCCAGATGCCCCGCGCCCCTTACGACTACTATGTCGGCCTGACCCCGAACGTGACGTCCGAGAGCGCCATCTACCAGGCCGGGTTCACATCGCCCGTGACGATGGACGACGCGCAGATCGTCATGCAGGTGGGTGGACGGGACGAACCGTGGACGGTCTGCTTCGACCGGGTGTCGCTGATCGGCGGGGCCGACGTCGACGCCTACAAGCCGGATACCGGCCCCCGCGTCCGGGTCAACCAGGTAGGTTACCTGCCGGATGGGCCGAAACGCGCGACGCTGGTAACCGGCAGTCCGGCGCCGCTGTCCTGGCGGCTGATGGACGCGGCGCGCAACACCGTCGCCACCGGCATGAGCGAACCGCGCGGCACCGACCAGAGCGCGGGGATCAACGTCCACGTCATCGACTTCTCGGACGTTGCCGCAACCGGCGAGGGCTTCACCATCTCGACCGTCGACGGCGCCAAGAGCCATCCGTTCGCGATCGACGGGGGCATCTATCGCGATCTCGCGCGTGATGCGCTGAGCTACTTCTATCCCGTTCGCTCCGGCATCGCCATCGACGGGGCGATCGCCGGCGCGGCGTATGCCCGCCCCGCTGGCCATGTCAGCGCACCCGGCGATGGCGAGACGAACAAGGGAGACCGCGAGGTGCCCTGCCAGGCGCCGGAGAGCTCGCAGAAGGCCTATGGCGAGCCGTGGACCTGCGGATACACGCTAGACGTGACCGGCGGCTGGTACGATGCCGGCGACCACGGCAAATACGTCGTCAACGGCGGCATTTCGGTCGCGCAGCTGCTTGGCGCCTATGAGCGGTCCTTGCATGTATCGGGTGCATCCGGCGCTGCCTTCGCCGACGGCGCGTTGCCCGTTCCCGAGCACGGCAACGGCGTGCCGGACATTCTCGACGAGGCGCGCTGGGAACTGGAGTTCATGCTGAAGATGGTCGTGCCCGACGACCAGCCGATGGCCGGAATGGCGCATCACAAGATCCATGACAACGAATGGACCGGGCTGCCGCTGATGCCGCACCTCGACCCCAAGGTCCGCGAACTGCACCGGCCCTCGACCGCCGCGACGCTGAACCTGTCGGCCGTTGCCGCGCAGGGCTCCCGCCTCCTCCAACCCTACGACGCCGCCTTCGCCGAGACGCTGTTGCAGGCGGCCGAGCGCGCCTACGCGGCCGCCAAGGCGAATCCGGCCGTCTACGCCACCGCCGAGGACGGCATGTCCGGCGGCGGGCCCTACAACGACGACGACGTGTCCGACGAGTTCTACTGGGCGGCGGCGGAGCTGTTCGTTACGACCGGCAAGGACGAGTACCGAGCCGACGTGGAAGCATCCCCGCATGCGACCGGCGAGGCGTTCGGTCCGGGCGGGTTCGACTGGGCGCGCGTCGCGGCACTGGGCCGCCTGACGTTGGCAACAGTGCCGAACGCGCTGGCCGCGGAACAGGTCGCTGCCGCGCGGCAGTCGGTGATCGACGCCGCCGACCGCTATCTCGCCATCCAGGCTGGCCAGACCTTCGGCCAGGTCTACGCGCCTGAGGGCGGCCGCTACGAATGGGGCTCCAACCACCTGATGCTGCAGACCGCGCTGGTGCTGTCGCGCGCATACGACTTGACCGGCGACAGGAAATACCGCGACGCCGTGATCGAAGGCATCGACTACATCTTCGGCCGCAACGCACTGAACCTGTCCTACGTGACGGGCTACGGCACGGTGTTCGCGAAGAATCAGCACTCGCGCTGGTTCGCCAACCAGGTCGATCCCGACCTGCCGAACCCGCCGAAGGGCTCGCTTGCCGGAGGGCCGAATTCCTGGATCCAGGACCCGGTGGCACAGCGGCTGCTGACCGGCTGCGCGCCGCAGTTCTGCTATGTCGACGACATCGAGAGCTGGTCGACCAACGAGATCACGATCAACTGGAACGCCGCGCTTTCGCAACTCGCGGCATGGCTGGCCGATCAGTAGCTGTGCCCGTTCCCGGCTCGTCGGTAGCCCAGAATGCGCCAATCGTGCACAATTTCGCTGCGTCGGTGGTCTAGCAGCAGCGCGCTTTTCACGTGAACATCGGCTTGGGATTTGCGGGATGCAGCCGATGCTCAACTTCGACGACGAACAGGGTGGCGCCTACCCGCGCGACCTCTACAGTCCCATCGCGACTGCGCCGCGCATCGATGTCGACGCGGCGCTAAGCGATGACGCCAGAGAGCATTATCGAGAGCACGGCTGGCTCGCCGTACGCGGGCTCTTGGAAGGGGAAGCCGTGGCTGATGCAGCGAAGTCGATCGACGCGCTTGTCAGCGGCGAGGTTCCGGGTTTCGGCGGCATCTCCTATGAGAGGCAGTTCAGGGATCGCGTCCAAACTCTGAGCCCAGCCGAGCATTATGACGCAGTGCGCAAGCTCTACGAGTTCGTCCCGCACGAGCCACGCCTGGCGCGGATCGCGCTCGGCGACAGGATCGGTCACATCTGCCGCCATCTGCTTAACTGCGAGGTGCGCTTGTTTCAGGACATGGCGCTCCTCAAGCCACCACGCGCCGGGCGGGAAAAGCCCTGGCATCAGGACCATGCCTTCTTCAACTACCCGCTCGGCACGAAGATCATCGGCGTATGGATCGCGGTCGATGAGGCGACCGTCGCAAACGGCTGCATGCAGGTGCTCGACGGCGGACATATTGCTGGCCCACGTCTTCACTTCCGCCGTCGCGACTGGCAGATCTGCGATACCGAGATGACCGGCGAACGCTCGGTTGCATTCCCGCTCGAACCCGGAGACGCGATGTTCTTCGACGGACTGCTCCCGCACGGCACTCCGGCAAACACGTCCGGCGAACGACGTCGAGCGTTACAGTTCCACTACATGGACAGCGCCGTGCCGCCAGCCAAGGAACCGGGGCGGCTCGCGATCTTCGGCGGCGAAGGCGCCGGCGCCACCTGCTGAACGCCGGCACACATGAGAGCGACGGTGGCCGCGCCCCCGGCGTGGTGCTGCGTCCGCCGATAGGTCGCATGCTCTGCGACCCGTCATGGCAGTTCGATTCCGATCCGAACCGGATGGAAAACCATCGGCTCTGGCTCATCTGGGCCGGCGAAGGTGAAATGACCACGCCATCAGGCGAACTCATCAGCCTTGTTCCCGGGGTCAGCTGCGCGCCGCGGCCAGACGGCGTCTACAGCGCGAGGCACAATCCGGACAATCCGCTCGGCGTCAGCTTCGTCAACTACATCTACACCAACGGGGACGCACCGCTTCCACCGCTCTGGTGCTGGACGCCCGACTTTCTGTTTGCCGATGCAGCGATGCGCAAGATCGCCCAGCTTCACGCAGCCGGGCTGGCGGGGATGCCCGGGACCGGCGAACGCTGCGCCATGCTGCTGCGCGCCGTGCTCGACGATCTTCGTCCCGGGCGGCAGGAGAATCCGCCCTCCTCCGCCTCGCGCCTCGAACGCGACGTGATCGAACTCGCCAACAAGGTGCTGGAGATGCCGGCCGAGTACGACGACATTTCGATGCTGGCGGACTCTGTGTTCCGCAGCCGGTCCCACTTCACCCGGACGTTCCGCCGCATCCATGGCGTCAGTCCGCGGCAGTTCGTCAAGTCGACCAAGCTTCTGAAGGCCCGCAGCCTCTTGCAGACGACATCGTTGGGTATTGGCGAGATTTCGAGCCTGCTGGGGTATTCGACTACGCAATATTTCACGCGCCAGTACCGATCGTTCTTCGCCACCACACCGGGCCTGGACAGGCACAGATCGCGTGGCGCCTCCGCGCAGGCGTTGAGCCCGACTTCCTTGCCGCCGCGCGAAGAAGACTGAGGTCCCACGCGGCGGGCGAGGCTTTCAGCGCAGCATCGGCCAGAGCGTCGCGACCAGCAGCAGACCCATCGCGATGTTGAACCATTTCAGCCGCGCCGGCTCCGAGAGGAACTGGCGGAGCGCGACGCCGAAGCCCGCCCAGGTCGAGACGCTCGGCACGTTCACCGCGACGAAGGCAAGCGCGACGAACCCGACCGAGACGAAAGGGGCTGCCGGGCTCGCATAGGCGGCCATGGCGCTCGCCGCCATCGCCCACGCCTTCGGATTGACCCACTGGAACGCCGCCGCCTCAAGGAAGCGCATCGGGCGCGGACCTGCTGCGCGGCCGGAGGAAAGCGACCGTGATGTGCCGATCCGCCAGGCGAGGTAGAGCATGTAGGCAGCGCCGCCGACCTTCAGCGCCGTCTCCAGCATCGGATAGGCGGAGAGGACCGCCCCGAGCCCGAGCCCGACCGCAAGCAGCAGCGACAGGAACCCGCCGCCGATGCCCAGCATGTGCGGAACGGTCCGCGCAAAGCCGAAATTCACACCGGAGGCCAGCAGCATCAGGTTGTTCGGGCCCGGCGTGATCGACGTTACGAACGCGAACACCAGCAAGGCAACGAACTGGTCGTAGGTCATGAATTCCCTCCCCCCACGCAGTTAGGTCAATAATGCTGACCTAACCGCGTGTCGAGCGGCAGACTTGTCTCGATGGCAAGTTCACGGGACGAGGCGTCTACCTGGCGATTCCGAGCAATGCCCCGAGCACCGCCCGCACCTCTTCGAGCAGGCTATCCGGACGCGGCATTCGATCTACATGCCCTGAGGGCCGCGATTCATCGCGGCGATGCCGGTGCGGCAGATCTCGACCAGCCCGAGCGGCTTCATGATCTGGATGAACTGCTCGATCTTCGACACCCGACCGGTGATCTCGAAGATGAAATGCTCCGTGTTCGCATCGATGACGTTCGCCCGGAACGCCTCCGCGAGCCGCAGCGCCTCGACGCGATGATCGCCGGTGCCTGTCACCTTGACCAGCGCCAGTTCCCGCTCGATCGGCTTTTCCTGCCCGAGCTCCTGCGCGCGCACGGTGAGGTCAACGACGCGGTGCACCGGCACGATGCGCTCGAGCTGGTGCTTGATCTGCTCCAGCACATGCGGGGTGCCGCGCGTCACGACGGTGATGCGCGACAGCCGCTGCTCGTGTTCGGTTTCGGAGACCGTCAGGCTCTCGATGTTGTAGCCACGGCCGGAGAACAGCCCGATCACCCGCGCCAGCACGCCGGGCTCGTTGTCGACGAGCACCGACAGCGTGTGGTTCTCGGGCTTCGCCGTTTCCTTGGCGATGAAATAGGCGGAGCCGGTCGGCTGGAGCTGGGCGTTCATCGAGATATTTCCCTCAGTAACTTTGGCCTGGCATGAGAGCGTTCGTTCAGGGCTCTCAACGCTTCCTCGGGCGTCGATGCAGCGACGATCCAGTCAGGACTGTCATTCCAGAACAGTCCCGCCTCTACGTCGCTGCCGAACGGTCCATCAGGGTTTGTCAGACAGAACTGCACGCGCGTGTTCACGTCGTCAGCAAGTTCTGACGCCGCCGCAACTGCGAGCCAGCATCCGCCAGAATATACGCCACCGTAGCGATCCTGGATGAGCGCGACTGGAAAGTCGCTAGGCTGTCTATCCATATCAACCTCTACACCAGCTCCCTGCCCTTCGCGTCGATGGCGTTGGCCACGACTTCGTCCGTCGCCTCGTCGGGCAACAGCATCTCGTTATGCGCCTTGCCGGACGGGATCATCGGGAAGCAGTTGGCGAGATTGGCGACGCGGCAGTCGAAGATCACCGGCTTCCTGACGTCGATCATCTCCTGGATCGCACCGTCCAGATCGCCCGGCTTCTCGCAGCGGATTCCATGCGCGCCGAAGGCCTGCGCCATCAGCACGAAATCCGGCATCGCCTCGGTGTAGGAATGCGAGAGCCGGTTGCCATGCAGCAGTTGCTGCCATTGGCGCACCATGCCCATGTACTGGTTGTTCAGGATGAAGATCTTGATCGGCGCGTTGTACTGCACCGCCGCGCTCATCTCCTGCATGGTCATCTGCACCGAAGCGTCGCCGGCGATGTCGATCACGAGCGCGTCCGGATGCGCGATCTGGACGCCCAGCGCCGCCGGCAGGCCATAGCCCATCGTGCCGAGCCCGCCCGAGGTCATCCACCGGTTCGGCTTGTCGAAGTGGAAGTGCTGCGCCGCCCACATCTGGTGCTGGCCCACCTCGGTCGTGACGTAGACGTCCCTGTCCTTGGTGAGGTCGTAGAGCCGCTGGATCGCGTATTGCGGCATGATCACGTCGTCATTGTTCTTGAAAGCGAGGGAATCCCGCGCCCGCCAGCGCGCGATCTGCTCCCACCAGGGGTAGAGCGCCTTCTTGTCCGTCTTCACGGAGGCCCGCCACAGCCGGACCATGTCCTGCAGCACGTGGCCGACATCGCCAAGGATGCCCACGTCGACATGCACGTTCTTGTTGATCGACGAAGGGTCGATGTCGACGTGGATCTTCTTCGAGTGCGGCGAGAACGCGTTGATGCGCCCGGTGATGCGGTCGTCGAAGCGCGCGCCGATGCAGACCATGACGTCACAGTCGTGCATGGCCATGTTGGCTTCGTAGGTGCCATGCATGCCCAGCATGCCGACCCAGTTCTTTCCGCTCGCCGGATAGGCGCCGAGCCCCATCAGCGTGGACGTGATCGGGAAGCCGGTCAGTTCCACCAGTTCGCGCAGCAGCTGGCTGGCCTCCGGTCCCGAATTGATGACGCCGCCGCCGGTGTAGAGGATCGGCCGCTTTGCGGAGGCCATCAGCGCCACCGCCGCCTTCACCTTATCGAGGTCGCCGGAAACCTTCGGATGGTAGCTCATGCGCGGCGCGGTCTGCGGGCTGACATAGACGCCCTTGGCGAACTGCACGTCCTTGGGAATGTCGACCACGACCGGACCGGGACGGCCGGTGGTGGCCACATGGAACGCCTCGTGGATCGTCGCCGCCAGCTCGTTCACGTCCTTCACCAGCCAGTTGTGCTTGGTGCACGGCCGCGTGATGCCGACCGTGTCGCACTCCTGGAATGCATCGGAACCGATCAGGCTCGTCGGCACCTGGCCGGTGATGCAGACCAGCGGGATGGAATCCATGAGCGCGTCCTGCAGCGGCGTCACGGCGTTGGTCGCACCCGGACCTGAAGTGACCAGCATGACGCCGGCTTTCCCCGTCGACCGGGCATAGCCTTCCGCCGCATGGCCGGCACCCTGTTCATGGCGCACGAGAATGTGCTGGACATCGTCCTGCTGGAAAATCTCGTCATAGATCGGAAGCACCGCGCCACCCGGATAGCCGAAGATGTGCTTGACGCCATTGTCCTTCAGCGCCTGCACCACCATTTCCGCGCCGGTCATTTCACGCGGTTCGTTCTTTGCCTTGGCCATCGGTCCGGTTCCGTCCTGCTCGCCCGTTGGGGCAGTTGTCGTCGTGTGGTCCTGTCGAATGCAATAAAAAAGGCCCCCAGAGGGAGCCTGCGTGCTGCGCGTGAGTGGTTGCCGCCCGGCGGTTACACCGCCTTGCCCACGCGCCGTCCTACTACGAGAATGAGTGCCGTTTTCATCGGCGCGGACAATGATGCCGCCGATTTCGCCTGTCAATCGAAAATTTGGCGCCGGCGGCGGGCCAATGCCCGGCCATCCTGGGGCATGGCCTGGTCGATTTTGGCACGTGACGGCCCGCCCAATTGTTCGGATAGTGGCTGCGCCTGCGACCAAGACAGGCGCCGCACCACATGCGGCGAAAACATCCAGGGAGGACGATATGCTCGACAAGGCTCCGAACGCAAAGCTCGCCGGCGTGCTGGCTTCTCTCGGCAAGGCGATCGAAGCCGGCGACATCGACGGCGTCGCCGCGATGTTCCAGCAGGACTGCTACTGGCGCGACCTCGTCGCCTTCACCTGGAACATCAAGACGATGGAAGGCCGCGACGCGATACGCGACATGCTCGCCGCGCAGCTTGGGCATGTGAAGCCGCGCAACTGGGCCATCTCGGCGCGCGACGACGCGACGGAGACCGACGGCACGCTGGAGGGCTGGTTCACCTTCGAGACCGGCGTCGCCCGCTGCCGCGGGCATCTGCGCATTCGCGACGGCCGCATCTTCACCCTGCTCACGGCGATGGACGAACTGAAGGGCCATGAGGAGCCGTCGGGCGTCCGCCGGCCAAACGGTCATCCCGATCCCGCGCCCGACGGTCGCGCCGGCAAGCCGTGGATGCAGCGACGCCAGGAGGAGGACGCCGAACTCGGCCACACGCGCCAGCCCTATGTGGTGATCATCGGCGGCGGCCAGGGTGCGCTGGGCCTCGGTGCCAGGCTGAAGCAGCTCGGCGTGCCGACCATCATCGTGGAGAAGAACCCGCGCGCCGGCGACAGCTGGCGCGTGCGCTACAAGTCGCTCTGCCTGCACGATCCGGTCTGGTACGATCATATGCCGTACCTCAATTTCCCGACGCACTGGCCGGTCTATTCGCCGAAAGACAAGCTCGGCGACTGGCTGGAGATGTACGCCAAGGTGATGGAGCTGAACTTCTGGGGCTCCACGCTCTGCAAGAGCGCGAAATACGACGGGCGGGCGCAGGAATGGACGGTCGTTGTCGAGCGCGACAGCAAGGAAATCATCCTGCGGCCGAAGCACCTCGTCTTCGCCACCGGCCAGGCAAGCCGCCGGCGTATGCCCAAATTGCCGGGCCAGGAGATTTTCAAGGGCGAGCAGCAACATTCCTCGCAGCATCCCGGCCCCGACGCCTATGTCGACAAGAAGACCGTCGTGATCGGCTCCAACACGTCCGCGCACGACATTTGCGGCGCGCTGGCCGAGTTGGGCGCCGACGTCACCATGGTGCAGCGCTCGCCGACTCTGGTGGTGGGCACCGAGCCGCTGCACCGGATCGCGACCGGCGTCCTCTATTCGGAGGACGCGGTGGCCCGGGGCATCGATGTCGAGAAGGCGGACTACATCAACGCGAGCATGCCGTACCGGCTGATGGGTGCTGACCAGAAGCCGCTCTACGATCGCCTGCGCGCCGAAGGGGCCGAGTTCTTCAAGGCGCTGGAAGCCGCGGGCTTCCGGCTGGACTGGGGCGACGACGAGACCGGCCTCTTCATGAAATATATGCGCCGCGGCTCGGGCTATTACATCGACATCGGCGCCAGCCAGATGATCATCGATGGACGCATCAAGCACAAATACGGGCAGATCGACCGCCTGACCGAGACGTCGGTCGTGCTGGCGGACGGCACCGAACTCCCCGCCGATCTCGTCGTCTACGCGACCGGCTTCGGCTCGATGAACGGCTGGGTCGCCGACATCGTCGACCAGGCGACCGCTGACAAGGTCGGCCGTGTCTGGGGGCTGGGCTCGGACACCACCAACGACCCGGGTCCGTGGGAAGGCGAGCCGCGCAACATGTGGAAGCCGACGCAGCAGGAAGCGCTCTGGTTCCACGGCGGCAATTTGCACCAGTCGCGGCACAATTCGCTGTTCCTGGCGCTGCAGCTCAAGGCGCGGATGGAGGGCATCCCGACGCCGGTCTACGGCATTCCCGAGGTGCACCACACTTCCTAGCGCGGCAGTGCCGTTCTGGCGCGGCCGCGGTGCTCGGGATCGCCAGCCTCGTTCAGGCCGTCTCGTGCCGTGTCACGACGCGCTCCAGCAGCGGCATGTAGTCGCGAAAGCTCTTGGTCTTCATGCCGGCTATCTTGCCGCCCTCGTCCCAGAGACGAACCTGCACGGCTTCGTTGTGGAACGGGTTCCGGCGGAACTGCGCCACCTCGGCCGCGCTCATCGGTCCGCCCTGCAGCGACAGCGTGTGCACCGACGCCGGCGACAGCTTTGCGAAATAGGTCGGGTCGGTGGCGCAGAGATAGCGCTTCGCAGACACGTGCAGTCGGACGCATTCCACGATTACCGGCGGGAAGAAATGCTCCAGCAGTTCGCCGCCCGCCTCGTCATGATGCTTGTCCTCGGTATCGTCGGGCGAATACGCGCCGAACTCCGACGTGAAATGGCCGATGTCGTGCAGCAGCGCCGCGGCCACCAGCTCGTCGGATGCACCGTCCGCCTCTGCCAGATGCGCGCCCTGCAGCATGTGCTCGGCCATCGTCACCGGCTCGCCCAGATATTCCTCGGCGCCGCGACGCTCGAAAATCTCGGCGATGAACTCGACGATGTTCTCGCGGGTGGGTTCGGTCGCAGCCATCATGCCTTCCCCTGATCTTCGAGCGAGGCGAGCGTCGACAGCAGCCCGTCCTTGTCGGCGTAGCAGCCCTGCAGCCAGCGGCTGCCGGTGCCCGAGAAGGCTTTGCGCGCATGCATCACCCGCGTGTTGTCGACGATGAAGGCTTCGCCCGGCTGCAGCCGGAATGTCACCTCGAAGCGCGGGTCCTCGATCAGCTCGGCGAAGCGGCGATAGGCGGCGTAATAGGCCGGCATGTCGTCGAACGGCACGTCGACCACCGGCGCCAGCGAGCGGTTGTTGAAGCGGATGGCGATCATCTCGCCGTCCGGGCCGAGCTCGATCATCGGCCGCTTGGCGCGCAGCTTCACGCCCTTCGAGCCGGCATACTCGAACCGAGCCGGGCAGGACGACAGCAGCCGAAAACCATCCGGGTTCTCGGCCTTCAAGGCCTCGGCCACGGCAAAACCGTCGACGACCGAGGACTCGCCGCCCTCGACGGAGTTCTCCACGCAGGCCAGCACCTGCAGCGTCGGCACGGGGTCGCGATAGGGATTGTCGGTGTGCGCCTGCAGGCCGAGATTGGTGTAGGCGAGGTTTGTCGGATTGACCTCGGCGCGCACCTCGAACCAGCGGCCGTAGTTCGTTTCCCGGACATAGCCGAACAGATCGACCACCTTCATCAGCGATCCGGATTCGGCCGGCAAACCGTCCATCACCGCAAAGCCGTGGTCGCGAACGGCGGCAAGCCAGCCGCGCAGCACATCAGGCGACGCCTTCGCCTGCGCGTAGGACGCGCGTGGCACGGATGCCTGCATCGTTGCCTTGGTCCAGCTCTTCATGCCGGCAGCCAGCCAGCCCTTGTCCGTCCCGGGCTCGCGGTCATAGGCGTGGTCGCGCAGCCATGCGGCCGGAAACCGCACCGTCTTGGCCTCTGGCGCGAAGCGAAGATCAAGATCCCCGCCGACGACCTGGGCGGCATCGACCACGGTGTTGCCCGGAATGTCGAGGATCGTCACCAGCCGCTGGCCGTTGCCCGGACTGCGTGTCTTTTCGTCCAGCGCATTGTCGCGCAACCACATTGCGTGGAAGCGCGCGCGGCCGCCATCGGCCCACGCCAGTTCCACCACCTGCCCGTCATTGCGTACCGCCGCTTCAGAAAGCATCGCGACCTCCGTTCCCTGTTGCAGCGTGGCGGCTGCTAGCCCATAAATCAAATTGTCGTTTTTGGGTGAAAGGCCGAACAGGATTTATGGCTGCGCTGAATCCCCGCGTGATCCCGCCTCTCGACTGGCTCCGCAGCTTCGAGGCAGCGGCGCGACTCGCGAACTTCACCGGCGCCGCGTCGGAACTTGGCATCACCCAGGCCGCCGTCAGCCAGCATATCCGGCTGCTGGAGGAGCGGCTCCAGTCGAAATTGTTCACACGGCTGGCACGCGGCGTCGCGCTGACGCCGGAGGGCGCGGCCTATCTCCCGCACATCCAGTTCGCCTTTGCTGCGATCGGCAATTCGACGCTGGAGCTCTTCCGCCGCCGCCCGACCGAGAACGTCGTGCTGCGCACCCCGGTCTCCTTCGCCGTCCTGATGCTCGCGCCACGGCTCGCCGCGCTGTCCGCCGCCCTGCCCTTCCTCACGCTGCAGCTGGAGACGATCCACAAGCCGGCGGACTACGGAGACGACTGGCTGGGCCTCGACGTCCGGTTCGGCGACGGCAATTTCCCCGGGCGCCAGTCGACACGCCTGACCACGGAGACGCTTCAGCCGATGGCCTCGCCCCGGCTCGCCGCGGCCGACGACTGGCGCCGGCTGCCGCGCCTGTCCGTCGTCGGCCCACGGCAGCTCTGGGGTGACTGGTTCGCCGCCGCCGGCATGGCGCCCGAACCCGCGCCAACGCACAAGGCCGACACCTTCGTCGCCGCGCTCGAAGCGGCCAGGCAGGGCGCGGGCGTGCTGCTCGGCTCCCGTCCGCTGGTCGATGCCAGCCTCCGCGACGGCGTTCTGGTGACGCTCTCGGACTTCGTGCTCGGCAGCGACGCCGGCCATCATCTCACGGCGCCGACCGGCGGTGGGCTGAGCTACGCCGAAGACGCGCTGAGGCAGTGGCTGGTCACGCAGTTCCAGGCGCAGCGGGCCGGCGGCGCGCCCTAGCGCCTGTCGACGACCGCGGGCGGGATTGCGTGCCGCAGCGGCAGCGGTGGAACAAAAACCTGTCGATCCGGCGATTCTTCACAATCGCCTTAACGCTCCCTCCACCATTCGCTCACACGCCACCTTAACCGGGGTCTGGCTATGGTCCGGCCGAGGCGGGAAGACGGGGCGGATTGATGTTTGTTGACCGGGAAGCGGCCAGCGGCGAGACGACGTCGCAGGAACGGCGCACCAACACGCAGCCCGACCATCGCGTCATGGGCCATGTGGTCCAGTGCGACGGCGCGCGCGCGACAATCGCCGCCTTCGCCGACAATGCCGAGGGCGCGGTCACCGGCCTTTGGACCGTGGGCAAGCTCGTCTCGATCAACCTCGAGAAGACCCGCACCGTCGGCCTCGTTTATGGAATCTCGCGGTCCGCTGGGCTCGACTGGAACGTCGACGGCCGCAATGCGATCGAGGTCAGCGTCGAGTTGATCGGCGAGGTCCGCGACAGCGGGCCTGGCCAGAAGCCGGTTTTCGACCGCGGCATCACGACCTACCCCTACATCGGAGCCATCGCGCACCGCATCCGCACCCGCGACCTGGAGGCCGTCTACGACCTTGCCGGGCGCCGCTCCGTGACCATCGGGCAGCTGTCGCAGGACGACAAGATCGACGCCTGCATCGCCATCGACGACACGCTGAATCGCCACTTCGCCGTGCTGGGCACCACCGGCGTGGGCAAATCGACGGCCGTCTCGCTGCTGTTGCGCAAGGCGATCGCGGCGCGGCCGGACTTGCGCGTGCTGATCCTCGATCCGCACAACGAATTCGCGGCGTCGCTGCCCGAATACGCGATGAAGATCGACACCAACTCGCTCGACCTGCCCTTCTGGCTGTTCCGGCTGGAGGAGTTTGCGGAGGTCCTTTTCCGCGGTCGCGAGACGGTGCCTGAGGAGGTGGACCTCCTGCGCGACCTGATCCCGCAGGCCAAGCATCACTACCGCAATCCGAACGCCGGCACCTACCTGCGCCGCGGCGGCGACGCGCTGACGGCCGATACGCCGGTGCCCTATCGCATGGCCGATCTGCTGAAGCAGATCGACGAGAAGATGGGGCTGCTGGAGACCAAGAACGACCGGCCGCTCTACCGTTCGCTGAAGACGCGCATCGAGGCGGCCGTCAGCGATCCCCGCTACCGCTTCATGTTCAACTCGCGGCTGATCGAGGACACGATCCACGAGACGATCGGGCGCATCTTCCGCGTGCCGCACGACAACCGGCCGGTTACCTGCTTCGAGATGGCCGGCATGCCGTCGGAAGTGGTGAACTCGGTGTGCTCGGTACTGGCACGGCTGGCCTTCGACCTCGCGCTCTGGAGCGAGGGGCGGCTCAGGCTCCTCGTGCTCTGCGAGGAGGCGCATCGCTACATGCCGGCCGACCCCCGCCTCGGCTTCGCGCCGACGCGACATGCGCTTTCGCGCATCGCCAAGGAGGGCCGCAAGTATGGCTGTTACCTCGGCGTCGTGACCCAGCGCCCGGGCGAGCTCGATCCGACGATCCTGTCGCAGTGCTCGACAGTGTTCGCCATGCGTCTCGCCAATGAGCAGGACCAGGCGATCATCCGCTCGGCAATCGCCGACTCCTCAGCCTCGACCCTGTCGTTCCTTTCGTCCATGGGCCAGCGCGAGGCGATCGCGTTCGGCGAAGGCGTCGCGACCACCATGCGTATGAAGTTCGAGCGCATGGAGGCAACGCTGCTGCCCGGCGCCGGCAAGAAATATTCGAACACGGAGCCGAGCGGCGACGAGGGCGAGATCGACCTGGCGCAGATCGTCGAGAGGCTGCGCAACGTCCCGAAGCCGCAGGGCAACGCCATCGCCGGTGAGGCAGTGAGCCCTGTCCGCCAGGCGGGCGAGACCGAGTACCGGCGGCCGCAGCCCATGCAGCAGAATCCAAGCGGTACCGACCGCTTCGCCTCGCGCGGCGGCTTCTCCAGCTTCCGGCCGCTCCGCGACTGATCCGGTCCCCTGGGCCGGCGCGGGGGCGCCGGCTAGCGCGAAAGCCGTCGACGTCACGCAACCGGCGCGGCATCCTTCCCCGACGTGCCCGGATTCCAGCCCGCTATCCAGGCGAGGATTTCGTCGACCGGAGCATGCGACAGATTGCGTGGATCCGTTCGGGAGTGCCGGCTGGTACTCGGAGGGATCCCGGAACAGGCGTCTGGCGTGGAAATTCGAGCGCGCCGCTCAGGCGCAGACGCGGTTCCGGCCGAGCTTCTTCGCCTGGTAGAGCATGGTGTCGGCGCGACGGTAGAACTGGTCCGCCGTCTCACGACCGTCCCACACGGCAAGCCCGACGCTTGTTGTGATCTTCAGCCGTACATTGCCGGACACGATCGCCATTCCGGCAATGGCCTTGCGGATGCGCTCGGCCAGTTTCATCAGCAGGTCGCCATCCATGTTCGGGGCGACGACGGCGAACTCCTCGCCGCCGAGACGGGCGACGACGTCATGATAGCGCGTCATGTCCTTCAGGCAGTTCGACACGGCGCGCAGCACCTCGTCGCCCACGTCATGGCCATGCGTGTCGTTGACCTGCTTGAAATGGTCGAGGTCGAGGATCATCAGGCCGACCGGCTTGTCGATGCGGCGGAACTCGGCAAGGTACTCCTTCAGCGCGTCGTCGAAATAGCGGCGGTTCTGCATGCCGGTCAGGCTGTCGGTCAGCGCCGCCTGCTGGAGCGTCTCCGACCGCGCCGAGAGCGATTCGGTCATCGCCCGCAGCTTCCCCTCCTCCTTCACCTGAGTCCGGATCAGCGGGTAGATCAGGAAGACGCCGAACACGAGCGCCGTCGCCAGGAGCACGCCGGTCGCGAACAGCAGCGTCCTCAGATACTCGATCGTTTCCAGCCGCCCGGGCTGATAAAGGTCGTAGGTCGACTGCACGATGACGCGATAGGCGTGGATCGTCACCAGGCCCGCGGCCAGGATGACGGTGATGAAGACAAAGAATGCCGATTCCGACTTGTGGAAACGCATGAAGGTCCGGGGCGGTGGTCCTTTCGGGTTTATGCCACGGGGGACCTTACGGTCGGTTAATCCCGACAACCCGCGCGGGAAATCTGACGCGCGGGGCAACGACTTTGGCGCGAACCCACGAAATCGTTACAACGGTCCAGTGCGCTCCGCCGACAGCGACCGGAAATCCAGGTCGAGTCGCGTCCATTCAGGACCGAACTGGTTGCGGAACCAGGTGGACTGGCGCTTGGCGTATTGCCGTGTCGCGGCCTTGGCGCGCTCGATTGCATCACTGAGCTGCATCGCCCCGTCGGCAACCGCGGCCAATTCGCGCAGGCCGATCGCCTTCGCCGCCGGCAGAGCCGGATCGAGCCGAAGCGCAGCGACGGACCGCGCCTCGTCCATCGCGCCTGCGCTCACCATCGCGTCGAACCTGCGCTCGATGCGTGCGACGAGCTCGCCGCGGTCCGGCTCGATCACGTAGAACCGCGCGGAGGCGCGGTCGACCAGCGGCCGGCCAGCCTGCCGCTGCCAGTCCCGGATCGACCGGCCGGACGCGTCCATGACCTCGAGCGCACGCACGATGCGCTGTCCGTCGCCGGCGCTGAGCTGCATCGCCGTCTCGGGATCCTCCCGCATCAGCAGGCGGTGCAGCCGCTCGGGCCCATCCTCCAGCAGCTGGTAGCGCCACCGATCCCGCACCGGCTGCGGTATGTCGGGCATGTGCGAAAGCCCTTCAGTGAGCGCGCGGAAGTAGAGGCCTGTGCCCCCGGCGAAGATCGGCCTCGCCGTATTGAACGTGCCCTGGGCGGCCAGGTCGGCCACCTCGCGCTGCCAGGCGCCGACGGAATAGCTGATCCTAGGCGCGACATGGCCGTAAAGGACGTGCGGAGCCTGCGCCATGTCGGCCGCGCTCGGCCGCGCGGTCAGGATCTCGAGCGTCGAATAGACCTGCATGGCATCCGTGTTGACGATCACGCCGCCATCGCGCGCCGCGAGACGCATCGCCAGCGACGACTTGCCGCTGGCGGTGGGGCCCGCTATCAGGATCGCGTTTTTCACGACGCCACCCGCCTCTGTCCCGATGCCGCTCGTCGCCACGCTCATCACCCGTCCCGGCGCCGGCCACCTGACCGCGCCGCTGGCGAATATGGCGGCGCAGGCCGCAGGCGCAAGCGGTCCGCTATGGCTTGCCGAGTCGGAGGCATGCGACATCGCGCTGCCGGCGGCCGCGGACATCGCGACGGCGCGTGCTGCCATCGCCGGTGCGCTCGCAGGCCAGCCCGTCGACATCGTCGTCCAGGAGGCCGCCGGCCGCCGCAAATCGATCCTGATCGCCGACATGGATTCGACCATGATCGACCAGGAATGCATCGACGAACTCGCCGACGAGGTTGGCCTGAAGGAGCATGTCGCGGCGATCACGGCGCGCTCGATGAACGGCGAAATCGCCTTCGAGCCCGCGCTGCGAGAGCGCGTGGCGCTGCTGAAGGGGCTTCCCGCCGCTGTCGTCGGCGACATCATCGACAGGCGCATCACCCTGGCCGCCGGCGCGCTGGAGCTCGTTCGCACCATGCGCGCGAACGGAGCATGGACCGCCCTGGTGTCCGGCGGGTTCACGGCCTTCACCGGGCCGGTCGCCGCCCGGATCGGCTTCGACGAGAACCGAGCCAACATCCTGATCGAAGAGGCTGGCCGCCTGGCGGGCCGCGTGGCCGAACCGATCCTCGGCCGCGAGGCGAAGGCCAGCGCGCTGCGCGAGATCGCCGCGCGGCTGGCGCGGTCGACCGCCGACGCGATCGCCGTCGGCGACGGCGCCAACGACCTCGACATGCTTGGCCTCGCAGGGTCCGGCGTCGCGCTGCATGCGAAACCGGCCGTCGCTCAGGCCGCCCGGATGCGCATCGATCATGGCGACCTGACCGGGCTGCTGTACATCCAGGGCTACCGCCGCGCGGACTTCGTGACGTGAGGCCACTGGCGACCGCGCGGCTCGTCCTCCGCAACTGGAAGGACCGGGACCGCGCGCTGTTCCATCGCATCAACAGCGACGACCGGGTCATGGAGTTCTTTGCGGGTCGACGTGATCGCGCGGCTGCCGACGCATTCCTCGACGTGATCCGCGCCGAGATCGCCCGCGACGGCTATGGCTTCGCGGCCGTGGAACTGGCCGAGACCGGCGAATGCATCGGCTTCACCGGCATCGTCGAGGCCGAACTGGACCCGCTGTTTCCCGCCGACATGATCGAAATCGGCTGGCGCATCGTGCCGGAGCACTGGGGCAAGGGCTATGTCACGGAAGCGGCCGACCGCTGGCTGGCGTTTGGCTTCGAGACATTGGGCCTGCAGGAGATCGTGTCCTTCGCCGTCGGGGCAAACCGCCGTTCCACCGCGGTCATGGAGCGGCTCGGCATGCGCCGCGATCCTGCGAGCGACTTCGATCACCCGAAGGTGCCCGACAGCCACCCGCACCTGAAGCGGCACGTGATGTATCGGCTGGCACGCCAGGACTGGCTCGCGGCGGGACCGCGCGGCTCTGCCACGGCGTCGAGGTAACGAAAAAGGCGGCCGCGGCCGCCTCTGTCGATCGGTGGCTGCAGCCTGCGCCGTCAGTCCATCCGGATGGTCACGAAGCGCAGCTCGCCGGTCTTCGACGCCAGCATCAGCAGCGCGTTCTTGCGACCCTGCTCTTTCAGCGCGTTGATGCGGTCCATGACCTGCCTCGGCGAGGAGACCGACTCCTGCGCGATCTCGGTAATCACCTCGCCGGCCTGGATGCCGCGCTCGGCCGCGGCCGAACCGGCAGCCACCTCGGTAATGACGACGCCGGAAATCTCCTTGCCGATCGAGAACTTGGTCCGTGCCTCGTCGTTCAGTTCGCCGATCGTCATCCCCAGAACGGTCGCGGTCGCGATCGGACCCTGGTCGCTCGGTGCCGTCGTTTCGGCCTCGGCCAGCTTCTCGCCGTCCTCGAGCCGGCCGAGCGTCACCTTGACGGTCTGCTCGACTCCCTTGCGGATGATGATGACGTCGACGGCCTTGCCGACGGGGCTTTCGGCCACGACACGCGGCAGGTCGCGCATGTCCTTGACCGCCTTGCCGTCGAACGTCGTGATGACGTCTCCCGGCTGGATGACGCCATTGTCGACCGGGCCGCCCTTGATGACGCCGGCGACCAGGGCGCCGCGGGTCGACGTCATGCCGAGGCTCTCGGCGATGTCCTCGGTGACCGGCTGGATGCGGACGCCCAGCCAGCCGCGCCGTGTCTCGCCGTACTGGCGCAGCTGGTCGATGACGCTGACGGCGAGCTGCGACGGGATCGAGAAGCCGATGCCGATCGAGCCACCCGACGGCGAGATGATCGCGGTGTTGATGCCGATGACCTCGCCGTCCATGTTGAACAGCGGTCCGCCGGAATTGCCGCGATTGATCGCTGCGTCGGTCTGGATGAAATCGTCATAGGGGCCGGACTGGATGTCGCGGTTGCGCGCCGACACGATGCCCAGCGTCACCGTGCCGCCGAGCCCGAACGGATTGCCGATCGCCATCACCCAGTCGCCGATCCGCATGACGTTGGAATCGCCGAACTTGACCGCCTTCAGCGTGCGCAGCGACGGATCGACCTTCAGCACCGCGATGTCCGTCTTGGTGTCCTTGCCGACCAGCTCGGCCTTCAGCTTGCCGCCGTCGGCGAAGTTGATCTCGATCTCGTCCGCGTCGGCAATCACGTGGTTGTTGGTGATCACGATGCCCTGTTCGGCATCGATGATGAAGCCGGAGCCCAGCGATTGGACCTTGCGGTCGCCGCCGCCATCGCCGCCCTGCCGGTCCTTGAAGAAATCGTCGAAGAAATCCTGAAACGGCGACCCTTCGGGCAGTTCGGGCATCGGCACCGTGCCTTCGCCCTCGGTGCCTTTCACCGTCTGCGATGTGGAGATGTTGACCACGGCGTCCAGCAGGCCCTCGGCAAGGTCGGCGACCGAATCCGGCCCCTGGGCGTGCGCCATCGGAACCAGACCCGGCGCCGTGCCGGCGCCGATCATGAGCGCGATGGCCGCCACCGCGAGCGACTGGCGCATCGCGTGCGTGGAGAGCTGAGTGAGCATGTGGCTGTTGCCTCCCGGAAAAGCGGCGCCTGCGTGGGCGCCCGTCCGATGGTGCTTTGGGTCCGCAGTTATTAGCGGATCATGTTTCCAAGAAATAGGGCGTGTTTGGGGCGCCGCGCGCGGCGACGATAAATCCTCCGTGACACGTCTGGCGTCAGCCGCGGACCATCCAGACCAGGAGCACGCCCAGCGCGATCGCGACGAGGCCGGCGACCCGGAGCACGTTCTCGGGCACCGCCAGCACCTCGCGCGCAAGCCGCCGCGCGAGCGCCGGGAAGCCGCCGTAGACAAGCCCCTCTATCACCAGGACGAGGCCCAGCGCCGCCACGAAATCCGTCATGCCGCCCGCCTATTGGGCGGGCGCGACGGACGTTGTGGACCCCGTAGCCGCTGGCGCGGGCTCCGGCGTTGCGGGCGCCATTTCCGAACCGGCGGCGCCGCGGAAATAGCGGAAGAACTCCGAGTCCGGCGACAGAACCATGGTCGTGCCGGTGGCCCCCAAAGCCTGCGTGTAGGCGATCATGGTGCGGTAGAACTCGTAGAACTCCGGATCGCGCTGGAAAGCGGCAGCGAAGGTGGCGCTTCGATCGGCATCGCCCTCGCCGCGCAGGATTTCCGATTCCTTGCGCGCCTCGGCGACGATCTCGACGACCTCGCGGTCGGCACGGGCGCGGATGCGCTGCGCCGCCTCGCGGCCCCTGGCACGAAGCCGTTCGGCTTCGGCAAGACGCTCGGCCTTCATGCGGTCATAGGTCTGCTGCGAGACCTCGGCGGTCAGGTCGGTGCGGCGGATCTTGACGTCCTCGATCTCGAGGCCGAGCGATGTGGCGTCCGGGCGAAGCTGGTCGCGCACCTCGCGCATCATCGCGGCACGCTCTTCCGACAGCGCGGCCTCGAATCCGCGCAGGCCGTAGACCCGGCGCAGCGCCGCGTCGAGGCGGGTGCGCAGGCGCTGTTCGGCCAGCGCGACGCTGCCCGACACCGCCTGCCTGAAGACGCGCGGATTGTTGATGCGATAGGCGACGAAGGCGTCGACCTCGTAGAACTTGCCGCCCGAAACCTGGACGCGGATGTCGTCGAGGTCGAAACGCAGGACGCGGTCCTCGATGATCTGGACGTTGTCGGCCTCGAAGAACGAGAAAGGCGCCTTGAAGTAGAGGCCTGGCTCGCTCTTCACGTCGACGATCTCGCCGAAGCGCAGCACGATCGCCTGTTCGCGCTCGTTGACGACGAAGATGGACGACCAGCCCAGGAAGGCGACGATGGCGAGGAGGACGCCGATGATCGGAAGCACTCGGTTCGACATCAGTTTCCTCCCGTCGCGCGGCGCTGCAGCTCCGGCAGCGGCAGGTACGGCACGACACCCTGGCCGTTGGAGCCCTGCTCGATGATCACCTTGTTGGAATCCTTCAGCACGCGTTCCATCGTTTCGAGGAACAGGCGCTTGCGCGTCACATCCGGCGCCTTGGCGTACTCCTCGTAAACCGAGACGAAGCGCTGCGCCTCGCCTTCCGCTTCCTGGACGACGCGGTTCTTGTAGGCGGCGGCTTCTTCGCGGACCTGCGCCGCCTCGCCGCGTGCCTGGCCGAGCTGCTGGTTCGAGTACTGGTTGGCTTCCTCCACGAACCGGTCCTCGTCCTGCTCGGCGCGCTGCACCTCGTCGAATGCGTCGGCAACCTCGCGCGGCGGCGCCGCGTCCTCGATGGAGATCGCGGTGACGGCGAGGCCTGCGCCATAGCTGTCCAGCGAGTCCTGGATGATGCCGCGCACCGCCTCGGCGATGCCCTGGCGGTCGTCGCGGAAGATGTCCTGCGCGGGCCGCCGGCCGACAGCCTCGCGCATCGCGCTCTCGGCGATCTGCCGCAGCGTTTCCTCCGGGTCGGACACGTTGAAGAGGTATGCCTTGGGGTCGGAAACCGCGTAGGCCACCGAGAACACGACATTGACGATGTTCTGGTCGCCGGAGAGCATCAGGCCGCTGTTGCTGCCCGCGCTGCCGCCGCCGATCGTCACGAGCTTTTCGGCGGTGTTGGCCTTCTCGACGGTCTCTACCGGCCACCAGTGGAAGTGAAGTCCAGGTTCGGAAATCTCGTCCTTCGGCTTGCCGAACCGCAGTTCGACTGCCAGTTCGTCCGGCTGCACGGTGTAGATGGCCTGCACGACCCACAGCGCCAGCAGCGCCAGCGCGCCGAGCACGAAGAAGGCCGGGTTGGCACGGCCGCCGCCCGGCAGCGCGCGGCGCAGCCTGTCCTGGCCGCGGCGGATGATGTCCTCGAGATCGGGGGGTGTCCCCTGCGGGCCGTTCGGGCGTGGGCCCTGGCCCCATGGCCCGCCATTGTTGCCGCCGCCCCACGGGCCGCCGCCGCCACCGCCGCTCTGATTGTTCCAGGGCATGAAAGTCCTTTCGGTGAATACCCGGCGCGGCGCCTCGGCGCCCCAGCCCGCTCCCGTCTTCTATAGGCACGGGCGCCGGTGCTTTCAACGCGGGCCGTCCCTATGGCTGGCCTCGGGCCGGCCCGCCGGTGGGTTCAATGCACGTTTCTGCGGCGTTGGTAAACCGCATACAGCGTCGCATGGCTGTCCTTGTCCCCGGCGGGAAACGGCTCGGCGCTGATCCGCTCCCAGATTTCGGGATCGACCGGCGGAAACAGCGTGTCGCCGTCCGGCTGCGCCATGACATGCGTGATCTTGAGCACGTCGGCGAACGGCAGTGCCTGCCGGTAGATCTCGCCGCCGCCGACGATTCCGACCTCGTCTGCGCCGCGCGGCGCGCAGCGGCCGCGCACGCGAGCCAGCGCCAGCGCGTCGTCCAGCGAATGGACGACCTCTGCGCCGTCGGCGCGATACCCGCGGTCGCGGGTGATGATGATGTTCTGCCGCCCGGGCAGCGGGCGCCGGGGGAAACTCTCCCAGGTCTTGCGACCCATGACGATCGGCCGGCCCATCGTCTCGGCCTTGAAGCGCTTGAGGTCGGTCGAAAGCCGCCAGGGCAGCCCCCCCTCGCGGCCGATCACGCCGTTCTCGGCGATCGCGACATGGATGACGACCTTCACTTGCCCTCCCCGGCGGGAACGCGCACGCCGTCGCGGCGCCCGCCCGTCGACCCGCCGGCGCTGCCTTCCACGCCGCCATGGGCGCGGGCGCCGCGGCCACCGGTTCCGCCAACGCTGCCTTCCACGCCGCCGGCCGCGCGTGACGTCTCGGACCCGTCGAAGCTGTAGGGCTGCAGGATCAGCACATCGATGTCGCGCGCCGGATAGTAGTCCGCTGCCTTCATCTGGAAGCTCGACGGGCCTACCTTGCGCACGCCGGTTCCCAGGCCGCAGAAAGAGACGATGTTCTCCGGCTTGCCCTTGTCGATGGTGAGCGTCAGGTCGCCGATGGTGCCGAGCGCCCAGTTACCGCCCGTCGTCAGCACATAGGACAGGCGCGTCTCGGTCAGCCGGGGATAGCCGTCGGGCGTAGCCTTCGCGGCCTTGACGACGGCTGCCTCGAAGGCGCTGTCCAAGCAGTACTTGGACTTGTACTCCTGGTACATGTCGCCGCCGAAGGCGCCGTCGAAGAAGAAGTTCAGGCCCGCCGACCCGCCGACGCTGGGCGTGTAGCGGTGCGAGACCTTCACCTCCTTGCCGGCCGGGAACGTCATCGTCCACCAGTAGGTCGACCTCAACTGCCAGAACGGCGTGACCTCCGTCTTCCATCCCGACCCGTCGTCATATTCCGACAGCCAGATGATCCCGCGCGACTGCCAGTCCCGCACCACGTCGGCGGGCAGCTTCGCGACCGCCTGGTACGCAGCCTCGCCAAGCGGCAGCAGTGGCACGTTCTGCGCCGTCAGGTCGGCCGAGATGTCGATGCCGACGGCGAACGCCTTGTGCTCGAGTGATGGTTCGACCGGCCGCTCGTCGACGGTGACCTCGAAGCCGAGGAAATTGTCCTGCTCGCCGAAGGGGATGGCGGTCATGCCGAATTCGTTGTTCTCGATGTCCGGCATGGGGAACGCGACGATCGTCTCGACGTCGGTTTCGGAGCGGTTGACGAAGACGTAGTCGACCGCCACGCGCTCGGGCGAGATGAACAGCTCCTCGCGCTTCATCTCGATCACATCGCTTCTCGACAGGATCAGGCCGCCGGTGCCGAGCTCGGCCGTCGAATCGTTCGCCAGCAGGCTGGTTGGCGTGGCGAGCGCGACCGCGCCGGCGAGGAGTGCACGTTTCATTCGGCAAGGTCCTTCCCGACTATCCGGACCCACCCAACGGGTCGACATCTGCGACTTGTCACGACGAGCGCGGCGGCAATGCGGCGGCACTCACACGGCAATCGGCGCCTCGATCCTGGCGTCGGCCACGTAGTTGTCGAGGCGGAAGTCCTCGTAGCGGAACGCGAAGAGGTCGCCGACCGCCGGGTTGATCCACATGGTCGGCAACGGCTTCGTCCGGCGCGTCAGCTGCTCGCGCGCCTGGTCGAAATGGTTGTGGTAGAGGTGCGCGTCGCCCAGCGTGTGGATGAATTCGCCGGGTTTCAGCCCCGTAACCTGGGCCACCATCATCGTCAGCAGCGCATAGGACGCGATGTTGAACGGGACGCCGAGGAAGATGTCCGCCGAGCGCTGGTAGAGCTGGCAGGAAAGCCGTCCCTCCGAGACGTAGAACTGGAACAGGCAGTGACAGGGCGGCAGCGCCATCTGGTCGACATCCGCCGGATTCCACGCCGAGACGATCAGCCGCCGCGAATTCGGGTTCTTGCGGATCTGGACGAGCAGGTTCGCCACCTGGTCGATCGAGCGCCCGTCCGGCGCCGGCCAGGAACGCCACTGCGCCCCGTAGACCGGCCCGAGGTCCCCCTTCTCGTCCGCCCATTCGTCCCAGATCGTGACCCCGTGGTCATGCAGATATTTGACGTTGGTGTCCCCGGCGAGGAACCAGAGCAGCTCGTGGATGATCGATTTCAGGTGCAGCTTCTTGGTTGTCAGGACCGGAAAGCCCTCGGCGAGGTCGAAGCGCATCTGCCAGCCGAACACCGAGCGCGTTCCGGTTCCGGTCCGGTCGCTGCGGTCGGCACCGTGGTCGAGAACGTGCTGCAGGAGGTCGAGATACTGGCGCATCGGGCGGGAGCGAGGTTCCGTCGAATCTGGGCGATTAGCCTAACCCATGCCGCCTGCGCTGTCGCCTCCGCCGGCGCTTGTCCCCGCAATCAACCGGCCGGGTTCTATCGTCCGGTCGCGAGCGGCCCGACCAGTTCGATGCGGTTCGTCCAGACGTAGCCGTCGAAGCTGTCCGGTACCCTGGCGAAATCCTCCGCCGTGTCGATTCCGGCGGTGCCGGGATCGCCGCTGGCGTAGGCGCCGAGCAGGATGATGCCGCTGCCGGCATCGCGCATGCGCTGCTGGAAGCGGTCCGGCCAGCCCCACAGCCACGGGGCCACGTTGATCGGCACCATCACCATCGTGTCCCGGCATGCTTCGGGGACGTATCCGCTCCAGCCGAGACCGGCATAGCCAAGGAGGCAGGACTTCAGCCCCGAACGCGTCCAGCTCTTCACGCCGGGCAGAAGAGCCGCGGTCCGCACCGTCGGCGGATCGCCGCCGTAGACGCCCCAGACCGCAGCCCGCCACTCGGGCCGGTCAGCGACCAGCGTCGCCAGCATGTCCGCCTCGCGCGCCTCGTTGCTCTTGAAGTTGACGATGAAGCGCCCGTCCGGGATCGCCTCCAGCACCTCCGGCAGGCTGGGCATGGGACCGGCGCCTTTGCCGCGGAACGGAAAGGTCGCGCCGCCGTCGGCGGTGTAGCCATGGCCGATGTCGAGCGCCTTCAGCGCGGCCAGCGTGTGCTCGCGGGTGACGCCCGTGCCCTCGGTGCGGCAATCGACTGTCCAGTCGTGGAACACGGCCAGGTGTCCGTCGGTCGTCGGATGCACGTCGAGTTCGACCACGGCAGCGCCTGCGGCAAAGGCGGCCTGCATCGAGGGGAGCGTGTTCTCCAGAAGCGCGTGCGTCGGCGGGAAGATCCGCTCCGCCGTGCAGGTCTCGTTGTCCAGACCCTCGCGGTTGAATGTCTGGTGCACGCCGCGGTGCGCGATCAGCCGAGCCTGCGGTTCGGCTGGGGCCGTCGCCAGCCACGACGCGTTGGCGAGGTAGAGCGCGGCCACGCCGGCGCCAAGGACGATCAGGGTTCTACGCGAGGCTCGCATGCGCCGGGGTCGCATACGGCCGGCCGTTGCGCAACCGCCGAAAACCGTCACTCCGCCGAGCAGTCCGGCAGCCGCTTCACATTCGCGGCCGCGGTCCCTATATTGGGGTCGTCAGCTTGTCTGACTATGGCGATAAACGGCCGATGTAATAAGCTCTTCGGACCCGGGGGCGGTACCCGGCGCCTCCACCACAAGCCGCTCAGGACAGCGGTTTCTGATGGGGGCGAAATAGGATCGACGAGGGTGTAAAGATCGGACTTTTGCCCGGCATTGTACCACCGTTATCGGGCTAAACTTATAGTTGCCAACGACAACTATGCTGAGGCACGTCTCGCTGCTTAATGCGGCGCGATAGTCTCGAATCAAGCCCTGGGAGGTAGCACTTCCAGGCGGGGTCCGGAGGCACCTGGCAACAGAAGCCTCCACTTCTTCTCCCCTCTCTGGTATCCTCCGCTCATGAAACTTGCGGATGTCATTGCTGTTCTGAAGGACGCCGAGCCCGTCCTTCGCCCGCGCGGCGTTACCCATGCCGCCGTCTTCGGGTCCGTTGCACGGGGCGAGGAGCGGGCCGACAGCGACATCGACATCGCTGTGGAACTGGACGACAGCAAGGTGCTGACGATTTACGACTACGTAGGCGTCAAGCACGCCGTCGAGGACCTCTTTGAGGGCCGCGCGGACGTCGTCAATCGGGCAGGCCTGAAGCCGTACATCCGCGAGAGAGTGGAGCGCGACCTCGTCCATGCCTTCTGAGAGGGATATCGCCCCCCTCAGGCATATCTTGACCGAAATCAGCTACGCCCAAGCCTTCGTCGAGGGCCTGACTTTTGACGACTTCAAGAGCGATGGGCTGCGGTTTCGGGCAGCGATCCGCTGTCTGGAAGTGATCTCCGAGGCATCGCGGCGGCTTTCGTCGGACCTCAAGGCACGGCATCCGGAGGTCCGGTGGCGGGATATCGCTGGCGCCGGGAACGTCTACCGACACGATTACGAAGACCTGCTTGAGACGCAGGTTTGGAGAACCGTGCGAAGTCTCAACGCGTTGCGACAGGTGGTCGAATCCGAACTGTCCGGCGAGTCTGACATATGGTGTCTCGCCGGCGCCGGACACCATCCATCCAGCGCCACGATTGCAACACCGGGCCTAACAATGCCCGGCGCGCTCCTATATGCCGTTTACGGCGGCGCCAAGCTTTACTACACGTAGGGAGCGATTCACGGCTGGCTTTCATGGCAGACGACCACATCCGCTACGACATCCTTGCCCAGGACGCGCTCCGTGGCGTCATGCGCAAGGTGCTCGCGGAGGTGTCCAGGACCGGCCTGCCGGGCAACCACCATTTCTTCATCACCTTCCTCACGACCGCGCCCGGCGTGCGTGTCTCAAGCCGCCTGCGCGAGCGTTACCCCGAGCAGATGACGATCGTCCTGCAGTTCCAGTACTGGGACCTGAAGGTGACGGACACGGGCTTCGAGGTTGGCCTCTCCTTCTCCGACGTTCCGGAGAAGCTGGAGATCCCGTTCTCCGCCGTGCGCGGCTTCTACGACCCCTCGGTCAACTTCGAGCTCGAGTTCGACGTGAAGCCGGAGGCGCTGCCGGCCCAGCCGGCGGAACCCGGCAAGGGCGCGGAGCCCCCCGCAAAGCTGCCGTCCGTGACCCGTAAGGACGGCACGAAGCCGGAGCCGAAGAAGAAGCTGGAGCCCGTGAAGCCCCAGGTCGCCGCCGCTCCGTCGGCCGCACCGGCGGCGCCTGCGAAAGGGGCGGACGTCGTCTCCCTCGACTCGTTCCGCAAGAAATAGGCGTGGCCGACATCGTCAACCTGCGGATGGCGCGCAAGCGTGCCGAGCGGGCGCGGCGGGAGCAGGAGGCGGTTGAATCCCGTGCGCGGCACGGGCGCACCCGCGACGAGAAGATCCGCGACCGGCTTGCCGCCGAAAAGGCAGAGCGCGAGGCCGAGGGCCACAGGCTCGAGAAGCCGTCCCCCGACACCGAGTAAGGCGCCACCGCATGGCTTACGTCGTCAAGCGTTCGGTGACGATCCGCGGCCACCGCACGAGCTTTTCGCTTGAACAGCCGTTCTTCGACGACCTGGCGGGCATCGCCGCGACACGGCGCGTCAGCCTTGCAGCGCTTGTCGCCGAGGTCGATGCCAGTCGGCCGCGCGAGGCCAATCTATCATCCGCGCTGCGGGTGTTCGTGCTGCATCAGGCGAAGGCCGGCGCGACGTAGGCCGCCCCGGGGGAACATGCCCTATTCCACCGCCGGCGGGCTGGCCAGGATACTCCGGATCGCGTCGAAATTGTCGCCGCCGGATGGCGCGCCCCTGTCCGCAGGTGCGACCTCGCCCGGCACAGCCGCCTGGCGCGCAGCCTCCTCGGCGAGCCTAAGGGCGTCCTCTTCGGCTTTTTGCCGCGCCGCCTCGGCTTCGGCTTTCTCGCGGGCCGCGTCTTCCTCGGCCTGCAGCCGCGCCTGCTCCTCGGCGCGGAGCTTGTCGGCCTCCGCTTCGGCCCGGCGCGCTTCGGCCTCCTCTTCGCGCAGGATGTCCGCCGCCTTGTCCCGCACGACGTCCAGCGCCGCGTAGTAGCGGACCTCGCGGCGCAGCCGCTGCTTCTCGAGCAGCCCCGCCTGAAGGCTCTCGACCCGGTCCTGCTCGATCTCCAGCGTCCGCTGTGTCAAGAACTGCGCCAGCGGCTGGGTATCGAAGGTCAGGACGGTCTCGCCAAGCGGCCCCGACAGCACGAAATCCACCGTCGGCTCGGAGCCGACCAGCGCCTCCTTGCCGGGCACGAAGGCAAGCGTCCCGCTGGCGCTCGCCACCGAGGTGTTGGCGTCGAAGCGCACCTCGGTCGTCAGCGACGCGCTCGGATTGGTGAGCTTCAGCGGCGGCGCGCGCAGCACGCCGGCCGCCAGCGTGAACGCAAGCTCCCCGGTCTGCGCGCGGAACGTCCCGTCCGACAGGATCGCCGGGGCGAACGCGGCGGTCTGCTCGGCATTGACGTCGCGGCCGATACGGTCGGCCTCCGCGATGATCCGGGGCAGCGCGTCGGGATTGAGGCCGGGGATCGTGATGTCGCCGAGCGTCGCGGTCCCGGAGCCGGCGAGCGACGCGATCAGCCCGCCGGGCGACTTTCCGTTGGCGGTCAGGCTGGCGGTGACATCCGCCTTTCCGCCGAACGCGACGCCATCGAGCAGGGTCGAGATGTCGGCTCCGGCAAGGCGCAGCTGTGCCCCGAAATAGGCATTGCCGCCGCTGTTCTTCAGCTCGATCAGGCCGCCGAGCTCGCCGCCATTCAGCCCGCCCTTGAGGTCGGTGAGCTTGAGGCCGTCCTTCTCGATCCGCACCGCCATGCTCGCATTGTCGATGACGCCGAGTGGCTGCGCGGCAAACGAGATCGCCCGCAGCTCCATGTCGGCGGTGAACGGCGGGGTGACGCTGGTCGAGAATGGCGTGTCCGACAGATAGCCGTCCTGGTACTCCAGCGCCGCGGGTCCGAGCGTCAGCGCCGCGACCTCGGTGAGGTTCAGCGCGTCGAGTGCGACGGAGCCGCCAAGATGCGGCACGCCGTCCTTCAGCTCGGCGCTGACGGTGCCGGCGATCGGCCCGTCCGCCACCTCGCCATCGATGTCAGCGAGCGTCAGCACGCCCTTCGCGAGGTCGCCGTAAGCGGTGAGCGAGACCGGCAGGCCGAGCCCGCCGCCCGGCAGCCGCAGGCCCGCCGTCATCAGCCACGGCTCGATGTCGGCCGCCTCGAGCCTCAACTGCCCGCGCGCCGAAAGCGCGCCATCTGCCGACGAGACGAAGCCGTCGAACTGGGCCTGCATGTCGGCGCCGCTGATGTCGACGACGGTCGCCAGCCCCTCGGCTAGCGAGCCATCGGCGGTCAGCGTCGTCTGCCCGGCGCCGACGACGCCCAGCTCCGGAAGCACGCGGAAACCGTACAGCGCCATCAGCGCCGCCGCGTCGCCGTTCTCCGCCGTCAGCGAAACCTTGAAAGCCGCCTTGTCCAGGGCGTCGACGTCGCCATTGGCGGAGCCCGACAGGGTGAAGCGCGTGCCGCCGGCCTCGCCCTTGGCGCTCAGCGCGATGCCGGTCGTGGCGTCGTCGTTCTTGACCGCCGTCAGGTCCATGTCGACGCGCGTGGATTCCAGCAGGCCGCGATAGGCCGCCGTCCGGCTGTTGATCTGCTTCAGCACGGCCACGTCCGGATATTGCGCTGCCAGGAGCCCGAACAGCGGCGCCAGGTCGGTCCCGATGATCGAGGCGTCGAAATTGCCGGTCGGGCTGCCGGTGAGGTCCTTTATGGAGCCGGTGGCGCTGAGCGAGCTTCCCGCCAGCCCGGTCACCGACAGCTTGTCGATCTCCAGCGCGCCGCTGCGGAACCGCATGCGCGTGTCGACGGACTCGGCCGTCAGGCCCGACGCGGTCACCGGGCCGGCCGTCACGTCGATGTCGACGTCGCGGTCGGAGAACCGCGCGACGCCCGCGTCGCTGACAAAGAGCGAGGCGAAGGCCGCCATGCCGTCGACGTCGAGCGCTTCGCCGTCCAGCGTCAGAGACAGGGAAGGCCGCGTGTCCGCAGCCGCGACATTGTCCAGGTCGCCCTCGAACATGGCATTGCCCAGCCGCAGTTCCACGTCGTGGAAGCTCTGGCGCGTTGGCGTCATGTCGACCGTCGCCTTGAAGCCGGCGGCGGGAAGACGGCGGATCGCGTCGTCGACGTCCTTGGAGAGCCAGGCGGCGAAGCCGGACGGCTGGCCGATCGCGAGCAGCAGCGAGCCGGCGAACCCGAAATCCGCGTCGCCGGTCCTGAGCACGCCGTTGGCCTCCAGCGTGGCGCGCCCCGGAAGCAGCGCCGAGAGCGCCTTGATCGACCAGCCGCCCTCGGCCGGTTCGGCCGAAACCTTGACGTCGCGGATGGTCGTGTCGCCTGCGACGACCGCGGGAAGGTCGATCTCGATCGACCCCGGCATCGACGGCTGCGGAAAATCGATCAGCGCGTTCTGGATGGCGAGCGCGCGGTCCGTGAGGGTCAGCCCGCCGCCCTGCCCGGCCACGTCCAGCGCGTCGTCGAAGCGCACCTGCGCGCCGTCCGCCTCGATGGCGAAGTGCGCATTGGCCCCGAACTCGACATAGGCACTGCCGTCGGCCGTATAGGGATCCTGCAGCGGCCCGGTCTCCAGCCGGTATTCGGCGACGTCGACGCGGTGGTTGTTGGCGACGAACTTGCCGGTCACGCGATAGGCCGGCACGGCCTTGGTGTCCGTCGTCTGGATCGTCTCGCCGCCGCCGGTCCGGAGTTCAGCGGTGCGGACCGTGTTCTCGGCCAGCTTGAAGGTGCCCTCGTAGCGCGGCTTGCCGCCCGCCACCGTCACCTCCCCGTCGGTCTCCAGCACGAAGGCCTGGATCGCCGGCTCGGCGCGCAGCCGGACCCGCATCGAGCCCGAACCGTCGAGGGTCCCGGTCGACACCGATATCCCGGTCCGCATCCCGTTGACGCGCAGCGACCCGTCGATCCGCCACGGCCCGCGCAGCGAGCGGGCCGAGATGTCCGTGTTGATCTCCGACAGCAGGTGCTCGCGGTCGCTCGCGGCGTCGCGGATTGCGATGCGGCCCTCGGTGATTGTCACCTTCTCGAGCTTGACGTTGCCGGGGTCCAGCGGACCCGAGGGGCTGAGCGCCAGGTCGAGACGCCCGTTCGCGTCCATGCCGAGATTGGCGCGCGGCCGCACGATGCGCATGTCGTAGACGACGAACTCGCCGGCCAGCAGCGGCGCCAGCTCCGCGTCCATCGAGAACTCCTCGATCGAGACGACGGGTACGAGGCCCTCGCCGACGACCACGTCGGTGAACGTCACCGACGGCAGCGGCAGGATTCGCGCATAGGCCTCGCCGCGCACGGTCACCTTGCGGCCCAGCATGGCGCTGGCCTCGCGCTCGAAATCGGCGCGATAGGTACTCCAGTCGATGAAATAGGGACCGACCAGCACCACCGTGAGCGCCAGGACGAACAGGCCGCCGATGACTACGAAAAACCGCGCCAGAACCAATCTCCCGCGTTCTTGGCCGTGTCCAGGATGTGGAAGCCGAACGCCAGTGTAGCCTGATCAGCATGTCGATAAAGTGGCAAGTGCCTGCTGCCGCGGCTCCCGGAATACGAGCGGCCCACCCTACCGCCCTGCATCCTGTCCCGCCGGCAGGATCTTTCCCGGGTTCATGATGTTCAGCGGATCGAGCGCGCGCTTGATCATGCGCATGTAGTCGGCGCCGGCGCCGTGCTCGCGCTCGATGAAGCCGATCTTGCCCTGGCCGACCCCGTGTTCGCCCGTACAGGTGCCGTCCATCGCGATGGCGCGCTCGTTGAGGCGCCCCACGAACGCCTCCGACGCGGCGATCTCCTTCGGATCGTTGACATCCATCAGCACGAGCACGTGGAAATTGCCGTCGCCGACATGGCCGACGATCGGCGCGACGAGCCCGTTCCGCGCAATGTCGGCCTCCGTCTCGGCGATGCACTCGGCCAGCCGCGAGATCGGCACGCAGACGTCGGTCGACAGACCGCGCGCGCCGGGCCGCAGCGTCTGCGCCGACCAGTATGCCTCGTGCCTTGCCTTCCACAGCTTGGTCCGCTCCTCGGCGACCGTCGTCCACAGGAACGGCCCGCCGCCCTGCCCCGCAGCGATCTCGCCGAACATCTCCGCCTGTTCCGCCACGCCTGCGTCGGAGCCGTGGAACTCGACGAACAGGCACGGGCTCTCGGGATAGTCGAGCTTGTTGTAGGTCTTCATCGCCCGCATCTGGAGCTGGTTGACCAGCTCGATCCGCGCGACCGGGATGCCCATCTGGATCGTCTCGATCACCGCCCGGCATGCCGATTCGACGGACGGGAACGGACACACCCCGCCTGAGATCGCCTGCGGGATGCCGGCGAGCTTCAGCGTGACCGAGGTGATGACGCCGAGGGTCCCTTCCGAGCCAACCAGCAACCGCGTCAGGTCGTAGCCGGCAGAGGTCTTCTTCGCCCGCCTGGCGGTGGTGATGCTTCGCCCGTCCGCCATGACGGCGGTCAGCGCCAACACGTTTTCGCGCATCGTCCCGTAGCGCACCGCATTGGTGCCGGAGGCGCGCGTCGCCGCCATGCCGCCCAGCGTCGCATTGGCGCCGGGATCGATCGGGAAGAACAGGCCGGTGTCCCTGAGATGCGTATTGAGCTGCTCGCGCGTCACGCCGGCCTCAACGGTGCAGTCGAGGTCGTCGGCATGGACGGCGACGACGCGGTTCATCTGCGACGTGTCGACCGAGATGCCGCCACCCGGTGCGTTGACGTGCCCTTCGAGCGATGTGCCGACGCCGAACGGGATGACCGGGACACGATGCTCGCCGCAGGCGCGCACGACGTCCTCGACTTCGCCCGCCGTCTGCACGAACGCCACGCCGTCCGGCGGCTGATTCGGGATGTAGGTCGTCGTGTGGCCGTGCTGCTCGCGGATCGCCTGCCCCGTCTGGAAGCGCTCGCCCAAACGCTGCTTGAGGATGCCGAGCACCGTCGCGATGCCGACCTCGTTGCGCTCGACCCGGACCAGGTCGCTCAGGGCCATGTTTTCCTCCGCGAATGGACTATCGGCCCTGCCGGCAAGGCTCTAGAAAGCCGGACAGTCCACGCCCGTCGCGCCTTTGTCCAGCCCGGAGACGACCATGCCGATCCCCACCCCGTTCGTCTCCCGCGCCATGGACGTCGAGAAGGCCTGGATCGACTACAACGGCCATCTCAACATGGCCTACTACAACGTCATCTTCGACCGCGGCGCCGACGACGCCTTCGAGGCGATCGGCCTCGGTCCGAACTACGCGAAGGAGCGGCGGCTGACCACCTACACCGCCGAGATCCACGTCTGCTACGTTCGCGAGATCCATCTTGGCGACACGGTCACCGTCACCACCCAGTTGCTCGACGCCGACGAGAAGCGCTTCCACTTCTACCAGGAAATCATCCATTCCGAGGGTTGGGTGTCGGCCACCTCCGAGGTGCTGGCGTTGCACGTCGACATGGCCGGCCCCAAGGTCGCGCCGATGCCCGCCGACATCGCCGCCAATGTGAAGGCGATGCTCGCGGCGCACGCATCGCTCCCGCGTCCGGAACGGGCCGGCCGCTCGATCGGCATCAAGCGCAAGCCGGCTGCCTGACGGATCGGTTCCGCCCCCCTCAGGGTCCCGACGAACGCCAGGCCGTCACGACTCGGTCGGCGTCGCCGCCGATCGGGTCGGTCACCGGAAGCGCGACGCTCTCAATCTCGCGCGCGATGCGATCCTCGTCGAGTTCGCCGGGCCTGACGATGTTGCCCTCCTGGCCCGGCGGGTAGCAGCCGGCCATCCGGAAATCGCCGGACGCCGAAAGCCTCCGGTGCCCGACGCCGGCGGGAATGATGCAGACGTCTCCAGCCGCGACGTCGGCCTCCAGCAGGCCGTCGCCGCCGAAGCCGATCGTGGCGGTCCCGGAGACACAGGCCAATGCCTCGTGCCCGCGCGTGTGGAAATGCCAGTATGGGAAGACGGTGTAGACCCAGGTTCCCTGCCAGCCGTTCTGGCGAAACAGAGCCTGCGCCCGAGCACCGTCCCGCATCGCCGCCGGCAGCCGTCCGCGCCAGAACAGCAGCGGCAACCGGCTGTTCGGAATGCCGCCGGCGGGTCTCAGCACATGCGTTTGCGGTTCTCCGGCGGTCATGCCCCGTCCAGCTTCTCCTTGAAGAACGCCACCGTCCGACCCCACGCGAGGTCCGCCGCCGTCTGGTCGTAGCGCGCTTCCGACGTGTCGTTGTTGAAGGCGTGCTGGGCGCCCTCATAGACGTGGATGGTAAACTCCTTGCCGGCCGCCTCCAGTGCCGCCTTGTAGGCGTCGATGCCGGCATTGATGCGTTCGTCCTGCCCGGCATAGTGCAGCAGCAGCGGCGCGTCGATCTTGGGCGCATCCTCCGACGCCGCCTGCCGGCCGTAATAGGCGACGCCGGCATCGAGCGACGGTGCATGGACGGCGAGATCGTTGACCGCGCCGCCACCCCAGCAGAAGCCCACCGCGCCCACATTGCCGTTCGAGGCCGGGTGCTGTTCGAGGAACGCGACCGTCGCCACGCCGTCGGCGATCCGAACCGCCGGGTCGAGTTGCGAGATCATCTCGCGCGCTTTCTCCTCGTCCTCCGGCGTGCCGCCCAGCGGCGACAGATGGTCGACCGCGAGAGCCACGAATCCTTCCAGCGCCACGCGCCGCGCGACGTCCTTGATGTGGGCGTTCAGCCCGCGATTCTCGTGGATGACGATCACGGCGCCGAGCTTGCCCGTCTGGTCGGTGGGGGTCACGAGGTAGCCCTTCATCTCGCCGCTTGAGCCCGGCCAGGTGATGTCCTCGGCCTTCAGCCGCGCATCGTCCTCGGCGACGATCGCCGCCTGGGCGGAGCTCGCCGCCAGCATCGGCGCGATCGCGGCGGCTGCCGCTCCCGACCCCGCCAGCCGGGTCAGCTTCTCCATGAAGCCGCGACGGTCGAGCGTCAGGTGCGTGTACTCGTCATAGGCGTCGATCATCGCCTGGGTGATGGTCGGTCGGGTCATCTCTCGCTCCCTTCGTCGCGTATTGCTAAGGCGCGAAGGATAGGTGCTGGCCCTGCCCGGTCCATTCAAACTCCGGTGATGGGACGGCCGGAAAGAGAGACGGGCGCCAGGGGCGCCCGCCGCATGGGGTCGAAAGCGGTATCGCTCAGGCGGCCGGTGCGGCCGGCGCGACGGTTGTCTCGCCTGCCGCCTTCTGCCGGTTCCGGCCCAGCCGCGTGATGCCCCAGGCGATGGCGAAGCCCACCGCGATGACGATGATCGACACGATCGGCCGGTACCAGAACCAGGCGACGGCGATGGTGACGGAGGTGAGCAGGATGCCGAGGACGAAGGCGATGATCCCCGTACCCATGCCGACCAGCCGCCCGAGGAACGGAATGACGGCCGCAAGCACCGACAGCGGCGCCATGATCAGCGCGAAGCCGATGATCATCACGATCAGCCCGACCAGCCGCAGGATCCAGGTGATCACCGTGTTCGCCGTCTGCGCATCCTCGAACATCTTGTCGGCGGTCACCGTGCCCTCGCTCACCATCAGCAGGGCGTCGCCGGCCTCGGTCTGATAGGGCTCGAAGCCTCCATTCTGCTGCTTGCCGATGATGCTGGTCGCGCCAGTCGGCGCGATCTCGTAGGAGATGCGGTAGTCGCCGATCGCCGGCGAGGTCGAGTTGAAGCCCAGATAGATGCGGTTCTCGGCGACGGTGACGCGCTTGTTGCCCTGGTAGGCCGCGTCGATCGCGGCCGCCTGGTCCGGCGTCACCGGAAGCACCTTCTCGCCGCCGATCATCGAGATGACGTTGTCCGACAGCGTGAATGCGCCCAGCTTGGCGTCCGGAACCTGGAACTGCTGGCTGCGGATCTCCATCGGCGGGTTCTCGTGGCCCGCCGGCTGCTTGAAGTTGGACGAATCGTTCGGCTCGTCGCTCCATTCCTTGGAATAGGTGTAGGTGGTGACCGTCTCCTGACCGCCGCCCAGCTTGTCCTGGGTCTTGGATTCCGACTTCTCGGTCCACTGGTACATCTCGGCGGTCCGCACCAGGCGAATTCCGGGGGCCGAGATGGCGAACATCGAATCGGTCGGCGTCGAAGTCGTCGTTGTCGTCCCGCTGACATGGATCAGCTTGCCGTCATTGGCGGTCTCCACCGAATCCGCCCCGACGCTGACGACGATGCCGGCGCCCTCCGTCAGCGAGCGCGCCGTCTGAACGGCCCGGCCCTCGTTCCAGAACAGGCCGATCACACAGGCGATGATCAGGATGATGCCGACGAGGACGCCGACAACCGAATTCTTGATACGGGTGAACCACGACGTCTGCGTGGTGACGGTATAGGTGTTGCTCATTGTTCGCCCCTGCCCCGAGTCGCTCGAGCCATTGTCAATTCTAGCGCATTCGCGGGTCGCGCGACACGCCGTCGTGAGGCTCTTCGGACCGGCACGTATCCGCTTGATGTCGCGGACCGGAGGGAACGTTGCGGAGACGGGCTATGTCTTTCCGGCGCCGAGATATCTCGCGCGCAAGCCGGGTGGAAAATGCTCGATCGCGTAGCGCAGCATGGTCCGCTGCATCGTCGCCGCATGGCGGTCGAGAAAGGCTTCCAGCCGCGCCCTGTCCTTTCCGCCCGCCGCGCGCAGCATGCCGCCGGCCGCCTTGTGGATCAGGTCTTCCGGATCGGACAGCAGCCTTTGAGCGATCGCGAACGTGTCGTCCAGTTCGCCTCGTTTGATGAAGGCGAAGGTCGCGAGGATTGCGGTCCGCCGCTCCCAGAGGATGCTCGACGTGGCGAGGCGGTAAAGCACCTCCCGGTTCTTGCCGACGAGGTGCGGCCCGACCACGTGCCAGGCGGCCAGGTCCACGAGGTCCCAATTGTTGATGCGGTCGTGCCGCCGCAGATAGAGGTCGAACAGCTCCTGCCGCCGCTCGGGCGTCGTCTGCTTGTCTGCGTATTGTTTGGCCATGACGCTCATGGCGCCCGCCCGCGCCTCATGGACGTCGCTCTCCATCAGCGTTTCGATCTCAGAAGGCGGCAGCGCGGCGAATTCCTTGGCAAGGCCGAAGACGTGCCCCATTCGCACACCGATGAAGCGGTCGCCCTCGCCATATTCGCCGGCTCCCGCCTTGAAGTAGCGCCGGATCTTGCGCAGTTCGTCGTCGGACTGCAACGCGTGCAGGCGGTCGAGAAAGGCGGCGGCGGTGTTCACGGGACCTAACCCTTCGCCGCTGCCTCCAGGTCGGCGATCACGATCTTCTTCATCGTTAGCATCGCCTGCATCGCCCGGCCCGCCTTGTCGCGATCCGGATCGCTGAGAAGCTCCATCAGCCGGTTGGGTATCACCTGCCACGACACGCCGAACGGATCCTTCAGCCAGCCGCACATGCTTTCGCTTCCGCCGCCGGCGGTGAGGCCGTTCCAGAAGTGGTCGACCTCGGCCTGGTCGGCGCAGTGGATCATCAGCGACATGGCTTCCGTGAACTTGAACATCGGCCCGCCATTCAGCGCCTCGAATGTCCGCCCCTCGAGTTCGAACGTGATGGTCAGCGGCGGCTTCGACGGCTCCGGCGTGAACACGCTGACCGTCTTCGCGTTCCTGAACAGCGACGTGTAGAGCTTCACCGCGTCTTCGGCCTGGCCGTCAAACCAGAGCATCGTCGTGATTTTCTGCATTGGTCTGTCCTCGCTCCCTCTCTCAGCCTGCGACGCGCTCGGCGAACATCTGGTCGAGCCGGCGATAGCCGGCCTCCATTCCCTCGGCCATTCCCGTCTTGAGCGCGCCGTCGCGCGCTTCCTTCGAGGAGTAGACGACGCGGTTCAGCGTCCGCGTCTTGCCGCCCTCCTCCACGAAATCGACCGTCGAGACGGTCTCCCCGCCGGTCCAGTCCTCATCGAACAGTTCGGTGGACACGAGCCGGTCGGCCGGCGCGATCTCGGTGTACGTCCCGCCCATGCCCATGGAGACGCCGTCGAGGTTCTTCCAGACGAACCGGTATCGGCCGCCGACCTTGAGATCGATCTCGCATGTGGTGAACTCCCAGCCGTCGGGACCTGTGAGCCAGCGGCGTACCAGCGGCGGCTGGGTCCAGCAGGCGAAGACGAGGTCGCGCGGAGCCTTGAAGTCGCGGGTGATCAGGATCTCGCGGTCGCTCGGCATGGTGATGGAAAGCGGTGCGGACACTCTCGTCTCCCTAGTTCTTCGTTTCGGAAGCCGGCGACTGCAGCTCGGCGAGCAGCCCGTCCAGCCTGGTGAAGCTGGCATCCCAGAATTCCCGGTAGCGCTCGAGCCACTCGCTCGCCTCGGCCAGCGGAGCGGCCTCGATCCGGCGCGGCCGGCTCGTGGCCTGTCGGCCCTGCGAGACGAGCCCTGCCCGTTCGAGGATCTTCAGATGTTTGGAGACTGCGGGCTGGCTCATCTCGAACGGCGCGGCCAATTCCGCGACCGAAGCCTGTCCCTTGGCGAGGCGCGCCAGAATGGCCCGCCTGGTGGGGTCGGCAAGGGCGAGAAACGTGGCGTCGAGCCGCTCGGACGGGATCATTTGATAACCATTCAGTTTCAGAACTGAACGGTTATTTAACTGCGGCGGACCTGTCAACGGGAATCTTCGCTTTCCCGGCCGCCCACAATTGTCCTAAGCCAGCAGTTGTCGGCGGGGAGGTCGTGTGCCGGAGTTCGTGACAGAGGCGGTCCTGAAGCGTGACGTCTTCTCGGAGACGCACAAGGGGCATTTCGCCGGCCGCGCCGACGAGAAGGTCATACGCCGCATCGTCAGCGCCGCGCCCTGGTGGTCGCGTCCGCTCGCCTGGATCCTCGCCCGTCGCGAGATCGCGGCGCTGCGCGTCATCAAGGGCATGGCCGGCGTGCCGCAGCTTTTCGAAGTCGACGCCGACGGCCTCTACCGGAGCTGGACCGATGGCGCCCCGATTCAGCTGGCGAGACCGTCGGACCCGGAATGGTACCGCGGCGCGCACCGGCTGCTTCGCGAGTTGCGCAGGCGGTCGATCACCCACAACGATCTGGCGAAGCCGCAGAACTGGCTCTCGACGCCGGAGGGGACGCCGTCGCTCATCGACTTCCAGCTCGCCTCGCGCCACCGCTTCCGAACAGCCGTCTTCCGGCTGATGGCCTACGAGGATTTCCGTCACCTGCTGAAGCAGAAGCGCGCCTTCGCGCCGCATCTGCTGACGCCCACCGGCGCGCGCATCCTCGCGCGGCGCTCGCTTCCCTCGCGCATCTGGATGGCGAGCGGAAAGAAGGTCTACAATTTCGTGACCCGCCGCCTGTTCGACTGGTCCGATGGCGAGGGCACCTTCGACCGGGTGGAACGCGAAGGGCCCGACCTGATCCGCGCGCTGAAGGCCGAGCCCGGCGTGCGCGATGCCTGCGTGACGGCTTATCCCCTCCCCGCCAAGGGCGTCGGCGTCTACGCCTTTGTGGAGGTCGCGCCGGGCACCGCCACCGCCTTCGTCGAGCGCCTTGCCGGCGCCGCCGCCCGGCCGGTCCTGATCCAGCCGGTCGACCGCCTGCCGCGCGCCGCCGACGGCACGCCGCGTATGGACGTGCTGGACCTGATCGCCACCAACCGCCTGCCGGAGATCGACCGGTTGCTGGCGGGCGACGCCGACCTCGCGGCACTTGCGAACACGATCGCGGCCGGCCGGCTCAACATGTCGGACCGACGGCTGAAGGGCACCGAACACGTCGCATAGACGTCGCGTCGCCTAGCCACGCCGTTCGATGAAGCGGATGCGGTTGCCGAACGGATCGATCACCGTGCATTCCAGACCCCAGTCCTGCCACTCGAGGCCCGGGCGGTTGTACCGATAGTCCTTGGCGATCAGCTCGGCCTGCATGGCTTCCACCCCCTTCGCATAGACGACCATGTTGCTGCCGGGCGTCGCGTCGCCGGAATGCTCGGACAGATGCAGTCTCAGCGCTCCCCGCGACACCTGGCAGTAGAGTGGTGCGCCGTCGTGGAAGCGATGTTCCCAGTCGACGCTCATGCCAAGGAAGCCGCAATAGAATTGGCGCGCCTTCGCCTCGTCGAAGATGCGCACGATCGGCGCCGGCGCCTTGAATTCGATGGGATTTGACGTTTCGGCTTCAGCCATTCTTGTACCGCTCGTGAAAGACTGAGTGCCCTTACCGTGCCGGCCGGGTGATGAACACACGTCATCGCAAAATCGCCTTTACCGCGGAGGCGGTCGCCTTCGCCGTACCGTCCTTCGCGCTCTACGTGTTCTTCGGCAGCATGCTGGCCGGAGCGACGCTCTGGAACGCGTACTCCGACATCGCCGCAACGCTTGGCGTCGTGCCGCCGGAGGATATCTGGGCGAAGCTTGGGGCAGGATTTGTGATTGTGACGCCAATTATGCTGGGCTTTGCCGCCATGCTGGTATTCGCGTTCGTCGGGCTCGCATACCTCCGCGATGGTGGCACGGGCGCACGGCGATATCAGCGGCTTTTCTGGCTTGGCCTTGTTCTGGCGTTGATCCCCATGTCCGGCACAGTGCTGCTTGGCCTGAGGGTGGCGACCGGCGCCTTCGCCCAGCCGATCTACGGCCTCTACGTAAGCGGCCTGCCCGTGCTCATACCTGCCCTCCACCTGTTGATCGAGATCCGCGCCGGCCGCGTGGATGGCCGCGATCCCACTGCAGTGCCAGCCAGTTCCGACGGCGCGATCTGACTCGCGACCGCCAGAGCGCCTATCAGGACGCAAATCCGGCCGGCGCTCCTGCCAAATGTTGCCAGCTTGTTCTGGCCTTTCCGGCCCGAATCACTACATTCGGACCTGACATGGCCGTCCTGCCCGACGATATGCCCTTCTTTGACGAGGAGCCTATGCCCCGCGGCGCGTCCGTGCGCGCCGAGGTCGACCCGGCGCCGCGGCGATCGGGCGGCTCGGGCATCGCCGCGCGCGCCATGGCGGCGCGCCATGGACAGTCGGCGGAGCCTGACTACCTGGATGGCCTGAATCCGGAACAGCGGCTGGCGGTGGAGACGACCGAAGGCCCGGTGCTCGTCCTCGCTGGCGCGGGCACCGGTAAGACGCGCGTGCTGACGACCCGCATCGCCCACATCCTCGCCACCGGCAAGGCGTTCCCGTCGCAGATCCTCGCGGTCACCTTCACCAACAAGGCCGCGCGCGAGATGAAACAGCGCATCGGCGTGCTCGTCGGCGAGGCGGTGGAGGGCATGCCGTGGCTTGGCACCTTCCACTCCATCGGCGTGAAGATCCTCCGCCGTCATGCCGAATTGGCCGGGCTGAAGTCGGGTTTCACGATTCTCGACACCGACGACCAGATCCGCTTGCTGAAACAGCTCATCCAGGCAGAAAACCTCGACGACAAGCGCTGGCCCGCCCGTCAGTTCGCCCAGATGATCGACGGCTGGAAGAACAAGGGGTTCGGGCCGAAGGACATTCCGGAGGGCGACGCCCGCTCCTTCGCCAACGGCAAGGGCCGCGAACTGTTCGCCGCCTATCAGGAGCGGCTGAAGACGCTGAACGCCTGCGATTTCGGCGACCTGCTCTGCCACCCGATCCGCATCTTCCGCGACCATTCGGATGTGCTGGCCGACTACCACCGCCGGTTCAAATACATCCTCGTCGACGAGTATCAGGACACCAACACCGCGCAGTATCTTTGGCTGCGCCTGATCGCGCAAAGGCCTGATGGCTCGCGCCGCGCCGGCGGCCGGCCGATCTCCCCCCTTGCGGGGGAGATGTCCGGCAGGACAGAGGGGGGTGCCCCCTTCAAGGTCGCGCGCGACACACCCCCCTCTGGGCTACCGCCCATCTCCCCCTCAAGGGGGGAGATCAGCCAGTCGCCCGTCAACCTTTGCTGCGTCGGCGACGACGACCAATCCATCTACGGCTGGCGTGGCGCCGAGGTCGACAACATCCTCCGCTTCGAGAAGGATTTTCCCGGCGCAACCGTCATCCGTCTGGAGCGCAACTATCGCTCCACCGCGCATATCCTCGGCGCCGCGTCGCACCTCATCGCCCACAATGAGGGCCGGCTCGGCAAGACGCTGTTCACCGACCGCGCCGACCCCGAGGATGCCAAGGTCAACGTCCACGCCGCGTGGGACTCCGAGGAGGAGGCCCGCGCCGTCGGCGAGACGATCGAGCAGGCGCAGCGCAGGGGCGCGAACCTGAACGACATCGCCATCCTCGTGCGCGCCTCCTTCCAGATGCGCGAGTTCGAGGACCGCTTCGTCACGCTCGGCCTGAACTACCGCGTCATCGGGGGTCCGCGCTTCTACGAGCGGCAGGAGATCCGCGACGCGCTGGCGTATCTGCGCGTGGTTGCGCAGGGCGCCGACGACCTCGCCTTCGAGCGGATCGTCAACCTGCCGAAACGGGGCCTCGGCGAATCCGCGGTCGCGCAGATCCACGCCACCGCGCGGGCGCTGGGTGTGCCCATGCTGGAGGCGTCGAGCAACCTGGCCGAATCCGACGAACTGAAGCCGAAGCCGCGCGCCGCGCTGCGCGAGGTCGCGGCCAATTTCGCCCGCTGGCAGTCGATGATCGACACCACCCGCCACACGGAACTCGCGGAAATCATCCTCGAAGAGTCCGGCTACACGGACATGTGGAAGAACGACAAGTCGGCCGAGGCCCCCGGCCGGCTGGAAAACCTCAAGGAGCTGATCCGCTCCATGGAGGAGTACGAGTCGCTGCGCGCTTTCCTCGAGCACGTGGCCCTGGTCATGGACGCCGAGCAGCAGGAGAACGCCGACGCAGTCACCCTGATGACCCTGCACTCGGCGAAGGGCCTGGAATACGACACGGTCATCCTGCCCGGCTGGGAGGAGGGCCTGTTCCCGCACCAGCGCGCGCTGGACGAAGGCGGCCGCGCCGGACTGGAGGAAGAACGTCGGCTGGCCTATGTCGGCGTCACCCGCGCCAAGCGCATGCTGCACATCTGGTTCGTGTCCAACCGGCGCATCCACGGGCTGTGGCAATCCACCATCCCGTCGCGCTTCCTCGACGAACTGCCCGCCGACCATGTCGACGTGGACGATTCCTCGTCCTCCTATGGCGGCTACGGCTCGTCCTATGGAGATCGCCGCAATCCCTACGGCGCCTCGCGCTTCGACAACGTCAAGACGCCGTCGGGCGGGTTTGGCGCGCGCGGAGATCAGCGCAGCGGCCAGGGCGGCGGCCAGTCCTTCTCCAACACCTACGCGACCCCCGGCTGGGCGCGCGCGCAGGCCAACCGTACCGAGGCGACCGACCGCAACTGGGGCACGCGCTCCGGCCACCAGGTCGAGCGGATCGGCTATGGCGAGCCGGACTCCGGCTTCGGCGCCGGCCGCGGCTCGGTGAAGGGCCGCACCATCGAAGGCGAGCTGGTGGCGAAATCCGTCGCCGACACGCCGTCGGCCTTCCATGTCGGCGACCGCGTCTTCCACATGAAGTTCGGCAACGGCAACATCGCCGCGATCGACGGCAACAAGCTCACCATCGACTTCGACCGGGCGGGCCAGAAGAAGGTGCTCGACGGTTTTGTGACGGCGGTGTGAGATGGAGCCGGCGGCCGCCCGCGGCAACTCGGCTCAGGCCGCGACCCGGCACACACGCCTCGACCGCTGGTTCGAGCGCGTGCTCGGCGACCACGGCCCGCAGCATTTCGGGTCCGGCTGGTTCTCCGGCCTGATCGGCCTGCTGCTGTCGCTGGGCAGCTTCTGCGCCGTCCTCGTCTTCCAGTTTCCTGAATGGCTGACCACGGCCGATCTGCGCGCCGGCTATCCGGTCGAATTCATGCGCGGCGCACTCACGCTCGCCATCGTAGCCGGCTTCTTCTTCTCGGCGCTGAACATCATTCTGCGCCCGTCGAAGAAGCTCGGCCTCGCCGGCCTGTTCTTCGCAGCGCTGGCCGTCATCGCAGGCGGCGACGGCGTCGAGGTCGACTGGCACGGTCCCGCCCCCGTCAATCTCGGCCTCGACTGGCTGGTGCTGAACGTCGTGCTTTTGTCGCTGGTCTTCGTGCCGCTGGAGCGGCTGTTCCCGCACCGCCCCGAACAGGGCACCTTCCGCGCCGGCTGGACCACCGACGGGCTCTACTTCGTCGTCAGCCACGTGCTGGTCGAACTCTTGACCTTCTTCACGCTCTTGCCCGCGACCGTCGTCTCGCAGGCCTGGCAGGCGGCGGCGCTCGGCGCCCAGGTCGCCAGCCTGCCGCTCTGGGTGCAGGTGCCGCTGATCATGCTGGTCGCCGACCTGACGCAATACTGGGTGCACCGCTTCTTCCACCGCAACCGCCTCGCCTGGCCGTTCCACGCGATCCACCATTCGTCGCGCGCGATGGACTGGCTGGCCGGCTCGCGGCTTCATGTGGTCGACGTCATCCTGACGCGCGGCCTGATCCTGGTGCCGCTGTTCGTGCTGGGCTTCGCCCGCGAGGCGCTCTACGTCTGGCTGGCCATCGTCGCCGCGCAGGCAACGTTCATCCACGTGAACATGCGTTTCCGCTTCCGTTGGATCGAGCAGCTTCTCGTCACGCCGCGCTTCCACCACTGGCACCACGCCGAAAGCCCGATCGACAAGAATTTTGCCGTCCACTTTCCCTGGATCGACCGGCTGTTCGGCACCTACTACATGCCGGCCGACCGCTGGCCGGACGAGGTCGGCATCCATGGCGATCCGGTGCCAGAGGAATTCCTTGCGCAGATGGTCTGGCCCGTAAGAACGATCGCGAAGGAGGGCCGATGAGAGAGCGCCTCACCAATTCCGACATCGTCGAGCTGACCGAGTTCCGCCGCGCCCTGCACCGCGTGCCGGAAATCTCCGGCGAGGAGCGCGAGACGGCGAAGCGCGTCGCTGCCTTCATCGCGCCGACGAAGCCCGACCTTCTCGTCACCGATCTTGGCGGCCACGGCCTTGCCGCCGTCTACGACAGCGGTGCGGACGGCCCGACGGTGATGCTGCGCTCGGAGCTCGACGCGCTCCCGATCGAGGAGATTTCCAACAATCCGTGGCGGTCGCAGGTTCCCGGCAAGGCGCATCTGTGCGGCCATGAGGGACACACCACGATCCTCGCCGCCTGCGCGCGCCAGCTCGGCCGCGAGCGCCCGAAGCGCGGCCGCGTCGTCCTGATGTTCCAGCCGGCGGAGGAGAACGGCGCAGGCGCCGCGGCCGTCATCGCCGATCCGAAATTCGCGTCGCTCGCGCCCGACTGGGCCTTCTCGCTGCACAATTTCCCCGGACTGCCGCTCGGCCATGCCGGCCTCTCCGCCGGCCCGACCAACTGCGCATCGCGCGGCATGCGGATCGTGCTCACGGGCCGCACCGCACATGCATCCATGCCCGAAACCGGCATCTCGCCAATGGCGGCCGTCGCCTCGCTGATGCCGGCGCTGACCGCGCTGGCCCACGACGCGAAAGGCGAGAGGCTCGGCGACGATTTCGCGCTGGTGACCATCACGCACGCGTCGATGGGCGGACACGCCTTCGGCATCGCGCCCGGCCGCGCCGAGATCTGGGCGACGCTGAGGACGCTGCGCGACGACCGCATGGCAGCACTTGTGGAACGCGCCGAGGCGCTGGCGCGAGATGCTGCTTCGGCCGGCAATCTCGGCCTCGCCATCGACTATCATGACGTGTTCCACCACTGCGACAACGCCCCGGAGGCGGTGGCGATCTTCCGTGCTGCCTTCGACGCCGAGGGCGTGCCGCATGGCGAGGCAAAGCCGCTGCGCGCCTCGGAGGATTTCGGCCTGTTCGGCCGCGGCGCGAAATCAGCGATGTTCTGGCTCGGCGCGGGCGAGGACATCCCGCAGCTCCACAACCCGGACTACGATTTCCCAGACGTGCTGATCGAGCCGGGCACGCGGGTGTTCATGCGCGTGGTGCGGGGGATGCTGGGGTGATAGCTACAACCGTTAGTTAGCCCCATAATAATGGATCAACAATCTCGAAGCGTGTGCAACGAGATTCTCGTCGCTGTATCAATCAACTATCTTTCCTTCGCCCCGAAAGCTGAACCCTATGGTAAAGACGACGCGCACGAGAGGAAAAATCAGGACAGCGATCGATTCGCTTCTCAGCCGTGCATGGCCTATAGATGACGATTTTAGCCTCATCGAAGAGAACCATGCAAAACGACGCTCTAGGCCAATACTACTAGACAATCCGAGCATAACGTACGACGAGTTGATTTTCCCTAGCGGAACTAGCCTCAAAATCAAAAGCAACGATATCGTCGTTTTTGTTGGACCGAACAATGCGGGTAAAAGTGCAATCCTAAGAGAAGTCGCTGGACCTTTTATTGGACGATCCTTCGCTCGGACCGTAACCAAGTCAGCGCAAATAAAAAAGCATGACACGCTAAAAGATTTCAAGAGGCGTATGGAACTAGTTAGCCGGGTCGAACAGAATCTTGAAGGAAAGAAGCGTTATATTGGATTAGGCTTTAGCGTCTCAGAAGCAGAAGTTGAGCGAATTTGGGTAGATGATTTTTTCGGTGGTGCAAACATATTTTGCCGCTACATTGATACGGAATCTCGATTGATCGGAAGCAACCCAACGAGGTCTTTCGACGCAATTCGCAGGGCTCCCGAAAACGCGATCCAAGCAATCTACTGTGATGAAGCCGTTGAAACCCAAGTAGCATACTATTTCAAACAATCTTTCTCAAAAGACCTAGTCGTCGACCGGCTGGCTGGAGAGAAAATTGGCTTGCTAGTCGGAGAGCGACCGGAAGTTCAAGCGGGTGAAGATAGACTTTCGATTTCGTACAACCAGCGCCTGAGAAAGCAATCATCTCCCCTCGAATCCCAGGGTGACGGAATGAGAAGTTTTGTCACCGTCATGCTTGCGGTACTGGTCGGTCAGACCGCTGGAATGCTATTGATCGATGAGCCAGAAGCATTCCTTCACCCACCCCAGGCGAGATTGCTGGGAGAACTGATCGCTCGAGAAAGTCCAAGAAACTCACAAATCTTCGTAGCAACTCACAGTTCCGACGTTTTGCTGGGTCTTCTGAGCGCGTCGCCCGGCCGGCTCCGGATTGTCCGGCTCCAGCGTTCTGGCAATACGAACGACATTAAGGAGCTCGACTCTGGCAGTATTGATGCAATGTCGAGCGACCCTCTGTCCACCTTTTCGTCGCTGCTAAACGGTTTGTTCTACCCGAGAGTTGTCATTGGCGAATCTGACTCGGACTGCACATTCTACCAAGGCCTACTTCGCTCTACCCACCCTGCGGCTCATTCCAGTGACGTCCTGTTTATGCACGCAAACGGCAAAGATCGTATGACGATTCTGGCCTCCTCATTGAGGAGGTTAGGCGTGCCATACGACGTTATTGCGGACCTCGACGTAATGCAGGATGCCGGTGGATTTCGGCGCCTTGTGGAAGCTGTGGGCGGAACTTGGAGTGATTTCGAACGCGACCATGGCGTGGTAAAGAGGTCCATTGATCAGATGAAACCTCGCTTCAACTCGAACGCCATCAGGCAGCAAATACAAGACGTCCTAACTACTGTTCAGACCAACGTCGAGTTTCCAAATGAGGCAAAGCGGCGGATCGACGATGTCCTTAGACAAACATCTCCTTGGTCGGCTCTAAAGGCTGCCGGGAAGAGCGCCATCGCGCCAGGCGATGCTTCGGCTGCTTTTGAAACTCTACGAAAGAGAGCCAGCAACAAAGGTTTATGGCTGGTCCCATCGGGAGAATTGGAGGGTTTTTGTCGCTCCGTCGGGGGCCACGGACCCCGCTGGGTGCAACAGGTTATGCAAACGCGTGACCTTCTAACGGCCGATGATCTCGCCGAAGCTCGCGCGTTTATGAAAGAGATCACAGAAACTTGGACGCAGTAGGACTCCGACAACGCTGCGTCTCCGAGGAAGCTGAGACGCCCGCTGCGCGACCGTCGACAACGACGGTGGCAGCGGAGTACGAGCTAACCGAGATTGTTGGGAGATCCCTCACACCACCTCGTCCAACTCCAGCCCGAGCGCCTTGGTGATAGCCTTCATCGCCGAGATGCTCCCTTCCTTCCGGCCGGATTCGATCTCGCAAATGGTGGACGCGCTGAGGCCGGTCTTGTCCGCCAGATCGCGCGGCGACAGGCCGCGATGTTTGCGCCAGGCCTTCAACGGGTTTTCCCCGCCGAGCAACCGCTCGACAGCTCCGATGGTATGCGCTCTTCATCGCCACGCGCCAGCCGTTCGTGGAAGCGGTCGAAGATGGCCACGTCACGCGCCATGCCCCGCTCCTCTCCCAGCCGCTCGTCATCGGCGCGCGGCTGGGTCACAGCGTGCCCCTACTCCACCTTCTCCGCGTCCGCCGGCACGCCGGCGTCGATCGCCTCGGTCGTCGGTGCGGGCTTCGGGCCGCCGCCGGCATTGGCGCCGAGATACATCGAATAGCGCACATGCACGGTCGCAGGGCCGCTCACGCGAGCGAACAGGTCGATCACGTCCTGGTTCAGCATGCGAACGCAGCCCGACGACGCGTTCTTGCCGATGGAGCTCCATTCCGGCGTGCCGTGCAGCCGGTACATCGTGTCCTTGCCATCCTTGAAGAGGTAGAGCGCGCGGGCGCCGAGCGGGCTGTTCGGTCCGGGCGGCATGCCGTCGGCATATTGCGCCAGCTCGGGCTTGCGCTGGATCATCTCCGGAGGCGGCGTCCACACCGGCCACGCCTTCTTGTACTCGATCTTGGCGCTGCCCACCCAGTCGAAGCCCGCCTTGCCGAGGCTGACGCCGTAGCGGATCGCCTTGCTCTCCGGCAGCACGAAATAGAGGAAATGGGCAGTGGTATCGACGACGACCGTGCCCGGCGGCTCGAAGGTCGGATCGATCACGACCTGGCGGACGAAGCGTTTGTCCAGCTTGTCGATCGGGATTGCCGGCAGCTTGTGGCCGCCGTCCTCCAGCGCCGCATACATGACCGACGCGCTGGGGAAGACGGGCACCGCCGCATGCGCCGGCCGCGCCGGCAGGGCAGCGAGCCCCAGGCCGGCCGCTCCCGCGGCCGCCGCGCCGCCGATGAAGTCGCGCCTGTTGAGGCGCGCCGAACGATCCCGACTGTCAGTCATCCTGCCCCCGATCGAAGCTGCGCGGTCGCGCGGTGATTTGGCCTGCACGGATAGCAGATTCCCAATTTGCCGAAAACATGGCGGAACCGTCGACGGGCGGGTCAGCGCGGCAGGGAGAGGCCGAGGCCTGGCACCGAGCGCCACACGACAGCGTCGGCCAGAACACGGGTCACAGGCGCCTCATTCTCGGCCCGCGCGAACAGCGAGGCCGTGCGCGGCGCCACCCGCCAATGGCCCACAACCTCCCGTCGGTGCACGTGGACCGGCGACCATCGGATCGTGTCGAGGCGGACGACTGCAGCGCCGGCGGAAGGCCCGGGCACCATCGTCCACACCGCTTCGGTGGAGGGGCCCACTTCCGCGCGGTTCCATTCCAGGAGCGTCTCGTCGCGCGTTTCGAAGCGCCAGTCGGCCGGCCCAACATTCAGTCCGCCGAGGGCAAGAAGGATCTCGGGGGTTGCCTCGCGCAGGCGTCTGGCCAGTTCGGCCGCGGGCAGCGGCGCGATCGCTCGTGCAGCGCGGTCCACCCTCATGCTTGCCCGAAGGGCTCCGACCTCGCGCGCCGGCCTCGACGTCCTACTGCACGTAGACCGTTACGCTGCCGTCGGCCTCGATATGCGCCGCCACCACGGCGGACACGTCGAGGTTTTCCTCGGACATTTTCGTCGACAGCGCCGCATTTGCCTTGATCGCGGCCTGTACGCCCGTTGCGTGGACCTTGTTGGCGTCGATCGCCGACTGCATCTCGACCGGATCGCCGCCGATCTCGCTGATCTTGACGACGTTGATCCGGGAGATCGCTGACACGGTGCCGAGCTTTGCGGAGGCCTCGCGCGCGCCGTTGATGGCGTCCAGCGCGGCCTGTCTGGCATCGATCGGCTGGGTGGCCGAGGTGGTGCTGCGATCCGGCACGGCCATGTCCGGCGTCATCGCGTCGCCGGCCGCCGGGGCCTGGGTCGCCTGTGGCAGCCGGTCGGTGGTGCCGGTCGATTGCGCCAGTGCGGGCATGGCGACGGCCAGCAACGTGGCGATGGAAAGGGCGACAGGGCGATTCATCGTGGCTCCTCGCGGTCAACAGATCGGGCGGGGTTCAGGACTAAACCAGCGAGCGTCGCTGAGGTTCCCCCATGCGCTCCTCCGCCCGGAAACGGGCGGAAGCAGGGCGACTACGCCATCAGCGCCCGGACCTTTTCCGCCACGGTTGCCGCGAGGTCGGCGTAGAGTTCTTCCAGCCCCTCGGCGGCCTTCACGACGTCGGGTTCGTAATTGTTGGCCTCCAGGACCTTGCGCAGCGTCTCGACGAACACCGCCTGACGCTCCATCGCGTCGAACAGCGTCTTTGCCTGGTCGGAGGTGATCGCCGGATTGGCCAGCATGCGGGGCACGTCGCGCCCCATGCGCTGCCCCTCCTTGCGCTGCTCCTTCAGAATCTCCAGCCAGTCCGCCATGCGCCGGAATGGAGCGCGAAACCGCTTCGCACGTCAACCGCGCAGCCCCGCTCCCTGTTGGCCGCCGGCCGGTGCGTGCCCTATAAGCGGGGCAACAGGGGAGCCGCGATGACAGCCGCCGATCATTTCGCAGAGGTATTCGCGCCGGGCCGGGTCGCCGTCATCACCGGCGGTGCCAGCGGCATCGGGCTGGCGGCCGCGAAACGCTTCGCCGCCGAAGGCATGCGCGTCGTGCTGGCCGACCTGGAGGACACCGCGCTGCGGGCCGCCGTGCAGGCGGTGGCGGCGGTGTCGACCGGCGGGCCGGAGGACGTGATCGCCTTTCCCTGCGACGTGTCCGACCCGGCATCGCTGAAGGCGCTCGCCGACGAGGCCTACGCGACCTTTTCCGACGTCGCGCTGCTGATGAACAATGCCGGTGTCGGCAACAATCCGGGCAAGCCGTGGCAGGACTTGGAGGGCTGGAAGCGTCTGCTGGAGGTCAATTTCTGGGGTGCCGTGCACGGCGTCCAGGCCTTCGCCGAACGCATGGTGGCGGACGGCCGGCCGGCGATGATCGTCAACACCGGCTCCAAGCAGGGCATCACCACGCCGCCGGGCAACCTCGCCTACAACGTCTCGAAGGCGGCGCTGAAGGTCTACACCGAAGGGCTCGCGCACGAACTGCGCGGCACCGCCTCCGGCCGCGTCAGCGCGCACCTGCTGATCCCGGGCTTCACCTTCACCGGTCTGACGCAGGGCGCGACGACGAAGCCGGCCGGGGCATGGACGCCGGAGCAGGTCGTGGACTTCATGATGCTCAGCCTGGCGCAAGGCGACTTCTACGTGCTCTGCCCCGACAACGAGACAGAGCGCTGGATGGACGAACGCCGCATGGCCTGGTCGATCGGCGACATCGTCGAGAACCGGCCGGCCCTGTCGCGCTGGCATCAGGACTGGAAGGATGCCTTCTCCGCCTATCTCGCCAAGAGCTGACCAAGCGACCGTTCGCCCTCGCCGTCCAGTCAGTGCTCCGGGATCGTGTTCTTGACGGTCCGGCGTTTGCCGTCCGGAAACTTGAACACGCTGAGCTGGCCGTTCGGCTCGAAGAAGGCGCACTCCACATCGCCGGTGTCCTTGACGCCTTCGATGCGCAGCAGCGCCAGCAGCTCGCGCTCGGTCAACGTCCCCGACCCCAGCGCTTTCTCCTCGATGACGCCGTGGCGGACGACCAGCAGCGGGCCACCCTCCAGTTTTTCCTCCAGCCGCTTGTGCCGGTGCAGGATGAAGACGGTGGCGCGATGCATCAGGATCACGACGGTGATCACCAGGATCCCCTGCAGCAGCCCGACCTCGGGATAGAACATCGGGTCGCCGGCTGCGGAGCCGATCGCGATCACCAGCACGAACTCGAACGGCCCGATCTGCCCGACGCCGCCCTGCCCGACCATGCGCGAGAGGAAGATCGTGTAGAGATACATGACGATGGTCCGGAACACGACCTCCAGGTAGAACACAAGCTGGGCCGTTTCCTCTTCGCCGAACAGGATCCGGCCGAGATCGAAGCTTGGTTCCATCGTGCCCTCAAGCGCAGTTGGTCCGAGCAGCGGGCGCAGCCCGTGGCGCCCGAGAAACGCGGCCGCGGAGCGCCGGGTTCCGCGCCCGGGCACCGCACAACCTGTTGCCGCCGGAAGTTGCGTTGGCAGTGAGCGGAGCCTTCGCCCGCATCGCCTAAAGTTCTTCACGCAGGCAGTCGCCTGCTCCTTCCGCTCTCAGCGGTTACCTCCGACCCTCCCGCTCCGCCACCCCCGAAGGAGCGGGAGGGACCGGAGCCGGGAACCGAAGCCGGGACAGGGTCATGCGACTGCCTCTTCCCTTTGCCCTTGCCATGATTGCCGCCGGCCAGGCCGCGTCCGAGCCGCGGACCGCCAACCCTTTCGGGGACCGCATCGCCGTCGAGCGCCATTTCACCAGCAACGCGCACGATTCGCCGGACGCCGTCGCCGACTGGTACACGCTGCTGCGCGGAACGCTGGCGGACGAATGGGTGGGAAGATCGGGCACCGCGCGGATTGCCACGCAGTTCCAGCTGACGCGGTACGACCGCCTGCACATCGAAGACGATCGTTCTGTCGCCGTCACGGTGGAGGCGACCCGGCGCATCGGCGAACGGTTCGAACTTCGTGGCACGGTCGCCTACGGGCTTGCTTCGGAGGGCGACGATCTGCCGTTCGGCCCGTTTCGTTTCGGAACGCGCACGCTGACCCAGTCCGTCGCGGCGGAGGCCCAGCTGGGCGTCGATCTCGGCGGCGAGACCACGCTGGTCCTCGCCGTCGCCGAGGCGCTCCAGCGACCCGCACTGTCCGACATCGCCCCGCCTTTTCCCCAGCCGTTGAGGCTGAAGCCGGCACGCGACCGCCTGGCAGCGTCCGCCACCCTCGCCCGCGCGCTCGGTCCGGTCACCCTCGGCCTCGTCGCGTCGATCGACCTGGTCGATGTCGAAGCCATCGGCTGGCCGCCGGCCAGCCTGTCCTATAGCCGGACGACCCTGATGGCCCAGGCCGCCAGCACGACACCATCGGGCCTCGCGGTCACTGTGGCCGCCGGAGTCCAGACGATGCGCAGCGCATTCGCGCTGTTCGAGGGAAGACGGCCGACCTATCTCGTCTCGATCGCCGCACCGGTTCGCTCGACGGTCGACGTGACGGCGCAGGTCACTGGCGCCTCCGACGACAGCGACACCGACGATCCGATGGCCTCCTGGGTCCAGCGCGCCGAGACGACGGTCACATGGCGCGCGCGCGAAACGCTCGATCTCGGTGCAGGCCTGTTTGCCGCGATCAAGGAGAACCCCCTGCTCCAGAACCGCGAGCACGTGCAGGGTTTCCATTTGACGGGAGCGTGGCGGTTCTCGCGGCGGCTGACGCTGACCGCGCGCACCGAATACGGGAGCTCGGTCGCCACCGTCATTGGCGTGCGGCAGGCCACGCTCGACACGGCAATCGGCATCAGCGCCGGCATGTAGAAACGGGGAGGGCTGACGCCCTCCCCGCTCCGCCTCCCGCCGGAGGGGGGTGTGGGGTGCCCGGCGGGTGGTCCGCTGGCTACTTCTTGCCGACCTTGTAGCTGTTGCCGTTCAGGATCCCGGCGCCCAGCAGGCCCTGGCCGATCGACGTCTTGTTGCCGTTGAGGATGCCGGTCAGGACGTTGTTCCCGGAGAGGATCGCGGCGCCGTTCAGCACCTTGATGTCGTCCACCTTGACCGAAGGCGCCACGGTGACGAGGCTCTTCGAATCCTTGCCTCCGGCCTGCGCCGCGAGCGGGGCGAGGCAGATGGCGGCTGCGGACACTGCGAGTGCGATCTTGTGCATGACTTGGTCTCCCATTCTGGACCGTTGATCCTTCGCCCCGAACAATTCCTCCGGGGATGCTGAGTACATCAACGGTTGCGCAGACGGAATATGCACAACCTGTGGTTATGAGGTTAAGCCTAAGGCTTTAGGTTAAGCGTGGCGGTCGGTCAGCCGCGCTTCCCAGCGGTCGAGAAAGGCGTCGATGGGCAGCGACTGCATGTCGGGGATCGCCTCGAACAGGAGGTCCGGCGACCAGTCCCACCAGGCAAGCGCCTCGATGCGCTGCTGGACGTGCGGAGGGAAACGCAGCCGCAGCACGCGCGCGGGAACGCCCGCGACGATCGTGTAGGCATCGACGTCCCGCGTCACGACCGCATTGGCGCCGACGACCGCGCCGTTGCCGATCGACACGCCGGGCCGCACGACTGCGCCGTGCCCGACCCAGACGTCGTGGCCGATCGTCACGCGATTGCCGCGGCGCCGTGTCCGCCACGCATCGTCAACCCCGAGGTAGCGGAAGTATTCGTTCGGGCGGTAGCTGATCTTGTGGGTCGTGATCCGCTCCAGCGGATGATCGAGGGCGTTGATGCGCGTGTTCGCCGCGATCGAGCAGAACTTGCCGATCGTGCTGTAGATCGCCTCCGCGTGGCGTTCGAAATAGGTGAAGTCGCCGACCGAGACCTCGCGCAGCACGACCCGCTCGCCGATGGCCGCGTGGCGACCGAGCTTGCAGGCCTTCAGGTCCGCGGTCGGATGGATGCGCGGCTCCGGGTCCTTGAAGCGGAGATCGTCGGTGTCGTCCATGGCACGGCTGTACGCCGGGGCCGCCCCTCGGACAAGTTCGCCCCAGTTCGCCGACCACCGGGATCGAACGGACGGCGCGGCATTCTCGCCCCTTTTTCCGCGGCGGCCGACCCGATATATTGTGCCGATGAGACCCGATCGGCACCGCGGCATTCTGTTGGCGAAACTGGCGCTCGCCCTGACGGCGTTCGCCGCGGCGACGGGCGCTGCCTTCGCGGCCTGGATCGATCATGGTCCGGCCATGCTGATGTCGATGGCGGCATCCACGATGGCATGGTGTTTCTGAGCGCGCCGCTCTTTCCCCTCGAGCCCGGACGGTCCTTCCCATGATGCGCTGGATACTGATCGGCATTGCGGTTGCGATGGCCGCCGCGCTCGGCTTCCTGGGCTATCAATACTTCTTCTCGAGCACCGAGAAGCAGGCCTACGGCGCCCCGTTCAGCCTCGTCGACTTCAACGGCGCGGAGATCACCGAGGCCGCGTTCCGCGGCCGGCCGAGCGCCGTCTTCTTCGGCTTCACCCAGTGCCCCGAGATCTGCCCGACGACGCTCTACGAGATGGATGGCTGGCTGAAGCAGCTGGGCGACGACGCCGACAAGGTCGGCACCTTCTTCGTCACCATCGATCCCGAGCGCGACACGCCAGAGGTGCTGAAGACCTACATCACCAACGTCTCGCCGCGCGTGGTCGGCATCACGGGCGATCCCGACAAGGTGCGCGAGATGGCCAAGGCCTTCGGCATCTTCTTCCGCAAGGTGCCGACCAGCAACGGCGACTACACGATGGACCACACGGCGTCGGTGCTGCTGCTGGACAAGGCCGGCGACTTCGCCGGCACGATCGCCTACGGCGAGAACCCCGATACGGCCGCCGCGAAGCTGAAGCGTCTGGTCACGGAGGCCGGCTGAGCGTGGCGCAGACGAGGCTCTTCTTCCGCGCGCCGAAGGCCGTGGCGGCGCCGGCCTATGCGGCGCTGGAACGCGAATTCGAGGACGACGGGCTGCCGCTCGCCATCCTGGAGATCGACGAGGCCGCCGACGTCCACGAGGTCTCGCTTTACGCCGACGAGGGGATCGACTCCGCCCTGCGACGCATGCGTGCGGTGGCGGGTGATGCCGAGATCGGCCGCGAGGACCTGCCCGACATCGACTGGGTGGCGCGCTCGCTGGAGGGGCTGAAGCCCGTCCGGGTCGGACGGTTCCTGGTGCATGGATCGCATGACCGCGCGTTCCGGCGCGCCGGCGACATCGCCGTCGAGATCGAGGCCGGTCTGGCCTTCGGGACCGGCCACCACGGCACCACGGCCGGCTGCCTCGAAATGATCGGCCGCGTGGTCCGCGCCGAAAGCCCGACAAGCGCGCTCGACCTCGGCGCCGGCAGCGCCGTTCTGGCGATCGCCGCGGCAAAACTCGCGCGAATCCCGGTGCTGGCGACCGACATCGACCCCGTCGCCACGCGCGTCGCCCGCGCCAACATCCGCCTCAACGGCGTCGGCCCCTTCGTCGAGGCGGCGACGGCACCCGGCTTCCACCACCCGCTGTTCGCGGCGCGCGGGCCCTTCGACCTCATCGTCGCAAACATCCTCGCACGGCCGCTGATGAAGCTGGCGCCCGGCATGGCGCAGAACCTTGCGCCTGGCGGATCGATCATCCTGTCCGGTATCCTCGACGCGCAGCGCGACGCCGTGCTGGCCGCCTATGTCGGCCAGCGCTTTCGTCACGTCCGCACGACCCACCGCGACGGGTGGGTCACGCTTCACCTGAAGCGATAGCAGGGTCCGCCCTGCCGCCGAGATGGATCAGAGGTAGTAGATGCCGGTCGCCCGCTTGCGCAGGTCCTCGCGCCTGTAGCCGTTGGCCTTCAGCGTCTCGTCGTCGAGCATCAGCAGGGCGCCGTTGACGTAGCGTTCGGCCTGGCGCTGGCGCGCGTTGACCATCGAATCGAGTGCAGTGCGGAAGAAGCTGCGGCGGTTGCTGGTCTTGATCATGGTTCGATCTCCCGAAAGCGTTGGGAATCAAGCTCCTCCACGACATGAAGTTAGGTGCTGGCGCGCCTGGCGACCAGCCCCCCGGCTGCATGACAGCCATCCGCTTTTGTTGCAGCGCAGCAGAGCCGGTGGCCCACGCCGGCGGCATTGCCTGCACGCCGCCGCATGGCTACGGTCGCGCCCGTGCAGGAGGCCCCTGGCGGGCAGTGATCAGACGATGTCCCAGGCGATGTTCCAGTCCTTCGACAACGAGAACGATCCCTCGCGGGGAGCGGCGCGCGTCGCCGCCTTGCGCGACTGGCTGGCGGCCAACGGCCTCGACGGCCTGCTGGTGCCCCGCGCCGACGAGCACCAGGGCGAATATGTCCCGCCCTCGGCCGAGCGGCTGCGCTGGCTCACCGGTTTCGCCGGCTCCGCCGGCGTCGCGCTGGTGCTGCGCGACCGCGCGCTGATCTTCGTGGACGGGCGCTATACGCTGCAGGTCCGCGACCAGGCCGACATGGCCGTGTTCACCCCCGAGAGCCTCGTCGATACCCCGCCGCTCGCCTGGATCCGCGCCAATCTAGGCAAGGGTGCGCGCATCGGCTTCGACCCCTGGCTGCACACGATCGGCGAGGTCAAGGCGCTGCGCGAGGCAGCGGCGAAGACCGGCGCCGAACTCGTGGCGCTCGCGGACAATCCGATCGACCTGCTGTGGACGGACCGGCCGCGACCGCCGCTCGAAAAGGTCGAGATCCACCCCATCGCCTTCGCCGGCGAACTGGCCAGGGAGAAACTTGCGCGGCTCGCGGACGCGGTCGCGCGGGACGGCGCGACCCACGCGGTGCTGACCGACCCCTCCTCGCTCGCCTGGGCCTTCAACATCCGTGGCCGGGACGTGCCGCACACGCCGCTCGCTCTGGGCTTTGCCATCCTGGCTGCCGAGGGCCTGCCGCTGCTCTTCCTCGACAAGCGAAAGCTCGACATCGAGGCCGAGGCGTACCTGACGCAGCTCGCCGACCTCCGGCCACCGGCATCACTGGCCGACGAACTGGCGGCGCTGGCCAGGACCGGCGCCAGGATCGCGCTCGACCCCGCGCTGGCGGCCGAGAGGCTGCGCGTGATCGTCGAGGACAATGGCGGCACCGTCGTGACCGCGGCCGACCCGGCGCGACTTCCACGCGCCACCAAGAACCGCGCCGAGCTCGACGGCGCCCGCGCCGCGCACCGCCGCGACGGCGCGGCGGTGACGAAGATGCTGGCCTGGCTTGACCGGCAGGAGCCGGGATCGCTCGACGAGATCGCCGCGGTCAGCAGGCTGGAGGCCTTCCGCCGCAGCGTCGGCGAGGAGACGCAGATGCCGCTCCGCGACGTCTCGTTCGATACCATCTCCGGCGCGGGGCCGAACGGCGCGATCATGCACTATCGCGTCTCGCGCGGCACCAGCCGGAAACTGGCGGCGGGGGAGCTTTTCCTGCTGGATTCGGGCGCGCAGTACCAGGACGGAACGACCGACGTCACCCGCACGATGGCGGTCGGCTCCTTCACCGAGGAGATGCGCCGGCGCTACACGATCGTGCTGAAAGGCCTGATCGCCATCTCGACGCTGCGCTTCCCGGCCGGCACACGTGGCTCCGACATCGACGCCTTCGCCCGTCATGCCCACTGGCAGGCCGGCATAGACTTCGCGCACGGGACCGGCCACGGCGTCGGCTCCTACCTTGCCGTCCACGAGGGGCCGCAGCGCATCGCCAAGACGGGCACGGAAAAGCTGCTGGAGGGCATGATCCTCTCCAACGAGCCGGGCTACTACAAGCCGGGCGCATACGGCATCCGTCTGGAGAATCTGATCGTCGTCACTCCGGCCGAGCCGATCGAGGGCGGCGACATCCCGATGCACGGCTTTGAGACGCTGACGCTGGTTCCCTTCGACCGCAGGCTGATCGACGCCGCCCGGCTGTCGGAGGGCGAGCGGGCATGGCTGGACGCCTACAATGCGCGCGTGCTTGCCGAGATCGGCCCGATGGTCGATGGCGAGACGCTCGCCTGGCTGGAAGCGGCGACCGCGCCGCTTGCCTGACGACTACGCCAGCAGGTAGCGCATCGCGATCAGCGCCGCGGTTCCCGCCAGGAACATCTCAAGCAGGCCGAAGCGGAGCGCGACCAGCCCCGCCACGACGAGCGCCGTGATCTCAGCCGGGCCGCCGTCGACCGCCGCGGGTGCGACCAGCGTCGTGAGCACAGCGGCCGGCACCGCGTTGAGCGCCGCTTCGACGCGCGGATGCACGCGGTCGAACATCGACAGGACGACGTGGCCGCCGGCACGCGCCGCATAGGTCAGCACGGCGCCGGCAAGGATGATCCAGAAAATCGTGCTCATCTGCGCGCCTCCGGCATAGGCTGGAAGATGGCGGCGAGCAGGATGCCGGCCGCCGCGCCGATGGACACGTGCCAAGGCGAGCCGACCGTCTTCACGGCCACGACGGAGACGAACGCGCTGACCAGAACGATCGGCAGCCAGAAGGGGCGCGACCGGAAGCCCATGACCAGGCCGAGGAAGTAGATCGGCAGAAGGAAGTCGACGCCGAGCGCATCGAGATTCGGAACCAGCCGACCAAAAAGCGCACCAACCAGCGTGTCGACGATCCAGAATCCGATGATTGGCAGAGCGAGGCCGACATACCAGGCAAACGTCAGTGGCTTGCCGGCCTCGGCATGGCGCTCGGCCTCTGCGTATTGCGGGTCGACCAGGAAGAAGAAGGCCACGGCCTTCTGCAGGAACGGCCAGTGGGCGATCAGCCGGCCGGTCGCGGCCGAGTACAGGATGTGCCGCGCATTGACGACGAAGATCGAGAGCACGATCAGCCACGGCGCGACCTTCTGCCCGAACAGCTCGATGCCGACCATCTGGCTGGCCCCGCCATAGATCAGTGCGCTCATGAGCACCGCCTCGGTCACGGTGAACCCGTTCTCGACCGCGAGCGCGCCGAACAGCACGCCGAACGGCGCGGAGGCCACCACCACCGGGATGCTGAGGCGCGCGCCTTCGATGAAATCGGTGGTGCGGGATCGGCTGGCGACGGCGGTGTCGGAGGTCATGCAGGTGTGCTCGGGTGGGGAACGAGAAATACGTCAGCAAGGCTGACCTGTCACATCAATTCCCTTGGCCCAGTCATCAATGGCGGAAAACCGCGCGCCCGCTCATCAGCTCCCCTGGCCGGCCCGCCGCAGCCACTCGTCCTCATCGATGACCTCGATCCCCAGCTCGGTGGCCGACTTGAGCTTGGAGCCCGCGCCGGGACCCGCGACCACCAGATCGGTCTTCGCCGACACGGAGCCGGCCACCTTCGCGCCCAGACGCTCGGCCATGGCTTTCGCTTCCGACCGCGACATCTTCTCCAGCGAGCCCGTGAAAACGACGGTCTTGCCGGCAACGACGCTGTCCGCGGACACGGTCACGACATAGGGCTTCGGCGTCACCTGCTCCAGCAGTGCGTCGAGCACCGCATCGTTCCGCTCATTGCCGAAGAAGTCGGTCAGCGCGCCGACCACAGTGTCGCCGATACCGTTGATCGACGGGAAGACCGTATGCGGGTCGTCGGCGGTCGCTGCTTCCTTGCCGACGCGGATGAATTCCTCGACCGTGGAGAACGTCTTGGCCAGCACCGCGGCGGTCGTGTCGCCGACATGCCGGATGCCGAGCGCAAAGATGAAGCGGTCGAGTTCCGGCTCTCGCCGCGCGTCGATGGCAGCGAAGAGCTTGTCCAGTCCTTCGTAGGTGCGCTCCTCCGCCGACAGCACCTTCTTGCGCGCGGCGCCCTTCGCCGCCTCGCGCTCGCGCGCCTGCGCCTCGCGCCGCTCGAACAGCGCCTGCTGGACCGCGGCGCGGCGCTCCTTCAGCGTGAAGATGTCCGCCGCGGTCCTGATCAGCCCGGCATTGAAGAACAGGTCGATGTTCTCGGCGCCCAGCCCCTCGATGTCCATCGCGCCGCGCGACACGAAGTGCCGCAGGGCTTCGACCGCCTGTGCCGGGCAGATCAGCTCGCCGGTGCAGCGGCGGCGGGAATCCTCCTTGCCCGTCTTCTCGTTGATCTCGCGCGTCGCCGGCGAGCCGCACACCGGGCAGGCGTGCGGCATCGTGTAGGCGACCGCACCCTTCGGCCGCTTCTCGATCACCACGTCGACGATCTGCGGGATGACGTCCCCTGCCCGCTGGATGATCACCGTGTCGCCGATGCGGATGTCCTTGCCGTCGCGGATGGGCTGGCCGTTGCTGTCCTTGCCTTCGATGTAGTCCTCATTGTGCAGCGTCACGTTGACGACGGTGACGCCGCCGACGCTGACGGGGTCGAGCCTCGCCACCGGCGCCAGCGTTCCGGTGCGGCCGACCTGGATGTCGATGCCACGCACGGTCGTCGTCGCCTGCTCGGCAGGGAACTTGTGCGCGATCGCCCAGCGCGGCTCGCCGGTGACGAAGCCCCAGCGGCGCTGCAGGTCGAGCTGGTCGACCTTGTAGACGACGCCGTCGATGTCGTAGCCGAGCGTCGAGCGCTGCGCCTCGATCAGCCGATAGTGCGCGATCAGTTCGTCGACCGATTTGGCCCGGATCATCAGCGGGCTGATCCTGAAACCCCAGCCGGCGAACTTCTGCACCGACTCGAACTGCGTCGGCGCCGGGTCCTCGGTCGTGTAACCCCAGGCATAGGCGAAGAATTTGAGGTTGCGGCTGGCGGTGACCGCCGGATCCTTCTGGCGCAGCGATCCCGCCGCCGTGTTGCGCGGATTGACGTAATCCTGTCCTCCGGCCGCGGCGGAGCGCTCTTTCAGCGCCTGAAACTCGGCATAGGTCATGTAGACCTCGCCGCGGATCTCGATGACGTCCGGCCAGCCCGCGCCTTTCAGGCGATGCGGGATGTCGGCGATCGTCTTGAGGTTCGCGGTGATGTCCTCCCCGACGGTGCCGTCGCCGCGCGTCGCTCCTTGAACGAAAACGCCCTTCTCGTAACGGAGGGACGCCGACAGCCCGTCGATCTTCGGCTCGGCCGTGAACGCGATGTTGAAGTCGGCGTCCTTCTCGAAGAAGCGCTTCGCCCGTTCGAGGAACTCGACGACGTCTTCGTCCGTGTAGGCCTTGGCAAGGGAGAGCATCGGCACGGCGTGCCGCACCTTCGCGAAGCCCTCGGCCGGCGGCGCGCCGACCACTCCCGTCGGGCTGTCCTCGCGGGTCAGGTCGGGGAATCGCGCCTCGATTGCCGCGTTGCGCTTCCTGAGCTCGTCATACTCCGCGTCGGAGATGACCGGCGCATCCTGCTGATGATAGCGGCGGTCGTGCGCGGCGATCTCTGACGCCAGGCGATCGAGCTCTTCCGCGGCCTCCTCCCGCGACAGGCTGTCGACCGCCTTGGGCTTGCGTGTCGCCATGCCGGTCTAGACCGCCGCGTTCTCGGCGAGCAGTCGCTCCGCGGCCGCGCGCGCTTCGTCCGTGATCGTCGCGCCAGCCAGCATCCGGGCGATCTCCTCCTTGCGGGCCTTCCGGTCCATCGCGGCGATGCCGGTCGACACCTTGTTCTTCCCGCCGCTCTTCGAGATCAGATAATGCACATGGGCGCGCGCCGCGACCTGCGGCGCATGCGTTACTGACAGAACCTGAACTTTTTCGGAGAGCCGCGCCAGCCGCTGGCCGATGGCATCGGCGACCGAGCCGCCGACGCCGGTGTCGATCTCGTCGAACACGAGCGTGGGCGCGGAGCCGCGATCGGCCAGCGCCACCTTCAGCGCCAGCAGGAAACGCGAAAGTTCTCCGCCCGAAGCCACCTTCATCATCGGCCCCGGGCGCGTGCCCGGATTGGTGCGCACCCAGAATTCGACATGGTCGATGCCCTCAGCCATGCGGCTGTCCGGCTCGCTGGAAATCTCCACGATGAATTCGGCGCGTTCCAGCTTCAGTGCGGGCAACTCGGCCATGACGGCCTTCACCAGCTGCCGCGCGGCAGCTGTCCGGAGCACCGAGAGCCGCGCCGCGGCGCGGTCGTAGGCCTCCCGGCTGGCCTTGGCGGCCTCGGTCAGCGCGGCGAGCTTGCCCTCCCCTGCATCGAGGTCGGCGAGGTCGGCCACCATGCCGTCGCGCAGGGCCGCGAGATCGTCGACCTGGACATTGTGCTTGCGGGCGGCCGCGCGCAGCGCGAAGAGCCGCGACTCGGACCGTTCCAGCACGTCGGGGTCGAACTTGGACGCGCGCATCGCCGTGGCGACGGCCGACTGAGCGGCGTCGAGCGACACCAGCGCTTCGTCCAGGCCCCGGACGATCCCGTCCAGCATTCCGTCCGCCTCGCTGGCCTTGCGCTGCAGGCGCCGCAGCAGGCTGGCGAGCTGCGGTCCCGGCGCGGCCGAACCCGACAGCACCTCCTCGGCGTCCTGGATGTCCACCGCGAGCTTTTCGGCGCGCATCATCACCGCACGCTGTTCCGAAAGCTCCGTCTCCTCGCCCGGCTGCGGGTCGAGCGCGGCCAGTTCGGCGACCGCGGCGCGCAGGTAGTCGCCTTCGCGGGCTGCGGCGGCCACCTTCGCCGTATGCTGCTCCAGCTGGGACTGGGCATTGCGCCATGCGCCGTGCGCGGCCTTCACATGATTGGCCTCGCCGACATGGCCCCCGAACGCGTCGAGCAGGTCGCGGTGGGCGGCGGGATCGACCAGCGCGCGCTCGTCGTGCTGGCCGTGGATCTCGACCAGCGAGCGGCCGATGGCGCGCATGGTCGACACGCTGGCGGGCTGGTCGTTGACGAACACCCGCGTCCGGCCGTCGGTGGTCTGCACCCGCCTCAGGATCAGGTCGCCGTCGTCCTCGATGGCGTTGTCCCGCAACAGCGCGCGCACGGGGTGGTTTGGCGGAAGGTCGAAGGCTGCGGTCACCTGGCCCTGCGCGGCGCCGTTGCGGACCAGCGCGGCGTCCCCGCGGGCACCCAGCGCCAGCGACAGCGCGTCGAGCAGAATCGATTTGCCGGCGCCGGTCTCGCCGGTCAGCACCGACAGGCCCGACGCGAAATCGATGTCCAGCCGCTCGATGAGCACGATGTCGCGGATCGACAGATGGGAGAGCATTCCGGCGCGGTCACAAACCATGGCTGATCGGCGCACTGCTTGGAACGCGCCAAGCAAGCCTCTAGCCGATTTCCGGCGCGGAATGAACCAAGAACTTCTGGGGCCTTTGCCGGCCGAGCGTCAGGACTTGAACATCTTCCCGGCCTTCGACAGCCAGGAGCCGCTGTTCTCGCGCGGCTGCAGGCCGTTCGACTGCAGAAGGGCGTAGGAGTCCTTGTACCACTCGCTGTCGGGATAGTTGTTGCCCAGCACCGCGGCGGCGTTCTGCGCCTCCTGCGTCAGGCCCATCGCGAAGTAGGTCTCGGTCAGGCGGGCGAGCGCTTCCTCGACATGGCGCGTGTTCGAATAGGTCTCGACCACGTTGCGGAAGCGCTTGGCGGCGGCGATGTATTCGCGGCGTTCGAGATAATACCGCCCGACCTGCATTTCCTTGCCGGCGAGTTGGTCGCGCGCGAAGCGAATCTTCGCCTTGGCGTCTTCGACATATTCCGATTCGGGCCAGCGCTGGACGACCTCGTCCATCGCTTCGATGGTGCGCCGCGCTTCCTTCTGGTCCTGCGTCACGTCGCGGATCTGGCGGAAATAGCTGAGGCCGATGATGTACTGGGCGTAGGCGGCGTCGTCGGTCGCCGGATAGAGCGATACGTAGCGCTTGCCCGCGTTGATCGCTTCCTCGTACTTGCCCTGCCTGTAGTTGGTGAAGGCGCTCATCACCATCGATTTGCGGGCGAGCTCGGAGTAGGGATGCTGCCGGTCGACGGCATCGAACTTGCTGCTGGCCTCGCGCAGGCGGCCGGCATTCAGGTTGGCCAGGCCCTGGTTGTACAGCGTGTCTGCCGGCTCGGTGTTCTCGACATAGGTCGCCAGATCGATGTCGTCGGACTTGCAGGCCGAGATCAGGACGGGCGCCGCCATGACCGGAATCGTCAGCAGCAGCCGGCGGAACGCCGCTCCACGCCTGCTCATGCCCTCGAGATACTGCAGCAAATCAACACCTTCGGCGCACGCGGCCTCAAACAGCGAGCCGCATAGAACATACCATTCCTCGAACGGCAACGCTATCGGCGGCTAATCGCGCGAATTTGTGGCGGTCAGCCGCGCCGCCGTTGAGCCGCCGCGAAATTTCTCCAGGCCGTGTGCCTGAAGCCACAGAGCACGATAAAATCGTTAAGATTCAAATAGTCCAGGGCGCGTAGGCCGGCGTCGCGACGGCGACGAGTTCGCCGCCGCGGCCACGGCCCCGGCGGTCGGCCTCGACCACTTCGAAGGCCGTCGGGTCGGACAGCAGCTGCTTCAGCGCCGCGGCGTTCAACCGGTGGCCGCCGCGATAGGAGCGGAAGGTGCCGATGAAGCGGGCGCCGGCGAGCGCGAGGTCGCCGACCGCGTCGAGCAGCTTGTGCCGGACGAACTCGTCGGGATAGCGCAGGCCTTCCATGTTGATGACGCGATGATCGTCGCCGATCACCACCGAATTCTCCAGCGAGGCGCCGAGCGCCAGGCCCGCCGCCCACAGCCGCTCCACGTCCTTCATGAAGCCGAAGGTGCGCGCCCGGGCGATCTCGCGCCGGAACGTCGCGGGGTCGAGGTCGAGGGCAAGCGACTGCCGGCCGATCGCCGGACTGTCGAAATCGATCTCGACGTCGAATCGCGTCGTCGTCCCCGGCCGGAATTCGGCCCAGGACGCGCCCTGCTCCACCCGGATCGGTTTCAGCACCCGGATGTAGCGCCGGCGCACGTCGAGGACCTCGATGCCCGCCTGGTCGAACGCGTCCACCAGGAGCGCCGCGCTACCATCGAGGATCGGAACTTCCGTGCCGTCGAGGTCGACGGAAACGTTGTCGATGCCGAGCGCCAGCAGCGTCGCCATCAGATGCTCGACCGTCGCGGCATGCGCACCCTGCGGCTGGCCGATGACCGTGCACATGTCGGTGGCGCCGACTTCGCCCACATGGGCGCGCAGTTCGACGCTCGATCCGTCAGGCCGCGTGCAGTGGAACACGATGCCCGTATCGGCATCGGCGGGATGGAAATGGATTGAGACGGGCTTGCCGCTGTGGACGCCGATGCCCGACAGGGAGATATGCGACTTGATCGTCGTCTGATTGTCGTTCACTCGGTCCCCCGACGCCGCCCGGCCTGCGCTGCCAACCCAGGCTGCGCTTTCAACTCGACATGCCAACGGTTCGTCCCCCACCGCCGACGTGACAGGCCAGACAATAAACTTGCGCCAAATGGTCGCCAAATCACGGATTCTTACCCGGTGTTACGGCGCGATGGGTTGGCTTTGATGGCTAACCCTTTGGCTTTTCTCTAAAAATCGAAAGGGCGGATGCACCGCATCCGCCCTTTGTAACATGCGACAGACTGGCGTCAGTTCGCCTGGCGGCGCAGGAACGCCGGAATTTCCAGCTGGTCCTCTTCCTGCAGCGCGCGCGGCTGTGCCGAGATTCGGCCATGCTCGTCGAGCTGTCCGCGCTTGGCGGCGTAGACCTGCTGCTCCTGCGGGTTGAGGCGGCGGGCTTCCGGCGCGGCCTGCCGCAGCTTCGGCTCGCGCGGCTGCGCGGGCTGAAGCTTCGCGGAGTCCTCCTCGCGGCGTGACAGGCCCGTGGTGAGGCGCTTCAGCAGCCCGAGCGGCCCGCTGCCATCGTCCTCGCCCTTGTGGCCATGGGCGTCGACCTCGGCGCGGACGATCGGCGGAAAGTCCTCCACCCGCGGCATGCGCGACTGCACCGGGTGCGTCTCGTGCGCCACGTGCTGCTGCGGCACCGCCGGCTGCGGCATCGGTGCCGGGGCCTGCGCGGGTGCCTGGAACAGCCTGCTCTGCGGCCGGAAGTCCTCGTCCGCGTGCTGCGGGGCGCCACGGGCGGCCATCAGCTCGGCATTGGCTTCGGCAAGGCGGATCGCCTCGGCGACTGGATCGACAGGCGCGCGCAGCTCGGCGCGCATCGGCTCGGGCTCGCGAGCCGGCTGGCGGATCTCAGCCGCCGGCTGCTGCTTCGGCGCGGCGCCGTTGAGCGGCTTGCGGATCGTCATCGGCGCCGGCGAGATGTCGGCCGACGCCTTGTCGATGCCGGTCGCGACAACCGACACGCGGATGATGCCTTCCAGATCCTCGTCGAAGGTGGCGCCGAGGATGATGTTGGCGTCCTGGTCGACTTCCTCGCGGATGCGGGTCGCGGCCTCATCGACCTCGAACAGGGTCAGGTCGCGGCCGCCGGTGATCGAGATCAGCAGTCCCTTGGCGCCCTTCATCGAGGTCTCATCGAGCAGCGGGTTGGCGATCGCGGCCTCGGCCGCGGCCATCGCGCGGCCCTCACCCGAGGCCTCGCCGGTGCCCATCATCGCCTTGCCCATCTCGCGCATCACCGAACGCACGTCGGCGAAGTCGAGATTGATCAGGCCTTCCTTGACCATCAGGTCCGTGATGCAGGCGACGCCGGAGAACAGCACCTGGTCGGCCATCGAGAAGGCGTCCGCGAAGGTCGTCTTGTCGTTGGCGATGCGGAAAAGGTTCTGGTTCGGGATGACGATCAGCGTGTCGACGCACTTCTGCAGTTCCTCGATGCCGAGGTCCGCGGTCTTCATGCGGCGTGCGCCTTCGAAGTGGAACGGTTTCGTCACCACGCCGACCGTTAGGATGCCCTTGTCGCGCGCCGCCTTGGCGACGACCGGAGCGGCACCGGTGCCGGTGCCGCCGCCCATGCCCGCGGTCACGAAGCACATATGCGTATTGGACAGATGGTCGATTATCTCGTCGATGCACTCCTCGGCGGCGGCACGCCCGACCTCGGGCTGCGATCCGGCACCGAGGCCCTCGGTGACGTGGGCGCCCAGCTGGATGAGTCGCTCGGCCTTGGACGTGGTCAGCGCCTGGGCGTCCGTGTTGGCGACGACGAACTCGACGCCCTTCAGCCCGGCGGTGATCATGTTGTTCACGGCATTGCCGCCGCCCCCGCCGACACCGAACACGGTGATCCGCGGCTTGAGCTCGGTGATGTCCGGCTTCTGTAGATTGATCGCCATAGTCCTCGTCCTTTGCCTTTCCCGCCGCATCGCCGCCGCGGCCGCCGGTTGTTGGGGGCTAGCCCCGCCGATTTAGAAACTGTCCCTGAACCACTGACTCATGCGCTGGAACGCTCCGCCCGTCCCCGTCATGCGCGGCCGGTAGCCCGCCCCGCGATGCCTGCTTTCGAGATCCGCCGTCTGCGGATAGACAAGAAGTCCGACAGCCGTCGAAAACGCCGGGCCCTTGGCCGCTTCAGGCAGGCCGGCGACGCCCAGCGGACGGCCGATCCTGACGTTGCGCCCGAGCACCCGCCGCGCCGCCTCGGGCAGGCCGGCGAGCTGGCTGGCGCCGCCGGTCAGCACAACGCGCTTGCCGATCGCGTTGACGAAACCTGAATTGTTCAGCTTGTCGCGGACGATCTCCAGCGTCTCCTCGATGCGGGCGCGGATGATCCGGTTCATGACCGCCCGCGGCACCTGCAGGGGCACATCGCCTTCCTCGGCGCCGATCGGCTGCACGGTCACGACGTCGCGGTCGTCTCCGCCGGCCGGCAGCGCCGAGCCGTGCATCACCTTCAGCCGCTCGGCCGCGTCGACGCGCGTGGACAGGCCGCGCGCGAGATCGGCGGTCACGTGGCTTCCGCCGATCGGAATCGCGTCGGCGAAAGCGAACTTGCCGTCGGCGAAGACGGAGATCGTGGTCGTCCCGCCGCCGAGGTCGATGCAGGCGGCACCCATGTCCAGCTCGTCGTCGACCAGCGACGCCAGCCCGCTCGCATAGGGCGTCGCGACCATGCGCTCGACCGACAGGTGCGAGCGGTTGATCGACAGTTCGAGGTTGCGCAGCGGTCCGGCATCACCGGTCAGCACATGCATGTCGACGCCGAGCGTCGAGCCGACCATGCCGCGCGGATCGCGCACGCCGCGCTCGCCGTCCAGCGCAAAGCCGGTGGGCAGCGCGTGGACGATCTCGCGCTCGGACTTCAGCGCCTGCTTGCCGCCGGCAGCCAGCACGCGGTCGATGTCGGCGCCGTCCACCTCGTGGCCGCCCAGATTGATCGTCGCCGAGAACGTCTGGCTCTTCAGCTTGGTCGAGGTCAGGTTCACCAGCAGCGAGTCGACCGTAACCCCCGCCATCCGCTCGGCCGCGTCGACCGCCAGGCGGATCGCCTGCTCGGCCTTGTCGAGGTCGATGACGATGCCCGACTTCACGCCGCGCGCCTTCTGGTGACCGATGCCGATCACCTGCACCTGATGGGTGCGGCCCTTGAGCAGCTGGCTCTCGTCGACCGGCTTCAGCCGGGCGATCATCGAGCAGACCTTGCTCGAACCGACGTCGAGCACGGTGACGACGCCGGACCGGCGCGACGCCGACGAATTGCCGCCAAGCCAGCTCATATCTTCTGCCCCCGCTTTTTGAGGGCCTTTGCCTGCTCCTTGAGCGCGGCCTCGCGACTTACCACCGCCTCCGGTGTCAGCTGCACGACGAGGCGGTCGGCGAGGCGCATGTCGACGGTCAGGATGTCGCGCGACAGCAGGCCGGACATCGTGTCCATCACCGCCAGATCGTCCAGCGCGACGTCGGCGCCGGATTCGGGAAGCTTCACCGTGACGCCGTTCTCGAGCTTGAGGTCCCAACGCCGTTCGGCGACGCGGACATATCCCTTGACCCGGGCCGACAGCTCCGGATGGGTCTTGACCAAGTTGACGAACGGCGCCGCGCGCTCCGGCGCGCCCAGTCCGATCACCAGCGGCAGCCCCTGGTGCCGGCCGCCGCGGAACGGCGTGATGACGGCGCCCGACTCCTCGACGATGGCGATCTCGCGCCCGTGCTGCCACAGCGCGAAGGGCTTGCGCTCCTCGATGCGCACCTCGATGACATCGGGGTAGACCTTGCGAACCGCCGCCATGCTGACCCAGGGAAGATCCGCGATCCTCGCCCGCGCAGCCTCGGCGTCGAAGCCGATCAGCGACGTCCAGCCGTCGAGTTGCAGCCGGTCGAGGATGTCGATCTCTGAAGTCTCGTGATTTCCGACGACGCGGACCTCGTCGATGGCGAAGCCGACGCGGGCGGTCACCGACTGCACCATCGCCGGCACATGCCCGCCCAGCCAGGCACCGTAGAGCCCGGTCGCCGCGAGCAGCGCGACCGTGCCGATGGTTGCGGAGTAGCGCGGCGCTTCGATCTCGCCCGCCAGCACGCGCGTGGCGTAGCGCGCCGGCCTGCGCAGCAGACGCGGCAGGACGACATTGGCCGGCAAAGACTGGCCGGCCGTGCTCGTGACGGCGCGAGCCCTGTCGAACCAGCCTGACATCAACGCGAACACGAAGCGTCCTCCACCATCCAACTCAAGAGATCGCCGAACGAGTGTCCCGCTTGCGCGGCGATTTCCGGCACAAGCGAGGTCGGAGTCATGCCGGGCTGGGTGTTGACCTCGAGCCACACGACCTCGCCATTCTCGGAATGGCGGTCGTCGTAGCGGAAGTCGGAACGAGAGACGCCGCGGCAGCCGATCGCTTGATGGGCCTTGAGGGCCAGTGTCTGAATCTTTTGGTAAATATTCGGTGAAATTTTTGCCGGCACTTCGTGTTTCGAGCCGCCGGGCGCATATTTTGAATCGTAGTCGTAGAAGGAATGCCCGACGGGGATGATCTCGCACACGCCGAGCGCCACGTCGCCCATCACCGCGCAGGTCAGTTCGCGGCCGTGCACGAAGCGCTCGACCATGACGATGTCGCCATATTTCCACTCCGACGAGCCGATGACCTGGGGCGGATGCGACTGGTCCTCGCGCACGATGACGACGCCGAAGCTCGACCCTTCGCTTACCGGCTTGACCACATAGGGCGGCTTCATCGGGTGCTTGTCGCGAATGGCGAAGCGGTTGATCACCTTCGATTCCGCGACGGGAATGCCGGCCGCCTTGGCGATCTTCTTCGCCTGCTCCTTGTTCATGGCCAGCGCCGAGGCCAGCACGCCGGAATGGGTGTAGGGGAGCCCGAGATATTCGAGGATGCCCTGGATCGTGCCGTCCTCGCCGAAGGGCCCGTGAAGCGCGTTGAAGGCAACGTCCGGCCGAAGCTCCGACAGCGCGCGCCCGACATCGCGATCGACGTCGATGCGCGTCACCCGGTAGCCCGCCTCTTCGAGCGCATCCGCGCACGACCTCCCCGAGGACAGCGACACGGGCCGTTCGGACGAGAACCCTCCCATCAAGACGGCCACATGTTTCTTGGCCATGCGATTTCATTCCCCCGGCACGAAGGCCCCACACGCGTTCGTTGACATGAATCCGAGTCCTCCGGCGGCATACTGCCCCCAGACCTTGCGCGGCGGACGCGGCGTACGAATCAAATCAGGAAACGCTTCAAGGGCGAAAGAATCAGAGCTTCGATTCGCTGGCAAGAAAAGATTGGGGGCCGGGCGGATTTACTTCGTGAGCCTGTTGTATTCGGGACTCACCGTCACCGTCCAAGCCTTGGCCCGCTTGGACTTGGCAAGCCCCGGCACCGTGACTGGCGCTGACAGAATAGAGTCCGAAATCAGACGTTTGGCGACGCGATCTGAATCGCGATGCGAGGCGCCTGAATCGAAACGCGAGCTTCCCTTCGGCTGCGGGCGCGCCGGACGGAGGACGGAGTTTTTCGGCAGCGGCCGGCATTTTCCGGCGGAGAGCGCCGTGCCATTGTCGCGGGGTCGACCACATCGTTCGGGTGCATGCGATGTACTACGCGATCGTCCTTGCCTTCATGCTGGTGCTGCCGCTCGTGTCGATCGCCGTCGACGCATGGTGGTTCGGGGGCGGGCCGCTCCTCGCGCTGGTCGGAACGTGGTTCGTCTTCTGGTCCGTCGGCGTCAGGCTCTTCACCGCCGGCATCCGGCAGATCGCCGACCCTGCCTTCACGGCCAAGGCGATCTTCGAGACGACCGACCCGGGCGCCAGGATCGTCGTGCAGGAACTCGGCTTCGCCAACGTCGCCGCCGGCGCCGTCGGGATCCTGTCGTTCTGGTTTCCGGTCTGGGTGCTGCCGGTCTCTCTCTATGCGCTGATCTTCTACGGCGCCGCGGCCATCAAGCACCTCATGAACGCCAATCGGAACAGGCTGGAGACCGTCGCCACGATCTCGGACGCGTGGATCGCTGTCGTGATGCTGGTGTTCCTCGTCGGCAGCCTGACCGCGTAAGCCGACTACCCGGCGCGACGCGGCTCCTAGAGCAGCTGCCCGAGGAATTCCTGGACCTCGTGGCCCGGCTTGAACTGCCCGATCCGCTTGATCTCCCACTGGAGACGGATGCCGGACGTCTCCAGCACGCGCGCGCGCACCGTCTCGCCAAGCAGCTCGAGCTCGTAGCCGGTGGCGTTGCCGACATTGATCATGAAGTTGCAGTGCATCGGCGACATCTGCGCGCCGCCGATCATCAGCCCGCGCGCGCCCGCCTTGTCGATCTCCTTCCAGGCCGAGGTGCCGTCGGGGTTCTTGAAGGTCGAGCCCCCCGTCTTCTCACGGATCGGCTGCACCGTCTCGCGATGGTGCTGGACCTCGTCCATCGCCGCCTTGATCGCCGCCTTCTCCTCCGGATAGCCGCGCAGCAGGGCCGAGGTGAAGATGAAGTCGGCTGGCGCAGACGAATGACGGTACGAATATCCCATGTCGGCATTGGACAGGATGTGCAGCTTGCCCGCCCGGTCGAGCGCCCTCACCTCGACGACGCGCTCGCGCGTCTCGACGCCGTTGGCGCCGGCGTTCATGCGCAGCGCGCCGCCGATAGCCCCGGGTATGCCGTGGTAGAAGTGGAAGCCGCCGATGCCGGCGTCGAGCGCCACCGCCGCGACGCGCTTGTCGGGACAGGCGGCGCCGGCGCGGATGTCGGTCGCCGAGACCACCTCCGCCTCGCCGAATCCCTTCGCGGAGAGGCGCACGACGAAGCCGGGAATGCCCCCTTCCCGGACAAGCAAATTGGAGCCGACGCCAACCGTTGTAATCGGCACATCGGCCGGCACGGCCTTCAGGAAGGCCGCGAGGTCGTCCTCGTCGGCCGGCTGGAACATGGCCTCCGCCACGCCACCGGCGCGGAACCAGGTCACCTTGTCCATTTCCATGTTCGGCGTGATGCGTCCGCGCAGGCCGGACAGCCGGTCGCCCAGCCTCTCGATCAGCGCCTCGCCACGCATCATGCCGGCGTCCCGCCCAGTTCCTTCGGCAGCGCGTAGGCCCATTGGGTGATGTTGCCGGCGCCGAGGAAGACGACGAAATCGCCCGGCTTCGCCAGGTCCCTGACCAGCGGCGCGATGGCCTCCGGCGTCTCGACGAAGCGCGCGTCCCTGTGGCCGCCCGCACGGATGCGCTCGACCAGCGCATCGGACGTGACGCCGTCGATCTTGTCCTCGCCGGCCGCATAGACCGGGGCCAGGACGACCGTGTCGGCATCGTTGAAGCAGGCCGCGAACTCGTCGAACAGGTCGCGCAGCCGCGTGTAGCGATGCGGCTGGGCGAACGCGATCACCCGGCCCTTCGCCGAGTCGCGGGCCGCCTTCAGCACCGCCTTGATCTCCACCGGGTGGTGCCCGTAATCGTCGAAGATCTCGACGCCGTTCCACGAGCCGGTCCGCGTGAAGCGGCGCTTGACGCCGCCGAAGGACCCGAGGCCCTTCTTGATCGCGTCGGCCGGAATGCCGAGTTCGTGCGCGACGCCGATCGCGGCGGTCGCGTTGGACACGTTGTGCCGGCCCGGCATTGGCAGCCTGAGGTCGGCGATCGTCGTCATGCTCCCGGTCTTGCGGTCGCGGATCACCACGTCGAAGATCGACGCCGCGCCGTCCAGCCGGAGGTTCGCGAAGCGCACGTCGGCCTGCGCGTTCTCGCCATAGGTGATCACCCGGCGATCCTCGATGCGCGACACCAGCGCCTGCACCTCGGGATGGTCGGTGCACATCACGCCGAAGCCGTAAAACGGAACGTTTTCAACGAATTGACGGAAGGCTTCGCGCACCCTGTCGAAGCTGCCGTAATGGTCGAGATGTTCCGGGTCGATGTTGGTGACGACCGCGATGTCGGCCGGCAGCTTCAGGAAGGTGCCGTCGCTCTCGTCGGCCTCCACGACCATCCACTCGCCAGCGCCCATGCGCGCATTGGTGCCGTAGGCATTGATGATGCCGCCATTGACGACGGTCGGGTCGAGCCCGCCCGCCTCCAGCAGCGTAGCGATCATCGACGTCGTCGTCGTCTTGCCATGGGTGCCGCCGATGGCGATCGCCTGCCGGAAGCGCATCAGCTCGGCCAGCATCTCGGCGCGCCGCACGATCGGCAGCAGCTTCTCGCGCGCCGCCTGCAGTTCCGGATTGGACTTCTTCACCGCCGTCGACACGACGACAACTTCGGCGTCGCCGAGGTTCTCCGGCCGGTGACCGACGAAGCACTCGATGCCCTTGTCGCGGAGCCGCTGGACGTTGGCGCCATCGGACTGGTCCGACCCCTGCACCCGATAGCCCAGATTGTGCAGCACCTCGGCGATGCCGCTCATGCCGATGCCGCCGATCCCGATGAAGTGGACCAGGCCGATGGTCTTCGGCATTTTCATGATGTGGCGGTTTCCTTCCAGGCGGCGACGCTGATCCCCGAGGCAATAGCCTCAACAAGGTCAGCGAGCAACCGCGCGGCATTGGGCCTGCCGGCCGATTTCGCGGCGGCCGCCATCGCCGCCAGCCGGGCCGGATCGGCCATCAGCGCGGCGAGCAGTTTCGCCACGGCGTCGCCGCCCAGCGTCGACTGCGGGTGCACCTCCGCGCCGCCGGCTTTCGCCAGCGCTGCGGCGTTGGCCGCCTGGTCATGGTCCAGCGCGTACGGGTAGGGAACGAGCAACGCCGGCCGGCCGATGACCGCGATCTCGGACACCGTCGAGGCGCCCGAACGCGACATGACCAGGTGCGCCGACGCCATGCGCGCGGCGAGGTCGGTGAAGAACGGGTCCACGTCGGCATCGACGCCAAGCTTGGCATACGCCTCGCGCACCTTGTCGGCATCCTCGGCGCGCGCCTGCTGGGTGATCTTGAGCCGCTTGCGGTCGGCGTCCGGCAGTGCCGCGACCGCCGCCGGGATCGCGTCGGAGAAGAACTGCGCCCCCTGGCTGCCGCCGAAGACGACGAAGTTGAACGGGCCATCCGGCCGTGCCGGCGAATACGGCGCCCGCGCGGCGTCGATCACGGCGGGACGCACCGGATTGCCGGTCACGACGATCTTTGCGGCATGCGGTCCGCTCTGGTCGAGAAACCCGCCGGCGATCGCCGTCACGCGCGGGGCCAGCGCCTTGTTGGCGCGGCCCATCACCGCGTTCTGCTCGTGCAGCACCGTCGGCACGCCGCGCCGCGTCGCGGCATAGAGTGGCGGCAGCGTCGGATATCCGCCGAAGCCGACCACGGCGGACGGCTTGATCCGGGCGATCAGGGCCGACGACTGCCGCACCCCGCGGAAGATCGTCCAGAACGATCTGGCCAGCGCGAACGGGTTCTTCGAGCCGAACGTGGCGGACGAGATCGGATGCATCGCCGTTGCGGGAAACGCACCGGCGAACCGCTCGGCGCGGTCGTCCGTCGCCAGATGGATTTCCCAGCCGCGCGCGGTCAGTTCATGCGCCAGCGCCTCGGCCGGAAACAGGTGTCCGCCGGTCCCGCCGGCAGCCAGCAGGATCGTGCCCTTCGCCATCTATTCCGCCGGCACGATTCCGGTCGGCATGCGGCGCACGCCGATCGTCTTCAGCGTCTCGGGGCGGCGGCGGGTCAGCGCCAGAACCATGCCCATCGAGATCGCGACGGCGATCAGCGAGGAACCGCCGTAGGAGATGAAGGGCAGCGTCATGCCCTTGGCGGGCATGAGCTGCAGGTTGACGCCCATGTTGATGATCGACTGGAAGCCGAACACCATGACGAGACCGGCCACCGCGTAGCGCGTGAAGTCGTCATGTTCGCGCAGCGCGACCGTCAGGCCGCGCAGCACGATGAAGGCGAAGATCAGCATGATCACCATGCAGGCGATGATGCCGTACTCCTCGGCGGTCACCGCGAAGACGAAGTCGGCATGGCTGTCGGGGATCATCTTCTTTGCCGTGCCTTCGCCCGGACCGACGCCGAACCACCCGCCGCTCAGGAAGGCCTGCAGGCCCATGTCCACCTGGAACGTATCGCCCTCGCCCGAGAGGAAGCGGTCGAGCCGGCTCGCCACGTGCGGAAAGAAGGTGTAGGCGCCGAACGCCCCCGCGACCCCGGCGCCGCCGAGCAGGATGATCCAGAACCAGGACATGCCGGCCATGAAGAACATCGCGCCCCACGTTCCCAGCACCAGCATGGTCTGGCCGAGGTCTGGCTGCGCCACCAGCAGCGCCAGCACGACGCCCAGCAGGATCATGGCGAACAGGTTGGACGGGATGTCGGGCTGCTTGCGATGCTCGGCGAACAGCCAGGCGCAGATGATGACGAAGGCCGGCTTCAGGAACTCGGACGGCTGGATCGACAGGCCGGCCAGCGAGACCCAGCGCCGCGCGCCCTTCACCTCGACGCCGATGTAGAGAACTGCCACCATCAGCACCAGCGACACTGCGAGCATGACGAGGGCCAGGCGCCGCACCTGCCGCGCGTCGAGGAAGGAGACGGACAGCATCGCGACCAGCGCCGGGATCATGAAGACGATCTGGCGCGTCGCGAAATGGAAGCTGTCGAGGCCGATGCGCTCCGCAACGGCGGGGCTGGCCGCGAAGGACAGCACGATGCCCAGCCCCATCAGCGCCAGGAAGGCGGCGAGGAACCAGCGGTCCACGGTCCACCACCAGGTTGCGACGGGCCCCTTGTCGACGCGGCTCATCATCTTGCGGGCCCTCCAACTGGCGCCACGCCGTCGATCGCGGCGACGGCGGTCCGGAATGCGTCGCCCCGCACCTCGAAGTTCTTGAACTGGTCGAAGCTCGCGCAGGCGGGCGACAGCAGCACGACGACCTCTCCGCCGTCGGCCGCGGCATCCGCGGCCGCATGGTTAACGGCGGATGACAAAGTGCCGGAGATTTCATAAGGAACCGTTTCGCCGAGCGTCGCCGAGAACGCCGGCGCAGCCTCGCCGATCAGATAGGCCTTGGCGATGCGCGGGAAGAGGCTCCTCAGCGGCTCGATGCCACCCTCCTTCGGCAGGCCGCCGGCGATCCAGTAGATACGTGGAAAGCTGGACAGGGCAGGCGCCGCTGCGTCCGCGTTGGTCGCCTTTGAATCGTTGACGAACAGGACCTTGCCCTTGCGGCCGACCTGCTCCATGCGGTGCGCCAGGCCAGGGAAGCTCTCCAGCCCGGCCTGGATCTCGCCGAGGTCCAGGCCGACCTTGAGGCACGCGGCCACGGCCGCCAGCGCGTTCTGCGCATTGTGCTGGCCGCGCAGCGAGCCGATCCCCTCCAGGAACGCGATGCGTTCGTAGCGCCCGTGGATGGCCTCCATCAGGTCGGTTCCGTCGGCGAAGTACCCGTCGGGCAGCGGAAGCCGCTTGGAGATGCGCACGACGTCCTTGCCGGCCCGCTCCAGCCGGTCCGCGATCTGCATGCAGAACGTGTCGTCGACGCCGATGATCGCGGTGTCGCTGCCGGCGACCAGCCGCTCCTTGATCGACGCATAGCGCTGCATGGTGCCGTGCCGGTCGAGATGGTCGGGCGTCAGGTTGAGGAGGACGCCGGCCGTCGGATCGATCGAGGGCGCCAGTTCGATCTGGTAGGACGAGCATTCGACCACATAGAACCGGTCCGCGGCCGGCGGATCGAGGGTCATCACCGCGCGGCCGATATTGCCGCCCATCTGCGCGTCGCGGCCGGCGGCCTTCAGGATATGTGCGGTCAGCGCCGTCGTCGTCGACTTGCCGTTGGTGCCGGTGATCGCGATGAAAGGCGCGGCACTGCCTCCGGCGATGCGCTCGCGGACGAAGAGTTCGACGTCGCCGATGATCTCGACGCCGGCCGCGCGCGCGAGATCCACGGTCCAGTGCGGCTTGGGATGCGTCAGCGGCACGCCCGGCGACAGCACGAAGGAGGCGAAGCGCGCCCAGTCCTCGCCGCGCAGGTCGGCGACGGCGATCCCCTTGTCGGCGGCCTTGGACACGCTCTCCGGATTGTCGTCCCAGGCGACGATTTCCGCGCCACCCTCCTTCAGCGCGAGCGCCGTCGCGAGGCCGGAGCCGCCCAGCCCGAACAGGGCGACCCGCTTGCCCCTGGATGCGAGCGCCGGGATCATCTGAGCTTCAGCGTCGAGAGGCCGATCAGCGCCAGGATGACGGCGATGATCCAGAAGCGGATGACCACCTGGCTTTCCGTCCAGCCGAGCTTCTCGAAATGATGGTGGATCGGCGCCATCAGGAACACGCGCTTGCCGGTCATCTTGAAGACGCCGACCTGGATGATCACCGACATGATCTCCATCACGAACAGCCCGCCGATGATCGCCATGACGATCTCGTGCTTGGTGGCCACCGCGATGGTGCCGATCAGGCCGCCCAGCGCCAGCGAGCCGGTGTCTCCCATGAAGATCGCCGCCGGAGGCGCGTTGAACCAGAGGAAGCCGAGGCCCGCGCCGATCACGGCGCCGAGCACCACGGCCAGTTCGCCGGTGCCGGCCACGAAATGGATCTGCAGATAGTCCGCGAACACCGCGTTGCCCGACAGGTAGGCGATGACGCCGAACGAGGCAGCGGCGATCATGATCGGCACGATCGCCAGGCCGTCGAGGCCGTCTGTCAGGTTAACCGCATTGCCGGCGCCGACGATCACGAAGCAGGCGAAGGGGATGAAGAACCAGCCCAGGTTGACGATGAAATCCTTGATGAAAGGAAACGTCAGCGAGCTCGAGAACGGCTCCTGGCCGTTGTGCATGATCACGTAGGCGGCCGCCGCCGCGATGAGGAATTCGAGCGCCAGCCGCGCCTTGCCGGAGAAGCCCAGATGCGACTGCTTGGTGACCTTCAGGTAGTCGTCGTAGAAGCCGATGGCGCCGAAGCCGATCGTCACCAGCAGCACCGTCCAGACGTAGACGCTGGACAGGTTGGCCCACAGCAGCGACGAGCAGATGATGCCGGACATGATCATCAGCCCGCCCATGGTCGGCGTGCCGGCCTTCTTGAAATGCGTCTGCGGGCCGTCGGCACGGATCGGCTGGCCCTTGCCCTGCCGGATGCGCAGCGAATTGATGATCATCGGCCCGAACAGGAACACCAGCATCGCCGAGGTGATCAGCGCCGCGCCGGTGCGGAAGGTGATGTAGCGGAACACGTTGAACACCGACGCTTCGTCGGCGAATTCCGCGAGCAAGGTCAGCATTCACATCCCCTTCGGGCGGTCAGGCCCGCTTTGCGGCGTCCGCCGGAAACGTCTTGATCAGAGCATCGACCAGCTTCGAGAAGCCGATGCCCTTCGATGACTTCACCATTACTGCGTCCCCGGGGCGCAGCGTCTCCATCAGCACCGGCTGCAGCTCCGCCGCGCCGGCTCGGTATTCCCGACGGACCCCGTCCGGCAGCGCCTCGGCCAGCGCCTTCATCTCCGGCCCGGCCATCAGCACGATGTCCGTCTTGGTGCCCTTCACCATCTCGGCCAGCGCCGCGTGCAGTCGGTGCGAGTGCGCACCCAGTTCCAGCATGTCACCCAGCACCGCTATCCGCCGACCGTTTCCCGAAACTGGCGTGGCGTTGAGAAGGTCGAGGGCCGCCTTCATGGACGCCGGGTTGGCGTTGTAGCTCTCGTCGATCAGCGTGATCCGCCCGCCGGGCACCGACAGGCTGTGGCGCTTGCCGCGCCCGCTTTCCGGCGACAGCGTTTCCAGCGCCGCCGCGACCCTGGCCACGTCGGCGCCGGCCAGGTGCGCCGCGCCCAGCACGGCCAGGACGTTCTGCACGACATGCCGCCCCGGAGCGCCGATGGCCAGCGCATGGTTCTTCCCCGCGATGCGCGCCACGATCTCGGAATGGTCCGCCTCCAGCCTGCACTTCGTCAGGTGGTATTCGGCGCGGCTGTGCTCGCCGAAACCCGCGACGTTCTCGACGCCGGCCTTTCGCGCAAGCCGCTCCAGGAGCGCCCAGCGCTCGTCGTCGCGATTGACCAGCGCGGTGCCGCCGGGCACCAGCCCTTCGAAGATCTCCGCCTTGGCGGTCGCGATCTCCTCCAGGTTCTTGAAGAAGCCCAGATGCGCTGCGGCGATGATCGTCACGATCGCCACATGCGGCCTGACCATCCTGACCAGGGGCCGGATTTCGCCGGGATGGTTCATGCCGATCTCGAACACCGCGTAGTCGCAGTCCTCGGGCAGCTTGGCGAGCGTCAGGGGCACGCCCCAGTGATTGTTGAACGACTTGTCGGAGGCGTGCACCGTGCCCACCGCCGACAGCGCATGCCGCAGGGCCTCCTTGGTGCTCGTCTTGCCGGCCGAGCCCGTCACCGCGATCACCTTCGCGCGTGTCCGGTCGCGCGCCGCGATGCCGGTCCTCTCCAGTGCCTGCAGCACGTCGGGCACGACGATCATCGGCACCGCAAGACGGCCGAGCGCCGGCAGCTTCGCCTCGGCCACGACCAGCACGCTGGCGCCGGCCGCAACCGCGGCGGACGCGAAGTCATGGCCGTCCATCGCCTCGCCCTTGATGGCGTAGAACGCGTCGCCGGGCTTCAGCGTGCGCGTGTCGATGGAGATGCCGCCGACGCCGGACGGCATCGTGCCGATCGGCCGTCCGCCCGTGGCCGCGACCAGCGCTTCCGATGTCCACAGCACGGTCACGCGGCAAGCTCCGCGAGCGCCTTGCGCACTTCCTCGTGGTCCGAGAAATCATGCGTCTTTCCGGCGATCGTCTGGCCGAGTTCGTGGCCCTTGCCCGCGACGATCAGCGTGTCGCCGGCGGCCAGCATCGCGACGGCGTCGCGGATGGCCTTCCGCCGGTCTCCGATCTCCAGCGCACCGGGCGCGGCGGACATGATCGCGGCGCGGATGTCGCCCGGCACCTCGCTGCGCGGATTGTCGTCGGTCACGATGGTCACGTCGGCCAGACGTGTCGCGATCTCGCCCATGATGGGCCGCTTGCCCCGGTCGCGGTCGCCGCCGCAGCCGAACACCACGACGACGCGCCCGGTCGTGAACGGCCGCACCGACTTCAGCACGTTCTCCAGCGCGTCGGGCTTGTGCGCGTAGTCGACATAGACAGGCGCGCCGTCCCTGGTCGTGCCGACCAGGTCGAGCCGGCCCGGCGCGCCCTTCAGCCGCTCCAGCGCGGCGAAAGCCGTTGCGGCCAGGGTGCCGGTCGCGATCGCCAGCGCCGCCGCGACCAGCGCGTTGGAAATCTGGAAGTCGCCGGCGAGGGGCAGGTCGATCTCGTGGAGCGTGCCCTCATGCTCGATCTCGGCGCGCTGGCGGTGGCGCTCGTGCTCGACCCGCTTCAGCGTCAGGAAGTCGCCGTGGCGACCCACCGTCAGGACGTTCATGCCAGCCTTCTCGGCCGCTTCGCTGGCGGCCTGAGACCACGGATCGTCGGCGAAGATCACGGCGGGCGAACCCTTGGGCAGCAGCGTGTCGAAGAGCCGCAGCTTCGCCCGCAGATAGTCCTGGACGGTCGGGTGGTAGTCCATGTGGTCGCGGCCGAGATTGGTGAAGGCGCCGGCCGCCAGGCGGACCCCGTCAAGCCGGCGCTGGTCGAGCCCATGGCTCGACGCCTCCATCGAGGCGTGCGTCACGCCGGCCTTGGCCAGATCTCGCAGGAGCCGGTGAAGCTCGACCGGGTCGGGCGTGGTCAGCGCGCCGTAGTCGTTGCGGCCCGGCGCGACGACGCCCGTTGTGCCGATGCTCGCGGCGGCCTTGCCCGCATGGTCCCAGATCTGGCGCGTGAACGATGCGACGGACGTCTTGCCGCTCGTCCCGGTGACGGCGACCATCGTCTCCGGCTGGCCGGGGTAGACGGCGGCTGCGGCGAGCGCCAGGGCGCGGCGCGGGTCGATCGTCTCGATCAGCGGAACGGCGAGTCGGCCCTTGACCGAGCCCTTCATGGCCACGACGGCGGCGGCGCCGCGGCCTGCGGCGTCGGCAGCGTAGTCGGCGCCGTCTGCCTTGGAGCCCGGGAGCGCGAAGAACAGCGTCCCCGGCGACACGTCACGCGAGTCCGACGAAACCCCGGTTACCTCGATCTCCCCGGACGCGCTCCGGTCGACAGGCAGAAAGCCGGCGAGGTCCTTGAGCTTCATCGCAATCCAGTCGGGGCAACAAAATGGCGCGTCGCTGCCGGCGCGCCACCAGAATCACTGATAGGAGACCAGCGTTGGCACATTCTCATGGCCGAAATCGGGCTCCACGCCAAGCATCGAGGCCGAGCGGCGGATGATGTTTGCGACGATCGGCGCGGCGTTGGAGCCGGCCGTGGCGCCCATGCCGGGCTTCTCCGGCTTGGGCTCGTCGATGATCGACAGCACGATGTACTGCGGATCGTCCATCGGGAAGGCCGCCAGGAAGGCGTTGAAGCGCTTGTCGCTGGAGTAGCGCCCGTTGACGACCTTCTCGGCCGTGCCTGTCTTGCCGCCGACGCGGTAGCCCGGCACTTCGGCGCGCTTGCCCGAGCCCTTCTCGGCATTCAGACGGTAGAGATAGCGCATGTCCGCCGATGTCTGCTGATTGATCACCGTCGTCGAGACGGCCATCGCCTGCTCCAGGCTGCGCGGCAGGAACGTCGGCTGCATGAGCCGCCCGCCGTTCATCAGCGCCGCGGCGGCCACCGCCGTCTGCAGCGGCGTCGTCGAGACGCCGTGGCCGAACGCGATCGTTATCGAATGCACCTTCTTCCACACCTTCGGCTCGGTCGGGCGGGCCACCTCGGGCAGTTCCGTCTGCATGCGGTCGAGCAGCCCGACGCGATGCAGGAACTCGCGGTGGCCGTCGATGCCGACGACGTCGGCTTCCTTGGCCGAGCCGATGTTGGACGAGTAGATGAACACCTCCGGCACGGTGAGCACGCGGCCCTTGCCGTGGAAGTCGCGGATCGTCTGGCCGCCGATGGTGATCGGGCGCGATGCGTCGAACTTGCTGTCCAGCGTCACCTTGCCGGAATCCAGCGCCATCGCCGTGGTGAAGCTCTTGAAGGTCGAGCCCATCTCGTAGAGGCCGGCCGACATGCGGTTCAGATTGTCCTTGTTGTGCGCGTCGACCGGATTGTTCGGATCGAAGTCGGGCACCGACGCCATCGCGACGATCTCGCCGGTCTTCGCGTTGAGCACCACGGCGCCCGCGGCGATCGCGTGGTAGCGCTCGAGCGCCGCCGAGATCTCGTCGCGGACGATGTGCTGGACGCGCAGGTCGATGGAGAGCCGCACCGGCCTGAGATCCGCCTCGATGGCCAGCCCGGTCTCCTGGAGATCGGTCAGGCCCTGGTCGTCGATGTATTTCTCCAGCCCGGCGATGCCGCGATTGTCGATGTTGGTCAGCCCGACGATGTGCGAGGCCGTCGCACCGCCCGGATAGAAGCGGCGCGTCTCGGACCGGAAGCCGATGCCCGGAATGCCGAGCGCCAGGATGTCGTTCTGCTGGCGCGGCGTGAGCTGCCGCCTCAGCCAGACGAAGCCGGTGCCGCTCTTCAGCTTGCGGTAGGTCTGCTCGGCATCGAGGTCGGGCAGGATCGTCTGCAGCCGCTCGATCGCCTCGTCGGCGTCGACGATGCGGCGCGGTTCGGCGAACAGGGAGGCGGTCTTGATGTCGGTGGCGAGCACTTCGCCATTGCGGTCGACGATGTCCGGCCGCGACGCGGTGACGCGCGATGCCGGCGCGCCGCTGTCCTCGGGATTGAGCATGCCGAAATAGATCAGGCGGCCGGCGATGATCGAATAGATGGCGAGGAACACGACCATGGTCATGCGGACCCGCACGCGCGGGCTGCCGCCGCGCACCTTGCGCGCGCCGTCGACGACGATGCCGCTGTCGGGCCCTGCGCCGGGACGGCGGCCGAACATGCCGAGGATCCTCATTGGACGATCCCCCCAGTGACGGTCTGGTCCGGCGCGGCGGTCTCGGCCATCCCGCCGAGCGGCTGGCTCGACAGGTCCTCGATCTGCAGCGGCTTGGCCGGCAGGTCGTCAAGACCGACGAACTGATGCGCCTCGACGGGCTTCAGGTTCAACTGTCCCTGGTAGACGTCTGCGAGCTTCTGCAACCGCTTCGGCTGCGTCAGCAGGCTCCAGTCCGCCTTGAGGATGGTGATCGTGTCCTCCTCCATGCGGATCGCGCGTTCGAGCTTGCGGACCTCGTCCAGCCGGTTCTCGGCGTCGTGCTTGGTCTTGTAGGTGAAGGCTGCGGCGGCAACCATCACGGCGATCAGCACGATGTCACTGGTACGGAACACGGTTCACCTCTCTGCCGGCTGCAGCCGGGCCAGGCTGGGAAGCCCGAAGATCGAAACGTCGGCGGGGCGTGGCGGCTCGCCGTTGCGGATCGCGGTGCGCAGCCGAGCCGACCGTGCACGCGGGTTGGCGGCGATTTCCGCGTCCGACGGCGACACAGCCTTCGCCGCGCGCTCGAAGCTCAGCGCCTTGGCGTCGCGCGCGGGCAGGTGCCGCGACCCCGCCGGGTCCTCCGACCGGTCGGCGATGAACCGCTTGACGATGCGGTCCTCGAGCGAGTGGAAGGTCACGACGGCCAGCCTGCCGCCGGGCGCCAGCACGCGCTCGGCCGCGAACAGCGCGGCGGCCAGTTCGCCCAGTTCGTCGTTGACGAAGATGCGCAGCGCCTGGAACACGCGTGTCGCCGGGTGGATCTTGTCGCCGGGCTTGCGGCCGACCAGCGTCTCGATCGCATCCGCCAGGTCGAGCGTCGTCGCGAACGGCTTCTTCTGCCGCCGCGCTTCGATCATGCGCGCGATGCGGCCGGCGTGGCGTTCCTCGCCCAGCAGGCCGAAGATGCGCGTCAGGTCCGCCGCCTTGAAGCCGTTGACCACGTCCGCCGCGGCCGGACCCGCCTGCGCCATGCGCATGTCGAGCGGACCGTCGGCGCGGAAGGAGAAGCCGCGCCCGGCATCGTCGAGCTGCATCGACGAGACGCCGATGTCCAGCACCACGCCGTCGGCGCGGTCCACGTACCGGTCGAGGTCGGAAAAGGTGCCGTGGACGAGCCGGAGCTTGTTTCCAGCCTCCGCCTCGAGCGCCCTGCCCGCCGCGATGGCGCTCGGGTCGCGATCGATGGCCACGACGGAGGCACCGCGCGCCAGCAGCGCGCGCGTATAGCCGCCAGCGCCGAAGGTGCCGTCAACGATCGTCGACCCGGCGACCGGCTCCAGCGCGGCGAGGATCTCGCCCAGCAGAACCGGGATGTGGCGGGCCGGTCCGCCACCGGCGAGGTCGTCGCCGTGGCCCGCCATCATCCCCGGTCCCCGCCGGCTTCCACCGAAGCCGCGCGTCGAAGTTTCAGCAGCCGTGCCCGTGCTTCGTCCCGGTGCGCCTCGAAGCGCTGCGGCTGCCACATCTGGAAGAAATGCCCGCGGCCGACGAAAGCGACCTCCGAGGTGATCCCTGTGTGCTGGCGGATGAAATCGGAAAGCGTCAGCCGACCGTCCTGGTCGAGCTTCAGGAACGTCCCGTCCCCGTAGAAGTAGAGAGACATGTCGTCCGCCGTCGCGAGAAATGGATCTTCCTGCGCCAGCCGCTGTTCGAAACGATCCAGCAGATCCGGGCCGCCGAGGTTCACCGCCGGCTCGTCCAGCGCCCTCAGGGCGTAGATGTCCTCGACACCCCGCTTGCCGAGCGCCGACCGGAAGGCGGCCGGAACCGAGACGCGGCCCTTGGCGTCGATCTTGTTCACAGCGTTCGACAGGAAACGGTCCATGACACGCTACAGCCGCTTCCGCCGCCGTCACCCACTCCATCATCCCGTCCGCGCCCCTTGCGCGGCCCCCGGCCTCCCTCGCGCCCAGCCCGAGCGCATTCGTCCGCGCAGCGTCCGTCGCTGCCGGCCTGGCGAACGCATCACCTCTGACTGAACCGAAGGTCTGATTGTCCTTATGGGATAACATGGGGCACTATGGGCGTCAACGGGAACAGGCTCCACAGCGGTCCCGGAACGCCCACTCCGCAAGCGCGGCGACCACATCGCCCCGTTTATCGCTGATTAAGCCTAACGAACCGTTGCGACGGGCGCTCCGGCCCCTTCGCCCTTGCCGATGCCGGCCCGGCAACATAGCGTCGCCGCACTTCGCAATCCGGAAAGGTCATGACCGACAAGCAGAAAGCGCGCGCCGCCCGCCTCCCCCATCTTCGCCGCATCGACATGATGAAGGGCGATCCCGTGCCGCTGCCGCTGACGATGGCGGCCATGTACCACCTGCCCGGCGATCCGGCCGGCGTGCGGCAGTATGGCCGTTTCGACAATCCGACCTGGGACGCCGTGGAGCGGATGCTGTCGGTGCTGGAGGATGCGCCGTCCATCGCCTTTCCGTCCGGCATGGCGGCGATCGCGGCGGTGTTCTTCTCGCTGCTCAAGGGCGGCGACAAGGTGCTGCTGCCCTCCGACGGCTACTACACGACCCGGACGCTCGCCGACCGCTTCCTGAAGCCGCAGGGCGTCAAGTTCATCCAGCGCGCCACCGCGAACTACATGAGCGGCGGCTTTGAGGGCTACAAGATGGTCTTCATCGAGACGCCGGCCAATCCGGGTCTCGACGTCTGCGACATCGCCGACGTCGCGGGTGCCGCGCACCGCGCCGGCGCCATGGTCGTCGCCGACAACACAACCATGACGCCGTTCGGCCAGCGCCCGCTGGAACTGGGCGTCGACGTGCTGGTTGCCGCGGACACCAAGGCGCCCAACGGCCATTCAGATGTGCTGTTCGGCCATGTCGCCAGCCGCAATGCGGTCATCATGTCCGAGATCGCGGACTGGCGCAGGCTGTCCGGCAGCATTCCCGGCCCGTTCGAGGCATGGCTCGTGCATCGCAGCCTGGAGACGCTGGAGCTGCGGTTCGACCGCATGTGCTCCTCGGCCGCCACCGTCGCGGAGCGGCTGGCGGCCCATCCGAAGGTCAAATCGGTGCGGTTCCCCGGCCTTGCCACCGATCCGGCCCACAAGATCGCGGCGCGCCAGATGGACCGCTTCGGCTTCCTGATCGGGGTCACGTTTGCGACGGAGCTCGACGCCGAGAGCTTCATCAATGGCTGCGAGTCGATCCAGCCCGCAACCTCCTTCGGCGGCGTTCACACGTCCGCCGAGCGCCGCGCGCGCTGGGGCGACAACGTCGCTGCCGGCTTCGTGCGGCTTTCCATCGGCTGCGAGCCGGTCGAGGAGCTGTGGGCGGCGATGGAAAATGCGCTGAAGAAGGTGCGGTAGGCGGACACGACGCTCTAGGCGGACAGATCGTCCTCGGTGATGTTGCGCCGACCGTGCAGCACGCGGACGATTTCTACGTCTTCTCCGTCAATTCTATAGAAAGCGATCTGGTTCCCCATCACCGAATGCCTGAGGCCCGGCATCAGGTCATCGCGTGGCGCGCCAGATCGAGGCTGTGTTGCCAGCAACTGCCACTTGGCGTGCAAGCGGTCGATGAGTTTCACCGCGGCTGCGGGACTGTGTTGCGAGATGTAGTCGGCGATCTCTTCGAGGTCGGCTTCAGCTTGCGGTGTGAGCCTGTAGCTCATTCCGGATCGGCAACCGCCATCGCCTGGTACTTGGCGGCAAGTCTCTTCATAACCGCCGGTCCGTCACGGCTGGAACCGCTGTCTATGCCGTCCTGGATCGCGGCCCTGAGTTCTGAGAGCGTATAGCCATGGTTCTGCCGTCGCTCGTTCCAATCCTCGAGCGCGGCCTGCACGACGGCGCTCGGTGACCCGAACTCTCCGGATTCGACCACTCCCTCCACGAGGGAAAGATGTTCCGGGGAGAGTTCGATCGGCTGTTTGTCGATGCGGCTCATGGTCTGTGCTTGCAGCTCTGGGATAATCTACGCACGCCTGCCCCGCGGCACAAGCAAATGGGACGCAGCCCTCTTCGGGCAGGGAGCGCCAAAAAAGAGTGCCAGCTGGCCTGTAAGCCGGGTTCTGTATGGCCGCGTCGCATCGCTGCGGCGCGGCGTGACGGCCATTCCTCTGCGGCGCATGTCGCCATGCGCCTGGCGCGACCAACCCGAACGGCGGACCGGAGACTGTCCCGAGGGTTGCCCCTCATGCCGTTCCTATTCGGTCTTGCTCCCGGTGGGGTTTGCCGTGCCGCTTCCGTTGCCGGTCGCGCGGTGGGCTCTTACCCCACCCTTTCACCCTTGCCCCGCCGGCCAACCGGTCGCATCGACCGGTTGGCAGGCGGGGCGGTCTGCTCTCTGTGGCACTTTCCCTGGGGTCGCCCCCGCCGGACGTTATCCGGCACCGTGTTTCCATGGAGCCCGGACTTTCCTCCCCACCGGCAACACATGCCGGTGGAGCGGCCGTCCGGCCAGCTGGCAGCGCGTATAAAGGGACTGCGCCGGCAAAAAGCAAACGAAAACGCCGGGCGCATGGCCCGGCGTTCGCCAAGTCGTCCTCCCTGGATGGCCTCAGCCGTCCATGTGCTCCATCACCATCCGGCAATAGGCGGCCGAGCGCTTGTTCATGCGCTTGGCGCTGTGGCCGGCATTGTAGCGAAGGATGGTGCCGCAGATGTCGCCATTGGCGAGCTCGTGCGCCTTGCCGAGATAGACCATGCCCCAGCGGATGTTGGTCTCAGGGTCGAACAGGGCCTCCGTCGACCCGCGATAGCCGAGGCCGCGCGCGGTCGTGGGCTTGATCTGCATCAGGCCGATCTCGCCGTGCTTGCCGCGGATGTCCGCCTTGTAGCGGCTTTCCACCCAGATGACGGCGCGCACCAGATCCTCCGGCACGCCGTGCTCGGCCGCATAGCGGGCGACGATCGGCTCGAGCACGATTTCGGGAACCGTGTCGTCCTTCTTCGGCGCCTTGGGCGCCGATTTCGGCGGGATCGCCGCCGTCTTCACGGGGTCGGTCTCCCCCTTCACCTTGCCCTGCTTGGCATCGCCGGGCCGCTTGGCCGGGGCGATCGCCTTTGTTGCCTCCTCCACACGCTCCTCGATCGCGGTCCGGGCGACGCCGGCCTGTGCGGATCCGCCCAGCCAGCCCATGGAATCAAAGATCGCCGCTCCGATGGCCAGCGCCACCGCCAAAAACGTCAGTCGTGTCATGAAGTCCGTCTCGTCTATGCCACACCTGGAAAAGCGTGCGGCTCGTTAGAATTGGTCCCGATGGGCGGGACGGGGAGAGAGCCCGCGACTCGGAAAACAGCCCGCGGAACGGCGGTCCGGGTGCCTGCCGAATTGGCGGCGAATGAGGCGCCGCAAGTCACTTTCGGTGACGGTCGGTTACAGCGCCGCCGGGCTGGACGGCAGCGCGGCGAGCAGGCGCCGCAGGGTTTCGACGGTCGAACGGTCGGCCACGCCATCCACCCGCGAAGGCCGAAAATGCTGCTGGAACGCGAAGATAACCGGTTTCAGCCCCGGCCCATCGGCACCCGCATCGTAGCCGTAGGCCTGCAGCAGTGGCGCGATCCCGTCCGGGTCGCCGGCCGCCTGCTCATCCCCTGCGCGGATTGCCGCAGGCTCGACCCAATGGCCGATTCCGGCGGCATGGAGCCGCCGCCAGGGGAATTTCTCGCCCGGATCGACCTTGCGGCCGGGCGCCACGTCGGAGTGCCCTAACACCAGATCGGGCCGCATTCCGTGCCGCGCGACGATGCCGCCGCAGAGTTCGATCACCGCATCGACCTGGCGCTCCGGAAAGTCCGCATAGCCGAATGCATGGCCTGGATTGACGATCTCGATGCCGATGGAGCGCGAATTGACGTCCCTGTCGCCGCGCCAGAATGACCGGCCGGCATGCCAGGCACGCGCGCGCTCCTCCACCATCTGAACGACCTCGCCGTCCTCGTGCACGAGGTAGTGCGACGACACCTGGCTCGCCGGGTCGGCCAGCCAGTCCTCGGCTGCCGTCCCGCTGGTCATTCCCGTGTAGTGGAGCACGAGCATGTCGGGCCGCTCGCCGCCCTTACGGTCGCCGAAATTGGGAGACGGCCTGACCCGTACCCCGCCCTGGTCCGCCTTGAAGACCGCCGTCTCCACGCTCACAGGACCTTGATGCCGCGCTCGATCAGGTCGAAGGCCGCGTTGATGGCGGCGATCCGCGTCGTGGCGATCGCCACGAATTCTTCCGGCAGGCCCCGTGCGATCACCCGGTCGGGATGGTTTTCGGCCACCAGGCGCCGGTAGTGGCGCTTCACCTCCTCGAAGGGGCGGCCGCGCTCGATGCCCAGCACCACATAGGGATCGGTGGCGCCGACGCTCACATGGCGAGCCAGGATGGCCTGGTAGCGCATCTCGTCGATTTCGAAGATCTGCGCGATGCGGTAGAGGAAGCGGCCTTCGCGCTCGTGCAGGACGCCGTCGGCCTTGGCGATGTGGAAAAGCCCGTCGAGAATGTCGGTCAGCATGCCGCAGTTGGGCTTGCCGGAGCCGCAGAGCCCCGCCATCTGCTGCGCATAGGCCTCGAAGCCGGCGATGTCCGCCTGGGCGAGGTCATAGAGCCGCGCGACGTTGCGTTCCTCTCCCGCGGGCACGACGAAGATTTCCTGGAACGCCCGCACCTCGTCCTGGGTGACCACGCCGTCGGCCTTCGCCATCTTCGCCGAGAGCGCGATCATGGCGACGGAAAACGCCACCCTCCGCCGCAACTCGGGGTCGCTCGCGAAGATCGTGCGCACGGCCTCCGCGAGATCGAGGACGCCAGTCATGGCGCCCGCCGATACGCGCGAGACGAACTCTCCGATGCGATCCCAGATCGACATGCCCGCGTTCTTAGGAAAAAAACGCGGCGTTGGCGAGGCGACGGCATGCCACCTGCCCGAACGGCCAGCCGGCACCAGCTGCCGGCATAGAAGCGGGAACTCGATGCCCGTCAGGCGCAAAGCGAAAGGCCGGCGAACCGGCCCTCCACTCTGCCTTGGCGCTGCTTTACTGAGCCGGAGCGGGCTCTTCCAGCGGCGCGGCGTCGGACGGCGCGGCCTCCGGGGCCGGCTGGGCAGGCGCCGGCTCCAGCGGAGCGGGCGTCGTTTCCTCGAGCGGCGGAGTGGTGCTCTGCGTCGTCGTGTTGTCGGTGTCGCTGCAGGCTGCGATGCCGAACAGGGCGACGCCGGACAGGGCGGCAAGAATCGCATTCTTCATGGCACTCTCCTTCTTTTTGAGCTGGATCGCGCGGCAACCCGCGCGTGACGGGGTCGGCTGAGAAATGCCGCAGGGCTGCCGCCGGTTGCGTCACAATGCGTGTCGGCCGGTTACAGGCCTGAGGATGGCGCGGATGCGGTTGCAGCCGGCGTCGGAGCGTCTTACCCCTCGGGTCGACGAGGGGGGCAGAGATGAGCGCCGGCTGGGAATTCTGGATCGATCGCGGCGGGACCTTCACCGACATTGTCGGCCGGTCGCCGGACGGCGTCCTGCATACCCGCAAGGTCCTCTCGGAGAACCCCGGCGCCTATCGCGACGCCGCGGTTCACGGGATCCGGACGCTGCTCGGGCTCGCACCGGACGCACCGATCCCATCCGGCCTCGTCGGCGAGGTGAAGATGGGGACGACGGTCGCCACCAATGCGCTCCTGGAGCGCAAGGGCGACCGCGTGATGCTGCTGACCACCAGGGGCTTCCGCGACGCGCTGCGCATCGCCTACCAGGCCCGCCCCGACATCTTCGCCAAGGAGATCATCCTTCCCGAGCAGCTCTACGAGCGCGTGGTCGAGGTGGACGAGCGCGTCCGCGCCGACGGCACGGTCGAGCGGGCGTTCGACGCCGGCACGCTCCTCGCAGACTTGGCGCGCGCGCGCGCCGACGGCATCGATGCGGTCGCAATCGTCTTCATGCATGCGTGGAAGCATCCGGAGCATGAGCGCGCCGTCGCGGCGCTCTGCCGCCGGGCCGGCTTCGGCCAGGTGTCCGCAAGTCACGAAGTCTCGCCGCTGGTGAAACTGGTCGGCCGCGGCGACACGACTGTGGTCGACGCCTACCTCTCGCCGATCCTCGCGCGGTACGTGGAGCAAGTGGCGGGGGAATTGGGTGGAACGGTGCAACTGCCGATCTCCCCCCTTGTGGGGGAGATCGGCCAGTCGCCCCGCCTCCTCTTCATGATGTCGTCCGGCGGCCTTACCGCGGCCGAACGCTTCAAGGGCAAGGACGCGATCCTCTCCGGGCCCGCCGGCGGCGTCGTCGGCATGGTGGAGACCGCAAGACTCGCCGGCTTCGACAAGGTCATCGGCTTCGACATGGGCGGCACCTCCACCGACGTCGCCCGCTATGACGGCACCTATGAGCGCGCCTTCGACACCGAGGTCGCCGGCGTCCGCATCCGCGCGCCGATGATGCGCATCCACACCGTCGCCGCTGGCGGCGGGTCGATCCTGCACTACGACGCCGGCCGCTTCCGCGTCGGGCCGGACTCGGCCGGCGCCAATCCCGGGCCGGCATGCTACCGCCGTGGCGGGCCGCTCGCCGTCACCGACGCCAATGTGATGCTGGGCAAGCTCCGGCCGGAGTTCTTTCCGGCGATCTTCGGCCCTGGCCAGGACCAGCCGCTCGATGCCGATGTCGTTCGCGAGAAGTTCGAGGCGCTGGCGCGCGAGGTCGGCGACGGCCGCCCGGCCGAGGCGGTCGCGGAAGGCTTCGTCACCATCGCCGTGGAGAACATGGCCAACGCGGTCAAGAAGATCTCCGTCCAGCGCGGCTACGACGTCACCGAATACCTGCTCAATTCCTTCGGCGGCGCGGGCGGCCAGCACGCCTGCCTGGTGGCCGACGCGCTCGGCATGGAGGCCGTCCTCGTCCACCCGCTGTCCGGCCTGCTCTCCGCCTATGGCATCGGCCTGTCGACGGTCTCCGCCTCGCGCCAGCAGGGCCTGCTGAAGCCGCTCGCCGACGCAAGTCTGGGCGCCATCCTCGCGCTGGCCGGACGCCTGCGCGAGGCGACCGTCGCCGAACTTGCTGCACAGGGCGTGCCGCCGGGCGGCATCACGTCGCGGACCACGCTGCACATCCGCTATGACGGCACCGACACGGCGCTGGCGGTTCCCTTCGCGCACGGCTCGACCCGCCTCGCCCGCGATCAGTTCGAGACGGCGCACCGCGCCCAGTTCGGCTTCGTCTATCCCGACAAGCCGATGGTGGTGGAAGCGGTCGAGGTCGAGTCCGTCGACGGCCGTCCGCGTGCGCCGCATGAATCGGAATCTGAACTGGAGCCGGCGGATGCAAACCCTTCGCGGACAAGCCGGATTTTCGCCGAAGGGCGCTGGCATGACGCCGGCGTTTTCCCGCGCCCGGCGCTGCGGCCGGGCCACCGCGTCGCCGGCCCGGCGCTGATCATCGAGAGCCACCAGACGATCGTGGTCGAGCCCGGCTGGGCGGCCGGGATCACCGCGCGCGACCACGTTCTGCTGCGCCGGATCGGCGAGAAGAAACGCGCCGCTGCGCTGGGGACCGACGCCGACCCGGTCATGCTGGAGGTCTTCAACAACCTCTTCATGTCGATCGCCGAGCAGATGGGCGTGACGCTGCAGAACACCGCCTATTCGGTGAACATCAAGGAGCGGCTGGATTTTTCGTGCGCCGTGTTCGACCGCATCGGCGCGCTGGTCGCCAACGCGCCGCATATGCCGGTTCACCTGGGGTCGATGGACCGCTCGGTCGAGACGATCATCCGTCTGAACCAGGGCCGCGTCCGGCCGGGCGACGTGTTCGCGCTCAACGCGCCCTACAATGGCGGCACGCATCTGCCTGATATCACCGTGGTCACGCCGGTGTTTGGTGATTGGCCCATCTCCCCCCACGAGGGGGAGATGGGCCAATCGCCGCCCATCCTCTTCTGGGTGGCCTCCCGCGGCCACCACGCCGACATCGGCGGCACCGCACCCGGCTCGATGACGCCGCTTGCCACCACCGTCGACGAGGAGGGCGTGCTGTTCGACAATTTCCTGATCGTCGAGGATGGCCGCTTCCGTGAGGAGGCGCTGCGGCAGCTCCTCACCGACCACCCCTGGCCTGCCCGCAATCCGGACCAGAACGTCGCCGACCTGAAGGCGCAGATCGCCGCCAACGAGAAGGGCGTCGCGGAACTGCGCCGGATGGTCGGCCATTTCGGCCTCGACGTGGTCGAGGCCTATATGGGCCACGTGCAGGACAACGCCGCCGAGAGCGTGCGGCGCGTGCTGGACCGGCTCCCCGACGGTTCCGCCTGCGACTATCCGACCGACACCGGGCAGGTCATCAGGGTGAGGATCACGATCGACCGCGCCGCACGCCGTGCGAAGGTCGATTTTACCGGCACCTCGCCGGTGATGAAGAACAATTTCAACGCGCCGGAGCCGGTGACGCGCGCGGCCGTCCTCTACGCATTCCGCGTCATGGTCGAGGACAACATTCCGATGAACGCCGGGTGCCTCAGGCCGATCGACATCGTCGTACCGGAGGGATGCATGCTGCGTCCCGCCTACCCGGCCGCCGTCGTCGCCGGCAATGTCGAGACGTCGCAGCACGTGACCAACGCCATCTTCGCCGCCATGGGCGCGCTGGCAAACGCGCAGGGCACGATGAACAACCTCACCTTCGGCAACGAGCGCTACCAGTACTACGAGACCGTGTGCTCAGGCGCGCCGGCGGGCCGCATGAATGACGGCCGCGGCTTCCATGGCGCGTCGGGCGTCCACACGCACATGACCAACTCGCGGCTGACCGACCCCGAGGTCCTCGAGGAGCGGTTCCCGGTCCTGCTGGAGGATTTCCACATCCGTCAGGGCTCGGGCGGCAAGGGACGGTGGCACGCCGGCGACGGCACGAAGCGCACCATCCGTTTCCTCGAGCGGATGCAGTGCGCGATCCTCTCGTCGCACCGCGCCCATCCGCCGAAGGGGCTCGACGGCGGCGGCGACGGCCAGCCGGGCAGCACCGCGGTCCGCCGGCTCGACGGCCGGGTCGAGGTCCTGAAGGCCTGCGACCAGACGGTGCTGGAGCCCGGCGAAGCCGTGATCCTGACCACGCCGACGCCAGGAGGCTTCGGCGCGTAGCCGCGCTACTCCAGATTGGTCTGGATCCAGCGCGGCGACAGATGGATGTCGAGCGTCTGCAGGCGACCCGGTCCGAGATTGATGAAGCGGTGCGGAACGCCGGCCGGGCCGAGCACCGTCTCCCCTGCCACGGCATCCACCACGTCGTCGCCGACGAAGAAGCGCGCTCTGCCCTCCTGGACGACGAAGACCTCGTCATAGGGGTGCACGTGCAGCGGCGGCCCGACGCCGGGCTCGTCGTTCCCGTAGGTGAGCACCGTCATTTGCGTGCCGAGCGCCTCGCCATTGACGAACCCGCGATACGGCCCGCCCTTTGCTGCATCGAAGAGCGTTGCCTTGGCCGGTGCGCGCCCGTCCGGGCTGACGGTGGCGGGATCGAAGTCGCGTCGGGTCATGGTGGCCTCCTGTCAGCCTCGCCCCTGCCCTGCCCATACTGGATGAATCGTCGCGCGAAGTCGATGAATCGCCGGGTCGCCAAACCGGCGCAAGCCTCGGTTTCGATTCGCCTTTCCGCTGCGGTCACTCAACCGTCAGCGGCACGAACCTGGCGAGCGCCTCGACGAGGCCCTGCGACTTGTAGCGCTGGGCGGACGGCGTCAGGCCGAGGCGCACCACGACCAGCTTCTTCGACGGCACCACCGCGATCGACTGGCCGTCATGGCCGAGGAACCAGTAGGCGTCCTGCGGCAGGTCGAACCCGGCGTCGGGGTCCTCGCCGTCGGGCGTGCCGCCCGACGGCCCGTGCAGCCACACCTGGCCGTTGCCGTATTCGCCCTTCGAGGCCGGCACCTCGCTGCGCATCCACCGCACATAGTCGACCGGCAGGATCGCCTGGCCGTTCCACGTGCCGTCCTGGATCATGAACAGGCCGAAGCGGGCCCAGTCACGGGCCGTGGCGTAGAGGTAGGACGAGCCGACGAAGGTGCCGCGCGCGTCGGTTTCGAGCACGGCGCTCTTCATGCCGATCGGGTCGAACAGCGCGGTTCGCGGCCAGGCCAGCGCCTCCTGCGGGCTGGCGAAGGCGTTCTGCCAGATGCGCGACAGGATGAGCGTCGTGCCGCTCGAATAGCTCCATACCGTTCCGCGGTCCGCCGTCTGCGGCTTGGCTGCGGCGAAGCCCGCCATATCCGGTTCGAGGTAGAGCATGCGCGTGACGTCGGTCACGTCGCCGTAATCCTCGTTGAACTCCAGCCCGCTCGACATCGACGTCAGGTCGCCGAGCTCGATCAGACCGCGCTTGTCGGCCTTCCAGGGTTCCAGCAGTTCGTTGCCGTCGAGCGAGAGCTTGCCGTCGCGCACGAGCGTGCCGATGATCGCGGCCGTCACCGACTTGGTCATCGACCAGCCGAGCAGCGGTGTCTCGGCCGAGAACCCTGCCCCGTAGCGCTCGCCGATGATGCGGCCGTTGTGCACGACCACGACCGCCCGCATGCCGGGTCCGGTCAGCGAGGTGTCGTCGAGGATCGCGGCAAGCGCAGGATCCTGCGACGGCTCGACCGCGATGCCCTCCGGCCAGATGCCGGTCGTTGCCGCCGCCGGCTGAACCGCCGGCACCGGTGGCACCGCCGCGAGGTCGCCGTCCGGCACGGTCGCGCAGCCGAAGCCGTCGCGCGCCACGGCGAGCCCGCCGCCGAACAGCCCGAACAGCCCGGCGCTGACGGTCTTCTTGTCCGCGTCGACGCTGACATTGACGAGTTTCAGGATCGGATGCCCCGGCGCCTGCACGTCGACCGCCAGCACGTCGGCGGCGTCGCGGCGGGCGATGAACACGTTGGAGCAGACGATCTTGGCCGAATAGCCCGTCGCCACGCGGATCAGGTCCGGCGGCGCAATCCACAGCCAGGCGGCAACGCCCGCGATCACGGCCAGCGCCGCGATCGCAAGCCATTTGGCGATGGCGGCGACCACCCTCATCGATTTCGTCTCCCGCTTTTTCTGAAGATTCCAGGGAAGCAGGAGTATGGACCCGCCGGCAATTTCACGCAAATTTTACATCCCGCCGCAGACGTTCAACCAAAAATCAACCATGATGGACGCACAGCCGTCATCGTCATGGCCGAAGCGCAAGGGCGATGCGCTAGTCGCGGTCGGTAACCGTTGCGTGCCGCCCGGCAGGCCGGGCTGAAACAAGGGGGGCGGATGCGGCGACTGACGGCACTTCTGGCGCTCGCGCTGCTCGGCGCCTGCTCGACCGTCGACGACCTCGCACCCGGTTCAGGCACCTCCGCGACCTATGGCGCGGTCGCCATTCGCGCACCGCGATTCGACGACAACAATCCGCACGAATGGAAGGACAAGGCGCCGCATCACTACGACGTGCACGGCACCGACGTCTCGAAATACCAGCCGTCGGTCGACTGGCAGCACGCGCGCAGCAACGGCATCTCCTTCGCCTTCATCAAGGCGACCGAGGGCGGCGACCGGGTGGACGACCGCTTCGCCCAGCACTGGCAGGAGGCCAAGGCCGCGGGCGTGCCGCGCGGCGCCTATCATTTCTACTATTTCTGCAGGCCGGCGTCCGAGCAGGCGGAGTGGTTCATCCGCCATGTCCCGCGCGACCGTACGTCCCTGCCGCCGGTGCTCGACATGGAATGGAACCACAAGTCGCCGAGCTGCAAGCTGCGTCCCGACGCCGAGACGGTGCGCAGCGAGATGCGGGTCTTCCTGCAGGCCGTCGAGCGGCACTACGGCAAGAAGCCGATCATCTACACCTCGATCGATTTCTTCGACGACAACCAGCTGGCCACCTTCAAGGGCTATCCCTACTGGCTGCGCTCGACCGCCGGCCACCCGAGCGAGAAGTACGGATCGCACCCCTTCACCTTCTGGCAGTACACGGGCACGGGCGTCGTTCCCGGCATCTCCGGCAATGCCGACATCAACGTCTTCAACGGCAGTGCGGCGACCTGGAAGAAGTGGCTGGCGGCCAACACGCGCTGACCGCCGGGCTTCGGCCGGAATTCCGCCAAACGTGTCGGTCATCGGACCTTACGCCAAAGATCAGGGAAAACGCATGATCTCGCGCCTCACCGCCATCGGCTTCATCGTCGTGCTCTCGGCCTCGCCCGCCCTCGCCCAGCAGTGCGGCGGCGACTTCGCCCAGTGGAAGGCGGGCGTTCGCGCCGATGCCCAGGCCGCCGGCGTCGGCGAGAAGGGGCTCGACGCGCTGGCCGGCGCCAAGATCGACCAGGAAGTGCTGAAGCGCGACCGCGCCCAGGGCGTCTTCAGCCAGACGTTCATCGAGTTCGCCGGCCGCATGATCTCGAGCTACCGGCTGACCACCGGCAAGGCGAACCTGAAGAAATACGACGCCGTGTTCGACCGCATGGAAGCCGACTACGGCGTGCCGCGCGCGGTGATGACCGCCTTCTGGGCGCTGGAGACGGATTTCGGCGCCGTGCAGGGCGATTTCCTGACCCTGAACGCGCTGGTCACCCTCGGCCACGACTGCCGCCGGCCGGAACTGTTCCGCCCGCAGATCGTGCCGCTGCTGACGCTGATCGACACCGGCGTCCTGCCGGCGGACGTGAAGGGCGCCTGGGCCGGCGAGATCGGCCAGACGCAGATCCTGCCGTCCGACTATTTGCTGCGTGGCGTCGACGGCGACGGCGACGGCGTGGTCGACCTCCGGCGCTCCGAGGAAGACGTGATCATGACCACCGGCAACAAGCTCCTGGCGCGCGGCTGGAAGCGCGGCCAGCCCTGGATGCAGGAGATTCGCGTGCCCGCCGACATGCCGTGGGAGCAGACCGGCCATTCCAACAAGCTCCCGCTCTCCCAGTGGACCGCCTGGGGCGTCACCCAGCGCGACGGCTCGCCGCTCAGGGACAACGGCCTCAGGGCCGGCGTCGTTCTGCCGATGGGCCACAAGGGCCCGGCCTTCCTCGTCTACGACAATTACGACATCTATCTGCAGTGGAACCAGTCGTTCATCTACACGCTGACGGCGGCACACCTCGCCGCCCGCTTCGCCGGCGACCCCAAGTTCGATCCGCGCGACCCCGAGCAGGGTCTCGACCGCGACCAGATGAAGGAGCTGCAGCGCCGTCTGGAGGCGCTGGGCTACGACGTAGGCGGCGTCGACGGCATCCTCGGCGTCAACACGCGCGAGGCCGTCCGTTCCGAGCAGAATAAGCACGGCTTCCCCGTCGACGGCTGGCCGACGCCGCGCCTGCTGGCAAGGCTCTGATCCTGTCGGCTCGGTGCAGCGCTATTCCAGCGGCACCTCGTAGACCTTGCCCCAGTAGGGCGCGTTCGCCGTATCGTCGACGGCGGTGACGAACATCGTCCTGCCGTCCGGCGAGAAGGCGAGGTTCGGCGCCGTCGCCGACGGCACCTCATAGGCGCGCACGAAGGTCCCGTCCGGCGCGACGACCACGATGCGGCCCGTCGAATACTGGCCGACGTAGAGATTGCCGTCCGGCCCGAGCTTCAGCCCGTCGGGATAGGCACCGGCCCCCGACGCCTCGTCGACCTGCGCCACGCGCGCGAACAGCCGCCGGTCGGACAGCGAACCGTCCGCTCCCACCGCGAACGAGATCACCCTCCCCGCCTCGGACTCGTTGACGTAGAGCCGGGTCCCATCGGCAGACAAAACGACTCCGTTGGCGTAGTGCAGGTCGTCAGCGAGTTCCCTGATCGTGCCGGCCGCGTCGAGGTGATAGACCTTGCCGACGATCGGCCCGGACTCCCATGGGCCTGACGCGGTGAAATAGAGCCCGCCCTTGCCGTCCGAGGCGAAATCGTTCGGCCCCTGAAGTGCGCTTCCGTCCGCCGCCTTGTCATAGGTCCCGACGATCTTGCCGTCCTTCGACACCCTGGCGATGGTGCCGTTGTCGTAGCAGGTGACCGCAAGGTCCTCGCCGAGCGGCATCACCGCGGACGGTCCGCAGCCCGCCAGCTCCGCCAGCTTGGTCGTGGCGGTCCCGTCCCAAACGTCGATCGTGTTGCCGCCATACTCGACGTAATGCAGCTTGCCGTCGATGAAGGCCGGGCCTTCCGGGAACGCCGCCTTGTCGTTGATGACCTTGATCTCGCCCGCCGCCGCAGACGACGCGACGACGCCCAGAACAACCGCTGCCAGGATGCGCATTCTGCCGAACCCTCCGTTCGCCCGACTATCCGCCGGAAATGACGCAGCGGCAAGCCGGGCCGGCGTTTCGGCTATCCCACCGCCATCGTTTCCAGGCTGGCGTAGCCCTGCGGCGCGTCGCCTTCCTCGAACGGCGTCGTCACCTCGACGAAGGTGTCGGGATAGAAGCCGTTGAAGCGCGTCCTGAGCGACATCGAATAGGCGCCGATATGCCCGATCTCGACCCAGTCGCCGGTGTCGACCGTCTCCGGCAGCCAGAACGGCCTGGACAGGATGTCGACCGAATCGCAGGTCGCGCCGCACACCTTGAACGGCACGATGTTGCTCTCCTCGCCGTTCCTCTGGCGGATCGCGGGATCGGGGATGAAGCGCGCCGGCAGCGTGATCTTGCCGGTCCATGAATCCGACAGCGACGCCCAGATGCCGTCATTGATGTAGAGCCGCCTGCCCTTCCTCAGCAGCACGCGCACGATCAGCGAGAAGGCCCGCGCCACGATCACGCGGCCAGGCTCGGCCACCAGCGGCACGCGCGAGAAATTCCATTCCTCCAGGTCGCCGCGCAGCCGAGACATGATCTGCCCGATCGACGGCATCGGCGGCTTGGTCGAGTTCGGGTCGTCGCCATAGTCCGCCGGGAACCCGCCGCCGACGTCGAGTCCGGCCAGCGGAATGCCCATGCGGTTCCTGACCCAGTCCGCCGATGCCAGCGCCCGCTCGTAGGTGTCGGGATCCTCGATCTGGCTGCCGACGTGGAAACAGAGGCCCACCTTGTAGCCGGTTTTGCCGAGGCGCTGGCAGAGTTCCACCGCGTAGGACGGTCCGGCGCCGAACTTCTTCGACAGCTCGTAGGCGGCCGACCCCTTGGTCTGGATGCGCACGAACACGGTGATCTGGCCGGGATCGATGTCGAGCGCCCGCACGACGCGGGTCAGCTTCGCCACCTCGTCCTCGTGGTCCACCGCGACGACCCGTATGCCGTAGTGCTCCAGCGCCAGCCGGATGTCCGACTGCGCCTTCACCGGATGCATGTAAAGCATCTCGGCCGTCGGCGAGACGTCGCGGACGGCGGCGAACTCGCCCGGCGAGGCGACGTCGAACGCCGTGACGCCCGCCTCGACCAGCGTCTTCAGCACCAGCTTTTCGCCGTTCGTCTTGACGGCATAGGCGGTCTTGCCCGGGAACATCGACATGAACTGCTTGGCGTCGGCCTTCAGCACGTCGGGATGGAAGCAATAGACGGGATCGTCCGGCCTCAGTGCCAGCGCCGCTTCGCGGGCATTGGTGAATCGCTGCATGAACGCCTCCGGTCGGGGCCGGAACCTAGACGGTTTTGCCCGGCAGGTGAACCGGTCGCCGAGACGAGCGGCGCCCTCTTCACCTCCCCTTCGCCCTCGACCGCATCCGAAACCCCGGATGATGCCAAGCCGGCAATCCCGTTGCGGCAGCATGTCGAAAACGGGTGGCGGTTTGCTTGCCGCCCGCCTATCGCAGCGCTTCTATGCGAACACGGGCAGACCGATGGCAGATACCCCGATCCACCAGACCATGACCGCCGGCGATTGGGCGCGACTGGTGCTGCTCGGCCTGATCTGGGGCGGTTCGTTCTTCTTCGCCCGTGTCGCGGTGGCGGAAATCCACCCGATCGCGCTCGTCCTCTTCCGCGTCGCGATCGCGGCCTGCGCGCTGCATCTCTACCTCGCCGCCGCCGGCCCGTCCTTCCGGCTGGCGTTTCCATGGGCGGGACGCTTCGTCGTCCTCGCCATCCTCAACAATGTGATCCCCTTCTCGCTGATCTTCGCCGGCCAGACCGAGCTCGGGGCCGGCCTCGCCTCGGTGCTCAACGCCACGACCCCGTTCTGGACGATCATCGTTGCCAATGCCGTCACCGCGGACGAGAAACTCAGCTGGAACAAGGTCGCTGGCGTCGTGCTGGGCATCGCCGGCACGGCCGTCATGATCGGCCCCGGCCTGGTTGCGTCGCTGGGCGGGCCTGTCTGGGCGAAATTTGCGCTGATCGGCGCCTCCGTTTCCTACGCGCTGGCGCTGATGGTGGCACGCGGCTTCAGGGGCGTGCCCCCGGCGATCGTCGCGACCGGGCAGCTCACCGGGTCGACCGCGATCATGATCCCGGTCGTGCTCTTGGTGGTGGGCCTTGAGGGCCTGTTCGCGGCCAGCGCGCCGGTCTGGGCGGCCGTCTTCGGCCTCGCGCTTCTGTCGACCGCCTTCGCCTACATCCTCTACTTCAACATCGTTGCGTCTGCCGGCGCCACCAACGCGTCTTTGGTCACACTGCTCGTCCCGGTCAGCGCGATTCTGCTCGGCGCCCTGTTTCTCGGCGAACGGCTGGAACCCTTCGAATTCGCGGGAATGGCGCTGATCGCGGCCGGCCTCCTCGTGATCGACGGCCGGCTCCTGCGCCGCGGTTCCCGCTAGCCGGCGACCGTCGGTTCCTCGCGCGTTCGCCCCGCCTGCCCCAGCGACAGGCCATCCGGGCAGGCAAAAATGTGGCAGCGCTGTGGAAAAGCCATTAGCCGTTGGAAATCAAACCGGTGCCGGCGAAAGCTGGTCGTTTTTTTCGCATTCGTGTCGCATTGCAGCAAATTTTCCGCTTGCCGTTCCCCCCAACTCGCCTAGATTCCCACTGCTAGTCTGCAGAGGAGGCTTCCAATGGGACTGACACGGCCGATCAACGCTTTGATGATTTGTGCTGCGTTCACCTTCATCGGCGCCCTTGTCCTCGGAGTACTTCCGTAGGCGCCCGCGGGGCGAAGGGGCAGAGCCAAACAAGGCAGCAGAGACATGAAGAGGCCGGGATCACCCCGGCCTCTTCGTTTTTTCGGACACCTCCCCGGCGTGTCGACTTGCAGGTCGCGTGCCGCTCACGCCGCCGCCGCGACGACCGCGCGTATGCCGATCATGTGGCAGACGGCGAAGGCGAGGTCGGCGCGGTTCATCGTGTAGAAGTGGAAGTCGCCGACGCCCCGCTCGACGAGGTCGAGCACCTGTTCGGCTGCCACCGCCGCGGCAACCAGCATGTGGGTCTGCGGGTCGTTGTCGAGGCCGTCGAAGCGTTCGCGCAGCCACGCCGGCACCAGTGCGCCGCAGCGCGCGGAGAAGCTGACCACCTGCCTGATGTTGTGCACCGGCAGGATGCCCGGCACGATCGGGATGTAGATGCCGGCGCGGCGCACCCGCTCGACGTAGCGTTCGTACACGTCGTTGTCGAAGAAGAACTGGGTGATCGCGCGGGTCGCGCCATTGTCGACCTTGCGCTTCAGCATGTCGATGTCGGTGGCGAAGTCAGGGCTTTCCGGGTGCCGCTCCGGATAGGCGGAAACGGAAATGTCGAAATCGCCCTGGCGGCGCAGCGCCGCCACCATGTCGGCACCGTTGGCGTAGCCGTTCGGATGCGGCCGGTACTGCGTGCCGACGCCGGCGGCCGGGTCGCCGCGCAGCGCGACGAAGTTCCGCACGCCCATCGACGCGAACTCGCCGATCACCTGGTCGACCGTGTCGCGGTCGGCGTCGATGCAGGTCAGGTGCGCGGCCGGCATCAGCGTCGAGCCGTCGAGGATGCGCTTGACCGTTCGCGCCGTGCGCTCGCGGGTCGAGCCGCCGGCACCGTAGGTGACGGAGACGAAGCGCGGCCGCAGCGGCTCCAGCCGCTGGATCGTCTCCCACAGCCGTCCTTCCATCTCGTCGTTTTTCGGGGGAAAGAACTCGAAGGAAACGCGGATGCGGTCGCCGATGTCGGGCCGGCGGGAGAAGCGGAACTGGTTCATCACGCGGTCTCCATATCGGCTGCGCGTCCGTCGGCGACGAGCAGCCGCCGGTCGCGTCCGGCCCAGAGCTTGACGGTCAGCCTGCCCTCGCCGCGCGGCTCGAACTCCTGGCTGGCCTCCAGGTCGAGCCCCGCCTCGGCGAACCAGTCGGCGATCTGCCGGTCGGAAATGCCCAGCCGCTGGTGCGCATGCTCGTCGCGCAGGAAGTCCAGAGCATGCGGCGCGAAATCGACGACGACCAGCCGGCCTGCCGGCCGCAGCGTGCGTGCGGCCTCGCGGATCGCCAGCGCCGGGTCGTCCAGGTAGTGCAGCACCTGGTGGATTGTCACGAGGTCGAACGCGTCGCGCTCCACCGGCGGCGCGTAGATGTCGCCCTGCCGCACCTGCGCGTGACTGACGCCGGCCCGTTCCAGGTTCGCCCGCGCCACCGCCAGCATCTCGCGCGACATGTCGATGCCGACGCCGCGCCGGTAGAGCGGCGCGAACAGTTCGAGCAGCCGGCCCGTGCCGGTACCGAGGTCGAGCATCGCCTGGAAGGGCCGCTTGCCGACAAGCTCGGTCAACGCAGCCTCCACCGCCTGGTCGGGCGCGTGCAGCGAGCGCAGTTCGTCCCAGCTTGCGGCGTTGGCCGAGAAATACTCCGCCGCGCGCTCCTGGCGCCGCTGCTTGACCGACCCGAGCCGTTCGAGGTCGCGCTCGATTTGCGGGTCGCCGTCATGCACGCGGCCAACGAGCCCAGAGACGAAATCCCGCGCGACGTCGCTGTCCGACAGCCGGAAAAACGCCCACGATCCCTCCTGGTAGCGGTCGATCAGGCCGGCCTCCATGAGCAGCTTCAGGTGGCGCGAGACGCGCGGCTGGGACTGGTTCAGGATGTCGGTCAGGTCGGTGACGGTCAGGTCGCCGCGCGTCAGCAGCGCGAGGATCCGCAACCGGCTGGATTCGGCCGCGGCCTTCAATGTATCTACCATCGCCTCGAGGGTGACGCGGGGACGATTCAGCATGAGCGGCCTCGAAAAGACATAAACATATCTTTATGTGACGATAGGCAGTCTGGCAACTGGAAATGTCGCGCGTGGACAAGAAAATGGCGCAGCCATCGCCCGAACCTCATTCTGCGGGCGCCGCAGTCGACGGCTTCGGTCCGCGCGAGGGCGAGATCGCGCTGCCTTTCGATCCGGCCGCGATGGCCGCCGACGCATCGCTCGTCTTCATCGGCCGCGTGCGCTCGCCCTGGACCAGCCGCGCCGACTGCCCGAAGAACATGCGGGCCGCGCGCGAGGCGGGCCGTCCCGGAGCGGTCGAGATCGACGCGGCCTACAGGCCGGGCCTCGACGGCCTCGCAGCGGCCAGCCATGTCGTGATCCTCACCTGGCTCGACCGCTCGCCGCGCAACCTCATCGCGCAACGGCCGCGCGGCGCCGACCGCGCGCGGGGAACCTTCGCGTTGCGCTCGCCGGCGCGGCCAAACCCCGTGGGCCTGCACATCGCGCGCCTCGTCGCCCTCGACGTCGCCGCGGGCCGGGTCGAGATCGATGCCATCGATGTTCTGGACGGCACCCCCGTCATCGACCTGAAGCCGTACTTCGCGTCGACGGACGCGTTTCCCGACGCGGCGACCGACAGGCGATAGGACCGTCGATGCGGGATCAGACCGGGCGTCGGCGGGCCGTGGGCAAGGCGCTGACCGCGCTTCTCCCGATGGCGCCCTATGCCGACACCGAGCCGATCCGCGCCGAGGCGCTGGCGCAGCATATGCGCACGCTGCCGCCCTCCGTCGCCGTCTGGCTGGCGGCGGTGGCCCATATCCGCCATGTTCACACCGACTACGAGACGCTGCTCGCCGAAGGCTACGACCGCGATGCGGCCCGCTTCTTCGTCATCGACAGGATCAACGAGGTCCTGACGTCCTGGCGCGCGACGCGTCTGCTCGATCCGGACGACGCGGAGATTTAGCGCCTCATCCCTCCCCCTTGAGGGGAGGGTGGACAATCGCCGAAGGCGATTGGACGGGTGGGGCACAAGCGGCAGCGCGCAGACATCATTTCTCGATACCGGAAATTACGTTCCTTGAAGGGTACACCACCCGGCCAGCCTCCGGCTGGCCGCCCTCCCCTCAAGGTGGAGGATCAGGCGCGATAGATCCACTGCTCGGGGATGCGCACCGACACGTCCTCGCCCGCCGCGATCGTGCCCGGCTTCTCCACCCAGGCCACGAGGCCGCGCAGCCGCTTGGCCGCCTTGGGAAACAGCAGCGAGCCGGCCTCCTCGTCCTGCATCCCGGCATTGCGCGCGACCGCCCGGCCGGCGATGCGGCACGGCCCGTTCTGCGCGTCGACCTTCAGCGTCACTCCGCCCTTGAAGAACAGCATCGTGCCGGCCGGCAGCATCGACAGCTGCGGCACGCCCGACATTGCAAGGTTGGCGCCGATCCATTCGGGGCGGATCTCGGCCAGCTCCATGCGTCGCGCCACCGCCGCCAGTTCGTCGGGTGCCACGATGGACAACTGCCGCTCGTTGCGGATCTCGGTGCCGCGCGGATACCACGGCTCGCGACCGCCCGACCGGCGTGTCGCCCCGGCATGGAAATCGCCCGCGATGCCCTGGAAGGTCAGCGTCAGCGCGCCGACCGCGTGCGTCTCGAAATGATCGGGCGGAGCGGCATAGGTGCCATCGACCCTGCCGGCGAGCTTTCGCGCTGGAAGGATGTCGGGAAGCGGAAGGTCGAGCGGCAGCAGGTCCAACGCTACATCTTCCTCAGCAGCGCGCCGCCGATCGAATAGCCGGCGCCATAGGCGCAGATCAGCCCGAAATCGCCGGTCGCCATGTCCTCTTGATTCTCGTGGAAGGCGATGATCGCGCCCGCCGCGGCCGTGTTGCCGAGCCTGTGCAGCACCATCGGCGCGCGGTCGTGCCCCACCTCGTGGCCGAACGCCATCTTGAGGATCATCGCGTTCATGCGCGCATTCGCCTGATGCAGCCAGAACCGGCGCACGCCCTCCGGCGTCAGCCCGTGCGCCGCGAGGAAGTCGACGATGAACCGGTGCCCGGCGATCGTCACCTCCTTGAACACCTTGTTGCCGACCTGCTTGATCATGTTGCCGTCCATGAGCACGGCGCTGGTGTCCTCCTGCCCGTCGCGCAGCAGGAAGCCGAAATTGGTGCGGATGTTGTTGGAGAACTGCGTCCAGCTTCCCGTGTCGACGATCTCGAAGCGGCCCGCCGGCAGTTCCCTGCCCTCGACGCTCTCCACCAGCATCGCGGTGGCTGCGTCGCCGAAGATGAAATGCGTCTGCCGGTCGCGGAAATTCAGGTGTCCCGTGATCAACTCGGGCGTCACCACGAGCACCCGCTTCTGCGCGCCCGTGCGCACGAAATTGGTCGCGACGTGCAGCCCGGCCGCCGCCGAGGAGCACGCGAGCCCCATGTCGAAGCCGGCCCCGGTCATGCCGAGCGCGTTCTGGATCTCCACCGCGATCGCCGGATAGGGCCGCTGGTGGTGCGAGGCCGCGCAGATCACCATGTCCACGTCGGCGGCATCGACGCCGGCATGCTCCAGCGCCCTCCGCGCCGACTTCACGCCGAATTCCGCCATGACCGAAAGCTCGTCGTCGGCGCGCGCGGGAATGCGCGGCGTCATCCGCGCCGGGTCGAGAATGCCCTCGCGCTCGTAGACGTGCCGCTCCCGCACGCCCGAGGCGTAGACGATGAAATCTGTGTCGGACTTCTGCAGCGGCTCGTCGCCGGTGGCGCGGCGCCGGGCGTTCTCCGCGTCGACCCAGCTGTTGAAGCTCGCAACCAGGTCTTCGTTGGTGATGACCGCTTCGGGGATTTCGACGCCGACGCCGCTGATGGCAACGCGATTCATGGTTCGATCTGTCCCCGTCCGGCGCGGCGCGGACAGCGTCGCGGCACCGAGCGGCCCTTGTGGCGGGCGGCCGCTTGCTTCGTGCTTTATGCGCTTTGGCGATCCTTGCAAAGGTGCCGCACTGCAAAAGAGGAAAATCTTCCGCTCTCGCCGGCGCCTTTCCTCGCTCCCCTGTTCAGGGGGGAGTGATGTCACCGCGCGGCGGTAACGGAGAGGATCGATCGCGACCGTGCTTCGGCCGTTACCACGCGCTTCGCCGGCACTGGACGAAGAAAAATGCCCGCTACCAGGCGCAGATCTGCGTGCCCGTCACCGTGTTGTCCCAGCAGGCACGGTCCTGGCGGCTGCGCACATACTCGCCGGGCAGGCTGGTGTCGCCGCCGCCGAAGTTGGCGTAGCCGTAGGCGCGGTTGGACTGGTAGATCTCCAGCGTATAGGTCGGGTAGCCCGACGCGCGGATGCGGAACGACCCGGACGAATCCAGCCCACGGAAATCGCAGCTGTAATAGCCGTCGTCGGTGGTGAAACACTGCGCGGGCTTTGCGGCCGACGGAAAGGTGGACAAGGCGAAGAGCGCGATGGCGCCCCCCGCGGCGAGCAGATACGGTTTCATGACGCGGAACCCGGTTGAGGCGTCTCATCAATGCATCGGCTGGCAAGGGCGGTCAATCGGCACCGGGACGGCGGGACCAGAATCGGGCTACGATTGACAGTTCGCCTTAGTTCTGGTTTTGTTCTTTTCTTTCAGGAGCCCCGGCCTTGAACGCCGAGCCACTCAGCACCGAGCTCGACCTTGCCCGAAAAATGGCCGGCAAGCGGTTCCAGACCGTTCTGGCCGACCCGCCGTGGCGCTTCACGAACCGCACCGGAAAAGTTGCGCCCGAGCACCGCCGGTTGTCGCGTTATGAAACCATGACCACGGATGACATCTGCGCGCTCCCGGTCGCCGGCCTCGTCCGCGATCCGGCGCATCTGTACCTGTGGGTGCCGAACGCGCTGCTTCCCGACGGCTTGAGGGTCATGCAGTCCTGGGGCTTCGAGTACAAGGCCAACATCGTCTGGCACAAGGTGCGCAAGGACGGGGGCTCGGACGGCCGCGGCGTCGGCTTCTACTTCCGCAACGTGACCGAACTGCTGCTGTTCGGCGTGCGCGGAAAGAAGGCCCGAACGGAAGCTCCGGGCCGCAGCCAGGTGAACTACATGTCGTCGCGCAAGCGCGAGCACTCGCGCAAGCCCGACGAGCAATACGACCTGATCGAAAGCTGCTCGAAGGGCCCGTACCTTGAACTCTTCGCGCGCGGCACACGGCCGGGCTGGACATACTGGGGCAACCAGGCCGACGAGAACTATCGTCCGACCTGGGCCACGTATGCGTACAACTCAGGCATCGCCGCCGAATAGGTCGGGATCGTCGTCGCTGACGGCCCGTATGATCGGCTCCAGTGCCGATGCCGTTTCGCCGAAAGACACGATGCTGTCGGGCAGTCCTATCGTGACCAGCGGGCAAGGATTTCCGACGCCACGGGATATGCGATCTTCGAGTTTCCGCCAGTGGGTGGTTGCCTCGCCGAACTTGTCGGCGACGAACTTCGTCGTGAACGCTTCGCGAAAGGTCAGCGGGTTCTTGGCGCGCTGAGTTCGCTTTGCAATTGCGGCGCGCTGCCGCGTGGTCGGGTCGTATCCCCAGGTCAGCAGGTCTTCGAAGGAGGCGATCCGGCGCTCGTCGAAGAAGCGAACCACGAGGTCGTGCATGTTGTCATGCAGCGAGCGGCCTCGCGTGACGATGATGCCCACCGAGATTGCCCCCTCGGCGTGCAATCGTTTGAAGTTCTCGAGGTCGCGGTCGAAGAAGGGGTCCTTGTTATTCCATTCGATTTCCAGAGCGACCACGCCGCTTGCGCCGTCGCTTTGCGGGATGCGCCGCACATGATCCATCTTGTGCGAGATGGCTTCCCGCGGAATGCCGTTGATGCGCTTCTCGATCGTGAAGGTCGTGGTTTCCCAGCCGACCGAAACCAGCCCCCTGCGCAGGCGCTGGGTGTTCTTGGTCTCGCCACCACCGCCGGCAATGATCTCCTCGATTGGGATCGATGCAGACAGCAGGACGTCTTCGAGTTCCGCGACGGCGCCGGGGAAATCCGCCGCCAGTATCGCTTCGGCATGCGAATGGAATTCGACCTGGAAACCTCTTGCCCGGAGTGAGGAAAACAGCGCCATCTCAAGATGATCTACATACGCGACCCGATGCGCAAGACGCGGGGGTTATCGGCGGTTGGCCCCTCCCCTCACATCCCGTTGGCGATCGCCTGGAACGCCGCGATCGACTCGTCCTCCATCTCGATGCCGGTGTTGTTGTAGTCGGCATAGGCGCTGGTCTTGGCGATCACCACGCGGCGCGCCGGGTTCACGTAGATGAACTGCCCGTAGATGCCGATGCCGAGGAAATCGTTGCCGCTGCGGGCGCCGGGAATCCACCACTGGTAGCCGTAGCCCAGCACCGGTAGCCCGTTGACCGTCTCGCGGCCGGGCTGCACATGCGCGCCGTCCGGCGTGATCGAGGCGCGCACCCAGTCGGCCGGCACGATCTGCTCGCCCGCCGCGTTGCGTCCCTCGTCGAGATAGAGCTGGCCGAAGCGGGCATAGTCGCGCAGCACCGCGTTCAGTCCGCCGGCCGCGATCGCCTCGCCGGTCTGGTCGATCAGCCAGTAGGCGTCGGCCTGGCTGCCCAGTCTCGACCACAGCCGCTCGCCGAAATACTCCGCAAGCGGCTTCTTCGTCGCGCCCTCGATCACCATGCCGAGCACCTGCGTGTCGGCGGAGACGTAGCGGTTCAGCGTGCCGGGCGGATCGGCGTTCTGCAGATGCGCGGTGAAGTCGTTCACCGAGCCGGTCAGGATCTGGATGATGTAGCGCACGATGTCCGAGGTCAGGTCGCCATAGTCCTCGTTGAAGCCGATGCCGGACGACATCTGCAGCACGTCCTTGACGCGCACGCCCTTGTAGCCGCCCTCGGCCAGCAGCGGCGCGTACCGGTCGACCGGCTGTTCGATGTCGACCAGCCCGTCGGCCACCGCGTTGCCGACCAGGAAGGAGACCGTCGATTTCGACAGCGACATGGCGATCGACTGCGTGTCGGCGGTGTTGCCGCGCCGGTATTCCTCGTGGACCACGACGCCGTCCTTCAGCACCAGCAGGCCGGTCGTCTGCGTGCGCTCGATCCAGTCGGCGGTGCTCCTGGTCTCGCCGCGGAAGGCAAAGCTCTCCGGCAGCGGCCGCTCGTCCGTCGCAAGGTCGCTGGGAGCGGCGCTCCTCGGCACCTTCACCGAGGCGTACTTCGTGTAGAGCGAGCGGAAGTTCTGGTCGATGACGTCCGGCTCGAAGATGCCGGCGTATTCAAACGCGGCGTAATATTCGGAAATCTGCTGGCGGAAGAAGAACGCGCCGGCGGCGACGATCACCGCGAGCACCAGTACGATCCGCAGCAGCCAGCGCCAGAACGTTCGCATGTAAAGGGCCCCTCCCACCGAGACCACACTATGACGCAGATCTCTCCGCGTGAACATCGGCGCAGGCTTCAGCAAGTGCTCTCGCCGGGCGGCGTAAGGGTGGCTCGCGACGCGGTTCGAGAGCCCTGGCGGCCCCCCTACCCGGACAGTCGTCAGCGTGATTATGTCAACGCATGGCTGAAGCGCTGATTGATTTTGGCCCGTTTACCTTCGATCCGGCAAGAATGCTCCTTGTCCGGGAGGGCGTGGCCGTCGGCCTCGGCACGCGCGGCGCGGTGCTGCTCAATGCGCTGCTGGCCGCCGGCGGCGATGTGGTCACCAAGCAGGAACTGCTCGACGCAGCCTGGCCCGGCGTCGTCGTCGAGGAGAACAACCTGTCCGTGCAGATCGCCGCGCTCCGCAAGGCGCTGGGCGAACAGCAGTCCGGCCAGGACTGGATCGTCACGGTGCCGCGCCTGGGCTACCGGCTGCCGGTGCCGGCGCGGGCCGTGTCCGAACAGGGCGGTGCGGTGCTGCCGGCGCTTGCCGTGCTGCCCTTCCTCAATCTGGGCGGCGATCCCGATCAGGAATACTTCTCGCACGGCATCGTGGGCGACATCACCACCGTGCTCAGCCGGTTCCGTGGCTTCGCGGTCGTATCCCGCAGCTCGGCCTTCGCCTACAAGGGCAGGACCGTCGACGCCCGCCAGGTCGGCAGGGAACTGGGCGTCCGCTACGTTCTGGAGGGCTCGATCCGCTCGGTCGGCGAACGCTTTCGCCTCAACGCGGACCTTGTCGAGACCGAGACCGGCGTCCAGCTCTGGGCCGACCGCTTCGAAGGTCCGCGGAGCGCGCTGTTCGAGGCACAGGACCAGATCACCGACAGCGTGGTGCGGGCGATCCAGCCCAGCATCACCCGCGCCGAAGTGGCGCGTGCCCGGCTGAAGCGCACCAGCAACCTCACGGCCTACGACCTCTATCTGCGGGCCCTGCCTGAGCTCTACTATCGAGAGGGGCGCCGGGCGACCGACCTCCTGGAGGAGGCGCTGCGGCTCGATCCCGGCTTCATGGCAGCCGCCGCCGTCGCCGGCAACCAGTACCTGGCAGGGTATTTCCATCAGGCGCCCGGCAGTTCCCCGGCTGATCTCGAGCGCGCGCGCGTTCTGCTTCAGAAGGTGCTGCCGGTCTGCGGGCACGATTCGATGCTGCTCTCGAACTGCGCGACGATGCTCATGAGCCTCGGCGAATACGACGAGGCGCTGGACCTGGCCGAGCGCGCCGTGGCGGAGAATCCGAACGATCCGGCGGCACTGGCGCATGCGGGGGTGGTTCACCTGTTCGCCGGAAGCCTGGAGACCTCGGCGAGGCTGCATCTTCGCGGCCTGGCGCTGAATCCCAACGACATGGCGGCCCACGGGCAGCTCACCAGCATCTCGCATGTCCGCATCGGCCAGGGCGACTTCGAGCAGGGCCTGGTCTGGGCCAAGCGGTCGCTGGCGGCCTCCGCGCACTACGGCCCGACCTACTGGATGCTGATTGCGGGGAACGCACATCTCGGCCGGATGGACGAGGCCGGCCACTACGTGGGGGAACTGCGCCGGATCGTGCCGGGCGTCACCGTGGCCCGGATCCGCCATGGCCTCCACGCGCGCGATCCGCGCCGTGTCGACGTGCTGCTCGAAGCCATGGCGCAAGCGGGGATGCCCGACACGTAGCGGTTTCAGAACGTTTCAGAAGATTTAGCCGCCGCGGCAAAGACACCGGACGGGGTCGGGCGCAACCTTCCGTCGAAGATCAAGTCCGACGGAGAACGATCGTGCTGAACCCGGTTCCATTTCAATTGAGCGCTGACCAGGGCGGGCTGCGCCTCGGCTTGCCGCCGCTCGATCGCCCGGACGCCCGCGTCCTCGACGATCTCGGGCTGGCGGCGCTGCCGCAGGCCGGCGGCGCTGCCCGCTCGCCCGGCTTGGGATGGGCGGCTCTCGTCCGGGTCGTCCGCCGTGTCGGCTCGGCACTGGTGGCGGAAACGCTTGCCCCGCATCGTGACCAGCCGGATACGGGGTCCGGCTCCGGCAGCCTGCCGGCCATTCGCTGACGGCGGCACCAGCGGGAGCGGCGCTTGCCCGCGCCGCCCTTGCGCCGTCACCGTGTCAGCCGCTTGTAGGTCATGCGGTGCGGGTTGACGCTTTCGGGCCCGAGCCGGCGGATCTTGTCCTGCTCGTAATCCTCGAAATTGCCCTCGAACCATTCGACGTGGCTGTCGCCCTCGAAGGCAAGCATGTGGGTGGCCATGCGGTCGAGGAACATGCGGTCGTGGCTGATGATGACCGCGCAGCCGGCATAGTTCTCCAGCGCGTCTTCCAGCGCGGCGAGCGTTTCGGTGTCGAGGTCGTTGGTCGGCTCGTCGAGCAGCAGCACGTTGCCGCCGCTCTTCAGCATCTTGGCGAGGTGCACGCGGTTGCGCTGGCCGCCCGACAGGTTGCCCACCTTCTGCTGCTGGTCGCCGCCGCGGAAGTTGAACGATGAGCAGTAGGCGCGCGTGTTCGCCTCGAACTTGCCGAGCTTGACGACCTCGGCGCCGCCGGAAATCTCCTCCCAGACGGTCTTGTTCGGGTCGAGCGTGTCGCGGCTCTGGTCGACATAGCCGAGCTTCACCGTCTCGCCGATGCGGATCGTGCCGGCGTCCGGCTTCTCTTGGCCGGTGATCATCCGGAACAGCGTGGTCTTGCCGGCGCCGTTCGGCCCGATGACGCCGACGATGCCGCCGGGCGGCAGCTTGAATTCGAGGTTCTCGATCAGCAGCTGGTCGCCATAGCCCTTCTTCAGGCCGGCCACCTCGATGACCACGTTGCCCAGCCGCTCGCCATGCGGGATGACGATCTGGGTGTCCGAGGGACGCCGCTTGTCGGCTGCGTCCAGCAGCTCCTCGAACGCCTTGATGCGGGCCTTCGACTTGGTCTGCCGCGCCTTGGGCGAGGACGCGATCCATTCGCGCTCGCGGCTGATGGCACGCTGGCGGGCGTCGTCCTCGCGGCCTTCCTGCTTCAGCCGCTTGGCCTTGGCGTCGAGATATTTCGTGTAGTTGCCCTCGTAGGGGATGCCGCGGCCGCGGTCGAGCTCCAGGATCCAGCCCGTGACGTTGTCGAGGAAGTAGCGGTCGTGGGTGATGATCAGCACCGCGCCCTTGTAGGCACGCAGGTGCTTTTCCAGCCAGGCCGTCGTCTCGGCGTCGAGATGGTTGGTCGGTTCGTCGAGCAGCAGCAGGTCCGGCTCGCGCAGCAGCAGCGCGCAGAGCGCGACGCGGCGCCGCTCGCCGCCGGAGAGCTTGGTCACGTCGGCCTCCTTGGGCGGGCAGCCCAGCGCCTCCATCGCCATCTCGACCTGCTGTTCGAGGTCCCACAGGTTCAGCCGGTCCATCTCGTCCTGGAGCGCGGCAGACTCGTCGGCGTTCTCGTCGGAATAGTTGGCCATCAGCTCGTTGTAGCGGTCGATGATGGCGGTCTTCTTGGCGACGCCTTCCATGACGTTGCCGAAGACGTTGAGCGCGGGGTCGAGCTGCGGCTCCTGCGGCAGGTAGCCGACGGTCGCGCCTTCGGCGAGCCATGCCTCGCCGGAAAACTCCTTGTCGATGCCGGCCATGATCTTCAGCACCGTCGACTTGCCGGCCCCGTTCGGGCCGAGGATGCCGATCTTGGCGTCCGGATAGAACGACAGGTGCAGGTTCTCGAGGACCTTCTTGGTGCCGTAGGCCTTATTGAGCCCGGCCATGTGATAGATGAACTGGCGTGCCACGCTTGGCGTATCCCGTCTGACGGTGGGTGGAGGGTGCGCGCTATGTAGGCGAAGGCGGGCCGGAGGGCAATCGCCGCGGCGGCGCGGTGAACAGCGGCTGAACGAGGCCTTCAGGCCCGGTTCCGGCAGGGTGCGCGAACGTCGCGTCGTGACAAACGGGTCACCCCAACCCCGGAGCAGAACAATGACCCCCAGGTTCCTCGCCACCGCCGCCCTCGCCGCCATCATGGGCTTCGCCTCCATGCCTGCCATGGCCAACAGCATCTTCGTCGACCAGTATGGCTGGTCGAACGAGGCCGGCGGCACGCAGACGGGCCGCCGCAACGCGACCGGCATCTACCAGGACGGCTACCGCAACAGCGCGACCAGCGAGCAGCGCGGCCGGCGCAACACCGTCGCCATCGGCCAGGACGGCAGCCGCAACAAGGCGACCGCCACCCAGTACGGCGCGCGCAATGCCGCCGGCATCGCCCAGTTCGGCACGGGCCATCAGGCGATGGTCGTTCAGGACGGCCTCGGCAACATCACCGCCGGCGTCCAGGTTGGCCGCAACTGCTCGGCCACCACGTCGCAGGCCGGTTCCGGCAACGTCGCCGCCTTCGTCCAGACCTGCCGCTAAGGCGATCGCGTGCTGCCGGGCGCGCCGCGCCCAACACGCCGATCCGAACCACGAGGAGACCGACATGATCCGGATGCGAACGCTTTCCGCCCTCGTCGCCGCTTCGCTCATGGCCGGCTGCAATGGCGCAGCCATGGCCGGCGCCAGCCAGGACAAGGCATCCGCCACAGCCGTCCGCTGCGAGATCGTTGTCACCAGGAGCGGCGGCACCACCACGATCGCCGGTGTTGTGCGCCCGGGCGCCGCCATCACCGGTGACTATGCGCTCAAGGTCGATGGTTCTGGTGTCCGCATCCGCCAGGGCGGCGCGTTTTCCGCGGATGCCGGGGAACAGCAGGCGCTGGGCGAAGTCCGGCTGGGCCGCGGTTCCTACGACGCGACCATGGACATCACCGTGGACGGCCGGACGACGGGCTGCGCGCAGCCGACCTGACCTCCCGCCCGCCATCGCCATCCGAAGAATGCCCCGGACCAGTCCGGGGCATTCTCGTTTGGCACCGCCGCCGCGCGGGAAACCTAAACTCAGGATGAACCGTCGCTTCCGCGACCGTTCAGGCCGTCTCCGCGAAAGTGATCGTCGCGCCGAACCGAAAGGCGCCGGCACGACAGAGACGAAGGAGCCCGCCATGAACCGCACGATCTCGAAGACCGCCATCGCCACCGTCCTGGCCGCCGCGCTGGCGGGGCCGATGCTTGTCGTCCCGGCCCAGGCCGGCGGCTCGGTGTCGATCTCCGTGAGCCCCGGCAGCCGCGACGGCGACCAGGCGATCCGCACGGGCCTTGCCCTCTACCAGATCTACAACGGCATCAAGAGCGGCGGCTCGATCAAGCAGGACGGGCGCAAGAACACCGCCGGGCTGGCGCAGAACGGCCGCGGCAACACCGGCATCATCCACCAGAAGGGCACCGGACACACCGGCACCATCACGCAGGACGGCAGCCGCAACGCGTACGGGCTCTTCCAGTTCGGCCGCAACACCAGCGCGAACGTCATGCAGAACGGAATCGGCAGCTCGGGCGCGACGTTCCAGTTCGGCTGGTAGAGCCGGAGGCAGGGCGTCGCCGTACCGCCGAGTCCGACCCCGGCGCCGGCCCCGGCGACCTGGGTGAAGACGACACCGGCGAAAGCCGCGTCCCGGCGCGGCTTTCCAGCTGTGCGGAGGTCAGGATTGCACGGCCTCCACCCCGCTCCCGCCGCGGCTTTCCGCCCCCGCGCTTAGGATGTGCTTAACATATACTGGGGATAACCGGCGGGAGGGCCAGCCGGATTGCATACACCGTGACGAACTCCCTGCTCCTTCTCGCCCAGGCGGTGCTCTACTTCGGCGTCATGGCCGGGTTGTTCCGCCTGCGCGGCAAGGTCGGCATCGGCGTGTTCATGTGCGCGCTGGGCGTCATGCATTTCCTGGAAACCTACCTCGCCGGCGTCTTCTACGTCGAAACGCCGCTCGGCATGCTTTCGCCGGGGTCCACCGTGCTGTTCTCGGGCAAGCTGGTGATGCTGCTGCTCCTCTACATCAAGGAGGACGCGCGGACGGTCCGCCAGCCGATCTACGGCCTGCTGCTCGGCAACGCGCTGACCGTGGGCCTCGTGCTGATGCTGGGCTTCCACGCGATCGCCCCCCTCTCCGGCGGCGCGGCGCCCGATCTCGGCTTCATCGACGACATGGGCTGGCTGATGGTGTGGGGCACGACGCTGCTCTTCGTCGACGCGATCCTGATCATCCTGCTCTACGAGGCGCTGGGGGCGACGTTGCGCCGGCATCTCTTCCTGCGCGTGGCGGGGTCCGTCGCGCTGGTGCTCACCTTCGACCAGATCGGCTTCTTCACCGCGCTCCACTTCGTCGCCGGCGCGCCCGTCGAGGTTTTCTTCGGCGGCTGGGCAGGCAAGATGGCCGCGGCGTTGACCTACACCGTCATGCTCGTCGCCTATCTGCGGCTGGTCGAGGCCGAGCGCCTGCCGGCGCCGCGCGGGCTGGCCGACGTGTTCGAGACCCTCACCTACCGCGAGCGCTACGAGGCGCTGGTCGAGCATGCGGGCCGCGACGGCTTGACCGGCCTGCTCCATCGCGGCCGCTTCGCCGAGCTGGGCGAGCAGGCCGTCTCGTCCAGCGCGGCCGGCGGCAAGCCGCTGACGCTGCTCGTCATCGACGTCGACCACTTCAAGTCGATCAACGACCGCTTCGGCCACTCCGAGGGCGACCGCGTGCTGAACACGATCGCCGGGCTTCTCAACGGTGCCGTCGGCGCCGACGACAAGGTGTTCCGCATCGGCGGCGAGGAGTTCGCGGTGCTGTGCCCCTACCCGCACCACGTCGGCCGCCTGCTGGGCGAGAGCATCCGGCAGTCGGTGTCCGCGGCCTTCCAGACGCCCTGCACCGTGAGCATCGGCGTGGCCACGCTGGACCCCGGCATGCGCTCGCTGGACGAGCTGTTCGCGGCCGCCGACCGCCGGCTCTATGCCGCCAAGGCGGCCGGCCGCGACCGCGTCGTCGGCGAAAGCCGCGACGAGAGGATCGGCCGCGACGGCCAGATCGACAGCCTCAGCGCCTAACCGTCGCCGGACCGCTTCCACAGCGGGAAGAAGGCGTTGTCGGTCGAACCCATCGCGCCGATCATCGCCTCGTGGTCGAAGCCGGGCAGCGCCATCAGGCGATCGACGACTGCGTTGGCACCGTCCGCGTCTTGCGGAAACGCGACCGCCAGCGCGAGCCCGGGCCCGAACATGAGCCACCAGAGGTCGGCTGCGAACGGCCCCGTGTCCTTTGTCTCGATCGCCACCGCGGTCAGCTCGGCAAGCAGAAGCGCGGCGGTTTGCCCGGCCGAATCGGTGACGGTCACGCGCTCGCCCTCGACCGCAATCGTCCACGACCCACCGGCCGCCATGTCCAACCTCAGCTTCCGGGCGCGGCCTTGGGCACGCTCAGCCGCGACAGGGCGTCGGCGCGGGTGCCTTCCGCGTAGCCGCCTCGGCCGTCGGCATGGAAATAGCGCCGGAACGACAGGTGCCGCGACCCCTCGAACGCACGCCGCGCCAGGTCGTCCGGGATGATCGCCAGACGGCCGGTCGAATACCGGACCGGCACGCGCAGCTCCGGGAACACGTCGACGATCAGCTCCGCGCAGGTCAGCTTGGTGGTGTCGGAATAGTCGAACGTGTAGTCGAACTCGGTCCCCATCTGGCCGAGCAGGGCGGCGTATTTGTCGCCGATCCGCCCGGACGGCCGGTGGCTGAGCAGCAGCACCTCGTCCACGTCCACCATCTGCCGGAAGGGTGAGAGGTGGACGCTGTCCAGCGACGATTCCAGGATCACCTGGCCCGCCCGGATGTCGTCCTGATAAGGCCGGATGGCCGGATGCGACCACAGCCCTTTCGCCCGCAACTGCTCCTCGGTGCCGAGGTAGATCATGGCGTGCGTGAAATGGCTGGGGATCAGCGCCCGCGTCAGCGCGGCTCTGGATCGCACCAGCGCGATGTCCAGCGGCTGAACCTCCTGCATCAGCGCAGCCTGGATCTCGGGGAAGCGCAGCAGCTTGCCGTGCGGCACGGCGAGGTTGCGCACGATCGGCGAGAGCGGCCGGCCGAACGCCTGCATCACGGCAAGGCGCGGGTCGGTCCGGCCGGACTGGAAGGAGGACGGTGCCTCGACGGCGGGGACGTAGCCGCCGGCGCAGCCTGACACCAGGACGCCAAGCGCCAACCAGGCGGTGCGCACCGCTCTTCCTCGACCTTCCGTCCGCACCGCTTCGATCCGCTCCCGGCCTTTCGTCGCTTCTGCCATCTTTGACGGCGCCGCGCCATCGCCGCCCGGAAGGCGCAGCGAGGCCGGTCCGCGCCCCGGCCGGAAAGCGGGTGGATCGCGGAACGGAGCGGTTGGGGTGGGGTCAGATCACCACGAAGTCGGCCGACGTCAGGGCCAGTTTGGCATTGAGCTTCGCCAGCAGCTTCGCGCCGCCGGCTGCCGAGCCGTTGGCGTCGTAGAACAGCTGGCCGCTGTCGATGTCGTAGATGATGCGGTCGTCCGCGTCATGCGCCACGCCGGCCTTGCTCTTCCAGAACTTCGCGGCCGCGAGCTTGCCGGTCTTGGAGCCGAGCCCCTTCATCACCGCGTTCTCGAGGTGGATCGTGTCGGCCGGGACGTTGAAGTCCGTGATCCGATCGACGTTCTTGCCGCCGATCGCCGTGTCGAAGCGGAAGATGTCGCTGCTCGCGCCCCCCGTCAGCGTGTCGGCGCCGAGTCCGCCCGCCAGCACATCCTTGCCTGCCCCGCCGCTCAGCACGTTTGCCGCGGCGTTGCCGATCAGCACGTTGGCGAGCGCATTGCCCGTGCCGTTGACGGCGGCGAACCCCGTCAAGGTCAGGTTCTCCACCAAGCCCATCGCACGGGCCGTGTCGGCCAGGTTGAAGCTGACCGAAGCCAGCACCGTGTCGATGCCGCTGGAGGCGATCGTCTGCTCGTCCACGACGTCGCCTCCGTTGTCGACGACATACAGATCATTGCCATGCCCGCCCTGCATCGTGTCGGCGCCCGCCAGGCCGTCGAGCGTGTTCGCCGCGGCGTTTCCCACCAGCAGGTTCGCAAGGCCGTTGCCGGTGCCGTTGATCGGCGCCGATCCGGACAGCGACAGCTTTTCGACATCGCCACGAACGGTGAATGAATTGACGAGGCTGAAGCTGATCGAGGAGATGACGACGTCCGCCCCGTCCGCGCCGACAGTACTTTCGTCGACCCGGTCGCCGGGATTGTCGACGACGTAGATGTCGGTCCCGGCCCCGCCGAGCATCACGTCGCTTCCGGCGCCGCCGTCGAGATAGTCGGCCCCCGCGCCGCCATCGAGTTCATCGTTGCCGATCCCTCCGAAGAGCTGGTCCTGGTCGGCTCCGCCGAAGAAGAAGTCGTCGTCTATCCCGCCGATCAGGACATCGTTGCCGCCATTGCCGTACACGCCTTTGAAGATCGTCAGGGAAGACTGCTTGGATGCCAGTCTACCGCTGCCGCCCTCGTACCGGTCGTTGCCAAACCCGAAATTGACCTCGCCTTCGATCCGGCCGGTATTTGTGAGCGTGATGTCGCCGGTCGCAAGCACCGCATCGACGGCGGCATCAGCTCTCATAAGCCCCGAATTCTGCAGGACGTAGGCCTGTGCCCCTGACAGGCTCATCCCCCGCCACCCCGCGGAGATCGTGCCGGTGTTGTTGACGACCGAGACAGCGCCCGCGGAATTTCCGTGCATGGAAAGACCCGACTGGACTGCCCAGATCGTGCCGGCGTTCTGCACCTGGGAACTGTTGCCCTGTAGGCTGGCCCCGGTGGTCCCCATCACATATCCGGAGGAACCGATCTCCAGCACGTGGCCGATAACGGCCGCCGGTACGCCCAGACTTATCCCCGTCACGCCGGCAACCGCCCCCTGGACGTTGACGATATGGCCGACGCCGGTCCCGGCGATCGCCGTACCTCCTGTCGAACCGACGGTCACGCCGGCAGCGACGAAGGCATTGTCGACGGTGCCGAGGTTCACGGTCGTTCCGTTGGAGGTCACGCTTTGGTCGAGGACCTGCAGGGCCATGGGATTTCCCGGTCATTGGTGGTGGCCGAGTTCTCCTTCGGCGCTCGCGTTTGCGCAGTCCTCAAATGATGACTGGCCGGCATGACGTATGGCTGGGCTGGCGGATACTGCACGCGTGTCCTACGGTGCGGCGATGGAGCTCGGAAGTTTGGTTGATCGCGTCTACGAGGCGGCGTTCGTGCCGGACGCCTGGCCCCATCTCCTGCTGCAGGTCGGCGAGACGACCCGCTCGGCGTCGGGAACGATCCTGGTCTTCAACGAATCCAGGCCGATCCGCTACCGCGCCACGGCGCTTGTCGAGGAGTGGACCGAGGCCTTCTGCAACGGCCTCTGGAAGGAGAGCAACCGCCTGGCGCATTGCCGCGAACGGCCGCCGCCCGGCTTTTCCATCCTGAATCGGTACTTCACGCCGGAATTCCTGGAGACGGACCCCTCGCGCCAGTACCGTCTCGCCCATGGTCTCGACAGCGAGATCGGCTCGGCCGTGCCGATGCCGACGGGCGAACTGGTCGTGTTCTCCTTCGACCGGATGCAGCACGACGGGCCGCACGAGGATCGCGACGTCGCGGTGATGAACACGCTCCACCCCCATCTGGCGCGCGCCGGCCTGGTCGCGGCGCGGCTCGGGCTCGAACGCGCACGGGCGGCGACCGAGACGCTCGAAATCATCGGATTGCCCGGCGCCGTCGTCTCGGGCGCCGGCTGCGTCACCGCTACCAATGCGCTGTTCGAGCAGCTCGGCGACATCTTCGCGCCTGCCGCCTTCGGCCGGCTGTCGATCTCCCATGCCGGTTCAAACCGGCTGTTTCAGGAAGCCCTGGCCGCGGCCCGCGGTGCGCCGTCGACGACCCGTTCGGTGCCGATCCCGGCGATCGGGGACCATCCGGCCTGCGTCATGCACATGGTTCCGCTCCGCCACAGCGCGCTGGATCTGTTTCCCGGCGGCGCCGTGCTGCTGGCGGTTTCCGTCCCGCGCAGCTCCGCCATCGTTCCGTCGGCCGACGTCCTGACCGGCCTGTTCGACCTCACGCCGGCCGAGACCAGGTTCGCGGCCGCGCTCGTTTCCGCCCGGTCCCCGAAGGTCGCGGCGGCCAGGGTCGGCATCACCGAGCGGTCGGGACGAACCTACCTCGCCCGCATATTCTCGAAGACCGGGACGCACCGCCAGAGCGAGCTGATCAGCCTGCTCCAGTCCGCGCACCCGTTTCGCAGCTGACAGCCCCGTGGAGCGCCATCTTGCCGTTCGACCTGCAACGCACTCACGTCTCGCCGACCGGAGCCAGGCTCGCGCTCTACACCCGGCTGGCCAAGCGCCAGCCGCGCGGCGTGGTGCAGATCAATCACGGGCTGGCCGAGCATGCCGAGCGCTATTCGCGCTTCGCCGACGTTCTGGCGGCCGTCGGCTTCAACGTCTACGCGCATGACCATCGCGGCCACGGACGCACGACGGCGCCCGACGCCCCGCCGCGCATGTTCGCGGCGAAGGGGGACGGCGTCGAGAAGGTCGTCGCCGATGTCCTGTCGGTGCATGACCGCATCGCGACCGAGCATCCCGGCCTGCCGGTCATCATCTTCGGCCACTCGATGGGCGGGCTGATCGCGCTCAACGTCCTGCTGCGCAATTCCGGCCGCGTCCACGCCGCCGCCATCTGGAACGCCAACTTCTCCGCCGGCGCGCTGGGCCGCGCGGCGCAGGCGATCCTGCTGTGGGAGCGGTTCCGGCTGGGGTCGGACGTGCCCTCACGCATGCTGCCGAAGCTCACCTTCCAGGACTGGGCGAAGAAGATCGAGAACCGCCGCACCGAATTCGACTGGCTGTCGCGCGATGCCGCCGAGGTCGACAAGTACATTGCCGACCCGCTGTGCGGCTGGGACGCGTCCGTGTCGATGTGGCGGGACGTGTTCCGTCTCGTCTTCAACGGCGCGTCCGACCGCAACCTCGCCCTGATGCGCAAGGATCTGCCGTTCCATCTGGTCGGCGGCGAGCGCGACCCGGCCACCGACGGCGGCAAGGCGGTGCTGGCGCTGGACCGGCGCCTGAAGGCGGCCGCCTTCTCCAGCGTGACCACCCAGGTCTATGCCGACACGCGCCACGAATCGCTGAACGAGGTGAACCGCAACGCCATCACCGAGGATTTCGCGGCCTGGGCGGGGCGGATCTGCCCGCGCTGAACGATCGATTTGCCAGGCGAGAAAAGGATCGTCCGGCTGACCGACAGCCCGACGGGGCGTCCAGGCTGCCGCGATTCCCCCTTGCGGGGAGGGGCAGGGGTGGGGGTATCATTCCTTCCCGGAGCGAGCCTGTCGGACAGTGCGACGGCGCGTGACACGCCGCCCGGTCATTGCTAGGCACGAACCCATCGTCTGTCGGAGCCCTGCATGGCCCCCCCTCCCCTCCACGGCGTTCGCGTGATCGAACTGGCGCGCATCCTGGCCGGCCCCTGGGCCGGGCAGCTGCTGGCCGACCTCGGCGCCGACGTCATCAAGGTGGAGAACCCCGACGGCGGCGACGACACCCGCAAATGGGGGCCGCCCTTCGTCACCTCGCACGACGGCGAGAACCTGTCGGCCGCCTATTACCATTCGACCAATCGCGGCAAGCGCTCCATCGCCGTCGACTTCTCGACGCCCGCCGGCGCGGAGATCGTACGCAGGCTGGCGGCCGGCGCCGACGTGCTGATCGAGAACTTCAAGCTCGGCGGCTTGAAGAAGTACGGCCTCGACTATGACAGCCTGAAAGCCGTCAATCCGAAGCTTGTCTACTGCTCCATCACCGGCTTCGGCCAGACCGGCCCCTATGCGCCGCGCGCCGGTTACGACTTCATCATCCAGGGCATGGCAGGGATGATGTCGATCACCGGCGCGCCGGGCGGCGAGCCGCAGAAGGCCGGCGTCGCCATCTCCGACATCTTCACCGGCCTCTATTCGGTCATCGCCATCCAGGCGGCACTGCGCCACGCCGAGAAGACCGGCGAGGGCCAGTGGATCGACATGGCGCTGTTCGACACGCAGATCTCGGTGCTCGGCAACCAGAACCTCAACTACCTCGTCTCCGGCGTCTCGCCCGTGCAGATGGGCAACGCCCACATGAACATTGCGCCCTACGAGGTGCTGCCGGTGAAGGACGGGCACATCATCCTCGCCGTCGGCAATGACGGCCAGTTCCGCAAGTTCTGCAGCGTCGTCGGCCTCGACGCACTTGCCGACGATCCCGACTTCGCCACCAACCCGGCGCGCGTGAAGAACCGGGAGCGGCTGCGGGGGAAGATGGAGGCCGCGCTGGCCGCGTGGGGGCGCGACGATCTGCTGGCGAAACTGGAGGCTTCGGCCGTGCCCGCCAGCCCGATCAACACGATCGGCCAGGCTTTCGCCGACCCGCAGGCGATCGCGCGGGGCATGCGCATGGATCTCGACGACGGCCGCGGCAACGCGCTTCCCTCCGTTCGCGCCCCGATGCTCATGAGCGGGACGCCGCTCGTCTACGACCGGCCCTCGCCGCGGTTGGGAGAGCATACGGATGAGATATTGGCGGAGCTGGACATGGAATGACCCCCGCCTTCACTGCTCACACACCCCCTCACCCGGCCTCCGCTTCGCTCGGCCACCCTCTCCCCGCCGGGGAGAGGAGATCCGGGGCCTGCCGCAGCCAATCGCCGGTATTGTGCCTTGGAGCGGCCTGGCAAACTTCCTCTCCCCGGCGGGGAGAGGGTGGCCGAGCCAGGCGGCGAAGCCGCCGTAAGCGGAGTGAGGGGGTCAGCTATCCAGGAGATCAGCGATGAAAACCGGCGGCCAGCTCATCGTCGAGGCGCTCGAGGCCAACGGCGTCGACCGCATCTACTCAGTGCCCGGCGAAAGCTACCTCGCCGTCCTCGACGCGCTCTACGATTCGAAGATCCAGAACGTGGTGTGCCGCCAGGAAGGCGGCGCGGCAATGATGGCGGATTGTCACGGCCGTCTGACGGGCCAGCCCGGCATATGCTTCGTGACGCGCGGCCCCGGCGCCACCAATGCGTCCGCCGGCCTCCACATCGCGCGGCAGGATTCCAACCCGATGATCCTGTTCGTCGGCCAGATCGCGCGTCGCATCAAGGAGCGCGAGGCCTTCCAGGAAGTCGACTACAAGGCCTTCTATGGCTCGATCGCCAAATGGGTGGTCGAGATCGACGACGCCGCGCGCATCCCCGAACTCGTCACCCGCGCCTTCGCAGTCGCCACCTCCGGACGCCCCGGACCGGTGGTCGTGTCGCTGCCCGAAGACATGCTGACCGACGAAGTCGAAGCACCTGCTGCCTTGCCCTACACGCCCGTCGAGACACGGCCCGGCGAGGAGGAGATGGCTGCGGTCGAGGCACTGCTGGAGAAAGCCGAGCGGCCCTTCGTCATCCTCGGCGGCACGCGCTGGAACCAGGATGCCGTCCGCGCGATGTGCCGCGCCCTGGAGGCTTGGTCGCTGCCGGCCGGCTGCTCCTTCCGACGACAGGCGCTCTGCGACCAGCTTCACACCTCCTATGCCGGCGACATCGGCATCGGCGCCAACCCGAAACTCTCCGCCTACATCAAGGAGTCGGACCTCATCCTGCTGGTGGGCTGCCGCTTCGGCGAGATGCCGTCCGCCGACTACACGTTGCTGAAGAGCCCCTATCCCGACCAGAAGCTCGTCCACGTCTATCCCGACCCGCATGAACTCGGCCGCGTCTACCGCCCGACGGTCGCGATCAACGCCACGCCAGCGTCCTTCGCCCATCTGCTCGCCCGCACCGCGCCCAAGCGCACGCCGTCATGGGCGAACCGGACCGAGGAATTGCACCAATCCTATCTCGCATGGTCGACGCCGCCCGTATCCGGCCCCGGTGCCGTCCATATGGGGCCGATCATGGCCTGGCTGGAGACCGTGCTGCCCGAGGACACCATCATCGCCAACGGCGCGGGCAATTTCGCCACCTGGATGCATCGCTTCCACCGCTACCGGAAGTTCAACACGCAAGCCGCCCCGACCTCGGGCTCCATGGGCTACGGCCTGCCGGCCGGCGTCGCCGCCAAGCATCTTTTCCCGGAGCGGGAGGTGATCGTCTGGGCCGGCGACGGGGACTTCATGATGCACGGCCAGGAGTTCGCCACCGCTGTCCAGCATCGCCTGCCGATCATCACCGTCATCCTCAACAACGGCACCTACGGGACGATCCGGATGCACCAGGAGCGCGACTATCCCGGCCGCGTTTCGGGCACCACGCTGGTCAATCCGGATTTCGCGGCGCTGGCGCGCGCCTATGGCGGGCACGGCGAGACCGTGGAAACCACCGCCGAATTCGCGCCGGCCTTCGAGCGCGCGCGCGCCAGCGGCATGCCGGCGATCATCGACGTCAAGCTCGACCCCGAGGCGATCACGCCGACGAAGACGCTGACGCAGATTCGCGAGGGGCGGTAGGCCGGCATCCGCGATGAGGATGCACGCCGACGAGATCGACATCCCGGTCGACCGCGTCGCGCGGCTCGTCGCCATGCAGTTTCCGGACTGGGCGCACCTACCGCTCCGGCGCGTCGCCTCGTCAGGAACCGACAACGCGATCTTCCGCCTCGGGCAGGACAAGCTGGTGCGGATGCCGCGCATCCCGCGCGCCGTGGCCAACATCGCGCACGAGCAGCGCTGGCTCCCATACCTCGCGCCGCTGCTGCCCGTTGCGATCTCCACGCCGCTCGGTGCCGGCAAGCCGGGCGAATCCTATCCGTGGCCCTGGGCAGTCTATGACTGGCTGCCGGGCGAAAATCCCGCCGTCGGCCGGCTTGACGCGCCGGACGACTTGACGAGCGATCTTGCCGGGCTGCTCCGCGCGCTGTGGCGCGTGCCGGGCGCCGATGCCCCGCGCAAGCCGGCGCTGCGCTCGCGCGACGCGCAGGTTCGCCGCGACATCGCGGCATTGCAGGACCGCATGGATATGCGGACCGTCGCGGCGGTCTGGGAGGCCGCGCTGCAGGTCCCGGACTGGCCGCACGAGCCCGTCTGGGTGCACGGTGACCTGTCGCCGGGAAATCTTCTGATCCGCGACGGGCGGCTGTGCGGCGTGATCGACTTCGCCGGCGCGGGCCTCGGCGATCCTGGTGAGGATCTGCGCGTTGCCTGGAACCTGCTGCCGGCTGAGGTCCGCCCCCGCTTCCGCCGGGCCCTCGATGTCGACGACGCCACCTGGACGCGCGGCCGGGCGCGCGCTCTGGCGCAGGCACTGGTCCAGCTGCCCTATTACTGGGACACCAATCCACCTCTCGCGGCAAACGCCCGCCATGTCGTCGCGGAGATCGTCGCCGAAGCTAAGCATGAAGTCCCGGTCTGAGCGGGACACGGGGCGACGGTCTGCAGCGCAATGCCCGCCGGTGCCTTGGCACGTCGGCCGACCCCGGCAGCGGGCCCGAAAAAGAAGAAGGGGCGGTCGCCCGCCCCTCCATCGTCCGCTATCGGTGCGGCTGACTACTTGATCGCCTCGTCGGTGATGGCGGTCGTATACCCGCCCTCGGCCGGCTTGGAGATGATCTTCTGGTCGAGCAGCGCCTGCGCGGTGCGGTCGTAGGCGGCGGCGATCAGCTTGCCGTCGGCGTTGTCGACGAGCTTGGCGACCTCGCCCATCATGCGCTTCTGGTGGTTCTCGTCCTGCCCGCCGTTCTCGACGACGATGTCGGCCGCCTCGTCCGGGTTCTCGGTGGCGTATTTCCACCCCTTCATCGAGGCGCGCACGAAGCGGACCATCTTGTCCTTGAAGGCTGCGTCGGCCAGCTTATCCTCCAGCACGTAGAGGCCGTCCTCGAGGAGGTCGTTGCCCATCGCCGTGTAGTTGAAGACGATCAGGTCTTCGGCCTTGTAGCCGGCGTCGATCAGCTGCCAGTACTCGTTGTAGGTCATGACCGAGATGCAGTCCGCCTGCTTCTGGATCAGCGGCTGCACGTCGAAGGACTGCTTCAGCACGGTGACGCCGTCGGGTCCGCCGTCGGTCGACAGGCCGATCTTGTTCATCCAGGCATAGAACGGATACTCGTTGCCGAAGAACCAGACGCCCAGCGTCTTGCCCTTGAAGTCGGCTTCCGTTTTCACCGGCCCGTCGGCCGGGCAGACCAGTTCCATGCCGGCCTTCTTGAACGGCTGGGCGATGTTGATCAGCGGCACGCCCTTGTCGCGAGCGGCCAGCGCGCCGCCCATCCAGTCGACGATCACGTCGGCGCCGCCGCCGGCGATGACCTGCTCGGGCGCGATGTCCGGGCCGCCCGGCTTGATCGTCACGTCGAGGTTCTCTTCGGTGTAGAAGCCCTTGTCCTTGGCCACGTAGTAGCCGGCGAACTGCGCCTGCGTGACCCATTTGAGCTGGAGCGTGACGGCGTCGGCGGCGAAGGCCGGCGCCGCGGCCAGCGCGAAGGCGCCGGCCATGAGCGATACGGTGAGTTTCTTCATTTGCGTACTACCCTCTGAAGTTTCGCCTATCCACCGCGGATAGACGGATGCCAGAACGTGACTGCCCGCTCGATGAGCGCGATTCCTCCATAGAAGACCGAACCTGCGACGGCTGCAACCGCGATTTCGGCCCACACCATGTCGATGTTCATACGCCCGACTTCGGTGGAGATGCGGAAGCCCATGCCGACCACGGGCGTCCCGAAGAACTCCGCCACGATGGCGCCGATCAGCGCCAGCGTGGAGTTGATCTTCAATGCGTTGAAGATGAACGGCGCCGCCGCCGGCAGCCGCAGCTTGAACAGCGTCTGCCAGTAGCTCGACGCATAGGTGCGCATCAGGTCGCGCTCCATGTGGCCGGCGGCCGCCAGCCCGGCCACCGTGTTCACCAGCATCGGGAAGAACGTCATGATGACGACTACGGCGGCCTTCGACGGCCAGTCGAAGCCGAACCACATGACCATGATCGGCGCGACGCCGATGATGGGGAGCGCCGAGACCATGTTGCCGATCGGGATCAGCCCCCGCCGCAGGAACAGGAACCGGTCGGCCAGGATGGCCGTGGCGAAGCCCGCCGCGCAGCCCATGACATAGCCGGCAAGTACCGCCTTGAAGATCGTCTGGCGGACATCCGCCGCGAGAACCGGCAGCGACGAGGCGAAACGCACGCCGATGGCGCTCGGCGGCGGCAGCAGGATGAACGGAACGCCGGCGCCGCGCGTCACTGCCTCCCAGATGATCAGGATCCAGGCGCCGAAGATCGCCGGGATGACCAGTTTGAGCAGAACCGACACCACTCGCGATGGCGGCCGGATGCCGGACAGCACCGTCACCAGCCGCCATGCCAGCAGCCAGGCGGCCGCGAGATAGAGGAAGAACGGCGTCAGCGCCGTGCCCTCGAAGCCGGCGATGCCCGAGATCAGCAGCCAAGCAGCCCCGTGCGCCGCGACGAGCAGCACCGCCGCCTCGACCGGCGCCGGCATGCGCACCAGCGACACCAGGATGCCGAGGATCAGCAGCCAGCGGATGATCCCGAGGCTGCCGATATAGGGATAGTCCATCGTGATCGTCGGGTCGGCCAGCTGGGCCGCCTCCGGCAGGGTCATGGCAGGGTGCCAGAAGGCCACGACCAGCAGGACCGCGGCCGCCACCGCCTGCCAGGTGAACCGCGGGCGCATCGCCGGGCTCATGGCGTGGCCATCCCGACGGCGCGGCGCGCGATCTTCGCCGCCAGCCGCTTCAACAGCGGCATCACGTCCTCGCCCGCCATCGCCCGCTCCACGATGTTCCCGGCGAAGCCGACGACGCTGACCAGCAGCGCGGCGACCACCGAGCCGGCGACCAGCGCCGCCCACATGTCGACCGACTGGCTGTAATAGGCGCCGGCGAGCAGTTTTGACCCGATGCCGGCCACCGCGCCCGTCGGCAGCTCGCCGACGATGGCTCCGACCAGGCTGGCCGCGATGGCGACCTTCATCGACGCGAACAGGAACGGCACCGAGGCCGGCACGCGCAGCTTCCAGAACGTCTGGCTGCGGCTGGCGCTGTAGGTGTGCATCAGGTCGAGGTGCATCGTCTCGGGCGAGCGCAGCCCCTTCACCATGCCGACCGCCACCGGGAAGAACGACAGGTATGTCGAGATCAGCGCCTTGGGGATCAGCCCGGTGATACCGACGGCGGCCAGCACCACGATGATCATCGGCGCGATCGCGAGGATGGGGATCGTCTGCGAGGTGATGATCCACGGCATCAGGCTGCGGTCGAGTGCGGTCAGGTGCACGATGCCGACCGCGATCAGGATGCCGAGCGCCGTGCCGAAGGCGAAGCCCAGCACCGTCGAGGAAAGCGTCACCCACGAGTGATAGACCAGACTGCGGTTGCTGGTGATGTTCCTGAGGAACGTGTTCTCGAAGACGTTCTGCGCCACCTGGTGCGGCGCCGGCACCACCGGCTTCGGCTGCGACAGCGTCTGGCCGATGAACTCGACCCAGCCGGGCGACAGGTCGGCGCGGCGGTTCATGTCGGCCTGCACCGGCGCGTTCATCAGCACCGCGCCGACATACCACACCACCACCAGCCCGAGCAGGATGGACACGACCGGCCAGATCTTTTCGCGGAAGGCGGTCATGGACGCTCGCCTGTCGCGGTTGCCGCTTGCGGAGAGGTCGGGCCAGGATTGACCTTGCGCTGACGACCTGTCTTTGACGACGCCCCCTCACCCGGCCTTCGCTTCGCTCCGGCCACCCTCTCCCCGTTGGGGAGAGGAGGGACCTTCACCCCGTTTTTCACATCGAAGTGAAGTGTTTTAGCCTTTGCCAATCCAGCGGCAACCCGCGATTGGCGGCCTCCTCTCCCCAGCGGGGAGAGGGTGGCCGGAGCGAAGCGAAGGCCGGGTGAGGGGGCATGCACGCGGCCGTCGAGAACGGCGAGGACTGTCTCGAGCACCGCACGGCGTTCCTTAAGCACCTCGTCATTCCAGAAACGGAGAACGGAGTATCCCTGCCCGTTCAGCCAGAGATCGCGACGGGCATCGCCGATCGAGCCCGCGTGCTGACTGCCGTCCAGTTCGACGACAAGAAGCCTCTCCCGGCACAGGAAGTCCACGACATAGGGACCGAGCGGAACCTGCCGTACAAATTTGTATCCATTCAAACGGCGACCCCGCAGTTCTCCCCAGAAACGATACTCCGGCTCGGTGTCGTTTGCGCGGAGCCGACGCGCACGTGATGTCGCCTCGTCGGCTCGCTTTGTCGGGTCGGAGGCAACCTCACCCGACCGCCTCGCGTCCACCCTTTCCCCGTTGGGGAGAGGAGATCGTCCGCGCTTCTCAATCATCGTAGCTGTGCCCTGCCCTCAGGCCGTCGCGCACGCGCGCGGCGATGGCGAGGAACTCCGGCGACTCGCGGATGTCGAGCGGCCGCTCCTTGGGCAGCGTCGATTCGATCACGTCGGTGACGCGGCCGGGCCGCGGCGACATCACCACGATGCGCGTCGACAGGTACACCGCTTCGGGGATCGAGTGCGTCACGAAGCAGATCGTCTTCTGCGTGCGCGCCCACAGGTCGAGCAGCTGCTCGTTGAGATGATCGCGAACGATCTCGTCCAGCGCCCCGAACGGCTCGTCCATCAGCAGCAGGTCGGCGTCGAAGGCGAGCGCGCGCGCGATCGAGGCGCGCTGCTGCATGCCGCCGGAAAGCTGCCACGGATGCTTCTTCTCGAAGCCGGTCAGGTTGACCAGCGCCAGCGTCCGCTGGATGCGCTCGCGCTGCTCCGCCTTCGGCAGGCCCATGATCTCCAGCGGCAGCGCCACGTTCTTCTCGATCGTGCGCCACGGGTAGAGCGCCGCCGCCTGGAAGACGTAGCCATAGGCGCGCCGCTTGCGCGCCTCCTCCGGCGTCATCCCGTTGACCAGGATCGAGCCCTCGGTCGGCTTCTCCAGGTCGGCGATCACGCGCAGGAACGTCGTCTTGCCGCAGCCCGACGGCCCGATGAAGGACACGAACTCGCCCTTGCCGATGGTCAGGTCGACATCCGACAGCGCCCGCACTGGCCCGTCATTCGTCTGGAATGTCAGGCCCAGCCGGCTCGCCGAAACGACCGCTGGCGTGGTTTCTTCCGTCATGTCAATTTGCCCGAGCGTCCCCTCGCGGACAGTAGCATGTTGTTTTCCCGGCTGTAGTGATTTCCACTGCGCGCCATCCCCTCAACCCCCGTTCCGGACGACCCGCCATGACTGCCGCCGATCCCGCCACCTGCCGCCTGATCAGACCCAACTCCAGCTATGCCGGGAAGCAGGGCCTCTCCTATCTGGAGGGGATTTCCACCGAAACGGTGGGGTCGAAGGCGATCTGCATGCACATCCTGACCATGCCGCCCGGCGCGCGCGCCAAGGCGCATCTTCACGAGAACCACGAGACGGCGATCTACGTGCTGTCGGGTGAGGTCGACACCTGGTACGGCGACAACCTCGAGCACCACGTGTTGGTGAAGGCCGGCGACCTGTTCTACATCCCGGCCGGCGTACCGCACCTGCCGGCCAACAATTCGGGAAAGCCGTCCTCGGCGGTGATCGCGCGCACCGACCCCAACGAGCAGGAGAGCGTCATGCTCCTCCCGCATCTGGATCCGCTGGTCCCCGCCTGACCTCAAGGGCAGCGCCCCAGCGTGCCCATCAGCTCGCCGTGCTGGTCGAACATGTCGTAGGAATCGCCGACATCGGTCGAGGCCTTCACCCGCATGAAGCCGACGGACTGAAACGTCTCGCCCTCGTGCGAGCACAGCATGGTGATGACGAAGCTGCCGTCCTTGGCCTTCAGCGCCTGCAGGAACTCGCAGCCGGTGGCGTAGGCGGAATACTCGTCGGGCGACAGCATCAGCAGCGTGTCGTCGTCGAAGCTGCCGTCCTTGGCGAAGGCGCAGCCCGCCGCGTTGCCATAGGTGGCCGGTATGTCCAGCACGCCGGCCAGCGCCACCGAGGGCGCCAGCGCGAGCACGGTGGCGATCGTCGTCATTCGCATGGCTGTACCTCTCCCCAGAGATCGCCGCTCGCCTGGAACACCTGCCGCTTGTTGTGGTCTTCGGGATCGGCCGGCGACACGACGATGTGGTTGATCCATGTCTCCCCCTCGCCCCCGCACAGCAGGGTGACGACGGCGGCACCGGCCTTCGACATCAGCACCTGCACGAACTCGCAGTAGGATTCGTAGCCCTCCACCGCATCCGCCCGCAGGATCAGCTTGTCTTCCGAATGCGGATAGGCGCCCGCCTCCGCCGCGCATCCCGCCGCGTTGCCGTTCACGCCGGCCAGGTCGAGGGTGGCGGCGTGCGCGGCACCTGCCGCCAACAGGCCCGCCAAGGCCGCAGCCAACCGCCAGGGCGCCGCAACACCTTTGATGCATGCCCCCTCACCCGGATTGCCGGCCTCGCCGCCACGGCGGCTTCGGGACAATCCGACCTCTCCCCGCGGGGGAGAGGAACCCCCGTCAAGACTGGCGCTCCCTCTTCTCCCCGGCGGGGAGAAGGTGCCGAGGGCGGAGCCCGAGGCGGATGAGGGGGCTTGCGCTCCGCTGCACACGTCCTGCATCAGCATGCCGGCGGTCAACGGCTCACACGCCCGTCGCCGGGATGCCGGTGCGCTCGACCTTGCGCGGTGCGACCACTTCCTTCCAGGTCGACAGCGCGCGGTTGGGCGCCGCGTTCGGCTCGCGTCCGACGAACTGCCCGTGGCCCGGCTTCGCCTTCACGTCCGATTCCTGGATCACCAGTTCGCCGCGCGACAGCACGAAGCGCGGCAGGCCGGTCACCTGGTATCCCTCGAACACGTTGTAATCGATCACCGACTGCTGCGCCTTGGACGAGATCGTCTTCTTGCGCTTGGGGTCCCACACCACGATGTCGGCATCCGCGCCTTCGACGATCGCGCCCTTCTTCGGATACATGTTGAGGATCTTGGCGATGTTGGTCGACGTCACCGCCACGAACTCGTTCATGGTCAGCCGGCCGGTGTTGACGCCCGCCGTCCACAGCACCGGCATGCGATCCTCCAGGCCGCCCGTGCCGTTCGGGATTTTCGTGAAGTCGCCGACGCCGTTCCGCTTCTGCTTGGTCGTGAAGGAGCAATGGTCGGTCGCCACCACCTGCAGCGAGCCGGCCTGCAGCCCGGCCCACAGGGAATCCTGGTGCAGCTTGTTGCGGAAGGGCGGGCTCATCACGCGCCGCGCGGCGTGGTCCCAGTCCTTGTTGAAGTACTCCGTCTCGTCGAGCACCAGATGCTGGATCAGCGGCTCGCCATAGACGCGAATGCCCTTCTGCCGCGCGCGCCGGATCGCCTCGTGCGCCTGCTCGCAGGAGGTATGCACCACGTAGAGCGGCACACCGGCCATGTCGGCGATCATGATGGCGCGGTTCGTCGCCTCGCCCTCCACCTCCGGCGGCCGCGAATAGGCGTGCGCCTCGGGGCCGTTGTTGCCGTCGGCGAGCAGCTTCTGGCTGAGCGCCGCCACCACGTCGCCGTTCTCGGCGTGCACCAGCGGCAGCGCGCCGAGTTCGGCGCAGCGCTGGAACGACGCATACATCTCGTCGTCGTTCACCATCAGCGCGCCCTTGTACGCCATGAAGTGCTTGAACGAGGTGATGCCCTTGTCGACGACGGTTTTCATCTCGTTGAACACCTGTTCGCCCCACCAGGTGATCGCCATGTGGAACGAGTAGTCGCCGCAGGCCTTCGACGTCTTGTTGTCCCACATCTGCAGCGCTTCCAGCAGCGACTGGTTGGGTGCCGGCAGGCAGAAGTCCACCACCATCGTCGTGCCGCCGGACAGCGCGGCGCGCGTGCCGCTCTCGAAATCGTCGGCCGAATAGGTGCCCATGAACGGCATTTCGAGATGCGTGTGTGGATCGATGCCGCCGGGCATCACGTAGCAGCCGGTGGCGTCATATTCATGGTCGCCATGCAGGTCCGGTCCGATCGCCACGATCCTGTCGTGCTTCACCAGGACATCCGCCTTCCAGGTGCGGTCGGCGGTGACGATGGTGCCGTTCTTGATGACCTTGGACATTCTTGCCTTCCCTAGGACGATGGATGTCGTGTTGCCCGCAATCGTAGCAGCGATCCCGGCGATGGCGAGCCGGTTTCGCGTCGATTTTCCGGATCGCGCCGCGGCCTGTTCGCACCGGCGGCCACGCCGATCGGGCGCGCGGCGGCGACGGTTGACGATGCGGTAACCATTGGAGAACGACTGTCGCCTAGAGTGAGGGCTCCAGCAGGCTCTTGCCGGGGGCGCCTTTGGCGGGTTCGCTTTTCACACAGGGTCGGGCGGCGGCGCCCGCGCATCGCGGCACGCGCATCCTCATCGGTGTGTGCATGCTGGCGCTGTGCATCGCCGCCGGCGTGCTGGTGCAGACCGTCCGCGACGTCGGCGGCTGGCTCAACGCGCGGTCGGCAGAGGGCGAAATGCGGCAGGTCGAGGCGTCCATCCGCCAGTCGGGGTGGGCAGCGATCGACCCGGCCGAACTCCGTCGCATCGCCGGGATCCACGAGCTCGCGGGCTGGCAGGTCACCGACCGTGCCGAAAGCGGCACCGGCCGGCTGTCGGCCGCGGTTTCCGTCGAAGGTGCCGGGCGGCGCTACCTGTCGTGGGACGCGCCGCGGCTGGGCGATCAGGCCATGGCGACCTTCGCCCCCACCCGTGTGCCCATCATTCTCGGCGCCGTTGCCGCGGTCGCGACGCTGCTGATCCAGGTCTTGCGGCTCTCCGCCGCACTCGGCCGCGAACGCGAGGCGGCGCGAACCGCGGCGCGGCGCGACGCGCTGTCCGGCCTCGGCAACCGGCTGGCCTTCGACGAGGCGCTGGCGGCGGTCGCCGCCGGCGACGACACGCATCTGCTGCTGGTCGACCTCGACGGCTTCAAGCAGGTCAACGACCGCCACGGCCACGCCGCCGGCGATTCCGTGCTGCAGGCCGTCGGGTTCAGGCTGTCGCAGATCGCGGCTGGCGAACATCAGGTGTTTCGGCTGGGCGGCGATGAATTCGCGCTGTTGACCGGCGGCGGCGTCGGCCGCGCGCATGTGCTCGGCCTCGCGCGGCAGGTGTCGACGCTGCTGGCCGCACCCGTCGACATCGGCGATGTCCGTGTCGGCGTCGGCGCCAGCGTTGGCGTCGCCTCCGTCGACGGCACAGCCGGCGACCTTCGCCAGCTGCTCCGCCAGGCCGACGCCGCCCTCTACGGCGCCAAGCAGGACGGGGAAAGCAGCATCCGCTTTGCCCCCGATGCGCGCGGCCACGACGCGCTGGCCGCCACGCTGGCGGCCTGAACGGACGGCGGCGCCCGCCCCGCCCCTCACGACACCTGGCCCCGCGGCCTGAGCCCTTCCAGGAACAGCTGTTCCAGGAGCCGCGCTGCGTCCTCGAAACGCCCGTCGCCGCCCCGGTCGGGACCCAGCACCGCACGCACCTGCACGTCGAAATCGGCATAGTGCTGCGTCGTCGCCCAGATGGCGAAGATCAGGTGCCAGGGGTCGGTGCGGGCGATCTTGCCGGCGCGCATCCAGCCCTTGATCACCTCGGCCTTCTCGTCGACCAGCGACTTCAGTTCGCCCTCCAGCATCGGCATGATGCGCGGCGCGCCCTGCAGCATCTCGTTGGCGAAGAGGCGGCTCTCGCGCGGGAAGTCGCGCGCCATCTCGAGCTTGCGGCGGATGTAGCTGCGGATCTCGGTGAGCGGATCGCCGATGTCGTCGAGCTCCTTCAGCGGCGCCAGCCACGTCTCCAGCAGCCGGTGGATCAGCGTCGCGTGGATGTCCTCCTTGCCCTTGAAATAGTAGAGCAGGTTGGGCTTCGACATGCCGGCCGCCTCGGCGATCTGGTCGATGGTGGCGCCGCGGTAGCCGTGGGTGGAGAACACGTCCAGCGCCGCATCGAGGATGACGTCGCGCTTCTCCTGCTGGATGCGCGTGCGGCGGCGCGGGGACTGCAGCGGCGCCGTCATCGGCGGAGCCCGGCGCGGGCGACGGCCGCCGTCCTGTGGACCAATCGGCTGGACCAGAATATCCGCCTGCCTGGAGCGCGATTCCGAGCCGCCATCTGGCCTAGTAATCCCTTGACCGCCTACGAGGCGGTGCTAACGTTTGTCCATTCGGTCAAAATTTCGCGTAGCACGAAAGCGCGGCGAAGACCAAGCGTTGGCCGTCAAAACCTGGAATCGAAGGGGAAGCTTGGTCCATGTCGAACCGCCTCAAAGTCATGCCGAACGACCTCAGCGCCTTCTGGATGGGGTTCACGCCGAACCGCCAGTTCAAGAAGCAGCCGCGCATGGTCGTGTCGGCCAAGGACATGCACTACACCTCCGTCGATGGCCGGCAGATCCTCGACGGGTCGGCGGGACTGTGGTGCGTCAATGCCGGCCACGGGCGGCCGAAGATCGTCGAGGCGATCCAGACGCAGGCGGCCGAACTCGACTACGCGCCGACCTTCCAGTTCGGCCATCCGCTGGCCTTCGAGCTCGCCAACCGGCTGGTCGACATCGCGCCGAAGGGGCTGGAGCACGTCATGTTCACCAACTCCGGCTCGGAGTCGGTGGACACCGCGCTGAAGACGGCGATCGCCTATCACCGCGCCAAGGGCAACGGATCGCGCTTCCGCCTGATCGGCCGCGAGCGCGGCTATCACGGCGTGAATTTCGGCGGCGTTTCGGTGGGCGGCATCGTGCCGAACCGGAAAATGTTCGGCACGTTGCTGACCGGCGTCGACCACCTGCCGCACACGCACAACCCGGCCAGGAACGCCTTCACGAAGGGTGAGCCGGAATACGGCGCGGAACTCGCCGACGAGCTGGAGCGCATCGTCGGGCTGCACGACGCCTCGACCATCGCCGCCGTCATCGTCGAGCCGGTGGCCGGGTCCACCGGCGTGCTGGTGCCGCCGAAGGGCTACCTCAAGCGGCTGCGCGAGATCTGCACCAAGCACGGCATCCTGCTGATCTTCGACGAGGTCATCACCGGCTATGGCCGTCTCGGCACGCCGTTCGCGGCGCAGTATTTCGACGTGACGCCGGACATCATCGTCTCCGCCAAGGGATTGACCAACGGCGTCATCCCGATGGGAGCGGTGTTCGTCACCAAGGAGATCCACGACGCCTTCATGAACGGGCCGGAGCACATCATCGAGTTCTTCCACGGCTACACCTATTCCGGGAACCCGATCGCCTCGGCCGCGGCCCTGGGCACGCTCGACACCTACAAGGAAGAAGGCCTCCTGACGCGCGCCGCCGAACTCGCCTCCTACTGGGAAGAGGCGGTGCATTCGCTGAAGGGTGAGCCGAACGTCATCGATATCCGGAACATCGGCCTGGTCGGCGCCGTCGAGCTGGCGCCCATCCCCGGCGAGCCGGGCAAGCGCGGTTTCAACTGCATCGTCAAGGCGTTCGAGCACGGCGCGATGCTGAGGATCACCGGCGACATCATCGCGCTGTCGCCGCCGCTCATCATCACCAAGGGCCAGATCGACGAGCTGATTGACCACGTCCGCGACACGATCCAACGCGTAGCATAGGAAAGCCAATGGCAGCACCCGGCGAGAACCTTCGCATCAATTCCGACAGGCTGTGGGACAGCCTGATGGAGATGGCCAGGATCGGGCCGGGGATCGCCGGCGGCAACAACCGCCAGACGCTGACCGACGAGGACGGCGAAGGGCGAAAACTCTTCCAGTCCTGGTGCGAGGCGGCAGGGCTGACCATGGGCGTCGACCAGATGGGCACCATGTTCGCCCGCCGCGAGGGCACCGACCCGGAGGCCCTGCCCGTCTATGTCGGCAGCCATCTCGACACGCAGCCGACCGGCGGAAAATATGACGGCGTGCTGGGCGTGCTGGGCGGGCTGGAGGTGATCCGCACGCTGAACGACCTCGGCATCAGGACGAAGCACCCGATCGTCGTGACCAACTGGACCAACGAGGAGGGCACGCGCTTCGCGCCGGCCATGCTGGCGTCGGGCGTCTTCGCCGGCGTGCTCAAGCAGGACTGGGCCTACGACCGCAAGGACCGCGATGGCAAACGCTTCGGCGACGAGCTGGAGCGCATCGGCTGGAAGGGCGAGGAGCAGGTCGGCGCCCGCAAGATGAGGGCCTTCTTCGAACTTCACATCGAGCAGGGCCCCATCCTCGAGGACGAGGACATCGACATCGGCGTCGTCACGCATGGGCAGGGCCTGAAATGGCTGCAGGTGACCCTGACCGGCAAGGAAGCCCACACCGGGTCGACGCCGATGCCCAAGCGCCGCAACGCCGGCCTCGGCATGGCACGCGTGACGGAGCTCGTGCACGAGGTGGCGATGGACTACCAGCCGGACGCGGTCGGCGCCGTCGGCCACATGGAGGTCTATCCGAACTCGCGCAACATCATCGCGGGCAAGACGGTCTTCACCATCGACATTCGCTCGCCGGACAAGGCGACGCTCGACACGATGGACCGCCGCATCCGCGCCGGCATCGAGACGATCTGCGAGGCGCTCGACATCAAGTTCGAGATCGAGCAGGTCGGTCATTTCGATCCCGTGACCTTCGACAAGGACTGCGTGAAGGCGATCCGCGACGCCGCCGAGCGGCTCGGCTATTCCCACCGCGACATCGTCTCGGGCGCCGGCCACGACGCCTGCTGGATCAACCGCGTCGCGCCGACGGCGATGGTCATGTGCCCCTGCGTCGACGGGCTGTCGCACAACGAGGCCGAGGAGATCTCGAAGGAATGGGCGTCGGCCGGCTGCGACGTGCTGTTCCACGCGGTGCTGGAGACGGCGGAGATCGTGGGGTAAGGCGAAAGTGACCGCTGCGCGGACAGATGTCATTTTTGCCGCCACCCCTGGCCCCTCCCCGAAAGGGGGAGGGGGACTAGATCAGCGCTTCTCTATCGACTTCAGATGGCCTGGCATGCGGCAGCTTTCCCCTCCCCCTTGCGGGGAGGGGTTAGGGGTGGGGGTGTAGATGTGCCCGACCAGCAATTCCGCGATATCCATCTCGCGCGCCCGCCGATTGCGCCGGAACATGACCGACGGTGAACGGAAGCTCTGGTCGGAACTGAAACAGTTTCGTCGGTGGTACGGGGTGCACGTCCGCAAGCAGGCGCCTATCGATCCCTACATCGTCGATTTCGCGATCCATGAGCATCGCCTGATCATCGAAGTCGATGGCGAGGATCATTTTTCGCAAGATGGTTTGGCGCGCGACCTAAAGCGTGACGCCTGGCTCGAAGGTCGCGGATATCGAGTTCTGAGATTCAATACCGGCGAATTGGCCGATGCGTTCGACGGTTGCATCGAAGAGATCCTGACGGCGCTCGAACTGTTGAAGACACCCCCACCCCTAACCCCTCCCCGCAAGGGGGAGGGGAATTTGGGCGCTGTAGGTTCCGACGCCCTGCGCGGGGAGGCCAAGCTATGACCCTCGCCACCATCCTCGCCTTCGCCGCGATGGCGGCGCTGCTGATCATGTCGCCGGGGCCGAACGGCGTCTTGATCGCCAAGACCGTGCCGACATCGGGCAAGGCGGCCGGCTTTGCCAACATCGCCGGTTTCGCCGTCGCCTTCTTCGTGCACGGCACCTTCGCGATCTTCGGCCTGTCGCTGCTCCTGCTGCAGTCTGCGCATCTCTTCCTCGCCGTGAAGCTGGTCGGCGCGGCCTACCTCGTCTGGATCGGCGTGAAGGCGCTGCTCGGCGCCTGGCGCGGGTCGCCCGCGAAACTGGCCGAGGTCGCTCCGGCCAGGCGGCGGCGCACCCTCGCCAGGGCGTTCGGCGAAGGTTTCCTCACCAACGCGCTGAACCCGAAGGTGGCGATGTTCTACATCGCGGCGTTTCCGCAGTTCGTCCCGCCGGGCAGCGGTACGCTCTGGGCGGCCTACGCGCTGGTCGTCGTCCATGCGGCACTCAACCTGGCGTGGTTCGTCCCGATGGTGCTCCTCTTCGACCGGCTCTCCGGAGCGGTGCGCAGCGGCCGCGTCACACGCGCGCTGAAGGCGCTGACGGGGCTGGTCTTCATCGGCTTCGGCATGAGGCTTGCGACCCTGAAGCTCTGAACTCAGCCGGCCGGCCCGCCCCGGCCGCGCTCCGTCACAGGGCGTCGTACATCGCCGCGACCGTGTCCAGCGCATAGCGGATCGGCACCGGCGACTGCGGCGTCCACCCTTCGGCCGCGCCGCCGCCGATGAGTCTGCAGGCAGCGTCGGTTGTCACCACGGCGCCGCCGTAGAGCCGGTTGGCGAGGTTGAGGATGCCGGTCTGGTGCATCGCGGCGGACCCGCTGCCGCAGGCGTCCTTGACGAGCATCACGCGGAAATCGCGCTTCAGCGCGTCCTTCACGGTGGCGTCGACGCAGGCCTCGGTCCACACGCCGCAGACGACGATCCATTCGATGCCGCGCCGCGTCAGCTCCTCGCCGAAGCCCGTCGCGAACGCGCTCGCCTCGGTCTTGACGATCAGCGGTTCGGCGCCCGACGGCGCCACTTCGGGACAGACCGCCGCGTTCGGATCATCCTTGTCGGAGAACGCCGAACGGCCGTCCGCCGTGCGCGGATGGAAGGCCCGCGTGGCGGCCGACTGCGTGTCGACGATGTAGGCGAAGTGGAAGATCGCTATGCCGGCCGCACGCGCGGCCGTCTGCAGCCGCGCGACATTGGCCAGCACCCGGTCGAACCCGACCGCCAGCAGGCGCTGGTCGCGGCGGTGTTCCTCTTGCAGGTCGACGCAGACCAGCGCGGTGCGGGACGGGTCGATGGAGAGGCTCTGTCGCATGCGCCCGATGTAGCGGCGGTCCCGGCCGGCGGCCGCGCGGAAACCGACATGGCGCGTTGCTGGCGCGGCGTTCGTCGCCCGTCAGCTTGTTCACGTCTTGACCAAGACGCGAGGCAGAAGCGAGTTTGGAAAGTCTATAATCCTCTTCTCAAAGTAAAATATCGGTGATATAGATTACCAACTCGACTCGACGACGTGATAAATTCATAGTCCTACCCTACTTTGCAATAAAACGTCGCCTCAATTGTTAGTGAGGGTCGATTCTTGTCGCGTTCTGTACGAAGAAAGCTAAGGTCCAGTTCTCTACGGCGCAACCTGGAATGACCGAAGAATGCGGGGTTCCGATGCCAAAGATTGCTTCTTTCAGCACCAGCGACCGCGCCGCCTATCTGGCAACACAGCTCAACGAATTGAGGCGGCTGGCCGCTGGCGATAGGCTGAAAGTTTTAGCGTACCTGCTCGACATGGCGTACGTGGAGGCGTGTGATCTCCAGCGAAGCGAACACCTGGCCCCTGACATCAACCCAAGTCGTGTGGAGATAGGGGACGCCGTGCCTCGCCGGAGCCAATAGCGGCGACTTGCCGCTCCACTTCAGCGCGAACCAGTGAGGCGAACTCCGGGTCGTTTGAAACAGACTCGAGGCGACGCGCCTGGGCGACAGCAGCTTCCGCATGCTCTCGGCCGTAGGCGTCGATGATCGCGATCGCCGCCCGCTGAACATCGCGCCAGTTTGTTGAACTGCCCAAGGCAATCTCGCACTTGCGTTGGAGGCATTCGTATTTTTTGCTGTAACAGTCAAATATACTACATGCAACACACGATGGTATTAGTATCGACTACAGTGCTTTGTTCGCGACCGATAACCCTTTGGGCGCCACGCGGCTAACCATTGATGGCAGACGCGCGGGCGATATTGCCGCACAGCGGGAGAATCGCCGAGGGCTCAACCAGCATCGTCCGCCTCGCCCCACATCTCGTCCATGAAGACCTTTTCGCTGTCGGCCACGCCATCGACGCGCAGCTTGCGTATCTGACTGAGGATCGGTTCGATCTTTAGCGCGAGTTCGTCTCGTGCCCACCCGCGAACTGCGAACTTTTGCGACCCCGCATCGCCTCAGTCTTCCGGCTTGCTGTCGCGGCCTTTCGGCCGCTTGCCGCCAAACGCGGATGGCGCGTTCGCATCGTCGGCCTGGCTGCCCCAGCCGACCGGCGTCGACTTCGACTTCGGCTTGCGCGCGGCACCCTCGCTGCGCCCCATCTTCGCCGCGGCCTCCGCCGCCTCCGGCGCATCGGCGTCGTCGGTCTGATCGGCCGTGCCGCGCTTGTTGCGGGCCCGCTTCGGCGGCGGCGCGGCGAAGCCCGGTCCTTGCCCGGGCGGGGTGCCGTCGGCCTCCACGGCGTCGACCTTCTTCGCCTTGGCGTCGAAGCTGATCACCGGCTCCATCTTGGCCAGCACATCGTCGGACAGCCAGCACAGGCTCTTGTGGCCGTTGCCGAGGTCCTTCATCGGCGGCACCTGCGTCTCGCACAGCCCGTCCGGCACAAGATGCTTGTAGCGGCAGCGCGTCTGGAACGGGCAGCCCGAGGGCGGGTTCATCGCCGACGGGATGTCGCCGTCCAGCACGATGTGCTTCTTCACCACGCTGGTGTCGGCGATCGGGATCGCCGACAGCAGCGCCTCCGTGTAGGGATGGTAGGGCGGCGAGAAGATCTGGTCGGTCGTGCCCTGCTCGACGATGTGGCCGAGATACATGACGACGACCCGGTCTGCGATATAGCGCACCACCGACAGATCGTGGCTGATGAACAGCATCGTCGTCTTGTTCTTGCGCTGGATGTCCATCAGCAGCTCGGTCACGGCGGCCTGCACCGAGACGTCGAGTGCCGACACCGGCTCGTCGGCCACTACCACCTTGGCCGTGCCGGCAAAGGCGCGCGCCACGCCGATGCGCTGCTTCTGCCCGCCCGAGAGCTGGCGCGGCATGCGCTTCTCGAAGGCGCGCGGCAGCTTCACCAGGTCCAGCAGTTCGTACATGCGCTGGCGGCGTTCGGCCGAGTTCTTGCCGATGCCGAATTTCTCCAGCGTGCGGATGATCTGCGAGCCGACCGACTGGCTGGGGTTCAGCGTGTCGAACGGGTTCTGGAACACCATCTGGATCGACGAGATCGTCTCGGTCTGGCGGCTCTCGATGCCGGTCGACTGGATCTGCGTGTTGCCGAGCGTCACCGTGCCGGAGCTGGCCGTCTCGAGGCCCAGCAGCACCTTGGCCAGCGTCGACTTTCCGCAGCCGGATTCGCCGACGATCGCCACCGTCTCGCTCTCGCGCGCCTCGAAGCTGATTGCCTCGTTGGCCTTGACGACGCGGGACTCCGCGCCGCCGAAGATCGCGTTCGCGGCGACCTTGTAGTACTTCTTGAGGTTGTCGATCTTGAGCACGGGCGCGCCCGGCTTGACCGCTTCCTTCGCGGTCTTGGCGCCCGGCGGCAGCGCGTTCCAGTCGATGTCGTTGAAGCGCACGCAGCGGCTGAAATGCCCCTCGTGGCCCTCGACCTCGATCATCGGGATTTCATCGGCGTTGCAGAGCCCTTCCACGAAATGGTGGCAGCGCGGGCCGAAATTGCAGCCCTTCGGGCGCTCCTGCGGCAGCGGCAGCTGGCCGGGAATGGCGACCAGCGGCCGCGAGTTCTTGTCGGCGCCCGGCAGCGGAATCGAGCGGAACAGCCCCTGCGTGTAGGGATGCCGCATGCTGTCGAACACGTCCTCGATCTTGCCGGTCTCGACCGCCTCGCCGGAATACATGACGGTGATCTTGTCGCAGGTCTCGAGGATCAGCCCGAGATTGTGCGACACGAAGATCATCGAGGTGCCGAACTTCTGGCCGAGCCCCTTCACCAGGTCGACGATGCCCGCCTCGACGGTCACGTCCAGCGCCGTCGTCGGCTCGTCGAGCAGCAGCAGCGCCGGCTTGGAGAGCAGCGCCATGGCGATGACGATGCGCTGCTGCTGGCCGCCGGAAAGCTGGTGCGGATAGGAGCGCATCATGCGCTCCGGATCGGGCAGCTTCACCGCGCGCACCATCTCCAGCGCGCGGTTGTAGGCCTCCTCCTTCGACGCCTTGTCGTGCAGGATCGGCACTTCCATCAGCTGCTGGCCGATCTTCATCGCCGGGTTCAGGCTGGCCATCGGCTCCTGGTAGATCATGGCGATCTCGTTGCCGCGGATGGAGCGGAGCTCCTCGTCGGACATGTCGCCCATGTCCTTGCCCTTGAACCGGATCCGGCCGCCGACGATCTTCCCGACATTGGACAGGTCGCGCATGATGCCCAGCGACACGGTCGACTTGCCGCAGCCGGATTCGCCGACGATCCCCATCGCCTCGCCCGGCATCACCTGGCACGAGAAGTCCATGACGGCGGGGATCTCGCCGCGCTTGGTGAAGAACGAGATGTAGAGGTTCTCGATGTCGATGATCGGCTGGGCGGAGGCGGTGTTCGTGGCTTTGACGGCTTCGTTCATCACCGCTCTCCCTTAATCCCGCAGCGATTCTTCGCGCAGCGCGTCGGCCAGAAGGTTGAGGCCGAGCACCAGCGACATCAGCGCGATGGCGGGCGTCACGCCCTGCCAGTAGTAGAGTCGCAGCTGCGCCACCTTGCTGCCGTCCTTGATCGCGGTGCCCCAGTCGGGGCTTTCCGGACCCATGCCGAGGCCGAAGAAACCCAGCGTGCCGAGCAGGATGGTGGTGTAGCCGATGCGCAGGCAGGTATCGACGATCAGCGGCCCGCGCGCGTTCGGCAGGATCTCCCACAGCATGATGTACCAGGGCGTCTCGCCGCGTGTCTGCGCGGCGGAGACGTAGTCGCGCGTCTTGATGTCGAGCGTCAGTCCGCGGACGATGCGGTAGACGCCGGGGCTCGACGCGAACACGACCGCCACGAAGATGTTCAGCTCGTTCGGCTCGATCGACACGATGCCCAGCGGATCGGCGTCGAACACGAGGCCGGAATAGATCCAGGCGCCGAGGACGAGCGTGATGCCGAGCGCCAGGTAGAGCCGTTCGGGTCGCGTGCTGAACCGGGTGTAGAAGAGCACGCCGAAGAAGACGATCGGGAACAGGAAGAGCACGCCGGCCATCGCGTACGGGATCGGCGTGTCCATGATGCCGGGCGTCACCAGCAGGTAGAACAGCAGGATGACCGGGAACGCCAGCACGAGGTTGGCGAGGAAGGAGAGCAGGCTGTCGATCTTGCCGCCGAAATAGCCGGCGGGCAGGCCGAGCGTGGCACCGACGAGCACCGCGATCAGCGTCGCCGCCGGCGCGATGGTCAGCACGATGCGCGCGCCGTAGACCATGCGGCTGAACACGTCGCGGCCGTAGAGGTCAGCGCCCAGCAGGAATACCCTGCCCGTCGCGGGATCGACGCCGCCGGGCACCGAGTTCTTCATGACCGCGTTCTGAATGCCCGGGTCCACCGGCGCGACAAGCTGCGCGAAGATCGCGGTGAGCAGCCAGAACGCGCAGATGCCGACGCCCAGCACGCCGACCCAGGTGTTGGTCAGCTCGCCGAACAGGCCGAGCCGCGGCTTGAAGGCGTAGATGCCAGCGAAGAGGATCGCCAGCCCGATCCAGGCCGGCCAGAACCGCAGCACGATCCCGGATGCGATCTCGAGGAAACCGACGGTTTCGGTCATGGGGCCGGCCTCACGAGACGCGGATGCGGGGATTGAGGAACGCGTAGCCGATATCGGAGATGAGCTGGGTCATGAGGACCAGCACCACCGAGATCAGCGCGCAGGCGAGCACCATGTCGATGTCGTTGTTGGACGCCGCCTGCACCAGCAGCCAGCCGAAGCCCTTGTAGTTGAACATCGTCTCCACGATCACGACGCCGGTCAGCAGCCACGGGAACTGCAGCATGATCACCGTGAACGGCGCGATGAGCGCGTTGCGCAGCGCGTGCTTGACGACGACGGAGCGGAAGTTCAGCCCCTTCAGCCGCGCCGTGCGGATATACTGCGCGGTCATCACCTCGGCCATCGAGGCGCGTGTCATGCGCGCGATGTAGCCGATGCCGTAGATCGCCATCGTCATGATCGGCAGCGTGAAGTTGTAGAAGGAGATACCCTGCGTCTGCGCCGTCGCCGCCGAGCCGTTCAGCCAGCCGAGATAGGAGGCGAAGAGCGCGGTGAAGATGACGCCGGACACGTATTCGGGCGTCGCCGTGGAGGCGATCGATCCGACCGAGAGGCCGCGGTCGAGCCGCGAACCTTCCCGCATGCCGGCCAGCACGCCGATCAGCAGCGAGATCGGCACCATGACGATCATCACCCAGAACATCAGGATGCCGGTCGCCTTGAGCGCCTCCGGCAGCCGGTCGCTCACCTTGGCGCGCAGCGCCGTCGAGCAGCCGAGGTCACCCTGCAGCACGCCGGAGAAGGTCGGCTCGGTCGGCTCGTCGCAGAAGCGGAAGCGCGGCACCGTCTTGCCGGTGCTGGGGTCGATGGTGGGCTGCTTCGGTGCCAGCCCGATCCAGCGCGCGTAGCGGACCACGAAATTGTCGCGGTAGCCGTTGCGGACCAGCCAGTTCTCGATGTCCGCGTCGCTGGCGCGCGTCTCGGTGTTGAAGATCGCCAGCTTGCGCAGGTTGGGATCGAGATTGACGAAGCTGAACACGACGGCGCTGAGACACAGCATCGTCAGCAGCATCACGCCCAGCCGCCTGAGGATGAAATTGATCATGCGCCTCCCCTTCGCCCGCAGCGGAAAGGTGGGTTGCCTGTCTCACGTCGGAAAATGAAAGACCCGGAGGGTTGCCCCTCCGGGTCTGGGTCGATCAGGCATCCAGCCAGACGCCTTCGAGTTGCAGCTCGAAGGTCTGGTGCATGAACATGCCCTTCACACGCTCGGTGTGGTGACGGTACAGCGAGCGCCAGAACGGCTGGATCAGGATGCCGGCATCCTGCAGCTTGGCTTCGATGTCCTTCATGACCTCGCGGCGCTTGTCGGCGTCGGCGATCGCCAGCGCCTTGTTCACCAGGGCGTCGAACTCGGGATCCGAATAGGCGGCCTCGTTCCAGGCCTCGCCGGTGCGATAGGCGATGGCGATGACCTGGATGCCGAGCGGGCGCATGTTCCACTCGGTGGTCGACCACGGATACTTCGTCCAGTCGTTCCAGAACGAGGCGCCCGGGATCACGGTGCGCTTCACCTTGAAGCCGGCTTCGCGCATCTGCGCCGCGATCACGTCGCCCGGATTCTTCACATACTCTGCCTCGTAGGAGAGCAGCTCGAACTCGAAGTCCTGCTGGCCGGCCTCGGCCAGCAGCGCCTTGGCCTTCTCGATGTCGCGCGGAACCTTCGGCAGTTCGGCGTATTCGGGATGGATCGGGCAGACGTGGTGGTTCTCGCCCACGGTGCCGGCGTCGTTGTAGCCGAGCTTCAGCACCGTCGCGTTGTCGACGGCGAGCTGGATCGCGTTGCGGACGCGCTTGTCGTCATACGGCTTGTTGTTGACGTTGGTGCGCAGCACGATCGTCGAGGCGGTCGAGACCTCCTGCTTCACCATGCCCATCGAGTCGAGCAGGCCGACGGCCTCGCCCACCGACTGGTACACGGCGTCGATCTCGCCCGATTCCAGCGCGCTGATGACAGCGTTGCCCGAGGCTTCCGCGCCGTAGTCGACGAAGTCGATGCCGTCGAGATAGGGATCGCCCTTCCACCAGGTGAAGCCCTCGCGGCGCTTCACGCTCGCCTGCTTGCCGACCTCGTAGCTCACGACCTCGTAGGGGCCGGTGCCGGGGGTCTTCAGCATGTCGCCGTCGAAGGACGGGTGCACGGCGATCGCCGGATAGTCGGCCATGCCGGGGATGATCGAGATGTCGGACTGGTTCAGCTTCAGCTTCACCGTGTGGTCGTCGACCTTGGTGATGGCGCCGGCGGCGGCTTTCTTGGCGGAGGCGTCGATCAGCGACGACATGCGGCCGGCCATCGAGTTGCCTTCGACCGACTGGTCGCACCAGCGCTCGAGGTTGAAGATGATGTGGTCGGCATTGAGATCGTCGCCGTTCGACCACTTCACGCCCTTGCGCACGTGCAGCGTGTATTCCGTCGCGTCGTCATTGACGTCCCAGCTCTCGATCAGGTGGCCTTCGAAGGTGAAGTCCTTCGTGTAGCGCACCATGTAGTCGTTGCACTGGCGCATGACGTTGGCCATCTCGGACCAGTCCCAGGTCCGCGGATCCTTCATCTCCTTGATGATCATCTGCATCTTGAGGACGCCGCCCTTCTTCCCCTCCTGGGCGACGGCTTCGGTCGGTGCTGCGAGGCCGAGCATGCCGTAGGCGACGGCGGTCGACGCGCCGAGCGCGCTGGCCATCGCAAGGAACTCGCGGCGGTCCATCTTACCGGACGTGGCGTCCGGAATGTAGCTTTCGATGGCCGCGGGGACGCGGTCACCGTTGCTCTTGAACATGGTCATCGTTGACTCTCCCATTATTGGCTTTCTGCCCGTTACCATTCCGCATCCGGCTGACGTTGTCAAAAACGCCGGATGGAGAACCCAAGGTCAAATCTGCAATTTTAGCGGGGAGACGGTTCGCGGATTTGCGACAAAGTTGGCGCAAAATTGGTATCGCTGCCGCAATCGCGCGACAGGTCCCGAACGGGGCTACTACACCTGTCGTGACGCGGCCGGGCAAGCGCCAGACCTGCACCCGGCATGGGCCACGGCCCGCACGGCCTCAGTATTCGCGCTCGTAGAAGATGCCGCCCTTGGCCTTGCCGCTGTCGCTTGCCTCGCCGCGCAGCTTCACGCCGCGGCCGATGTCGAGATCGATCGTCGCCTTGCCCGAGCCGCCGCCCTCGCCCTTCTCGATCGTCACGTAGGTGCGTTCGTTGAGATACTTGCCGACGGCGACCGAGGAGCGGCCCGCCGCATCCGTCTTCACGTCGATGTCGTCGACGCCGAGCTTGCTGCGCAGCGTGGTCAGCAGCGAGGTGGAGCCGATGCCGGCCAGGATCGCCGCGTCTTCGGCGAGCTGCGCGATCTGCAGCGCCGACAGGCTGCCCATGGAGCGGCCGAACACCAGCCGCGCCAGCACCTCGTCCTCGGGCAGCGATGGCGTCGACGAGAACGAGAAGCGGGGATCGGTCGCCGGTCCCGATACCTGGATCGACACCGTCGCGTCGGTCGCCTGGCTCTCCGCGACGAAATCGAGGTCGGGCACCAGCGACCCGGAGAAGGACAGCGAGCCGCGGCTGAAATCCAGCCGCTTGCTGGCGATCTGAAGCCGGCCCCGGCGCAGCGTGAAGCTGCCGATGGCGCGCGGCGACGCCAGCGGGCCCGTCAGCCGCAGGCTGCCGCCCAGTTCGGCGTCGAGGCCGCGACCCTGCACGAAGATCTGCTGCGGCGCGTTGACCTGGAGGTCCAGCGTGATGCCGCCGCTGCTTCCGCTGCCCGCGGCCGCCGGCCGGATCGCTTCCGCCTGCCGCTCGACGGCCGCCGGCGCGTTGCGGTGCTGCACGTCGAGCGTTGCGAGCGCCGTCGGCAGCCGGTTGGGCACCTGGATGACGGTCCTGCCGAGATTGACCGTCCCGGCCAGCAGCGGCGCCGCGGTCAGCGGCCCCCGCACCGAGATGTCGCCGTCGAGCGTCGTCGTCACGATCTCGCCGTCGGTGTAGCGGCCATTGGCGATCTGCAGGCGCAGGTCCGCCGGGAAGCCTCCGCCGGCGTCGATCGCGACGGTGCCGCTGCCGGTCAGCGTGCCGCCGCTGGAGATCGCGCCGGTCAGGCGCTCGATCGTCGCAACGCCGCCGGCGATCGTGATCGAGGCGTCGATGTCGTTCACCGCGATGCCGGATCGTGAGTCGGTGAAGCGCGCGCCCTGCGAGCGGATCGTGCCGCCGACCTGGGGAGCGCCGAGCGGCCCGCGCACGGTGAGGCTGACATTGGCTCCGCCCGTCAGCGACAGGCCCTGGGCCGCCAGCCGCCGCGTCAGGAAGCCGAAGGGCACGGTGCCCGAAAAGTCCATGGTCACGGTGCGGGCGCCGTTGATGATGACGTCGCCGCCGCCCCTCAGGCCCAGCCCCGACGAGTCGCCGGCGCTCGCGGTCAGCCGCAGCCGGCCGTTGGCCAGCGTGCCGGACGACGCCACCGTCATCGCCCCGAACCCCGCTTCGGTCGTTTGCGCCGTCTGCGCGCCGGTCCAGTCGATGGCGTAGCCGATCTCCGGGTTGGCGGTCGCGCCTGTGACACGCGCGGTGCCGCTGATCGTGCCGGAGGCGCCAAGGCCGGGCGCGAAGCGGTCGACGGTGCTGGCCGGCAGCGAGGCGATCTGGACGTCGAGGTTGAGCCGGTCGCCGATGCTGCCGGTGATCTGCACATTGCCGCGTCCGACCGTCAGCGGCAGCCGGTCGAGCGTGGTGATGCCGTCGCGCACGACGATCGTGGACGGTCTTGCCAGCACCGCCTCAAGGCCGCGCACCGTCGCCTGCGCCGAGGCCAGCTCCACTGTCGTCGCGGCCGCAGCGACGCGCACCCGCCCCGCGGCCTTGGCGGGGATGTCGCCGATCGTCGCGCCGCCCGCGAAGCTGGTCCATTCGCCGTCGCGTCCGAGGGTCAGGTCGAGCCCGAGGATGCTGGTCGCCCCGGAGACCACCGTCGCGGCGGTCACCTTGCCGGCGACGGTCGGCGCGAGGAGATAGTTGCGCACCGACGCCGCGACCGACACGCCGCTCGCCGTCAGGTCGCCGCGCCGCACCGATTGCGACTTGGCGTCGACGACGATCTCAGGCGCGCCCGCGGCCGTGCCGAAGCGGATCGTCCCCGTGGCGTCGCCCTCGATCTGCTCGAGCGCGAGTGCCGCCAGCGGTCCGAGGTTGGGCAGGCTGAAGTCCACCGTGCCCTGCGGCAGGAACGCGTCGTCGAGCGCCAGCGTGCCGGCGATGCGGTTGTCGCCCAGCGACAGCGCCAGGTCGCGCACCTCGCGCTTGCCGGCCTCGGTCACCAGCGTCGCGGTGCCGGCCAGCGCCTCGCCGGAAACGGTGCCGCTCAGCCTGACGTCCGCCGCCGGCGTCGCCGAGCTGGCCACGCCGCTCGCCGCCAGTTCGAGGTTTTCGATCGTGCGGCCGGCCGCGGTGAAGGCCTCGCTCGTCACGGTCGCCTCGACGTTGGGCGCCGTCCGGGCGCCCGAGGCGTTGACCGCGAAGCGGATCGATCCGCCGGTGCCGGAGGCGAGCCGGCCGACGTCGCCCAGCGCGCCCTCGATCGCCGCCTCGATCGTCTCGTCGCCGAGCGTGACGCTGCCCCCGGCAGCGAAGTCGCCGGAGGTGACGGCCAGGTTCTGCAGCGACAGCCGCTGCTCCGCGTCGCGCGACACCGTCGCCGCGATGGCCGCCCGCTCCGCCAGCAGCGGCCGCGCCGCGGCGGGCAGCGCCGTGGACAGCACGTCGCCCTTGACGTCGAGCGCGAAGGTTCCGTCGGTGCGCGACACCGTGCCGGACACGCTGCCGGTCAGCGTCCCGCTTTCGATCGTGCTCGGCGCGATCACCACCTCCGCCGCGCCGACGGTCGCTCCGATGCGGGTGCTGACCGCGCCGGCCAGCAGCGAGGCAAGCGTCTGATCGGTCGACCCGACCGCCTCGGCTTCGGCCTCCAGCGTCACCGGCCCGGTCAGCGCCGCGAGGTCGAAGGCGTCCGAATGCGCCCTGACGGTGAGCCCGGAGGCTTCGACCAGACGCGTCGATAGCGTCGCGACGACCGCGCTCGCGTCGACCGCGGGCGCGTCGCCCGCGCCGAAGGCACGCAGCGACAGGCGGCTCAGCGCCACGTCGGCGGGCTCGGTCTCGCTGCCCAGCCGGAACGTCACCGGCCGGCCGTCGGCCGCGGCGATGTCCACCGCGAGGTCCGTCGCGCCCGCCGGGTCGTATTGGCCCGACGCCGATGCGCTCGCCGCCGTGGTGGAAAGGGTCGCTCGCTCGATGTCGATGCCGCCGGTGGCGAGCAGCGTTGCCGCAACGTCGAACGACGCCTGTCCCGCCAGCAGCGGCTGCAGCATTGCCGGCACGAAGCTCTCATATTCGCCCGCGCCGCGCGCCTCGACGCGGCGGCCGCGGTCGGTGGTCTGGTGCGTGGCGTCGAGCCGGGTCACGACCTGGCCGTCGACCGCGAAGGTTCCGCTGCCCTCCCAGTCCGACACCAGTCCGGCGCCGGCGAGCTTGATTTCCACCGGCGGCGCGCCCGGCAGTCGCAGGAAATTGGCGATGACGCCGCCCTGCGGCTCGGCGCCGCTGATGTCGACCACCAGCCGGTTGTCGGCCGGCGCGAAGTCGATGGATGCGGTCAGGCTGCCCTGCCGGCCATCGCGACGCTCGACGCTCAGGTCCGTCGCCAGCGCCAGCGGCTCGCCTTTCGCGCTGAACGAGCCGCTCGCCGCGACCTCGGCGACGTTTCCGGCGATCTCCCCGCCCAGCGCCACGACCGGCAGCTCGAGCCGCCGGATGTCGATGTCGACCGGCAGCGCCAGCGGCTCGTCGCTCGCGTCGCCGCCCTTCGGCAGCCTCGCCACCTCCACCCGCTGGGCGCTGACGCGCTCGGCGTTCACCTCGCCCCGGACGAGGTCGAAGGGCGACCACTCGGCCTCGACGCCGCGCGCCACCAGCCACGGTCCGTCGGCATCCTCCAGCACGACGTGGTCGACGCGCAGGTTTCCGCTCCACAGGCCGCTCAGACCGCCGACGGTCACCGTCTGCGTCTCGGACGACGCCAGCGACGAGATCATCCCGGCCAGCGTCTCGCGGCCGGGCGCCGTCAGCGTCAGCGCGGCCAGCGCACCGGCGCCGAGCACGATCACGACGAGCAGCAGATAGGTGAGGATGCGCAGCGCGCGGCGGAGGCGCTTCATCGGCCCGCTGTCAGAACGACTGCCCGACGCCGGCATAGATGCCGAAGCGCGGATCGCCCGGCTGGCGGTTCAGCGGCACCGCCGCGTCGACGCGCAGCGGCCCGAACGGCGTCAGGTAGCGGATGCCGATGCCGGCGCCGACCTTGAAGTTGGCGAATTCGGGCATCGACGATTCGGACACGGTGCCGGCATCGACGAACGGCACCACGCCGAAGCTGTCGTTGATGCGGACGCGCATCTCGACCGATGTCTCGATGTAGGAGCGCCCGCCCGTCGGCTTGCCGGCCGCGTCCCTCGGCCCGATCCCCTGGTAGGCATAGCCGCGCACCGAACCGCCGCCGCCCGAATAGAAGCGCCGGTCGGCCGGGATGGCGTCGAGGTCGGCGCCGAGGATCGAGCCCGTCGCTGCCCGTCCGGCGATCACGAAGCGCCCCTCGCCGCCCAGCGACTGGTAGACCGACGCCTCGCCGCGCAGCTTGAGGAAGGTCGCGTTGCCCGCGATCGAATCTTCCGAGAAGATGTCATAGGTCGGCTCCGCATAGGCGAGCAGCCGGAAGCCCTTGGTGGGATCGAGCCGGTCGTCGCGCCTGTCGATGACGTATTGCAGCGGAATGCTGACGATAAGATGGCGCTTGGAGCCGAACGCGTCGTCGATCTTGGACCAGTCGAGCGCCAGCTCCGCGGAGATGGTCTGCGTCCGCGTCAGGTCGTAGGACATGCCCACGCCGCCCTTGATCGACAGCCGGTCATAGGCGTCCGGATGCTCGAACACGCCCTTCAGGTTGGCGAAGAACTTGGCGTCCGGATGGAGGAAGCCCGGTTTCTCGAACATCACCGCGGCGTTGTAGTTCAGCTTGCCGAGCTGCGTCGTGTCGCCGATCCGGCTGATCGAGCCCTCGATCCTCAGCTTCTCGGCGCGCCCGAACAGGTTGCGGTGGCCCCAATAGCCCTCGACGCCCAGCCCTTCGGTGTTCGACGCGGTCACGCCCACGCCGAAGTAGCGCATCTTGCGCTCGCTCACCTCGACGGTGATCGGGATCTGCCCGTTGGCGTCCAGCGCATCCGCCTCGCGCACGCCGGCCGTGTTGAAGACGCCCAGCGCCAGCAGCCGTTCGCGCGCCTCCTCGATTTCCGCCGGCGAATAGATGTCGCCGCGGTCGAGGTCGGTCATGTATTCCACGAAGTCGCGATCGACGAGTTCGGTGCCTTCCACCGTCGTCTCGCCATAGCCGGCGACGGGACCGGCCTCCAGCGTCAGCGTCACGTCCAGCGTCGCTGTGGCATGGTCGGCGACGATCTGGCGGCTTGCCACCCGGGCCAGCGGCCGGCCCTCCTCCTTCAGCACGCGGACCATGTCCGTCTCGGCCTTGAGGATCGCGTCGGAGCTTGCGTCGCCGCCCGGGAGCAGGCCGAAGCGCGCCGGCATAATGTCGGCGGCATCGCCCAGCACCGCCACGTCGCCCAGCACGAACTCGGACCCCGGCGTCACCCGGATCGCCACGGTTGCCGGGCCGCTGCCGAAATCGGCGTCCGGCGGCAGGTCTTCCAGCCGGCTGCCGTTGATGGTGATCGCCACCACGCCGTCGTAGCGGGCGTTGGAATAGAGCTCGGCGATCAGGTTGTCCCGGTCGCGCGTCGCCTTGGAGAGCAGGCCGAGCGAGCCCGACACCGGCCGCTCCTCCTCGGCGACGAGCTGCGAAGCGTCCTTCAGCTCGTCCTCGAGGTCGCCGCCCTCGGCGCCCTCCACCGAAAGCGTCACGGTGTAGGTCAGCGGGTCGACGATGTCCGCGTCGGCGTCGTCCGATTCGAGCAGCTTGATGCCGAACAGCTCGAAGGCGGAGGCGCCCGGTGTCGCGCCTGGCGTGGCCAGCGATATGCAGGCGCAAAGCAGGACGAGGGAAGCCGTCCTGCCGCAAAAGCTCCCCCCGGAGACACGCGATACACTCGCCGGCATCCCCCAAGACTATCTTTTCAATCATAAAATTGGAATGAACTTATTTGCCGCCCGCAAAGGGGCCACAATCGAACCTACAGGATCGGCGAGGCGAAGCATTCCGCCGGGCGCCCGGGAAGGGCCGGGACGCCGGGCGACGCGGATTCTTATGGTTAACGGGCCGTTGACGGGTCCGCCTTCGCCCGACCGCGGCAGGTCGGAAGCCTGCCCCGGCGCCCGCCCCGCGGGTGCCGGAACATTGCGTCTGGAGGGTTTGATGCGCGCCGCCCGTACTGTTCTCGCCACGATTCTGCTCGTCTGCATGTCCGCGATCCAGGGCCTTGCCCAGGACCCCGCGCGAACGGTGGTGACGACCCAGAATTCCGACTATTTCGGCTTTGACCTGCGCACCGAGCAGAACGTCACGCTCGACCAGTGCTCGCAGGTCTGTCTCGGCGACCAGCAGTGCCGTGCCTTCACCTACAACACCCGCGCGCAATGGTGCTTCCTGAAGTCCGACTACGCGCTGATGCAGCCGTTCGAGGGCGCCGTGGCCGGCAAGGTCGTCGCGGTCTCCGGCGATCCCGACATCGGCGCGCCGGCCGAACTGACCTTCCTGCCCGACTGGCTGCAGAACGAGGTCCGGCTGACCCGCGCCGCTCTCACCTCCAACGCCGGTGCCGTCGGCGAGACCGGGCTGGCCGCGCTCGTCGCCGGCGCGCAGCAGGCGCTGATCCAGAACGACCCGCGCACCGCCATGAACAATCTGATGGCGGCTGCGGTCATCTCCCCGGACGACGGCACGATCTGGGTCGCGCTCGCCCGCGCCATCCTGGCGACGCCGCCCGCCAACTACGACGAGACCGTCCTCTTCCAGCGCAACGCCGTCGCCGGCGCCTGGACCGGCTACCAGCTGTCGCGCACCGCCGCCGCGCGCGCCGATTCGCTCCAGGTGCTGGCCCAGGGCCTCGACCGCCGCGACCTCTACCGCCCGGCGATCAGCGCCTATCAGGCGAGTCTCTCGCTCGTCCCCTCGCCTGCCGTGCAGGCAGAGCTTGACGATCTGCGGGCGCGCAAGGGCTTCCGCATCGTCGAGCACACCGTCGATTCCGACAATTCCAGCCCGCGCGTCTGCGCCGTCTTCTCCGAGGATCTGGTCAAGACCGGGGTCGACTACGCGCCCTTCGTCACCGTCGACGACCAGGCGCCGGCATCGGTCAGCGCCGAAGGCCGCCAGATCTGCGTCGGCGGGCTGGCCCACGGCAAGCACTACCGCATCGTCTTCCGGCCCGGCCTGCCCGCCGCCATCGGCGAGGTGATCGAGTCTCCCGTCGCACTCTCCATCTACGTCCGCGACCGCGCGCCGTCCGCCCGCTTCACCGGCGACAGCTTCGTCCTGCCGTCGACCGCGCGTCGCGGCATCCCGGTCGTCACCGTCAACATGTCGGCGGCCAAGATGGCGCTCTACCGCATCGGCGACCGGTCGCTGGCGCAGCTGCTCTCGGGCTATCAGTTCCTGCGCCAGATCGACGGCTACGACATCAGCACGATCCGCGACCAGATGGGCGAGCCCGTGTGGGAGGGCGAGCTGGAGATCGCCAGCGAACTGAACAAGGAAGTTACCACCAGCTTCCCGGTCGACGAGGCGCTGCCCGAGCGCAAGCCCGGCGTCTACGTCCTCACCGCGGTGCCGGTCGACGACCGCCGCGATTCCTGGGATTCGCGCGCCACGCAGTGGTTCGTCGTGTCCGACATCGGCCTGTCGACCTATACCGGCCAGGACGGGCTCAACGTCTTCGCCCGCTCGCTCGCCACCGCCAAGCCGATCGCTGGCACCGAGCTGACGCTGCTCGCCCGCAACAACGAGATCCTCGGCACCGCGACGACCGACGCCGAAGGCCGCGCGACCTTCCAGCCGGGCCTGACCCGCGGCGAAGGCGGCATGGTTCCTGCCGTGCTGATGGCCGCGCAGGGCGACGAGGACTTCGTGTTCCTCGACATGCAGCGCGCCGGCTTCGACCTCTCCGACCGCGGCGTCGAGGGCCGCGCAGCCCCCGGAGCGCTCGACGTCTATGCCTGGACCGAGCGCGGCATCTACCGCGCCGGCGAGACCGTCTACGCCTCGGCGCTGGCGCGTGACGACGCGGCGGCGGCCGTCGAGAACCTGCCGCTCACCTTCATCTTCCGTCGCCCGGACGGCGTCGAGGATCGCCGCATCGTCAGTGACGGCCGCTTCGCCGGCGGCCACGCGGTCGACCTCGACCTCGCGGCAAATGCCCAGCGCGGCACCTGGACGCTCTCCATCCACACCGATCCCGAGGAGCCGGCGGTCGCCACCAGGCAGTTCCTGGTCGAGGACTTCGTGCCGGATCGCATCGAGTTCGACCTCGCCGCAAGCAAGAGCGAAATCGCTGTCGGCGAAGAGGCCGACGTGACTGTCGACGGCCGCTTCCTCTACGGCGCGCCCGCTGCCGGTCTCGAACTGGAAGGCGAGCTGACCGTTTCCACCATGCGCGCCTGGAACCGCTTCATCGGCTACTCGTTCGGCCTGTCCGACGAGCAGGCGGGCGAAGCCATGCGCGTCCCGCTGTCGGGCCTGCCGGTGGTGGGCGAAGACGGCAAGGCCACGTTCCCGATCAGCGTCGACAACGTCCCGGCCACGACGCGACTGTTGAACGCCAAGGTGTCGGTGCGCATGCGCGAGGCCGGCGGCCGCGCCGTCGAGCGGTCCATCGACCTCGCGGTGAAGCCGCAGGGCGAGATGATCGGCATCAAGCCGGAATTCGCCGATGAAAGCGTGCCGCAGGGCGGAACCGCCCGCTTCAAGGTGATCGCGGTCGATTCCGACGGCAACCGCAAGTCCGCGGGCGGCCTGCTCTGGTCGCTGGTGCGCATCGAGCGGAACTACCAGTGGTACCGCTCCGGCAGCTACTGGAACTACGAGCCGATCGTCACCACGCGCGAGATCGGCAACGGCACGATCGACCTCGCCGCCGATTCCGAGGGCGAGATCTCAGTGCCCGTCGACTGGGGTCGCTACCGCCTCCAGGTCGAGACGGCCGACCCGACCGGCCCCGCCACCAGCTACGAGTTCGAGGCCGGCTGGTATGTCGAGGCGACCTCGACGGAGACGCCGGACGGGCTCGAGATCGCGCTGGACAAGGAAACCTACCAGCCCGGCGAGATCGCCAGGCTGCAGGTCACGCCGCGTTTCGCCGGCGAGCTGCTCGTCACCGTCGGTGCCGAGAGCCTGCTCGCCACGGTCACGGCCACCGTGCCGGAAGGCGGCGCGACGATCGACGTGCCCGTCGGCGCCGACTGGGGTGCCGGTGCCTACATCACGGCCACGCTCTACCGTCCGGGCGAGCAGATCGAGTCGCGCATGCCGGCCCGTGCCATCGGCGTGAAGTGGCTGAAGGTCGATCCAGGCGCGAAGCAGCTCGCCGTCTCGCTCGACCCCGTCGAGAAGATGACGCCGCGCGCGCCGCTGACTATCCCGGTCACCGTCGGCGGCCTGCCGGCCAACGCGCAGGCCTATGTCATGGTCGCCGCGGTCGACGTCGGCATCCTCAACCTCACCAACTACCAGGCGCCGGACCCCGAGGGCTGGTATTTCGGCCAGCGCATGATGGGCATGGAACTGCGCGACCTCTACGGCCGTCTGATCGACGGCTCGCTCGGCGCGACCGGCCGGCTGCGGACCGGCGGCGACGGCGCGCAGCTCACCTCGCAGGGCAATGCGCCCACCGAGCGGCTCGTCGCCTTCTTCACCGGTCCGGTGACGCTCGACGCCAACGGCCAGGCGACCGTGTCCTTCGACATCCCGCAGTTCAACGGCACGGTCCGCGTCATGGCCGTCGCCTGGACGAAGGAAGCCGTCGGCCACGCCGTCAAGGACGTGATCGTCCGCGATCCGGTGGTGCTGACCGCCTCGCTGCCGCGCTTCCTGGCGCCCGGCGACGCGGCGCAGATGCGCCTCGACATCGCCAACACCGACGGCCCCGCCGGCGACTATGCCGTCACCGTCGAGACGACGGGCGACCTCTCCACCGGCAGCGCCGCGCTCCCCGACAAGGTGACGCTCGCCGCCGGCGCGCGCCAGTACCTGACGATCCCGCTGGTCGCGCAGACGGCCGGCGAGGCAGGCCTGACCATCCGGCTTGCGCACGCCGACGGACTGACGGTCGAGCAGACGCTCGCTCTGCCGGTCCGCCCGGCGGCGATCCCGGTCACGACGCGCACCGTCGTCAACCTCGCCGCCAATGGCGGCAGCCTGAGGGTCGACCGCGAGCTTCTCGCGGCCAGCCTTCTCGACGGCGCCTATGTCAGCGTCGGCGTCTCGCCGGTCTCGGCCTTCGACGTGCCGTCGCTGCTGATGACGCTCGACCGCTACCCCTATGGCTGCGCCGAGCAGACGACCAGCCGCGCGCTGCCGCTGCTCTATGTCAGCGAGCTCGCCACGCAGGCCGGCATGCCGGAGGACGTGGCGCTGCGCGAGCGCATCCAGGGCGCGATCTACCGCGTGCTGAACTACCAGTCCTCGTCGGGCAGCTTCGGCCTCTGGTCGCCGGGCTACGGCGACCTCTGGCTCGACGCCTACGTCACCGACTTCCTGACGCGGGCCCGCGAGCTGAACTACGACGTGCCGAGCCAGGCGATGCAGCAGGCTGTCGCCAACCTGCAGAACTCGATGGCCTACGACGTCGACCTGTCGTCGCGGTCGAGCGAGATCGCCTATGCGCTCTACGTCCTCGCCCGCAACAAGAAGGCCTCGATCGGCGACCTGCGCTACTACGCCGACACGCAGATCGAGCAGTTCGCGAGCCCGATGTCGCGCGCGCAGCTCGCCGCAAGCCTCGCCCTCTACGGCGATGCGCAGCGGGCCGAAGCCGCGTTCTCTTCGGCGCTCGAGCTCGCCCGCTCGAACACCGAGACGAACTACTACCGTTCGGACTACGGCTCGGCGCTCCGCGACGGCGCCGCGATGCTGGCGCTTGCCGCGGAGACGCGGCCGGTTCCGGCTTCGATCAATTCGATGATCGACGTCGTCGCGGCCGAGCGGAAGAAGGTCACCTGGACCAGCACGCAGGACGAAGCCTGGATGCTGCTCGCCGCCCGCGCCATCAAGGCGGGCAGCGACGCGCTGGCGCTGAACGTCAACGGCGTGGCGCATGGCGGCGCCTATTCCGAGCGCGTCACCGGCCTGGAGCTGATGGACAATCCCATCACCATCCAGAACCTGGGGCCGAACCCGGTCGAGGCGGTGGTCACGGCTGTCGCCGCGCCCGCCGAGCCGCTGCCGGCCGGCGGCAACGGCTTCACCATCAACCGCACCTACTACACGCTCGACGGCAACGTGGCGAACGTCACCGAAGCCACGCAGAACGAGCGCTACGTGGTCGTGCTGACGGTGAACGAGCTGTCCGACTGGCCCTCGCGCGTGCTGATCACGGACCTGCTGCCGGCGGGCTTCCAGATCGACAACCCGCGCATCGTCTCCAGCGCCGACCTCGGCAACTTCACCTTCCTGCCGCAGACCGAAGCGGCCGCGCTCGAATTCCGCGACGACCGCTTCGTCGCCGCCTTCGACCGGCAGCCCGGTTCCGACCGGTCGGTGACGGTTGCCTATGTGGTGCGCGCGGTGACGCCGGGCGTCTACGCTCACCCCGCCGCCCGCGTCGAGGACATGTACCGGCCGGAGTTCTTCGCCAACACCGCCGCCGGCATGATGGAGGTCCAGGCGCCGTGAGCGTCGGTCACCCAGCCTTCCAACGGATGAGTCGGTTTCTGTGATCGACGAAACCCCCTCACCCGCTCGCCCTTCGTATGCTCGGGCTCGCGTCCTCTCCCCGGTGGGGAGAGGAGCGCCAACCGGCGGCGATTGGTTCTTCTCCCCAGCGGGGAGAAGGTGGCGAGGCGGAGCCGAGCCGGATGAGGGGGCCTGTCCTCCGCCTGCCCCAACATGTCAGTCGAGGCCCAACTGATGCGCGCCCGCCGCCTCGCCCGCATCACGCTCTGGTCGGTCTCCATCGGCGCCGCGCTGGCCGTCGCCATCGTCGCCGCGCTGGATTGGGCCGACCGCGCCTTCCCGCCGCCGCTGCCGGAGCGGCTTGCCGTCTCCACTGAGGTCGTCGACCGCGACGGGCTGCTGCTCCGCGCCTATGCGACGCCGGACGGCTACTGGCGCCTCGCGCCTGACCTCGGCCAGGTCGACCGCCAGTTCCTCGACATGCTGGTCGCCTATGAGGACAAGCGCTTCTGGGATCATCCGGGCGTCGACCTCGTCGCGCTCGGCCGCGCCGCGCTGCAATTCGCCGGCAATGGCCGCATCGTCTCCGGCGGCTCGACGCTGTCGATGCAGCTCGCCCGCCTGATCGAGCCGCGCGAAAGCCGTTCCTTCGGCGCCAAGCTGCGCCAGATCGCGCGCGCCATCCAGATCGAGCGGCGGCTGTCCAAGCGCGAGATCCTCGAACGCTACCTGACGCTGGCACCCTATGGCGGCAATCTCGAAGGCGTGCGCGCCGCTTCGCTCGCCTATTTCGGCAAGGAGCCGAAGCGCCTTACGCTGTCCGAGTCCGCGCTGCTGGTCGCCCTGCCCCAGCTGCCCGAACGCCGCCGGCCGGACCGCAATCCGGAGAACGCGCGCGCCGCCCGCGACCGCGTGCTGGAGCGCATGGTCACCGCCGGCCTGATCGACGCGCGCGAGGCCGCGCGTGGCGCGGCGGAGGTCTTCGCCGCCATCCGCCGGCCGCTTCCGTCCTTCGCGCCGCATGCCGCCGATGCCGCGCTTCGTCTGGCGCCGTCCGAGCCCCGCCACGAACTGACGCTGCGCCGGGCCGTCCAGCAGAAGCTGGAGCAGGTCGCGCGCGAGGCAGCGCAGAAACTCGGCCCGAAACTCTCCGTCGCGATGGTGCTGGCCGATGCGCGCACCGGCGACATCCTGGCCGAGGTCGGCGCGGCCGATTATTTCGACGCCTCGCGGTCCGGCTGGATCGACATGACGCGCGCCGTGCGCTCGCCCGGATCGACGCTGAAGCCCTTCATCTACGGCTTGGCATTCGAGCAGGGACTCGTCGCGCAGGAGACCATCGTCGAGGACCGGCCGGCCGATTTCGCCGGCTATCGGCCGAAGAATTTCGACATGGGCTACCAGGGCGACGTGTCGATCCGCGAGGCGCTCCAGCTGTCGCTCAACGTGCCGGCCGTTCGCCTGCTGGACGCCGTCGGCACCGCCCGCCTCGTCACGCGTTTCCGCCAGGCGGGCATCGTGCCCGAACTCCCCGTCGGCGAGACGCCCGGCCTCGCCATCAGCCTCGGCGGCGTCGGCGTGACGCTGCGCGACCTCGTGCAGCTCTATACGGGTCTGGCCAACAACGGCAGGGCGGTCGCACTGGCGGACGGGACCGAACGGCCCGGAGCGGCGCGTACGGCCGGCACGGTCCTCGAGCCCGAGGCCAACTGGCAGATCGCCGACATCCTCTCCGGCGTCCGCCCGCCCGAGGGCGCCGCGCCGCGCTCCCTCGCCTACAAGACCGGCACCAGCTACGGCTACCGCGACGCATGGTCGATCGGCTTCGACGGCCGCCACGTGCTCGGCGTCTGGGTCGGCCGCGCCGACTCCGCCGCCGTTCCCGGCCTGTCGGGCTATGCCTCCGCCGCGCCCATCCTGTTCGAGGCCTTCGCCAAATCCGGCGTCGCCGCCGTGCCGCTGCCGCGCGCGCCCGCCGGCACGCTGCATCAGAAGCGCGAGGACCTTCCCGTCACGCTGGCGCGCTTCGCGCCGGGCAGCGACGGGCTGGTGCAGGTCGCCGCCACCGAGCCGGCGCCCGAGATCGTCTTCCCGCCCGCCGGCGCCCGCGTCGACCTCGGCGCGGCGGGCGGCGAGGCGTCGCCGCTGGTGCTGAAGCTCCAGGGCGGCCGCGCGCCGTTCCGCTGGCTGGCCAACGGCAAGCCGCTGTCCGGGCTTGAGCGCCGCCGCACCGCCACCTGGCAGCCCGACGGCGCCGGCTATTCGACGCTCACCGTCATCGACGCCGCCGGCCGCGCCGCCAGCGTCAGCGTGTTCGTGGAATGAGGTAGCAGGTAGACTTGAAATTGATTGCTCTACGTTGCCCCCCTCTGTCCTGCCGGACATCTCCCCCACACGGGGGGAGATCAGCAGCTTGGCTTTTCGGTACAGACCTTGGACGATTGGCGAAACGGAACCGGCCGGCTGATCTCCCCCCGTGTGGGGGAGATGTCCGGCAGGACAGAGGGGGGCAACATAGAGCGCGTCGCCTCCCACTTCTCAGCCTCCTCACCGCCCTCGCCTCCCCTGCTCTCGCCGCCGACCTGCCCGATGGCTTCGTCCGCCTGGCCGACGTCGACGCCACCATCCTCCAGTCGATGAACTATGCGCGCGACGCCAATTTCATCGGCCGTATCGTGAAGGGCTACGAGGCGCCGGTCTGCATCCTCACCCGCGCGGCGGCCGAAGCGCTGGCTCGCGTCCAGGCGAGGATGGCCCGCGACGGGCTCTCGCTGGTGATGTTCGACTGCTACCGGCCGGAGCGCGCCGTGAAGGACTTCATGGACTGGATCGGGACGGGCGGGCCGCCCGATCCGAAATGGTATCCGCGCGTGCGCCGCGAGGACCTGCACAAACAGGGCTACCTCGCCCGGCGGTCGGCGCATTCGCGCGGCTCGACGGTCGATCTCGGCATCGTCCGGCTGGAGCAGGCGCATGCCAGCATCGATCCCGACTGCGGCGCCGGCTTCGGTTTCATGCTGGAGTTCGGCACCGGCTACGACTGCCTGGACCCGCTGTCCGCCACCGCCCATGCGCCGCTGCCGGCGGACTCCGCCGACAACCGCAAGCTGCTGGTCGACGCCATGGCCGCCGAAGGCTTCCGCAACTATTCCAAGGAATGGTGGCACTTCACATTGAACGGCGAGCCCTTCCCGAAAGAGGCGTTCGACTTTCCCGTCACCGCGGCGGAATGATGTGGCTCCCTCACCCTTCAGGGGAGGGCGGCCGGCCGCAGGCTGGCCGAGTGGGGTCCAAGCGGCCGTGCCCCGCCGCCGACCTCGCCCCTTGTGGGAGAGGTCGGATTGCCCCACGAGCCGGAGGCGAGAGGCTGGCAATCCGGGTGAGGGGTAGGTTCCAGCACACCCCTCACCGCCCCGCCCACCTGTCCCATCCGCGACATCATCCCTGTCGCAGGTGTGGATAGGCGCCCGCGCCCGCCGCAACGATTTCAATGCCTTCCGCGATTTCCGCCCCGTTCCTATCCACCCCTCTCCGGCCAAAGCTATCCTCCGCCGCAGTTTCTCCCACGGGAAGCGCCGTTCGCGACGGCGGCCAGCGCGGGAGGAACCGGCACTCCGCCGTTCCGCGACCGTGGCGGGGCGGCCGGGCGGTCTGCTTCCAAACTCCCTGCGGCGGTTCCAAGGGGCACTACGACCCCAGGTGCCGGACAATGGGTCGGCACGGTGCGGGCGAGGCGCAAATGCCTCTTTCGCATGACAAAGGAGCGGGCGGATCGAAGCTTGCCGGACGGGCGGCCGAAGGGTCGCATGAACTATTCAAAGATGAGCGAGCCTGACGCCGCCCGTCTTCCCTCACCTCCGGTGAGGTTTCGCCCATCCCGCGACCGGGATGCGTTCTTTCTCAATGGCCAGACGCGAAAGCGGGCGTGGCGAAGATGAAGTGCGCGGCAGCGCTCCCTCCCCCTTGAGGGGAGGGTGGCCAGCCGCAGGCTGGCCGGGTGGGGTAACAGCGGCCGGGCGCCGACCTGACCTTCTCCCCTGTGGACGCCGCCCGCACCGTCATTCCGGGGCCGCGCAGCGGAACCCCGAATCCAGAGCGGCGACCAACGGTGTTTCCCTGGCCAACATACGATTGCGGGGGAAGACCGGTCGCGACACGTCGCCTCTCCTTGCACCGCCACAACTCTGGATTCCGGGTTCCGCTGTGCGGCCCCGGAATGACGGCTGGCACAGGGTGCAGGGCGAGGCGGCAGCGCACCCTTCCCTTCTCCCCTTGTGGGAGAAGGTGCCCCGAAGGGGCGGATGAGGGGTGCTGGACGAAGTGCGACGTTGCCGACAAAGCGCGACGATCACCCCTCACCGGGACTGCCGGCCTGAGGGAAGCCCCGGCGCGTCAATCCGCGAAGATCGGATAGAGCTCGCTGATCGCCGTGTCGCGGAACTTCTCGCCGCGGAACACCCCGTCGATCCGCAGCTGCAGCCACGAGGTCCGGACCGGCGCGTTGAACTCGACCTTGCTCGATCCGCGCACGTCCTGCAGGCTGACGGCGAGCGTCGTGCCGTCGCTGGTCGCCGCCTCCAGCGCCGCCACGCGCGAATTGTTCGACCAGGTGCGTTGGTCCTTGTCGTAGCCGTTGATGATCTCGAAGCCGGCGAGCAGCCGCTCGCGGTTGAAGTGCAGCGTCACGGTCTCGCCCACGCCGTCGTCCGGCCGCGCCTCGACCCAGGCGGTGTCCCGGTTGCCGTCGAACAGCATCGACGGGTCGTAGCGGTTGGTCTTGATCGGATCGAGCACCGAGCTGGCGCAGAACGTCACGCCGAACGGTCCCTCCTCGCAGACGCCCTCCTTGGCAAGCGAGCGCGTCGTCGTGACGAAGGCCGCGCTCGCCACCTGCTCGGTCGCGGGAGCGGCGCAGGCGGCCTTCATTTTCTCCCGCGCGATGTCGGCGAAGAAGGAGTCCGGGAAGCGCCGGACATAGGCCTCGTAGGCACCGCAGCTGCCGACGCTCTCGGCCACCTCGAAGGCGTCCTTCTCGCTGATGCCGGAACCGCCGCCCGGGGTTCCCGCGCCGGTGCCGGCCGCCGTCTCGGCCGCCGGCGCGAAGGCGAAGGAATCGACCAGCGACGACGAGGTCCACGGCCGCTGCTTTCCGCCGGTCGTGTCGATCACGTCGCGGCGGACCTTGGTCATCATGTCGTCGATCGACTGGCCGGGTACCGCGATGTGCGAAAGCAGCGCGCTGGTGAAGGGCGAGTTGCGCCCTGCCCCGTCGGACGCCACGTCGTCCGGCGCGGTGGCATAGGCGATGAAGGTTCCCGACCCGGTCTGCACCGACGCCAGACCTTTCAGCGGCACGGCGGAACGGCTGTCGCCGCCGAGCTGCTTGGCGAACGGATTGTCGCGGCACGCGTCGAGGAAGACGATGTTGGTGCGGCTGCCGCGCTCCATCTGCTGCATCACGGCGTTGAGCGACACCAGCCAGAAATCCTTCTCGGATTCGAACTCGAGCTTGGCGTCGACCGGCACGATGTAGTTGATGCCGCCGATCTGCAGTCCGTGCCCGGCATAGAAGAACACGGCCACGTCGGCGGTCTCGGCCGCGCGGCCGAATTCGATCAGCGTCTGCCGCATCGCCAGCATGTCGAGGTCGGTGCCGCCGAACATCTCGAAACCGAGCGATTTCAGCCGGCCGTCGAGATCGGCCGCGTCGTTCTTCGGGTTCTTCAGCTGGGCAACGTGCTGGTAGGCCGAATTGCCGATCACCAGCGCCACGCGGCGTTCGGCGTGCGCGTTCAGCGCCAGGCCGAAAAGCACTGCGAAGACAAGCACGAAACGCTGAACGATCGACGCCACGAAATCCTCATCTGGGCGGGTTGTAGCCCGCGCCGCAGGCATGGCGCGGAACTATGTCACCGCGAAAGGGAATGTCAAACGCGGCCCGCCTGTGCTACCCGGCGGCTTTCTGCATCCTGTGGAGACTGGATATGAACAAGCACGCGACCGTGCGCGATCTCGCCGGCGACGCCCGCGCGATCCTCGCCGCCTGCGGCGTCGAAGCAAAGCGCCTTGCGGCCAAGAACGGCATCGAGGCCCGCTCGCCGATCGACGGCAGCACGCTCGGCACGATTGCCGAGGCCACCGCGAAGGATGTTGGCGCGGCGGTCGGGCGGGCGCATGCCGCTTTCCTCGACTGGCGCGACGTCCCGGCGCCGAAGCGCGGCGAACTGGTCCGCCTGTTCGGCGATGAACTGCGCGCCGCCAAGGCGGAGCTGGGTCGCCTCGTCTCCATCGAGGCCGGCAAGGTCACGTCGGAAGGCCTCGGCGAGGTCCAGGAGATGATCGACATCTGCGACTTCGCCGTCGGCCTCTCGCGGCAGATCTATGGCCTCACCATCGCCACCGAGCGCCCCTCGCACCGCATGATGGAGACGTGGCATCCGATCGGCGTCGTTGGCGTCATCTCGGCGTTCAACTTCCCCGTCGCGGTCTGGTCGTGGAATGCTGCACTCGCGCTGATCTGCGGCGACAGCGTCGTGTGGAAGCCGTCCGAGAAGACGCCGCTGACCGCGCTTGCCGTCCAGGGTCTGTTCGACCGCGCGGTGGCGCGCTTCCGCGCCGAGGGTGGCACCGCCCCGGACCACCTGTCGCAGGTGGTGATCGGCGGCCGCGATGCCGGCGAAGCGCTGGTCGACGACCCGCGCGTGCCGGTCTTGTCCGCCACCGGCTCAACCGCGATGGGCCGCACTGTCGGGCCGCGGCTGGCCAAGCGTTTTGCCCGTGCCATCCTGGAACTCGGTGGCAACAATGGCGCGATCGTCGCGCCCTCGGCCGACCTCGATCTGGCGCTGCGCGCCATCGCCTTCGCCGCCATGGGTACGGCTGGCCAGCGCTGCACGTCGCTCCGCCGTCTGTTCATCCACGCCAGCGTCTACGACCAGCTCGTGCCGAAGCTGAAGCGCGCCTACAAGTCCGTGAAGGTCGGCAATCCGCTGCAGCCCGGAACGCTTGTCGGCCCGCTGATCGACGAGGCCGCCGCAAAGAAGATGGATGCGGCACTTGCCGCCGCGAAAAAGGCCGGCGGCAAGGTCACCGGCGGCGATGCCAAGAAAGGCGAAGGCACGGGCCACTACCGCGCCCCGGCGATTGTCGAGATGCCCTCCCAGAAGGGACCGGTGCTGGAGGAGACCTTCGCGCCGATCCTCTACGTGATGCGCTACTCGGAGCTTTCCGAGGCACTCGCCGCGCACAATGGCGTGCCGCAGGGCCTGTCGTCCTCGATCTTCACCAGCGACCTGCGCGAGGCTGAGACGTTCACCTCGGCCGCCGGCTCCGACTGCGGCATCGCCAACGTCAACATCGGCCCCTCGGGTGCGGAGATCGGCGGCGCGTTCGGCGGCGAGAAGGAGACCGGCGGCGGACGCGAAGCCGGCTCGGATGCGTGGAAAGCGTACATGCGGCGCGCCACCAACACGATCAACTACGGCCGCACGCTGCCGCTGGCGCAGGGCGTGACGTTCGATATCGATTGAGGAGACCTGAACATCGGCCGGAGCTTGCCGGCCGATGGGACGGCCCGTCAGATCACCTGGAAGTCGAGGTGGTTGATCGCGACCTTGTTGGCCAGCGTCGCGAGATGCACCTGCTTCTGCGCGCCATCGCCGTCGGCGTCGTAGAAGACCTTGCCCGTGGCCCTGTCGTAGATGATGCGGTCGTCGGCGTCCGAGGCGACCTTGCCCAGCTTGAACGCCGCGGCTTTCAGCGTGCCGTTGGCTCCGATCTTCTTGAACACGGCGTTGTCGACCTGGATCGTGTCGTCGCGACGATTGAAATCGTAGATTGTGTCCGCATTCGCGGCGGTTGCCGGCGACTTGAACACGAAGGCGTCCCTGCCGGCGCCGCCCCAGAGCAGGTCGCGGCCGAGCCCACCCTCGAGCTTGTCGTTTCCGGCGTCGCCTTTCAGCGTGTCCCTGCCCTTGTTGCCGATCAGCCAGTCGTCCCCGTCGCCACCCTCGAAGCGGTCGTTGTCGATGCCGCCGGTGATCTTGTCGTTGCCCGCCTCGCCGAAGACGGCACCCGCAATCCGCCCGCTCGCGCCGGAATAGAGATCCGATCCGTCCCCCAGCTTGATGTCGCCGCGGATCGTTCCGGTGTTGGTGACCGTGTCCACGGATTTGTCCAGGCTGACAACGGCGCCAAAACCCGCCGACGCGTAGATCCGTCCCGAATTGTTGATCGTGTGAGGCAGGTTGCCGTAAACGAGGATCGCATCGTCGGCCAGGCTGGAAATGATGCCCTGGTTCGTGACGCTGAGAGAATTGTTCACGAGGAGTGCATTTTGCGCGTTTGCCGAGACGATGCCCTTGTTCATCAGGGTCACGCTCGAGTTGGACGTTATCGCCCAACTGCCGCTATGGATGCTGCCGGTCTCACCGACCAGCAAGAACAGGGGTGAGGTGCTTAAGGATTGAAAGACGCCTGCCCCTCCTCCGTCACCTCTGACCGTCCCGTCGATCGTCACCTGAAAGCTGGTGTTGGCCCCAGTCAGGTGCAGGCCGATTGCGTTCTTGCTGACCAGGAATGCGCCATGACCCAGCGCATAGGGGCCACCGGTCGAAGCCGTATAGGCGCTCCCGTTCTCCGAGTAAGCCGAGCCAATCATAACCAAAAGGGCCACGGTATTCTCTCCCGATTAATGGTCTGACACACGTCAGACCCAATGCGTCAAGCAAGCGGCAGCCCTCTCAGCCGACTTTGCCCTTTTCTACTTCGCGTTGAAGTAGACCTGCTCGACTGGGAAAGTCCACATGTAAAGCGAGGCGAATGCGAACGGCACGCCGTGCGCGAGGACTGCGAAGAGCATCTTGAGGTCGCCGGGTTGCGGCCCGGCCGCCTCAGCTCTTGGCCTTGGCCACGATGTCGTCGGTGTTGGCGAGAAGCTTCCGCACGGCCATCCGGGCTGCCTCGGGCTTCTTCGCCCGGATCGCCTTCTCGATCGCTTCGTGCAGCTTCTGCGCATATTGCAGGTCGTTGACCTCGCGCGTCACGAACACGAACAGCCGGTCGAGCGCCGATTCGATCAGCACGCCAAGCGGCACCAGAAGCTCGTTCCCGGAGGCGCGCAGAATGCCGATGTGGAAGCGGGTGTCGGCGTCCGTCCGCTCGGGCAGCGACTTCGCGGTGCCCATCTCGTGCAGCGCCTCGCTGATCTGGTCCATCTGCTCGTCGGACCGTCGCGCCGCGGCCATCGCCGCCGCCTCCGGCTCGATGATGTAGCGGAACTCCTGCACGGTCTTCAGGAAGGTTTTCCGCTCCGGCGACATGGCGTACCAGGTCAAAACGTCGCGATCCAGCAGGTTCCAGCGCTCCCGCTGCTCGACCCAGCTGCCGACCTTCGGCCGCGACGACAACAGCCCCTTCGCCATCAGCATCTTGATCGCCTCGCGCACGACCGAGCGGCTGACCTCGAACATGTCCGACCACTGCGCCTCGTTGGGCAGGATCGTGCCGGGCGGATAGTCGCCGCGGACGATGCGCATGCCGATCTCGTTGGCGACGGAGGCGTGGACGCGGGTGCCCGCGATACGCGAGGGGACTTTTCTCGTTGCCGGCGCCCGGGTCGGTGCGGAGGAAGGCTCGACAGCCGGCGTGGCCTCGCGATTCTTTTGTTGCATCCCCCCGTCCCAGTTTCGGCACCTAGCCGTTGGCGCTCCGGCTGGCGCGAATGCGGTCGAACGCGACCGCGACGATGATGAACGTGCCGACGAACACCCCTTGCCAGAAAGGATTGATCCCGAGCAAGGTCAAAGAATTGCGGATCATCTCGATCAGCACCGCGCCGACGACCGCGCCGAATGCCGTACCGCCACCGCCGGCAAGGTTGGCGCCACCGATGACGACCGCCGCGATGACGACGAGCTCCATGCCGGTGCCCATGCCGGTCGTGATCGTTCCCAGCCAACCGACCTGCAGGATACCGGCGACACCGGCCATCAGTGCCGAGAGCATGTAGACGCTGATCTTGATCCGCCGCACGGGGACGCCGGTCAGCACCGCCGCCTGTTCATTGCCGCCGATCGCGAAGATGTGGCGGCCCCAGCGCGTCCAGCGGAAGGTGAAGCCGAATATCAGCGCGAAGACGACCAGGAAGATCGCCGGATTGGGGATGAAGATCGCCTGGCCGAGCCAGGTGAAGAGCCCGCCCAGCGCAGTGTCCGGTCCGACCCAGCCCGCGATGCCGTTGAACCAGCCCCGCGTCGAGCCGCCGCCGATCGCCACCAGTTTCGCGTGGTCGACGCCGAACTGGTAGACCATCTGGTTGCCTGACAGCACCATCGCGACGCTGCGCGCGAAAGACATCATGCCGAGCGTCACCACGAAGGGTGGCATGCCCACTTGCGCGATGAGGAAGCCGTTGATGAAGCCGCAGGCGAGTGCTGCAGCGAGCGCGCAGGGCACGGCGATCCAGATCGGATAGTTCCAGCTCATCATCATGCCGACGACCATGCCGGCCAGGCACAGCACCGCGCCGACCGAGAGGTCGATGCCGCCGGTGATGATGACGGCCGTCATGCCGAGGCCGATGACGCCCACGAAGGCGCAGTTGCGCGCGACGTTGAAGAGGTTTTGCGACGTGTCGAACGATGTTGTCGCCGTCGACAGATAGATGAAGGCGAGGACTGCGGCTAGGAACACCCAGAATGTCTGGGTCGACAGCATGTGGCCGAGCGGGCCGTAGGTTTGCCGGTTGATGGTCTGCTCAAGCGTGACGGACATGGATGATACGACTGCTCCCTGGGTCTCACGCATGTTCGATCGCGCCGGTGATGAGGCCCGTGACCTCCTCCGGCGACGACGATGAAATCGGCTTGTCGGCCACCTTGCGGCCGCGCCTCAGCACCGCGACGCGGTCGGCCACGGAGAAGACGTCGGGCATGCGGTGGCTGATCAGGATCACCGCGATCCCGTGGTCGCGCAGGCGCCGGATCAGGTTCAGCACCTCGGCGACCTGCCGCACGCTGATCGCCGCCGTCGGCTCGTCCATCAGCACGATCCTGGGGTCCGACAACCTTGTCCGGGCGATTGCCACGGCCTGCCTTTGTCCGCCGGACATCTGCTTGACCAGGTCGCGCGGACGCGTCTCCGACTTCAGCTCCGCGAACAGTTCGCCGGCCCGTGCATACATGCTTTTGTAGTCGAGGATCCTGAACGGCCCCCAGCCCTTGCGCAGCTCTCGGCCGAGGAAGACGTTGGCGCCCGCTGTCAGATTGTTGCAGAGCGCGAGGTCCTGATAGACGATCTCGACACCGTTGCGCCGGGCGTCGATCGGCTGGCTGAAATGGACTTCGCGGTCGTCGATCTGAATGGCGCCGGAGGTCGGCGGAAAGTTTCCCGCGATAATCTTTACCAGCGTCGACTTGCCGGCGCCGTTGTCGCCCATCAGCCCGAGAACCTGGGCCGGCTCGAGCGAAAGCGACACGTCGTTCAACGCGTGGATCGCGCCGAAATGCTTCGAGATGTTGGTCAGTCTCAGCGCCGTCATCGTCCCTCCCCACGTCGCTGTCCCTAGGAATGCCAAACCGGCCAGCGGGTCAATAGGGATGGAAATATTTATCGGATTTATCAGACAATAGCTTGACGACCTCGTCCCCTCACGCTTTTATCGGGGTGGGAGATATGCATGCCGAACGGTGTCGCGAGAGCGCTGACGATGGTGGAAGCACGGCTTGCGTGCGGCCTCGTCGTGCGCCGCCTCGGCCCCGCGGCCTTGCCCTCGAAAGTCTCTTGAATTCAGCCCGTGGCTTCGCGCGCGGCAGGTAAACGCCGCGTCGCCCCGGGTTGAGCTTGGCGTCGGGAATGGTTCCGTCGCCCCCATGAGTGGTAAACGGGAGGACTGAGAATGAGGAAAGCACTGTATCTGACCGCCGTCGCGGTCATGGCGCTTGCGACGTCGCAGGCGGTCGCGCAGGACAAGAAGACGCTGGCGGTGGTGGTGAAGGGTCTCGACAACCCCTTCTTCACGGTGCTCGGCAATGGCTGCGCCAAGTGGAACGAGAACAACCCGGATTCGGAGTACACCTGCCTGTACACCGGCCCGGCGCTGTCGTCGGACGAAGCCGGTGAAGTCCAGCTCGTGGCCGACCTGCTCGCGCGTCCCGATGTCGCCGGCATCGCGATCTCGCCGTCGAACGCTCCGGCCATGGCCGCGATGCTGCGTGAGAAGGCGCCCAAGATCCCGATCATGACCGTCGACGCCGATCTGCTGCCGGCCGACCACGACCTGCGCTCGACCTATCTCGGCACCTACAACTACGACATGGGTGTCAAGATGGCCGGCCACCTGAAGACGCTGAAGCCGGAGGGCGGCACGATCTGCCTCCAGCTCGGCAACGTCGCGGCCGCCAACATCAACGAGCGCGCGGCCGGCCTGCGCGACACGATCAGCGGCACCAAGGGCACGGAAATGCTCAAGGGCGAAGGCGGCTGGACCGAGATCGCCGGTTGCCCCGTCTACACCAATGACGACATTCCGACCGCGAATCAGCAGCTGGCTGACGTGACGGGTGCGAACCCTGACCTCGACGCCTTCATCCTCGTCGGCGGCTGGGCACAGTTCGGTCCCGAGGCCTATGCTGCCACGACGACCGCGCTCGAAGCCAAGCTCAAGAGCAAGGAACTCGTGATCGTCGCCGGCGACACGCTGCCCCCGCAGATGGACGCGCTGAAGGCCGGCCACAGCCACGCCCAGATCGGCCAGCGGCCGTTCGAGATGGGCCTGCGCTCGCCTGACGTGCTGATCCAGCTGATCAAGGGCGAGAAGGTCGAGGACCCGATGTACACCGGCCTCGACGAGTGCACGCAGGAAACTGCCGAGACCTGCATCGGCGGCTGATCGCCGCGCAGTGCAGGCGCCGCCGGGTCTCGCCCGGCGGCGCCGATTTCCGGTCCTCACGCGAAGGACCGAACGATCGTCACACCCCGGTTGAAAGTGGAGGAATCCCAGTCATGAAATTGCACGTAGCCCTTTCGGCGCTCGCCATCAGCGCGGTCATCGCCGTGCCGTCGGCGATGGCCCAGGACAAGAAGCAGCTCGCGTTCATCGTCAACGCCGCGTCCGACTTCTGGAAGCTGGCCGAGGCCGGCGTGAAGAAGGCGCAGGCCGAGCTGCCGAACTACGAACTCCAGTTCCGCTACCCCGCGCAGGGCACTGCCGCGCTGCAGAACGCCCTCATGGACGATCTGGTCGCGGCCGGCACCGACGCCATCATGATCTCGTCGGTGGACCCGAAGACGTCCGTCGACGCATTCAACCGGATCGCCGGACAGGTGCCGCTGTTCACCACCGACTCCGACGCGCCGGACTCCAACCGCATCGCCTATCTCGGCTCGTCCAACACCGACGCCGGCGTCCAGGCGGGCGAGATCGCGGTGAAGGCGCTGCCCGGCGGCGCCAAGTGCATGGGCTTCGTCGGCTTCCTCGGCGCCGACAATGCCAAGGAGCGCATCGCCGGCTTCAAGCAAGCCGTCGAAGGCAAGGGCATCGAACTCGTCGACGTTCGCGGCGACGATGTCGACTTCGCCCGTGCCCGCTCCAACGTCGACGACGTTCTGGCGGCGATGCCCGAAATCAACTGCATGGTGGGCTTCTATTCGTACAATCCGCCGAAGATCTACGAAGCCCTCCAGGCCGCGGGCAAGCTCGGCCAGATCACCGTCATCGGCTTCGACGAGGATCCGATCACGCTCGGCGCCGTCCGCGACGGCTCCTTCGCCGGCACTGTCGTGCAGCAGCCGTTCGAATGGGGCTATCAGGGCATGAAGCTGATGGCGAAGTTCCTGGAAGGCGACAAGTCGGGCATTCCGGAGAACAAGCTGATCATCGTGCCGACCAAGGTGATCGACAAGGGCAATGTTGATCAGTTCGAGGCCGACCTGAAGGCCGCGATCAACGGCTGACACCGCTGGACGCCCTTTCAGGATGAGGGCACCTTTACTCCCGAGGCCAGCGTTGGCCGGCGCGTTCGCGCGCCGGCCATTCGATTGTCGGACCGTATTGCATGGATAAGCCTTTTCTCGAACTCGTCGACATCACCAAGGTCTATCCCGGCGTGACCGCGCTGGACGGAGTCAACCTCGCGGTGCGGCCAGGCGAGGTCGTGGGGCTCATCGGCGAGAATGGCGCCGGCAAGTCGTCGCTGATGAAGGTCCTGGGCGGCGTCACAACCCCGACATCCGGCCACATCCGCGTCGATGGTGCCGAGCGCGCGTCGCTGAGCGTCTCCGCCGCGATCGCTGCCGGCATCGCCTTCGTCCATCAGGAACTCAACCTCTTCGAGAACCTCGACGTCGCCGCCAACGTCTTCATCGGCCGCGAACCGCGCCGCGGCGGACTGCTCAACCTCGTCGACCGCAGGAAGCTGAACGCGGACGTGAAACCGCTGCTCGACCGCCTGCAGGTGGACTTCCGCCCGGACACGATGGTCGCCGACATGTCCATCGCCCAGCGTCAGCAGCTCGAGATCGCCAAGGCTCTTTCGCTGAACTCCCGGCTGGTGATCATGGACGAGCCGACGTCGAGCCTGACCCTGACCGAAACAGAGCGGCTGCTGGACATCATCGCCGGCCTGAAGGCGGACGGCGTCAGCGTGATCTTCATCTCCCACAGGCTGGGCGAGGTGCAGACCTGCGCCGACCGGGTGGTGGTGCTGCGCGACGGCAAGGTCGTCGGCGAGTTGGCCCGGAACGAGATCGCCCACGACCGCATGATCCGCCTGATGATCGGGCGCGACCTGAAATCGCTCTATGTCCCGCCCTCGGGCCCCCCCGGCGAAGGCGTGATCGACATCGTCGACGCGCAGACCCAGGCCTATCCCGACCGGCGCGTGAGCCTTACGCTGCGGCGGGGCGAGATCCTGGGCCTTGCCGGCCTGGTTGGTTCGGGACGGACGGAGCTGGCACGCGCCGTCTTCGGCATCGACCGTCTCGGCGGCGGGCGCATCCGTGTCGACGGCAAGGAAACCGCGGTGAGGACGCCGGCGGAAGCGATCGCGAACGGCGTCTACCTCGTGCCCGAGGATCGCAAGCAGTCGGGGCTGCTCCTGGATTTCGCCATCGTCGACAACATCTCGCTTCCCGATCTGGGATCCTATGCCAGGGGCTCGATCATCAGCCGTGGACGGGAGAAGGCGAACGCCGAGTCGCAGCGCAAGCGGCTCAACATCCGCACGCCCGACGTGACGACGGCCGTCGGTTCCCTGTCGGGCGGCAACCAGCAGAAGGTCGTGCTGGCGAAGTGGCTGTCCATGAAGCCGCGCGTGATGATCTTCGACGAGCCGACGCGCGGCATCGACGTCGGCGCCAAGAAGGAGATCTACGACATGATGCGCGCGCTTGCGGACAGCGGCGTCGCGGTGCTCATGATCTCCAGCGACATGGAGGAGGTGATCGGCGTCAGCGACCGCATCGCGGTCATGCATGAGGGCGCGATCGGCGGCTTTCTCGACCGCAAGGACTTCAGCGAGCACAATGTCTTGCATCTGGCTGTCGGCGGGACGGCCCACTGGAACGAACCGCAGTCGGCATCGCTACAATCTCGGGCAGGGGCATGAACAGGAAAGACCTCGGACTTCTGATCCTCATTCTCGTGGTGGGCACCATCGTCGCCATCCGGCAGCCGCTGTTCATCGCGCCGGTCAATCTCGCAAACACGGCCAACCTGATCGGCCTGTTCGGCCTGTTCGCGATCGGTCAGGCCTTCGTCATCATCACCGGCGGCATCGAGCTGTCGGTCGGCTCGATCATCGCGCTGCTGGGCGTGCTCTTCGTGACGATGGTGGTGGTTAGCGAGGTCTACTGGCCGTTCGCGATCATCCTGATGCTGGTGCTCGGCGCGCTGATCGGCCTGGTGCACGGCCTGCTGGTGACCAAGGGCGGGCTGCAGCCCTTCGTCGTCACCCTGTGCGGGCTGCTGATCTACCGCGGCATTGCCCGCTACTATACTGGCGACGGCACGGCGGGGTTCACCTTCGGGGTCAGTTTCCCGGACCTGGAATGGCTAACCATGGGCAGGACGGCGGGCATCCCGCACTCCTTCATCGCCATGATCATCGTCGCGGCTATCATGTGGGTCGTGCTGCATCGGTCGGTCTTCGGCCGTCACCTCTACGCGGTCGGCAAGAACGAGGAAGCGGCGCGCTACAGCGGCATTCGCACGCACCGGGTCATCATCACTGCCTATGTGATCTGCGCGGTGCTGACGGCGATCGCGGCGATCTTCTTCGCAATGTACACGAAGTCGATCTCTCCGTCCTCGCACGGCAATTTCTATGAGCTCTATGCGATCGCCGCGGCGGTTCTCGGGGGCTGTTCGCTGCGCGGGGGCGAAGGCTCCATCATCGGCGTCGTGCTTGGAACGATTCTGCTGCAGGTGCTCCAGAACCTCGTCAACCTGCTGGGCATCCCGAGTTCGCTCAACTTCGCGGTGATGGGCTCGGTGATCCTGATCGGCGCGATCGCCGACCAGCAGTTCACCAAGCGGCGGGAACTGAAGCGCATCGCCAGCACCGCAGGGTGAGACCTCGGCCGCGGCGGCGCCGCGGGGCGCTTCGGGCCCGACGCCTCAGCCGGCGGCGGGCGCGTTGGCGGCCAGCCAGGACCGCGCCGCCGCGACGATGTCCTCCACCGGACGCGTCGCATCCACGACCATCGCGTCCTCGTCCGCCATCGGCGGCTCGAGATCGGCGAACTGGCTGTCCACGAGTGTCGCCGGCATGAAATGGCCCTTGCGCGTCGCGACGCGACGGCGCGACGTTTCCTTGTCGAGCATCAGATAGAGGAACCGGGTTGCCGGCCAGTGCGTCCGCAAGCGGTCGCGATAGGTGCGCTTCAGCGCCGAACAGGCGGCGACCACCCCCTCGCCGCCCGAGGCCGCATCCGCGACCTCGCGCCCGACTGCCTCCAGCCATCCCTTGCGATATTCGTCGTTCAGCGGCAGGCCGCTCGCCATCCGCGCCACGTTCTCCGGCGGCTGCAGCTGGTCGCCCTCGACGAAGCGGCTGTCCAGCGCCCTCGCCAGCGCGGAGCCGACGACGGACTTGCCGCTGCCGGCGACACCCATCACCACGACGGCCGGCGCAGCGCCGGCCCGGGGCCGTTCCGCGCTCGTCATGCGCGGGTCGCCGGCGAGCGGCCGTAGAGCAGCAGCATCGCCACGATGACGACGCCGTAGGTGATCTGGCGGCCGGCTTCGGGCATCTGCATCACCGACAGGATTGACTGCAGCAACGTGATGAGGATCACGCCGGCGACGGTTCCCAGATACGAGCCCCGACCGCCCAGGATCGAGGTGCCTCCCAGCACCACCGCGGCGATCGCCGGCAGCAGGTACGGGTCGCCCATCGACTGCGCCGCCTTGGAGGCATAGCCGGCGAGCAGAACGCCGCCGAAGGCCGACAGCCCACCTGAGACCGCGAACGCGATGAGCACCACGCGGCGCGTGTCGACCCCCGACAGATAGGCGGCGCGCTCGCGGTTGCCGATCGCATAGACGGAGCGTCCGAAGGTCGTGCGCGTCAGCACGAAGACCGTCGCCGCGCCGATGATCGCCCAGACGATAACCGCGTTCGGCACGCCCGGGATGAGCACGCCGGTGGCCATCCAGCGCATCGCGGCAGACGCCGAGTCCTGCGGCGAGAAGCCGCCCGTGTAGACGACCATCAGGCCCTGCGCGACGGCGTTGGTGGCGAGCGTGATGATCATCGAGGGTATGCGCAGATAGGCCACGCCGATGCCGTTCACCGTGCCGATGGCGGCGCCGCAGAGGATGCCGAACGGAATGGCCAGCACCACCCCCGTCGGACCGAAGGCAGCGGCGGCGGACGCCATCATCGCACCCGTCGCGACGGTCCACGGCACCGAAAGATCGATCTGGCCGAGCAGGATCACCAGCATCATGCCGGTGGCGATGACGCCGAGGAACGACGCGACCTTCAGCTGCTGGAGCAGGTACTCCGGCGACAGGAAGCTCGTCGAGTAGATGCTGCCGACGATCAGCAGGAGGACGATGCACGCGAACGCGGTCGCGACGGCGGGATCGACCTTGTGCAGGAACTTCGGCATGCGGCTCTTCAACGCTCCCAGCGGGCCGGCGGCGGTGCCCATGTCGCTCATCCGAACCACTCCAGACGGTTCTTGACGCGGAACAGGGCGAACGCGCCAAGGCTGACCGCGACCAGCAGCACCACGCCCTGGAACAGCGGCTGCCACAGCGGGTCGAAATCGAAGACGAACAGCAGGTCGCCGATGGTGCGGAACGCGAAGGCCCCGAAGATGGCGCCCACCGCGCTGCCGCGCCCGCCGAACAGCGACACGCCGCCAAGGACCACCGCGGCGATGGAGAAGAGCGTGTAGGCGTTGCCGCTGGCATAGGCCGCCTCGCCCGTATAGGTGAAGAAGGTGAGGAAGAGCCCGCCGATCGCCGCTAGAAGCCCCGCAAGCGTATAGGCCATGAACTTGCCGCGCTTGAGCGGAACGCCGGACATGTAGGCGGCGACCTCCGAGGAGCCGGCCGCGTAGGCGGCGCGGCCGTAGACGGAGCGGCTGAAGGGCACCCAGACGAGCATGATGACCGCCAGGAGCGCAACCAGGCTCGATGGCACGTAGCCGAATAGGCGGCCTGTCAGCGCGTCCGCGAGATCTTCGTTGACCGAGCCGCCGGGGAAGGGCCGAAGCAGCAGCGCGATGCCGAAGTAGACCGCGCCTGTCGCGATCGTCGCGACGATCGGCTGCAGCCTGCCGTAGATGACGATCGCCCCGTTGATCGCGCCGCAGAGGAGCCCGACCAGCAGCACCACGACGACGCCGAAGGCGGTCTCGGCGGGCGTCCCGACGACCAGCCAGGACGCCAGGCAGTTGGTCAGGATGAAGATCATGCCGACCGACAGGTCGATGCCGGCGGTGATCACGACCAGCGTCTGCGCCATCGCCACGAACGCCAGCAGCACGCCCTTGTTGGCCGCTGTCTGCGCGACGTTGGCGGTGAGGCCGGCCGGATGGTTCGACGTGTAGATGACGAACATGACGACGAAGATCGCCAGCGCGAGCAGCGTCCCCTTTTGCTCGGCGAACCAGTAGCGCCACTCGTTCACGGCTTCGCTCCGGTCATTTCAGCCGCCTCCGACATGCCGATGTTGAGCGCGCTGGCGATCAGCGCGTGCTCGGTGATCTCGTCGCCGACGAGTTCGCGCTTGATCGCGCCGTCGTAGAGGACCAGCACCCGGTCGCAGCAGCCGATCAGCTCGTCGTAATCGGTCGAGTAGAACACGATCGCCGCGCCCGCGTCGGCCAGGCGCCGCAGCAGCTGGTAGATCTCCTGCTTTGTGCCGACATCGATGCCCCGCGTCGGATCGTTGAGCAGGATGATGCGCGGCTGCCGCATCAGCCATTTGGCGATCACGACCTTCTGCTGGTTGCCGCCCGACAGCGCGCCCACCGGGATGTCTGTTCCCGCGGTGCGGATCGCCAGCAGCTTGATCATCTCGTCGATCAGGCGCGATTCCGCCGCGCGGTCGATGACGCCGCGGCGCGAGACCTTGTCCATTGCCGCGAAGGCCAGGTTCTCCCGAACCGTCATCGGCAGCATGAGGCCTTCGGTCTTGCGGTCTTCCGGGATCAGAGCCATGCCGACCTTGTCGGAGCTGGCATGCGCCGGGCTCTTCAGGCTGACCGGCCTGCCGTCGACCAGCATCTCGCCGCCCAGCCCGCGCAGCACGCCGAAGAGGGCGAGCAGCAGCTCGCGCTGGCCCTGGCCGTCCAGCCCGCCCAGGCCGACCACCTCGCCCGCGCGCACCGTGAAGCTGATGTCGTTCAGGCGATCGGCCCAGTTCAGATTGCGGCATTCCAGCATGGGCGCCGCGTCTGCGGCGGGCACCGCCTTCGGCGGGAAGACATTGTGGTACTCACGGCCGATCATCAGTTCGATGACCTCCGCGTCCGACTTGGTGCCTGCTTCGTAGGTTGCGATCTTGCGGCCGTTGCGGAACACGGTGCATTCGTCGGCAAGCTCGGCGATCTCATGCATGCGATGCGAGATGTAGAGAAGAGCCAGCCCCTCCGAGCGCAGGCGCTTCAGCACGTCGAAGACCTTCTTGACGTCCGACGCCGTCAGCGCCGACGTGGCCTCGTCCAGGATCAGGATGCGCGGGTTGCGGGCCAGCGCCTTGGCGATCTCGACCATCTGGCGCCGCGACAGCGGCAGATCCTTGACCAGCGCCGAAGGGTGGATGTCGGACGCCCCCGCCCGCGCCAGCGCCTGCTCGGCGATGCGGCGCTGCGCACGCCGGTCGATCATGCCGAAGCGCTTGGGCGGATCCGAGATGACGATGTTGTCCGCCACGCTGAGGTCGGGGATCAGCGACAGTTCCTGGAAGATGCACACGATGCCGGCGCGGTTTGCCTCGGCCGGCGAGGCGAACGTCACGGGCCTGCCGTCGAGGGTCATCGTCCCGGCGTCCGGTGCGACGACGCCCGACATCACCTTGATCAGCGTCGACTTGCCGGCGCCGTTCTCGCCCAGGATCGCGTGGATCCGGCCGGGATGGACCGCGAGATCCGCCTCTTCGAGCGCCCTCACCCCTCCGTACCGCTTCGACACGCCTTCCATGCGGAACAGCGTCGCCGCTCCCGACGAAGCCGCGTCCATGGGTCCTCCCACCGTCATGTGTAGGCTTCGACGCCGCGGGGATGGCCCGCGGCGCCGAGCTTTCAGGTCAACCTACTGGTTTTCCTGAGTCTGGCCCATGATTTCCTGCGCGGTGAAATTGATCCCGCAGGTCGGGAAGGAGTTGCCGACGAAGAAGTTGTCGGACTGGTCGGGGAAGTAGTCCTGACCTTCCTTGAAGTCCGGATCGGAGACGATCGCCAGCGGCAGCTTCACCGACTGCGGGACGACCTCGCCCTCGAGCGCGGCGATCGCCGTCTTGATGGCCACCGCAACCTGCGCAGGGCCGGTGCCGGCCGACGTGCACTTCAGTCCGTCCGCGGCGTGCGCCGCGCAGAACTTGCGGAAGCCGTTCTCCGTCTCGCCACCGAAGGGCACGAACGGATGTCCGGCGTCGATCATCGCCTGGACCACGCCGGTGTCGCCGCCCTGAGCGGTGATGCCGTCGAACTTCTTGTGCACGGCGATCGCGTCGGCGGTCGCCTTCTGCGCCGTCGGATCGTCCCACTTGCCGACCACTTCGACCACGTCCCAGGTCTTGCCCGACGCGCCGAAGGTCTCATGGATGCCGTTGTGGCGGTCGGTGTCGACCGACGTGCCGGCGACGCCGCGGACCTCGAGGACCTTGCCGCCGTTCGGCAGGTGATCGATCAGCCAGTTCGCCCACAGGACGCCCAGGCCCTTCTGGTCGACGTTGACGTTGATCGCGTCCTCGGTGTCGAGGATGTTGTCGAAGGCCACGAGGACGACGCCGGCATCCTTGGCGCGCTTGATGACAGGACCGAACGCCGTCGGGTTCTGTGCATTCACGACGATGGCGTCATAGCCGGAGTCGATGAAGTTGTTGATGGCCGAGATCTGGGCCGGCACGTCCTCACCGGTCGAGACGACCTTGAACTCCTTGAGCTTCGCCGCCACTTCGGGCTGCGCCGCATAGGCCTTCGCGGTCTGGATCATCTGGATGCGCCAGGTGTTGGCGATGTAGCCGTTGGCGAGCGCGATCCGGTACGGCCCGTCCTTCTTGGCGAACTTGAAGAACTTCGTGTCGCCCGACCAGGGCGCGAAACACTCCGGCTCGGCCGCCGGACCGGAAACGATCTCCGGCTCGGCGATCGCCGACGACGAAAGAAGCATGAAAGCAGCAGCAGCGAGCGTGCCGCTCGCGATGGACCTGAACATTGAATTCCTCCCGTTACTTCTCAAGCGCGCCTTGGCGCAAAGCATCCCTAGCTCACGCGGAAGCCCTCCTGCCTCCGAATGACGCTCATTTTGTCAGATAATTCTGACAATAAATCAAGATGCTGCTCATGCGGACACCAAGCGAGCAGAGGGATGGTAGCGCTACCAATTGTCGGTGTAAAGCGGCCGGCCGAGGAAATTTTCGGATCGCGTAGGCGAGTGTCTGGATATGTTAGGGAGCTGGCGGGCGACGTCCGTCCGGATGGCGCGCCGTGCTTTCGCGCGCCATCAGTTCAAAGCCCGTGTCCACGACGAGGTCGGCCGGACGCTTGCCGGCGATCGCGGCGCGCGCCATGGCGATGGCCTGCCGCCCGATCTCGTAGCGCGGCGTCCTCACCGACGTGATCGATGGGAACGCAACGTGCATCATGTCGAGATCGTTGAAGCCGGCGATGCCCACCTTCGACGGAATGGCGAGCGCCGCACGGTTGGCTTCGAACAGCACGCCCAGCGCCAGATCGTCATTGTTGCAGAACACGGCGTCGAGCGTCGGCACCTTGGCAAGCGCATCGCGGAACAGTTCCTGGCCGAGCGACACGCTCGACGGCGTGGTCGTCGTCGTGACCAGCCGCACGTCGTAGAGCCCTGCCGCCTCCATCGCCGCGCGGTAACCGGCCAGGCGACGCTGCGAGCGGGGGTCCATGCGCGCACCGATGAAGCCCACTTTGCGGTAGCCGGCCTCGATCATGTGGCGGGTCACCGCTCTGCCCCCTTCGAGGTGCGAGAAGCCGATCATCATGTCGACCGGATCGGGCCCGATCTCCATGATCTGCACGACGGGGCAGCCGGCCGATTCCAGCAGAGCGCGCGCGGCGGGCGTCTGGTCTATGCCCGAGACGATGAGCGCCGACGGCTTCTGGCTGAGGAACACCTGCAGCAGCCGCTCTTCCTCCAGGCCGGAATAGTGCGTGTTGCCGAGTTGCACCTGCAGGTGGGTGTCGCCGAGGCCATCGTAGATGCCGCGCACCACCTCGGCGAAGACGTTGTTGGTGAGGGAGGGCACCAGGACCCCGATCACATCCGCACGCGCGGACGCCAGCGCCCGCGCATTGCGGTCGGGCACGTAGCCGAGGGCGTCCACCGCCCGTGCGATCTGTTCGCGCAGTTCCGGCGAGACCCGTTCGGGCTCGCGCAGGGCCCGCGAGACGGTGATGGCACCGACCCCGGCCTTGCGGGCGACGTCGGCGATCGTCGGCCTGCCGCCGCCTCGGCGCGATCGCGGCTTCATGTCCACAGTCCGCAGGGTCGTGATTTCAGCTGCACCATCGATTGCCTTTCTTTGGCGAATGTCGTTTGCCGGGAGGGACGACGTCAAGCACGGAGGAAGGCATCGCCATGCCCACCGAACCGGTCCGGGGGCCGCTCGCCGGCCTGCGCATTGTCGAATTCGTCGGCATCGGGCCGACGCCGTTCGCGGGCATGCAGTTCGCCGACATGGGCGCGGAGGTCATCCGCATCGACCGGCCGGGCGCGGTCCCGCTGGTGCCGGACCATATCACCGGCCGCGGCCGCCCGACCGTTCCCGCCGACCTGAAGAAGCCCGCCGACCTCGAGCGCGTGATCGAGCTGATCGCGCGCGCCGACGCGCTGATCGAAGGTTTTCGCGCCGGGGTGATGGAGCGGCTTGGCCTGGGGCCTGACGTGCTCATGGCCCGCAATCCACGGCTGGTCTACGGCCGCATGACGGGCTGGGGTCAGACCGGGCCGCTGGCGGCCGTCGCCGGCCACGACATCAACTACATCGCCATCGGCGGCGCGCTCGATGCCATCGGCCCCGCCGAGCGTCCCATGCCGCCGCTGAACCTCGTCGGCGATTTCGGCGGCGGCGCGATGTTCCTCGTCAGCGGTGTCCTGGCGGCGCTGCTCTCGGCGGCGCGCACGGGCGTCGGACAGGTGGTGGACGCGGCGATGTGCGACGGCGCGTCCGTTCTCATGACGATGTTCCGCGAACTGGCCGATGGCGGCGCCTGGATACCCGAACGCGAGACAAACCTGCTCGACGGCGGCGCCCCGTTCTATGGAACCTACCGCTGTGCGGACGGCCGCTTCATCGCGATCGGCCCGATCGAACCGCAATTTTACCGCGTCCTCGTGGACGCGATCGGTCTGACGCAGCAGGAAGCCGCGATGCGGCTGGATCGCGCCCGTTGGCCGGAACTGCGGGCGCGCATCGCCGAACTGGTGTCGCAACGCCCCGCGGCCGACTGGGTGGACATGCTCGAACACACCGACGCATGCGTCTCGCCTGTCCTCTCGCTGGACGAAGCCCCCAGCCATCCGCATCTCGCCGCCCGCGGAACGTTCGTTGAGCTGGATGGCCACCTCCAGCCGGCGCCGGCGCCACGTTTTTCCGGAACACCGACAGAAGCCCGGCCGCGACCGGCGGCGCCGCTCGCCATCGAGGAGGCCCTCGCCGCCTGGCCACCGCGCTAGCATCGGCCATCACGAGAGGCCCATTGTGCGTCCAGATACCTTGTTGTACGATCGTTCAACAAGCACTGGTCATGCGCCCCATGGGTACCAATCCCCGCTACGAGATTCTCTTCGAGCCGGTGGCGATCGGACCGATCACCGCGCCTAACCGCTTCTACCAAGTGCCCCACGCCAGCGGCATGACGAATGCGCTGCCGCGTGTGCGCGCGGCGTTCCGCGAGGCCAAGGCCGAAGGCGGCTGGGGCGTGATCTGCACGGGCGCCTGCTCGATCGACCCGACCTCCGACGACGCGCCCCTGCCCTTCGCGACGCTCTGGGACGGAAACGACATCCGCGCGCACGCACTGATGACCGAGGCCGTGCACCGCCACGGCTCGCTCGCCGGCGTGGAATTGTGGCACGGCGGCGCGTCGGTGATGAACCGCGCGAGCCGGTTGCCGCCGCTGTCGCCCTCTGGCATCCCGTGGATGGCGACGCATGTCGGCTTCATGGGCAACCTGCGGCCGAAGTCGATGGACAAGGCCGACATCCGCGACGTGCTGCGCTGGCAGGCCGAGGGCGCGCGCAAAGCGCGCACGGCGGGCTTCGACATCGTCTATGTCTACGCCGGCATGGGCTATCTCGGCTACGAGTTCCTGCTGCCCGAATACAACCACCGCACCGACGAGTATGGCGGCTCGATCGAGAACCGCGTGCGCTTCGTGCGCGAGATGATCGAAGTGACGAAGGACGCTGTCGGCAAGGATTGCGGCGTGGCGCTGCGCGTCAGCCTGGAGGAGCTTCGGGGACGGCCCGGTCGCAACCAGCCTTCGGAGGCGCACGAACTGATCGATCTGCTGGCGGACGTGCCGGACCTCTTCGACGTGAAGATGGATTCGAGCCCCACCGACTGCTCGGCGTCGCGCTTCACCGGCGAAGGGAGCCACGAACCGGTCATCGATTTCGTCAAGTCGCTGACGAAGAAACCGGTCGTCGGCGTCGGCCGCTTCACATCGCCGGACGCAATGGTGTCCCAGATCAAACGCGGCGTCCTTGATCTGATCGGCGGGGCGCGCCCCTCGATCGCCGACCCCTTCCTGCCGACCAAGATTCGCGAGGGCCGCGAAGCAGAAATCCGCGAATGCATCGGCTGCAATATCTGCATCTCGAGCTGGCACGATGGCGTGCCGGTGCGCTGCACGCAGAACCCGACGGCCGGCGAGGAGTGGCGGCGCGGCTGGCACCCGGAGCGTGTCGAGCGCGCCGCGCGGCCGGAGAAGATTCTGGTCGTCGGCGGCGGACCAGCCGGGCTGGAGTGCGCGCTCACGCTGGGGCGCCGCGGCCACGAGGTCACGCTGGCCGATGACGGCAGGTCGTTCGGCGGGAGGCTCGCCTTCGAAAAGACGCTGCCGGGCCTCTCCGCCTGGAACCGGGTCGTCGACTACCGGCTCGGCCGGCTGAACGAGATGCCGAACGTCTCGCTCTTCCTCGAAAGCAGGCTGGGCGTCGATGAGATCGTCGACCTCGCGCCGGAGCGCGTCGTCCTGGCCCCCGGCGCGCGCTGGACCACCATGCTCTATTCTTCGCTGGAGATTCCGGTCGGCCGTCTCGACGGGCCGAACGTCTTCACGCCGGACGACATTGCCGCGGGCAGGCTGCCGCAAGGCCCGACGCTCGTCTTCGACTTCGACAACTACTACATGGGCGGCGTGCTGACCGAGCACCTCGCCGCACGGGGCATCGCGGTCAGCTATGTCACGCCGGCCGGCCAGGCTTCGGCCTGGACGATCATGACCAACGAACTGCCGCTTGTGCATCGCGCGCTTGCCGCGCGACGCATTCCCATCACCACGCTGCATGTGCTGAAATCCTTCGACGGCGAAACGGCGACGCTCGCCCACCTGTTCACCGGCGAGGAGACGCATGTGCCGTGCCGCTCCGTACTGATCGTCGGGCTCAGACTGCCGCGCGACGAGCTGGCCGAGGCGATGAACGCACGGGCGGACGCCATTGCCGCCGCTGGCATCCGCAGCGTTGACAGGATCGGTGACGCGCTTGCGCCGGGAGCGATCGTCCATGCCGTCCACAGCGGACACAAACTGGCGCGGGAGATCGGCACGGCCGCCCTGCCCTACCGCCGCGACACACCGATCGTCGACGCCGCGCCGCTGACCGAAGCGCGCGTGGCGGCGGAGTAGACCGCCGATGGAACGCACGGCAGCACGGCGCAGACCCGGCAGGCCGGCACGCGACGCCAGCGGCATCGCGCAGCGTCCGTGGAAACAGCTCGCCCGCCCCTACCAGCCCATCGAGCCGCTGTCCGCCGACCATGTTCGCGCCATTCACGAGGCCGGGCTGACGATCCTCGAAGAGATCGGCATGCGCGTCCTCCAGCCAGAGGCGCGACGACTTTACCGTTCGGCCGGCGCCGCCGTGGACGAAGGCGAGATGCGGGTCCGCTTCGACCGCGCGATGGTGATGGAACGCATCGCAACCGCGCCCCGCTCCTTCGAGCTGCGCGCGCGCAATCCGGAAAAGAACGTGAAGGTCGGTGGCCCGCACTGCATCCTGTCGTCGGTCGGCGGACCCGCCTATGTCATGGACAACGATCGTGGGCGTCGGCCCGGCACCTATGCCGAGATGTGCGACTACCTGAAGCTGATCCAGAGCTTCAACGTGCTGCACCAGGAGGGTGGCGGGCCGTTCGAACCGCTCGACCTGCACCAGAACACGCGCCATCTCGACCTTTACTATGCGGAGATCACGCTGCTGGACAAGAACTGGCAGCCGCAGGCACTCGGAACCGGGCGCGCCATCGACGCGCTGGAGATGGTTGCGATCTCGCTTGGCACGACTCGCCAGAAGCTGGCCGAGGAGATGCCGGTCTTCACCGCCATCATCAACACCAATTCCCCTCTACAGCTCGACGAGCCGATGGCCGAAGGTCTGATCGCCATGGCCGAGCACGGCCAGGTGAATGTCATCACCCCGTTCACGCTGGCCGGCGCCATGAGCCCGGTGACGCTGGCCGGCGCGCTGGCGCAGCAGCATGCCGAAGCGCTGGCCGGCATCGTGCTGACCCAGATCGTGCGGCCGGGCGTGCCGGTCATGTATGGCGGGTTCACCTCCAACGTCGACATGAAGTCGGGCGCGCCTGCCTTCGGCACGCCGGAATACACGCAGGCAGCGCAGATCACCGGCCAGCTCTGCCGGCTCATCGGCGTACCCTTCCGATCGTCCAACGTGACCGCCGCGAACGCGGTTGACGCACAGGCGGCCTACGAGAGCGCGATGTCGCTCTGGGGCTGTCTGATGGGCGGCGCCAATCTCGTGCTGCACGCCGCCGGCTGGCTGGGCGGAGGCCTAACGGCGTCTTTCGAAAAGCTCGTGATCGACTGCGAGATGCTGCAGATGATGTCGGCCTATCTCGAGCCGCCCGTGGTGAACACCGAGACGCTGGCTCTGGACGCGGTCCGCGAGGTCGGGCCGGCCGGTCATTTCTTCGGCGCCCAGCACACCATGCAGCGCTACGAGAAGGCGTTCTACACGCCGCTGGTGTCCAACTGGGACAATTACGACACGTGGATGGAGCGCGGCCAGGTGACGGCGCGCGAGCGCGCCAACACGATTTGGAAGCGCATGGTCGCCGACTACGAACAGCCGCCGATCGATCCGGGAATCGACGAGGCGCTGAGGGACTACATGGATCGCCGCAAGCGCGAGGGCGGATCACCGCTCAACTGACCGGCGCGCCGGCGATGCGAAGAAGCGAAGGGTGTGGGATGAACGTGCTGCCAGGCGTGTTCCAGCAGAAGGCGAGCTACCTCAACATCGCCGCTGCGGAGCGGCCGCTGGCCAGCCCCGTGTCGCCCGATGTGGTCGCCCGGGCACGACAGTACCGGATGAGGCGCGTGCGCGACCAGATTGCGCTCAACGACTGCGCCGGCGTCCTGCTCTACGACCCCGTCAACATCCGCTACGCCACCGACGTGGCGAACATGCAGGTCTGGACCCTCCACAATGCCGCCCGCTACACGCTGATCTTCGCCGACGGTCCCTGCATCGCGTTCGAGTATCGCGGCGCGGAGTTCCTTGCCAGGGACAGGCCGGTTGACGAAATCCGCCCGGCGACCGCCTGGTACTATTTCGCGACGGCCGACCGCACGGACGAATATCTCAAGCTCTGGGGCGACGAGATCATGGATCTGCTGGTCCGGCATGGCGGCGGCAGCCGCCGGCTCGCCGTCGACAGATGCGATCCTCTCGGCATCGAGCTGCTGCTGTCGCGCGGCGTCCAGCTGGTCAACGGCCAGCAGCTGATGGAGCACGCACGCGTCGTCAAGTCGGTCGACGAACTGGAGATGATGGCCTGGACCGTCGCGGTGGCCGACGCCGCGCTCCACAAGATGCGCGAGGCGTCCCTGCCCGGCCGAACCGAGAACGAGATCTGGTCGGAGCTGCATCGCGAGAACATCCGCAATGGCGGCGAATGGATCGAGACGCGGCTGCTCGCCACGGGATCACGCACGAACCCATGGTTCCAGGAATGCTCGGACAAGGTCGCGGTCGAGGGCGAGATGCTCGGCGTCGACACCGACATGATCGGCCCCTACGGCTATTGCGCCGACGTGTCGCGCTCATGGACCATCGGCCATGTGCCGATGACGGCACGGCAGGCCGACCTCTACAAATATGCGCGCGAGCAGATCGAGCACAACATGGCGCTGCTGAGGCCCGGCCTCGACTTCCGCGATTTCGTCGACCGGAGCTGGCCGATGCCGGAGCGCTTCCGCGCCCGCCGCTATTCCTGCGCGCTGCACGGGGTCGGCCTCTGCGACGAGTATCCGAGCGTGCCCTTCCGCGAGGATGCCGCGATCGATTTCTACGGCGGCGTCTTCGAGGAGAACATGGTCATCGCGGTCGAAAGCCTGATTGGCGAGGAGCGTGGCGATGAATGCGTCAAGCTGGAAACGCAGGTGATCGTCACCGAAGCCGGGCCTGTCCGCATGGACAGCTTCCCCTGGGAAGACGAGCGCTAGGCGATGGCAGGTGTCGACCAACGTCACAGCGCCGATCCAGGTCGCCGCGCGGGCGCCAGCGATCCGCCGAACGCCATCACGGGCCGCTTCAGCGTCGCGCTCGCCGGTGATTGCGTCATTTCACGGCCAATCTCGCAGCTCGCGCATCGCTTGCCCGGCCTCGCGGCGGTGCTCGATTTGCTCCACAATGCCGATGTCTGCTGCGGCAATCTCGAAACCTCGATCATCGACATCGGATCATTCGCCGGCCACCCCTATTGCTGGGACGGCGACTGGCCGCTGCTCGCCGAACCCTCCACGGCCGGAGACTTGGCCGCGATGGGCTTCGACATGCTGGCGCGCGCCAACAACCACGCGCTGGACTGGAGCCTGGACGGCATGCGCGAGACGACGCGGCGACTGGACGCGGCGGGTCTCGTCCATGCTGGCGTGGGCGAGCGGCTGGGCCTCGCGCGCCGGGCGACCTGTCTCGAAACGCCGGAGGGACGCATCGGCCTGGTCTCGGTCGCGACTACCTTCCGGCCCACATCGGAGGCCTTGGCCGAGCGCGATGCGTCACCCGGCCGTCCCGGCGTCAGCGCGCTTCGCCTGCGCCAGATCGACATCGTGACCGGCGACGAGCTGTCGGCGCTCCGCCGGTTTCAATCACGGACTGGGGATCACGCCGACCGCGTCTCCGCCTTCGGCCGCACGTTCGAGGCCGGGCCGGAACGGGGCTATCGCCACGAGATGGACCCCGGCGATTGCGCCGATATCCTCCGCAACATCCGGCAGGGCCGGCAGGTCGGGGATTTCCTGATCGTAGCCGTGCACTCCCACGAGACCGGACGCGACGGCTATCCCGAACCGCCCTCGCCGTTCCTCAAGGAATTCGCCCGCGCGGCGATCGACGCCGGTGCCGACATCGTCGCGGTTTCGGGACTGCACCACGCCGGTCCAGTCGACCTCTACGGCGGCAAGCCCATCATCTACGGCCTCGGAAACTTCATCTGGAGCGACATGCAGGAGGTCTTGCCGTCCGAGCTGTTCGACTTGAACCGCAACATGCTGCGTGACGCCTTTGAGCAGCCCGACCGGGCGACGCCGGCCGACCTCAACGCCGTCATGAACGCGAGCTACTTTACCCAGCCGGAGGTCTTCGAGACGGTGTTGCCGGTCGCCCGTTTCGAGAACGCGCGGCTGGTCGAACTGGTGCTTCACCCCATCGACCTCGGCAAAGGCGATCCGCTGACGACGCGCGGTATTCCGAGGCTGGCGGAGCGTGAACAGGCCGAGAGGATACTCAATCGGATTCGTGATGCCTCCGCAGCCTATGGCTGTGTGCACGAGATCGAGATCATCGACGGCAAGGGCTGTCTGCGGCCGGCCGGCTAAAGCTCAGCGCAGCGCCCCGACCTGCGCTTCCAGCATCTCGAACCCGGCGTCTTCCGCGTCGCCCAGCGTCATCACGGTCGCGTCCAGGCACCATTCCAGCCACAGCCCGTCAACGAGCGCGATGAAGTTCCGCGCCAGTGCCGGCGCGTCTACCACCCTGCCGCGCGACCGCGCCACGGCGGCGATGTCCTCGGCAAGCTCGGCGCGGTACGCGTCGTAGAGTTCCCGGTGCACGGCCCTGAGCCGCGGGTTCACCGCGATCTCCCCCCACAGCGACAACCACACCAGCAGGTTGGCCCGGCTGAAATAGGCCGGGGTGAAGTTGGAGCGGACGAGCGCCACGAGCGCCTCTTCCGGCGGCCAGGCGATGTTCTCCGCCCGGCGCCGTCGCGCGTCGGCGATGTGCTGGCTGACGCTGGCGTAGAGCGACGATTTGTAGACCTCGACCAGCAGCCCATCGAGACCGTCGAAATGATGGTTGATGAGCCCGCGCGAGACACCCGCCTCTCGGCAGATGCTGTCCACGGTGAACGCCCCGATGCCGCCGCGCGACAGGCAGCGCGCCGCCGCCTCGATCAGCATAGCGCGGCGCACGCCGGCCTGCTCGCGGCTGAAGCGCGGCGGCGATTTACCGGCGCCGCGCTTCCTCTTGACCGTCACTGATGCCGTATTCGCCACGGTGCCCAGCTAGTGCATGGCGCCACAGCTGTCCACGCTGCCCTCACGCGCTCTTGGTGAACAGCACGGGATTCGGATGCCCGTCTGGGTAGATTACCGGCGAGAACGTATCGCGGTGGATCAGCACCAGCGGCTGGTGGCAGATGAACAGGAAGGTGCCCGTCTCCTCCATCAGATCCTCCATCCGGTTCGACAGCGCGACGCGTTTGGCCTCGTCCGTCTCGATGACCAGCTGCTGGTAGCTGCTCTCATATTCGGCATTGTCGAAGCCGGACCAGTTGTAGACGCCGATCTGGTCCGGGCGGAACCAGACGAGGTTTTCCGACGGGTCGACGCCGCCGGCGAAGTCCATCAGCGTCAGGTCGAGCTCCTTGTAGCCGTCCCCTTGAGTCTTGTCGCCGAGGCCCCAGTAGGCCGCCTCGTCGTAGGGCATGATCTCGACCCGGATGCCGGCCTGCTCCATGCTCGCCTGGATGATCTGGGCAACCGCCGTGCGCGTCGAGTCGTTCATCACCGTCAGCGTCAGGGACAGATCGCTGACGCCGGCTTCGGCGAGCAACGCCTGCGCCTTCTCGTAGTCCGGCGCCGCGATGATGTTGCTGGGGCGAGCGAATTTCGTTCCCGGCTGCACCACGCCGGTCGAGCGCGGCACCAGATCGTCATAGACGCCGGTGAGAATCTGGCTGACGTCGATCGCGTACTGGACCGCCTGCCGCACCCGCTGGTCCTGCAGACGCGGGCTCAGCATGTTGATCGACAGCCACTGGTAGCGCGTGGACTGCGCTTCGACGACCTTGGTTCCGGCCGGCGGCGCTGCCTTGACGGCCTTGGTCGCCGACACCGCGATCTTCGTGTAGTCGAACGCATCGGCCTCATAGGCAAGTTGCGCCGCCTGGTCGTCGGCGACGACATAGATCTCGACCTTGCCGAAGGCGGGCTTGGGTCCCGGCCAGCCCGGGTTGGCCGTCAGCGTCACCTTCTGCTTCTGCTCCCACCCGGTCAGAAGATATGGCCCGCACATCGCCGGCACGTCGGTCGTGTACTTGCCGCCGGCCTTCTCCGTCGCAGCCTTCGAGACGATGTGCCCGCCGTAATAGGGAAGCGTCACCACATAGATCGGCTGATACGGGTTCTTCAGGTGGATGATGCCGCTCTTCTGGTCGACCACTTCGACATGATCGAGCTGCTCGAACTGGTAGGCCCAGGGCGAGGCGTTGTCCGGATTGGCGATGCGCTCATAGGAGAACTTCACGTCCTCCGCTGTCACCGGGCCGAACCCGTTCGACCATGTCAGCCCGTCGATCAGCGTGAAGGCGATCGACTTGTCGCTGGCCTGCTCCAGCTTTTCCGCCCCCCACAGCGACCACGGCGCGCCGTCGCGCAAATCGCCCAGCTTGTTCAGCGACACATAGATGCCGCGCATGATGACGTCCTCGATCGCGCCCAGCATGAAGGCCGGGTCGAGCACCTGCAGGTCGCCCTCCATGCGGATGCGCAGCGTGTCACCGTCCGCCGACCAGGCGAAGCCCGGCCGCATCATCGCCGCCGCGCCCATCGCGCCCGCCGCCTTGAGAAAATTACGCCGGTCTGTGGTCCATCTGATCATGTCTCTTTCCCCTGTGGTTGGTGGAAGCCCTTGCAAAGGCGTCCCGTTCTTGCCCGCCCGTCTCGAGCGGGAAATGGCACCGCACCATGCGTTCGCCCTGCATGCGCCGGTACGCCGGCGCTTCGCTACGGCAGCGCTCGCGCGCGATCGGGCAGCGCGTGTGAAATTCGCAGCCGGACGGACGGCTGAAAACGCTGGGTATCTCGCCACGAATGGCGAGGCTGTCGCGGCGCTGGCGCGGATCCGGAACAGGTTCCGAGGCGATCAGCGTCGCGGTGTAGGGATGCAGCGGCTCGGCGAAGACGTCCTGGGTGGGGCCGGTCTCGACCAGGCGGCCAAGATACATGATCGCCAGCCGGTCGCTCACGTGGCGGATCATCGCCAGATTGTGCGTCACGATCATCGCAGCGAAACCGAGATCGCGCTTGAGCTCGGCGATCAGGTTCAGAACGTCGCCCTGCACGGACACGTCGAGCCCCGCCGTCGGCTCGTCGGCCAGCAGCAGGTCGGGCTTGATCGACAGCGCGCGCGCCACGCCGACGCGACGCGCCTGCCCGCCGGAGAGTTCGTGCGGGAATCTGTCCACGAAGGAGGCCGGCAGCCCGACGCGGGCCAGCAGAGCCTGCGCCGTCAGGCGGCGGTTGGGCATCGGCACGCGCTGGATCGCCAGCGGCTCGGTCAGCAGCGTGCCGACGCGAAGCCGCGGGCTGAGTGACGCGACAGGATCCTGGAACATCATCGCCGCGCGCCGCCGCAGCGCCCGGAAATCGGCCGGCACCCTCACCGGGCGTCCATCGAACACGATCGTCCCGGCCGCCGCCTTCACCAGCCCCAGCATGGCGCGCGCGAGCGTCGTCTTGCCGGACCCCGACTCGCCGACGAGGCCGACTGTCTCGCCCGGCATCAGCGCCATCGTCACGGCGTCGATGATATTGAATGCCGGCGGCGGGTTCGGGTCGAGCAGCCGGCTGAACAGGTTCGGCCGGACGAACGTCACCGACAGGTTCTCGACGGCCAGCAGCGGCTTCATGCGTGCACCGCGTGGCAACGGGCTGCATGTGTCGCAGTGAGCTGTGTCGCCGCCGGGGCGGTGTTGCTGCACGGCGCGAAGGCGCGCTCGCACCGCGCCGCGTAGACGCAGCCTGCGGGCGGCGTCATCAGGCTTGGCAGCGAACCCGGGATCGTCGGCAGCCGATCAAGCCGATCGTGGAAGCGCGCCGGGTCGCAGGCGAGCAGCGCACGCGTGTAGGGATGGCGCGCATCATGGAAGATCGCGTCGACATCGCCGTCCTCCACCACCTCGCCGGCATACATCACGTAGACGCGGTCGCAGAGCTCGGCGATGACGCCGAGATGATGCGAAACCACGATGATGATGCCGTTGAACTCGCGCCTCAGCTCCCGCAGCAGATGGATGATCTGCGCCTCCATCGTCACGTCCAGCGCCGTCGTCGGCTCGTCGGCGATGAGCAGGCCGGGGTCGGTCATCAACGCCGCGGCGATCGCCACGCGCTGCCGCATGCCGCCCGACAGTTCGTGCGGATAGCTGTCCATCCGGCGCCGCGCATCGGAGATGCCGACACGCGCCAGCGTCTCGGCGATGCGGGCTTCCTTCTGCCGGCGCGAGAGATCGTGCCTGTGATGCTGGAAGTCGACGAGTTGGTCGCCGATGGTCAGCACCGGGTTGAACGCCGTCATCGGGTCCTGGCCGACAAGCGCTATCTCGTCGCCGCGCAGCATCCGCTGCCGGTGAGGATCGAGCCCGACGAGGTCGGTGCCATTGTAGACGATGGAACCGCTCACCCGCGCATTGCCAGGAAGCAGGTTGGCAAGCGCGGTGACCAGCGTGGACTTGCCGCAGCCACTCTCGCCGACGATGCCGATCACCTCGCCCGCGCTCGCCTCGATGTCGACGTGGCGCAGCGCATGCACGTCGCCCAGCGGCGTCGCATAGCGAACGCTGAGATCGTGTGCGGCGAGGCGAGCCGTCATCCCGGGCGCCCCGCTCTCAGTCGTGGATCGAGATAGTCGCGCAGGCCTTCGCCCAGGAAGGTGAAGCCCAGCGTGGCGAGGATCAGCGGCAGGCCACCGAAGATCACCACGAAGGGCGCGGCACGGATCGAAGTGTAGCCGTCATAGAGGATCGACCCCCATGATGGTGTCGGCGGTCGGACGCCGAGGCCCAGGAACGACAGTCCGGCCTCCACCATGATGACAACGGGAATGTCCATCGACAGGAGGATGATCAGCGGACCGACGACGTTGGGCAGCAGGTGGATGAACAGGATCCTGAACGGGCTGGCGTCGAACAATCGCTCCGCCAGGATGTAGTCGCTGTTCTTCAGCGCCAGCGTCTGCGCGCGGATCAGTCGCGCGTAGCTCGGGAAGGATGTCATCGCGATCACCAGGATCAGCGTTCCCGTGCCGGCCCCTGCGACGGTGATGATGGCGAGCGCGAACATGATCATCGGCAGCGAGTTCAGGCTGTCGAAGGTGAGGACAAGGATGCCGTCGAGCCAGCGCGGGCCATAGCCGGCGATCAGCCCCAGGATGAGCCCGACGATACCCGCGATCGAAACGGAGACGATGGCGATCATCAATGCCGTGCGGGCGCCGTAGATGACGCGCGAAAGCAGGTCGCGCCCGAGATGATCGGTGCCGAACCAGTGTTCCGCCGACGGCGGCTGCAGCTTGTGCAGCACGTTGATCTGTGTCGGCGGGTATGGCGCCAGCCATGGCGCCAGCGCTGCGGTGAGCAGGAAGCCCACCACCAGCACGAGCGCGATGCCGGTGATCGGATCGGCAAGCAGCGCCTGCAGCGCCGGGAAGCGCCGCCGCCTCAGCCCGGAGAGGTCGCTGTCAGCCACGGAAGACATCGCGAACCCTTGGGTCGAGCCGCGCGATCAGCAGATCGGCCGCTATGGTGATGAAAACATAGATGGCGGTCATGATGAGAACGGTGCCCATCACGACCGGATAGTTTCGTGTGTTCACGGCATCGGTGATCAGCTTGCCGATGCCGGGCCGCGAGAAGACCGCCTCGACGAACACGGCGCTGGACAGGATCGCGCCAAGCCCCACGGCGACAAGCGAGATCGTCGGGATGATGGCGATCCTAAGCGCATATTTCGAGACGATCTTCCACTCGGGCAGGCCGAACGCGCGCGCCGTGCGGATATGCGGCTCGCCCATGACCTCCATCATCGAGGCGCGGACCATCCGCGCGATGTAGCCGATCCAGCCGAGCGCTATTGCCAGCGCCGGCAGGATAAGGGCGCGCGCCTGGCTGAGAATGTCGCCGGACTCCCCTGCCCCGATCGCCGGCAGCCAGCGCAACATCACGGCAAAGACCAGCAGCGAGTAGATCGCGACGACGAAGGACGGCACGGCAATCACGGCGACCGACGCAACGCCGATGATCGCGTCCGCCACCGTGCCGCGCTGCATCACCGAGAGGCAGCCGAGCGGCACGCCAATCAGAAGAGCAGTCGTCAACGCCGCGACGCCCAGGATCAGCGTGTTCGGCAACGCCTCCATCACCAGCGTGGAGACCGGGCGGTTCGACCATACGTCGTAGCCGAGGTTCCCGGTCACCGCATTGCCGAAGAAGCGAATGATCTGCCACCAGACGGGCTGGTCGAGCCCCATGCGCTCGATCAGCATCTGCTTGAGCTGCGGCGTCGCGCGCGGCCCGAGCGCCACGGTCGCAGGGTCGCCCGGAATGAGGAAGACGGCCGCATACATCACGACCATCACGAAGACGAGGATCAGGAGACCGAGACCGATGCGCTTCAGGGCGTAGGTGAGCATCGTCTCCGGCTCCCGTCAGGCGAAGTCGCGCCTGATGCGCCGTGTCGCCGCGGCGCTGTGGACAAGCCGGCCCCGTTCTCGGGCCTCCAGCCGCCAGCTCAGCTCGAAATGCGTTTCGTCGGCCGTCAATTCCGTGCGCGCGATGCTTTCGGTATCGGCCTCCCCGCTGGCTATGGCCCAACGGTACTCCGTCACCAGCCTGGCCGAAAGCGGATCGTCCGGGCGGATCGACATGACGTCGGTCTGGCTGGATGAGACGGTGATGTTGCGATCATCGTAACGGTATCGCCCATGCTCTGAAACCAGCTCGATCGTCTGCAGACCGGTGCCGAAATCCTCCGTCACCGTCCGCCGGTCATGACCGGCCTCGAACACCGTCGTTGGCACCGGCGGCGCGGTCTCGGCGGGTTCGAAGCGCACCTCCGCATCCCGCGGCGATGGCGGCCGGACAGGCAGGACCAGCATGCTCTCGCCGGTCGCGACCGACAGCAGCGAAAGCTTGGGCTGTGGCCAGAGGATCGGCCAGTACTGGTTGCTGAGCGCCAGGCGGATGCGGTGACCCTTTGGGATCGTGCGGCCAAGATCGTTCAGCTTCAGCCGCACCCGAAACGGCGCGCCGACCGGGCATGGCTCCGGAAACTCGTGGCTGTTGCGATGGCTGAGGTTCAGCACGCCGTAGGTGATCTGCGCGGACGTGCCGTCGGGATAGACGTCGCACAGCCGCGCGGCGAGATTGACGTGCGGCTGGTCGACCGTGACCAGCAGGTCGATCTCCGGCGCGCCGAGTAGCGTCAGATCATCGTCGAGCGGCGCTGTGTCGAAGCAGATCGACAGGCCGTCCTCGCGGCGCTGGTCGATCGGCATGTCGGGGCATGTGCCGCCATAGCCGCCCCAGCGCCCGCAATCGCGTCCGGCGGTGGCGGGCGACGAGATGGGCAGCAGGCCGTTCCCCGCCGGCGCGGCACCCAGTCCCGCAGCGTTGAGGTGCAACCTGCGCTGCTCGATGCGCGGCGACGGCCATTGCTCTTCCGCCACCCAGGAACCGGCGTGGTCGGGGAAATAGAACGATCGCGGCCGCTCCTCGCTGGTCACCCAGGCGCGGTACATGGGCTCGTCCATGATGCCGGTGTCCTCGCCGTTCAGCCAGTGGCGCCACCAGCGCAGCGCCTCCTGCAGATAGCCGATCAGCGGTCCGGGTGCGCCGCGGCCCGGATAGGCATGCGACCACGGCCCGACGATACCCAGCTTCGGCACCGTGAGGTTCTCAAGCAGCCGCGCGACGAAACTCTTGTAGGAATCGTCCCAGCCGCACACGGCCATCACCGCGCACTGAATCCGCGAATAATCCTCGCAGACGGAGCCTTGTTTCCACTGCGCGTCGCGGCGCTGGTGCTTCAGCCATATCTCGGAGAGCGACCGCGTCCGCGCCAGCCGCTCCGCCCACATGCCGCGCCACGCATCGCCGACGATCTGCGGATCGGGCGGCGCGGACGTCTTCAGCAGCATGAAGTTCGACCACATCTCCTGCTCGGTCAGCAGCGCGCCGCCCATGTAGTGGATGTCGTCCATGTAGCGGTCGTCGGTGGCGCAATGCGGGATGATCGCCTTCAGCGCCGGCGGCCGGCGTGCAGCGACCTGCAACGAATTGAAGCCGCCCCACGAGATGCCCGTCATGCCGACATTGCCATTGCACCAGGGTTCGGCGGCCAGCTTCGCGATGATCTCCACCGCGTCGTCCTGCTCGCGCGGCAAGTACTCGTCAGCCAGTTCCCCGTCGGAATCCCCGGCTCCTCGGATGTCGACCCTGCAATAGGCAATCCCGTGCCCGGCCATCCAGGGCTGCATGTCCATGTCGCGGGCCGTCGTCCCGTCACGGCGGCGGTAAGGCACCATCTCGGTGACAACCGGCACTTTCGTGTCCGTCACCGGCCGCCAGAGCGTGGTTGCGATGCGCGTGCCGTCCGCCAGCGCGATCCAGAAAGGATCGACGGTCTCGACCTGGAAGGGGAACTCGGTTCGGATCACGACGGGAGTTCGCTTTGCGCCTTGTTGAACAGTCGTACAACAAGCAAAACCGCTCGGCAACAGCTTCCTCGCCGGTCGCAGGACGGTCGATGTCGGCACTGCGGCTTTGCCTGCCAGCGGTTGCGCCGCTCAGGCGACCCAGACGACCGCCTGTTCGTGGCGCTTGATCAGGTGTTTCAGGTCGTCGAAGCTCTTCCGGATGTGGCCTGCGAACGCGTCGACGGCCGGCGCCCTGCCCTGATCGGCGCGCCGCAGGATGCCCAGCGCGCGCTGGGGATGCGAGATGGCGACCGGCAGCGCAGTGATTGCCTTCTCGGCGCGGAATGCGAACACGACACTGTGCGGCACGATCATCAGCGCGTCTGTCGCCTTGATGTAGTGGATCGCGCTGGTGAGCGAGCCGCCGGAATAGCGGATCTTGATCTCCGTGGCGCCGAGCGAGAGCACGAGGCTTCTGAGGTCCGCGAGCAGCGGGCTGCCCGGCGGCGGCGCGATCCAGGGATAGTCCAGCACCTCGGCCGGATCGAGCTTGCGTTTCAGCATCAAGGGATGCGTCGAGCGGCAGGCGATCACGTTGCGGCCCGGCAGCACCTCCTGGAACTGCATGCCGGATCCCTCGTCCATCACGTCGATGGGGCAGATGGCGAGGTCGATGCGATCTGCATTGATGGCAGCCATCAGCTCCGGCAGGTAACCGTAGCTCTGCTCCAAGCGCACCTCGGGCGATGCATTCTGGAAAGCCGCGATCATGCCGGAGATCAGCGCGTCCATGAAGAAGGGCGTGCCGCCGACGCGGACGACACCCGTACGCCCCTGGCGAAACCCGTCGACGATGGCCGAGGCCTTGCGCGACGCCGTCAGCATCGCCTGCCCGTGATCGGCCAGCGCCCGCCCGAGCGGTGTCGGCTGCAGCGGCCGCCGTCCTTTTACGAACAGCGGCTCGCCCAGTCGCTTCTCTAGCATGGACAGAGTGCGCGACACTGCCGGCTGGGTCAGCCCGAGCAGTCCCGCGCCTTCCGTAACACCTCCGGCCTGCACCACCGCCGCGAGCTGAACGAGGTGCCGCTCATCGATTTTCATAGCAATCTGCTATACTAATCGTATCAGAAATCATCAACCGCTACGCCGCGCCTTGCTAGCCTCCTGATGGGAGGAGTGAATGGCGGCCACGTCGTTCAACGAGATGAATTCGGCGGACGTCGTCGCGGAGCGTCTCACGGGACGTGGCGCCGACGGTCCGTTGCCGCGTTTCCTGGTGGCCCTGGTCGAAGGTATCCATCGTGCTGTCCGGGAGACACGGCCGACGCCTGGGGAGTGGCGCCGCGCGATCCATTTCCTGACCGAAGTTGGCCACGCCAGCGACGACAAGCGTCAGGAATGGGTGCTGCTGTCCGACCTGCTGGGCGTCACGGCACTGGTGGAGGAGATCAACTCGCGCCGCCCGAAGGGCGCAACGCCCAACACCGTGCGCGGGCCTTTCTACCGCGCCGACGCTCCGGCATTGCCGCTCGGCGCGTCGATATCGCTGGACGGCATCGGCGAGGCGTTGAACGTCTCGGGCAGGATCACCGACCTCGACGGCAAGCCTGTCCCCGGCGCGACGGTCGAGACGTGGCAGGCCAATGCCGAGGGATTTTACGAGAACCAGCAGCCGGACAGGCAGCCGGAATTCAACCTGCGCGGCATCTTCAGGACCGATGGGGACGGTGCCTTCCACTACCGGACGATCAGGCCGGCGGGCTACGCCGTGCCGGGCGACGGGCCGGTGGGGCGGATGCTGGGCGCCATCGGCTGCCCCCTGCGGCGGCCGGCGCACCTGCATTTCATCATCAAGGCGGACGGCTTCGAGACGATCAGCACGCATCTGTACGACGGTGACGATCCGCACCTTACCGAGGATGCGATTTTCGGCGTCAAGCCGGAGCTGATCGGCGAATTCCGCAGGGCCGGAAAGCAGAAGGGCTGGCTGCTCGACTTCACCTTCGTGATGGTAAGGGCGAAAAAGGAGCGGCGCGCGGCATGACGCTCTCCTTCACCTACCAGGGCAGCGCCGCCCGCATCGTCTTCGGGCGCGGCACGAGCGCGCGCATCGGCGAGTGGATCGAGAAGCTCGGCTGCCGCAGCGCGCTTGTCTTGTCCACGCCGCACCAGGCCTCTGACGCGGAAGCCCTGGCAGCGCGTCTGGGCAGCCTATCGGCAGGCGTCTTCGCCAAGGCGGCGATGCACACGCCCGTCGCGGTCACCGACGAAGCCGTTCAGGTCGCCGCGAAGCTTGGGGCCGATTGCGTGGTCTCGCTGGGCGGCGGCTCCACCACCGGCCTCGGCAAGGCGATGGCGCTCAGGACGGACATCCCGCAGATCGTCATTCCCACCACCTATGCCGGCTCGGAGGTCACGCCCATCCTCGGCCAGACCGAAGGCGGCCAGAAGACGACGCTGCGCGACCCGAAGGTCGTTCCCGAGATCGTCATCTACGATCCCGACCTGACGCTTGGCCTGCCCGTGGCTATGAGCGTGACCAGCGGACTGAACGCCATCGCGCACGCCGCCGAAGGCCTCTATGCCGAGGACCGCAATCCGATTGCCTCGCTGATGGCCGCAGAAGGCATGCGCGCATTGAAGGACGCCCTGCCGGCCATCATTCGAGACGCCCAAGACATCGCGGCCCGCGAGAAGGCGCTCTACGGGGCATGGCTCTGCGGCACGGTGCTCGGCCAGGTGGCAATGTCGCTGCATCACAAGCTCTGCCACACGCTGGGCGGCAGCTTCGATACGTCGCACGCCGAGACGCATGCGATCATGCTGCCGCATACGATCGGCTTCAACGCCGCCGTCGCGGGGGACCTCCTCCGCCCGGTCGCAGAGGTGTTCGGCGGCCCGCCCGGCCCTGCACTGTACGACTTCGCAACATCCGTCGGCGCACCGACGCGGCTCAAGGCCTTCGGCCTGACCGAAACCGATCTCGACCGCGCCGCCGAGATCGCGACCAGAAACCCGTATTCCAATCCGAGACCGATCGACCGCGGATCGATCCGCCGCCTGCTCCAGCAGGCGTGGGACGGCACGCGGCCGCGAGCATGACCGAGGGGCTGCGCATGGCTGACATCACCACCGACGTTCTGATCATCGGCACCGGGCCGGCAGGCTCCGCGACTGCCGCGCTGCTCTCCACCTACGGCGTCGAGAACATGGTGATCAACCGCTACCGCTGGTTGGCCAACACGCCGCGCGCCCACATCACCAACCAGCGCACGATGGAGGTGCTGCGCGACCTCGGCCGCGAGGTCGAGGACGAGGCGTACATGTTCGCCACCGAGCAGGACCTGATGGGCGAGAACGTGTTCTGCACCTCGCTGGCCGGCGAGGAAATCGGCCGGCTGAAGACCTGGGGCAAGCACCCTCTCTCGCGCGCCGAGCACCAGCTGTCGTCGCCGTCGCACATGAACGACCTGCCGCAGACCTTCATGGAGCCGCTGCTCTACAAGACCGCCTGCTCTCGCGGCACGCAGGGCCGCATGTCGGTCGAGTATCTCAGCCACAAGCAGGACAAGGACGGCGTGACCACCACCTGCCGCGACCGGCTGACAGGCAAGGACTTCACCGTCCGCTCGAAATATCTGGTCGGCGCCGACGGCGGCAATTCAAAGGTCGCCGAGGACGCCAAGTTGAAATTCGAGGGCAAGATGGGCGTCGGCGGCTCGATGAACATCCTGTTCAAGGCCGACCTCTCCAAATACGTCGCCCACCGGCCATCGGTGCTCTACTGGGTCGTGCAGCCCGGCGCCGATGTCGGCGGCATCGGCATGGGCCTCGTGCGCATGGTCCGCCCCTGGAACGAATGGCTGATCGTCTGGGGCTACGACATCAACCAGCCGGCGCCGGAAGTAGACAACGCCTTCGCGACGAAGGTCGCGCGCGATCTCGTGGGCGATCCGGATCTCCAGATCGACATCCAGTCGGTGTCGACCTGGACGGTCAACAACATGTACGCGACGACGATGCAGAACGGCCGGGTCTTCTGCATGGGCGACGCGACGCACCGCCACCCGCCGTCCAACGGGCTGGGCTCAAACACGTCGATCCAGGACGCGTTCAACCTCGCGTGGAAGCTGGCCTACGTGCTGAAGGGCAAGGCCGGCGAGAAGCTGCTCGACAGCTTCCAGGTCGAGCGCGCGCCGATCGCCAAGCAGATCGTGACCCGCGCCAACAAGTCGATCGAGGAGTTCGGTCCGATCTTCAAGGCACTCGGTCTGCTCGATTCCATCGACCCGGTGAAGATGCAGCAGAACATGGACGCGCGCTGCGACGACACGCCTGCTGCCGAGGAACAGCGCCGCAAGATCCGCGAGACCATCGCCTTCAAGGTCTACGAGTTCGACGCGCATGGCATCGAGATGAACCAGCGCTACAAGTCGAAGGCGGTCTTCGCCGATGGGCAGAAGGAGCCGACGTTCGAGAAGGACGAGGTTCTGCACTACCAGCCGACGACCTGGCCCGGCGCGCGCCTGCCGCATGCCTGGGTGTTCGGCGAGAACGGCGCCAAGGCTTCGACGCTCGATCTCTGCGGCAAGGGCCGTTTCACCGTCTTCACCGGCATCGGCGGGAAAGGCTGGGTGGATGCCGCGAAGACCTTATCGAAGGAACTCGGCATCGAGATCGATGCGCACGTCATCGGACCCCGCCAGCAATGGCAGGACCTGACCGGCGACTGGGCGAACCTGCGCGAGGTCCGCGACGGCGGCATCGTTCTCACCCGTCCGGACCAGCACGTCGCGTGGCGGAAAGACGCGATGGTGAAGGACCCGCTCGCCGCGCTGCGCAAGGCGCTGACGGCCGTGCTGGCACTGTGAGGTGACGATGAACGCGAAACCCAACGGCTATTTCACCGAGGAGAATTCCGTCGAGGTCGTCACGGCGCGGAATGCCGGGGCGAAGGACGCGCGGCTGAAGCAGGTAATGGAGGTCGTCACCCGCAAGCTGCACGAGGCGGTGAAGGAGATCGAACCGACCCAGGACGAGTGGTTCCAGGCGATCATGTTCCTGACGAAGACGGGCCACATGTGCACCGACTGGCGGCAGGAGTTCATTCTGCTGTCTGACGTGCTGGGCGTCTCCATGCTGGTCGACGCGATCAACAACAGGAAGCCTTCGGGCGCCTCGGAATCGACCGTGCTCGGGCCGTTCCACGTGGCGGACGCGCCCGAACTGCCGATGGGCGCCAACATCTGCCTCGACCACAAGGGCGAGGACATGGTGATCTCCGGCCGCATCCTCGACACCGATGGCAAGCCGATCTCTGGCGCGGTCCTCGACGTCTGGCAGGCCAATGACGAAGGCTTCTACGACGTCCAGCAAAAGGGCATCCAGCCCGACTTCAACCTGCGCGGGGTGTTCCGGACCGGCGCCGACGGCCGCTACTGGTTCCGCGCGGTCAAGCCGAAGTTCTACCCGATCCCCGATGACGGCCCGGTCGGGCAGCTGCTCAACGCGCTCGGCCGCGATCCGTACCGGCCGGCGCACCTCCATTTCATCCTGAAAGCCGACGGCTTCGAGACGCTGGTTACCCACATCTTCGATCCGGACGATCCGTATATCGCGACGGACGCCGTGTTTGGCGTGAAGCAGAGCCTGCTCGCGGAATTCCGGAAGGTGGACGACGCGGCGCGGGCAAAGGTACTTGGCTTCAAAGGCTGGTTCTGGGACGTCGAATTCGACTTCGTGCTGACTCGCGGAGCGGGCACATGAACCTATCCGAACATGTCGCCGATCGGGCCGCGCAGCAGGCGCAGAGCGGCAGCGACGCGTTCGCGCTGTTGGGTGAAGCGGCTGGTCGGGACCGGCACGGAGATCGCGTAGCGATCTCCCTTGGGATCGACGAAGCCGAGGCCGACGGCGGAAATTCCCTGCGTGTGCTCGTCCTCGTCGAAGGCGAGGCCCGTCGAGCGCACCTCGGCGATCGTCGCCAGCGTCCTTCGGACGATCGCGGGACCGGCCTCGGCGGCAAGCAGTTCGCGTGCTTCGGCGTCGTCCATCAGCGACAGGCAGGCGCGGCCGTTTGCCGTCGTCGCCAGCGGGAAGGTCTCCCCGACCGCGGAAATCGCGCGCAGGCGGTGGGAGCCGGGAATCTGGTCGACGAACACCATCTTGCCGTCCCGCAGCATCGACAAGTCGACCGTCTCCTCCGTCTGTGCAGACAGGCGCTGGAGCAGCGGGCGCACGGCGTTGACGACGTTCACGCGGGCCGCCTCCGACAGCGCGTGAAGCTCCGGGCCGAGCCGCACGCCGGACGCGCTGCCCGATGCCGTGAGGAGCCTTTCCTGCTGCAGCGCGCCGACGATGCGCTGCACGGTCGAGCGCGGCAGGTCCACCTTCTCGGCGATCTGCCCGAGGCTCATGCCGGCCGACCCCTTGAGCGCGCGCAGCACCGCCGCGGCGCGCGCGATGACCTGGACGCCGTCGCGTCCATCTCGTCCGCCGGACAGCGTAGCCGCGCGCTTTGCCATTCGATCCCGTCCCGCCTCGGTGCCCGCATTGCGGTACACGTTGACCGTCATACAGTTCACGCGTACCGTTTGGCAATACAGGCTTTGGGAGGAGCCCCGGACTGGCCGAACCACAGGCTGCGGGGCATGCCGCCCGGCAACGGGAGGATTCCGGCATGACGATCACGGTTCGCGGCATCGAGTTCCAGTCGAACCTCGACAACCCGATGGGCATCGAGTTCTACAACCTGTCGCATCGCTTCGGCTTCCAGTGCCCGAACTGGCCGTATTTCCGCGACGTGCGCATCGAGCGCATGCACTACATGGCGAAGTCCGGCGTGCTGTCGCAGACCATCACCACGACGATGCATGTGACGACGCACATCGACGCGCCGGCGCACGTCGTTCAGGGAACGCCCTTCATCGACGAGGTCCCGCTGCCGCATTTCTTCGGCTCCGGCATCGTCGTCTCGCTCCCCAAGAAGAAGTGGGAGCAGATCACCGGAGACGATCTCGAGAAGGCCTGCGGCAAGGCGATCCGCAAGGGCGACGTGCTTATCATCAACACCGGCTGGCACAAGGTCTATGAGGACGGTGACTACTTCCCCTACTGCCCCGGTTTCGTGCCCTCGGCCGCCGACTGGATGATCGAGAAGGGCGTCAAGGTGGTCGGCCACGACACGCAGGCGAACGACCATCCGCTGGCCACTGCGATCGGCCCGCAGCGCAACGGCCCGCTGCTGCCGCACCTGGCCGACGAGTACAAGCAATGGTCGGGCGGCATCGACTGGAAGGACGCGTTCCCGGAGTGGGAACCCGTTCACCAGAAGATCTTCAAGGCCGGGATCCTCGGCATCGAGAACGTCGGCGGCGACCTCGACGCCGTCACCGGAAAGCGCTGCACCTTCGCCTTCTTCCCGATCAACTGGGATCGCGGTGACGGCTGCATCATCCGTCTCGTCGCGATGATCGATCGCGGGCAGAAGTACCGCATCGAGAAGGGCGAGGCGTTCTGATGCTGGCCAAGCGCTTCGCCGACGCAAAGCCATACGACGCGCCGAACCATCGCGGCGTCGTGGGCATGCGGCTGCAGGGCTTCGAGGACGGCGGGCCGACGAACCAGTGGGTCGGCCTGTCGCAGTTCCTCCCGGGCGGCGGCGCGGGTCCGGATTCCACGCCGTTCGAGAAGGTCTACGTCGTCCTGGAAGGCGAGATGACGGTACTCGTGGACGGCAGGGAGACGGTGCTCGGCGCGTTCGACTCCTGCACCATCGCGCCGGGCGAGGTCCGCGAGATCGTCAACCGTTCCAACCACGTCTGCAAGATGCTGGTCGTCATCCCCTACCCGCCGGCGACCAAATCATGAGCGCGCTCGCCAATCCGCTCTCGCTGTTCGACATCGCCGGCAAGGTGGCGATCGTCACCGGCGCATCCGGCGCTTTCGGCGCGGTCGCTGCGCAGGTGCTGGCCGGCGCGGGCGCGAGGCTGGCGCTCGTCGCCGGCAAGGCGAAGGAACTGGACGAGACCGCGAAGGCCTGCGCTTCGGCGGAGATTCTCAAGATCAATGCCCGTCCGTCCGACGAAACGGCCTGTGACGGGATCGTCGCGGACACGGTCGCGCGTTTCGGCGGTGTCGACATCCTCGTCGTGGCCTCCGGCAAGAACGACGTCGCCAAGATCACCGACATGGCGCCGGCGCGTTTCCTCGACGTGATGGACGCCAACGTGACGCAGTCCTGGCTGATGGCGCGGGCCGCATCCCGCCAGATGCTGGCGCAGGGTCGCGGCGGCAAGATCGTCCTGATGTCCTCCGCCCGCGGCCTGCTCGGCCACCCGGCGGGTTACACCGCCTATTGCGCCTCGAAGGCAGCGGTGGACGGCATCACCAAGGCGCTCGGCTGCGAACTCGGCCCGACGGGCATCACCGTTAACGCGATCGCGCCCACCGTCTTTCGCTCGCCGCTGACGGTCTGGATGTTCGAAGACAACGAGAACGCGCAGAACGTCCGCAAAGGCTTTCTCGCGCGCGTGCCGAAAGGTCGCCTCGGCGAGCCGGAAGACCTCGCCGGCCCCCTGCTCTTCCTGGCATCCAAGGCGTCGGACTTCTACACCGGGCACATCCTCTACGCCGACGGCGGCTACACGGCGGGATGATGATGACAGGACGCCCTGATATCGCAATCGTTGGCGCCGGCCTCATGGGCCACGGCATCGCGCAGGTGTTTGCGCTGGCGGGCCACACCGTCCGCGTCTACGACGCCCAGCGGGAAGCCCTCGACACGCTTCGGCAGCGCATCCGCGCCAATCTCGACACGCTGCAGATCGAACCCGGCGCCGAAGAGCGCGTCAGCGGCCACGCCGATCTCGGCGAAGCCGTCGCCGGCGCCGCCTGGGTCATCGAGGCAGCACCCGAGAAGCTGGATTTGAAGCGCCGGATCTTCGCCGATCTGGTACGCCTCGCAGACGGCACGGCCATTCTCGCCTCGAACACGTCCGTCATCCCCATCACCGACATCGCGGCCGGGCTGGACACCGGCGAGCGCATCCTCGGCACGCACTGGTGGAATCCGCCTTTCCTCGTGCCGCTGGTCGAGGTCGTGGGGACATCCGCGACCGCACCGGAGCACCTCTCCGCGACCGTTGACCTGCTGCGCTCCGTCGGCAAGACGCCGGTGCATGTAAAGCGTGACGTCGCCGGCTTCGTCGGCAACAGGCTGCAGCACGCACTGTGGCGCGAGGCGATCGCCATCGTCGCCGAGGGCATCGCCGACGCGGAGACCGTCGACACGGTCGTGAAGGCGAGCTTCGGCCGCCGCCTCGCAGTGCTTGGGCCGCTGGAGAACGCGGACCTTGTCGGCACCGACCTGACGCTCGATATCCACAACGTCGTGCTGCGGCACCTCGACCGTTCGCCGGGGCCGTCGCCCTATCTCGGCGAACTGGTCCGGGGCGGCAAGCTGGGCATGAAGAACGGCGAGGGCTTTCGCCGCTGGACGCCCGAGCAGGCAGCGGCGCTGCGTGCGACGGTCTTCGGTCACCTGAAGCAGATGGCAGCGCCGACAGCACCGTCGACTTAGGACATCGAATTCAACACGTCTCTTGGGAGGAGATCATGGCAGACACGATACGCACCGGACTGACCCGCCGCACATTCCTGAAATCGACCGCCGCGACGGCCCTCGCAACCCCGGCGATCCTGCACTTCACGCGCGCCTATGCGCAGAACCCGACGCTGAAGCTCGGCTATGTCAGCCCGAAGACCGGGCCGCTCGCCGGCTTCGCCGAGGCCGACGACTACGTGCTGGACGGCATCCGCAAGGTCTTCGCCGGCGGCCTGGAGAACAACGGCAAGAACTGGGCCGTGGAGATCATCGTCCGCGACAGCCAGTCGAACCCGAACCGCGCCGCGGAAGTGGCGTCGGAGCTGATCCTCAAGGACGAAGTCGATATCCTGCTCGGCGCTGCGACCCCTGATACCACCAACCCGGTCGCCGACCAGGCCGAGGTCAACGGCACGCCCTGCATCACCACCGACTGCCCCTGGCAGCCTTATTTCTTCGGCCGCGGCGGCAATCCGGCCGAGGGTTTCGAGAGCACCTACCACTTCTTCTGGGGCCTCGAGGACGTCATCGCCAACTTCCTGGCGCTGTGGGATCACCCCGGCGTCGAGAAGAAGGTCGGTGGGCTTTTCCCGAACGACGCCGACGGCAATGCCTGGGGCGACGCCGAACTCGGCTTCCCCAAGCCGCTCGCGGCGGCAGGCTTCACGCTCACCGATCCGGGCCGCTACCAGCCGCTCTCGGACGATTTCACCGCGCAGATCACCGCCTTCAAGTCGGCCGGCGCGGAGATCACCACCGGCGTGATGATCCCGCCGGACTTCGGCACCTTCTGGGCGCAGGCTGCACAGCAGGGCTTCAAGCCGAAGATCGTGACGATCGGCAAGGCCCTGCTCTTCCCGTCGGCGATCGAAGCGCTCGGCGAACGCGGCAACGGCCTGTCGACCGAGATCTGGTGGTCGCCGAACCACCCCTTCGTGTCGAGCCTCGACGGCACCACCGCCAAGGCGCTGGCCGACGGCTACGTCTCCGCGACCGGCAAGCCTTGGACCCAGCCGATCGGCTTCCGCCATGCGCTCTTCGAGGTCGTGTCGGATGTCGTGAAGCGCGCCGCCGACATGGAGGATTCCGAGGCCATCATCGAGGCGATCGCCGGGACCAGCCTGAAAACCATCGTCGGCACGGTCGACTGGTCGAAGGGCCCTGTGAAGAACGTGTCCAAGACGCCGCTGGTTGGCGGCCAGTGGCAAAAGCAGGGCGACAAGTTCGAGCTGGTCATCACCACCAACACGCAGGCGCCGGAAATCCCGGTGGGCGGCGAGTTGGCGCTTCTCGGCTGATCGAAGGGGGCGGCGGGCACGACCTGCCCGCCGCCGCTTTCGTCGCGGACATCCTGGTGCCGATCCTGACCGCCCAGAGACTGAGCAAGCGTTACGGCGCGTTGCAGGTCACCGATGACGTGTCGCTGTCGCTCGAACAGGGCGAGGCGCTGGGCATCATTGGCCCCAACGGTGCCGGCAAGACGACGCTCTTCAACCTGATCGCCGGCACCGTGATGCCCGAGGGCGGCTCCATCGTCTTCGACGGAGCGGAGGTAACGCGGATGCCGGCGCGATCGCGCTGTCACCGCGGCATCGGCCGCTCCTTCCAGATTCCGCACCCCTTCTCCGGTATGACGACCTACGAGAACGTGCTGGTCGGCGCCGCCTTCGGCCGCAACGCCTCGGAGCGCGACAGCGAGCAGCGCGCCGTCGACGTTCTGGAGCTGACCGGCCTGAAGCGCAAGGCGAACACCTATGCCGGGCAACTCACCCTGCTGGAGCGCAAGCGGCTGGAGATGGCGCGCGCCCTGGCCAGTGATCCGAAGCTGCTGCTGCTCGACGAAATCGCCGGCGGCCTGACCGAACCAGAATGCGCGGAACTGGTCGCGACGATCCAGGCGGTGCGCGCCGAAGGCGTTTCGGTCATCTGGATCGAGCATGTCGTGCATGCGCTGCTGGCGGTCGTCGACCGCATCGCCGTCATCGATTTCGGCAGGAAGATCGCCGAAGGCGAACCCCGCGCGGTCATGGCAAGCCCGGAGGTGGCGACGATCTACATGGGCATCGAGGGCACGCCATGAGCGGGTCGATCCTGTCGATCCGCGGTCTCAGGGCCGGCTATGGCGACTTCCAGGCCCTGTTCGGCATCGACGTCGACCTCGAGGAGGGCGAAGTGCTTGCGCTGATCGGCGCCAACGGAGCCGGCAAATCGACGCTGTTGAAGGCCATCACCGGGCTCGTCCGTTGCGAACGGGACATGATCCTCTACGGCGGCCAGCCGATCGGCGGCGAGCGCCCGGACCTTATTGCCCGGCGTGGCATCGCGATGGTGCCCGAGGGGCGCCGCCTGTTCCGTTCGCTCAGCGTCGAGGAGAATCTCGTCATCGGCGGCGAGCGTGCCCCGAAGGGCGAGTGGTCGCTGGACCGAGTCTACGGCCTCTTCCCCATCCTGCGCGAGAAGCGACGCAACCCCGGCACGGCGCTCTCGGGCGGCCAGCAGCAGATGGTGGCGATCGGTCGTGCCTTGATGGCCAACCCGCGCGTTCTGCTGTTCGACGAGATCTCGCTCGGCCTGGCGCCGGTGGTGATCAAGGACATCTACGCCGCCTTCCCCGCGATTGCCGCGACAGGCGTGTCGATCGTCCTTGTCGAGCAGGACGTGGTCCGCGCGCTGGCCGTCGCACGCTGCTTCGTCTGCCTGCAGGAAGGCCGCGTCTCGCTCGCCGGCCGGCCGGAGGATCACGACCGGGCCGCCATCACTGCCGCCTATTTCGGCGCGGCCAACGTCGCGGGGGCGCACTGATGGAGTGGGTCAACGCGATCGTCCAGGGGATCCTGCTGGGTGGGCTCTACGCGCTCTTCGCGGCGGGGCTCTCCCTAATCTTCGGCGTCATGCGGCTGGTCAACATTGCCCATGGCGACCTGATCGTCGCTGCCGCCTACCTTGCGCTGGTCGTCGTCCAGGTCACCGGCCTGCACCCGCTGGCGTCGGCCGTGATCGTCGTGCCGCTGATGGCCGCGTTCGGCTATGTCATGCAGAGGCTGCTGCTGAACCCCACCATCGGCAAGGATCTCCTGTCGCCCCTGCTGGTCACGTTCGGCATCTCGGTCATCCTGCAGAACGGACTGCTCGCCACCTTCACTGCGGACAGCCGCCGTCTGGCAGCCGGCGGCATCGAGACGGCGACCCTGCACGTGCTGCCCGGGCTGAACATCGGCTATCTGCCGCTGCTGATGTTCGTCGCGGCGATTGTCATCATCTACGGCCTGGAGCTGGTCTTTTCCCGCACCAGCCTCGGCCGCGCCTTCCGCGCAACGTCCGACGATCCCGAGATCGCGCAGCTGATGATGCTCGACCGCCGCCACGTCTTCGGCATGGCGATGGCGCTGTCGGCAGCTGTCGTCGCGATCGCCGGCATCTTCCTGGCGATCCGCACCAGCTTCGATCCGGCCTCGGGGCCGGCGCGCCTCCTGTTCGGTTTCGAGGCCGTGATCATCGGCGGCCTCGGCAACCTCTGGGGCACGCTGGCCGGGGGCATCGTGCTGGGCGTCGCGCAAACGGTCGGCGCGCAGATCTCGCCCGGATGGCAGATCCTGGCTGGCCATCTGGTCTTCTTCCTGATCCTCGCGATCCGTCCCCGCGGCCTCTTTCCCAGAATGGACTAAGCGATGGCCGGCTTTTCCATCCAGCGCTCCACGCGAACCAGCCGCGCCACGGCGCTCGTCGCGCTCCTCGTTCTCGCAGCACTCGTCGCCGCGCCCTGGTGGGCGGGACGAGCCGACCTGCGCCTGCTGGGCGAGATTTTCTCGTTCCTGGCGCTGGCGACCCTGTGGAACCTGCTCGCCGGCTACACCGGCCTCGTCTCGGTCGGCCAGCAGGCCTATGTCGGTTTTGGCGGCTACGCGCTGTTCGCGCTCGCCATGTTCCTCGGCGTTCACCCGCTGCTGGCCATCGTCATCGCCGGCATCGCGGGCGCGCTGATCGCGATCCCCATCGCGCCGCTGCTCTTCCGGCTCCAGGGCGCGTACTTTGCCATCGGCACCTGGGTGCTGGCCGAGGTGTTCCGCCTCTCCTTCGCGCAGGTCTCGGCGCTGGGCGGCGGCTCCGGCGCCAGCCTGCCGGCCGGGGTCGTCACCGGCATCGCGTCCGAGCGCTTCGTCCGCGAGGCGATGATCTACTGGACGGCGCTGGCCATCGCCGTCGCCGCGCTCGCCTTCGTCATCCTGCTGCTGCGGTCGCGCACCGGCCTTGCCCTGACGGCGCTGCGCGACAGCGAGATCGCGTCGGAAAGCCTCGGCATCGGCATCTGGCGGACCAAGCTGGCCGTCTACGTGTCCGTTGCGGGCCTCACTTCGGCCACCGGCGCCTTCATTTTCCTGCAGAAGCTGCGTATTTCTCCGGACGCTGCCTTCAGCGTCAACGACTGGACGGCCTATGTCATCTTCATCGCGGTGATCGGCGGCATCGGCACCATCGAAGGGCCGATCATCGGCACGATCCTGTTCTTCCTCCTGCGCGAGACGCTGGCCGACCTCGGCACGACCTATCTGATGATCCTCGGCGCCGTGGCGATCCTGGTCATGCTGCGCGCGCCGAAAGGCGTGTGGGGCATTATCGCGGAGCGGACCGGCTGGTCACTGGTGCCGATCCGCCGCCGCGTCGTCTTCCCGCAATAGTAGCGTCTCGCGAGGCACTCCCATGGCTGACCTGTCCAAGAAAGTGATCATCACCTGCGCGGTGACGGGCGGCATTCACACGCCGACCATGTCGGACGCACTGCCCTTCACGCCCGACGACATCGCCCGCCAGTCGATCGAGGCGGCCGAGGCCGGCGCGTCGATCCTGCACCTCCACGCGCGCGACCCGAACGATGGGCGCCCGACGCCGGACCCGGCCGTGTTCATGCAGTTTCTGCCCCGCATCAAGCAGTCGACGGACGCTGTCATCAACGTCACCACCGGCGGCGGGCTGAACATGACGGTGGAGCAGCGCCTCGCCGCCCCGCTGGTCGCCAAGCCGGAAATGTGCTCGCTCAACATGGGCTCGATGAATTTCGGCATCTACCCGCTGGCCGACCGCTACTCGTCCTGGAAGTATGAGTGGGAGGAGCCCTATCTGCGCGGCACCGACGACTTCATCTTCCGCAACACCTTTCGCGACATCGAGCGCATCCTGAAGCTGCTCGGCGAAGGCCACGGCACGAAGTTCGAGCACGAATGCTACGACGTCGGCCACCTCTACAACCTCGCGCATTTCGTCGATCGCGGGCTGGTGAAGCCGCCTTTCTTCGTGCAGCTGATCTTCGGCATCCTCGGCGGCATCGGGCCCGACATGCAGAACCTGATGTTCATGAAGCAGACGGCGGACCGCCTGTTCGGCGACGACTACCGCTGGTCCGTGCTCGCGGCCGGCCGTTTCCAGATGCCGTTCGCCACGCAGGCGGCGATGCTGGGCGGCTCGGTGCGCGTGGGTCTGGAGGATTCGCTCTATATCGGCCGGGGCAAGCTCGCCTCCTCGAACGCCGACCAGGTGCGCAAGATCCGGACGATCCTCGCCGAACTCGGCCACGACATCGCCACGCCGGCCGAAGCCCGGCAGATGCTGGGGCTGAAGGGCGGCGACCTCGTCGGGTTCTGAGCCGCGACGCCGCTGCGGCCGGGTCAAGCCTTCGGCTTGTCGTCTTCGATAAAGATGCGCTCGGCCGCGCCGTCGAGATCGTCGTACTGGCCGCTGCGCAGCGCCCAGAGAAATGCCCCGAGACTGATGCCCCCGAGGAAAAGGGCGACGGGAATGAGATAGGCCAGCGTGGTCATGCATGCGCCTCGCGTAGCGCGCCTGCGGCTGGGGCGGCTGCTTCGGCACCTCCTGCCGGGTTGCGGAGCCTCAGCGCATTGCCGATGACCAGGATCGACGAGGCCGACATCGCGATCGCCGCGATCAGCGGCGTCACATGACCGGAAATGGCGATCGGGACGGCGAAGACATTGTAGACGACCGCCAGCGTCAGGTTCTGCCGGACCAGCCTCCCAGCCTGCCGCGCGATGCTCACCGCGATAGGAACGGCGGCGAGGCTTTCGCGCAGGAACACGAAATCCGCGGCCTTGCGACCGATGTCGGCAGAGGAAGCGGGCGCGATGGAGACATGCGCAGCGCCGAGCGCCGGAGCATCATTCAGCCCGTCGCCGATCATCAGGACCTTGCGGCCGGCAGCCTGCAACGTATCGATGCGGGCGATCTTGTCGGCGGGCATCAGTGCCGCGTGCACCTGAGCGATCCCGACCGCCTGGGCCACGCGCCCGCAGGCAGCCAGCGCATCCCCCGAGATCATCTCGACCGGCCCCACAGCCTGTCCGAGCTTGGCGACCGCCTGCGCGGCGCCGGGGCGCAGCGTGTCCTCGAAGACGAAGTCCGCGACGCGAACGCCATCGCGGGCCAGCACCGTTCCCTCCCCTTCGCCGCCAGCCCAGCCCGCGCGTCCAAGCCGCCATGCGATGCCGTGCAGAACGCCCTCCACGCCGGACCCCGGCACCTCGACGATGCTGTCGAAGGGGTTTGGCCCGGAGGCATGGGCCGCGATGGCACCCGACAGCGGGTGGCGGCTGCCCGACGCCAGCGCCGCTGCAATGACCAGCATGTCCGGTGCGATCGCATCCGCGTTGATCAGCCGCGGTCGGCCCATGGTCAGCGTGCCGGTCTTGTCGAACAGCACGGCGTCGGCCTCCGCCAGCCGCTCCAGCCCCGCGCCGTCCTTGACCATGATACCGTTCTCGAACAGCCGGCGCGCCGCCATGACCTGGACGATCGGCACCGCGAGACCGAGCGCGCAGGGGCAGGTGATGATTAGAACGGCGATGGCGATGGTGATCGCCTTGTGCCAGTCGCCGTCGTACGCGACCCAGCCGGCGAGCGTCGCCAGCGCTGTCAGGTGGACGACGGGCGCATAGGCCGCCGACACCCGCTCGGCGATCCGGCGATAGCGTGCCCTGCCCCCCTCGGCGGCTTCCAGCATGCGCGTCATCTCGGCCAGGAAGGAGTCGGTTGCGCGCGCCTGCGCCGTGATGCTGAGAGCGCCGGTGAGGTTGAGCGTGCCGGCACGCACCTGCGTGCCGGGTTCCACGCGCTGCGGGGCGCTCTCGCCGTTGATCAGCGACACGTCGATATCCGACGTTCCCCAGTCCACGGCCGCGTCGACCGGGATGCGCTCGCCGGGACCGACGGCGATGCGCATGCCGGGCTCGATGGCGGCAAGCGGCAGGTATTCCCGCGTCGCGTCGGCCCGCAGCACCAGCGCGCCGCGCGGCGCCACCTGCGCCAGGCCGAGAACCGCCGCGCGCGCCCTGTCGCGCATGACATGATCCAGCGTCCGGCCGATCAGCAGGAAGAACAGCAGCGAGACGGACGCATCGAAATAGGCATGCGGCCCGTGGTTGATCGTCTCGTAGAGGCTCATCGCATAGGCGAGCGTGACGCCGATGGCGATCGGTACGTCCATGTTCATGCGCCCGTGCCTGAGCGCGCCCCAGGCCGAGCGGTAGTAGATGCGGCCTGCGAAGACCAGCGCCGGCAGTGCGATCAGCGCGGAGACCCAGTGGAACAGGTCGCGCGTCGCGCCTTCCGCGCCTGACCACACCGACACCGACAGAAGCATGATGTTGCCGGCGGCGAAGCCCGCCGTTGCCACGGCCCGCAGGAGTTCGGACAGCTCGCCGTCGCGGCTTTCCGCGGTTTCGTCGAAGGTGTGCGGCGGATAGCCGGTCGCCGCCAGCGTGTCGACGATCGGTGGTACCGCGTCCTCGCGCCAGCGCACTGTCACGCGCTTGGTGGACAGGTTCACGCGCGCGGCCTCGACGCCGTCCAGCCGGGTGAGCGCGCTCTCGACCGAGCTGATGCACGCGGCGCAGTGGACCGCCGGGATGGACAGTTCGATCTGCCTGCGGCCATTGCCCAGCGAGCGCGCCGCCAGCGCGATCTCCTCGCGGGATGGCAGAGGCAGGCTGCCCGGCAGCGAACCGTCCAGCCCGGGAGCGCAGCAGGTCATTGCATTGCCCCCCGCGAGACGACGATCCGGCGCATCTCGCGATAGGGCGATGCGTGCCCGACATCCGCGGCCACCTCGACGATCCACAGACCGTCGCGAACGACCGCCTCGGCCCGCGCCTCGGCGCCGTGGGAGGGCGTGAGGGTGACTGTCATGTCCTCGGCCTCGTAGCTCGGGCGCTTGAACGTGACCGTGCCGCCGCGGACGGCGACAGCCCTGCCCTCCTTGTCGACCAGGCCGTAGCGGACCTCGCCATTGGCGATGGCGAGGCTGGCCGTCCAGCCGAGAGCCGCCTGGTCGCGCGCCGCGGCGACCTTCCCGTTGAACTCCTGGCTGGCAACGTAGGAATTTCGGACGACGAAGCCAGTCCAGCTGCGCCCTGCGAACGTCGCCATCGTCAGGTTGACCGCGATGATGACGCCGAAGAAGGCAAGCATCGACGCCAGCATCTTCCGGCCGGTGAATTCCCGCTGGGCGCTACGCATCATCTGCTTCCTTCCGGGGCTTCGAACGTCGCGGTGTACGTGTCCGTCTCGAAGCTCGACTTGTCCTCGACGACGAAGTTGAAGCTCTGCATCGGTCCCGCGATCTCCGATGCCGGCTGGGTGACGTAGACCTTCAGCGTCTTGAGCCTGTCGGGCTCGGCCTGGATGGCGACCGACCGGTCGGCGGGCTGGTCGATGCCGACGACGCTCATCTCCGCACCGCGCAGACCCTGCAGAGTCACGATGATCGTGCGGGGCTCCGGGATCATGTTCAGCAGCTTCACCGTGTAGCCGTTCCGGATCGAACCGTCCGACAGCACCACGAACTGGGGATTGCGGTCGTGCAGCACGTTCACCTGGAGCCGGTCGCGCGACAGGAGGCCGTAGAGCAGCAGGAGGCCGACGAGCGACCAGGCCGCGAAATAGACGAGGGTCCGCGGCCTGAAGATCTTCCTGAGATGGAAGTGGGCGATCCCGTCGGCCAACGCGCCGCCCGCCGGCCGGACCAGCGCCGGCTGCACGGAAACCGTGCCCCCTGCCGTGGCGAAGGCCAGGTTCTGGCGATAGTCGGCGAGCGTTGCATAGGAGATCAGGCCGCGCTCGCGGCCCAGCTTGTCCATCACCGAATCGCAGGCGTCGATGCAGAGCGCGCAGGTGATACATTCGAGCTGCTGGCCGTCGCGGATGTCGATGCCCATCGGGCACACGGCCACGCAGGCGTTGCAGTCGACGCAGTCGCCGACTGCCTGGCCGGCCGCGATCGCCTTCTTGGCGTGGCGCGAGCGCGGCTCGCCGCGCCAGTCGTTGTAGGTCACCGTCAGCGAATGCTCGTCGAGCATCGCCGCCTGGATGCGCGGCCAGGGGCACATGTAGGTGCAGACCTGTTCGCGCATGATTCCGCCGAACGTGTAGGTCGTCGCGGTCAGGATCGCGACGGTGATGTAGGCGACCGGCGCCGCGGTGCCGGTGACGAAGGACGTAAGCAGCGTCGGCGCGTCGGCGAAGTAGAAGATCCACGCGCCGCCGGTCGCGATTGCGATCGCCACCCAGATCGCGTGCTTTGCCACCCGCAGCCCGACCTTGCGCAGCGTCCACGGCCCGCTGTCCAGCTTGATCCGCGCGTTCCGGTCCCCTTCGACGAAGCGTTCCACCGCGATGAAGAGGTCGACCCAGACGGTCTGTGGGCAGGTGTACCCGCACCATGCGCGGCCGACGCTCGAGGTGACGAGGAAAAGGCCGAAGCCGGCCATGACCAGCAGGCCCGCGACAAAGTAGAATTCCTGCGGCCATATCTCGACGAAGAAGAAATAGAAGCGGCGATTGGCCAGATCGACCAGCACCGCCTGGTCCGGCGCATAGGGACCGCGGTCCCAGCGCAGCCAGGGCGTCACGTAGTAGATGCCGAGCGTGATCAGCATCACGATCCACTTGAAGCGCCGGAACGTGCCTTCGGCCTTCTTCGGGAAGATCTTCTTCCGCGCCGCATAGAGGGGCTGGCGCGTGCGGGCCGAATTGACGGCCTCCACGTCCAGCCGTTCGATCGCGGATGCATCGGACATGCGTCTTTTCCCGGCGCGCATGTCCACGTCGGACAGCGCTCCCGGGCTTATCGCCGCCGGCGTCGACTCCGACCTTGATTCAGGTCAATCCGCGGGTCCGCCCTTCACCCCGCAAGCGCGGCGTCGGCGCCGAAGACGTCCTGGATCTGCGCCGCCAGCATGTCCGTCGCCGGTTGCCGGGGATCGCGCGCCTTGAGCATGTAGTACCGGCTGTCGGGGAGTTCGGGCAAACCCTCGTTCGGCCGCACGACGCGCAGTCCCTCCAGCAGGATGTCGTCGACCAGCGTGCTGGTGATCGCGAGCCCGGCCTGGGCGGCCGCCATCTGAGCCTGCACCGTCCCCGACGTCGAGACGACGCGATGGGTCCGACCGCTCTGCTCGAGCGCGCGCAGGATCATCGAGCGCCAGGGACACTCGGCCAGCTCCGCCGGCCGCCAGGGGCAGTCGGCGGGCGAGGTCGAGATCGGAAGCGGTTGCCGCACATGCTGCCGATGCTTCTCCGACGTGACCCATTTGACCTGGCTGCGCCAGACTTCGACGGCCGGCCATTGCCGCGGCTGCAGGCCATCCCGCAGGATGGTCAGGTCGAGCTCGGCGTTCTTCAGCTTGAGCGCCAGCGCGCAGGAGGCGTTCGCCTCCACCTCGACCTCCACGCCCGGCGCCGCGTGCGCGAAGCGGTCCAGAATCCTCGGCAGGAACCGTCCCGAGAGCTCGACCGCGATGCCCAGCCGGATCGTCCCGTGCACCGGCGCGGCCTGCATCGACCGCATGATCTCGTCATTCAGCGCGAGCAGTTCGCGTGCACGCTCAAGCAGATAGAGGCCATCTGCATTCAGCTCGACCGTTCCGCCCTTGCCGCGGACGATCACGACCTTGCCGAGCATGCCTTCCAGGCGCTGGATCTGAAGCGAGACCGCGGCCTGCGTGCGTCCCACCCGTGCCGCGGCTCGGGTGAAGCTTTTCTCCTCCGCGATCGCGACGAAGCTGCGAAGCAGGTCGAGGTCGAAGCTCGAGGGCACGGCCATGCCCATAAACTTCGCTTATCCGGCCGATTTGCACAACTCGTTTCCGTTTGCGCGGGCGGCCGACCATGCTCTCCGCGAAACCAGGAGGACACGTCGATGACCCTCGCACACGACAGATCGCTCGGCCTCGACATCAACGCGCGCTCGACGCTGGCGTCGGTCGCCGCAGGGCCTCTCGCCCTGCTCCGGCGCTTTCTCGCCTGGCGCAGCGCCGTCGACGCTTGTACCGGCAGCGACCTGCCGCCGGAGGTCAGGCGCGATATCGGCGAGGTCGACCACCTGCCCGGCAGGAACTCCTTCGAGCAGGCGTCCCGGACTTCGCACGAGCGGTTCGTGACGAAGTGGACGCGCTGAAGACTCGGCGGCTACTCGCCCCCGCCCAGCGAATGGACGTAGACGGAAAGCTCCTTCACCGTCACGTCGCCGAGACGCGTGAACCAGGCAGGCATGACGCCGTGGCGCGGCGCCCGGATCTGCTGTTCGATGTCCGCCGGCGAATGGACGTAGAGCGCGATGGCGTCCGTCAGGTCGGGTGCGCCGAGTTCGCGGTTGCCTTTGGCGGCGTCGCCGTGACAGGAGGCGCAATTGTCGGCGAACACCTGCTTGCCCGGCTCGATCCGGGCAGCATCGGCCTGCATCCCCGCGAGCGACGCGACGAAGGCGCTGACATTGCCGATCTGCTCGGCATCCAGCATGTCGCCGAAGGCCGGCATCTCGGAGATGCGCGTCTCCGCGTCGGACGCGAAGCGGACACCATGCGCGATCGTCTGGTGGATGTCCTCGGGCTTGCCGCCCCACAGCCAGTCGTCATCGTTCAGGTTCGGGAAGCCGACGGAACCCTGCGCGCCAGTGCCATGGCACTGGATGCAGTTCACCTTGAAGGCCGCCGCGCCGGCCGATGTCGCGAAGCGGCGAAGCTCCTCGTTGGCCAGGATCTGCTCGACCGACGCTTCCTTCACTGCCGCCACATAGCTCGCCTTGGCCGCTTCCGCCGCGGCCAGTTCCTCGCGCACCATGGCGCGACTCGACCAGCCGAGCATGCCGCCGGTCGCCGAGCTGATCAGCGGCCAGGCCGGATAGGCGATCGTGTAGGCGATCGCCCACACGATGGTGGCGTAGAACGTCCAGACCCACCAGCGCGGCAGCGGGTTGTTCAGTTCGCGGATACCGTCCCAGACATGCCCGGTAGTCTCGACGCCGGACACTTCGTCAACATGCTTCTGGCTCATTTGCGATTGTCCTCGAACGGGATCCGGGCTGCCTCCTCCGCCTTCGCCCGGCTGCCGGGCCGGAAGGCGAACAGGACGGCGCCCACGAAGAACAGGGTCATGGCGAGCAGACCCCAGCTGTCGGCGAAGTGGCGCATTGCGGTGTAGGTTTCCATCGTCGCCTACCTGTCGTTCGCGACCTGGTCGAAGGTCGAGAAGTCGACCAGCGTTCCCAGCATCTGCAGATAGGCGACGAGCGCATCCATCTCCGTCAGCGCCTGGGGGTTGCCGTCGAAGTCGCCGACCTTGACCTTCGGATAGCGCGCCTCGAGCGCGCTGGTGTCAGCATCGGGATCCGCCTGGGCGAGGATGTCGACCTGAGCGTTAGCGATCATCTCTTCGGTATAGGGAACCCCCACCCGCGCATTGGCCACGAGGTGCGTGGAGAAGTCGCGGACGTCCAGCGGCACATCCTTCAGGAAGGAGTAGCTGGGCATGATCGATTCCGGCACGACCGAACGCGGCTCGGTCAGGTGCTGGACGTGCCATTCGTTCGAGTAGCGGTCGCCAACGCGCGCCAGGTCGGGCCCGGTGCGCTTCGACCCCCACTGGAAGGGATGGTCGTACATGGACTCCGCCGCCAGGCTGTAGTGGCCGTAGCGTTCCACCTCGTCGCGGAACGGCCGGATCATCTGGCTATGGCAGACATAGCAGCCTTCGCGGATGTAGATGTCGCGACCGGCGAGTTCGAGCGGCGAGTAGGGACGCATCCCCTCGACCTTCTCGATGGTGTTCTCGAGGTAGAAGAGCGGGGCGATCTCGACGATGCCGCCGACCGTCACGACCAGGAGGGAGCCGACGAGGAGCAGCGTCGCGTTGCGCTCCAGGATGGCGTGTCTGTCGATTATGGCCATGGTTCATCTCACTCGGCGGGCTGGAGGGCGGGCTGGCTGCCGCCGATGGGTTCTTCTTCGCGGCTGTAGCCGAGGATGGTCATCGTGATGTTGAAGGCCATGACCAGGGCGCCGGCGAGGTAGAGCGCTCCGCCGATGACGCGCATCACGTAGTAGGGATGCATGGCCGCGACGGTCTCCGCGAAGGAGTAGACCAGGAAACCCTGCTCGTCGTACTCGCGCCACATCAGGCCCTGCATGATGCCGGACACCCACATCACGGCGGCGTAGACGACGATGCCGAGCGTCGCGAGCCAGAAGTGCCAGGTCACCATGCGCGTCGAGTAGAGCGCCGGACGTCCCCAGAGCCGCGGCACCATGTAGTAGATCGCCGCGAAGGAGATCAGGCCGACCCAGCCGAGCGCGCCGGAATGCACGTGGCCGATCGTCCAGTCCGTGTAGTGGCTGAGCGAGTTGACGGCCTTGATGGACATCATCGGTCCCTCGAAGGTCGACATGCCGTAGAAGGCGATTGCGGCGACCATCATGCGGATGATCGGGTCGGTGCGGATCTTGTCCCACGCGCCGGACAGCGTCATCAGGCCGTTGATCATGCCGCCCCAGGAGGGCATCCACAGCATCACCGAGAACACCATGCCGAGGGTCTGCGCCCAGTCGGGCAACGCGGTGTAGTGGAGATGGTGCGGGCCGGCCCAGATGTAGAGGAAGATCAGCGCCCAGAAGTGGATGATCGACAGCCTGTAGGAATAGACCGGCCGCTCGGCCTGCTTCGGCACGAAATAGTACATCATGCCGAGGAAGCCGGCGGTCAGGAAGAAACCGACCGCGTTGTGGCCGTACCACCACTGCGTCAGTGCGTCCTGCACGCCCGAGAAGATGGAGTAGCTGCGCGAGCCGACGAAGGACACGGGCATCGCCAGGTTATTGACCACGTGGAGCATCGCGATGGTCACGATGAACGACAGGTAGAACCAGTTCGCCACGTAGATGTGCGGTTCCTTGCGCTTCAGCAGCGTGCCGAGGAACACCAGCAGGTAGGCGACCCACACAACGGTCAGCCACAGGTCGACATACCACTCCGGCTCCGCATATTCGCGGCTCTGGGTGATGCCGAGCAGATAGCCGGTCGCGGCCATCACGATGAAGAGCTGGTAGCCCCAGAAGACGAACCAGGCGAGGTTGCCGCCGAACAGGCGCGCGCGGGTCGTCCGCTGGACGACGTAGAACGAGGTGGCGATCAGCGCGTTGCCGCCGAAGGCGAAGACAACCGCCGACGTATGCAGCGGGCGCATGCGGCCGAAATTGAACCAGGGCTCGATGTTGACGTCGGGCCAGGCGAGCTGCAGTGCGATGACGACGCCGACCAGCAGGCCGGCAATGCCCCAGAATATCGTCGCGATGGCGCCGTAGCGGATCGGCCCGTCCATGTAGGCGTCAGGGTCGGCCGGCGCCGTCTTCACGAAGCTGGTGTTGCGCAACAGCAGGATCGTGAAGGCCGACAGGACGAAGAAGAGCACCCACATGTGCTGCGCGAACAGATTGTCGGCGGCAAAGGCCGCGCCGAGCAGGGCGACGAAGGCGAAGATGCTTGTCGCGATGATTTCCGTGCCGAATCTCATGATGTCCCCATGCAGCGGCTGCGCTCCGGTCCACCGGAGGTCGGTGCACTCATGCGGGGGTTCTGCGCCGGCTGCCTTGATCCATGTCAAGGCTTCAGAGGGGCGGCCTCAGTCTTCGCCGATGCTGATGACGCGGGGCGAGCCGCGGTAGATCTCCTCGACCAGCGCGGAGCGGCTGGTCAGCACGGCGCGCTGGTTGATCGAGCCCTTGTCGGTCATCTCGCCGGTATCCAGGGACGCCGGCTGGTCCACCAGGATCACGCTGCGCACCAAGGTCGACGATCCCGTGCTCTTCTCCGCGAACGACCGGAGCCGCGACGCCAGCTCTTGCCTGACCCGGACATCCGCGAAAACGGCGTCCGGCAATGCGGAGGCGTCGAGCCCGGCAAGGCGGCGCAGTGCCTCCAGGTCCGGGAAGGCAAGCGCGGCGAGGTAAGGCCGGTCGGCGCCGGCGATCGCCGCGTCGCGCACGAGCCCGCCGAAATGATCGATGAGCCGGGTCCGCAGCGCGCCGGTGCTCACCCAGGTCCCTGTGTCCAGCTTGAAGTTCTCTGCCGTACGGCCATCGAAGAAGAAGCCCGCGGACACGTCGTGGGGATCGGCGAGCCTCAGCGCGTCGCCGAACCGGTAGTAGCCTTCCTCGTCGAAGGCATTGGCGGTGTGCTCGGGTGCGTTCCAGTAGCCGGGCGTTATGTTGGGACCCTTCACCCGGGCGTCGAGCTTGCCGTCCATCGGCACCAGTTTCAGGCTCACCCCCGGGCACGGCAGCCCGACATTGCCGGGCCGGCTCTGGTGCCAGGTGCAGAGGATCGTCGCCGGCGCGGTCTCGGTCGCGCCGAGCCCCGTGGCCAGCACGATGCGTTCACCGGTCGTCTCCAGCGCCAGCCGCTCCAGCGCCTCCCAGGTGTGCTGCGCCATCCCGGCGCCGGCGTAGAAAAGCATCTGCAGCCGGCCGAACAGCGCCTGCCTCAGGTCGGCATCGCCCTCAAGGTGCGGCACCAGCGCCTCGAATCCCTTCGGCACGTTGAAATACCAGGTCGGCGCGACGTCCTTCAGGTTGCGGACGGTCTTCTCGACCCCCGTCGGCGTCGGGTTCCCATCGTCGATGTAGAGCGTTCCACCGCTGAACACCGGCAGGAAGAACAGCTTGTTGCCGCCGGCGGTGTGGTGCCAGGGCGCCCAGTCGAGCAGCACCGGCGGCTCGTCCTTCAGAAACGCGAAGACCTCGCTGACCATGATCTGGTTCGACGAGATCATCCGGTGCGTGTTGATGACGGCTTTCGGCAATCCGGTCGAGCCGGAGGTGAACAGGAACTTCGCCACGGTCTCGGGACCGATGCGGCCGAAGGCCTCGTCCACGCCCGAAGCCGCCTCGGTCGCCAGCGCCGTGTCGAACGCCTCGGAGGCGTCCCGCGCGCCGCGCGTGAAGAGGCGCCGAACGCCCTCCCCGACGGCGTCGATCGCCGGCGTGAAGCGCGCGGCGTCGGCGGCAAAGACCATGCCCGGCGACAAGGTGCTGAACACGTCGCGCAGGCGCGAGTAATCCTGCGACACCAGCGAATAGGCCGGCGAGATCGCGGCATAGGGGATGCCGACATGAATGGCCGCCAGCGCCAGCGTCGCGTGTTCGATGTCGTTGCCCGACAGGATGGCCAGCGGCCGCTGCGCGGACAGGCCGGCATCGAGCAGGAACTGCCCGAGACGGCGGACCCGGTCCGCCGTCTCGGCAAAGGTGAGTTTCCGCCATGCGCCGCCGGCAACCCTGTCTGCGTAGAGCACCCGGTCCGGCGTCCGCACCGCCCGCTCGAATAGGGGCTCCGTGATGCGATCCGGATAGGTCGGCAGCGGCCGTTCCTGCTCCACGTAGAGCACGCCGGCCGGCGTCAGCCTTGTCCGCAGCGAATGCGCGAGCACGCGTGCGGCCCGGACCGGACCTTGCGACGCCTCTGGGGAACGGATGGGCTCGTCCATGCGCGAGTTCCCCCTCCCGTGGGATCCCGACTGGTCGTGAAGCTATCCGGCAAGCTCCCGACGAGGAAGGCGCCGGAAGCCGGCAAGATGATCCACAGGAAGATAATCCACTTGAAAACAATCCGAAAGCGAATAGTGTCGCAGTCAATGGGAGGAGCGTCCCTTGGCTCTGGTCGAATACGAGCTGGACCGGGACATCGCGGTCATACGGCTGAACCGTCCTGAGAAGCGCAACGCGATGAGCGATGCGCTGCTGGCGGCTCTGGGCGACGCGGTGGATCGGGCGGCAACCGAGGCGAAAGTCGCCGTGCTCGGCACGACGGGTGCGAATTTCTGCGCCGGCCTCGATCTCGCCGAGCAGGCCGACAAGACCGTGATGCAGGGCGTTCAGGGATCGCGCGGCTGGCATGCCGTCTTCGCGCGCATCCAGCGTGGTGCCATTCCCTACGTGTCGGCGCTGAGCGGCGCGGTGATCGGCGGCGGCTTCGAGCTCGCGGCCGTCACGCACATCCGCGTCGCCGATCCCGGCACCTATTTCGCGATGCCCGAAGGCCAGCGTGGGATCTTCGTCGGCGGCGGCGGCTCGGTCAACATCACGCGCCTGCTGGGCGTGCCGCGCATGACCGACATGATGCTGACCGGCCGCATGATCGGCGCGGCGGATGCCGAGCGCCTCGGCGTCGTGAACTACGTTTCCGACGCCGGCGCCGCCCTGCCCCGCGCCATCGAGGTGGCCGGGCGGATCGCGGCCAACGCCCCGCTGTCCAACTACACGATCATCAATGCGCTCCAGCGCATTCATGACAGCGGCTACGACGAGGGCCTGTTCTTCGAGTCGATGCTCGCCGCCCTCACCCAGTCCACGCCGGAGGCGATCGAGCGCATGCGGGCCTTCGTCGAGAAGCGCGCCCAGAGGCTCGACGTCCCGCCTGGCACGAAAGGATGACATGACCGCCGTCCCGAAAACGGAACCCGCACTCTCGCCCGCCGAAGCCAAGGCTTCGGTGGCCCTCGGCGACCTCGAGCGTTCGGTGGGTTTCGTGATGCGCATCGCGCAGCTGACCGCCTTCGAGAACCTGTTCGAGGAGTTGGGCCCGACGGAGGTCCGCATCTCCGAGTTCACCGTGCTCGTGGCGATCGCCGAGAATCCCGGCGTGCGCCAGGGCGTGATCGCCGACGTCCTGAAGATCAAGTGGTCGAACATGACCAAGGTCGTGCGCGCCCTGGAAACACGCGGCCTCGTCGAGCGTCACGTGCCGCCGAACGACCGGCGCTCCGTCATGCTCAGGGTCACCGACGGCGGCCGCGAGCAGATCGAGCGGTCGGCCACCAAGATGTACCGGTCTGACCGCCAGGCGCTCGCCATGCTGAGCGACGAGGAGCATGCCCAGTACCTTGCGCTGTCGCGCAAGATCGCCGGGTGGCCCTCCCAGGCACCGGAGGACAGCCGGCGATGATCGACCTCGACGCCGTCGTCGCCATCGATTTCCACACGCATGCCGAGGAGCCGTGCGGCAGCCACGCCGACGACGGCTATGACGAGTTGCAGGCGGCGATGGGCAAATATTTCCATTCGCGCAACATGCAGCCGACGATCCCCGAGACCGCCGCCTATTTCCGCGAGCGGCGGATGGCGGCCGTGATCTTCCCCGTCGACGCCGAGCGTGAGACGGGATACCGGCGCTACGACAACGAGGAGATGGCGACGCTCGCCGCCCAGCACGCCGACGTGCTGATCCCGTTCGCCAGCATCGATCCCGCGAAGGGCAAGTTCGGCGCGCGCGAGGCGCGCCGCCTGGTCGAGCATTTCGGCATCCGCGGCTTCAAGTTCCACCCAACGTTCCAGGGTTTCTACCCGAACGACCGCATGGCTTACCCGCTCTACGAGGCAATCGTGGAATGCGGCGTTCCCGCCCTCTTCCACACCGGGCAGACCGGCGTCGGCGCCGGCATGCCCGGCGGCAACGGGCTGAGACTGAAATATTCGAACCCGATGTATCTCGACGACGTCGCCGTCGATTTCCCCGACATGAAGATCGTGCTCGCGCACCCGTCCTTCCCCTGGCAGGAGGAGGCGCTGGCGGTCGCCACGCACAAGCCGAACATCTACATCGACCTGTCCGGCTGGTCGCCCAAATATTTCCCGCCGATCCTGGTCCGCTACGCCAATTCCCTGCTCAAGGACCGGATGCTGTTCGGCTCCGACTGGCCGGCGATCCTGCCGGACCGGTGGCTCGCGGACTTCGAAACGCTCGACATCAAGCCGAACGTGCGGCCGCTGATCCTGAAGGACAATGCACGGAGGCTGCTCGGGATCTAACGACAAGACCGCGCCAAGCGGCAACGATCTGAACCCACTGTCAAGGAAGCGGCCCACGCCGCGGGAGGAGACATCATGAAGCGCCTAGCAACGACACTTGCATTCGCATCGATCGCCGCGCTGGCGGTCGCCACCGCGGAAGCCCGCGACCTGCGGCTCGCGCCGGCGACGCCGCCGGTCCACCCGGCGTCCAATCCGATGTATTCGAGCTTCGTCGAATTCCTCCCGCAGGAGACGAACGGAGCGCTGAACGGCACGCTGATCGGCCCCGAGGTGGTGAACATCACCCAGGTGAAGCAAGCCCTGCAGTCTTCGCTGGCGGAGGTGGTCAACCTGCTGCCGCTCTTCATCCCTGCCGACCTGCCCAGCACCGCGCTGGCCGGCGACCTCGCCTTTCTGGCCACGAATCCGCACGCGATGGGCGCGGCGATGACAGAGTACGTCGTCACCTGCGGCGACTGCCAGGCCGAGTTCAAGACGATGGGCGGCGTGTTCATGGGCGCCGGGTCGTCGGACATCTACGTCCTGATGACGACGAAGCCGGTGAGGTCGATGGCGGACCTCAAGGGTCTGCGGCTCCGCTCCGGCGGCGCGCCCTATGCCCGCTGGGCCGACACGGTCGGCGCGGCGCCTGCCCAGGTTGCCGTGAGCGACCAGTTCGAGCAGATCTCGCAGGGCGTGCTGGACGGCACGATGGGCTCGGTCGGCGACCTCGTCTCCTACCGGCTGATCGACGTGGTCAAGTACATCACCGAACTGCCGCTCGGCACGTATCACACGACGTCCAACTTCACGGTCGCGGCGCCCGTCTGGGCGTCCCTGTCGGTCGAGGAGCGCAAGGGCTTCGCGCGCGCCGCGAACAAGTCCAGCGCCCTGTTTACCCAGGACTGGGGGTATGCCCGCGCCGAGAAGATCCGCAAGGACGCCGCGGAGAAGGGCATCGAGTTCATCGAGCCGACGCAGGAGATGATCGACGCGACCAACGCGTTCCGCCAGAGCGACCCGAAGACTGCAGTCTCCGTCGCGGAGGAAAAGCTTGGCGTCAAGGACGCCGCGGCCAAGATCGCGCGCTTCCAGGAACTGGTCGACAAGTGGACCAAGATCGTCAACGACGCCAACGGCGACGTCGATGCGATCACCGCCAAGGTCCAGGAAGAGGTCTGGGACAAGGTCGACTACACGACCTACGGCCTCTGACATCGAGGGTGGTGCCGGCAACCCGGCACCACCGCTTGTCCGGCGAGGGGGGACCAGGCCCATGCGCGCGACGATCGACCGGGCGGTCACGTCCATTTCCAGCGGCCTCGCGCTCGTCGGAGCGCTGGCGGTGGTCATCATGCTCGTCCACATCAGCGCCTACGTGGTGATGCGGATATTCTTCGCCTCACCGATCCCGGCGACGGTCGAGATCGTGTCGAGCTACTACATGCTGGCCGTCGCCTTCCTGCCCATCGCCTGGGCGGAGAGGCGCGGAGAGATGATCTCGATCGAAGTGTTTTCCGGCCTCTTTCCGCCGCTCATGAAGCGGCTTCTGGTGCCGCTCTTCGTCGCTGTGGTGACGTTCGGCGCCTATGTAATCCTGACCTACACGACCTGGCTGGTCGCGGCGCGCGAGTTCCAGGCGGGCAGCTTCGTGATGTCCCTCAACCGGGCGATCCCGGTCTGGCCCGGCTTTTTCATGCTGCCGATCGGCTTCGCCCTCGCCGCGCTTGTCGCCTTCTACCGCGCGGTGGCACTGCTCGCCCCCGGCGAGGACACCAACACCCGCAGCGGGCTTCAGCCATGAACGTGACGGCCGGTTTCATCGGCCTCGCGGCCTTCTTCGTCCTGATCGCGCTCCAGGTTCCGATCGCCATATCGATGGCGGTCGTCGCCTTCGCCGGCGTCTGGTACCTTCTCGGCCTTCAGCCGGCGATCGGCGTGCTCGCCAACACGCCCTACGAGTTCGTCGCGAGCTGGACCCTCTCGGCAATACCAATGTTCCTGCTGATGGGCTTCGTCGCCTATTATTCGGGGATGACGGGCGGGTTGTTCGACGCGGCCAAGATCGTTCTGCGCCGTGTTCCTGGCGGGCTGGGTATCGCCGCCATCGTCGCCTGCTCCGGCTTCGCCGCCGTCTGCGGATCGAGCCTCGCGACGGCCGCGTCCATGGGCAGGATTGCGATCCCCGAAATGGTCAAGGCCGGCTACAAGCCGAGCTTCGCGACGGGCGCGCTGGCGGCCGGCGGCACGATCGGCGCTCTGATCCCCCCGTCCATCCTGATGATCATCTATGGCGTCTTCGCCGAGACGTCGGTCAGTCAGGTCTTCGTTGGCGGCATCTCGGTCGGCGTGCTGACCGCGGCGAGCTACATCGCGGTCATCCTGCTGGTCGCGACCTTCCGTAAGGACATCGTACCGGCCACCCCGGTCGGGATTGAGCTGCTCGACGCCCGCAAGGTGTTCGCCGCCGTGTGGCCGACCGCCGCGCTTATCCTGCTGATCTTCGGCGGACTGTTCAGCGGCTACTTCACGGCCACCGAAGCGGGCGCCATCGGCGCGATGGGTGCCATCGTGATCGCCGCCGTCATCGGCAGGATGAACTGGGACGTCTTCCGTCGCTCGGTGCTGGATACGCTAGGCACCTGTGCGTCCCTGTTCATCGTCGGTGTCGGCGCCGTGATGTTCACGAAGTTCCTCGGGCTGTCCGGCGCGGCCGGCCTCATCAGCAACGCCGTTGCGGGTTCTGACCTCAATTACGTGACGCTGATCCTGATCCTCGTCGTGATCTATCTGATCCTCGGAATGTTCATGGAGCCCTTCGGCGCGATGCTGGTGACGCTGCCGGTGCTCCTGCCGGTGCTGCACCATCAGGGCATCGACCTCGTCTGGTTCGGCGTGTTCCTCGTGAAGATGCTGGAGATCGGCATGATCACGCCGCCGCTCGGCATGAACGTGTTCGTCATACGCAACGTCGCGTCGCAATACGCGACGCTCGGCCAGATCTTCCGCGGCGTCGCTCTGTTCTTCCTGGCCGACCTGGTGGTGATCGCCATCATCGTCGCCTGGCCGGGGATCGTTCTGCTTCTGCCCCGGCTGACGCAATAAGCGGTCGGCAGTCACGCGCAGGGCGCGGCCTTCGCCAACAGGGCGCGAAGCGGATCCGCCGCTCAGGCGGGATGGTCATCGGGGACCAGGTCCCGCGTGTGATCGGGCAACTCCGTGTCCGAGAAGAATCCCGGATGGGCGTCGGCAATGCGCGACAGCGCCCGCAGGATTTCCCTCAGATGTCGCCGCATGGCGTTGGAAGCGCCGTCGCCGTCACGTGCCTCCAGGCAGGCGACGATGTCCTCGTGCTGCTCGATCAGCAGGTCGAGCGGCGTCGCGTCAGGCAGCGACAGCAGCCGCACCCGGTCCGTCTGGAAGCGCGCTGCTTCAACCACGCGCCAGGCGTACTCGCTCTTCACGATGTCGGCGATCGCCTTGTGGAACACCTCGTCGGATTCGTTGAAGCGCCCATAGCCTCCCAGACGGGCGGCCCGCTTCTGGTCCTCGATGGCGGCGCGCAGGCGCGCGATGTCGTCGGGCGTCGCCAGCCTTGCCGCGTTGCGCGCCAAATCGCTCTCGATCGCCTCGCGCACGAGGCGGGCATTGGCCACCTCCCTCACGGAAATCTTGCGCACGAACGTGCCCCGGCTCGGCCGCACCTCCACCAACCCGGCCTGCGAGAGTTTGATGAACGCCTCGCGCACCGGCTGGCGGGAGACACCGAAGCGGCTGGCGATTTCCTGTTCGGACAGCGCGTCGCCGGGCCGCAGGCGCATCTCTGCGATGCCCTGGCGGAGCATCATCACCAGTTGCGGCGCGATGGGTTCACTCAGGCGCAGCGCTTGTTCCACTGGACTGTCCTTGCCGCTTCCTGTGTGATCCGCGATTGAATCTGGTCGGACCACTTGCCTTCACCAACCATGCCTGTATCATACCGGTATGGTACCATACCGCAAGGCGGCTCAGGGTGCCTCAGTTATGAGAGGGAGGATCAAATGACCACCATTCGAACGAGCATGACCCTGTCCAGGCGCAGCTTCCTCGCGGCCGGAACCGCCGCGATAGCCGCGCCGATGTTCATCCGCAACGCCCGCGCCGCGGAGTTTACCTGCAAGATCGCCCACACCGAAGGCATCGGCACGCCAATCACCAATGCGTTCGACGCCTGGGCGAAGACGCTGAACGAGAAGAGCGGCGGCCGCATCGACGCCCAGCACTTCCCCGCGGCGCAGCTCGGCGGCCTCGCCGAAGCGCTTGAAGGCAGCCGCCTGGGGACCATCCAGGTAACCACGGCCGGCCCCGACTCCGAAGAGGCGATCGCGCCGGAAATCGCGGCGCTCGGTGGCGCACCGGGCTTCATCTACAAGAACGAAGAGCACGTCGACAAAGTCCTGCAGGGCGAGCTCGGCCAGAAGGCGTCGGACATCGCGCGCGCCAAGACGGGCGTGGAATTCGTGGCTTACGGCGAGACCGGCTTCCGCCACATCCTAGCCAAGCGCCCTGTGGGTTCGCTGGCCGACCTGAACGGCCTCAAGATCCGCGTCCCGCAGCTCCGGGTCTGGGTTGACTTCTGGACCTTGCTCGGCGCCGCGCCGACCCCGCTGCCCTACTCGGAGCAGTACTCGGCGCTGTCGACCGGCATCATCGACGCGATCGACTCCGACGTGTTCTCGATAGTCGGCTTCAAGTTCTACGAACAGGCCAAGGACCTGACGCTGACCGGCCACTGGTTCCTGCCAAAGGCGGTCCGCGTCAACGCTGCCTGGCTGGACAGCCTGCCGGCCGATCTGCAGGACCTCGTGCGGACCTCTGCAAAGGAGGCCTTCGCCGAACAGCGCAAGATCAACCGCGAGAAGGCGTCGGCGACGCTCGAGGAGCTGAAGGGGTTGGGCGTCAACGTGCAGCAGCTCCCCGCCGAGGAACTCGCCAAGATGGAGGCGCAGACCGCCAAGCTCTTCGACGAATTCGGTTCCAAGAGCCCCGAGACGGCGGAGATGATCAAGGCCATCCAGGCGCTGGGCTGATCCCTTCATGCATTCTCCCGTGACATTGGACGCCGCGCCGGAAGGCGCGGCGTCCGATACCGGTCCGCGAGGCCTTGCTTTCGTGGTCGACCGCACGCTGGAAGCCGTATGCGTTTGCCTGATGCTCGTGGCCGTCGGCGTCGCCTGCCTCCAGGTCGTGCTCCGCTATGTCTTCAACTCCGGCCTTCCCTGGCCGGAGGAACTCGCCACCTGGGTCTTCGGCTGGGCGGTCTTCCTCGGTATGGCGATAGCGACCGGCCGTGAGTCGCACATCTCGATCGACGTCATCCTGCGCCTCCTTTCCCCTGCTGCGCGGTCGCGGCTCGAATTCTTCAACCGTGCCGTCATGGCTTCCGCGAGCATCATGCTGGCGATCCACGGCATGGACTACGTCAACCGCGCGATCGCTGCGTCGCCCGCGCTGCAGTGGCCGATGAAGTACTTCTTCGTCGCCGTGCCTGTCGGCGCCGCACTCAACCTCTTCTTCCTCGCCTGGCCGAAACCCGGCAGGACGGTGGTCCAGGGTCTCGGCGTCCTCGCCGGCGGCGCCCTGCTCTACCTGGCTGTCCGCTACGGAGCATCGAGCCTCTACGGCGAGAGCGGAAGCGCGATTGTCCTGGTGATCGTTGGCATCATCGCCATCGTGCTTGGCGTACCGGTTGCATTCGCGCTGGCGTTCGGCGCATTCGCCGCCTTCGCGCCGTTCAGCCAGATCCTGCTGGTCACAATCTCCCAGAACATGGGGGCCTCGCTCAACTCATTCACGCTGCTGGCGATTCCCTTCTTCATTCTTGCTGCGGCTGTCATGAACGCCGGCGGGATAACGCCGCGGCTGGTGGACCTTGCGATGCAACTCGTCGGCCATCTGCGGGGAGGACTGGGGCAGGCCAACGTCGTCACGAACACGATGCTGGCGGGCATCTCGGGCTCGTCCACGGCTGACGCCTCCACGATCGCCAAGCTGATGGTTCCGGAAATGGCCGCGCGCGGCTACGGCCGGCCGTTCAGCGCCGCGCTGACCGCTGCCGCCGCGACACTCGCCAACCTCATTCCGCCCAGCCTCGGCCTCATCATCTATGCGGCCCTTGCTTCGGTTTCCGTTGGCGCGCTGTTCGTCGCGACCATCGTTCCCGGACTGATGGTCGCGGCCGCACTGATGCTAGTCGTCTACGTCCTGTCCCGCCGCCGGGGCTACGGTGGCGATATGCCCAAGGCGTCCCTCAGGCAGCGCATGTCGTCTCTAGGACTCGCCATACCCGCGCTCATTCTGCCGTTGGTGATCGTGGGCGGCGTGCGCTTCGGTGCCTTCACGGCAACCGAGGCAGGTGCCATCGCCTTCATCTACGCACTCTTGTGCGGCGCCCTCCTCTATCGAAAGCTGACGCCGGCCAACCTCCTGGCCGCGATACGTGAATCGATGATGGATACGGTCGTGATTGCGATCATCATCGCTGCCGCGGCGCCGTTCGCATGGGTTCTCGCTTTCGAGCAGGTGCCTCAGAAGATCGCCCAGGAACTGGCGGTCCTCGTCGCCCAGCCCTGGCTGCTGATGGCCGCAATTATCGTATTCCTGCTGATCGTCGGCCTGTTCATGGAGATGATTGCCTCTCTAGTCATCCTCGTGCCCATCCTCGTGCCGCTTGTAATCTCCGCGGGCATCAGCCCGGTTCACTTCGGCATCGTGATCGTCATCAGCCTCGTCATCGGGGCCCTGACGCCGCCTCTTGGCGTCCTTGTCTTCACGACGGCACGGGTCGGCCAGGCGAACCAGACCGAGACGTTCCGGGCGATCGTGCCCTTCGTGCTCGCGCTCCTGGCTGTGCTTCTGCTGGTCACCTACGTACCGGCGCTGACTCTGCTGCCTGTCGCGTGGTTTGGTCCCTGAGTACCCGGTAGCAGGTTGAGAGGGTCAGAAACGTGAAGAAGACGCGCATCGCGGTCGTCGGCCTCGGCATGGCCGTAACCCCCCACGCCAAAGGCCTTGTGGATCTCGCCGACGAGATCGAGGTCGTGCATGCCTTCAGCCCGAGCGAGCAGCGCCGCAACGCCTTCGCCGAACGCTTCCCCTTCCCGACCTGCGGCAGCCTCGACACCATCCTGAACGACCGCAGCGTCGAGGCCGTCGCCGTCTTCACGCCGGCCAACACGCACCGGGACATCGGGCTGGCCTGCGCGAAAGCCGGCAAGCACGTCCTGATGGAAAAGCCGCTCGACATCACCACGGCCCGCGCCGAGGAGCTGGTCGACGGCTGTCGCCAGGCCGGCGTCACAATGGGCGTCGTGCTGCAGCACCGCTTCCGGCCGGCGGGCATGAAGCTCGCCGAACTCTTGAGAACCGGCGAGCTCGGGCGGATCGTCGGCTGCTCCACCGTCATCCGCCTCTGGCGTCCGCAGTCCTACTATGACGAGCCGGGGCGCGGCTCCTTCGCGCGCGACGGGGGCGGCGTGCTCATCTCGCAGGGTATCCACACGCTCGACCTGATGCTGTCGCTCGCCGGACAGGTCGCCGAGGTGACCGGCTTCGCCACGACCACGCCCGTCCACCGCATGGAGACCGAGGACATGGTCTGCGCCGCGGCGCGTTTCCTCAACGGCGCCTTCGGCACCATTGACGCTACCACTGCTGCCTACCCTGGCTTCCTGGAGGAGATCATCCTGACCTGCGAGAAGGGCTCGGCGAAGCTTGCCGGCACCGAACTGCTGGTGCAGTTCCAGGACGGTCGCAAGGTGGCGATCGAGCCAGACCGGTCGGCCGGCGGCACCGGCGCTGACCCCATGGCCTTCCCGCACGACTACCATCGCGCCGTCATGGCCGATTTCGTCATGGCGATCCGCGAAGGCCGGGCGCCCAAGGTCACTGGCGAGGAAGCGCTGAAGGTCCATCGCCTCATCGACGCGCTGATCGCGACCGGGAAAGCGGGACGGCCTGTTCGAGTCGCCGGCGCATGAGCCGGCCGCTCCGCTTCGCGGCGATCGGCCTCGATCACCGCCACATCTACCATCTCGTCGGCGAGAACGTCGCGGCCGGCGCCGAATGCGCCGGCTATTGTGCCGAGACCAGCGACACGAAGGTCCTGGACGGTTTCCGCGAGCGGTTTCCCTCCCTGCCCGCCGTCGAGCGCGACCGCCTGTTCGACGACCCGTCGATCGACTTCGTTGTCTCGGCCGCCATCCCGCGCGACCGGCCGGCGATCGCGATCCGCGCCATGAAGGCCGGCAAGGACGTGATGGTCGACAAGCCGGGCGCGATCGCGCTCGATCAGGCAGCGGCGATCGAAACCGTTGCGCGCGAGACCGGCCGCATCTTTTCGATCTGCTTCTCCGAGCGTTTCGTCGTACGCGCCTGCGAGGCCGCCTCCCGGCTCGTGGCCGAGGGCGCCATCGGCCGCGTCATCCACACGACCGGGCTGGGTCCGCACCGGCTGAACCGGGCGATCCGCCCGGACTGGTTCTTCGATCCCGCGGCCTATGGCGGCATCCTGACCGACATCGCCTCACACCAGATCGACCAGTTCCTCTTCTTCACCGGCTCGAGCGACGCCGAGATCGTCGCCTCGTCGGTCGCCAACCGCGGCCTGCCCGACGTCCCGGCCTTCGAGGATTTCGGCGACATCCTGCTGCGTTCGGCCACTGCCGCCGGCTACATCCGCGTCGACTGGTTCACGCCGAACGGCCTGCCGACCTGGGGCGACGGCCGCCTCTTCCTGCTCGGCACCGAAGGCACGATCGAGCTGCGCAAATATGTCGACATCGCCGGCCGCGCGGGCACCGATCACGTGCTGCTGACCGACGCTAAGGGCGTGCGCTACATCGATGCCAGCCGCGAGCCGCTGACCTATTTCGCGCGCTTTCAGGACGACGTGCGCACGCGCGCCGCGACCGCCCTGCCCGCCGGCCATGCGCTGGCCGTGACGCGTCTCGCTATCGGCGCCCAGGAAAAGGCCCGGCGAGGCTGACCCGGACGGTGGGGCGCGCCGCCCCCATCCCCGCTCCTCGCGAGCAGGGAACGGGACGGTCGACGGAAGAACCCCCTCGCCGGCTGGAGACCTCCCTGCCGCTGGCGAAAGCCGTCGGGTGTTGTGGCGCACTCGGGTCCGAAGATGCCGGGAAACTCAAGGACGCCGGTCCCACCGGATCGACCGCCGCCCTTCACTTCCCCGACTTCGGCGGACTTCCGCGTAGCGCAGCGACACCATCCTTCGCGGTGGCGGCCTTCCCCCGTCGCCCGCTCGCACACGGCCGCGCCCGCTCGCTTGTGTCGGCCGGAAAAAGACACTAAGCCGGCCCGCGTGGGGCCTGTAGCTCAATGGTTAGAGCCGGCGGCTCATAACCGCTTGGTTGGGGGTTCGAGTCCCTCCGGGCCCACCAACCTTCCTATCCGCCAGCCGGAGCCGAATGGCAGCCGCGGCCCCCCCCCGACGCGCCAGCGCCCTCCGGAATGCTGCCGCTATCTTGTCTAGCAGAATTTCTGGTACAAATCCTCCAAACCGCTGCGGGGGAAGATGTCCAACCAGATCCTCGTGGTCGATCCGCTGGAGAGGATCGACCTCATCAGGAGCCTCGCGAGCGAGGTCCGGCTGCGGATTCTCGACCTGCTCACGCGCAAGGGGCCGAAGAACGTCAACCAGGTCGCCGAGGAACTCGGCCTGCCGCAGTCGACGATCTCGGCCAACATCCAGATTCTCGCCGATGCCGGGCTGATTCAGACGAGGTCGCAGAAGGCGCGCAAGGGCAGCCAGAAGGTCTGCTACTCGACCTTCTCGGAGCTGCTGATCGCATTCAAGGACCGCGAGCCGACGGCCAGCCAGGATGTCATCGAGGTCGTCATGCCGCTCGGCCTCTACACCCGCTGCGAGGTCACCGCGCCGTGCGGCCTCTGCTCGAAGGACGGGGTCATCGGCCTGCTCGACGTGCCGGACACCTTCCTCGACCCCGACCGCATGCGGGCCGGGCTGCTGTGGTTCACGCGCGGCTTCGTCGAGTACCAGTTCCCCAACAACGCCACACTGGCCAAGACCGCCGTCGGCGCGTTGGAGCTGGCGCTGGAGCTGTCCTCCGAGGTTCCTGGCACGTCGAAGGACTGGCCCTCCGACATCACCATCGCCGTCAACGGCCGCGAGATCGACACCTGGACGGCGCCCGCCGACTACGGCGACAAGCGCGGCATCCACACGCCGGGCTGGTGGAAGCTCGCAGGCTCGCAATATGGCGACCTGAAGGTCTGGCGGGTCACGCCCGAGGGCACGTTCCGCGACGGCAAGCGCGTGTCGGCCTGCTCGCTCGACGATCTCGCTGTCGCCGACCACCGGTCGATCCGGGTTCGCATCGGCGTCAAGGACGACGCCCGTCACCCCGGCGGCATCAACATCTTCGGCAGCGGATTTGGCAATCACAGCAAGGACATCGCGCTCCGGCTGATCAAGGCCTGACGCCCGGACGCCCCTCCCCCTTGACGCGCGCCGTCCCCGCGCGCCTTAATGAACCAAAATCTCCGATATGGACCGGAGAGTCCGGTTCATAGTCCGGCGATGGGGAGGACCATGAAGGCGAGGATCACCGCAAGCGCGGCCTATGCGGTCGCGGACATCGACAAGCGGCTCTACGGCTCCTTCCTCGAACATCTCGGGCGCGCCGTCTACACCGGCATCTACGAACCCGGCCACCCGACGGCCGACGGGAGCGGCATGCGCCGCGACGTCATCGACCTCGTGCGCGAGCTCGACACGCCGATCTGCCGCTATCCCGGCGGAAACTTCGTCTCGGCCTACAATTGGGAGGACGGGATCGGGCCGAAGGAAGGCCGGCCGCGCCGTCTCGACCTCGCCTGGCGCACGACGGAGCCGAACCTGGTCGGCATCCACGAATTCGCCGACTGGGCGGCCAAGGCCGGCACCGACATGATGCTCGCCGTCAATCTCGGGTCGCGCGGTCTCGACGAGGCGCGCGCCTTCGTCGAGTACGTCAATCACCCCGGCGGCAGCCACTGGTCCGACCTGCGCGCCAAGAACGGCCGCAAGGATCCCTGGAATTGCCGGCTCTGGTGCCTCGGCAACGAGATGGACGGGCCGTGGCAGGTCGGGCACAAGTCGGCTGCGGAATACGGGCATCTGGCGAACGAGACGGCGAAAGCGCTGCGCGGCCTCGACCCGACGCTTGAACTGGTGGTGTGCGGTTCGTCCCACTCCAACATGCCGACCTACCCGCAATGGGAGGCGACGGTGCTGGAGGCGACCTACGACCAGGTCGATTACATCTCGCTGCACATGTATTTCGAGAACTACGAGAAGAACACGGCGGAGTATCTCGCGCTGCCGGCGAAGCTCGACCGCTACATCGGCACCGTCGCAGGAATCATCGATTTCGTGAAGGCGAAGAGCCGCTCGAAGCGCGACGTGAAGATCTCCTTCGACGAGTGGAACGTCTGGTACCACGAGCGCAAGCAGGATGCCGAGCGCATGAAGTCGTGGGACTGGCCGGAGGCGCCGCGCCTTCTGGAGGACATCTACAATTTCGAGGACGTGCTGCAGGTCGGCTGCATCATCAACACCTTCATCCGCCGCGCCGACGTCGTGCGCATCGCCTGCATCGCGCAGCTCGTCAACGTCATCGCGCCGATCATGACCGAGCCGGGCGGCCCCGCCTGGCGCCAGACGATCTACTGGCCGTTCATGCTGGCCTCGAAGCATGGCCGCGGCACCGCGCTCGACCTCGCCGTCGAGGTGCCCACCTACAACGCCTCCGCGGCCGACCGCGTGCCCTGGCTGGACATCGCCGGCGTTCATGACGGCGATGCGGGAACGCTCACCTTCTTCGCCGTCAACCGGCACGCCAGCGAGACGATGGAGGCCGAGGTGTCGCTGCACCGTTTTGCCGCCAAGGGCGTCGAGCACACGATCATCCGGCACGACGATCTGGAGGCGCGCAACACGAAGGATCATCCCGACAGGGTCGTGCCCCGCGCCGGCAGCGGCGCCAGGCTCGAGTCCGGCGGGCTGGCACTCGCCCTGCCGCCGCTCTCCTACTCGATGGTCCGCGTGACCCTGTGACTATTCATATCTGACTTTCCGGTACATACCACACAGTCGGTTGCGCTGGACCGCGTTTGGTGTAGCATGCGGATGCGAAAGCGGATCGAACCGCTCTTTAGGGAGGATTGGACATGAGACTGCGGAGAATCGCCGCGACCGCCTTGGTTGCGGCTGGCGGGCTGTGGGCGAGTGCCGCCTTTGCCGAGGAAACCGTCGTGTGGTGGGATTTCCTCGGCGGCGGCGACGGCGTGCGCATGAAGCAGATGATCTCGGACTTCAACGCCGCGCATGCCGGCAAGGTGAAGATCGACGCCACGACGCTCGAATGGGGTCTCCCCTTCTACGCCAAGGTGCAGACCTCGGCCGCCGTCGGCGAGGCACCGGACGTGATGACCTATCACGCGAGCCGCATTCCTCTGGCGCTCACGCAGGACGTGCTGCAGGAGATCACGCCGGACGACTGGTCGAAGATGGGCCTCTCCAGCAGCGATTTCGCGCCGGCGACCTGGGATGCGGTGTCGAGCGACGGCAAGCAGTACGCGGTGCCGCTCGATACGCATCCGATCGTCCTCTACTACAACCGCGACCTGCTGAAGAAGGCCGGCATGCTGGGCGACGACGGCAGGCCGAAGGGCATGGGCAGCGGCGCCGAATTCACCGCGACGCTGAAGGCACTCAAGGATTCGGGCGTCGAGTTTCCGCTGGGCAGCGTGACCGCCAGCGGCGACTTCATGTTCCGCACCATCTATTCGTTCATGTGCCAGCAGGGCGGCGAACTCCAGACCGGCGACGAGTTCCTGGCCGGCGACAACGGCCAGAAGCTGCAGAACACGCTGGCGCTGCTGCAGGGCTGGACCAATGACGGCCTGCAGTCGAAATACACCGACTATCCGGCGACCGTCGCGCTGTTCACCTCCGGCAAGGCCGCGATGATGATCAACGGCGTCTGGGAAGTCCCGACGATGACCGACCTCGCCAAGCAGGGCAAGCTGTTCGACTGGGGTGCGGTCGAACTGCCGGTCGTGTTCGACAAGCCGTGCACCTATGCCGACAGCCATTCCTTCGCGATCCCGAAGAACCAGGGCAAGGAGATGTCGGCCGAGAAGCGCTCGGCAGTGCTCGAGGTCATCTCGTGGATGGACAAGAACTCGCTGTTCTGGGCGACCGCCGGCCACATCCCGGCCTACAAGCCGGTGACGGACTCGGCCGAATACAAGGCGATGGAGCCCAACGCCACCTACTCGCCGCTGACCGCGAACATGATCTTCGATCCGAAGTCGCCGCTGGCCGGCATCGCCGGGCCGATCTTCGGCGTGATGTCGACCTACTACGTGCCGACGTTGAACGGCGAAATGGATCCCGCCGCCGCCGTCGAAGGCATCAAGGAAGAGTTGAACGCCCTCTAATCTCCCGGGGCGAACAAGGGGCCGTCCCTCCGGGGGCGGCTCCACTTGACAGGGAGACCCGATGCTCAAGGACCGGCGCAGCGATATTCTCGTCGCTTTGGTGCTGATCGCCCCCTTCCTGGCGATCTACCTCCTGGTGTTCGTCTATCCGACGATCCAGATGTTCCGCATCTCCTTCACCGATGCGCCGCTGATCGGCGCGGGCAGCTGGAAGGGCATCGACAACTACGCCCGCCTCGACAACGATCCGATGTTCCGCCGCGCGCTGTGGAACACGCTGTATTTTGTCCTGCTGACCGTCATTCCCGGCACGCTGATCGCGTTGCTGATCGCGCTCGGCGTCTCGCGCCTGGCGGGTCGCCTGCAGGCGCTGGTGCTGGCGCTGTTCTTCCTGCCCTACATCCTGCCGGTCTCGGTCGTCTATCTGCTGTGGGACTGGACGCTGAACTTCCAGTTCGGCATCGCCATGCATGTCCTCGACTGGCTGGGCATCGCGCGAATCCCAGTCACCAAGTCGGCGACTTGGTTCATGCCGGCCGTCGCCTGGGTGACGATCTGGTGGACCGCCGGCTTCTCGATCCTGCTGTTTCTCGCCGGCCTGAGGACGATCCCGACCGAGATCTACGAGGCGGCGGCGCTCGACAATGCCAGCCGCTGGACGACGTTCCGCAAGATTACCTGGCCGCTGCTCCGCCCCGTCAGCGCGCTCGTGCTCACGATCCAGCTGATCCTGCAGCTCAAGATCTTCGACCAGGTTTATCTCTTCTCGCAGGGCGGCCGGCCGAACGACAACATGGTCCTCGTCTACTACGTCTTCCAGCGCGCGTTCCAGCAGAACCAGGGTGGCCGCGCCGCCGCCGTCGCGGTCACGCTGTTCGTGCTTGTCGTCGTCGTCTCCGTGTTCCAGTTCCAGCTGCTGCGCTTCGCTGAAAGGCGCCGGCAATGAACGCGACCGCCGCCCGCACGTGGAACGTCTGGGGCGGTCTCATCACGCTGGCGACGATCGCCTGCGCCGTGGTCTGGGCTTTCCCGCTCTATTGGGGCGTCGTGTCGTCGCTGAAGCCCGAGGACGAGGTCGTGCGGCCCTATATCGAGCTGTGGCCCGAGACGCTGACCTTCCAGCACTATGTGCACGCCATCTTCGCCACGCAGATCGGCGCATGGTACCTGAACTCGGTGGTCGTCGCGCTCGGCGTCACGGTCATCTGCGTCTTCACGTCGATGCTGTGCGGCTACGCGATTTCACAGCTGCGCTTTCCCGGACGTACCGCCCTCTGGTGGCTGATCCTGGCGTCCTTCATGGTTCCGACGCAGGCGCTGATCATCAACCATTTCGTTCTTGTCGCGCAGCTCGGCCTGCTCAACACCTGGGCCGGGATCATGCTGCCGCAGCTCATCCACCCTGTCATCATCATCGTCTACAAGCAGTTCTTCGATCAGGTGCCGCGCGACTTCCGCGAAGCAGCGGTGATGGACAACGCGTCCGAGTTCGCCATCCTGTTCAAGGTCTATCTGCCGATGAACTGGGGCGTGACCACCGCGCTCTCCATCGTCTGTTTCATCTGGACGTGGAACGCGTTCCTGTGGCCGTTCCTCGCGGTGACCAAGACCGAGATGATGACGGTGACGGTCGGCATCACGCAGGTCAACGACGCGTTCGGCATCTACTATGCGCGCGAACTCGCGGCCGCGGTGCTGGCCGGGCTTCCGGTGGCGCTGGCCTATCTCTTCTTCCAGCGGCGGGTGACCGAAGCGATCACGCTCTCGGCGGGCATCAAGGGCTGAGCGGTTTCCGGACCAAGCGGCATCGCGTCTGTTGAGGATGCCCCTTCCGGCCCTTCGGGCCGCCTTCCCCGCAAACGGAGGAGGATCGGCGTCGAGACCGGCCGCGACCCAATATCCTCACCGGCGGAGCGGGGGAGGAGGACCGCCGAAGGCGGTTGAGGGGGCACGAAGAGGCTGAAAGCGCGAGCGCCCTCAGGCGGCGTGCCAGGCCGAGCCGTCGTCGCCGAAGAGGTGAAGCGCGGTCGTGTCGAACTTGAGCCTGACCGATCGCCCCGGCTCCACGGTCGACAGGCCGCGGTCCTGCGCGATCACCTGCGCACCGTCCGCAAGCCGGACGTGGACGAGCGTGCGCTCGCCGAGCCGCTCAACCACCTTGACGGTGCCTGATGTGTCGCCACCCTCGCCCACCACGCCAAGCGCCTCCGGGCGCACGCCGAGCTCCACCGCGCCCGTCGTCGACGGGATGCCGCTCAGCTGGACGAGCGAACCGTCGCCGAGGCGGGCCTGCACCCGATCGTCCGCGCCGGACAGCGTCACCGGCAGGAAGTTCATCGCCGGCGAGCCCACGAAGGCCGCGACGAAGCGCGAGGCCGGCCGCGAATAGACCTCCATCGGGCTGCCCACCTGCTCGATCCGGCAGTTGTTGAGGATGACGATGCGGTCCGCCAGCGTCATCGCCTCGACCTGATCGTGCGTGACGTAGATCATCGTCGACTTGAGCCGCTGGTGCAGCTCGGCAAGCTCGACGCGGGTGCGCGCCCGCAGCGCCGCGTCGAGGTTGGACAGCGGCTCGTCGAACAGGAACGCCTTGGGTTCCTTGACGATCGCGCGGCCGATGGCGACGCGCTGGCGCTGCCCGCCGGAGAGCTGCGCCGGGCGGCGTGACAGAAGCCCTTCCATCTCCAGCATGCGCGCGGCGCCCTCGATGCGCTGCTTGATCACGTCCTGGGGAACGCCGACATTCTTCAGGCCGAACGCCATGTTCTCGGCGACCGTCATGTGCGGGTAGAGCGCGTAGTTCTGGAAGACCATCGCGACGTTGCGCCGGCCCGGCGCCAGTCCCTCCGAACGCACTCCATCGATGGTGAGCGTGCCCTCGTCGATCGTCTCGAGCCCGGCGATCATCCTGAGCAGCGTCGTCTTGCCCGAGCCAGAGGGACCGAGGAAGACGACCAGTTCGCCGGAACCGATGTCGAGGCTGACCTGCCGGATGACCTCGACCGAGCCGAAATTCTTCGAGACGCGCGAAAGCGAAATGCCGGCCATGCGACGGTCCTCCCAATGATCCATACTTTCGGATAAATACCGGAAGTCAAGGATCAAGCGGAGGCGCCGGCCTCAATCGATCTCGATCACCGCCTTGATAAGCCCGTCCTTGGCCGAGGCCCAGCGCGGCAGGTCGCGCACCGCGCCCGCCAGGTCGGTCCGATGCGTAATGAGACGGTTCACGGGCGCCTCGCCGCTGCGGATCGCGGCGACGACGCGGTCGAAATCCTCGCTGGTGGCATTGCGGCTGCCGAGCAGGGTCATTTCCTTGCGGTGGAAGTCGGGGTCCATGAAGGTGATCGCTTCGCGGACGACGCTGACCAGCACGTAGCGTCCGCCGTGGGCCACGTGGTCGAAGCCCTTCTCCATCGCCGGCGGACTGCCGGTGGCGTCGAAGACGACATCGAAGCCTTCCCCCGCCGCGTGGGCGTCGAGGGCCTTCAGTCCCGTGTCGCTGGCGACGAACGGCACCGCGCCGGCGATCCTCCGCGCCGTCTCGGCGCGCGCTTCCTCCCGGTCGAGCACCGCGACGCTGGCGCCGGCGAGCCGCGCGAAGATCGCGGCGCCGAGGCCGATCGGCCCTGCGCCGACGACCAGTACGCGGTCGTCCGGAGAAACCGCACCGCGGCGCACCGCGTGCGCGCCGATGGCCAGGAACTCGACGGTGGCCGCCTGGTCGACGGTCAGGCCGTCGATCCGGACGAGGTTCTGCGGCGGGACGCTCAGCAGGTGCGTCATCCCGCCGTCCTGGTGGACGCCGAGCACGGAGATGCGCACGCAGCAGTTCGGCTTGCCGCGCCGGCAGGCGATGCATGTGCCGCAGGACAGATAGGGATTGACCGCGTAGATCTGGCCTGGGTTGAGCCCGGAACCGGCGGGGGCGTCGACCACCTCGACGGCGAGTTCGTGGCCCATCACGCGCGGATAGTTGAGATAGGGGTGCTTGCCCTCGAAGATGTGGTAGTCGGTGCCGCATACGCCGACCCGGCGCGGACGCACCAGCACATGTGACGGGTCCGGCTTCGGCGCAGGCCGCTCTTCGAGCCGCAGCTCTCCCGGCTTCACGCAGACGAGGGCTTCCATGAGAACTGCTCGCTGACGATCCTGGTGTGTGCGTCGGGCCGGTCCGGCTCGGTGAACGGGGGCCGGCTGAGCGCCGGCCCCCTGTCCGTCACTGGAACTCGGCCATGTTGTCCTTGGTCACCAGCGCGGCGCCGGAGTCAATCAGCGACTCCACCTTTTCGCCGCGAATGGCCTTGACCAGGGCTTCGACGCCGAGCGACGCCATCTTGGTCGGGAACTGCGCGACCGACGCATTCTCGATGCCGGCCTCGATCGCCTGGGCCTCGCCGCAGCAGAAGTCGAACCCGACGAGCACGACCTTGCCGACGAGGTTGGCGTTCTTGATCGCCTGCGCCGCGCCAGCCGCCGGCGGACCGCACGCCGCATAGATCGACTTCAGGTCCGGATTGGCAGTGAGAATGTCCTCGGCGAGTGCCAGGCCCTTCTCCTCGGTGCAATCGGTCGCGCCGTTGCCGACGATCTTCAGGTCGAGGCCGCCCAGCCCTTCCTTCATGCCGTTGACGCGGTCGTCGAGCGACGGAACGCCCGGCACGCCTTCGAGGATGCCGATCGTGTCGCCGGCCTTGAGGACCGACTTCAGGTACTCGCCGGCGATCTTGCCGGCCGCGAAGTTGTTCGTCGTCGCGAGCGCCGTGCGGTTAGTCCATCCGGGGATGTCGTTGTCCATCAGGACGACCTTCACCCCGGCCGCGACGGCCTTGTCGAGCGCCGTCGCGACGGTCGGATCGACCGGCGTGATGGCAATGCCCTGCACACCCTGCGTCACCATCGACTCGATCTGGGCGATCTGCCCCTCGATGTCGGTGGCCGACGCACCCTGCCCGAAGATAAGTTCGATGCCGGGATTGGCGGCAGCGTACTCCTTCGCGGCGTTCTCCATCGTGGCGAAGAACGGCACAGGGAACTTGGTGATGAAACCGATCTTGACGGCATCGGCTGCCGATGCGGTACCGGCGAACGCCAGGGCGAACGCCGTACCCGCAAGGACTGTTCGGAACCTCATGAGCTCCTCCCTCTCTCCTTGATCGCTCCCCTTGAGCGATCTTCGCATCGCCGCCCGCGAAGGCGACGAATCCTCTTCACGCCTCGGCCCCGACGATCAGCGAGACCAGCTCGTGCTGGTTGCCGCGATCGGGCTTCAGCTCGCCGACCTTGCGTCCCTGCCGCAGCACCACCGCGCGATCCGCCAGTTCGATGACGTGTTCCATGTTGTGGGTGATCAGGATCACCGCGTTGCCCTCGTCGCGGAGCTGCCGGACGAGGTCGAGCACCTTGCGCGACTCGCGCACGCCGAGCGCGGCGGTGGGCTCGTCGAGGATGACCAGCTTGCGCGCGAACACCGTGGCGCGGGCGACCGCGATCGCCTGGCGCTGGCCGCCGGACATCAGCGCCACCGGCGCGTCGAACTTCGGCAGCTTCACCTTCAGCCGGTCGATGACCGATGCCGCCTCGCGATCCATCGCCCGGTTGCTGACGAAACGCAGGCCGAGCGGCAGCCAGGACGGGAACGACAGCTCGCGCCCGCAGTAGAAGTTCTGCGCCGGGGTCAGGTTGTCGAAAAGCGCCAGGTCCTGGTAGACGGTCTCGATGCCGGCGCGCCGGGCGAGCGACGGGGTCGAGATCGCAGCGATCTCGCCGTCCAGCCGGATCTCCCCTTCGTCCAGCGCATGCACGCCGCTGATGCAGCGCACCAGGGTGGACTTGCCCGCGCCGTTGTCGCCCAGCAGCGCCAGGACCTCGCCCCGCCAGGCATCCAGGCTGACCCCCTTCAGCGCGTGGACGGCGCCGAAGCGCTTGTGGCCGTCGCGGACGGAGAGGACCGGTACGCCGCTCATTGCGTCCTCGCCGCCTGGCTTGCGCGGGCGCGCGCTTCCAGATGGTTGCGCAGCACGTCGGCCTCGACCGCCAGCACGATGATCAGGCCGATGGCGATCATCTGGTAGAACACGTCGACGTTGAGCAGGTTCAGCGCGTTGCGGATGACGCCGATCATGACGGCGCCGACCAGTGCATGGCCGAGGTGCCCGCGGCCGCCGAGGAAGCTGGCGCCGCCGATGATGACCGCGGCGATGGTGTCGAGCTCGAGCAGGTTCCCGTAGAGCGGCGACGTCGCGGCCGTGCGGCCCGACAGCACCACGGCGCCGATGCCGGCGCACAGCCCGGCGATCGCATAGGTCGAGACCAGCACCCACTTCACCGGAATGCCCATCTCGACGGCGGCCTTCGGGTTGCCGCCGACGGCGTAGACCCATCGTCCCCAGACCATCGACTTGGTCAGCACGAAGACCAGCAGCGCGACGCCCAGCACGACGAAGAACGAGTTCGGCACGCCGAGCGGACTGGTCTCGCCGAGCAGGGTCACCGCCTCCGGCATGCCGCGCATGGTCGTGTGGTTGATCGCCAGCTCGAGCGCCAGGCCCTTGCAGATGCTGAGCGTCGCCAGCGTGATGATGAACGGATGCGGAAGCCGGCCGAATACGAAGACCGCGCCGTTGATGAAACCGACCAGCGTGCCGCTGGCCAGCATCGCCAGGATCACCAGCGCGCCGGAATCCGTTACCCGGTAGGTCAGGCCGCCGATCACCGTCGCCAGCGCCAGGTTGGCGCCCACGGACAGGTCGATGCCGCGCGTCAGGATCACCAGCTGCTGGCCGAGCGCCACGATGGCGATGACGGCGGTCTGCGCGAGGATGTTGCCGATGTTGACCGGCTTCAGGAAGTTTGGCGTCAGCAGGCTGATGACGACGATCAGGATGGCCAGGATCAGCAGCGGCCCGAAATTGAGCAGCCGCAGCGCCACCGTCACCGGCGAGGCGCTTTGGGCATGAGTCTGGCTGCCGCGGGCGCCGGACGTCGCGTCCGGCTCCCTCGCCGTTTCGGCCAACACGGCCTCCTCCAATTTTGTTTCTTATAGAGAAAAATCCGAGCTGAACCGGCTCGTCAAATTGTTTTTTATCGACTAAAAGTCAGACTACGATGTATGCGGAGAAGCAATCGTGAAAACCGACACGGTCTTCAAGCGCGCCTACAACGACGCGCTGGACCTCATCTCGCGGCTCGCGGAGGGCGAGCCCCTGCCCTCGGAGAACACGCTGAGCGCGTCGATGGGCGTGAGCCGGACGACGGTCCGCAAAGTCATCGCGTCCCTCAAGGCCAGCGGCGTCATCTCCGGTGCCGGACGCGAGCGCAACGTGCATCCGTCGAGCCCGTCCATGCACCGCTTTCCCGAATCCGAGACCGTGCCGATGGCGGCGCAGGTCGAGGAGCGCTTCATGGAATGGATGCTGCGCGACAATGCCCGTCCCGGAACCGCGATCAACGAGCTGGACCTGGCGCGCAAGTTCGGCGTCGCCACCACGGGCATCCGCGAGTTCCTGAACCGCTTCCAGCGCTTCGGCCTGATCGAGAAGCGCCCCAATGCGGGCTGGGTCTTCAAGGGCTTCACCACCAACTTCGCGCTCGAGCTGTTCGAGATTCGCGAGATGTTCGAGCTGCGCTCCGCGCGCGCGCTGGCCGCCATGCCGGACGGTTCGTCGCATTGGGTCCAGCTGGAGGCGATCCGCCGCGAGCATGTCGACCTGCTGAACGACATCGAGGCGCGCTACCACGACTTCTCCGACCTCGACAGCCGCTTCCACAGGCTGATCAGCTCGGCCGCGCCCAACCGCTTCATCGACAGCTTCTACGACATCATCACGGTGATCTTCCACTACCACTACCAGTGGAACAAGCATGACGAACGGCAACGCAACGAGGTCGCCATCCGCGAACACCTGACCTACATCGAGGCGCTGTTCACGCGCAATGTGACGATGGCCGAGCTGGCATGCCGTGCGCATCTGACGTCGGCGCGCGAGACGCTGCTGCGCTCGACCTCCATGCACTGAAGGTCAGGCGCGACGCGCGGCGAGCGCCAGCGCGACGACGATGATCGCGCCCTTGGCGATGAGCTGGATGTCGATCGGCACGTTGAGGATGTTCATGCCGTTGTTGACGACGCCGAGGAAGAAGACACCGAGCAGCGTGCGTGCCACCGAACCGTTGCCGCCCATGATGCTCGTGCCGCCCAGCACCACCGCGGCGATCACGTCGAGCTCGGTTCCGAAGGGGCCGTAGGTGGCGAGCGCGGTGTGCACCTGCGACGACTGGATGATGCCGGCCAGCGCCGCGCCGGCGCCGCAGATGACGTAGACGAGCGTCTTGGTGAGGCGGATGCGGTGGCCGCTCAGATAGGCCGCCCGCTCATTGTCGCCGATGGCAGCCACCAGCAGGCCGAGCGGTGTGCGCCGCTGCACGAGGATCATCAGCAGCGCGACGGCGGCGAAGATGTAGATGGAGAACGGCAGCCCCATCAGTGTGCCGGTCCCGATGAAGCTGTAGGCCGGCTCGTTGCGGATGAGATGTTGTTCCGGCCCGCCGACGATCAGCGCCGTGCCGCGCACGATCGACAGCATCGCCAGCGTCACGATGATCGGCGGCAATTGCAGGAACGCAACGATCAGCCCGTTGACGAGACCGACCAGCGCGCCGACCGCCAGCCCGGCCAGGATGACCACCGGAAGCGGCATGCCCGCCTGCAGCGCGAAGTAGGAGGCAAGCCCGGAAAGCGCCAGCACCGGCCCCACCGACAGGTCGACGCCGCCGGTCATGATGACGAAGGTCATGCAGGTTGCCATGATGCCGATGATCGCCACCTGACGGACGATGCCGATCAGGTTGCCGCTGGTCAGGAACGCCGGCTCGGAGACGGCGAAGACCACCACGATGATTGCCAGCGCGATGGCGAGCGCGTTCGGCGCCAGGTGCTGCGCGATGCCGTCCCGGCGAAGCATCCCCGCGACGTTCATGCGGTCCCTCCGCCGATTTCGCGCACGATCTGCTCCTGGGTGACGGCACCGGCGTCGTGGGTGGCGACCAGCCGCCCGGAGACCATGACGCCGATGCGGTCGGCAACGGTCATCACCTCCTCGAGGTCCGAGGAGACGACCAGGATCGCGGCGCCCTCGCCGCGCGCGCGCCTCAGGATCGCGTAGATCTCGGCCTTGGCGCCCACGTCCACGCCCACGGTCGGCTCGTCGAGGATGAGGATGCGCGGGTTGCGGCCGAGCCACTTGCCGACGAGGACCTTCTGCTGGTTGCCGCCGGACAGCAGGCGCACCAGCTTGCCGCCGTCGGGCGGCCGCACCGACAGCTCGTCGATGGCCTGCCGGCCGGCCCGCGCCATGCTGCCGCGGCTGAGCAGTGGCCCGCGACGGTGCCGGTCGAGCGTCGCCATCGCCAGGTTCTCGGTGACGTTCATGTCGAGCATCAGCCCCTCGCGGTGCCGGTCCTCCGGAACGAAGCCGATGCCGTGGGCCATGCCCGACTGCGGCGAGCGGATGTCGGCCGGCCGGCCGTCGATCTCCAGCGTGCCGGTATCGAAGCGGTCGGAGCCGAACAGGGTTCGCACCAGTTCCGTGCGCTTCGAGCCGATCAGTCCGGTGAGGCAGAAGATTTCGCCCGCATGGAGGTCGAAGCTGACGCCGCCGAAGACGCCGCGCTTGCCGAGGTCGCGCGCGCTCATCCTGACGACGCCGGTGCCGCGCGGATGGCGCTGCTGCAGGGCGGCGCCCGACGCCTCGCCCGCCAGCTTGTCGCCCACCATGAGCCGCACGACGGTCGGCCGGTCGATCGCCGCGACGTCGCTCTCCGCCACGATCCGCCCGTCGCGCATGATCGTGACCGTGTCGCAGACGGCGAAGATCTCGTCGAGCACGTGGCTGATGTAGACGATGCCGACGCCCCGCGCCTTCAGCGCGCGCACGGTCGCATGAAGGCGCGCCACATCTGCCGCGGCGAGCCATCCCGTCGGCTCGTCCATGAGGATCACCCTGGCGTCCAGCGCCAGCGCCTTCAGGATCTCCACCTCCTTCTGCTTCACCGTCGGCAGGCTGCCCACCGGCCGGTCGAGATCGATGTCGATATCGTGCCTGGCGAGCAGGTCGAGCGCCTCGCGGCGCTGCCGCCCGGTGTCGACGATGCCCAGCGCCCGCGTCGGCTGCCGCCCGAGATAGATGTTGTCCAGCACCGACATCGCCGGCGCGAGGTTCGAGTGCTGATAGATGCAGGCGACGCCGCGGCGGATCATGCCGAGCGGATCGCCAAGCGGTGCAGCCTGCCCCTCGATCTCGACGGTACCGCGCGTCGGCAGCACCGCGCCTGTCAGTATCTTGATCAGCGTAGACTTGCCGGCCCCGTTCGAGCCGATCAGCGCGCGAACCTCGCCCGGGCGCACCGTGAAGTCGGCGTCCGCCAGCGCGGCAAGGTTCCCGTACGTCTTGCCCAGCCCGACGCCACGCAGCACGGGAGCGTCGGCGTTCATCGGCCCGCTCCCGTCGCAGCCGTCTCCAGTTTGCGCTGGCGGCGAAGCACGAGCAGGCGGTCGTAGCCAACCGCGGCCAGCAGGATCACCCCGGTGATGATCTGCTGCACGAACTGCGGCACGCCCTGCAGCGTCAGGCCGATCAGGATAGCGCCGAGCAGGAAGGCGCCGATCGCCGGGCCGAACATCGAGCCGACGCCGCCGGCGAGGCTGACCCCGCCGATCACCGCCGCGGCGATCGCCGTCAGCTCGGCGCCGGACCCCAGCGCCTCCGTGGCCGTCGTGAAGCGCGCCACCATGATAAGTGCGGCGATCGCGGCGCAGATGCCCGAGATCGCATAGGCGGCAATGGTGACGGCACCCACGCGGATGCCGGCCAGCCGCGCCGCTTCCGCGTTGCCGCCAGTGGCGCAGGTATCGCGTCCGAACCGGGTCGCGAGCAGCAGCACCTGCAGCAGCGCGAAAACGGCCAGCATGATGAAGAACGACAGAGGGAACCACGGCATGTTGATCAGCCGCGACAGGCCGATGCTCCCGCCCAGGTCGAAATAGGTCTCGATGCCGGTGATCCACGGATCACGGATCGGCGTGGTGGTGAGGCCGGGCACCAGCTGGCGCCCCGAGATGGAATAGGTCAGCCCGCGATAGGCGGCGAGCGTCGCCAGCGTCGCGATGAAGGGCTGCAGGTGCAGATAGACGATCAGTACGCCGTTCAGTGCGCCGGCAAGCGCGCCCGCCAGCAGCGCCAGCGGCAGGATGACGTAGCCGGGAACGGAGAAGATCAGCGACAGGTCGAAGACGATCATGCCGACCAGCCCGACGATGGCGCCGATCGACAGGTCGATGCCGCGCACCAGGATCGGCCAGGCCTGCCCCATCGCCAGGATCGCCACGAAGGCGTAACCCGACATCAGGTTCTCGACGGTCGACGCCGTCGCGAAACGCGGCGCGCTCACGCTGAAGAAAGCGAGCGTCACGGCGAAGAACAGCAGCAACGCGGCGGAAGAGAAGCGGATCTTCACGTCAGGCAGACTACTCGAAAAAGGCGGGCCGCCACACGCTCGAGCGGCGGCCCCAGTTGGGAGTGTCTACCAGCGCTGGGACGCCTGAATGGTCCCGACATTGTCCTTGGTGGCGATCAGGTAGGGCATCAGCAGCCGCGACTGCTGGCCGAACGCGCTCGCATTGACCGCGCCGGTGGCCAGCACCGTCGCCGCCGCGGCGGCCAGGCGGCCCTGCTGGTACACGTCGGTGTACTGCGTGCCGGTCAGTTCTCCCGCCTCGATCGATTCCAGCGCCGCCGTCTCGCCGTCATTGCCGAACACGACGAACTTGCCGAGCAGGCCCTTCTCCTTGGCGACGTCGACGGCGCCCAGCGCCATCGAATCGTTGACGCCATAGGCGCCGCCGAGATCGGGATGCGCCGCAAGGATCGTGTTCAGCACGTCCTGCGCCTTCTTGCGGTCCCAGTCGGCCACCTGGTCGGCGACGATCTCGATGCCCGGATGATGCGCCTTCATGCCCTCGACGAAGCCGTTGGTGCGCTGGTCGCGGATGATGATGCCGGGCGGCGCGTTGAGGATCGCCACCTTGCCCTTGCCGCCCATCGCGTCGCCCATCGCTTTCGCGATGTCCATCGCGCCGTAATAGTGGTTCATCTCGACATGCGCCGCGTGCGGCTCGGTCGCGTCGATGTTCAGCGTGATGACCGAGACGCCCGACCGCTTCGCCTTGGCGATCGACGGCGCCAGCGCCACCGAATCGATCGGCTGCAGGAAGATGACGGAGGCGCCCTGGCTGACGAGGGTATCCATCAGGCTGACCTGGACCTCGACCTTGTTCTGGCCATCCAGCAGTTCGTAGTCGATGACCTGCTGCGGCTTCAGAACTTCCTCGATGCCCTTCGACCACGCGGCCGGCACGGTGTGCGGCTGCCACTGGATGAAGGCCATCTTGTACCGGTCCTGCGCACGGGCGGCTGGAACGCCGATCACGCCGGCCTCCCGCCCGGGCGCGGCCAGCACGCCGGCGGCGGCGCCAGCCACTGCGGCGGACCCGAGTGCCATCGCCTTCAGGAAATCGCGTCTGTCGTTGGTCGGTTTCATCCCCATTTCCTCCCCAAAAAGCCCCTTGGCGGGCAATCGCGTGGAACCGGCGGTGTATGAGAAGCGTCGCCCGTCCCTGCTTTTATCCATAGAAGCCGATCGGAATCGGCCTTTCAAATTGTTTTTTATCGATAAGACGATACAGAGGCACTTTCCAACCTCTGATTTGCGCGTGCAACCTCACGCGGAACGGCCAGCACGATGGACACGCGCCCGGGTGCGAACGCGAGCGCGCCTCACGGCAATGGGAACTGGTCTTCGGCGGCAGAATCCGCCGCGGATCGGCCGGCCCTCGTCTGCCGGCCCTCGTCTGCCGGCCCTCGTCTGCCGGCCCTCGTCTGCTGTCGCAAGGGGCTATCGTGCCAGGATCGCCTTCGCCTTGGCGGCAATGGCCAGTCCCAGCGCCCGGTTGTTCTCCGCGGTAAAGTGGACACCGTCGCTGCCGTCGGTCGTCAGCACCTTCCCCGCGTCGAGGAAATCGACCTTGAAGAAGCCGGCAAGCGCCTTGTAGTGGCCCGCCAGGTCGCGGCTCTTCGCTTGCGACGTCCCGTCGAACGTGACCTGCAGCCAGGGTTCGGTCATGGCGCCCAGCGGCGGCGGCGCGACCACCAGGGCTCGCGGCGCCGGATAGGCTGTGCCGACGCCGCCGGCGCTGGTGCCGACCTGCACGAGCAGCTGCGACAGGCCGTAGGCGATGTCATAGGCGCTGCGTCGGAACACCGCCTTGGTGTCGTTGGTCCCGAGCATCAGGACGACGAGGTCCAGCGGGAAATGGCTGGCAAGCGCTGCCGGCAGATAGGCGCTGCCGTTGAGCCTGGCATCGGCAGGATCGTCGAGGTTTGTCGTGCGGCCGCTGAGCCCCTCCTCGATGATCTCGTACCCCTCCCCCAGCGACGCGGCGGCCACGCCCGTCCAGCGCTGCGGGAACGGGTAGCGCGTCGTCGGAACGACACCGTCGAACGGCATCCATCCCCAGGTGAGCGAATCCCCGAAGCAGAGAATGCGTTTCCTGTCACTCATGTCCGTTCCCCCTTCTCTGGACATCGTCCCATCCGAACGGTCAGCCGTCGAGCGCCTTGAGGAACGGCTCGAGCTCCTCGTCCGGTATCGCGGCGGTCTCCACGGCTGCCGGAAAGCCGCCATCCGCCACCGCCGACCGGAAACCCTTGAGCGCCCGCACGCGCTCCGCGCGCACCGCGCGATTGAGGCCGGCGAGATCGCCCCAGGCGCGCGCGTGCCGCGGCAGGCGTTCGGCCTCGCCGCAGATGTCGGACGTGAACAGGAAGATGACGTCGGCGTCGGCGCCCGACCCCAGCGAGACGGTGACCAGTCCGGTCCGCCTGTTGATCGCAGCCATGACAGGCGCGGCGATCAGCTCGCACTCGACGGCGAAGGCGCCCGCGTCCTCCAGGCGGCGGAAGCGGTCCCAGATCGCCAGCGCCTCGGTCGCCGTCTTGCCGACGGCGCGCACGCCGCCGACCCAGGTCGACTTGCGCGGCACGAAGCCGAGGTGGCCCATCACCGGGATCTGCTCGGCCGCCAGCATCGCGACCGTGTCTGTTCCGCGCCCGGTGATGACAGCGTCGGCGCCGCCCGTGATTGCCATGAATGCGCTGCGCAGGATCTCGTCGGCGGTCACCGCGTCGGCGAAGCCCAGCGCCGCGGTGACGAACACCTTCTTCGAGCCCTCGCGCACACGCGGCACGTTGGTCGCTCGGCACACCACCATCTCGACGCCGGCGGCTTCGGCGGCGGCGGCCTCGTCGGCCGTTTCGGCCGTCACCTGCGCCGCATGCCTGCCGCTGCCGCGCAGGGCACGCAGCCCCGCCACCGTCTGGCTGCGCTCGACGTCGCGGCCGCCGAAGTCGAAGATGCGCGGCATCAGCCCTTCATCTTCTTGGCGTAGTACTCCGGCGCCACGACACCCTTCTTGGAGAACCATTTCGGCACGTCGACGCCGGAGTAGAGCAGGATGTTGCCCCAGGGATCGAACGCGCCCGTGCGCACGATCACCTTCGCCTTCGCCGCCATCTCGCCGAGGATCGTGGCATGCGCGACCGGCTCGAACTCGGCGTCGGCGAAGAGCCGCTTGACCTTGGCCAGCAGCGGCTTGTTGTGGACCTTGATCTCCTCCGCGTAGGAGACCTTCTCCGCGATGAAGTTGTCCGCGATCGGCGCCAGAACCGTCTCGAGGTCGGGCACGTCCTGCGTGATCGCCAGGTCGACGCGCCATGCGTTCGACGGGATCGGGAAGCCGGCGTCGCACACGATCATCAGGTCGCCATGCCCCATGGAGGCGATGGCGTGGGAAAGCTCTGCGTTGAGGAGACGATTGCGGTTCACGATTGACCCTTCCAGACAGTGTTGAGCGCTTCGGCGAAAAGTGCGTCGGCCTGCGCACGGTCGGCGAGGCTCGGCACGACGCCGAGCCGTGTGCAGGCGATGCCCCCGCACACCACGCCGAACCGCACGGCGTCGACGATGTCCCTGCCCTCCGCCAATGCGACGGCGAAGCCCGAATTGAACGCATCGCCGGCGCCGGTCGTGTCGACAACCTTGACCGGCACGGCAGGCACCATCACGTCGATCTCGTCGGTCAGGATCAGGGCGCCCGTCCGGCCGAGCGTCACGACGACATTGCGCACGCCGCGGCGGCGCAGTTCCGCCGCGAGCTCGCGCGACGAGCGCGGGTCGTCCGCCGGCAGGCCGAGCAGGATGCGCAGTTCGCTCTCGTTGGGCGTCAGATAGTCCACATGGGCGAAGATCGAATCCGGAAGCTGCCGCGCCGGCGCGGGATTGAGGATCGTGCGCGCCCCGTGCTTGCGGCCGAGTTCCATGGCGCGCGCCGCCGCGACGGTGGGAATCTCCAGCACCGCCATGACGACATCGCTCGCCGCGATCCGCTTTTCCGCCGCATCGACGGTGGCCACGTCCATCAGCTCGTTGGCGCCCATGTCGAGGATGATGAAGTTCTCGCCCTTGTCGTTCAGGATGATGAAGCCGACGCCTGTCGCCCGCTCCGTCCGCGTCGACACGAATGTCGTGTCCACGCCTTCGGCCGCGTAGAGGTCCGTCGCGATGCTTGCCAGCTTGTCGGTGCCGATCAGCGCCAGCAGCGCGGAACTGGCGCCCAGCCGCGCCGTCGCCACGGCCTGGTTGGAGCCCTTGCCGCCCGGTCCCATGTCGAAATCGGTGCCCAGCATCGTTTCGCCGAAGATCGGCAGCTTCGGCGCGCGCATGGTCAGGCCGACCGCGAACGAACCGACGACGGTGACCTCAGGCTTTGTCATCTGGCTCCCGCCTCCCTCACGACGCCATCGCCCGGGCCAGGATCGACGCCTCGTCGATCGCGGTGCCCGTCAGCTCGCCGGTGATGCGGCCGCCGCGCAGCACGAGCACGCGGGCGGCGTTCATCATCAGCTCCGGTATCTCGGACGAAATCATGATCACCGCCACCCCTTCCGTCGCGATGCCGCGCAGGATGGCGTAGATTTCCGCCTTGGCGCCGACGTCGATGCCGCGCGTCGGCTCGTGCAGGATCAGCACGCGCGGGTTGGTCACCAGGCTGCGCCCGACGATGATCTTCTGCTGGTTGCCGCCGGACAGCGTCGCCAGCTTCTGCGCCAGATGCGAGATGCGCGCGTCGAGCCTGGCGACCTGCGCGCGTGCCTCGCGGCGTATCGCGCCGCGCCTCAGCATGCCGGCGATCGAGAAGCGCGGCAGCGACGCGGCGACGACATTGCTCGCCACGCTCATCGACAGCAGTCCGCCGGCGCCGCGCCGGTCGGCGGGCACGAAGGTCATTCCGGCGCGGATCGATGCCAGCGGGTCGCCCACCGGCAGTTCGCGGTCTTCCACGCGAATGCTCCCGCCCGTCCGCGCGGACAGCCCGAACAGGGCCTCGCCCAGCACATCCTTGCCGGAATCCGGAAGTCCGCCGACGCCGAGGATTTCGCCGGCGCGCACATCGAAGCTGACGTCCAGGATGCCTGGCGCCGACAGATTGCGGACCGACAGCGCGATGGCCGCGTCGCCGGGGTCCGCGGCGGGGTCGAGCGCCCAGGGCCGGGTGGCGCCGAGGTCGCGCCCGACCATCGCCCGGATGAGGTGCGATTCCGAGAGGCCGTCATTGTCCAGCGTCTCGATGAGGCGCCCGTCGCGCATCACCGTGATCCGGTCGGCGATGTCGAGCACCTCGCGCAGATGGTGCGACACGTAGATCACCGTGATGCCTTCGGCGCGCAGCTGCCGGACGATCTCGAACAGCCGCTCGCTCTCGCGCTTCGACAGCGCCGAATTGGGTTCGTCCAGCACGAGCACCCGGGCGTCCTGGCCGATGGCGCGGGCGATCTCCACCAGCTGCATCTCGGCGATCGACAGGCGCGACACCTTGGTGTCGGGATCGAGCGTGCCCATGCCCAGCCGGGCGAGCGCCTTGCGCGCCTTGTCGCGCATCTCGGCGCGCGGCACGAACGAGATCGCCGAGCGGCTGGCGGCCTCGGACATGGTGATGTTCTCCGCCACGGTCAGCGTCGGGCAGAGCGCCAGTTCCTGATAGACGACGACGATGCCGGCGGCGCGGCTGTGCAGGGCGGAGGTGAAGCGGACGCGCTCGCCGCCGACGCGCAATTCGCCCTCGGTCGGCTGCAGGTCGCCGGCCAGGATGTTCATCAGCGTCGACTTGCCGGCGCCGTTCTCGCCGATGACGGCGTGCACTTCGCCGGCCGCGAACGCCAGCGACACGTTGTCGAGCGCCGTCACGCCGGGAAACCGCTTGGTGATCCCGCTGGCCTCGACGATGGGCGTTGTCTGCGTCGTGCTCATGCCTGGCTGCATCTCGACCGCCGGCTTGCGCCGGCGGTCGATCGGTTGCTTGGGAGCATGCTAATTGGCGACTTCGGCGATGTTGTCCTTGGTGTAGATGCCGACGCCGGTGTCGAGATTGTCGATCGGCGTGCCGGCCAGGAACTTCACCAGCATGTCGACTGCGGCGAAACCCTGCTTCTCGGGCGCCTGGTCGATGGTCGCCTGGATCTCGCCGCTCTGCACCAGGTCGACCGTCTGGTCGAGCAGGTCGAAGCCGACCACCTTGACCTTGTCGATCTGGCCGTTGCGCTGGACCCAGGTGCCGGCGGCGGGCGTGGTGCAGCATTCCAGCGACAGCAGCCCCGTGACGCTCGGATCGGCGAGCATCGCGTTCTCGATCGCCGAGTACATCTTCTGCGGGTCGCTGCCGGTGTTCAGCGTGTTGACGATCTCGATGTCGGGTCCGGCGGCGGCGAGGCCTTCGCGGGCGCCCTTCTCGCGGTCGAGCGACCACTGCGCGGCGGCGTCGAGCGTGATGATCATCACCTTGCCCTTGCCGCCCAGCACCTGCGCCATCAGCTTGCCGGCCTCGACGCCGGACTGCACCAGATCCTGGCCGGCGAAGGCGAGGCGCTTGCTGTCCGGGTTGTCGGTGTTGAAGGTGACGACCGGGATGCCGGCCTCGAGGATGCGGTCGATCACCGGAGCGAGCGCGTCGGTGGAGACCGACGAGACCGCCAGGCCGTCCATTTTGCTCATCAGGTTCTCGAGCTCGTTGATCTGCGCGTCGGCGTCCGAACCGACCGGGCCGATGAACGTGGCGTTGACCTTGTTCTCGGCCGCGCCGCGCTCCACGCCCGCCTTGAGGAAGGGCGCGAACTCGTCGGAAGTATCCTGGTAGGAGACGTAGAGGTCGAGCGTCTGGCCGGCGTCGAGCTTGGCCTTGATGCGGTCGGCCAGCTTGAAGTCGGACAGTTTCTGCTCGGCATGCGCGGCGAGCGGCACGAGGCTGATCGCCGCGGCAAGGATGAGGTGTCTGAGTTTCATTGCGGTAGTCCTCCCATGTGAGCTTGCTGGTTCAGCTGGCTTTTCGCGACGTCCACTTGTCGATGCCGACCGCGATGATGATGACGAGGCCGATCATCAGTTCCTGCACGAACGGCGACACGCCCATCAGCACGAGGCCGTTGCGCATGACGCCGATGATGAGGACGCCGAGAATGGTGCCGAGGATCGTGCCCTCGCCGCCCGACAGCGACGCGCCGCCGACGATCGTCGCCGCGATCACGTCGAGTTCCAGGCCGAGGCCGGTGCGGCCGGCCTGCCCAGAGGGCAGGAAGGCGAGGCCGAGGATCCCCGCGAAGGCGGCGAGCACGCCCATCAGGATGAAGGCGTAGATCTTGACCGAATTGACGTGGATGCCGGAGCCCCGCGCGGCCTTGGCGCTGCCGCCGACAGCGAGCACCCGAAAGCCGAAATTTGTATAGGACAGTACGATCCAGGCGATCGCCGCGATGATGATGAAGAAGATCAGCTGCATGGGCACGACGCCGAACAGATAGCCCTGGCCCATGAACGAGAATGCGTCGGCGACCTCGGGCAGCGCGCCCTTGCGCACGTTCACCGTCACCGGCTCGCCATTGGTCATGATGAGGGCAGCGCCGCGCACCACGCTCAGCATGCCGAGCGTCGCGATCAGCGAGGGCAGACGCACATAGGTCGACAGCACGCCGTTAACGAGGCCGATCGCGGCGCCGGTGAGAAGTCCGCCCGCCAGCGCGGGAAGCAGTGCCCAGCCGGCGATGATCAGCATGCCGGTGGCGAGGCCCGAGAACGCGTAGGTCGAGCCGACCGAAAGGTCCACTTCGCCGGCGATCAGCACGAAGGTCATGCCGACCGCCATGATGCCGAGCAGGGAGATCTGCCGCCCGATGTTCAGCAGGTTCGTCGAGGTCAGGAAGCCGTCGGTCGCGATGGAGAGGAAGACGCACAGCACCAGCAATGCGACCAGCACGCCGGCCTCGCGTGCCCGCAACAGGCGCGCGAGTGAAAACCGGTCGATGGTGGGCGCACGCGCGCCGCTTTTGACCACATCGGCCATTGTCGTCCTCCCCACGGGACGCGGCGCTTCCCACGCCGTGCCTCGTCACTCCAGTTCGGTGCCCGTCGGAGCTCTTCGCCGGGCACTGTCCTCCTGGCCCGGTCGGGCCGGAGGTTTTTTATGCAGCCTTTTCGTCCAGCGTGCGGAAGGTCCCGGCAGGGAGCTTCTTCAGCGGCTCGTAGTTCCCGTATTCGCGCACCCGCTTGAAGGGTGCGTTCTCCACGGCGTTGTAGGAAACGATGTAGCCCCACCGATACGTGTCGGAGTTGTTCGCGTCGGACCGGTGCAGCAGGTTGCCGTCGAAGACCAGTGCGTCGCCGGCCTCCATCTCGACATAGATGCGCTCGTAGCGCTTCAGCGCCGCCTCGAGATGCTCCTGCTCGACATTGGTCTGGTCGTTCTCGCGGATGTGGTTCAGCCGGCCGAGCTTGTGCGTGCCCTTCAGCACCTGCAGGCAGCCATTCTCCTTCGTCGCCTTGTCCAGCGCGATGTAGATGCTCATCATTTCGGGCGCGAGGCAGCCATAGTTGTACCAGTAGCCGAAGTCCTGGTGCCATTCCCATGCGCCGCCCTCGCGCGGCTGCTTCATGGTCATCTTGTGGCTGTAGAGATAGATCGGCTTGCCGATGGCGTCCTCCGCCAGGTCGACCATGCGCTCGTCGCGCGCCAGGAAGCCGTACTGGTCGTCCTCGGCCTTGGTCCACATCTTGAGGAGGGTCGCCTTGCCGTCCTTGTCGCCCTTGGTCATGACGCCGCCGCTGCGGTTCTCGGCCTCCAGCTGGGCACGGGCGCGCTCGCGGAACAGGTTCACTTCGTCGATGCCGAGCAATCCCTTGCGGATGATGTAGCCGTCGCGCGCATAGGCTTCGGCTTCATCTTTGGTCATTGCCAGCATCTCGTTTCCTCCCCAGGACCGCATCGGCACCGCCCTCAGGGCAGGACACCGCGACAACTGACCGCAGGCTAGCTGGGCATGGGGAACGCGGAAATGGACAAACAGCCCCTCCTCTTTGTATAGAACGCGCATGACGGCCGCATCGCTTTTCATCGAGAGCCAGCACTATGTCCCCGACGCGGGATGGACGCGCGGCGCCTATACGGTCCTGCGCGCCGGCAAGGTCGCCGCGGCGTTCGACTATCATGTCTCGCGCGACTTCCACGTCGGCCAGGACGTGCTCTACTGCCAGACCGGCGGCGGCTTCGTCGAAACGCTGGGGCACGAGTTCCGCGTCGACGCGGGGCAGCTCGCCTGGATCGGCAACGAGCGCCGCCACACCCATCGCGCCGACCCCGACGACCCGTGGACTCTGCTCTGGTTCCGCCTCGAGGGACCCGACGCGCCGTCGATGCGCGAGAAGCTCTTCGGCGACGGCATCTGCAGGGTCACCGTATCGGACGGCGTCGCCATGCAGGCCTGGTTCGACCGCCTCTTCCACGCCATGCGCGGCCGCTCCGCCAATCTCGACCTGCGGCTCAACCAGCTGGTCGGCGAATTCCTGATCATGGTCGACCAGGCGCGCTGGTCGGTGGCCAGCGAGCGCATCCCCGACGTGCTCTCCGCCGCGATGCTGGCGATGCGCGCCGATCTCGGCCGGGCATGGAACAGCCAGGACCTTGCGGACCTGACCCGCATCAGCGCCTCGCAGCTCAGGCGGCTCTTCGCCAAGCACCTGCGCACCAGCCCGCACCAATGGCTTCTGCGCGAACGCCTGACTCACGCGCAGGCGCTGATCGTGGACAGTGCGATGCCGCTGTCGGAGGTTGCCGAGATCTGCGGCTTCTGCGACGTCTATCACTTCAACCGGGAGTTCAAGCGCTCGGTCGGCACCCCGCCCGCCGCCTGGCGTCGCATCGAGCTGGGAGCGCAGCGCTCGTCGCGGCGCAGGACGAGCGAGGTCTGAGACGTCCGGCCGGCTACGCGCCGGACCGCAACAGTGCCTTCAGGTCGAAGGTTGCGTCGCGGAGCTGCTCTGGCGCCGGTGTCGCCCCGGCCGCGATGAGACGCCGCGAGACCAGCATGTCGCGCGCAGCGGCATCGTCCTGCCCGATCGCGCTGGCGGCCAGCAGCCGGCCATCGGCACCGAGATGAAACCGCATCTCAGCGCCTCGCGTGTGCCGGCTGACGCTGGCAGCCACGCCGTCCTGCCGCCCAGCCCCGCGCAAGGTGAGGTCGAACTGATCCGACCAGAACCACGGCACGGCGTCGTATCGCGCGTCGGAGCCGAGCATCGCCGCCGCGACGAAGTGCGCCTGGTCGTGCGCATTGCTCCACGTCTCGCACCGCACCGCCGCTCCGCCCTCGCCTGCGGTGATCGCGCAGCAGTCGCCGGCCGCCAGGATCCCCGGATCGCTGGTGCGCAGCCGACCGTCGACGCGAATACCGTTGTCGATGGCGAGGCCGCCGGCGGCCGCCAGGCCCGTTTCCGGCACGACGCCGATCGCGACGACGGCGAAATCGGCGGCCAACGTCTCGCCGGTGGACAGGGTTGCTCGGACCGACGCTCTGTCGTCCTCGAATGCGACGACCGATACATCGCACCGGATGACGACGCCGGCGTCTGCATGGGCCCGGGCCAGGATGCCGGCGATGTCGGCGCAGACATTGCGCCGAAGCAGGCGTGGCATCGCCTCCACCACGGTCACCGCCAGCCCGGCGCCGCGCGCCAGCGCGGCCAGTTCGAGGCCGATCAGCCCACCACCGATGACGAGCAGGCTCGATGCTTGCAGAAGCCGCCGCCTGATGGCGCGCGCCTCCCCGAAGTCGCGCAGGTAGAGACACCGGCCTGACGGCGGTGCGACGGTCAGTCGCCGCGGCACGGCGCCGGTCGCGAGGAGGAGTTGGTCGAAGGCGACCCGGCCGCCGGCGTCGAGCGCGACGAAGCGACCGCCCCGGTCGATGGACACCGCCCGCGTCGCCGGCAGATAGGTGATGTCCTGGCCGGACAGCGTCGCATTCGTCGCGATCGGCTGCGGCCGGAACGTCTCGTCGGCACCCAGCGGCTCCTTCGACAGCGGCGGCCGCTCATAGGGCTCGCCCGCCTCGCCGCCGACGAGCGTCAGCCGTCCGTCGAACCCGTGCTGCCGCAGCGCCAGCGCGGCGCGCGTGCCGCACTCGCCGGCGCCGATGATCACGATGGACCGGCTCACGATGTGCTCCGCCGCGCCTAGGCTGGTGAGGAAGACGGCTCGCCCGGACCGATCATCAGCATCACCGCGCCGCCTTCGACCCGGATCGGATGGGTGGCGAGGTCGATGCAGGCCGGCACGCCCTTGGCCTTGCCAGTCCGGTAGTCGAAGCGGCCGTTGTGCCGGGGGCATTCGATCGTCGCGCCCATCACCAGGCCGTTGGCGAGATGCACCCTCTCATGCGTGCACAGGCCGTCGGTCGCGAAATACTGGCCGTCCGGCGCGCGGTAGACGGCAAACGTCCGTCCCTCGTGGTCGAAGCGCAGCACGTCTTCCCTGTCCACCGCTTCCACGTCGCAGACGCGGACCCAACGCTCATGCATGGACCCCGCCTCCGGCACTATTCGGCTTCCAGCGGATGCAGCCCGCGGCGCGCGAAATAATCCGGCTCGCGGCGCTGCCGGATCAGCGCCGGCAGGATCTCCGCCCAGGCGGCGGTGAAGCCGCGATAGGGCGGCGGCATCTGGCTGCGCAGCGCCTTGTGCAGCGCCGGCAGATTGTAGAACGGCACCATCGGGAACATGTGGTGTTCGACGTGGTAGTTCATGTTCCAGTAGAGGAACTGCAGCACCGGGTTGGTCCGGATCGTCCGCGAGTTCAGCCTGTGATCCTTGACGTTCTCGGGCAGCCCCGTGTGCTGCGTGAACAGGATCAGCGTGTGGAGCCAGGCGCCCGAGACGCGGGCGCCAAAGGTGAGGATCAGCGGCCACCAGCTCTGCAGCGCCGCCGCCAGCGCCAGGATCGCCGCATAGCCGAGGATCATGGCGCGCGCCGACATGACGATCTTCGCCCGTTCCGAACGGGGCACGACGCGCGCCAGCGTCGGCTCGAAATACCCCGCCGCCAGCCCGAAGATCCGCCGCAGCTTCACCCGCAGGATGGCCAGCCTGAACAGGTCGAGGAACATCAGCAGGAAGTTCGGCGGCCGCGACGTCTGGATCTCGGGATCGCGGGCGCTGTCATAGGTGTGGCTGTGGTGCGCGGTGTGCAGCCAGCGGTCGCTCAGCGGCTCGTTGATGCCGAAGAACCCGGCGATCCAGTGCACGGTCCGGTTGATCCAGGGACTGCGGAAGGGCGTTCCGTGATGCGTCTCGTGACGGATGGCCTCGAAGAAGCCGTAGGCGCAGCCATAGGCGACGAAGGCGGCGACGCCCCACCCCGTTCCCGCCATGGCGTAACTTGCCGCGCCCAGCGCTGCCAGCAGCCCCATATGGCCGCCGAACCACAGCAGGCCGACCCAGTCGTTCCGGCGGGTCAGGTCGCGCAGCACCTTCCGGTCGATGTCGCACTGGTACCAGTCGACGGCTTCCTCGCTCATGGTCGGGCCCGTTTCGATCGCGGCGTTGACGATCGACCCTAGCTATCGGCGTCACATGCTATCAAATGCGATCTTGACGAAGTTTCATCAACGGAGGTCGTCTTGGATCACGATCTGGCGAAACGCCGACGCCGCCGGACCAAGGTCACCTTCGCGCGGCTGGCGGAAGAAGCCGGCGTGGGAATGGCCACGGTCGACCGCGTGCTGAATGCGCGCGGCAGCGTGTCGCCGGCCACGGCACGCAAGGTCATCGAGGCGGCCCGGCGCCTCGACTACGACCGCCGCCTGCCCAGCCCGTGGGTCGGCGGCGTGCGCCTGAACGTGGTCCTGCGGCGGCGGCAGGATCATTTCTACCGGCGCCTGGCGGACGGTTTCAGGTCGGTGGCGGCGACGCTCGACCGCTCGGTCACCGTGGAGGTCAACTTCGTCAGCGGCAACGAGGAACGCGCGCTCGAGCGGCATCTGGTCGACGATGCCGAGCGCTACCAGGGCTATGCCATCGTCGGCCGCGACACGGCCGTGGTGAACGCGCTGGTCGAGCGCGTCTCCCGGCGCGGCACGCCGCTGGTCACGCTGGTCAGCGACCTGCCAGATTCCGGCCGAACGGATTTCATCGGCATCGACAATTTCAGCGCCGGCCGCACGGCGGCATACTTCCTCCTCCGGCTGGCCGCGACGCGCGGCCCCGCCATCGTGATCACGCTCGACCGCCGCTTCCAGGTTCAATACGACCGCATCGACGGCTTCACCGCAGTCGTAGACGAGGACACGCGAACGATCACCGGCGCGATCCCCGTCGAAGTGCCTGCCGACCCCGACCGCGCCGGCGCGATGCTCGCCGAGGTCATCGCGACCTCCGGACCGGTTTCGGCCGTTTACTGCCCCGGTGGCGACCTCGTCACGGCGATCGGTGCGGTCGAGGCGGCCGGACAGGCCGGGCGGTGTCCCGTTGTCGGTCATGAACTCACGCCGGCGACGCGGGCGCTTCTCCAGCAGCGGCGTCTGGCCTTCGTCATCGACCAGAACCCCGAGGAGCAGGCACGCCGGGCCGTCCGCTCGCTGCTCGGCCAACTCGGCCTCGCCGCGCCCGCAACGCCGGACCAGCCGGTCCCCTTCGCCATCTACTCGCCGGAGAACCTGCCGCCGGCGCGCTGACCTCGCCGGTCAGGACAGTTTTCCGCGCGCCGCGACGGGCAGGCGCTCGACCACACGCCCGCCGCGCACGAGATGCACCGTGTCGAACAGGTTGGAGACGACGCAGACATGGTTCGGGATGATCCGGACCGCGTCGCCGATGCCGGGCGCCCGCGCACAGGCCGACACGTCGACGATGGCATGCTCCTCGCTCAGCGCCGTCACCACCGCGTCCGGATAGCCGATGAGCGTCCCGTGGCCCGGCATGCGGCATGTGTCGGCCGCGAGCGCCTTGGAGCCAGCGTCGAGGATAGCGCGGCCAGGCGTCGGCCGGCTGACGACCGTGGCGAGGACCGTCAGCGCGCAGTCGTCCAGCGTGCCGTGACCGAACGAAACCTGCATCCGGTCCGAATAGATGTAGGTGCCCGGACGATGCTCCGTGGCGTGGGTGACGGCCGCGCTGGCGTAGTACTCCGGCGTGCCGCCGTTGGACACGCGGACGGGTTGGAGTCCGGACGACTTCAGCAGCCCCACGGCCTCGCCCAGCCAGGCGTCGACCTCGGCGATGCGCCCCAGGGGCGGGTAGGTCATCAGGCCCTCGAAGCGCAGGCCCGGGGCGGCGTCGATCGCCCGCGCCAGGTCCAGCGTGTCGCGCGGCGTCTGGACGCCGCAGCGGCCGGCGCCCGTGTCGCATTCGACAAGCACGGGCAGCCGGTGGCCCGCGTCGGTGAAACGTCCCGCATAGCCGGCAACGGTCGCGAGGCCGTCGGCGGTGACGGACAGCGCGACGCGCCGGTGCAGCGCCGCGAGCCTGTCGAGCTTGTCGCGGCCGATGATGTTGTAGGGGACGAAGATGTCGGCGATGCCAGCGTCCGCCATCACTTCGGCCTCGCCGAGCTTCTGGCAGGTGATGCCGACGGCGCCCAGCGAGACCTGCATCCGCGCGAAATGCGGCAGCTTGTGCGTCTTGATGTGCGGGCGAAGCGCCAGGCCGCTTCGGTCGGCATGATCCTGCGCGCGCTTCAGATTGGCCTCGACGATATCGAGGTCGATCACCACCGCCGGCGTGTCGAGGTCTTCGATCAGCAGGCTGCCCATCCCGCCTCATGTCCCATGGGGGACCTCCCGAAGGTCGTACGAAACGAGCTTGCCCGGCAGGCCGAGAGTCACCCAGAGCCGCCCGCCTGCAACGCACACATTGGTCGGGTCGCTGCCCTGGCCGGTGTCCAGCCTGCCGCACTCCCGTCCCGCGAGATCGCAGATCGCGACGCTGTCGCCGACGCTCCCCGCCACGAACAGCCTGTCGCCGTCGAAGATCATCCCGTCGGGGCAGAAGCGGTCATCGAACTGGCACCAGGGTTCCGGTCTCCCGACCGCGTCGCCCCGCCAGGGAAAGCGGACGATGCGGTGTTCGATCGTCAGCGCCACCAGCAGCGACCCGTCGGGGTGGAACGCCAGGCCGTTCGGGAAGCCCGTCATCGCGGCAAGCCGCTTCACCCGGCCCTGCGGCGGCGCGAAGAACAGCCGCCCGCCGAGATAGCGGGAGCGCGGGTCCGGCGGCGCATGTTCACCAAGCACCTCCCAATTCTGCGGGTCGGTGAAGACGATGCCGCCATTCGGCACGAAGACGAGATCGTTGGGCCGCCACGGCCCTCCTCCGGGAAGGTCCGCCGCGTGGTCGCTCCACGTGCCGTCGCGCTCCACCCTCTGGATGCGGCCGCTGATCTGCGGATCGGCGAAGCGGTATTCCGTCATGCTGACGGCCGCGACGCCGCCATTGTTGGCGACATAGAGGGCGCCGTCCGGGCCGAGGCGCATCCCGTTCGGCGCGCCGGGCAGCGCGCAGAGTTCGCGCACCGCGCCGTCGCGATAGGCCCGCACCGTGCCATGCAGCACGTCGACGAAGCCGATGGAGCCGTCCGGCAGTTCGACAGGACCCTCGGGAAAACCGAGGCCGGTCACGTGCGTTTCGGCCCGCGGCGCGGTCACGCGGCGACGTCCGCGGGACAGTTGCGGCCCGTCCGCATCATCCCTCGAAGCCGCTCGTCCAGTCCGTCCATGTGCTGACGGTGGACTTCTGCTTCATGTACTGGCCTGCGGCCTCCATCCCGTATTCGGAGCCGAGCCCGCTGGACTTCTGGGCCGCGACCGGCGTGCCCGGATGGAGCGCGTGCGGACAGTTCACCCAGATCAGCCCGGCCTCGATCTCGCGGCGCGCACGCTCGTATCGGGCGAGCGAGCGGGTCCAGATGGAGGCGGCAAGGCCGTACTCAGTGCCGTTGGCGAGCGCCAGCGCCTGGTCGTCGCTCTCGAAGGAAAACACGCAGAGCACCGGGCCGAAGATCTCCTGCTGCGCGACCTCCGAGGCAGGATCGACGTCGTGGAGCAGCACGGGCGCATGGAAATAGCCGCCCCGCACAGGCTGCCACGATGCCACGGCCGGCCGCTCCGCCCTGGCGCCGGCGGCGACGCCGCGTTCGACGGCGCGCTCGATGCGGTGGAGCTGCTGCGCGGACACCACGGGGCCGAGCCTGGTCGCCGGCAGCATCGGGTCGCCGATCGCCAGCGTCGCCACTTCGGCGCGCACCAGGTCGAGGAACTCGGCCGCCACCGACCGGTGGACGAGGAGGCGCGTGCCGGCCGAGCAGGTCTGGCCGGAATTGTTGAACACCGTGAAGGCCGCGCCTTTGGCCGCGGTGCGGAGGTCGGCGTCGGGGAAGACGATGTTGGCCGACTTGCCGCCGAGTTCGAGCGTGACCGAGCGGATCAGGCGCCCGCAGGCCTCGCCGATGCGCCGGCCCGTCGCGGTTGATCCGGTGAAGCTGACCTTGCCGACGCCGGCATGTTCGACCAGCGGCGCGCCGGCCTCCGCGCCGATGCCCGTGACGACATTGACGACGCCTGCCGGCACGCCCGCCTCGTGCAGCAGGTCCGCCAGCAGCAGCGTCGACAGCGATGCCAGTTCCGACGGCTTGAGCACGATCGCATTGCCGCAGGCGATGGCCGGCGCGATCTTGGTGGCGGCGTTGGAGAGCGGGTAGTTCCAAGGCGCGATGGCGCCGACGACACCGTAAGGCTCCAGCTCGGTGACCGCCGAATAGCCCGGCCCCATCGGCTGCGTGAACCCGCGCAGCTTGTCGGTCAGCCCGGCATAGAAGTCGAAGAGCGCCGCCGCGCCGTTGGCACTGCGCTCGGCCGTGTCACGGATCGGCCGCCCGGCCTCCAGCGTGTCGAGCACGCCGAACCGCGCTGCGTTGGCGCGGATCAGCTCGGCCGCCCGGCGCAGGGTGCGGCCCCGTTCCAGCGCATCCATCTCCCACCAGCCGCCGGCAGCCGCGGAGGCTGCGGCGACGGCGTCGTCGACGTCGCCGGCATCCCCGGCGGCCACGGCATGCAGGCTTTCGCCCGTCGTCGGGTTGACCGTCTCGAAGCTGCGTCCGGAGCGCGCGCCGACCCATGTGCCGCCGATCCAGTGGCGCGCCGCCGGCACGCAGCCTGCGGGCAGTCGGTCGCGCACGCTTCCTGCCGCCGCCGTCATGGTCACCCTCCCCGCACGCGGAACCTCAGAGCGCGTCGACGAGGACCGGCCCCGTCTCGCCCCGCATGTTGGCGATCGTGCGCCGCGCCGCCTGGCTCAGCAGCGCGTTGTCGTCGGCCATGGTGATGAAGCGGTAGCCCTTGCGGATCATGTCCCGCGCATAGTCCTCGTCGTAGCAGTGGATGCCCGCGAAGACGCCGTGCCGCTTGGCCGCCTCGGCGATGGCGGTGATCGCGGCGTAGACTTCTGGCACCTTCTGGTCAGGCCCCGGCCGGTGCCCCATCGACGAGGCGAGGTCCGCCGGGCCGACATAGATCGAGTCCAGTCCAGGCGTCGAAAGGATGTCGTCCATGTTGCGCACGGCGTCGATCGTCTCGATCATTGCCATGGTGATGACGAGTTCGTCCGAGCGCTCCCAGTATTCCGGCCCGGCGTGCCATGTCGCGCGCAGAGGGCCATAGCTGCGGTTGCCGCGCGGCGGATAGCGGCAGTTGCGGATGAAGAAGTCGCACTCCGCCCGGGAGTTGACCATCGGGCAGATGATCCCCAGCGCGCCCGCGTCGAGCAGCTTGGTGACCGGCTCGGTGGTGTTCCAGGCGACGCGTGCCATCGGCACCGTGTCGGTCTGGGAGATCGCCTGCAGCATGCCGACGGCGGCGTGGTAGTCGACCAGCCCGTGCTGCATGTCGATGACCAGCGAGTCCCAGCCGCAGCGGGCCATGTTCTCGGCCGCGACGCCGCTCGGGATGCCCAGCCAGCCATTGATGACCGGCTTGTCGGCCCGCCACATCGCCTTGACCCTGTTCTCCTTCATGTCGATCCCCCTCGGCTCCGGGCCGTCCGTGTGTACCTGATGCGTGCCGCGGGCGCTCAGCGCCCCGGCGATTTGATTCCGAGCGAAGGCAGGCGTTCGATGATCGCCCTGCGCTCGGCGTCGCTCAGCGGCGCCACCGGCGAGAAGACGGCCTCCCCGCAGATCCCGAGATGCGCGAGGATTGCCTTCGTCACCGCCGCCGCGTTGCGCGGATAGGCGAAGAAGAGCGAGGCGTTGGCGCGCACGATCTCGGCCTGGGCGCGTCGCGCGGCTGGCAGGTCGCCGGCCGCGAAGGCCTTCAGCAGCGCATGGTCGAGATGCGCGGCGAAATTGCTGAGCGCCCCCGTGACGCCGTGGGCGCCCAGCGCCAGCGCGCCGAGCAGGAACGCGCTGCCGCCGATGAACAGGCGGAAGTCCGGCATGTCGAGGGTCTGCGAGGCAAGGCTTGAGAAGAACGCGGCGTTGCCGCTGCTGTCCTTGATGCCGGCGATTGCGCCCGCCCGCGCGAGCTTCATTACCGTCGCCACCTCGGCATCGCAGCCGGTCATCAGCGGATAGTGGTAGTAGAGGATGGGCAGCGGCGCCGTCTCGGCGACGCCGGAGATGAAGGAGGCGATCTCCTCCTGCGAAAGCGGGAAGTAGTAGGACGGAGTGACCAGAACCGCGGAGGCGCCGTGGTCGGCGGCTTCGCGCACCTCGGCAATCGTTTCGGCAAGACCGGGGCGGCCGCAGCCGACCATCACGGGCACGCGGCCGGCCGCCTGCGACACGGCCGCGCCGATGATCGCAGCCCGACACACCGGCGGCACCAGCGAGAACTCACCGGTGGAGCCCAGGATGTTGAACCCGTCGACGCCGTTCGCGATCACGTGGTCGACCAGCCGCCGCATCGCGTCGAGATCCGGCGTTCCGTCCGGCAGGGCCGGCGTCACCAGCGCGGGAACGTTGCCGCGGAAACGGGCGTCGAGCGGCATCACGCGGCGTCTCCCGTGGCCTGGCCGGCGTCGCGCTGGTTGTGCCGCTGGGCATCGAGCGCGCTGCCATAGAGCCGTTCGAGCACCAGCGCCGAGGACAGCATGTGCGCGCGCATCGCCACCTCGGCCGCGACCGCGTCGCCCGCGGTGATCGCCGCCACGATGCGCTCATGCTCGGCATAGGACTGGCGCGCCATCTGCGCCAGCGTCAGCTGCACGCGGTAGACAGGGGCGAGCCGGACTTTCAGGTTGCGGATGATCTCGACCATCACCTCGTTGTGCGAGCCGACATAGATCATCTCGTGGAACTGGCTGTTGAGCTCCTCGTAGCGCTCGGGGTCGTCGAACAGGTTCTTCCCCATCCGCGCATGCAGGTCGAGAAGCTCGGCGTGCTCCTTCCGGTCCATCCGCAGCGCGGCGAGGCGCACGCAGGCCACCTCGAGCTCGGTCGCGGCGTCCAGATAGGCCGTCAGCCGCGCGGTGTTCAGGCCCGAGACCGTGGCCCCCAGATGCGGCTGGCTCTCCGCCAGCCCGGTCGCGACCAGGTGTCGGACCGCCTCGCGCACCGGCGTGCGCGACACGCCGAACCGGTTGGCGATCTCCTGCTCGTCGAGGCGCGTGCCCGGAGCCAGCGTGCCGGAGATGATCTCCTCGGTCAGCTTCTCGCGCAGCAGTTCGGCACGCGTCGCATAGGCGCGGTGCCAGCCTTTTTCACCGGTCTCAGACATGCCGCAGCCTCGGATTGATCACGACGTAGAGGATGTCCGTCACCAGGTTCGCGACGATGACGACGCATGACAGCAGCAGCACGCCCCCCTGCACCACCGGATAGTCGCGGCGGAACACCGCGTCCACCAGCCACTTGCCCACGCCCGGCCAGGAGAAGATCGTCTCGGTCATGATCGCGCCGGTCAGCAGGACGCTGACCTGCAGCCCGATGACCGTGACGATCGGGATCAGCGCATTGCGGAACGCGTGCAGGCCGACCACGCGCAGCGATGACAGCCCCTTCGACTGCGCGGTCTGCACGTAATCCTCCTGCAGCACCTCGATCATCGCCGAACGCGTCATGCGCGCGATCAGCGCGAGCGGCGCGGTGGCCAGCACCGCCGCCGGCAGGATCAGGTGCCTGAGCGCCGAGACGAACGCGCCCTTCTCGTTGGAGAGCAGCGTGTCGATCAGCATGAAGCCGGTCACCGGCTGGACCCAGTAGAGTGCCGAGATGCGGCCCGACACGGGCGTCCAGCCGAGCGTCACCGAGAACAGGATGATCAGCAGCAGCCCCCACCAGAAGATCGGGATCGAATAGCCGATCAGCGAACTGGTCATCAGGGTCATGTCGAATGCCGAGCCGCGCCAGATGGCGGCCAGCACGCCGGCGGGGATGCCGAGGATGATCGCCAGCGTCAGCGCGATGATCCCGACCTCCAGCGTCGCCGGGAAGAGCATCAGGAATTCCTTGAGCACCGGCTGTGACGTCGTGATCGACTTGCCGAGATCGCCGGCCGCGATGCGGTCGAGATAGAGCAGGTACTGGACCGCCAGCGGCTGGTCGAGGCCGAGCGTCTCGCGGAACTGCGCGGCCTGCTCGGGGGAGACGCCGGTCTCCCCCAGCAGCACCGTCACCGGATCGCCCGGCAGCAGGCGTATCATCACGAAGGTGATGAGCGTGATACCGAGGAACGTCGGCACGACCATCAACAGGCGCCGCAATATGTTCGCTAGCATCGTCCCGCTTCATGCCGGTTTGGGCGACGGATCGGTCCCACGTCCGTCAGAGCCCGCTCGCGTCGAACGCGCCGATCGCGACGCCCCTCAGGCCCAGACTGTCCACCGCCCGGTGGACGCGCGCAAGATGCTCCGCCCCCAGTTCGCAGCCGGGCAGCCGGACGACGCCCGGGTCGATGCCGCGCAGCCTGCACACCTCGTTGATGACGGAGCCGTAGGCCATCTTCTCGCGCATCGACATCAGCAGCGGATAGGCCTTTTCGTGGAGCCGCCGCGCCGCCTCGGTCTCGCCGGCGCGCACCCGCCGCCACAGTTCGAGGGCGATCTCCGGGATCATGTTGCCCGGGCCGGCCACCCAGCCGTCCGCGCCCATGCAGAACGACGGGAAGGCAAGCGGGTCGACGCCCTCGTAGATTCCGATCCGCCTGTCGAGGCTGAGCCGCAGGCCGGTCACGTGGTCCAGCACGCCGGTCGTCAGCTTCACCCAGCCGATATTGGCGCGCTCCGCCATCTGCAGGATGTGCTCCGGCAACAGCAGCACATGCGAGGCGTAGGGCGCGTTGTAGATCATGATGGGCAGGTCGCAGCCGTCGGAAACGCCGGCGAAGTGCTCGACCGCGACGTCCGCGGGGGTCGGGCCGTAATAGGGAGGCATGATCATCACGCCGGCGGCGCCGAGCGACTTCGCATGGCGCGTCCAGCGCACGGCCTCGCGCGTCGACGACGCGCCGGCGCCGATCAGCAGCGGCACGCGGCCGGCCACCTGCTCCGCGGCCACCTCGGCGACCCGGGTCCGTTCGTCGTCGCTCATGGACGAGAACTGGCTGGTGGCGGCGTTCGCGATCACGGCGCTGACGCCGCTCCCGACGACAAGGTCGATCATCCGCCGGAACGTCGCCTCGTCGAAGTCTCCCGTCGCCGCAGCAAACGGCGTGGCCAGGGGCACGACGATCCCCGTCAGTTTCTCATGCATACAATGATTCTCCGGCAAGAAGGCGCTTGGCTGCTTTGAAAGCCTTGCTGATCATTACGTATACAGATTCCTGTTGTCAACAGCCGGAAACTGTGTTGTATGCAAGGTGTGGGAGCGGAAACGGGGTCATAGCAGCCGCTACCCGCCTGTTTCCATCTAGAGAGGAACGGAAGGGCACGTCACAAAGACGCACGAACCACAAAACGGAGGCGAATCCATGTATACAAAAGCGCGTATAGGCCTGATGCTAGTCGGCCTCGCCTTTTCGACGTCACACCTGAACGCCGCAACGCTTGCATACTGCTCGGAGACGAACCCGGAATCGTTCGATCCGCCGCAGACCACGGCGCAGTCCACGGCTGACGCCACCATGCCGATCTTCGAGACGCTCATCGGCATGACGCCCGGCACCACCAACCTGCGCGGCTTCCTTGCCGAGAGCTGGGAAGCGTCCGAGGACGGCAAGGCCTACACCTTCCACCTGCGCCGCGGCGTGAAGTTCCATTCCACCGCGACCTGGACGCCGACGCGCGACTTCAACGCCGACGACGTCATCTTCAGCTTCAAGCGCCAGGTCGACGCCGAGCACCCCTTCCACAAGGTCGGCTCCGGCCTCTATCCGCACTATGCCGGTTCGGGATTCCAGGGCCTGGTGTCGTCGGTCGACAAGGTTGACGACTACACGGTGAAGTTCACGCTGGTGCGGCCGGACGTGGCGTTCCTGGCCATGCTGTCAATGGGCACCTACGCGGTGATGATGTCGGAGGAATACTCGCAGGCGCTTACCGCCTCGGGCGAAGTCGACAAATGGTATGCCGAGCCGGTCGGCACCGGCGCCTTCAAGTTCGTCGGCTTCCAGCGCGACGCCTGGATCCGCTACCAGGCCAACCCGGACCACTGGGCCAAGGCCGCCGGCTTCCCCGAGCTGACCTCCGGCGTCGACCAGATGGTCTTCCTGGTCACCACCGATCCCGCCGTCCGCTTCGCCAAGCTGCAGGCCGGCGAGTGCCACATCATCCGCTTCGCCAACCCCGCCGACATCATCTCGTCGCGTGACAATCCCGACATCGACGTGCACGAGCTGGCTTCGGCCGACTACGGCTTCGTCGCATACAATGTCGAGAAGAAGCCGTTCGACGACGTTCGCGTCCGCCAGGCGCTGAACTACGCCATCAACAAGCAGGCGATCATGGAGACGATCTTCCGCGGCGACATCGCCACCCTCGCGGGCGGCGTGCTTCCCCCGGTCTTCGCCGGCCATGACCCGTCGATCGAGCCCTACGCCTATGATCCGGAGCGCGCCAAGGCGCTGCTGGCCGAGGCCGGGCTGCCCGATGGCTTCTCGACCACGCTGTGGGCCATGCCTGTCGTCCGCGCCTACATGCCGAACGCCAAGCGCACGGCCGAGCTGATGCAGCAGGACCTCGCCGCGGTGGGCGTCAAGGCCGAGATCACCACGATGGAGTGGGCCGACTACCTGCAGAAGAGCATCGAGGGCCAGCACGAGATGGCGATCCTCGGCTGGAACTACGCCTATGCGGATCCGGGCCAGATCCTGAAGCTCGGCTGGAGCTGCGAGACCGCCGTCACCGGCCTCAACCGCTCGCGCTGGTGCAACAAGGACTACGACGCGGCCGTCAACGCGGCGGGCCTGACCAGCGTCGAGGCCGACCGCTCGGCGAACTACAAGGTCGCGCAGAAGATCTTCCACGACGAGGCGCCGGCCCTGCTGCTCGCCTACGCCAAGAAGATCGCGCTGACCTCGCCGAAAGTGTCCGGCTACAAGGTCGCCCCGGTGGGCCAGCAGCCCTTCGTCGGCGTCACGCTGGCGGATTGACCGAAACCGTCCGCGGGCGCCAGCCGCCCGCGGACACCCTTTTTCGCGGAACGGGTCGCATGCAGGATACGCACGCAGGACGCACCGCCATCGTCACCGGTGGCGCGCAGGGGATCGGCCGGGCCATCGCCACCGCGCTGGCGGGCGCGGGCGCCAATGTGGTCATCGCCGACCTGCGCGACTCCGGCGCCCTCACCGCCGCTGCGATCACGGCGGCCGGCGGCGAGTGCCGCTTTGTCCACGCCGACATCAGCCGCCCGGCCGGCATCGACCGCGTCGTCGACGAGGCCCTCGGCCGCTATGGTTCGATCGACATCCTCTGTCCCAACGCTGCCGTCTTCAACCGGTCCCTCGTCGTCGATATGGACGAGGCGGACTGGGACGCTGTCATCGACGTCGGGCTCAAGGGCGTCTTCCTGGTCGTCAAGGCCTGCCTGCCGCAGATGATCCGGCAGCGTCGCGGCCGCATCGTCGTCACCGGCTCCATCACCGGCGCGAAGGTCGGCCAGACCCACAATGCCCATTATGGCGCCGCCAAGGCCGGGATCGTCGGCTTCGCGCGATGCACCGCGCTCGAGGTTGCGCAGCACAACATCACCATCAACGTCGTCGAGCCCGGCAACATCATGACCGAGGCGATGATGACGGTGCCGCAGTTGCACCAGTCCTTCATCGATCATATTCCTTTGAACCGGATGGGCGCGGTGGAGGAAGTCGCGGCCGTGACCTCGTTCCTGGCTTCGGACGCCGCAAGCTACATCACCGGGCAGTCGATCGTCGTCGACGGCGGCCAGATCCTGCCCGAGAACCTGCCCCTGCTCCGCGGCGCAGCCTCGTGACGCCTGCGGCGGCACTCCCCTCCCTGCCCGCGCGCGTGAGGCGCTGGAGCGCCGACAACAAGGGCGCCAGCGTCGGCGTGGTCATCATCGCGGCGCTGGTCGCGATGGCCGTGTTCGCCGACGTGCTGGCGCCGCATCCGCCCTATCTCCAGGACCGCGACGCGATCCTGATCCCGCCGGTCTGGCAGGAGGGCGGCGACTGGCGCTTCCTGCTCGGCACCGACGCGGTCGGCCGGGACATGCTCTCGCGCGTCATCTACGGATCGCGCTTCTCGCTGGCCATCGGCTGCCTGGTCGTATCGCTGGCGATCGCCATGGGCGTGACGCTCGGCCTCATCGCCGCCGCGACCCGCGGCATCGTCGACACCGCCATCATGCGCTTCCTCGACATGGTCATGGCGATCCCCAGCCTGCTGCTGGCGCTGGTGATCGTGGCGATCCTCGGTCCCGGCCTCTTCAACGCGGTGCTCGCCATCGCCATCGTGCTGGTCCCGCACTTCACCCGCATCACCCGCGCGGCCGCGCTGACCGAGCTCACCCGCGACTATGTCGTCGCCAGCCGGATGGCAGGCGCCGGGGGCGCCAGCATCATGTTCCGCCAGGTGCTGCCCAACTGCATGCCGCCGGTGATCGTCCAGGCGACGCTGGGCTTCTCCACCGCCATCCTCGACACCGCCGCGCTCGGCTTCCTTGGCATGGGCGCACGGCCCCCCACGCCCGAATGGGGCGCGATGCTGGCCGACGCCCAGGAGTTCATCCTGCTCGCCTGGTGGGTGGTGACGCTGCCCGGCATCGCCATCCTGCTCGCCGTGCTGGCATTCAACCTGCTGGGCGACGGGCTGCGCGACGCTCTCGACCCCAAGCTCAGGAAGCGGTGATGGCGCTTCTCGAGGTCCGCAACCTGACCGTCACCATGCCGACGCGGCGCGGGCCGGTCCGCATCGTCGAGGCCATCGATCTCGACATCGACGTCGGCGACGTGCTGGGCATCGTCGGCGAGTCGGGTTCGGGAAAGTCGGTCACCATGCTCGCGGTGATGGGCCTGCTGCCGCGCTATGCCGATGTCAGTGCCGACCGGCTCGCCTTCGACGGCATCGACCTGCTGTCGCTGAAGGGCGCGCTGCGGCGCCGTATCATGGGCAAGGAGATCGCCATGATCTTCCAGGAGCCGATGACCCGGCTCAACCCCTGCTTCACCGTCGGTTTCCAGATCATGGAGATGCTGAAGACTCATGAGCCCGGCGACAGGGCAGAGCGCCGCCGCAAGGCAATCGGCCTGCTGGAATCGGTCGGCATCTCGGCCGCCGAACGGCGCATGGCCGCATTCCCGCACCAGCTCTCCGGCGGCATGAGCCAGCGCGTGATGATCGCGATGGCGATCGCCTGCCAGCCCCGCCTGCTGATAGCCGACGAGCCGTCGACCGCGCTCGACGTCACCATCCAGGCGCAGATCCTCGACCTGCTCGCGGCGCTCCAGCGAGAGCGCCGCATGGCGCTGGTTCTCATCACCCACGACATGGCCGTCGTCTCCGAGGTCGCGGACCGGGTGATGGTCATGTATGCCGGCCAGGCGATGGAGCTGCAGCCGAGCGCCGGCCTGTTCGACGCACCGCGCCATCCTTACACCTCGGCGCTCCTCAGGGCGCTGCCCGAGGAAAGCGCAGGCGAGGCGCGCCTGCCGTCCATCCCCGGCACGGTCATGGGCCTGCACGACCGTCCGGCGGGCTGCGTGTTCCAGCCGCGGTGCGCCGTATCTCAGGCCCGCTGCGTCGAGGCGCGCCCGCCGATTGTCGACACCGGGGCTGCCCGCGTGCGCTGCTTCTTCCCGCTCTCGCCCGTGCCGCACGTCTCATGAACGCTGCCGCCCCAACCCCCGTCCTCAGCGCGCGCGATCTTCGCCGCGACTACGTGGTCAAGGCCGGTCTCTTCCGCGAGGCGAAGATTCTCCGGGCGATCGATGCCGTCAGCTTCGACCTCATGCCCGGCGAGACGCTTGCCGTCGTCGGCGAGTCCGGCTGCGGCAAGTCGACGCTCGGCCGCATGGTCGCGATGATCGACCGCCCGACGTCCGGCGAGATCGTGCTGGGCGGGCCGGCGGCGGCGGACGGCCGCGAACGCCCGCTGCACCGCCGCGTCCAGATGATCTTCCAGAACCCCTACGGCTCGCTCAATCCGCGCAAGACCGTGCGGGCAACGCTCGACGAGCCGCTGCGCATCAACACGCCGGACGCGGAGCCGGCTCGCCGCGCCGAGATCGACACCATGCTGGCAAAGGTCGGGCTGCGCCCCGAGCACGCCGACTGCTATCCGCACATGCTGTCGGGCGGCCAGCGCCAGCGCGTGGCGATCGCCCGCGCGCTGATGCTGCGGCCCGAGATCATCGTCGCGGACGAGCCGCTGTCGGCGCTCGACGTCTCTGTGCAGGCGCAGATCATCAACCTCCTGATGGATCTCCGCGACGAGTTCGGCGTCGCCTTCGTGCTGATCAGCCACGACATCTCGGTCGTGCGCCGCCTCGCCCACAAGGTGATGGTCATGTATCTCGGCAAGGTCGTCGAGTACGGCCCGGCGCGCCAGGTTCTCTCCGAGGCGGTGCACCCTTACACGCGCGGTCTCATCGCGTCCGTGCCGCGCATCCGCCGGGCGAAGGACGCGCCGCGCCTGCGCATCTCCGGCGAGATCCCCTCGCCCATCGATCCGCCGTCCGGCTGCGGCTTTCGTACCCGCTGCCCGATCGCGGCGCCCGAATGCGCGGCCGCCGCGCCCGCGCTCGAGCCGCGCCATGGCCGCCTTGTCGCCTGCCCGCGCGCCGGGGCGCCCGGCGCGGCCGCGGCCGTCTGACGACACTGGTCATACCGAGGGAGAGCAAGCATATGTCGATCAAACGCTACGGGATCGTCGAGCCCGTGCCGGGCAAGCCGCGGGTCCCCTATGCCGGCGCGGTCGAGGCCGGCGGCTGGCTGTATGTGTCCGGCCAGGTCGGCGTCGAGGACGGAAGGGTCGTCGCCGGCGGCATCGTTCCGGAAGCGCACGCCACGATGCGCAACGTGGTCAGCGCGCTGGGCATGGCCGGCTACGCGCCGAAGGACGTCGTCCGCGTCGGCGTCTGGCTGGCCGACCCCCGCGACTTCGGCGCCTTCAACGAGGTCTACCTGCAATATCTCGGCGAACACCTGCCGGCGCGCGCCTGCGTCGAGGCGCGTGTCATGATCGACTGCAAGGTTGAAGTGGACTGCATCGCCTACAAGGCGGACTGACGGCCGGGCGGCCCAGCCAGGCCTACTCGTGCCTCAGCGCCTCGATCGGGTTCAGCCGCGCCGCGCGCCGCGCCGGGAAGAAGCCGAAGACGAGGCCGATCGCCGCCGCGAAGGCGAAGGAGACGGCGATCGCCGCGGGGCTCAGGACCACGGGCAGGTCGAGATAGAGGTCGACGGCGTAGGCAAGGCCGAGGCCGAACACGATCCCCATCACCCCGCCCAGCAGCGCCAGCACGGTCGCCTCCACCAGGAACTGCGCCAGCACCTGCCGCTCCATCGCGCCGATGGCGAGGCGGATGCCGATCTCCCGTGTCCGTTCGGTGACGGAGACCAGCATGATGTTCATGATGCCGATCCCGCCGACCAGCAGACTGACGCCCGCCACGGCGGCCAGCAGGCCGGTCAGGATCGTGGTCGTGCCCGACATCGTGTCGGCGATCTGCGTCATGTCGTTGACGGAAAAGTCGTCCTCGCGGCCCTTCGTGATGCCCCGCCGCTCGCGCATCAGGCGCTCAATGTCGGCCTGAACCTTGCGGGTGTCGGCCTTTGCCGCGGCCGAGACCATGATGACGTTGACGTCGCTGTTGCCGGCGATGCGCCGCTGGAAGGTCCTGAGCGGCAGCAGGACGAGGTCGTCCTGGTCGGATCCCATCGCGGACTGGCCCTTCTTGGTCAGCACCCCGACGACCTCGCAGTTGATGCGGCCGACGCGGATGTCCTGCCCCACCGGAGAGGAGCGCCCGAACAGATCGCTGCGCACCGTCTCGCCGATCACGCAGACCGAGCTGCCGCGTTCCTCGGCGTCGGTGAAGGCCCGCCCGCCGGCCAGCGACCAGTCGGTGATGACGAGATAGTCGGCCAATGTTCCGATCACCGCCGCCGTGCGGCTCTGGCCGCCATTGACCACCGTCATCGCCGACTGGGCGATCGGCGCGACGGCGCGCACGCGCGCGATCTGGTCGCGCACGGCGTCGGCGTCCTTGGCTGTGAATGGCCGCGCCGCCGGGCCGGTGCGGCCCGGCCGCACCTGGCCGGGCATGACGAACAGCATGTTGGAGCCCAGCTTGCCGATCTCCGCGGTGATGCGTTCGGTCGTGCCGTTGCCGATCGTCACCATGGCGATGACCGAGGCCACGCCGATGACGATGCCCAGCATGGTCAGGAAGGAACGAAGCGCGTTGCGCCGGATCGCCTGCAGCGCAAGTCTCGCCGTTTCATAGAGCATGGGCGGGCACCGTGCTGCGGTCGGACTCGATCCGGCCGTCGACGAAGCGCACCACCCGCTGCGCATAGGCCGCGATGTCTTCCTCGTGGGTCACCATGATGACCGTCAGGCCGCTGTCCCGGTTCAACCGCGAGATGATCTCCATGATCTCGCGGCTGATGCGCGTGTCGAGATTGCCCGTCGGTTCGTCGGCGAGCAGGACGGCCGGGCCGGTGACGATGGCGCGCGCGATCGCGACGCGCTGCTGCTGGCCTCCGGAAAGCTGCGCCGGCGTGTGGTTCTCCCGGCCGGCAAGGCCGACCTGCGCCAGCGCCTTGGCCGCCCGCGCCGTCCGCTCCGCCTGCGGAATGCCCTTGTAGACCAGGGGCAGCGCGACATTGTCGAGCGCCGAGGTGCGGGCCAGCAGGTTGAAGCCCTGGAAGACGAAGCCGATGAGGTAGCGGCGGATCAGCGTCAGCTCGTCGCGGTCAAGCCCGCGCACGCCGACGCCCTGGAACAGATAGTCGCCGGATGTCGGCGTATCCAGGCAGCCCATGATGTTCATCGCCGTCGACTTGCCCGACCCGGACGGCCCCATGATCGCGACGAAGGCGCCGCGTTCGATCGTCAGGTCGACGCCGTCCAGCGCGCGCACCTCCGCCTCGCCGGCGCCATAGACCTTGCTGACGGACCGGAACTCGATGAGGGGGCGCTCGGTCGGCATTGCCGGTCTACTCGGCCTCGACCGCGTCGGTGATGACGGCGTTGCCCTCGGCGAGGTCGCCGGACAGGATCTCGGTGCTGGTCCCGTCGGTCGCGCCGACCTTCACCTGCACCTCGGCCGGCACGCCGTCGCGCAGCACCCAGACGGAGCGCTGGCCGCCGCCCGGTTCCGCCGACGTGATCGGCCCCATGTGGGGCGGCCCGAAGATGCTGCCGGTGCCGGTCGATCCGCCCGGCGGCAGGAAGCGCAGCGCGGCGTTGGGCACCAGCAGCGCGGCCTTGACGGTGCCGACGACGATGTCGGCCGTCGCCGTCATGCCCGGTCGCAGCAGCAGCGCCGAATTGTCGACGTCGAGCAGCGCCTTGTAGGTGACGACGTTGTTGATCGTCTCGGACTCGAAGCGGATGCCCTTGATGGTCGCGGGAAACGCGCGCTCGCGATAGGCATCCACCCTGAACGCCGCCGCCTGGCCCACCGCGACGCCGCCGATGTCGGCCTCGTCCACGTCGACCCGCGCCTCCATCTGCCGGAGGTCGCCGGCGATCGAGAAGAGCACCGGCGCCTGCAGCGAGGCGGCGACCGTCGAGCCTTCGCTGATGCTGCGTGACAGCACGATGCCGTCGATCGGCGAGGTGATCGACGCGTGCGAGCGGTTGATCTCGGTCAGCTGCAGGTCGGCCTTGGCCTTCGCCAGCTGGGCCTCCGCCGACCGGACCGAGGCCGATGCATCGTCGAGATTGGACGTCGCCGTCTCGAGGTCGCGCTCCGAGATGAGGCGCCGCTCGAACAGCGTCACCTGGCGGTCATACGCGCTCCGCGCCGTCCTCAGCGCGACGTTGGCCTTGGCGACGCCGGCCTCGGCCGTCGCGGCGCCGGCCCGCGCCGCCGCCACGTTGGCGTCGAGCGTCTCCGTGTCGAGCTCGGCCAGCACGTCGCCCGCCTTCACGGGGCTGTTGAAGTCCACATTCACCGTCTTCACGACGCCGGAGATGGCCGAGGAAACGTCGACCTGGGCGACGGGCTGGATCGTGCCTGTCGCCGTGACCACGACTGTCAGGTCGCCGCGGGTCACCGGGGCTGTTGTGTAGACATAGCCGGCTTCGCCGCCGAGATAGGTCCATGCCGCATAGGCGACCGCCGCCAGCACCGCGATCGGCAGGATCCAGCGCAGCAGTCGGATGGCGCCGCCCTGCGTCGATGCCTCCTTGCCGATGAGGTCGCCGAGCGTCGGCGCCCCGTCGCGGTCGGAAATCACCCGCAGCTGCGGTTCCGGCGCCCGCTTGCCTTCGGACTTGGCGGCCATCCCGGCCTCCCTGATTGACGTGCCTGCGAGGAATGGATGCGCCCGGTCCGAGGCCGTGCTCCATGATCTGCGTCAATCGGCCGGCGCAGGATCCCGCTCGCCGGACAGCGGCAAAACCTTTGACCCCGGTCAATGAGGCCGGCGGCTCAAGCCGCTATGCAGGCAGGCTAACACCGCCCGAACGGAGACCGCCGCGTGTTCTCTCGACTGCGCACTGCGCTCCAGCTGCTCGGCTGCGTCGCGCTGCTCCATCTGGCGCCGACGGCTCCGGCGGCCGCCGCCGCGCATCTCCTCGTCACCATTGACCTGTCGGAACAGGCCATGTCCGTGGCCGTCGACGGACGCACGCTCCATCGATGGCCGGTCTCCACCGCGCGCAAGGGCTACAGGACGCCCGTGGGCACCTACCGCCCCATCCGGCTCGAGCGTGTCTGGTATTCGTCGATCTACGACAACGCGCCGATGCCCTACTCCGTGTTCTTCCACGGCGGCTACGCGATCCACGGCACGACCGAGATCGGCCGGCTCGGCCATCCGGCCTCACACGGCTGCGTGCGGCTCCACCCGGCGAACGCACACCGTCTCTTCGACCTCGTCAGCACCTATGGACGCGGCGCCACGTCGATCGTCGTGCGCCGCTGAGACGGGACCCGAAGCTCCGACGCGAGATGGAGGAAAAGAGGCACGCGGACCCACTGGGGGGAGTGGGAAGGAGGAGTGCGGGGTCCGCGTGCCAAAACCTTGCTCGGCGGCGAGTCTCCTCGCCGCGCCGACGATCCGATCCGCATTCGGCCGCATCGACAGAAGCATCTCCGGCGATGCCGGCTCATCGCGGCTGTCGGCGGGAGATTTCCACCCCTCGCGCGCGTCGGCATTGACGCAGGTCAATCGCTCCAGCCTGCCGCAAGGGAGCCGCGCCAAGGAAGGCCCCGCCGCAATCGTCTCACATTCGGGACGTATCCAAGCCGCTTGAAGGCATTTGCCAACGGAGAGACTTCCATGAACCGTAGAATGTTCGCCCTCGCGCTCGCGGCCTCGGCGGCGCTGCCCGTCGCCGCCGCAGCCGCGCAGGACCTTCCGCCGCCGCGCATCCTGGTGGTCGGCGAAGGCGAGGCGACCGTGGCGCCGGACCTCGCGCTGCTCTCGCTCACCGTGATGCGGGAGGCGGCGACGGCGCGGGAGGCCATGACCGCCAACAACGAGGCGATGGCGGCGGTGATCGCGGCGCTGAAGCAGTTCGGCATCGCCGACCGCGACCTCCAGACGGCCGGCATCCAGATCTATCCGCGCTACGACTACACCAACAAGCCGGACGGCACGCAGGAGAGCCGCCTCGTCGCCTACCAGGTGTCGAACACGCTCTCCGTGCGCGTGCGCGATCTGTCGAAGACCGGCGAGGTGCTGGACGCGGCGGTCTCGCTCGGCGTCAACCAGGGCGGCTCGATCACCTTCGGCAATGACGACCCGTCCGCGGTGGTCACCGAAGCGCGCAAGAAGGCCGTCGCCGACGCCCGCGCCAAGGCGACGACGCTCGCCGAGGCGGCCGGCATCCAGCTCGGCAAGATCCTCGAAATGTCGGAGCTGACCTATTCGCAGCCGCCGATGCCGATCGAGGCGAAGGCATTCGACGCGGCGGCGCCGGCCGTGCCGGTCCAGGCCGGCGAGAACGCCTACCGCGTGCAGGTGAACATCACCTACGAGATCCAGTAGCGGCGGCACGGTCCCCGCATGCAAGAAGGGCGCCGGATCGATCCGGCGCCCTTCTTTTGTTTCAGTCTCTTCTTTCGTCTCAGCCGTTCTTTCGTTTCAGGCGGAGTCCATTGGGTCCTGGACGCCGCCGGCCTTGGCTGATGATCGGGCCTTAGCTGATGATCGGGCAGCCCGGCGCGCGCGCGAAGGTCACGCGCACCCGGTCGCCGTACTGGCGGCCGCGCACGGTGATCGTGTTGCGGCTGACGTCGGCCACGCGGGCACGGTGGATGCCCATCCGGTTTGCCTTGTTCACCGCGCGCTCCGGCGAGCAGCTCTGGCGGCCGTGACGCCAGTCGCGGTCGCGGCCACCGCGCCAATCGCGGCCGTCGCGCCAGTCGCCGCGGCGGTCCCAGTGGCGGGCATGGCCGCTCTCGCCGATCACGACGCCGGCGCGCGAGCCGCCGCTGCCGAAGCTGAAGTAGAGGCTGTCCGCCTGGGCGGGTATGGCGGCGAGCACGCCCGCGCCGATCGTTGCCGAGAGCGCGATCGTCTTGCCGAGGGTCTTGATTCGGTCGAACATTGTTTTTCTCCTTGTTGCGGGTGTCCCTCTGTCGCGGGAGCGACCTTAGGAGTGTGGACCCGCTCTGCTGAACCGGCCGGGAACCGCCTGTTCATCCTGCGTTCATCGCCGGAGCCGGCGAGGCTGGGCCTTCAACGCGGCGCGCGAGGGATGGTTCGTCCAGTCTGAAAGGGCAGAGTTCGGAACCGACGTGTCGTCGCCCGCCCGCGCGCCCGGCACTTCGGGCCGCCACTCGGGCTGCCCCTTAGGGCTGCCCTCAGGGCTGATCGTCGAGCACGTGGTCGAAATAATCCTCGTCGTCGGCCATGTCGCTTTCCGTGGCCGTGACGCGGCCGCGCATGGAGATGCCCGCCTCGTGCACCGTCTCCCGGCTGCCGGAGACGAGATGGTGCCACCAGTAGAGATCGCGGCCTTCCGCGGCGAGCCGGTAGCCGCAGGTCGATGGCAGCCAGTCGATGGTGCGCACGTTCGCCGGCGTGAGCTGGACGCAGTCCTCGACCTTCGCCCGACGGTTCTCGTAGTCCGCGCAGCGGCAGGTTCCCGCGTCGAACAGGCGGCACGACACGCTGGTCCAGTAGATCTCGGCCGTGTCCTCGTCCTCGAGCTTGGCGAGGCAGCATTTGCCGCAGCCGTCGCAGAGCGACTCCCACTCGGCGGGGCTCATCGCCTCCAGCGGCTTGCTTTTCCAGAACGGCTCCATCGCCGCGCATGTGAGCGCTGCAGGGCCCGCGGTCAAGGCGATCGGGGCCGCGCAGGCCGGATTCGGGTGTCGATTCGCAGCGCTCGGCGGAGAACTGCGTCGACGCAGGAGCGGAACCATTCCGGCGGCGGGGGATTAGGGCGGCGACGGGACACGCCCTTTCGGGAGAATCACGAATGAAACGCCATGCATGGATTCTGGCCGGCACAGCCCTCGGCCTGTTGATGGCCGCCCCGCTGGGCGCGGCGCCTGCGCCTCGTCTCACGGACCATCTGAAGCCCGCCACCGGCGTGCGCCCGCTGGTTCTGGCGCAGGCCGACGGCGCAGCCGAGGAGACGGAGGAGGGACGCCTGCTCCGCCTGAAGCGCGAGGCCGAGGAGGAGGCAAAGCAGCAGGGCGAAACGCCCGCCGAGACGACCCCCGAACCGGAAGCGCCGGCACCTGACGCCGCCCCGGTCCCCGAGCCCGCGCCCGAACCTGCCCCCGCGCCTGAACCGGCGCCCGAACCCGAGGCTCCTGCTCCCGAGGCGCCGGCTCCAGAGGCACCTGCGCCTGAGGCACCGGCTCCCGAGGCACCCGCTCCCGAAGCGCCCGCTCCTGAAGCACCTGCGCCCGAAGCGCCGGCTCCCGAGGCGCCGGCTCCGGAGGCTCCTGCTCCTGAGGCACCCGCTCCTGAGGCTCCTGCTCCTGAGGCGCCTGCTCCCGAGGCACCGGCCGACAGCGATGCGACCACCACGCCGCCCGCAGCGGAGGAGCCCACGGCCGAGCAGCCGGCTGACGAGCAGCCCGCAGAGGAACCCGCGGCGCCCGCCGACGGTGCGCCGGCCGATGCCGAATCCCCGACCGAGGCCCCGGCGGAAGGCGAAGCCCCCGCGGATCCCGATGCGCCGGCCGCAGGCGAACCGGACGCCGCGACCGAGGTGCCGATGGATGGCTCGGCCGCTCCGGTGCTGGACAGCCAGAAGCAGGCCCCTGCTCCGGCCGGCGATGCCGCCCAGGTACCGGCCGAGCCTGCGGCGCCGCCGCCCGCGGATGACGCTGCCGCCCAGGCGGACGCCGCTCCTGCCGAGGTCCGTGCGGCCACGGCCGAGGAGGGCACGCGCGTCGAGCGCACGCCCGAACAGGCCGCCGCCCGCACCGAGCGTCCGGATGGCGCCGAGGTCCTGCGCGAGATCGCCGGCCGCATCGTCATCCAGTTCAACAACAACATCTTCGTGGAGAGCAACGAGAGCCCGCGCATGTCGCGCGGTGCCCGCGAGGTCTACTACGAGGACCTGCCGCGCGGCCGTACCCGCGAGACGATCGTGCGCTCGGACGGCACCGAGATCGTCACCATCCGCAACCGCTACGGCGACGTGATCCAGCGTTCGCGCATCACGCCCGACGGCCGCGAAGTGGTGCTGGTCTATGTCGACGAGCGCAACTGGGACCGTGTCGTCGACTGGCGCGATCCCGGGCTCGACCTGCCGCCCATGCGTCTCGTCATTCCCGTGGACGAGTACATCCTGCAGGCCGACCGCGTTCGCGATCCGGACGTGTACTACGCCTTCCTCGACCAGCCTCCGGTGGAGCGGGTCGAGCGTCTCTACTCGATCGACGAGGTGAAGCGGTCGGCACGCATCCGTGACAAGACGCGGCGCGTCGAGCTGGACTCGATCACCTTCGCCTTCGGCTCGGCCGAGGTGGGCGACAGCCAGATCCCCAAGCTCGAGGGCGTTGCCCAGGCGATGCTCAGGCTGCTGGACGAGAACCCGGCGGAGACCTTCCTCATCGAAGGCCACACCGACGCGGTCGGCTCGGAGCTCGCCAACCTCGCCCTGTCGGATCGCCGCGCCGAGGCCGTTGCCACAGCGCTGACCGACGTCTTCGGCATCCCGCCGGAGAACCTGGCCACGCAGGGGTATGGCGAGGAGTATCTGAAGGTGAAGACCCAGGAGCCCGAGCGCCAGAACCGCCGCGTCGCGATGCGCCGCATCACGCCGCTGGTAGCCCCGGTCCGCAGCGCCTCCGCGAACTGACGCAGACCCGGGCGGCAGCGCTTTTCAGCGCTGTCGCCTGGTCCCTTCGCCGGTCCGTTCACGGTTGCGCGAGGCCGATTGAATCGCACCGTGGGGCGCTTATGTTTTCGGTGTGACGGTTTCCTTGTCCTCCCGCCCCTCCGGGACCAAGGATCGGCCCGGCCGGTTCCCCCCCTCCACCGGCCGGGCCCTGTTTTTTGTAGCGAGACCTCTTGCAAACGTCGCGATCTGCGCTGACATGAGCGCACCGTCCTCGCGCACCCGCTCCCATGAAACGTCTCGAACTCGCCGTCGAATCGATCATCCTCGCCTCCCGCTGGCTGCTGGTGGTCTTCTATCTCGGGCTCGGTCTGGCTCTGGCCGTTTACGCGGTCTCGTTCGCCATCAAGCTCTGGAGCTTCAGCACCGCGATCATGTCGCTCAACGAGACCGACACGATCCTGAGGATGCTGAGCCTGATTGACGCCGCGCTGGTCGCCAGCCTTGTGGTGATGGTCATCATCTCCGGCTACGAGAACTTCGTCAGCCGCTTCGACGAGCACGACGGCGAGGTCCACTGGCTCGGCACGATCGATGTCGGCTCGCTGAAGATCAAGGTTGCCTCGACCATCGTCGCCATCTCCTCGATCCATCTCCTGCAGGTGTTCCTGAACCACGCGCAGTTCACGACCGCGCAGCTGATGTGGCTGACGATCATGCACCTGGCCTTCGTCGTCTCTGCCCTGCTGCTGGCCTACATCGACCGCGTCACCGGGGTGGCCAAGCTCGGCAAGTCCAACCCCTACGACGAGAAGGGTCCCGACCTCTGAGCGCCTGACGCCGCGGCGAGCGGTTCGGCTCGGCGCGAGCATTCTGCGGCAAGGTGAAATCGCCTTGCGTCGCGCAAACGCAGTCGTAAATGACGAGTTGCATCCTGGCCTCACGGCGGGCTTTGATCGGGCAAAGCCCATTGCCGGGAGCTGCTCGATGAAGACGCCGACGGGTGCCACGCCGCTCATCGCCCTAGACAGCGTCGCCGTCGACACGGAGACGACCAGCCTTGACGCGTCGAAGGCGCGCGTCGTCCAGATCGGCGCCGTCACCGTCGCTGGCGCCCGCGTTCTCGCCGACCCGTCGCTCGACCAGCTCGTGAACCCCGGCGAACCGATTCCCGCCATTGCCTCGGCCGTCCACGGTATTGCCGATGCCGACGTGGCGGCGGCGCCCTCCTTCGCCGAGGCCTGGCGCCGCTTCGCCGACTATGCCGACGGCCGCGTGCTCGTCGGCCACTCCATCGGCTACGACCTCGCCGTGTTCGACCGGGAATGCCGGCGCGCCGGCATCGGCTGGACCCCGCCCCGCACCCTGTGCGTCCGCCTTCTCGCGACCGTCGCCAAACCCGACCTGCCCGACCATTCGCTGGACATGATCGCTGCGTGGCTGGGCGTCCCCGTCCGGAACCGCCATTCGGCGCTTGGCGACGCGCGGGCGGCGGCCGACGTGTTCGTTGCTCTCGTGCCGCGGCTTCTGGAGCGCGGCATCCGCACGCTGGCCGAGGCGGAGCGCGCCTGCCTCGGGCTGGCCGGGGAGCTGGAATCGGCCCACCGCGCCGGCTGGAAGGAGCCCGTCGCTGCACCGTCGCAGCCGCGCTTCGAGGCGGTCGACCCCTTCGCCTATCGTCACCGTGTCGGCGACCTGATGAGCAGCCCGCCGCTGGTCGAAAAGGCCTCGGCGACGGTCCGCGATGTGGTCGGCCGCATGGCCGCCGACAAGGTCGGCGCTCTTTTCGTCTCTCCCGGAGGGGAAGCGGGCGCGCCGGTTGACGCCTACGGGATCGTCACCGAGCGCGACATCGTCCGCCGCCTCGCCGCCGACGGGCCGGCGCTGCTCGACCAGGGCGCCGGCGATGTCGCGACCCGTCCTCTCGCCAGCATCCGAGCCGCCGCCTTCGTCTACAGGGCCGTCGGACGAATGGACCGGCTGGGCATCCGCCACCTCGCGGTGCGGGACGATTCGAACCGTCTGATCGGCATGATCTCGGCACGAGACGTGCTGCGCCTTCGCGCCAGCTCGGCGATACAGCTCGACGATGCGATCGAGCACGCTGCGACCGCCGCGGACATGGCGGCGGCATGGGCGACGCTCCCCTCCGTGGCGCGGGGGCTGATCGCCGAGTCGGTCGACGCCCGGATCATCGCGGCCATCGTCTCCGACGAGCTGTGCGCGATGACGCGCCGCGCCGCGGTGCTGTGCGAGCGCGCCATGCAAGAGGCCGGCAAAGGTCCTCCGCCGGTACCCTATTCGCTGCTCGTGCTGGGCTCGGGCGGACGCGGCGAAAGCCTGCTCGCGGCCGACCAGGACAACGCCATCGTCTTCGCCGAAGGCGAGCCCGACGGGCCCGAGGACCGCTGGTTCGCCGACTTCGGCGAACGGCTTGCCGCGACGTTGAACGAGGCCGGCATTCCGCTCTGCAAGGGCGGCGTGATGGCCAGGAACCCCCAGTTCCGCGGCAGCATCGACCTGTGGATGTCGCGCGTCGACGGCTGGGTCCGCCGGTCGAACCCGGCGGACCTGCTGAACGTCGACATCGTCTTCGACCTCCTGCCGGTGCATGGCGACGCGACGCTCGGCGCACGACTGTTCGAGCATGCCTACGAACGCGGCCAGGCGGAGAAGACGTTTGCCAAGCTCCTCGGCGAGCAACTCGTCCCCGGCAACCCGTTCACCCTCTTCGGCGGTCTCCAGACCGACGGCGGCCGCATCGACCTCAAGCTGCACGGCCTCTTCCCCATCGTCACCGCGGCGCGCGCGCTGGCGATCCGCCACGGCGTCCGCCGCCGGAGCACCCGCGACCGGCTGGAGGGGCTGATGGCGCTGGACATCGGCGGCGACGCCGATCTGGCGGCGATGCTGTCGGGCCACGTGATGCTGCTGCAATTGCTGCTTGCCCAACAGAGCCGCGACCTGTTCGACGGCACCGCGGTGTCCAATCGCGTCGTGCTCGCGTCGCTCGACCGCCGCCGGCAGGACGAGCTCAAGGAGTTGCTCAAGCGCCTGCGCGCGACCCCGGACCTGATCCGCGACCTGATGTTCGCCTGATCGGCACCAGGCCGGTCAGCCGAACGGGCGCACCACCTTCGTGTCGACCTTGGCGAAGACCTCGTCGGGAACGAAGAAGTCGCCGCCGAGCGGCCCCTTGGCGCCCGGCGCATACGTGCCGAAATCGGTCACGCCCGCGTCCCGCAGGACCAGTTCATCGATGTAGAAGTTGCCCGTCGCTTCCCGCGATGGCTTCGTCAGGACGGCATGGGCGGCGTCCGCCATGATCTCGGGCGACCGGCTCATCGCCGCCAGTGTCTCACCGCCCAGCAGGTTGCGCACGGCGGCGGTGTCGATGGCGGTCAGCGGCCACAGCGAGTTGACCGCGATCCCGTCCTTCCTGAACTCGGCGCTCATCCCCAGCGTGCACATCGACATGCCGAACTTCGCCATCGTGTAGGCCACGTGGTTCTTGAACCATTTGGCGTCCATGTCGAGCGGCGGCGCCAGGTTGAGGATGTGCGGGTTCGCCGCCTTCTTGAGGTGCGGGATGCAGGACTTGGAGACGAGGAACGTGCCGCGCGTGTTGATCTGGTGCATGAGGTCGTAGCGCTTCATGTCGGTTTCCAGCGTTCCCGTGAGCTGGATGGCGCTCGCATTGTTGATGCAGATGTCGATCCCGCCGAAGGTGTCGACCGTCCGCGCCACGGCCTCGGACACCTGGCTTTCGTCGCGGATGTCGCAGATCACCGGCAGCGCCTTGCCGCCTGCGGCCTCGATCTCCGCCGCGGCAGTGTAGATCGTTCCGGGCAGTTTCGGATGCGGCTCGGCGGTCTTCGCAGCGATCGTGACGTTCGCCCCGTCGCGCGCGGCCCTCAGCGCGATCGCCAGGCCGATTCCGCGCGAACCGCCTGAAATGAAAAGCGTCTTTCCCTTGAGCGACATGCTTCAGGCCTCCCTCTTTCGCCGGAGTCTGGCGCGCGGCCCGCCGATGCGCAAGGCGCGGCCGGGACTCGGGTGCGTCCGCCAGCAACCCTGCCGTTCTGGCGCTTCTAGACTGTCGCAGGGAAAGCACCAACGAATGGAAATACTTGCGCGATTCAGTCGATGTTAAGTCCCCGCCGCTAGTCTCCACAAGCAACAACGCCGTATCGCAGCGTAAACCTCGATGCGGCCATGGGCGGGCGAAGGCGCGTTCCGGCGAGACGGCACCGGAACCGGCAACGGGATTGGATCAGCGAAGATGAGACCCATCCGCATGCGCGGCGGTTTCCGCCTGCTGGGGTTGGTTTGGCCGTTCGTAGCCGTCGTCCTCGCGCAGGCGCTGATCGCGAGCCTCAGCATCTACACCCTGTCTGCAGTGCGCGCCTATGTCGGCGGCGAGAGCTTCTGGTCGAAAGGCCAGAAGGAGGCGATCTATTTCCTCAGCCTCTACGCGGATTCCGGCGAACCGGCCTATTACAAGCGCTATCTCAGCGCCGTCGCCGTGCCGCTGGCCGATCGCGACGGGCGCCTGGCGCTGGACGCCGACGTGCCCGAGCACGAGCGCGCCGCGGAAGCCTTCCTGGGCGGCGGCAATCATCCCGACGACGTCGGCGCCATGGTGTGGCTGTTCTCGAATTTCCGCAGCTTCGTCTACCTCGACCGCGCCGTCACCCACTGGACGGAAGGCGATGCCGTCATCGCCGACCTGACGACGCTCGCCGACCGCATCCATGCCTCGGTCCAGGCCGGCACCGCCACCCCCGACCGCATCACCATCTGGCAGTCCGAGATCCTCGCCATCAACGAGCGCATCACGCCGCTCGCGGCGGCCTTCGCGCGGACGCTGGGCGAAGGCTCGCGCGTCATCTCGCTGATCCTGTTCGCCGTCAACGTGGTAACGGCGCTGCTGCTCATCGTGCTGGCCGTCTGGCGGACCCGGAAGCTGTTCGCCCAGCGCCAGGCGTTCGAGCAGGCCCTTGCGGCAGAGCGCGAACGCGCCGGCATCACGCTCGCGTCCATCGGCGAAGCCGTGATCAGCACCGACCTCGAGGGGCGCGTCGAGTACATGAACCCGGCCGCCGAGCGGCTGATCGGCTGCGACGGCAAGGGTTGCCGCGGCCGGCCCGTGGCCTCGCTGCTGAGGCTCGTGGACAAGGAGACCGCCGTCGCCGACGAGAGCATCGTCGGCCGCATCCTGGCCGACGGCGCGGCCGATGGCTGCGTCCACACCCGCGCGCTGGTGCGCCACGACGGCAGGAGCGTGACCGTGTCGGTGGGCGGCGCGCCGCTTCTCGTCCACGGCGTTCTGTCCGGCGCGGTCCTCGTCCTGCACGACATGACGCGCGAGCAGGAATTCATCGAGCGCCTGTCCTGGCAGGCCTCGCACGACGAACTGACCGGTGTCGTCAACCGCCGCGAGTTCGAACGGCGGCTGGAGCAGGCTCTCGACCAGCCGGCCGCGGGCGACGCGCGCCCGGCGCTGATGTATATCGACCTCGACCAGTTCAAGATCGTCAACGACACGTCGGGGCACGCGGCCGGCGACCAGCTGCTCCGCCAGGTTTCAGGCATGCTCGCCGAAAGCCTGCGGCCGGGCGACCTGTTGGCGCGGCTCGGCGGCGACGAATTCGGCGTGCTGCTCGCCGACTGCCCGCCCGACGAGGCGGCCGCCATCGCGGAGCGCCTGCGCCGCGCGGTCCACGAGCTGCATTTCGCCTGGACGGGCCGCTACTTCACCATCAGCGCCAGCATCGGCCTCGTGCATCTGGGACAGCCGGGAATCACGATCGAGGAGACGCTGCGCGCCGCGGACGTCGCCTGCTACATGGCGAAGGAGAAGGGCCGCAACCGCGTCCAGATCCATCACCCGAGCGACATCGAGCTGCTGCAGCGGTTCGGCGAGATGGCCTGGGTGCAGCGCATTCACGAGGCGCTGGAGGAGGATCGCTTCGTCCTCTACGCGCAGGAGATCGCGCCGCTGGGCCGCGTCGACCGGATCGGCGCGCATATCGAGATCCTGCTGAGACTGCGCGACGAGCACGGCAACACCGTCCCGCCCGGCACGTTCATCCCCGCCGCCGAGCGCTACGGCCTGATGCCGCTGATCGACCGCTGGGTGGTGCGCAACACCTTCGCCGTGCTCTCCGAGCGCAGCCGCTCGCCGGGTGCGGCGCCCATCCACACCTGCGCGATCAACCTGTCGGGGGCGACCTTCTCCGACGCCAAGTTCGTCGATTTTCTGCGCGAGCAGTTCGCCAGGCACGGCATCCACCCGGGCGCGATCTGCTTCGAGGTCACCGAGACCAGCGCCATCGGCGACCTGCCCAGCGCCACCCGCTTCATCTCGGAGCTGAAGCTCCTCGGCTGCCGCTTCGCGCTCGACGATTTCGGCTCGGGCATGTCCTCCTTCTCCTACCTGAAGCACCTGCCCGTCGACTATCTGAAGATCGACGGCAGCTTCGTGAAGGACATGCTGGAGGACCCGATCGACCGCGCCATGGTCGAGATGTTCGAGCGCATCGGCAAGCTGATGGGCAAGCAGACCATCGCCGAGTTCGTCGAGACCGACGAGATCGTCGCGGCGCTGCGCGCCATCGGGGTCGACTATGCGCAGGGTTTCGGCATCGCCCGCCCGCGCCGCTTCGACGCCCGCTCGGGCCTGTCCTCCGACAAGATGCTGCGCGTCGTAGCCTGACGCCGGCGCGCAGCGTCGGACGCGCCGCGGCGAGGCCCTACAGCAGCACCAGGCCCTCGCGCATCGCGATGGCGATCGCGTCGGTGCGGTTGGCCGCGCCAAGCTTCGCCAGGATCGAGGCGACGTGGAACTTCGCTGTGTGGACGGAGATGCCCAGCCGCCGCGCGATCACCTTGTTCGGCGCGCCTTCGGTCAGTTGCGCCAGCACGTCCAGCTCCCTTGCCGAGAGGAGGCGCGCCGGAGCCTGTCCGCCGCGCTCCTCGTCCGGCGCGTCGTCTGCGAGCGTCGCTCCGTCCCGCGCCTCGGGGTCTGGCCGTCCGGGCGGGATGACCCTGTAGCCGGCCGCGATCAGCAGCGTCGCAGCCGCCACCAGCGGGTCGTCGGCTTCGGGCGCGGCGATGGCCCGCGCCATGTCGATCTTGGTCAGTGCTCCCATCGTCTCGTCTCCCAGGGCAAGTCCGGCCCGAACGCCCGGCGGCGTCTGGCCCGGATTGCGTCACCATCCATAGAGCGCGCCAGCGTCCTCGAAGACAAGCGGGCGCCCTCGCCGCGTTCAGCTCAGCGGCCGGCCGCCGATCGTCACCGGCACCTCGCGGCTTTCGCCGCCGCGCATGATCCATAGCTTGACGTCCGCGCCGACGGCGTCGGTGCCGAGCTTGCGCATCAGCGTGCGCGGGCCGGACACCGGATCGCCGTTCCAGCCGACGATCACGTCGCCGATCTGCATGCCCGCCTTCTTGGCCGGGCCCTCGTCGTCCAGTCGCATGACCATCGCGCCCTTGAGGTTCGCGTCGCGGACCGGATGCAGACTGGCGCCGAGGTAGCCGCGCGAGACGTGGCCCTTGTCGCGCAGGGTCGCGACCGCGCGCTCGACGGTCTCGTGCGGGATAACCAGCGCCCGCATCCGCGGCCCGAACAGCAGCACGCCGACCAGCGCGCCGCGCGCATCGAGCACCGGACCGCCCTCGAAGCGCCCGCCCGCCGCGGCCGCGAGCGTTATGCGCCGGTCGATCGTGCCGCCGCGCATGCTGCGCCAGGCCGGCCCGACCTCCCCGGCGGTGCCGAGAACGGCGAGGCCGCCGTCCTCGCCACGCCCGGCGAGAATCACCAGGTTGCCGGGGCGCAGCGTCTCGGCCTTCGGCAGCACCGCCAGGCTGTTCTCCCCGTCCGGCTTGAGCAGCGCGATGCCGGTCGACGGGTCGCGCCCGACCAGGGCGGCGCGCACCGTCTGTCCGTCGGGCAGCGTCATCGTCGTCTGCTCGTCGGGATCGATGCGCTCCTCGGCGGCGACGAAGATGCCGTCGCCCCAGTGGAACGCGCTGGCCGTACGGCCATGCTCGAGATGGATCGCCGCGGTCACCGCGTGGGCTCCGGCGGCGATGTCGGCCACGGCGTCCGAAAAGGCGCCGAGATCAAATGCGGCCATGATGGTCTCCTTTCCTCAGGTGACCCGAAGCTGCGCCTTTGCGGGCGGACTTCATACTCGCCTGATGGCTGGGCGGCGGCCATCCTGCCCATGAGGTCAGGTCGCCCGCCACGCGGCCCCTGCGCACATATAGGCATCGAAGCGCGCCTCATGGAGGGGTCGTTGGGACTGCCTGCCGTTCTGCCTGCCGAAGCCGATGCCGATCTCCTCGACGCCTATTCTTCGGCGGTCGCCGATGCAGTCGACCGCGTCGGTCCGGCCGTCTGCCGCATCGAGCCGGTCGCGGCGCGGGCCGGACACGGATCGGGCTTCGTCATCTCCCCGGACGGGCTGGTCCTCACCAACAGCCATGTCGTCGGCAAGGCGACAACCGTTCGTGTGGCGCTGCCCGACGGCCGTGCGGTGGAGGGGCGGGTGCTCGGTCGCGACCCCGACACCGACATCGCGCTGGTGCGGGCGCACGACAGTTTTGCCGACGTCGTGCCGCTGGCCGATTCCAAGACGCTGCGGCGCGGCCAGATCGCCATCGCCATCGGCAATCCGCTGGGCTTCGAATGGACGGTCACGGCCGGCGTGGTCTCGGCGCTCGGCCGCTCGATGCGCGCCGAGACCGGGCGCCTCATCGACGACGTCATCCAGACCGACGCATCCCTCAATCCAGGCAATTCCGGCGGGCCGCTGGTCTCGTCGGCCGGCGCTGTCATCGGCGTCAACACCGCCGTGATCCGCGGCGCGCAGGGCATCGCCTTTGCCGTCGCCTCGAACACGGCGAGCTTCGTCGTCTCCGAGCTCATCCGCTACGGTCAGGTCCGCCGCGCCTTCATCGGCGTATCGGCGGACACCGTTCCGCTGCCGCGCCGCACCGCGCTTCTGGCTGGCATCGCCTCCCGCAGCGCCGTCCGCGCCCGCAGTCTCGACCCCGGCGGCCCGGCCGCTGTGGCCGGTCTCAAGGAGGGCGATGTGGTCGCCGCGATCGATGGCGTTCCGGTGACGGGCGTCGACGATCTGGTCCGCATGCTGGACGGGTCCCGCATCGGCGTTGCCGTCACGCTCACCGTGCTGCGCCGCCTCGGCAAGGTGGAGATCGCCGTAACGCCGCGCGAACGACAGACGGCGGGCTGATTTGAACCGGCCCTGTAGTCCTTTGGCCACACCGGTGTCACAGCGGTGAAATAGCGCACGGCGCGCCTCTCCTTTGCTTGACGCGCCCGGCCTCCGGCGCGAATGGTGCAAGACCGATTTGCCCCGGCGGAGGGGACCATGCTCACCCTGCTCAAATGGATCGTCTATCTGATCATCGCGCTCGCGGTCGTCGTCGTCGGCGGCTCCGTGCTGCTGCCCAACGAATCCGTCGTCGTGCGCTCGACGGACATCTCGGCGCCGCCGGAGAAGGTGTTCGCAATCGTCGGTGACGCGCGTCGCTTCGACGAATTCTCGCCCTGGGCCGACCTCGACCCGAACATCAGATACACGTTCGAGGGACCGGAATCCGGTGTCGGCCAGAAGATGGTCTGGACCTCGGACAATCCCGATGTCGGCAGCGGCTCCCAGACCATCGTCGAATACACGCCGCCGACCCATGTGGCGTCCGAACTCGACTTCGGGCCGTTCAGCAAGGCTATGGCGGTCTGGGACCTCGCGCCACAGGGCGCCGGCACGCGCGCGACGTGGAGCTTCAGGAGCCCGCTGAACGGCATCGCCGAGCGCTGGTTCGGCCTGATGTTCGACCGCTGGATCGGCCCGGACTACGAGAGGGGCCTGGCCCGGCTGAAGGCGGCCGCCGAGAAACCCTAGCCCGCAATCCCGGCCGCGTGCCTGGCGCTAGCGTTTTGCGCTGACGGGCTGGCGCAGCACGGTCTTCAGTTTCGCCGCGGCCGTCTTGCGCGGATCGCCGAGGTAGATCTCGTGGTGGTGCCCACGCTCCACCAGGCCGTTGGCTGGCAGGAACTCCTCGTGCAGGCGCTTCAGCGTCGGCCCTTCCTCGTCATACGGGCCGATATGCATGATCTGCACCGCTAGGCCTTCTTCCAGGCGCTCGATACGCATCCGCGCGAGCGCGGTCAGCGCCTTCTTTTCGGCCGCCGCCTTCATCGCGCGGCCGGCCATCGCGGCATCGACGAAGTCGGGAATCATGATCATCATCGTCCATGACCACTGGTCCTTGCGGCGCGTCACGAAGGACGACATGTCGTCCGCCCACCACAGCCCTTCGAGCGGCGGCACGACATAGTCGCGTCCGAGCTCCTTCTTCGCCATGAACTTGAGCGTGTAGGAAGCGGTGTACAGCGCCTCCAGCGCCTCGCGATACGACGCGGCGGTGTTCGGGTCGCCGGTGCCGTCCACCATGAAGTAGGTGAAGGGCGGCACGTCGACCTTTTCGAACTGTCCGGCCGGCGGATTGTAGAGCGGCTTCAGGGCCTTCTTGAGATCGATCTTTTTCATGCGTCACCTCGACGGACCTTCCGCTGCCGCCGGCCCCGGATCATCGCCCTGCCGAAGGCCGACGGCAAGCCGCGGGCTTGCCGCCAGCCTGCGCGCGCGTCTAGATGAGGGCGTCTGTGAGGAGCGCAGCATGGTGAGGATTGTTGCAGTCTTCTTGTGCCTTGTCTTTGTCCTGCCGCAAGCCGCTGCCGCGCGGGAACTGACCGATGCGCCCGACGCCGAGATCATCGGCTTCTCGCCCGACGGTCGCTATTTCGCCTATGAGCAGTACGCATGGGACATTGTCTCCGATGCGGTCTATTCGGCCGTCTTCGTCATCGATCGCGAGACCAACGCGCTGGTGCCGGATTTTCCGATCGGGCTCGTGCCGGAGGTGGTCGACGGGCGCTTCCCGGGCAGCGTCGGCGGCTTCGAGCCGGACCCGGCGCTGATCGACACCGGCGACGGCACGCCCGACCTGCTGGGACTGCGCAGGGCGGTCCGCGCCGAGGCGAGCGTCCGGCTGGACGCGCTCGGCATCGGCCTCGGCGGGCGCCGCCTCGCCGGCGTGCCGGTGACGCAGCGCGGGCCCGTCGACACCGACAGCCAGCCGCTGACCTTCGTGCTCGCGCCGTCCCTGCCCGGCGCCGTGCCCGACACCCAGCATGCCTACGCGATCTCGGCGCGGCAGGAAGCCGAACCGGCCGACTGCTACAACGAGCTGCCGCCCGTCCGGATCAAGCCGGTCTCCTTCGACGTCGTCGCGTGGCAGAGCTATCCGGAGACCCGGGAGGTCGCGCGCGGTTCGACCCGCTACGACTGGCAGGTCCCGGCGGAGAGTTGCGCCACGGGCATGTGGATCGCCGACGTCTTCGCGCCGCCTGAACAGGCTGAAACCGGCACCTCGGTCGTTGTCTTGTTCATGACGCAGGTCTGGCAGTCCGCCGGCGACGCGGCCGGCTGGCATGCGCTCTTCGTCGGCCTGCCGGAAGGAGCCGAATAGCTAGCTGGCGAAGACGCGCTCGCCCAGCTGGTCGACGAGCTGGCGGCCCTTCGACAGGGACACTTCGACCGCATCGTCCAGGCCCGAAAAGCGGTCGGCGCGGATGAACTTGTGCTCCTTCAGCTCGCCGCCGACTTCCTTCGAGACGATGCCGCTGGTCTGGTACTGTCCACCATCGGCCTTGTAGGGCGTCGCGCTGATCGAGAAGCCCTTGTATTCGATGGTCTTGGCCGCGCGCGCCGGACCCGGCACGCTCTCCGCATGCCCGCCGCCGAAAAGCTTCTTCCAGAACGACATCGCGATCCTCCGTCGCCCGAACATAGCCCCTCCGCCGCAGAAGGAAAGCCGGAACGGGCCGCCGACACCGCCGCCGGTCGGCTGATCAGGCCGACAGGTGCATGACCACCTCGCGCCGGTGCGGCTGGTCGCGATACTCGAAGAGGTAGATGCCCTGCCACACGCCGAGCGCCAGCCGACCGGCGGTGACCGGGATCGACAGGGACACCGCTGTCAGCGCCGCCTTGATGTGAGCCGGCATGTCGTCCGGCCCCTCGGTCCGGTGCACGAGGTAGCGCATCGACGGATCGTCCGCTGGAGGAACCAGGCGCCGGAAGAACGCTTCCAGATCCTGCCGCACGTCCGGGTCGGCATTCTCCTGGATCAGCAGCGAGCACGAGGTGTGGCGCACGAAAAGCGTCAGAAGACCGTCGCCGGCGTGGGCCTGCCGCACGAAGTCCGTCGCCCGGTCGGTGAACTCGTAGAGCCCCTGTCCCCTCGTATCAATTCTGACAAGCGACTGTGCCATCGGAGCTCTGTTGGATGTTCCGGGTGCCGCCTCCGATCACGCTCGTTGCGGAAATCGCTTGATCGCGCTGGATCGCGGACGCCTTGCAGGGCTAACATCGCATCGTCATGCGGCCGGCCGCAACCGCGGTCCGCCGGAAAAATCGGATTGGGGGACTCAGGATGAACGCACTGCGCTTGACGGCCGCGATGGGCATGGTCCTGGCGATGACGGGACAGGCGCCCGCGCAGCAGACGACGCTCACCGTCATGGCCTACAACATCTGGGGCGGCGGCGCGAACGAGGGCAAGCCGGTCGACGAGACCGTCGCGGTCATCAAGGCGGCAAACCCCGACATCATCGCCGTCCTGGAGACGCAGACGGAGGGCGACAGCTGCACGGCCGACGTCTGCCCGCCGCAGGGCAACTCCGTCGCGGCCGACATCGCCAAGGCGCTTGGCTTCTTCTACTACGATCAGGAGGGCGCCGGCCCGACGCTCTGGTCCAACGCCGTCATCTCGCGCTACCCGATCGGAAAGGCGCTCCCCGGCAATCTCGGCGTCGAGATCGACGTGAATGGCCGCACCATCTACATGCTGGCCGCCCATCTCGACGATTCGCCCTATCAGCCCTACCAGCTTCTCAACATCGAATATGGCGACGCGCCTTTCATCAAGACCGAAGCCGAGGCCGTCGAATGGGCCGAGAAGACGCGCGGCCCGGCGTTCGACTCGCTGATCGCAACGGCCGGCGGCTTGTCCGACGCGGCCGCGGTTTTCATCGCCGGCGACTTCAACGAGCCGTCGCACCTGGACTGGACGGCCGCGACCGTGGCCGCCGGCCTGCAGCCGCTGCCGGTTGCCTGGCCGGGCACGACCAAGCTGGAAAAGGCGGGCTTCGTCGACCTCTTCCGCGCCGCCAATCCCGACCCGGTCGCCTACCCGGCCTTCACCTGGACTCCGACCAGCGACCCGAAAGATCCGGAGGACCATCACGACCGCATCGACTTCGTCTTCGGCAAGGCTGCGAACCTGAAGGTCATCTCGTCGGAGATCGTCGGCGAGAAATCGCCGGAGGCCGGCATGGTCGTGACGCCCTGGCCGTCGGATCATCGCGCGGTGGTTGCGACGGTGAAGTTTTAGATTTTAGAGTGGCCTTAGGCCGAGCGTCGCGAAGCTGAAGCGGATCGCCTCGACCTGCGCAGACACGACCTCGCCCTCCGGTGGCACCTCGATCTTTTCGCGGTAGCCTTCAGCGCCCAGCCTGCGATGCACATGGGTCACCAATGTCCTGGCGTCGATGACCCAGACCTCGGGAATGCCATAGGCGCCATAAACGCCCGGCTTGCGGCCGAGGTCGTAGCGAAGGCTCGTGTCGGCGATCTCAACCGCGAGGCGAACGTCGTAGCCGCGCATGTCCCCCGGCGATATCGCGCGCGGAAAGACGCAGAAGTCCGGCTCCAGGAACGCCTTCTCGTCGAGCCGCAGCGTGGTTTCCGGAACGATGCGATAATCGTCGACGTGAAGCCTCTGAAAATGTTCGTTGAGTTCGGCCTTCACCATCTCATGGCGCGCACCCTTGGGCGACATCGGCACAACCTCCCCGCCGATCAGTTCGAACCGTTCGTGCTCGTCGATGATGCCGGCTTCGACCATCGCCTCGATCTCGGCGACGGACCACGCCCGCCGCGGCATGCCGTCGGCCGCCTGCGTCGTCGCGGGCCAGGGCAGATCGTGCGGGAACCACTCGTTCATGGGAGCAATGTATCACAACCGTCGCTGAAAAGAGAAACCCGGCGCTCGGCCGGGTTTTTCTTGAAATCAGCTATCCAGGAAGCTCCTGAGCTTCCGGCTCCGGCTCGGGTGCTTCAGCTTCCTCAGCGCCTTCGCCTCGATCTGGCGGATGCGTTCGCGCGTCACCGAGAACTGCTGGCCGACCTCCTCCAGCGTGTGGTCGGTGTTCATGCCGATGCCGAAGCGCATGCGCAGCACGCGCTCCTCGCGCGGCGTCAGCGACGCCAGCACCCGCGTCGTCGTCTCGCGCAGATTGGCCTGGATCGCGGCGTCGATCGGCAGGATCGCGTTCTTGTCCTCGATGAAGTCGCCCAGATGCGAATCCTCCTCGTCGCCGACCGGCGTCTCGAGGCTGATCGGCTCCTTGGCGATCTTGAGAACCTTGCGCACCTTTTCGAGCGGCATGGCGAGCTTTTCCGCCAGTTCCTCCGGCGTCGGCTCGCGGCCGATCTCATGCAGCATCTGCCGGCTCGTCCGCACGATCTTGTTGATCGTCTCGATCATGTGGACCGGGATGCGGATGGTGCGCGCCTGGTCGGCGATCGAGCGGGTGATCGCCTGCCGGATCCACCACGTCGCATAGGTCGAGAACTTGTAGCCGCGGCGGTACTCGAACTTGTCGACGGCCTTCATCAGGCCGATGTTGCCTTCCTGGATCAGGTCCAGGAACTGCAGGCCGCGGTTGGTGTACTTCTTGGCGATGGAGATCACGAGGCGCAGGTTCGCCTCCACCATCTCCTTCTTGGCGATCGCCGCCTCGCGCTCGCCCTTCTGCACCTGGTTCACGATCTTGCGGAATTCCAGGATCGAGATCGCGGTCTCCGTCGCGAGGTTCTGGATCTCGCCGCGGATGTCCTTGATCGTGTCCTTCTCGCGCTTGGTGAACTCCTTCCAGCCCCTGCCGGACAGGTTCGAGATGCGCCGCATCCAGTTCGGGTCGAGTTCCGAGCCCTGATACTCCTTCAGGAACTCGTCGCGCCGCACGCCGTAGCTCTCCGCCAGGCGCAGCAGCTTGCCCTCGTTCTGCACGAGCCGCTTGTTGATGTCGTAGAGCTGCTCGACCAGCGCCTCGATGCGCGCCTGGTTGAGCGACAGCGACTTCACTGCGGTGATCAGTTCGTCCTTGAGGTGCTTCAGCCGGCGGTCCTGGCTGGGCGACAGCGAGCCAGAGGCCGCCAGCCGGTTCTCGACCTGCTGGTCCTGCAGCCGGCGCAGCTTCTTGTAGGTGTCGGCGATCGTGTCGAGCGTCGCCATGACCTGCGGGCGCAGCTCCGCCTCCATCGCCGCCAGCGACAGGTTCGCCTCGTCCTCGTCCTCGTCGTCTTCTTCGACGCGGCCCTCGCCGCCGACATTGGTGATGTCGTCCTCGTCGTCGCGGCTGGGACGGCGGCCGCGCGGCTCGTCGGCCTTCGGCTTGGCGTCTTCCTCGGCGCGCTCCACCACGGGCGCCTGCTTGGCCTCGGGGCCTGCATAGGTCGCCTCGAGATCGATGATCTCGCGCAGCAGCACCTTGGATTCGTTGAGGTCGTTGCGCCAGATGATGATGGCCTGGAAGGTCAGCGGGCTTTCGCACAGCCCAGCGATCATCGTCTCGCGGCCGGCCTCGATGCGCTTGGCGATGGCGATCTCGCCCTCGCGCGACAGCAGCTCCACCGAGCCCATCTCGCGCAGATACATGCGCACCGGGTCGTCGGTGCGGTCGGTCGGCTCCTTCTTGGCCGTCGTCGTGGCGACGGCCGTGCCGGTCTGCTCGGCAAGCTCGTTGGCGTCTTCCTCGGCCTCGGCCGGATCGGCGGCCGCCTCGCCTTCCTCGGCGGCCTCCTCGTCCTCGACCACGTTGATGCCCATGTCGGAGAGCATCGCATTGATGTCTTCGATGCGGTCGGGATCGGTCTGGTCGGAGGGAAGGACCGCGTTCAGTTCGTCAAGGGTGACGTAGCCGCGCTTCTTCGCGGCCTTGATCATCTTCTTGACCGCGTCGTCGGAGAGGTCGAGCAGCGGGCCGTCGGTCGTGCCCTCGCGCTCGGTCTCGGCCTCTTCCTTGTCCTTCGCCTTTGCCTTCGTCGCCATTCTGTCTCGTCTCTCCACGCGGTTCGCCCGCTACGGAACTCTATCTGCCGCTGATTTCCGGGGGTTCAAGCCCCACTTCGACCGCGAATTGCCGGTTCAGGGTCCAGCGTGGCCTGCCGCGGCAGGTCCCGCGAGCCCGTCTGGCCAAGCTGTGCTCCGCGAAATTGGATGCGCCAATGCCTCTGACCTGGGGCTCTCAACCGTGGGCTTGCCGCTCGAATCGTCCTGATTCCGTCATTTGGACGGCAGGTCAAGCTGCTCTGGCACGATTCGCGTTAAAAAAGCGAATCAAATGCTAGAAATTCCGGCCTCCCCGGCCGGAGAGAAGTCCGAAGCCCTCGACGAGCGCCTCGGGCGCCTGCACATCGCGGAATTCCTTCTGGATTGCCACGAGATGCCGGTAATTCTCATCGGTTGGATCGGTTGCGAGAGCCGCTTCTGCCGCCTTCAGCTCCCTATGTAGAGAGCCCGCGCTGAGCTGCAAGTGGAGCGCCTGGGCGAACGCCTCGCGGGCGTCCTCGAAGGCGGCCTCTTCCAGCGCGGGCCACAGCCGCATCCGCCGCACGAGCGCGACCGCGCGGTCCCAGGTGTCGCGCCGCCCGGCGCGGTCGACCGCTTCGATGAGCGAGGCCGCGTCGCCCGCAACGTCATGCGCTAGGGCGTCGAGCAGGACGGAATGCAGCGCCCTCAGCTCCGGATTGGAGAGGTCGAGAAACTCCACCTGCGCGAAGAACTCGTCGATCAGCCGCGGATGGTTGATCAGCGCCACCATGATCGCCGCCTCGCGCACCGGCATCGCGGCGTTGCCCTTCGTCAGCAGCGCCGACCGGCTGAGGCTCTCGGTGATCGGTGTGCGCCCCTGCGCCGCGCCGCCGCGCGCCCATTGGCCGCCCGGCCCCGGCCCCGGCCGCCGGCGGTCGTCGCCGCTCCGCTGCCGCTGGCCCGCATGCGCCGCGCCGAAGAAGGCCTGCGTGCGCTCGCGGAACTCCTGCCCGTAGTGCCGGCGCACGCTTTCGTCGCGGATGCGGCCGGCGAGCTCGCGCAGCGTCTTTTCCAGCTCCGCCCGGCGCTCGGGCGTATCGAACACGCCGCCGGCCGTCTCGCGGCTCCAGATCAGGTCGGCGAGCGGCCTTGCGTCGGCCAGGACCGCGCGGAAGGCGTCCGGACCGCCGCTCCTGACAAGATCGTCGGGGTCCTGCCCGTCCGGCAGCAGCGCGAACCGCACCGAGCGGCCCGGCTGGATGAGCGGCAGCGCCATGTCGGCCGCGCGCCACGCGGCCTTCAGCCCTGCCTGGTCTCCGTCGAAGCAGAGCACGGGCTCGCCCGCCATGCGCCAGAGCAGTTCCAGCTGGTTCTCCGTCAGCGCGGTGCCAAGCGGCGCGACCACGTGCTCGAACCCGGCCTGCGCCAGCGCGATCGTGTCCATGTAGCCTTCGACCGCGATCACCGTGCCTTGCTTCTGCACGGCCTTCCGGGCGCGCGCGAAGTTGTAGAGCACATTGCCCTTGTGGAAGAGCTCGGTCTCGGGCGAGTTCAGGTATTTGGCCGGCACGTCGGGAGACAGCGCCCGCCCGCCGAAGGCGATGATGCGTCCGCGCGAATCCGGGATCGGAAACATCACCCGGTCGCGGAACCGGTCGTAGGACACCGGCACGTCATCGCCGAATACCAGCAGGCCGCAGGCTTCCATCTGCGTCTTCTCGACGCCCTTGCCGGCGAGGAACTCCTTCAGCGCGTTGCGGCTGTCCGGCGCATAGCCCAGCCGGAACGACTGCTGCGTCGCTGCTGACAGGCCGCGGTCGCGCAGATAGGCGCGCGCCTTGGCGCCGACCGCCGCCTGCAGCTGCTGTTCGAAGAAGGACGCCGCGAGTTCCATGACATCCTGGAGGCTGGTGCGCTCGCGGTCGCGCTTCTCGGCCTCGGCGTCGCGCGCCGGCATCGGTACGCCGGCCATGCCCGCGACCTTTTCCACGGCTTCGGGAAAGCTCATGCCGTCCAGCTCGGTCAGGAAGCGGAAATGGTCGCCCGACACGCCGCAGCCGAAGCAGTGGTAGCGACCTTTCTTATCCTCGCAATGGAAGCTCGGGCTCTTCTCGCCATGGAAGGGGCAGTTCGCCCACCAGTCGCCGCGCGCCGTGTTGGTCTTCTTGCGATCCCACGTGACGCGCTGGCCGACGACCGAGGAAATCGGCACGCGGTCGCGTATCTCGTCGAGGAAGGCGTTCGGGAAGCGCATTTTCGTGACTGATCTCGCGACCTGGGATAAGTCAACAATGAATGACCTTCGAGTCTGCTGACGCTGTCGGTCCGAAATCTATAGGTCGATCGGATGTGAATGATGGCCAACAAATTTCGCGTCGTCAAAGGTCTGACGTTCGATCAAATAGAGAAGGCGCCAGGTTGGGATTGGGTCGTTTTTTATCTCGATGCCGACAATCCAGAGATTCTGTCGATGTCGGTTTTCGGCCAGATGACTCCCGAAAAGGCCATCGAAGAAGCCCGCTTCTCGCTGGAAGCCGGCGGCGGCAGTTCCGATTATGAGATTCTTGGTTTGATCCGGGCAGACAAGCAGATCCCTTGATCTTTGGACAAGAAGGCCGGCTGACGGCCTTGGCGCGACACCGTTCGTCGCGCGAAGGCCCTATGAAATCACGGCAAATGATATTATCCGGCTAAGCTGCCGGCCATGATATCCCTGTCTGACATCGACTTCCGTTTCGAGCGCCCCGTCTGCACCGGCCCGCGCGTTCCCGATGGCGTGACGCCATGACCGGCTCCGTCGTCCTGCTCAACCTCGCCGGCGCCGTCGCGCTGCTGCTCTTCGCCACCCGCATGGTGCGCACCGGCGTCGAGCGCGCCTATGGCGACGTGCTGCGCCATCGCCTGCGCAACATCCTGCGCAATCCGTTCCTGGCGGTCGGCGCCGGCGCGGCGCTGGCGATCTCGCTGCAGAGCGCCACGGCCGTGGCGCTGATCGTCGGCGCCTTCGCAGGCGCCGGCATCGTCGGCGGCACCGCTGGCCTGCTCGCCGTTCTCGGCGCCGACCTCGGCTCGTCGCTGGTGGTGAAGCTGCTGTCCTTCGACCTGTCGATCCTCGTGCCGCTCTGCCTTGTCACCGGCACTGTGCTGTTCATGTCGACGGCGCGGCGCGACCTCCTGCAGCTCGGCCGCATCCTGATCGGCGTCGGCCTGCTCATCCTGTCGCTGCGCCTGATCGGCGAGGCTTCGGAACCGCTCCGCGAAAGCCGCATCCTGCCGGTCGTCATCAACTACCTCTCGGGCGACTTCGTCACCGCCTGCCTGATCGCGGCGGTGATGACCTGGCTGTTCCATTCCTCGGTCGCCGCCATCCTCCTTTTCACCGCGCTGGCCGCGCGTGGCCTCGTCCCGCCGCAACTCGGCGTGGTCCTGGTGCTGGGCGCCAACATCGGCGGCGGCATCATCGCGGTGATGCTGTCGCGCGCGGCACCCCGGCCGGCGCGCATCGTCCCGGTCGGCAATCTCATCATGCGCGGCGCCGGAGCGCTCGCCGCGCTGACCCTGTTCGTCGTCCACGCCCCGCCGCTCGGCCTCCTCGGCGACACGCCTGCCGAGCAGCTCGTCCACGCCCACATCGTCTTCAACGTCGCGCTGGTCGTGCTGGGCATGCCGCTGGCCGGCATCGTCTACCGGCTGGCCGAGAAGATCGTGGGAATGGGCGAAAAGCCCGCGGCCGGCGCGGCCCTTGCCGCCGCCGAGATCAGCGCGCTCGACGAGGCGGCCCTCGCCACGCCCTCGCAGGCGCTTGCCAACGCCACGCGCGAAGTCGTGCGCGTGTGCGAGACGGTCGAGATCATGCTGCAGACTATCATCGACCTCTACATCAAGGCCGACCGCGAGAAGATCGACGCGCTGGCCGCGCTCGACGACCGCGTCGACCGCAAGCATGCGGCGATCAAGCTTTACCTCGCCAAGGTCACCTCCAAGCAGCTCACCGAGCAGGAAGCGCTGCGCTGCCAGGAACTCATCGGCGCCTGCGTCAAGCTGGAGCAGGTGGGCGACATCATCGTCCGCAACATGCTGGTCCATGTTCAGAAGAAGGTCGACCGCGGCCTTGAATTCACCGAACAGGGCTGGCGCGAGCTTTCCGCCTTCCACCAGTCGGTGATGACCAATGCCCGCCTCGCCTTCAACGTGCTGGTCTCGCGCGACGCCGACACCGCGCGCCAGCTGGTCGAGGAGAAGGACCGCCTGCGCGACCTCGAGAAGAAGTCCAGCCAGAGCCATTTCGCCCGGCTGCGCGAAGGCACGCCGAAGAGCGTCGAGACAAGCTCGATCCATCTCGACACCATCCGGGATCTCAAGCAGATCAACTCGCTGCTGGCCTCGATGGCCTACCCGGTTCTCGAGGAACAGGGCCTGCTGCGCGGCTCGCGGCTCAAGGCGGGCTGAGCCTTCGCCACTCAGGGTGACGTTGCGTCCGCCACGGCTTCTGCCTATTCTGGCCGAGGTTTGGGACACCCCGTGTCGCAGAAAGTCTTCATCAGCTATCGCCGCGAGACGGCGAGCTGGCCGGCGAAGCAGATTCGCCGCGCGCTGATCGACGTGCTGCCGGCGGACGACGTCTTCATGGACATCGACTCCATTCCGATCGGCAAGAACTTCGAGACGACGCTCAAGGAATGGGTCGCGCAGTGCGGGACCATGCTGGCGATCATCGACGACAAATGGCTGACCGTCGTCGACAAGAAGGGCAACCGTCGCCTCGACAGCAAGACCGACTATGTCCGCATCGAGATCGCCGCCGGCCTGGCGCGCGGCATTCGCGTCGTGCCGGTCCTGCTCGACGGCGCCTCCATGCCGGCAGCGGAGGACCTCCCGACCGGCCTGAAGGGGCTGCGCAAGCGCCAGGCGGTGCGCATCGACCTCCACACCGACGACACCGACATCGCGTCCATGCTGATCAAGCTTGGCCTGGTTCCGGCGGCGGAGGCCGATCGCAAGCCGGCCCCGCCACCGGCGACGGCGTCGCAGGATGCGAAGCCTGCGTCCGCAATCGATGTCGCGCCGAAGCCGTTCACGTCGGCCACCGTATCGTTTTCGATCACGCCGCCGGCAGCGACCCAGCCGGCGCCCGGGGCCATTGTCCCGCCTGCCCCGACGGCGCAGCCGCAACCCGCGCCGCAGCCGTCTCCGCCCGCGCCGGTCCACGCGGCCCCGGTCACGCCGGTCGCTCTCACCCGCGGCTGGAGCTACGATCGGGAGGGCTCCGGCGGGCTGGCCACGACCGTCGCCGTCATCGTGGCGCTGTCGACGCCCGTCGCGATGATCACCGGCGTGAACGCCTTCGAGTCCTACGGGATCGACGCGCTGAGCCTCGACCCGAGCTTCGCATATCTCGGCGCCCGTGCCACAGGCAGCGTTGTCGCCGCCCTGCCCTATCTCGCCGTCTTCATCGTCAGCCTGGTGCGCAACCGCCCCGGCGTCGCGGCGGCGTTCTACTGGATCGCCGCGGCCATGGCGCTGGTCGTGGCGTGCATCAACATCGCCATGGCGCGCTTCTGGGGCAGCCCAGGGCAGTACTATGTCAGCGACTACCTGGACCTGGCCATGGGGGCATGGGTGGGTTTCGGTCTTGCCGCTTTCGTTGCGCTCGCTTTGACGGTGCGCCAGCGGCGGCTCACGCCGGCGTCCGTTGCGGTCTTGTGGGTCGGCCTTGCCGGCGCCGGCGGCATCGTGCTGGCGACGGGTACCAAGGCCTGGGACTGGGCATGGATCATGACGCCGACCGGCGACGGAAGCATCGCCGCCGGCATCCTGCTCGGCGTGACGGCAGCGCTTTTCTCGGGTGCCATGATCGTGCTGACCCGGCGGGCGCCGCTCCGGGCGGGGGAACTGTTCGTCTGGCTCGGCGGCGGGCTCGTCGCCGCCACCTTCTTCGCCGTCCCGGTCTACATGATCCTGTTCCCCGGCTCCGCCGTGGCGTCGTCGACGACCTATGGCTGGGCGGCCTTCGCCGCGAGCGCCCTGCTCTTCCTCGGCTGGTGCATCGTTCTGGGCGCTGCCCGCCGGCGGCGCAGCGCCTGATGCCCTCCAGTTATCCTCGACGCTGGCCCAGCAAATCTTCATTGCCCGCAGCCGCCTGCCGTGATCTTCACCGCTTCCTCGACCTCGGGCCTTCCCTATGCCGCTACCCGTCCTCGCGCTCTTCATCGCCGCCTTCGCCTTCGGCACGACCGAGTTCGTGATCGCCGGCGTGCTGCCTGAGGTCGCGGCGGGACTCGGCATCTCCATCCCGACGGCGGGCTACCTGGTGTCCGCCTATGCCATCGGCATCGCCATCGGCGGCCCGCTGATGACCGTCGCCACGCGGCGTGTCCCGCGCCGCACCCTCCTCATCGGGCTCGCGATCGCCTTCACCGTCGGCCAGGTCGCCTGCGCGCTGGCACCCGGTTTTGCGTCGATGCTGCTGATCCGCGTCCTGGTGGCGATCGCCCATGGCGTCTATTTCGGCGTCGCGATGGTGGTCGCCGTCGGCCTCGTGCCGCCGGAGAAGCGCGGCATGGCCGTCGCGCTTGTGCTGGCTGGCCTCACCGTGTCCAACATCGTCGGCGTGCCGGCGGGCGCTGCGATCGGCAACGCCTTCGGCTGGCGCACGACCTTCTGGGCGATGTTCTGCCTCGGCCTCGTCTCGCTCGCCGCCATCGTGCTCCTGCTGCCGCGCGCCGAGGCGGCGGCCCGGACCGAAGGCAACCTCGCTGGCGAGGTACGCGTGCTGGGTCGCCAGCAGGTCTGGTCGACACTGATCATCATGCTGATGCTGATGATCGGTCAGTTCGTGCCCTTCACCTACATCACGCCGCTGCTGCAGGAGGTCACCGGCCTCGACGCGTCGGTCGTGCCGCTCGTGCTCCTGCTGAACGGCGTCGGCTGCACGCTCGGCGTGTTCATCGGCGGCCGCCTCGCGGACATCAGCCTCATGCCGTCGATGATCGCGCTGCTGGTGGTGCAGTCTTTCGTTCTCACCGCGATGTATTTCGCCGCCCCCTACCCCGTGCCGATGGCTGCGATCGTGTTCCTGTGGGGCATGGTCAACTTCGCCATCGGCACGCCGATCCAGACGCGCATCCTGACCTGGACCGCCGACGCGCCGAACCTCGCCTCGTCGATGATCCCGTCCGGCTTCAACATCGGCATCGCCGCCGCGGCCTCGATCGGCGCGCTGCTGCTCGGTGCCGGCTGGGGCTATCGCAGCCTGCCGGTGCTGGGCATCGGCGCGATGGCCGTCGCGGTCGTCGTCGCCTCGCTGTCCTTCGCCGCCGAGCGCCGCGCCGGCGCGGTGCCGCCGGCACGAGCCGGGGACTGATGCCGCCGGTTGCCTTGGCGCCGCCGTGGTCCTATGTCACACGCATGACGATGTTCGCATCCAGTTTCTTCCCCCTCGGCTGAGCGACCCCCGTGTCGCCGCGGCGCGCCAGCGTCGCTGAGGTTTGATGGCCCGCCCGCGCGGCGGTCAGCTGGAGATATGACATGCCGGACAATGGACAGGCAGGCCTGGGCGAAGCCCAGGTCGAAGACTTCATCGCACGCGGATACGTGAAGCTCGACGGTGCCTTCGGCACCGATCTCGCCCGCGCGGGCGTGGCCGAGCTTTGGGCGCAGATCGGGCTGTCGCCGGACGACCCCGCCGGCTGGACGAAGCCGGTCGTCCGCGTCGGCTTCATGGGCACGAACCCCTTCGTCGCCGCGGCCAACACGCCACGCCTTCATGCGGCCTATGACGCGCTGGTCGGCGCGGGCCGCTGGCACCGCCCGGCGGGGCTCGGCTCGTTCCCGATCCGCTTCCCCTCGCCCGACGTGCCCGGCGACACCGGCTGGCATGTCGACGCCAGCTTCGGCACCGAGAATCCGGACTTCATGCAGTGGCGCGTCAATGTGATGAGCCGCGGCCGCGCCCTGCTGATGCTGTTCCTGTTCTCCGACGTCGGGCCGCACGATGCGCCGACCCGCGTCCGCGCGGGTTCGCACGCCGCGATCGCCCGCCAGCTCCTGCCGCGCGGCGAAGCCGGCATGACGCTGGCCGAACTCGCCGCCGACGGCTTTGCCTCGACGGCCGGCTGCGACGAGGTGCTGGCGACCGGTGCGGCGGGCACCGTCTATCTGTGCCACCCGTTCCTCGTCCACGCCGCCCAGCCGCACCGGGGCACGCGGCCGAAATTCATGGCGCAGCCAGCGCTGCTGCCGGTCGCTGGCTTCGATCAGGCGCTGCCGCCATCGCCGGTCCAGCTCGCCATCCGCCGGGCCTGCGGTCTGTCGTTCTGACGGCGAAGGCCCGGCGCGATCCGCTTGCGCCGGGCCTTCGATCAATGTCCGCGTGAGACCGGCTCGGCCTGGCAGCGACGCTGCGGAACCGGCCGCCGGGAACGATTCAGCCCAGCAGTTCCTTGACGATGCCGCTCGCCTTGCCGAAGTCCATCTGGCCCGTATAGCGCTGCTTGAGCGCGCTCATGCAGCGGCCCATGTCGCGCAGCCCGTCGGCGCCGACCTCGGAGATGACCTGCTGGCAGGCCGTCTTCGTGGCGTCGTCGCTGAGCTGCCTCGGCAGGAAGTCGCGGATGATCTCGATCTCGTCGCGCTCCTGTTCGGCCAGGTCGAGCCGGCTGCCCTCCTCGAACAGGCGCGCGGACTCCTCGCGCTGTTTGACCATCTTGCCGAGGATTTGCAGCACGTCGTCGTCGGTCACGGGATCCTTGCCCGCGCCGCGATGCGCGATGTCGCGATCGTGGATTGCCGCCTGGATCAGGCGCAGCGTCGAGGTGCGACGCTTGTCCTGGGCCTTCACGGCGGTCTTCAGGGCCTCGGCGATTTTCTCGCGCATGGCGTTTCTCCGTTCGCGCGGGTGTCGACAATAGCGCCAAGCCGGCCGTGACGCAAATCACGCCGTCCCGATCAAGCCATTGATTTAACGTAAGAAATTAAATCCCTGGCGCCGCGTTCGCGGTCATTGACCCACTTGCCGCCATCGCCTATTGTCCGCGCCTTGCATGGACAGGTGGGATGGCACGGAGGAGCCGCCAGTGGGCGGAACCCCGTGTTTTTCGCTGCGCGATATGGCGCTGGCGACCCGGAATTTCAAGGAGTGACCGATGGCATCGACCGCGCCCTGGGGAAGCGAAGCGCCGACCGCGCTTCTCGTGCTGGCCGACGGCACGGTGATCTCCGGCCGCGGGCTGGGCGCCACCGGAGCGGCCGTCGCCGAGGTGTGCTTCAACACCGCGCTGACCGGTTATCAGGAGATCCTCACCGACCCGTCCTACGCTCGCCAGATCGTCACCTTCACCTTCCCCCACATCGGCAATGTCGGCGCCAATGAAGAGGACATCGAGGACCTTGTCCCGGCAGCCCGCGCCGGCGCCGTCGGCGCGGTGTTCAAGGCCGACATCACCAACCCGTCGAACTATCGCGCCGCGACCCATCTCGACCAGTGGCTGAAGCGGCGCGGCGTCATCGCCATGGCTGGCATCGACACCCGCGCGCTGACGGCGCTCATCCGCGAGAAGGGCATGCCGAACGCCGTCATCGCGCATGCCCCGGACGGCGTGTTCGACATTGACGACCTGAAGCGCCAGGCCAGGGCATGGTCGGGCCTGCTCGACCTCGACCTCGCCAGGGACGTGACCTCCGGCCAGTCGTCTGTCTGGACCGAGACCCCCTGGGCCTGGGGCGAAGGGTACGGCGACCAGGACAGCCCGACCATGCATGTCGTCGCGGTCGACTACGGGGTGAAGCGCAACATCCTGCGCCTGCTGGCGGGCCTCGGCGCCAAGGTCACCGTCGTGCCGGCGAAGACCAGCGCCGACGACATCCTGGCCATGAAGCCTGACGGCATCTTCCTGTCCAACGGCCCCGGCGATCCCGCCGCCACCGGCGAATACGCCGTGCCGATGATCCAGGGCCTGCTCAAGACCGACATTCCCGTCTTCGGCATCTGCCTTGGCCACCAGATGCTGGCGCTGGCGCTGGGCGGCAGGACGGAGAAGATGCATCAGGGCCACCACGGGGCCAACCACCCGGTCAAGGACCACACCACCGGCAAGGTCGAGATCGTGTCGATGAACCACGGCTTCTCGGTCGCGTCGGACTCGCTGCCCGAGGGCGTCGAGGAGACCCACGTGTCGCTGTTCGACGGCTCGAACTGCGGCATCGCGCTGACCGGCCGGCCCGTCTTCTCGGTCCAGCATCATCCCGAGGCCTCGCCCGGCCCGCAGGATTCGCACTATCTGTTCAAGCGCTTCGCCAACCTGATCCGCGCCCGCCGCGGCGAGCCGGCCCTGGCGGAGCGGTAGCGCTCCGCGCAGCCGGTGCGTTCCTAGGACGAAATCCGGACGCGGACGATCCGCTCCTTGATCTTGCCGAACGCTTCGTCGAGCTGCGAGCGGCTGGGCACGTCGAAATAGTGATCGTCGCCGCTGGCGCACTGCTTCAGCATCGTGCCCGTCGCGACGTTCGGCTCCTCGAGGCGGATCGTGTAGACCTCGATGCCGGCCGCCTTGGCCTGCTCGCAGGCGGCGAGCGTGCGCTGGTTCATCAGCGTGTTCGTCGCGCCGGAGCCGCCCGCCTCGATGCCGATGCGGCCGTCGGTCAGGTAGCCGAAGCTCGAATAGCCCGACCCCAGCTCGTTGCCGGCGTTGCCGAACACGTTGGAGCCGTCGGTCAGCACGATCATCACCTGCTCGATGCCGACCTTGCCCTTGCGCGACTGGTCGAAGGGTTCGCCGGGCGACAGCACCCGCAGCCCCCAGGCGACTCCCTCCATGATGTTGGTGGTGCCGTTCGCCTGCAGCGCCTTCACCTTGGTGGTCATCGAGGTGTAGTCGGCGTTGAGCGCCGTGATCGGCTGCATCTCGCACCCATGGCCCGGCCCCTTCGGCTTGCCGGTCGCCGGCGAGGCCGAGGCGTCGATGGCCACCTTCTTCTGGTTTCCGGTCAGGCCTGCGACCAGCGGATCGAGAAGACCGTTGTCCAGCGGGTCGCCGGCATTGTTCGTCTTCACGCCATATTTCTTCCAGCGCTTCTTCTTCTCCGCCGCGGTGTCGACGTTGGGCTTCGCATCGGAGGCGAGATAGCTGTTGGCGAAGCCCGGCTCGTCTGGCTCGTCGATGCCGAAGGCGGGGATGTAGAGCGTTGCGGCCTTGGCCGCGCTGGCCGGCGTGTCGTCGATGTCGTAGTCCGTCCCGGACGCGAAGCGCGTCTCGACGCAGCCCGGCCACGACAGTCCGAGGTTCTGGTAGAGCTGGAAGCGGCTGGCGCCGGCGTCGAGCTCCGACTGCGGCACGTCCGCCGCGCCGGTCAGGTCGAGCCAGGGTGCTCCGGTGCCCTTGATCTGCTTGCCGTCCTTGTCGAAGGAGGGGCCGAAGCCCGACCCGACATTGACGAAGGTGGCGAACGGCACCATCGCGAACTGCAGCTTGTCCTTATCGTTGACCTGCAGCGCCATCGAATCGATCAGGCCGATCACGGCGTCCTTCATCGAGGCGAGCTTGCCGCCGGCCATCGAGCCGGTCGTGTCCAGCACCAGCGCGACCTCGTAGGACGCATAGGCGATGTCGGCGGCGGAAGCGGCCGCGACCTCCCAGTCCTCGTAGCCGAACAGCGCCCCGAAGGCGAGGCGCGCGCGGGTGTGCGCCTCGACGCGGAACTCTGTCCCGTCGCGCAGCACCTTCAGCTTGGTGTATTTCGGATCGAAGTTCTGGTCGAGGAACGTGTCGGCGATGTCGATCGCTTGTGCGTCGGTCAGCTTCTTGCCCTCGCGCGCTACCGCGAGCGCCGCCGAATCCATCGCGTTCTGGAGCTCCGCGCGGGTTCGCGAGATCGTCGAGACGTCGATCATCAGTCCGGCGCCGAGCACCAGCGGAACCGCCAGGAATGCCGAGATCAATCCGAAATTGCCGCGCCGGTCGGCGCGGAAAGCCGCAAGCCGTTTGTGCATGTGCCGAGACCCCCTGAAGGCACAGTCGAGGAGGTCACGCTAGCACCGGCCCGTTAAGGTCGGTCTAAGCCGGCGGTTCGGATTGTGGCGCGCCCGTTTACCGGTCGTTGGGGAACTGCGCCGCGCGGGCGGCCGGACCGCTCCGCGGCCGGCGCGCGGCCCTCACACGTCGTTGTTGAACGTGTCGCAGTCGGAGAGGCGCCCGTTGCGGAAGCCGTTGGCGAACCAGGTCTGGCGCTGCGCCGACGTGCCGTGGTTGAAGCTTTCCGGCACGACGTAGCCCTGCATCTTCTTCTGCAGCGTGTCGTCGCCGATCTGCTGCGCCGCGTTCAGCGCCTCCTCGACGTCGCCATCCTCGAGCAGGCCCTTCTGCGCCGTGAAGTGCGCCCACACGCCGGCGAAGCAGTCCGCCTGAAGCTCGACGCGGATCGACATCTGGTTGGCCTCGACCTCGCTCATCTGCTGGCGCATCTCGTTGAACTTGGGCAGAACGCCGGTCAGGTTCTGCACGTGATGGCCCACCTCGTGCGCGATCACATAGGCCTGCGCGAAGTCGCCCGACGCGCCGAACTGCCGGTCGAGCTGGTCGAAGAACGTCGTGTCGAGATAGACCTTGCGGTCGCCGGGGCAATAGAACGGACCGGACGCCGCCGACGCGAAGCCGCAGGCCGACTGTACCTGGCTGCTGAACAGCCGGAGCGTCGGCTCGTCATATTGCGCGCCCTCGGCCTGGAAGATGCCGTTCCACACATCCTCGGTCTCGGCCAGCACGACGCCGACGAATTCGCGCATCTCGTCGCTCGCCTGGGTGCCGTCTTCCTGTTCGACCACCTGCCCGCCACCGCCCGGCACGCCGGTTCCGCCCGACAGCATGTCCAGCGGGTCGATGCCGCAGGCGCGAAGGGCAAAGAACAGCACGACGAGGATGACGATGGTCGTGATCGAGAGCCCGCCACCGGAGCGTCCGCCGGTCGGGATGCGGATGCCGCCGCCCGGGCTGCCGGACCGGCCGAAGCCGCCGGGCAGGCCGAAACCGCCCCCGCCGCCGCTTCCGCGCGTGTCCTCGATATTGCTGCTCTGGCGGCGTCCTCTCCAGCGCATGGCGTTCCCTCAATCACCAGACCGTGGTTTCGCGGCCATCGGCCGCGCAGACTGAACGACGATTAGCCCAACGGCCAATCCGAGTCACAGGATATTTGCCGCACCGGGCAGCCGGACCGGCCGCCGATCAGTGCGCGCGCGGCTTCTGCTTTGTGCCGGCGCTCTTGCCGTCGGAACTCTTCGAGCGTTCCTCGAAGCGCTCCTCGCCCTTCTTCAGGTCGCTGCCCTTGCGCGATTCGATCTTCTGCTCTTCCCGCGCGGTCTCGTGGCGCAGTCCGCGCGCGCCTTCGCGACCCTGTTCGGTGGGTGCCTGCTTGATGCCCATGATGGAACTCCTGCGCATGGCTCGGGGCCGCCGTTGCGGCCGGCTCTCAACGCGCGAGCTCCCCAGCCGTTCCGTTCCAGCAAGTCGAGCAAAAGTGCGAAGCGGTTTGCGTCCGCAATTGCGTGATCAGCCCATCGATTCCAGCAAAGTGCGTGCGCACTCCGCTAGCCGCGCTGCGACGTGCCTTCGCCGCGTGTGAACAGCTCGACCGCCCGCTCCATCGAGACCCAGACGCCGTCGTCGTCCGGACGCTGCTGGGCGAAATACTTCATGTAGAAGAAGGCGATGCCGCCGACCTCCTGCCACCAGCCCGGCGGACGATCCAGCGGAAGCCGAAGCTGCGCCCGCGCCGCGCCGCCGAACCCGCTGCGGTCATGGTCGGCCCTGGCGTAGAAGCTGTGGAGCGCCTTGCCGTCGCGGTCCACCAGCACCGCCGCGGCGGCCAGCGTGTCGCCGTCGGCGAGCTCCTCCCCCCAGAACTCGAAATGCATGGTGCCCAGCCCATCCTCGTCGACGGTCAGGAACGCCATGCCTTGCTGCGGCGCCCGCGCATATTGCCAGCGATAGGAGAGGCTGTCCGGCCCCTGCGTCGACTGCAACGGATCGTCGTAGGGCTTCGGCAGCATGCGGAATTCGACCAGATCGCCGTACGGCCGCTCGACGAGAACGATCAGCGCGTCGGGGTTGTCGCGGTCGGGATAGAGCATGAAGGCGAAAGCGGGGACGGCCGCCGGCACCAGCATCGGCAGCACCACGGCGAACCATGCGAGCAATCGCATCGGCCGAGCTTCCTTTCGCTGCGGCGATCATTCCAGAGCGGCGTGGCGGGAGCAAGGCGGCTTTCTCCCGCATCTCACGCCAGCGCCAAGTTTGCAGGACACCCCCTCATCCGGCCGCTTATGGCGGCTTTGCCGCCAGCGGCCGCCTTCTCCCCGTCGGGGAGAAGAACCAAGCCGCGAGTGGTGCAGGTCACACTTCCAGAACGTGGCACGGATATCGCGGCCGGCTTTCCTCTCCCCGTCGGGGAGAGGACGCGAGCCCCGGAAGGGCGAGCGGGTGAGGGGGTGTCTTCAAAGGCTGCGATCGCCTCGATGAAGACTCACGACTCCGGCAGCGCCCCGCCCTCGGCCGTCCGGCGCTTCACAAAATCCTTCACCGCGTCGCGCCGGGCAATGTCCAGCTTCGGCGGCTCGAACTTCGCCAGCCGCTCCTTCCAGATCGCGTTGGCCCGCTCGCCCGCGCTCTTCGCGCCTTCCTCGCTCCACTGGCCGAAGTTGCGCCAGTCGGAGACGAGCGGGGTGTAGAACGCGTCCTGGTAGCGCGCCATCGTGTGCTGCGCGGCGAAGAAGTGCCCTCCCGGGTCGACTTCGGCCAGCGCGTCGAAGCCGATCTCCGCGTCGGACCCGTCGAGCGGCAGGAAGATCTCCGCGAACCCCTGCAGCATCTCGATGTCGAGGATGAACTTCTCCATTGACGCCGTCAGCCCGCCTTCCAGCCAGCCGGCGGCGTGGATCATCATGTTGACGCCGCCGAGGATCGAGCCCCAGGCCGAGAACAGCGTCTCGTAGACCGCCTGCTGGTCGGCCATGTTCGACGCGGTCGCCGCCGAGCCGCGCCATGGCAGGCCGATGTGCCGCGCCAGTTGGCCAGCGCCGAACGCGCCCTTGACGAATTCCGGCGTGCCGAAGGCCGGCGACCCGGACTTCATGTCGACATTGGACGTGAACGAGCCGTAGACGACCGGCGCGCCCGGCCGCGAAAGCTGCGCCAGCACGATGCCGGCCAGCGCCTCCGCATGCTGCAGCGCCAGCGCACCGGCGATCGTCACCGGCGCCATCGCGCCGGCCAGCGTGAACGGCGTGATCACCGACACCTGCCCTGCCCGCGCGAAGTCGATGATGCCCTGGCACATCGGGATGTCGAGCTGCCGCGGCGAGTTGGTGTTGATGACGGTGTAGCAGTATGGCGCCGCCTCGAACTCGGCCTGCGTCAGCCCGCGCGCCAGGCGCACCAGTTCCATCCCGTCCCTCACCTGCGGCGTGCCGCGCGAATAGATGAAGAGCGGCTTGTCGCCATGCAGCAGCTGCGCCGCCGTCACCTCCAGGTGCCGAACGTTCAGCGCCACGTCCTGCGCTTCGACATTCGGCGACATCAGGTGGATGACGTCGAAATCCTGGCTGAGCTTGATGATGTTGGTGCAGTCCTCCAGCGTCCCTGAGCGCTTGCCGCGATCGAGGTCGGAAATGTTGGGCGGACCGCCGACGCAGACGAAGGCGCAGTGATCGCCGCCCATCGTCACCGTCCGCTCCGGCTGGCCGCCGAGCATGTCGTAGATGCCGGGCGCGGTTTTCAGCGCCGCCGCCACCAGCGCACGGTCGATCCTCACCATGCGGCTCTCCTCGTCGACCTCGGCGCCGGCCGCGCGGTAGATCGAGCGCGCCTCGGCGTTCAGGACGCGCAGGCCGAGTTCCTCCAGCACGCGCAGCGCCGTCTGGTGCAGCGTCTCGACGCGGTCGTCGGAGAGCGCGGGTTGGCGCACGAGCGGATTGACGAGATGGCGGTACTTCAGCGTCCGCGGCGCACCGCGCACGCCGTCCGGCGCCCTGCGTCCCTGCCTGCGTCGAACGGGTGCGTCCATGCCTGCCACCTCCGCGCGGTCCCCGACGGGATGTTCGGGCCACCGCCGGCGGCGCGCCAAGACAGGGACGACATGGCAGGTCGGTTTTGGCCGTCAGGCGGCGCGCTGCCGCCGCCGCGCCCACGACACGATCGCGATGCCGGCGAACACCACGATCCCGCCGAGGATCTCGCGCGGCAGCACGGTCTCGTCGAGCAGCGTCACGCCGATCAGGATCGTCCACACCGGCACGAGATAGCCGTTCATGGAGCCGAGCGTCGGCCCGGCGCGCTTGAGGATGTGCATGTAGATCAGGATCGGGATGGCGGTGGACACGAAGCCCAGCGCCAGGACCTCCCAAAGATGCTCGCCCGCGCCGGCGAACGCGCCCGTTCCGCTCCACACAAGCAGGAACGCCAGCGAAGGCAGGCCGGAAAATGTCTGCTGGCCGAAGGCGAGCCGCGTCGGGTTCGCGTCGGGAATGCCGCGGATGTAGAGGTTGCCGACGGCGTAGCTCGCCGCAGTCGCCGCCATTGCCAGCGTGCCGCCGAAATCGGCCGAACTCTGACCGAGCGCCGCCGGCCCGATCAGCAGCGCCATGCCGGCAAAGCCGGTCAGGACGCCAGCGGCGCGCAGCGGCGTCAGCCGCTCGTCCTCGAACATGAGGTTGGCGACCAGCGCCACGATCAGCGGCGTCGACGCCTGGATCATCGACGACAGGCCGGTCGTGATGGTCAGCAGCGCATAGGCCGTCAGCACGTTGGGTATCAGGCCCTGGAACAGGCCGAGCATCGCCCAGTCCAGCCATTCGCGTCCGCGCGGCAGCAGGCTCTGGCGGCGCGCGAGCAGAAACACGCCCAGCAGCAGGCAGCCCATCGTCCCGCGCAGCGCGTTGAGCGCGAGCGGCGACAGGTCCGGCCCGATCAGCTTCATCAGCGGAAAGGCCGTCGCCCACAGCAGCGAGCACACCAGCATCAGACCGATCACCGATCCGCCGGCCTGCGACGTCATCCGATCCGAAGCTGTCACCTGTCCTCCCCCCGGCGGCTCTGCGGACGCTCGTGGAGCAATCCCGGCGAAAGTGCGCAGCGGTTCTGCGTCCGGAATTGCGTCAAACCTCCACGTGCCTTGCCAGCCTGACCGGCCCGGATCAACTGTCAGCTCTTGCCAGGCTGCGGGCCAGCCGCCTTCATGCCGCCATACCGTTGCGTGAAGTCTGCGGTGGGCTTGGATGGCAATCGTGACGCCACGCATCGGACGTTCGCTGCTTTCGCGCGCCGGCGCGCTGCTCCTCGCCGCGCTGGCCTTTGCCGCGCCGGTCCACGCGGCCGAGACGCTGCGCGGCGTGGCGCTCGTCATCGGCAATGGCGACTACGCGCACCTGCCTGCGCTCGCCAATCCTGCGAACGACGCCGACGCGATCGAGGCGATGCTGTCCGACCTCGGCTTCGACTCGGTCCGCCGCACGAACCGCGATGCCGCCACGCTCGCCCGCGATCTGGAACGCTTCGCCGAGGATGCCGCAGGCGCCGATGTCGCCGTGCTCTATTATTCGGGCCACGGCATCGAGGCCGGCGGCGAGAACTTCCTCATTCCGATCGATGCCGACCTCTCCGCGCTCACCGACGCCAGCACCAAACTGGTGCCGCTCTCGCCGCTGATCGCCAGGCTGCAGAACGAGGTCGCCGTCACCATCGTGCTGCTCGACGCCTGCCGCGACAACCCCTTCCCCGCCGATGCCACGCTGAAGATCACGCCCGACGCCGCGCCGATCCCGGTGTCCACGTCCGGCCTCTCGCTGGAGACGCGCGGCGCCGTTGCCCTCACCACCGACCCGGCGGCCGTCGCCAAGACGCTCGGCACGGTCATCGGTTTCGCGGCGGAGCCCGGCAAGGTTGCGCTGGACGGCGAGCCCGGCGGCAACAGCCCCTACGCGGCGGCCCTGCTGCGCCACTTCTCGGCGATGGCCGGCATGGAGTTCGGCACCGTCATGCGCATGGTGGCGAGCGAAGTCTACCTGAAGACGAACGCCCGCCAGCGACCCTGGGTGAACGAGAGTCTCGTGCGCCTGCTCTATTTCGGCGAGACGCCGAAACTCCCTGCCGGCGAAGACGGCGACATCCTCGCCGAGCGGCGCGGCCTTCTGCTGCGCATCGACGCCCTCCCCGACCTCGAGCGCCGTCAGGTCGAGATGGCCGCGCTCGACTCAGGCGTGCCGATGGATGCGCTCTACGGCATGCTGAACGTGCTTGGCGCCTCCGCGCCGGCCGAGGGCGAAGAACTCGACGCCGTGCTGCGCACGCAGACCGCGCGGCTGAAGGACATCCTCGCCGAGCGGCAGGCGCTGAAGAGCGCCGACCCGGAGATCGTGCGGCTGTCGGCGCTGGCCGACCGGGCGATCGCCGAAGGCGCGCTGGCAACGGCGCTGTCGATCCACGAGCAGGCCAAGGCGCGCGTGAAGGAAATCGAGGCCGGGCTCCAGCAGGCCGCGGCCGACCTCTCCGCCCGCTTCGTCGAGGCGGCGGATGTCTATGCCCGCTCCGCAGCCGCCTACGAGATCGCTTACGACTACGGCCGCGCCGCATCCGACTATGCCGAGGCGTTCCGCCTGGTCGAGCGCTGGGACGCAGCGCTCGCATGGAAATACAAGAACGCCGAGGCCTTCGCCCTCAACCGGTTCGGTGAGAACGCCGGAGATCGTGCGATCCTCGAGGCCGCCATCGACGCCGCGCGGGAGGCGGCAGCGCTGGTTTCGCGCGCAACATCGCCCGGTGAGTGGGCCGTGAGCCAGACGAACCTGGGTTTTGCGCTCCAGCTGCTGGCGATCAAGGACCTGGACCCGGCGATGCTGGAACAGGCGGCGGAGGCTTTCCGCGCCGCGTTGAGCGGCTCTCGAAGGGACGATGATGCGATCAATTGGGCATCCGCGCAGGGCAACCTCGCCGGCGCCCTGCGCGAACTGGCCGTGCGCAACAACGATGCCGGCCTTATGCAGGAAGCGCTCGCCGCCTCGCGCTTCGCAGCCGAGGTCCTCACCCCACAATCCAACGCGCGCGATTGGGCGATGGCGAAGAGCAACCTGGGCAACGCGCTGGTTGCCGCCTCGCGTCGGTTCGGCGACTTCGACAGCCTGAACGCCGAAGCCCTCGGCGCCTACCGCGCAGCGCTGACCGAACTGACATACGAGGCCTTCCCGCTCGCCTGGTCTTTCGTCCAGAACAATCTCGCCGATGCGCTGCTCGACCGCGGCAAGCGCGGCGACGCGGACGCCATCCACGCGTCCATCGCGGCGTTTCGGGAAGTCCTCCAACGGCCGGTGCGCGACGTGCAGCCGTTGCAGTGGGCCAAGGCGCAGGCCGGGCTCGGCAACGCGCTGTTGGCGCTGGCCGCCAGCACGGAGGGCACGGACGAACTGGAGGCGGCGGCGGCGGCCTATCGTGCGGCCCTCGAGGAATACGTGTCGCGCCAGGACGCGCGTGGCGCCAATCTGGTACGAGGCAATCTGGGCTCGGTTCTGGCCCGCCTCGGCCATCGTTCGGGGAAGGAGGAGCACTTCCGCGAGGCCGTTGAGATGCTGCGGCTGGCGAGCGGCGAGTACCGGGCCCGCGAGGCCTTCCAGAGCGGGCTCGTCGCCGACTACGACGCAGGCCGTGCGCTGCTCGCCTGGGCACGCGTTTCGGGGAGCTCTACGCTGCTCGTCGAAGCAGCGGCAGCCTTCGAGGCCACGCTGGAAGGCGTGCGGAGGTCCGGCTGGCGCCCGTATCGTGCGCCCGCTTACAGCGGGTTGGGCGATTCGCTGTTCGAACTGTTCCGGCGCGAGGGTACGTCGGAACACCTATCGGGGGCGGTCCAAGCCTACCGCGCCGCTGTGAGCATCCTCGATGAGGAGAAGGCACTTGTCGAGGCCGCTATCGCTCGCGAAAAACTCGGCGTCGCGCTGCTGGCATTCGGCACCGAGACACGCGATGGCGCCGCCATCGTCGAAGGCCGCGACGCCATCGCTGCGGCCTGGGAGTTCCACAAGGCGAACGGCAACGCTGCTTTCGCCAGCCACTTCGAAGGTCTGCTCGCCGACGCCGACGCCAAACTGAAGGCTATTGGCGGCTAGTTCACGACGCGGCCGCGAACAATATTCACCCCGCCGTGTCGAACCCGCCCTGCCCCGTTCGTCGTTCTTCCGAAGACCAACCCGGAGAACTCCCATGCGAAAGATCGTTGTCGGCGCCTTCGTCAGCCTGGATGGCGTCATGCAGGCGCCCGGCGGACCGGAAGAAGATCCCAGGGGCGGCTTCCGCCATGGCGGCTGGATTCCGCCACTCTGGGACGAGATCTCCAGCGGCGCGATCGGCGAGGGTTTCGCCGAGCCCTTCGACCTGCTGCTCGGCCGGCGCACCTACGACATCTTCGCGGCGCACTGGCCCTACGTCGAGATGGACCCGACCGCGAGCGACTTCAACGCGCTCAACACCAGCATCGCCGACAAGTTCAACGCCCTGACCAAATATGTCGCGACGCATCGTCCGGACTCGCTGACCTGGCAGAACAGCCAGGCTTTGGGGTCCGATGTCGTCGACTCGGTGCGGACGCTGAAGCAGAGCGACGGCCCGATCCTGCTCACTCAGGGTTCCACCGAACTGCTGGCGATCCTCTTTGCCCACGACCTCGTTGACGAGCTGCGGCTGATCACCTTCCCGCTGACGCTCGGCAAGGGAAAGCGCCTGTTCGACGGCGCCATCCCGGCCGCGTTCCGGCTGACGAAGTCGGCCGTCTCCTCCACCGGCGCCCTCGTCGCCACCTATGCACGCGCGGGGGACGTGCGCACCGGCTCCTTCGCGATGGACGACCCCTCGCCGGCCGAGATCGAGCGCAGGCGTACGCTGAAATAGGCCTCCCGCCTGGTCGCCGCTTTGGATTCCGGGTTCCGCTGCGCGGCCCCGGAATGACGTCGCTACCCGCACCGCTCAACCGCCTCTTCGGGTCATCATCTCCCCCGAGGCGGAGGGGATTTGGCACGGCAGCACCCTCGCCATCCGTCCAAGCCCGAATGCGCTTTCCGTCATTCCGGGGCCGCGCAGCGAAACCCGGAATCCAGAGTTGTAGTGGTGAAGGAGGCACATCGCGTCGCATCCTCCATCGCGATTGTCCGCTGGCTGTCGAAACACCGCGCGATCGCCGCTTTGGATTCCGGGTTCCGCTGCGGCCCCGGAATGACGGCGCTACCCGAACCGCTCAACCGCCTCTTCGGGTCATCATCTCCCCCGAGGCGGAGGGGATTTGGCGCGGCAGCACCCTCGCCATCCGTCCAGGCCCGAATGCGCTTTCCGTCATTCCGGGGCCGCGCAGCGGAACCCGGAATCCAGAGTTGTAGTGGTGAAGGAGAAGCGTTGTGTCCTCCATCGCGATTAGGCGGTGGCGATGGAAAACACTGTCAGGTCGCCGCTCTGGATTCCGGGTTCCGCTACGCGGCCACGGAATGACGGCGGAGTTTCGTATGACACTCCGGCGGGGGGTTGCATGCCCACACCGTCCACGCTCCCCGCCATCGCGCCGCCATCATTGCCTGTGCTATGCGGTGCGGCAGCCTGGGGCATCCGATGAAGACCAACCACAGACGCGGCTTCACCGCCGAGACCCATACCAAGAAGGGCGGCACGCGCTTCCAGAAGAAGGGCGTGCTGTCAGACGCCGCGCCGGTCGCCATGTCGGACTTCGACTCCTCCAACGGCAATCGCGGCATGGCGAAGCAGGTGCGCGGCGCCAAGAAATACGTCAATTCGCGCTTCCGCTTCCACGAAAACGCGGCGACGAAGAAGCTGGCCCACGAGAGCGAGTAGCCCAAAGTCGCCGTGGTCTACAAACCGCCCGCTTCCCACGTTAAGCTTTGGATGAATCGGGTTTGGGCTTGATGCATTCCGTCCGCGTTCTCGCGCGTCTCGCTTTGGCGGTTCTGGTCGCCGGCTTTGCCATGCTCCTGCTGCCGGCAAAGGCCGAGCAGCGGCCCTTGCGCGGCGTCGCGCTGGTGGTCGGCAATGGCGACTACGCCCACCTCCCCGACCTGCCCAATCCACCCAACGACGCCGACGCCATCGAGGGGCTTCTGGCTGACCTCGGCTTCGATTCCGTCCGCCGCACCGACCGCGACGCACGCAATCTCGCCCGCGACCTGGAGCGCTTCGCCGAGGATGCGGCCGACGCCGATGTCGCCATCCTCTACTACAGCGGCCACGGCATCGAGGCCGGCGGCGAGAACTATCTCGTCCCCGTCGATGCCGACATGTCGTCGCTGGACGACGCCGGAACCCGGCTCGTGCCGCTGTCGGCGCTGGTGGCGAAGCTGCGCGCCACCGTTCCCGTCACCATCGTCCTGCTGGACGCCTGCCGCGACAATCCGTTTCCGGCCGACGCAAAGCTGACCGCCGCGCCAGGCAGCGCGCCCGCGCCGCTCGCCGTCGCCGGCCTCGGCGTCGCCGACACGCGCGGCGTGGTGCCGCTGAAGTCGACCGCCACGCAGGCCGGCGACGAGAGCCTCGGCGTGGTCATCGGCTACGCCGCCTCGCCCGGCCAGCCGGCACTGGATGGCCCGGCCGGCGGCAACAGCCCCTATGCGGCGGCACTGCTTCGCCATTTCGGCGCTATGACCGGCGAGGAGTTCGGCACGGTCATGCGCATGGTGACCGAGGAGGTCTACCTCGACACCGAAGGCCGCCAGCACCCGTGGGTGAACGAGAGCCTGCGCCGCCTGCTCTATCTCGGCGGCGAGGCGCCTGAGCCCGACGCTGACGAGGCGCGCATCCTCGGCGAGAGGCGCCAGCTTCTGGTGCGCATCGCCGACCTGCCGGGCGTCCAGCGCACCCAGGCCGAGACGCTGGCCAAGACCGGCGGCCTGCCGATGAGCGTGGTCTTCGCCATGCTCCGCGCGCTGGACATCGACCCCTCGGCCGACCCCACCACCGTCGAGGCGCGGCTGCGCGAAGAGGTCACCGCCTTCGCCGAGGCGCGCAAGGCGCGCGACGCGCTGAGCTCTCCGGACCCGGAGATCGTGCGGCTGAGCGGTCTGGCCGACGAGGCCGAACTGCAGGGCGCGCTCGCCGCCGCCGACAGTTTCCGCGAGGAGGCCAAGGCGCGCGTCGCCGGGCTGCGCTCCACCCGCCAGCAGCAGATCGCCGAGTTGAGGGAGCGCCTGGCCGAGGACGCCGCCGTCTATGTGCGCAGCGCCGAGACCAAGAAGCTGATGTTTCGCCACGCCGACGCCGCGCGCGACTACGCGGAGGCCGCGGCGATCGTCGGCGAACTCGATGCCTCCGAGGCCGCGACCTACCGCCGGCTGGCCGTGGACGCGCTCTTGATCGACGGCGAACTGCGCGGCACGGCGGCGTCGCTGGAAGAAGCCGAGACGCGCGCCCGCGAGGCCGTCGCCGACCTGGGCGCCGCCGGCCCGGCGGAGCGTGCGCGGGCCTGGCACCGCCTCGGCATGGCGATCCTCATCCGCAGCCGCTTCCAGCACGACCCGGCACGGCTGCGCGAAGGAGCGTCCGCGCTCGACACGGCGCTGGCCGATGCCGGCTCCCTGCCGGCCGCCGAGCGCGCGCGCATCGTCCTCGACGCGGGCCGCGGCGCGGGCCAGCTGGCGCTTGCCACACAGGACATCGCGCTGCTGGTCGTCGCCGCCGAACGGCTGGCACAGGCCCAGACCGTCGCGCTGGACGCCGGCGACCCGACCATGGCCGCCGAGGCGACCTTCCGCGGCATCCAGGCCAACTACATTCGCTGGACGATGGCGCCGGACCCCGCGCTGCTCGCCGAGATCGCGGCGGGTATCGACGCGATGTCGCCCCTGTTGCAAGGCGATGGCGTCAACGAGCTGTCGGCCCGCTACGTCGTCAACACAAGCTCGATTTCCCTCGACGCGGCGCTCCGCCTCAACACGACCGACGCGCTCGACCTTGCCGAGGAGATCAACGACAGCGTCGCCGACCTCTTCGACCGTGCCCGCTTCCCCCTGATCCGCGCCGAGACCGACACGGTGCAGGCGCGCATCGGCCTCGAATGGGCCGAGCGTTTTGGTGACATCTCGCAGCTCGACGAGGCGCTGGAGGCACAAGACGCGGCGCTCGCGGTGTTCGAGGCGGCCGGCAGCCCGACCGACGCGTCCGTCTTCCAGAAAGCGCTGATCCTCGCCTCGATGGGCACGCGCCTGAACGACTCCACGCGTCTCGATGAGGCCAAAGCGTTGCTGACCGACCTCGCCGCGCGGCCGACCGTCGCCGGCAATCCCGCGCAACGCGAATCCGTCGTCTTCCAGATCGCGCGTATCGACGCCACCGCCGCCGCACTCGCCTCCGACATCGACCGTGTGCGCGCGGCAATCGCGTCGCTTAGCACCCTGCGCGACACCTCGGCGCTGATGGCGGACCCGATGTTCGCCCTGCAACTCGCCACCGAGCTCGGCAAGGCCAGCGTCTGGCTGGCCGCTCTCTCCGGTTCGGTCGACGATTCACGCGAGGCCGTGACCTTGATGGCGGAGGTCATCGCCCGCTTCGACGCCGGCCGCGCGGCGGAAACCAACCCGGTGCCGTTCACGCAGATCTTCCAGTCGTACTCGGTCGCCGCGTCCGACCTCGCGGTGAAGACCGGAACGGCCGAGGACACCGACCGCGCCATCGCCGTCGCGCGGCGCATGCACGGCCTCTATGCGAAGCTCGACTACGCGCCGGGAAGGACGCACGCCGCCAACACCCTCGCCCTTCTGATGGCGCAGTCGCTGCGGCAGAAACCCGATCCGGCGCTGCTCGCCGAAGCCGAGGTTTTTGCAGCCGAGGCGCTTGCCGGCGTGCCGCTGCAGCCGCAATTCGCCGCCTATTTCCGCAATTCCTTCTGCGAGGTGGCGACGGAGCGCGCCCGTCAGGATCGCAGCGTCGAGAGAGCCCGCTCGGCGCTCACCGGCTGCCAGGCGGCCGCGGGCGGCATCGCCGCCACGGGCGACAAGGCGGCCATCGCCCAGTCCGACGCGGCCATCGCCCGTGCCGCCGCCCTGGTGGCCGAACTCGGCGGCTGACCGGCCTGGACATCGCCGGTTGCCGCCTGCCCGCCTACAATCCGCCCCGGTCCCGCGCTAAGCTTGCTCGGTAACGGGTAGGATCACGGGGCAGTTCCGGTGCCGCGAACGGGCCGCATGAACAGGGTGTGGGCAGCGCTCTTCGCCTGCGCCCTGGCGTTTTCCTGGCCGGCGCTCGCCGAAGACCCGCTGCGCGGCGTCGCGCTCGTCATCGGCAATGGCGACTATGCCGAGCTGCCCGACCTGCCCAACCCGGCAAACGACGCCGATGCCGTCGAAGCGCTGCTTGCCGATCTCGGTTTCGACTCGGTCCGCAGGACCGACCGCGACGCAGCCTCGCTCCGGCGCGACCTCGACCGCTTCGTCGAGGACGCGGCCGACGCCGATGTCGCGATCCTCTATTATTCCGGTCACGGCATCGAGGCGGGCGGCGAGAACTACCTCGTGCCTGTCGACGCCGGCCTGTCGGCGCTTGGCGACGCCGGCGCGCGCCTCGTGCCGCTGTCGGCGCTGGTCGAACGCCTCCAGGCGACCGTGCCCGTCACGATCCTCATGCTGGACGCCTGCCGCGACAATCCCTTCCCGCCGGGCACGTCGCTGACACTCGCCGCCGGCGAGGCGCCCGCCGCAATCACGGCGTCAGGCCTCGCCGCGACGCGTGGTGCCGCGGCGCTCGGTTCGCTCTCGTCCGCGTCGGCCGCCGACACGTTCGGCACCGTGCTGGCCTTCGCCGCCGAGCCGGGCAAGGCGGCGCTGGACGGGCCGGCCGGCGGCAACAGCCCCTATGCGGCGGCGATCGTGCGCCATCTCGACGCCATGGCCGGCGAGGAATTCGGCACCGTGCTGCGCATGGTCGGCGAGGAAGTCTACCTCAAGACCGGCGGCCGCCAGCGGCCGTGGGTCAATGAGAGCCTGCGCCGCCTGCTCTATTTCGGCTCGGCGCCGGCCGCCGCCACGGGCGAGGAAGGCGACATCCTCGCCGAACGGCGGCGCCTGCTGGTGACCATCGCGGCGCTGCCGGACCCGGAACGCCGCCAGGTTGAACGTGCCGCCGCCAACGCCGGCGTTCCCATGGACGCGCTCTACGGCATGCTGCGCACGCTCGGTGCCGACACGCCGCGCGACCCCGTCGCGCTCGACTCGCTGTTGCGCGAGCAGACCGAACGGCTGAAGGCGCTGCTCGGCGAGCGCGCCGCGCTGAAGAGCAAAGACCCCGAGATCGCCCGGCTGTCGGCCCTCGCCGACACGGCAATCGCCGAGGGCGCGCTGGAAACCGCCATCGCGCTGCACGCCCGCGCCAAGGCGCGGGTCGGCGAGCTGGAGGCCACTGTCGCCCAGGCGGAGGATGATATCCGCGCCCGGCGCATCGAATTCGCCGAGGTCTTTGCCCGCAGCGCCAAGTCCTACGAACTCGCATTCCGCAACCTCGATGCGGCGGCCGACTACGCCAGGGCCTTCGACCATGTCGAACGGTGGGATCCGGCGCTCGCCGTGGGCTACCGGCTGGACGAGATGAACGCGCTCATCCAGGAAGGCGACTATCGCGGCGACCGCGCCGCGTTGGAGCGGGCGCTCGCTGCGGGCGAGCAGGTTCTGGCGCTGGCGCTGGTCAGCGGCAACCGCCGCGACTGGGCGTCCGGCCAGTCCGGCATCTCCAACGCGCTGGGCATCCTCGGACGATTTGACAATGATGTCGGCCTGCTGTCGCGCTCCGTCGAGGCCGCGCGTCTTTCGTTGGCGGAGTACGACCGCAAGGCGGCGCCAGACAAATGGGCGAAGGCGCAGGCCAGCCTCGGCTATGCGCTCTGGACGCTGGGCGAGCACGGCGCCGATCCGAAACCGCTGGAGGAGGCCGTCGCCGCCTTCAACCTGGCGCTCGAGGAGCAGACGCGCGAAGCGGCCCCGGCCGATTGGGCGAACACGCAGAACAGCCTTGGCAATGTTCTCTGGACGCTGGGCAACCTCGGCGACAATGCGGACATCCTGTACAGGGCGACTGACGCTTTTCTCGCCGTGCTGGACGAGCTGACGCCGGAGAAGCAGCCGCTCGACTGGGCGATGGCGCAGACCAACCTCGGCAACGCCTATTGGGCCTTGTCGATGCGCACGACCGGTGTCATCGACCCCAGGCAGGCGGTCGACGCCTACCGCCTCGCATTGACCGTCTTCAAGCGCGAGAGCACGCCGACGCTGTGGTCGGCGACGCAGAACAACCTCGCTTATGCGCTGACCGCGGTCGGCGAGCGCGAGGAAGGCGCTGCCAGCCTGCTGGAGGCGATCGCAACCGCCCGGCTGGCGCTGCAGGAGCGCCCGCGCGAAACCCAGCCGCGGAACTGGGCCGGCACGCAAAGCGTCATGGCGCGAGCCCTGATGCTGCTCGGACAGCGGGAGGACGGCACCGCGCGGCTGGAGGAATCGGTCGCCGCCTACCGGTCGGCGCTCGAGGAGGTGAATGCCGAAACATCTCCGCTCGGCTGGGCGACGCTCCAGAGCGAACTCGGCCAGGCGTTGGTGGCGCTGGGCAGCCGCGAGATGTCCCGCGAACACATCGAGGAAGGCCGCGCCGCGTTCGTCACCGCACGCGACATGCACGACGCCTACGGGCAGGCCGATTACGACAGATACTTCAACGACCTGATCGCCAAGGCCGACGCCGCGCTGGCCGGGCTGGAGTGAGCCGCAGCGCGACAAAGTGGCAGGCAACTTCCCTCAGAAGCTTTTGGGAGCCCCTCCTGCCGCAGGATCGCATTCGCAGTGTGGCGGCGGGGAATGCCAATCGGCACGGCGAAGTTTCGCTTCGTTGTTGGGCTTGTCCAGATTTTATGACTGCCCGTCCCTTGCCTAACTTGGGAGCAACCGGCCGCTCGCAGCAGATCTCGCAACGGGCGATCGAATTGCCGTGCCATCAGGCGGCGGCGCGCTCGGCCTCCCGCAAGGCCGTGATCTGGAGATAGAGCGAGGCTGGATCGATCTCGGGATGATTGTCCGGGAGCAGGTCCATTGCGATCTGGGAGGCTTTGTCGAGCAGTTCATCGAGCGTCGGGGCATCGGCAGCGGCCGGGATTTCGTCGCACGCACCGCTCCAGACGGCGGCTTCCGCGTCCCACACGGCCGAAATCGTGAAAATCACGGGCTTCGACATTCCATCTCCTGCGGGCGCGGCAAGGGAATTGCGGTGCCACCTGTGCCCGTGCACAATCTAGCACAGGGGCTGTCCGCACAACAAAGCGACGGAACCACTCAACCCGATTTTCCGGGGTTCCCTCCCTCTGCCTTCTCCCCTATAGAGCGCGCCTAGCCTGACATTTCGAGAATCGAGCGCCAGCTCCCTCCCCCTTGCGGGGAGGGTGGCCCGGCGCGAAGCGCGGGCCGGGTGGGGTAACCTCCGCCGGCACGCCACAACCGACCGGACCGCCCCATGCCCAAACGCACCGACATCAAGTCGATCCTGATCATCGGGGCCGGCCCCATCGTCATCGGCCAGGCCTGCGAGTTCGACTATTCGGGCACGCAAGCCTGCAAGGCGCTAAAGGAGGAAGGCTTCCGCGTCATCCTGGTCAATTCCAATCCGGCCACGATCATGACCGATCCGGAACTGGCCGACGCAACCTATATCGAGCCGATCACGCCGGAGGTCGTTGCCAAGATCATCGCCAAGGAGCGGCCGGACGCGCTCCTCCCCACCATGGGCGGCCAGACGGCGCTGAACACGGCTCTGTCGCTGCGCCGCATGGGGGTGCTGGAGCGCTACAATGTCGAGATGATCGGCGCCGATGCCAACGCCATCGACAAGGCCGAGGACCGCTCGCTGTTCCGCGAGGCGATGGCGAAGATCGGTCTCGAGACGCCGCGCTCGATGCTGGCCAACGCGTCCGACCCCAAGGACGCCGACAAGAAGAAGCACGAGGCGCGCCGCGCCGAGCTGAAGGCCGGCAACGCGTCCGACGCCGAGTTCGACGCGCTCGAGACCGAGTGGAACCTCGGTGAGGGCGACCGCAAGCAGCGCTATATCGGCCACGGCATGGGCATCGCCGCGCAGGCGCTGGACCACGTCGGTCTGCCGGCGATCATCCGCCCGTCATTCACCATGGGCGGCACCGGCGGCGGCATCGCCTACAACCGCGCCGAGTTCTTCGACATCGTCCAGTCCGGCCTCGACGCCTCGCCCACGACCGAGGTGCTGATCGAGGAGAGCGTGCTCGGCTGGAAGGAATACGAGATGGAGGTGGTCCGCGACCGCGCCGACAACTGCATCATCGTCTGCTCGATCGAGAACGTCGACCCGATGGGCGTGCACACCGGCGATTCCATCACGGTGGCGCCGGCTCTGACGCTGACCGACAAGGAATACCAGATCATGCGCAACGCCTCGATCGCGGTGCTGCGCGAGATCGGCGTGGAGACCGGCGGCTCCAACGTGCAGTTCGCCGTCGACCCTGCGACCGGCCGCCTCGTCGTCATCGAGATGAACCCGCGCGTCTCGCGCTCCTCCGCGCTCGCCTCCAAGGCCACCGGCTTCCCGATCGCAAAGGTCGCGGCGAAACTCGCCGTCGGCTACACGCTGGACGAGCTGGAGAACGACATCACCGGCGGCGCAACGCCGGCCTCCTTCGAGCCCAGCATCGACTACGTCGTCACCAAGATTCCGCGCTTCGCCTTCGAGAAATTCCCCGGCGCGGAGCCGGTGCTGACCACCGCCATGAAGTCGGTCGGCGAGGTCATGGCGATCGGCCGCACCTTCCAGGAAAGCTTGCAGAAGGCGCTGCGCGGCCTGGAAACCGGCCTCACGGGACTCGACGAGATCGAGATCCCCGGCCTCGGCCGCGGTCCCAACCAGGCGAGCGAGGACAGGAACGCCATCCGCGCGGCGCTCGGCACCCCGACGCCCGACCGGCTTCGCATGGTCGCGCAGGCGATCCGCATGGGCACGTCGCTGGAGGAGGTCCACCAGATGTGCCGCATCGACCCGTGGTTCCTGGAGCAGATCGCCGGCATCCTCGCCATGGAGGCGCGCGTGCGCGAGCACGGCCTGCCGCAGGACGCGGAGAACCTGCGCATGCTGAAGGCCATGGGCTTTTCCGACGCGCGCCTCGCCTCGCTGACGCACCAGGAGGCGCACGCCGTCGCCGGCCTGCGCGACCGCCTCGACGTGCATCCCGTCTACAAGCGCATCGACACCTGCGCGGCTGAGTTCGCCTCGCCGACGGCCTACATGTACTCGACCTACGAGACGCCGTTCGCCGGGGCGCTGGCCGACGAGGCGCAGGTCTCCGACCGGAAGAAGGTCGTCATCCTCGGCGGCGGCCCGAACCGCATCGGCCAGGGCATCGAGTTCGACTATTGCTGCTGCCACGCCGCGTTCGCGCTGGCCGAAGCCGGCTACGAGTCGATCATGGTCAACTGCAATCCCGAGACCGTTTCGACCGACTACGACACGTCCGACCGGCTCTATTTCGAGCCGCTGACGGCGGAGGACGTGCTGGAGATCCTGCGCGCCGAGAGACAAGCCGGCACGCTGGTCGGCGTCATCGTCCAGTTCGGCGGGCAGACGCCGCTGAAGCTCGCGACCGCGCTGGAAGCCGCCGGCATCCCGATCCTCGGAACATCGCCCGACGCGATCGACCTGGCGGAAGACCGCGACCGTTTCCAGAAGCTGTTGCAGCGCCTGGCGCTCACCCAGCCGAAGAACGGCATCGCCTATTCGGTCGAGCAGGCGCGTCTCGTCGCCGGCGAGCTCGGCTTCCCGCTGGTCGTGCGCCCGTCCTACGTGCTGGGCGGCCGCGCCATGCAGATCATCCGCGACGAGGGCATGCTGCAGTCCTACCTGCTGGACACCGTGCCCGGCCTGGTGCCCGAGGACATCAAGCAGAAATACCCGAACGACAAGACCGGCCAGATCAACACGCTGCTCGGCAAGAACCCGCTGCTGTTCGACACCTATCTGTCCGACGCCATCGAGGTCGACGTCGACTGCCTGTCCGACGGCAGCGCCACGCACATCGCCGGCATCATGGAGCACATCGAGGAGGCCGGCATCCATTCGGGCGATAGCGCCTGCTCGTTGCCCGTCTACACGCTGGACGCCGCCACCGTCGCCGAGCTGGAGCGCCAGACGGCAGCCATGGCCAAGGCGCTGAAGGTCGGCGGCCTGATGAACGTGCAGTACGCCATCAAGGACGGCACGATCTTCGTGCTGGAGGTGAACCCGCGCGCCTCGCGCACCGTGCCGTTCGTGGCGAAAACCGTCGGCAAGCCGATCGCCAAGATCGCCGCGCGCATCATGGCCGGCGAGAGCCTGGACGAAGCCTTCGCCGCCTATGGCGGCAAGCCGGCATCGGCGCCGAAACACATCGCGGTGAAGGAAGCCGTGTTCCCCTTCGCGCGCTTCCCCGGCGTCGACATCCTGCTCGGGCCCGAGATGAAATCCACCGGTGAGGTCATGGGCCTCGACACCGATTTCGCGCTGGCCTTCGCCAAGTCGCAGCTCGGCGCCGGCGTCGACCTGCCGCGCTCGGGCACGCTGTTCGTCTCCGTCCGCGACGAGGACAAGGCGAAGGTGCTGGAGCCTGTGCGGCTGCTGGCCGATCTCGGCTTCCGCGTGCTCGCCACCTCGGGCACGCAGCGCTACCTCGCCGAGAACGGCGTCGAGGCGCAGAAGATCAACAAGGTGCTGGAGGGCCGCCCGCACATCGAGGACGCGATCCGCAACCGCCAGGTGCAGATCGTCTTCAACACGACCGACGGCGAGAAGGCGCTGTCGGACTCCAAATCGCTCCGCCGCGCCACGCTGATGCAGAAGGTGCCGTATTACACGACGATGTCCGGCGCCGAAGCGGTGGCGGAGGCGATCCGCGCGCTGAAGGCCGGCTCGCTCGAAGTGCGCCCGCTGCAGGCGTATTTCGGGTAGGGCGCGGCCGCCGAAGCTGCCGATCTCCCCACCCGTGGGGGAGATGTCCGGCAGGACAGAGGGGGGCGCTGTCCCGCCGACGGAACCAAGCCGTGCGCCGACCCTAACCTCGCCCCTTGTGGGAGAGGTCGGATTGCCCCGCCGACGCGAAGCGGCGCGGCTGGCAATCCGGGTGAGGGGTAAACTCGTGCGCACCCCTCATCCGCCTGCCGGCACCTTCTCCCACAAGGGGAGAAGGCCGATCCTCCCGCCGCTCGGCGCCGTGTCGGGACACGGCGAGGGCGCGAACCGTCTCAACTGCCGGTCTCTCCCCTTGTGGGAGAGATGTCCGGCAGGACAGTGAGGGGTTATGGCCTGACCCTCACACCGCCCTGACCACCGCCAGCCACAGGAACACGATCGCCACGATCGTCAGCTGCATGTCGACCATCGCGAAGAGCCGCGCGTGGCGCTCGACGACGGCGCGCAGCCACGGCCGCCGCGGCGAGAGCAGCACCATGCCGACCGCGGCAAAGCTGCTGGCGTTGATGACGTTGAACAGCACCGTCATCACCAGCGCCGCGTCCGGCTCGTGCACGCCGGCGAGCGCCATCGCCGCATAGAACAGCACGCCCAGCGCCAGCCCGGCCAGCGCCGTCAGCATGCCCTCGCCGAACTTCACCAGCCCCATCTGGTCCGCCACCATCGCGACGACGACGAACACCGCCGCGATCCCGCCGGGCGTGAGCAGCGTGATGACGGCAAACGCCTTCTCCAGCCCGTAGAACTCGACCAGCGTCGACTGGCCGAAGATCAGCAGCGCGGCGGTCCTGAGCTGCAGGTTGGCCGTCAGCCCGTAATAGAAGCGGAAGACGCGCTCGCCGACGATCGCGCGGTCGGGCAGGAACGACAGCGCGTGAAAGGTCTGCAGAAAAGCCGAAGGCGGTGCCGAACATCAGCGCCACCGTATCCAGCCCGACGGAGCCGGGTGCCGCCGATCCATCCAATGCGGGGCCGCGCGAGGCAAAGGTCAGGATCAGCACGAGGCCGGTGATGGACACGCCGGCCATGCCGCTCATCAGCCCGCCCTGCATGCGGGCGATGTCGGGCAGGCTCCAGACCAGCGGCTCCTCATGCGGCTGGCCGCGCCGCGCCAGCCAGCGCGCGAAGCCGACGCCGACCGCCACCGCGATCAGGAAACCGATGCCGATGACCATGCCCCGCTCCTGCCCAAAGGCAGAGTATGCGGTAGGCGGGGTGGACGCTAGCGGCGCGACTGCGCCGCTTATCTCCTCCCTTGCGGGGGGAGAAAGGATTTCAGGACCTTAGCGGAGCGTAGCGAACGCTAAGTCGTGGAAAATTCAAGAGAGGGGGTACCTGCCTTCCGTCGCGGTGGAGCCGTCGCGCCCCTCGCTTCTTGACGCCAACCACGCAGCGATCGAAGCTGCGGTGTTCGCCGCCGCGCTGCGTGGCGCGAACGCGAAGCGCGTATTAGACCAGCAGATCAGGCGAATGTGATGGGACTTGGGAGAGCGGCCCTCGCGATCCCTATGTGCGACTTCAAACAAGTGGCCAGCAGCCGCTTCTCGGCGACTCGTGCCGCTGATTGGGGGATGATCGCTTGAGAAAAGACGCAAAGACTTCGCCGACTGGCGCATTTGCCAATGTCCTTAGCGCAGTCGGAACTACGGCGTCAACGAGCGGACCTTATCATTTCGGCTCGGCATGTATTTGGCTGAGAGGATTCCAAAATGGGACGTTGACTGCGAATACAATAGAGTCGGACGCGACCCAAAACGTTTTCCGAACGACCCTCCGAAGAAATGGATGGCGCCGGACATCCTTATCCACGAACGCGGTGTCCACAACGATTGGATTTGCTTTGAAATGAAGCCTGCTCGTAACGCAAATCTCGCGAGAGATAGCCAAAAACTGACTGGGCTCACCCATCCCGACCTTGGGTTTGACTATGATTTCGGGATGCTGCTCGTTTTCGATGCTCCGGCACCACAACTTCATCGAATCGAGGTCTACGCGCGCGGCGCCGTTTCTGACGAAGCCACACAACTGTCGACCCGGATCGCGCGAGGACTTAGAATTCTTGCACGCTAGGTCTACATTGGAAGAAGGCTGGCGGGAAAGTAAGATAAGGAATGCAAAAAAAGTATCAAATCTTCGTATCGTCTACCTTTCGCGATTTGGCCGAGGAGCGTCAAGACGCGATTAGGAGCATTTTGGATCTGGGTCATATTCCGGCTGGAATGGAACTCTTCCCGGCCTCTGATACCGAACAACTTGCCTATATCAAAAAGGTGATCGACGAGTGCGACTACTACGTTCTGATTATGGGAGGCCGCTATGGCTCTCTTGATGAGGAAGGGGTGAGTTTTACGGAGCGGGAATATGACTACGCGGTTGAAACAGGGAAGGTAATTATCGCCTTTCCCCACGGAAACTTATCCGCGATCCCTGTAGGCAAGAGTGATACCGCCGACCGCATGAAGGGAAATCTCGAAGCATTTCGTTCGAAGGTAATGACTGGCCGGCTAGTTCGCGACTGGACATCGCGCGAGCAGCTGGAATCACTGCTAGTCAAGTCATTGGTACGTGCCATGTCGGACTACCCAGCGGTCGGGTGGGTCAGAGCCAACGCGGTGGCTAGTGAGGACATCCTAGCGCAAATCAATACGGTCAGGGCGGAGAATGAGAAACTTCGAAGCGAACTTATAGTTCTCCATAAAGAGAAAAAACCTTTGATAGACTCTTTAGCCAAATACGATGAAAATATAAATCTAAAGTATAAATACACAATATACTCAAAATACGATTCGACGACGTACACTGGTAATTTTGAGATCACTTGGAAAGACATCGTCAAATATGTTTGCCCAGACTTTATGCAACCAAGAAGCCGTGCGGTAATTGGTTCTGCATTGTCTAAATACTTAGAGGAGATTCGCGGGGCAAGTCACAGTGCAAATATCTTCGACACCGATATCAATTTGGTAGCGAACCAACTCATTGCTCTGGGTTTAGTCTCTTCATACCAAGCCAATACGGTAAAGGGCGGGGTCTCGGAATTCTTGTCCCTCACACCCTTGGGTCAACAAACGATGCTGGAGTTTTCCGCAGTTCGTTCTAAGGACAGTTCCACTCACTCAAGTTAGACCCACCGAAACCATCCTCCCCTCCCCGCGTTTCCCCTCCTCCAACCCGAGAGGAGTCCCGCCATGCCTTACATAGAAGGATTTGTCGCCGCGGTGCCCAAGGCCAACAAAGAGGCCTACATCAAGCACGCCACCGAGGCCGCCAGCTACTTCAAGAAGCTCGGCGCGACGCGTCTGGTCGAATGCTGGGGTGACGACGTGCCGAAGGGCGCGCTGACCGATTTCTACAAGGCGACGCAGGCCAAGGACGACGAGGTGCCGATCTTCTCGTGGGTCGAGTATCCCGACCGCGCCACGCGCGACGCCGCCAACAAGACGATGAGCGAGAACGCCGACATGGCGAACATGGACATGCCGTTCGACGGCAAGCGCATGTTCTGGGGCGGCTTCGAGCAGGTGGTCGACGAGTAGGCGGTTCCGGCTTCCGCCAAAACCCTATCCACCCCCCGCCCGCGCGCGCCGATACTGCCCGCGGAACGGGAGGCGTGACGTGGACTGGATCCTGGCAATCGAGCGGCAGCGCAAGGCGCTCGGGCGTCTGCTCGCGACACTGCTCGCCATGGCCGGCCTCGCCGGCGACCTCGAGCCGGCGGGCGGGCCGCGACCCGCCCTGCCCCGCCACCTTCACCGGGCTGTCCTGCGGCTGCTGCGGCCGGCGGAAGCGGCGGCGCGGCGGCTGGTCATCGCGATCGCGCGAAGCCTGCCCGGCGCGCCTCCAGCCGGCACACCCGCCCGCGTCGGCCGCCCAGCTCCCGGCGGTTCGGCTCCCGGCATTTCGGGTGCTCGCATTTCGGCGCACCCTGCGGCGCTCTCGCTGCCGCTGCTCGACCCGCTGCCGCGCAGGCCCCTCCGCCGCATCTCGAAACTGCTGCCGCGCGTCTCGGTGCCGGGCGTCACCCTCCCGCCGCCGCCGTCGCGACCGCCGCTGCTGCCCGACGACCCGGTCGATGCCGGGCGGCTGCACCGCAGGCTGCGCGCGCTGGCACTGGCGCTCGACGACCTGCCGGCCGCGGCGCGGCGCTTCGCCCGCTGGCGTGGCGCGCGCGATGCCGCGCTGCGCGCCGGCGACAGCCGCGCCCGCCGCGTCTGGCCGTTGCGGCCGGGCCGGCCGCCCGGCTGGTCCCGCCTCACCTCGATGCGGTGCGCGAGATGCTGGAAGACGCGCAATGGCTGGCCCGTCAGGTGCGCTGGAGCGACCCGACACGTCCTGATGCGCCAGCGGCGCCGCACACGTGACGTCAGCGGCTGCGCGGCGCGATCCCGCGCGGGCGCGCCGCTACGACACGCGCCTGGCACGCCGAGGCTCCGCGTCCGGCCTCGGCTTCGGGATCGGCACGCCATGGCGGGCGAACATCGCCGCCACGCCGCCCTCGATCTTGCGGCAGCCGCAATGCTGCGCATGCGCGACGTGCCAGGCGATCCGCTCGTCCTCGCCGGCGTTCTTCGGCATCACGTTCGCCGCATGCCATTCGCGGTTGATCTTGCCCATCGTCTGCCCCTCTGGTCTGCCCCCGGGATCGGCGCCCTGGTCGGCTTCCGGCGCGGCGCCCGTGGCCGCACGGGCGCACCCTGCCGCCGCCGGCGCGGGCCGGCCTTGATCGCCGTCAAGGCCGGTTCGAGGTCCGTCCTCCGGGCGCGGCCGTCAGGGCTTCGGGTTGCCCGCCCTGCGGTCCCCGCGATCGCCATGGCCGGGCTTCACCTCGGTCTGCGCCTTGCGCTTCTGGTCCTGCGCCAGGCTGCGGCCGACGTCGTCGCTCTCGCTGAAACGGCCCTGGTCGTCGCGCCGCACATAGCGCTTGTCGCCGGGGTGCGGCTCGATGAGTTCGCGTTTTCCGGACATCTCGTCCTCCGTTCGCTGGAAGTCCTGCTGAACGGAGACGGGTGGCGATTGTTCCTGCGGGGGCCCGCGGCCGCGGCGCGGCCGTCAGTGAAGCCCGCCGGTCCTGGTGCGGGTCAGTGGTGTCCGCCGCCGCCGCTCGCCTTCTTGTCGGCCTTCACCGCCTCGGCCTGCCGCGCATAGGCGCGGCCGTCGGCGTTCATGATCTCGGCCAGCATCATCGAGCAGGACCTGTCGGTGATCGTGCCCATGCGGCGATAGGCGGCCGCCCATGAATGGTGCACCAGCATGCCGTCGGCATGCGCCTCCTTGCCGGCCTCGACCTCCAGCGCGGCGGTGTCGACCGTTCCGCACATCTCGGTCAGCATCTCGGACAGCGCCAGCGCGTAGGAGAAGGAGGTCTCGGCCGCGATCGTGTAGTCGACGGCCGACACGTGCATTTCGTCCGGCGCGCCCTCCGCGCCGTGTTCGCCGCCTTCGACCTCGCTGGCCGCGGCTTCGGCCGCGTGCTGCTCGGCCGGCGCGGCGAGGAACATCGTCCAGCCGGCATAGCCCCCGCCGGCCAGCAGGACCGGCACCAGTGCGAAGATCGCCAGCTTGACGATCGACCGCTTCTTCTTCGGCGTCTCGCCGCCCGTCTCGCTACCTGTCTCGACTGCCGTCTCGGTACTCATGCCGCCCTCGAACCCCGCGCGAAAATCCGGCGAGGTTCTAGCAGCCAAGGCTTAATTTCGCGCAAACGCCGCGCCGGCGCCTGCCGGCGGGCCCGTCGCCCGGCCCGAGCGGCCGGTCAGAGGAAGAAATCGGTCGCCTGCAGGCCGCCCTGCGAGACCGCGATGGCGAAGTCGGCGACGCCGTCGCCGTTCACGTCGCCCATGACGATCGACTTGCCAGCTTCGATCTCGATCCGCAGTTCGCCCGGCGTGCCGGAGAACGCCAGCGCGCCGATGAAGATGAAGGCGTCGTCGCCGGCCGTGAGGCTGTTGGCGTCGAGCGGCCTGAGGTCGATCTTGTCGCCCTGCGACGGCTGGAACTCGTCGATCAGGTCGCGCCCCGAGGGGGCGACGGTCGAGTCGGCCAGCGACGTGTAGAGGTAGATGTCGGCGCCCGGGCCGGCGTCCAGATAGTCCGCCCCGAGGCCGCCATGCACGATGTCGTTGCCGCCACCGGCGAAGATTCGGTCGTTGCCCGTGCCACCATAGATGAAGTCGACATTGTCGCCGCCGGCGATGAAGTCGTCGCCGGCCTCGCCGTAGAGGTAATTGGTGCCCGACCCGCCATAGAGCCAGTCGTTGCCGTTGCCGCCGTGCACCGTGTCGTTTCCGGCGCCGGCGAAGATCACGTCGACCCCGTCGCCGCCATAGAGGCGGTCGTTGCCCGCGCCGCCGTCGATGGTGTCGTTGCCGGCGTCGCCATAGATGACGTCGTTGCCGACGCCGCCGTCGAGGCGGTCGTTGCCGACGCCCCCATAGAGCTTGTCGTTGCCGCGCCCGCCCTTGAGGACGTCGTTGCCGCCGTTGCCGCGGATGGTGTCGTTGCCCGCCGCGCCGTCGAAGACGTCGTTGCGCCGGCCGAACGTCACCAGGTCGTTGCCGGCGAGGATCTTCGCCAGCAGGGCCATGTCGTCCACCTTGGTGGCGGTCTTCGCCACCTTCACCAGTTCGGCGACGGAGATGCGCACGCCCGTGACGGTGGCGGAGCCGCTGCGCTGGACCTCGCGCACCGACGTGATCAGCCCGGAGGCGGCGACGCCGCCGTCATAGGCGAGGTTCGTTCCGGAGAAGACCGTGGAGTTGACGGGTCCGCCCGCGCCGGCCGACCACTTGACGGTGAACGACCGCGCGGTCGCCGTGTGGGTCGGGAATTTCGCGTAGGCGAACGCGAAGCAGTAGAGCTTCACCGGTACGTTCTGCGTGAACCTCAAGACTGCCAAGCCGACCTCCCGGGATCATCCCACCCCGGGGCGTCGTTAACATGGTCAGGGTCGAACGACAACGTGTGTTGTCGTTCGACTGACATCCGTCATCTCGGGGGTGGTCCCCCGATCAGGATTCGCCGGCAGAAGCCGCGGTCAGGACGCGCCGGCTGGGTTGAGCTGGATGTGCTGGATCTTCCAGACGCCGTTTTCCTTCACCAGCTGGTAGGCGACCGGCACGACACCGCCCGTCGAGGAGGTCAGTTGCCCCTCCAGAACGCCGATGCCGTTGTTGATCGACCGGTTGGTGAAGGAGTGCGAGGCGGTATCCTTCAGGATCGGATTCTGGTCGACGAAGGCGATGAACGCATCCATCGGCGTCGCCTGCTGGAACGCTTCGGAGGTTTCGGCGTAGGCCGCTTCCATGTTGCCGGCCTTCATCGCCGCCAGTTGGCGTTCGACCGGCTCGACAAGGCCCGACGTCGCCCAGATCGCGATGTAGACGATCGCCACGATAACCGCGATCACGGCGGCGACCACGCCCAGCGTGATCTTCAACCATTTCGGCATGACGGAACTCCCCCGGAATCAGATTGCCCTGAGGGAAGCATAGCGCGTCCTGAGGTGCCGGAAAACGGGCTCGCCGGCGGTTCAGGCGCCGCGCTTGCGCACCTTGTCGCGGCCGAGGCCGGTTTCGTCGAGCAGCCCCTTGCGCTTGGCGTCGTAGTAGTAGCCGCGCTGGTACATGCGGTCGGCGAGCTTCTCGTTGCCATCGGCAACCATGTAGGCGCCCTTGAGGTATTTCACCGCGAACTTGAGATTGGTCTCCGGGTCGAGCAGGCCCTTCGCGGGGCCGTCGTAGCCCATGCCGCGCGCGGTGGCGTGCTTGATCTGCATCAGACCCCAGTGGCCCTTGTTGAAGGCTTTGGGATTGTACGTGCTCTCGCGCTTGACCACCTTGTGCACGAAGTCGACCGGCAGTTCGTAGACGGCGGCGTATTTGGCGATCAGCGCGTCGATCTCGGGCGTGCGGGCGCGGATCGGACGGTCGCCCTTGGCGCGGGCCGCCGGCAGCACGGGCTCCAGGCCGAGCGCGGACAGCACGTTGCCGCCCTCCTCGGGGCGGACGAGATCGTGCTTCGCCCGCGGCGTCGGCGCGAAGGCCACCACCTCCGGCAGGGCGACGCCGGCCGTTTGGTCCACGCCGGACTCGTCGGCGCCGGACGCCGCGACGCTCGCCTCGCGGGCGGTCACATCGTCCGCGGCAGCGGCCGTCCGCATGCTCGTCATCGCACCCGGCGCGAAGCTCGCGGCGGTGGGGTCGATCAGCGACGTCGTGCAGCCGCCAAGCAGCAGCGGCGCGATGGCCGCGCCGGCCAGGATCAGATTTCGGATTGCAGGCACCAATACACTCGCAACGGGAACCCTCGGACCCACCCAAGGCGCTGCCTAGCACGCGGGGCGACGCCGCCGCAACCGCACCCGGTTTCGGGTGGCGGACCTTGCCCCGACGCGGCAGGTGTCATGCAAGGACGTGTCAGGAGTGACGGCGAACGCGTTCCACCCCGGCCCGCCGCCGTGTTATGTTTCGGGAGAGGTCGAAAACGATGTCCGCAGCAGCATCAACCACCGGCTACCATGTCTTCGAAACGGTCCGCGGCTTCATGGCGGTCGGCTGGAGCGACCGCGGCCTGACCCGCGTGTGCCTCGCCGAGCGTGACCGCGGTTCGGTCGAGCGGCGCTGCCTGCGCTTCGATCCCGGCGCTGCGGCGCAAACCCCGCCGCCGGCGATCGCGGCGGTCGTCGACCTGCTGCGGCGCTACGTGGCCGGCGAGCCTGTGGATTTCTCGTCGGCGCCGACGGACCTCGCGGGCATCGATTCGTTCCGGCTCGCCATCTACGAGGCAGCGCGGCAGCTCGGCTACGGCGAGACCGTGACCTACGGGGAACTGGCCCGGCGGGCGGGACATGACGGCCTTGCGCGCGAGACGGGCGCGGCGCTCGGAGCAAACCCGCTGCCGATTGTCATTCCGTGTCACCGCATCCTCGCCGCAGGGAACCGCATCGGCGGCTTTTCAGCTCCGGGCGGCTCGGTGACCAAGGCCGGCATGCTGGCGATGGAAGGGGTCCGCGTCGGCCCGCCGCCGCCCGCGCAGGGCTCGCTCGCCTTCTGAGACGATCAGAAGCGGCGGCGAAGCAGGTCGTCGAACTCGTCGTCCGCCGGCTTGCATTCGAGCACGGGGCACGACTTCCGGTCGGCCGTCGGTATCCAGACCCTCTCGGCGATCTCGTGGCCCGAGCAGAACAGGTCGTTGCGGACATACCGGCCGTAGAGCGTCAGCCCCGGCGTGCGCTTCGAGGAGTAGCGCAGGATCGCGGCGCCATCGGAGCGCACGGTCTGCTGCGCCTGGCTGCACGACATGGAGTCGACATTGTAGCGCGAGATCGCCGCGGCCGGCGTGGCGAGCACGGCGGCGAGCGCGGCGGCGGCAAGCAAGGCTTTCATGGGTGTCTCCGGGCGGATGTGGATCACACGTCTAGACAGGAATTTGGCGCGGCGAAGGCAGGCGGCAAGCCGGCGGCGCAGTGCGTCGGCGAAAAAAGACGGGATGGCGGGCCTGCACATGATTCCGCTTCGGCGCGGCGGGCTCTAAGGTCGCGCGGCTTCAGGGAGAGAGACATGGCGAAGGAACGCGTGGGTTTCATCGGGCTCGGGCTCATGGGTTCGGGCATGGCAAAGAACATTCTGGCCAAGGGTCACCCGTTGACCGTGCTCGCCCACCGGCGGCGGGAGGCGGTCGACCGGCTGGTCGCCGCCGGCGCCCGGGAGGTGTCGTCGCCCCGCCAAATGGCCGCGGCCTGCGACGTCGTCGTGATCTGCGTCACCGGCAGCCCGGAGGTCGAGGCGCTTCTCACGGGGCCGGACGGCCTCGCGTCGACGGACAGGCCGCTCCTCGTCATCGACTGTTCGACCTCGGAGCCCTCGTCGACCACGCGCCTTGCAGCGGCGCTCGCCCCTCGCGGCGTCACGCTGATCGACGCCCCGCTGTCGCGGACGCCGAAGGATGCCGAGGCGGGCACGCTCGACGTGATGGTGGGCGGCGCCGACGACGTGGTGGCGCGGGCCCGGCCCGTCATCGACTGCTTCGCGGGCCGCGTGGTCCACACCGGTCCGACGGGAACCGGGCACACGATGAAGCTGCTCAACAACTTCGTGTCGCTCGGCTACGGCGCCATCTATGCCGAAGCGCTGACGCTCGGCATGAAGGCCGGCCTCACCCCGGCGGTCTTCGAGGCTGTCATCAAGGACGGCCGCATGGACTGTCCCTTCTTCCGCACCTATTTCCAGTGGGTCGTCGGCCGCGATCCGAACGCACACCGCTTCACCTTGAAGAACGGCTTCAAGGATCTCGGCTACCTCGCCGCCTTCGCCAACGCGGCCGGCATCGCGAACCCCATCGGCGCGGCCGTGCGCAACTCCTTCGCCACCGCGGTGAACACCGGTCATGCCGAGGATTTCGTCCCGATGCTCTCCGACGTCGTGGCGGAAATGAACGGCGTCTCGCTTGCTCCGGAAAACACTTGAACCGGCGGCCGGCAGGCCCTATATGGGCGGTATTGATATTTCGGCCGATAGATCGGGCCGCGCGAGACCACCTCGTTCGCTGACTGAACTCTCTCCAAAATCTCGATACCAACGCCGGCTTCGGCCGGCCCTATGCAACACGCGAACTAAAGGAACATCGCATGGCAACTGGAACGGTAAAGTGGTTCAACGCCACCAAGGGCTTCGGCTTCATTCAGCCGGATTCGGGCGGCGCGGACGTTTTCGTTCACATCTCGGCCGTGGAGCGCGCCGGCATGACCACGCTCAACGAAGGCCAGAAGATCAACTTCGAGATCGAGCAGGACCGCCGCACCGGTAAGTCGGCCGCTGGGTCTCTGAGCAAGGCAGGCTGATTTCTCAAAGGCGCGCTGCAGGGCGACCTGCGGCGCGCGGCAAGTCACGGATGTACTGGCGGCCGCGCGAATGACGCGCGCCGAGCCAGGGTCCCGGAGAACCCGAGCGGCGGATTGCCGACGGACGACGGGATCGGAGGTTCGAAATCGGAATGTCTGGAAAGGCGGCTTCGGCCGCCTTTTTGATTCCTGGCCTTTGCGGAGCTTGCCTCCGGCCGCGCGCTCGATTAATAAACGATACAGTATCGTTTCGTAATTGGAGCCAGCCGTGCTCGACATCGTCCATTTCCTGCATCTGCTCTCCGCCACCGCCTGGGCGGGCGGCGCGATCTTCTTCGCCTTCGTCGTGGAGCCGACGCTGCTCCGGCTCGACCCCCCCGCGATGCGCGGCTTCACCCTGACAGCCGGCCGCTTCGCCGGGCCGCTGATGGCCGGCTCCGGCATCCTGCTCCTGCTCACCGGCGTGGCGCGCGCCTGGCTGGGCGGCGGCATCGCCACGCCGGCGGACATCATCACGCCTTACGGCCTCTACTCGCTCGCCGCGCTCGCGATCGTCGTCTTCGTGACCGTGACGGGCGGGCGCCACCGCGCCAGCGTCGCGGCCCTGCTGGCCGCAGAGGGCGACCGGCGTGCCGAGATCGCCGCGTCGTGGCGCAGCCATGCCACCATCACCGGCGTTGGCCTCATCGCTGTCGTCGCGATCATGGCGATCCTCGGGCTCGGACTGTATTGACCGGCACGCGGCAGCGGGGCCGGCCGCCGTCGGAGACCCTCGACAGGAGCTTCGTGGAGGCGGCGATGGCGCTTCTCGAGGAGAGGCGCAGCTTCGATGACGTCAGCATCGATGCGGTCTGCGCGCGGGCGGGCGCCAGCAAGGCGTCGTTCTACCGCCGCTGGCCCGACCGCGACCGCTTCGTGCTGGCGGTGCTGGGGTCGCTGCGCGGCCAGCCCCTCCCCGCCGGCCACACGCCGTCGCTGCGCGAGGATCTCGTCGCGATCCTCGAAAGCATGTTCGGCTTCGACCAGCGCCGCACGCGCATCGTCCATTCGGCGCTGATCGCCGAGGGCCGCCGGAATCGCGAGCTGATGGACATGGTCTTCCGCGAACTGATCGCGCCGCGCCGCCGGGCGGTCCTCGAGCGCATCCGGCAAGGCATCCGCGACGGGAACCTCGCCGCCGACACCGACGTGACCGCGCTCTACGAACTGCTGACCGCGCCGATCCTCAAGGTGATGATGCTGTCCGACCCGGACCAGTCGCCGCCTCACAGCCTCGCGGCGCGGCTCGTCGACCAGGCGCTCCGCGGTGCCGAGCCGCGCGAGGGATGACGCGGGGCGCCGCCCGCTAGGCGGGCGTCCACGTCATCGGGACATGGCCGGGGTCGGCTTCCACCCGCGCCAGCCAGCCGGCCACCGCCGGGAACAGGCCGAGATCGAAACCGCCGAGCCCGGCATCATGCGTGTAGGCGTAGAGCGCGATGTCGGCGACGGTCATCGCGTCGCCGGCGAGGAACGGGGACGCCTTCAGTTGCGCCTCCATGACGCCCAGCGCCTTGTTGCCGCTGTCCAGCAGCGACGCCAGCCGCTCCGGCGTCGCCTGCGCCTTGCGCTCGGGGTAGACGAAGAGCGAGCGGCGCACCGCGACATAGGGTTCGTGGCTGTACTGCTCGAAGAACAGCCACTGGTTGACGAGCGCAAGGTCGTACGGGTCGGCCGGCACGAAGCGCGTCCCGTGCCCGAGGAACAGCAGGATGGCATTGGACTCGGCGACCAGTCGGCCATCGTCCAGCTCGAGCAGCGGCACCTTGCCATTCGGGTTCTTCGCCAGATATTCGGCCGTGCGGGTGGTTCCGTCCCGCGAGCTCGTCTCGACGTGCCGGAACGTACGTCCGAGCTTCGCCATCAGCAGGCGCGGCTTGTAGCAGTTGCCGCTGCCCAGCATCCCGTAGAGTGTCGGCATGATCGTCGTCCCCGCGCTGGCACGAGGGCAGTAGACTACGGCTGCGACGGCGATCCAGTGAATTGTTGTAGCGGTGTCAATCAGCGCCGCTGATGGATCAGGCGAAGAGAGGCACGACGTTGGACGCGCCCGGCAGGCTGCCGAGCGGAACGCGCGCGGTGTCGAAGCCGACGCCGGCAAGTGTCGGCCGCCCGAGATAATCGCCCTCGAACAGGTCGGCTCCGCAATCCAGCGCAGCCTGGAACTCGCCGGCGTCGGCGATGCCGCCGATCAGGATGTCGGCGCCCTGGTCGTGCAGGCCGCCCACCAGCGACACGAGGAGACGCGACGCCTGCGGGTTTGACGCCGCCCGCCGGAACCAGATCGGGTCGAGCCGCACGATGTCGGGCCGCACCGCCTGCAGACAGGCGATGTCCCACGGGCCGGCGCCGAAGCCGCCGATGGCAATGCCGCAGCCCGCGGCCCTCAGCGTCAGCGTGTGCTCCACGAGGTCATGACGGTCGAGCAGCGAGGCGGACGGAATGCAGCAGACGATGCGGTCGAGCGCGGTCGCATCCCCGCCCCCGCAGTCCGGCGCGCCGCCCTCGAGGCATGCGAGGTCGATGTCGACGAAGAGCGAAATGCCGTCGGCGCCGAGGTTGCGCAGGTTGCGGACGGCCAGCGTGCGGACCAGGTGATCGAGCCCGGCTCGTTCGGGACCGCCGAGAGCCGACGCGAAGTGCAGCGGATCGACCGGCCGCCCGCCGAGGAACGGACATCCGGAGCCGACGACGGCCACCGGTTCGACCTGCATCCCGTCCAGCCGTCGGAAGACAGGCCTATAGGCCGTCCTGATCCGGTGGTGGCCATGGATGCCTGTCTCGATGCCGACCTCGTCGACCAGGATCGCGGCGTTCGCGTTGGCGGCCTCGCCGGGAAGGAAGCCGGCGCTCATCGCTGGATCCGGCGGCCGAAGCTGCGCGTCCTCGCCGGCGCCACCGCCGCCGGCTGGACGATGCCGGGTTCGGCCGGGGCGGAAGGCGGCGGCGCCATGGCGATGCCAGAAGGGGCTGTCGACCGCTGGAACTCGGCGAAGCTGGCGGGCACGATCCGCGGCCGGGCGAGCACGAAGCCCTGCACCATCGAGGCGCCGGAGCGCTCGGCCAGCTCGAGCTGCCAGCCCTCCTCGATGCCTTCGAAGACCGTCTTGATCCCCTGGTCGGCGAATGTGCGGACCATCGCCGCCAGCAGGGCGAAGCCGGGACCCGACTCCATCAGCCGGGTGATCCAGTGGGCGTCGAACTTGACGATGTCCGGCTTCAGGTCGCGGATGCGGCCGATGTCGGAATCGTCGGCGCCGTAGTCGTCGACGGCGATGCGGAAGCCATGCGCGCGCAGCGCCTCGACGAAGCCGAACAGCGCCTGCTCCGACGCCGACTTCTGTTCCGTGACCTCGCACACGACCCGGCGCGGATCGATGTCGGCCTCGTGCAGCACGAGCCGCATGTCGCGCAGCGCCGCATCGGCGACCTCGCGGTCCACGAAGACGGACGGGTCGAAATTGACGAACACCGAGACGTTCTTGTCGACGAAGGTGCCGGCGTTGAGCAGGTGCAGCGTACGCGTCAGCGTCTCGACGTGCAGCCTGTCGGCGGCGGGTATGAGGTTGAAGAACGCGCCGGGCGCCATGGCCTCGCCGCCGCGGAAGGGGCGGACCAGCCCCTCGAAGGCTGCGATGACGAGTCGGCCGGACTGGAACGCGAAGATGGGCTGCAGCGCGGTCTTCAGCACGAAGACGCTCCAGATGCCCGTCGACGAGCCGTCATCCTGGCGGATGATATGGGAGAGCGCCACGCTCCGCGCCACGCGAATCTCCGTCCGTGGAGGCCCCCTGCCAGGGCCGGCGGCGACCTTGGCACGCGAAGTTTTACCGCCCGTTAACACGTTCCCGCGGCCGCCCATCCGCAAGCGCCTATCCGCGGGGCGGGTTTGTCACCGTGACGCACCGCCCCTTGCGATTCCCGGGGGTTTTCGACATTAAGGCGCGCCTGCCGCTGGGGCGGGCCCCAGGAGACATGTCGACAATGGCCTTCCTCGCCGATTCCCTTGCCCGCGTTAAGCCGTCCGCGACCATCGCGGTCACGCAGAAAGCGCGCGAGCTCAAGGCGAAAGGCCGCGACGTGATCGGGCTGGGCGCCGGCGAGCCCGACTTCGACACCCCGGACAACATCAAGAATGCGGCGATCGATGCGATCCGCCGCGGCGAAACCAAGTATCCGCCCGTCTCCGGCATCGCGCCGCTGCGCGAGGCGATCGCCAGGAAGTTCAAGCGCGAGAACAATCTCGACTACAAGCCGGAGCAGACCATCGTCGGCACCGGCGGCAAGCAGGTGCTGTTCAACGCTTTCATGGCGACGCTCAATCCGGGCGACGAGGTGATCATCCCGACGCCCTACTGGGTCAGCTATCCCGAGATGGTCGCGATCTGCGGCGGCACGTCGGTCTTCGCGCCGACGACCATCGACAACGGCTTCAAGCTGAGTGCCGAGGCGCTGGAGAAAGCAATCACGCCGAAGACCAAATGGCTGCTGATGAACTCGCCGTCGAACCCGTCCGGCGCCGCCTACACGGAGCCAGAGCTGCGAGCCATCGCCGACGTGCTGCTGAGGCACCCGCATGTCTGGACGCTGACCGACGACATGTACGAGCACCTGACCTATGGCGACTTCGTCTTCAGGACCATCGCCGAGGTGGAGCCGAAGCTGCTCGACCGCACGCTCACCATGAACGGCGTGTCGAAGGCCTATGCCATGACCGGCTGGCGCATCGGCTATGCCGCCGGGCCCGTCCAGCTCATCAAGGCGATGGACATGATCCAGGGACAGCAGACGTCTGGCGCATGCACAATCGCCCAGTGGGCATCGGTCGAGGCGCTGAACGGGCCGCAGGATTTCGTCCACAAGAACAAGGCGATCTTCCAGAACCGGCGCGACCTCGTCGTGTCGATGCTGAACCAGGCGCGCGGCATCACCTGCCCGTCGCCGGAAGGCGCGTTCTACGTGTACCCGTCCTGCGCCGGCCTGATCGGCAGGAAGACGCCGGCCGGCAAGGTCATCGAGAACGACGAGACGTTTGCCTCGGAGCTGCTTGAGGCCGAAGGCGTGGCGGTGGTGTTCGGCCAGGCCTTCGGCCTCGGCCCGAACTTCCGCATCTCCTATGCGACGTCGGAGGCGCTCCTTGAGGAAGCCTGCACGCGCATCCAGCGCTTCGCCGGCAGCCTGTCCTGACCGGAGTGCGGCGGCAACCGGCCGCCGCGCTTCACGCCGGCACGCGGATCACCGCGCGCAGGCCGCCCATCGGGCTGTCCTCCAGCGCGATGTCGCCGCCGTGGCTGCGCGCGATGTCGCGGGCGATGGCCAGCCCGAGACCCGTGCCGCCCTCGTCCTGGTTGCGCGCGGCATCCAGTCTGAAGAACGGGCGGAACACGTCCTCGCGCTTGTCGGCTGGCACGCCCGGTCCGTTGTCGTCGACGATCACGGTCAGCGAACCGCGCGTGTGGTTGGCCTTTACCGACACCTCGGTCGCGTAGCGCAGCGAATTGCCGATGACGTTGGACAGCAGCCGCGCGAAGGCGTTGGGACGGACGTGGACCTCGGCCGGGCCGGCGATCGCCGTCGTCAGCGCGCGCTTCCTGAGCCGCGCCTCCTTGGAGAAGGCCTCGAAGCTCTCCCGCAGGTCGAAGACGCCGGTGTCCTCCGCCGCCTCGCCGCGTGCAAAGGCGAGGTAGCCCTCCAGCATCGACTGCATGTCGTCGATGTCGCGGTTCAGCGCCTCGGTCGAGGCGCGGTTCCCGAGCAGCGCGAGCTGCAGCTTGAAGCGCGTCAGGATGGTCCTGAGATCGTGGCTGACGCCGGTCAGCATCGCGGTGCGCTGGTCGATCTGCCGCTCGATGCGTTCGCGCATCTGGATGAAGGCGCGCCCGGCCCGCCTGACCTCGTCGGCCCCGCGCGGCTTGAAGTCCTGAGGCATGGGCCGCCCCTTGCCAAAACTCTCGGCAGCCTCGGCCAGCCGCAGGATCGGCCGGATCTGGTTGCGCAGGAACGGGATGGCGATCATCAGCAGCACCAGCGACGTGCCGACCATCCAGACCAGGAAGATGTGCGTGTTGGACGCATAGGCCTGGCTGCGACGGGCGAAGACGCGCAGCACCTTGCCCTCGAGCTGGATGCGGATCTCGATGATGTTGGAATTGCCGACGGTATCCAGCCAGAATGGCCGGTTGATCTGCCGGGTGATCTCGCCCGACAGCGCCTCGTCGAGGATGGAGAAGAACGGCTTCGGCCCTGCCGGCGGCAGCGGGTCGGGCGGCAGGATGTCGATCTTCAGCGACAGCCTCTCCTGCGCGATGCGGATCACGTCGGCATAGCCGTCGCCCGGCGGAAAAGTCTCCGTCATGTCGATGATCGCGGCGATGTCGCGCACCACCGCCTGGGAGAGGCGCTGCGTGACGGTCTGCCAGTGCCGTTCCATGAACACGAAGGCGACGACCGACTGGAGCAGGATCATCGGCGCGATGACGATGATGAGCGAGCGCGCATAGAGGCGCTTCGGCATGTAGAGGCCGATCCGCCGCCAGAACTTGTTCCAGCCCCGCGGCGCGAGCCCGGCCACACGCCCGGCGCGCGCGCGGGTCCACGCCGCGCCGACGCGCGGGCTGAGCGATGAGCGCAGGGCAGGCAGCCGCTCGCCGAGGCGATCTGCCTCGACGTTTGCCTCGCCTGTCGTTTCCGTCGTTGTCACTGAGGTTCCTGTACGCCGGCAGACACCACAATCCGCGCCGGCACCTCTGGGTGTCTGACGCGTTGCGGAGAATAGTGTGCCGGCGCGAAAGAGGCAAAAGGGGTCAATGGACCGGCCAACTGCAACGTTGTCTGCGCCCAGCCTGGTTCTGGCCGGGGACGACCCCCTACTCCACGCTCAGCCTGTATCCGATCCCGCGCACGGTCTGCAGCCACACAGGATTGGACGGGTCGCGCTCGATCTTGCGGCGCAGCCGGTTGATCTGCACGTCGATGGTGCGCTCGCCCACCTCGGCGTCGCCGGCGACCAGCTCGTGACGAGGGATCGTCTCGCCCGCGCGCTCGGCGAAGATGGCGAGGATCTCCTGCTCGCGCTCGGTGAGCTTCAGCGGCTCGCCGCCCTTCTTCAGCTCGCGCCGGGCGATCTGGAACGTGTAGGGGCCGAAGACGATCTGCTCGAGCTTGGGCGTGGCCTGCGGCCCGCCGCGTCGGAGGATGTTGTTGATCCTGAGGATCAGCTCGCGCGGGTCGAACGGTTTGGGCAGATAGTCGTCGGCGCCGGCCTCGAGGCCGGCGATGCGGCTCTCGGTCTCCGACAGTGCCGTCAGCATGAGGATGGGCACGCTCTTCTCGGCGCGCAGCGATTTCGTCAGGTCGACGCCGGTCTCGCCCGGCATCATCACGTCCAGCACCAGCAGGTCGAAGTCGAGCCCCACCAGCCTGCGCCGGGCTTCCGCCGCGGTGCCCGCCACCGTCACGCGGAATCCGTTCTCGGTCAGGTATTGCTTCAGCAGATTGCGGATGCGCGTGTCGTCGTCGACGACAAGCAGATGCGGCGCATCGTCACCCGGAATGTCGGGCTGGGCGGCGCGGTCAGGTGCTTCCATGGTCAGGTCCCTCCAGCACCGGTCCGGCAGGGTGCCGAGCACCTCTGCCGCGGAACGGCGCAGTCACAGCAATCAGAACGACCCGCCGTCGCCGGCAGATCGCCTATGGTCGCCCCGCCCCCGGCAGCTTGTCGATCTGCGGCCTGAGATCCGGATCGACCATTGCCCGCAGGAAACGCTCGATGCCGGCCCGCTCCGTCGGCTCCGCCGCCCGCAGTGCGCCATGGATGCGGCTGGACTGTGGCCTTGCCAGCGTCAGCGCCAGCTCGCGCCCTTTCGACGTCGGATAGAGCTGCCGCTGGCGGCGGTCGTTCGGCCCCTGCGCCTGCACGATGTGCCCGGTGTCGATCAGCTGCTTCAGCACGCGCGCCAGGCTCTGCTTGGTGATCTTCAGCACGTCGAGCAGTTCGGCGACCGTCAGCCCGGGCATGCGGTTGACGAAATGCAGCACGCGGTGATGCGCGCGGCCGAACCCGTATTCGGCGAGGATCTGGTCCGGGTCGGAGGTGAAGTCGCGATAGGCGAAGAAGAGCAGCTCGATGAGCGTGAAGTCCAGCCCGTCGTCGCGCGACAGCGCCGAACGGATGGGTTGAGCCTTGCCCGCGGTGCGATCTGCCATTGCCAAATCCGCTCGAGGCGAAAAATATGTCAGCCTTGTTGACATATTTTCGCGTCGCTGGTAACTTTTGTCAAGCTTTTCGGCGGATTCCGAACGAAAAGGCAAGGAGATTCGGGCTTTTCCGGAACTTCCTTCAAATTGCCTTGACGCGGGTTTGCCCTTACGCTTCGCCCATGCGCTCGAGCGCGGGCGGCTGGCCACAACAACAAGCGGGCGCTCCCGCGGGAGGACAATCATGGCATCGGTTCCGTTCGACAAACTCGACGGCCATATCTGGATGAACGGTGAGTTCGTGGAATGGGCGGACGCCAAGATCCACGTCCTCACGCACGGGCTCCACTACGCCAGTGCGGTGTTCGAGGGCGAGCGCGCCTATGGCGGCGAGATCTTCAAGCTGACGGAGCACACCGAAAGGCTCCACGAATCCGCGCGCATCCTCGGCTTCACCATCCCCTATTCGGTCGACGAGATCGACGACGCCTGCCGCAAGCTCCTCAAGATGCAGGGTTTCTCCGACGCCTATGTGCGCCCGATCGCCTGGCGCGGCTCGGAACAGATGGGCGTGTCGGCGCAGAACAACAGGATCAACGTCGCGATCGCCATCTGGCAGTGGCCGAGCTATTTCGATCCGGCGCAGAAGCTGAAGGGCATCCGCCTCGACATCGCAGAGTACCGCCGGCCGGATCCGCGGACGGCGCCGTCGAAGTCCAAGGCCGCCGGCCTCTACATGATCTGCACGATCTCCAAGCACGCGGCCGAGGCCAAGGGTTATGCCGACGCGCTGATGTACGACTGGCGCGGCCAGGTGGCCGAAGCCACCGGTGCCAACGTGTTCTTCGTCAAGGACGGCAAGATCCACACGCCGAAGGCCGACTGCTTCCTGGACGGCATCACCCGCCGCACGGCGATCGACCTCGCCAAGCGCCGCGGCATCGAGGTGATCGAACGCGCGATCATGCCGGAGGAACTGGCGACCTTCGAACAGTGCTTCCTCACCGGCACGGCCGCCGAAGTCACGCCGGTTTCCGAGATCGGGCCCTACAAGTTCACCGTCGGCGAGATCGCGCGCACGCTGATGAACGACTATTCGGCCGAGGTTCAGCCGAAGCAGGCGATCGCCGCCGAGTAGCGGCGCGCACCTCTCGGCGGCATTTTCGTCCGGGCGGCCATTGGGCCGCCCGTTCCATTTCAGCAATCCGGCATTTGACTTTGGTCTAATTCGGCGGCTCACTTCGCCATCCGACTCGACACGATGTCGGCCGGACTTCTGGAGGGAAAGTCATGGAAAACATCTGGGTTCAACTGTTGATACAGATCGTCACCGGCATCATCGGCGGCCAGGCGGTCGGCGCGGCGGTGAAGCAGGCGGTGATGCCGCAGCTGCCGAAGATCCTCAGCGGCGCCATCGGCGGCGTCGGCGGTGCCTGGATCCTCGACATGCTTGCGGGCGCAGGCGGCGGCGCGCTTTCCGGGACCGTTGGCGACGTCGTGGGCGGCGCCGGCGGCGGCGCGATCCTGACGGCGATCGTCGGGATGGTGATGAACTCGATGAAGAAGTAGCGGCAGCCAGTACCGTTCGTGTCGCGGGCGGCTTCGGCCGCCCGTTTCGTTTGGGGCGAACGGTGTGGACGGCAGGTGCCGGAAGCCGCTACAGGCTCACCAGCAGACAGAGAGCGCCCCATGGGACAACTGAATGCCGGCATCGTGCCGGTCACGCCTTTCCAGCAGAACTGCACGATCCTGTTCGACGCCGAGACCAGGGCCGGCGTCGTCGTCGATCCGGGCGGCGACATCGATCGCATCCTGGAGGCCGTCCGGCAGAACGGCATTTCGGTCGGCGCGATCTGGATCACCCATGGCCACATCGACCACGCCGCAGGCGCCATGGACCTGAAGGATGCGCTGGGTGTCGAGATCGTCGGTCCGCACCTGGCCGACAAACCCCTGCTCGACAATCTGGAGAGCCAGGCGGTCCGCTTCGGGATCGCCGGAGGCGTGCGCAACTGTGCGCCGGACCGATACCTGTCGGAGGGCGACACCGTCTCCTTCGGCGAGCATGTCTTCGAGGTCCTGCACTGCCCCGGTCACGCGCCGGGTCACGTCGTCTACTTCGATCGCGCCGCGCGGTTCGCGCATGTCGGCGACGTACTCTTCGCCGGCTCGATCGGCCGTACCGACCTGCCGGGCGGCGACCACGAGGCCCTGATCCGCTCGATCAAGGAGAAGCTGCTGCCGCTCGGCGACGATATCGGGTTCATCTGCGGCCACGGGCCGGGCAGCCGCTTCGGCGACGAGCGCCGCACCAACCCGTTCCTGCGCTGAGAGAGCCGGACGGCCTGCCGGCGCCGCGCGCGCGCGGCGCCACCGGCCGAAACCCGCATAGGCGCCTCAATGGTCCGCGACGCAGAACTGCTCGGTCCCGGACTCGTCGACATAGGTGCCACGGTGCGGGTCGAACGTGTCGTAGGTCCGCGCGCAGTAGCGATACCAGTCCCGGGTCCACGGTTCGTAGAGATAGGTGACCTGGTCGTAGCCGTCGTCCCCGTAATCGCCATCGTCGTAGACATCGTCGCCGGAGCCGTCGTCGCCGTAATAGGCGTAGTCGTCACCGCTGCCATCCCCATAGGGATCGTATTCGTGGTCCGCGTAGCTGTCGCCGCCGTCATAGTCGACGACGGCCGGATCGGGCGCGGGCTCATCGAACAGGTTGCCGAAGAACAGTTCACGGTCGATGCTCGGACGCGGATGGCGATAGGGGTTGTCACCTTCCGGATGGTCCTCCGCGGTGAGCGCACCGACGACGACGGCACCGATCGCCGCGCCCAGCAGGCCGGCGACCAGCACGTCGCCGGCATCGCTCTGGCGGGCGATGTCCTGTCGGTAGGCGGGATCGTGGCGGGGGCCGGCAAGAGCCTGGCCGAGCGGTGTGAGGGCCGTCCCGGCGAGCGTTGCCGAGAGGACGGCTGATCTGAAAAGACGGTTCATGGGGTAAGCTCCTTCACCGGTACCATGGGGCGGCCCGGACTGGCGCAGAAGCTAGGAAGCGGCGACTGAATGCGGGCTGAACGCAAAGCGGCGGGATCGCGGCCAAGCGGCGTTCATTTTGGGAACGTGAGGAAACGGTTCTGCCGCGAGTTGCCCCGCGGCAGGAGATCGGGACAGGGTCTGGTTGTCCTGTCGCCGGCGCGGCGACGGATCAGCCTATTCTCAGGTTGACGGCCTTCGGGCCCTTGCCCCGCTTGTCGGGCTCTGTGTCGAACGACACCTTCTGCCCGTCCTCGAGGCCTGGAAGGCCGGAGGCTTGCACGGCGGAGATGTGGACGAACACGTCCTTCTGGCCGTCGTCGGGCGTGATGAAGCCGAACCCTTTTGCATGGTTGAAGAACTTGACGGTGCCGGACTGCGGCATGGGAAACTCCTCTTTCTCCCTTCGGTTCCTGCCACGGCCGTCGGGACGTCCGCGCAATTCGGTCGTTCAGCGGAGGAGAAGAAAAGCCGACTCGGCGTCTGGGGCTCTGCAGACCCTCTTATTCCGCGAGCCGCCCGGGCGCCTTTTGTCTGTTTTCCGGGCGCATGCCATTCCAGTCTCCGGGCCGGCAGATGCCCGAACAGGTTTTTGTCGTTCATTTTGAGCCACCGAGCAAGAGAAACTTTCGGATGGCGTATTGACCGACTCCAGAAAATGCGGGGTGCGATTCTGGTTCGTTTGCCTTTCGGCCAGCAAAAAGGGGCGCGGCCGGGCCGCGCCCCTTTTCAGTGCGCTCGTCGCGCCGCGGATCAGCCGGCGGCGCGCAGATTGACCGCCTTCGGGCCCTTGCCCATGCGATCCGGCTCGACGTCGAATTCCACCTTCTGGCCGTCGACCAGCGTACGCAGCCCCGACTTCTCGACGGCGGAAATATGGACAAAAACGTCCTTCGCCCCGCCGTCCGGGGTGATGAAGCCGAAGCCCTTGGTGGTGTTGAAAAACTTTACGGTGCCGGTCTGAGCCATGGGAGAACTCCTTCACCCGTCATAGTCTCTGGTCGTCGTGACCGTGGCGGCGGTCGCGGGACCGGTTGTCTTGGCGGTCATGCGGCGTGCATGAAACCCCTCGCCAAAGCGGGGCCGTCAGATATTCACAGTGTCGGGGAAAGGGTCGTCAAAAACGTTCCAGTCTCCGGGTCAGCAAATGCCCGAACGCGGCCATCCTATGGCACGAAACGCGGATTGAGGCAATATCGTGGTCGTCCCCGCGGCGCCCAGCCTGCGAACAAACCGCAATGATTTCAGCGGCCTGCCGCCAGCTTGTCATCGCCGTGCCATCGTGGTGCCATGGCGGCGGGGTAGCAGCGGCCAAGCGTGGGGTGAGACCTTGACCTTTCTCGATCCGATCGTGCCCGGCAGGCTGCGCCGTTTCCTGGCCGCACTGTGCATCGCCGCCCTGCCCTTCGGCGGCCCGGCATCGGCCGCGGAGACGCTGCGTGGCGTCGCGCTGGTGATCGGCCAGTCGGAATATGAGCATCTCTCGCCGCTTCCCAATCCCGAGAACGACGCGGACGCGATCGACGAACTCCTGTCTGACCTCGGCTTCGAGGTCGATCTCGTCACCAATGCCGACCTGAAGAAACTCACCCGCAGCTTCGAGCGCTTCATCGAGGACGCCGAGGATGCCGACGTCGCGCTGCTCTACTATTCCGGCCACGGGATCGAGGGCGGCGGCGAGAATTTTCTCCTGCCCGTCGACGCCGACAATTCTGCGCTGGAGAATGCCGGCGAGCGGCTCGTGCCGCTGTCCAAGATCGTCGCGCAATTGCAGGCGACCGTCCCGGTGACGATCATGCTCCTCGATGCGTGCCGCACCAATCCGTTCCCGGCAGGCGCGACGATGACGGTCTCGGCCGGCGCCGCGCCGGTGCCGATGGCACAGACAGGGCTGGCGACGCCCGACGCGACGCGAGGTGCTGCGTCGCTCCAGGCACGCGACGCTGCGGCGGCCGACAGCCTCGGCGCGGTGCTGGGCTTCGCAGCGGCCCCGGGACAACCGGCGCTGGACGGCGATCCCGGTGGCAACAGCCCCTATGCCGCGGCGCTGATCAAACACCTGTCCGCCGGCGGCTACGCCTTCGCCGACGTGATGACGATGGTCACGGAGGAGGTCTATCTGAGGACGGACGCACGCCAGACCCCGTGGACCAACACGAGCCTGCGCCGACTGCTCTATTTCGGCGAGACGGCAGAAGACGCGGACGGCGACGAGGCGGCGATCCGCGGCGAGCGGCGCAAACTGCTGCTGACGCTCGCCTCCGTGCCCGACGCGGAGCGCCGGCAGGTCGTGTCCGTCGCCAACGAGCGCGGCGTCCCGATGGACGCGCTTTTCGCGATGCTGAACGCCATCGGCGCCGAGGCTCCGGACGATCCGGACCAGCTCTCGCGCCTGCTGAACGACCAGGCGGCGCGGCTGCAGACCCTGCTGGCCGAGCGCCGCACGCTGGACAGCGCCGATCCGGAGATCGCGCGGCTGGCAGCGCTTGCCAACGAGGCGGTGGAGGAAGGCGCGCTGGAGACCGCGATCGGCTTCCACCAGCGCGCCAAGGCTCGTGTGACGGAACTGGAGTCCACGCTGGCGGACGCCGAAGCCGATCTGAAGGCCCGCCGCATCGAGCATGGCGCGGTGTTCGCCGCGAGCGCGGCCACCTACGCGCTCGCCTACGACCACGAGCGGGCCGCCGCGGACTACGCCAGTGCGTTCGAGCAGGTGGAGCGCTGGGACGACGCGCTGGCGTTGCGCTACAAGCTGGCCGAGGCCCGCGCGCTCTCCGACCTGGGCTTCTTCCATGGCAACGACGACGCCACGGCCCGCTCCGTCGAGGCCTTCAAGGCGGCCGCCCGGCTGGCGCCCGCCGACACCAATCCGGCAGGCTGGGCCGATGCCCAGAGCGGCCTCGCCATCGCGCTATGGACGCGCGGCGAGCGTCAGACGGAGTCCACCGGCCTCGAGGAGGCGCGCGCGGTGCTGCGCGCCGCGATCGACTCGCCCGCGCTTGCCCCCCTGCCCGACAAGCGCGCGACGCTGAACGCCGACCTTGCGCTGGTTCTGATGACGCTCGGCATGCGCGAGCTGGGCACCGACCGGCTGGTCGAGGCCGAGAAGGCCGCGCTCGATGCGATGCAGGTCAAGACGAAGGAGGCCGCACCCTACGAATGGGCGAGGCTGCAGAACCATCTCGGCTCGATCCTCTTCGTCCAGGGACTGCGGCAGCAGTCGCTGGAGCCGCTGCAGCGCGCCGCGGTCGCGCTGCGCGCGGCGCAGGAGGTCTGGTCGGCGGAAGAGACGCCGATCGATTGGGCGAACTCCCAGAACAATCTCGGGCTGGTGATCGGCGAGATCGGAACGCGCGAACCCGGGCAGGAGCGCCTGCTCGAGGCCGTCGAGCTGCTGAAATCGGCGCTGGCCGTCCGCACGCGCGACGTCGCGCCGCTGCACTGGGCCGAAAGCATGACCAACCTCGCCTCGACCTATCACCAGCTCGGCGTCCGCGACAGCCAGACGACGAAATGGTTCGAGGAAAGCGCCACGGCGCTGGGGTCGGCGCTGCAGGAGATCACGCGCAAGCGCGATCCTCTGAAATGGGCGGCGGTCGAAGACAATCTGGGCCTGGCCATCGCCAACATCGCCGACCGTACGGCGGACCCGCGGAAGATGCAGGAGGCGATCGTCGCGTACACGCTGGCACTCAGCGAACGCACGCGCGAGCGCGTTCCGCTCGACTGGGCGGCCACGATGTCGAACCTCGCCAATGCGCACTATCGCATCGGCGACTTCACCCACAATCCGGAGAGAATGCGAGAGGCCGTGGCGATCTACGAGGCCGTCCTCGAAGTCCGCACGCGTGACCGCGACGCGGTCGGCTGGGCGCGTTCGCAGAACAACCTCGCCAATGTGCTTGCCACGCTCGGCGGCTACGAGGAGGGCGTCGAGCAGCACCGGAAATCCGTCGAGCACTACAATCTTGCGCTGACCGCGCTCGATCCCGCCAGCAACGGCATCGGCTTCGCCGACACCAACTACAACCTGTCGCTGGTGCACCTGGCGATCGGACGCAAGACCGGCGAACAGGCTGACTACGACGCGGCGCGCGCCGCGCTGAAGCTCTGCGTCGACATCTACCACGGCGCCGGCATCACCGAGTATGACAGCTTCTTCACCGACATCGAGACCGCCATCCAGATCGGCGAACTCGAGGCCCAGGTCGCGGGCAAGCTCAAGGCGCTGCAGCAGGAGCAACCGGCGCAGGAATAGCGCGTTGCGCAGGCTGCCCTTGCGTCCGCGGCCAAGCGGTGGCTTTCTGGCGTTCATGAGAACGTTCCCGATCGCCGTCCTCGCAGCGACTGTCCTCGCGCTCTCGTCGACGCTGGCGCAGGCTGCTTGGGTCGCCGTCGAGGGCGGCGTCACGGCCAAGCCCGACGACACCAACAGCACCATCGAGATCATCATGCTCCACTGCATGGATGGGCCGGCACTGGACGTCTATTCGCGCAATGACGGCGCCGTGCTGCCGGACGACGGCAAGGAGCACGTCGCCGACTATTTTTACAGGAAGGCGGCGGTCCGCGGCGTGGTCGACGGCATGATCTTCCCGCTCTCGGCGGCCGGTTCGGACATCGCCGTCGTGATCTTCTCCGAGGGCACGGAGGCCGAGAATTACCTCGCGCCCCTCGACCCCGCCTTTGTCCGCGCGCTCGTCAGCGGCTCGCAGCTGACGCTTGCCTTCGACGTGACGCCCGACGCGGCGGCGGACGGCACGCCGTTCGAAACCTGGGCGACGTTTTCCCTGCGAGGCGCGAAACCGGTGATCGAGGCCGCGCTCGGCTGCCTGTAACCGCCACGGGGAAGCCGGAATGCCTCCTTCGAAACGCTTCAATCGCGCTTTTGAACTGGTTCACGCGGCGCGGCTCGCCGCACACCCCGCCTGGAAGGACGGACCATGACGTTTCTGCGCGCAGTCTCCCTCTCCGCCGCGATCCTCGTGCCGCTCTCGGCGGCACGTGCAGACGTGCCTGGCGCTGCGACCGCGGCGCTGTCGGCGGAGAGCGTCGCCGACCGCGACGCGGCCCTCGTGGAGCTCGAGGCGGCACGGGGGAGCGACCCGCTGGCGTCCTACGCGGCAGGGTCCGTGCACTTCTTCACCGCGCTTGAGACGCTGGCGCAGGGGCTCCACCGGCACGGCTTCCAGTCGCCGGAATCCTTCGTCCTGCCCCTGATGCGCCTGCCGGTGCCGCCCAATCCCGACCCCGAGCCGCTGACCTATGAGCAGTTCCGCGCCATCCTGGCGGACTTCCGCGATGGCCTCGACGAGGCCGCGACCCGCCTCGCGGAGGTGCCGGCTGACGCCGACATCGGCATCGCCGTGGACCTGACGCGGCTGGGCATCGACCTAGACGAGGACGGTTCGATCGGCGCCGAGGAGAACGCGCTGGCGATCATGACCGTTCTCAACCCGATGCTGGCCTCGTTCCCGCCGGAGCCGGGCTCGATGACGTTCAACTTCGACCGGGCGGACGGCTATTGGCTGGAAGGCTATGCGCATTTCCTCATGGCCCAGGCCGATTTCTGGCTGGCCCACCATTTCCGGACGGCCTTCGACGGCAGCTTCCACATGCTCTTCCCGGCGGCCGGCCTGCCGATGCAGGACGCGCTCGTGCCCAAGAGCCTGACGCCGGGAGACATCGTCGGTGCGGAATGGCGCATCGCCGACTTCATCTCGTTCATCCATCTGGTCAACTGGCCCGTCGCCGAGCCGGAGCTCCGCCGCAGTGCCCGCACGCATCTGCTGGAAATGGTCCGCCTTTCCCGCGAGAACTGGAAGGCGATCCGCGCCGAGACCGACAACGACCGCGAATGGCTCCCCGGACCGCATCAGGCCGGCGTGCATCCCCTCGCCGGCCTCGAAGTCACGGAGACGGAGGTACAGGCCTGGCACCAGGCGCTCTCGATGGCCGAGAACCTGCTGGAAGGCCGCAAACTGCTGCCGCATTTCCGCATCGCACGGCAGGGTATCGACATGAAGCGCTTCTTCGAGGAGCCCCAGACCTTCGATCTCGTGCTCTCGATCACCGGACCGGCGATCGTGCCCTACCTGGCCGACGGCACGCTGCTGACCAGCGAGGAGTGGAACGCGCTGCAGAGCCAGTTCGGCGGCGCCGGCTTCATGACCTTCGCGCTGTGGTTCAACTGACCGGCCCCGGCTGCTGACAACCTCCTGTCAGGACGGGCCGGCGACGGCCCGCTTCGGACTTCCCATTTGGCCTGACTCGACCCATATTCCGACGATGGCCAAATCCCCCGAAAAAGCGTCGCCGCCGCGCCGGCGCAGTCCGCTGCTCGACTATGCGGACGCGTCCGAACCCTTGCCCGGCGGCTTCTCGGAGACTGCGCAGGCGGAGTTCAAAGGCGTGCCGCTGACCGGCTCGGTCTCGGACTGGGCCGAACAGATCGAGCGCGAGGCGGAAAGGGAGGGGCGCGGCAAGCCGCCGAAGGCGCCGAAGAAGATTCCCGAGCGCTCCGCCGCGCCGACCCGCACCGGACGCGGCACGTCGATGGGCGGCGCGGCATCGGCCAAGGAACGCGCGGCTGCCGGGCTCAATCCCGTCGCCGGCCTGGACATCAGCCTGGAAGACGCCGAGACGCTGAACAATTCCGGCGTGACCGCGACCGTGAAGGCGCTCGCCGACCTGATCGAGAGCGGCAACCCGCTGCACAAGAACGGCGTACTGTGGACGCCCCACCGGCCTGCCCGCCCGGAGAAATCCGAGGGGGGCATCGCCATCGAGATGAAGTCGGAGTTCCAGCCCGCCGGCGACCAGCCGACCGCCATCAAGGACCTCGTCGAAGGCGTTGCCAACCAGGACCGCACGCAGGTGCTGCTGGGCGTCACCGGCTCCGGCAAGACCTTCACCATGGCCAAGGTGATCGAGGAGACGCAGCGCCCGGCCCTGATCCTCGCACCCAACAAGACGCTGGCCGCGCAGCTCTATGGCGAGTTCAAGCAGTTCTTCCCGGACAACGCGGTCGAGTATTTCGTCTCCTATTACGACTACTACCAGCCGGAGGCCTACGTCCCGCGCACCGACACCTATATCGAGAAGGAATCCTCCATCAACGAGCAGATCGACCGCATGCGCCATTCGGCGACGCGCTCTCTGCTCGAACGCGACGACGTGATCATCGTCGCATCGGTCTCCTGCATCTACGGTATCGGCTCGGTCGAGACCTACACGGCCATGACCTTCCAGATGCAGATCGGCGACCGGCTCGACCAGCGCCAGTTGCTCGCCGACCTCGTCGCGCAGCAGTACAAGCGCCAGGACATCAATTTCGTGCGCGGCTCGTTCCGCGTCCGCGGCGACACGATCGAGATCTTCCCGGCCCACCTCGAGGACCGCGCGTGGCGCATCACGCTGTTCGGAGACGAGATCGAGCAGATCACCGAGTTCGATCCGCTGACGGGCAAGAAGACGGGCGACCTGAAGAGCGTGAAGATCTACGCGAATTCGCACTACGTCACGCCGCGCCCGACGCTGAACCAGGCGATCAAGTCGATCAAGGAGGAGCTGCAGTTTCGCCTGGCCGAACTGGAGCGTGCCGGCCGCCTGCTGGAGGCGCAGCGGCTCGAGCAGCGCACCCGCTTCGACCTCGAAATGCTGGAGGCGACCGGCTCCTGCGCCGGCATCGAGAACTATTCGCGCTACCTGACCGGCCGCCAGCCGGGCGACCCGCCGCCGACGCTGTTCGAATACATCCCCGACAACGCGCTGATCTTCATCGACGAAAGCCATGTCACGGTGCCGCAGATCGGCGGCATGTATCGCGGCGACTTCCGCCGCAAGGCAACGCTGGCCGAATACGGCTTCCGCCTGCCGTCCTGCATGGACAACCGGCCGCTGCGCTTCGAGGAATGGGACGCCATGCGCCCGCTCACCATCGGCGTTTCCGCCACGCCCGGCGCCTGGGAGATGGAGCAGGCCGGCGGCGTCTTCGCCGAGCAGGTGATCCGCCCCACCGGCCTGATCGATCCGCCCGTCGAGGTCCGGCCGGCCAAGACGCAGGTGGACGACGTGCTGGGCGAGATCCGCGACACGGCGAAGCGCGGCTACCGCACGCTCTGCACCGTGCTCACCAAGCGCATGGCCGAGGACCTCACCGAATACCTGCACGAGCAGGGCGTTCGCGTCCGCTACATGCACTCCGACATCGAGACGCTGGAGCGCATCGAGATCATCCGCGACCTGCGCCTCGGCGCCTTCGACGTTCTGGTCGGCATCAACCTGCTGCGCGAAGGCCTCGACATTCCCGAATGCGGCTTCGTTGCCATCCTCGACGCCGACAAGGAAGGATTCCTCCGTTCAGAAACATCGTTGATCCAGACGATCGGCCGCGCCGCGCGCAACGTCGACGGCAAGGTCATCCTGTACGCCGACCAGATCACCGGCTCGATGGAGCGCGCGATGGCGGAGACGAACCGCCGCCGCGAGAAGCAGCTCGAATACAATGCCGCGCACGGCATCACGCCGGAAAGCGTGAAGACCCGCATCGCCGACATCCTCGATTCCGTCTACGAGAAGGACCACGTCCGCGCCGACATCTCGAGCTTCGCCGAGAACGAAGGCGCGATGATGGGCAACAACATGAAGGCGCATCTGGAATACCTCCAGAAGCGCATGCGCGACGCCGCCACCGACCTCGACTTCGAGACGGCCGCACGGCTGCGCGACGAGATCAAGCGTTTGACCGAAATGGAACTCGCCATCTCCGACGATCCGCTGGCGCGGGAGGCCGAGGGCCTGTCGCCGGCCACCGGCCAGGCGAAGGGCAAGCACAATAAGGGCGTCGCCAGGCACCGTACGGCCGAGGAGCAGGAGCGCTTCCGCAAGCTCGACGCCGCCCGCGCCGAAGAGGCGGCGGCGAAGGCCGCGCGGCCCAACATGTTCCGCAAGCCCGACCTCGACGAGATGGGCACATCGGGCGACCACGCGACGCCGGCCGGCGCCGTGCCGCGCTCGCTGTTCAAGAAGCAGTCAGCCCAGGAGGCGCATGGCTCCGACTACGGGACGCCCGATGACGGCAAGCCGCTGTTCCGCAAGAACTCGCTGGACGAGATGACGGTGCGCCGCACGGAGAAGCCCGTCGACGGGGTCAAGCCGGTCAAGCGCGCCCAAATCGGCATCGGCTCTTACGAAGACCCGGCGGAAACCAAACAACGCAAGGGCCGCCGCACCGGCAAGACCGGCCGGCCGGGGCGGTAGAAACGCCACGATTCGCATGGCATGGTCGCCGCAGATGCGTGCAGACCGTTTCATCGCCCTCCTCGCCGCGACCCTGGCCCCCGCCTCGGCACTGGCTGCCGACTGGCAGGCCGAGGAGGTCGTCAAGACCTATGCCGTGTCGGGAACGACCGGCATCGCGCTCTACGAGTCGATCGGCAGCAGCGGGCCGTCGAGCGGCGACCGCCGCGTCATCGCGCACACCACCTTTTCGCTGAAATGGTCTCGCAACTACCAGCCGCAGCCGGACGGATCGTGCCGCCTTGAATCGGCCAGGCCGTTCCTGACCATCACCTACACGGTGCCTGACGCGCCGGGGACGCTGCCCACCGAACTGCGCGGCCGGTGGGACAGCTTCGCCGCCGGCATCAGGCGGCACGAACGGGTCCATGGCGACATCATCAAGGACATGGTCCAGCAGATCATCGACACGACCGTCGGCTTCACCGTCGCGAACGACCGCCAGTGCAAGAAGATCAGGAAGGCGATCGAGGAGCCGCTGAAGGCCGCGTCGCGCGCCCAGCAGGAGCGGAGTCGCGCCTTCGACCAGGAGGAGATGGCGAACGGCGGGGCGGTGCACCAGCTCGTCCTCGGGCTCGTGAACGGATCCTGACCTCGCCCGGCAGCGCGGGGGGCCTACTCTTCCGGCTCCGTCGTGAACAGCAGTGGATAGCCCGCCGCCTTGCCGGCGTCGGTCGCACGCGTCGCCTTCGTCTCCGCCACGTCCTTCGTGAACACCGCCACCACGCACACGCCCTTGCGGTGCGCGGTGATCATGATGTTGTAGGCCTGGTCGTCGGTGACCTTGAACTCGGCCTTCAGGACGCGCACGACGAACTCGCGCGGCGTGAAGTCGTCATTGATCAGGATCACCTTGTGCAGCTTTGGCCGCTCGGTTTTTGGCTTCTGCTGGACGCGCGGTTTGAGGTCGGTTTCCGCCATGATCGTCACAGGGGGCGCGAACTGTGCCCGGATTGTGGCATGTCCGAGGTCCGCCGGTCCAGCCGCGGCTGTTATGTCGCGCGGCGACGATGCGGCGCCCGGCGCCGCCACCATCGACACGGCATCGCGGCTCTGCTTGGATGGCGGCGTCCAAGGGAAAAACCACCATGACATTCCGATACCTGGCGCCGGTGCTGCTGGCGCTCTGCGCCGTGCCCGCCGCCGCTCTCGCCAGCGACAGCCCTGCCTTCGACGAAGCCTGCACAAACTATTACGGCGCCGACAACGACCCGGACGTGCCTTTCGGTGCGGCGGCGGAGTTCTGCGACTGCCTGGCCGCCGAATATGCCGGACGCGGCCTCGGCAACGACGCGCTGGAGTTCTTCGCACGCACCTATTCGGAGGATCTCACGACCTTCATGGAGGAATACCCGCTGGGCGAAACGTGGATGGACCAGTCGTTCCAGGCCGAAGCGATGTGCAAATCCGGCTGATCGGCGGCGTCAGCCGCCGTCAGGGACCGCAGCGCTGACGGCGCCAGCCGTCGTGACCGCTTCGTCAGCGGTGGAGGCCGAGCCCCGCATCCACGAGGTCGAGGGGCTGGGTCCGACCGGTCAGCCATGCGGCCTCGATCCGGCGGGCGACGTCGTCGCGGCGCTTCGTCTCGAAGCGTCCGATGCCGAGTTCGTCGCAGACGGCTTCCAGCGCACCGTTGATCTCGCGGACCGAGCTTCCGCGGACCTGCCGTTCACCTTGAATGATCTGCATCGCCATCTCCCGTAGAGTTGGGGCGATCTTCGACGATCGTCTTGTCCTCGCATATGAGACCAAGATTGCGACGGGCGATGGACAGGTGAAATCAAATCTGGTGCACAGCGTTAACAAATCGCGACATGCCTCAAAACGGACGCGCTAGGGTTGCAGGAGGCCGGTCGTCGCCTATCCTAAGCAGCCGGAGAGACACATTCAGCCGGACCCGATGTCGAACCGAGTCAGCATCGTCCTCGATTTCCTCGCCCGGCATCGGGACAACGACGACATTCCGTCCCTGGTGGCCGATTTCCAGGCGACTCTTCGCCTGCTGGGCTTCGACGTCAGTGCCGCCGGCGGCGCGGCGGGGATCGGGCGGGAGCGCGTCACCCGCTTCTTCTTCAACGACTGGCCGGTGGCCTGGATGCAGATGTATTTGGAACGGGGTTTCGTCGACCGCGACCCGGTCGTGCTCGAAGCCCGCCGGCGCATGCAGCCGTTCCAGTGGTCCGAAGTGGCGGATTCTCCCGGTTTCATCGACGGCAGGGAGGTGATCGAGGCCGCCGCCGTGCACGGTTGGATCGACGGGCTGGTCATCCCCATCCACGGGCCGGGCGGCTATCTGGCGATCGTCAGCCTCGCCGCGAAGGTCCCGTTCACGCTCACGCTGGAGGAACGCGCCCTGATCCAGGCATTCGCATTCTTCGTCCACGAGCGGTGCCGCCGCATCATCGACCGCGAAGAAGCGCCCGCCAAACTCACCCCGCGCGAGGTCGAATGCATGCAATGGGTGGCCACGGGAAAGACCGACCGGGAGATCGCCACGCTCATGGGCATTTCCCCGGCGACGGTCCATTTCCATGTCGAGAATGCCAAGAAGCGACTGGGCCTGAAATCGCGAACCCAGGCGGTCGCGCTCCTCGTGCTGCGTGGCATCGTGTGACCGCCGTGCCGCAGGCGCCTGTTTCCGTTGGAAAAACAGGCTCTCTGCAGCGTCCCTATCCGTTCGGATAGTTGCCCCGCACGCAGGCTCGGCCAGATTTCCGTTGGGACCCGTGAGGACCCGCGCACCGGGTTTGGTGGGGGGTGCGTGCGGATGTGCTCGCGTCGGGTCGCCGCCGCACCGGCTGGCGTCGGTGCGGCGGCCTTGGTGCGATTGCGCTGGACCGCGACCGCCTTGTCGCCTGCTGGCGGCTGCGCTAGGCGTCGACGCATGACGATTCATCGTTTCGCACCCACCCTCTGGCACAATGTCCTGGGCACCGTCCCGGCCGCTTTGACGATCGCCAGCGGCGACATCGTCATCACCGAAACCATCGACGCGCACGGCATCGACAAGGACGGCGTGCGGCGCGCGCCGGAGCCCAACCCCATGAACGGTCCGATCTTTGTCACCGGCGCGGAACCGGGCGACGCGCTGAAGGTGGAGATCCTGCGCATGACCCCGATCCGCGCGACGGGATGGACCCGCGCGGCCCTCGCGGCCAACGTCGTCGATCCGGAAGTCGTCCGCGGCCTGCCGCCGCGCGACAAGGCGACCTGGCGCATCGACCGGCAGGGGCTGACCGTCGCGCTCGACCCGGCCGTGCCCGGTCTGGAGCACGTCGTGCTGCCGCTGGAGCCGATGATCGGCTGCTTCGGCGTCGCGCCGGCGCTCGGCCAGGCCTATTCCACCGCAACCAGCGCCGAGAACGGCGGCAACATGGACTATCGGGGCTTCGGCCCCGGCACGACCGCCTGGTTTCCCGTCGCGGTGCCGGGCGCGCTGTTCTTCCTCGGCGACTGCCATGCGACACAGGGCGACGGCGAGATCGTCGGCACGGGCATCGAGACCTGCTTCGAGGTCGAGGTGCGGCTCTCCGTGGAGAAAGGCCGCGCGCTCGTCTGGCCACGCGGCGAAAATGCCACCGACATCTTTTCCGTCGGCAATGCCCGCCCGCTCGACCAGGCGCTTCAGCACGCGACCACCGACATGTTCAACTGGCTGACGGGCGAATATGGCCTGAGTGCCGTGGCGGCCAGCCACCTGATGGGTCAGGTCGTCCGCTACGACATCGGCAACGTCTTCGATCCTGCCTACACGGTGGTCTGCCGCATCGCCAAGCAGTGGCTGCCGGAGCGCGTCACGCGCTAGAAAAGCTTGCCGCCGTTCGGCACGGTGCGCTCGATCGCGGCAAGGACGACGGCGCCCTCCTCGTCCGGAAAGCCCAGCGTCAGCACTTCGGACATGAACTTGCCGATCTGGCGCGGCGGGAAGTTAACGACCGCCATCACCTGCCGGCCGACAAGCGTTTCGGGCGCATAGTATTTGGTGATCTGCGCCGACGACTTCCTGACGCCGATCGCCGGCCCGAAATCGATCTTGAGCTTGAACGCAGGCTTGCGCGCCTCCGGGAAGGGCTCGACCTCGACGATCGTGCCGGCGCGGATGTCGACCCTGTCGAAATCCGCGTAGCCGATCTCAGGGCGCCGTTCCTCGCCCGCCATCAGGCCGAACCGGCGGTCTCGAACAGAACGCCTGCCAGCGCGTCGCGCGCCGAGCTTCCGGACCAGACGACGAACTGGAACGCCTGGAAGTAGCACTCGCAGGCTTCGAGCGCCGACGAGAGCAGCACCTCCACCTGCTGGCTGGTCGGTTCCGCCCCGCCGGCGAGCAGCAGCGACTGGCGGAACATGATCGCCCCTTCCTGCTCCCACAGGTCGAAGTGGCCGAACAGCATCTGCTCGTTGATCAGCGACAGGAGCCGCATCACCTCCAGCGTGCGGTTCTCGGGCACCTTGATGTCGAAAGCGCAGGCGAGATGCAGCGCCTCGAAATCCTCCATCCAGGAGAAGGAGACGTGATAGTCCGTCCACGTGCCGGCGACCGAGATCGCGATCTCGTCGTCGCCCGTCCGCTCGAACGACCATTCGTTGGAATGCGCGACCTGCTCGATGACGTCCACGGGGTGGATTTCGCGCTGCAGGTCGAGTTCGACGAGTTCCATCATTGTTCTTCTTCCTGTCGTCGGGGAGCGCCGCCGCCGGGCTCCGGGAGGCACGCAGGACTTCGGCACTGGGGACTCGACGCCGCGGATTGGATGGAGAAAAAACAGCGAACCGTCCCCACGCCGGACCCCCGCCGCCCGGCTGCCCGATCCGCTTCCGAATCATGCAGCAAATTCAGTCTATTGATGAGGAGTCGCGTGACCAGCCCCCGTCACGGGACAAAGCGGTCAAGGCCGGCACGGACGATTGAATCGGACTTTGATGCGATGCCGGTAAGCGATTCAGCCCAAAGCGCTTTTTGCGGACGGGCGTTTGTGGACAATCGCCCGAAGATTTTTTTCAGCCGGCCTTCGGAGTGCCTGTGGACGACTCATCGGCGCCGCCCAGTTCGGCGATCCGCGCCTCCAGCGCCTCGACGCGCGCCGCCAGCGTCTTGTTCTCGGCCCGCGCCTTCAGCGCCATCTCGCGCACCGCCTCGAACTCCTCCCGCTGCACCACGTCCATCGTGTTGAGGATGCGTTCGGCCTGCGCCTTGAACGCGGTCTCGACCTCGCGGCGGACGCCCTGCGCGGCACCGGCCGCGTCGGTCATCAGGCGGGCGAATTCGTCGAGGATGCGGTTCTGTCCGTTGCTCATGGCGGTGCCTCGCTGGTCGTGTCCGACGTAGTGGCGCGACGACGGCTTTGCAAGGCGGCACATCGCCTTGACCCGGCCATGACGCTGCCCCATGGTCCGCCGCCGAAACGGACCATCCACCGTGCCCGAAACCATCCTTCTTCCGCTCGCCGCCCTGCCCTTCCCGCAGATCGACCCGATCCTGATCCGGATCGGACCGCTCGCCGTCCACTGGTACGGCGTCGCCTACATCGTCGGCATCCTGTTCGGCTGGTGGTATGCCAAGCGGCTGATCGCCAACGAGCGGCTTTGGCCGGGCGGCTGCCCGATGAAACCCACCGACATCGACGATTTCCTCGTCTGGGCCGCGCTCGGCATCGTGCTTGGCGGCCGCGTCGGCTACATCCTCTTCTACGATTTCCACCGCTACCTGGCGAACCCGCTGGATATCCTTGCCGTCTGGCAGGGCGGCATGTCGTTCCACGGCGGCTTCCTGGGCTGCACGATCGGCATGATCTTCTTCGCGCGCTCGCGCGGCTATTCGCCGTGGCACCTCTTCGACGTCATCGCCGCCGGCACGCCGGTGGCCATCGGCCTCGTGCGCATCACCAACTTCATCAACTCGGAGCTGTGGGGCAAGCTGACCGACGTGCCGTGGGCCTTCATCCCGCCGGGCGACATGTTCGCGCGACATCCGAGCCAGCTCTACGAGGCGCTGCTCGAAGGTCTCGTGCTCTTCCTCGTCCTCAGGCTGCTCACCCACCGCTTCCTCAAGCTCGCCTCGCCGGGCTTCATCGCCGGCGCCTTCGTCACCGGCTATGCCGCCGCGCGCATCTTCTCGGAGTTCTTCCGCGAGCCCGACATCCAGCTCGGCTATCTGTTCGGCGGCTGGCTGACGATGGGCATGATCCTCTCGATCCCGATGGCGCTGGCCGGCATCTGGGCGATGGCGACGGCGAAGCCGGTGGCAAAGCCCACGGCTGCATGACGGCGCTGAAGGCGAAGATCGTCGCGCTCATCCAGACGGTCGGACCCATCTCCGTCGCGGAATACATGGCGTCATGCCTGTCGGATCCCGAGCACGGCTACTACCCCGCCCGCGAACCCTTCGGCAGCGCCGGCGACTTCGTAACGGCGCCCGAGATCAGCCAGATGTTCGGCGAGCTGATCGGCGCCTGGGTGGTGCGGACGTGGCAGGCGATGGGCAGCCCCGGCGACGTCATCCTTGCCGAGGTCGGGCCGGGTCGCGGCACCCTGATGAAGGACATGGCGCGGACAATCGGCAAGCTCGCGCCCCGCCTGAGCGAGACCGCCCGGTTCCGCCTCGTCGAGACGAGCGCCCGGCTCCGCTCGGCGCAGGCCGCCACGCTGAACGGCACGGCGGGATCGTTCGCCTGGCACGAAACGGTGGACGAACTTCCCGGCGGGCCGCTCGTCATCGTCGGCAACGAGATCTTCGACGCGCTGCCCGTCCGCCAGTATGTGAAGGCCGGCGCGTCCTGGCGCGAGCGCATGGTCGACGTCGACGCGCGCGGCGAACTCCGCTTCGTCGCCGGCGCCGGCGGCGTCGATCCCGGCCTTCTGCCGCCCGATGCCGCCGCGGCCCGCGACGGCGCCGTCGCGGAGATCGCGCCGGGTCGCGCCGCGCTCATGCAGGCGATCGCCGAGCGGTTGGCGCGCGATGGCGGTTCCGGGCTGTTCCTCGACTACGGCCACCTCGTGCCGGCGGTCGGCGACACGCTCCAGGCCGTGCGCCGGCATGCGTTCGACGACCCGCTGGCGCATCCGGGCGAGGCCGACCTGACGACCCATGTCGATTTCGCGGCCCTTGCCGAGACAGCACGCGCCGCCGGCCTGGCGACGCGGCTCGCGACGCAGGGCGATTTCCTGATCGGAATGGGTCTGCTCGAGCGCGCCGGCGCTCTGGGCGCTGCCCTCGACGAGGCGGGCCGGGCGCGCATCCGATCCCAAGTGGAGCGGCTCGCCGGGCCGGACCAGATGGGCAGTCTCTTCAAGGTCCTGGCGGTTGCCTCCGACGGGGACGGGCTGGCAGGCTGGCCTCCGCAGGGTATGCCGGGAGCCGGTCGGACGCCGGATTGACTTGGGGTGGCCCCTGCCCCACTCTCCGCCCGCTTCGAAACAGGCCGCTCCGCTGGGGCGCAAGAAGAGGCCGGAACGGCCCGGAACCGACAAGGCGGCGCATGCTCGATCAGACCAAGCCGGACCCGGTCCAGTCGGACCTGCTGGCGCGCCGCGCGCCCGGCACGCGGCACGGCTATTTCACCCGGGCCGGAGGCGTTTCCGGCGGCATCTACGGCAGCCTCAACATCGGCACGGGCTCGGCAGACGACCAGAAGCTGGTACGCGAGAACCGCGGTCGCGTCGCGCGCTGGATGGGTGTCGATGCGGACCGGCTGATGACCGCGCACCAGGTCCATTCCCCCGACGTCCTGGTGGTGCGCGAACCCTTTCCCGGCGAGCGCCCGAAGGCCGACGCCCTTGTCACCGACCGCCCCGGCATCGCCGTCGCCGCCTCGACCGCGGACTGCGGCCCGGTCCTGTTCGCCGATCCGGCGGCAGGCGTCGTCGGCGCAGCCCACGCCGGATGGAAGGGCGCCTTCACCGGCGTGCTGGAGAACACCATCGCTGCCATGGAGCGCCTTGGCGCCAGCCGCGGCAGCATCGTCGCGGTTCTCGGTCCGTCGATCAGCAGCGCGAACTATGAGGTCGGTCCCGAATTCGTCGAACGCTTCGTCGCCGCCGACGACGCGAACCAGCGCTATTTCACGCCCTCGTCCGCGCCGGGCCACGCGATGTTCGACCTGAACCGCTACACGGTCGACCGGCTGCTGGCCGCCGGCGTGGAGGCGGAGATGCTCGACCGCTGCACCTACGCGGAGGAGGACCTGTTCTTCTCCTACCGCCGCACCACCCACCGCAACGAGCCCGACTACGGCCGGCAGATCTCGGCCATCGTCCTGGAGGCCTGATGGCGCTGCATTTCGAACGAACCGAGTTCGACGCCCGCCGCGACCGTCTCGCCATCGAGATGGCCGCCAAGAAGCTCGACGCGATCCTGCTCTTCGCGCAGGAAAGCATGTACTGGCTGACCGGCTACGACACCTTCGGCTTCTGCTTCTTCCAGTGCCTGGTGATGAAGGCAGACGGATCGATGGTGCTGCTCACCCGCTCGGCCGACCTGCGCCAGGCGCGCCACACATCGACGCTGGAGAACATCGTCGTGTGGACCGATCGCGAGGGCGCCAACCCCGCGCTCGACCTGCGCAATCTGCTGAACGACCTCGACCTGCTCGGCCGCCGCATCGGCGTCGAATACGACACGCACGGGCTGACCGCGTTCAACGGCCGCCGCGTCGACGAGCAGTTGCAGACCTTCGGCCAGATCGTCGACGCGTCGGGCATCGTCGGGCGGCTGCGCCTGTTCAAGAGCCCGGCCGAGGTGAAGAAAGCCGAAAAGGCCGCCTCCCTCGCCGACGACGCGCTGGACGCCGCGCTCCCCCTGATCAGGCAGGGCGGCGACGAGGCCGCGATCCTAGCGGCCATGCAGGGCGCCGTCTTCGCCGGCGGCGGCGACTACCCGGCGAACGAGTTCATCATCGGCTCCGGGCCCGACGCCCTGCTGTGCCGCTACAAGGCCGGCCGGCGCAAGCTCACCAAGAACGACCAGCTGACGCTCGAGTGGGCCGGCGTCTTCCACCATTACCACGCGCCGATGATGCGCACCGTGCTGACCGGCAAGACGGGCAAGCGGCACCAGGAGCTCTTCGATGCCTGCAAGGAAGCGCTGCAGGCCGTCGAGAAGGCGATGATCCCCGGCAAGACGTTCGGCGACGTGTTCGACGCGCATGCGCGGGTCTTCGAGGCGCGCGGCCTGACACGGCACCGTCTCAACGCCTGCGGCTACTCGGTCGGTGCGCGCTTCACGCCGTCCTGGATGGACATGCCGATGTTCTATCAGGGCAATCCGGAGCCGATCGCACCGGACATGACCCTGTTCGCGCATATGATCATCATGGACTCCGAGAGCGAGACGGCGATGACGCTCGGGCGCACCTACCTGACGACCGAGGCCGCGCCCAGGGCGCTGTCGCGCCACGATTTGGACCTGATCGTCCAATGAACTGGCGACGTTGTCCGCCTTTGGCGGACCAGGGCAGGTGAATGGGCGGATGAAACGCGGGGGAGCGGCGCTGGTCGCGGCATGTGTGCTGGCCCTCGGCGCCTGCACGACCGACCCCGTGCCGCCCGGCCTTGTCGGCGGCGGTTCCGAGCCGGCCGCCGCAGAACCCATGTCGGACGTCGCCCGCAGCAGCCTCGCGGCCGAGATGTCGCCGCCCGAGAGCGCAGCACCGGCCTCGAACGAGGACACCGCGCCGGTCGCGGCGGTCGCCGGCGCGTTCCGGGTCCAGTTCACGCCCGTCATGGGGGCGCCGGCCGAAGAGCTCGGCCCGCTCAACCAGCGCCTCATCCAGCGCGGCGCCGAGCGCGGCGTTGCGGTGACGATGGGCAGCGACCCGGGCGCCACGCACATCGTCAAGGGCTATTTCTCGACGCTGAAGGAGGCCGGCGGCAACACGCTGGTCTATGTCTGGGACGTCTTCGACCGGTCCGGGACGCGGGTGCACCGCATCCAGGGCAAGGAGGCCGCGCTCGGCCAGGGTGCGGCGACGGCGCTGCGGACGATCGCGGACCGGACGGTCGACGAACTGGTCGGGTGGCTGGCGACATCGCAGCGCTGACGCGCCGGAAGCCGTCAACCGAATGTTTGGATTGCCGTCAGATTCGCGCCGACGTGTCTTGCAATAGCGGCGAAGCCCGCTAAAAGCCCGCTCACCGGCCGGCTGCCAGGAACGCTGCATGAAACTGTTTGCGGGCAATTCCAACAGAGTCCTGGCGGAATCCGTCGCGCGCTATCTGAACATTCCGATCGGCAAGGCCAGCGTGCGCCGCTTCGCCGACCAGGAAATCTTCGTCGAGATCCAGGAAAACGTGCGCGGCGAGGATGTCTTCATCCTGCAGTCCACGTCCTATCCGGCGAACGACCATCTGATGGAAATGCTCATCATGATGGACGCGTTCATGCGCTCGTCAGCGCGGCGCATAACGGCGGTCATCCCCTATTTCGGCTATGCGCGCCAGGACCGCCGAGCCTCCGGCCGTACGCCCATCTCGGCCAAGCTGGTCGCCAACCTGATCACCCATTCCGGCGCTGACCGCATCCTCACGCTCGACCTGCATGCCGGCCAGATCCAGGGTTTCTTCGACATCCCGACCGACAATCTGTTCGCGGCCCCCGTCATCACCCGTGACATCAAGGCGAACTACAGCGTCCAGAACGTCATGGTCGTCTCGCCGGACGTCGGCGGCGTGGTCCGCGCGAGGGCCGTCGCCAAGCGCATCGACGCGCAGCTTGCCATCGTCGACAAGCGGCGCGAGCGCCCGGGCGAGTCGGAGGTGATGAACATCATCGGCGACGTCGACGGCAAGGACTGCATCCTGATCGACGACATCGTCGATTCGGGCGGCACGCTCTGCAACGCGGCGGACGCGCTCTTGGCCAACGGCGCCACCAGCGTCACCGCCTACATCACTCACGGCGTCCTGTCGGGCGGTGCGGTCGCCCGCATCTCGTCCTCGAAGCTCAAGGAACTGGTGATCACCGATTCGATCCAGCCGACATCGAGCGTCGAGGCCGCGCACAACATCCGCGTCCTGCCGATCGGGGACCTGATCGGCGAGGCGATCTCGCGCACGGCGACCGAGGAATCGGTCTCCAGCCTGTTCGACTGACGCGCTAGGCCACCGTCCACGCCGCGCCGGCGACCGCGGACACCGCGAGGACCGCGATCAGACTGACATGGAAGCGAAGCAGGGCGGCGGCGGCCAGGCCGGCGATGACGGCCGACGCCGGCTGGAAGCTTGCAAGGTCGGGCATCGGCAGCACGACGGGGCCGACGGCAAGTTCGCCCACGCTGGCAAACAGCACATGCAGGGCGAACCAGAGCGCCAGGTTGGCGATGACGCCGACCACCGCGGCCGTCACCGTTGCCAGCGCGGACGTCAGCCAGCGGACGTTGCGGACGACCTCCACATAGGGCGCGCCGGCGAATATCCAGAGGAAGCACGGCACGAAGGTGAACCAGAGCGCCACCAGCGCGCCGGCCAGCCCGCCGGTCAGCGGATCGATGCCGGCGAAGCGCGCACCGCCGAGGAAGCCGACGAAGACCAGCACCAGGATCAGCGGCCCGGGCGTGGTTTCCGCCAGGCCGAGCCCGGTCAGCATCTCGTCGGGCATCAGCCAGCCATAGATCTCGACCGCCTGCTGCGCGACATAGGCCAGCACCGCATAGGCGCCGCCGAAGGTGACGGTCGCCATCTTGGAGAAGAAGATCGCCTCGACCGCCAGCACGTGACCGTCGCCCAGCGCAATGCGCAAGACGACGAGCGGGACGAACCAGATCGCCAGCCAGGTGGCCAGCGTGCCTGCGAGCCTGCGCAGGGTGGGATGGGCCCATTCCGGCACCGCCACCACATCGTCCGCAGCCTCATTGACCGCGCCGTTGCCGGCCGCCAGGGCCGGCATCAGCGCGCCGGCAAGCGCCGCCAGGCCGATCACCAGGGGAAAAGGCAGGTGGACGAGGGCAATGGCCGTGAAGGCGAGGAGCGCGACCACCGCCATCGCCCGGCTCCCGAGGGCGCGCCGCGATATGCGCACCAGCGCCTCGAGCACGACCGCCAGCACTGCCGCCTGCAGCCCGAACAGGAGCCCGGCCACCAGAGGCACGTCGCCGAAGTGCAGATAGATCACCGACAGCGCGGTGATCAGGACGGCGCCCGGCAAGACGAACAGCAGGCCGGCGACCAGGCCGCCTCGCACGCCGTGCAGCAGCCAGCCGACATAGGTCGCCAGTTGCATGGCCTCCGGGCCGGGCAGCAGCATGCAGTAGTTCAGCGCATGCAGGAACCGCTTCTCGTCCAGCCAGCCGCGCTCCTCGACCAGCATCCGGTGCATGAGCGCGATCTGTCCGGCCGGTCCGCCGAAGGAAAGCAGCCCGATGCGGGCGAAAACCCTCGCAGACTCGGCCGGCGAAACTGCCCTCGCCGGCGACTTCATCGACCCGCCTCCTCGATGCGCACGGTCGGCAGGCCTGCCAGACACCAAGCCTCGAACCCGCCCCCAAGGTACCTCGCGTCAACGCCCGCACTGACGAGGCTGCGACACGCGTCCTGGCTGACTTCATGCCCGTGGACGCAGAAGACGAGAACGGGGCGGCCTTTCAGCCCTCTCAGCCAATCGGGATCTTGCGCTTCAATCCGTAGGGCCCCGGCTATGGTTCTGCCGGACGACGTTCGCGCGGCTTCCCTGCGCACATCGACGACGACAAAATGATCGGTTGATCGGGCCAGATCAGCCGGCGTGATGAATCGAGGCATGGTTCCTCCGCAAAGTTCGCGAAGGCGGAACTTGGGCCAGCAGCCTCAGCGGGGAGTCCACCCATGCCCCCGATACCGCGACACGTACACCGTGTGGCCTCGCAATGGAACGCGATTCTTGCGACGCGCGGATGACGGCACGGGCCGGGGATCCCGCGCTGCATGGACACGCGCCGTACGATCCGCCCGTCTTGCTTCCGGACGCCGCCTTGGCTATAGGACCGCCACCCGCGTAGACACCCTTGGAGGCAACGCGGCGGGGAGCCGCCTGACACAGGCGGCTTTCGACGTTTACGGGCAAGCCGGGAATTCGCTTCCCCAGACACCCGCGAACGCTCCAGCAATGTTGAAAGGAAATGCCATGAGCAAGGCTTACGAGCTCAAGGCCGAGGCGCGTGAACGGGTCGGTAAGGGGTCCGCCCGTGAAGTTCGCCGCCAAGGCAAAGTGCCTGCAGTCATCTATGGCGAGAAGCAGTCCCCGCTGTCGATCGCGCTGTCCTACAAGGACATCTACTACAAGATCCACGGCGGCGGCTTCCTGACCACGGTCGCCACGATCGACGTCGGCGGCGAGAAGATCCAGGTCCTGCCGAAGGACTACCAGCTCGATCCGGTCCGCGACTTCCCGATGCATGTGGACTTCCTGCGCGTCGGCAAGGACACCCGCGTGCGCGTCGAGGTGCCGGTGCACTTCGTCAACCAGGAGAAGTCGCCCGGCATCAAGCGCGGCGGCGTGCTCAACATCGTGCGCCACGAGGTGGAGTTCTACTGCCCGGCGAGCGCGATCCCGGAATCGATCACCGTCGACCTCGATGGCGCGGAGATCGGCGACTCGATCCACATCTCGGCCGTCAAGCTGCCGGACGGCGTCAAGCCGGTGATCGCGGACCGCGACTTCACCGTGGCGACGATCGCCGGCTCGTCGGCGATGAAGCCCGAGACGGAAGCGGCACCTTCCGCCGCCGTGCCGACGGCCGGCGACGAGAAGAAGGAATCGGACGCGAAGGCGGCCGCGCCTGCCAAGGCCGCCGCGCCGGCCAAGGACGCCAAGAAGTAGTTTCGCGCCGAGGAAGCGGAACCGGGAGGGCCGTGCAGCCATGCTCGTCTTTGCTGGCCTCGGCAATCCCGGCGCGGAATACGCCAACAACCGGCACAATGTCGGGTTCATGGCGGTGGGCGAGATCGCCCGCCGCCATTCCTTTTTCCCCTGGACGAAGAAGTTCCAGGCGGAGATCGCCGAGGGCAGGATCGGCGACGAGAAGGTCCTGCTCGTCAAGCCGCAGACCTACATGAACCTGTCCGGCCAGTCGGTCGCGGCCGCGCTCGGCTTCTACAAGCTGGAACCGTCGGCACTGACGGTGTTCTACGACGAGATCGACCTCGTCGCCGGCAAGGTGCGGGTCAAGACCGGCGGCGGCGCCGGCGGCCACAACGGCATCCGCTCGATCGACTCCCATTGCGGCAAGGACTACAGGCGCGTGCGCATCGGCGTCGGCCATCCGGGCGACCGCGAGAAGGTGCATGGCCACGTGCTGGGCGATTTCGCCAAGGCCGACAGAGCCTGGCTGGAGCCGCTCCTGGACGCGATCGCCGAGAACGCGGGCTACATCGTGCGCGGCGACGAGAACGGCTTCATGAACAAGCTCTCGCTGGCCGTCCCCGGGAGCGGCACGGCGCCGGACGCGGAACCCGGGGCGAAGGCGAAGGGCCGCAGCCACATCCGCCAGGCCCGGCCGCAGCCACCGCAGGCGAAGCTGCCGGAGAGCGGGCCGATGGCGGCGATGCTGAAACGCCTGTTCGGCAAGGACAAGGGCTGAGCCGCGAGGACCGCGGCGCCGCGCTATTTCGCGCCCAGCCGGGCCAGCACCTCGTTGGGGATGGCGTATTCGCGGATCACGTCCTGATGGCGACGGAAACCGCAGAGCTCCCGCTGGATGAAGTAGGCGTAGACGGCCTCGGCCGCAGCGCGCAGTCGCGCCGGGCGCTCCGGCGAATCCTTGTCGACGGCGTTGAGGGCGGCCATCGCCTTCTCGACCAGACCTCCCGTCCGGCCGAGCGCCGACGCCTTCTCCGCCATCAGTTCGTGCGACAGCATGTCGAAGGCGACCGTCGTCGGATCGGGCCGCGTGCTGGACAGGTTCGAGGGCGGGCGGACGGTCATCGTCCCGTTCTACTCCGCCGCGATGCGGTCGGGCAGGAAGCCGCCCGACTGGCGCTTCCAGAGCTGGGCATAGAGGCCGCCCCGCGCGATCAGCTCGTCATGCGTCCCCTCCTCGACGATGCGGCCCTCGTCCAGCACGATCAGCCGGTCGAGCGCGGCGATGGTCGAGAGCCGGTGCGCGATCGCGATCACCGTCTTGCCCTCCATCAGCCGGTAGAGGTTCTCCTGGATCGCCGCCTCGACCTCGGAATCGAGCGCCGACGTGGCCTCGTCGAGGATCAGGATGGGCGCGTCCTTCAGCATCATGCGCGCGATGGCGACGCGCTGGCGCTGGCCGCCGGACAGCTTCACGCCGCGCTCGCCGACATGGGCGTCGTAGCCCTGGCGGCCGCGCGGATCGGACACGTCGGCGATGAAGTCGTGGGCGGCGGCGCGCTTCGCCGCATCGGCGATCTCGGCCTGGCTGGCGCCCGGCTTGCCGTAGGAGATGTTGTCGCGGATCGAGCGGTGCATCAGCATGGCGTCCTGGCTGACCACGCCGAACTGGGCGCGCAGCGATGCCTGCGTGACCGAGCGCACGTCCTGCCCGTCGATCAGGATGCGGCCGCCCTCGACGTCGAACAGCCGCAGCATCAGGTTGACCACGGTCGTCTTGCCGGCGCCCGACGGGCCGATCAGCGCGACACGCTCGCCCGGCCTGATGTGCAGGTTCAGCCTGTCGATGACGCCGCCGCCCTTGCCGTAGTGGAACGACACGTCCTCGAAGCGGATGTCGCCTCTGGAGCGCGGCAGCACAGCCGCGCCGTCCGCGTCGCGGATCGCCGGCTTGACCGAGATCGTGCGGGTCGCGTCCTGCACGGTCGCGTAGTTGCGGATCAGGCCGTTGATGTTGAACATCATCCAGCCCGACATCTGGTTCAGCCGGAAGACCAGGCCCAGCGCCGCTGCGATGGCACCGGTCGAGATCGTGCCCTGCGTCCAGTTGACGACGGCGATGGCGCCGATCGCCGCCATCATGATGCCGTTCATGAAGGCGACCGAGGAGCGCACCGTCGTGACCGCCCGCGTCAGCCGCACCACAGCGACCAGGAAGCTCTCCAGCCCGTCGCGGATGTAGGCGTGCTCCCGCCGGCCGCTGTCGAACAGCTTGACCGCCATGATGTTGGTGAAGGCGTCGACCAGCCGGCCGTTGAAGATCGAGCGCTGGTCCGCCGTCTCGCGGCCGGCGCGGCGCAGTTCCGGCAGCAGGAAGCGCACGATCGCGACATAGCCCAGGAACCAGACGCCGACGACGACGCCCATCAGCGGATCGAGCGACACGAGGATGGTGATCGCCAGCACCACGAAGGTCAGGAAAGACCACATGGTCTGCAGGATGTTGACGATGAAGTCGCCGACCGCCTCGCCGCCCTGCATGATCTTGGTGGCGATGCGGCCCGCGAAGTCGTTCTGGTAGAAGCCGTAGGGCTGCTCGATGACGCGCCGGAAGGACTGCCAGCGCACCATCGAGAAGAAGCCCGGCACGATGATCTGCTGCTCGACCACGGCCGAGGCGACCATCACGACCGTCCGCACCACCAGCACCAGCAGCAGGAGCGCCGCCAGCGACGGCCAGTGCTCCGCGAACAGGCGCTCGGGGCTCGAATTGTCCAGCATGTCGATCAGCCAGCCGACCGACCAGTACATGGCCGCGTCGACCGCACCGGCGAGGCCGCCGACGATCAGCAGAAGGACGAAGGGGCCCTTCGCCTGCCGGGCGAAGTAAAGGATGAACTCCCAGGCGCTCTCGGGAAGGACCTCGCGGTCCGTATCCTGGAACGGGTCGATGGCGCCTTCGACGCGGCGCCAGAGCGAATCGCGGAACGAGCCCTCACGCATGGAGGGCCTCGGGACGGAGATGGCGGGAGGGGCAAGCGAGGCGCATTGCTCCCAATATAGGGTGATTTCGGCCGGAAGGCAGGTCCGCCGGACGGTCAGGCGATCACAAATCCTCGTTCCTGACACGGGCTCGCCGCAGGACGGCGCCGGCCACGCCCGGCCCTCCGGACCGGCCTCAGCCGGCCTGCACCAGCACCGCGCTGTCGAACTCGATGACCTTGTCGCCGGACGAGTCGAAGCCTTCGCAGCGGATGCTGAGCAGCCGCCAGCCCGGACGCGTGGCGAGCGCCCGATGGCTGATCCCCGTCCGGGTGAAGGTCACAGTCTCCCCGGCATAGACCGGCTTCAGCCATTTCAGGTTTTCGAAGCCGGGCGACGGGCCGAACACCGGGCGCGGGCCGGGTCCTGTCCAGGCGCCCGGATCGGCATCGGGGCGGCCAAGCAGATTGTAGCGCATCCACATCGCCACCGTGTGCCAGCCCGAGGCGCAGAGCCTGCCGAAGACGCTGCGCTCCGCCGCCGCCTCGTCGAGGTGAAACGGCTGCGGATCGTATTTGCGGGCAAAGGCCTTGATCTCGTCGGCCTCGAACCGGTGCGAGCCTAGCGTCCGGGTGACGCCGATGCCGAGGTACTCGTCCAGCGTCATCGCGCCGCCTCGCGGGTGAGGAACATGCCGGTGTTCTGGAGCTGGAACACGAGCTCGCCGCGCTGGTTGGTGAGCTCGCTCAGCACCGTGACGAAGCCGAGCCCCGGGCGCGACTTCGAAGTGCGCACGGCGATGATCCGCGCCCGGCCGGAAATCGTGTCGCCCGCCAGCACCGGCTTCTTCCAGCGCGCGAAGTCGATGCCGGGAGACCCCTGCGACGTCGAGTCGAGCAGGAAGCCGTCGCACATCATGCGCATGAACATGCAGCAGGTGTGCCAGCCCGACGCGGCGAGGCCGCCGAGGATGCTGTCCCGGCCGGCCGCCTCGTCGAGATGCATCGGCTGCGGATCGAACTCGGAGGCGAATTCGACGATCTCGGCGGCCGTCACGGTCTTGTCGCCCAGCGCGATGGACGCGCCCTCGACGAAATCCTCGAACGCCCAGGTCTTGGCTGTCATGGCGCATCCTGTTCAAACCTGAACGTCCATTGATGACGCGCCGGGGCGCGGATGGCAATCGGGCCTCGTTGCTGCGTCGGGCCGCACGTCATCCTCGCCACGCTCCGGACGGGCCGGCCTGGCCATTGAGGGAAACCGCCACCGTCGGACGATA
>JAHBYW010000019.1 GCA_019635755.1 Rhizobiaceae bacterium | reverse complement strand
TGGACGACGAAGGAGATACGGAATGCCGAGCAAGAAGCATCGCCCGGAAGAGATTATTGGCAAGCTGCGTGAAGCGGAGGTTGTGCTGGCGCAGGGCGCCACGACCGCCGAGGCGTGCCGTCGGATCGCGATCAGCGAGCAGACCTACTATCGTTGGCGCAAGGAATACGGCGGCCTGAAGACCGATCAGGCGCGCCGGATGAAGGACCTGGAGAAAGAGAATGCGCGGCTTCGCCGTGCGATATCCGACCTGACGCTGGACAAGCTGATCCTGCAGGAAGCTGCCCGGGGAAACTTCTGAGCCCCGCGCGCCGAAGGCGCTGTATCGACCACATCAGAAGGATGATGCCGGTGTCCGAGCGGCGGCTCTGCCGCGTGCTCGGGCAATACCGATCGACACAGCGCAAGGCGCCTCGCGGGGCGGATGACGAAGCCGCTCTCACCGAGGATATCATCGCGCTGGCGCGGCAATATGGTCGTTATGGCTATCGCCGGGTGACGGCGTTGCTGCGCGATGCGGGGTGGCATGTGAACCGCAAGCGGGTTGAGCGTATCTGGCGCCGCGAAGGGCTGAAGGTACCGCAAAGGCAGCCGAAGCGCGGGCGTCTGTGGCTGAACGACGGATCGTGCATCCGGCTTCGGCCCGAGTATCCCGGCCATGTCTGGTCCTACGACTTCGTCGAAGGGCGGACCCACGATGGTCGCAAATACCGGATCCTGTCGATCATCGACGAGGCGAGCCGGGAGTGCCTGGCGCTGCCGGTCGCGCGCAAGCTCAGGAGCGATGACGTGCTGGCGGCACTCGCCGAGCTGTTCGTCGCGCGTGGGCCGCCGGCGCATATCAGGTCGGACAATGGTCCGGAGTTTATCGCGACGGCGGTGCAGCAATGGCTCGCCCAGATCGGCGTGAAGACGCTCTACATCACGCCCGGATCGCCATGGGAGAATGGCTATTGCGAAAGCTTCAACGGATCGCTGCGTGATGAGCTGCTCAACGGAGAGATCTTCTACTCGCTTGCCGAGGCCCAAATCCTGATCGAAGCTTGGCGGCGGCATTACAACACCGTCCGGCCGCACAGCTCGCTCGGGTATCGACCACCGGCGCCCGAGGCCGTTCCATCGCCAGTGTCGCCCTCCGGTTCCGCTTCGCTCCACCTACGGCCAACACTGGCGATGGAGGCGTCAATGCACTAACAATCCGATCGGACCACTCGGTGGGGGCCGGTCATGCTTTATCCTGCTATTAATGGCGGTAGCGATCATGCCCAGCGTTAGAGTCTGCGACCGGAATAAGAAGCTTCGTTGGTCACAGCCCTGGCGTGACGCTAGAGCGCGGTTGCGTGCGCTGGGTTTGCAAGAAAGCTCTCAAACTCGCTACAAAGACGACGGTGGCGCGACCGACCTTGGCCGCTTCGATGTCACCCGACGCGATCAACTGGTAGATCTTCGACTTGCTAAGACCCGTCATTCTAACTGCCTCGGAGATGCGGACACAGATTGGATCGGTCTGCAACTCGGCTGCTCTATTCGATTGTCGCGCTTGCATCTCACTATCTCTTACGTGTCCTGCTGAACGATCGTAAGCGTGGTCAGGAAACCGCCATCGATTAGCTGTCGCGGGATTTAGCGTCGGCGTAGGCGGCTTTTCCCTGCGCCCTTCGCTTGGCGAGCTTTGCCATGCGTGCGCTGATCTCGTCGGGGCTGATATCGGCGGGGTCGAAGGGTCGGCCATACCATTCGATCATGGATTTGCGTTCGGGATGACGCGGCTTGGACATGGCCTCAAGGAACTCTTCGAACCCTGGGGTGCCACCGACGTCTTCGGGCGGGGCTCGCCGTTCGCCATCGACGAACCGCGGGTAATCGATGCCGGGAATTGCGGATGTGACCTCTTCGATCTCGACGCGGTGGCGCCAGTCGTCTCCGAAATCATAGGTGTAGGTGAAGCTGGTTATGCCGCGCTCGACGAGCTTGTTGATGCGCATATGGGCGGCGTCGCGGGTGCGGACCATGAAAGCATCGTCATCATCGAAGCGGATGCCATAGGCGGCATCGCCAATGTCGAACTGGAACAGATGGTAGTTCTCGAAGAGCATGCAGGCCTGGATCGCGAGGTGCAGGGTCTTGAGGCTGTTGGTGACGGGAAGTTCGACACGGCGCCAGATGGCGGGCTTCATGTCTTCGAGCGTTATGCGAATCCGTGCGATCTGGTCGGTCATGCCGCCATGCTGACGGGTGCGCTTTGCGCTGTCCAGTTCCACGGCATGAGCTCGTCCCATCGGGAGGCGGGCCAGCCTGAGGCGATCTTCTCGATGACGTCGGCGATGTAGGCCTGCGGCTCGACCCCGTTGAGCTTGGCCGTCTCGATGACGGAGTAGGTGGCGGCGGCGCGTTCGCCGCCGGCCTTCGATCCGGCGAACAGCCAGTTCTTGCGCCCGATTGCGATGGCGCGGATCGCGCGCTCGGCGATATTGTTATCGATCTCCGCGATGCCGTCATCGATGTAGCGGGTCAGCGCGTCCCAGCGCTTGCGGCCATAGGCGAGTGCCTTTGCCATCGCCGACTTGGGCGACAGGCGGCGCAGGGCGTCGTCGATCGCGCCGCGAAGCGCATCGATCTGCGGTCTGGCCTGCACTTGTCGATGTCGGCGGCGGACATCGGGCGGCTGGCCGCGGACGTCCTCTTCGATCCGGTAGAGCCCGGCGATGCGATCGAGCAGGTCGGTGGTGAGCGGGGTTGGGCTCGTCTGGTGGCACTCGAAAATCTTGCGGCGGAAGTGCGCCCAGCAGGCGACCTCCTGGATGCGGCCTCCCTCGTACAGCTTGTCGTATCCGGCATAACCGTCGGCCTGGAGAAGGCCGGTGAAGGACGAGAGCTCGCACTGCGGATGGATGCCGCTGCGATCGGGCGTGAACCGATACCAGGCGAGCGCCGGGGTGGCGGCACCCGATGCGCGGTCATCGACCACGTAGGCCCACAGCCGCGCCTGCGCGGTGCGGCCCTTGCCCGGCACGAGCATCGGAACCGGCGTGTCGTCGGTATGGAGCTTGGCGGCCCTCAGCCCTTCCTCGCGGATCCGGCTCACGATGGGATCGAGCAGATGCGCGGCCTGGCCCGCCCAGCCGGCGAGGGTCGAACGGTCGATGTCGATGCCCTGCGCCGCCATCATCTCTGCCTGGCGGTATAGCGGGAGATGATGATCGAACTTGTTCACGACGACATGGGCGAGCGTGGCAAAGCTCGCCTTGCCGCGTGCTATCGCCTTCACCGGCGCCGGTGCCTGGACGATCTTCTCACAGGCGCGGCAGCTATACTTGGGCCGCACGGTGCGGATGACGCGCCACTGGACCGGGGCGACGTCGAGCTGCTCGTCGCTGTCGTCGCCCAGCGGGCGCAGCGCGCCGCCGCAATCGGGACAGGTGCAACTGCCGGCCTCGGGCTCGATCCGCCGTTCAGCGCGCGGCAGATGATCGGGCAGTGCGCGCACCGGTGAGGGTCGCTCGGCGAGTGCCCGTTCACTCGTTCGGCTATCGGCGACCTCGGCTTCGCCTTCGAGCTCCTCGAGGGCGAGCTCGAGTTGCTCGATCTGGAGCGCGAGCTTCTCCGACGACTGGCCGAAGGTCATGCGGCGGAGCTGGGCAAGCTGGTGGCGGAGGGTATCGATCAGCGTGTCGCGGGCCGCGAGAGCGGCTTCGAGCTCGGCGATCCGGGCGTCCTTGTCGATGCTGGATGAGGCTGGTTCCGACACCCGGAACACCTAGCAAAACGGGGATCGCGAGGCCAGTAAAACCAATGGCAATCCGCCACTTTTTACCCTGCGAGCAAGGGCGCCGCAGTGCGCTCGGGACGTCGCCAGTCGATGCCTTCGAGCAGCATCGAAAGCTGCGCCGCGGTGAGGCTCACTTTGCCCGCCTTGGTGATCGGCCAGATGAACCGGCCGCGGTCCATGCGCTTCGAGAAGAGGCACAGACCCTGGCCGTCGTACCAGAGCAGCTTGACCAGATCGCCGCGCTTGCCGCGGAACGCGAACAGCGCGCCCGAGTGCGGACTCTTCTCCAGCACCTGCTGCACCAGCACCGCGAGGCCATCGAACCCCTTGCGCATATCGGTGGCGCCGCAGGCCAGATATATCCGTGTCGTCGGCGGTAACGGGATCATCGGGCAAGGACGGACATCACCCGTGCCAGCGCATCGGCATCGACCGCCGCGTCGACGGTGAGCCGCACGCCTGACGGCAGCTCGATCCCGATCTGGCCGCTGCCTGCCGTCGCCGGGGCCGGAACGGACACCTCCACCTCGGCGAACGAGGGTGCCGGCGTGCGCTTCGCTCCCGTCAGATCGCCAGCCAGGGCCTGTCGGCGCCACGTATAGAGCAGCCCGCTGCCGACCGCGTGCCGCTGGCATGTCGCCGAGACCGAGCCGTCGGGGCCAAATGCCTCGCGCAGGATCGACAGCTTCTGATCCACCGACCAACGGCGACGGCCGCCAACGACCGCGATCCGACTGCTCATACGATCACTCATATGACCAGTCACAAGAGCACTCGCTCCCGCCGCTCCGATATCCTCGCTCATCACCGCTCCTCGCAAAGAGCGGCTATCAGCACCCCGGAACGCCGTCCCGCAAGGCGGCCTTCACACCACGGTTACGAACGATCGGTCACTCGCCAGAAATCTATCAAGCATGAACGGAATAAGGTCCGGCACGGACTCCCGCCGACCATATGCCGCCTCGTAGGCATCGGCATAGGCGTTGAGCGCCTCGAACAAATCCGGCATGGCGCTGAACGTGATCTTGACCGGCGTGCGGTCGGGCAGCTTCGGCAATCTGAGGTCAGCCACGTCCGCCTCCCCAAGCGCGCCCGACGATAATATCCTTGTGGACGACGACGCGAAGCGGCCAACCAGGCCGGACGCGCAAGGTCGGCTGGATGATGAGGTTGCGGGTGACAAGCTGGTCGCCGGCCCGCGCGCCGCTTTGCTGCGCGGCCTCGCGGATGGCGCGCACAAGGTCGCTCTCGCTGCTGCCGAAGCTCAATTCGGTGCCGACGCCGAGCAGCGTCGAAAGCGCGACACCCTTCAAAAGCTGCCAGGTGTGGCGGTCGATCTTGTCGGACAGGCCCGCATAACCCTGCGTGTCGGTCGCCGGCACATTGTCGATGCGGATGGACGATCCATCGGGCAGGATGATGCGTTGCCACACGACCAACGCACGGCTCTGGCCGAACGCGACCACGCTGTCATAGCTGCCGACCAGCCGCGAGCCTTGCGGAATCAGCAAGCTGCGCCCTGTCACGCTATCATAGACATTTTCCGTGATCTGCGCCGTCACCAATCCCGGCAAGTCGGAGTTGAGGCCGGTTATCAGGCTCGCCGCGATGACGCTGCCGGCCTGCAAGGTCCAGGGCGAGGCCGGCGCGGTCAGCGTGTGTGGGTTCACGTCGGCGCCCTCGTTGGCGCGGCCGACCATCGCGTTCTTGCGCTGCTGACCGTTCGGGTCGGGCGCCTCCGCTGCCTGCATCGGTGACGGCAATTCAGAGGCGACGGCTGCCGGAACGACAGTGACCGGCCCCCACCGAGTGGTCCGATCGGATTGTTAGTGC
>JAHBYW010000018.1 GCA_019635755.1 Rhizobiaceae bacterium | reverse complement strand
CTCGATCGGCAAGGCCTCGGACGTATCGAAAGCCGACATCGTGCTGCGCGTGCGCCGGCCGTCGGACCTCAAGGGATACAAGTCCGGTGCGGTCGTCATCGCGACGATGGACCCCTACGGCAACGACGCCGCCGTGCAGGCGATGGCGAAGGCTGGGCTGACGGCCTTCGCGATGGAGTTCATGCCGCGCATCACGCGCGCCCAGGTCATGGACGTGCTGTCGTCTCAGGCCAACCTCGCCGGCTATCAGGCGGTGATCGACGCGGCGGCCGAATATGACCGTGCGCTGCCGATGATGATGACGGCGGCCGGCACCGTACCCGCCGCCAAGGTCTTCGTCATGGGCGTCGGCGTCGCCGGCCTGCAGGCGATCGCCACGGCGCGACGCATGGGCGCGGTGGTCACCGCCACCGACGTCCGCCCCGCCGTGAAGGAGCAGGTCCAGTCGCTCGGTGCGAAATTCCTCGCCGTCGAGGACGAGGAGTTCAAGGCGGCCGAGACCGCCGGCGGCTACGCCAAGGAAATGTCCAAGGAATACCAGGCGAAGCAGGCCGCGCTCACCGCCGAGCATATCGCCAAGCAGGACATCGTCATCACCACCGCGCTGATCCCCGGCCGGCCGGCGCCGAAGCTGGTCTCCGCGGCGATGGTCGCTTCGATGAAGCCGGGCTCGGTGATCGTCGACCTCGCGGTCGAACGCGGTGGCAATGTCGACGGCGCGCAAGCCGGCAAGGTCGTGACGACGGCGAACGGCGTGAAGATCGTCGGCCACCTCAACGTGCCGGGCCGCGTCGCGGCCTCCGCCTCGCTGCTCTATGCCAAGAACCTGTTCGCCTTCCTGGAGACGATGGTCGACAAGGAGACGAAGACGGTTCGGATCAATCCGGAGGACGAGCTGCAGAAGGCGACCATGCTGACCAACGGCGGCCAGCTGGTGCACCCGGCTTTCGCCAAGACCGCCGAGGCCGCGGCCCCCGAGGCGGCACCCGCCGCGAAGCCTGCCGCTGCGAAGGTGCCCGCAAAGCCGAAGGCCGCCGCCAGGCCGAAGAAGGGGGACGCGTGATGGAGAAATCGGCGCTTGAACAGGCGCTCGACCAGCTCGAGCAGGCTGCCGCCTCCGTGCGCATGGCGCTGGAGGACGACAAGATCGCGGATGCCGCCGGAGCCATCGCGCATGGCGTGTCGGGCGGCGCGGTCGATCCCTTCGTCTTCCGCCTCGCCATCTTCGTGCTGGCGATCTTCGTCGGCTATTATGTCGTCTGGTCGGTGACGCCGGCGCTGCACACCCCGCTGATGGCCGTCACCAACGCCATCTCCTCGGTCATCGTGGTCGGCGCGCTGCTCGCCGTCGGCATCTCGGCCTCGGGGCTTGCGACCGGCTTCGGCTTCGTCGCGCTGGTGCTCGCCTCGGTGAACATATTCGGCGGCTTCCTCGTCACCCAGCGCATGCTGGCGATGTACAAGAAGAAAGAGAAGTAAGGCCGATGTCAGCCAATCTCGCCTCTTTCCTCTATCTCGTCTCCGGCGTCCTGTTCATCATGGCGTTGCGCGGTCTGTCGCATCCCACCACCAGCCGCCAGGGCAACATCTACGGCATGGTCGGCATGGGCATTGCGATTGCCACCACGCTGGCGCTCGCCACCCCGTCGCCAAGCGGCTTCGGGCTGATCCTCGCCGGCCTTGCCATCGGCGGCGGCGTCGGCGCGGTCACCGCGCGGCGCATCGCCATGACCTCGATGCCGCAACTCGTCGCGGCCTTCCATTCGCTGGTCGGCATGGCCGCGGTCATGGTCGCCGCCGCCGCCATGTACGCGCCGGAAAGCTTCGGCATCGGCGCGGTCGGCGCCATTCACGGCCAGGCCCTGGTCGAGATGAGCCTCGGCGTCGCCATCGGCGCGATCACCTTCACCGGCTCGGTCATCGCCTTCCTGAAGCTCGACGGGCGCATGTCGGGCAAGCCGATCCTGCTGCCCGCGCGCCACGTCATCAACGCCGCGCTCGGCATCGCGCTGGTCGTGCTGATCGTCATGCTGGTCGTGACGCAGAGCTACACGATCTTCTGGCTGATCGTGATCGTCTCTCTGGTGCTCGGCGTGCTGCTCATCGTGCCGATCGGCGGCGCCGACATGCCGGTCGTGGTGTCGATGCTCAACTCCTATTCCGGCTGGGCGGCGGCCGCACTCGGCTTCACGCTCGGCAATCTGGCGCTGATCATCACCGGCGCGCTGGTCGGTTCGTCGGGCGCGATCCTGTCCTACATCATGTGCAAGGGCATGAACCGCTCCTTCATCTCGGTCATCCTCGGCGGCTTCGGCGGCGAGACTGCGGCGGCCGGCGGCGACGACGGCGTCCAGCGGACGGTCAAGCAGGGCTCGGCCGACGACGCGGCCTACCTGATGGCCAACGCGCAGAAGGTCATCATCGTGCCCGGCTACGGCATGGCGGTCGCCCAGGCGCAGCATGCGCTGCGCGAAATGGCCGACAAGCTGAAGGCCAAGGGCGTCGAGGTGAAATACGCCATCCATCCGGTCGCCGGCCGCATGCCCGGCCACATGAACGTGCTGCTGGCGGAAGCCAACGTGCCCTACGACGAGGTGTTCGAACTCGAAGACATCAACTCCGAGTTCGCGCAGGCCGACGTCGCCTATGTCATCGGCGCCAACGACGTCACCAACCCGTCCGCGCGCGACGACAAGTCGAGCCCGATCTACGGCATGCCCATCCTCGACGTCGACAAGGCCCGCACCTGCCTCTTCGTCAAGCGCTCGCTCGGCTCCGGCTATGCCGGCATCGACAACACGCTGTTCTACAAGGACGGCACCATGATGCTGCTCGGCGACGCCAAGAAGATGACGGAAGAAATCGTCAAGGCGCTGGATTAATGAACGTCAATTTACGCGTTATGTCTACTTCCACCGATAACACACAAGCAATAGTGAGATCGGAGACAGCGTGATGAAAAGAAATGCGAAGGCTGTCGTATCTCGCAAGCGTATACTAGATGCGGCAGCATGTATCTTCCGTGATTTCGGATACGCGGGAACGACAATGCGCGCGATCGCTAAGGAGGCGAATCTAGAGGCAGGCAGTATATACTATTATTTCGGAACCAAGGACGATCTGATTTCAGCTATCCTGGATTCCGCGATGCTCGAACTTATCGAAAGCGTCAGACAGTCCGTAGAAGCTCTTCCCAGTTCCGCCAGCAACCGCGATCGTATTCAGGTCGCCATCACGGCGCATCTAACTACCATCATCAAAATTGGGGACTATACGCTCGCCACTCGCCGCGTCGTTGGACAGGTTCCAGACACTATCCGGATTAGGAACAAGGTCCTGCGGGAGCAATACGCCTCGCTCTGGCAGAATATTCTAAATCATGGCCGCGAGAGCCACGAATTCCGGACCAACGCAAACTTGGCAATGGCGAGATTGTATATTCTTGGCGCACTCAACTGGACTGTTGAGTGGTACAAGCCCAAAGGGCAACCGCTCGATGACATAGCTCGCGATCTTGCAAGCATCGTGCTGGATGGCCTCGTCGGTAGTCAGCATCCTGAATCCGTTAACGCTCCAGTCTCTTAGCGTAGCGACATGAGGTGCCCACCGGAACATTGCAGCCTTGTGCCGCGATGTCCGCGGGCGCCCGCTAGGGAATTGTCATGTACCATAGACCGTGATAGTCGAGTCTTCTACTGTGGCTGATTGGTCCTTTTAAGTCAGCGGGTTAGACCGTGTCGAACAACGGAGGGGCGAGTCCTTTCCTGGGCACCAAACTGCCGCTTCAGACCGTCCTACGAGGTCCAGAAGCACAGCAAGAAGCCCGGATTTCCGGGCTTTTTTGTTGCCTTCCTTCAGATCCGCCCAATAGCATGTGGATTTCCGCGCCCCATCTCGAGTATTGACGTCGGCGCAGTGACCCATTCGCCGGCGGGTCATTCTGACCGACCCTTGGCATTGGGCGCAGGTCGTTCCGCCCCCGGCGTGATGTGCCGCCATGGCAGTTGCCGCCTGGACGTGGGACACTCTAAGGTTGCAGATCTGGCACCAGTTAGACCTTACCGCAAGACGGCTCGATCGTATTCGGGAGCATTGAAACGCCATCGCCGCAAATCGCAGCGATAGGTTTCGTTCGTTTCGAGTATTTCGTGTCGCCACGGGCACGGGCTTGATACTGACTTCAAGTCAATCTTCGTTCGTGGCTGCTTTGAAGTAGGCGCGGGAATTTGTTTGGACACGAATGAATTCCACATATGCTGGCATCTCGTCATTCATATTCGAAATATATGATGAACTTATTAGAAAAAATTTCGGATATTCTAATCCTGAGTTTCTACACGAAAGCTCCCGTCGACGGACGATGAAATATCTCACAGTTCTTCGCCATTTTATTTTCGCTTTTTCTGGCAAAATGGCAGTCCTCGCCTCCCTTTTACCATCTTTTCCCCTTGCGTAAGCATGCGGCGGGGGTATTCTCCCGGCCGCACTAAAGTCCAACCCTGGAGGACGAAATGTCTAGCTTGCTGAGAGCAGCCAAGCTCACATCGATCGCGCTCGGCATCACGCTGGCGCTTGTGGAGACCGGCAGCGCCCAGATCGGGAACGGCGCGGCGGCCGTCACCGGCGGGCCGTCCGGACCCGCTTCCGCTTCGGGACCGGTCGGTCCTGGCCTGAGCCGCCTGCCGACGACGACGCCGAGCATCATGCCTTATGCCTCGACCGGCGGCACCCCGGCAGCTACCGACAAGCCGGGCTCTTCCGGCGACACTGGCGTCGGCAGCGAGGCCTACGGCCTCAACCCGTCGTACAAATGGCCCTACACGATTGCCCGCGTTGCGGTGACCGGAGTCCCGTTCAACACGACGAACGGCGCGCTCGTTCCCGTCGCCAGCCGGCCATATCGCTTCTCGGGCAAGCTGTGGATGCGTTTCGGATCGAGCTGGTTCGTCTGCACCGCTTCGCTCATCAAGAAGGGCGTTCTGATCACGGCCGCCCACTGCGTGCACAATTACGGCCAGCAGGCCGCCGGCTGGGCTGACGAGGTCCGCTGGTATCCGGCCAACTATGCGGCCGGTGGCGGTCCCTGGGGCTACTATCAGGGTGTCAACTGGCGCATCCCCACCGTCTACTACAATGGCACCGACACCTGCCAGTCCGGTGCGATCGGCATCGTCTGCAACAATGACATCGCAACCGTGACCCTCGCGCCGAAGAGCGGCGTCTATGCAGGCAACTTCCTCGGCGGATGGTACGGCTATGGCTGGAACGGCTACAGCTACATCACGACGCCGGTGTTCGGTAACGCCCACGTCGCCCAGATCACCCAGATCGGCTATCCGGTCGCCATCGACAACGGCTACCAGATGCTGCGCGGCGATTCCTACGGCAAGTACATCGCCATGACGGGCGCCAACGGCAAGCTGCTGAAGAACACGCAGCTCGGTTCCGCCATGACCGGCGGCTCGTCCGGTGGTCCATGGCTGGTGAACTTCGGCACCTCGCCGGTAGTCACCGGCAGCGCTAGCCTCGGCAACGCCGCCAGCCGCAATATCGTCGTCGGCACCACCAGCTGGGGCTATACGTCGGTCGGCATCAACGTCCAGGGTGCTTCCTGGTTCGGCCAGAACGCCGAGTTCCCGGGCGCCAACTACAATGGGCGTGGCGCCGGCAATATCGGCTTCATGGTCAACTTCACCTGCACCGGCGCGCCGGCCTATTGCTGATCCGGCTCGTCCGAAATCCATGGCGGCCCCCGGTACATCCGGGGGCCGCTTTCGTTCACAGACCTCCCTTCCGTGCGCCCTATCGCGTCGCGGCGGTGGATTGGAATTCGGACACGAATATGGTTCACCTCACGCCCTGACCGAGAAATGACGAACGCAGGGCGAAGTCGAGCATGACCGATCGTATTCTTATCGCCGGCAGCGGCCAGGCCGGCTTCCAGACCGCGGCGAGCCTTCGTCAGGACGGGTTCGAGGGCGAAATCGTCATCGTCGGCGAGGAGCCCGGGCTGCCCTACCAACGACCGCCCTTGTCGAAGACCTATCTCAAGGAAGCGAACGCCGACCGGCTGTTCTTCCGCAATGCCGATTTCTTCGAGAAGAACAGGATCGACCTGGAGGACGGGCGGACCGTCACCTCCATCGACCGTGCGCAACGGACAGCGACGATCTCGGACGGCCGCACGATCGCCTACGGCCACCTGGTGCTCGCCACCGGAACCCGCAACCGGCGCCTGCCGCTGCCCGGCGTCGATCTCGGTAACGTCCTTGGGCTTCGCTCCCTCGCCGATGCGGAGATCCTGCGCGAGAAGCTCGCCTCGGCGTCGCGCCTGGTGGTGGTCGGCGGCGGCTTCATCGGCCTGGAAGTGGCGGCGACCGCCCGCGCGGCCGGCCTGCACGTGACCGTTCTCGAGGCAACCGCGCGGCTGATGTCGCGCGTCGTCTCGCCGCCGATCTCGGACTATTTCCTTTCCTTCCATTCGTCGAGCGGTGTCGACGTGCGGCTGAATTCGCTTGCCCGCGCCATCCTCGACGATGGCACGGGCAAAGCCGCCGGGGTGGAGCTCGGCGACGGCGAGCGCGTGCCGGCCGACCTCGTGCTCGTCTCCGCCGGCGTAGTGCCCAATGCC
>JAHBYW010000017.1 GCA_019635755.1 Rhizobiaceae bacterium | reverse complement strand
TCACCTGATCCAGAGCGGGGAACTCGAACGCCTGGCGGAGAACGCCCTGGGAGAGGACCAACCGCCGCCGACGCCTGGCGGCACGTCTGGCACTGCGCCGGAGCCGTCGGCGTCGATCCCGGCCCCCTGACGCTCCGCGAGTTGATAGAGATGCTCAAAGGGCGGCAGCGCCACGACTGGTCCATCGCCTCCTCGTGCCTCTCCGTCATCGCCAACCTGCACCGCGACCCCAAGCGCACGCGTGCACTGAAGCCCAGCGATTTCGACCCGTTCGCCAAACGTCAACGCCCCATCTCAGTCCCCGTCTCGGTCCTGAAGGACGTGTTCATCGACGGCAAGGTTCCCGACCTGCCCAAGGAGGCTCACGGATGAAGTTCCTCGGCTCGCTCTCCACCCGCCACGTCGTCTACCTCGTCGGCCTGCTCTTCCTGGCGCTCGTGCTCGCCTCGTGCGCCGGGATCGACCTGGGCGACCTCGTCAAGGTCAAGACGCCCAACGCCATCCAGCAGACCACGGGCCTTCGCGCGACTCTCAGCCTCAACGAGGCTGAGGCCGAGTACCAGAGCTGGTTCAACCAGACGCAGGCCACCGGCGCGCAGTGGAAGAGCAACATCGAGAAGGCCGGCGAGGTCCGCGGGCTGCTCGGGCAGCTCACGCTCTCGGCCCTCGACACCGTGGGGCCGACCGTCGCGGGCGTGCCCGTGCTCGGGCCTGCCCTGCCGGCACTCACGGGCATCGTCGGGTTGTTCATCGGAAGCGGGCGGCTGCGCAAGGAGAAGGAAGCGTCGTTCAACAAGGGCCTGGAGACGGGCCGCGACATGGCCGGCGAGGCCTGATCCGCACCACGCACGCGAGGAGGCGCCCATGAAGATCGTTCCCGGCAGGTTCATCCGCGTTCCCAACAAGCCGCCATACCAGCACCCCGCCGCCAGCCCGGACTACTTCGCCACGCGCGGCGAGGTCGTCTGTGGCGGGCGGCGCACGGAACTCGACCTGCTCTTCACGCCGACCGAACTGCGCCGGGCTGCGCACCGGGCGCAGAAGAACCGCGAGGACATCCCGCCGGCGAAGCGCCGCACCCTCCTGGCCCTGATCCAGCGGCTACTGGGAGGCGAGGCCGGGTGATCACCATGCGCATCAAGGACATGTTCTTCGACCGGCACGTGGTCATGCGGGCGATGGACTCGGCCAAGCGGAAGGTGCTCAGCCAGACCGGGGCCTTCATCCGCACGGCGGCTCGCACGAGCATCCGCAAACGCAAGGGGACCGCCCCGCCGGGCAAGCCACCGCACTCCCACGAGGGAAGCCTGCGGCGGCTGATCCTCTTCGGGTACGACAAGTCGAGCGATTCGGTCGTGGTCGGTCCCGTGGGGTTTGCCAAAAGCACCGCGCCGCGGGCCCTGGAGCACGGCGGGGAGACGGTCGTGCACACGCGACGTGGCGGGCGGCTCGTGTCGCGGAAGGTCAGGATCGCCGCGCGGCCGTTCATGGCCCCGGCGCTGGAGAAGGAGCGGCCGAAGTTGCCGCTGCTGTGGCGGAACTCCATCAGGAAGGGAGGCTGATCGGTGGCCGACACGCGGGGCATCCGGGCCGGACGGGCGTTCGTCGAACTCGGCGTGAGCGACAAGCTCAGCGCCGGGCTCCGGCGCGCCCAGAAGCGCCTGGAGGCCTTCGGCGAGGGGCTGCGCAGCGCCGGCACACGCCTGGCGGGCATCGGCGCGGCGGCGGTCACGGCCCTGCTCGGGAGCGTGAAGGTCTTCTCCGGCATGGGCGACGCCCTGGACAAGATGAGCCTCCGCACCGGCACGAGCGTCGAGGCCCTGAGCGAACTGGGCTTCGCCGCCGAGCAGTCGGGGGCGGACCTGGAGACGCTTGACAACGGTCTGAAATTCATGCAGCGCTCGCTCGTGGACGCGGCAAAGGGATCGGCCTCGGCGCAGCAGGCGCTTTCGCTCCTCGGCCTGTCGGTCGAAGACCTCGCGGGCCTTTCGCCCGATCAGCAGTTCAAGCGCCTGGCCGATCGGCTGTCGCAGGTCACCGATCCCGCGCTGCGCACCGCACTGGCGATGGAGATCTTCGGGCGTGCCGGGACGAAGTTGCTGCCACTGCTCTCGTCGGGCGCGGCGGGGATCGAGGAGCTGCAGGCTCAGGCCCGCAGGTTGGGCCTGACGGTGAGCACGCAGACGGCCAAGGACGCCGCGGAACTCAACGACACGCTGAACATCCTCTGGCGCGTGGTCAAGCAGGGCGTCTTCGCCATCGGCGGGGCGCTCGCGCCCACGATCAAGGAACTCTCGCAGCGCATTACGCGCGTCATCGTCACCGCCACAGACTGGATCAAGCGGAACAAGGAGGCCGTGGTCTGGGCTCTCAAGGTCGCGGCGGGTGTCGTGGTGGTTGGGGCCGCGCTCATCGGCCTGGGCGTGGTCATCTCCGGCGTCGGCGCGGCGATGGGAGTGCTGGCCGGCGTCGTCTCGGGCATCGGCTCGGCGTTCGGGCTGGTCGGTGCGGCCTTGGGTGCGTTGCTCAGCCCCATCGGGTTGGTTGTCGCCGCTGTCGTCGGGCTGGGCGCAGCGCTCCTGGTCACCAGCGGCGCGGGCGGGGCCGCCCTCGAATGGCTCGGCGAGCAGTTCACGCGCCTGCGCGACTGGGCCACCAAGGTCATCGGCGGCATTTCCGACGCCCTCGCCGCGGGCGACATCGCGCTGGCCGCCGAGATCCTGTGGCTGAGTCTGAAGGTCGCCTGGCAGCAGGGCGTCGCGGCGCTCAACAAGGTCTGGCTTGAGGCCAAGCAGTTCTTCGTCGGCACGGCCCAGTCCATGTGGTACGGGGCGCTGGCCGCCGCCGAGATCGGCTTCCACGCCATCGAGGTCGCGTGGATCGAGACGACGGCGTTCCTCAGCAAGACCTGGACGAACTTCACCACCGGCTTCCAGCAGGTCTGGGAATCCGCCTCGTCCTGGGTCGCCAAGCGCATGCTGGAGATTCAGGGGCTGTTCGACTCGGGGCTGGACGTTGACGCCGCGAAGAAGGCGGTGGACCAGCAGTTGGAGTCGCGCCTGGTTGAACTGGAGGACGCCGCCCAACGCGACGTGGACGCGCGGGAGCGCCGCCGCGCCGCCGAGCGCGAGCAGGCGGCCGCCATCCACGAGGCGACGCTCGCCGCGATCGGCCAGGACTTCGAGAACGCGCAGGACGCCCTCCGCAAGGACACGGAGGCGGGGCTCGCCGAGTCGCGTGCGGCCCTCGACGCCGCGAAGGAGAGATTGGCCGCCGCGATCGAGGAAGCGAGGCGCAAGCGTGAGGCAGCGGACGCCGAGCGAGGCCCGTCGCGTTCGCCACGCGACCTGATGGCCGAGTTCGACGAGCGCATCGCGGGCCTGGGCGACCTGCTGGCCAAGGGGATAAGTGTGCGCGGCACGTTCAACGCCAAGGCCGCGCAGGGATTGGCCGCGGGCAACGACGCCGCCGAGCGCACGGCCCGGGCCACGGAGCAGACGGCCCGGCACACCAAGCGCCTGGCCGACGCGGCGGGGACGGGCGGATTGTCTTTCGGTTGAACGGAGTAGCGGATGCCCATCGAGGTGCGCGAGAAGTTCGAGTCACGCCGGCTCGTCAAGAGCGTCACGGGGAGCAACTCCTCGGCGGAGCTCGCGTACATCGTGCTGGGCACCGACAACGACATCGCCGCGCGCGATGCGCTGGAGGCCGAGGCACCCGCCAACTACGCCACCCTGCCGCGCCAGATCGTGCAGGTCGAGCCGCTGGGCCCAGGTCTGTGGGACGGCCTGGCCCGCTACGCCCTCTCCGGGGGCGGGGGCGGCCTGCCCACCGGCGAATCCACCTTCCAGTTCGACACCGGTGGGGGCACGCAGCACATCACGCAGTCGCTGGCCACCGTGCAGCGCGTCCCCGCGCCGGGCATGGTTGCGCCCGACTTCCAGGGGGCCATCGGCGTGAGCGCCGACGGTGTCGAGGGGATCGACATCACCATCCCCGTCTACCACTTCGCCGAGACGCACTACAAACCCGACTCGGCGATCACCGGCGCGTACAAGGGCGTGCTGTTCAACCTCACCGGCAAGGTGAACAGCGACGGCTTCCGCGGCTTCGCGCCCGGCGAGGTGCTGTTCCTCGGCGCCAGCGGCGCGAAGCGCGGCAGCGGCGATGAGGCGGACTGGGAGATCACGTACCGATTCGCCGCCAGCCCCAACGTGTCGGGCCTGTCGATCGGCCCGATCGGCGGCATCACCAAGAAGGGGTGGGAGTACCTGTGGGTGCGGTACAGCGACCAGGAGGACACCGCCGCCAAGGCGCTGGTGAAGCGTCCCATCGCGGCTTACGTCGAGCGCGTGTACGAGAGCGGGAGTTTCGCGGCACTGCAGTTGGGATGACCCCCACATGGGACGCGAGCCTTCGAGAATGTCCGGCAAGTCTGGGAGCGGAGCTCCTCGGCATCTCGGCCGTCGCGCTGCAGAGAGTGCGATACGGCGGTCATCGATCAAACGGCTCACCTTTCGCAGGTGCTGACTACCGCTCAGCGATGCTGCCTCGCCGCAGGCTTTGCAGTTACACCCCTGCGCAAAGGCTCAGCCGACCCGTCCGACACACACTTATTTACGGCTGAAAGGGGCGTGTCACGCTGAAAGATGATCACATCCAAGACGCTCGCGAGAACGGCGCCAACTACGCGAGGTGAGCAGCCCCACAATCGGAAGGACCAGAAACGATCCGACAATCATGAACACCGCGGACAATGCGATCACAGAGTGAAGGTTGTCGAAGATTCGCTGAGAGGTCCAATACAAACAAAAGAATGCCGCCAGGCTTGCCATCGAACCCGGTGACGAGGAGACCGAAGGCAAAGGGCGCGAATCCCTGCCCCCGGTGCCTGCTTCAGGAAGTGGCGCGTCGGCCAAACGCATCCTGGCCATCAGAGCGAGGCCGCATTGCCGGCGACGGACTGTGTAAAGCGGGTTCTGCCGACTGTCCAGATCGTTGCCCTGCTTAGAGCATAATCCCGGAGATGCTATATGGGCCAGAAGCAGCAGGAGATAATCAGTTCGGTGGACATGACTCCTCCTTGGAGGTACCCGATCAGGCAAGCCCGCACTCGTTCCGACAGCCAAAGAAGGTGCAATCCGCTCAACAACGAAACAGGCGGCGGTTCAGCCGCTCGTGCGGCGTGTCGCCTCCCAAGTCGCGATCTCCTCGTGCATTTCAGTAGAATCGCCCAAAGGAGCAGCAGCCCCCGGAACTTGTGCCCATTGGATCGGTCGCACTGAGCCATCGCACAAGCAGGCGCAACGACGACGCCGCACCGACGGTCAACACACAGCGAAGATGCCAGCAGCCTGAACCGGTGCCAGACCAATCGTTCATCATCCGTCGGTGGATCTCCTACGCCCGGCGTGCGTCCGCACCGGTGATGATGGTGTGCCACGCTTCGCGGAGGTCCGCCGTCATGGGTGACGACCTCCGCAAAGTCCGGCCCGGCGATCCGCTCCGCATCCCCGCGCGGGCGTACAACGCCTTCGTCGATGCGGCGCTGGAGACCAAGCGCCGCCAGCAGGACCGCCGCGCCGGCGAACTGTGGGACGGCGGGCGGTCCTTCATCGGCGGGGGCGTCGTGGCCGTGCGCAACGACAGCGGCGCGGACCTGGAGCGCTACCACGCCTTGGCCATCGACGGGCCGCTCTTTCTACCCGACGACGACGGCCCCGAGAAGTCCTTCCAGAACCGCCTGGCCTTCAAGGGCATCACGCCCACCGACGCCACGCGCCCGGGCTCGTTCGCCATCGCGCGCGAGCCGATCCCGCAGGGCGAGGTCGGCCTGTGCGTCGTCCACGGCGTCACGCCCGCGCGGGTGCTCATCGAGGACGAGGAGCACGCCTTCGCCGAGGTCGCGCCCGACGAAACCGTGCTCACGTCCGCGGGCTCGGGCAGCGCCGCCATCCTCTGGAAGGAGGAAGGTGTCGGCGAGAAGTGGGCGCTGGTCGAGGTGGGCCGCCCGCGCGGGGGCCGCATCGTCGCCATCCTCGGCGAGGCCCGCGAGATCGAGGGCGAGCGCTTCCGCTGGCGCTACCCGTGGTCCGAGGCCGCGATCGACGGCGACCCCGGCAGCGACACCTTCGGTCGCTACATCGCGCTGGAGGAAGGGCTGTCCTCCAAGGGCGCGGGCGGCGAGGAGGACCCGGCGCGCTGGGCGATCAATCGCTTCGAGTCGCACCACAGCGACGTGCCCGAGGAAGAGCCCGAAGGCACCGACGGCTTCGGCGGCCTGCGCTCGCTCTTCGTGCCCGGGCAGTTGGAGCCGTTCGACCCGGCGGGGTTCTGCCCGCGGAAGGCGGCGATCCCGATCCTGCGCCCCATCCTGAAAGGCGTCGCCGTGCAGATGACCGCCGAGCGCGACACGCGCGGCGGGACGGTGTGGTGTTTCCAGGCCCTCAACGGCGTGGAGTTGATGGAGTTCGACGTTCCGGTGTGGCTCTATGTCTGACCCCCACGAGACCATCCCTGTTGACCTGGAGGCGCGCCGCGAACACGAGCGGAAGAAGTACCTCGCGCTCGCCGGCTCGACCTACGGCTCTACCAACCACGGGCGGCACGCCTACTCGATCGTGCAGGCGTTCAAGCCCCGGTTCGTGGTGGATTTTGGCTGCGGCCGGAACTTCTTTATACAGCACCTCCGGCGGCAGGGGATCGACGGGCTCGGCGTGGACTTCGCGTTCCCCGAGGCGGACATCGTGGCGCCCATGCACCGCGTCCCGGTCTCCGCCGGGATCGCCGACGTGGTGACCGCATTCGACGCCCTCGAACACCTGCTCCCCGAGGAAGTGGACGAGGTGCTCGACGAGATGCGGCGAGTCGCGGTGCGTGGGGGTGGCGGGCGGTTTGTGCTGTCGATCTGCACGCGGGAGAGCAAGACGAAGGTGAACGGGGAGGGGCTGCACCCAACGGTGAAGCCGCGCGGATGGTGGCTGGAGCGGGTCGGTCGGGTAGGCACAGTGCGCCTGGGACTGGGCGCCCCCAGGTACATCGCAGGGGTGTTCAACGATGCGTGAGAACAGCGGCGACATCGCGGCGTTGCAGGCGGGACTGAAGCAGCGCAGGCCGGCGCGGTCCGGCGTTCGGCTCTACACAGCCGACTTCGACTCCATGTCACTGTGCGATTTCTACCGGGGGCGATCGGCGTTCCTGATGCTCTCGGGGCCGTCGCTCAACCAGATCGACCTGTCGCAGCTCAACCGCCGCGGCATCGTCACGATGGCCGTGAACAACGCCTGGTCGCTGCACCGCCCAACGCTGTGGACGTGCGTGGATGACCCCGGCCGCTTCATTGACACCGGCTGGAAAGACCCGGGCATCCTCAAGATCGTGCCGGTCTCGCACTTCGACAAGCGCCTCCGGGTCCAGAATCCGGACGGTTCGTTCCGCGCCAGCGCGTTCAAGGTTCGGCAGATGCCCGGCGTGCTGTTCTACCGCCGCAGCGACCACTTCGACCACAGCCGATTCTTAAAGAGCGACACCATCAACTGGGGCCAGGACGGCGAGCACACGGATTCGCTCGGCATCAAAGGCAAGCGCTCGGTCATGCTCGCAGCGCTGCACCTGCTGCACTACCTGGGCTTCCGCACGGTCTACCTGCTCGGCGCGGACTTCAAGATGGACCGCGAGCGGCGGTACGCCTTCGACGAGCACCGATCGAAGGACGCGATCCGCCACAACACCATCCTGTACGAGAGCCTCCAGAAGCGCTTCGAGGCACTGAAGCCGCACTTCGAGCAGCACCGCTTCCGCGTGCTCAACTGCGCGCCCGACCCCGAGGCGTGCGTGCTGAAGGCGTTCGAGTTCGTGCCCTTCGAGCAGGCTGTGGCCGACGCCGCGGCGGAGTGCGCCAAGCCAATCAGTACCGCCGGGTGGTATCAGCCCGCGAATCCGAGTCACCCACACGAGGAGAACAAGGGATGAGCGACGAACCCCGCCGGTACTTCCTCTACATCCCCGTGTGGGCATCCACCGGCGGCCCCGGCGGCTCGGGGTCCGGCTCCGGCTCGTCCGGCAGTTCACAGAGTTCCTCGTCGGGCTCGTCCTCGTCGAGTGGGAGCAGTTCGTCGGGTTCGTCAAGCGGGTCATCGAGCAGCGGCTCGGGCTCATCGAGCGGTTCCTCCGGCGCTTCGAGCGGCGCGAGCAGCGGGGCCAGCAGCGGCGCGTCGAGCGGGGCGTCGGGGAGTTCCGGCGGTGGCAGCAGCGGCGGCGGAGGGAGCTCGGGTGGCTCGTCCGGCGGCGGTGGCAGCAGCGGTTCGGGCGGATCGGGGGGGTCGGGTTCCGGCGGCAGCGGTGGCTCCGGCTCGGGTGGTTCGGGCGGGTCAGGCTCGGGGGGGTCGGGCGGCTCCGGGAGCGGCGGATCGGGCAGTGGTGGCTCCGGTGGCGGAGGCTCGGGCGGTGGCGGATCGGGTGGCGGTGGAGGCGGCGGAGGAGGTGGTGGTGGCGGGGGCGGCGGTGGCGGGGGTGGGGGTTCGAACTGCCTCCTCTTCGGCACGCTCGTCCGCATGGCCGACGGCCGCGTGACGACCATCGAGAACCTCAAGCCCGGCGACAGCGTCGCCACGATCAAGATCCCCGGCCTCGACGTCGATGTGCCCTACCGCGCCCAGTACCAGTGGCTGTCGCACCACGGCCTGCGCGGCACGATCCCGACCGTCGGCCGCGTCGCCAGCGTCAAGCTCGGCGAGCACACCGGCTTCGTGGTCATCAACCGCCGGATCAAGGCCACTCCGGAGCACCCGTTCCTCATGCGTCGCGGCGACGAATGGGGCTTCTCGTCCGCCGAGTTCCTCAAGAAGGGCGACTACCTGATCGGCGAGCGCCTCGCGGAGGAACTCGTCGAGAGCGTCGAGCGCATCGACGCGCCCACGCGCACCGTGGCTATCCACATCCCCGGCACGAACACGTTCTCGGCAGAGGGTGTGTGGGTCCACAACGACATGCCCGCGACGGCCCACTCCTCCGGCTCGGGCTCGAGTTCCAGCGGCTCGGGCTCCAGTTCCGGCAGCGGTTCCTCGAGCAGCGGGTCCTCGTCCGGCTCGGCCAGCAAGTCCAGCGGCTCGTCGATGTCGTCGAGTTCCTCCTCCGGCTCCGGCAGCGGCAGCGGCTCCAGCAGCCAGTCCAGCGGCGGGGGGACGGGAACGTACTCGATCTGAGTTGAACGGATACGAGCACGGGGCCTCAAACGCACGCGATTCCCTACCCTCCGGGATCGAATCCCGGCAATGCCCGTCCAAATACCGATCGATTTGGGTGTCTCGTTTTCGCCCATCGGGTGATCGGATTGACATGGCTATCGCACCTGTTATACTGATGGCCATGACGAGCAGGCGTTCGCCGGAGATCCCGAGTGACTACCCGACTCGCGTGAGGAGACTGCGGGACCGCCTGGGCCTCACGCAGGTCGAACTCGCGAGCCGACTCGGGGTGGCCTTTGCAACCGTGAACCGGTGGGAGAACGGCCAGACCTCCCCGTCGCCGCTCTCCTGGCAGCAGCTCGTCCGGATGGACGAGGGGAACGCTGAGGAGCAGTCATCAGTTGCCACCGCCGTTGCTGCCCCGTCGCTCGACTTTACTGGCTCAGCCGACGTTGTGCGTGCGCTGGCGGAAGGCGAGCGTCTGAGTTTCGGGCACCTCTTCAATCCCGCGTTCGCCACCGAAATCTCGCAGATCGACCCGCTGCCACACCAGCGGATCGCGGTGTACGAGCACATGCTGTCGCAGTCGCCGCTCCGCTTCTTGCTGGCTGACGACGCAGGCGCGGGCAAGACGATCATGACGGGCCTGTACTTGCGGGAGATGAAAGCCCGGCGACTCCTGCGGCGGATCCTCATCGTGCCGCCCGCGGGCCTCATCGGGAACTGGCAGCGCGAGTTGCGGACGCTGTTCGACATGGACTTCCGGATCATCACCGGGGCTGATGCCCGCGACGAGAATCCGTTCATCGGCGAGGGTAGTGATCGACTGATTGTGAGCGTGGACACGCTCGCCGGGGCGAGAATGTTCGCACGCCTGCGCGAACAGGGTGTGTTGCCGTACGACCTCGTGGTCTTCGATGAAGCCCACAAACTGTCGGTTGATCGAGGGGCGGATCTGCGTGTGCGGAAGACGGAACGGTACAAACTTGCCGAGGCCCTGGCGGGCGTCACGGGCTTGGACGATGCGTGGCGGTTGCCCTGGACCGCGCAGCACATTCTCCTCCTGACCGCCACGCCGCACCAAGGGAAGGACTATCCGTACTACGCCCTATGGCGGATACTTGCCCCCGAAGTGCTCTCCACGCCGGAGGCATTCGAGCAGTATCCGACCGACCGTAAGGCCGCCCATTTCATCCGGCGCACGAAGGAGGAGATGGTCCACCTGAGCGGAGCCCCGCTCTATCCGAAGCGGATCTCGGACACGCTCGGGTACGACCTGTCGCAGGGCGAGGTCAGCGAGCAGTCCCTCTACGACGAGACGACCGAGTACATGCGGCATGTCTACAACCGGGCGAAGGTGCTGAACCGATCGGCGGCTCGCCTGGCCATGAGCGTCTTGCAGCGGCGGCTTGCCAGTTCAACCTACGCGCTCCTCCGCTCGTTTGAACGTCGCATCGAGAAACTCGACGACCTGATCCGCCAGATCCAACAGGGCAAACTGACCGAGGAACAGATGGTCGTGCTGCAGCGGCGGCTCGCCGAAGAGAAGGACCTTCTTGACACGACCACGGCCGACGAAGAGGAGACGAAGAACGGCCGCGAAGAGCACGAACTGTCCGAGGAGCGGCTTCTCGCGGGCGTCGTCGCCGCGTCGCTCGCCGACCTTGTCGTGGAGCGCGAGCAGGTCGTCAATCTCCGCGAACTCGCCAAGAAGGTCCACGCCAAGGGGGAGGAATCGAAGTTCGACAAACTCCGTGAGGTGCTCACGCAGGATCGGTTCGCGGGCGAGAAGTTCATCATCTTCACCGAGCACCGCGACACGCTGGAGTACCTGATCAACCGGCTTGGAGGCATGGGCTACACGGGGCAGATCGCCCAGATCCACGGCGGCATGGACTACCTCCAGCGACAGGACGAGGTCGACCGGTTCCGCAGGCCGCAGGCCGAGGGCGGGGCAAGGTTCATGATCTGCACGGACGCCGCGGCCGAAGGCATCAACCTCCAGTTCTGCTGGATCATGATCAACTTCGATGTGCCGTGGAACCCGGCCCGCCTCGAGCAGCGCATGGGCCGCATCCATCGGTACGGCCAGAAGCACGACCCGGTGCACATCATCAACCTCGTCGCGCCCAGCACCCGCGAAGGCCTGGTGATCGACACGCTGCTCAAGAAGCTCGAAGCGATCCGTCTCTCGCTCGGCAGCGACAAGGTCTTCGACTCCATCGGGCGGCTCTTCGAGGGGCTCTCGATCAAGGACTACATGGAGCGGGCGGTCGTCGGCGACAAGGACGCCGTCGCCAGAGAGTTGGCCGGCCGCCTGACCGACGAGCAGGTCGCGGCGCTCGAAGCGCGCGACCGGATGCTCTACGGCGACGGGGGCGACGTGAAGCGCCAGTTGCCCCGCCTGCGCGAGGACCTGGAGCGCGAGGCCTACTGCCGGTTGCTCCCCGGCTACGTGCGGCAGTTCATCGAGAACGCCGCGCCGCTCATCGGTCTCAAGATCGAAGGGGACATGGACGCCGAGTTCACCTTCGTGCCGACCGAGTCGGGCGCGGGGGCCGCTGTCTTTCATGCGCTCGACGCCTACCCCGCCCAGCGCCAGCGACGGCTCACCGTCGTGCGCCCCGAGCAGCGCGACCAGGCCGTCTGGATTCACCCCGGCGAACCTGTGTTCGAGCGGTTCCGCGCGACCGTCAGCGACCAACTCGGGGACGAGGCCCTGCGCGGCGCGGTCTTCATCGACCCGACGACCGATCGCCCGTATGTGTTCCACCTCGCGCTCACGAACGTGGTGCGCCACGCCGACGCCGACCTCCCCGAACTCGCCAACGAGGAACCCCTCGAGTGCCGGCTCGTCGGCGTGAAGCAGTTCGAAGGGGCCGACGTCTCACTCTGCCCCGTCGAGCACCTCCTGCTGCTCAAGGGTGGGCGCGGCATCCCGGCCGCAGCCGCGCAGCGGCTGGCCGTCAACGCGCTGACACTCAAGGAGCAGGCCGAGGCCTTCGTCGTCGAGCGCGTGGCCCGCGACATGGCGACGAAGCACCGCCGGCAACTCCTGGACACACTGGCCGAGCGCGAACGCTTCATGCAGCGCGGCTTTGACTACCAGGAGGCCGAACTCGCCGCTGCCCGCGTGAAACTCTCCGAGAAGGCCCGTTCCGGCAACGCCGCGGCCGCCAAGGCCCTCGCCGAGATCAAGGACCAGCAGCGGTCGCTGGCCGATCGCCGGCGTCTCGCCCTGGCTTCGATCCGCCGCGAGCCCGAACTGGTGACCCCGGGCAGCGTGACATTCCTCGCCCACGCGCTCGTGGTTCCCTCCACCGACGCCGAAGACCGAAAGCGTCATGATGCGGAAGTCGAGCGGGTGGCGATGGACCTGGCGCGGGCGTTCGAGGAGGCCGCCGGCGCGAGAGTCGTCGACGTATCCACGCCGCCGCTGGCCCGCGCCGCGGGCCTGACCGACAACCCCGGCTTCGACCTGCTGGCGATCTACGAAGGCGGCGAACGCCGGGCGATCGAGGTCAAGGGCCGCGCCGGCACGGGTGATGTCGAGGTCTCCAGCAACGAGTGGGCCCGCGCGGCGAACCTGCGTGGCGGCTACTGGCTCTACGCCGTCTACGAATGCGCGTCGCCCGCGCCGCGGCTGGTGCGCGTGCGCGATCCCTTCGGCGCGCTGTTGGCGAGGGCGAAGGGCAGCGTGCTTGTTAGCGCCCGCGAAGTGGCCAACGCCGCGGAGGTGGGGTGATGCGCCAGTTCGACTTCTACGAGTTTGTCGGCGTGATCGTGCCCGGCGCTGTCTTCCTCACTGGGGTCGCGCTTGCGTGGCCGGACGGGTCCCCGCTCGAACGGCTCGGCGACCTGTCGATCGGCGGACTGGGCCTCGGCGTGATCCTCGCCTACGCGACCGGTCACCTGGTTCAAGCGGTGGGGAACTTGCTCGAGAAGGCCTGGTGGCGGGCGTGGCGTGGTATGCCGTCGGACTGGCCTCGGACTGGTGCGCACCCGCTTATCGCCTCACAACAGATCCCGCAGCTGGAAGAACGGGTTCGAACGTTGCTCAGCCAGCCCGGTTTCACACTGTCGTCCGCCAGCAAGCGCGATTGGTACAGCATCGTGCGACAGGTGTATGCCGCCGTCGAAAAGGAAGGTCGTTCGGCGCGCGTCGATGTCTTCAACGGCAACTATGGCCTCTGCCGTGGGCTCGCGGCGTCGTTTCTCGCGCTGATCCCGCTGATCGCTCTGATCCACTGGCCGGGATGGGGCGTGATCGTTGGACTGGCGGTCGCGGGCGGGATCGCGATCTATCGAACGCATCGCTTCGGCGTCCACTACGGGCGAGAGCTGTTCGTGCAGTTCCTCGAGCCGGGCCAGGCTGGCGATCGGGCTGCCTCGAAAGGAGGCGAGTGATGGCGGAGATTCACTTCCTAAACGTGTGCAATGGTGACTGCTCGATCATTCGGCACAACAGCGATCGCATCACCATGATCGACATCTGCAACGGCCGCACCGCATCTGAGCGGAGCATGTCCGCGGCTCTCCGTTCCCTGCTTGGCGAGGCCAAATCGGGACTCGAATCGCTGCGGCTCGGGGGCGACTACGGAATGCGCGACAAGCCCACCGATCCGATCGCGTACTTGCAACGGCTCGGAATTGGCTCCGTCTTTAGGTTTATCCTGTCGCATCCGGACATGGACCACATGGACGGGTTCAAGGCCTTGTGCGACGAGATCGGTGTGGCGAACTTCTGGGACTCTGGCGTGCGAAAGCCCAAGCCGGAGTTCGGAGGCAATGGCTACCGCGAGCACGATTGGAGCCAGTATGTGGCGGTGCGCGATGGGCACACGTCGACCAAGGTCGTCACGCCGGGTGCAGGAAGCCGGTTCCAGTTTGCCAACCAGGGCGACAACGACTCCGAGGGCGGCGACTACCTGAGCGTTGTCGCCCCGAGCCCGCAGTTGGTGATCGCCGCCAACCAGGACGGCGACGTGAACGACGGGTCATACGTCGTCGTCTACCGCTCGGCAGGTGGTCGGATCATCTTCCCGGGCGACGCTCACGACGATACCTGGGACTACGTGCTGGCCCACCACCGGGATCTGGTCGCCAACTGCGCTGTTCTCATCGCACCCCATCATGGACGAAAGTCCGGTCGGTCTTATGGGTTCCTGGACACGCTCCGGCCAGGTCTCACGCTGTTCGGGTGTGCAGCGTCCGAGCATCTCGCGTATGACGCGTGGCGGACTCGTGGCCTCCAGTACATCACCAACAACCAGGCCGGAAACGTCATTCTGCTCCCCAAAGCGGAAGGTGTAGACGTATACGTCGAGAACCTCGACTTCGCTCGGACGTTTACATCCGGCAACACAGCGGTCACGCGACACGGCTGCTACTTCATCGGTCAGGTCGTCAATCCCAAGCAAGTGGCGTGAAGGACAACACCATGACCGACTTCCCCCGCCTCATCGAGCACGCCTTCCCCCTCAAGCAGGCCTCGCTGGACTCCGTCCACGAGAAGAACGTCCGCCACGGGCACATCTCCACCCTGCACATCTGGCCAGCCCGCCGTCCGCTCGCGGCGTGCCGCGCTGCGCTCATCGCCACCCTCCTGCCCGATCCCGGAACGCCGGAAGCACGCAAGGAACTCTGCGAGAAGATCGGCGGGCGCGTCGTCAAGCGGATCGAGAAGAAGAAGATGCCCAACGGCCAGACGGTCGAGCGGGTCAAGGAAGAGACCGAGGGCGGCATCCTCCACTGGGGCCGCGAGACCGAGAACGCCGAGACCCTCGAATGGTTCCGCCAGGAGATCCGCAAGGCCTACGGCGGGCGCGCTCCCAAAGTCCTCGACCCGTTCGCCGGCGGCGGGGCGATCCCGCTCGAGGCCATGCGCCTCGGGTGCGAGGCCACGGCCGTGGACATCAACCCCGTCGCGTGGTTCATCCTCAAGTGCACGCTGGAGTACCCGCAGAAACTCGCCGGGCAGACGCGCCCGCTCCCCGACTTCATCCTCCACGACGACGCGTTCATGGAGGAGTTCTTCAAGAAGGCCAAGGGGTACAGCAAGGCGGAAACCGCCGCTGCCATCAAGCGGCTGCACGCCGGGAGCAAGAAGAAGGCCAAGCCCGGCGCGAAGCAGGCCGACGCCGGTCTCCCCTTCGGCCCGCCCGGGGGGGTGGGGGGGGCGGATGAGGAGACCCTGGCCGACCTGGCGTGGCACGTCCGCGCGTGGGGGCAGTGGGTGCTTGCCCGGGCGCGGCGGGAACTGGCCCAGTACTACCCGACCTACGCCGACTTCGAGCCCGTCAAGAAGGACCACGTCTCCTACGAGCGCCAGCCCATGCGCCTCGTGCCCCTGAAGGACGACGGCACGGGGGGGGCGGACATCGACGCGCTGAACGCCGAGTTCACCCAGGAGTACCTGGAGGACAAGCGCAACCCGCGCTGGGTCGCCAAGCCGACGGTGGCGTACCTCTGGGCGCGAACGGTGACGTGCAAGAACTGCCGGGCCACCGTGCCACTGCTGAAGACGCGGTGGCTGTGCAAGAAGGCGAACAAGCGCGTGTTGCTGGCGATGCGGGTGATCGATGCTGACGCGAACGTGAGGCAGGCTCCTGATACCGCCTCGCATGAGCAGCGCGTGGCGCGCTACTTGTCGGTGCCGCCGTCCGGTCTGCCAAAGCGCGTAGTCTTCGACATCGAGTCCAGCGTCCCCGTCAAGGGGGGCAACGCGGCCCAGAATCGCGAGCAGGACAAACGCCTCGGCGCAGGGACAATGAGCCGTGCGGGCGCCCAGTGCCCGTGCTGCTCCGCCATCAACACGATGGAGGACATCCGCCTGGAGGGCAAGGCGGGGCGGTTGGGAAGCGTGATGACCGCAGTGGTGGTCGATGTCCCGGGAGTGGGCAGAAGCGGCGGGGGCAAAGCGTACCGGCTGCCGACCGAGCACGAACTCGCCGTGGCGACCCCGGACTCCGAGCGAGTCACGGAGGCGTTTGTGGAAGTCCCGTTCGGCTTGCCCGATGAGCCAACGCCCGCAGGCGGCGGAAGCGGCGCGGGCCGGGCATTCAGCGTCCAGGGGTACGGTTTGATGCACTGGCGGGACCTGTTCACACCTCGCCAGCTCCTCGCGTTGGGGACATTTGTTTCCGCAACGCGGGCGGCCCGCGCCGCGATGACGAAAGAGGCGAACACTCCGCCCGCCCTGCGCGCCGACTCCGGTGCTACTGCACCCGATCCCGCAGACTGGATCGAGGCGGTGGCGTCATATCTGGCGCTAGTTATTGACAAGGCAGCCGACTACAACTCACGGGTTTGTATGTGGCACATTTCACGAGAGCTGATCGGACACACCTTTACCCGATTCGCCCTTCCGATCACATGGGACCACACCGAGATACCGCTTACCAATGACATCGGTGGGGCGTATCTGGCTCAGCTGGACTGGTCGTGTCGGTTCGTCGATCACGGCCTTCTTGCAGCGCACGAGATGCCGACGCCGCATCCTGTGAATCGCTCTGCCGCCTGCCTTCCGTCGGGCGAAGTGGACGTCATTGTTACGGACCCGCCGTACTACGACGCGATTCCATACTCCGATTTGATGGACTTCTTCTACATTTGGCTGCGCCGTGCCATGCGCGGTGTCTCCGAGTCCGTCGATGCGGCATTCCGTGAACCTATGGCTCCGAAATGGGACCATGAGACTAACGATGGTGAATTGATCGACGACAGCAGTCGACACGGCAACGATGCTGCGAAGAGTAAGGCTGTCTACGAAGATGGGATGGCACGTGTCTTCGCCCGATGTGCGACAGCTCTGAAGCACGAAGGCCGACTGGTCATCGTGTTCGCCAACAAGCAACCTGACGCATGGGAGACGCTTGTATCTGCAATTATCCGGGCTGGTTTTGTCGTTGATGGGAGTTGGCCAATCCAGACGGAGATGTCGACCCGGATGCGTGCCAAAACGTCAGCAGCGCTGGCCTCCTCAGTGTGGCTCACGGCGCGCAAGCGCTCTGCCGCTGCCAAACCGGGCTGGGACAACCGCGTCCTCGAAGAGATGCGTGCCAACATCGCGGTCCAACTCCGCGAGTTCTGGGATGCGGGTATCCGCGGCCCGGACTTCGTGTGGGCCGCCACCGGTCCCGCGCTGGAGGCCTACAGCAAGCACCCCGTCGTCCGCAAGGCCAACGAGCCCAACGCCACGATGAGCGTGGGCGAG
>JAHBYW010000016.1 GCA_019635755.1 Rhizobiaceae bacterium | reverse complement strand
TCTGTACGCCGCCAACCTCTATTTCGACGGCCAGGTACCCGCCGAGCCGGCGGAGCGGGACGAGCGGACGCGCCGGCTGGTGGAGCAGGCGCTGGCCGCCGACGCACAGAACCCCTGGGCGCTGAACTATTATGGCTGGCTCTACAGGTCGGGCCGCGGCGTCGCGCGGGACGATGCCAAGGCGGCGGTCTATTTCGAGAGCAGCCAGAAACTCGGCTATCTGCAGGCTGCGGTCAATCTGGGCTCGATGCGGCGGCTCGGGGAGGGCGTCCCGAAGGATTTCGCCATCGCCGCTTCCCTGTTCGACGATGCCTGCCGACGCAGCTATGTCTCGGGATGCACCGAACTTGCCGATATGAAGTTCGACGGCGACGGCTTCGAGCGGACGCCGCAGGTGCTGAGCGAGGCTGCGGGCCTGGTCGACAAGGCCCTCGCTCTCAACGGCGAGGATCGGTTCGCGATCGAGCTCAAGGCCTATGCGACGCGCTACGGCTACGGCGCGCCGGCCGATCCGGTGCTTGCCGAGGCCCATTTCCGCAAGGCCGGCGCGATGGGGTCGCTGTGGGCCTGGTACCAGCTCGGCAACATGCTGCGCGACCAGGCCACGGCTCTCAAGGACCAGGCGCAGGGCGACATGTACGGGCGCGCCTTGGCGGCCTTCGAGGAGGGCATCGGCCGCGGCGATTCCTGGTCCATGGTCGGCAAGGCCGCCCTGATCCTCGACGGTGCCGTCTCCACCGGGCAGGATGCCCGCGTCGAGGTGCCGGCGCTGCTGGCACGCCCGGATTCCGAGGGAATCGTCGCGGCGTTCGACCTGCTGATCCGGCTCTATACGACCGACATCTATGGAGAGCCGGACCGCCAGGCCGCCTTGCCGGTGATCAGGCGCATGATCGAGAAGGCGACGCCGGAGGCGAAGCGGTGGCTGGCCTTCCTGGTGACCAACGGGACGCTTTATCTGCCGCCGGACCCTGGGCTGACGATTCATCCGCCGTGGGAGTATTTCGCCGCCTGCGGCGAGCTCGGCTGGGCGAGCTGCTACGGCGAGGCGGGCGACAGCCTCCTGGCGGCGCCGACGCGCGGCGACGCCATCTCGGAGGGCGAGGCGGCGGGTCTCTACACGGCACTGCGCGGTCAGCCGGCGGTCGACCTGGCGCTATCCTACTACCAGAAGGGCGCGGATGGCGGCGACGCCCGCTCGCGCCTGGCGATCGCCACCCGCAAGCTGGCGGACGGCTCGCCGCTCGCCAATGCCGAGGCGAAGACGCTGTTCGGAAGTCTCCAGCGCGAAGGCCAGGAGGTCGGAACGGTGGGTCTTGTCGTCGCCGGCATCGAGGACGGCCGGCCGATGGTCGATTTCCAGGCGGCGTTCGGCGCGGTCCGCGGCATGACCGTCTCGTGCATCCAGAACCAGTCCGTCTTCCCCGGCGTCGAGACCGCCTACTGGCCGGGTTTCGGCTGCGGCCGCGGCGATTTCATGTGGTCGAACTGGACGATGGGACTTGCCGAGACCAGGAGCCGGCTCAACCTGCGCAGCCAGCCGGGCGGCCCGGTGGTGGGCGAACTCGCCGCGCAGACGCCGCTGGTGTTTCTGCAGTATAGCCAGGACGAAGCCAAGGGGTGGCTCAAGGTGCACACCCCTGCCGACCAGATCGGCTGGGTCAAGGCCTCCTACTTGATTCCCTGGCAGGACAGGAGCGCCCACCAGTAGCGACGATGCCTATTCGCTGCCGCAGGCGCGCGGCGCATAGGGCTGGGCCAGCGTCTTGCGGTAGGCGAAATCCTCCTCGTACCATTTCGCCACGGTCGGCGATGTGATGAAGGTCGCATTCTCCGCATTCAGCTTGTCGGCTTCCTCGGTGTAGTTGAACGAGCCGCCGATCACCAGATTTCCGTCGATCACGCTGATCTTGTTGTGTGCCGTCTTGACCGAATTGTCGAGCATGATCGGAACCTGGGCGGCGAGGAGCCGCTCGGCGCCGATGAACGGATGCGTGTTCGCCGCGCAGGCCTTGGCTTCCTCTTCCTCGTCCGTCTTGTAGTCGGCGATGACCTGCACGTCGACGCCGCGCTTGTGCGCGGCGATCAGCGCGTCGATGATGTCCTTCTGCAGCAGGAACAGTTCCATCGTGTGGACCGAGGTCTTGGCTCCGTCGATCGCCGCCACGATCCGGCTCGCGCAATCCTCCTGGGGGGCAAAGCAGGCGCCGACCTTCGCGTCGGTCTCCTGGCTGCCGACGACCGGGCCCTGCGCCGCGTTCGCCGGGCCCGCCGTTGCCGCGGCGAGAGCCAATCCGATTGTAAGGACGATACGAGATTTCATGATGATCTCCAGGAATTCGTGCCGGCGGGCCTGTCCGGCCGGCGATGCGATGCAGTCGTCGGGCCGGTCGGGCTGGCGCTCGGGCTGCGGGCGCGCCGGGCTACGCCGGACCTGTGCGGCACGGCGTCCGGAAAACGGCGACGCGCCGCCGCCGGTTCCTGCCGATCGGCGGGCCTTACGCCGCATGCGGACCGCCCTTGCAACCTGTTTCGCCCCGCCTATCTAAGTCCGACCGTGCCGCCGGTGCGCCGCCGCTCGCAGGCTGGAGCATGGGCGAAAGCCCCTTGCCTTCCACGACCTTTGCCGCTAATCGGCCCGCACCAAAACATACCCAATTTCTGACGCCAGGGAAAAACACGACATGGCCAAGAGCAAATTCGAGCGGACGAAGCCGCATGTCAACATCGGGACGATCGGGCACGTCGACCATGGCAAGACGTCTCTGACGGCTGCGATCACCAAGTATTTTGGTGAGTACAAGGCGTATGACCAGATCGACGCGGCGCCTGAGGAGAAGGCGCGCGGCATCACGATCTCGACGGCGCATGTCGAGTACGAGACGGAGAACCGGCACTACGCGCATGTGGACTGCCCCGGCCACGCCGACTATGTGAAGAACATGATCACGGGCGCGGCGCAGATGGACGGGGCGATCCTGGTGGTGTCTGCGGCTGACGGCCCGATGCCGCAGACGCGCGAGCACATCCTGCTGGCGCGCCAGGTGGGCGTTCCGGCGCTTGTGGTGTTCCTGAACAAGGTCGACATGGTGGACGACGCCGAGCTTCTCGACCTGGTCGAGCTCGAGGTGCGCGAGCTTCTGTCGAAGTACGAGTTCCCCGGGGACGACATCCCGGTGGTGCGTGGTTCGGCGCTGTGCGCGCTTGAGGATCGCGAGCCGACGATCGGCCATGACGCGGTGCTTGAGCTGATGACGCAGGTCGACGCGTATATCCCGCAGCCGGAGCGTCCGGTCGACCTGCCGTTCCTGATGCCGGTCGAGGACGTGTTCTCGATCTCGGGTCGCGGCACGGTTGTGACGGGCCGCGTCGAGCGCGGGATCGTGAAGGTCGGCGAGGAAATCGAGATCGTCGGGCTGAAGCCGACGGTGAAGACGACGGTGACGGGCGTCGAGATGTTCCGGAAGCTGCTTGACCAGGGTCAGGCGGGTGACAACATCGGGGCGCTGCTGCGCGGCACGAAGCGCGAGGACGTCGAGCGCGGCCAGGTGCTGTGCAAGCCGGGTTCGGTGAAGCCGCACACGAAGTTCAAGGCCGAAGCCTACATCCTGACGAAGGAAGAGGGCGGCCGCCACACGCCGTTCTTCACCAACTACCGTCCGCAGTTCTACTTCCGCACGACGGACGTGACGGGCATCGTGACGCTTGCCGAGGGCACCGAGATGGTGATGCCGGGCGACAACGTGACGGTCGACGTCGAGCTGATCGTGCCGATCGCCATGGAGGAGAAGCTGCGCTTCGCCATCCGCGAGGGCGGCCGCACCGTCGGCGCAGGGGTGGTTGTATCGATCAAGGAATAAGCTCCGGCCGAACGGCTGGCGTGAACAAGGGCGGCCCTCGGGCCGCCCTTTTTCGTTGTGGCGAGGACGACCGGCCGCCGCGGTATAAATCTGCCGCGAGGCCTTGAAAGCGGTACCGCTTTGTGAAATGTACGCGACCGCGTAGGGGTATAGCTCAGTTGGTAGAGCGGCGGTCTCCAAAACCGCAGGTCACAGGTTCGAGCCCTGTTGCCCCTGCCATTCTTTACGGAGCGTCTTGCCCGGGACGCGGTTTTCGGGCACAAGACGGCATAGCCTGCGAGCGGACGACTGGATGGTTCGACGCCGGCGGTTGGTGAATAAAGCGGATTGTTCGCCCTTGCGCGGGACGGGAATCGGTTTTATCTAGACGCAACAGACACGCGGCGCGTGGAGCTGGGAGGCCGGCTTTGCGCGCCAATAGCGCTTGGGCACGAGGCGAATCAGCTCTCAAGTCCCCGGTGCGCATCTCCCCGGCCGGTTGCGGCCGCGGGATCATCCAGAAGACGCGGTCGCCGAAAGTCGGGCGAACGGGTTCTTGAAAGCAGAGCGGCAGATGGCGTCAAAGACGACAAATCCCTTCACCTTCCTGCAGCAGGTGAGGTCGGAGACGGCCAAGGTGACGTGGCCGTCGCGCCGCGAGACGATGATCTCCGTGGCGATGGTCGTCGCCTTCGCGATCATCGCGTCGATCTTCTTTTTCGCCGCCGACCAGGTGATGGCGCTCGCCGTCGAACTGATCCTCGGCATCGGACGCTGACAGCGGCCTACGGAGAGACCCAGAAGATGACCGCCCGGTGGTACATCGTCCACGCCTACTCGAATTTCGAGAAGAAGGTGGCGGACGACATTCAGAGCAAGGCCAAGCAGAAGGGCCTGGCCGCCGACATCGAGCAGATCGTCGTGCCGACCGAGAAGGTCGTCGAAGTCCGGCGCGGCCGCAAGGTCGACGCCGAGCGCAAGTTCTTCCCGGGCTATGTGCTGCTCAAGGCGAACCTGACCGACGCGGTGTTCTCGCTTGTGAAGAACACCCCGAAAGTGACTGGTTTCCTTGGCGATTCCAAGCCGGTGCCGATCACCGAGACGGAAGCGCAGCGCATCCTGAACCAGGTGCAGGAGGGTGTCGAGCGGCCGAAGCCGTCGGTCACCTTCGAGATTGGCGAGAGCGTGCGCGTCTCCGACGGTCCGTTCGCCTCGTTCAACGGCACGGTGCAGGAAGTGGACGAGGAGCGCGCGCGCCTCAAGGTGGAAGTGTCGATCTTCGGGCGTGCCGTGCCCGTGGATCTGGAATTCGGTCAGGTCGAGAAGAACTGATCCGGAGCCGTCCGCCCGGGGTTTGACCGGGGCGTGACGGCAGGCCGCGCAGGCGGCCGGAAGCGGTGGGAGGCGAGGCGGCTTTTGCCGGCCGGCGGACCGGACCACCAGACTGCAACCGCCGCGTTCCTCCGAGGAGGCCGGCATGACAGAGGCAGGAAGAGATGGCTAAGAAGGTAGCAGGCCAGCTCAAGCTCCAGGTGCCCGCGGGCTCGGCGACGCCGTCGCCCCCGATCGGCCCGGCGCTTGGTCAGCGCGGCATCAACATCATGGAATTCTGCAAGGCGTTCAACGCCCAGAGCCAGAACATGGAGAAGGGGTCGCCGATCCCCGTCGTCATCACCTATTACCAGGACAAGTCGTTCACCTTCGTCATGAAGACGCCGCCGGTGAGCTTCTTCCTGAAGAAGGCCGCGAACCTGAAGTCGGGCTCGAAGGAGCCGGGCAAGGCGGTCGCCGGCCAGATCTCCCGCGACAAGGTGCGCGAGATCGCGGAAGCCAAGATGAAGGATCTCAACGCCAACGACGTCGAGGCGGCCATGCGCATGGTCGAGGGCTCCGCCCGCTCGATGGGCCTGGAAGTGGTGGGGTAAGATCATGGCAAAGATTGCAAAGCGCGTAACCAAGTCGCGCGAGGGCATCGATCGCAACAAGGCCTACAGCCTGGCCGATGCGGTGAAGCTGGTGAAGGACCGCGCGTCCGCCAAGTTCGACGAGACGATCGAGGTGGCGATGAACCTCGGCGTCGATCCCCGCCATGCCGACCAGATGGTGCGCGGCGTGGTGAACCTGCCGAACGGCACGGGCCGGACGGTGCGCGTCGCCGTGTTCGCCAAGGGCGCCAAGGCCGACGAGGCCAAGGCAGCCGGTGCTGATATCGTCGGCGCGGAGGACCTGGTGCAGATCGTGCAGGGCGGCACGATCGACTTCGACCGCTGCATCGCGACGCCGGACATGATGGGTCTGGTCGGACGTCTGGGCAAGGTGCTCGGACCCCGCGGCATGATGCCGAACCCGAAGGTCGGCACCGTCACCACCGACGTTGCGGCCGCGGTCAAGGCCTCGAAGGGCGGCGCCGTCGAGTTCCGCGTCGAGAAGGCCGGGATCGTGCAGGCCGGCGTCGGCAAGGCGTCGTTCGACGCCAAGGCGCTGGAGGAGAACGTGCGTGCGTTCGCCGACGCGGTGAACAAGGCCAAGCCGTCGGGCGCCAAGGGCAATTTCGTCAAGAAGGTCTCGATCTCCTCGACGATGGGCCCGGGCCTCAAGCTCGACATCGCATCGCTCGCCGAGCAGGCGTGAGCGACTGAATTCGGGCCGGGTCTCCGGCCCGCGAACGAACTCCCGGCCCACAAGGGCCGGGATCCCGGGAGCAGAAGACCGCCCCCGGATTTCCTGTCCGAGATTGCAGGCGGCCATAGCCTTAATCAACTTGGCCTGCATGAGACGGGTGAAGACCCGACGTCGGAGCGAACGCTCCGCTGAAAGGTTCGAACCGTGTTGGCCTTTTGTCAGCGCGCCCCGTGCCGATGAAGATCGGAGCGACGGCGTGGCGAAAGGGGGCAGGATCCTCGAGCGTCGTTCGGGCGATCCAGTGATGGAATGCCCGGAAGGCAAAAGGCAAACCGGCCGACGTCCCGCGAATGGGGCCGAGGCCAACTGGAGATAGGCAGTGGACAGAGCGGAAAAACGCGAACTCGTCACGGGCCTGAACGACGCCTTCAAGGGCGCCGGTTCGGTCGTCGTGGCCCACTATGCCGGTATCACCGTCGCGCAGATGAACGATCTTCGTACGAAGATGCGTGCTGCCGGCGGCACCGTCAAAGTCGCGAAGAACCGCCTCGCCAAGATCGCTCTTCAGGGCACGGATTCGGAGAAGATTCAGGCGCTGTTCAAGGGACAGACCCTGATCGCCTACTCCGAGGATCCGATCGCCGCGCCGAAGGTCGCGTCCGATTTCGCCAAGGGGAATGACAAGCTCGTCATCCTCGGCGGCGCAATGGGCCCGACCGCTCTCAACGCGGATGGAGTGAAGGCTCTCGCCACGCTTCCGTCCCTGGACGAGCTGCGCGCGAAGCTTGTCGGCATGATTTCCACGCCGGCAACCCGGATCGCCACGATCGTCAATGCGCCCGCGTCTTCGGTCGCGCGCGTCATCGGCGCTTATGCCCGGAAGGACGAGGCGGCGTGAGGCCGTTCCTCAGCACCCATCAACACCTGTTCGAACTTTCTTTGAAGGAAAATGAAAATGGCTGATCTCAGCAAGATCGTAGACGACCTGTCGAAGCTGACCGTCCTCGAGGCGGCCGAGCTGTCGAAGCTGCTGGAAGAGAAGTGGGGCGTTTCGGCCGCCGCTCCGGTGGCGGTTGCCGCTGCCGGCGGTGGCGCCGCCGCCGCGGCTCCGGTCGAGGAGAAGACGGAATTCGACGTCATCCTCTCGTCCGCCGGCGACAAGAAGATCGAGGTCATCAAGGAAGTGCGCGCGATCACCGGCCTCGGCTTGAAGGAAGCCAAGGACCTGGTCGAAGGCGCTCCGAAGACGGTGAAGGAAGCCGTCTCGAAGGCCGACGGCGAGAAGATCAAGGCGCAGCTCGAGAAGGTCGGCGCCAAGGTCGACCTGAAGTAAGCGTAAGGGTTGCGGCGGGCGACCCTGTCGCCCGCCGGCCCCGCGTTATCGGGGACAGTGGGGGAACCTCTTTCCTGAGGGCCGGGACGGCTTTCAGGAAACGGGTTTTCTGCCGTTTAGGGCCGTGCCCTACGGCGTGGACGCGAGCTGCCGCCGCGAGGCGGCCCGGAAATGCCGAAGTCCGGTCCGGTGGGGCCAGCCTTCGAGAAGATGAAGCCAAGGAGCGACGATGGCCCAGACACAGACGCAGTCTTTCAACGGCCGCAGACGCGTACGCAAATTCTTCGGGAAGATCGCGGAAGTGGCTGAGATGCCGAACCTCATCGAGGTTCAGAAGGCGTCCTACGACCAGTTCCTGCAGATCGACGAACCGGAGGGCGGCCGCCCGGACGACGGATTGCAGGCAGTGTTCAAGTCGGTGTTCCCGATTTCGGACTTCGCCGGCACGTCGATGCTTGAATTCGTGAAGTACGAATTCGAGCAGCCGAAGTACGACGTGGACGAGTGCCGCCAGCGCGGCATGACGTTCGCTGCGCCGCTGAAAGTGACGCTGCGCCTGATCGTGTTCGATGTGGACCCGGAAACGCAGGCCAAGTCGGTCAAGGACATCAAGGAGCAGGACGTCTATATGGGCGATATCCCGCTCATGACGTCCAACGGCACGTTCATCGTGAACGGCACCGAGCGCGTGATCGTCTCGCAGATGCACCGCTCGCCGGGCGTGTTCTTCGACCACGACAAGGGCAAGACCCATTCGTCGGGCAAGCTGCTGTTCGCTGCCCGCATCATTCCGTATCGCGGTTCGTGGCTCGACATCGAGTTCGACGCGAAGGATATCGTGCACGCGCGCACCGACCGCCGCCGCAAGATTCCGGTGACGTCGCTCCTGATGGCGCTCGGCATGGACGGCGAGGAGATCCTGTCGACCTTCTACAACAAGGTCACCTACAAGCGCGCCGGCGACCACTGGCGCATCCCCTTCAACGTGGACCGCTTCCGCGGCCTGAAGGCCGTGGGCGACATGATCGACGCCGACAAGGGCACGGTCGTGGTCGAGGCGGGCAAGAAGATCACCGCCCGCCAGGCCAAGCAGCTGGCCGAGAAGGGTCTTAAGGCGATCAAGGCGACCAATGACGACCTCTACGGCAGCTACCTCGCCGAGGACGTGGTCAACTACAAGACCGGCGAGATCTATCTCGAGGCCGGCGACGAGATCGACGAGAAGACGTTGAAGGTGCTGCTGGAGACCGGCCAGAAGGACCTCGAGATCCTCGACATCGACCACGTCACGGTCGGCGCCTACATCCGCAACACGCTGATGGTGGACAAGAACAACACGCGCGAGGAAGCGCTGTTCGACATCTACCGCGTGATGCGTCCGGGCGAGCCGCCCACGGTCGACACCGCGGAAGCGATGTTCAAGTCGCTGTTCTTCGATCCGGAGCGCTACGACCTCTCGGCCGTCGGCCGCGTGAAGATGAACATGCGCCTCGACCTGAAGGCGGACGACACCGTGCGGATTCTCCGCAAGGAAGACATCATCTCCGTCATCAAGACGCTGGTGGACCTGCGCGACGGCAAGGGCGACATCGACGACATCGACCATCTCGGCAACCGCCGCGTGCGTTCGGTCGGCGAGCTGATGGAAAATCAGTATCGCCTCGGCCTGCTGCGCATGGAGCGCGCCATCAAGGAGCGCATGTCGTCGGTCGATATCGACACTGTCATGCCGCAGGACCTGATCAACGCGAAGCCGGCGGCTGCCGCCGTGCGCGAGTTCTTCGGTTCCTCGCAGCTCTCGCAGTTCATGGACCAGACCAATCCGCTCTCCGAGATCACGCACAAGCGTCGTCTCTCGGCGCTCGGACCGGGCGGACTGACGCGCGAACGCGCGGGCTTCGAGGTGCGCGACGTGCACCCGACGCACTATGGCCGCATCTGCCCGATCGAAACGCCGGAAGGTCCGAACATCGGCCTGATCAACTCGCTCGCCACGTTTGCGCGCATCAACAAGTACGGCTTCATCGAGAGCCCCTACCGTCGCATCATCGACGGCAAGGTCTCCGACGAGGTGGTTTACCTGTCGGCCATGGAGGAGGCGAAGCACTACGTCGCGCAGGCGAACGCCGAGCTCGACAAGAAGGGCTCGTTCGTCGACGAATTCGTCATCTGCCGCCACGGCGGCGAGGTGATGATGACGCCGCGCGAAAACGTCGACCTCATGGACGTGTCGCCGAAGCAGCTCGTTTCGGTCGCCGCGGCGCTGATCCCGTTCCTCGAGAACGACGACGCCAACCGCGCGCTGATGGGTTCGAACATGCAGCGTCAGGCCGTGCCGCTGATCCGCGCGGAAGCGCCGTTCGTCGGCACCGGCATGGAAGGCGTGGTTGCGCGTGACTCGGGTGCTGCGATCGCGGCCCGCCGTACCGGCGTGGTCGACCAGATCGACGCGACCCGTATCGTCATCCGCGCGACGGAAGACAACGATCCGTCGAAGTCGGGCGTCGACATCTATCGCCTGATGAAGTTCCAGCGCTCGAACCAGAACACCTGCATCAACCAGCGTCCGCTGGTGCGCGTGGGTGACGCGGTGAAGAAGGGCGACATCATCGCCGACGGTCCCTCGACCGAACTCGGCGAGCTCGCGCTCGGCAAGAACGTGCTCGTCGCGTTCATGCCGTGGAACGGCTACAACTTCGAAGACTCGATCCTGCTCTCCGAGCGGATCGTGGCCGACGACGTCTTCACCTCGATCCACATCGAGGAGTTCGAGGTCATGGCCCGCGACACCAAGCTCGGGCCTGAGGAAATCACGCGCGACATCCCGAACGTGTCGGAAGAGGCGCTGAAGAACCTCGACGAGGCCGGCATCGTCTACATCGGCGCGGAAGTGCAGCCGGGCGACATCCTGGTCGGCAAGATCACGCCGAAGGGCGAAAGCCCGATGACGCCGGAAGAGAAGCTTCTGCGCGCGATCTTCGGCGAGAAGGCGTCCGACGTACGTGACACGTCCATGCGCATGCCGCCCGGAACCTTCGGCACGGTCGTCGAAGTGCGCGTGTTCAACCGTCACGGCGTCGACAAGGACGAGCGTGCGCTCGCGATCGAGCGCGAGGAAATCGAACGCCTCGCGAAAGACCGCGACGACGAACAGGCGATCCTCGACCGCAACGTGTTCGGCCGTCTGGCCGAGATGCTCGACGGCAAGAGCGCCGTCGCGGGTCCGAAGAACTTCAAGAAGGACACCGCGATCACGCGCGACGTGCTGAACGAGTATCCGCGCCAGCAGTGGTGGCAGTTCGCGGTCAGCAACGAAAAGCTGATGGGCGAGATCGAAGCCGTCCGCAAGCAGTACGACGAGTCGAAGAAGCGCCTCGAACAGCGCTTCCTCGATAAGGTCGAGAAGCTGCAACGCGGCGACGAACTCCCGCCGGGCGTGATGAAGATGGTCAAGGTCTTCGTCGCGGTGAAGCGCAAGACGCAGCCGGGCGACAAGATGGCCGGCCGTCACGGCAACAAGGGCGTGGTCTCCAAGATCGTGCCGCAGGAAGACATGCCGTTCCTCGCGGATGGTCAGCCGGTGGACATCGTGCTGAACCCGCTCGGCGTGCCTTCGCGCATGAACGTCGGCCAGATTCTCGAAACCCATCTCGGCTGGGCCTGCGCCGGCATGGGCAGGCAGATCGGCCAGCTGATCGACGCGTACAAGGCCGGCGGCGACATCAAGCCGCTGCGCAAGACCATCGAGGCGATCATTCCCGAGAACGATCGCAACGAGCCGGTCCGGCGCTATGACGACGACTCCGTGGTTCGCCTGGGCGAGCAGATGCGCCGCGGCGTGTCGATCGCCACGCCGGTGTTCGACGGCGCGCACGAGGCCAACATCAACGAGATGCTGGAGAAGGCAGGTCTTGCGACCAGCGGCCAGTCGACGCTCTACGACGGGCGCACCGGCGAGCCGTTCGCGCGCAAGGTGACGGTCGGCTACATCTATATGTTGAAGCTGCATCACCTCGTGGACGACAAGATCCACGCGCGCTCGATCGGCCCGTACTCGCTCGTCACCCAGCAGCCGCTGGGCGGCAAGGCGCAGTTCGGCGGCCAGCGTTTCGGCGAAATGGAAGTCTGGGCGCTCGAAGCCTACGGCGCAGCGTACACGCTGCAGGAAATGCTCACGGTGAAGTCGGACGACGTGGCCGGCCGCACCAAGGTCTATGAGGCGATCGTCCGCGGCGACGACGCTTTCGAGGCAGGCGTTCCCGAAAGCTTCAACGTGCTGGTCAAGGAAATGCGTTCGCTCGGCCTCAACGTCGAGCTGGAGAACACCAAGGTCGACGAGACCCCGGTGCGTCTGCCCGACGCGGCGGAATGAACATGAGGTGAGGGGTGGCTTGTGTCACCCCTCATCCGACCTCGCTTCGCTCGGCCACCCTCTCCCACAAGGGGAGAAGGACGGGCGCCCTCCCTTCTCCCCTTGTAGAGAGAAGGTGTCGCCGATGGCGGTGATGAGGGGTGATGCGAAGCGTTTTGAAATCAGGAAGGGGTTTCGAGGACCCCGAAAAGGAGAACGGCATGAACCAAGAGGTCATGAATCTCTTCAACACCCAGGTTCCCGCGCTGACGTTCGATTCCATCCGGATCTCGCTCGCGTCGCCTGACAAGATCCTGTCCTGGTCGTTCGGCGAGATCAAGAAGCCGGAGACGATCAACTACCGCACGTTCAAGCCCGAGCGTGACGGCCTGTTCTGCGCGCGCATCTTCGGTCCGATCAAGGACTACGAGTGCCTGTGCGGCAAGTACAAGCGCATGAAGTACAAGGGCGTCATCTGCGAGAAGTGCGGCGTCGAGGTCACCCTGTCGCGCGTGCGCCGCGAGCGCATGGGCCACATCGAGCTGGCCGCGCCGGTCGCCCACATCTGGTTCCTGAAGTCGCTGCCGAGCCGCATCGGCACGCTGCTCGACATGACGCTGAAGGACATCGAGCGCGTCCTCTATTTCGAGAACTACATCGTCACCGAGCCCGGCCTGACCGCGCTGAAGGCAAACCAGCTGCTCTCGGAAGAAGAGTACATGATCGCCGTCGACGAGTATGGCGAGGACTCGTTCACCGCGCAGATCGGCGCCGAGGCGATCCACGGCCTGCTGGCCGGCATGGAGCTTGAGAAGATCGCCGGCGAACTGCGCTCGGATCTTGCCTCGACCACGTCGGAGCTGAAGCAGAAGAAGCTGCTGAAGCGGCTGAAGGTCGTCGAGAACTTCCTGGAGTCTGGCAACCAGCCGGAGTGGATGATCATGAAGATCATCCCCGTCATCCCGCCGGACCTGCGCCCGCTCGTCCCGCTGGACGGCGGCCGCTTCGCCACGTCCGACCTGAACGACCTGTACCGCCGCGTCATCAACCGCAACAACCGCCTGAAGCGGCTGATCGAGCTGAAGGCGCCGGGCATCATCATCCGCAACGAGAAGCGCATGCTTCAGGAGGCGGTGGACGCCCTGTTCGACAACGGCCGCCGCGGCCGCGTCATCACCGGCGCGAACAAGCGTCCGCTGAAGTCGCTGTCCGACATGCTGAAGGGCAAGCAGGGCCGGTTCCGCCAGAACCTGCTCGGCAAGCGCGTCGACTATTCCGGCCGCTCGGTCATCGTGACGGGTCCGGAGCTGAAGCTGCACCAGTGCGGCCTGCCGAAGAAGATGGCGCTCGAGCTGTTCAAGCCGTTCATCTACGCGCGCCTCGACGCCAAGGGCTTCTCCTCGACGGTCAAGCAGGCGAAGAAGCTGGTCGAGAAGGAAAAGCCGGAGGTCTGGGACATCCTCGACGAGGTGATCCGCGAGCATCCCGTGCTCCTGAACCGCGCGCCGACGCTGCATCGCCTCGGCATCCAGGCGTTCGAGCCGATCCTCATCGAAGGCAAGGCGATCCAGCTTCACCCGCTGGTCTGCACGGCCTTCAACGCCGACTTCGACGGCGACCAGATGGCGGTCCACGTGCCGCTGTCGCTGGAAGCGCAGCTCGAAGCCCGCGTGCTGATGATGTCGACCAACAACATCCTGCACCCGGCCTCGGGCGCGCCGATCATCGTTCCGTCGCAGGACATGGTGCTGGGCCTCTACTACCTGTCGATCGTGGCGGAGAACGAGCCCGGCCAGTACCGCGAGGTCGAGCACAAGGACAAGAAGTCGGGCAAGACCTACAAGGTGCCTGTCAGCGGCATGTATGCCGACATGGGCGAGCTGCACCACGCGCTCGAATCCAAGGCGATCACGCTGCACACCAAGATCAAGGGCCGCTTCCGCACCGTGGACGCCAAGGGCAAGCCCGTGTCGAAAATCTATGACACGACGCCCGGCCGCATGATCATCGGCGAACTGCTGCCGAAGAACGTCAACGTGCCCTTCGACATCGCCAACCAGGAGATGACCAAGAAGAACATCTCCCGGATGATCGACACGGTGTATCGCCACTGCGGCCAGAAGGAGACCGTGATCTTCTGCGACCGCATCATGGCGCTCGGCTTCAGCCATGCCTGCCGCGCCGGCATCTCGTTCGGCAAGGACGACATGCTGATCCCGGCTGCGAAGGAGAAGCTGGTCGCCGACACCGAGGCGCTCGCGAAGGAATACGAGCAGCAGTACAATGACGGCCTGATCACCCAGGGCGAAAAGTACAACAAGGTGGTCGACGCCTGGGCGAAGTGCTCGGAGAAGGTCGCCGACGAGATGATGGGCCGCATCAAGGCGGTCGAGTTCGACAATGCGACCGGCCGCCAGAAGCCGATGAACTCGATCTACATGATGAGCCACTCGGGCGCCCGCGGCTCGCCGACGCAGATGCGTCAGCTGGCCGGCATGCGCGGCCTGATGGCGAAGCCGTCGGGCGAGATCATCGAGACCCCGATCATCTCGAACTTCAAGGAAGGCCTGACCGTTCTGGAGTACTTCAACTCCACGCACGGCGCTCGCAAGGGCCTGGCCGACACGGCGCTGAAGACGGCGAACTCGGGCTACCTGACCCGCCGCCTCGTCGACGTGGCGCAGGACTGCATCGTCAACGCGACCGACTGCGGCACCGACAAGGGCCTCACCATGCAGCCGATCGTGGATGCGGGGCAGGTCGTTGCGTCGCTCGGTCAGCGCATTCTCGGCCGCACCGCGCTCGAGGACATCAAGCACCCGGTTTCCGGCGACAAGCTGGTCAAGGCCGGAAAGCTGATCGACGAGCGCGACGTGGACGTGATCGAGAAGGCCGGCATCCAGTCGGTCCGCATCCGCTCGGCACTGACCTGCGAGGTCCGTACCGGCGTGTGCGCGGTCTGCTACGGCCGCGACCTGGCGCGCGGCACGCCCGTCAACCAGGGCGAGGCGGTCGGCGTCATCGCGGCGCAGTCGATCGGCGAGCCGGGCACCCAGCTCACGATGCGTACCTTCCACATGGGCGGCACGGCGCAGGTCGTCGACCAGTCGTTCCTGGAAGCGTCGTACGAGGGCAAGGTGCAGATTCGCAACCGCTCGGTCGTGCGCAACTCCGACGGCCACCTCGTGGCGATGGGACGCAACATGGCGATCCTCATCCTCGACGAGGCGGGCAAGGAGCGCGCCACGCACCGCGTGACCTACGGCTCGCGCATCTATGTGGACGACGGCGACAAGGTGAAGCGCGGCCAGCGCATCGCCGAGTGGGACCCGTACACCCGACCGATGCTGACCGAAGTCGAGGGCAAGGTGGCGTTCGAGGATCTGGTCGATGGCATCTCCGTCCAGGAGACCGCCGACGAATCGACCGGCATCACCAAGCGCGAGGTCATCGACTGGCGTTCGACGCCGCGCGGTACGGACCTGAAGCCGGCGCTGACCATCCTCGATGCCAAGGGCAAGGTCGCCAAGCTGTCCAAGGGCGGCGACGCACGCTTCCTGCTTTCGGTCGAGGCGATCCTCTCGGTCGAGCCGGGTGCGAAGGTGAAGCCAGGCGACGTCGTCGCGCGTATCCCGATGGAAAGCGCCAAGACCAAGGACATCACCGGCGGTCTGCCGCGGGTGGCCGAACTGTTCGAGGCGCGCCGTCCGAAGGACCACGCGATCATCGCCGAGATCGACGGCACGATCCGCTTCGGCCGCGACTACAAGAACAAGCGCCGCATCATCATCGAACCGCACGATGCGACGCTGGAGCCGGTCGAGTACCTCATCCCGAAGGGCAAGCCGTTCCATCTCCAGGACGGCGACGTCATCGAGAAGGGCGACTATGTGATGGACGGCAACCCCGCGCCGCACGACATCCTGGCGATCAAGGGCGTGGAGGCGCTGGCCTCCTACCTCGTCAACGAGATCCAGGAAGTCTACCGGTTGCAGGGCGTGCTCATCAACGACAAGCACATCGAGGTGATCGTCCGGCAGATGCTGCAGAAGGTGGAGATCACCGAGCAGGGCGACTCGACCTACATCCCGGGCGACCATGTCGACGTGATCGAGCTGGAAGAGGTCAATGACCGCCTGGTCGAGGACGGCAAGAAGCCGGCCGCCGGCCAGCCCGTGCTGCTGGGCATCACCAAGGCCTCGCTGCAGACGCCGTCCTTCATTTCGGCCGCGTCGTTCCAGGAGACCACCCGCGTCCTCACGGAAGCGGCGGTCGCCGGCAAGACCGACACGCTGCAGGGTTTGAAGGAAAACGTCATCGTCGGCCGCCTGATCCCGGCCGGCACCGGCGGCACGATGAGCCAGATCCGGCGCATCGCGACCTCGCGTGACGAACTGATCCTCGACGAACGCCGCAAGGCATCGGGCGTGGAGATCGCCGACCCGATGCTGGCCAACCTGTCGACCGCCGCGCAGTAGGCGGCCGCCGAACCAATCGAAGCCGCCGGCACCTGCCGGCGGCTTTTTCTGTGACGGCGTGGGGTCGGCCCGGCCGGGGCGGGTCCGGGATTGCATTGTGAATCAATGAGATTCACGCTTTCACGGCGCTTTCACGCCCGATTCACGCCGTGTTCTGTTGAGTGTCCGTCAGCGGCCCCAATGAGTCATCGACTTCCCAAGCCGCATTCGGCCGTCCGGGTGGACCCCTCCGGACGGCCACTTTGTTTCCGCCATGACAAATCGGCCGGGGAGGTTCACGCTCCGTGAAAATTGCCGCGCAACGCATGGCATGGATTCACGCCGGTCTTTGACGCTTCACGCTCGGTGCCCGAGGCGATTCACGCCGGACTTCGGCCGCTCAAGCGATCTCGTCGAACGTGACGATCGACACCTCGCCCTCCAGCGCGCCCTGCCAGGCGGACAAATGCGGTTCGTCGTCCGGCGCGCCCTCCATATCCCCGATCTGGTCGAGTTCGGCCTCGGCGTATCCCTCGCGGGTCAACGCCTCCAGCGCCGTGCGGACGGCCGTGTCGTCGTCGGGCGCGACGAGCATGATGTGGACCCCCTCCGAGTCGCCGCCCTTCACGCGCCAGACGCGGCCGGTGATGATCGTGACGTGGCGAATCTCGTTGTCGTTCATGGGAGGAACTCCATAGTGCGCCGAATCTCGCACTCCGGCGCGCGGCGTGCTACCCGCAATCGCGCTGGCCCGCCTCATATTGTGTTTCGTTTCCGCCAGACGGCGCAACAAAATGTCGTGTCGTTTGGCGGGGACGCCCGGGACGCCATTTTCGCGGCCTTCTGGGCATTTCGGGATTGACGGTCGGTGGCGTTGCGGGTAATAGCCCGCCCGTCTGAGCCGATGTGAGGCTTTGCTTTTCGGGGCGACACGCCCTGGAGTTTGCCTCAGACACGGTTCGTTCTACGAGCGACGTAAGACCATTCCGGCATGCATGAAGCGGCCAGCCGCTTCCTCTGCGATTTGTTCGGGCGGACCGCAAGCGGCGGTTTCTGGCCCGAATTTGCTTATGGCGACAGCGCTGAGGACGCCCCGGCAACGGGGACGGACGCGAGTTTGAGAGACACAAGGAAGGTTTGATGCCTACCGTAAACCAGCTGATCCGCAAGCCGCGCCAGGCGCCGGCCACGCGCAACAAGGTGCCGGCGATGCAGCAGAACCCGCAGAAGCGGGGCGTCTGCACGCGCGTCTACACCACCACGCCGAAGAAGCCGAACTCGGCGCTTCGCAAGGTGGCGAAGATTCGCCTGACCAACGGCTTCGAGGTGATCGGCTACATTCCGGGCGAGGGGCACAACCTCCAGGAGCACTCCGTCGTCATGATCCGCGGCGGTCGCGTGAAAGACCTTCCCGGCGTGCGATACCACATCATCCGCGGCGTGCTCGACACGCAGGGTGTGAAGAACCGCAAGCAGCGCCGCTCCAAGTACGGCGCGAAGCGTCCGAAGTAAGGGTTTCCCGGCTTCGGCGCTTTTTTGTTTTAGCGCCGGGCCACGAGACAAGAGAGACAGAGCCGATGTCCCGTCGTCACAGAGCAGACAAGCGCGAGATCAACCCGGACCCGAAGTTCGGCGATCTCGTCGTCACCAAGTTCATGAACGCCGTCATGTATGACGGCAAGAAGTCGGTTGCCGAGACGATCGTCTACGGCGCGCTCGACCAGATCCAGGCCAAGACCAAGCAGGAGCCGGTCGTGGTCTTCAAGCAGGCGCTCGACAACGTCGCGCCGCATGTCGAGGTGCGGTCCCGCCGCGTCGGTGGCGCCACCTACCAGGTCCCGGTCGATGTGCGCCCGGAGCGGCGCCAGGCGCTGGCGATCCGCTGGCTGATCACGGCCGCCCGTAACCGCAACGAGACGACGATGGTCGACCGCCTCTCCGGCGAGCTGATGGACGCGGCCAACAACCGCGGCACCGCCGTGAAGAAGCGCGAAGACACCCACAAGATGGCGGAAGCCAACCGCGCCTTCGCGCACTACCGCTGGTAGCCGCGACGGCACGAGGACGAAGAGGCAGACATCATGGCCCGCGAATACAAGATCGAAGACTATCGCAACTTCGGCATCATGGCGCACATCGACGCCGGCAAGACGACGACCACCGAGCGCGTCCTCTATTACACCGGCAAGTCGCACAAGATCGGCGAAGTCCATGACGGCGCCGCGACCATGGACTGGATGGAGCAGGAGCAGGAGCGCGGCATCACCATCACGTCGGCTGCCACGACGACCTTCTGGAAGGGTCGCGACGGCAAGATGCGCCGCTTCAACATCATCGACACGCCCGGCCACGTCGACTTCACCATCGAGGTGGAGCGCTCGCTGCGCGTGCTGGACGGCGCCATCGCGCTGCTCGACTCCAACGCCGGCGTCGAGCCGCAGACCGAGACGGTCTGGCGCCAGGCGGAGAAGTATCACGTCCCGCGGATGATCTTCTGCAACAAGATGGACAAGACCGGCGCGGATTTCTACCGCTGCCTGGAGATGATCAAGTCGCGCCTCGGCGCGGTCGCCGTCCCGGTCCAGCTGCCGATCGGCGCCGAGAACGAGTTCAAGGGCGTCGTCGACCTGATCGAGATGAATGCGCTGGTGTGGCGCGACGAGACCCTCGGTGCCGAGTGGGACGTCGTCGAGATCCCGGCCGATCTCAAGGAGCGTGCCGCGGAATATCGCGAGAAGATGATCGAGGCCGCCGTCGAGATGGACGAGGGTGCGCTCGAGAACTATCTCGAAGGCAAGCTGCCGTCGAACGACGAGATCCGGACGCTCATCCGCAAGGGCACGATCGAGGTCAAGTTCCACCCGGTCCTCTGCGGTACCGCCTTCAAGAACAAGGGCGTGCAGCCGCTGCTCGACGCCGTCGTCGACTTCCTGCCGTCGCCGATCGACGTGCCGGCGATCAAGGGCATCGACGCCAAGACCGAGGCCGAAGTCGTCCGCAAGGCCGACGATTCCGAGCCGCTGTCGATGCTTGCCTTCAAGATCATGAACGACCCGTTCGTCGGCTCGCTGACGTTTGCCCGCATCTATTCGGGCAAGCTCACCAAGGGCGTGTCGCTGGACAACACCGTGAAGGGCAAGAAGGAGCGCATCGGTCGCATGCTGCAGATGCATGCGAATTCGCGCGAGGACATCGAAGAGGCGTTCGCCGGCGACATCGTTGCGCTGGCCGGCCTCAAGGATACGACCACGGGCGACACGCTGTGCGACCCGATGAAGCCGGTCATCCTGGAGCGCATGGAGTTCCCGGATCCGGTCATTCAGATCGCCATCGAGCCGAAAACCAAGGGCGACCAGGAAAAGATGGGCCTGGCCCTGCATCGCCTGGCGGCCGAGGATCCGTCCTTCCGCGTCAAGACCGACGAGGAAAGCGGCCAGACGATCATCGCCGGCATGGGCGAGCTGCATCTCGACATCATCGTCGACCGCATGCGGCGCGAGTTCAAGGTCGAGGCCAATGTCGGCGCCCCGCAGGTGGCCTATCGCGAGACGATCACCCGCCGTCACGAGCAGGACTACACGCACAAGAAGCAGACCGGCGGCACGGGCCAGTTCGCCCGCGTCAAGGTTCTGTTCGAGCCGAACCCCGAGGGCGAAGACTACATTTTCGAGTCCCAGATCGTCGGCGGTGCGGTTCCGAAGGAATACATCCCGGGTGTCGAGAAGGGCATCGGCAGCGTCATGTCATCGGGTCCGTTCGCGGGCTTCCCGATGATCGGCCTGAAGGCGACCCTGATCGACGGTGCCTATCACGACGTCGACTCCTCGGTGCTCGCCTTCGAAATCGCCTCGCGCGCTTGCTTCCGTGAGGCTGCGCCGAAGCTTGGCGTCCAGTTGCTCGAACCGATCATGAAGGTCGAGGTCGTGACGCCGGAAGACTATGTCGGCAACGTCATCGGCGACCTGAACTCCCGCCGTGGCCAGATCCAAGGGCAGGAGACGCGTGGCATCGCCGTGGTCGTCAACGCGATGGTGCCGCTCGCGAACATGTTCAAGTACGTGGACAACCTGCGTTCGATGTCGCAGGGCCGCGCCCAGTACACGATGCAGTTCGACCACTACGAGCCGGTGCCGACTGCCGTCGCCCAGGAAGTCCAGAAGAAGTACGCGTGATCGCCGGACGATCGCGCAACCTGTAGGAAATTGCCGCCGGTACGGGCGGCCCAGATTGGAGACCAGACATGGCCAAGGGTAAGTTTGAGCGGAACAAGCCGCATGTTAACATTGGCACGATCGGTCACGTTGACCACGGCAAGACGTCTCTGACGGCTGCGATCACGAAGTATTTTGGGGAGTACAAGCCGTACGACCAGATCGACGCGGCGCCTGAGGAGAAGGCGCGC
>JAHBYW010000015.1 GCA_019635755.1 Rhizobiaceae bacterium | reverse complement strand
ACCCGCAACGCCGGCAATCAGGGACAGGAACTCTATTCCACCGACAACCGCAGCACACCGGATGGACTGAACGGTCTGCCGAAGGACTATAGCGGCGTTCCCAGACTCGGCCCGCCGCTGCCCGGCGATCTCGGCCGCCCGATCCTCAACGCGCAGAATGGCGGCCAACCGGTTCCCGCACCAGGCATGACCACGCCAGCGCCCCCCGGGCCGAGCCCGGAGGAACAGCGCCGCGCGCAGGAGCTGGAAGCGGCGCGCACCGCGCGTCTGTTCTCATCGACGGAGACACGGCCCGCCAGCTCCGCAACAACCGCGCCTGCGGCCGCGCCCGCGACCGACCTCGCCAGCCTCGGCCTCGCGCCGCAGCCGGCCACGCCCTCGGCGCAGGATCGCCAGCTCGCTTTCCTCAACCAGCCGCCCGACAAACGCACGGTCTCACCCGATCGGGTCGCCGCACCCGCATCGGCCAATGTGCTTCAGGCCGGCGCGGTGATTTCCGCCGCGCTCATCACCGGCATCCGCTCCGACCTTCCCGGCCAGATCACCGCGCAGGTGACGGAGAACATCTACGACAGCCCCACCGGGCGCATCCTGCTGATCCCGCAGGGCACGCGCGTCATCGGTCAGTATGACAGCGGCGTCGGTTTCGGCCAGCGCCGCATCCTGCTGGTCTGGAACCGGCTGATCTTCCCGAACGGCCGCTCCATCGTCCTCGAACGCCAGCCGGGCGCTGACGCCGAAGGCTATGCCGGGCTGGAGGATGGCGTCGACTATCACTGGGGCGAGCTGTTCAAGGCCGCGGCGCTCTCGACCCTCCTCAGCGTCGGGGCCGAAGCCGGCTCATCCGGGCAGGAAAGCGACATCGTGCGCGCCCTGCGCAACGGCGCGTCCGACAGCATAAGCCAGACCGGGCAGCAGATCGTCCAGCGCCAGCTCAACATCGCGCCGACGCTCACCATCCGGCCGGGCTTCCCCGTCCGCGTAATCGTCACGCGCGATCTCGTGCTCGAACCCTACGGAGGCTGACATGGCGAAGCTGAAACTCGGCCCGATCGCCGACGACAAGCCGGTCAAGATCACGCTGGAACTGCCCGCCAGTCTTCACCGCGATCTCACAACCTACGCGGAGATTCTCGGCCGCGAGGCGGGACAGCCGGCCACCGATCCGGTGCGCCTGATCGTTCCCATGCTGGAGCGGTTCATGGCGACAGATCGAGGCTTTGCGAAGGCGAAGCAGGCGGGTTCATCACCGCGTCCGCCTGCCTGACGGCCCGCCGATCGGTTTGCGACAGTATCCGGGCGAGGCTCAGAAACCTGCGGCAGGCCGGATTGTCGTTCCGGCGCGACCAGATCGCGCTGAACGGCAAGACCTCGCCCATGATCGGGCGATAGACGATACCGGGAATCTGAGCCCCTGTGGTCGCCTCGCTGGTCAGCGTCAGCCCGCGCCCGATGGCTACCATCGACAGCAGGACATCCCGGCCGACAGAGTGCGGGTGGATATTCGGATGGTGGCCGAGACCGGCCAGTCGCTGGATCAGATAGTCATAGATCTCCGGCCCTGGCGCCGCATTGCTGACGATGAAGTTTTCGCCGGCGAGATCGTCCCAATGCAGGGTCTGCTTCGTCGCCAGGCCGTGTTCCGTGGGCAGGACGGCGAACACCCTCTCCGACCAAAGCTGTTCTCTCTCGCAATCGGGCCATTCGGACGTGCCCGTGATGAACGCCACATCGAGTTGGAGCTGGCGGACCGCCGCCACATGGACCGACGGATTGCCCTCGATCAGCTCGACCGCCACCCGCGGGTGCTCGTCGTCGAGCGTCTTCATCAACTCGAACAGAAAGCCCGACGCCAGCGATGAGAAGATTCCAACCTTGATGATTCCGTCCTCGGATCGGCCGATCGCGGCGACGTCGTTGAAGCCAAGCTCAATCTGCTGAAGGGCGACGCGGACGCGGCGAAGGAAACGCTGCCCTGCCACCGTAAGCGAAACCCCGCCGGGATGGCGGTGGAACAGGGAAGCGCCAAGCCGATCCTCAAGATCCCGGATGCGCCGGCTCACGGCGGACTCCTGGATGTTCAGAAGGGCGGCCGCCTTGCGAAAACTCCCCTGCTCGGAAGCCGTGACAAAGTATTGGATATGACGCAACCTGAGCATAGCGGGGCCACCTCCCTCCTATTCTGTCGAGCAGAAAGTTACATCACGGCGACTCCCCCACTCCTGAACAAATATAGTTTCAGTCCACGCGACCACCCCCCATTGCTATGCTCTCACTCGACAGACTTCTCTATGAACCCGAGGGTATTGGCGTTCTCCACCAGAGTTCTCACCTTGGCGCGATCCAGACCGCCAGGCACATCGGCCTCGATCTCGAGCTTCAACTTCACGCGACTGCCCGGAAGCGTGGTGAGCTGCTCGACGATCGCCTCGACAATCTGATGAATATCCCGCGCCGGCCGCTCCGGTGAGATCATCACGGCGCCGGTGAAGCGCGTCGGATTCTTCTCCGTCGGCGGTGTCGCCGGCCCACCGCCTACATCGTGTCCGCCGGGCGTCGGCGTGCCGCCATCAGGGCTTCCAGGTGCGTCCCCAGGGCCAGGTTGCACCGGCGCCGGACGGTGCGCCTCGGCCTCATTCGGTTTGATGATGACGCTGTCGCTGTCGATGACCACGGGCGCGTTGCCCGCACGTTCGATCGCGAGTCCCAGATAGGTGCCCGTCTTTTCGTCCCACCGCTCGGCATAGGCGAAGGGACCGGGCAGCATGCCGCTGATCGCCGCCTGCACGGCCTTCACCAGGACATCCTGACCTTTCAGACGCGGCAGGTAGATGTAGCGATTGAGATATTCCCGCAGATCCTTGAGCGACAACCGCGGCTTGTCGTTCCAGATGTATTTCTGGAGATCACGATCGAGACGCGACGGCCCCAGCTCGACGAGCAGGCCCTCTTCAGCCACCAGCTTCTTGCTCGCGCGGGCCAGCAACCCGTCCTGCGCCGGAATCTTGCCGGACACCCACTCCCAATCCGCTTGGGCGCTCTCCTGAGCCGGATAGTGCAGATAACACCACGCCTCTTTCAGGCGCGTCTTCATCGTCTCGTTGGCTTCGGCCAGTTTCGTCTTGGCGAGCGCGCTGTCGCTCTGGGTGAGGTTCAGCCGCTCCGTGTCGCGGACAATCTCGCCCCAGGCAAGGGAGGCGCGCACGGCATCCTTCAGATGATCGAGCTGACGGCTCTCCGCGGCGATGAACACCAGCATGTTGCGATAGACGCGCGGCGTGCTGCCGCGCTGCGTGAGAATGTCCTTCGCCTCGACGAGCGCGTCTGAGCCGTCGCGCCCATTGTGCGGATATTTGACGCCCAGCACGACGGCGCGCACTCCGCCTGCTTCATCGGGGACTTCGGCCGACGAGGCCGGCGCGACCTGCACGGCGTCGAAATGCCCGCGATCGGCGAGGCCGTTCACATATTTGCCGAGTTCCGCGTCAATCGTCACGTCGACGAGCGCCGCCTCGATCTGCGCCGCCTTGTCCGCCGCGATGCGGTTGAGGCTCGCGGACATCGAATACCAGTAACGGCCAAGATCGGCGTGCATGAACTTGGCCTGGTTGGTGAGCCGCCGCAGCGCGTCCCCGAAGATCGCCGGACGCTCGCCGGGCTGCACGACGCCGAGATTGATCTGCTTGTCGTCGAGGCCGGTGTTCTGCTGCTGATGCGTCGGCGCCGTGCCCATGAAGATCGCGCGCGCGACACGACGGGTCGCCGAATAGCGGTTCAGGTTGGGCGCCGACTGATCGACCTTATACGGGGTGGACGCCGTGCCATCGACGTCGCCGGCGATGATCGATTGCCAGCTCACGTCGAGATAGTGGAGCAGTTCCGGCTCCACGCGCGGAGAACTCACCGCCACGCTGCCGGGCATAATCATCACCGACGGATCGGCGTTCATCCAAAGCTCGTGAATGGCCTGCGCCATCAGGCGCAGCACGCCGCGCGTGCGCTGGAACTTTTCGAGCGAGCCCCAGCTCGTATAGAGCTGGTCGAACAGCTCGGGATGGATCGGATAAGCCTTCTCCAGCTTGCGCCGATAGTCCTCGTCCGCGCAGCCCTGCGGGAAATCGTTGGCGTTCTCCCGATAGAGCTTGGCGAACTGTTTTAGCGTGTTGTCACGGTGATGGAACTTGTCGCCGGGAATGTCCTTGAAGAGCCGCCGCCGGACGATCTCATAGCTCTCTTCCTGGCTCGCCGGCCGCCACGAGGATTCCACCCGGCTGAAGGTCTGCTTGAGGCGCGCCAGCGCTTCCTGCCCGCCTTCACCACCCACCTCGATCTGCGAGGCCGGCAAGGAAGCGACCAGCAGCGTGCCGGGGCTGGCCTTGACCGCCTCGGTCAGCGACTGGACGAAGGACAGGTTCGCATCGAACGACCCGGACGGCAGCCCCTCGACCTTGTAGATTTGCCGCAGATAGGCGACCCATTCGTCGATCAGGATCAGGCACGGCGCATACTTCTTGAAAAGCGCCTCAAGCAGGTTCGAGCCTGGCGCGATGCCGCTGGCGTCATTCTCCGCCACCATCGCGTAGGCGTCGGCGCCGCCGAGCTGCCAGGCGAGTTCACCCCAGGTCGTGCGGATTTTCCGGTCGCCCTCGCCGTGGAGCACGTCCTGCGGCCCCCGCGATGTGCCTACGAGCACGGCGCGGTTGATGGCCTTCGGCACGCTGAGCCCCTGCTTTTCGAGCAACTGGTCCAGGCCAGAGAGGTCCTGCACCGGCGTCGGCCCCGCCATGTGATAGAGCGCCAGCATCGAGTGTGTCTTGCCGCCGCCGAAGTTGGTTTGCAGTTCGACGACCGGATCGCCGCCGGTGCCGGACAGCCGCTTCGCAGCTCCGATCAGCAGCGCGCTCAAGCCTTCCGTCAGATAGGTGCGGCTGAAGAACTGGCGCGGGTCGCGGTATTCCGGTGGCGCGCTGCCCGAATGCACCTTGGCGAGGTCGGCCGCGAACTCGGCCTGCTGGAACTCGCCGGTGGCGACATCCTGGTGCGGCTCGACCACCTCCCGCCAAGGCAAAAGCCCCGCCACCGTCTCGACCGAGATTTCGAGGCGCTGGGTTTTCCGCCGCTCCTCATTGCGCTGAAGCTCGGTGAACTTCGTGCGCAGGATGGTGTCGCGCATCTTGCCGAGCTGCTCGGCCGTCTCGCCGGCGCTGATCGCCTCCATCAGGCGACGCATGGAATCGAGCGCGCGCTCGGCGTCGTCGTAGGTGAAGGTCTCGTTGTGCGAGAGCTTGTTGCGGACGTCGCCCAGTTCATTGACCAGCGAGCGTTCGGCGCGGCCGAGAACCGCCTTGAACGCCTCGCTCCAGAAGCGATCCATCGCGTTGAACAGCGCAGCCTGATCCCAGCCGACCTCGCCGTTGCTGTTGGGACGCAGGCTCGGCAGCTTCTCCAGAACCTGGACCTGCCAGTGCCCCTTGAGCGAGGTTTCAAGCCGCTTTTCGACGAATGGGATCAGCGCCGAAGGCAGCAGCTCCATCCCTTCAAACACATATTGGCGGGTGCTTTTTGCCACGTTCCGTTCCCCCTTAAATATCCAGCCGGATCTGACGATCGCCGCTCGTGTCGTGGATAGCCGCCGCTGCCCTCGTCAGCTCGGTCCAGTCGGCGATCAGGGCGTTGTAGGCTGTGGCCTCCTTCGCATCCTTCCGCTTGTTGGCGCTGATGTCGTAGAGACAGTAGGCGAGATCCTTCACGGCCTCGGCCTGAATGTTGATCTTCTTCAGCAGGACGGCGGTATCGTGGGAAATGCCGTCCTTCTCATGCTGCCGAACAAGGTGTTGAAGGCACTCCCACACCGTCAGGTGGCGGTCGTCTTCTGGGTCCCAATCGTCGTCGAGTTCGTCGCGCGCGAGGATGCGGACCTTGCCTGCGGCACTCTCAACAATTCCGGCGTGCTTGACGCTATCGACAGAGATGCCGCGGGCGCGGGCGAGATTGTCGGCGATGCCGTAGTCGCCCTTGCTTGTCCCGTTCTGCTCGAACCAAGTGATCGCAAACCGTGTGTCCGCGTCGAACTCACCCAGGATGCCGCCGAGATATTCGTCGAGTTCCCGATTGATGAGCTGAAGCGCGGTCTTCACGCTCATCGGGCTATCACCGGATTCGAGGACAGTCTTGTAGCGCGAGAACACACCCATGCCGGGGCCGATGGCCGATTGCGGCATATCAGCCGGCGCGATGTTGGCAGCCTGAAGCTCAGCGATTGCCGGCGGAAGTTCACGTTTCAATGCGCGGATAAATTCTGCGCGGGTGATGACCTCCGCCGTGGTGTCCTTCTTACGGCAAACTAAGACGACCGAATTTGCAAGAGCGTTGGTCCCTGTCGCAACGATCCTTCCAGGACTTTCGGTACGGACCGGCCAAGTGCCAACAACCGAAAACCCAGCATTGATCACGGCCTGCAAGAAAGTTGCCCAACCAGTTGAGCTGACCCCCTCTTGCTCAACTTCACTTTGTTTAAATGCGTAGTAAATGGTGGTTGGGAACGCCTCAGAAGCGTGCTCGGCCATTCGTCCGACTGCTGCACTCATTCCATCTAAGAAAAATGAATCCGCAGCTTCCTGGGTGCCGTATCTGTTTCGGGTTGCGACGAGTTCCTCAGCTTTTGGAGTCGACAAGATTCCAAAAAGTGAAGGGTCAACATCCAACAACGACCGGCGGAGCCAAACGAAAAAGAAATCCGAGAGATCTGCATATTCAATATTGTCATAGTATGGTGGATCAGTGGAAATAACCACCCCCGCAGGGTATGGCGCTTCAGTTGCCGATGATTGAAATATTTTTCCATCATGTTCAGTTGGAAGCTCTGCAACGACCTTCGAAATCTTATCGATAGGTGTGAGCCAGTTTCCGGCTGAGTCCGAAAAGAAGTTAACCTCAGCGAAATCCCAGGCCATTGGAATTCCTTGGCGCGCGAAAGTTTCGCGCAGCGCGCCACGATCGCTCATCCAACTAGTGACGCTTGATCCTAAATTCGTTAGTTTTGAAATAGCAAAGGCAAGATAAATGCTGACTGCTTCGGCATAAGCGAAGGCCCCGCTTGCGCCATTTGCAAGTTGCTCTTTTCCTGTCTTTAACCCCTTAGCTTCAGCGGCGCTTTGAATTTCCCCCCTGACATCCTTGAGCAATTCGCTAAATGTCAGCAGCGCGACCCTTTGGCGATCTGTAAAATAGTCTGCGAAGGTATTAAAACCATATCTTCGACCTTGAGCGTTGCTGGCAAACGTACCGCGACACGGAACCTCTAAGTGAGTAGAATCGAACGTTCGCGCCAATTCTGATGCAGAAGTTATAGCCTCTGACTGTTCAATCGCGCCTGCACCTACATAAATTCTGGCGCCTTTGCCCTCAGCGACAATCGCCATAAGCGCTTGGCTCATCTTGCCCGCAGTTGCCTGCTTATCGACGTAAGCCCCCGAAATCGGGGTATCTGAGAAAAGGCACCGAAAGACAGCACGCCCAGCCTTCGTACCCTCTTTCGCGTTGGCAATTTCTGCCTTCGTGCCGCCGTATCTAACTCGATAAGTGATTGTCTTGGCGTGTCGATCAACGATCGGCTCAACCCAAGCCTCTTTCCCGGCCTTCGAGCTCAGCAAGAAGCTCGACGCAATCGGCACCTGAACATCGGCGAACGCTGGGTCTGGGCTTGGCACCGTTCGCGTCCAGATCCAAGCAATCACGGTCCCCTTGCCGCCACCATGCTCCTTCGGCAGGTCCACCCGTGGATAGAGATGCCCGATGCGTTCCCACGCCTTCTCACGCATCCATTCCCCATAGAATTTGACGTCTTCGGCCAGGCCCTCGGCGTTGCGGTAGAATTGCCGGTCCTTCGCGCCGGGATGGATCGGCTCCTTGTCCTTGAACTTAGGCGGGATCTCGATCATCGCCTTGCCGATGATCACCGCGACCGGATTGAGGTCGGACCCATAGGCGGGCAACCCGAGACGCTGCGCCTCAAGCGGAATCGAACCACCGCCCGAGAACGGATCATAAACCGGCGGCAGATCGCCGCCGCAGGACCGCCGGATTTCGGCCCGGGCGCGCTCCAGCACCTCTTCGTTGGTTGAGTTCTCCCACAACACCAGCTCCTCGATGATCCCGAACAGCCGCTTGCGCTCGATGTCCGCCGCGCAATCCTCCAGTGTCGGCTCAGGCGTGTCTGGCACGTTCCCCTGCGCATCGGCCTTGCGGTCGCGCCACACCTTGAGGCGCACGGCAAGGTCCGCCTCCGCCTGCTTGTGAATCTTTGGGTCGTCTAGCAGCTTGTCCGCATAGCCCGATGGGTCATCGACAAGCTGAGCGAACAGCACCGCCCGACACGCTGCCAGCGGCCGGCGCGCCCACCACAGATGCAGCGTGGAAGGATGCCCGTGCCGGATCGACTTCTCCCGCGCCGAGGCGGCGTTGATCGCTTCGAGGGGTATCGCAACCTCGATCAATTTCTTCTTGGCGTTATTCGTCGAGGTCATAAACAAGCCTGTAAGTTGCAGGGTGAATTGTCAGTTCGCCACCGTCACGCAATGCGCGCAGGCGGGCGCCCGTCATTTCGACGGCATCACCCTCGGGGTTGATGAGAATGAACGAATAGAGGTCCGGCTTCTGGTCGAGCAGACCCCAGACGTCCGCTTCAAGTTGGAGCGGTTCGTGCTCCAGGCAGTGGTCCTTTGGATAATAGTGGCGCAGAACTTCGCCGCTCGCCGAGCGGCGCTCCCACGGAAAGCGCGCGCCGTTGCCGCGGCCGATCCAGCTCCCGTCCGCATGGAAGAAGCGATCCTCGCCGTCGACCTTGTAGCCCTGGGCCAACGCAAAGCGCGCCATGACGCTCGGGCGCGGGGGCTTCGGCGCGGCTCGCGGCCTGGTCGCAACCTCCGTTTCGATCAGCTCGCGATCTGGCTCTCCCGTGGGAGGCGTGGGTTCGGGGAGCGTCGCGGGCTCGTCCTCCTCCGCCAGGTGGAGATCGTCCGCATCGACCGGCTCGGCGTCGTCGCCCGCGCCTTCAGCAATCTCGTCGCCACCATCGTCATCGCCGGGAGCGGCGGCCGATTGGGCCTCGACGATTGGCGCGGCGACCATTTGCTCAAGCCCCAGAGTGAAGTTTTCCTCGATATATTCCCGGATGTCCTCGGGCGAGCGCTCGAACGCATAGGCCAGGGCCGCGCGAATATCCGCGCTTAGGCTCCTGCCGATCTCTTCCGGGACCCGCTTCGCCAGCTTGGCCTTGGATAGCGGGCTGACGAACAGCTTGCCGTCGAGCCATAGGATGTCGGCGAGCCGAGCCGTTCCGGCGGGCACACCGTCGAGATAGGGAATGACCTCCAGCTTGGGGGTCTGGACCCAGCTCGTCGCCGCGATCGCTTCCGCCAGCGCCCGCACGCGCTCGGTCTCGGCGGCATCGGCAAGCTCGATCCGCGCGAGTTGGGTTCCGAACGCCGTCAGCCAGGCGCGGCGATCTTCGATGCCGGCCAGCAGCGACGGCTGGTTGAAATGCTCCTCGACGAGGTCCGACAAAGCCGGCAACGCCGAGAAGGGCGGCGCCTGCACGGTCTCCCCCGACAGCCGCTGAAAATCGGCGGTCTTGCGCTTGACCCATTCGTGCAGATGGCTCCACCGGAACAGGGTCTGCATGCTCAGGCCATAGGCAAGCGTATCGACCGGCGCCCACTCGCCCACGAGGTTCAGCCAGTGCCCGCGCTCCTCCCAGATGCGGATCGGGTATCGGACGAGCAAGGTGCGAACACGCCTGGCGTCGTCGGCCGAGAGCGCTTTCCCCGAGGCCAACGTCCCAAGCCATTGCAGCGCCAGATCCGCGGAGGGGCGGTCGGCGACACCGATACGGTGCCACAGGCTGAGGTCGAGCACGGAAGCGCGCACGACCGCCGCGCCGGGAACATCCTCTTCGTCCCCGGCCAGAAAGACGCCGCCGGACGTCGCCCACGTCCCGTCCTGGGCGAGGATCAGCTTCTCAGCCTTGAAGGCATTCCTGATGTTCTGCGCGTCAGCAGTCGAGCACCCGTCGAGCATCTGATCCAGGCGGCGATACCATTTCTCGACCTCATGCGCCGGGGCCTTGTCGGATTTCGCCAGGGCGCGCAGGCGGTCAAGCAAGCGTCCGGGACCGCTCGGCGTGCTGCGGACACCGAGAAGATCAAGCAGCGGGCGCGTCGTTTCCCGATCGAGCAAGCCATGCACGAAGGGCTCGACGTCGATCAGTGCCTCCGTCTCCGGTGTCCTGCGCACCAGGTCGGCCGGAAGCTGGATCATGTTGCGGATGTCAGGAAGGCAGGGCTTGGCCCGCAACTTCAGCAACCAGTCCGCCAGCAACGGCTCCGAACTGACCGATCGCGTCGATCCGGTGGTCGCCACCTGCAACAGGCGAGCGCTCGACGCCCGCGACCAGTAGGCGTCGCGCTGTTCCAGAATCTTTCCGACCACCTTGGCCCAGATGCCGGGATCGGCCTTCGACAACGCCTCCCAATGCCGCCAGTAATCGGCGGGGAAGTCCCAGTCATCGAGAACGAAGCTCTCCGTGACATAGGCATAGTAGAGCGCCTGGCGTTGGCCGCGCGCCTGCGCCTCCGTCACCGCGCGCTGGCGTCCGTAGAGGCTGGTCCGCTTCTGCGCGAGCGGCGCCATCGTCTGAAGCCCCGAACGGCCCGACGATACCCAGCGCAGCCAATCTTCCCGCGTGCAGGATTTGAAGCTCGCCACATAGTCACCGTGAAGGAGCTGCGTCTTTCGGACGGACTCCGGCAGCAACTCCTCGAGCGCGCCATTCTCGTCGAACAACACCCCCTTGCCGATCGGTCGAAGTTTCAGGTCGGCGCAGGCATACCGGAAAGAGTCACCAATGGTGACGCCCAGCTTGGCCGCGATCTGGGCGAGTTGGACGCACTCGGCGAGCTTCGGCTGGCCGTCCGCGAAATAGTCGGCAGCGACCCGCTCGATCACGGCGTTGACGTCGCTCGTTCCTTCGAGGCCGATCTCCTCCAGCACCGCGAAGGCCGCTTCAATCGGGTCGTTGCGGTTCTCTCCCTCCCCCTTGTCACGGCGCTGTTCGGCGAGGAACCGGGTCCAGTTCTGGTTGAGGACGATCAGATGGCTGGCGAGAAACTCCCAATCCTCTTCCGACTGAAGCAGCTTCTTCTCGCCGAGCCGAACGATCTCCGACGCCGCGTAGAGCACCTCCTTGCCTTGCACAGGCACGATCCGCAGGCCGTCGGTGTCGTGACACTGCCAACCCGTCACCTCGGGCGCAATATAGGCCCACAGGTTCAACAGGTGCCGCCAGGTCGCGGGCCGCGGCAGATGATTGCTGCGCAGGCGCTCGAGCAAATCGGATTTCGAGAACTCCTCGACCAGACCCCAGTGAACCAGCTTGGTCCGGTTCTTGGCCGAGACATGCTGGCACAGCGCCGGCCGGGATTTGGCGTCGAGCAGCGCCATGGCCTGGTCAGCCGGCCAGATGTCGAAGACAGGCCGCGGCACGGTGATCGCGGCCTTGGCGTCGACCAGCCGTCCCTCTTCGGTCAGAAGCATCGGTCGGTCTTCGATGGCCGCGTCAAACGCCAGTTCGACGATCGCGCCGCACGCCCCTTCGAGCGTGGTCGCCTCGCGGTCGACGTCGGGCAGCAGACCATAGGCGTCCGCCCGATCCCGCGCGCTGGTCTTCGTCTGCTCCAGCCACTCCATCATGGCGCTGGCGGCCAATTCTCCAGCGCGGTTCAGGAGCCAGCGGTTGGTCGGCGATGTCTCCGGGTCCTTGATCTTGAGACGAGCGGGGTCCTGGATGAAGGGCGCGTTGCAGGCGAAAGGTAGCGTCGTTTCCACGCCGGTCGGCAGCACGACATAGAGCCGGCCCTTCGCGCCCAGCACGATCTCCACGCGGCAGGGCGGGAAATCGCCGCTGTCCTCGGCCCCCAGCATCCGCTCCTTGCGGATCTCATCGAGCGCTTCGGCCGGGAAGGCTTCCTCCCCCGACCGCACGAGGAGGAACGGATCATCCGCTTTCTCATCCAAAGCCATCCATTCGCTCTCGGCGATGGGGCCAGGCCCGAGACTTTGCCAATGCACCTCGCTGTCGCCAATCCGCAGGCGACGAATCTTCTTGAAGAACAGCAAAGACACCGGGCTCTTCAGCCACTCGTCGAGGTTCTTCTCGACCTCGCGGCGCAGCAGCGGGTTGGCGATCGCCACTTCGACGCGCGTGGTTCCCGATGTCTGGTAGCGGCTATCGATCCAGTGGGGCTCGGTGAACCGCGCTCGCTCGAAGGCCACGGCCAAGGTCGGCGTGAACAGCTCGACCCGATCGCCCAGGCTGAACGTGCTCTTGAATCCGATCCCGCGGAAGCCGATCGTGTGCAGCGCGCGCTTATTGGAATAGCCGAAGCGGCAGATCGAAGCGAAGTGGGCCTCGATGAAGTCCTCGCCATTGTGCTCGAACACGAAGCGGTCGTTCTCGATCGAAACCCGCGCTTCGCTGGCGCCGGCATCATCGGCGTTCTGGAGCAGCTCGGACAGGATATGACGGGGGCTCTGCACCTGCTTGAAGAGCTGGTGCCAAGGCCCGGCAAGCTCCGGGTCCGCCTCAAGCTGGTCCCAGCGCTTGGTGGCGCGTTCCTGGATCGACCGGAAATAGTCGGGAGGATCGGCGAGGATGGTCTCGATCTGGCGGCCCGCGCTCATAGCGGCACCTCCAGCGTCGATGGCGTGGCGACCAGTTCGGGTCCGCGCGGCGGGGCTGTCTTGCGCCAGCCGCCCTTGACGGTCTGGATGGCGGAAATCGGCAACCGTTGCGCGGCCGGGAGCTCGTGCAGATCGCAAACGTGCCAGAACACCGCCCAGTGGCCTTGATTGTCGGACGTATATTGGCCTGTCGTCGGCGGGCGATGCGCCATTCCCTTTGAATGTTTGCCGTTTCCGCTTTCCTCGCAGCCGACATACCAACCCAGCCAGGACACCACAAAACTGAGCTTGGCGGCCACGTCCTCGTGCGACGGATAGATCAGGACCGGCACGCGCGCGCCACCGCGTAGTTCATCGACCTTGCGAAACAGCTCCCACTTCCGCGATCCGAAGGCGACGAAACCCGTGGCGCTGGCGATTGCGCGCCCGGATTGAAGGTGCTCCAGCGGCACGGGGGCCAGGATGGAAAAATCCGAAATGCCGGTCATCTCGCCCCCTATGCCGGCTCTTGCGCCCGCTCCAGCAGGCGTCGGAGGTCAAACTGGATCGCGGTTTCGAGGAACGACGGTTCCCGCTCCACCAGAGGGCCGCGCACATAGCGCGGCGCATGGGCGGAACCCGCGGCGACCGACACGATGGCGAGAATGAACTTATCCGGCTCGTGCAGCGAGGTGATGACCTCCTGCCGCGTGACCATCACGCTGTCGGCGCCGTCGATCCGCCCCTTGACCTCGATGAAGCGCAGATGCCCCGCCTTCGGATCGTGGGAAGCGATGTCGTAGCCGATCTTCTGGTCGGAGACGTCGGCCGGCTCATTGCCCAGCGCCCGCTCGGCCGCCATGACGGCTTCCATCGCCGCCAGCTCGATCGCCCGGCGCGCAGCGGGGTCTTCCGCGAAATGGTCCGGGACGCCTGACGTCTGACGTGCTTCCAACAGGCCCCGCGGGATGACGACCATGCCGCCGCGCACGCGCGGCGGCTGCGATGAGATGAACCGTTCCCGTTCAAGCTGGTCCATGCGGCGCTTCTGCCGATCCGCCAGGTCTTCGGCCCGGCGCTGCGCGTTCTGCCAGTTCACGCGCGTCTTCTTGCCGGCGCGCTCCTCCTCCTTCAGCTCGAAGGCGCGCGAGTCCCAGTAGTTGATCTCTTTCTTCAGCCGGGCGCGAACTTCCTGCTCGACCTTTTCGATCTCGGGCAGGCGCCGCGCCTTGACCTCGGCGACATGGCCTTGCGCCAGTTCGACCGTCGCAAACCGGATCGCGGCCTTTTCCAGATCGGCGGTCAGCCAGCTCTCGTCCAGAAGGTCGCTCACGCTGGCGACCTCCTCCGGTTTGGCGGGGCGCAGATTCAAATGCGGTGCGATGCCAGCGTTGACGGTGTTTCCGGTCTTGTCGATCGCGGCGAACTGGAGGCGCTGCGAAATCACATGCGGCTTGCCGGCGCTGGTGACACGTCCGTCCTGGACCGTGTGCTCCAGCAGGAAAATCGCCGACAGCCCATCGCCGGCGTCGGTGTCGTCCACCAGGATCGCGCCCTGCCGCATGATCTGCTCATACTGCTCGCGGATCAGGCTGATCACCGCTTCGAGCAGCGGATGGCCGGGGCAGACGAAGGCGGCGACCGGCTGCTGATTGATCTTGTCCTTCTCGAAGCAGATCCGCTCATACTGGGTCTGAAGCGGGGCGCCGGTCCCGATCTGGCGATCCCGCTCGCGGATACGCACCGGGACATGGGTGATTTCCCAACGCCCTTCCTCGCGGCGCTTGATCCGGCCGCCCAGATGCTGGAACGCCTCGACGAAGAAGCTCTGGATGTGATGTGGCTGTAGGCGCAGCGCCTCGGCCCGCTCCATTTCGAGCCGCAGTTCCTCGACCTTCGCCTCCGGCATGGTGTCGTTGGTCAGAGCGCGGCGACGCAGCAACTCGAGCAGATTTGCCTGGTCGACAGCGCCATCCACCTGCTGGAAGAGGCGCGCCTTGACGTCCTCTTGCTCGCCATACTGGATCGCCTCGAACAGCAAGTCCTTGAGCGCCACGCCGTCGAACAATTCGCCGAGCACGTCATAGACACGGCCGCCCAGCGCCTCGCGCGCAGCCTCCAGCTTTTCGAGCAACCGCGCGTAAACCTCGCCCTCGCGCGTATCGGCCGCGACGAGATTCCAGAGGTGGCAAACCTCGGTCTGGCCGATGCGGTGGATGCGGCCGAACCGCTGCTCGATCTTGTTCGGGTTCCACGGCAGATCGTAGTTGACCATGAGGTGGCCGCGCTGAAGGTTCACACCCTCGCCGGCCGCGTCGTTGGCGATCAGGACCAGCATGTCCTTGTCCTGCATGAAGCGCTCGACGACCTTGCGCCGCTCTTCACGCGAAACGCCGCCGTGGATCACCTCCACGGCCTCGGGATTGCCGAGCCGCGCCCGCACCTTGTCGAGCAGGTAGTGCAACGTGTCCTTGGGTTCGGTGAAAATGATCAGCTTGCGGCGATTGCCGGCCGCGTCGACCATCAGATCGTCGTCGAGGATACGATTGAGCTGGCTCCACTTCGTATCCACGCCCGAGCGCAGCACGCCGAGCGCCATCGTCTCCAGGCCCTTCAGCGTCTCGACTTCCAGGGCGAGCTGCTCGACCGTCTCGGCCGTCGTCGCGCCCGTGGAGATCAGATCCTCAAGCTCGTCGATCTCTTCCTGGCCATATTCCTCGATGTTGCCCAGCATGTCGGCGTTGATCGTCGGTTCGCTCGCGCCGGCCCGTCGGCCCTTGGCGGCAAGGCGCGCTTCGCCCAGCTCGTTCTCCAGCCGCTCGCGGCGGCGCTTGAGGGACTGGTAGATGGCGGCTGGCGATGAGGCGAGACGCCGCTGAAGAATCTGCAAGGCGAAGCCGACATTATTGCGCTTCTTCCCGTCACCTTCGGCGAAGCGCTGCACGCGGTTCATCTCGGTGCGAACATATTCGGTGACGGCGGTGTAGAGCGCGGCTTCCCCTTCCGAGAGCTGATACTTGACGGTGCGCGCCCGCCGCTCGGGGAAGAGCGGCCGGCCATCGAACTTGAGCAGTTCCTCCTTGGTCAGCCGCCGCATCATGTCTTCGGTGTCGGCATAATGGACGCCATCGCGGAACCGGCCCTCGAACCGATCGCCGTCGAGCAAAGCCATGAAGAGCTGGAAATCCTCTTCCTTGCCGTTGTGCGGCGTCGCCGACATCAACAGCAGGTGCCGGCAGACCTGACCGAGCTTCTGGCCGACCTGATAGCGCCGCGTGTATTTGACCTCGCCGCCGAAATAGGTGGCCGACATGCGATGCGCTTCGTCGCAGATAATCAGATCCCATTCGCGCGCGCTCATGAGCTTCTCCTGAAGCTCCTCGTTGCGCGCCAGCACGTCGAGGCGGACGATCAGCCGATCCCGGTCGCTGAACGGATTGCCCGACCGCGAGTTCTCGATCATGTCGCGGGAGAGGATGTCGAACTCGAGATTGAACTTCTGGCCGAGTTCGTCCTGCCATTGCTCGACCAGGCTGCCCGGCGCGACGACTAGGCAGCGTTCGAGATCGCTGCGGGCAATCAGCTCCTTCATCAGCAACCCGGCCATGATCGTCTTGCCGGCGCCGGGATCGTCGGCGAGGAGGAAGCGAAGCGGCTGCCGTGGCAGCATCTCGCCATAGACCGCCGAAATCTGGTGCGGCAGCGGATCGACCAGACTCGTGTGGATCGCCAGATACGGGTCGAAATAGTGCGCCAGCTTGATGCGGTTGGCTTCCGTCACCAGACGCAGCAACGCGCCGTCGGCGTCGAACGACCATGGCCGTCCGCTCTGCTCGACCTCAAGCCGGTGCTCGTCGTCCCGATAAAGAACGGCCTCGGCCACCGTGCCATTGTGATCGCGAAAAACGACGCTGATCGCCTGATCGCCGATCCAGTCCACCGAGATCACATGCACGGCCTGCGCCGAAGCAATGCCCCGCACGGATGCGCCGTTCTTTATTTCCTCAAGCCTTGCCGCCATTAGCCGGCGCCCCCCGATTCTCTCATAGCTGAAACTCCGCCTTCTCAAGCGCAGCCTCAGTTTCTTTGCGGTTTATCGTTACGATATGCTGCGTATGGGCGCTCTGTTTCGCGGCGTCACCAAGCAAACCCAGACGCTTCAAAACATAGAAGAGCATCGCGTAACGTATCGAGAGCACACCATTTCCCTGATCCAGCCCATAATCCTTGGCGACGACCTTCTTCTGGCTCGCCGTAAGCCCCGGATGCGGGCCGATGATGACATCGAAATAGTTATTCCAAAGCCAGTCCCCCTCGCCGGCTTCCCCAGGCTCGCCCTTCCCACCGACTTCGAGGATGCGCGGCAGCAGGAAGTCCTTGAACTTGTGCTCAAGGTGGCAATAGGCCCGCGCGTGCCAGCGGAACCCGTCATAGCCGAAGGCGTGCGGCGTGATCCGCCGCCAAATGGGGTCCGGCCGCACCTTGTTCATCGACTGATAGAAGATGTCGATGGAGACGCCCTCGCGAGTGGCGTCGAGAATCTTGCGTAGAACCTCGATGTCGATGTCCCGCCTGGGGGTCAACGCAACATCGACGCTGGGAAGCGCCGCAATCCACGAATCGCTCGCGGGCACGGCCCCTTCGGCGACCGAGCGGAGCTGCGAGAGATAGATGTAGGGGTCCGGCTCAAGGAAGCGCAGAACGAACTTTTCGGCGGCGACATAGCGCTTGGCGCGGGTGTCATATTCCATGTTTCCCGGCGCGCGCTCCTGATAGAGCGTCAAATCCTTGGACGCCTGCGGCACCGACACGCCGAACGCCTCAACGAGGTTGGCACGGTTGATCGAACCCTCCCAGAACAGCCGGAACTCGATGAACTCGAGTCGGCGTCCCACCCCCCATTTCAACGCCGTTGCGGCCTCTGCCATTGCTTCCGCCTCGCGTCAGTGAGAGTAAAAACTATATGGACAATCCACCATAGTCCGTGTAATTATTATTCCCATTATGGGCTTTCGTCAATGGGCGATCGGACGCGGAGGGGGGGCGAAACATGCGGCAGCACAGCTTGGAACGTCAGATTGCTGGCCCGGCGCCCAGCCCTGAGCAGCGCCCGGAAGGAGGACGGCAGTGAGCATCGCGCATCGATCCACCCTGGTCGTTCACGGTCGCCTCGCCATGCGAGAGAGCCGCCTGGCGGCGGGTCGTGGCGGTCGTCACGGCCTCCAGATCATGTCGTTCGAGCAGGCCGCCGTCCGGCTGGCGGGCGGCTTCGCCCGCCCTATCGATGACGAGAGCCTGCGCGCGGCCATCCAGTCGGCCCTCCCCGCCACGCCGATGGGCGAGCTGGAGAGCATCAAGGCTCTTCCCGGCATGATCGACGCGGCAGCCGACACGCTCCACAAAGCCTGGCGCGCCGGCATCGATCTTGCCGCACGCGCGGCGGATCATTCCCGTCTCGACGCCATCGCGCGGCTGGAAGCGGCCGTCCTCGACCAGCTTCCGCCCGGCATGATGCGGCCTCTCGACATCGTTGCAGCCGCGACCGCCCGCATTGCTCATGCGCCGGCGGTCCTCGGCCCGATGGAGATCGTCGGCCTTACCGAACTCTCGCCCTGCTGGCGGCCGCTGCTCCAGGCCCTTACCGCCCATATCCCGGTTCAGTGGACTGCCGGCCCGAGGAGCGTTCCCGCATGGCTGGACGGCACCGGCGTCACGATCACGCGCGCACCGGCGCAAACGCCAGGGATCAGCGCCGTCAGCGCCGCGACCGCCTATCACGAGGCCATCGAGGCGATGCGCTGGGCGCGCAGCCTGCTCGCAACTGGCGTCTCGCCCTCGGAGATCGCCATCGCGACCGCATCGCCCGCCGACTATGACGATCATTTCCTGGCCCTGCGCGCCGACGCCAACATCGACCTGCACTTCGTCCACGGCGTCCGCACCGTCACGACCCGCGAGGGCCAGTCGGCCGCGGCGCTGGCCGACATCGTGGTCCGCGGCCTGTCGCAATCCCGGCTGCGGCGCCTCGCGGCGCTCTGCCGGGACAGCGGGCCATTCGAGACCCTGCCCGAAGGCTGGCTGCGGGTCCTGCCGACCGATGCGCCGCTCTCGACGCCGGGCGCGTGGAACCGCCTGCTGGTCCGCTTGACGCCGGAAGACTGGCCCGACGGCGCCGACCATGTTCCGGCGCTGCGCACAGCGGTCGAGACTCTGGCGAAAGGGCCGGACGCCGCCGGCGAGATCGGAAAAGCCTTCCTCAAGGGCCGCGCGCTCGCGATCTGGCGCAAGGCGCTGCTCGCCGGCCCCGCCGCCTCGATCGACGCGACGCTGGAACTCCTGAAGCAGGACGACGGGCTGGAAGCGTGCGTATGCGTCGCCTGGATGCCCGCCAGCGCGCTCGCCGCGTCGCCCCGCCGCTTCGTGCGGCTCCTCGGCCTCAATTCCTCGCGCTGGCCGCGCGGGATCGCCGAGGACCACCTGATCCCGGACCATATCATCCCGACCCCGGTGCTCGATCCACTGCCGGTCAATCTCGCCGACCGACGCGATTTCGAGACGATCCTCGCCACGACGGCCGATACCGTCGTTCTGTCGCGCGCCCGGCGCGACAGCGACGGGCGTCTCCTGGGTCGCAGCCCTCTGCTCGCCGGGCGTGGCGACGAAACCTATCTGCGCCGCAACGCGACGCCGGCGCACGCCTTCAGCGAAACAGACCGCCTCATGGCCCGGCCCCAGGAGTTCGCCGCCGATCCGCAAGCGGTCGGCGCGCAGGGCTGCTGGCGCGACTGGCGGCAGGCCGAGATCACTCCCCATGACGGGCTCGTGCGGGCGGATCATCCGCTCGTTCTCGCCATCCTCGGCCGCACCCAGTCGGCCAGCTCGCTGCGCCGCCTGCTGCGCAATCCGCTGAGTTTCGTTTGGGTCTATGCCTTCGGATGGCGTGAACCGCAGAGCAGCGCCGAACCGCTCGTGCTCGACGCGCTCGGGATCGGCGATCTCGTTCATTTGGTTCTCGACCGCGCCTTGCGCGACCTCGAAACCGGAGACGGTCTTGCCTCCGCCGACGCCGAGACCATCGAGGCCGCGGTGGCGCGGGCCGCGCAAGCCGTCGCCGGCGATTGGGAAAGCGAGCGTCCGGTTCCGCCGGTCGTCATCTGGAGCCGCACGCTCGACGACGCCCGCGTTATGGCGGGCCGCGCCTTGTCATATGGTGATGAAGTCCTGCCGGGCGCACGCTCCTACGGAGAGGTGCCCTTCGGCGGCTCGGAGCCGAAATCCGACGCGGAGGCGCCCTGGGATGCGAGCGCGCCGGTCACGATTCCCGACACGGGCTTCAACATCGCCGGCTATATCGACCGGCTCGACATCTCGGGCGACGGCAAGCGCGCCCTCGTGCGGGACTATAAGACCGGACGGCCGCCGCGCGGTGACATCCGCCTGAACGGCGGACGCGAGCTTCAGCGGTGTCTCTATGCCTTCGCGGTGAAGGCGCTCCTCGGCGACGATGTCGCCATCAGCGCCTCGCTGCTCTACCCGCGCGAGCCCGTCGATCTCCAGCTCGACGATCCCGAGGCCGTACTGGCAGAGATCACGGGCTATCTGCGCGCAGCACGGTCGAGCCTCGCCGGAGGCGCGGCCCTTCCTGGCCCGGATACCGGCGGCGACTATGACGACCTCGCCTTCGCCCTGCCGGCCAACGCCAGCGCCACTTATTGCAAACGCAAAATGCCGGCCGCCACGGAGCGGCTTGGCGAAGTCGCTCAGGTCTGGGAGGCGGAATGATGAGCAGCGTGTCCAAGGTGCTGAAGGACGACGGCGCCCGCCGCAATGCGATCAGCCTCCATGATCGCTCCATCCTGGTCGAGGCCGGCGCGGGCTCAGGCAAGACCGCCGTCATGGCCGGCCGCATCGCCGCCATGCTGGCCGAAGGCGTCGCGCCGCGCTCCATCGCCGCCGTCACCTTCACCGAACTCGCCGCGAGCGAGCTGCTGTCGCGTGTCCGCGAGTTCGTCGCCGATCTCTCGGCCGACACGATCGCGACCGAGCTGCGCGTGGCGCTGCCCGATGGGCTGTCCCAAGCCCATCGCGACAATCTCGCCGCCGCCAGCGCCGCGATCGACGAAATCACCTGCTCGACCATCCACGGCTTCTGCCAGCGCCTGATCAAGCCCTATCCGGCGGAGGCCGACATCGATCCCGGCGCCGGCGTCATGGATCGCAACCAGGCCGACCTCACCTTCCTCGAAATTGTCGATGGCTGGCTGCGCGAACGCCTGTCCGGCGGTCAGGGCGGTATCCTGGCCGAGCTGGTGCTGCACAGCCCCGGCGAGACCGTGGCGCTCATCCATAAGATCGCCGAGAATCTGCGCCGTCGCCCCACGCTCACGGCCCCGCCCGTGTCTCCACTTGGCGGCCACCTCACGGCGTTCCGGCAGGCCACGGCGGATTTCGCGAACTTCATGGATGGCACGGCGGCGGCCGAGCCCGAAACGGTGACGATCGTCGAGCGGCTGGCCGAAATGGCGACCGCCGTGGCGAACGGTCCCGATCCCGCGACGCCCGCGGGCCTCGTTCGGCTCCTGACCGCGCGGCCCCACCCGGATCTTTGCACCAAGACCGGCGCCTTCGCCTCCTACCGCAAGAAGGGCAAATGGGCCGCCACGGCCAAACAGGCCGGTCTCTCCAAGGCCGATGGCGACCGGCTGAACGACGCCGCCGAGACCCACTACACCGCCTGTTGCGACGCTTGGGTCGCGTTGGCGCAGGCCGTCGCCGGCCATGCCCTGGCCGCGCTGATCGACGAAGCGCGTCCGATCCTGCAACGCTATCGCGACCACAAGCGCGCCAGCGCCCAGCTCGATTTCGACGATCTGATTTTCGCCGCGCGCGACTTGCTGCGCGACCACGACGCCGTGCGCCAGGCGCTGGGACAGCGTTTCGCCCATGTCCTCGTCGACGAGTTTCAGGACACCGATCCCCTGCAAACCGAAATCTTCTGGCGGCTGTGTGGCGAGCCGGTCGATGGGGATGACGACTGGACCCGGTTCCAAATCCGGCCGGGCGCGCTCTTCCTGGTCGGCGACCCGAAGCAGGCGATCTATCGCTTCCGGGGCGCCGATGTCGGCGCCTATGTGCAGGCGCGCGACGCCTTCCGCGCCCAAGACCCCGGCAACCTTCTGTCGATCTCCACCAACTTCCGCTCCTGCGCCTCGATCCTCACCTTCGTCAACGAGCGCTTCGAGGCCGTGCTCTCGACCGACGGCCAGCCGGGCTTTACCGCTCTCGACCCGTTTCATGACGATCGGAGCGGCCTGTGCGTGGCGGCTCTCGACATCGCCGTGGCCGACGAAAACGGCAAGGCCAGCGCCGAACAGCAGCGCGACGCCGAAGCCGACGCCATCGCCGAGTTGTGCGCCCGGCTGATCGAAAGCCACCCCATCATCGACCGTCGCAGCGGCGCCGAGCGCCCCTGCCAGCCGGGCGACATCGCCTTGCTGGCGCCAACCGGCGCGGAGCTGTGGCGCTATGAGGAAGCCCTGGAACGCCGCGGCATCCCTGTCGCGACCCAAGCCGGCAAGGGTCTGTTCCGCCGCCAGGAGGTCCAGGATCTGATCGCGCTGACCCGCGTTCTGGCCGACCGCCGCGACACCCTGGCGCTCGGCGCGCTGCTGCGCGGGCCTCTGGTTGGCCTCACCGAAGAAAACCTGCTGGACATCATCTGGGGACTTCCGCGCTCGGAGGAACAGCCGGATCGGATTCCGCGCCTGGATCTCAGCATCGATCCCGCCGTCATCGCGCACCCGCTCGCGCGCGAAGTCATCGAGCGGCTGCAATCGCTCTCCCGGCGCGGCAACAGCACGACCCCGCACGAGCTGCTCTCGCAGGCCGTGGACGTGTTGCGCGTCCGTCCGCTCCTCCTCGAGCGCCATCGCGGCCAGGCCGAGCGCGCGCTCGCCAATGTCGATCTCTATCTCAGCCTGTCGACCGGCTACGCCGTGCGCGGTTTGCGCGCCTTCGCCGAGGCGATGACAGCGGCGTGGTCCGACGAGGCCCGCGCCGTCGAGGGACGGCCCGACGCCCAGGAGGAAGCGGTCGCGCTCTTCACCATGCACGCGGCCAAGGGGCTGGAATGGCCGATCGTCATTCCGGTCAACACCATGACCGGCGTCATAGCGCCCGACAGCGCCGTGATCGACCGCCAGACCGAGACCTTCTATTGCCCGGTCCTGGGCGTCGTGCCCGAGGGCTACGAAACCGCGCGCCAGGCGGAAAAGGAGGAGCTGGACCGCGAACGCATCCGGCTCTGGTATGTCGCGGCCACCCGCGCCCGCGAACTCCTCGTCTTGCCCCGGCTCGACGCCACGCCGTCGAAATCGGCCTGGATCGGTCTCGTCGATCTGTCGCTCGCC
>JAHBYW010000014.1 GCA_019635755.1 Rhizobiaceae bacterium | reverse complement strand
CCTGTCGGAAACATATGCGAGTTTCTGACAGTTTTCAAGGAAACCCATGAGGACAGGCCGGATAAGGGGGAAAGCCTTCCCCTGCGGCCGAGCCAGGGTCTCGGCCGACCCCTTCTGCGGGGAGATCCCCCCAACGCCCCCAGTAGAGTGAGAGTGCGGACGGGTTTTCCGTGACGGGTTGAGGGCTGGAGAAGAGGTCTCCGGCGCCCGTCGCGGAGAACCGCGATGTTCAGGAACGACCGCAACGGGCGTGCCGGCTCCGGCCGGGCGAACCTTTACGACGACATCACCAGCAAGATCATCGCCGAGCTGGAGGCAGGCCGCTTCCCCTGGGTCCAGCCCTGGGGATCGGCCTCGGTCAAGGCGCCCCTCGCCATGCCGAGAAACGCCGCGACCAGGCGGCACTATTCGGGGATCAATGTGCTGATCCTCTGGGGCGCGGTGATCCAGCACGGCTTTCCCGGCCAGAGCTGGCTCACCTTCCGCCAGGCCCTGTCGCTTGGCGGCAATGTCCGCCGCGGCGAACACGGCACCACCGTCGTCTATGCCGACCGTTTCACGCCGGAGGACGAGAAGCGCCGCGCCCGCGAGACCGGCGAAGAAGCCGCCGCGATCCCGTTCCTCAAGCGCTTCACGGTGTTCAACGCGGCGCAATGCGAGGGGCTGCCGGAGGATGTCGCCATTGTGGCCCCACCACCTCCGCCCGGCCTCATCGAGCCGCGGGTCGAGACTCTGATCCGGGCGACCGGCATCGACTTCCGTATCGGCGGCGACCGCGCCTTCTATGTCCCGGCGCACGACTTTGTGCAGGTGCCGCCGCCCCATGCGTATTTCGAGCCGATCAACTGGCACCGCACGGCCCTGCACGAGCTGGGGCACGCGACCGGCCATACCTCCCGGCTCGGCCGTGACCTCACCGGCGGCTTCGGCTCGAAGAAATACGCCTTCGAGGAGCTGGTCGCCGAGATCAACGCCGCTTTCTGCTGCGCCTCGCTCGGCATCACGCCCACCGTCCGCCATGCCGACTACATCGGCTCCTGGCTCGAGGTGCTGCGCGAGGACAATCGCGCCATCGTGCGCGCCGCATCCCAGGCCAGCAAGGCGGCCGACTGGCTGCTTGGCTTCCTGCCGGGCGCGGATGTCGGCATGACCGACGACGAACGGGAGGCGGCGTGATGAACGCCCCCGTCTTCCCCGCACTGGCGCCATCCCCCGAACAGCAGGCGTCCATCCGCCTGCGTGTTCTCAGCCTGGGCGCCGGCGTCCAGTCCACCACGCTCGCCCTGATGGCCGCGCATGGCGAGATCGGCCCCATGCCGGATTGCGCGATCTTCGCCGATACCGGCTGGGAGCCGAGGGCCGTCTATGAGCATCTCGCCTGGCTGCGATCGCCCAACGTCCTGCCCTTCCCCGTCCATATCGTCTCGGCCGGGGACCTGCGCGCCGACCTTCTCGCCGGCGCGCGCGGCGCGCGGTGGGCCTCCATCCCGGCCTTCACCCGCACAGTGACGCCGGCAGGCGCGGAGCTGCCCGTCTATGACGAGGACGAGAACGGTGATCTCGTCGCCGTCGGCTCCCGCATCGTGCCGACCGAACGGGTCGGGGTCGGCATGATCCGCCGCCAATGCACCGGCGACTACAAGATCGCGCCAATCCGCCGAAAGGTCCGCGAGCTGCTCGGCATCGCCGGCCGGCGCTCGCCAACGGCTCCCATCGCCGAACAGTGGATAGGGATCTCGCTCGACGAGGTACTACGCATGAAGCCTTCGTTCGAGCCGTGGCAGATCAACCGCTGGCCGCTCATCGAGCAAGGCATGACCCGCCAGGATTGCCTGCGCTGGCTGGATCGGCACGACTACCCCCTGCCACCCAAGAGCGCCTGCATCGGTTGCCCGTTCCATTCCGACGATCACTGGCGGCGGATGCGCGACCGCGATCCCGAGGCTTGGGCCGACGCGGTATCGGTCGACGCTTCCATTCGCACCGGGTTCCGGGGGATTCGTGGTGATGTCTATCTCCACCGTTCCGCGGTGCCGCTCGACCAGGTCGACCTGTCGACCAATGCCGATCGCGGCCAGCTCGATCTCTGGCCCAACGAGTGCGAGGGCCTCTGCGGAGTGTGATGATCCTGAAAACCGGAAAAGCGGAGAGGCGGGTTTCCGGCTCCACGCCTTTCCGCCCGCCCGGCGCGGCCCTCCTGAGAGTGAGAGGGCTGCGCTTGGCTTCGTGACGGGTCGGAGGTCGAGAGAGAGGCTCTCGGCCGCCCGTCGCGGAGTAACGATCATGGCGACTGCCATTCAGAAGATCATCCTGTCGTCGGCGCGCGACATTCCCTTCAACAAGCTGGTGCTGAGCCAGTCCAACGTCCGGCGCGTCAAGGCCGGCGTCTCGATCGAGGAGCTGGCCCAGTCCATCGCCCGGCGCGGCCTGATCCAGAGCCTGCATGTCCGTCCCGTCCTCGACGCCGATGGCGCCGAGACCGGGATGTTCGAGGTGCCCGCCGGCGGCCGCCGCTATCGCGCGCTGGAATTGCTGGTGAAGCAGAAGCGTCTGGCCAAGACTGCGCCGGTGCCCTGCGTCGTCGGCGACGCTAACAGCGACATCCTGGTCGATGAGGTCTCGCTGGTCGAGAACATCGAACGCGCGCCGCTGCATCCGCTCGATCAGTTCCGCGCCTTCCAGGCCATGCGCGAGAAGGGCATGACCGAGGAAGCCATCGCCGCCGCCTTCTTCGTCGGCGTCAATATCGTGAAGCAGCGCCTGCGCCTCGCTTCCGTCTCGCCGGTATTGCTCGAGATCTACGCCGACGACGGCATGACGCTCGAGCAGCTCATGGCCTTCACCGTCAGTTCCGACCACGCCCGCCAGGAACAGGTCTGGGACGCGATCAAGGATGGCTGGCAGAAAGAGCCCTATCACATCCGCCGGATGCTGACCGAGACCACGGTGCGGGCTTCCGACAGGCGGGCCGTCTTCGTGGGCGTCGAAGCCTATGAAGCGGCCGGCGGCATCGTCTTGCGCGACCTCTTCCAGTCCGACGACGGCGGCTGGCTGCAAGACCCGGCCCTGCTCGACCGCCTGGTGGCCGAGAAGCTCAAGGCCGCCGCCGACGAGATCGCAGGCGAAGGCTGGAAGTGGGTCGAGGCCGCCCTGAGCTTTCCCTACGGCCACGAGCACGGGCTTCGGGAGCTTGTCGGAACGGCGGTCGACCTGACTGACGAGGAGCGCGCCACCCGCGAGGGGCTGCGTGACGAGTATGACCGGCTCGAGGCCGAATATGCCGAAGCCGACGAGCTGCCTGACGAGATCGACGCGCGTCTCGGAGAGATCGAGCAGGCGCTCGACGCCTTCGAGCAGCGCCCGGCGATCTACGATCCGGCCGACATCGCCATCGCCGGCGTCTTCGTCAGCCTCGACGCCGACGGCTCGCTGTCGGTGGACCGCGGCTATGTCCGCCCCGAGGACGAGCGCCCGGTCGATCCCGATGGAGACGATACGACGGAGGCGGACGGCGACACCGGCCATTCGGCCACGCCCGCCGTTCAACGCGCCGTCGTCACCGTCGGCGGCCAGGCCGCGGAGCCGGAAGACGACGAGGAGGACGGCATCAAGCCGCTGCCCGAGCGCCTCGTCATCGAGCTGACCGCGCATCGCACGCTGGCGCTGCGCAACGCGCTCGCCGAGCATCCCGACGTCGCCATGACCATGCTGCTGCACAAGCTGGTCAGCGATACCTTCCGGCGACCCGCGCCGACGGGCTGCCTCGAGGCCAGCGTCCGCCACGTCTTCTTCTCCGCCCAACCGGAGGAGCTGAAGGACAGCGCGGCCGCGCACGAGATCGCCGAGCGGCACGGGCGCTGGGGCGATCACGTTCCAGCCGACGACCAGGCGCTGTGGGACTGGCTCACCGATCTCGATCCGGGCACGCGCCTCGATCTGCTCGCCCATTGCGTCAGCTTCGGCGTGAACGCGCTGTTCGAGCGGCCGAACCCCTACGGATCGGGCGTCAGCCAGCATGGGCTGGATGTCCGCCTCGCCCAGGCCGACCGGCTGGCGCGCGCCACTGGCCTCGACATGGTGGCGGCGGGCTGGCGGCCGACGGTCGGCAACTATCTCGGCCGCGTCACCAAGCCCCGCATCCTCGAAGCCGTCCGGGAGGGCGCCGGCGAACGGGCCGCCCAGCTCATCGACCATCTGAAGAAGGGCGACATGGCCAAGGAGGCCGAGCGCCTGCTGGCCGACACCGCCTGGCTGCCCGAGCCGCTGCGCCTGATCGATCCCCATGACGGGGAGGTCATCGAACCGGGCGCGGAGGCCGACGCCGACGACGAGGCCGCCTTGCCGGCCTTCCTCAGCGAGGACGGCGACGAGGATGCCGAAGAGATCGAGGACGAGGACGCCCTAACGATCGCGGCCGAATGACCCTCACGGCGGGGGAGCGGCGAGAGGTCGCTTCCCCGCATCTTCGCAAGGAGACCTTCCATGATTGAACCCGACCCGTCCGGCACGCGCCGCGTCGTCTTTCAGTATCTCGTGCCCGTCCACGTCGAGGTCGAAGACGGTCTCGTCGTTTGCGTCACCGTCATCGACGAAACGCCGGTGCGCGATCCAACCCTGGTCGAAGGCGATGCCGGCTATCTGCCGGAAGCCGTCGCCGCCGCCGACGATGGCCAGCCCTGGCCATCCTGGCGGTTCGGCTACTGACCCCTTCGATCATCCCTCAACCGAGCCCGGCCATCGCGCCGGGCTTTCTCGTTTCAGGAGCCTGTCATGGCCAACTATTTCACGCATTTCTCGTGCCTGCTCGACGTCGGCACGCCCGAGAACGCCGCCCGTGCGCTCGATCTCTACAATACGCTGTCCGCGGAAGGCGCGTCGGAGGAACCGCCCTCGGAGGGCTTCCTTCTGTCGATCGAGCCGCAATACGGCGGCACCGAACTCTGGATGCGCGACGACGTGACCGGCGATCCCGAGCGCCTCATCCAGTTCGTGAAGCGCTGCGCCGCCGAGTTCGGCCTCACCGGCAGATGGGGCTTCCAATACGCCAACACCTGCTCGCGGCCGCGTCTCGACGGGTTCGGCGGCGGCGCCCATGTCCTCGACCTCGCCACCGGCGAGACCGTGGACTGGATCTACACCGATGGCTGGCTTGCCCAGACCCTCTCCGGCGAGGGAGGCCCGCTATGAGCATCCCCTCCTATGCCCGGAGCAATTTCCAGACCCTGCTGCGCGCGGCGGGCGACGGCAATCTCGCCCTCATGGAATGCCTCGACGCGGTGACGGGCAGCCCGCGCTACGTCATCTGCGCCGTGGGGCGGGACAACGGCGACTACGTCTTCGCGCCCTTCGGCCATCTCGCCGACGGCAATCCCTACGACGCCTATCTGCCGCCCGATCCCGACGATCCCGAAGGCTTCGTGCGGCCCGAAACGGGAGAGGCGCCATGACCGACATCGACGCCATCTTCGCGGCGGATCGCCAGCATCCGCCGCATGAGCGGTCTCTGCCCTGGCTGGAGACCCGAGGCGGCCTCACCGTCGTCGTCGAGCCCAAGCCTCACTGGGCCAGCGACATGCGGGCGTTTCGATCCGAGGCGCGGGAATATTGCGCCTATGCCGACTGGACCGCGAACGGCGCTCGCGCGCGGTTCTTCGGCCATGTCGATACCTGCGGCGATGACCTGATCCGCAAGGCCCGCACGCTCGTCGCCTCCGAGATCGCGGACGGGCTCTGGATCTGATCCCCTCAAAAAGCGCCCCACCTCACGGTCGGGCGCTTTTTCCGTGCAGGCGCCTTGAGAGTGAGAGGGCCGCCGGGACGGGTTTGAGCCGGTGCGGTCGAGAGAGAGCGCCGCGCGGGCTCGCCCTTTCCCGCTCTCCAAGAGGTTCCCACCATGACCATGATTTCCGCATCGGCGGCGGCGACCGCCGCCGCGCCGCTTCCGCTCGGCTCGAATCCCGAACCCGCCGCCGCCATCCTCGCGGCCGCCGGCCAGCTCTTGCCTCATCTCGAACGCGGCGAGCGCGTCGCCGCCGCCGCCCTGCGTGCGGCGATGGAGACCGCCTTCGGCGCGTCGGACGCCACCGGAGCCTGGGACTGGAAGACGGCCTATGACGCCTGCGAGGCGGCGGCCGTCCTATTCCTCCGTAAATACGGACGTGCGCTTTTCCGCAAAGCCGGGTCTCCGGCGGCTCGCCTTTCCGCGGTGTCGAAAATCGCCAACCTGCTGCCGACGCATACGCGGCGTTCGGCGGAGAGCCAGACCTTCCAGCAGTTCTCGACGCCGATCCCGCTCGGCCTGGTCGCCGCCCACGCCGCGGCCATCACTCCGGCCGACCGGGTGCTCGAGCCGTCGGCGGGCACCGGCCTGCTCGCCATCCTCGCCGAAATCGCGGGCGGCGCGCTCGTTCTCAACGAGCTGGCCGACACCCGCGCCAATCTGCTGTCGCTTCTCTTCCCGGCCATTTCCGTCACTCGTTTCGACGCGGCGCAGATCGACGATCATCTCGATCCCGCCGTGATGCCCAGCGTCGTGCTGATGAATCCGCCCTTCTCGGTCATGGCCAATGTCGAGGGCCGCATGGCGGACGCCGCTTACCGCCATGTCGGCTCGGCCCTGGCGCGTCTGGCCCCCGGCGGCCGGCTCGTGGCGATCACCGGCGCCAGCTTCGCACCCGACAATCCGGCCTGGCGGGACGCCTTCATCCGGTTGCAGGCGCGCGGGCGCGTCGTCTTCTCCGCGGTCATCGACGGCCCCGTCTATGCCAAACACGGCACCACCATCGAGACGCGCCTGACCGTCATCGACAAGCGGCCCGCCGACGATCCCGTCGTGTTTCCGGCGACGCCCGGAATCGCGCCGGACGTCGCCACGCTGCTGGGCTGGCTCAACGAGCATATGCCGGAACGGCCCGCCGTCGATCCCTCCGTTGTGGTCCCGGCCATCGCGCCTTCCACCCCTCGCAGCGTGCGTGGCTATATCAACCGCGCCGCCAAGGCCGGCCCGGCGACTGCGCCGATGGCCGAACCGGAGGGCCTGCCGCTCGCCTACGAGACCCAGGACTGGCTCGCCGGCGAAGGCGGCCGTCTGTCCGAGAGCATCTACGAGGAATACGGATTGCAGGCGATCCGTATCGCCGGCGCCCAGGCCCATCCGACCCGGCTGGTGCAGTCGGCCGCAATGGCTTCGGTCGCTCCGCCCAAGCCGAGCTATCGGCCAAGCCTGCCGCCCAACATCCACGAGCTTTTGTCGGACGCCCAGCTTGAGACTGTGATCTATGCGGGCGAAGCGCACGCGGACCATCTCGCCGGGTCGTGGACGGTGGACGCCACCTTCGACATCGTCACCGCCGCGCGCGAGGATGCAGAGAACGCCGCTCGCTTCCGGCGCGGCTTCATGATCGGCGACGGCACCGGCGTCGGCAAAGGCCGTCAGTCCGCGGCGATCATTCTCGACAACTGGCTCCAGGGCCGCCGCAAGGCGGTGTGGATCAGCAAGTCCGACAAGCTGATCGAGGACGCGCAGCGCGACTGGTCGGCGCTCGGCATGGAGCGCCTGCTGGTCACGCCGCTGTCGCGCTTCCCGCAGGGGCGGCCGATCACACTGCCGGAAGGCGTCCTGTTTACAACCTATGCCACGCTACGCTCCGATGACCGCGGCGAGAAGGTTTCGCGCGTCCGGCAGATCGTCGAATGGTTGGGCTCCGACTTCGATGGAGTCCTCATTTTCGACGAGGCGCACGCCATGCAGAACGCCGGTGGCGGCAAGGGAGAACGCGGCGACGTCGCCGCCTCGCAGCAGGGTCGCGCCGGCCTGCGCCTCCAGCACGCGCTGCCGAATGCCCGCGTCGTCTATGTCTCGGCGACCGGCGCCACCACGGTCCACAACCTCGCCTACGCCCAGCGGCTCGGCCTGTGGGGTGGCGAGGATTTTCCGTTCTCGACGAGGGCCGAGTTCATCGAGGCGATCGAAGCGGGCGGCGTCGCGGCGATGGAGGTGCTGGCCCGCGACCTGCGCGCCCTCGGCCTCTATACGGCCCGCTCGCTCTCCTTCGACGGTGTGGAATACGAGCTGGTCGAACACGCGCTTAGCCCTGAGCAGACCCGCATCTACGACGCCTATGCCGGGGCCTTCGCCATCATCCACAACCACCTGGACGCGGCGATGGAGACGGCCAACATCACCGGCACGTCCGGCACGCTGAACCGGCAGGCCAAGTCCGCCGCCCGCTCGGCCTTCGAGAGCGCCAAGCAGCGCTTCTTCGGCCATCTGCTCACCAGCATGAAGACGCCGACCCTGATCCGGTCGATCAGCGTCGACCTGGAAGCCGGCCATGCCGCTGTCATTCAGATCGTCTCGACTGGCGAGGCGCTGATGGAACGCCGTCTGGCCGACCTGCCGACCGAGGAATGGAACGACGTTCGCGTCGACATCACGCCGAGGGAATTCCTGTAATGTTGAGCTCAACATTACACATATTCTTTGCAGTCGCAGTTTATGTCGAGCGTGGCGGCGGTAGGCGCAGGTTTCCTTCGGTTTTCCATGATTTCACTCCAGATAACTACGGTTCCGTCGACCTCAGCAAGTCGAAGGAGCCAACATGCGAACACGATCATCACTGCCGTTTCGGACTGCCCCGCTCCGGGTCGAAGATTCGCCCAGTCACGGCACTCTTCTCGCCGCATTTCTCTCCTCTCTGTCGCTCGACGAGAGGTCAGGCTGTGCGGTTCTGTATGGCGCGGCGGTCCGCCATTTCCTGCATTGGCTGGACCTGCACGAGATCGCGATCCGCACGATTGACGATCGGGCTGTCCGGCGGTTCGAGAAGCATCGGTGTCGGTGCCACCGGTATTCGGCGCAGCAAGCGCACTACAAGGCTGACCAAGCAGCAAGGGTCAGGCGCTTCGTCCGGTTCCTGGAAGATCAAGGCTACGTCGAAGTCGACGACGGGATCGACGATCTGCCACGGCACCTCGCTGACTATTCCGATGCGATCGATCGCCTGCAACTCGCCGAGGGACCCGCGCAGGCCTATCGGTCCGAGGCCGAGCATTTCATGGCCTGGCTTCGCATTACGCGACGCCAATGGATCGATATCGACGACACGATCATCGACCAGTACGCTGCGCATGATTGCCGATGCCCGGTATGGCGCAAGCGCGGCAAGCTGGTCGCCACGGGCACGAAGCGGCGGCGGCGATGCGCACGGCACTTCGTCGAGTTCCTGCGAGGCCGCGGTGTCATCCCATCGGTTGAACCGGTGGCTGACGATGACCCGCACATGTCGGCTTACCTCACGTGGCTCAAGCAACATCGCGGCGTCACCGATGAGACGATCCGGCGCTACCGGACCGATATCAGACGGCTCATGCCGATGCTGGGCGAGCCTTCGCAATGGGATGCCGCCGGACTCAGGAGCGCATTTCAACGACGAAGCAAGGAGACGCCGGGCTCGGCATCGCTGCTCGTCACGATAATGAGGAGCTACATCCGGTTTCTGGTCGTGCGTGGCGAGTGCCGGCCTGCATTGTTGCATGCAGTTCCATCAGTGCAGCGCTACCGCCTTTCGACGCTGCCGCGCCACGTCGACCCGGCAACGATCGAGAGGATCATTGCGGCCTGCCCGACAGATCGTCCGGTAGAAGTCCGGGACAAGGCCATCATTCTCCTGCTCGCCAGGCTCGGCCTGAGGGCTGCCGATGTTCAGGACATGCGTCTCGACGACATCGACTGGCGGTCCGGCCACCTGACGGTCAAGGGCAAGACGCGTCGACCGGACCGTCTGCCATTGCCGCAGGATGTCGGCGACGCGATCTTGGCATATCTTGCGGCAGCCCGCCCGGAGGCCGCCGAAGAGCATCTGTTCCTGCGTGCACAAGCACCGTTTCGGCCATTCCGCTCGTCCGCCGAGATCGCGGGCATCGTCGCTCGAACGCGCGACCGCGGTGGGATCGAAGGAGTGCCGACCGGGTCGCACATATTCCGGCATTCGCTTGCCACCAACCTGCTGCGCGCGGGCGCAGGCCTGGAGTCCGTTGGGACCATCCTGCGTCACAGCTCGCCTGAGACCACTGCCATCTACGCCAAGGTCGATCTGCCGATGCTCATGAAGATCGCGCAGCCATGGCCGGGAGAACCGTCATGCTGAACATGCACATTTCCAGATACGTCTCGCTCCATCGCAGCTTGGGACGGAAGTTCTCCGAACAGGAACGCTTGCTGCGCCAATACGCCGATTTCGCCGGCCGCGCCGGTGACCGGCACACCCAAGTGCAGCGCATTTACGACTGGTGCCACACGGCAAGCTCGCAGAACGTGGCCCGCCATAGGTTCGACGCCGTACGTAACTTCAGCCTTTTCGCTCATGCTGAAGATCCAGCTCACGAGGTTCCGCCTGCGGGCGTCTTCGGTCGGGGCAAGCGGCCACGCCCGACCCCGACCATCATCGAACCGGAACAGGTCCGGGCGATCATGACCGCGGTATTGGACGTTGCGCCCCAAGGCACGATCAGCCCGTACACGTATCATTATCTGTTCGGCCTGCTGGCGGCGACAGGTCTCCGGATTTCCGAGGCCCTCGCTCTTCAATGCAACGATCTGGTCGAGGATGGCCTGATCGTCCGCAACGGCAAGTTCGGCAAGCAGCGGCTGATTACCTTGCAGCCATCGACCCGTCAGGCGCTCGAAGCATATCTCGCCACCCGAGCAAGGCTTGGCGCCACGGGCAATGACCTGTTCGTGACCATTCGGGGGAGAGCACCACACAAGGTGCGCGCCCACGTGGTGTTCGTCAGGCTGGCCCGGCAGCTCGGATACCGCGGACCGACCGGAACGGCCGGGATGCGGTTACACGACCTGCGGCACACTTTCGCCGTGCGTTCCCTTGAGTCCTGTCCGCGCGACAGGGAAGCCATCGCACACCACATGGCCGGACTCAGCGTATATCTGGGGCATGCGTCGGTCGCCAACACCTATTGGTATCTCGAGGCCACTCCGGTGCTGCTGCGCGATATCGCTGTCGCCAGCGAGCAACTTTACCGGGGAGAAGCGGCATGACGGCACTCGCTCCGCACCTCTCGATCTACCTGCGTGAACATCTGCCGCGCGAACGTGCTGTCAGTCCGCACACGGTGAAGACCTATGCCAACTGCTTTGTCCTCCTGGTCCAGTTCGCTGCCGATCGGCTGAAGCGTCGGCCGACCGATCTCGAGATCGAGGATCTCGGCACCGACATGATCATGGCCTTCCTTGACCATGTCGAGAACGGTCGCGGCAGCTGTGTTCGGACCCGCAATGGCAGGCTCGCCGCGATCCGGTCCTTCTTCCGCTACATCGAGTATCGTATTCCGGCCTGCCTGGATCAGGCCCTTCGCGTCAGATCGATCCCTACCAAGAAGACCGACAAGGCGCTGATCGACTACCTCGACCGGGCAGAGATCAAGGCTTTGCTCGACGCCCCGGATCCCCGGACACGCCTTGGCACCCGCGATCGCGCAATGCTGCATCTGGCCTATGCTGGCGGGCTGAGGGTGTCGGAACTCGTAACGCTACAACTGCGCGATTTCCCGGACCGCTTCCTGTCCACCGTGCACATCATGGGCAAGGGACGGCGTGAACGGGTCCTCCCGCTCTGGAAGGAGACTCAGTTCGCATTGCGCGCGTGGCTTGCGATCCGCCCCGATGCGCAAGCTGCCGAGATATTCCTCAATGCCAGCGGGCAACCCATGACCCGCGACGGATTTGCGTTCCGTTTGGCGGAGCACGTCAAGCGCGCGGCAGAGAAGCAGCCGTCGATCCTTGGCAAGCGCGTAACACCGCACGTGCTGCGCCACTCCTGCGCAATGCACACGCTCGCGGCGACAGGGGACATTCGCAAAGTCGCATTGTGGCTCGGCCATGCCAGCATCCAGAGCACCGAGACCTATTTGCGCGCCGATCCCGAGGAGAAGCTGCAGATTCTCGCGGCGCACGGCGCTCCTGCCATCAAGCCCGGGCGCTTCAAGCCGCCATCCGATGCCCTGATCACGATGCTCACCGACGTTCGAAGGCGGGCCTAGCCCGTCTCCGGACAACCCCCTGGCACTCATATTATCTGGAGTGAAATCATGGAAAACCGAAGGAAACCTGCGCCTCCCGCTGCCACGCTCGACATAAACTGCGACTGCAAAGAATATGTTCTCGACTACCTCGCCCATTCCTTCCCGGTGCAGCTCTACGAGCCCTTCACCGACAGCGAGGGCAATCTCTCGTCGCGGCCGGTCTATCGCGACGGCCAGCCCGTCGAAAGCCGCGAGGCCGTCGCGCGCCGCGACGAGCTGATCGCGCAGCTCGCCTCCCTGCCGCCCGTGCCCGGCGCACTCGACCAGATCGTCCAGCATTTCGGCTCGGAGCTGGTGGCCGAGGTGACGGGCCGTTCGCGGCGCATCGTCCACAAGAGCACGCCTTCGGGCGGCGACCGCCTCGTCGTCGAGAACCGCGCCGCCGCCGCCAATCTCGCCGAAACCCAGGCGTTCATGGATGACAGCAAGCGCATCCTGATCTTCTCGGACGCCGGCGGCACCGGCCGCAGCTATCACGCCGAGCTTTCGGCGCGGAACACCCGGCTGCGCGTCCACTATCTGCTCGAACCCGGCTGGAAAGCGGATGCCGCCATCCAGGGCCTCGGCCGCACGCATCGAACCAACCAGGCGCAGCCGCCGCTATTCCGGCCCATCGCCACGGACGTCAAGGCGGAGAAGCGTTTCCTCTCCACCATCGCCCGGCGGCTCGACACGCTGGGCGCCATCACCCGCGGCCAACGCCAGACCGGCGGCCAAGGCCTGTTCCGCCCCGAGGACAATCTGGAAAGCCCCTACGCCCGCGATGCGCTCCGCCAGCTCTATCTCCTGCTGGTGCGCGGCAAGGTCGAAGGCTGCTCGCTCGAGCGCTTTGAATCCGCCACCGGCCTGAAGCTGATGGACGCGAACGGCATCAAGGACGAACTGCCCCCGATCACCACTTTCCTCAACCGACTGCTGGCCCTGACCATCGAGCTTCAGGGCATCCTGTTCACCGCCTTTGAGCAGCTTCTCACCGCCAAGATCGAGGGGGCTATCGCCGCTGGCATCTACGATGTCGGGCTGGAGACGCTGACGGCGGAGGGCTTCACCGTCACCGGCCGCCAGACCATCTATACGCATCCGGGCACGGGCGCCGAGACCCGGCTCCTCACTATTGCGCAGCGGACCCGCAATCGCCCGGTCACGTTGGACGACGCGCTCGCCCATCTCGGCGAATCCGGCGCCAGGCTGCTGGTCAACGAACGGTCGGGCCGCGCCGCTGTGCAGATCCCCGCCACCTCGATCATGCTCGACGATGGCGAGATCGAACGCCGCGTCCGGCTGATCCGGCCGATGGAATCGCACACCGTTCCGGTGAAGATGATGGGCGAGACCCATTGGAACGAGGCGGAACGGAACGACTTCGCCTCGGCCTGGAACGCCGAGGTCGCGGACGTGCCGACGTTCTCCGACAGCACGATCCATATCGTCGCCGGCCTGTTGCTGCCGATCTGGAAGCGGCTACCGAACGAGTCCACCCGCGTCTATCGGCTCCAGACCGACGAGGGCGAGCGGATCGTCGGCCGCAAGGTCTCACCCGCCTGGGCGGCCAATGCGACCACGACCGGCGCAGCCACGCTCGCGCCCGCCGACGCCTTCATGGCGCTGATGGATGGCCGCACCATCCTCGACCTCGCCGAGGGGCTTCAACTTCGCCGCGTCCGTGTGATGGGCGCCAACCGCATCGAACTGTCGGGTTTCACCGACACGATGCGCGAGCGGCTCACCGCCTACGGACTGTTCCACGAGATCATCTCCTGGAAGCTCAGGATGTTCGTGCCAACTGATAGCGCCGGTCCTGCGGTGCTGGAGCGCGTGCTGGGCCGCTATCCGGTCCAGCGCATCGGCGAACGCGAGGCGGCGTGATGACCCGTCTCGACGCTTCCGATCTGGCGACCCGTCTCGGCCGGGAGGCCGAGGCGGTGTGCCGCCACTATCTCGACTCCGGCCATCGTCGGGGCAATTACTGGCAGGTCGGCGATGCACGCAACACGCCCGGCCGCTCGATGTTCGTCCGGCTCAAGCCGACGGCGAAGGGGCCAGCGGGCAAATGGATCGACGCCGCCACCGGCGAGCATGGCGATCTGCTCGACGTGATCCGGGAAAGCTGCGGCCTCATCGACTTCGCCGATGTCGTCGAGGAAGCCCGCAGCTTTCTCAGCCTGCCGCGTCCGAAACCCGCGCCGGCGACGAAGAAGCGACCGAGCACGCCGGCCCCGTCAGGCTCGGCCGAGGCGGCAAGGCGATTGTTCGCCATGTCGCAGCCGATCAGCGGCACCCCCGTAGAGACGTATCTTCGCCATCGCGGCATTACGGCTTTGCACGGAACCGGAAACCTCCGCTTCCATCCACGCTGCTATTATCGGCCCGACGACCATGGCCCGACCGAAACCTGGCCGGCGATGATCGCCGCCGTCACCGATCTCAGGGGCGCGATCACCGGCGCGCATCGCACCTGGCTCGCCCCCGACGGCTCCGACAAGGCGCCGATCGAAACGCAGCGCAAGGCGATGGGCGATTTGCTCGGCCATGCCGTTCGCTTCGGGATCGCCGGCGAGGCGATGGCTGCGGGCGAAGGCATCGAAAGCGTCCTGTCGGCGCGTCAGACGATACCGCACATGGCGATGGCGGCGGCGCTGTCCGCAGCCCATCTGGCCGCCATCCTGTTCCCCGAGACGCTGCGCCGACTCTATATATTGCGCGACAACGACCCGGCAGGCGACGGCGCACGGGACAACCTGGTCGAACGGGCGAACGCGGCCGGAATCGAGGCCATCGTGCTCTCGCCGGTGTTGGAGGACTTCAACGAAGATCTCCGGCGCCTCGGGCTCGATGCGCTCCGCGCCAGCCTGCGGGTGCAGCTCGCGCCGCAGGACGTCGCCCGCTTCATGGCTCAGGCGGCTTAGCCGCCCGCGACGGACGTCACGGCTGCCGTCATCATGCCCGCAGGCTTGCGTCAACCATCGGAGAGGACCGCGCCTCGGCCTTCGAGAGGGCGATCGGCCCACAAACGGGCCAGGCCGACAATGGCGGCGGCCGACTATTTTCCGGCGCGGCCCTGCGGGCCGCTTTCCATCGCGAGACAAAATAGTCGGCCTTGGCCATCAAGGCCCTCGCTTTGCTCGGACTGCCAGCCCGTCCCGCCCGTGGGCTTCGTCGCCATGAAGGCCGCGACGGTCGCGGTCCAACCGACGGAGCATCCCATGAGCGAGCACGACGACTACGAACCCGAACACGCCGCATCCCCGACCGACCAGATTGCGCAGGAGCTTCAACTCTACGGCTACCGGCCCTCCGAAGACGAAGCCGATCCCAGGCCCGTGCCGGAAGACCGCATCATCGAAGGCGCCGTCGCCGACATCTTCGACGCCCTGATCTCGACCGTGGCAGATACGAGCCTCGATCCCGACCTCGACGATCTCCTCTGGTCCACCGTCAATACGTTCCACCGCGCCGTCGAGCGGGCCGACCGCAAACTCGACGACAACGAGCAGGCGCAGAAGCGGCTCCAGCGCGAACAGGATGGCTCGGAGGTCAAATCCGTCCAGCTCGAACGCCTGATCGACCTTGGGCAATCGCTGATCGAACGGCGCGACAGCCTAGAAGTCTTCCGCGACAGCGCCGCCGACCACTATCTTCGCGCCACCGGCTCACCCTGGTCTCAGCGCACCGGCTCGCGCGTCAACCATCGCCGCCTCACCGCCGCGATGATCGACAGCCGCGACTTCCTTGCCGCCAAGCGCCGCAGCGAAACCGAAGTGCTCGTGCCCGCAGGCCCGAAGATCGCCTTCTCCGGCGGCGACACCACCGATCACAAGCCGATCTGGGCCAAGCTCGACCAGGTCCACGCCAAGCACCCCGACATGGTGCTGATGCACGGCGGCTCCCCGAAAGGCGCCGAGAAGATCGCCGCGCGTTGGGCGGAAACCCGCAAGGTGCCGCAGGTCGCCTTCAGACCCGACTGGACGAAACACGCCAAGGCTGCACCGTTCAAGCGCAACGACGCCATGCTGGCGGTCATGCCGATCGGCATCCTCATCTTCCCCGGCACCGGCATCCAGGACAATCTCGCCGACAAGGCCCGCAAGCTCGGCATCCCGGTCTATCGGTTCGGAACCGGCGGCGCGTGAGCGCCGCCGTCTCCACGGCAGGACACCGGCTCCTGCCGCAGAGCACCACTCCCCGCTTCTTTGCGCTGATCCTCGGTCAGACTGATCGCCTGACGCCATCAACCCGTGAAGGGTCGGCTACGCCTTGCGTGCCGCCGCTCCGGCTCCGCCTGCGCGGTGATTGCAGCTCTCAGTCCGACACGTCGGGCGCCTGTCAGCGGGGGTGGTCCTCCGCTCGAAACAGGAGCCGGATCGATGTCCTTCAACGACGCCCACGCCTTCGCCTTCAGCCTCGCCACCAGCCTGATGGCGGTCATCGTCATCTTCCGCGCCGGCGACGGCACGCTCTCGGTCACGCCCGCCAGCGAATATGACGGCGACCTCTCGCAGATCGTCCGCGAAATCGACCCCTTCGCTCCATGAAGGGGCGAAGATCATCGCCCACGGGGCTGAAACCTTGTCGGTTTCGGCTCCCGTCCGCGTCGATATTTTGCTATGATCCCCGACGCGCCGTGGTGGTGGTGGAAGGCGCGACCGTCAGAATCGTTCTTTCGGAGACACCGCCATGATCCTTCTCGGCATCATCCTTTCCATCGCGGCCATCGGCTTCTTCTGCTGGCTTCTGTTCACGCTCGCCGTCTTCGCGCTGCCCTTCTTCGCTGGCCTCACCACCGGCGGTTGGGCCTATCACACGGGCGCGGGCTGGATGGGCGCGATCCTGATCGGCGTGGTCGCGGCCGGGCTGACGCTCGGCCTTGGCCAGATCCTGCTCGGGATTGTTCGCCCGCTCTGGGCTCGGCTGCTGATCGCGCTCGCCTTTGTCGCGCCCGCTGCCCTCGCCGGCTACCACGCCACGCACGGCATCGTGAAGCACACCATGCCGTCGGAAACCTGGCAGTTGGTGTTTTCCGTCATCGGTGCGGTCGCAGTCGGCGTCACCGCGTTCGCGCGCGTTACGGGCATGGCGGCCGCTGGCCCGGTCGGCCGGAGCCCCGCCGGAGCCTGACCATTCCGCAGCCGGCATCGGCGGGACAATAGGGGCGACACCACGCCGTCCGTGTCGGCTTGATGGGGCGGCGATGCGGGCGACGAACCCGGATCACGCTGATGGCCGCAGCGCGGTCATCCCATCGGAAGCGCCCGAACCGAACGCCGGTCGCGGCGCAGCCGACCGACACGGAAGGGCGGAGGGTTTCCGCCCGCGGCAGGCCCGGACAACGCAGGACCGCAAGGCCCGCCGCCAAGAGGGGCGATGCGCCGGCGAACATCCGGCAGGTCTTGGCGCCGGTTTCGAGAGAGCCGCCATCCTCTCCGCTTCTTCCCGTCACCAGCCCGCTCCAAACGGCCTCTTCAATGGCTTGATCTGGCCGAAGGCCGGCTGCGCCTCGATCGCCTATGGCGCAACAGCGGCGTCACAACTTTCTTCCCCTGCCGGCTTCGCCGTCATTCCTCGCGAGACAAGAAAGCTCCTCCTTTGCTGTCGGGCCCCTGCGGGGTGCGCCGTCGATCGCCTCCGGCCTGTCGATCGCCATCGAGGCCGCAATGGTGCGGGCTCGATAACGGAAACGGAGATTTGAAATGGCGACCATCGGCACCTTCAAGAAGACCGGCAACGAGTTCACCGGCGAAATCGTCACCCTCAGCGTCCAGGCCAAGGGCGTGCGCATCGTCCCCGACCAGCGCGCCACCGGCGAAAACGCCCCCAGCCACCGGGTTCTGGTCGGCCGCGTCGAGATCGGCGCCGCCTGGTCCAAGCGCTCCAACGAGGGCCGCGACTATCTGGGCCTCAAGCTCGACGATCCGAGCTTCAACGCCCCCATCTACGCCAACCTCTTCGACGACGAGGACGGCGACGGCTACTCGCTGATCTGGTCCCGCCCGAACCGCCGGGCGGACTGACCCACCAGCAAGGCCCCGGCCGACAGGCCGGGGCCTTTGCCTTGCCCGCGCGCGAATCGGTGACGCCGCCGAAGACCGGAGGAGACGGGCGACCAGGTTTCCAGCAGCCCCCGCGACGCCAAGAACGACTAAAATAGTCGTAGTTCTGGCAAGTAGTTATTGGCCGGTGGGAGGTGGTCATTCATGATCACCGCCCGACAATCACGGGCCGCACGCGCGTTGCTGGGATGGACACAGGAGACGCTCGCTGACGAGGCCCGGACATCGCTGACCGCGCTCAAGCGTCTCGAATCCGAAAACGACCTCGAGGTGTATGAGTCGACGCGCGATCTCGTTCGCCGGGCGCTGGAGGCCGCGGGGATCGTCCTGCTCTCGACCGACAAGGGCGAAGGCGTGCTGTTGCTTCACGACCGCAAAGACTTGCCGCCGAGGCGTTAAGCGCCCGCCATTTGTTCAGGCGGCGCACAGAATTTCCCACGATGCTGTTAACGAACCTCGGATGAGCGATTATAGTCGCTCTATGGGACAGCTAACGCCCTCATTCCTCGACGAGCCGCCGGTCAGCCAGTCGCTCACGGCCTACGACCGTGAGCACATGGCTCTCTACATGCGTCTGATCGACTCAGCCCGCGACGGCGCCGCCTGGCAGGAAGCCGTCCAGGCCATCTTCGGCCTCGATCCCGCGCACGACCCAGAGCGTTGCCGCCATGTTCACGACTCGCACCTGGCGCGGGCGCGCTGGATGACGGAACAGGGCTACCGCGAGTTGACCCGCCCTCGGCACTGACCCGCCGCGATGCCGACTTGGCATCGCGCTTTGCCCACCGCCGAGCTTCCATCGGGCGGCCCTGTCGAGAATCCTTTCTTCCTCCACAATCACTTACGCAAAGGGAGGATCGCGATGACACCCAATGCAGCAGGCTGGCGCTCCTCCGCCGCCTATGAGCACATCGCCGAGATGAGCCCGTCCGATCTCGCCTGGGAGTGGCTCCGGCGCAACGACGCCTATGTTGAAGACTACCGGGAGCTGAGCGAGGGAAAGACCGACATCCAGACGCTGACCGACAAGATCCGGCGCCGATGGGGGTTGCGATTTCCCCGCGGACCCGCAGGCCCCGCCATCTGAAGCCCGCATCGTCTGGCTGCCCGCGAACGATACGAGCGCCATCTTTCTGGGGCCGGCCCCTGCGGGTCTCGCCGAGGACACCGATCCGCAACCGACCTTCGATGCCGCCTACCGCATCGGAGACCATGACGAAGACATCCTTCTCTACGATCTCGGTGACGGCCAAAGTGTCCAGCTCGTCATCCAGACGGCCACGCCGGTCGACCGACCCCTTGCCGCCATCATTCCTTTGGGTCGGGAGGGATTCGATCGTGTCCGATCCCTTTGCCGTCTGCTGGCCACCCTTCACGGCCGGGCCATCCCGCCGGATACCCGGCTGACGGCGCAACATCGCCTGCGATTGCGCCGGATGCTGCAATGCTTCGACGGCTATCGCGATGGCGCGACCCAGCGGGAAATCGCGCAGGTCATCTTCCACATCGCCCGACTCGACCGCCAGGCGTGGCAGGACGCCTCCGCCCGCCACGCCATCAAAACCCTGCTGCGGGACGCGCGCGCCATGATCGCCGGCGGCTATCGCGCCTTACTGCGACACCGCCGGCCGGACTGATCGCGCCGACGCGATAGCCGGTGGGCGATTTTAGGCCCCCCCAACTTCGCCCTGCATCGCGCCGGTCCTGCTTCGCCATCGTGGCCTTCGCTCGCCGCTGATCTCCAGCGGCCTTCACGAAGCTCACGGAGGCCCCATCCATGCGACCCGATCTCGCCGTTCTCCCGCCGCGCTTCCTGCGCACCAAGGAAGCCGCCGCGTTTCTTAGCCTGTCCGCCCGGACCCTCGAAAAGCATCGGACCTACGGCACCGGCCCGGCCTATCGCAAGCTCGGCGGCCGCGTCGTCTATGCCGTCGACGATCTCGAAGCCTGGGCCGCGCGCGGCGCCGTCACCTCGACCTCCGATCCGCGCGGTTCGATCCTTCCCGCGAGGCGTCACACGCCGGCGCCGCTGGCCCAGGCCGCCCGGCGCCCACGCTGACCGCCGACGAACCCCCGAATGGCGGCGCGGCGGCAATCCCGTTCGGAGCGCGAACAGCTCGACCTGTTTCGGGCGCTCCCTGGCGAGTTCGCTGCCCGAGATGCGCAGGATCTCATGGCCTATCCCTTCTTCTCCCTCTCCAAGTCCCATCGCACCGCGCCGATCGACTTCTGCGCCGGGGGCGTGTCGATCCGCGTCGAGGCCGTGCCCGATCATGGCATGGCGACCATCTGGGACGCCGACATCCTGATCTGGGCGGCGAGCCAGATCGTCGAGGCGCGCGACGCGGGCCTGCGCACCTCGCGCCTGCTGGTCGCCACCCCCTATGAAATCCTCAGATTCATCGGCCGCGGCACGTCCTTGCGCGACTATCAGCGTCTCAAGGCCGCGCTCGACCGGCTGCAATCGACGACGATCTGCACCTCGATCCGTCAGCCCGCCGAGGGCCGGCGACATCGCTTCTCCTGGATCAACGAGTGGAAGGAGCGCACCGACCGGAACGGCAAGCCCGATGGGATCGAGCTGATCCTGCCCGACTGGTTCTACCAGGCCGTCCTCGACGACGCGCTCGTGCTGACGATCGACCGCGCCTATTTCGGCCTGACGGGCGGTCTCGACCGCTGGCTCTATCGAATTGTCCGCAAGCACGGCGGCCGCCAGCGCAACGGCTGGCGTTTCGACTTCCGCCACCTCCACCAGAAATCAGGCGCGCTCTCCCCCTTCAAGCGCTTCGCCTTTGAGCTGCGCGACATCATCCGGCGCCAGCCGCTCCCCGGCTACACGCTGTTCCTCGAGATCGAGGGCGGCGGCCGCACGCTGCTCGCCTTCGAGCCACAGCCCACCTGTGGAAAAGCTGTGGATGGCGTCGTGCCATCGGGAACCCGAGGGCGCGTGCCATCAGGAACCAGACCCTCGTGCCAACGGGAACCGAAACCGGCCCTAACCAACGGTACGAAAAGCGAAAATCGCACCCTTAACTTAGAGTCTAACAAAGACTCTAACCTTGAAGAGCGCGCCCGTGAGGTGGAAAACCTCGTCCGGCAGGCCACGAAGGCCCTCAGCGTCGCCGGCAAACGGCGCCCCGAAGCCGCCGACACGCATCCCCTCCCGCAGCTCCCTTTCACTCCCGTTCCGGGAGGACGGCGATGATCGTCGCGCTCCTCAATCAGAAGGGCGGCGTCGGCAAGACGACGCTGGCGCTGAACCTCGCGGGCGTTTGGGCGAGCCAGGGCAAGCGCGTCACCCTGATTGACGCGGACCCGCAAGGCTCGGCGCTGGACTGGTCGCAGCAACGCAGCCGTGAGGGCCTGGCTCGCTCCTTCGGCGTCGTCGGCCTCGCCCGCGATACGCTGCACCGGGAAGCGCCGGAACTGGCCCGTGACGCCGACATGATCGTGATCGACGGGCCGCCCCGCGTCGCCAGCCTGATGCGTTCGGCGCTGCTCGCCGCCGACCTGGTGCTGATCCCGGTGCAGCCATCGCCCCTCGACGGCTGGGCCTCCGCCGAGATGCTGGCGCTCATCGGCGAGGCGCGCATCTACCGGCCGGAGCTGGTCGCGCGCTTCGTGCTCAATCGTTGCGGCGCGCGCACCGTGCTCGCCCGCGAGACGGCCGCGACCCTGGCCGATCACGATCCTCCCGTCCTCGCCGCCACCGTCGGCCAGCGCGTCGCCTTCGCGGCTGCCGCGCAGTCCGGCCAGCTCGTCTCCGAACTGGACGACGGCACGCCCGCCGCGCGCGAGATCGCGGCGCTGGCGGACGCGATCGAGTGCTTGAGCATCGGGAGGGCGGCGCGATGAACGGGCGCTCGTCCCGCAATGGCTTCGCCTCCCGGCCCGCCGATCCCGAGCGCTGGGTCAAGGCGGCCGACAACCCGCCACGCGATGCCGGCGCCGGCGGCTACACCGCCCGGCTGACCATCGACGTGACGCCGGCGCTGCGCGGCCGGATCAAGATCGCCGCGTTCGCTCGCGGCGTCACGGTCGCCGACATGCTGCGCGAGCTGCTCGCGCGCGAATTTCCCCCGACCGCCGAAGGAGACCCATCATGACCGACGCCGCGGTTTCCCGCGCCCAGGGCGGCCCCTTGCCGCGCGCGCATCTCGCCGACAGTCTCACCCATGTCGAGCTGACGCATGTCGAGAAGCGGATCGAGAACTGGATCAGGTTCGGCCACGAAGCCCATGAACAGGTGCTCGACCGCCGCCGCCGCGTCTTCTCTTTCCGGCCGGGCAGCCTCTTCGCCTTCGTGCGTTGGGCCGCCAACGACTTCGGCACGATCACCTCGCGCATCGACATCGTGCGCGCCGTCGCGCCAGGCGAAGCCTACCAGACGCTGCCCTTCGTGCGCCCCGGCGGCGACATCCTGCTGAAGATCGAGGGCTGGCCCAAGGTCGAACAGGTGCTTCGCCACATCGACGCCGTGGAAGCCCTCGGCATCGACGCCTGCGACGTGGCCCCCGATCACTGGCGTCATGTCGGCAACCGGATCGGCGCGGGCCATGAGCCGCGCGCCTACACGCTGGAGCGCCATGCGGCAGGGCTCATGCGGCGGGAGATCGGGCTATGACCCGCTTCGGCTATGTCATGACGACCTATGCCGTGACGATGGGCGTCGCCATCGCCGCCTTCGTCCCGATCGCACCGCGCCTCGTCTGGAACGCCTCGGCCAGCGCGCCGATCGGCCTCTATGACCTCGCCCCGCCGCACCCTCTGACGGTTGGCGATCTGGTCGCCGCCCTCCCGGACAAGCCGCTCTCCGACTTCATCGTCGGGCGCGGCTATATCGGCCGCAACGTGCCGCTGATGAAGCGCGTCATGGGCCTTCCCGGCCAGCAGGTCTGCCGCACCGGGGACGTCGTGACCGTCGACGCCGTGCCGCTTGGACGGGCGCTCGACCGCGACCGGCTCGGCCGTCCGCTGCCGGTCTGGCAAGGCTGCCGGCGCATCGGCGATGGGCAGGTTTTCCTGATGAACCCCGATGTCCGCGACAGCCTGGACGGCCGTTATTTCGGCCCGCTTCCGGCGCGCACCGTCATCGGCAAGGCGAGCCCACTCTACACCGACGAGGACGGCGATGGCCGCTTCGTCTGGCGCGCGACGACGCGCTGACCGCTTCCCGTCGTCGGGAGCGGTGCCCGCCGACGGCTTTCCAACACCACCGCCATGGAGACCATCATGTCGCAGATCGGCACCTTCACCCGTCAGCAGTCCGGCTTTGTCGGGCGCGTCCACACCCTCACGCTCTACTGCGAAGTCACTGTCGTCCCCGCCGAGTCGTCGGATACGGAGAACGCCCCGGACTATCGCCTCCATCAAGGAAATGACGATGGCCCGGAGATCGGCGCGGGCTGGAAGCGCACCGGCGAGCGCGCCGGCGAATACATTGCTTTCCTGATCGACGATCCGGCCTTGCCGCAGCCGATCCGCGCCAATCTGTTCCGCGACGACGACGCGGGCAGCGCCTGGTCGCTGCACTGGAGCCGTCCGCAGAAGCGTGACGGAAAGGACTGACGCGATGCGGCGGACCTCACTCTTTCTCCTTGTCGGCCTGACGTGCGGTTGCGGGCTCGCGGTCCCGGTCTTGGCGCAGCCGTCGAGCATCGCCGCTTCGCCCGCCCGCGATCCTTTCGGCGAACTCATCGCAGAGGCGGCGCAGCGCTTCGCGCTTCCCGCGGCATGGATACGCGCGGTGATGAAGGCCGAGAGCAATGGCGATCCCCGCGCGGTCTCGCCCAAGGGCGCAATGGGCCTGATGCAGATCATGCCGGCGACATGGGCGGGTTTGCGTAATCGCTACCGCCTTGGCGCCGATCCTCACGATCTGCGCGACAACATCATCGCGGGTGCGGCCTATATCCGCGAGCTGTATGACCGCTATGGCTCGCCCGGCTGGATCGCGGCCTATAACGCCGGTCCTGGACGTTACGAGGACTGGCTGAAGGGCCGTCCTCTGCCGGCCGAAACACGCGCCTATGTCGCCACCGTCGCGCCGTCACTCGGCGATGGCGACGCATCCGCGCCGATCCTGATCGCCACGGCCGACCCGCTCGCCTGGACCCGCGCGCCGCTGTTCGTCGCACCGTCGGCGCGCGCAACGGCGGCCGGTCCTTCGCCGGCCGAACGCACCTCCAATGACGCTGACACGACGCCGGGCGTGCGCGATATTTCCGCCATCGCGCCGCAGTCCGGCGGTCTGTTCGTCGCACGGGCGGACACGGAACGACAGCCATGAGGCTCGCAATCGTGTCCGCCCGGCGGGAGGTTCCGGTGTGCAGGGGATGGGGCTGGCGACGGTCTCATCCCCCGGCAGAAGGGGCGAAACAGGCAGGAAGGCGGGAGGGCAAGATTAAAGCGGACGGCACCCTATGGGTCCGATCCGGGGGCCAAGCCCTTGTCTGCACACTGTTTGGGGCGGCACCATCGCCAGGCCGGCAGGGTGCCGCGAGTTCCGGTAAAGCGAGCATTTTCAGCCTTTGTCGCGGCACTCCTGCCCAAGATCGGCAGCTTCGTGCGGATCGCCGACCGTGAGCGACGACGACGATAGCTTTCGGCCGAGGCCCGGCCGCATCCGCTCCAAGGGCGCGAAGGCCGGTCAGACCAAGAGCTTCCTCAGTAAGGTTCGGAAGATCGCCCGACATCAGCAGGCCGGACCAGGCCGAAGGTCCTCCGCCAAGGGTGGAGGTCCCGGCCGGTCGGCGAATGGCCTGAGCGTCGTCGCGTCCGGCCGCGGCGTGCAGCGCGGGCGCGGCGCATCCTTCGTGCGTGCACGCAACCTGTCGAATGGCTGGAGTCATCGCCAGTCCGGCAGTCGGCGGGTGATCGTCAAATCCCGGTCGGTTCGCGCCCCAGGCCGCAGCGGCAAGGCCGCCGCCCATCTGCGCTACATCCAGCGCGACGGCACGGCCCGCGACGGCGAGCGGGGCCGGCTCTATTCGGCGACTGAGGATCGCGCCGATGGCGACAGGTTCCTCGATCGCGGCAAGGACGATCGCCACCAGTTCCGGTTCATCGTCTCGCCGGAAGACGCCGCCGATCTCGCCGACCTGACCGGCTACACCCGCGACCTGATGGCCCAGGTCGAAACCGACCTTGGCACGAAGCTCGACTGGGTCGCCGTCAATCACCACAACACCGGCCACCCGCATGTCCATGTCATCGTCAACGGCCGCGACGCCTTGGGCGAGGATCTCGTCATCAATGGCGACTATCTCGCCAACGGCATCCGCGAGCGGGCAAGCGAACGGGCGACGCTCGAACTCGGCCCCGTCACCGAGATCGAGCAGCGCCGCAAGCTCATGGCCGAAATCGACCAGGACCGGCTTACCCGCATCGACCGGGCGATGATCGCCGAAGCCGAGGATCGCTTCATCGACCTGCGTCCCGAGCCGGACGACCTGCGCGGCCAGGCCGACCGGACGCTGCGGTTGCGCCGTCTTGGCAAGCTCGGCGACATGGAGCTTGCCACCGAACATGCGCCCGGCGTCTGGGAATTGAGCGACCGGCTGGAACCGACGTTGCGCGAGCTGGGCGAGCGCGGCGACATCATCCGCACCATGCAGCAGGCGTTGCGGGCCGAAGGCGCCGAGCGCGATCCGATGACGTTCCAGATTCACGACGCCGCGCCGGCCGCGCCGATCGTCGGCCGCGTCATCGACAAGCATTTGTCCGACGAGTTGGGCGAGACCCTGACTCTGGTGGTCGATGGCGTCGACGGACGCACGCACCATATCTCCGGCATCGACCCAACCCGCGTCGAGGACGCGCGCATCGGCAGCGTCATCGAGATCGGGCCGCCGGACAGCACCGGCCGCCCGTCCGATCGCGCCATCGCCGGCCTAGCCGAGGACGGCATCTATCGGCCGAGCCGCCATCTGGAGCAGGCGCGGTTCGACGGCCATGTGCCGAACGGCGACTATGAGGGCTTCGTCGACGCCCATGTCCGGCGGCTCGAAGCGTTGCGCCGCGCCGGAATCGCCGAGCGCATCGACGCCGACCAGTGGCACATACCCTCCGACTTCGAGGCGCGAGCCGCCGCTCATGACGCCGGGCGGAACGGCCGCGCCAATATCCGCATCCTCTCGACCTTCGATCTGGAGCGCCAGATCGGATCGGACGGCGCGACCTGGCTGGACCGGCGGCTTGTCAGCACGGATACCTCCGACCTGTCGCCGGCCGGCTTCGGCGCACAGGTGCGCGAGGCGATGGATCGCCGCCGCGACCACCATGTCGATCAGGGCGACGCCGCCCGTCAGCCGGACGGGCGCATCGCCTACCGGCGCAACCTGATCGCCACGCTTCGGGAACGTGAGGTCGCCCGCGCCGGTGAGGAGCTGGCGGCGAAGAAGTCGCTGCCGTTCCGCATGGCCGCCGACGGCGAGACCGTGACTGGCGCCTTCACCGGAACCGCGCAGCTATCGAGCGGCAAGTTCGCCATCGTCGAGAAGTCCCATGAGTTCACCCTCGTTCCGTGGCGGCCTGTCATCGACCGCCAGCTCGGCCGCGAAGTCATGGGCGTCGTCCAGGGCGGGTCGGTATCGTGGCAGTTGGGCCGGCAAAGGGGGCTGGGCATTTGAGGCAAGCTGTCTCCACCCCGACCGGAGCCTGGATGGCCGCCTTCAGGGCCAGGGCGGCGGTAAGCGCGGCGCGGCGACGCGACACGGACCATCCGTTTTGTCATCCATGGCATCCGAAACCTCGACGCTTCGGATTTTCTATTGCTTCTCGCCAAAGCGGATACTCTCTGATCGGCTCCATCTCTTTTGCCGGCCGGAGCCTTTATGTCTGGAACCCGTGTCCTTTGGGGACAAGTCGCCATCGTCCTGTCCATCGTGCTCACCGCCATCTGGTGTGCGACGGAATGGACGGCGTGGCGTCTCGGCTTTCAGGCGCAGCTCGGACAGCCGTGGTTCGAGGTGGCGGGCTGGCCGTTCTATTACCCGCCGATCTTCTTCTGGTGGTGGTATTGCTACGACGCCTATGCGCCGTCGATCTTCATCGAGGGCGCCTATATCGCGGTCTCGGGCGGGTTCATCTCGATCGCCGTCGCCATCACCCTGTCGGTGCTCCGGGCGCGGGACGAGAAGGACGTCGTCACCTATGGTTCGGCACGCTGGGCCGAGCCGGCGGAGATCCGGGCCGCCGGACTGCTCGGCGCGGACGGCGTGATCCTCGGCCGCTACGACCGCGACTATCTCCGACACGATGGCCCGGAGCATGTCTTGTGCTTCGCGCCGACCCGATCGGGCAAAGGCGTCGGCCTCGTGGTGCCCACGCTGCTGACCTGGCCGGGCAGCACGATCATCCACGACATCAAGGGCGAAAATTGGGGCCTAACCGCCGGCTTCCGGTCCCGGCATGGCCGCGTGCTGCTGTTCGATCCCACTGACCCGGCGTCGTCGGCCTACAATCCGCTGCTCGAGGTGCGGCGCGGCGACAAGGAAGTCCGCGACGTGCAGAACATCGCCGACATTCTCGTCGACCCCGAAGGCGCGCTCGAGAAGCGCAACCATTGGGAAAAAACCAGCCATTCGCTGCTGGTCGGCGCGATCCTCCATGTTCTCTACGCGGAACCCGACAAGACGCTCGCCGGCGTCGCCAACTTCCTTTCCGATCCGAAGCGTCCCGTCGAGGCGACGCTGCGCGCCATGATGAACACGCCGCATCTGGGCGAAGCCGGCGTCCATCCCGTCATCGCGTCATCGGCCCGCGAACTGCTGAACAAGAGCGACAACGAACGCTCTGGCGTGCTTTCGACCGCCATGTCCTTCCTCGGCCTCTACCGCGATCCCGTCGTGGCGAAGGTGACGGCGCGCTGCGATTGGCGCATCGCCGATCTCGTTGCGGGAGACAGACCCGTCAGCCTCTATCTCGTCGTCCCGCCGAGCGACATCAACCGCACCAAACCTCTGATCCGCCTGCTGCTCAATCAGGTCGGGCGGCGGTTGACCGAAGACCTGAAGACCTCGGCCAATCGTCATCGGCTGCTGTTGATGCTGGACGAGTTTCCGGCGCTCGGCCGGCTCGATTTCTTCGAGTCCGCCCTGGCCTTCATGGCGGGCTACGGCATCAAGTCCTTCCTGATCGCGCAGAGCCTCAACCAGATCGAAAAGGCGTATGGCGCGAACAATAGCGTGCTCGACAACTGCCATGTGCGCGTCGCCTTCGCCACCAATGACGAGCGCACCGCCAAGCGAGTGTCGGACGCGCTCGGCACCGCGACCGAGATGCGCGATTCCACCAACTATGCCGGCCACCGGCTTTCGCCCTGGCTGGGGCATCTGATGGTGTCGCGGCAGGAGACGGCCCGGCCGTTGCTCACCCCCGGCGAGGTGATGCAGCTCCCGCCCGCCGATGAATTGCTCCTGGTCGCGGGCGTGCCTCCGGTGCGCGCGAAGAAGGCCCGCTACTACGAGGATGCGCGGTTCCGCGAACGTATCCTGCCGCCGCCGAAACCCGCAGGCGCGAAAGCGTCGGCGAAGCCCCCCGCCGACGATTGGTCCGCCTTGGCGATCCCGGCCGCATCCGCAGGCGCGACGCCGGGGAGCGCAGCCGGCATGACCGCCGATCCCGCCAACGCCGGCATCCGCCGCGAGCCGGAATTGCCAGAACATGAGGAAATCGCGCCGCCCGAGCGCCCGGCGCTCGGAGAGTTCGACCTGCTCGACGACGAACCGGACCTCGATGCCGCCAAGGCCCGCAATCTCCGCCTGCGAGCCGGGTCCATCGCCCGGCAGGCGACGATGGACCCGGCCGATGGCGTCGAGTTGTGAGGTGACTGGCCATGCAGACCAAGACCCGCATGAACGTCTATTTCGAGCCGGAGCTTCTGAAAAAGGTCGAGGCGCTGGCGCTCCGGCGCCGCGTCTCCAAATCCGCCGTCATCGAAGCCGCCGTCGCCTCCTTCCTGTCGGCTGACGCATCGGAGCGATTGGAGGCCGTCTTCGCGCACCGCATGGACCGGCTTGGCCGCCAGATCGATGGCATGGACGAAGACCTGGCCATTCTCGGCGAGACGCTGTCGCTGTTCATCCGCTTCTGGCTGACCATCACCCCGCCATTGTCCGACAGCGCGCAGGCGTCGGCGCGGGCCAAGGGCGTGGAGCGGTTCGAGAGCTTCCTGCAAACTCTCGGCCGGAAACTGGCGACCGGGGATCGCTTCCTCAGAGACCTGTCGCGCGACATCGACTCACAACGCAGCAAAACCGCCGACCCGGAGTAAGGGACGCCGATGAGGTCGGCGAGATTTTACTCAACACCGCCGTTCTCCTGTATTTGCGCGCTACGCTACTACTCTCGCAAATCCTTGTTGAGCCGGCCTGATTTCTGGCTCTTTTAATCATCCCCGTCCGGGGACCGTCTGATCTCTCCCCGGCTGGATCGGGGATCGGATGGCGATTTCACAGAACAATTCGGAAGGACTGGCGCGCGGGGCGCGGATGCTGCGCACCGCGCTCGGCCCCGCCATCGCCCGCTTCATGGAAGACGCCTCCGTCGTCGAGGTGATGCTCAATCCCGACGGGCGCATCTGGATCGACCGGCTCTCGGAAGGGCTGGCCGACACGGGTGAGCGCCTCTCGCCCGCCGATGGCGAGCGCATCGTGCGCCTGGTCGCGCACCATGTTGGCGCCGAAGTCCATGCCGGCAGCCCGCGCGTCTCGGCCGAGTTGCCCGAGACGGGGGAGCGGTTCGAGGGCCTGCTGCCGCCCGTGGTGGCGGCCCCGGCCTTCGCCATCAGGAAGCCCGCCGTCGCCGTGTTCGGCCTCGACGACTATGTGAGCGCCGGGATCATGTCCGCCGCGCAGGCCGAGGCGCTGCGCCAGGGCGTCGCCGCCCGCGCCAACATCCTCGTCGCGGGCGGCACCTCGACCGGCAAGACGACGCTCACCAATGCGCTGCTCGCCGAAATGGCGAAGACCGCCGATCGCGTCGTCATCATCGAGGACACGCGCGAGCTGCAATGCGCTGCGCCCAACCTCGTCGCCATGCGGACGAAGGATGGCGTCGCCTCGCTCTCCGATCTCGTCCGCTCCTCGCTTCGCCTGCGCCCCGACCGCATCCCGATCGGCGAGGTGCGCGGCGCCGAAGCGCTCGATCTCCTCAAAGCCTGGGGCACCGGCCATCCCGGCGGCGTCGGCACGATCCACGCCGGCAGCGCCATCGGCGCGCTGCGGCGCATGGAACAGCTCATCCAGGAAGCCGTCGTCACCGTCCCGCGCGCGCTGATCGCCGAGACGATCGACCTCGTGGCCGTGCTCTCGGGCCGCGGCCCCGCACGCCGTCTCTCCGAACTCGTCCGCGTCGAGGGCCTCGGCCCAGACGGCGATTACCGCGTCGCGCCTGCCGTCAGCCCCCCCGCCTGCGCGAACGGCGGCCCCGCGCCCTCTCTCATCCCCGCCAGCCCCGAAGGAGAAGCCCTGTGATCCAACGCCTGCACCAAATCCGTCCACGCCTCGTCGCGGCGCTATCCATCGCCACGCTCTCCGTGGTGATGGCGGCTCCCGCCCACGCCTCCGGCTCGTCGATGCCGTGGGAAGCGCCGCTGCAATCCATCCTGGAGTCGATCGAAGGTCCGGTCGCCAAGATCATCGCGGTCATCATCATTATCATGACCGGCCTGACGCTGGCCTTCGGCGACACGTCCGGCGGCTTTCGCCGCCTGATCCAGATCGTGTTCGGCCTGTCGATCGCCTTCGCCGCCTCGAGCTTCTTCCTGTCGTTCTTCTCCTTCGGCGGCGGAGCGCTGGTCTGATGCTGGGCGCGGCCGACGACGTGCCGGGCTTCACCGTGCCGGTTCACCGGGCGCTGTGCGAGCCGATCCTGCTCGGCGGCGCTCCGCGCGCCATCGCCATCATGAACGGCACGCTGGCCGGCGCGCTCGGCCTGGGTCTGCGCCTCTGGCTGGCCGGCATCGTGATCTGGGCCATCGGCCATGTCGCGGCGGTGTGGGCGGCCAAGCGCGACCCGCTGTTCGTCGACGTCGGCCGCCGTCACCTGCGCATCCCCGCGCACCTCACGGTCTGAGCGGGAGAGCGACGATGATGAATCTCGCCGAATATCGCGACAAGAACACCCGGCTTGCCGACTTCCTGCCTTGGGCGGCGCTGGTCGGCACGGGCGTCGTGCTCAACAAGGACGGGAGCTTCCAGCGCACGGCGCGCTTTCGCGGCCCCGATCTCGATTCCGCCGTCGCGGCCGAGCTGGTCGCGGTCGCCGGCCGCCTCAACAACGCCTTCCGCCGCCTCGGCTCCGGCTGGGCGATCTTCGTCGAAGCACAGCGCCATCCCTCCAACCGCTATCCCGACGGCCATTTTCCCGACGCCGCGTCGGCGCTGGTCGATGCCGAGCGCAAGGCCGATTTCGAGGAAGCTGGCGCGCATTTCGAGTCCAGCTATTTCCTGACCTTCGCCTGGCTGCCGCCGGCCGAAGACGCGGCCCGCGCCGAAGGCTGGCTCTACGAAGGCCGCGAGCAGAAGGGTTTCGATCCGCACGAGGCGCTGGGCGGCTTCACCGACCGCACCGACCGGCTGCTGCGCCTGGTCGAAGCCTTCATGCCCGAATGCCGCTGGCTCGACGATGGCGAGACGCTGACCTATCTCCATGGCTGCGTCTCCACGCATCGGCACCGTGTCCGCGTTCCCGAGACGCCGATCTATCTCGATGCGCTGCTGGCCGATCAGCCGCTGACCGGCGGCCTCGAGCCGCGTCTCGGGCAGGCGCATCTGCGCGTCCTCACCATCACCGGATTTCCGACAGCGACGACGCCGGGCTTGCTCGACGAATTGAACCGGCTGGCCTTCCCCTATCGGTGGAGCACCCGCGCGATCCTGCTCGACAAGACCGACGCAACGAAACTGCTGACCAAGATCCGCCGTCAGTGGTTCGCCAAGCGCAAGTCGGTCGCCGCGATCCTCAAGGAGGTGATGACCAACGAGGCATCCGTCCTGGTGGACACGGATGCGTCGAACAAGGCGGCGGACGCCGATCTCGCGCTCCAGGAGCTGGGCGCCGATTACGCCGGGATCGCCTATGTCACCGCGACGGTGACGGTGTGGGACACCGATCCGCGCGCCGCCGACGAGAAGCTGCGCCTGGTCGAGAAGGTCATCCAGGGCCGCGACTTCACGGCGATGGCCGAAACCATCAACGCGGTGGACGCCTGGCTCGGCAGCCTGCCCGGACACGTTTACGCCAATGTCCGGCAGCCGCCGATCTCCACCCTCAATCTCGCCCACATGATCCCCCTCAGCGCCGTGTGGGCGGGGCCGGAACGGGACGAGCACTTCGCAGCGCCCCCGCTGCTGTTCGGCAAGACCGAAGGCTCGACCCCGTTCCGGTTTTCCCTGCATGTCGGCGATGTCGGCCATACCCTGATCGTCGGCCCGACGGGCGCCGGCAAATCCGTTCTGCTGGCGCTGATGGCCTTGCAGTTCCGCCGCTATGCCGGCGCTCAGGTCTTCGCCTTCGATTTTGGCGGTTCGATCCGGGCGGCGGCGCTGGCGATGGGCGGCGATTGGCATGACCTCGGCGGCGATCTTTCCGACGGCTCAGAAACCTCCGTCAGCCTTCAGCCGCTGGCCCGCATCCACGATGTTCCCGAGCGCGCCTGGGCCGCTGACTGGATCGTCGCCATCCTGACCCGTGAAGGCGTCGCCATCACGCCGGAGGTGAAGGAGCACGTCTGGACGGCGCTGACCTCGCTGGCCTCGGCGCCGGTCGAGGAACGCACCATCACCGGCCTTTGCGTGTTGCTCCAGTCCAACGACCTCAAGCAGGCGCTTCGCGCCTATTGCATCGGTGGCCCCTATGGGCGGCTGCTCGACGCCGAACGCGAGCATCTCGGCACGGCGACCGTGCAGGCGTTCGAGACCGAGGGGCTGATCGGCACCGATGCGGCACCGGCGGTCCTCTCCTACCTCTTCCACCGCATCGAAGACCGCCTCGACGGATCGCCGACCCTTCTCATCATCGACGAGGGCTGGCTCGCGCTCGACGACGAAGGCTTCGCCGGCCAGATCCGCGAATGGCTGAAGACCCTCCGCAAGAAGAACGCCAGCGTCGTCTTCGCCACGCAATCGCTCTCCGACATCGACGGCTCGTCCATCGCGCCAGTCATCATCGAGAGCTGCCAGACCCGGCTGCTCCTGCCGAACGAGCGCGCCATCGAGCCGCAGATCACCGCGATCTATCGCCGCTTCGGCCTCAACGACCGTCAGATCGAGATCATCGCGCGGGCCATGCCCAAGCGCGACTACTACTGCCAAAGCCGCCGCGGCAATCGCCTGTTTGAGCTGGGGCTGTCGGACGTCGCCCTCGCGCTCTGCGCTGCTTCTGCCAAGACCGACCAATCCGCGATCGCACGGCTGCTCGCCGAACACGGGCAGGCCGGCTTTCTCGTCGCTTGGCTCCGCCACCGCGATCTCGGCTGGGCGGCCGACCTCATTCCAACGCTCACCCTGAAGGAGAAACTGCCATGACCTTGCCTCGCTCCCGCGCGGCGCGGCTCGCCGCCGCGCTGCTCCTCGCCCCAGTCGCGCTCACCCCAATGCTGGCGACGCCGGCGCAGGCCCAATGGACCGTGTTCGACCCCACGAACTATGTGCAGAACGTGCTGACGGCCGCCCGTAGCCTTCAGCAGATCACCAACCAGATCACCTCGCTTCAGAACGAAGCGCAGATGCTCATCAATCAGGCCCGAAATCTGGCGAGCCTGCCCTATTCGTCGCTGCAACAGCTTCAGCAGTCGGTGCAGCGCACGCAGCAACTGCTCCAGCAGGCTCAGAACATCGCCTACGACGTCCAGCAGATCGACCAGGCGTTCCAGACCAAATACGCCAATGTGTCGATGTCGGCGTCGGACACGCAACTGATCGCCGACGCCAGGACCCGCTGGCAGAATACGGTGGGCGGTCTGCAAGACGCCATGCGTGTACAGGCCACGGTCGTCGGCAATATCGACACCAACCGCACGCAGATGTCGGCGCTGGTCGGCGCCAGCCAGTCGGCGACGGGCGCCTTGCAGGCGACACAGGCCGGCAACCAGCTCCTCGCCCTCCAGGCCCAGCAGCTCGCCGACCTCACCGCCGTCATCGCCTCCAACGGGCGCGCGCAGGCGCTGCAATCGGCCGAACAGGCCGCCGCCGCCGAACAGGGCCGCGAACAGCGCCGCCGCTTCCTGACGCCGGGAACCGGCTATCAGCCCGGCAACGCGCAAATGTTCCACGGCAACTGAGGGCGACCCGATGGACGGCAAGACCCTCGCGCGCCTCGGCGCTGTCGTCTTCGTCGCGATCGCGGTCACGGCGACCGCGATCGAGATGACCCGCAAGGACGACCGGCAAAACAGCCCGACGGCGCAGACGCGCACCGTGACGGAACGCGATCCGCTCGGCGCGGAGCTGGCGCGGTGCAGCGCCATGGGCGAAGCCGGGCCGCGCGATCCGTCCTGCCTGCGAGCGTGGGACGAAAACCGCAAGCGTTTCCTCGGTCAGTCGGCTCCGGCCCCAGCACCCGCGCCGGCGGGACCGGCGACATTGTTCCCGAACGCCCCCGCCGACGCGGCTCCCGACGACGCCACGCCCGCCATTCAGGCGGAGCCCTCTCGGCCCGAGGTGCGCTGATCGTGGGCGGCACCGGCGTCATTGACCATTTCCTCGAGGTCTTCACCAGCTACATCGATGGCGGCTTCGGCCTTCTGCAACCGGAAGTCGGCTTCATCGCCACGACGCTGATCGTCATCGACGTGACGCTCGCCGCCCTGTTCTGGAGCTGGGGCGCAGATGAGAACATCGTCGCCCGGCTGGTGAAGAAGACGCTGTTCGTCGGTGTTTTCGCCTACATCATCGGCAACTGGAACAATCTCGCCCGTATCGTCTTCGAGAGCTTCGCCGGCCTCGGCCTGAAGGCGTCCGGCACGAGCTTCACTGTCACCGACCTGCTGCGCCCCGGCAAGGTGGCGCAAACCGGCCTCGACGCCGGACGGCCGCTGCTCGATTCCATATCCAGCCTGATGGGCTACTGGTCGTTCTTCGAGAACTTCATCCAGATCGTCTGCATGTTGTTCGCCTGGGCGCTAGTGCTGCTCGCCTTTTTCATCCTCGCCATCCAGCTCTTCATCACCCTGATCGAGTTCAAGCTGACCACCCTGGCCGGCTTCGTGCTGATCCCCTTCGGCCTGTTCGGCAAATCCGCCTTCATGGCCGAACGGGTGCTCGGCAACGTCATCTCGTCCGGTATCAAGGTGCTGGTGCTTGCCGTCATCATCGGCATCGGCTCGACCCTGTTCTCCGAGTTCACCACGGGCTTCGGCGGCGCCACGCCGTCGATCGACGACGCGATGGCGATCGTGCTCGCCGCCTTGTCGCTGCTGGGCCTCGGCATCTTTGGCCCCGGCATCGCCAACGGCATTGTCTCAGGCGGGCCGCAGCTCGGCGCGGGCGCCGCGATCGGAACCGGCCTGGCCGCGGGCGGTGCGATCGCGGCCGGCGCTGCTGCCGCAGGCGCGGCTGTTTCCGGCGGCACGGCTCTTGCGGGCGGCGCTGCCGCCGCCGCCCGTGGCGGGGCGGCTTTGGCTGGAGGCGCATCGACCGCCTACAGCTTGGGTGCAGCCGGTCAAACCGGCGCATCCGCCGTCGCATCCGGCCTGCGCAATGTCGCCAGCGCGGGCGCACAGGCCACCGTCTCGCCACTGAAACGCGCCGCTGGCCGCGCCGCCGACAGCTTGAAGCAGAGCTACGAATCCGGCGCGCGCTCCGCCTTCGCTGCGACAGGCGGGGCTTCGACCGCCGGCACGATCGGCGGCGAAGCCGAAGCCGTTTCCCAAGCCGCTTCCACCACCGACGGGCCGCCGGCCTGGGCCAGGCGCATGAAGCGCTCCCAGCAAATGACGCACGGCGTTCAAGCCGCCGCCCACGCTGTCCGCAGCGGCGACAGCCACGGCGCCGGCTCCACCGTCAATCTCTCCGAAGGCGACTGACCATGTTCAAACGACCCGCTACCCACTACGGCAAATCCCCGCAGCCCGAGACGCCCTATCAACGCGCCGCCCAGGTCTGGGACGAGCGCATAGGCTCCGCCCGCGTGCAGGCCCGCAACTGGCGCTTCATGGCCTTCGGCTCCCTCGCGCTGTCGATGGGCCTTTCCGCCGCGCTGGTCTGGCAATCCACCAACGGCTCGATCGTGCCGTGGGTGGTGCAGGTCGACCGCCTCGGACAGGCGCAGGCCGTTGCGCCGGCGACGGCCGACTATCAGCCGAACGATCCCCAGATCGCCTTCTACCTGGCGCGCTTCATCGAACAGGTCCGCTCGATTCCCGCCGACGCGATCATCGTGCGCCAGAACTGGCTGCGCGCCTACGACTTCACGACCCAGAGCGGCGCGCTCGCCCTCAACGACTACGCCCGGTCGAACGATCCTTTTGCCAAGGTCGGCAAGCAACAGGTGGCGGTCGAGGTGTCGAGCGTTATCCGCGCCTCGCCGTCGAGCTTCCGCATCGCCTGGATCGAGCGCCGCTATCAGGACGGCTCGCTCGCCTCCACCGAACGCTGGTCCGCCATTCTGACTGTTGCCGTGCAGCCCCCGCGCGACGCCGACACGCTGAAGAAGAACCCGCTCGGAATCTACGTCAACGCCATCAACTGGTCGAAGGAGCTTGGACAATGACGCCAGCACTCCGCAAAGCCGCCCCCTGGAGTGCAGGGCGTCCGGCTTGCCGCATCCACGCCAATCCTGCTTTCCGTAAGTCCGGCTTGCCGCTTGTGCTGCTCTGCACCTCGGCGCTCGCCGGCTGCGCCACCAGCAATATGCCGCCGCCCGAAATCGCCTACGACAACGCCATGCCCGCCGTGCAGGCGACCGAACCGCCCAGTCCCGTGCAGGTCGTGGAACTCCCCAAGCCCCTGCCGCTTCCCGGTCAGTTGAAGCCGGTCGGCAAGGACGGCAAGCCCGTTCCCGAAGCCGCCGACCCGACCGTGCGCGTTAACCAGGCCAACGCCGCCGCGCGGGTCCAGCCCGTCCGCGACGGCTTCATCAACTCGATGCAGGTCTATCCCTTCGTCAACGGCGCGCTCTACCAGGTCTATGCCTCGCCGGGGCAGATCACCGACATCGCGCTCCAGCCTGGCGAGCAGCTCGTCGGCGCCGGACCAGTCGCCGCCGGCGACACCGTGCGCTGGATTATTGGCGATACCGAAAGCGGCGCAGGCGCCGCCAGGCAGATCCACATCCTCGTCAAGCCGACGCGGCCCGAACTGCTCACCAACCTCGTCATCAACACAGACCGCCGCACCTACCATATGGAACTGCGCTCGACGCCTTCGACCTACATGGCGTCGGTCTCCTGGCAATATCCGCAGGACCAGCTCATCGCGCTACGGCGGCAGAATGCCGAGGCGCAGGCGGCGCAGCCCGTCGCCACCGGCATCGACCTCGCGCGGGTGAACTTCCGCTACGATGTGAGCGGCGATCGAGCGCCGTGGCGGCCGCTGCGCGCGTTCGATGACGGCCGGCAGGTGTTCATCGAGTTTCCGCGCGGCATCGGCCAGGGCGAAATGCCACCCCTGTTCGTCGTCGGCGCGGAGGGCGACACCTCCGAACTGGTGAACTACCGCGTGCGCGGCAACTACATGATCGTCGACCGGCTGTTCGCCGCCGCCGAATTGCGGTTCGGGGCGGGCAAGTCCCAGAAGCGCGTGCGTATCTCCCGCACCGATGGGAGGCCGGCATCGTGAGCGATGAACGCAATCCCGAAAGGGAAGAGAGCCGGACGCCCGATGCGGCGCCGCAGCCGGACGCGGCCGACGAGACCGACGACCGGCCGCTCACCGGCGAGCCGGTCGCGCCGATGCGGCTGCGGCCCGAGCCTCCGCGCGTCACCCGCTTGTCGCG
>JAHBYW010000013.1 GCA_019635755.1 Rhizobiaceae bacterium | reverse complement strand
GGCGGTCGGCCCACTCATCGGAAAAAGCTACGATTTCTGGAACCTGACCGCCGGCAACGTGATCCAACTGGCCAGCGGCGAGAAGACGCATTTCGGCCGTGAGCTGGTGCGATTTTCTCGCGGCGTCGTACCGGGCGGCAACCTCTGGTATCTGAAGCTCGCCTATGAGCGCGGTCTGGTCGATCAGCTGCAATGGCTGGCCGACCCGGAGGCGAAGGACGCCTTCAAGCGCCAGCGGCAGAACTGGATGCGCGATTACGGCCAGGGCTTCTGGTGGGAACCCGGCAGTTCGCCTCTGCCGCTGCGCGCGCCGGAAGCGCCTTTCGGGCCGCAGCGCGCTCCCGACCTTGGCGCGGCGCTCGGCAACTAGGCGCCCGACACGAGTCCAATTGACGCCCGCGCGCGCGAGTCATCCTGCCGTCCTCTGATCGAGGGCTGGTCATGGCGCTGCCTCCTTATCCGCTGCCGCGCGAGCCGCGCGAGACCGCCGTGCTGGTCGGCAATGGCGGCGCGACCTACGGCCCGTTCGCCTTCAAGATCTTCGACGTCGAGGATGTCGCGGTGTTCCTGTGCCCGGCAGGCGAGCGGGTGTTCGCCCAGGCGGACGTGACCGTGGCCAAGACGACCGGCGCCGAGCTCGACACGTTCTCCGTCACATTCGCCGAAAACATCACCGCCGACGACGCCTTCGTGGTGCAGGGGCGGCGCCTGCACGAGCGGCAGGTGGCGGTGACGCGGGGCGGCGCGCTGTCGGCGCAGGAGCTGGAAAAGGAGCTGGCCAAGCAGGGCGCCGTGGCCGGCGAGCTGCGCCGCGACGTCGACCGTTCGGTGCGGCTGGCGCCCGGCGTCGAAGGCAACGGCCAGCTGCCGGCGCTCGCGGCAGGCGAGACGATGATGTGGGACGGCGAGCTCGGGCAGTTCGTGCCCGGCCCCGACGCCGCCGACATCGTCGCCGCCGCCCCGGCCGCGGCGACGGCCGTCGCGGCAAGGGACGTGGCGGTGGCGGCCAGCGAGGACAGCGTCTCGGCGAAGGATGCCGCAGAAGCGGCCGCGGCGATCGCGCTGGCCGCCGTGCCGACCGCCGTGCGCGACACCGTCGCGGCGATCGCGGCGCTGGACACCGAAGCCTATGCCAATGCGCGGCTGACGCAGGCGGGCCGCGAGGGCGACTTCGTGCTGGTCGACCATGACGATCATTCCGCCACGATCGCCGCCGACACGCAGAAGGGCGTCTTCATCCGCTCCACCTTCGACACCGACAAGGCATGGATGCGCATCTACAGCGGCCCGCTCAACGCGCTGTGGTTCATGGACGTGGTGCCGCCTTCGACCGCCGGGTGGGACGCGCTCGATGGCGGCGACAAGCGCGGCACCGACCGGCTGGCGCTGGGCGACCAGGTCTATACCGGCCTCGCCGCGTTGTGGACGATGATGAAGCTGCTGAAGCAGAGCGCCTACTTCCCCAAAGGGCGCTACGAGGTGAGCGGCCAGCGCAACCTGCCGTTCCGCCAGGAGATCGTGACGGACCTGCTCGACTGCGGCGGGATTTCCATCCTCGCCGACGGGCCGGACACCGTGTTCGCCACCAACTCGGCCGACGGCGCCGACGTGTTCCAGCTCAACGGCATGGACAATTTCGGCATCCGCGGTTTCCCGACCATTACGGCGGTGCTGGGCGACGGCGATCTCTACGGCTCGAACGGCGTGTCGATCACCAACGGTTTCGACCGGCTCTACATCGAGGTCGAATGCGTACACCTGCCGTCCCTCGACAAGACCAGCTACGGCGACGGCGGCAAGGGCGTGACCTTCCAGCCCTACACCACGACCGAGAAGTGCGGGTCGGCCGTCGTCAAGGTCATCGCGCGCGGCTGCCTCTACGCCTTCGGCGCCGACCTCATTCTTGAGACGGTCGCGGCGAACTCGATGGCGATCGACGCCGAAGTGTTCGCCGAGGACTGCTACTCGGCCTGCACGATCGCCTGCCCGGCAGCGGTGGAGGCGATACCGGGCGGGCTGTCGATGGGCATCAAGGTGCGCGGCTACGCCATCAACTGCCAGCGCGATCTCGACCTGAACCGGGTGCACGGCGTCGACGTCGAGCTTGACGTGCTGACCACGAAGTCGAAGTCGGCCCGCACCAAATCGCCGGAAGGCGTCGACTGGATCACGTCCGACACCGTCGTCGAGGCGGTGCGCGTGGGTTATGCTCATTTCAGCAGCATCGCCGTGCGCGGCAACAAGGGCGCCTGCGACTACAAGGCCCGTATCGGCGGCACGTCGGCCGGCTCCTCGGGACTTACCGGCGCAACAAAGGCATCCGAGCTGCTTGCCGATCTCGGCGGCACGCCGGCGATCGCGCCGGTCGCTGCACTCGACAGCGGCGGCGACGTTGCGAGCGACAGCACGATCGCCATCACGTCCAGGACAGCGTCTTCGGTGCCCGACGAGTTCTACACCACCTCGCGCAACAACGTGGTGATGATCGGGCCGAGCGGGCGACTGGTCGGCCCGGTTTTCGCGTCACGGGTCGGCCTCGCCATGGCATCCGACGGCAAGATCGAGACCGGCAGCATCGAGCTGACCGGCGGCGTCACGGTGCTGCGCGGCAAGAACGCGAGCGGGTCCGGCGTTGCCGTAGCCGGGCTCGCCGATCATGGCGGGGCCGTCAAGTTCGCCGTTCGCAACGGCGAAGGGCAGGGCTTCGTGACGGACAGCGTTTCGTCGACGGGCGCGCTCGGCGCCTATTACGGCAAGATCATCCTGCGCATCGGAGAAACCTCCTATGCGCTGCCCGTCTACCAGTTCAGCTGACCGAGGAGCCGGAGCATGATCGAAATCGTCCGCATCTGGAACGGCCCGCGCACCGTCGACCGCACGACGCAAGGCCGGGAGGGCTTCCGGTGAGGCTGGTCGACAACTGGCGCCGCGTCGCCGCCCGCGCCTGGTCGGTGCGGCTGATCGCCGCCGCGACGGTGCTCAGCGGCATCGAGGCGGCCGCCCCCTACGCGATCGACGGGATGGTGCCCGACCCGCGCGCGCGCGCGGCCGCGATCGGGCTGCTGACGCTGGCGGCCGGCGTCGCCCGCCTTGTGGCGCAGAAGGACGTTTCCCGGGCAGAGCCGAAGGAGAGGCACGAGAATGTCGACGAAGATCAAAACTAGGCTGACCCGCGGCGGCGGCGTGCTGGCCATGGCGATCGCGCTGGTGGCCGGCTGGGAAGGCGTGCGCACCGTCGCCTATCCCGACCGGCTGGCCAACGGCATCCCGACGGTGTGTTTCGGCGAGACGCGGGGCGTGAAGCTCGGCGACGAATACACGCTGGACGAATGCAAGGTGATGCTGGGCGATGCGCTTGTGGACTTCGAGCAGGGGATGCGCGCCTGCCTGAAGGCGCCCGACGCGCTGCCGGGCAAGAGCTACGTGGCGTTCCTGTCGGCCAGCTACAATATCGGCGTGCGCGCCTTCTGCGGATCCTCGATGGCGCGGCTGGCCAACGCCGGCGATCTCGAGGGCGCCTGCAACGCCCTGCTGCGCTGGACGCGCGCCGGCGGCCGCGAGGTGAAGGGGCTGGTGAACCGCCGCAAGGCCGAACAGGCGCTGTGCCTCGCAGGCGTGGCGGAAGGGCGATGAACATCCGCCTCGCCGCCGCCGGGCTTGCCGCGCTGGCGCTTGCGGCGGCGGTCGTGCTCGCCGGCTACTGGCGCCTGCAGGCGACGGTGGCGGCCGCAGAGCGCGACAAGGCCCGCGCCGCGCTTGCCGTCGCGCTGGACGCCAACGCCTCTCTGGAGGCCGCCCTAGCCCGCGCCAGGGCACAGGCCGAGATCAACGACCGGATCATGGTCGGCGTCGCGGCCGAGCTGGCGAAGATCACGGAAGCGATCGCCGGCCAGACGGCGGCGATCGTGGAACTCGGGGAACAGAATGAAGAGGTCCGCTCTTATCTTGCTGGCATCGTGCCCGGCGCTCTGGAGCTGCAGCTCAACCGGTAGCGTGGTGGCCAGGACCGAGCCGACGCCGGCACCGCGCGTGCCGGCCGCGCTGGTTCAGCCGTGCCCGGCCAAGCAGCGCGGGCCGCTGAAGACGACGGGCGCGATCGTCAACCGTCTCGTCTACACCGAAGGCGCGCTCGACCGCTGCGCCGCCCAGGTGGACGGGGTGCGCGCATGGGACGCCGCCAACGCGGACGCAGACGGAAGGGCAGGCCGGTGACCAGCAAAACACCGTGGTTCGACGGCCGTATGTCGCTCGGCAACCTCATCACGATAGGCACTGTGATGATGGCCGTCGTCGCCGGCTGGTTCGCCTTCGAGAACCGTCTGGCCTTGGCCGAGGACCGCCGCGCCGCCGACAAGGCCGCGCTCGACAAGCTGGCGGCCCGTGTCGATGTGCTGGAGCGCGACCTGACGCCGCGCGTCATCCGCATCGAGGAGAAGCTGTCGGCGCAGACCGACACGCTGCAACGCATCCTGCGCGGCGTGGAAGCACGCGGCTGGCGCGACGGTACGAATCGGTAGACACTGTGCGGATACGGTAATGCGTTGCTTTAAAGTCATTGAATATATTATTGATCCTAAAGACTTTTAATCATGTGGTCGAGGGTTCGATTCCCTCCCGGCTCACCATCGTTTTCACGTGAAACCATCGCTAGATGGCGGATTTTCCTCATCGAGAACGTCTGTTCCTATTCGTGTCGCATGCGACTCCGGTGTCTCAAGCGATGTCGCACGGCCCCGCTTGTTGCCGCGCCGGTCAGGGTCGCGCAGCACCGGCGATTCCCAGTTCAGCCGCTCCATCCTTGCCTGCATCTCCCGCTGCATCACGCGAATCACGGAGAGGGACCGCTGGAACCACTCTCGATGCACCGCCGTGCCCGACAGCTCCATGTGCAGCCGCCGCTCATCGTGCCGCGAACCCTCGATGACGACGATCATTTCAGCGGGGTCGCTGGTGGCGGTGAGCAAGCTCGCCACCCGAACGGCAGGATTCTCGGAGAAACCGATCTTCACCCTTTCGCGCGTGAACAGGAAGTAGATGTACCCCTTCGCGGCCGGGCTGTAGGAGGAGCGAGGCGGCGGCCTGTTGGCAGGGGACGAAACGACGCGATGGCCGCTGGCGGCGCGCTCCTTCACGAAGGCATAGGACCAGTCGATCGTTTCCGACAGGGTGAACCAGCGGCCGTCCTCGTGCCGCAGGTCCTTGCCCTTGTAGCCGGCCGCCCGCAGGTTCTGGTCGGGCGAAAAGCGCGGGCGCCCATTGCGCCACGATACGTGGGGGTGCTTGCTCTCCTTCGGCATCAGGCGGTCCTCCGCGCGGGCCTGTTGAGGCGTTCGAGGGCGGCGTGCGCGGCCTGCACCTTGTCGCGCATGACCCACAGAAGGCTCGTCTCGAACAGCATGACGCGCTGGCGGTCGCCGTCGCCGGCGGCCTCGTGCATGTAGATCATGGCGTCGACCAGCCCTCCGATCTCGGAAAGCTGCATTTCGACCTGCAATGTCGGATAGGGGATGACTTCGGCCATCGGTAGTCTCCGTGGTTTCGCCGGCGACCAAGCTGGCGGGTGAGCGACACCGGGTTGGTCGACCGTCACGGAGAACGGCAGAGCTTCTGCTTCGAGGGCAGGGCTCTCCCGATGCGCTCACCCATACGCACGGCCGTTGCCGGCCGGCGAAACAAAAAACGCGCTCAATGAGCGCGCCGAGCGCTCCGTGTTACCGGCGACCAAACCGGACTCCACAAGCCTGCGGAGCGCCCTTAAGGTGAATCCTCGGGGCATCGAAGTCAAGGGGAGGGCGCATGGACCGCGCACTGGCGAACATCTACGGCCTGATCGGGATCGGCACGTTCGTCTATCTGACGTTCTTCGACGGCTACATCTACAACGCATGGAACTGGCTGATCGCGATCCCGGTGAACCTGTTTCTCAGCGCAATCTGGCCGATTTACTGGCTCATCCTGCACTGGATGTTCTAAAGCCCGAACTCCGTTTCGCCGTTGCCGTCGTACCACGCGATCATCTTGCCGATGGCGCTGTCGGCCATGGCGGGGTGCTGCGCGAGGTAGTGTTTCAGGATCCGCGTGGCGCTCTCCGGCGTGTGGCCGGTGACGCTTATGATTTCCGGGATCGTGACGCCGGCGAGCGCCATCCACGTGACCGACGTGTCGCGCAGGTCCTGATCGCGCAGGTCGGCGACCGACGGGCAGGGTGCGACGAGCCAGCGGCGGTTCTCGCCTGCCACCGGCTCAATGCCGATCGCCGGGCCGATCTCGCCATCATCGTAGACGCCGCGCGCAGCGGCCTCGCGGACCTGCGCATAGACGTCGGCGTAGTGGAAGCGGTCGAAAGGCACCCAGCGGCCTTCCTGGCGGGCGTAGCGCGTCTCCGGGGCCTCGTCGAGCACCACATGGCCGAAGCGTATCTCCGCCTCCCTGCGGGCCTCCTGCGTCGGCGCCGCGAGCAGGGCGGCTGCGCGCACCGCGGCGCGGCGGGCGGCGGCGCGGGCAAGGCGCGCCTCCAGCTCGGGCGCCTCGCGGATGGCCACGATCGCGCCGGTCTTGCCCTGCCTGAAGTGGCGGCGGCCGTTCACCTTCTGCGTCGCCAGCAGCTGCAGCCTGTCGGCCTGTCGCTGGCCGGTCCACACGGCGAGCATCACCATGTCGCCGATCTCCGGCCGGCCGACAGCGTCGGCGGCGGCGACCAGGGCCGAGATCTCCGGCCGGGTGCCGAAGCGCACGCGCGGGTCCGGCAGCTCCATGGCGAGCTTCAGTGCCGGGTTGTCCTGCCGGCGCGCCTTGCCGCGCAGGATGGCCCAGGAGAAGCAGGCCGACAGCACGGCGACGACGCCGCGCGCGCTGGCCAGCCCGCGCGCCGCCCACAGTTCCTCGAACATGGCGCGCAGCGTCGGGCGCGCGACAAGGTGCGCTGGCGCGCTCCACACCAGCGGGTGGTCGCGCTCGAGGATGGAAAGCTTGATGCGGTAGTCGGCCATGGTGGAGGCGGCGAGCGACTTCGGCTCGCCCGGCCGCCAGCGCGGCGAACGCTGCCAGTCCTCGCACATCTGGGCGATGGTGTAATAGCGCTCACGGGCCGCGCCGCTGCTGCGCGGCTGGCCTTGCGCGGGCGCACGCGACGACGCGCGGCCGCCGGTCGGCGTCGCGGCGCTGCGCGCCGAGCGGCGCTCGTCCGCGAGCTGCTTGCGGAAGGCGTCCGACCAGTCGACGGCCTCGCCCCTGGAAAACCAGCGGCCGTCCGCGTGTCTGAGGTCGCGGCCTTTATGGCCCTGTCCGCGCAGGAGCTGGCTGGGCGAGAAGCGTGGGCGGCCGTCGCGCCAGGCGACGTGGGGGATGGCTGATTTCTTCGGCATCGTGTGGCTCCGGTGCGCGGGCGAAGATGAATCGCCCTCCTTCACATGTCAAAGGGCGTCAAAGGCGGCTCTTCGGCGGCGTGTCCAGCCAGTCGCGCCGGCGGCGCGGACGCTGGGCGGCGAGGTAGTCGGCCGATTGCTTCGGCCAGTCCTTTTTGGCGGCGCTGCGCACCGCCGCGACGTCCTGCGTGACCAGCAGCTCGGCCCATCCGGCGACGACATCGGCCTCACGCCGGCCGCTCCTGATCTCCTTGCGCAGCGAGCCCAGCATCGACCGGCAGGCCCAAGCGGTGACGCTGTTGCGCAGCAGCTCGCGCAGGCGGGGGGGCAGGCAGTCATAGGCTGCCATCATCTGGTCGCCGCTCTCGCTGACATTCCCGTGGGTGGCGTTGGACACGGAGATCTCCGGAAAGAGGGCGGGCGGCGAACGCGGCGCCGCCCGTTTGCGAGGGCTGCGGCCTAGGCCGCAGCGGCGGGTTCGACGACGAGCTCGTGCTTCTTGCCGTCCGGCCCGGTGGCGAACACCTTGCCCGCCTTGACGGCGACGGCCGACACGTCGGCGATCTTCTGTTCCTTGCCGCGATGGTCGAGGCCGGTGACGGTGATGCCCTTGAAGGCGCGCTTCACCGTCCAGTCTTTCAGTTTCATGGGTAGCTCCGTTGGTTGAAGGGCCGCCCGGCTACGCGGACACAGGCCGGGCGGCGGCGGGGACCGCCGGCTGCGGGGTGACAGCCGGCGGCATGCTTCATGGCGAGACCGGAGGAGGGTGAACCCCGCCATGAATTTCTAGAGCGGCCCGAAGGAGCCCCACTTCGGGCCGCCCGCCTTGCCGCAACCTTCGGGGCGGTGGCGTCCGGAACGGACCCCCGTGATTGCGGAATGGAAGGTCACCGCCCACCAGAGCGCGATGACGACGAGGCCGGCGAGCTGGACGAGCAGTTCAGCCACCGATGCCCCCCTGATTCGCCACGTGGACGGCCATGGCGTGCGGCTGCATTTCCTTCTCGACCAGCTCGACATAGAGCCGGATCGCGTCCTTGTGTCCGTCCGGCCCGAGCATCGCGCCGACGAAGCTGGCGAAGGTCTGTATCTGCAGGTGCGCCAGGGCGAGCAGGAGATCGGCGCGCTTGTAGTCCGGCCGGCGCTGTTCCTCGTTGCCCCACTCGGCGATGGCCTCTATGGCGCCGGTGGCGACCAGGCGCGCCATCATGCGGTGCACCGGGTGCGGACTGGAAATGCCAGCCTCGATCACCTCCTCCATCTTGTCGGACATGCGGCGCTCACCCACGGGCGTCCTCCATGCGGGCGAGGCGGTCCAGCGTGTCGCGCCGGCGGGCGGCGTCGCGGCGCTGGTCGGCGACGTCGCGGGTCATGCGGCCCGACCCGGTGGCGACCAGCACGGACTGGCCGTGGCTGTTTTCCGCGCGCACCAGGCCGAGCTGTGCCAGCGAGCGGGCGATCGGCAAGGACACCTTGTGGGTGCCGGCGCCGCGCCAGCCGCCCGGCACGCGCACCATGCGCGCCGAGCAGAACAGGCGGAGCGCGGAAAGCTGCGCGGCGGTGAGCGTGGCCGGGTCGACGGTGCCGATCGTCTTGGGGGCGGCCGACGACGGCCGACGCCCGGTCGGGCTTGCGGCGCTGCGCGCCGAGTGAGCGTTCATGGATTGCCTCCGTATCTGGCATCGAGGGCGGCCCGATACGCGGCCTCGGGGGACTGGAACGGATTGTCGTTGGCCGGCTCGACCTGCTCCGGCTCGGGCAGGGCCTTGAGCCATGCGGCGACGGCCGCGCGCGGCCAGGTCCAGCCGGACGGGTGCTTGCGCGGGAAGCCGTGTTCGAGGGCGAGCTTCAGCCAGTTGCGGCGCAGCCAGATCTCGGAACGGCCGAGCGCGGCGGCCACTTCGGCCAGCGGGGCGGTATCGTCGGTGAGGGCCATCTAGCGTTTCCGCAAACCGTGAGTCGCGATCACGATAAGCGATTTCGCTAATTATGCAATACTGCAAATCAAGATGTGCGGTATGAGCAGTCTATGTGCAGATTGCTCATAGGAGGGCTTGCAGGCGTGAAAATGCTACCGGCCGCGCGAGAACGGATCGTAGTCCGGTTCCGGTTTCGCCTGGGAAGCCAGCGCGAAAACCCCCGCAATCATGAGGCCGACAATCCAGCAGCCAAGGACGGCGCGCGCCTGTTCTTCAAGGCTTTGCTGCCAGAATGTGCGGCCATCCTTGTCAGGTTCGCGCAGCTCGTAGAACCACAGCAGCCCGGCGCCGATGATCGTCCCGGTTATCAGGGTTAAGATCAAAAGCCGCGACCACATGAGCGCCTCCCCTACGCCGATGCTGCCACGGCCGACCGAGAAACGCGAATCGCTACCGGTAGCCTGTCCGTCGCTGTCGCTACCGGTAGCCTGTCATCGAATTCGGCGCGCGTCGTGATGGTGAAGGGGTAGAGGCCCGGTGGCCGGCGAGCCGCTTCGCTACCGGTAGCCTGTCAAGTGGCGGCTACCTGTCGGCGACACCGTTCATCGCACGCAATCTGTCCGCTAGTGGCGCAGCCCGATGCGGGCGGTGACGACGCCGCGCACGGCTACTCTGTCATCATCCACGAGGTCGGGTTTCTGGGGGCCGAGCTTGCCGGAGTGCGCGGTGAGGAAGGGCGGATCGAAGCGCCGGAACACGGTTTCGGCCGTGCCGGTAGCCCAATCCGTGATCTGGGCGCAGACGATGTCGCCGGTCTTTGGCCGCAGGTTCATGTCGACAAGCAGGATATCGCCGGGCTGCACGCCGACTTGATCGAGCGACCAGCCCTTCATCACCCATGCGTCGACCGCATTCGACTGGCTGCGCGCCTCGCTCACCGCCTGCTTGATCCAGTCCGGCTTGGGGTTGGCGTCGGTGTCGAAGGGAACGGCGTCCGCCTCGCTCATCCCGCCCGGCCGTCGTTGCCCGGGCATCACATGCACCGGCACGCCCGAGAACTCGGCGATGGCGTCCAGCGAACGCTGGGAAATGCCGATCGTGCCTGACCGGTCGTTGATGTAGCGCGTGACCGTTGAGGCCGCGAGGCCGGACTTCAGCGCAAGATCGGAGGGGGACAGGTTGAGGTGCCGCGCAACCGCGCGGACCCATTCCTTTGTGCCGGGCTGCAACATGCGCGGCACGTTAAATTGTGCACCCAGATACACAGATACGCTACAAGACTTGCAAACTTAGCGATATCGCATATCACGATTTGCAGTCAGAGCAAGGTGATTCGCGGTCATGATCGACGAAATCGAGGCCCGGCGCGCGGCAGCAGGAGTGTCGCAGAAGGTGCTTTGCGAGCGCGCCGGCGTGCACCCGACCACCTATTCGACACTGAAGACCGGACGGCGGGCCGGCAACGTTTCCACGGTCGGCAAGCTTTCCGCCGCGCTCGATGCGCTGATCGCGGAGCGGGAGGCGGCATGAGCGACCGCGCCGATTTTGTCGACTGGGCATGGCCGGGCGCCCGGTCGATGCGGTTCGGCGGCGGTGTCTATTTCGTCGGTTTGGACGGCGGGCTCGCGCGTTTCGGCGAGAGCGAGCGCGCCATCGCGAACGTGGCGTCCATGGACGCCTGCATGGCCTGCTTGGCCGGTTCCGGGAAATCGGCCGGCATGGAGAACGACGCGGCTGCCCAGACGGCGTCGCGCGTGACCTCGCGACCCGAAACCAGCACGGCGATGAACGCCCGCTGCACCACGTCCTGGAACGCGGCCATGCTCACCATGTCGCGTATCTCGTCATCGGTCATGCGTGCCATCGCCCGGCTCCTTCGTTTCGGCCGGCGAGCGTCGGGCGATTCCACCGGGGAGAACAAGCCATGAGCACCGGTGACACCGGCACGGCAACCACCGTCGCCGCCGGGCAGCTGCGCGCCATCCTGGAGCGCGTCGAGCGGCGGCACGAGGAGCGGCGCTCGATCGACGACGACGTGAAGGAGATCTACGCCGAGGCGCGCGGCGCGGGCTTCGACGTCAAGGCCATCAAGACGCTGGTGAAGCTGCGCCGCAAGGACCAGGCGCAGCGGCAGGAGGAAGAGGCGATCCTCGACCTCTACAAGGCCGCGCTGGGGATGAGCTGATGAAGACCAAGCTCTCCGCACCGTCCCCGCGCATGCTGGAACTCCGCGCCGAGCTGATCGCGCTGGTGCAGCGCAAGGTCGGCGACATGTCGTCGGAAGACGTGCTCGCGCTGCTCTCCTACATCGTCGGGCAGACCATCGCATTCCAGGACCGGCGCAAGCACACGCCCGACGATCTCATCGACTTCGTTCTCGCGAACATCCAGCAGGGCAATGCCGATGCGATCAAGTCGGCGGTTGCCATGCCGGTCGCGGGGCGCGCCTAGATGCGCGCGTTTACCATCCATTTCGAGACGGACGTGGCGGGCGAGGCGCTGACGCGGTGCGTCGGACTGCTGGACGACATGGAAACGCTTGTCGTGGCGCGGCGCGCGCCGGGCGGCAATATCGCCACGGCGGAGCTGGAGATCTCCATCAGTGACGCGCAGCGGCTGGCCGAGGCGATCCTTGCCGGCGACCAGCGGGCGAAGACCTTTCCGGCCGCGACCCGCATCCTGTGCGCTTCCGGCATCATGTTCGCCCGCGTCTCGGCCGCCGCCGGCGGGCTGCAGACGATCTGGACGCCGCTGGCCACGGAAGAATTGATCGCGACGCCCGATGTCGAGGCCGGCGACATCGGGGCGGCCGAAATCGGGACCGGCGAAACCGGGCAGGGCGCGGAGGCCGACGCTTGATGACGCCGCTGGCCGACATCGAGGCAAGGCGCGTCGCCACCGGCGTCACCGTGACGGCGCTGGAGCGCGCCGCCGGGCTGGCGACGCGGCACTACTACAAGCTTTTGCGCGGTGTGTGGCCGGCCACGCCGGCGACGCTGGCGCGGCTGGAGCTGGCGCTGCGGCGGGCGCGCAAGGGCGTCGGCCCGGTCGACCGCCATGGCGAGCTGGTGGAGATCGCCTACCGCACGGTGCTGGCGCTGGCCGCGCGCGAGCTCGGCGCCGACGGCTCGAAAGCGCAGGTCTCCGACCCCGGCCGGCGGGCGACGCAGGATCCGGCGTGGAGCCAGGCTGCCGCCGCCCGCGAGCTCGCCGTCTACCTGCTGCATTGCGGCTGCGGGCTTTCGCAGACCGACGTGGGCGCCGCCGCCGGCATGACCAAGCAGGCGGTGAGCACCGCCGTGAAACGCATCGAGGACCGGGCCGACGAGGGCAGCGCCTTCGCGGCGATGGTCGAACGGCTGACCGGCCAGATCGTGGGAGAATGGTGATGGAGGATTTCGGCACGGCCGAGCGCGCCCGCGTGCTCGCGGCCCATAGGCGGCGCATCGAGGCCGAAGCGCTCATAGGCGAGTACGTCTCCCAGCGCACCGCGCGGCTGATCGAGCAGGACCGCCCGAAGGCCCGGCGCAGCAGCGACCTGGACGAGGGCGTGCATCCTCGCCTGAAAAGGCTGCTCAAGTCCACGACGGCGCTCGCGCAGATCGAAGCCGCTAGGGTTTTGCCATGAAGCCCGGCGTCATGGTCTCGGTGATGTCGCCGGGCACGCTCGACGTGCTCGCCGAGCGGGAACGCCAGTTGGAAGTCGAAGGCTGGTCTTCCGACCACGACGACAAGCACGACAGCGGCGAGATTGCATCGGCGGCAGCCGCCTATGCGCTGCCCGATCCGTCGTTTCGCCTGAAGAGGAATGGCGAGGGCCAGGTTGTCGCCGTTCCGCGCGTCTGGCCGTGGTCCGCGGAGTGGTGGAAACCCAAGTCGCGCCGGCAAAACCTCGTACGTGCCGGAGCGCTGATCCTCGCCGAGCTCGACCGGCTCGACCGGGCGGCCGAGCGAGAAAGGGCCGGAAAGTGACTCTCGCCCGGCTCACCTCGACCGCGGTGATGTCGCGCCGGGCGGAGCCGGCGGACAGCCTCGACTATTTCCCGACGCCGCCCTGGGGCACGCGCGCCTTTTGCGAGCATGTGCTGCCGGCTGTGTGGGGCCGTTTCCCCGACCTCTACGACGCGACCGTGGCCGACCCGGCCTGCGGCGAGGGGCACATGGCGGGCGCGCTGACCGACTATTTTCCCGAAGTGCTGGCTGCCGATATCCAACCCTACGGCTTTGGCGGGGTGGCGGATTTCCTGCACCCCGACTGGGAAAAGCAGGCGGTCATGCCGGTGCTCGGCAACCGGCGGCTCGACTGGATCGTCACCAACCCGCCCTTCAACCTCGCCGCGCAGTTCATCGACCAGGCGCTGAAGGTGGCGTGGCGCGGCTGCGCCATGCTGGTGCGCTCGAACTTCGCGGAAGGGCAGGGCCGATACCGCGAGCTGTTTGCCCGCCGGCCGCCGCAGCTGGTCGCCCAGTTCGTCGAGCGGCTGCCGATGCACAAGGGCCGATGGGTGGTGAACGGCAAGAGCGCCACCGCCTACAGCTGGTTCGTCTGGCTGAAGATGAAGGGCGCCGAGTGGAACCACACCCGCATGATGTGGATCCCGCCCTGCCAGGACGCGCTGACCCGGCATGACGACTGGCTGCGCTTCGGCGGCTGCATGGATTTGCCGGCCACGCACCCGGCGATGTGCATCAGCCCGGTGTTCGGCGCGCCGACCCTGCAGGTGGCGGCGGCGATGGACGCGCTGCGCGGCGAGCTGGGGGCGCTGCTGTGAAGCCGAAGAAGTTTCACACCGTCATCACCGTTCTGACCGCCGAGGAGCATGCGGTGTTCGCGGCGATCGCCGCCGCCACCGGCGCGACCGTCGAGGACACGGCGCAGCGGCTGCTGTCGGCGATCGCCGCCAGCCAGCTCGCCGACGCGGCCCGGCTGCTGAACGCGCCGGCCGAGGGGAGGGCGACTTGAGCGAGCGCGGCTTCCTCGTCGACATGCAGGCGGCGGCGTGCCTAGTCCTGTGGGACTGCGGCATGTTCTGCACCGCCGACATCGCCGAGCTGCTGGACGTGCGCGAGGACGCGGTCAGCCGCACGGTTCACATGGCGCGGGATTCGGCCGCAGGCCGCAAGCCCGACCGGGCGTCGGCCGGCGTCGGCCGCCCCAGTGGAGGGCCAGCGAGCGGCAGCGAGCGGGGCGGCCCGTGAACTCCGATCTTCAAGAGATCCGCGCCGGGCTGCAGGACCGCGTCGGCGAGCTGTGCCGGCAGCTGTTGCCGCGCGGGCGGATGGAGGGCGGGCTCTGGGTGAGCGTCAACCCGACCGTCGCCGGCGACGAGCGCAAGGTGCCGGCGCTGAAGGTGCGCGTGCAGGGCGGCGACGCCGGCGCATGGACCGACCACCGCAACGGCCGCGACGGGCACAAGGGCGACGTGATCGGGCTCGTCGCCTATCTCAACGGCACCGACACGAAGGGCGCGCTCAAATGGGCGCGCGACTTCCTCGGGCTGCAGCGCATGAGCCGCCAGGAGCGCGACGCCATGCGCTTCGCGGGCGCGGCGCGTGCGGCAAGGGCAGAGAAGGACGCCGAGGCGCGGCGGCTCTCCCGCCTGACCGAAGCCGACCGGCTGTTTTCCACGCCCGACGGGGCCGGCCTCTACGGCCCGGCGCGGTGCGAGGGCACGGCCGCCTACGGGCTCGGCACGCCGGCCGAGCTGCACGCTCGGGCCTATCTCGAGTCGCGGCGCGCCGCGCTCGAGGCGGTGGCGACGCTCAACGCGAAGAACTTCCGCTTCAGCGCCGGCACGGAGTGGTGGCGCGGCGCCAGGCGCGGCGAGTTCGGCCGCAAGCTGCAGGCCGGGCCGCTGCTTCCGGCGATCCATTCGGCCATGCGCAGCCCGATCGGCATCGTGACCTGCTGCCACGTGACGTTCCTCGACCCGATCCGGCCGGCCAAGGCGGCCGTCGAGAACGCCAAGCTGATGTGGGGCGAGAAGAAGGGCGCGGTGATCGAGCTCGCCATGGGGCCGGAGAGGAAATGGTTCTGGACGGCCGAGCGGGCCGCGCCGGTGGTCATCTGCGAGGGCATCGAGACGGCCGGGCCGCTGGCCGCCGAGCTCGGGGCCGAGGCGCGCGTGTGGGCCGCCGGCGACCTCGGCAACATCGGCGCCGCGCCGGTGTGGCTGCCCTGCGTGGCCGACATCGTCGTGGCCCGCGACAACAATCACGGCAACGAGCAGGCACAGCGCCAGCTCGACGCCGCGCTCGAAAGCCTCGAGCGGCACGGCAAGCCCATGGCCGTGATGAACAGCCATGTCGGTGACGACTTCAACGATCTTGCCACAGGGAAGGAATGAAGATGGGAAGCCTTGAACAGAGCGAGCGCGAGGCGGCCGCCGTCGCGAAGACGGCCGACCGCGTCACGCTCGAGTCGCTGCATGCGAAGATCGAGCGGATCGAGACGCTGAACCCGCCGATCTGCCCGCACATGACTATCGCCGTGGTGCAGCTGAAAAACGGTTTCGTGCTGGTGGGCAAGTCGGCGCCGGCCGACCCGGCGAATTTCGATGCCGAGCTCGGCAAGAAGTTCGCGACCGAAGACTGCATCCGCCAGATGTGGACCCTCGAGGGCTATGCGCTGCGCGAACGGCTCGCCGCGGAGGGCCGCTGACATGGGCGCCGCATCGAAGACGAAGCCGGCGGAGAAGGCCGTCACCAAGTCGCCACGGCGCGTATCGCGCCCGCGGCCGAACCTCGCGGCCGGCGCATATTGGGAGCCGGAGACGATCGAGGAATTCCGTGAGGCGCTGCGCCGGGGCAACGAGCACAAGGGCAACCTCTACCGGCGGCTCGACGCGATGCAGGCCGAGAACAACCGGCTGAAGGCGCTGCTCGACTGCGCGGCCGACCAGCTGCACCGCAACAAGATCGGCGACGAGATCCCGTTCTGACGGGCCAACAGGGAGAACCGAGATGAGCAGGAAAGGAAAGAGCCGTGGTGCCTTCGATGCTGGTGATGCGCCGGGTGCTGCGCCCGCTGACGGAACCGGCGCTGCTGGCGCTGGACCGGCTGCCGCCGAGGAGGCGGGAGCGCCCGCGCCCGCCGGCGATGGTGAGCCGGCCGCTGCCCTGGATGCCGGGGCGAAGCCGGGCACGGCTGATGCTGGCGCGGATGCGCCCGATGCTGGCGCAGTTGAGGAAGGCGAGGCGAAGGTGACGGAGGGCGACGGCCATGGCGTGGAAGGGCAGGGATCAGGTGCTGACGCGGACGTGGCCGCACCGGGGCTCGGTGATCCTGACGGGGCCGCGACCGCCGATGAGCTCGCGCGCCTTGCGGATGATGATGGCCCCGCCGCCGGCGAGCTCGATGGCGGCCTTAACGTCGCAGACTGGCCCCTCGATGCCCCGCCTCTCGACGGCGCTGCCGCCGACCCGGCCGAAAATGCCGGGGCTGCTGCGGCTGCTGATGACGCGGCTGTAGCCAGCGGCGCTCTCGGTCGCGCAATCAGTGGCGCTCTCGGCTTGGAGCCGACGCCGCCATGGGCTTCCGAGAGCGAGGTGCTGATGCAGCTCTTCGTCGACGGGCCGACATGGGATGGCGACCTGATCTCGAAGGACGAGCGGAGCGAACTGGTCGACGCAGGCATGGCGTGGCGGTGGAACGGCTGGAACTTCCTGACCGAGTTCGGCGTAAGGGCGGCGATCGCGGGCGGTCTCGCGGCCAGCGACTGGGCCGACCAGCGCTGGTATCGCAAGGCCGCGAACCTGCCGCCGCCGCCGGCAGAGACGCCGATCGAGCCCGAGGACCGCGGGCCGAAGTGGGACGACAACGTTCTCGCGGCGACGCTCGCCGGCTCGCGTGTCACGGGCGACAACCCCGACCGGTATGGCGATGATCTCAATCTTGCCGGCGATGCGATGTCCCATGCCAGAGCGCACCTGGCCGCTGCCTTCCTGCGTGCAAATCGCGACGCGAAGCCGGAAACCATCGTCATCCACCTTCGGATAAACGGACATCGGGAGACGAGAGAGGCCACGGGCCGGGTGGCGGTGGCGTGGGCGGTGTTCGCGTTCACGCTGAACGCTCTCGACCAGCTCGACCTGGTCGAGAAGGCGAAGGCGGTCGGCGCCGAGCTCATGCGCCGGCCGCAGGGCGTGCGCAGCCGCGACGAGCTGGCCATGGCACCCTACGACCCCGACCCGCGCACCGAGATCGCGCGGCGTCTCTGACCCCGGTCCCGTTCCTCCCTTCGGACCGGCAGACTGGCGGCGGCGCTGGCGACCCCAGAGCGCCGCCGCCTCTTTATCCAGAATGATGCAGGCGCATGGCCGACGACAGCTACGATCCCTACGCAACCGGCCCGGCCGCCAAACCGGAAAAGCCGGAGCGGGCAAAGAAGCCGGCCGGCACGCAGACCGGCCGCGCCGCGATCCGCGCCATCTTCGCCGATGCCCGCCGCCAGCTGGACGAGCAGGCGGGCACAGCAGACCCCGACCCGCACATGGCGCGCGACGGCGTGCTGCCCGGCCTGTGGGACGGGTTTCCGCATGACGCGCTGCCGCCCGGCTGTCCCGTGCACGTGGTCGGCCGCGACGCCGAGGGCAAGGTGTGGCTCATCAACGCCGCCAACATGCTGACCTGCGTGGAGCGCTGGGACATGCCGGCGCTGACCGGCCTGTTTGCCCCGCAGCTCAACTATCTGCTTTGGGCATGGCCCGGCTGGGGCAAGAAAAAGGTGATCGAGGACGGCGAGGAGAAGGAAAAGAAGTTCATCAACCGCGTGGAGCGCGACAAGGCAATGATGGCGCTGGTGAACGCCGCCGCCCGCCGGCCGCTGTTCGATCCCGCCGCCCAGCATCGCGGCCGCGGCGGCTGGAAGGACAAGGCCGAGCGCTTCATCTGGCACAGCGGCGACCAGCTGTGGAGCGTGAATGCGCGCGGCAAGCTCGAACGCTCGAAACCGGCAGAGCATGACGGCTTCCTCTATACGCGGCAGGCCGCGACCGTTGCGCCCTGGGCGGAGCCCGTGGCGATCGAGGAGAGCCCGGCGCTGCGGATCCTGCGCGACCTGCGCTCTTGGAACTGGGAGCGGCCCTATCTCGACCCGCTGCTGGTGATCGGCTGGATCGCCACCGCCCTGATGGGCGGCGCGCTGGAGCAGCGGCCCGTCATCTTCACGGTCGGCGGCGCCGGCGTCGGCAAGAGCACGCTGCACGAGCTGGTGAAGCATGTGCTTGCCGGCGCGGTGACCGCATTCGCCGACACCACGGCCGCCGGCATCTACCAGCGGCAGAAGACCGACAGCCTGCCGGCGCTGGTCGACGAGCTGGAGAACGTGCCCGGCTCCAGCCGCGCCCAGGCGATCATCGACCTTTCGCGCATTGCCTATACCGGCGCGGAAATGGGCCGCGGCGGAGCCGACCACGAGGCGGTGAGCTTTTCGCTGCGGCTGTCTTTCTTCTTTTCCGCCATCAACCCGCCGCCCATGACCGACGCCAGCCGCAGCCGCATGGCCTTTCTCAATCTGCGCCGGCTGGAGCACGTGACCATGCGCGCGCCGGAGGTGAAGCCCGAGGTGGACGGCCGCATGCTGCTGCGCCAGGTGATGGACGGCTGGGACGCCTTTCGCGAAAAAATCCTGCCGAGCTGGTGGGCGACGCTGAAGGAACAGGGCCTCGACAGCCGTGCGATCAACACCTACGGCACGCTGCTGGCGGCGGCCGAGCTGCTGGTGGGACAGGACGCGATGGAGGAAACCGGCCTGCCGATGACCGAGGCGCGGCTGGGCGAGATCATCGCCGAGGCGACGCGCATGGAGCGCACCGAGCGGCTGGACAACTGGCACCGCTGCGTCAACCATTTGCTGGACAGCGCCATCGACGCGTGGCGCGAGGGCGTGAAACCCATGGTCGGCGCGACCATGGAGAAGCTGGCCTCGAAGCAGCCCTATCCCGAAGGGCTGGGCCTGCGCGACGCGCAGGAGCGGCTGCAGCTGCTCAACCTGTCGGCGGCCGAGCTGGAGCCCGGCCGCCGCTACGGCCTCGCCGTGCCCAAGGAAGGGCCGTATCTGAAGCGGCTGTTTGCCGACACGGAGTTTCGCGACGGCGGCTGGTGGACCGCGCTGAAGCAGGCGCCGGGCGACATCATCGACCCGGCCGGCCGCGTGGTGAAGATCAACGGCAAGGCGACCAGGTGCCTCGTGGTGGATATGGTGGCGTTCGGCGAGTATGCGGCGAAGGCGGCGGGGGAGTAGAACGCGAAAAGGCCCCGCACGATGGCGGGGCCGCAATCGTCTTCCGTCCAGCATCAGCGCCGGTGCCTGTCGTGGATGTCCACCGCTGCGGCGGTCGCAACGGTGGTGCCTCGCGGCACCAGTCTGACCGGGACCGGAGATTCTGCAACGATCCGGGCCGCCATGCCCGCCCAGGCGCTGACGCAGGGCCAGCCGAGAGACTGCGCCTCGTGATCGTCGGCAGGATAGCCAAGCTCTACTGTTTCCGGCTCGCCTTTTTCGATCATGTCGAGCGTTGCGCCGGCGATTTCGGCCTGCCGCTCGATCAGGGCGCGCAACGCCTCAAGAATGCCGGGCGGTGTCGACCTGACCCCGCGAGACATCTTGTCGATCGACGACGGCGACATTTTGAGAAATGCGGCGCTTTCGCTTTGCGACAGGCCGGCAAGTCCGACAAGTAGTGCCAGCGGCGTCATCTCACGACCTCAAAGATAACGTCAGCGCCTTCGTCGCGCAGCGCGCTCGCCAGCGCGTCGAGCTGTGCCCTGTGCGCGTCGAAGGTCATGCCCTCGTGATGCGCGCGGCTGCGCGCGAACGACTTGTGGGTGTAACGATAAAGGCGGACCATTGGCCGCAACTCGTTGCCTGCGTCGTCATACTCCGCCGGAGGGCGGTTGAGTTTCCAGATTGTGATCGCTTCGGCGATTTTCTGACGATCGGTCTGGCCGTCGCGAAACACCTCCTCGCCCTGGCGAAGAATCCGCTCGTCCTTCAGGCCCAATAGTGTCCAACCGATCGCGATATCCGACGGGGTGGCCTGCCCTCCGACCCGCAGCGCAAGCATGCGCCGCTCGGGCTGCGCCTCCCATGGCCTGGGGGGCAGCATTCCGCCCCCTTTGGCCGGCTTCTCTGGCTGCGTCATGGCGTTAGCGGATCGTATAGACCGGTTCGGAGCCGGTCCTGTAGGTGGCGAAAGCGACCTCTTCACCTTCACCGTTATCATAACAGTCGTAGCTATATTCGACGTCCTTTTCGACGCGAGGCTCGTCGCGAATGTGCGCCGGGCAGTTCGCCGCGACAAAGGCATCGAACTCTGTCTTCGAAACGGTGCGGGTCATCTTAGGTCTCCTACCTCTTGCGTCGGGCCATCCCGTCGCGTTGACAAACCGAATATGTGCGAAAACTTCGCACAAGTCAAGCGCCTTTTTCCCCGCCCATTTCCGCCCGCGCCCGCGCCCTCTCAATTGACAGTCGTTCCCCCGCCCCGAGGGGGAGAATGTGGACTCGCGCTGCGTCGCGAAGCGGCTTGGGCAGCGCTGAAAGACGCGCGAGCAGTTGTCAGCGCGTGCGGCGTGCGAGCGTTTCAGCACCTCGGGACGGGCGCGGGTGGGTTACATCACGTAACCGGACGTAACCGCGACGTAACCGGGAAACATCAATCAAATCAGGTGCTTGGCATGTCGGTTACACGGTTACCGCTTTACGGACCTTTCTCACGCGCGCGCGCGAGCGGAGGCGCGTGTGACTGTAACCATGTAACCACGTAACCGGCATGTATATCCGCTTGGAAATACTGGGGAATTGGCGGTTACACTTGAGTTACAAAGCCGCCTGCCGGCGTAACCGGCAGCGCCCGGCATGCGACCGCCGGCGCGGCGAATAAACAATCGGCTCATGGCGCAGGATGACGACGCGGCGGCCGCCGGATCGGCCGAAAAGTGGACTGGAGAGGCACGCACACCGCGCGATCCCGGCGCTGGCGGCGCGCCGGCGGCTGGATCGGCGCAGGCCGAGGCGACCAGGCGCGAGGCGATCGCGGCCGACATCGCCGCGCTGGCGGCGCAGCTGGGCGGCGAGGCCGAGCAGCTGGACCTGATAGCCGGCTCGCCCGACCTCGAAGACCTCGACACGCTGGCGGCGGCGGCGAACAAGGTTGCCTCGGCACGGCGGGCGCGGGGGAGGCCGGCAGGCAGCCAGAACAGGCGCAACAGCGCCGTCTTCGACTATCTCGACGCCATGGGCCACCGGCATCCGGCGGTGACGTTGAGCCTGATCCAGACGGCCGACACGATGGAGCTGGCGCGCGCGCTTGGCACGCCAATGAAGGACGATGACGGCCATCCCTACGTCGACGGCGAGGGCCGCGTCATCATCCAGCCGGCCGACCCGCTGAAGGTGCTGGCGATACAGGCGAAGGCGGCGGCGGACCTGGTGCCTTTCGACCTAGCGAAGAAGCACCATGTCGAGCAGCAGACGCGCGTGCTGCACCTGTTCATGGCCGGCAAGCTGGACGCCGGGGCGCTGCCCGGCGAGGCGCGCGGGCTGTCGATCTTCGGGGGCGAAAACCTCAATGAAATCAATGGCGATGCCGTGCGGATAGGCGAGGGCGATCCGCACGCCGAGCCGGAAGCCTTGCAAACCAAGGGTTCGGAGCCGGAAGCCACGTGATTGAAAATCATGTGGCCGAGGCAGGTTGCGCCTCGCGCATGTGCGGGCGGGCGAGCGTGTCGCGTGTGCGGGCATGCGCGACCCCGCCCCACCCCTCCCCATGCGCCCAGGGGCCGGTTGCCGAATTCCAAAACCGCGCGGCCACCCACCCCGGCCGGGGGGTGCGCTGTCACGCACACGGCCGTCTGACGGCGGCCTGAACCTCACTGGACGCAGCCGGGCGGAAAATAGTCTCGCCGGATGAATCGGGCTGCGGGCGCGGACGCGCGGGAAGGGCGGCGGGGTGCAGGGTCAGGGAAAATTCTCGCTGCAGAACTACGAGGCGCCGGGGCCGGTGGGCGCTGCGTTCATCGAGAGCCAGGGGCCGATCGACATCATCGGCGGGCCGGCGGGTTCGGGGAAGACCGTGGCGAGCGGCTTCAAGGGGCCGTTCCTCGCCGGGAACTGGGCGCCGGTGTGCAAGGACGGCGTGATCCGCGTGAAGCAGGCGACGATCCGCTCCACGTATCGCGATCTGGCCCGCACCTGCCTGTCGTCGTGGCACGAAATGTTCCCGGAGAAGCACCCCTTCACCGTGGACTACAAGGGCGGGCTCGACCGGCCGGTGACGCACAAGCTCGCCTGGGCGACGATTCGCGAAGGCCGCCAGGTCAAGGTCGAATACACGCACGAATTCGGCGCGATCGGCGACGCCAATGTCGAGCAGTTCATCAAGGGCTACGAGCTGACCTTCGGCTGGATGAACGAATGCGACCTGCTGGACGAGCGCGTGCCCGGCCTGTTCCTGTCGCGCACCGGCCGCTATCCGCGCATGGAGCTGATCGCCGAGAGCGAGCTGGCCCGCGTGGTGGCGCCCTACCGCAAGCGCATGCAGGCGCTGGGGGTGAACATTTCCGACGACGAGACGTTGCTGCCGCGCCTGATCTGGGGCGACTGCAACCCGCCGGACGTCGGCAACTGGGTGGTGCGACAGGGCGGCTGGGTGGAGAAGGACCATGCCGACCGCAACCCGATGATAAACCTCTACGTGCAGCCCGGCGGGCTGTCGCCGAAGGCCGAGAACCGCAAGGGCAAGCCGCGCAGCTCCTACGAGCTCGAGGCGGCGACCATGAAGAACAAACAGGACGTCAAGCGCTACGTCCACGGCGAGCCGGGCTTCACGGCAGAGGGCAAGCCCGTCTACGAGGACGAATTCTCGCTGCAGCTGCATGTCAGCGACGAATGGTTGAAGCCCGTGCAAGGCCTGCCCTTGACGCTCGGTTTCGACGCCGGCGGCTCGCCGGCCTGCACGATCGGCCAGTTCATGCCGAACGGGCAGAACCGCGTGCTGCGCGAGATCGTCACGGATCCCGGCACGGGCGCGGCCCGTTTCTCGGCGATGGTGCTGGAGGTGCTGATCTCCGACTATCGCGGCTTCCCGGTCAGCGAGGCCTGGGGCGACCCATCGGCCTTCTACGGCGCCGACCGCGCCAACGGCGAGCTGGCCTGGATGGAGACCGTCGCCCGGGCGCTGAACATCAACGTCTCGCCGGCGCCGTCCAACGAGCCCGGCCTGCGGCATGACGCGGTGCGCTGGTATCTCGGCGGCCTGATCGACGGCAAGACGCCGCGCTACATCGTCGACCCGCGCTGCAAGCGGCTGATCGCCGGCTTCGTCGCGCACTACCACCTGACGAAACAGGCGACCGGCGGCAACACCGACCGGCTGGCGGTGGCGAAGAACGAATATTCGCACGTCCACGACGCCGAGCAGTATCGGTGCCTCGGCCATCGCGGCCGTGCCGGGGTGATCGGGGACGTGTCCGGCATGGGCCGTGCACCCAACGTCGCCAGCCTGCAGGCGGCCCGGGCGAAGTCGCAACCGAAAACCAGCTTCAGCGTCTGGGATGTCTGACCCTCACGCGGGCGTGCGTGCGCGCGAGACGCTGCGGCTGGTGTCGCCGGTGCCCGCCCTAGTTGCGCTCGAGGTGGCAGGTTCTGCGCCATGGCGCAGGAAACTGCTGATCCATTCCACCAGGCGTCGCGACGCCATCGCCATCATGCGCGGCGAGACGCCGATCGCCATCGCCATGTTCGAGATGCTGGAGCGGCGGCCCCGCCGCTTCGAAATCGCCATGGCGTTCACGCCGGCAGCGCGCGCCGAGGTGCGCGGCATTTGCCGCTTCGCGCAATTGACGCTCGGCCGGATGCGCGAAGCTGGCTTCATGGTCTTCGCGCACGTCGCTGAATCGAACAGGCCCGGCCGCCGCATCGCGCGGGCGGCCGGTTTCGTGGCCGCCGGCCTTGCCGACCGCTCGATCTGGATATTTCGGGGGAACCGTCGATGAGCTCCGTCTTCAAGTCGCTGTTCGGCCAGAGCGACGCGGTCAAGGAAGCACAGATCTCGCGCGAGCAGACCCAGATCGCCCAGTCGCGCCAGCTCGGCGAGCTCAACCGCTCCGACGGCGCCACCGGGCTGTCGCGCCGCCCGCCGCGTGGCCGCCGCCTGTTCGCCGACGCCGGTTCTGCAACGCTGAAGGGCACGCTGGCGTGAGCGACGAATCGCCCGTATCCCGCCAGAAGCGCCGCGCCGAGCACGCATGGCAGCTCAATTCGGCGTGGGACCGCATCTACCAGGACGCCTACGATTTCGCGATTCCGTTCCGCCGGCCGGGCGGGCAGGGCAAGCGGCAGGACGTGGCCGACCGCCTTTTCGACATGACGGCGCCGACCTCGACCATGTTCCTTGCCGGCGAGCTGCAGACGCGGCTCTTTGCCGGCCCGCCCAAGCTGGAGACCGGCGCGCTGGTGGCGCAGGCGATCGGGCCGAAGGGCAAGGAAAAGCTCGACCGCGAGCTGGAGAAGACCGGGGCGTTCATCTACCCGTTCATGCAGGCGGGCGACCTCGAGACCGCCACGCATGAAATGTGCATCGACCTCGGCGTCGGCACCGGTGCGCTGATCCCCATGCGCGGCACACCCGAGCAGCCGATCGTCTTCTACGCGCCGCCGGCCGACGAGCTTGCCGTCATGGGCGACGCCTTCGGCCGCCAGAAGCTGATCTCGTGGAAGCGGCAGGTCACGGCCGAAGGCGTGCTGGACGCCTTCAGGCGCGGCACGTTCAAGCCGGAGTTCAGGGAAGCCGCCCGCACCAAGCCGAACGCGGAATTCACGCTCTACCAGGACTTCGAGCACATGCCCGACGGGCGCTGGCGCTTCGTGGCCTATCTCGAGCGCGAATGCGACAGCTTCATCACCGAGGAGTTCACCTTCACCAAGCCGCTGGCGCTGGCGCCCTACTACCGGGTGCCCGGCGAGCAGCGCGGCCGCGGCCCGGTCATGCTGGCCATGCCGTCGATCAAGACCTTGAACAAGGCGCAGGAACTGGCGCTGCGCGCCGCCGCGATCCAGATGCTGGGCATCTGGGCCTATCGCGCCGGCGGCACTTTCAATCCCGACACGGTGCGCGTCGGCCCCGGCCAGTTCTGGCCGATGCAGTCGACCGGCGGCATTCTCGGCCCCGATGTGCAGCGCCTCGACCCCGCGGCCGGCCGGCTCGACATCGGCCGCCTCATCATCGAGGGCATGCAGCAGCAGATCCGCGACGGTCTGATGGACACGCGCCTGCCACCCGAGCAGGGCACGCCGAAATCGGCCAGCGAGATCGCGGCGCGCATCCGCCAGAACGCTCGCGTGCACCTGGGCGGCTTCGCCCGGCTGTGGCGCTCCATCCACCCGGTGATCGTGCCGCGCAGCGCCGAAATCCTTGCCTCCTTCGGCTATCTGCGCGGTGTGATGAACTTCAACGAGCTGATGGTCAGCGTATCGGTTCGCTCGCCCATCACCTCGCAGATCAGGGCCGAGGAGCTGGCCAACATCGCCAGCTATGTCGAGCTGCTGATTACCACCTTCGGCCCGCAGCGCGTCGACGAGTTCATGTTCGCCGACGAGGTGGCGGACCAGTATTCCGACGCGCTGTCGATCCCCAAGAAGCTGATCCCCGACAGCGAGGCGCGGCAGGCCATCCGCGAGCAGAAGATGCAGGCCATGCAGGCCATGGCGTTGCAGGAAATGGCCAATCGTGCCGCGCCGCAGATCGCGGAGAAGACATTCGAGGTCATCGACGGCGGGAGGGCTGCGGCATGAGAAGCGGCGTTGTCCTTGTCCTTGCGGCGCTCGGCTTCCTCGCGGGCCTGGCCGACGCGGCGCGGCCCCATGATGCGCCCAGCGGCTGGATTTATCCGCTCGAATGCTGCTCGAACTACGATTGCCGCGAGGTTGCCGCCGCGGAGATCTCCGAAGGGCCGGCGGGCTACGTCGTCCGCGCCACCGGCGAGGTCATCCCGATGACCGACGCCAAGGTGAAGCCCTCGCCGGACGGCAAGTTCCATTGGTGCTCCCGCGGCGGCAGGGACGACGGCGCCACCATCTGCCTCTTCGTCCCGCCGCGGGGCTTCTGATGTCAGGCGCGCAGAACGTGTCGCCGCGCGAGGCGGCGATCGGCGGCATGGCCGAGCTGGAGAAGCTGGTCGCCGGAAACGGCTGGGACTTCTTCGCCCAGCAATTCGCGCCGGCGAACGTGGCCGACGATTTCCGGCCGGTAGACCCGATCCTGCAGGCGCTCGCGCGTATGTACGAGTTCCCGGAAACGCGCGCCGTCATCGACTGGATTCTCGATCTTTCCGTGCGCGCACCATACCCGCGCGGCGAATCCACCACCGAAGAGCTCGGCATCGCCGCGGCGAAACACCAGGCCCGCGCCGCGGTCGGAGAGGCGATCGTCAAGGCGATCGTCGAGGGCCGCAAAATCAACGCGGAGCCACGAAAATGAAGGCACTTCTGGAGAAATATCTGCCGGTGCGCGCGCCCGAGGATGGCGGCGGCGGTCAGGGCGGCGGCGCTGGCGGTGAAGGTGGGGGCTCCGGCGGCCAGGCCGGCGGGGCGGGCGGCGGCGACGGCGGTCAGGGTGGCTCCGGTGCCGCCGCTGCCGCCGCCTACCGGCCCGACGGGCTGGCGGACAATCTGTTCGGCAAGTCCGACAAGGAAACAATCGACCTTCTGCACGGCGCGGTGAAGGGCTACCGCGACCGCGACGCCGCGAAAGACATGCCCGACAAGCCGGAGGGTTACCTGTCTTTCGAGGGCGTCGACGCGAAGGCGTTCACCCTCGACCAGCAGTTCCAGCCGCATTTCGACCTGCTGGCGAAGGACGCCGGCGCGCTCGCGGCCGCGGCGGTGGCGAAGGAGCACGGCGTTCCGCGCCCCGTGTTCCTCAACGCCATGCAGGCCATGCTGGGCGCGGCCAAGGAAGCCGGCGTGCTGGAGCCGGTGGTGGACGCCAAGGCCGAGCGCGCAGCGCTGCTGCCGGAAACGCACAAGAACGCGCCGGAGGCCGAGCAGTCGAAAGCGATCGACGCGCGCATGACCGCCAACGAGGACTTCATCAAGCTGATGGTGCAGAACGGCGGGCTCGACAAGGCCGACGCCGAATATCTGCAGCTGATGACCTTCGACAGCGCCAAGGGCCACCGCTTCATGGAATGGGTGCGCTCCAAGGTGCAGGCTGGCGGCGCCGGCCCGGGCGCGCACGGCGCGGGCGGTGGTGGCGGCGACACGGCCGAATCGCTGCGCGCCGAAATGGCGCTGCCGAAACACACGTCGGGCCATCCCGACTTCGACCCGAAATCCTATGCCGCGTTCAACGAGCGCTACAAGAAATTCCATGGCGCCGGCACGGCCTAGCAATTGACGGTGCGCGGGCGGCCGCATGCTGCCCGCGCACCAGAACGGAAAGCGACCTGGCGGGCGGCGGCTATCCTTCACCGGACCTGCTTCAACGCTGGCTAATCGGCTCCGGTCGGTCCCTCACAACGACACCGAAGGAGTTTCGACATGCTCGAAGCGGAAAAGTGGTTCAAGGAGAAGATCAAGGATCTGATCTCCGTGCAGTACCAGGCCGTCGGCGGCTACCTCGACGGCACCATGATGGGCGGCGACGAACAGGCCGGCACCTACAAGTTCCCGAAAATCGGCCGGCTGGAAAGCTACGAGATCACCTCGGCGATCCAGAATGTCGGCGGCGGGGAAGCCGCGCTCGAAATGCTGTCGGTCGCGCCGAAGGACTATGAGGCGTCGGCCTGGCTCGGCAAGGAAGACATCTACAAGATGGGGCCGGCCGCGCAGGGGGCTCTTGCCCAGCTGCTGACCATGGCCATCAAGCGACGGCGCGACACGATCAAGCTGGAGGCGCTGAACACCTTCACCGCCGCCACCGACACGCAGGACATCGGCGGTTCTTCCACGCTGATCGATCCGCTGCTGCTGGAGCAGGGCCGCGCCGAGATCGCGGCCACCGGCGCCGACGACATGCATCTGGGCTCGGTGTTCTGCCCGGTCATGGAAAAGTGGATGTCGCAGCTGTGCCAGTACAAGGAATGGAACGACGCCCGCTTCATCGGCAACGATAACCTGCCCTGGGCGCGCTCGATGCGCATGCGCGCCAAGACCATCAACGGCGTGAACTATTTCACCATGCCGGATGAAATGTTCACCACCGACGATGCCGGCACCTCCTACATCACCCACATGTGGGCGCAGTCGGCCATGGGCGCCGAGACGCCTTGGAACCAGGAGGCGCCCGAGTTCCAGAAGATCTTCGAGAAGGAAGGCTCGAAGTGGCTGGGCAAGGTCGGGCTCGGCGGCGCCGCCCTCGGCATCCAGCGGCAGGGCGTGAAGAAGCTGCGCTTCAAGAAGCAGACCACGATCGACCGCATCGCGATCCTCACCGAAGCCGTCTCGCCGTAAGGCGCGCCGCTTTCCGATCCGCAGGGCGGCGCTCGCCGCCGCCCCAATCTCGCTAGGAAACCATTCTCATGTCGGAAAAAATCCGTTCCATGGTGCGGGTCTCGTCGATCGCCTATCCGGGCTCGGCCGGTCCCAAGCGCCACCAGACCTTCCGCCACGCCACGATCGCCTCGATGGCGGCCGTGCTGACGGCGGGCTACTTCAACGACTGGCGTTCCACGCTGCAGCCCGGCGACCTCGTCGACGTGGTGTCCGGCCTTGGCGGCGTGCCGCAGAAGTTCACGGTCCTGATCCTGACGGTGCCGGCGTCCGGCAACGTCACGATCGACGTCGACAGCGAGATCGGCGGCGGCGTCAGCCGCGAGATCGTGCCGACCGCCGACGGCCTGACCACCGGCCTGATCCTCGCGACCGACCGGTTCATCACGCTTGCGAGCGCCGGGGCGAACGACATCGCCACGCTGCCGGCCATCGCGACCGTGCCGATCGGTCACCGCATCGTCGGCAAGAACGGCGGCACGGCCTGCGAGCTGCGCACGCCGGCGACCTCGGGCACGAAGATCAACAACGGCGCGGCCGACAGCAACGAGGCCGTCATCGCCGCCAACGTGTCGGTCTTCATCGAGAAGACGGCGGCCGACAACTGGTCGGTCATCACCGCCACCGGCGGCGCCATCGCCGCGCCGACGCCGGACTGATCGCAGCCGCGATCGGGCAATCAGCGGCGGGCCGTCCCTCCCAGCAATGGGGCGCGGCCCGCCGTCCGCACAGGGGGAATCCATGGCCACCATCACGAAGGCGATGCTCGTCAACTGGGCGCTGATCGACCTTGGCCAGCCCGCCAACTTTTCCGTCGACGCCGAAACCGGCGACGATTCCACGCTTGGCGGCATCGTCGACCTGATCTGGCAGCGCGTTGTCGACGAGTGCTTCGGCTTCCATGACTGGTATTTCTGCCGCGCGACCGCGCCGCTGGTGCGCCGCCTGGCCGCGCCGATCACCGGCTACGCCTACGCCTTCGACCTGCCGGGCGACAAGTTGGGCGACACGCTGAAGATCTTCACCGACCCCAAATGCACGCGCCCGCTGCGCGACTTCTATCTTGAAGGCCGCCAGCTGCACTGCAACGAGGCCGCGGCCTACGCCCGCTACAAGGTGATGGTCGACCCCGACCTTTGGGATCCCGGCTTCCGCTCCGCCTTCGTCACCGCGCTCGCCTCCTACCTTGCCGTGCCGGTGCTGCACGATCTCGACATGAAGTCCGAGAAATGGGCCGAGGCCTTCGGCACGCCGTCGCAGGGCATGTCCGGCGGCAAGTTCGGCCGGCTCATCAGCCAGAGCCGCGCCGCCGAGCCGCTCGGCGCGCCTTTCGCCGGCAATGACCCGCTGGTCGACGCGAGGTTCATGTAATGGTCGCGAAGGGCGGTGAGCGCAAATCCTCCGCCAATGCCGGCGAGCTCGACCCGCTGCTGGGCGGCCGCGTCGATATCAAGCAATATTATTCCGGCGGTCTCGCCTACCACAACATCGAGCCGGTGCCGCAAGCCGGTTTCCGCCAGATGCCCGGCACGTGGGACAACGGGCCGGTGCGCGGGCGGCTGGCGGTGCTGGTCGCGAGCGGCGTCTCCACCTCATACGGCCCGCATGGAGCCGGCGCGATTGTCGTGTGGTCGGCGTCGATCGAAGGCGCGGTCGGCGCCGTCGAGCTGGTGCAGATGGCGACGGATGCCGGGGTGCACACCGTGACCGTCGAAATCTACCATGACGACGGCTGGGTCAGGATTGGCGAGACGATCGGGATCGACGCGACGCCGCGCAATCGCACCTTCGCCTATCCTCCCGGCGAGGCTGTGGAGGCCACGGCGTTGCGTGTCGTGGTGACCTTCGCTTCGGAGGCGACCTTTTCTCTGTTCGACATCTATGCGCTGGCGGAAAGCGCCACGCTCGATGCGCCACGCTACGCCCGCATCAAGCACGATTCGGGCGACCACTATTTCCTGTCGCTGCAGCCTCGCTTCCTCGACATCTACCGCGATGACGCATGGGTGGCCGGTGTCCACATCCCGCTGCTGACCGTCGAAATCTGCCCGCAGGTCGGCTTCTACACGGAGAACGCCACGATCGGCATTTTCCACCGCGACCTGCCGAGCGTGCGCGTGCGGCGCGCCGGCAGCGCCGACGAATGGGATCGCGACGACTGGCCCTATGTGGCGATCCCGACCGCCGATCTTGGCGGCTCCTATTCGAAGGTCGACGACGTATGGCAGATCTTCGTGCGATGGGCCGAAGGCACCACCGACGATCTCTATCTGCAGGTCTCGGTCAATGGCGAGAAGACGGCGGCGATCCAGCTGCCGAGCTCCGGCGGCATCGACGACACGCCCGGATGGGAAACCTTCCGCGGCAACCTCGAGGTGGCGCTTCGCGGCCTGCCGTCGCTGTCGAGCGGCGTGACGGTGACCGAGCATGACATGGTGGGGCGGGCGCGCCTGCTGGTGCTGACATTCGGCGGCGACCTTTCCGGCTTCGAATACCAGGTCGATCCCGTCGTCACCTCCAGCGTCAACATTTCGGTGCTGCCGACGCACCTCGTGGTGGGCGAAACCCTGTTCGAGCCGATCCTGTCGGCCTCGCAGGGCTGGCCGGGAACCGTCGGGCTGGTGCAGGACCGCCTCGCCTATGCCGACATCAAGGCGGCTCCCGGCGCGATCGCCATGTCGCGGGCCGGCGAGTATTTCGACCTGAACATCGAGGCGGCGCTTGCCTCCGCCGCCCGGCTCGACCGGCTGCGCGGCGGCCCCACGGCCGAGCGCGTGCTGGCGGTGAAGGATGCGACCTTCTTCCTCGTCTTCACCGACACCAACGTTCACTTCGCCGCAAACCGCACGATGACGCGCGAGGAGCCGCTAAACTACACGATCACATCGGAGGTCGGCATCGCGCCCAACACCGACCCGGTCGACCTCGAGGGCAAGATCTACTACGTGGCCGCCAGTCCCGACGAGGACGTGCAAGGCGGCCATCAGGTGCTGTCGCTGTCCTACGACGAGATCGGCACCAAGTTCGTCGCGCAGCCGGAAACGCTGCTCGCCTCGCATCTGCTGCGGTCGATTATCCGGGCAAAAAGGCAGAAATCCGAGCGCGACCGCGACGCCTCGCGCATGTGGATGATGCGCGCCGACGGACTGCTGGTCTGCGGCCAGGTGATCGTGAGCCAGGAAATCCTCGGCCTTTGCCGCTGGTATGCGGCGGCAGGCGGCCTCGTGCGCGAAATCGAGGTCGACGCCCGCAACGCCATGCGGGTGTGCGTGGCGCGCGGCGGCCAGCTGCGCCACGAGCGCATGGACCCCGCGCTGTTCCTGCACGCGGCGATCGAGACGAGCGCCGACCTCGCCGGCGTGGTTGCCGGCCTCGATATCCACGAGGGGCGCACGGTGTGGGCAGTGGTCCCGGACGGCCGCGTGCTCGGGCCGTTCACCGTCACCGACGGCGAGATCGACCTTGGCCAGCCCTATGCCGGCGACATCGTGGTGGGGCTGTGGCAGGCCCCGGTGTGGGAGTCGATGCCGCGCTACCGCATCCTGCCGAACGACGAGCTGGTGCTGCGGCCGGGCCGCATCCACACCGCGCGGCTGAACCTGATCGACACCAACTCGATCGCCATCGGCGCCAACGGTCAGCCGCCGGCAAACGTGCCGCTGACGCTGGCCGGCGACCCCGCAGAAGGGCCGGTGCCGCCGCGCACCGGCACATGGCAGCGCTCCGGCATGCTCGGCTCCAAGATCGGCACCACGCTGAAAATCACGCAGACGCGGCCGGGCAAGCTGCAGGTGCGCGACCTGGTCATCGAGGAGGCGCTTTGACATGATGGCTCTCGGGGGAGTTGCGGCGGTCGGCGCCGGGGCGGCTGTCGCTTCGGCGGCATCGGCCGGCGCCGTCATCAGCGCCGTGCTGGGCGGGCTGGCGACCGTGGCCGGGGTGGTGGCCACCATCGCCAGCGCCAACCAGGAGGCCGAGACGCAGGAGCTCGCCGCGCTCGACGCCGTGCAAGAGCAGAGCTTCGAGAGCCTGCAGGGCATCGAGCGGCGATCCTCGCTGAAGAAGGCCGCGGCGCAGGCGATCGCCGAGCAGGACGTGGCCTATGCGGGATCCGGCGTCGACCTGTCCTTCGGCACCGCGGCGCAGGCGCGCAAGGAAGCCTACCGCGAGGTCGACACCGGCATCACCACCGATTCGGGCACGCAGATGAGCCGGCAGGCGCGGCTTTCCGAACGGGCCGCGAACTACAAGAACATGGCCAAGCGGACGAAGCAGATCGGCATCATCAAGGGCGTGGCGCAGGGCATTTCCGGTCTCGCCGGCATCGCCAGCGCGTTCGGCTAGGAGCGGCGCATGGCCAACATGAAACGATCGGTGGTCGGCTACCGCAAGTTCGAGGCGGACCCGCTGCTTTCCGATGGGCTGCTGGCCGTGCAGCGACCGGGCGGCGAGCTGGAAGCGGCGGTGGCCGACGCCATGTTCCAGCTGGCCGGCGTGGCGACCGATGCGACGCGGCGGTTTTCCGCGCAGGCGAAGCAGGAAGCCGGCGAGGCCGGCACACTGGCAGCGCGGCGAGAGGTGCCTGGGCAGTTCACCGACGTATCCGTCATCCCCGGCGAGACACTTGCGTCGCCCGGCCGGCCCGCCGCCTCCTCCCCCGCCGGTGGCGCGCGGGCGGCGTCGGAGATCCAGCAACCGGCCGACCATCGCACGGTGGCGGCAAACATACTGCGTCAGGAGGAAGGCTTCCGGCCGACGCCCTACTGGGACGTGAACGCCTACCGCACAGGCTACGGGTCCGACACCATCACGAAGGCTGACGGCTCCGTGGTGCGCGTGCAGCAAGGCATGCGCGTTTCCCGCGATGAGGCCGAGCTCGACCTTTCGCGCCGCATCGGCGAGTTCGAGCAGACGGCAGCCGGCCAGGTCGGCGGCGAGCGCTGGAATGCGCTGCCGGCGCATGTGCGCGGCGCGCTGCTGTCGGTGACGTACAATTACGGGCGACTGCCGGGCTCGGTGGTGAAGGCCGCCCAGGGCGGCGACGCCGGCGCCATCGCCGGCGCGGTGGCCGGCTTGAGCGCCAACCGCAGCCGCCGCCAGCGCGAGGCGGCCGTCATCCGCGGCGGCGCGGCGCCGGCGGGCGCTCCTGCCAGCGCCGATGCGACCATTGGGGTTTCCGGAGGCGGCTGGAAGCCGAGACAGGGCAACGACCCGTTCACCAAGGCCTACAACAAGGAAGGCGCGCGGCTCTATCTCGCCAATCTGGAGCAGGAAATGCTGTCCACCTCCGGGCAGCTCTACGATCTCTACAGGGACGATCCGGCGTCGCTGGAACGCGGGCTCGGCCAGCTGCGCACGTCGATGCTGGCCAACGACGTTTTCGAGGAGATCGCGCCGGAATTCGAGCTCGGCTTCCGCAAGCTCGAGGACCGCTACATGGCGCAGGCGCGCCAGCGCCACCTCGACCGCGTCGCGCAGCAGGAAGAGGGCGAGTTCACCGAGCGCACAGCCGCGCTCGAGCAGCGCCTGCAGCAGAAGATCGCCGGCCTCGACGGCAGCGCCGAAGGCGCCGACGCCGTCATCGGCCAGGCGCTGGCCGACATCGATGCGCACTATGATTCGGCAGTTGATCGCGACCTGATGACGCCGGCGGCCGCCGCCACCGCCAAGGCCAAGGCGCGCAACGAGGCCGCTTCCGGCTTCTATCTGTCGCAGGCGCGCGGGATGGATGCAGAGGAGGCGTCCGCCTACCGCGAGCAGCTGCGCAAGGATTTCGTCGCCGGCGAGCTGCCCGGCATCACCGATATCGACGCGCTCGACGGCGCCATCGCGCGGCAGGCGGAGACGCAGCAGGCCGAAGAACGCCAGGTCCTGCAGCAGCTGCATGCGCGTCGCGACCAGCAGGTTGCGCGCATCGAGGCCGGCTTCGACGTCGACCCTACCGAAATGGGCAAGCTGCGCGCCGACCAGGCGCGCGTGCCGGGCGGTGCGACGGTGGTCGAGGCCGCCGAACGAAAGATCGCCATTGCTCGCACGATCCAGCGGAAGACCGTTCCCGAGGCGCGCGAATATGTGGGAAACCTGCGCAAGGCGCTCGGCCCCGACGCGCCGGCCGAGCAGATCGACAATGTGCTCTACGCCGAAAACCGACTGACGCAGCTGGAGAAACTGGCGGCCACCGATGCGGTCGGCTACGAGGTGGCCACCGGGCGCCTGCAACTGCCGGCGGTCGACTTTGCCGCCGACGAGGCGGGACTGGCGCAGCAGCTGGCCGCCCGCCGCGCCGCGACCGCGCCGGTGGCGCAGAAATACGGCCAGAAACTATCCATCCTGCGCCCGGACGAGCGTGAGCTGTTGACGCGCATGATCGCCGAGCGGCCTGACGGCCTGCCCAAGCTGGCGCGGGCGCTCCGCCAGGGGCTCGGCCCCGATGCCGCAACGGCGCTGGCGGAGATCTCCGACGATGCGCCGGCGCTGGCGCACGCCGCCGGCGTGGCGATCGCCACCGGGTCGGATAGCTTCGTCGAGGACGTCGCCGCTGCTTTGTCCGCGAAGGCGCAGGGCTTGTGGAAGCTGAAGATGCCGGAGCCGTCGAAACTGGCGCGGGCGGGCGATGCTCCGGCGCTGGGCGGCGCGCTGGCCTTCAACGACGGCCTGCGCGCCAGCGTCCTGCAAACCGCCGGCCTGGCTTTCGAACGCGAGGCCAACATGCTGGGCTTCGACCCCTCCGAGGTCGACAAGGAAGGCACACCAGCGGCAGTGGCCTGGAACCGGGCCGTGAACCGCGCGCTCGGCGGCAACCCGGCCACCGGCACCGGCGGGCTGGGCGAGGTTAACGGAGCGCCGATCGTGGTGCCAGCGGGTATGAACCCAAAACTGCCGCAGCGGCTGATGTCTCGCATAAATGACGGCATGCTGAAGCAGCTGCCGCCGATCCGCAGCGGCAACGGCGTCGAGATCACGGCCCGCCAGCTGCGCAGCGCCCGGCTGCTGCCCGCCGGCGACGGGTTCTACCGCGTGGCGCTCGGCGACCCGTTTTCGTTTGACCCGCAATTCGTGGTCGGTGCCGATGGCGACTTCTGGACGCTCGATCTGCGCCAGCTCGAGAAGCTGACGGCCGGCGGCAATTTCTACGACTCCATGCGGAACGTGCTGCCGTGAGCATCTTCGTCCAGCCAGCATCGCTGCCGTCCACCCGCACCATCGCCGGCGGCGAAGGCTCGCTCGGCTCCATCGCCGGCGCCAGCCTCGATTCGCTGCTCTATGTCGAGAACGCCAACGCGGTGCACGCCGCACTCGAGGAGGTCTACGACCGCCGCGCGCGCGAGGTGCATTCGGCGACGGGCGTGCAGCTCGGCAACCCGGTGCTCGACGCCTATGACGATTTCCGCCAGGCGCAGGCGGTGTGGCAGGCCGAGATCGCCGCCGGTACGGCGCGCGCCGACGGGCCGCCGGCGTTCGAGACCTATTTCGAGCAGCGGCAGAAGGACTGGGACGCGGCCCTTTCGCTGGCGGCCGGCAAGAACCCCGACACGCAGGTGCGCGACCGGCTGATGCGCTCCATCGAGGGCGAAGCGATCAACCTGACCCGCGACAGCGACGAGCGGATGGCGCTGCTGATGGAAAGCCGCGCCGGCGTCGGCAAATGGATCGCCGCCTTCGCCGGCGGCGCGGCGGGATCGCTGGCCGATCCGATCACGCTCATGTCGCTGGCCGCCGGCGGCGGCCCCGGCGCGGCGCGCACCGTGATCGGCCGCATCATGACCGTGGCCGGCAAGGAAGCGCTCATAAACGCCGGCACCGAAGCGGCGGTGCAGCCTTTCGTGCAGCGCTATCGCGAGCAGGCCGGCCTGCCGGCCGGCTTCGACGAGGCGATGACCAACGTGCTTTTCGCCGGCGCGGTTGGCGGCGTGCTGGGCGGCGCGGGCAGGGTGGTTGGCGAACTGGCCGCAGGGCGCGGCGGCCGGCGCGTGCTGGCAGAGCAGGCCGCCGCCGCGATCGAGCCGGCGCCGGCGCGCGGTCCTTCTGCATCCATGGAGGCGCCGCTCGCCGCGCCGTCTCTGCCGGCCCGGATCGACGCGCCGGAGGTGCGCGGCGCGGCCATGGAAGCCGCCCGCGTCGTGCAGGCCGATCTGTCGCGGCCGGCGGCCGCCGCGGCCGACGTACACGAACGCAGCCTTGCTGTGGCCGACCGCGCGATCGCCACGCGCGATGCCGATGTCTGGCCCGGCTTCGAGCCCGATCAGGCGCAGATCGAGCGGGTTGCCGCCGCGATCGTCGGCGTAGAGGTGCAGGCGGCCGCGCCGACCAATCCGCTGTCGCGCTTCCTCGCCGGGCTCGGCGGCGTGCGCGAGCAGGGCGGCGAACTGGCGATGATCGGCATCGACCGCCACACCTCGACCGGCGCCGGCAAGCTCCTGTCGAGGAACGGGCTGACGCTGGACTATGCGCGCGAGGCGGCGGCCGAGGCCGGCTTCTTCGACCACCTCTACGGCACGCCCGACGAGGCGCTGGGCAAATCCACGCCGCGCGACCTGATTGACATGCTGGACGCCGAGCAGCGCGCGCGCGCCGCAAGCGGTCCCGAAGCGCAGCTCGCCGGTGTCGAAACGACGCTGGCCGAGATCGCCCGCCTTGCCGGCCCGGGCTTGCCTGACGCGGTGCTGGAGCGGGCAGGGCGGCTCGCGGCCGACGGCATGGATGCCGGCGACGCGCTGGAGCGGGTGCTGGTGCGCGACGAACTGGGGGCCGAGGCCGAACCGCGCGGTGGCCAGGGAGCCGAGAGCGAACCGCTGCCCGGCTGGGGCGACGAGGAATTGTGGGCTGCCGGCGAGAACAGGGGCGGGCGGCCGGAAGCGGACGAAACGCTGTCTCTCGCCGGCGAGGATGACCCGTTCGCGGCCGAACTGGCCGATGCCGACCCGGCAGCGGAAATCCCTTGGTTCGATGGAAACGCCCGGCTTTCGGACGTGCTGGACGACGTGAAGCACACGCGCGGGCTGGCGTCGCTGGTGGAGGCTTGCCGTGTCTAAGCAGTTCGATGAATGCCTGCGCATCGCCGTCGAGGCCGAGGAAATCTCCGCCGACGAGGCGGCCTATCTGCGTGAGGAATTCGACCGTTTCCGCGGCGCGGCCGCGGCCGGCGGCGAGACGACGGCCGACGCCGAGGCCAAGCGGCAGCTTTCCGAGCTGCTGAAGGCCGAGAGCGAGCACAAGAAGCGGCAGGCCGCGCTGGGCATTCGTGCGATCAAGCGCATCGCCCGCGACATTCCTGCCTTCGTCGACGCCGGTGGCGAGGCCGACATAGCCGGCGGCGCGCTAGCGCTGCTGGAGCATTTCGGCACCGCGCCCTACTCCAGCGTCGCGGGGCGGCAGAAGGCGATACTGGGGCAGGCCCACGCCAAGATGGAGGAGGCGCTGCACCATTTCCGCCGCGGCGCCTTCGGCGGGGACTGGACGCGCTGGAACGCGGCGCGGCTGCCCAATGTCGTGCGCGAGGCGTTCGGCGAAGACACGGGCGACATGGCGGCCAAGCAGCTCGCCAAGGTTTGGGAGGAAACGCACGAATGGCTCCGCTCGCGCTTCAACAAGGCCGGCGGTGCGATCGGCAAGCTGGAAAACTGGGGCATGCCCCAGCGCCACGACCGCGCGGCGCTGGTGAACGCCGGCCGTGCGGCATGGAAGGACGCGATCCGGCCGCGGCTCGACCTCGCCCGCATGCGCCACCCGCTTACCGGCGGCAAGATCGGCTCCGGCGAGCTCGAGCGGATCCTCGACGGGGTCTATGACAACATCGTCACCGATGGATGGATCGACCGCCAGCCGAGCCGGCAGGCTTTCGGCCGCGGAGCGCTCGCCAACCAGCGTGCGGAGCACCGTTTCCTGATCTTCAGGTCGGCCGACGAGTGGCTGGCCTACCAGAAGGATTTCGGGGCGCCCGACCCCTTCGCGGCCATGATGGGCCATATCTCGATGATGGCTAACGACATCGGCGCCATGGAGGTGCTGGGGCCGAACCCGGCCGGCACGGTGGAATGGCTGAAGCAGGCGGTGACGCGCGAGGCCGAGTTGAAGGCGGCCGGAAAGCCGGCGCGATTTGCCGGCACCGGCGACGCGCGCGACCGGGCTTCGAAGACCGTGCTGCGCATCGGCGCGGTGTGGGACTCGATCTCCGGCACGCTTAATACGCCGGTCGACACGAAGTTGGCCAACCGCTTCGGGCTGGCGCGCACGGCATTGACGGGAGGCATGCTCGGCCAGGCCGCGCTTTCGGCGGTCAGCGATGTGGGCTTTTCCATCATGGCGCGGAGCTTCGCCGGCATGCCCGCCGCGACGGTGGCGACCGACCTCATAAGGTCCTTCGCGCCGGCGACCAGGCGCGAGGCGGTGGAAGCTGGCCTGATCCTCGATTCCGCGGCGCAGGTTTTCCAGCAGCAGGCGCGCTATGCCGGCACGCTGCAGGGGCCGGAATGGGCAAACTGGATCGCCGACCGGGTGCTGACCGTGTCCGGGCTGACGCCGTGGACGCAGGCCGGCCGGCACGCCTTCGGCATGGCGATGCAGGTGGAATTCGGCAAGCGCACCGATCTGGCCTTCGGCGATCTGCCGGACGCGCTGCGCGGCACGCTCGGCCGCTACGGCATCGACCCGAAGCAGTGGGAGCTGATCCGCAAGGCCAGCCTGCACCGCAAGGACGGCGCCGCCATGCTGCGGCCGGCCGAGATCGCCCGCGTCGACGAGAATCTGGCCGAGCGCTACCTCGAAATGGTGCTGATGGAGACGGAGTACGCCGTGCCGTCCGGCTCCCATCGCACGCGCTCGTTCATGCGCTTCGGCACAAGGTCCGGCACCTGGGGCGGCGAACTCATCCGCAGCGCCGGTCAGTTCAAGGGGTTTGGCGCGGCGGTTCTGTTCCTGCACGGTGCGCGCGTGCACCGCATGATTGCACAGCGACAGACATTCATGGCCGGCGTTGCCTATGCCGGCTCGCTGCTGTTCACGACAACTCTGATCTCCGCCTTGGCGATGCAGTTGAAACAGACCGTTAACGGCCGCGATCCACGGCCGATGGACAATGCTGCGTTCTGGGGCGCGGCAGTGCTGCAGGGCGGCGGCCTTGGTCTTTGGGGCGATTTCCTGTTTTCCGACCTGAATCGATACGGCGGCGGCTGGGGCGACCA
>JAHBYW010000012.1 GCA_019635755.1 Rhizobiaceae bacterium | reverse complement strand
CGAGCGCTTCGCCCGCCGTTGAAGCGCGGCCGCACGGATGACGTCGGCGCGCGGCCGCCAAGACCCCACCCGGCCAGCCTGCGGCTGGCCACCCTCCCCTCGAGGGGGAGGGAGCGCGCCGTCGGCGCGCCAAATGGCCTACCGCTTGGGCGGGATCGAGTACGTCCCGGTGGCATGCGCCACGGTCTGCCCGTCGGCGCCGGCGACGATGTCGCAGTCGAACACCATCAGGCTGCGGCCCAGCTTGAGGATGCGGCAATGCGCGTCGATCGGGCCGGCCTCCGCCTTGCGCACGAAGTTGATGTTGAGATTGGTCGTGACCGACAGCGCGTCCGGGCCGGCGTGGGAGAGGACGCAGACGTAACCGCCGATGTCGGCCAGCGTGAACAGCGATGGACCGGACACGGTGCCCCCGGGGCGCAGGTGGCGTTCGTCGGCATCGAGGCGCACCGTGCAGCCGCCGGCGAAGACGTCGGTCGCGCGGTAGTAGGACATGGCGCGGTTCAGCTGCGGATAGACCGACTTCAGCAGCGCGTTCACCTCGTCGGCAGTCATCAGCGGCGTCAGGCCGGCCTGTTCGGGCATGGTTTCCTCGGCGTTCGGTTCGGACGATCCGCGGGACGGCCGCCTCTCGGGCCGCGAGGAAGCCATAGATGCCGGCCGCTGTTCAACCCGCCGCGTGCCATCGTCCCCGACCCGTGCTACATGGCTCGCCCTGTCCGGACGAAGGAGAAGACATGGCCGAGATCGTCGCCATGAAACGCGCCAGCCCCGACCGCGCCCCGACTGACGGCCCGCTCGGCGAGCGCCTTGACGCCGGCGTGCTGTGGCTGACGCTGGCGAATCCGCCGGCCAACGCGCTGTCGATCGACATGATCGCCCGACTCTCCGCCGCGCTCGGCCGGGCGCGCGCTGACAAGGCCGTGCGCGTCGTGGTGATCGGCGCCGGCGGCAAGGTGTTTTCGGGCGGGCACGACCTCAAGGAACTGACCGCGCACCGGAAGGATGCCGACAGGGGCCGTGCCTTCTTCGAGCAGACCTTCGGCGCGTGCTCGGCGATGATGCAGGCGATCACCGCGCTGCCCAAGCCGGTGATCGCGATGGTGGACGGGATCGCCACGGCGGCTGGCTGCCAGTTGGTCGCAAGCTGCGATCTGGCGATCGCGTCGGATCGCGCCACCTTCGGTGTGAACGGGATCGATGTCGGCCTGTTCTGCTCGACGCCGGCTGTGCCGCTGTCGCGCAAGGTGAAACAGCGCGCGGCGATGGAGATGCTCCTGACCGGCGAGATGGTCGACGCGGCGACGGCGAAGGAATTCGGCCTCGTGAACCGCGTGGTGCCGCCGGAATACCTGGAGCAGGTGGTGGGAAAATACGCCGCGGTCATTGCGGCGAAATCGCCGACCGCGGTCAGCATGGGCAAGCATGCTTTCTACGCGCAGCAGGGACTGCCGCTGGCCGAGGCCTATGAGGTGACGCAGCGCGTGATCGTCGACAATCTTCTGTCGGCCGACGCGGAGGAGGGGATCGCGGCTTTCTTCGGCAAGCGCAAGCCGGAGTGGCCGGGAGACGCGACGTGAGGACGGGCCGGTGAAGCTCGAGCCGCGCGTCTCGATCATCACCATCGCGGTCGACGATCTCGCCGTGATGGCTGGCTTCTACGAGGCGCTGGGCTATCCGCGGCACCAGGGCATCACCGACCGCGTCGCCTTCTTCCAACTGGGCGGAATCATCCTCGGCCTCTACGAGCGCGAGAGCGCGGAGGAGGAGACCGGTATTCCCTTCGGTGATGCGCCGTCGCGCGTCTACCTCGCCTACAACACGCGCTCGGAGGCGGAGGTCGACGCGGTGCTGGCGCTGGCCGAGCAGGCCGGAGGCCGGATCGTCAGACCGGCTGGCCGGGCGTTCTGGGGCGGCTGGTACGGTTACTTCGCCGATCCGGAAGGGCATCTGTGGGAAGTCGCCCACAACCCCGGCTTCCCCATCGACGCCGATGGAAACATATCGCTGCCGCCCGAATGAACCACGATTCCTATGACAACAGCTACATCGCGGAGATCCTGAATTCGGTGAAGACGATCGCCATCGTCGGCGCGTCGGCGAACGATGTGCGGCCGAGCTTCTTCGTGACGAAATACCTGATCGACAAGGGGTTCACCGTCTACCCGATCAATCCGGGTCAGGCAGGCAAGCCGATCCTCGGCCGCACGTTTTATGCAAGGCTCGCGGACGTGCCGGAGCCGATCGACATGGTCGACATCTTCCGCGCCTCGGACGCGGTGCCGGGTGTCGTCGACGAGGCGCTGGCGCTGACGCCCTTGCCCAAGGTGATCTGGATGCAGCTGACCGTGCGCCACGACGCGGCGGCGGCGAAGGCCGAAGCGGCCGGAATCAAGGTCGTCATGAACCGCTGCCCCAAGATCGAATACGGCCGCCTGTCGGGCGAGATCGGCTGGAACGGCGTCAATTCGGGCGTGCTCTCGTCGCGGAAGCCGGTGATGCGGCAGGGCTTCCAGAGCTTCGGCGTCCGCAAGCCGTGAATGGTGAATGGAACATCATTCCCTGCGGCGGCCGGCCGGCAGGCATGATTTTCTTGCAAAGCCGGCACCGCTGACCCACCCTGCCATTCGCCATTCGCCATTCGCCATTCGCCATTCGCAATTCACCGATCCGCCGCCGTTTTCCCTGGGAGGAACCCATGTCCAACCGTGCCCCCGGCTTCAACACGCTCGCCGTCCATGCCGGCGCGAAACCCGACCCGGCGACGGGCGCGCGGGCGACGCCGATCTACCAGACGACCGCCTACGTCTTCGATGACGTCGATCACGCAGCGTCGCTGTTCGGGCTCAAGGCGTTCGGCAACATCTACACGCGCATCATGAACCCGACTCAGGCGGTGCTGGAGGAGCGCGTCGCCGCGCTCGAAGGCGGCACCGCGGCACTGGCGACGGCCTCCGGCCACGCGGCGCAGCTGCTGGTGTTCCATACGATCATGCGGCCGGGCGACAATTTCGTCGCCGCGCGCAAGCTCTATGGCGGCTCGATCAACCAGTTCGGCCATGCCTTCAAGAGCTTCGACTGGCAGGTGCGCTGGGCCGACACGGACGACGTCGACACCTTCGACCGCGCGATCGACGGGCGCACGCGCGCCATCTTCATCGAGAGCCTGGCCAACCCCGGCGGCGAGTTCGTCGACATCGAGAAGATCGCCGCGGTGGCGCGCAAGCACGGCGTGCCGCTGATCGTCGACAACACGCTGGCCACTCCCTACCTGCTGCGGCCGATCGAGCACGGCGCCGACATCGTGCTGCATTCGCTGACCAAGTTCATCGGCGGCCACGGCAATTCGATGGGCGGCATCATCGTCGACGGCGGTACCTTCGACTGGTCGAAGTCGGGCAACTATCCGATGCTCTCGGAGCCGCGGCCCGAATATGGCGGCGTGGTGCTGCACGAGACGTTCGGCAACTTCGCCTTCGCGATCGCCAACCGCGTGCTCGGCCTGCGCGACTTCGGCCCGGCCATCTCGCCGTTCAACGCTTTCCTGGTCCTGACCGGGCTGGAGACGCTGCCGCTGCGCGTGCAGCGCCATTCCGACAACGCCCGGGCCGTGGCCGAATGGCTGTCAAAGAACGACAAGGTCGCCTGGGTTTCGTACCCGGGCCTGGCGAGCGACAAGAACCATGCGCTGCAGCAGAAATATTCGCCGCTCGGCGCGGGCTCGGTCTTCACCTTCGGACTGAAGGGCGGCTACGAGGCAGGCATCAAGCTGGTGGAGTCGGTCGAACTGTTCTCGCATCTCGCCAATCTCGGCGACACGCGCTCGCTGATCATCCATCCGGCGTCGACCACGCACCGGCAGCTCTCCGACGAGCAGAAGATCGCCGCCGGCGCGGGCCCCGACACGGTGCGCATTTCCGTCGGCATCGAGGACGTGGCGGACATCATCGCCGACCTGGAGCAGGGGCTGGCGAAGGGCTGACCGGGCGTGGCGGCATGCGTCCTTCGAGGCTCGCCTGCCGCCGCTCGATCCGGTGCTCTGCCGGCATGCGGGCTCGCTCCTCAGGATGAGGGCCGTCGCGGTGCGTGCCCCTCGAGCGTCATCCCGGACACCCCGACGCCGCTTCGCGCCGCAGGTCCGGAGTGACGCGATGTGGCGCCGGGATGCCTGTCATCCGGAGACGCGAAACCTCGACAACGGCTCGGATTTGGCGGAGACAGCGGTCACGCGCGGCTCGTCCTCATCCTGAGGTGCGAGCGCCGCGAGCCTCGAAGGACGCACCCCCAATGCCTCACGTCCTCCCCATCGACGTTTCCGGCGAGCCGGAGCACGGTGCGCCTGCACCCGGGCGGCTGATCGCCGGCGACCCGAAGTTCCGCACCTGGAACGCAGAGGAAGCGCCGGGCGGGCTCTACGCCGGCATCTGGGAAGCGACGCCCGGCACATGGCGCATCGAGTATGACGAGTGGGAGTTCTGCCACATCATCTCCGGCGTCTCGGTCATCACCGAAGAGGGCGGCGCGGCGCGCACGGTAAAGGCCGGCGACGCCTTCGTGCTGAGGCCCGGCTTCAAGGGAAGCTGGCAAGTCGTTGAAACGACTCGCAAGCACTATGTGATCCGGCTCTGACGCCGCGCCGCGGCCGCCGCCGACCCGTCAGTTCATGCCCGCAATCCACTGTATCCACAGGCGCGCGGCGGTTGTCGCGCCGGCAGGTGCGGCATACCATCTGGACAACTCAGGCGCAGACGGCTCCGCCCGGACAGCGGACCAAGCCGGACGCATCCCCTGAGGTCCCGCCCCGACAGGAGGGCGAACAGGGCGCAAGCCGGGTTCGGCCGAACGACGGACAGTCCAGCGGGAGATCATCGCGAGCGGTCTTGAACGCCAACGGTGACCCGATGCTGCCATGAAGGCCGGGAAAGCCCTTCGATGGATTGCGCGACAGCGGGCCTTCGGGACCGCCGCGCAAGGCCGGACGATGCTGCACCTTCGGGACGCGCTTTGTCGGCCGCTCAGCTCCGGGACCTGCGGGCAGCGATGCCTCCGGGCAGCGCGGAACGCGGCGAACGGACTGACAAGGAGGCACTGGGAGCGATCCCGGTGCTTTCTTGTGTTTGGGCGCCTGAATCTCCCTGCGCCGGATCACGCCCTGAACGCGGTGACGTGCAGCCATTCGGCCGGCAGGTTGTAGTAGCCCGGCGCCGAATTCCGCACGATATCGATGGACAACCATCCGGCGCCGAGTGCGTCGCGCAGGAAAGCCTCGTCCGGATAATTGTAGTAGCGCCCGAAGCGGTCGATGCCTTCGACGTCGCCAGTCTTGAAGCTCGCATACAGCGCGCCGCCAGGGCGGAGCGCGCGGCCGACCTTGCCAAGGATCGCCGGAAGATCGGGCTTCGGCACGTGCAGCAGGCAGGCATTCGCCCAGACGGCATCGAAGGCACCGACGAAGTCGATGTCTTCGAAGAGCAGCACGTGCACCGGGCGGCCGAGCCGCTTTTCGGCCTCGCGCGCCAGTTCCGGCGAGCCGTCGGTCGGCATCACGTCGAAGCCGGCGGCGAGCATCGCCTCGCTGTCCTGCCCACCGCCGCAGCCGAGTTCCAGGATGCGGGCACGAGGCGGCAGGAGGGCGAGGAAGGTGTCCAACTCGCCGGATTTGGCGTAGCGGGTGGCGTAGTCCGCCGCCTCACGCGCGTAGAAGTCGAGCGTCGGCTGGTCCTTCACGGCCGCACGTCGAGCCTCTCCAACCCATGGAAATGGAACGTGTCGCGATAGCGCGGCGTGTCCGCGAGCGCGATCGATGGCAAGCGGGCAAAGAGCGTCTTCAGCGATGCCTGCAATTCGACGCGGGCGAGCGGCGCGCCGATGCAGAAATGGATGCCGGCGCCGAAGGAGACGTTCTTCTGGTCGCTGCGCTCGGGGCGGAATTCGTCCGGCCTGTCGAAGGCCTTCGGGTCGCGGTTGGCCATGCCGAGCAGGAGCCCGATCTGCTCGCCTGGCTTCACGACCACGCCGGGCGCGAGTTCCAGCGTCTCGTAGGCGTAGCGCGTGAACATGTGGAGCGGCGCGTCGAAGCGCAGGCATTCCTCGACGGTCGCGGCCGTCGCCTCCGGGGTGGCGACCAAAGCGGCCGGATCGGCGCCGGCGGAAAGGATCGTGGCGACGGCGTTGCCGGTCTGGTGGACGGTCGCCTCGTGGCCCGCGTTGAGCAGCAGGATCGCCGACGAGACCAACTCGTCCTCGGAGAGCTTCTGGCCGCCGTCGCGCGCCTCGATCAGGAGGCTGAGCAGATCGTCGCCGGGTGCGGCGCGACGCTCGTCGACATAACCGCGCAGGAAATCGGCGAAGTCGCGCGCAGCCTCGTCGGCGCGTTCTTCGGTCTCGCGGGTGCGGCCATGCATGTACATGGCGACCATGCGGTGCGACCAGTCGAGCAGTTGCGGGCCCATCTCGACCGGCACGCCCAGCATCTCCGCGATGATGGTGATGGGGAGCGGCGCGGCATAGGCGGGCAGCAGGTCGACCGGGCCAGCGCCGAAGCCGTCGATCAGCTCGCTGGCCAGCGTCTCGGCGCGCGGGCGCAGGCGCTCGACCTGCCGAGAGACGAAGGCGCGGTTGACGAGCGTGCGCAGGCGCGTGTGGACGGGCGGCTCCAGCTCGAGCATGGAGCTGGCCTCGAGGCGATCGAAGGCGGCAAGATGCGCACGGTCGCCCGCATTGCCCTGGCTGTCGGGCGCGCCGCCGGGGTTCTGGCGTCCGAGCCGGCGGTCGCGCAGGAGGCGGTTGACGTCGTCATAGCCGCCGAAACACCAGAAGCCGTAGTCCTCCCAGAAGAAGGTCGGCGCGCGTGCATGGAGCCAGCGATAGGCTTCGTACGGATCGCCGTAGAAGCGCGTCTCGTGCGGATCGAGACGGACGCGGCGCGTGGCCGGGTCGAAGTCGAGATAGGGCAGGGTGTCTGACATCGGATCGTCTTGGTGCGATTCGTCGTCCCGGAAAGACCAGCGAGCGACATGCTCCTCTAGCCCGGCTTGCCAAGCGCACGCCAGATCGTAGTTTCGGTCGGCGGTGCACAGGTTCAGGACAGCCGCCAGGAGGGGCCGTGAAGATTGCCATCGTCGGCGCCGGAATCACCGGTCTCTCGACCGCCTGGGCGCTGACGAGGCGCGGCCATGACGTGACGCTGATCGAGCAGGGTCCGATCCCCAATCCGCTGGCGGCGTCCGGCGACCATCACCGCATCATCCGCCGCGCCTACGGCAACGCGACCGGCTACGGCCGCATGATCACCGAAGCCTATGAGGCGTGGGACGAACTGTGGTCGGACATCGGGCAGAACCATCTCGACCCGCGCGGATTCCTTTGCGTGTCGCGCGAGCCCGGTGACGATGCGGAGGACCATCGCGACGGGCTCGAGCAGGGCGGCTATCCGATCGAGATCGTCGATCCGAAAGGCGCGGCCAGGCGCTGGCCGTTTCTCGATCCGCAAACCTTCCGCTACGCCTTCGTCTCGCCGGAAGGCGGCGCACTGCACTGCCGCAGGATCGCGACCGATACCGCCGCGTGGCTGCGGCGCCGCGGCGCGACGGTGCTGGAGAACGCGAAGGTGGTCGCGATCGACGCGGACCGGAGCCGCGTGGACCTCGCGGACGGGCGCCGGATCGAGGCGGACCGCGTCGTGGTGGCCATGGGCGCGTGGGTGCCGAAACTGTTTCCGGACCTCAAGCGGCAGCTGACCACCTACCGCACCGCGGTCGTCTATCTGGAGCCGCCACCCGACCTGACGGGCGCGTGGGAGAAGGCGCCGGTCATCCTCGACGTCGGCGGGCGCACCGACGGCTACATCATCCCGCCGACCGGCGGCGCCGGGCTGAAGTTCGGGACCGGCCTGCACAAGGTGCCGACCCATGACGCCGATGCCAACCGCGAGCCGGTGCCGGGCGAGGGCGAGGCGATCCGCGACCGCTTCGAGCCGCCAATCGCGAGGATCGGCGCGTACAGGGTGCTGGACGTGGTGACCTGCGCCTACACGTTCACCGCCGACGAGACGTTCTTCGCGCATGAGACGGGCGCGTGCCTCGTCGTGTCGGCCTGCTCCGGCCACGGCTACAAGTTCGGCGCGGCGGTCGGGCGGCGCGCGGCGGACGCGGTGGAGAGCGGCGACGTGGACGTGTTGAAGCGGTGGCTGAGGGCGGAGATCGCTGCTCAGTAGGCGCAACGGCAGATGGAACGCACCCCCACCCCTGACCCCTCCCCGCAAGGGGGGGGGGAACAAGGTCGCGGCAGCTTCCCCTCCCCCTTGCGGGGAGGGGTCAGGGGTGGGGGTGTAGACATATCGCGCGGTCGGGCTGGTGACGTGCCACGCTCGCCATCACCGGAAGCTACTTGCAGTGGCGCGGAATCTCGACGCGCTGCCAGCCGGACGTCCCGTCACTGACCTTCACCTGGCGGGCGCGTGTCTCGTAGACCGCGGGCGTCTCGACCAGGCGCCGGCGCTCGGGCTCGATCAGCACCTTCTCCTGCACGTAGCCATATTCCGCCGGCACGACGACCTTCTCGTCATAACCCTCGGAGACGATCACCTTGCGCTTCTGGTAGCCGTAGGTGGCGGGCAGGGTCTCCTTCACGACGCGCGCCGGCTCGACGACGACGGTCTCGGTCACGGTCTTGTACTGCGCCTTCGCCTTGACCTTGCAGAGCACCTTCTTGCCCTTGATGACGCGCCATTCCCAGTAATAGCCGCCGTCACTGACCTTCACCTTGCTGTGCACGGTCTTCACGACGGCCGGGATGGTGCGCTTCACGGTGCGCGCCGGCTCGACGACGACCTTCTCCTCGACATAGCCGTACCGCGCCGGCACGTGGCGGTAGGTCACGCGTTCGGGCGTGACGACGACGCGCACCTTGCGCGTGCCGTAGATCGCGGCCGTCACTTCGACGCGGCTGGTGGCGGCCCGCAGCAGCACCTGCTCGTGTACGGTCTCGTAGACGGCCGGCGTCGTGTAGCGCTCGTAGCACTCGACGGCCTTGCCGCCGGCGACCGTCTGCGAGACGGTGGAAAGAAGAAGAACGGTGGCGGTTGCCAGTGAGACCGGTTTCAGAACCATGACGCAAACCCCTGTGTGACGCATACTTTTTCAGACAGATTAGCGGAGCGCCGCCGTAGCGGAAGGGGTTTCTGCCGCCTTCGTTAAGCCGAAGGGTTAATGAACCGCTGCCGGCGGGCCGGGGCTTCGGCCCCGTCGCCCGCCCGAATGGCCAGCCTTGCGCAAGCGCGCGGGGCCATCCTATCTAGGGTCGAATACCCGCATCGATTCCGCCGCGAGCAGGCGCCTGCGCGTCGCAATCGCTTCCGAAAAGGGACAGTCCATGAAGCATCCGGTCGAAACCGCCATGAATCTCGTTCCGATGGTCGTCGAGCAGACGAACCGCGGCGAGCGGGCGTTCGATATCTTCTCGCGCCTCCTGAAGGAGCGGATCATCTTCATCACGGGTCCGGTCGAGGACGGCATGGCGACGCTGGTCTGCGCCCAGCTCCTCTTCCTTGAGGCCGAGAACCCGAAGAAGGAAATCAACCTCTACATCAACTCGCCGGGCGGCGTGGTGACGAGCGGCATGGCCATCTACGACACGATGCAGTTCATCAAGCCGCCGGTGTCGACGCTGTGCATCGGGCAGGCGGCGTCGATGGGGTCGCTGCTGCTGTGCGCCGGCGCCAAGGACATGCGCTTCGCCACCCCGCAGGCGCGAATCATGGTCCACCAGCCCTCGGGCGGTTTCCAGGGCCAGGCGTCGGACATCGAGCGCCACGCCCAGGACATCATCAAGATGAAGCGGCGGCTGAACGAGATCTACGTGAAGCACACCGGCAAGAGCTACGACGAGATCGAGCGCACGCTCGACCGCGATCATTTCATGACCGCGGACGAGGCCAAGGATTTCGGCATCGTCGACAAGGTGATCTCCAGCCGCGAGTCGATCGAGGCGGTCGTCGAGAAGTAGCCGGCGGCGTGTCAGGATCATCCGTGGACCAGCCGCATTTTTGACCGGCTCTGCGGCATTTCGGTCACAATTAGCTGTTCCCTCCGTGGACGGGGCAGCCTACGTTAAGCCTATGTTGAGCTTCGACGGCTTAGCTTCAGGCGGGGCAGCCTCGAATCAGCGCCGTGTCGTCCGGTCCAGTAGCGAGTGCGGGGGACGCTGTGTGAGCCGGCAAGAGCTTGGCGGCATCGCGCCGTCGCCTAGATTGCATGTCGAACCCTCGCGGCGTCCGGTCGCGCGTCGGTTCGCGGAAGGACTGGGATAGAGATGAGCAAGGTCAACAACAGCGGCGGCGACTCGAAGAACACGCTCTACTGCTCGTTCTGCGGCAAGAGCCAGCACGAGGTCCGCAAGCTGATCGCAGGACCGACCGTCTTCATCTGCGACGAGTGCGTCGAGCTGTGCATGGACATCATCCGCGAGGAGAACAAGACCTCGATGGTGAAGTCCCGCGAGGGCGTTCCGACCCCGCAGGAAATCCTGAAGGTTCTCGACGACTACGTGATCGGCCAGCCCTACGCCAAGCGCGTGCTGTCGGTGGCGGTCCACAACCACTACAAGCGCCTTGCGCATGCGACGAAGAACAACGACGTCGAACTGGCGAAGTCGAACATCCTGCTGATCGGCCCGACGGGCTGCGGCAAGACGCTGCTGGCGCAGACGCTGGCGCGCATCATCGACGTGCCGTTCACGATGGCCGACGCCACGACGCTCACCGAGGCCGGCTATGTCGGCGAGGACGTCGAGAACATCATCCTGAAGCTGCTGCAGGCAGCCGACTACAATGTCGAGCGCGCCCAGCGCGGCATCGTCTACATCGACGAGATCGACAAGATTTCCCGCAAGTCGGACAACCCGTCGATCACCCGCGACGTGTCGGGCGAGGGCGTGCAGCAGGCGCTGCTGAAGATCATGGAAGGCACGGTCGCGTCGGTTCCGCCGCAGGGCGGCCGCAAGCATCCGCAGCAGGAGTTCCTGCAGGTCGACACCGCTAACATCCTGTTCATCTGCGGCGGCGCCTTCGCCGGCCTCGACCGCATCATCTCCGACCGCGGCCGCAAGACGTCGATCGGCTTCGGCGCCAAGGTGGCCTCGCCGGAGGACCGGCGCACCGGCGACCTGTTCCGCATGGTCGAGCCGGAGGACCTGCTGAAGTTCGGGCTGATCCCGGAATTCGTCGGCCGCCTGCCGGTGCTGGCGACGCTGGAGGACCTCGACGAGGCGGCGCTCATCCAGATCCTGACCGAGCCGAAGAACGCGCTGGTGAAGCAGTACCAGCGGCTGTTCGAGATGGAGAATGTCGACCTGACGTTCCACGAGAACGCGCTGACGGCGATCGCCAAGCGGGCCATCGAGCGCAAGACCGGCGCGCGCGGCTTGCGCTCTATCATGGAAGCGATCCTGCTCGACACGATGTTCGAGCTGCCGGCGCTGGAAGGCGTGCAGGAGGTCGTGATCTCCGAGGAGGTCGTCTCCGGAAACGCCCGCCCGCTCTACATCTATTCGGAGAAGGAAAAGGGCCAGGTCAGCGCCTGAGCCTTCCTGCCGTGACGTCGTGAACGGCGCCCGCGTGGCGCCGTTTTGCCGTTCAGGGACGCCGTGTCAGTGGGCGTGCCCGCCACCACCACCGCCGCCGTCGCCGCCACCGCCGGCCCCGTCGGTCTGCACCCGGCGCCTGAGCTCCTCGTCACGTTGGCGGGCGACTTCGGCGTGCCGGGCCGCTTCTTCCTCGCGCCGCTCCTCCTCCGACATCATCTCGAAAGGCTTCTTCTTGCTGCAGGCCGCCAGGAGGCCGCTCGCGCCGACGGCGGAGCCGAGCGCCAGCAGCCTGCCCATCGAGATCATGACGTCGCGTCGGTGTCGGTTCATCGTTTCCATCCCCTTTTCTCGCCAGCGGCGAAACCACGCCGGGGGACGCTCGCAGGAGCCGGGTGAATCGGCACCCCCCGATGGGGGGTAGAAAATCGCGGCGGAACGGGCTGGCGCGCATGGGTGCCGGCCGGGCCCCCGCCGCGCGTCGCCTGGCGTCAGAATGAGTGGATCAGTTGGCGGGCCGCCGGGCGGCGGCGATCCGATCGACAAGCTGGACCAGTTCGGCCTGCGACCGGATGTCGAGCTTGGAATAGATCTGCTTGAGCGCGGCGCGTGCGGTCCATTCCGAGACGCCGAGCAGGTCGGCGGCGTCGCGCCGCCTCAGCCCTGAGCCGACATGCGCGGCCAGCCGCGCCTCGGCGGGGCTCAGTCCCAGCAGCCGCAGGGCCTCGACCGGCTGGCGCGGCTTCTGCTCGGGGTCGACGACCAGCAGGAATGCGCCGTCCGGCGTCAGCGCGAGGCCCCCGGCCTGCTCGACGAACCGCTCGGAGGTGAGCGGCAGCGCCTGCGCAAGAAGCGGCTTCTTGCCGGACGGGCGCGGCAGCGCGATGGCGCCGGCCGGGCCGTCCTGCCGATCCGCGGAGAGCGCGGCGGAAATCGATGCGTCGAGGGCCTTCTGGCCTCGGCTGGTGGCGGCCACGGGACGGCGCGCGCTGATCGAGATGCCGTCGCCCAGCAGAGCCTCGGCGCGCGCGTTCATGGCCATGACCTCGCGCCTGGCGTTGATAATGAAGACGCCGCCGTCGAAGCGGTCGAGAATGTCGAACAGGCCGCCGACGATCGCCTCGGCGGCGGACAGCTTCAGCGTGATCATCAGGGCGCGCGCGGCATGCTGGCCGAGCGCGTTGAGCGTCTCGATCTCGTCGGCGGCGAAATGGCCGCTCCTCAGCGACCGCTGAACGCTGAAGGCGATGACATGGCCGGGCCATGGCTCGACCAGCTGCGCCGCGAAGGCGCCGATGCCGTGCGACGCGCAGAACTCCTGCCGGATCGGATCCTGCGCCAGTTCGTCCTCCGAGAAGAGCTGCGCCTCGGCGAAGACGCCCCGCGCCAGCTTGAGGTCGAAGATGCGCTCGACCCGCGTGTCGACCCGCCACCAGTCGCGGCGGTAGTCGACGGCCGCCTCGTCGAGCCCGTGCGAGACGGTCAGCCCGGTGATCGTGTCGGAGGGGGTGATCGGGATCAGCGCGGTGCCGAGACAGCCGACCGCCTCGGCCAGGCGACCCAGTGCGTCCGGCCAAAGCTCCGGCTCCATCGCTGCCCTGTAGAACAGATCGATGGTCTCCAGACCGCCACTGACCTTCGGCATGCCGCCTTGATCCACCTTCCCCAACGGAGCCTAGCATGTCCGGGGCGGTTTGAAAGGGCGACGCTCCTCGGCTCGCGGGCAACCGCCTGCGAGCCGTGGCGATGGGCATGTTTCCGGGGCGGTATGGCGATCGGCCGGCTAGCATCCGCTGCCGCCGCCACCGCCATCGCCGCCGGAGCTTCCTGCGTCCTTGCGCCAGATGATCGTATCGCCGGCTGTCGGCCGCTCCGCATATCCGAGGATCGTCGGGCCCCCGGTCCGGACGTCGAAACCGAACGACGCGAACGGATCGGCTGGACGCGCCTCCGCGACGTAGCATTTGGTCGCTGTGTCGAGGGTGTGCAGCAGCGCGGCGTCCGCTTCCCCTTGGGTCATGTTGGCGCATCCGGATAGTGCCATAGCGATGGCACTGGCGATCACGCCGGCCACGCCTGTCGAACCTACTGCAACGTTTTTCATCTGCTGGCTCCACAATCTTGCCCGAGCCGCCAGCGGTGGATTCCGGCGTGCCTCACGCGGAGCAGCCTACCAAACGTTTTCCGCTGCGGTGTCCGGGCAGATTGGTCCGAACGGACTACAAAGCAGAGCGAACGGGGCGGTCGGTCAGGAAGGGAGATGCCGAAGCACGAGTCGCATCAGCGATGACTGGCTGGTGGCGCCGGTCTTCTCGAATATGCGGTGGAGGTGGTTGCGCGCGGTGTTCTTCGAGATGCCCATCTGGACGGCGGCGTCGGCAAGGTCCTCGCCGCCGGTCAGCCGCGCGGCGAGGCGGGCCTCCTGCCGGCTCAAGCCGAACAGGCTGGTGAGGGTTTGCTCGGATGGCGTCCGATCCGTATCGGGGTCCGTGATGTATGCCATCGCGGCCGGGTGAGCGGGCGGCGTTGGGCCGCTGCGATAGAGCGCTCGCAACTGGACCGAGAGCGCGCTCGCGGGCGCGGCGCGGCCGATGCCGACGGCGATGCTACTTTCGAGGAAGGCGTTGCGGGATGCATCCAGCGTCCGCGCCATGGCGATTTGCAGCGTGCGGTCGTCGGCCGCCCTCTGTGCGCGCAACCGGCCATCACGCAGCATGATACCGTCGCGCGCGGCCAGAAGTTTCTCGCAGGCGCTGTTCATCCCGATGACCCGGCCATGGGCGTCGATCGCGGCGACCGCCCAGGGGACGAACTCGTCGATTGCGCCAAGCGTCGGCTGCAGCCTCATCGCGTGCATCTGCCACGCGGTCGACAGATGCCGGTTTACGACACGGAAGAGGTCGACATGCCCCGTATCGACGTGACCGTGCCTCGCATCGAACTCGATGGCCGTGAAGGTCGACAGGTCGCCGTCGTCGCGCAGGCGTGAGCCCATGAAGTAGCGCAGCCCGGCGACACGCCCCAGCCAGTCGTAGAATTCCGACCGGTCCATGTCGCGTTCCGTCGCGAACATATGATCGGTCATCACATGGCCGACGCCACGCTGCAGCGACATGTGCATGCGCGGATTTATGGAATTGATATGATTTATGTAATCGTTCTTGGCAGTTTCCGTGCCGGTGCTCAGCCAGCGCGGGATCGCGCCGGTGCGCCGATCCAAGTCGAAGACGATGGCCACGGCACCATCGTGAAGCTGGCGCACCCCGTGAAGCGCCGCGTCCCACGGGGTTTCGCCCATGGCCGCCCCGTAGAGCCCGTCGATGACTGACAAGATCCGCTTTTCGCGCGGCATCCGCATTCCCACCCGCCGCGAAGCCTAGCGCAGGCGGCGACACGGAGCCAGCGCCAAGTGCCGCAACGGAAAGCGGCGGCGCCGAACCCGTCCCGCCTGGCCGCACGGGCAGGCCGCCGCCCTTGATCTTTGTGCGCTGCAACGCCACCTAAAGCCCGTTGGGTCGCGGGACCGACCTCCGTGCTGAAAACTTGCCGGCTACAATCGGCGATAGGCGGAAAGGCCCACGGCCGTTAAGATGAGATTCGCGGTTGGCTCAGGGCGGCCGCGGCATGAAAGGCATGACAATGGCGAATACCCCACGGCCTTCCCAAGACGGCGTCTACGCGGTCCTCCCGCTGCGCGACATCGTCGTGTTCCCGCACATGATCGTCCCGCTGTTCGTCGGCCGTGAGAAGTCGATCAAGGCGCTGGAAGAGGTGATGGGCGCCGAACGCCAGATCCTCCTCGCCACCCAGAAGAACGCGGCCGACGACGAGCCGGAGCCCGATGCGATCTACGAGGTCGGCACGCTGGCCAACGTGCTGCAGCTGCTGAAGCTGCCCGACGGCACCGTGAAGGTGCTGGTCGAGGGCACCAGCCGCGCCCAGATCACCGAATTCACCGCCCGCGGAGACTTCCACGAGGCGCATGCCAAGGTGCTCGCGGAGCCGGGCGAGGAAGAGGTCGAGATCGAGGCGCTGGCGCGCTCGGTGGTCTCCGACTTCGAGAACTACGTGAAGCTGAACAAGAAGATCTCGCCCGAGGTGGTCGGCGCGACCAGCCAGATCGACGACTATTCCAAGCTCGCCGACACGATCGCCTCGCACCTGGCGATCAAGATCCCCGAGAAGCAGGAGATGCTGGCCACGCTCTCCGTGAAGCAGCGCCTCGAGAAGGCGATGGGCTTCATGGAGGCCGAGATCTCCGTGCTGCAGGTGGAGAAGCGCATCCGCTCGCGCGTCAAGCGCCAGATGGAGAAGACGCAGCGCGAATACTACCTCAACGAGCAGATGAAGGCGATCCAGAAGGAGCTCGGCGAGGGCGAGGACGGCCGCGACGAGGCTGCCGAACTCGAGGAGCGGATCAAGAAGACCAAGCTCACCAAGGAAGCGCGCGAGAAGGCCGAGGCGGAGCTGAAGAAGCTGCGCACCATGTCGCCGATGTCGGCGGAAGCCACCGTCGTGCGCAACTATCTCGACTGGCTGCTGTCGATCCCGTGGGGCAAGAACTCGAAGGTCAAGCACGACCTCGACTTCGCGCAGAACGTGCTCGACACCGACCATTACGGGCTCGACAAGGTCAAGGACCGCATCGTCGAGTACCTCGCCGTGCAGAGCCGCCAGAAGAAGCTGAAGGGCCCGATCCTGTGCCTCGTCGGCCCTCCCGGCGTGGGCAAGACCTCGCTCGGCAAGTCGATCGCCAAGGCGACCGGCCGCGAGTTCGTGCGCATGGCGCTCGGCGGCGTGCGGGACGAGGCGGAAATCCGCGGCCACCGCCGCACCTATATCGGCTCCATGCCCGGCAAGGTCGTGCAGTCGATGAAGAAGGCGAAGAAGTCCAACCCGCTCTTCCTGCTCGACGAGATCGACAAGATGGGCATGGACTTCCGCGGCGATCCGTCGTCGGCGCTGCTCGAGGTTCTGGACCCGGAGCAGAACGCCACGTTCATGGACCACTACCTCGAGGTCGAGTACGACCTGTCGAGCGTGATGTTCGTGACGACGGCGAACACGCTGAACATCCCGCCGGCGCTGATGGATCGTATGGAGATCATCCGCATCGCCGGCTACACCGAGGACGAGAAGGTGGAGATCGCCAAGCGGCATCTGCTGCCCAAGGCGGTGCGCGACCATGCGCTCCAGCCGAAGGAATTCTCGGTGACGGACGAGGCGCTGCGCGCGATCATCCAGACCTACACCCGCGAGGCGGGCGTCCGCTCGCTGGAGCGCGAGCTGATGAAGCTCGGGCGCAAGGCGGTGACGGAGATCCTCCGGACCAAGAAGAAGGCCGTGAAGATCACCCCGCAGAACCTGGCCGACTATCTCGGCGTGCCGCGCTTCCGCTATGGCATGGCCGAGACCGACGACCAGGTGGGCGTGGTCACCGGGCTGGCCTGGACCGAGGTGGGCGGCGAGCTGCTGACCATCGAAGGCGTCATGATGCCCGGCAAGGGCCGAATGACGGTGACCGGCAACCTGAAGGACGTGATGAAGGAATCGATCTCGGCCGCGGCATCCTATGTCCGCAGCCGCGCCATCGACTTCGGCGTCGAGCCGCCGCTCTTCGACCGCAAGGACATCCACGTGCACGTGCCGGAAGGCGCGACGCCGAAGGACGGTCCGTCGGCGGGCGTGGCGATGGCGACGGCGATCGTCTCGGTGCTGACCGGCATTCCCGTCCGGGCCGATGTCGCCATGACCGGCGAGATCACGCTGCGGGGCAGGGTGCTGCCGATCGGCGGCCTGAAGGAGAAGCTGCTGGCCGCTCTGCGCGGCGGCATCAAGAAGGTGCTCATCCCCGAGGAGAACGCCAAGGACCTGGCGGAGATCCCCGACAACGTGAAGAGCGGGCTGGAGATCGTGCCGGTCAGCCGCGTCGGCGAGGTGCTTTCGCACGCGCTTCTGCGCATGCCGGAGCCGATCGACTGGGTCGAGACGGCAGCCACGCCGGCGGTCGCGCCGGACGCTTCGGAGGACGGTGCGGCGCAGACCTTCGCGCACTGATTGACGCCGCGTCACGCAAGGAACTGAAAAAGCCGGGTTGCAAGCCCGGCTTTTTTGTGAAAAAGCCCGGAAATCCGGGCTTTCCCGGCTCTCGAATCTGAATTCCGGCTTGGTTGCGGTACGAGTTCTACCTAAAGTCCAGCCCAGCCGGCTGAGTCGCGTGTCCCGGTTTTCTCACCGAAAGGGAATGTTATGAACAAGAACGAACTAGTGTCCGCCGTCGCCGACGAGGCGAACCTGTCCAAGGCTGACGCACAGTCCGCGGTCGATGCGGTGTTCGCTGTCATCACCAAGGAACTGAAGAAGGGCGGAGATGTCCGGCTTGTCGGCTTTGGAAATTTCAGCGTGTCCAAGCGCGCCGCCACCACCGGCCGCAACCCGCAGACCGGCGCCGAAGTGAAGATCCCGGCCCGCAAGGTCGCGAAGTTCTCGGCCGGCAAGGGCCTGAAGGACGCCGTGAACTGAGGTTCGCGCGGGCGCGCCAGCGTCCAGCATCGTCGCAAGAGCCGGGCCCAGCGCCCGGCTTTTGTTTTTGGCGGCACCGTGCGGGCGCGTGCGGGCGCATCGCCGGTGCAGACCTGGTGCGCCGTCTGGCCTGCTCCGACCGGAAGAGTTGCGGGGACCGGCGTGGTCAGGGCAGCGTGCCGCCTGCGCCTTCGCTCTCCATGAGCTGCCGTTCGCGGACGATCGCATGGCAGACGCGCGTCTCGGCGATGCCAAAGCGGACCGCGCAGAACGCGGCGAAGGCAGCGAGCCGTTCCGCCGGGAAATCCTCGAAAGCCGGGATCTCGCACATGCCGCAGTCCGCGGGGTTGAGGTAGATCGTGGCGAGCGTCGGCTGCTGCTTCAGGAACGGCGAATAATCGTCATCGTGCTCGCCGATTCGGCGCTCCACGCCGACGAACAGCAAGGACGCACCGGCGAGCGCCAGGACGGCGCCGCCCGCCGCCGGCCATAGGGCCGCAAAAGCCGTCGCCATTCCATGCCCTCGCAGCCGATCGCAGATGGCGGCCTATCCGCACGATGCGGCGGAAACGGGGAGCGGGGGGATGGTGGGCGATGAGAGACTCGAACTCCCGACATCTTCGGTGTAAACGAAGCGCTCTACCAACTGAGCTAATCGCCCGCGGGGCGGACGTTTAAGCCTCCGGGTGCCGCGCCGCAAGGAAAAATCGCCTTCGTCGGCGTACCGGCGGCCGCCTGCGTTGGCGTGTCGCGCGAGGCCGCGGCGAGCGCTGTTGACACCCGCAGGCGAACCCCGTAATGCACCGCCACGACGCGGGCGCCGACGGTGCCGGACGTCTGAAGCGCGGGTGTAGCTCAGTCGGTTAGAGTGCCGGCCTGTCACGCCGGAGGTCGCGGGTTCGAGCCCCGTCACTCGCGCCATTTGTCTCCAAGGCTTTCCCAGTCTTACGCATACGCGGTTTCAACTCTCGGCTCCGCCGAGTTTCAACTTTTTGTGCTGGTTGCGTTCCTCGGCGAGCAATCGCCGACCCTTCCGACGTGCTTCGTCGGCCGCCCGAACGGCGGCGAGATTGACGGGCATATAGGTCCGCTGCAGCGCCTTGCTGGTGTCGATCGAATTGCCGAGCTTCGCGGCCAGCGCCGTCATGGCGACGCCGCCAGCGTTCGCCTCACGGGCACCGGAGCGGCGCATATCCATGAGTGTTCGCGTCTCGCTCGGGCCGAAGACGAGCCGGCGCACGTCCGCGAAGTCATCGCCGAGCGTGTCTTTCGTGTAGGGCACCCCTGAACGCGGCCGGCCGCCCTTGGGTCCAGGCACAAATCCGCGCGAGCGAAACAGCGGCGCGTCGGGCAGAACCGTCACGCCGAGTTGGTCAAGATAGGCCAATACCAGACGCCGCGTCCGCGCGGTGAGCGTGCCGAGAACGGGGACGCCGGTCTTGTCGCGGTCGATCGCGAAACCCCAGTCGTCGCCGGCCGTGAACATGTCGGAAGGCGTCAGCGTGCGCACGTCGACGGGCGCGAAACCGGTATCCCATGCAACGGCGACGACGCAGGCGAGACCCTTGTAGCCGGCCCGCCAGGCGCCTTTCGCGTAGCGCACGGCCTCTCCCTCGCTCCAGACCTGGTGTCGTGGCGTCGGCGTTTCGCGACGGATTGCGAGCGATGGGTCCGCGCCGGTTATGAGTTTCATGCTCGCCATGACGGTGTAGAGCGCGCGCCAGATCTTCATGGCGCGGAATGCTTCGCCAACACCGTGTTTCGCCTTGATCTTGTGGTACCAGCGATCCAGATGTTCGAACGTCACCGCCGAGGGTGGTCGGTCTGCAAATACGGGCTCGATATAGCGCCAGCCGCGCTCCCAGTCCTCTCGGGTTCGCGCCTTCCTGTCGTCTCGCCAGCTCGCGGTGCGGCGGAAGCGGTCGAACGCGTCGCCGACCGAGTCCTTCGGCCAGCGGCGGGCCGCCGAGGCTTCTGCGCCCTTCCTGTGTGCCTGCCAGCGCGCTTCCCATTCCTGCGCGATCTTCCACGCGTCAGGACCGTCTGGGCCGCAGCGGATGCCCGCAAAGCCGGCCTCGACCATCTTCGGCGTCGGCAGCCAGTAGCCGCGTCCCTTGCGCACGACGTAGTGCTTGAGCTTGATCCTAGCCAAGCGCGTCGAGCCTCGATCGGATCACGGCATCGTGGTCGACGCTCACGGGCCGCGCGGTCGCCAGCCCGGCCCGACGGTCGAGCCAGGCGTCGATCGCCACGAGGTCGTAGTGGCCGGTGTGGGGGCAGGGGGCTGGGAAGCCCTCGCCGCGCAGCCGGTCGCGAACCTCGCGAAACTCGCCCACCGTGAGGTGCAGCCGCCGTGCAGCCTTGGCGACCGGCACGAGGCGAGGCTCAACAGCGAAGCGGATAGACATCTTCCGACCTTCACTCACGTTTGCACCTTCCGTGACGGCCGTCGTTTCGTTTTCGTGCGGTTAGCGGGTTGCACTCCATAAAACTCGGGATGCGACATAATCTCAGGGTAAAGCTCAACCAGCCGCAGAACCGCCCATGCTCGTAGATCGGTCATATCGAAAACGATCGCCGGCTCGGCGAGCACCTCAACCTCGGCATTGTTGCGATATTCGATGTCTTCTGCGGAGCGGATTACCGCGATCGGCTTTGCGCCTGACTTGAATGCCGGAAGCAAGGCCATGCCGATGTCGACGGCACGTTGAGCCGCCATTCCCATCTTGATCATGCGAGCGACGACGATGGCGACACACAATTCATCCCAGCTGAATGTCTTACGTTTTGCGTTCAGCTTAGTGTGCGGGAAAAGGTTGTTGCGCGTTCGCCAGCTATTGAACGTGATGTTGGGCACGTCGATCACGCGCACGATTATCGGCTGTGTAATTTTCAGCTGATCCGTCATATCTTGTACGCATGCATAAAAACAGAGAATTACGCAAGGGTATAAAATTTGGTCGCGCAGAGAAATCGATGCCGCGCCAACCTTGGGGGACGGCGGGTCGGCAAATTTGCTGATCCAACGGACGGCGGGAAGGCGGGTCTGCAAATTTGCAGACCCTACCGTTCTGCGGAGGGGATGTATATTTGCACCCCCTCCGCCCGCATTTCACCGCGTTTCCCGTGTGACCGGGTGCAACGCGTTGATTTCGCTCACGCTGCTTTCGCCACCCGTCGCTGCTGGAGATTGTACTCGATCAGCGCGGCGACCGCCTGTTTCACCTTTGGCGACGTCGTCGACGGTGCGATTGGCGGCGAATGCCACCTCGTCGATGTCGCCTCGCCACGCGGCAGCGACGGGAAGCCGGCTTTCATCGATGGACTGGCGGTGAATTTCGGCCAGATGCGCAACGATTCCGGCCATGCCGGCGAGGGTGTCGACCGCCAGGTCCAGCGCGTCGTGAAGATCGGCCAGGTCGAGGTCAGCCGCGCCGTTCATGACACGGCCTTTCCTGCCTCGAGCGCTGCCACGGCGTGAGCGAGCATCAGCGTGCGCTTGTCTAGCTTCATCCTGTGGTCGATCACCGCCACGTCGTCGAAGGCCAGCAGCGCCCGCGCCTTGGCGGCAACGCCGGCAACCGTGTCGCTGTCCGTTTCGAGGATCCGCGTCGCGATCTCGTCGACGGCCCGGCCCGCGTCGACCGCGTTCCAATGGTGCGGGTCGAGCACCTGGTCGATCGCCTCGTCGCGCGCCCGCTCATAGGATTCGGCGATCGGCAGCACTTCGAACAGCCAGGGGTGCCCGGCGCCGTTCCTGATCTGCCGCTTGACGCGGTAGCTCGAAACGATCTGGCGTGGCCGTTCGCTGCCTGTCGGGATGATGAGGGCGCCGAACGGGTCGCATTCATTGTCGGTGAATCCCCAGGCGTTGAGCGGGCATGTTTCGCCGAGCAGCGCGTCGGGCACCGCCGGACGCGTCTCGTGCCAGCGCGCGAGCGCGGCGGCGCGCGCGGACATGGCATCGGCGAAGCGCTGTCGGGCCGCCTGGAGCTGGCGTCCGAGCTCGACGATCGGTTCTTCGGCCGCGACGGCCGGCAGCGTTGCTGCGCATCCAGTGGCCGAAATAGCGGCAAGGGCGCGGACGACCGCGCGTCGGTTTACACTGAGGGTCATGTTTGGTCTCGCGAGTTGGCTTGCTAAAGCCGAACCGGGATCGGCCCGGAGCCGGGGGTTAGCAACCTGCCGCGAGACAGGTCTGAGCGTGTTTAGGCTTTCGCCCTGGACATTGACGCCCAGCCCCCGGCCGCCGTAAGGTGGCCGAAGTGGACGCCCGCCAAGGCGTTCCGTAGCGCTTAGGAGCCCGCCAAGGCTCCATGCGCCTCGGCAGTCCCTTCGACGCCAATCGAGGTCCTGCTTATCGCGGTCAGGGTTGCTAAACCCGCGAGCAAGTTCCGCTTATTCGCTCAAATCGTCAAGCACTGCCCTTCGGGGCAGACGGCTTGCGCGTCGCCGCGCTAAAGCGTGCGAATGAGCCAGCAGCTGACGTTGTCCACGCCCTTCCTTCTCCTCGCGCAATACGGCGGACGTGCCGTCATTCCGGTGGAAGATATCTGCCGGGATTACTTCAGGCATCTCGACGTGCCAAAGTTCCTCCGCAAGGTCGGCGCCGGCGACATCGCGCTGCCCCTTGTCCGCATGGAGTCGAGCCAGAAGGCGGCGAAAGGCGTACATCTTCAGGACTTGGCCGACTATCTCGACATGCGCCGCGAGGCTGGGCTGAAGGAGTTCCGGCAGTTGCACCGGAGATGATGACGAGGGCCAAGCTGCTCACCCCGAAGGAGGTGATGGCCGAATTGCGCATCGGCGCCGCCACAGGCGATACTTTCACTCAGCCGCTGCCCAACTCTGCGAGGCGTTAGCGCGATTCCTGCCAGGGAATGCAGCCTATCACGGCCCCGGGTCGCTGAACTGCTTCGCCTCATCGTCAAGCACTCCCCTTCGGGGCAGACGGCTTGCGCACGGCACGTGCTGAGGGCTACCCATATGCCTATGCTCGATGTCGATCATCTGCACTGGCTTTCCGACCGGGAGTGCTGGCGGCGCCTGGAGATCACCGATGAAGACTGGGCAGCCTTCAGAGGCCTGCTTACCGCGCATCGGCCGCTTGATGGTGTCCGCGGCGGACTGCATCATTTCGCGCTAGTCGTCTACGATGAAGACAATCGCCTCCCCGTGAACATCATTCCTCACCAGTACATCGTCGACGGCGAGGGCAGAATCGTTCCCGACAACATGGCCGGCCTTACTCGAGAAGAACGCCACGACTTCGATCGCATCATGCGCTCTGGGCGTTACGGTCCCGGCGACGAGGCGCGGATCACCGATATTCGAAACAAGATGTCAGCCGCCTACAAGCTGCCGCGCGGTGCCCGAGCCGCGATCAGGACGATGCTGCGCGACAACCCGAAACGAGGGAGCGCGGCCGAAGCCTTCGTGAACGCAAGTGACCCTGTCGAGAGGGCCTAGACGATTCGCCTTATCGTTGGGCGGCTCGGCGCTGCTGGCGCGAACATCATCGGGATTCAAGGTCGGCACCAGTGTACGAGGCCCGGGGCCTGCTAAAGGGCGAAGCCGAAAGTCTGAGAGAGAGCCCAGATGATCAAGAGACTGACGGTCGACGAGCCGCGACGCCCGCTCCCACCAGTGACGCGCGAGGAGCTGGAGCGCCATCTCGACATGCTCGCCGGGCTCATGCAGCGTATCGGCAAGCGCGGCAGGTTGCTGCTGCCGGTCTATCGGCGCGTGAAGCGCGAGCTGGACAAGTTCAACGAGGATGAAGCGCTCATGGACGACGCCAGGCGGCGCGCGACCGCACAGCTTGAGCGCGACGGCTCGCCCCAGCAGGATGATCCGGATGTGGGAGAGCCCAGATGATCAAGAGATTGACGGTCGACGAGCCGCGACCCCCGCTGCCACCCGTGACGCGTGAGCTGCTGGAGCGCCATCTCGACATGCTCGCCGGGCTCATGCACCGTACCGGAAAGCGCGGCCGGTTGCTGCTGCCGGTCTATCGGCGCGTGAAGCGCGAGCTGGACAAGTTCAACGAGGATGAAGCGCTCATGGACGACGCCAGGCGGCGGGCGACCGCACAGCTTAAGCGCGACGGCTCGCCTCAGCAGTGATGATGCGAGAGGAGCCGCAAGCCTTGATCGGCTGGCGCGGCGGGGGTCACCCGCCGACGTGGCAAACAGGATGATCTGTCCGCGCGCGATGCTTGTGCGCGCCAGTCACCTCGGCGATGCTGCCTCAACGGGAGGAAGCAATGCACAATGTCGTCAAAGCTTGCGGGGTATTTCTCGTTGCCTTCGGGATAATCGGGATCGTACTCGTCTTCGAGGCTTATCGCTACATCGGCGTAGCTGCCATCCCGGTCTATGCGCCGGCGATCGGCCTCGTCGTCGCCGGGGCGCTGTTGTACTGTTTCGGTGCGATCGTCGAGCACCTCATCGCGATCCGGGCCAGCAGCGCCAGCCAGGTTGCGCTCCTCGAGGCAATGTCGGGTCGACAGGCACCTCCGGACATGAGCCTGTGGTCGTCAGCAAACCGCTCCCGCTACATCTCGGAACAGGGATAGAGGGCGCAGGTGGTGTTGCGTCATCTGCCCGTTCTGCGATGCCAGGCGGGCCAAAGAGTGGGAAGGGCCTTCACAGTGCACTACATCATCGCCGCGGCTGGCATCGCACTTTGCATCCATGGCTATGCCTGGTCGGCGGGCGCGCTCGGAATCCCGGAGACGTTTGAGCGAAGCCTGATCAGCGACATTCGCATAGGCTTCGGGCTCGTCCTGCTGGCGCTTGCCGCGATCAGCTACCAGCTCAGGCGCAAGCCGTAGGCGCGAAAAAACCCGGCCTTGTGGGCGGGCACATGTGCCCGCCCACAAGGCGTCCGAAAAGCTGTCGATTCCGAGCGCGCGGTGAAAGGGACAGGACCGGCGGAACCAAGACGTTCCGGGAAAATCGTCAACGCCCCCGCTCTCTCCGCGATTCACGATCCGGTCACGGCGAGCCTGCAACTCGATTGGCGGGAGGGCGCACCATGCCGGATAAGGACGACAGGCTGCTCAACCGCCTGGGCGGTGACCGCATAGGGTCGCGCCAGATCGACGAGCTGATCGGGATCTCGCGCGGGCTGGCGGCCGACGGCATCATCAACACGGCGGAAGCAGAGTTCCTCCAGAAGTGGCTCGCCGCGAATGCCGACATCAGCGACCAGCCGCTGATCAGGACACTCTATCGCCGGATCAATGAGATCTTGGCGGACGGCGCCGTCGACGAGGACGAGCACGCCGAGCTCCTGGACACGCTGGGCCGGTTCTCCCGACACGATATGGAGTTGGGGGAAGTCCTAAAGGCCACCTCGCTGCCGCTGTGCGACCCGGCCCCCGCACTTGCCTTCGCCGGCCGGAACTACTGTTTCACGGGCACCTTCAACTTCGGGCAGCGCAAGCACTGCGAGCAGGCCATCATCGAACGCGGTGGTGCGGCCGGCAGCCTCACCATGAAGACCAACGTCCTCGTCATCGGTGCCTACGCAACCGAGTCGTGGAAGCACTCTTCGTTCGGCCAGAAGATCATGACCGCATGCGATTGGCGTGACGCCGGCCGGCCTATCTCGATTGTTTCTGAGGCGCACTGGGCTGCACATCTATGAGGGTCAAGCATTCTGACGAGCCAAGATTAGCTTGCCTGAGCGATACGGATGTTCTTCACTGTAAACGCAGCAAGAGCCTTACGGAGAAGGCACTGTGGCGAAACCGCCCTATAACCCTCAAGACATTGAGCGGCTACTAGCTGATCTAAGGGACAATGAGACACCAAAGCAGGTCCGTGCCTACGAAGACCCACCACCACCTCCTTCCTCTCGTCCACCTCGATCGATTATCTCGTTACCTCCGTTGGACAAGGGACAACGCATTTTTGCCGCCACGGTTCTGGGAACGCTTGCCGCGGCCGCCCTGGGATCGGGCGCGGTGGGATTCTATATGGAGCTGCAACGGCCGTATGTACGTTTCGAAGACATCGCGGTGTATGGTGTGGCGCCAGTATTTGCTGGCTTGGGGTTAGTCTGTCTCGGCCTCCTGTTTTCGAGAGGAACTGCGTGAATGACCGCTCCCGCCTATTTCCTAGTTGTCTGGGTGCCCCTCGGCCTGCTGGGGTTCGGCTTCGCCTTCGTGCTATGTGTGATCGCGCTTGCGCGCGACACCCGCTAGGCGCTGAAAAATAAAGCCAGACCTAGAATGGTGCACGGATCATCGGGATAATCCGCGCGCGGCGAGGCGCGCCGGCCGGCGTCGATCACCTGGCACCGCGATCCAAGACTCAGTCAAGTACTTCGGCAATATCGGCGAGGAACTCTGCTCGCTCGTCGGCTGACGCCGCGCGCCATGCTGCCCGCAACGCCTCGAGCTGCGACCGCTTCGTCTTGCCGGTCACCATCAGGTAGGCGCGGTTCAACGTCATATCGCCGGATCGGACGGCGGCAGCGATCGTAGCATCTCTCGCGACACGCTTCGCCATCCGCACGCTGCGTTCGCTCACGGCCATCGCCCGCGGGCAGCGCCCACCACAGTCGCCTTGGTTCTACCCGGCAAATTTTGCCGGTCGGTCCCGTTTCATCCTCCCGAACCCGGTCACGCGTGCTTCCTCGCCTCACGCTCGGCGGCTCGGCGCTGCTGGCGCGACATCGGAATGGCTGGCGACGCCAGGCCACGCGTCCGTCCGGTCGGCAGCGGGCCCGGCGTGATCAACTCGCCTACCCGATCCTCGGCCCAGCGGTGGATGACGGATTGAGTCAACCCGTCCTCCGTGATCCTCGTCGCGATGATGGAACCGCCGACCACGAACAGATTTCTCGTGTTGCCCTCGTCGTCGGTCAGCGGAAACACAGTGTGCCGCTGCGCCTGCATGACGGCGATGCCGTCGGCGACCGGGTCGAGTCTTTCGGGATCCGCTGCGTCGGTCAAGCCGAACCGGCGCGCCAGGTCGATGTCGACCTCGGGGAAGGTCATGAACTCGTCCGCGTCGACCCATTCGAACGTGCCGATGCCGTGCCGGGCGGACGACGACATGGCGAAGGACAATGGGCGGTTTCGCGATTCCGACCAGCCGGTGATCACAAAGTCGATGTCCGATTGCCCGGACCGGGCGAAGTTCACGCCCTCTTGGTCATAGACCTCGCCGATGTAGGCGGCGCCGGCCGGCGACGCGATCTCGTCGAAGCTGCCGAACCGCAGCGCGGCCGCGTAGCCGATGGTCATGGCGGCAGCCATGGAGCCGCGGCAGCCGATGACCGCGCGGTGGGCCGGCAGGGTGAACGACTTGACGCCGAAGCCCTGGATCACGCCGTCGAGGCCGTATCCGGCCGTGTCGGTGTAGAGGGTGGCGCGGCGCCGCTGGCGGAGGACGTTGAGCGCGGTCATGCGAGTGCCTTTCTTGTGAATATGCCGCCGAGCCTGCCGGCGCCGGCGCCCACCAGCGCGCCGATGGGATTGCCTCCCGTCGACACGAAGCCGCTGAGCGCGCCGCCGATGCCGCCCATGAGCGGGTTCTGCGACTGGTAGCCGGCGCCGAACCCGCCGAACGCCGCGCCGATCTTCCCGCCGGCAGCCGCCAGCGCCGGGTTGCCGGTCGCCTTGCCTGCCTTCTCGAAAGCCTGCTGCAGCGCGCTGCCGATCTGGCCCGCCTGGCTCAGCATGCGGTCGAGCATGTCCGATGCGTCGGTGAACGGCTGGGAGAAGATGCCGGAGAGGACGGAACCGACCTGCTGCCACGCCTCCTTGGCGTCTTCGGCCGCGCGAATCTGATCCTGCTGCCAGCGTTCCCACTCCCGGCCGCCCTCGGTCAGGTTGCGCATCCCTTTCCATGGATCGAGCGCGTCGCGCGCGGCCTTGCCGGTCTTTTTCGCCGACTCCTCGGCCTCGGCCATTCGCTTCTTGTAGTTGTCGATGGCACGGCCGCTGATGTCGTTCAGGGCGGCGTCGTAGGCTTCCCCTATGAAGTCGCGGGCGAAGGCTTCGCGCGCGGCGTTGGCGACGTCTGCCGCAGCAGATCCCGCCGCCCCCGCCCACTTGTTCGTGATTTCGCCGATCGTGATGTCATTGGGCAGCATGCCCGTTCCCAGCGCATTTGCGATCGCGCTGTTGCCGGTGGCGTCAGCCAGCGCCGCCACGGGGTTCAGCAGCCGGTAGAATTCCTTGATCTTCGGCACGAGAACCGCATAGCCATCTTCGAATGCCCCGATCAGAGCGTTGACGGCCTGCACGCCGAGGTCGCCCAGGATCGCGGGGAGGTCGGACCATATCCGTCGGAATGCCTCGACCTGGACGACCCAGCCCGCGATCAGCGCGTTGCCGACCGCCTTGGCGCCGTCGAGGATCATCTGCCAGGCGCTGGCCATGATGGGGGCGATCGTGTCGATCGCCGGCTTCAGGAACTGGTAGACGGCGTCACCGGCAGCCTGGATCGCGCCCTTCAGGACATCGCCGAAGCTGACCGCGATACCGGTCGTCTCCTGGATGTCGGCCTGCAGGGCGAGGATGCCGCCGGCCGCGATGCCGGCGGCAACCCCGATCGGGCCGAACCGCTTGACCACCACGCTAGCCAAGTTTGCGACATCGCCCAGCGCCGTGCGCATGCCACCCGCGCCGGCATAGAGCTGACCGATCTGACCGCCCTGTTGCGCCGCGATCAGGCCCGGGTTCATGCCGAGCGCCAGCGACTGGCCGACATCCACCGCCTGGAACGCGAGGTTGCGTCGGCGCCATGCATTGTCGTTCGCCGCAGCGAGACGGTTGGTGGCTGCGGCCTGCTTGTCGATCGCGGCCGCGGCGGTGCTGTGGCGCGTCGCGATCATGCTAGAAAGCTCGGCATGGCGTTCCGCCGTCACCAGCCCCTGCGCCTGCGCCTGGGCCAGCACCCGCTCGGCGCGGGCGCGCTCAATCTGGCTGCGGTAGGCTTCGTCGTATCTCCGCTGCAGGCGCCCGAAGGCGCTCTCGGTCGACTGTGTGGCGCGCTCCATGCCTCGGCCGGAAACCGTCACTGCTTTTTGAGCGGAGTCGATCTGGCGTAGCTCGGTCGCTACCTCTTTGAGGCCCGACGAACGGGCTTCGATGGTCAGGCGGCGCTTGGCTTCTGCGATTGCGGTCATGGTGTGTCCTCGGCGACGTCCGGGATCAGCGCCGAAATGTTCAGCGGAGTAACTTCGGGAATGGCCACGTCGACGAGCGGGAACATTTCCATCCCGGCCATCTCGGCCAGCATTTCGCGCGCCTGGCGCTTGCGCCCGGAGGCGTGCAGGGAAACAACTTGGCGGACGCTGGTTTGCATCGTTCGGATAAGGGAATTCTGTCTGAGAGCCGCCGCGGCGCATGAGCCCAACGCCGCGGCCGAGCTGGCGATTACTTCCTCGCGCGCCGCGATCAGGTCGATCAGTTCGAGCGCGTGCGCCGCGATCTCAGCAGGCGTCATGCGCGCGTGCGCGGCGGCGAGGTGATCACGGGCGGTTGGGCCGGTTCGCATCACTGTCCGCTCCTGATGACGGCGAGGTCGCTGTCGATCGCCCGCACGGCGGCGAGCTTTGCATTGATGCTGGCAAACTCGGCGTCGTTCAGGTCGCGGTCGGCGCGATCGCTGATGCGTATCAGGCGGTCGACGTCGGCGAGGAGATTGCTGCGCTTGGCCTCCAGCACGACAGCGGCCTTGCCGGCTTCCCACTTCGCCGACAGCTCTCGGATGCGCAGCGGCGCCGTATTGAGCGGCAAATGGCAGGGCCAAGCGCCGGTGGACGTGCCGTAGACAGTGGTACCGCGTCTGCAGACGGCGACGTGCCCGATCGAAGCCTTCGTGACCAGCGAGCAACGATTGCCGTCGATCGTCTCGCGGCGTTCGCTGGTGATGGTGAGGTCGCCGATGCTGCACTCGTCGACAGGTTCGCGTCGGCGAGTCATCGCGGCGAGCAGCGCCCACCGAAAGCTGCCGCCGGCGGCCTGGCGCGTGTCGACAGTCGCCGAGAACATGAGCCCGTCGGCGCTCGCGAACAGCCGTGCCTCGTTCGCGAGACGCATGGTGCCTGGGCCGTCATCGTGACTATCCCAGAACAGCGGGACGGTGACGTTGCGGGCCAGCATGTCGTCGAACGCGCCAGGATCGAAGGCTTCAACCCGGCTGCCGTCGAAGCGCGCCACGTTGAACGGCACGGCCACGCCCCGGACGGTGATGTAGGAGGGCACGTCGCTCATTCTCCGAGCCGAGCCTTTCCGGTCCAGGAGATGCCGCCCTTGGCGCTGATGGTGAATGCGAGGGGAGCGGCACCTTCTGTCACCCGTCCGGCGTTGGCGCGGTCCAGCGCGGCGCGGGCGGCGGCGTGGGCATCATGGCCGCCATCGAGCGCGGCGAGCCGGTCCTCGAGGCTGGCGATGCGTTTTGCCTGATGGGCGGACATGTCGGTCTGCCGGATGAGCAGCACTGTCATGGAACGCCAAACAGCGGCGAGAAGGCTCGGCGGCTTGGCCATGCTTACGCCTCGATCCACGCTGCGAACGCGACTACGTGCTGGCCGCAGAGCAGCTTGCGAAGCACAAACGCCGAGCCCTTCGACCGTGTTGTGCCCATGTCGACAGTTCCGGGAAACGGCGAGTCTGCGAACTCGCGCAAGATCTGCTTGGCCTGGGACGGCAGATCGTCATAGGCGGCAGCCTTGCCCATGATTGTCGGCGAGGCATTCGCAGCGGCGGCGATCTCGCGGATTCGCTCAGTAGGCGTCATGGGCGGCTGCCGGCGAAAGGTTGCTGGCGGCCCGAAGAAGGAAGAAGACGGGCCGCCAGCCCGGAGCGCGACGCGTGAGCAAGCACGAAAGACGCGGCGCGGGTTGGCCCATCGTGTCGGCGACGGGCGAAGGGGAAGAAGGAGCCGGCCATCGGAGCGTTACCGGCCGAGCTGCGAACGGATCGTGCGGACGTGCGCGAGCATTCCCGGCGCGCGCTCGGCGACCGCACGGCTGGGCAGCTTGTTCAGGTCGGCGGCGAGGTGGACGTCGGCGAGGATAGACAGCGCGGCCTCGAGCGTATCGACCGCTTCGCGGGCCAAGCCCTCCGCCTCGAGAACCGGGCCGGCGATACGATCGGACCACTGGGGGGCGAACTGGTCGCGGCAGGCGGCGAGTGCGTCGCGAAAGCTGCCGACGCGGGCATCGGCTTTCTCGACCGCCTTCGTGAGACGATCGGTTTCGTCGGTCGGCTTGTTGGCGCCCTGCTCATAGTCGCGGCGAACCGAAGCGACGAATTCCTCGTGAACCGCGGCGCGATCAGCACGGGCCTTGCGGTAGTTCTGTTCGGCCAGCCCGACCTGCGCGCTGACGTTCAGGTTGAGGCGGGAGCGGAGCCGATCGATGCGCCCGCGAAGGTCGTCGGTCGGCGACGCGTCATCGGCTCGGACGGTCTGGAGCAGGCCCATTGGGGTTCCTCTTTTGCGTTTCGAGGCGAAATTACTCTCCGCCGCTTCCCTTGTGGGCTAACGCGTCAGAAAAGATCCGGCATACCACGCTGGCGAGCTCGGCTCGATTGCGGCTCTTGTCCTCGCCGATCATGCCAACGTCGATCATGCGCTCGACCTGCGCCTCGGTGATCGTCACCGGAACGACCATCTCGCCGAGCACGCGGCGCATCTCGTTTCGGGCCTGCCGTTCCCTGCCGAGTCGGCGCCGACGATCGGCGGGGCTTTCGGCGAAGGGCGCGCGATGCGTCGCCATCATCACGATCGGCGCGCCGCCGCGTGCCAGGTGCTCGCGAAGGATCTGGTTGAGGTCCTGGAGGCTATCGATGCGGCGCGCGCTCACGGCCACTCCTCGTCGGCGGCGATCGGACGGCCGTCGCGGCCTATGCCGAGGTTCTCGAACTCGCCGGCCGCGGCGCGCGCCCTCAGTTCGGCGAGGTCGCGCCGTGCATTTGCCGCTTAGGCCCGTGAGTAGCTCCGTCGGGCATCCTCACGGCACGCCTGGCTGCAGCGCGACGAAGGCGTTCGGTCGCCGACCTGGACGGCTTCGTAGGACGCGCCGCAGACGGTGCAGGTGAGCTTGACGACCTTGCGCTCAGCGCGGGAAGAATAACGCTCGCCAGCGCCCGGCTGAGTAAGATAGGCCTGCCGTTTCAACAATCTTTTCAGTGCCTTATCCATGACGCATCCGGCCAACTAAGCCGCCCTCCCAATTTCGTCCGGCAAGAAAAAACCTCTCGCTGGGCCCCTGGCGGTTCCGCCTCCCCAACCCGCCAGCTTTTGACCCACCCCCCCTTTGTGGGTCATGGTTTGACTTCGCCATGCTTCGCTTCCCATTGCCGCAGGAACGCCGACTTCGGTGGCACAGGCGCCGCCATGTTCCCTTCGGCAGCCGCAGGACGAGGACGAGGCGGCAGCGCCTCCCAACGCCGCTCCCGAAGGTACGCTGCTAGCGTGCAGAAGTGCTTCCGGCCTATCGCCTTCGTAGTGGAGGTGAACTGCCCGATCGAAGCGAGAGCGTCGGCGCGATCCTGCGACGTGAGTGCCAACCACGCCTCTAGCGCCTCGCCTCGGCTGTCGGCGAAGCCGGAAGGCCACGCGCGTCGGGCTTCCTCGAAAGCCTTTTCCTCGCGCGCGCTCTCTCTCAAAGGTTCTATTACGGGTTCACTTACAGGTTCAGCCTTTATTGCGTGTCCAACAGATTGGACACGGACCCCCTGATTTTTTGGACACGGATCCTCCTTTTTTTTGGACACGGCTCCGTGTCCAAACTCTGGACACGGCTCGGCGTTGAAATCAGCCTCGAATGCGAAGCGGTAGCGCGTCGGCAATTGCCGGTTCGTCGTGTCGTCCCGCCGTTGCTCGCGTCGGATCATTCCAGCTGCTTCAAGCGCGTCGAGCTGGTTGTTGAGGCCAGAGCGCGACATCTCGCAGTCCTCCGCCAAAGTCTCCTGGCTCGGGAAACAGCCATTATCGGGATGGAAGCGATCGGCGAGGTGCCACAGCACGAGCTTCGCGGCCGGCGATATGCCGCGCTGCTGTATCGCCCAAGTTGTGGCCTTGTGGCTCACGCCGACCGTGCCCGCGCCAGGTGCGCCAGCCGGCAGGCTTCCGAAGTTTGGTGCGCATCGAGGCCGAACCGTTGCCGACACTCCCGGACCGCCGGCCCGCGCTGATCGCGGGGCGTAGCGATCAGCCAGGCCGCAGCCTCGTCGATCGCGGCGGATGATTCGTGGCAGAGGCCCGTCGAGCCGCCGAGCGGAATGTCTGTCGAATGCGAGGAAGCTAGATTTTTGTGCACAATTCGCTCCCGGTCATGCACCAAGCGGGCGGACGGCCCAGGTGAGAGGGACCGGGAGAAACGGTTTCAACTATCAGCGATTTTGTACCCAAAGCGACAAGGGCAAAATCCGAAACTTCCGTTGTTCTGGCTGGACAATGGCTCGGCCTGTCACGCCGGAGGTCGCGGGTTCGAGCCCCGTCACTCGCGCCATTTTTTCCAAGGGCAATGCCCCGCTATCCGATCGCGATCTGTGCAAAATGATGCGCCGGCGGCGGTGTCAGGGCTGTCGGTCAGAGCGGCACGCCGAGCGAGCCGCGTATGGCGCCGTGCGGTGCGCCGCCTTGCCCGATGCCGCCGAGTTCACCCGTCAGCGACGCCCGCACGCCAGCGCGCGAGGTCACGGACAGGCCGCCGATGAAGCGCGCCGACCAGCCGTCGCGGATGGCGTCGACGGCCGTCGGCTGGCCGTCGTCTTGCGAGAAGTAGTAGTCGGCATAGACGCCGGCGAAGGGCTCGATCGCCACCTGTCCCCCGGTCTGGAACGGATAGGCGACCTTCAGGCCGCCGGAGAGCCGCGCTGTCGAGAAGGAGCGGTCGTCGTGGGCGGTGCCCAGCGTGTCGGTGAAGCCGCGGTCGCGTTCCCACAGTGCATAAAGCTTCACCGACGGGTCGATCTTCAGCGCGCCCAGCGTGTGTGAGCCGGTGACGCCGGTGGTGAGGAAGAGCCGCGAGCCGGCGAAGGTGCCAGCAGCCCGTCCGGCCTCTCCGGAATAGTCGAGCGCGGTGCCGGCGACAGCGACGTCGAAGCGGTAGGCGGGCAGGAACTTCCAGCCAAGATAGCCGCCGCCGGTCCAGCCGCTGCCGGCCAGCCGCGCGTCGAGCGGGCGCGAATTGTACTCGAACGTTTCGTAGCCGCCGAACACGCCGGCCGCCAGCGCAGGCGTGACAACATAGGTGAAGCCGACCAGCATGTTGGCCTGGCTGCCGCGGACATCGCCGGTCGCGACGTCGCTGTCCCACCAGGTGTTGCGGGCCGACGTCCAGACGCGCCAGTTGCCCGCCGCCGCCGGATCGACGGGGTCCGCGGCATGGCTGCCGCGCGTAGGGCCGAGCAGGCTGGAGAACGTGCGGTCGGCGGGCGAATCGCCGGCGCGCCGGTCGAAGCCGAGGATGTCCAGCGCCCGCACTGAAGGCGGTGCGCCGCCGACGCTCATGTAGAAGCCGGTCGTGTCGCCGGTGAACGTGTTGGCGCCGCTGAAGGCGTCGTCGAGTGCCGTGTCGACAGCGCCCTGCATGGACTGGCCGGAGGTCTGCGCCACGATCTTGGTCGTCAGCGTTGCCATCTGGTCCAGCCGCTCGCTGTCGGCGTCGTCCGCGTTGACCAGCTGGTCGAGCACGGGGGAGGCGCTCGGGTCGAAGGCGCCTGTCGGATTGTAGCGGGCGGTGATCGGATGCCGGCCGACCGGCAGGTCCGACGTTTCCAGGCGCGCGACGCCGGCCGACAGCTTTGCGGTGCCGAGGGTCGCGCCGTCGTTGAGGAAGGTGACGGTGCCGGTCGGCGTGCCGGCGGGCGACCGGACCGTGGCCGTGAAGGTGACGCTCTCGCCGACATCGCTCGGATTGAGCGAAGAGGCGAGGGCGGTCGTGGTGGAATCGTCGACCGGCGGGGGCGGTGGGGCGGCGGTGCAAACGACGGAAACGATAACATCCCCAGCAAATTCGTTATTGGTTCCGACTCGCCAGCCGACGGTGTACGGGCCTCCCGTCGATGGAATCGTCAGGGTCAGATTGGTCGCGCCGGGGCCAAGCTCGGCACTGGTCCTCGTGACCGCGGTCATCGGTGGCGTGAAGCTGAACTCGATGAACGAAAAGTTCCGTGAGCCGGTGCGGGTATAGGTGAGGGTCAGCGTCTCGCCCGCATCGAATGACCCCACGTAGGACTGGCTGTCTCCCCCGCCGAAGCCAAAGGGCGCTATGTTGTCCAAGAACGACCCGAGATTCGCGCAGCCTTGAGAAATCGCGTGCGCCGTCGTGGACGAGACGGCGATCGCCAGCAGCGCACCGAAAAGGCTCGCGAGGGAACGCGCGAGCGCGGCGCTGGCCGCACGACGCCAACCCAAGACACCACCCGGTACGAACGCCCTCAACGTCGTTCCACCCCTTAACAGACTGCTAATGGATTAGGCGTCGCCGGCTGACGCGGCAAGCGGACCAGCGGGGAGTCCACCGGACTCGTGGGCCGGCCACGGCCGGACTGTGACATAATGGTAACGGGATCCCGACGCGGCACACCACGCGGGCAGGGCCGGGTCTCTGCTCGGCGCGCGGGGGTCGCACGCCGTGGACCACACGGCCGGTGTCGGAGGCACATGCCCGACAGGGCGGAAACGCCGGCCGACGGGCGCGAATCCTGCTGGCTATCGGGCGACCGCAGCTTGCGCGCCCATGCGCGCTGCGCTAACCCTCGCCGCGCCGCACAATGGCCCTCGCCGACGTGCCGAATCGCGGGCAAGCCGCTCGCGGTTCCGCTTGTCGTGCCGGTGCTATAGTGATTGTCTGTCCGGAGCCAACCGAAAGTCAGCCAGAATGAACGGACTGCTGAGTTCCTACCTGCCCATCGTCATCTTCATCGGGGTGGCGCTCGCGGTCGGACTGGCGCTTCTGGCGGCTCCCTTCATCGTCGCCTACCGCAATCCGGACCCGGAGAAGCTGTCGGCTTACGAGTGCGGCTTCAACGCCTTCGACGATGCGCGCATGAAGTTCGACATCCGCTTCTACCTGGTGTCGATCCTGTTCATCATCTTCGACCTCGAAGTGGCTTTCCTTTTCCCGTGGGCGGTCTCGTTCCGCGAGATCGGCTGGCTGGGCTTCTGGTCGATGATGATCTTCCTCGGCGTGCTCACGATCGGCTTCATCTACGAATGGAAGAAGGGGGCGCTGGAATGGGACTGAGCGAGGCCACCGCCATGACCCCCGGCACGCTCGTCGCGCCGCAGCCGAAGGGCATCCTCGATCCGAAGACCGGCAAGCCGGTCGGCGCCGACGATCGCTTCTTCCTCGACATCAACGAGGAGCTGGCCGACAAGGGCTTCCTCGTCACATCGTCCGAGGCGCTGATCAACTGGGCTCGCTCCGGCTCGCTGATGTTCATGACGTTCGGCCTGGCCTGCTGCGCCGTCGAGATGATCCACACCTCGATGCCGCGCTACGATTCCGAGCGCTTCGGCATCGCCCCGCGCGCCTCGCCGCGCCAGTCGGACGTGATGATCGTCGCCGGCACGCTGACCAACAAGATGGCGCCGGCGCTGCGCAAGGTCTACGACCAGATGCCCGAGCCTCGCTACGTCGTCTCGATGGGCTCCTGCGCCAATGGCGGCGGCTATTACCACTATTCCTATTCTGTCGTGCGCGGCTGCGACCGCGTGGTGCCGGTCGACATCTACGTTCCGGGCTGCCCGCCCTCGGCCGAGGCGCTGCTCTACGGCCTCCTGCTGCTGCAGAAGAAGATCCGTCGCACCGGCACGATCGAGAGGTGAGGGCACATGACTGAAGCGCTCCGCGACCTCTCCGCCTATCTCGGCGAGAAGCTCGGCGACCGGATCGCCGCGGCATCGGTTGCCCATGGCGAACTCACCATCGAGGTGGACGCGGGCGGCATCGTCGAGATCATGTCGTTCCTCAGGCGCGACGCTCAGTGCCAGTTCATCTCCATCATCGACGTCTGCGGCGCCGACTACCCGTCGCGGGCGAAGCGCTTCGACGTCGTCTACCACCTGCTCTCGCCGCGGCAGAACCAGCGCATCCGCGTGAAGGTGGCGACCGACGAGGACACGCCGGTGCCGTCGATCTGCGGCGTGTTCCCCGGCGCCGACTGGTACGAGCGCGAGACCTACGACCTCTACGGCGTGCTGTTCTCCGGGCATCCGGACCTGAGGCGCCTGCTGACCGACTACGGCTTCGAAGGCCATCCGCTGCGCAAGGACTTTCCGCTGACGGGCTTCGTCGAGGTCCGCTACGACGACGCGGTCAAGCGCGTCGTGTACGAGCCGGTGGAGCTCAAGCAGGAGTTCCGCAACTTCGATTTCCTGTCGCCCTGGGAAGGCACCGACTACGTGCTGCCCGGCGACGAGAAGGCGAAGCAGTGAGCCGCCATGGGACGCGTGCTCGCCCTCTTCGTGATCGGCGTGCTGCTGCTGGTCGGCGTTCTGTTCGTCTTCACCAAGGCGTCGGACGCGATGAAGGGGCAGGGTGCGACGATCGGCAAGATCGTCATCGTCCTGGCAATCGCAGCGGCGGCCTACTGGCTCTTCGGTGAGGGGCTGGTGTTCGACTACTTGAGCAGATAGCGGCACGCATCCATGGCTGAAACCTCCGTCCGCAACTTCAACATCAACTTCGGGCCGCAGCATCCGGCCGCGCACGGCGTGCTGCGCCTCGTGCTGGAGCTCGACGGCGAGGTGGTCGAGCGCGTCGACCCGCATATCGGGCTCCTGCATCGCGGTACCGAGAAGCTGATCGAGGCGAAGACGTACCTGCAGGCGGTGCCCTATCTCGACCGGCTCGACTATTGCGCGCCGATGAACCAGGAACATGCCTTCGCGCTCGCCGTCGAACGGCTGCTGGGCATCGAGGTGCCGAAACGCGGCCAGCTGATCCGGGTGCTCTATTCCGAGATCGGCCGGATCATGTCGCACATCCTGAACGTGACGACGCAGGCCATGGACGTCGGCGCGCTGACGCCGCCGCTCTGGGGCTTCGTCGACCGCGAGAAGCTCATGGTGTTTTACGAGCGGGCGTCCGGCTCGCGCATGCACGCGGCCTACTTCCGTCCGGGCGGCGTCCACCAGGACCTGCCGGAGAAGCTCGTCCAGGACATCGGCACGTGGTGCGACAGCTTCCTGAAGAACCTCGACGACCTCGACAACCTGCTGACGCCGAACCGCATCTTCAAGCAGCGCAACGTCGACATCGGCGTGGTGTCGCTGGAAGACGCCTGGGCCTGGGGATTCTCGGGGGTGATGGTGCGCGGCTCGGGCGCGGCCTGGGACCTCAGGAAGTCGCAGCCCTACGAGTGCTACGCCGAGATGGATTTCGACATCCCGATCGGCAAGAACGGCGACTGCTATGACCGCTACCTGATCCGCATGGAGGAGATGCGGCAGTCGGTGAAGATCATGCGCCAGTGCATCGACCTGCTTCTCGGCAAAGAGAAGACCGGGCCGGTGTCCAACGTGGACGGCAAGGTCGTACCGCCGAAGCGCGGCGAGATGAAGCGCTCGATGGAAGCGCTCATCCACCACTTCAAGCTTTACACCGAAGGCTACCGCGTGCCGGCGGGCGAGGTCTACGCCGCGGTCGAGGCACCGAAGGGCGAGTTCGGCGTCTACCTGGTCTCCGACGGCACCAACAAGCCGTACCGCTGCAAGCTGCGCGCGCCGGGCTTCGCCCATCTGCAGGCGATGGACTTCCTCTGCCGCAAGCACATGCTTGCGGACGTCACCGCCGTTCTCGGCTCCCTTGATATCGTGTTCGGGGAGGTGGATCGCTGATGTCCGTTCGCCGTCTCGCAGAAGCCAGCGTCCAGCCAGCATCCTTCGCCTTCAACGAGGCGAATGCGGAGACGGTGAGCAAATGGATCGCGAAATATCCCAAAGGCCGCGAGCAGTCGGCCATCATCCCGCTCCTGATGATCGCGCAGGACCAGGAAGGCTGGGTGTCGAAGCCGGCGATCGAGGCGATCGCGGACATGCTGGGCATGCCCTACATCCGCGCGCTGGAAGTCGCGACCTTCTACACCCAGTACCAGCTGAAGCCCGTGGGGACGAAGGCGCATGTCCAGGTGTGCGGCACGACGCCCTGCATGCTGCGCGGCGCCGGCGCGCTGATCGAAACCTGCCAGTCGAAGATCCATCACGACCAGTTCCACACCAATGCCGACGGCACGCTGTCCTGGGAAGAGGTGGAGTGCCTCGGCGCCTGCGTGAACGCGCCGATGGTGATGATCTTCAAGGATACGTACGAGGACCTGACGCCCGAGCGGCTGGCCGAGATCATCGACGCCTTCGAGGCGGGCAACGGCCACAGCGTACCGGTCGGACCGCAGGTGGCGCGGACCGTCTCCGCGCCGGCCTCCGGGATGACGACGCTGACCGACGAGCGCGCCGTGCTGGACAATGTCCGCGCCTGGCAGGAGCATCGCCGCGCGGCGGAACAAGCAGCGGCGGCGACCGCGGCCGCTGCCCCGGCGGCTTCCGTGCCGCCCTCGCAGGCGGCCAAGCCGAAGACCGACGCGCCGGAGACCAACGCGGCGACCAAGTCGCCATCGCCCGTGAAGGCGAACCCCGCCGCCGAGGATTCCGCGAGCAAGGCCCCCGCCTTCTCCGCGGAAAAGGCCAACATCTCCGTGGATACCGGCAAGCAGCGCAGCGGCCCCGGCACCAAGCCCGAGCCGGAGCCTGCGGACCTGAAGTCGCCGGAGCTGCTGAAGGGCGAGCCGATCGGCGCTGCGGGCCGCAAAGCGGACGCCAAGCCGTCGCTCGACAGTCCCGACCGGCCGAAGGGCATGGACAAGCCGGCGGCACCGGACGACCTGCAGCTGATCTCCGGCGTCGGCCCGAAGATCGAAGGCATCCTCCATTCTCTGGGAATTTTCACGTTCGCGCAGGTTGCTGCGTGGAGCGCGACCGAGCGCGACTGGGTTGACGGTTACCTCAACTTCAAGGGTCGCATCGATCGCGATGACTGGGTGAAGCAGGCCGACGCGCTCGCGCGGGGCGGGCGCGCGGAATACATTCGCGTGTTTGGGAAGGAGCCACGCTGATGCCTCTGACAGCCATGAACGTGCTTACCGGTGTCGTCTGCATCGTCGTCATTTCGCTTCTGTTCGGTGTGTTCCAGGCGTCCGTCTACGACTTTCCGCTGCCGACCTGGCTGGAGCAGGCGGGGATCACCGCGATCGCCGTGCTGATCTGGTTCGCCATCGCGTCCCGCATGAACCGCTAGCCGCGATCGGGCAGCCGACAATCGAGGCAATGCAAGGCAGTGACCGTGATCGAACTCAGGCGACAGGCGGACAGGGAGGGTGGCGCGGCGATGCCGCGGCACCCCCTTTCGCGCGCGCTGAGGGCGCTGCTCGGATCGCCCGCGTTCCTGGTCGGCGGGCTGGCCGGCCTGCTGGTCCTGTTGGCATCGAGCTTCTGGCCGGTGGCCGGCGGCGAGACGATGCGCGACGTGTTCGACGAAGGCGAGCGCGACGTCGCGACGCTGGCCTTCCTGTTTCTCAAGGCACCGGCGTCGATGATCGCCGGCGGCCTGGCGCTGGATTTCCTGTCCCGGCGCGTCTTCGGCAAAGGCGGTGCGAAATAATGCTCTCCGACAAGGACCGCATCTTCACCAACATTTATGGCCAGTTCGACACATCGCTGGCCGGCGTGCAGGCGCGCGGGCACTGGGACAACACCAAGGGCCTGCTCGACAAGGGACGCGACTGGATCGTCAACGAGATGAAGGCGTCGGGCCTGCGGGGCCGCGGCGGCGCGGGCTTTCCCACCGGCCTGAAATGGTCGTTCATGCCGAAGGCGAGCACCGACGGCCGCCCGAGCTACCTCGTGGTGAATGCCGACGAGTCCGAGCCCGGCACCTGCAAGGACCGCGACATCCTGCGCCACGATCCGCACACGCTGGTCGAGGGATGCCTCGTCGCCGGTTTCGCGATGGGCGCGATCGCCGCCTACATCTATGTGCGCGGCGAGTTCATCCGCGAGCGCGAGGCGCTGCAGCGCGCCATCGACGAGGCCTACGAGGCCCGCCTGATCGGCAAGAACAACGTCCACGGCTACGATTTCGACGTCTACATGCATCACGGCGCCGGCGCCTATATCTGCGGCGAGGAGACGGCGCTGCTGGAGAGCCTTGAGGGCAAGAAGGGCCAGCCGCGGCTGAAGCCGCCGTTCCCGGCCAATGTCGGCCTCTATGGCTGCCCGACGACGGTCAACAACGTCGAGTCCATCGCGGTCGCGCCGACGATCCTGCGGCGCGGCGCGGCGTGGTTCTCGTCCTTCGGCCGGCCGAACAATGTCGGCACGAAGCTTTTCTGCATTTCCGGCCACGTGAACACCCCGTGCACGGTCGAGGAGGCGATGTCGATCAGCTTCCGCGAGCTGATCGAGACGCATTGCGGCGGCATCCGCGGGGGCTGGGACAATCTGCTGGCGGTGATCCCCGGCGGCGCGTCTGTGCCGCTGGTTCCGGCGGCGCAGATCATCGACACGCCGATGGATTTCGATTCGCTGCGCGACCTGAAGTCGGGCCTGGGCACCGCGGCCGTCATCGTCATGGACAAGTCGACCGACATCGTGAAGGCGATCGCGCGGCTCTCCTATTTCTACAAGCACGAGAGCTGCGGCCAGTGCACCCCCTGCCGCGAGGGCACCGGCTGGATGTGGCGGGTGATGGAGCGGCTGGTGCGCGGCGAGGCGCAGAAGCGCGAGATCGACATGCTGCTCGACGTGACCAAGCAGGTCGAGGGCCACACGATCTGCGCGCTGGGCGACGCGGCGGCGTGGCCGATCCAGGGCCTGATGCGCCACTTCCGGGGCGAGGTGGAGCGCCGCATCGACGAGTTCTCGCGCAACGCGCACCGCGCCGAGCCGGTGCTGGTGGCGGCGGAGTAGGCGATGCGCGACGCCCGACCGCCCAAGATTCCGGCCAAGATTCCGGCCGAGATCGCAGGCTCGCTGAACCTGCTGGCGCATCCGGCTGCGAGCGCGGCGGCGCTTTCGGCGCTGTCGCTCGGACTGGCCAGCCAGATGCTCGGCATGTGGATGGGCGCGGTCGCCGGCGCGACGGAAGCCTCGCGCCGCATCCTTGAAACGCTGGACGAGCGGCCAGGGCGCGCCGACGAGCCGCCCATGCCGGCAGGTACGCCGCAGGCGGAGGCGCTTCCGAGCGCCACGGTGACCGTGCTGGCCGAGGCGCGGCAGGCGGCTGCGAAGGCGGCGCGCAAGGCGCCGGCGAAGCGCGGCACGGCGCAGGAGACGGCAAAGGCGGCCAGACAGCGCCCCGTTGCGGCGGCCGTCGCCAAACCGGCCGCCGAGCCCGTTGCCGCGGATGTGGGCGTCGCGCCGGGACGGCCGGAGGCAATGGCGAAGCCGGCACGACCGGATGATCTCAAGGCGATCGGCGGCATCGGGCCAAAGCTGGAGACGGTGCTGAACAATCTCGGCATCTGGACCTATGCGCAGATCGCGGCGTGGAAGCCGGCCGAGGTGGCCTGGGTCGACGACTACCTGTCGTTCAGGGGCCGCATCGACCGGGACGGCTGGGTGGCGCAGGCGGCGGCACTCGCCGGCAGGCGGGCGGGCTGACGACGATGCATCTCGCCCAGCTCAACATCGCCAGGCTGAAATACCCGATCGAGGATCCGCGGGTGGCGGATTTCGTCGACAATCTCGACCGGATCAACGCCGTGGCCGAGCGCAGCGAAGGCTTCGTCTGGCGGCTGCGGGACGAGGATGGCGACGCGACGTCGGTCCGCGCCTTCGACGATCCGGCCATCATCGTGAACATGAGCGTGTGGACGGACGCCGGGGCGCTCGAACATTTCGTGTGGAACACCGTCCACAAGCAGGTTTACCGGCGGCGCGCGGAATGGTTCGAACTGCTGGGCAAACAGCATTTCGTGATGTGGTGGGTTGACGAGGGGCACCTGCCGACGCTTCAGGAGGCGGGCGAGCGGCTCGACCATCTCGAGGCGAACGGCGACAGCGACCATGCCTTCGGCTGGGCGCACCTGCCTCATGTGAAGCTCTGGCAGCAGGCGCGTTGCGCCTGAGCGGGAAGAAGCGGGAATGGCAAAGCTCAAGGTCGACGGCAAAGAGATCGACGTACCCGACCACTACACGCTGCTGCAGGCGGCGGAGGAGGCGGGTGCCGAGGTGCCGCGCTTCTGCTTCCACGAGCGGCTGTCGATCGCCGGCAACTGCCGCATGTGCCTGGTCGAGGTGAAGGGCGGGCCGCCGAAGCCGCAGGCCTCCTGCGCCATGGGCGTGCGCGACCTTCGCCCCGGCCCCAACGGCGAGCCGCCGGAAGTCTTCACGACCACGCCGATGGTCAAGAAGGCGCGCGAAGGCGTGATGGAGTTCCTGCTGATCAACCATCCGCTGGACTGCCCGATCTGCGACCAGGGCGGCGAATGCGACCTGCAGGACCAGGCAATGGCGTTCGGCGTCGATTCCTCGCGCTACCAGGAGAACAAGCGCGCGGTCGAGGACAAGTACATCGGCCCGCTGGTCAAGACGATCATGAACCGCTGCATCCACTGCACGCGGTGCGTCCGCTTCACGACCGAGGTGGCGGGCATCTCCGAGCTCGGCCTGATCGGCCGCGGCGAGGACGCCGAGATCACCACTTATCTTGAACAGGCGATGACGTCGGAGCTGCAGGGCAACGTCATCGACCTCTGCCCGGTCGGTGCGCTGACCTCGAAGCCCTACGCCTTCCAGGCGCGGCCGTGGGAGCTGCAGAAGACCGAATCGATCGACGTGATGGACGCGGTCGGCTCGGCCATCCGCGTCGATTCCAGAGGCCGCGAGGTGATGCGCATCATGCCGCGCGTCAACGAGGCGGTGAACGAGGAGTGGATCTCCGACAAGACCCGCTTCATCTGGGACGGGCTGCGCTCGCAGCGCCTCGATCGCCCCTATGTGCGCAAGGGCGGGCGCCTCGAGCCGGCGAGCTGGGCCGAGGCCTTCGACGCGGTCAAGTCGGCCGTCGTCAAGACGCGCGGCGACCGCATCGGCGCGGTGGCCGGCGACCTCGCGACCGTCGAGGAGATGTACGCGCTGAAGCTGCTGATGGCGTCGCTCGGCTCCGAGAGCATCGACTGCCGCCAGGACGGCGCCGCCCTCAATCCGGCGAACGGCCGCGCGACCTATCTGTTCAATCCGACCATCGAGGGCATCGACCGGGCGGACGCGATCCTCATCATCGGCGCCAACCCTCGCTTCGAGGCGTCGGTGCTGAATGCAAGGCTGCGGCGCCGCGTGCGCGCGGGCGACTTCCCGGTGGGCGTCATCGGCGACGTCGGCGACCTGCGCTTCGCCTACCAGAACCTCGGCGGCGGCATGGAATCGCTGCGCGAAATCGCCAACGGCAAGTCGACCTTCGTCGAGGCGCTGCGCAACGCCAAGTTCCCGCTGATCATCGTCGGCCAGGGCGCGCTGGCGCGCCAGGACGGCGCCGCGGTGCTGGCGATGGCCGCGCGGATCGCGGCCGACATCGACGCCGTGCGCGCCGACTGGAACGGGCTGGCGGTGCTGCACACGGCCGCGGCGCGCGTCGGCGGCCTCGACCTCGGCTTCGTGCCCGGCGCCGCCGGCAAGGCGCTCGGCCAGATGAAGGGCGCGATGGACGTGGTGTTCCTGCTCGGCGCCGACGAGATGGACATGGGACTGGTGGACGGCGCCTTCGTCGTCTACATCGGCTCGCACGGCGACGCGGGTGCGCATCGCGCGGACGTGATCCTGCCGGGCTCGGCCTACACGGAGAAGTCCGGCACCTACGTCAACACGGAGGGGCGCGTGCAGCAGACCAACCGCGCCGGCTTCGCGCCGGGCGATGCCAGGGAGGACTGGGCGATCCTGCGCGCGCTGTCCGACGTCCTCGGCAAGCGGCTGCCGTTCGACTCGCTCGCGCAGCTGCGCGGCAAGCTCTACGCCGACCATCCGCATTTCGCCGCGATCGACCGCATCACGGCGGGCGACGCCGGCGACGTGGCGAAGATCGCCGGCGTCGGCGGCACGTCGGGCGGCGCGCCGTTCGCATCGCCGGTCAGGGACTTCTACCTGACCAACCCGATCGCGCGCGCCTCGGCGGTGATGGCCGAATGCTCGCAGCTCGCGCGCGGCGGCTTCAAGCAGGCGGCGGAGTAGGACATGGATACGTTCTTCTCCTTCTACGTCCTGCCGGCGCTGATCATCCTGCTGAAGTCGGTGGCGCTGATCGTCGTGCTGCTGATCTTCGTCGCCTACATCCTCTATGCCGACCGCAAGATCTGGGCGGCGGTGCAGATGCGCCGGGGCCCGAACGTGGTGGGACCGTGGGGACTGCTGCAGTCCTTCGCCGACCTGCTGAAATTCGTCGTCAAGGAGCCGATCATCCCGTCCGGCGCCAACAAGGGCGTGTTCCTGCTGGCGCCGCTGGTCTCGGCCGTGCTGGCGCTGGCCGCCTGGGCGGTGATCCCGGTCAACGAGGGCTGGGCGGTCGCCAACATCAATGTCGGCATCCTCTACGTCTTCGCCATCTCGTCGCTCGAAGTCTACGGCGTGATCATGGGCGGCTGGGCGTCGAACTCGAAATACCCGTTCCTCGGCGCGCTGCGCTCGGCGGCGCAGATGGTGTCCTACGAGGTCTCGATCGGCTTCGTCATCGTCTGCGTGCTGCTCGCGGTCGGCTCGCTCAACCTCACCGACATCGTGCTGTCGCAGCAGGACGGGCTCGGCACGCGCCTCGGCCTGACCAACTCGTTCCTCGACTGGCACTGGCTGGCGCTGTTCCCGATGTTCGTCGTGTTCTTCATCTCGGCGCTGGCCGAGACGAACCGGCCTCCCTTCGACCTCGTCGAGGCCGAATCCGAACTCGTCGCCGGCCACATGATCGAATATTCGGCGACGCCGTTCCTGCTGTTCTTCCTCGGCGAATACGTGGCGATCGTGCTGATGTGCGCGCTGACCACGATCCTGTTCCTCGGCGGCTGGCTGCCGCCGGTCGACATCGTGCCGTTCACCTGGGTGCCGGGCGTCATCTGGTTCGTGCTGAAGGTCTGCCTCGTGTTCTTCATGTTCGCGATGGTGAAGGCCTTCGTGCCGCGCTACCGTTACGACCAGCTGATGCGGCTGGGCTGGAAGGTGTTCCTGCCGCTGTCGCTGTTCATGGTCGTCGCCACGGCCTTCGTGCTCAAGCTGATGGAGACGGCGTGATGTCGGCCGGCCTGATCGGCGCCCTGGTCGGGCTCGCCGTCGCGCTCGTCAGCGTGGCGATGCTGCGTGCTCTTGCCGCCCGCGTCGAACTCGACGAGACCAAGCGCGTGCTGACGATAACCGGCGTGATCGAGCTCCTGCTGTTTCCGGCGGCGGGCTGGTTCGTCGGAACCCAGGTCGCGGGAGACTGATCATGTCCGCACTGTCACAAGCCGCCAAGTCGCTCCTGCTGCGCGAATTCGCCGGCGCCTTCTTCCTGTCGATGCGGCAGTTCTTCCGCGCCAAGGAAACGATCAACTATCCGCACGAAAAGGGGCCGATCAGCCCGCGCTTCCGCGGCGAGCACGCGCTGCGCCGCTATCCGAACGGCGAGGAGCGCTGCATCGCCTGCAAGCTGTGCGAGGCGATCTGCCCGGCGCAGGCGATCACCATCGAGGCCGGACCCCGCCGCAACGACGGCACGCGCCGCACGGTCCGCTACGACATCGACATGGTGAAGTGCATCTATTGCGGCTTCTGCCAGGAGGCCTGCCCGGTCGACGCCATCGTGGAGGGGCCGAACTTCGAGTTCGCGACGGAGACGCGCGAGGAACTCTACTACGACAAGGACAGGCTGCTGGCCAACGGCGACCGCTGGGAGCGCGAGATCGCGCGCAACATCGCCCTGGACTCGCAGTATCGGTGATGATGGTGAAACGCGGCTTCTCAAGTTCACCCGTGCGCGGCGCAGCTGCCGCCGGCGAGCCAATGGGGACGACCCATGCTTAACGGTCTCGAGGCAGCGTTCTTCTATCTGTTCGCCTTCGTCGCGGTCGGCGCGGCGTTCATGGTCATTTCCGCGCGCAATCCCGTGCACTCGGTGCTCTATCTCATCCTGACGTTCTTCAATGCGGCGGCGCTTTTCCTGCTCACCGGCGCCGAGTTCCTGGCGATGATCCTGCTCGTCGTCTATGTCGGCGCGGTCGCGGTGCTGTTCCTGTTCCTGGTGATGATGCTCGACGTCGACTTCGCCGAGCTGAAGCAGGGCGCGCTGCAGTACGCGCCGGTCGGCGCGGTGATCGGCCTGATCCTCGCGGCCGAGCTGATCGTCGTGCTGGGCGGCTATGCCTTCGCGCCGGACCTCGCCTCGACCGTGGCGATGCCGACGCCCGACGTCGCGACGCGCCACAACACCGCGGCGCTGGGCGACATCCTGTATACGGACTACATCCACCTCTTCCAGATCGCCGGCATGGTGCTGCTGGTCGCCATGATCGGCGCGATCGTGCTGACGCTGCGCCACAAGGAAGGGGTGAAGCGGCAGTCGATCGCCGCGCAGGTCGCGCGCAGCCCGGCGACCGCGATCGAGGTCAAGAAGGTCGAGACGGGGAAGGGGATCTGACGATGACCGTCGGCATCGCGCACTATCTGACCCTGTCGGCCGTGCTGTTCACGCTCGGCGTGTTCGGCATCTTCCTGAACCGCAAGAACGTCATCATCATCCTGATGTCGGTCGAGCTGATCCTGCTCGCGGTCAACATCAACTTCGTCGCCTTCTCGGCCGCACTCGGCGATCTCGTCGGACAGGTCTTCGCGCTGTTCGTGCTAACGGTCGCAGCGGCGGAAGCTGCGATCGGCCTGGCGATCCTCGTCGTCTTCTTCCGCAACCGCGGCTCCATCGCGGTCGAAGACGTGAACATGATGAAGGGCTGAGGGCGATGCACATCGACATGGTGTCGACCCCCACTCCGGTTCGCTGCGCGAACCACCTCTCCCCCGATCGACGGGGGAGAGGAAGAGCGGCCAGGTTGCAGTCCTTCCTCTCCCCCGGGCAGGGGGAGAGGTGGTTCGCGCAGCGAACTGGAGTGGGGGTGCTTGCCCGACGCGCTAACCTGGGTTCGCAACTCTGATGTACCAAGCGATCGTCTTCCTGCCGCTGCTCGGCTTCCTGATCGCCGGCCTGTTCGGCAATGCCATCGGCGCACGCGCATCGGAATACATCACGTCCGGCCTGCTGGTGGTCTCGGCCGTGCTGTCGTGGTTCGCCTTCTTCGCCGTCGGCTTCGGCGCCGGCGAGGTGTTCACGGTGCCGGTGCTGCGCTTCATCGAGTCGGGCAGCCTGCAGGCCGACTGGGCGCTCCGCATCGACACGCTGACCGTGGTCATGCTGGTGGTCGTCAACACCGTCTCGGCGTTGGTGCACGTCTACTCGATCGGCTACATGCACCACGACCCGCACCGGCCGCGCTTCTTCGCGTACCTGTCGCTGTTCACCTTCGCGATGCTGATGCTGGTGACGTCGGACAACCTTGTGCAGATGTTCTTCGGCTGGGAGGGCGTCGGCCTCGCGTCCTACCTGCTGATCGGTTTCTGGTACAAGAAGCCCTCGGCCAATGCCGCCGCGATCAAGGCGTTCGTCGTCAACCGCGTCGGCGATTTCGGTTTCGCGCTCGGCATCTTCGGCGTCTTCGTGCTGTTCGGCTCGGTCAGCTTCGACACGATCTTCGCCAACGCCGCCTCGTTCGCGCCTGCCGCCCACGGCGCGGAGGGTGCCGCCGCTGACGCCGCGGGCCATGTCGACACGGCGCTGAACTTCCTGGGATACGCGCTCGACAAGCATGCGGCGCTGACCGTGATCTGCCTGCTGCTCTTCATGGGCGCGATGGGAAAGTCGGCGCAGGTGCCGCTGCACACCTGGCTGCCGGACGCGATGGAAGGCCCGACGCCGGTGTCGGCGCTGATCCACGCCGCGACCATGGTGACGGCCGGCGTGTTCATGCTGGCGCGTCTGTCGCCGCTCTTCGAACTGTCGCACACGGCACTGACCGTGGTGACCTTCGTAGGCGCGTTCACGGCGTTCTTCGCTGCGACCGTCGGCCTCGTGCAGAACGACATCAAGCGCGTCATCGCCTATTCGACCTGCTCGCAGCTCGGCTACATGTTCGTGGCGCTCGGGCTGGGCTTCTACGGCGCCGCGATCTTCCACCTCTTCACGCACGCCTTCTTCAAGGCGCTGCTGTTCCTCGGCTCCGGCTCGGTCATCCACGCCGTCTCCGACGAGCAGGACATGCGGCGCATGGGCGGGTTGAGGAAGCACATCCCGACGACCTACTGGATGATGGTGATCGGCACGCTGGCGCTGACAGGGGTCGGCATCCCCGCGACCATCATCGGCACAGCCGGCTTCTTCTCCAAGGACGCCATCATCGAGGGCGCCTTCGTCGGCCACAACGCGGTCGCCAGCCTCGCTTTCATCCTGCTGGTCGTGGCGGCGGTGTTCACCAGCTTCTACTCCTGGCGGCTGATCTTCATGACGTTCCACGGCAAGCCGCGCGCCAGCGCCGACGTGATGCATCATGTCCATGAATCGCCGCCGGTGATGCTGGTGCCGCTGTTCGTGCTGGCCGTCGGCGCGCTGTTCGCGGGCGTCGTGTTCCACGACTACTTCATCGGCGACGCCTATGAGGCGTTCTGGAAGAGCGCGCTGTTCACGCTGGCCGACAACCACATCCTGCACGATTTCCACGGCGTGCCGATGTGGGTGAAGCTTGCGCCGTTCGTCGCGATGATCGTCGGCTTCCTGTTCGCATACCAGTTCTACATCCGCTCGCCGGAGACGCCGCAGCGCCTGGCCGCGCAGCACCGCGGGCTCTACGCCTTCCTGCTGAACAAGTGGTACTTCGACGAACTCTACGACTTCCTGTTCGTCGGGCCGGCGAAGCGGCTCGGTCGCTTCCTGTGGAAGAAGGGCGACGGCTGGCTGATCGACGGCTTCGGTCCGGACGGCGTGTCGGCGCGCGTCGTCGACGTGACGCGCAGCGTCGTGAAGCTTCAGACGGGTTATCTCTATCACTACGCCTTCGCGATGCTGATCGGCGTCGCCGCTCTCGTGACGTGGATGATGTTCGGGGGCAGCTTCTGATGGTCGACTGGCCGATCCTTTCAACGGTCACGTTCCTGCCGCTGGTCGGCGCGTTCCTGATCCTGCTCATCCGCGACGACAGCCGCGGCGCGCGGCGCAACATCCGCAACGTGGCGCTGCTGACGACCGTCTTCACCTTCGCGCTGTCGCTGTTCATCTGGGTCGGCTTCGACAAGACCGATCCGAACTTCCAGATGGTCGAGAAGGTCGCCTGGCTGGATTCGGGCATCTCCTACCACATGGGCGTGGACGGCATCTCGATGCTGTTCGTCATCCTGACGACGTTCCTGATGCCGCTCTGCATCCTCGCTTCGTGGGAAGCGATCGAGAAGCGCGTCAAGGAATACATGATCGCCTTCCTGATCCTCGAGACGCTGATGGTCGGCGTGTTCTGCGCGCTCGACATCGTGCTGTTCTACGTGTTCTTCGAGGCGGGCCTCATCCCGATGTTCATCATCATCGGCGTGTGGGGCGGCAAGCGGCGCGTGTATGCCAGCTTCAAGTTCTTCCTCTACACGCTGCTCGGCTCGGTTCTGATGCTGCTCGCCATCATGGCCATGTTCTGGCAGGCCGGCACGACCGACATCACGCGACTGCTGGCACATGATTTCCCGGTGTCGATGCAGCCATGGCTGTGGGTCGCCTTCTTCGCCTCCTTTGCGGTGAAGATGCCGATGTGGCCGGTGCACACCTGGCTGCCCGACGCCCACGTGGAGGCGCCGACGGCGGGCTCGGTGATCCTGGCGGGCATCCTGCTGAAGATGGGCGGCTATGGCTTCCTGCGCTTCTCGCTGCCGATGTTCCCGGTCGCGTCGGTCGACTTCGCGCCGTTCGTCTTCGCGCTCTCGGTCGTGGCGATCATCTACACCTCGCTCGTCGCGCTGATGCAGGAGGACATGAAGAAGCTGATCGCCTACTCCTCGGTCGCCCACATGGGCTACGTGACGATGGGCATCTTCGCGATGAACCAGGAGGGCATCCAGGGCTCGATCTTCCAGATGCTGTCGCACGGCCTCGTCTCGGGCGCGCTGTTCCTGTGCGTCGGCGTTGTCTACGACCGCCTGCACACGCGCGAGATCGCCGCCTATGGCGGGCTGGTCAACAACATGCCGAAATACGCGGTGGTGTTCCTGATCTTCACCATGGCCAATGTCGGCCTGCCGGGCACCAGCGGCTTCATCGGCGAGTTCCTGACGCTGCTCGGCGTCTTCCGGGTCAACACCTGGGTGGCGCTGTTCGCCACGACCGGCGTCGTCCTCTCGGCGGCCTATGCGCTCTGGCTCTACCGCAAGGTGGTGTTCGGCGCGCTGACCAAGGAGAGCCTGAAGGGCATGCTCGACCTGTCGACGCGCGAGAAGGCGATCATCTATCCGCTGGCGCTGCTGGTGATCTTCTTCGGCGTCTACCCGGCGCCGATCTTCGACGCCACCGCGGCTTCGGTCGCGGCGCTGGTGAACAATGTTTCCGTGTCGGTCGAGGCGGCGATGGCCGCCCCGGCACATTGAGGTCGATGCGATGACGCCTGAACTCTCGCTCAGCCTCTCGCTGGCAGCGCCCGAACTGATCGTCGCCGTCGGTGCCATGGCGCTGTTGATGATCGGCGTCTATTCCGGCGAGCGCGCCAACACGACCGTGACCGGCCTCGCCGTCGCCGTGCTGATCGCGGCGGGCGCCTGGCTCTGCTTCATGACGGGCGAGGGCGAGGCGTTCGGCGGCTCGTTCGTGTCAGATCCCTTCGCGCGCTTCATGAAGGTGCTGACGCTGGGCGGCTCGATCGTGACGCTGATCATGTCCGTGGGCTTCGCCAAGGCGGAGAAGTTCGACAAGTTCGAGTATCCGGTGCTGATCATGCTGGCGACGCTCGGCATGATGCTGATGGTGTCGGCCAACGACATGATCGCGCTCTATCTCGGGCTCGAACTGCAGTCGCTGTCGCTCTACGTCGTCGCGGCGATCAACCGCGACAGCGTGCGTTCGACCGAAGCCGGCCTGAAGTACTTCGTGCTGGGCGCGCTGTCGTCGGGCATGCTGCTTTATGGCATCAGCCTCGTCTACGGCTACACCGGCAACACCGGCTTCGACGAGATCGCGCGCGCGCTGGCCGGTTCGGAGCGCCAGCTCGGGCTGGTGTTCGGCCTCGTCTTCGTGCTGGCCGGACTGGCGTTCAAGATCTCGGCCGTGCCGTTCCACATGTGGACGCCGGACGTCTACGAGGGCGCGCCGACGCCGGTGACCGCCTTCTTCGCCGCCGCGCCGAAGATGGCCGCGATGGCGCTTCTGGTGCGCGTCACCGTCGGCGCGTTCGAGCCGATCGCGCCGGACTGGCAGCAGATCGTCGTCTTCATCTCGATCGCCTCGATGGTGCTCGGCGCCTTCGCCGCGATCGGCCAGCGCAACATCAAGCGGCTTATGGCGTATTCCTCGATCGGCCACATGGGATACGCGCTGGTTGGCCTGGCGGCCAACACCGAGGCCGGCGTGCGCGGCGTCGCCATCTACATGCTGATCTACCTGGTGATGACGCTCGGCACCTTCGCCTTCATCCTCGCGATGCGGCGGCGCGACGGCAATGTCGAGCAGATCGACGACCTGGCCGGGCTGTCGTCCACCAATCCGATGATGGCGACCATCCTGACGATCCTGATGTTCAGCCTGGCCGGCATCCCGCCGCTCGCCGGCTTCTGGGGAAAATGGTACGTCTTCCTCGCGGCGATCAATGCCAACCTCTACGCGCTGGCCGTGATCGGCGTGCTGGCCTCGGTGGTGGGCGCCTACTACTACCTGCGCATCATCAAGCTCATGTGGTTCGACGAGCCGGTCGGCGGCTTCCTGCCGATGGCTGGGGAGCTCAGGCTGGTGCTGGGCGTGTCGGGCGCCTTCGTCCTGCTCTACGTGCTCATCGGCGGGCCGATCGGCCAGATGGCGGAAGCGGCCGCGAAGACGTTTTTCTAGGCGCCGGTCTGTTGGCCAGTTCGCGTTTCTCGCTCGCTCCCACCGCCTTCGCCGCCGGCTATCGCCTCGAAGCGCACGAGAGCGTCGGTTCGACCAATGCGCTGGCGCTGGATCGCGCGCGCGCGGGCGATCCGGGGCGGCTCTGGATCGTGTCGAAGAAGCAGGAAAGCGGGCGCGGCCGGCGCGGCCGGCCCTGGGCGACGGCGGAAGGCAACCTCGCGGCCACGCTGCTGCTCGCCGACGGCATCGACCTGAAGAACGCCGCGACGCTGGGTTTCGTCGCTGGGCTGGCGCTGGCCGAGGCGCTCGACGCGGTGCTGCCGGCCGGGCTGGTGTCGGTCGGCGTCGACGGCGGCACCACCTCCGGCGGCCGCTTCGAGCTGAAATGGCCGAACGACGTCCTGGCCAGCGGCGCCAAGCTCGCCGGCATCCTGCTGGAATCGACGGCGCTGGCCGACGGCCGCAACGCCGTGGCGGTGGGCATCGGCGTCAATGTGGTGGCGCATCCCGAGGACGTGCCGTACCCGGCGACGTCGCTGAAGGCGATGGGCGCCGCGGTGGATGCCGAGACGCTGTTCCTGGCGCTCTCCGACGCGTGGACGTCGAACGCGGCGACATGGGACGGCGCGCGCGGGCTCGCCGCGATCCGCCGGCGCTGGCTGGGGCGCGCCGCGGGCATCGGCAGCGAAGTCGCGGTGCGCGTCGACGGCTCCGTCGTGCGCGGCGTCTTCGAAACCATCGACGAGGATTGCCGGTTCGTGATCCGCGACCGCACCGGCGCCACCCTTGCCATCGCCGCCGGCGACGTGCATTTCGGCGCGGTGGCGTCCGCGGGCGCGGCATAGGAACACAGCATGGCGCGCTATGACGGCCCCGAATTCGTTTTCGTCCCGCTGGGAGGCGTGGGCGAGATCGGCATGAACTTCGCGCTCTACGGCTACGGTCGTCCCGACGCGCGCGAGTGGATCATCGTCGACTGCGGCGTCACCTTCCCGGATGACAAGCTGCCCGGCGTCGACCTGGTGATGCCCGACATCCGCTTCGTCGAGGAGAACATCGCGAACCTGAAGGGCATCGTGATCACCCACGCGCATGAGGACCATTACGGCGCGCTGCTCGACCTGTGGCCGCGCCTCAAGGCGCCGTGCTGGATGACGCCGTTCACGGCCGGGCTGCTGGAGGCCAAGCGCCAGGGCGAACAGGGCGCGCCGAAGGTGCCGGTGAAGATCTACCGCGCCGGCGACACATTCACCGTCGGCCCGTTCTCGATCGAGGCGATCACGGTGACGCACTCGATCCCCGAGCCGATCGCGCTGGCGATCACCACGCCGGCCGGCACGGTGATCCACACCGGCGACTGGAAGCTCGACCCCACGCCCGAGCTCGGCGCGCCGACCGACGAGGCGCGGCTGAAGGCGCTGGGCGACGCCGGCGTGCTGGCGCTCGTGTGCGATTCCACCAATGCGCTCCGCGAGGGCGAGTCGCCGTCCGAGCAGGCAGTCGGCGCGACGCTGAGGACGCTGATCGCCGAGGCCAAGGGCCGCGTCGCGGTCACCACCTTCTCCTCGAACGTAGCGCGCGTGCGCCTCATCGCCGAGGCCGCGCGCGACACCGGCAAGCAGTGCATCGTCATGGGCCGCTCGCTGAAGCGCGTCATCGACGTGTCGACCGACCTCGGCTTCATGGACGGCCTGCCTCCCTTCGCGTCGGAGGACGAGTTCAACCTCATCGACCGGAACCGGCTGGTGATCATCTGCACGGGCAGCCAGGGCGAGCCGCTGGCAGCCCTGGCGAAGCTGTCGCGCGAGGAACTCAAGACCGTGCAGATGACGCCGGGCGACACGGTGATCTTCTCCTCGCGCACCATTCCCGGCAACGAGAAAGCGATCCTCGAGATCAAGAACCGGCTGATCGACCTGGGCATCAAGGTGATCGAGGACAGCGACGCGCTGGTGCATGTGTCCGGCCATCCGCGCCGCGCCGAGCTGAAGCGCATGTACGAATGGACGCGGCCGGCGATCGGCGTGCCGGTGCATGGCGAGGCCGCGCACCTGGTTGCGCAGGGCTCGCTGATGGCGACGAGCGGCATCAAGGACGTCGCCCAGGTGCGCAACGGCGACATGCTCCGGCTGGCGCCCGGCGCCGCCGAGATCATCGACCAGGTTCCCTACGGCCGCATCTACAAGGACGGCAAGCTGCTGGGCGACGACCAGGCGATGGGCATCCGCGACCGGCGCCGGCTCTCCTTTGCCGGGCATGTGGCGGTCAACGTCGTCTTCGACGACAGGCTGGAGCTGGCAGGCGAGCCAGACCTCGTGGCGATCGGGGTGGCGGCGGCGGATGCCTCGGGCGAGCCGCTGGAGGACCTGATGGTGGACGCGGTCGTCGGCGCGATCGACAGCATCCCGCGGCAGCGGCGCAAGGACGAGGCGCTGATCGAAGAGGCCGTCAGGCGCGCGGTGCGCGGCGCGGCCACCGAGGCCTGGGGCAAGAAGCCGCTGGTGACGGTGTTTGTCACGAGGTGAACTGTGAATGGTAAAATGGTGAATGGGAGACGCGCCATCTTGCCATCCACCCTTCACCATTCACATCGGATACGCCCATGATCGGACGCCTGAACCATGTCGCCATTGCCGTGCCGGATGTCGAGGCCGCAGCCGTGACCTATCGCGACACGCTGGGCGCCCGCGTCGGCGCCCCGATCGCGCTGCCCGAGCATGGCGTGACGGTGGTATTCGTCGACACCGGCAACACCAAGGTCGAACTCATGCAGCCGCTGGGCCAGGCGTCGCCGATCGCGGCCTTCCTCGACAAGAACCCGTCGGGCGGCATGCATCACGTCTGCTACGAGGTGGACGACATCATCGCCGCGCGGGACCGGCTGAAGGCCGCGGGCGCACGCGTGCTGGGCGACGGCAATCCCAAGACCGGCGCGCACGGCAAGCCGGTGCTGTTCCTGCATCCGAAGGATTTCTTCGGAACGCTGGTCGAGCTGGAGCAGGTCTGATGGCATGGATTTCGGCCGTCGCCATCTTCTTCGTGATCTGGTGGCTCGTGCTGTTCGCGATGCTGCCGTTCAGCCTGCGCACGCAGGACGAGGCCGAGGACGTGACGCTGGGCACGGTGCCCAGCGCGCCGGGCGGCCCGCACATGCTGCGCGCGGTCGTCCGCACGACGGTCGTGACCGCGGTGATCTTCGCCGCACTCTACGTGCTGACAAGGGTCTACGGCTTCAGCATCGACGACATCCCGCGGATCGTGCCGGAATTCGGCACGGGCAGGTAGCCGCTTCAGATGCCGGTCTTGTCGCGGATCCAGCCGCGCAGATAGCCGACATCGGCATGGGTCGCGTAGGGTAGGGGCGGGAAGCTGCCGGCGGCGATGACGCCGACCTGGACCAGCCCGGCACCCGTATCGACCAGCAGCGGGCCCCCGTCATTGCCGAGCGCCGGCGCCGACAGCGCATCGTTGCCGGTGCAGAGCTGCCCCGCGGCCAGCGGCTTGGCGCCGTCTTCGCCGAGCGTCGTCATGACGCTGTCCACCGCGTCGTCGGGGAAGCCGGCGTCCTGCAGCGAGGCCTCGACCTGCCGGAGCGCGGCCGCGAACATGCCTTCGCCGCAGACGTCGGACGGCACCAGGACGGTCTCGGTTTCCTGCAGCGTCGTCGGCCATGTGCCATCGTCCAGCAGGCCCCAGCCCAGGTAGTGCGCCTTGCCGGAAAGCTCGGCGCCCGGTCCGTCCGCGAGCCGCACGGGCGCGAGATCGGTGACGGGCGTGGCCAGCCTGAGCAGCGCGACGTTGGCGGCGTCGCTTTCCCAGTCGAAATCTTCGTGGACGATGATTTCGGCGACCGCCACCCGACGCCCCTTGTTCAGGTCGACCGAGCCGGCGAGCACCAGCGTGCTGTCGAGCGTCGCCACCTCGCCCTCGTAGGCCACGCAGCGCGCGGCGGTCAGGACCCAGTCGGGCGCGATGAGCGTTCCGCCGCAGAACTGCGCTTCCGCCTGCGGGATCGCGGGATCGGCCAGCATGAACCCGTTGAGCAGCGCGACCTGGAACGGATACCGGCCCTCGGCCACCTCGTGGAAAGGGAGGAGGCGCTCGGTCGCGCCGACGGCGCGGTCGGCGAACTTGCTGCGCGGATCGAGCCGCTCGGCAGCGGACGCGCCCGCCGCGAGGAGCGCGGTGGCTGCCAGCGCAAGCGCCATCCGTGCCATCATCGTCGCCTCCCGTCGTCTGGAGCCGGCGGCGCGGAACGCCGCCGGCGATGCGCCGCGGCGGTCAGACGCCGGACTTGTCTTTGATCCACTGCCGGAAGGCCGAGACGCGCGCATAGACCGCGTAGGCATTCTCGTGGCCGCAGAAGGACGTCGCGTCCAGCGGACCGGCGCCCCAGCTGACGACGCCGATCTGCACCAGGCCCTTGTCGGTGGTGACGAACAGCGGGCCGCCGCTGTCGCCGTTGCACGAGCTGATCTCGCCCGTCGGCGTGCCGGCGCAGATCATGCGCTCGCTGAGCGGATCGCCGAGGCCGGCCCCGATGACCTCCATCGCATAGCGGATGGCGGTCTCGTCGATGTGCATGGACTGCGCTTGCGATTCCAGGATCATCTGGATGCCGTCCCGGAAGTAGCCGCGGATGCCGTCGTTGCAGGCCTGGCGCGGGTAGACGCCCATCTCGGCCTCCATCAGGTCGACCGGCGCAGTGCCGTCCTCCATCAGGCCCCAGCCGATCAGCGTCGCCTTGCCGCTTTCGTCGGGCAGCGAGCCGTCGGTCAGCGCGATCGTCTGCTGGCCGGTGGCCGGCGTGGCGAGCTTGATCAGCGCGATGTCGTTGTCGAAGGTGACGGGCGAGTAGCCGTCATGCACGATGATCTGCTCGATGCGGTAGCGCTTGCCCTCGGCGAGGTTCGTGGCGCCGACGAGCACCGTGGCGAGGCGCGGGTCGTAGGCACGGGCATTCTCGTCGACGACGCAGTGCGCGGCGGTGAGCACCCACTGCGCGGCAATCAGGCTGCCGCCGCAGAACTGCGCATTGGTCTGCGACTGTGCGCTGGGGTCGAGGTAGTTGGTGGCGAGCAGCGCGATCTGGAACGGCCATTCGCCGGGATCGGCCATGCGCCCGCCGAGCAGGCGGTCGGCGCCGCCAGCGGCGAGGATCTCGCTGCGCTGCGCGGGAACGACCTCGATCGGGTTCGTCTCGATCTTGCGCGCGATGTCCTGCGCCAGGACCGGATATGCGGCAAAGAGCAACGTGCCGGCCGCGGCCGCGCACAACGTTACCCGGGACATGCTGATGGTCATCGAAAGCCTCCGCTCCAGAAGTCGTGGCGCACCATGCGTTGCCCGCATGCGCCGTTTCAAGCCGGCGCCAGATGTCGGCGGGAATCAAGGAAAATCGGTGGCGGCAAGGGTCCGGAAGGGCGACGCGCCGGTGAAATTCTCCGGGCAAAGGGACCCGGGCGGCGCGAGGCGGGGAGCGGATGCTGACTGGGCGGCGGCTGCCGGCTGCACAAAAAAAATGCAAGGCACGAGGCCTTGCAAGGAAACGCGTCCGATCTGCTTTCCGGTGTCCGGCGGCTGCGTGTTACCGCGCCTAGATCGCATCCTCCCAAGACTTTGACCGCGTGGGGAGAGCAGCTTTTTCTCTGCTCTCTCGGTTATGCCAAATCCTTAGCCCACAGGTGCCAGGGAAGTCACGCATAATTTTGCCAGAACGCAGCCAAATTGTGTTGCGCTGCACAAGAGCGATGCAAGTCCTGCCTGAAAATCTGTCAGCGATCCTGACCCATCGGGCGCGGCGGCTCGGGTTTCCATGCGCCCTTGAAATGGCTATGAAGCGCTCTCACGTTCAGCCTGCGTCGCCGCCGATTCCGCGGCGTTCCTCCACCTCCGGATACCGAATGCGACTGTCGCGCTACTTCCTGCCGATCCTCAAAGAGAATCCGCGCGAGGCGGAAATCGTTTCGCACCGCCTGATGCTGCGTGCCGGCATGATTCGCCAGCAGGGGCAGGGCTCGTTCACGATGCTGCCGCTCGGCAAGCGCGTGCTGGACAAGGTCAACCGGATCATCCGCGAGGAGCAGGACCGCGCCGGGGCGCTGGAGATCCTGATGCCCACCATCCAGTCGGCCGAGCTGTGGAAGGAAAGCGGCCGCTACAACGACTACGGCAAGGAGATGCTGCGCATCAAGGACCGCCAGGAGCGCGACCTGCTCTACGGGCCGACCAACGAGGAGATGGTGACCGAGATCTTCCGCTCCTACGTGAAGTCCTACAAGGACTTGCCGCTGAACCTCTACCACATCCAGTGGAAGTTCCGCGACGAGGTACGGCCCCGCTTCGGCGTCATGCGCGGGCGCGAGTTCCTGATGAAGGACGCCTATTCGTTCGACCTGAACTACGAGGGCGCGCGCGCCGCCTACAACCGCATGTTCGTCGCCTATCTCCGGACCTTCACGCGCATGGGGCTGAAGGCGATCCCGATGCGGGCCGACACCGGCCCGATCGGCGGCGACCTTTCGCACGAATTCATCATCCTCGCCGACACCGGCGAGAGTCAGGTGTTCTGCCACAAGGACTTCCTCGACCTGGCGGTGCCCGGCGAAAGCGTCGACTTCCGCAATGACGACGAGATCGGCGGCATCGTGAAGACGTGGACGACGCCCTACGCGGCGACGGACGAGATGCACGACGAGGCGGCATGGTCGGCGATCCCCGAGGCCGACCGGCTCTCCGCGCGCGGCATCGAGGTCGGCCACATCTTCCACTTCGGCGAGAAATACTCGAAGCCGATGGGCGCCAAGGTGCAGGGGCCGGACGGCAAGGAGCATTTCGTGTCGATGGGCTCCTACGGCATCGGCCCGACGCGGCTGATCGCGGCGATCATCGAGGCCAGCCATGACGACGCCGGCATCATCTGGCCGGAGAGCGTCGCGCCCTTCGACGTCGTGATCATCAACATGAAGGCAGGCGACGCCGAGTGCGACCGCGTCTGCGAGGAGCTCTACGCGGCCCACATGGCGGCGGGGCTCGACGTGCTCTACGACGACACCGACAACCGCGCCGGCGGCAAGTTCGCGACCGCCGACCTGATCGGCGTGCCGTGGCAGGTGATCGTCGGACCGCGCGGCGTGGCCGCCGGCGAGGTCGAGGTCAAGCGCCGGTCGACCGGCGAACGCGACGTCAAGACGATCGCGAGCCTGGTCGAATCGCTCGGGAAGACGCAATGAGCGCCGGCGCGCCCGCGACGCAGGCCGCGGCCGGCAAGGCGCCGCGCGCCGCCAAGGGCGCGCGGGCCTTCTCCGTGTTCGAGCGCATGGTGGCCTGGCGCTACCTCCGCTCGCGGCGGAAGGAGGCCTTCATCTCGGTCATCGCCGCCATCTCCTTCGCCGGCATCATGCTGGGTGTCGCCACGCTGATCGTGGTGATGGCCGTGATGAACGGCTTCCGCGCCGAACTTCTGACCCGCATCCTCGGCATCAACGGCCATCTCGTGGTGCAGCCGGTGGACAGCCCCCTGGACGATTACGACGCGGTGGCGGCCCGCATCGAGGGGGTGCCGGGCGTCCGCTTCGCCATCCCGCTGATCGACGGCCAGACGCTGGCATCCGGCCGGATCGGCGTCGGCGCGGGCGCCGTCGTGCGCGGCATCCGCGAGCAGGACGTCGACAAGCTGGAGATCGTGTCCACCAACATCAAGCAGGGCACGCTGGAGGGCTTCGACACCAGCGAGGGGGTCGCGATCGGCTCGCGCATGTCGGAGAATCTCGGGTTGATCCTCGGCGATTCGCTGACCCTCATCTCACCCGAGGGGGACATCACGCCCTTCGGCACGACGCCGCGCGTGAAATCCTATCCGGTGGTCGCGATCTTCGAGGTCGGCATGTCGGAATACGACCAGGGGATCGTGTTCATGCCGCTCTCCGAGGCGCAGCTCTATTTCAACCAGGAGAACCGCGCGCATTCGATCGAGGTCTTCGTCGATGACCCGGACCGCGTCGATGCCCTGATCGCCCCGATCGAGGCGGCGGCGCAGCGGCCGATCTACATCACCGACTGGCGGCAGCGGAACCAGACCTTCTTCTCGGCGCTCGAGGTCGAGCGCAACGTGATGTTCATGATCCTGACGCTGATCGTGCTGGTGGCGGCGCTCAACATCATCTCCGGTCTGATCATGCTGGTGAAGGACAAGGGCCGCGACATCGCCATCCTCCGCACGATGGGCGCGACCCGCGGCGCCGTGATGCGCATCTTCCTGATGACCGGCGCTGCGATCGGCATGACCGGCACGATCGCCGGCGTCATTCTCGGGCTGGTGATCTGCCTGAACGTCGAATCGATCCGCCAGTTCTTCTCCTGGCTGTCGGGCACGGTGCTCTTCAATCCGGAACTCTACTTCCTCAGCAAGCTGCCGGCAAAGATGGACGCCGGCGAGACGATCTCCGTCATCGTCATGGCGCTCGTGCTGTCGTTCATCGCGACGCTGTTCCCCGCCTGGCGCGCCGCCCGGCTCGATCCGGTCGAAGCGCTGAGGTACGAATGATGGCGGACGCCATTGTCGAGCTGAGAAGCGTCGAGCGGCACTACCAGCAGGGCACGAAGCGGCTCACCATCCTGAACGGCGCGGATTTCGCGCTGAGGCGCGGCGAGATCGTCGCGCTGGTGGCGCCGTCGGGCGCTGGCAAGTCGACGCTGCTGCACACCGCCGGTCTGCTGGAGCGGCCGGACGCAGGCGACGTCGTGCTGGCCGGCCGGGCCTGCGGCCGCCTCTCCGACGAGGACCGTACCGCCATCCGCCGCAACGACATCGGCTTCGTCTACCAGTTCCACCATCTGCTGCCCGAGTTCTCTGCGATCGAGAACATCATGATGCCGCAGCTGGTGCGCGGGCTCGCCGTGAAGGAAGCGCGCGACCGCGCCGCGCAGCTGCTGGACTACATGAAGATCGGCAAGCGAGCCGAGCACCGGCCCTCCGAACTGTCCGGCGGCGAGCAGCAGCGCGTGGCCATCGCCCGTGCCGTGGCCAATGCGCCGCTGGTGCTGCTGGCCGACGAGCCGACCGGCAACCTCGACCCGGTGACCGCCGGCTACGTGTTCGAGGCGCTGGAAGCGCTGGTCCGGCAGTCGGGTCTGGCGGCGCTGATCGCCACGCACAACCACGAACTGGCCGGCCGCATGGATCGCCGCGTCACGCTGGCCGACGGCAAGATCGTCGATTTCTGAGCCGCTGGCCGATGGCAGGGGCGACCTGCCGGCGATGATGCCCCCGCTCGCAAAGCTGGCCTAGCGCCGCCTTAACGATCCGCTAACCAATGGGATTCGGCACCGCAAACCGTCGTTGACATTCGAATAAAACTGGAACAAAGATAGAACATACCAACAACGGAGCGTGCCATGACCGATCTGATGCAGGACGTCTTCTCGCTGCTGTCGATGAGTGCTTTCCTGGTCACGGCGGCATTCTGGATCGGCGTCCTGTGAGGCGCCATCGTTAAGGGGTTGTTCCACCGGGGCTGGTAGTTTCGGCGCGAACGGAGCGCCGCGCACGTGTCGCCAGCCCTGATCGCCGCGCTCGCGGCGCTGAACGTCATCATCATCTTCGTGCTGATGGCCGCGCCGCTCGGCCTGAGGACGGTGCGGCTGGCAGCCACCCTGAACGCCCGGCGCGAGGTGCTGTGGCAGGCGCTGTGGCCGCTGGGCAGCGACGCGCTTTGGTCCGGCGAGTTCGTCGCCGTCGAGCCGCTGGCCGGCACGGCGAACGGCGGCGCGGACGCCGGCGTCGGCACGGGCGCAGGCGCGCGGGTGAAGCTGCGCTGGCATGGGCGGGACGGCGCGCCGATCGAGCGCGTGCTGCGGTTCGAGGACGTGGTGAAGGGCGAGGGGTTCGCGACGGTCGTCGCCGACGATTCATCGCTCGACCAGGACTTCTGGGCCAACTACCGCGAAGGCGTGCTGCTGGAAGATGCCGGCGAGGGCACGCGGGTGACGCTGTCGCGGACGGACCGCTATCGCGGGCTGGCGTTCCTCGCCTTCCGCTATTTCGCGCTGCGCCGCGAGATGGCCCGCCTGAAATCCTGGGCGGAGACGGGGACGGTGCGCCGGGTCGGGCTGTTCGAGCGTCCGCTGACGCAGGTCGGCATGGCGGTGCTGTCGGCGCTGATCCTGTGGCCGTTCTTCGGCCTCACCGTAAGCGGGCTGGTGCTGGCGTCGATCCTGACGGCGGTGGTAGCGCTGCATGAACTTGGCCACATGGCGGCCTTCCGCGTCGCCGGCCATGGCAGCGCACGCATGATCTTCATCCCGCTGTTGGGCGGCATCGCCATCGGCGGCCGGCCCTACGACACGCGCTTCGAGGTGGCGTTCGTGGCGCTGATGGGCGCCGGCTTCTCGGCCTTCCTCGTGCCGATCGCGATTGCCGCCAGCGTGCTGGCCGATGGCTCCGGCTTCGCGCGGGCGGGCACCGTGCTGGCGATGCTGGCCGGCTGCGCGGCGCTGTTCAACGTCGCCAATCTGGTGCCGGTGTGGAAGTTCGACGGGGGCCAGGTGCTGCGGCAGGTCTGCCCGACGCCGGCCACGCTGGCGCTCGCCTCCTTCGCCGGCATGGCGGCGTTCCTGGCGCTCGGCCACCGCGTCGGCTTTTCCGCCGAGGTGCTTGTCGCGGCGGGTGCCGTCTTCGCGATCCTCAGCCTGCTGACAGCCGGCGGCGGCGCCAAGCTCAAGGGCGAACTGAAGCCGATCCTGCCGATCGAACGCGCCATGCTGGCCCTGGCCTTCGCGGCCGCCTTCGCCATCCACGGTGCCGGGCTGATCTGGGCGGCGGACCGGCTGACCTGACGGTGGTCCTGTGACCGGCCGGCCGGCGATCCGTCGGCCCGCTCTCAGGTCACAGGTCCGAACACCCGGCCGAAGGCCACCTTCAGCGCACGGTCGGCATCGGCCATCGCCACCGGCAGGCCGAGATCGACCAGGCTGGTGACGCCGTAGCCGGTGACGCCGCAGGGCACGATGCCGCCGAAATGCGAAAGGTCCGGCTCGACGTTCAGCGCGATGCCATGCGTGCTCACCCACCGCTTCAGCCGGATGCCGATCGCGGCGATCTTGTCCTCGGCGGGCAGGCCGCCGGGCAGCGGCGGCTTGTCCGGCCGCGCGACCCAGACGCCGACGCGGTCCTCGCGCCGCTCGCCGGCGACGTTGAACTCGGCCAGCGCCGCGATGATCCAGTCCTCAAGCGCGGCCACGAAGGCGCGCACGTCCTCGCGGCGGCGCTTGAGGTCCAGCATGAGGTAGGCCACGCGCTGGCCGGGGCCATGATAGGTGTATTCGCCGCCGCGGCCGGCGTCGAAGACAGGAAACCGTTCCGGATCGATCAGATCGGCGGGCTTGGCGCTGGTGCCGGCCGTGTAGAGCGGCGGGTGCTCGACCAGCCAGACCAGTTCGCCGGCCGAGCCCTCGCGGATCGCCGCCGCGCGCGCGTCCATGAAGCGGAGCGCGTCCTCATAGCCGGTCAGGCCCGGTTCGACGCGCCATTCGACGGGCGGCGACCCGTCTCGCGGCAGGAAGGCGCGGGCGATGTCGCCGCGTGCGGGCACCACGGCCGGGCCGCGGGCCGGAATGTGCGCCACATCCGGGGCCCGAACCGGAGCCGAAGGGGTCGCAACCGTCGAGGCTGGCGTCCGTGTCGCCTCGGTCGCGGCAGGGGTCTTGTCCTGAACCTGGGTCAGCATCGGTCACATATGGCTGCGGCGGGGCAGCCCGTCCAGATGCCGCCGGCCGGCGCCGAACGATCGGGCAACAATGACCACCCGTGGCGCGACGAAGCGCCTTGTTTCCCCGGAATCGATTTGCTACATGCCGCGGGCCGGTTCGCT
>JAHBYW010000011.1 GCA_019635755.1 Rhizobiaceae bacterium | reverse complement strand
CACCATCGGAGACAAGATGACCAATCCGTCGGCAGCCAGTCGAAGGGCTTCCCGACTTGATGACGACGTCGCCGGACGTTGTCCACCCGGGAGCGCTTTCGTTTGGCCTCGCGACCCCGATCGGATCTTGCGTGGCGGCTGTGGGCGTCTCTGATCCGCTCTGCTTCTCGGGGATCAGAACGTCGCTGTCGCATACGGTCGGACGCGTGCTCCCGAGCGCACTGCCGGCACCAGCTGGCGAGGTATTTTCCCCTCGGCGCGAAATGGCCGTGGTCCGCTGGTTTAACCACGCGGCACTTGGTACATCTGCGCTGCCCCCACTCGACTCCGGCGCGGTTGTTTTTGACGAGCCCCTTCCTCTTGGTGCGGCGGTCGGGCCCTCTGTTGCGGCCGCGCCTTTGGCCGTGATCGCGGAGCCGGAGACACTCTCGGCACTGGCTGGTGAATCCTCGTTTGCTTTGGCGGTCACGGCGCGGCGCGAAGTCGGCCGTGGGTTTGTCCCGCCCGCAGCCGGAGCAGCGTAGTGACACGAGCATTTGCATAATCTCCCGCATACGAAGTAGTTGGCAATCTGCCAAGCGGTGGCGAGACCATCCTCGGCCTCGGTGATGTTGGCCGCCGCGCAATCCCACGGCCGCGGATCGGCGGCGCACGGGTCGAGATCGAACGGCCCGGTCGCGTCGACGATGAACCGCGGCGTGATGTGCACCTGGCTCTTGCCGATGGTGGATTGGTGGCTTCCGAGGGTCATGTCGGCGGAGCCTCATCCTCGTATTCGACAAAGCGGACATGCGGCGTTTCGATCGATGCGATGCCGCCCTTGGCGAGCGCATAGGGTCGACGGTGGACGACTTCGTGCAGGCCTCGCTCACCGGCTACGGCCTTCGTCGACAGCGTCTCGCCCATGATGATCTTGCCGTCGTTGAGATCGGAGACGAGCAGATCGAGGGTCGGATAGGTGCATTCGAAATTGACGAAGTAGGCCGTCTGAGTGCGCGGGTTGATGCTGGTCGTGGTGACGCGAAAGACGTTCTTCATTTCATCACCCTCGCTCGCCGCCGAATTCGCACCATCTCCCGCTTCGTCACCTCGACGGCGCCGAAAGCAACAGCACGCGCCCGTCGAAAGAGCGGCACGTCATAGTGATCGCCCTGGAACCACTCCCGCCGGCAGCCGATCGCCGCGGCGAAGGCGTGCAGTTCGGCTTCGTCCGTGCCGAGCATGTGGCACATGACCATCCTGCCGAAGCGATTGCGGGAGTCGTCGACGTAGACGGTCATGACGCCCGCGCCTCCCATGCCGCCCTACGGCCAGGGTCGAATCCGGAACGACGATGCAGTTCCTCGATCGGGATGATGTCCTGGCGCTCGGCGCTCACTTCACGCGCACATGCCGCGCAAGCGAGCACGGTGCGGCGCTGGCCAACGTACTGCCCACGGTCTTCGTCGTAGCGCGTATCGAGGTGGTAGAGCGTCGCCGCGTCGTCGGGGAGTCTGCCGCGGAGGCCCGAGAGCAAACGCATCCGGCGCGGACAGAAATAGCAGACGCCACGTTGCTGGCGGAACCGATTGCAGCGCTTGTAGTGGTTCTTGTTCATGATCCGCCCTGCCCGACGTTGATGATGGCGACCGGCCCGCCCGGCTTATCGTCATCGAACACGCCGACGACGAGTCGCCCCGTGTAGAAGGCGCCGACATCGAGGTTGGTCCTGCCGGCGTAGAGTTCCGGGCCGTGCCGCTGTTGCTCGTGGCCGTGAACGACGTGAAGGCCGCGATAGCCTTCGCCGAACCCGCGCGGGTAGATGAACCACGTGATGATCTCGGGGTTCTGTTCCTGGAGTGGCTTCGTCGGATCGACACCGCCGTGAACGTAGAGGCGATGTGCGTCCATGTGCGTGACCGGCAGGCGCTCGATCCAATCAAGATGCGCGGCCGGCACGAAGCTGAGGTCGGCACGGTCGCCGACCTCCTGCCCGTAGGAGATCAACGTCGTGTTACCGCCGTTCCCGAGCCACCAGCCAATGTCCTGCGGCTTCTTCCGGCAGACGTGGCGCATAATGTCTTCGTGGTTGCCGCGGAGAACAACGCGCCTCCACCCGCCAGGCACGGTGTCGGGGTCCATCAGGAATTCGATGACCTGACGGCTCTCAGGTCCGCGATCGATGTAGTCGCCGAGATGGATGATCGTGTGCGGCCCGTCGTCTTCGGGATAGTCGATGATCTCTGCATAGGCCTGTGCGAGAAGATCGAAGCGGCCGTGAATGTCGGCGATTGCGAATGTGAGGCTCACGCTCCGTCCTCCCCCTTCACGATGCAGTCGGGCGACGACCGGTCGAGGAAAGACGGAATCCGCATGTCGTCATCCGAGTCCGAAGCCGGCGAAGGTTTCGGCACAACACCGACTTCGGACTCACGCGATGTTTCTGCTTTGGCTGAATCGGCTACGTCTTCATGATCGCCTCCGTTGCTGGTGACGCTGCTTTCTGCGGCTCGCGCCGGCACCATCGGCTCGCCCGGAGGCTTGCCGTCCACTGTAACCGTCCATTCCTGGACGTTGGGCCAGATCCTGCTTCTGTCCCGGATTGCGTCGTCGATCAGGTCGGGATGGATTGGCTTGCCGTTGGTGATGAGGTTGATCGTGCCCTTGCCAGGATCGACGAGAGCCTTCTCGACATGGCCCTCGTATTCGCCTTGGGAGGGGTGCCAGAGGCGGGCTGTTTCGATGGAAGCCGAAGCGGCGGAGACCGGAATCGGCGCGGGATCAGCGCTGCCGTCTTCCCGCGAAGGCCCTCCCGCCTCCGCATTCTCCGCCGCTTCGTTGGAGTGTTGAGAATTTGCCTCGAAAGTCGGAGTTTGTTGTTTTGTGTGTTTTTCAACAGTCTCCGAGCCTTCAAGCGACGCCCTCAGCGCCGCCTTTGTCGGCGGACTGTCGAACACCTCGCCCGTATCGGGGTCGACGTACTCTTCGTTCGCAACCCCAACCCCAACATCATCCGGGATCGATGTCCCGTCGCCGAGGCCGATGATGTTGTCCGCCAATTGGCGGTCATCTGGCGGACAATTGTCGGGCGCCTTCCGGGCCACCGGACTGGCGGTAAAGCGCTCGCGGTCGTCCGGTTCGCTCAACGCGACGCGACATCCTGGCGGAATCCAAAAGGTCGGGAGCGGCGCTACATCCTTCAACCAGACCAGCCAGCAATAGGCCGTCGCGGTCGATCCGTCGGGGTCCCATTTTCCCTTGCATAGGTTCACGCGCTCGACGAAGAACGCGCACAGCGTGGGAGGGTTGTCGCGGAAGATTTCATTGTAGCGCTCGACGCCCTCGACGGCCCACTGCGACCGGAAGAACATCGCGAATCCAGTTGTGATCCTGCCCTGTCGAAGCATCGAGCGAGCGCGCCCGACGAATTCGATCGCGTGCTCACCGAACGGCGGATTCGTGACGAGCCAATCCACCTGAGGCGGGTCAAGATCGACTGCGAGAAAGTCCTGCACCTCGCCGTAGCCGTACTCGAAAACGTCTGTCGCGATGACACGATCAGCGTATTCGTCGAGAACAGCGGCGATGTGGCCCTCGCCGCAAGCTGGCTCCCATGCAACGCCGAGCCGATTGCCGGCCACTCCCGCGGCCGGGAGTACATGCTGACACAGAGCGCGCGTAGCCCATGGCGGGGTCGGGAAATAGTCGAGGCTGTCGCCAGGCTCCTTTCGCGACGCCATGATTGACCGATTACCCCCAGGCAGAAGCCCGCGCCTTTCGACCTCGCGACGCTGTTCTTCCTCGGGGAGCCGCGCCACGGTTTCCGCGATCGATACGGGGACGTCACCGCGGTCGAGGGCGTCGCGCAACTCCGGCACGCCTTGCTCGTGGACAACGCGGGCACGCTCAACTTGGCGCGGCGCGACGTTGAGCATCTCACCAGCCTGTTCCGCCGAAACTCCGCCAATTGGCGGAGTTTCCTCCACAGGCCGTGGGGCATCAGGCTCATCCCCCTCGGGCACCGTCGGCGGTCGGCCGGGCGCAAGCGCGGCAAGTTTGCCGGCGATCGACGCGCGCTGCCGATCTGAAAGGTGCCGCCGATGCAGGTTCTTCCCGATGACGTACTTGAGCGGGTCGCCGTGAAGGTTGGCGTTGTACGTCTCGAAATGGGCGGTGACCCCAGTCGTCATGCAGGCGCGGTAGCGGTTCCGCCCGTCAAGGATCTTCCCCTCGAGGAGGACGATCTTGTCGTGGAGAATCCCGTCGGCCTTGATGCCGGCACAGAACTCGTCGAAGTCCTTCCCTTCGATGAGGGGGAAGAGGTTGGCGAGGGGGTGATATTCGAGATTGGTCATCCCGCAGCCCTCCGCTGGTCCAGCGCGCTTCGCCCCGGAGGCGGATCACCGAAGGCGCCTGCCGTGATGGTCGACGGCGCCGCGGCGGCGCGCCGGTCGAGAAATTGCCGAGCGAGGAGTTGGATACGGCTTTCGTCGGAGTGGATGGTCTCGACGCCGGCCATGGGGTCCACGATCCCGCGCGCCTGGCTGGCCTTCACCCCGAGGAGTTCGATCATCGGGGGGTCGGAGCCGAAGTTGCTGTGCAGGTAGATCGCGTCGACCTGCCGGGTCTGACCTGGGCGGCGGAGGCGGCCGATAATCTGCTTGTGAACCAGCGGGCTCCAATCGAGCTCACCGAAAACGAGCGTCGACCCGCGGCGTTGCAGTCCGTCGAGGCCGGCGCCAGAGCGGAGCGATATGATCAGGAGATCGGTCGCGCCTTCGATGAAGGCGCGCTTCGTCCTGTTCTTCGCGGCCGTCGTCTCCGACCCCGTGAACATGACGGGGGCGAATTCCTCAAGCTCGTCGAGCCACACTTCGTAGACGTCACGGTGCCAGCCGGTCAGCACCACGGGAACCTTGCCGTCGAGCAGGACCCTGACGAAAGCGGCGACGTGCTTCGCCTTGGCGACGCCCGTCGTGTGACGCACCAGCGCGTCGAGTTCCAGCGCCGCCTTGCCGCGCTCGATGAACGTGCCGCGGGTCACCTTGATCGCGAGTTGGTGGGCGAGCGCCTCGGATTCGGCCGCCTTCTCTTCGTCGTGGGCGATGAGGTGCGTGATCGTGTTGACCGGCGGCATCTGGCCGCCGACCTCGGCCTCCGTCCGCCGGAGTACGAGTTGCATTTCGCGAAGGTACGATCCGAGCGCCGCAGGGTCCCGCACGACCCAATGGCCGCCCCCTGACACGCACCATTCGATGAGGAATTCGTGCCAGGTCCCGAGGATGCCGGGGTCGATGAAGTTTACGACCTGCCAGATTTCTGAGCCGTAGTTGTAGACCGGGGTCGCCGTAAGCCCGAGCCGCACGGCGGCGTGGTCGCTGAAGACCTTGGCCGCCGCGCCCTTCGCCGTTTCAGTGCCGCGGCGAAGCTCCTGAACCTCGTCGTAGACGACGGCCTTGAACACGCCCTGGGCGGCGATGTCGACCCAGCCGGCGATGTTCGAATACTTGAAGATGTAGATGTCGGCCCACGGCAGGTCGTAGGGCTTCGTGCCCTTGATGATGTGCGCCGTCAGGTCCGTGAAGGTGTCGACGTATTCGTCAACCCACTGATCGGCCAGGTGCGACTGCACGACGACGGCCGCCGGCCGGCACCGCGGGTCGCAGAGAACGCCGAGCGCCGAGACAGTCTTGCCGAGTCCGACATCGTCGAGCAGGAGCAACCGGCCATGGAGCAAGGTCAGGGCGACGGCTTGTGCCTGGAACGGATAGGGCTGCATGCCCGGCCGGAAGCCGCCGGTGGCGCTCGGCTTCCATGACGGCAGGAGGATGCGCTCGAACTCCGCCCTGCGATCTTCGAACCGGCTCTTGCCCCGGCTGAGACGCCCGGCGGCCTCATCAGTGACCGCAAGCGGGTACCGTTCCATGAACCACAGGAGATCGGCGCACGTCGCGTCCGTGTCCGTCAGCAGGAAAGGCGCCGTCGCTGTCTTGGGGATCCTCGGGAAGATCTGTTTCAGCCGCATCGCAACGTGTGGCGCGATCTCCTCGACCGACCACATGCCCTCGGCCTCAAGCCGCAAGCGCCCGTAGAGCCTGCGACCGCTGGCGTCGAAAGGGTCCGGCGCGATGGCGGAGAGCATGTCATTCACAGCCACGCCCTCCCGAGGCTGAGGACGAAGCATGGGACGCCAGCGATCTCGCCGGGGAAGCCCGAGGCCCGGGACGATGCCAGAATGAGAGCAGACAGCTTCCCCGTTTCGCAGTAGCGGACGCACTGACGATGGATGGTCCGGGCGCTACCGGCGATCTTCACCTCGATGCCCACGCGGTCGGCGGTGAGGAAGTCGATGATGTTGCGCCCGCCGAGGTCGACCTCACGATCAAACTCGACGCCATTCTCGGCGAGGGCGGCGCCGATCGCCGTCTGGGTTTCCTTCTCGCGGGCGAGAGGAAGCCGGCGGTTGCTGAGATAGGACACGATCGCCTCGGGCGTCATTGTCGCGCCCCCGCCGGTATCGGTTCTTCCTCGTGACGAGCGCCCTTACCAGACTCGCGAAACTCCGGGGCATAGCGTTCTGCGCGGCATCTCACGTAGGTCAGGAGCCCTTCCCGCTCGTCATCGCCCATGTTGGCCGTCAGTTGGCCAAGCATCATCGCGATGCCCTCGAACACGGTAAGCGCGTCCTGCACTCCGTTCGTGTGGCTGTTGTTCAGGGCGGTGACGATGGCCTTGTAGTGCCGGCAGGCCTCTTCCGAGCGCCCATGTTCCGCCAGTCCGGCGGCGAGGTTCTCGACGACGCGGAGTTTGCGAGGATCAACCATCGTCGCCCCCGCTGGCGGCCATTCCGAGCGCTGCCAAGTACAGGTCGAGCAACGCCTCCTGCTCCTGCCGCTCGGCGGTGTCCTGCTTCCTGATACGGACGACGGCGCGAAGCGTCTTGGTGTCGTAGCCGTTGGCTTTGGCCTCCTGGTAGACCTCCTTGATGTCCTCGGCGATCGCTTGCTTCTCCTCCTCGAGCCGCTCGATTCGCTCGATGATGGAGCGGAGCTGGTCCGAAGCGATTCCGGCAGGGCCGGAGTTGTGGCTGGGGCCTAGTGAGGTCATCGTCCGGCTCCCATGGTGATGGTCATGTCGCCGACGCGAACGACGCGGGGATCGGCCTTTTCGATCGGATCAAGGATCGACCGCATCAGGCTGTAGGTCTTGCCCCAGTTGCCGGCGCCGACCGGCTTGCTGATCTTCGCCTGGTAGGAGGCCTCGATCTCCGGCCAGCGCTGCACGAGCGCATCCCAGTATTTCGAGAGGCCGCACATAAGGTTGAGGCGGGGCTTCCACTCCGGGATCAGGTCGAGGAGCCGAAGGCACCGGCCGAGGTCGTCGGGATCATGGGGATGATCCGTCCGCGGCGTCGGAACACCGGTCATCACCTCCCAAATGGCGATCGATGACTGGCCTGTGTCGCTCGAGCGACGCCATTGCGCGGCGCGCCCTTCGATATCTGCGGTCTTGTCGGGCTCGGGACGGCCCTCGAGGAGAATACCGTTCTCCTGCTTGGCGAGGAGGAGATGCTTCGCAGTTGCGCCGCAGGCCGTGCATAAGGCGCGCGACATCAGTTTCGCCGCGAGGCCCATGTCGATCGGGGTCTTGTAGATCTCCCAGCAGTTGCCGCATTTGCCGCATTTGAGCCAGAAGGGCATGTGGCCGACTTCGGTCATGCTGCGCGCCTCCGGGGCTTGGCCGTCGGCGTCGTCTGCTTTGCCGGTGCCGGCTTGGTTTTAGGCTTTGGCGCCGGCTTTGGTTTCGGGCGTGCCGATAGGATCGGCTTCATGAAGATCGGGAGCGTGCCGCCGATGTCCGAACGCATCGGCATCAGGAGACCGAACACTGAGTCCGACTTTGCGAACAGGATGAGCGACGGCGCGCCCTCTTCGGTTGTCACGATCTTGATCGACGGGAAGTCGCCGAGCTTCAGGCGCGTCGCGACCTGGACGAACGACGTGATCAGTCTCGGATTGAAGCAGCTATGGGCGACCTTGCGAGTCTTCATCGCAGCAAGGACCGGCTCGACCACGACCGTCCATTCCGGATACGTGCCATCGATCAGCGTATTATTGGCGGCGATGTAGTTGCCGGACGGGAACGCGATGATGCCTTTGACGTCGATAAAGAGCCGCGCATCCTCTTCTTTCGTGGATCGAGCTAAAGCCTCGACGAGTATCTTGTCCGCCGGAATGATCGCCTTGCGGCCTGCGTATCCGGCTTCGTCGTGGATGACGATCATCCGGAGCCCGTCGGTCGCGACCAGGACTACGCCCTTCTCCGGATGCGGCTCGACGTGGACGCCGTTGAGGTAGTACCGGGTCTCTTCGGTCGAGACGCACACGAGCGCCGCGTAGAACATCCGCGCGCTGATATCGATGCCTGTCTTTGCGATGCGCTTCGCCATGGCTCAGACCCTCATCGCCATCTGGATATAGAGATCGCCGTCGGCACCCTCGCGATCCATCACGAAAGGTCCCATTGTCTCAGTGAAGCGGAGCCGCAGCGGGCCGTCGCCGAACCGCCTCACGCCCGCGGCGAGGTAGTGGTGGTTGAACGCGATCTTGAGCGGGTCCCCGTGCCAGGACTGCGCCTGGACGACTTCCTTGGCCTCGCCGATGTCGGGATGACTGGCGGAGAAGGTGATCTTGCCGGCGGCGGCTATCTCGATGAGGACAGCCGGGCTCCGCTCGCTCGCCATCGGCCGAACACGAGCCAGGGTCTCGGCCAGTACCGCCCTATCGACGACTACCGTTCGCGTGATGTCCTTCGACGGGATGACCCGGGGGTAGTCGGGGTAGGTGCTGTCGATCGTCTTGCTCGTGAGCACGCTACCGCCGGACTCAAACCGGACGCCTCGGTCGCCGATGCTGACCGTGACTGACTCCTGCCCCTTGATGAGGCGCGCAAGGTGTTTCACGGCGACGAGCGGGACGATGACCGCTGGCATACCGCCGGAGAGACCTTCGGGCCGCGGTATTTCCGTGAGGCTGAGTTGATGGCCGTTGGCCGCAACGGCGCGCAGCCGGACATTTCCCTCGCCGGCCAGATGCATGTAGATGCCATTGAGGTAGTAGCGCGTCTCTTCGGTCGAGATCGCAAACTGCGTGCGGTCGATCATCATCGCGAGATCGGGCGCCGGCATCGTGAAGGTGACAGCGTAATCTGGCAGCTTCAGTTCGTAGTAGTCACTGGCCGGGAGCGTCCGCAGGCGGTAGACGGCGTCACCAGTACGCAACACGAGATCGCGGTCCTCATCGACCTCGGCTGCGATGGCGGTGCCTGCCGCGACGGAGGCAACGATGTCCCGAAAGACATGCGCCGCAACCGTCGTCGACCACTTCGCATCGCCTTCGGCCGGCACCTCGCACGTCATCTTGTTGTCGAGGTCGGTCGCCGACAAGACCACCTTACCGGGCACCGCTTCGACGCGCACATTGGAGAGAATGGGGATCGTGTTCCGCCGTTCGACCACGTCGATGAGTAGCGCGAGAGCCTTGTCGAGACCGTCGCGTGCGATCGCTGTTCCGTTCTTCGCCATCACGTTCCCTCTTCCTTCACAGGCTTCGGGCCCTCCCAGTTCGTTCCGGAATCGAGGAGGCACGACATGCCTCCGGGACCCGATGCGACGAGAGTCCAGGTCCCCACCTCCGACACGAAAACCTCGATCACCACGCCCTTCTGCGAGAGCGCGAAGGCAATCCTGGTCTCGTTGTGTTGCGATGCGAGGGCGGCGACAATCATCTCGCGCTTGCCGCACGCCATCTGGGCGGATGCAGGAAGGGCGGACGCGGCAACGAGCGCCGCAGCGAGGATGACTCTCATGACGCCTTCCTCCTGGTCAGTTCGGCGAGGGCTTGTTTCCCGTGGTCGGTGAGACGGAATCCCTTGGATCCGTTCGGCACGTCACGGGGCCGGTTGTTCCATGTCCGGTAGATGTGGCCGAGGCGCTCGAGCTCCTGCAGGGCAGCGCTCTTGTCGTGCGAGATCGCCGGCAGGAACCAGGCCGTGCCCTCGGACGCGATGAGGGTGAGCATCTCTTCCTCAAGGGGAGTGAAGGCGTCGGTTTTGCGAGTGGTGAGGCGCATCTATGCGGCCTCCGCCATGTGCACATCCCCGCCTTCAGCAAGATCAGCCGCTATGGAACGAGGTCGGATTGCATCTGCCCGGCGTTGAGTTGAGACGGCCAGGGCGGCGAAGATCGCGGCGAGTCCGATCAAGGCGAACGAGACGTGGACGTTGATCGCCGCTCCGCCGAGCGCAAGGACTCCGTCAAGGCACGCGAGCGCGATGTACGTGTTCCGATCCGAGATTCGAGCGCGGTAGTTCATCTCCGCCTCGAGTCTCGCCCTCGCTTCATTACGAGCACGACGGGCAGCGAAGAATGCGGAGGTGCTCATGGCGCCGGTCCCTCCAGCGCCCTGACCCTCGGCAGAGAGATCGCTTCGGAATACCGGTCACGCTGATAGACGAACACCTCGATTCCATACCGTTCCTTGAGACGGCGATTGATCTCGTCGCGGGCGACGAATTCGCGGCGGGCGATGTCCTTCGACGTCTCTCCGCTGCCGTCACGGCCTGCCGGCTTACCGGTAATCCGGTATCGGCTCGTGCACTTGTCGGGGGCGCGACGGTCGAGCTTCTCCAGAGAACCGAACCTGGCCAGTTCCCAGAGTTGAGGGTGAAGGACGGCCGGCGTCACGCCGCAGAGCCGCGCGATCTCCGTAACCGGCATGCTCGGGACGACGCCGTCCTCATCGGCGAGGTCGTGAAGCGCGGCGAGGATCCGGGCGCCCGTCGTCATGTCCGCAGCTCCCCGACCTTCGATTCAGCGAGACGAATCGCGTCGCCGACGGTCTTCACGCCGTCGAACTCGGCGTCGTCGATCTCGATGCCGAGGCTCTCTTCGATCGCCTGGCGGCATTCGACGCGGTTGAGGGAGTCGAGCGCCAGATCGGACGAGAGATGCATCCCGTCTTCGACCAACTCGGTGCAGGCGACGAAGCGGATCGCCTCGCGGACGGTGACATCGACGCCCGTCATGCCCGGAGTCCTTCGAACATGATCCGGACCGCCTTCGTCCCGAGATATGCGAACAGCCCCAGCTCGAATCCGGCAGTGAAGGTGATGATGAGGGCCGAGTTCATGGCGCAGCCTCGACAGGCACGTGCACGTACCGCGCCGGCTCCGGCCTGACGGCAATGATCGGCAGTTCACCACGCTCCCGCCCCATGGCATCGGCGAAGGCTTCGACTGCCCGTTGCTCGTTCTCAAGGAGCGTGAGCGTGTCGAAGAGATGCTCCTCGTTCATCCGGAAGCGTGCGGCGAGCGCGGCCCGGAGACAGGATCGGTTCCGGGAATAGCGTCGGATGATCTCCGAGGCCTTTCGGACCGCGACCAGGGCGCCGCCGTCGGCGATCTCCTTGGCGATCGTCGCTTCACGGGTGACGATGATGTCGGTGAAGGGTATGCGGATGCGCATGGATCAGCCCTTTCCTTCCAGAAGCGAAGGGACTTGATCGCGGGCTTCCACGATGAGGTCTGCCACGGCGATCTTCTCTTCGGGCCGCCCCCAAACCGTCCCGATCTTCCGGCCGTTGGCATCAAGGATGTAGACGAACCCCGATCCAAGCGGCCGATCAGCCGGCGCGTTGTCCTCCCAACTCCAAGGACCGGGCGGAAGCTTGCTGTGGTCGCCCCGCTCAGCCATGAACCGCCCCCTTCCCGATTGGAAGGCCCGGCCACGGCCCAAGACCACAGGCCCAGATGCGGGCGCGGTTCCACCAGCGGGCGCGGGCATTGGCGGCGCTCGCTTCTTCCTTGGCGCTCGCGAGGATCGCGTCGGCGCGTTCTCGATTCTTGCGTGTTCGCCATGCGGCGAAGTCGGCGATGAATGCGGGCACGTTTGGCCTCTTTCATTCTTCAGGGCGTTGCCGGGCTCCCCGCCCCGGCCGCGGTTAGTTCACTTCCGCTTCGGCAAATGAAATCTGCGGAGCGGCGATGCTCCCGATGCAAATCGCTCCCCTGCCCGCTCCTCGAGGCCGGCGATGCGCCGCCGCTGCTCTTCGAGGGCGAAGCGCTCGAGCGAAATATCGATGTGGACTTCGAGGTCGCGTCGCCATCCCGGGGACGCGTCGCCGAGGAGCGCCATCAGGAACTCGAGGCCCTCTTCCGACTGCAGGAGACGGGCGACCGCCTCGAGCGACATGCCGCCGCGACGCGCCAGAAGGTCGCGACATGCACGGTCAGAGGTGCCGGTGCGCGCCGCCAATTCGAGGTCCGTCTTGACCGGCCAGATCGCCCTTGCGACCCGCACCAGCCGGTCGATCACCGGAAGACTTCTTCCGGAACGGCGGAAGGACTCTTCCACCCCTCGATTTGCGTTGCCGGCCGTGGCCGTGCTCACTGCACGCATGACGCTTAACCCCTCGACTTTTCTTGTGATGCAGATGCGTAAGAGCGACGGCCGCCGGCCCGTATCGACCTCGGGTCTGGGCCGGCAGCCGCCTGGCGGAGCGCAGGGTCGCGCCGCATGGAATTGGAAAAGGCCGGCAGACCGAAGCCTGCCGGCAAGGTTCCAGAGGAAACGCCCAAGGAGGGCACTCCGCGCCGGACATACTCCCCGACGCGAAGGGTGGTTGCGGGGATCTTCCCATTATTCGGAGGGAGGTCCGCAGTGTCTTGCCACGAGATCGGCCATGGTGAGCCTCCCCCGGACGGGATGGCCGTTCGCCAACCGCTCGGCGTGTGTTCTACGGCGATGACAGTTGGCGCACCGCACATCGCACTTGGCGATTTCACGCTTGAGGCTGGCCAGGCTGTAGCCGCGATTCCGGACGCTTGCGATGTCGAAGACCTTGTGAAGCGGGTCCCGGTGATCGAACTCAAGGACGATCGGATCCGCCTCGCCGCAGTCCACGCAGGAGTGCGAGGAAAGGTAGTCGGCGACGAACTCGCGGAGAACCTTGCGCATCCGGTTGGTGTGCTCTCGCGCCCGCTGTTTGTAGAGAGTCGCGTTCTCCCGGTAGTGCTTACGCGCATAGGCGCGGCGGTTCTTGATCGATTTGTAAGCCATGAACCAATCCGCTGAATCTCGATTGCCGGCGATCCCCCGCCGGTATGCCGAAGGGATGAGACGTCGCCGCTCTCGCGTACCCTTCGGCCCCTCATTGAGCGGCCTCCGAAAACTGAGGCGCGCTGCGCGTTTGACCACGTTGATCATGTGGAACTTTGCCGTCCGGCAGCGGCGCGAGTCCGCGCCCTGTCTCTTTGTCGAGTAGGAAGGCGTAAGGGTTGATGTCCATCCACAGGCACAGCGAGAGGAAAGCTTCGACACCGACGCGTTGCTTGTGCATCGCCCGGAAGAGCTGGTCCTTTACAACCCCCGCTTCGGCCGCGGCCTCCAGCATGGATTGCTGCTTCGGATTGTCCTTGCGCCAGCACACGAACAGCCGGAACGCCTCGGCGTTGAATGTGAAGGCCGTCATGCGCCGCTCCGCTGACCGGCGCTGAAAGGAGAAGAACGACGATGGGCCGAAGACAGAGACCCGTACCAGCGCTGACCGAACCGGCGCCGATCCCGACGGCGTTCGTCACCGGGTTCGCCGTCGGCCACGTCGATTCGATGCTGCACATCCTCGGCTGGGCGCACCTTCGGCTCGGCGCGGGAGCCGACGAGCATCGCGTCCAGATCAGGATCGCCACCACAGCCGCGGCAGCGCACGACCTCTGTGCGCAGATTAGCCGGGAAAAGTGACCATGAGGGGGTTGACGGTCGTCCGATCACGCCAGACGGTTGACGCACTCGGGGCGACAACACCGAGGCGTTGGGGGGTACATGACCAGAGATGCGGCAAAAACGGTGTTCTGCACCGGTCTGCAACTTCACGACGAAGGCGATTACGTTTCGCTCACCTGCCATGGACCGGAAGGAAGCCAAGCCCTGATAGTCGGCATGCCGTCGAGCGTTTGGCGTCGTTTCGTGCGCGACATGTCGAGCTATTGGCTTGTGCCGGAGGGAGTCGGGAGCCGTCCGAAACTGATGTAGCATCAGGCGGCCTCCGTCTTTGGCGGTGGTGCCTCGAAAAGATCGGGCCTGAAGAGGTGGCGCGGCAGAAGGCCGGCCTTGTCGATCTTGTCTGCCAGTTCGGCCGATACGCGCCCACCTGTGGCAACTCGTTGTTTGGCTTTGTTGATCGCCGCCTGCGAAACGCCGACGCGCTCGGCGAGACGCCGCTCGCTTCCACCGGCAAGGCGGATCGCTTCTTCGACGAGATTGAGCGGTTCGGTAGCCATCGAATCGGCAGAGTAGACAACTAATGTTGTCGACGTCAATAACCAATGTGTTCACGCCGAAAGCTAGAATTCGGCTCATGGGCATCGGGGACGAAATAAGGAGAGCGCGCGAGGCTAGAGGCCTTTCGCAGCGCCAGCTTGGCAAGAAGGTGGGGATATCTCAGGCTGCCATCCAAAAGATCGAGGACGGTGACACCAAGCGCAGTCGGTATCTCCCCGACATCCGGAGGTTGGTTGGACTGGGAGAGTCGGATCGCGAGGTGCCGGTGGTCGGCTACGTCGGCGCCAGCGCCGAAGCACATTACTATGCGGACGCCCAAGGCCCTTTGGATGAAGTGCCGGCGCCGCCGGGCGCGACGGCTCAAACGGTAGCAGTCGAGGTCCGCGGGACCAGCCTCGGGGAGTTATTTAATGGCTGGCTTGTCTTCTACGACGAGGTTAGGTCACCGATAACAGAAGAGTTGATCGGACAGCTTTGTGTGGTTGGCCTGCCTGATGGTCGCGTCCTCGTGAAGAAGATCAAACGTAGCAAAACGGCTGGATTCTACCACCTTTATTCACAAACGTCGGAAGGCACGATCACTGACGTGGAAGTCGAATGGGGCGCCCGGGTGAAGCACATGGCGCCGCGATTTTAAGGATTGAGGATATGGCCCGACCACCGCTGACTTTCCTTGCCGCCTCGGTTGCGCTCATCTCGACAGCGGCCGCCTATGAGATTGTCGACAAGTCCGGAACTGAAATCGACGCCGCGCTGCTTGGCGCGACGCTCGCTGACGTCGCCGACTTGTTCGTCGACCCGGAAGCGGTGCAATTCCGCCGGATCAGAATCGGCAAGGAAGGAGCTCTTTGCGGCGAGGTGAACGCGAAGAACCGCCTCGGGGGTTACGTCGGCTTCGAACCCTTCTACAAGCCCCGCTTCAACGAAGCGCTGGCCGTTCCTCCGCCAGTCCTCGGCATCACCGTACGCTGCCGTTAAGCGCACGGACACAATTGTCCTCCCTCAACCCACGCTCGCTCTGACAACTTTTGTTGTTGACACTGATAACGTGAGTTGTTAGCGTCTCCCACATCGCCGGAGATCGCCCGGCATCGTTTGTGGGAGTGGGGGATGTCGGCAGGACAGGTTGTAGCGGCCTCGGAAGCGGCGTCATTGCCGGCTCTCGTCGATCGCGCGGCCAAGACCCTCGCTGGCGCCAAGAATGCCGCCGAGGTTCTGGAAGCCCGCGACATGGCGGCGCTCGCTTACGATGCAGCGAAGCGCGCTGCTCGGTTCGCCAAAGCCAAGGGCGCGCACGACGAACTTCTCTCCAAGGTACATCGCGCTCAGGCTGACGCTCTTGAAATCGAGGCTGGCGCGAAGCGCAAGCTCGCCGACGAATACGACGCAGCGCAGGAGCGCGGCGAAGTTGCCGCCGGCCGTCCAAAAACTCTTCCGGACGGGAATACTTCCGCAACGACCGCCGAGATCGGCCTGTCGTCGAAGGACATCCACGAGGCTCGCGGGATTCGCGACGCCGAGGAGGAGGAGCCTGGCATCGTGAAGCGCACCCTCGACGAAGCGATCGCCGCTGGCGAGGAGCCAACACGAGCGAAGGTCAAACGGGCTACCCGCGCCAAGACGAAGCCAAAGCGGAAGACAAAGTCGAAGTCGAAGCCCGCCATGCCCATCGAGAGCCAGCATGATCGCGATCTGCAGATGCTCCTCGGCGTCTGGGAATCCGCGTGCGAAAGCGCGCGCGTAGCCTTTCTCGAAACCGTCAGAACGTGAAGGAAGCCAACATGGGCAAGGTGATTTCGATCAGCGGTGCGCGCGAAGCTCCGCGGGCCAAGCAAAGCCGAATGGACACTCTGATCATCACTCCCGAGATTGCCGGCTCGTGGAAGTTGCCCCCTTTCCAGCGCCCGCTGCGCGTCAACGACAAGGTTAGGGCTGTCACCGAGCAGATCAAGCGCGATGAGGTGATCGAAGGCGTCATCACTCTCGGCAAGCTCAAGGGCGACAACGCCTACTACATCGTTGACGGCCAACACCGGATCGAATCGTTCAAACTCTCCGAGATTGGCGAAGCTATCGCCGACGTGCGCATCTGTACGTTCGACTCGCTGGGCGAGATGGCTGACGAGTTCGTCCGGCTTAATTCGTCGCTGGTCCGCATGCGACCCGACGACATACTGCGGGGCCTTGAAAGTTCCGTGCCCGCGTTGACGGCCATCCGCAAAGCGTGTCCGTTCGTTGGCTACGACCAGGTCCGCCGCTCCACCAGCGGCCCGATCGTCAGCATGTCGTCGCTCCTCCGTTGCTGGGCGGGATCGGCAATGGAGACGCCACCGAACAACGGCGGCGGCGGGTTGTCGGCGGCGCAACATGCGCAGAACCTAAACCAGCAGTCGCTTCAGAACCTCATCGGATTCCTCGCCACAGCACACGCTGCGTGGGGACGCGATCCGGAATACTACCGCCTCTGGAGTGCCCTCAATTTCACGCTCTGCATGTGGCTCTGGAATCGGCTCGTGATCGACCAGGACCGCACCGGCAACAAACGCTATGCGGTCCTGTCTATCACTCAGTTCAAGCATTGCCTGATGTCGGTGTCGGCCGACGCCGATTATCTCGCGTGGCTCCCGGGTCGGAACATGGGCGACCGCGATCGCAGCCCATGCTTCATGCGGCTGAAGGCGATCTTCGTGAAGCGATTGACTGTTGAGGGCGGCAAGAAGGTCTTCCTGCCGATGCCCGCATGGTCGTCACGCTAGAGGGCGGCCGAATGAACGTCTCCGCCTTCCCTTCCCGCCCCTCTCCCCGTGAAGCTGCTTTCGACCGGGAGATAGAGGGACTCGTTGCTCCTGGCCTCGCCGACGATCTTGGGCTCGATCTTGGCCCGCCGGCAGCGGCTTACCCGAACCTCTCCCGGCAGAAGCCTCAGGACTACAAGTCTTACGAGGGCATGGAGCTCGCCGTCGTCGGATGCATGAAGCACCTGTCCGTTGAGGGAAGACGGACACTCGCGAAGTTTGCTGCCGAGATTGAGGAAGCCGAAGCCCGAGGACTGGCCGTTCTCCGGATCCATGTCGTTACGGCGCAGGCCGACAGCAAGGCGAGGGCGTAGGCCATGGCCCTCACCATCTGGAAATTCCCGCTCAAGATCACCGACGTCCAGGACGTCGAGATGCCTATCGGCTCGCGCATCCTCAGCGTCGCGGAACAGCATGGCGTCATCTGCCTGTGGGCACTGGTCAACCCTCACCCGGAGGCCGGCAAGGCTGTCAGGCGCATCACCATCGTCGGCACCGGGTACCCGGTCCCGCACGGGTACACCGCCGACTATATCGGTACCGTCCTCACCTCTGGGGGTGATCTGGTCTGGCATGTGTTCGCGAGGCGGGCATGACCGAAGCCGAGGCCAAGCTCCAGCTCCGCCGCATTGAGCAGTTCAACGCCGTCAATGCGCCCAACCGGTTCAAGTTTGAATTGCTCGAACCCGCAATCGCCAAAGGCCTCCGCGAATTGAGGGATCGGCTTCGGGCTGAGTCCGTGAAGGTGCTTGGAGGCGGGCGATGAGCCGCTCCGAGTTCTCATCGAAGATCTGCGACGCAGCCTGGGAGCGCGCCGGCGGCATCTGCGAATGCCATCGCCTTGCCGAGTACGGCATCGAAGGTTTCACGGCCGAAGGCTGCGGACAGAGGCTCGGTCCGGTCGGCAACATCTACTACGAGCACATCATCGTCGATCGGGCCGGCGGCAAGCCGACGCTCGACAACTGCGCCGTCCTCACCCGCGCGTGCTGGCGGAAGAAGACGGACACGCATGATCAACCCGTAGCCGCCGAAACGAAGCGCCAGGAACGCATGGACCGGGGTATCCGGCCCAGGCAGCGAAAGGGGCAGCCGATGCCCGGATCGCGCGCCTCGGGCTGGCGAAAGCCGATGTTCGGACCCGCTGAAAGGAGGACGTGATGGCGAAGTGGATGATGGGCGCGGCAGCGATTGGCCTCGCGTCCTTGGCCGGGTGCACCGATGCGGACATCGCATCCACGAACCTGTCGAAGGCCGCCGACATGTTCGAGATCAACCGTCGCGTGATCTTCTACAACGGCATCACCGGCGACTACATGCTCAGCATCGAGGGCCTCTGCTCGCTCGGCAACAATGACCGTGCCGGCCAACTGACGGTCACCTGCAAGACCGGGCCGGGTATCTTCAAGAAGCACTTCCTCGGCTTGTCCGACAACGTCACCTATTTCGTCGAGCAGCTCGAAGCGCGCGACGTCAGCACCTACCATTACCGCGTCATCTTCAAGCCACAGACGATCCTCCCCGACATCGACTTCCGCGGCGACGCGGGCGAACTGACGAGCGGCGGCGAGTGATGTCGACCACCCTCTCCTCCCATTCGCCGGGGGTGCAAAGCTCGGCGATGGAACCCCGGACCGGTGACCCCAGCCCCAACCCACCGCCGGTCCGGGGACCTCTTTGCGACTCCGCCGTCTCCTCCCCGGCGGACACTGCCCCGCGCGCTGTCATTCCTCCCGCAGCGCGCGGGGACAACTTCGCGCTCTTCGAAGATCGGGGCGACTATGCCGCGTTCAACGCGTGCAAGGCCTGGCTCGAGGCGCGCGGGTTTTCTGTCGGGCCGCTGCAAGGCAACTCGCCTGTCAAGGCGATGCTCGGCGACGCCGAGGAGGTGAAGGCATGGAAGTTCCAGTCGGCTGAAGACCTCAATGACCTCCATGTGAAGATCATGCCGAAAGGCTTGGCCGCGAGCATGCGCGGCGGCCCTGTGATCGCACAACTCCGGAGCACGGTCCATTCTGGAGTCGCAGCGGCATTCCGATCTGATCCAGTCGATACGGCAGCGCGGGAACATGTCGAAGGAGTCGCGTCGTGAAGCTCCCGCGAAGCCGGATCATCCGCGTCGAATTCGAGATGGTTCTCGACTGCGACGCGACGCTCGATGAGATCGAGGAGTACGTCAACTACGAGATCGCCCAGCGCGGCGGCTGCAACGTCGACAATCCGCTTCTGAGCCGCGGCGTCTCGGTCCCCGACGACCCGGTCCTTACAGATACCGGCATGCACCTCCACGAGGAGGCTGTCGACATCCGCCAGTTGGAGGATGGATGGGGATGGAGACGGAAGCGCAGACGGAGCTCTGAGCCATACACCGGACCGACGGTCGACGAGCAAGTCGCCGCCGCCAAGGCGAAGGCGGCGGCACCATGATCGACCTCGACCACCTCACCCTCGCCATCGCTGTCGTCGGCGGCCTCACGCTGATCGTGATCGTTGCTCATGACTGGATCCGGCGTCGACGGAAGACGGGAGCGTCGTCGTGATCCCCGAGTTCTGGTCGAACTACGAGAAGCGCCGGCACCTCCTCAACGCGATCGGCTCGTCTGGCCGACACATGGAGAGCATCCGCAAGCGGAAGAAGCACGACCCCGTCGCTGAGTTTAGCGCCAGCAACCGGGCCAAGGCGATCGCCGATGATCGCTTTTGTAAGGAGGCGGCTGATTGGGCGCGCGCGGCGGCGCTTGCCGAGCGTGAGGCGATCGCTGCGGCGATCGAAGCCGAGTACCCGACTCTTGGGCGCGCGATCGCCGCCGATATCCGAGCTCGTCCCGATCCCTTGAGTGAAGCGCAACAGGAGGCCGCGTAATGGCCAAGAGTCCACTGACTGCGGAGAAACCCGCACCTGCCGCATTCGAGATTCAGGCAGGTATCGCGAAGTCCCTCGGTGTCGCTCGAGCCTTGCTCATCGGACGCCGGGCAACAGCCTTCAAGGGTGTCGCCCAGGGTAAGGGCGGCACCATCGACCGAGTCGACATCGGTCATGAAGGACAGATCATCGTCCGCGTTCCTGTGCCGGCGGCGCCTACGGTCGAGGAGTACCTCTACTTTACGCTCGAGGAAGCGGAGATCGGCGGGCGCGAGCCATGAGGACGTGTTCGATCCCCGGGTGTGAGAAGCCGGCGCACGGGTGGGGGTGGTGCTCTACCCACTATGATCGCTGGCGCCGGCACGGAGATCCTACGGGAGGACGCGCACCTCCGGGCTCGTTGCAGCGTTTCTTCAATAGCGTCATCCTCATGTACGACGGCAACGATTGCCTTGCCTGGCCGTTCTCCACACGGGACGGTTATGCGGTGATGAGGTGGGACGGCAAGTCGGTATCCGTCTGCCGCCTCGTTTGCGAAAAGGTTTATGGGCCGCCGCCCACACCCGACCACGAAGCCGCTCACCTATGCGGCAAAGGACATCTCGGCTGCGTCGCAAAACGCCACCTTGTTTGGAAGACTGATGCCGAGAACGAGGCCGACAAGCTTGTGCATGGAACGAGCAACCGAGGCGAGCGTCACGGCATGGCGAAGCTTCTCGCGGCCGACGTTCTAGCCATAAGAGAACTTCAAGGGACGGCGACGCAGAGAGAAATCGCGCGCCGCTTTGGTGTCAGCCAAAGAACAATCAGCCTTATCCACCGCCGCGAAAGATGGACGTGGCTCGAAGAGGCCGCTTTGTCATGACTACCTCTTCGGCTGACATAAAGCGTCGAACCGCGGACCGCGTCTGCGATGCGATTCCGATCGGCACTGCGGTCACTCCGCGTGAAGCATGGCGTCTTGCCGGCGGCATCGGTGCTCCGGCCCACGTCAAGCACGTCCTCCGCGGCTTGGAGCGCGAGGGCAGGATCATCCGTGCCGGCACACTCCCCGGCAAGGGCAACAGCGTCGGCACGAACCTTTGGAGGAGGAGGCTGTGACAACAAACCCTTTCGATGCCAGCGTTAAGATCGTGGCCGAGGCGATCGACAAGTGGCTGCCGAACCTGCATCGCTCTGCGGCGGTAACAGAGAACGCGGCGGCGAACATCCTGCTCGCACTGGACGCCGCCGGCCGGCCGACGATGGCCGCGCTCGACGTGATGGCCGAGCGCCGCCGCCAGATCGAGGTGGAAGGCTGGACGGCGGAACATGATGATCGGCACACCGACGGTGATCTGGCGACGTCGGCGGCATGCTACATCCGCCCCGATCTCCGATCTGCAACCACCGACGAGAACGGCACCAGACTGGAAGACCCGTGGCCCTGGTGGAACGTCGTTGACGACGGCGGACGCCTCTACAGTCGGCTCAAGGTTTGGTGGAAGCCCAAAGACCGCCGCCGTGATCTTGTCCGGGCAGGCGCGCTGATCCTCGCTGAGATCGAGCGGCTCGATCGAGCAGCCGCGAAGATGGAGGCCGCGGGCTGATGGGCACGAAGAACAACCCAGGCAGGTTCGACTGCGAGGCGGCCGCGGCGCCCGACGAACCGAAGTTCACGCTGCTCGCCCGCGATCCCGATGCGGCCGACCTGGTCGCCGACTGGGCCAACCGGCGGCATCGCCGCATGACCGACTCCTACCGCACCATCACCACCACCTTTCGCCGCATCTCAACGACCGGTCTCGCCATCATGGTCGATCGACCGAAGCACCAGAACGGCAAGGGTGGATGGGCAGTGATCCCAAGGTCCCTTCTTCATGGAGCCGATGATCTGAAGGTCGAGGGATTCAAGGAAGGCCAGGAGATCACGGTTCGCGTGATCGAGTTCAAGGCAGAGGAGCTGGGCTTCACATGAGCTTTGGAACCATAGGCATCCTCAACGTCGGGGCCGGCGACACCAAGCTGTCGTTCGACCCGACAAACCCGGCCGAGGTGATCCGCGCCAGCAGGATCGTCAAGGACATGATCCGCCGAGGCTACGCGCTCCTGGTCGCTACCGGCAAGGATGATGACGGGCGACCGATCTACCACCGGGCGACCGACTTCGACGAGAAGACGGCGGAATACATCATCGCCGACTTCGATCCGGTGACGGCTGCCGCCGCCGACGCGGCCGAAACCGGCGCTTCCACCCCCAGCGAAGAGACCTCCGATGTCGACACGCCAGCAGCGCCGCCGAGCCGAGGCGGAAGACAGAAAGCGCCGGCGCCAAACTCAAAGGCAGGGCGACGCCTCAAGGCGAGCAACGTCCACGCCGTCGCTGTATCCAGATCCGCGGGAGGCTGACTTCTCGATCCTCGATCGCTTCGACAACTTCGCACCACTGCGCAACGCGCTCCGCCACGTAGCCGGCGATAAGCGCGAGTGGGCTGGCATTCCGATGCCGCTGAGCGACCTCGGGCTTGTCGTCGAACCGACCTATCCCAAGGCAGCCGAACTGATGGCGATTGGCAAGACCGCAGCGGATGATGACGCGGTCGAGGAAGGCGTCAAGGTTCGGAACCAGTGGTGGTCGCATCGGCTGCGCAAGCACATTTTCATCTGGCAGGAGCCCGACGGCCGCGTGAAGGGCGGAACAGTTCCCTACGGCAACCGCGGCGTCCACCTCGAGCTAAACACGCTCGGCGCATCCGTTGCCTGGGGCATTGAGCAGGAGGCCAACGCCGTCCATCTCCTCGGTCAGCTTCTCAAGCACCACGCCTTCAAGATGTACCTGCTCACCGGCATGTTCCTCGAGACGTCGAAGCGCTCGGGCGTGACGTACCTCTTCCGAAAGTTGCGACCGACCGTGGCGCTCGACGCGCGGAATGACGGCAATAAATCCGCCCGCGTTCTCGCCGCCCTCTGCCTGCATCCGATCGGCTACTACAAGGAGTCTTGGGCCGGGTCGATGTGCCCGACCGATGACGTGATCGCTCACCTCATGCTTATGCGCGGCGACGAGCCGATGTTCTGGCGCCGCGCCAACCAGCATGCGCCAGGCACGCCGGAGGCGGCGATATGACCGACGAATACAGGGTGATCACCACCACTTTCCGCCGCATCTCCTCAACCGGTCTCGCGATCATCGTCGATCGACCAAAGCATCAGAACGGAAGAGGAGGATGGGCGATCATCCCGAGATCGCTGTTGCATGGATCGGATGATCTCAAGGTCGAGAAGTTCGTCAAGGGTCAGGAGATCACGATCCGGATTCGGGAGTTCAAGGCCGAGGAGCTAGGCTTCGCATGAGCATGCCCGAGAACCAGTGCCCGCACAGCGACATGCACTTCAATGTGCATCATCAGGCCTTCCACGATTCCAACCTTCACTACTTGGAGATCACTGGGAAGTGCAAAATCTGCGGGAAGCAGGCCGAGTTTCGAGGCATGCCGATAGGCCTCTCGCCGGGCCAGCCGACCATGGCGGCTGACGGTCTTGAAGTCCGCATCCCTTGGTTCGGAGAAGACGAAGAGCCGATCGGACCGATGATCTCGGCGCTCGTGGGACAGGTGGTGTCATGACCTCCCCGCGCGACGACATGAGCCGTCCCGACTCCAAGCTTCTCCGCGCCGTGGCCGAAGCTATCTGCCGCGTGCAACTCAATGGCGGCGACCCGAACCAACCGGCGATGCGTTGGAACGGGACGGAGTGCGAGCCGCAGGGCTTCCCGGCGTGGTTCGATTACCGGGATGAAGCTCGTCACGCGCTTGCGGCCTTCGACGAATATCAGCGCCAGGTACGCGCAACCGAGGCTGATGCCGCGGAACGCGCGGCCGATGCGAGGGAGGGCTGATCAATGGCTGTCGAAACCGTCCTGTCAGGATTGAAGTCCGGTCATCGGATCATCACTCCGACCTGCCGCATGAACCGGGGTCCCATGGGAGCCTTTGACGAAGCGTCAGAACGACTCCGCGCGGCTTACGCCAAGTACGTCGAGGCTCCCGACAACAACACCGTCAACTGGCATCTCGTGCTCGTGCGCGAAGACCCGGAGGAGCAGCGGCGATGAGCGTTCGCTGTCCGGACTGCCACGCGGTTGCCGGCTACGGTCGGGAGATCAGTCACAAGAGTGATTGCCCCTCGCTGCGGCGACCCGACGACGACAAGGTCACCCTCGAAATCCGCCATCGGATCGGCATGCGCGACGACGGTTCTTTCTTCGTCCGCGAGACCTTCGGGGACCAGCCTGCGGCGACATTTGAGCCCATAGCCGATCGGGCGACTGCCGACGCCCTGGTGATCGAACGTCGCGACATGCTGATGAAGATGGTCGCCGACATTTCTCCCGAAGCGGCTGATGCCGTCGACGATGCGAGGATCATCGACAACCTGAAAGCGGGGAACGCATGACCAGGAAGATGATCGACGTCGAGCGTCTCGCCGATCTCGAGGCCGACAAGGCCCGCCTCGACTGGCTCGACAGCGTCAACCTGAAGGCCAACGAACGCAACGGCACGGTCTATGGTTGGCAGTACGACATCAACCACAATCGAGCGGCACTGACCGATTGCCACCTGCCGGCCTTCAGCGTGCGCGAGGCGATTGACGCGGCCCGCTTCCCTGAGAAGCGACACGAAATCATCGCCGCGTCAGCCCGCGAACAAGCCCGGCTGAAGGACTTCGACGAACGCTATCCCGGTGTCCGGGAGAAGGCCCGCGCGCACTTGGCCAGGCGCAAATGATGATCAAGCTCGCCTTCCTCGCCGGAGCGGTATGCGGTGCCTGGCTCATGTGGTGGGCACCGGCAGTGATTGAGGCGCTGCGATGATGATCGGTCGCATTCCCGGAGCAACTCGCGTCCTCGGCAAGTCTCAGGGCTACCTCGGGCTGCCAGTGCGAGACGAGATCATCCACGACACCGCGGTTGGCGCCAAGTGCCCTGCAATGACGACGGCATGGATACCGACGCCGGCCGAGCTCGCGGCGATCGCGAAAGGTGCCGCGGTCCATGTCCAGATTCTCGGCACGATGCACCCGCCCATCCTGGTCACCGTCGGGGAGCCGCCGGAATGACCGATCTCGTCGGCACCTGCCCCAAGGATTTCTGGAACGAATGGATCGCCGAAGGTGATCCCGCCGGCGCGCCCTACAGCGGGGAGGAATGGGGCTGGTACACCCGCGACCGACTGGCGCGAAGGACCCGGCCTGGTGACCGCTTCTATGTCGTCGCGCACGGCCTGTTGCGTGGCTACGCCCCCGTGGTTCGGGTTGCCGATCACGGCGACAGCTTCATCATCTGCCGGCGCGGCGGCGCCGTCGCCTGCACGATCGACACGCCGATCCCGGGCTTCCGTGGCCTCAGGGAAAGGTGGTGGTCCCGCGAAAGCGAACGGCCCTTCCCTGACTGGCAGACCGCTGGCGTCGGCGTGAAGCAGGCGAAGGTCGAACGGCAAGGAGCGCTCCTCTGATGCTCGGCCATGACGTGACTGTCCTCGTCTCCGACGATCCTGCCGCCAAATACGAGGGGACGCTCGACCGGCTCGACGAAAAGGGAGCCGTCGTTCTCCCGTACAGCTACGGCAGGCCGGCTGAGCCCGTCTTCATTCCGATGCGTCGCATCAAGGAGATTCGAGACCGTGGGTATAGGCCGCGATGACCGAGCGACCGATCATCTTCTCCGGGCCCATGATCCGCGCCTTGCTCGACGGAAGGAAGACGCAGACGCGGCGGGTATTGAAGAACGCTGGCTACGAACCACACTGGCGGCCGGAGTTGTCGACTCGGGGCGAGTGGCTATTGGTCGCCAATCATGAGGATTGTCGCGGCCGCATCTCGGCGGGCGTTCGCTACGCCGTCGGCGATCTGCTCTGGGTGCGGGAGGCGATAGCGCCGCGCTACTTTAACGGCGGCAAGCCTGCCTATCGGGCTGACTGGTCGGCAGCGGCGGCGGACGTAGCGAAGGAACCGAAGTGGACGCCGAGCATCCACATGCCCCGGACAGCCTCGCGCATCACCCTCAAGGTCACAGGGGTCCAGGTCGAGAGGCTGAACGACATCAGCGATGACGATTGCGAGGCCGAGGGGATCGAAAGCGACCTCTGGGACATGTGCGCGGTCTACCGCGACTACACCGGGACCAAAGACGATTGGTTCTACACGTGGCCGGACGCCTTTGACGACAACGGCCTGCGATATTGTGAGTGGGGTAAGGACATTCAGCGGAAAAGCTTCCGATCGCTCTGGGAATCCATCCACGGCCCCGGTTCATGGGAAGCCAATCCTTGGGTTGTCGCGCTTTCCTTCGACGCGATCCTGAAGAACGTCGGGGAGGCCGCGCCGTGACCCTCGACCAGAACCGCACCATGGAAGAGGCCGCGGCGTGGCTCCGCATCAGCCGGCGTCACCTGCAGGATCTGATCAAGACGCACCCCTGCTATTTCGTCGCCGGCCGGCGCAAGCTATTCTCGGAATCGCACCTTGCGGCGCTCCGCGAGGCGCTCGAGTTCGAAGCACGCGAGAGGGACCGCCGGAAATGCCTCTCAAGCTCGTCCCGCCAAGGCCGGGGAAGACGCCGTACTACGCGGTCCGCGGCACCCATTGCGGCGTCTACCTTGACCGAAGCACAAAGCTTGCTGAGGAAAGGAAGGCGCGGGCGATCCTCGCCAAGTGGCGCGAGGAGATCGAACGTGGTGAGCTTGCCCGTCCCGGCGAACCGACCTTCCTCGACGCCGCCGTTCTCTACCTGAAATCCGGCGGCGACGATCGCTTCCTTGGCGACTATGACGAAGCGACCGGGGCGTGGTCCGGCATTGCCGGCGAGCTCGGGCATCTGCCGATCGGCGCGATCGACCAGGGCCGGATCGACGCCACGGCGGTGAAGCTCCTGCCGGCCGGCACGCCGGCGACCCGCAACCGCCAGGTCTACACGCCGATCGCCGCGGTGCTGCATCACGCCGGCGTCGAGCGCCGGCTCCGCCGGCCGAAGGGCTGGCGCGGGACACGGCGCACCGACTGGATGACGCCGGACCAGGCGTTCCGGATCCTCGCCGCGGCGCGCGAGATCGACGCCGAGTTCGCCGTGTTCCTCACCCTCCTCCTCTACACCGGCTTCCGTCTCGGCGAGGCGATCGCGCTCACCTGCGACCGCGTCAACCTGGGCGAGGCGTGGGCCTTCGCGCCGGCGACCAAGAACGGCGACCCGAGGACCGCCTTCCTGCCGCCGGCAGCGGTTGCGGCGCTGGCCTCGCACCCGCGCGGCCTCGATCGCGTCGGCCGCGTCTTCCGCTTCCGGAAGTGCGGCCGCCTCTACGAGCTGCTCGCGAAGGTCAAGGAAAAGGCGGCGCGGCCCCCCGGATCGGAGTCCGGGGCAGGCCCCGGATCGGAGTCCGGGGCGAGCCTCGACTTCGTCACCTTCCACGTCTTCCGCCACACCTGGGCGACATGGATGCGCCGCTACGCCGGGCTCGACACGACGGGGCTGGTCGCCACCAACGCCTGGCGGGACCGCCAGAGCGCCGCCCGCTACGAGCACACGACGGTCTCGGCGGAATCGCGGAAGGCGATGCTGCTGCCCGTGGAGAAGCCGGGGAGAAAGCGGGTCACCCGCTGAAAAACGGCGGATTCCCTCGCGTCGGAGTCGCCTTCACACGGGAGGGGTCACTGGTTCAATCCCAGTATCGCCCACCATGAAATCAATCATTTAGCTGGAATTGTCAGCGGCTGGATCGGCCGAACTCGGCGAACATCGGCGGAACATGGCGCATCGACCCGTGGAGAATCCGTGGACTCCGATCACGATGTGTTCCCCCGAAACGCAAAAAGCCCGGCCATCCGCCGAAGCGGATGGCCGGGCAAGTTGGTCCTTCCAGGAAGGTGGAAGTCAGTCAGTAGAGTTCCTGGACGATCTTCTGACGGAGCGCCGCGGGCATCTGGTCGATCGACGTGAGCGGCATCGAGAAGGCGCCGGGGCCGCCGATCACGACCCTCTCGTAGTAGCCGTCAAGGCCGATATCGGCCGGGGCGAGCATCAGCGGCATGCCGTTGATCACGACGCCGCGGTCGAGGAGCGCGTTCCGCGCGGCTTCGACCGGCGTGCCCAGGCGCTGGTTGATGCCGTCGCCGACGATGTCGACGACGATCCTCGCCGCGGCATAGGGCATGGTGTCGATCAGCCGGCGCGCCTCGGCGAAGCCGACACCGATGGCCGTGCCCGGCGTATTGGTGATGGGGACGGCGGCCAGCGCGTCGGCAAAGGCCTCGGCGGATGCCGGGTCGTCGACCCCGGTCCACGGGACGATCGTCGCCGCCCAGTCGCCGAACTCGACATAGGCCACGGCGAGCCGGAGCCCGCCTTGGACGATGGCGGTCTGGATCTCCGCCGAACGGAAGGCCTCGACATGGCTCCGGCGGGCCACCTCGAGCTCGCCCTGGTCCATCGAATAGGACGTGTCGACCAGGAACACGATCGCGGTGTCGACATGCGGAGGCTCGTCGGCCCTCACCGGCGTGCAGCGGATCACGGCGATGATGGCGACGGCGATCGCGATGATCATGGCGAGCATGTAGCGGGCGATCATGGGTGGCCTCACGGTGATGGAGCCGGCGACCGAAGCCCGGACTGCCGGCGGAGCTCGATCACGATCTCCCGCAGCGCCTCGTGCTTCTGTTCCAGCACGCTCATCCGCACTTGCAGGGACGTGATGTCGGCGCGGTTAGCCCGCGCCGTGTCGGCTAGGTCGCTGACAGCCTTCCTGAGATCGCTCACCCGGTCGTTAAGGACCGCCGCGGCGCCGATGATGCCGCCGATGATGGTGAATATCTGGATGGCGGTGGCGAGCGTCACGCCGCCCAGGAGCGGCTTCGGACCGTTATCGTTGTCCGTCATCCTGGCGCTCCGCGGTGATGAACAGCAGGGCCGCGGTATGTCCGCATGCGATGAGGATGACCGGCACCTGGTCGACGATCAGGAACCAGTGGCTGCGAATGGTCCCGTCGGCGAACTGGCCGAGCCACATGGCGTAGGCCTCGCCGGCGACCGAGATCCACAACACGAGGTGCTGCGGCAGGATCAGGATCACCCGGACCGGGACGCGGTGCGCCACCATCCCGACCACCGCCAGCGTGGCGACGGCGGCGAACACGCCGGCCGAGGCGATCGACGACCCGGTGACGGCCAGCATGGCGTGGAGCGCCGTGGCATGGATCGCCTGGGGATCGGCGATCAGGCCGACCGCCCAGATCAGATGCAGGGCGATCGCAATCCCGACGACAGTGGGGTAGTAGCGGTACATCGCCCTGCCCCCTTCCTATTGCTTCGCCGCGGCGATCTTCAGCCCGAGGTTTGCCTCGACGATCTTCCGGAGCGCCTCGTCGCCGGCGCCGAGCTTGGCGATGGTGTCGGGCATCGTCTCTTTCAGGTAGGCGACGCCGGCGTCGACCGCGATCTTGGCCTCAGCCGCGGGAAGCGGGCTTGTCGTGCTGAACGCTCGTCCGGACAGCTTGAGGACGGCCATTCCGGCGGCACGGTCGCCGGCCGCCTGGAGCGCGGCCTGAAGCTTGTTCGCTTGCTCTTGGCCCAGCCACTTGGCGACCCGCGGCGTCAGCCATCCCAAGGCGACGGTGACCACAGCACCAAGGATAAGGGCAAGCGGCTCGGCGAGCAGCGCCCATATGCCCGCGCTGGGCGCGGCGACGGCATCCTGGGCGAAGGCGATCGATCCAGCCGGCAGGAGAAGCCCGATCGCCAGCGCGATCATCAGGCAACCGAAGATGCCGGCGTACGAACGATCATAGTGCAGACGGATGCCGAACAGTGTGAGGAACCACGATCCCCGTCCCTCGCGGGCCCAGCCGAAAAGCTTGGGCATCAGGGCCACGGACAACTTGGCCGAATAGCCGACGCCATCGCCGACGGCTCCCCGCTCCCACATGACGCGGAAGAGCCGGAAGAGGCTCTGGATACCGTCGTACATCATCACGCGCTTGAATCGCATGTCAGTCTCCTTTCGGGTTGGAAGGCGCCGCGCCGTGGCAGGGAGCGCCGTGGGCGGTGAGCTACGAGAATGATCAGCAGAGATCGAGAACCGAGCACCACAACCAAGCGGATTGAGGCTCTCCGGCTTGAGCGAGAAGCCACGAGCCGAACAGGCCGGCGGCCACGACGACGACGGTCGCGAGCGAACGGATCACAGCCGGGCCGCTTGGAAGTGCATCCAGTCGAAGTTCCGGGCCCGGCCGAGCGAGACCATTCCCTCGGCCTCAACGATCCGCCAGAACGGCTCGTAGGCCGCCTTGGCAAACTCCGCACGATCGCGCCCCCATGTGAGCTGGTTGCGATCGGGGTCGAGATCATGGGCGATGCCCCATGAGTGCATCGACCAGCTCGACCCGCCTTTCATCTTGCGGACGTTGAGGCAGCCGCCCCACCGATCGAGCCGGAGCCGCTGGACGCCGTCGATCCCGTAGTGGTCGAGCGTTTTCTGGAAGATGCGCTCGAACGGGACCTTGACCTTGGCGTGGCAGGAGGCGCGGGTGACGACAGTCTTCAGGTCCCATGCGAGACGCATCGGATAGGGGAACGTCATCGTCACCTGGTTGGCGCCGACCGCCCCGAAGAACGACGGCACCTGCGCCTGTGTCGGCCAGATCGACGCTGCGGGCGGCGGCTTTACCGGAGCGGGCTGAGGCTGGTCGCGCCAGGTCTCTGCCGGCGAGGGGACCTGCCCGCTCGCCTTCCGCGAGGCATAGACCTCGAAGGCGTAGCGGGTCTGCGGGCCCATGAAGCCGTCGACGAGACCGGCGTCGATTCCCATCGACCGGCAGATCGCCTGCCCTGCGCCGATGGTGAGCCTGCCCTGCGGCCAGTCGCGGGCGTTGACGCGCTGCTCAAGGATGAGGGCGATGCACGCCGCCTTCGACGCCGGGCCCCATAGCCCGTCGATCTTGGCCGGGTACATGCCGCGCGACTTCGCGACCGTCTGGATTTCGCGGAGGTCCATCGTTCGTCTCCTTGTGTTTGTGCGTCGGCGACCGAGGTTCAGGTTGAGGCACGGCCAGAACGGGTATCCCGGCAGGCGCCCGCCCCAGCGGACGCCGCGGGCCTCGAGGAAATCGCGGGCCGTCACGGACGGGTGACGCGGACCTTGGCGAGACCGGCCCTGACGAAGCCGAGCCGCTCCGCGACGCCCTTGCTCACGTCGATGATCCGGCCGTTCCGGCTCATCCGGTCGTTGACCCGGCAGGTCGTGGAGCGGCCGTTCGCGAGGTTGGTGACGCGCACCGTGTAGGGCTTGTGGCCGGAGCGGAACGTCGGCGTGGCGCAGGTCGCCCTGGTCATGTCGAAGCGCTCGCCGGAGGCCGTCAGGCGGCCGTGGTGCGCCTTCCCGTACCAGGAGGCGGTTCCGGTCACGGCATGGGCGGGAACGGCCGCGCAGAGGAGCGCGGCCGCGATGGCGGCGCGGAGCATGGCGGGTTCAGCGCGTCTTGGTCTCGGCCGTCACGCCGTCCGGATCGAGCTTGTCGATCCGCGCCCTCATCGCGGCGAGGTCGGCTTCGAGCGTAGCGATCTTCTCGTCGCGGGGATCGGGTGGCGGCGGATCCGGCTCGGGATCAGGCTCGCGCGGCGGGCGGGTGAACGCCTTGCCGTCGTAGGCGTCGCCGATCTCGCCGTCTTCGCTCTGGACCCATGTCTCGCCCTCGGGGAACCAGTCCGGCGGAAGCGGCTCATGGGCGACGGCGCGGTTGACGACGACACCGTCCCTGATCTGCACGTAGTGGAGAGTCATCAGCCGAACTCCCAGACGATGAGGACGCCCGCTCCGCCGGCGCCGCCTGCAGCGGTGCCGCCAGTGGTTCCCCCTCGGCCACCCGATCCGCCACCGCCGTAGTTGCCGCCCGCGGAGCCGGCCCCAGCCGATGAGGCGGTGTTAGATACGTTTGACGCCGCCCCGTGGCCGAGGACGCTGTTACCGCCCATGCCGGGGCCCCGCGATGATGCCCCGGTACCCCACGGTGGCGTGCCTGGTTGACCGGGGATCGAGACATCACCCGTTCCGGCGGCACCCGGCGTGCCGCCGGACGTCATGATCAGATTGGCATTGTTAGCCGATGATCCGCCCCCGCCGCCGCCCGGTGCGGTGAGTAGAGTGGAGCCGAACGTCGTCGTCCCGCCCGTGCCGCCGCTATTATTACCCGCGCTCCCAGCCGTCCCTGCCGCACCGATGACAACCGCTTTTGACGCGCCGATATCCGCCGCGCTGAACCGCTTTAGGGAATAGGTCCCGCCCGCGCCGCCGCCGCCGCTTGAACTTTGAGACGTGGTATTGCTGTCGCCGCCGCCGCCTCCGCCGCCGCCGCCGACCGCCTCGACGATGCAATGTCGCATCCCCGAAGTCGGCGTATACGTCCCGTTGCCCGTGAATACCTGGCGCCCGATCAGCCCGACGTTGAGCAGGTCCTTGTAAGACGCCAGCCCCGTCGCGCTGAGGTCCGAGATCCCCAGCGGCGCGATCCGGATCGTCTTGGTCCCCGCCGGCCAGTTGACCGCGTTGTTCGAGTTCGACGACTTGAATACCGCCGTCCGGGTCAGGGCGCCGGCCGAATAGGTGCCGAGGCCTTCCTCGTAGTGGCTGCCGCCCTCGGCAGCGTAGAAGCAGGTGTCGCCGTTGGAGAGCTCCGACGCGAAGGTCTTCCGCCGCGGCCCCGACGCGCCGCCGAGCGTGATTGCGCCGGTGCCTTCGGTGATGAAGGTCTCCTCGATGAAGGAGTGCAGCTTGAAGGCCATGCGTCAGAGCCTTTCTTCGACGGCGAGCGGCGCGGTGTAGATGTCGGGGATACCGGTGAAGCCGGTCCCGATCGGGTTGGTGACCAGTCCGAAATAGGAGTCCCTCGGCAGGTTGCCGGACGCCGTGTCGAGGATGAGCAGCACGTCGACCGCATTGCCATTGACCCGCGCCATGGTTTCCCACAGCCCGTTCCGCTGGTCCTCCGGCACGAAGTCGAAGTTGATCTCCGCTGTCCTGAACTTGTTGTCGGGGAAGATCAGCGTCTGCCCGCCGGCGGTCTTCCCGCGCCGCGAGCGGTCGGTCCATGTCGTGCGGCCGCCGGGAACGAAGTTGTAGGTGAACGCCTCGCGGAGCCCGACGAAACCGCGCCCGGCCTCGATGTAGGACGCCCCGGCGTCGGCGATGTCGAAGCGGACGAAGCGGGCCGTGACCGGCGCCGCGAGCGGCAGGATCAGCGCGCCATAATCCGGGTCGAAGGCGGCGTCGGCGGCGGTGAAGGTCTGGTCGTAGACGTCGCCGTTGGCGGCGGCGCCGTCGAAGGCCGCCGTCGGCGGGGTGAAGTTTGCCGTCCACCGGGCGATGCCGACCGAGAGCCGGAACTCGTCGAGCCAACCGTTCCAGTACAGCGAGTTCTGGTCTCCTCGCCTGCCGATCGCCAGGCTTGCGGAAGAGTCGTTGACCGAGGCGGAGAAGGCGGCGTTGCCGCCCTCCTGGACCCCGTCAACGAACAGCTTGAGCACGTTGCCGGTCCGCACGAATGCGACATGGTGCCAGCCGGTATTGAGCGCGTTGGTGAACTGGGTGGTCCCGGTGACGACTGTCTGGGTCGTGCCGTTTGTCACGCTGGCATAGATGACGTTCCCATCGGTCCGGCCGACGAACCAGGCGCTGTTCGCATTAGACGCACCGGCTGAATCGGTCTGCCCGGCGATCATCCTGAACGCGCCGCCGCTGTCGTTGACCCGGAACCAGGCATCGACGGTGAAATCTCCCGACCCGAGTGTGTAGTCGGCATGATCAGGCGTGCTGACGTAGTCGCCGGTCCCGTCGAACAGCCCCGACGCCCCGCCGAACTTAAAGTCCGCCGTGTCGATCTGCGCGTCGCCGTTCCGGGTCCAGGCATGCGCCGACCCGCCGGCGTTGGAGTCGGTGAAGGTGGTCGAGGCGTCCGCCCCGTCCATGTGGAGGAGCACCTTGGTGAATTCGTCGTTGTCGGTCGAGACCCGGACCCGGACGCTCGCCGCCCCGGCGGCCGTCAGGCCGAGGAGCCCCAGCGTGTCGAAGCTCTTGCGCGCGCCGAGGTCGCAGACCGCCCAGGCCGGCGCCGCGGTGGAGCGCCAGCGCTTGCCGACGTGCTCGTTCTGGAGCCGCGCCACCGGCATCAGCGCCTCTTCCGTAGACGCGGACCACGTGCCGGAATCGGCAAGGTTGGTGATGGCGACGGCGGCGTTAGCCATGGCGCTCTTGATCGCAGGTTGCGGTTGGGGGTAGGCTCAATCCGGCCGGGCGCGTCGTTGCCGAAGCCACTTGCTCCGGGTGTTAGCCACCAACTCTCACCCCGACGGGGTGTCCGGCCGCTTAGGAGGCGTCGAGATCGTCAGCGGCGGAAAGCCACGCCTCGCGTTGATCCGGCGTCATCAGTTCCCAAGCCACAATCGCAGCGCGGACGTGCTTCGGAACGCCGCTTTCCCAGTGACCGCGGAGTTGGCGCGAGATGGTGATTTCGGCATGACCGAGCAGGCGCGCCAAGGTCTTCTGGGTGAGTCCCGCCGCCCGTGCCCGGTTCTGCCAAGGATGATTCTCCATGGAGCCATGGCGTACCCTGCCTCTATACGTCACGCCTAGTCCCCGCTTGACAAATGAACGCTACGCATATATATACGAAGCGTTCATATTTTCAACCCCGACGGAGACACCTCCATGACCAAGTTTTCCGACCTGCCGTTCGACTTCCAGATTGGCAATCGCCATCAGGCGACCGGCGACAAGCCGGTCCTCTTGCTGAACCCCAAGAACGACAAGTTCCTGTTCGACGTCGACGGCGCTGGGGGTGCCCGGGCCAAGAAGATCGGCTCATTCGTCGGCTTGGACGTTCCACAGGACTACGAGGCTCTGCCCGGCGTCGTCGCCGATTTCGACTTCGTGATGGGCAACAGGAAGTCCGCCGAAAAGGCCGGAGCGACGCTCATCTACAATCCCAAGAACGGGAATTTCCTTCTTGACCATGATGGCACCGGCGACGTGAAGGCGGTCAAGATCGGGCACTTCGATCTGGATCTCTGAGACCCCTCACCCGAACACGGTGACTTCGACCTGATCGACCTCCCCGCCGTCACGGAGGTCGACCTTATCCTCGATGGTGACGATGACGACGTCCCGTCCCGCGTCGAAACCGTAGCGGGGAAAGGTGATGGTGATCTCTTCCCCGAGCTTCAGCCCCAGCCCACGCCGGCCGATCGTCGCGCGGTGAAGCCGGTAGCCTGACGTGTAGAGGTCGAGCAGCCTGTCGGCCTCGCTCTGCGCCCGCCCGAGGTCGTCGTAGAACGCCTCGACCGGCGGCGTGTCCTTTCCCGAGGGATGGGTATCGAGAATGACGCTGTTGGACGCCTCCACGAGGCGGTAGGGCTCCGCATAGAACAGGCGCTCCGCGCTCGGCACCGAGCCGGCGAAATCTGTGAAGACCGTGTAGTTGTGGCGATAGGCGACGCGCCACCGCCAAGGCGGCGGCCAGATCCCATCCGGCATCGTCTCCCGGGTCATGTCGATGATGTCGCCTTCGTCCCTCGCAAGCCGCGCGACAGGAGTCCCGGATGGCGCCGAAAGTACTCCAAGCGTGAACTGGCCCTGCCGGGTGAAGGCCGCCCAGCCGCCGATGCCGGACATGATGCTGGTGATGAAATCGGCCACTGTGGACGAGTCTTCGGCACTGACATGGACGCCTATGAAAGACGGTTCCGGGTCGGCCTCCAAAGCGTCGAAACTGGCGCGGTCGATCTCGTCCTCGGCAAGGATGCCATGACGCGACAGGATCGCCTCGACCACGTCCACCGTGGCCGGGGCGGCTCCCGACAGATAGGACTGGACCGTCGCAAAGACGACGCCGGCGAGCGCCCCGCCGATCCGGAAATAGCCGTCCCGGCTCGACATGGCCTGACCGGAGGAAATCGAGGCCCCCTCCAGATCGGTATATTCGTCGACGGTCGCCAGCATCGTCAGCGCCACACCGCGATCGTAGACGGCGACAGTCTCCGCAACGAATCCATCGGCATCGTCATGATCGTGCACCTGGTAGATCAGGAGCGCCGGGTCGACGAGCACCGGCGGCACGCCGGCCACCTGCCCGAAGGTCAGCGGCTTCCTTTTCCCTTCCACGTCAGGGCCGCCTCCCGGTCCCTCCAATATCAACTTGACCGAGGCATCGTCGAACCCCATTGCACTGCTCGCGGAGTCGATTTCGACACGAAGGGTCGTCGACGCGCCAGAGGCAACAACGTCGTATGTGCCGCTGGATGTGGCGCCGAACGAGCCCAGCGTGGTTCCTCCCCACTTCACAGTCACCGTTCCGCTCGGCGGTGATCCTGAGTGGCGCCCCCTAACGAAGATGCGGTAGGACTTCCCGGCAACCGTCGTGATCGACTGTTCGAGCCCCGGCGCCCCGCCGACAGAGAAGCAGCGAGCCCAGCCGTTTCCGCCGCCGGCCTGCCAATCGAACGACCCCGTGTTACCGCCCCACCCCGAAATGTTGCTGTTGAACGTCCCGTTGGTAACCAGTTCCGACCCGAGCCCTACGCCGCCGCTTCCACCCACGCCGGGATACACGTTCGGCTGAGCCGGTACGTCGAGCCGGTCGGCCTTGTCCTTGATCTCCAGCGTCACCGCGTCCTGGTCCGCCCGCCAGTCCACCGCCACGCCGCGGAACACGACGAAGTGGTTGTGGAGCGGGTCCGTCTTCCGCCCGAGCCTGACGACCACCTCGCGGCCATCGACCGCGTAACCGTCGATGAAGGCGTCATAGGCCCCGTCGGTGTTGGCGAACACGATCTCGCCGGTGCCGGCCGCCAGCCCGCCGAAGCGGTCGCCAGTGTTGATCGACCGGGAGAAGCTGTAGCTGAGCAGCCGGCCGTCGAACGGTGTCGACGCCGGCACGTCCCCGGGCTCCGTCGCCCATTCCGCCGAGGCGATCCGGAGCACCTCTTCGGCCGAGCCGCCGATCTCCCACACCGCAATTTCGACAGTGTAGACCAGGTCCTCCCGCGACGCGTCGAGCACCGCAGCGGCGTCGAACGGCTCACTGCTCGACGCCCCGAACGGGACCGTGCCATAGGCATCGACGCCGTACACGTCACGCCACCTTTGGCTGTGGCTTCGCCACGGGCTTCTCCCGCACCGCCCGGGCGACGTTGTCGTTGCCCCGCGCCACCGCGGTCCGCAGCATCGCCACCTCGGCCGACAGCGCCTCGATCTGCGCCCGCGACGCCGCCAGCATCACCCTGGCGAGCATCTGGAAGTTCGGCGTCATGTCCGGCATCGGCGCCCGGCCGGTGCGGTTGATCGCCTCGAGGATCGGCATGGTCATGGCGTTGACCGACGGCGCCCGCGTCACGAACTCCCCGCCGGCGAGTGCGATGTCCCCACCGCCGGCATAGCGCGCCACCACCGAATCCCGGTCCCACATGCCGTTGCCGACCATGCCGCCCATGGCGAGACCAGGGATCAACCCGCCCATGCGCCACTGGCCGCCGATGTTGACGTTCTCCTTTTCAAGACCGGACTTCTTCGACCCCGAATAGACGCTGCGGTCGGCTCCCTTGAGAGGCTTCTCCTTCACCCCCTTCGCCATGCCGGTGAACCGCGCTATTTCGAAAAGCCGCCCGGCAAAGACCCGCTGCCACGGGATCACGCCCTCGGCCAGCGCCTTCGATGCCAGCGCAGCGTTCTTGCTCCACTTCTTCAGGCCCGAGGTGTCGTTCTTGCCGATGTTGTCGTTGACGCCGACGATCCCGGTGTTGATGCCGGGCAGCGGCTTGAGCGAGGTGTCCTTGGCGGCGCCGGCCGTGTTGGTCTGCGTGGCGAGCGTCCGCGCCGCAATCAGTTCGAGCTTGGTGATCTGCCCGTCGCCGTTCGTGTCCAGTTCCTGGAAGATCGAGAGCAGGCGGGCATTGGTCGTGCCGAGCGCGGTCTGCATTTCGGCCAGGGTAATCCCGCCAGACACGTCGATGTCGATAGAGTCGAAATGGGGCGCCAGAGCCGCCGCCGTCGCCGCCGGTCCCGCTGCCAATGCGTCTGTGATCGACGTCCGCATCAGGTTCACCGCCGCCGTGATGCCGGTGATCGCGGTGATCGCGTCGGTGAGCTTCAGCACGACCGGGTCGTCCGTCTGGGCAAACGCCGGCAGGTTGGTGAGCTGCTGGATGATCTGGTTCTGGATGTCCTGGTACTGAGGGCCCGACGCGAACATTTCCCGCGCGGCCGTCCGGAGGTTCTCGGCGAACTTGGCGATGCCGGCCAGCGCCTGCGCGTTGCCGCCCTGGGCCAGTGCGAGTTGCTCGTTGTAGGCGATCTGCGCCGCATTGAACCGGTCCTGCGGCGAAAGTGTCGATCCCGGCCCGGCGAGCAGGTCGTTGATGTATTCGGCGATCGACCGCGCCGACCGGTTGAGCTCGTCCTGCGCTCGGCGCGCCTCCTCGATCGCCCGCTTGTTGAAGTCCTCCTGGATCCGGAGCCGCTCGGCGGCGAGCGCCTTCTCGAGGTCGGCCATCGCCTCGCCGCCGGCCTTAAGCTCCCGCTCCCGCTCCCGCTGCGCCTGGCGGTCGAAGGCGGCGAGCTGACCCTCGAGCGTATCGAGGTCATTCATCGCGGCGAAGACGCGGTCCTGGAAGCCGAGCCGGCGCTCATTGATGATCTCCTGCGCCGCCTCGATCGCCAGTTTGATCTGGGCGTTGACCGCCTGCCGGGCCTTCTTCTCCTTCATGCCGAGCTCGACCAGGAGATCGATCGCCGCCTCCTTCGTGCCCTTGATGCGGCGGACCTCGGCTTCGTATTCGCTGAGTTCCCGGCCGCCGCCGATCTGGGCAAGCACCAGGTCGCGAGCATCGCCCTTGACCCTGCCGACATTGGCGCCGGCGAGCTTGGCGTCGGCGACCAGGCCGAGCAGCTCCTTGCGGAGCGCCTCGATCCCCTGCGCCGCCTTGCGGAACGGGTCGTCGTCGCCGAGGCCGGAGCGGAGCGACTTCCTGATGGCCGGGAGGTCGTCGCGGAACTCACGGATCGAGCGCTTGCGGAACTGATCGAGTTCCCGCGCGAGCTTGCCGGTTCCCTCTCCGGCGGCCTCCGCCGCCTCCTTGTATTTGTTGAAGCGCGCTTCGGCCGCACGGATCGTGTCGCCGAGCGTGCCGGTGACTTTGCCGCGGAGCTCGTCGGAAAAGGCGGCGACCTCCTCGGCCATCGCCTTCCACGCCGCCTTGGCGCGCTCCTCCTCTTCGCGCTGGGCGCGGGACTTGCCGAAGATCCCGCCGATGATGCCGGTGACGCCCCCGACCAGCGCGCCGACCGGGCCGCCGGCGAGCAGTCCCGAGAAGGCTCCGCCGAGTCCGCCCATCACCGGGCTCTGCGACTGGTACCCCATCGAGAAGCCGGAGACCGCCTGCTGGAACAGCGGCGAGGACAGAACGCTGCCGAGCTTGGTCAGCGTCCCGCCGACCGGCGACGTCGGGGTCAGGCCGCCGATCTCGGCCGGCGAGGATACCGCCGTGCCGCCGACCGCAGCGATGTTGACCGAGGGCGTCGCCACGTTGTCGTTCGCCACATAGGCCGTGGCCGCCGGCGCCGGGCCGCCCTTGTTGTAGTCGCGCATGAAGCGGTCGACATAGACGCTGCCCGTCGTGCCGTGCATGTCGGCCTTGTTGGCGCCGGTCTTGAGCGGGCCGCCGGTGAACCAGGCGGACGCGGCGTCGGCGACGTTGCCGTACTTTTCGACCAGGATGCCGAAGCGGTGAGCGAAGACCTTGTCCTGAGCGTCCTGGCTCCGCAGGAACTCCTGGCTCGACATCGAAAAGCCGAGCGCCGCCTTGGTCCACTCCCGGATGTTGTTGCCCATCACCTGGTAGGCGCCGTATGCGCGGTCGCCGGACCGGGTGACCGAGCCCATCACGCCGTAATTGCCGCCCGACGATTCGATGTTCTTGATCGCCTGGGCCGCCGCGGCGAGGTTGAACTTCGCTGCCGCCGCGCCCTGGGCCAGAATCCCACCGGCGCCGACCGCACCTACCGTCCACCCGCCCGGCGCCATCCCCGTACCGAGACCACCGCCGGCCGCGGTCAGCGCCGTCGCCGCCGACTTGAGGTTGGTCGCTGCGGAATTGAGCGAGGACGCGGCCGTGTTGAGCGGCGGGGTCGCCGCTTGTACCTTCGTCGCCGCGCCGGTGAGCGCCACCGCGACGCGGTTGCCGGCGGCATCGACCGGGGCCAGGGCTCCACCGAAGAGCTTGTCGGTCAACCGCTGTGCGGCGAGTTTAGCGAAGGCGTTGGCAATGCCACCCGTGATCTTGTCGAGGAATTCTCCGGCCGTCCTGATGCCGCCGCTGAACACACCCTCGATCGCGCCCTGGAAGGAGTCACGAACGCTCTTGGCCGCGTCGGCAATCTCCTTCATCCGGTCGTTCAACCGAAGCGCCTCGGCCTCCGCGCTGTTGAGCGCGGCCGGGATATCGTCGCCGTAGATGTTGCGGAGACGCTGCGCGATCGCCACTTCCTTGTCGGTGAGACCGATCAAGCCGCGCTCGTACGCGATGTCGCGCATCAGCTTGAGTCGGTTGTCAAGGCGGATAGCGGCCGCCTCGGCGCTGTTGAGCGCGGCGGTGATATCGTCCCCGTAGAGCGCACGCAAACGCTGCGCGATCGCGACATCCTCCGGCGTCAACCCGATCAGCCCATGCTCGAACGCAAGGTCGCGCGCGATGCCCAGCCGGGTGAGCTTATCGGTCAACTCGCCGATCGCCTCGGCCGTCTCCATGATCTTGGCGATCTCGGCTTCGGAGACGACGGTGCCGGATTCGATGGCCGCTTTCTTCGCGGCCGTGAGGAGTTGGAACGCCGTCGTCAAACGGGCTGCTCCGCCCGCGGTCATCCCGAGCTTCTGGATTTCCAGTTCCGCCGCCGCGACAGACTCGTCCATCCCCATGACGCGCTGGCGAAGCGCCTCCGAGATTTCGTACTCGGCCTGCGCGCGCGCCTTGGCGCCGGCATTCGCGATGCGCGCTGCCTTCTCTTCCGCTGTGATCTCCTGGCCGAGAAGAGAGATGCGCTCCTGCGCTTCGGCTGCAGCCTGCTTCTGAGCGGGCGATTTCGCTCCGATCGCCGCGAGCTCGGCGGCATGGGCAGCATTGAGGCGCTCGAGCGTCACCCGCTGCTCGTTGGCGAACTTGGCGTAGTTCGCCATATCCTGCTGAGCCAAAGCGCTGTGCGAAGCCAGCCGGCCGGCCACGTCCATGTTTGCGAGCATGGAACTGCTGAGAGCGCGGATTGCCTCCGCCGTCTTCGTCGCCTCGCTGGTCGCCTCCCTCAAGCGCCGTGCATATTTCTGAAGAGCCTTGTCAGCCGGGTCGCTGTTCGCAAGTTCTTCGATCTGCTTGTTGAAGGCAAGGACATCCCCCCTGCCCGCCCTGATCTCGTCGACGAACTTTGCCGTCGCCTCGAACATCGCCTGCATCTGGTCGTCGGCATACTGCCGAGCTGCACCGCTGCCAATGCCCAGGTCGAGGTTCCGGAGCGGCTGGAGTTGCGCCTTGAGCAGCTTGGCGAGGTCTTCGGCAACCCCCCGCTGGGAGAATTGCAGGCTGGCGAGGGTCTCCTGATATCGCTTTGCAGCACCGTCCGCCTCGCCAAATCGGTCCTTGATGCGCTTGACCAGTTCCTCCTGGTTCTTCAGCGTCCCCTCGGCATCTCTGCCTCCGCTGGAGATCGCGTCGAAGAACAGCTTCACCGCGCCTGCCGCGGCCGCGATGCCGATCACCGTGAGCGTCAACGGATTCGCGATGAACGACATCAGCGCCCCGCCGGTCGCCTTCAAGGCTCCCGCGACCCCGACGCCCGGCCCGAAGATCTGGGCGATCTGCATGCCTTGCTGCATAAGCAGCACAAACGGACTCTGACCCGAGGCCAGCATCGTCGCGATATCGTTGAGCTGAAACGTGAGGTTCTGCACCTGGAAGGCAGAGAGCTTGGCAGCGTTCCCGGCCGCGAGGAAGGTTCCCTCCGCCTTTGTCCCCTTGATCCGCTGCATCGCGTCGGCATAGCGGTTCGTCGCGGCCGCGACGGCCTGAGCGCGCTGGGCGACGCTACCAATACCTTCTTCCTCGAACCGGTTGATCTGGGCGAGCGTCGCTTGCAGTTGCTGCTCCGCACGCACCCGGGGGTCGAGCCGGCCAAGCAGCCGGTCCATGCTGTCGGCTCGGGTTCGCGTCGCCCGGGTGACCTTCTCCTCCGACATGGTGACGGTCTGGTTCGAGCCGGCGACCTTCTGGTTGGTCGCAGCGAGACGTTCCTCCGACGCGGCAAGCGCATCGACCGACGCCTTGAGCGCGTCGGCCTCTTCCTTGCCTTCCGAACGAAGCCGGTAGATGGCTTCCTCAACTGGATTTGCCATTACCGTCTCCGCGAGATTTCTCCGGCGCCGGCGGCACCTTCGACCCGGTCTGCTTACCGAGCTTTTCGCCGATGATGTTCGCTCTGACCACGCCGAGCGTGACGAGCGTCTTCGCCTCCCACGGCTCCAGGACGATCTTCATCTGCTCCGACCATGCGGCCAGGTCGCGCCATGTGATCTGTGCCGGCGCCATGCCATTCGACGCGATGCCGAGCGACAACTGATGAAAGTCGTCCCAGAGGTATTGGAGGAGATCGGGGAAGGGCGGCGCCTCGGGGACGATATCCGCGGTCGCCGCCTTCTTCTTCCCCCATTTTTCGAGCTGGCGCTTCGCGGATTCAAGGTGATCCCGCTCGCTGGCCCCGTCGTCACGCTTCCGCTCGAGGCGGAAGTCGAACTCAGCGTATTCGATTAGCTGGTCGACGAGGCCTTCGCAAAATTTCCCCGCTCGCCGACGAAGTCCTCAACCTGACCACGGAATTCGGCATTGGCCGGATCGGCATAGATGGCCCGGAACTTCTCGGCCTTGAAATCCTCATCCGGCATGACGGTCCCATCGGTCGCGATCGTGCCGGCGCCTGCGGTCAGCGTAACGAGGAGATCGACGGCGTCGCCTGCCAGCTCCTCGGGGGTGATTTTGAGGCCGCGTCCACCGCGCGACGCTACGAGCCGGCGCCGGTCGATCTCGCGCCGATGCTTCTGCGCAACGACGGAGTCGGCAGAATAAAGATCGATGTAGCTGACCGAACCGTCGGCAGCCCGGATGGGCTGACTGTCGAGCCCCTTAATGATCATCCTGCCGGGCTTGTCGGATTCTAGGCTGATCTTGGCGATGCTGTCGAGAACACTCATTCACGTGATCCTTTTCTGGCGGATTGAAGGACCGGGATGCCGCCAGACATCCCGGTCCATGGCTGCGCAACCGCTCAACGGAGGGATGCATTTCTGCGACCCTTCGTCGGGCGTCATTCCCCGTGGCGGTCAGGGATTGGGGTGGCGAGAGTTATCGGCCTACCCGCCTATGCGGGCTTGCCTGCGCTTCGCCTGCATGGCCTTCGCCGCTGCCCGGCATTTCTCCCGAGCCTCGGGACTCATCGGCGCTCGACAAGCGGCGGCGGCGCGCAACTTCGCTCGCGTCGCCTCGCTCGGAGGCGGCCGTCTGCGGGCTGCAGCCGCCATCTTCTCTCTTGCCTCAGCGGAGTGCCGGTGGCCTCGGTTTCCTGCGGCGATGGCCGCGCAGTGCTCCGGAGACAGCCTACGTCCACGCTTCGTCTCTGCCATGCGCCGAATGGCCTCTTCCGGAATCGTCCTTTTCCTTCTCGCCTCAACGAGCTTGGCGTTCACCTCCGGCGAGCGGAGTATCTCGGACATGCGCGCGCAATGCTCTGCCGAGCGCCGCTTTCCCCTGTTCCCCGCCGCCGTTCTCGCAACCAGTTCCAGCGGGCGCGGGCGGCCTTTCAAAGCGGCACTAATCTTCCGCTTGGTCTCTTCCGGCAAAGGGCCTGGCGACATTGCCGCCCGCCACGCCGCGACGTGGTCGCGGGACTTCCTTCTCCCTTTGTGGGCGGCCGAGATCTTCGCGCGGTGGGCCTCGGTTTGGCGATACCCGTGGACACCCGACCCACCACCGCTGAGATTCTTCAGCGTCGCCCCGATGAACCGAAAATACGCAATCCAGAACTGCTCCGCTTCAGCCCAGTCGCCACCAGGCGGGATCGCTTCGATCTCGAAGATCTCGACCGAGCCTCCCCCGGCCTCGTAAGCATGAAGCCACCGGCAGAATGGCCGCTGAACGCCTGCGCGGCCATCCGCCCGATGCTTCGTCAGTCGGGCCGCTAGCGGGCCCGTCGTCTTTCCGACATAGTAAAGCAGCCCGGTCACCGGGTCGGCTATTCCGTAAATCGAGACTGCTTTCGACATGAAGGGATATTGCCTGTCAGGAGACCACCTGGGAATCCCAGATTTGGATCGTTGTGTTCTCGATCCCCCCGGTCGCCGCGGCAACCGCTTCATAGCGGAGCGCCTGGAACGGGAGGGTGATCACCTGTGCGCCCTCGCCTTCGGCCGGCAGGTCGGAGCCGCCGAGCTTCACCCGCGGCAGGAAGAACGTCATGGCCGGCGCGTCTGCGGCGTTGGTCGTGGTGAGGAAGGCGAGTATCTCGATCTGACTCTCGTTCCGGAAGTCGTCGATGAGGTCGAGGTCTTCGAAGAACGCTGTCATCTGTCCCGAGATGTTGCTCCGACCGGCAAGGATGTCCGGCAGGAGGTTCGACCCGATAACGGGATCGCCCGTGAGTTCCATCTGATGCTGGATGTTGAGGCCGGTCACGATGCCGACCGTCTCGCCAGAGACTCGGAGAAGACCATTGACCGACGCGAGGATGCCTGTGGTCGTCGGCGCCGTCGGGGACGTAAAGAACGGCGCGGCGGAGTCCTCGTAGGTCTCCATGTCGCGGCCCATCATCTCGAAGTCGACGGTCGCCATGCCGGTCGGCGGGAGTTGGACATTGAAGCCACCGACGCGGCATTCCGTGAACAGGAGCGCAATGTCCTTGTCAGCGAGATAGTGTTCGACGGCGACTTTTCGCTTCACATGGTTGGTTGCCGGGATGATCAGCGACCGTCCGACAGAGGTGAGAGCAAAGGAAGCGTCATCCGTCATCGTATCGGGAGCCGGCACGACACTGACTTCACGGTTGCTGGTACCGCCAAAGCCGGTGATGACGAAGGTCTTGCCGTTGTTGTCGGCATCGAGCAGGTCGGAGAACCGGATGCCCATACCGACCCGAAAGCCCTTCGAGACAGGGTTGCCGGCGCTGAAGATGAACTTGGACGCAGATGCATCAGCGGAGACGCTGGTGAAGTCGGTCTGATCGGCCGTGATAGCGGCGGCCCAGGTCCCGCGGAGCGACGCCTCGAAAAGCTGCTCATAGGTAAGCGGGGACAACTCACCGGAGATCGAACCCTGGACGCGCTTCACGCCGTGCCGGAAGTCGGCGATCTGCCGGTCTTCACGCACCTCGGCGCTCTGGTAGGTGTCCTTCGACAGCGTGAGGCCCGACGAGACACGACGCAGAACCTGGGCGCCCGACGCACCCGGGTCCGACGCGGAGACCTCGGCCACACCGGGAGTGATGTCGGCATCGGTATAGAACTTCATTGCGACGCGAGTGGCGACGCCTTCAGCGAGACCAGTCATAATGGGGCTCCATCTTTGGGATAGCGGCGCTTCACAGCGCTGCGGCGGCGCTTGCCCAAGGCGACGATAGGTTCCGCACCCGCGCGGGCGTCACGCGGGCGGAGAAGAGCGGCGATGTGTGCGGCGGCCTGCTACCCGACAGAGTCGAAGTGAAGCTCGCACTCCGCGACGGCGGCGTAGTAGTTGTCCACCTCGGAATCGAGACCTGGCGGCTTGATACTCGCGCCAGCGCCGAGCGGGATGACGCTCGCCTGGAAGCACGAGATGCTCGTGTCGCGGTAGCTGCGGAAGAGCGTTGCGACCGCCTCGGCGAGATCGGTAGCGTAGGTCAGACCCCAGTCTCGTGGGACGAAGCAGAAGGCGTCGATGCGAGCCGGGTTGCGATAGAGATTACCGCCACGCCCGCCGCCGAAGCCGACCAGCATCCCGGGGTCTGTGATGAACTCGACATAGACGAACGGCGCCGGGATGTTCGGCAGCGGATCGCCGGTCTCACCCTGCCAGCGGAGCCCCACCGGCGAGCCGTTGCTCGTCGGGACGTTCGCCTCGAGGCGAGTCCGGATGACGTTGTAGGCGCCGGTCGCCGTGGTCATGTCAGAGCACCGAAATCACGATCGCAGGCGAGCGCACCGGCTTGCCGACTTCCTGCCTCCGACGACGGCGGACACCGCCCTTCGCGATGTAGTGCGAGGGCAGCCGGCCCTTGATGACATAGGCGTCAGGCAAGAGCGCGTAGGCGTGCGTGAGTTTGGCGACGCGCCGAAAGCGAGGCTGAAGGACTCGCTTCATGACGCGCTCGTAGATCCTCGGCTCGACCTGAACAACGAACGGGCGGCCGTCCTCTTTCAGCCCGACTTCAATCCGCCTGGCGTAGGGCACCGGGTTGGCGATCATAATGTCGTCGCCCGCGGAGAGCGTCGCGGGAATCGCTGCGGTAGCGATGCCGTTGATGTAGAGCGTGTGGCTGTCGCGGTAGGCGCCGGACAGAACCGGGCTCGCCCTGCGCAACTCGTCCAGCGCGAACGCAATCAACTCCCGGAGGTAGCGGTAGCGGAAGACGATCGGCCCCGGCAGGATGACATTGTCGAGGTCAGTCTGTCCTGGTCGGTTCGCGTAGGCTTCCCAGTCCGGCGGGAAGCCGCCGCGGGCCGTCTGCTCGGCCATGATGCGAGCGTGCCCCGCGCGCGCCGTGCGGACAAGGAAGCGGCGTGCGTCTTCCTCGGCTGCTTTCGGCCAGTCGACTGTGATGGTGCGGCGGATCGCCTGCAGCGCCTTGCTCGCCATATCAGCCCCGGCACTGAAGCTCATAGGCGATCAATTCGCCTTTGACCCGCCTGGTGGAGTCGTCCGGGGCAATGATGGACAGTTCCTTGCCGCGGACCACGATCCGATCATTCGAGGTTATCGGCAACGCGACTTGCGCGTCGATCAGATCCTCGGCGAGGAGGATGATCTTGCGATCGCCCTGTTGGATGGCGCCGACGAAGTCCTTCTCGTCGTAGCCGACAACGACGGCCATGACCTCCACGTCAAAGCGTGGTCGGTTAGGACCGGCCCCCGTGTAGCGCCGATGCACGACGGTCTCGCCCCGCTCGTTCAACATCCGGCGATAGACCGAGCGCAGATAGTCGGGACTCATCAGTGTGCAGCGAGGCGCAACGCGAGGGACGCATTCCCAACATAGGTCCCAACAGTGAGAATCCGAGCGCGCCACCGCGGCCCAAGGATGCCGTCCTTCACCGCGTCATCGGACAACGCGGCAGGCGTGTAGACCGTGGTCACCGGCGTCAGCGCCGACAGGTTGGCGATCTTCTCCGCGCTCGCCGTCGTGAAGGCGAAGCGCGCCACTTCAATCCAAGTCTGGCCATCATCGAGTGTCGTTTCGACGATGGCCTTGAGCGAGGTTCCCCCGCTCGAACCATAGTTGAAATTGGCTTGGATCGTCGCGGACAGGATTCCGTCGAGGCCATCGATGTGCGCGGCCCCGTCGACACCAGCGGTGACGACCGTCGCGACGGTTGCGGCGTTGATCGCAGCAACAGCGACGTCGCCTAGATTGTGGAGACCGGGATTGTTCATGCCGAAGCCCTCCGGAACGGATAGAGTTTGGTCTGGACCGAAGGGGGGAGATCGCCCGCGACTCCCACGGCACCGATCCACCGGCGGACCCGCATTACGCCCGGAATGTCCTCTTCCATGGCGCTTGGATCGCGGCCCTTGGCGAACCAGAAGTCCTGAACAAGATCGACCGCCGCCGCCTCGATCGCCGGCGGCAGGTTCCGGCCCGTCTGTCCCGGCAGGAGGTAGCCGCCGGCGTAGACGACGACCGCCTCCTTGCCGATGCACCAGCGGCTCGGATAACCGGATGCGTCGAGTCGGTAGAGCTGGCCCGTCTCAGGGTCGAGCCGGTACTCAGCGGCATCGATTTCGACATCATCGACGGTCACGCTGGTGACCGTCCCGACCGGCGTCCGGTCGAGGATCAGGAACTCCGGTTCCGACCATCCGGCTTCAAGGCTCTGCCAGAACCGCTCCGACACTGTCTCCCGCTTCACCGAGTAGCCGAGATAAGCCTCGATGTCGGACGATGCTTCGGCGATCTTGAAATTGAGGATCGCGTCCTTCGACCCGCCGGCGATGTCGAGTTCGGCCTTCACGCGATCGAGCGTCGTCAGCTTCGTTGATCCCGCCGGCGTGGTGACCGTCACGAGCGATCGCATCGGAGCACCTCGTCGAGATCGACCATCGGGAATTCCGTGAGAGCGGAGCCGGGCGTGGCGTTGAGCACGGTCACGCCGCGGTCGAGCGCCGCGGTATTCCAGCCGGCGAAGGCCGGAAGGAATTCATTCTGGTAGACCATGGTATCCCTGGTCCGACCGTCATAATCGGCGTGATGATGCTCACGGCCGTCGACCACCCGCATGTCGTAGCCGAGAAGCACGACGCGCGCGGCGCCCATGGCGACCGCCAGGCTAATCGCCGTGTGCCCGCTCGAGCGTCCCTGCCTGATCGGCGATGACCCCGGACTCGGGAAGTCCGGCATCCACGCGCCCTGCACCCTGCGCACCTTGTCGGGCATCTCGCGCTTGGCGCGGCGCGACATGGTGACGACGAGCCCCGCCCAGTCCGCGGCCATCTCCTGCCGCTCGACATAGATGTTGGAGTCGGTGAAGTACCAGACTGCCGCCCATGGCGCGATCGATGCTGAGGCGTTCACGACGATGGCGGCGCGCCCTTCGATCCTGCCGACCACGTCGCGGGTGAGGCTCGGCCCCGAGGCGAGGCAGAACACCGTCTCCCCGCGAAACACCGTCTCAGGCGTCCAGAACTCATGCTCCCGGTTCACACCCAGTGGTCCCGGATCCACGGGGACTTTTCCTGAAGGCTCGGCATGCTGGGGTCGAGCGCGCCGTGGAAGAACACGATCCTCGCACCGGCCGGAAGATTGGGGCCGCCGCAGCAGTGCTGGCGATAGGACAGGACGCCGTCCTCTTCGCCCCAGGTCGCCTCGCCCGAGCCAAGGCACGCGCTGATCCAGGCCTGATCGGTCCCGACATACTTCAGGTCGCGCCCTATCGCCGGCGACTTCTCCCGGTCGAACTCGTGCCAGACCTTCGCCCGGGCGCCGGCCTTCATCATGATCATCGAGCCGCAGTAGAGGACCGGCGGGTAGATGTTTTCCCAGGCGACGAAATCATCCTCCCGCGACAGAAGCGGGTCGAGGTTACCGGTGACGACGGAATCGAGGTCGAACCACACGAACCGCTCGCCGATAATGCCGGCCATGTCCTCATGAAAGGCACGGAGGCGGACGAAGCAGCCGCCCATGTCGCGGAGATCGTTCCAGAGCGGGACGACGCGGATACCCTCGTCGAAGGCGCCATCGACCTGGTCGGTCACCACCACAAACTCGAACGGAATCGTCGTGTTGCGATTCACGCCGCGGAAGAGGCGGTTGACGTGCTCGACGCCGTAGATGAAGTGCTTGTTCCACCTATATCCCGGATCCCACCAGTGGAAGGTGACGACGCGGATCATGGGCGCACGTACGTGAATTGAAGGCGGGTCCCGCCAACGCGTGACCGGCAGAACCGGCCTCCCTGCCACCGCTTCAACATCAGCGCGCGCCAGTCCTCTTCCGGCCAGATGATCAGGTCCGAGTGATAGTTTGCGGCACGGTCCGGACCGTACATAGGGATCACGATGAACAGCGCTCGGACCGTGCACCGATCGATGTCGTCGAGGACGGGCTCGAGATAGTCGATACCGACGAGCGGGATGACATCGGTGCAGACGACCAGCTCGGCCGGCTCCGGAGCGATGTTGAACTCGTCGACCGCCGGATCGTAGTTGGTGACCGACAGGTCTGGACGGTTCGCTGCCATCCAGGTCTTGAGGAGGCCCTTGCCGCAACCGTAATCGAGCATCGCCTTGGCGCCGACCTGGTCGGCGAAAGACGCCACCCATGGCGCGAACTTCTCTCCCCAGACCCCGTAGTTGTCCCTGATGGCGTGGATGAAGCGATGCCGCTCACGGTCGACGAGACGCTCAGCGGATTCCACCGGCATTATCCTCCCACATCTCCGCATCCCAGTCGGCCTTGTAGCCGCGAAGCTTGCTGTCCATGCGCTTCGCCATGTCGTGGGCTTCGTTGGCGCGCTCGACGATTTCCGACTTGCCGTCCTGGCTTGCGAGGACGTGGATTTCGCGGAGGACCTCGCAGATCGTGCGGCGCTTCGACCTTACGCTCAGGTCAATCGGGAACCGGTGCTCGGCCATCCTTCAGACCCCCAACGCCGGCCCAGAGCGCCGGCTCGACCATTGCGGCGACGGCTGCCTCGTCGAAAGCGAGTCCGAATCTTTCGCAGAGCCTTTTGATTCCGGAGAAGTCGCCCTGCACGATCGGCCGCGCCTCGATTGTCTCGAATCCCTTGACCTTATGGGCGATATCGAGGAGAGCGTCGGCGTTGATCTTGGCCTGCTCGATCGCCTCCGCTTCACTCTCTCCGTTCGCCCGCATGCGAGAAGCGACGATCTCATTTCGCGGCCGATGGATCAGCACCCAGCGAGGGGTGAACTCGGGCAACCAGAGTTGCCACGGCTTCGCCGAGTGCTTCATCAACCACGGCCCGCCCTTGTAGCCCTCGTAGAGAAGAACCTTCTCGACCGCGGAGCGGCGGAGCGGAACGCCCAGCTTGAGCAGTTCGCTTATGGCCCAGTTCTCGTAGTAGCCGCGCGGGGTGCGATGATCCGGGTTGCGGCATTTGCCTACCCATGCGCCGCACGCGGCGAGACACATGGTCACCAGCGACGTTCCGGACCGCGGCGCACCGACGAGCACGATCGGCTCCTCGATCATACCGTGACCGCCCACACGAAATCGTCGTGCCGGGTGAAGCCCGGACAGAGGTCGTCGACCGCTCTGATAACGCCCGGAAAGTCCGGATGGTAGTCGTGGCCGCAGAGAGTACCGCCCGGCCGGATCTTCGGTCGCCAGGCATAGATATCGGCCCGCACCCCTTCCTCGAGGTGGTCGGCGTCGATGAACACGAAGTCGAGCGACCTTTCCCCTATACGCGACGCCACGTCGGTCGTGAGACCCTTGTGGAGGATCGCCCTCGCGCCGAAGACCGCCGCCGTCGCCCTCACGTCGCGCTCGTAGCGCGCAAGGTCGTGTGCCTCGTACGAGCGGCCGCCCTCATCGGCGAGGAGTTGCTTGTCGGGCTGGGGGGTCCATGTGTCCACGCCGATCAGCGTGAGGTCGGGGCAGCGCGCGAGAAGATGAAGGAACGTCGCGCCCTTGAACACACCGAGCTCGGCGCCGCGGGTCCAGCCGCGTACCTTGACCCAGGCTTCCAGGACATCCCAACGCCGCATCTCGATCCAACGCCTCTTCACCGTTTGAAATGCGGCGTAGTGTGATCCGGGCCATGCCCGAAGTGCCAGCCGACGTTGTCGAGGCAGCGGAGCGTCAGCTTGTCGATCTTGCCGGAGGCGCGCATCATGTCGGAGGCTGACATGCTTTCGAGAAGCATGCTCATCAACTGTCTCGTCCGTGTGCAGCACGGCGCCGTCGACATGTGGATCGACCCGATCTCCGCCGGCTCGGGTGCATCTGCTACCGGGCGCCAGTCCGGATCGGCGTTCCCGCGGCCGGCGTGCGTCGTTGAGCACGGCCAGCCGTCGCCGTGGCGCTCCCGGAGCGGCCCGAAAAACCGCATGGTGTAACAGTCATCCCGCGAGGCAAAATAGTCGATCATCGCCCACGGCAGCGGCCGCACCATCACCCAATCGTTCTCGAGGAGCATCGTGAAGGCGAGACCGCGAGCGAGGGCCGCGCTGACGACGGTGCGCCGCGTCGCCTGGGCGCCCATGCGCCGCTCATGCACGCCCACCGTCTCGAAGCCATGATCGCGAACGACGTCGAGAACGCGCCTGTCCTCCGATGCATCGTCGGCATGGAGAAGCACGAGCCAGCCCGCCGCGATCGCCTCGGCGTTGAAACGGCAGAAGGCGGAGACGGTCTCCGCCGTGTATTCGTAGCGCTCGCAGGTGGTAAGCGCGACGGCCATTGGGGCCGTCGCCGGAGCGGCCGTCACTGGGCGGCCCGGCGCGCGATCTCGGCGGCGATCATTTCGTCCGCCACCTCGACTTCCTTCCTGTCGTCGGGAACGGTGAAGTCGCCAACGAGGTCCTTCGCGAGCTTGACCCGCTTCATCCAGTGGAGAGACTTCCAGTCCTCGGGGATCGGCGTCGGGTCATCCGAACGGGGAACCGGATCATAGGTCGATGTGACGAGTTCGATCTCCCACTCGCCTGTGGTGGTCTCTCCGGTCTTGCGATAGGTCGCAAGGCCATTGTCCACCATGATGTCGATCTCGCCGTCGCCGATGGTCATGTACGGGGCATCCGCGAAGGCAGCGACATCAATGAGCGAGGCCGCCGGCCAAGCGGACTCGACATAGACGTGGGTGCGGTCTTCGGTATTGTCCACGCGGACAACGATCGCCTCCCTGTGCACCGCGGCCGCCGGCTCGTCCTTCGGCGCGTTGACGGCCTTGCCGCGCTTCTTCCAGTGAAGCGCGCTGCCAATGGACATCGTCCGGATATCGCCGGCCTTGTAGCGCGGCTCGCCGGGGCGGAGTTCGTGCAGCTCGGCGTCGCGGACGAATAGAATCTTGGGCATGGGGGTGCCTCCGGATGTGCAATGAGAAAGGCCCGGGCGGACTGCCCGGGCCTCTTGGTCTTGTCGGCTCTCTCGCCTCGGTTAGTCGGCGATCGCGCCAGGCATCGTCGCCTTGGAATAGCGAGGCTCGTGCAGGAAGTAGAGGAGCCCGCCAAGCTTCGCCGCGCCGTGGTCGTTGACCGTGAGAGCGAACGAGTCCTTGCCCTCGTCCAGATCCTCCGCCTTGATGTCGACCACCCAGATCAACTGCGACTCGCCGGAGGTGTCCGAGGTGTAGTCGTGGTCGGCGTTGGCGATCTGCGTGAAGGTCGGCGCGTCGTCGATGTCGACCGCCTGCTTCACGTCGATCCGGTTGAAGTTCAGGTTGGCAGGCGAACCCGCTACGAGCGCCGACTGCTTGGCGGTCACCGTGGTGTCGTTGTTGCTGGTGCCGACACCGGCGAACAGCACGGCGGCACAGCGGCCATAGTTCTTCATCGACACCACATCCGACACCGGGCCAGACGAGGCCGCCATGTCGACCGGGGCGAAGCCGGCGACGATCTGGAACTTCTCGCAGAAGTGCTGGTTCATCTGCCCGCCGCCATAGCGCGGCTCGTGCGGGCAGTAGAGGACGCAGCCGACCTGGGCGTTGGTGCCGACGTCGGCGACGTTGGCGGAGATCCACTGAAAACCGCCGTCGATGTCGAGGTCTTCGGCCTTGATGTCGATGACGACGATCGCGGCTTCGCTCAGCGTCGAGTTGGTGTAGGTGTTGCCGGCATCCGGGTTCGTGGTGGTGAACTCCGCTACCGACGTGAGCGTGCCCTGCTTGCGATCGACGCGCGTGAAATTGAGCGCCTTCGAGGTGCCGCCATCCGCCGCGTTGTGCTGCAGGAGGGTGATGGTCGGGTCTTCGGCAGAGTTGCCCGCGCCCTTGAAGAAGATGACGGCGCAGCGGCCGTGGTTCTTCATGTCGAAGCGCTTGCCGGTGTTGGCGCCGGTGGCCATGTTGACCGGCACGAACCCGGGCGCCGGCTGGACCTTTTCCAGGAAGTGCTGGTTCATGGTCGTGTCCTCGAGTGAGGTTGAAGGGGAAGATCAGAGGAGGCGCGCCGCCGGCGCGCCTCCATCAGTACCGGATGACCGCGGTCTAGCTGCGGGCGCCAAGGGTGACCGCCCACGAACGGGTCACATTGCCGTTCTCCGGAGCGATCGTGCTCGACCATGCCGGCTGCCCATTGAGGCGGAACATGAACCGGAAGGCGGTCAGTGCCTGGTCGAAGAACAGGTGGATGGAAGTATCGGTCTTGATACCGCCAGCCTTCGTGATCGCCCAATACTGCATCAGGTCGACGAGGATGATGTCGCCGGCGTCGCCGAGCGTCTTGCACGCCTCGATCGGCACGACCGGTCGATTCTTGAGCGTGGCATACGGCGCCGAGGCCGCACTGCCGTTGGGCAGATAGATCGGCACCTTGCCGGCAGTCGCCGTCGGGTCGAACGCCATCTGGTCGAGTTGCGGCTCGATGTCCTGGTTGATCAGCCACACGGCATTGCGACGCCAAGGCGCATACATGCGCGCCCACATGTTGCTGATGTTCTCGAACCAGATCGAGTCCGCCGGCTGCGAGACATTCGGGGTGACCTCGATCCGCGACGGGGCACGAAGAATGCCAAGCGGCTGCCCGACACCCGTGCCGTCGACGATGGAGGTGTTGATCTTCGCCGCCATCTTGGCCGGGGCCTTCGCCTGAAGCCAGGACTCGAGGCCGATAGCATCGTCGAGCAACTCATCGCTGAGCGGCACGAGCGCCATCAGCTTGGAGAGCCGCACCGTCGACAGTTCGAACGACGGCTTGCTCTGGGCGACATGGTGCCCTTCGCCTTCCCAGTAGACCCTGACACCCGTGGTATGATCCCAGGGCGCCTCTTCGTCCTTCGGGATCGCGATGGAGTTGCTGCCGATCTGGAGCTGAGCGCACCGATTGAGCAAGTTCTCCTCGGCCTGGACCTTCTGCCAGATCGCCCGCGAGAATTCGGGCGGGACGAGAAAACCGCCGTCAGCGCCGGTGCCTTCGTTGCCCCACGTCGTCGCTGCGGCGGCGATCTTCTTCATCGCCTCGTTCTCGATGCCGAGCTCGAAGGAGCGGGCGCCGAGCGCGAATTCACCGAAGCTGTTGAAGCCGTGGCGAGCGGAGTCACGCGGCGAAGCCGGTACGCGACGGGTCGGCTCATTGCCCGTCGATGCATCCGGCGTGGTCTTGCGACCGGCGCCGGGGTTGGCCGGGGGTGTCCGCGCCGCTGCGATCGCCTGGCGGGTCTCGATCTTGCCGTCGAGAGCCTTGATCTGGGCAAGGATGTCCTTGACCTTCGCGTCCTCGTCGGCGGTCAGATCGCGCTCGTCGCCATCGGCGGCGGCAACGATCGTCTCGGACTCGGCGAGCAGCGCATCGCGCTCCTCGAGCATGTCTTCGACAGTGGGGGCCGCCATCAGGATGACGCCGGCGGCCGGAGTGAGGCCAGTGCTGGCCCGAAGGGCAGCCATTTTCATGGGGGTTGCTCCATCTAAGGGAAAGCCGGCGTCATCTCGACGCTGGCGGCGGAAGGCCCGGCCCAAGGGCGATTGAAGGGGGCTATTCCGGTTCCCCGGAATCTCAGGCGCGGCGGAGCGCGGCGATCGCCGCAGCGGCGCGGTTGCGGTTCGGCCGAAGGGCCGCCGGCAGGTTCTTGAAGAGGGAGGGATCGCGGATTGCGGCCGCGACCTTCAGGTTCTCGTTGACCTTGTCGGCAAAACCGCGCTTGACGCACTCCTTCGCGGTCATCCAGGTCTCGTCCGCCATCCACTGGCGGATGTCGGCGTCCTTCGATCCGGTCCGCGCGACATAGACTTCGATGATCGTGTCGTTGACCTTGTCGAGGAGGTCGGCCGTCTTGCGCATCTCTGCCGCATTGCCGATCGCGAACGACCAGCAATCGTGAATCATCATGAAGGCGCCTTCGGCCATCTCGATCGTGTTGCCGACCATAGCGATGAACGAAGCCGCCGATGCGGCGAGGCCGTCCACATGGACGATGACCTCGGCCTTGTGCTCGTTGAGCAGCGAGTAGATCGCCTTGCCGGTGAAGACGTCGCCGCCTTCGCTGTCGATCCGGAGGTCGATCGTCTTCACGTCGCCGAGGGCCTTGAGGTCATTGGCGAAGCCCTTCGACGTATTCCCGTCGCCGAACCAGTCCTGGCCGATCAGCCCGTAGAGAAGGATCTCCCCGCGATCGCTCGCGGTCTTCTTCATCTCGTAGCGGCCGATCTTCTGAGCCTTCGGCATCCGCCGAAACGGCACCACGTCGGCGGACATCATGATCGGCGAGACGATCCGGCGCATGGCAGTCTCCATCAAGGGAAGGCCGGCGTCCTCACGACGCGGGCAATGCAGATCAGCCGATGCGGCCGTAGAGAATGACAACGGTTCCGTCGTCCGTGACGAACCTAATTTCGTTGAGAGACGATATCTCCGCCGCCGTCAGCGAGGCGATCGGTCCGACCTCTTCGAGGCGAAGCGAGACGATACCTGGCTCGCCGCGCTCACCCTTGGGCCCGCGATCACCTTTTGGACCGGCTGGCCCGATCTCACCGCGCTCACCCTTCTCACCCTTCTGGCCGCGAAGACCCTGCGGGCCGCGCTCGCCTTGAGGGCCAGGAGGCCCGACGTCGCCCTGCGGACCAATCGGCCCAATCTCGCCGCGCTCACCCTGGAGGCCCTGCGGACCCTGCTGGCCGACATCGCCTTGACGACCCATCGGACCCTGCGGACCGGGGAGACCTTCAGGTCCAACCTCACCCCGTTCGCCCTGCGGACCGGTTTCACCACGCTCGCCACGTTCACCTTGGGGGCCCGTCGCGCCAGGAACACCATCCCGGCCATCCCTACCCGCGATTCCTTCGGGGCCTTGCGGGCCGGTCTCGCCGCGCGGCCCCTGTTCGCCGGCCGCGCCGGGAACACCCTGGTCTCCTCGCGGGCCAACTTCACCCTGAGGGCCTTGCGGGCCGGTCTCGCCGCGCGGCCCCTGTGGCCCAATCTCACCACGCGCACCCTGGGGCCCCACGGGGCCGGCCTCGCCTTGAGGCCCCGGCTCCCCACGCTCCCCCTGCGGTCCAGCTACACCAGCCTCGCCCTGCGGGCCACGCTCGCCCCGGGGTCCGATCGGGCCTGTCTCGCCCTGCGGGCCGGGTTCGCCCCGAGGACCTTGCAGCCCCGGCTCGCCTTGAGTGCCCTGCAGGCCGGCTTCTCCCTGCGGGCCACGCTCGCCCTGGATCCCCTGCGGGCCTGGTTCTCCACGCTCGCCTCGTGGCCCTTCCGGTCCCGCGATCCCCTGCGGGCCGGCAATTCCCGCCTCGCCGCGTTCTCCGCGCTCGCCGCAAGGGCCCGGCGCACCGTCCTTACCGTCACGGCCAGGAGCGCCGTCGCGTCCATCGCGCGCCAACGGCCGCTCCTCGACCGCCTTTACTCGCACAAGAAGCCGCTCTACGAGCGCCGCAAGGCGCTTCGTCGCGCTTGGTTTCTTCGGCATCTCACCAGTGCTGCGATTGAAGATGGCCTGGGTCATTCAGCCATCTCCGCTTCAAGACGATCGACATCCTCATCGGCGTCGGCATCATCCTCTTCGTCACCGGCGGAAGCTGCCTCGGTCTTCTGCTTCTTCTCCCGGATGAACTCGAGCGTCGACATCTGCTCCTGCATGACGTGGATGTCGCCATCTTCGCCGATCGTGTTCTCGTCCTCCTTGCGGAGAATATCGTTCGGCGAGTAGGCGCCGACAAACTGCATGCCCTTGTAGAACTCCATCCGGGCCTTCATGTCGCCGCGGAGGAGAGCGTTCATGTTCATCTTCGTATAGAGGCCGCGCCAGCGGGCTTCGCCGAACAGCTTCGCGTCCGCCTCATCCTCGAAGCGCTTCGCCCACGGCGAAATGGAGTCGACCACCACCTCAATCGCCTGATGCTCGATGTTGTTGTACGTCGAGCGGAGGAGGTGCATCACCTTGTGCGGAGGCACGCCGAACCAGCGGCAGATCTCTTCGACGAGAAACTGCTGCGTCTCGAGGAGCTGCGTCTCCTGGGCGTTGAGGCCGACGCGCTTGATGTCGGCTTCGTTGTCGAGGAACGCCGTCCGGTGCGACTTCCGCGGGCCACCGTAGAGCTGCTCGAACTCGGCCTTCTGACGGTCGAGTCCTTCCTTGCGGAGCGGCTTCTTGTTGAGGACAACGGTGGTCGGCGTCGCGCCGTTACCGTAGAACGCGGCCGCGAAGAGAATCGCGGCCCGGGCCCATCCGATTGACTCCGCCGCATACTCGATCACACTGAGGCCGACGACACCCTCGCCGAAGCCGCGGATGTGGAACATGTCCCGCGACGGGATCTCCACCTTTCCGCCGTACTGATTCCGGACCTCGTAGAACATCTCGTTCGTCTCGGGGTCGCGGCAGACCGAGACGCGCTCGGGATGGAGCGGCCAGAGGGCGATCGGCCGGCCATAGACATCCCGTTCGATCTCGGCATAGCCGTTGCCCCACCGCAGCGCCCAATGCATGAGCGTCTCGCGGAACTGGAACGACGACCACTCCGGACTCGGACGCTTCCACAGGAGCCAGTCGACCGGATTGTTCGGAGCTCGCTCGCCGCCCTTCAGAGTGTCCCTCATCACATGCCAGGGCAGCACCGCGACGGTCTGCGACAGATACCGCAGGCAGGCCCAGACCGCCGGCACGGTAACCGCCGTGTCGGGCGTGACCGCGACGCCGGCGAGCGAACGCGAGGAGTAAGGGACTCGGCTCCGCTCGACGTAGCGCGGCTCCACCGACAGCCGATTCACGATCCCGACGAGGCCGTCGGCAATCCGATCGCGCATGCGCTCGAGCATCACCAGGCCTCGTCGTTGTCTTCACGCGCGAGCTTTGCGTTGTACCGCTCGCGCATCACCTGAAAGAGCGGATGCGTGTGGTCCTTCAGGACTTCCATGTCGATTTCGTCGGGTGCCGGCTCGTCACCGTCGCCCTCGGCGCCGAGCGTGTCGTAGATCGAACGGCCGCCGGCAGACTCGGGATTCTGCGACATCAGGGCCACGCAATTCAGGAGCGCGATGAAGGGGTCAATCTTCGCCCGGCCCGACGTTTCCTTCTCGACGGTCACCGCGCTGCCCTTCGGCACGATCTTCGCGTTGCCGATGGCGTAGGCCATGATCGGCTGGCCGGCGTGTATGAGCCCCTTCTCGGCAAGCTTCACCGCCGCGGTCTTGATGGCGCCGTTGAGTTTCCATCCCTGCGGGATGCCGACGATGCGGTCCGTCTCGATGTCTCGCGCCGCGATCTCGTCGACGATCAAGCCGACGCCCATGGCGTCCACGCCGACCGCCAGTTTCTCGGCGAGCAATCCAGACTCTTCGATCTCCTCGACAAGGCCGGCGATCTCGACCCGGGCGATCGCCAAGTCGTCGACGATCTCCAGATCACCGGCAACTTCGAGGTCGAGGAACTTCTGGGCCTCGCTCTTGCGAAGCTCGAGCACGGACCGGTGAACCCAGGACTTCGTCCAGAACAGCCAGTTTCGACTGCCGCGCTCGCGCCCCAGAACGCCGAAGCTCAGAAGGTCGTCGAGGCCGCCGCCGTCGACGCCGGTCACGATCACGTCGCAGCGCGCGATGATCTTCTCAAGCGTCAAAGCCTTGTCGGTCTGGGACTCCCAGTATTCAGCGCCTTCCCATCGATCGGTCTTGAGCGCAAGGCCGATCTCGACGTTGAAGTGCTGCGAGGCGAAAAGCGCCAGTGCAGCCGCCCCCTGGTCCTCGGCCTTGCGAAGCTCGCGCTCGAGGAAGTCCTCGCTGACTGAACGCCCCATGTTCGGGTTGACGACACCCCAGTACCGCCGCTCCTTCCAGCCGCCCTCCTTCGCAAGCCGGAGCGGCAATTCGTAGAGGATCGGCAGAAGCGGCAGTTCCATCCTGCCGTCGCGCACAGCCCGCGCCATGTCGAGCTCGGCCTTGAAGACACCTGCCGGCGGCTCCTTCGACTGCGTCGTGATCTGGAACAGGAAGCCGTCGGGGCGCGCCGCGAGTGCGCCGCGGAGCTCGACAAAGACGTCTGCCGCCCTGCCCTTCTTGGCGAAGACGTGCGTCTCGTCGATCATCGTGCCGGTCGCTTTGGACCCGGTGATCACCTCGGTATCCGCCGCCTTGATCGTCAGCGTCGCCTCGCCCTTGATCCGAGTGATGCGGCGGATGTGGTCCTGGATGTGGAACGAGGCGTCGAGCGCCGGATCCGCCTTGATCGTCCCTTTCGCCTGCTTGAAGGCGATGTCGGCGATTTCCTTCGTCGGCGCGACCAGGAGGAACTCGGCTTCTGGCCGCTTGTTCATGATCAGCGCCACCACCATGATGGCGCCGCCGTTGGATGACTTCCCGTTCTTCTTCGGGATGAGCTGGAAGAACTCCTGCACCATCCGGCGATTGGCGTTCGGATCGTAGGAACCGAACAGGGCCTCAACGACCGGGAAGAACCATGGGCCGCAGGCCTGCTCCATGGTCGGCTGACCGAACACGTCAGGGATGCGAAGCCGCTTGAAGATGCGGAGCGCCTTATCCGCCTCCGAACGGAATAGCGGCAAGTCAGGCACAAGAGACCGGCCCGACAGAATCCGATCTTCCCAGTCAGGGCAGGCCGTCGACCACGGACTCATCAGTTCGCCCGGGCGAACTCGACGTCTAGGTCATCACCCCAGAGAGAGTCCATGCCGGCGGTATCGGCCGCCTGGCGGCGCTGCTCCTTCTTGCCGGGCTGGGCTTCCTGAAGCGTCTTGAGGGCGAGCGCGAGATTCTTTGCCGCCAGGATGCGTGTCGGCATACTGACTGCCTTCATCATTGCGTTGTAGTGCCGGCGATCTTTATCGCCGGCCGTGTACTCGCGGATCATCTGCTCGATCTCGCCCAGATAGGCGGTCGAGGCATTGAGCTCGTCCTTGAGACGGTTGAGAATGTCGATCGTGTCCTGGGCCAGCGTTCGCGGGTCGGTTCGCGCGGCCTTCTGGATGGTCTCGCTTGGTCTACTTTCATCGGACGCCGACCTGCGGGCTCCGTCACCATCTGACGGAGAGGAACGAAGCGCGATCAGAGCGGCCGACGCCGTCGCCCCGGGGTGCACACCAGACTGCACACCACGCTCGGGACGAGGCCCCCAATCGTGTTTGACGGCCAGTTTCTTGACCCAGGTCGGGGAGACCTCGTGATCACGCGCGATCTGGCGGATTGAAAGGATTCCTGCCAGCCATGCGGCCTTAATGGACTCCTCATGAGGGGAAAGACTTTTCATGGTTTCCACTGATGGTTCACACTGTAAACTGCCCCCACCAGGAAAAATTCTCTGCATGACCCCCCTGCGGTCGGGGCCCCCAAGGGCGGATAGGAATTTGATCCCCCCCTCCCTAGCTGGTTTGCGTGGTCGAGGGCGAGGCGGAGGGCGCCGCGATCGGGCGCGCCATGCGCGCGGCTCGAGCCGCATGCGTCTTGGCGACATGGTGACTGGCGCACCTGCAGCGGCCGTTGTCCAGGTCTAGATCGGCGCCGCCGTCTTTCCGCTCAACGATGTGATCGGCATACATCCGATAGCGGGGTTCCGCCTTGGTGCACCGCCGGCCTGTTGCCTGGTCGATATCCTCGCACCGTCGACCGGCGCGGCTTATGACCAGCTCGCGCCATGCCAGATACTCGGCAGACTGATAGAACGGGTCGACCATCTTCGGCGCCGGTTTAGCGGCCCGCGTGTCAAGTGTTGCCAGCGTCGGGCGAAGCATGCGCAACGCCATGGGCCCGACTCCGCTTCGACCGTGGGCCCGGAAACGCGAAAGCCCGACTCGGACGAATCCGAACCGGGCTTTGGTGCAATTGTGAAGTTTCGTCTTCTAGTCAGATTCGGGTTTGCACGTCAATGCGCATGCGAACCTATGCGCACCTATTCCTTTCGGCCGATCGTTTCCGCTTCGCCGGCGCGCCGGCTTTGTTGCGCGCTTCGATCCGGTCGACCTGGTCGCCATAGCTTCGCGCTTGTCGAGCTCCGCCAACGTCGCCGATCGGACGAATTCCATCCGAGTTTCCCCAAGGGCGCCGATGCGGCCGAAGGTGTCCCGAGGGAACCGCGCTATGAACGACTCGGGGAATGGCGCCGCGCGTCCTCGTGGTTCCACTGGCGGGATGCGACCTATCAGGCTGTAATCGCGGCCGGCTGCGGCTTCGATCGCAGTGGCGGCATGATCGGCCGACACGTTGAACCATTCATGCCGGAAGTGGTAGCCGCGCAACAACCAATGTGCATAGCGCTCCGCCTCGATAGCATAGCGGGCTGGAACCGGAACAGTCGCAATGACCGCAACTGTAGCATCCGCCCTTTGGCGCTTGACCGATTGCAGCCGGGCGGGAACGTCGGCCGACCATCCAACCTTAACCGGACCATCGGGGAATCCGATCACATACAGTTCCGCCGTTGCGCCGGTCATCGCCTCTTTCCCCGAGGCTTCGCGACTGGCGCCAATTCCTCGACGGCCGCAACGATCCTCGCCCATGTGGTGCGCAGCGGCGAGCGTGCGCCTTGCTTCCACCGAACCCATTGCGACGAGGCAACATCGGCCCTGGCCAGCATCGCCTTAACGGTAATGCCGGCTGCAGCGAGTCGAGCCTCTATAGCGGCTATGTCCTCTTGTGTTCCCATGGCGACGATATGCCATTGCACAATTATTTTCGCAAGCCCTATTGACAGGGGCCCGTATGCCACTGCATATTGAGTTGGCAAGAGAGAAACGCCCGATCTTGGGCGCCATCAAAGGACATCGGACAATGATCAACCTGTTTCGCACCTACATTCTCGCCGCTTGGTACGGCGTCGTGAGCGGCGAGACCGCATGGCGTATCATTCGTGAGGATGCGCTTTGCGCCTTTGGATTGGCGCAGCGGTAAATCGCCCGATCTTGGGCGCCCTAGAAGGAAACGACGCAATGACGATCTTCTACAAGGTTCACGTCGAGCGCACGGACCGCGGCTTTTGCGATCATTGCATGGTTGCCGCGGCTTCCCCGATTCTCGCGGCCGAAGCCGCCGAGCGCATCATTGCCGAGCGCTTGGTCGGCGACGGATGGTCGCGCATCGTTCATGAATTTTTCGCCTATCACGTCGCCGAGCTGACGGCCGCCGACTTCATGAAGGCTTGACCGTCTCGCCAGTGGAGCCGGCGCAATTCCGGCTCTATCGCGAGGCGATCGCCTCAAAGCCCGATCTTGGGCAAACCCGAAGGAGTCTACCCTATGGCCTATCGTGAGCACATTTACCGGAAGCCGGCGAAGTTCGAGCGGCGCCGCGCTCGCCGCGCCGTGCATGCGGCGAAGCATGCTTTCCTCGCTGGAGTCTGAGACCTTACCCTTTCCCAAGCCGGCCCGATCTTGGGCAACACAAGAGGAGACCTAGAACCATGACGATTCAGTCCGCCGAATTCATCGCTACCGCCGCGCCGCTCGCGCTGGTCGACCGCAAGGGCTTCGCCGATGCGCTCGCCCGCGTGTCGAAAGTCACGGAACGGCGCAATACGATTCCGATCTTGTCGAATCTCCGCCTGGTCGGCGCCGGCGAGTCCCTCGTGGTCGAGGGAACGGACCTTGACGTCTGGCACGCGATCACGGTCCCTGCCGCGGCCGATTCCCGCTTCGCCGTGACGGCGCCGGCTCACATTCTCGCCGACACGTGCAAGCGCATGGCGTCAGAATTCGTCGAGGCGACGCAAGGCGATTGCCTGGCGCTCGATTTCGAGGGCGCCCGCACGTCGCTGCAGTCGCTTCCCGTCGCCGACTGGCCAACGGTCGAAAACTATGCCGCGAAGGCATGGGGCCCGGCCGTCGCCTCTTTCACCATGTCGGCGCCGACGCTCCGCCGGATGCTGCAGGCGACGTCGCCAGCAATCTCGACGGAAGAAACCCGCTACTATCTCAACGGCGTTTTCCTTCACGTCGCCGACGATCGCGGCACGCTCAAGCTTCGCAGCGTCGCGACCGATGGGCACCGCCTGGTATCCGCTTCGGCCGATCTGCCCGACGGCGCCGAATGGCTGCAGATGGACCGGCATACGGCCGGCGTCATCGTTCCCCGCAAGACGGTCGCGCTTGTCCTGGCGGAGCTCAAGCGCAAAGGCGCGCCGGAGTCGGTCGCGGTCGACGTGGGCGCCGCGTGGATTCGGTTCACGATCGGCGAGTCCGTCATCACGTCCAAGCTGATCGACGGGACATTTCCCGACTATTGCCGCGTGATCCCGGCCGGCAACGATAAGGTCGCCACGGTCGACCGGAAGGCGTTCGGCGCCATGGTCAAGGCGGTCTCGACCATCTCAAGCGAGCGCACGCGCGCCGTGCGGCTCACGTTCGGGCCCGGCAAGATCGTGGCGACCGTCAACAATCCCGACTCCGGTTCCGCGTCGCAGTGGATCGAAGCCGGCTACGACTCCGACCTTATGGATATCGGCTTCAATGCCAACTATGTCCGCGAGCTGGTCGAATTGCTCGCCTGCGACCGCGCCCGGATCGAATTGGCGGACCCTGGTTCCCCGACTCTCTTCCGGCCGTCCGAAGCGAGCGGCGACGGAGTCGACGTGCTCGCCGTATGCATGCCGATGCGGGTCTAGTCCGATGATGGTTTTTCATTCGGATTGTCCCTATTTCCGACGGCTCAACGGAATGCGTTGCGAGCTTGTCCGCATGGAAAAGACGCCGCCGCGCTTCGCGGAATTACCGCCGGAAATGGCGCGGGTCCGTTTCGAGAACGGCGAAGAGCACATGGCCTTTGCCCACGAATTGCGCGTCGAAGCGTAGCGCCAAAGGGCCCGGCTTTGGCCGGACCCTTCCCGGTGCGCTTTGGTAGCGCCTGACAACGGAAGGAGTCGACCTATGACCATGACCGCAATTGGACGTGTCCGGACCCATTTCCTTTCCGCCTGGGAAGGTCTCATCGACTGGCAGGACTTCCGCCGGCTGGCGTTCCCTCGCCTCGCCGCGAAGGCCGCGCACTGGCGCCGGGCGCTGGCCTATGCCCGTGGCACGCTCACGCCTAAACAGGCAATGTGGATGATCGGCGATTGCGAGCACGCGGCGGGCTGGTATTCCCTGCAGTGCATCAGTGTTGGCGGCGTGCTCGAAGCCGCGCGCTACCGTTGGGCGGACCATCCCGCCTTGCAGGGCTATGCGGAGCGTGCGGCCGATCGCGTCGCCCAAAAATGGAGCGGCAACGGCGACATGGAATCCGCCGCGCACGATTGGGCCGTCGACCTGATAGCGGGCTATGCCGCCGCTGACGGCGTGACGCTCGAAGACTCGGAGGATTGGCACTCGTAAGGCCAACCCGCGCGCAACCACGAAACGAAAGGAGTCGACAATGTCCTATAGTTGCAGCGATTTTACCGATACCGTTCTGGACGTGCCCGGGATCACGGTTCCCGACGACATGCGCGATAGCCCGTCCGATCAAGCGGACCTGGCCATTGCGGAGATCACGCGACTGCAGGCCGCTGCTACGGCAAGCGCCGCGGCGGCGCCGGCGTCGTCTCGGTCACGTGCGATCTGCCCGAGGGCATGCGGCGGCCCGGCAAGACGCTGATGGTCGGCGTCGAGTATGTGACCGGCTACCAGCCGCCGGACGACGGCGACGTCGAGAAGGCGCGGAAGGCGACCAAGCTTCCGCCGCTCTGCAACTATCCCGGCGTCGGCTTCCGGGAAATGACCGAAGCCGAATGGAAAGAGGCCATGCGGCGCAAGTGGTCGGACTTCCCTTATATCGGCCGCATTGAGGCTTGCGGCGAAGTCGCAGCGCACCGCCGGCGTCAGATGCCCGTCCCCGGCAAGATGTGGGAGAAGCAGGCGGTTTTCATCACCGACGCCAAGCGCGTTGACCCGCCGAAGCTGTCGGCCGAGCCCGTGCCCGTCGAAAGCGCCGAAAACGAGACACCGGCCGCCGATTTCGATCGGCTCGCCCGCGAGCATGTGGAGCTATGACGATGACCGCAGGAAAGGTGCTTATCGGCGGCGGCGGCAGGTCGGAATATCTGGACCTGGCAGTCGCCAACCGCCATGGCCTGGTGACCGGAGCGACCGGCACGGGCAAGACGGTCACGCTCCAGGTTCTGGCCGAAGGATTCTCGGCCGCCGGGGTACCGGTGTTCTGTGCTGATGTGAAGGGCGACGTCGCCGGCCTCGCCATGGCCGGCGAACATCATGACCATTTCGCCAGACGCGCCGGGGAGATCGGCATTGCCGACGATTACCGGCTCGAGGCGTTTCCTGTGATCTTCTGGGACCTGTTCGGCAAACAGGGGCACCCGATCCGCACCACGATCAGCGATTTGGGGCCGCTCCTCCTGTCCCGCCTCCTCAACCTCAACGCCACGCAAGAGGGCATGCTGACGGTCATTTTCAAGATCGCCGCAGAGCGCGGCTTGCCGATTCTCGACCTGAAGGACCTGCAAGCCGTGCTTGCCTACATCGCCGACCGGGCCGGCGAGTTCACGACCCGATACGGCAATATCTCAAAGGCGAGCGTCGGCACGATGCAGCGGGCCCTCCTCACTCTCGAATACCAGGGCGCCGCCTTGTTCTTCGGTGAGCCGGCGCTCAGCCTCTCCGACCTGATGCGGACCGCACCAGACGGCAAGGGCGTGATCAACATCCTTGCCGCCGACGAGCTCATGCGCTCGCCCCAGCTCTATGCGACGTTCCTGTTCTGGCTCCTCTCGAAAATGTTCGACGAATTGCCCGAGGTCGGAAACCCTGACAAGCCCAAGCTGGTGTTCTTCTTCGACGAAGCCCATTTGCTGTTCAAGGATGCCCCGCGGGCGCTGCTCGACAAGATCGAAATGGTGGTGAGATTGATCCGGTCGAAGGGGGTCGGCATCTACTTCGTGTCACAGAGTCCGGTCGACGTGCCGGACGTTATCCTGGCTCAACTCGGCAACCGCGTGCAGCATGCACTCCGCGCCTTTACCCCGCGCGACGCGCGGGCGGTGCGGGCGGCTGCGGACACGTTCAGAGCTAACCCTGACTTTTCCACTTTCGACGCCATCACGAACCTTGCAACCGGGGAGGCGCTGATATCGACCCTCAGCAGGAAGGGCGCGCCGTCCGTGGTGCAGCGCACGTTGATCCGCCCGCCTTCGTCCCGTGTCGGCACTCTCTCGCCAGACGAGCGCGCCGCCATCATTTCGGCGAGTCCCGTTGCCGGCGTCTACGAGAAGACGGTTAACCGGGAGTCGGCTTTCGAAAAACTGTCCAGCGGCTGGCGGTACGGCATGCCGGTAATCGCCGAAAACGAGGCGCCCGACCCATGCCCCGAAAGCAACGTGACGATCTTCGCCCCGCGAAGCGGCGAGGCGTTCGAGGCGATGCGCCAGACCCTCGCCAGCGGCGGCGTCCAGGTCGTCACGGCCAAGGATCTGTTCCTGACTCCGGTCAACCTGGCCGCTCGCGTGATCGATGCCGCCGGCCTGCGCACGGGTGACAGGATCCTCGAGCCGAGCGCCGGCACGGGGCGGCTGATCGACGCCGCCGGCGGTTCGCCGTGGGCATGGTCTGGCGAGCTGGTAGCCGTCGAAAGCAACCGATCGCTCGCCGACGCGCTGACGAAGAAATACGAGCCCGAACAGGTCCGGGTAAGACATGGCGATTTCCTCGAGATCGGGCCGGCCGAGCTCCGGCAATTCGATCGCATCATCATGAATCCGCCCTTCTCCCGCGGAGACGATATCCGGCATGTGACGCATGCGCTCCGGTTCCTCGCCGAGGGCGGACGCCTCGTCGCGATCATGTCCGCCGGCGTGATGTTCCGACAGGAGCGGGCTGCGACTGAGTTCCGGGCCCTCGTCGAAAACCGAGGAGGCACAATCGAGCCTCTACCCGATGATGCCTTCAAGGAGGCCGGGACGAGCGTTCGAACCGTCCTGGTGACGATCGACGCGGAATAGGGTCAACCCGACGCATGGCGTGGTGGCTTCGGCTGCCCGCCTCATCGAAAGCTATGGAAGGAGTCAGGACATGACGGATTGGCAGACCATCGACACGGCGCCCGATGATTTCACGCGGCCAGGAGGCCATCGCCCCATGCATCTGCGCGACCGGAGCGGCCGCGAGACGACCGGCCGGCGGACCCTGTTCAACAACTCGGGCTGGCGCGAAGAGTCAACCAACCGCGAGCTTTGGCCGACGCATTGGGGCGGCTTTGTCGCCGCCGAAAGCGAGGTGTCATGAGCACCCGCACCCCAGGCCGCACCTATGTCGCCCGTGCCGTCGAAAACGAGGCCGGCAAAGGCTGGCTCGCCGAATTCGGCTATCCCGGCGTTCCGGTCGATTATGTCCTCGACGATGAGCAGCCGGCGGTCTACGCGACAAAGGAGGCGGCCGAGCTGATGGCGCTCCGCGTGCTCCGCGACTCGCTCAACGCCCGCAAGACCTTCGGCGATCGCCGCGAGATCAGCCGCAAGCTCACCGGCGACGAGTTCGCCCACGAGCTCGGCCTGACGGACATCTTCCCGTCAGAATGGGCAACCATGTGGGGCACGAAACAGGACCGGGTGATGCAGCAGATCGAAGGCGTCCAGGAAGTGCCGTTCGCCGCACGCTGGATCCTGCCCGTGCTCCGGAAGTTCCCCGGCGCCCTCGAGTATGCTCAGAAGATCGTCGCCGAACATACGAGCATCAAGCCGGAGTGGTTGGAGCGCAGGCGGCAGCGCGTCGAAAGCGAAGGAGGCTGAGATGGAGCGAGCAATTATCGCCCTGCAGAACTGGCTTGCACAATACAACATCGACCCGAAGACCGTATCATTGACCGTGCACGTCGCGTCGCCCGTCACGGCCCACGCCTTCGAGGCGGCTCTCGCCGACTCCCTCGGTATCGCCGCGCCGAGGATGAGCGGCTTGCCGTTCCGACTTCGCGCTACCCAGATCGTTGTGCAGGAAGGCGACGGCCTCAATGATAGTTGGGAGTACGGCACAGCACCGCCGGCCACCCTCCCGCGTCTGCAGACGGCGTTCCTTTTCGCTGATGGAACCATCAGCCTTGGGAAGAGCCGGCGGCCACGGACTGAGCTTGCGGCGTTCCGCGACTACGATCCGTCTGGGCCCGACACGCCGCTTGACGCATACGAGGAGGATGCAATCGCGTGGCGCAAGGTTACGATCATGGGGAACCGGGCCAGCGTCATCCTGGTCGACGAATTCGCTGTCGTCGAACGCGAGGCGGACCAATAGCGCCGTCGAAAGCGAGCGCTTACCGAAAGTCAGGGCGAGCGTAGACGCTTGGTGAGCGTCGCGTCAGCTTCGGCGAGGAACCGCTTCGTCGCTTCCCTCATCCGGCCCTTCATGGCCTCGAAGTTGCGGTCGAACTCCTCCTCCGTGAAACGCAGGGCGTTGTCCGGCTCTTTCCTATTCCTGAGTGCGTCGACAGCCGGGCCGGAGAGCGGCGGGTTAGCAACCGGCCCGTCGAAATCCGAGGCTTTGGGTAACGGCATGGACTCGGCCTCCTCTGTTCGATGCTCGCCGCCTACCACGCCCGCCCGTCGAAAACGAGCGCTCGCCGAAAGTCAGGGTGAGCCGCTCTCCTCGCCGAAAGTCGCGAAGCTCCGGAGGAACCGATCCGGCTTCGCCTCCGGTTCCTGCCTCGCCCGCTTAGCCGCCCGGATCTTCTCCATGGCCGCTTCGAGTTCGGCCAGGAATTCCGACGGCGTCATCATGGTCGCCTCCTCGGCCTCGCTTATCGGCGTGCCTTCGTCGAAAGCAACAGACCCCTTCGGCGCGCGTCGTGGCGATCGCACCTTGATCCCGGCGAAGTGCACGGCGAACCGGTTGAGCGCGATCCGAAGCCATGGGTTGAGGTGATTCATCTCGATGTCGCGGAGCACGATGTTGTCGATCGCCATCCGCGGCAGAGCGGAATGGATCTCCGCCTCGAGGCCGGCGAGCACGGCAGCGGCCGCATCCCATCTCGCCTTCTTTCGGTCCTTCGATTCAGCAGCACACGGGTCGCAGAGCACCTTGGCACCGCACTCGACGCATGGCTGCATCGGCTCAGAGACGTTGACCGGCTGTCCCGGCGCTCCGATCGCCTTCATGTAGCGGATGCGGACCTGGAGGAGCATCTGCGCGGCTTCGTATTGCTCCTCGCTGATCTCCGCCGAAAGGAACAGACGACCGATCGCGGTCGACCAGCGCTGATCCTTCACGGTCGAATCGGGGGCATCATAATGCCGGCGTCGAGCGTCGACAGCGACAGCCATCGCGTCGGTTTCGGACTCGCGTTTCTCCCGGTCGCGAATCTCGACACGGACTTCCTTCGACTGGCTGATCCGACCGCCGACGCGAGGGACGCCGACTTTCCTATGCCGGCCTCCCCTGCCGTTCCTGCTACGATGTGATGCGCTGCCTTTGCCCAAGGTCTACCCCGCTCCATCTACTGCGATTCCATGAAACTTGATCGCCCGCTCACACAGCCTGCATCTAGGGAATGAGCCGGCTTCGAAGAGGCGGCCATCGTCCGGCTGCTTATGCTTGCAGAGCGAGACGATTCCTGAGCCGCTCCGCCGAAAGTAATGGGCCTTCGACCAGCGGCGCGTCGGGAGCGCCCAGCCGCTAACCCAACCAATGGCGGACATCATTCCGTCCTCGCAAATTCACCGTGAAGCTTGTCGGCGGCGGCCACATATGCCGCGTGCGCCGCTTCCCGACTTCCGAACAGCCCGAGATAATGACTCTTCCCGTTCGCGCGGATTCGCGCCATCCACGCCCGACCGCCGGCGTGCCAACAGACACCCTTAAACCCTGAGGTGTTGCACCTTTTCAATCGCTGATTGGCGGAGTTCTGTGCGTTGGTCGCCTTCCGCAAGTTCGCCCAACGATTATCAGATCGCTCTCCGTTAACGTGGTCGACCTGATGCGGCGGCATCTCGCCGGTGACGTAAAGCCACGCTAGTCGCTGCGCTCGATAATGCTTCCGATCAATGCGTATCTGTATGTAGCCGATGCCATCAGGTGTGCCTGCGACGCTTCCCGCAGCAATCGGCCCCCTCCGGACGCGCCAAACGAACACGCCAGTCGTCGGATCGTAGGACAACAATTCGCGAAGACGCTCGGCTGTTAGGCTCACCGCATCTCTCCCATCGCTTCGAGGGCTTCGTAGTCGGGGACAGGGTCCGCCGGCTTCGGCGTGAAGACAGCCGGCGGATACCGGCTCGGCACCCAGATGTGATTGTCAGGCCAGAGATCGAGGCTCGACCCGAGACGCGCAAAGTAGGTGTTCCACTGCTCGAATTCGTCCGTGAGCGTTTTGATCATCACCATCCCGGCGAGATCGGAATCCGCGGGCCATGGGCCGAAGTGCACCTCATCCGTACCCACCTTTCGACGCACTTCCTCGACCGGATCGACACGTTGCTTCCCGACGTAAGTGACCAACGGCTTTCCATCGGCAATGCGCTGATGCAATCGCCACCACCAGATCTTCGACCGGTATTCGAGACGCTGCGGCCGCAGAAGCTGGTAAGGGCGATAGCCCACCATCTTCACCTGGTCCGGTGCGGGTGACGGCACGAACACCACGGGCAGCATGCTCGGCGCCGGCAACCGGATGCCCATCCGCTGACACCAGACCGACCATGCCTCATGCTCCGGCGAACCGATCTTGACGGCGACCAGGGCCGAGACTTCGTCCGCCGGCGGCACGGCCCGCTGCACGGTCGTCAACCCCTTGTCCATGCGGCTGAGGGCATACGCGACGGCTTCCGGCTTGCTGGCCTTCACAGCGCGCCAGAGCATCGCCCAAAGCTCGGCGACGTACGGCTTGAGCTCGATCTCAGGTTCCGCTGCGGTGCTGCCACGAGGCTCTGGGAACCGCTCGGAATCGCCGTTGGCGAGATAGGTCTCGATCGCCGGGACGTACTTGCGTTTTTCGTCCTTCAGCGCCCGGAGATACCGCGGCGCGGCGTCAACCTCGCGCTTCCGCTGCTCCGGCGTCATGTCGGCGAGGAGGCCGAGGGCCTTGGCCCGGTTTCCAACGGCGCCTGGCGGCCAATGCCGCTCGATCGCGGCCAGCGCCTCCTCCGGCTTCCCGTCCATGATCGGCTTGAGGTTGAGGTTGAGGGCCTGTTTTTGCCCTTGCGCGCGTGCGCCCTCTCTCTCCTCTAAGGGGTCCTTAAGGGGTTGGGGGTGACTGGTGTCACCCTTAACTGCTTCTGGTGTCACCCTTTTTTCGGGTTCGGACACCATGTCACCCTTTTTTTCGAACGTTCCCGTCCCGTTCACAAATGTCACACTATGGCTTGTGCCGAGCCGGCGGAGTGTCGCAAGATCGAGGGAATATTCAGTCGTATCGCCGCGGCCTTTGCCACCGATCTGAGTCACTCGGAGGAGCCCGACGCTGACGAAGCCATGGAGCACGCGCTTAGTGTGGCGCTCGGAGACTCCGGCGGCCTTGGCGATGGTTTTGACGCTCGGCCAGATTTTGGTCCCGTCATCGCGCGCAGCATCAACGAGCTTGAGCAGCACGACCTTGTAGGCGATCGGCTTGATGTCGGCATCGAAGGCGTCGCCGAGGAGCTTGGAGCTCATCCCGCCGCTCCCCTCTTGTCTCGATCAACGCTCTTCGACCTTGTCGTGATGAAATCCCGATACAGAACTGCGTCTTCGAAATGCGAAAACTCATAGGTCGCGACTGGAGACTTGATGATGCAGCCGCCTTCAGGAGTCGGAGTCACTTCCCAGTCTTTGGGAAAGGCTTCGCCTTTGATGATGTTGGCGGGCTTCACAGTGGCAACTCCGGCAGGTCTTCCGACCATCGGCGCTTGGGCTCGTCATGAATCGGCTTTCGCGATCGGCGGCGTTTCCGCCGGTCCCACTGCTCGCCGTCGATCTCGACGACCGGCTCCTTCAAGCCGGCACCGCGCATGCTGTCGCCGCTCTCCTTGGCGAGCGTGTAGGTGTGGAACTTCGTGCCACCCATCAGTTGCCAGATGCGCTTCGCCCGACTGTAGAGTTTCGAGCCGGAGCCCTTTGGCGCCGAGGGTGATGTGCATAGGCGGAGCAGTTCGGCTGCGCCCTGGACCTGAAGGAGACGCGCGATCGGGCGTCCGACGATCGCAACGCCGACGAGCTCGCCTTCGTGCTCGAGGCCGATCGCGAACTTGCCGCCGTCGTTCGACGTCCTCGCCGAATGGCGGTGCCACTTCTCGACGAAGTCATTTGCCTCGCGAAGGATCATCGGCACGATCCTCATCGCGGCCACCCCTGCCCGGCCATAAAGCCGATGCACATCGCGACGATCACAGCGCAGCCGTAGACCCATGGCGGGATGCCGGGCATGGCCGCCGGAGGCGACGCTGGCGTCTCGCTCAGAACTGCCTCAAGGGCATCGAGGGCCCGCTCCGTCACGTCATCCGCCGGCGTCGAAAGCGACGGAGCCGACGCGACCGGGAAGATCGCCGTCGGCTCCCTCAAGCCTCCTGCAACACGATCCGCTACGCCGAAAGCAAAGGCCGAGGCCTTCTCCGCCCCTTCCATGCGGATGATGGCGTTCATCGCGCCGTCGACGACACAACGGGCGTAGTCGGACGCCGTGTCTGGCCCGGCACTGCCGGCGAGCTGCAAGATCTGCCCCTCGTGATTCAGAATGACACCCTTGCGGTTGATGGCGCTCATGTCGGCAAAGCCTCCGCCAGGGCCACGAGCTGTGCATCGCTTGCGATCTTTCCGTCGACTGATGGCGCTTCCACCGGCGCCTGCATCCTGGCGAGGAGCGGCGCTTGCGCCTTGTCGAGCGCGTCGCATGCCGCCGGGTTGATCCACAGCACCTCGGTGCGCTTCCGGGCGCCGTCGGCATGCGTCTCCGTCGTCACCCGCCGCCAGTCATGGAGCGCCGCGTCGTAGAGCGCCGAGGGATAGCCCGAGAGCACCACCATGCCGGACAGCCCCTTGAGAAAATCGAGGAGCGCGGCGTGGTCGGCCGCGGTCAGTTCGTGGCGGTACATCCGGTGCTTGAGGTCGTGGCGGTTCGCCGGCGAACGCGTCTCGGGCAGGTAGGGCGGATCGACATAGTGCAGCGTTTCCCGCGAGTCGTGCTGCGCCATCACCTCGAGCGCGTCGCGGTGCTCGATCGTCACCTTGAGGACCCGCTCGACGATCAGCCGCACGGCCTCCGGATAGTGCGCCCAGTCGTGCGCCGGCGTGGTGCCGGAGCGCGCCGAGTTGGCCCTGAACCCGGTCGATCGGTAGCCGCCGTCGGCCGGCTCGCGGAGCGAGGTCTTGACGCGGCTGTGCGAGCGGAAGCCGGTCCGCCGCGCCTCCGGCGAGGAGGAATGCGCGTTCGATCCGAAGCCCATGAAAGCGCGGATGCAGAGCCGCCGCGCCCGCTCGACCGGATCGTCGCATGCCCCGTTGGCGTCCATGAACTCGGCGCGGGCGAACGGCGTCAGTTCGAGAAGCCCGATCAGCCGCGCCGCCAAACGCTCGTCGCGGAGCACGCGGAACAGGTTCACCACCTCGTCGTCGAGGTCGTTCCAGATCTCGGCGTAGCAGCGCGGCTTGCGGAGGAGCACGCTCCCCGCCCCGCCGAACGGCTCGACATAGACGCGGTGCAGCGGGAAATGGGCGATCACCCACGGCGCCAGCTTCCACTTGCCGCCATGCCAGCGGAGGACGGGGCGGGTCGGGGCGGTCAATGCTCCGCCTCCGGTTCATCGAGTTCGACGGCCTGCACCTTGCCTGTGACCTGGAGTCGGAATCCGGCCTCGAGGCAGTCCCGTGCGTATTTCTCGAATCGTCTCCGCTGCGGCCGTGTCGGGGCACGATGCACAAGCTCCGCCATCACCTCGCCGACCTTGGCGACGGCCTCGCTCATGTCGATGACGTAATGGCCCGTGACGTCGTCTCTTTCGCCGCGATGCCTGTAGAAGGCTTCGATCGCATAAATGATCGTGCAGTGAAGGCAGCGGGGGTTGCGGTCTTTGGTCATGGCCCGCCCACCTCTTCCGCAATGAGATCGACGACGGCTCCGATGAGGCTGGCCGCTCTTCCTCGCTCGTCTCGGGAAATGGCCTTGCAGACGGCCTCAAGCGGAACCCCGTGCTGCAGCGCCATCGACATGATGATCGAAGCATCTCGAGCGACAGCCTGGACGTCGGTCCCGGCCTTGCAGCCGTTGACGAAGACCTCGGCCGGCCTGCCGTCGGCGTAGAAGCCGATCGAGACCTGTATCTGCCCATGGCCACGATCAGGCGGCCAGCGGATTTCACGGGTCACCGCATGCCGGCGAGAAGGCAATGTCTCACGCGGCATGGGAGGGCTCCGCTGCATAGACACCGCGGCCGACCCGAGCGAACCCGCCGCGCCTCAAGGTCTGGCGCACCTTCTCCCGCCAGTGCCGGCGACCGCGGGCCTTGGGATGCCGGGCAAAGGCCCGATAGAGTTCCTCGAGCGACACCGGCCCGCTCGCCCGGGCGAGCACATCCTCGACCGCCTCGCGCCAGCTCGGCTCAAGCGCGACGATCACGACGCTACGCGGCAGCCTGAGCGGCACGAACGCCCCGTCGAGCCCGCAGGCCGCGAGCACATCGGCGTCGTCGAAACCGAAGGAGCAGAGCACCGGGGGCGCGCCGGAATTGGCGACCTCGCCCTTCCGCGTGGTTTGCAAAGAGCCGTCCGGCTTGTGGAAGGTCAGGCGTTGCCCGAGGAACAGAATCGCGCTCGCGTTCCGCCAGATGATCTTGAACCACTCGGTTTCGGTGCGGGCATGGAGGAGCGCCGTGCCGCGGCCGTGCGCGGCGAGCCGGCCGATCCAGGTCCCGACCTGGTAGCGGTGAAATGGAGGGTTAAGCCAGATTCGAGGCTTCGGATTTTCGATCCACTGACACCCGAGCGCCGCGCAGGTAGGACACGATCCGGTCGAGCCGCTCCGTACCCGAGACCCACGAGAAGGGGTCTCTTGCTCGCTTGCTGGAATTGCAGGAAGCGCAAGCTGGGACAATGTTTCCGGGGATTGTCCCGGGACACTTTGCCGACGAGAGTGGAATGAAGTGGTCTTGCGTGAGCGGCCCGGTCGAGTCGCAATATGCGCAGCAATGTCCC
>JAHBYW010000010.1 GCA_019635755.1 Rhizobiaceae bacterium | reverse complement strand
CCGGCCCTTTCGTGACGTGCGGTCGTGGCGGAATTGGTAGACGCGCAGCGTTGAGGTCGCTGTGGGGCAACCCGTGGAAGTTCGAGTCTTCTCGACCGCACCAATTCTGTCGTTCAACGGCCTGAGATGATTGAAAAATGCAGGGCGGTGAGTTGAACGGCAACCAGTCGCACATTCAACCGCGCTAGCGTCCTATCCATACGCCGTTGTCGTTGAAGTTCGCCAAGAAATCAGCAGCACTCGGAAAACCTACTGCATTCCATAGGGCATCTACGGCGGGCTTGATTGCGTTCCGATAGGCTGCATCGCTCCCGTAGTCTGCGATCACCTGCATTGGTAGGATCAGGGTCGGGCGATCAATCCGATATTGGTCCTCTCCCCATTGGTCGATACCGAGTATGGCACCGGCTACGTCAATCAATGTGATCGACACGCCGTAGGGCGGAGGCACGTTCAATGCCTGCAAGGCACGGACGTATGAAGGCAGTCGGGCGAAGATCGGTTCCAAGAACGACCGGGTCGGTATACTCAAAAGATTCTCTCGCAACGTGGCGACTCGCACCTTCGTGGCCTCGATGATGCCGTTACGGAAAACCTGTGTGTAGCCGTGCGGAACGTTGGCGGTTCTAACAACCATGAAGCCCTCGAAGTTTATCCGAGAGTCGCCATTGGATGCGATCGGCTGGAGCAAGTTTGCGATATCTCTGGCGGCCGACACGTCAATTTGGGAGCCGCCGTTAAATGCAGCAAACGGCAGTATATGAATGGCTAAGCGCGACTCGGCGCCGTCACCTCGCGCCAGAGGAACAACACCTTCGTCTTCGGCGATCTTCCGAACTCGGTCACTGACGTAGCTGTTGATGCGATCATTCATGCCGGCCCCGTTGGCAAAGATGGCCCTCAGCTCTTCTGCGCTAGCTTCATGTGCACCCGCAGAGGAACGTAGGAAAAAGCGGTTAGAATTCTGGAGGGACACTCTATGCGGTGGATTCCAGCTTCTCGGAATCCGAATGAGATAAACAAAGCCGCCAGCCGCAATCGGAACAGCACGCATTCTTATCCCGACAATACGGGGCTCAATGCCAGTTCTGGCGATTTGCTCAAGTCGCTGCAACACAACGTCTGGATCGCCCGCTATAGGCGTGACTGCAACTGCAACGCCCTGGTCCTCGTCAATTCCAATGACTAGATGTCCGCCAGTGGAATTCGCGAACGATGATAGGTCTTTTAGGAATTCTTTGCGGTCGGTGTCCGAATTGCCATACATGTCTCGCTTGAATTCGATACCAAGCCCCTCGTGTTGAGCATCGGCAACAAGCTCCGTAAAATCCACCTCGCCAACGTCTTCTAGGACAGGCTTGAAGATCGACATAAAGGCCCTCTGGAATCTGCGAAGCAGCTCCGCGAAACGACCGAATTGACTCCTTCGGTCTATAGCTTCAGCTCGTAATACCGCAGCCAGTCCTTGAGGTCGGCGGGCACGTCGTAATACGGGCCGATGCTGCGGAAGCCGGCCTGTTCGTAGAGCGCCATCGCCTCGTGCTGGTGCATCGAGGTGTCCAGCCGCATGGTGTGGTAGCCGGCGGCGCGCGCGTCGGCGAGGAGCCGCGCGACGAGAGCGCGGCCGACACCCTTTCCGCGCGCCTCGGCCGAGACGTACATGCGCTTCATCTCGCAGACGCCGTCGCCGAGGTCGCGATAGGCGACGCAGGCGACGGGAACCCCGTCGATGGTCGCCAGCAGCAGGCTCCCCGAGGGCGGCGCGTAGCGGCCGGGCAGGGCGGCCAGCTCCGGCTCGAACACCGACGGGTGGAAATACTTGTTCACGCGCGCGGCGTCGTCGGCGAGGCGGACGCCGGCCCAGGCGACGAAGTCGCGAAAGAGCGTGCGGACCTGGTCGAGCTGCTGCGGCGTCGTCGCCTGGACGATCTCGGTCATGCGGGGCTCCGGAACGCGTGAGGCGGCGCGGCGGTGCCGGCTGCCCATGCGGTCCAGCCTATCGCGGCCCCCGGCGAAGTCCACACCGCCTGCATGGGATGCGCCAAGCGACCGTTTTCGGTTGGCGTCGGAGGGATTTCGGGTCTAGAGGATTCGGGAAGATCAACCGGTTCCAGCGCGCGGAATGAGTAGGTGGAAGGCAGGCAAGACGACATGCCCGTCGCCGACGCGGCCGAGCCGCGCGCCGACATCTATGGCGAGGACGGCTCTGTCCGTTCGTCCTATCTTGCGCATATCGGCGCGGCGATCGCCGATCGCGACACCGTAACGCTCCGCAAGGACGTCGAAGACCTCCACCAGTCCGAACTCGGCGACCTGCTCGAAGCGCTGCTGCCCGACCAGCGGCGCGCGCTGGTCGACCTGCTCGGCTCCGACTTCGACTTCTCGGCTCTGACCGAGGTCGACGACGCGATCCGCGCCGACATCGTCGACTATTTGCCGAACGAGCAGATCGCCGAGGCGGTCCAGGATCTCGATTCCGACGACGCCGTCTACATCCTCGAGGACCTCGACAAGGAGGACCGCGAGGAGATCCTCTCCAAGCTGCCGTTCACCGAGCGCATCCGCCTGCGCCGCGCGCTCGACTATCCGGAGGAGACGGCCGGCCGGCGCATGCAGACCGAGTTCGTCGCGGTGCCGCCGTTCTGGACCGTCGGCCAGACGATCGACTACATGCGCGAGGACTCCAACCTTCCCGAGCGCTTTAGCCAGATCTTCGTCATCGACCCGACGTTCAAGCTGATGGGCGCGATCGACCTCGACCAGATCCTGCGCGCCAAGCGCGCGGTGAAGATCGAGGACATCATGCACGAGACGCGCCACGCGATCCCGGCGACGATGGACCAGGAGGAGGCGGCGCGCGAGTTCGAGCAGTACGACCTTCTGTCGGCGGCCGTCGTGGACGAGAACGAGCGCCTCGTCGGCGTTCTCACCATCGACGACGTGGTCGACGTCATCCAGCAGGAAGCCGAGGAGGACCTGCTGCGCATGGGCGGCGTCGGCGACGAGGAACTGTCGGACAGCGTGTTTGCCACCTCGCGCTCGCGCGTGCCGTGGCTGCTGGTCAACCTGGCGACGGCGTTCCTGGCGGCCTCGGTGATCAGCCTGTTCGACGCGACGATCGAGCAGATCGTGGCACTGGCCGTGCTGATGCCGATCGTGGCGGGCATGGGCGGCAATGCCGGCTCGCAGACGATGACCGTGACGGTGCGCGCGCTGGCGACCAAGGACCTCGACATCTACAATGCCGGCCGCATCATCCGCCGCGAGATGGGGGTCGGCTTCATCAACGGCATCATCTTCGCGCTGCTGATCGGCTCGGTCGCGGGCCTGTGGTTCCAGAGCATCGAGATCGGCGGCATCATCGGCGCGGCGATGATCGTGAACATGTTCTGCGCCGCCGTGGCCGGCATCCTCATTCCTCTGCTGCTGGACCGGTTCGGGGTCGATCCGGCGGTCGCGTCCGCCGTGTTCGTCACCTCCGTGACCGACGTCGTCGGCTTCTTCGCGTTCCTTGGGCTGGCCGCCTGGTGGTTCGGCTTCGGCTTCGGCTGATCGGGCTGGTCGTGCCGCCGTTTACGTAAACTGTCTCCAGATTTGACTTTTACGTAAATGCCGTGTGAAGATCGGGCCCAATCGATGGCAGGGCGCCGATGCGGGACTATTATTCGATCACCGAGCTGACCCGCGAATTCGACATCTCCACGCGCACGCTGCGCTTCTACGAGGACGAGGGGCTGATCCAGCCCATCCGCCGCGGCCGCACGCGGCTGTTCCGGCCGTCGGACCGGCACCTGGTGAAGCAGATCCTGCGCGGCAAACGGCTCGGTTTCTCGATCAACGAGATCCGCGAGATCATCCAGATGTACAAGGAGCCGCCGGGCGAGGTCGGGCAGCTCAAGCTGATGATCCGCAGGATCGAGGAGAAACGCGAGGACCTGCGGCAGAAGCGGCGCGACCTCGAGGAGACGCTGACCGAACTCGACCAGGCCGAGGAGAGCTGCGTCGAGCGGCTGGTGGAGCTGGGTGTGAATACGTGAGGCGTGCTGCCAGGCCTCGGACGAGGCCGGCCCAATTCGCGATCCTATCGTGTCCTTTCAGGGTTCACCCCCACCCCTAACCCCTCCCCGCAAGGGGGAGGGGGACTTAGGCGCGGCAGCTTCCCCTCCCCCGTGCGGGGAGGGGTTAGGGGTGGGGATAAATAACGTCGAGACGGGCACGCACCCGCCTACGTCTCCGCCGCCACGTCGAGCGCCAGCGTCGCCATGTCGACCAGCGCCGTCTGGCGGTGCTGGGCCGACATTTCCTCATGCGTGATCAGGCAGTCGCTCATCGTGCAGACGGTGAGGGCGCGCACCCCGAAGCGGGCGGCCAGCGTGTAGAGCGCGGCCGACTCCATGTCGACGGCGAGCACTCCGTGGGCGGGCAGGGCGCCGTACCCGTCAAGGCCGTTCGGATGGTAGAAGATGTCATCGGCGACCATGTTGCCGACGTGCAGCCGGAGCTTGCGCGTTTCGGCCTTGTCCGCCATCGCCCGCAGGAGCCCGAAATCGGCGATGGGCGCGAAGCTGTAGGGGACGAACGCGTCGCGGATCATGCCGGAATTTGTGCAGGCGGCCTGCGCCAGCACGAGGTCGCCGACCTTCACCCTGGCGTTCAGCCCACCGCAGGTTCCGACGCGGATCAGCGTCCTGGCGCCGTACATGTTGATCAGCTCGTGAATGTAGATCGACGCGGACGCCTGACCCATGCCGGTCGCCTGCACCGAGACCGGCCGGCCCTTGTAGGTGCCGGTGAAGCCGAGGCAATTGCGGACGCCGTTCACCTGCCGCGCATCGGCCATAAAGGTCTCGGCGATCCATTTGGCGCGCAGCGGATCGCCCGGCAGCAGCACCGTCTCGGCATAGTCTCCGGCTTTCGCCTCGTTGTGCGGCGTCATTCAAGCGATCCTGAGCAGACGAGTTTTCAGATCCAGCGGCGAACCCGCTTGGCGTAGTCGCGATACTTCTTGCCGAAGCGCGCCTCCATATGGCGCTCCTCCGGCTCGACGGCGAGCTTCTGCGTGGCGAACGCTGCGAGCAGCCCGAAGATGAAGAACCAGACGATGCCGCTGATCAGCCCGATGCCGAACATCGCCATCGTGTTGGCGAGGTAGATCGGATGGCGGCTGAACGAGAACGGCCCGGTCGTCACGAGGTGGCTGGCGCCCTGGTGCGGCCAGATCGTCGTCTTCGCATTGCGCATGGTGCGGATCGCGGAGACGTCGATGGCGACCACCCCGGCAAGGACCAGGAAGCCGGCGGCGAACAGGATGTCGGAGAGCGGCGGCGCGAACCACGGCAGCGGGTAAAGGATCCAGCCGGCGAGGCTCGCCACAACGCCCAGCAGATAGGCGAAGGACGCCCAGGGGAAGCCCGCCGGCCTTGCCGCGATGTCGTTCATCGGCCTTCCTCCACGCTGAGGAGGTTGTCGGTCTCGACCGTGCACATGGCCGCGAATTCCACGATCTTCGCGTTGGTGGCGGCGTCGCTCGCGTCCATGGCGCCCGTGTCCAGCATGCCTTCCTTTTGAAGCCGGTCGAGGACGCAAACGCAATAGGGCTGGCAAAAGGCCGCGTCGCGGAGCTGGCCGCATTCCTGCTCGCAGCTGCGCAGGATCTGCGCTTCTGGCTGGCCGGCCGGGGGCAGGACCTGCGCGGCGATCCAGACCGCGCCGATCAGGACGGGCTGGTGCAGCAGGTAGACGGCAAGGCTGTGGCGTCCGGCGAAGCGGAGGGGCCGGGACCATCGCCCGGGCCGAAGGGCGGCGAGCCGCTCGAGCACGCCGGAGCTGGCGCCGAGCCGGGCGACGCCGATGCCCGCGAGCGTGGCGCCCAGCCAGGGGAACAGCGGCACATAGTCGTTCGAGCGCGGAAAGACGGTCGAGAGCCCGACCCACCAGAGCGCGGGATGGTTGAAGAGGTCGGCGCTGTAGACGAAGGGCAGGGCGACGACAGCCGCCGCCGCGGCCAGCGTCACGACGGCCGGCAGCCGCAGGAAGGCAAGGCCGACGACGCTGGCGACCGCGATCTGGTGGAGGATGCCGAAGAAGATGAAGGCATCCGGCACCGCGAACCAGGTGGCGGCGGTGATGACGAGCGCCGCGCCGGCGACCATCGCCAGCCGCTGCCAGAACCCCCGCCAGCGGATGCCGCGGCCATGCGCCAGCCACAGGCTGACGCCGACCAGGAACAGGAACGACGTGGCGATCGAGCGGGCAAAGAGCTTCCAGCCGCCGACGGCCGTCGTTCCGGCCTCGACATAGCCGAACAGCTCAAGGTCCCAGGTGAAGTGGTAAATGGCCATCGCGACGAGCGCGGCACCGCGCGCGAGGTCGATGACGTCGATGCGCCGCGCGCCCGGGCGGCTTTGAATCGGATCGGCGGCAGGGTACATGCGTGCGTTGTTGCCGGGCTTTGGAAACGAAGGCAAGGAGCCAGTGATGGATAGCGTGGAGGCAGGTGGGGCGCGGATTCCGAGCCTGGGGCTGGGCACGTGGACGCTGAGAGGCCGCGAATGCGCAGACCTCGTGGCGGCCGCACTGGATGCCGGCTACCGCCATATCGATACGGCGCGCCTCTACGACAACGAGGCCGCGGTGGGCGAGGGCCTGCGAGCGTCCGGCGTGGCGCGCCGCGACATCTTCCTGACGACGAAGCTGTGGTGGTCCGATCTGGCGCCCGGCGACCTCGAGCGGGCGGCCGCGGCGAGCGTGAAGCGGCTGAATGTGGACCAGGTCGACCTGCTGCTGATCCACTGGCCGAACGGCACGATCCCGATCGCGGGCACCATGAAGGCGCTGAACGCGGTGCGCGCCGCAGGGCTGACCCGGCATATCGGCGTGTCGAACTTCCCGACGGCGCTGCTCAAGCAGGCGATCGCCGCCTCCGAGGCGCCGATCGTCTGCAACCAGGTCGAGTACCATCCCTATCTTGACCAGACGACGGTGCTGGATTTCTGCCGCGACAACGACATTGCGCTGGTCGCCTACTGCCCGCTCTATCGCGGCGGCGGCCTGCTGGAGGAAGCGCCGATCGCCGCCGCCGCGGCCCGGCACGGAAAGACGCCGGCGCAGGTCGTGCTGCGCTGGCATGTGCAGCAGCCGGGCGTCGTCGCGATCCCGCGCACCAGCAAGGCCGGGCGGCTGGCCGAGAACGCGGCGATCTTCGACTTCGACCTGACCGATGACGAGATGGCGGCGATCACCGCGCTGCGCCGGCCGGTCGAGCGCCTCGCCGAGAACGGTGCGCCGCGCGCGCCGGCCTGGGACGCTTAGTCCAGTCGGGCGGATCCGCTGGCCAACGGGGCTATGCGACCCGCCAAGGTCGGTTTCCTGCTAGGCGCGCCGAACACGCGGCTGCGACCCTGCCGCGATTCCTCCTGTCGCGGCGGCCATGTCCACCCAGGTAAAGCATCCGATCTGGCTACCCGCCGCGCCGCAGCCCGGAGCGTCGACCTTCGCGGCTCTCTATGCGCTGGAATCCTTCGCGCGCGCATCGGTGTCCAGCGTGATCCCGATTCAGGCCTACGAGCTGCTGCTGAACGAGCAGCGCGTCTCGATCCTTTACACCTTCGTGGCCAGCATCGGCCTGTCCATGACCGTGCTGAGCCCGCTGCTGGTGCAGCGTTTCGCGCGCCGCTGGGTGTATTCGCTGGGCGTCGTGTTCCTGGCGGTGGGCGCGGCCTGCTTCCTGACGCAGACTCTGGTAGGGCAGATCGGCGGCATGGTGTTCCGCGTGGCGGGCGCGACGGTGCTGTCGATCACGCTCAACCTCTACATCATGGACCACATCCGCAAGACGGACTTCATGCGGGTGGAATCGGTGCGCATGGCGTGGTCGATGCTGGGTTGGACGATCGGCCCGACGCTGGGCGTGGTGCTGTATACCCGCTTCGGGCTGGTGGTGGCGCATGGCGTGACCGTGATCTTCGCGGCGATGCTTCTGGTGCTGTTCTGGTACTACCGGCTCGGCGACAACCCGGTGATCCGCCCCGGCAAGACGCCCGCGGCGAACCCGCTCAGGAACATCCGCCGCTTCGCCAGCCAGCCGCGGCTGCGGCTCGCCTGGGTGATCGCCTTCGGCCGCTCCTGCTTCTGGACGACCTTCTTCGTCTACGGGCCGATCCTGATGGTGGTGACGGGCGAGGGGAGCCTGGCCGGCGGCCTGCTGGTGTCGGCCGGCAACGCGCTGCTCTTCACCGCGATCGGCTGGGGCCATGCCGGCGCGCGGTTCGGCGCGCGCAACGTCATGGCGGGATGCTTCCTCGCGATGACCGCGACGCTGTTCGCCGCAGGCTGGGCCGGCGAGGCGCATCCGCTGGTGGCGGGCGCGTTCCTTCTGGTCTGCGCCTTTTTCACGATCTCGCTGGATGCGCTCGGCTCGACGGCGTTCATGCGCGCCGTCCGCGCCTGGGAGCGGCCGCAGATGACGGCCGTCTACCGGACCTATCTCGACCTGTCCGACCTGCTGCCGCCGCTGGTCTACTCGATCATCCTCGGCTTCTTCGGCTTGGGGTCCGTGTTCACCACGCTCGGCATCTTCACCGCCTTCTGCGGCTGGCTCACATGGCGCTACCTGCCGAAATCGATGTAGCTGCCGCGACCAGCGCTAGCAGTGCTTCTCCTTCTCGACCTTGACGATGCGCGAGATGTTCCTGACCTCGTGCTCGTTGAACCTGATGGCGCCGGCGTCGGTCACGAAGCAGTCGGAATTGTCGAAGGTCTGGATGGCGGTCTGCGTTTTGAAGCAGTAGCCGCGGTCGTTGTAGATCGAGTTCCGCACCATCCAGAGGTTCTGGCAGGACAGCTTGCGGATGTCCTTCAGCGGAAACGTCTCCTGTCGCGGACAACCGGTGTTGCCGAGGTTCTCGAAGCAGGACGGGATGTCCGAACTCGCAAGCGTCGAGCCGGCCGGCAGGGCAAACGCAACAAGGCAGACGGCAATCGGGATCGTGCGCATCGAAGTCTCCCCAGGATCGAGGAGGGCAGGCTACGCGCCGGCGGGGCGGTCGTAAATCCGCGCTCCGTCAGGCCGGCGCATGCTGGCCGCGAACCCAGTCGTGGAACCGGTGGAGGTCGTACTCCTCGGGCATGAGCACGCCCTCGGCATGGCGCTTGGAGCGCAGGCCGCGCTGGTTCACCTCGCAGATCGCGGCGTCCTCCAGCAGCACCTGCATGCCGAAGGAGACGATGTTGTCGAGGTCGAAGCCGGGGGCCGACATCTGCTCGGGCAGGAACAGCCATTCGGCCGTGAGCTCGGTCTCCTCCGGCCCGAGCGGCCGCAGCCGAACCGTTCGCACATAGTCGGCGTGACCGACGACGAACATCGACGGAAGATGCGTCGCATAGCTCTGACCGGCCGCGAGGTCGGCGGCGGTCAGGCCGGCGAACGGCGCGCCGTGCACGCGCCCGTCGGCCGACCAGGTTTCGGCGCCCTTGCGCAGCCCGCCGGAGAACTCCGGTGAATCATTGTCCGCGTGGCGCTCCCATTCGGGATCGTCGTGCCGTGCCATCAGCCCGCGGCCGTAGATCGGCACGAGATGCGAGAGCGACTTGTGCACGCCCGGGCAGTGCAAGCACTCGTTGAAATTCTCCCAGAAGATTTTCCAGTTGCAGGCCATTGTCTTCTGGAAGACGTGGCCGCGCACGAGGCTTTCCAGCGGCCAGTTGGCGAGGCTGACCGAGCCGGCGTCAAAGGTCTCGGCCACGCCCGCCACCGGCTCGTCGGCGAGATTGATGAAGACGAAGCCCCGCCATTCCGAGAGCGCCACCTTGTAGAGCGGGTAGTCGGCGCGGTCGAAGCCTTCCGGCAGGCTCTTCGACGGCACCCGCACGAGGTCGCCGCGCAGCGAATAGGACCAGGCGTGGTAGGGGCAGGTGAGCAGGCGCGCCTTCAGCCGGCCCTCATGCTCCTGGCACAGCTGCGAGCCGCGGTGGCGGCATGTGTTGTGGAAGGCGCGCAGCTGGCCGGTCTCGTCGCGCACCACCAACACCTGCTGGGTGCCGATCTCGACGACGCGGAAGGCAAGCGGCTCCGCGATGTCGGCCGAGCGGCAAACCATCAGCCAGTTGCGGTACCAGATGGCGTCGAGGTCGCGCTGGTAGGCGTCGGCGCTGACATAGACATCACGCGGCAGCGTCGGCTCGAGACGCTTCAGGCCATTGTAGGGGTCGGCTTTGGCGGGGCTGGCGGACATGGCATTCTCCTGCGGAGAGCGGACACCGGCGGAACAGCGCTTGTCAATCCGCGCCGGAACGCCCGTCTGGTTGACGTAGAGCGTCGGCGGCCCATTTTGCCAAGCAAAGCGGGCGTTTGGCCGCTAGACCGGACTCACCTCGTGAGGAACGCCATGCAACCGACAGCCAACCGCCGCCCCATCATCCTCGGTCCCGGCGCCGGCCGAACCTACCCGTGCGGGACGATGACGGCGCTGTTCAAGGCCGACGGCGACGAGACCGGCAGCGCCTATTCGGTGTCGGAGTGGTGGCTGGAGGCTCGTTCGACAGGCCCCGGGGCGCACCTGCACGAAGCGAACGACGAGATCTTCTTCGTCATCGAGGGCAGGCCGAGCCTCCTGGTCGGCGAGACCTGGCACGACGTCGAGCCGGGGACGCTGCTGGTGATACCCGCCGGCACGATGCACGACTTCGAGAACCGAACGGATGTGCGGGCCGGGCTGCTGAACGTCTTCATCCCCGGCGGATTCGAGCAGAACATGCCGTCGATCGTAGACTGGTTCCGGCAGAACCCGCCGGCGGAAAGCTGAGCTGCTGACATCCCTCCTGACAGAAGCCTGTCAGGACCTGCGGGCTATCATCCGGCCTGTCGCATCGAGGAGAGTCGCATGAGGATAGGCGGAAGCTGCCACTGCAAGGCCACGCGGTTCGAGGTCGCGTTCGAGCCGGAAAGCGTCACGGCGTGCACGTGCTCGAACTGCTCCAAGCGCGGCGCGCTGTGGGCCTACTACGCGCCGAAGGACGTCACCGTGCTGTCGAAGGATGCGGACGGCATCTACCAGTGGGGGCCGAAGATCGGCGAATACCATTTCTGCAAGGTGTGCGGGATGTCCACCTACAACCGCACGCCGACCTGGGTCGACTTCAAGCCAGACTTCGACAATCCGCGCATCTCCGTGAATGCGCGGCTGTTCGACGATTTCGACGTCGCCAGCCTGAAAGTCGAGGTGATCGACGGCAAGAACCTCTGGTAGGGGAAGGGCGCGCCGGACTTGCGGCGCGCCGTCTGCCTTTCTAGTCTGGCGCCCTGTCCCGGCGGCCATCGGCCGCTCCTCCCGCACGGAGCCAGCCCATGCAACTGCGCCGTCTCGGCCGCACCGATCTCCATGTGTCCGCGATCTGCCTGGGCACGATGACCTGGGGCCAGCAGAACACGGAGGCCGATGCCCACGCGCAGATGGACTACGCCATCGAGCGCGGCGTGAATTTCCTCGACACCGCCGAGATCTATGCGATCCCGCCGAAGCCTGAGACGCAGGGCCGCACCGAGACCTATATCGGCAACTGGCTGAGCGCGCGGAAGAACCGCGACCGGGTCATCCTGGCGACCAAGGTCGCGGGGCGCACCGCCGACACCTGGCTGCGGGGAGGGCGCCCGGCGAAGCTGGTCCGCGAGGACATCATGTACGCGATCACCAACTCGCTGAAGCGGCTGCAGACCGACTATGTGGATCTCTACCAGATCCACTTCCCGGAACGGAAAGTCCCCTGGGGCGCCAACCCGGCGCGCGTCGGCGCGTGGCCACCGCCGCGCGACGCCGACGAGACGCCGATCGAGGAGACGCTGTCGGTTTTCGCCGACCTGGTGAAGGCGGGAACCATTCGTCACCTCGGTCTCTCCAACGAGAGCACCTGGGGGCTGATGAAATACATCCACGCGAGCGAGAAGGGCGTCGGCCCGCGCGTCCAGTCGGTGCAGAACGCCTACAACCTCGTCAACCGCACCTTCGAGGTGAACCTCGCCGAGGCGTGCTATCGCGAGGACGTCAGCCTGCTGCCCTATTCGCCGCTGGCGCAGGGCTACCTGACGGGCAAGTACGATCACGGTGCGCGGCCGCCGGGGGCGCGTTCGACGCTGTTCAACCGCGGCCAGCGCTACGAGAAGCCGAACGCGGCCGAGACGCAGCTCGAATACAACAATCTCGCGCGCGCCTTCGGCATGGAGCCGGCGCTGTTCGCCAACGCGTTCGTGGTGAGCCGCCCCTTCGTCACGTCGAACATCATCGGCGCCACGACGATCCCGCAGCTCGACATGGCGCTGAAGTCGGCGGAGGTGAACTTCACCGACGAGATGCTGCAGGCGGTGGACGCCATCCACCAGCGGACGGGGAACCCCTGCCCATGAGCTTTCCGATCGATCATGTGCGGCGGCAGTTCCCGGCGCTCGGCCTGACGGACACGGGCCGGCGGCGCATCTATCTCGACAATCCGGCCGGCACGCAGGTGCCGAAGGCGGTCGCGGATGCCGTGGCGCGCTGCCTGATCGAGACCAACGCCAATCTGGGGGGGCATTTCGCAACGACCCTGGCGGCGGGCGACGTGGTCGAGCAGGCGCATCGGGCGATGGCGGATTTCCTCGGGGCGGCGACGCACGAGGAGGTGATCGTCGGCCCGAACATGACGACGCTGACCTATCACATGTCGCGCACGCTCGGCCGCATGTTCGGTCCCGGCGACGAGATCGTGCTGACGCGGATGGACCATGAGGGCAACGTCTCGCCCTGGCTGCAGCTGGCGGAAGATCGCGGGCTGGTGACGCGCTTCGTGCCGTTCGATCGCGACAGCTGGCAGGTCGAGCCGGATGCGCTGAGGGCGGCGCTGACGGACCGGACGCGGCTGGTGGCGCTGAACTATGCCAGCAACCTGACCGGCTCGATCAACGACGTGGCGGCGCTGGTCAAGATCGCCCGCGACGCGGGTGCCATCACCTATGTCGACGCCGTGCAGTTCGCGCCGCACGGCGCCGTCGACGTGGCCGTGCTGGGCTGCGACTTCCTCGCCTGCTCGGCCTACAAGTTCTTCGGCCCGCATCTCGGCATCCTGTGGGGGCGGCGCGACCTGATCGACGGGCTGGAGCCGTACAAGTGCCGCTGCTCGTCGAACGACCTGCCGGAGCGTTTCGAGACGGGCACGCCGCAGGTCGAACTGCTGGCCGGCCTGTCGGCGGCGGTCGGCTATTTCGAATCGCTGGGCGCGGTGACCGGGCCAGGCGGCTCGCGGCGCGACAAGATCGTTCGTGCCTTCGAGGCTTCTACCGCCTACGAGGCGCCGCTGGCACTGCGGCTGATCGACGGGCTCGGCACGATCGGCGGCGTAACGATCCACGGCATCACCGACCGGGCACGGATCGCGCACCGGGTGCCGACGGTCTCGTTCACGGTCGCCGACATGTCGCCCGACGCGATCGCGCGCGAACTCGCTGCAGAGGGCATTTTCGTGTGGTCCGGGCACAATTATGCATGGGAGATCGTGCATCAGCTCGGCATCCCCGCGGAGGAGGGCGTGGTGCGGATCGGCGCGGCGCACTACAACACCGCCGCGGAGGTCGACGAGACCCTCGACCGGGTGGCGCGGGCGGTGTCGATGTTGCGTCAGGATCGGGGCGCCGGCGTTCATTGACATCGGCGCCGAAGCCCCTTCTATTCGGCGCCGCCGCGGCCCCGGCGCGGCGGCAACAACAGGACGAGAAGCGGCGCTGGCCGCGAGAGGTGTGCGATGATCAACTATGAGGGCTTTGCGGTTGCCGTCATCATCGCCTTCGGCGCATTGATCATCGGCGGACTGATGGCGGCCAACATCGCGGTCGCCGATCGCGACGGCTTCCTCTTCGCGCTCGGCGCGGCCGCGACGGCGTGGCTCTCCGGCCATGCCGTGCTGTTCAACCGGCCGCAGCTCTATGGACTGCTGATCGCGGCGACGGCGCTGCTCTGCGTGGCATCGATCGTCGCGCTCGTCCGGTAAAGGCCGCCCATCTGACATCGCGGGGTACGTCGGTCCGTCGGTCGGCGCGCAAGCCGCGACGGCATTGCGCTGCCTAAGCGGCGGATGAACGGCCCGACCACGCGGCATTCAGGGAGATGGCGATAGGGTGGCGAAAGCAGGTCGCAACCGAGAACGCGGCCGAGAGGAGAACCGAGATGATCCGCACCCTGCTCAGCGTCGCCGTCCTGACCCTCGTCTTCCAGTGTGCGCCGGCTTCGGCGAAGGAAGCGACCACGGCCGTCAAGCCCGCGGCCAGCGAAATCCAGGCAAGCCGGGTGAAGACCTCCGACAAGCAGCGCAAGGCCGTGCTCGACTTCATCAAGGGGTGAGGTCAGGACAGCTGCGAGCGGGAAGGGCGGATACCTGAGCGACGGTCCTCAACGACCGCTGCCATCCGGTACGTCCGCAGGCGCATCGTCGGGGCGATCCAGAACACCAAAGTCCTGCGAGCGCTGGCCTACTTCAGCGAGCAGGAAACCTTCCGCGGCGAGACCGCGCCGCAACAGCTCGCGAACCGCCGCCGCCCGCGAGGGCATCCGTTTCTCGAACCGAAAGGTCTCGACGGCGCTCAACTCCTCCGGACTCAGCATGATCTGAAGTCGTTCGGCACGTTCCAGTTCGGTCAAATGAAGGCCCCCAAGCCCAAGTTCGGTCGACACCCACGGTAACGAGTGAGTAAGCGGCAGGTTCCGCTCATTTTGCGCATTTTACAACGGGCACGCGGTATCCCCCAAGGCATGGGCCGGCTGACTCAACGCATAAGGGGAACTATACTAACTACCGGAAAAATATAGGGAATTTTTCGATTCGAGGTTGTGTTTCGCGGCAGACCTGTCTACGGTCGCTGCAAGAAAGACATCGCCCGCATGAATGGAGCCGGTCGGGTTGGTGGCGAGATCCGCCATGACACCATTGTTCACCAGAGCACTTCTCTCCGACATTTCGAGCGCAGTGGACGACGCGCTGGCAGACGTCGGCATCGTCAACGTCTCGCGGCTCGCGCAGCGCGTCCAGACCAAGAATGTTGAGGCCAACGTCGCGCTGGAGGACATCGCCGCCGAACTCATGCGCATGGCGCAGGGGCGCGGCGCGATGATGGAGTTCGACAATCGCCTCGACGCGGCCGAGTAGGCCACGTCCCCGCTCACAACGGAATGTTGTCGTGCTTCTTCCAGGGGTTCTGAAGGTCCTTGTTGCGCAGCAGCCTTAACGCCCGCGCGACCCGCTTGCGCGTCGAGTGGGGCATGATGACTTCGTCGACATAGCCGCGCTCCGCGGCAACGAAGGGCGACAGGAAGCGGTCCTCATAGGCCTTGGTGTGGGCGGCGATCTTGTCGGCGTCGCCGATGTCCTTGCGATAGATGATCTCGACCGCGCCCTTGGCTCCCATCACCGCGATCTGAGCCGTCGGCCAGGCATAGTTGATGTCGCCGCGCAGATGCTTCGACGCCATCACGTCATAGGCGCCGCCATAGGCCTTCCGGGTGATGACGGTCACCTTCGGCACCGTCGCCTCGGCATAGGCGAAGAGCAGCTTGGCGCCGTGCTTGATCAGGCCGCCATACTCCTGCGCCGTTCCCGGCAGGAAGCCCGGCACGTCGACGAAGGTGACGACCGGGATGTTGAAGCAGTCGCAGAAGCGCACGAAGCGCGCCGCCTTGCGCGAAGCGTCGGAGTCCAGAACGCCGGCCAGCACCATCGGCTGGTTGGCCACGAAGCCGACGGTCCGCCCCTCGACGCGGCCGAGGCCGGTGACGATGTTTTTCGCGAAGGACGCCTGGATCTCGAAGAAGTCCGCCTCGTCGCAAGTCTTCAGGATCAGCTCGCGGATGTCATAGGGCTTGTTGGCGCTGTCCGGCACCAGCCGGTCGAGCGACAGGTCGGGATCGTCCACCGGCTGGTGGTTCTCGATCTCGGGAATCTCGGCGGTGTTCGACGCCGGCAGGAGGTCGATCAGTCGCCGCATCTGGAGAAGCGCCTCGACATCGTTGTCATAGGCGCCGTCGGCGATGGACGATTTCGTCGTGTGGACGGACGCTCCGCCCAGCTGCTCGGCGGTGACGGTCTCGTTGGTCACGGTCTTCACCACGTCGGGTCCGGTGACGAACATGTAGGACGTGTCGCGGACCATGAAGATGAAGTCGGTCATGGCGGGCGAGTAGACGTCGCCGCCGGCGCAGGGTCCCATGATGACGCTGATCTGCGGGATGACGCCCGACGCAAGCACGTTGCGCTGGAACACCTCCGCGTAGCCGCCGAGCGCCGCGACGCCCTCCTGGATGCGCGCGCCGCCGGCATCGTAGAGGCCGACGATCGGGGCGCGGTTGCGGAGCGCCATGTCCTGGACCTTCTGGATCTTTTCCGCATGCGCCTCCGAGAGCGAGCCGCCGAACACGGTGAAGTCCTTGGCGAAGACGAAAACGGGCCGGCCGTTCACAGTGCCCCAGCCGGTGACGACGCCGTCGCCGGCGATCTTGGACTTCTCCATGCCGAAATCGGTCGAGCGGTGCTCGACATACATGTCGAACTCCTCGAACGAATTCTCGTCGAGAAAGATGTCGATGCGCTCGCGCGCCGTCAGCTTCCCGCGCGCATGCTGCGCGTCGATGCGGGCCTTGCCGCCGCCCGAGCGGGCGATCTCGCGCCGGCGCTCCAGCTCCTTGAGAACGTCCTTCATCTCAGCCCGTGTCCCTGTCGCGCTTCACCAGCTGCCGGTGTTCGGCATCGACAGCCACGGCTCCTGCGGCGGCAGCGGGTCGCCTTCCTGGAGCAGCTCGATGGAGATGTTGTCGGGCGAGCGCACGAAGGCCATGTTGCCATCGCGCGGCGGACGGTTGATCGTCACGCCCATGTCCATCAGCCGCTGGCAGGTCTCGTAGATGTTGTCGACCTTGTAGGCGAGGTGGCCGAAATTGCGCCCGCCCGTATAGACCTCGGGATCCCAGTTGTAGGTGAGCTCGAGATCCGGCGCACGGTTCTTGATCGAGCTTTCCTTGTCCTTCGGCGCGGCGAGGAAGATGAGCGTGAAGCGGCCCTTCTCGTTCTCGTGCCGGCGCACTTCGACGAGGCCGAGCTTGTTGACGTAGAAGTCGAGCGAGGCGGCGACATCGGTCACGCGGACCATTGTGTGGAGATAGCGCATCGGAAAATCCTCGTGACGGAGTGCGGCGGCGGCGGAACTTAAGACGCGCGGACGGCGCGGGCAACCGTTCGACGGCTCACAAGTGTGGCGCGAACGACTCAGCGCGGCGAAATGGTGAAAAAAGGCAATGCGGCCCTTGCGCACAAGCAAAGGCGCGGTGTTATTCTGATTGGCAGAATCACGTGCGGCGTTTTCGAGGAAGGGGTGCGTTCGGATGGGGGACAAAGCCTCCCTGCTGGGGCGTGACGCGGCCAGAGACGACAGCCTTTCTGTCGACGACGGCGATGCCCAAGGGCTCGTGGAGATCGCGGGGGCGATCAAGTGGTTCGACGTGGCCAAAGGCTACGGCTTCATCCTTCCGGACATCAGCGGCATGGGCGACGTGCTCCTGCACGTGACCTGCCTCCGCCGCGACGGTTTCCAGACCGCCCTCGAGGGCGCGCGCGTGGTCTGCCTGGTCAAGAAGGGCGATCGCGGTCTGCAGGCCTTCCGCGTCATCTCGATGGACACCTCGACGGCGATTCATCCGGCCGAACTCCCCGCACAGCGCACGCATGTCGTGGTGACGCCGGAGAGCGGGCTGGAGCGCGCGCTGGTGAAGTGGTTCAACCGGACCAAGGGCTTCGGCTTCCTGACGCGCGGCGACGGCACGGAGGACATCTTCGTGCACATGGAGACGCTGCGCCGCTACGGCATCACCGAGCTGCGGCCGGGCCAGGTCGTGCTCTGCCGTTTCGGCCGCGGCGACAAAGGCCTCATGGCTGCCGAAATTCACCCCGATATCGGAACGCTGCCGGTATCGCACTAGGACGCGCACCAGGAATTTGCGCCGGGACTCGATATCGGTCACCCTGACCGGATGGCGCTCGCGATGTCCTTGAAACACCTCTCCGCAACCGCTGTGCTGATCGTCACCCTGGCGATCGCCCAGCTCCAGCTTGCCGGCGGCGCGTTGGCGCAGTCGCCGATGATCCTGCCCGTCGACCCGGCGCCGCTGGTCGCGGCCACCGCCGACGGCGAACGGCGCTTCACGATCGAGGTCGCGGACGACGCCGGCGAACGCTCGCGCGGCCTGATGTATCGCGAGGAGATGGCGGTCACCCACGGCATGCTGTTCGTGTTCGAGGCGACCCGCCAGGTCGGCTTCTGGATGAAGAACACGCCGATGCCGCTCGACCTCGTTTTCATCGGCGAGGACGGCGTGGTCGCCGCGATCCTGCCGGGCACGCCGTTCTCGGAAGCTGCGATTTCGCCCGGCGTTCCGGTGCGGTTCGTGCTCGAGCTGAAGCAGGGCACCGCCAAGCTCGCCGGCATGAAGGCCGGCGACCGCGTGACCCATCCGGAAATCGACAAGGTCGCGTCCGGCGATGCCGGTTGACCTGCCGTCCCGCGACTATGCCGGCTTCTCCGTCCGGCATTTCGCGCATGAGGGATTCGATCTGGCCTTCGTCGACGCGCTGCCGCCCGCCGGGTCCGGCGATCCGGTCCTGCTGATCCACGGATTCGCGTCGAGCATCCTCTTCAACTGGATCGCCCCGTCCTGGATGACCACGCTGGCGGCGGGAGGCTACCGGGCCATCGCGCTCGACAATCGCGGCCACGGCCTGTCGTCGAAGAGTTACAATCCGCCGGACTATGCCCCGGCCAGGATGGCGGGCGACGCGGCGGCGCTGCTGGCTCATCTCGGCATCGGGCGCGCGCATGTCATGGGCTATTCGATGGGCGCCCGCATCTCGGCGACGCTCGCCCTCCAGGAACCCGCGCTCGTCGCGACCCTCATCCTCGGCGGGCTGGGCATCGGCCTGGTCGAGGGCGTTGGCGACTGGGATCCGATCGCCGACGCGCTTGCCGCTCCCGATCCCGCGGCGGTGACCCATCCGCGCGGCAAGATGTTCCGCGCCTTTGCCGACCAGACCAGGAGCGACCGCAGGGCGCTCGCCGCCTGCATCACCACGTCGCGGGTCGAGCTGACCGAAGCCGAGGTGCAGCGCATCGCGCAGCCGACGCTGATCGCGGTGGGCACGAAGGACGACATCGCCGGCTCGGCCGAAGACCTGGCCGGCCTGATGCCCAACGCGGAAGCCTTTGCGATCGAAGGGCGCGACCACATGCTGTCGGTCGGCGACAAGGCATTCAAGAAGCGGGCGATCGAGTTTCTGAGGGCGCACCCGCTGGAGGGCTGAACCGATGGGGTGGGGCAGGGCCAAGCTGGCTGCCGACACGGTTCGGACGTCGCCGCCGTTCGGAGCATGGTCGCTGATCTGCGCGGGCGTCGCGTTCGGCAGCGCGCTGCTTTCGCTGTGGGTCGCCACCAGCGTCACCGTCGAGCCCGACGGCACGCCGACGGATGCCGGCTTCGGCGTTTTCCTCATCGTGTTCCTGATCGCGGCGCCGATCCTTCATGTCGTCGGCATCGTGCTCGGCGCGATCGGGCTGACGCGGGTCGGCGCACGCGCGTCCTCGGTCATCGGGATCGTCCTCAACCTGGCCTTGCTGGGCGTCGGCATCCTCCTGGTGTGGGCGGGCCTGAAGGGCGCCGCCGCCTTCACCTGACGCTGCCGCGGAGCCACGATGACACGCACGATCACCGTCAACGACACCATGCAGCGCGGCTACCGCTATCAGCTGGCGGCGCGGACCGGGGAGGATTTCGCGCCGGAATTCACGCCCGACCTGACACCGAAGGAGATGCTGGAGCTCGGCGTCTTCGGCGGCAAATACATGACCGACTGCCGCGACGAGTTTCCCGCCTCCTGGTTCGCCAGGGCGAAGCTGTCGCCGCAAAAGGCCGATCCGAAGCTGAATTTCTTCGGCACAGCCGCCAGCCAGCCGCTCTCGGTGTGGAAGCAGAAGGGCTGGATCCACGAGGACGACCCGCGCGGCTGGTTCCAGTGGTATTGCCGCTACTACCTAGGCCGCCGGCTGCCGGGTGAAGACGAGCGCCAGATCGGGCGGTGGAAGGCCATCCGCCGTCACGCCGCGCAGATACGGCAGAACTGCGAGCGTGGCGACCTGTGGTGCCGACGCCGCCAGCGCCAGGCGCTGCTGCACTGGGCTTACGACAGCCGCAAGATCTGACGCCGGCGACGCGCTGCGACAAGGGTTTGTTTGCCACGTCTGCTTGAATGCGCGGCGCGCAAATCCATTTGACAGTCGATGCAGGAAATTGAAATTCAACCGCGCCGCGAAATGGCGTAGGATCTGACTTCAGGGACAGGACGACCTCGATGAGCACCAGCACTGCCCAGCGCACCGGAAAGATCCAGCCGGTCGACCCGATCTGGCGGTCGATCCGCGACGAGGCGATGGAAGCGGTCGAGCGCGACCCGCTGCTCGCCGCCTTCCTCTACTCCACCATCCTGAACCACGACACGCTGGAAGACGCGGTGATCCACCGCATCGCGCAGCGGCTGGACCACCAGGACGTGCCGGCGGACATGATCCGCCACACCTTCATGACCATGCTGCGCGACTGGCCGGAGTGGAGCACGATCGTACGCGTCGACATCCAGGCCTATTACGATCGCGACCCGGCCTGCGACCGCTTCATCATGCCGGTGCTCTACTTCAAGGGTTTTCACGCGATCCAGACGCACCGCGTGGCGCACTGGCTGTGGAACCACGGCCGCAAGGACTTCGCGCTCTACCTGCAGAGCCGCTCGTCCGTCGTCTACGGAACCGACATCAACCCGGCCGCCAAGATGGGCAAGGGCATCTTCATCGACCACGCGACCGACATCGTCATCGGCGAGACGGCGGTGGTCGAGGACAACGTCTCGATGCTGAACGGCGTGACGCTGGGCGGCACCGGCAAGGAGACCGGCGACCGTCACCCGAAGATCCGGCACGGCGTCCTGATCGGCACGGGTGCGAAGATCCTCGGCAACATTGAGGTCGGGCACTGCGCCAAAGTGGCGGCGGGCTCCGTCGTGCTGGCCCCTGTGCCGCACAACAAGACGGTCGCCGGCGTGCCCGCCCGCGTCGTCGGCGAGACCGGCTGCGACCAGCCGTCGCGGCAGATGGACCAGCTGCTGACCATAAGGCAGCTCGACCAGGTGGTGAGCTTCGACATCTGAACGCCCCGCGGGCTGCAGGCGGAGGGCGGCCGTTCGGCCGCCCGTTTCGTTTGGGCAGAACGCATGGGAGCGGCGATCGCCGGCGGCTCGCCTTTACACCGCCATCCTCTACATGTCAGAAGCGCCGCAATCGCGAACTGAGTACCGGAGCCGTCCGTTGAAGCCAGAAGAAATCCGCAAGCTCGACGCCTATTTCAAGCGCCTCTTCCAGAATCCGCGCCTCGAAGTGAAGGCGCGCCCGCGCAAGGAGGACTCGGCCGAGCTCTACATCGGCGAGGATTTCCTCGGAATCGTCTACAAGGACGAGGAGGAAGGCGACTACAACTTCTCGATGGCGATCCTCGACATCGACCTGGCGTAAGCCGGCGGGCAGCTACCGCCGCGCGGTCTTCAGCATCGCCGCGACCTTGCCGACCACCCTGGCGTCGAGGTCCTTCCATTCGCCAAGCAATTCGCCCGGGAACCGGTAGGTGACGCTAAGTCCGTCACCGAGGTGCACGTCGCGTTCGCACGGTGCCAGCGACTGCGCCGCGCTCGGCCCCGTCAGGCAGCGGGCGACGAAGGGTTCCTTGCCGGCACGCGGCGCGACCACCAGCAATTCGTTCATGTAGCCGGACTTCGGATCGAAGGCGAAGAGCCGCGTTCCGCCCGGACCCTCGGACCCCGGCGTGAGGATGAGGTCGCGGTAGATCGGCTGGAAGCGGCCGCTCATGTCGCGCGACATCATCGCCTCCTCGATCGCCGCGAAGACGATGCGCTTCGAGCCGCCGGCATGGTTGAAGTCGTCGTGCGCGGCGGCGCTGTAGCCCGCGAGATCGGGCCAGCGGAAATAGAGGTCGAGCCGCCGCGCGACACCCGTCCGGCGGCCGCGCTCGAAGCGGATCTCATTGCCCGGAGCGACGACGACATTGTTGCCGATCACGACCTCGTATGCGGTGGTGTCGTCGCTGTGGCCGGCCATGATGATGGAACGCCCCAGCCATTTGCCGCCGAGGCTGATGGCGACCGACAGCAGCGCCAGGGCGGCGAAGACGTAGAACACCTTCAGCATGAAGGCCGAATCCATCGGCCGGATGTCGTCGCCGCCGATCTCGAGGCCCTGGGTAGTGTCGGACATGGCGCACGGTCCTCGTCCCCGGACGGCACACATGCCTGCGGCATGCATCTTGCGTCGGGCGCTTCGTAACGGACGATGCTTTCGTCATGGTAAACGGAGCGTAAAGATGGGATCGCTGGCGCCGGCGCTGTTCGCTTTTCTGGCCGGGCTGACCGTCGCCGGCCTGGTGGCGACGCTGGTCGAGATCGCGACACGCGTGCCCGTCGCTTTCGCCGAGCCGCATCTGTCGCCGCGCCGGATCGTCCGCTCGGTGGCGCTGACCGCAGTCGCCGGCCCCTACATGCTGGGAAACGAAGCGCTCGACGCGTTCCATCGCGGGACGATCAACGCGGTACGACTGGCCACCTACGCGATGGTCGCAGCGACCTGGGCGCTGGCGCTCGGCGTCCTCGTGCTTTCGCTTGCGTCCAGCGTGCTCGACCTCCTAGCGTGAGGAACGGGCGCGTCCGCGCCGGCCGAGCAAGCGGAGTTCTCATGCCGATCTATTCCATCGATGGCGTCGCGCCGGAGTTCGTCGACGAGGCGTCCGCCTGGATCGCGCCGGACGCCAGCGTCGTCGGCCGCATCCGCATCGGCCGCAATGTCGGGATCTGGTTCGGCGCGGCGCTGCGCGGCGACAACGAACAGATAACCCTCGGCGACGATACCAATGTGCAGGAGCACACTGTGATGCACACCGACCCCGGCTTCCCGCTGACCATCGGCGTCGGCTGCACGGTCGGCCATCGCGCGCTGCTGCACGGCTGCACGATCGGCGACAATTCGCTGATCGGCATGGGCGCGATCGTGCTGAACGGCGCGCGGATCGGCAGCAACTCGCTGGTCGGTGCCGGTGCGCTGGTGACCGAGGGCAAGGAATTCCCGGACGGATCGCTGATCGTCGGCTCGCCCGCCAAGGTCATCCGCGCGCTGGACGACGCGGCGATCGCGCGGCTCAGGATGTCCGCGGCGCATTACGTGGCGAATGCGCGGCGGTTCCGCCAGGGACTGGCCGCCGTCTGAGCGGCCGCCCGGCAGTTCCGGAAAAGAGTGGAGCCGGCCCGGGGACTGGGCCGGCTCCTAACCCGGTCGTTGGGGACGGGGAGGGTGGGGACTCGACCGGGTATTGGTGTTCCTACTTGACGCTGCCGACCAGCACGTTGCGGTCGTCCTGGATGGAGACCCAGGCGCCGGAGTTCCGCTCCGACTGGCGCTTGAGGTAGGTGTATTCGGTGTCGGCCCAGGCGAGCACGCGGAGCTCGAGATTGTCGAGCACGAAGTCGCCGCGGCTGGTGCGGACCGTCAGAACGGCGTGACCGTCGCCGTTGGGCTGGCGCACGACGGTGATGAGCAGGTCGCCTGCGGACACGCCCATCTTCATGAGGCGGCGGCGCTTCTCCAGCACATAGTCCTCGCAGTCGCCGACCTTGTCGGGGTAGGACCAGAGTTCCTCCTTGCCCCACATTTCCATGTCGGTGCGCGGCGCGACCATCATGTTGACCGCGTTGTTCACGTCGATCATCGCCGACCACAGCTTGCGTGTCAGTTCGACCGGAGCCTTCTTCGCCGTCTTCTGCGAGCATTCCCCGGGCTCGCGCTGGCAGAACTCGTAGTGTCCGATCGGCTGCGTCGTCCGGCCGCCCGTCGTCATGGACGAGTTGGCGAAGGCGGTGCCGGCGGCGAAAGCCAGCGGCAGCGCAGCGAGAATTGTCAGAAGCCTTGTCCCCGTCTTCGTCATTGTGTCGTCTCCCCTTCTGACGCCACATTGGCAGAGCCGGATTTATTCCACGCAAAACCGCGAAGTAGAGTTTAAGTAGAAGGCATCGAAACCAAGTCTAAAAACAGAATAAAACTCAAGACGAACTTGAATAAATTAAGCATAAAAGACGGATCGAATTTGCCTAAAATTGGAGATTTCGGTTGCGCCCTGGGTCGCGTCAGGAAACGGCAGTCCGCCGGGCCGTTGCCGTCACGGCCTGGGCGGTCCGGGCCGGAGACGTCACCGTGCCAGGAGGAGCAGCGTGCGGCGGGCCCTCGGGCGCCTCGCCAAACGAAAAGGCGGCCCTCAGGCCGCCTTCGGATGCATGCCGCTAAGGGCGTGCGGGTCAGCTGCGCGTGCCGTTGAACTCGGCGTCGAGCGTCTCGGGGCGCTGCACGACGGCGAACTCGATCGCAACGCCGTCCTCGAAATGGCGGACGACCTGGCCGCGCATCGTGCCGAGCGTCACCTGGACGCCGAGCGCGGGCTTGACCTCGATCTCGATGGCGGCGCCCGACAGCGACAGGTCGATGATGCGGCACTGATACTGGCGCCCGTCGGCGAGCTTCAGCACGCTCATCGGGTTGCGCGGCGCGACGCGCTCGTGGCGGCGGTCCTCCGGCAGGTCGAGCTCGTGCTTGTTGGCGAGCCAGGTCAGCTGCGCCGCGAGCTTGTCCTTCTTGCGGTCGGACGCGATGACCGTCATGGCGAAGCCGTCGTCGAGTCGGCGGGTCACGACGCCCTCGATGCGGCCAATGTGGTCGAGATAGGCGATGACCTTCTCGCCGGGCTCGCCGACGCGGTCGGCGCGGAACGCGACGTTGCCCGGCGACATGTCGACGACCTGGCACGGGTGCTCGGTGCGGTCCTCGAGCATGAAGCGGCCGTATATCTTGACGCGGACGCGCTGAAAGTTGCGCCTTTCCGCTCTCGACGGCGCGACCTCGATCGCCGCTGACCTCATGACGGCCATTTCCCCGTTTGATCTGCCTGCGCGATATGCGCGCATGATTTGGGGAAAAATAGCGAGCGACCGGTTAACAAGCCGTAAGTCTTAACGGCCGAAACGACTGCGTCTTTACTCTTCGCGGCCGCCGTCGAGGACCACCAGATGGCGGATCCGACGGCCCTCGGCAGGAACCGTTGACTGGACGGGGGCAGGGCGCAGATCGGCGGCGTCCGGGACGAGGTCCGGAACGGTCACCGCCGGGCGGTTGCCGAGGAAGACGGGTTCGCGGTCCGGATCGACGACGCGTACCGTGTCGATGCGCGCGTCGAGGATCGGGTCGGCACCCAGCCAGAACGGCTTCTCCATCGGCACGACAGAGCCCATGCAGCGCGGGCTTTCGAAGCCGCCGTCGAGGGGCAGCAGGACGAGCTCGAAGGCGTTGGTGCGCCCGTTGCGGCTGATACCTTCGTAGGAAACGACCACGATCGATTTGGAGCCGAAACTGCCCTCGGCGAGCTTGCCCAGCAGCCGCTGGTCCTTGTCGCGCCAGAGCGAGGCGAAGGAGAAGCCCTTCAACTCGCGGCCGTAGAGTGCGCAGAGCCGGGTGCCCGCAAGGCGGAACACGGCCTCGCCGCGCGCGTCCTTCTCGAGGATGAAGGTGTCGGCCAGCATCGTCTTGATGTCGGCCGGCTCGATCTCCGTCCGGCGCGGGGCAGGGCGGCCGTTGCGCAACCTGTTCCAATACTGGAACAACGCCATTGTCCCCTCGTGCTTCATGAACCTGCTGCTCCGGGCATGCTGTCGTCTTGTGCCAATGGTGGACAGAGGAGCGCCCTCCGGCCGCCTGTATGCGTTCCGGAGCAGGTTGCGTGCCAGCCGTGTCTGGGCTTGTTCACGGAGCCGGACCGTTAAGGTTAACTTTCCGTTTCGATTGCGCGGCAAGCGTCCGTGTGGCACGGTCCTGTCCATACAAAACACCCGCCGGTGACAGCGAGGCGGGCACTTCCAGTCAAGGAATTCAGGGGCATACAGGGGGCTCGACGGGCCGTCCGGGGACAACCCGGACGGCCTTTTCTTTTGCGCGCCGCAGGCGGCTGCGCTACAGGCTCCCGGTCCATTTCGTTGACGCGAAGCCAATGATTCTCACGATCGGCGCATGAGCGGGGGTGACGACAGCGACCGCCCGGCCGATCCGGGCGAAAGGCCGAGCGCTGGCGCGGAGCCCGGCGATTCGGCCGTGGTCCCGGCTGCCGAGGCGCGCCGGGAACCCATCTTCAACCTGCCGGCGGTCGTGATCGGGGCGATCGGCCTTTGCGCCGGCATCCATCTGGTCAGGCTCTATCTGCTGACGGCCGATGCCGACTTCACGCTGCTGCTCTACGCGGCGTTCATCCCGATCCGGTACTCGGGCCATTTCGCGCTGGACCTCGCCGCGTTCACCTCGCCGTTCACATATTCCGTGCTGCACGGCTCGCTGGCGCATCTCGCGGTCAACATGGTCTGGCTTGCGGCGTTCGGCACACCGCTGGCCAACCGGCTCGGCGCGTTGCGGTTCGTCCTGTTCTGGCTGGCCACGGCGTTCGCGGCAGCGGCGCTGCACTACGCGCTGCACGTCTATGACCAGGCGCCGCTGGTCGGCGCCTCCGGCGCCATCTCCGGCATGATGGGCGCGGCGGCGCGGTTCGGATTCCGGATTGACCGCAGCGGCCGGCGCGCGGCCTTTTCCGGTCCGCCGCTCTCCATTGCAGAATGCCTGAGGCGCCGCTCCGTCGTGACTTTCCTGGGCATCTGGATGGCCGTGAACCTGGTGACGGGGCTGGTCGGCTTCGGGCCGGGCAGCGAGATGTCCATCGCCTGGGAGGCCCATGTCGGCGGCTTTCTCGCCGGCTTCCTCGGCATCGGCAGCTTTCTTGCGCCGTCGCCACGCGCTTCCGCAGCGTGATGGCGGCCGGCACGTTCCGGCCAAAGTTGGGTGCCATGGAGCGGCCGATGCGATCTGGAGAATTGAAGCGATGAAGGCATGCGTGGTGATGCTGGCGGCGGCGCTCGCCATTCCGGCTGCGTCCTGCGCGGGCGCCTCGGCGGCCGAACCGGACGCGGCGATCCTCGCCTTCGTCGATCGCATCAACCAGACCACGGGCGCCGCCTCGCCGGGCGACAAGGCGGCGGTCCGCGAAGCCTGCCGCAGCCTGGTCACCGATGCGTTCGATTTTGAGACGATGGCAGGGACGGCTTCGTACGATTCCTGGAAGCGCATGACGCCGGCGCAGAAGACCGCCTACCGCGAGGCCCTCGTCGGCAAGGCCACGGACGATTGCGCATCGCGCGGCAAGGAAGTCGCCGGCAAGACGGTCGAGATCGTCGGCGTGCGCGATGGCAAGGGCGGGGAGCGGCAGGTGGCCGTGCAGCGCTCCGACCGCAGCGGACGCGTTGCGATCTGGAAGGTCATTCCCGCCGGCAGCGGGGTCCGCGCCATCGACGTCGTCGTCGACGGCCACAGCCTGGTCGCCAATGCGCGCAACCAGGCCCGTCAAATCCTGGAAAACAGCGGCGGCGACGTCAACGCCCTGATCAGGGCGATCGGCGGCTAAGCCGGCAAACGGCCTTTTTGCTCGATCTGCGCACTATCCCCGGCCTCGCCGGTCTAGTAGAGACGCTGGCGGGGAGTTTCGAGGGGCAGGATGGCGTCGGCACGACCGCTGATCGCGCTGGAGAAGGTGAGCCGGGAGTATGACGACGGGACCGTCGTCGCGCTCCGCGACATCGACCTTTCCATCGCCCCCGGCGAGTTCGTGGTGATCACCGGTCCGAGCGGCAGCGGCAAGTCCAGCCTGATCCACATCATGGCCGGCTTCGATCACCCGACATCCGGGACGGTCCTCTGGGAGGGCAGGCCGGTCACCTCTCTGCGTGGCTGGACCGAACTGCGCCGCACGCGCATCGGCGTGGTCTTCCAGGAATTCCTTCTGCTGCCGACGCTTTCGGCCGTCGAAAACGTGGAGATGGCGATGGCCGGCACGGGGATCGCCAAGGCGGCCCGGCGTGCCCGCGCGCGCGAACTCCTCGATCTGGTTGGGCTGTCGGCGCGCCTTCAGCACCTGCCGCACGCCCTGTCGGGCGGCGAGCGCCAGCGGGTCGCCATCGCGCGCTCCATCGCCAACAAGCCGTCGCTCCTGCTCTCCGACGAGCCGACCGGCAACCTCGACAGCACGAGCGCCGCCACCGTGATCGACCTGCTGCAGTCGATCCGGTCGCAGACCGGCATGGCGTTCGTCCTCGTGACCCACGACGACAAGATCGCGGCGCTGGGCGAGCGGCAGGTGCGGATCAAGGATGGCCGCGTCGCGTCCGACGCCGTCCGCGCGAGCGCGATGGCCGCGACATGAACCTCGCCGTCCTGTCCTACCGCAATCTCATGCGCCGCCCCGCGCGGACGGCGCTGCTCGTCTTCAGCATATCGATCGCCTTCGCGACCGCGCTGGCGCTGCTCGCCCTGTCGAACGGCATCGAGACCACCACCCATGAGGGTGCGCAGGAGCGCGGCGCCGACCTCACCGTGTCGCAGGCCGACGCGACCGACGTGTTCTCTGGCTTCGTCCCCGAGGATTACGGCCCGAAGATCGCGGCGCTGCCCGGCGTACAGGGCATCTCGGGCGAACTGGCGATGTTTGCGCCCGTGGACGACGGCCAGCAGATCCTGACGCTGGCGATGAGCGAGGATAGCTACTTCTGGGGCGAGATGCCGGTCAAGGAGGGCCGCAAGCCGGCGCCGGGCGAGCGCTGGGTGGTGCTGCTCGGCGAGAACGCCGCGCGCAAGCTGGGCAAGGGCGTCGGCGATACGCTGACCCTGTTCGACCACGACATGACGATCATCGGCATCACCGGCTACCGGTCGGCGGTGAACCGCGGCGTCATCGTGGCGCGGCTCCGCGACCTGCAGGAACTGGCGTTCCGGGACCGGCAGGTGACGGCGTTCCACCTGGCGCTGGACCCGGCCTATACGATGAAGGACGCGGAGGGGCTGATCGCCGAGATCGAGAAGCTCGGCCGCGTGACGGTGGCTCCGACCGACCAGCTCTTCTCGCGGGACCGCAACGTCGCGGTCCTGCGTGCGATCTCGCAGGTGACGTCGCTGATCGCGCTGACGATGGCAGGGCTCAGCGTCTTCAACGTGCTGCTGATGGCGGTGCAGGAACGCGTGCGCGAGACCGGCATCATGATGGCGATCGGCTGGAGCAATTGGCGCATCATCGCGACCATCATCATCGAGGGGCTGATCACCGGGCTGCTGGGATCGCTGCTCGGCATTCCGCTCGGCTACGTCGCCTGCGCCTATTTCGACTACCTGCCGACGATCGGGCAGTACCTCAACATCCAGCCCTCGCTCGACGCGATCCTGCTGTCGGTCGCCGGCGCGCTGCTGCTGTCGGGCCTGGGCTCCCTCTATCCCGCATGGCGCGCGGTGTCGCAGACACCCGCCGATGCGCTGCGGCGTGCTTGACGACGACGCCGGCCGCAACCGACCAAAGGCCCCGGCCGCCGGCGCCGAAACCGCGCACCAAACCTTTCAATTCGCTGAGCTTCATCTGGGCGATGCGGAAGAACCCGCTGTCGACCTACAGCCAGTACCACTACGAGTGGCCGATCCTGGCCGTGAAGACGATCCTCGGCACCATCGCGGTGATCAACGACGCCGACGCGATCCGCCGCGTGCTGGTGCAGAACCACGAGAACTACGTCCGTGACAGCTTCCAGCAGCGCATGCTGGCGCCGATGGTCGCCAACAGCCTGCTGACGGCGGAAGGCGCCAGCTGGCGCCGGCAACGCCGCAGCATGGCGCCGCTGTTCTCCGCGCAGAAGGTCGCGTCCTTCGTTCCGGCGATGGCCAACGCCGCCGCGGCCATGGTGACCGCCCTGAAACGGCACGAGGACGGCAAGGTCGTCGACGGGCCGCGCGAGATGGCGCGCGCCGCCGTCGGCATCCTCGACCAGACGATCTTCGGCGACGGCATCGGCGCCGACCACGGCGAAGTGTCGCGCATCCTCGACAAGTTCATCGACCAGATGGGGCAGATCGACTTCGCCGACGCCTTCGGCATGCCGGAGTGGGTGCCGCGACTCAGCATGTGGCGCACGCGCAAGCAGCGGCGGTTCTTTCCGATCTTCTCGGAGATGATCCTCAACGCGCGTCGCGCAAGACCGCGCGAGGGCGGGGAGCCGGACATCGTGTCGATTCTCCTGTCGCGTGACCCGGAGACCGGCCAGCGGCTGTTCACCGACGCGGAGATCCAGGGCAATCTCGTGCTGTTCCTGACCGCCGGCTTCGAGAGCACCGCGAACACGCTCACCTGGGTGGCGCATCTCCTGTCGATCGATCCGGTCTGGCGCGAGCAGGTCGAGGCGGAAGCCGACCGCGAGATGCCGGACGGACGCTTCCCGGAAGACGGGATCGGCCGCTTCCCGGTCGCCCGCGCGGTGGTGGAGGAGGCGCTGCGCCTCTATCCGCCCGTGGCATCGATCCACCGTCAGGCGGTCGGCCCCGACGAACTGTGCGGGCAGGACATCGCGCCGGGAACGCTGGTCTGCGTGTCGACATGGCTGCTGCACCGGCACCGGTCGCTGTGGACCGACCCAGAGGCCTTCGACCCGTCCCGCTTCATGCCGGGCGCGCGCGAGGCGATCGACCGCTACGCCTACATGCCCTTCGGTTTCGGCCCGCGCACCTGCATCGGCGCGAGCTTCGCACTGAACGAGGCGATCGTCATCGTCGCCTCGCTGGCGCGGCACTTCCGGCTGGAGGCCGTACCGGGTCACACCGTGGTGCCGCTCCAGCGCGTGACCTTGCACCAGGGGAACGGCCTGCCCTTGCGGCTCAGGCACCGGCATCCGGCATGAGGCTCGGCGGCCGGGTCCGGTGCTGGCAGATGTAAGTTCTTGAAATACGAGGCCGCGGAGCGCACCATGCGCCGACGGCGAGGGAGAGACTGCCACCGAACCTGCAAGCAGACCCGAGGAGGATGACATGACGGTCAAGGCGATCCTGGAGCAGAAAGGGTACGACGTGTTCACGCTCGGACCCGACGCGAAGCTCTCCGAAGCTGTGAAGGTCCTGGCCGAGCATCGGGTCGGCGCGCTGGTCATCACCAAGGGCGACAAGAGGATCGCGGGCATCCTGTCCGAGCGCGACATCGTCCGCGTCATCGCGAGGGACGGCGCCGCGGCCCTGGACACGCCGATCCGCGATGCCATGACCGCCAAGGTGAAGGTCTGCCACGAGCACAGCACCGTCAACGACGTGATGGAGATCATGACGCGCGGCCGATTCCGCCATCTGCCGGTGGAGAAGGACGGCATGCTGTACGGCATCGTCTCGATCGGCGACGTCGTGAAGCGGCGCATCGAGGACGTCGAGCGCGAAGCCGAGGAGATCAAGCAGTACATCGCCACCGCGTGATCCGAGAGCGGCGAGGGCCGCCGGATCGCTCCGGCGGCCGACGCGTTCAGCGGTTGTCGAGCTCGGCCCTGACGAGCTCGAGCCCCCGCCGCGTGATGCGGTAGGGCCCGCCGCCGCTGGAGGCGACCGCGCGCTTGCGCTTCAGCCTGCGGAAGAGTTCGAGGTCGAAGCCGGGAAAGCGCCAGCCGTCGCGGGTGAGACACCTGGCCTCCGCGATCCTTCGCTTCTCGTTCTTCTCGATTTCGATGCGCCCGCCTTGCGCGAGCAGGTGGAGAATGCGCTGTTCGTCGCGCGAAATGTCCATGGGGAATGTCCGTGAAAACCGGGGCCGGTGGCCCATGCCAAGAACCGCGGCCGCTGAGCAGCGGCGCGGTGGTTCAGGTTTTCTGCCCTGCCTGTCTAAACGAGGCAGGGCCTCAGGCAGTCTGAGCGCAAGTGGACATCCACTCTCCCACGGAAGGGGGCGTCTGTATCAGCTGCGACCGCCGCCCTCCAGATCGCCTTGCCTCGATGGGCGCTTTGCACTAGCCAGTGCGGTAAAATTGCCGCACCGCACACACGGTCTGAAGATGAGTCTCGTCGATACCCGCAAGCCCGACCCGAAGCGTTTCATCTCCGGCGCCACCGGCGACTGGGAAATCGTGGTGGGCATGGAGGTCCACGCCCAGGTGACGTCGGAATCGAAGCTGTTCTCCGGCGCCTCGACTGCCTTCGGCGCCGAGCCCAACGCAAACGTCTCGCTGGTGGATGCGGCGATGCCCGGAATGCTGCCGGTGATCAACGAGGAATGCGTGAAGCAGGCGATCAGGACCGGTCTCGGCCTGAAGGCGAAGATCAACCACCGCTCGGTCTTCGACCGGAAGAACTATTTCTATCCCGACCTGCCGCAGGGCTACCAGATCTCCCAGTACAAGCAGCCGATCGTCGGCGAGGGCACGGTGACCATCTCGGTCGGGCCGGACCGGCAGGGCAATTTCGAGGACATCGAGGTGGGCATCGAGCGCCTGCACCTGGAGCAGGACGCCGGCAAGTCGATCCACGACCAGCATCCGACGATGAGCTATGTCGACCTGAACCGCTCCGGCGTGGCCTTGATGGAGATCGTGTCGAAGCCGGACCTGCGCTCCTCAGACGAGGCCAAGGCCTACCTGACAAAGCTGCGCACGATCCTGCGCTATCTCGGCACCTGCGACGGCAACATGGACGAGGGGTCCATGCGCGCCGACGTCAACGTGTCGGTGCGCAAGCCGGGCGGGGCGTTCGGCACGCGCTGCGAGATCAAGAACGTCAACTCGATCCGCTTCGTCGGGCAGGCGATCGAATACGAGGCGCGCCGCCAGATCGGCATCATCGAGGACGGCGGCACCGTCGACCAGGAGACCCGGCTGTTCGATCCCGGCAAGGGCGAGACGCGCTCGATGCGCTCGAAGGAGGAGGCGCACGACTACCGCTATTTCCCCGATCCGGACCTGCTGCCGCTGGAGTTCGACCAGGCCTATGTCGATGCGCTGGCGAAGGATCTGACCGAGCTTCCCGACGACAAGAAGAACCGGCTGGTGGCCTCGCTCGGCCTCTCGGCCTACGACGCCTCCGTGCTCGTCTCCGAGAAGGCGATCGCCGATTATTTCGAGGCGGTCGCGGCCGGTCGCGACGGCAAGGCGGCGGCGAACTGGGTCATCAACGATTTGATGGGCGCGTTGAACAAGTCCGGCAAGGACATTGAATCGACTCCGATTTCACCCGCCCAGCTGGGCGGCATCATCGACCTCATCAAGGAAGGCGTCATCTCCGGCAAGATCGCCAAGGACCTGTTCGAGATCGTCTGGACCGAGGGTGGCGATCCGCGCCAGCTGGTCGAGGCGCGCGGCCTCAAGCAGGTCACCGACACCGGCGCGATCGAGAAGGCGGTGGACGAGATCATCGCGGCGAACCCGGACAAGGTCGAGCAGGCGAAGGCCAAGCCGACGCTGGCCGGCTGGTTCGTCGGCCAGGTCATGAAGGCGACCGGCGGCAAGGCAAACCCGCAGGCGGTGAACGACCTCGTCAAGGCCAAGCTCGGAATAGACTGATGTTTGTCCGTACCGCCAGCGAGCGCGACCTGCCGGCGATCCGGGCGCTGCTGGCCGAGACCTGGCACGCGACGTATGACGCCATCTATGGCGTCGGCCGTGTGACCGAGATCACCGAGGACTGGCATTCGATCGATGCGCTGAGGCGCCGGCTGGAGCGCCCGTGGTCGGAATTCGTCGTCGCCGACGACGGGACCGCCATCGCCGGCATGGCCTATGCGGAGAGCGATGCCGACGGAAAGGTCGTCAACCTCCGGCAGCTCTACGTCCTGCCGGCGTTCCAGGGCCGGGGCGTCGGCGGCCTGTTGATGGACGAGGTGCTGAACGCCTTTGCCGACGCGGAGACGGCGAGGCTGGAGGTCGAGGCGGCCAACACAAGGGCGATCGAGTTCTACAAGGCGTTCGGCTTCGCCGAGGCCGGTCGGACGAGCAATTGCGGGAAGCAGGATTCCGGCATCCCGGCGCTGGTCTTCGAACGCCCGCTGGGCGAGGCTGCGGAGTAGGGGAGCCCGCCTTGCGGGACGGCCTCTATTCGATCGGGATCTCGTTGCCGTCCGGGTCGTAGACCACGGCGACGACACAGTCGGCGATGTACTGCTTGTCCTGGTGCTCGCAACGGACCTTGCCGGCCGCAATCGCGGCTTCCTTGGTCGGCCAGCCGCAGGTGAATTCGGTCCAGTGGATGCCTTCGTTGTGCATGATGCCGACGCCCGCGCTCCAGCCGCCCGGCTGGCACCAGGCGACCTGGGCGCAATCCTCGGCGGCGGCGCCCGACTCGGTACACCTGTCGCGCGCGCAGGACAGCGCCGCCTCGGCGGTGTCGCCGGTGCAGACGCCCATGCCCTGCTCGGGGGCGTAGGCGAAGGCGATGCCGCTGTCCCCCTGGGACCACGCGGCGGAGGCGCCGCCCGCGGCGACGAAGGCGGCGAGCAGAAGCTGGCGGATCATGCGGATTCTCCCGGACGCAGGGCGCGAATCGCACGGCACGCCCGCGCCGCGATCATGACAGAAGCGCATCCGGGCGCAATCGAGCCGGCGCGGCCAACGGCCGTGCGGCGCGGGAACGCGGCGTGTCCGTCAGTCGGCCTTCAGCACGGGGCTGAAGTTCTTCGGCGCGACATGCTTGCGGATCGCAGCCTTGCCGGGGACGGGAATCTCCGTGATCGAGATGCAGGAGCATGTTCCCTTCGGCGCCGTCATCGCGCAGATCAGCTGCCCGTTCTCGACGCGCGCTTCGCAGCAGCCTTCGCAGGTGATCTTGGAGCCGTCCTTCTCGGCCGAACTCTTGGCCGCGGTCGCCTGGGCGGGAATGAACGACAGGGCGGCGCAGACCGCCAGAGCCAACAAAGCACGCATCGTCTGGTCTCCTCGGAAGCCCCGTCCCGAAACATGTTAACCTAAGGGCATGCCGCCGGCAACGCCGCGCGGCCGAGACCGGCCGACGGCCTTGCATGCCGGCTGGCGCGGGGCCATAAGGTCGGCGTGCGAACGCCCTCGAAAGGCCCATGATGAAGACGTTCTTCACCCAGTTCTTCACCTGGTGGAACGGCCAGACGCTCAACACCCGCTTCCACACCTGGCGGAAGGGGAATGAGGTCGGCCGGGACGAGGTGGGCAACATCTACTACGAGGGCGGGATCGATTCGGACGGCCAGCGCCGCCGCTGGGTGATCTATTCGGGGGCCTCCGAGGCATCGCAGATTCCGCCCGGCTGGCATGGCTGGATGCACCACCGGACCGATACGCCGCCGACCAGCGAAAGCTACACGCCGCGCGAGTGGCAGAAGCCGCACCAGCCGAACCTGACCGGCTCGCCCGGAGCCTACCGGCCGAAAGGCTCCGTGCTCACCCATGAGAAGCGGCCGCGCGTCACCGGCGACTACGACGCCTGGACACCGGGAAGCTGAAGCGGGGATCGCGCTTCGGCGCAGGGCGGTCTTTTCTCGCCACATTTGCGGGCTAGCGGTTGAACGGTGACCGGCGCGCCATTGCGCGCCACCGACAGACCGGGCAGACGCAGCATATGAGGGCATACGAACGATTCGCGGCGACGTGCCTCGGTGCGGCCGCGGCTATTGCGATGCTTGCGGCACCGGCGATGGCGGAACGCATCACCAATCCGGTGGCCGAGTTCACCGGCATCGACAAGATCACCGGCCGCATCATCACCTTCGACGTCTACATCAATGAGACGGTGCAGTTCGGCGCGCTCCAGGTGACGCCGCGCGTCTGCTATTCGCGGCCGAAGGAAGAGGAGCCGAAGACGGACTCCTTCGTCGAGGTCGACGAGATCACGCTGGACCGCAAGATCCAGCGCATCTTCACCGGCTGGATGTTCGCCGAAAGTCCTGGCCTGAACGCGGTCGAGCACGCCGTCTACGATGTCTGGCTGAAGAGCTGCAAGCAGTCGTCCGACGTGCCGCCGCCCGACCAGGCGAAGACGAACTGACCTGAAACGTTACCCTCGGTTGGGGTCGCGTGCGCGGGGCAGGGCAGCAGCCGTCAGCCGCCTGTCAGCCAGCCGAACGCCCGCTTGAGGAATTCCCGGCCACCGCCCCTCACCAGCGGGCCATGCGCCATTACCACATTTTGCACCGGCCATGCCAGGACACGGCCGAGGCCTTCGCGTGCGGCCTGCCGGTCGGTGAAGGCCAGCCGGAATTTGCGCGGCACCTGCGGCTCCGCGGCGACCATCAGGTCAAGCCTCGCGACGAGCGCCCGCCAGCCTTTGAACCAACCCGCTGGAAACTGCTGCAGGAGATCGGCGAAGATGGCCGTCGCGCTGTCGCGATGGAACAGCACGACCTCCGTCGTAATGCGGTTGCCGCGAACGATCGCGACGTCGATTTCTCCCTCCCACGCCGCCATCGCGCCCTCGGCGAGATCGCCATCGAACCGGATGTCAGGGCGCTTTTCCCGCAGACCCGGCGGCGCGAAGACAAGCGCCTCCGGGTAAGCTTTCTGCCAATCGCCGAGGAAGCTGTGGTGGAGAGAATTCGGCGCCACCAGAAACCGTACGGGACCGATGGCTTGAACGGCTTCTCGAAGCTGCTCGGAGAGGGCGACCGGCGACCAGACGACGAGGTCGGCATTGGCCAGCCGCATCAGGCACATGCGCGTCGGATAGTGGAAGCCGGCGGCCGCCACTACCGTCGGACCATCGGCAACCCAGATGTTCGGTCCGAAACTTTCAGGCACGCCAACCATCCTTTAAGGTGACATTCGTATAAAAATACACAACGGTGTAATTATGGCAATGCTGAAGAGAACCGAACGGTCCCGCAATCTCATCCTCGATGCCGCGGACGCAACATTCCGCGAGGCGGGCTACGACAGCACGTCAATGGAGGACATCGCGCGGCGGGCGGGCTTAACGCGCAAGACGATCTATAATCTCTTCGCCTCGAAGGAGGATATAGCCCTTCGCCTGCTGGGCCGCGTGGAAGCAGACGATGCCCGCTACCGAAAGCGCATGGCGGCAGACGAGGATGTGCTTCTTCTGCTGGAAGCCGTACTCCTCGACAGCGCGCGCTGGTCCCGTGCCAACCCGTCGCTGGCGAGGCTGGCCCTGTCCCCGACGCAGAGGCCGTCGCTGGAGCCGCCGCCGGACCGTCCCTCGTTTCAGCGACTGGTGAGGGACATCCTCGTGCTCGGCCAGCGGCAGGGCGTCATCCGCGACGACGACGATCCCAACTTCATGGCTCTCGTCCTCCTTGGCATCTACGGTCAAGCCATGCTCACCGCGCTCGCAACCGGCCAATTCAGCGAGGACGATATCCGCCGCGTCGTCCGCATCGTCGTCGAGGGCATCGGCGCGCATTCGGCGAAACGGCCGGGCGGCGTGATTTAGTCTGCGGCGGGACAGATCGGCCCGCAGGACGCAGGAACCTGCGCCGTCGCTTGCGCGTTCTCCACCGCTTGCCGGAGGACGACATGCCAAAACGCGACGAAATCCTCGCCCTGGAACGCGGGTTCTGGACGGGCAATTCGCAATTCTTCAAGGACAACGCGGATTCGGCCTGCCTGGTGGCCTTTCCCGACATGGCCGGCGTGATGGACCGCAAGGATCTGGCTGCGACGGCGACAAATCCGCACCGCTGGAGCGATCTCGAGATCGAACTGAAAGGCTTCTTCGAGCCGCAGGACGGCGTGGTGTTCATGGCCTACGAGGCAAGCGCCACGCGCGACAATGGCGAACCCTACAAGGCGCTGGTCAGCAGCGGCTATCTGCGGCGCGCCGACGGCTGGAAGCTGGCATTTCACAGCCAGACGCCTCTGCAGTCCTGAGCGGCAACAATCTGATGGTGTGACGACGGCCTGTCGCTCACGAACGCTCGGCGCGATCCCGTCGCTCGGACCGGCCGCCCGGTCAGGCGAACGACGCTTCGCCTTTCAGCGCGTCGGCCAGCATCGTCTCGTAGCGGCGGCGCGGCACGTCGATCGCGCCGAAGCGCTTCAGGTGTTCGGTCGTGAACTGGGTGTCGAGCAGCAGGAAGCCGCGCTCGTTGAGCCGGTCGACAAGGTAGGCGAGGCACACTTTCGACGCGTCCCGCTCGCGGGAGAACATGCTCTCGCCGAAGAAGACGCGCCCCAGGCTGACGCCGTAGAGCCCGCCGACGAGCGCGTCCTCGCGCCACGCCTCCACCGAATGGCAGTGCCCGCGCTCGTGCAGCGCGGCATAGGCCTCGCGGATCGGCCCGTTGATCCAGGTTGAGCGGCGCTGGTCGCGCCGCTCGGCGCAGGCCTCGATCACGCCTCTGAAGTCGGTGTTCACGCGGATGTCGAAGCGGCTCTGCCGGATCGTCTTGGCGAGGCTCTTCGGGACGTGGAAGCCGTCGAGGGGAATGATTCCGCGCGTCTCCGGCCGGACCCAGAACACCTCCGGGTCGGCCGCGCTCTCCGCCATGGGGAACACGCCGGTCGAATACGCCTTCAGCAGGAGTTCGACCGGGATCCGGTAACCGGGCGCGTAGGGACGGGTCATCGTCTCCCAATCTGGGAACGATGCCCGCGAACGTCCAGCCCCGGGATGCGCGGCAAGGTGGAGGAGGCCGCGGTCAGCCGGCGGATGCCAGATGCTTTTCCAGCCAATGGATGTCGTAGTCGCCATTGGCGATGTCGGAATTGCCGACGAGATCGCGGAAGAGCGGCAGCGTGGTCTTGATGCCGTCGACGACGAACTCATCCAGCGCGCGGCGCAGCCGCATCATGCATTCGACGCGGTTCCGGCCGTGCACGATCAGCTTGCCGATCAGCGAGTCGTAATAGGGCGGGATGCGGTAGCCCGAATAGGCGCCCGAATCGACCCGGACACCCAGTCCGCCCGGCGTGTGGAAATGGGTGATCGTGCCGGGAGAAGGGGTGAAAGTGCGCGGATCCTCCGCATTGATGCGGCACTCGATGGCGTGGCCGGAGAACTTGATCTCCTCCTGCCGCGTCGACAGCCCGCCGCCGGACGCCACGCGGATCTGCTCGTGCACCAGGTCGATATTGGTGATCGCCTCGGTGACGGGATGCTCCACCTGCAGGCGGGTGTTCATCTCGATGAAGTAGAACTCGCCGTTCTCGTAGAGGAACTCGATCGTGCCGGCGCCCGAATAGCCGAGGTCGGCCACCGCATTGGCGCAGGTCGCGCCGATCCGTGCGCGCTCCTCGGCGTTGAGGGCAGGGGAGTTCGCCTCTTCCCAGACCTTCTGGTGGCGCCGCTGCAGGGAGCAGTCGCGCTCGCCCAGATGCACGGCCCGGCCCATGCCGTCGCCCATGATCTGGATTTCGATGTGGCGCGGCTTTTCCAGATACTTCTCGATGTAGACCGCGTCGTCGCCGAACGCGGCACCGGCCTCGGAGCGGGCGGTGGCCAGGGCGATGTCCAGGTCGGACTCGTTGCGCGCGACCTTCATGCCGCGCCCACCGCCGCCGGCGGCCGCCTTGATGATCACCGGATAGCCGATGCCGGCGGCGATGCGCTTGGCCTCGCGGGTGTCGGTGACGGCGCCGTCGGAGCCGGGCACGCAGGGAATACCGAGGCGTTTTGCGGTGCGCTTGGCCTCGATCTTGTCGCCCATGATGCGGATGTGCTCGGCCGACGGGCCGATGAAGGTGATCTTGTGCGCGGCCAGGATCTCCGCGAACTTCGCGTTCTCCGACAGGAAGCCATAGCCGGGATGCACCGCGTCCGCGCCGGTGATCTCGCAGGCCGCGACGATCTGGTGGATGTTCAGGTAGGATTCGCGCGACGGCGGCGGGCCGATGCAGACGCTCTCGTCGGCGAGGCGCACATGCATGGCATCGGCATCGGCGGTGGAATGGACCACCACCGTCGAGATGCCGAGCTCCTTGGCCGCGCGCAGCACGCGCAGGGCGATCTCCCCGCGGTTCGCGATCAGGATTTTCTGGAACATCTCGGCGCTACTCGATGACGACCAGCGGCTCGCCGTACTCGACCGGCTGTCCGTCCTCGAACAGGATGGCTGTCACGGTGCCGGAGCGCGGCGATGGGATCTGGTTCATCGTCTTCATCGCCTCGATGATGAGGATCGTCTGGCCCTCGCGTATGGCCTGGCCGATGGCGATGAAAGGCGCCGCGCCGGGCGCAGGCGCCATGTAGGCGGTTCCGACCATCGGCGAGGGGACGGCATTCTTCGACTTGTCGGCGGCCGCGGCCGGCGCGCCGGCGGCAGGCTGCGCGGCCGCAGGAGCTGCTGCGGCTGCCGGCGCATAGGCCGGCGCGGCGACCGCGTGGACGGCGGCCGACTGGCGTGAGACGCGGACCTTCATGTCTCCGAGCTCGACCTCGATCTCGCACAGATTGGTGTCGTCGAGGATCTTCGCGAGATCCCGGATGAGCTGCTGGTCTACGCCGGATTTCTTTGTCGACATGAAACGCGTTGTCCTTCTGTGCCGGACTAGAGCCGGGCGGCGAGGGCTTCCAGGGCGAGCGTGTAGCCGAACGGCCCGAAGCCGCAGATCACGCCGACCACCACGGGGGCGGTCAGCGTCTTGTGGCGAAACGCCTCGCGGGCGTGAATGTTCGAGAGGTGGACCTCCGCGACCGGCAAGGGCGCGACGGAACGGATCGCGTCGTGAAGCGCGATCGAGGTGTGGCCGTAGGCGCCGGGGTTGATGACCAGGCCCCTGGCTTTGTCGCCGGCTTCCTGGATCCAGTCGACGAGGGTGCCCTCGTGATTGGACTGCCGGAACTCGACGCCGAGGCCGAGCCGCTTGCCGGCCGCCTGGCAGTCTTCACCGATCTGCTCGAGCGTCTTGCCGCCATAGATCCCCGGCTCGCGCTTGCCGAGCATGTTGAGGTTGGGACCGTTGACGACAAAGATCGTGTTCAAACTATGCACCCTGGGTCCGGCGGAACGCATTCCGCGCGGCGGACCCTCTATAATGGGCATAATCGGCGCCGCAAAGAGCGCAAGAGGGCCGTTTGCCGTCTCCACAGGCGGCTGAAGGGCCGCCCGGGAGGGAAATCAGCAGGTCGCGTTGGCGAGGCATGCCTCGGCGAGCTTGATCTTCTCGGCCAGGAGCTCGTAGCCCTGCGCGCCGAACACCACCTCGTTGCCGACGACGTAGGACGGCGTGCCGGTGACGTTCAGCTTGTTGGCAAGGTCGTAGGCCTTGTCGAAGACGTCCCCGATCGCGGGGTCCTTCATCGCCTCGCGCAGCTTCGCCTCGTCGGCGCCGAGCGACAGCGCGACCTTCATCGCGGTCGCCTCGCTGGCGCGGCCGGGATTGGTCATCATCTGGTAGTGGAACTCCTGGTACTTCTCGGGCATCAGGCGATGCAGCGCCTGGGAGACGACGTGGGCCTTCTGCGAATCCGGCCCGAGGATCGGGAACTCCTTGAGCACGAAGCGCAGATTGGTGTCGTCCGCGGTCAGCTTGAGCATGTCCTCGAAGGCGCGTTTGCAGAAGCCGCAATTGTAGTCGTAGAACTCGACGATCGTGACCTTGCCTTCCGGATTGCCGACGACGGCGTCGTAGGGGGAGTTGAAGATCTCCTCGCGGGCGCCGTTGATCGTCTCGAGCTGCGCGATCTTCTGCTCTTCCTTCTGCTTCTTCTCCAGTGCGTCCTGCATCTCGACCAGGATGTCGGGATTGGCGACCAGATATTCGCGGACGATCTTCTCGACATCCGAGCGGGTCAGGCCCTGGGCGTCCGTCATTTCCATCACGCCGCCGCGCGCGTCCTCCGCGATGGCCACCTGCTGGCTGCCGGCCAGATAGCCGAACGCCAGCATTCCAAACGCCACCGCGATGCCGCCGGTGCCCAGCAAGATTGCCCTGTTCATCCGAGTGTCCTCTGCCCTATCCCGTCGGCGCGGTCATTGCCGCCGCCATGTCCAAACCCGTCGCCGCGCACCGTCACGTGTTCTTCTTGCCCGGCTGCTTGAAGTTGATGATGTCCTGCGCCCGGATCCATGCCGGCGAGCCCCGCTTAACCTTGGACTGGGCGCGTGCCGCGAAGACCTTGGCGTCCTTGTATTTGCCACTGTAGAAATGGGATTCCGCGGTGGCAAGCTCGGCCTCCGCAACTTCGCCCAGCTGGTTGTAGGCCTGGGCGAGATAGGCGTAGCCGTTGACGAATTCCTTGTCGCGGTCGAGGCCCTTGCGCAGTTCGCCGACGGCCTGGCGGATGAGGTCCGTCTTGCCGGTGGCGAGAAGCGCCTGACCGTATGCGATCTGCAGGATGCCCGATTTCGCCGGGTCGAGCTTGACGGCCGAGGCGTAGGCCGCGGCGGCCTGCTCCGGCTTGTTCGACTTCATCAGAACGTCGCCGCGCAGTTCCTGGAAGTACGGGTTCTTGGGGCTGGATGCGATCAGCGCGTCGACCTTGACGAGCGCGCTGCGCGGATTGCCGTAGAGATAGGTCGCGACCGCGTCGCCATAGGCGGCGCCGGCGCTGGTCGGGTTCTTGCGGAACAGCTTCTTGGCGCCGCTCGCGCCTTCCATGTAGACGGCGATCTTCGCCCGCATCATGTCGTGGCGGGACTGGAGCGCGGGGGAGTCCTCCTTGTCGAAATAGGGGCTCTCGCGCGCCAGCGTCTCCAGATTGGCGATGCGCTCGCGCGGCATCGGGTGGCTGGTCTGGTAGGGATCGATGTTTGCGCCCGACAGCGACAGCGCCGACTGGAACCGCGCGAACGTCTTCAGCATGCCCTTGGCGGACTGCTTGGTCGCCTCGAGATACGTAAGCGCGGAGCGGTCGGCGGTCGTCTCCTCTGTCCGCTGGTAACCCAGCAAGCCCCGGCGCGCCATTTCCTGACCGCCGAGCGCGATGCCGCCGCCGGCCGAGGCCAGCCCGCGGCTGTCGGTGGCGGCGCCGGCGACGGTGGCGCCGATGCCGAGCGCGAGCGCGACGACCGCCATCGTCTGCGCCCGCGCCAGCTGCTCGCGCAGCCGTTCCTGGTGGCCGCCGGCGAGGTGGCCGACCTCATGCGCCAGCACGCCGATGATCTCGTTCGGCGTCTCCGACATCATCAGGGCGCCGGCGTTGACGAAGATGCGGCGGCCCGCGACGAAGGCGTTGAAGCCGCGGTCGTTGACCAGCACGATCTCGATGCCCGACTTGGATAGACCGGCGACCTCGAAGATCGGCCGCACATACTCGCGCACGAGCGCCTCGATCTCGGCGTCGCGCACGACGGGGACGGACTGCGCCTGCGAAGGCGTCGCCGCCGCAAGGACGAACTGCGCCGAGACCAGCGCGGCAAGACCCAGGCGTACGCCGCGGCGGGCGAGGTTCGGCAGGCTGGCGACGCGGTTCATGACGGCCGCCACTGGTAGACGAGGGGTGTCCCGATGGAAAGCTGAAGGCCACGCGATCATGAACTTGTGATCCCCACACCAATCGGGCAATTGTGCGGCGCGGCGCGCGCCGGGGCGCGATCGGAGACGGAATGGCAGTTGCGATTTCACGACGCGGCGACGTCGAGCCGTTCCACGCGATGGACGTGCTGGCGGAAGCAAACAGGCTGCGCGCCCAGGGGCACGACGTGGTGTCGATGGCGGTGGGCCAGCCGTCCGATCCGGCCCCGCGCGCAGTGATCGAGGCCGCCGCACGAGCGCTCCGGAACGGACGCATCGGCTACACCGATTCGCTGGGCGTTGCGCCGCTGCGCGAAGCGATCGCCCGGCACTATGCGGAGCACTACGGCGTCGAGGTGCCGCCGGCGCGAGTGGCGGTGACCACGGGCTCGTCGGCCGCGTTCAATCTCGCCTTCCTCGCGATGTTCGACGCTGGTGACCGCGTCGCCGTCGCGGCGCCTGGCTATCCGGCCTACCGCAACATCATGCAGGCGCTGGGCATCGACGTGGTGGAAATCGAGCTGCACGGGGCAGGGCACCTCACCGCAGCGCATCTGGCGGCCGCGCACCGGCAACGGCCGCTGAACGGCGTTCTGTTCGCCAGCCCCGCCAATCCGACCGGGGCGACGATCCCAGACGACGACCTTGCAGCGCTGGTCGACGCGGCTGCGGAGCGGGGCATCGCGGTGATCTCCGACGAGATCTACCATCGTCTGTGCTATGTCGGGCCGGACCGGACGGCGCTGGCGCTGGGCGACGGCGTCACGGTCATCAACTCGTTCTCGAAATACTACTGCATGACCGGCTGGCGGATCGGCTGGATGGTGCTGCCGGAAGCGCTTGTGCGGCCGGTGGAACGCATCCAGCAGAGCCTCTACATCTCGCCGCCCGAACTGTCGCAGCTGGCCGCCGTCGAGGCCTTCGGGGCGACGGCGGAACTGGAGGCGGTCAAGGCGCGCTATGCGCAGAACAGGGACCTGCTGATGAGGCGGCTGCCAGGCCTGGGCTTCCGGCTCGCCGCGCCGATGGACGGGGCGTTCTACGCCTACTGCGACGTGTCCGGCCTGACCAATGACAGCATGGCGTTCGCCCGGCGCATGCTCGCGGAGGCGCATGTCGCGGCGACGCCGGGGCGCGACTTCGATCCGTTCGAGGGCCACCGCACGATGCGGTTCTCCTACGCCGGCAGCCTGGACGACATGACGCGGGCGACGGACCGTCTGGAACAATGGCTTCGGTGAGGAGGGTTTCATGCCGTTCGACGAGAAGATGCGGATCGCGGTGTCGAGCTGGTCGCTCCACCGCCGGCTGGGGACCACCCACCCGCACGACCTGACGACGGACGCGGTCCCGGTTGCGCAGGAAACGTTCGGGCCGGCGCATGTGGCGCTGCTCGATCTGCCTGGGGAGATCGCCGCCCACGACGTGCACCGGCTGGAGATCTGTTCGTTCCACCTGCCGTCGCGCGACCGCGCCTACCTCGCCGACCTGCGCGCGTCGCTGCAGGCGGCGGGGGTGAGGCTGCAGACCCTGCTGATCGAGGCCGGCGACCTCAGCGATCCCGCGACCTCGGCGCGGGACGCGGAGTGGATCGGCGGCTGGGTCGGCGTGGCGGAGGAGCTGGGCGCGGAGAATGCGCGCATCATCGCGGGCAAGCAGAAGCCGAGCGACGACGCGCTGGCCCTGGCCGCCGACGGCCTGAACCGGATCGCGGCCGGCGCCGCCGGCTATTCGGTGAAGCTGGTGACCGAGAACTGGTTCGACCTGCTGTCGACGCCGGACCTCGTGCACGACCTTCTCGACCGGACCGAGGGCAAGGTCGGCCTCAACGGCGATTTCGGCAACTGGACCGGACCCGGCAAATATGACGCGCTGGCGCGGATCTTCGGCCGTGCCTCGATCTGCCACGCCAAGGCTAGCTTCGGCGGCGGCGCGATGGACGAAGCAGACTACGGCCGCTGCGTGGATGTTGCGGAGGCGGCGGGCTATTCGGGTCCGTACACGCTCATCTTCGACAGCGATGCGCCGGGCGAATGGGAGGGGATAGCGCGCGAGCGTGGCTTCATCCGCGACCGTCTCGGCGGCACCGCGGGCTGACGGCTCGGCAGGGGGACAAGGGCGTCGGGGGCATGTGAAGGTCGAGGCGGCGCCTGTCGGAGCCGCCTCGGTAAACCTGCCCGCGAGGGGGCTAGACCATGATCCCTAAGGTGCGTTGCGGCCTTCCGACAGGATCATGATCTATCGCGTTGTTTTCGCAGCATTTGTGCGACGCAAGGTGAAGCCACCTTGCGGCACCATGCTCTAGAAGAAGCCCTTCCGCTGCCACCAGCCGCCCTTCTTGGGCGCCTCGGCCTCGGGAGCCGCGCCGGTGGACGACACGACCGGTTCCACCGGGCCTTCGGCAGCCGGGCGGCGGCGTGAGGGCCGCTCCGGTTCGACCGCGGCCTCCGGCACGGCGATCTCCTGGCTCACAGCCTGAGCGACGGCAGGCGCCGCTGCATCGGCCGCGATCGACCGGACGGGCTCGGCGGCCGGAGCCTCCTCGCCGTCGTCATCGCCAGACGCCTCGACATCGGCATCCGCCACAGCATCCGGCGCGGACGCGTCCTCGCCTTCGCCATCGCGCCCTCGATTGCGCCGGCCGCCACGCTTGCCGCGCCGCCGCTTCTTGCGGTCGTCGCCATTGGCGTCGGCAGCCGCGTTCGCCGGCTGGCTGGTGCTCTCCTCGCCGTCGGCGTCCGCCGCATCGTCGTCGTCCGACGCATCGGTGCCGGCGTCGTCCTGGCCCGTCGTCGCAGCGGCACGCTGCTCGCCCGGTGCGCCGTCGTGATCGCGATCGCGTCCGCCGCGGCGGCGCCGCCGCCGCCGCTTGCGGTCGCGGTGGCCATCGCCGTTCTCGCCGCCTGCATTGCCGCGTTCGGCGCGCTCGGTGCGCTCGGGACGGTCGGCCGACACCTCCTCGGCGTCCTCCGCTTCCACCACCTCGACCTCGATTTCCTCCGGTTCCTCAGCCGGCGCCGGCGGTGCCGCCGGCACGAAGTTCGCCGGCTTCTCGGCGACCGCTCCGCGGAAGATCTGGTAGTGCTGGGCGCCGAGCGTCTCGTCGGCCTCCAGAGTGATCGTCACCGCGAAACGCGTCTCCAGCTCGACCAGCTTGGTCCGCTTGTGGTTCAGCACGTAGAGCGCCGTCGCCGCCGGCGTCTTGACCGTGATGTGGCTGCGCGAATCCTTGAGAAGGAACTCCTCGATCGCGCGCACGACGTGCAGCGCCACCGACGAATCGGAGCGGACGTGCCCCGTGCCGCCGCAATGCGGGCACGGCTTCATGGTCGATTCCAACACCGATGCCCGGATACGCTGTCGCGACATCTCGAGAAGGCCGAAATGCGAAATGCGGCCGACCTGGATGCGCGCGCGGTCGTTCTTCAGGCAGTCCTTCAGCTTCTTCTCGACGGACCGGTTGTTCCGGTTCTCCTCCATGTCGATGAAGTCGATGACGATCAGGCCGGCGAGGTCGCGCAGCCGAAGCTGCCGGGCGACCTCCTCGGCCGCTTCCAGATTGGTCTGGAGCGCCGTGTCCTCGATCGAGTGCTCGCGCGTCGAACGGCCCGAGTTCACGTCGATGGAGACGAGCGCCTCGGTCTGGTTGATGATGATGTAGCCGCCCGAGCGCAGCGTGACCTGCGGCTGCAGCATGCGGTCAAGCTGCGCCTCGATGCCGTTGCGTGCGAAGATCGGCACGGTGTCGCGATAGGGCTGGACCACCTTCGCATGGCTGGGCATCAGCATGCGCATGAAATCCTTGGCCTCGCGGTAGCCGTCGTCGCCGGCGACGAGGATCTCGTCGATGTCCTTGTTGTAGAGGTCGCGCACCGAACGCTTGATCAGCGAGCCTTCCTCGTAGACGAGGGCAGGGGCGGTCGACTGGAGCGTCGTGTTACGCACCGTCTCCCACATGCGCATCAGATATTCGTAGTCGCGCTTGATCTCGGCCTTGGTGCGGCTTTCGCCGGCGGTGCGCAGGATAACGCCCATGCCCTCCGGCACGTCGAGGTCCTTCACCACGTCCTTCAGGCGCTTGCGGTCCTGCGCATTGGTGATCTTGCGGGAGATGCCACCTCCGCGCGCCGTGTTGGGCATCAGCACGGAGTACCGGCCGGCGAGCGACAGATAGGTGGTGAGCGCCGCGCCCTTGTTGCCGCGCTCCTCCTTGACCACCTGCACCAGCAGGATCTGCCGCCGCTTGATGACTTCCTGGATCTTGTACTGGCGGCGCATCGGACGCCGCCGCTCGCGAATCTCCTCCAGCGCATCTTCCGCGCCGACCGATTCGACCTCGCTCTCGCCGCCGTTCGGCGGCGCCACTTCCTCGACGGTGCCGTGGTCGGCGTCGGGTTCGCCACCCTCGGCGGCTTCCGGGCTGCGCTCCGCCGTCTCAACCGTCTCGGCGCTTTCCGAGATCACGTCGGCGTCGACGGCCGCGGCGATCGAGCCGCCCTTGTCGCGCCCGTCGTCGTCTTGGTCCTCGCCGTCGTCCGGCAGCGCCGCCGCGGTCTCGACCGCTTCGGCTTCCGTGTTCGGACCGGCGTCCCCGTCCTCCGCCGCGCCGACCAGTGCGGCCGTGTCGGCGGTCAGCGTGACGTCGCCGTCGGATGCGTCCTCATGGCCTGCGGCTTCCGCGCCGGCGGCGGCCTGGGCCTCGTCGCCATCCCCCGCACCGGTGCGCTCGCCGCCGGCATGGCGGTCGCGATGCCGGCCGCCGCGACGGCGCCGGCGTCCGCGATTGCGGTCGTGGCGGCCTTCGCCGTCCTCGTCCTCGTCCTCGTCCTCATGCGCCTCGGCCTCGGCGCGCAGCAGCGCCTGCCGGTCGGCGACCGGGATCTGATAGTAGTCGGGATGGATTTCGCTGAAGGCCAGGAAACCGTGGCGGTTGCCGCCATACTCGACGAAGGCGGCCTGCAGGGACGGCTCCACCCGCGTCACGCGGGCGAGGTAGATGTTTCCTTTGAGCTGCTTCTTGTCCTGGGATTCGAAATCGAATTCTTCGATACGGTTACCGCGGGTGACGACGACCCGCGTTTCCTCCGGGTGGGAGGCGTCTATCAGCATCTTGTTGGGCATTTAATCGTTTCCTCCCGGCCAGGACGGGCGGGAGGAGCGGAACAGTGACGCCCGCGAATATCCTCATGACGCCGGTCTGCCGGATGTGTCAGAGTCCGCGGGACGTGCCCGGCCGGCGCTGGTCGAGCCGCCCGCGGCCATCATGGCGCGGGGTAAAGCCGGCTTTTCCAGTGTTGCGCCTGAAGGCATCAATGTCCTCTGCGGAACCGTTTCAAACTGGCCCGGCTTGGGATGCCGGACCGACCAATTCGCTCACAATGAGCCGGTGCGGAACTCGCATTCCGCCCGTTTCCTCGAAACAAGCCGTACCGCGCCACCGGACGCCTTGCCGAAATCTTCGGGAACACCTGCCCGCCGCGCCATCCGCGGCTGGATCCGTCGTTATTGCCGACTCCCTTTCAGGGGGTAAACGGCATCCGTAACCGGTCCCGGGCATTGCAGTGGCCCGACGCCGCTTTTATGATTTGATGCATGCGATAGCAACCCCGATTTCGATGCCGGCAAAAAGGACCGGCCAGCGCTTCGGGAAAGTGTTGGTTAACTATAAGCCACTACCAGTCGCTAATACATTTCGTGCGGGTATGCGGGTCGCGGACGCGAGCATGACGGGTAGGTCCAGCCCATTCGGGGGTCTGTTGAGGGCGGCGCTTGCCGCCCCCGTCCTGGCGTTTGCGCTTGCCGCACAGGCGTTCGCGGCCGATGCGCCGGGCCTCACAGCATCCGGTTTCAAGATGGCAGGGGACGCGGTGCGCACGCGCGTCGTGCTGCAGTTCGACAAGGAACCCGACCTCAAATGGTTCCTGCTGCGCAGCCCGCACCGGATCGTCATCGACCTTCCCGACACCGAGTTCCTCGTCGATCCGGCCGAACTTGCAGCGCGCGGACTGGTCGACAACGTGCGCTTCGGCAGCCTGGGCGAGGGCGCGTCCCGCCTGATTCTGAGCTCCAGCGGCCCGTTCGAGGTCGAGAAGCTCGACGTGCTTGAGAACGATGGCGGCTTCGGCCACCGGCTGGTCGTCGACCTGGCCGCGGCCTCCGAGAGGAAGTTCGAGGCGCTGCTGGCCGACCAGACGGAGACGACGGGTTCGACGCCTGCGGCGCGCAAGGGCGACCGCCTCGGCCACTCCGCCGACACCCGCGAGGGGCGCAAGTTCACCATTGTCATCGACCCGGGCCACGGCGGCATCGACGGCGGCGCCGAGAGCGCCGGCGGCACGGTCGAGAAGTCGATCACGCTGGCGTTCGCCTTCGAGCTGAGGAAGAAGCTCCTCGACCTCGGCGAATATGCCGTGGTCATGACGCGCGAGAAGGACGAGTTCCTGAGCCTGGACGAGCGCGTGGTCATCGCCCGCCAGCACGAGGCCGACCTGTTCATCTCCATCCATGCCGACACGATTCGCCTCAAGGGCGTGCGCGGCGCGACCGTCTATACGGTCTCCGACAAGGCGTCGGACGCCGAGGCGGCCGAGACCGCGCATCGCGAGAACCAGTCGGACAAGCTCGCCGGCATCGAGCTCGGCGAGGAAAATCCGCAGGTTGCCGACATCCTCGTCGACCTGATCCGCCGCGAGACGCACAGTTTCTCAGTGCAGTTCGCGCGTTCGCTCGTGGGCAAGCTGTCGACCAGCGTCGAGCTGATCAACAATCCCCACCGCTCGGCGGGTTTCCGCGTGCTCCGCGCGCCGGACGTGCCGTCGGTCCTGGTCGAACTCGGCTACCTCTCCAACGCCAAGGACGAGGAGCAGCTGAAGAGCGAGGAATGGCGCGGCAAGGCGGCCGACCGCATCATCGACGCCATCGCCGCGTTCGCCGAGGCCAAGGGCGGGCAGGGCGGGTGAGAGCGCGAGCGCTCGCTTTCCGCGCTCCGGAGCGTTGCGCTTCGACCACACTGCATCACTTTGTCCCGAATTCGGGAACCCGCGTCGCCGCGCTGCCGTATTTTCCCCACAAGCTCGGCACAACTGTTCACCTGTACCGGGCGGACCGGTTCGGTCGGGTTGCCATTTGCTGGCTGATCCGTCACAGGACCGCCTCCCTCGGAATGGAGCGGGAATGATACGTCTCATCGGATATTTCTTCGGCATCGGCGTGTTCTTCGCGCTGGCCGCGGCCGCCGTGGTCGGCATCTATGTCGGCAGCATCTCGAAGGACCTGCCGGACTACCAGGTGCTGGCCCGCTACGAGCCGGCGGTGACGACGCGCGTGCACGCCTCGGACGGCGCGCTGATGGGCGAGTTCGCCCGCGAGCGCCGGCTGTACCTGCCGATCCAGGCCGTGCCGGACCGCGTCAAGGCTGCCTTCCTCTCCGCCGAGGACAAGAATTTCTACAACCACCCCGGCATCGACATGATGGGCCTGGCGCGCGCGATCGTCGCCAACGTCCAGACGGGAAGCCGGCAGGGCGCATCGACGATCACCCAGCAGGTCGCGAAGAACTTCCTGCTGACCAAGGACCAGACCTATGAGCGCAAGGTGAAGGAGGCGCTGCTCTCCTTCCGCATCGAGCAGGCCTATTCCAAGGACAGGATCTTCGAGCTCTACCTCAACGAGATCTTCTTCGGCCTCGGCGCTTACGGCATCGCGGGCGCCGCGCTCACCTACTTCGACAAGTCGGTCAACGAGCTGACCATCGCCGAGACAGCGTATCTCGCGGCGCTGCCCAAGGGCCCCTCCAACTACCACCCGTTCAAGTACACGGAGCGCGCGATCGAGCGCCGCAACTGGGTGATCGACCAGATGGTCGAGAACGGCTACGTGTCGGCCGAAGAAGGCGAGAAGGCCAAGGCCGAGGGCCTCGGCGTCAAGCCGCGCCGCAACGGCACCTACATGTTCGCCGGCGAGTACTTCACCGAGGAGGTCCGCCGCGAGATCATCGCGCGCTACGGCGAGGACGCGCTCTACGAGGGCGGGCTGTCGGTGCGCAGCACGATCGATCCGCACCTGCAGCTGATCGCTCGCACGGCCATGCAGAACGGTCTGCAGCGCTTCGACCGGCTGCGCGGCTATCGCGGGCCGCGGACGAACATCGACATCAGCGGCGACTGGGGCACCGCGCTGGCCGAGGTCAAGGGCCTGGCCGACGTTCCCGAGTGGAAGCTGGCCGTCGTTCTGGCGAGCTCCGATTCGGGCCTGTCCGTCGGCATCCAGCCCGGCCGCGAAGTGTCGGGCGAGGTGTCCGCGACCCGCGACACCGGGTCGGTGGCCGCAGACGACATGAGCTGGGCCATGCGCTACAAGCAGGACGGCAAGTCGCTGAAGGCGAAGTCGCCCGCGGAGGTGCTTAAAGCCGGCGACGTGGTGTTCGTCGAGAAGATCGAGGGCACCGAGACCAGCTATTCGCTGCGCCAGCTGCCGGAGGTGAGCGGCGGCATGGTGGCGATGGACCCGCACACCGGCCGCGTGCTGGCGATCGTCGGCGGCTTCTCGTTCTCGGATTCCGAGTTCAACCGCGCGACGCAGGCCATGCGGCAGCCGGGTTCCTCGTTCAAGCCGTTCGTCTACGCGGCGGCGCTGGACAATGGCTACACGCCGGCCTCGGTGGTGCTCGACGCGCCGATCACCGTCAAGATCGGCAATACGACCTGGTCGCCGAAGAACTACGACGGCAAGCCGGCCGGTCCGTCCACGCTGCGCGCCGGCATCGAGCGGTCGCGCAACCTGATGACGGTCCGCCTCGCCAACGACATGGGCATGAAGCTGGTCGCCGAATATGCCGAGCGCTTCGGCGTCTACGACAAGATGCTTCCGGTGCTGGCGAACTCGCTGGGCTCGGGCGAGACCACGGTGATGCGTATGGTCTCGGCCTACGCGGTGATGGCCAATGGCGGGCGGCAGATCAAGCCGTCGCTGATCGACCGCATCCAGGACCGCTACGGCAAGACCGTGTTCAAGCACGACGAGCGCGGCTGCGAGGGCTGCGTCGCCAAGGTCTGGGACGACCAGGCCGAGCCGGAACTCGTGGACAATGCCGAGCAGGTGCTCGACCCGATGACGGCCTACCAGATCACCTCGATGATGGAAGGCGTCATCCAGCGCGGCACGGCCGTGACGCTGGCCGAGCTCGGGCGCCCGATTGCCGGCAAGACCGGCACGACCAACGACGAGAAGGACGCCTGGTTCGTCGGCTACACGCCGAACCTCGTGGTGGGCCTGTACATCGGCTACGACAAGCCGCAGCCGCTGGGCAAGGGCATCACCGGTGGCGGCCTCGCGGCTCCGATCTTCAAGGAGTTCATGGCCGAGGCGCTGAAGGACCAGCCGATCGTCGACTTCCGCATTCCCGAGGGGATGAAGCTGATCGCGATCAACCGGAAGACCGGCATGCGCGCCTCCGAGGGCGAGGCCGGCACGATCATGGAAGCCTTCAAGCCCGGCACCGGCCCGGCCGACACCTACTGGGTGATCGGCATGGGCGAGGAGGGCATGGGCGAATATGGCGAAGCCATCTCGCCGCAGGCTAACAAGGCCATCAGCGAAGGCTCCGGCGGACTGTACTGAAGTCAAAGCCCGTTCACCGATGGCCGGCGCCATGGCGCCGGCCATTTCGCTTTACAGCCGGCGGAGCCCTTCCTATATGGGCCGGCCGGACCTTCCGCCCCCAAGCAACAAGGAGCAGCGCTTCCGATGCGCGCCGAAACCGAGAACCTTGTCGACGAAATCAGGCAGGCGATAACCCTGCTGAGGAGGCATCTTTGACTGGGACCAGGCGCTGAAGCGACTGGACTACCTGAACTCCCGCGCCGAGGATCCCAACCTCTGGAACGATCCGCAGGAAGCGCAGAAGCTGATGCGCGAGCGGCAGGGCCTCGATGACGGCATCCGCGGCGTCAAGGGCATGACACAGGCGCTCGAAGACAGTATCGGCCTGATCGAGCTGGGCGAGGAAGAAGGCGACGCGGCCATCGTCGCCGAGGCGGAAGCCGCGATCCGCTCGCTGTCGGGCGAGGTCAAGGCGCGGCAGGTCGAGACTCTGCTGTCGGGCGAGGCCGATTCAAACGACACCTATCTCGAAATCCACGCGGGCGCCGGCGGCACCGAGAGCCAGGACTGGGCGAACATGCTGCTGCGCATGTACACGCGCTGGGCCGAGCGCCGTCGCTTCAAGGTTGAGGTCCTCGAGGTCCATGACGGCGAGGAGGCCGGCATCAAGTCGGCGACGGTGCTCATCAAGGGGCACAATGCCTATGGCTGGCTGAAGACGGAATCGGGCGTGCATCGTCTCGTCCGCATCTCGCCCTACGACAGCAACGCGCGGCGCCACACGTCGTTCTCGAGCGTCTGGGTCTATCCCGTGGTGGACGATTCGATCGAGATCGTGATCCCGGAATCGGAAGTCCGCATCGATACCTACCGCTCGTCCGGTGCGGGCGGGCAGCACGTCAACACGACCGATTCGGCGGTGCGCATCACGCACATCCCGACCGGCATCGCGGTGGCCTGCCAGGCGGAGCGTTCACAGCACAAGAACCGCGCCAAGGCGTGGGAGATGCTGCGTTCCAGGCTCTACGAAGAGGAGCTGAAGAAGCGCGAGGCCGAGGCCAACGCCACCGAGGCCGCCAAGACCGAGATCGGCTGGGGCCACCAGATACGCTCCTACGTGCTCCAGCCCTACCAGCTCGTGAAGGACCTGCGCACCGGCACCGAGAGCACCAACCCGTCGGGCGTGCTGGACGGAGACCTGGACGAGTTCATGGAAGCGTCGCTGTCGCAGCGGATCGAGGGCGGCGCGGGCCAGCCTGTCGCCGACCTGGACTGACCAGCTAGACCGTGATCCTGAAAAGCGCGTAGCGGCTTTTCGGACGTGACCACGGGCTATCTTGTTGTTCTAGCTGCATTCTTGCGCCGCGAGGTGTGTCTACCTCGCGGCAAGGTGCTCAGAGATACTTGCCGACCTTGCTGCCAGCCTTGATGAAGCGGATCGGGTCGACGGCTTCGCCGTTCTTGCGGATCTCGTAGTGCAGGTGGGGACCGGTCGAGCGGCCGCTCGAACCGACCTTGCCGACCTCGTCTCCGGGCGCGATGGCCTCGCCTTCCTTCACGCTGATCGCGCTCATATGCGCGTACCGCGTCGAGAAGCCGTTGCCGTGGTCGATCTCGACCATGCGTCCATAGCCCCCGTTCCAGCCCGCCTTCACGACCCTTCCGGACGCCGTGGCGCGGATGGGAGCGCCCATCGGGGCGCGGAAATCCATGCCGGAATGATGCGCCAGCGCGCCGAGAAGCGGGTCTTTCCGCGTGCCGAATTTCGACGAGACGGTGCGGCCCGGCGCGGGATTGGCGAGAGGGAAGCTCACAGCCTCCTTCTTCAGCGCTTCGAGGTGGTCGAGCGCGTCGTCGAGCTCCTTGACCTTGGTGTCGAAATTGACGGCGTTGTCGACCGCGATCAGCGGTCCGCCGACGTCGCGCTCTGAATACTCGGCGTCGATCGGCAGCCCCGCCGTCTCCAGCGCGGCGGCGATGGCGTCGGCGGTTTCGTATGCGCTCTCGGCCAGCGTGTTCAGCCGTTCGATCTGTTCGGACTCGATGGTGCGCAGCGACTGATTGATCGCCACGAAGAGCTTGTCGGCGCTGTCGGCGGCGGAAAGCTCGGGCATGACGCCCTCGCGCGTCGACCAGAACGCGTAGGCTTCGCCGTCGTCGTCGCTGACCGCCGCGGTTCGTCCGAGAAGCGCGTCGAAGGGATTGCCGTGCGTTGCCAGGCTGGCGCGGACGTCAGGCTTGCCTGACGGGATCGGCGCGTCGGCCGGCAGGTCGCCGGCCGGGTCCAGCACCGGCTCCAGGCGGCCATGGCGCTGCGTGAGCTGGGTCTGTCGGGCGAGCAGTTCGGTGACCTTGTCCTCCATCAGCTGCTGGTCGAGCAGCTGGCGGCTGGTGATGCGGTCGACCTGCGAGCGCAGCGCGGAGATGCGATCCTCGTAGGCCTGCTGCATGCGCGCCTGCCGTGCCGCCGCGGCGCCGATCAGGTCGTCGCGCAGCACGAGATAGGACGTCGCCAGCAGATAGCCGATCGCGACCGCCGCGAACGCCGATCCGGCCAGCGCGACCAGCCACGGGCGCACGGTGAAGTGGCGGATGTCGTTGCCGCGGGCGATGATGACGGTGTGCGGCTCTTTGCGCTTGCCGAAGACGGCTGACTGACCAGAGGCTCTCACGGACCGGAATTCCATACAGGGACCAGGGACGATGCGATTACACATCGTTAGGGTTAACAAAGCGTCATCCCGGGCGGTCGGTGAGAAGCCGATCTGCGCAAACAAAAGAGCCCGCCGCGGGAAGCGGCGGGCTCTTGGGGCAGGGAAACCGTATCGTGATCGACGATCGCGACTCGTCCGAATGCGCGATCAGTCGAGGAAAAGCAGAAGCAGAATGATGATCGGGATCGGGATGCCCAGCATCCACAGAAGCACTCCACGAAGCATGATCGTCTCCTCAAGCAAGAACCTTCGGCGCATCAACGCGCGCGCCGGACTGCGGTTCCACCCGGGGTGATTTCCGCCGCCGCGGCGAGGACGTCCGCGGCATGATTCTTGACGCGTACCTTGCTCCAGATTCGGGCGACGCGGCCGGCCGGATCGACCAGGAAGGTCGTGCGGATGATGCCCTTGTATGCGCGGCCGAACAGCACCTTGTCGCCCCACACGCCGTAGGCCTTCGCCGCCTTCAGCTCGGTGTCGGCCACGAGCAGGAGGTCGAGCCCGTATTTGCGCGCGAACTTCGCATGACTGTCAGCCGAATCGGGCGAGACGCCGATGACGACTGCCCCAAGCTTGCCAAATTCGGCGCTTAGCGACGAGAAGTCGGTCGCTTCCATGGTGCAGGTCTCCGTGTCGTCCTGCGGATAGAAGAAGATCACGACCGGCGACCCAGCGAGATCCGAGAGGGTGCGGCCGTCCGGCAAGGTGAGCCTGGGTGCTTTCCGACCGATTGCGGGCGTGGCCATGGGCTGGAACTTTTTGGTTAACGCGCTGGACGGCGGGATATAGTAAAAACAAGGGATTCGTCCATCGCGGCGGACCACCGGGACAACCGAAGCGACTTGGACCAGACCGTCGAGAAACACCACAAGATACGCTTCCGGCGCGGCGACGTCACCGGCTTCGAGACGTTTCCTTCCGCGCTCGCGCACCGCTACCTGATCCGCGGCACGCGCCGCCGGAGCCGGCTGCTCCGCATCGGAGCGGCCGCGGCGGGCGTTCTGGCGGCCCTGGTCGCGCTGGCCGGGCTCGCGCTCTATTTCGTCGGCGTCTACGGCATCAGCACCGAGCGCGTTCACGAGCGCGCCGAAGCGGCCATCCACGAGCTCCTGGGCCTCGACGTCGACGCGACGCTCGGCCCCGCACGCGTGCGTGTGGGCGGCTCCGGGCTGCTCTCCGTCGCGATCGACGAGATCAGGCTGGTCGACCGGGCGACCGGCGAACCTGTGCTGGAGGCCGCGGCGCTCGATTTCGGCGTCGAGATCATTCCCCTGCTGGGCGGCGACGTGGAGTTCAGCAGCATCGGCCTGCGGGACGCGCGCCTGTCGGTGGCGGCGCTGCCCGAGGGGGGCGGCCAGGACTGGTCGGCGGCGCTGCGCAACGCGGAGGGGCTGATCGATGCCGACCGCATCGCCGCGGTGACGTTCGATACGCTGCGCCAGGTCTTCGCGATGGTCGACGAGGACGGCTCGCGATCCATCCGGCTAAGCGGCCTCGACATCACGCTGCCGCCCGGTGGCCGTGTGTCCACAGCGCGCATCGACGATGCCGCGTTCGATGTCGACAGCGATGCCGCCAGCGTTTCCTTCACCGCCGAGGTCAACGGGCGAACGCTGACCCTGGAGGGGTCCGCCGGGCGCGACGCAGCGGGCCGAATCGAGACGCTGGCGCTGCAGGCCGGCGCCAGCGCGCCTCAGGACGAGCCGGCCCCGGACGATCGTTCCGACCGTTTCGGGGCCGTCTCCATCGCCGTCGAGGGCGGCGAGGGGGCGGAAGGGCAGGCCGGCTCGCTGGCGCTCAGCCTGAAGGTCGGGTCGTCGCGCGTCTGGCTCGACCGCGAGGATTCCATCGAGGGTACGCTGGACGTGCTCGTCGCCCTTGCGGGCGGCCGGTCGAGCGCCGACATCGAGCGCGCGCTCTTCGTCAGCGGCGGATCGAGCTTCGACTTCCACGGGGCGATCGGCCCGCGCGCGCCGGCCGAGGGTCGCGCCGGGAGCTACCGTCTCGAACTGATCAGCGACGGATCGGTCGCGGCGCCGTCCGATTCGACGGAGCCGGCGCTGGACTTCGTGGCGCGCATCGCCGGCACGTTCGACCCGGAAGGTCTGGTCGTCTCGCTGGACGAGGTCGGCCTTCGCACCGAGGGCGGCGAGATGGCGGCCACGGCGCGGGTCGATTTCGAGGCCGGCCAGGCGCCCGGCATCACATTCGCGGCGGACGTGACCGAGATGCCGGTGCAGCACGTCAAGCAGCTCTGGCCCTACTACGCGGCCCCCGGCGCGCGGCGCTGGGCGCTGACCAACCTGTTCGGCGGGTCGATCCGCAACAGCAGCATCCGCTACTCCGTGCCACCGGGGCGCATGGGCAACGGCGTGCCGCTCAGCCACGACGAGGTGTTCGGGCGCTTCGAGCTGGCGGGCGCCCGTTTCGACGTCACGGGCGAGATACCGCCGGTGCGCGACGCCATGGGTATCGTCGAGTTCAAGGGCAACGACGTCGACGTGACCCTCTCCGCCGGCACGGCCTACATGTCCTCGGGCGACGCCGTCACCATTGGCAACGGCCGGCTCACCATCGTCGGCGCCAACCGGCCGGTCGTGGCCGGCGACCTAGACATCGACATTGCCGGCAAGGCGCAGTCGATCGCCGAACTCGCCTCGGCAGAACCGATCAACGCGCTGGAGGATCTCGGCCTGTCGGCTCCGGATTTCTCCGGCCAGGTGAAAGGGCACGTCAAAACCCAGGTGCCGATCTCCGGCGGCCTGAAGCTGGCCGACCTCGATTGGCTCGTGTCGCTGGACTACACGAACCTGACGCTCGCCAAGCCGATCGACGGCCAGATGTTCTCTGACGGGAACGGCACGATCGTCGTCGATCCCGACAAGGCCGTCATCACCGCCAAGGCGAAACTGAATGGAGCGCCGGCCGAACTCGCGCTGCTGCAGCCGCTCGGCAGCAGCAAGACGCCGCGCCAGCAGACCGTGGTGGTGACGCTGGACGACAAGGCCCGCGAGGAATTCGTGCCCGGGCTCGGCGACCTCCTCTCCGGTCCCGTCCGCGTCACCCTCGACATGGGCGAGAAAGGACGGCGCTCGGTCTCCGCCGATCTGTCCGCGGCGACGCTGACCTTGCCCTGGGTGGGCTGGACAAAGGGCCCGGGAATCGCAGGCGCGATCAGCTTCGACCTTGTGACCGACGGCGACGCGGCCAGATTGTCGGACCTCAAGCTGCGCGGAAAGTCCTTCGCGATCGACGGCAACGTCACGCTGAACAAGGGGTCGCTGACGGCGGCCAACTTCTCGTCCGTCCAGCTCAACCGCGACGACAATGCCGGCCTGTCGATCGACCGCAGCGGCAAGACGCTCAAGGTGACCATCCGGGGCAAGTCGCTCGACGTCCGCTCCATCGTCACGCAGATCATGGAGGATTCCGAGGCGGCGACCTCGGCGACGGGCTCGACGCCGGTCAGCGTCGACGCGCAGGTCGCCAGCCTGACGGGGTTCCACGGCGAAAAGCTGGTCGGCGTGAATCTCATCTATCGCGGAGCCGGGTCGCGGCTGGACCGGCTGGAAGTGTCGGCGACGACGCCGGGCGGTGCGCCGGTGGTGCTGAACGACCGGACCGAGGACAATCGCCGCCGGCTGGCGATGGAGTCGACCGACGCCGGCGCGGTGCTGCGCTTCCTCGACATCTACGCGCACATGGAGGGCGGCCAGATCCGCTTCGCGCTGGAGGGCAATGCCGGCGGAACGATGAAGGGCCAGATCGATGCGCGCGACTTCTGGGTGGTCAACGAGCCGAAGCTGGCGTCGATCGTGTCGAGCCGGCCGCCGGGCGACCAGCGGAGCCTGAGCGAGGCGGTGCGCAGCGACATCGACACCACTCGCGTCAAGTTCGAGCGGGGCTACGCGCTGCTGGAAAAGGGCGACGGGTCGCTGGCCCTGGAGCGCGGCGTGCTGCGCGGGCCGCTGATCGGCTCGACGTTCCAGGGCACGCTCTACGACAGGAACAGCAACATCAACATGACCGGCACGTTCATGCCGGCCTACGGCATCAACCGCATCTTCGGCGAAATCCCGCTGGTGGGCATCATCCTGGGCAACGGGCGCGACCGGGGGCTGATCGGCGTGACTTACCGCCTGCACGGCAGGTCGTCCGACCCCGACCTCCAGATCAACCCGCTGTCGATCATCGCGCCGGGCATCTTCCGCTCGATCTTCGAGTTCCGCTGATCAGACAGCGCGCACGAGCACGTGCTTCTTCTTGCCGACGGACAGCTTCAGCGGGCCATGGGCCGTTGCAGATGACATCACCACCATTCGCTCATTGGACACCGGCTGGTCGTTGACGCGCACGGCGCCGCCCTGCACGTGTCGGCGCGCTTCGCCATTCGACGCCGCAAGGCCGGCGCGGACCAGCAACGTCAAAAGGCCGATGCCGGCGGCAAGTTCGCCCGCCGGAACCTGGACCGTCGGCAGGTCCTCGGACAGCGCGCCCTCCTCGAACGTCTTGCGTGCCGTCTCGGCCGCCGTCTCCGCCGCCGCGCGGCCGTGCAGCATGGCGGTGATCTCGGTCGCCAGCACCTTCTTGGCGTCGTTGATCTCGGCTCCGCCGAGGGTCGCCAGGCGCGCCACCTCGTCCATCGGCAGCGTGGTATAGAGCTTCAGGAAACGGCCGACGTCGGCATCCTCGGTATTGCGCCAGTACTGCCAGAACTCGTAAGGGCTCATCATCTCCGGATCGAGCCAGACCGCGCCCGACGCCGTCTTGCCCATCTTGCCGCCCGACGCGGTGGTGAGCAGCGGCGTGGTCAGTGCGTAGAGCGAGGCGTCCATCATGCGCCGGCCGAGGTCGATGCCGCTGACGATGTTGCCCCATTGGTCCGAGCCGCCCATCTGCAGCACGCAGCCGTAGCGCTTGTGGAGCTCCACGAAATCATAGGCCTGCAGGATCATGTAGTTGAATTCCAGGAACGACAGCGACTGCTCGCGATCCAGCCTGAGCTTCACGGAGTCGAAGGACAGCATGCGGTTGACCGAGAAGTGGCGCCCGACATCGCGCAGGAAATTGACGTAGTTGATCTCCATCAGCCAGTCGGCGTTGTTGACCATGATCGCGTCGCGTTGGCCGTCGCCGAAGCTCAGATAGTTGGAGAAGTTGCACTTGATGCCGACGAGATTGGCGTCGATGTCGGCGGGCGTGAGCAGCTTGCGGGCCTCGTCCTTGAACGAGGGGTCGCCGATCATCGTCGTGCCGCCGCCCATCAGCGCGATCGGCCGGTGGCCGGTCTTCTGCATCCAGTGCAGCATCATGATCTGGATGAGCGAGCCGGCGTGCAGCGACTTCGCCGTCGCGTCGAAGCCGATATAGGCGGTGACCGTCTCCGTCGCGAAGAGCTTGTCGAGGCCGGCGTCATCCGAGGTCTGGTGGATGAAGCCGCGCTCGCTCATGGTGCGCAGGAAGTCGGACTTGAAGGCGGTCATGGCGGTGTTCCGGAACAGGTTCGGCCGGCTGGCAGCGCGGCCCGCGCGCCTTTAGCATCCGCATCGGCGGAATCACAAGGACGGTGAGGCATGGCGGCACTCTGCGCGCTCGGGCTGATGAGCGGCACATCGATGGACGGCATCGACCTGGCGTTGCTGAGGACCGACGGCGCGAACGACATCGTCTTCGGCCCGAGCGGCTTCGTGCCATACGAGGCAGGCTTCCGCCGGGCCATCGAGGCGGGGCTGGAGACGGCGAAGGCGATCGTGCGACGCGACGACCGTCCGGGCGACCTCGCCGATCTGGAGCGCGAAATCACGCTTCGCCACGCGGAAGCCGTAGCGGCGTTCCTGGCGAAGCAGCCGGCGGACTGGTCACGCGTCGATCTCGTCGGCTTCCACGGCCAGACGGTGCTGCACCGGCCAGGCGCAGGGGTGACCGTGCAACTGGGCGACGGGCCGCTGCTGGTGCGCCGGACCGGCATCCGCACGGTCTACGACATGCGGGCGAACGACATGGCGCATGGCGGCCAGGGGGCGCCGCTGGTGCCCGCCTATCACGCCGCGCTGGCGCGCTCGCTGGGTGCGCCGTGGCGGGACAGGGCGCCGGTCGTGTTCGTCAACATCGGCGGCATCTCGAACATCACCTATGTGCCGCGCGACGGCGACCCGATCGCCTTCGACACCGGTCCAGGCAACGCCCTGATCGACCAGTGGGTGGCGCGCGAGGGCGGCGTGCCATACGACGCCGGCGGGGCGATCGCGTCCGAGGGCGGCGTCGTCGGCGCGGTGGTGGAACGTTATCTCGCCAGTCCTTTCTTCGCCCGCGTCGGCCCGAAGTCGCTTGACCGCAGCGACTTCACGCTCGATCTGGCGGCCGGGCTGGAACTCTCCGACGGCGCGCGCACGCTGGCCGCGGTGTCGGCCAGGGCGATCCTCAAGGCGGTCGAGCACCTGCCGGAGCCGCCACGCCTCTGGATCGTCTGCGGCGGCGGGCGGAAGAACCGCGTGATCGTCCGCGACATGGCCGAAGCAGCGCGCCGGCAGGGCGCCGAGGTAATCGTCGCCGAGGAGGCTGGGCTGGATGGGGACGCCACCGAGGCCGAGGCGTGGGCCTATCTGGCGGTGCGGTCGCTGCGCGGCCTGCCGCTGACGTTCCCGACGACGACCGGGTGCCGGGCGCCGGTCAGCGGCGGCGTTCTCGCCGCTCCCGACGCTGGCTGATCCGAGGAGGCGAGGGCATGGCGACAGGGGATTTCCTGACCACCGAGCGCCTGATCCTGCGCCCATGGACCGAGGCCGATCTGGACGACGTGCTGCGCCTGCATGCGCATGCCGAGGTGACGCGCCATCTTCCGGGCGGCGAGCCGTGGACGCGCGAGGTTGCCGCGGAGAATCTTGCCGGCTGGATGCGGCACTACAAGACACATGGCTTCGGCAAGCTGAAGATGCTGCGACGGGAGGACGGACTGTTTGTCGGCCGCGCCGGCGTGGCATTCATGGAGGAGGCCGACGCGTTCGAGCTCGGCTACACGATCGCACCGGCCTTTCAGGGGAGGGGCTACGCGACCGAGATCGCCGCCGCGCTGGCGCGCTGGTTCCTGACGTCCGGCGTGCGCGACCGGCTCATCGCCATCTCGCATGTCGACAATGCGCCGTCGCGCCGGGTGCTGGAGAAGATCGGCATGCGGTTCGAGCGCAACGCCACGCTGGCCTCGCTGCCCTGCGACGTCTACGCGATGGGCCGCGGCGACCTGCCCGAATAGATCGTCAGCGCAGCCGCTTGGGCTTCGGATCGGCCAGCTCGCCCTTCAGCCGCCGGTCGAGATAGGTGGCGCACTCGTCCAGCAGCAGCTCCACGTCGTTGGAGAAGAAGTGGTTGGCGCCCGACAGCGTCTTCTGGGTGATGGTGATGCCCTTCTGCGTGTGCAGCTTGTCGACCAGCCCCTGTACATCCTTCGGCGGCGCGACCTTGTCGGCATCGCCGTGGATGATCAGGCCGGACGACGGGCAAGGCGCCAGGAACGAAAAGTCGTAGATGTTGGGCTGCGGTGCGACCGAGATGAAGCCCTCGATCTCCGGGCGGCGCATCAGCAGCTGCATGCCGATCCAAGCGCCAAAGGAATAGCCGGCGACCCAGCAGCTCTTGGAATCGGGGTGCAGCGACTGCACCCAGTCCAGTGCCGCGGCGGCATCGGACAGCTCGCCGGTGCCGTGGTCGAATTCGCCCTGGCTGCGGCCGATGCCGCGGAAATTGAAGCGCAGCGTGGTGAAATTGCGCTTCTGGAACATGTAGAAGAGGTCGTAGACGATCTTGTTGTTCATCGTCCCGCCGAACTGCGGATGCGGGTGCAGCACGATGGCGATCGGCGCGTTCTTTTCCTTGGACGGCTGGTAGCGACCTTCGAGACGGCCTGCGGGACCGGTGAAAATGACCTCGGGCATCGATCGGGGACTCCACTTGCGGACGCGCCGCCTGGCCGCGGTCTTCGACCTTGACGCGGGCGAAACCGCTGCTAGAAGCTAGTTTAGAACTGTTCAAAACTGACAGGCCAGACAACACGGCCGCCGGTTTGGGCAAGGCGCGTAAATAGGACGGCTGGCCTTGGAAATTCAAGGAAATAACGCGTCCTGCCGCGAAGAAGCTGGAACATGGGACATCTAGCCGGATGACCGGTCCGCGTGCCTATCTCGACTGGAACGCCAGCGCTCCGCTGCTGCCCGAGGCGCGCGCCGCGATGCTGGCGGCGCTGGATGTCGACGCGAACCCGTCGTCGGTGCATGCGGAGGGGCGTGCCGCGCGCAAGGTCATCGAGCACGCGCGCCGCGACGTGGCCGCTCTGGTGGGCGGCGCGCCGGAACACGTCGTCTTCACCTCAGGTGCCACGGAAGCCGCGAGCACGCTCCTGACGCCGGACTGGCGAATGGGGCGGGGCGCCGTGCGCATGGGGCGGCTCTTCGTGAGCGCGGCGGATCATCCCTGCCTGCTGAACGGCGGTCGCTTTCCGAAGGATCGGGTGACGGCGATCGGCGTCGACCGCGACGGCGTGATCGACCTCGCGGGACTGACGGCGGCCCTCGACGCCCACGACCGCGAGACCGGGCTGCCGCTGGTGGCGATCCATTTCGCCAACAATGAGAGCGGCGTCGTCCAGCCGGTCGCGGAGATCGCCGCAACCGTGAAGGCGGCGGGCGGTGTGCTGGTCGTCGACGCCGTCCAGGCCGGAGGGCGCATTCCGATCGATATTTCAGCGGGTTGCGGCGACTACCTGATTCTCTCCTCGCACAAGATCGGCGGCCCCAAAGGCGCCGGCGCCATCGTCGCGCTGTCCGACCTGATGATGCCGTCGCCGCTGGTGACCGGCGGCGGGCAGGAAAAGGGGCATCGGGCGGGCACCGAAAACCTCGCGGCGATTGCCGGCTTCGGCGCGGCGGCGCGGGTGGCCGCCGGGGCGGCCGGCGCCATGGCCCCGGTGGCGGCCATGCGCGACCGGGTCGAGGCGCTGCTGCTGTCGTTTGCGCCGGATGCGGAGATATTCGGCCGGGGCGCCCGGCGGCTGCCCAACACGACGTTCTTCGCCATTCCCGGGCTGAAGGCGGAGACGGCGCAGATCGCCTTCGACCTGGCCGGCGTGGCACTGTCGGCCGGGTCTGCCTGTTCGTCCGGAAAGGTCGGGCCGAGCCACGTGCTGAAGGCGATGGGATTCGGCGAAGCGGCCGGCGCGCTACGCGTTTCGATCGGCGCCGGCACGACGGAAGACGAGATCGGCATGTTCGAAACCGCCCTGGCCGCCATTCTGGCGCGCCGGTCCGGCAAGGCGGCCTAGGGCGAAAGACCGCGCGGCTGGCCGGGTGATTTCCGGTCGGCGACGCACTATATGAGACGCGCTGCCGGTTTCGCCGGCCGCGCGGTTTGAAAACGGCCGGGCCTTGAACCCGGCATGGATGGAGAACGCGGATGCCTGCGGTGCAGGAGACGATCGATACTGTCCGCAAGATCGACGTCGACCAATACAAATACGGCTTCGAGACCAAGATCGAGACCGACAAGGCGCCAAAGGGCCTGTCGGAGGACATCATCCGTTTCATCTCGGCCAAGAAGAACGAGCCCGACTGGATGCTCGAGTGGCGGCTCGGCGCGTATCGCCGCTGGCTGACGCTCGACGAGCCGACCTGGGCGCGCGTCGATTATCCGAAGATCGACTTCCAGGACCTGTACTACTATGCCGCGCCGAAGAACCAGTCTGGGCCGAAGTCGCTGGACGAGGTCGATCCGGAACTGCTGAAGGTCTACGAGAAGCTGGGAATCCCGCTGAAGGAGCAGGAGATCCTCGCCGGCGTGAAGAAGCCCGGGAAGGCCAACGGCAAAGCCGCCGCCGAGGCCGGACTGGCCGACAGCGACAATGACAATGTCTACAAGTCGGGCCGGGTCGCCGTCGACGCCGTGTTCGATTCTGTCTCGGTCGTGACCACCTTCAAGGACGAGCTCGCCAAGGCCGGCGTGATCTTCTGCTCGATCTCGGAGGCGATCCGCGAGCATCCCGAGCTGATCAAGAAGTATCTCGGCTCCGTCGTGCCGACGACGGACAATTTCTACGCGACGCTCAATTCGGCGGTGTTCACCGACGGATCCTTCGTGTTCGTGCCGAAGGGCGTGCGCTGCCCGATGGAACTGTCGACCTACTTCCGCATCAACGAGAAGAACACCGGCCAGTTCGAGCGAACGCTCATCATCGCGGAAGAGGGCGCCTACGTCTCCTATCTCGAGGGCTGCACGGCGCCGCAGCGCGACGAGAACCAGCTTCATGCCGCCGTGGTCGAGCTGATCGCGCTGGACGACGCCGAGATCAAATACTCGACGGTGCAGAACTGGTATCCCGGCGACGCCGAGGGCAAGGGCGGCATCTACAATTTCGTCACCAAGCGCGGCGACTGCCGCGGCGCGCGATCGAAGATATCGTGGACGCAGGTCGAGACCGGCTCGGCGATCACCTGGAAGTACCCGTCCTGCATCCTGCGCGGCGACGACAGCCAGGGCGAGTTCTACTCGATCGCCGTGTCGAACGGCCACCAGCAGGTCGACAGCGGCACCAAGATGATCCACCTCGGCAAGAACACCAAGAGCCGGATCATCTCCAAGGGCATCGCGGCGGGCTTCAGCCAGAACACCTATCGCGGCCAGGTTTCGGCACATCGCAAGGCGACGAACGCGCGCAACTTCACCAACTGCGACTCGCTGCTGATCGGCGACCGCTGCGGCGCACACACCGTGCCCTACATCGAGGCGAAGAACGCGACCGCCCAGTTCGAGCACGAGGCGACGACGTCGAAGATCTCCGAGGACCAGAAGTTCTACGTGATGCAGCGCGGCATCCCGGAGGAGGAGGCGATCGCGCTGATCGTCAACGGCTTCGTCAAGGAGGTCATCCAGGAACTGCCGATGGAATTCGCCGTCGAGGCGCAGAAGCTGATCGGCATAAGCCTGGAAGGGAGCGTGGGGTGATAGACCTGAGCGCTCCCGTCATTCCGGGGCCGCGTGAGCGGAACCCGGAATCCAGGGATGGGAAGCCGAAGGGTTATGTTGGATGTCGGGAAATTGGACACTCGGCGATCTGGATTCCGGGTTCCGCTCACGCGGCCCCGGAATGACGGCAGCTAGGAATGACGAAAACGATCACAATCCCGGAAGGACGGTTGCTCCGATGACTTCGCTCCCTCCTCACATCTGGTTCGTCCGCTCCAACGGCGGTTCGGGTTCCTATCCGGTGACGCCGGAGGGGTGGGCCGTCGTGCGGCAGTTCCTGAAGGGCGTCGGGCTCTCGGCGCTGGCGGCCGTCGCCATCGGTGTCGGCGGCTCGCTGATGGCGGCTTGGTGGCTGTGGATCGTCGGCATGGGGCTGTTCGTCGTCGGCATGGCGTGGTCCGCCTGGACGTTCATCAGCACGGCGCGTGCGCACACGGACCACTCGATCACCTACAACGACTATGTCCGCCGGTCGTCGGCCACCGGCGGATCGTCGGGCGCGTGAGGCGAGCATGGACCCGGTGACGATCAGCTTCTACGCGGTGGTGTGCGGCAGCCTGGCGATCCTCTCGCCGCGGATTCCGACGGCGGTGCTGCGTCTGGTGGTAGGAATCGCAGCGGGCGTCGCCGGTGCGTCGCTGCTGCCGTTCATCCGCGCCAGCCTCGGTATCTGAGCACCGATCGGTCGAACGGGCCGGCACGGCCGTCACAATGAAGACGCGCGCCACGCGGCGCGACAACGGAACTGGAAGAACGAATGCTTGAAATCAGGAACCTTCACGCCCGCATCGCCGAGGACGGCACGGAAATCATCCGCGGGCTCAATCTCACCGTGAAGAAGGGCGAGGTCGCCGCGATCATGGGCCCGAACGGGTCTGGAAAGTCGACGCTGTCCTACATCCTCGCCGGGCGCGAGGACTACGAGGTCACCGAAGGCGACATTCTGTTCGACGGCACGTCGATCCTCGAGATGGACCCGGCCGAACGCGCGGCCGCCGGCGTCTTCCTGGCGTTCCAGTACCCGGTGGAGATTCCGGGCGTGGCGACGATGGAATTCCTGAAGGTCGCGATGAACTCGCAGCGCAAGGCACGCGGTGAGCCCGAGCTGAAGATCCCGGATTTCCTCAAGCGCGTGAAGGACGCCGCCGGCTCGCTTGGCATGGACATGGCGATGCTGAAGCGGCCGCTCAATGTCGGCTTCTCCGGCGGCGAGAAGAAGCGTGCCGAAATCCTGCAGATGAAGCTGCTGGAGCCGCGGCTCTGCGTTCTGGACGAGACGGATTCCGGCCTGGACATCGACGCGCTGAAGGTCGTCGCCGATGGGGTGAACTCGCTGCGCTCGCCCGATCGCGCGATGGTCGTGATCACCCACTACCAGCGTCTCCTGGATCTGATCGTGCCCGACACGGTGCACGTGCTCTATCGCGGCCAGGTCATCAAATCCGGCGACAAGTCGCTGGCGCTGCAGCTCGAGGAGCAGGGCTACGCCGGCGTCGTCGGCGAGGCGGCCTAGGTGGCGGCGATGAACGTGCACGCAACCCCGCAGCTGACAGGCGCCGAGGCGTCGCTGGTCGATGCGTTCGGCCATCGCCTCGCAGATCTGCCGGGCGACGCCGCGGTCGCGATGAAGCGTGACGCGGCGATCGAGCGCATCAAGGCCGGCCTGCCGACCCGGCGCGTCGAAGCGTGGCACTACACCGACCTGCGCAGGCTCCTGGCCAAGGTCCCGGCCTTCGACCCTGCAGCCGCCGTGGGCAGGCTGGAGCCGCTCATCGCGGGCTCGACCGTGCTTTCGCTGGCGAACGGCGTGGCTGTCGACAAGGCTCCCCGCACAGAGGGCATCGCGGCGCGGCGCCTGAACGAGTCGCTGATCGACGGCAGCTTTGCATCCGCGCTGGACCTGCAGGGTCCGGACGACGCCGTCGGCGCGCTCAACGCCGCGTTCGTCGCCGACGGATGGCTGGTGGAGATCGCGGACGGCGTTGCGCTGCCGGCACCCCTCGAGCTGCAGAACATCCAGGCCGGCGGACAGTCGCATGTGCGGCTGCCGGTCAGCGTCGGCGCCGGCGCGAAAGCGACGATCGTGGAGCGGCAGACGGGAAGCGGCGACGGGCTGGTGAGCTCCGTCAGCAGCGTCGTCGTCGGCGACGGCGCGGAGGTCACCTGGCTGATCGTGCAGGAACAGCCGGAGACCGCGACGCATCTCGGGCAGTTCCACGCGACGATCGGCAAGGACGCTCGGCTGACGTTGTTCGTCATGAACGCCGGAGGCAGGCTGGTCCGGCAGGAACTGTACATCCGTACCACCGGCGAGGGCGCCGAGTTCACGCTGCGCGGCGTGAACCTGCTGGGCGGCGATACGCACACCGACCTGACGATGGTGCTGGATCATGCGGTGCCGCACACCGCCTCCACCGAGGTTGTGCGCAACGTCGTCACCGGCAAGGCCCACGGGGTTTTCCAGGGCCGCATCAACGTGCATCAGGTGGCGCAGAAGACCGACGCGAAGATGGCATGCAACACGCTGCTGCTGTCGGACGACGCCGAGTTCTCGGCCAAGCCGGAACTGGAGATCTTCGCCGACGACGTGGCCTGCGGCCACGGCGCGACGGTGACCGAGATCGAGAAGTCGTACCTGTTCTACCTTATGAGCCGCGGCATCGACGAAAAAACGGCGCGAGGCCTTCTGGTGAAGGCTTTCGTCGCCGAGGTCATCGAGGACCTCCGCGACGAGGCGATCGTCGAGGCACTGGAAGCGCGGCTCGATGGCTGGTTCGCGGCGCATGGGTAGCCGGCGTAGTGCCGTCATCCTCGGGCTTGTCCCGAGGATCTGCCGCGCTGCGGAGTGAGGCGATGGTCGGTTCTGTCGAGCAGAAGGCAATGGATCCCCGGGACAAGCCCGAGAATGACGGCGGTCGCATGGCTGCCCCCTACGATGTCGAGGCGATCCGCCGCGACTTCCCGATCCTGTCGCGCGAGGTCTACGGCAAGCCGCTGGTCTACCTGGACAATGGTGCCTCGGCGCAGAAGCCAAAGGCCGTGCTGGACGCGATCCAGCATGCCTATTCGCAGGAGTATGCCAACGTCCATCGCGGCCTGCACTTCCTGTCGAACGCCGCGACCGATGCCTACGAGAAGGCCCGCGAAAGCGTCCGGCGGTTCCTGAACGCGCCATCGGCCGAGCAGATCGTGTTCACTTCCAACGCCACCTCGGCGATCAACACGGTCGCCTATGGCTGGGGCATGCCGAACATCGGCGACGGCGACGAGATCGTCGTGTCGATCATGGAGCACCATTCCAACATCGTGCCGTGGCATTTCATCCGCGAACGCCAGGGCGCAAAGCTCGTCTGGGCGCCCGTCGACGATCTGGGCGCGTTCCATCTGGAGCAGTTCGAAAAGTGCCTGACGCCGCGCACGAAGCTGGTGGCGATCACGCATATGTCGAACGCGCTCGGCACCGTGACGCCGATCAAGGAGATCTGTCGCATTGCCCATGCGCGCGGCGTGCCCGTGCTGGTCGACGGCAGCCAGGGCGCGGTCCATCTGCCCGTCGACGTCCAGGACCTCGACTGCGACTGGTACGTCATGACCGGCCACAAGCTCTACGGACCGAGCGGCATCGGCGTGCTCTACGGCAATCGCGACCGGCTGGAGGCGATGCGGCCGTTCCAGGGCGGCGGCGAGATGATCTTCGAGGTCACCGAGGACACGGTCACCTACAACGACCCGCCGCACCGCTTCGAGGCAGGAACGCCGCCGATCGTTCAGGCGATCGGACTGGGCGCGGCGCTGGACTATGTCGACGGCATCGGCCGCGAGCGCATTGCCGCGCACGAGGCCGGGCTGAAGGCCTATGCCCACGAACGGCTCCGCGCGATCAACTCGCTTCGCATCTTCGGCGATGCCCCGGGCAAGGGCGCGATCGTGTCGTTCGAGCTGCAGGGCATCCACGCCCATGACGTGTCCATGGTGATCGACAGGGCGGGCGTCGCGGTGCGCGCCGGCACCCATTGCGCGCAGCCGCTGCTGAAGCGCTTCGGTGTCACATCGACGTGCAGGGCGTCCTTCGGCATGTATAATACGCGCGCCGAGGTGGATGTGCTCGCCGAGGCGTTGGAGAAGGCGCGAAAGTTCTTCGCGTGACCGTGATGGACGACCAGACCGCAGCGACTGCCCCCGAAGAGGGTTCGGATGCCCCGGCCAAGACATTCTCGGCGAGTTCCATCCCCGCCGAGGAGCTGGCGCGCCTGACCGACGACATCGTCGCGGCGCTGAAGACGGTCTACGATCCGGAGATCCCGGCCGACATTTACGAGCTCGGGCTGGTCTACAAGGTCGATATCGAGGACGACCGGTCCGTCAAGATCGACATGACGCTGACCGCGCCGGGCTGTCCGGTGGCGGGCGAGATGCCCGGCTGGGTCGAGAACGCGGTCGGGGCGGTCGAGGGCGTGTCCCGCGTGGACGTCAACATGGTCTTCGACCCGCCGTGGACGCCGGATCGCATGTCGGAAGAGGCGCAGGTCGCCGTCGGCTGGTACTGAACGGGTTGCAAAAGGCCTGAATCTTCACCATTTTAGCCAAGAATCGTCGTTCACGCGGGCCTTGAACCCGCGCCGGATGGAGTTTTCGATGGGACGCTTCGCCGTCATCAGCATGACCGACAAGGCCGCCGCGCGGGTGCGCGAGATCGTCGACGGCCGCGACGACGCCAAGGGCATCCGCCTCGGGATCAAGAAGGGCGGCTGCGCGGGCATGGAATACACGGTCAATCTCGTAACCGAGCCGAAGGCCGGCGACGATCACATCGAGCGCGACGGCGCGCATGTGTGGGTGGCGCCCGAGGCGGCGCTGTTCCTGCTGGGCACCGAGATGGACGTGGAGGTGACGACGCTGCGGACCGGCTTCACGTTCAAGAACCCGAACCAGAGCTCGGCCTGCGGCTGCGGCGAAAGCGTGGAACTGAAGCCGGCCGACCTGAAGGCGCTGGCCGAAGCACGCGCGGCGGCAAACGCCGCCTGATCCCGGCCATCCCGCCAGCCGCCGTCAGGAGGTCGACGCCGGCCGGCTGACAGGTGCCGACGCCGCTGTCATAGTCCAGGCATGGACGACGACCACATCCGCGACATCTTCGCCGGCCTCGGCGCGGTGACAATCAAGCGCATGTTCGGCGGCAAAGGGGTCTACCACGACGGTCTGATCGTGGCTGTCGAGGTCGATGGGGACATCCTGTTGAAAGCCGACGCGACGAGCGCACCTGACTTCAAGGCTGCGGGCTCCACGCAATGGACCTACGAGGGAAAGAAGAAGCCCGTCGCCATGCCGTACTGGTCGATCCCGGACGAGGCGCTCGACGACCCGGACGAACTGAGACAGTGGACGCGCAAGGCGTTCGAGGCTGCGCGGCGGACGGGGAAGTAGAGCCGCCGGCCAAGCCGGCCGGCAGCCAGGTCAGACCTTCGCCACGACCTTCATGAAGGCCGGCAGATCGTCGCCGAAGCCGACGGTCTTGTCGTCGTCGTCCTCGCGGTGGCGGCGATGCTCGCCGCGCGCCGGCCGCGTACCGCGGTCGTCGCGACGCGGACGATCCCCGCTCGGCTGTTCGGGCTGCGCCTTGCGCTCGGCGTTTCCGGACTTGATGGCCGACCGCCGGCTGCGCCGCTCGTCGGCGGGTGCGGCGACCGTCTCCGCGGCAGCGGTTTCCGGCGCAGTTTCCGCCGAAGCCTCGGCGCGTGGCTTGCGTTCGCCGCGAGGTGCCCGGCCGCGCTCTTCGCCGCGGCCCTTGTTGCCGCCACGCTCGCGACCGCCGCGCTCCTTGCCCCTCCGGGGCCGCTCTTCCTCGGCGCTCTCGACGACCGTCGACAGGTCGCCGTCATGCCATTCGATGTCCTTGCCGATCAGCTTCTCGATCGCGTCGAGGTATTTCTTGTCGTTGCGCGTGACGATGGTGAAGGACTTGCCCGAACGTCCGGCCCGGCCGGTGCGGCCGATGCGGTGGACATAGTCCTCGGCGTGGATCGGCACGTCGAAGTTGAAGACGTGGCTGACGTCGGGAATGTCCAGGCCGCGGGCCGCCACGTCGGAGGCGACCAGGAGCTTGAGCTTTCCGTCGCGGAAATTCGCCAGCATCGCCATGCGCGCGCGCTGGTCCATGTCGCCATGCAGCGCGCCGGCATCGAAGTCGTATTTCAGCAGCGAGCGGAACAGCTCCGAAACCTCGACCTTGCGGTTGCAGAAGATGATCGCGTTCTTGATCGCGTCGCCTTCGGCCCGGATGAGGTTGCGCAGCGTCTCGCGCTTGTCCCAGGGCTTGGCGCCCGACTTCACCAGCCGCTGCGTGACGGTGGCGGCCGTGGTCGCCGCCTTGGCCACCTCGACCCGGACCGGCGCCTGCAGGAACTTCTCGGTCAGCTTGGTGATCTCCGGCGGCATCGTCGCCGAGAAGAACAGGGTCTGCCGGGTGAAGGGGATCATCTCGCAGATGCGCTCGATGTCCGGAATGAAGCCCATGTCGAGCATGCGGTCGGCTTCGTCGATGACGAGGATTTCGACGCCGTTCAGCAGCAGCTTTCCGCGCTCGCGGTGGTCCAGCAGGCGGCCGGGCGTCGCGATCAGCACGTCGGCGCCGCGCTCAAGCTTCTTATCCTGTTCGTCGAACGACACGCCGCCGATGAGCAGCGCGATGTTCAGCTTGTGGTTCTTGCCGTATTTGATGAAGTTTTCCTCGACCTGGGCGGCGAGTTCGCGCGTCGGTTCGAGGATCAGGGTGCGCGGCATGCGGGCCCGCGCGCGTCCCTTTTCCAGCCGGGTGATCATCGGTAGGACGAAGGCCGCGGTCTTGCCGGTCCCCGTCTGCGCGATGCCGAGCACGTCCTTGCCCTGGAGGGCATGCGGGATTGCGCCGGCCTGGATCGGGGTCGGCGTGGTGTAGCCGGCGTCGGTGACGGCGGACAGAACCTTCGCCGAGAGCCCCAGGTCTGAAAAGGAAACCGCTTCTTGAGCGTTCGGAAGATCGGATGACACGTCTTTTGGCTTGCTTTCGTGTGGCGGTCCAAACCGCCGCGAGCGCCTCGCGCTCGAAAGGATTGCGATCCCGCGTTACGGAGCGGAGCGCGGATTGTCAACTCAAACGCCCGGAAGTGCCGCGTTTGTTACCCGTTAAACTTAATGTCGCGGCCCCTTCGGTTCAATGACGTCAGTAGCGGAACTGTTCGGTCAGGATGCGTTCGTTCCACGAATGGTTGGGATCGAAGAGCAGCGTCGCGGTCGCGTCGGGCGACTCGCGCACCGCGACGGAGACCACGGATTTCAGCTCGGTGTGGTCGGCGACCGCGTTGACCGGGCGCTTCGCCTCCTCCAGCACGTCGAACGTCACCCGCGCCCGGTTGGAGAGCAGCGCGCCGCGCCAGCGCCGCGGCCGGAACGGCGACACCGGGGTCAGCGCGAGCAGCTGCGCGTCGAGCGGCAGGATCGGCCCGTGCGCCGAGAGGTTGTAGGCAGTCGACCCGGCCGGCGTGGCGACCATGATGCCGTCGCAAATGAGCTCCGCCAGCCGCTCCTGGCCGTCGATGGTGATGCGCAGCTTGGCCGCCTGGTAGGACTGGCGGAACAGCGAGACCTCGTTGATGGCGAGCGCCTTCGCCGTCCGCCCGTCGGCGGTGCGCGCCACCATCTCCAGCGGCCGGATCGTCTCGCCAGACGCCTCTGCGATGCGCTCGGGAAGCCGGTCCTCGTGATACTCGTTCATAAGGAAGCCGATCGTCCCGCGGTTCATGCCGTAGACGCGCTTGCCGCTACCCATCGTCTCGCGCAGCGTTTGCAGGAGGAAGCCGTCGCCCCCGAGCGCCACGACCACGTCCGCGTCGGCGACGGCGACGCTGCCATACCGCTTGGCCAGGCGCTTCTGCGCCCGGCGCGCGTCGCCGGTATCGGAAGAGACGAACGCGAAAGTCCTGGGTCGGCGTGCCATCATCCTCACCCGCTTCGCGGCAAGGGGTTAGCATGGCCGGTCGGAACCTGCATAGGGGACCACCGACGCGCGGACATTTGACTTTACTGCGTGGGCGGATGTGGTAACCCGGCGCCCGTGCCCTTGTAGCTCAGCTGGTAGAGCAGCGGTTTTGTAAACCGAAGGTCGCGGGTTCGATCCCTGCCGGGGGCACCATCATCGAGGTTTCGGACGGCTCGGCGCTTTCCGCGATGGTGCTGGTCTTCCGCCAAGTTCGGTGCGTCTTGATTTCGATCAATGCCCTGCCGGCGTGCGGCGAGGCTATCTGGACCGAGCGATCCCGAATCTTGCAGGAGCCGACAATGTACCAGCACATACTGATCTCGACCGATGGCTCCGACCTCGCCCGCAAGGGCGTCGACCACGGGCTGACACTCGCCAAGCATCTCAATGCCAAGGTGACCTTGATGACCGTCACCGAGCCATTCCCCCTCGAATACGGCGCCGTCGGCCTCGGCTGGATTCCCAGCCAGGAGGACATTGACGGCTTCGAGGCGGCCCGCAAGAAAGCCGCCGACGAGATCCTCGGCAAGGTCAAGGCGGCTGCCGACACGATGGGCGTCGAGGCGAGCGTGCTCCACGTGCCGGACGCGCGACCCGCGGAAGCGATCGTCGACGCGGCGAAGGCGCGCGGCTGCAGCCTGATCGTCATGGCATCGCACGGCAGGCGCGGGCTCGGCCGCATCCTGCTCGGCAGCCAGACCGCCGAGGTCGTCGCCCACAGCCCGGTTCCGGTGCTGGTGGTACGCTAGGTCAGGAATCGTCGCGACGCAGCACGACGAATTGGAACGCCTGCGTCGACCCCCAGGGAGTGACATGGAGGTGACGGCGCTCGGAGATCGGGCGAAAGCCTGACCCGACCGCGGTCGCAAGTCCGGTCGCGTCATAGCGCATGACCGGAAGCCCGCTGCACCGTTCCGGACCGTCCGGCGCGAACGTGCCGATGACCGCGTGAGCGCCTGGGCGCAGGGCTGTCCGCATGCACTGGGCATAGGCCTGCCGATCGTCAGGATCGGTGAGGAAGTGATAGGCCGCGCGGTCGTGCCAGATGTCGAACGTGGTGGACGGACGCCAGCGCGTGACGTCGGCGGCAATCCAGTCGACGTCTGTCGCCCGGGCTCCCAAGCGCCGTCTCCCGGTGTCGAGCGCGGTCTCCGACAGATCGACGACCGTGACCCGCCAGCCATCCTCGGTCAGCGCATCGACAAGGCGGGACGCGCCCCCGCCGATGTCCACAAGCGAGGCGCTGGGCTTGCTGCGGTCGTGGACCGCCGCGATCAGATCCAGCGACACCTGCGGCTTCGCCTCGAACCAGCTGACGCCTTCGTCCCCTTTCGAGGCATAGGCGGCGTTCCAGTGCAGGCTGCGTTCGGTCGGGTTCATGTCGTGCTCCTCTGGCTGGCGCGGCCGTTCGCCTGCGCCGCCGAGCCTGGCTTTCCGCCGGTCATCCGGGTGACATCGGCCGCGGCGTCCCGCACCATCGGCCCGATCGCGCCTGCGCGTTCGGGCGTCATCCTGACGGTCGGCCCGGAGACCGACACCCCGGCGACGGGCTCGCCGAACTCGTTGAAGATGGCCGCGGCGACGCAGCGCATCCCTTCATGCCGCTCTTCGTCGTCCAGCGACCAGCCGCGCGCCCGAACTGCGTCGAGGTCGCGCAACAGGGCAGGGGCGTCCGCAAGGGTTCTGGACGTGTAGGCCTCGAGGCCCGCGCGCCCCACAATCGCCTCGACGCGGGCCGGTGGCATGAAGGCGAGCACCGCCTTGCCGATGCCGGACGCGTGGAACGGGCTGCGTTGGCCTGGCCGGAAGAAGGCGCGGATCGCCTGATGCGTCTCGACCTGGCTGACAAAGACGATGCAGTCGTCCTCCGCGACGGCCAGATTGGCCGTCTCTCCGGTCGCTTCCATCAGCGCCTGCATCGCAGGCCGCGCGCGGTCGACCAGCTTGCGACGGCGCAGGAACGCCGAACCGAGGCGGTAGGTCCCTGCACCGATGGACCAGAGCTGGCCTGGCCGGTCGAACTCGACCATGTCGTGCGCTTCCAGCGTGGCCAGCATGCGATACGCCGTCGATGCGGCCAGGTCCGCGCGCTGCGCGATGTCGCTAAGCGGCAGGCCGTCCGCCTCGGCCAAGACGGTCAGCAGCCGCAATCCGCGGTCGAGCGACTGAACCGGCGTCGCCTCGGCGACAGAGGACCGCGGGCGCCCCCGCTGGCGGCGTTCAGGTTCCGTCATGGACCTTTCCGCTTTCCGGAAATCTTGAAACAGCTTTGCGGATTTCGCGACATCGTCAGGGGTGAAAAATAAAATCACAGTCGAAACAGCATCCTAGCGATTTTCAGCGATAATAGAAATGATTTCCGGAAAAATTGAAAAAACGCCCCGGCAGTGTGACGGTCGCGTGCGATCTGCCGGGAGAGACCAATGGCCAGGATGCGTGCCGTCGATGCAGCCGTTCTCGTGCTCGAGCGCGAGGGCATACAGTGCGCCTTCGGCGTGCCGGGCGCTGCCATCAACCCGTTCTATGCGGCGCTGAAGGCGCGCGGCACCGTTCGCCACATCCTCGCCCGCCACGTCGAGGCGGCCTCGCACATGGCGGAGGGTTATACCCGGGCGAAAGCGGGCAATATCGGCCTTTGTATCGGCACGTCGGGTCCGGCCGGCACCGACATGATCACCGGCCTCTATTCGGCCTCGGCCGACTCCATCCCGATCCTGTGCATCACCGGCCAGGCGCCCCGCGCCCGCATGGCGAAGGAAGACTTCCAGGCCGTCGATATCGCGGCGATCGCCGCGCCGGTCTCGAAATGGGCGGTGACAGTGATGGAGCCGTATCAGGTGCCGATGGCGTTCCAGAAGGCGTTCCAGCTGATGCGGTGCGGCCGGCCCGGTCCCGTGCTGATCGACCTGCCGGTCGACGTCCAGCTCGCGGAGATCGAGTTCGACATCGATGCCTACGAGCCGCTGCCTGTCGTGAAGCCGAAGATGACGCGCACGCAGGCCGAGAAGGCGCTGGCGATGCTCAACGCGGCCGAACGCCCGCTGATCGTCGCCGGCGGCGGCATCATCAACGCGGATGCGTCCGACCTGCTGACCGAGTTCGCCGAGATCGTCGGCGTGCCGGTGATCCCGACGCTTATGGGCTGGGGGGCGATCCCGGACGACCACACGCTGATGGCCGGCATGTGCGGCCTGCAGACGTCGCATCGCTACGGCAACGCGACGATGCTGGCGTCCGACTTCGTGTTTGGCGTGGGCAATCGGTGGGCGAACCGCCATACGGGATCGGTCGACAGGTACACGGCCGGCAGGAAGTTCGTGCACGTCGACATCGAGCCGACGCAGATCGGCCGCGTCTTCGCGCCGGACTTCGGCGTCGTCTCGGACGCCGGCGCGGCATTGAAGATGTTGCTGGACGTCGCCACGGAATGGAAGACAGACGGCAGGCTGCGCGACTGGACGGGCTGGGTGAAGCAGTGCCAGGCACGCAAGCGGACACTGAAGCGCAAGACCCATTTCGACACCGTCCCGCTGAAGCCGCAGCGCGTCTACGAGGAGATGAACAAGGCGTTCGGCCGCGATACGACCTATGTCACGACCATCGGCCTGTCGCAGATCGCCGGCGCGCAGTTCCTGCATGTCTACAAGCCGCGCAACTGGATCAATTGCGGTCAGGCGGGTCCGCTCGGCTGGACGCTGCCGGCAGCACTCGGCGTTCGCGCCGCGCGGCCCGACGCCGACATCGTCGCGCTGTCGGGGGACTACGACTTCCAGTTCCTGATCGAGGAGTTGGCGGTCGGCGCGCAGCACCGGCTGCCTTACATCCACGTTGTCGTGAACAACGCCTATCTCGGCCTTATCCGCCAGGCGCAGCGCGGCTTCCAGATGGACTTCGAGGTGAACCTCGCCTTCGAGAACATCAACCGGAGGGGCGAACCGGACGCCGGTTACGGCGTCGACCACGTCGCGGTGGCCGAAGCCATGGGCTGCAAGGCGGTGCGGGTGAAGAGGCCGGACGAGTTCGCCGCTGCGTTCGAGGAAGCGAAGCGGCTGATGAAGGAGCACCGCGTGCCGGTGGTGCTGGAGTTCATCCTGGAGCGCGTGACGAACATCTCCATGGGCACCGAGATCGACGCCGTTACCGAGTTCGAGGAACTGGCGGAGAAGAACGAGGATGCGCCAACCGCCATCGTGATGCTGGACTAGGCCGGGTGCGTCCTTAGAGCCCGCCCGTCGAGAGAGGGCGCGCGCTCCGCTTGATGTGTTCCGCGAGTTCGCGCCTCAGGATGAGGGAGGACGCCCGCTTTGGAGATATGGCGTCGCGCGTCGACGGTCCTCGTGCTGAGGTGCGAGACCGCTTGACCGTTCAACGGAATGAGGAAACGGAATGCCGAAATTCTCTGCCAACCTCTCGATGCTCTTCGGCGAGTACCACTTCCTCGACCGCTTCGATGCGGCGGCGGGCGCGGGCTTCAAGGGCGTCGAATATATCGGGCCGTATGATCACGCGCCGGAGGTGGTGGCGGCGCGGCTGGAGAAAAACGGGCTCACGCAGGCACTGTTCAACCTGCCGCTCGGCGACTGGGGCAAGGGCGAGCGTGGCATCGCGATCCTGCCCGACCGCGTTTCCGAGTTCAGGCAGGGTGTCGCGACGGCGATCACCTATGCCGAGGCGCTGGGCTGCGGCCAGGTGAACTGCCTTGCAGGCATCGCGCCCGCGGGCGCCGATTGCGCGACGCTGGAACGCGTGCTGGCAGACAATCTCGCCTTCGCGGCGGAGGCGCTGGAGCGGGCCGGCATCCGCCTGCTGGTCGAGCCGATCAACACGCGCGACATCCCGGGCTTCTTCCTGACCGGATCGAAGCAGGCTTTGGCGCTGATCGACCGGATCGGCTCGAAGAACGTCTTCCTGCAATACGACATCTATCACATGCAGGTCATGGAGGGGGATCTCGCCCGGACGATCGAGGCCAATCTGGACCGCATCGCGCATGTCCAGGTCGCGGACAACCCTGGCCGCAACGAGCCTGGCACGGGCGAGATCAACTATCCCTTCCTCTTCGATCACCTGGATCGCATCGGCTACGCCGGCTGGGTCGGCGCGGAGTACCGGCCGAAGGCGGGGACCGAGGCGGGGCTTGGCTGGATGAGGGAAATGACGTGATGGACACCATCGGCTTCATCGGCCTCGGCATCATGGGCGCGCCGATGGCAGGGCATCTGCTGGATGCAGGCTACCCTGTCATTGCCAGCGACCACCGCAAACCGCTGCCGGCCGACCTTGTCGAGAAAGGTCTCGCTGCCGTCTCCGGCCACGACGCCGTCGCGCGGGCCGCCGACATCCTCATCACCATGGTCCCCGACACGCCGCAGATGGCCCACGTGCTGTTCGGCGAGCGCGGCGTCGCCGCCGGTCTCGCCCCGGGCAAGCTCGTCGTCGACATGAGTTCCATCTCGCCGCTCGCGACGAAGGATTTCGCCGCGCGCATCAACGCGCTCGGCTGCGACTATCTCGACGCGCCGGTGTCGGGCGGGGAGGTGGGGGCGAAAGCGGCGTTGCTGACGATCATGGCGGGGGGACCCGAGCGCGCCTTCCAGCGCGCACTGCCGGTCTTCGAAAAGCTCGGCCGGAACATCACGCTGGTCGGGGGCAACGGCGTCGGGCAGACCACCAAGGTCGCCAACCAGATCGTCGTGGCGCTGACCATCGAGGCCGTCGCCGAGGCGCTCGTCTTCGCCTCGAAGGCCGGTGCCGATCCGGCCAAGGTCCGGCAGGCGCTGATGGGCGGACTGGCGGCGTCGCGCATCCTGGAGGTCCATGGCGAGCGAATGATCAAGCGCACCTTCGCGCCGGGCTTCCGCATCGAACTGCACCAGAAGGACCTGGCGCTCGCTCTGGAGGGTGCGAAGGCGCTGGGCGTGTCGCTGCCCAATACGTCGACCACGCAGCAGCTTTTCAACTCATGCGTGGCAAATGGCGGCGCGAAGGAGGACCATTCCGGGTTGGTCAAGGCGCTGGAGCGGATGGCCGCGCACGAGGTTGCGTGAAGGCAAGGGCAGTAGGGCAGTAGGGCAGTAGGGCAGCCCTGTTCGACGGCGCTATCTCAAGAAGCGGTGTTGCCTTGACGCGCCAGTGCCCTATTGCCGTCCACAAACCGCCGCGCCGCATAGAGCGCCACGGCCGCCGCGTTCGAGACGTTGAGCGAACGGATCGCGCCCGGCATGTCGAGACGCGCCAGCGCCGACACCGTCTCCCGCGTCTTCTGGCGCAAGCCCTTGCCTTCGGCGCCGAACACCAGCGCGATGCGGTCGCCGGCAAATGTCGTCTCCAGTTCGGCCGGCCCGTCCGAATCGAGCCCGACGGTCTGGAAGCCCGAGGCGGCCAACGTCTGCAGCGCCTCGGCGAGATTGCGCACCTCGATCAGGTCGATGTGTTCAAGGGCTCCCGATGCCGCTTTGGCCAGCACGCCGGATTCGGCCGGACTGTGCCGCTGCGTGGTGATGAGCGCGCCGGCACCGAAGGCGACGGCGGAGCGCAGCACCGCGCCGACATTGTGCGGGTCGGTCACCTGGTCGAGCACGACGACGAGCGGCGTGGCGCCCAGCGCGTCCAGCCGCTTGGGGACCAGCGGCCGCGCCTCGACCAGCACGCCCTGGTGGACGGCCTCCGACCCGGTGATCGCGTCGATCGCCTTCGGCTCGATGATTTCGACCGGAAAGGGCAGCGCGGCGGGGTCGGCGATCTCCAGCCGCTCCAGTGCGTTGCGCGTCGCCAGCATGCGCGCGATGCGGCGCCGCGGATTGTCGATCGCCGCGCGCACCGTGTGCAGTCCGTAGAGCCGTACCAGCCCGTCGGCCGGGGCCTCGCCCGGACCTACCTTGGGCCGCGGACGGAAGGCCGGCGCGCCGCCGCGCTTTTCGTCCCGATGCTGGCGCCGCAGACGCGCGTAGTGCGAATCCTTCGGCGTGCCGTCCTTCGTGTCGCGTGCCATGGGCGGTTCCATACCAGCGCCGCGGGAGGTTGGATATGGGTGCCGGCGGCGCCCGGATTTCGCCGCGCCGCGCGGTTGACAGGGTAGGGGGCAGTCGCCATAAGGCGCTTCGCGGATTTCCGGGGCCTGACCAATCCCGACATCGATTTTCGCGACCGTCGTCATCGGACGGCAGGACGGAAGGGTGCCCGAGTGGTTAAAGGGGACGGACTGTAAATCCGTTGGCTCAGCCTACGTTGGTTCGAATCCAACCCCTTCCACCACTGCCTCGCGCACAGTCCCGGAATCGCGCGTCTCGCTTTTCCGGCCGTGTCATGCGATGACGCCGCGAGCGCGGGTGTAGCTCAATGGTAGAGCAGCAGCCTTCCAAGCTGAATACGAGGGTTCGATTCCCTTCACCCGCTCCAGTCTCGCGCCAGCCCGGTTTGTGAGGTTTCGCCCGGGCTTGAATGCGGCGGGAGCGCCTCCATATGAGGCGCTTCGCCAATCATCGGGACGATCGGGTGCGCTTCCGGCATGGCCGGCAGGAGGTCTTGTCTTTTCAGGCATGAGCCGCTAATCGCGCGCATCCAACCCAACCGGCAATTCGAGGTTCAGGAAACAGACATGGCCAAGGGTAAGTTTGAGCGGAACAAGCCGCATGTTAACATTGGCACGATTGGTCACGTTGACCACGGCAAGACGTCTCTGACGGCTGCGATCACGAAGTATTTTGGCGAGTACAAGCCGTACGACCAGATCGACGCGGCGCCTGAGGAGAAGGCGCGG
>JAHBYW010000001.1 GCA_019635755.1 Rhizobiaceae bacterium | reverse complement strand
CATCGGCAAAGGGGGTGGACAGGATCGTGGCAGAAATCGTGGAAGGGACGGGAATCGTTGAGGTCTTTCCTGTCTCCGCGTGTGATGCGCCGGCGTTGGCGGCCGCGGGCCGAGCGCTTCGCCCGCCGTTGGAACGCGGCCGCACGGATGGCGTCGGCGCGCGGCCGCGAAGACCCCACCCGGCCAGCCTGCGGCTGGCCACCCTCCCCTCAAGGGGGAGGGAGCGCGCCGTCGGCGCACGCAGGCGCGTTCAGCCGGTGATGCGCTCGATGGTCGCGCCGCAGCCGGAGAGTTTTTCCTCAAGCCGCTCGAAGCCGCGGTCGAGGTGGTAGACGCGGTTGACCGTGGTCTCGCCCTCGGCGGCCAGCCCGGCGATGACCAGCGACACCGAGGCGCGCAGGTCCGTCGCCATGACGGGCGCGCCCTTGAGCTTCGACACGCCCTCGACGATCGCGGTCTGGCCGGCGAGCGTGATGTGCGCGCCGAGGCGGGCGAGCTCCTGCACATGCATGAAGCGGTTCTCGAAGATCGTCTCGGTGATGCGCGACTTGCCCTTCGACATCGTCATCAGCCCCATGAACTGCGCCTGCAGGTCGGTGGGGAAGCCGGGGAAGGGCTCGGTCGTCACGTCGACCGGCGAGATGCCGGCGCCGTTGCGCTTGACCCGGATGCCGGCGTTCGTCGGCGTGATCTCGGCGCCGGTCTGGCGGAGCACGTCGAGCGCGTTTTCGAGCAGGTCCGGCCGGGCGCCTTCCAGCAGCACGTCGCCGCCGGTCATGGCGACGGCCATGGCATAGGTGCCGGTCTCGATGCGGTCGGGGATGACCGCGACGCGGGCGCCGGACAGCCGGTCGACGCCGTCGATGGTGATGGTCGGCGTGCCGGCGCCGCGGATGCGGGCGCCCATGGCGTTCAGGCAGTCGGCGAGGTTGACGATCTCGGGCTCGCGCGCGGCGTTCTCCAGCACGGTCTGGCCGCGCGCCAGCGCCGCCGCCATCATCAGCACGTGGGTGGCGCCGACGGAGACCTTCGGGAACACGTAGCGCGCGCCGATCAGCCCTTTCGGCGCCTTGGCGATGACATAGCCGTTCTCGATGTCGATCGACACGCCGAGCGCCTGCAGCCCGTCGATGAACAGGTCGACCGGGCGCGTGCCGATGGCGCAGCCGCCGGGCAGCGACACCTTGGCCTCGCCCATGCGCGCGAGCAGCGGCCCGATGACCCAGAACGAGGCGCGCATCTTGGAGACGAGTTCGTAGGGCGCGGTGGTGTCGACGATCTGGCGCGCGGTGAAGTGGATGGTGCGCGAATAGCTGCCGTTCTGCTTCTCGCGGCGGCCGTTGACCGAATAGTCGACGCCGTGATTGCCGAGGATGCGGATGAGCTGCTCGACGTCGGCCAGGTGCGGCACGTTCTCCAGCGTGAGCGTGTCGTCGGTCATGAGCGACGCGATCATCAGCGGCAGCGCGGCGTTCTTGGCGCCCGAAATCGGAATCCGGCCCGAAAGCGCGTTGCCGCCGACAATCCTGATGCGATCCATGTGTTTTTTCTCCGGTTTCAACCGGTTCAGAAGACGGTTGGCGCCCGTCTAGCCCATCCGGTCGGGCGGTTCAAGGAATGCGCCTGACCGGCGCGGCGAGATCATTCGGGCTGGACCGGCGGGCGGCGCGTCGCTTCCCGCTCCAACCCCTCGGGACGGTCGTCGGCTTCGCCGGACCGGCGCGACCGCGCCTGCGCCTTGCGGCGCTGCAGATTGGCGCGCAGCTGGTCCGACAGCCGCGCGTGGCGCGTCTCGCGATCGTCCCGCCCGGCGGGCTTGTCCTGCTGCGGCACGTGCCGTCCCCCGTTTCGGTCCGCCGGCTGCCCGCCGCGGTTTCCCAAGCGATCCGGCGCCCTTTGCCCGGGGCCGGAATTGGGGCGAGATGAAACGCACTTTGTGGCCGTGGCAAGGCCGGCTCCGGGCGCTACTGTGACTGCTTGCGCTCGGACGGACGATATGCCAAAGACGCCGCACTTTCCGGGCTGCCGTAGCTCAGTGGTAGAGCACTCCCTTGGTAAGGGAGAGGTCGGTGGTTCAATCCCACCCGGCAGCACCAGGTCCCGACCCGCCATCGATGGATGCCGCGCCGCCCGTCCGGGGAGCCGTGCCGCCAGCGTGCCGGCGGCCAACGAAAAGGGACGCCGGAGCGCCCCGCTGCCTTGCCTGAGACGAGCGAACGACGCGGGCAGTCGCCACCGCGAAGGGCGGTGTCGCCCGGGCGCGGTCAGAACTTCAGGCCGACCCGCGCGGTCGCGATGTCGAGCGTCGCGTCGATCAGCGTGCCGTCGAAGCGGCGGAAGGAATGGTGGGAATACTGCGCGCCGACGGTGACGTAGTCGGTCAACGCGTAGTCGACGCCGGCGCCGAGCGCGATGCCCCAGTCCTCGAGGCCGATGTTGGTGGTGGCCCAGGTGCCGCCGAGGTGGGCGGAGACCAGCAGGCGGTCCCAGCCATAGCCGGCCCGCGCCTTCAGCGTGTAGGCGTCCTCGACGGTGATGAAGGCGAAATTGTCGTAGGTGATGTCGAGCTTCAGCGCTTCGAGCTCGCCGCCGGCGACGAAGCCGCCGCCGAAATCGTGCAGGTAGCCGACATAGGCGCCGTAGACCCAGTCGCGGCCCTGGTCGCGGAAGGGCACCGGGAACTGGTAGTCGATGTCGTGCAGCCAGGCATAGCCGCCGGTGGCGCCGATATAGACGCCGTCCCATGCGAAGCGTGCCGGGTCGATGTCGGGGGAGGCGAGCTCAAGGTCGGCCGCGCTCGCGGCTCCCTGGGCGAGGACAAGGACGAGACCGGCAAAGGCAATGCGCATCGGGCGCTCCGCTAGAGGCGTTGGGGCGAATCTCTCTCGTCAAGCAAAATAAGCGGGCATGGTTGCCAATCGGTTAACCCGGCGTCCCTGTGTAAAGCTCTCATTATCCATGATCGGCCGAGGCCATCCGGGAGGCTCGGAACAGCCGGTCCGGCAGACCGGCGAGCGCCGCCGACGGCGCGATTCGTCGCGCATTTACGACTTCTCAAAATGTCTGGGTGAAAGTCCTGTTTACCATTTTGGGGGTTTCACGGTCATGGATCTGATGCGCGCGCTCGACGCGGTTATCGACTGGTGCACGCCGGAGGCGGTGAAGGACGACCCGCACGCCAAGAAACGCGTGCGCATGTTCCTGATCAGCCACTTCTTCGGGCCGATCCTCAGCGCGCCGATCCCGCTCTTCCTCTATGTCTACGACCCGAACCCGTGGCCGCACGTGCCGATCCTGGCCGCGTCGATCGCCGCGTTCTGGCTGTTCCCGATCGCGCTGAGGCTGCTGCCGCGCCACTACACGACGCTGGCGCTCATTTCGACCTTCAACCTGAGTTCGGCCATCCTGTGGGGCTCGTACCACTATGGCGGCGCCAGCTCGCCGTTCCTGATGTGGTTCCTCGTCGTCCCGCTCCTGGCGTTCTTCTACCTCGGCTCCAGCAACAAGACGCACATCATCATCTTCGCGCAGATCGCGGTGGGCCTTGCGGCGTTCTACACGGCGTTCCTGATGGAGAATGCCTTCCCGTCGCACATCCCGATCCACGAGATGGTCGGCATCGGCGTCATCTCGGCTTTCTGCGCCGCGACCTACGTGTTCCTGATGGCGAGCTACTATTCGAGCGTCGTCGACTCGCAGTCGGAGCTGCTGAAGGAGATCGAGCGCCACCAGGACACGCTGAAGATGCTCACCGTCGCCAAGGACGACGCGGAGCGGGCCAACGGCGCCAAGTCGGACTTCCTTGCCAAGATGAGCCACGAACTGCGCACGCCGCTGAACGCGGTGCTTGGCTACAGCGAAATCCTGCTGGAGGACGCCGAACTCGAAGGCAGGGGCGAGCAGATCGCCGACCTGCAGAAGATCAGCGCCGCCGGCAAGCACCTGCTGGCGATGGTCAACGACATCCTCGACATCTCCAAGATCGAGGCGGGCAAGATGGACCTCAACATCGAGACGGTGGACCTCGACCGGCTGATCGCCGAGGTCGAGGCGACCAGCCGCCCGCTCGCCGCCAAGAACACCAACTCCTTCGTCGTCGAGCGCGACGAGACGCTGGGCTCGATCCGCGCCGATGCGACCAAGCTTCGCCAGGCGGTGTTCAACCTGTTGTCCAACGCCTCGAAATTCACCCAGAACGGCCAGATCAAGCTGATCGCCACGCGCGAGAAGCGCAAGAGCGGCGAATGGCTGAAGATCAGCGTCGCCGACACCGGCGTCGGCATCTCGAAGGAGCAGCAGGCGAACCTGTTCTCCAACTTCACCCAGGCCAATCCGGCGATCGCTGCCAAGTTCGGCGGCACCGGGCTCGGCCTCTCGCTCAGCCAGAACCTCTGCCGGCTGATGGGCGGCTTCATCACCGTGGAGAGCGAGACCGGCAAGGGCGCGTGCTTCACCATCCACCTGCCGGCGACCGCCGCCGAGGCGCGGGCGGACGACACCGAGCTGGTCAAGGAGGCGCAGGCCGCCTCGCGCGAGCGCCGCGACGGCTATGCCGCCCTGTCGGCGCCGGCGGCCGGCCATGCCAAGCAGGACATCGTGCTGCTGGTCGACGACGACCGCGACTTCCTGGAATTGGGCGAGCGGCTGCTGCTCAAGGAAAACTTCAGCCCGATCGCGACGGATTCGCCGCAGTCGGCGCTGCAGATCGCCCGCACGGTGCATCCGAAGCTGATCTTCCTCGACGTGCTGATGCCCGGAATGTCCGGCTGGGAGGTGCTGCGCACGCTGAGGGCGGACCCCGCCACCGCCGGCATCCCGGTCGTCATGCTGTCGGTGCTGGACGACCAGTCCAAGGCCCGCGAGGCGGGTGCCGCCGCGCTGATGACCAAGCCGCTCGACGCCGCCAAGCTGAAGTCGGCGCTGGCTGCGGCGAACAATGCACGGCAGGCCGCGGCGCGCGCGCCCGTCGCGCTGGCGAGCTGAGGAGGGGGCCATGACCGTCGTTCTCATCGTCGAGGACAATCCGATCAACCGTGACGTGCTCGGCCGCAGGCTGGAGCGGCGCGGCTACAACATCCGCTTCGCCGAGGACGGTCCCTCCGGCGTGCGCACGGCCCGCGAGCTGAAGCCGGACGTCATCCTGATGGACATCGGCCTGGGCGAAATGGACGGCTGGGAGGCCACCCGCCGGATCAAGGCGGACCCCGAGACGCAGGCGATCCCGATCATCGCGCTGACGGCCAGCGCCTTCGAGACGGATCGCGAGAAGAGCTTCGCCGCCGGCTGCTGCGACTTCGACACCAAGCCCGTCGACCTGCCGCGGCTGCTGGGCAAGATCGAGAAGAGCCTGATGGCGGCCTGACGCCGATCGGAAATCGCCCGGCCCGAAACGAAGAAGGCCCCGGCGGAGATCCGCCGGGGCCTTCTTCCGTTCGTTCGGCCGGAGGTCAGGCGGCCGACAGCACGTCGCGGGCCATCAGCATCGCCCGCAGCTTCTGGAAGTCGAGCGGTTTCTGCTGCACATAGGGAACGGAAAGGCCGAGCGCCTCGGCCTTCCGCTGCGTCTCGGTGAGGACGGCGAGGTCCTCGCCGCTGACGATCAGGATCCGGCCCTTGTAGGCCGCCTCCGCCAGCAGCTTGAACAGTCCCACGGCATCGACGTTCGGCATGTTGATGTCGACCGCCATGATGTCGAGGTTGAGCGCGGTGGCGAGGTTCACCACGCCGCGCGAGTCGGACGTGGCGAAGGCTTCGTATCCGCAGCGTTCGGCGACGCGCACGATCAGCTCCGCCGAGGAGGCGTCGTCGTCGACGGCGAGGAGCCGGAGGGTTCGTCTCGGTTGGGCGTTCATCCTCTGGTCCTCAGGCGGCGTTCGACGCCAGTTCCCACTGCTGGGCCAGCACGTTGTTGGCGCCGTCGGCCTCGCGGTAGGACCGATATTCGAGGTCGGCGGTGCGCATCGCCTGCTGCATCAGCCTGACCAGCATGTCGACGTCCTCGCGGCTGTGGTCGGCCATGACCTGAACCCGGAAGCGCGCGCCGCCCTGCGGCACGGCGGGATATTCGACCAGGTTGGCGATGGCGCCGAGCGAGGCAAGTTCGCGCGAGGCGATGCGGGCCAGGCCCTCGGCGCCGACGCGGACCGGCACGATGGCCGACGGGTCGCCCAGCGCCTCGAGGCCGGCGCGCGTCATCTCGGCGCGCATGTAGAGGATGTTGTCCATCAGCTTGCGGCGCCGCGCCTTGCCCTCTTCCGAGCGGATGATCTCGAGCGAGGCCAGCACCACCGCGGCCTGTACCGGCGACAGCGCGTTGGAGAAGGTCTGCGTGGCGCTGTAGTACTTCATGTACTCGGCAACGGCCCGCGACTTCACCGCGATGAAGCCGCCGTTCGATGCGAAGGTCTTCGAGAACGAGCCGATGATCACGTCGGCCTTGTCGACCATGTTCTGCAGGCCGAGATGGCCGAGGCCGTTCTCGCCGATGCAGCCGAAATCATGGGCGCAGTCGACCAGGAGCTTGGCGTTGTACTCGTCGCACACCGCGCGCATCGCGCCGATGTTCGGCGTGTCCGAATGCATGGAGAACAGGCTCTCGGTGACGACCAGGATGCCGTTCTCGGTGTCGTTGGCGCGGATGCGCTGCAGGCGGCGGGCCAGACCGTCGACGTTGAGGTGGCCGTGGAAGTGGATGTTCTGGGTCGCGGCGCGGGCGCCTTCCTGCAGGCAGGAATGCGCGAGCACGTCCATGACGACGTGGTCGCTCGGGCGGACGATGCCCTGGACCGCGGCGAAGCCTGCCGACCAGCCGGTCGGGTAGAGCACGACCTCGCGGCCGTGGACGAAGTCGGAGATGGCCTTCTCCAGCTTCAGCGAATGGCGCGTGTTGCCCAGCAGCGCGGCGGAGCCGGCGCTGTGGACGCCGTATTCGTGCACGGCGGCGATCGCGGCCTCCTTGACGGCCGGGTGCGACGACAGGCTGAGATAGTCCTGCGAGGCGAAGTTCACGCCCGACAGCTCCTGGCCCGAGTCGGACTTGGCCGAGCAGTGCGTCTTCGGCGCGGTGGCCGTCGATTTCGCGTAGGGCCACAGATTGTGGCGGCGGCGCTGGTCCTGCCAGCCGAAGAAGCCCTCGACGCGGCCGAGCAGGTCGGTGCCGGCCGGCGCCCTGAAGTCGCGCAGGCTGCCGGTCAGGGCCGCCTCCGGAATCGCTCTGTCGGCGCCCGGCGCCCTGGTGAAACTGGTCGTCATGGAATGCCCCCTTGCCCTCAAGCACTGGCCGGGTTCTTCCCGGCTCTCCCGCTCAGCTGTACAGGCTATGGTTGAAGGGCCGATTAAGCCCGAAGGTTTATTTTTGGTGCCCGGAGCGAGCGCATCGGCGGCCGCCGGCGGCGGCCGAGGGCAGGCGGGCGTGCGCCGATATAGAGTGAGAAGACGGGCACTTACGCGCCTCACGCACGGGCCTTCGCGCGATTGCGCGGGCCGCGCGAGGCGCGGGCAGCGCCTGTTCACCAACGGCTAACCCTGTCGCCCGAAACGTGTGTCCGGCCACCGATTGCCAGGTGGAGCCACCCCGCTCAGGTTGTAATGAGCGACCTGCAAACACCCAACCTTAATCAGTTGGGACTATACCCTAGGGGAACCGACATTCTGGGGGTGGACGTGCCGGGACAGTACTTCTTTGGTCGCCTGAACGCGCGGCTCGACCGGGCGATCGGCGCGGACCAGCTCAAACCGGTCATGCGCTCGCAGCTGGTGTTCGAGCAGCTCCAGGGCATCGCTCAGATGACGCCGATCACCACGGTCGGCTCGCTCGTCATCTCCGTCATCCTGCTGGCGCTCAGCTACAACCTGCCGACCTTCGGCGCGACCGTCGTGTGGACCGCCGCGCTCTACGCGGCGCTGTGCGTCGCGATGCTGGGCTGGCATCGCGCCCGCCGCGACAGCGTCCACGGCCTGCAGCGGGGTTCGCCGGACAAGGCGATCCGCGCGGCCATCGTCCATTCGATCGTCATGGGCGCGATCTGGGGGGCGCTGCCGGTCATCGTGCTGCCGGGCGGCGACATCGTCCTGAAGGTCGCCACCGGCGTCGTCGTCGCCGGCGTGCTCTGCGCCGCCGGCTTCGCCATGCTGATCCTGCCGCAGGCGGCGCTGGGCTTCAGCGTGCCGCTGCTGATCGGCGCGCTGATCGCCGTGCTCAGGCTGAAGCATCCGGCCGAGGCGCTGGCGCTGACCGGCCTGCTGTTCGCCTACGCCTCGGTGATCGCCATCGTCTGCGTCCGCCATGCCCGCAACCTCGTCCACCATCTGGTCAGCGAGTCGCAGATCCGTGAGCAGAAGGACATCATCAGCCTGCTGCTCAAGGAATTCGAGGACAACTCGGCCGACTGGCTGTGGGAATTCGACCGCACCGGCACGCTGCAGCGCGTCTCCGACCGCTTCGCCGCGGCGGCCGGCGTGTCGCGCGACGATCTCGTCGGCCGCGGCTTCGTCGCCTTCCTGCGCACCGCCGCGAGCGAAGGCAGCGACCCGATCATCGACGAGGTCGACCAGGACATCCGCACGCACGCGACGTTCAGCGCCGTCGAGCTGAGGATCACGGTGGCCGGCGCCGAGCGCTACTGGCGGCTGACCGGCAAGCCGGTGCATGACGAGTTCGGCGTCTATGCGGGCTATCTGGGCACCGCCGCCGACGTGACGGCGGAGAAGGACTCCGAACGGCGGATCAACTTCCTCGCCCACAACGATTCGCTGACCGGACTGCTCAACCGGACGAAGTTCACCGAGCACCTGAAGCAGAACGTCGCGCGGCTGGAGCGCTACGGCTCGCCCTTCGTCGTGCTCTATCTCGACCTCGACCAGTTCAAGGCGGTGAACGACAGCCGCGGCCACCTGATTGGCGACAAGCTGCTGGTGCAGGTCGCCAAGCGAATCCGCTCGACGCTGCGCGAGGCCGACATCGCCGCGCGCCTGGGCGGCGACGAGTTCGCCATCATCCTCAACAACAATTGCGACGCCGACGAGACCGCCGCGCTGGCGCAGCGCCTCGTCGAGGTCGTCGGCAAGCCGTACGAGTTCGACGACGAGATCATCCTGATCGGCGTGTCGATCGGCATCGCCATCGCGCCGATCAACGGCACGCGGCCCGACCAGATCCTGCGCAACGCCGACCTGGCGCTCTACCGCGCCAAGGCAGAGGGGCGCGGCACGTTCCGCTTCTTCGAATCGCAGATGGACTCCGACGTGCGCGAGCGGCGCATGCTGGAGCTGGAGCTGCGCCAGGCGCTGAAGGACGGCGAGTTCATGCTGTACTACCAGCCGCTGGTCTCGGCCGAGGACAACCGGCCGAGCGGCTTCGAGGCGCTGGTGCGGTGGAACCATCCGATCCGCGGCGTCGTGCCGCCGGCGGAGTTCATCCCGATCGCCGAGCAGACCGGGCTGATCAAGCACATCGGCGACTGGACCATCCGCGAGGCGTGCCTGGCGGCGGCCCGCTGGCCGGAGGACCTGGTGGTGGCGGTCAACCTCTCCGCCAAGCACTTCCAGATGTCGGACATCGCGGCCGTCGTGCGCGACGCGCTTTCAGGCTCGGGGCTGCCGCCGCGCCGGCTGGAGCTGGAGATCACCGAGAGCCTGCTGATCGAGCGGCCCGAGGACGTCGTCACCAAGCTGGCCGAGATCAAGTCGCTCGGCGTGACCATCGCCATGGACGATTTCGGCACCGGCTATTCGAGCCTGTCCTACCTGCTGAAATTCCCGTTCGACAAGATCAAGATCGACAAGTCGTTCGTGACGGCGTCGAGCGAGGACGCGGTCGCCCGCGACATCCTCCGCTCCATCGCGTCGCTCGGCAAGACGCTGAAGATCCGGATCACGGCCGAGGGCGTCGAGACGCAGCAGCAGGTGGATTTCCTGCGCGACATCTCGTGCAACCAGCTGCAGGGCTTCTATTTCGCCAAGCCGCTGAACGAGCCGGACCTGGCGATCTATTTCATCAACCAGTTCGAACAGACGCTCGGGGCGCTCGCCCGGCCGGAGGAAGAGCTCGTCGCATCGCGCCTGGCGAGCTGATTCCGCCGCGCCGCAGCCACCCGGTGGCCATCAAAGGGCCATCGGGACTAGTATCCTCACCGCGTTTCCGGGTTTCGCGGGTCTGAGGATGATGTTCGGGGCGGGCACTGCTTTCGCGAGCGTAAGGCGTTTCCTCGCCATGGCCGCGCTGCTGCCGGCGTTCATCGTCGCGGCTCCGGCCTGGGCCGAGGACCAGAAGGAACTGCGCGGGATCGCGCTGGTCATCGGCCAGTCCGACTACGAGCACATCGCCAAGCTGCCCAATCCCGAGAACGACGCGCGCGCCATCGAGGACCTGCTCGACGGGCTGGGCTTCGAGACCGACGTCGCCAGCGACCGCGACGCCCGGCGCCTGGCGCGCGACCTGGAAGGCTTCGTCGAGGACGCCGAGGGCGCCGACGTCGCCATCGTCTACTATTCGGGCCACGGCATCGAGGCGGGCGGCGAGAACTTCCTGATCCCGACCGACGCCGACTTCTCCTCGCTGGAAAATGCCGGCGAAGGCCTCGTCTCGCTGACCAGGGTGCTGGACGCGCTGAAGCAGACCGTCCCCGTGACGATCGTGTTGCTCGACGCCTGCCGCGACAACCCGTTCCCGGCCGGCACGACGCTGAAGCTGGAGGAGGGCGGCGAGGCGCTGCCGATCGCCGCCGGCGGCCTCGGCGAGACGCGCGGCGTCGTGGCGCTGAAGGGCAACGAGCCTGCTTCCGATATCGAGACGTTCGGCCAGGTGATCGGCTTCGCCGCCGAGCCCGGCAAGGTCGCGCTCGACGGCGAGCCCGGCGGCAACAGCCCCTATGCCGCGGCGATCCTGCGGCACCTGGGCGCCATGAACGGCGACGAGTTCGGGCTGGTGCTCCGGATGATCGGCGAGGAGGTCTACCTGAAGACCGGCGGCAAGCAGCGGCCGTGGGTCAACGAGAGCCTGCGCAAGCTGCTCTATTTCGGCGGCGAGGCACCGGCGGTCGGGGCCGAGGACGGCGAGATCCTCGGCGAGCGACGCCAGCTGCTGGTCACGATCGCCGCGCTGCCGGACCCCGAGCGGCGCCAGATCGAGGCGATCGCGCGCGACGGCGGCGTGCCGATGGACGCGCTCTACGCGATGCTGCGGACGCTCGGCGCCGACAAGCCCGCCGACCCGGCCGAACTGGACAAGCTGCTGCGCAGCCAGACCGACAGGCTGAAGCAGATCCTGGCCGAGCAGGCGGCGCTGAAGAGCACCGATCCGGAGATCGTGCGGCTGTCGGGGCTGGCCGCGCAGGCGCTTTCCGAAGGCGCGCTGGAGGCGGCCAAGACGTTCCACGAACAGGCCAAGGCCCGCGTCGCCGACCTGTCCAAGACGGTCGACCAGGCCGAGGCGGACATCAAAGCGCGGCGGCTGGAGTTCGCCGAGGTCTTCGCCGACAGCGCCCGCACCTACGAACTGTCGTTCGAGTTCCTGAAGGCCGCGGACGACTATGCGAAGGCCTACGACCAGGTGGCGCGCTGGGACGAGGGCGAGGCGGTCTATTACAAGAGCCTGGAGGCGGGCGCGCTTGGGGAGCACGGCAACTACACCGGCGACAATGCATTCCTGCGGCGCGCAGTCGCGGCCTATGAAGAGAGCCTGGCGCTCGTCTCCAAGGACACGCAGGCGATCCGCTGGGCGGTGCTGCAGAACAACATGGCCGCCGCACTGTCGACGCTGGGCGAGCGCGAATCGGGCCGCGAGAACCTGGACAAGGCCGTCGCGGCCTATGAGGCGGCGCTGACGGTCTACACGCGCGACGCCTCGCTGGCGGACTGGGCGTCGACGACGAGCAATCTCGGCGCGGTCTACTGGCGGCTCGGCCAGCGCGAGAACGGCACCGCGCTGCTGGAAAAGGCGGTCGGCCTGTTCCGGGACGCGCTGGCCGTCGTGTCGCCGACCGAGGACCCGGTCGAGTGGGCGGCGGCGCAGAACAATCTGGGCATCGTCCTGTCCGAACTCGGCGAACGGCAGACCGGCACGGAGAGCTGGCTGGCGGCGGCCGAGGCGCAGAAGGCCGCGCTGACCGTCAACACGCGCGACGCGGCGCCGGTCGAGTGGGCGCAGAACCACGTCAACCTGGGCGCGGTCTACACGCGGCTGGGCGAACGCCTGCGCGACCCGGCGATCCTCGACGACGCGATCGCCGCCTACGAGCAGGCGATGCTGGAGTTCACCCGCGAGCGCGCGCCGGCCCAATGGGCGACGATCCGCAACAATATGAGCTCGACCTGGCTGGACATCGGCGACCTCAGGGACGGCGTGCCGGCCTACGAGAAGGCGCGGGCGGCGGCCGAGGACACGCTGGCGGTATGGACGCGCGAGCGCTCCGCGGCGAGCTGGGCGGACGCGCAGGTGACGCTCGGTAACGCGCTCCACCGGCTGGGCAAGCAGGACGGGACGGCGGGCGAGACGCTGCGGAAGTCGGTCACGGCCTATGAGGCGGCGCTGGAGGAATACGACCGCGCCGTGGTGCCGCTCGACTGGGCGTCGGTGCAGCAGAACCTCGGCTCCGTCCACCACACGATGGGGGACGCCGAAAGCGGCGTCGAGCAGCTCGCAAAGGCGGTCGAGCACTATCGGCGCGCGCTCGAAGTGTCGACCGCGAAAGACGCGCCGCTGGACTTCGCGTCGATCTCCTACGGTCTGGCCAACGCGCTGTCGACCTGGGGCGACCGCGCCGACGACCGCGCCATCCTGGCCGAAGCGGTCTCGATCTACGAGCAGGTGCTGACCATCCGCACCCGCGACACCGACGCGCGCGGCTGGGCTCAGTCGCAGTACCGCATGGCGGTGGCGCTGATGGAATCCGGATCGCTGGGCGAGGATGCCGCGATGGTCGGGCGTTCGGTCGCCGCCTACCGGTCGGCGATGGAGGTGCAGTCCGGTCTGGACGAGGCGGAGCCCCTGGGCGCCACCGTCTGGGGACTGGGTTTCGCGCTTGTGCTGCAGGGCAGCCTCGCCGACGACGCGGCGCTCTTCACGGAAGCCATGCCGCTGCTCGACGCCGCGCTGTCGTTCTACCCCAAGGACAGCGCGCCGTCGGACTGGGCGCAGATCAAGGTCGACATCGGCCGCGCCAACTACTACGCCGCCGTCGCCGCCAGCGATCCCGGGCTCTACGTCAAGGCGGCGCAAGCCTGGCAGGATGCCGTCGACGTCTATGCCGGCGACGCCGACAGGCTGCGCTGGGCGCGGCGGCTGAGCAATGTCGCCGACGCCTATCTCGGCGCCGGGCTGATCACCGGCGACGCGGCCGAACTCGGACGGGCGGTTGCGGCGTTCGACCAGGCACTGTCGGTGTTCACCCGCGAGACGGCGGAGGCCGACTGGCTGCACAATACGAGCAATCTGGGCTCCGCACTGCTGAGCCTCGGCTCGGCGGCCAACGACGTCGCGGTGCTGGAGCGGTCGGCGGGCATCTTCCGCACGCTGACGGCGATCCATACGCGCGCGACCAACGCGGCGGAGTGGGAGCGGGCGCAGCGCAGCCTCGCCGCGGCGCTGTCCGGCATCGGTGCGCGCAGGTCCGACGCCGCCGTGTTCGCGGAGGCGGTCGCGGTCAATACCGAACTCGCCGACCATGTGGGGCGCGATGCCGACCCCAAGGGCTGGGCGAGCCTCACCAACGAGATCGGCTACAATCTGATGCTGCTGGGGCGCGCCAGCAGCGATCCCGCGCCGATCGAGAAGGCCGTTCCCCTGCTCCGCGAGGTGGTGCAGCTGCAGAAGCAGATCGCCGCCCTGCCGGATGTGGCGTTCACCGAGGACAGCCTATGCGACGCGCTGATCGACCTTGGCGCCGCGAAGGCCGACAGGGCGATGGCCGAGGAAGCGGTGGGCGCCTGCACCAGCGCCATCGAGATCGCCAAGGCGCACCAGATCGGCTGGCTGGCGGACCTGTCGACCCAGAACCTGGCCAAGGCGAACGATCTGCTGGCACGGCTGCAATAGGGTTTCCCCACCAGCGCACGCCCCTCTACCGTCTTTGGCGGGGCCGCCGAAGGGGTGAAGGGAGGCGGTGCTCCCCGTCGCGTCCCATTGACTCCCCGCCTTCGTTTTCTGCTATGCCGCAGCCGACCATGCATCCGGACGGCCCATCATGACCGACATCGCCCTGACCGGGCTGGCGCGCGACCTGGCGCGGCGCGCCGACGAAGGCCGGCCGGTTCGGATCGGCGTCATCGGCTCGGGCGAGATGGGCACCGACCTCGTCACCCAGTGCATGCTCATGAAGGGCGTCGAACTGGTCGCGATGTCGACGCGGCGCCCGCACACCGCGCGGCACGCCATCCGCATCGCCTATGGCGACGAGGCGAAGGCGGCGGAGGCCGACGCGCCGTCCAAGGTGACCGCCGCCATCGAAGCGGGCAAGATCGCGATCACCTCGAACGAGATGCTGGTGACCAATCCGCTGGTCGACGTGGTGATCGACGCCACCGGCAAGCCCGGCGTCGCCGCCGATTTCGACCTGATGGCGATGGAGAACGGCAAGCACCTCGTGATGATGAACGTCGAGGCCGACGTGACCATCGGCGCCTATCTGAAGCGACAGGCCGACCGGCTGGGCGTCATCTATTCGGTCGGCGCCGGCGACGAGCCGACGTCGTGCATGGAACTGATCGAGTTCGCGACGGCGCTTGGCTACCGCATCGTCGCCGCCGGCAAGGGCAAGAACAACGCCTTCAACCGCGACGCCGTGCCGGACGACTACCGCGCCGAGGCCGAGCGGCGGAATATGAACCCGCGCATGCTTGTCGAGTTCGTCGACGGCTCGAAGACGATGGTCGAGATGGCGGCGATCGCCAACGCCACGGGACTTCTGCCCGACGTGCCCGGCATGCACGGGCCCGATGCCGACCGCGAGAGCCTGCCGAAGGTGCTGATCCCGAAGGCGGACGGCGGCATGCTGACGCGCAAGGGCGTGGTCGACTATACGGTGGGTAAAGGCGTCGCGCCCGGCGTGTTCGTCGTCGTCGAGGCCGAGCATCCGCGCATCATCGAGCGCATGGACGACCTGCACATCGGCAAGGGGCCGTATTACGGCTTCTTCCGGCCCTACCACCTGACATCGCTGGAAGTGCCGCTGACGGCGGCCCGCATCATGCTCTACGGCAAGGCCGACATGGTGCCGCTGCCGGTGCCCGTGGCCGAGGTCTGCGCCGTCGCCAAGCGCGACCTCGCGGCCGGCGAAACCTTCGATGCGATCGGCGAGACCTGCTACCGCTCGTGGACGATGATCGCCGCCGAGGCGCGTGCGGCGCGGGCGGTGCCGGTCGGCCTGCTCGAGGGCGGCACGGTGCTGAAGCCGGTCAGGAAAGGCGAATTGCTGACCGCCGACAACGCCGCGCCCGACCCGACGACGAAGCTGTTCGCGCTGAGGCGCAAGCAGGACGATATGCTGGCCAGCATCTGAGGGCGGGCAGCTCTCTGGACTGCTTCCGCTGCGCCTAGTCGCCTGCGGTGATCCCCTCACCGAACGATGCCGTACTGCGTTGGCCCGCCGATGAAAGTGTAGGGGTACTCCCACCGTGGCCCGCGATGCGCTGCGGGGACGCCGTCTCCGCGATCGACGAGGAATAGGGCTACTTCCCAAGCTCGACCGACCGCAGCCGCGCGGCCTCGACGGCCTCGCCGACCAGGGTCTTCAGCCGGTCCTCGCCCATCAGCACGCCGAGCGCCGCGGCGGTGGTCCCGTTCGGGCTGGTCACCTGCTGGCGCAGCTTGCCCGGCTCCTCGCCGCTCTCGGCGGCAAGCGCGGCGGCGCCGTAGACGGTCTGCATGGCGAGCAGCTTCGCCGTCTGCGGCGGCAGCCCGGCCGCTTCCGCGGCCGCGGTCAGCGCCTCGATGAAATGGAACACATAGGCCGGGCCGGAGCCGGAGACGGCGGTGACCGCGTCCATCAGCGACTCGTCGGCGATCGAGGCGACGCGGCCCGACGCGGCGAGCAGGCTGTCGATGAAGGCCATCACCTCCGTGCGCACATGCGGATTGGCGTAGGTGACCATCATGCCCTTGCCGATCGCTGCCGGCGTGTTGGGCATGCAGCGCACGATCGGCGCGAAGGGGCCGAGGATCTCCTCGAAGGTCGCGACCTTGGTGCCGGCCGCGATGCTGAGGAAGGTCGCGCCCGTCGCGGCGAAGCGCTTGTAGTTTCCCGCCACCTCGCGGATGACCTGCGGCTTGACCGCGAAGATGACCAGCGTCGGCGCCAGTGCGGCGGGGATGTCGCGCACGAAGGGGACGACCTGGCTGCCGAGGTCGGCGGCGCGCTGGCGCAGGTCCGCCATCGGCTCGACGACGAACGTCTCGTCGCCGGAGAGCAGGCCGGAGTCCAGCCAGCCCTTGAGCATCGCGAAACCCATGTTGCCGCAGCCGGCGAGCAGGACCTTCGTTGCCATCGGAGCGCCTCCCATCGAGCCCTGACCCCCTTACGCGGGATCGGCCCGGCGGGGAAGGCGCTTCAGCGCGATCCGGGAGCGTTGACCGGGAAACGCGCGACGAGACGCAGGCCGAGCAGCGCGAAGACGAAGAACATCCAGACCGGGTCGGCGCGGCGGAAGAAGAAGGTCTCGAGGAAGGCGTTGAGCGCGGTGAACAGCGCGATCATCATGAACAGGTCGCCCAGCCAGACGCTCTCCCTGCGCAGCGGGATGCGCATGTAGTCGCGCAGCGGCTCGACGAGGAAGGTCCAGCACGCGACGGCCAGCGCCGGCAGGCCCATCAGCACGGCGATGTCGAGATAGCCGTTGTGGCCGTGGACGATGCCACGGATGTCCCAGTCGCGGTCGAAGGGCTGGTCCTGCTCGGACAAGAACGGCGTTCCCCAGAAGCTCTCGTAGCCGTAACCCCACCAGGGCTGGCGCGCGATCATCTCGCCCGAGAATTCCCAGAGCGCGGTGCGGCCGGTGTAGGTAAGGCCCGGCGCGACCTGCTGGGCGAGGTCCCTGAGCGGGTCGAGGAAGACGATGCCGAGCGTCGCCAGCGCGGTGACCACAACCGCGCCGAGGAACAGCACCGGCGTCATCAGCCGCATGCCGATCATGCCCGGAAGCACGACGAACAGGATCGACATCGGGACGAGCCCGGCCGTCGTCTTGGAACCGGTGTTGGCCATGAACAGCATCGCCAGCGCGAAGATGATCAGGCCGACCAGCGTCCAGGACCGGCGGACCAGATAGATGCCGATGAAGGACAGGCACGCCATCACCGGGCCGGCGATGTTCTTGTGCGAGAAGACGCCGCGCCAGAAGCCGGCATGCTCCGGCTCCATCGAATCCGCCGTGTGCATCGCCTCGTGGGGCAGGAGGACGAGCCCGGCATAGCAGAGAACCAGCACGACCAGCGCGCCGGCGGCCAGAACCCGGGACAGGGCGTCGGCGTCGCGCGGCAGGACCAGGATGGCTGCCATCGTGACCATGCCGATCAGCGTGAAGGAGGCGGTCCTCAGCGCCGAGGACGGGTCGGCCGCGTGCAGGATGGACAGGCCGAAGAAGCCGAGCAGCAGGATCCACCACGGGCTCAGGAAGACGACGAGCCGGCGCGGATCGGCGAGCGTCAGCAGCGCGAAGACCGCGATCGCGCCGAGCGAGCCGAAGCCGAGCTGGTTGACGATGTCGCCGCCGGCTGCCGGCGCCTCGCCGCTGGCGCCGCCCGGGCTGAACGGCCGGAACGAGACGATCACGGCGACGAACAGCGCCGTTGCGACCAGCGTCGCGACGCGCCCGGCGACCTGCTCGTAGCCGGCGGTGCTAGTTGTTCTCGGGCTGTCGATACTGCTCATTGGCGTATCCGAACTCGGCGAGCAGCCGGCCGAGCGCGACATGCACCGGGTAGATGCCCACCGCCAGCGAGCCGGTGGCGAGTGTCCGCGCCACGCCGCGGAACGGCGAGGCGGCGAGCAGGCCCAGGCTCTTGGCCAGCACCCGAAGGCGGCCCAGCGGCGCCGCGGCGCGCTTCTTCTTCTCGACCAGCGTGGAGATGACGCCGTTGCGCAGGCTTCGCGCCCGGATCCAGTCGGCCTCCAGCCGGCGGGACGGGACGGTTTCGTGCACCGGCGCCTCGGCGCACCACGCCAGCCTGAAGCCCGCCTCGACGGCGCGGCTCAGGAAGTCGGAATCGCCGCCGCCCATGAAGTTGAACCGCAGGTCGAGGAAGGGCGGGCCCATGCGGGCGAGCACATGGCGGCCGATGAGCAGATTTCCCGAGGAATAAAGCGCCGGCACCGGACCGCTCTCGCGATAGGGCGGGGCGAAGACCGGATGGTCGGCCCAGCGCCCGTCGCCGGCATCCGGGAAGACGGGGCGCTGCGGGCCGCCGACGATGTCGGCTCCGAAGGCTTCCGCCGCGGCGCACATGCGCTCCAGCCAGTCGGGGTCGGCGATCTCGTCGTCGTCGATGACGAGCAGGTGACGGAAACCGGCGAAATGGACCAGCGCGGTCTCCCAGCCGGCATTGTAGGCGCTGCAATTTCCGCGTTCATGCGCGATGATTAAAATGCCATCGATCTCGCCGCTCTCGAACAGCGGCCGCGCGGCGGCCGCGCCTTCGCGCCGGTCGGCGTCGTTTTCCATCACGATGACGGCGACGCGGCGCCTCGTGCGCTGCGCGGCGACAGAGCGCAGAGTCTCCAGCAATTGCACGGGCCGGCGGAAGGTGGGGATGGTGACCACAGCCTGCACCGCGTCGGCCGCCAGGCCCGGCGAGCGGGCGACGATCGAGGTCGATGACGGCAGGACGGGCTGGTTCATGGAGGCCACGCGAAACAGGTCGGCTGAGCTAGCACATCCTTTCGTTTAGCCTTCGTTAAACACCTTGAATGGTACATCCGCCCAGGCCGCACTATTCAATCTACGGTTGCGGATTTTCGGCTCCATTTAAGCAACCCTTCACCGCGCGCTGTTACCTCGTCGGCACGGGAAAGGTGACATGCATCTGGTCTTCGCGACATCGCTCGTGCCGGACGGCGAGCCGGCGACGGGCTACGAGATCGCCAACGCCGTGATCCTCGACGCGCTTTGGCGCTCGGGCGCGCGCGTCACCGTGCTGGGATACACCTGGCCGGGACGCCGGACCGACGGCCTGCAGGACACCATCGTGCTGGGCGAACTCGACGTGCGCACCGACGCCGCCTCGACCGTGCAGAAACTCAAATGGCTGGCCCGGGCGGTGCGCGAAGGCATGACCTTCTCGTCGGTGAAACTGCGCGCCACACCGCTCGAAAGCGTGCGCGAAGCGCTCGGCCGTGCCGGTCCGTTCGACGCGTTCGTCATCAACGCCGTGCAGTTCGCCGGCGCGTTCGAGGGACTGTTCGCCGGCAAGCGGTCGATCTTCGTCGCCCACAATGTCGAGCACCGGTCGGCCGAGGAGAACGCGGCCGCTGCCGACGGTGCGTTCCAGCGGCTGCTGTACCTGCGCGAGGCGCGCCTGCTGAAGACGCTGGAAGAGCGGCTCTGCCGGCAGGCCCGCTTCGTCTTCACGCTCGCCGACGCCGACCGCGACGCCCTGGGCGTCGGCGGCGACGACCGCTCCGCGGTGCTGCCGCTGGTGACGCGGACCACGCCGCCACCCCCGCCATCGCCCCGGCGGATCGACTGCGACGCCGCCCTGATCGGAACCTGGACTTGGCAGCCGAACCGCATCGGCCTCGACTGGTTCCTGGGCGACGTCGCACCGCTGCTGCCGCCGGATTTCACCGTGCGGATCGCCGGCCAGGTTCCGGCCGGAATGGCGACGGCGCATCCCGGCATCCAGTTCGTCGGCCGCGTGCCGGACGCCAACGCCTTCGTGCGCGGCGCGGCGGTGGTGCCGCTGGTCAGCCGCGCCGGGACAGGCGTGCAGCTGAAGACGATCGAGACCTTCGAGAACGGGCTGCCATCGGTCGCGACCACGCGGTCGCTGCGCGGCATCGAGCACCTGCCGGCGAACTGCATCGTCGCAGACGAACCGCGCGCCTTTGCCGACGCGCTGGTGCGCGCGGCAAGGACGCGCGCCGCCGACGTTGACGGTCGCGGCTTCCACAGGGCGCAGACGGCGGCGCTCGACCGCCAGGTGGCGCGCGGGCTCGCGGCGCTGGGCATCCCGGCCGAGAGGGCCTACGCATGAACGTGCACAGCGCGCCGCCGCCGCGCGGCCTGCCGCCGACGCGCAACATCCTCGGCATCGAGGTGGCGACGCTCACTTGGGACGCGGCGCTGTCGCACATGAAGCGGCTGCTGGCGGAGCGGCGCTTCACCAAGGTCAGCTTCCTCAACGCACACAATGCCAACGTCGCCTCGACGGACGCCGGCTTCGCCCGCGCGCTGGACGATTTCCTGGTGCTGCCGGACGGCATCGGCGTCGACGTGGCGTCGAAGCTGCTCTACGGCGATCCGTTCCCGGCCAACCTGAACGGCACCGACTTCATCCCGGCCCTGCTGGCGGCGGAGACGCGGCCGCTGACCATCGGCCTGCTCGGCGCCAAGCGCGTCAACGCCGAGCGCGCCGCAGCGAAGCTGCAGTCGCTGGCGCCGCAGCACCGCTTCGAGGTGGTGCACGACGGCTTCTTCAGCGCCGCCGAGGAGCCTCAGATCGTCGCGCGCATCAAGGCGCTGAAGCCCGACATCCTGCTGGTCGCCATGGGCGTGCCGCGCCAGGAGATGTGGATCGCGCGCAATCTCGGCGGCGACGCCTGCGTGCTGCCGATCGCGGTGGGCGCGCTGCTGGACTTCATGAGCGGAGCAGTTCCGCGCGCGCCTGTGCTGGTGCGCCGTCTGCGCCTCGAATGGCTGTTCCGCCTGGCGATCGAGCCCGGACGGCTGTGGCGCCGCTACATCTTCGGCAACCCGGTCTTCCTGACCCGCGTGATGCTGCAGAAGCTCCGCATGGCCGGGCGGAGGCAGCGCGCGTGACGATGCCGCGCGACAGGACGGCCGCGATCGTCACGGCAAGCTATGCGCCCGACCTCGAGCGGTGCCGGCTGCTGTGCGAGACGATCGACGAGCACGTGACCGGCCACTCCCGGCACTACATCCTGGTCGAACGCGGCGACGTCGCGCTGTTCAGGCAGCTGGAGACGCGGAACCGCATCGTCGTCGACGAACGCGAACTGCTGCCGGCATGGCTGCGCTCGGTGTCGGACCCGACCAGCTTCTTCAAGCGCCGCGTGTGGTTCTCGACGCGTACGCCGCCGCTGCGCGGCTGGCACGTCCAGCAGCTGCGCCGCATCGGCATCGCCGCGAAAGCGACCGAGGATGCGCTGGTGTACGTCGATTCCGACGTGGTGTTCCTGAAGCCGTTCGACTGCGGCGCCTTCTGGCAGGGCGACCGGCTGCGCCTCTTCCGGCGCGACGGCGTGATGGAGACGCTGCGCACCGGCGACCACCGCGCCTGGTCGCGCAATGCCGGGACGGCGCTCGGGATCGCCGCGCCGGAGGTCTCGCCGCACGACTACATCGCGACCCTGATCGCCTGGCGCCGCGACGCGGTCGAGGCGATGTGCGCGCGCATCGAGGCGGTCCACGGCCGCCACTGGGTGGAGGCCGTCGCCGCCGACCGGAAGTTCTCCGAGTGCATGCTCTACGGCCGCTTCGTCGACGAGATCCGCGGCGGCGAGGGGCACTTCCACGACGGCGAGGATTTCTGCCGCGTCCACTGGACCGGCACGGCGCTTTCCGACGCCGAGATCCGCGCCTTCATCGCCGACATGACGCCGGCGCAGGTGGCGATCGGCATGCAGTCCTTCATCGGCACGGACCTCGGCCGCATCCGCCGCCTCGTCGCGGCGTAGCTGCACCCGCCTGCCGTCCGGCAGAGGACGGAAGCGTCAGAACCGCTTGGCCGGCATCCGGAGCGCGCTGTAGGTCAGTAGCGCCGAGGCCAGATAGAGCGCCGCGAACATGCCGTTCAGCGCCATGACCAGGTCAGGCACCTCGGTGACGCGCGCCAGCAGCCAGGTGAGCAGCACGGCCTTCAGGCCGGCGAGCAGTGCCAGGTTGAGCGCACGCACGAAGGTCTGACCCCGCGCGAACAGCAGTTCGGCCTGGTACTCGACGAGGTTGCGCAGGCCGGGCACGCACAGCGCCAGGATCAGCAGCGGGGCAGCCTCGGCGACGTTCGAGCCGAGCAGCCCCGGATAGAGGTGGAGCGCCAGCGCAAGCGCCAGCAGCGTCAGCGTCGAGACGAGGAAGACGGCACCCTCGATGCCCAGCCGCGTCAGGACGCGCGCCAGCAACTCGGGCGTGCGCATCAGCTTCTGCACCAGCATCATGGTGAAGGTGCGGATGGGGATGGCGGTCAGGTCGACGAGGCGCATGACGATGGCGTAGATGCCGGCGAGCTTGGGGCCGCCCAGCGCCAGCACCAGCAGCTTGTCGAGCTCCATCTGCAGGTAGAACAGCACCTCGGCGCCGGCCACGTAGAGCGAATCGGGCAGGCGGCGCCAGTAGACGCGGAGCTTCAGCCTGAGCGGCTGGCGCGGATAGAAGAAGCCGACCGCCAGCACGAGCGCGGCGGCATTGGCGGCGGCGTAGAACCAGACCCAGGTCTCGAGGCTCCGCACGTGCCAGAAAATGAAGGCGACGGCGGCGAGCGCGCGCAGCAGCGTGCCCGCGATGACGAGCAGCGAGGCGCGGCCGAACTGGCCCATGCCGTTGTTGACGATGACGGTGAGTTCCGCCGGCCGCCACAGCAGCGCCTCCGACACGATCACGACGGCGAAGATCGCCGCCGGCATCTCGTGGTCGAAGAAGATCGCGAAGGTTACCCAGGAGGCCAGCGCCAGCGCCGGAAGCGACAGGACGGACAGGAAGATGAAGCCGCCGGTGAACAGGCCGATCAGCTTCGGCCGCACGGTGGCGGCGCGGTAGACGGCGGAGACGAAGCCGAAGCCCAGAATCCGCGACAGCATGACGCCGGCCGCCGAGGCGGTGGCGAACAGGCCGAACTCGGCAATGGTGAGCGCGTTGGCCAGGGCCACGAAATAGAGCAGCGAGAAGACCAGCCGCCCGGCGGAGCCGCTGACGGCGGTCAGGTAGTCGCCGACAAGGCCGCGCCGCTCCGCCATGAAGGCGTGAAGCCGCGCGAGACGCCGCGAATGCTGGATTTCGCTGAATTCGGTCATGGGCGGACCCGCCCAGTCCTACGCGCAAGAGTTTAACGGCGCGTGTGGGATTTTGCGCCATTTATCGCGTTCGCCGGGTCCGCCGCGTTAACCATTTGTTTCCCATGCCTGTTTAGCGTGCCTTAACGATTGGCCGCCCAAGCCCGGGCAAAGCCGAGACTCGAAAGCGCATGCTCGACGCCGAATCCACCCCCGTGGAGAAGCCGCGATCCCTCCTGTCGATGGGATCGGGTGCGGAGCGTCGCCACGCGCCGCCGCCCTCCCGTCCCGAACGCGAACCGGCCGACCCGTCCGCGCTCCACCGACTGGCCCGCTCGCGCCGCGAGGCGACGCGCAGCCCGCTGCTCGCCGCGCTGGCGCAGGAGGGGACCGAACCCGTGCCGCAGACCGAGACCAGGCCGGCGCCGGCGGTCGAGACCGTGGCCCCGCCGCCGGCCGGTGACGCCGGACAGGGGCTGTTCGGACGGCTGCGGCAGCGGGTCGAGGGCCTGTTCGCGGGCAGGGCGGACGACGACCGCACCGCCTCCGGCACGGCCAGCGAGGCACCCCGGCCGATGGCGACCGAGGCGATGGCGCCGCGCGCCGACGCGCGGCGCCAGACCGAAGAGCCTGCCAAGGCGCCACTTGCGGCCATCGCGCCGTCGAGGCCGCCCGTCGCGGCGTCCGATTCCGCCGCGCCGCGTCCGTTCCGGGCCGCCGCCATTCCGGTCGCAGCACTCGCGGCACGTCCGGACGACCAGACCTGGCGGCCGCTGATCGACCCCATGCGGGTGATCACCGGCGTGCTGCGCTCCAAGATGCTCATCTTCGTCTGCACGCTGCTCGGCGCGATGATCGGCGTCGCGATCGCGCTGTCGACGCCGAAGAAATACGAGGCGGTGGCCGAGCTGCTGATCGACCCGCGCGACCTGCAACTGGTCGACCGCAACCTCACCGAGGGCGGCCTTCCCTCCGACGCGACGCTGGCGATCGTCGAGAACCAGGTGCGCGTCATCACCTCGGGCACGGTGCTGAACCGCGTGGTCGACCGGCTCGACCTGACCAACGATCCCGAATTCAACGGCGACCGGCACAGTTTCGGCATCGGAACGATCGTCGCCGCGCTGCGCTCCATGCTTTCCAGCGGCGAGGCCGGCGGTGGCGGCGACCGGCGCCGCGCCCTGGCGGTGGAGGGGCTGGCAAAGAGCCTCAGCGTCGAGCGCGGTGGCAAGACCTTCGTCGTGGTGATCGCCGCCAAGACCGAGAGCCCGGACAAGTCCGCGCTGATCGCCAACACGGTCACCGAGGTCTTCCTGGAGACCTATGGCAAGCTGCAGTCGGACACGGCGGCGCGCGCGGCCGGTGAACTCGGCGCGCGCCTGGACGAACTGCGCGCCAACGTCGAGACCGCCGAACGCCGCGTCGAGACGTTCAAGGCCGAGCACGACCTGATCGACGCCAACGGCCGGCTGATCAGCGACGACGAGATCGTCAAGCTGAACGACCAGCTGGCGGTCGCCCGCGCCCGCACCATCGAGCTCAACGCAAAGGCCGCATCGGCGCGCTCCGCCGGCGTCGACGCCGCGCTGGACGACGTGCTGCCCGAGGAGATCAGCTCCACGACGATGGCGGAGCTGCGCACGCAATACGCCTCGCTGAAGCGCGACGCCGACCGCGTGTCGGCCCGGCTTGGGCCGCGCCATCCCGAGCGCATCGCCGTCGAGTCCGAACTGGCCGGGCTGCGCGGCGAGATCGCCGCCGAGCTGCGCCGCATCGTCTCGTCGGTGCAGGTCGAACTGAAGCGCGCCGTCCAGCTCGAACAGGAACTGGCCGCGCGGCTCGCGCAGCTCAAGGTCCGCCAGGGCGACGTGAGCGGCGACCTCGTGACGCTGCGCGAGCTGGAACGCGAAGCCGCGGCCAAGCGCGCGGTCTACGAAGCCTATCTGCTGCGCGCCCGCGAGACCGGCGAGCAGAAGGACATCAACACGGCGAACATGAGCGTCATCTCGACGGCGTTCCCGCCGCTCGATCCGACCGGCCCGTCGCGCGCGGTGATCAGCCTGACCGGCATGATGCTGGGCTTCATGGCCGGCATCGCGCTGGGCGGCCTGCGCGGCGCCACCGCCAGCCTGCGCGAGACGCTCGCCGAACGGCGCGGACGCCGCGTCGTCGGCCCCGACCTCGCGCCGCCGCCGCCCGCACCCGACGCGGCCCCGGAACCACCGGCGCCGCCCGCCGGCCCGCCTGTCGAAACTGCCTCTTCCCAACCCCGACCGGAAAAGACGCCGATGTTCAGCTTCCTGACGAAGCGGTCCGACCCCAAGCCCGAAGTCCGGGCCGACCTGCCGAAGACCGAGACACAATCCCAACAGCCCCCAGCGACGGACCCCGCCATGACCAACCCAGCCTATCCCTATCCGCAGCACGCCGCGATGCCGGCTCCCTATCCGCAGCAGCCGGGCTATCCGCAGGCGGCCATGGCGCAGCCGGGCTACCCGCAGCACCCGCACTATGCGTCGCAGCCGCAGGGCTACGCCCCGCCGCACCCCTATGCCCAGCAGCCCATGGCGGCGCCGATGCCGCCCCAGGCCTACGCGCCGCAGCAGGCCTATCCCTATCCGCACCCGATGCAGCCGCAGCCGATGATGTGGGCCGCGCCGCAGCAGCCGGCGCCGATGATGTATCCCTATCCGGTCGCCGCGCCGGCCTACGCCGCCGCGCCCGAGCCGCGCTACGCGACGGTGCGTGCGTCGGAGCCGGAGCGCGTGCGCACCGAGATGGACGAGGTGCGCGAGAGCCTGCGCGAATTCCGCGACGCAGTGCGCGAGATCACCGAGGGCCGCACGCGCCGCCGCGCGGCGTACTGACGCGACCCGCATCCCCGCGCCGGCCGGTTTCGAGTTTACGCCACCGGACGGCGCAATGGCGGGATTGCCCGGCCGCTTTTTCGTGAATATGCGCTCCGGACGCTGAAAACGCGCTGGAGCTTGTGCATGGCTGAGATCATCGATGGCAAGGCGGTGGGCGACGACGTCGCCGCGACCGTCAAGCGGCTGACCGCAGAGCTGGTCGCCGGCGGCGGGCCGACGCCGGGCCTGGCCGTGGTCATCGTCGGCGAGGACCCCGCCAGCCAGGTCTATGTCGCGTCGAAGTCGAAGAAGGCCAAGGAGTGCGGCTTCCACTCCGTGCAGCACACGCTGCCGGCCGACACCAGCCAGGCCGATCTCCTGAAGCTGATCGGCGATCTCAACGCCGATACGGCGATCCACGGCATCCTCGTCCAGCTGCCGCTGCCGAAGCACATCGATGCCGGCCTGGTGATCCAGACGATCGCGCCGGAGAAGGACGTCGACGGGTTTCATTTCATCAATGTCGGCAAGCTGGGCACCGGCGAACTGGCGACGGCTTTCGTGCCGTGCACGCCGGCCGGCTCGATGCTGCTGATCGAGCGCGTGCGCGGCCGCGATCTGTCGGGGCTGAACGCGGTTGTGGTCGGCCGGTCGAACATCGTCGGCAAGCCGATGGCGAACCTGCTGCTGGCGGCGAACTGCACGGTGACGATCGCGCACAGCAAGACCAAGGATCTGCCCGCGGTGGCGCGCGCGGCCGACATTCTCGTCGCGGCGGTCGGCCGGCCCGAAATGATCAGGGGCGACTGGGTGAAGCCCGGCGCGACCGTCATCGACGTCGGCATCAACCGCATCCCGGCGCCCGAGAAGGGCGAGGGCAAGACCCGCCTCGTCGGCGACGTCGCCTACGCGGAAGCCGCCAAGGTGGCGGGCGCCATCACGCCGGTGCCCGGCGGCGTCGGCCCCATGACGATCGCCATGCTGATGGCGAACACGCTGTCGTCGGCCTACATCTCGGCCGGCAAGCCGCGGCCGAAGTTCTAACCTCAGCAGGCCCTTAGCTCGGACGCGCCTCGCCCTCGGCGGCGACCTTCGCGACCATACGGGGGTCGGCCTCGATGACCTTGAGGAGCAGGCGGCCGGCGGGATCGGGCTTTCGCCTTCCCTGTTCCCAATTGTTCATAGTGGCGCTCGGAATGCCGTAGACCTGTTCGAACTCGCGAACGGTCTTGGCCGCCGATTTCCGGATGGCTCTGATACGTGACGCCGGCATCGGGTCGATACCGACCGTCTCGAGGTCGATCTCGCCGCGCTTCCATGCCAACGCCTCGCCCAGCCCTTCCAACAGCGCGTCGCCGAACCCCTTCGAATTCCTAGCCATCTCGCATCTCCTTCAGCATCGCCAGGGCAGCTTTGCGCTGCTCTTTCGTCAGGTCTTCCTGTTCGTTCTTGGCATAGGCGAACAGCATGACCGCTGCATCGTCCGTCACCATGAGAAAATAGATCGTCCGCCCGCCGCCACGCTTGCCCTTGCTGCCCAGCGCAAACCGGATCTTGCGAATGCCATCCAGCCCGGGAATGACGTCGCCGGCAGTCGGATCGTCGGCAATTGCCTGTTCGAGGGCGGCGACCTCTTCATCGGAAGCGCCGAGGCGCCACAAATCCCTGGCGTATCGTCGGGTCGGACGATCTGCATCGGTGCTAGATACGCCAATGGCGCAATATCCGCGAGAGAAAATACGCCAATGGCGCAATCACCTCCTCTGAGAGTCGAGCGAAGGGGCAGCGCAGGACGCATCTTTTTGCAGCGGATGTCCGATCCCCAACAGCCGGTGTCGGCGCCGGCTTTCCGCTGGCACGGGCTTCCTGTAGAACGCCGCCCATGTCCGACGCGTCCACCGAAGGCCGGCAGTTCGCGTTCCTGCTGGTCGACAAGTTCTCGATGTTCTCGCTTGCCGCCGCGATCGACACGGTCCGCGCCGCCAACCGCCTCGTCGGGCGCGACTTCTACGGCTGGACGACGGTGTCGGCGGACGGCGACGCGGTGATGGCCTCGAACGGGCTGCCGCTGAAGATCGACTACAGCGTCGCCGACATCCCGCCTGTGGATATCCTGTTCATAGCCGTTGGACTGACGACCGAGTTTCCCGGCAAGAGCAAGGTCCTGGCGGCGCTGCGCGCGTGGGGGCGGCGCGGTGGAAAACTCGGGGCGCTGTCGGTCGGGTCGCATGTCCTTGCCGAGGCCGGACAGCTCGACGGCTACCGCTGCACCATCCACTGGGAGAACCGCGCCGGCTTCATGGAGAAGTTTCCGGATATCCAGTGCACCGGCAATGTCTACGAGATCGACCGCAAGCGCTACACCTGCGCCGGCGGCACGACCTCGATCGACCTGATGCTGGAGATCGTGCGGTCGGACTTCGGGCCGAACATCGCCAACCAGGTCGCCAACCAGTTCCAGCACGAGCGCATCCGCTCGGCGGGCGACCGCCAGCGCGTCGGGCCGGAGCGTGACCTGACCGGCAAGTCGGAGAAGCTGAAGAAGATCGTCGAGCTGATGGCCGACAATCTGGACGAGCCCTATTCGGCGGTGGAGCTGGCCAAGTCGGCCGGCCTGTCGGTGCGCCAGGTCGAACGCCTGTTCCTGCGCCACCTCAACGTGACGCCCGGCCGCTACTACATGCGGCTGAGGCTGGAGCGGGCGCGGGAGCTGCTCAGGCAGACCAACCTGCCGATCCTCGACGTGGCGATCGCCACCGGCTTCACCTCGCACTCCTATTTTGCGCAGAGCTACCGGCTGCAGTTCGGCCGGCCGCCGAGCGAGGAGCGAAGAACGACGTACTGATGCGGCCAGAGGTAACTTCTGTATCGAAGTTCCAACCGCCCTTCGTCGCTCAACCCGCAAACTGGTCCGTCGGAGGTCCCGCCTCGCTTGCGACGGCGGGGGCAGCGCCCGGTGGAGGGATACCAGGGAGCGTCGGCTGTTCGACCGGAACCGTTATCCAATTGATGAACGGCTGTTTTGTGTTGATATAGCCTTCTTCCGTCACCATGATCGTTATGCGTTTGAACGAGCAGCCGCGGAACACACAACTGTCGACGATGATCCCGTTCGAGAAGTTACGACCATGCGCGACCACTACGCCGTCACAGTATGGGAGCTTTTGTTCGCCGACTGAATTCTCAAAGCGCACGAAGAGATTGGCTGGACCAATGATCTCGCAATTGATGAAGGTCTTGCCGGAAATATGTGGATCGGACGGTAGGACGAAATCTGCAAGAAAGATTCGCTTGTTCTCAAAGGTAGCTGCCATTGGGTCAACGAAGCCCGACCTTTGATACATATTGTTGTCGTACTTTGCGCGAATCCAACGCCCTCGTGCCCAAGCGTAGAACGACAGGCCAATTCCCCCGAGAAGGAAGCCCGCGAAGCCGCCAACAACCCAAGAGAGTGGTGCATATCCAGCCAGCCAGTCCATCGCGCTAACGGCCCATGCCGGAAGAACGATGCTCGCGATCAAGGTCCCGACTGTGACAATGAGAGATAGCCGCGTCTCAAGATAAGTCACGAGTCGACTGAAAGGGTCGCGATTCATGACGCGACGTAAACCACGAATCTACTCAAGTTTGTAGTCTTGGATTTGTACCCACGGGATCACGATTCGACGGGTATAGTTTGGACTGTCGCGCGTTCGCGGAAGACGACGTAGAGGCCCGCTGCCACGGTGATGGCAATGCCGAGCGCTGCGAGCCCGTTGGGAAAGTCGCTGAAGATCAGCCAGCCGACCAGCGTCGCGAACGGGATCTCCAGATATTGCATCGGCGCCAGCGTGGCCGAGGGCGCGTAGCGCAGTGCCCAGGTCATCACGAGATGCGCCGCCGTGCCGATGAGCGAGATGGCGGCGAGCAGCAGCGCCTCGCGCTGGTCGGGCATCTTCAGGTCGAGGAGCGCGATGTCGCTGCCGGAGCCGGCCGCGAGGAGCACGCCAAGCGCCGCGGTCGCCACGAGGCCGGAGACCGCCTGAAGCGCGATCGGGTCGTTGTCGCGCGCGGTGAGCCTGGCGACGAGCTGGTAGAGGGCGAAGGCCATCGCGACGCCGAGCGGCAACAGCGCCGGCCAGCCGATGCTGGCGAAGCTCGGCTGGATGACGAGCAGCGTGCCGACGAAGCCGACGGCGCACGCCGCGAGGCGTCGCGGTCCGACCTCCTCGCCGAGCAGGAAGCGCCCGAGCAGCAGCAGGATGAACGGCATGACGAAGGTGATCGCCACCGCGTCGGCGACGGGCATGTACCACAGCGCCGCGAACATCGTCCCGCTGCCGATGACGTGGAAGACGGTGCGCAGCGCCGTCAGCCCGAGCACGCGGCGTGACAGGACGATCGTGCGGCCGGTCGCCCAGACGATGGGCAGCAGGATCAGCGCCTGCGCGGCGAACCGCACCAGCAGCATCTCGGCCAGCGGGATCGACGGCCCGAGCAGCTTCGCCATCGAATCGCCGAGCGGCGCGATCGCGCAGAACAGGATCATCAATGCGATGCCGAGCGCCGGCCTGTCGGGTGCCATGGGCGCGCGCAGTAGTCGATCGCCCGCCGTGGCGCAATGCACCAGGCCGGCCTCCGCGGCCGGCCTGGCCGCGGTCCGGCCGGCATCGGCGGGTGCGGTGCGACGAGTGGTTGCAAGCCTCTTGCCCCTTGGGTAGCTTCCCGGCGATGCGATTTGCGGCGGAGGCGACGATGGCGGCGTTCATGCGAGGCATTCTGGCGGGAGCCGCCATGCTGGCCCTGGCCGGCGGGGCGGCGGCGGCCGACAAGGCCATCATCGTGCTGGATGCCTCCGGTTCGATGTGGGGCCAGATCGACGGCAAGCCGAAGCTGGAGATCGCCCGCGACGCGCTGCGCGACGTGCTGAAGACCATTCCGGCCGACATGGAGCTCGGGCTGATGGCCTACGGGCACCGCGAGAAGGGAAGCTGCGAGGACATCGAGCTGCTGGTGCCGCCGGCGGCGGGCACCGCGGGCGCGATCACCGCGGCGGCGGATTCGATGAAGTTCCTCGGCAAGACGCCGCTGTCCGCGGCCGTCAAGCAGGCCGCCGAGGCGCTGAAGTACACCGAGGACAAGGCCACGGTGATCCTGATCACCGACGGGCTGGAGACCTGCAACGCCGACCCCTGCGCGCTCGCCACCGAGCTCGAGCAGTCCGGCATCGACTTCACGACCCATGTCGTCGGCTTCGGCCTCAGCGAGGAAGAGGGCAGGCAGGTCGCCTGCCTGGCGGAGAACACCGGCGGCGAGTACCTGCAGGCCGACGACGCCGACCAGCTGGGCGATGCGCTGGCCGAGGTGGTGGTGCCCGAGCCGGCGCCTGCGCCGGAGCCGGCTCCCGCTCCTGAGCCCGAGCCGGCGGTCGAGTTCACGCTGGTGCCGTCGGTGACGCTGTCCGAGGGCGGCGAGGTCTTCGGCCGTGACGACGACGTCACCTGGGAACTGTACAAGGTCAAGGCCGACGGCTCGCGCGGCGACTGGGTGTCGACCGACTACGGCGGCCAGTGGAAGGGCAATCCGGCGCCGGGCGAATACATCATGGTCGCGCGCCGCGGCCATGCCGAGTCCGAGCAGAAGGTCACGATCGAGGCCGGCAAGGTGGCCGAGCCCTATTTCATCCTGAACGCCGGCACGCTCATCATCCGCGCGCGCCCGACCGAGGGCGCAGAGATCGACGACGGCGCCGCGATCAACGTGCGGTATCCCGGCGACGGCGACACCACCTACTACGGCCAGATGAAGGCCGTATTCCCGGCAGGAGACCTGCAGCTGAAGGTGACGATCGGCAAGGGCGAGGCGACGGAGACGATCAAGCTCGCCGCCGGCCAGACGATCGACAAGGACGTGATCGTCGGCGTCGGCCACCTCGTGGCCAATGCTTACTACGTCGACGGCATGAAGGTCGACGACGGCAATCTGTTCTTCGAGGTGTTCAAGGCGGCGAAGAAGATCGACGGCTCGCGCGAATCGATGAGCTATGGCTACGGTCCGGACAATGCCTTCGACCTGCCGCCCGGCGACTACGCCGCCGTCGCCCGCATGGACCAGGCGACCGCGGAGGCGCTTGTCACCGTGAAAACCGGCGAGCGCATCGATGTCAGCGTCGTGCTCAACGCCGGCGTGCTGGCGATCTCGGCGCCCGGCGCGACCTTCATCGAGGTGTTCGGCGCGGCCAAGGACATCCAGGGCAATCGCAAGCAGTTCGGATACGCCTATTCCGACACGCACCAGACAACCCTGACCGCTGGCGACTATATCGTCGTGGCGACCCGCGGTGAGGCGAAGGCTGAGGCAGCCGTGACGGTGAAGGCCGGCGAGCGGACCGAGGTGGCGGTGCCGTAAGGCAACGATGGGCGCACCGTGGCGGGCCGCCGGCCGCTGTCTTGCCGGGCCCGCCCCGAGCGGCTATGCAGACATGTGCCAACCCACGACCAAGAGGAGGGCTGCGTGATCAGGTTTGATCCCCATCGTCAGCGCGGCCCGATCCACGCCCTGCGGATGCGTTTGCAGGGCTGACCAAAAAGCGAGCGCCGACACAGCGCATCGCGTTCCGGTCTGCCCCAAGGGGTGATGCGGCGCCAGAACAGGCCCGCATCGTGTTTCCACCCGACGCTCCGTTCCGTAACCCCGGCGATGACCGGCGGCGGCGGCGCGTTCGGACAGACCAGAGAACGACCATGGCACTCATCAATCTGCGGTCGCTCGCCGTCACGCTCGGCGCGCCGCTGTTCACCAATCTGAACCTCTCCCTCGAAGCCGGCGACCGGCTGGGCCTCGTGGCCGCGAACGGCCGCGGCAAGTCGACGCGGCTCCGAGTCATTTCCGGCGCCCACGAGCCGACCGCCGGCGAGGTGACCCGAAGCCGTGGCTTGCGCATCAGCCATGTCGAGCAGAATGTGCCGCCGGCGCTGATGGCCTCGACACTGCGCGCCGCCGTGCTGGACGCGCTTCCGGCCGAACAGGCGGAGGCCGAAAGCTGGCGCGTCGACGTGGTGCTGGAATCGCTGGAGGTGCCACACGCGCTGTGGGACAGGGAGCTTGCCGCGCTGAGCGGCGGCTGGCAGCGTTTCGCGCTGCTCGCGCGGGCATGGGTGTCCGAGCCCGATGTGCTGCTGCTGGACGAGCCGACCAACCATCTCGACCTCGCGCGGATCGGCCAGCTCGAGGCATGGTTGAACGCGCTGCCGCGCGACGTCGCGGCGATCGTGGCGAGCCATGACCGCGCCTTCCTTGACGCGGTGACGAACCGCACGCTGTTTCTCCGGCCCGACGCGTCGCGGATGTTCTCGCTGCCCTACGGACGCGCGCGGGCAGCACTCGACGAAACCGACGCCGCGGACGAGCGGCGTTTCGAGAAGGACATGAAGACGGCGCAGCAGTTGCGCCGTCAGGCCGCCAAGCTGAACAATATCGGCATCAACTCCGGCAGCGACCTGCTGACGGTGAAGACCAAGCAGCTGAGGGAACGCGCGGAGCGCATCGAGGAGGGGGCTCGCCCGGCCCATCAGGAGCACTCGGCCGGCACGATCCGTCTCGCCAACCGGTCGACGCACGCCAAGGTGCTGGTGACGCTCGACGATGCGGCGGTGACCACGCCCGACGGAACGCCGCTGTTCCGGACTGGCAGGCTGTGGGTCCGGCAGGGCGATCGCATCGTGCTGCTCGGCCGCAACGGAGCCGGCAAGACGCGGCTGGTGACGATGCTGCGGCAGGCGATCGTGGAACCCGAGGCGGCGGACGCGAAGATTCGTGCCACGCCTTCGCTGGTGCTGGGCTATGGCGACCAGGCGCTGTCCGATCTCGCCGACCGCGACAGTCCGCTGGGCGTCGTCGGGAGGCGCTTCGCGCTGCCGGACCAGCGGGCCCGCAGCCTCTTGGCCGGGGCGGGCATCGGCGTCACCATGCAGGAGGTCGCGATCGCGCGGTTGTCGGGCGGCCAGAAGGCGCGGCTGGCGATGCTGGTGCTGCGGCTGACCGCGCCGAACTTCTACCTGCTGGACGAGCCGACCAACCATCTCGACATCGACGGGCAGGAGGCGCTGGAGGCGGAACTGCTGGAGCGCGAGGCGAGCTGCCTGCTCGTGTCGCACGACCGCAGTTTCGTGCGCGCTGTCGGCAACCGCTTCTGGCTGATCGAGAAGAAACGGCTGGTGGAGGTCGAAAGCCCCGAGCGGTTCTTCGCGGAGGAGGCCGCGTTGCGTCCGTGAACCGGCTGCGCCGCGATGGCGGGACGCCGATGGAGGGCGTCTCGTCGACCGCCGCTGGCGCGACGCCTGCTAGGCCAGCGCCAGGGCCTTGAAGCCGTTCCGCTCGAGGCGTGCCGCGGCGTCCCTGTCGAACGTGGCGAAAACCTCGGCGCCGAGTCGTCGCCCTTCATGGGCGATCACGCCATCGGCAAAGTCGCCTCCGGCGTCGAGCGTCGACAGGCCAGCTTGCACGGCGGCAGTATCCACCACGATCTTCTCGATGGCGATGATGATGTTGAGAAAACGTGCGATGTCCGAACGCGAGAGCCGATACCGACTTCGCAATACCCACGCGATCTCGCACAGTGTCGGCAGCGTTACAACGACCAGCGTAGCGTCGTTCACTGCAACGGTGGCAGCCTGACTTTGTCGTGGGTCGTCATTCAGCAGCATCCTGAGTATCAGATTCGTGTCGGCTGCGATCTTCACGTATTCCCGCCCACGCTTCTTCGGTCGCCGTCTTGATCTCTTCGATGGTGAGCTTCGGCCCGTTCGGATCATAGAACATGCCGAACAATTCCGAGATGTCGTGCTTCTTATTCGGCCGCTCGGGCCGCAGAGCAACCTCGCCGCCCGGCAGCAGGTCGAGTTCGACCTTGTCACCCGGCTTGACGCCGAGGTGCTTCAGCACATCTTTCTTCAAAGTCACCTGGCCCTTGGCCGTCACGGTCAGCGTCGGCATGGCATTCTTCCCAGAACAACTGACGAGAAAGGTAAGGCAATCCTGCCTTACCTTCAAGCCGCGAAGGCGGTCGCCCCCTGGTCCGCGCGGGTCGCCAGGGCGCGGAAGCCTTCGAAGAGTTCGCGGCCGAAGCCGTGGCCGTTGGCGGAAAGATCGAGAAACTCGGCACGGCGTGCCTCGAGTTCCGCCGCCGGCACCAGCACCTCCAGTGTGCCGGCATCAGCATCAAGCCGCATCACGTCGCCGGTCCGCACCTTGCCGATCACGCCGCCGTCCAGCGCCTCGGGCGTGACATGGATCGCGGCCGGCACCTTGCCGGACGCTCCGGACATGCGCCCGTCGGTGACGAGCGCGACCTTGCGGCCTCGGTCCTGCAGCACGCCCAGCACGGTTGTGAGCTTGTGCAGTTCCGGCATGCCGTTGGCGCGCGGCCCCTGGAAGCGCACGATGGCTATGAAGTCGCGGTCGAGCTCTCCCGCCTTGAACGCGTCGTTCAACGCCTGCTGGCTGTCGAAGACGATGGCCGGCGCCTCGATCAGCCGCTTCTCCGGTTTCACCGCGGAGGTCTTGATGATCGCCTTGCCGAGATTGCCGGACAGCACCTTCAGGCCGCCTGTCGGCTGGAACGCCTTGGCGACGGGCGCCAGCACCTTCTCGTCATGGCTGATGGCCGGGGCGGGGCGGCGGACGACCGAGCCGTCGGCGCCGAGGGTCGCCTCGACCGTGTAGTGCGCGAGGCCTTCGCCCCAGATCGTGCCGACGTCGTCGTGGACGAGGCCGGCACCGATCAGTTCGCGGATGAGGAAGCCCATGCCGCCTGCGGCGTTGAAGTGGTTCACGTCGGCGAGGCCGTTCGGATAGACGCGGGCAAGCAGCGGCACCATGTCCGACAGGTCTGAGATGTCCTGCCAGGTGAGCTGGATGCCGGCAGCGGCGGCCATGGCGATCAGGTGGATCGTGTGGTTGGTCGAGCCGCCGGTGGCATGCAGCCCGACGACCCCGTTCACCACGGAGCGCTCGTCGATCATGCGGCCGACAGGCGTGTAGGCGTTGCCGAGCTGGGTGATGGCGAGCGCGCGCTTCGCGGCTTCTTTGGTGAGCGCGTCACGCAGCGGCGTGCCCGGATTGACGAAGGAAGAGCCCGGCGTGTGCAGGCCCATGATCTCCATCAGCATCTGGTTGGAGTTGGCCGTGCCGTAGAACGTGCAGGTGCCGGGGCCGTGGTAGGATTTCGCCTCCGCCTCCAGCAATTCGGCGCGGCCGACCTTGCCCTCGGCATAGAGCTGGCGGACTTTCGCCTTCTCGTCGTTCGGCAGGCCCGACGTCATCGGGCCGGCCGGAATGAAGACGGCCGGCAGGTGGCCGAAGGTGAGCGCGCCGATCACCAGACCCGGCACGATCTTGTCGCAGACGCCGAGATAGACGGCGGCGTCGAACATGTTGTGCGACAGGCCGACGGCGGTCGCCATGGCGATCACGTCGCGCGAGAAAAGCGACAGCTCCATGCCCGGCTGGCCTTGGGTGACGCCGTCGCACATGGCCGGCACGCCGCCCGCGACCTGCGCCACGCCGCCGGCCTCGCGCGCCGCCTGCTTGATCAACTGCGGATAGGTCTCGAACGGCTGATGCGCCGACAGCATGTCGTTGTAGGAGGTGATGATGCCGAGGTTCGGCACGCGGTCGCCGGCGAGCGCGGCTTTGTCCGAGGGAGAGCAGACCGCGAAGCCGTGCGCGAGGTTGCCGCAGGAAAGGACGGCGCGGTTGGCGGTCTTGGAGGCTGCGTCCGCGATCCGCGCAAGGTAGGCCTCGCGCGCCGGCTTCGACCGTTCGCGGATGCGCTGGGTGACGTGTTCGATGTCCTTGCGGGCCGTCATGGCGGTGCCTTCTCAGGGTGCCCAGTAGATCGGCACCGGGCTCGGTGCCGCGTTGATGGCGATCGCAATGGGAAGCCGGCCGTCCTCCAGTGCCGCTTCCAGCGCGCGCCGCTTCTCCGCGCCTTCGATGTGGACGGCGAGGAAACCGGCCTCGACCAGTCGCGCCAGCGGGAGGGTCAGTCTCGGCTCGCCGGCGCTTGCCGCGTGGACCGGCATGACCCGTTCCGGCCGGTCGGGCGAGAGCAGCGTGTCGAGGTTGGTCGAGTCGGGGAAGAACGATGCGGTGTGGCCGTCCATGCCCATGCCGAGGATCGCGGCGTCGAGTGGCCAGGGCAGGGGGGCGAGGGCACTGTCCGCCTTCGCCGCCGCGATGTCCACCGTCTCGCCTGCGCGATAGAGGCCCCGGAAGCTGGCTTGCGCGGCGTCGTTCCGCAGCAGCCGGGCACGGGCGAGCGCGGCATTGGAGCGCGGCGACGTATCGTCGACGAACCTTTCGTCAACGAGCGTCACCGTGACACGCGGCCAGTCGATGTCGCGCCGCGAAAGCGCGTCGAAGAACAGTCCCGGCGTGGTGCCGCCGGACACGGCGAGAAGCGCCGTCCCGCGCCGGGCGACCGCATGTCCCAGTACGCCGGCGACCGCGCCGGACAGCGCCTCGGCCAGCGCGTCGCGCTCGGGAAACAGGTGCCAGGCCGCGGGAGTCACGGGTGTCGCCTCGAGACCAGTTCGGCGAGATGAAGATACCCCCACCCCATACCCCTCCCCGCAAGGGGGAGAGGGATCCTGCGACGTTGGCGCTCCCTTCCCCCTTGCGGGCAGGGGTATGGGGTGGGGGTGCATTTTGCCCACGCGTGTCCGGACACGATCCGCACCGCGCTCATGCGCTCTCGTGCCAGGTGCGTCCGTCGCGCTCGATCAGCGCGATGGAGGCCGACGGCCCCCACGTGCCCGCCGTATAACCCTGAACTTCCTGCCGGCTCTCCGCCCAGGCATTGAAGATCGGGTCGATCCAGCGCCAAGCGGCCTCGACCTCGTCGCGACGCATGAACAGCGTCTGGTTGCCGCGGATGACGTCCATGATGAGCCGCTCATAGGCGTCGGGCGCGCGGCCGTCGAACGCGGTGGCAAAGCTCATGTCGAGCGGGATCTGCTTCAGGCGCATGCCGCCCGGTCCCGGATCCTTGATCATGATGAACTGTTTCACGCCCTCGTCGGGCTGCAGGCGGATGACGAGCTGGTTGGCCTGGATGCGGCCTGCGCTCTCGCCGAAGATCGAATGCGGGATCGGCTTGAACTCGATGACGATCTCGGACACGCGGCTGGCGAGCCGCTTTCCGGTGCGCAGGTAGAACGGCACGCCGGCCCAGCGCCAGTTGGCGATTTCCGCCTTGATGGCGACGAAGGTCTCGGTGGTGCTCTCGGAGCCGAGTTCCTCCAGATAGCCCTTGACCGCGCCGCCCGACGACGCGCCGGCCTTGTACTGGCCGCGCACGGTCGACTTCGGCGCCTCCTTGCCGTTGATGCGCTTCAGGGAGCGCAGCACCTTCAGCTTCTCGTCGCGCACGGCGTCCGCGTCCATCGACTGCGGCGGCTCCATGGCGACCAGGCAGACCAGCTGCAGGATGTGGTTCTGCACCATGTCGCGCAGCGCGCCGGCCTTGTCGTAATAGGTGACGCGGTCTTCAAGTCCGACGGTCTCGGCCACCGTGATCTGCACATGGTCGATATGGGCGGAGTTCCACAGCGGCTCGTAGAGCGCGTTGGCGAAGCGCAGCGCCATCAGGTTCTGCACCGTCTCCTTGCCGAGATAGTGGTCGATGCGGAAGATCTGGTGCTCGCCGAAATCGTCGCCGATCAGATCGTTCAGCGCCTTGGCCGAGGCGAGGTCGCGACCGATCGGCTTCTCGACGACGATGCGCGAGTTCGGCGTGATCATGCCGTGGCTTTTCAGGTGGTGCGAGATGTCACCGAAGATCGCCGGCGCGACGGCCAGGTAGAAGGCGCGGATCGAATCGGACTCGCCCAGCGCCTTCTTCAGCCTGGCGAAACCGTCGCCGGTCTTGGCGTCCACCGGCACGTAGGACAGCCGCGCCAGGAAGACCTCGAGATCCTTCTTGTCGAGGTCAGCCGGCTTGACGTGCTCGGTCAGCGCCTTGCGCGCATAGTCCTGGAACTCCTTGTCGCTCATCTTGGTGCGCGAGGCACCGATGATGCGGGTCGGCTCGGAGAACTGATGGTCGCGCTGGCGGTAGTAGAGCGAGGGCAGCAGCTTGCGCTCGGACAGGTCGCCGGTGCCGCCAAAGATGATGAAATCGAACGGGTCGACGGGAATGATCTGGCTGGTCATCGGGCGTCCATGCGAGGCGTCGGTTCGAGCGGCATTCTGCGGTCCAACCCATAATCTAATCGATTTAACAACGCCAGACCCAATTGCATCAGTGGCACCATGTCACAGCTTCGCGCTTGACACCGGCGCATGACGCGCGGTTCTTCGACGTGACGCCGTTGCGGGGTGTTCGCACCGCAGCATAAGACCGGCGCGGCGCAAGACAAGGAGCAAAGGCGCTTGGGCACGCATCTTTCCCGCACCGTCGCCGAAGGTCTGGCCTTCATGAACCTGATCGACGGCAAGGCGATCGACGCGCTGTCCGGAGCGCGCATCGACGTCGTCTGTCCGTCGGACGGCGTGGTGTTCGCCTCGATCCCCGCATCCGGGCAGGCCGATGTGGACCGCGCCGTGCAGGCGGCGCGCAACGCGTTCGACGAGGGACCGTGGGGACGGACGCCGGCGGTGGAGCGCGGCCGCTGCCTGACACGGCTCTGTCAGCTCGTGGAGAAACACGGCACGGAGCTCGCGGCGCTGGAGTCGCGCGATACCGGCAAGCCGGTGCGGCAGGGCAGGGCGGATGTCGTCGCGACGATGCGCTACTACGAGTTCTACGGCGGCGCCGCCGACAAGATTCACGGCGACACGATACCCTTCCTGGACGGCTACACCGCGCTGACCTTGCGCGAGCCGCATGGCGTCGTCGCCGGGATCATTCCGTGGAACTATCCGCTGCAGATCCTCGCCCGCGTCGTCGGCGCCGCGCTCGCCATGGGAAACACGCTGGTGGTGAAGCCGGCCGAGGACGCCTCGCTGACCACAATCCGCATCGCCGAGCTGGCGCTGGAGGCCGGCGTGCCGCCCGGCGTGTTCAACGTGACCACCGGCTACGGCCGCGAGGCGGGCGCGATGCTGTCGGCGCATCCGGGCGTCGACTACGTGACCTTCACCGGCTCTGTCGGCACCGGCACGGCCATCCAGCAGGCGGCGGCGGTGCACAATCGCGGCGTCACGATGGAGCTTGGCGGCAAGTCGCCGCAGATCGTCTTCGCCGATGCGGATATCGAGGCCGCACTCCCCGTGCTGGTCAATGCCATCATCCAGAACGGCGGCCAGACCTGCTCTGCCGGCAGCCGGGTGCTGATCGAGCGGCCGATCTACGAAGAGGTGGCGACTGGCCTGGCCGAGCGCTTCGCACGGCTGGCCGCCGGCCCGCACGACGCCGACCTCGATCTGGGCGCGCTGCTCAATGCGCGACAGCGCGACCGTGTCGCAGCGATGGTCGCCGAAGCGGAACGGGCGGGCATCCGCGTCCTGGCGCGCGGGTCGATCGACAAGGCGGCGCCGGCCGGAGGGTTCTACTTCGCGCCGGCGCTGTTCGGCGCGGTGGACCCCGGCGCGGCGATCGCGCAACAGGAGGTGTTCGGGCCGGTGCTGACGCTGTTTCCGTTCGAGGACGAGCAGGACGCGATCCGGCTTGCCAACGGCACCGATTACGGCCTCGTCTGCGGCGTATGGACGAAGGACGGCGCGCGCCAGCACCGTGTCGCCAAGCGGGTCCGTTCAGGCCAAGTCTTCATAAACGGCTATGGCGCGGGCGGCGGCATCGAACTGCCCTTCGGCGGCTTCAAGCGCTCGGGCCACGGGCGTGAGAAGGGCCTCGAGGCGCTCTACGACATGAGCGCGACCAAGACGATCGTGTTCAATCATGGGTGAAGTCGCATGCGCCTGAAAGACAAGGTCGCCATCGTGACCGGAGCCGCGTCGGGCTTCGGCGAGGGCATGGCGAAGCGTTTCGCCGAGGAAGGCGCCAAGGTCGTGGTCGCCGACCTGAACGCCCGGGGGGCCGAGCGCGTCGCCAAGGAGATCGGCGAAGGCGCGATCTTCACGTCGACGGACGTGTCGCAGCGGTCCGAGATCGACGAGATGGTCTACGCCGCGAAGAGCGCGTTCGGCCGCGTCGACATCATGGTCAACAACGCCGGATACACGCACCGCAACGGCGACCTTCTGGGCGTGCCCGAAGAAACCTTCGACCTGATCACCGCCGTCAACATGAAGGCGATCTACTACGCCGCTCTGGCTGTGGTGCCGATCATGGAACGGCAGGGCGGCGGCTCGATCCTGACCACGGCCTCGACGGCGGGGCTGAGACCGCGGCCGGGCCTCACCTGGTACAACGCGTCGAAGGGCTGGGCGATCACCGCGACCAAATCGATGGCGGTGGAACTGGCGCCGAAGAACATCCGCGTGAACTGCCTGTGCCCGGTGGCCGGCGAGACCGGGATGCTGGCGCAGTTCATGGGCGAGGACACGCCCGAGCTTCGCGCGAAGTTCCGGTCGTCGATCCCGCTCGGAAGGCTGTCGACGCCGCTCGACATCGCCAATGCGGCGCTGTGGCTGGTCTCCGACGAGGCCGAGTTCATCACCGGCGTGGCGCTGGAGGTCGACGGCGGCCGGTGTATCTAGCAGAGTTTGCAGGGCCTTGATGATTTGTATCCAAAAGGATACACTGCCGTGCATGAGTTCAGGCTTTCGGATGGCTTTAGAAGCTGGCTGCGCGATCTCGCGGACGCGACCGCAAAGGCCCGCATCCTTGCGCGGATACGGGCCGCGGAGGCAGGCAATTTCGGAGATGTCGCTCCGGTGGGCGAGGGTGTCTCGGAAATGCGCGTCCACATCGGGCCAGGCTACCGTCTATACTACGTCCGGCGAAACGAGGTCGTGTATCTGCTCCTGGTCGGCGGAAACAAGTCGAGCCAGAAGCGTGACATACGCCTCGCTCTCCAGATGGCGCGCGATCTGAAGGACAAGTAGAATGACGCAATTCTCACGCTTCGATGCTGCCGAATTCCTCGATAGCGAAGAGGTCATAGCGGAGTATCTTGCTGCGTCTCTCGAGGGGGGTGATCCGGACCTGTTCATCCAGGCACTGGGTGATGTCGCAAAAGCAAGAGGCATCGCCCAGGTCGCCGAAGCGTCGGGCCTCGGTCGCGAGAGCCTCTACAAGGCGCTGAAGCCGGGTTCCAAACTGAGATATGAGACGGTGCAGAAGATAGTGGATGCTCTGGGCGTGAAGCTGACGGTCACGCGGAAGGACGCCGCCTGATGCATCGAGCAGCCATTACCGGCACCGGCGTGTTCACGCCCGCGGACGTGATCACCAACGCGGAGCTGGTGGAGTCCTACAACGAATATGCGCACCGCCAGAACGCGCTGCATGCCGACGCGATCGCCGCCGGGGAACGCGAGCCGCTGGCGATGTCTTCGGAGGAGTTCATCGTCAAGGCGTCGGGCATCGAGCGCCGGCACGTGATGTCGAAGGTGGGGGTGCTGGACCCTGGCGTCATGCATCCGCTGCTGCCGGAGCGGGCGGATGCTGAACTGTCGATCATGGCGGAAATCTCGGTGAAGGCCGCCGACGAGGCCATGCAGAAGGCGGGGGTGGCGGCCGCCGACATCGACGCGGTGATCTGCGCGGCGTCGAACCACGAGCGCGCCTATCCGGCGATCGCCATCGAGGTGCAGCAGGCGCTGGGCATCAACGGTTTCGCCTTCGACATGAACGTCGCCTGTTCGTCGGCGACGTTCGGCATGCAGCTCGCCGCCGACATGATCCGCACCGGCTCGGTGCGCGCGGTGCTGATGGTCAATCCGGAGATCACGTCCGGGCATCTGGAATGGCGCGACCGCGACTGCCATTTCATCTTCGGCGACGTGTGCACCGCCGTGGTGATGCAGCGGGCGGAGGATGCGCGCGGCGGCGTCGCCTACGAGATCCTGTCGACGCGCTGCCTGACGGAATTCTCCAACAACATCCGCAACAACAACGGCTTCCTGCGCCGCACGCGAGAAGGGCACATGGCGGACCGGCGCGACATGCAGTTCCGCCAGGAGGGGCGCAAGGTCTTCAAGCAGGTGGTGCCGATGGTGGCGGAGCTGATGCTCGACCATCTGTCGGACGAGGGCATCGCGCCGTCGCAGCTGTCGCGCATGTGGCTGCACCAGGCCAACAAGGCGATGAACGACATGATCGGCGAGAAGGTGCTCGGCCGCGTGCCGACGCGGGACGAGCAGCCGAACATCCTGCAGGACTACGCCAACACCTCCTCGGCCGGATCCGTGATCGCCTTCGCGCAGCACAGCGACGACCTGCCCAAGGACAGCCTTGGCGTCATCTGCTCCTTCGGCGCCGGCTATTCCGCCGGCAGCGTCATCGTCCGCAGGATGTAGGCGCCCGGAGGATTTTGGCATCCGGCCGCTGGAATCCTTTTTCCCATCCGGAACGGAAGACGGAACACGCTTCCTTCAAGCCGGCGTGATTCTGCATCACGCTGTTGTTGAAGTAGGATGACATACAAATTCCTACGCAACGACGGAGACGGGCAATGAAAATTCTCGGGCAATTCGCAGCGCTGGCCGCCGGCCTCGTATTCTCGACCGCGGCCTACGCGGCCGAGCCGCTGGTGACCGCCGACTGGGTCCAGCAGAACCTCGACAATCCGAAGGTCCGCATCTTCGAGGTGAGCGTCGACACCGGCGTCTACGAGCGCGGCCACATCCCGGGCGCGGTGCATCTCAACTGGCACACCGACCTGGTCGATCCGGTCAAGCGCGACATCGCCACCCGCGAGGCGTTCGAGGCCAAGCTGCGCGACGCCGGCGTCGACAAGGACACGACGATCGTCCTGTACGGCGACAACAACAACTGGTTCGCGGCCTGGGGCGCCTGGGTGTTCGACGTCTACGGTCTGGGCGACCAGGTCGCGCTGCTGGACGGCGGCCGCAAGCTTTGGGAAGCGCAGGGCCTGCCGCTCGACACCGCGCCCGTCGACCACGCCGACAGCACGATCGAACTGCCGGAGCGCAACACCGCGCTGCGCGCGCGCCTGAATGACGTGTTGGACGCCGCCGAGGGCCGCGCCGAGGTCAAGCTGGTCGATATCCGCTCGAACGACGAATACACCGGCAAGATCTTCGCGCCGGAGGGCGTCAAGGAACTGTCGGTGCGCGCTGGCCACGTGCCGGGCGCGGTGAACGTGCCGTGGGGCAAGATCGTCAACGAGGACGGCACCTTCAAGTCGCCGGAAGAGATCAAGGCGATCTATGCCGAGCAGGGCATCGACGGGTCGGCGCCGATCATCACCTACTGCCGCATCGGCGAGCGCTCCAGCCACACCTGGTTCGCGCTGAAGCGCATCCTCGGCTACGACGCGCGCAACTATGACGGCTCGTGGACAGAGTACGGCAATGCCGTCGGCGTGCCGGTGGTCAACGTCGCCGGCACCGTCTGGACCGGCAAGTAAGCCCCGTCGCAGCAATTGACGGGAACGGGCGGGCGCCGTAGCCCGCCCGTTCCGCATTCGAGCATGGAAACACACCGCATGCCCACTCAGACGCTTCGCGCCGGCATCGCGCTGGTGGTCCTGGCGGGGATCGCCGCGTGGGCGTGGACCCTGTCGGCCGAGCCGTCCGCGCGCGGCCTGGTGTTCTCGCTGCTGACTGGCACGGCGTTCGGCATCGTGCTGCAGCGCGCCCGCTTCTGCTTCCTCTGCAACTTCCGCGACTTCTGGCAGGACCGCGACCCGCGCGGCCTGATCTCGATCGCCGTGGCGCTTGCGGTGGGCACGCTGCTCTACCACGCGGTGATGATGGCTTGGGCGCCGGTGCCGCAGCCGGACCGGCTGCCGCCCAACGCGCATGTCGGACCCGTGGGATTCGCGCTGGCGGTCGCCGCCTTCGTCTTCGGCATCGGCATGGCCATTTCGGGCTCGTGCCTTTCGGCGCATTTCTATCGCCTCGGAGAAGGCTCGCCGACGTCGCCCTTCGCCATCGTCGGCGCGCTGGCCGGCTTCCTGCTGGGCTTCCTCACCTGGAATCCGATCTATCTGGCCAGCATCTCGGAAAGCCGGGCGATCTGGCTGCCGCACGCGCTCGGCTATTCCGGCACGCTCGCCCTCACCTTGGTGGTGCTGGCGGCGATCGTCGTTGCGCTCGCCGTCTTCGGCCGCTGGGAACAGGGCGGTGTCCAGCGCGGCGGTCTTCGCCCCGTGATCGCGGCGATCTTTCGCGACCGCTGGCCGCCAGTGATCGGCGGTATCGCGGTGGGCGTCATCTCCGCCGTCTACTATTTCCGCGTCGCGCCGCTGGGCGTGACCGCCGAACTCGGCTCGATCGCGCGGACCGCGGGCAGCGCCCAGGGCCTGCTGCCCGACACGCTGTTCGGCCTCGACGGCCTGCGCGGCTGCGCCACCGTGGTCAAGGAGACGGTGCTGTCGCCCAACGGCCTGCTGGTCGTCGGGCTGATCCTCGGCAGCTTCGCCTCGGCGCTCGCCGCCGGCCAGTTCAAGCCGGCGCTGCCGACCGGCGGGCAGGTGGCGAAGGGGCTCGTCGGCGGCGTGCTGATGGGCTGGGGTGCGATGACGGCGCTCGGCTGCACGGTCGGCGTGCTTTTGTCCGGCATCCACGCCGGCGCGCTGTCGGGCTGGGTGTTCCTCGCCTTCTGCGCGCTCGGCGTGTGGCTGGGGCTCGCAGCGATGACGCGGCTGTTCCCGGCTCGGTGAAGGCTATCGCACGAACCGCTTGTAGATGAAGCCGCGGGTGCCGTCGTACTCGACTTCGCACCAGCGCTCGCAGCCGACGACGGCAAGCTCGCCATTGGCGGGCACGACGGTCAGTACCTTCGCCTCGTCGGCCGGCTTGGCGCGCAGGTTGACGTAGTGCGTGGCGCGCGCCGTCCGCTCATAGGCGGGGTCGCCGATCGCGGCGGTGACGCTAGGGTCGATCTCGTCGGCGTCCGGCTCGACGGGATGGTTCTCGGCCTCCCAGGTTTCCAGTTCCGGCAGGTCGGGCGCGGTCATGCGCCGCGGCGGGTTGCCGGCCAGCGTCTCGTCGCGGGCCTCGCCCGTCAACGACTCCGTCCTGGCTTCGGCGGGCACGTTCAGCTGTGCCCAGCGAGGGCTGCCGCCGGCAAGCGATGGTGCCATGATCGCCGCCGTCGCCTTTTCCGGCGCGGGGACCGGCTGCGCCCCGGCGTCATCAGCCGCGACAGCCGTGCGCGCCGCGACAGGCTGGAAGGTTGCCTCCTGCGCTCGCGGCGTATCCTCGATCGCCGCGGTCTCGACACTGTCCGGCACCTCCGGACGGGGCGGCGCCATCATGATCAGGGCCGCGAAGCAGGCCGCGGCCGCCGTGGTCGCGGCGAGGGCGGCGGCCAGACCCGCCCGGTGCCGCTCGCGGGAGCGGAAGGACAGCGGATCATGGGCTGCGATCGGTGCCGTCGGCGCGATCGCTTCGACGGGCCGGAAGGTGGGTTCTGCTGAAAACTCGGATGTCGGCTCGGGCGCCGCGTCCTGGGGGCTGGTCATGCGTGAACTCCGTGATCGACCGGACTGCGACGATCAGAAGCGCCCCCGCGACTTGCTAATCCTGCCGGTCTTCCCTCTAACACGACAGGCGGTCCGGGATTGTCTCCCGGTTCCGCCCGCCGGTTCAAAGAATCGTCGGCGAATGTGGCCAAACTTCGCCACCGGGCGATCACAAGCGGTGACGAAAGGATACCCGCGGCGCACACGGACGTGTGCGCAGGGCGGGGCATGAGGAGAGGAGCAGCCTGATGGCGGACCGCGCGCGACCCGTGTCGATCTTCCGCGAGTTCATCGACAGCGAGGCGTCGGGCGGCATCGTGCTGATGGTTGCGGCGGCGCTCGCGCTCGTCGTCGCCAACTCGCCGCTGGCAGCGACCTATTTCGGCGTGCTCCACGCCTATGTCGGGCCGCTCAGTGTTTCCCACTGGATCAATGACGGGCTGATGGCGCTCTTCTTCCTGCTGGTCGGGCTGGAGATCAAGCGCGAGGTGCTCGACGGGCAGCTGTCGACCTGGCCCCGGCGCGTCCTGCCCGGCATCGCCGCCGCCGGCGGCATGGCGGTGCCGGCGCTGATCTACGTGGCGCTTAACGCCGGCGACCCTTCGACGCTGCGCGGCTGGGCGATCCCCACGGCAACCGACATCGCCTTCGCGCTCGGCGTTCTGTCGCTCCTCGGCAACCGCGTGCCGGCGTCGCTGAAGGTGTTCCTGACGGCCCTTGCCATCATCGACGACCTCGGCGCCGTGATCATCATTGCGCTGTTCTATACGACCGGGCTGTCGGGTGCTTATCTCGCGGGCGCCTTCGCGGTGCTTGCCGTGTTGATCGCGCTCAACCGCATGGGCGTGCTGAGCCTCGTCCCGTACCTCGCGCTCGGCGCCGTGCTCTGGTTCCTGGTCCTGAAGTCCGGCGTGCATGCAACACTGGCCGGCGTCGCGCTCGCCATGACGATCCCGCTTCGCCGCGCGCCCGGTATCGCCAGCGACCTCGAAGCATCGCCGCTGCACCGGCTGGAGCACGGCCTGCACGGCATCGTGCCATTCGTCATCGTGCCGATCTTCGGCTTCGCCAATGCCGGCGTCTCCTTCGCCGGCATGACGCTGGCCGCCCTCGGCGAGCCGCTGACGCTGGGCGTCGCGGCGGGGCTGGTCGCGGGCAAGCTCGTCGGCGTGCTCGGAACATCGTGGATCGCCATCCGCACCGGACTGGCGGACATGCCGGCCAATGCCGGCTGGAGCCACATCACGGGCGTGGCGCTGCTCTGCGGCATCGGCTTCACGATGAGCCTGTTCATCGGCCTGCTGGCCTTTGCCGACAGCCCGGCGCTGCAGGACGCGACCAAGGTCGGCATTCTTGCGGGATCGCTCGTCGCAGCGCTGCTGGGCGCGCTGGTGCTGCGGCTGGGCCCGATGCCAGCGCCGGACCTTGACGAGAGCTAACGCCGCTCGTCCGGTCCGGTCCTTGTCCCTGTCACGCGGAGCCGCCACCAAGCGCGAGCACTTCGCTGGCTAGCGGATCAGCCGGTCGTATTCGTCGTGCGGGCCGATCCAGAACCAGTCCAGACCGTCCACGCTCTCGACGGCGAGCGCTCGATAGTTTCTTCCGACACGCACCGACCAACCTTCGCCTACCCGCTTCAACTGGAGGAAGGGTGTCTGGAATTCTCAGCCATCAAGGCGAAACTCCTGACCACCAACTGCCGTACGTCGGGAGGCAGCGCGTGATAGAGTTGCCAGAATTGGCTGGTGGCTCGATGCTTCAAAGCGGCTTGACGCGGCCTGCCGCAATATCAGCCTTTGCTTGGGCGAAAAGCTTGTCCAATTTGCCGGCCTTGGCGTCTTCCTCGATCTGCTTGTCCCAGCGAGCGGCCTTCAGCTCCTCGAGCCACTCCGAAAGCGTCCAGAGCTCCTTGTCGGGCAGGGCGCTGATGCTTTCCTCGATCGTCTCGAGCTTGGTCATGATCGGACCTCATTTCCCTAAAGGATAGCATGAACGCGCCCGGCCTCAAAACCGGTCGCGCAGCGCGTACCAGTTGAGCGCCAGGAAGAGCAGCGGGGCGCGGAAGCGGCTGCCGCCGGGAAATGCCGGTATCTTCAGGTCCTCGATCAGCTTGAGGCGGTCGCGGTTTCCGGCGACGGCTTCGGCGTAGAGCTTGCCGGTGAAGTTGGACAGCATGACGCCGTGGCCGGAATAGCCGCCGGCGGAGATCACGTTCGGCATCACCTCGCGGACGAACGGCTTGCGCGGCAGCGTGATGCCGACATAGCCGCCCCAGCCATGCGTGATCCGGACATCCTTCAAAGCCGGATAGGTTTCCGCGATCTGGCGGCGGATGTGGATGTGGATGTCGTTCGGATCCTTGACGGCATAGATCTCGCGTCCTCCGAACAGCAGCTCGCCGGTCGGGGCGCGACGGAAGTAGCGGACGACGAAGCGCGAGTCCGACACGGATTCGCCGCCCGGCAGGACCGGGCTGTCGGATCCGAGCGGCACCGTCGCGCCGATGAAGGATCCGATCGGCATGATGTGCGACGCCGTCGCCGGCTCGAGTTCGCCGCCATAGGCGTCGATGGCGAGCAGGCATCTGCCGGCGGTGATCGTTCCGGTCGGCGTGGCGACCTGTACCTTGCCGCCCTTCGTCGTGACGCCGGTCGCCCGGGTGCGCTCGAACAGGCGCGCGCCCGATGCAGCCGCAACGCGCGCGGTGCCGACCAGCAGCTTCAGCGGATGGATATGTCCGGTGCCGGTGTCGCGGGTGCCGCCTACATAGGCGGTCGAGCCGACCCGCTCCGCGGTCTCTGCCGCGTCCATCACCGTGATGTGGGGGTAGCCGAAGCGGGCCGCCGTCGCCGCGTATTCCTCGTATTCGGGCAGTTCGCGCGGCTTGTGCGTGACGTTCAGGTGGCCCGGGCGGAAGTCGATCTCGATGCCGTTGACGGAGGCGAATTCCAGCAGGTGGGCCTTGGCCTCCTCCGCGAGGTCGAAGAGGACCTTGGCGCGGGCGAAGCCGAATTCCTTCTCCATCTCCTCCGGCCCGGCGCGCTGGCCGGTGCCCAGCTGCCCCCCATTGCGCCCCGAAGCGCCGTCGCCGAAGCGGTGGGCCTCGATCAGCGCGACGCTGACGCCCGACTTCGCCAGATGGACCGCCGCAGACAGGCCGGTGAAGCCGCCGCCGACGATGGCCACGTCGACCGTGACGTCACCGTCGAGCGGCGGGTATTCGGGCCGCACGCCGACCGTGTCCTCGTACCAGGAGTAGCCAGGGGAGATGGGGGATTGGTAGGTCATGGTCAGGGCAGTAAGGCAGTAGGGCAGTACGGCAATAGGTGCATCAGTGTTCTCCGGACAGGCGACGGATAAGGAGCTTGAGGAGCTTGCCAACGCTTTCCGACTGACCGAGCAACGGCGCAACAGTTTTGTCATCGGCGAAACCGATGCGCTGAGCGATCATGAGGTGCGTTTCCAACTCTTTCAGCGAACCCTGAGCAATCCGAAGGAACTGTTGATAGGAGCCACGATTCTCGCGCGCATATCCCTCGGCGATGTTTGCGGGAACCGACGTGGCCGTGCGACGAGCCTGTGACGTGAGGCCATAGAGTTCATCCTTGGGCCAACTCTTGGTGGTGGCATACACGGCAACGACCAAATCCATTGCCTGCTGCCATACGATCATGTCCTTGTAGGACTCAATTTGCGCAGGCATCGCTCCCTACTGCCCTACTGCCCTACTGCCCTACTGCCCTACTGCGCGTACCTACACGTTCAGCAGCAGAAACTCCCGCTCCCACGGGCTGATCACTTCCATGAACGTCTCGAACTCGGCGCGCTTGATCGCGGCGTAGGTGGAACAGAAGACGGAGCCCAGCATGTCGCGCAGGTCTTCATCGGCCTCGAACAGGTCGACGGCCTCGAGCAGCCCGCGCGGCAGGTCGATCTCGTCCTCGTTCGCCGTGGTCAGGACCGGCGTGTCGCACTTGATCCTGTTGCGCATGCCGATCAGGCCGCAGGCGAGCGAGGCGGCGAGCGCGAGATACGGATTGGCATCGGAGGACGGGATGCGGTTCTCGACACGCCGCGCCGCCGGATCGGAGCGGGGCACGCGGAACGCGGTCGTGCGGTTGTCGTAGCCCCATTTGTTGTTGACCGGCGCGGACGCCGCCTGGGTCAGCCGGCGATAGGAATTGACGTAGGGCGCGAACATCACCAGCGCGTTCGGTACGTGCTTCTGCATGCCGCCGATGAAGTGGAAGAAGGCGTCGGCCTCGCTGCCGTCCTCATTGGTGAAGACGTTCCTTCCGGTCTTCTGGTCGATGATCGACTGGTGGATGTGCATGGCCGAACCGGGCTGGCCCTGGATCGGCTTGGCCATGAAGGTCGCATAGGTCTCGTGCTTCAGCGCCGCCTCGCGGATCGTCCGCTTGAACAGGAACACCTGGTCGGCGAGCTGGATCGGGTCGCCGTGGCGCAGGTTGATCTCGAGCTGGCCGGCGCCTTCCTCGTGGATGAGCGTGTCGATCTCCAGTCCCTGCGCCTCGGAGAAGTGGTAGATGTCGTCGATGAGCTCGTCGAACTCGTTGACGCCGGCGATCGAGTAGCCCGAGCCGCCGGCGATGGGACGCCCGGAGCGGCCGACCGGCGGGATCAGCGGATAATCGGGGTCTGGGTTCTTGCGGACGAGGTAGAACTCGATCTCGGGCGCGACGACGCAGCGAAGGCCGAGTTCCGCATAGGCCGCGATGACGCGGCGCAACACGTTGCGGGGAGTGAACTCGACGAGGCGACCGTCCTGGTGGACGAGGTCGCAGATGACCTGCGCGGTGGCGTCGCTTTCCCACGGGACCGCTGACAGTGTCGACAGGTCGGGAACGAGCTTCAGGTCGCCGTCGTCCTCAGGATAGGCGAACCCGTTGCCGTCCTCCGGATAGTCGCCGGAAATGGTCATCATGAATGGCGCCGACGGCAGCGCAAGCGACGTGTTCGAGGTGAACTTGTTCGACGGCATCATCTTGCCGCGGGCGACGCCGGCCTGGTCCGGTGTGATGCACTCGATGTCCTCGATGCTGCGCCATTCCAGCCAGGCGGCCGCCTCTTTCCAATTCTTTACGCCGCGCTTGTTCTTGACGAAGGGACGCGTGCGCGAACGCGTGCCTCGGCCTGACGGTCGGACTTCCTTCTTCGCGAGGGCCATCAATCACCAGAGATTTTGCTGATGAGGCGAGTATAGCCGCGCGCTTCGACGGAAGGGAAGGGGAGGCGTCAGCTGGCTCGCGGCAGCAGCCGGTCGACGACCGGCTGGAGCGATTCCGGCGTGATCGGCTTCGCCACGACGGCGTCGACCGGCGAGCCGAGCGTGATGCCGGTCGGCGTGCCGGTGCGGTTGGACAGCAGGATGACGCGGGGGTAGCTCTTGTCGGACACACGGCGCTGGTCCACCAGCCGCACCATCAGCGCCTCGCAGTCGCGATTGTCCGCGCCGCCGTCGAGGATGACCAGCCTCGGTTCCATCTCGGCGAGCTTGCCGGCGGCATCCTCCGGGGCGACCGACTGGGGCCGCAGGCCGGAGCGCTCGACGATCTTGCCGACGACGACGCGATTGATCTGCGAGCGGCCGACGATCAGTACCGCCGCCGCATTGGCATCGCGTCCGACCGGGGGGCGGTCTGCCCCATACCTGCTGTCCAGGCCGGGGAAGGAGATGATGCGCGAGTTCGACATGGGGGCTGAAACGAATGGGGCTGGAGCCGGGAAGTGTGGCCGGATCGGGCCGAAAGTCAACGCCGCGGCCGGCTGCGTTGACAGGAAAAGCGCGGCGCGCGAGGCTGATCATCGGACCGGTTCCGGCCAGTATTTCGTGCCGGTCCGCGCGGGGCGGGGATGGACGAGATCGACACCAGAGGCCTGGCGGACGGATCAACCAGCCGTCCCGACACGTTCACCTATCGCGCCTTCATCAGTTATAGTCACCGTGACCAGGCGTGGGCCCGATGGCTGCTGGCGCGACTTGAGGGCTACTCGGTTCCGCAAGGCATCGCCACGCAGTCGGGCGAGGTTCCGCCGCGCCGGCTCGGCCGGTTCTTCCGCGACCGCGACGATGCTTCGGCGGCAGGCGATCTGGGCGCGGAAATCCGCAAGGCGCTGAGCGAGTCGCAGAACCTGATCGTCGTCGCCTCGCCGGCGTCGGCCCGTTCGCGCTACGTCGACCAGGAGATCCGGGAGTTCGCGGCGCTGAACGGGACGCGGCCGAAACCCGGTCGCATCCTGACCCTGATCGTCGCCGGCGAGCCGAATGTCAGCGGCGGCGCGGAGCCGGACCCACGCGAGTGCTTTCCGCCCGCCCTGCGCGGCGGGCTGGTCGGGCCGGACGGCAAGGTGCTGGAGCCGCTGGCGGCGGATGCCCGCTCCGTCGGCGACGGCAAGACGCGGGCGATCGCCAAGCTGGTCTCCGGCCTGCTCGACATCCGCTACGACAGCCTGGTCCGCCGCGACCTGCAGCGGCGGCGGCGCAACCGCATGGTCGCGGCGGCAGCCGGCATCGCCGCGCTGGCTGCCGTCGGCGGCGCCTTGTGGCAAATCGAATCCGACCGGCGCGAGAAGGAGCGGCTGGCGGAACTGCAATCGCAGACCGATCGCGACCGGCGCACGCTGGCGGCGGTGAACACGTCGATCCGCGCCCGCGACCTGCTCACCGCGGGCCGGCGGGAGAGCGCGGTCCAGCTGGCGCGAGAGGCGCTCGTCACCGACGGGTCGATACCGTTCATCCCGCAGGCCTACAGCGTGCTTTACGAGGCCGGGTTCATCGGCAGCCGCCCGCGCGAATTCGACATCATCGCCTATGGCCAGCTCGGGCTGAACGCCACGCCGCTCGCGGACGGCACCTACTTCTCCGTCGACCAACTCGCCAACGCGGTCATCTGGTCGCCGACGGAGGGGGTGATCCATCAGCGCAAGACCGGCGGAGCCGATCTGAGAGGGCTGACCTCCGACGGCTCGACCGTGTTCGTGGACTCGTGGCTCGGCATGCTCCGCTACACGGTGGCCACGAGGACCTGGGACGAATTCAGCTACAGCGGCCTCAGCATGGACAATCTGAAGCCGGTCATCCAGGTCGCGCTCGGCCCCGACAGCATCGTCGGCTGCACCCGCAACCAGCTGATCGGCATCGCGCTTCCGCCGCAGGGCGGGGGCGAGGCGACGATGGCCTGGCAGGCGTCGCTCGGCGATTCCGCCTGCGCCTCGCTGGCCGTGGCGCCGACCGGCGAACTGCTGATCGGGATGTGGAACGGCGACATCGTCCGCTTCGATCTCGGGACGCGGACGGAGACCGGGAGGCTCTCGACCGGCCGCAACGAATGGGTGAGCTTCCTCTATTTCGGCGGCGACCTCCTCGAAACCTACGACGGCGAGGGCACCAATGTCTTCCGCCTGTCGGACGGCCAGACCCTGCTGTCCTTCGACGCGCCGAGCTTCACGACGACGCTGTCCCCGGATGGCAGCCGTGCCGTCGAGCTGGTCTATTCGGCCGACACGCAAATCTCCTTCGTGATCCACGACCTCGCGGCACGGACGCAGACGCCGGTCCGCTGCGAATGCGCTTTCCAGGGCTTCGATGCCGCCGGCAACATCCTGGTGCTGACCTTCGGGCAGGCGGCGGCGGTTCTGGACGGGCGCACCGGCGCAGCCCTGCGCCAGCTCCACCAGTTCGACCGCGACGTGGACGACCTCGCGCTGATCGACGGCGGCGCGACGCTGGTCGCCTATCGTCAGTCCGGGCCGGAGACGATCGTGCCGCTGCAGGCCTCAAGCAACGTGCTGCTGCAGGCCGCCGACCAGGCCGGCGTCTCGCTGGCGTCGGCGCAGTTCCTCAGCGACACGGACATCGCAACCGTGTTCGTCCACCCGAAGGACGGCCTGTTGAAACGCTACGACGCGATCGTCATGCGGCGGCAGCCGGACGGCACGATGGCGAGGATCTGGGGCAAGGAGGACTTCGGCGGCGGTCCGTACGGTCACGGCGGGATGATCGATCTCGGACAGGGCCTGGTCGGGCTGCTCAAGTCGGAGACGATCATGTCCTATCCGGCGCGGCTTGGCGTCGCGCGGGCGGAGAATGGGGACGAGGTCTATGCCACCGCCATCGACAGCCCGCCCGGTGTCAACGCATCGCGGACCGCGGCGGTGCTGGAAGGCAAGCAGAAGCTGCTCGTCTTCGACCTGGCGAAAAAGGTCGAGCAGGCGCTCGACCTGGAGGCCTTCGAGTTTTCCATCGCACGCAACTGGGCGCTGTCGGGCGACCGGCTGATCGTGTCCTCAGGCAGGACGCTGCAGCTTTTCGACACCGGCTCCGGCGCTGCCGTGCCGGCGGCGACGTACGAGATGGGCGGCTGGGTGCACCATGTGTGCGTCGCCGACGACGGTGCGACGGCCTATGTGCTGGGCGAAGGCGGCTCGACGGAAGCCGACGCGCATCTCTTCGTGTCGCGGCGGAGTCTGGCCGACGGCGCGGAGACGGACCGTATCGTCTATTCGGCCGACAGCGGCGCGGAACTGGAGATCCTGCTGTTCTACGTTGCACAGGATCCGCGCATCCGGTCGGAGGGCATAAGGTGCGCGGCGGGCCACTTCGCGGCCAACGGCTACGAAAACGACGCGCTGCTGTGGCGGCCGGGCGGCGGCACGCCTGCCATCGTGCCGCTGACGGAGGTTCCGTCGCCAGTGCTCGCGGATGCCCGTCCGCTTCCGGACTCGGACGTGATCCCGACCGAGACGCTGGCCGACGCCCGTCTCGTCCGTGACGACCGCGCCGTCATGCTTCTCGACGGGACGACCGGCGCGGTGCTCCGCCGCCTGCCGCAGGAGGCGTCCGCGTCGCGGATCGTGTCGGCGACCTACCTGCCCGAGGCGGGTTGGCTGGCGGCCGGTTTCGAGAACGGCGACCTGCGGGTGTGGGACGCCCGCACGCCGGGTGCGCCGACCATCGCGCTGAAGGCGCATGGCGGGTCTGTGGACTATCTCGAATCGAACCCGTCGGGGACGGAGATCATGTCCGGCGATCGGTCCGGCGCGCTGCTGCGCTGGCCGGTGCTCGGCGTCGGGGACCTGCTGGCGCGGTTCCCCGACGCGCGGTAGCGGGCGTCACGCCGCGTTGGGCTGCGCCACGACGACGGGGATCAGCAGGTCGCCCCAGGTGCCGGTGCCGCCGTGATGGCGGGCCGAGCGGACGAGTTCCACGGACACGCCGGCCTCGACGGCCTTCATGACCGACTGGTTCAGCCGGTGCAGGTCGTTGGCGACCATGCGGATTGCCGCCTGCTGGTCGACATTCATCGCCGAGGCCTGTTCCTCGGCGCGTTCCTTGACACGGGTCTTCGGGGCCATGGCTCGTCTCCTTTGAACTCTGCCCTGCTTCCTGTTGCCTATTCGGCCGCGACGCGGAACTGCGCGTGCTCGGTCGATTCGTGCATCGCCGTGGTCGACGACTTGCCGCCGCTGATGGCCATCGACACGGCGTCGAAATAGCCGGTGCCGACCTCGCGCTGGTGCTTGGTGGCGGTATAGCCGTTCGCCTCCGCCGCGAACTCGGCCTCCTGCAGCTCCGAATAGGCCGCCATCTGGCGGTCCTTGTAGCCGCGTGCCAGCTCGAACATGCCGAAGTTCAGCTGATGGAAGCCCGCAAGCGTGATGAACTGGAACTTGTAGCCCATGGCGCCCAGCTCGCGCTGGAACCTGGCGATCGTCGCGTCGTCGAGGTTCTTCTTCCAGTTGAACGACGGCGAGCAATTGTAGGCGAGCAGCTTGTCCGGATGATGCTTGCGCACGGCTTCGGCGAAACGCTTCGCCTGGCCGAGGTCTGGCTTGGAGGTCTCCATCCAGATCAGGTCCGCATAGGGTGCGTAGGCGATGGCGCGCGCGATGCAGGGCTCGATGCCGTTCTTGACCTGGTAGAAGCCTTCGACCGTGCGGCCGGCATCCTGGTCGACGAAGGGCTGGTCGCGCTCGTCGATGTCGGAGGTGAGCAGCTTGGCGGCCTCGGCGTCAGTCCGCGCGACGATCAGCGTCGGCGTGCCCATAACGTCGGCGGCGAGGCGTGCGGCGGTGAGGTTGCGGATATGCGCCGCGGTCGGGATCAGCACCTTGCCGCCGAGGTGGCCGCACTTCTTCTCCGACGCCAGCTGGTCCTCGTAGTGGACGCCGGCGGCGCCCGCCTCGATGAACGCCTTCATGATCTCGAACGAGTTCAGCGGCCCGCCAAAGCCGGCTTCGGCGTCGGCGACGATCGGCGCGAACCAGGTGTCGACCGAAAGTCCGTTGCCCTCCTGCGTCTCGATCTGGTCGGCGCGCTGGAGCGTGCGGTTGATGCGGCGGCAGAGCTCCGGCGCGGCGTTGGCCGGATAGAGCGACTGGTCCGGATACATGGCGGACGCGGTGTTGGCGTCGGCCGCGACCTGCCAGCCGGACAGGTAGATCGCCTTCAGTCCGGCGCGGACCATCTGCATGGCCTGGTTGCCGGAGAGCGCGCCCAGCGCGTTGACGTAGTCTTCCTCGTGGATGAGCTGCCACAGCCGGTTGGCGCCGTTCTCGGCCAGCGTGTGGCGGATCTGGACCGAGCCGCGCAGGCGCCTCACGTCCTCCGGAGAATAGGGACGCTCGATGCCGTCGTAACGACCTTCGGCGGCGGACGGGACGAGATTGTAAAAGTCGGTCACGGACAGCTCCTTCGCACTTCCATCTTCAGTGTTGCCAGCGCTTGGGCGCACTGGCGTCGCGACTTCCTTTACATTGCATTGCGATAGAAACGAGAGAAATGGGATGAGGTGCCACGGAATAAGGGAAAAGCGGTGTTGATGTTGACCGGGCCGGATTGTAAAGTTGTCAAGATTGTCAATCCTTATCCATGTAAAGGCTGTCACGCAGCATGGCCGAACAGAAGATCTTCGCCGGTCCCCGCATCCGCCGCATCCGCCAGGCCAAGGGCCTGACGCAGACGGCGATGGCGGAGGGGCTGGGCATCTCGCCGAGCTACCTGAACCTGATCGAGCGCAACCAGCGGCCGATCACCGTGCAGCTCGTGCTGAAGCTGGCGTCGGCCTACCAGGTGGAGCCGGAGGAACTGCACGGCGAGGCGCGCGGTTCGGTCGCCGCCCTGAAGGAGGCGTTCTCCGACCCGCTCCTGTCCGGCGAACTGCCCGGCGACCAGGAGCTCATCGAGGTGGCGGAAGCGGCGCCGAACGCCGCGGCGGGCATGGTGAAGCTCTACCGCGCCTATCGCGAGCAGGCCGAACGGCTGAGCGACCTCAACGAACTGCTGGCCCGCGAGGGCAGGGCGACGGCACTCTCCGCCGCGCGGCTGCCGCTCGACGAAGTGCGCGAGGCGCTGGAGCGGCGGCCGAACCATTTCCCGGCGATCGAGGAAGCCGCGGAGGCTTTCGCCGCGGACCTCGCGCCGGGGGACGACCTCTCCGGCGCGCTGAAAGCCTGGCTGAAGCGCGAGCACGGCATCGTGGTGAGGGTGCTGCCGGTCGCCACCATGCCGATCTGGCGCCGCCGCTACGACCGGCACTCGCAGCGCCTGTTCCTGTCGGAGCGCCTGTCGCCCTTCGACCTGCTGCGGGAACTGGCGATGGAATCCGCGCTGATGCGCATGGCGACGCCGATCGCCGGCGAGATCGACGGCTTGAAGCTGTCGTCCGATGAGGCGAAGCGGCTCGCCCGCTTCGAGCTGGCGCGCTACGCCGCGCACGCGCTGATGATGCCCTACGAGCCGTTCCGCACCGCCGCACTGCGCGCCCGCTACGATGCCGACGTGCTGCGCGCCCGCTTCTCCGTGTCCTTCGAGCAGGCGGCGACCCGGCTGACGACGCTGCAGCGCACCGGCGCGACCGGCGTGCCGTTCTTCCTGCTGGAGGTCGACCATGCCGGGCACAGGCTGCGGCGCGCCGGCGCGCAGGGCTTTCCGCATGCGCGCTTCGGCGGGGGGTGCCCAAAGCTGCCGGTGCACGCGGCGTTCGCGCAGCCGGGGCAGATCCTCGTCGAGGCGGTGGAGATGCCGGACGGCGCCGGCTTCGTCACGGTCGCGCGCACGCTGGAGGGGCCGCAGGCCGCGTTCACCGAGCGTCCGCGCCGCACGGCGCTGCTGCTCGGCTGCGACGCCGCCTTCCGCGACGAACTGGCCTATGCCGCGGCCCTTCCGGGAACGGGTCGGGCGGAGCCGGCACGGACGGACGGCACGACAGCCGCGACGGGCGCGACGCCGATCGGCCCGGCATGCCGGCTCTGCGAGCGCACCGGCTGCCTCGCCCGCGCCGAGCCGCCGGTGACGCGACCGCTCGGCCTCGACGAGATGGTCACGGGGCTCAGCGCCTTTGATTTCCAGTAGTTGCACTACGTATCCCTTTAGGATACAACTCGCGCGTGATCCGATCGGCCCGCGACAAGAGTCTTGCGGTCATCCGCGCGGGAGCGCCGGTGAAGGGCTTTCCCGCGGACCTCGTGTCGAGGGCGCAGCGCAAGCTTGCCCAACTGGACGCGGCGGTCGCGCTGCAGATCTGGCGGTGCCACCATCCAACCGGCTGGAGCGCCTGAAGGGTGACAGGGCGGGCCAGCATTCGATCAGGATAAACGACCAGTGGCGCATCTGCTTCGTGTGGCGCAACGGTGATGCCTACGAAGTCGAGATCGTCGACTATCATTGAGGAGTCCGTCGTGGCCCGCAGACCCAGACCCGTTCATCCCGGCGAAATCCTGCGGGAGGATTTTCTGCCCGACTATGGGCTGACGGCGGGCTCGCTGGCCAAGGCGTTGCTTGTGCCACGTGACCGGATCGAGAAGATCATTCGCGAGAAGCGGGCGGTGACCGCCGATACCGCTGCAAGGCTTGGCCGTCTGTTCGGAACGACGCCGCAGTTCTGGCTGAACCTCCAGGCGAACTACGATCTGGCCAGCCTGGCGGTTGAGGATATCGACAAGATCGAGCCTCGGGCCGCCTAGCCGCTAGCCCACGTCGACGATGACGTTGCCGATCGCCTTGCCGCCCTCCACCGCGTCGTGGGCGGCGGCGATCTGCGAGAGGGGAAAGCGCGGGCCGATGCTGTGCTTGAGAACGTTCTGCTCCAGCAGGCCGGTCAGCTCGGCGATGGCTGCCTTCCGCTCGTCCGGCTTCATGTCGTAGACGAGGAAGAGCTTCAGCGCGTAGCTGTTCCACAGCATCGCCGGGAACGAGATCGGGATATCGGCAGCCGCGTTCGAGCCGTAGCAGACGATCGTCCCGTGCGGCACGAGGATCGTGTCGGCGATCAGCTTCACCGTGGTCGAAAGGTCCATGTCGATGATGCCGTCGACGCCCTTGCCGCGCGTCAGTTCCTTGACGACCTTGGCGACGTCCTTCGACTTGTAGTCGACGACGAAGTCGGCTCCGGCGGCGCGCGCGTGGTCGGCCTTGGCGCCCGACGCCGTGCCGATGACGCGCGCGCCCTTGTGCTTGGCGATCTGCGTGACGTAATGGCCGACCGACGAACCGGCGCCGGTGACGAGCAGCGTCTTGCCGCCGACATTGCCGGCGAGCCGTAGCGCCTGCACCGCCGTCAGCCCGGGAATGCCCATGCACGCGCCGGCGGCAAAGTCGGTGCGCTCGGGCAGCCGCACGGCCTGCTCCTCGGGCAGGCAGATATATTCCGCGGCGGTGCCGAACGGGCGCTTCCACTGCCCGTTCCAGATCCACACGCGGTCACCCACGCGCGCATGTGTCGTCTTCTGCCCGACGGCGTCGATCTCGCCCGCGCCGTCGCTGTGGGGAATGATGCGGGCGAAGACCGGCGGCCGGCCGCGACGGCTCTTCACGTCGGACGGGTTGACGCCCGACGTCGCGATCTTCACCCGGACCTCGCCGGGGCCAGGCACCGGCGTCTCCATGTCGCCGACGCTCAGCACGTCGCGCGCCGCGCCGTTTCGCTCGTACCATGCCGCTTTCATCGGGCTGCTCTCCAATGCGGGTCGGTGCCGAGCAGACCAGATCGCGCCCCCGGTCTCAATCCTCGATTGAGCCTGTGCTTAAGCATCCCTGAGCGGCGACGCGCCTTTGCCACAGGCGGAAAGGATCGTTGGACCACGCCCGGATGACGCGCATTGGATAGTGCGGCGGCGACGCGCAGGCTAAATGCCAGTCCCGAGATGGCCCGATGAGCGAGAGCACCACCCGACCCGAAGCCCTGCCCGCCGCGACGCGTGGCGAGGAGCGGCTTGGCTACGCGCTGGTGTTCATGTCGGCGCTGGTCTGGAGTTTCGGCGGCGCGATCGCCCGCACGCTGGAGGCGGGGGACAGCTGGACCGTTGTGTTCTGGCGGTCGACATGGGCGGCCGCCTTCCTGCTTGCCTTCATGCTGCTGCGCGACGGTCCGCGGGGCACGCTGGTGCTGTTCCGGAAGATGGGCCTGCCGGGCCTCGCCGTCGGCCTGTGCTTCGCCTGCGCCTCGACGTCCTTCATCGTCGCGCTCGGCTACACCACGGTCGCCAACATCGTGCTGATGCAGGCCGGCGTTCCGCTCATCGCGGCGCTGATGTCGTGGCTGATCTTCCGGGAATCGATTGCCCTGCCCACCTGGCTCGCCATCGGCGCGGTCATCGCGGGCGTCGCGATCATGGTCTCGGAATCGTTCACCGGAGACGTGTCCCCGATCGGCGACGGCCTCGCGCTCTTCATCGCGCTCGCCTTCTCGACGGCGACGGTGATCACCCGCCGCTTCGCGCATGTGCGCATGACGCCGGCGACGTTCCTCGGCACCGTCATCGCCGCCAGCTTCGCCGCGACGCAGGCCAGCGCCTTCGCCGTCACCACGACCGACATGGCATGGCTGTTCGCGTTCGGCGCGCTCAATCTCGGCCTCGGCCTCGCCTGCTTCAGCTACGGCGCGAGGCTGATCCCGGCGGCGTTCGCGGCGCTGATCGGGACGCTGGAGACCGTGCTGGGGCCGGTCTGGGTCTGGCTGTTCCACGACGAGGTGCCGTCGTCGCGCACCATTCTGGGCGGAACCGTCATCTTCGCCGCGCTGCTGACGCATATCGGGCTCGAACTCTACCGGCAGTCGCGGCCGGCGAAGCCGGGAACGACCGGCATGCCCATTCCCAACTAGGCATGCCGCCGGGCCTGCTCGGCACGCCCCATTGACAGTCTCGCCGCCGGGGAGGCAGGCTAGGGGCGAGGGAAACAACCAGACAGGGTCATCTTGCCACTCCCAGATACCGGCACGCTGAATGCCGGCGTAGCGCGCCTTGTCGATCCGTCCGCGTCGCGGCTTCCCGACGATCCCAAGTCTTCCGCCAAAACTGGCGATCCCAAATTCATCTCCGCCGACCACGAGGCCGAATACCTCGATTTCGTCTCGCGCCACCCGGATGTGGAGGCGGTCGAGTTCCTGATGGTCGACCCGAACGGCGTGCTGCGCGGCAAATGGGCGCCGGGCGACGCGCTGAAGAAGGCGTTCCAGGAAGGGGTGAACTTCCCGATGTCGCTGCACGGGCTGGACGTCTGGGGCCGCGAGGTGACGGAAACTGGCCTCCACATCGAGACCGGCGACAAGGACGGCTACTGCCGCGCCACGCGCGGCTCGCTCTCCATCGTGCCCTGGGCCAAGCGCAAGACGGCGCAGGTTCTGCTGCAGACCTTCTCGCCGGAGGGCGAGCCGTTCATGGCCGACCCGCGGCTGGTGCTGAAGAAGAAGGTCGCCGAGGTCAACGCCAAGGGCTTCTTCCCGGTCGTCGCCTTCGAACTGGAATTCTACCTGCTCGACCCGGAGATCGAGTGGAGCGACGGCATGCCGGGACCTGTCGGCGCGACGGCCGGGCCGGACAGGCTCCGAATGTACGGCCTCGACGACCTGGCCGAACACGCCGAGCTGTTCGACATGATCCGCGACGCGGCGCGCGAGCAGAAGCTGCCGATCGACACGATCATCAAGGAAGCCGCACCCGGGCAGTTCGAGGTGAACCTGAAGCACCGCGCCGATCCGGTGCGCGCCGCCGACGACGTGATCATGCTGCGCCGCATCGTGCTGGGCTGCGCCCGCGCGCACGGCCTGACCGCGACCTTCATGGCCAAGCCGTTCCTCGAATATGCCGGCAATGGCATGCATGTGCATGCGTCGATGCTGGACGCCAAGGGGGAGAACATCTTCTCGGGTTCCGGCGGACGCAAGAAGCTCGAGGCCGCGGTGGCGGGGCTGCTGCGCACCATGCCGGAATCGCTGCTCCTGTTCATCAACACCTGGAACGGCTTCCGCCGCATCACGCCCGGCTCCTACGCGCCGACGCGCGCCGTCTGGGCGGAGAACAACCGCTCGGTGGCGCTGCGCATCCCCGTCTCGACCGAGGCGAACCGCCGCGTCGAGCATCGCATCGCCGGTGCCGACGCCAACCCGTACCTCGTCATGGCGACCCTCATCCAGGGCATGGTCGAGGGCATCGAGGAAGGTGCCGTCCCGCCGCCGCCGGTGGAGGGCAACGCCTATGCCGAGGACGGGCTCTACCTGCCCGACGACATGGACGACGCGCTGCAGCTGATGGAGAAGAGCAGCTTCGTCGACCGCGCGCTCGGGCCGCTTCTGGCCAAGGTCTATCGCGACCTGAAACGCGCGGAGATCATGGCGTTCTGGAGCGAGATCACGCCGCTGGAAAGGACGACGTACCTGTGAGGGCGCCGGATATTTGGCGCTTGTCGCACTGCAAAAACGCCAATAGGCTTCGAACATAACTGCTCGGGGAAAGCCCCGCCCACGAGCCGGAGCAACAACAAGAGGAGAACAACAATGATCCGCAAAGCACTGTTGCTGTCGGCGGCCTCCGTCCTCGCCGTGGCGACGCACCTGCCGGCGAATGCGCAGGACAAGGTCGTCAACGTCTACAACTGGTCGGACTATATCGACGACTCGATCATTGCCGACTTCACCAAGGAAACCGGCATCAAGGTCGTCTACGACGTCTTCGATTCCAACGAGATCCTCGAGACCAAGCTGCTGGCCGGCGGATCGGGCTACGACATCGTCGTTCCCACGGCGCAGTTCATGGCCCGCCAGATCGAGGCCGGGGTCTTCCAGAAGCTGCAGAAGGACAAGCTGCCCAACCTCGCCAACATGTGGGACGTGGTGCTGGAGCGGACCGCCGCCTACGATCCGGGCAACGAATACTCGATCAACTACATGTGGGGCACGGTCGGTCTCGGCTACAATGTGAAGAAGGTGCAGGAGGCGCTGGGCATCGAGAAGATCGACAGCTGGGACGTCTTCTACAATCCCGACAATTTGGCCAAGCTCGCAGGCTGCGGCGTCTACGTGCTGGACTCGCCGGCGGACATCTTCCCGACCACCTTCAACTATCTCGGCATGGACCCGGGCGCGACCTCCGCGGACGACTTCGCCAAGGCCGAGGAAGCGCTGATGAAGGTGCGGCCGCACATCCGCAAGTTCCACTCGTCGGAGTACATCAACGCGCTGGCGAACGGCGACATCTGCCTGGCCGTCGGCTGGTCGGGCGACGTGTTCCAGGCGCGCGACCGCGCCGCGGAAGCCGACCAGGGCGTGGTGGTGGACTATGTGATCCCGAAGGAGGGCGCCGAGATGTGGTTCGACCAGATGGCGATCCCGGCCGACGCGCAGCATGTCGACGAGGCGCATGCCTTCCTGAACTATCTGATGAAGCCGGAAGTCATCGCCAAGGCGACCAACTACGTCTATTTCGCCAACGGCAACAAGGCATCGGAGGAGTTCGTCGATCTCGAGATCCTGGGCGACCCGGCGATCTATCCGGACGAGGCGACGCTCGCCAAGCTCTTCACGGTGCTGCCCTACGATTCCCGGACGCAGCGCATCGTGACGCGGACCTGGACCAGGATCGTCACGGGCCAGTAAGCTTCGGAGGCCCCGCCGGCGCGGGGCCTCCTTCATTTTGAGGGGATAGGGGCGGCGGACAGATGAAATCGCTCGGCAGCATCAGGCGCAGCTTCGCGCCGTGGAACGACCCGTCCGCCAAGCCCTACATCGCCTTCGAGAACGTCACCAAGAAGTTCGGTGACTTCACCGCCGTCAACGACCTGTCGCTGGTCGTCTACGAGCGCGAGTTCTTCGCGCTGCTCGGCGCGTCGGGCTGCGGCAAGTCCACGCTGCTGCGCATGCTGGGCGGCTTCGACAATCCGACCTCCGGCCGCATCCTGCTGGACGGGGTCGACCTGAAGAACATGCCGCCCTACCGGCGGCCCGTGAACATGATGTTCCAGTCCTATGCGCTGTTCCCGCACATGACCGTTGAGGCCAACATCGCCTTCGGCCTGAAGCAGGAAGGCATGCCGACGCCGGAGATCGAGAAGCGCGTCGGCGAGATGCTGGAACTGGTCAAGCTGCAGCAGTTCGCCAAGCGCAAGCCGCACCAGCTTTCCGGCGGCCAGCGCCAGCGCGTCGCGCTGGCCCGTTCCGTCGCCAAGCGGCCGAAGGTGCTGCTGCTGGACGAGCCGTTGGGCGCGCTCGACAAGAAGCTGCGCGAGGAGACGCAGTTCGAGCTCATGGATCTGCAGCAGGAGCTCGGCCTCACCTTCATGATCGTCACCCACGACCAGGAGGAGGCGATGACCATGGCCGACCGCATCGCGGTCATGGACAAGGGCAAGATCATGCAGGTGGCGACGCCGGCCGAGATCTACGAGGCGCCGGCATCGCGCTTCATCGCCGACTTCGTCGGCAGTGTGAACATGTTCGAGGGCAAGGTCTCGCGGAAGGACGGCAACGCCGTCACCATCGAGAGCGCCGACGGCTTCGCCATCCGCACCGACAACGGCGGCGCCGCGACGCCCGGCAGCACGGTCTGGTTCGCCGTGCGGCCCGAGAAGGTGAAGGTCTCGTCGCGGCGGCCGGAAGACGCAGAGACCAATTCGGTCGAGGGCGAGGTCTGGGACATCGCCTATCTCGGCGACATGACCGTCTATCACGTGAAGCTGCCGTCGGGTTACGTCGTGAAAACGAGCCAGATGAACAGCCAACGCGTCACCGAAGATCCGCTGAGCTGGCACGACCGGGCGTGGATATCGTTCACGTCCGACGCCGGCGTCCTGCTGACGCGCTAGGAGGACCGGATGACCCGCCTCGTCTCCGCGATCACCAGCCGGCTGGTCATCGCGGTTCCCTATGTCTGGCTGCTGCTGTTCTTCCTGATCCCGTTCCTGATCGTGGTGAAGATCTCGCTGTCGCAGACGGCGATCTCGATGCCGCCCTATACGCCTGCCTTCGACTTCACGGCCGGCATCGGCGGCATCTGGGAGGACGTCAAGCAGTTCAGCTTCGACAACTACCTCTGGCTGACCGAGGACGCGCTCTACTTCAACGCCTATGTGTCGAGCCTCGCGATCGCCGGCACCGCGACGTTCCTGACGCTGCTCGTCGGCTATCCGCTCGCCTACGGCATGGCGCGCGCGCCGGCGACCTGGCGGCCGACGCTGCTGATGCTGGTCATCCTGCCGTTCTGGACGAGCTTCCTGATCCGCGTCTACGCCTGGATCGGCATCCTCAAGCCGGAAGGCCTGCTGAACCAGTTCCTGATGGCGCTCCACATCATCGACGAGCCGCTGATCATCATGAACACCCACACGGCGATCTTCATCGGCATCGTCTACTCCTACCTGCCGTTCATGGTGCTGCCGCTCTACTCCTCGCTGGAGAAGATGGACTACACGCTGATCGAGGCCGCGCAGGACCTCGGCTGCCGTCCGTTCGCCGCCTTCTGGAAGGTGACGTTCCCGCTGTCGATCCCCGGCGTCATCGCCGGCTTCCTGCTCGTGTTCATCCCGGCGACGGGCGAGTTCGTCATCCCCGACCTGCTCGGCGGCTCGCAGACGCTGATGATCGGCAAGACGCTGTGGAACGAGTTCTTCGCCAACCGCGACTGGCCGGTGGCCTCCGCGGTGGCGGTGATCCTGCTGCTGCTGCTGGTCGTGCCGATCATGTTCTTCCAGCAGGCGCAGGCGCGCGCCCAGGAACAGGGACGATAGGCGGCCGCCATGAACCAGACCTGGAGCCGCTTCAACATCGCCTCGGTCGTCCTGGGCTTTGCCTTCCTCTACCTGCCGATCGTCCTGCTGGTTATCTTCTCGTTCAACGAGTCGCGGCTGGTCACCGTGTGGGGCGGCTTCTCGACCAAATGGTACGTGTCGCTGTTCAACAACCAGGGGCTGATGGACGCCGCCTGGGTGACGCTGCGCGTCGGCGTGCTGTCGGCGACGGTGGCGACCGTGCTCGGCACGATGGCCGCGCTGGCGCTGACCCGCTACACGCGCTTCCGCGGACGCATCCTCTTCTCGGGCATGGTGTTCGCGCCGCTGGTCATGCCGGAGGTCATCACCGGCCTGTCGCTGCTGCTGCTGTTCGTCTCGATGGGGCTCGACCGCGGCTTCCTGACCGTGACACTGGCGCACATCACCTTCACCATGTGCTTCGTCGCCGTCGTGGTGCAGTCACGCCTCGTCTCGTTCGACCGCTCGCTCGAGGAAGCGGCGATGGACCTCGGCGCGCCACCGGTGAAGACATTCTTCGCGATCACGCTGCCGGTGATCCTGCCGGCGATCGTCTCCGGCTGGATGCTGGCCTTCACGCTGTCGATCGACGATCTCGTCATCGCCAGCTTCGCCTCCGGCCCGGGCGCGACGACGCTGCCGATGAAGATCTACAGCCAGGTGCGGCTGGGCGTCACGCCGGAGATCAACGCTGCCTGCACCATCCTGATCGCGATCGTCGCGACCGGCGTGATTGCCGCTTCCATCGTCAACAAGCGCCGCGAGGTGCAGAGGCTGAGGGACGAGCAGGCGGCGTTCAGGCAGTAGGGAAGCCCGGCGATCCGACCTGCTGCCGGATGCTCTACGGCTCCGGCGGGGTGAACGCCGGCGAGACGAACGGCGCGCTCCACGATCCGCCGACGAAGAAACGGGTCAGCGGCTCTGGTTCCGCCGCGCCGTCGGTCGCGCGCGGCAGGACGGCACCGGTCAGCGCCAGCCCGCGCCCGACATGAGGGACGATGCCGGCGAGGCGCATGGTCCGCTCCGACGTCACGAATTCGGCCTTCTCCAGCCGCGCCAGGCCGGCGCCGAGCGTCGCCTTGAGGTCGGCGCGCTCGATGGCCAGCGAACCGCCGCCGACGTCGCCCAGCGCGAAGAAGCCGCCCTCCTGAACACGGCCGAGGAAGGCCTGGAGATCGAAGCCGGCGATCCGCCCGGGACCGAAACTGGCGCTCACCGTACCCTGGGCGGTCTCCAAGAAGGCGTCGAGCGTCTGGCCCTTGCCCTTCAGCATGGTCGACAGGCCGACGCGGCCGGTCGGGGCGAGGGCGCCGGTCCCCGCCGCCTGGGCGAGCGCGGCGGCATCCAGATCGGTGCCGAGGAAGCTCATCTCGACCTGGTCCTTGCCCTCGCCGGCCTGGTAGCGCACCCCCGCCTGCAGGCTGCCGCCGAACACGGTGGCGTCCGAGATGTCGAAGGCGGTCATGCCGTTGCGGGCCTGCAGCGTCGCCGCCAGGTCCGAGAGCGTCAGCGTGCCGATGGCGGCGCGCGCCGCGGACAGCCGGAGGTCGAACCCCAGTCGGCCGGCGGTCGCCGGATCGATGCGCATCGGGGTCGTGGCGGTGCCGGGCGACAGCGGCGTGAAGGCGTAGAGGAACGCGGCGAGGTCGAGTTCGTCGAAGGCGAGCGTGCCGTTCACCGCCGGCGCCTCGTCGCCGAGCTTGAAGTCGAGCAGGCCGGTGCCGGGATCGCCGTCGAGGCGAACCTCGGCGTTCTCGACCTTGATGCGGCGCGCGTCGCCGATGGCACGCCCCGCGAGCGAGAAGCTCACCGTCGCCGAGGATGTGACGACGTCGTTCGCCCACCATTCCAGCATGCGGCGCAGCGATGGTGCCGACAGCGAGGTGGTGCCGTCGACGAAGGCGTTGTCGGCGAGGCTGGCCGTGCCGTCGAAGCTGAACGTCACCGGCGCGGCCTTCAGCGCCACCGTCAGCGGCGACGACCCGCCGGCGAAGAGCATCAGCGGCTGGCCGAGCGTGGCGTCGAGGGTGAAGCTCTCGCCGCGCCAGATGGCGGTGGCGCTTAGCACCGCGCCGCGGTTGAGCGCCGGCCAGCGGATCGTGCCGGCCAGGCTGGTCATGACGGGCTCGTCGGTCGTCCCGCGCGACACCACGACCTGTCCGTCGACGAACTCGACGCTGCCGAAGGCGTCGTCGGGCAGGCCGGATAGATCGGGGCTGGTCGGATTGAGCGCCAGCGCTTCGCGCGCGGCGGCGATCGACCCGGTGATGCGGCCGCCCGCCGGCAGGTTGGGCGCATAGAGGAGACCGCCGGCCGGCGTGACGTGCAGTATCGGCCTCAAGAGGCGCGCATCGGAAAGGACGGCGTCCCCGCCCAGCGCGGCGAGGGCGGACAGGCCCACCTCGATTCGTTCCGTCTCGATGACGGGCCGATGTTCGGTATCCTGCCAGTCGGAGAACTTCACGTCGGAGAGCACGGCGCGGAAGGACGGCCAGATGTCGATCTCGGGCGTGCCGCCGAACTCGACCCGGTAGCCGCTCCACGCACTGAGCTCGTAGGCGATGCGGTCCCGCACGATCTGCGTCGAGGCCACCATCGGCAGGGCGGCGACGGCGAGCAGGAACACGGCAGCAGCCGTTCCCAGCGCCCAGACGCCTCTCCTGACGAAAGCCTGCGGCATATAGCCCCGTGTTCTGCGCCCGCCCCGATGCCAGGCGTCCGGCGGACGACAATCCGACGGCGAGGCAGCCATTTCAAGCGTTTGTGGCTTGGCGATGGCGAGCGCTGCAGGGTCGTGCACAGGCATCTGCGCTTGCCCTCGCGGGCCAAGGAAGGCAAAAGCGGCGGCCGGAGGACCGATGACCCAGACCATGCCGTTGTGGACGCCCTCGCCGGAGAGGGTCGCAAGCGCCAACCTCACCGCCTTCACCGCGCTGGCCGAGGCGCGCGCCGGCCGGTCATTCCCCACCTATCGCGACCTGCACGCATGGTCGGTCGCCGACCGCGAGGCGTTCTGGGACCTGGTCTGGGACACGTGCGGGATCGTCGGCGACAAGGGCGGCAGCGTCCTGCGCGACGGCGACCGGATGCCCGGCGCCGCCTTCTTTCCCGATGCGCGCCTGAATTTCGCGGAGAACCTGCTGCGCAAGGTCGGCCCGGGCGAGGCGATCGTCTTCCGCGGCGAGGACAAGGTCTCGCGCCGCATGTCGTGGGACCAGCTGCGCGACGAGGTGGCCCGCTTCCAGGCGTTCCTCAAGGCGGAGGGCGTCCGATCCGGCGACCGCGTTGCAGCGATGATGCCGAACATGCCCGAGACGATCGTGGCGATGCTGGCGACGGCCTCGCTCGGCGCGATCTGGTCGTCCTGCTCGCCCGATTTCGGCGAGCGCGGCGTGCTCGACCGGTTCGGGCAGATCGAGCCGGTGATCTTCATCGCGCCTGACGGCTACTGGTACAACGGCAAGCAGATCGACGTGACCGCCAAGGTTCAGGCAGTGGTGGCGCAGCTGCCGACCGTGCGGCGCACCGTCCTGGTCGACTATCTGCGCACCGCGGAGAAGGCGGTGACAGCGATCCCCGGCGCGGCGACCTATGCCGCGGCGATCGCGCGCGATGCGGGCGACCTGACCTTCGAGCGCCTGCCCTTCGCGCATCCGCTCTACATCCTGTTCTCGTCGGGCACGACCGGCATCCCGAAATGCATCGTCCATTCGGCCGGCGGCACCCTGATCCAGCATCTCAAGGAGCACCGGCTTCACGCCGGGCTGCAGGAGGGCGACCGCTTCTTCTACTTCACGACCTGCGGCTGGATGATGTGGAACTGGCTGGTGTCGGGACTGGCCACCGGGGCGACGCTGCTGCTCTACGACGGCTCGCCGTTCCACCCGGACGGCAATGCCCTGTTCGACTTCGCTGAGGCCGAGAAGATGACGTACTTCGGCACCTCGGCGAAATATATCGACTCCGTGCGCAAGGCCGAACTGCGGCCGGGGGACACGCACGACCTGTCCTCGGTCCGCACCATCTCGTCGACCGGCTCACCGCTCTCGCCCGAGGGCTTCCAGTTCGTCTACGACGCGGTCAGCGCGGACGTGCATCTGGCGTCCATCTCGGGCGGCACCGACATCGTCTCGTGCTTCGTCCTGGGCATCCCGACCCTTCCGGTCTGGCGCGGCGAGATCCAGGGCCCGGGGCTCGGCATGGCGATGGATGTGTGGGACGACGACGGCCGGCACATCGACCGCGAGAAGGGCGAGCTCGTGTGCACCCGCGCCTTCCCCTGCATGCCGGTGATGTTCTGGAACGATCCCGACGGCGCGAAATACCGCTCCGCCTATTTCGAGCGATTTGACAATGTCTGGTGCCATGGCGACTTCGCCGAATGGACCGAGCACGGCGGCATGATCATCCACGGTCGCTCCGACGCGACGCTGAATCCGGGCGGCGTCCGCATCGGCACCGCCGAGATCTACAACCAGGTCGAGCAGTTGCCGGAGATCGCCGAGGCGATCTGCATCGGCCAGGACTGGGACAACGACGTGCGGGTCGTGCTGTTCGTGCGGCTGGCGGCGGGTCAGGCCCTGGACGCGGCGCTGGAAAAGAAGGTGCGGGACAAGATCCGCACCGGCGCCAGCCCCCGCCACGTACCGGCCAAGATCGTCGCCATCGCAGACATCCCGCGCACCAAGTCGGGGAAGATAACCGAGCTCGCGGTGCGCGACGTGGTGCACGGCCGCACCGTGAAGAACAAGGAGGCGCTGGCCAATCCCGAGGCGCTCGACCTGTACCGCGACCTGGCCGAACTGAAGGCGTGAACCACCGCCGCGCCATGGTTAACGAACCGTAGCGCGGAAATTTACCTCGATTTCACGGGTGGTACACTTTCGTAAACTTCCGGACGCGCCGGTAAGGTCTTGTTAAGGGCTGGTGCCGATAGTCGCGCATAACTTGAGGGAGAAATCCCGCTTCGGATTTCCGAAGAGCAACCCCTTGCTCAAGCCCGTTGTCACAGCAATCTCGTACCTTCAGGCGCCCCATCGGGCGCCTTTTTTCTTGGGCCGGCATCTCGGCCCGGTTCAGACGGAGGTATCGCGGTCCTCGGCCAGCGCCCGCGACAGAAGCACCACCGGAACGAGCGCCGTCAGGATGATGAGCAGCGCGGCCGGTCCCGCATCCTCCACGACGGCGCGGGAAGCATCCTCGTAGACGCTGGTCGCCAGCGTGTTGAAGCCGAAGGGCCGGAGCAGGATCGTCGCCGACAGCTCCTTCACCGTGTCGACGAAGACCAGGACGCCGGCGGTCAGGATCGCCGGCTTCAGCAGCGGCAGCAGCACATGGACGGCGCTGGCCGACGGCGTGCGGCCAAGGCTGCGCGCCGCCTCGTCGAGATGCGGCGGCAGCTTCTCCAGGCCCGAGCGCACGGAACTCTCCGCCAGCGCGATGAAGCGTATCGAGCAGGCCATGACGACGGCGGCGATGGAGCCGGTGAGCAGCAGCCCGGTCGAGAGGCCGAGGTGCTCGCGGGCGAAGGCGTCCAGCGTATTGTCGAAACGGGCGAGGGCAAAGAGAAGGCCGAGCGCCATGATCGTGCCGGGCATGGCGTAGCCGATCGAGGCCAGGCGGGTGAGCGCGGTGACCGCGGGCGACCGCGCCAGGCGCATGCCGTTCAGCAGCAGCAGCGCCACCGCGACCGTGACGAGCGCCGTGACGCCGGCGGTCAGGACCGAGTGGTAGAGCGCCGTGCCGAGCTCGGGCGAGACGAAATCGTCGAGGCGTCGCAGCGAATACCGGCTGAAGGCGTAGAGCGGGATGCCGAATCCGAGCAGCATCGGCAGGGCGACCGTCGCGGTCATCGTCCAGCCGCGGACGCCGTCCAGCGCCTTGCGCGGCGGATGCGCCCGCATCTGCGTGGCCCGGCCGCTGTGGAAACGCTGGCGCCGGCGTGCCCACTGCTCCAGGAGCAGCAGCGCCAGCACCACCAGCAGCAGGACCATGGCGAGCTGCGCAGCCCCCTCCAGGCTGCCGCGGTTCAGCCAGGTCGCGAAGATGGCGAAGGTCAGGGTGCGCACGCCGAGATATTCGGAGGCGCCGACGTCGTTGATCGTCTCCATCAGCACAAGCGCGACGCCGGCCGCGATCGCCGGCCGGGCGACGGGAAGCAGCACGCGCCAGAACACCTTGGCCGGCCGCGCGCCCAGCGTCCGCGCGACGTCGGCGATGTTGCGGCCCTGCATCAGGAAGACGATGCGCGAGGTGAGATAGACATAGGGGTAGAGCACGAGGCTCAGCACCAGCGCGCACCCGCCAGTGCTGCGCACGTCGGGAAACCAGTAGTCGCGCGCGGTCTGGAAGCCGAAGAGGGCGCGGATCGCGCCCTGCACCGGCCCGGCGAAATGGAAGAACTCGGCGAAGGCGTAGGCGGCGAGATAGGGCGGCACGGCAAGCGGCAGCACCAGGGCCCAGGACAGCGTGCGGCGCAGCGGGAAATCGTAGGCGACGACGAGCCAGGCGGTGGCCACGCCGATCGACGCGCTCAGGAACGCCACGAGGGTCAGCAGCGCGAGCGTCGTGCGGACGGCGCCGGGCAGCACGTTGCGGGCGAGGTGGGGCCAGTCCGACCCGCTGCCGGAGAGCGCGATCAGCGCCAGCGAGATGACGGGCAGCAGGACGACGGCGGAGACGGCGAGCGTCAGCGCCAGGCTGCCGGAGCGGCGGGGCGCGCGAACGGCGAGAGCGGCCGCGCCGGCCACCCGATCATTCCCCGCGACGTGCCCGCCCGTTGCCAATCCGCCCCTCATGCGAAAGGGCCGGACGAGTTTCCCCGTCCGGCCCGGTGCGTGTCGTTGTCCTCAGCTCGACGGGCCGTCGTCGACGCCGACGCGATCGACCATCTCGGATGCCGCCTTGCGGTTCTTGGCGATCTCCGAGAGCGGCAGGGTGTCGGCGGTAAGCGTACCGAACGACTTGACGATCTCGGACGGCTCGAGGCCCGGCTCGACGGGATATTCGAACACCTGCTCGGCGTAGATCTGCTGCGCCTTGTGGCTGGACAGGAACTGGATGAGCTTCACCGCATTGTCGCGGTTCGGCGCGTTCTTCGCCAGCGCCGCACCGGAAATGTTGACGTGCGTGCCGCCGTTCTCGAAGGTCGGGAACAGCACCTTGATGGCCGCCGCCCAGTCCTTCTGCTCCGGATCCTTCTCGTTCGTCTGCATCAGGCCGACATAGTAGGTGTTGCCGAGCGCGATGTCGCACTCGCCGGCCGCGATCGCCTTGGCCTGGTCGCGGTCGCCGCCCTCGGGCTTGCGGGCGAGATTGGCCTTGATGCCGGTGAGCCAGGTCTCGGTCTTCTCCGCGCCCCAGTGGCCGATGGCCGCGGCGATCAGCGCGACGTTGTAGTCGTGCTGGCCCGAGCGGATGCAGATCTTGCCCTTCCACTTGGGATCGGCGAGCGAGGCATAGGTGAGCGCGTCGTTGGTGACGCGGTCCTTCGACGCGTAGACGACGCGGGCGCGCTTGGTGACGCCGAACCAGTGGCCTTCGGGATCGCGGTACTCGGCCGGCAGGTTGGCGTTGATGGTGGCGTCGTCGAGCGCCTGGGTGACGCCCTTTTCCTTGGCGTTGTTCAGCCGGGCAATGTCCACGGTGAGGATCACGTCGGCCGGGGAGTTCGTGCCTTCCGCGAGGATGCGATCCTCCAGGCCCTTGTCGAGGAACAGCACCTCGGTCTTGATGCCGGTCTCGGCCGTGAAAGCGTCGAGCACCGGCTTGATCAGGTCAGGCTGACGGTAGGAATAGATGTTGACCACGCCGTCGGCGAGTGCCGATCCGGCGAAGAGCGCGGCGAGTGCGAAGGCGGAGCCGGCGATGGCCGACCTGGCGCTAGAATGCGTCATGAACCTCTCCTGGGGCGTCGGGATTGTCTGCATCCCTGAATGGGCGGATGGTGCTTCCCGCAGAAAGCCTGTGTCTCATTGTCCACTTTTTCCCGCCGGTCAAGGGAAAGCGTAGGAATATCAATACTTTAGAACTATTCTAAAGTGGAATGAAACAGACAGGTATTCAGTGGTTTGCGCGATTTCGGCCGGCAGCCTCCGCTCACGAAAAAGTGTATGAGCTTCGGATTCAGTCCGCCAACACGCGCGTTGACGGGAACGTGACCTCGACCAGGGTGCCTTCGCCGGGCGTCGACGTGATGGAGAACCGGGCCCGATTCGCCTCGACCATCGCCTTGGTGAGAGGGAGGCCGAGGCCGGTGCCTTCGCCGCGGCCGCGGCGGAGCGCGCTCACCTGCTTGAATGGCTTCAGCGCCTGTTCGATGTCGGCCTGGCTCATGCCGATGCCGGTGTCGCGCACCCGCATGACGACGTCGCCCGCCGATTCGTAGGCGGTCGAGACGATCACCTGGCCGCCGGCCTGGGTGTAGCGGATTGCGTTGGACAGAAGGTTCAGCGCGATCTGCCGGACGCTGCGCAGATCGGCCACGACCTCGGGCAGCCGCGAGGCGAAGCTGGAGCGGATGATGACGCGCTCGCGATTGGCCTGCGGCTGCATCATCGCGACGGTCTCGGCCAGCGTGTCGTTGAGCGACACCGCCTCGTAATCCATCTCCTGCTGGCCGGCCTCGATCTTGGAGATGTCGAGCAGGTCGTTGACGAGGTCGAGCACGTGGTTGCCCGAGCGGTTGATGTCACGCAGATAATCCCGGTAGCGGTCGTTGCCGACGGGTCCGAACTTCTCGTCCAGCATCAGTTCGGAGAAGCCGATGATGGCGTTGAGCGGCGTGCGGATCTCGTGGCTGACGCGGGCGAGGAAATCCGTCTTCTGCGACGAGGCGCGCTCGGCCTGCGCGCGCGCCTGGGTGAGTTCCTCCTCGGCGCGCTTCCATTGGGTGATGTCGCGCATCACCGCGCAGTAGCCGCTGCCATTGGGCAGCTTGCCGATGGTCATGAACAGCGGGATGAAGCGGCCCTGCGCCTCGCGGCCGATCACCTCACGGCCGTCGTTCAGCACGCTGGCGACGCCATGGTCGGAGAGGCCAGACAGGTAGTCGCGCGCGGCGCGCTGGCTCTCGATGGCGAACAGCGTGGCGAAATGCTTGCCCGCCACCCGCTCGGCATCGAAGCCGAACAGCGCTTCCGCAGCGCGGCTGATGGAACGGATCGTGCCGTCCGGCGCGATCAGCACGACGCCGTCGGTCGCGGTGTCGATGATCGCGCGCATCTCGGCGACGCGCGCTTCCAGCTCGGCATTCTGCGCGATCTGCGCGGCAACGGCCGGGGTGATGCTGGGCGCGGTGCGCGCCGGGATCGTCGGCCGGCCGACGCGGCGCAGCGACAGCAGCAGCGCCTTGCCGGCATTCCAGCGGACCGACTGGAGGAACGCTTCGACGGGGAACTCCATGCCGCCACTGGTGCGCAGCCTGAGCTTGCGGTCGCCGTCGCCGTCGACGCCGTCGTGATAGGGCTCGCCGAACAGTTCACCCAGCCCGCCCGCGTCTTCCAGTTCTGCCACGGACTCGTAGCCGGTCAGGTCGAGGAACTCGCGGTTGGCATAGTGCAGCACGTCGCCGTGATGGATGAGGACCGGCACGGGCAGCTGTTCCAGGATCGTCGTGTCGACGTTCATACCCCGGCCCGACGCGAAGGCTGACGGGGTGAAATCGATGAGGGGCGGCTGCGCGGAAGGCTCGCCGGCAGCGGAAGGGGTGACAGGTTCGGCGGCAGGCGTCCCGGTGAGGGACGGGTGCTGGGCTTCACGGGCGTCAGCCTCGGCACCATGCGAGGGGGATGGCGCATGCTCGGCGAGCGAAGGCTGGCTGGCGTCGGTGATCGCCGGTTCCGCCTGTGCGATCGACGCGGGCCCGGTGGAGGTCGCGTCGAGCGCCGGCGATGGTTCGCCGGCCGGGTCATGGTCCGGAGCGCTCGCTTCAGGCGTGTCCGCGGGATGGGCGTCCTCGGGCGCTTCACCGGTCTCGCCATCGGCGGCGACGTCCTGTTGCAGGCGTTCGGCGACGGGCATGTCCCCAGTCGCGGGGGCCCCGGCCGCGACCGGCTCGTGGGTCTCCGGTGCGTCAGCGTCGGATCGCGCCGACTTCGCGAGGGCATCCGCCTCGCCGACGGCGGCGGATTCGAGCGGAGCATCCGCGGCGGTGCCCGGCTCAGGCGCCGAAGCCGTGGCATGCTCGGTGGCGGGGGCCTCGATCGACGCTTCCGCTGCCGGTTCCGCCACCACGGCGCCGTCAACCGCGTGGTCGGCGTCGTCGGGCCTGGCGCCATCGAGACGCGCAAGATCCTCAAGGTCGGCGTCCGCGTCGTCCTGCAGGGTGCCGTCATCGACCTGGTCGTCAGGCACGGCTTCTTCCGGCGTCGTGGAAACAGGTTCGACGGTCTCAGCAGCATGGTCCGCCGCAACCGCTTCCGCCGCCGCGACCGTCTCGTCCAAGATTCCGTCGCCGGCCATCGGCGGAGCGGTCGGCATGTCGCGCCCGGCATCCACGGCGGCATCGACGTCATCCGCCAGACCGGCGACATCCTCGCCGGACTGCGCGGCCAGCCGCGCCATCAGGTCGGCGGCGACGTCCTCGGGTGTTGCCTGGCGTGTCGGCGGCGTCGGGAGGTCCGGGCTCGACGCCGATTGCGCGGCGTCGGCCTCGAGCGCCGCCTCTTCGAGCGCGGCGATCTCGGCGCCTTCCGTCTCGTCCGGTTCGGTGTCGGCCTCGGTGCGCAGCCGGTCGCCGATCTCGCGGAAGGCGTTGCGCTCGCCGGGCGTCAGTCCGCGGTCGTTGGCCGGCTCGCGCCGCTCGGCCAGCCGGATGACCTTGTCGGTGAAGCGGCGATCGGGGCCATCCTCGATCGCCAGCGCAGGCACTTCGCCGCGGAACGGATCGTCAGGCCGCTGCGGCTCAGGCGCGGGCGTCGGCTCGGCTTCTTCCGACGGGGCGCGCGCGACGAGGCGCATGCCGGTGGCGTCGGGATCGACGACCGCGTCGCCGCCGCGCGCGACGCCGAAACCGCGGAAGCCTTCGAAGGTGCGGTCTCGGGCGTAGGCGGGCAGCGCCGCGAGGTCGACGGGGATGCGCAGGTCGGTGCCCGCGACCGGCCACATGACGGAGCGGCCGGACCAGGTGTCGCGGCGGTCGAGCAGGCCGGCGATCTGGCCGTCGGGGTCGATGCCGAACAGGCGGGCCACGTCCCGGAACGCCATGCCGATGACGTTGGCCGCGAGCGGGCCGACGGCCGTGGCAAATTCGGCGGAGATCGCGCTGAAGCGGCCGGCCGCGTCGGTACGCCAAATGAAGCGGACCGGGCCCGACGCCCGGTCGACCGGAATGGGCGATGCCGGCTCCTCGGTCTGGACAGGCGTGGTCTCCGCGTCCGGTTCGGTTGCCGCGGTGTCGGCGGCCTGGGTGTCGGCGGCCGGGGTCTCCGTAGACTCGATCTCGGTGGCCCCGATCTCGGTGGACTGCGCGTCTGCAGACTGCGCGTCGCCGGCCTCGGCTGTCGTGGTCTCGACAGCGGATTCGCGGGCGTCGTCAGTCGCATGCGCCAGATCGTCGCCGCTGGCGGGCTGGTCGGCCGGCTGGTCGCCCGTCTGCTCGCCCGCGTCACCGGTCTCATGAGCCACGGTGGGCATGTCGGCGTCGCCCGGCGTCGCTTCGGCGCCGGCAACCTCCGGCGTGAGTTCGACATGCACGGCCCGGCCGCGTGCATCGCCGGTCAGGGCTTCCACCCCGGCGTCGGCATCGCCGTGGAAATACCAGCGGTCCTCGGTCGGATCGGGCGTGGGCTGCAGGTCGGCCGTCTCGGGTTCGGACGCCGATCCGGCCTCGTCCACGACGACGAGCAGATGCGTCGCCGGCTCGTCGGCAAGCCGCACGAAGCCGGCCGGCAGCGAACGGCTGCCCGCTGCGATCATGCGCTTGACCAGCCGCTCGCCCTGCGCGTCGGCCGCGAGGCCGGCGAGCGTCGACGCGGAGATGCCCAGCCGGTCGAAACCGTCCGACGCCGCGAGCACGGCACCGCCGGCATCCACCATCGCGGCGAACTGGCCGTGTCCCGACAGCCCGTCGATCGCGCGCGCCGCGCTTTCGCCGACGCCCTGACGCGCGCCGGCGCTCGCCGGCATGGCCAGAAGAATCGCCGTCTCGCCGTCCGGGAGCGCGATGGCGCTGGCCAGAAACTGCACGACGCGGCTGGTCATGCCGCTGGCCAGCCGCACCAGCACGGGCCGGTCGCGCCCGATCGCCGGATAGCCGGACGTCGCCATGATCTGGCGGCGGGCGGGAAAGGCGAGGCCGGACGGACCGCCGGTCACGCTGGCGATGTCGCCGCCGAAAAGCGCCGCGCCCGGTCCGTTCGCCCAGATGACGTCTTCGAGGCTGGCCGACAGAATCGCCAGCGCGTCGCCGGCGGCGAACCGCTCGCGGACCGCGTCCAGTGCCGAGATGTCGATGAAGGAATAGCTGTCCGACGCCATACGCCTGAACCGGTGCGCGCCCCGTGCGATTAACTGTTCATTAATAAAAGCGACCTGGCGCCCCGTCCACCAAGCATCGCCCGCCATGCGCCGGTTTTGGGCGGCGTGGTTAATCGCGGCGAGCGGCGCTCCCGCATCGCACAAAGGTCATGTTGCAATGCAGCAAAGAATGCGCTATATGGAAGGTACAGATCAACGACAAGGCGTCCCGGACGCCCTCATCTTCAAGGAAACGAACCATGTCCAAGGCCCCGAAAACCGCCGAGATCATCGAGAATGTCGACTTTGCCGCGTTCGACGCCTCCAAGGCCGTCGACCAGTTCCGCGCCTTCGCCGAGAAGGGCGTCGAGCAGTCGAAGGAAGCCTACGCCAAGATGAAGTCCGGCGCCGAGGAAGCCCAGAAGACGCTCGAGTCGACCTACGAGACCGCCAAGGCCGTGTCGAGCGACCTGTCGATGAAGTCGATCGCCGCCATGCGCGCCAACGCCGAGGCCGGCTTCAACCACCTCGAGGCGCTGGTCGCCGCCAAGTCGCTGTCGGAGATGATCGAACTGCAGACCGCGTTCCTGCGCAAGCGCGTCGAGATGACCGTCGAGCAGGCCAAGGACTTCCAGGCGGTGGCCACGAAGGCGGCCGAGGACGTCTCCAAGCCGGTGAAGACCGCTTTCGAGAAGGCCATTAAGGAACTCAAGGCCGCCTGATGCATTCATAGACCCAAGTACACCCGAGCGACCGTATCCTCCTCCCACGGTCGCAAGGGTCTGGACCGGCACCTCCTCCCGCTGGTCCCCCATAAGGAAAAGGCCGGATCCTCCCCCGGCCTTTTCCTTTTTTGAGGCAGCGCCGCCAGCCATTGCCTCATACAACGTCGGCTCAAATCCATTTCAGCCTGGTTCAGCGAATTTCGCTTGCCCGCGGTTCGCGATTTCGGCCATCAAGCGCCGGCACCCGCCGCGGCCCGCGGCGGGAACGGTCGGCCTGGGGCCGCATCGCGAGCAGGACGCGGGCCGGGAGGGGCGAATGGCGCGCGACACGACCGACGTGCAGCCGATCGAAAACGTCGGCGAACTCGCTGCCTATCTCGCCGCCGGCAGCAAGCCGCGCGACCAGTGGCGCATCGGCACCGAGCACGAGAAGTTCCCATTCTACGTCGACGGCAACGCGCCTGTGCCCTATGGCGGCGACCGCGGCATCCGCGCGCTGCTGGAAGGCATGCAGCGCATCCTCGGCTGGGAGCCGATCCTCGACGCGGGGCGCATCATCGGTCTGGTCGGCCCGACGGGGCAGGGCGCGATCAGCCTGGAGCCGGGCGGCCAGTTCGAGCTCTCCGGCGCGCCGCTGGAGACGATCCACCAGACCTGCCGCGAGGGCAACGCGCACCTGGCGCAGCTGCGCGAGATCGCCGAGCCGCTCGGCATCCGCTTCCTCGGCCTCGGCGGCAGCCCGAAATGGACGCTGGCCGAAACGCCGCGCATGCCGAAGTCGCGCTACGAGATCATGACCCGCTACATGCCGAAGGTGGGTTCGCACGGCCTCGACATGATGTACCGCACCTGCACGATCCAGGTGAACCTCGACTTCGAGAGCGAGGCCGACATGCGCCGCAAGATGCAGGTGTCGCTGAAGCTGCAGCCCCTGTCGACTGCGCTGTTCGCCAACTCGCCCTTCACCGAAGGCAGGCTGAACGGGCTGCAGAGCTGGCGCGGCGAAATCTGGCGCGACACCGACAACCAGCGCGCCGGCCTGCTGGAGTTCTGCTTCTCGCCCGATTTCGGTTTCCAGCGCTATGTCGACTGGGCGCTCGACGTGCCGATGTATTTCGTCATCCGCGAGGGCCGCTATCACGACATGACGCACATGACGTTCCGCCAGTTCATGGCTGGGCAGGCGCGCGGCACGGTCCCGGACGGGTTGCCCACGATGGGCGACTGGGCGAACCATCTGTCGACGCTGTTCCCCGATGTCAGGCTGAAGCGCTTCCTCGAGATGCGCGGCGCCGACGGCGGACCCTGGCGGCGCATCTGCGCGCTGCCTGCGTTCTGGGTCGGCCTGCTCTACGATTCCGCAGCGCTGGACGCAGCCGAGGCGCTGACGAATGACTGGACCCATGCCGAGGTGCTGGCGATGCGCGACGCCGTGCCGGCGCAGGCTCTGTCGACGCCGTTCCGGAGCGGCACGCTGCGCGACGTGGCGCGCGACGTGCTGGCGGTCTCGCGCGCCGGCCTGAAGAACCGCGCCCGCAAGAATCGCGAGGGTTTTGACGAGACGTCGTTCCTCAACCCGCTCGACGAAGTCGTGGCGCGCGGCACGACGAGCGCGGAGGAAATGGCCAACGCGTTCCACACGCGCTGGGGCGGCTCGATCGAGCCGGTGTTCCTGGAATACGCCTACTGACTGACGCTAGGGCGAGACGAACCGATGCGCACCGGACCGGCATCGTGAGCGCGCGCGATCTCGCACTGGCGCTGGTCGTGGTCGCCATCTGGGGCGTCAACTTCGCGATCATCGCGATCGGCCTGCGCGACGTCTCGCCGCTCGGCCTGGGCGTCGCGCGCTTCGTGCTGGCCTCGCTGCCGCTGGTGTTCTTCGTGCGGCGGCCGGCGATCCCGCTCCGGCTGCTCGCGACCTACAGCGTCTTCATCTTCGTGCTGCAGTTCGCTTTCCTGTTCACCGGCATGAAGGTCGGCATGAGCGCCGGGCTGTCGTCGCTGATCCTGCAACTGCAGGTGTTCTTCACCATCGGCCTGGCCGTCTTCATCCTCGGCGAAAAGCCGACCGGCTGGCAGGTCGCCGGCGCGCTGCTCGCCTTCTCCGGCATCGCCGTCGTCGCGGCGCACGCCGGCGGCGACGTCACGCTGGCCGGGCTCGGGTTGCTGATCCTCGGCGCCGCCTCGTGGGGTGCCGGCAACATCGCCGCGCGGAAGATCGCCGTTCAGGCGCCGGGGATGAATACGCTGGCGCTGGTCGCATGGGGCAGCCTGCTGGCGATCGTGCCTTTGCTCGCGATCGCAGCGGTGCTTGATCCGCGGGGGCTGGTTTCCAGCGTCGAACATCTGAACTGGCATTCGGCCGGCGCCATCGCCTACATCGTCTACCTCTCGACGCTGTTTGCCTTCGCTGTCTGGAACCGGCTGCTCGGCGCCTATCCGGTGGCGACGGTCGCGCCGTTCACCTTGCTCGTGCCGGTGTTCGGCTTCCTCGGGTCCTACGTCCTGCTTGGCGAACCGATCCAGGGCTGGAAGCTCATGGCCTCCGCGCTGGTGATCGCCGGGCTTTGCGTGAACCTCTTCGGGAGCCGGATGGCACGCCGGCTGGGCGCCGCGCCTCGCCCATGAGAAGTGCACTTCTATCGCCAGGGGAAACACACTAGGCTTTCCTCACGCGGCCCGAGGAGAACGCCATGATCAATCTGTTCGACATGCTAGCCAATGCGCAGAACGGGCAGGGGATGGAATTGCTGGCGCGGCAGTTCAACCTGTCGCAGCAGCAGGCGCAGCTCGCCGTCGAGGCGTTGCTGCCGGCCTTCAGCCAGGGCCTGAAGCAGAACGCCTCGGACCCGTACGGTCTCGGCAATTTCCTGCAGGCCCTGTCGAGCGGCCAGCACGCCCGCTACTTCGAGGATGCGACCAAGGCGTTCTCGCCGGCCGGCATGGCCGAAGGCAATGGTATCCTCGGCCATCTGTTCGGGTCGAAGGACCTGTCGCGGGCCATCGCCGCGCAGGCGGCGCAGGCGACCGGCATCGGCCAGCAGGTGCTGCAGCAGATGCTGCCGGCGATCGCGGCGATGATCATGGGCGGCCTGTTCAAGCAGTCCACCAACCAGTTCGCCGCCGGAAACATGCAGGCGGCGAGCAACCCGCTGGGCGACATCATCGAGCAGATGATGAAGCAGGGCATGGGTGGCGGCCAGCAGCGCCGCGCGCCTACGCCGGAGGCTGCCAACCCGTTCGACAATCCCTTCGGCAAGATCCTCGAGGGTATGTTCGGCGGTGGCGGGGCGGCGGAGCAGCCGGCGCGGCGTCAGGCGCCGTCCAACCCCATGGGCGACAATCCGCTGGGCAAAATCTTCGAGGAGATGCTGGGCGGCAGACAGCGCGGCGGCACGGGGCGCGCCCGCCCGTCGCAGGAGCCCGAACCGGCGGCCAAGCCGCAGCGCAACCCGAGCGGCCGCGAGCGCAACCCTTACGACGATCTGTTCGGCGAGATGTTCGAGACCGGCCGCAAGGGCCGTGACGACTACCAGAAGGGCGTCGAGTCCATCTTCGAGCAGTTCACGAAGGGCATGGACAGGTTCCGGTAGCGCCGGCTCCCTCCCCCTTGAGGGGAGGGTGGCCGCGACGCGGCCGGGTGGGGGTTGTTGCTTCAGGCTGCCAACGCCGTCAGTTGAACTGCATCCAAGAGAGAAGAGGGGCCGCGCCTCGCGGCGCTGACCCCATTCGGCCTCCCACGGCCAGGGGATCAGCCGACCATGCGCGCGGCGGCCTCGGCGCCGGCTGCGCGGGCCTCGGCGATGCTGCCGAGGTAGCGCGTCCGGTCCTCGCCGAAATCGAGTCCGCCGGCCACCGACAGATCAGCGCGGGTCAGCCCGATGTCGTGCAGCTCGGCGTCCGAGAGTTCGCCCAGCCGGTAGAAGGCGCGGCGGTTTTTCCAGAAGCGCCACTGGTTCATGACCACTGCCACGAGCCGCGTCGCGAGAGCCGGGCGCGTCGAGACGCGCGGGGAGGCGAAGGTGTCGTGATCGAGCGTGGTCATGGCCGTTTCCTTTCGTTGGCCGTGCTGGGTCGCAGAATCGGCTACGGCCGCGGACGGAAAACCGCCGCGTGCCTCGCGAATTCGAAAACCCGGTGTGGACGCACTTCGTATCGCGCTCTCTCATTGATTAATCCAACGAATGTTTTTAATCTCTATCATCAACCCTGATGATGGATGCGTGCCATGGCCTCGCCGCTCGATCTCGACCAGCTCCAGACTTTCGTCACCATCGCAGACATGGGAAGCTTCACCCGCGCGGCGGACGAGGTGCACAAGACACAGTCCGCCGTCTCGATGCAGATGCGCCGACTGGAGGAGCGCGTCGGCAAGACGCTGTTCGAGAAGGACGGACGCACCAACAGGCTGACCGAGGACGGGGAGCGGCTGCTGTCCTACGCGCGCCGGATGATGCACCTGAACCGCGAGACGCTCTCGGCCTTCGACGACCGGGCGCTCGAAGGCACCATCCGCATCGGCACGCCGGACGACTACGCCGACCGCTTCCTGCCCGAGATCATGGCGCGCTTCGCGCGCTCCAATCCGCGCGTCGAGCTGACCGTCATCTGCGAGCCGACGCCGGGGCTGGTCGAGCACATGAAGCGCGGCAATCTCGACCTGGCGCTGGTCACGCACAACGACGCGCGCGGCCAGTCGGAGGTCGTGCGGCGCGAACCGCTGCTCTGGGTGACATCGATCAACCACGCCACGCACGAGCAGGAGGTGCTGCCGATGGCGTTCGGCCGCCAGACCTGCATCTGGCGGCGTGCCGCCGTCGACGTGCTGGGACAGATGAACCGCGAACACCGTGTGCTGTTCACGAGCTTCTCGGCCACTGTCATCACCGCGGCCGTCCTGTCCGGCCTGGCGATCTCCGTGCTGCCTGAATGCGCGCTGCGCCCCGGCATGCGGGTGCTGGGCGAGGCCGACGGCTTCGGCAAGCTGCCCGAATGCAAGATCGGCATCATGCGCGGGCCGACCAGCCAGGGCAGCGCCATCGATGCCCTGGCGCGGCACATCGCAGAGAGCCTCGACAACATCTCCGTGCCGATCGCCGAGGACGCCGGTTCCTTCGACTTCGCCGCACTCGCCTTCTCGCGGGTGAAACGCACCAAGCCGAACTCGATCATGTCGGCGTTTTGAGCCTATCGACGGAAGGCAATAACTGTTATTGGTCGTCGTGAAACAAGGATCGCGACAATGGCGATAAGCGCGGAACTCGGCGGCAAGCTCGAAAGCGTGGTGGACGAACTGGTCCGCACCGGCCGCTATAACTCGAAGAGTGAAGTGCTGCGGGAAGGCGTGAGGCTCGTCCAGGAGCGCGAGGCGCGGCTGGCGCAGCTCGATGCCGCGATCCAGAAGGGGCTGGACGATGTAGCGGCCGGGCGGGTCACGGACGCCGAAGAGGTGTTCGACCGGCTCGAAAAGAAATACGCGGCGATGGCGGCATCCCGTAAATGAAGGTCATCTTCTCCCGATCGGCGGAAGCCGATCTGGAAGGGATCGGTGACTTCATCGCACGCGACAATCCGAAACGCGCGCAAAGCTTCGTCGGTGAGATCAGAAATCACTGCATGAATCTCTCTGCGCATCCGAAATCTGCGCCCCTGTTCGCCGGAGAGGAAGCTTCTGGCATTCGTCGGCTCGTTCACGGCAACTACGTGGCATTCTACCGCGCCGACCTCAAAACTGTTCAAATCCTCCGCATTCTGCATGGGGCTAGAGACGCGGAAAGCTTGCTGTTTCCGGACGACAATGATCCTTTCGAAACCTAGATTCGTCCGTTGAACGAGATGTCCGAAACCCTCTTCACCACCGAGCAGAAGTCCAACGCCGCCGAGTTCACGGTCAGCGAGATCTCGAATGCACTGAAGCGTACGGTCGAGGATGCGTTCGGCAATGTGCGGGTGCGCGGCGAGATCTCCGGCTATCGCGGGCCGCATTCGTCGGGTCACGCCTATTTCTCGCTGAAGGACGACCGCGCGCGCATCGAGGCGGTCATCTGGAAGATGACGTTCCAGCGCCTGAAGTTCCGGCCCGAGGAGGGCATGGAGGTGATCGCGACCGGGCGCCTCACCACCTACCCGGGCTCGTCGAAATACCAGATCGTCATCGACAGTCTGGAGCCGGCCGGCGCCGGCGCGCTGATGGCTCTGCTGGAAGAGCGCAAGCGCCGGCTGGCCGCCGAGGGGCTGTTCGACGCGGCGCGCAAGAAGCCGCTTCCATTCCTGCCGCGCGTGATCGGCGTCATCACCTCGCCGACGGGCGCGGTGATCCGGGACATCCTGCACCGCGTGCGCGATCGCCTCCCGCTGCACGTGCTGGTGTGGCCGGTGCGGGTGCAGGGCGACACGGTCGGCGCCGAGGTGTCGAACGCCGTCGCCGGCTTCAACGCGCTGCCGCCCGACGGGCCGATCCCGCGACCCGACCTGCTGATCGTCGCGCGCGGCGGCGGCAGCCTCGAAGATTTGTGGGGGTTCAACGACGAGGCCCTGGCGCGCGCCGTCGCCGCGTCGCGCATTCCGGTGATCTCCGCCGTCGGGCACGAGACGGACACGACGCTGGTCGATTTCGTCTCCGATCGTCGCGCGCCGACGCCGACCGGCGCGGCGGAGATCGCGGTGCCGGTGAAGGCCGAACTCGAAGCGACCCTCGCCAGCCTCGGCGCGCGGCTTCGCGCGTGCATGAGCCGCGGCGTCGACCGCCGGCGGCAGGCGCTGAAGGGCGCCGCGCGCGCCTTGCCGTCGCCCGACCAGTTGCTCGCGATGCCGCGCCGCCGTCTCGACGAGGCGACGAGCCGGCTTGGTCGCGCGCTGATCGCCGACACGGAGAAGAAGCGCGGCCGACTGAGCGCTGCCCGGCTCTCGCCGGCGATCCTGGCGCGCCGCGTCGCCGAGGCGCGCCGTCGCTTCGAGAAGGACGGGGAACAGCTTGCGCGCTGCGGCCGCGCCTATCTGCGCCACCGCCGCGCCGATCTTGACAAGGCTGCGGCGCGGCTTCGCGTCGAGCCGATTGTGCGTCACGCAGAGGCGGCGAGGACCACGCTCGACCGCATGGCCGCGCGCGCGGACCAGGCCATGGAGCTTGCGCTCGAACGCCGGCTGACACGGCTCGGACAGGCGTCGCGGCTGTTCGACTCGCTCGGCTACACATCGGTGCTGAAGCGCGGCTACGCGGTGGTCAAGGATGCCGATGGAGCGGTGGTCAAGACGGCCGCCGAGGTCCGGCCGGGGGCGGGGCTGAAGCTCGAATTCGCCGATGGCGAGGCGGGCGCCGTCGCCACTGGCACCGCGACGCCTCGCAAGCCCGCCTACCGGCTGCGCTCCAAGGCGCCCATTCCCGGCCAGGGGTCGCTGTTCTGATGAACCCGCATCTCGTCACGCCGTCCGGCAAGCCGCGGGCGCGGGCCTTCGCGATCCCGTTCGACGGAACGCCGGGCCCGTACAATGCGATCACCGACGTCGAGGGCGTGTCGGTCGGCTACACGACACTGATCTCCGGCGACGGCCCGCTCGTACCGGGCAAAGGACCGGTGCGCACGGGCGTCACCGCCATCCTTCCACGCCCCCGCGCCGATCTGGCGACGCCGATGTTCGCCGGCATGTTCTCGCAGAACGGCAATGGCGAGCTGACCGGCTGGCATCTCATCGAGGAGATGGGTGGCTTCAACTTCCCCATCATCGTCACCAACACGCATTCCTGCGGGCTTACCCGCGACGCGACGATCAAATGGATGCGCCGCGTGATGCCGGAAGCGCTCGACGACACCTGGGGTCTGCCGGTGGCCGGCGAGACCTGGGACGGTTTCCTGAACGACATCAATGGCTTCCACGTCACCGACGCGCACGTCTTCGCCGCGCTCGACGCTGCGTCCCCCGGCCCGATCGAAGAAGGCAGCGTCGGCGGCGGTACCGGCATGATCACCTTCGGCTTCAAGGCCGGCTCCGGCACCGCATCGCGCGTCGTCGAATGGGGCGGCATCCGCTACACGGTCGGCGTGTTCGTCCAGTCGAACTTCGGCAAGCGTCACAATCTGTCCATTCGCGGGCGACCGGCCGGACGCGAGCTGGCCGAGCCGAAGCTTGTGGAGGGCACCCCGCTGAAGGAGAAGAGCTCGATCATCGGCATCGCCGCGACCGACGCGCCCTTCCTGCCGCACCAGATGAAGCGCCTGGCGCGCCGCATGCCGCTCGGCGTCGCGGCCACCGGCGGCTTCGGCTACAACAGTTCGGGCGACATCTTCCTGGCCTTCTCGACCGCCAATGCCAGCGGCGTCCGCGCGGCGCCAGGCACCTTCGGCCATGCCGGCTTCATCCCCGACACCGACATCGACCGCTTCTTCGACGCGGTCATCCAGTCGACCGAGGAGGCGATCCTCAACGCGCTGGTTGCAAACGACGACATGACCGGCATCAACGGCAACTTCGTGCCGGCCCTGCCCAAGACCTGGCTCGAGGGGAATTTCGGCCGGGGAGAATGAGCGGCTGACGGGTCGGACCCGTCAGCGCCCGAAAAGGCTTCCGTCAGATCACGAAGAAGTCGCCGGCGCTCAGCGCGGCCTTGTTGTGCAGCTTGGCGAACAAGATTGCATCGCGTGCGCCAGAGCCGTCCGGATCGTAATAGAGGCTGCCGGAGCCGCGATCATAGATGATGCGGTCGCTGGCATCGTCTGCCGCCGTCCCGAGAACGAACTTGCCGGCCGACATCCGGCCGTCGCCGCCGATTCCCTTGAAGATCGCATTGTCCAGCTCGATCTTGTCCTGCCCGCGCCGGAAATCGACGATCACGTCGACGTTGTGGCGCGCGCCGAGCGCGGCGTCGAAGACGAAGGAATCGCGACCAGCGCCGCCGATCAGCCGGTCGATGCCCGCCCCGCCGCTCAGCCGGTCATTGCCAGCGCCGCCGGCGAGCGTGTCCCCGCCCGCGCCGCCGAACAAACGGTCCGCCCCGGCATTGCCGTAGATCGCGTCCCTGCCGCCGAGGCCCCACAGCGTGTTGTCCTGTGCGTTGCCGATGAGCCGGTTGGCGAGTGCGTTGCCGCGTCCGAACTGCGCGTCGTCGACGAGCACCAGCGTTTCCACGTTGGCCGAGAGGGTCCAGTCGACGGACGAATGGATGGAGTCGATGCCGGCTCCGCGCGACTCGAAGACGAAGTCGTTCGCGCTGTCGACGAAGTAGACGTCGTTGCCGCCGCCTCCGGCCATCCAGTCGTCGCCGCCGCGTCCGTCGATGAGATTGGCGGCCAAATTGCCCGTGATGCGGTTGGCGCCGTCGTTGCCGTAGGCATTGATCGAGCCGTCGCCCAGCAGGCCAAGCACCTCGACTTCCTCGGGCAGCCAGAAGGTCACGGAGGAATAGACCGTGTCGGTTCCTTCTCCGCCGTGCTCGAAGACCTGGTCCGCGGCTTCGGAGACGAAATAGGTGTCGTCGCCCTGACCGCCGGCCATCAGGTCAGCGCCGTCTCCGCCATCGAGGCGGTCATTGCCCTGGCCGGTGACCAGCAGGTCGGCGCCGCCGCCGCCGGCGACGTCCAGCGCGAACGCGGCCGTGCCGGCGACGAACGTGTCGTTGCCACGGCCGAGCAGAAAGCGTTCGATCGACGCGAAGGTGTCGCCCGCCGCCGCGCCGCCGTTGACGCCGCCGTCGAGGTCGAGCACGACCTCGTCGCCTTCCGCCGAATAGTCGGCCGTGTCCAGGCCGGCGCCTCCGTCGAACTGGTCGGCGCCGGCACCGCCGACCAGCACGTCGTTCCCGCGCCCGCCGTTCAGAACGTCGTTGCCGCCGCCGCCTGACAGGAAATCGTTGCCGTAGTCGCCGATGAACGTCTCGGCCCGTGCGCTGCCCTCGATCCTGTCCGCCAGAGTGGTGCCGATTACCTTCTCGAACGCGCCCGCAATGACGATCTGCTGTTTGCCCAGGCTGCTGGCGCTGTCGCGCGACAGGTCGAGCGACAGGGCGGAAGCGGCCGCGGCGAAGTTGAGCGTGTCGTACCCCCCATTGGCATCCGTCAGGACCGATCGGTCTCTATTGCTCGACGCGAGGCGCTCGAAGGAGGGGGTGAAATAGTAGGTGTCGTCGATGCTGGCGACGTCGCCATAGATATCGATCGCCGCACCCAGAACCTTGAAGCCCGGCGATGCTGCCGGGTGCTTGAGTACGACCTGCCAGGTCCCGGCGGCGTCCTCCCCCCAGGTCGCCACCGACGAGAACTTGAAGTCCAGATAGGTCTTGTTGCCGGCGGCGCGCATGTTGGGCGCGATCACGACGCGCGTGCCGCTGGGCGAGATCAGTTCCACCGACAGGGTTTTGAGCTGCGGGTCCGAGATTTCGAGCGTCAGTTCGACGAAATCGATGGAGAAACGGTCCGGGCCCGGGTTGTCGACAGTGACCGACAGTGTCTGGGACGTGCCGTTGAACGCCTGCGGCAACCCGAACTCGGCACCGATGTGGATCTCGTTCTGAGCGGTGGACTGAGCGTCCCAATGGCGCGCGAGCTTGACCGCCGCCTCGGCGTCCAAGGTGCCGAAGCCGAGTTCGCGATCGTGGACGAAGCCGCCGCCGTTGATGTTGCCGGCGCCGTTGCCGACGGCTCCGGCCGCGCTCGACGACGATGCCGTGATCGCGAGGATTTCCTGGATGTCCCGGTAGCCGAGGTTCGGGTTCACTTCGAGCATCAGCGCGATCGCGCTCGACACCAGCGGCGCGGCAAAGGACGTCCCGGAGACGTAGGTCGAACCCGTGGACCCGATGTCGTTGCCGCTGGTGGTCAGCAGGCCGATCCCGGCCGCCGAGATGAGCAGGTTGGCGCCGGGGCTGGAGAACCCGGCGGCGGAACCGTCAGCCATGCTGGCGCCGACCGCGATCGCGTAGCGCGAGTTCTGCATGTTGTGGAAGTTGGAGTCGTCGCCGACGTTCTCGCCGCCGACCAGGAACTTGCCGTTTCCGGCCGCGAAGACGATGGCCGTGCCGAGTCCGCCGCGACCGCTCGAGGCCGCGTGTTCGAGCGCGTCTTCCAGACCCGACAGACCGGCGGACTGGAAATTGTCGGAGAATGCGGTCGTGAAGCCCCAACTGTTGTTGGAGACGTCGAAGCTGGCCTGCTGGTTGAGAGTGGTCGCCAGTTCCTGGATGTCGATATTGCTGCCGAAACGGATATAGGCGGCGGTGATCGTCGCGTCCGGAGCCGCGCCGATGGTGCCGATGTCGTTGTCCACGGACCCCGAAACGATTCCGGCAACCTCCGTTCCATGCTGTGAACCACCATCGTCCGGCAAGGCATCGAGGGCGTCGATCGCGTCGCGCGGATCGAAGTCGCGATCGGTATCGTAGCGTCCGACAAGATCGAGATGGGTGTAGTTGACGCCCTGGTCGACAATGCCGACCAACACGCCACGTCCCGTAGCGTACTCCCAAGCACCCGCGAAATTCGACGATCCCGTATCGCCGGCCCTCAGCATCCAATACTCGGCGCCGGCCAGAAGAGTACTGACCGGAACGGAGAACGACTGCGGCGCGATCTCAAGTATATCGTCGGAATGACTGGAGTAAGTTTTGTTATCTTCTTGCATCGTCGCGTCCCTTACCGAGACGTTTACGCGATGCTCATAAAATCACCGTTAAATCAGAATGGTATTGTACACCCACAGATGGTAAACATGGTGGTATTATTACTTGGAGGTTGCCTGGTTAATGAAGGTTTTAATGGTTGATGACTTGTGTTATTTTGTTGGTTTATGACGTGTAAATCTCATCGGAGGCATTTGACCATTTCGCGCGGAGGGCATGAGCCGAAGCGGCGAAGGCGCTCGAGTGCGACGAAAGCCGCCCGGCGCGGCCAGGTTGCAGTGGAAGCGGTCTGCCTGCGGAGGCCTTCAGCCCGTTGAAGGGCGACGCGCGTTTCCAAGCAAATGTTGTCGCTCGGCTGCGCGTCAGTGAACCAAGGCACCGGCCGGCGAGGTCCACAACTCTCCCTTGCAGCCACAAGCGTACGCTTGCTATACAAATGTAGAAAGCTAGGCCATGTCGGCGTGATCTGTGAGGGTGATCGTCGCAACGACGGGGCGTCTACAGATTTGTCGGGCGGGAATGATCTTGCCGGTCTTGAGGACCTGCTCCACCGGGCAGTGCTCGATCCGTCGCTCTGGACGGATGTCTGCAATCAACTTGCGTCAACAATGGATGGGGTCGGGACGGTCTTCGTTCCCGAGGACACGAAGCTTATCGGCCCCTGGCTGGTGACTTCGCCCTCGCTTCAGCCGCTCATCAACACAATCCTGCGCGACGGCTGGCTGCAGCGGAACTATCGGCGAAAGGCCGTGCCGCTGATGCGGACGCGCGGCTTCGCGACGGACCTCGACATCGCCGACAAGACGTCAATGCGCCATGAGCCGTTCTACACGGAACTGATGGCCGATCACGGGCTGGGGTGCTTCGTCGGCCTGCAGTTCACGATCGGATCACAGGTCTGGTTCGCGGCCATCGAACGTGCAGCCGATGCGCCGCTGCCGGACGCCATGACTCTGGAGAGAGCCGGGCGCGTCCGGCTGATGCTGAGCGCGGCGGCGCGCGCATCGGAAACGCTGGGCGCCCGGCGCTTCGCCGGATGGCGCGATGTCGTGGCGGAGCCGGCGCGTGCGGTCGTTGCCCTGGATCGCCTCGGGCGGGTGGTCGACGTGAACGCCGCCGCGGAGCGTCTGTTGGGACATGGTCTGCTGTCGGCCAAGCGCTCCCTGCATCTCAGTGATCCTGTCGCCGATGTGGGGTTCCAGGCTTTGGTTGCGGCGGCGCGTGCGAGTCCCGCTGGAGCGGCGCTGCCTGCGCCCGTGACCTGGCGCGCGCCGGACGGCCGTTACCTGATGGCGGACGTCATACCGGCCAGCCCGCGCCTGATCGACTTCCACCAGCTGCTGTCGGCCCTGGTTGTGATCCGCGTCATCGAGCGCGGGATGCCGTCCTTGCCTGACGCGTTGCGCCGGTTCGGCCTGAGTCCGGCCGAAGCACGTCTGGCGATTGCCCTCTACGAGGGGCGGTCGGTCATCGAATATGCCGAGATCGCGGGCAATTCGGCCGGCACTGTGCGAAATCAGCTCAAGTCGATCTTCCGCAAGACGGGCGTGAGGCGGCAGGCCGAACTCGTCGTGTGGATGAGCAAGATCGGCATGTAAAAGCCGGGCTCTGCTGCCATTTAACCATAAGAAGCATCGTCATACGCCATATGCCATTTGGTATATTTGGCGGTAACACTTCGTTAAGTAACCTCACCTCGAGGGTTAACAAAACGTTACCGTTCCCTCGGGGTGGTTGGGAGCGCGGAGGCGCGCTTCTTGTGGCGTAGTAGGGGTCGGAGTCAGTAGTTTCTCCGTTCGCGCGGAGCCTGTTGCTCGTCTGTCTATCGTCATTAGCCATCCCCTCAACCAAAAGGGGAAGTCCAATGGCGAATATCTATGTCGATAAGAGCGCGGCACCTGGCGGCGATGGTTCCCAGGGCAATCCTTTCAACACCATCCAGGCGGCGATCAACGCCCCGACGACGCAGAGCGGTGACGCGATCCACGTCGCGCCCGGCATCTACGACGAAAACGTAACCCTCAACAAACAGGTCGATCTGATCGGTAGCGGTCGCGCCGACACCGTGATCGTCGGCCAGGGCAGCGCGGCCCTGGGCGCCATCGTCGTCACCCCGGGCATCAATGGCGTGACGATCTCCGGCTTCCATGTCGTCGGCATCAACAATGCCTCCGCCGGCATCGAAAGCGCGGCGATCTACCTTCAGGGCGCACACAGCGGGCTTCAGATCCTCGACAACGAGATCGAGGCCAACGGCGACGCCGGCCTGTTGAGCGAATTCAACCAGCCCATCACCAACACGCTGATCTCCGGCAACGAGTTCTCCGGCAAGACCTTCGATGGCCCGCAGCCGGCCGGTGACGGATTCGGAAGCCAGTTCACCCTGGCCAACGTTCCGCGGCAGCTGGTCGCGCTCGGCACGAACAACGGTAGCGTGCCGGGGGAATCCTCCGGCATCACATTCACCAACAACGATATCACAGGCACGGCAGGCGGCATCAACGCGGGTGGCAACCCGCAAGGCAACTCGCTCGTCACCATCGACGCGCGCGATTCGACGATTTCCGGCAACGATTTCACCGGCAAGACCGTCGGCACAGGCCACCAGCTTCGCGTCCGCGAAGAAGACACCGACGTCACTGGCAACACGTTCTCGAATGCCGACGGCGGCAATACGACGATGTTCGTGCAGAACGACGGCTCGCCGGGCACCATCAGCGGCAACAGCGGCGCCACCGTCGTCATTCCCGGAACAGCCGGCGCGGACACGCTGGTGGGCACCGGCGAGGACGACTACTTCGTCGCCGATGCCGGCAACGACAGCATCGACGGCCTGGGTGGCAGCGACACGCTGGACATGGCGGCAGCGGGCACTGGCGGTTCGGTCGTCGTGCTTGACATCGCCGGCGGCGGCGTCGCGGTGTCGACGGTCACCGGCACCGACACGCTCAAGAGCATCGAGAACGTGAACGGCAGCTCCGGGATGGACTACATCTCGGGCAGCGATGCCAACAACGTCCTGAACGGCGGCGGCGGCAATGACGTGATCGACGGCCGCGGCGGCGAGGACACCATCAATGGTGGCGAGGGCCACGACACGCTCTCGGGCGGCGCCGGAAACGACTCCATCAATGGCGGCAACGGCAACGACCGCATCGATGGCGGGGAAGGCGCCGATGCGATTGACGGAGGCGCGGGTGTCGACACGGCGGTCTACAGCGACGGCTATTCCGGCGCGATCGTCGGTCACAACGGGACGTCGTTCACCGTGGCTGCCTCCGACGGCACCGACTCGCTGACCAATGTCGAGCGGGTCGAGTTCGGCGACGGGCAGACGGTGTGGCTGGTCGACAGCCCGGCCGGCCTGACGGCGGCGCTTGCGGGAGCCGCCAATGGCGACATCATCAAGCTCGCCCCCGGCACCTACCAGGGCCACTTCACCATCGCCACGGACAACCTGACGATCGAGTCGGTAACCGGCGATCCGGCGGACGTGACGATCCGCGGCGACTTCCGCGACAAGAACCCGTCGATGGGCAGCGACGATCTCAACGACTGGATCGGGCCGCAGACGAGCTATGACGGCAACGACGCCGCAGGGCAGAACGCCAACAACGGGTTCGTCGTCGAAGCCAACGGGGTGACGATCCGCGGCCTGACGATCATCGAGCAGCGCAACGGCATCCAGATCGGCAGCAACTCAGACACGGTGGTCAATGACCTGACCATCGACAACGTCGTGCTCGATAACAACGTCCACTCGATCCACAAGGAGAACGGCAGCGTCGACGTCGACGGCTTCACGCTGACCAACAGTGTCGTAAAGAACGGCTACCAGGGCATCATCATCGCGGCCGCCGGCCCGAATTCGCCCAATGAAGGCTCGTTCACCAACGTCACGATCCAGGGCGTGACGTTCGAGCACCTGACCGAAAAGGGCATGTACTTCGAGCAGCTCTCCGACGCGCTGATCAACGACTTCACGATGCTCGACGTCGGCCAGTTCGGGCGCAGCGATGCCTTCGGTACGACCGGCGAAAGCGGCGCGGGCATCGACATCAACCTGAAGTTCGATGACTTCGTGAACATCGAGATCTCTGACTTCACGATGACGGATGTCGGCGCCTCCACGGGTTCCGGCGTGCCGCACTTCAATGGCGGAGCGATCCATATCAAGGCCCGCGACGATGGTGGCACCTACGGCCAGGACAAGGCGACGCTCGACGGCGTGACGATCAAGGACGGCACGATCGACGGGACGTCGACGGGCGTCCGCATCGGTGAGCCAGACAAGACGACGGCCGGCCCGACCAACGTCACCATCGAGAACGTGAAGATCACCGACGCCTTCACCGGCAGCTATGACAACCAGACGACCACGCCGCGCACCATCACGCTGACGGACGGCGACGACACCGTGTCGACCAGCCCGGCGTCGACGGGCCCCATCACCTACGAGGGCCTGGGTGGGAACGACACCTACTACATCAACGGCAACGAGACGATCGTCGAGGCGGAGAACGGCGGCACGGACACCGTTGTCTCGAAGAGCAGCTACACCCTGGCCGATCATGTCGAGAACCTCACCCTGGCCGACGAAGGCTCGGGGACGGAGGACTTCGAGAGCGGCTTCGACGGAAACCCGCTGATCACCGACGGCGAGAACGGCTGGAACGTCGACAATTCGCCGCGCGCCAGGGTCGTCGACGACGGCACCGGCAATATGGTGATGAAGGTCAGCAGCGACCCGCACGACGGGTCGTTCGGCGGGCCCTACTCGCCCCATATCGGCGTCACCGCCGGCGAGCCGAGCACGTCGGCGGATGGCGCGTCCCACACGATCTCCTTCCGGGTCAAGGCCGTTAACCCGGCAGGCGACGACTCGCGGCTGGAGGTTGATTTCGGGACGGCTGCCGGCACCGACCGCAACAACTTCATGGTGATCGAGTCGACCGCCGCTGGCGTTCGCGTTGCCGTGGCCGATGCGCTGCCGAACGGTACCTTCGACACCGGCGACGGCATCGGTGACTTCTCCGCGTTCTCTGGCAACCGCACGCTCGTGGAGGGCATCGCCGCCAGCGGCTGGATCGATATCCAGCTGCAGCTGCGCTACGTCGACGGAGCGAACAACGATGTCATCGACATCTTTGTCAACGGCGACTTCGTCGGCTCGAGCAACAGCTTCGAGAACTACCGCGACTTCCTCGGCGGCACTCACGCCACCAATGCGGAAGCCAACCAGACGAGCCGCATTCTCTTCCGCGGCAGTGCTGGGCCGGACGGAGGTCGGGCGCCCCAGGACGGCCCCGGCGGGCTGAACGAAGGCTTCTACTTCGACGACGTCAGCAGCACGGTCGCCAAGCATCTCAATGGGACGGGCAACAGCCTCAACAACATCATCACCGGCAACTCGGGCAACAACGTGCTGTCCGGGCTCGGCGGTGACGACACCCTGATCGGTGGTGGCGGCAACGACACCCTGATCGGCGGCGAGGGCGCCGACACCATGCTCGGCGGCGACGGTAACGACCTGATCCGCGTCAGGGCCGGCGACAACGACATCGTCGACGGCGGAGCCGGCTTCGATACGGTCGAGATCGAGGGCACGTCGGGCGCCGACACCATCAGCGTCGTCTTCGATGGGTCCGCGATTACCAGCCTCGGCGGCGACATTTCCAATGTCGAAGCCATTTCGCTGGCGATGGGCGGGGGGAACGACACGCTGGACTACAGCGGTTCCACCGACTCGGTGGCGGTCAACCTCGCGACGGGCACGGCGTCGGGCTTCACGTCCATCTCCGGCGTGGAGAACATCAAGGGTGGCTCGGGGGCCGACTCTCTGATCGGCGACGGCAACGCCAACGTCATTCAGGGCGGCGCAGGCAGCGACTACATCAATGGCGGTGGCGGCATCGACACGCTGGTGCTGGAAGGGAGCTGGAAGGACTACAAGATCACCTTCAACGGTGGCCAGTTCACCATCGTCAAGGGCAACGACATCGACATCGTCGTGGGCATCGAGAAGATCGAGTTCACCGATCTTCCGGGTACCTTCAACATCGATGACACCCGCACCGTCCTGTCGCCCACGATGGGGCCGATCGCCGAGATCGACCTCGACGAGGACACCGGCACCGGCACCGAGATATTCGACGCCGACGCCACCGACGCCAATCTGGACGCGGGCCTCGACGAGCAGATCACCTACACGCTCAGGACGACGAGCGGCGGAACGTTCACCGGTCCGTTCAGCATCAACAGCACGACCGGCAAGATCGTGGTGGCCGGTGCGCTGTCCTTCGAGACGACGCCGATCTTCGAGTTCGACGTCGTGGCGACGGACAGGGCCGGCAATGAGAGCGTCGAGCGGATCAAGGTCAACATCCAGAACGTCGATCAGGGCATTGGCGGACTGGCCGACCTGAACCGCAACGTGGAGACCGGCTCGACCAACTCGCCGCTCGGCGTGATCAGCAACAACAATGCGCTGTTCTTCGACGTCACCAGCCTGCCGCCTGCGCTGCTGGGGGACATCTTCCTCAACGGCATCGCACTGGTCGGAAACGAAACCGGCCTGACGCTGTCGCAGATCAACTCGCTGACGTTCACCCCGACGGGCGGGAGCGGGACCCTCGGTCTGCAGGCGCGTGACGGTCTCGGCAACACCGAGGACTTCAACGTCATCCTCAACGTCACGCCTGCCGTTAACGGTACGCACATCGGCGGGGCCGGAGTAGACAGGCTGGACGGCGCGGCCGGCGACGACTTCATCGACGGACGCGCAGGGGCAGACATCATGATCGGCGGTATCGGCAACGATACCTTCGTGGTCGACAATGGGGGCGACCAGGTCATCGAGAACCCCAATGGCGGCACGGACAACGTCCAGGCGCTGATCACCTACGTCCTGGCCGCGAACGTCGAGAATGCGACGATCACCGGGGCCGGCAATCTCGGCCTCTTCGGCAACGAACTCAATAACACGTTGACGGGCAATGCCGGAGCAAACCGCATTGAAGGCGGGGGCGGCCTCGACATCCTGTTCGGACTGGGCGGCAACGACGTCATGCTGGGAGGCAACGGCAACGACCGCCTCACCGGCGGTGTGGGAGCCGACAAGCTTTACGGCAACCTGGGGGCGGATGTCTTCGTGTTCGCATCCAGGGCCGAAAGCACCAACGCTGCCGGCGGTCGGGACACGATCATGGACTTCGCGCGGGGCGACAAGATCGACCTGTCGGCGATCGATGCACGGACCAATGCCGCGGGCAACCAGGCGTTCTCCTTCATCGGCACCGCCGAATTCTCCAAGCGGGCCGGCCAGCTCCGCTACGAGAAGGTCGGCAACGACGCCCATATCATGGGCGACCTGAACGGTGACGGACGGGCCGACTTCACGATCGTCAGCAATGTGCCGCTCTCGTTCGTGAGGGGGGACTTCGTCCTGTAGCGTCCACGCGCTTCCGGTGGTGCTGGCGGTAGCAACCGCCGGCGCACGCCGGGCGGCGACCACGGCGAAACAGCGCCCTGCCGTCCCGGACGGTGGGGCGCTTTCGCGACCGAAGGGTCAAGTTTGCGTCGCGTTTCGGGCTGGGTGCAGCTGGGCTGGTACCGTTGGCTGGGCTCGAACCAGCGACCCCCGGATCCACAATCCGGTGCTCTAACCAACTGAGCTACAACGGCACGCGAGGCTGCAATAAGGATTCTGGCAGCCTAATTCAAGTCCGGCGCGTCGCCAAACGGGCCCTGCGGCGGGCCGCCCCGGGCTGTGGCAACCGCGACGCTGCCGCGCGGTGGCGACCGCGACGCTGCCGCGCTCGGCACCCGAAACGTTGCCAGGCACCGACAGCCCCCCTACCGGGGCCGCACCTGGGGCGCGCCAGGCGCCGACCGCTGCCGCGTGCCGGGCGATGCCGGCGTCTACCAGTCGCCGACGGTCGCCTGCATGAGGGCAAGCGCGGCGACCGCGGCGGTGTCCGCCCGCAGGATGCGGGGGCCGAGCGGGATGGCGGTGACGAAGGGAAGCGCGCGGAGCAGGCGGCGTTCGTCGTCGGAGAAACCGCCCTCGGGGCCGACCAGCAGCGCAAGCCGTCGTTCCGCAATTGCCTGGAGCGCCGGCAGCGGATTGTTGGTGGAGGCGTCCTCGTCGCAGTAGACCAAGCGCCGGCCGTGGTCCCAGCCCGCCAGCAGCGCGTCCAGCGCGACGGCGTCCTCGACCCGCGGAACCGCGAGGATGCCGCACTGCTCGGCGGCCTCGACGGCGTTTGCCGCGATGCGGTCCGTGCCAATCTTCCTGACCTGCGTATGCTGGGTGATGACGGGCTGCAGCACGCCAGCGCCCATCTCCACCGCCTTCTGCACGAGATAGTCGAGGCGGCCGACCTTCAGTGGGGCGAAGCAGTAGACGAGGTCGGATGCCGGCGGCTGCGGCCGCTCCAGCCCGGTCGCCGCGAGTCTCACGCCCTTCCTGGACTTTTCTGCCACGCGCGCCCGCCACTCGCCGTCGCGGCCGTTGAACAGAAGCAGCTCCGCACCGTCGTCGAGCCGCAGCACGTTGGCGAGATAGTGCGCCTGTGGGGCGCTCGCCTGCACGACTGCGCCGACCGAGAGCGCATCCGGCACGAACAGGCGCTGCAGGCGGTAGTTCGCGCGCATCAGCCGTGCGCCGGGAATGGCGAGCCGGGAACCGGGTGGACGAACATGGGACACCTCGCAAGCAGGCGGCCACGCTAGCAGGGCCGCGGAACGGCGCAAAGCCGGCAGCCGACTGTCGGCACGCGATGGTCGGCCGTGGGTCGGTGACGCACGACCCGACGGCCTCCGACTTGACAGACCCAGCCGATGTAGATAGCAGATATGTTATAGAACACATTGGTTATAAGATGCTGACCGCCGAACGTCTCGATGCCATGTTCTTCGCGCTCTCGGACCCGACGCGGCGCGAGATCGTCGCGCGGCTGGCCAAGGGCGAGGCGACGGTCAATGAGCTCGTGGCGCCGTCCGGCATCAGCCAGCCGGCGATCTCGCGGCATCTGAAGGTGCTGGAAGCGGCGGGCATCATCGCCAAGGGTCGCGATGCCCAGCGCCGCCCGTGCACGCTCCGGAAGGAACCGATGGACGAAATGAACGTCTGGATCGAGCGGATCAGGACGATCTGGGAAGCGAACTATCGGCGGCTCGACACGCTGCTGGAGCGGGACCTGCGGGCCGAGGCGGCCCGTGAGCGTCCGACCGAGTAAAGAAGTGGAGACCTGACATGCCTGTGACCGTAACGACTCCGTCCGATCTTGAATTCGCGGTCGTCCGCGCCTTCAACGCGCCGGCGAGGATGGTCTTCGACTACCACACCAAGCCGGAGCTGGTGCGCAAATGGCAGCTCGGACCGGACGGCTGGTCGATGCCTGTCTGCGAGATCGATCTGAAGGTCGGTGGCCGCTACCATTATCAGTGGCGCGGCGACGCTGAAGGCATGGAATTCGGCGCCAAGGGGGAGTTCAAGGAAATCGTGGCGCCTGTCAGGCTCGTCCACACCGAAGGCATGTATGGCGTTCCCGGCGCGGAGGGCGAGGAGGCGCTGTGCACGCTGACCTTCGACGAAAAGGACGGCAGGACGACCCTCACCACCGTTATGAAGTTCAGCTCAAGAGAAGTGCGCGACGGCGCGATGGCGTCGGGCATGGCCGACGGCATGTCCACCAGCTACGACCGCATGGAGGGGCTGATGGACCTGGATGCAGCCTGAGGCGGCCTATTCCGCGCTCGGATGCCAGGCGGGCCTGTAGCCGGCTCGGAGGGTGGCGAGGGTGGTCGGTGGCGTGACCAGGCAGGGATCAGCGACATCGGCCGGCGAGACCGGCGTCCCGTAGCCACCGAAACTCCAGGGCAGGAGCCGCCCGGCTCTGACGGCGTAGACGGCTCGTCCGCTTGCGATCGTCGCGCCATCGGGGAGGCTTGCCAGGCTGTCGATCCACAGGGCACCCGCCCGCACACTGGAAGTCGGGGGCGTCGGAACCTCCGTCCCCGACATGGCATGGTTCTGGGCTGCCGGTTCCTCGGGCAGCCGCGCCTGGCTCGACGCGAAGCGTTCGCCATGAAGCCGTCGGTCGAGATCGGCGGCCTTCGGCCCGGCGATGGCAAAGGCGTCGCCGAAGCGGCCAAGGAATTCCTGCGCCCGCTGCCGCTGGCAATAGAAACAGGGGCGGTGACCGGCCGCCAGCGCGGTCACCTCGTCGAGGAAGAACAGCTCGGTCCAGCCGACGCCGCCGCCCGGCCCGTTGTAGCCCATCGGCTTGCGCGGTTCGCGGCCGGGCAGGTGCAGCACGCAGATGATCCAGGCCGGGTTGGTCCAGCGCTTTCGGAGCAGCGTCCTCGTCTCCGGGTCGTGGATGATGCCGCGGTTGCCGGTGAACATCCCGCGTGCGGAAACGGCGTGGATGGTGCCGAACGGATCGACGCGGTTCTGGAGGGGTCGCGCCGCCCTGGCGTCGGAGGTCACCGTCTTGCTCATCCTGATCCGTTCCGACCCTTGCTGCGGCTCCGTCCGCTCCGCTAGTCTCGCCAGATTGTATCACGGCCGCAGGCAGCCGCTGTCAGCAACGGTTCCGATGCGCATACTCGTCGTCCAGAACTACCACAACACCGGCCTCGGCCAGGTCGGCACGGCGCTCGCCGAGGTGGGCGCGGAGATCGACACCAGGCTGGCGCACGAGGGAGCGGCGCTGCCCGGCGATGCCGCGTCGCACGACGCTCTCGTTGTGCTGGGCGGCGCGCAGAATGCGCTGGACGATGCCGCCTATCCGTACATGCCGTCGCTGGTCGAGCTGATCCGCGACTTCGAGCGCCGCGACAAGGCCGTGCTGGGCATCTGCCTCGGCAGCCAGCTGCTGGCGCGGGCCTTCGGCGGCAGGAACCTGATCGGGACGGCGCCGGAATTCGGCTGGCAGGACGTCTCGTTGACCGATGACGGCAGGACCGACACGGTGCTGGGCGGCCTGCCCGGAGACTTCCCAATCTTCCAGTGGCACGACGACACGTTCACGCTTCCGGCGGGCGCGGTGCGCCTCGCCGGCAACGGCGCCGCCGAGAACCAGGCGTTCCGTTTCGGTCGTGCCGCCTACGGCATCCAGTTTCATTTCGAGGCCGACTGCGGCCTCGTTCGTGTATGGAGCGCGGCCTTCTCAGGCTGGCTGGCCGAACATCAGCCAGGCTGGGCGGAGCGCGTCGACCTGGAGGCGGAACGTCACGGAGCCGCTGCGGATGCGGCCGGCCTGCACATCGCGCGGGCCTGGGTCGGCGTCGTCTGATCCCGTCTGCGTGGCATTTCCGCAACGCACACAAAGCGAATGCGGATGCCGATTCGATCCATCTGGTCTCCCTCCGAAACCACACCTATGAGTGCATCAAGACGAGGTGATTCGGGCCTCGGCAGGTGGCAAGGGGATACACGGCGGGTCGCGGGGGCACGGTTCAGGAACCGTTTCGTAACCAAGCCGTTGCATGATGAACGGAAAGCAATTCGAGATGACTCCGATGAAGGCAGCGCTCCTGTCTTTGGCAATGATCGCGGCCATTTGCGTATGGGGCGTCGGCATCTACGCCGCCGATGCAGCCAGTGGCCACGCCGTCGTGGACGGCTATGGCGTCGGCGCGGTGAAACGCTAGTCCGCTAGGACATTTCTTCCGAAACCTGCAGGATCTGCTTGTCGCGCCCGTCGATGACGAGCGCCGACAGGACGCCCGACTGAAAGGCACCGGTGTCGAGATTGACCCGGTTCGCCCGCACGTCCGGCGTGCGCGAGGGCGTGTGCCCGTGCACGACGACCTTCGGGTGAAGCCCCTCGAAGCGGTGGAACTCGCCACGGATCCAGATCAGGTCCTGCGGGTCCTGCAGGTCGAGCGCGATCCCGGGGCGGATGCCGGCGTGGCAGAAGAAGAAGTCGCCGAAGGTCGCCGCGAAATGCAAGGCGCCGAGGAAGTCGCTGTGCGAGCGCGGAACGGCACGGGCGAGTTCGCGGTGCCCGCGATGGATTTCCGACGGGCGGAAGTCCACCTCCACGCCGTAGCTGAGCGCCGTTTCGCGGCCGCCGAACCCGGCGAAGATGCCGTTGTGGTCCGGCGTGGCGAGAAACTCGAGGAAGCCGAGGTCATGATTGCCGGCGAGGCTCACCACGCGGCTGTCCTTGCCGGCGCGGACGAGGAAGTCGATGACCCCGCGTGAATTGACGCCGCGGTCGACATAGTCGCCGAGATGCACGATGCGCCAGTCCTTGTCCGGATGGCGCTGCCGGTCGGCCTCGATCGTCGCGTGCATGCGCTGCAAGAGGTCGAGCCGGCCATGCACGTCGCCGATGGCATAGATCCGCATGCCGTCGGGTCCGCTGGCGTCGGCGAAGTGGATGCCGGCCGCCACTACCCGACCACGATGACGTGGAGCGCGCGCGGTCCGTGCGCGCCCAGGATGATCTTCTGCTCGATGTCGCCTGAGCGAGACGGGCCGGAGATGAAATTGACCGTGCGCGGCATGCCGCCCCGGCCGAACCGGCGGCGGACGCGCCCGACGGCGGTTTCCAGGTCGCCGTCGATGCGGCCGGCCTCGACCACGACGATATGGTGCTCGGGCAGGAAGTTGATGGTGGTCGGATTGCCGGCACCGGACAGCATGACCAGCGTGCCGGTCTCCGCGATGCCGGAGTTGGCGTGGCTGAGCCCCACCTCGTCGGTCCCGTCCGAAGGGCCGGTCCTGATCTCGAGTGATCGCTGGCCCGACCAGGGAAGGTCCGCCAGCCGCTTGTCGGAGCCCATGCGGAACGATGCCGGCAGGTTGCGCTCGCGCAGATAGGTCGCCACCGCCTCGGGCACCTCGTCGGCGCTGCCGACCCGCCGCCAGGTGGCCGCGAGCTTGGTCAGGTGCGCGCAGAAGAGCGCGATACGCTCCTCCTGCGGAAGCTTGCCGCGCGCCGGGATCAGGCCTCGCGGCGCGCGCGCGAGACGCTCGGCGACGGTCTCGGCGCGCTGTTCCGCGTTGCGCTCGGCGTCGAGGGAGGCACGGACCTTCCTGAGGATCGTCTCCCGTGCGCTCATGCGGCCGCCTGCCTGCTGACCGCCTCGCGGTCACGCAACTGCTGCATGAAGGTGCGCTTCTCCGGGGCGGGCAGGTCGCGGTGCCGCGTCCAGCCGCCGGCAAGCGGCAGCCAGCCGAAACGCCCGCTCTTCGGCGCCATCAGCGACAGCAGCGGCACGACGGTGCCGGTCACGGCGCGATAGAGGTCCGGATGACGGGCGAAGAAGGCCCACAGCCGCAGCCCGTAGCGCTGGGTGGCAGGGTTCAGGCCGCGCTCGAATTCGCGCTCGCGCCAGTGACGCATCATCTTCGGCAGCGGGATGCGCATCGGGCAGACGCTCTCGCAGCGGCCGCAGAACGTCGACGCGTTGGGCAGGTGCCCGCCCTTCTCGACGCCGATCAGCGAGGGTGTCAGCACCGCGCCGAGCGGCCCCGGATAGACCCAGCCATACGCGTGGCCGCCCACGGAATGGTAGACGGGGCAGTGGTTCATGCAGGCGCCGCAGCGGATGCAGCGCAGCATCTCCTGGAACTCGGTGCCGAGCATCGCCGAGCGGCCGTTGTCGAGCAGGATGACGTGATAGGATTCCGGCCCGTCGACGTCGCCGTTCCGGCGCGGACCGGTCGACACCGTGGTGTAGGTGCTCATCTCCTGGCCGGTCGCCGAGCGGGCCAGCACCCGCAGGATCTGGCTGGCATCCTCCAGCGTCGGCACGATCTTCTCGATCGACGCGACGACGATGTGGACGCGGGGCAGGATCTGCGTCAGGTCGCCATTGCCCTCGTTGGTGACGATGATCGAGGAGCCGGTCTCTGCGACGAGGAAATTGGCGCCGGTGATGCCGACATCGGCGTTGAAATATTCGGCGCGGAGCACTTTGCGCGCCTCCCCGAGAAGCGCCTCGGGCTCGGTCAGGTCGCGGTCGGCCGGCAGGTGGTCGTGGACGCGGCGGAAATCCTCCTCGACCTGCTCCTTCGTGAGGTGCACAGCCGGCGCGATGATGTGGCTGGGATGCTCGCCGCGCAGCTGGATGATGTATTCGCCGAGATCGGTCTCGACCGGGCGGATGCCCATCGTCTCGAGGAAGCCGTTGAGGCCGATCTCCTCGGTGATCATCGACTTGCCCTTGGTCACAGTCCTGGCATTGGCCATGCGGCAGATGTCGAGGACAATGCCGCGCGCCTCGGCCGCCGTCTGGGCCCAGTGCACGAACCCGCCGGTCTCGACGACCTTCTTCTCGTAAGCCTCGAGGTAGAGGTCGAGATGATCGAGCGTGTGGTCCTTTATCGCCTTGGCGCGGTCGCGCAGCGCCTCGAACTCGGGCAGCGCCTCGGCGGCCTCGCGGCGCTTGTCGATGAACTTCGACCGCACATTGTTCATCGCCTTCTGCAGCTGCTCGTCCGCGAGCGCGCCGGCGGCGTTCTGCTTGAAGCGGGGGGAGGTGATCTCGACCACGGCTAGCCTCGCCCCCCGATCGGCGGCGCATCCGCCATCCCGGCCAGAACCTCCGCGACGTGCCGGACCTCCACGCTCGAGCCCTGCCGCTTCAGCTTGCCGGCCATGTTCATCAGGCAGCCGAGGTCGCCGGCCAGAAGCGTGCCCGCGCCAGTGGCGGCGATCGCCTCGGTCTTCTTCTCGACGATGGCGTTGGAGATGTCGGGATACTTCACGCAGAACGTGCCGCCGAAGCCGCAGCACACGTCTGCGTCCTTCATCTCGACGAGGTCCAGGCCCTCGACGGAGCGCAGCAGCGTGCGCGGCTGCGCCTTCACGTTGAGCTCGCGCAGGCCCGAACAGGAATCGTGGTAGGTCACCGAGCCCGCGAGGGCGGCCGCCGCTTTCGTCAGTCCGCGCACGTCGACCAGGAAGCTGACCAGCTCGTAGACCTTCTCCGCGAACACCCGGGAGCGCATCTCCCAGTTCGGGTCGCCGGAGAAGAGCTGCGGATAATGCTTGCGCAGCATGCCCGCGCACGACCCCGAGGGCGCCACGATGTAGTCGAAACCCTCGAAGGCATGGATGGTGTTCTCTGCGATGGCGCGGGCATCCGCGCGGTCGCCGGAATTATAGGCCGGCTGGCCGCAGCAGGTCTGCGCCATCGGAACCTCGACGTCGCAGCCGGCCTCCTCCAGCAGCTTCAGCGAGGCGAACCCGACCGACGGCCGGAACAGGTCCACCAGGCAGGTCACGAAGAGGGCGACCTTCGGCCGCCCGTCGGTTGGCTGCTTCGACATGCTCATCCGGTCTGGATTTCGGTGCGACCCGCAGCCGTTGCGCGCGCGTCGGAGCGCTGCGCCAGCCGCAATTGCGAGACGCGGCGCCAGCCGCCGCTGCGGTCGGCATCGGCGAGGGCCCGGCCGACGAAATCGATATGGCCGGCGGCGGCCTTGCGCGCCGCCGCGGGATCGCCGGCGACAACGGCCGCGTGGATCTGCTTGTGCTGCACCAGGAGCAGCTCCCGGGCGCCCGGCTGCCGGAACAGCAGCAGCCGGTTGTGGAAGACGCCGTCCGACAGCAGCCGATAGCAGGAGCGCAGCGTGTGCAGCAGCACGATGTTGTGCGCGCATTCGCCGATGGCGCTGTGGAACTCGACGTCGATGGCCGCTTCCTCGTCGAAGTCGCCGCCCAGATGAGCCGCTTCCATGCGCCGGACGATGCCCGCCAGCATCGCCAGATCCTCCTGCGTCGCGCGGCGCGCCGCGTGGTCGGCGGCGATGCCCTCGATGTCGCGGCGGTATTCCAGATAGTCGGCCGAGGCCTTCGGATGCGAGACGATGAGATCCATCACCGGCCGTGCGAAGACCTGACCGATGACATCGCCCACATAGGTGCCGCCCCCTGGCCTGGTGACCAGCAGGCCGCGGGTCTCGAGGTCCTTCAGTGCATCGCGCAGGATCGGGCGCGACACGTCCAGCTGGCGCGCCAGCTCGCGTTCGCCGGGGAGCCGGTCGCCCGCCGCCAGCACGCCCTCGAGGATCAGCCCCTCGATCTGGAGCACGACCTCGTCCGCGGTGCGCGAATGCTCGATCCTGGAAAACAGCTCGCCCAAGCGGACTCCTACGCCGAGAGATGAGCAGACTCTAGCGTCCGGCTGGACAAGTGGTCAAATTAATTATCCAATCGACCGATGCCGAGAGGGCGACAGGCATCGATCGCGGGCGGGGTTTGCGCGCGGCGGGGCCGACTGGTAAATCAAATGGACCAGTAGCGGGAGAGGTGAGCGTGACGGGCATCCTCATGCCGAAGCCGGACGCGGCGACGCTTGCCAGGCGCGCCGAGATCGTCGCGGACATGAAGATCATCGTGCCGGGCGAGGGCGTGGTGGACTCGGTCAACGAGATGCGCGCCTTCGAGACCGACGCTCTCACCGCATACCGGCAGCTGCCGCTGGTCGTCGTGCTGCCGCAGACGGTGGCGCAGGTCTCGCGCATCCTGAAATATTGCGACGAGCGCGGCATCCGCGTGGTGCCGCGCGGCTCCGGCACGTCGCTGTCCGGCGGCGCGCTGCCGGCCGCGGACGCGGTGCTGCTGGTGATGAGCCGCTTCAACCGCATCCTCGACATCGACTATCCCAACCGCTGCGTGGTGGCGCAGCCGGGCGTCACCAATCTGGGCATCACCCACGCGGTGGAAGCCGAAGGCTTCTACTACGCCCCCGACCCGTCCTCGCAGATCGCCTGCTCGATCGGCGGCAACGTCGCCGAGAATTCCGGCGGCGTGCACTGCCTGAAATACGGGCTGACGGCCAACAATCTGCTCGGCATCGAGATGGTGCTGATGAACGGCGAGGTGGTGCGGCTGGGCGGCAAGCACCTCGACAGCGAGGGCTATGACCTGCTGGGCGTCATGACCGGCTCGGAGGGGCTGCTCGGCGTCGTCACCGAGGTGACGGTGCGCATCCTCAAGAAGCCGGAGACGGCGCGGGCGCTGCTGATCGCCTTCCCGACCAGCGAGGAGGGCGGCCAGTGCGTCGCCGACATCATCGGCGCGGGCATCATCCCGGGCGGCATGGAGATGATGGACCGCCCGGCGATCCACGCGGCCGAAGCCTTCGTGCAGGTCGGTTATCCGCTCGACTGCGAGGCGCTGCTGATCGTTGAGCTCGACGGGCCTAGCGTCGAGGTGGATCACCTGATCGGCGAGGTCGAGGCGATCGCGCGCAGGAACGGCGCGACGCTCTGCCGGACGTCGACGTCCGAGCAGGAGCGCATGGCGTTCTGGGCCGGCCGCAAGGCGGCGTTCCCGGCCGTTGGCCGCATCTCGCCGGACTATCTGTGCATGGACGGCACGATCCCGCGCAAGGAGCTGCCGCGGGTGCTGGCCGGCATGCGGGCGCTGTCGGAGCGGTATGGCCTGGGCGTCGCCAACGTCTTCCACGCCGGCGACGGCAACCTTCATCCGCTGATCCTCTACGACGCCAGCGTGCCGGGCGAGCTCGACCGGGCGGAGGCGTTCGGCGCCGACATCCTGCGCCTCTGCGTCAAGGTCGGCGGCGTACTGACCGGCGAGCACGGCGTCGGCATCGAGAAGCGCGACCTGATGACGGAGATGTTCGACGAGGCGGACCTCGACCAGCAGATGCGGGTCAAATGCGCCTTCGATCCGAACCACCTGCTCAATCCGGGCAAGGTTTTCCCGCAGCTTCGCCGCTGCGCGGAACTGGGCCGCATGCACGTGCACCGCGGGCAGATGGCATTTCCGGACCTGCCGAGGTTTTGAGATGTTCGAATTCACCACCGATCGTGAGTTCCAAGACTGGTGCTCGGCTCATCCGTCCGGATTTGTTGTCAACACGCGTAAGCCTCACCCCGATCCGGACTACTTCGTCCTCCATCGGGCATCATGCAAATCATTGGACCGGCCACACAGCGACGGTGCGTATACGCAGCGTTCCTACCAGAAATTTGCTGCCACACGACTTCAGGATTTCCGCTCTTTCATGCTGCACAAGGGCATCGTGGGCTTTTCGAAACTCTGCTCGCACTGCTCTCCGAGGCTCTGAGCAGATGGCGCCGTCTCGGAACTTGGGTTGCTCGCCCCCGCGAAGCGGGGGAGAGGTGGCTCGGGCGCAACCCGAAACGGTGAGGGGGTCCGTTTCACCCCGGCGCTCCGCAAAATCACTCGCGCGCGCACGCGCCCTCCGCCGCGGCGACAATATGGCGGAAGCCGTTATCTGGAACGAGCTCAAGGCATCGCAACTCGGTGGGTTCAAGTTCGTCCGGCAAATGCCTATCGGGCCGTATTTCGCGGATTTCGCCTGCCGACGCGCGAAGTTGATCGTTGAACTCGACGGCAGCCAGCACGCCGGGAGCACATACGATCTCAAGCATGACGCTTTCATGCACGCTGCTGGCTATTCGGTTCTCCGCGTTTGGAGCCACGAAGCAATCAAGCACACCTCGCAGGTCTGCAACTCGATACTGGCCGTGCTGGAAGGCAAGTTGACCGCGCCGGTCGAAGCTCCCGACATGCGCTTTTCACCAGCGTCTGGCGAGGGCCGTCGATGACCCCCTCTCCGCCTCGCCTTCGACAAGCGCAGGCTCGGCACCTCTCCCCCGCTCCGCAGGGGCGAGGAACCCAAGATCGGCACGGCCGCCCATGACCGCCTTCACGCCCACGTCGCCCGCCGAGGTCCTCGCCGCCGTCCAGTGGGCCGCGGCGGAGGAGCAGCCGCTGGAGATCGTCGGCCAGGGTTCCAAGCGCGGCATCGGACGGCCGGTGCAGGCGGCGCACACGCTGGACCTGTCGAAACTGATCGGCGTGACCCTCTACGAGCCCGAGGAACTGGTGCTGTCCGCTCGCGCCGGCACGTCGCTGGCCGAGATCGGGACGCTGCTGGCCGACAGGGGCCAGGAACTCGCCTTCGAGCCGATCGACTACGGCCCGCTGCTCGGTGGCGAGGCGGGACGGGGCACGATCGGCGGCGTGCTTGCGGCGAACCTCTCCGGATCGCGCCGCGTCAAGGCCGGCGCCGCGCGCGACCACATCCTCGGCGTGCATGCCGTGTCGGGACGCGGCGAGGCGTTCAAGTCCGGCGGCCGGGTGGTGAAGAACGTCACCGGCTACGACCTGTCGAAGGTTATGGCCGGGTCGTGGGGAACGCTGGCCGCCGTGACCGACGTGACATTCAAGGTGCTGCCCGCGGCGGAGACGGAGACGACCGTCGTGCTGCGCGACCTGCTCGACGCCGACGCGGCGCGCGCGATGGCGCGGGCCATGGGGTCGAGCGCCGATGTTTCCGGGGCCGCGCACCTGCCGGAGGGGATCGTCGCGCGCGTCGCCAGTGGCGCGCTCGGCACGGACGCCGCGACGGTTCTGCGCGTCGAGGGTTTCGGCCCGTCGGTGGCCGACCGCGTGGCGATGCTGACGCGACTGCTGGCGCCGGCCGCGACGATCGATCTGCTGCCACCGGATGCTTCGCGCGCGGCTTGGCGCGGCATCCGAGACTGTACGCCGTTCGCCGACGGCACGGAGACGCCGGTGTGGCGGATCTCGACCGCCCCGGCGCACGGCCACGACCTTGCGCTGGCGCTCAGGACCGAGACGCCCGCGGAGGCGTTCTACGACTGGCAGGGCGGATTGATCTGGCTGCGCATGTTCGGCGGCGCCGAGGCCGACAAGGTGCGCATGCTGACGCGGCGCTTCGGCGGCCACGCGACGCTGGTCCGCGCCAGCCCGGCCGAACGCGCGGCGAGTGCCGTCTTCGAGCCGCAGCCGCCGGCGCTCGCCGCGCTGTCGGCGCGCCTGAAGGAGCAGTTCGATCCGCGGGCAATTCTGAATCCGGGGCGGATGGGATAGACTGATGAGCGACGCCGCAAAGGAAGCTGCGATGAAGATCACGGATATTCTCAACTCAGACCCGGAAGTGGTGTCCGGCGCGGTCGTCTTTCGAGGAACCCGCGTTCCCGTCGAAGCCTTCTTCGTCAACATCGCAGGCGGCATGTCGGTCGACGAGTTCCTGGACAACTTCCCGACCGTCGAGCGTCACCAGGTCGAAGCGCTGCTCGAACTCGCACGCCACGATGTCGAATCCTATTTCGAGCGGGCAGCTTGAAAGTACTTCTCGATGAAGGCGTGCCTCGGCAACTCATCCCCGCACTTCGGGTGCATGGAGGCATCGCCTTGCCCTTCCCGAACGACTGGAAGGGGCTGAAGAACGGCCGACTCCTGGAACGCATGGAACAAGAAGGGTTCGATTGCCTCGTGACATGCGACAAGAATCTTGAATGGCAGCAGCCGCTTCAGTCGCGCCAGGTGGCCCTTTTGGTGCTTCCGGTTCAGAAGCTGGCCGATCTGCTGCTGATCTCCGAGGTAATCGTCGCCGCCCTGTCGTCGCTGGGGCCTGGCGAGGTCCGTCACGTGCGTGGCGCAGGGCGGGGCGCGACAGAAGGTTGATCGCATGCAAACCTCCTTCACCCTCGCCCAACTTGCCGATCCGCATGTCGCGGAGTCGGAGCAGATCGTGCGCAAATGCGTGCATTGCGGCTTCTGCACCGCGACGTGCCCGACCTATGTGACGCTCGGCAACGAACTCGACAGCCCGCGCGGGCGCATCTACCTGATCAAGGACATGCTGGAGAACGGCCGCCCGGCCGACCGCCAGATCGTCACCCACATCGACCGCTGCCTTTCCTGCCTCGCCTGCATGACGACGTGTCCGTCCGGCGTGCACTACATGCACCTCGTCGATCACGCGCGCGCCCATATCGAGCAGACGTACCGCCGGCCGCTGCCGGATCGGCTGATCCGGGCGGTCATCGCGCGCGTGCTGCCCTATCCCGCGCGCTTCCGCGCGGCACTGAAACTGGCGGCGCTCGGGCGGCCTTTCGCCGGGCTCCTCGAACGTGTGCGGCCGCTCAGGCCGCTGGCGGCGATGCTGAGGCTGGCTCCGCAAGACCTGCCTGCGACGCGGCCGTCCCCTGCGTCTCCCGCGCCGAAGACAGAAACGCGGCGCGGCCGGGTGGCGCTGCTCACCGGCTGCGCACAGTCCGTCCTGGCGCCGGGCATCAACGAGGCGACGGTGCGGCTGCTGACGCGCCTCGGCGTCGAGGTGGTGCTGCCGGCCGGGGAAGGCTGCTGCGGCGCGCTGGTCCACCACATGGGCCGTGAGGCCGAGGCGCTTGCCGCAGCACGACGCAATGTCGACGTCTGGACGCGCGAGATCGAGCGCGGGCTGGATGCCATCGTGATCACCGCCTCCGGCTGCGGCACGACGATCAAGGATTACGGCTTCATGCTGCGGCTCGATCCCGCCTACGCCGACAAGGCCAAGCGCGTCTCAGCGCTGGCAAAGGACGTGACCGAATATCTCGCGGCGCTCGACCTGCCGGCCCCGGACGCCAGTCCCGGCCTCACCGTCGCCTATCATTCCGCCTGTTCTATGCAGCACGGCCAGAAGATCACGCGGCAGCCGAAGGAACTGCTGGCGCGCGCCGGGTTCTCGATCCGGGAGCCGCGCGAGGCGCATCTGTGCTGCGGTTCCGCCGGGACCTACAACATCCTGCAGCCGGAGATTTCCGCCAGGCTGCGGGATCGCAAGGTGAAGAACATCGCCGCCACGGGCGCCACAGTCGTCGCCACCGGCAACATCGGCTGCATCACGCAGATCGCCGACGGCGCCGGCATGCCGATCGTGCATACGGTGGAACTGCTGGACTGGGCTTATGGCGGGCCGAAGCCCGTGGCCTTGGAGGCCGTCCGTGACGCAGCCGGCGTCAGGTCGGGCGCGGCTGCCACTGTCGCAGCGACAGGATGACCGGGACGCAGACCAGATACATCATGATGCCGTAGGCGCCGGACGGCAGTCCGAGCACCGTCATCCCGCCGGCCCGTTCGGCCACGAACGCAGCGACGGCGAGCCCCATCGTCGTGTTCTGGATCGCGGCCTCGATGGCGATCGCGATCGATTCCTCGTGGCTGGCGCGGAAGAGCCGCGCGGTTGCGAACGCCGTGGCCAGAAGGACGGCCGCGAACGCCAGCAGGGCCGGCGCCAGCGTTCCGATCGTGTCGCCCAGAACGGTCCAGCTGAGGGCCAGCGCCGCCGCGATGATGACGGCGAACAGAAGGTGCGACAGCGCCGACACCGCACCTTCGATGCGCCTGGTGAGCCTGGGCGCGAAATGCCGCAGCAGCAGTCCGATGATCACCGGGATGGCGCATACGTTGAACATCGAGATCGCGAGGGCGGTGACGTCCAGAGACGCGGCATCGATGCCGATGAAACGGTCGGCGAAGAAGGCGACCAGCAGCGGTACGGTGAAGATCGACGCGAGGTTGACCAGCCCCGTCAGCGAGATCGACAGCGCCACGTCACCGCCCACATATCTGGTCAGCACGTTGGACGCAGCCCCTCCGGGGCATACCGCCAGGATCATCATGCCGAGCGCCAGGTCGCGGGGCAGGTCGAGCAGCACCACGATGGCATAGGCGAGCGCCGGCACCCCCACCATCTGTACCGCCACGCCGATGACCAGAGGTTTCGGCCGGCGCACAAGGCGCTGGAAGTCTGACACGCTGAGTCCGAGGCCGAGGGAGAACATGACGATCGCCAGGGCGAGCGGCAGCCAGACTGTGGCGAGACTTTCCAAGGCGTGCTTCCTGAACCGGCGCGTCACCCAAGCGCGGACAGCCAGTATAGATCACACGGCCGATGCGGCAATCCGGCGGCGGTTCCGACGCGACATCAGGCCGCGGGCGCGCTCCGCCGGCGCCAGTACACGAAGGCGAGGCCGATGAAATACATGATGATGCCGTAGACGCCGGCCGGGAAGCTCAGCGCCGGCAGCGGCGCCACCTGCGCGGCGACGATCGTACCGACATGGATGCCCAGCGTGGCGTTGTGGATCCCCGTCTCGATCGACAGCGCGGTCGCCTGCGCGCGGCTCAGCGCAAACAGATATGCCAGCAAGAGGCCAAGCGCCATGAGCGAGACGTTGAGGAGCACGACGCTCGGGCCGAGTCGCGGCAGGTTCTCCACGAACAGCGTCCAGTTGGAGGCGAGGGCGCCCACGACGACGAGCACGAACATCGCCGTCGCCAGGTTGGAGATGGGCTTCTCGATGCGTTCGGCGAGGCCCTCCGCGAAATGGCGGACCATGATGCCGGCGATCGTCGGGATCGCCGTGATCGTGAAGACCTGGAGCCCGAGGCCAAGTACGCTGAAATCCGGAGCAGCGGTACCGAGGAAGTACTCGGCGGCGAACTTCACCAGGATCGGCATCGTCAGGACGGCGGTTAGGCTGCTCACGCCCGTCAGCGACACGGCGAGCGCCACGTCGCCCTGCGCCAGCTTGGTGAGGAAATTGGACGTCACGCCGCTCGGGCAGAAGGACAGGATCATCAGCCCGAGCGCCAGTTCGGGTGGCAGGCGGAAGATCGTGGCGATGAGGAAGGCGACGAGCGGGATGACGACGATCTGCGTGGCGGTGCCGATGGCGAACGCCTTGGGCTGAAGCACGACGCGGCGGAAATCCTCGATCCCAAGTCCGAGGCCAAGCGAGAACATGATGACGACGAGCGTCAGCGGCAGGAAGACCGCGATGAAGATGTCCAAGACCAGCCTCCCGTGGCTCCCTCAGCGGCCACGCGCCGACTGTAGCCGCCGGCAACTCGAGGCAACATCCCCCCGCGTCACGAATTTAAGACGCAGTTCACACGCTGAAACGATTAAAGGCGGCACGCCCCCTCGGCGCGCCGCCTTTCCGCAGAGTTCCCGTCTACTGGACGGGGCCGTCCCCCGCGATCGCTAGCTGACGATGACCTTGGTGCCGACGCCGACTCGTTCGTAGAGGTCGATGACGTCCTCGTTGCGCATGCGGATGCAACCGGAAGACACGGCGCCGCCGATCGTCCACGGCTGGTTGGTGCCGTGGATGCGGTAGAGGGTGGAGCCGAGATAGAGCCCGCGCGCGCCCATCGGGTTCTCAGGACCGCCGGGCAGATAGGCCGGGAGCACGCGTCCCTTGGCCTTCTCGCGTGCGATCATCTCTGCCGGCGGCCGCCAGTCCGGCCATTCCTGCTTGCGCGTGATCTTGTGCGTGCCGGCCCATTCGAAGCCCGGCTTGCCGGTGCCGACGCCGTAGCGCCGCGCCTTGCCGCCGGACTGGATCAGGTAGAGGTAGTTCTGCACGGTGTCGATCACGATCGTGCCGGGCGCCTCGGCGGTTGTGTAATCCACCGTCTGCGGCAGGTACTTCGGATCGAACTGCGGCTTGATCTGGCGCTTGGCCGGTGCGGCGATCCCTGCCGTCTGGAAGCCGTCCGGCGCATGGCGCCGCACGGTCCGGGCGGTTGTCGTCCGTGTCGACCCGCCGAAGATGTTCTCCAGCACCGTGCGGCTGCGCGCCTCGGGCGCGACGGCGCGGCGGGCGGGGTCGGCGCGGGTCAGGCGCTTGCCGGGCTTCGACTTCAGCTGCATGACCCAGGGCGCTGACAGGTCTGGGCTGACCACGACCGGCGGCCGTTCTGCATATCGGTCGCGGGCGGCGGCTGGCTGTGCGATGGCGGCGGCGACCAGGGCGGCGCCGAACAGGAGAAGCGCTTTCTTCATCGGACGGACTCTCGAACTCGATCGTCAAATGCGGCCGCCGTCGTGGCAGGCCGTGCGGGAATGCTGGCGCCTCGGGGCAAGCAAATCGTGAATCGGAATGCGTAAAAAGCGATGCCTGGCGTAAACCTTTTGGTGTGGTTACCGGGCGGTTCAGCAGTGTGGTTACCGACCGGTTCAGGCGCGTGGTTACCGGCGGGTTGGCGAATCTGGTAAACGCCGGGTGACCGGCGGGGAGAAGCGATGGAACGGCGTGCGGACGGGCTGGTCGAGGGGGCCGATGGCAGGCTGCGCTGCGCCTGGGGCGGGGCCGATCAGCTCTATCGCGACTATCACGATGCGGAATGGGGACGGCCCGTCGCCGACGACACGCGGCTGTTCGAGAAGATCTGCCTCGAGGGGTTCCAGTCCGGACTGTCGTGGCTGACGATCCTGCGCAAGCGGGAGAATTTCCGGGCCGCCTTCGACGGGTTCCGGTTCGAAAGGATCGCCGGGTATGGCGAGACCGAGATCGCCCGTCTGCTCGGCGACCCCGGCATCGTGCGCCATCGCGGCAAGATCGAGTCGACCATCAACAATGCGCGCAGGGCGATGGACCTGGCGGCGGAGTTCGGCTCGCTCGCGGCCTATTTCTGGGGTTTCGAGCCCGGGAGCGACCAAAGGCCCGAGCGGATCGATCGCGCCGCCGTCATGGCGATGCCGACGACGCCTGCCTCGACGGCTCTGTCGAAGGATCTGAAGAAGCGCGGCTGGACCTTCGTCGGGCCGACGACGGTCTATGCGTTCATGCAGGCGATGGGACTGGTCAACGACCACATCGAGGGCTGTGCCTGCCGGCCGCAGGTCGAGCGGCTCAGGAAGACGTTCGCCCGCCCGGGCCGAAAGATTTAGGGCGTCAGGTCCCGGAGCCCGCGAGCATCAGACCCAGCACCACGACCGCCGCAGCGGCGAAGGCCGGGTAGAGCGCGAGGATGAAGGTCGTGAGCAGACGGCCAACCCGGCTTGTGCGGGGCATCGGCGGCATGCCGAAGCCGCTCACGGTCCGGCCGCTGGTCTCGAAAAAGAGGCGGGCGACGGCTGGCCTCAGCGAACATTCGTCGCCTCGCGCCTGCGCGCCACCCGCCCGGGAGAAAGCTGCCTGGTCCATGCTTGTCGTCAAGTCCGCCGCTTGATTGGGCGCCTTGTGGGCGATTCGTGTTTCCGGTCGATGGCGCCCGCGCGCCTGCCTGTGTCGCGGGCCGTTACAGACGGTGCGCACGGGCATTCCCGGGCGGCTCCCCCGGGTGACGGCCGGGCGAAATAAACCGCCTCGCCGGCGCCTCCCGCTTCTTGACACCCAAAATCGCACCAACTATCTCACCGCCACGTTAGCACTCACCCCAAGGGAGTGCTAACCACGATCCGGCTCGCCGGACGGAGGAAAAACCAAATTCCCACCGAGGGTTAAACACATGGCCAAAACGAAGTTCCGCCCGCTCCACGACCGCGTGGTCGTCCGCCGGGTCGAGTCCGAGGAGCGGACCAAGGGCGGGATCATCATCCCCGACACCGCCAAGGAGAAGCCGCAGGAAGGCGAGATCATCGCCGTCGGCTCCGGCGCCCGCGACGAGAGCGGCAAGCTGGTTCCGCTGGACGTCAAGAAGGGCGACCGCATCCTGTTCGGCAAGTGGTCGGGCACCGAAGTCAAGCTCGATGGCGAAGACCTTCTGATCATGAAGGAATCCGACATCATGGGCATCATCGGCTGATCGCCAAACATCAAATCGCATTCGGGCGGAAGCCCAGGAGCTAGAAGAACATGGCTGCCAAAGACGTAAGATTCTCCCGCGATGCCCGCGAGCGCATGCTCAACGGCGTCAACATCCTCGCCGACGCCGTGAAGGTCACGCTGGGCCCGAAGGGCCGCAACGTCGTGATCGACAAGTCGTTCGGCGCCCCGCGCATCACCAAGGACGGCGTCACCGTCGCCAAGGAGATCGAACTCGCGGACAAGTTCGAGAACATGGGCGCCCAGATGGTGCGCGAAGTCGCCTCGAAGACCAACGACATCGCCGGTGACGGCACCACGACCGCGACCGTGCTCGCCCAGGCGATCGTGCAGGAGGGCCACAAGGCCGTTGCCGCCGGCATGAACCCGATGGACCTGAAGCGCGGCATCGACCAGGCCGTGACCGAGGTCGTGGCTGCCCTGTCGAAGGCCGCGAAGAAGATCAAGACCTCCGACGAGGTCGCCCAGGTCGGCACGATTTCGGCCAATGGCGACGAGTCGGTCGGCAAGATGATCGCCGAGGCGATGCAGAAGGTCGGCAACGAGGGCGTCATCACCGTCGAGGAAGCCAAGACCGCCGAGACCGAGCTCGAGGTCGTCGAAGGCATGCAGTTCGACCGCGGCTACCTGTCGCCCTACTTCATCACCAATCCCGACAAGATGATCGCCGAGCTCGAGGACGCGTTCATCCTGCTCCACGAGAAGAAGCTGTCCAACCTGCAGTCGATGCTGCCCGTGCTGGAAGCCGTCGTGCAGTCCGGCAAGCCGCTGGTGATCATCTCCGAGGACGTGGAAGGCGAGGCTCTGGCGACCCTGGTCGTCAACAAGCTGCGCGGTGGCCTGAAGATCGCCGCCGTCAAGGCTCCGGGCTTCGGTGACCGCCGCAAGGCCATGCTGGAGGACATCGCGATCCTCACCGGCGGCCAGGTGATCTCGGAAGACCTCGGCATCAAGCTCGAGAACGTGTCGCTCGCCATGCTCGGCCGCGCCAAGAAGGTGCGGATCGAGAAGGAGAACACCACGATCGTCGACGGCGCTGGCAAGAAGGCCGAGATCCAGGGCCGCGTCGCCCAGATCAAGCAGCAGATCGAGGAGACCACCTCCGACTACGACCGCGAGAAGCTCCAGGAGCGCCTGGCCAAGCTCGCCGGCGGCGTCGCGGTCATCCGCGTCGGCGGCGCGACGGAAGTCGAGGTCAAGGAGAAGAAGGACCGCGTCGACGACGCGCTGAACGCGACCCGTGCGGCCGTCGAGGAAGGCATCGTGGCTGGCGGCGGCGTTGCACTCCTCCGCGCCTCCGCGAACGTCAAGGCGACCGGCGTGAACAGCGACCAGGACGCGGGCATCGCCATCGTGCGCCGCGCGCTCCAGGCTCCGGCTCGTCAGATCGCTGCCAACGCCGGCGCGGAAGCGTCGATCGTTGCGGGCAAGATCCTCGAGAACCGCGGCGCGACCTACGGCTACAACGCCCAGACCGGCGAGTATGGCGACATGATCGCCATGGGCATCGTCGATCCGGTGAAGGTTGTCCGCACGGCGCTCCAGGACGCGGCTTCGGTCGCCGGCCTGCTGGTCACCACCGAGGCGATGATCGCCGAGGCGCCGAAGAAGGACGCGGCTCCGGCGATGCCGGGCGGCGGCGGCATGGGCGGCATGGGCGGCATGGACTTCTAAGTCCGCGCCGACCAAGGCTGATCGGATCGAGGGGCGGCAGCGATGCCGCCCCTTTTTTTGACCGTTCGCTCTTTACTCTGCGGACCCCATTCCCCCGTTGGAATCAGCCGAACGTGATGGCTACTGGTGGAAACTCGTGTTTTTGCCATCCGGTACTAAGGTCCGAATGACGTACCGGGGACGCATGGCGTTGGGCGAAATTGTCGCTGACGGGATCTTGTACCGGGGGCAAACGATAACTCCGAGCGAGTTTACTCACCGGGTAATACCAACGTAACAAAGACTATGCCTTGAAATGGAAATTCGTGTGTATTATCTTACACAGAAATCGCGATGGAACGCGACAGCCGGAAGCTGATCAAGGCTCTTGAGCGCGATGGGTGGCAGCATGTCGGGACGACAGGCTCGCACCATCACTTCAAGCACCCATTGAAAAGCGGAAAGATCACTGTTCCACACCCCAGGCGCGACATGCCGCTCGGCACAGTTCGGCAGATTTATCGGCAGGCTGGGCTGCCTACCAAGTGAGTGCCCGGCGTGCGCTACATCGCCTTTATCCACAAAGACCCGGACAGCGCATACGGCGTAAGCTTTCCCGACATACCCGGTTGCTTCTCGGCCGGAGACACGATCGACGAGGCCGTGCGCAATGCTGTCGATGCACTATCGGGGCATGTCGGCATGCTGGAAGCCGACGGCGATCCCGTCCCCGCGCCCCGCGATTTTGACGCCATCATGAACGATCCCGAGCTTGAGGAAGATCGGGACGGCGCGATGACAACGGTCGTCCCCCTTGTTCGCGACCGCGGTTCCACGACTCGGATCAATGTGTCCCTCGATCTCGGGCTTCTGGAAGCTATCGACGCGGCCGCCCGTGACCGCGGGCAGACGCGCTCGGCCTTTCTGGCCTCGGCGGCACGCCGCGAGATCGTAGACTGACCTGAGCTCCCGGCCGCTTGCTTCGCCGCTACGCGGTTGCCTCTGCTTTGCCGCTTCCCGCGGCCCGCGCCCGCCTCTCCGGTATCAGCCCATGCGGCGCGAAGCGCAGCACCAGCAGCAGGATCAGCCCCATCAGGAAGAGGCGCATGTGCGGCGCCGCGTCGAGCAGACGGACGCGCACGATGCTGTCCGACGGCAGCCCCGACGTGATGAGGTTCATCAGCCAAATACCGGCGGGCTCGGCCTCCACCCAGACGAACCAGATCAGGAAGCCGCCCAGCACCGCGCCCCAATTGTTGCCGGAGCCGCCGACGATCACCATCACCCAGATCAGGAAGGTGTAGCGGAGCGGATTGTACTGGCCCGGCGTGAACTGCCCGTCGAGCGTGGTCAGCATCGCGCCGGCGATGCCGACGACGGCCGAGCCGAGGATGAAGACCTGCATGTGGCGCCCGGTGACGTCCTTGCCCATGGCGGCGGCGGCGTCGCGGTTGTCGCGGATCGCGCGCATCATGCGGCCCCAGGGCGATTTCAGCGCCTTTTCCGCCAGCCACATCAGGATGGCCAGCACGGCGACGAGGAGCAGCGCATAGCAGACCTTCACATAGATGCTGGAGAAGGTCGTGACGTCGGCGCCGATGCGCGCCGACAGGTCGACGAACCACGGCGCGGTCTGCAGCTCGATCTCGATGGGCACCGGGCGCGGCAGGCCCGTGACGTTCTTGACGCCGCGGCTCAGCCAGTCCTCGTTCTTGATGACGGCCAGGAGGATCTCGGCGATCCCCAGCGTGGCGATGGCGAGGTAGTCGGCGCGCAGGCCGAGCGCGATGCGGCCCACCACCCAGGCAGCGCCCGCCGCCAGCACGCCGCCGACCAGCCAGGAGAAGATGACCGGCAGGCCGATGCCGCCCAGATAGCCGGTGCGCGCCGGGTTGAACGCCTCGATGGCCTCGACCGCGGGATCGAACACGGCGCGGAAGAGGAAGAAGCCCGCCACGATGACCGCCGCCATCGACGGCCGCCGCAGCCGGCCCTTCACCGTCCGGCCGGCGAACACCGCCGCCGCGATCGTGCCCACCAGCGCCAGCAGCGACACGCCGATGCCGATGCCGCCCGCTTCCCAGGCGCCATGGATCGGCGGCATCGAGGTCAGCACGGCGGCCAGCCCGCCCAGCGCCGTGAAGCCCATGATGCCGACATTGAACAGGCCGGCATATCCCCACTGAATGTTCACGCCGAGCGCCATGATCGCCGAGATGAGGCAGAGGTGCAGGATCGTCAGGCTGAGCGTCCAGCTCTGGAACAGCCCGACGCCGACGAGCAGCACCGCCATCAGGGCGTAGAGCAGGACCGCGCGGCCGGCGCTCACAACACCCTCCCGCGGAAGATACCGGTCGGCTTGACCAGCAGCACGATCACCAGGATCACGAACGAGACGGCGAATTTGTATTCGACGCTGAGAAGCTGGACGAGGCCCTCGGGCTGCGCGCCGAGATATTCGAGGAAGCGCTTGTAGGCATAGGTGACCGTCACCTCCGAGAAGGCGACGACGAAGCCTCCGGCGATGGCGCCGAAGGGCTGCCCGATCCCGCCCACGATCGCGGCGGCGAAGATCGGCAGCAGCAGCTGGAAGTAGGTGAACGGCCGGAAGCTCTTGTCCAGCCCGTAGAGAACGCCGGCGATCGTCGCCAGCGCCGCCGCGAGGATCCAGGTGAGCGCCACGACGCGCTCGGGACTGATGCCGGAGAGCAGCGCCAGGTCCTCATTGTCGGAGAAGGCGCGCATCGCCTTGCCGGTGCGCGTGCGCTGCAGGAACCACCAGAGCCAGACGACGACCACCAGCGCGACGACGACGGTGATCACCACCGGCAGCCGGATCGCTAGGCCTTCCGCCAGCCCGGTCATCTCCTTGAAGTCAGCCACAGTCACCACGAAGCGGGCGCCGTCGGCGAAGCGCTGGTCGTTCGGGCCGATGACGAAGCGGACGATGCCGTTCAGCATGAACATCACGCCGATCGACGCCATGACGAGCACGATGCCGGGCGCCTTGCGACGGCGATAGAAGCGGTAGACGGCGCGGTCGGTGAGCAGCGAGATGAGCACTGCGCCGGCGATCCCGACCGGCAGCGCCAGCAGCGCCGTCGGCAGCGGGTCGATGGAGATTCCCGCCGACTGCAGCCACCAGGTGACGAGGATGGTGATCATGGCGCCGAAGGCCATCAGGTCGCCATGCGCGACGTTGGAGAAGCGCAGGATGCCGAAGATCAGCGTGACGCCGAGCGCACCGAGCGCCAGCTGGGCGCCATAGGCGATGCCGGGCAGCAGGACGAAGTTGGCGAACAGGACGAGGGCGTTGAGGATGTCGGTCATGGGAACGTACCCCCGCCCCCAACCTCTCCCCGCAAGGGGGAGGGGGATTTCGGCGCGGCAGCTCTCCCTCCCCCTTGCGGGGAGAGGTTGGGGGTGGGGGTGGGAGAAAGCACCTTCACCTCACCCTCCCAAGAACGATGCGCGGACTTCGGCGTTGGCGAGCAGCGCCTGGCCGGTGTCGGTGAAGCGGTTGCGGCCCTGCACCAGCACGTAGCCGCGGTCGGCGATGTTCAGTGCCTGTCGTGCATTCTGCTCGACCATCAGGATCGCGATGCCGGTGGCGGCGACGTCGAGGATGCGGTCGAACAGCTCGTCCATGACGATCGGCGAGACGCCGGCGGTCGGCTCGTCCAGCATGAGCACCGCCGGCCGGGTCATCAGCGCGCGGCCGACCGCGACCTGCTGGCGCTGGCCGCCGGAGAGCTCGCCCGCCGGCTGCCGGCGCTTCTGCCGGAGGATGGGGAAGAGGTCGAAGACCTGTTCCATCGTGTCGGAGAAATCGTCGGTGCGGATGTAGGCGCCCATCTCCAGGTTCTCCTGGACGCTCATCGTCGTGAACACGTTGCCGGTCTGCGGCACGAAGCCCATGCCGGCCTTCACCCGGTCCTGCGGCGAGAGGCCGGTGATGTCGCGCCCGCCGAGCGTCACGCGTCCCTGGCGCAGCGGCAGCATGCCGAACATCGCCTTCATCGCGGTCGACTTGCCGGCGCCGTTCGGCCCGACGATGACGGCGATCTCGCCCTTGTTCACCGCGATGCCGCAGCCGTTCAGGATGTCGGGACCGCCATAGCCGCCTGTCATGTCGTCGCCGGAGAGGAAGCTCATGCGGGCGCCCCCGCTGCGGCGGGCGCCTGGCCCCGCTGCTTCAGGCCGCGTCCGAGATAGGCCTCGATCACCTGCTCGTTCTGCTTCACCTCGTCGGTCGTACCCTGGAACAGGAGTTTGCCCTCGGCCATCACGATCACCGGATCGCAGAGGCTGGCGATGAAATCCATATCGTGCTCGATGACGCAGAAGGTGTAGCCGCGCTCGCGGTTGAGCCGGAGGATCGCTTCGCCGATGGTCTTGAGGAGCGTGCGGTTGACGCCCGCGCCGACCTCGTCGAGGAAGACGATCTTGGCGTCGACCATCATCGTCCGACCGAGCTCGAGGAGTTTCTTCTGGCCGCCGGACAGATTGCCGGCGAGTTCGCCGGCGACGTGGTCGAGCTGGAGGAAGTCGATGACCTCGTCCGCCCTCCGCCCGACCTCGGTTTCGCGGCTGGCCACGAGCGAGGGGCGGATCCAGACATCGACCAGCGATTCCCCCGGCTGGCCGCCGGGCACCATCATCAGGTTCTCGCGAACGGTGAGCGTCGAGAATTCGTGCGCGATCTGGAAGGTGCGCAAAAGTCCCTTGGCGAAGAGCTTGTGCGGAGGCAGGCCGGTGATGTCCTCGCCGTCCAGCCAGACCTTGCCGGAGGACGGCCGGTAGTGCCCGGCGATCGCGTTGAACAGCGTCGTCTTTCCCGCGCCGTTGGGGCCGATCAGCCCGGTGATCGATCCGCGCGCGATCTCGATGCTGACGCCGTCGACCGCCTTGATGCCCCCGAAATGAAGATGCAGATCCTCGACGCGGATCATCGTCCCACCGTTTCGCGTCCCGTCTTAGAGAAACAGCCCGGCCGCTGTCGCGTCCGGGCTGTTTGAAGGTTCAGAGGCGCCGCGCCTAGCGGAACTGGATCGTCTCGTACTTGCCGTCCTTGACCTCGTATTCCCGGTAGGTGCCGGCGGCCTCGCCGGGGCCGATCAGCTCGACATTGGTCGCGCCGACATAGTCGACGTCCTGGCCGGCTTTGATGAGCTCCAGAGCCTTGCCGAGCTGGCCGGGCAGGATCTTCTCGCCGGGCGCATTGGCGACGTCGAGGACGTGGTCCTTGATCGCCGCGCGGTCGGTGGTGCCCGCCTTCTGCATGGCCATGGCGATCAGCGCCGCCGCGTCGTAGCTCTCGCGGCGGAACGAACCGTCGGGGTTGACGCCCGCAGCGGTCGAGGCGGCGACGAAGGCGTCGGCGCCTTCGCCTTCGGACCACGGCACCGAGCCGATCGTGCCGTTGAGCGGCGCGCCGATCGCGGCGATCAGGCTCTCCGCGAACATGCCGTCGCCGAGCGCGAAGCGCGAGAAGGCGCCGGTGTCGACAGCCGAGCGGATGATGCCCACGCCGCCCTGGTCGGCATAGCCGAACACCACCAGCAGGTCGCCGCCGGCCGCGGCCAGCGCGCCGACCTCGGCCGAGTAGTCGCCCTTGCCGTCTTCATGCGGCGCGTTGATCGTGATCTTGCCGCCGGCTGCCTGGTAGGCGGCCGAGAAGGAGTCGGACAGACCCTTGCCGTAGTCGTTGTTAGTGTAGGTGATGGCGACCGTCTTGATATCCTTGCCGATCAGGATGTCGGTGAGCACCTGGCCCTGGCGGGCGTCGGACGGCGCCGTGCGGAAGAACAGGCCGTTGTCCTGGATGTCGGTCAGCGCCGGCGAGGTGGCCGACGGCGAGATCATCACGACGCCGTTCGGGATCGCGACGTTGTTGGCCACGGCCGTGGTGACGCCCGAGCAGTCGGCGCCCATGATCGCGACGACGCTGTCGGTGTTGATCAGGCGCTCGGCGGCGGCGGTGGCTGCGGCGGAATCGATGCAGGTGGAATCGGCGCGCACGCCGACCAGCTTCTCGCCGTTCAGGAACTGGCCGCTGTCGTTGACTTCCTTCAGCGCCAGTTCGGCGCTCTCGGCCATCGCCGGCGTCAGCGTTTCGATCGGACCCGTGTAGCCGAGCAGGATGCCGATCTTGACCTCCTGAGCGGCGGCGACGCCCGCGGTCAGCGCGATGCCGGCGGCCGACGCGGTCAGGATCTTGATAAGTTTGGAACGCATTTGAAACACTCCCCTGTTGTGACCCGGCGGCGATGAGCCGCCGGTGCGCCCTCTTGGCGCTGCCCAAGGGGCCTTTTTCGCCATCCTGACGCTGTTTGTAAAGCGCAGACCGAATTCCGCCGCCGGGCGATGGCCAGTTTGGGTAAATGTCCTTATCGGTTGTCGGCATCGACCGGCGGCAAACGGGGACGGCATGAACTACGCGCGCATGGTGATCGAGAAGGAAGCGCCGGAGGAATACGGCTACGACCGCATCCGCTTCAATCTGTCGGAAAGCTCGATCGCCGACCAGAAGCTGTCGGACCTCGGCGTGTCGCTGCCGGACCTGACGTTGTTCTACGGCGAGCATCGCGGCGACCGCACCCTCCGCGCGCTGATCGCCGGGCAGGAGGCGGGGCTCTCGCCCGACGACGTCCTGGTCACCGCGGGTGCGGCCGGCGCGCTTTTCATCATCGCGACCAGCCTGCTGTCGGCGAGCGACCACCTCGTGGTGGTGCGCCCGAACTACGCCACCAATATCGAGACGCCGAAGGCGATCGGCTGCGCGATCACCTACATCGACCTCGACTTCGACAAGGGATTCGCGCTCGATGTCGGCGCGGTCGAGGCGGCGCTGAAGCCGAACACGCGCACAATCAGCGTCACCTGCCCGCACAACCCGACCGGCACGATGCTGTCGCGCGCCGACCTCGACGCGCTGGTCGCCCTGGCGGAGCGTCGCGGCTGCTACCTGCTGGTCGACGAGACCTATCGCGACCTCAGCCTCGGCGAGAAGCTGCCGGTCGCCGCGTCGCTCAGCCCCTGCGCCATCAGCGTCTGCTCGCTCTCAAAGGCGTTCGGCATTCCGGGCATCCGCATCGGCTGGCTGGTGACCCGCGACGCCGAACTCTACGAGCGCTTCCTCGCCGCCAAGGAGCAGATCGGCATCTGCGGCTCCGTCATCGACGAGGCGATCGCAACCAAGGCGTTGCAGGGGCGCGACGCCTTCCTTGCGACGCTGCTCCCCGAGATGGCCGCGCGCCGCGACATCGTCCAGGCCTGGGTCGACAGCGAACCGCTGATCGAGTGGGTGCGCCCGCAGGGCGGCGTCGTCGGCTTTCCGCGGATGGGGGTCGGGCCGGACTTCGACACGGCGCGATTCTACGAAAGCCTGCTGGGGCGCCACGGCACCTATGTTGGACCCGGTCACTGGTTCGAGATGCCGAAGACCTTCTTCCGGATCGGCTTCGGCTGGCCGACGGAGGCCGAGCTTCGTGGCGGGCTCGCCGCGATCTCGGCGGCGCTGCGCGAGCAGAACTAGACATCCTGCTCGTCGGGGCGCGGCTCCGGCCACGGCTCCCTGGCGGCTTCGGCGTACCATTCCACCATCGCCGGCGTTGCCAGGACCGCATCGCAGTAGGCGCGAACATCCGGCGCAAGGTCCCCGCCATAGGTGTCGAAGCGGGTCACGACCGGAGCGTACATCGCATCGGCAGCGGTGAAATGGCCGAACAGAAACGGGCCGCCATCGCCGAAACGCTCGCGGCACCCGCGCCAGATCGACACGATGCGTTCTCGCTGCACCTCTCCTTCGGCGTCGAGCGGCTTGTGGGCCCTGATGCGCCGGAGATTCATCGGCCAGCCGTAGCGAACGTCGCGAAACCCGGAGTGCATCTCGGTCGCCACGGCGCGCGCGCAGGCCCGCGCCTCGCGGTCGGCCGGCCACAATTGCCCGGCTGGAAACAGCTCGTTGAGATATTCGAGGATCGCCAGGGTCTCCCAGACGATCGTGCCGTCGTGGTCGAGGACGGGGACGAGGCCCGTCGGCGACACCTTCGCGAGGTTGGCCGCCGTCTCGGGTGTTCTCAGCCGCACGAACCGTTCTTCGAAGGGGATGCCAAGCTGTTTCATGGCGATCCAGGGCCGGAGCGACCACGACGAGAAGCACTTGTTGCCGATGGTGAGCGCAAACGCCATTTCAGACTCCTGTGCCTGGCGAGACGAACGGTTTTGGCGGCGGCTGATTCCGCCTGCGAACCTTCAACCGATTTGGTTTCTGCGCCTCCCAATTCTTCGCTTGAAGGGCATTTCGCGACGGGCTAGGCCACGGACGCGACAGCCTGGACCATGATCCCCAACAGTTCACCGCGTTTTCGGGAGGGATCATATTCTATCAGTTGTCTTTGGCCGCATCTGTGCGACGCGAGGCAAGCCCGCCTTGCCGCACAATGCTTTAGGCGACCGGAGAGCGCGGTGAGCAGCAAGAAGACCCGTACCGAGACCGACACGTTTGGCCCGATCGACGTCGCGTCCGACCGCTACTGGGGCGCGCAGGCGGAGCGGTCGCTCGGCAATTTCCGCATCGGCTGGGAGAAGCAGCCGCTGTCGATCGTCAGGGCGCTGGGCATCATCAAGCGCGCGGCCGCCGAGACGAACATGGAGCTCGGCCGGCTCGACCCGACGATCGGCAAGACGATCGTCGACGCCGCGCAGGAGGTGATCGACGGCAAGCTGAACGAGCATTTCCCGCTTGTTGTCTGGCAGACGGGTTCGGGCACGCAGTCGAACATGAACGCCAACGAGGTGATCTCGAACCGCGCGATCGAGATGCTGGGCGGCGTGATGGGCTCGAAGAAGCCGGTCCATCCGAACGACCACGTCAACATGAGCCAGTCGTCCAACGACACCTATCCGACGGCCATGCACATCGCCTGCGCGGAGCGGATCGTCCACGACCTGCTGCCGGCGCTGAAGCACCTGCACAAGGCGCTGGAGAAGAAGACGAAGGCATTCGCCAGGATCATCAAAATCGGTCGCACGCACACGCAGGACGCGACGCCGCTGACGCTCGGCCAGGAGTTTTCCGGCTACGCGGCGCAGGTGGCCTCCTCGATCAAGCGCATCGAGCAGACGCTGCCCGGCCTGTGCGAACTTGCCCAGGGCGGCACCGCGGTCGGCACCGGCCTCAACGCGCCGATCGGGTTTGCGGAGAAGGTGGCGAAGCGCATCGCCAGGATCACCAAGCTGCCCTTCACCAGCGCGCCCAACAAGTTCGAGGCACTGGCCGCGCACGACTCCATGGTGTTTTCGCACGGCGCGATCAACGCGGCGGCGGCGGCGCTGTTCAAGATCGCCAACGACATCCGTTTCCTGGGATCGGGACCGCGTTCGGGGCTGGGCGAACTGTCGCTGCCGGAGAACGAGCCGGGATCATCGATCATGCCGGGCAAGGTGAACCCGACGCAGTGCGAGGCGCTGACGCAGGTCTGCGTGCAGGTGTTCGGCAATCATGCCGCGCTGACCTTCGCCGGCAGCCAGGGCCATTTCGAGCTGAACGTGTTCAACCCGGTGATGGCCTACAACTTCCTCCAGTCGGTGCAGCTGATGAGCGACGCCGCGCGCTCCTTCACCGACAATTGCGTCGTGGGCATCGAGGCGCGCAAGGACAACATCAAGGCGGCGCTGGACCGCTCGCTGATGCTGGTGACGGCGCTGGCGCCGACGATCGGCTACGACAACGCCGCCAAGATCGCGAAGACGGCGCACAAGAACGGCACGACACTGCGCGAGGAGGCCGTCGGCGGCGGCTACGTGTCCGACGCCGACTTCGACCGGCTGGTTCGGCCGGAGGATATGACGCGTCCCGGCTGATAACAATTCGGTGAACGACTTGTGAAGTTGTGTTCACGATTGTCGAACGATGCGTTCGGCAATCGCTGGCTCGCCACCCCGTATGTGATCGACTAACTGGATGGCTCCTCAACCGCCGGAGCCTCCCATGAACAACGCACTCCTCCTCACCGCCCGCATCCTGCTCGCTTTCATGTTCGTCATGGCGGGCCTGCAGAAGTTCGGCGACCTGTCGGGTACCGCCGGCTACATCTCGTCTGTCGGTCTACCGGCCGGCGGGCTGCTGTCGCCGCTGTCGGCGATCTTCGAGGTCGTCGCGGGCCTTGCCATCCTCGTCGGCTTCCAGACGCGCCTCGCCGCCTGGCTGCTGGCCGCCTTCTGCGCCTTCACCGCCTTCGTCTTCCACTACGCACCGGCGGACATGATGCAGACGCTGCTGTTCACGAAGAACCTGACCATCGCGGGCGGTTTCCTGGCGCTGTCGGTCGCCGGCGCCGGTGCCTGGTCGCTCGACGCGCGGCGCGGTCAGGCGGGCTACGCGGCAGCCTGAAGCCTCTAACCAGACCTTCGGCCAGGCGCTATGATCAGCGCGCCTGGCCGGGGGTGGACATGTCTGACGCATTTCTGTTTCTGGGGCGGCTTCTGGTCGCCCTGATGTTTTTCTGGAGCGGATGGGCGGCGCTCTCCGACATCCAGGGCACCGCCGCCTACTTCGCGGGTCTCGGCCTGCCGTTTCCCACCCTTGCCACGATCGGCACGGGCATCTTCGAGATCGCCGCGGCGGCCCTGCTCGCCGCCGGCTACCAGACACGGCTCGCCGCTGCCGCGCTCGCCGCCTTCAGCATCGTCGCCTCGTTTCTCGGCCATTTCGGTCAGGGGGAGGGGGCAATGGCCTTCTGGCACACGCAGATGCTGTTGAAGGACATCGCGGTCGCCGGCGGGCTGGTCGCTTTTGCCGTGTTCGGCGCAGGGCGGTGGTCGGTGGATGGGTGGCTGCAGAAGGGGGTGGGTACGGTCTGAAGCACCCCCTCACCCGGATTGCCAGCCTCGCCATGCGGCTTCGGGGCAATCCGGCCTCTCCCCCTGCCCGGGGGAGAGGAACCGCTGCCGCGGTGTCATCGCGAGATTTGAACGCAGGCGAAGTAGGACTCCAGCCCGGGTTCCTCTCCCCAGGGGGGGCAGGGGGAGAGGTGGCCCGAAGGGCCGGTGAGGGGGTGCTCGATCTGGTGCGCTACGCGCTTCGCAGCCGCCCGGCGATCTCCGCGATGACGGCCTCGTCCGCTGCCGGCCGCTCCTGCTTCGACAGCACCAGGCAGGCCTGCGACTTCACGATCACGCCGTCGGCGAGCACCTTGAGATGGTTGGCCTTGAGCGTCGAGCCGGTGGTGGTGATGTCGACGATCACGTCGGCGGAACCAGCCGCCGGCGCGCCCTCGGTGGCGCCGAGGCTTTCCACGATGCGGTAGACCTGGATGCCATGCTTCTGCGAGAAGAACTGCTGCGTCAGCCGCCAGTATTTCGTCGCGATCCTGAGCCGCCGGCCGTGGCGCTGACGGAAGTCGGCGGCGACGTCGTCCAGGTCCGCCATCGTCTCGACGTCGAGCCAGACGTCGGGCACGGCCACCACGACATCGGCGAAGCCGAAGGGCAGGCGCGCGGCGATCTCCACCCGGCGATCGAAATCGGCAATGGTCTCGCGCAGCAGATCCTCCCCGGTGACGCCGAGGTCGATCTTGCCTTCGGCCAGTTCGCCGGCGATCTCCGACGCGGACAGGAACGCGATCTCCACATCGTCGCGGCCGGCCAGCCGGGCGCGGTAGCGGCGGTCGTCGCCCGGCATGTCGATGGCCAGTCCGGCGCGGGCGAAGGCCTCTGCCGCCTGCTCCTTCAGCCGGCCCTTGGAGGGCAGCGCGAGGGTGACGGTCATGGGGCGGTTTCCCCCGTGCAAATACCCCCACCCCTGACCCCTCCCCGCAAGGGGGAGGGGAACAAGGGCGCGGCAGCTTCCCCTCCCCCTTGCGGGGAGGGGTCAGGGGTGGGGGTAAACCACGAAGACACGACCACGATCATCAGGCAGTTCCCATCGCCTCGATGCGGTCGAGCCAGACCGAGAAGCCGACGGCGGGAATGGCATCCTTCGCGCCGAGCAGCGTGAGCAGCCGGTCGTAGCGGCCGCCGCCGGCGAGCGGCCGGGGTGCTCCCTGCGCGCCGATCTCGAAGACCAGGCCGGTGTAATAGTCGAGCGGCCGGCCGAAGGCGGCGTCGTAGCGGACCGCACCGGCCGGCAGGCCGTGGGCGCCGATGGCCTTCGCACGGTGCGCGAACAGGTCGAGCGCCCCGCCGAGCGACAGGCCGGCGCGTGCCGAAAACGAGACCAGCGCGTCGGTTGCGCCCTCGAGCGGCACGTCGATCGCGAGGAACGTCTTCAGCGAGGCCAGCGCGCCGTCGGCGAGACGAACGCGGGCCAGCTCGGCCTTTTCCATCAGCCGCGCCGCGATCTCGTCCGGCGTGCGCCCGGCGGTGGGCGACAGGCCGGCGCCGGCGAAGGCGCCGGTGATTTCGGCAGTCAATGTGGCCCGGTCGGTGGCCGCGCCGATGAGGGCCGCCGCGCCGTTCGGCGGGCGCTGCAAATCGGCCAGCGCGGCGGCCAGCAGGTCCGGCGCGCCGAAGGCGCGGGCGAGACGTTTCTGCCAGCCGCGCGGCAGGCCGAGCGCGGCCAGCACCGCCTCGAACACGGACTGGTCGCCCAGCGTGACGGAGAGAGCGCGGCCGGGCAGGGCAGCCGCGATCAGCGCATGCGCATCGGCCAGCGAGCGGGCGTCCGCCGCCGCGATGTCGGTCTCGCCGAGATCCTCGATGCCGGCCTGGAAGAACTCCGGCGGGCCGTCCCGCCGCTGCCGGAAGACCTCGCCGCAATAGGCGTAGCGCTGCTTCGCCGTGACGCGCCGGCCGATGTGATCGAGGCAGACGGGGATGGTGAACTCCGGCCGCAGGCACATCGCCGCCCCGGTCTCGCTCTCGGTGAGGAAGATGCGGCGGCGCAGGTCCTCGCCCGCCATGTCCAGGAACGGATCGGCCGGCTGCAGGATCGGTACGTCGATCGCATCCGTGTCGCGGGATGCGAGGAAGGTGCGGATGGTGGAGGAGAGGGCGGGTGCGCGGGTCATGACGGCGTTCCCTCCCCCTTGAGGGGAGGGTGGCCGGACAAAGTCCGGCCGGGTGGGGGTGCTGCCGAAGACCACGCCTCTGGAGTCGGCGCAGGGTGACGTCGGCGCGCTGCCGCTCCGACCCCACCCGGCCGCTCGCGGCGGCTTCGCCGCCTTGCGGCCACCCTCCCCTCAAGGGGGAGGGAACAGGCCGCGCTTGTCATCCCCGTTCCGCCTTCTGTGCATCGAGGATTTTTCGCACCGCCGTGACCAGTTCGCCCTCGGGCACCGACACCTGCGCCGGGCGGCCCTCGCGCCACTCGGCATTGTCGGCGATCTGCTTGGACAGTTCCTCGCCGAGCGCCATGTCCTTCAGCGTCACCTCGCCTTTGGCGCGCTCGTCGCCGCCCTGGATGACGACGACGGGACTGCCGCGCCGGTCGGCATATTTCATCTGCGCCTTCATGCCCGCGCCGCCGAGATACATCTCCGCGCGAATGCCGGCGCTGCGCAGCTCCGACACCATCTTCTGGTAGCGGCCGAGGCTGTCGGTGTCCTTGTCCATGACCAGCACGACGACCGGTCCTGAGCCTGTCGAACGGTCGACCTTGCCGAGCGCCTTCAGCGCCGACATCAGCCGCGAGACGCCGATGGAGAAGCCCGTGGCCGGCACCGGCTCGCCGCGGAAGCGCGAGACGAGCCCATCATAGCGCCCGCCGCCGCCGACCGAGCCGAAGCGCACGATCTGCCCGTCCTCGTTCGGGATCTCGAACAGGAGCTCGGCCTCGAAGACGGGGCCGGTGTAATATTCGAGCCCGCGCACGACCGATGGGTCTATCTTGATACGGTCCTCGCCATAGCCGGCCATCGCAACCATCGCCGCGATCTGCGCAAGCTCCGCGGCGCCGTCGACGAACGGGGCGTTCTCGATCCCAAGTTTCGGGAGGTAGGCAATCGTCGCCGCGTTGCTGGCGCCAGGCGTGTCGGCGGGCAAGTTCATGTGCGGCTGCGCCGGCGCGGTCGCGACAAAGAAGGACACCACGATTGCCGCCTGGTTGTCGCTGAGGCCGGCGCCCTTGGTGAAATCGCCTTCGCCTTCCTTGCCGCCGTCCCAGCGGCCCGTCGTCAGCAGGAGCCGCACGCCGTCGACGCCGAACTTGTCCAGCTTGTCGATGGCGCGCAGCACCGTCAGCCGGCGCCCTGCGTTCTCCGGCCCGCCGAGGCCGATCGCTTCGAGCACGCCGTCCAGCACCTTGCGGTTGTTGACGCGGATGACGTAGTCGCCTCTGCTGATGCCCAGAGCCTCCATGACATCGGCCATCATCATCGCCATCTCGGCGTCGGCGGCGACGGAAGGGGTGCCGACCGTATCGGCGTCGAACTGCATGAACTGGCGGAAGCGCCCCGGCCCCGGCTTCTCGTTGCGAAAAACCCAACCGGCGCGATAGCTGCGGAACGGCTTTGGCAGCTTCTCGAAGTTTTCCGCGACGTAGCGCGCCAGTGGCGCGGTCAGGTCGTAGCGCAGCGACAGCCATTGCTCGTCGTCGTCGCGGAAGGAGAACACGCCTTCGTTCGGCCGGTCCTGATCGGGCAGGAACTTGCCCAGCGCATCCGTGTATTCGATGATCGGCTGGTCGGCCGGCTCGAAACCGTAGAGGTCGTAGACGGCCTTGATCTTCTCCATCATGGCCTCGGTCGCGCGGATGTCCTCCGGCGTCCGGTCGACGAAGCCGCGCGGCGACCGCGCCTTCATTTTCTCGCCTCTGTCGGCCATGTCCGTCTGCCGTCTTTTCCTTGGAAATCCGCGCCTTGCCGGCGCGGCGGCTTGGTAGCCGATCGGGCGGGCAGGGGCAAGTTGCGCGGATCGCCCTACCGTTCCAGCACCAGCGCCGAGACCCCGGCGGGGTCGGCGATGCGGCGGGTGTCGAACCGGGCCGCCCAGCGCTGGGACAGCGTCACGGCCAAGGCGACGGCGGGGTCGGTGTCGGGGAGGGCGCGCTTGTTGCGCCAGTCGCGCCGGATGCCGGCCAGTGCGCGGATGCGGGTGACGCCCGCGAAGATGAGCTCCGGGTCGACGATGGCGATGCGCGCATGGACCGGCCCTTCCGACCACGAGCCGTTCAGCATCCGCGTCAGGTCGACGACGCGCTCCTCGCCGGCGGAGTAGGCCATGACATAGGGCACCACGCCCTGCGGCGCCTTCTTGCGCCGGCCGAGGATGCCGGACGAAACGGTCAGCCGGCGGCGGAAAGCCGGCTGCGCGTCAGCCAGCACGCCGGCCTGCGCGGCCGCGGCCATCGCGAACGACACGCAGCCGCCGCCTTCGAACCGGGCCGGGTCGAGCACCATGCTGTAGCGCTGGGCGGGGTGGTTGGGATGGGTCAGGTAGCGCGCGACGAAGCCGCGCAGCGCCTGGCAGTCCTGCTCGCTCGTCTCCACCACCAGCACGTTGGCGTCACCCTTGCCGACGATCTCCTGGTACTTGGCCGGCAGCGTGCGTGCGCCGTCGACGCGGCCGTCGAGATAGGTGCTGAGGAACGCCGTCATGCCCCAGCCGCCGGCGAGCGCCATGCGGGCGCCCTGGTTCTGGCTCTCGCCCGTCTGCGAGGCGAAGCCGCGCCCGGTCGCGCATTGCCAGCCCACCATCACGTGGCCGACGACCGACTTGGCATTCTTGGCGCGCAGCCGGAAGGCATTGGCCACCAGCGAGCGGCGCGCATCGTCCGGCGTCTTGAGGTCGAGCGGCGTGTCCGTCTGCGCCAGCACCAGCACGACATAGGCGCGTTCCGGGCGGACATCGACCATGGCGAGGAAGGCCGGCCAGCCGGGCTCCTCGAGTGGCCGCAGCGTTTCCGAGACGCGGTCCGCAAGCGCCAGCGCGGCCTGCGGCGCGCAGGCCGCCGCCAGCAGCCCGGCGCATACCGCCGCGCCGAACCGTCTCCGGAAAACCGACCGAAGGTCCAACCACCCCATGGCGGGGTGATGCCACGATCGGCCCGGCAGCGGAAGTGGGTCGGCGACGGAGGCCGCCTAGCCGACGATCCTCAGGTTCGACAGTTCGTCGGCGATTTCCTTGAACTTCTCCGCCAGGTTCGAGCCCGTGGCGTTCCAGAACAGCTTGGCCGGCGTGCCGTCGGCGTTCTTGCGGAAACGCGAATCCGAGGCGCAGGCGCGCATCGCGCCGATCGCCTTGTTCTCTTCGGCGTTGGTCGTCGACAGGTCGAGCGAGACGGTCATGACCAGTACGTTCGCGGCCTTGGCGTTGGCGCACAGCGCCGCCATCTGCTCGTTCAGCGCATTGGTGTAGTTGCCGTTGGAATAGTCGTACTGGCCGATCGCGGCGCTGGCGCCCATGAACAGGCGCGCGGTCGCCGTGCCGTTGTAGCCCGGCTTCGTGTAGCCGTAGGACGAATAGACGGCCTTGGTGTCGGCGGCGTCGCCGAACCCCAGCGAGGACGGCGTGTAGTAGGTGTTGGCGCCGTCGGTCAGCACGATGACGACCTTGTCGTTGCCGCGCTCGGCGTCGGGGCGGCCCTGCGCGTACGGCTCGCCGCCGGACACGACGCGCCAGCCCCACGCCAGCCCCTCCGGCACGTTGGTGCCGCCGTTCGGCGCCATGCCGTCGATGGCGCCCTTGATCGCGGCGAGGCCCTCAGCCGTCGTCACGTCGACCAGCGGCGTGATCGGATTGGTCGTGCAGGAGTAGTTCGGGCCGCTGCCCTGCGGCGAGGTGGCGCCGAAGGGCCGGACGTCGAAATACTTCGCCATGTGCAGCATGCGCGCGCGGCCGTTGCCCGAGCCCTCGATGCTGTCGTTCCACCAGTTGTTGGACGCGCTGAAGTTGTCGGGCGTCGGATCGGCGGCAGTCTCCCAGCGGTCGCCCGGCTCGTCCGGCGCGAACATCGGCACGAACATCGTGGCGGGATCGCCATAGCCGATGCCGGTGTTGTTCGAGCCGCCCTGGGCGGGCGCGTCGGTGCTGTTGTAGGGCCAGGGCCGGGCCTCGACGCAGCCCTGCCAGCTCGAATAGGCCGAGATCGTCTCGTCCCAGTAACCGATCGAGTTCCAGTGCCCCTCGCGGCATGTTCCGTTCGAGCGGTAGCGCGTGCAGACATATTCGCGGTGGGTCTCGACCCATTCGCGCTCGGACACCTTCTTCATGTCCCGGTAGAGCGAGAAGCGCGACAGGACCTGGTCGACCTCGGCTCCCCAGCCGATGCCCTTCTTGTACCATATGCCGTTGATCTTCTGTGCGTATTTGTCGGCGGCGTTGAGCGTCGACCAGTCGAAGCTCTCGTGATGGACGGGCGAGAGGCCTTCGATGTCCATCCACGACGCGCCGGCGTTCTCGGGTCCGACATTGACCGAGGCCGCGAAGGGCACGAGGCCGAACTGGACCGGCTTGTCGACCTGCTTGATCAGCGTCGCCTGCAGCGCCAGCGTGTCGACGAGCTGCTTGGCGGCCGTCTTCAGGAGGTCGATGCGCTTCTGGCCCGAGCCCGAGCCGTATTCCTTCATGGAGCCCGAATTGTCGAGCACCAGCGCGACCTCCAGCGTGTTCTTCAGCCGCACCTCGGTGCATTCTGAGAAGGCGACGCCGCCGGTGTCCTCGGCGCCGATCAGGCTCTTGAAGACCGGCACGAAGTAGGGATCGTAGTCGAGCTTGGCGCAGAGCTTGAGCGTGCCGCCGCCGGCCTGGTTGGTCGGCAGCGTGACGGTGAGCTGGGTCGAGGCGGGGTCGACGCGGCCGAGATTGGCCTCGAAGAAATCCTGCGCATAGGCCTTCAGCGCCGCTTCGTCGGCGCCGCTGACGACGTGGCGCGCGGTGGCGATGCCGGCCGCGTCGAGCGCATTGACCATGAGCTGCCGCTCGCGGCTCATCTCGCCGAAGTCGACGGCGATGGCGAGGCCGCCCATGATGGGCACCATCGCGAATGCCGACACGATGGCGTAGTTGCCACCGCGATCCCTCAAGAAGTCGAGCATCAATGGAGCGGCCCCCGCCGCGCGACAGGCTGAACGTAAGCTCAGCCTTTCACAAAGGCCTGAAAGCCAGGTTTGGAAAACCGCTCGATTCGTTAACGGCGCGTGAGGCGCGCGTTAACCATGGCGCATGGGGGGCCAAACGCAAAAGCGCCCCGCCGGGGCGGGGCGCTTCATTCCGTTCGCGACGTCAGCCGACGATGCGCAGGTTGGACAGTTCGTCGGCGATCTCCTTGAAGGTCTTCGCCAGGCTGCCGCCGGTCGTGTTCCAGTAGAGCTTCACCGGCTGGCCGGCGCTGTCCTTGCGGAAGCGCGAGTCCGACGAGCAGGTCTTCAGCGCGTTGATCTGGGCGTTCTCGGTCGTGTTCGTCGTGCTGAGGTCGAGCGACACCGTCATGACGATGACGCCGGCGGTCTTGGCGTTGCCGCAGAGCGTGGCGAACTGCTCGTTGAGCGCGGTCGTGTAGTTGGCGTTCGTATAGGTCGTCTTGCCGACCGAGCTCGACGTGTTCATGAACAGGCGCGTGTCGCCGGAGTTGTACGACTTGCCCGTGTAGCCGTAGGCCGAGTAGATCGACTTGTTGCCGGCGAGGTCGTTGTAGCCCAGAGAGGTGGGCGTGTAGTAGGTGTTGGCGCCGTCGGTCAGCACGATGACGACCTTGTCGTTGCCCTTCTCGCTTTCCGAGCGGCCCTCGTTGAACGGCTGGCCGCTGGACAGCACCCGCCAGCCCCACGCCATTCCCTCGGGAACGTTCGTCGCGCCGTTGGAGGCCATGGCGTCGATGGCGTCCTTGATCGTGGTGACGCCCGCCGTTGCGCTGACGTCGGTCAGCGGCGTGATCGCGGTGGTCGTGCAACTGTCGTTCGGACCGCTGCTGGCCGCAGCGGCGCTGGAACCCCAGGCCCCGGCGACGAAGTATTTCAGCGTGCTGCGCTGGCGCAGCGCGTCGTCGGTGGAGGAGGAGTCGTCCGACCACCAGTTGCCGTTGGCGTTGCGGTTCGAGCTGTCCTTGCGGTCGGTCTCGTCCGGCGCGAACATCGGCACGAAGTAGGTCGCCGGTACCGACGAGGACGGGCTCGTGTCGTTGACGTTGTACGGATAGGGCCGGGCCTCCACGCAGCCGCCCCAGCTCGCATACGGCGCGTAGGTATAGCTGTACTGGCCCTGGTCCTGCCACGTCTTGCACGAGCCGTTGCCGTAGGTGGCGATGCAGACGTTCTTGGGCACCCAGGTGCGCGACGACGGGTAGATGATGTCGTCCAGCAGCGTCAGGCGCGTGACCTTCTGGTTCTCCTGGGAACCCCAGCCGCTGCCCTTCTTGTAGTAGATGCTGCCGACCTTCGTGACCTTCTTGTTGGAGGCGGTGAACACCGTCCAGTCGAAGTTCTCGTGGTGGACGGGGGAGATGCCGTCCAGGTCCATCCAGGTCTTCGTCTTGTTGGCGGCGCCGACATTGACCGATGCGGCGAACGGCACAACGGCGAACTGCACCGGCTTGGAGATCTGCTTCATGCTCTGGGCCTGCGCGGAAATGGTGTCCACCAGTTCCTTGGCAGCTTCCTTGAGCAGCACCATGCGCTTCTTGCCCGAGCCGGAGCCGGTGTCGTCCATCGAGCCCGAATTGTCGAGCACCAGCGCGACCTCGAGCGTGTTCTTCAGCTTGATCTCCGACGTCGCGTTGAAGTCGAGCTTCTGCGTGTCGCCCATGTCCTTGCCGATGAGGTTGGCGAAGGTCGGGTAGAAGTAGGGCGCGTATTTGAGCGCCGCCGACAGCTTGAGCGTGCCGCCGCCGGTGTTGTTCTGCGGCAGCACGACGGTCAGGATGGTGTTGGAGGGCTTCACCGAGCCGAGATTGGCCTCGAAATAGTCCTTGGCGTAGGCCTTGATCTGATCCTCGGTGCCGCCGCCTTCGACGATCCGTCGCGCGGTTGCGATGCCCGCGGCGTCCAGCGCGTTGAGCGTCTCCTGACGCTGCTTGGCCATTTCCGTGTAGTCGACGGCCAGTGCAAGGCCACCCATGATCGGCACGATCGCCGCCGCGGTCATCAGGGCGTAGTTGCCCCGGACATCGCTGAAGAACTTGCGGATCATCGCGAAAACCCCCTGCTTGATCCAGGTCGATGGGGGACAGTCGCACAAATCCCTAAATTCCCGGTTTCGCGATCGAAATCAAAACCGGGACAGGGCTTGACCGGGCATTAACCAAAGCGATGGCGCAAAACCTAGATTCCGGTGGAATCCCGGCCGTCTAGACCAGTGCGAGCTTGGCCTGCGGATCACTTTCCGGCTTCAGCCGGCGCGGTCCGGAGAAGCGTTCGCCGATCATCAGCTCGAGCCCGAGGTCGATGAGGCTGACGGCATCCTCGTCCATGCTGACATCGGTGGCGACCACGGTGATCTCGGCCCGGGTGACCGCCTCGATGATCGTCGCCGCCGGCACCAGCCTGCGCCGCGACCGTTCGCGATCGAGGAGCCGATTGGCGGTGATCTTGAAGTAGCCGACGCCGGCCCGGGCGAACTCGGACGGGTTCTCGAGGCCCTCGATCCAGCCCTCGGCAGCGAAGCGCATGCCGAGGCCGGCGAGGCGCGAGATCGCGTCCGCTTCGGGCCGCTGCGCGCCAAACAGCGGCGCCGGCATCGAGATCACCACGGATTTCGACACCTCCGGATAGAGCGTGATCGCCTCGATGACCTTGCCGAACTCCTGCGGGTCGTTCAGCAGCGCGTCGGAGATCGCGGCATGCACCGGCATTTCCTCCCCGGCCATGCCGAGACGGCGGCGCCCGGCCTCCAGCGAGTTGATCAGCAGGATGCGCTCGAACGCGGCCGATCCGAGCCCCGGCAGGCGGCGGATGTCGACGGGTCCGCGGCCTTCCACGGGCAGGCTGGCGAAGGCCTCGAACCCGGCCGCGGCGCTGCGCGACACGGAGACGATCGGCTGCAGGCTGATGTCGAACGTGCCCGCGGCGATCGCCTGGCGGAAGGCGGCTTCGACGGTGCCGCGGTCGGCGCCGGTGGAGAAGGGATCGGCGGCCGCCGGCAGCTTGCCGCGGCGGGTGGAGGGCAGCGCCACGACGTTGTCGACGGGCTGCGGGGGCGGGGAGGGCTGCGTGTCTTCGCGTGCCAGCAGGTGCGCGGCGATCTTCTCGAGTTCGTGCGCGACGTGTTCGTTCATCTCGCCGAGCGTCGCCACGTCCTTGGTGTTGCGCTGGGCGAAGTCCCGGAGCGCCAGGTCGATCGAGCGCGCGAGGACGCTGAGGTCGGTGCGCAATGCCGCGATGCGGCGTTCGGAGCGCAGGCTCCAGAAGACCGCGGCGACCGACATGCACAGCGTGACCACCGAGACGAGCAGCATGCGCATCTCGACGGGCCAGCCCTCGATGGGGCCGTAGAGGAACGCAACGGCGCCGCCCAGCAACACGAATACCGCGACGGCGATGACAATACGCGTCATCTCAAGAACTCTCCCGCATGGCCGCCCCTCACAACGCCCATGTGCCCCGATAACCCCTTGATGTGGCCATCTTTTGGCACGGCATGGCGTTCCGCGTTAAGCGAAAGCTGGTGACAGGGTGAACGGCTTCGGTTAATGCGGCTCCCGCGCCGCGCGCCAGACCCGCCGCAGGGATGGATGATGACGAAGACACCCGACATGATCGGCTCGCTGGACGAGATCGCCGGACGATACCGCGCCATCCTGTGCGATGTCTGGGGCGTCGTCCACAACGGCGTCTCCGCCTACCCCGATGCGGCCGCCGCGCTCGAACGGGCCCGTGCCGGCGGCGTCGCCGTGGTGCTCATCACCAACTCGCCGCGCCGCAACGGCGATGTCGAGGCGCAGCTCGCCGCCATCGGCGTCCCGTCGGCCGCGTGGGACAGGATCGTGACGTCGGGCGACGTGACGCGCGACCTCGTGCGGGCGGGTCCGCGGAAGGTGTTCCACCTCGGGCCAGAGCGCGATCTGGGTCTCTACGAGGGCCTGGACGTCGACCTCGTCGAGGAGTTCGAGGCGTCGGCGGTGGTCTGCACCGGCCTGTTCGACGACGAGGCGGAGACGCCCGGCGACTATGCCGACATGCTGCAGCGCTTCCGCCAGCGCAACCTGCCGTTCATCTGCGCCAATCCCGACATCGTGGTGGAGCGGGGCGATCGCCTGATCTGGTGCGCGGGCGCGCTGGCCCGCGACTATGGACAGCTCGGCGGGCGGACCGAGATCGCCGGCAAGCCGCACAGGCCGATCTACGCCGCAGCGCTTGCCGCCGCGTCCCAGGTCGCAGGCGCGGCGCTGGGACCGCGGGACGCGCTGGCCATCGGCGACGGCGTGCTGACGGACGTGAAGGGCGCGGAGCAGAACGGCATCGACGTCCTCTACGTATCGGGCGGGATCCACGCCAAGGAATATGGCAACGCGCTCAACCCGGACGCGGCGCTGCTGCTCGCCTTCCTCGACCGCCACGGTCACCGGCCCGTGGGCGCGATCCCGCGGCTGAAATAGCATGGCGCTCCTGCGCGTCGACGGCGCCGACAGGCTGCCCGCCACCCTGCGTGGCGGCGTCGTCGCGATCGGCAATTTCGACGGCGTGCATCGCGGCCACCAGGCGGTGCTGCAGCGCGCTCTGGACGAGGCGGAGCGGCGCAGGGTCCCCGCGCTGGTGCTCACCTTCGAGCCGCATCCCAGGGCCGTCTTCCGGCCGGAAGTGCCGCTGTTCATCCTGACACCAGCGCCAGTGAAGGCGCGGCTCCTTGAAAGGCTGGGCTTCGACGCCGTGGTGGAGCAGCGCTTCGACCGCGGCTTTGCCGCCCAGGACGCCGAGACCTTCGTCGACGCCGTGCTGGAGCGCGGCCTGGGGATCGGCCATGCGGTGACCGGCTTCGATTTCCATTTCGGCCGCGACCGGCAGGGTGGCCCGGCCTATCTGATGGCCGCGGGCGAGCGCCACGGTTTTGGCGTTACGCTGGTCGACGCGTTTCGCGACGAGGGCGCCGACGTCGTCTCGTCCAGCCGAATCCGACAGGCGCTTGAGGGGGGCGACGTGGCCGACGCGGCCGGCCTGCTCGGCTATCGCTACACGGTGGAGGCGAAGATCGGCGGCGGGCAGAAGCTCGGCCGGACGCTCGGCTTCCCGACCGCGAACATGGCGCTGCCGGCCAGCACGCTGCTTCGGCACGGGATCTACGCGGTCCGGCTTCGCCGGGCGGACGGAACGCTGCATGACGGCGTGGCCAGCTTCGGCCGGCGGCCGACCGTCGCCGCCGACGGCCCGCCGCTGCTGGAAACCTTCGTGTTCGACTTTTCCGCAGACCTCTACGGCGAGCATTGCGCGGTGTCCTTCTTCGGCTTCCTGCGGCCCGAGGAGAAGTTCGACGGGCTGGACAGTCTGGTCGCGCAGATGCGTCGCGACGAGGCCGAGGCGCGGGCGCTGCTGGCCGGCGTGCGCCCGCTCTCGTCGCTCGACGCCGCCGTCACGTTCTGACGCCCGGCCGATTCATTCAAATTTTACCGACATTGCCGAAGAGTGACGCAATCCGGACGCGGATTGTGTTTCGAGTAGCGCGGGGTTCGGTCGTGTGGGGTTATCGTTTCGTGGCGGCGGCGCTCGCGCTGGGGTCCGCCATTTGCATGCCGCAGCATTCGTTCGCCCAGGACGGCGAGGGGGGCGGCGGGCTGTTCTCAGGCAACTGGTATCTGACGGTCGGCGTGTCGCTCTACAGGGCGCCGCGCTACGAGGGGTCGGGCGAGTACATGCTGTCGGCGATGCCGATCCTGTCGCTCGGCCGCGCCGGCGGCCAGCCCCGATTCACGTCGCGCAACGACAACATGTCGCTGGCCTTCTTCGACACCGGCGCCTTCCGGATCGGCGCGGTCGGCAAGCTGGTGTTCCGCCGCGATGCGACGGATTCGCCCGATCTTGCCGGCCTTTCGCCGGTGCCGTTCGGGGTGGAGGCAGGCGGCTTCGTCGATCTCTACCCGGCCGACTGGCTGCGCTTCCGCACCGAGGTCCGGCGTGGGTTCCGGGCGCATGAGGGGGTCGTCGCGGACTTCGCCGTCGACGCCTTCGCGGACCTGAGCGAGCAGGTGCAGATCTCGGCCGGACCGCGCGCCAAATGGGCATCCGCCCGCTATTTCGATGCCTATTATGGTGTCGACGCAGCGGAATCCGCGGCGTCCGGCCTCAGCCCGTACGCGCCGATCTCCGGCATGGGATCGATCGGCTTCGGGGGAGCGCTGACCTTCAAGGCGACCGAGAAGGTGAATGTCAGCCTGTTCGGCGAATATTCCCGACTGGTCGACCAGGCGGCCGCGTCCAGCCTCGTGAACGAGCGTGGATCGAGGAACCAGACGCTGGTCGGTGTGTCCACCACGTACCGTTTCGATTTCGGCATGTGATCGTATGCGCGGCGCGGGCCTTTATTCCCGCGCTCCGCTGCGGTATAGCGCGGCGCATGACCGCAGCCGCCCCGCATTTCGCGACCGCGATACGAATTACCGGCCCGGCCTCCCGGGCGGCGTGAGCCGCCGGAGGTCCGGGGCATAACCGCTCGCGCGTTCCCCGCGCATTCCAATCCACGATAGTGCATGCCGCGGCACGCGCCGTCGGCGCCTCTGGGACCAGTCATGACCGAGACCGAAATGCCCGTCGACCTGCGGCCGGAGCCCGCCGAGATCGACTATTCGAAGACACTGTTCTTGCCGCAGACGGATTTCCCGATGCGCGCCGGCCTGCCGGAGAGGGAGCCGGAACTCGTCCGCCGCTGGCAGGAGATGGACCTCTACGGCCTGCTTCGCCACGACGCGATCGGCCGCCCGCCCTTCGTGCTGCACGACGGGCCGCCCTACGCCAACGGCAACATCCACATCGGCCATGCGCTGAACAAGGTGCTGAAGGACATCATCGTCCGCTCGTTCCAGATGCGCGGCTACGATTCGAACTACGTGCCGGGGTGGGACTGCCACGGGCTGCCGATCGAATGGAAGATCGAGGAGCAGTATCGCGCGCAGGGCAAGAACAAGGACGAGGTTCCGGTCAACGAGTTCCGCCGCGAATGCCGCGAGTTCGCCACCCACTGGATCGGCGTGCAGAGCGAGGAGTTCCAGCGGCTGGGCGTGATCGGGGACTTCAAGAACCCCTACACGACGATGGACTTCCACGCCGAGGCGCGGATCGCCGGCGAGCTTATGAAGTTCGCCGTCAGCGGCCAGCTCTATCGCGGCTCCAAGCCGGTGATGTGGAGCGTGGTGGAGCGCACGGCGCTCGCCGAGGCCGAGGTCGAGTACCAGGACTACGAAAGCGATACGATCTGGGCGAAGTTCCCGATCGCGGCCGCGCCGACGCTGGAGATCGACGGCGACATGTCCGAGGACGAGGTCGCCGCCGTGTTCGAGGCGGCGGTGCGACCGCTGACGCTCGCCTATGTCGTGATCTGGACGACAACGCCGTGGACGATCCCCGGCAACCGTGCGGTCGCCTTCTCGCCGCGCATCGCCTACGGCCTCTACGAGGTGACGGCGGCGGAGAACAATTTCGGACCGCGCCCGGGCGAGACGCTGATCATCGCCGACGCGCTGGCCGACGACGCCTTCTCAAAGGCGAAGCTGCAGCATCGCCGGCTGAGGACCGTCCCGGCCTCGGAGCTCGCGGCGATGACGCTCTCGCATCCGCTGAAAGGCCTGGGCGGCGGCTACGAGTTCGCCGTTCCGCTGCTGCCCGGCGACCACGTCACCGACGACGCGGGCACGGGCTTCGTGCACACCGCGCCCGGCCACGGCCGCGAGGACTTCGATGCGTGGATGAGCGTCGCCCCGGAGCTGCGCGCGCGCGGCATCGAGACGGCGATCCCGTTTACCGTGGACGACGCCGGCTACCTGACCAAGGACGCGCCGGGCTTCGGCCCGGACCGTGAAGGGGGTGCCGCCCGCGTCATCGACGACGAGGGCAAGAAGGGCAATGCCAACCAGGCCGTGATCGAGGCGCTGATCGCCCGCAACTCGCTGTTCGCGCGCGGCCGGCTGAAGCACTCCTATCCGCACTCGTGGCGGTCGAAGAAGCCGGTCATCTTCCGCAACACGCCGCAGTGGTTCGTCTACATGGACAAGCCGCTGGAAAACGGCACGACGCTGCGCCAGCGCGCGCTGGCCGCCATCGACGCCACGCGCTTCGTGCCCGCCGCCGGCCAGACGCGGCTGCGCTCGATGATCGAGGAACGGCCGGACTGGGTGCTGTCGCGCCAGCGCGCCTGGGGCGTGCCGATCACCGTCTTCGTCGACGACGAGGGCGAGGTGATGAAGGACGAGGCGGTGAACCAGTCCATCATCGAGGCGTTTGAGCGCGAGGGTGCCGACGCCTGGTTCGCCGAGGGCGCGCGCGAGCGCTTCCTCGGGAGGATGGCGAACGAATCCTGGCGCCAGGTCACGGACATCCTGGACGTCTGGTTCGATTCCGGCTCGACCCACACCTTCACGCTGGAGGACCGGCCGGGGCTGAAGTGGCCCGCCGACGTCTACCTGGAAGGCTCCGACCAGCATCGCGGCTGGTTCCATTCGTCGCTGCTGGAAAGCTGCGGCACACGCGGCCGCGCGCCCTACGACACCGTCATCACCCACGGCTTCACCCTCGACGAGGAGGGCCGCAAGATGTCCAAGTCGCTGGGCAACACGGTGGTTCCGCAGGATGTGATGAAACAGTCCGGCGCCGACATCCTCCGGCTCTGGGTCGCGACGACCGACTACTGGGAGGACCAGCGTCTCGGCAAGAACGTCCTGCAGACCAACATCGATTCCTACCGCAAGCTGCGCAACACGCTGCGCTGGATGCTGGGCACGCTGGCGCACGACACCGGCGAGACGGTGCGGCTGGCCGACATGCCGGAGCTCGAGCGGCTGATGCTGCACCGGCTCTCCGAACTCGACGAGGTGGTGCGCGCCGCCTACGACGCCTTCGACTTCAAGAAGATCGCCAAGGCGCTGCTCGACTTCATGGTGGTCGACCTGTCCGCTTTCTACTTCGACATCCGCAAGGACGCGCTCTACTGCGACGCTCCGTCGAGCCTGCGCCGGCGCGCGTCGGTGGAGGTGGTGCGGCACCTGTTCGACAATCTGGTCACCTGGCTCGCGCCGATGCTTCCGTTCACCACGGAGGAGGCCTGGCTCGACCGCTACCGTTCGGCCCGGTCGGTGCATCTGGAGCAGTTCCGCGACCTGCCGCCGGAATGGCGGAACGACGCGCTTGCCGAGAAGTGGAAGAAGGTGAGGCAGGTCCGCCGCGTCGTCACCGGCGCGCTCGAGATCGAACGCGCGCGCAAGACCATCGGCTCATCGCTGGAAGCGGCGCCCGTCATCCACATCGGCGACGCGTCGCTCAGGCTGGCGCTGGAAGGCGTGGACCTCGCAGAGGTCTGCATCACCAGCGGCTTCAAGGTCGCCGACTGGCGGCCGACGACGGAAGCCTTCTCGCTCGATGATGTGGCCGACGTCTCCGTCGTCTTCGTGAGGGCGCCTGGCCGCAAATGCGCACGGTCGTGGCGCTACACCGACGACGTCGGAAGCGATCCGGACTACCCTTATGTGTCGGCGCGCGATGCCCGCGCTCTGCGCGAGCTGCGGACGCTGGGGCTTGTCTAGGATCGCCCAAAAAGCAGCAAAAACAGGTCGTTGCGGCCCCTTCGTTGCTCAATGCACCGGTGTGGTGTAGACTGAAAAGACATGTCGGCGCCACGTTGTCGCCGGAATCGGCGGCGATGGGTCGGTATTGCAGTATGCGGCCTGGCCGCGCGTGAGAGGCGGACGATTGGTGCGACAGACGAAGAGTGGCGCGATACGGCGCCTGTCGATTGGGTTTTCCCTTGCGTCGGTTCTCGCGCTCGCGGGGTGCATGGGGTCGCCGACCTACGGCACCGACAAGACCGCCAACATGCAGCTTCTGGAAGACGTCACCGGCATGATGAGCGTCGGCGACAAGAAGCGCGACGCGATCAACTATGCGCCGCGGCCTGAACTGGTGAGGCCGGGCGAGGGCCAGCAGATGGCGCTCGTGGCGCCGCAGGACAACATCGTCGCGACGTCGCGGACCGCCTGGCCGGAATCGCCGGAGGCGCGCCTGGCGCGCATCAAGGCCGACGCGACGGCGAACCAGGACAATCCCGCCTATCGCGCGCCGGTCATCGTCGACACGATGGATCCGAAGCCGGACCTGCGCGATCGCCGCCAGACCGGCCGCGAGCCGATCGGCGGACCCGGCTATGATGGCGTGGTGACGCCGGACCAGCGCGCCGAAATTCAGCGCCGCCTGGCGGATTCCAAGCAAGGCAGCGCGACGAGCCGCAAATATTTGAGCGAGCCGCCGGTCGTCTATCGCGCGCCCGAGGAAACCGCCGCCGTGGGCGACCTCGGCGAGGACGAGTGGAAGAAGGAACGGCGGCAGAAGCGGTCGGCCCGCAAGAAGGGCGGCCTGAAGGACCTGCTGCCCTGGTAGCGGTCGCCGCTGCCCTATCGCCTCTCGCGGAAGAAGTCGCGTAGCAGATCTGCCGCCTGGCTCTCGCCGATGCCCGGGTAGACGTCCGGCGCGTGGTGGCAGGTGGGCTGGGAAAACAGGCGCACCCCGCTGACCACGGCACCGCCCTTGGCGTCGGTCGCGCCGAAGTAAAGGCGGCGCAGCCGTGCGAACGAGATGGCGGCGGCGCACATCGGGCATGGTTCCAGCGTGACGTAGAGGTCGGCCCCGGACAGGCGTTGCGAGCCGAGTGTCGCCGCGGCCTGCCGGATCGCCAGCATCTCGGCATGGGCGGTGGGGTCGGAGAGCTCGAGCGTGCGGTTGCCCGCCTGCGCGATCAGGCGGCCGTCCAGCGCGATCGCCGCACCGATCGGCACCTCGCCGCGATCGCGCGCGGCTGACGCCTCGGCAAATGCGGCCGCCATGAAGTCCGGACGCGTCACGCGATTTTCCTCCGCACGGTCCCTCGCAAGGCCTGCGCCTTTTTGATAACTACGCGCCCGGAAAGGCAAAGGCCACATGGACGACGAACGACGCAAACCGCCGCGCGGGAAGAAGCCTGCCCATGGCGGCGGCAAGAAGCCTTTCGGCAAACCCGGCAGCAAGCCGTTTTCCGGAAAGCCGCGCGGCGACAAGCCGTTCGCGAAGCGCCGGGACGAGCGGCCGCAGGCCGCCGACGGCGCCAGGCGCGAGTTCCGCCGCGACGACAGGCCGGCCGGAGAGCGCTCCTTTTCGAAGAGGCCGGGCGGCGGCAAGCCGTTTGGCGGCAAGCCCCGCGGCGAGCGACCGTTCGCCAAGCGAGGGGACGACCGTGCGCCCGCAGCGGACGGCGCCGAACGCCGGTTCCGGCAGGACGACCGGCCCCGCGGCGACGCGCCGTTCGCCAAGCGGCGCGACGACCGGCCGGCGCGCGCCGATGGACCGAGGCGGGAGTTCGCGCGCGACGACAAATCCGCCGGCGACCGGCCCTACGCGAAGGGTGAACGCAAGCCGTTCAAGGGCAAGCCATCCGAGCGCAAACCATTCGAGGGCAAACCGTTCGGCGGAAAGCCTTTCGCCGGCAAGCCGCGCGGAGACAGGCCAACCGCGAGGCCCGGCGATGAGCGTCCGCGGCGCGAGGATGGTCCACGGCGCGAGTTTCGGTCTGACGACCGCCCGCGGGCCGAGCGCGAACCGCGTTCGTTCGACAGGCCGCGCGAGGACCGCAAGCCCTTCGTGAAACGCGATGGCCCCGATCCGCGACGGGAGTTCCGCGACAAGGATGCCCCGGGCGGCGAACGCCCTCATACGAAGCGCCCGCGGCCCGGCCGCAACGAACGCGCGCAGCTGCGGGGCGACGCGCCGGGGGACGGCCGGCAGGCGGCGCCGCTGGAGACCGGGGCGAGCGAAGAGGGCGAACGCATCGCCAAGAGGCTGGCGCGCGCCGGCATCGCCTCGCGCCGCGACGCGGAGGCTCTCATCGCCGACGGACGGGTGAGGGTGAACGGCGAGGTGCTGACGTCGCCCGCGCGCAACGTCCTCCTCAGCGACCGGGTGGAACTCGACGGCCACGAGATCCCGGCGCCGGAGCGGACGCGGCTCTTCCTGTTCCACAAGCCGGCCGGGCTGGTGACCACCAACCGCGATCCCGAAGGCCGCAAGACCATCTTCGACGTCCTGCCGAATGATCTGCCACGCGTCGTGACGGTCGGCCGGCTGGATATCAACACGGAAGGCCTGCTGCTGCTCACCAACGACGGCGGACTGTCGCGCGTGCTGGAACTTCCGGCGACGGGCTGGCTGAGGCGCTACCGGGTTCGCGTCCACGGCGAGGTCGACGAGAAGGCGCTGCAGTCGCTGCGCGACGGCGTCGCCGTCGATGGCGTGTTCTACGGCTCGATCGAGGCGACGCTCGACCGCTCGCAGGGCACCAATGCCTGGCTGACGCTCGGCCTTCGCGAAGGCAAGAACCGCGAGGTCAGGAACGTGCTGGGCTCGCTCGGTTTGGAAGTGACGCGGCTGATCCGCATCTCCTACGGCCCGTTCCAGCTCGGCGAACTGGCCGAGGGGGCGGTTCTGGAGATCAAGGGCAGGATGCTGCGCGACCAGCTCGGCGAGCGGCTGATCGAGGAGGCCGGCGCGAATTTCGAGGCGGGCATCACGCAACCCTTCTCCAACAAGCCCGTGCGCGGCGAGCGCCGGGACGATCGTCGCGAGCAGCAGGAAGACCGTCCGCGGCCGCGGCGCGAGCTGGATGTATCCGAGGGCGGGCTGGTCAAGAACAACTGGCGTAATCGCGACCAGATCCGCGAGCAGGCGCTGGCGAAGCTTCAGACACGGCCGGACCGAAAGACGCGCGAGGGTGGCTTCGGTGGGCCAGACGGTTTTGCGCGGGGCAGGACGGATGGTCCGTCGAAGGGCAAGCCTGCCGGACCGAAAGCGGAGCGGCCAAGGTTCGACAAGCCGAAAGGGGCCGGCGGCGCGCCAGGCAAACGGGAAGCACGCGAACGCGCCGAAAACCGGGCCGATCCGTCGAAGCCGCGGACGGCCTATGTCTGGACCGCGCCCGGTGCGCGGCCGACCGGCCGGCGCGTCAGCGGCGACGCCCACAAGCCTGATGGCGGCGGCGGCAAGCCCGGCAATCGGCCGGGCAGAGGGCCGCGCACAGGTCCGCGTTCGGGCCCGGGCAAGCCGCGCGGCCCGCGCTGATGCGCATCGTCGGCGGCGAGTTTCGCGGCCGGCCGCTCGCCGCGCCGCGCTCGCAGGCGATCCGGCCGACGTCGGATCGCACGCGCGAGGCCGTGTTCAACGTCATCGCCCACCGCTACCCGGACCGGCTCGAGGGCGTGAGGGTGCTGGACCTGTTCGCCGGGACCGGCGCGCTCGGGCTGGAGGCGCTGTCCCGCGGCGCAGCGTCGTGCGTGTTCATCGAGGAGTCGGCCGAAGGGCGGGGCCTCATCCGGGACAACGTCGAGGCTTTCGGCCTGCAGGGGCGCACCAAGATCTTCCGCCGCGACGCGACCCGGCTGGGGGAGGTGGGCACGATCCAGCCCTTCGGGCTGGTCTTCGCCGACCCTCCCTACGGCAAGGGGCTCGGCGAGCGCGCCCTCCAGTCGGCGCGGGCTGGCGGCTGGCTGCAGCCGGATGCGCTCTGCGTCGTCGAGGAGGCGGCCTCGGCGCCCTTCGAGCCCGGCGCCGGTTTTGCGGTCGTTGACCAGCGCGACTATGGCGACACGGTGATCCGCTTCGTCGAACGCGCCCGAATGGAGCCGCTTTCGTCGTGAAGATGACGAACAATTCACTCGGGTTTGACCCCGCCGGGCGCTATACGGCCCGCGCCACCGACGTTTTCGAGGATCGAGGAATGTCTCACACCGGGCGCGCCAGGGCGCTTCTTCTCGCACTTTCGCTGTCGTTCGGAACCGCCGCGGGCGCCGGTGCCCAGGAGCGCTCCGTCGAGAACGGCGTCTCCCAGTTCGCGCTGGCCAACGGCATGCAGGTCGTGGTCATCCCCGACCACCGAGCGCCGATCGTGACCCACATGGTCTGGTACAAGGTGGGCAGCGCCGACGAGCCGCCCGGCAAGTCGGGCATCGCGCATTTCTTCGAACACCTGATGTTCAAGGGAACGAAGAACCACAAGGCCGGTGAGTTCGGCGCCGCGATCGCGGCGATCGGCGGCAGCGAGAACGCCTTCACCTCCTACGACTATACCGCCTACCACCAGACCGTCGAAGCCGACGCGCTGGAGACGATGATGACCTTCGAGGCGGATCGGATGCGCAACCTGATCCTGACCGACGAGGTGATCGGGCCGGAGCGCGACGTGATCCTCGAGGAGCGTCGTTCGCGGGTCGAGACCAGCCCCGACGCGCTGCTCGACGAGGAGAAGGACGCCACGCTCTACCAGAACCATCCGTACCGCATTCCGGTGATCGGCTGGATGCATGAGATCGAGCAGCTCAACCGGGCCGATGCGGTCGCCTTCTACGATCGGTACTATGCGCCCAACAACGCGGTGCTGGTCGTCGCCGGCGACGTCGACGAGGCGACCGTCCGGCGGCTGGCCGACAAGACCTACGGCCTGGTGCCGCGCGGTCCCGACCTGCCGCCGCGCGTCCGCCCGCAGGAACCGGAGCACAACACGCGCCGCACGGTGACGCTGAAGGACGCGCGCATCAGCGTGCCGAGCTTCGGCACCTCCTGGCTGGCGCCCTCCTATACCACCGACAGCGACGGCGAGGCCGAGGCGCTGGACATCCTGTCGGAGGTCCTGGGCGGCGGCACGCGCAGCCGCATCCACCAGGAACTGGTGGTCAGGCAGGGCATCGCCTCGTCGGCCGGCGCGTATTATTCGGGATCGCTGCTCGACACGACCTCGTTCACCGTCTACGGCGCGCCGCGCGGCGCAGCCACGCTTGAACAGATCGAGGCGGCGGTTCGCGCCGAGGTCGCCAAGATCGTCAAGGATGGCGTCACGGCGGACGAGGTGGAGAAGGCCAAGACGCGCTTCCTGCGCTCGGTGATCTTCGCCCGCGACAGCCAGTCCAGCATGGCCAACATCTATGGCGCGACGCTCGCCACCGGCGGGACGATCGCCGACATCGACGAATGGCCGGACCGGATCAAGGCGGTGACCGCCGAACAGGTCCGCGCCGTCGCCGCCAAATATCTCGACTACGACCGGTCGGTGACAGGCTACCTGCTGCCCGCCGACCAGGCGCCCAATTGAGGACGACGATCATGCAGCCTGCCCTGCGCCACCGCATCGCCTGGACCGTCGCCGCCACGATCCTCGCAATCGTCTTCCTCACCCTGCCGGCGATCATGCCGGCCCGCGCCGCGGTGAAGATCCAGGAGGTCGTGTCCGAGAAGGGCGTGAAGGCCTGGCTGGTCGAGGACTACACCGTGCCGATCATCTCGCTGCGCTTCGCCTTCCGGGGCGGCAGCACGCAGGACCCGGTGGGCAAGGAAGGCCTCGCCAACCTGATCACCACGCTCTTCGACGAAGGCGCCGGCGACCTCGACAGCGACGCCTTCCAGATCAGGCTGGACGACGCAGGCGCCGAGATGCGCTTCAGCGCCAGCCGTGATTCCATCTCGGGCGCCATGCGCATGCTGGCCGACGAGCGCGACGAGGCGCTCGGGCTGCTGAAGATCGCGGTCGGCCAGCCGCGCTTCGATCAGAATCCGATCGACCGCATGCGGGCGCAGATCGTCGCCGGCATCGTCGCCGGCGCCCGCGATCCCGGCCGCGCCGCGGCCGTGGCCTGGCGCAAGGCGATCTATGGCGACCACGCTTATGCGCGCGAGGATGAGGGGACCGAGGCGACGCTGGCTGCGATCACGCAGGAGGATCTGCGCACGTTCCACCACGACGTGTTCGCACGCGACAACCTGTTCGTCGGTGTCGTCGGAGCGATCGACGCGGAGACGCTGAAGCGCGAACTCGACCGCGTCTTCGGCGATCTGCCGGAGAAGGCGAAACTGGCGGCGGTCGGTCCGGTGGTCCCGAAGCTCGACCAGGAACTGGACGTGACCTACGACCTGCCGCAGACGAGCCTGACGCTCGCCTATCCCGGCATCGAGCGCGACGATCCGCTGTTCTTCGGCGCCTACCTGATGAACCACATCCTCGGCGGCGGCACGTTCACGTCGCGGCTGTTCAACGAGGTTCGCGAGAAGCGGGGGCTGGCCTATTCGGTCGATTCCTCGCTGATCAACTACGACCACGCCTCGGCGCTGGTCATTTCGACTGCGACGCGCTCCGATCGTGCGGCCGACACGCTGAAGATCATCCGCGACGAGGTGAAGCGGATGGCCGATGGCGGCGTCACGGCCGAGGAACTTGCCGCGGCGAAGAAGTACGTCATCGGCGCCTATGCGATCAGCAACCTCGACACGTCGGGCGCGATCTCGCGGACCCTCGTGGACCTGCAGATGGGTGACCTCGGGATCGATTATATCGACCGTCGCGAGGCGATCATCGACGCGGTGACCCTTGACCAGGTTGCGGAAGCGGCGCGTAGATTGCTCACCGCCGCGCCGGCCGTCATGGTCGTCGGACCGGAACTCCCCGGCGGAGAATGAGGTTTCCCGATGGGCACGCCGGAGAGGGCGACTGGCCCGACCTTCGCGGTCGCGTTCGGCGGGGGTGGCGCGCGGGGCCTTGCCCATATCCATGCGATCGAGGCGCTGGACGAACTCGGCATCCGGCCGGTCGCGATCGCCGGCTCGTCGATCGGCGCGATCATGGGCGCAGGCATGGCGTCCGGCATGACCGGGCGGGACATCCATGACTACGCGCGCTCGGTGCTGAGCCGCCGCGCCGAAGTCGCCAGCCGGATGTGGAAGGCAAGGCCCGAGAGCCTCGGCGAGATGATGGGCGGCCTGCGGGTCACCCAGTTCAACGTCGAGCGGATCGTCAAAGCGTTCTTGCCGGAACAGGTTCCGGCGAGTTTCGAGGCCCTGACGATCCCCCTCAAGGTGACCGCGACCGACTATTTCGGGCATGGACTGGCGGTTTTCGAGCATGGCGACCTGAACTCCGCGCTGGCCGCGTCGGCGGCAATTCCTGCGCTGTTCCGCCCGGTGACGCGCGACGGGAAGCTCCTCGTCGACGGCGGCATCTACAATCCCGTACCGTTCGACCTGCTCGCCGGCCTTGCCGACATCGTCATCGCCATCGACGTGGTCGGCTCACCGACCAACAGCGGCCGGCGGCGCCAGACGTCGATGGAGCTGATGTTCGGTGCCAGTCAGCTGATGATGCAGTCGATCATCGCGATGAAGCTGAAGACCCAGCGGCCGGAGATATTCCTGCGCCCGCCGGTGTCGCGCTTCCGCGTGCTCGATTTCCTGAAGATTGACGCCGTGCTGGCGGAGACGCGCTCGATCAAGGACGAACTGAAGCGCGCCGTCGAGGCCGAGGTCGGCAAGCGCGCGCACGGACACGTGCGGGAACTCGCCCCGGCATAGGGGACCCGGCTCAGCCGAGCGTCGAGGCCTTGCCGGTCGAGAACGGCGAGTTGGCCGCCGGCGGCGGAGCCGGCCGCGGTTCGCCGGCGTCGGTCGGGCGCTGCGAGATCGTCCGGATGACCCTGAAGCAGACCACGATGGAGGCGATGCCGAAGACGACGGCGCCCAGGCCCCATCCCGCGATCACGCCCTTGGCGCCATACCAGCTGGCGCCGGCCCAGACGAAGGGAATGACGCCGAGCGTCGAGCGGCCCCAGTTGAAGACGGTCGAATAGGTCGGATAGCCGAGATTGTTGAAGGCGGCGCTGGAGACGAAGATCGCGCCGTTGAACAGGAACGAGCCCGCCGCGAACAGGCAGAAGAACACGATGAGCTCGCGTGACTGGCCCTCGGCTCCGAAGAGTGAGGCGATGTGCCCAGCAAACAGGCCGAGCAGAGCCCACATCGTCAGCACGTAGACGAGCGTCACGACCAGCGCGTCGCGCATCGTGCCGTAGAGGCGGTCGTAGCGCCGGGCGCCGAAGTTCTGGCCGAGGATCGGACCGACCGCGCCCGACAGAGCGAACACGGCCCCGAAGGCGACGGGCACGAGGCGGCCGATGATCGCCCATCCCGCCACCGCGTCGTCGCCGAATGCGGCGATCTCGGCGGTGACATAGGCATTGCCGACCGGCGTCGCCAGTTGCGTCAGCACCGCCGGCAGGCCGATGGCGACGAAGGGCCGGACGGCGGCTGCGAGGCGGTGCCGGTCGGGCAGCCGCACCAGCCGGTGGACGATCTGCGCGCCGTACAGGCCGATCCCCAGCAGCACCAGGCGCGACAGGACCGTGGAGATCGCCGCTCCGTCCAGCCCGAGCTGGAGGCCGAAGATGAGGATCGGGTCCAGCACGGCGGCGGCAATGGCCGCGCCGAGCGTCACATACATTGCCCGCCTCGCATCGCCGACGCCGCGCAGGATGCCTGTCGTGCACATGCCGATGGCGACGATCGGCGTCGACGGCAAAACCACGTTCAGGAAGCGGACGGACAGGTCGAGCGTCTGGCCGGTGGCGCCGAGCGCGGCAACGAGTTCGCGCAGGAATGGCCAGACTGCCAGGGTCAGCGCGGTCGTCACCAGCCCGACGAAGACAATCGACGCCCCGCCGAAGGCCGCGGCTTCCTCGCGGTTGCCCCGTCCGAGCGCCCGCGCAACCAGCGCGCCGGTCGCAACGGTCATGCCGATCGCCACGGAAACCGTGAAGAACAGCAGCGTCGACGCGAAACCGATGGCAGCGGCGAGTTCCTGAACGCCCAGCATTGAGATGTAGAAGAGGTTCAGCGCGTCGACCACGAACACCGCGATCAGGCCGACCGATCCCGTCGCCGTCATCACCACCACATGACGCAGCGTCGAGCCGGTGACGAACTTCGCGGTCTGGGCTGCGGCCGGATTGCTCATGGCCGGGATGCCTTCAGTGCGCGAAGACGCTTTCCATGGATCGGAACCCCTTGAACTCGAGCGCGTTGCCCGACGGGTCGCGGATGAACAGCGTGGCCTGTTCGCCCGGCTCACCCTTGAAGCGCACCATCGGCCGCTCGATCCAGTCGATCGCTTCGCTGGACTCCAGGCGCGCCGCCAGCGCCTGCCAGTCGTCCATCATGAGGACAACACCGAAATGCGGTATCGGCACGGCCTTGCCGTCTACCTGCCCGTCGCGCGCCGCGGCGGAAGCACCGGGTCGCAGGTGGGCCGACATCTGGTGTCCGTAGAGGCTGAAATCCACCCACGTGTCGGACGACCGGCCAAGGTCGCAGCCCAGCACGTCGCGGTAGAATACCCGAGTCTCGTCGAGGTCGCGCACGGGAAAGGCGAGGTGGAAGGGGGTCACGGGCAGTCTCCTCGGTCCGGCCGGGTCAGAGCGGGCGCGGCCGTGCACCCATTGCACATGCAACGCCGGAACAATAGATGGTGCACGGCATCGCCGGCGCCCAGCGCCGGTGAAAGGACAAGGACAATCGTATGAGCGACAGCGTCGATTCGGCAAAACTGGTCGACCGCGTCGCGGCCCTGGTCGAGGCGGCGAAGAAGGCCGGCGCGGACGCGGCCGACGCGGTGGCCATCCGTGGCCGGTCGAGCGGCGTCTCCGTCAGGCTGGGCAAGGTCGAGAGCACGGAGGCATCTGAAAGCGACGAGATTTCGCTCCGCGTCTTCCTCGGCAAGCGCGTCGCCAGCGTCTCCGCCACCCAGTCTTGGGACCCGGCGACGCTGGCCGAGCGCGCCATCGCGATGGCGAAGGTCTCGCCGGAGGATCCGTACCAGGGCCTGGCCGACCCGTCGCGCCTTGCGACGTCCGTGGTCGATCTCGACCTTTACGACCAGACGGTCGTCCTGGCCGAAAGGCTGAGGGCGGATGCGCTGGAGATGGAAGAAGCGGCGCTCGGCGTGAAGGGCGTCGCCAATTCCGGCGGCGGCGGCGCCCGCGCGGGTTTCGGCGGGCTCGTGCTCGCCACCTCCGCCGGCTTCCTCGGCCAGTATGTCGCCTCGCGCTTTTCCCGCTCGGTCAGCGTCATCGCCGGCGAGGGCACCGGCATGGAACGCGACTACGACTTCTCGTCGCGCCTGCATTTCTCCGAACTCGACGGTCCCGCTGAGATCGGCCGGCGCGCCGGCGAGCGGGCGGTCAAGCGACTCAATCCCCGCAAGGCGCGCACCGGGCCGGTGACGGTCGTGTTCGATCCCCGCGTCGCGCGCGGCATGGCCGCCCACCTCGCCGGCGCCATCAACGGGGCGTCGGTCGCCCGCAAGACAAGCTTCCTGCGCGACATGATGGGCAAGCAGGTCGCGTCGGCCTCGATCACCGTGACCGACGATCCCCTGCGCCGGCGCGGCCAGGCGTCTCGCCCCTTCGACGGGGAGGGGGTCGAGGGCATGCGGCTGGAAATGGTCAAGGACGGCGTCCTGGCCCACTGGTTCCTGTCGACGTCCGCGGCGCGCGAACTCCGCCTCGAGACGAACGGCCGCGGCGCGCGTTCGGCATCGTCCGTATCGCCGACATCGACCAATCTCGCCATCGAGCCGGGAACGGCCTCGCCGGCCGACCTGATCCGCTCGGCCGGCACCGGCTTCTATGTGACCGAGGTCTTCGGCCAGGGCGTGAACATGGTGACGGGCGAGTACAGCCGCGGCGCCTCGGGCTACTGGATCGAGAACGGCGAGCTGGGCTATCCCGTGTCCGAGGTCACGATCGCCTCGAACCTCAAGGACATGTTCCTGCGCATGGTGCCGGCGAACGATGTCGACCGGAATTTCGGCACGGCGGCCCCGACACTGATGATCGAGGGCATGACACTGGCCGGCGCCTGAGCGAGACGGACGTGGCCCGAACACTCGACCGGTCGAACCTCGCCGACGACCTCGCCTTGCTGGTCGACGCGGCGGCCGAGGCCGGCCGGATCGCGCTTCGGTACTTCGGCAAGAGCCCGGATGTCTGGCTGAAAGGCACGTCGCCGGTGAGCGAGGCCGACCTGGCCGTCGACCGCTACCTGAAGACGCGGCTGCTCGGCGAACGCCCCGACCATGGCTGGCTGTCGGAGGAAACGGTCGACGGGCCGGAGCGGCTCGAGGCGCGACGCACCTTCGTCGTCGATCCGATCGACGGCACTCGTGCCTTCATCGACGGCCGGTCGACGTGGTGCGTGGCGATCGCGATCGTCGAGAAGGGACGGCCGCTGGCCGGCGTGCTCGACTGCCCGGCCAAACGGCAGGTCTACGCGGCCCAGCTGGGCGGAGGAGCGTTTTGCAACGGCGAGCGGATCGGCGTCGCCCGGCCGGGCGAGCACCTGGCGATCGCCGGGCCGAAGGCGTTGATCGATGCATCGCCGTCGGACCTGCGCGACCGGATGCGCCGCGTGTCCTACGTGCCGTCGTTGGCCTACCGCATCGCGATGGTGGCCGACGGATCGCTCGATGCCACCTTCATGAAGCCCAACTCGCACGACTGGGATCTCGCCGCTGCCGACGTGATCCTTTCCGAGGCCGGCGGTGCGATCCTGGACGGGCAGGGCGCGGTCCCGACCTATGCCGGACAGGTTGTCAGCCACGGCGCGCTGGCGGCGGGAAGCGGCGATCTGCTGACGGCGATGGTTGCAGTGGTGGGGCGTTCCGCACCCTGAACGGGCGGTTTCAACGCAGCGAATTTTGGTCTAAATCATCGGTCCATCTGGACCCGGCGAGGCAGGAAATGGCCGCACAGGACGGCAAGAACCAACTATTGCACCTCGTCTTCGGGGGCGAGCTCAAGAAACTCGGCGGGACCGAGTTCCGCAATCTCGATGAAGTGGACATCGTCGGCATCTATCCCGACTTCAAGTCGGCCGAGGTTGCCTGGAAGGCCAAGGCGCAGGCGACAGCGGACAATGCGCACATGCGCTACTTCATCGTGCATCTCCACCGGCTGCTGGATCCCGACGCGGCCAGCCCCGCGACCCGATAGATGACCGATGTCCCCGGCATACAGCCGGCGCTCGCCGGTGCACGCACGCGGCGGCCCGCGCGCATGAACGTCTGGCGCTCCATCCGGCGGCCGCTGGCGCAGTCGCGGCTCGTCAAGGCGGCGACGGTGCGCGTGCTGAAATGGACGCTGGAGTTCGTGCGGCTCACCAACCGCCGCGTCGACGCCACCGACGAACGCGCCGAGGCGCTCCGTCACGCGCCCTCCATCGCGGCGCTGTGGCACGGCCAGCATCTGCTGGCGCCGGCGCTCTATCCGCGCGACGTCGCCATGGCCGCGATGGTTTCGCGCAGCGCCGACGCCGAACTGAACGCCGGCGTGATCGAGGCCTTCGGTTTCCAGGCGATCCGTGGCTCCGGCGGACGTCCCGGGGCGACGCGGGCCGACAAGGGCGGCGCCCGCGCGCTGCTTGCCCTCAAAAAGGCGCTGGACGCCGGCAAGAGCGTTTCGATGATCGCAGACATACCGCATGGAACGCCCCGTGACGCCGGCATGGGGATCGTCACGCTCGCCCGCCTGTCCGGCCGCCCCATCATCCCCATCGCCATCGCCACCAGCCGCCGCAAGGTGCTGGAGAAGACCTGGGACCGCACGACGATCAACCTTCCGTTCGGGCGCTCTGCGCTGATCGTTGGCAAGCCGGTCTCGGTTCCGCCCGAAGCGAGCGACGCGCAATGCGACGCGCTGCGGCAGGAGCTGTCACGCAACCTCGATGAGGCGACGGCCGAGGCCTATCGCCTGGTGGATACCCGCCCATGAGCGAACGCTGGGCACGAGCGATCCTGTCGACCTATCGCTGGGCGGGCGCGGCCGCCTATCCGCTCGTCGGCAGCTATGTCGGCTGGCGCGCGTCGAAGGGCAAGGAAGACCGCAGCCGCCGCAACGAGCGCTACGGTCGCGCCAGCCAGCCGCGTCCGGTCGGCCCGCTGATCTGGACCCATGCCGCGAGCGTCGGCGAGACGATCGCGGTCGTGCCGCTGCTCGAGCGCATCATGGCTTATGGCATCAACATCGTGCTGACGACGGGCACGGTGACGTCGGCCCAGGTCGTCAAGGAGCGGCTGGGCGACACGGTCATCCACCAGTATGTGCCGCTCGACCTGAAACCGGCGCTCAGCAATTTCCTCGACCACTGGCAGCCGGATCTGGCGATCATCGCCGAGTCCGAGATCTGGCCGATGACGATCCTGGAGCTGGGAGCGCGCCGCGTCCCCCAGGTGCTGGTCAACGGCCGGCTGTCCGACCGTTCGTTCAAGCAATGGTCGAAACGCACCTTTCTCGCCGAGGCGTTGTTCGAGAACCTCGCCCATGTGGTGGCACAATCCGAGGTCGACGGGGAGCGCTTCAGCGCGCTTGGCGCCCGGCCGGTTACCGTCTCCGGCAACCTCAAGGTCGACACGATGCCGCCGCCCGTCGATCCCGAGGCACTCGAATACGTCCGGCACCAGCTCGCCGGCCGCAAGACCTGGGCGGCGATCTCCACGCATGAAGGCGAGGAGGCGATCGCCGTCGAAGTCCACAAGATCCTCAAGCCGCGCCATCGCGGGCTGGTGACCATCATCGTGCCGCGCCATCCCGAGCGCGCCGACGTGCTCACCCGCTCGATGCAGGCAAACGGCCTGCGCGTCGCCAGACGCAGCCGCGGCGAGGACATCACGCCGGCCACCGACATCCTTCTGGGCGACACGATCGGCGAGATGGGCCTCTATCTGCGCCTTACCGAGATCGCCTTCGTCGGCCGCTCGCTTACCGGCAAGGGCGGGCAGAACCCGCTCGAGCCGGCGATGCTCAACACGGCGGTGCTCGCCGGCACCAACGTCCAGAACTTCCGTGACGCCTACCAGCACCTCATCGACGCTGGCGGGGCGAAGCTGGTGAAGGACCGACCGATGCTGGCCGGCGCGGTCAACTTCCTGCTGAACAACGACCAGGCGCGGCGCGGCATGATGGCCGCCGCCGCGGCCACGGTAGGCGACATGCGCGGCGCGCTCGACCGCACGCTGCGGGCGCTCGACCCCTACCTCCAGCCGCTGATGGTGAAATCGCGCCTCCGCGACGGTGACGGGCGCTTCTGATGGCGACCGAGGCTCCTCCCTTCTGGTGGACCAAGCCGGACTGGAGAGCCTACGCGCTCTACCCGGCCTCCTTCGTCTATGGCCAGATCGCGTCCTACAGGCTGAGGACGGCGAAGCGGGAGCCGATGGACCTGCCGGTGCTGTGCGTCGGAAACCTCACCGTCGGAGGCGCCGGCAAGACGCCCGTGGCCATCGCGCTCGCCCGGCGCGCGGAGCGGATGCGGCTGAAGCCCGGTTTCCTGTCGCGGGGCTATGGCGGCTCGTTCCAGGGCCCGCACGTGGTCGACCTGGCGCATGACAGCGCGCGCACCGTGGGCGACGAGCCGCTGCTGCTGGCCGAGCACGCGCCCGTCGCGGTGACGCCCGATCGCGCCGCCGGCGCGCGGCTTCTGGCCAGCCGCGGCTGCGACTTCCTGATCATGGATGACGGGTTCCAGAGCGCTCGCATCCAGACGGACTACGCGCTTCTCGTCGTCGACGGCGAGCGCGGCGTCGGAAACGGCCATGTCATTCCGGGCGGGCCGCTGCGGGCGCCGCTGGTCGACCAGATGCGGTTCGCCGACGCCGTGCTGAAGATGGGGCAGGGGTCCAGCGCCGACGACGTGGTGCGGATGGCCGCGCGCGCCGGCAAGCGTGTGTTCGAGGCCGAGTCCCGGACGCGCGAACCCGAGCAGTTCCAAGGCCGCCGCTTCCTGGCATTTGCCGGCATCGGGAACCCGCAGAAGTTCTTCGCATCCGTCGCTGCGGCGGGTGGCGAGGTCGTGGTCACGCGGGCGTTCCCAGACCACCATTTCTACACCGCCGAGGAGATCGCAGAACTGCGCGCGCTCGCCGCGAAGGAAAGCCTAGAAACGGTGACGACGGCGAAGGACGCGGCGCGGCTGGCGCAGGGCTCGGAGTCCGAGCGCGACTTCGCGCGGGGCCTCGCCGTGCTTCGCATCGACGCGGTCTTCGATTCCGACGCGGTGCCCCGCTTCCTGATAGAGGCGGCGCTGGAGGCGCGGCGGCAGCGCAAGCACAAGCCGCTTCAGCCGGATCTCTCGACGCCGGAGTAGCGGGCTCAGCGGCGAACGCGCAACTGCGGGTCGTTCTCGATCTCGCGCTGCAGGGAAGCCGCGGCATTGGCATACGGCTCCTGGCGCCTGACGCTCCAGTATTTCAGTTCGTCGAGCGGGATCGACTGGCCGGTCACCGCGCAGCGCACGAAAGAGCCCGGGCTGGTCACCTGGAAGTCGCCGTCGAGATAGCGGATGCGGGCCTCGCGCGCTCCCGGGCCCTCGAAACGGTTCATTGCTCAAAGCCTTGTGTCGCGGGGGGTTCCGCCACAAATGCGGCCGCAGGTCAAGCGAAGGTCCATCACAGCTGGGCGAGCAGCGCCTTCCAGTATTCGCGCCACTGCTCGACGGCCTCGGCCGATTCCAGCTTCTCGTGCGAAAGGCCGACGCCGGCCTTGCCGCCGGGCCGGTCGGAGATGCCGAGATTGATGCGCGAGGCGTCGGCCAGCCCGCAGCGCCACCAGCGCCATTTCTCGGTGCGGCTGACCTCGGGATTGCGGGATATGGCCACGCCGCCGAAATCGGCGGCGCCAGCGACGAGGGAGAGCCACCGGGCCAGCGCCGCGTCCATCGGCCCCTCCACCATCGCGGTCGCGGACACCTGGAACGTGCCGTCGCCGTCCTGGCCGGCGGCACGGCGGCCGATGTGCTGCTCGAAGGCGGTCGCCACCGACTGCGCCCACCAGCCCGACGCATCGCCCGTCTTGTAGACGCGGTCGGCGATCTCCTTGTGGCTGAGGTTCCGGGCGTCGATCGTCTCCAGGAACTTCAGCCAGGACCGCCAGCTGCGGCCGGTGCCTTTCTCGATCGCGAGTGTATTGATCGGTTTCGTCAAATCGTCGCCCCGGACCCCACCTGCCGGCCTACCGCCGCCCGAACAGACGTTCGATGTCGGCAAGCTTCAGTTCGATATAGGTCGGACGGCCATGATTGCATGTGCCCGATCCCGGTGTCGCCTCCATCTGCCGCAGCAGCGCGTTCATTTCATCCGCCTTCAGCTGCCGCCCGGCTCGCACCGAACCGTGACATGCCATGGAAGAGGCGATGCGGTCGAGCCGGTCGACCAGCAAATTGGCCGTGTCGCCGTCGGCGAGCTCGTCGGCGAGATCGCGCACCAGCGCCTGGACATCGACCTCGCCGAGCATCGCCGGCGTTTCCCGCACGGCGACGGCGCCCGGCCCGAACCGCTCCAGCGCCAGGCCGAAGCGGGCGAGCGCGGCGGCGTTCTCCGCCAGGCGCTCGGCGTCGTCGACCGGAAGGTCCACGACCTCCGGCAGCAGCAGGAGCTGCGAGGGGACGGGCCGCGAATGCAGCGCGGTCTTCAGCGCCTCGTAGACCAGCCGCTCATGCGCAGCGTGCTGGTCGACGATGACGAGCGAGTCCCGCGTCTGCGCGACGATGTAATTGCCGTGGACCTGCGCCCGCGCGGCACCGAGCGCTGCCTCGACGAGCGCAGCGGGCGCCTCGGCGACGCCGGCCCGCGTGTCGCCGCTCTGGGCGGCCGCGAAAACGGCCTGCACGTCTTCGGAAAAGCCGGACAGTGGCCGCTGCGGCGAGGTGTGCGGGTCGAACCCTGCGGGAGCGAAAGCCCGCGCGGTCCCCGGCCATGTGCGATGGATGCTGGCCGGTCCGCCGCGCGGATGGGCCGGCGCGCCTGGCCGGAAGGCGCTCGCAAGCGCCGCGCCGCCCGTCGTCGTCGGCCGCACGCCCGCCCTGCCGAGCGCCTCGCGGATGCCGCCGATGATCAGCCCGCGCACCAGGCCCGGATCCCGGAAGCGGACGTCGGCCTTCGCCGGATGGACGTTGACGTCGACCAGGCGCGGGTCGATGTCGATGAAGAGCGCCGTCATCGCATGGCGGTCGCGCGGCAGGGCATCGGCATAGGCGCCGCGGATCGCGCCGGCGAGGAGCTTGTCGCGCACCGGCCGGCCGTTGACATAGGCATATTGCTGCAGCGCGTTGGCGCGGCTGAGCGAGGGTAGGGAGGCATAGCCGGTGAGGCCGACGCCCTCGCGGGCGGCGTCGAGCTCCAGCGCATTGTCGCGGAAGTCCGCTCCCAGGACCTGCGCGATGCGCTGTTCCTGTGCGTCGGGTCCGTCCCCGCACGCGGCGAGCTCCAGGGTGCTCCGGTCCGAGCCGGCGAGGGTGAACCGCACCCGCGGAAAGGCGATCGCGATGCGCCGCACCACGTCGGAGATGGCGGTTGCCTCGGCGCGTTCGCCCTTCATGAACTTCAGCCGTGCGGGCGTGGCGAAGAACAGCTCGCGGACCTCCACCATGGTGCCGCGGTTGGCCGCCGCCGGGCGGACGGCGGAGACCGCGCCGCCGTCGACGGCGATCTCCGCACCGGCATCCGCGCCCGCCGTGCGCGACCGGACCGTCAGGCGCGACACCGCGCCGATCGACGGGAGCGCCTCGCCGCGGAAGCCGAGGGAGCGGATGTCGTGCACGTCGTCGGACAGTTTGGAGGTGCAGTGCCGGCCGATCGCCAGCGGCAGCTCGTCGGCGGCTATGCCCTCGCCGTCGTCGGTGACGCGGATCAGGTTCAGCCCGCCGCCCGCCGTGACGATCTCGATACGCGAGGCACCGGCGTCGAGTGCGTTCTCGACCAGTTCCTTGACGACGCTGGCGGGGCGCTCGATCACCTCGCCGGCGGCGATCTGGTTGATGACCGTCTCTTTGAGTTGGCGGATGGGCATGGGGCGACAATAGGGGATTCGCGCCCGTGGTGGCAGGGGCAGGGGCGAAATCGCCGGGGACTACCGGATGTAGCCGGCGCGGACCTTTGCGGCCTGGTCCTCGAAGATGACGGCGCAGACCTCCTGGTCGTTGGCGGACGGGAAGCCTGTGAACACCTTGCGCGCGCACATGAAAAGGGAAGGCGGAGGCAGCGCATAGTAGTCGATGCACTGGTTCTCGATCATCGCGCCGCCGACGCCGTCGAGCATCCAGTTGATGCATTGCTGGAACAGCCTGTCCTGGAACAGCGCTTCGCGTCCGGTGGCGGCGGTGGGCGTCGAGCCCGGCGCCAGTGGGAACAGCAATGCCGCGGCCAGAAGGCCGATGGCAGGCGCTCGCTGCGGGTGAGGAGCCATTCAGGCAGCTTACGCCGATTCCGCGGAAACGGAACCGTCTAACGCGGATTTGCTCGCCGTTCTGCCTTCCGAGCAGTAGCGGGTCAGTTGTGCGACGAGGTGATCGAACGTGGCGCGGATGCGAGGAACGCGCGCCAGGTCCTCGTGCATGACCACCCAGGCCGGCAGATGGTGCTCGAACTCGTTCTCCAGCAGCCTGACAAGCGCCGGTGCGCGGCGGGCCAGCGGCAGTTGGCAGACGCCGATGCCAACACCCGCGCGCAACGCCGCGAGCTGGCCGATGTGACTGTCCATGCGGAAACTCAGGAGTTTCTGCGGCTGTATGCCGAAGGCAGCTGCGATCGCGCGGACCTCGTCCGCCGTGCGGTCGGGGCCGATCACGCTGAACGAGGCCAGGTCGGCGCCTGATTTCGGAACGCCGTGGGCGGCAAGGTAGGCCGGATGGGCAAAAAGCCCGAGCGCAACGGAGCCGACATGCTTCATGACCAACGCCGCCTGCTGGGGGCGGACCATCCGGATTGCGATGTCGGCCTCCTGGCGCAGCAGGTCCTGTGTGTAGTTGGAGAGATGCACCTCGAACTTGAGCCCGGGGTGCTCGCGGCGCAGGTCGGCAAGCATCGAGGGCAGAACCTCCGCGCCGACGATTTCGCTGGCGGTTATGCGCACGGTGCCGCCGATCTCGGCCGGGCCGGCCGATGAGGCGCGCGTGAAGGCTGCCGCAGCCGCCGCCATCGCCTCGACATGAGGCCCGAGCTCGCGCGCGGCGTCCGTCGGTGCCAGGCCCGATGGAGATCGGGTGAAAAGCGCTGTCCCCAGCGACCGCTCCAGAGCTTCCAGACGCCGGCGCACCGTCGGTTGGGCAACGCCGAGCTGGCGCGACGCGGCGGACAGGCTGCCTCCCTGCAGCACGGCGAGGAAAGCACGCTGGTTCTCCCAGTCCATGGTGTCGAGGCTCATATATTCCATACTAACGGGATGGATAAGTTTGGCAATTCCATTCTATCCGGACGAGGCCCATCTTCCTGCCATCACACAGGAGATGACCATGACGACGGACAACAGGACGGCCCTGGTTCTCGGCGCGAACGGCGGCGTCGGCGGCGAGATTGCAATGGCGCTGCTGAGGCGCAACTGGACGGTCAAAGCGCTGGTGCGCGACCCCAAGTCGGCCGCAGCACGCTGGCAGGGCGGTGTCGACGCACCGGAATGGATCGCTGGCGACGCGATGGATGCGGCGAGCGTTCTTGCCGCCGCTGAGGGCACCGCGCTCATCGTTCACGCGGTCAATCCTCCCGGTTATCGCGACTGGGACACGCTCGTGCTGCCGATGATCGACAACACCATTGCCGCCGCGCGGTGGGCTGGGGCGACGATCGTGCTGCCGGGCACCGTCTACAATTTCGGGCCGGACGCCTTCGACAATCCGACCGAGACCGCGGCGCAGAATGCGGTGACACGCAAGGGCAGGATCCGCGTCGAGATGGAGGCGCGCCTGCGCATGGCGAGCTGGGACGGAGCGCGGGCGCTGATCGTCAGGTGCGGAGATTTCTTCGGGCCACGCGCGGCGAACAACTGGTTCTCGCAGGGGCTCGTGAAACCGGGCAAGCCCGTCAGCTCGATCAGCTACCCGGGACGAAAGGGCACAGGCCATCAGTGGGCCTACCTGCCCGACGTCGGCGAAACCGTTGCCGCACTGGTCGGGCGGCGCGATGAACTGGCTCCATTCGAGGTCTTCCACATGGACGGCCATTGGGACCCGGACGGCACGCGGATGATCGAGGCGATTCGCACGGTCGCCGGATCCGACGTGTCCGTCAGCCGCTTCCCATGGTGGGCGCTTACGCTGGCGTCGCCCTTCGTCGCGCTGTTCCGCGAGATGCGCGAGATGCGCTATCTGTGGAACGTGCCGCTGCGCATGCGAAACGCAAAGCTGGTCAAACTTCTGGGCAAGGAACCGCACACCGACTGGGAGACTGCCGTCCGGTCGACGCTGGCTGGCATGGGCAGCCTCAGGGCATGAAGATCACGCGTTCGCGACCAGCCAGTCGCGCACCTTGGCGACGACGGGGGTGAGCTCGCGGTTCTTCGGCCATGCGACGTGAAAGGGCGCGTTCGTCGTCATCACGTGATCGGTCACCCGCACCAGCAGCCCGCGCGACAGCAGCCGTTCGACGAGATGGCGCCATCCGAGCGCGATTCCTTCGCCTTCCATCACGGCCTGGATTACAAGGGCATAGTCGTTGATGACCAAGCCGCGCGGCGGCGCCTTAGTCACGCCGGCCGTCGCCAGCCATTCGCGCCAGTCGGCGGCGCGGCGGAACGGTTCTTCGAGGTGGATCAGGCGGTGCGACACCAGGTCCGCCGGCGTGACCGGCGTGCCGGCGCGTGCGAGATAGGACGGGCCGGCGACGGCGACGATTTCCTCCACGGCGATCGGCATCAGCTCGTAGTCGGGCAGTTCCTCGGCCGTGCCGCCGCGCACCCCGAGCGGAATGCCCTCCGCGACGAGGTCGAGGTCGCGATCCGCCGTCTGGATGCGCAAATCGATGCCCGGCAACTCGTCCCGGAATTTCTGCAGCCGCGGCATCATCCAGAACGAGGCGAACGCGGTGGAGGCCGACAGCGTTACGTGGCGGCCGACGCCCAGCGCCCGCATCTCCTCCGCCGACTTGCGGATGTGGGTGAGGCCGAGCGTCACATCGGCGAAGAAGCGCTCGCCGGCCTCGGTCAGCCTGACCTGGCGGTGGCGGCGCTGAAACAGCGCGACCCCAAGCTGCTCCTCGATGCCCTTCACGGCATAGGACACGGCCGCCTGGGTCATGCCGAGCTCGCGGCCGGCGGCGGTGAAGCTCGACAGTCGTCCAGCCGCCTCGAAGACGATCAGCGCGCCGGCAGACGGCAGGAGCTGGCGGAGGTTTTGCATAAGTGCAGCTTATACAAAAGATCAGGATTTTCCAGCGTCACAAGGCGTGCTCCCGGGACTAGCGTGAGCGGCGTTGATAGGGGAACGAGCATGGAACAGGCACGCGCCGAGGTTCCCGAGGATGGCGGCAAGCGGCGCGAGCGCGGCGGCGGCCGGCAGGCCAGGCGCGAGCAGCGCAGCCATGGCACGCAGGGCCTCGGCCGGCCCTACATCATGCGCAACATCCCGACCTACGACATCCTGTCGGAAGAGAACCTCGTCCGGATCGAAAAGGCGGCCGATACGATCCTGGCCGAGATCGGCATCGAGTTCCGCGACGATCCGGTGGCGCTGGATCACTGGAAGCGCGCCGGCGCGACGATCGACGGCGTGCTGGTGAAGTTCGACCCCGGCCTGCTGCGCGAGGTGCTGAAGACCGCGCCGGCGACGTTCACGCAGCACGCACGCAATCCCGCGCGCTCGGTCGAGATCGGCGGCAAGTCGGTGGTGTTCTCGCCGGCCTACGGCTCGCCCTTCGTGATGGATCTCGACAAGGGCCGCCGCTACGGCACGATCGAGGACTTCCGCAATTTCGTGAAGCTCGCGCAGTCCTCCCCCTGGCTGCATCATTCCGGCGGCACGATCTGCGAGCCGGTCGACGTGCCTGTGAACAAGCGCCACCTCGACATGGTCTACAGCCACGTCAAATACTCCGATCGAGGCTTCATGGGATCGGTGACTGCCGAGAGCCGGGCGGAAGACTCCATCGACATGGCCCGGATCGTCTTCGGTCGCGACTTCGTCGATCGGAACTGCGTCATCCTCGGCAATGTCAACGTCAACTCGCCGCTGGTGTGGGACGCGACCATGACGACGTCGCTGCGCGCCTATGCCCGCGCCAACCAGGCGGCGGTGATCGTGCCCTTCATCCTCGGCGGTGCCATGGGTCCGGTGACCAATGCCGGCGCGATCGCGCAATCGCTTGCCGAGACGATGGCGGGCTGTGCGCTGACCCAGCTCGAACGGCCCGGCGCGCCCGTCATCTTTGGAAACTTCCTGTCGTCCATGTCGCTGCGCTCCGGCTCGCCCACCTTCGGAACGCCGGAGCCTGCGATCGGCTCGATGGTGATCGGCCAGTTGGCACGGCGTCTCAACCTGCCGCTGCGCTGCTCGGGCAATTTCACCACGTCGAAGCTGCCCGACGGGCATGCGATGAACGAGGCGACCATCTCGATGATGGCCGCCGTGCACTGCGGCGCGAACTTCATCCTGCATTCGGCGGGCTTCCTCGACGGGCTGCTGTCGATGTCCTACGAGAAGTTCGTCATGGACGCCGACTTCTGCGGCGCCCTCCATACCTATCTCGACGGCGTCAGGATCGACGACAACCAGCTCGCGCTCGACGCCTTCCGCGAGGTTGGTCCGGGCAGCCATTTCTTCGGCAGCCAGCACACCTTCGCCAACTACGAGACGGCATTCTGGGATTCCGAGATCGCCGACAACGAGCCTTACGAGAAGTGGGAGGCGGCGGGTTCGCTCGACTCCGCCACGCGCGCCAACAAGCGCTGGAAGAAGGTGCTGGCCGAATACGAGGCGCCGCCGCTCGACGAAGGCATCGACGAAGGGCTGAGGGACTTCATGGAGGAAAAGAAGCGCTCCATGCAGGATGCGTGGTATTGACGATGAAGATCACCAACATCCGCGTCACCCACGTCAACGTTCCGCTCGATGCGCCGTTCTGGTGGACGGCCGGCCTCTACGGCGGCGCATCGAAGTCGATTATCGAGGTCGAAACGGACGAGGGCGTCGTCGGCCTCGGCGAAGCGCCGTGGTGGCATTTCGGCGAGGTGATCAAGGCTGAGATCGCGCCGGCGCTGATCGGCGCGGACCCGCTCGACCTCGCGGACTGCGAGGCGCGCTGCGTGCCGCCGTGGCAGATCACCGCAAACACCGGCGAGAACGCCTCGTCGGTCGCGTTCGGCTCGGTCGAACTGGCGCTGTGGGACATCCGCGCCAAGGTGTTCGGCATGCCGCTCTACAAGCTGCTTGGCGGTGCGGTGCGCAAGGAGATCCCATTCTCCGAATATTTCTCCTTCCGGCCAAAGCATGGCCGGGCGGGCGGTGAGATGAGCCCCGAGGGGATCGTCGACTACTGCCTGAGGATGCGAGAGGCGCACGGATCGACGATCTTCGAAGGCAAGCTCATCCTCGGCGATCCGCTGATGGAAATCCGCACGGTGAAGCTGCTGCGCGAGGCGCTGGGCGAGGCGGCGCAGATCAAGCTGGACTCCAACATGCAGTGGTCGCTCAACACGGCGCGGCGCATCCTGCGCGAGATCGAACCCTGCAATATCCGCAACTATGAGGACCCGGTCGCCACCTTCGAGGAGATGGCGCAACTGCGCCAGCATTCGGCGATCCCGTTCTCGACGCACATTCCCGACCTGCGGCGGGCGGTGGCCCTCGGAGCGCCCGACTATTTCGTCTGCAACTTCGCGGCCCTGGGCGGCCTGACGAAGACGCTGAAGTTCATCGCCGCCTGCGAGGCGATGGGCAAGGGCTTCTGGTGCTACTCCAACGATCTCGGGATCATGACTGCCGCCTATCTCCACGTCGTGGCCTCGACGCAGTGGATCACGGAAGCGTCGCAGTCGCTGTTCCGCTGGCAGGTTGGCGACGTGATCAAGGACGGACCGTTCCGCCAGACCAACAATGTCGTGGCGGTGCCGGAAGGGAACGGGCTCGGCGTGGAACTCGATCCGAAGGCGATGAAGAAGTGGGCGAAGCACTTCGCCGACAACGGCCCGATGGGACATTTCAACGATCCCGACAGGCCGGGGCGGTATCGACGCCTGCCGTTGAACTGATCTCACGAAATCGCGAGGGAACTCATCCGATGTCTCGACGTTCGCGCCTCATGGGGGCTCCGTCCCGCGAGGAGAAGTGCGATGAAGACAACGGTCACCCGGCGAACCGCGTTGGCCTTCGGTGCAGCAGCGGCAGCGTCGACGATCATGCGGCCAGGGATCGGTCGTGCAGCGGCCCCGTTCGAGCAACCGCCCCTGCCTTATGCGGAAGACGCACTGGCTCCCGACATCTCCGCCCGGACTGTCGCGCTGCACTACGGCAAGCACCACAAGGGCTACTTCACCAAGCTGAACGAGCTGGTTGCGGGAACGAAATATGCCGATCTCAGCCTGGAGGACGTCGTCGTCCAGTCGCACAAGGATGGCGAGCTGGCGATCTTCAACCAGGCGGCGCAGGGGTGGAATCACAATTTCTACTGGGAGCAGTTCAAGGGCGGTCCGGCGAAGCCGGAAGGAGACCTCGCGGCGAGGATCGAGAGCGGGTTCGGCCATATGGGCGGCCTTGTCGAGGAGTTCGGCGCAGCGGCCGATGCTGTCTTCGGCACCGGCTGGGTCTGGCTCGTGATGGACGGCGAAAAGGTTGCGCTGAGGAGCTACCAGGACGCCGGCAATCCGCTGCAGGACGGGTTGAAATCGCTCGTCGGCATCGATGTGTGGGAGCACGCCTACTATCTCGACTACGAAAATCTTCGCGCGAAGCATGTCACGCGCGTCCTGAACAACAGGGTGAACTGGGTCGCGGTGGCGGAACGGATGGCCTGAGGCAGGGCGGTCTGAGCCGACGTCTGAGCCAACAGGGCGGCGGCAGAGACGCTTGCACCTGCGACCGTGCTTTTGCAGGCTGATCCGATGTCAGCCATGCCGCCGTCAAGCAACGACCCCCTTCTCCAGCCCTACCGGCTGAAGCATCTGACGCTGAAGAACCGCGTCATGTCGACCAGCCACGAGCCGGCCTATTCCGAGGACGGCATGCCGAAGGAGCGCTACCGACTCTACCACGCCGAGAAGGCGAAGGGCGGGATGGCGCTGACCATGACGGCTGGGTCGGCCATCGTCAGCCGCGACAGCCCGGCCGCCTTCGGCAACCTCCAGGCCTATCGCGACGAGATCGTGCCGTGGCTGAAGGAGCTCGCCGATGCGTGCCACGAGCACGACTGCAAGGTGATGATCCAGATCACCCATCTCGGCCGCCGCACCGGCTGGAACAAGGCGGACTGGCTGCCGGTTCTGGCGCCCTCGCCGGTGCGCGAGCCGGCACACCGCGCCTTCCCGAAGATCGCCGAGGACTGGGACATCGAGCGCATCATCGCCGACTATGCGAGTGCGGCCCAGAGGATGCAGGCCGCCGGCCTCGACGGCATCGAGTTCGAGGCCTACGGCCACCTGATGGACGGGTTCTGGTCGCCGGCGACCAACCAGCGCGACGACGACTACGGCGGCGCGATGGACAACCGCCTGCGCTTCTCGACGCGCGTCATCGAGGCGGTGCGCAAGGCGGTGGGGCCGGACTTCGTCGTCGGCATCCGCATGGTCGCCGACGAAGATTTTTCGCAGGGCCTGTCGCGCGCCGAGGGCGTTGAGATCGCCCGGCGGCTGGCAGCGTCCGGCAAGGTCGACTTCCTCAACATCATCCGCGGCTCGATCGAGACCGACGCGGCGCTGACGAAGGTGATCCCGATCACCGGCATGCGCTCCTCGCCGCATCTGGATTTCGCCGGCGAGGTGAGGGCAGCGACCAAGTTCCCTGTGTTCCACGCCGCGCGCATCTCCGACGTGGCGACGGCGCGACACGCGATCGCGACCGGCAAGCTGGACATGGTCGGCATGACCCGGGCGCATCTGGCCGAGCCGCACATCGTGCGCAAGGTCATGGCGGGCGAAGAGCACCGTATCCGGCCCTGCGTGGGTGCGACCTACTGCCTCGACCGCATTTACGAAGGCGGCGAGGCGCTCTGCATCCACAATGCCGCGACCGGCCGAGAGGCGACGATCCCGCATGTGATCCGCCCGACGGACGGGCCTAAGCGCCGCGTCGTCATCGTCGGCGCCGGGCCGGCGGGGCTGGAGGCGGCGCGCGTGTCGGCCGAGCGGGGCCATGCCGTGACCGTGCTGGAAGCATCGGCGCACGCCGGGGGCCAGATAAGGCTGGCAACCCAGAACCCGCGCCGCAGGGAACTGATCGGCATCGTCGACTGGCGGCTCGCCGAGCTGGATCGCCTCGGCGTCGAGGTGAGATACGATGTGTGGGCGGAAGCCGCCGATGTCCAGGCGCTCGGACCCGACATGGTATTCGTCGCGACCGGCGGCCTGCCGCAGAACCCGCCGCTGGAGGCAGGCGGCGACCTCGTCACGTCGAGCTGGGACATCGTCTCCGGCGCCGTGAAGCCGGCTGAGAACGTGCTCGTCTTCGACGACAATGGCAGCCATGCCGGCATGACGGCAGCCGAGATCGTCGCCAATGCCGGCGCCAGGCTGGAGCTGGTCTCCCCCGAGCGCTTCTTCGCGCCCGAGATGGGCGGGATGAACCATGTTCCCTACATGAAGACGTTTCACGAGCGTGGCGTCCGCATCACGATCAACACGCGCCTGAAGGGGATACGACGCGACGGCAACCAGCTTGTCGCGGTACTGGGCTCCGACTTCTCGGATGGCTGGACGGCCGAACGGCGGGTCGACCAGGTCGTCGTCGAGCATGGGACGCAGCCGATCGACGATCTCTACCTGGCGCTGAAGCCGCTCTCGAAGAACAAGGGCGCCGTCGACTACGAGCGCCTTGTGAACGGCGGCGCGATCTTCCCCGAGACCGATCCGGCCGCCGCCTTCGTCGTCGCCCGCATCGGCGACGCGGTGGCTTCGCGCAACATCCACGCCGCGATCTATGACGGCATCCGATTCGGAATGCGCGTCTAGTGTCGTGAACTATTGAACAAAATACCGAAGCACTGAACTCCATCCAAGATTTACTTCTACTGCGGCCGCTGCTATCTAATCTGCAGTGACGCAAGTGGAGGTGGCTGTGCTGAAAGCAGCTTTGACTTGTGGCTTGTTGCTTTGTGCAATGTCCGGCGAGGCCTCGGCGGACATTTTCGGCAAATGCAAGTTCGACACCTCCACACTGTCCTTCGCCGGCGACGAACAGACCCAGGCTTCCTGCCTGCTTCGCAAGGTGAAGATACTGGGCAATGTCGAGCCGGCGAACATCACGCTGCCGCAGCATCTCGCGGCGCTGGTCGGCAAGGACCTGTCCTTTGGTGTGCCGGCGCTACGCGCCTATATCGGTGCCAAGGGCCTCGTGGAGAGGGACTTCGGCGGCTCGCTCGACGATCCGCTGTCGCGTGGCAACAACAACGATCCGGCGGCCGCGTTTGCGCGATACTTCGTCATCCACGACACCAGCTCGCCGAACTACAAGAACGCCCCGTTTCCCGCCGACATCGACACCAACGACAGGGTTAATGACCTGCAACAATATGCGGGGTCGAACGCCGTCGCCCACATCTTCCTGAACCGACGCGGCGAGATCCTCGTCGGACACCGGTTCAGCGTCCCCTGGCGCGCGACCAAGCTGGAGACGAAGAAGGTCGGAAAGCCCTCCAAGGGGCTGTTCCTGCACATCGAGACGATCCAGCCACGCCGGGCGCATCCCTCTCAGCCGGACGGCAACGCGCCGGACCCCGGCTTCACCGCCGTGCAGTACGAGCGGCTTGCACTGCTCTACCTCGCCGCCAGCGTGCGTGCAGGCAAAGGCCTGATCCCAGCGTTCCACGCGGCGGTGGACGAGGGGCTGGAGGGCGGCCACGACGATCCGCAGAAATTCGACCTTGCGGCGTTCGACACCGCAATCGGCGGCATCCTGACCGACATCGGAGCCGGGCAGTGAAGACCGCGCGCGCTGCCGTTCTCCTCGCTGCCGGGCTGCTGCTGTCATCGTGCATGGGCATCTTCGGCAAGCCCGGCGGTCCGGGCGGAGGCCCGGACGTCGTGTCCGACCCGCCGCCGGCGGCCTTCGCCATGACGGCGCGTTGGGACGACAGGCCGGACGGCGCGCGCTGGACGGCGTTCACGCTGGCCGCGCTGGATGCCCATGGCGCTGCGCTGGTGGCGTCGACGCCGAGCGATATCGCACTCTATTGTCCGAAATACGCAACCGCCGCGGCGGAGGGGCGCAAGGCGTTCTGGGTCGGTCTGCTGTCCGCGCTGACCAAGTGGGAGAGCAGCTACAACCCGGCGACAAGCTTCCTCGAGCCCGGCGTCTTCGACGCCAGCGGCAACCGTGTGACCAGCCGCGGCCTGCTGCAGATATCGATCGAGAGCGGCCGAGGCTACGGGTGCCAGATCGCCAACGAGCAAGCGCTGCATGACCCCGAGGTCAACCTGACCTGCGCCGTCCGCATCTTCAACCGGCTGGTCGTTCGCGACGGCATCATCGGGTCGAATGCTCTGCCCTGGACGGGCGCGTCGGCCTACTGGAGCCCGTTCCGCGACCAGTCGAAGCGCAAGGACATCCGCGACTGGACCAAGGCGCAGTCCTACTGCGCGGCCTGAGATTCAGGCGCTGACAGCCTGCGGCGCACGCAAGCGGGCGGCGCCCTTCGAGCGGCCGGCCAGCCAGTCCCTTGCCTCGCCATCGGGCATGGGGAAGGCGATCGAATAGCCCTGGACCTGGTCGCAGCCGATCGAGAGCAGCGAATCCAGCTCGGCTTCTGTCTCCGCGCCCTCGGCGATGATCGAGATGCCGAGCCCGCGCGCCAGCTCGGTGATCGCCCGGACGATCTTCGAATTGTCGCCGTTCAGGTCGATGTTCTGCACGAAACGCCGGTCGATCTTCAGGCGGTCGATCTCGTTCGGGTTGACGTGGCTGAGCGAGGCGTAGCCGGTGCCGAAATCGTCCAGTTCGAGATGCACGCCGGCGGCGCGGATGTAGCGCAGCTTCGAGGCGATGCCGGTCTTCTCGTCGTCGAGGATGACCGATTCCACGATCTCCAGCGAAAGTTTCTGCGCGGGAAGGCCAGCTTGCTGCAGCGTCTCGAACAGGAACGCGTCGAAATCGGGCTCGCGCAGCTCGGTTCCTGAGACGTTGATGGCCAGCCGGCCGAAATCGATGCCGTCGCGGTGCCATCCGGCCGCGGTCTCGATGGCCTTTGACAGGATGATGCGGCCGATCTCGGCCATCAGCCCGGACTTCTCGGCGACGGGGATGAAGTCGCCCGGCGAGATCATGCCGCGCTCCGGATGCCTCCACCGCACCAGCGCCTCGATGCCGGTGATCGCGCCATTGGTGAGCGACACCTGTGGCTGGAAGTAGACGCTGAAGGCGCGATCGGCGATCGCCAGCTTCAGGTCGTGCTCGAGCTGCTTGCGATGGTCGAGTTCCTGCCTAAGCTCATCCGAGAAGAAGGAGAAGCTGCCGCCGCCCTGTTTCTTTGCCGAGTAGAGCGCCAGGTCGGCATGCACCAGCAGGTCGTTGGCATTATCGGCATCCACCGGATAGACGGCGATACCCGCGCTGGCGCCCGGCAGGATCGTGGCGCCGTGGAAATTGATCGGGTCGTTGATCCGCCCGAGGATCCTGCGGGTGACGCCGTCGATGTCCTCGCTCGTACCCGCCGCGTTGAGGATCATGACGAACTCGTCTCCGCCCAGCCGCACGCACAGGTCGGACGCCCGGCACGATTCGCGCATGCGCTGCGCCGTGGCGACCAGCACGAAGTCGCCCGCCGCATGGCCCAGCGTATCGTTGATCTGCTTGAAGCGGTCGAGGTCGATCTGCAGGACGGCCAGGCGTTCGCCGCGCCGCTGTGCCGTCTTGATCAGCGTCTCGAAATGGTCGGTCAGGAAGGAGCGGTTGTGCAGGCCGGTCAGGCCGTCGTGGACGGCGATGAAAGCCATGGAATTGCGCGCGTCGACGAGTTCGTGCGTCCGCCTGAGGATCATCTCCGACATGGGCCGGAAAATGAACAGCGCGACCAGCACGATGACGCCGATGGTGGAGTAGAACAGCGTCTTGTGGACGCTGAGCATCGCCTCCAGCCGCGCGTTGGCGAACGCCTTGATCCGCGTCCCGAGCGCGTCGTACCCGGCGAGCGTTACGTTCGCCACCGTCTCGTCGAGCCTCGCCCGCTCCTTGCCGGCCAGGTAGCCGAGATCGGCCTTTCCGACGCCGAGATCGCTTTTCAGCGCGGCGACCAGACGCCAGCCGTTGGCGGCCAGCCCGAGCGAGAAATAGTCGAGGTGGTAGGGTTTGGCGAAGAGCACGCTCTCGATCGTCGTCGGCTCGAGCCGGGCAGGCGAGAGTGGATCGGCCGCCGTGCGCTCGAGCAGGAGATCGTAGTTCTTCTCGAATTCCGCGGTGGCGTTCTCGAGCGAGGTCAGCAGCGACGCCTTCTTGTCGCGCTCCGCGCTGCCGATCGAATTCGCCAGCAGCACGACCCGCTGCGACAGCGCCTTCTGCGTCGCGGTCAGCGACAGCAGTTGCTCGTCGCGCTGCTGCGCCGCCATCATCTGCTGGAGGAAGATGTACGAGGCCATGGCCATCGCCGCGATGATCAGCAGCGCTACCCAATAGGCACTCTTGATCGTCAGGATCATCCGGCCCGAGCCGGCGGTCGTCGTCGCTGGTTGATCGGTCATCGTCTCGCGGGAGTGGCGCGGGGTTGCCTGAGCGCGCCTGGAAAGCGCCGACCCTGGCGGCGGTGGGTTAACGGCGGGGTAAGCCCGGGCCGTTTGCGACGCCCGTCGCGCTCCTTTCGGCGGGGCTGGTTACCGGCGCTTTGAGCCGTTTCGCGCAATTCGATTGATCCTGCCGGCCGGCGGCCGCGAAACTCTTTGCCGGGGCCCGGCCCAGGCGATAGAGTCTGCCGGCATTTCCTCGGACCGGACCCAAAGATGAACATAGACGCCAAGGCCAAGAAGCCTGCCGCCTCCTTCGTGTGGAACGACCCGTTCCTGCTGGAGGACCAGCTCTCCGAGGACGAGCGGATGATGCGCGACGCGGCGGCCGCTTTCGCAGCCGACAAGCTCAGCCCTCGCATCGAGCGCGCCTATCTCGACGAGACGACCGACCCTGCGATCTTCCGGGAGATGGGTGAGGCCGGCCTGCTCGGCGTGACCATTCCCGAAGCCTATGGCGGGCTCGGTGCCGGCTACGTGACATATGGGCTGGTGGCGCGCGAGGTCGAGCGCGTCGATTCCGGCTACCGCTCGATGATGAGCGTGCAGTCCTCGCTGGTTATGTATCCGATCCACGCCTACGGCTCCGAGGAGCAGCGCCGGAAATACCTCCCGAAGCTCGCCTCGGGCGAGTGGATCGGCTGCTTCGGCCTGACCGAGCCGGACGCGGGTTCGGACCCCGGCGGCATGAAGACGCGCGCCGAGAAGACCGGCGGCGGCTTTCGGCTGAACGGTTCCAAGATGTGGATCTCCAACGCGCCGATCGCCGACGTGTTTGTCGTCTGGGCGAAGTCGTCTGCGCATGACAACGAGATACGCGGCTTCGTGCTGGACAAGGGGATGAAGGGACTGTCGGCGCCGAAGATCGACGGCAAGCTCAGCCTGCGCGCCTCGATCACCGGCGAGGTGGTCATGGAGAATGTCGAGGTGGGCGAGGACGCGCTGCTGCCCAACGTGTCCGGCCTGAAGGGCCCGTTTGGCTGCCTGAACCGGGCGCGCTACGGCATCTCCTGGGGTGCGATGGGCGCGGCCGAGGATTGCTGGCACCGTGCCAGACAGTACGGGCTGGACCGCAAGCAGTTCGGCAAGCCGCTGGCCGGCACCCAGCTCTTCCAGAAGAAGCTGGCCGACATGCAGACCGAGATCGCGCTCGGGCTGCAGGGATCATTGCGCGTCGGACGGTTGATGGACGACGGCAAGTTTGCGCCGGAGATGATCTCGATCGTGAAGCGCAACAATTGCGGCAAGGCGCTGGACATCGCCCGGCAGGCCCGCGACATGCATGGCGGCAACGGCATCCAGGTCGGCTACCATGTGATGCGCCACGCGCAGAACCTGGAGACGGTCAACACCTATGAGGGCACGCACGACGTGCACGCGCTCATCCTCGGCCGTGCGCAGACGGGGCTGCAGGCATTTTTCTGACGATGGACCGGGTGTCGAAGGCGGGCTTCGTCTATTTCCTGATGGTCTTCGCAATAGGGTTCATGTTCGGGACCGTCCGTGTCCTGTTCGTCGAGCCCCGACTCGGGGCCGTTCTGAGCGTCGCGCTGGAAGTGCCGCTGATGCTCGTGATCGCGTGGTTCGCCGCCCGCTTCGCCGTCACCCGCTTCGCGGTTGCGACGACAAAGGACGCGATTAGCGCCGGCCTGATCGGGGTGGTTCTGCTGGTCGTCGCGGAGACGCTGCTCGGGATCGGATTGGGCCAAGGCCTGGCGGCGCAGATCGGCGCCTACGGAACCACGCGGGGTCTGCTGACCTCGATGGGGCAGGTTGGATTCGCGGCAATGCCGGCACTCGCGGTCGCGCGGCGGCAACAGACATGAGGAAGAGCACATGACCACACGCATTCTTCTGGCCGGCACGACCGGCTGGGTCGGCCGCGCGCTGGTCGCTGCCATTGGCAAGGCCGACGATCTCGATCTGGCCGCGGCCGTGAGCCGGTCCGGCGCCGGCAAGGACGCCGGCGAGGCGGCGGGCATCGCTCCCAATGGCGTCAGGATCGTCGCGACGGTGGAGGAAGCGCTGAAGGCTCCGTCCGACGTGCTGGTCGACTACACCAAGCCGAATGTCGTGAAGGGAAACGTCCTGGCGGCGTTGGCCGCCGGGCGGCATGTCGTCATCGGCACGTCCGGTCTGTCGGCGGACGATTATGCGGAGATCGACGCGGCCGCGAAGGCAGCGGGCAGGGGTGTGCTGGCGGCGGGCAATTTTTCCGTCACGGCGACGCTTCTGCGCCGTTTCGCGCTTGAGGCGGCAAAGCATGTCGCCGACGTCGAGATCCTCGACTACGCGTCGCCCGGCAAGCCAGACACGCCGTCCGGCACGGCGCGGGAGCTCGCCGAGCTTCTGAGCGGCGTGCGGCAGCCAGGAACATCCAAGCCAGTAGCGGAACTCAGCGGCGTCAAGGAAACGCGCGGCGGGGCGGTTGGCTCGCCGCGCCCGGTGCAGGTGCATTCGCTGCGCGTGCCGTCCTTCGTGCTTTCGTGCGAGGCCGTTTTCGGCGCCGACAATGAGCGGCTGGTGATCCGCCACGACGCCGGCTCGTCGGCCGCGCCCTATGTCGCCGGCACGCTGCTCGCGGCGCGGAACGTGTCGGGCTTCACCGGGCTGAAGCGCGGGCTCGACGCCGTGATGGGCGACTGACGCGTCCCGCCCCCGCCACAAACACCGGCTCGCCCAGCGCCGTCTCGTCGACCTCGATGCCGAGCCCCGGTCCGGCCGGCGGCGTCATCCGGCCGTCCGCGATCCTGAAGTTCGCCCGCGCGTTCGACACCGTCACCCAATTGTGGAAGTCGACGGTGTGCTGGCGCAGCGTCTCCGGCGTCGACAGCATCAGCCCCGAATAGGCCGCCGTGTCGATCTCGGCGCCGCCGGTGTCCTCGATGGTGATCTTGAGGTTGCGGGCGATGGCGATGTCGCGGATGAGCTTCGCCTTGGTGATGCCGCCGACGCGCGCCAGCTTGATCGTGATGCCGTCGACCAGCCCGTCGGCCAGCGCTCGCAGCAGCACGCCCGCGCCGTCGATCGTCTCGTCCAGCACCAGCGGCCGCTCGCAGGCGCGGCGGATGGCCAGGTTCTCCTCATAGGTCGCGCAGGGCTGCTCCAGCGTGTAGTCGAGATTGCGCGTGGCCATGAGAAAGCGCCGCGTCTCCGCCGTGCCCCAGCTGCCGTTCGCGTCGCAGAAGAGGACTGTGCCGGACGGCACCGCGCCGCGGACCGCTTCCAGTCGCGCGATGTCCTCGTCCACGTCGAGGCCGATCTTCACCTGCAGCCGGCGATAGCCTTCGGCGAGGTACTTCGTCGCCCGCCTCGCCATCGCGTCGGGCGCCTCCTGCGCAAGCGAGCGGTAGAGGGGTACGCTGGTGCCGTCGGCACCGCCCGTCAGTGCGGCGAGCGGCAGGCCGCTCCGGCGGCCGGCGAGGTCCCAGAGCGCCATGTCGAGCGCGGCCTTGGCGTAGGGATGGCCGTTCAGCAGCAGGTCCATGCGGCGGTTCAGCGCCTCGATGCCCATATCGTCGGCGCCGATCAGCTGCGGCGCCAGTTCGCGGAGCGCGGCACGCGCCCCTTCCGCGAAGGCCGGATCGTAGAAACTCCCGAGCGGCGCCATCTCGCCCCAGCCCGCCGCGCCGTCATCCGCCTCGATCTTCACGACGGTGGAATCGAAGCCTTCGGCGCTGCGGCCGCCCGAGCAGCGGTAGGTGCCGTCCCGGAACGGCTGCCATTGGCGATAGACGGTGATGCGGGCAATCGTCATGGGCGCTCCTGTGGAGAGAAAGATAGCGGCAGCGGCTCGGCGACGCCGCGAAGGAAACGGCGGGGCCTGTGGCGCTTTTCTGCTAGATTCGCGCCGGTCCGGGCGCTAAGCCGATGCATTCCTGGGAGGTCCAATGAGCCGGCGTTTCGTCCAGCATATCGCGTCCGAGCTCGACGCCGTGAAGGCGGCCGGCCTCTACAAGGAGGAGCGGGTCATCACCTCCATGCAGTCGGCCGCGATCGAGGTCGCCGGCGGGCGGAAGGTGCTGAACTTCTGTGCCAACAACTATCTCGGCCTCGCCGACAGCGATGAGCTGCGCGCTGCCGCCAAATCCGCGCTCGACCGCTACGGCTACGGCATGGCGTCCGTACGCTTTATCTGCGGCACGCAGGAAGAGCACAAGCAGCTCGAGCGGACGATCTCGGATTTCCTCGGGCTGGAGGACACGATCCTCTACGGCTCCTGCTTCGACGCCAATGGCGGTCTGTTCGAGACGCTGCTCGGCGAAGAGGACGCTATCATCTCGGATGCCCTGAACCACGCCTCGATCATCGACGGCGTCCGGCTCTCCAAGGCGCGGCGCTACCGCTACGCCAACAACGACATGGCCGAGCTCGAGGCGCGGTTGAAGGAAGCCGCCGACTCGCGCTTCCGCCTGATCGCGACCGACGGCGTGTTCTCCATGGACGGCATCATCGCCAACCTGAAGGGCGTGTGCGATCTCGCCGAGAAATACGACGCGATGGTGATGGTGGACGACAGCCATGCCGTCGGCTTCGTCGGCGCGCACGGGCGCGGCTCGGCCGAGCATTGCGGCGTCGAGGGCAGGGTGGACATCATCACTGGCACGCTCGGCAAGGCGCTCGGCGGCGCGTCGGGCGGCTACACCAGCGGCAGGCGCGAGGTGGTGGAATGGCTGCGCCAGCGCTCGCGCCCCTACCTTTTCTCCAACACGCTGATGCCGGCGATCGCGGGTGCTTCGCTGAAGGTGTTCGAGATCGTCCGCAACGGCGACGCGCTCCGCACGAAGCTGACCGCCAACGCGGACCGGTTTCGGTCCTCCATGACGAAGCTCGGCTTCACGCTGGCCGGCGCCGGCCATCCGATCATCCCGGTGATGATCGGCGACGCGGCGCTGGCTTCGGCGATGGCCGCCAAGATGCTGGAGCGCGGCATCTATGTGATCGGCTTCTCCTTTCCCGTTGTACCCAAGGGCCAGGCGCGCATCCGCACGCAGATGTCGGCCGCGCATTCCCTCGAGGACATCGACCGCGCGGTCGAGGCGTTCGGCGCCGTCGGGCGGGAGCTGGGGGTGATATGACGCGCGCTGCGCTGGCTCCCTCCCCCTTGAGGGGAGGGTGGCCCGAAGGGCCGGGTGGGGTACCCTCCATCGGCTCCTCCTTTTCGACAAATGACGTCAGCGCACTTCCGCTGCCACCCCACCCGGCGCGCTTGCGGCGGCTTTGCCGCCGGGCGAGCCACCCTCCCCTCAAGAGGGAGGGAACGAGGAGCTTCCCATGTCCAACATGATGCGCGCGCTGGTGAAGGCGAAGCGGGAGCCGGGCATCTGGATGGAGCAGGTGCCCGTTCCGGAGATCGGGCCAAACGACGTGCTCATCAAGGTGCGGAAATCGGCGATCTGCGGCACGGATGTCCACATCTACAACTGGGACCAGTGGGCGCAGAAGACCGTGCCGGTGCCGATGGTGACGGGGCACGAATTCGTCGGCACGGTCGCCGATGTCGGCAAGGCGGTCACCGAGTACCGCGTCGGCCAGCGGGTCTCCGGCGAGGGGCATATCGTCTGCGGCCACTGCCGCAACTGCCGCGCGGGCAGGGGGCATCTCTGCCGCAACACGCTGGGCGTCGGCGTCAACCGGCCGGGATCGTTCGGGGAGTATGTGGCGATCCCGCAGCACAATGTCGTGCCGATCCCCGACGACATACCCGACGAGATCGCCGCGATCTTCGATCCGCTGGGCAACGCCGTGCACACCGCGCTGTCGTTCGACCTCGTGGGCGAGGACGTGCTGGTGACCGGCGCCGGCCCGATCGGCATCATGGGCGCTCTGGTGGCGCAGGTCGTGGGTGCGCGCAAGGTCGTGATCACCGACATCAACCCGACGCGCCTGGCGCTGGCGAAGAAGCTCGGCGTGCATCATGTCGTCGACGCCTCGAAGGAGAGGCTCGCCGACGTCATGAGGGACGAGGGCATGAAGGAGGGCTTCGACGTCGGCCTGGAAATGTCCGGCTCGGCCGCCGCCTTCCGCGACATGATCGACACGATGAACAATGGCGGCAAGATCGCCATTCTCGGCATCGCGCCCACCGGCTTCGAGATCGACTGGAACAAGGTTATCTTCAAGATGCTGACGCTGAAGGGCATCTACGGCCGCGAGATGTTCGAGACCTGGTACAAGATGATAGCGCTGGTGCAGGGACCCCTCGACGTCTCCGGCCTGATCACGCACAGGCTTGGCATCGACAGCTACATTGACGGCTTCGAGGCGATGAAGTCCGGCAATTCCGGCAAGGTGGTGCTGGACTGGTAGGCGTCGCCGGTTATCCCCTGCCTTTGCCCCGCGCCGCTTGAATGGCACCTTTGCCTGGCGCTCCTTTATCTCGCCGGCGTTTTCCTGGCCCGCCTTCGGTGTCGCGCAGCTTGGGCCACTCGGCTTCGCCAATCGCGTGTTGAAGCCGGGCGGCCGTTCCGCTATGTAGGCCCTGCTGCGCCGCGTTTAGGGCGTTGGCCTATGCACCCATAGCTCAGCTGGATAGAGCGTTGCCCTCCGAAGGCAAAGGTCAGAGGTTCGAATCCTCTTGGGTGCGCCAGCAAATCCAACAGCTTATGCTCGAAATCGCACTTCGCACGCGCGCGAAGAAATCACCGGGTAATCACACGAACAGGAAGTCAGGGGCCTATCCGGGAAGCGTTCGACGTATCGTTGACGGCTTGCCAGTTTCTTGGAGCAAGCGAGGTCGATCCATGTTCCCAAACCGACTGCTCGGGCAATCACCTGGCTTGAAACTGTCTAAAAAATCGCGCGCCACTTGAAACCGCAGCCTTGCATTCCTATTATGACTGTCGCGTAGAAAAAAGGGCATCTTAAGCCCGGTCCTTTCAGAGGACGAACCGAGTGACGTCCTTGGCATACCAAGGGCAGCGAGCCTAACGCCTCCACCAGACTTACCGAACGGTAATTCTGTTCACTTCGGTCTTCCGCCAACCTTAAGGTCGGCCGAGGATCGCGTGGCGTTGCTCCATTCGACTCCATCGGCCGACGCACCAATGGAGATGAAAATGGCTACTCCGAAAGTCCGACCTAAAGCGAAAGGTCGCGCGGTTTTTGATTATATTACTATCGCTCGATACGCTGAGATTTCAGCGGCATATTCTAAGCGTCGTAAACTTGCACCCTCAGGTGCGCAGATCCTCGATCCCGGGCGGATCTACGACGAAAGTCCTCGAAGAGGCGAGGTTCTAGCCGATATTGAAGCTGAGTCGACGCGGCATCAAAACGGCACGGTGCCCGACAATCAAGCTGCGCCGATCCCCCAACCAGACTTGACCGGTAGCATTCCCGCCGCCTCCGCGAGAAAGGCTAAGCACGACCCTTCGCCAGAATATCATGATGATGCCCTCCTGACCCCGGCACTTGCTGCGGCTTATCTCAGTCTCGCGCCAAAGACCTTGGCCAACTGGCGATCGCAGGGTGGCGGCCCCGAATTCACTGCCGTTAGTACGCGATCAATTCGCTATCGATTTCGCGAACTAAAGGCTTTTGCGCTGGCTCGGACTAGGGCGAGCACTTCTGACAATCGGAGTGGGGCGAACAATGGTTGAGCCAGCCAAGAGCGCCCTCCGCGCTGTTGACCGCCGCATCAGTCAGCGACACGTCCGTTCAGCATTCTTTCATGTAGACACCTTCGAACAGGCGCAGCGCGATTGGCTGACTGTGAAGGGGATGATAGCAGGTAACGAAGCGATCGACCGTAGAGCGGCTAAGGCTATTTGCCGATGCAAAAGGACCATCGTTGCAACCTAGAGGCCTGTCCAAAATGCAGCCGCAGGTTTCGCATCCGGATGACGACAGAGTTGCTCAGGATGATCGAGGGATGGGAGCATTGCACAGTCCTTTCGCTCGTCCCTGAGAAAATGCGAGTGCCGCTTGGCAAGCTGCACGAGCTGTCTTTCAAGCGCCTCATCGACCGCGTTCGAAAGAGGCTTTCTCGCTCCGGCCTTAGGGACTGTGCCTTCTTTGGCAGCTTCGACTTGTCTCTAAACGTTGAAGACAATGAAGACCCGCACTGGCAGGCCCACCTTTACCTTCACATCCGCCATCCCAAGAATTCCGCGCTCAAACGCAAGGTCTCCGAAGCGTTCAAGTTCGAGCCAACAGCCCTTCGTCCTTATATAGCGAAAGCGATGCCGTCGTCGCGGTCGAGACGTGCATCTGAGGTGGGTGGGAGTATCACTTACGCCTTCAAGCGCGACTTCTATCGTCGGTCCGGATTCACAGGTCGAAAGGGAGAGCGTCGAACAGCCGGGCAACGCCTCCGTAATAGCGAGCGCGCTGAGACCGTAACTCTTATGGCAGGTTTGCGGGTGGGCGCACGAGTCTTCTTCCGAGGTCTGCGCCGTGATGGACGTTTTGTCCGTGAGATCTAGAACTTCTCATAATGGTTTGTCCGCGGCGTCGGTGTCGCGGACATTTCCTCGCTTCTTCACCAAGATGATTCAGTTCAAAAATTGTCAGCGGCGAAAAGCGAGACACCTCTAAAATAGATACTCAGTTATACATATATAAGGATATATAAGTCATATATAGGATTATTGTATATTTAGAGGTGGTAACACTGCTCAATAGCGATCGTTTCCTGCGTGCGAAAGGCAGAAATCCGCGGACAGAACGTCTTCATGCTCGCTTTTTCGCACTGTCCTCCGCCTGCGCCTATGATCGTTCACTGGAATGGCCGTCAATCGCGATTTCTTGGTGCCGTAATCCATGATTTCTTGGTGCCGTACTCCGTAAGGCTTACCAGGACAGGGAAACGGCGAGGCGTTTCAGCCTTTCAATCAAGTCCTCGGCTATTTCAGATAGGCCAGCCAGATCGAGTGAAGCGAGGTCGCGTCTGCTTCGCGCCTCCATTTCGGTCATTGAGGTAGTTACAGATGTCGCTCGAAAGCAGACATCTTCGCCGGCGACCCACGCGCCAGCGGTGAACCGAATTTGGCACGTGCTCTCAATATGTCGGCCTGGGCGGTGAGTTCGCGGCCAGGGACGTTCTAGTCTTGGCGCGAATCTGCTGAAGTCGGCAAATGGCCAAAGCCAGACCGCCGCGCCGACATCACTACATTCCTCGTATGATCTTGAGGAATTTCACTGATGACAATGGAGGGCTGCACTTCTGGCGGCGAGCTTTCGCCATTGGCGCCGTGAAAGTCACGACGCCGGACAACCTTTTTGTGGAGGACGATCTCTACACTGTCGTCGGCGAGCAGGGGGAGCGCGATGTCTCGTTGGAGTATGGTTTCTCAAGGCTTGAGTCAGCGGGAGCAGTATTTCTCAGTCAGCTTCTCGGGATCGTCCGGGCTGGCAAGAGACCTACGATGGGGGACGATGTCTGGGAATTCCTCCACCACTTCAGGTACTATTCTGACAAGCGATCCCCAGCTTGGCACTCCCGCTTTCTGAGCAATGACGAATTCGCCGCAGTTTTGGAAGAGGCCGAGATACGTCACCGTTGGACGGATGCGGACCGTGATTGCATTGCTGATCCCGAGCACGCCGACAGGATCAAACGGAACTCGCGTATAGTAGCACAGGCATCCGGGCCTCCGGAGGAACTTCTATTGGAGATGCGACGCAGGGGTCTGGCTGTTTACATGGCACCTCAAAATGCCGCTTTTGTACTTGGCGATCACCCGACCGCAATGGCCACCGTCGGTCCTGCCGCCGAAGACGCGCCTGATGGTCAAATCTCCTTCACCCCAATAGCTAGCGACGTCGCGCTTGGCTATCACTCACAAGCCAAGCTGGTTCACGTAGAGCGGCTTACCAGGCAACAGCTGCGGACGATGAACGAAGCGATGACAAGGCAGTCCATGATGATCGCTGGACGATCACGAGATCTGATAGCCTCGCTATCTCGGATAGGCTACGAAACGCCTAATTACTTCACGACCTCGGAGTATCTGTCTGGGTGAGGGTTTTCAGCACCAACTAGACGGCTACCGTATTCATCAGCAATGCGCCCTCATGTCGGCCGTAGAGGTCGGCTTTTCCGCTTCCTGAAAGCCACTGCTGACATTCGCCACGGTGCCGTTATCGTCCGTAAGTGACCAGCGACGAGCTATTCGCAAATTGCCGACGCGCGCTAGTTTGGGTTACTCTTGTGTCCGTTCTCTACGCCGATCTTGTGAGTGTGCGTATGAAATTTCGGTCCTATCGCCGCCGTGGGCAGACCAAGTTGTGACACAATTTGTTCTCAAGAGAAATCTTGGGCGACGATCGATGTAATTATGGGAAAAAGAGAAACGACCGATATAATCTGAGAAATGTCTTGCTACCATCTAAAATCGTTCAAGTCGGCATGACATGAGCACTCCGGTCACCGCCGCGATGCTCTACAATCTGGTGGCATGCCCCCATCGGGTGACAATGGACCTCTCCGCCGACTCCGCGCAACGAGATGAGCCAAATCCGTTTGTCGAGCTACTCTGGGAACGGGGCCAGCTCTACGAGCGTGAAGTCATTGCTGGTCTTCAAACGCCGTTCACCGACCTTTCGCGCTATGCGGCAGATGAGAAGGAGCGGCTAACGCTGGAAGCGATGCAGCGCGGCGATCCGCTCATTTATGCCGGACGCATCCAGAGTGACAGGATGCTCGGCGATCCCGATCTCCTGCGAAAGGAAGGCAGCGGCTATATCGCGGGTGACATAAAGTCAGGCGCTGGTGAGGAAGGCCCGGAAGATAATCTAAAGCCCAAAATCCACTACGCGGTTCAGCTTGGCCTTTACACCGACATTCTCGAAAGGAAGGAGTTATCGGCGGGTCGCCGCGCGTTTGTCTGGGACGTTCGCGGCGACGAGGTTCCCTACGATTTCCAGGCATCATACCGAAAGCGCGATCCGAGGACCCTCTGGGAGGACTATCAGGAAGCTCTGCACCAGGCCGACGCCATCATAAAGGGCAGGGAAGTGACGCTCCCGGCATATTCAGCCGTCTGCAAGCTCTGTCACTGGTATTCGGCCTGCGTGAAGCGCCTGAAGGAGCTTGGCGATCTTACGATGATCCCCGAGTTGGGTAGGTCCAAGCGTGACGTGATGTATGCGACGGTGCACTCGGTCACCGCGTTCGCCGCCGCAGACCCCGCGAAGTTCATCGCTGGCAAGAGAACGGTGTTTCCAGGTATCGGTCCGGACACACTTCACAAATTTCATGATCGCGCGAGATTGCTGATAGTGGCAGACGCGAGGCCATTCGTGCGAACTCCAATTCAGTTGCCGGATTACGACCGCGAACTGTTTTTTGACATCGAAGTCGATCCCATGCGGGACATTTGTTATTTGCACGGATTTGTTGAACGCCGCGCCCGCGATAATGCGACGGAAGAGTTCGTATTCACCTTCGCCGACGACATAACGCCGGAGGCGGAAAGGAAGGCATTCGCCGATGCATGGTCGTGCATCAGGGAACGCCGACCCTGTGTCATTTACTACTATTCGAAGTACGAACGCACGATCTATCGCAAACTTCAGGAAAAGTACTCTGATGTTTGCAGCGCCGAGGAGGTTGAAGAGCTATTTGATCCGGCGCACGCGATCGATCTCTACAACGACGTTGTGAAGAAGTCGACGGAGTGGCCAACGTGGGATTTTTCTGTAAAGACGTTGGCCAAGTATTTGGGCTTTTCCTGGCGCGACACCCATCCATCCGGTGCGGCTTCCATCGAATGGTTTCACAGGTGGATAGAAACGGGCGATCCTGCCATTCGTCAGCGGGTTCTTGACTATAACGAAGACGATTGCCGTGCGACGCGGGTTCTTCGGGATGCACTCGACAGCCTGCCGGTCTTGCCGGGAGGCTCTGCATGAACAGTACGCCACGAGCTCATGACGCGCAGAAAGCCCTTGCCGACCTCAGGGACCACCTCGCACGTCATGACAAGCCGATCGCCTTCCTTTTCGGCGCAGGCACCTCATGCGCCGTTCGGGTGCCGATCGCGGATGAGGAGGGCAAGACTCAGGCGCTAATACCGGCGGTTGCCGGGCTGACGACGATCGCCAAGAAGGACGCCGCCGATCTTGGCGAGAAGTATGCAGAGGCTTGGCACGCGATCGAGGCATATTGCGACGAGAACGGCCAGGATCCGAACGTCGAGAGCATTCTTTCGCGCTTGCGCATGATGATCAGCGCCATTGGCAACGCCGATACGCTATTGGGCCTGAAGAAGAATGAAATCAAAACACTTGAAGAATGCGTGCGGAAGACCATTGCTAGGGTTGTCACACCGGATTTGAGTGGAATTCCGAGCGATTTTCCCCACCGCAAATTCGCCCGGTGGCTCGTGAAGACCTCGCGGCAGAAACCCGTCGAGATATTCACGGTAAACTACGACGTTCTCATCGAGCATGGCCTCGAGGCTGAGCGCATTCCGACGTTCGACGGCTTCGTCGGAAGCTATCGCCCGTTCTTCCATCCTGACAGCCTGCGCCGATCGGAATCCGCCCCCGGAGCGGGCTGGACGCGCCTGTGGAAGATGCACGGATCGGTAACCTGGCGCCGCGTTCAACAGGACGAACGGGTCCGGGTAATCCGCTGCGAACCTGACCAATTAGGCGAGATGATATATCCCTCATTCCAGAAGTACGATGAATCGCGGCAACAGCCTTATACCGCATTCACCGACCGACTGAGCCGGTTCCTTGAACAGGATGACGCACTGCTGATCGTTGCCGGATTCAGCTTCGGCGACGAGCACATCAACAACCTCATTTTCGGTGCTTTGGAGAACCGACCCCGCACGCATGTCTATGCTCTCCAGTTCGACGAGTTGCCGGAGCAGAACGATCTCGTAAAGCGCGCAATTCAGCGCCCGAATATGATCGTGGTTAGCCCGGAGACCGGCATTGTTGGCGGCCGGCGCGCCGTATGGGCTCCGGTGGAAAGTCCATCATTCATGGATGGCGTCTTTGAGCTAAAGGAGAAAGCGACTGTCGCCGGCGAGACCGCGAAGTCGGCGCGCATGAAGATCGGTGACTTCGCGCGCTTCTGCGATTTTCTCCAATCAATGACTGCGGGCTAGCTCATCGTGCCGCTCGCTGATCCCACATATGTCGGTCAGGTCGCTTCCGTCACGGGGGCAATTGTGCGCGTCCGGCTTAGGGAAGACATGCCATCGACGCTGGTCATGATTGGCGGAGAATCCTACCGCGTAGGACAGATTGGCGGCTTCTTTCGCGTCCCTCTGGGTTACACGAATCTTTACGCCGTCTGCACCCAGATTGGCGCCGATGCTGCTCCTCCGGGCAGCACCGAGGGGGCATTCGGTGCCGCGCTCGAAACGGATACACAACTCCGCCTTTCAGGTTACCGGTGGATGACCATCGTATTGTTTGGCGAGGGGCTCGGCGGCGATTTTGAGAGAGGGATCGGCCAGTATCCTACCGTCGGTGATGAAGTTCACCTTGTTACGAATGACGATCTCAAGCTGATCTACGGCTGGTCCAAGGGCCAGAAGGGGACGATCTCCGTTGGCCAGATAGCGGCAACCTCTGGAATTTCCGCCGACATAAGCGTCGCTGGGCTCGTCAGCCGACACAGCGCTATCGTCGGGTCCACGGGCGCAGGCAAGTCGAATCTCGTGACTGTCCTGCTGGAAACCGTGTCCGATGGCAGTCTGCCGAATGCCCGTGCAATAGTTATTGATCCGCACGGTGAATATGCGACAGCGCTTGGCGACAAGGCACGGGTGTTCCGGATTCGCCCCGATGAAGCGGCGGACGAAAGACCACTGTGGGTTCCTTTTTGGGCGCTTCCTTTTTCCGAGCTTCAGCAGCTTACCTTGGGCGCGCTCCAGCCTAACCATGAAGCAACTATCAGGGACCAGGTTCTCGACATGAAGGTCGCGGCGGCGCAACACCTCGAGATTTCGCCGCCTCCGGAGACACTGACGGCGGATTCGCCGGTTCCCTTCAGCATCAAGAAGCTCTGGTACGAACTCGATAAGTTCGAAAGAGTAACTTTCCCCTCGACCACTCAGCAAACGCCTGCCGACGCAAATCCGCCGGACGAGTTGGGTGACGCAAACCAGCTAAGGTCCGACCGCTACCCGGCAGCAAGTCCCTATAATCAGCAACCCTACAAGAACCAGAAAAAGCGAAATATCGAACGCCACCTCGATCTGATGCGCAGCCGGTTGAGAGACGGCCGTTTCTCGTTCCTTTTCTCTCCCGGCGACGGTTACGAGCCCAATCTCAACGGCGAGGTCGAAAGCGATCTAGACTCCCTGGTGAAAGACTGGGTCGGCCACGAAAAGCCGATAACAATTTTCGATGTCTCCGGCCTGCCGTCCGAAGTTCTTCCCACCATCGTCGGCACCATGCTTCGAGTGGTTTATGACATGCTGTTCTGGGCGCAGGACCTTCCGATAGGCGGGCGCGAGCAACCGCTTCTCGTCGTGCTTGACGAGGCCCATCTCTTCGTTCCGGATGGCAATGAGACCTCCGCCCATCGCACGCTGTCCATGATTGCGAAGGAGGGCAGGAAGTACGGCACTGGTCTGATGCTGGTTACACAGCGGCCCTCGGAAATCGATAACGCTGTGCTGAGCCAGTGCGGCTCCCTGATTGCGCTGCGGCTCACGAACTCGGCTGACCGCGCAAAGGTAGCCGCGGCGGTTCCCGATGATCTCGGCGGATTAGTGGAGCAGTTGCCTTCGTTGCGGACGGGCGAAGGCATCTTCCTCGGCGAAGTCATGCCGATTCCTTCGCGTGTGCGTGTGCGCAAGGCGAAGCAAAAACCTGTCGGCGATGATCCGATGCTCCCTGACGTTTGGCAGGTTGCCGAACGTCCTGACGGGGCATCGTATTCTCGTGCGCTGGCGAAGTGGCGTGCCCAATCCACCTCCGCTGAGATCGATGATAACGAAAGCCAGGGGGAGGAACCTGCCAATGCCTGAAATGATATTTGTTGATTCAACGAACGTGGAAGCGATCGGCTACGATCCAATTACTCAGGAGCTTCACGTCCGCTTCGTTAAGTCCGGTGAAACCTACGCCTATTACGCCGTCGAGGAATGGGTCTTCCAAGAGTTCATGCAGACAGATTCCAAGGGTAATTACCTCAACACGAGAATAAAGCCGCACTATCAGTACGGAAAGGTGTGACCGTTCGCTTGCATCCGGCACCTAGTGCGTCATCGGAGAATTGAATCAAATAGAATCGCGCATCACGGCCAATGATGTGGTGCCCCCGCTTCAACCGCGGAAGCTGTCAGTCCGGTTTAGGCCCCGGTGTAGCTTATGGATGCAGACGACAGGCACCAGAGATTCGTTATTCGGCCGCAATGCAGTCGCTAGCCCAGCGAGCTCTAGCCGCCAGCGCTGTCACATGCGGGTATACCCTGATGAGCCGTCACATCTCGATTTCGCGGCACGTCACATCGGAGTTGACATCGGCTATTTGTGACAAGGTAGCGTCGAGCTTTGACCCTGAGGTGACAGGCCATGGCTCGAATAGGGTACGCGCGCGTGAGTACCGCCGACCAGGATGTCGATGGGCAGCTTGAGCGGTTGCGGGCTGAAGGCTGCGAGTTACTGCGATCCGAGAAAGTTTCGGGCGGCAGTCGGCACGGCCGCGACGAGCTAGCAACGATCATTGCGTTCCTTCGTCCGGGCGATGAACTGGTCGTAACCCGCCTTGATCGACTGGGCCGCAGCACCCGTGACGTTCTCAATATCGTACATGAGTGCGAACAGAAGGGCGCGCACGTGACTGTGCTTGATCCTCACGTGTCAACGCGCGGTGATCTCGGTCACATGGTCGTGACGGTTCTTGGCATGGTCGCGCAGATGGAGAGGCGGTTTATCAAAGAGCGTCAGCGTGAGGGTATCGAGCGAGCAAAGGCTGCGGGAGCATACCGCGGGGGCAAGGTACGACTCGATCGCAGCGAGATCATAGCGCGCTACAAGGCGGGGGAGGTGGTTGCATCGATCGCGCGATCAGTTGGATGCTCCCGAATGCAGGTCTATCGAATCATAGATCCGCACAAGGTGTAACAAACGCTGCATTGGCGTCTTTCCCACGGGCCGGCAGACCCACTTGCAAGCGGTTTGGGGTGACTGCTCGCCTGAACCGTGTGAGAGCGACGCTAAGATCGTGCCGGAACTCGCCCGCCCGGAATGAACGGTCGCAAGAGACCGAACATAAGCCCAACGTCAGTGCTCACCCTCGCAAAGGTCGTGGTTGGCGAGAGCGTGAATGACATAGCACTCTCGAACGTTCTCGCCCGCGCAATGTGAAGATATCCGAACCAGCTCACGCTCGAGCAGGGTGAGCTTCTTGATCTTTTCGCGAACGGACTTCAGTTGCTCGGCCGCGATCCTGTCGGCCTGATCACACGGCTGCTCAGGATGTGCGCTCAGTTCGATCAGCTCACGAATTGATTCGATGGTCAGTCCCAAATCTCGCGCGTGCTTGATGAACGAGAGGCGCTCGCGCTCCTGGCGGCTGTACCTTCGCTGGTTTCCTTCCGAGCGCTCGGCGGGCTCGATCAAGCCCATTTGCTCGTAGTACCGAATAGTTGGAACCTTGACGCCTGTTCGCCGGGAAAGATCGCCTATGGTCAGCATGATACGAGCCGCTCCTCTCTAGCGACTATAGGTTACCGCTGCGATCGGGGCATTTCCATGGATCGACTTGCCGCAGCACGACTTGAACCTCATGTGGGATGAGGTTGCATGTGCCTTGAGACCCCTTGGATGAGGCGATGAAACGAATAGCGCTCGGCCTTTGTGCTGGCCTTTGGACACAGCCGGCGATCGCGAACATGTCAGCGCCGTCAACGATTCATACGAAGGCGCCTGTGGGTGCCGTCATCGAACATGCGGAGGTGGTTCTGGCCGGCGAGAAGGATGGAAAATCCATTGCCTATGTTTCGATCTGGAACGGCGGCCCCGGGGCTCGCGAACTCGTTTCCCTCAGCGTTGCGTCGTTCGGATCGGTGCAATTGTACCAGACGGTCTACGAAGGTGGTGAAATGCGCGTCCGATTGATGACGGGTAACGTCGAGATTCCGATGCATGCCGAGCTGTTGATGAAGCCAACGGGCGTTCATCTCGTTTTGGACAAATCGCGCGCAGAGGTCTTTCCAGGAGACTCGGTGACCGTCACCGCCAAATTTGCGGATGGGTCGAGCGTTGTAGCCGACGCGGTGCTACTCGCAGCCGGAAGCCGGATCACAGCCCACAATCACGAGAGCCAAGACGGTCAAACCGGTGGCTAACCGGAACCCGCTTTATCGACCGAAATTGAGCCACGCGTTCAAAACCCCAAAGGCGATGGCGAGCGTGAATGTGCTGAAGCCCCCATACAGCGACTCCATCAAGCTATGGCCGACCAGATAGCAGTACGCTCCGAAAATCGCGCCCAAGGCGACGTATGCGATTGAAGACGTCGCAATGAAGATCGACACTCGATGTAGCATGAAGTCGCCATCGCTCCCCGGCGGTACGATGCTCCCCTGGTCGATGAACTGCTATTCAATGAGTGGTGATGTCACCATTTTTCGAGGTGCTCTGTGCCTCTGCGCTGATATGCCAGACGCTGAGCGACAGGACGGCCAAGACCAACATCAGCAATGCGGCCAGAACAATCCTGTTGCTCCGTCGTCGCTTTGCCAAAAGCGCGGCTGTTTCGGCCGAGGAGAGAGATTGCAAAGTTTCGGTCATCGTCCGTGAGTCCTGTCTGGCCGGTCAGTCACACGGGCAGTGATCTTGGACATTTCAATCTTTCGTGACCGCGCCCTAGTGCCTCCTCCCCGGACGTGTCTTTGGCTCATGTTAACCACGCCACCGCAGTGTGAAATCAGGCTAAGCCTGATCGCTGTCCGCCGCTAACCCAACCGGTGTCCCTTTGCTTGCTTCCATCCTGCGTCTGTCCGCCATTCTGGCCTTCGGCATCGTGATGAGCGGATGCGTTTCCACCGTTCTCGATGTCGACCGGAAAGCAATGCAGCCGATCCCGGCCAAACTGATGTCGGACATGCGCAGCCGCTCCATGTCGCCTGCCGATCCGATCGTCGTCAGGATATTCAAGCAGGAAAGCGAGCTTGAAGTATGGAAGCGCGACCGCTCCGGCCGCTACGCATTGCTGAAGACCTATCCTATGTGCCGCTGGTCAGGAAAGCTTGGCCCGAAGACCCGCAACGGCGACCGCCAAGCGCCGGAAGGCTTCTATCACGTCAATGCGGGAATGCTGAACCCGAACTCCCAGTACCACCTGTCGTTCAATCTCGGTTATCCAAACAAGCTGGAGGCTGCACTCGGCTATACGGGCGAGGCCCTGATGGTGCATGGCGCATGCTCGTCCTCCGGGTGCTTCGCTATGACCGATGAAGGCGTGGCGGAAATCTACGCCGTTGCCCGCGAGGCGCTGAAAGGCGGCCAGACCATCTTCCAGGTCCAGGCCTATCCGTTTCGGATGACGCCCAGGAACATGGCGAAGAACCGAAACGACCCCAACTATTCCTTCTGGCAGAGGCTCAAGCAGGGCTACGATCTGTTCGAGATATCGCGGCGTCCGCCCGAGGTTGGTTATTGCGGACGCAGCTACGCCTTTGCCGCCGCCGGAACGACGGGCCTGCCGACCCAGCCGCTTGCCGATTGCCCACCCGAAATGTCGGTGGCCGATCCACTGATCGCTTCAAAGCAGGACGCGGATGAGCGCGCTGTTGACGTGCTGTTTGCCGGCGGCGCGGCCATGAGGGCTCACGCCTATTCCGATGGCGGCATGCACCCCTCTTTTCGCAAACTGCTCGAGCGGAAGGGCGCCAAGGACCTGGCCAAGATGACCTCCTTTGGCGCGGTTCCGGTCTCAAGGCCCGAGGCCGCCCTTGCCGATCCCCACGACCCGAAATCGGAGAAGTGATCGGAAGGTGGATTGCATAATCGTCGCAGCACGGGTTTTCTCGGATCTGGAGGGGGCTTCCGTTGCTTCAGGCGATTCGTTCGACGTTTGTTGCCTTGATTGCCGTGCTGTTCGTGGCTCACGCTGCGACGGCCGTTGCCGCGCCATGTGTCCTGGTCACGCCGGATCGGTGTCCGCTGGGCGCCGAGCAGGCGCTCGGTGAGGTCGGAGGCGACACGAACGACCTAGCGACAGCGCCTGTCGATCACACGCTGCCTTGCCAGGACCACTGTAAAGCTCCTTTTCTGGCTTTTGCTCCAGCTTTGGTCGCTCAAGTCGGGGTTGAACACGAGGTTCGTCCTGTCGTGTTGATTTCGCAGACCTCCGCCATCCTGGTGCCTCCTCCTCGGTGAGGGCTGCTGCGCCGACCAAGCCTCGCTAGGCGACCGGCGCTCTTCATTCTTCGCCATTGATGACCAGAGGGCAGTTTTTCGCTGCCCGCCCGTTCCGTACTCATGGAGAGGCCAGACCGTGCCCGACCAGACTTCATTTCCATTTTCACGTCGCAATCTGCTGACGGGAGCTGCAACCGTTGCCAGCGCGACGATACTCGGCGGGTGCACGACCACGCCATCCGTCGACGAGAGCGACACAGACGAGGATGAAAGCGCCTCGTTCGCGACGATGTATGGCGCCATGCCGCAGGAGCAGTTTCCGCTGCCCGCGATCGACCTCTCCAAGGTCAAGCCCCGCTTCTATCGCCGGCTCGTCGACGATCCGACCGGCGAAAAGCCTGGCACCATCGTCGTCGATACGCGGCGTTTTTATCTCTATCTCGTCAGACCGGCAGGAAAGGCCATGCGCTATGGCGTGGGCCTGGGGCGGGCAGGTTTTGCCTGGTCGGGCCGCGCGACGATCGCGTGGAAACAGGCATGGCCCAAATGGACGCCGCCGGATGAGATGATAGCGCGCCAGCCGGAGCTGGAGAAATGGAGCGCCAAGAATGGCGGCATGCCCGCCGGGTTGACCAACCCTCTCGGTGCCCGCGCGCTCTACATCTTTGAAGACGGCGTCGACACGCTGTACAGGCTGCACGGTACGCCTGAATACTGGACGATCGGCAGCGCCGTCTCCAGCGGCTGCGTCCGGCTGATCAATCAGGATGTCATCGACCTCTACGGCCGCGTCTCAAGCGGCGCGCCGATCGTGGTGAGGTAGCGCGATGATGGTCCGGCGATTTCACCCCTTGAACTTCAAGCCGCTGGAGGTCGCAGCGTGCCCCTCCGGACGAAATCTCAGGAGCACCTACCAATGATACGACGATCTCTCCTCCGCTTCGGCGTGACTGCAATCCTCATCGCGTCCGGCGGACCGGCTTTTGCCGCCCCCGCAACCACTGAACTGATGAAGGAAGGCGCGTTGCCGGAGAAGTCCTTTGGTTCGGCAGATGCTCCGGTTACCGTCATTGAATATGCGTCTCTGACCTGCCCGCACTGCAGGAGCTTCCACCTTAACACCTGGCCGACGGTCAAGGAGCAATACATCGACACCGGAAAGGTGCGGTTCATCATGCGGGAGTTCCCCCTCGATGTCCGTGCTTCCGGCGGCTTCATGCTCGCCCGGTGCTCCGGGGAGGACAAGTGGTACGCCGTCGTGGACCTGCTGTACCGCACGCAGGACAAATGGGCCCGTGTTCAGGAAGCGACCATCGCGCTGAAGTCGATCATGGGCATGACGGGTATGTCCGGCGAAGAGGTCGAGGCATGCCTGAAGGATCAAACGCTGCTGGAGAAGATCAACGCGGTCCGCGATGCGGGACAGGCTTTTGGCGTGGAATCGACGCCTACGTTCTTCATCAACGGAGAGCTCACAAAGGGTGCGCTGACGGTCGAGCAGTTCAGGGCCATCGTCGATCCTTTCCTCAAGGCGGAGTAAGGCACCATGAAGAACCAACAGATCGGGCGCAGGGTACGTCAGCTTTCCGCCGCCTTGGTGTTCGCGATGGCAGGCATCACCGGTCCGTCCAGCGCTCAGGATGACAAGGTCGTCGCTCGTGTCGACGGGGTCGAGATCACTGCGGCGGATGTCGACGTTGCCGCCGAATTCTACGGCGCCCGCCTCGATTCCATACCTGCGGATGCAAGACTATCCCTGCTCGTCGATGTCCTCATCGACATGAAGCTCGCGGCCAACGCCGCGCGTACCGCTAACCTGACCGAGGATGAAGGCTACAAACGCAGGATGGCGTTCTTCGACGGGCAAACGCTTCACACGCTGCTGCTGGACCGCGAAGTTGCGAAACGCGTCGATGATGCTGCTGTCCGACGTGCCTATGATGAGCACATCGCCGGCCTGCCAAAAGTCGAAGAAATCCGCATCAGTCACATCCTGGTCGCAACCGAAGCCGAGGCGGTCGCCATCATCGATGCGATCAAGGCGGGCGCGGACTTTGCGTCCCTTGCCAAGGAGAAGTCCCTCGACCAGTCCTCCCGCGAAAATGGCGGTGACCTCGGATTTGCGGCGACGGGTGCGATGATGGCCGAACTCGAAGCGGCCATTGCCGGATTGGCGGCAGGAGTGATGGCCGACCATCCCGTCGCCAGCCCGTTCGGATTTCATGTGGTGAAGCTCGAAGAGCGGCGCATTCAACCGCCACCTGCCTTCGAGGTTCTGGCGCCGCAAATCCGGCCTTTGCTGGAGCAGCGCGCCGCGCAAGAGTTCCTCGCCGAACTCAAGGCCGCCGCGACGGTCGAAAAGCTGGTTCCCGATGTCGACCTGCCAAAGCAGGACGACGGACACGGCCATTGAAGGGGGTGGAGATGATCAATCGACGAAGCCTCCTTTCGGGCCTGGCATTCGCCCTTGTGCCCGGCGCTGCGTTTGCCCAGAAGGCAAGGACGTTCCAGATCGACCCCGCCTACGTGCCGCAGAGCGTGGCAGTGCAGTTCGACTATGCACCCGGCACCGTCGTCGTCGACGCCCCGAACCGTTTCCTCTACCTGATGGAAGCGCCGGGGACAGCGCGGCGTTACGGCGTCGGCGTCGGTCGAACTGGGTTGACCTTCGCGGGCACGGCCGAGGTTGGCCGCAAGGCCAAATGGCCTTGGTGGCGCCCCACGGCCAACATGATCAAGCGCAACCCGAAGAAGTACAAGCGATACTCAGGTGGCATGAAAGGAGGGCCAGGCAATCCGCTCGGGTCGCGCGCGCTGTATCTCTACCGGGACGGGCAGGACACCCTCTACCGCATCCACGGGACGACCGAACCCTGGTCCATTGGACAGGCGGTTTCCAACGGCTGCATCCGCATGGTGAATGAGCACGTCGAGGACCTCTACGAGCGAGTGCCCGTCGGTGCATCGGTCGTCGTTCTGAGATGACCAAGGTCGATGTGCTCGTCATCGGTACCGGTCAGGCTGGACTGGCGGCGGGCTATCACCTGCGCAAGACCGGCCTCGACTTCGCCATCTTGGACGGGGCGGCCCGGGTGGGTGACAATTGGCGCAAAAGGTATGCGTCTTTGACCCTCTTCACACCTCGCCAATTCAGCGCGCTGCCTGGGCTCGCTATGAAGGGGAACCGAGAGGGCTACCCCACTCGTGATGAATTCGCGGACTATCTCGAAGCCTATGCAAGGACATTCAATCTCCCTCTGCAACTCGGTTGCCGGGTCGTTCGGTTGTCAAAGCCGGCAGACCGGTATGAAGCGCTTCTGTCAAACGGGGGTTCATTCGTTGCCGGTGCGGTCGTCATAGCCACCGGTGGCTTCCAGCTTCCAACGGTACCTGCAATCGCTGCCAGCTTTAGCTCTGAGGTATCGCAGCTCACCGCCGAGTCCTACCGCAGCCCCGACGACGTGCCTCCAGGTACTGTCCTTGTTGTCGGCGATGGTGCAAGCGGACGCGACATCGCTGCGGAGCTCTCACGTGTTCGACCAACGCTTCTGGCAACCGGCAAGCCACGCCGACTCTTTCCCGAGCGAATTCTGGGAAAGAGCGTCTGGTGGTGGCTAAGCCTTTTCGGTGTGATGCGCGCGGCGGCAGATTCTTTCATTGGGCGCCGCGTCCGCGCCGCCGATGCGTTTCCCGATCGGGACCGAAGCATCGGCAGCCTGCAGCGCATGGGCGTTCACGTGGTATCCCGACTTACCGCGGTCGACGGAGCAGTCGCCACATTTGCCGACGGCAGCCGGGAAACCGTGGCGACCGTCATCTGGTGCGTCGGTTATCGCGACGACAGCGACTGGGTGGCAATCGATGCCGCCAAGGATGACCGTGGCACCTTCCTGCACAACGAAGGCGTATCGCCGGTCGCTGGGCTCTATTTCGTCGGCCGCCCGTGGCAGCGCAATCGTGCCTCGGCGCTCGTCATGGGCGTCGGCGACGACGCGGCTCTAATCGTCGCCCGCATTGCCGGTCATGAAAGATCGGGGGCCTTATCCTAGCTCGGCCGCCACGCAAGCAGGCGCATCGCGTTCGCAGTCACAAGCACCGTGGCGCCCGTGTCGGCCAAGATCGCTGGCCACAGGCCCGTAATGCCCAGCACGGTCGTGACGAGGAACACGGCCTTGAGGCCAAGGGCGATCGTGATGTTCTGCCAGATGTTCGACATCGTGGCGCGGGAGAGCATGACCATTCCGGCGACGTCGCTCACACGGCTGTTCAGTACCGCTGCATCCGCCGTTTCCAACGCGACATCCGTACCGCCGCCCATGGCGATGCCGACATCTGCCGCCGCAAGCGCGGGCGCATCGTTGATGCCGTCGCCGACCTTTGCGACGCGTTCGCCGGCTGACCGCATCTCGCCGACGATCCGCTGCTTGTCCTCCGGCATCAGCTCCGCGCGAGGCTCCATTCCGAGGCCGGCGGCGATCGCAGCGGCAGTGCGCCGGTTGTCGCCCGTCAGCATGACCGACGAGATGCCGAGATCGGTGAGGCGCTGGATGCCGGCTCGGGCGTCTTCGCGCGGTTCGTCGCGCATCGCGATCAGGCCCGCAACCTGTCCCCCAACCACGAGGATGGAGACGGTCTTGCCTTGATCGTTCAGCGCGGCGATCTGTGTATCGCTGCCTTCCGGAAGCTTCGCGCGCTTGGCGGTCGCCTGAGGTGAGCCGAGGAAGAGCTCGACGCCGGCGACCTTGCCGACTACGCCTTCGCCGCCGATAGCCCGAGCCTCAGTCGCCGCGACAGGCTCGATGCCACGCGCCTTCGCCGCCGCGAGAATTGCAATCGCCAGCGGATGAGACGATCCCAGTTCGAGATCGGCCGCGAGCCTCAGCGTTTCCTCCTCGCTTTTGCCGATGCCGACCACGTCGGTCACCACGGGCTTGCCGGCGGTCAGCGTTCCCGTCTTGTCGAACGCCACCTTTGTAATCTTGCCAAGCGTCTCCAGGACTGCCCCGCCCTTCATCAACATGCCACGCCGCGCGCCCGCCGAGAGGCTCGCCGCGATTGCCGCCGGTGTTGATATGACGAGGGCACACGGGCATCCGATGAGCAGGACGGCGAGCCCCTTGTAGACCCATTCGCCCCAGTCAGCGCCGACAACCAGCGGCGGCAGAACCGCAATCAGGGCAGCCACGATCATCACGCCGGGTGTGTAGTATTTGGAGAAGGAGTCGATGAACCGCTCGGTCGGCGCCTTCGATTCCTGGGCCTCCTCGACCAGGCGGATGATGCGCGAAATTGTATTGTCTTCGGCAGCGGCGGTGACCGAGACGCGGATCGCCGCGTCCTGATTGATGGTGCCGGCGAAGACCTTGTCTTCCGGCACTTTCTTCTTGGGAACCGACTCGCCCGTGACCGGCGCCTCGTCGATGGAGGTGGTTCCGGAGAGTATGGTTCCGTCGGCGGGAATGCGGTCGCCGGGACGGACAAGAATAATGGCACCGACCTCAAGCTGCTCGGCCGGAATCTCGCTCGTCTTGCCGTTGCGTTCCAACAGCGCTGTCTTCGGAACAAGGGTCGCCAGCGCCCGTATGCTGGCGCGGGCGCGGCTGGCTGCGACGCCCTCCAGCAATTCGCCGACCAGGAAGAGGAAGACGACCGCCGCTGCCTCTTCGCTGGCGTCGATGAACACCGCGCCAATGGCCGCAATTGTCATCAGCGTCTCGATGGTGAAGGGCATGCCGATCCGCGCGGCGGCGAATGCGCGGCGAGCGATCGGGATCAGGCCGACGGCCATCGCAATGATGAACGCCCATGGTTCGGTTGCGGGCACCAGCTGTGCCAGAAGGAACGCTGCGCCGAGTGCGAGACCGCAAGCTATCGTCAACCGGGCCTTCGCCGTTGCCCACCACGGTCCCGAGGTCGGGCCGTGATCATGACCGTGTAAGCCCGCTGCCACGGCTGGAGCCGGATTGCGATCGCTCCCTTTATGCTGGTCATTCGCGGCACGACCGAGCCCCCCATGATCATGTTTGGAATGATCGTGCCCGGAATGATCGTGCCCGGAATGATCGTGCCCGGAATGGTCGTGTCCTGCATGGTCATGGTCGGAGTCGTCGTGCTCCGCATGGTCGGCGTGGTCATGTCTGGAATGGACACTTGCACCCGCTGCGGCTTTTTCCGCAGGCTCAACGGCCTTGGCCTTCGCCGCCGGTCCGTAGCTCGCCACGCGATAGCCGAGCTTGCCCACGCTGGTGGATATTTGCTCAAGGTCGGCGGACTTGTCATGTTCAAGCAGCATTGTCCCTGCGGTGGCGGATACGCTGACGTCTTTGACGCCCGCCGTGTTGCGCGCCACCTTGTCGATCTTCGCGGCGCACGCGGCGCAGTCCATGCCTTCGATCACAAAGCGGGTCTTGGTAGGATTGTTGCCCATTGAGCGCCTCAGAATCCGTGATTTCCCGATAAGGTAATCGCTCGAGTGACTAGAGGTTCAAGGGCAAATGTGGCGTAGCGTCTTCGCCGGTGGCTTTGGTATTCGCCATAGCCTATTGACCCTCTAGCGGCCTGAGAGCGTACGCTGACCCATGCTGGGTTGAGTGTAGGCACATGGCCAAATCCCCCGTCACGATCGTTCTCGCCATATCGCATGCTTTCGCGACGGTGCTTCTCGGCTATGTGTTGCTGGGCTTTCTCCCCATGGCGCTGTTCGCGTCCGGCTTTGTCGGCGGCTTGCTGATCTGGCTGATCGTCTCCGACCGCGCAACATACCAGGATGTCCGAATACCCTACCTGATCTCGCTTGGCCTCTTCATCCTGCACAAGCTTGAAGAGCGGGAGATGGATTTCTTCCCGGCCCTGTCGCAGATCACCGGCGTGCCCGTTCCCGAAGAAGGGTCTCCTCTCGCCATTCTGCTTTACGTTCTAGCGGCTGCGTGGCTTCTCGTGCCGCTGCTGATGACTCTCCGGATTTCGTTTGGGTAGTACCTTGCGTGGACATTTTTCATCTCGATGGGGGTTGTGGAACTTGCCCATTTCGTCCTGCCACTCTTCTTGCCCGGCTCGTATGGCTACTTCCCCGGCATGGCGAGCGTCTTCGGATTGGCTCCCGTCGCCTGGTGGGGGCTTTACCGGATGGTGGTTCCTCGCTGATGGTGTCGGCCCCTCTTGACCCTCTAGGTACCTAAGCTCCTACGACACCAGGGTTCCAGCATGAAGCATGGCTTTGCCCAACCTGAAGGTAACCGGATTTGCTAGGTAAAGTGGCATCCTCTCTTGCACTGTTGATCGCCCTAGGCGTTTCCGCTTACGCCCATGAATTCTCGGTCGGATCGATTGAGATCGTTCATCCATGGTCCCGCGTAACGCCGCCTGCGGCGCCGGTGGCAAGCGGCTATGTCAAACTGACCAACAGCGGCACCGAGGCCGATCGCCTTGTTGAAGTCATCGCCGCGATGGCGGAGCGTGCGGAGTTCCATCGTTCGACCGTTGAAGATGGCATAGCCCAGATGCGTCCGGTGGAGACAGGGGTTGTCATCGAACCGGGGCAGACAGTGGACTTCGAAGCGGAGAAGCTGCACATCATGTTCATCTCTCCAAAGGCCACGCTGAAAGACGGCGAGAAATTTCCCGCAACTCTTGTCTTCGAAAAAGCGGGTAGGGTCGACGTGGAGTTCGCTGTGCAGCGCAAGCCAGCGGAAGCATCCGAGAGTCATTCGGGACATGGTGGCTAGTGACCTGGATCACTGCATTCCGTTCCTTCATCTGGCTCGCGATCGGAGCGCTCGCTGGCCTGCTCATCGGCTTTGGTGGCTTTTTCGCGGGTACGGATGGCGCGCGGGATTTGGGATCAACAGGCACCGCCCGGATCGGCGGCCCATTCCAGCTGACCTCGCACAAGGGCGAGGTATTCAACAACGCGAAGCTGGCTGGAAAGCCTTATCTCGTCTTCTTCGGGTTTACCTTCTGTCCGGACATCTGCCCGACCACCCTCTTTGAACTGACCGACCTGATGGCGGAGATGGGCCCCGCTGCCGACCGCATCACACCGATACTTATCACGGTGGATCCCGAGCGTGACACGCAGGGCGTATTGGCGGAATACATGACCGCGTTCGATCCACGCATCGTGGCTTTGCGCGGTTCCGCTACCGAAACGGATGCGGCAGCGAAGGCGTTCGCAGCCTTTTATGCGAAAGTGCCGACAGAAAACGGCAGCTACACCATGGACCACACCGCCGGTGTTTATCTCATGGATTCAGCCGGACAGTTTGCTGGTACTCTCGATATGGACGAGCCCCGAGATGTCCGCCTCACCAAGCTGCGTCAACTCGCCGAACGCTCATCCGTTTCGAATTGATTGTAGGCCTATGGGAGGCCTGTGAGCTACGGCTTCGCGATATCGCTAAGAACCGCTGGCCGCCTCATCGGTTGCCGCAACTTCTGTTTTCACCAGATCGAAAAGCTGTTGCGGGCCGAACGACGACGGTTGCTTTCCGTTGACGAAAAAGGTCGGCGTGCCTTGGAGATTGACGGCATTCATGTCGGCGATGTCCTGCTCTAGCACGGCAGTGATCGAAGCCGATTGCGCATCTTCGCGTGCTTTCTCGATATCGAGCCCTGCTTCTCCTGCCAGCGACCAGGCCTTGTCGAGATCTGGCGCACCATGGACGGCCCATTGCGGCTGCCCTTCGAACAGCTTTTCGAGGACGGGGATGAATCTGTCCTGAAGGCGCGAGGCCTCCAGGATGCGCACCACGTCGTCGGAACCATCGTGCAATGGCGCGTATCGAATGACCAGTCTGGTCTTGTTCGGGAACTTGCTCATGATGTCCTTCACGATGGGATAGAAAGCCCGGCAACTCTCGCAGGAAGGGTCCAAGAATTCGATGATTGTAACGGGAGCATCGGACGGCCCGATTATCGGCGAATGGGCGCGAACGAGAATGTCTTCTTCGGTTGCCGTCCCGCCACTGACGAATCTCGGATAGTAGGCTGCGGCGGCAGCAAATGCGGCGGCGCCAGCGGCAACAACACCGATGACAAGTGCGCGACGGTTCATGCGGGCGATCTCCATTTCGCTAGAAGGAGCAGGACGAGTATCAAGCTAAACGCGCCAAGCGAAAGCAGCGGCAGCGGAACGCTGGCAAAGATCGTCATGTTGTCGCCTGAACAGGAAGGGCCAGTTGCGCTGCATGGCTTAATCGCTTCCGGAATTACGCCCAAATAGAGCAGCGAATGGAAGGCAGCGACAAGACCGCCGACCACTGCGAGAGGGGCTGCATAGACCCATCCACGAGGATCAGACCGGTAGGTCGCAACCATGAGAACCACGGCCAGCGGGAACATGAAGGCCCGCTGAAACCAGCAGAGATTGCAGGGCGCCTGTCCAATGATCTCGCCGATAAACAAGGCAGCTAAGCTTGCGCCCAACGCCACCACAAGCGCCGCGAATTGCAGCAGCCAACTCGCGCTGGTGGTTTCCTCGCTAGCGTTCATCCAATCGTTCCGAAAACTGGGAATGTCTCAAGCAGCCAAAACGCAAAAATGGTCATCTGCCCTGTGGCCACCACAACCCCCATCAGCATCATCATGACGCCAGCAACGACCTGAAGGGTTCGCCCTAGACGGCGCAGGCGCGGCAAGCGCGTGATCAGCGCTTGCGTGAATAGTGCTGCAATGAAGAACGGAATACCGAGCCCGAGTGAATAAAATGTCAGCAGCGCTATTCCGTCGCCCGCTGTCGCGGAGACTGCGCTGACCGTGAGAATTGCCCCCAAGATCGGCCCTATGCATGGGGTCCACCCAAACGCGAAGGCAAGCCCAAGAAGATACGCGCTGATTGGACCTCTGCCAATAACTTCGCCATGATAGCGAACGTCGCGTTCCATGAACGGGAGCCGCATCAGGCCGGTCATAAACACGCCGAACGTGATGATCAGAACCCCACCAATGATGCCTGCTTCGTAGCTGTAGAAGCGCAGCAGACGGCTCAGCTCAGTCGCGCCAGCACCAAGCGCGACGAAGACGGTGGAGAAGCCCAAAATGAAGCTCAGGCTAAGGCCGGCGATCGCGAACCTACCGGGTAATGCTCGATCAAACCCAGCGCCCGTTGTTCCGGCAATAAATGACACGTAGCCAGGAACTAGGGGCAAGACGCAGGGAGACAAGAACGAAACTGCTCCCGCCGCTATCGCAACCAGAATGCCGACATTCGAAATCTCAAGGTCCATCGTAGCCCTTGCTATCGTCCCCGACTGGCCGCGACTAACTCGCCGGGATCGTCTCCAGTGGGAATATCATGACGGCACCCTTTGAGCCGCCCTTGTCGCCGAGCTTCATCGCCGACCGGGTCGCCGGCGCGCCGCCCAGATTGCGCAGCATGTCGGTGAAGCCTTCTGGTCCTCCCGCTGAGCGTGTGGCCGGCGGCACGCCCTCCTGCGCCAGGAATCGCAGGTCCTCGATCTCGGAAAGTGGCGGTGCTTCGGTAAGGACCGCGATCATCCGCTCCATGCCGAAACTGGAATCGGTGAAGGCAAGAAGCCCTTCCTCGATCGAGGCGCCGGCGACGAGGCGCTGCGCGTCGATGTGGGTGATCGAATAGTCCGACCCGACATAGAGGATGTTGATGTCGACGATCTTGTTGGACAGGTTCTTCGCGACGATGTGAACTTCGTCGCCTGGGTTGACGCGCGGGATTACCGCCTCCTGCAACCGCTCCATCGTGTCCTGGACCACGCGCCGGATCTGGAACTCGACGCTCACCTGATCCGGTTTGTAGTCCGATCCGGCCGCAAGCCTTGACAGGCCGGTCGCGCGGAAAATCTTGAGCAGATTGTCGGAGATGCCCTTTCGCACCTTCGGGGCGTCATCGGCATAGACGGCAACCAGCGGCGGACGGCTGCCGTCCTTCAGCGAGATGTCGCCGGATGGCGGCAGGAACCAGAGTGACGGCTGGTCGGTAGCATCGTCCGCTGCACCCACCACGGCATTCTCGCGTAGAACCGCAAGCCGGAGATCGGCCTCGGCGCCGGGTTCGACCAGTTGGACGGTGAAGAGATTGTCCTTCGCCGCGGCAATTGCATCGAGCGCGTCGTTGACCAGCTTCACCTCGGTGTCGAGGCCGTCGCTCGGACCCGGACGCGCGACGAGAAGCTTGAAGTCCACCGCCAATTCCGCGATCCGCGCATAGGCGTTGGTCGGAATGTCGGCCAGCCTCAGCGCCGGCTTGCCGTCGAACTCGACCGGCACGACCGTGCTGACCAGGTTCTTCGCCGAGGTCACTTCCAGATAGCCCACCGTTTCGGACAGCTCCGAGGTCGGGCCGGGCAGGACCGCCAGCTTGGCGCCCTTCGACAGGCGGTGCAGCAGGCCGGCGGCGATCGTCGCCTTGGAATCCTTCACCTCGACCTGCCACTGCATGAGCATGTCGAGCGCTTCGCTGCCGAAGACGCGCGCGTCGAGCGTGCCTTCGAACAGCGGCGTCGGACGGGTGCGGGCATCGGCGGCGTACTGCTGCAGGACCGCGTGGCCGAGCTGGCGGTAGGTGATGTTCGGGTTCTCGGCCAGCTTGGAGAAGATGGTGAAGGTGAAAAGCCCGTAGCGGGTGGCATCCGGATCGCCCTTGGGCAGCGGCATCTCCGGCGTCGTCTCGATGCTCTGCGCGGCGAAGAACGCGACGATGTCGCCGCGCGTGATGACCTCGGCGCCGGCCGGGGCGCTTGCCACCGAAAATGCCGCCGACCGTTCGGCGGTCGGATCCTCGTTGACGCTCCGGGCTGCACTGGCCGCAGCCGCAGCGCTCATCTCGGCTGTGGGAATGCCGAGGTCGGACGGGTCGAGCTTGCGCTCCTGCACGTCGTCCTCGCCCACGGGAGCTGCTCGTGTAGCTGTTCCCGAGTTGCAGCAGTCGAAGATGATCCAGACGAAGGCGCCCTTGTCGCGGATGGCGTCCAGCCCTTCGCCGATCAGATTGTCGGTGAGCGCGTTCGGAACCCCCTTCTGCTTGTCGACCCATTTGCCGGTATCCGACGGAAGGATGATTTCGTCGAGGCCGTCGCTCTCTTCGCCCTCGACCAGCGCCGGCTGCTGGGAGCCATGGCCGGAATAATGGATGTAGACGAAGTCGCCGCGCTTGACCCTGGCGGCGATGGCCTTGAACTCGGCGAGAATCGTCTCGAGTGTCGGCGAGGCGGACGCGCCATCAAGCCCGTCGGCAAGCACGGTTATGTTCTCCGCCAGGAACTTCACCGGCGAACTGGCCTGCAAATATTCCCTCACCAGCGCCGCGTCATGATTGGGCCCGACCAGGGTCGCTTTCGGCGGCAGATTGGGATACGCCGTCGCCGCGATCAGCAGCGCGTGATACGCTCGCGCCTCCTGCGCCATCAGACGAAGCGGCACAATGCCGACAGCGCTCAGTGCAGTCGCCCCGAGCAACACGTTTCTCCGCGTCAAACTAGATGACATAACAGCTCCGCCAGTCGATGATCGCCAGATCGCGGAGCGGTGCATCCTCAAGGGGCTAGAGGGTCAAGCGGCGCGCGGCGTTAGAAAAACACAAACGCTTGATCTGCAGCCTAAGGTTCCAATTTAGGTTTCAACTGAAGAGCGTCGCCTGTGTCTTCACGATGGACCTGCAGGTAAGTTCTACGAGCGCTGATCGACGATCTCATCGCGCATCCGCTCGAACTGACGCTGGTCGATGACGTTGTCTGCGCGCAGTCTTTGCAGACGCTCGAGGCGGTGAAGCCTGTCCCCAGCTGCGGCAGCCTCTGACGGCAGTGGCGGAGGCGAGGGCGTCGCCACGGGGTGCGGCGGCTCAATCCGCAGGCGTACGACGTCATTGGCTGCTAGGTTCAGGCCAGACTCGCCACCGTTCGTACCATTGGGATCGTTGGTGATGTGGACGGCCATGAAGGCCCAGATCAGGCAACCCAGCCAGACGATGCCGGTGCCGCCGAGACAGATGTTGAGCGCCAGGATCACCCATCTGTTCGGGTGGCGTCGGGCAAAGGCGACGATGGTCGGCAATACATAGATCGCCACCAAAACCACTAACCCGATGATGATCTCGCTGCGGTCCATGCGTCCAACCCGTCACGCCGGAAGTGGGTCGAGCAACGTCGCGATCCCGACGACCCACACGAATAAGCAGACGAGCCAAATCCAGAGGAACTTGAGCGACCGGGCGACCAAAAAATGGCGCCGCCAGAAATATGCGACCGGCGTCAGCAGGATGAACGGCACCAGCGGCCGAGGCTTGGGGTTGCGGCCGCTGCGATAGAGGTTCTTCGCATCGAGGGCCCCCAGTGCCAGACCCGCCCAAAAGCCGACGACGGCCGACACCGATCCGATACTGTCTTCACTCGGTGCCTCGCCTGCCGCCGTTGAGGCCAGAACGATATCTAGGAACAGCAGGGGCAAAGGCAGGAAGGCGAGCCAATAGGCGTAAGCGTCTGTCGGGGGCTGATAGGGCGGGACGTACACATCAACCTTCGAAGCGGGAACTGTTGGCGGCGGCGTGGGGTGGAGCGGTGGCGGTGAGACATGTGCCGGCTGGGCAAACTGCGTTCGGGAGGCTGGCTTCCACTCGCCGCCAAATGACGCTGTCCATACGCGTGTGTCGGCAGGTAACAACTGTTTGGAGAACATCAGGGTGAGCTGGTCCTGATGGATCGGGCCACGCTGCTTGCCATCCTGTTCGAAATACCACTCCGTCATGGCTGTGCCCGCTGGCTGGTCGCATTGGCAGCTTTCGTCCGGCCCGACCGCCATGCCCAAGCTGAAAGGCCTGCCAAGCCGACCGAGACGAACCCCCAAACCATCATGTCGGGAAAGTCGCCGGACACCATGAAGGCGAGCAGTCCCGCCAAGGCGAACACAAACACTGACACGAGCGGCAGGCCGAACGCGAACGCACCGCCGACGAAGCACAGAAACCCGACGAACACGCCGATCGATCCGGCTTCGCCGAGCGCTTTGTTGTCGACGAGATGTCCGCCCGTGGCCACGGTGCAGGACTGCAGCAGCACCAGCAGCCCAAGCAAAATTCCTATGATCCCAACTGCGATCTTCATGCTGTTCCCCCATTCGTTGGCGCGCCAGTCGTCATCGACTTTGCCCGCACACGAAAATAGCCGAATAAATCAGAGATTGTTAGTCCGTCGATTATTGGGACGCACACGTCCCTTTGTTGCGGGTTATGAATGCCCGCGAGATTCTCGGCTGGAACCTGCGAAAGCTCCGGGTAGGCAAGGGGCTTTCTCAAGAGCGCCTCGCGTTGGCGGCAGGCATCGACCGGGCGTACACAGGTCGGGTCGAGCGCGGTCAGGAGAACGTCACGATCGACTCGGTTCAGGCGTTCGCTAACGCATTGGATGTGCCGATTGCTGATCTGTTTGTGCTGCCCAGCAGCAAGTCTCTGCCCCCGACCCTGCCGGCGGGCCGCAAGCGAAAGCGCGATCACTAGTTCTCGTTTCATCAATACTCCTCCGCGAGCATGACGGTGAGAACGCGCTTGGTGACGGCGGGGTCGCTTTTGTCCTGCGAGTGCCCGGAAAAGCCGAGGTCGTAGTAGTCGATCTTCCAGATGATCCGATGATCGCCCACAGCCACCTGGCCGAAGTCGTGTTCGCCGTGGGGGTCGTTGTCCTGGTCGAAGGCATCGAAGTTGGCGACCGCCAGCAAAATGCCGCCGATAGCCTTCTCGGACAGGGCAGCGATACCGTTGGTCAAAACCATCCGGCCGCCTATGCCTGTCCTGCGCAGTTCGTCGTTGAGGTCGCGGATGCGGGCCAGTCTTTGTTCGATCGGGGGCGCATCGTGTGTTGGGCGTGCGATCATATCCAGCTCCCAAGAATGAAAAGGGCCGGGGAAGAGCCCGGCCCAAGGTTGCGTCAGCGTCGCCTCTGCTTGGCGTGAACGGGGTGGATTAGCCCGATGTCCTTGATCCCCACGTCGATTGGCCGTTCGCCGACATAGTCGCGAAACTGGACCGTCAGGATGCCCTTGGCTTTGATGGCGTTGACCCATGCTGGGTAATAGGCTTCGGCATCGGCGTCATAGGCCAGGACCAGCTGGTTGACCTCGACGGCACCCCAAAGGTCGGCGGGGTTGAAGGCGGCTGCCGGGCCTTCACCGACCGATTGAGCCTGACCCGAGGCCTTTGGCGTGGCCGTAGGGGCTGCTGCGGGGCTCACAGGCGCGTTTTTAGGACTGCCGGGCTGCTTGGTGGCCGCGGAGGCCGTTTCGGCTGCCGTGGGCTTGCCTGCGAGCTTGGCGATGACATCGTACCGTTCGACCGTCACGAAGGGCACGAAGGCCTTGCCGGACCCGAACAACCGGCCTTCGGGCAGTGCCGCCACCACATCGGCATGCTGGCCGGGCGACACCGCCAGCCAGAACATGGCCATGGCGCTCGCCGCCTTCTTCGCTTCCTCAACGTCCGGCTTGCTGAACACCGAGGCGTGCGGCTTGTTCGCGTCATCAAGGCCGAACACGATCAGGCCCGGAGCGAAATCCTTGTCGTTCCTGGCCATCAGCACCCCCCGGAAAAGCAAAGAGGCGCCGAAGCGCCTCGTCTTGCCTGCTGTGGGGCGGGTTGGGTTCGCCATCGGGCGACCCACGGTGGTCGAAAGGTCATATTCAGCTCCGAGTTAGATGCGCTGGCCAAAGTGCTGCGTCGCAGCGCCTGCCGCAGTCAGCGTATAGGAATTTATACCTATAATCAAGGGTGAAAAAACCGCCGCTAAGGGCCCAGCGCCTTCTCAATAGCTGACCCCGTTTCGCGCGTAGCCCGCCAGAGGGAGTCATCCAAGAGGTGGAGATACTGCTGGGTTGTCGAGTAATTCCCATGACCCAAAAGACCGCTCATGTGGGGGAGGCTTTTAGTTAGCTCGACACCGATCGTCGCAAACGAGTGGCGGAGGTCATGAATTCGCAGGCCACTGAAGTTTGTCCTGCCGATTACGCGAAGCCAAATCTTACGGGTTCCACTGAAATGAGTGAGGCCGTTGCGAGACGGAAATACCCACGGAGATGAGCTGGATCGGACATGCTGGTTCCGAAGGATCGCCAAAGCCGGTTCACTGAGGCGAACCAGCTTTTGGCCAGTTTTCGAATCTTCAAGACACAAGTACGACCGTGCAAAATCGACCTCGCTCCATTTTAATCCCTCAACTTCGCCTCGACGAGCGCCTGTAAGGAGGAGGAGCTTAACGATCGCGATCGCCTCTGGGTTGGCGCCATTTTCCTCTTCTACGCGTAGAGCCTCTCCCAGAGTGCGAATGTCATCGAGAGTAAGGAACCGTTGATTGCGTCGGTCTTTGTGGCGCTCGACACCTGTCACTGGATTGGTAACGATAAGCCCGTCGTCGACGGCGAAACTGAAGATTCCACCAAGAAGGCCGACCGTTCTTGTCGCGGTGCCCTTTCCACCCCGCACGACGGCCTTTCCTCGGAACCCCGTCTTTTCAACGACCGCTGTCTTCCCCTCCGAGACGTCCTTGAGAAAACGACGCACATCAGTTCGTGTGATCTCGGTGATGAGCTTGTTTCCGAGCAGTACTTTGATGTGCCGATTGATCCTTCCGCGGTCCGATCTCAGGGTACTCGCCTTCTTCGTCGCCGTGCCCTCAGACAGATAACGATCGCAAAGCTGCGAAACCGTCACAGTGCGTCCCAGCTTGGCTTTCTTGTCCGCTGGATCCGATCCAAGCACGGCTTCGCCGAGAATCTCCTTCGCCCTCTGTCGAGCTAACTCAACAGTCCACGGTCCTCCAAATCTGCCGATCGTCACACGCCTCGTGCGACCGCGCCTGCCGCCGGGCAGCCGATATTGGACGATGAACGAGCAGATGCCGCGGTCAGATACCTTCGCGCCAAACCCTTTCGTCGTCGTATCCCACAGAATGACGGGCAGTCTCTGTGCTATCGCCGTTTCGATCGACGTCTTGGTGAGTTTACCAACCGCCATTCGCGCGCGCTAAGCTCCGAAAAAAATCACCGAGTAATCACGGGCGCGGTAAAATGAAGGATGTCGACAACTCAGTCAATGCCGGCTGAAAGGCATATTATCAAATAAATTCAATATCGTAGTGACGACCCGGGAATATGCGGGAAACTCCAGGAAAGCTCAAGCGTTGCCCTCCGAAGGCAAAGGTCAGAGGTTCGAATCCTCTTGGGTGCGCCAATAAGCGCTTGATCTTTAAGACAATTCAGGCGGCGCCAGGCTGACGGCGGTCGTTTGCGGGCTTGAACAGGCCCGCTGCCCTCCGCTTCGCGCCATGCCGGTCGCGACCATCCCCGCTCCATTGTCGGAAGGCTCAGACCCATGGCACGCAGTTTGGCGAGCAGGGCGTCGTGTTACCCGTCGCCAGCCGATCGAAACGAAAGGTACACTAGCCAAGCCATTCAAATTCGGCTTTTAGGAAGGGCGACTGGATTGCGACAGGGGAGGTCCATATGAAGAAGACGCTAGCGGCGTGCGCGCTCGCGATACTGGCCAGCACCGGCGCTGCCGTGGCCGAGCCCGTGAAGATCGGCATGATCACGACGCTTTCGGGCGGCGGCGCGGGCCTCGGGATCGATGTGCGCGACGCCTTCGAGCTCGCCATCAAAAAATCGGGCAATGCCGAGATCGAGATCATCGTCGAGGACGATGCCCAGAAGCCCGAGCTGGCCGTTCAGATCGCCGACAAGATGGTGCAGAGCGACAAGGTCGATCTCCTGACCGGGATCATCTGGTCGAACCTGGCCATGGCGGTCGTGCCGAGCGTGACCGCCCAGGACATCATCTACCTCTCGCCCAATGCCGGCCCGTCGCCGCTGGCCGGCGCGCAGTGCAACAAGAACTACTTCAACGTCGCCTACCAGAACGACAATTTCCATGAAGCGATGGGCGAGTACGCCAACGCCGACTACAAGAAGATGTTCATCCTCGCCCCGAACTACCCGGCGGGAAAGGATTCGCTGACCGGCTTCAAGCGCTACTACAAGGGTGAGATCGCCGGCGAGGTCTATACGCAACTCGGCCAGACTGACTATGCCGCCGAAATCGCGCAGATCCGCGCGTCGGATGCCGACGGCGTGTTCATCTTCCTGCCCGGCGGCATGGGCATCGCCTTCACGAAGCAGTATGCGCAATCGGGGGTGGGCACGCCGCTGATGGGTCCGGGCTTCTCGTTCAGCCAGGATGTCTTGGGAGCGATCGGCGACGCGGCGCTCGGCGTCAGGAACTCCGCCTCCTGGGCGAAGGATTTGGACAACGCCGCCAACAAGGACTTCGTCGCGGCGTTCCAGGCGGAATACAACCGCTTGCCGTCGATCTACGCGGCGCAGGCCTACGACACCGCCAACCTGATCCTCTCGGCCCTCGCCAAGGCCGGCGTGAAGGACAAGGACGCGTTCCGCGCCGCGCTCAAGGAGGCAGACTTCGCGACCGTCCGGGGCAAGTTCAGGTTCAACTCCAACCAGCACCCGATCCAGGACATCTATGTCCGCGAGGTCGTGAAGGAGGGCGACGTGATCACGAACAGGATCATCGGCACCGCCTTCACCGACCATGGCGACGCCTACGCCAAGGACTGCAAGATCTGATCCGCAGAGCTTCGCCTGGCCGCGCCTTCAGGGGCGGCCAGGCACGGCCCGGCGCCCATCGTGCAGGCGACCCTCTTCCTTGAGCAACTCCTGAACGGACTTCAGTTCGGCTTCATGCTGTTTCTGATGGCCGCCGGCCTGACGCTGATCTTCGGCGTCATGGGGCTCATCAACCTCGCGCACGGTTCGCTCTACATGATCGGAGCGTTCGCCTGCGCCGCCGTCGCCGCCGCAACCGGTTCGTTCTGGCTGGGGCTGATGGCGAGCCTTGCCGCCGCCGCGGCGGCGGGCGCGCTGATTGAAGTCGTCGTCATCCGACGCCTCTATCAGCGCGATCATCTCGATCAGGTGCTGGCGACCTTCGCGCTGATCCTCATCCTGTCCGAAGCGACCCGGTGGCTTTTCGGCTCGCTGCCGCTCTATCTGGACATTCCGCCGCTGCTGCAGGGTACGGTGCCGCTGCCAGGCGGCTCGCGCTACCAGCTCTACAGGCTGGCGCTCATCGGCGCGGGCGCCGCCGTCGCGATCGGGCTCTACCTCCTGATCGCACGCACCCGGATGGGCATGCGCATCCGGGCAGGCGAATCCGACCGCGAGATGATCGCCGCGCTCGGCGTCGACATCCGCAGCCTCTACACGATCGTGTTCGCGCTCGGAGCCGCGCTCGCAGGCTTCGCCGGCGCGATGGTCGGTGCGCTGCAGTCCGTCCAGATCGGCATGGGCGAGCCGGTGCTGATCCTCGCCTTCGTGGTCATCGTGATCGGCGGCATCGGATCGATCCGCGGGGCGCTGGTGGGGGCGCTGCTGGTGGGGGTGGTCGATACGCTGGGCCGTTTCCTGCTTCCCGCCCTGCTGTCGACCTTCGTCTCGCCCTCGGCAGCGGCGTCGACAGGCGCCGCACTGGCCTCGATGCTCATCTACGTGGTCATGGCGCTGATCCTGGCGATCCGGCCGCAGGGCCTGTTCCCCGCAGGCTCGTGATGGCGAGGGAGACAGCCTTCAACATCGTCCTGTCGGTGCTGCTGGTCGCGGCGCCCGTGGCGACGAGCCTGCTCGGCGAGCCGTTCTACGTCACGCTCGCAACGCGGATCGCGATCCTGGCGCTCGCGGCCGTCGGCCTCAACATGGCGCTCGGCCTCGGCGGGCTCGTGTCGTTCGGCCATGCCGCGTTCTTCGGCCTCGGCGGCTACGTGGCCGGTATTCTTGCCGTGCATGCCTTCAACATGGAGCCGATGTTCGCCGGCATTCCCGGGACCAAGCTCATGCCGGTCATCTGGCTAGTCGCGATCGTCGCCTGTGCGCTGCTCGCGTTCGTCATCGGCGCGATCAGCCTCAGGACCTCGGGCGTCTACTTCATCATGATCACGCTCGCCTTTGCGCAGATGGCGTTCTATTTCGCCATCTCCTGGCCCGCCTACGGCGGCGAGGACGGCCTCTCCTTCTTCGTCCGCAACAATTTCCCGGGTATCGACACGCTGCGGCCGCTGTCGTTCCTCGCCATCTGCTACGGGCTCCTCGGCCTGTCGCTGGTCTTCTTTCACCGGCTCCAGCACTCGCGGTTCGGCTCCGCCCTGCAGGCGGCGCGCCAGAACGAAACGCGGCTGGCCGCGGTCGGCATCCGCCCGTTCCACGTCAGGCTGGCGGCATTCGTCATTTCGGCCGCCGTGACGGGCGTGGCGGGCGCGCTCTTCGCCGATCTCAACCGGTTCGTCAGCCCGTCGATGCTATCCTGGCAGATGTCGGGCGAACTGATCGTGCTGATCATCCTGGGCGGGGTCGGCCGGCTCTACGGGCCGGTCGCAGGAGCGACGCTCTACGTCCTGCTGGAGTTCGCGCTCGGCGGCATCACCGAGCGGTGGCAGTTCTTCCTCGGCCTCATCCTGCTTGGCGTCGTGCTCTTCGCGCGCGGCGGGGTTATCGGGGTCTTCGCCGGCAGGCCGCGCCATGGCTGAGCCGATCCTCCAGCTCGTCGGCCTCAGCAAGAGCTTCGGCGCGCTGAAAGCGACCGATGATGTCAGTCTCGATCTGAGGCCGGGCGAGGTTCACGCGTTGATCGGCCCGAATGGGGCGGGCAAGTCGACGCTGATCCACCAGATTGCCGGCACGCTGAAGCCCGACACCGGAACGCTGCGGTTCGACGGTCGCGACATCGCGGGCCTTCACATGGCAGAACGGGTGCGGCTCGGGCTGGCGCGAACCTTCCAGGTCTCCTCCGTCGCGCTCGAGTTCTCTGCGCTGCGCAATGTCATGCTTGCGCTGCAGGCGCGGCAGGGATCGAGCTTCCGCTTCTTCAAGGACATTCGCTCGGATCGAACGCTTACCGAGCCTGCGATGGCGGTGCTCGCGCGCGTCAGGCTGGCCGAACGCGCGGCCGTGCCCGCGGCCGAGCTGTCACACGGTGAGCGCCGTCTGCTGGAGATTGCGATCGCGTTGGCGACCGGCCCGAAGGCATTCCTGCTCGACGAGCCGATGGCCGGCATGGGGCCGGAGGGATCGAAGGCGCTGACGTCGTTCCTCGCAGGGTTGCGCGACGAGGCGCCCATCCTGCTCGTCGAGCATGACATGGAGGCCGTGTTCGCCCTGGCTGACCGGGTCTCCGTTCTCGTCTACGGCCGCATCATCGCGACCGGCACGGTCAACGAGATACGCCGCGATCCGGAGGTCAGGCGCGCCTATCTGGGAGACGGGGCATGAGGCTGCTGCATGTCGCCGGCCTCCAGGCAGCCTACGGTCCGACCCAGGCACTCTTCGGCGTCGACCTCGACGTCGGCGAGGGCGAGGTGGTGGCACTGCTGGGCCGCAACGGAATGGGCAAGACGACGACGATCCGTGCGATCTTCAACCTGACGACGCCGGTTGCCGGGGTTCTCGAGTTCGGCGGAGACGACATCTTCCGCGCGCCGCCTCATGTAATCGCACGGCAGGGACTCGGACTGGTTCCCGAGGGCCGCCGCTGCTTTCCGAACCTGACGGTTGCGGAGAACCTGCTTGCCGCCGCCCGACCGGGGCGTTGGGACAAAGCGAAGGTGGAAGGGCTTTTTCCAAGGCTGGCGGAGCGTGGAGGGCAGTTTGCCCGGACCCTCTCCGGCGGCGAGCAGCAGATGCTCGCGATCGGACGAGCGCTGACGACAAACCCCACGCTCCTGGTGCTGGACGAGGCGACCGAGGGCCTGGCGCCGGTGGTCCGCCAGGACATCTGGCGCGCCATCCAGACCCTCAAGGCGAACGGGCAGTCGATCCTGGTCGTGGACAAGACGTTGAGCGAACTGCTTCCCGTCGCGGATCGCTGCGTGATCCTGGAAAATGGGCGCAGCGTGTGGACGGGCCGCGCACTCGACGTGGATGTTGCGGTTCGCGACCGGTATCTCGGGGTTTAGACGATGCCGCCCCCGCCCGCGGCCGATGCGGGGCGCTCGGCGGCGACTTTCGCTCGGTAGCCGGCTGCGCGGTATGCCGCGACGGGATCGATGGCGCCGCCCTTCTCCAGCCGCGCCATGGCCAGAATCGGGCCGACGTCGGTACGGTAGGCCGCCTTCAGTGTCTGCGTCGCCATCAGCGCATCGTTCGAACCCTGATGCGATTCGAGCGCCTTGCGGTCGACCAGCAGCGCCTGTGCATAGGCGCGCTGCACTTCGGTCGCCGACAGCATCAGGCTCTCGATCGGGTCGGTGACGTTGTGGCTCTGGTCGAGCATGTGTGCGGGATCGAACCCCTCGGCGCCCGACAGTTCGGCATCGACCAGTTCGTTGAAGACGAGGAAGAGGCGGTAGGGGTCTATCGAACCGGAATCGAGGTCGTCGTCGCCATATTTCGAATCGTTGAAGTGGAAGCCGCCCAGCTTGCCGAACTGGATCAGCCGCGAGACGATCATCTCGATGTTGACGTTCGGCGCGTGGTGGCCGAGATCGACGAGACAATATGCCTTCGGGCCGAGCTCCCGGGCGATCAGATAGTTGCTGCCCCAGTCCTGCACGACGGTCGAATAGAAGGCGGGCTCATACATCTTGTGCTCGGTAAAGAGCCGCCAGTCCTCTGGCAGCCCCCCATAGATCTCTGCCATCGCGTCGAGGTAGCGGCGGAAGGTCTTCGCGAAGTTCACCTGTCCGGGGAAGTTGGAGCCGTCGCCGATCCAAACCGTCAGCGCCTTCGAGCCGAGCGTCCTGCCGATCTCGATGCATTCGAGATTGTGCTCGACTGCCTGCCGGCGCACGCCGGCATCGGCGTGACTGAGCGAGCCGTACTTGTAAGAAAGCGGCTGGCCCTTTGCGTCGGAGAAGGTGTTGGAGTTCATCGCGTCGAAGCCGAGCCCGAAGCGCGAGGCCGCCTGCTTCAGCCGTTTCGGATCGGCCTTGTCCCACGGGATGTGCAGCGACACGGTCGGCGTCGCCTGCGTCAGTTGCGCGATGACGGCGCAGTCCTCGATCTTGTCGAAGATGTCGCGCGGTTCCCCCTCGCCGGGGAAGCGGGCGAAACGGGTGCCGCCGGTGCCGACGCCCCAGGACGGGATGGCGACGCCGAAGACCGCGACCTTCGCCTTGATCGCATCGATGGAAATGCCGCGGCGGGAGAGCTGTTCGCCCAGCGCGGCGTAGTCGCTGCGCAAGGCGGCTTCGCGGGACGCGTTATGCTCGCCGAGAATGTCGGTGGAGATCAGGTGCTCGTTCAAAGTGCTCCCCAGGTGTCGGCTCACAGGTGGTGCATCCTTCGAGGCTCGCCCTTCACGCTCTCACCTCAGGACGAGGGCGTCGGCGGCCTTCGTCTACGATCGCGCCAAGCATCATCGGTCCTCGTCCCGAGACGCGAGCGGCCCGAGCCTCCAAGGATGCACCATTCTACCGTGTGAAACTCTGCGCATTGCCGGCGTCGACATTGATGATGTTGCCTGTCGACTTGGCCGACATGTCCGAGGCGAAGAAATAGATCGCCTCCGCAATGTCTTCCGGGAACACCGAACGCTTCAGCATCGAGCGCGAGCGGTAGTGCTCCTCGAGATCGTCGGTGGACATCTTGTACGCGGCGGCGCGCTGCTCCTTCCACTCGCCGGTCCAGATCTTGGAGCCACGCAGCACCGCGTCGGGGTTCACCACATTGACGCGGATCTGCGCTTCCGCGCCTTCCAGCGCCAGGCAGCGGGCAAGATGGATCTCGGCGGCCTTGGCCGTGCAATAGGCGGCGGCGTTGGGTGACGCTGCCAGCCCGTTCTTCGAGGCGACGAAGACGACGTTGCCACCGATCTTCTGCGCCCGGAACATCCGGAACGCCTCGCGGCTGACCAGGAAGTAGCCGGTCGCCAGGATGTCCATGTTCCTGTTCCAGAGCGTGAGCGTCGTCTCTTCGATCGGTGCGGACGAGGCAAGGCCGGCATTGGAGACGAGGATGTCGATGCCGCCGAACTCGACCGCCGTCTCCGCGAAACCGGCGATCACGGCATCTTCCCTGGTGACGTCGAGTGTTACCGCGCGGACGAAGTCCTTGCCGGCCGACGTGCCGAGATCGGCTTCCGCACTGGCCAGCGCGGCCTCGTCGATGTCGGCCAGCACCACGCACGCGCCGTCGGCCAGCAGCCGCTGCGCGGTGGCACGGCCGATTCCGCCGGCGCCGCCCGTCACCAGCGCGACCTGGCCCGCCAGCGGTTTCGGCTTGGGCAGCCGCTGGAGCTTGGCCTCCTCGAGCTGCCAGTACTCGATGTCGAAGGCCTCCTGCTCGGGCAGACCCATGTAGTCCGAGACGGTGGAGGCGCCGCGCATCACATTGATGGCGTTGACGTAAAACTCGCCGGAGATCCGAGCGGTCGCCTTGTCCTTGGCGAAGGTTATCATGCCGACGCCCGGCACCAGATAGACGACGGCATTGGGGTCGCGCATCGGCGGCGAATCCCCACGCTTGCAGCGCTCGTAATAGGCGGCATGACCCTTGCGGTACGCTTCGAGCGCTGCCGGCAGGGCCGCAAGCGTCCTGTCCATGTCCGGTTCCGCCGGATCGAAATCGACGACCAGCGGGCTGATCTTCGTCCGCAGGAAATGGTCGGGACAACTGGTGCCCAGCGCCGCCAGCCGGCGCATGTCGCGCGAGCCGACGAAGTCGAGCACCGCGGCCTGGTCGTCGAAATGGCCGACCTTGCGCTCCTTCGCCGAGATCATGCCACGGATCGCAGGCATCAGCTTCGCCGCGATCACGCGGCGTTCGTTCGCCGGCAGCGCCCGGACGACCTCGCCGCCGAAGGCGGCCTTGCCGCGTCCTTCCGCCTCGAAGAACTCGATGGCGCGGTTGATGATGCGGATGGTCGTCTCGTAGCAGTCCTTGGCGGTGTCGGCCCATGTGAAGAGCCCATGGCTTTCCAGGACGACGCCGACCGCCTTCGGGTTCTCCCGCGCGAACTTCTCCAGCCAAAGCCCCAGTTCGAAGCCGGGTCGCTTCCAGGGGAGCCAGCCGATCTCGTCGCCATAGATGTGCTTCGTCAGCGCCTTGCTGTCCTTCGCGGCGGCGATCGCGATCACCGCGTCGGGGTGCATGTGATCGACATGATTGCGGGGCACATAGGCGTGCAACGGCGTATCGATGGACGCGGCGCGCGGATTGAGGTTGAAGGTGCAGTGGGGAAGATATCCCACCATCTCGTCCTCGTGCGCGACGCCCCGGTAGAGCTTCTTCAGCGCTTCCAGCTTCTCCATGTAAAGCGTGGCGAAACCGTCGCGCCTGATCGTGCCGACGTCGCCACCGGATCCCTTGACCCAGAGAACCTCGACCTGCCGGCCGCTCAGAGGGTCGGTTTCCATCACCTTCGCCGAGGTGTTGCCGCCGCCGTAGTTTGTGATGCGCTTGTCGGAGCCGAGAAGGTTCGAACGATAGAGCAGCCGCTCGGATTCGCTCATGGTCGCGGCCTTCGCATCGTCCCAAAGATCGACGAGACGCGTGGCGGAGCGCGTTTCCAACATGATGTGCAGTCCTCCCGGCGCGGGCATCACCAGCGCGAATTGCCGCGAGTCATGCACCTCGCCTCCGAGGCTGTCAATCAGAAACGATCAAGAACGATCATACTGCAGTGCAACATGGAATAATTTGATCGATCTTGATTGACACTGCGCGGAGATGCTGCCTAGATGGTTGCGGCTGGGAGGAGCCATGCACGAGAAAGAGCGCCATCGGATCATTCTGTCCGCCGTCCAGGAAAAGCCTGTGGTGACGGTGCCGGAACTGGTCGAACTGACGGACTCGTCGGAGGCGACGATCCGGCGTGACATCGCCGCGCTTCATCTGCAGAAGCGTCTGCGCCGCGTTCGCGGCGGTGCCGAATCGATCACGCCTCCGCAGTTCATGGGCATCGCCGGACGCCCTTTCAGCGTCAACGAGACGATGCATGTGGGCGAGAAGCGTGCCATCGCTCGCGAAGCGGTGGAGCTGTGCAAGGACGGCGATCCGATCATCATCAATGGCGGCACGACGACCTTCCAGATGGTGCATTTCCTGGCGAACCGCCGGATGACCATCTTCACCAATTCGTTCCCGATCGCCGACCACCTGCTGAAGCACTCGAAGAACACCGTGATGCTGTCAGGCGGCACGATCTACCGTGAGCAGAACATCATCCTGTCACCGTTCGAGAACGACGTGACGCGCAACTTCTACGCCAAACGCATGTTCATGGGCGCGCAGGGCCTCGGTCCCCTCGGGCTGATGGAGGGCGACCCTCTGCTCATCCAGGCCGAGCAGAAGCTGATCGATCAGGCGGACGAGCTCGTCGTGCTGGTCGACTCATCGAAATTCCGTCAGCGCTCCAGCCTGATCCTGTGCGGTCTGTCGCGCATCTCGACCGTCATCACCGACGCCGGTCTGGAGGACAGCGACGCCAAGATGCTGGAAAACGCCGGCGTCTCACTGATCGTCGCGAAAAGCTCGCGCGCTGTCACGACGGAGGAATCTTCGCTGCAGGCGTGAGCCCGCGGCGCTGATGGGAATGCAACCGCTCAAGGGAGGAAAGATCTGATGAGCATCGTAAGGAAATTTCTGGCGGCGGCGGCCGTGGCGGCCGCGATGTTTGCCATGCCTGCGAGCGCGCAGGACATGAAGATCGCACTGGTGGTCAAGGCTCTCGGCAACGGCTTCTTCGATGCCGCCAACAAGGGCGCGCAGGAAGCCGCCAAGGAACTCGGCGGCATCGAGGTCATCTACACCGGGCCGACCGCGGCGACCGCCGAAGGCCAGGTCGAGATCATCAACTCGCTGATCGCCCAGAACGTCAACGCCATCGCCGTGTCGGCCAACGACCCGGACGCGCTGGTTCCGGTGCTGAAGAAGGCGATGGAACGCGGAATCACCGTCATCTCCTGGGATTCGGGCGTGGCGGCCGAAGGCCGTCAGATGCACCTGAACCCGTCGGACACCGATCTGATCGGCGAGACGATCATCAAGCTCGCCGCCGACTACCTGCCGGAAGGCGGCGACGTGGCGATCCTGTCGGCATCGTCGACCGCGACCAACCAGAACGCCTGGATCGAGGCGGCCAAGAAGATCCTTCCGGAGAAGTTCCCGAAGATCAACCTCGTCGCGACCGTTTATGGCGATGACGACTCGGTGAAGTCGACCAACGAAGCCAAGGGGCTGATCGCGTCCTACCCGAACCTCAAGGCCATCATCGCCCCGACCACTGTCGGCGTCGTCGCGGCCGCGCAGGTGGTCACGGACATGGGCCTGATCGGGAAGGTCAATGTCACCGGCCTCGCCCTGCCGTCCGAGTTCAAGCAGTTCATCGACAACGGCTCCTCGCAGGCCGTGGCGCTGTGGAACCCGATCGACCTCGGCTACTCGGCGGTCTACATCGCCCACCAGCTCGCGACCAAGAAGGTCGAAGCCAAGCCGGGCGCGAAGATCTCCATCGGCAAGGTCGGCGAGATCACGCTGGACGATACAAACTCGGCGGCGATGGCAGCGCCCTTCCAGTTCGACAAGTCGAACATCGAAGAGTTCTCCAAGATCTATTAGTCTCTCCCAGGACTGGTTGGCGGCGAGGCTCCGGCCTCGCCGCCATGTTCAAGACAGCAGGGCCGGAAAGATGCATACCGCAGCCGCCCTGCGCGCAGGGGAACTCGAACCGGGCACCGCAGTGGCCCAGCCGCTCCTCTCGCTCTCGGGCGTGAGCAAATCGTTCCCGGGCGTCCGCGCGCTGCACGACGTCAGCCTCTCGCTCTATCCCGGCCAGGTCACCGCGCTGATCGGCGAGAACGGCGCCGGCAAGTCGACGCTGGTCAAGATACTCACCGGCATCTACCGCCCCGACGAAGGCGAAATCCGGGTCAGCGGCGATGCCGTCAGGCTGCAAGGTGCCGAACATGCGTTTCGGCACGGCATCACGGCCATCCACCAGGAAACCGTCCTTTTCGACGACCTGTCCGTCGCCGAGAACGTCTATCTCGGCCATGCGCCGCGCACGCGGATCGGTCTGATCGACTGGCGGGCGATGCGCCGGCAGGCGGCCGACGTGCTGAAGCGCATGGGCGCCGGCCATATCGACGCCGATACCCGGCTGCGCGACCTCGGCATCGCCAACAAGCATCTCGTCGCGGTCGCCCGCGCCATGTCGATCGACGCGCGCATCGTCATCATGGACGAGCCGACCGCCGCGCTTTCGGCCAAGGAGATCGGCGAGCTGTTCGACCTGGTCGCGTTCCTGAAAGGCGAGGGGAAGGCGATCCTCTTCATCAGCCACAAGTTCGACGAGATCTACCGCATCGCCGACCGCTTTACGGTGTTCCGCGACGGAGAGATGGTCGGCGAGGGCATGGTAGCCGACACGTCGCAGAACGACATCGTACGCATGATGGTGGGTCGCGCCGTCGACCACATCTTCCCGGAACGGCAACCCAACATCGGCGGCCCGCTTCTCACAGTCGACGGACTGTCCCACCCGACGGAATTCGATCGCGTGAGCTTCGAGCTCAGGCAGGGGGAAATCCTCGGTTTCTACGGGCTGGTCGGCGCCGGGCGCAGTGAGGTCATGCAGGCGATCGCGGGCATGACGGGGACCAGCGCCGGATCGATAACCCTGGCGGGACATAGGATCGCACCGCGGACGGCGGCCGATTCGATAGATGCCGGTATCGTCTACGTGCCCGAGGAACGCGGCCGCCAGGGCGTGGTCATCGGCATGCCGATCTTCAAGAACGTCTCGCTGCCATCGCTCGCGAGAACGTCGAAATCGGGCGTCCTGCGCCTGGCAGAAGAGTTCAGGCTGGCGCGCACCTTCACGGAGCGCTTGGATCTGAGGGCCTCGTCGCTGAGCCAGGATGTCGGCACGTTGTCAGGTGGCAATCAGCAGAAGGTAGTCATCGCCAAATGGCTGGCCACCGAGCCGAAGCTGATCATCCTCGACGAACCGACCAAGGGCATCGACATCGGCTCGAAAGCGGCCGTCCATGCCTTCATGGCGGAACTCGTCGAGCAGGGTTTGTCCGTCATCATGGTCTCGTCGGAACTTCCCGAGATCCTCGGCATGTCGGACCGGGTCGTCGTGATGCGCGAGGGGCGGGTTGCAGCGACTTTCGACAACGCCGGCCTCGATGCCGAGACGCTCGTCCGCGCCGCCGCGGGGATCGTCGCATGAGTGCAGTCCTCAGGCACCGCGAAATGCTCCTGGTCGCCGCGATCGCGCTGATGGTCGGCCTGATCGCCATGCGCTTTCCGGCGTTCGCACGGCCAGGAAACCTGGCGACGGTGTTCAACGACACGTCGATCCTGGTCATCCTGGCGCTGGGCCAGATGGTGGTGATCCTGACGCGCTCGATCGACCTCTCGATGGCCTCTAACCTGGCGCTGACCGGCATGCTGGTCGCGCTGACCAACGCAAACTATCCAGAGGTCCCGATTCCCCTCATCATCGTCGAAGCAATGACGATCGGCGCCGTCCTCGGCGCGTTCAACGGCGTCCTGGTGTGGAAACTGGGCATTCCCGCCATCGTCGTGACGCTCGGAACGCTCACTATCTTCCGCGGCCTCACCTTCGTCGTCGCCGGCGGCACCTGGGTCAACGCCGACCGCATGAGCGCGGACTTCATCGGCCTGCAGCGCGGCATGCTGCTCGGCCTGCCCGTGCTGTCATGGTTCGCGGTCGCGGCGATCGCCTTCTTCTTCCTGCTCCTGACCCGTACGCCGCTCGGCCGCTCGCTCTACGCGATCGGCGTCAACCCCTCGGCGGCGGTCTACACCGGCATCGATGTGGGGCGGACCAAGTTCATCGCCTTTGTCCTCTCGGGCGCCATCGCGGGCCTGTGCGGCTATCTCTGGGTCTCGCGCTACGTCATCGCGGCGACGGAAGTGGCGAACGGCTACGAACTGACCATCATTGCGGCCTGCGTGATCGGTGGAATCTCGATCGCCGGCGGCATCGGCTCGGTCGGCGGCGCGTTGCTCGGCGCGCTGTTTCTCGGCATCATTTCGAGCGCGCTTCCCGTCATTGGCGTGTCGCCCTTCTGGCAGATGGCAATCTCCGGCACGGCGATCCTCGCCGCGGTGATCCTGAACGCCCGGGGTGAGCGCAAGCAGGGCCGCATCATTCTGAAAAAGGCGGAGGCTGCGTGAGCACCGTCGAGACCGCCCGCCGCCGCATTCCCGACCGGCTGGACACGCCCCTCAAGGGTACGCTGCTGTCGTGGGAAATGCTCCTCGTCGCAGTGGCGCTCGGCATCTTCGTGACCAACAGCCTCGCTTCGCCGTATTTCCTGAATCCGTGGTCGCTGTCCGACATGACCTTCAACTTCACGGAGAAGGGCCTGATCGCGCTCGCCATGGCGCTTTTGATCATCTCCGGCGAGATCGACCTTTCCGTCGCGGCGACCATCGCGCTCGCCTCGACGCTGATGGGCATGGCGCTGCAGTCCGGCGCGGACACGCCGACGCTTGTCGCGATCGGCATCCTGACCGGACTCGCCTGCGGTGCCGTCAACGGCGCGCTGGTCACAGGTCTCGGTCTGCCCTCGATCGTCGTGACCATCGGCACGATGAGCCTGTTCCGCGGCATCGCCTACATCATCCTCGGAGACCAGGCCTACAAGGGCTATCCGGCGGGCTTCGCCTTCTTCGGGCAAGGCTATGTCTGGTGGGTCGTTTCGTTCGAACTCGTGCTGTTCGCCGCAGCCGCGGTCGCCTTCTGGTTCCTGCTCCACCGCACCAGCTTCGGCCGTCGCGTCTTCGCCATCGGCAACAATCCGGTGGCGGCGCAGTTCTCCGGCGTGCGCGTGAACAGGGTGAAGTTCGTGCTCTTCTGCCTGACCGGTTTGATGGCGGGCATCGCCTCGGTGCTGCTCACGTCGCGCCTTGGCTCGACGCGCCCGTCGATCGCGCAGGGCTACGAACTGGAGGTCATCACCATGGTCGTGCTGGGTGGTGTCTCCATCCTCGGTGGCGCAGGCTCGATCGTCGGAGTCGTGCTGGCAGCGCTGATCATGGGCATGGTCACGTTCGGCCTCGGCCTCCTCAACGTGCCGGGCATCGTGATGTCTATCTTTATCGGCCTGCTCCTGATCCTCGTGATCGCGCTTCCGATCGTCTGGCGCCGCTTTTTCGGGAGGGCGATGTGAACGGTGAGAAATACGCCTTCAGGATGAGGCTCAATCCCGGCATGAAGGACGAATACAGGAAGCGTCACGACGCGATCTTCCCGGAACTGGTGACCCTCCTCAGGGAGGCCGGGGTTTCGGACTACTCGATCCACCTCGACGAACAGACGAACGTCCTGTTCGGCGTGCTGTGGCGGCGGGGTAACCACACGATGGATGCGCTTCCTTCCCATCCGGTCATGAAGAGGTGGTGGGCGCACATGGCCGACATTATGGAAACGAAGCCGGACAACGAGCCCGTCGCCGTTTCGCTCGAAACCGTCTTCCACATGGAATAGCCGGTACCGATGGTCCGCCGCGCCGCCGTCATCGACATCGGCAAGTCGAACGCCAAGGTCGCACTTGTGGACCTTGATACGATGGCCGAGGTGATGGTTCGGACGCGGCCGAACGGGGTGCGGCGCGAGGGGCCGTATCCGCACCACGACGTCGAGGCCCTCTGGTCGTTCATCCTCGCGAGCCTAGCGGAGGTTAACCGCGAGAACCGGATCGAGGCCATCGCCGTCACCACGCACGGCGCTACCGCTGCCCTGCTGGATGCGCAGGGCGTACTGGCGATGCCGGTGCTGGACTACGAGCATGATGGTCCGCACGAAACGCGCGCGGCCTATGAGGCCGTCCGTCCACCTTTCGCCGAGACCGGCTCGCCCGGCCTACCCGTCGGCCTCAACCTCGGCGCGCAGATATTCTGGCAGGCGACGTCGTTTTCGGACGCGTTCGCGGGCGTCTCGCACATCCTCATGTATCCGCAATACTGGGCCATGCGGCTGACAGGCGTTGCCGCCAGCGAAGTCACCTCTCTCGGCTGTCATACCGATCTGTGGAATCCGTTCGACCGCGATTTCTCCTCGCTGGTGGACGCGATGTCGTGGCGCAGCATGTTTCCCGCGATCCGCCGCGCCGACGAGACGCTGGGGACGGTGCGACCGGAGATCGCTGCCGCTACGGGGCTCCATGCCGACACGCCCGTCGTCTGTGGCATCCACGATTCGAACGCGTCGCTCCTGCCGCACCTCCTCGCCAGGAAAGCTCCCTTCGCTGTTGTCTCGACAGGCACCTGGGTCGTCTCGATGGCGGTCGGCGGCGGCCAGCCGGCGCTCGATCCGGGGCGAGACACGCTGATCAATGTGAACGCCTTGGGCGACCCCGTGCCGTCGGCCAGGTTCATGGGCGGCCGCGAGTTCGACCTCCTGATGGGCAATCGTCCGCGTGACTTCGCTCCGGCGGATATGGCCAAGGTCGCGCAAGCACAGCCCATGCTTCTGCCCTCGGTCGCCGCCGGGTCGGGGCCGTTTCCCAAATCGAAGGCCCGTTGGGCCGACGCGGATCCGGACGGTCCCGAGCGTTTCTGCGCCGTTTCCTTCTACCTCGCGCTCATGACGGCGACCTGCCTCGACCTCATCGGCGCCGAGGGACCAATCGTGGTCGAAGGACCGTTCGCCGCGAATGCGCCGTTCCTGGCGATGCTGGAAGCGGCCACAGAACGGCCGGTCGCGGTCGATCGCAGGGGGAGCACCGGCACGAGTGTCGGCACCGCTCTCCTTGCGCGCCAGACCCGCTCGATCGAGCCGAGCGGTCGACCGGGCGCGCGAGCCGTTTCGGAAGGCCTGAGGGACTATGCGGCGCTGTGGCGTCGCCGGGTTGCCGCCTAGACGGTCAGGGGTGCCCGCCGGCGGCTTCGGCTCCGGTCCGCTGGAAATCTAACCCGCTATCTTGCCAGGAACGTCGGCAGGGACGGGTGGTGCAGAAGGGAACGGGTGACGCCGCCGAAGATGCGCTCGCGCAGCCGGGAGTGCCCGTAGGCGCCGATGACCATCATGTCGGCGTCGGCATCGAGGGCGCTACGGCGCAGCACGTCCGCCACCGACCGGTTCTCGCTGGGCACCCGGTCGACGGTGACCCTCGCCCCATGGCGGGCCAGGTAGGAGGCCGCGTCGGCGCCGGGTTCCTCGCCGTGATGGTATTCGTCGCGCACGGGATCGACGATTGTCAGGCGCACCTCGTCGGCTGTCGCCAGCATCTCCATCGCCTCGCGCACCGCGCGCGCCGATTCGACGCGGCTGTCCCATCCGACGATAACGCGCTTCGGCGCCAGCGACGGCTGCCTGCCGCGCGGCACGACAAGGAGCGGCCGTCCGGAGAAGAACAGCGCCCCTTCCAAGACCGGGTCGCGCAGTTCCTCGTCTGCCAGCAACGCCGGGCCGGCCATGGTCATGTCGGCGTAGCGGGCGCGCCGCCCGACGATTTCGGGGATGATCGCGGCGTCGACATAGTCGCTCGCCACGTCGGCCGAGATGGGCCTGCGAGCGAGCTGCGCCGCGATCGCGGCGGTCCGCTGCTCGACGGCCTCGATGCCCAGCCTGCGCTGCTCGATCCAGACATCGGCGATCGTGCCGGCTGCCTCGACCATCGGAGGCGTCGGCGCGATGGCGAGGACGAGGACCGAGAGATGCCGGCCCTCCCGTTCGGCGAAGTCGGCCGCGAGGTCCAGATCGGTTTCGTCCGCGTGGGCGGAAATGATCGTGAGCACTGTCGAGAAAGGCATGGCGGCCTCCTTTGGCGAGAATGGCGGAGGTGTCGCGGAAACGGGGGCCGCCGCGCATTGACCTCGATCAATGGCGCGGAGCCGGGCGGTCTCTAGAGCGTTGCTCCGAACATGGGCTCCCCTGCATCCCGCCGGCCGGAGTGTTTCCGCTGGGCGCGCGCTCGCTTCGTCGGGCCGCCTGTCTGGTGCGCAACCTCGAGACGACCGGTTCCAAGTCATCGGGCAAGCGGAGTGGACCGGTGTTCGCTGCACAGGCTTTGGACGGGGCAAGGGAGATTCCGGCATGACACGATCGAGCGACTTTCCGCCGAGCTTCAGACACGTGAAGCTGCTTCTGGCACGCGAGAAGGAAAACCCGTCCGGGCAGGCGGGCACCGGCTACGACCTGCTGGTTCCGCTGGACAGGCAGGGGCGCATCGAGCTATCCGAGTGGAAGGCGCACCAGCTTCTCTGCCGTGTCCGCCGCTTCGCCACCGGGGACGAGGACCAGGTCGGCCGCCTGCGCCGCAAGCCGGGCGGACAGTGGTATTTCGACTATGCCGCCGGCGAGTCGGATGACGACATCGCCTTCCGATTCGACGACGAACGCTTCGTGCCGGGCGAATACGTCTCGCTGGCGCATGGCGGACGGTCGCACACCTACCAGGTCGCACGCGTCGAGAAGCCGTGAGGCGGGGCGATGGGCAAGATCCTGGTCATCAACGCGCATCCCGATCCCGATCCGGCACGGCTCTGCCACGCCCTGGCGGACGCCTATGCCGCCGGGGCGGCCGAAGGCGGGCACGAGGTACGCCGGGTCACGCTGGGCGCGCTCGACTTCCCCCTGCTGAGATCGATGGGGGACTTCGAGCGGGGCACGGTGCCGGAAGCCCTCCGCCCGGCCTCCGACGCGGTGATATGGGCGGATCACATCGTCTTCGTCTTCCCGCTGTGGCTGGGCACCATGCCCGCGCTGCTCAAGGCGTTCCTCGAGCAGGTCATGCGCCCGGGCGTCGCCTTCGCCTATCCGGAGAAGGGTACCGGCGGCTTCACCAGGACGCTTCTCAAAGGCCGGTCGGCGCGAATCGTCGTGACGATGGGCATGCCGGCGTTCCTCTATCGCTACTGGTATCTCGGACACGGCGTCGCCGGCGTTCGCCGCAACATCCTGAACTTCGTCGGAATCAAGCCCGTTCGCGAGACGCTGCTCGGAATGGTGACCGCGGCGAGCGCGTCGAAGCGCGCGGGGTGGCTCGAGCGCATGCGGGCGCTCGGCCGCGCCGCCGGCTGACGCAGCGCAGCGGACTTTGCGCCAGCGCAAAGACGATGCCGTGGACGGAGCGTATCGCTTCGATCATCGAAACGACGGATTGAAGGAGATCACCATGTTCACGCGTCGACAAGCACTTCTGGGAGCAGCGGCGGCCGGCGTGCTGGCACCGGTCCTCACCATGCCGGCACGGGCGACCGCCCCGGCGAGCGAGGCGGAAATCGCGGCGCTGCCGCGCCGCAAGGTCACGCTGGTTGCACCTCCCTTCGTGCATGCGCACGAGCAGGTCGCGTCCACCGGCCCGGCGGTGATCGAGTTCACCATGCCGATCGTCGAGAAGCCGATGGTGATCGACGAAGACGGCACCATGTTGCAGGGCATGACCTTCAACGGCTCGATCCCGGGACCGCTGATGGTGGTGCACGAGGGCGACTACGTCGAGCTCACGCTCATCAATCCCGAAACCAACACGATGCCGCACAACATCGACTTCCACGCCGCGACCGGCGGCCTGGGCGGCGGCGCACTGACGCTGGTCAATCCGGGCGAACAGGTGAAGCTGCGCTTCAAGGCGACCCGCACCGGCACCTTCGTCTATCATTGCGCGCCGGGCGGCCCGATGATCCCGTGGCACGTCGTGTCGGGCATGCATGGCACGATCATGATCCTGCCGCGCGACGGCTTGAAGAACGAGAAGGGCGAAGCGCTCGCCTATGACCGCATCTACTACATCGGCGAGAACGAGTTCTATATCCCGCGCGACGCCGACGGAAACTTCAAGACCTATGAGAGCCATGGCGACAGCTACGCCGACACGCTCGAGGTCATGAAGGGTCTGGTCCCCACGCATGTGGTCTTCAACGGCGCGAAGGGTGCCTTGACTGGCGACAACGCCATGACGGCGAATGTCGGCGAGACGGTCCTGATCGTACACTCCCAGGCCAATCGCGACACGCGTCCGCACCTGATCGGCGGCCATGGCGACTATGTGTGGGAGCAGGGCAAGTTCGCCAATCCTCCGGCGAAGGACCTCGAGACCTGGTTCATCCGGGGTGGATCGGCGGGCGCGGCGCTCTACACGTTCCGGCAGCCCGGCATCTACGCCTACGTGAACCACAACCTGATCGAGGCGGTCGAACTCGGTGCGACGGCGCATTTCGTTGTCGAGGGCGACTGGAACGACGACCTGATGAAGCAGGTCGAGGCGCCGGGACCGATCCCGCTGAACTGAGGCGATCGGCGCCTGCCCGGACCTGCCGGGCAGGCTGCGGGGAGAGACATCATGCCGACGAGATTCCTGGACGCCGCGGCCTTCGCCGCGGCTGTCCTGCTGCCGCTGGCCGCGTCCGTCCTGTCGCCCGGGTCGGGAGACCAGACCAGAGCGGCTGAGGCGGTCGTGCAGGTTCCGGCCAGCGAGATGGATTTTCCGCTGCCCGGCGAATTCTTGAGAAACAGCCGGCCGGCTCCGTCGCCGATGGTGCGGATCGAGGTGCCGTCCTTCGAGATCATGCGCCGCCAGGTCGGCCTCGCCGCCTATGGCGAATGCGTCGCGGCCGGCGCCTGCGAGGCGGCCGATGCGCCGCAAACCGAGGCCGACGTGCCGGTGACGGGCGTCAGCTGGATCGACGCCGACGCCTATGCCCGCTGGTATGCCGGCGTCACGGGTGAACCGTGGCGCTTGCCCACGGCCGAGGAGATGGCCATTGCCGCCGCCGAGCGTTTCGCCGGCGAGGCGTTCTCCGTCGCCGCGGACGATCCCGCCAATCCCGCCGTCGGCTGGATCCGCCGCTATCGCGAAGAGGCGGGCGCCCGGCGCCCTCCCGATCCGGCGCCAAGGCCGCGCGGCCACTACGGGCCCAACTCGCTGGGTCTGGAGGATTTCGGCGGCAATGTCTGGGAATGGACCGCCACCTGCTACGACCGCACGACGCTCGACCCAACCGGCGAGGGCGCGGAAGGCATGACGCGCAACTGCGGCGTGCGCGTGCTGGAGGGCAGGCACCGGGCGTTCATGTCGACCTTCATCCGCGACGGGAGAAGCGGCGGCTGCGCCGTCGGCACGCCGCCGGAGAATCTCGGTTTCCGCCTGGTGCGGGACGTGCGCCCGTCGCTGGTCGCGCGGCTTCGCGCATTTTTCTTCCCGCAATCCGATCCGGCGGCGAGGGCCTGATATGACGGCGCACACGCCCCGCACGCCGCAGCGCGCCCTCGAGGGCGAGTCCCTCGGCGATGGAGAGGAGCAGCTCGTCCGCCGGGCCGTGGGGCTCGCCCTGGCGCGGCAGATGCGCGACGCCATCGCCATGGCCGCCGATCTTCTCGCCAGGCTCGAGGCGACGGGCCAGACGGACCCGGATGCGGCGACCTTTCAGGAGATGGCCGGTCTGTTCCGCGACATTGCCGACTTCGCGGCCTCGGGGGAGGGCGCGGCACTGCACGCGGCAGGAATGCGCGTGGCGGCCGAGGACAGACGCTGAGCGCGCCGAGGGTCCTTGGCAAGCGGTAAGCGGGCCGGAGCGAGCCCGAGCGATCGGAAAGCGTCAGGGTGCCCGTGCCGCAAGCCGGATCGTGTCGATCAGCACGGCGGCGAGACCACCAGCGACGGGGATGCGCCATCGCCGTGCCCGCGCCGTATGCCGCTGACGCCGCACCGGGTCGCGGCGAGGGGCAGGCGCATGACTTCGGAGCCGGCGCGCGAAGGCGCCGCGGGGGCGCTTCGGAGCGCTCCCGCGGGCGATGACGAAAATGGGTGTACGGTCGCGATCACTTCGCCGCGGCGAGTTCGCCGAACAGTTCCGCAAACACCGTCTTGGCCTTGCCGGTCTGCTTGACCGCCATCGCCTCGTCGAGGTTGCCGGCGTTGCCGACGCGCACCAGCGCCACCATGCCCATCCCGTAGTGCGGCGCGCATTTGAGGCCGTAGACGCCCTCCTGGGTGAGCGTGACGGTGAACTCCTCGCTCATCTTGCTCTTGAACGCTTCGGCACCCTCCGGGAACATGCCCTTGATGGTCTCGACATTGTGACCCTTGTCGACCGGCACGAAGCGGATCGTATCGCCTGGCGCGGCGACGATGAGGTCCGGCTCGAAGACCATGGCGCCCTTCACGCCCTTGTTGAGCATGTGCACCTCGTGCTCGGCCGCTCCTGCCGCGCCTGCGAAGGTGAGTGCCGCCCCGAGGGCGAGTGCTGCGGCGATCCTGATCATGGGCATGTCCTTTCCGATTCTGCCGTGTGCCTCCCCATAGACCGGTCTGGCCGGCAAGCGTTTGCGCTGGCTCAAACAGAGGCTAGAAAGACGCGATGCCCGGCATGGAAGGAGCCGCCAAGCATGGCGCTGGACAGATCCCTGATCGCTGGACTGCCGACGTTCCAGGGACTGGGAGACCGCGACCTGGACGCGATCCTCTCGCTGGCTCGCGCATCCCACGTTGCACGCGACGCGGAGATCTTCGCGCAGGACGCCGCGGCCGAGCAGTTCCACCTGCTGCTTTCGGGGCACGTCCGGGTCGTGCGCACCACGCCGGCGGGCGACCAGGTCATCGCCCGCTACATCAACGAAGGCGAGTTCTTCGGCATCGCGGTGGCGATGGGACGGTCGACCTACCCCGCCAGCGCGGTCGCGGCCGCCGACTGCGTCGTGCTGACCTGGCCGAACCGGGCGTGGGCCGAAATCCAGGCCCGCTTTCCCGCGGTCGGCGCCGGCGCCTACCGGACGATCGGCGAAAGGCTGCAGGAGACGCAGGAACGCGTCGTCGAGATGTCGACCCAGCAGGTCGAGCAGAGGATCGCCAGTGCGGTCCTGCGGCTGGTCCGGCAATCCGGGCGGAAGACCGGGGAGGGGATCGAGATCGACTTCCCAATCACCCGCCAGGACATCGCGGAAATGACCGGCACGACGCTGCACACGGTCAGCCGCGTGCTCAGCGCCTGGGAGGAGCAGGGCATCGTCGGCGGCGGCCGGCAGAAGGTGGTCGTGACCGACCCCCATGCGCTTCTTCTGATCGCCGAGAACCGCCGGCCGTAGTGAGCGCGGCAGGCGCGGCGCTAGGTCTGCGGTCCCATGATGTCCGTCAGCTCGCGAGCGAAGCGCGCCGCATCGACATGATGGGCCACGCAGGCGTCCGCGACCGTGTGGAAGGCGCCGATCGGGCAGCCCACGCAGTGCATCTCGAAACGCAGCACGAGCGCGATGGCGCCGGGCCAGCGGCGCATCACGTCGTCGATCGTCAGGTCGGGATCGAGCGATTTCGGTTTCATCGGGCAGGTCTCCCTGCCAACGACACTGACGTGTGCGCGGACATGCGACGTTGCGCTCCCGCAAACAGGCCGCGTTAGATCCGGATCGCGAAAACTGGGCAGCGGACTTGGGAATCAGGGTCTATCTGGTTTGATTTGGCAGCATTTGCGCAACGCAAGGCGTTTCCACCGCGCTGCAAATGCTCAGGCGTGCGGGCGGCGCTACGCGCGCGCCAGGCCGTAGACCTCGGCCGCGTTCCCGCCGAGGATCGCCGCGCGTTCGCTTGCCGTGCAGCCGGACAGCAGCGTGTCGGTCGCCGCCACCCACTCATGGTAACCGGCCGCCAGCAGGCAGACCGGCCAGTCGCTGCCCCAGATCAGGCGCTCCGGCCCGAAAACGTCCAGCACGTGTTCGACATAGGGCCGCAGCGTCTCGACCGTCCAGCCCGGGCCCGCTTCGGTGACGATGCCGGAGAGCTTGCACCGCGCCGCCGTCTCGGTCGCGATGGCCGACATGCGCTCGGCCCAGCTGTCGAAGCCGCCGTTGCGGATTTCGGGCTTGGCGCAATGGTCAACGATCGCCCGCATTGCCGGGTGCCGCCGGAGCAGCGCCAGCAAATTATCGAGATGGCGCGGCAGCACCAGTGCGTCGAAGACGAGGTTCTGCGCCATCAGCGCCTCGTAGGCCGGTGCAAGGTCCGGCCGCAGCATCCAGTCGGTATCGGCGATGTCCTGGATCATCGGCCGCAGACCCTTCAGCTTCGGGTGCCGGGCGATCCGGGCGATCCGCGCCGGCGCATCCGGCGCGGCGAAGTCCACCCAGCCGACCACGCCTTCGATGAAATCGTGCCGGTCGGCGAGCGACAGCATGAACTCGGTCTCCGCCTCGGTCGCTGCCGCCTGCACCAGGACGGTTCCGGCGATGCCCTCCCGCGCGAGCAGGGGCTGCAGGTCGCCCGGCTCGAAGTCGCGATGGATGGGAGCGAGGGCAGGCGTCAGCCAGCCATAGTCGCCGCGCTCCAGCCGCCAGAAATGCTGGTGGGCGTCGATGCGGCGCATCACGACACGCCGCCGGACGGCAGCACGCCCTTCTTCAGGATGAGATTGCCGTAATGCCGCGTCTCGCCCGTCGCGACGATCGCGAACGCGCCGCGTGCGCGCTCGTAGAAGGCGAACCGTTCGAGCGGCGTGATCTTCGCGGCCTTGTCCGCGACGGTGTCGATGACCTGCTGGAACAGCGAGACGACCGGCGGCACGGCAGCCGAGTCGCCGACGACGGCCATGCTGAGTGCGGGGTCGTCCACGAAGGCATCCAGCGGCATCAGCGACAGGATCGCCTTGACCACGCGCGGCGCGTCGATGCCGTCGAGCCGCACCAGCCGTTTGGCGTTGGAGACCGCCGGGAAGTTCGCGTCGGCGATCACGATCTCGTCGCCATGGCCCATGGCGCGGAGGATGCCGAGCAGTTCGGGCGACAGGATGGGATCAATTCCGCGCAGCATCATGCGGCTCCGGGCACTGGCGCATCGGCCCGAAGCAGGCCGGCGCTCTTGAGGTCGGACCACAGGCCCGACGGGATCGTCTGCGAGAAGATCGCGACATTTGCCTGGACTTCCGCCGCGCTGGCAGCGCCGGGAATGACCGTCCGCACGGCTGGATGGCCGACGGCGAACTGCAGCGCGGCCTCGATCAGGCGCACGCCGTGATCGGCGCAGACGGCTTCGATGCGGCGCACGCGGTCGAGGATCTCGGGCGGTGCCGGATTGTAGTTGTAGCGGGCGCCGGGCACCGCGCCCGTCGCCAGGATGCCCGAATTGTAGGGGCCGCCGAGGATGATGCCGACGTCGCGCTTCACGCACAGCGGCAGGAAGCTCTCCAGCGCCTCCTGCTCCAGCAGCGTATACCGGCCGGCGAGCAGGAAGCCGTCGAAATCACCCAGTCCGAGAAGCCGTTCGCAGACCTCCCACTCGTTGACACCGGCGCCGATGGCCTTCACCCGGCCGGCGTCGCGCAGTTCGGTCAGCGCGCGAAAACCGCCGAGGTCGAACAGCTCGCGAACGCGCCGGTCGCTGGCTTCCCGGCTGCCGCCATGGGAGACGGCGTCGACGTCGTGGACGAGCAGGATATCGACGCGATCGAGGCCAAGCCGCGCGAGACTTTCCTCGTGGCTGCGCATGACACCGTCGTAGGAGTAGTCGAAGACGATCCGCTTCTGCGGCACGTCGACGAAGGACTCGGGCGTCACCTCATGCGGCTCGCAGTCGACCAGCAGCCGCCCGACCTTGGAGGAGAGCGTTGCAGCGTCGCGGCCGAGACGGGCAAGCCCGGCGCCCAGACGCTGCTCGGAGCGGCCGAGGCCATACTGGGGCGCTGTGTCGAAATAGCGGATGCCGGCACTCCAGGCGGCGTCGAGCGCGCCCTGCGCATCTTCGTCGCTGACCTTGCGGAAGAGGTTGCCCAGCGGCCCGCCGCCAAAGCCCATGCGGGTCAGCGGCACCGGGCGGTCGGCGCGCAGTGCTATCGTATCGGATGCTTTCATGCGGGTTCCTTGGCACGCTCCGGGCGGAACCGATAGTCCCTCAGCGACGACGGCCGCATTTCGATCGAGAAGCCCGGTCGCACCGGCGGCATGTAGGCAGCACACTCGATGAGGCAGGGGTCGAGGAAATGCTCGTGCAGGTGGTCGACATATTCGACCACGCGCCCGTCCTTGGTGCCGGCAATCGACACATAGTCGATCATCGCCAGATGCTGGACATATTCGCAAAGGCCGACGCCGCCGGCATGCGGGCAGACCGGCAGCCCGTACTTCGCGGCCATCAGCAGCACGGCCATCACCTCGTTGACGCCGCCCAGCCGACAGGCGTCGATCTGCACCACGTCGATCGCGCCGCGCATGATCATCTGCTTGAACAGGATGCGGTTCTGGCACATCTCGCCGGTCGCGACCTTCACCGGCGCGACGCCTTCGCGGATCTTTCGGTGGCCTTCGATGTCGTCCGGGCTGGTCGGTTCCTCGATGAACCACGGTTTTGCGAAGGCGAGGTCGCGCACCCAGCCTATCGCCTCGCCGACCTCCCAGACCTGGTTCGCGTCGATCATGAGGTTGACGTCTGGCCCCACCTCGTCGCGGGCGATGCTCAGCCTGCGGATGTCGTCGGCGCGGTCGCGCCCGACCTTCATCTTCACGTGGCTGAAGCCTGCGTCCACCGCCTCGCGGCAGAGCCGTCTCAGCTTGGCATCGTCATATCCCAGCCAGCCGGCTGAGGTCGTGTAGCACTGGTAGCCGGAGCGCTCGAGCGTCGCGATGCGGTCGGCCTTGTCGGGCTCGATCGCGGTGAGCATCGACAGCGCTTCGTCCGGCGTGATGCAGTCGGTGATGTAGCGGAAGTCGATGCAGCGCACGACCTCCTCGGGGCTCATCTCGGCGACGAGGCGCCAGACGGGCTTGCCGGCGATCTTGGCCCACAGGTCCCACACCGCGTTGACCACCGCGCCGGTGGCGAGGTGGATCGCGCCCTTGTCCGGCCCGATCCAGCGCAGCTGGCTGTCGGAGGTCACGTGGCGCCAGAAGCGGCCCATGTCGGCCGCCACCCAATCCATGTCGAGCCCGACGACGAGATGGCGCATCGCCTCGATCGCGGCGCAGCAGATCTCGTTGCCGCGGCCGATGGTGAAGGTCAGCCCGTGCCCCTCATGCGCGCCGTCTGTCTTCAGGATCACATAGGCGGCCGAATAGTCGGGATCGGGGTTCATCGCATCCGACCCGTCGAGGTGGAGCGAAGTCGGGAAACGCAGGTCGAGAACCTGCATGTCGACGATGCGTGTCATGACTTGGGAAATGTGGGTCACGTTTTGAGATGGGGACCGGAGGCAGCAAGCCCGCCTCCGGTCCAGGCGGGGATCGACCTCAGTCGTAGAGCACCGCAGCGATTTCCGGGCTGTCGATGTTGGTCTTGTCGTACCAGTAGAAGCCGGTGTCGATGTTCTTCTCGACCGCTTCGCCCTTGGCCGCGGCAACGGCAGCCTTCACCGTCTCGTAGCCGATGCCGACCGGGTTCTGGGTGATGGCACCCGCCATCACGCCGTCGCGGATCGCCTGCTTCTGCTGCGCGCCGGAATCGTAGCCGATGATCACGAGGTCGGTCTTCCCGAGTTCCTTGGCACCGTTGACCACGCCGATCGCCGAACCTTCATTGGCCCCGAAGATGCCCTTGAGGTCCGGGTTGCCCTGCAGGATCGACTTGGTGATCTCCGTCGACTGCAGGTGGTCGCCGCCACCGTACTGGATCGAGACGATCTCGATGTTCGGATAGGCTTCCTTGACGCGGTTGACGAAGCCGTCGCGGCGGTCGATGCCGGTGCGGCTGGTCTGGTCATGCACGACAAGTGCAACCTTGCCCGAGCCGCCGATCAGCTCGGCCATCTTGTCGGCGGCCAGCGCCGCCGCGGCGAGGTTGTCGGTCGACGCGGTCGCCACCGGGATGTCGCTGTCGACGCCGGAGTCGAAGGCGACGACCGGGATGTTGCGGTCCTTGGCCTGCTGCAGCAGCGGGATCGCGGCCTGGCTGTCCAGCGCCGCGAAGCCGATCGCGACCGGGTTCTTGGCGAGCGCGGCGGCGAGCATGTCGATCTGGCGGTCGACCTGCGCCTCCGTGTCCGGGCCTTCGAACGTGACCTGAACGCCGAATTCCGCCGCTGCCTTGTCGGCGCCCGCCTTCACGGCCTGCCAGAACTGGTGCTGGAAGCCCTTCGAGATCAGCGGGATATACATGTCCTGGGCGCTCGCCGGCAGCGATGCGCCGACCAGGGCCACGGCGCCGAATGCGCCGATGATCGTGCGTCTGTTGAACATCTCATTCACTCCTGTCGATGTTTCGTTGGACGTTTCCGGAGCGTTTTCCGCCCTCTTGGCCTGTTGGCGCGGCGTCAGGACGCCACGCATTCTGCCCCCAGTTCACATCCGCTTGCGGCGCAGCATGTCGATGTAGACAGCGAGAATGATGATCGACCCGGTCACGACGGTCTGCCATTCCTGCGCGACGGAGAGGATGCGCAAGCCGTTCAGCAGCACGCTCATGATCAGCGCGCCGATCAGTGTGCCGAGCACCGTGCCGCGTCCGCCGGATAGCGACGTGCCGCCGATGACGACCGCCGCGATGGCGTCGAGCTCGTAGCCCTGGCCAAGCGCCGGCTGCGCCGAGTTCAGCCGCGAGGCGATCAGCAGCCCGGCGATGCCGCAGATCGAGCCGGCGAGCGTATAGACGGCGATCTTCCAGCGGTCGGTGTTGACGCCGGACAGCCGCACCGCCTCCTCGTTGGAGCCGAGTGCGAACGTGTAGCGGCCGAGCGCAGTCTTCGACAGGACGAACGCGACGACGATCGCGACAAGGAACAGGATCAGCACGCCGTTCGGCAGCGGGACGGCCGGAACGAAGTAGCCGACGATCGACCCCTGGCTGATCTGCGTGAAGCCCGGCGTGTCATTGAAATAGATCGGCCGCGTGCCGGAGATGACGAGCGACAGCCCTTTCAGGATCAGCATCATGCCGAGCGTGGCGATGAAGGGCGGGATCTTCATCTTGGCGATGAAGGTTCCGGAGGCGCAGCCGCACAGCGCACCGGCGAGGATCGCGGCGAGGATGCCGAACGGCAGCGGCATGCCCCAGTAGGTCAGCACGACGCCGGCGATGACGGCGCAGAAGGTCATCAGCGTGCCGACCGACAGGTCGATGCCGCCGGTGATGATGACGACGGTCGCCGCCACGGCCAGCACGCCGTTCACCGAGGTCGCCTGCAGGATGGCGATGATGTTGCTGGTCTGCATGAAGTTCTCGGAGGCGATGCTGAACACCACGACCAGCAGGATCAGGCTGGCGAAAGCCAGCAGCCGGTGCTGTGCGCCCGAGACGCGCGCGAAGGGCGAGGTGACGGGCTGGGATACGGCGTTGCTCATGCTGTTCTCCCACGCCGACAATCGACATGCTGGATCTCGGGCGTTGGCGTCCCTTCGTAAGGCACAAGCATCTCCATCACGCCGCAACCGCGGCGCTGCGTTGCGTGGCGAGCTTCATGATTTCTTCCTGCGAGGCGCCGCCGGGCAGGAAGCCTGTCAGCCGTCCCTCGCACATGACCGCGATGCGGTGCGACAGGCGCAGCACCTCGGGCAGCTCGGAAGAGATGACGATGATCGCCTTGCCCTGCTCGGCGAGGCGGTTGAGCAGGCGATAGATCTCGCTCTTGGCGCCGACGTCGATGCCGCGCGTCGGCTCGTCGAAGATCAGGATGTCGCAGTCGCGCAGCAGCCATTTGGCGATGACGACCTTCTGCTGGTTGCCGCCGGACAGCAGCCGCGTCTCCTGCCGTTCCGAGGGCGTCTTGATCGCCAGCTTGCCGATGAAGTCGACCGCGGCGGTCCTCATCGCCGACTCGCGCAGCACGCCGCCGAAACCGGTGAAGCGCGACAGGCTGGGCAGCGCGATGTTGTTGCGCACGTCCATGCCGGTCGCCAGGCCGAAGTGCTTGCGGTCCTCCGACAAATAGCCGATGCCGGCGCGCACCGCGTCCTGCGGGCGGCGGATGGTGGCCTTCTTCCCGTGGACGAAGACTTCGCCTGCTTCCAGCGGGTCGGCGCCGAAAATCGCGCGCGCGACCTCGGTGCGGCCGGCGCCCATCAGCCCGGCGAAGCCCAGGATCTCGCCTTTCCGGAGGTCGAAGGAAACGTCGCGGATTTCCTTGCCGCGCCGCAGCCCCCGCACCTCCAGCGCCACCGGTGCGGCCGACAGGTCGGGAACGACGGCGACGTCGTCGGTGAGCTTGCGGCCGACCATCATCGAGATGATAGTTTCGACCGGCGTGTCGGGAGCGGCGACCGTGCCCACCGTCTCGCCGTCACGCATGACGGTCACGCGGTCGGCGATGCGCTTCAGCTCGTCCATCTTGTGCGAGATGTAGACGATGCCGACACCCTCGGCCTTCAGCTTGCGGATGATCGCGAACAGCTCGCTGATCTCGGCGTCGTTCAGCGCCGCCGTCGGCTCGTCCATGATGAGCACGCGCGAGCGGTAGGAGAGCGCCTTGGCGATCTCGACCATCTGCTGTCTTGCGATCGTCAGCCCGCCGACCACCGTCCGCGGGTCGAGGGTCAGGTGCATCGACGCGAAGATGTCGGCCGCGCGCTGGTTGAGCGCGGCCTCGTCGAGCAGCAGGCCGCCGGCGCGGCGCGGCTCGCGGCCGATCAGGATGTTCTGCGCCGCCGTGAGATCCGGCATCAGCGACAGCTCCTGGTGGATGATGCCGATGCCGAGTTCCTGCGCCGCGCGCGGGCTGGTCAGCGCCGCCGTTGTCCCGTCGACCAGGATCGTGCCGGAGTCGCGCGGGTAGATGCCGGCGAGGATCTTCATCAGCGTCGACTTGCCGGCGCCGTTCTCGCCCATGAGCGCATGCACTTCGCCGGGAAGCAGCTCGAAATGCGCCCGCTTCAGCGCGTGCACGCCCGGGAAGCGCTTGTCGACGTCGGTCATCGTCACCAGCGGTGCGACTGGGGAGGGGGCCGCCGTCATATCGTGACGCCTCCATCCACCAGCATGGCCTGTCCGGTGACGAAGCGGGACTCGTCGCTGAGCAGGAAGACGACCATCGGCGTGATGTCGTCGACCCTGGCCAGCCGGCCGAGCGGCTGACGCGCGACGAAATCCTTCTCTGCCTGTGCGGGGTCGGGCGCTGCGGCGATGCGGCCGCGCAACGACGGCGTGTCGACCGTGCCCGGGCAGAGCGCGTTGCAGCGGATGCCGCGCTTCACGAAGTCGGCGGCGACGCCCTTGGTGAGGCCGATCACCGCGGCCTTGGTCGCGCCGTAGAGTGTGCGGTTGGGGAAGCCTTTGATGGAGGACGCCATCGAGGCCATGTTGAGAATCGCCGCGCCGCCGGTCTCGGCCGCGCGCGCCAGCATGCCGGGCAGGAACGCCTGGATCATCCGATACATGGACGTGACGTTGAGGTCGAAGCTGAAGGCCCAGTCCGGCTCGGTGATGTCGAGTACCGTGCCGTTGTGGACGAAGCCGGCGCAGTTGAAGAGACCGTCGATCTGTCCGGTCTTCGCCGCGAAGGCGTCGATAGCGCCGCGATCGCGGACGTCGAGGATCGCCGTCGAGATGGCCGCGTTCTCCGCAGACAGCGACGCCAGCCCGGCGCCGTCGATGTCCACGGCGACGACTTCGGCGCCCGCCGCGGCGCATGCGAGAGCACTGCCGCGCCCAATACCGCTCGCGGCTGCGGACACGACGATCCGCTTCCCGGCCAGACGCATGCGTTGAGCTCCTCCCGAGAGCCGGACCGCAGTCCAAGGCAGCGTTCACATGCGAACATCCTATTCATATATAAATGGACAGCGCAACCGAAATCGGCAACTATCGGCTGTGGATTTCAGCCGTCACGAGGGGGGAAGTCGTGAGCGGAAAGCAGCCACCGGCGGACAGGTACCGCGCCCCGGCACTCGACAAGGGCCTGGACATCCTCGAATTCCTGTCGGGTCAGCCGCATGGCATGACGCGCGCCGAGATCGTCAAGGCCATCGGGCGCAGTCCGGGCGAGATCTACCGCATGCTGGAGCGCCTTGTGGCGCGCGACTATGTCAGCCGGTCTGTCGAGGGCGACCGCTACGCGCTGACCATGAAGCTGCTGGTGCTCGGCAGCCAGCATCCCCCGGTTCGCCGGCTGGTCGCGCGCGCGCAGCCGTTGATGGATCAGTTCACCGACAAGATGCAGCAGTCGGTGCACCTGGCCATGCCCGACCGCGGTTACGCCGTCGTCGTCGCGCAGGCGTCCGGGCCGGCCAACTGGGAGTTCCGCCTGAGGGTCGGCGCGCGGCTGGACCTGACCGCGACCAGTTCGGGCCAGACGCTGCTCGCCTTTCAGAGCCCCGAGCGCCGGCGCGAGACACTGGCGATTTGGAGCGGCGACGGCAAGGCGAAGGAACTCGCGCGGATCGCCGATACGCTGGAGGCGATCCGCGGGACCGGCTACCGCGCCGGCGCCAGCCTGCAGCTCGTCGGCGTGCGCGATCTCTCCGTCCCGGTGCTCGGTCCTTCGGGAGACGCGATCGCGGTGCTGACCTGCCCCTACCTGCAGCGGGTCGACGCCGAGACCGTCGACGAGAACACGACCCTGGCCGAGCTGCTCACGGTCGCCCGGCGCGTGTCGATCGGGTAGGGCATCGGGCCCGTTCCGGCTGGTGTCGGCCTACATTCCCCAACGCAGAGCCGCCGTGTGGACGGGCGCATCCCAGAGCTTCGCGGTCGCATCATCCAGCATGGTGAGCGTGATCGAGCAGCCGGCCATGTCCAGCGAGGTCACATAGGAGCCGACGAGCGAGCGCGCGATCTGGACGCCATGCTTCTCAAGCAGCCTGCGGGCGCTGTTGTACATCAGATAGAGCTCCATCGACGGCGTGCCGCCGAACCCGTTGACGAAGAGCAGGGCGTCGCCTTTGGCAGCCGCTCCGAGGTCGCCGACGATGGCCGCGCAGATCTCCTCGGCGATGGCGTCCGCGCCCTTCAGCGCGTCGCGCCGGCGGCCTGGCTCGCCGTGGATGCCGACGCCGAACTCCATCTCGTCGTCGCCGATGGCGAAGGTCGGCTTGCCGGCGGCGGGGACGGTGCAGGACGTCAGCGCCACGCCCATCGAGCGCGTCGCGCGGTTCACGGCATCGCCGAGCGCCTTCAGCGTCGTCAGGTCGCGCCCTTCCTCGGCCGCCGCGCCGACGATCTTCTCGACCACCAGCGTGCCGGCGACGCCGCGCCGGCCGGTCGTGTAGAGCGAGTCTTCCACAGCGACGTCGTCATTGGTCACGACCTGCAGCACATTGTCGGACATCTCCGCCGCCATCTCGAAGTTCATGACGTCGCCTTCGTAGTTCTTGACGATGAAGAGGCAGCCGGCACCCGTGTTCATCTCCGCTGCCGCCTCCATCATCTGGTCCGGTGTCGGCGAGGTGAACACCTGGCCGGGGCAGGCGGCATCCAGCATGCCGTGCCCCACCAGGCCGCCATGCAGCGGTTCGTGGCCCGAGCCCCCTCCGGATATGAGCGCGACCTTGCCGGGCTTCAGCGCCTTGCGGCGGATGAACTTGTGGCCGCCTCCAAGCGTCAGGATATCGGCATGTGCCGCGGCAAAGCCGTCGAGGCTCTCGGTCAGCGCGCTGTCGACCGCGTTGATGAACTTCTTCATTGATCCCCTCCTGGTGATGCGGAAACAGGCGTTGCGGGACGGATCATGCCGCAGGAAGCACGATCAGCCCTCGATGGCGATGCTGCTGATTCTATGGATGAAATCGGCGATGGCGCGATCGAGCGCGCCGTTACGCTTTGCGTCGCCGAGGTCCGGCACGGTGAGCACGACGCTGCGGGTGCGGCGAGCTGCGCTGCCGGGCGAAGGCTTGCCGGGATGCGCGATCCTGTATTGGTCGAGGAAGGCCTCGCGCTCCTGCGCGTTGAAGTGGCACACGGTGAAGATCGCCGGCAGGTGCCGGGCGGGGATCGGCGTGGAATAGGACGGACTGGTGATCTGCGTCACGAAGCTGCGATGCTTTCCGAGCGCATCGGCGAGGCGCTGGCGCGTGCCGGACGGGCGCTGCTCGATGATGCCGGACAGCACCGATTTGTAGGCGCGGATCGCGCCTTCGGTGTCGAGCGGAGCGGGGATTGGCGACCTGACCATGCTAGAAATCCCCCACGCCGTCGCGGGCTGCGCCTCGACAACTCTCCCTCGCCGAGCCGAGGAGAGGTGTCACCGCGACGCGGTGACGGAGAGGGGGACGATCCTTCGCCATTTCCGGCACCCTATACGGTAACGCCGGAAATGGCCGCCTTCGCCAGCGCGAGCTGCGCCGGCGCGACGGAAAGATCCCGCAAGCCCGCTTGTAGCAGCGCCGGGATTGCGGCCGGGTCGCCACCGGCGTCGCCACACAGGCTGACCGGAATGCGGTTGTCCCGGCCGAACGTCGCGACGGCCTCGATCAGGCGCAGCACGGCCGGGTTCGTCACCCGGTTTAGCGCGGCCACCGCCGTGTTGTCGCGCGCGGCCGCCATCACATATTGCGTCAGGTCGTTGGAGCCGATCGACAAGAAGGCGGCGTCGGCGAACAGTTCGGGCGCGATCGCGACCGACGGCACTTCGACCATGATGCCGAGCGGCGGCATGCGGTGTGCGACGCCAGCCGCGTCGAGCGCGGCGGCTTCCTCCGCGAACAGCGCGCAGGCCTGCGTATATTCTTCTGGCACCGCGATCATCGGGAACATGACCTTGAGGTCGCCATGGGTGGCGGCACGCAGCAGCGCGCGGATCTGCAGGCGGAAGATATCGGGCCGCGCCAGCGACAGGCGGATACCACGCAGGCCGAGGAACGGATTGCCCTCCTCGACGGTGAGGCCCGGCACGGGCTTGTCGCCGCCGGCATCGGCCGTGCGGATCGTCACGGGGCGGCCGGCCGCCCAGTCGAGCACCGCGCGATAGGCGCGGTACTGGGTCTCCTCGTCGGGCAGGGTGGTGCCGAACAGAAACTCCGTCCGCATCAGACCGACGCCGTCGCAGGTGGCGATGTCGATGCGCTCCACATCGGAAGGATGGGCGATGTTGACCATCGTCCGCACGCGGATCCCGTTGGCGCTGGACGCGGGCCGGGCGACGGCGTCCTCCGCGACGCGCCGCCGTGCCCGATAGGCCTCCGCCGCGCGGCGGAAGGCCTCCATTTCGTCCGCCGCCGGCTCGAGCACGACGCCGCCGTGCTCGGCGTCGAGCAGCGCCACGCCGGCCGGCGCCGTGACCGCCGACGTCAGGCCCACCACCATCGGCACCCCGCGTGCTCGCGCCAGCATCGCGACGTGACTGGCTGAACTCCCCATCGTCAGCGCGATGCCGCCGCCCTTCGACCAGTCGGTGGCGAGGAAGCGCGTCGGCGCGATGTCCTCGCCGAACAAGATGGCGCCGGACGGTGCGGCCGGTCCGTGGGCAGCAGTGAGCGCATCCAGCACCTGCTGGCGGATGTCCTTCAGGTCGGCCGATCGGGCGCGGAAATACGCGTCGTCGGAGGACTCGTAGCCAGCGATTTCGGCGTCGAGCGCATCCGACCAGGCGCGGTCGGCGGCAGCGCCGGCGCGGATCGCCACGAAGGCCGGGCTGGCGAGCGAATCGTCGGAGAGCATCGCCAACTGGAACTCCAGCATGTCGGCGGCCTCGCCCGACGTGCCGTCGATCAGGTCGGCGAGGTGAGCCGAGGCGGTGCCGATCGCCTCGGTCAAACCTTCGATTTCTTCGTCGGGCGTGGCCCTGGGACGGTAGGCGGCGGCGTGCGAGGTGAGGCGGAAGACCGGTCCTTCCGCATAACCGGGCGACGCGGCCGTGCCTGTCAGCCGGATGCTAGAGCCCATGGCCGCACCCTAGGGCGCGAAGGAATGCGCCCTCTGCCAGCCCACGAAACAGATGCGCGTCAAGCGGGCCGGACATCCGTTTCGCCTTCTACACCCTCGTCGAAATTGCGCTGCACCAGCGCCACCAGCGCGTCGATGGCCGCGCGCGCGCCGTCGCCGCTGGCTCTGAGGTGCAGCACCGTGCCCTTCGGCGCTTTCGTCGCCATCACCTTGACGATCGACTTCGCATCGATCCATGGGCCGCCGGGCGCGAGTGCCATCTCGACGCGCGCCGCGAAGGTCTTCGCAAGCTTGGTGAACTTCACCGAAGGCCGCGCATGCAGCCCGACGGCGTGCCTGATCTCGACCTGTGCCTCTGCCGTATCCGACACCACACCATCCTCAGACTGGGGAGAGCTCATGCGCGGTCGCCACGACCGCGTCGAGCGATGCGCCGCCGGAGGCTTCGGTCGCCGCCATCACCGCGCCCTCCACGATCGGCGCATTGCAGATGACGATCCGCTCCGCGCGCGGCGCGCCGATCATCTCGACGGCCATCTCGCTGTTCGTCTCGGCGCCGCCGAGGTCGACCAGCACGGCCACGCCGGCATCCGACCAGGCGCGATCGATCGCCTGCATGATCGCGCCGACGTCGGTGCCCAGCCCGCCCTCGGCGTTGCCGCCGCACCAGGCCAGCGGCACGTCGTCGCCCACCATCTGCCGCACCATGTCGGCGGTGCCTTCGGCGACCTTGGACGAGTGGGAGACGATGACGATCCCGACATTCATGCGCTCTTCTCCAGAGTTTCGACCACGGCCCGCGTGATGAGCGCGGTGGACCGCGCGCCGGCGTCGACGTGGCCAATCGAGCGGTCGCCGAGGAAGGAGGCGCGTCCGCGGATCGCCCTGATGGGCCGGGTCGCCTCGGCGGCGGCGTCGGCCGCGTCGGCGATACCGGCCGGGGACGTGCCTGCCGCAACCGCCGCCTGCAACGGAAACAGCACGTCCAGCATCGTCTTCTGGCCTGCCTGTGACTTGCCGCGCGCCGCGACCGCTTCGATTGCCCTGGCGAGCGCCGCGGCGAGGCTGACGCGGTCCGGTTCCGGCGGCAGCTCCTTGCCGAGCGCCATGAACAGCGTGCCGAACAGCGGCCCCGACGCGCCGCCGACGGTCATCACCAGCTTGGTGCCGATCGCCTTCAGTGCCTCGGGTAGCGGCTTGTCGGCAAGGGCCGGCAGGTCGGCGCGTACGGCCTCGAAGCCGCGCTTCATGTTGAGCCCGTGGTCGCCGTCGCCGATCGCCTGATCGAGCGCCGTCAGTTCCTCGGCATGCGCCGCGATCGTGTCAGCGACCGCCGTGACCAGAGCCTTCACCTGGATGCCGGCCATCGCCGCGCCCTGTCCGCTTGCGCCGACCGTTGGGTACGGCATGTTTAGTGATCGTGTTGAGTTAGAACGATCGCAACTCAACACGCAAGGGGGCAGTTGTGCTGCGTCGCAGCATGAAAATGAGGAAAAGTGCGCGGGCAAACGACAACGCCCCTCATGCGGCGGGCGTCGGCGAATCGTGGAATCGGCCCGCTACCGGCGGAACTCGCGGACCGGCGACTGCGTGCCGTCGACATAGGTCAGTTGCATCGACATTGACGTCACGTCGTCGCCAACCTTGAAGAAGGGCAGAAAGCCGTCGGGCAGCGCATAGGGGTCTTTCATGTTGCACGCCGGCATCTCGATGCTTTCGGTCAGCGCGGCGCCGTTCAGCCCGTATTTCGCTTCCTTGATGGCGCAGCGATAGGACATCAGGTGCGTGAAATAGACGAGGCCCTTGTTGCCGCTGGCGTCGAAGGCGATCCACGATGTCCAGAACTGGTCGAGGATTTGCTTGTTCTGGTCCTGGAGACTGGCCTCCGGCGTGAAGGCGATGTCGAAGGGACCGGCCTCCTGGCCGCGGATGTCGAGATACTTGATCCCGATGATCGTCGCGGCGGTATCGTCCGGCAGTGCGAAGGTGGGATTTGGCATCGGCTTGCCGGTGCGCGGATCGTTCATCTGCAGGAAACCGGTGTCGGTGAACGGCCCGTCGGTGCCGAGCCGCCACGAGATACCGGTGGCCGCTTCGGACAAAGTCACGGTCACCATCCAGCCCTGGTTGGAGCGCTGCGGGATCAGCTTCGGCGCAAAGGCCGACGCGTCCATCACGCTGCCGAGCGCCGTCAGGCGGCGGTTCGCCCGGTCGATCCAGTCGGCCAGGAGGGTCTGGTCGACGAAGAACGGCAGCAGCCGTCCGTCCGCCTCGTAGCTCAGGAACTTCGTCAGCGCGTCGGCCTCGTTTCGCTTGTCGGCAAGCGACTGGCTGCCCAGCCGGTCTTCGGAGAACTCCTCGGAATAGACGAAGTAGGCCGGCGCAAAATCGGGATTGGCGGCGATGAAGTTACGCACCCGTTCGACACGCTGCGCATCGTCGAACTGAAGCGCGTGAACGAGCTTCACGGACAGTGCCTTGCTCTTCTCGGCCAGCACGCCGAACACTTCGCGCGCGCCCGCCTTGCCGTCCTGCACGCGCAGGAGCGTGGCGAAGCGGATGTAGGGGTCGATCGCGTCGACGTCGAAATTGGCGAAGGCGAGGTAGGCGCGGCGGGCATTCACCATGTCGCCGGTCAGTTCGTAGACCCGGGCATTGTGGTAGAATTCGTCCGGCCGCTGCGGATCGGGAATGATCCCGCCCTGGCTGGCGAGTGCCTGGAAGCTGTCGGCGATGGTCTCGATCGAGGCCGCGAGCTTGTCGGTCGACTCCACCAGCTTCTCGGTCGTTTCCTGCTGCTTCGCCTGATTCTCGGCGATGACCTCCGTCTTGCGGCTCAGATCCTCCGCCGTCTCCTGGAGGCGGTCGGTCTTCACCGCCTGCTCCTGCTGGTTGGCGGCGATGTCGTCGGTGGCCTGCTTGACCTCGCTCACGGTCTTTTGAGTTTCCGTGACCGTCTGCTGAATCTCCTCCACCCTCGCGGCAACGATGCCGACGGATTCCTGGAGCTTGGCGACCGCGGGCACGAGGCCGGCGAGGAGTCCCTGTTCCTGGTCGTTCTGCTGCTGGAGCGTGTAGAGGCCGCCGGCGATGGCGGCGACCGTCGACGCGAAGATGAGGGCCGGAACGCCCTTGTCGACCACAAGCAGGCGGAAGACGACGGCGATGGCGATCACCAGCGCTGCAACCGCCGCGGCCATGGCGATGTAGGCGGCAAACGGCGCCAGCGGGTTGAGCACGTCGGCGACGAAGCCGCCGACGACGGCGACCCCGGATGCCCATTTGCCCGAGCGCATCATCGAGGCGCGCAGGACGGATTGCGTCGCTCCGGCGATTTCTTCTGGCATGTCGAACCCCCAAGGCCCGCGCCCGCGGGATGCCCGGCCTGCTGATTGCCGGACCGTCGTGCAGAAAGCAATCCGTGATTGCGGCGCCAGAATGGCGGCGGGCGAGCCCGCGCCAGGCTTTCCGTGCATGGCTCCCACAGCTTGCACGTGCGGACGATTTCGGGCACTCATCCGGGCGGTCGCGACCATTCGGGGTGTAGGCGCGGCGAATCGGGCGGGTGCCTTGCCACGGTGCGGCGGCATTCCGGCTCACCGGTGCGCGTCCGGCTTCGGCCGGACGATCCTCGATGGGGCGATGGACGTCTTGCAGCTTTCAGCAGACACGATCCGGCGAGCTTTGCTCCGTACCATCGCCGTCGCCGCCGTCGCAGCATTCGTGTCCGCCTGTTCGACCACGCAGGACGACGTGCCTGTCGAGCGGCTGGCGCCGCGGTCGGAGAAATATGCCGCAATCGTCGTCGAGGCCGGCACCGGACGGACGCTCTACCAGGCGGAGTCCACCGCCCAGCGCTACCCCGCCTCGCTGACCAAGATGATGACGCTCTATCTGCTGTTCGAAGCGCTGGATTCCGGCCGGCTGTCCCTGTCGGACACCATCCCGGTCTCCGACTATGCGCGCTCGCGGCCGCCGTCGAAGCTGGGCTTCAAGAAGGGCGAGGAGCTGCCCGTCGAGACCGCCATCCAGGCATTGGCGACGAAGTCTGCCAACGACGTGGCTGTCGCGGTCGCCGAGCAGTTGGCGGGCAGCGAGGCGGCGTTCTCCGCCGCGATGACGGCGAAGGCCCGCAGCCTCGGCATGTCGGGCACCGTCTTCCGCAATGCGTCCGGTCTCCCCGATGACGACCAGGTCACGACCGCCCGCGACATGGCCATTCTCGGCATGTCGCTGCAGCGACGCTTCCCGCACTATTACGGCTATTTCTCCCGGCAGAGCTTCGTCTTCCGCGGCAAGACCGTGAAGGGCCACAACGACCTGATCGGCGGCGTGCCCGGCGTCGATGGCATAAAGACCGGCTACATCCGTGCCTCGGGCTACAACATCGTCACGTCGGTCGCGCGCGGCGGGCGACGGCTGGTCATCGTGGTGATGGGCGGCGACTCCGCGTCGAGCCGCAACGCGCATGTCCGGGACCTGATCGACGAATTCATGCCGGACCGGGCCGTGGGCGGCGGGATCGGCTCGATGCTCTGGGACTGATCGAACTCGCTCCGGGCCGACGGTCTGGCGCGCCGGCTGGCTGTCTCAGGCAAAGCCGACCCGGACGCCCTTCTTCCTGAAATAGGATTCCATGAGCTTGCGTCCCTGGCGATTCGGCTGGACCAGCTTGCTCGTTTCGAAGGTGGCCTCTGCAAGGCCCTCGCGCCCCATTGCGGACTTCAGAGCCGCGATGTGCGCGTCCAGGTCCTCGTTGTCGTTGCGCAGCGAGGTGTAGATCGCCTCGACCGCTTGGGCGACGGTGATGTCGTTCACGGGTGTATCCTCGAAAAAATGGCGCGACTAGCCGCGCGCCTGCTGTACCATCATGAAGAGGTTCGTGCAGCGTGCCCCGGAGCGGCAATACGCGAAGACGGGACCGTCGGCGTTGGCGAGCGCCTCTCCCATCTCCTGGACGTTCTCGGGCGTGATCGAGCCGCTGACGACGGGAATGTAGCGGAACGCGAGCCCGGCGTCCCTGGCGGCTCGTTCGACCTCGCCATGCGGAATGGCGCCGTCCTCGGCGTCGGGCCGGTTGCAGATGACCGTCTTGGAGCCGGCGGCCTTGACCGCCGCGATGTCGGCCGGGCCGATCTGTCCGGCGACGGCGTAGTCCTCTGTGATCTGGCGAATGTCCATGCGCGCCTCCGAATGCCGGCCGGTCAGAGCCTGTTCACCGGCACCTTGAGATAGGTCTTGCCATCGTCCTCTCCCGGAGGCAACTGCCCCGCGCGCATGTTGATCTGCAGCGACGGGATGATCAGTTTCGGCATGGCCAGCGTCTTGTCGCGCGCCTCGCGCATGGCGGCGAACTCATCCTCGGTCACGCCGTCCTTGACGTGGATGTTGTGCGCCTTCTCGATGCCGACGGTGGTTTCCCACTTAATGTCGCGGCCGTTCGGGCCGTAGTCGTGGCAGACGAACAGCCGCATGTCGTCGGGCAGCGACAGGACGCGCCTGATCGAGCGGAATAGCGTCCGCGCGTCGCCGCCGGGGAAATCGGCCCGCGCCGAGCCGCCGTCCGGCATGAACAGCGTGTCGCCGATGAAGGCGGCGTCGCCGATCACATGGGTCATGCAGGCCGGCGTGTGACCGGGCGTGTGCATGACGTGCGCAGTCAGGCCGCCGATGGCGTAGCTGTCCCCGTCGGTGAACAGCCGGTCGAACTGCGAGCCGTCCCGCTGGAACTCGGTCCCCTCGTTGAAGATCTTGCCGAACGTGTCCTGCACGATCGTGATGTTCTCGCCGATGCCGAGCTTTCCGCCGAGCTTGTCCTGGATGTAGGGCGCGGCCGACAGATGGTCGGCGTGGACGTGCGTCTCGATGATCCACGCCACCTCGAGCCGGTTCGAACGGACGAAATCGACGATCCGGTCCGCCCCTTCGCTGGTGATGCGCCCGGCGGCATAGTCGATGTCCATGACCGAATCCACGACCGCGCAGGCCCTGGAGGCGGGATCACGGACTACGTAGGAGATCGTGTTGGTCTGCGGGTCGAAGAAGCCCGTGACCTCGGGTTTCACCGTCAGGTCGGGCGTGAAGGGAACCGGTTCGATCATCTCGTGCCTCCGGGTCAGGCTTCGACGGGCCTCGTCATGTTGCTCTTGATCAGGCGCGCGATGATGATGCCGGCGATCATCGCGGCAAGGAAGATCGGCGTTTCGGCGCGCATGAGCCCCAGCGCGGGAATTGCACCGCCGGGACAGAAGCCGGCGATGCCCCAGCCGATGCCGAAGACGGCCGCGCCGCCGACCAGCTCGGCGTCGATGTCCCTGCGCGTCGGCAGCGCGAAGCTCGATTCGAGGACCGGCGCGGAGCGCGTCCGGAAGATGATGCGATAGCCGATGAACGCGGTGATCAGCCCGCCGCCCATCACGAAGACAAGGCTGGGGTCCCAGGTACCGAACACGTCGAAGAAATTGCCGATCTTGGCGGGGTTCGCCATGCCGGAAACGGCGATGCCGAGGCCGAACAGGCCACCGATCAGGAAGGCGGAGACGAGCTTGTTCACGAGCCTCAGCCTCCGATCACGTGACGGACGACGAAGACGGTGATGAAAGCCGTAATCATGAAGGTGACGACCGCGACGATCGAGCGCGGCGACAGCCGCGCAATGCCGCAGATGCCGTGTCCGCTCGGACAGCCATTGCCGAAATTGACTCCGATGCCGACCAGCACGCCGCCGATCACCAGAAGACCGGTCGAGACAGGCACGGAAAAGGCGATGGTACCGCCGAGCGCCAGATAGGCGAGCGGCGACACGACCGCACCGGCGAGGAAGGCGGCGCGCCATTGCCAGTCCGGGGCGAGCGGCGGGATCACGCCCGTCAGGATGCCCGTCATGCCGGCAATGCGCCCGTGCAGCGCCATCAAGAGCACCGCGGATAGGCCGATCAGCACGCCGCCGAACAGGGACTGGATTGGAGTGAAATCGGTCATGAGCACCTCGCGAACACCGTTCGCGGGAACTTAGTGCGCGCCGCGCCCCTTGTCGAACACGCCTGTGCCACGCGGTCAGCCGGCCGGGAAAAGTCCGCCTGCTTCGGCGAGGCGGGCGAGGTGGTGGTCGCCGTCGCCGAAGGTCAGGTCGATCATGGCCAGCCGCTTGAAATAGTGACCGGCGGCGTATTCGGCCGTCATGCCGACGCCGCCGTGGAGTTGGATGGCATTTTCGCCGACCACCCGCCCGCCGCGGCCGATCTCCGCCTTCGCCGCGTGCATCGCACGGCGCCGTTCGTTGGCATCCAGGCTGTCGGCCATCATTGTTGCGTAGAGCGTGATCGAGCGCGCCTGCTCGAGCGCGACATACATGTCGACCGCCTTGTGCTGCAGCACCTGGAACTGGCCGATCGCGACGCCGAACTGCTTCCGCGTCTTCATGTACTCAACGGTCAGGGCGTGGAGTCGCTCCATCGCTCCGACTGCCTCGGCGGCGAGCGCTGCGATGGCATGGTCGACGACCGCCTCGACCAGCGGCAACCCATCCTCCGGGTCGCCCAGGACCCGGTCGGCGGGAACCTTCACCCGGTCGAAGGCGATCTCAGCGGCGCGATGGCCGTCCTGCGTGGCATAGCCGCGGCGGGTCACACCGGGCGCGGTCGCGTCCACGAGGAAGACGCCGATGCCGTTCCTGTCGCGCGTACCCCCGGCGGACCGCGCCGTGACGACCAGCGTGTCGGCACTGTCGCCATGCAACACGACGCCCTTGGCGCCGGTGAGCACATAGTCGCCGCCCGATTTTTCCGCGGTCGTCTCGACGTGATGGAGATCGTAGCGGGAATTCTTCTCGACCTGCGCGAAGGCGAGCTTCATCGACCCGTCCGCGATATCGGGAATGAATTCGGCCTTCTGCGCCGCACTGCCGCCGAGGCGGAGGAAGCCGCCGCCGATGACCACAGTCGTGAGATAAGGCTCAAGCGTCAGTGCCCGGCCTATCTCCTCCATGACGATCATCGTCTCCACCGGCCCGCCGCCGATGCCGCCGTCCGCCTCGGCGAACGGCAGCGCCATCAGCCCCATCTCGGCGTAGCGGGACCACATGGCTGCGCTCCAGCCCTCCGGCGAGCCGAGCAGCTTCTTGCGCACGTCGAAGCCGTACTCCTGGGCCAGAAGGCGGCCGAGCGAGTCCTTCAGGATGGACTGTTCTTCGGAGAGGTCGAAGTCCATGATTCACAGCCCCAGCACGGCTTTTGCGATGATGTTCTTCTGAATCTCGTTCGATCCGCCGTAGATCGAGACCTTGCGGTTGTTGAAGTAGGACTTGGCCGCCTGACCCCCGTAGCCCGGGCCGATCGGCGGTTCGTTCCATCCCTCCTCGGGCTCGCCCTGGTCTGGCATTGCGTAAGGTCCCATCACCTCCATCAGCAGGTGCGTCGTCGCCTGCTGGATCTCGGAGCCCTTGATCTTGAGATAGGACGAGGCGGGGTCGGGCTTGCCCGTGGTGCCGCGTTTGGCATCGGCGGCGACGACGCGAAGCTGCGTCAGTTCCAGCGCCTTCAGCTCGATCTCGACCGAGGCGATCTTCTCGCGGAAGCGCTGGTCTTCGATCAAAGGCCGGCCGGCGGACATCTCCTTCGCGGCCAGTTCGCGGATGCGGGCCAGGCGCTGCTTGGAGACGCCGATGCGGGCGATGTTGGTGCGCTCGTTGCCGAGCAGGAACTTGGCGTAGTCCCAGCCCCTGTTCTCCTCGCCGACAAGGTTCTCGACCGGCACGCGCACGTCGGTCAGGAAGACCTCGTTGATCTCGCGCCCGCCATCCATGGTGACGATGGGGCGCACTTCGATGCCGGGCGTCTCCATGTCGATCAGGAGGAAGGAGATCCCTTCCTGCTTCTTCGCGTCCGGATTGGTACGGACCAGGCAGAAGATCCAGTCGGCATATTGGGCGAGAGTCGTCCAGGTCTTCTGGCCGTTGACGATGTAGTGATCGCCGTCACGCACCGCCTTCGTCTTGAGCGAGGCGAGGTCGGAACCGGCGCCGGGCTCGGAAAAGCCCTGGCACCACCAGTCGTCCAGCGTCAGGATTGCCGGCAGGAAGCGCTTCTTCTGCGCGTCGTTGCCGAAGGTGTAGATCACCGGCCCGACCATGTTCACGCCGAAGGCGAGGGGCTGCGGGGCAGGGTGCTTCTGGAGCTCTTCCAGAAAGATGTACTGCTTCATCGGTCCCCAGCCCGTGCCGCCATGCTCGGCCGGCCAGTGGGGCGCGCCCCAGCCCTTGTCGTTCAGCACGCGCGCCCAAGTGACATAGTCTTCGCGTGACACCATTTCGCCCTCGACGAGGCGCTCGCGCACGGCGTCGGACACATGGTTGCGCAGGAATGCGCGCACCTCGTCGCGGAAGGCGGTTTCCTCGGGCGTGAAGCGAAGGTCCATGAACTATCCTCGACAGTCGCGGGTGTGTGTGCCCCCTCCACCACGTCGTGGTTCCCTTCCCCCGTTCATGGGGGAGGGGATCAAGCGAAGCATGGTTGAGGGGACATCAAGCTAGTTGATCTCGAAGAGGCCTGCGGCACCCATGCCGCCGCCGACACACATCGTCACCACCGCGTATCTTACGCCGCGGCGCTTGCCCTCGATCAGCGCGTGGCCGGCAAGGCGCGCGCCGGACATGCCGTAGGGATGCCCGACCGCGATGGCGCCGCCGTTGACATTGAGTTTGTCGGGATCGATGCCCAGGCGGTCACGGCAGTAGATGACCTGCACGGCGAACGCCTCGTTCAGTTCCCAGAGGCCGATATCGTCGACCTTGAGGCCGTGGCGCTCCAGCAGGCGCGGCACGGCGAACACCGGGCCGATACCCATTTCGTCCGGTTCACAGCCGGCGACATTGAAGCCGCGCAGGATGCCGAGCGGCGTCAGGCCCCGCCGGGCGGCCTCCACGTCGCTCATCATCACATGCGCCGAGGCGCCGTCGGAAAGCTGGCTGGCATTGCCTGCGGTGATGCAGAAGCCTTCGCCGCGCACGGGCTTCAGCGAGGCAAGCCCTTCCGCCGTCGTGTCCGGCCGCGGGCCCTCGTCATGCGCCAGTTCCAGTTCCTTGTAGGTGACCGCCTTGGTCTCCTTGTCGATCACCGCCATCGTCGCCGTGATCGGCGCGATCTCCTTCGCGAAGCATCCCGCCTCGCGCGCGGCGCCGACGCGCTTCTGGCTCTCCAGCGCGTAGGCGTCCTGCGCTTCGCGCGTCACGCCGTAGCGTTTCGCCACGATCTCCGCCGTGTCGATCATCGGCATGTAGACCTCGGGCTTGACCTTGAGCAGGTTCGGGTCGTCGAGCCGGAAATTGTTCTGCTTGTCGTTCTGCACAAGGCTGATCGATTCCAGACCGCCGGCGATGCCGACCCTGACGCCGTCGTTGCGGATGGCGTTGGCGACCAGCGCCATCGACTGGAGGCCCGACGCGCACTGCCGGTCGATCGTCGTGCCGGCCACCGTGACCGGCAGACCGGCGGTGAGCAAGGCGCGGCGCGCGACGTTCAGCCCGGTGGTGCCCTGCTGCATCGCGCAGCCCATGACCACGTCCTCGACCTCGCCGCCATCGACGCCCGCACGTTCCAGCGCGTGCCGGATGGCATGAGCGCCGAGCGTTGCGCCCGGCATGTCGTTCAGCGCGCCGCGATAGGCCTTGCCGATCGGGCTGCGGGCGGTGGAAACGATGACGGCGTCGACCATGTGCGTGTCCTGCTTTCGTGAATTGTCTATCGCGCGGAGAAGCTGCCGCCGCCCTGCGCGAGTTCGCGCAGCAGAGTCGATGGCTGGTAGATGGCCTTGCCGGTCTTCGCGTGCCAGTGGCCCAGACGGTCGACGATGGCCTTCAGCCCGGTCAGGTCGGCGTAGAACATCGGTCCGCCCTTGCCGACGGGAAAGCCGTAACCGTTGACCCAGATCGTATCGATGTCCGAAGCGCGCTGGGCGATGCCTTCCTCGAGGATCTTCGCGCCCTCGTTGATCATCGGAAAAAGCGTGCGCTCGAGGATTTCCGTCTCGGAGATCGCGCGGCGGCTGATGCCGGCCTCGCGCGATTTCGCCTCGATCAGCAGCGCGACCTCGAGATCGGGTTGGGGCGTGCGCGAGCCGTCGGGATAGAGATAGAAGCCGCGGCCGGTCTTCTGGCCGTAGCGGCCCTGCTCGCACAGCGGGTCTGCTATTGCCGCGTGCCGGCCCAGCGATTTCCGGTTGCGCCAGCCGATGTCGAGGCCGGCCAGATCGTACATTTGGAACGGCCCCATCGGCCAGCCGAACTCGGTGAAGGCTCTGTCGACCTGCTCCGGCGTCGCCCCTTCCAGCAGCAGCGCCTCGGACTCGTCAGAGCGTGCGGCCAGCATGCGATTGCCGACGAAGCCATGGCAGACGCCGACGACGACGGGGACCTTGGCGATCGTCCGGGCGACGCCGATGGCGGTTGCGATCACGTCCGGCGCAGTGCGTTTCCCGCGCACGATCTCGACCAGCCTCATGACGTTGGCGGGCGAGAAGAAATGCATTCCAAGCACATCGCCGGGCCGGCCGGTGACGGCCGCGATGTCATCAACGTCGAGATAAGAGGTATTGGTGGCGAGGATCGCACCCGGCCTGGCGACCGCGTCCAGCTTGCGGAAGACATCCTTCTTCAGCGCCATCTCCTCGAAGACGGCCTCGACGATCAGGTCGCAGTCCGCGAAGTCGGCGTACCGCGTGGTGCCGGTGAACAGCGCCAGCCGCTTCGCCTTCTCGGCCTCGGAGAGGGAACCGCGCGACACCGAGATGGCGTAGTTCTTCGCGATGGTAGCCAACCCCTTGCCCAGCGCCTCCTCGCTCACCTCCAGAAGCGTCACGGGCAGGCCGCCATTGGCAAAGGACATGGCGATGCCGCCGCCCATCGTGCCGGCACCGACCACGCCGATCCTCCGCACCGGCCGCGGCGCGAGGTCCTTGCCGATTCCCGGTACCTTGGCGGCCTCGCGCTCGGCGAAAAAGAGATGGCGTTGCGCGCGCGACTGGTCGCCCAACACGAGCTCGAAGAAATAGTTGCGCTCGGTGGCGAGCGCGTCGCTGAAGGACATCGTGAGCGCGTTTCGAACGGACTTCACGCAGAAGACTGGCGCGTCGAGCCCGCGCGATCTCTTGAGGAGGTTGGCGGCCTCGGCGTCGAAACCGGCAAGATCGGCGCGCGCGGCGGTGAGCTTTCCGTCGCGGTCGCGCACGTTGACGAGTGTTGCGCCCGCCGTCGACTGCGCGCGCGCAAAGGCCACCGCGTTGCCCACGAGGTCCGTGTCGAACACCGCGTCGGCGAGGCCCTCGGCAAGGGCCTCCCTCGCGCCGATCGGAACTCCAGAGACGATCATGCGGAGCGCCTTGGCCGGCCCGACAAGGCGCGGCAGGCGCTGCGTGCCGCCCGCGCCGGGCAGCAGGCCGAGCTTGACCTCCGGCAGGCCGAATTTCGCACCGGCGTCGGCGACGCGGAAATGGCATGCCATAGCGAGTTCGAGCCCGCCGCCGAGCGCCGTGCCGTGGATGGCTGCGACGGTGGGCTTACGGTACCTCTCCAGGAGGACGATGAGATCGGGGAGGTGCGGCCGCTGCACCGGCTTGCCGAACTCGGTGATGTCAGCCCCCGCGACGAAGGTGCGGCCGGCGCAGGCGAGCACCAGACCCTTCACGGACGGATCATCGTGCAGCTCTTCAAGCGCGGTTGCCAGCGGCGCGCGCAGCGAAAAGCTCAGCGCGTTGACCGGCGGGTTGTCGAGCACGATGATGGCGATGTCGCCGTCGCGATCGACTCGCACGGTCTCGTTCATTCAGCTCCTCCACCGGCGCGCGCCGTTGACCGGCACCCGCCGCCACAGACTGTCTCAGGCGTTTCGCGCCTGCATCAGGAACGTCCCGATGAGCGCCGCGACGGCCTCCGGACGTTCGACATTCGGAATATGTCCGGCGTTCTCGATCACGTGGAACTCCGCGCCCCGGATGAGGTCCGCCATCGAACGCACCAGGTCGCGCGGGGTCGACCCGTCCTGATCGCCGGCGATGCACAGGACCGGGATCTGGAGTGCGCGGGTGGACTCGGTCAGGTCCGCATCGCGCAACGCCGCGCAGGTCCCGACATAGCCCTCGACCGGCGAGCGCTCCAGCATCGCCTTGTATCCGACGAAGTCTGCATTGCCTGGGTCCCGGAACTGCTCGGTGAACCAGAGCTTCATGACGCCGTCCGAGATCGAGCGGATGCCGTCGCGCCGCACCGTCTCGATGCGTTCGTTCCAACGCGCTTCCGTGCCGATCTTGTGGGCGGTGTTGGAAAGGACAAGCGCGTTGACCAGGTCCGGGCGGCGCGCCGCCAGCCCCTGCGCGATCATGCCGCCGACCGACAGGCCGACGATGGCGGCCTGTCCAATGCCCAGATGATCCAGCAGCGCAGCGAGATCGTCGACATGGTCGGTCAGCGCGTAGGGTGCGGGCGTTTCTTCCGAGAGGCCATGGCCGCGCTTGTCGTAGCGCACGATCAGGAACCGCTCCCGCAGGCGTTCGACGACGCCGTCCCAGATACGAAAATCGGTGCCGAGCGAATTGGAGAAGACCAGCGCCGGCTGCCCGCGCGCGCCGCTGACCTCGTAGTGCAGCACAATGGTATTTACGCGCGCAAACGGCACGGCGGCTCCTCCCTGCTCGACATACTACCGAGTATGTCGAGGCGGTCAATCGGGCGGGAGTGTCCGGGTCGCGAGACTCGTTCGGTGCAACCCGGCCCAGACCATGATCCCCAAAGTGCTTCGGACAGGATCGTGCTCTGTCTCGCTGTTCCAGTCGCACTTGTGCGACGCAAGGTGACCCCACCTTGCTGCAAAATGCTCCAGCTTGGGCGGTATCGTCCGGCGGATCAGCTTTCGTGCGAGAGGCACGCCGCCAGCGAGCCCGCGAGGTCGCGAAGCAGGGTCGGATAGAGGTCCGGCCCGTCGCTGAGGGTCGAGCCCAGCGGGTCGAGCACGCCGGTTCGCGCGTTCGATCCTTCGATGACGGTCCGCACCAGCTTCGGCTCGAACTGCGGTTCGGAGAAGACACAGCTCACGCCCAGGTCGCGGACCTTCGCCTGCATCTCGGCGATGCGCTGGGCGCCGGGTGCGACCTCCGGGTTGACCGTGATGGAGCCGGCCGCCGTCAGCCCGAACCGAGTCTCGAAATACTGGTAGGCGTCGTGAAAGACGATGAAGGGCTTGCCGCGCGCCGGGGCGAGGAGGCCGTCCAGCTCCGCAGTCAGGCGATCCAGGCGATCGGCATAGGCACTGGCGTTGGCGGCGTATCGCGCCGCATTGGCCGGGTCCCTCTCTGCGAGCGTCGCCGCGATCGCGCTCGTCAGCACCTTGGCGTTCATCGGGTCGAGCCAGAAGTGCAGATCGTGAGCGGCATCCTCGTGAGCATGGTCGTCGTGGTCCGCCGCGTGGTCGTGGTCGTCCGCCTCGCCGTCATGGTGATCATGCGCCTCGAACGGCCCCCCCTCACGGTAGGCCAGCAGCTGAAGCCCTGCGACGTCCTCCAGCGCCACGACCTCGGCGTCCCCAGCCAGCGTCTCCAGCGGCTTCTCCAGGAAAGTCTCCATGCCGTGGCCGACGAAGAAGACGACCTCGGCCCGGTCGAGCGCGGCTGCCTCGGACGGCTTCAGGCTGTAGGCGTGTTCGGACCCGGTCGACGAAACGATCAGGGAGGGTGTCCCCACTCCCTCCATGACCGCCGAAACCAGCGAATGCACAGGCTTGATGGAGGCCGCCACTTCCAGCGCCGCAGCCTGTCCTGAAAGCACCAGAGAAGCGCCCAGGACGCTCAGACGGATCGTTGGAGACATGGTTCGGCTCGCCTTGTAATGTTATCTTATTACATCAATTGCGTTATGCTATAACGTGTGCGATACCGCGCCGCAACCCAGAAAAGCCGGAGACGAGATGTCCGCCGATCCTCGACAGGATGCGCTGACGCTGGTCACGTTGAAGGGCGTCGGCGTCCATCGCTCAGGACGCTGGATCGTGCGCGGCGTCGACCTGGTGCTGCGCAAGGGCGAGGTGGTGACGCTGATCGGCCCGAACGGCTCCGGCAAGAGCACGACGGCCAAGGTCGCGACAGGGGTGCTGCGGCCGGACGAAGGATCCGTCCAGCGCACCGCCGGGCTGACCCTTGGTTATGTCCCGCAGCGGCTTGCCATAGACCGGACGCTCCCGTTGACCGTCGCCCGCCTGATGACATTGACCGGCCAGCGCCCTGCGTCCGACATCGACGACGCGCTGGACTCTGCCGGGGTCGCGCATCTGAGGACGGCCGAGGTCCAGACGCTGTCGGGCGGCGAATTCCAGCGCGTGCTGCTCGCCCGCGCGCTTGCCCGCAAGCCGGACCTGCTGGTCCTCGACGAGCCCTTGCAGGGCGTCGACTTCCAGGGCGAGACGCAGCTCTACGATCTGATCCGCGGCGTGCGCGACCGCACCGGCTGCGGCGTGCTGCTGATCTCGCACGACCTGCATGTCGTCATGGCCGGAACCGACACGGTCATCTGCCTGAACGGCCATGTGTGCTGCTCCGGAACACCCGAGGCGGTCGCCAGCAGCCCTGAATATCTCGATCTGTTCGGCGCGCGCGCGGCCCGATCGCTGGCGATCTACCGCCACCATCACGACCACACCCATCTGCCGGACGGCCGCGTCCGGCACGCGGACGGCTCCATCACCGACCATTGCCATGCGGACGACGGTCATCACACGCCGCCCAGCACCGAGGGCCGGCACGACCACGACCATGGGCACGATCACGCTCATGACGATGGGCATTCGCGTCACGCAACCGGCGGCAACGGCTGATCCATGCTCGACGATTTCTTCACCCGCGCACTCGTCGCCGGCATCGGCATCGCCCTGATGGCCGGGCCGCTCGGCTGCCTGATCGTCTGGCGCCGCATGGCCTATTTCGGCGATACGATGGCGCATTCCGCGCTGCTCGGCGTCGCGCTGGCCTTTCTCCTGGAAATAGACCTGACGCTCGGCGTCTTTGCCGTCGCGGCTCTGGTGGCCATCGTGCTCGTCCTGCTGCAGCGGCGCGACGCGCTGTCGACGGATTCGCTGCTCGGCATCCTGTCGCACTCCACGCTGGCGCTCGGTCTCGTCGCCATCGCCTTCATGACCTGGGTGCGCGTCGACCTCATGGGCCTGCTGTTCGGCGACATCCTCGCCGTGTCGAAGGCGGACCTGGTGCTGGTCTATGCCGGCGGCGCCGCCGTGCTGGCGGTGATCGCGTGGCTTTGGCGGCCGCTGCTCGCCGCCACGGTCAGTCCTGAACTGGCCGAGGCCGAAGGCCTGCGCCCCGAGCGCTCGCGCATCGCTTTCATGCTGCTGATGGCAGCGGTCGTGGCCATCGCGATGAAGATCGTCGGCGTACTGCTCATCACTGCGCTCCTGATCGTGCCCGCGGCAACGGCGCGCCGCTTCGCCGCGACGCCGGAGATCATGGCGGTGCTGGCCTCCGCGATCGGCGGGGCGTCCGTGGTCGCCGGCCTGCTCGGCTCGTTCCGCTTCGACACGCCGTCGGGGCCCTCCATCGTCGTCGCGGCGCTGGCGATCTTCCTCATTGCGCTGGTGCCGCGGCCCGGCCGGGCAGCGGCGCGATGACGGGGGCGATCACGGGGGCGATCACGGGGACGATCCCGGGGACGATCACGGCCGACGTCGTGATCGTCGGTGCCGGGATGGCCGGCGTCGGCCTGGCCGCGGACCTGTCGCGCGACCATGCGGTGGTTCTTCTGGAGATGGAGAGCCGGCCCGGCTATCACTCGACCGGCCGCTCGGCTGCGATCTTCATCCAGAACTACGGCAACGCCTCGATCCGCGCGCTGAACCGGGTCAGCGCCGCCTGGTATGCGGACCCCGATCCCGCGCTCTTCCCGACGCCGCTGCTGTCGCCGCGCGGCTGCCTGTTCGTGGCCGACGCGAAGGGGCTCGCCAAGCACCGCGCGTTGATGGCGGAAGACGAAGGACTGGACGAGATCAGCCCGGAAGAGGCGGTCGGGCTGGTGCCGGTGCTGAAGCGCGCGCCGATCCTCGCGGCCTGCTACGAGCGGACGTCCAGCGACATCGACGTCGCCGCGCTGCACCAGGGCTGGCTGAAGAAGGCGAAAGCGAGTGGCGCGACGCTGCTGACCGATGCGCGCGTCGACGGCGCGGCCCGGACAGGCGGCACCTGGCAGATCGCAACGAACGGGGGAACGGTCGAAGCGCCGGTCCTCGTCAATGCCGCCGGCGCCTGGGCAGACCGCGTCGCTGCCGCTTGCGGTGTCGCCCAGGTGGGCCTGCAGCCCTATCGCCGCTCCATGGCGGTGCTGCCGTCGCCGGACGACGCATCACGCCGCTGGCCGCTGTTCGGCGACGCCGCGGATGCCTGGTACTGCAAGCCGGATGGCGGCAAGCTGCTCGTCTCGCCGTCTGAGGAAGATCCGGTCGAGCCGCACGACGCCTTTGCCGACGACATGGTGTTGGCCGAGGGGCTCGACCGTTTCCAGCAGGCGGTCACGTTCCCCGTCACGCGCGTCGAGCGCAGCTGGGCGGGCCTGCGCAGCTTCGCGCCCGACCGGACGCCGGTCGCCGGCTTCGACCCGTCGGCCGAAGGCTTTTTCTGGCTGGCGGGGCAGGGCGGTTATGGAATCCAGACGGCTCCCGGCTTGTCACTGCTGGCCGGCTCCCTCATAAGGCGCACGCCGCCGCCGCGAGGTCTCGAACCCGTCGTCGCGGCGCTGTCGCCGGACCGGTTCCGGACCTGAGCATTTCTGGAGAGGACATCATGACCATTCGACGCATCGAGGCCGGGCCGCGCATGAGCCAGGCCGTCATCCACGGCAACACCGTCTATCTCGCCGGCCAGGTCGGTGATGGCGCGACGGTGGCCGAGCAGACCAAGGACATCCTGGCGACAGTCGACAGGCTCCTCGCCGAAGCCGGCTCGGCCAAGTCGAAGATCCTGCAGGCGATCATCTGGCTGGACGACATGAAGAACTTCGCCGAGATGAACTCTGTCTGGGACAAGTGGGTCGATGGCCCGAACGCGCCGGCGCGTGCCACGGGCGAGGCCAAGCTCGCCGCCCCGCAGTACAAGGTCGAGATCATCATCACTGCGGCCGTCTAGGACGGTCGCTCTCCCTGCCCGGGGGAGGGAGCTAGGCCTGCGGCGCGAAGCGCGCCACCAGCGCGTGGCTTTCCCCGGGATAGGTCAGCCGCACGAAGGTCACCGGCTTCTCCGCACTCCAGGTGCGGCGCTCGACGACGAGGCAGGCGTCGCCCGCGTCGATGTCGAGCAGGCCCGCCGTTCCGGCGTCCGCCGCGACCGCGCGGATCGTGTGCTCGGCCGCGCTCCACGGCACGTGGCCGAGCAGCCACGGGCCGGGCGCGACATCGTCGAACGGCGCGGACGCGGCCTCCGGCACGGTGACGAGGCTGATCAGGCGTTCCTCGAGACAGAAGGGCTGCTCGCCCGCGAAGTGCCGCGCCTCCAGCGCGAGGACCTGCGCGCCCGACGGCAGGCCGAACTCGGTCCGCTCGGCGGCGGTCGCCTTGCGACGCCTGCGCATGGCGAGCTGGTACCGGTAGGCGAGGCCGAGCGCCTCGACCTCGGTGCGGATGTCGTGGATTTCGAGCACTGCCGCCTGGCTGCGCGGCCGGGTGACGAAGCTTCCGGATTTGCGCCGCCGCTCGATCAGCCCGGCGCGCGCCAGCTCCGACAGCGCCTTGTTCACCGTCATGCGCGAACACGCATAGTGCTCGGTCAGCTCGTGCTCGAAAGGAATGCGGTGGCCGGGCGGCCAGGCGCCGGACAGGATGCGGCCGGAGATGTCGTCGAGGATGCGCTGGTGCAGCGATGCCGGCCGGACGTTCATCAGAGCCGTGCCGCCAGCGCCGTCATCGTCCTGCGGTAGCGGTCGGCGACGCGATCCCGCGCCACATGCCGCCCGTTCGACACGAGTTTGCGTCCGCCGGTCCACACACAGTCCGGCCGTGTGCCGTTGGCGAATATCCACGCATCGAGGATCGCGTCGCCTGATTTGCCGGCAATCGTCGGATGCGAAGCGTCGAGCGACAGCAGGTCGGCAGGCGCGCCGGCCGCGATGGCCGGCGCATCGACGCCCAGCGCCGCCGCGCCGCCGGCCGTCGCCGCATCGTAGAGGGCACGGCCGTTGGAGCCGTTCGGCGCCGCAAGAACGTTGCGCTGGCGATGCGCCAGCCGCTGCGAATATTCGAGCTGCCGCAGTTCGTCGGCGACGCCGATCAGCACGTTGGAATCGGAGCCCACGCCGAAACGTCCGCCCTGGCCGGTGAACATCGGCGCCGCGAACGTGCCGTCGCCGAGATTGGCTTCCGTCACCGGGCAAAGACCGGCGACTGCCCCCGATCGGGCCATGCCGGCGGTCTCGGCATCGGTCATGTGCGTCGCGTGTATCAGGCACCAGCGCGTATCGACGGGCGCGTTGGCGAGCAGCCACTCCACAGGTCGCGCGCCGAACCAGGCGATGCAATCCTCGACCTCCTTCACCTGCTCGGCGACGTGCATGTGGACCGGGCCGGCTTTCGCCAGGGAGATCGCCGCCGCCAGTTCGTCGGGCGTCACGGCGCGGAGGCTGTGCGGGGCGACGCCGACGACGGCGCCGGGCAGGGAGGCGGCTGCGCCGCGCGCGCCGTCCAGAAGCCGCGCGAACCGGGCCGGATCGTTGATGAACCGCCGCTGACCGTCGCCGGGCGCCTGCCCGCCGAAGCCGGAGTGCGCGTAGAGCACCGGCAGCAGCGTCAACCCGATGCCCGTCCCGGCGGCGGCTGCCACGATGCGTCCGGCCATCTCGGCAATGTCGTCATAGGGACGCCCGTCCCGGTCATGGTGGAGATAGTGGAATTCGCCGACGCGGCAGAATCCCGCCTCCAGCATCTCGACATAGAGTTGCGCCGCGATCGCCTCGACCTCGTCCGGCGTCAGCGCCAGCGCGAAGAGGTACATCGTCTCCCGCCAGCTCCAGAAGGAATCGGCCCCCGGCCCGCGCGTCTCGGCAAGCCCCGCCATCGCCCGCTGGAAGGCGTGGCTATGCAGATTGGGCATCGCGGGCAGCAGGATCGCGTGCCGCTCGTCGCCGGGCTGCGGGGCGGCACCGACGTCGACGGAGATGATCCGGCGGCCCTCGACGACGATGCGCGCGTCGGCGACCCATCCGGATGGGGTGAGAGCGGTCGAGGCGTGGAGCGCGGTCATGGATGAACGCCCGAATTGAGGGCGACACCGCCTGCAGACCGAAGAAGGTTTCCGGAAGACGCCATCGTGATCATACTTGCGCAAGCATGGTGATTATGTCTATACATAACATCACGACAGCGCAAGGGAACTCTGTTGTCCGCATCCGTCGACACGATCTGGAGGAACGCGAGGCTGGCGACGCTTGCCGGTGCCGACCTCGGTCTGGTGGAGCGAGGCGCGATCGCGGCAAGGGACGGACGGATCGTCTTCGCCGGGGCCGAAGCCGAGATGCCGGCCGTTGATGCCCGCGATACCGTCGACTGCGAGGGTCGCTGGATCACGCCCGGCCTGATCGACTGCCACACCCATCTCGTCCACGCCGGAAACCGCGCCAACGAGTTTGAGATGCGGCTCGCGGGTGCGACCTACGAGGAGGTCGCCAAGGCGGGCGGCGGCATCGTCTCGTCGGTCAGGGCCCTGCGTCATGCGAGCGAGGACGGTCTCGTGCGGCAGTCGCTGCCTCGGCTCGACGCGCTGATCGCCGAGGGCGTCACGACGGTCGAGATCAAGTCGGGTTACGGCCTCGATCTCGAGAACGAGGCGAAGTCGCTGCGCGCCGCGCGTCGGCTGGGCGAGGAGCGGGCCGTGGCGGTGACCACCACGTTCCTCGGCGCGCACGCGCTGCCGCCGGAAGCCCGCGGCGACCGGGACTGGTACATCGGCATGCTTGTGGACGAGATGCTGCCGGACATCGCCCGCGAGGGCCTTGCAGACGCCGTCGATGCCTTCTGTGAGGACATCGCCTTCTCGCCGGAACAGGTGGCGCTGGTCTTCGACAAGGCAGTCGAACTCGGGCTGCCGGTGAAACTCCATGCCGACCAGCTCTCGAATCTCGGTGGTGCGGCGCTCGCCGCCAGCTTCGGCGCGCTCTCGGCGGATCATCTGGAATATACGGGCGAGGTGGGTGCGGCGGCGATGGCGACAGCCGGAACCGTCGCCGTCATGCTGCCGGGGGCATTCTACTTCATTCGCGAGAAGCAGATCCCGCCCATCGAGCTCTTCCGCTCGATGAAGGTGCCGATGGCGGTCGCGACCGACTGCAACCCCGGCACGTCGCCGCTGACCTCGCTGCTGCTCACCATGAACATGGCTGCGACGCTGTTCCGCATGACCGTCGACGAGTGCATCGCCGGGGTCACGCGCGAGGCGGCCCGGGCGCTCGGCCGGCAGGGCGAAACCGGCACGCTGGAGGCGGGCAAGTGGGCCGACCTGGCGATCTGGAACATCGAGCGACCCGCCGAACTTGTCTACCGCATGGGCTTCAACCCGCTGCACAAGCGGGTGTGGAGGGGGATGTGATGACGGCGATTTGCATTTCGGGGGTGCTAACTTTCGCTCGCGTCAAAGGGACAGCAGATGCCTGATCTCATGCTCCATCCCGGCTCTGCCACGCTCTCCGACTGGCGTGCCATTTACCGCGGCGCGAAACCAAAACTCGACGCTGCCTGCTGGCCGGCGATCCGCGCCAGCGCCGAGGCTGTCGCTCGCATCGTCGCGAAGGGCGAGCCGGTCTACGGCATCAACACCGGTTTCGGAAAACTTGCGTCGGTCCGCATTCCCGCAGCTGATCTGGAGACGCTGCAGCGGAACATCGTACTCTCGCACGCTGCCGGCGTCGGCGAGCCGATGCCCGTCGCCGTCGCGCGGCTGATGATGGCGCTGAAGCTCGCGAGCCTGGCGCAAGGGGCGTCCGGCGTGCGTGCAGAAACGGTCGAACTGCTCGAAGCGATGCTGGGCGAGGACGTGATCCCGGTCGTGCCTGCTCAAGGGTCGGTCGGCGCTTCGGGCGATCTCGCACCGCTGTCGCACATGACCGCAGCGATGATCGGTGTCGGCGAGTGCTTCACGCCGCACGGCCGCGTGCCGGCGCCGGTGGCGTTCATTACCCATGGCCTGAAGCCGCTGACGCTGGGCGCCAAGGAAGGACTGGCTCTGCTGAACGGCACCCAGTTTTCCACGGCCTATGCGTTGGCCGCGCTGTTCGAGGCGGAGGTTCTCTACCAGTCAGCGCTGGTCACCGGCGCACTCTCGACCGACGCGGCGCGCGGCTCCGATGCGCCCTTCGATCCACGCATCCATCGCTTGAGGAAACACCGGACGCAGATCGAAACGGCGGATGCGTTGCGCAACCTGATGGCGGGCAGCGCGATCCGCGAGTCGCACCGGGTGGGCGACGACCGCGTGCAGGACCCGTATTGCCTGCGCTGCCAGCCGCAGGTGATGGGTGCGGCGCTCGACGTGCTGCGCAAGGCGGCGGCGACGCTGGAAACGGAGGCGAACGGCGTCACCGACAATCCGCTGATCTTCGCCGACGATGACACGGCGCTCTCCGGCGGCAATTTCCACGCCGAGCCTGTGGCCTTCGCGGCCGACATGATCGCGCTCGCCGTCTGCGAGATCGGCTCGCTGGCCGAGCGGCGCATCGCCATGCTGGTCGATCCGGCGCTGTCCGGCATGCCGGCGTTCCTGACGCCGAAGCCCGGTCTGAATTCGGGTTTCATGATCCCGCAGGTAACGGCGGCTGCCTTGGTCTCGGAGAACAAGCAGAAGGCCTATCCGGCGAGCGTCGATTCGATCCCGACATCGGCCAATCAGGAGGACCATGTGTCGATGGCTGCGCATGGCGCGCGCCGACTGATCGGCATGATCGAGAACGCGACGGCCGTCATCGGCATCGAACTGCTCGCCGCAGTGCAGGGCTGCGACTTCCACGCGCCGCTCCAGTCGAGTGCGCCGCTGGAGGCTGTGCGCAAGCTGCTGCGCGCCGAGGTGCCGCATCTGGATGAGGACCGCCATTTCCATCCCGACATGGAGAAGGCGAACGCGCTGGTGCGTGCGGGAAGCGTGGTGGACGCGGCGGGCGGTGTAATGCTGCCGGGGGTGGAGGGGTGAGGGGATGCTGACCCCGGCCTGGCTCACCGTCACGCGCGGGGTTTCGCCGCTGATCGTGTCACTTCCGCACACCGGAACGGACCTCGCGGGCCTCGAACCGCGCGTCGTCTCGCCCTGGCTGGCGCGGCGCGACTGCGACTGGTGGATCGACAGCCTTTACGACTTCGCGGCCGACCTCGGCGCGACCGTGATCCACACGGCGATCTCGCGCACCGTTATCGACGTCAACCGCGATCCTTCCGGCGCATCGCTCTATCCGGGCCAGAACACCACCACGCTCTGCCCGACCGCGACCTTCGACGGCGACGCGATCTACACGCATGGCGAAGAGCCAGGCACGGACGAGATTACCGAGCGGCGGCGGACCTGGTTCGACCCGTATCACGCAGCACTGGAAACCGAGATCGCCCGACTGCGCGCGATCCATCCGGAGGTCGTGCTCTACGACTGCCACTCGATCCGCTCGCGCCTGCCGCTGCTGTTCGACGGCGAACTTCCCGTGTTCAACCTCGGCACGAACGACGGGCGCGCCGCCGATCCTGCGCTTCAAAACCTCGTCACCGACATTCTCGCGGCCACGGGAGAGAGCTGGGTGGTCAATGGCCGCTTCAAGGGCGGCTGGATCACACGCCATCACGGCCGGCCGGAGCAGGGCGTGCATGCGCTGCAGATGGAGCTGTCGAACCGCGGCTACATGCGCGAGCCTGAGGGCAAGGGCGATCCGTCGTTCTGGCCGACGCCGTACGATCCCGACTACGCAGGGCCGATGCGGCAGACGCTTGAGAGGATACTTTTGACTGCGCGTGATTGGGCGAAACAACGTTGAAGTAGCCCCCCTCATCCGGCCGCTGACGGCGGCCTTGCCGCCGGCGGCCCCCTTCTCCCCGCTGGGGAGAAGAACCAACCGGCCCCGTTGGCTCCTCTCCCCACCGGGGAGAGGACGCGAGGCGGAGCCGAGCGGGTGAGGGGGCGTCGGAACAGACACTGGAGATGGAGCGATGACCACCCACACCCGCATCGACAACGCCCGCACGATCCGCGCCCCGCACGGCACCGAACTGACGGCGAAGAGCTGGCTGACGGAAGCGCCGCTCAGGATGCTGATGAACAATCTCGATCCCGACGTGGCCGAGAACCCGCAGGAGCTGGTCGTCTATGGCGGCATCGGCCGGGCGGCGCGCACGTGGAAGGATTTCGACCAGATCGTCGCGTCGCTGCGCGGGCTGGACGCGGACCAGACCCTGCTGGTGCAGTCGGGCAAGCCCGTCGGCGTGTTCAGGACGCACAGGGACGCGCCGCGCGTGCTGATCGCCAATTCCAACCTCGTGCCGCACTGGGCGACGTGGGAGCATTTCAACGAGCTCGATCGCAAGGGGCTCGCCATGTACGGCCAGATGACCGCCGGCTCGTGGATCTATATCGGCACCCAGGGCATTGTGCAGGGCACCTATGAGACCTTCGCCGAGGCGGGCCGCCAGCACTACGGCGGCAGCCTGAAAGGCAAGTGGATCCTGACGGGCGGGCTGGGCGGCATGGGCGGCGCCCAGCCGCTCGCCGCGGTGTTCGCCGGCGCCTGCTGCCTCGCGGTGGAATGCGACGAGACCCGCATCGACTTCCGCATCCGCACCCGCTATCTCGACGAGAAGGCGCTAACGCTGGACGAGGCGCTGGAAAAGATCGACCGCTGGACGAAAGCCGGCGAGGCGAAATCGGTCGGCCTGCTGGGCAACGCCGCCGACATCTTCCCGGAACTGGTGAAGCGCATGAAAGCCGGCGGCGCGCGGCCCGACATCGTGACCGATCAGACCTCCGCGCACGACCCCATCAACGGCTATCTGCCGCAGGGCTGGACCGTCGGCGAATGGCGCGAGAAGCGCGAGCGCGATCCGAAATCGGTGGAGAAGGCCGCGCGGGCCTCGATGAAGACGCACGTCGCGGCGATGGTCGATTTCTGGAACGCCGGCGTGCCCACGCTCGACTACGGCAACAACATCCGCCAGGTGGCGAAGGAGGAGGGGCTGGAGAACGCCTTCGCCTTCCCGGGCTTCGTGCCGGCCTACATCCGTCCGCTGTTCTGCAAAGGGATCGGCCCGTTCCGCTGGGCGGCGCTGTCGGGCGACCCTGAGGACATCCGCAAGACGGACGCGAAGATGAAGGAGCTGTTCCCCGAGAACGAGCATCTGCATCGCTGGCTGGACATGGCGGCCGAGCGCATCGCGTTCCAGGGGTTGCCGGCGCGTATCTGCTGGATCGGGCTGGGCGACCGCCATAAGGCAGGCCTCGCCTTCAACGAAATGGTGGCCAAGGGCGAGCTCAAGGCGCCGGTGGTGATCGGCCGCGACCATCTGGATTCCGGCTCCGTGGCCTCGCCCAACCGCGAGACGGAGGCGATGATGGACGGGTCGGACGCCGTGTCCGACTGGCCGCTTCTCAATGCGCTCTTGAACACCGCGTCGGGCGCGACCTGGGTGTCGCTGCACCATGGCGGCGGCGTCGGCATGGGCTTCTCTCAGCACTCCGGCGTCGTGATCTGCGCCGACGGCACGCCGGAAGCGGCCGCGCGGCTGGAGCGGGTGCTGTGGAACGACCCGGCCACCGGCGTCATGCGCCATGCGGACGCCGGCTACGACATAGCCGTCGAGTGCGCGACGGAGCACCAGCTGAACCTGCCGGGGATTCTGGGGTAGTCAGGCACTTTGGCGATGCTTGCGCTCTCCGTTGCCCCCCTCTGTCCTGCCGGACATCTCCCCCACACAGGGGGAGATCAGCAAGTCGCTCGGACTTCGCCAGTCCTTCACGGTGCGAACTTGACGTTGGCATCGAAACTGCCAATCTCCCCCCGCGTGGGAGAGATGTCCGGCAGGACAGAGCGGGGCGCGACTGAACGCGGCCTTTCCGCGTAGATGCGCATCCTCCGCGCCTCGGCCTACCGCACCATGCCGTGGAAGAACGGCGGCGGAACGACGACCGAGATCGCCGTTCATCCCGAAGGCGCCGGCCTCTACACGTTCGAATGGCGCGTCTCGATGGCTCGCGTCGAGACGGACGGGCCGTTCTCCGCCTTCTCTGGCATCGACCGCACGCTGGCCGTGCTGGAAGGGCAGGGGATTGTCCTGGACATCAAGGGCGAGAAGCCGGTGACGTTGGACCGGGCGTCGAAACCCCATTCGTTTCCCGCCGATGTACAGACAAGCGCATCGCTCGTCGCCGGCCCGATCACCGACCTGAACGTCATGACGCGGCGTGGCGAATGGAGTCATATCGTGGAGAAGCTGTCCGCCGGTGGGCCGCTTGATGTCAATGTTCGGAGCAACGCGACACTGGTGCTGGTGGCGCAGGGCTCGGTCGGCATCCTCTGGGCCGGCGAGCAGGCTTCGCTGTCACCGCTTGACTGCGCCATGCTGGACGGTCGAGGCGAGACGCTGGACATCGAGCCACGCGGCGACATCCAGCTCTTCGTGATCCACCTTAACCGCGCGGCATAGGGTGGCGGTCCACGGGCGATAACCCGCCGTCTTCAGAACTTGTAGCTGACGCCGACCCGCACGGTGTCGAACCGGATCCCGTCGGCGCGGTGGCTATAGCTCCCCAGCGCGCTCTGGAGAGTTGTAACGGCCTCGCCCAGGTCGATGTGCTGGTACTCGATGCGGGCAAGCCAGTTCTGGCCGAAAGCGCGCTCATACCCGGCGCCAGCCGCCCACCCGACGACCTTGGCGCGGACGGAATCGTAGTTGAGCGACGTATCCGTCTTGGTGATTTCGCCGAAACCGACGCCACCAGTTCCGTAGAAGAGCGAGCGCCCCATGACACGCCCTGCTCGAACGCGCGCGGTCCCGTAGTGCTCAAGTTCCAGACCGTTCACGACACCTGCAAACTGCGAGTCGTCCCCGCTGAAGCCGACCCAGTTGTAGTCTGCCTCGAGGCCGATCGCCCATCGATCGACCTGCTGCAGCACGCCGGCATGGATCGACCCCAGCCAACTGCGGTATGCGATGTCTCCGTCGACTTCCCATCTTGGGTAGAGGCCGCTGTTGGTCCAGCTGTTGCCGGTCATTCCTCCGCCATATCCAACTGCGCCGCCGAGATAGACGCCGCTCCAGTCGAACGCAGGCTCGCTTCGACCTGCCGTGCTGCCTGCGGCGAGCCACGCGATTGAAAAGCCAAGAATATGCAGGACGAAACGATGCCTCATGTCTGTTGCCTCACAAGTAAAAGCTACAGAACTATGAAGTCGATTATAGTTAGCGCTTTCTTAACACGATCGACGTTGAAATGGAGAAATCATCGGGCGCCGGCCGCTATGCGGTCTGCCTGAACCGCGTCTGGTCGATCGCCGCGGCCATCAGAGTCTGCGTGTAGAGATCCTTGGGTGCGTCGAAGATTTCCTCCGTCGGACCCTCCTCGACGATCCGTCCGCGCTGCATGACGATGATGTAGTCGGCCATTGCCCGCATCACGGCGAGGTCGTGGCTGATGAAGATGTAGGACAGGTCGTGTGCCTTCTGCAGCGTCCGCAGCAGGTCGACGATCTGCTTCTGCACCGAACGGTCGAGCGCCGAGGTCGGCTCGTCCAGAACGACGACCTTGGGCTTCAGGATCATCGCGCGCGCGATCGCGATGCGCTGGCGCTGGCCGCCGGAGAATTCGTGCGGATAGCGGTTGCGCATCACCGGGTCGAGCCCGACCTCGCGCAGCGCCTCCACCGCGCGCCGGTCGCGCTCTCTGGCGGGCAGGGAGGGTTCGTGAACCAGAAGGCCCTCGGTGATGACCTGCCCGACGGTCATGCGTGGCGAAAGCGATCCGAACGGGTCCTGGAAGACGAGCTGCAGCTCGCGCCTCAGCGGCCGCATGTCGTCACGGTCCGCATTGGAGATGTCGTGCGTCTCGAAGCGGATCGAGCCGCGGCTGGGCAGCAGCCTGAGAAGGGCGCGGCCAAGGGTGGACTTGCCTGACCCGGATTCGCCGACGATGCCGACCGTCTGGCCGCGCCTCAGCGCCAGCGAGATGTGGTCGACCGCGCGCAGATAGACCGTCGGCCCGGCCAGGAAGCCGCCGCCGATCTTGAACGAAACCTCGACGTCGCGGCCCTCGAGCAGGACGGGTGCATTGGCAGGCGGGGGTGCCTTGCGGCCCGTCGGTTCGGCCGCCAGAAGCATCTTCGTGTAGGGATGGCCCGGCGTCGTGAACAGCGTCTCCGTCTGGCCCTGTTCGACCACCTCGCCCGAGCGCATGACATAGACGCGGTCAGCGAAGCGCCGCACGATCCCGAGGTCGTGCGTGATGAACACGATTGCCATGCCGAGCTTGGTCTGCAGATCGGCGAGCAGCTTAAGGATCTGCGCCTGGATCGTCACGTCGAGCGCCGTGGTCGGCTCGTCCGCAATCAGGATGTCGGGATCGTTGGCCAGCGCCATCGCGATCATCACGCGCTGGCGCTGGCCGCCGGAGAGTTCGTGCGGATAGGCGTCGATGCGCCGTTCCGGATCGGGGATGCCAACCAGCCTCAACAGTTCCAGCACGCGCGGCCGCGCCTTTGCCTTGCTGTATCCGCCGTGATGGACCAGCGGCTCGGCGATCTGCCGGCCGATGCGGTAGAGCGGGTCGAGCGAGGTCATCGGCTCCTGGAAGATCATGGTGATCTTGGCCCCGCGCACCCTGTTGAGCCGGCGGTCGGACAGGCCGATCAGTTCCTGGTCGCGATATCTGGCGGAGCCGCTCGCGCGCCCGTTGCTGGCCAGCAGACCCATCATCGCCATCATCGACTGGCTCTTGCCGGAGCCGGATTCGCCGACGATCGCGACCGTTTCTCCGGGGCGGACATCGAGGTCGATGCCCTTGACCGCGCGAACGACGCCGTCATTCGTCTGGAAGTCGACGGTAAGCCCCCGGACGGTAAGGATCGGTTCCGCCATCGTCAGCGATCCTTGGGGTCGAGCGCGTCGCGCAGCCCGTCGCCGAGGAAGTTCAGCGCGAAAAGCAGCACCGTCAGCGTGATCGCCGGGTAGGTCAGCAGCCAGGTCGCCCCACGAAGATTGGCGGACCCTTCCGAGATCAGCAGGCCCAGGCTGGTCAGCGGTTCCTGCACGCCGAGGCCGAGGAAGGAGAGCAGCGATTCCAGCAGGATCGCCTTCGGCACGAGCAGCGTCACGAAGACGACCACCGGCCCGAGCAGGTTGGGCACGATATGGCGCCGCAGGATGCCACCGGTGTTGACGCCCAGCGCCTCCGCCGCCTGCACATATTCCTGACGCTTGATGGTCAGCGTCTGCCCGCGCACGATGCGCGCCATGTCGAGCCATTCGGTGCAGCCGATGGCGATGAAGATCAGCACGAAGTTGCGGCCGAAGAAGACGACCAGCAGGATGACGAAGAAGATGAAGGGCAGCGAGTAGAGGATGTCGACGACGCGCATCATCACATTGTCGATCCGGCCGCCGAAATAGCCGGCGACGGCGCCGTAGGTGACGCCGAGCAGCAGCGCCATGACGGACGCAAGGATGCCGATGGCGAGCGAGATGCGGAGCCCGATCAGGATGCGGGCGAGCAGGTCGCGGCCGTTGGAGTCCGTGCCGAAGTAGAAATGCAGGCGGTAGACGTCGGCCGCCATGACGCCGGATCGTCCGTCCCCGGACAGCTCCTCGATGCGCGCGTTTTCGAAGAGGTCGGAGCGGTCGACATAGCGCACGATGCGCGGGTCGAGCGCTTCCTCGGACGAGATCGGCGCCCTCACCGTCGAGCCATCGACCTCGATCTCCCCGATCGTCACACGGGCGCGCTCCAGCGCGCTCTGGAAGGCGGGAACGATCGCGTCCTCTTTCGGATAGGCCTCTAAGCTTGCTGGCACCCGCACATATTGCGGATAGATCTGGTCGTAGGCGTGCGGGGTGAGGTAGGGACCGACGAAACCCAGCAGCATCAGCACGAAGAGCACGACGGCGCTGGTCACCGCCGCCTTGTTGCGGCGCAGCCGCAGCCACGCGTCCTGCCAGGGCGAACGGCCGACGACCTGCGGCTCTTCGCCCGGAGCCGGGGCAACGGCGCTGGCGGGAACCTCAGTCATACCGGACCCTCGGGTCGAGCAGTGCGTAGAGAATGTCGACGATCAGGTTGAAGACGATGATGAAGAGCGCGATGACGACGACCGTGCCCATCACCAGCGTATAGTCGCGTCCCAACGCGCCCTGCACGAAGTAGCGGCCGATGCCGGGGATGCCGAAGATCGTCTCGACGACGACGGAGCCGGTGAGCAGCGAGGCCGCCGTCGGTCCGAGGTAGGACACCACGGGCAGGATCGCGGCGCGCAGCGTATGCACGACGACAACCACGAAGGGCGGCAGCCCATACGCGCGTGCCGTGCGCACATGGTTGGAGCGCAGCGCCTCGATGGTCGCCCCGCGCGTCAGCCGCGCCACGATCGCGGTCTGCGGCAGCGCCAGAGTAGCCACTGGAAGGACCATGTGCTGCCACGTTCCCCAGCCGCCGGCCGGCAGCCAGCCCAGCATCACGCCGAATGCGAGCGACAGGATCGGCGCGATGACGAAGGTGGGAATGGTAATACCGAGGGTCGCCACGCCGACGACGCCGTAGTCGGTGAGGGAATTCTGCCGTAGCGCCGCGATGGCGCCGAGCGTCGTGCCGAGGATGAGCGCGATGACGATGGCGGAGAGGCCGATCTGGATGGACACCGGCAGGCCGGTGCTGAACAGGTCGACGACCGAGAAGTCGCGCCGCGTGAAGCTCGGGCCGAGGTCGCCCTGCAGCAGATTGCCCAGATAGAGCAGATACTGCTGCCACAGCGGCTTGTCGAAATTATAGGCCTTGTTGAGGTTTTCCAGGATCAGCGGGTCGAGCGGCCGCTCGATGTCGAACGGGCCGCCCGGCGCCAGTCGAATCATGAAGAATGACAGGGTGACGATGATGAACATCGTCGGAATAGCGCTGGCGAGACGCCTCAGCACATAGGAGAGCATGTCAGTGCTCCGACCGAACGCGGCCCCGCGGAGCACCGCTCCACGGGGCCGTTTTCACGTTTGCCACTCAGTTGGCGAGCGACAGGAAACGCGTCGGATGCACGTTCATGACGTTGTCTTCCCAGCCCGAGAGCTTGGAGGAAACGAGCGCGCCCGAACCGTAGTAGAGGATCGGGATCGCCGGCAGTTCCTTGAGGAAGATCTCTTCGGCCTGGCGCAGCACGCCGGCACGCTCGTCGAGATCGACGGTCGTCTCGGCCTTCTTCATCAGCGCGTCGTACTCGGCGTTCGACCAGCGCGGATAGTTGAAGCCGAGGTTCTGGCTCTCGAACAGGAACAGGAAGTTCTGCGGATCGGAGTAGTCGCCGATCCAGCCGGCGCGCGCGATGTCGAAGTCGCCATCCTGCTTCAGGTAGTCGAAGTAGCCGGTGCCTTCCATCTCGAACAGCGTCGCGGTGATGCCGATGTTCTTCAGCATGTCGGCGACCGCCGTCAGCGTGTTCTTGTGGTTCACGGACGTGTTGTAGCGCAGCTCGACCGAGAGCGAGCCCGGCGCGACGCCGGCTTCCTCGAGCAGCTTCTTGGCCGCGTCCTCGCGGTCAAGCATGTCCATGTCCTTGTACGGCAGGAACACGGGGTTCGGGTAGTTGCCGATGCCCGGCGGCACGAAGGAATAGCCGGGCACCATGCCGCCGCGCCAGATTTCCTTGGCGATGAACTCGCGGTCGATGACCATGGAAATCGCCTCGCGTACGCGCGGGTCGGCGAGCTTTTCCTTCTTGACCTTGACCGGCAGGTAGTAGGTGCCGAGGTAAGGCGCCGTGTGCACCTGGTCGCCGAGCTTCTCCTTCATGTAGTCGAGCTGCTCATAGGCCAGATCCGAGCACGACTGGACTTCGCCCGCCTCGAAGCGGCGCAGGCAGTTGGCGCGATCCTCGAAGGGGATGAAGTTCACGACGTCGATCTGCACGTTCGCCGCGTCGTGGAAGTTCGGGTTCTTCTTCATGGAGATCTTGTCGTTCGGCGTGAACGACGCCAGCATGTAGGCGCCGTTGGTCACCATGTTGCCCGGCTTGGTGAAGTCGTCGCCGAACTGCTTCACCGAGGCTTCATGCAGCGGATAGCCGGTCTGGTGCGTCAGGAGTTCGAGGAAATAGGGCGTCGGTGCCGACAGGGTGATCTCGAGCGTATGGTCGTCGACGGCCTTCGCGCCGAGGTCGGCGGCCTGCTTCTCGCCCTTGTTGATCGCTTCCGCATTGACGATCGGGTAGAGCATGTTGGCGTAGGGCGCGGCGACGGCCGGGTCCTGGATGCGCTGGTAGGCGAACACGAAATCGCTCGCCTTCACCGGGTCGCCGTTCGACCACTTGGCGTTCTGGCGCAGCTTGAACGTGTATTTCAGGCCGTCGTCGGACACTTCCCAGCTCTCCGCGACGCCCGGCACGACCTCTGCCTTGGCGTTCTGCACGACCAGGCCTTCATAGAGGTCGCGCATCAGGTTGCCCTCGGCGACGGTCGAGGTCTTGTGATGGTCGAGCGTGGTGGGGTCGGTGTCGTTGCCGCGGTTGTAGACCACCTCGGCAAACGCCGGCGCGACAAAAGCGCCGGCCGAAACGACCAGCGCCGAGGCGCAAACGGTCGCTTTCAGCACGTTCTTTAGCATTTCTTGCTCCCATTTTGGTGTTTTTCACGCAGACTGTCGCGTAAAGCCCAACAGTAGCGCGCCCGGTGGGTTCTACAAGGCCGATTCGCGTTACGGAGGGTTACACGCGCGCGGACCTGCGTGTCGAAGCGCGCTAAAGCTCTGATTCGACCGGCAGATAGCGGACCAGTCCGGCCAGCAGCCGGCGCATGAAGCTCGCCTCGGGCTCGCGCCTCAGCGACCGCAACTCCTCGTTGCGCTGACCGTTCCAGACCAGCCCGCCTGCGCTCAACGACACCCGGTAGCTGACGGCGGGGGACTTCTCCTCCTCGATCCAGCGACCCAGCTGCTCGGCCAGCCGCTCGTCCTCGAAGACGACGCCCATCTCGGCGTTCAGCGACACCGAGCGCGGATCAAAATTGAACGAGCCGACGAAACCGGCGCGGCGATCGACGAGAAAGGCCTTGGTGTGAAGGCTTGCTCCCTTCGAGCCGAGGATCGACATGTTGCGATGGCCCTGGAAGGGCTGCATCTCGAAGAGCCGGACCCCTGCCTTCAGCAGCCGGACCCGGTAGTTGGCGTAGGCGCCATGCACCGCAGCCACGTCGGTCGCGGCAAGCGAGTTGGTCAGCACGTCGACCTCTACGCCGCGCCGCACCATGCGCTCCAGCACCAGCGACCCTGTCAGGCCTGGGATGAAGTAGGGCGACACGATCTCCAGCCGCCTGCGCGTCGATTTGATCAGCGGCAGCAGTTCGCGGCTGAGCCAGCTCCGGCGCCGGCCACGCGAGACCTTCTCGGGCGGATCGGAAATGACGCGGGCAGACTTCGTCCAGTGGATCTGGCCCGCCCGCGCAGCGAGGAAGGCACGCAGGACGCCCCAGCGGTCGACGTGGTCGAGCAGCCGGCGGCATTCGCGGGAGGGTTGCGGCTTCGCTCTGCGGGCGGCGCGCGTCTCCCGGCCCGCAAGCGCCTCTGCCGACACGGCGGCCTCCGAGGTCCAGAAAGCCTCGAAGATCGCGGATGTCTGCTCGGCAGAGGGCCCCAGCAGGAACATGTCGAGGTCGCGGAAGTTCGTGTCGGCCAGGTCGAAATAGGCGTCGCCGATGTTCCGCCCGCCGACGATCGCACTGCTGCCGTCGGCGATCCAGGCCTTGAGGTGCATGCGGCGCGTCAGCCGGAAGCGCCGCCAAAGGAATTCGGCCAGCCGGACGATGCCGCCGGCCCGGAACCGGCTGGGATTGAACAGCTTCAGCGCGATATTGGCATGCCCGCGCACTGCGGCGTAGGCAGCATTGGCATCGCGCGTGTCGATATCGTCCAGCAGGATACGGACGCGCACACCCCGGTCGGCGGCGCGCATTACCTCGCCAAGCAGCGCGCGCCCGGTCTGGTCGTCGTGCCAGCGATAGTAGAGCAGGTCCAGGCTGCGCGACGCGTCCCGCGCCGACAGCGCGCGCGTCGCGAAGGCTTCGGCGCTGTCGGACAGCGGCAGCAGCCCGCTCTCGCCGAGCAGCACGCGGTCACCGATGGAGGGAATGAACCCCGCTTCCATGGCGCGTCACCAGGGCTTTCCGGCGGGGGCCAGCGCGCCTTCGCCGACGCGCAGCGCCGCACCCGAGCCGTGCCGCAGCGACGCGAGGTTAAGCTGGGCGACCACCGGCAGATGGTCGGACGCCACCCGGGACAGCGGCGTCTTGTGGACGGCGAGGCTGGCGATCAGCTGGGGCGGCCGCGCGAGGATGCGGTCGAGAGCAAGCAGCGGGAGTCGCGAGGGGAAGCTGGGCAGCACCGCGTGCACCGGCCCGAAATGGGGAAGCAGCGACAGGAGCGACGACCGTGTCTGCACGCGCCATTCGTTGAAGTCGCCGAGCAGAACGGTCGGCCGCAACACGGTCTGTGTCGCGCCGAGCAACGCCGCCGTCTGCTGCGATCTGGACCGGCGCAGCAGCCCGAGATGCGCGGCGATGACGCGCATCGACACACCCTTTAGCTCGAGATCGACGATGAGCGCCCCGCGCGGTTCTAGGCCGGGCAGGCGCACCGGCTCCACATCCACCACGGCGCCGCTTCTCGCGAGGATCAGATTGCCGTGCCAGCCGTGGCTGCGGCCGCCATCGGCCGCGTGCAGCGGCACGAGTCCCGTCTCGCGCTTCAGTGCGGCGAGGTCGAGCAGCCCTTGCCTGTCACCCAGCCGCTCGTCTGCTTCCTGGATGGCGATGATGTCGGGATCGATCTCAGCGATGACGCGCGCCGTCCGTGCCGGGTCGAAGCGACCGTCCGTCCCGACGCATTTGTGGATGTTGTAGGACGCGATCGTGGTGCACGGCTCCTGCATGTTGAGCTGGATGCTGTGCGGCGCTTCCTTGCGCAGCGCCGCGTAGAGCGAACGGGGCAGGGTGGTCGAGCGTTGGCGCATATCGTCTCAGCTCTGGCCGGATGGAGGCACGGGAATCAAGCAGGAAATCCGCTTCTCAACGACGCAGGCGCGATTCGGGTTCCGCCCGGCCCTACGGTCGCTGCGCACCGGTCGTCGCCACGAACACGGAGAAGAGCCGGTCGGTCGCCGTGATGAACAGCCGGTTGCGGCGCGGCCCGCCGAAGGTGAGGTTCGAGACCATCGTCGGGATCCGGATCTTGCCCAGCGCGTCTCCAGAGGACGCCAGGCAGATGACGCCGTCCCGGCAACTGGTCCACAGATTGCCGTCCGCATCGAAGCGGAAACCGTCCGGGACGCCGGGCGAAACCTCGGCGAACACCTTGCCGCCGGTCAGGCTGTTGTCCTTGCCGACCTTGAAGCGGCGGATGTGATGCGGTCCGGCGGGGTCGTGGCTGGCGCCGGAATCGGCGACGTAAAGCCACTTCTCGTCAGGCGAGAAGGCGAGGCCGTTGGGCTTGACGAAGTCGTCGGCGACCCGCGCGATCGCGCCGGTCCGGGGGTCGACGCGGTAGACGTGGCAGCCGTCCTGCTCCATGTCCGACTTGTAGCCCTCGTAGTCGCTCATGATCCCGTAGCTGGGATCCGTGAACCAGATCGTCCCGTCCGACTTCACCACTACGTCGTTGGGCGAATTCAGCCGCTTCTTGCCGAAATGGGTGGCGATCGCGGTGATTGTCCCGTCCGGCTCGGTGCGGGAGACGCGCCGCCCGCCGTGCTCGCAGCTCACCAGCCGCCCCTCGCGGTCGCGCGTATTGCCGTTGGTGAAGTTGGCACTGGCCCGGAACACGCTGACCCCGGTGTCAGCCGTCCAGCGCAGCAGGCGGTTGTTCGGAATGTCGCTCCACACGAGGCAATCGTGCTCGGCGAACCAGACCGGCCCCTCTGCCCAGCGGCAGCCGTCATAGAGCGTCTCCACCTTCGCGATCGGCACCGTCAGGTCGCGGAACCGATGGTCGAAATATTCGATGTCGTTGCCCACCATGCTCATGCGTCGATCCCTCTCTCTCGCACCGGCGGCCGGCTCACATCACCGCGCCGACCTGCCAGGGCACGAACTCGTTGTCGCCATAGCCGAGCTCTTCCGACTTGGAGCGTTTGCCCGACGCGACGGCGAGCACCTCGCGGAAGATGGCGTCGCCCTTCTCCTCCAGCGACACGCCTTCGAGGATGTCGCCGCAGTTGATGTCCATGTCGTCGGCCATGCGCTCGTACATCGGCGTGTTGGTGGCGAGCTTGATCGACGGCACGGGCTTGCAGCCATAGGCCGAGCCGCGCCCGGTGGTGAAGCAGAGCACATTGGCGCCACCGGCGACCTGACCCGTCGCCGAGACTGGGTCGAAGCCGGGCGTATCCATGAACACGAAACCCTTCTCGGTCACCGGCTCGGCGTATTCGTAGACGGCGGTGAGCGCGGTGGTACCGCCCTTGGCGGCGGCGCCGAGCGACTTCTCGAGGATCGTGGTCAGGCCGCCGGCCTTGTTGCCGGGCGAGGGATTGTTGTTCATCTCGCCACGGTTCCGCCCTGTGTAGTCCTCCCACCATTTGATCCGCTCGATGAGCTTCTCGCCGACCTCACGGCTCACCGCGCGCCGCGTCAGCAGATGCTCGGCGCCGTAGATCTCGGGCGTCTCCGACAGGATCGCCGTGCCGCCGTTGCGAACGAGAATGTCGGCGGCGACGCCCAGCGCCGGATTGGCGGTGATGCCCGAATAGCCGTCCGAGCCGCCGCACTGCAGCGCCAGCATCAGCTCCGACGCGGGCACTGTCTCGCGCTTCGCCCGCGCGACGATCGGCAGCATCTCCTTGATGCGCTCGACGCCCCATTCGATCATCTTCTTCGTTCCGCCGATCTCCTGGATGGTCATCGTCTGGAACGTCTCCGTGTCGGTGACGCCATAGGCCTCCTTCATCCGGCCGATCTGGAAGGCTTCGCAGCCGAGTCCGACGAGCAGGGCGCCGCCCAGATTGGGGTTGGAGGTGTAGCCCCACTGCGTGCGTCTCAGGATCACGAAGCCCTCGCCGTCGGTGTCCATGGCGCAGCCCGTGCCGTGCACGAACGGCACGATGCCGTCGATCGTCGGAAAGTCGTCGAGGACGCCTGACCTGTTGATCGCCTCCGCCATGTATTTCGCAACGGTCGCGGAGCAATTGACGCTGGTCAAAATGCCCAGATAGTTGCGTGTCCCGACCTTGCCGTTCGAGCGGCGGAAGCCTTCGAAGGTTGCGCGCTGGCCCTCCGGCACGAACGCAGTGCGCGGCGCGGCCTGCGCGAACTGGTAGTCACGTTCGAAGGCGCCGTGCTCGGGTCCCATGTCGCAATTGTCCGTGTGCACCCAGTCGCCCGGCTCGACCGGCTTCGAGGCGAAACCGATGATCTGGCCGAACTTGTAGACGGGCTCGCCCGGCGCGATCGCCCGGGTGGCGACCTTGTGCCCGAACGGGATCCGCTGCCGCGTCACGATGCCTTCTGACAGCGCGGTGCCTTTTTCGATCTTCTCTCCGGCGACGACGACGTTGTCATCGGCACTCAGCCTCAGCGTGCGCGCCGGCGGGTTGTGGATGGTCATGGAACTGGTCTCGGCTCGTGCGCCATCAGGGCGGATTGACGTGGAGATGGTCTCAATTGTCAGACTTTTGGGGTATCGCGCAAGCCCGTTCGGCGCGCGGTTAAGGGGCGGCCGTTCTCGCTACCCCGCGGCGACGCCGTGGCGCTCCCTGACCGCGACGGCGTCCGCCAGCCTGCCCAGCGCGCCGAGGGCGTCGGCAAGCACCTTCGCGCTCTCGGCAGCCGTCTCGTGTTTGGCTCCGAGCACCTTCGCATGCGCCTCAAGCGCGGCCTCCGCGAGCGCATGCGCGCTTTGTGCCCGGCCGGAGGCGAGATGGACCCGGGCCATGTTCCGCCGGGCCCGGTTGGCTGCCGGATGGTCCGCGGTGCCGACCTTGGCGTAGATCGCCAGCGACCGCTGAAGCGCGTCCTCGGCCGCGCCGATGTCGCCGAGGTCGATCAGCACGCCGCCGAGATTGTTGAGCGAAGCCGCGAGGTCGGCATGGTCCGGACCCTGATTCGCCTCGCTGATCGCGACGCTGCGCTCGAAATGATCCCGTGCGACGTCGAGTTCGCCGAGGTCCTGGAGCATCAGCGCCATGTCATTCAGTGTGCTTCCCGTCTGCGGGTGATCGCGTCCCAGCACCCGCTCGCGCAGCGAGAGCGCCCGGTCGAACATGGCGCGGGCCCCGGCGTGGTTGCCGGTCCGCCACAGGTGCGAGCCCATGCAGTTGCAGATCGTGGCGATGTCCGGATCGTCCGGATCGAGAATCTCCTCCCGGATCGCCAGCGCCCGCTCGAAGAGCGGCCTGGCCTTGTCGTGCTCGCCCAAACGCCCGTGCAGTTCGGCGAGGTTCATCATCATCGTCGCCGAACCTGGGTGCTTTTCGCCGCGCGAGGCCAGCGACGTTTCGAGCGCCTGGCTGAACAGGCGGATGGCGGCCGGATAGTCGCCGGTTTCGCGCAGGAACACCGCGAAGTTGTTGCGCACCACAGCGGTGTCAGAATGGCCGGGACCGCGCTCGGTCTCGCAGAGCTTCAGCAGCCGCTCGTACAGTGGCCGGGCCCTGGCATAGTTGCCGCTCTGTTTCATCAGGATCGCATAGCTGTTGAGCGCGCCGAGGGCATCGTCATGCGCCGCGCCCAGCCGCAGCTCGGTAACATCGACGGCTTCGCGCCACAGCTCCGCGATCTCCCGCTCGAAGCGAGACTGGGCAATCTTCAGCGCGTTGTCGGCCAGCCAGTCGATATAGCCGTCGATCCCTTGCTGAAGACGGATCCAGGCAGCCTCGTAGAGGGCCAGCACATGCGCGTGCGTCACCTCCGCCGGCGTCCTCGCCTGGCTGCGCGCCAGGAAGTGTTCCAGCATCGCGGCGCTTGCGCGCAGGCGGGCGTCGGGCTCCAGGGTAGAGCGGATCGTCTCCGCCACGAGGTTGTGAAGCGAAAGATAGCCGTCATCCAGCCGGCTGACGAAGGACAGGTCGTCGATGCGGTCGAATTGGTCGAGCGGCAGGCCGGTTCCGAACGTCCTCACCACGTGCTCGAACGCGGCGCGGTCGAAGCGCCGGGCCACGGATAGTTTCTCCAGCGTGAGCTGCAGCGGGGTGCCGTAGTCGCGCAGAAGCCGCCGGACGATCTCCAGCCGCCGCCCCTCGAAGCTCTCGGCCGCCACGCCGAACTGTTCGGCGGAGGGAGCGATCCCCTTGTCCAGCAACGCGGAATGGTGCGCGACCTGCAGGTCCAGCATCAGCGGATAGACCGGCGCGCGGGGCGACGCCGTTTCGCGGGCGCCGTCGATGATCGCCCTGCGCAATGCTGCGTCGCCGATCGGCACGGCGGCGAGGAAGCGGTCGGCGTCGCTCGCCGCCAGACCGCCCAGCAGGTGCTGATTGTCTCTCAGGTCGTCGCGCCAGTCCGGATCGCTCTCCCAGGGCAGCTTCTCGCGCGAGAAGAACACGGCCAGCATTCCGTTGGTCTCGGCGACCAGCCGGCGCATGTGCCGGTCGAACGGATTGTCTTCCCAGCGCGCGCTGGCGCCGCCCTCGTCGGCGACGCGTTCGTACTCGTCGATGAAGAGCACAAAGCGCTCCTCGGGATTGTCGGTCAGATGCGCGTTGAGGTCCTGCGCCAGCATCCAGGGCAGCAGCTCGGACAGCTCATACGGCTTCTTCAACTGCTCGCCGTCATAGAGGGCCTTCAACGGTTCGTGGGTGCGCTCCAGCCAGGCCCGCTTTCCCTTCTCGATCGACCACGTTCCGAGCTTCTTCAGCGCGAAGCCGATGCCGGGCACGCCGCCGACGAGTTCGGTCGCGACCTGCTTCGCCGCGTCGGCGGCGCCCTCGAGGCCATACTGGCTGAGCGTCGTTGCGCGTTTCAGCCACGGTTTCGTGAAGTTCGGCAGCGGCTCCTCGCCGCGGGTCGCGTCCCAGGCGAGCGCGAATGCGAGGTCGAAGCACGGAAATCCGATCCCCGTCTCCGCGAAGGCGTTGCGGATCCAGACAAGCAGCCGGTCTGGATCGTCCTTTGGGCGGCCGTGAAGGTCGAGTTCGGCGCGGCGCAGGAACGCGTAGGCCGGCTCGCGCGCGCCATCGGTCTTGCGCATCAGCTCGCGGCAGAGCGCCGTCTTGCCCTGGCCGCCGACACCGTAGAAAACGCGCACGATCGAGCGGTCCGCCGGGATTGAGAACGCCGCATCTTCAAACACGCGCTGCGGCGTCTCGCGGTCGACGAAGACCCGGTTCGCGGCCTGGCTGTTCCTGCGTCTGGGTTGCGGCATGGGCCCTCCGGGCGGACGATGATCGTCCCGCCTAGGCACGCCGAGCCTAATTCGGTTCGGCTGCTTCGGGAAGGCGGTCAGCGACGGCTCTCCTGCCCGCGCGGCGTCCATGGTGACGCCCCGATTTGGAACCAATCCGCCGGCGGCGCGTATGAGGTCGTAGTTCCAACCAACGGCGCGAGACGATGATCTATGAACAGACGTGGCCGGGCATGACGTCCGTTTCCGGTTCCCTGAGGAGAGCGTTCCTCGCATTCCCCATCGCCTGCTTCAGCCTGACGGTCTTCACCGACATCGCCTACTGGCAGACCCTGAACCTGCTCTGGCTGCACTTCTCCGAATGGCTCCTGCTGGCCGGTATCGTCTTCGCCATCCTCGCAGGCGTCGTCATCCTCGTCGAAACGCTCCTGCGCAAGGTGCGGCATCCGTGGCTGGCGATCCTCGGCGGCGTTGTCGTGGTCGTGCTCGCCGTCCTCAACAGCCTCATTCACACCGCCGACGGGTGGACCGCCGTCATCCCGTACGGGCTCACCGTTTCGGTGCTGACGGTGCTCGTGATGATCGTCACCGGCTGGGTAGGCCGGGAAGGAGCTGCCCATGTATAACATGTTCGCGCGCTCCGCCGCGGCTGCCGCCGTCGGTGGCTCCGTTCTTCTGGCCGGCTGCGGCGACGACGAGTTCGACGTCCGCCAGCAATACGGTGCCGACCCTGTACTGCCCGCGCCGCAGCAATATCTGCTGCCCGACCTGAAGGTTGCCGAGGTGGTCGGCTGGCAGGACGGGCAGACCCCGACCGTTCCGGAAGGCCTGGCGATCACGCCCTACGCCACCGATCTCGCCAACCCTCGCACCGTTCACACGCTCCCCAACGGTGACATTCTCGTCGTTCAGTCCAAGGCACCCGCCGGCAAGCCGCTGGAGCGGCCGAAGGACATCATCCGTGGCATGATCATGTCGATGGCCGCCGGCGATGCGGGCGGGTCCAAGGAAACCAACCTCATCACCCTGCTCCGCGACACCAACCGCGACGGCGAGGTCGACCAGCGCAGCGATCTGCTCACCGACCTCAACTCGCCGTTCGGCGTGGCGTGGTACGAGGATACGCTTTACGTCGCAGCCGCCGACGCGGTGCTGGCCTATCCCTATCAGCTCGGCCAGGAGACGATCGACGCCAAGCCCACGGTGCTTGCGCCGCTGCCCGGTGGGCCGATCAACCACCACTGGACGAAGGATCTCGCGCTCAGCCCCGACGGCCGGTTCCTCTATGCCTCCGTCGGCTCCAATTCCAACGCCGGCGAGCGCGGCCTGGAAGCCGAGAAGGGTCGCGCCGCGATCTGGCAGATCGATCGGGAGACCGGCGCCTCGAAGGTCTTCGCGTCCGGCCTGCGCAATCCCAACGGCCTCAACTTCCACCCTGAAACCGGGACGCTGTGGACCGTCGTCAACGAGCGCGACGAACTCGGGGCGAACCTCGTGCCCGACTACCTGACGTCGGTTCAGGAGGACGGGTTCTACGGCTGGCCTTGGAGCTATTATGGCCAGCACGTCGACGAACGCGTCAAGCCGGCGCGGCCGGACCTGGTCGAGACGGCGATCTCGCCGGATTACGCGCTGACCAGTCACGTCGCGGCGCTCGGCCTTGCCTTCACCAACGACTCGGCGATGCCGCAGGCCTATCGCAACGGCGCCTTCGTCGGCAATCGCGGCAGCTGGAACCGTACCGCGTTCAACGGCTATAAGGTGATCTACATCCCGTTCACTGACGGCCGGCCGGCCGGCATGCCCGTGGATGTCGTCACCGGCTTCCTCTCGGGCGACGAGGCGCGCGGCCGGCCCGTGGGTCTCGCCATCGACGGCACCGGTGCCCTGCTGATCGCCGACGACGCGGGCAACACGGTCTGGCGTGTCGCGGCCGCCGACGGGTCGGTGACGCCCGAGCCCATCCCGACTGACCGGGTCACCGCGGCAGCCGGTTCAGCGACCGCTCCCACCGGCACGGCAACCGAGCCGGCTCCGCCAGCGCCGCAGGGCGCGGAGCAGGAGGGCAATGCCGTGCCCGGAAGCGATACGGCCGCCGAGCCTGTGGAACCGCCGCAGACCGATATCGCGCCGGCCGTTGGTCCGGAAGATGGGGCGCCGGCGCCCGAAGAGCCCGCCGACTGAAGCGGCGGGCGTCAGTTCACGATCGTTCGGGCCGGAGCATGCGCATCATCACCTGCGATCGGCGGACGAGGTGCTGGTAGAGCGCGCCGGAGACGTGCAGCGCGATGGCGATGAGCAGCAGGTTCGTCAGGATCGCGTGGACGCCCCCGGCGGCTTCGACCCCGAAGAACCAGGCTGCCGAACCGCTGAAGGGCAGGAGCAGCAGAAGAACATAGATCGAGCCGTGCACCGCTTCGGCGGTGACCTGCAGGAAGCGAGGCTCGTCGGCGGGCGGCGAGGGCGCCCCCCGCACGATCCGCAGATAGATGCGCGCGAGCGCCAGCGGCAGCACCAGCACGCCGGCACCGATGTGCAGATAGACGGCTGCGCCCTCGGAGGCTGCGCCTTCACCCTGGACGAACGCGCGCCAGGCGTCTTCGATGCCGTCATGAGCGAAGAATTGGAACGCGACCAGCACGACGACGGTCCAGTGAAGCGCGACCTGGGTTCGCGAATAGCCCGTCACTTGCCGTTTTGCCACGATCGATCTCCGTCATCGGTCTCGTTCCGGACGCGAGCGTACCAGACCTGACCGTGCCGTCCAGTTGATGGCGACCGATGCGTTGCAGATGGGCGGAACCTTTCGCTGCGAACCTCATTACAGGCGATGGAGAGGGCGTCGCTTCGGCGGCGGGAACGCGATCAGCCGTCAGCTGTCCGGCATATCCGGTATTCAGTCCCCTGCGACCAGGCGGTCGTGGGCCCTTCTGCGTGGCACGATGCTGCCTGCGCTGGCGGCACTTTCCGCGTGCAGCGGCGTCCAGTCGGCGCTCGATCCGGCTGGCGAAGAGGCGACTCAGGTCGCGACGCTGTTCTGGGTGATGACCGTGGGTGGAGGCGTCATCTGGGCCGGCACCGTCGCCCTGGCGCTCTACGCGTCGAGATGGAAGCGACACGCCGCGACCGAGCAGGGTGCGGGCCGTCTGATCTTCTGGGGCGGCGTCGTCTTTCCAGTCGTGGTGCTGACGGCGCTGCTGTCTTATGCGCTCTGGCTGATGCCGTCGCTGCGCCCGTTTGGCGGCGAGGCGACGCAGGGGCTGCGCATCGAGATCGTCGGGAACCAGTTCTGGTGGCACGTGGTCTACCGACGCGATGGCGCCGAGGTCGTCTCGGCCAACGAGGTGCGGCTGCCCGTGGGCCAGCGGGTGGAGTTCGCGCTCGAGAGCGCCGACATGATCCATTCGTTCTGGATTCCCGCGCTTGGCGGCAAGATGGACCTGATCCCCGGCCGGACCAACCGACTGTCGCTGCTGGCTACCAAGGCCGGCGTCTACCGCGGCCAGTGCGCGGAGTTCTGCGGCATCTCGCATGCACTGATGGCTTTTCCCGTGGTGGTGTCCGAACCAGCCGAGTTCGATGCATGGCTCGAGGCGCGGACGCGGCCGGCGATCGGCCTTGACGGGAGCCCGGCCGCCGCGCGTCTGTTCGTCGACAGGGGCTGCGGGGACTGCCACCGCGTCGACGGCACCGAGGCGCGCGGCACCGCCGGGCCGGACCTGTCGCATGTCGGCTCGCGGCTGACGATCGGCGCCGGCCTGCTGCCCAACGACGACGAGACGCTCGCCCGCTTCATCGCGCATCCCGCATCGCTGAAGGCCGGAAGCAGGATGCCGGCCTATCTGGATCTGCCGGCCGCGGAACTCGCCGAGATCGCCGCCTGGCTGAAGGGGCTGCAATGAGCGATCACGCCCGACCCGGCGCCGGTGCGGTGAACGAGGACAAGGCGGCCGAGGAAGCCCAGCTGCGCGCCGTATGGGCTAACCCGACCGGTTGGCGCTACTGGACATCGGTCAACAACTACCAGATCGGCCTTTGGTACGGCTCCGCCGCCTTCGCCTTCATGCTGTTCGCCGGCCTGCTCGCGCTGCTCGTGCGCGCGCAGCTGGCCGTGCCGGAAAACGACCTGATCTCGCCGGAGCTCTACAACCAGGCGTTCACGCTGCACGGCACGGTGATGATGTTCCTGTTCGCCGTGCCGATCTTCGAGGCGGTCGCGATCTTCCTGCTGCCGCCGATGCTGGGCGCGCGCGAGATGCCGTTTCCGCGGCTGGGAGCCTTCGGCTTCTGGAGCTTCTTCATCGGCGGCGTCTTCGTCTGCGGCTCGATCTTTTTTGGGGCCGCGCCGAATTCGGGCTGGTTCATGTACCCCCCGCTGGCCACCAGCGAACAGGCCGGCATCGGCGCCGACATCTGGCTTCTCGGCCTCTCCTTCATCGAGGTCGCGTCGATCGCGGCGGCGGTAGAACTCATTGTCGGCATCATGAAGTGCCGGGCACCCGGCATGCGCGTCAATCTGATGCCGCTCTTCGCCTGGTACCTGCTGATCGTCGCCGGCATGATCCTGTTCGCCTTTCCGCCGCTGATCGCGGGCGACCTGCTGTTCGAGATGCAGCGCATGTTCGACTGGCCGTTCTTCGACCCGGAGCGCGGCGGCGACCCACTGCTGTGGCAGCACCTGTTCTGGATCTTCGGCCATCCCGAGGTCTACATCATCTTCCTGCCGGCGATCGCGCTGCTGGCGATGATCATCCCAACCTTCTCCGGCCGGCCGATCGTGGGCTATTCCTGGATCGTGCTGGCCGCCGTCGGCACCGGCTTCCTGTCGTTCGGCCTGTGGGTCCACCACATGTTCGCGACCGGCCTGCCGCAGATATCGCTCGCCTTCTTCTCCGCGGCATCGGAGGCGGTGGCCATTCCGACGGCGGTGCAGATCTTCGTCTTCATCGCCACCATGCTGGCCGGCCGGGTGATCTTCTCGACGCCGATGCTCTTCGCCATGGGCGGCATCGCGATCTTCATCATGGGCGGACTGACCGGCGTCATGGTCGCACTGGCGCCCTTCGACTGGCAGGCGCACGACACCTATTTCATCGTCGCGCACCTGCATTACGTGCTGATCGGCGGCATGCTCTTCCCGGTGTTCGCCGGGCTCTACTACTACTACCCGCTGATCGATGGACAACGCATGTCCGACCGCGTCGGGCGGCTCGCCTTCTGGCTGATGTTCACCGGCTTCAACATCACCTTCTTCCCCATGCACATCGCTGGACTGCGTGGAATGCCGCGGCGCGTCTACACCTATCCCGCCGACATCGGCTGGGACTGGCTGAACCTGATCTCCACGATGGGCGCGGTGGTGCTGGGTATCGGCATGTTCGCGGTGGTGATGGACGTGACACTGCACCGCCGGCGCCAGCCGCGCGGAGAGCAGAACCCGTGGAATGCCGGCACGCTGGAGTGGCTGAACGAGCCGGAGGAGAACTGGGGCGTCCGCTCCATCCCCAAGGTCGCAAGCCGCTATCCGCTCTGGGACCAGCCAACGCTGGCCGAGGATGTGCGCGCCGGCCGCGGCTACCTCGCCGACGCGAAGGAAGGCCGGCGCGAGACGCTGGTGACCTCGGTGCTGGACGCCGAGCCGGAGCAGGTCCTGCGCGTCGGCGGCACGTCCTATGTCACGATCTTCTGCGCCGCGACGCTGGGCACGGTGTTCGTCGCGCTGACATTCAAATGGTGGCTCGTGTCGCTGGCGGCCGGCATCGCCTTCGTCGGCGGCGTGCTCTACTGGCTGTGGACCGGCACCGGCGAGATCCCCGACAGGGACGAGAAGGACATCGGCCACGGCATCAGCCTGCCGCTCTATGCCTCGGGCGTGAAGTCGACCGGCTGGTGGGCGATGTTCATCACCATGACCGGCGACGGCACCGCGTTTGCCAGCCTTGTCTTCGGCTACTTCTTCTTCTGGACGATCCACACCGACTTCACCGGCGGGCAGGCAGGGCCGGGCGCCTTCTGGCCGATGGCGGCGCTTGCCCTGTTCGCGCTGGCCTGGTCGGTAACGCTCGGCGCCCGCGAGATCAACCGGCAGGGCAGCGTCCTGGCGACGCGCCTGCTGCTCGTCCTGGGTGCAGTGCTGGCGGCGTGCGGCTGCGCCGCCGCGCTGGCCGGCCCATGGACCTCCGCCATGGACCCGACGGCGCATGTCTATCCGGCGATCGTGTGGATCCTGGTGATCTGGGCGGCAATCCACGGCGCCGTCGGCGTCCTGATGCAGCTGTACTGCCTGGCGCGCAGCCTTGCCGGCCGCCTCACGCCCCGCCACGACATGGAACTGCACAACGTCGCGCTCTACTGGCACTTCATGCTGGTGACGGCGCTGGTCACCTTTGCCGTCGTCGGACTGTTCCCGGAGGTGCTCTAGCGTGTGGCATCTGCTCCCGAAAGAGGTCGAGTCGCTATGGACGCTGTTCACCGCGCCGGTGGTCTGGGCCGCGCACTTCCTGTTCTGCTACCTTGCAGCGGCGGTCTATTGCGAGAAGGGCTTTTTCGGCGCCGGCTTCGACACGCTGCGTCTCACCATCGGGCTGGTCACGATGGCCGCGCTTGCGATGATCGTGCTGGCGGCGTTCCTCGCCTGGCGGCAATGGGGGTTCGGGACGGGCGATCCGCCGCATGACGATCCGAGCCGGCGCGACCGCCTGCTGTTCCAGGGTTATGCGACGCTGCTCCTCTCGGGCCTGAGCTTCGTCGCGGTGATCTTCACCGCGCTGCCCGCGCTGTTCCTCACCGGGTGCCTCCGGTGAGACGGCTTGCGCTGCCGCTCGGCATCGCCGCGCTGGCGCTGGTGTGGCTCGGGCCTCTGCTCCAGGCGTGGCGGGACTCCTTCGCTGCTCACATGGTCGCCCATATGGGCGTCGTGGCGATCGCCGCGCCGCTGATTGCCATCGGCCTGCCGGACCGGTGGCGGCTGGGCCAGGCCATGCCGGCGGGGCTGCCGGTGCTCGCCTCGCTGGTCGAACTGATCGCGGTGTGGGGCTGGCACGCGCCGGCCATGCGCGCCGCCGCGCAGGCGTCCGTCGCGGTCACCGCCGCGGAGCAGGCCACCTTCCTCGTCGTTGGCCTCTTGCTCTGGTGGACGGCCTTCGCCGCGCCGGGCGACCGGCGGCACGCGGCAGCGGGGGCAGGGGCGCTTCTGCTGACATCGATCCACATGACCCTTCTCGGCGCGCTCCTGGCGCTCAGCCCCCGCCCGCTCTACGGCGCGGGCGAGGTGACCTGCTTCGGGGCGGTGCTGTCAGCCGGACAGGACCAGCAGGTCGGCGGCGTCGTCATGCTCCTGGTCGGGGCTGCGGTGTACCTGGCAGGCGGACTGGCGCTGGCGCGCCGCCTCGTCGGCGAGGGGCCGCGCACCCGCGGCGCAGGTTGACTTCGGTCGGGCTTGACCCGCCCCAGACGTCACGAAATGAGCTGACTTTGGCCCGAGCGGACGTAGACCAGCTCTGGACATCGGTCCTGGACACCGCTCGACCATCGCCGACCCGATGCGAAACGCCTCTGCTGGAAGGCCGGAATTCCGTGGATTTCAGTGGTCTTGAAGGCTGGCTGGGGAACCTGGATTCGAACCAGGACTAACGGAGTCAGAGTCCTTCTGTCTTGCTATCGCCCACTCGCCTGAATCACCTCAACCCGCAGAAATCCAAGGGTTTGCGCCCGAAATCGTGGACTTCATGTAGTCCGATCCAGCCCCGCGTCAACAGGTTTTGCACCACGGGCTTGGTATAAGCTTGGTATAAGAAATCTAGCATGCTACTGCGGGTGGGCATCAGCAGGGGGCACCAGCATATGCCGACAAAACGCGTCGAACTGGGTAAGCAGCACGTCGAGGAAGCCCTCGCGGCAGCTAAAGACCGGACCTACACGTCCGGCAACCCGCTGGTCTTCGTCCATGTCCGTGAAGACGGTCTCCAGCTCCGCGTGCAGGGCGGCTCGGCGAACTGGTACGTCCGCTATAACGGGAAGACCAAGTCCATCGGCAAAGTCACGACCGAACCCACGGTCACCAAAGCGATCGCCGCCGCCGTCGAGCGCGGCAGGCACGTCCGGGCGCTCCTCGAGCGCGGCGATGACCCGACCCGCTACCTGCAGTCCTTAAAGGTGGAGGGCGACCACGGCGCCGCTCTGGCCGATTCCGACTCCCAGAAAGCCCGCGCCGCCGGCGCGTGGACGTGGAGCGACCTAAGGACCGCGTACCGAGATCGGTACCTGTCTCAGCCGAAGAAGAACAAGGCGGGGGACATCAAGCCGCCGTCGCCTCGAACCCTGCAGGACTTCGACCGCTATACGAGCACCCCGGCCCATAAAGAGATGCTCGACGACGTGCTGGTCCGCGACATGACGGCCGGGCTCATCGAAGACGTCCGGGACGCGGTCCAGAAGACCAACGGGATGAACGGCGGCAGGAAGGCCGTTCAGTGGGTCTCCGCAGCCATGACCTGGGGACAGAAGAAGCACTCGGGGAAGACAGGGCTGGGGGTGGGATACCCGTGGTGGACGGCCGTATCCCCGGACCACGTGCCCGGGACGCGCAAGCGCTACCTCAGCCTCGAACAGATCGCCAAGGTCCTGTATGCGGCGGAGAAGTACCGCCAGATGCCGTACCGAAAGCAGGCCAAGCCCGCGACCGATGCTGTCCTTGCGGGGTTGTGGTGGATCGTGCTGTCGGCGCAGCGGACGAGCGCGTCGATGTCCCTGCTGTCGTCTCGCATCATTCCTGACGTGGAGAATCCCGGCTGGCTCATCGCGGCGTTTCCAGCCGAGGACATGAAGTCAAAGCGATACCACGCGCTGCCGATCCCGCCGCGAATGACCTTACTGTTCGACCGCGCGAAGATCGGCGTGGAGCGGCAGACCGCGTGGGCATTCCCGAGCGCGAAGGTCCGACGTGCCGGAAGCCAGGAGGTCGAGGACATTCATGTCCACGACAGCACCGTGGGGCAGCTGATCGACAGGCTGCGGGGCAAGGACGACGTGGCCCGGAAGCTGAAGGCGGAGGACGAGGAACTCGTGAAGGCTGGGCAGCCCCCGTCTGGCCGGGTCTACGACCTGCTCGAGGGCGTCCCGGAATTCAGTCCTCACGATCTCCGGCGCTCCCTCGCGACCATCCTGACCAACATGAAGGTTCGCGGCGACGCGGCATCCGCAGTGCTGGATCACTCGTCGAAGACCCCCGGGGAACAAGAGTTTCAGGAGGCCGACATCACGCGATTGGTGTACAATCAGAGCCAGCGCCTGCCGTTAAAGGCAGAGGCCATGACGATCTGGACCGACGCTGTGTTCGCCGCGGTCGAAACCGAGTGGAAAGCCAACCGTCCCGCCACCGAGCAGCCTTCGAGCGTGCGCTCGCCCGTCCGGCCGCCTTCCCGGGGGACTGTCGAACGGGTGCGAGACGAGCGCCAGCGCTGTCTCTTCACGGACGCGGGACCGTGGTACCTGTATTTCAAGGGCAGTGCCACCGAGCAGACCGGTCCGTCATCGCTTGGGCTCGGCGGCCTCCGGCGAGCAATGCAGGACTCCGACGAGCTCGAGGCCGCGGACTAGGCGCCTATTGCGCCGTCCCGTCTGTGTCGATCAGCAGCCCAAGGCTCCGCAGGATACGCACCCCGGTCCAGTGCCGCGGCCCACAAGAGTACTTCGACACGAGCAGGCGACCGATCTCTTCGTCCGTCTCCGCATCGCCCAGCTCGCGGTGCCAGTGCGTGCGGGCGTAGGACCCCATCCGCACTGCGTCGGTGAGGTCCTCGTCGAAAGCTTCGGCGAACGCCCATGCAGCCGGGACAACATCGTCATCAGACATGTCAGTCGGCCTTGTCGCCGGGGTCGTCGTCGGGGTCCGGAAGGCCAAGATCGGTCCACACGTTGCCGCTGCCCCACGCCCTCGGCTCGTCGTCGTCGGGCTGATGCGAAGCCTGCAGGGACTCGTGATGCTCGTCGCACCGCGTCATGAGCCAGCGTTCCGTCGTCCGACGGAGCCGACCCGGCTGCCCACAGACCTCACATGTCCGGCGACTTTCCAGCGAGGCCCGGGCTTCGGCGGCGAGGATTCCCGCGTAGGTCTTGAGGTCCTGAGGCGTGGGTTCGACACGACACGACAGCGACAGCAGCGCCCATTTCTGACGCGCCTGCACACCGACCAGCCGCGTCCCTTCCGGCAGGCTGGCCTTGGCCTCGGTCAGGAACCTTTCGACGAGCGGGAGCCATCCCGCTTCGCAGGAGATGCCGAGCTGCGGGATGTCCGAGTGCGCGGTACGGATGCGGGTCACCCCTGCTTGCCGCGCCTGCTCGTACTCGGACGTGCGCCAGGAGGGTGACGGGTACCGTGTCATCCGCCTGAGTCCCTGCCGTAGTCCACTTCCTTCCACGTCACCGGAGGGACCAACTCGCCGCCATCGGCATGCTCGTCGCATCGCGTCGCCCATTGTCCTGGCGGAATCTTTCTCATCGCGCCCGGCTGCCCGCACACGTCGCAGGTCCGCTCCGATTCCCGGGCGGCACGGTCATATGCCGCCTGCACGGCGTCGGTGATGTCGTCGGACCGGTCAGCGTACAGCCGCAGGCCGCCGAATTTTTCCTTGACCTGCCGGAGGTCGTAAGTCGCGCCGGGGTGCTCGGCCAGCAGGCGGGCGACCTCGTCGAGGTAGGCCTCGACGATCGGGTACCATCCCAGCTGGCACTCGATGCCTACATCGAGGAGGGTTGGGTGCTTGGCCTGGATGCGGTCGTATTCCTCCAGCATCCGGACAGAGTAGCTGCGTGTGTACCAGTCGTGCATGTCATCTCTCCTCGAGGTTGTCGGCGAGGTCGTCGCAGATGACCGCCTTGAGGGTCACGCCGTCCGCGATGCGGTCCTCAGGGGTCTCGGGCCGGAATGCCGCGCCGCCGCACTGCATACAGACGTAGCTGTCGAGCGATGCCCGGCGGCCGTATGCCTCCCGCCATTCGTCGTTGGCCCCGTCGTTGACGGCGTTGAACCCCTCGACCGCGCGCTCGGCATACTCCCGCGTGACCGCCCAGGACGCCCAGCCGCAGGCGGTGCAGATAACGGTCCTCACGGCGCGCATCCATCAAGCTCTGCCGTCATCTCGGTCCGTGGCGAGAAGTCCCACCCCCGCGTCAGCTCCACGTACGTTCGCGGAGTGAAGGCGACGTCGGGCATGTCGACGCCCACGTCCCGGGACAGCCCGACCCCGGGCAGCCTGCCGTGGCTGTGGCCAAAAAAATGCACGCTGCCGTAGTGGCTGGCGGGCCAGACGCGCATGGCGTAGTGGCTGAGGATCACCCGCCTGCCGCCGTCCTTGGTCTCGAGCAGGTGCGTCGGCGGGGCCGCCCAAGGCAGGCGCGCGATCTCGGGCAGGACCTGTCCCTTGCTGTCGACATCGTGGTTGCCAAGGATGAGCACCTTCCTCCCCGCCAGCGAATGGAAGAGTCTACGGAAAGCAAGGACATCCTTTCCGGGGCGGCCGTAGTCGCCAAGGATGTAGGTCAGGTCGTCCTTTCCGACGACGGCGTTCCAGCGCCGCACGATCTCAGCGTCCATCTCGTCGGTCGAGAGGAACGGGCGGTTGCAATTGGCGATGATGGAAACGTGGCCGAGGTGAAGGTCGGCGATGTAGCGCTTGGTCGTGAACGACATTGGAGGACTCCTCGAGACGATAGCGTAGGCGGGCCGGCCGCAAGCGCGGCCAGCGGTCAGGCGGCTATTCGTATCGAGAGGGTCCTCATGGTCGGTCGTCTCCAGTTCCCAGGCACCATAGCCCGGGGAGATCTAACAATTCGCGATCGATACGGCGTCGTGGACCAAGGCGTCAACCCGGGCCTCAGAAGGGGATCTCCGTGCTGACCTCCCCGGTCGGCCGCAACTGGCTGAAATCGAATCCTTCCTGCTCGGCCAGCGCCTCGTCGTCGGTCTGGTCCCAGTCCGCTGCCCAGCGCCCACGCCCCCGCTGCCCCGCAACGGTCTGCCGGACGACGAGGCGCTCGTGCCAGAGCCTGTCTCCGCCCTCGTCGTCGGCCACGGGGGCAGCGCCCGCGGGCCGCCAGGCAAGGATCGTCTCGCAGGACTCGCGCAGTCTGTCCGGACGGCCGTTCGCGACGCCCACGGCTACCGACAGCCACCACGCCGGGATCGTCGGATGCGCGGCGACGTGCCGGAGCGCGTCCGTCAGCAGGCCCCGCAGCGCCTCGTCGGCTCGCATCATGTTCGGGCACTCGGTCGGCATGCGGCGCGTCATCCACCCTGCCAGCCAGCCTTCCCTGCGCCACAGGTCCTCGCGCAGGAGACGGTACAGGGCCAACGCCTCGTCCCGGGCTTCCTGCGACAGGAGGAACCGGAGGCCGGGCTGGACGTCGGTCGGCAGCGCCAGGGGGACCGGTCCGGCAGCGGCCTCAATCCGCTTGCGCGCAAGGATGTTGGGGGCAGTCATCACTCGTACTCCTCGATGTCCAGGGCAGTCCGGAAGCGCCGCAGGATCGCGTCGATGTCCTCCTCCGACACCGGGAAGCGGCCGACCCGCCAGGTCTCGTGAGCGTGGCTGCCGAAGCGCAGGAGGAGATCGACGTGGCGGTCCCCCGTGTAAGTGTGCTTCGCAGCCCACGTGCCGATGTCATCGACCTCAAGGTTCCCGCATGCCGGATCGACGGTCAGGACCACGGCGTTGCAGTCTTCGAGCGTCATCTCTGGAACCGGGCGCGACGGCTGCGGCGGCGGGGTGCCTGCCTCTTCGTCGACGATGACCGGGGCCGCCTTCTTGCGGACGCCGCGGGGAGCCTCGTCGCCGAGACGCTCGTAGCGTGCTTCGTGCGCGGCCTTCTCGGCTGCGAGGTAGCGGCCCCTGTCGTCGAAGGAAATCTGGCGCAAGTCCGGGTCCTGTGCTTCCTGCTCGAACAGCGCCCACGCTGCGTAGGGCGCGCCGCGCGAGTCCACGGTGGCGAGCAAAGACCGGCCGCGGGTCGGACGGGTCGCGTAGCCGTCGGTCAGCGGCTCGCCAGACATCGCTTCGTTGAGCGCGATCTGCCAGAGGTCGCCGTAGTCCCGGGCGTGGATCGTCCTCAGGGCGGAGCCGAAAACCTTGTGGGCGCGGCGCATCGTCCTCGAATCGATCCGGAAGCGTTCAATGTCCTTGTCGCCGGGGCGGAGCGGGTCCGTGTTGGGATTGAAAAAGCACCGGACCGTGCGGGGGTCGGGGGCGCGCAGCGTGACGTCCAGGTCGATGGCGACCAGCGGGGCGCCGCGCCCCGATCCCCGGCGAGGCGTGACGGTCAAGCCGAAGGCCCGGACCCCGGCGAAGTCCTCGTCGATCTTGTCGAGGACGCGCTCGCGCAGCTTGCCTGCCCGGACGGTGCCGTCGGCCTCGAGGGGGTAGCCGACCCAGCCCGCGAACTCCGACGGGGTCGGCGACAGGCGGAAGGTATTGTCCTGCCCGGCCGCCCACTTCCGTTCGGACGCTTCGAGTGCGAGGCGTTTGTAGAGCCTCAGGCTGTACTTGCTCGACATCGACGGCAGGGCCGCCAGCTCGAGGTACGCATAGCGGGGCTGGCTCCCCAGCAGGTCCCTGAGCGGCGCAGGCAGGCGGTAGCGGATGACGTCCTCGTCCTCGACCGTCTCCGACCACCACTCCAGAAGGGATACGTTCCCGTAGCGGCGGCCGCCGGCCGCGCCGTAGGAGACGGTCGTCGACTTGAGGCGGCGAAGCGAAGCCCAGATGTCCTCGCGTTCGGCCCGGCTGCCGAGATAGCGCACGGCGTCGCCGACCGGGAAGGAATGCATGACGTCGGGCATAGACCTGTCGCCAGCGTAGGCGTGGCTCAGGAGCAGCTCGTGGAGCGCCGCGTCATCCGCCGTCAGGCGCTGGCCCTCGACCTCCCTGACCTCGACGTCGGCCAGCATTTCCGCAGGGCGCGGGCTCTCGGGGGCGACGATCTGCAGGGCGCCCTTCTTCGCCAGGGCCTCCCCGATGTCACCCCTCTTGTGGGGGCGGAACAGACCGTCCTCGGTCTTTGCGTCGTGCCGGACCGGCGGCCTCACCTTCGTTGCGAACATCATCTTCTTCGCTCTCCTAAACCGATGTTTTGTCGGTCGGCGGACCGGGACAAGTCCTGAACCCATGATTTTCCTGCCATGGGTCCGCAAGACACGAACCCATGAAGGCGGACGCATGGGTTCGAGACGCTCAACCCGTTGGAAAAAAAGGGATTCGACCCACGCATCCTACGCCGTGGGTCCGAAAGATTCAGGCCTCCTGACCCCATGCCTCGCGGAGCATGGGTAAAGAACGCGGAATACGGGTTTGAAAGATTTTTGGCCGACCCGAAATTTACGGAATACGGGTTCGGAAGCCAGTTGACAGATCGAGGCAGGACGGGCGTTTCCGTGCCATCCCGCCGCCCCGGCCGACCCCTGATTCCCAGCAGGTAGGAATCGACCGTTTTCAGCCCCTGAATCCGGGGTCGCCCGCGCTGACGCCGAAAGGCTCCCGAAGGGGGCCGTTGGGCTCCTTGAATCCGGGGTTGGGCATCCCTGAAGTTGGGCCATGCCGTGGCGCTGCGCGCTGGTCCTGCCGTGCCTCCCTCCACCCTCCCACCTGTCATCGCTTCGCCTTGCCTGTGGTTGTCCGTCTTCGAATCCTTCCCCCTGTCCGAGGACTGGCTCCCATCCCCAGCCTCCAGGCTCCGGCCCCCGCGAGAGGGCATCCCAAGGGTGGGCCGGACTCCGTTGGAGCTCGAAACGATTTCTGTTTGACGTGGCTGCCGATCCGCCGACAGACACACCCTTCCTGAAGGCGACGATGCCGGGAGGGGAGATACGACGATGCGAACGATGACCCAGGACGAGGCGGTCCTGAGGCTCTACGAGAGCCTGACAGCTGGCAAGGCCGGGAAGCCGGAGGCGGTCCGGGACATGGAGCCGGAGGCGGGCCGGGCGTACATGCGCGACGCGAAAGCCCGGTCCCGAGAGCGCCAGCGCCAGGCTTCGGAGGCAGGCCGCACGGAGCCGACGGCGGCCGCGGTCCGGGACGCTCTCGCGGACGCCGCCCTGATGATCCTGGCCGTCGATGGTCCCGGAGCGGCGCAGGTCCGCAACGCCCTCCTGCTTGCGTTTCCTGGCAAGACGGGGCTGCCGATGAAGGTGACGCAGCGGGCGCGGTCCGGTGCGCTGAAGCCGAAGCTGCTCACGTCGCCTGCGACCGGTCTCAAATCATCCTGAAGCTTTGTCCCTTGCAGGTTGGACCCGGATTCTACAGCTCGTAGTACGCGCTCGTAGAACGGAGAACCGGGGTGCCGAGGAAGCCTGATCCAGTCAACGAAGTCGAGCAGGCCCGTGTCGCCCGCTGGCGGTCGGAGAACGCGCTCCGGGGTGCATCCGGAACGCGGGGCCGTCCGGAGGCCAGCGCCGTGGACGTGGCGCTTGCGGCCGCTGCGACAGCGTATGTCGACGCCGCGCGTGACGAGTCCTCGGGCTACAAGAGGGCTGCGGTCGCCATCGTCGCGGCTGCCGTCGACCTGCTCGTCGAGAAGGGATTCGACCGGCGGGAAGCTGCGGCGAAGCTCAAGGACCGTCTTCGCCGGAGGGACCTGTGGGAGGTCGCAGGGACGGCTCGGGTTCAGGACCGCCTGACCGCGCTCTCGGGACGGACCCCGAAAGCGTGACCCGAAATCCGTCTCCCCATTACTCCCTAGCTCCGCAACCTCGATCTCGAAAATCGAATCCGGTTCTTGCGCATGCTCGTAGTACGGTCCGCCGGGCGCGACTTGCGGCGGCTCTCGAAGCTATTGTGGAAGTTGCTGCACTTGATCCAGACAGAGCGCGATTGTCGAACGCGGAAGGCTTCAGCGCAGCTGACGTGGTACTTGGCCATCGTCTTGCAGGGCTTTCAGCGGAACAGCTTAATTTGGATCCCGTCGCTTCCCGCGAAGCATTGGCCCTTGCAGCACGTTATAGGCGCCAGGTTTCCACACCAGTCCGCTTGAAATTGTGCATCGCTACTCAGCGTGACATCCTTCAGCGACTTTAGTCCTCGTGAACCAAGCATGACCGTCATGGGGGAACTCGACCAGGGCGAGTGCTGACAACCATGTTCACCTGAAATTCTTTGGTATCACCCTCAGCCGATCAATATGCAGGTCGGGAATGTAGATGTCCCTGACCTTCGGCGGCCGCTCCCGGCTGTCGGGCGAAGGACTGCCGTGATGGAATTCGTCGCCGCGCCCGTGGGGAAGCGGGAAAGGGACATCCCGTCTGCCGATACCAGCCAGTGCGTCCGACATGTCCGTCAGTTGGTATGCCACGAGGTGAACGACGTCTCCCTCGCGCTGGATGCGGCCGCGCACCGCGACCATCGTTGCGCCCAGAACCACGCGCCGGAATTCTTCGAATTTTTTCGGCCAGACCACGAGGTTCGCAATGCCGCTCTCGTCTTCGATGGTGATGAACATCACGCCCTTCGCGCTGCCCGGCCGTTGTCTCACGAGCACGAGTCCTGCCGCTTCCACCCAGCGGCGGTCGCGCGACCCCATCGCCTCCGCGCATGTGACGAGCTTCCGGTGCGCGAGATCTGCCCGCAGGAAGCTGACGGGGTGCTGGCGCAGGGTCAGCCCTGTGTGCCCGTAATCGGAGACGACCTCGCCGCCCGCCGTCATCGGCTTGAGGTCCATGACCGGCTCGATCTGCTCGACAACGGTTACTTCTTCCCGCCTGGACGCTGCAGCAAACAGTGGCAAGGGATCGTCGCGAAGACCCTTGAGTGCCCACAGCGCCTCCCGTCTCGCGATCCCCAGAGACGGTCGGAAGGCATCGGCTTCTGCGAGCTGCTCGAGCGCGTGGGCCGGAACGCCTGCGCGGCGCCACATGTCGTCGACGGACGTGAAGGAATCCTCACCCCGCCTGGCGATGATCAGCGCCGCATGCGCGTTCGCGAGTCCCTTGGTCATCCGCATGCCCAGCCGGACAGCGAAGCGGCCGTCGTCCAGCTCCTCCAGCGTGCAGTCCCATCGCGAGGCGTTCACGCATACCGGACGAACCTCGACCCCGTGCGCGACGGCATCGCGGACGATTTGCGCGGGTGCGTAGAAGCCCATCGGCTGCGAGTTGAGGAGGGCGGCGCAGAAGGCATCCGGATGCCAGCATTTCAGCCAAGCGGATGCGTAGGCGATCAGCGCGAAGGAAGCGGCATGGCTTTCCGGGAAGCCATACGAACCGAACCCTTCGAGCTGGCTAAATGTCTTTTCGGCGAACTCCTTGTCGTATCCGAGCTCGACCATGCCGTCGATGAGCTTGTCCTTGAAGCGGCTGACTCCGCCCGTGAACTTGAACGTGGCCATGCTCTTGCGGAGCATGTCGGCTTCGCCCGGCGTGAAGCCCGCGCATTCGATGGCTACCCGCATCGCCTGTTCCTGGAAAAGCGGCACGCCTAGCGTCTTGCCGAGCACCTTCTCCAGCTCCGGGGTCGGATAGTGGACAGGCTCGAGCCCTTCGCGCCGCCGCAGGTAGGGGTGGACCATGTCGCCCTGGATCGGGCCGGGGCGGATGATGGCTACCTGCACGACAAGATCGTAGTAGGTCCGCGGCTTCAGCCGCGGCAGCATCGACATCTGTGCGCGGCTTTCGATCTGGAAAGTCCCCAACGTGTCGGCCTTCCGGATCATCGCGTAGGTGCGCGGGTCTTCAGCAGGAATGCTGGCAAGGTCGTACACCGCTCCCTTGTGCTCGGCGACGAGGTCGAGACCCTTCTTCATGCAGGTCAGCATGCCGAGCGCGAGGACGTCGACTTTCATGAACTTCAGCGCGTCGATGTCGTCCTTGTCCCACTCGATCACCTGCCGGTCAGCCATCGCGGCCGGCTCGATCGGCACGAGCTCGTCGAGGCGGTCGTGCGTCAGGACGAAGCCTCCAGGATGCTGCGACAGGTGTCGCGGAGCGCCCATGAGCTGGCGGGCAAGGTCGAGTGCCAGCCTGAGACGACGGTCGCCGAGGTTCAGGTTCATTGCCCTGACTTGCTCGTCAGTCACGCCTTCCTCGGACCAGCCCCAGACCTGGCCCGACAGCGCTTTGATCAGGTCTTCGGTCAGCCCCAGCGCCTTGCCGACGTCGCGCAGCGCGCCCTTGGTCCGATAGCGGATTACGGTCGAGCAGAGCGCCGCCCGGTCCCGGCCGTAGGTCTCGAAAATCCACTGCATGACGATCTCGCGCCGCTCGTGCTCGAAGTCGACGTCGATGTCGGGCGGCTCCCTGCGCTCCTCGGACACGAAGCGCTCGAAAAGCAGGTCATTGCGGCCGGGATCGATCGAGGTGATGCCCAGCACGTAGCAGACTGCGGAATTGGCCGCCGATCCGCGGCCTTGGCACAGAATGTCCTGCGAGCGAGCGAAGCGGACTATGCTGTTCACCGTCAGGAAGTAGGGCGCATACTCAAGCTTCGCGATCAGCGTGAGCTCGTGCTTCAGGGCGGCTCGCACGCTGTCCGGAACGCCCTCGGGATAACGAATGTCCGCACCTTCCCAGGTGAGCTTCTCGAGCGTCTCCTGCGGGGAGATCGTCGGGTCGTCGCGCTCCTCTGGATACTGGTATTTCAGCTCGTCAAGCGAGAAGCGGCAGCGGTCCGAGATCTCCAGCGTCCGCGCCAGCGCCTCCGGATACCTTGCGAACAGCCGATGCATCTCCTCCGCAGGCTTCAAGTAACGGTCAGCGTGACGCTCGCGGCGGTCACCGAGCTGGTCGATGGTGACGTTGTGCCGGATGCAGGTGACGACGTCCTGCAGCATGCGGCGGTCGGGCACGTGGAAGAGCACGTCGTTCGTGACGACCGTCGGTACGCCGAGCGCCTGCGCCATCTGCGATAGGTCGTAGAGACGCAGCTGGTCGTTTGGACGGCGGCGAAGCGTTAGGGCAAGGTATGCGCGCTTGGGGAAGGCGTCACGAAGGCGGCGCAGCCTCAGCGCGGTCTCGTCGTCGGCCTCGTCCGGCACGAGGACTGCCAGAAGTCCTTCAGAGTATGCGACGACGTCGTCCCAGTGGAGGGTGCACTTCGCCTTGCCGCCGCGCTTCTTCCCAAGGGACAGAAGGCGGCAGAGGCGCGAATAGGCAGTCCGGTCGGTCGGGTAAACCAGCACCGACATGCCGTCAGCGAGATCGAGCCGGCAGCCAACGATCAGCCTGACCCCTGTCGTCTTCGACGCTTCGTGTGCCCGCACGATGCCCGACAGGGAATTGCGGTCAACGATGCCAAGTGCCTCGATCCCGCAAGCGTGCGCCTGGGCGAAGAGTTCCTCGGCTGACGACGCACCTCGGAGGAACGAGCAGTGGGATGTGACCTGAAGTTCGGCGTATCGGGCGATCATCCGAATATACCGTGCAGGAACCATCTGTGCGATCCGGTGGCCGGATCCTCGCCGTCACCCGCGCGGTAGACCCAGTACCGCTCGCCCGCCTCATCCTCGACCCGGAAATAGTCCCGAACCGCGTTGGTCTCCGCATCCCGCCTCCACCACTCGCCAAACACGCGCTCTGGGCCGTCTGCCCGCTTCACGCGCCGCCGGATACCACGCCACGTGAACGACGCTGGCGGATGGTCCGGCAGCAGCGCGACAGTCTCGATGGGTTCCGGGGTAGCCAGTAGACGTGTCGGTCGAGGCCAGCGCCCTGTCCATGTATCGGCGCGATCAGGCGACAGCGGAGCAATCCTTTCTACCGAGCGCTCTGGCACGTCGCTCTGCACCGCCGCCACACGATAGAGCCGTTCGGACCCGACCCTGTTAGAAAGCACGTCGACGAGGTCTGAGACATCCGGTATGCCCGGCTCCACCAGTGACGAAATCGCCTGTGCCGGAGCAATCGGCTGCGCCCACGTGGCCGCCAATGCCATCACTTCAATGCCAAAGCCAGGTTCGATCTCCTCAACCTTGTCCGACAGCATGCGGACCAGCCGCTTCACGTCGCGGGTAGGGGCCGCGGTCCCGATTCGCAGAGCCTGCTGGCGGGCATCGACACGATGGCAAACGAGATCGAGCCGGCGCGCGCCGAAGCCGCGTTCCTCGAGACGAGCGGACAAGTCGTCTACGAGCTGCCCGATGTAGCGCTTGATCGTTCCAGCAGCGCCGAATGGTTCCGCGAACGCGCGCCTGACCTCCACCACGTCCACAGGGCGGACAGGATCGACAGGCTCTGACGTCGCGCCGAGCGCCTGGTCGATCCGCCGCCACAGTTGCGGACCGAAGCGGAGCGTCAGAGGAGCACGTGGCTGAGTGAGAAGATCGCTGACCTGCTCGAACCCCATCGAACGCAACTCCTCCACGAGGGGCGCGTCCAACCTCAGCGCAGCAATGGGCAGCGGCGAGAGTTCGGGCCGCAGGCAACCAGGCTCAACGAGGGTTATGGGACCGCGGGCAAATCGAGCCATCGCATGCGCTGCACCCCAGGTATCTGCGATCGCTATCCGGCTGGCGTATCCGGTCTCGGACAACCTCTCGACCAGGTCACGTGCCAGCGCGTCTTCGCCGCCCATGAGATGCGCGGCTCCCTCGATGTCCATGACGATGCCGTCCGGCGCGTCTGCCGCGACTACAGGCGAATACCTCAACGCCCAGAATGCGAGCCGTTCCAGTGCGTCGATGTCTCCCTGCTGGTCCGCCTCCTCGACGCTGAGTCCGGGAACTAGGACCTGAGCCTTCGCCAGCGGCATCCCGGGCCTCAGGCCTTCCCGCAGAGCCGAGTCGTCCGCGGCCAGGACGACCCGGCGGCGACCGTCACTGCCAGCGAGTACGAGTGGCCCGTCAGCCGGACGCGTAACGCCGCCCGAGGCCCGTCTGTGCCGATCCGTGGCCCATTTCGGCAGGAAGACCGAGACGACCCTGGTCATCGCAGGCCTCCAATTCGAAGTCCGCGCTCTCCCCGGCACGCGCCCTGATGAGTTCGACCAACCAGCGGTGCCGTCCGACACCAGGGACCGGGAGCGGACGCGACGGGAGGACGGACACCCGCCAGCGTGTCGAGGCGGCCGTCGGCTGCCCGAAATCGGAGGCTTCCGTCTGTCGCCGCCAGCGCCTGATAGCGACGGCCAACGAGTTCGAGCCCTCGGCTGCCAGCTGCAGCCTGCGTGAAGCTGTCATGGACAGATGGGCGACTTCCGAGATGACGCAGCCGAGGCCGCCGTGCCTCAGGCCTTCTTCCGTGCAAGCAAGGACGGATTTCTCGTCCCCGGCTTCGACGAAGATCACCCGGTCGGGCGACAGGCCAGCCTGGGCGATGGCTGGAGCGAATAGGTCCGGACGCGTTAGGCACCATAGGATTCGACCGTTCGTTCTTGCGGCGATCCCGGCCGCGAAGAGGGCAGCCGCGGCGCCATCCACGGCCCCGTTGCCTCCGCCCGCAACCTCATGAAGAGCGCCGATCGTCAGTCCCCCGCCGGGCAGCCTTGAGTCGACCGATTCCAGGCCGAACGGCAGGACTTCCCTGACCTGACGACGGCCGGTCTCGATCGCTTCGATGCGTGCTCGAAGCGCTATGACGTCCAGTCTGGACATCGCGATCACCGGGTTCTGACTACGGACAATGTTCCTATTTCGTTCCGGTTCGGGCGTCGAGTCTAAAAATGAGCCCGTCGGTTACGTATTCTTGAATCGCCACGGCAAAGGGTGGCTACGGCTGCAAGGATCCCGGCGTCACAAGAGACCGCTGCCTTCACAAACTCGACCGTGATCTTCGACCCTGAAGTTGAACAATTCGGCTACGGTGCTATGTTGGCCGCGCCACCCCCAGCCGCGAGCAAACGATTGCGTCGTCAGCCGCAGACAGACCGGAAGAATTCGAGGACCCGCATCCGGTTCATGAACCATGCGGGAAGCCTCATGGCGTGCATCTAGCCCTGGCGCGGCCGCGAGGCCGTCGACCGGGGGCCGGAAATCCAACCAAGCCTAAAATTCGGTTCTGATTTCCGGGTCCGCCACCGCCGACCCGGTGGAGATGCATGATGTTCGAGACACTGTTTGGCCGCCTGCGTGGCGCTTCCCCCTTGGTCGTCCGCGGGAGGCGGACATGAGGATCATCGTCGTCGGAAGCGGGGTCATCGGCGTGACCTCCGCCTGGTATCTGGCGCGCGCCGGGCATGAAGTCACCGTGCTCGACCGCCAGCCGGGTCCGGCCCTGGAAACCAGCTACGCCAATGCCGGAGAGGTGTCTCCGGGCTATTCCTCCCCCTGGGCGGGACCGGGGGTGCCGCTGAAAGCGATCAAGTGGCTCCTGATGAAGCACGGGCCGCTGGCGATACGGCCGAAGCTCGATCCCGCCATGTGGTCATGGCTCGTGAAGATGCTTTCGAATTGCACGCCGTCCCGCTACGCGGTGAACAAGGCGCGCATGGTGCCGATCGCGGAATACAGCCGCGACTGCCTCCGAGAGTTGAGGTCGACGACCGGGATCGAGTACGATGAGCGGTCGCAGGGCACGCTCCAGCTCTTCCGCACGCAGAAGCAGCTAGACGGGATCGTCGACGACATCGAGGTGCTGAAGCAGTTCGGAGTCGACTTCGCCGTCCTGGCGCCCTCCGGCTGCGTAGCCGCCGAGCCGGCGCTCGCGCGCGTCAGCCATAAGATCGTCGGCGGCCTGAGGCTCCCCGGCGATGAAACGGGTGACTGCCGCATGTTCACCGAGAAGCTGGCGGCCCTCGCGTCGGCCTCGGTCGACTTCCGGTACGGCGTCGCGGTCGAGGCTGTCGTCCTGGAGGGCGGCAGGGTCTCGGCTGTCCGCACGGCAGAGGGACTGCTGCCTGCCGATGCCGTCGTCATCGCGGCCGGGAGCTACTCGCCGCGCCTGCTGGGGCCCGTGGGCATCCACGTCCCCGTCTATCCCGTGAAGGGGTATTCGCTGACGATGCCGATGACGGACGAGGCTGCCGCGCCTGTGTCCACCGTGATGGACGAGACCTACAAGATCGCCATCACGCGGCTTGGCGACCGCATCCGAGTGGGCGGCACCGCCGAAATCTCGGGCTTCGACCTGTCCCTGCCACGTTCGCGCCGCGCGCCGCTCGAGCATTCGGTGACCGACCTGTTCCCGGGCGCAGGACGCGCCAGAGAAGCCTCCTTCTGGTGCGGCCTCAGGCCCATGACCCCGGACGGCCCGCCGATCCTGGGGGCCACGTCCGTACCGGGCCTCTTCGTGAACACCGGGCATGGCACGCTCGGGTGGACGATGGCGTGCGGTTCGGGCCAGGTCCTTGCTGACATCGTGTCCGGAAAGGCTCCCGAGATCGACGTGACCGACCTCGGTCCGGTGCGGTACCGATCATGAGCCCCGCAGCGTCGCGCGCAGGAGCGATCCTGACGGTCGATCTCGACGTGGTGGTCTCGAACTGGCGGCTGCTGTCGAAGCTGGCGGAGAAGGCCGAATGCGCCGCGGTCGTGAAGGCAGACGCCTATGGGCTGGGTGCGTCCGAAGTCGGCCTCGCGCTCCAGTCGGCCGGATGCAGGACCTTCTTCGTGGCCCATCTTGAAGAAGGACTCGAATTGCGGAAGGCGATCGGGTTCAGCTCCCGCGTCTTCGTCCTGAACGGCACGCCTGCGGGCGCCGAAGGCGATTTCCTCAAATCGGTGCTGATCCCGGTCGTCAACACGTCAGGAGAACTCGCGGCCTGGCGCGGATATGCCCGGGACAAGGGACGCAGCATGCCCGTCGCCCTCCAGCTCGACACGGGCATGTCCCGCCTGGGCTTGTCGCCCGGCGACGTGGCGATGCTGGCAACCGACCCGGCCCTCTTGAACGGCCTGTCCGTCGAGCTGGTCATGAGCCATCTCGCCTGCGCCGACACGGCTCCCCATCCTGCAAACCGCAGGCAGCTGCGCGAGTTCGGCAAGCTGCGGACCGTGTTTCCAAAGTACGCCAGGTCCTCGCTGGCCAACTCGGCCGGAATCCTGCTGGGAAAGGACTTCCATTTCGATCTGGTCCGTCCTGGAGCGTCGCTCTACGGCATCAATCCCGTCGTCGGGCAGACGAGCCCGGTGCGGCAGGCGGTGACGGTATCGGCCCGCGTGCTGCAGCTCCGCGAGGTGCCGATCCACACCCATGTCGGCTACGGCCATGCGTCGAGGATGCAGCGGCGATCGCGGCTCGCGACGCTGTCGATGGGGTATGCCGACGGCTGGCCGCGAGGGGCCGCTCTTTCGGCGTTCTATAAAGGACATGCGATGCCGTTCACCGGCCGCGTGTCGATGGACAGCATCGTCGTCGATGCGACCGACTGCGCCGACACCCCGCGCGAAGGCGAGTTCGTGGATCTCATCTGCCCTCGCCAGACGGTGGACGATGTCGGCCGTGCCGCAGGCACCATCGGCTACGAGATCATGACCCGCCTCGGCCGCCGCTTCGCCCGGGACTACCGCCGCCACGCGGCGCTCGCCGCGTGATCTCGGCAAGCACGCCAAACCTACCTGACGCATCCATCAATGAAGGAGACATGATGCAAGAACATTCCCTGCTCGATGACGCCCTGGTTCGCCTGGACGAGGCCGCCGCCCACCTCAGCATCGATCCCGACGTCATCGAGAAGCTCAAATACGCCCGTGAGACCACCAAGGTCAGGCTCATGATCCGCATGGACGACGGATCGCGGAAGTCCTTCCTTGCCTGGCGATGCCGCTACGACGACACGCGCGGACCGACCAAGGGCGGTATCCGCTTCCATCCGGCGTCGACCGCCGAGGAAGTCGAGACGCTGGCCTTCTGGATGACCTTCAAATGCGCGGTGATGAACCTGCCCTATGGCGGCGGCAAGGGAGCCGTCCAGGTGGACCCGCGCACCCTGTCCAAGGCAGAGCTGGAACGGCTGTCCCGCGCCTACATCCAGGCCTTCGCGCGCATCATCGGTCCCGATCGGGACATTCCCGCGCCGGACGTCTACACGAACTCCATGATCATGGGCTGGATGGCCGACGAGTACGCGCAGATCGTCGGCCAGCACGAGCCGGCCGTGATAACGGGCAAGCCGATCTCGCTTGGCGGGTCTCTCGGGCGGGGCGACGCGACCGCGCGGGGCGGATACTATCTCGTGCGGCATCTGGCATCGGACCTGCAACTCGGGCAGACGATGCGGGTGGCGATCCAGGGCTTCGGAAATGCCGGACAGCATATCGCGCGCCTGCTTGCCGCGGACGGCCACAAGATCGTCGCCGTCTCGGACTCGGAGGGAGCCGTTCTTTCGTCGGCCGGACTGCATGTCGACCTTCTGCTCGATGCCAAGGCGAACGGAAAGCCTGTCAGCAGCACAGTCGGTACGGGCGGTCACGAAAGGATCGCGGCTGACGAACTCCTCGCGGTCGACTGCGACCTGCTCGTTCCGGCGGCGCTTGAGAACATGATCCATGAAGGCAATGCCGCATCGCTCAAAGCCAAGCTCGTGCTGGAGCTAGCCAACGGCCCGCTCACGCCGGAAGCGGACGAAATCCTCGAGAAGCAAGGAACCGTCGTCCTTCCCGACATCCTCGCGAACGCCGGAGGCGTGACCGTTTCCTACTTCGAGTGGGTGCAGAACAGGCAGGGCTTCTACTGGCCCGTCGAGGACATCCACGATCGGCTGAAGACCATCATGGAACGGGAAGGCCGTGAAGTCTGGAACGTAAGCCGTGACAAGCAGGTGACGATGCGGACCGCAGCCTATGTCCATGCGCTCGGCCGTCTCGCCGATGCAATCGAGGCACACGGCACGCAGAGCTTCTTCACGAGCTGACGATTGATATACCCGCGCCGGAGAGCCGAGTGAACCTGCTGCTTACCCGTCCAAAGGCGCAGGCCGACGCGCTGGGGGAAGCCCTGCGAAGCCGTGGCCACGGCGTTCATGTCGCGCCGCTGCTGCGGGTGGATCGGCTGCCGTTTGACGACACGATCCTCCGCTTGGCCTCGGCGATCATCTTGACCTCGGCCAATGCGGTTCCTGCGCTGAAGGGGCTGGACCCGGCTGTCCGGGTGTTCGCGGTGGGGCCCGACACGGCGTCCGCCGCGGAGGCCGCAGGCCTGTCCAACATCGTGGCGGCCACCGGCACGGCTTCCAGCCTTCTGGAAATGATCAGACGTCACTGGCGGCCCCAGGACGGCCCGCTCGCATATGCCAGCGGCCGACACGTTTCGATGAATGTGGCCGGGGCCCTGGCGTTGCAGGGCTATAGCTGCGGTCGCGTTGAAGTCTACGCGACCAGTTCGGCTTTGCGGCTGCCCGACGAGGCGGCCTGCCTTCTTCGGCGCGGAGAGTTCGATGCCGTACTGTTCATGTCGGTGAGAACAGCGGACGCCTTCTCCGGACTGGTCGCCTCAGTGGGTATTTCCCATTGCTGCAGGACGGTACGGTCCCTGTCGCTGTCGGACAAGATCGCCGGGCGGGTGGCGCATCTACCGTGGATCGAGTCCCTATCGGCCCTCGTGCCCACCAGAACCGGAATCCTTCGCGCGGTCTACGAACTGGAGGCTTGGGGCCACCCAGGAAAAACCCGGCAGAGAACGATCTGATGTCGGACTTACGGGCGCGCCACAGGACGACGCGCCCGCCTGAGAAATCAAGGGAACAGCAAGACCCGGTCGTCGCATCCTTCGCTGAGATGCGTGGACAGTCCGAGCTTGCCCAGGAGTCCGAGGAACGGCCGCGGCGGCAGCTCTTCCACGTTCGCCATCTTGCCGATGTCCCATCGACGCGTCGCGACGAGGATGGCTGCGGCGACGGCCGGCACGCCGGCCGTGTACGAGATGCCCTGGCTCCCGACCTCCTCGCAGGCCTCCTCGTGATCGGCGACGTTGTAGATGAAGATCTCGCGCTCGCGGCCGTCCTTCACGCCCTTGGCGAGGGTGCCGATGCAGGTCTTGCCCGTGTAGCCGTCAGCCAGTGACGACGGGTCCGGAAGCACTGCCTTCACCACCTTCAGCGGGACGACGTCGACTCCTTCGGCGGTCGTGACGGGCTTCTCGGACAGGAGACCGAGGTTCCTCAGGACGTTGAAGACGTTGATGTAGTGGTCGCCGAAGCCCATCCAGAATCGCACGTTCGGGATACCGAGGAGCTGGGACAGCGAATGCACCTCGTCATGTCCCGTGAGGTAGGCCTTCTGCCGCCCGACGACCGGCAGCTCCCATTCCTTTCCGACCTCGAACATGCGGTTGGATGTCCACGTCCCGTCCTGCCACGACCAGACCTGCCCGGTGAACTCCCGGAAGTTGATCTCCGGATCGAAGTTCGTGGCGAAGTACCTGCCATGGCTGCCCGCGTTGATGTCGATGATGTCGATCGAGTCGATCCGGTCGAAATAGTCGTCCTTGGCCAGCTTGGCGTAGGCGTTCACTACACCTGGATCGAAACCCGCTCCGAGGATGGCGGTCACGTTGGCTGCGGCGCATTCCTCGCGGCGCTTCCACTCGTAGTTCGCGTACCAGGGCGGGGTCTCGCATACCTTCGCGGGATCCTCGTGGATCGCGGTGTCGATGTAGGCGGCGCCTGTGGCGATGCAGGCCGACAGCACGGACATGTTCAGGAACGCCGAGCCGACGTTGATGACGATCTGCGCGCCTGTGCGCCGGATCAAGTCTTCGGTGGCTGGGGTATCGAGCGCGTCCAGTTGGTGGGCCTCGAGCCGGGCCTGCGTCTTCAGTGCGTCCTTCTCCCGTATCGAAGCGATGATCGCCTCGCACTTTTCCAGCGTCCGGGAGGCGATGTGGATGTCGCCGAGGATGTCGTTGTTCTGCGCGCATTTGTGCGCGACGACGTTCGCGACGCCTCCAGCGCCGATGATCAGGACGTGCTTCTTCATTTCGGGGAGGGTTCTCCTTCCTTGTTGGGCATGAATTTTCAAGAGAGGCTGGATTCGTAGTCGGCGTAGCCGAACTCGCGGACCGTGCGGACGGAGCCGTCGAGTTCGCGCACGGCGATGGCAGGCATGGCCACGCCGTTGAACCAGTTCTTCTTCACCATGGTGTAGCCGGCCGCGTCCTGGATCGAGACGCGGTCGCCGACGTCGAGCGGGGCCTGGAATCGGAAGCTGCCGAAAATGTCCCCGGCCAGGCAGGACTTGCCGCAGACCATGTATTCGAAAGGACCACTGTCGGGCGCGACCTTGGCTTCCTGCCTGTAGATCAGGAGATCTAGCATGTGCGCCTCGACCGAAGCATCGACGATCGCCAGCTTTCGCCCGGTGTCGAGCGTGTCGAGGACCGTCACCTCCAGCGTCGTGCTGTCGGTGATCGCCGCCTCGCCGGGTTCGAGATAGACCTGCGCCCCATATCTTTCGGAGAAGCGCTTCAGACGTTCGCACAGAGCGTCGAGGGGATAGCCGTCGGCCGTAAAGTGGATGCCGCCTCCCAGGCTGATCCAGTCGGCGTAGCGGAGAAGCTCGCCGTACTTTTCCTCGATCCGATCAAGCATGCCCGAGAACAGCGAGAAGTCGCCGTTCTCGCAGTTGTTGTGGATCATGAAGCCGTTGATCCGGTCGAGCACGGATTCGATCCTTCCCGGATCGGTCTCGCCGAGGCGGCTGAACGGCCGCGCCGGATCGGCGAGGTCGAAGTGCGAGGCGCTGATGCCTGGGTTGAGCCGCAGGCCGCATGAAAGGCCGCCTACGTGCGCGGCGAACCGATCGAGCTGGCCGATCGAATTGAAGATCATCTTGTCGGCAAGCCCGGCCGCTTCGTCGATCTCGTGATCGGCCCAGGCGACGCTGTAGGCGTGGGTCTCGCCGCCGAACCTGGTGCTCCCGAGCCGGACCTCGTTGAGGGACGAAGACGTCGTGCCGTCCATGTGGGGACGCATGAAGTCGAACACGCTCCAGGCCGCGAAACACTTCAGCGCCAGCAGCGTCCTCGCTCCCGACTTCTCGCGCAGATAGGCGATCCGCTCCAGGTTCCGGAGCAGCCGCGACTTGTCGATCAGGTAGTGCGGGGTCTTCATCATGCTTGGCCATTCCCTTTCCGGACGGCCGACCTCTTCAGCGGATCGATTACGGCGAGGCCGAGCGCGCGGCGCTTCATCGAGCGCGCCGCCAGCGACACGTTGACGGACACCTTCGTCGCGTAGGACTCGGCGAACGATCGGCTCTCCCCGTCGAAAAGTCCCTGGCGCATCGCGGGGGAGCGCTCTGCGAACCTGTCGGGAGCTGGACGGAAGCGGCCGTCGGCGACCGTTCCGATCCATTCGCAGACATGGTCCTCGGGCTCCCGCAGCCGGGCGAGCAGCTCCAGATACTCTTCCTGGAGTGCGGGCGTGTCGTCCCGCCTGCTTGCGTCGGACAGGCGTTGGATATCGCAGGCAAGCGCATAGGCGTCGCGTCGCGGTTTCCGCCAGTAGACGCGTCTGCCGTCCGCCACGTCCAGGTATTCGTCGACTGCGGCCACCGGGATCGCTTCCGCCGCGTGCGGCGCGAACAGCATCAACGGGTCGGCTCCGCCACGACCCGCAAGATCATTCTCGCCAGGACGAACGCCGCGCGGCCTGAACTCCAGCAGCTTCAGCAGGGATGCGGAGACCTGCCAGCTACTCGCCGACACGGCAGCCGCGTCCTGCACCGTCATCCCGCCGGTCGCGTAGAGCGCGTGAGCTACCGCCAGCCTGATGCAGGTCTGCACGCCCTGCGTCCCCCCGGCGGGCGCCGTCGACAAGGAGCAGCGGGACCATGAGTCCATCACGCCATTGATGAACTCGACGTCGCATCCGAGCGCATCGGCCATGTCCTGACCGGACATCCGCCCATCCAGCCAACGTGAAGGACGGTCCATCGCGATCGCGCTCATCGCCAGCTCCCCCTCGCTGCCGCGCGGCTCCGGGGCGCAGCGAGAGCCGAAAGCCCGGCGATGGACGGACGAGCGGCGTCTTCCGGGTCACGGAGGTGCCGAAGGGCTTCCTTGGCCGATGCCGAGCCCCTGAGCTGCTTCAGGACCTGCGGATCGGAGAGCCGCCGGCAGAACCGCGCAAGCGCTGTGAGGAAGTCCGAGGAGCCGTTCCGTGGCCAGATGACGGCCAGAACGACATCGACCGACTGGTCGTCCGGCGCGTGGTAAGGGACCGGAGCCTCCAGGACAGCGAGGACCGCGGCTGGTTCCCGCAGTCCGTCCAGCCTCGCGTGGGGCATGCCGATGCCTTTTCCGATGGAGGTCGCGCCCAGCTTCTCCCGGCCGAGCAGAGCCGACAGAACGGAAACGGCGGACATTCCGCTCCTTGAAGCAAGCCGTCGTGCCAGGACCTCCAGTAGCGGACGTATGGCCTGCACCGGCACGCGCACCAGGACGTCCTGCGGATGCAGGATATCGAGAATTTCCATGAAGGACTCCCCGCCACGGCCGAACGCCGCAGGCGACCGCCCGCGATCGCGGGCGCGAACATCGAATGAGGTTGCTGAAGCCTGGCTGACCCGGACGCTGAGCCAGGGGTCAGATCCCGTCCGGGTTAGATGCCCGCTTTAAGCAGGCGCGCGCCGTCGAGGCGCACGAAGGCTGGCAGTTTCAGCATGGGGCGAACCTATCTGCTCCTGCCGACCAAGCAAGCCCTGAAACCCGTTCGGTCGTGGCCACGAACAGTGGGCTGCCTGTCGGCAGGACTGGTCTGACGGGTGTCGCGCCGGAGACGAGAGACCGGAACAGGTCGCGGAGGCCGGGGTCCTCGACCGCGACCGCCGCTTCGGCGGCAGGCATCCACCGCCGCGTCACCTTCACGTCGTTCGGCCAGCTGACCAGGCTACCCCAGACATGGAGTCCATGGACCGTGACTTCCACAGCCTTGCAGCTGTCTCCGGCCGTGTGTCTCAACGCAACGTAGCGTCCGATCGGCTCGGGGCCAACCCTTCCAGTGACGCCCGCGTCGTGGAAAGCCGCGCGGTCGGCGGACTGAATGCCGGTTCTCGTACCCGAACAGCGGGCTGCCGGGATCCGCCAGCTGCCGTCCCGCCGCGGGCGAAGCAGCAGCACTTCCAGCGTTCCGTCGCCGCTCATGCGCCAAGGTAGCGCGGCATGTTCCTTCAGGATGTCGTCAGCGACGACGGTGCCGCCGATCAACTGCATCATGACAGCCCTCCCATATCCAACTGAATGACGCGCGAAAGCGCAGGCATCCGGAACGGGCCTAGGGAGTGAGGCACAGGGGTCAGACACCAGGGACAGCGGCTGGCAGACAGCGGGAGATTTCGGTTGCAGGGACGGCAGACGAGCCGTGAACGGGGAGTTCTCATCGTACGCTCCATCGATGCGGCGATTGGCGCCGCAGAGGTAGACCGCAGGTTTCGTAGAGATGTCCCGGAGCAGGATCAGGTGCGGAATTCAGGGTGAGGAAGCCCGCTCCGGGGGCGGACGCGTCCGTTCCCGGCAAGCCTCGAAACCTTGATGAAAGTGTCCATGCACATGGCTGTTAGATAGGGCTTCTCGGCCTGCTTTCCGAGGCGACATTATGCCGCCAAAGCGATGACCGGCATTGCTGGAGTCATCTGATGTGCCTGCTTTCTGGCCGAACCGGGCGGACCGCAGCTGTCTATCATCGACTTCATTGCGAAGCGGCCTACTATCGGCGCCTATTTTCTCCACGGACCTACGCATGAGAGAGGGCACGGCCCTGTATCGAAACTGGTCGCTGCCACGTCGCGGCGACTCTTGCGACGAGGAGTTCCACCTCCACCGGACCCCACGCCGCCCTTGCAACCGAAGAGCCTCAGGAGAAGATTGGCCGCCACGAAAAACCGAAGGAGGATGGCATGATAACTGGGTCGCAGTGCCGGGCGGCAAGAGCGCTAGTCGAGATCACCCGCGGGAAGCTCACGATCCGCTCCGGAATCGACGAAACCGTAATTCACGACTTCGAGCGAAAGCTCGACAAGCCGGATGGAGTCACCATCAAGGCGCTCCAGGCAGCGTTGGAGGAACTCGGCGCCGTGTTCATCGACGAGAATGGCGGCGGCATCGGCGTGCGGCTGAAGTTCACCGAATCTGAAGCGAAACGGATTGCACGCTTGGAGGGCGAAGGAGGAATCGTCGCGAACGACCGGGTGCCCTGATGCATCTGGCTGCGCGATCCGCACCGCACGCGCGCCAAGCCCTCATGCGACCACCACGCCGTGCTAGACTGCGTGGCCTGTGCCTGTGCGAATCCGCGATCGTGCCTTTCCCCCGACCCAGGCCTCGGTCGCGTAGGCGACTCGCGCATGCGTTCCGAAAACTGGGCCTGCCGCGAAATCGAACCGCATTGTCGGGGCCGTGCCGGAGCAGGCCGTTACATGCAGCGTTCAGGATGGCCGTCGCCCGCTCCGGCACGGTTCACGACAGAGCCTGTACATCCTGATCTCCTTGCACAGCGCGAGCTCAACCAGGCCGCCCCTCGCGATGGCGCGCCGTCGCGAGAGGCTTGTCTCTTCAGATCACAAGGAACGCGATGATCATCATGCCGAGGAGTCCTACGGCCACGATCGTACTGGTGGTCAAGTCCATTACCGCCTCCTTCACTGCATCCTAGCCGCCGTCAGGAGCCGGTCGGCATGCGTCGATATCCGGGCATCTCCTGTCGAGGTTTCGATGTTCGAGGGGACGAGCCCTGCCACGACACGGGGGATGTCGTTCCGCGAGATGCCGATGTCTTCGAGCTGTCGGTCGTCGAGACGATGGAGCGCTGCTGCCGCCTGGCCGCGGTGCCAACGCTGCGTCGCGCGGGAGATGAGATCCGCGAATGTCGCACGCAAACCCGCGCGACGGTTTGATGCTGGATGGGTTCCTGATCGCTTGAATTGGGACATGATTGCCGCTCCGTTCAAAAAGTTGATCGAGCCGCGCGCGCAGGAATGCGAAGGCGGCGTGCATTGCGACGGGTGCGTTCACGGGAGGAACGCGCCATCGCGATATGCTCTGATTGTCTTCTTGGAAGCCCCGAGGCGGCGAACGCGTGCGTTCGAGCCGCTCGGGGCTAGGAGCGGGTCAGGGATGGTGCTAGAAAAGCAAACCAGTTATTCTTTTGGCGGAAGTTCAACATATCAAATATATAGTCAATTCTGCGAGATATTTCAACAGACAAAGATCCACTGCGGCCTTGCGTCGCTGGTTGCCCTTGCTCAATTATATTTGACTTTGCTATATAACTGGTCATGATGTGAGCCATGACTAGAATTCCTTCATACGGACTCCCCTTCCGTAGGCGGCCCCCAGCAGGCTTGTAGCCCTGGTCCGCGGCGAACGCCCAGGACCAGGGCTGCCCTTTCCATAGAACGAAACATTCCCGCCGGGGGCTCGAGCGTTCCGACGCGGCCCGGGCGCTGGGACATTGGAAGAAGGAACTCCGAAATGGCGACGAGAAGAGGCAACCGCGAAGTCCGAAAGCCTAAGCAACCCAAGGAGAAAAAGGGTCAGGCTGCGTCGACAGTGTCGGCGATCGCCGCGCCGAAACTTGGAGCAAAGCGGCGTTAGCGTTTCGGAACGGGCAGGGCCGCGCCAATACGGCCCTGCCGCGCCTCCAAAGTCTTCGGATCGTGGTCCGGCGACATGCCGTCAGCCCGTTCATGCCACGAGCCTCCAGAAGAACACGGTACTCATCGTGACGCCGACCGCGATGACCCCTGCTCTCACCATCCACGCCGGAAGGGCTCTTGCGACAGGGGCGCCGACATAGCCGCCCATCGTGGCCGCCGCCATCATCAGGGCCGCCTGGGGCCATGCGACGATGCCCGCCGCCGCGAAGGTGGCGACTGAAATCGCGGAGAGCACGAAGGACAGCGCGTTCTTCAGCCCGTTCATCACGTTGATGTCGCGCATACCCCACATGGAGAAAAGCGCCAGCAGCACGATCCCCAGTCCGCCGTTGAAGTAGCCGCCGTAGACGGAGACTAGCAGCGTGCCCCAAGGTCCCTCCGTCTTGCCGAAGCTGTGCCGGCTGGCCCAGCCCTGGATGCGGGGACCGAACGCAAATGCGACGGTCGCGAGCATCAGCAGGAACGGCACGACGAACGCGAAGGCTTCGTTGGAGGAGACGAGAAGGAGCAGGGAGCCGATGAGTCCTCCTATCGCCGTGAAGGCTACGATGCGCAGGAGACGCGGCAAATCGAACGCCTCGATCTCCCGGCGAAAGCCGATCGCTCCTCCGAGGTAGCCCGGGAACACCGCGACCGCGCTGGTAGCATTCGCGGCAACAAGCGGCACGCCCGTATAGACGAGCGCAGGGAATGTCAGGAACGTCCCTCCGCCCGCGATCGTGTTCAGCACTCCGGCGAAGAAAGCCGCCGCGGCAAGGACAAGGTATTCGGTCATTCGTTTCTCCTGCGCCGCGGCGGACGTTCAGGCGGCCGACGGTCCGGGATCGTCGAAGCCGTCATGGGCGATCGGCACGAGGCGGGGCTGGTCGTAGAACGCTCCCCGGATCACGCGGAGGCTCGGCTTGCCGAAGGCCGGCGTGCCGGGCCGTTCCAGCGCCTCCTTCTCGCGCCTCGCGGCTTCGGGCTGGTAGTGAACCTCGTGAAGCACGATCCGCTCCTCCTCGCCGTCGCCGTTGCGCAGGGCGAACCCCTGGCCCTCGGAAAGGCCCAGCAGCGCCAGTCCGCGCGCCGTCGTGATCGGCAGGTACATGCCGATTGGCGACGTCATCCGGTCATGCGAGATGATGCGCGTGTCGGGATCGCGGCCGTCGACGCTGAAGGTCACCCGGCTGCTGAGGGTGGCGACGTTGACGGGGATGTCTTCGCGGAACATCACCGTCGCCGCCTCGATCTTCCGCTTGAGGATCGGCGCGAGCGGATCGTCCTGGCCGAGGCAGCGGTCACGCATCACCTCAAGGATCGTGAAATCCTTCGTCGTCAGGAAGCAGGTTTCTCTTGTCATAGCTGTTCTCCATCGCTCGCCTTGGAGCGGTTACGTTGTGGCGCACTGGAGAATCCCCTGGGCCGCACTGGCGCGGCGCAGGGGCAGCTATCCTGCGATGAGGCAGCCCCCGAAGAGCGAGAGGCGGCAGGGCGGGTGGATTTCGGTCATGACGCGGCGCGCAGTTCCGCCGTCGGCGTTACTGATGCTGCCTGTGACCCGGGAGCGTCGACGGATTCAACCGTCAGTCGATGGGTGCGTCCGTCGCGCGCGGTCCAGTCGATGGACTGGCCGGCGGCGAGTCCAATCAGCGCGACGCCGATCGGCGTGAGGATCGATACCTTGCCTTCGGCGATGTCCGCTTCTCCCGGAAATACGAGCGTCACGCGCCGGTCCTCGCCGAGATCGCTGGTGAAGCGCAGCGAAGAGCCCATGCGGACGACGTCCGCGGCGAGCCGTCCGTCGTCGACGACCTTGGCGCGCTCGAGCTCTGCGAGCAGTTCCTCCGCCACTGCGGGATTCCGGTCGGCGAAGGATTCGGCCAGCCGCCAGAGCCGCTCGCTGTCGGTGCGGGTGACGGTGATCGCAGGCTTGCGGTGCTTCTTGTTTGCCTGAGCCATGGTTCTCGGCCCTCTTATGACTGTGGTCCGCGCGCACGTGTTCGACGTGGCGCTGGCGCTTGTTGAGATTGAAATGTTTGCCGCTGTTTGAGACTGACTCCGCAGCAGCGGGAAATCAGCCTATGCCCCGCGGCCGGGGCGCGACGCGACCTGGCCGGGGGTCAGATGCCCGCGATGGGGCACACCCTGAGGAACGTGAGGAGATGGCGGTCGGTGCTGCACATGCCCCAGACGTGGGCCTTTGCGACCGGAAAGTCAAGCCAGCGGAACCGCGCTGCCTTCCAGACCGGACGAGCCAGTCAGGCGGCTCTCCGGATCACGCGCACGACAGACCATGCGATCAGTGCGAGCCCGATCAGGAACGGTGCCCAGGCGATCAGCATGGGCATCAGCTGATTATGGAAACACCCGTAGACCCCGATGTAGTCCATGTTGAAGCAGTACCGGACGGGGGTGTCGTTCGGAAAGTCATAGGTACGCGTGTAGAAGCCGTTCGCCGAGAGCAGCACGCCGACTGCCAGCATGATCCACTTCGTCATGGCAATTCCCCCTCGCGACCGAGTGCATCCCCTTGGCAGCATACCGAAGGTGATGACAAAGCCCAACTTCTGCTTCGGCGCGATACCGAACGCTTCGGTCTGCACACGCCCTCGGCCAATGGCGGGAAAGCGCCAGACAGACGACGCATTCGAGGGGCTCCGCGCCGACCGAATGGCCTAAGCTCCATGCATCGACATCCACGGCAAGCGACATCTTGTGGCAGCAGCTTCGCTCCTTCACCGCCCTGCTTCTCGGAACCTTCCTGATGATGGTCGGGACCGGGCTGGGCAACGTCCTCGTCCCGCTTAGGGCGTCCGCCGAAGGCTGGTCATCGACGGCCATCGCCTGGATCGGGACTGCCTATGCCGTCGCGTTCACCGCAGGCTGCATCCTGACTCCGCTCTTCGTCAGGCGCGTCGGTCACATCAGGGTCTTCGCGGTCCTGCAGACGCTGCTCGCCGCCTCGCTGCTGCTCCTCGCGCTCGTCCCCCATCCGGTCGCCTGGGGCTTCTTCCGTGCGCTGGGCGGCGTGACGCTGGTCGGCGGCTACATGGTCATCGAGAGCTGGCTGAACGAACGCGTCGACAACGCCAGCCGGGGGACGGTCTTCGCGGCGTACATGATCGTGTCGATGTCGGGCGTGGCGGTCGGCCAGTTCATCCTGCCGCTTGGGGACATCACGAAGGAGACGCTCTTCATGGTCGGCGCGCTCGCCTTCGGGGCGGCGCTGCTTCCGGTGGCACTATCGGTCGCCCCTTCGCCCCAACCGCTGACGCAGGTGACCATCAACGCAGGGGCCCTGTTCCGGAAGTCTCCCGCGGCCGTCGTGGGATCGTTCCTTGCAGGCGTCATCTTCGGCAACTGGAGCTATTTCGGGCCGCTGTACGGCAAGGAGGCGGGACTGACCGAGATTGGCATCGCCACCATGATGACCGCCGCGATGGTCGGCGGCGTGGTCTTCCAGGTGCCGTTCGGATGGCTATCCGACAGGATAGACAGGCGCTACGTGATGGCGCTCGCTGGCGCGATCGGCGCCGCGATCTCCGCATGCATGGTGATGGTCGCCCCGACCGACCCCGTCGCGATCGTCACCGGCGTGTTCGCGCTCGGCTCGGTCCTCTTCACCATCTACGCCTTGAACGTCGCCCACGCCAATGACCAGGCGAGCGCCGACGAGTTCCTGCAGGTGTCCGGCGGGCTGCTGATCGTCTACGGGATCGGCAATATGGTGGGGCCGCAGCTCGGCGGCAGGCTGATGGACGCAGTGGGTCCGGACGGGTTCTTCGTCGCCATGGGCGGGGTATACGCGCTCTACGGCATCTACGCCCTCTGGCGTTCAATGCGCAGCCGGGCGCTACCGCCAGCCGATCGGTCCGACTTCCGCATCATGCCAGCGCTACCTGCACAGACGCCTGAATCCCTCGCGCTCGACGCGAGGACCACCGACGTCGCGTCAACAACGGCGTCCGACGGAGCGGCAGGCACTGACCCCATTCGCGAACACGCAGCCACAGGAGGGCGGACATGACGGACAAGCAGCGGGATGCGACGGGCTATGCGTCTCCACCCTGTTTCATGCACGAACTCGATCCTTCCTATTCGGGGATCGCTCCGGGCGATGCACAGACGGCCATCGATGTCACGCGCTGGCGCAAGTCACAGCGGGAGCGTCTCATCGCAGAACGCCTTGCTATCCCCGCGGATGCGCGGGCGGAGGCGGCGCGAAGGATAGCCGATCGGCTCGACGCGGAGGTCGGTACCGTCGAGGGCAGCGTCGTCGGGATCTACTGGCCATTCCGCGGGGAGCCGGACCTTCGGGAATGGGCTTCCAGCGTGGCGGCGCGCGGGGGACAGCTTGCCCTTCCCGTCGTGCTGGAGAAGGGAAAGCCGCTCGAGTTCCGCACATGGTCTCCCGGCGAGAAGCTGGAAAAGGGCGTGTGGAACATCCCGGTGCCGGCCGGGGGCGTGGCGGCCCCTCCGGACATCGTGGTGGCTCCGGTGGTGGGCTATGACGAGGCCGGCTTCAGGCTCGGATATGGCGGCGGCTTCTATGACCGCACCCTCGCCGCGATGCCGAGCAGGCCGCTGACATTCGGCGTGGGCTACGCGCTGGCAAGGCTTCAGACCATCTATCCGCAATGGCACGACATCCCGCTCGACAGGATGGTCATCGACGAAGAGGTGAACTCTTCAGGCTGAAGAGCCGCCTGGACATGCTGGACGGGCCTGCGCTGTCGCCATCGGGAACAAGAGGGATTCCCTGTCCGTTGGGAGTCGGCCAATTAAGGAGCAAACCGATGGCAGCCAAGCGTGAACTGATCGAACCGACACCCGGCGACAAACGATATGTCCGCCGCGACGACGAAGGCCGTTTCAAGGAGGTTGAGGATGTCGGGCGGAGCCTCGCCCAGGACCAGAAGCGGCAGGCGAAGAGCGACACGAAACCCGGTCAGGGAGATCGAGGCGACCGCAAGAAATAGCTGTCTTCCTGAACCAAATGAGCCACCCCTTCTTCACGGTGGGCCATTCGAACCTGACCGCCGACGAATTCATCGAGCTGCTGCGGGCGGCCAGTATAGGCATGGTCGTCGACGTCCGCAGGCTGCCCGGTTCAAAAGCCTATCCGCAGTTCGGCAGCGAGAATCTCGCCCTGTCGCTGTCCGAGGCGCAGATAAAGTACGAGCTGATCGGCCCGCTCGGCGGGCGGCGCAGGAAGGTCGAGGACGTGCCTGCCGAAACCAACGGTGCTTGGCGAAACCGAAGCTTCCACAACTACGCGGACTACGCCCTCACCGGGACCTTCAAGGCAGGGTTCGACCGGCTTCTCGCTTTGGGGCAGGAGTTCCGATGCGCGATCATGTGCTCTGAGGCCGTTTGGTGGCGATGCCATCGCCGCATCATCGCAGACCATCTCCTCGCAAGCGGAGCGGAGGTCTTTCATCTGATGGGGGCGGACAGGATCGAGCCGGCTGTACCAACCAACGGCGCCATCTTCGGCGACCGAGGTCCGGTAACATACCCGGCGCGGTGACGGGGCTCCCAAGGCCCCGCCGCCGCTTTCCGTATGGCCAGCCTCAGCGCACGCTGCGCCGCTCCAGCCACTGCCGCATCTGACGGATCTCGGCTTCCTGTTCGCCGATGACATGCTCGTCGAAGGACTTGGTCTCCGCGTCGGCTCGTACTGAAGCTGCACTCTGGCCATGTCGATCGCGCCGCCGTTTGAAACTAGCGCGGCCAATGGCTTTAGCTCCATCATTCGTCGAGATGTGGCGTTGCACGGGACCGGATGTTGAGTGTGGCCAGTGGCCCGGGACGCTGTCCCAGCAACGGGAGCTGCAGTGCTCGTGCGAAATCGAACTGTACGCCAGTCAGCGCGCTGTAGATCGCCAAGCCCACTGCTTTAGCCATCACAGGAGGTAACGCGTTGGCGATCTGCCTTTTCCTTGAAGTGAGCGAGCCCTGGAAATTCCATTCGCTGGGAAAGCCCTGGAGCCTAGCCCCCATGGCAAGCGTCAGCTTAAACGGCCCACGATGACCGCGGCGCGGTGCCTCGCGTCCAATGCCCACAGGATCGATGTCCATCTCGATCCATTTGTGCTTGCGCAGGTTGCTCGAGAAGCCGAGCCGGCCCGACGCTTCGGAAGCGCCCACAATCGTGGGTCCCAGTACGCTTGCTTTCGTCTCGGCCCACTCTCTGGCCCCTTCCCAACCATTTTCTGCAACGAGATCGTAGAGAGCCTCGCCGACGTTGATTGGCTGTTTGGTCAAGACAGGTGGCATGCGAAACCTCGCCATCGCCCCGTCACGGAATCCGACGAACGCAACCCGGGGCCGCCCCTGCGCCAGCCCATAATCGTCTCCCCGTATGCTGAACAACCTGCTCTCGTAGCCGAGTTCCGAGAAGAGGCCGTACAGCTCTGCGCGGTAATCGGCGTTCTTCTTAAAGCTGAATCCTTCCACGTTCTCGAAGAAGAAAGCTTGCGGTTCCGTTTCTCTCACGAGACGGACTGCTTCCAGAAATAGGTCGCGGTCGTCGGCACGTCCGCGCTGAAGTCCCAGGCTGGAGTGCGATTGGCAGGGCACTCCGCCAGCAACGAGCGCGACTTTGCCTTTGTAGGCTGTAAAGTCCACGGTTCGGACATCCGCCAAGTGTGTCGGACCAAGGGGATAGTTGGCACTTAAGGTCGCTACAGCGTTTGGGTTGTGCTCATAGAGACCGAGCGCATCGAAACCCGCCGCGTGCAGACCGATCGCTTGACCGCCGGCACCCGCGCAGATTTCGAGCGAGGTTAGGCGGTAGGGCGCCTCTGAGACTGTTGCCTGAGGGGGTGTGGCCGAAACGATCTTCCGTTTCGGCAGCTCCACCTCTTCGAACAGCCAGACGATGCCCTCCACGATGCGCCTGTCGATATAGTCATGATCCGTGTCGAACGGGCGGTCATACTTGTCATCCCAGGCCTGGAAGCGTCCATGCGCCAAGTCGATGATGGCGTCGCGCGCCCTTGCGAGCAACACGTCATTTTCAGCTATGCCGTGATAGTCATGCAGCCATGGAGCGGGGAGAGCAGCGGTATCGAAGGTTTGCTCGAATCGCGCCGCGCATTCGGCTGCTTGCTCCTTGAGGTATTCGGCGGTTTCGTGCAGCCAAGATGCAATCGACCCTTCCGAGGCTTCGGGGAGATCGCCGTTGTAGAACTCGACCAATCTACGGGCGAAAGGAAGAAAGTCGGCCTTGAAGGATCTGATGCGACGGGCCGCAAGACTCTTTGAGGCAGCATCAAGTGTCTTGCGTCGGCCGATTTCCCGCTTCGCTTCCGAACCCAGCTTCTGTTCCGCGCTCTCTCGCCGAATGCGCACAACACTGCTCTCGTAGAGCGGCATTCCGGCCGCCAGGCGCGAAAGAGCCGTTACCCGCGTGACGCTGTCTGTGGCAACCAGTGCACGAATGAGTCCGAAGGAGGCTCGACGATCGAGCAACGTCGCGACCACGCCATCTGCCTCGAGCGACTTCGGCGCGGCCAGGTAGGTTTTCGCCTCAGCCGGACTCATGCCGCATTCGGAGACCAGGAACGGTCTCATCCGCGACGAAGGAAGGCGAGTCGCCTCTGCGTCAACCAGGTGGGCGATTTCGAGATGAGCCTTAGTTATGCGCGACTGAAGCGTCCGTATCCGACTCGCCATCTTGCCCAATCGGGTGTCGACATCGGCATCTACGGACGCGACCACCCAAGCAGGGTCTTGCCTGTCGAGTACTTCGGTTTCTTGGAAATCCATGCTGCTCCCCTTCCCGACAGAGGAGTTAAACGACGGATCCTGAGATTGACTGAACCGTCGGCGCAAAAAGCCGGAGGATTTGTAAAGGTCTTGGAAGGGTTCGAGTCAAGACAGCCTATTGCAACTCGTGCGATCGCATTGAAGTCTGAGGTGTGGCCGTCTGTGGACCGTATGCTGTTCTGCATAACGTAGCAGACGCAATCTCCACTCAGAACATTGACACCAACACGGCACCCAGTGCTACCAAAAGCGCCGTCATGCTCGGCAGCACGACGACCACGCCCGAGCCGAAGGCGAGTGCCGCCACCCAGTCGAACTCCCTGTCAAATTGCTCGGGCATCATTTGCTCCATGACTTTGCAACGTCGGCTCTTTCTGTACGGTTCCCATCTGACAGCGGCGTGTCGTCTGTCTCGTGCAGGAGAACCCGCTCGGCCGCTCCGTCCAGATCCTCCAGCTGTCCACTTTTCATCGACCACAGGAAGGCGATGAGGCCGACCACACCCATGCCCAGTGCCACAGGGACGAGCCAGGACAGCAGGCTCATGTCGCTTCCGCCGCATTTCGGGTTTCAACCGTTCCGAGCGAGCGGCTGCCCATCGCAGGCACGGACAGTCGCAGCGCATTGGCAACGACCAGGATCGACGAGGTCGACATCGCAACCGCCGCGACAAGCGGCGTGACGTATCCTGCAAGCGCCAGCGGAAGAGCCAGCGCGTTGTAGGCGATCGAAAATCCGATGTTTTGCGTCACTAGCCGACCCGCCTTTCGCGCGACCGTGACCGCCTCCGGGACGCTCAAGAGGCTGGAGCCCAGGAAGACCAGATCGGCTGCGTTGCGGCCCACGTCGGCTGCGGACGAGGGCGCCATCGAGACATGGGCGGCCGCCAGCGCCGGTGTGTCATTCAACCCGTCGCCCACCATCAGGACCTTCCGGCCGTCCGATGCCAGGGCTTCGAGCCTCGCCACCTTGTCGCAGGGATGCATGCCTCCCGCCGCCGCTTCGACGCCCACGAGCCGCGCCGTCGTGACAACGGCTTGCCTGTCGTCGCCCGACAGGATTTCGACACCCATGCCAAGCTGCTTCAGTCGGAGGACTGCTTCACGCGCGCCGGGACGCAATCTTTCGGCTACTTGGAAGCAGCCCGAGGCGCGACCATCGATTGACAGCCATGTTGCAGCGGGCCCAGAACCTTCGGCACGCGGGTCAGCCCAATCCTTGCGACCCAGCCTATAGGTACGGCCTGCAACCTTACCTTCGATGCCGTCGCCTGGCATCTCTCGGACGTCCTCGACTGCGAGAGAAGGCGCGGGCGCAAGCACGGCTATCGCCTGCGAAACAGGATGCCGCGACATGCGCGCCAGCGCGACGGCCGCCCCGACCTCGCGATCGGGCACGGTGCAGGACGTCACGCGGGCCATGCCGGAGGTCAGAGTACCCGTCTTGTCGAGGGCGACGTGGTCAACCTCCGCCAGTCTTTCGAGCGCCGCTCCGTCCTTGATCGTCACCCCCAGTGAGAACAACCGCCGAGCTGCGACTGCCTGCACCATAGGGACGGCAAGGCCCAGCGCGCAGGGGCACGTGATGATCAGGACCGCAATCGCCACCGTCAGGGACCTGTGCAGGTCTCCCGTCGCCCACAACCAAGCGACAAGGGTCGTCAACGCGACGACATGGACCACGGGCGAATAGAGTGACGCCGCGCGGTCGGCAATGCGCCTGTAGCGGGCCCTCCCGCCTTCGGCCGCCTCCATGAGCCTGACCATGTCGGCCAAGAACGAATCCTTCTGCGGACGATCAACGCGCACGATCAGCGGCCCGTTCAGATTGAGGGAGCCCGACAGCACCGGCGACCCCGGTCCGACCTGCTCTGCGGCGGACTCACCGGTCACGACCGACAGGTCAAGCGAAGCGGCGCCTGCCGCTACCGTCCCGTCGACTGGCACCCGCTCTCCAGCGAGAACGAGAATGGTTTCCCCGACTTCGATCGCCGAGGTTTCGCGATATTCGCGGCCGCCGTCCGGCGCGACAACCGTCGCCCCGCGCGGCATCATCCGGGCAAGAGACCGCACCGCGTCGCGGGCGCGTCCGCGCATCGCTTGGTCGGCGGTGCGCCCGGCGAGCAGGAAGAACAGAAGGGAGGTGACCGCGTCGAAATAGGCATGCGGCCCACCCGTCACGGTATCGTAGAGGCTCAAGCAGAAGGCGAGCAGCACGCCGACGCTGATCGGCACGTCCATGTTGGTGCGTCCTACGCGCAGCGCGCTCCACGCAGACAGGAAGAAGATGCGGCCGGAATAGGCTAGCGCAGGCAGGGCCAGCGCGGCCGATATCATGTGGAAGGCGTGCCGCGTCTCGTCACCCGCTCCCGACCAGACGGAGACCGAAAGCAGCATAATGTTCATGGCGGCGAACCCGGCGACTGCCGTCGCACGCAGGAGCCGCGTCATTTCGGGATCGCCTGAACTTTCGGCAAGTTCGGCCAAGGTTGCTTCGTAGCCTGCCGTGCGAAGCGTTTCGATCAGCGGAGGGACGTCACCATCGTTCCGCCATCTGACAGCAACCCGTCTGGCGGTCAGGTTGACGCGCGCGGACGCGACACCGCCTAGCCTGGCGAGGGTTCCCTCGATGGTCCGGATGCATCCCGCGCAATGCGCTGCGGGGACCGACAGGTCGGTCTGAAAGATGCCGTCGCCGAGATCGCGGCTGGCAAGCACAATCTCGCGCGCATCGACAAGGCGCCCCGGCCCGATCTCAAGGGCTGCTTCGGTTCCGGGAGCGCAGCAGCTCAACGCTCATGCCTCCGGACGCGCCATCGCCTTGTAGGCGTGCCAGGTGGCATGGCCCAGCAGCGGGAAGATGAGGATCATGCCGATCAGGCCGGTCGCCACGCAGACCGCGAAAAGGACGAGCACCATGGCTCCCCAAGCGATCATGGTAGGCAAGTTGTTCCAGACCAGCTTCATGCTGGTTCCCATAGCCGTCAGCGCGTCGACGCGGCGGTCGAGCAGCATGGGCACGGCGAAGACGCTGATCGCGAAGGCGAACGCGGCGAACAGCCCACCGATGGCCGTTCCGATCACAAGCATCGCCCAGCCATAGGGTGTGCCGAGCAGGATGCCCACAACGTGCTCGAGGCCGGGAAAGGCGGTCACGCCGAAGAACAGGGACCAGAGCAGCACGGCGGCGCGCGTCCAGATCAGCATCAGCAGACTGAGCAGGAGACCCGTGAAGAACACCTGCGCTCCCGCGCTCGGCCTAACGCGCAGCATCTGCCCTAGCGTCGTGGTACTGCCTTCGCCGATCGCCCGGCTTTTCTCGTAAAGGCCAATGGCGAGGAAGGGAGCTACGATCAGGAACCCCGCCAGCGCCGGGAACAGGATGTAGTCGCGTCCGAACCCAACCAGTGTCCAGACGAACAGAACGGACAAGACGAAGACACCGATGCCGTAGGCGAGGCTGGACGCGGGCTGCGTCCAGAAATCGCGCCATCCGGCCGCAAGCCAACGCAGGCCCTCAAGCACGGGCAGGTTCCGCTGAAGGGCCGGGTCCTGTGTCTCGCCGATGCCCGAAGTCTCGCTGAGGAGCCAGTATCCCTTGTCGGCTTCACCCATGGCTTCCTCCCTCAACAGGCCGACTTTGCGGCGCGGTAGCCTTCGCCGCCGTCGGCGGACTTCAGATGATCGACGCATTCCGGCTGGGACTGGAAGGCGACGTAGACGAGATGCGCGTTTGCCCCGGCGAACACCAGCAACCCTGCCGGGACCAGAATCCATGGCAGCCATCCGCCGGGGAGGCGCACGCGTCCTCTCATGGCTGCGCCGTCCCAAGATCATGGACGTAAACGGCCAGTGTGCGGATTTCCGCCGTCGTCAGCCGCTCGTCCCACGTGGGCATATGGCCCTGGCGGCCGCCGTGCACGGATGCGATGATCGTGTCCATGCTCCCACCGTAGATCCAGTAGGCGTCGGTCAGGTTCGGTGCGCCGACCTCCGTATTGCCCTGTGCGTTCTCACCGTGACATGCCGCACAAGTCGTCGCGAACGTCTCGCGCCCGGCATTGATCCGATCGAGATTGGCAGCAGTCGAGTAGTCGGGATTAGTCAGAGAGTACACGTAAGCCGCGACGCTGCGCACCTGTTCGCGGTCGAGCATCTCGTCGCGGCCGAAGGCGGGCATCTGTCCAATTCTGGTTTCCGGGTGCGCCGTATTGATGCCGACGCGCATCGTCTGCTCGATCAGTTCCGGACCGCCGCCCCAAAGCCAGTCGTCGTCGGTGAGGTCCGGGTAGTTCGCGCGGCCCCTGCCGTCGCGGCCGTGGCAGGCGGCGCAGTTGTCACCGAAGAGCTGTCGCCCGGTGTCGCGCACCGTCGTCATCAGCGCCTCGTCGGCCAGGATCGCGTCGTATGGCTCGGTCTCCAGCCGGGACGTCCAGGACGACCGCTGCCGCTGGCCTTCCACGACACGAGCTTCGACCGTCGTGTGTTGGTCGATCCCCAGGAGTCCTTTGGTGTAGGTCACTCCGAGCGGCCATGCCGGCACCATGAACCACCAGACGATCGCCCAGACGTGGGTGACGATCAGGAACATCAGGACGCCCCGGGGGACCGGAGTATCCAGCTCCTTAATGCCATTCCATTCGTGGCCGGTCGTCTCGCGGCCGGTGACGGGATCGCGCTCTACTTCTGCCATGGCGTGTCGTCCCGTTCGAGGATGCTGTGCTTGGCCCGGTCGAACCGCTTCCTGTTCCTCGGCCAAAAGGCGTAGACGCAGACGCAGAGGAAGAAGCCCATCATGTAGAATAGGCCCCAGCTCTTGGAGAAGGCGACGAGCGTTTCGTAGCTGAAGTCCATCGCTCCCTCCTCAGTCTTCCGGATCCGGCGGCTGCTCGGTCGCGGCCGTGTCGCGGTAGGCCGCGTCCGTCAGCCGACCCAATATCTGAAGGTAGGCCACCAGCGCGTCCATCTCGGTGACCTGCGTCGTCACGCCGTCGAAAGCGCTGACCTGGGTCGCCTCGCCGTAGCGCTCCGTCACGCCGGAGGCGAACTCGGTGTCGGGAGTGGCTTGGCCGTATGCGTCTCGCGCCGCGTTCTCGATCATCTCGTCCGTGTAGGGCACACCCAGCGCCTTCTGCGCCGCGAGATGCTGCGGCAGGTCGTCGGTCCTGAGCGCATTGCGAGCAAGCCAGCGATAGGCGGGCATGTTGGATTCCGGCACCACGTCGCGCGGGTTCGTCAGATGCGCCACGTGCCAGAAGTCGGAATACTTACCGCCGACGCGAGCAAGGTCAGGCCCGGTGCGCTTCGAACCCCAAAGCATGGGGCGGTCGTACTGGGACTCGACCGCGAGCGAATACGGTCCGTAGCGTTCGACCTCGTCGCGCAGCGTCCTGATCATCTGGCTGTGACAGGCGTAGCAGCCCTCCCGGATGTAGATATTGCGTCCGGCTAGCTCGAGCGGCGTATAGAGCCGCATGTCGGGGGCTTCCTCAACCGTCTCGTCGATGGTGAACAGCGGCGCGATCTCGACGATGCCGCCGACGCTCGCCGCCGCGATGATGGCGATGACGAAGCCGATGGCCGAGCGTTCGAGCTTGCGATGGAAGAGTTCAGGCATCGGTCATTCTCCCGGCACGGCCGCTGGAAGGACGGGCGCGTCCGCGGCGCGGGTTGCGGCGAGTGGAGCAGCCCTGACCGTCATCCACATATTGTAGCAGCCGATCACCGCGCCGATCAGGAACAGCAGGCCGCCGAAGGCGCGGGCGATGTAGTAGGGATACATCGCCACGAGCGAGTCCAGGAACGAATAGGCGAGACTGCCTTCCTCCGTGTAGGTCCGCCACATCAGCCCCTGGATGATGCCGGAGTTCCACATCGCAAAGACATAGATCAAGGTTCCTGCGATCGCGAGCCAGAAGTGGACCTCGACCAGCGTCGCCGAGTACATGCCCTCGCGCTTCCAGAGGCTGGGGACCAGCGTGTAGAGCGAACCGAACGTGATAAGCGCAACCCAACCGAGCGCGCCCGCGTGGACGTGGCCGACGGTCCAGTCGGTGTAGTGACTGAGCGAGTTGACGGGACGGATCGCCATAAACGATCCCTCGAAGGTCGACAGCCCGTAGAAGACCGCCGCTGCCATCATGAAGCGCAGCGTCGCGTCGTCCCGCACCCGGTGCCAGGCGCCGTTGAGCGTGAGCAGAGCGTTGCCAGCCGAGGCCCACGACGGGACAAGCAGCATCACCGAGAAGGTCATGCCGAGCGTCTGCACCCAATGCGGCAATGCCGTGTAGTGGAGGTGGTGCGAGCCCGCCCACATGTAGAAGAAGGTGATGCCCCAGAAGCTGAGGATCGACAGGCGATAGGAGAAGATCGGCCGCTGCGCCCGGACGGGCAGGTAGTAGTACAGCATGCCGAGGAAGCCCGCCGTCAGGAAGAAGGCAACGGCGTTGTGCCCGTACCACCACTGCACCATCGCGTCCTGAACGCCTGGCCAGATCGTGTAGCTCTTGGCATGGCCCCACGAAACGGGGATCGCGAGGTTGTTCACGATATGCAGGATCGCCACGACCAGGATGAAGGCCATGAAATACCAGTTGGCGACGTAGATGTGCGGTTCTTTCCGCCGGGCGATCGTCGCGATGTAGAGCATGAAGTAGGTCACCCAGACGATCACCAGCCAGAGGTCGGCGTACCACTCGGCCTCCGCGTATTCCTTCGACTGGGTCACCCCGAGCAGGTAGCCAGAGATCGCGAGCACGCAGAAGAGGTTGAACCCGAGCAGCACGAACCAGGGACTGACCTGGCCCGCGAGACGGGCGCGCGAGGTGCGCTGGACCACGTGGAAGGAGGTGGCGATCAACGCGTTGCCGCCGAAGCCGAAGATCACGCCGCTGGTGTGGGTCGGGCGAAGCCTTCCGAAGGAGGACCATGCCGCGTCGAAGGCGAGGTCAGGCCAGGCGAGCTGGGCGGCCACCCAAACGCCCATGAACATGCCGAACACGGCCCATGCCATAGCGAGCGCAATGCCCACCTTGATCGGATCGTCGTAATAGGAAGCGGCCCGGTCCTCGGCCGGCTCGGGGCCGTAGAAAGAGGCCATGACCATCCAGGAAACTACGCCGCCGAACAGCATGACGATCACGCCATGCACGCCGAGCACGTCGGAACGTCCCATGATCGCCATGACGGCGCCAACCAGTGTGACGCCTCCAGCCAATATCAAGGCGTTCTGCCGCTCCGAAGAGGTGAGGTTTGCCAGCATTCATTCCCCTCCTGGAGCAGGTTCCTGGGACGCCGATTCCCCCAGGCTCCTGTTCAGTTCAAGCAACTGGATGAGTTCTTTCCGATTTCCAGCAATGTCGGCCAATGTCACCGAATCGAAAACGGAGAGGAACGCGTCGAGCGCCCGGCCGACGACTCCTTTGAGTCTGCAGGAGGGCGTAAACGCGCAGGTGCCGCCGCGACGCATGCACTCGGTAAGGTCGAATCCGTCTTCCATGTGCCGCAGGACATCACCCAAGACGATGTCCTCCGGCGGCCGCGCCAGAGCAATGCCGCCGGTGCGTCCGCGGGCAGTTGCTAGATAGCCGAGCCGCCCCAGCTTGAGCGCGACCTTCAGCAAATGATTGCGCGAGATGCCGTAGTCCGTCGCGACATCGGTGACCCGGCACGGCCTGCCGCGATGGATCGCAAGATACATCAGCATCCTGAGCGCGTAGTCGGTCTGAAGTGTCAGGCGCATGCGGGCAGTTCCCGGTTGCTAGGGCAGCGGGCGCTGATAGTAGACGAATAGTGGGCAGGAACGCGAATGCGGTGCGACTCCTGACCCCACAAGTTGCCTCCCCGGCTGTCGAAGAGAGCCTTTGGCGCGATCCCGTCATCCTGCCTTACCTGTTCCGGGACGTTCCAGGCGGAAGAACATCGCTAGCCGAAGGCTGCGGGCTATCCTCTCCGCGTGGTCGACGAACACTTCGGCAACTTCAGGAGGGCAGCGCTCTGCGGCGGTCCGTCTGAAATGGCCGAGCCAGATGTCGAAATCTTCCTCGCGTACCTGCTTGAGCTTCAGATGTGCGGGAACAGGACGGCCGCTGTAGGCACCGTTCTTCAGGATCACGGAGCACCAGAAGTCGGTCATTTTCTCCAGATGCGGTTCCCAGTCTCCTCGGATCTCCGACGCGAAGATCGGGCCGAGACGGCTGTCGGCGCGCACCCTGGCATAGAAGTCGCGGACGAGGCCGCCGATGAAGGCGCGGTCCACCAGCGGATGCGCCAGCGGCTGCTCGGGCTGGGGTGGGATGACGTCTCTTGGGGCAGGAATCATGTGCGTTCACGCAAAGTGGCATACAATTTGCCACTTTTTATGGGAGCGTGGACCGGCCGGCAAGCGCGCTCGTTGTCGCGGCCCCGACTTGACCCGATGCGGACCGTCGATTTGTTCGCCAAAAGGTACCACCGCCACCAACATCTGAAACCGACCCCATTGTCGCCGTTCGGAGCGCCGCGTTCGGCGCCCGAAACCTGCCGTTCATTCACTTCCACCCGACGGCAAAGTCGGTGCCGTCTGCTGAAGAGGTCATCAGGGAAATCAACCGGCTCTTCAAGATTGAAAAGAACCCACCCACTGTTACCCGCGCCGAAGGTCGCCTCACGCGGCGCGGTGGTTTCTTGAAGAGTACGGCCTCGTCACCGACGACTATCACCGCACACAATGGGCGTGGTTCGCTGTGACCTTCACAGCAATCTGACGCAATTTCTCCAGCGCTAAGTGGCGGGTTGCGGGCGAGATCTCGAAGAAAGGTAGAACGGACGTTCGAGCGTGATGCCGCGAAAGTCGGGTCTGAGCCCAAAGTGACGAATTCTGCACGATGGGCGATTGTCAATTATCGACCTCCCTACGCCGGTGTGCGCGTCATCTCACGGATCAGGTCATTTGTCTCTGGTCTCGTCGTTTGGTGCCGATATCTAAGGGCCAAAACAGTTCTTGATATTTCAAGGCCATCGATGGGTTTCGACACCAGGCCCATGTCCGAAGGAATAGCGGTGGCTGGCAGGATCACCGCACCTGACCCTTGCCGAGCAAGTTCAACTAACCAATCCACGCGATTTGACCGATAGGCCGCGTAGAGTTCGTGACCATGTTCCGCGCAGGCCCCATGCAAAGCATCCCGCATTTCGCAATTTGGTCGGTCAATCATGTCAGTCTTAGCAAGAGTCGAAAGAGAAATCGCATCTAGTTCAGACAACGGATGCGACTTTGACACCACGACCTTGTAGTCCTCTTCATAGAGATGGTCTATACGATAGAGGTCTTCACTGACCTTCTCTGCGGTGACCACAACGTCAAATTCACCATCTCGCAACCCGGCAAGAAGATCGGATGATGATGCAACGATCAATTCGATTTCGGCTTGCGGCAATCTCGTACGAGTACGCTCCATAGCTGCCGAAATCCTGTTGTGGCCAATCGTTTCGCCGACACCGACAGAGATTGGAACCCGCTCCAAGCGCATATGACGGACCGCCTCTGCCTTAGCCTGTCGCGTCTCATCGTGAACCTTCTGCAATCTTGGCTGCATGAGTTTTCCGAGGGCCGTAAGCCTGCATCCCGCACGGTCCCTGACAAACAGGTCACCTCCAAGCTCGTCTTCAAGTTTCTTGATCGCCGTCGTCAAGGAAGGTTGGGAGACATTGGAGGCACTGGCTGCGTGGGTGAAGTTTCGGTGCTCGCAGACAGCGAGAAAATACCTGATCTGGTTCATTTCCATCGCCACATTCTCCGTCACATCTCATCTCAGGCCATCAAGACAGGTTCGATAGCCCACGTCTATCAAAGAATAGAATTTCGGAATTGGAGCCCGGCGCATCCGGCATGGGACAAGAGTGCATCGAAACCAAACACCATGCACTTCAAATCAGGAAACGACCATGAAAACGCAAATCCTTCAGACAGTCGCCGCACTGGCTCTGATCACAACTTCCGCAACTGCACAGGACAACCCAATGGAAAATCATACTGCCAGCTACATCGCCATGCCCGCCGCCGAAGGCCAGACCGGAGCCTTCGCGGAGTTTCTGGCTGGTGCCGCACCTATCGTGCGGGAAACAGAGCCGGGCACTGTACTTTGGTTTGCCCTGCAAGCCGACGATACGCTCGCAATCTTTGACATCTTCGCAGATGAAGAAGCACGCGACGCTCATTTCTCAGGAGCGGTTGCTGCCGCTTTGAACCAAAACGCCGACGCGCTGGTCGACGGAGGATGGGACGACGGTGTTGTCGCGAACATCAACAACTCCGATGTCCTGTCGGTAAAGGCGCCGGTTGATCTCTACACGGCAACGACCGCAACCTACATCAAGCTCGAAGCTGCTCCAGGTAAAGGCCCCGAATTGGCAGCCTTGCTGACCGCCGCCGGCCCCGTCGTCGCGGATACCGAACCCAAGACATTGTTCTGGGCGGGGCTGCAGATTGACGAGAACAACTTCGCCATCTTCGACATCTTTGCCGACAACTCTGGCCGCGAAGCGCACTTTGCCGGACAAGTCGCCGGACTCCTGAATGAAAAGGCTTCAGAATTGGTCTCAGGCGGATGGGACGACGGTGTGGTGGCAAACGTCCAGAATTTCGACATCCTCGCTGCCAAGTAATCTCGAGGTGACTTGAGAAAGAAGTGCCCGGTGCAACCCATCGGGCGCTTTGCTGTTTGAATTTAGAGTCACGCCGAAGCGGCCGTGCCGGAACTGGCAGGCGAAGCTCGCACTCGCCTCCGGCTTGGAAAGGGCGGCTATCGGCGGGAACATGTCCGCGCCTTCGCCCAACACGTCGAGATCGCGGACGACGCGATCTACATCAAGGGCAGCAAAAACACCCTGTTGAGGACGCCGGTAGCCACCAAAGGAGGGAAGTCGGCGGGAATCGGCGTTCCCGGTTTTTACCAAAGTGGCGGACCGGGTGGGATTCGAACATATACGCCGAAGTAGTCGGCTTGCGCTTGGCTACGCCGTGAGCAATGTCGGCGTTCGGGACGCCGCAAGCGGCAGTCGAACGGCCGGAAAGGAGGCGCATTGCGGTCGAAGTACAGTAGCCTGCTGAACGGCCGCTTTCCCGGCTTGGGCGCCCAGAAGTAGTCGGGCAGCTTTCCACCCCCATTGCAGACCCGCCGACTGAGGGCGACGTAGCCTGGGGGCGGTTGCTGCCTAATGGCGGATTTGTTTGCGCCCGCGCAAAGTCCGGAGACCGTGCAGATGGTTCTATGGCGTTCTTTGGAGATGCTGGAAGTGAAACCACCACTGACGATCGACCCCGAGATGACGGTCGACGAGATCATGCGGCGATGGCCTGCCACGATCCGCGTGTTCATCCGGAACCGGATGCTTTGCATAGGCTGCCCTATCGGCGTGTTCCACACGGTGAAGGACGCGTGCGACGCGCACCGGATCGACGAGAATACCTTCTCGGGAGAGCTTCTGGCGGCGATGAGGAAAGACGACCTGGCAAGCGGGCCGTCACTGTTCGAGACAGCGGGAGCAATGTGAGACGATGAACGTTCTGAGAGGGTTACAATCAAGGCTGGATCAGTCCGGCGAGGTCATGGCGCGGGGCCGCGTCAACATGGCCGAAGGCGGCTTCGCTGCCGAAAACGACATGCGGAACGCGATCTGGCGCTGCGTTCTTTGCCGTCACGGCGACGACTGCCGCGACTGGCTGGCTGCGGGGCGAACTGACATTCCAGATTTCTGTCCCAACCGTGGCATTTATGCGAAGTACGCCAGTGCGGACCGCGGCCACGAGGCAGCGGCCGCTTGACCCCGACCGATCGCGACGACGCTTCTCCGGTGGCCTCTGCGGGAACGAAAGGCAGCCCGATGGGCATTCTGGCAGGAATCGCCTGGACGGCGTTGGCAGTCGTGTTCGCCGCTGTCGTCGCGCTGACGGCACTGCGCGTGTCCGACCAGCGGAACGCTGAAACCGTGTGGAAGTCGCTGCGGGCCGGCTCGAAGCAGGATGCGGAGGTGTTCGATCCCGCCATGGTCGACGGGCTGCCAGAGCCCGCCCGGCGGTACTTTCTCTATGCGATCGGCGAAGGCGTGCCGCTCCGGACCGTCGCGGAAATTGAGATGGAAGGGGAGATCGGCCTCGGAAGGAGATCAGACCCCCGTTATCTTTCGATGAGGGGTCATCAACTCATCGCGCCGCCGCGCGGATTCGTCTGGAAGCTGGACGCGGGATCGGGGTTGATGTCCTTGTCAGGGTCGGACGGTTTCGGCGACTCGCAATCGTGGGTCCGGTTCTGGCTCCTGAAGTTGTTTCCGGTTGTCCGGGAAGGCGGCAATCCGGACTACGCCCGGTCGGCCTTCGGACGAGTCGTCGCCGAGTCGGTGTTTTTCGCCCCGGCCGCGCTGCTGCCTGGAGAAGAAGTCGAATGGGAAGCCGTCGGCCCAGACACGGCGCGCGCCACGGTCAGCTATCGCGACATGGTCCAGTCGGTCGACATTTCCGTCGACGAGGAGGGACGGCCTCACACGGTCGTCATTCCTCGCTGGAGCAACGCCAACCCCGAAAAAGAATACCGGGTTCAGCCATTTGGAGGCACGCTCTCCGAATTCCGCCCCTTTGATGGCTACCTGCTGCCAACGCGGATCGAAGGAGGAAACTTCATCGGCACGCCGGACTACTTCCCGTTCTACCGAGTCCGCGTGCTCAACATCAACTTCATCGAAGAGCGCAGATAGTCGCGCGCCGACGGCGAACGAAGACTATTTCCTGCGTCGGTTCTCGGCCACGACCATCAGGCCGTGCGGATCCGTAACGACGACCCGCTGGCGGCCGCCCTTCACGAGGCCTTCGTCCTCCCAGGCGCTGAGAAGCCTGCTAACAGTGTGCAGGGTCGTTCCCGTCATCTCGGCGATATCCTGACGTGTAATCGGGAAGTCGATTTCGATACCTTGGTCGGTCTTCCTGCCGGACTGGCTGACGATCCGCAGCAAGGCATGCGCAATGCGCTGTTCGACCTGCTGGGTCGACATCTCCATGACCTGCGCCTGCGTCTCCTGAAGCCGCGACCCTATCGTCTGGTAGGCGCTCGCGGCGAAGGAGGGTACGCGGGCCTGGAGGTCAGACCACGCGGCGTTCGGCCAGGTGAGGACGACGCAGTCGACCGCGGCGACCGCAGATGCTGGATAGGTACTCCGCCCCATTGCCACGGCGATCCCGAACAGTTCACCCTCGTTGATGTATCGCGCGATCACCTGATGGCCTTCGGGCGATGTGCGCACGACCCGGATGTGCCCGGCCAGCAGCAGGAAGAAGGAAGCTGCTTCCGCGCCCTGGGAGAAGACTTCTGAATCCTTTGGAAAGCGCGAAGACTGCGCCCGCGCCAGCACGGCGTCGCGTCCGGGGCCGTCGAGACCCGCGAAGGCGGGCAGTCCGGCGATAAGGCTCCTGTCCAGCGTCATCCTGATTCCAGCGGTCCGCAGCTCTGCTCCCGTTACGGTTTCTAGCGGCAGTTTGCTCTGGCGCAAACAGCAGTTCGCCTCGAGATGGTATCACGGATCCAACGGCGATCGCAGCCGGGTACCAAGAAAGGACAAGAAAATGAAACGGTTCATCGCAGCCCTGGCGTTCGGCGCCGCTGTCATCGCCGCAGGCGCGGCGGGAGCGGCCGAGTTCGAAGTCATGATGCTGAACAAGGGCGAGAAGGGCACCATGGTGTTCGAGCCCGACTTCATCAAGGCGGCTCCGGGGGATACCATCCGCTTCGTGCCGACCGACAAGGGCCACAACGTCGAGACGATCAAGGGAATGCTCCCCGAGGGCGCCGAGGCCTTCAAGAGCAAGTTCAATGAGACGTTCGAGGTCACGCTGGCTACGGAAGGCGTCTATGGCGTGAAGTGCACGCCGCACTACGCGATGGGCATGGTAGCCCTCATCGAAGTGGGCGAGCCCGTCAATGTCGAGGATGCCAAGGCTGTCAAGCAGTCGGGCAAGGCGAAGACGGTGTTCGCCGAGCTGTTCGGCCAGGTCGTCGCCGCCAGATAGACCCTGCGGACAGCCCGGATTTCGAGGGGTCCGGGCCAGGAGGGAAAGCGATGATCCGGACGAATGGACAGGAAGCCCGCGCGGGCGGCCAAAGCGCGCAGAGGTCCGACCACGCGGTTTTGGAGGAGACATCGCGTCGGTACGAAGCCTGCCATCCGGACGACACGTTTTCTAACCTGGTGCGCCGGTCCTCCTTGTCGAAGGAGGACCGGCGACTGCTCGAGGATTGGCTCGACGCGACATCGTTGGGCACAGGTTGAACCGATGGATGAGCAGTCGGAGCGCCTGACCTTCGACGGCGGCACGGCGACCGTCGATGCCGCGCCGCTGGCGGATGGGCTTCGGCTTCGCCCCGACGCCGTGCCCGCAATGCTCCGCGAAGGATCGATTACCTGCCGCTTTGAGTGCGGCACTGCCGAGGATGACGGTCGGTTCCGCCTGACGTTCTGGAACGGGAACCTGAGGTTCCGCGTCGTCGTCGACGGGGCAAGACGGGTGCTCCAACGCTTCAGGCTGGACTAAGGCAGGTCGATACCTGTCCGTTCCGCGACGGGCTAGGCAGTTCCCACCTGCACGTGATCTGAGGATTCGTCGTCGCCGTGAAACCTGTAGGTCGCGCGGCCCGCGGCTTTCGCGCGATAGAGCGCGGCGTCCGCCTTTGCGAGAAGATCGTCCTTCTCCTCGCCGTCCACGGGCGCGATGACGATGCCGATGCTGGCACCTACGATCGCCCGGGGGCCGTCGAGCACGAACGGCCGAGCGAACGCTGAGACGATCCGCTCGGCGATGGACGATACGAGCCTCCGTTGCACGAGGCCCGGCAAAAGCAAGGTGAACTCGTCCCCGCCGACGCGTGCGACCACGTCGCCTTCGCGGCAAGCCTTCGCGAGCCTGACGGCGGCTTCTCGCAGTAGCAAGTCGCCGGCCCGATGTCCGAAGGCGTCGTTGACGGGCTTGAAGCGGTCGAGATCAACGCACATCAGGGCGAAACCGTCCCCCGACCCCTGCACAGACCCCACGGCCTGGGCGAGGCGTTCGTCGAGGAACCGCCTGTTGGGCAGATCGGTGAGCGGGTCATGACGCGCCATACGCTCGGTCTCTGCCTCGACACGCTTGCGTTCGGTGATTTCGACGACGGTCCCCTCGAAGTGGAGCGGCTCCCCATCGGATCCGCGTACGACCCAGCCGTTCTCGGAGATCCAGACACGTTCGCGGCTCCCGTGACGGTAGACTTCCGACACAAAGTCGGTCACCAGACCACGTTCTTGCATGAGGCTCATCCAGTGATCGCGGCGGCCCGGTTCGACGTACCACTCCTCGGCAATGTCGTTGACGGATCGGATCAGCTCTTCTTCTGTATCGTACCCGTTGAACCTCACAAGGGCGGGGTTCGCCCTCAGCATCCTGCCTTCAGGCGACGAACGGTAGATACCCACGACGGAATTCTCGAAGTGGGCCCGGTATTCCGCCTCCGCAAGCCGAAGCCGCCGTTCCCTTTCCTCCGCGTCGGTCACGTCCATCAGGCAGGCCACCATGTGTTCTTCGCCGGTCCCGAGCGAGACGCGGCTCGCCGCGAGAATGACCGACCTGACGCGTGCGCCTGCCGCGATCATGCGCGTCCGGAACTCGTTCACTCCGCCTTCGCGGCGGAGCCCCTCTGCCATCCCCCCGCGCTCGCTCGGGTCCACGTAGAAGTCAGAGGCCTTCCTGCCCAGCAGGTCCCCATCTGCATCCAGGAAACGAGCCGTTGCCGCGTTCGCCCGTACGATCTCTCCTGTGGCGACCGACGTCACCGCAAGCGGGATTGGCACAGCCTCGAAAGTCCGTTCCAGGAGTGTCCGGCTTTCGGCAAGGTCCTCTTGGGCTTTGCGATGCGCCGATGCTGTCGCCCACTCCCTCCGGAGAAGACGGTCCGACCGCGACTTGAGTGGAACCAGGATCAGGTTCAAGGCGACCAGAGCCGCCGCGAGCAGGGCATTCTCCTCGGGGGACCACCCAGCTGCGACGTAGATTGAATACATCAGGGCGCTTGAGGCCGCCCCCGACGCCAACGCCATCCGGAATGTCGTCGGCGCAGCCAGGTAGTAGATGGCAGGCAAGACGAAGATCGCGCCGACAGCTGTGGACGGATGGCGCACGGCGGCCGCCGCGAGAGCGCCCGCGACGACGAACTGCCAGACCGCAGCCAGCAGCGCGACGTGGCGGCCCTGAAACTTCCACGCCAGGACGAACGCCAATCCCGATGCAGCCACAATGACGGACTTGGCGGGTATCCCTATCGCGTCATGAGGATGCGGGAAGAGGAGGGACCAGAACAGCAAGAGCGCGCCTGCCACCGTCCCGATCACGAACAGGAGCCGAGCCTGCCGCGACATCTCGGGTTGCAACTCATGGCGGTATCGGCTTTCGGTACGCGCGTCTGCGAACTCGCCCGAAATTCGGGCGAGGCGAGCATTGGCGCCTCCTTCATCCTCCGTCGTCACTGCGCTCCCGCTTACATGCCAAGGAGAACGAGAACGGTAGCGGTCAGGCGTTAAGATTCTGAATAGGTTTGTGTAGTTGGCATGCCGCGGGGAGCGGCTATCCCGCGCGGTCAGTCCTGCACCGATAAGGACGGCCCGCCGGAAGCGGTCGAACTTGTACTGTCCAGACTCCACATCATCCGGTGCGGCGAGCGTGCCAGCCGTTCCAGACGGTCGAAGACTGAGGCCTGCGGCAATTCCTCGCCCTGCAGCTCGGGCGGAACCTTCCAGCCCGGATCGACGCCTTCCATGTTCGGCAGTTCGTGCGCGATGCCCTTGTGGCAATCGATGCAGGTCGCCTCGCCGGAGAGGAGGTAGCGGGTATGGATCGTCGCTGCCCGTTCGGTCTGTTTGGAGAGATCCATCGCAACGGAAGAATGGCAGTTGCGGCACTCGAGGCTGTCGTTGGCCTTCAGCCGCGCCCATTCGTGCTGGGCGAGTTCGAGGCGGTGATCGAGGAACTTGCGGCGCGTGTTGATGGTGCCGAAAATCTTGCCCCATACCTCCTTCGATGCCTGCATCTTGCGGGCGATCTTGTCGGTCCATTCGTGTGGCACATGGCAGTCCGGGCATGACGCACGCACGCCTGAACGGTTCGAGAAGTGGACAGTCCGCGTCAACTCCTCGTAGACGTTGGCCTCCATCTCGTGGCAGGAGATGCAGAACTCTTCCGTGTTGGTGAGTTCAAGGGCGGTGTTGAACGCGCCCCAGAAGATCACGCCCCCGAGGAAGCCGCCAAGCGTCAGGAAGCCCAAGCTGAGCGTTGCCGCCGGTGTCGAAAGAATCTTCCAACACCAGAGCGCGACCGCCTTGAGGCGCGACCACATCTATTCGTCTCCCGCGTGGCCGACGCCCAGCTCGCTCATGTCGGTGAAGGTGTTGCCGATGAGCGGCGCGGTGTCCGCCTGGGGGACATGGCAGGCCGTGCAGAAATACCGTCGCGGCGAGACGTCCGCGAGCATCTGGCCCTCGCGCGTCATGTAGTGGGTGACGCTGATCATCGGCGCGCCCGAGCCTTCCGTGAACTCGCGCTTGTGGCATGACAGGCAGCGGTTCGTGTTGACGGAAAGCTGATAGCCCTCGACCGAGTGTGGAATGACGGGAGGCTGATCCGGATAGGCGCGCATCCTGCGGATGTCGTCGACGGTCCATTTCGGGATCGGTCCCGCGGGCACTTCCTCCATCGGCTGGCCCGCTCCGGTGAGCGGCGGGACGATCTCGGCGGTCATCTGGGCGAATGCCGCCGAGCCGGCGGCGATGGCGAGCACTGCGACGAGGATGGCGCGCACGCGGCGCGTCAGACGGGGATGACCTTGACCGCGCATTTCTTGAAATCCGTCTGCTTGGAGATCGGGTCGGTAGCGTCGAGCGTCACCTTGTTGATCAGCTTACTCGCGTCGAACCAAGGCACGAAGACCACGCCGCGGGGCATGCGGTTGCGCCCCCGCGTCTCGACGCGAACCCTGATCTCTCCGCGTCGGGACACGACGCGCACCTCGGCCCCCGGGTTGATGGCGCGCCTCCGCGCGTCGTCGGCGTTCATGAAGCAGACCGCGCCAGGGAAAGCCTTGTAGAGCTCCGGCACGCGCATTGTCATCGAGCCCGAATGCCAGTGCTCCAGCACCCTTCCGGTCACCAGCCAGACGTCGAACTCGTCGTCCGGGGATTCCGCCGGGGGCTCATAGGGCACGGCGAGGATCACGGCCTTGCCGTCCGGCCTGCCGTAGAACTTCACCCCTTCCCCCGGCTTCACGTAGGGGTCGAGACCTTCGCGGTAGCGCCACTTCGTCTCCTTGCCGTCGACGACAGGCCAGCGCAGGCCGCGCACCTGATGGTAGGTGTCGAAGGGGGCGAGGTCGTGCCCGTGCCCCCTGCCGAACTCGGCGTATTCCTCGAAAAGGCCTTTCTGGAGATAAAACCCGCATTCCCTGGATTCTCGGTTCTCGTACTCGGAGTCGAGGTCCGAAAGCGGGAAGCGGTCGACCTTGCCATTCCGGAACAGCACGTCGAACAGGGTCTTGCCCTTGTAGTCCGGATGGGCGTCGAGGAGGTCGGACGGCCACACGTCATCGGTGGTGAAGCGCTTGGCAAATTCGGCGAGCTGCCACAGGTCCGAACGGGCCTCGCCCGGGGCGTTAACCAGCTGTCTCCAGACATGGGTCCGCCGCTCCGCATTGCCGTAGGCGCCTTCCTTCTCAACCCACATCGCGGCGGGCAGGATGACGTCGGCCGACAATGCCGTCACGGTCGGATAGGCATCGGAGACGACAATGAAGTTTTCGGGGTTGCGGTACCCGGGATACGTCTCGTTCGAGTTGTTGGGCGCGGCCTGGACGTTGTTGTTGACCTGCACCCAGTAAAAATTGAGCTTGCCGTCCTTCAGCATGCGGTCCTGCTGAACCGCGTGAAAACCGACCTTGTCGGGCAGGAGACCGTGCGGCAGCCGCCAGATCTCCTCGGCGTGGTGACGGTGCTCGGGATTGGTCACCACCATGTCGGCGGGCAGGCGATGGGCGAAGGTGCCGACCTCGCGCGCGGTGCCGCACGCCGAGGGCTGGCCTGTCAGCGAGAACGGGCTGTTGCCCGGCTCGGAGATTTTCCCGGTGAGAAGGTGGATGTTGTAGACCATCTGATTGGCCCACACGCCCCGGACATGCTGGTTGAAACCCATCGTCCACAGGGACATGACCTTCACGTCGGGGTTGGCGTAGAGCTCCGCCAATTCCTCCAGGAACTCGGGCTCAACGCCCGAGAGTTCCGACACAATGTCGAGCGAGTAGTCGGCGACCATGGCCCTGAACGCGTCGAAGTCGATGGCTTCCGTCTTTCCCGGGTCGGCAGCGCCCTTGGCCGCCATCTCGACAGGGTTGTCGGGACGAAGCCCGTATCCGATGTCGGTCGCCCCGCTCATGAAGACGGCGTGGTCGCGTACGAACTGCTCGTTGACGCGTCCGGTCTGGATGATGTGGTTGGCGATGTAGTTCAGGATCGCGAGGTCTGTGCCGGGCTTGAAGACGATCGGTATGTCGGCGAGGTCCATCGAGCGATGGGTGAAGGTCGACAGCACGGCGCAGCGGACATGCGGATGCCCCAGCCTGCGGTCGGCGACCCGCGTCCACAGGATCGGGTGCATCTCCGCCATGTTCGAGCCCCACAGCACGAAGGCGTCGGCATGCTCGAAATCGTCGTAGCAGCCCATCGGCTCGTCCATGCCGAAGGTGCGCATGAAGGCCACGGCGGCCGAGGCCATGCAGTGGCGCGCGTTGGGATCGAGATTGTTGGAGCGGAAACCGGCCCGCATCAGCTTGGTTGCGGCATAGCCCTCGTAGATCGTCCACTGTCCGGAGCCGAACATGCCGACGGCCTCGGGGCCCTTCTCCCGCAGCACCGCCTTGCACTTCTCGGCCATCAGGTCGAAGGCCTCGTCCCAGGACACGGGCTCGAACTCGCCGTCCTTGTCGTACACGCCTCCACGCTTGCGCATCAGCGGGGTGGTCAGACGGTCCTCGCCGTACATGATTTTGGAGAGGAAATAGCCCTTCACGCAGTTGAGGCCTCGGTTGACTTCGGCCTGCATGTCGCCGTGGGTGGCGACGACGTGGCCGTCCTTCACGCCGACCATCACGCCGCAGCCTGTGCCGCAGAAGCGGCAAGGCGCCTTCGACCACTTGATCTCGAGCGCCTCCACGCCGCCCGGAACGGGCTGGGCGGCGGCGGGAAGCGCGATCCCTGCGGAAGCGGCCGCCAGCGAGGCAGCATGTGCCTTTAGGAGGTCGCGACGGTTGATCGTGGTCGTCATGTCGCGCGCGCCTCGCTGTCATCTATATGCTCGAACACCATGTTCGCCGAGATCACGCCGTCCATCGCGGAAATCCGGACCAAGGTCTCACCGAGCGAGCCGCTGCTCGTTCCCTCGATCGTCAACACTATCCGGCTGCCTTCGCTCGCATGAACCTCCACCCCGGCGATTTTCGCCAACTGCTTCGACAGTTGCGCGCGTCGCTCGGGGAAGGCCACAACCACCGCGCTCGATATGTGATGAGCAGGGGCAGGAGCTCCGGTGATAAATGATCGACGCGTCACTGAGGTGCGATCAGGCATGATCAACCTCCCGGAGGGCCGGGCGGCCCGTAGACGATCTGGTACATCCAAACGAGCAAGCCGTAGCCACCAACAACGCCGACTGCCACAACGGGCCAGATGCCGAAGGCGAGCGCCAGGAACGCGAGAAGTTCCCGCCGTCTAACTTTCGCCCGCGAAGGTTCCGGCATGGAAAGTGCGGTTTCGCTGTCCTGGGTCATGACGTCCTCATGTGCCTTGGACGGCTGGGCGCACGCGCCAGCCACGCACTTGAGGCTAGCGCCTTAAGTGGTAATTTCAATACCTAATTTGTCAGCCGACGAGATTTGCCTTAGGCGTTCAATCGGCGGCCCCAGAGGATCGGCGCGTACCGGATGGCAAACAGCAGGAAGGCTGCACTCCACAATGCCCCGCCTCCAATCAGCATCGGAGCATACCAGTCCCCGGCGAACGGCGCGGAGACACGAAGGATCGCCCCGGCGGTGACGGCAGCATAGGAAGCGACGACGGATCGGTCCGCGACGATCTCGTGTCCGGTATGGCCGAGGCTGGCACGGGTCATGACGGCCAGCGTCATCGTCCCGATCGCCCCGGCGGTCAACGCGTGCAGTGCCGCGCTTTCAGGAATTCCCGCGACGGATGCCAGGCCGAGCAAAGCCAGGGCCACGGCAAGCCAGCCATAGCCGACATGGAGGACGAGCACGATCGGCTCGACCGCCGTCCGGTGACCGCGCCAGCGCGACAGCCGTGCACCGAGCAGCATTCCTGCCAGGACAAGTGTGAGTCCGGTCAGGGTCGCCCCTGGGACGGCGACCCACGCCATGCAGGCCGTGGCGGTGGTGGCCAGCGCCGCCTTGTCGAGCAGACCGAAGCTCGCAGGCAGGACCGTGCCGCCCTGCTTGACGAGCCAGTTACGCGTAAAGCTCGGAACGATGCGGCCGCCGATGAGGGCGAGCAGCATGGCGATCGTGGCCAGAGCCACGCGTATGCCCGTGCCGTGATCGACGAGATCGAGGTTGGCGGCGTGGTCGAGCAGGTTCGCCATCCCGAAGAGCGAGATCATCACGGCCACAGGCGCGTTCTTCCAATTGCGGCCGGCCACGACTTCCCGCCAGACGGCGAAAGCCAGAACGGCCGGGAACCCTGCATCGAAGGCCATCGCCACGATGGGATCGGGGACGACGGCGCAAGCCACGCGCCCTGCCGTCCAGAGCAGGACCAGGCCGGCCAGTGGCCAGCCGCTAAGAGGCAGCCGCCCCGTCCAGTTCGGGATGGCCGTCAGAACGAATCCTGCGACGACCGCCTGCAGGTAGCCGAAGAGCATCTCGTGGGCATGCCATCGGAGGCCAGGAAACGGTCCGGGCAACGCCTGCCCGGAGAAATACATCGACAGCCATGCCGGGATGGCGACGCCCGCGTAGAGAGCCGCCAGGAAGAAGAATGGCCTGAACCCGTACTGGAGGATCGGCGGCATGCCTGCCACGCGGCCTCTCCCGTCTCGCGACGTGTCGCCCGCTCTGCGCAGCGAGCGAAGCACCGACCTGTCGGTCCCGGCTGAAGCGGCATCAGGACTCATCTGCCTTCTCCCGCAGCCTTCCGAGCTGCCTGCGCGCCGACCGCCGCGAAGCCGGACACGTCCTCGAACAGGTCGGCGATCTCCATGAACGCGGACCGGTCGGGCTCGTCAGGCATCAGCTCGTCCAGTTCTCCGAGAAGGGCGAGCACGATGACGATCGCGTCGCGCATGCGCCGTGCGTCCGCGAGTCCGGAACCCCGCCGCACCAGCTCGTCCTCGGCGTCGAGGCGGTCGAGCATTTCGTTCGCTGTCTCCCTGCAGCCGCAGTCAAGGCGCGCTTCCGATATCTCCTGGCGAAGCCTTTCGACGAGCGAAGGCATGCTCTCGAAAGGCTGGACGAGGTCCGAAGGAATTCGGCGGACATGACTTCCCATTTTACTATCTCCAAACCTGAGCTCGGGCGGCGTCTGCGCAGCTGGGTGCGGCCCGGCTACGTTCAGAGGGGACCGCTTCGCGACTCGTTCGGATCGGCAGACGCCTCGACAGCCGTTCTGACGATGCGAAGACCCGTTCCCGCCAGGTCGCGTATCTCGCGCAGCACATCTTCGACCTCCTTCCATGCCGCCGGGTCGGGCCGTTCCGGAAGAAGCTGGAGAAGCTCGTCGAGAAGCGCCAGCGCGACGCCGATCGCAGAGTGCGTCCCGTGCAAAACGTCGGCGCCGCCAGGCGCTTCCTCGGAGGGCGGCCTGACATCCAATGGTTGCGAATCCTTCATCGTCGTTCCTTGCTGAATCCATGAGCGTCTGGACGGTGGGGAGGGGAGGGCCGCGTTCATGAGCCTGTCGCACGTTCCCACGCCCGCACGGCTGCGAGCCGGGCGTGGGCGAGTGGCGAGTCGTCGCGGACGAGGCGGAAGCCCAGATGCTGGGGCGGTGTCCCAACGGAGCATCCACCGCTCTTCCCGTCCCGCACGAAGCCCGACATGTACGCCCGGTGCAGGCCTTCGAGCACGCGGACGCCGCAGTTGTCGGTACGGGATTCGACTGCTCCATCCTTCGCCAGCGTCGTCCGCGAGTAGCAGGTTGAAGTCCACTCCCAGACGTTGCCGCCGAAGTCTTCGATCCCGTTCGCGTTCACGCCGTAGTAACCGCGCACCTTGATTGCAGGATCGGCCGGACGCTTCGCCGCTGCTTCTTCCCGGTAGCGGCGCAGCCAGGCGACCGCGGGATTGGCCGGATCGTCAGCCGCGGCTGAGAATGCGTCTCCTGCGAAGCGCTCGCCAGCAGCGGCAGCTGCTTCTTCCGCGGTTGGAAGCCGCCACGGATAGCCTGTCGCCCGAGAATACCACTCAGCAAATGCAACCGCGTCCCGGTAGTTTACGCCGGTGACGGGCACGTCCTCTCCCGTGTGGCCCGCGCTGTCGGCGGGTTCGCATGCGCTATCGCTGACGCATAGCGCGTACGCTGCGGCACCGACCTGCTGCTTCATAATCCGGAAGCCGCCGACGTTCACTTTTTCGACCGGGGAAGCCGCCGGAATGGCATCCTTCAGGAACTCGCCGGGAACGGGGAATTCGAGTGAGACCGTCCGCACCTCGACGGTGGCCGCTATGTCGCTGGCCAGAGTGACATTGTGGGCGATCCCGGCGGCGGTGGCAGGCAATACGAGGGCCGCGGCCGCGCCGACCAGCGCGTCGATGAGGTGGTGTGGCATCGTCGTTCTCGAAGAGGTTGGCGGCCCGGGTCCAACCCGGGCCGCGTTTGCGGTTTCAATGAGTGGGAATCGGTCCGGGAGCTTCGACTTGCTTCATCAGGTCGTCGTTCCAGTCACCCTCGACCAGGAAATGCGCGGTCGCTCCGAGTTCCACCGCCTCGATGAGGTTGTGGTTGACGTAGGCATACACGCCTGGCTGCAGGAAGGTGTATAGCGCCGCTCCCGCAGAGCCGCCCCTGATGAACCAGGTTTCCAGGTCCTTCGCGGGAGGGTTGGCGAACTTGCCTTCTTCCCAGACATAGTCGCCGTGCCCGCCGATCAGGTGAGGTCGCGTGTCGCGGTTGGCCTGGCTGTGGACGATGAGCACCGTCTCGCCGACCCTCGCCTTCATGGCGTTGTCGCCCGTCAGGGCGCCCTTGGCGCCGTTGAAGACGACGTGGGTCGGCACGAGCCCCTTCATCACCTCGAGCGTGTCGGCATAGCTTTCGCCGTGGTTCTCATAGGCCTTGAAGTTGCCGTCCTCGTCGCGCGGAATGTAGAAGTCGTTCTCGCCGACGTAGAAGACCTTGTCATAGGTCAGCGGCTCGCCCTTTTCGTTCTTCAAGCCATCGCGCGGCAGGATCATGATGGTCCCGCTCATGCCGGATACGACGTGCCAGGGGATCATCGGGCCTTCCGGCGCACAGTGGTAGACGAAGGTGCCAGTGCGGGTCGCCTTGAAGCGAAGCTTTACCTGCTCGCCTGGGTTGACGAGGGTCAGCGCTCCACCACCCAGCGCGCCCGTGGCGGCGTGGAAGTCGATGTTGTGCGGCATCGAGTTGCTGCCAGGGTTCACTAGCGTCAGCTCGACGTAGTCGCCCTCGTGGACAACCATCATCGGTCCGGGGATCGAGCCGTCGAAGGTCATGCCTTGAAGGACGGTTCCCTCGTCGTCGATGACGACGGGCTTTTCCTCGATGGTCATAGTGAACTCGACCACCTTCGGCCCGCCCTGCGCGACTTGGCTGTGCGCGTGCACGAAGGGAGGCGCGACGAGCGCGACCTGCTCGCGCGGTAGCGCGGCAATCTCGGTCTCGTTTGCAAAAGCGGCCATTGGGGGCATCGCGGCCAGCATGGCGGCGGCCGCCGCTCCCATCAGTGCCTGGCGACGCGTGAACATCTCGGTTCTCCTTCTCGATCCATCATTGTCGATGGGGAGAACCTACGCTGTCGCAATGCCGTGGTATTTGTGCTGGAACAAACTGGCGGAAATATCCGCTTCTGCTTATCAGGAGCGTCGGCGTCTCCGATGGGGTCTCGTCCGGACTGAGGTTGCGCCCTGCGGTCTAATCCGTACGTTTTGGCCCATTGAGAGGACCAGGACATGAAGCGCGGCCGCTCCTTTGAAGAGCAGATCATCGGAATTCTGAGCCGCCAGTTGGTTTTCTAGCCCAGCGCGGCGGCTCGACATGGAATGGGTCTCTCGGCAATTCGGCCGATCAGCGGTCGCCGACGGACAGCTCCTTCCGCACGATGGAGTCGTCATCCAGAAACTCGGACTCGGCCCGGGCTCCAACCGCATCGAAGTATCGGCTCAGGAAGTTCCGGAATGAAGCGGCCAAGGCGATGTCGGCGATATTGAGGTCGGTCAGTCCGACGGAGCGGAGGGAATCGATCATGTCCTGGTCGATCCGGGAGGCGTCGACCGTGATCTGCTCGGCATAGGCCAGCATGGCCACTTGCTGTTCGGTTAGCCCGGCGTTGCGATAGTCGCGATGCACGGCCAGCGCCTGTTCCCTTCCGATCATGCCGGACAGCGCTTTGAAGTAGACGTGGGAGCAATAGCTGGAAGGCACATGTTTGGCCGCCACCAAGGTGATCAGGCGGAAATTGACCAGCCCCAGAGAAAACCCGTCTCTGATCTGGTGCAATAGGTGCTCCACCGGCGCCAGCATGTCAGGCCTGGCTGTCCAACACCGGGTAGCCTCCATCACGCGTCCCATCGAAGCCATCTCGTCGTCATAGATGGACGCGATTTCGCCTTCGGCTTCCGACGGTTCTATCGTTCGAACAAACATTTCCACCTCCTCGGTTGCTTGGTCCTTTCTGCATTCTTGCTCGGAAGAGGGACCGTAGGAAGTGCAACGAGCCATAGCGAGATCGATTGCCACGGCACCCGATGAGAGTTCGCGTGTCGGGACGATGTGCCGAAAGCTGTCGACTGCTATAGGAACGCCCAGGATCAGAATCAGGACTGCCCACGGGCCGGCCTGAGCCCAACCTGGCGGAAGCTTCCTAGCGGTGACTAGCCGCGTCGGTTTTTGAAAGACTCTTCAGGCATCCGACCTTAACGTGTCGCCGATCGAGGTTCTGAGCGCCGTCCCGCAACGTGACCAGTAAACAACAGCTAGCGCGTCAGGCGCGCATCTCAACGCCCTCTGCAACTGTCGGGTTGGCGGCTCTGATTCTGGCCGTGTTTGCGGGCCTAGCCGCGCTTTTGATCTGGCAGAACTACAGGAGCGCTTTGCAGGCCGCCGAAGCTCGAGCGATGTCATCGGCTCAGGTGGTTGCGGCACATATCGAATGGATGATGGAGGCAAGTGATCAGGCCCTCCAGCGGATAGATGCCGCCCTCGGTGACACGCCGGTCAGCAGCGCGGAAGAGGCAATCGCTGACATCCGCAACGCGGTTGGAAATCTGCCCGAAGGTTTCCAGTATTCGGTCTACGACGAGACCGGCCGCCTCCGGTACTCCAGTGTGCCTGAAGCCGTGGGAATCCAAGTCTCCGACCGGGAATATTTCCGGAAGCTGCGCGACGGGCAGCAGGTCGTCATCTCACCGCAGCTGAAGGAACGCCTGAGCGGGGAACAGGTTTTCGTCGTCGCTCGCAGGATCAATCGAGGCGGCACGTTCCACGGCGCCGCCAGCATTGCTATCCCGACGCGAGCTATGGACGAGTTCTGGCTCTTGCTGGAACTGGGACCTCGCTCGACCGTCTCCGTCATCCGCTCAGACGGTTGGCTGGTCGCTCGCCATCCCCAACTGCCCGAAACTATCGATCTCGGCGACACGCCACTCTTTACCCAGTACCTGCCAGCCAGCCCGAGCGGTTTCTACCACAACACCGCCTCCATAGCTGATGGCCTGTCGCGGATCGTGGGTTATCGCAAGGTCGAACTTTGGCCGCTAGTAGCCTTGGTGGGTATCGAGCGCGGCGAAGCACTGGGCTTCTTCTGGCGCAGCCTGCGGGACGGTATGCTGATCGGCGTCCCCCTGATGGGGCTGCTCATTGGCGGAATGTTCTGGATCCTGCGCCTGCTTCGGGCGGACGTAGGAAAACGCGTCGCGCTGGAACACGCGCTGGAACGAAACAACTTCCTGATGCGCGAGATCCATCATCGCGTAAAGAACAACCTCCAGGCCGTCTCATCCCTTGTTCGCCTGCAGCCGCTCCCCCATGAGCGCAAGGAGGACATGGTCCGCCGGATTGCGGCGATGGTTGCCGTACACGAGCAGATCTATGGTGCCGACCAGTTCGAACAAGTCGACGTAGCTCCGTATCTGGAACGGTTGGTCAGGGAGGTCGCGGAAGGGTTTCGCGGCCACGTCATGATCGAGACGCAAATAGAGCCTTTGTCGATCGGGCCTGACCACGCGATGCCGCTGGGCCTGCTCGTCAACGAGGTAGTGACCAACGCCTTCAAGCATGCGTTCGCCGATAGGACGAGTGGACGTCTCGGCGTGAGATTGTCCGTCGAGGACAGGAGAGCGCGGCTTGTGATCGAAGATGATGGCCCCGGGTATTCAACTGCTGAGAGGAGAGGAATGGGAAGCCGGCTGATCGACGGGTTTGTCGCACAGCTGGACGGAACGCTGGACATCGATACACGCGACGGGACCAAGTTCGTCGTGACGTTCCCGGTCTGTTGACCCGGTACACAGCAAGTCCGTCCTTGCGTCTGTCCCCCACGGGCTACATCCGCGTGGCCAGGGATGTGCTAGCAAAATGGGAGCAGTCGAAATGCACACCGAAACTGCTCTTGCGCCCGGCGCGCTTGCGTTCTGGCAACGCTACGTTGCCAATGAGATAGCGACGGGGCACCCGGCGCCGCGCCTCTACGACACAATGATGATCGGTGGTGACGCGGCGTCGGCGGATATCGGTGCCCAGTTGATCCTGTCGGGTCGGAAGACAACGACCTCCGCCTTGCCTTCGGACTTCGATGGCTCCGGCCAGCGTCCTCCGCGCCCGGGTGATCTGAGCCTTGTTCTCGACGGTCACGACGATCCTGTTTGCATCGTCCGGACTGTGTCGGTGAAGACACAGCCTTTCCGGGACGTGGATGAGGCGTTTGCCTTGGACTACGGCGAGTGGGATGGCACTCTCGCGACCTGGCGTGACCGTATGCTGGCGCACTACGCTGATCGGTTGGTGGAGAACCCACTCGATACGCCGCTGGTGTGCAAACGCTTCACCCGCGTTTGGCCGCTGCCAGCCTGAGAGCACTAAGACATCGCTGCCGTGGCGCTTGCGGCCCGGTTGTCTTTCGATACTCGCCATCCCGGTTGCGAAACGTGTCGAACCAGCCTGGATTCAACATGCGCCGAAGGAATCGGCAGGCGCCCTGCTACGCCACAGGTATCGGCGGCTTCAGGAAGTCACACAGGCAGTCGAACGGCCGGATTGGGGGCGCAAAGCCGACGTTGGAGGTTCAGCGCCGACATCTGCAGGTAGGCCAAGGTAGGTCTGTCGCAGCAATTTTAGTTCGACGTGCCTAGTCGCTTGCAGCCGTTAGATAGTGACTGAGGGACCGCCGCCGCTGCAAAAGCGCGTCAAAGGGGCAATGGCGCGAGTGTAAATTGCCCACGTTCCAGAGATGATGTATCGCGCAAATGAGCCTCTCTCGTTCCGACCGCCTCCGCATCATGGCCGAGACTCGTGACCGCATGGAGGCTCGGGAACGCCTAACCGACACGCTCGAGCCAGGCTTCTACAACCTCGGGCGCCGGGTCCTGGAGGCTGAAGGAGCGAGGGACCGCGTCCGCGCGCTGCTCGTGTCCCGGGCGCGGGAGATTGGTCGCTTCGACCACCGCGCGGTCCTCACTCCGGCTGAGTGCGCTCATGCCATCGCGCGGGACGACGATGAGCGTGACGCGCTGATCGACGCTCTCTTGGCGGCCGCCCAAGCCGCGGAAGACGACTGGCTGGCGATCGGAGGAGCGCTTGTGAGGCACCGCTCCAAGCGGCGCGAGGTCTTTCGGGTACCAAGGCCATAGGCGCAGGATTCATGACGAGGGCGGGGTTGGCCGGAAGGATTCGAGGAGCTCGCGGCCAAGCTCCGCGCGCGGGGAGGACTCGGCCGCCGACGTTGCCCTGTTCATCAGCCGCCTGGCAGCGGCCGGTGCCGACTGCAGGGCCAAGCTATCGGCGGTCCGGAGGTTGCTCGATTCGCAGTACTGAACCGGACGTTTCACGCTGGTTCCGTATCGAACGTCCGGCTACGCATAGAGAGAGTCGCGGATTCTGCGGGTTGCGCTATGCGTAGTCTGCTCAAGTCGAGCGCATCCTGCTGAATTGATAGATCCCGCTCGCTTCTGTCAGGCTCCCCGCCGCCCGACCTCCGCCGCGACCGCCTCCGCCAGCGCCTCGAGTTCCTCGTCGTCGAGCAGGCTGACGTCGACCCCGCCCGGGGCGGGCTTCGCCCGCGCGCCCTTGCCGCGCTTGATCTGATCCGGAAACCGGAACACGGCACCGGTCCGGAAAATCAGGTTGTCGACCGTCGGTGTCGATCCCGACGCTCGTACGGCGCCCAGGACGCTTTCGCACACGAACGCCGCGATCTCCCCCGCCAACTGCTTGAGATTGAGGGGCGGGTCCGGCCGCTCGCCCTCCGGCAGGTCGTCGGGGATGAGGGCTCCCTGCAGCGCGACGACGGGGTGCTGCCGCTGCCGGATGTACCGCCGCATCTCACGCAGAACGTGCTCGTCCTCGGCATACCGCAGCAGTGCCTCGCCACCCTCGATGCCAGCGGCCCTCTTCACGATCCGCGACGGCCAGTCAATCTTCATGCAAGTCCCTTACGATCAGACATATCTGTCAAACGCGACGGCCGGGTTATCGCCCCGGCCGCACATCGTCAACTGACATGTCTGTCTACGCCGCCGTCCGGCCTGCGGCCTCGGCTTCCGCTTCCACCCGCTGCCGGGCTTCCTCGGGCGTGCCGGCCGGCACGAACCCGGGCAGAGGACGGACCCGCATCATCGAGTCCGGAGGCCCCGGCCGGGAGCCGACCCGGCCGTCGGGGGTCACGAACCACTTGATCCAGCGGACCAACGGCTCCGCAGGCGGGGCATCGTTGCCCCCGGTCATCGGGATCGCGTGTCTCCGGACGGGCGGCGGGGTCCTACGCTGCTGCACGGTACACCTCCAGAGTCTGCTCGAGCCGGGAGAGCGTCAGGGCATGCAGCCGCGCCAGCGTCGCCTCCGGGATCGCCCTGTAGTGCGGCGAGTCCGGATCGCGCGAGTAGGACCGCAGGCTCGCGACCGAGACGCCCAAGGCCGCGGCGATCTCGGGGTGGCTCATGTGACCGCTCAGGACCCTCTTGTGTGCGCGGACACGCTCGACCCGGTACATCTCGTCTGTCCATCCCAGTTTCATGTCGTCCTCCCCCTGTTCGCGTACGCCTCCATGCGCGCGTCCTCGGCGGCGGTCGCTTCGGCCTCCCGTTCCGGCGAGTACTCGGCCGCCTTGGCCGCAGCTCGTTCGATCCGCTTGCCGATCTCGGCGATCGCCCAGGCGGCATCCGACAGGACTACCCGGTCGTTACCGCCGTGCTCGACGTAACGCTCCTGCGCCCACTCCACCCCGGCGAGCAGCTGAGGCATCCGTTCCCCGATCCACTCGTGCGCCTCGGCGCCGTAGAGACGGTCCTCTTCGTCGCCGTCACGTGCGGTCCAGCCGCCCGTCAGGACCTCGAGGGCGTCCATGAGCAACTCCTCGGAGTCGTGCAGTGAACGGTCGATGCTCGCGTATAGCCGGATGCGGTCGTACCGCAGGGTCTCGACCACTTCGTTTGACTCAGTATCCATCCTTGATCTCCCATCTCTCATATCGGGGGCTACGCTGCCGCCGCCGGAAGGCCTGCCTAAGGCCCTCGGGTGGGGGCAGCCGGGATCGCTCCCGGCCACACCGTCACGCTGCTTCTAGGTCTTCGAGGACGTCGCGCCCGTCGTTGTCAGCCGTCGGCATGACGACCGGCCGGGGGTCGAGGTAGAGCCGCCTGCCGTCGGACAGCAGCACCTCGAGGGGGCGCGAGTACATGAACGCATGCTCGATCGCGAGCTGGGCCTCGTCAACGGATGCGTTGACGAACGGCAGGCCGGGAGGCGCCGAGACGTGGTATCCGGTGATCGTGGGGTAGTCCATTTCCAGTATCCTTTCCTGGGTTGTCGGTCGGCTTCTGCCGCCGCCGGAGGCCTCGAGTGCGAGACCTCCGGAGGGGGCAGGCCGGGAGTGATCCCGGCCGACCTCGCTCAGTCGCGGCGCCACATGAAGTGCGGCTTGCGGAAATCTTCGTTCCTGCTCTCCGGGTCAGCGGAGTACACGCCGTCGCCCATCCATGCGCCGCCCTCCTTCAGCTCCCGGAAGCAGGCCTGGGCTCCCTCAGGGGTCTCGAACGAGGCCCAGTCCCACACCGCTGCGCCTCGGTTCACACCGCCGTGCTCGGCGATGGTGTCCAGTATGTCGATCGTTCTCATGTGAGCTGTCCTTTCCTGACTTGATGCTCGTTGTCGGTCGGCTCTCTGCCGCCGCCGGAGGCCTCTCATGGAGACCTCGGGAGGGGGCAGCGGGGGATGTCCCCCGCGTTCCCTCAGGCTGCTTCGGCGTACTTGTAGGTGGCCTGGAATGCCGCCGCCTCCCACGCGGCCTTCTTGGTCGCGAAGCCCTGGCCCCGACGGTCGACAACCTCGTCGCTCTCGTGCTGCACGTACCAGCGACCAGCGCAGTCCTCCGAGGTGCCGATGTACGCGCCCTCGACGACCTCGTATCCCGCCTTCGTGGCAATGCTCTTCGCTGAGGGAGTCTTCGAAATCTGGGTCATCTTGTCTCTCCTGTGTGGCTCGCTTCGTTGCCGCCCATGACTCGATGTTTGTGCGCATCGATGCGCACCGCAAGTCTTGATTCGCAATTTTTCGAGAAAAAATTCAGTCGTCGCGCAGGCGGCTAGCAATACCTCGCCCTCGTCAACCAACTTTTTTCTGTCAACAATTAGGACGTCTCTCCACTGGACAATTGCAAGCCGCCGAGAGACCTTCGTTGTCAACAATATAGACGCGCCTGATGGTCCGTCGCTTTGTCAACCATTACTCAGGGAGTCGTCGATGAAGGGTGTTCTGGATTTCGGGAAGGGCGTGACGGCGCTCGGGCTGAGGCTCACGCAAGCGGTCCTGAACGCCGTCTACGCGGTCGTCGCGGCTCTGTGCCGCCTGCTCGGGGTACGTCCCCCGTCCGTCCCGCAGATCACCCCGCCAGCCGCGACCCCGGCTTCAGTCATGGACAGGTTCGAGTCCGCGCTGGACCGCAAGATCGAAAGGACCCACACCCCCGTGTCCGACATCGGCGCGGCCGTGCACCAGTACGCCAGCGCCCGGGACCCGTACATCCGCGGGGCCGTCGATCTGACATGTCTGTCTGCGGCTCAGGCCGGGTGGCTGATGGGCCTGTCCGATGCCGACCTGGAGAGACTGGCCGCGGCCGGCCCGGTTGCATGCCAGCGCGCGGTGACGGGCAAGCGGTCCGGCATCGTCGGGTTGCCTGAGATGCGTCCTGCAGGGGTTGTCGAGGCCGTGCCAGCCGACCCACGCGAGCGCGTCCGCGACGCCCTGCGGGAGCGCATCATGGCGGACCGCGGCCGGAGGCTGGCGGCCTAGGCCTCAGTCGATTGCGGGTCGCGCCGCCCGGTCCCGCCGCAGCAGGCTCTCCCATGCAACGTAGATGCGGCGCACCCGGTCACGCTCGATGGCGGCCCGGACCGTCGCCTGCGCCCGGTCTCGTTTCCACGCGAGGACCGCGTCGCCGATTTCGGGGGCCTCATGCGCGAGGTCCCCGATCAGGTCGTACGCGGACCCGTTTATGACGGCCTCCGCAGGCTGTCGATGTAGGCCTGCTTCTGACCGAGTTGGCGACGCAGCCGGACGATCTCGGCCTTGGCTTCGGCGAGTTCGTCGGCCAGCTCCAGCGCGAGGGCTTCGACTTCGGCGGCGTTGCCGAGACGGTACGCCACGGCCGCGTCGTATGCGGCCTGCTCCCGGGCCTCGCGGTCCGCGCGCACGGCCTCGACGGCCTTGGCGTGGCCGGTCCACAGCAGCGCGCCTACAGCGAGGCCTACGCCCGTCGCCTGCATGCCTACGTTGTATCCGCTGTCCTTCACCATCACGGCCTCCTGCGTTCGTCCAAGGAGCATCGCATACGGGGATCCAGGAGAGATCTAAAGGGGTCGCTCGGATCCGATCTGTTCCGGCCGGGGCTCTCGCCTGCGTCCCGGCGTGCTATCTCGGGGGTATGGACAGGCTTCGACCCCACGAACGGGAATTCTTCGGCCGTTGGCTTGCATCGTTCGCCGACGGCGACGCGCGCCTGCTTCTGCTGCTCGAGGCCTCGATCGGCAGGATCGCGGCGGCATCACTGCGGGAGACGCTGGTGCGACGAGGGCCGGGCCGGACGGCGAAAATGGGCGACTTGAGTGGGTTGTTCGGCGGGCCGGACGACGAACTCGTCGTCCGGTGGCTACGGGCTGCGTTGGACCACGGTGACGACTGGCTCGAGGACGTCGACGAGGCCGGGGTGCCGCAGCGGCTGGCACAGTGCGAGTCCTACGGGGACCTGCTGGATGCCGCGAACGAGGACTACGAAGCCGGGCGGTGGCGGCTGCCGGGGCGCTAGCGAATCCTTGACGCAAGCCCCGCGAAACCCACCTGCGTCAACATCGTTCACCAATTGTTCTTGATTCTGCCCCCAAGGTAGGATTCAAGTCTGTGGAAACGAATCGATGGTGGTTGCGAATCCTGGCTCCGTAACGACTCTTCGCACCAAATGGGGAGAATCCGTGCGTAGCGTCGAGATGTTCAGCGGTTGTGGAGGACTTGCCCTGGGCCTCGCCCGGGCGGGGTTCGAGCATCTGCTCTTGGTGGAGCGGGACCGCCACTCCGTCGTCAACATGCGCCACAACATCGACCGCCGCATCGAGCACGTGGGCCACTGGCAGGTCCATGACGATGACGTCCGCGCGGTTGATTGGTCATGGTTCAACCGGAAGGCCGAGTTCGTCGCCGGGGGGCCGCCCTGTCAGCCCTTCTCAATCGGCGGACTTCACCGCGGGGAGGAAGACGGCCGTGACATGTGGCCGGAGGCGGTGCGCGCGGTGCGCGAGATCAAGCCGCTTGGATTCCTGTTCGAGAATGTCCGCGGCCTCCTGCGTCCCAAGTTCTCGGAACACCTCGAGTGGATCAGGCTGTCGCTGACGGAACCCGATCTCGCGCAGGGCGAGGACGAGGATCGGGCCAGCCACCTAGTTCGCCTGCGTGAGTACGAAGCCGAGGGCACCCACCAGGTGTGCGTCGTGAAGGTGAACGCGGCCGACTACGGCGCTCCGCAGAAACGCCACCGCGTGCTTTTCATGGGCCTGCACAAGAACGTCGCGCCCTCCTTCGAGCCGCCGGCTCCGACTCACAGCCGCGAACGCCTTCTCTGGGACCAATTCGTGACGGGAGATTACTGGCGCAGGCACCGTGTCCGGAAGCCGCCCCAGTGGCCGGGCAACGCCGCCGACTGCCGCACGGTGGAAGCGCTCCGTCGTGTGGGAAGGGAGCCAGAAGGACTCCCGTGGGTGACGGTCCGCGACGCCATTTCCGGACTCGGCAAGCCGGGATCCCGGCCCGACGTGCCGAATCACATCATGCAGCCCGGCGCGCGGGCCTATCCCGGACACACGGGCAGCCCTATCGACGAGCCCGCCAAGGCGCTGAAAGCGGGCGTGCACGGCGTGCCCGGCGGCGAGAACATGATGTCGTTCGAGGACGGCAGCGTCAGGTATTTCACCGTCCGCGAGGCTGCCAGACTGCAGGGCCTGCCAGACGACTACGAGTTCGTCGGCAGCTGGACCGAGAATATGCGGCAGTTGGGCAACGCCGCGCCCGTCCAGCTCGCCGAATCCTTCGGCCGCCACATGCAGGGAATCCTTTCGAAGGCTCGCAGGCCGTCGCGCAGGGCGGCATAGAATGAGCTACGCCGAGTTCGAACTCGACATCCCTGCGGTGATGCGGGCGGAGCTCCCAAAGTACTTCGACTCCATGCCGGAGACCCCGCTGACGGAAGAGAACCTCCGGGGCGCTATCCCGGACGGTGCGCAGGGCGCCTACCTCCTCTTCCTGAAGGGCACGCTGGTTTACATCGGAAAGACCGACTCGAAGGCAGGCTTCCGGAACAGGCTGGTAAGGCATCTGAACTTCGTGCGGCACCGCCGCAACATCGATCCCGCCGACGTCACCTTCAAGGCCGTCCGCATCTTCGTGTTCTCCAACTTCGATCTCGAAGCCATGCTGATCGAGGAGTATACGAAGCACCGCGGAGCGCGTCCCGTATGGAACTACTCGGGCTTCGGATCGAACGATCCGGGCCGCCGCCGGGAGGGGCAAGACCCGGCGGTCTACGACCTCGAGTATCCCGTGGACATCGATGAGGTAGTGCCGTTCCTTGAGCCGGGCGAGCACCAGCTGCTCGCAGCCGTGCTCGTACTGAAGAACAACCTGCCGTACATTTTCCGCTATGACACGGACGGCGGGCACTGGTCGAAAGGCCACGAGCTCATGCGTGACCGAACCCTCATAGTGCCCGAAGGTCCGATGACGACACGCAGGGCGCTGAAGCTGTTCCTGGAGGCGCTGCCGGACGGCTGGCGCGCCACCGTGCTCCCCAACCGAGTGATCCTTTACCCCGAGAAGGAAGGCGTATCGTACCCCGGCCAGGTGGACGCGCTTTCCAAGGGAGCATGACGGACCCAGCGCGCAGCGCCCAAATGGCGCTCGTGAAGGGCAAGGACACCAAGCCGGAAATGGTGGTCCGCCGCCTCGTTCACGCCATCGGATTCCGCTTCCGGCTCCATCGCAAGGACCTGCCCGGCAAGCCTGACCTCGTGCTGCCTCGCATCAGGAAGGCGATCGAGGTCCGCGGATGCTTCTGGCACCAGCATCCCGATCCGTCCTGTTGGCGCGCCCGCGTGCCGAAGACCCGGCAGGAATTTTGGGCGCCCAAGCTGGAGGGAAACGCGGGGCGGGACCGTTCCAACGAGGCAGCGCTTCGCGGTCTCGGCTGGGACATCCTCGTGGTGTGGGAATGCGAAACAGGACCTGCCCGGCGCGAAGAACTCGAGCGGCGCCTGCGGGCCTTTCTGCTTGGGGAAAGCGGCTCCTGACACAACGGAACTCTGTTGCTTTCTGATAGAATGGTCCACCGCGAAAGGATTCGCAATTGGACGAAGCAGATGAACTGACGATTTTCCAGCGCAGCCGCACGGACAAGACCTATGTCGGGCCGTCGATCCCCGACTTCATGGGCAGGCGGCTGCGCATCGGGAACAAGTATATCGACGGCGGCGATGGCTACGCCTTCTGTGACGTGAAGGAGGAGGTCGTCCTGAGGCAGTCGCCCGGCGGGCGGGTCCACATCAAGGCAACTTTCATGGAGGACGACCGAGCCTTCCAGACGGTGACTATCCAGAAGTTCACCGGGGCGGGCATGGCGAGGGAGCACTTCACCTTTATGCCGGGGGAGATCGCCACCCTACTGAAGTTCCTGACCAACCTGAAGCAGATCCACTTCCCGGACGCGGGCAAGGTCAACATCACCGACGCGGACCTCGAACAGCTCCTGCTGAGCCCTGACCAGATGCGCCGCATCGCCGCCGACAACCAGGAGCTTCTGGCCGCACTCGCCCGGAACGAGATCACTTCCGAAGATGTCGTCGCCCTCGGCTACCGGAAGCGCCAGCTCCGCGAGTTCGAGCGTCTCCTGAACGACCGGGATCACTTCCTAGCTGTCCTCGAGAATCACCCGAAGGGACCGGAGGATGTCTGGCAGCAGTTCTTCGAGGCGAACCCGTGGATATTCGGCTGCGGCCTGTCGCTGATCCACTTCGGGCCGCTGGACAACCGCAAGCTGGAGCAGGTGGTCAAGGGCTTCTCGATCTCCGGGCCGGGAAAGCGCGTCGACGCGCTCCTGAAGTCCCGCGCCCTGATCTCGACTGCCTGTTTCGTGGAGTTCAAGCGCCACGACTCGCCGCTGGTGTCTGCCGACGCCTACCGACCCGGCATCTGGCAGCCGTCGAAGGACCTGTCGGGTGCCGTCGCGCAGGTGCAGGGCACGGTGTCGGCGGCGCTCGAGGGCTGGCGCGCGCAGGAATCGATCACGGATGCGGACGGCGAGTGGACTGGCGAGACGCTGTTCACGACCGAGCCGCGGTCCTTCGTGATCTGCGGGAGGCTGACCGAGTTCCAGGGCGAGTTCGGCGTCAACGAGCGCCGCTTCCGGAGCTTCGAGTTGTACCGCAGGAATCTCCTGCGTCCGGAAGTGATCACGTTCGATGAGCTGTACGAGCGTGCCCGGTTCATCGTGGAGGCTGAAGCCGCGCCGCAGGCGGCGTAACCCCTTCCGCCATTCGCGCCGGCGGCGCAGGATGTTCCTACTTCGGTTGTGGTGGCCTCCTTAGGCTGCGCCAGCGCACTCTCCCGGAGTCTAAACGTGCTGCACGTCCGCCAGCACGGCTGCCCCGCATACGCCCTCCGGAGGGCAAGGGCAGTATCGCAAGCGAGACCACGGCTCCGCCCCTTGGGCGGTCATGCGCGGCCTCCCCACCTCACTCGAATGTTGCCGCCGACATGGCCTCCTGACGGGGAGGCTTCTGTAGCGTTTGGGACGCGTTCCGTCGGACATTTGGAGCGTCAATATCCTCGAAACAGGCTGCGCCAGCCGACCGCCAGCGACGGGGTACCCTCCTGTCGAGCCGACTGAAGGCATGCGAGACTTCGGAACCCAAGACCGCTTAGGTGCGGCAGGCAGATGTCGCGACGGCCCAACGAGTTGACCGATCCAGCAGGGCCTAGAAAAGCGCCGTTGGTATGAATCCGGTATAAAATCGCGACATGGGGCGACATCGACCGGATTATCGTGCCAGTCCAAAAGGCGATTTATTTAGCGATTTCAATAGATTAATGAGTGGCTGGGGAACCTGGATTCGAACCAGGACTAACGGAGTCAGAGTCCGTGGGTCTACCGTTAACCTATTCCCCAAATGGGCCAGTGAACCAGCCAAGACGGCGCCCTTTTTCAGGAGCACCGTACGCGCCGCGTTGTACCCATGGCCGGCAAATAGTCAATCCCATCGCCCGTCACAAGGCTCCCGATCCGGGATGACCCGCATCGCTCCACGGCTCGGCCCAGACAGAGGTCGAGACGTGGACTGCGCGGGTGACGCAACGGCGCGTCGTCCTGTGTTCTCGGCCCATCCCGGAGGCCGTACTCTTCTCCAGGGGTGTCGCCGATAGACCGCGGCGCCCCTGCCTTGTCGGGCGAGAGCGCCAGCAGGGTCAAGCGGCACTGAACAGCCGCCGCTCGACGAGCGAACTGTCCCTCAGGGCGCTGACCGCCTTGGCGGCCGCGAGCACCACGATGTCAGCCAGCGGTTCGATCACGATCACCAACATGTAGGCGCTCCCAAAGAGGGCGACGGAGGCCAGATTGTCTCCCGCGAAGCCTTGCCCGTAAAGCGCCCAGAACGCGACCCAGGCAACGATGCCCGCCTGGTACGTGGTCGAGAGCGCGAGGGCCTGGCTGTAGCGGAGATCCACGTAGGGCGTGTTCGGGGCGATGACGCGGGAAGCCAGTGCCTGCAGGGCGAACAACGGCACCAGTAGCGTGGTGACGTTCATGCCGTATTGTGGGAGATCGAAGGGCGCGAAGAAGAACCCCTGGAGCAACAATCCCCCAGCCAGTCCGATTGCAGCAGCGGCGCCGCCAAAGAGCAGGAAGAGGGTCGATCCGAGGATCAGGTGAACTTCCGACACGCCGACGGGGTAGTGCGGGAAGACTTCGAAGAAGCAGAAGACGAGGGCTGTCGTCGCCAGGCTGCGCAGCGCCAACGGCATAGCTCCGTTTTCCTTCGCGGCCTCCCACGCAAGCTTGAGCGTCCACGCGCCGGCGCCGGCAGCGGTGGCGTAGCTCAGCCAGATCTTCGATTCGGACACCAGTCCGGGCTCTATGTGCATGTCACTCTCTCCTTCTCCGTCGAACCGACGGCACGGGTTGGTTGTGTGGGGATCCGCCAACACCCTGACTCGCGGGTCTCCGCCGCCTCCGTCTCCCCGGCACGTGCCAGTGAGGTCGTGGCGGCGGCTCTCCGCTTGCGGTCACGAGCGCGGCGTTTCACCTGTCTGTGCCAGACTTCGTTTCATCAGGCTGTCGAAGGCCGGCACCGGTCATGCGGGCAGGGTCACGTCCGGCCCGTGCGATAAGCAAGCCGACGGGCCGCGGCTGTGCGGTCAGCTCTTGTGCTCCTGCCCTTGGGCAGGTGGATGGTGTCCGTCGCCGTCCATCATCACCACGCCGTCGAAGGTCGAGAACTTCGCCACGAGGGCCGGATCGATCTTGGCTTCGGCTTCCACAACGGCATTCGCCATCGCCTTGGCTTCCTCGGCGGTGAGGCCGAACTGCTCGAGCGCCCCAGCCTCCTTTAGCGCGTCCCCGCTGCACAGCGTCAGTGTCCATGTATCGTGTTTCCTCCGCAACAGGGCGCGACCGCCCATATCGCCCTGCGACCAGCCAGCGACGGCAACGTCCTTGAAGACCGTGACTGGATCGACGGAGAGCGGCGCCTCGGGCTTGTCGAACGTGGCCATCATCAGGTGCCGTATGGCGCCCGAATCGTCGTCTGCAATCGCGGGCGCGGTGACTCCAATGGCGGCCACCACCACCACGGCGCGTATCATTCTGAGCATTTTCATGAGGTTCCTTCCTTGTTGCGTTGGTATTCACGGCCGGAAGCGGATCTCTCCTTCCACCCGGTCGATCTCGAAATCGGTGATCAGCACGTCGACCCGCACACGCCACTGGCCGGGAAGCGGAATCACCACGCCCTTGGCGTGCCAGTCGGCCATGCCTTCACCGCGTGTCAGCGTCCGCCGGAACGCCTCAATCCCCGCGTCGGGATTGGACAGCGTGAGCGAGACCTCCCTGGCGTCGCGCGGTGCGAAGTCGCTGGCAAGGACATTGGCGACGATGTCGACCGGTCCGGCGCGGCCGGGTCCGATCCAAAGCACCACGGCCGACTTCGCCGACTCCAGCTGCACGATCGCAGGCAGCGCGGCCTCGGCAGCCAGCACGCGGGGCGGAGGTGTGAAACGCCACGCGGCGGCAGCGCCGAAGATCGCGACCGCCACCAGCGTCTCCACCGCGATGGATCGCACCAGACGGCGACGCGCGGCTGTGTCCCCGCGCTCGACGGCGCCAGTCAGGGCCCACCGGTTGACGGCCGCCATCACCAAAAGCCCGACCAGAAGGGCGAGCTTGACCAGGAAGACCTGCCCGTAGGCCGTGTCGAGCAATGCGCCCGGCCGTTCGAGCTGCACCACGGCCAGCACGGTTCCCGCAGCCATGAGGATCAGCACGAACAGTGGGATTGCGCGCGAGAAGCGCCGGAGCGCGACCTCGGCACCCGCCTCCCGGCGCTTCAAGGCAAGGCCGAGCGGTGCGAGAGCGCCGATCCAGACGGCGATGGCTGCAGCGTGGAGGAACACGGCGGGGCGCATCAGCCATTGCGGCGCTGCGGCGCTTGCGTGTCCGCTTAGCGCCAGCGAAGCGGCGCCGACCACAAGGGCCGTGGCGGCTAGCACCGCGGCCGGCCTGTCGCGGGTGGCGAGTGCAGCTAGGCTCAAGGCAAACGCCACGAGCGCGGCGATCACCGTCGACCCATAGGTGGTGCCGAAGCCGGTCGACCAGACGATCGGGTCCGCCAGCCGCGCGACCGGCGCGCCGAGTGCGTCGAGACCCTGAAGACCGACCGAAAGTGCGGCGCCCGTTGCGCCGAGCGCGAGCGGCAGGATCGCGGTTCGACGTCCGGCGGCGGCAGAAGGCATCAGGACGCGGCCGGCGAAGGCGCCGCCGACGCCGAGAAACAGCCCGACATAGAGGGCGATCCTTGACAGCCAGAGCGCGGAGCGCACCGTGAGGTCCACGCTCTCCTGGACGAGCGGTGCCTCGGCACTGGCCTCGCCGATGTAGAAGACGACCGAACCGCCGATCGGGTGACCGTCGGAGGAGACGACGCGCCAGCTCAGCACATGCGTGCCGCGGCCGAGGTCGCGCGGCGCTTCGATATCGAGGATTCGGTCCCTGAGCACGAAGGTCTCGAGTTGCGTTGCGGAGCCGTCCGGTCTGATGATCCTCAGCGCCAGAGGCGACACCGGCTCGCTGAAGGTCAGCGAATAGGCGGCGGGGGCCTCGGCGAGCACGGAGCCGTCCCGCGGGTCCGACATGCTGAGCGAAGCGTGTGCGAGCGCGCCGCCGGCGTGTAGAAGGATCACCACGAAAGACGCGACGAATGCGCTGACGGTCGATCGCATTGCAGAGCTTGCTCCAGCGAATGTTGCAGTACGCGCGCGGTCGGGCCGGTGCGCGGTACGCCACCGGCCCGGACCGGTTCTCAGTGGCCTCCGGCCTTCTCGAGCAGCTTGATGCCCGGAGCAGGCAGTTCGAGGTCGTCGCTCGACTGTCCGTCGGCCGGAATTTCGATCCAGCGCTCGGCCTTTCCTTCCGGACATTCCTGCACGACCGGGAAGTAGAGCATGTTGCCGGCCTTCAGGTCGGCTGTCAGGAATCCGCGCAGCACGAACTCATCATATTCATCGTCGCCGAGGTTGCCGCCGCTCCAGACGATCTCCTTGACGCCTTCGCTGGTTGGCGTGCCGTAGTAGTCATAGGTCTTCTCGTACTTCCCCTTGACCTTCTCCAGCGTCCAGCCAGGCTTCGGCATCGGCTTCACGGCGATGACGCCTTCGGGCACCTGTACGCGAACGACATTGGTCGGCGCGCCCTCACATCCATGGGGGACGCGGAAGACCGCCTTGTAGGTAGAGCCGACCGGTGCCTCGCTCTTCTCCAGCGAGACGTGTGCCAACGCCGGGACGGACAGCAGCCCGAACGCGGCAATGGCCAGGATCAGTTTCTTCGACATGGTTTCTCTCCTTGATGCCGGCACCCCCTGCCGGCGGGGTTCGCAGCAAGCCGTTGCCTGCTCCGCATGCATGGGATCGCGCGCGCTCGCGCGACCGATGTGTGGTGAGTCGGCGGGCGGTTGCGCCCGCCGGTCAGGTGCCGGTGGCGAGCAGCCGCTTCAGCTTGTCCATTCTGACGGACGGCTCTTCCTCGTAGCCGATGGTGCCGAAGAACCTGCCCCCGGCGTCCATCAGGAAGACAGAGGCCGTGTGGTCCATCGTGTAGTCGCCGTCTTCGAGAGGCACCTTCCGCCAGTAGGCCCGATAGGCGTTGGCCATGGCCGCGACCTGCTGCGGGTTTCCCGTCAGCCCGACGATCCGTGGATCGAACGCCTGAAGATAGTTGGCCAGCGCCTCCGCCGTGTCGCGCTCGGGATCGACCGTGACGAACAGCACCTTCAGGCTGCCGGCGTCGGGACCCAATGCCTTCAGGGCTTCGGACATCTCCCAGAGCGTCGTCGGACAGATTTCCGGGCAGTGCGTGAACCCGAAGAGACCGTGAACGGTGTCCCCTTCAGGTCGACATCCGACAGGGTCGTTCCCGCCTGGGTCGTCAGCGCAAAGGGCCCGCCGATCGGAACGGTCCCTGCCGACGGCCGCAGAAGGACCGTCACCGCATAAGCGCTACCAAGAGCGCCGAAGACGATCGCAGCCAGGATTGCCGACGCGACGAAGCGCTGGCGCCAGACGGGTGCCTCAGCCGCCATGGCCGTCGTGCCCGCCGCCGCTGCCCATCGCCTGGACGTCGAACTCGACGTCGACGGCGCCTGCCTTCTCGAATGTCAGCGTTCCCCTGAACGTTTCGCCTTCCTTCACCCCTCGTGAAAGGTCCATGAACATGACATGCAGGCCGCCGGGCTTGAGTTCGACGGTTGCGCCGGCGGGGATCTCCACCCCACCCTCGACCGGGCGCATGGTCATGACGCCGTTCCCGTCAATCGACATCTCGTGGACCTCGGTCTTCCCGGCGATCTCGCCGGTCGCGGAAATGAGGCGGTCCGGTTCGCTGCCCTCGTTCTTCAGGGTCACGTAACCGGCCGCCACTTTCGCGCCGTCCGGCGTCTGCCGTGACCAGGGATGGACGATCTCGATGTCGCCGGCCTTGAACTCGTGCGCGGCAAGCGGCTGGGCGAGCCCGATAATCAGGACCAGGGTGAACAGTGCGATCCCGGCTCGCTCCTCCAGCGGACGGGAGTGCGAGACCGGATATGTAGCGGATCTGGCGCGTACGGCGCCGCGAAGGAAACATGGCATGGTTCTGCTCCAGCTTGGCCGGTACGCGCGGGGGCGCCGGCGGCTCCTGACGATGCGGGCGTCGGCAAGGCCGATCGCCGGCGGCGATGTCAGGCGAGGAGGGGGGGCGCGCGCGGGCTTCCGGGCGCGTGGTCGACCTGCGGTGATGGGGCTTCAGAGGCGACGGACAGTGCGAGCCGCGCCGACACCAGCGGTCGCGGAAGTCCGATTTGGTCGGCTGCCGGCACCAGCGGTGCGGTCCCGCTGACGCATCCGAGCGCGCAGCAGTTGGTCGCGGTGCCGTGGTCGCCGGCAGGTGATGAACCCTCCGGCAACTGGCCGTCGTCCGAACTCGTGATGCACAGCGGATTGCCGAACGCGTCCAGCATCATGGCGTCTGCACGGGTCGCAGCGCCCACGAGGGCCAGTGTTGTCTGGACGACAAGCACCAGCGCCGCCACCAGGGCGAGCGTTGTTCTGGATGTGCAGTTCGTCCGGGCCACAGGTCCCTCCGATGCAAGGGCTAGCACGATGCGTCGGAGTCGCAAATAGCAGTGCCATGCGACACTTCGGACGGCCCCGTGTATACGGGCCAGCGGCTATTGGGGCAGGGCAGCGGGGTCGATCGGCTTCGCGATGAACGCAGAAGCCCGTCGCCACTGCTCGACGACCACGTCGGGCGACAGGTTCCGCGCCAGCGTGGCACGACGGAACCGGGTCGACGTCGCGGCTCCCGGTTCATTCATGTACTCATAGAAGCGCGTCGCCCGCGCATAGCCGTAGAGCGCCTCGGCGAGATCCTGCGGTGCGCCTGATTCCGCAGTATTCTCCGCGAGTTCCGCCAGCCGCCACGCCGCGGGCCCATGCCCGGCATTGGCCGCGATGCTCCAGTACTTCCGGGCAAGCTCGCGGTCCTGCTCGACCGATTCGCCGCGCCAGTACAGCCAGGCAAGATTGTGCGCGGCGGCGGGCACGCCCAGCGCCACGGCCTGGCGGTACATGGCGACTGCGCGCGCGCCGTCCTTCGGAACGCCTTCGCCCTCGGTGTAGCCGATGCCCAGGTTGTAGAAGGCCATGGGATATCCCATCGCCGCCGCGGCATCGTAGTTGCGCACGGCGTCCGTGCGCCGTTCGGCTTTGCGCAGCGCACGCCCGAGCTGGTAGCGGTACCGGCCCTCGTTGGGAAAGGCCTCGACGGCGTTCTGGCAGGCCGCGATGGCCGTCGGCGCGTCCATGTCCTCGAAGTCCTTGCCGCCGGGGCCAAGGAGAGGGTCGTGGGGGTGGCCCGCCTCGAAATCGCATTCGTTGAAGCGCGCCCGGTTCTCCTTCAGTGCGATCTCCCAGGCAGCGGGGGGCACGCTGTACTCCAGCTGCTCTTCGGCCGTCAGCCCGCGTACCTCGGAGGCACGCGCGACGGCCAGGGCGTCGGCGGTGGTCAGCGATTTCCACACTCGGATGACGGAGCCGGAGGCGGCGAGGACCTGGGTGCCGTCGGGGGAAAAACCCATTGCGCTGACGGAATCCCCGCTGGCCGACGCGGAGGACACGGTGCCCGTGGCGATGTCCCAGACCTGGGCCACGCCCTCGTCGGACAAGGTCAGGATGCGTTCGCCATCGGCCGAGAAGGACACTTCATAGGCGGCACCGCCGACCTTGACGGCAAGTCGCAAAGCCCCCGACGTCGAACTGCGGATACGCACCTGGCCGTCGGTGGCGGCGGTCGCAACCCACGCGCCGTCCGGAGAGAAGGCAGTTTCGTAGACGGATGCGGATTCGTCGATCAGCAGTTGCAGGGAGCCGGTCTCGCTGCCCCAGATGCGTGCCGCGCCGTCGCTTGACGCCGTGATGAGACGTTTTCCGTCCGGGGAGAACATCAGCGCGTAGACGGAATCGCCGTGTGAGAGCTTGACCTCGTCGCGCGTGCCGATGGTCCCGATGCGGACCCCGCCATCGTAGGCTGCCGAGGCGAAGCGCCTGCTGTCGGGGGAGAACGAGGCGACGACGATCGTGTCGTCATGAACGGTGCGCGCGACTTCCTGCCTGGTCGCAGCATCCCAGATCCGAACGGTATTGTCCGCACCGTCGGTCAGCACGAAGCGGCCATCCGGGGAGAACTTGACCGAATAGGCCGTGCTGTCCTCTCCGAATTCGCCCAGACGAGTTTTGGTCGCGACCTCCCACAGCTGCGCCGGCCCGGTGGATGCGGTCGCCAGCAGACGTCCGTCGGGCGAGAGGGCAGCGAATGCGCTGAGCGCTTCATCGCTGTGCCGGATGTCCATCGTCCGCGCACCCGAATGCGCGTCCCACAGCAGGATGCGGCCATCCCCGGTCGTCGACACGATCTGGTCGCCGTCGGCCGAGAATGCCGCAGTGTAGACGTCGTACTCATGCTCCAGACGCGCTGCGTCGACGGAGGGACGGACGTCCCAGATACGGGTCGACACGTCGACCGACGACGTGGCGAGGTGCGTGCCGTCGGGAGAGAATGCTAGCGCGTTGACCTGCTCGTCGTGCATGACCTTGAGCGTCTCCCGCCAGTTCGTGGTGTCCCACACGCGCGCCGTCTGGTCGGACGATGCGGTCGCCAGGCTGCTGCCGTCCGGCGAGAACTCGGCCCACCAGACGCTGCCTTCGTGGCGCAGGCGCGCGAGCTGCACCAGTCTCGGGCCGGAGAGCTCCCAGACGCGCGCCGTGCCATCGCTGAGGCCCACCGCGATGCGGGTCCCGTCCTGCGAGAACGCCGCGAAGTTTGGCATCGCGTCGTGCTTGATCGGTGTGACGAGCTTGCCCGTCAGGGCATCCCACACGGACACATCCTCCCACGAAACCGTCAGGAGATGTTTGCCGTCGGGGGAGAAGGAGAGCTGGGAGACGGCCGCCGCCGAGTCCAGCGCGGCGATCTGCGCCCCCGTCGACGCATTCCACAAGACGGTCAGGCCCTCGTCGGACGCGCTGGCGACAGTCGCCCCGTCCGGCGAAAATGCCGCGGACTGGATCGCGCCCCCGTGCTCGAAGGTGGCGATGGCGGTGCCCGTTTCCGCGTTCCATACACGCGCGAAACCCACGCCGTCACCGGTGAGGATGCGCGCTCCGTCCGGGGAAAAGACCGCGATGATCCCGTCTCCATCCAGGGCGATCTTCCGCAGCTCCTTGCCGGTGCCAGCGTCCCAGATCCGGACCGTGTCGTCGTCGCCAGCGGTGACAGCCTTGCTGTCGTCCGGCGACAGATCGACCGTCCTGACGTTTCCGTCGTGCACCATCTCCGCGAATTCGTACCCGGTCGCGACATCCCATACGCGTGCCCGATAGCCATAGGCGGCGGCGACCCTCTTGCCGTCGCGGGTGAACTGGACGGATCGGCTTCCGAACCGCATCACCGCGACGAGGCGATCGCGCGCCGACAGTCTCGCGAAGGCGTCCACAGCAGCGGGGATGATGCTGCCCGCCGTCTCGAGGGCTGGACATTTCACTCCCGTCCGGCAGGCGGGCACGGTCGCGATGCGATCATTCTCGGGTGGCGTCGGCAGGTCGACGGGAAGTGCCGCGAGGATGAGCCCCATCGCCAGCACGGAATTCGGCTTGTCCAGAGCCGCATAGCTGAGGAATTTCGCCAGGTTGACCTGGGCCTGCGCCAGCCGCTCCTCCGCCAAGGCAAGGGCGTCGGCCGCCCTCCGACGCTGGAACTCGGCTTCCTGCTCCTGCCGCTTGGCCTCGGCGGCGGCCTGCTCGGCTTGCGTCGCGGCGTTGGCAGCCGCTTCCGCCGCCGACGCGGCCTCGGCCGCCTTCTCGTCGGCTTCGGCGCGGGCTTCGGCTTCGCTCGCAGCGAGCTGCTCCGCCTCGGCGCGGGCGTCGGCTTCGCTTGCGGCCAGTTGCTCCGCCTCGGCGCGGGCCGCGGCCTCGCTCGCCGCCAGTTGCTCGGCCCGCGTCGTCGCCTCCGTCAGCCGGCCGTTGGCGTAGAGGAAATATCCCGCCGCGAGGAGGCATACGACCGCCAGCGCGACAAGCATCGCATAGCGCTTGCGCAGGCTGTCGCGCTCCTGCTCGCGCATTGCGAGCAGTTCGCGCTGCTGCCGGCGTTCCTGCTCCAGCCGTTCCTCGCGCTCGCGTTCGTCCCGCTCCGCGTTTGCCTGGCTCTCGGCCAGGAACGCCTCGACCGCCGCGAGCTGGCCGCTCTGGGTGGCCCCTTCCTTGCCGCTGTGAAGGTCGGCCCAGCCGGGCGTCGGCCGTGCCTGCTCGAACCAGGCGCGGGCGTTGGCGAAGTCGAGACCGACCAGCAGGCTCCCCTCGCCGGCGCGGTAGCGCTCGGTCGCGCCGATGAGGCGGCTCCACGTGGCCGCGGACCGGGCCTCCTCGCCGAACCAGGCCGCCAGCCGCCCCCACTGGCGGATCAGGCTTTCATGGCTGATGTCGATCATCGTGTCGTCGGTCAGCGACACATTGAGCGCCGGCCGCAGGAAATTGCAGCCCGGCGCCCGGAACGCGTCGACCACCTCCGCGACCAGCGTCCTGTCGGCGCCCACGATCTCCACGAGGCGGGCGAAGGGCAGCGGCCGCCGCACCGCGTCGGCGAGGCTCGATCCGGCCACCAGCGCCCGGAAGACGGACTGCACGATCGGCTGCGCGTCGGGGCTCAGGCTGGCGATGACCTCGTCGCCGTGCTGGTCGAGCGCGCCTTCGAGGAAGCCGATCTCCTCATAGTCGTCGAAGGTCAGCGTGGTGCGTCCCTCGCCGCGCAGCCTCGCACGCTGCCACAGGCGGCTCAGCACATGCTGCATCAGCGGCAACTGGTCTGCCTGCCGCGCCAGCCGGTGCAGCTGCGAGCGTTCGCGGTCCTCTTCCCAGGGTGCAAAGCTCGCGAGGTCGTTGAGCAGCCGCGTCACCAGCCGCGGCTCGATGTCGAAGCCGAAGACGCGCGCCGGGCCGACGATGGCCTGGCGGCATTCCTCGCGCGTCATCCGCCGCGCCAGGTAGAGCGAGGCATTGATCTGCTCCGCCAGACCCGGAACCAGCGCGCAGGCGCCGAGATATTCGGACCGCATGGTGATGACGACGAACACCCGCTCGCTCAGCCGCGCGCTTTCCAGGAGCAGTGCCGCGAAGGCCTCCGCCGTCTCGCGGCCGGCATAGTCGCCGTAGCGGAACAGCTCTTCGAACTGGTCAGCCATCAGCAGCAGATTGTGGCCGGCCGGCAGGTTGCCGTCGGCGATCCACTCCAGCACGCTGCCCGGTCCGCGCCGGAGGAACGCTTCCAGCGTGGCGGTCTCCTCGGCCGCCGGCTTGCGGCCGTCGCGGGCCTCCAGCAGCGCCGCCGCCAGCTGGCGCAGCGGCCGCCCCGCCGGATGGAAGTCGACGATCATCCAGTTCGAGCCGGCATCCTGCATGAAGCCGAGTTCGAGCGCGTCGAACAGGCCGGTCCGAACCAGAGACGACTTGCCGGCGCCCGACGCGCCCAGCACCGCCAGGAAGCGCGTCGCGGCGAGCTTGTCGACCATCTCGTTGACGCAGCCGTCGCGCCCGAAGAACAGGTCGGTCTCGTCGCGCTGATAGGCGCGCAACCCCGGATAGGGCAGGCGGTCGCCGCGCTTCATACGGAGATTTCCGCCACCACGCGGCTGATGTTTTCGGGCGTCCAGCCGTCGACGAGTTTGACCGAGAGGTCGGGCATGTCGACACCGATGTCGGTCTCTGCCTCCTGGGGCGGCCCGCGGAACACGGAGATCTGGCGGGGCAGCGGTCCCTCGCGCACGCGGTGCAGCCTGAGCAGCGCCCGGCGGACCCAGTCGATCGTCGCCTGGGCATTGATCAGCACCAGCACGTCGCAGTCGCGCAGGTGGCTTTCGAGGTCTTCCTGCAGGGCCTGCGACTTGCCCTGGAGGATCGGCACGCCGACGAACGCCTTGCGCGTGGCGAATTCCTTGCGGGCGATCTCGGCGATCGGCCGGTCGAGCACGTCATGATTGATGAAGACGTAGGATTTCGGCCGCGATGCGGTGGGCGGCGGCGGGGGCGGCTCGGTCAGCCGCCGGACGATCTCGTTGTTCAGGTCGTTCAGGCCCCCCGCCATGACATTGGCATCCGAGAGCAGCGTCCTGTGCACGAGGTCGGCGACTGCGTCGACCGTCAGCTCGCGGTTGCGCCACAGCAGCATCGGCTTGCCCGAGCGGCGCGCCGCCGCGACCTGGGCGTGGCCGTAGCCGTCCGGAAGGTCGGCCCGCGGGCGCCCGCGCCAGGGGCCGAGCAGGTGCACATAGAGGTCGGCCCGCGCGATGGCCTCCGCCGCCGCAGCGGTGAATCCCGGGCCGTCGTCGGGAAAATGCTTGTCGGGCAGCGTGCGGTAACCCTTCTGCTCGAGGAAGCGCCGCACGTCCTCGCGTTCGTCGACGAGGTCGTCGGTCGTCTCCGCCAGGTAGACCGTGCCTTTGGCGGCGGGCGGTGGAGCCTCGTCGCGTATCGTCTTCAACTGCCGCTTGATCGCGTCGGCGACGTCGTGGATGCGCTCGATGAAGGTCTCGGAGTTGGTTGGAAGCGGCTTTGCGGCCGTCGAGGTCGTCTCGTTGCGACGCCAGAAGCTCATCCGCTTGTGGGTCTGCAGCGTGGCGGGAAAGGTCTCGTCCTCGTCAAGCGGCAGGTATTCGACCGCGAAGAGACGCTTGAGGTCGGGGTCCTGGCGCATGAACTGCGCGAATTCCTTCAGCGGATAGTCGCGCACCGCATAGGCCGTCGAGGTGACGGCCAGGAACAGCGCCGAGCGGTCGATGGCGCCGAGGATCTCGGGATCGATCTGATGGTTGGCGCTCAGATTGCGGCGGTCGAAGAATATCGCGAAACGGTCCAGGCCGCCCAGCCGGCTGCCCAGCACGTTCGTGAGCTTTTCGACGAATGTCGTCACCCAGCCGGCATCGCCGTCGTCTACGGCCGCGTAGCTGACAAAGATGTCGTACTCGTAGCCTTCAACAAAGGCCATTCTGACCTGCCTCCCGCCGCGCGTTGATATTGCAGCCTTTTTGGTCGGGCGCGCAAGATCTGCATGGATATTGTGATCGGCAGGATGAACAGCCTGCGCCGCTACCGCGCAAACCGGCCCTCGCCTTGGCCTGAAGCCTGTCGCGGCCTGTGCTCGCCGGCCATGATCGAGCCGTACGGATCGACGAAATCGACGATCTCGGCTAGGTCGTGCATCTCGATCTGGCCGATCACCTGCGCGGCCCGCTTGTAGGCGAGGGGGAGTTCCGAGGCGTCCGGAGCACCCAGCCAGAATCGAGCGTCGATGCCGGCGGTCTGCTCCCGCACCAGATCGGCGATCGTCCGGTCTCCGACCACCTCGGCGAGATAGCGCGCTCGGCTCATGTTGCGCCCGGCGCCGTGGGGCGCGAATCCCAGCGCCGCCGCTCGGTCGCGGTGCTGCGCGATCAGCACCGGTCCGCACATGTTCATCGGGATGAGGGTGCGGCCGTCGTCGTCGGGGGAGAAGCCGGCGAACGAGGGCGTCGCGCCCTTGCCGTGGTAGAACAGGCCGTCGGCGCGCCGGAACACGAAATTATGCTCGTTCCAGAAGCGGTCGACGATCCGGTTGCCGAGATCCCGCGCGATCCTGTCGTGGAGCGCGAAGTGGTTCGCCTTCGTCCACAGCCGCACCGCCTGCAGCGCGTCCCAGTAGGCGCGGCCGTCGTCGCTGTGGGCATCGATCCAGGCCGCGCCGTCCGGCGTGCGTGGGGCGTGGATCGCGGTGTGCCGGCGTGCCACGGCCATGCCGCGCTTGTAGAGGAGCGCGCCCGGTCCGCGCGAGCCATGATGCGTCACGATTGCCGGCTGGCCGGTCGAGCGCAGATGGCCGACGAACAGAAAATGGTTTCCGTCGCCTTGTGTCCCGAAGTTGCCGTCGCCGATCGGGCCGGCATCCGACAGGAACGGGTTGGCGGCGAAACGCGCATGCAGTTCGGCCGGCATTGTCCAGGCATCATGCTTGCGCCCGCCCGGCCCGAAATGCGTCGCGCGCTCGGCCACGTCGAGGATTCGCCGCGGGTCGTCGCGGCGCTTGAAAACCGTGATCGCCATCGAGCAGCAGATGTCGGCGGAGTGGAAGCCAGGGTGGATCGCGTCCTTCGTCGCCACCACGCCGCCGACCGGAATCGTCCCGGCGGGGCAGGCGTCGGGCATCACGGCACCGGCCGTCACCGTCGGCACGCGCATCAGCGCATCCATCGCCTCGATCACCAGGGCGAGGTTCGCCTGCTCGACATCGTTTTCGGGTTCGAGGAAGACCGAGAACGGGATGCTGTTGGTGCGGGCCGCTGTCTCGGGCGAGCGCATGGTCTGCAGGTGCCGGAATATCTCGTCGTGCGACCGACCCTCGGCGTCCATCCTCCGCGCCGTCGCGAGCGCTGCCGCCAAGCCCGTGCCGGGCGCAATGCCCCAGCGGATGAGATCGCCCTCGGTGATCATCGTTCGCTCCCGCCGCAGACTTAGCAGCGCGCGGGTCGGTTGCACACGGACTGCCCATGATCGACTGCCCGGCAATCCCGGCGTGTTGCGCGGCGTTGCGCAACATGCCGGGCGGGGAAGGGGCATCTGTGTCCTCACGAGCCGGGGCAATGGCGCTCCGGCCGGTCAAAGTGAGGAGAATGAGCATGTTGAAGAAGTTCATCGCCACCGGCCTCACGGCCATGGCCATCGCCCTTGGCGGCACCGCCGCCGCATCCGCCGGCTATGTCGGCCCGAACGAGTCGGTCACGTTCTGGGACGTCTTCTTCGCCGGCGAGTATTCCGAAGTGTGCATCCAGGGCGACGGCCGCTCCGACATCGACCTGTGGGTCTATGACGAGAACGGCAACCTGATCGACCGCTCGACCAGCTACGGCGCCTATGAATGCGTGTCGTTCCGGCCGGCCTGGACAGGCGAGTTCACCTTCGTGGTGGAGAACGAGGGCAAGCCCGGCGGCTCGTATTTCGACATCTGGATCGTGTGATCCGGTCATCCCGGACCCGCGAGCCAAAGACGATCGCCTCTCCCGATCGGCAAGGGGTCTGGTCGAGGCGACCGACGGAGGAAGGGCGCACGTCCGGCCCGGCGGATCATCCGCCGGGCCGGACCGTGTTTGACCACGGTAAGCCGAACGATCCGCGTCGACTCAGTGACTCAGTAAACCCCTTTACGCAACCGCTTTACTAGCTGAAATCGCCGTGTTAGCGTTCTGTCACTGTGAGGCGCGGGACCGGCATGAGCACGATCCTCGAAGTGGCGGAAATGGCGAGGGTGTCGACGACCACCGTGTCGCGCTACCTCAACAACCGCATCGAGCTTCCGGCCGATACCGCCGCCCGCATCGACGCAGCCATCAGCGCGCTGGACTACCGCCCCAACATCCTCGCCAAGCGGCTCAGCCTTGGCCGCACCGAGGCGATCGGCCTGATGACGCCGGAGATCGCCAACCCGTTCTTCGCGGAGCTTGCCGCGGCCGTGGAGGACGAGGCGGAGCGGCACGGCTACTCCGTCCTGATGACCAGCACCGGCGGCAACCGCGACCGCGAGCTGCGCAGCCTGCGCCGTCTCAAGGACGGTCACGTCGACGGCCTCGTGATGATGACCAATCGCCCGGACGACGGCTCGCTCGCCAAATCGCTGCACCAGTACGGCCACATCGTGCTGGTCGACGAGGACATACCGGGCGTCAACGTTCCCAAGATCTTCGTCGAGAACCGCGAGGGTGCGAACGCCGCGACGCAGTGCCTGCTCGACGCCGGCCACACGCGCATCGCCCATATCGGCGGGCCCGCCGCGCTGTTCAGCGCGATCGAACGGCTCGAAGGCTACCGCACCGCGCTCTGGGATCGTGGCATCCAGGTCGATCGCGCCTCGATCCGGCAGGGGGAATACTCGCGCGAATTCGGGCTGGCCGCGATGACCGAGCTGCTCGCCGGTCCCAACCCGCCGACGGCGGTCTTTGCCGGCTCCGACTTCATCGCCATCGGGGCGATGCAGGCCGTTCGTGCGCGCGGACTATCCGTGCCGCACGACATCTCGCTCGTCGGTTTCGACGACATGCCGTTCGCCGATCTCCTGGCGCCCGGCCTCACCACCATCCGCCAGCCGACCGCGGAACTCGGGCGTTCCGGTTTCCGCGCTCTGCTGGCGCTGATGCAGAAGAAGACGCCGGCGGACCTGACCCGGCTCCCGGTCACGCTCGTGATGCGGGAGTCGGTGGCGCCGCCGCGCGCCTCCGGACGATGACCATCAAGCAAAAGGGGAATGAAGCGATGACTCGATCTGTACTGAAATCACTCGCGGTCGCGGCAGGCCTTGGCCTTGCGCTCGCCGCCGGTCCCGCGAAGGCGCAGGACTTCAGCGCCGTCTACGTGATGAGCGATAATCTCGGCGACATGGGCTTCAACGACAATGCCAAGACCGGCTTCGACCGCGCGGAGGCGGAAGGTGTGAAGACGCGCCTGCTGCAGGCGTCGCCGACCGATCCGCAGCTCTGGCGGCAGAACCTCGAAGCTGTCTCCAATTCGGGCGAGTGGAGCGTCATCTTCACCGGTCCGAACATGCACGACAACCTCGCCGCGGTCGCGCCGCAGCACCCCGAGCAGAAATACGTGTTCTTTGACGACGAGCTGAAGGAGCCGAATGTCCTGTCGGTGAAGTATGCGCAGAACGAGGGTTCCTACCTCGCTGGCGTGCTGGCCGCGGTCGCCGCCACCGACAAGGCAGCGTTCCCGCTGACCTCTGGCGAGGCAAAGATCGCCGTCGTCGCAGGCATGGACCTCCCGGTGATCCAGGACTTCATCGTCGGCTTCAAGCAGGGCGCCCAGACGGTGGCCGCCGACGTCGACGTCCAGGTCATCTTTATCGGCAACTTCAACGATGCGCAGAAGGCCTACGACCTGACCAAGACCGCGATCCAGAACGGTGCCAACGTCGTCTACAACGTCGCCGGTCCGGCCGGTCTGGGCATCCTGAAGGGCGCCGCCGACTCCGGCAAATACGCGATCGGCGTCGATTCCGACCAGAACGGCCTGCATCCCGACAACGTCATCGCCTCGATGACCAAGGGCATCGGCAATTCGATCTACGACTCGATCAAGCAGATCCGCGAGGGCAAGGCCGAGTTCGGCACGCTGAAGATCTACGGCCTCGCCAATGACGGCGTCGGCCTGATCTACAACGACAAGCTCGTGTCCGACGCCGTCAAGGCGCAGGTCGACGCTGCCAAGGCCAAGGTCGTCAGCGGCGAGCTCAAGGTCGAGACCGCCTTCAAGTAAGCCTCCCAAGGCGAACGCGCGGGGCGCCGGCAAGGGCCGGCGTCCCGCACCTGCGGGACCTGGGACGGACGGCATGACCGATCGCGACATCATCCTGAGCCTCGGCGGCATCGCCAAATCCTTTGGCGAGAAGCCTGCCCTCGTGCATGTCAACCTCGACGTGGCGCGCGGTGAGGTTCACGTCATCTGCGGCGAGAACGGTGCCGGCAAGTCGACACTGATGAACATCCTGGCCGGCATCCACCAGCCGTCGGCCGGTTCCCTCGTGCTAAACGGCCGCACGGTCACGATCGCCGACCCGATCGCCGCCAGCCGGCTGGGCATCGGCATGGTGCACCAGCATTTCACCCTCGTGCCGTCGATGACGGTCGCGGAGAACATCTTCCTCGGCCGCCAGCCGCGCCGCTTCGCCATCCTCTCGGATGGCCAGGCGATGGTCGAGCGGGCCGCCGAGCTTATCGCGCGCTACAATTTCAGGCTTGACCCGGAGGCGCCGGTCCGCACGCTTTCGGTCGGCCAGCGACAGCGCGTCGAGATCCTGAAGGCGCTCGCCTTCGACGCGGAACTGCTGATCCTCGACGAGCCGACCGCGGTGCTGACCCCGCCCGAGGTCGACGAGCTGATCGGCGTGGTCGACGGCCTGCGCTCGAAGGGCCGCACGGTGCTCTTCATCACCCACAAGCTGCGCGAGGTGAAGGCGGTGTCCGACCGGGTTACCGTGATCCGTCACGGGCGCAGCGTCTCCACCCACCGCACCGCCGACGTCACCGAGGCGGACATCGCCCGCGACATGGTCGGACGCGACGTCTTCCTCGTCGGCCGCAAGAGCGGCGGCATGCGCGTCATCGGCGATGCTGTGCTGGCGCTCGACCGAGTCACCATGACGAACCACGCCGGCCGCCGGCTGCTCGACCGCGTCTCCTTCGAGGTTCGTGCCGGCGAGGTTTTTGGCATCGCCGGTGTCGACGGCAACGGTCAGACGGAATTGGCCGAGGCGGTGGCTGGCCTGATGCCGGTGCAGGCAGGCACGATCCGCTTCGGCGAACGCGACATGACGGTCGCCTCGGTGCCCGCGCGTCAGGCCGCTGGCTTGGGCTATGTGCCGGAGGACCGGCTTGACCGGGGCCTCAGCGTTACGATGAGCGTGGCGGAAAACGTCGCGGCGGCGAACTACGGCCGCGCCGGGCTGGTCCGCAACGGCCTGGTCAGCCAGTCGCGGCTGGCTACTTTCGCCGACGACAAGATCCGCGAGTTCGACGTGCGCGGCGCGCAGCCCGCGACGCCGGCCGGCTGGCTGTCCGGCGGCAACATGCAGAAACTGGTCATAGCCCGCGAACTGGAGCGCCAGCCCTCGCTGCTGCTGATCTGCCAGCCGACGCGCGGCCTCGATATCGGCGCGTCCGAATTCGTCTACAAGCGCATTCTCGACGCCGCCGACCGTGGTGCCGGCGTCCTGCTCATCTCGTCCGAACTGTCTGAGATCTTCGCGCTGTCGGACCGCATCGGCGTCATGTATTCCGGCCGCCTGATGGGCGTGCTCGACCGCGCCGATGCCGACGAGGGCAGGGTGGGCGTGCTGATGAACGGCGGCGCGGAGCAGGCGGCATGACGGCATCCCTGCTCGACGTGCTGCGCGCCATCCGCGCACCTGTGGCGGCGATCTTGCTGACGCTGGCGATCGGCTTTCTGCTGGTCGCATCGATCACCGACGAGCCAGTTCGCGCCTATCGCGACCTGCTCTTCGCCAATTTCGATTCGCTCAGCAATTTCGCACTCTTCCTCAACCGCGCGACGCCGTTGACCCTGATTGCACTGGGCGTCGTTTTCGCCTTCCGCGCCGGCATCTTCAACGTGGGCGGCGAAGGGCAGCTGTACGCCGGCGCCATCACGACGACCGTGATCGGCATTGCAGGCGCGTCTATGCCCGCGATCGTCCTGTTTCCGCTGGCGCTCCTGGGTGGAATCGCCGCCGGCGCGGTCGTCGGCTGGGTGCCTGGCGTGCTGAAGGTTAGGCTCGCGGTGGACGAGGTGGTGACGACGCTGATGCTCAACATCATCGTCCTGCTGATCACCTCCTGGCTCGCCAACCAGGTGATCCGCGACACGACCGCCTATGGCGCGGTGAGCTGGATGGTGCCGGAGACGATCTGGCTGCCGCCGATGCCGCTGGTGCCGCGCGCAACGTCCGGCTTCCTCGTTGCCGTCGTGCTGGCCTTCGCGTCCTGGGTGGTGCTGTTCCGTACGCGCTGGGGCGCGGAGGTGCGCGCAGCCGGCACTAATCTCCGCTTCGCCGAGGCGACCGGCGTCCCGGCCGCCCGGCGCGTCATCACTGCGATGGTCGTGGCGGGAGGCCTCGCCGGTCTGGCGGGATCCCTCTACGTGCTGGGCGTCGGCCACCGCTTCGAGCAGAACTTCTCGCCGGCCTACGGGCTGGTCGGGCTGACCTGCGCGCTGCTCGCGCGCACCCATCCGATCGGCGCGCTGGCAACGGCGCTGTTCTACGCCATGATGCTGAACGGCGCGGCCTATATGCAGATATCCACCGACGTGCCGCGCTCGCTGGTTAACTTGCTGACCGGCCTGCTCGTTCTCCTGATGACCGCGCGCCTCGTCCGTGCGGCGCGGCACGCGTGAGGCCGGCATGACGCTCACCGCGCTCCTCGCCTCCGTCCTCGAACAGTCGACGCCGATCCTGCTGGCCGCACTCGCGGCCATGATCACGCTGCGCGCCAACATCCTGAACGTCGCGGTCGAGGGCATGATGCTGGCCGCCGCCTTCACGGCCATCGCCGTCGGCGGGTGGAGCGGCAGCGCGCTGCAGGGCTTCCTCGCCGCGATCGTGGTCGCGATCCTGTTCTCGCAGCTTCTGGCGTTGCTGACGCTGCGCTTCTCGGCCGATTTCATCGTCGCAGGGCTGGGCATCAACCTGCTCGCGGCCGGCGGCACTTTGTTCATCCTGGAACGCTACTACAACAGCCCCGGCGGGCTGCGCCCGATCGCCTTTCCCGAGATCTGGCACATCCCGGTCGGGTCGCTGAGCAGGATTCCGGTGATCGGACCGGCCTTCGAGGACCAGAGCATCATCGTGCTGATCGCGATCCTCGCAGTGCCGCTTTCCTACGTCTTCCTCTACCACACGCCGCTCGGCTCCAATCTGCGCGCCGCCGGCGAGGACGAGCACGCGGCGCGCTCCGCCGGCATCCGCATCGAGCGCATGAAGGCGCTGTCGCTCGCCATCAGCGGCCTGCTGGCCGGACTCGCCGGCGCGCAGCTCGCCATGGACAAACTGCATTTCTTCCTGCCCGACATGACCAGCGGCCGCGGCTTCATCGGCCTTGCCGCGACGCTGTTCGGCGGCGGCCTGCCGTGGATGACCACGGCCGCCGCCGTCCTGTTCGGCTTCTTCGGCGCGCTGGGAGACCGGCTGCAGGTCTTCGCCATCCCCTCCCAATTCGTGCTGATGCTGCCCTATCTCGCCGCCATCCTTGGTCTGACCTTCGCGCGCTGGCGAATTCATCTCCGCAACCGGCCGGCCAAGGTCACGGACGAATCTGCATGACGACACCCATCATCCTCGACTGCGATCCCGGCAATGACGACGCGTTGGGTATTCTGGTCGCCGCCGGTCACGCCGGCCTCGACCTGAAGGCCGTGACTACCGGCGCCGGTCATCTGTCGGGCGACCGCACGGCGCGGAACGGCGCGATCGCCATGGCGATCGCGGGCAGAAGGGGCATTCCGGTTGCGGCTGGCGCCATGGGTCCGCTGGTGCGCGAGCGGCTGATCGCTGGCGTGCTCGACCAGTCGTCGGCGCTTGATCCCGAGCGTCCCGACCTGCCGTCGGTTGACCTCGACCGGCGCAACGCGGCCGACTTGATCTGCGAGACCGTCCTGTCCGGCGCGGCTTCGACCATCGTCACCACCGGGCCGCTGACCAACCTCGCGATGGCGTTGCGCCGCGAGCCGCGCCTCGCCGGTCGCATCGTTCGAATCGTCTCGCTGGCCGGTTCCTGGGGCCTCGGCAACAAGACCGCCGCGGCCGAGTGGAACGTGCTGTGCGATCCGGAAGCCGCGGCCATCGTCTTCGGCGCCGGCATTCCGCTGACGCTGGTGCCGATCGATGTCGGACCGCAGGCCGGCATCACCGATGGGTTGATCGCCGACACCGAAGCGCTGGGCGGCACCGTCGGCAGCTTCGCTGCCGAACTGCTGCGATCGCTGGTCATCACCTTTCGTCCGGGTATATTCAGCCCGGCGCATATGCCGCTGAACGACCCAATTGCCGTGCTTCTCGCGGCCGATCCCGCGCTGGCGCGCACGGCGCCGGCCCGCGTCGATGTGGAACTCGCCGGCAAGCACACCTATGGCTGCACCGTCATCGATTTTGCCAGCCGGTTCGGTCCGGCCAACGCCGACATCGTCGTCGAACTCGACGGCGACGGCATTCATCACGCATTCGTTGCCGCGCTCGGCCGGCTGGCGACAACCGCATAGCTCCGACTGGAGGAAGACTTGAGCAAGAAACGCCGCGTCCTGATCGCCGGGGAATCCTGGACGGTCCACTCCATCCACCAGAAGGGTTTCGACTCGTTCACCACCACGGAGTACGCCGAGGGTGTCCGCTGGCTGCGCGAGGCGCTTGAGGCGGGCGGCTGGGACGTGACCTACCAGCCGGCGCATGTCGCCGCGCGCGACTTCCCGTTCGAGGTCGCAGCCCTGGCGAAATTCGACTGCGTGCTGCTGAGCGACATCGGCTCCAATACGCTGCTGCTGCACCCGGACACATTCGTCCGCTCCAAGGTGCTGCCGAACCGGCTGGACGTGATCCGCGACTATGTGAAGGCGGGTGGCGGGCTGGTCATGGTCGGCGGCTACATGACCTTCCAGGGCATCGATGCCAAGGCGCGCTACCGCGACACGTCGCTGGCCGAGGTGCTGCCGATCCAGATGCTGGCCGGCGACGACCGCGTCGAGCGGCCGGATGGCGTCGCGCCGCGCGTCAAGAATGCCCGCCACGCCATCGCCGCCGGCCTGCCGCGCGACTGGCCGTCGCTCCTCGGCTACAACCGCTTCGCCGCGCGCAAGGGTGGCACGGTCGTCGCTTCGGTCGGCGGCGATCCGCTGATCGTGGCCGGCGGCTTCGGCAAGGGCAGGGCGGTGGCCTTCGCCTCCGACTGCGGCCCACACTGGGCGCCGCCACCCTTCGTCGAGTGGGACGGGTATGCGAAACTCTGGCAGCAGATCGCCGCCTGGGCCGGAGGCAAGTAGATGGCCACGCTGAACGTCATGCGCTGGGGCGACCGCGGCGCACCGAAGACGATGGTCGCGCTGCATGGCATCACCGCCAATGCCGGCGCGATGACCGAGCCTGCGCGGGTTCTGGCCGCGCGCGGCTGGCAGGTGATCGCATCCGACATGCGCGGCCACGGCGAGAGCACGCGCGCCGACGGCGACTTCTCCTTCGACAGCCTGCTCGGCGATCTTGCCGAGAACCTGCCGGCCGAATGCAACGTGCTGCTTGGCCATTCCTTCGGTGGCACGCTGGCGCAGCTTGGCGTGTTGCGGGGCATCTTCCGCCCGCGTTCGCTGCTGCTCGAGGATCCTGTCTCGCACTTCGCCGACAAGGCGACGCCGAAGGCCATGCTCGACTGGGACGAGGCGAACCTGCCGCATACGATCGACGGCATCCTCAAGCTGAACCCTGGCTGGTCGCGCCTCGACGCGGCATGGAAGCTGCTTTCGATGCAGCAGATATCCTTCGACGATGCGCGCGCCGCCTTTGCCGGCAACGCCCCCTGGGACCTGCGCGGCGAGGCGGCAACGTTGGCGAAGAAGCTCCCGACTGTCTGGGTTCTGCCCGAGGTCAGCCGCTTCGTGCCGGCGGACGACACCGCGCGGCTGAAGCGGGAGGCCGGGGAACGCTCCGTGGTCGTCATGCCGAACGTCGGTCACAGCATCCACCGCGATGCCACCGAGGCCTTTGTCGACATCGTCGAGAAACTTGGAGCGGGCACGTGGTTCGACCGCTGAACGACGGGCACGAGTTCGTCTTCCATCTCGGCGGCCATACGCCGCGGCTCACTGTGAAGCCGGGAGAAACTTTCACCGTCTTCACCGAAGACTGCTTCTCCGGCAAGCTCACATCCGTCGACGGCAAGCCGCGCGAGGTCGCGCCCTATCCGCAGGTCAATCCGCTGACCGGCCCGATCGCAGTCGAAGGCGTGAGCGCCGGCGATATCCTTGCCATCCACCTGCACAGGCTGGAACCGGCGCGCGACTGGGGCGTGGCGACCATCTCGCCGAATTTCGGCTTCCTGTCCGGCACGCGCGCTTCGCCCAATCTGCAGCGCGAGCAGGACGAGCGCGTCTGGATATGGCGGTTGGCTTCCGACCGGCGCACACTCACCACTCAGGCCGCCAACGGCCGCACGCTGACCGCCCCCTGGCGGCCGTTCCACGGCACGCTGGGCGTCGCGCCGGCCCACGGCGAAGTGCGGCTCGGCGTCGTGCCCGGCGATTTCGGCGGCAATTTCGACATCCCAGACCTGACCGAAGGCGCCACGCTCTATCTGCGGGCCAATGTCGATGGCGGTCATGTCTACATCGGCGACGGCCACTACGCGCAGGGGGATGGCGAGATCGCCGGCACGGCCGTGGAGGGCGCGTTCAACACGACGCTGTCCATCGACCTCGCCGACGGCGACGACGCCTTCGACTGGCCACGGCTGGAGACCGAAACCCATATCGGCGTGATCGGTTGCGCGCGTCCGCTGGATGACGCGGCGCGCATCGCGGTCGCAGGCCTCGTGCGATGGGTGGCGGTCCGCACGGGGCTGGACCTGATGGACGCGCACCAACTCGTCAGCCAGACCTGTGCGCTGCGGATCGGCAACGTCGTCAATCCGGCCTTCACGGTGCTCTGCAGCGTTCCGAAATCCGTGCTGGGCTGACGCCCGGGAGCCGGAAGCCCGCACCGTCTCCCATCACCCTCCTTGATTCCGCCACGCAAGCGGCCACAACGGCGCGCGCTCACAGTCGCGGATGAAGCTCCTGTCGCCACGTCTCTCTTTGATCTGTGATCACAAGATTGACAGCCGCGAACCGTGTGCGTACGGTTCGGGCCGCACTGGGAGCGTCGGTGCATTGGGAGGAAACGCCGTCATGAGAAAATCGGGAAGAATTGACTTCACACGCCGCCAGGTGCTGGCCGGCGGAGCTGCCGCCGCCTTGGCCATGCCGTTCGTCAACGCGCGCGCGCAATCGCCGATCGCGCTGAAATTCGGCACGGTCGAGCCGCAGAACGACAACCCGCCCTTCAACGCGGACGACTGGTTCTGCAACGAGGTGACCAAGCGCTCCAACGGCGCGCTGACCGTGACCCATTTCCCGGCCGGCCAGATCGGCGCTCAGCGCGACCTGGTCGAAGGGCTGAAGCTCGGAACGGTCGACATCGTCGGCGCGTCCTCGGCGCTGATCTCCAGCTATGTGCCGATGATGAGCATCTTCGATCTGCCTTACGTGTTCAGCGAGAAGGCGAAGCTCTTCGCGTTCCTGGACGGGCCGGACGGGCAGGCGCTGCGCACCGAGCGCATGGGCGAGGCGGGCCTCCGCGGTCTGGCGTTCTACGACGTGGGCGTCCGCGACATCTTCAACAACAAGAAGAGCGTCAAGACGATCGACGACCTGGCGGGCCTGAAGATCCGCGTCGAGGAGAACCCGGTGCGCGTCGGTACGTTCCAGGCGCTCGGCACGCAGGCGACGCCGATGGCGTTCACCGAAGTCTACAACGGCATCCAGCAGGGCGTCATCGACGGCTTCGAGAATTCGCCGCTGGTCTATGTCTCGAACAAGTTCAACGAGGTGGCCAAGTTCGCCTCCAAGACCGGACACTTCATCACCCCGGCGGTTCGGCTGATGTCGACGGCCGGCTGGGACAAGCTGCCGGCCGAGCTTCAGGCCCTGGTCGACACGGTCATCGCCGAGGCAGCCGCGATGGAGCGTGAGCAGTGGGTGACGGCGGAACAGAAGATCTGGGCCGACATCGCCACGATGGGGGTCACCGTTGACGAGGTCGAGAAGGAGGGCTTCATCGCCGCGGTCAAACCCTTCGTCGAGGAGCAGTCGGCGAAGCTCGACAAGGACTGGGTCGCCAAAGTCATGCAAGCTGCCGGCTGATGATCGCCGGTCCGATCAAGCACATCGTCGCCGCCATCTACGCGCTCCTGGTCCTGGTCGGGAGCGCGCAGGTGCTCAGCCGCTATGCGCTTGGCTTCTCGCTGCCGTGGTCGGAGGAGTTCATCCGCTACGCCTTCTTCTGGAGCGTGATGCTGACCGCGGCGCTGGTGGCGGGCGACGGCGCGCACCTGAAGGTCGACTATGTCAGCGACACGCTGTCGCCGCGCGGGCGCCGGGCCCTCGAACTGTTCAACGACTGCCTGATGCTGATCTTCGCCGGCGCCCTCATCTGGTTCGGCGGCGATCTCGTATGGCGGGCGGTGGAGGGCGGCTCGCGCAGCCCTGCGATGGGCATCTCCATGGGCTGGATATACCTGGCGTTCCCGGTCGGCGGCACGCTGCTCGGCGGCATGCATGTCTGGCACATGCTGCACCGCCGGAGGACGGTCGAATGACCGGCTCGCTCTTCGGCATCTTCTTTGCCCTGATGCTGCTGGCCGGCTCGCCGCTGGTCATCTGCATGGTGATGGCCTCGCTGGTCGTCCTATTCCTGTTCACCGATGTGCCCGGCGTGGTCGTGCCGCAGCGCATGTTCGTGATGCTCGATTCCTTCCCGCTGATGGCCGTCCCCTATTTCGTTCTGGCGGGCGTCATCATGGAACAGGGCGGCATCTCGACCCGCCTCGTGGACCTGGCCCAGGCGCTGGTCGGCCACCTCCAGGGCGGCATCGCGCTGGTCACGGTGCTGGCGATGATGGTCTTCTCCGGCCTGTCCGGTTCCGGCACGGCCGACATCGCTGCAATCGGTTCGATCATGATCCCGGCGCTGATCGCGCGCGGCTATACGCGCGGCTACGCCGCGGCGCTGCTCGGCTCCGCCGGCGCGCTCGGCCCGATCATTCCGCCCAGCATCATCATGATCCTCTACGCCGCGTTGGTGAACCAGTCGCCGGCCAAGATGTTTCTCGGCGGCATCCTGCCGGGCATCCTGATCGGCGTCGGCATGATGGCGATCTGCTGGCTTCAGGCGCGTCGCATGGGCATCGGCGCCGAGCCGCGGGTTCCGTGGCCCGGCAAGGTCCGCGCCATCGGTGCCTCGGGCTGGGCGCTCGGCATGCCGGTGCTCGTCCTCGGCGGCATCGTGCTCGGCGTCTTCACTGCCACGGAGGCTGGCGTCGCCGCCGTCGTCTACGCCCTTGTCGTTGGGCTGTTCATCCACCGCGAGATCACCTTCGCCGACCTGCCACGGCTGCTCTACTCGGCTGCCTACACCACGACCCTGGTCATGGTGATCGTCGGCGCCGCGGGCATATTTGCCTGGCTTCTGGCGATCGGGCAGGCGCCGCTCGTGGTGCAGAAGGCACTGCTTTCGATCACGGACGAGCCATTCCTGGCGGCGCTGATCGTCGTCGTCTTCCTGATCATCGCAGGCGGCTTCATGGATATCGCGGCGCTGATCGTCCTGTTCGTGCCGGTGCTGCATCCGCTCGGCGCGGTGTTTGGCTACGACGGCCTCCAGTGGGCGGTGACGCTCAGCATCGCGCTTGTCATCGGCGGCGTCACGCCGCCGGTCGCGGACTTCCTGTTCATCTCGGCGGCCATGGCCAAGGCGACGCTGCGCGAATCCACGCGGCACGTCTGGCCGTTCCTGTGGTGGATGATCTTCGTCAATGTGCTTTGCCTGCTCGTGCCGGGCTTGACGCTCTGGCTGCCGGGGCTGCTGATGCCCTGACGATGAGTATTCCCGCCAAACCGATGAGTGAGGTCGCCCGGCAGATCGCCTCCTTCGAGGCGCGCGAAGCGGTTGCCGGCGTCCGCTTCGAGGCCGTCGATCCGCGGTTTCTCGACCTGTTTCCGGCTGGCACGCGCGCTACGGTCGTCGCCGGCGGCTTCGTCAACACGGAAGGCCCGGTCTGGACGCCGGACGGCCTGCTGTTCGTCGACCCGGCGCGCAACCGCATCGTGCGCTACCGCCGCCTTGCCGAGGGACCGGAGGTCACGACCTTCCGTTACCCTTCCGGACAGGCGCTCGACGAGTCTGCGACGGTCGCGCAGAACGGCGCGATGGGCCTGACGCTGGACGCGGACGACCGGCTGCTATCCTGCGAGACCGGCAACCGGCGGGTGACGCGAACCGAGCCCGGCGGCCGCGTCTCGGTCGTCGCCGACCGTTTCGAAGGGCGCCGGCTCAACCGGCCGAACGACGTCGTCGCTGCGCGCGACGGCACGATCTTCTTCACCGACCCTGCCTACATGCTGCCGACGCCGAGCGAGCCTGTGGAGCAGCCGCCGTCAGTCTACCGCGTCGCACCCGCGGGCGAACTGATCCGCATCGCGGACGACATCGCCTTCCCGAACGGGCTCGCGCTGTCCCTCGACGAGCGTACGCTCTACGTCGCCGACTCGGACCGGTTCGAGCTGCGCGCGATCGACCTCGACGCGGCCGGCCGGCCGCTCCGCAACCGGTTCTTCGCCTCGCTGAAGACGGACAAGCCGGGCGTTCCCGACGGCGTCAAAGTCGACAGCCTGGACAATGTCTATTGCGGCAGCGGCGGCGGGCTCTGGGTCTTCGACCGCGCCGGCGCGCATCTCGGGACCGTGGCGTTCCCGGACTGGCCGCGCAACCTCGCCTGGGGCGAGAGCGACTGGCGCGTGCTTTACGTGACTGCCGGCACCACCGTCTATCGGATCGCGGCCAATGTCGCCGGCGTGCCGGTCGGGCGCGCGCTCCGCGATTTCACGCCTCAACATGCCAGGCATCGAGGAGAACCCGCCGCATGACCGTCGCGTCGCCACTCTTCAGCGGCGCCGACCAGGTCGGCCTCGTCGTGCGCAAGCTCGAACCATGGCTGGAGCGCTACGCCGCGATGGGCATCGGGCCGTGGTGGGTCGGCACCTATGCTCCGCCGCGACTGACTGAGACGAAGGTCCGCGGCCGCGACGCCGACTACTCGATGCGTCTGGCGCTTGCGTGGGTCGGCCAGATGCAGTGGGAGCTGATCGAGCCGCTGGACGGCCCGTCGATCTACGAGGAGCACCTGGCCGAGCACGGCGAAGGCTTCCATCACCTGCAGCTCTCCTATCGCGGGCTGGCATACGATGCCTTCGCGGCCGAGATGGCGCGTCGCGGCGCCGCGCCGCTGATGGAAGGCGTCTACGGCGGCTCGCGTTTCGTCTATTTTGACACCGTCGCCACCATGGGCCTCGTCACCGAGGTGCGCGACGCGCCGCCGGACTATGTGCGGCCCGAGCCCGATTTCTGGTATCCGGCCAACGCCGACGCTGTGGCATTCGGCCGGTGAGGGAGGCCGACACGGCGTTTGCTGGACGCCGCGCCAGATTGTATTTCAAGCTTTCGCCAATGGGCGGCGTGTCTGCTCGCCGCAAGGATGAAGGGCATGCGCCGTCAGAATTCGCCTCTCGACAAGATTGAGAAAGTCTCGCGCAGTGGCGTCCGCGACCGCGTCTACGACCAGATCCAGGAGATGCTGCTCTGTGGCGACATACCGCCGGGCGAATCGATGCCGATCCGCACGCTGGCAGAGCGGCTGGGCACCAGCCCGATGCCTGTCCGCGAGGCGCTGCGCCAGCTGCTCTCCGAGCAGGGCATCGAGATGCATTCGAACCGCACCATCCGCGTACCGGTGATGACGCTGCCCAAGTTCCGCGAGATTCGCGATCTTCGTGTGGTGCTCGAGGGCAATCTGGCAGCGGCTGCGGCCACGCGCATTGCCAAGGCCGATCTGAAGGCCGCCGACGGCTTCAATCAGCAGTGGAAGAGGCATACGCTTGGCGCCCGCATCGACGTGCCGAAATCGATGCTGTTCAACAAGCAGCTCCACTTCACCGTCTACGCCGCCGCCGGCCTTCCGATCACATTCACGATCGTCAAATCGCTGTGGCTTCAGATCGCACCGTTCTTCGGGATGATCATGCGCGACATGCGCGAGTCCGGCGTCCAGAGCCGCAACATCGGCCGTACCGACGAGCAGCATGACAGCCTCGTGCGGGCGCTCGAGGCCGGGGATGCCGAGGGCGCGCGACGCGCGATCGTCAGCGACATCGCCACGGCGGCCGAGGTGTACGAGACCCGTCACTGGGCCTGACGAGGAGCGTTTCGTACCCGTCAGCGGTGATCTGTGATCACAAAACGATTGACAGAAAGCCGGCGATTCCACATGGTTGGGTGACCGTCGCGACCCTGCGGCGCGATCATGATGGACCAGTGTGATGCCCGGCCTGCAGGGACGACAGCTTCTCGATGCCTATCGCGCGATGGTGCGCATCCGCCTCTTCGAGGAGCGCGTGCGTGACCGCGTCAACGCCAATGACATCCCGGGCGTCTGCCATGAGTATATCGGGCAGGAGGCGGTGGCGGTCGGCGTCTGCACGGCGCTGCGCGAAAGCGACGTCATCACCAGCACGCACCGCGGCCACGGGCATGTCATCGCCAAGGGTGGCGCGACGAACCGCATGATGGCGGAGCTGTACGGCCGCGTCGACGGATACAATCGCGGCAAGGGCGGCTCCATGCACATCGCCGACGTGTCGCTCGGCATCTATGGCGCCAACGGCATCGTCGGTGCGGGCCTGCCGATCGCCGCCGGTGCCGCCTGGACCTCCAAGCGGAAGGGGACCGGCGTGGTGGCGGTGCCTTTCTTCGGCGATGGCGCCAGCAACCAGGGCGTCGTCCACGAGACGATGAACATGGCCGCGATCTTCAAGCTGCCGATGGTCTTTGTCTGTGAGAACAATCTCTACGCGATCAGCGCCTCGTTCCGGGAGATGAGTTCGGTCGAGCATGTCCACACCCGCGCCGCCGCCTACGGCATGCATGGCGAGGCGGTGGACGGCATGGACGTGGAGGCCGTGCACGAGGCCGCGAGCCGGCTGGTCGAGCGCGCCCGCCGCGGCGATGGACCGTCGTTGCTGGAGTGCAAGACCTACCGGCTGGTCGGACATTTCACCGCCGAGCAGGCGCTGGGCCTCAGCTACCGCCCCAAGGAGGAGGTGGCCGAGTGGACGAAGCGCGACCCGCTGCTCGTCGGCGAGGCGTCGCTGCTGCGGCAGGGCGTGGCGAGCGCGGAGGACCTGGAGCAGGTCCGCGCGGAGGTGGCGGCCGAGATCGACGCGGCGACGGAGTTCGCCCAGGCAAGTGCATGGCCGCCCTTCGACGAGGCGCTGGCGCATATGTATGCCGACGCGACGGCCGCCCGTCCCATGCGCGGGTGGTGAGATGCGCCAGCTTCGGTACGCCCAGGCCATCAACGAAGGGCTGCGCCAGCTCATGGCCGACGATCCCGACATCTTCGTGGTCGGCGAGGACATCCGCCATTCTCTGCGCGGGCTGACGCGCGGCCTGGCGGCCGAGTTCGGCCACGACCGGGTGGTCGACATGCCGATCTCGGAGGCGGCTTTCACCGGCCTGGCGACAGGCGCGGCGATGTCGGGCATGCGTCCCGTCGTCGAGTACCAGATCGGCGCATTGGGTTTCGTCGCGTTCGACCAACTCGTCGACCAGGCGATGAAGCTGCCCTACATGACCGGCGGCCAATGCACGGTCCCGGTCACCTACATCTTCCCCGCGTCCGGCTTCCGCAGTGGGCTGGCGGGGCAGCATTCCGACCAGCTCTACCCCTATCTGATGCACGCGGGCATGAAGGTGGTCATCCCCTCCAATGCCGGGGACGCGAAGGGCTTGCTCGTCGCGGCGATCCGAAGCGACGACCCTGTCGCCTATTTCGCTCCGGCGGCGCTGCTGGCCGCGCGCGGCCCGGTGCCGGAGGATCTGGTCGAGGTGCCGCTCGGCAAGGGCGCGGTCGTCCGAGAAGGCAGCTCCGTCACCGTCATCGCCGTCGGGCATCTCGTCGCCGAGACGCTGCGCGTCGCCGCCGATCTGGAGGCCGAGGGCATCTCGCTCCACGTCTACGACCCGCGCACGCTCCTTCCGCTCGACCTGGAAGGGCTGGAGGCGGCCGTGCGCAAGACCGGTCGGGTCGTCGTCTTCGACGATTCCAACCTCATCTGCGGCTTTGCCGGCGAAGTCGCTGCGCTGATCGCCGAGCACTGGTTCGACGCGCTGAAGGGGCCGGTGAAGCGCATCGGCCGCGCCACCGTGCCCGTACCGTTCAGCCCGTTCCTCGACAAGGCGATCGTGCCGACGGGCGAGACGCTGAAGCAGGTGGTCCTGTCGATGGCGCACAGTGCGTCGCTCGGCGCGGTCGCCTAGGCGGTCTGCGGCGGATCAATCGCGCGGGGAGACGATGGCAAGCATCAAGGTCAAGATACCCAAGATGGGCATGACGACGGAGGAGGTCGACCTCGTCGCCTGGCACGTCGCCGTGGGGGATCGGGTGGCGCCGGGGCAGGCGCTCGCCGACATCGAGTCCGAGAAGACGACCATCACGATCGAGTCGGAAATTGCCGGCACGGTCACGGCGTTGCTGGTGCCGCTGGGCGAGCCCACGACGGTGGGCTCGTCGATCTGCTCGATCGAGATAGGCTAGGCCATGACAGATCATGGTCCATCTGATGGATGCGTTGTGCACGGGAGGCCCGGATGCGTAAATACATGAAGGAGCGCATGCGGCGCGGCGAGCTGCAGTTCGGCGCCTTCGTCATGGCGCCGTCTCCCGCGCTGGTCGAGATGTTCGGCTATGCCGGGTTCGACTTCGTCATCATCGACCGCGAGCACGGCGCTGGCAGCCTGGAGACGCTGGAGAACTGCGTGCGCGCGGCCGAGGCCGCCGGAATCGAGGCGCTGGTGCGCATCCCCGCCGGCACGCCCAGCGACATCCTGTCGGCGCTGGAGACAGGCGCCAGCGGCATCGTCGTGCCGCATGTGAAGGACGCCGCGCAGGCCGCAGCGATCGCCGGCGCCGCGACCTATCCGCCGGACGGTACGCGAGGCTTCGCGACCACCAGCCGCGCCGGCCGCCACGGCTTCACCACCGTCGACGCGCACTTCGAGCTGACGCGGCGCAAGGTGCTGGTGATGGCGCAGATCGAGGACGCCGAGGCGCTGCCGCATGTCCGCGCCATCGCCGCCGTGCCCGGCATCGACGCCGCTTTCATCGGACCCGCCGACCTGTCCATGTCGATGGGCCATCGGGCCAGCATGGATCATCCGGCCGTGCAGTCGGCGATCGACGGCATCCTCGACGACATCGCCGCGGCCGGCGGCGCGATGGCGGCAGCCTTCGCCCCGAACCGCGACGCGGTGGTCGCGCTCGCGGCGAAGGGCGTGCGCGCCATCTGCCTGTCGGGAACCGGGATCGTCGGCGCCGGTATCCGCAAGGCCGCCGAGGACATCATCGTCCGCAATCCCGGCTAGAACAGGCCCGGCGGCCACTCGCCACAGGCTATGCCGCGCGCTCGATCGACGGGTCGAAGCGTTTGCCAAGCCCCTGGGCGAGGATCATGCGCGCTTCGGCCAGCATCGCGACGTCGATCCCGGTCGCGATGTCCATCCGCGCAAGCATCGCCGCCGTGAGTTCCGTTGAGACATTGCCGGTCGCGCCCGGCGCGTAGGGACAGCCGCCCAGGCCGCCGACCGACGTGTCGAACGAGACGATGCCGGCTTGCATCCCTGCCAGCGTATTGGCGAGCGCGCGGCCGTGGGTATCGTGCAGATGCAGCTCGAACTCGACCTGCGGGAACAGGCCGCGCAGCAGCCTGCTGAGCCGGTGAACCTGGGCCGGATCGGCCACGCCGATCGTGTCGCAGAGCCCGATCCTGGCGGCGCCGTTGTCCGCGAAGGCCCTGACGATCGCGGTCACCTCGTCGGCGGGGACGACCCCTTCGAACGGACAGCCGAACACGACGGAAAGGGAGATGCGGCACGTCAGGCCTTCCGCCGCGGCCTCGCGCTGCAGGTCGATGAGTTCGGACAGCGATTCACCCCGCGACCGGTTGAGGTTGGCGCGGTTGTGCCCGTCGCTCGCCGACATGACCAGGGTGATGCCGGCCACCCCGGCCTTGATCGCCCGTTCCAGCCCGCGCCGGTTGGGCACCAGGGCGAAGGCCTGCACGGGCAGGTCTGCCGCTGCGCGCGCCACCTCCTCCGCGTCCGCCAGATTGGGAATCCAGCGCGGATGGGTGAAGGAGGTGATCTCCACTTCCTTCAGTCCGGCGCGCACCAGGGCTTGGAGCAGCCTGATCTTGTCGTGCGTGGGCAGCTTCGCTGCCTCGTTCTGCAGGCCGTCGCGGGGCCCGACCTCGACGATCCTGACCTGGTCGGGGAGGGGAAGGGAGACAGCGACCACGTCAGACCGCCCCGGCGCGGCGCAGCGCTTCGATAGCGCGCGCATCGAGGCCGAGGTCCGCGGCGAGGATCGTGTCCGTGTCGGCGCCGAGCGGACGGCCCAGCCATCGAATGCTGCCGGGAGACCGGTCGAGCTGGGGAACGACGCCCTGTATCGTCATCGCTCCAAACCGCTCGCTCGTCACCTGGACGATGCTGCGCCTCTCGCGGAAATGCGGATCGGAAACCACCGCCGCTTCGGTGGAGACCGGGCCGGCGGGAACGCCGTGCGACTCGAGCAGTGCCAGGAGGTCGGCGAGGGTATGGCCGCGCGTCCAGTCCGCCACCAGCACGTCGAGTTCGGCCTGGTGCGTGCCGCGCCCGCGGTGCGAACGGAAACGATCGTCCGACGCCAGCTCGGGGCGCTGCATCGCCTCCGCCAGCCGGCGGAACACGCCGTCGGCATTGCCGGCGATGAGGATCCATTCGTCGTCCGCGGTTGGGTAGAGGTTGGACGGCGCGATGCCGGTGAGCCCGGTGCCGGCCCGCTGGCGCGTGGCGCCCGTCACCGAATGCTCGGCCAGCACGCTCTCCATGACCGCCAGCACCGCGTCGGTGATGCCGACGTCGATCACCTGACCTTCGCCGGTCGTGTCGCGCGCGTGGAGCGCCAGCAGCACGCCGACGGTGGCGAACAGGCCGGCGAGGCTGTCGCCGATGGACAGGCCGGCGCGCGGCGGCGCCCTGTCGGGAAAACCGTTCAGGTTCCGCATGCCTGCCATTGCCTCGGCGATAGCTCCGAAGCCGGCGCGCCCCGCATAGGGTCCCGTCTGCCCGAACCCCGACACGCGCGCGACGATCAGCCGGGGATTCTGCGCGCGCAGCGCCGCTGGCGACAGCCCCCATTTCTCGAGCGTCCCCGGCCGGAAGTTTTCCACGAGGATGTCCGCGGCCGACAGCAGTTGTCGGAGGACGTCGATCCCCTCCGCTGTCCTCAGATCGAGCGCCAGCGAGCGCTTGTTGCGCGCGATCACCGGCCACCAGAGCGACTCGCCCTCGTGCAGGGTCACGCCCCAGCCGCGCATGGCGTCGCCGGTCCGGGGCGGTTCGATCTTGATCACGTCCGCGCCGTGGTCGGCGAGCAGCTGCCCGCAGAACGGTCCGGCGATGAAGGAGCCGATCTCGACGACGCGCAGGCCGGAGAGCGCGCCCGTGCCGGTCGCAGCGCTCATCGCAGGTCGGCAAAGGCGGCGTGGAAGGTGCCCTGGCGGATCGCCTCGAGGGCGGAACCGACCTTCGCGGCATCGCCGAGTCGCACCGCGCCCCGCGCATAGTCGGGCAGCGGCAGCGGCTCGCGGCCCACGGCAATGAAGATCGAGTCGGTCTGGTGCCGGGTCGTCGTGCCGTCCTTGCCGCGGGTGACGACGTCCGCGCCCTCGGCGCGCTCGGCGTCCGTTCCGAACAGCATCTCTACGCCGTTGCGTTCCAGCGCCGACTGGTAGTCGTACTGCCGTGCCCGGAAGGCGCTGAGCGGCGTGTCCTGCCGGTCGCAGAGCGTGACGGCGTGCCCGCGCGCCGAAAGAAAGATCGCCGCATCGCACCCGGTCTGGCCGGCGCCGACCACGAACACCCGGCCGGGTCGGTCGGCGGCCGACGGGTCGAAGAACAGGTCCCATCCGCTGACAACGGGCACGGTCGCGTCGCCGCTGTCCCAGCCGCGCGGCGACGAACCGCCGGCCCAGAACACATGCGCTCCGCGTCCTGTCTGTCTGCGGACGGCCGCGTCGTCGGCGTTCAGCATGACCTCGACGCCGGACGCTTCCAGCCGGCGGGCGAGGTGATCGAGATAGGTGCCGTAGAGTTCCTTGCCGGGCACGGTGGCGGAGGCCGCGTAGGCGCCGCCGATCCGCCCGCCGCGTTCCATCAGGGTCACCGCGACGCCACGCTCCGCCAGTCCGAGCGCGCAGGTGATGCCGGCTGGACCGGCGCCGATCACGACGCAGCGGACGCCGGTCGGAAGCGGCCCCACCGAGCCGAACTCATGCTCGAAGCCGAGCGCGGGATTGACCGTGCAGACAATCTCCTTGCGGGTGATCAGGCTGTCCGTGCATCCCTGGTTGCAGCCGATGCAGGGTGTCGCGCCATGCTCGCCGCGCGGCCACGCCGGATCGGCCAGGCCGGCACGCCCGGCGCTGACGAAGTCGGCCGTGCCGTCTTCCAGCAGGCGCTCGGCAATGTCGTGTCTCCGCACCTTGCCGGCGAAGATCGTCGTAAGCCCGGTCTCGCGCCGGAATTCCTTCGCCATTGGTGCGAACGGAGCGTCGGCCGCAAAACTGGTGGGGAAGATGCTGGCCAGCCCGCGCGGCGTGGTTCCGCTGCCGGCGCTGGTGTGGACGGCGTCGATGCCGGCCTGCTTGAGCACCTTTCCGATGGCGATCGCCTCGGCCAGGTCGATGCCGCCATCGATCTGCTCGGTGAGGCACAGGCGGGCGGTGACAGGCATGTCGGCCCCGACGGCGGCGCGGACGCGCTCCAGCACCATCAGCGGGAAGCGCATGCGCCGCGTCCGGTCGCCGCCGAACGCGTCGGTCCGCCGGTTCCAGTAGGGCGATGCGAACCGACCGAGCAGGTGGGCGTGGCCCATGTGCAGTTCGACGAGGTCGGCGCCGCACGCCTTGGCACGCGCTGCCGCATCGGCGAAATCCGTCGCCATGATCTCGAGGTCCTGTTCGGTCATCTCGCGCATCGATGGGCCGCCGAACGGGGCGAGGTCGCTCGGCCCGATGGAAACGGTCTCCTCCGAGGCGAAGATGCGGCCGGCGCCGTCGAAGAAGATCTGCGCGCCGAGCAGCGCGCCTTCCTCGTGCACCGCGCCGACAAGCCGGGTGAAGCCCGGCATGAACCGGTCGTCGTAGAAGGCGAGGCCGCGCGTGGCGATCCCGCCCTTGAACTGCGGGAAGATGCATTCGGTGACGATGAGGCCGTAGCCCCCTCGCGCCAGCGACCGGTAGTAGGCGACCAGTCGTTCCGTCACCTCGCCGCGGTCGCTGGCATAGTTCATGAGCATGGGCGGGAACACCGCCCGGTTGGGCAGTTCGAGCCGGCCGATGCGGCCGGGTTGTCCGAGCAGCGGCACGACTCCCTCCCTGCCTTAGCCGTGCACGGCCGGCTTCTTGCCGGGCACGGCGAGCATGTCGCGGGTCTGTTCGAGGGTGGCGAGCGGCCGGCCGAGCGCGTCGGCGATCTTCACCATCTTCTCGACACAGGTCGCGCAGCTGTCGATCAGCTCGTCCGAGTGCGGGTAGTAGTGGACCATGTCCTCCATGCCGACGCGCACGTGGCCGCCCATCGCGATGGCTGCCGCGTCGACTTCCAGCCAGTTGCGACCGCCGGGGCTGACGACCCAGCGGGCGCCTTCCGGCAGCAGCTTCACCATCTGCTGGAGGTTCTCCACGGTGCAGGGCGTGGCGCTGTGGATGCCGAGGCAGATGTTGATGAAGTAAGGGGGCTTGATCGCGCCGCGGGCGATCAGGATCTCCGAGACGTCGAGCATCATGCGCTGGTTGTAGACGGCGAGCTCCGGCTTGATGCCGCGTTCCTCGAGGAACACACACGCATCCACGATGAAGTCCTCGGAATTGACGAACACCTTCGGTCCGATGTTCATCGAGCCGACATTGACGACGACGGTGTTGCCGAAGGGCAGCTTGGCCGGCGTGAACCGTTCGGTGACGCTGTCATTGTCCAGCGGACGGGTGAGGTTCAGCGAAATGCTCATCCCGGGCACCTGCGCTTTGTGCAGGTCGTAGAGCGCCTGGTAGTGCTCCATCGTCTCGCTGCCGAAACCCTGGTCGTCGCGCACGTGGAAATGGTGGATCTGGGCGCCGGCATCGAAGGACTGCTTCACCTCCTTCATGATCTCCTTCGCCGTATAGGGCTGGTGCGGGTTCTGGTGCCGGGTGATCGAGCCGCCCGTCGGGGCGACCATGATCATTAGCGGCTCCGGCGCTTTCGTCTTGGGTTCGAGATGCACCGGCCAGAAGACGTTGCGCTCCTCGATCTGAAACCTGCTGCGATCACCGCGTTCGGACACTGTCTTCTCCCTGCTTGTAGGTCTCACTATATGGACCATGGTCTACAATGTAAGACTAGCGATCGCGCGGCGCGGTTGTCAATCGCTTCTTTCGACGGATGAAGACGAACTTGCGGTTCAGGCGAGCAGACGTGCCTTCTCGCTCTGCGAGAGCGGCACGACGCGGTCGCGCTGGTGTCCGGCGACCCGGAAACCGCAGTCCAGATAGAGAGGAAGCGCGGCCGGATGATCCAGGGTGCAGGTGCGGGCGAGCAGACGCCGCGCGCCGGTTAGCCGCGCTTCGGCGATTGCCGCGCGAAGCAGCGGTCGGCCAAGCCCACGACCGATCATGGCGGCAGTCAGGCCGATATAGTCGAGTTCCACCTGCTCCCGGTCCAGGAGCATGAGTTCGAAGAAGCCTGCGACGCTACCGTCGCGGACGAGCAGGTGGATGCGGCGGCCGGGGTCGGCGAGCCGCCGCGCCAGCGTCGCATCGTCCGCCCGCACCTGGTTCACCCAGTGCCAGTTGAGACCGATGCGCCCGACCAGCCGGCGGTACTCGGCTGGCGCGAGGCGCGTCTTGCGCCCGACGTCCGCCATGCCGCCGGCGACGAGGGCGCCTGCCGTCAGGTCTCCTTCGAGGAAGGTAACGATCGTCTCCAGCGCGACGTTGTCGTCCACGCCTTTACCCACCGGCGGTTCTAGAGGTGGCCGGGCAGCCACAGCGCCAGTTCGGGCCACAGGCACAGTGCCAGGATCGCCACCAGCATCATCGCCACGAACGGGATGGCGCCGAGCTGGACGTCGCGCGAGGCCGTGCTCGATTTCGCATAGCTCTGGATCACGAACAGGTTCATGCCAACCGGCGGCGAGATCAGCGCGATCTCCATCAGGATCACCAGCACCACGCCGAACCAGATGGAGTCGAAGCCGAGCGACATCATCAGCGGGTGGACCAGCGGCAGCGACAGCAGGAGCATCGACAGCGCCTCGATGAACGTGCCGAGCAGCAGATAGAGCAGGCAGACGACGAAGAAGACCGTCCAGGGGTCGGCGTTCAGGCTCTCCACCCAGTTCACCAGGTCGCGCGTCAGCCCCATCCGCGCGAAGGCAAAGGACAGGATCTCGGTGCCGAGGATGATGAACATCAGCATGCCGGTCGCCACGACCGCCTTGCGGCCTGCGTCGAGGATGCCGCGCGGTCCGAGGGTGCCGAAGGCGCGCCCGATGACGATGGCGCCAAGGACGCCCATGGCGGCCGCTTCGGTCGGCGTCACGATGCCCGAATAGATCGTGCCGATCACGGTAATGATGAGCAGCGTCATGGGAAGGAAGCCGGGCAGGGAGGCGAAGAACTCGCGCAGCGTTGCGCGCCCGCCCTCGGACGGCGCCAGGTGCGGCTTCAGCCAGCACAGGATGCCGATGAACGCGATGAACAGGCTGGACAGCAGCAGGCCCGGCAGGATGCCGGCGATGAAGAGCTTGGCGACGCTCTCGTTGACGATGCTGCCGTAGATGATCATCGCGGTGCTGGGCGGGATTAGGATGCCGAGCGTTCCGCCGGCCGCCAGCGATCCGTAGATCAGCCAGTCCTTGTAGCCGCGCTGGCGCAGCTCCGGTATGGCGACCGCGCTGATCGAGGCGGCCGTGGCGACGCTCGAACCGCTGACGGCCGAGAAGATCGTGCTGGCCATGATGTTGGTGTTGTAGAGCTTGCCCGGGATGAAACTGACCCAGGGCGTCACCGAACGATAGAACTGCTTGCTGATGCCGCTGTTGAGGATCAGCTCGCCCATGAAGATGAACAGCGGAATGCCGAGCAGGACGAAGCTGCTCGCCTGGTTCCAGAACAGGATGCCAATCGAGTTGAACATGTTCAGCCGGCCGTCCAGCGCCAGCAGCGCCATGCCTGTCACGCCGAGCGTGACGGGTATCCACACCCCGCCGACGAGGAAGAGGGTGATCAGCAGCGTCGCGACGATCAGGAGCGCCCACCATTCCATCAGATGGCGCTCCCCTCGTCGGACTTCGCCTCTTCGGCGGGCATGTGCCGGAAGGCGTTGATCGTGCCGCGCAGCAGTTCGACCGTGAACAGCGCCAGGCCGACAACCATGACCGACTGCGGTACGCAGAGTGGTGTCTGGGTCGCGTAGAGCGACTTCTGTCCGAGACTGCAGGTGCTGGAGGTGAAGTCGAAGACGTAATAGGTGATCGCCGCCGCGTAGGCTAGGGAGAGCATGTAGCGGAAGATGTTGGCGGCCCGCCCGATGCGCGGCGGCAGACGGTCGTAGACGAATTCCATGTAGATCATCGCGCCGGTGCGCTGGGTTTCAGGAAGCGCGAAGAAGACAAGGAACACCAGCAGGTAGGCCGAATATTCCGTGCTGAAGCCGCTGCTGGTGTTGAAGAGGTTCCGCAGGACGATCTCGTAGGCGATCATCGCCGTGATCACGTAGAGCGCGAGGCTCGACACCCTTACCGACCACCGCGCGACGGTGTCGAGAAGTCGCTCGATGGTCCTGTAAGGGTGCACGCTGCGATCGTCCTCTGCCGTGGATGCTAGCGGCCGACCGCGCCGCGGATGGCGGTGATGATGGCCTCGCCATTGTCATGGCTCTTGGCCCATGCTTCCCACAGCGCGACCGCCTGCTGCTGGAGCGTTGCCCGCTCCTCGGCCGTCGGCGCGTTGATCACCATGCCGCGTTCGCGGAGGCCGGCGGTGTCCTTCACCTCGCGCTCCATCACCAGCGCGAGTAACTTCTCCTGCGTGACAGCACCGGCTTCCTTGACCGCATTGCGATCCTTCTCGTCCAGCGCCGCGAGGGTCGCGGAGTTGATGATCACGTAGCTGGGGGTGGGCGACAGCTCCAGCTCGTATCCCCAGTCCATGACGTCTTCCCACTTGGTCGCGACGACCGCGATCGCCGTGGTCAGCGCGGCGTTGACCGTGCCGTACTGCAAGGCGGTCATCACCTCGGGCGCTGCCACCGCGACGGGCACGGCGCCGACCATCTTCAGCAGCTCCTGGTGTTCGGCGGAAATCGAGCGGGTCTTCAGCCCGGCGAGGTCCTTCGCCGTCTTCGGCGGCTCGCCGACGCCCCAGAACTTGATCGGCGGATAGGCCCACCAGAACAGCACCTCTGCCCCGAACGGCTTCAGCTTCTCGTCGATCAGCGGCGCGACGGCCGGCATCGCCTTGCGCAGCTCGTCATGGTTCTGGACGAGGAAGGCCGAGGTCAGCGCGCCGGTGGCCGGCACGTCGCTGGAGATGTAGGCGGTGTCGGCCATCGCGACGTCGCCGCGCCCGACGACGCGGTGGTAGTCGACGGGGCCGTAGGGAAGCTCGCCCGGTGCCCGGACGGTGATCTCGATGCGGCCTTCGGTCTTCGCCTTCACGTCCTCGGCGAATTCGATCATCAGCTTCGTCGCCGGGTCGTTGATGCCGTTGTAGACGAGAAGATCCCATTCCTCGGCATAGGCCGGGAAAGCGGTTGCGAGACTGGTCGCGGCACAGGCCGCCAGCAGTGTTTTCAAGGCCGTCATGGTTTCCTCCCGTTTGGACCCTTTGAATCTACGTCGCGTCGAAATCCTCCCGGATTGCCATCAGCGCGACCTCCCAGGTGCTCCCGACGCTCCAAACGCGCCGGAGAGTTCGATAGCTGCGCTGCGAACGATCTCGCCGAGCGACTTCAGTCGCTGCTCGACGCGCCCGCGCGGGCAGGAAATCCCGATCGCCCCGACGATCTGGTCGTGGCGGTCGAACACCGGCGCCGCGGCGCCGGCGATGTCCTCGCGCCATTCGCCGAACGAGAATGCGATCCGCTTGGATCGCACCTCGGCCAGTTGGCGCTGCAGCTTGTCGTAGTCCGTGATCGTGTACTTGGTGCACACCGTCGCCGAGCGGAGCACGCGTTCGATCTCGTCCGGCGTCTGGAACGCCAGCATCGATTTTCCAGTCGCGGTGGCGAAGGCGGGGGCGCGCGCGCCGATCGCCACGCTGGCCGCTACCGGCTGCGGGCTGTCGACCTTTTCCACGAACACCGAGAACCCGTTCTCGTAGATCGCGTAGAGGCCCGATTCGCCCGTATCGATTGTCATCTTCTTGATCGCGGGGAGGATAAGCGATTCCAGCATCCGCCCGTCGAGCGCATGTGTGCCCAGACGCCAGAGCTTGATGGTCACGCCGTACTCGCCGGGCGCGATGCGCTTGACGAAACCTGCCCGGACCAGCGTGTCCAGCAGGCGCAGCACAGTCGACTTCGGCCGCCCCAGATGCAGCACGATGTCGGAGAGTCTGCGGCTCCTGTCGCCGCCGATATATTCGAGTGCCTGCAGAATGGTCATGGCCGACGACAGGTTGCCGGCCTCCTCCTTCACGTCGCCTTCGTCAGTCCCTGAACTGGCCACGGTCTTCCCCTCCACCTGGACGGTCGTCCGGGCGGCTCTACCAGAAGGGCGGGGTTCGCGAACAGGGCCGCCCTTGAGTCTCGACATATGGACCGAGGTCTGCATATTGATAAGATGCGGATAAATGGGACGGCTTGTCAAGGACGGTCTCGTCAAACGCCTGCAGCGGCTGGTGGACAGACTTCGCCGCCCTTGACCGTGACGGTTGCGCATGCTGCATGGCCACCCATGGCAGCGATCCGACCGGCACGGGTTCTCGGATGAGACGGTTCTCGGCTCGGACCTATCTTCTGGGGCTGATCGCTGTCGCGATCATTCCCGTATGGGCTTTCGCCGCCTACCTGCTCGTGTCTTTCGCGCTCGCGGAGCAGCGCGACTATCGCGAGCAGGCGGTGCAGATCGCGCGCCAGTCCGCCTTCGCCGTTGATGGCAAGCTGGACGACATGCTGATCATGCTGGATGGCCTCGCGCGCGCCTTCGATGCGGCCGGCCGCGACTTTGCGCGCTTCCACGCCGATGCCCGCCGCGTCGTCGCCGGCACCGACGAGGTCGTGCTGTTGCGCGACGTGTCCGGCACGCAGATTCTCAACACCGGGTTCCAGTTCGGCTCGCCGCTGCCGAAGCTGACGCCGCTCAGCGATGCCGAGGCTGCGGCAGCCGGCGAGGGCCGGCAGCGGATCTCCGACGTCTGGACGGACCCGGCGGACGGCATTCCGCACGTTTCGGTGACGCGGCCGCTGGTGCTGGGCAACGACACTTACGTCCTGGAGATGTCGATCCCCACCTCGGCGCTCCAGGAGACCCTGCGCGGCGCGGTGCCCGAGGAGTGGGTCGTCGGCGTCGGCGATCGCATCGGCGTCTATGTGACGCGCTCCGAGCGGCACGAGGAGGTCAGCGGCAAGCCGGGGCTGCCGGAATACATCGCCAAGGCGACCGGGGACTCCGGCACGTTCACGTCCCCGAACCAGTTCGGCGACGTCCTCCTCGCCGGCTACGTCCGGTCGCCCCACTCCGGATGGCTCTATGCAGCCAATGTCGCTCTGGCGTCTGTCGAAGCGCCTCTCTGGAGCTCCATCTACGCCGTCCTCGGCATGGCCGGCGTTGCGCTCGCCGTGTCGCTGCTGCTGGCCTATCTGCTTGGCCGCGCGCTGACCGGCGAAACCCAACGCCTGGTGGGCGGGGCGCTGGCGCTGGGGTCGCGCCGGCCGGTCCAGCCTGTGAATTCACGGCTGAAGGAATTCTCCCTCGTCAGCGACGCGCTCGTGCGGGCCGAAACGATGCTCCATGAACGGACGCAGGAGCTCGAGGCGGTCGTCGCGACGGCGCCGGTGGCAGTCTGGTTCACCTACGATCCCGGCGCGCGCGAGGTCATCCGCAACCGCTTCGCCGCCGAACTGATGGGACTGGACGGCGACGATGCGGCTGCCCATTTCGGCCGCCCGGACCGCGTGATCGACACCGTTGCCTACAAGGATGGCCGAGAGGTCAGCCGCGACGACCGCCCGCTGTCGCGCGCGATGCGCGGCGAGCACACCGACAACGAGGAGTTCTCCTACGTCCTCCTGAACGGCGCGACCCGCAACCTGATGACGAGCGCGCGTCCGATCCGCGGCCAGGGCGGCGCGGTGGTGGGTGCCGTGCAGGTCAGCATGGACATCACCGAGCGCAAGCGCTCGGAGGAGCAGCTGAAGCTCCTTGCCCGCGAGCTCAACCACAGGGTCAAGAACAACCTCGCGATCGTCCAGGCGATCGCGTTGCAGACGCTCCGGCACGCCGAGACGCTGGATGAGGCCAAGCCCGTCCTGATCGACCGCCTCGCCGCGCTGGGCCGCGCGCACGAAATCCTGACCCGCAACGCCTGGGAGGCGGGATCGCTAGCCGACGTCGTCGCCGGCAGCGTCGTCGTCGAGGCCCGCGCCGACCGCGTGACCGCCGAGGGCCCGGAGATCGCGCTGAAATCCAACCTGGTGATGACCCTGTCGCTCGCGCTCCACGAACTCGGAACCAACGCGCTGAAATATGGCGCGCTGTCTGTCTCCGGCGGCACCGTGGACATCTCCTGGCAACGTCTTGCGGACCCGTCCCGTGTCGCCCTGACCTGGCGCGAGCGCGGCGGTCCGCATGTCGCGAAGCCCGAAGGGCAGGGTTTCGGCACGCGCCTGCTCGAGCGCGTGACGAGCGGCGAAGGCGGCACGCTGACGCTGGACTTCGATCCGGCTGGTCTCACTGCGACGATCACGCTGCCGCTTTGACCTCTGCCCAGCCTCGCTGATCCGCACTTCGTAGGTGCAGGGCGGAACAAAATTGCCGCCCGGCGGTTACCGCCCTCATGGGATACGCACGATATCGCGACGAGGTACCCGGCGTCGGCGGACCGGTCGTCGGCTTTCTCTCGGTTCTGGCCCTGACCGGCGTGGCGCTTTTCGTGACCAGCGACGGATTCTTTGCCCAGCCTGCCGCCCGCGCCGTTTCGGCGACCGTCTATTCTCCCGGCATTTCCGACGACATGTCCGACGATGAGGTGGCGGCGTCCGTCGGGATCGATACGACGGAGACGTCGTCGGTGCGCCCGGATGAGGCAACGGAGGCGCAATCAGCCCTTTGCGACGTCGATGCCTGCGCCGCGGCCTATCGAAGCTTCACGGCCGAAGACTGCACGTTCCAGCCGTTCGACGGTCCCCGCCGGCTCTGTCGCCGATAGGGCAGGCCGGTAGCTCCTATCGAGGAGGCTGGGCGGCCGCGTGCTTGCCGTATTCCCCCCGCTCGAACACCACCACGACGACCAGCGCGATCGCCAGCGGGATGATCAGGTAGAAGAGGCGGAACACGACCAGCGCGGCCATCACCTGCGCCTCGTCCATGTCGGACAGGCCCTTGATCGCGACATACTCGAACACGCCCAGCCCGCCCGGGGCATGGGAGGCCTGCGCGACCGAAAACGCCGCTATGAAGACCCCCAGCGCCACGATGAAGCCGGGGTTCCCGGCCTCCGGCAGGGCGAAGTAGAGGATGGCGCCGGCCCCGATCAGCTCCAGCGGCCCGATCGTCAGCTGCCGCAGCACGATCGGCAGCTTGGGATAGGAGAGCTCGAAGCTGCGGATTCTCAACGGCCGGAAGTTCATCCAGCTGCCCAGCACGTAGACCGCAACGGCCGCCAGCAGCAGGCCGCCGCCGGTCGCGGTGACGATCGCCGGCAGCACGTCGCCGAAGCGGTCCACCAGATGGGGGTCGAGCACCAGCACCACGCCGAGCGTGAACACCGTCGCAAGGATGAAGGTGAACGAGCAGAAGGCGACGAGGACGCCGACGTCGTTGCCCGTGAGGCCGCGCGAGCTGTACGCCCGATACCGGATCACCGCACCCGAGAAGACCGAGCCGCCGATGTTGTGGGCCAGCGCATAGGTCGTGAACGAACAAAGCGTCACGAACAGAAACGAGACCCGCTTGCCGATATGCAGCAGGGCCATGTGGTCGTAGCCGGCGAGCGCGCCGTAGGCGACCAGCGCTCCGCAGAACGCGAGCAGGTATCGCTCGGCCGGCAGGGCGTGCATTTCCGCCCAGACATCGACCACCGAAAGGCCGCGCAGCTCATGGTAGAGCAGCCAGACCGAGAGCACGACGGCGATCGAACCGATCGCCGGCCAGATGAGCTTTCGCCAATTCATGCCGGCGCGGCTTCTCCGTTGTTTGTCCCGGCTCACCCTGCGAAGCCGAATCTCATTGAAACACACCGGGGCGGGTACGGAAAGTTGCCCATTGGTAAGGGGTGCCGAACCGCGGCCCGCCCCCTTGGTGATTGCCACCGGCGCTGATACGCTGGCCCCAACATTGGAATTGAGCGCCCTGCGGCGTCCGGTCAGCCGGTTCGCGCGGCGCCGAAGGATCGACAGTGGACAACCCCGACAGCGGCGCACAGGCGCCGGCGAACGGGGCGCCACGGGATGCGGCTCCTGCCGGGAGCGCGCATTCCCCTGCCGGGTCGTCGTTGGACGGCACGGCGGGGCCGGTGTCCGGGCCGCGACCCGAAACCGGCGGCGCGCCGCCGAACAAGACCCGCAAGAAGCGCAAGCGAAGGCGCGGCCGCAAGGTGTTTGCGCGCGACGGCGTGGTTCCGGGCGCGCCTCCGGGTCCGGGAAATCCGGCGCTGTCGCCATCGCCGCGGGCCGAGCCGGAGCCCGCGCCGGCGGCGCCCGCTGCCCGCGCCGCGCCGCCGCCCGACCGCAGGACGCACCGCCAGGAGCTTCCGGTCTTCGCTGCGCTCGACCTCGGCACAAACAACTGCCGCCTGCTCGTGGCGATCCCCGGGCGGCCCGGTCAATTTCGTGTCATCGACGCGTTTTCCCGCATCGTCCGCCTGGGCGAGGGGCTCTCCGCAAGCGGCCGGCTGAGCGACGCGGCCATGACGCGCGCGGTCGAGGCGCTGAAGGTGTGCGGCGAGAAGCTGCGCGGCCGCCGCATCGCCCGCGCGCGGCTGATCGCCACGGAGGCCTGCCGCGCAGCCTCCAACGGCGAGGAATTCCTGGCCCGGGTCAGGGCGGAGACCGGCATCGAGCTTGAGATCATCGACCGCGAGACCGAAGCGCGGCTTGCCGTCTCGGGCTGCGGATCGCTCGTCGAGCGCGACACGTCCGGCGTTGTGCTTTTCGATATCGGCGGCGGCTCGTCCGAGGTTGCGCTCATCGACCTGACCGGCCGGCGCACGCCGCGGCTGGCCAATCACATCGTCTCGTGGACGTCGCTGCCGGTCGGCGTCGTCTCGTTGGCCGAGCGGTTCGGCGGACGCGACGTCAGCCGCGAGACCTTCGGCGCGATGGTCGCCGAGGTGCGTGGTCTGCTCGAAGCATTTCCCGGCCGCGACCGGCTCGACCACCTGAAGGCCGGCGCCAGTTTCCATCTGCTCGGCACGTCCGGCACCGTCACGACGCTGGCCGGTGTCCATCTCGGCCTCGACCGCTACGACCGCCGCCGCGTCGACGGCCTGTGGATGGACCGCGACAGCGTCGACCGCATGATCGGGACGCTTCTGTCGTGGGATTTCGCCGCCCGTGTCGCCAATCCGTGCATCGGCGCCGACCGCGCGGACCTCGTCCTTGCAGGCTGCGCCATCCTCGAGGGCATCCGCGCGCTCTGGCCGTCGGAGCGCCTGCGCGTCGCCGACCGCGGCCTGCGCGAGGGGATCCTGTCGGAACTGATGGCGGACGCCGGCGTCTGGCGGCGGGAGGCGTGCTGATGGCGGGGCCACCGAAACGTCCGGGGTCGGGGCGCGGCGGAACGGCCTCGGGGCAGCCTCGCGTCCTCAAGACGCGGGTCAAGAAGAGCGGCAGCATCAAGGAATCCTCGCGCCGCTGGCTCGAGCGGCACCTGAACGACCCTTACGTCCAGCGCTCCAAGGCCGAGGGCTATCGCTCGCGCGCCGCCTACAAGCTGATCGAGATCGACGACCAGCACGGCATCCTGAAGCCCGGCGCGCGCGTGGTCGACCTGGGTGCGGCGCCCGGAGGCTGGTGCCAGGTCGCGGCCGACCGGGTTAAGTCCCCGCCGGACCGGCCCATCGTCGTGGGCATCGACTATCTCGACGTCGACCCGGTCCCGGGCGCGACCATCCTTAAGAAGGACTTCCTCGACGCCGACGCGCCGGACCTTCTGCTGGAAACGCTGGGCGGCCCGCCCGACGTTGTCCTGTCGGACATGGCTGCGCCGACCACCGGGCACCGCCGCACCGACCACTTGCGCACGATGCATCTGTGCGAGGTTGCGGCCGATTTTGCGGTGAAGGTGCTGAAGCCCGGCGGGCATTTCCTGGCCAAGACCTTTCAGGGCGGGACCGAGAACGAGCTTCTCGCATTGCTGAAGCAGAACTTCCGCTCGGTCCGCCACGTCAAGCCGCCGGCGTCGCGCGACGAGTCGGTCGAACTTTACCTGCTGGCGAAGGACTTCAAGGGCCGCTGAGGCTAGGCCTCCGGCGTCTCCCGCAGCGCCTTCGGCCGGTGGCCCGAGACGGTGTTGCCCGCATTCGCTGCCAGCCTGGCGAACGGGATCGCACTGCTGGACGTGATGATCGCGACGATGAGGAAGGCCGCGGTGAAGGCTTCGAGGCCCAGCGCCTCGCCGGTCATGTGGGTGAAGGCTTCGAGGATGAGGCCGGCGACGGCGACGCCGAGTGCAATGCTGATCTGCTGCGAGAAGGCGAGGATCGCCGTCGCCTGGCTTGCTTCGCGGTCGTCGATCTCGGCGAACACCAGCGCATTCGCGGACGTGAAGAATAGCGAGCGCAGGAAGCCGGCGCCGAGCAGGACGGCGATGATGACGGGCACGGGCGTGTAGGGCGAGAAGAAGGCGTTGGCCGCGATGAAGACCGACGCCGCCAGCGCCGACGCCACCAGCACCGTCCGGAAGCCGGCCCGCCGCAGCGTGCCCGGTGCGAGGAACTTCATCGCCAGCGCTCCGCCGGCCGAGGCGAAAGTCAGCATTCCGGATTCGAACGGCGTCATGCCGAAGCCGAGCTGGAACATCAGCGGCAGCAGGAACGGTACGGCGCCGTTGCCGATCCGAAAGATCGCGCCGCCGGCAATCGAGAGGCTGAACACCCGGTTGGCGAACAGCCTCGGGTCGAGGATGGGGTTTGTGCGCCGGCGGGCATGGCGCATGTAGATGAACCCGGCAGCGGTGCCGACCGCCAGCGTCACGAGGCCGATCCAGGTCGACAGCGCCGGCAGGCTGACCACCGAGAGGCCGAAGACGATCCCGGAGGCCGCCAGCGCGCTGAGCGCGAAGCCGGCGGCGTCGATCCGTCCTACGCCGGCCGGGGCCACGTCCGGCAGGAAGCGCGTCGCCAGCACCACGCCGAGGATGCCGATCGGCAGGTTGATCAGGAAGATCCAGTGCCACGAGAAGAACGTCGTGATGAATCCGCCGACGGGCGGCCCCACCAGCGGGCCGATCAGGCCGGGGATGGTGAGCCACGCCATCGCCGAGACCAGTTCGCTGCGCGGCGTCGCGCGCACCAGGACCAGCCGCGCCACGGGCGTCATCATGGCGCCGCCCATGCCTTGAACGAAACGGGAGACAACGAACGCGCCGAGCGAATTCGAGGCGGCGCAGCAGAGCGACCCCACGACGAACACGGCGATGGCCGCCCGGAAGACCGTCTTGGCGCCGTACCGGTCGGCCATCCACGCGCTGACCGGGATGAAGATGGCAAGCGACACCAGATAGGAGGTGAGCGCCAGCTTCAGCGCGATCGGGCTGGTGCCGATATCCGCGGCGATCGCCGGCAGCGACGTCGCGATCACGGTCGAGTCCATGTTTTCCATGAACAGCGCGATCGCCAGGATCAGCGGCACCGTGCGCGAAACTGCCATGCGGCGCGGGTATCATGGCTGTCGTCGGCATGTCCCTCACAATCGGGTGAGCCAGAACTTCCAATCGGATTTGCGCCGTGGCACGGTCGCCGAATGCAACCCCTGATCTATTCCGTCAACGTCACGCTCGACGGCTGCTATGACCACCGGTCGGTCACGCCCGACGAGGCGTCGCATCGTGGTGCGACGGAGCTGATTGCGAGCGCCGACGCGCTGCTGTTCGGTCGCGTGACCTACCAGATGATGGAGGAAGCCTGGCGACCGGTGGCGGAGACCGGTGCACGGCCGGACTGGATGCCGGCGTGGATGGAGCCGTTCGCCCGGACGATCCATCGCGCGAAGAAGTACGTCGTGTCGAGCACGCTGCCGCAGGCAGACTGGAACGCGGAGATCGTGCGCGACGATCTCGAGGCGACTGTCCGCGCGCTCAAGCAGCAGGCGGGCAGGGGCATTTTCGTGGGCGGGGTGAAGCTTGCGCAGTCCCTCACCGAACTCGGCCTGATCGACGAATACGTGTTCTTCGTCCATCCGAGGATCGTCGGTCGCGGCCCGACCCTGTTCGCCGGGCTCTCCCGTCCCGTCGATCTGAAACTCGTGGACCGATCCGAGCTTCCTTCCGGCGCGCTCGTCCTGCGCTACGGCGCGGCGCGATAGGGCTGTTCTGCGCTATTCCGGCTTGCAGCAGTCGGGCGCGTTCATGACCTCTTCGGCGTAGCGCCGCGTCTCCTCGATGCGCTCGGGCGTTGCCGGGTGCGTCGAGAAGAAGTCGCTGGTCCCGGTGTCGTTCAGCCGGTCGCGCAGCAGTTCGAAGAAGCGCGCGATGGCCGCCGGATCCTTGCCGGCACGGTACATCAATTCGACGCTCTTCCGGTCGGCCTCGCGCTCCGCGGTGCGCGAGTGCGACAGGGCGAGCAGACCCGTGCCCTGGACCAGCAGGTCCTCGGTGCCCGAGCCGATGTCGCCGCCGATCATCATGATCAGGGCCGTGACGCCCGCCGCCCGGTATAGCTGGCGCAGGCTGTGGTCGAGGTCGACATGGCCGATCTCGTGTCCGAGGACGCCGAGGATCATCTCGTCGTCGTCCGTCATTTCCGCAAGCTCGTCCGTCAGCACCACTGTGCCGTCCGGCAGCGCGAACGCGTTCGGGCCGATGATGCCTCCCTTGCGGAAATGCAGGGTGTAGCCGTCCAGGCCGCGTGGGCTCAGCGCCTTCAGCTCGTCGAATCCGCGGCTGATCGACGATTGCCGTTCGGCCGCCAGTTCGCTGGGAGCGAACACCGAGCCGTCCAGGGAGGCCAGCACGCTCTGGCTCATCAGTTCGGGCACCACCGGCGGCGTCACCGCGACAGCCACCTCGACCAGCACGGGGAGCGCGTATCGGTAGACCGCGAAGCACAGCGCCACGACCGCAACGACGACAAGCACGAGGCGGGGGCGGAACCGCTCCAGTTCGTGCACGAAGCCGCGGCGGTGGATTCCCGCGCCGTAGAACAACCTGTCGATGGCGTCGTTGTCGGGCGTCTCGAAGGTGCCCGCGTCGGCGAATTCGATCCGCCGCGGGATCGATCCGACGCGGTCCGAAATGGCGACGCGACCGGCCGGCGCGGCGGCGAGGCTGTCGCCGCTCTCTGGATCGGTGACGCTGGCCACGCCGTCGCGGTCCATCCTCAGCACGGCGGAGTTGCCCCGCGCCTTGTCCTTGCGACGCCAGGTGCCCGCGATGCCGGCTGCCGGGTCAGAAGCCAAGGTCGAAGCCCTCGACGTCCATGTATTCGGAACCCACCGCGGCGCCCTCCTGCTGGATGCCGCCGAAATACTCCTCCAGCGAGCTCGTCGCGTCGAGCGCGGTGACGCTCGCCATGTACTTCGCCATCCGGATGGCCGCCCATGGGCGGAGCAGGCCGAGCGTGAACAGCGTTGCCAGCAGGTTCGAGATCGCGATCCAGGCGTAGCGGCCGCGATGGATCTGCGAATCGAGCGCGTGGCGGCCGTCGATGACCGTCTCCTTGAGCGCCACGTTGCGGGTTCCCGCCCGGTACAGCAGGCCGGCGACCGCGTAGAGGATGAAGAACGGGATCAGGATGCCGTAGATGAGGATCAGGATCGTCGTCGGCGACGGCATGTCCTGCTCGCTCGAATAGTCCTCTTGCGGAGAGTCGGGCTCGAACGAGAAAAGGGCGCTCAGCGTGTCGGAGAACGTCACGGCGAGCCCGACCAGGACCACGATGATCACGATCCATCCGATCACGAGGATGGTCGCCGGCAGCCACCACTGGCCGTAAAGCTTCTCCAGCCTTGGCTCGCACTTGATCGGACGGCCGCCATATTTGAGGTTGCCCAGCGAGTAGTTCCACATCCACTGCGAGGCCAGCGGCGCCAGGATTCCGGCCGAGCCGTAGACGAGCGCGCCGCCCAGCAGATAGGCGAGGAACGCGCCGCCATACTTTCCGGTGAAGTCGAAGCGGACGTTCCGGTAGCTCGTCACCCGGGCGTTGAACCGCAGTCCGCGCGACACGAAGAACGGGATCAGGAACAGGAAGGCGACGCCGATGAGGCCGCCGACGAGCGGCAGGAACTGCAGCGCGATATTGTAGGCGACGAGAAATCCGACGACGATGATCCGGCCGATCAGGATCTGGACCGGCCTGGCGTGGTACTCGAAGTTGGCGCCGGCCAGCCATGTGTTGCCGTAGAAATAGCGCTGCCGGCGCACCTTGGCCCATGCCGAATAGATTCCGAGGGTGAGGATGGTCAGCAGGATGTTGACGATCCAGATGCCGAAATATTCGCGCGTCGTGCCGGTGAAGGTGAACGGCTCGCGCTTCAGCCGGTAGGAAGCCGGCTGCGCCGGTTTTGCCGCTTCCTCCGCCGCCGCGATCTCGTCCATGCGTCTGCCCTCGTGTCGGGGCTGCGTAGGGTGGGAACGTGGCGCAACTTTGCCTCTTCGTTCCGCCTCTCCCGGCGCAGCGTCGCTGGTCTCGTTCCATAGCCCGCCCAGCGCGCCGGCGCGAGCCGTCCGCCTTCCCAACCCCCAGGAGACGTGGTACCAGCCCCCGCCAATCCTGAAAGGGAACATCCGAGTCGGCGTCGGCCCTTTGGCCGCCGCGCCGCAACCGCATTAGGATCAGGCATGGCGAAGATCATCGAGACCGCGACCGGCGCCCTGGCGCTCACCTTCGACGACGTGCTGCTGCAGCCCGACCATTCGGAGGTCATGCCCGGCCAGACTGATATCCGCACCCGCATCGCCGGCGACATCGAGTTGAACGTGCCGATCCTGTCCGCGGCGATGGATACCGTCACCGAATCCCGGCTCGCCATAGCCATGGCTCAGGCAGGCGGCATTGGCGTCATCCACCGCAACTTCACGCCTGCCGAGCAGGCGGAGCAGGTCCGGCAAGTCAAGAAGTTCGAGTCCGGCATGGTGGTGAACCCCGTCACCATCGGCCCCGGCGCGACGCTGGCTGACGCCCGCGCCCTCATGGCGGCGCACGGCATCTCCGGCATCCCGGTCGTCGAGAATGGCGGGCTGGGTGGTCATAAGACCGGCCGCCTGGCGGGCATCCTGACCAATCGTGATGTCCGCTTCGCCTCGGACCCGGCCCAGAAGATCTCGGATCTGATGACCAGGGACAATCTCGTCACGGTCCGAGAAAGCGTCGACCAGTCGGAAGCGAAGCGCCTGCTTCACAAGCACCGCATCGAGAAGCTTCTCGTCGTTGACGAGGCCGGCAACTGTGTCGGGCTCATCACCGTCAAGGACATGGAGAAGGCGCAGCTCAACCCGAACGCGTCGAAGGACGCGCAGGGCCGGCTCCGCGTCGCCGCTGCCACGAGCGTCGGCGACGACGGCTTCGAGCGTGCCGAGCGTCTCATCGACGCCGGCGTCGACCTGCTCGTCATCGACACCGCGCACGGCCATTCCCAGCGTGTGCTGGAGGCCGTCACGCGCGCCAAGAAGCTTTCGAATTCCGTGCGCATCATGGCCGGCAACGTCGCGACGGCGTCGGGAACGCAGGCGCTGATCGACGCCGGCGCGGACGCGGTCAAGGTCGGCATCGGCCCGGGCTCGATCTGCACCACCCGCATCGTCGCGGGCGTCGGCGTGCCGCAGCTGTCGGCCATCATGTCGGCGGTGGAGACGGCCGACCGCTCGGGCGTCTCGGTCATCGCCGATGGCGGCATCAAGTTCTCGGGCGACCTCGCCAAGGCGCTCGCCGCCGGCGCCTCAGCCGCGATGATCGGCTCGCTGCTTGCCGGCACGGACGAGAGCCCCGGCGAGGTCTATCTGCACCAGGGACGTTCATTCAAAGCCTATCGCGGCATGGGTTCTGTCGGTGCGATGGCGCGCGGCTCGGCGGACAGGTATTTCCAGGCGGAAGTTCGCGATACGCTGAAACTGGTGCCGGAAGGCATCGAAGGCCAGGTGCCTTACAAGGGCCCGGTGGCCGGCGTGCTGCACCAGCTCTCGGGTGGCCTGAAGGCGGCTATGGGCTATGTCGGCGCCCGCGATCTGTCCGAGCTGCGCGAGCGTGCAACCTTCGTGCGCATATCCAATGCGGGCTTGCGCGAAAGCCATACGCATGATGTGACGATCACGAGGGAAAGCCCCAACTATCCCGTTGGAGGATAAGCACGGAGGGAGCCGATGAACGCCGTCCAGTGCCGCATGGCTCGCGCAGGCCTCGATTTCGGCGTGCGCGAACTTGCCGAACTGTCCGGTGTTTCGGCTTCCGCGATCGGCCGCATCGAGCGCGGCGGTGCGGTCGGCCGCGACAAGGTAGCCGCCGTGAAAGCGGCGCTGGAGCGCGAGGGCATCGTCTTCCTGCCTGAAGACAGCCGCGGCGTTGGCGTCCGGCTGAAATTCACCCGCCGCGAGGTCAGGGCGCTCGACGCGCTGGAGAACGAGGGCGGCATCGTCGCGGACGACGATGTCGCATGAGCCTCCGGCTCGTGCCTGCGCTAATTGCCCCCGGACGTCCGGTCGACGAAGGCCAGCGTCACGGCGAAGAATGCGAACACCCCGAGGATGAGCGAGACGAGGATGACGGTGTCGGCGGGCATGGCTGTTCTCCTTGGATGAGCCAGTCTGCGCTGGCGCCCGCGCGGTCTCCTTGATCTCGGTCAACCGCCATTGCCAGTCGCGCCCCCCGCTGGCAGGAATGCGATCGAGGCGCGTCACGCGCCCGAGGAGGAGACATGAACCCGACCGTCATCTTCTGGCCGATGATCGCGCATGCGGTGCTGGTGTTCATTGTCTACGGCGTGCTGATGGTGCGCCGCCGCGCCGTCGTCACCTCGGGCGCGGCCAGGGCGCAGGCCTACAAGCAGCGCGCGACCGAGCCGGAAGGTTCGATGACGGCGTCCAACAACCTCATGAACCAGTACGAGGCGCCGGTCCTCTTCCATGTGGTCTGCCTTGCCCTCCACGCCACCGCCGGCGTCGGCTACGTGCCGCTGGTGCTTGCCTGGCTGTTCGTGCTGTCGCGCTACATCCATTCCTGGATCCATCTGACCACCAACAAGCTGAAGCACCGGAACTATGCGTTCCGAACCGGCCTGCTGCTGCTCGCGCTGATGTGGCTGTGGTTGGCGCTGCATCTTGCCGGCGCGGTGTAGGCACTAGTCTGGTCTAGCCAGCGCGCCGGTTGGCGGCGGCGTCCATCACGATCGATCCGTGGGCGGCGCGGATGGCGTCCGCCAGAAGCGCCAGTTCGGGGCCGCGATGGCTGGCACGCCGCCAGGCGAGGGTGATGGTTCGCGCCGGCACCGGGTCGCTGAACGGGACCAGGGCTACCCCCGGCGGCACCGCCGTCGCATTTGCCGCGATCTCCGGCACCAGCGTGATCCCCAGTCCGTGGCCCACCATGTGGAGAAGGGTCGTCAGGCTGGTCGCGCCGAAGCTCGTCATCGACATCGGCCTGACCGTGCCGCAGATCGCCAGCGCGTGCTCGCGCATGCAGTGGCCTTCCTCGAGCAGCATCAGCCGCTCGAAGATCAGGCTCTCCGGCTTCACAGGCACGGAGACGATGCCGCGCTCCGCCGCCGGGATGGCCAGCAGGAAGCGGTCCTCGAACAGGTCTTCGGACGCCAGCGCCGGCTCGTCGAACGGTCCCGCGGCGATCGTGGCATCGAGGCGCCCGCTGCGCGTCTCGTCGAGGATGGTTGCCGTCACCGCCTCGCGGATCTCGATGCGCAGCGCCGGGAACTCGCCGGCCAGCCCTTCCAGCAGCGGCGCCAGGAGGTAGGGCGCGACGGTTGGGATGATGCCGAGCCTGAACCGCCCTTCGAGGCCCTTGCGCTCCTTCCGCGCGCTCGTCTCCAGATCGCGAACCTCGCCCAGGATGCGCGCGATCCGCTGGCGGTAGGCAGCGGCCTCCTCCGTCAGGTGCACCACGCCGCGGCCGCGCTCGAACAGCCGGAAACCGAGATGGCGTTCCATCTCGGCGATCTGGGAGGAGAGCGCCGGCTGGCTGATCCCGACCAGCTCTGCCGCCCGGCCGAAATGCAGCGTCTCGGCGAGCGCCTCGAAATACTGCAACTGCCTGAGGGTGATCCGGATCATAAGTTCAGATTATCGTCACAAGAACCAAAGCCAATTTGCGTTTATCACATGTCGCGCCTAGTTTGGAAACATTCCAGACTGGGCGACCTGGCGTGGCGGATGTGGCCCGCAGCGCTGCCCTGTTTGTTTCATCGAGCCCCCGCGACGGGGCAACCGAACGCCAGTTGAGGAGGCAACGACATGGACGCCAAGACCGACGACAAGAGCCAGGGCAAATGTCCCGTCGCGGGTCACCGCGGACGCTCCAACCGCGAGTGGTGGCCGGAGGTCCTCGATATCCAGGTGCTCCACGCCAATTCCAGCCTTTCCGACCCGATGGGCCGCGACTTCGACTACGCCAAGGAGTTCGAGCAGCTCGACCTTGATGCCGTGATCAAGGACCTGCACGCGCTGATGACCGATTCGCAGGAGTGGTGGCCGGCCGACTTCGGCCACTACGGCGGCCTGTTCATCCGCATGGCGTGGCACAGCGCCGGCACCTACCGCATCACCGACGGCCGCGGCGGCGCGGGTATGGGCCAGCAGCGCTTCGCCCCGCTGAACTCCTGGCCGGACAACGCCAATCTCGACAAGGCCCGGCGCCTTCTATGGCCGATCAAGCAGAAATACGGTCGCCGCATCTCCTGGGCCGACCTGATGATCCTCACCGGCAACGTCGCGCTGGAGTCGATGGGGTTCAAGACATTCGGCTTCGCCGGCGGCCGCGCCGACGTGTGGGAGCCGGAGGAACTCTACTGGGGGCCGGAAGGGTCGTGGCTGGGCGACGAGCGCTACAGCGGCGAGCGCCAGCTGGCCGAGCCGCTCGGCGCCGTGCAGATGGGCCTCATCTACGTCAATCCGGAGGGCCCCAACGGCAATCCCGACCCGCTCGCGGCAGCGCGTGACATCCGCGAGACCTTCTTCCGCATGGCGATGAACGACGAGGAGACGGTCGCGCTGATCGCCGGCGGTCACAGCTTCGGCAAGACGCACGGTGCCGGCGACCCGTCGCTGATCGGCCCGGATCCGGAGGGCGCGTCCATCGAGGACCAGGGCCTCGGCTGGAAGAGCAAGTTCGGCACCGGCTTTGGCGCCGACGCCATCACCGGCGGCCCCGAGGTTACTTGGACCCAGACACCGACCCGCTGGTCCAACCTGTTCTTCAAGAACCTGTTCGAGAACGAGTGGGAGCTGACGAAGAGCCCGGCAGGGGCCAAGCAGTGGGTGGCGAAGAACGCGGCCGCGGACGTCCCGGATGCATTCGATTCGTCCAGGAAGCATCGCCCGACCATGCTGACGACCGACCTGGCGCTGCGCTTCGACCCGGCCTACGAGAAAATCTCGCGCCGCTTCTACGAGAACCCCGACCAGTTCGCCGACGCGTTCGCCCGGGCATGGTTCAAGCTGACGCACCGCGACATGGGCCCGCGCGCCCGCTATCGCGGCAAGCTCGTGCCGAAGGAAGTCCTCATCTGGCAGGATCCGGTGCCCGCCGCCGAGCACCCGCTGCTCGACGAGCAGGACATCGCGGCGCTGAAGGCCAGGGTGCTTGCGTCCGGCCTGACCACCCAGCAGCTGATCTCGACGGCCTGGGCGTCCGCCTCGACGTTCCGCAAGTCGGACAAGCGCGGCGGCGCGAATGGCGCCCGCATCCGTCTCGCGCCCCAGAAGGACTGGGAGGTGAACGAGCCGGCGCAGCTGAAGCAGGTCCTCGACCGGCTGGAGTCCGTGCGCAAGGACTTCGGCAAGCCGGTGTCGCTGGCCGATCTGATCGTGCTGGCCGGCAGCGCGGCAGTGGAGAAGGCCGCCAAGGATGCCGGCCTGTCGATCAACGTCGCCTTCACGCCCGGCCGTGCCGACGCGTCGCAGGACCAGACCGACGTGCAATCCTTCGCGCCGCTGGAGCCGCGCGCCGACGGCTTCCGCAACTATGTCAACGCCAACAAGCTGCAGTTCATGTCGCCCGAGGAGGCGCTGGTCGACCGGGCGCAGCTGCTCGGACTGACGGGTCCGGAGCTGACCGTGCTGCTAGGCGGGCTGCGCGTGCTCGGCGCCAACACCGGCGGTTCCAAGCATGGCGTCCTGACGACGACGCCCGGGCGCCTCACGAACGATTTCTTCGTTCATCTGCTCGACATGGGCACTGTCTGGAGCCCCGCGCAGGGTGGCGTCTACGAAGGCCGCGATCGCAAGTCCGGTGCCGTGAAGTGGACGGCGACGCGGATTGATCTGATCTTCGGCGCCCATTCGCAGCTGCGCGCCTTCGCCGAGGTCTACGCGTCGGCCGACGCGAAGGAGAAGTTCGCGCGCGACTTCGCCTCCGCTTGGACCAAGGTGATGGACGCCGACCGCTTCGACCTGGCGGCCTGACGCCGCCGGCCTTTTCCGGAATGCCGGGCGGGCCGGTCGCTCCCAGCGGGGAGTGGCCGGCCCGTGCTCGTTCAGGCCAGCGTTCGCGCGACGGGCATCGCCGGCTGCGCCCAGACCGGCCTTGAACGTCACCGGAACAACGTCTACCAGCACGGGCGAGCGGGTTTCACCGATCACGGGACACCGAAATGAGATTGGGCGGACGGCTGGCAGCAGCCATCGAGGTTCTTGACGATATCGAGCGCCGGCATCGTCCGGCCGCCGACGCGTTGAGGGACTGGGGTCTGTCGCACCGGTTTGCCGGTGCCGGAGACCGTGCCGCGGTCGGCAACATCGTCTATGACGCGCTGCGGCGGAAACGCTCCGCCGGCTGGCTGGTCGGCGATGATACGCCGCGTGCCGTCGCCGTCGGAGCGCTCCTGCTGGAGGGCCGGATGACGGCCGAGGCGCTGAATGCCCAGCTGGATGGCGACCGTTTCGCGCCGCCGCCGCTCGGGCCGGACGAAGTAAGGGCAATCGCCGCGCGTGATCTGGCCCGGGCGCCGCACCAGGTCCGGGCGGACGTTCCCGACTGGTGCGTGCCGCTCATGGCTTCGGCCTTCGGTGACGAGTGGGTGCGGGAAGCCGCGGCGCTCGCGGCCCGGCCACCGCTCGACCTGCGGGTCAACCGGCTGAAGTCGGATCGCGGCTCCGTCCTGGCCGAACTCGACGGCACCGGCGCCGCGCCGGCGGCCCTTGCCGCGGACGGCCTGCGCATCCCGCCGATCGAGGGCGCCGGGCGCCATCCGAACGTCCAGGCCGAGCCCGCGTTCCGCAAGGGCTGGTTCGAGGTGCAGGACGAGGGGTCGCAAATCGTCGCGGCGCTGGCCGCCAGCGGTGCCGGCGAGCAGATCCTGGACTATTGCGCCGGCGCGGGAGGCAAGACGCTTGCCCTGTCGGCACTGGCCGGCAATCGCGGACAGATCTTCGCCTTCGATGCCGAGAAGGTACGGCTGGCACCGATCTTCGATCGGCTGGAACGCGCCGGCAGTCGCGACGTCCAGGTCATCGCGAAGCCTGCCGGCCTGGAGCCGCTGAAGGGCAGGATGGACCTCGTCCTGGTCGACGCGCCCTGCACCGGCTCCGGCACCTGGCGCCGGCGGCCGGATGCGAAATGGCGGCTGACCGACCGCCAGCTCGACACCCGCCGGGCCGAGCAGGCCGCGATCCTGGACGCGGCCAGCGCCTATGTCCGCCCCGGCGGCCGGTTGGCGTACGTCACGTGTTCGGTGTTCGACGCCGAGAACCGCGAGCAGGCATCGGCGTTCGTCGGCCGCAATCCTGCGTTCAAGGTCGAGGACCACGCCAGGCTCTGGCAGGATGCGGTCGGCGCCGATCCCGCGCGCGCCCGTTTCGATCCGGCCGGCGGGCTGTCGCTGACGCCCGCAACCAGCGGCACCGACGGCTTCTATTTCTGCGCGATGAGGCGAGGCGCCTGAGGCGTCATTCCCACTCCATCATCAATGACATGCCTTAAATATTGATATTCAACATCTTTTCCCACAATCAAAATTGAAAACACCGTCGTTTTTACCGTCAAATCTAACTATGGCCTATCATTGAGGAATTTGGGGTCGCCAAGCCCGGCATTCATGTCGGGACCTGCATCATCTATCGGCAGCGGCAACATGCTGATAAGTCACTGATTTTTCTACGCCCGCCGAATTTGCTCGCCTCGTGCGTCCGCCTCTCGCACATCATAAACAAGGCTGCGGACCTTTGGTACTCGACTTGTAATTGTTTGATATCACAGAAAAATTCTTTTCCGTGGACAGTCGCTCCAACCGAATAAAAATGACGGTATAGCATCCTCGCCTTTGAGACGCTTCAACCTTCCGGATTTTGGCTGTCGGCAACACTTGGGGGTTCTCTTTGGAGCTCGTCCGGCGCTCCGCTCCTTGCGGCCCGTCCGGCCAGAGCACCAGAGCAAGCCGAGCTTTACGTCCACGGCCCGCCAGCCGGCCAACGGCGGCCGAACTCCTCGTGGCCGGCTGAGGCTTGAAGCGGCGGGAGAACGAACTCGGCAATGCTTATGATTGTGGGCGGGAAATTCGCCGGTCGCAGGAGCAGCGGTTCTCTTCGCACGAACGCCGACCATTGCCGCGCCTTCTCGCTGTCCTCGGCAAAAGCGGCGCTGAGTCCAACCGGTGTCTCTGTCGGCAGCGACGTGTGGCGGCGTTCAAACGTCGCTCGGATTGCCTGAGCCAGCGATTCGCCTTCGAACGCGAACAGCCGAGACAACGCCAGCAGGTCGTAAAAATCCTTCATGCGGCTGTTCGCTTGGCCAAGCGCGACGATCGCCTGGAGCTTCTCGGCAACCACGGTCTCTCTGGGATAGGCTTTCAGTCGAGGCCCCTCGGCCGACAGAAGCGATGGAAACTCCAGTTCCTGCGCCGCCGGCGTAACAGCGTCGCCAAAGCCGATGTCGACTTGCATGGGAATCCTTGTTCTCCCGAGATACGCTGTCGTATTTACCCTGACGCCACCGTACTGCTGGTCTTCGCGGATTGGCTCGACGCTCAGGCCGTCCGTGTCGAGCACCAGTCCGTCATCTTCGACCTGCGCCTGGCAGATTGCTGTGAACACGGTCTTGATCGCCGTTACGGCGGGATCGCCGAACCCGAGAAGGTCGAGATCCTGCGTGGGTCGAAACGGATCGTCGAGCCAGGCCGCGAACAACATCGCTCCCTTCAGGATGAACTGGTCGCGATGCGGCGAGATGCTGAGCCGATAAAGCAGCCTCTCTATGGCGTACCGCCTCAGGATGAGCTGATAGTCCGTCTGTTTCTCCCGGCCGACGTTGCGCAGCCGCGCTAGAACGGATGCGGGAAGGTTGGCCGGCCTATCCTTCATCGGCAACGACACTTTCAAGATAGGGACGTACGATGCTCCAGATGCGCAGCGCCTGCGCGTATCGGAAAATGTCGTCTGGCTTGGCCTTTCTGGCCCGCCAGCCCATGCGCAGCGCTTCCATTGCAACGTCGAGGCCGACAGTGTTGCGGAAACGGAAGCAGTCGACGATCGATTTGGCCGGATCGAAGATTCGGACAGGCACCGAATCGATCGTGTAAGTTTCGACCCCAAGGGTGAGCGCCTTTTCGCCGAAGCGGGCAACGCGTATCGGAGGGTAGTCGATCGCCGGCTTGCGATCCTTCGAGCCGATTGCGATCCAGATGCTCCGCGGCAGTTGCAGCGTGATTTCATGAAACTGCAGCGCCGATACAAGGCAGATCACTCCCTTTGGAACACGCGTCGCGATCTCGGCGAGGGAATGCGCGACGTCGACGTCGGCACCTGCGCGTTCGTAGAGCCCGCGCGAGGGGCGTTGGAGGACGCCCTCGTCGACCAGGCGCGCAAGCGTTGCCGGATTGATCCCTCGGCGTTGCAGGTCCGACAGGCGCATGATCCCGTGGTGCTCGATCAGACTGACGGCAAGGTCGCGCTGAGAGGTCTCCACGAATTCGGTCATGTATCAAACCGTCGGTAATTGCATGTAACTTCCAACGTTTTATTACATCAGCCCGTAGCGGCCGGCAAGCGGCCCTTCCCCCGTTCTGTAAGTAGTAGCCCTTCGGCTCGACTCGATCACCGAGCGGACCATGGGATTCATCGACCTCAGGGGCGCCGTCTTTGTGCTGTCACTGACATGTGCAGGAGAAGGGGCAAGTTAGCTTCTGATGGACCCAGGATGAACGGCCACGCTACGGACCAGAGCGCGAAAGCCTTCGAAGGAATACCCTTTGTTTCTGGCCGAGGAGTGATCGACTTACCATCGACGGAGCCTGCGTCGCGCGGTGTCCGTTGGATCGTCGCGCGATCCGCTTGCGAGAAGCAAGTCCGTGCTCGACGAAAATGGAGGTAAGGCGTGGGGCGATCATACAATTGGAACAACATTCTTGTGCTGCCGGACGACCTTCGCGCGTTTGCCTGGTCTGCACCAATGCGCGATCTAGCAGCTAAACTCGACCTGTCCGACGTCGGACTGAGGAAGCTCCTGACAAGCTACGGTGTTGCGCCGCCGCCTCAGGGATATTGGAACAAAGTGCATGCCGGAAAGCCCGTGCCGACGCGCCCCAAAGCGCCGCCACGGCGGCCAGGCGAGACTGGCCGACTAAGTGTGGATGCGCGGTTTGCCAAGGTTCTGTCCTCAGCTCCGGCGCCTTCGTCCGAGGGTCCATTCGCTTCTGCGCTGGTGCCGGAGAATCTCGACGAACTCTACGCGCAGGAGTTGAACGCGATTGGTCGGGCTTCCGCTCCGAAGACACTCGATGCGCCACATAGAGGTCTGGCGCAGTTGCTCAAGCAAGAACAACGTCGGCGCGAGAAAGCGGCGGGGCGCGAGCATCATTGGGACCAAGCCAGGTTCGACACACCGCTTGCCAAGCGGCGCCTGAGAATCCTCAATGGGATATTTCTGGCGCTTAGCAAGCGCGGCCATGGCGGCGACGCCTATGAGAGTGACGGAGAAATCCACGCCCGCGCGATCGTAGGCGACACCTACTTGGGTTTGGAAATCACTATCGCCGGCAAGCATCGCACGGTGCGCCAGTATGGCTATGTCCGGCCGGCGCCCGATCTCCCAGCGGCGACGCCGCTTACACTGCGGCTCGATCCAGGTTTCGACCGCCGAGGCGGCAAGACTTGGCAGGATGATGAGGGAGGCAACCTGGAGGCAAAGATCGCCCCCATCGCAGCTGCCATTATTGTGGCGGGCGAAGCGAAGTTCAGGCAGAGCCTTCGCGAAGAAGAGGAGCGTGCGGAGCGAGCACGGCAGGAGGAGGAAAAGCGGCGGCAGGAGCGGCTTGTAGAGCTAAATCGCCGGCGCTTGGAAAACTTGCGCACCAGTGGCGAGTTGCTTCGCCAAGCTCAAGAAATCCGAACGCTGGTCCAACGCGTGCGGCAGGCAATCATTGAAGGTTCCGTCGCAATTGACGCCTCGGTGCTTGAAGCTTGGGAGAACTGGGCGCTCGCAGAGGCTGACAGAATCGATCCGGTGCGCTCCGGTCAATTTACAAGTCACCTCAACGAGCCGACGCTCTAGGTAGTACACCTACGTCTTCTTGGTTGGCGCTGACGATATCTGAAAAGTGGCCCCTTGACGAAAATCCAAATACCGTCAGCCATACTGTCAGATGGTCGCCCCTTAGGGCGATAGGCCGCGAGAACTTTCTATTTTCAAAGGATAGGTTGGTTCTGCGATTGACCGCGAAACGCTCTGAAGGATGCCGGGTCACTCCACTTTTGTATCGATGAAGCCTCAGATAACAGCCAGCAACCCGCCGTCGACGTAGATCATCTGCCCGTTCACGAAATCGGATGCCGGGGAAGCTAAATAGATCACCGTTCCAAGTATGTCATCGGGAGAGCCCCATCGCTGCGTTGGAGTCCTAGACTTCACCCATGCGTTGAAATCGCTGTCGTCGACAAGGGTCTGATTCATGTCGGTCTTCAGGAAGCCCGGGCCGATACCATTGACCTGAACGCCATCTTTCGCCCATTCCGCGGTCATGATCTTCGTCAGCATCTTGACGCCACCTTTCGATGCTCCGTAAGGCGCAATGGTCGGTCGGGCCAATTCCGACGTGATCGATCCGATGTTGATGATCTTGCCATACTTCCTAGCGACCATCCTTCTGCCCGCTTCGCGTCCGATGAGGAATACGCTGGTGAGATTGACGTCGATTACCCGTTGCCACTCGCTGCCAGTCAGGTCGACGATCGGCTTTCGAAACTGAATACCGGCGTTGTTAACAAGAATGTCGATATTGACCTGTCGCGCGTCGAACTCCTGAAATGCCGACACGATTTCCGCTTCGTTCGCGACATCGAAGGCAAGTCCTTCGACATCACGGCCTTGGGTTCTCAGTTCATCGACTGCCTCACCTACAGTCCGCTCATTTGTGCCGTTCAGGATCGTCTTGGCACCCGCCCGGGCAAGTCCCTCCGCGATCGCTCTTCCCAAGCCGCGCGTGGATCCTGTTACAAGTGCGGTGCGTCCACGCAAATCAAACAAGTTCTGCGACATTCTTCAAAATCTTTTCTGATACTGTTCGGATTAGAGAAATCCCCGGCATCCAATCGCTGGCACATCAGGAACAAATAACGCGAATTCAGGCGTCCCAAGGAGTGCCGGCCAGCCAGCCACCGTCGACGTAGTATGTCTGACCCGTCATGAACGAGCCTGCTTCCGACGCGAGCAAAAGGCAGATCCCGACAATCTCGCGGGGATAACCGGGCCTCTTGAGCAAGCTTCGCTCCAGGAGCCACGGACCCCGTTTCGGATCCTGCCAAAGGGGTTCTGACAGCGGCGTCAGCATGAAGCCGGGGCAAATGGCGTTCACCCGAATACCCAAGGACGCCCATTCCACCGACATCGACTTTGCCAACTGACACATAGCAGCCTTATGCGCGCCATAGACGGACACGCCTTGCAGACCTATTGCGTTGTTCAGGGATCCGACATGGATGATGCTTCCGCCCGATCCTTTGGCCATCTCGCCGGCGCACTTGCGCGACAGTTCAAAGGGGATCTTCAGGTTCAGGTTCGCGATGAGTTCCCAGGACTCCTCTTGCACATCGAAGATGCGTTCACGCCTATTCGCCCCGGCGTTGTTCACCAGAACATCCACTCTGCCGTATCTCGCGAGTGCAGCCTCGACGATGCCGGCTGGAGCGTTCTCAGCCGTAAGGTCGCATGCGACCTCGAGAATATCTGCACCCGCTTTTCGGATTGCGGAGGCGGTACGATCAATCGCTCCGGCACTGAGGTCGGTCATCACCACCGATGCGCCGCTCGCCGCAAGGCCCGCAGAGATCCAACTGCCGAGTCCGCCCGCTGCACCAGTTACGATCGCGACTTTGCCGCTGAGGTCGAACAGGTTCTGAGGCCGGAGGGCCACCATGTCGTCTGCTTCGAGTTCGTCCTGCATCCAAGACAAAGTCGTTTTCTCCATCAACTTTGGTATGCCATATTTTGGAATACCACCTGAGTCAATGGGCGTATCTTCTCGCTCCGTTCTGAGCGGTCAGTTTTCCCGCGCACCCCCCCGCCAGAACCGCTCGCTTTCACTGAGATGGCGCTCCATGGCTCGGCGCGCGGCTTCCGAATCTTTCGCGCGCACGCATTCCAGTATCCAGCGATGCGCGGCAAGCGCCTGCTCGGGCGCTCCCGGACGCGTCAAGCCGATATTTCTCACCTCTTGCAGGATGTCCGAAATCGAATCGAGGACCGCGGAGAGCAGATCATTTCCGGCCGCGCTTGCCAGGATTCGGTGAAAACGCACATCTAGTTCGGCCGCCTCGGCATGGTCGGCGCGGCTCAGACTCTTCTCGAACTCGGCGCATACATTTTCCAGCTCGACGATTTGGTCCGGCGCGGCACGCACCGCCGCGAGCCCGGCGGCCTGAACCTCAAGCGCAGAGCGCACTTCATGCACCTGACCGTAGTCGACCTCGCCCCGACCTTTGACAAACAGACGCATGGACGTGGCAACATTTCTCGGGTCCGGCGCTTCCACCTCGATCCCGCGCCCCGAAGTGACCCGAAGCAAGCCCCTGGCGGTCAGCGATCGAACAGCCTCGCGTATCACGGTTCGGGAGACACCGAAGCGCTGCCCCAGCTCGCGCTCCGACGGAAGCCGAACACCGGTCTTGATCTGGCCCGATACAATGAGATCGGTGAGCTGCTCGGTCACTTTGTCCGAAAGACTCGCTTCTCGGGAAACGCTTTTGAAGGGATTCGATAGAGCGTCCGTCACCAATCCGACCCTCGGTTATTTCACCATGCCAACATACACCGTGCCGCAAACTCCACAATGACGTCTCGGGACGCGGAAGCGGATCTTGACCCTCTAGACAGTATTACCTTGGTATGCCATCTTACCAAAATTGCCTGAATCGGGATTGAAAGGGCTTTTGGTGATCAAGCGGGTAAGCCTCCTGTGGAAGCAGCCAGGACTCAGCACGGAGCAGTTGAAGGCGGCCTGGCTCGGGGAACATTCGGAATACGCGGGGCGGCTTCCCGGCCTGCGCGAGTATGTTGTCGATTTCGTAGCGAACGGTCCTGCCGACGGCCCAGCGGGCATCGCAACGGTGCGGTTTGACGATTTGGCTTCACTGAACGCCGCGTTCGGCGACCCAGTGCATGCGAGAGAGCTTTTGCGGACCAGGGATACGTTCGCCGAAAAGGTGCAGGTGTTTCTGGTCGACGAACATGTCGTTGTTGGGGGGCTGCGGAGCACATGAACGAAAAGGCGACCAGGAACAGCCGGGCGATGCTGGCCGGCCCGCACAGGGCTGGGGCCCGCGCAATGCTGCGCGCGCTTGGAATGCGCGACGAGGATTTCCAGAAGCCGCAGATCGGGGTCGCAGCCACCTGGAATCGATCTACCCCATGCAATGCAGGCCTGGACAAACTGCGCGGCCAAGCGGCGTCGGACCTCATGGCCGCAGGCCTCTATGCGCATGAGTTCGATACTATTTCCGTCTCGGACGGTATCTCCATGGGAAGCGAGGGCATGCGCGCGTCGCTGGTCTCGCGGGACTGGATCGCCGACAGCGTGGAACTTATGGTCAGAGCCCACGGTTACGACGGCTTCATTGGCATCGCCGGATGCGACAAATCCATCCCGGGCATGCTTCTGGCGATCGTGCGGATGGGAGTGCCCGCCATCTTCGCCTATGCCGGATCGCTTGCGCCAGGCCGCACGGGTGGGCGCGATATTTCGCTCCAAGATGTGTACGAGGCCGTCGGAGCCCATCAAAGCGGCAGCATTTCCCTTCAGGAACTGACGGAAATCGAGGTCGCGGCATGTCCCGGCATCGGAACGTGCGCCGGCATGTTTTCCGCGAATACGATGGCGTCCGTCAGCGAAGCGCTGGGGTTGACCGTGCCTGGCATGGCTTCGCCGCCTGCTGCGCATGCGGATCGCATGAGCGCCACCGTGCGCGCCGCCGGCGCTTTGGCCGACGCCGTCGAAAACGGCCGGGTCCCCTCGAAATTCCTTAGCAAGCAATCGCTCGAGAACGCCGCAGCAGTCGCTTCGGCGCTCGGCGGCTCCACCAATGGATGCCTTCACCTGCTGGCGATCGCCTCCGAGGTCGGCATCCCCTTCACGCTGCAGGATATCGACCGTGTGAGCAGGCGCACGCCGCAGTTGACGGACATGAAGCCGGCCGGCCGCTTCATGATGCGCGATCTGCATCGTGCAGGCGGAGTACCGGCCGTGATGCGGGAGCTGCTTTCTGCCGGCCTGCTGCACGGCGATGCGATGACGATCACCGGCAGGACGATTGCCGAAGAAGTACGCAACTTCGCCCCCGGCGAGCCCCATCCGGTTCTGCGAGGAGTAGGCAACCCGGTGAAGCCACGCGGAGGCTACGCTGTCTTGACCGGATCGCTGGCTCCGGACGGCGCGGTGATGAAGATAGCCAATGAAAGCCGGATGAAACATCGCGGTCCTGCCCGATGCTTCAATTCCGAGCTTGAAGCTGCCGCGGCCGTGCGAGCCGGAAAAATCAGTTCGGACGACGTGGTTGTGCTTCGTTTCGAGGGCCCGGTCGGCGGCCCGGGCATGCCGGAGATGACGGCGCTGACCGGCGTCCTTGCCGGGGCCGGCTTAGGCGCCGAAGTTGCCGTGGTCACCGACGGCCGCTTCGGCGGGGGGACACGCGGCCTCTCGGTCGGCCACATCGCCCCGGAGGCAGCGCTCAGCGGCCCTATCGCTTTCGTCTGCGACGGGGATACGATCGAAATAGACATAGAACGGGGACTCATCGACTTGCTCGTTTCGCCCGAGGAACTGGCCAGACGAAGGGAGCACACAACGCTGCCCCCGCCGCGCGTTACAACAGGCGTGCTGGCAAAATACGCACGGCTGGCGGGATCGGCAGCCACTGGGGCCGTAAGCAGGGCAGATGAAGGCGAAGGAGCCTTGCCCGGCAAACCATACCCGGGACAGGGGTGACGAGCGGCTGATGCGTGGCGAGGGAGGCAACAGAACCTATAGAGGGGCTCTCATCGGTTGCGGGTTCTTCGCACGCAATCAGATGGCTGCCTGGCTTGAGATGGACCGCGTCTCGATCGAAGCGGTCTGCGACATCGATCCCGAGAACGCGCGGCGTTTTGCGTCGGAGTTCGGGATCGGTCGGGTCTTCACGGATGCCGGGGAAATGCTCGCTTCCGTCCGTCCCGATTTCGTCGATATCGTTACGCCAACTTCATCGCATCATGATCTTGTCGAGATGGCCGCGCGAGCAGGTGTAGCCGCCATCTGCCAGAAACCGTTCGCACAAACGGTGGATCAGGCGATTAGAATGGTAGAATTGTGCGAGCAGGCTGGCGTTCCCCTGCTCGTGCACGAGAATTTTCGTTGGCAGCGACCGTTCCTGCACATACGGAAAATGCTGAAAGACCGCGCGATCGGCGACATGTTCTTCATGCGGCTCTCATTCAGGCACAATTTCGATGTCTACCAGACGCAGCCGCATCTGCGCGATCGCAAGCCGCTGTTTCTCTTCAATATGGGACCGCATCTGTTCGACTTGGCGCGATATCTGGCCGGCGATATCGAAAACGTCTTCGCGCGAATCCAGTATGTCGATCCGGCGGTGAAAGGTGAGACCGCCTTCACCATCAGCGCCGCGCATGCCGGCGGCGCGCAATCCTTGCTGGAGTGCTCGTTCGCGTCGCACATCGTCCCCGATCCCTTTCCGCAGACCCTGGCCTGGATCGAAGGCAGCGAGGGGACCATTGAGCTCGCCCCCGGTTACAGGATCAGAACCCACAAGGACGGGAATATTGAAGAGGAAAGTGCGAATCCCGCCGCGCCCGGCTGGGGAAACTCAAAATGGGCGGGCGTCCAGGAGAGTGTACAGAACATCCAACGGCACTGGATCGACGTGCTGGACGGCTCCTGCGACGCGCAGCCATCGGGCAGATTTACGATCGACACGCAGCGTCTGTGCTTGGCGTCCTATGAAAGTGTCGAAAGCGGGATGTCGATCAACATGAAGAACTGGGGGATGCCGAACGCGCATGTCGCTCGGCCGCAGGATTCATGATCCCGAGGCCGGACCGGTTCGTCGCCGACCTGCGGCAACTGGCCGGCGTGCGCCGCATCGTCCTGGATGACGGCCCCGAACGGGGCGTGAGGGCCTTGTCGTTCTCGACCGGAGGCGGACTGGACTTTTGGGTACTGTCGGATCGGTCGATGGATATCGGTCCGTTGTGGTGGAGGGGAGTCCAGATCGGCTGGATGGCGCCCGGTGGATTTCGGAGTCCGTTCCTGGCCGATCTCGATAGCGACGATGGCCAAGGCTTCACGCGTTCGATTTCCGGATTCCTTGTAACCTGCGGATTGGATCACATCCGCAAGCAAGACGAACGAAACCCTCTGCACGGTCGTTTTCCGTTCACGCCGGCCCGGATTCTGGCCTGTGGTGAGGATTGGGATGGCGCGGAACCTGTCCTGTTTTGCGAGGGTGAAGTGGTGCAGGCGCGACTGGGCGGTGAAGCCTTGATCTTGCGTAGAAGGATCGAGGCTCCGATCGGCAAAGCCACCATCCGCATTCGCGACCGGGTCGAGAACATCGGACCAGACGGGACCGACCACGCGATGCTCTATCACTTCAACCTCGGGTACCCGGCCGTGGCCGGCGGGACGTGTGTCTATGTGGGCGACCGTAAAGTCGTCGGTCCTCTCGCAGTCCCGGAAGACGAAGTGTGCGAGCCTTTTCTGGCGCTACGGGAAAGCGCGGCGCAACCTGCGACCTCGATCCTCGCGACGGTGGTCACGGAACCTGGTTTCTCGATGTCGCTCTCGGTCGATGAGAGCACCCTGCCCTGGCTGCAGCTTTGGCGCGACCTGCGACCGCGCGTGGGGATCTTCGCCATGGAACCTTGCACGAGCGCAAGGACGCTAGACGGCCGAAGCGACGGGAACGTGGTGCTTAAATCCGGTGAAGAGCGGCGTTATGAGCTGAATTTGGATTTTGGCGGTCCGGCGCCTGCGATCTCGAGAAATGACCCGGGCGTCGGCCATGTCTAGGCCGCATCAGACCGTCAGTGGCCAACCGGTTGCGGCCAATGGAAGAAGCTGTTGCAAGGCCGTCGGAACCACCCGCGGCAGCAGACTCGACGTCCATAAGACGATGCGCGCCGAAGGTTTTCGGCCCGACGGCATTGTATGGCTCGAGGGCGGCCGCGGTTGGGTCGGCACGGATCGCCCGGAAATCGCCGGAGACGGAGAAGGCCCGAGGCGAAATCTGTGGGTCAAGCCTTTTGGCATGGACCGCTTCGCGATCAGCAATGAACGTTTCGCCGAATTCGTGGCCTCGAGCGGTTACTTGACGGAGGCCGAACATCTGGGGTGGTCGTTTGTCTTCCTGGGCCTGTTACCGGACCGTCCAGACAGCGTCCTCCGGGCGGAGGGTGCTCCCTGGTGGTGCCGGATTGACGGCGCCTGCTGGCACTTGCCGGAAGGCCCCAGCTCGAGTCTTGCCGGCCGACAATCCCATCCCGTCGTCCATGTTTCCTACCGGGATGCTTGCGCCTTTGCCCATTGGGCTGGGGGTCGCCTCCCGACAGAGGCGGAATGGGAGTTTGCAGCCCGCGGCGGCCTCGATGTCCGCTACCCTTGGGGGAACGACGAACCGGCCGACGACACCGCTTATTGCAACATCTGGCAGGGCAGCTTTCCAGAAACCAATCTTGCCGTCGACGGATACTACGGCACGGCTCCAGTGGACGCATTCTCGTCGAACCGGTTGGGTTTCAGCAATATGAGCGGAAACGTCTGGGAGTGGTGTTCCGACCCCTTTCGCGTTCGTTCGGTGGCCCGCAGTGCAAAGCTGCGCAATCGTGAGGCCGCCCTTCAGCAGGACAAGGTCCTGAAGGGAGGCTCCTATTTGTGCCATCGAACTTATTGCTACCGGTACCGGATCGCGGCTCGAACCGGTCGCGCCCCCGATACGTCGTCCGGCAATTGCGGCTTCCGCATCGCATATGATCCGGCTTGAACTCATGCTGTCCGCCGTCCGATTTCCCAAACTGTCAAACGAGAACGTTCAGGCATGAAACTCCTGCGGTTCGGTCCCCGGGGCCAAGAGAGACCCGGCATCATCGACCAAGACGGTCGCATTCGCGATCTTACCCCGATCGTACATGACATTACGTCTGCGACGATCGCCGGCGGCGCGATTCAACGCATAGCAAAGGCGCAGGTGGACGCTTTGCCGCTTGCTCCATCAGGCGTCCGCATAGGCGCCTGCGTCGGGCATGTGCGTAATTTCATCGGCGTGGGAATGAACTATCTCGACCACGCCCTAGAGGTCGGGATGGAGGTGCCCACCCAACCGTTGATCTTCAACAAGGCGCCCAATTGCATCGTGGGACCAGCCGACGACGTCGTAGTCCCTCCCGGTTCCCAAAAAACCGACTGGGAGGTCGAGCTTGCGATCGTCATCGGACGGACATGCATGCGCGTCTCCGAGACAGACGCACCCTCTCACGTCGCCGGATATACGATCTGCCACGACGTGTCGGAGCGGGAATATCAGATGGAGCTGGGCGGTCAATTCGTCAAAGGCAAGAGCTGTCCGACCTTCGGCCCTCTCGGCCCATGGCTGGTGACACCTGATGAGATCGGCGATGTTCAAAACCTCGATCTGTCGCTCGAAGTGGACGGCAAGCGCATGCAGTCGAGCAACACGCGAAACATGATCTTCTCGGTCGCCCGCATCATCAGCGATATCAGCCGGTACATGACCCTCGATCCGGGGGACGTCATCACGACCGGAACGCCGGCAGGCGTCGGCATGGGCATGTCGCCTTCACGCTTCCTACAGGGGGGCGAAACTGTCAGCCTCGCGATCTCCGGGCTTGGCGAGCAGCGCCAGCGCGTCATCCGCTCTTAAGAACTAGGCGGAAAAGGTCTCTTCCATAACGGAATTCATATAGATCGCGTGCATCAGCCATCCTTGTTCCCGCCCTTCCGCATGCGACAATCCGGCCAACATGGAAGTCGGATCAGCCGACTAGGGAGAGCAGGGAGGGAATGATGGCGAGACTAATATCCAGACGGCAGTTGATACGTGCGACGGGGGGCACCGCATTCGCGTTCGCCGCGGCAGGCGTCTTGGGATCCGCCCGCGCCCAGGGCAAGAAGGCCAAAAGCATCGTTGTCGGCAGACAGCCTGTATCCGGATCCTCCGTCGCGATCACGCGCTACATGATCGACAACAAGGTGTTCGAAGAAGAGGCCCTGAAATTCGGCTACGAGCTGACCATCGACTGGAGAAACTTCCCGAACGCCGGGCCGATCATGGAGCTCCTGAAGGCCGGCCCCGACTCGATGACCTTCGCCTTCGTAGGCAATACGCCGGTGGTCACCGCCATCGCGAACAATCTGCCGCTCCAGGTCGTCACTACCGGCGAAGGAACACAACCTTTCTTCATGCTGGTGCGCCCGGGATCCGAGATCCGAAACGTCGCCGACTTGCAGGGCAAGACGATTGGCACTTTGGTGGGCCTCGATCCACAGAATGCGTTCATCCAAGCGCTCGCCGGCGAGTTGGGCAAGACGCCCGAAGATCTGGGCATAAGGTTCCAGAACTTCCCGGAGTTTCCCGTCCTGGCGCGGCTTCCGCGCGGGATTGACGCTGCTGGAATGGTCCCTTGGTCACCGTCCTACAGCGCCATCGATGCCGGACACGCCGTCGTGCTTTTCGACACACGCGGTACGACGGGACCGGCGTACGCGGGAGGCGCCGGGCAGCGTCTGAGCGGCGTCGGCCAGTCTCCTTTCCGGCCCGAAGGGTTCTATCAGTTCCGGCCATTCTGGATCACGCACAGCGAAGTCATGCAAAATGATCCCGACCTCGTCCTCGCATGGATAATCGCCTATCAGCGTTCGCTCACCGCCATCAGGGAACAGGGCGCAGAGAAGGTGGCGGTGGCGAACCAGGAAGAATGGCGTCAACCGCCCAACATTGGTGTCGACATCATCAGCGCGGATCTCCTTTGGAACCGCGGATGGGTGTGGATCTGCGAGGGCGACATGTTGTCCGTCGTGGCGGCTTCCGGTCCACTTGCGGCCGCGGGAAATATCAGCAGGGCGATAACCTGGGACGTCATGAAGGAACATCTCGCCGCCATCGCGCCATTGCAGAAGCGGGCATGGGAGGTGGCGGGGCAACCAGTGCAGAGCGCGTTCGAAAAGCCGGACAGCGAACTGACCGATCTTAGGGGACTGCCCGTATGGGAGTCTGAGAAATGGGGACGGTACGCGGATCGGGTCTGACCGACCCCGAGCCGGAGCCCGGCGAGTGATCTCCAGCGAACCCACCGCGCTCCGGCCATTCTTTGTACAGCGTCTCCAGCAAGTTGCTCGGGCTTAACGCCCTCAACAACGAAAGCATGCACGTGCCACGTCCCCAGAATCTTGTCGTCATCCTTTCCGATCAGCACAATCCGAACTTTCTTGGCACCGCCGGGCATCCGGTTGTCCAGACTCCCAATCTCGACCGGCTTGCCGGGAGCGGAACCCGGTTTACGCGCGCTTCGACCCCGTGCCCGATCTGTGTGCCGGCGCGCGCCAGCCTGGCCACCGGTAGATATGTCCATGAGATCGGGGCATGGGACAACGCGCATCCTTATACAGGCTCGCCCCGCGCGTGGGGTCATGTTCTGTTGGAGCAAGGTCACCGCGTCGCGGCCGTCGGCAAGCTGCACTACCGCTCGGACGACGACGACAATGGTTTTCTGGAGAAAATCCACATAATGAACGTCGTCGATGGTGTGGGGGACCGTCTGGGGCTCCTGCGTCATTTGGACCACGAACGCGGCGGCGCGAAGAAACTTGCGCTCGATGCGGGGCCTGGCGAGTCGACCTACACCGAATTCGATCGGAATGTCACGTCAACTGCAACAGAGTGGCTTCGGACTCGCGCCGCCGAGCCCGACGAAAAGCCCTGGCTGCTCTTCGTCGGATTCCTTATGCCACACCTGCCGCTGATTTCTCCGCCCGAGTTCTACGACATCTATACGTCGAACCCAGACGTTCGAGGAGGCAACACCGCACCCCAAGAAAGGCTGCATCCGTGGATAGACCACCTGACGAGGGTTATCCCTTACGGGAAATATTTCGATGACGAGCGTCGTCGCAAAGCCCTCACAGCATACCACGGAATGGTTAGTTTCCTGGATCATAATATCGGTCTGCTGATGGAAACACTTGACGACGCGGGGCTCTCTGGCACCACGCGTGTGATCTACACCAGCGACCATGGCGAGATGCTCGGCGCCCATGGCATCTGGGGAAAATGCTGCATGTACGAGGAGTCGGTCAGCGTTCCCATGATCATGTCGGGCCAAGATGTAGCCAGGGGGGCGACGAACGCCACGGAAGTCTCTCTGATCGATCTCTATCCGACCATTCTCGAATCGCTCGGTGCGGAAAATCCGGTTCCGGCTTCCCGATATGGGCGGTCGCTGTTCGACTTTCTCGGCCGCACCGACGAAAATCGCGTCGGCTTCAGCGAGTATCATGCGGTCGGCGCAATGTCGGGGAGCTACATGATCCGGCGAGGCAGATGGAAACTCGTCTACTATGTCAATCTGCAACCGCAGTTGTTCGATCTCGTCTCCGACCCGGAGGAAATGCACGATCTATCGGCGGAACCGGCGACAGCCCAGATACGCGCCGCGCTCGAGAAGGAGCTGCTCGCGATCGTCGACCCGAAGGCTGTGTCGGACCAGGCATTTTCGGACCAAAGGTCCAGGATCGCGGAACTTGGCGGGGAACCCGCAATCATCACAAAGGGGGATTTCGGACACACTCCTACCCCGGGCGAGCCCGTAACCTATTCATAAAGCACTTCCGGCGTTCGCCTAAAGCGCGGCGCAACAAAACGGATTCAGACGCCGCGCTTTAATTCTTTGTTTTTACGCATGTCGTTGTCCCAAAATCGGTTCCCACTTTGGGCGACATGCTGTAGCCGGCGCCAGATATCACGAGCCTGTCGCCGCTATCGCCGATGCGATCGTCCTTAGCGGCCATGACCTTTCTCAATTCGGAAAGCAGGTTCTTGACCGCGGGGGGCATTTCCGCGTGTCTCAGGCTGACGAAACCTGCTTCCCGGCTGAAACTGAACTCGTCGTGGTCGATAGCCACCAGAGGGCGGGCCTCATCGAGGAGAATGGTTTGGGACGTGATCATTCCGAGGCAATCAGTCTGTCGAAGCACTGAAAACATCAGAGAAAGAGAGTCGCTTTCGACAACCACGTTCAAAGGCCCGAGCCCGTTCTTGGCGAAGACCTGTTCGACCCGCTGCCGCGTTGCAACTTTCGGCCCCGGCAATACCCACTGATACCGGGCATAGTCCTGGATCGAACGAAGAGGATTCTTGCTTAGAGGATGGCCTGCCCGGCCCACGACCAGGATTCGATCGCTGGCCAACGACAGAAACCTGAGATCTGGATCCAGCCTACTTTCCGGGAAGCCCGCCAGAACCACATCAAGCTCGCCGACGCGCAGCCGCTTGATCAGCTGATCGGGAAACCCGACCTCGGCAGTGAAGCGTACTCGCGGATGGGATGCAATCATTGCGGCCATCGCCGACGGCAGAACGTGGTTCAACCACGCGGGTCCGGCGCCAATCCGAACATGACTCAAGTTGCCCTGCGAGATGGCCTCCACCTCGCCCAGCGCATCGTGAAGGTGCTGCTCGATGCTTCTGGCATGCCGCAGGAGTGCGTGGCCACTTTCGGTGAGCGCGATACCGCGCCCGCGACGATAGTACAATCTGGCCCCTAGTTCTTTCTGAAGGCGGCCCATGCTGCTCGAAAGCGCCGGCTGCGATACGCCGAGAACGTCGGCGGCATGACTGAGATTCAGTCTCTCCGCGACGCAAACAAAGAACCGTAGCTGGCCTAGATCCATGAAAGAAAGCTATACGCAGCAGGAGAATTGTGCCAGCGCACAGGCCAGCATCATCCGTCGCTCATGAACAACTCTGCGATCGAACGTTGATCGCCTACTGGGTCAGCGCCCCCCCGTCCACCACGAGATCGCATCCCGTTGTGAAGGCAGACTCGTCCGATGACAGGTAGATAACGGCGGCGACCACCTCCGCCGCATTGCCAAGTCGCCCCATCGGCACGCGAGACAATCGTGCCGCGAGCTTTTCCTCGTTCGGTATGAAGGTGCGCAGCATGCCCGTGTCCATGGGGCCCGGATAGATCGAATTGCAGCGAATCCCTTCGCGCGCATACTGGCTTGCCGCAACCTTGGTCAGCGCACGGACGGCCCCCTTGCTGGCGGCGTAAGAGACCTCCTGGAGGCTGTACTGTCCCAAGGCGGCGATGGAGGCGATGTTGACGATCGAGCCGCCGCCGACGCGGCGCATATGCGGTATGGCGTGCTTGATGCCGAGGAAGATTCCGGTGGCGTTGACCGCCAAAATGCGTCCCCAATCCTCAAGCGAGCGATCTTCGATCGGCACGCGAGGAATGACGAGACCGGCATTATTGACGAGGATATTGACAGATCCGAACAGTTCGGCGGTACGGTCGAGCACGGATTTCCACTGATCCTCCGACGTCACATCCAATCGCAGGTATTGCGCCTCGCCGCCCTTCCCGCGAATCTCCAGTTCCGTGGCGCGGCCCTCCTGGTCGAGAATGTCCGCAAGCACCACCTTTGCCCCTTCTAGCGCGAGGCCCCGAGCTTGCTCGGCACCAAGTCCTCTCGCACCGCCCGTGACGAGAGCGACTTTACCCGACAGACGCATCATTCCTCCCGCTCACATAAGATCGTATGATGGTATACCATACCTAGATGGGATGCAATGCGCAGTCCGTTCGCTTTTCCGGCACTTGCATTGACCTTCCTCTCCCTCAATGGTATGCCATATGACAATGCATACCTTGGAGGGAGAGGAAGGGTGGAGGAGCAAACGGATGTTACCACTCCGGACGGCGTAATGCCGACATTCTTTATTGCTCCGGACCAAGAAGGACGGTTTCCAGCCGTCATCCTGTACATGGACGGCCCCGGCATACGCGAAGAGCTGAGGCGGATGGCGCGCCGGTTCTCCGCCGCGGGTTTCGTTGTCGCGCTGCCCAACCTCTACTATCGCGACGGTGGACCGTCGTTCGATGCATGGGCGGCGGCAACTGGAAGTCTGTCAGCCGAAATGGTGCGACTGGGGAAGGATTTAACGCTGGCGCGCGTTGCCAGTGACACCGGCGCCCTGATCGCTGCTTCGCGAATGCGTCCGGACGTGTCGAAGCTCCCAATGGGCGTCGTGGGATTCTGCATGGGGGGACGACATGCACTGGCCGCTGCGGCAACTTATCCGGATGAGATCGGCGCCGTGGCCTCTCTGCACGGCGGTCGGCTTGTTACGGATTCGGCACAGTCGCCGCATCTCCTCATCCCGAACATCCGAGCGACCGGGTATTTTGGCTTCGGCGCGTTGGACCATCTCGTTCCGTCAAGCGAAGTAGCTGCGGTGCTCACCATGATCCAGAATTCCGGTGCGGATATCCAGGTCGAGGTCCATGCAGGCGCCGAACATGGCTACATGTTCGAGGAGCGTCCGCACTATCATCGAGAGGCAGCAGAACGTTCATGGCAGAGGTGTTTTGCCCTCCTCGGCCTTTTGAATAAAACGGCCCCGTCCTGATGGCTAGAAATCGCAAGCACGGGGAGCCCGCACTGAGGGCTGTGATCTGAAACGGACGGGCAGCATATGACGACTGAAAACACCGCAACGGAAGCGTTGCTGACAATCGAAAACATTCAGAAACTCTATGGGGAAGGCGGGCGCGCAGCCGAACTAGTCGCCTTGAGGGACGTTTCGTTCACGGTCCCGGAAGGACAGTTCTGCGCGATCGTCGGTCCGAGCGGATGCGGCAAGTCCACACTTCTCAACATAATAGCAGGCATCGACTTCCCGAGCTCGGGACTAGCGTCCCTATCAGGTTCGCGAATACTCGGTCCCGACCCGCGGCTGGGTGTCATGTTTCAACAGTATCATCTGTTCCCGTGGATGACTGTTCGCGGGAATATTGAGTTCGGCCCTAGGTCCAGAGGCCTGCCGCGGGCCAAAGTGGGCGACCTGAGCAAGCGCCAGATCGCCCGCGTTGGGCTATCTGGGTTCGAAGAACGCTACCCTCACGAACTTTCCGGAGGCATGCAGCAACGCTGTGCTTTGGCGCGGATGCTCGCCAACGATCCCGTGGTCCTTCTGATGGATGAGCCTCTGGCGGCGGTGGATGCCCAGACACGCAGCATCCTTCAGGAAGAACTGCTGGAGATCTGGGGAGAAAGCCGTCCCGCAAGCGAGCGGAAGACTGTCTTGTTCGTGACGCATGCGATCGACGAAGCCGTGTTCCTGGCCGACAGGATATTGGTGATGGGGCGACGTCCCGGCCGTATCATCGCGGACATCCCATGCACGCTGAAGCGCCCTCGCCGTGAAGCGCGACGTACGCGCGACTTCGTGGAGTTGACGGAGTCGATATGGGACCTTCTTCACGACCAGGCCGCCGATGCGACCCGGCAATAGCGATCAGGAACCTGTAGTGGCATTGCAAGCTGTCGACCTGAAACGCTCGCGTTGGGCCGGTGTGTTTATCGGCTTCGACGGAGTGCACCGCGCCTTGACGGTTCTCAGATCATTGCTGGCCGCAATGCTCCTTTGGTGGCTCGTCGGCATATTGGCAGGCAATCCACTTCTGCTGCCCAGCCCCTTCACGGTCCTGGATAACTGGTGGAGATTGCTCGTCTCCGGACAACTTCTGGAGGAAACGCTGGTGAGCCTGCAAAGGCTCGCAATCGCGTACACATTCGCGGCAATCGTCGGCATTCCCGTCGGTTTCGCGATGGCAAACTGGCGGATTGTCGACTTGACCGTAGGGTTCGTCGTGAATTCGATCCGCCCCATCTCAGGTATTGCGTGGATACCGATCGCTATCGTTTGGTTCGGCGTCGGCGAGGAGCTGCCCATCTTCATCATCTTCTACGGAGCGGTCTTTCCTTTCATCCTGAACGCCCATGCTTCGCTCCTGGATATCGACAAACGACTTATTCTGGTTGCGCGAACATTGGGTGCTGGGCGGGTGCGCATTTTTCTCACCGTCGTGCTGCCATTCTCCATACCCTATGTTCTGACGGGTGCGCGAATTGCCCTCGGCCTGGCATGGATGTCGATCATTGCCGCCGAGCTCCTGGGCGCTCCGAACGGCCTGGGTTTCTCGATCCAGTATATGCGGCTTGTTCAACAGACCCCCGCCATGCTCGCTTGGATATTCTGGGTCGGTGTGGTCGGCTATGCGCTGGATGCGCTGCTGAGATTGGCCGTTCAAACCTTGGCGCCTTGGTCGGAGGCGGGAAGGCTTGGGGGTAAAGCACGATGACGATCCAACGCAAAGCCGATGTCCGAGACCTGTCGATCGCGTCCGCCATTCTCGGGACAGCTTTGGTGGTCTGGCAATTGCTTGCAAGCGGGATGCCCGATGCGACTACGCCGCTCAATATCGCGATCCGCCTTGGTCAGATTATTGCTGACGGTCAGTTGCTTTCGGCACTTCTGGTAAGCTGGATCACTATTCTTCAAGGCTTCGGCATCGCCGCGATCGCCGGAATCGGTGTCGCTATGATCGCTGGAAACTGGCCCTCTGCCGCCTCTTGGCTGGAGCCTGTGATCAATTTGCTGAGACCCATCGCGCCGTTTGCATGGATTCCCATGGCAATCCTGTGGTTCGGCACCGGCGGTGGGGCTGCCGTCATGATCACGGCCTATGCTGCCTTTTTTCCGATCCTGACGAACACACTCGCTGGAGTCAGACGGATACGTTCCTCGCTTGTGACCGCCGCTCGCGTGCTCGGAGCCTCCCAGGTCACAATCTTCTTGCGGGTGGTCGTGCCCGGTTCCCTTCCACTTATGCTGGTAGGACTGCGACTGGGTGTCGGGATGGCGTGGGCGGCAGTTATCGCGGCAGAGCTAGCCACTGGGCAATCTACCACGGCACCGCCGGGAATAGGCTATCTAATGTACCTCAACTTCGCCGCAGAGTCCGATGTCACTGCTATCGTCGGGATGATGATCGCCATCGGGCTGTCTGCATTTCTTGCCGATCAACTCCTGCGCCTAGCCGCCAGAAAGCTCATTGTCTGGCCGGCAGAAGGCTGAAACCCAGAAGATAATGTGAGACTTGATGCGTGAATAGCATGGCGCAGAGAATATCAGACGAGAAAGATGCCCTTATTGCCATAGAGCGACGGATTCTATGGTTGTCATCCTGGATGATCCATCACGCCAATCACGTTCGCGCGGCTGATGACGGAGACGTCAAGGTCGGCGGTCATCAGGCGTCGTCCGCGTCTCTCTGCACGATCATGACCGCACTATATTTCGGCGCTTTGAGGCCCGAAGACCGGGTGGCCGTCAAGCCGCACGCCTCTCCAATATTCCATGCGATACAGTATCTTGCCGACAACCAGACGCGCGAGAAGCTGGAAGCATTTCGCGCCTACAAGGGCGCTCAAAGCTACCCGTCGCGCACAAAGGACGTCGACGACGTGGACTTCTCGACCGGCTCCGTTGGGCTCGGCGTTGCGCAGACGCTCTTTTCTTCTTTGGTTCAAGATTACGTCAAGGACCACGGCTTGATGTCACGTCGCCAGGAGGGGCGTATGATCGCTCTCGTCGGCGATGCGGAGATGGATGAAGGCAACATTTATGAGGCATTGATTGAAGGTTGGAAGCAGGGACTTAGGAACTGCTGGTGGATCGTCGACTACAATCGGCAGTCGCTGGACGCGGTAGTTCGAGAAGGGCTTTGGACTAAGTTCGAGCAGATGTTTAGGAGCTTCGACTGGGACGTCGTCGTTCTACGACACGGTCGACTGCAGGAAGCAGCCTTTGCGGAGCCAGGCGGCACCAAATTACGTCAATGGATCGAGAGCTGTCCGAACCAGCTCTATTCAGCCCTGACGTTCCAGGGCGGCGGGGCCTGGCGCCGGCGACTAATGGATGAGATAGGTGATCAGGGTGCGGTATCTGCGCTGATCGAGCGCCGTTCGGACGAGGAACTCTCGGCGCTGATGGCAAATCTCGGAGGCCACGACCTGCCGACCTTGCTCGGGGCTTTTGATGCGGCTTCTCGGCACGACAGGCCAACGCTCTTCATCTGCTACACGAACAAGGGTCAGGCGCTGCCGCTCGCCGGACACAAGGACAATCACGCCGGCCTGATGACCCCCGCCCAGATGGACGTCTTCCGAACGGCTATGGGCGTAAGGGAGGGACGGGAATGGGAGAAGTGGGAGGGATCTAGCCTTCCGGCAGAAACACTTGAACGCTTCATCCAGCGAGTTCCCTTCTTCGCCAGCGGCAGGCGCAGGCTTACTGACGAGCAGGTTCCCATTCCCGACAGACTGCCCATTCCCGATGCCGCCGGAAAGCAGATCTCTACCCAGATGGGCTTTGGACAGATCCTCAACGAGATCGCTCGTGATGAGGGCCTTTTGGCTAACCGTATTGTCACGACTGCGCCCGACGTGACCGTTTCCACCAATCTCGGGCCGTGGGTCAATCGCCGCGGCCTGTTTGCCCGCGACAGCCTCGCGGACACATTCAAGGCCGAGCGCATTCCTTCGACCTATAACTGGTCCTTCTCGCCAAAAGGGCAGCATATCGAACTCGGCATTGCCGAATCCAACCTCTTCCTGCTCCTGTCGGCGCTCGGCCTGTCGCATTCCATCAACGGCGTACGGCTGCTGCCGATCGGAACTGTCTATGACCCATTCATTTATCGCGGCGCGGACCAGCTCAACTATGCCTGCTACCAAGATGCGCGCTTCATGCTGGTGGCAACGCCCTCCGGCGTGACGCTGGCACCCGAGGGCGGTGCGCACCAATCGATCGGAACGCCCCTAGTCGGCATGGCGCAGGACGGCCTCGCAGCTTTCGAGCCCGCATTCCTCGATGAGCTCGCCGTCATCATGCGGTTCGGCTTCGACTATATGCAACGCGACGGGGAGGGAGATCCCGACGAGCGAACGTGGCTGCGGGACCAGACTGGCGGTTCGATCTATCTGAGGCTCTCGACCCGGCCAGTCGTGCAGCCGCTCCGTGCCATGACATACGACCTCGAACGCGACATCGTGGACGGCGCCTACTGGATGCGGCGTCCCGGTCCGAACGCACAGGTCGTCGTCGCTTATCAAGGCGCCGTGGCTCCCGAGGCGATCTCGGCCGTTGGCCTGATGGCTGAGGACCGACCCGAAGTTGGGCTCCTTGCAGTTACGTCGGCTGATAGGCTGAATGCCGGGTGGACTGCCGCGCAACGAGCTCGCGAGCGCGGTCTCGGTCACGCCCGAAGCCATATCGAGCGGCTGCTGGACCTGGTGCCTTCCAACTGCGTCATCGTGACCGTCATTGACGGTCATCCCGCGACCCTCGCCTGGCTTGGGTCGGTGAGCGGAAATCGAACCCGATCGCTCGGCGTCGAACATTTCGGACAATCCGGCACGATCGCCGACCTTTACCGCGCGCACGACATCGGGATAGAGGCGATCCTGCAGGCGGCCCAGTCGATGACGCCAGGAAGGCCGCTTAGACATCTGAGGGTGGTGCAGTAGTCGGCACGAACGGAAAACACAAAAATAGCGAGATCTTGAAGGGGCCAAGTCTTGTTAGCAGCGTGCACAGCTAGGAAGACCGAGGATGGTCTCATACACGCGCAGCAAAAAAAACAAGCAGTGGCGAGTTCGACTTGACGATACCGCTGATCTGCTTGAGGAGATTCGGCAGTGTAAAACCGTGGATCGCTTGTGCACATGTGTACTCGGGCACATCAAACGATATGGCGCCACGCGTCTCCTTGCCGGCGTAATCCCTCAGCCGGGCTCGGCCCACCACGAGCAGCTTGGACACGTCATACTCGACGCATGGCCCCAAGAATGGTCCGCGCGCTATTTTTCATGCGGCTATCTACACCGCGACCCCACAATACAGCTGGTAAAGAGGGGAGCGGCACCCTTCCTGTGGAGTGAAGTTGGCGAATTGTACAGACTCGATGCGAGCAATCGGCGCGTCATGGACGAGGCGGGCGAATTTCACCTCAGGCAGGGTCTCACCTTTGCGTTCTCAGCCATCGGAGGTCGACCGGTCGGCTTTTCAATTGCTGGACAGAAAATAGAAGCTGACACTCGCGATAGAGCTTTGCTGCAGCTTACGACTGCATTCGCATTTGGAAACGCGATCATGCTTTCCGACCCCAGGCATCAAGAGAAGGTCATTCGATTGTCACCCAGGCAGCTTGATGTACTCCGTTGGGCCGCAGAGGGGCTCAAAGTTGATGAAATTGCCGAACGACTCTGCATCAGCGGACATACAGCCGACATGCATCTTCGTGCAATCCGCGAGAAACTTGGGGCCAGCAACACTTTGCACGCGGTCGCAGAGGCCTTTCGCCTCCGACTGCTCTCATAACACTACGGATTCCCGTAATGCCCTGAGCGTGTGAACTCCTTCAGTATCGGTCGATCCCAACATGGAGAAGAGAACCGATGCTTCAGGTCGTTACGTCTCAGACCAAGGACCGCCACAGCGCGATGTTGGATGAAGCCTTCCAGCTTCGCCATCGTGTTTTTGTCGAAGAGAAGGGGTGGAGCGACCTCCAGCGCGCCGACCGTCGAGAAACCGACCGCTTTGATGACGAGTATGCAGTCCACATGCTCTATATCGAGCACGGACGGGTGATCGGCTATCAGCGCATGTTGCCCACCAAACGACCACACCTGCTTTCGGAAGTGATGCCCGAGCTTTGCGAGGGGCTGCGCCCTGCCGGACCGAATATCTGGGAATGGACGCGATATTGCGTCGAGCATGCACATCGTGAGCGGGGCCGGATGCTGAGCCCGGTCGCGAACGCGTTGCTTTCAGGCATCGTCGAATGGGGCCTCGATACTGGTGTCGACACGATCGTCATCGAGATGAACCCGCTGTGGCTCCTGCGTCTCGTGCAGTTCCATTTCCGCGTAACACCGCTTGGAGTGCCGCATATGATCAACGGCGAGGAGACGGTAGCGGTCACGGCAAAGTTTGACGAGCGCACCTTGGACCGGCTTCGCGAAACCCGCGCGGTTTCCTCCGAGGTTGTCGCGGCGTCAGCGTTGCGCGACCCTCGTCCGAACAGTCGGCCGGGTCGTTAGGTCTTCCTGCTTCGGTCACTGTTGTCCCTTTTAGACACACAGCGGCCGAGCCGGGAGAAGGAGCGACGGACGATGCGACGATCCATCCGTCTTCTCACGCTTCAATGCGTGCTCGTGATCGCCGAGGAAGGCAGCTTCCTCGCGGCATCGACACGGCTGAACATGCACCACACCGCGCTGAGCCGCCGTGTTCGTGACCTTGAGTCGACGCTTGGCGTCACCTTGTTCGATCGCCATCCTGGAGGGGTACGCCCGACAGCCGTCGGCAAGCGCTTCCTGGCCAATCTTCGGCGGGTGCTCACCGACCTGGACGGCATGATCTCCAGTGTCGGCGCAACCGGGCGCGGTGAGGCAGGCCAATTGATGATTGGGATCGACGCACCTTTGCCGGCCGGCGGCTATGTCGACGCCGTCGTGGCGTTCGTTCGAGACAGACCGGATGTGGACGTCCGGTTCACCGAGGCTTCGCGCGCGGACCTGCATTCCGGGCTCAGCAGCCGCACAATCGATGTGGTGATCGCGCATGGATTCGATCCGCGAGGCGCCGGCGAAACCTTGCCTCTTTGGCGCGACCGCATTGTCGTGGCGATGGCGGCGGAGCATCCCTTGGCCGGCCGGAAGAAAGTCGAACTGGCTGACCTCTTCCAGGAGACGACCCTAATCAACTCGCAGTCGATGGAGTTTGGAACACTGCGTGAAATCGGGACTGATGCGGTCCTTCCCTCCATCGTCCGACATGACGTGAGCCGGTTGAGCCTGCTCAATCTCGTCCGGAAAGGGATTGGCGTCACGCTGCTTCCCGAAAGCGACGTCGCGAGCCTGATCGAAGGCGTCGTATCGTCCGTACTCACGAACAAGAACAGGTCGGTCCGCCTGCGCTATGATGCTCACTGGCGATCGGATAACGCGAATCTGGTGGCTGGGGCGTTTGTCGCCTTCCTGCGGGAGACATATCCGCAAGATTGACTGAAAACCGCGCAAGATTGCAGGTGCCGCTAGTCGACCTTCTGCTGTTTCCGCGCCTTGGCGAACGCCCTGTCGGTCGCAATGAAACGCTGGAGCATAGGCACAACGAGCTTGCCTGGATCGGGCGGCGCTGTCTCGCCAGTGGTGCGGGCGAGGATCTCGGCATAGGCGACCAGATCGCGATGGAGCGCGGCCGGCAACTCGATGGTGATCTTAACCGGCCGGTCGTCGGGAATGGCACTGAGCTTGAGCTTCGTCACTACGGTTCCTTTGTTGTCCCGTAGGGCTGCATCGCCAAGTCTCGATTGACGATGATGCGGATTGGGAAGCCCGGCCGCACGGTCAACGTTGGCTGGATATTGAGTTGGCGCCGCACGATCTGTTGGCCGATATCGGAGACGGAATCCTGCGCGCTCTCGCGGATGGCGCGGGCGACCTCGCTCTCCTCGTCGATCGAGAGCTGCGTGCCGATGCCAAGCAGCGTGGAGAGTGCGGCGGCGCGGAACAGTTGACCCCAGTGATGGTCGACCTTGTCCTCGAGGCCGGAGAAGCCTTCCGTGTCGGTGCCCGGAAGTCGCTCCAGCACGATGGAAGTCCCGTCAGGCATGACGACGCGGTTCCAGACGAGCAGCACGCGGCGTTGACCGAAGGCAACCTGGCTGTCGTACTGGCCGATCAGCCGCGCGCCTTGGGGAATGAGGAGATGCGTTCCTGTCGGGCTGTCATAGACGTGCTCAGTCACTTGCGCCGTGATCTGGCCCGGGAGATCGGAGTTGATTCCGGTGATCAGCGCGGCGGGAATGATCGTGCCGGCCTGTACGACATACGGCGACGCCTTGTCCTGCACGCGATCGGGACTGACCGTGCGTCGGTCGGCCTCGGCGTTGACGAAAGCGAGCTTGCGATCCTGCATGTTCTGCGCCGATCCTTCGTCGACGGGCGGTGTCCCTTGCGACCCTGCCAGGCCGGTCGACGGATCTTCGCCAGCCGTTCTAGTCGCGACAGCCTGACCCTCGGCCGCTCGTTCGCCCCGGCTGTCGGTGAACAGCTTGGCGATCCGGGCGGCCTCGATCTCAGCAATGCGGCGCTGCTCCTCGGGATCGGCGCGGGGCGTGCGGATGTCAGGCGGAGGCACCGGCTGGCCGCGCTCCTGCGCGCGGCGGATTGGTCGACCGAGGTCCCCCGGCAGCGGCGGCCCCAGTTCCGGAACCTCCCTCGGCAGACCTGTGTAGTCGCGTGGCAGGTTCTGAAGCCCGTCGGCAGTCGTGCGATTATCGGTTGTGTAAAGCTCGGAGGACTGCTGATTTCCACGGCGACTGGTGTCCAGAGCCCAGAGCAGCGCGCCCAGCACGGCAACGGCGCTGACGCCGCCGAGACCGATCAGAACCTTGCGTGAGAGACGCGTCACACGCGTCGGCTCGGGCCGCAGGCGCAGGTCGGCGCGAATGTCTTCAGACGGCGTGTTGGTCACGTCGGTCATCGGTTGTCTCTCCCGGAGAACAAGACCGTCCTTCGCGTCGTGTTCCTGCCGTCCGTTCGAACGATGCGAACGCGGCGCTCGGAATCCTTGTCGCCGAGGCGCAGCTCCGCAGCCGCGAACAGCCGGTCGACGACATAGTAATTCTGCCGGGCGCGATAGTTGACCAGCTCGGACTTGCCGGATGGGCCGATTACGAAGAGCGGCGGCATCTCGCCCTGCGCGATTCCCGACGGGAACTCAATGTAGACCTTCGATCCGTCGTCGAAGGCGCGCAGCGGCCGCCAGGGTGCGGCGTCGCCCTCGACGCGATATCTGAAGTTCAGCTTCGAGATGTCGATGCCGGCCGCGACCGGCTGAGCTTCGGCCGCGCGAAGATTCTGCCGGCGGAGCGCGATCAACTGATCCTGCGGATAGGTCCATGACACGGAGGCCATATAGGTCGAAGGCGTGGAGCGCAGCTCCAGATGGTAGGTGCGGCGATCGGTGTTGATGACGACGTTGGTCTGGAGATCAGGCCGCGTCGGCTTCACCAGGATGTGCACCTGCCTGCGTTCGCCGGCGCCGCTCTCGGTGTCGCCGATGATCCAGCGCACTGTGTCGCCAGCGGCGACCGGGCCGGAGCCGACGAGTTGCTCACCAGGCTGAAGGGCGATGTCGGTCACCTGGCCGGGCGCAGCATAGACCTGATAGAGCGCGCCGGGCGAGAAGGGATAGACCTGCACGGCGTTGATGAAACCGTCGCGGACAGGCTGCATACGCGCCGCCTCGTTGGCACTGGTGATGCGGGCCTTCGGGTCTGTCGGTTCCGGCTTCTCCTTGTCCGTAGCGACCGGCTTCAACTGGCCAGGCAGCGGCAACGGCTTCGGCGTCTCCACCACGCGCACCGGGCTGGGAGGATCAGCGGAGAGAACGGCTGGCGTCGCGTCGTCATAGTCTATCTCAGGTGGAATGTACTTCTTTGCGCAGCCCGCAAGCGCGGTCGCCGCAGAAAAGGCGATGAGCAACGGGAACAAGCGACGTGACTTCTCCCCGCCCGCGATCTCATTTCTGGCGCCATTCATGACCCCAACTCCTTCGACCAGTTGATTGCGTTGACGTAGACGCCGAGCGGATTCACCCTCAGCCTGTCGGCCGTGCGCGGCCGCTCGATCACGACGGTAAGGATTGCAGTCCAGCGCTCGGTCGCGGCGAGCTGGCCGTTCTCGTAGCGGCGCTCGGTCCAGGCAACACGAAAGCTGTCCGGCGAAGCGCGGATGACGCTGGAGATGTCGACGGCGACCTGGCTCTTGCCGACTTTCGTGAACGGTTCGTTGGTGCGGGCATAATCATTGAGGGCGACGGCGCCGCGATCGGTGGTGAACTCATAGGCGCGCAGCCAGTTCTGCCGCACGATGATCGGATCGGCCGGAATACTCCTGACCTGCTCGACAAAGCGCGCGAGATGCCATGCGATCTGCGGATCGGTCGGCCGGTAGTCCGCGACAGCCGGCGCCACGGCCTGAGCCTCGCCGAAGCGGTCGACCTGCACAATCCACGGCACGACTGTCCCGCGCGTGGATTGCCACACCAGCGCCGCCGCGAAACCGCCGGTCAACACCAATGAGCCGAAGGCCATCAGTCGCCAGTTCCTCGCTTGCACGCGGGCGGAGCCGATGCGCTCGTCCCAGGCCTGCGCTGCACGTTGATACGGCGTCTCCGGCTCGGGCGTGCGCGCGTAGCGCAGGGAAGGCTTCTTGAAGAGCTTCATTTGCGGTCATCCTGATCGAGGGAAACGGACATGGAGCCGCCGCCGGAATCGCCGGAGCGGATCGTATGGGCGGCGACGCTCGCTCCATGATGCGCCGTGCCGGAGCGCTTCATCCGGGCGGCCCACGCCGGCGGCGCCGAGGGCGAGGCGGTGGCAGCGTCGGATTCGCTGGCAACGGACGATTGCCCGCCGGTGACGGACCATGCGCCGGCCTGTCCCGCGCGATAGCTCGATGACATGGATTGAGCGGCGCGCGATATAGCCCGCCTGACGGGCTGCACGGCGGCGGCTCCGCCGGCACGCGCCACGCCTCCCATACCGGCGGCAACGGCTCCCAAACCGGTCTGGCCGGACGTGGAAGCGGCAAGGCCGTAGGCGGCCGAGGTGCTGCCGGCGAGGTGCGCGCCGCCGCGTGCGGCCGACGCCGACATGCGGCCACCAGCACTTACGGCCGTTGCGGCGCCGCTCAATCCGGCGCGCGCCCCCATATAGCCGGCCGCACCAAGGCCAGCGGCTGCCAGGCCGGTGCCGACCGCGGCACCCGCGCCGAGCTGCGGCGCGCCGGAGACGAGGCCGGTCGCGATGCCGGGGCCGAAGATGGACAAACCCATCAGCGCCAGCGCGCCGAGCACCAGCGCGAGCGCATCGGTGATCGTCGGCTGCTCCGCGAAGCCCGATGTGAACTCCCCGAACAGGCCGGACCCGATGCCGACGATGACGGCCAGGACCAGGATCTTGACCCCGGAGGCGACGATGTTGCCGAGGACCTTTTCCGCCAGGAACGCGGTCTTGTTGAACAGCGCGAACGGGATGAGCACGAAGCCGGCGAGCGTGGTCAGCTTGAACTCGATGAGCGTGACGAAGATCTGGACGGCGAGAATGAAGAAGGCGATCAGCACGATCGCCCAGGCGATCATGAGCACCATGATCTGCACGAAGTTCTCGAAGAAGGAGATGTAGCCCATCAGCTCGCCGGCAGCCTCGAGGATAGGATTGCCGGCGTCTATGCCGATCTGCGCGACGCGACCGGGTTGAAGAAGCTCGGAACCGGAGAGCGAGCCGCCGCCGGCCTGAAGGCCGAGCCCGGAAAAGCTCTCGAAGACGATGTTGGCCAGGGAATTGAAGTTGCCGATGATGAAGGCGAAGAAGCCGATGTAGAGGGTCTTCCTGATCAAACGCTGGAGCACGTCCTCGTCGGCGCCCCAAGCCCAGAACAGGCCGGCGAGCGTAATGTCGATGACGATCAGCGTTGTGGTCAGGAACGCGACTTCCCCACCCAGCAATCCGAAGCCGGAATCGATGTAGGAGGTGAAGGTCTCAAGGAACCTGTCGATGACGCCGACGTCGTTCACGGCGACACCGGCAGGCTGATGGGTGGAACAACTACTTCCGGCTCTGCATTCTCACCGTGACCAAACCGCTCGGGCTTTGGCGTCGCCGGGCGTTCCGGCTTCGGCGTGACGGCACGCTCCGGCTCGCGGGTTTGAAGAAAGCGGCGGCGGTTTTCCGCCCATGCCTTTCGGCACACCGGATCGTCGGCGGCGGCCATGCCGAGATCGCGGCAGCGGACCAACTCGCCGTTGGCGGGCTCGCCGCCCGGACGTCGGAGGCTGTGGGGGGCGGCATCCTCCGTGCCGTCGCCGCGCAAGGCCATGACCGCGGCTGTCATGGCAGCGCCAAGGGCGAGAACGGCAATCATCCGGGCGGCGATCTTCGTGTCCATCGCAGGCACGCTCCTCAGTCGTGGAACATGTGCACGCTGGACGCGCTGTAGCTTCGGCCGGTCATGAAGCGGCTGAACTGCTCGCGAGCCTGCTCCTGCGCAGCCGCATGACGGGCTTGCTCCAACGCGTCGGCTCGGCCCTGGGCGGCCAGCATCGCGGTCAGGTCCGTGAGCTGCTGCGCCTGGACGGCGAGAAGCTCATTGCCGGCCTGGGTCGCCTGAAGGATACCCACTGCCGACTTGCTGGCGCCGACCAGGCTGCTCGTCTGCCGCTCGATCCCGTCGATGTTGTCGACGGCAACCGCGCCGGCCTTCAGCGAATGCTCGAACGCCGAGACGGATTCCTTCCAGCGATCGCGCGCACCCTCAACGAGCTGAGCGCCAGTCTTGTCTGCCGTGAAGTTCTCGAAGGTTGACGAGAACTGCGCCTCGATCTCGTCGACGCTGTAGGCGAGCCGTTCCGCCTCGCCAAGCAGACCCTTCATCTCGGCGAAGTTGCCTTCGATCTGGTCGAGCACCGATGTCGGCAGCGAGGCGAGGTTCATCGCATCGTTGATCAGCATCTGTGCTTCGTTCTGAAGCGACGTCACCTGATTCTTGATCTGCTCCAGCGCGCGGGCGGCCGAAAGTAGGTTCTGGCTGTAGTTCGTCGGGTCATAGACGATCTTCCATGCCAAGGCCGGAGCGGGCGTCAGCACGGCCAGCGGCAAGGCGACGGGCAGCAGGATGACCGCGGCGCTGGCGAGCACGCGGATGCGAACGGTATGCTTCATGACGGTGACTCCTCTTCGGTTGGCATTGCGACAGGCGTCGGCTCGTCGGACGTCGCGCCCGACTGGTCGATGACGTTGGCAAGGTCGGGGATGAGGTCGGCCGCCCAGACGAGTCCGCGATGGGTCAGCCAGGCCTCGAGGAAGTATTGCGCACCGGCCTCGGCCAGGATGCGATGGATGGCCGCCTGGTCGGTCTTCGCCGATGCGGCGCAGAGCGCCAGCGCGATCGGCCCGAGGCCCAGCTCAAACAGCCGATTGCCGCGGCGCGACTGGCAGTAGTAGTCGCGCTTGGGCGTGGCCCGAGCCACGATCTCGATCTGACGGTCATTCAAGCCGAAGCGGCGGTAGATCGACGTGATCTGCGGCTCGATGGCGCGCTCGTTCGGCAGGAAGAGCCGTGTCGGGCAGCTCTCGACAATCGCCGGCGCGATCCTGCTGCCATCGATGTCCGATAGGGACTGCGTGGCGAAGACGACGGAAGCGTTCTTCTTCCTGAGCGTCTTCAGCCATTCGCGGAGCTGGTCGGCGAAGCCGCCATCGTCCAGAGCGAGCCAACCCTCGTCGATGATGAGCAGCGTGGGGCGGCCGTCCATGCGCTGCTCGATGCGATGGAAGGCATAGGCGAGCACGGCGGACGCCGCGCCGGTGCCGATCAGACCCTCGGTCTCGAAGGCCTGGACGGAGGCGCTGCCAAGGTGCTCCTCCTCGGCGTCAAGCAGCCGGCCGTAGGCGCCGCCGAGACAGTATGGCCGCAGCGCCTGCTTCAGCGCCAACGACTGCAAGAGAACAGACAGACCGGTGATCGTGCGCTCGGCGACCGGCGCCGAGGCGAGAGACGTCAGCGCCGACCAGATATGCTCCTTCACCTCCGGGGTAGCGGTCACGCCTTCCCGCGCGAGGATGTCGACAAGCCAGTCTGCGGCCCATGCCCGTTCCGGAGTATGATGGATGCCGGCGAGCGGCTGGAGGGCGACGCTGCTAGCGCCGTTGCCAAGCTCGGCGAGCCGCATCAGCGGATCGTCGTCTTCCCGGTGCCGGACGGCATTGCCACCGAGATCCTCCCAATCGCCGCCCATTGCCAGCGTGGCGGCGCGGATCGAGCCGCCGAAGTCGAAGGCGAAGATCTGGTTGTTCTCGTACCGACGGAACTGGAGCGCCATCAGCGCGAGCAGCACCGACTTGCCAGCGCCGGTCGGGCCGACGACAAGCGTGTGGCCGACGTCTCCGACATGCAGCGAAAAGCGGAACGGTGTCGCGCCTTCGGTCTTGGCATAAAACAGCGGCGACGCGCCAAAATGCTCGTCGCTCGCCGGGCCCGCCCAAACCGCGGAGAGCGGGATCATGTGGGCGAGGTTCAGTGTCGAGATCGGCGGCTGGCGGACATTGGCGTAGACGTGGCCGGGAATGCTGCCGAGCCAGGCCTCGATCGCGTTGACGCCCTCGGCGATCGCCGTGAAGTCGCGTGACTGGATGACCTTCTCAACCAGCCGCAGCTTCTCGTCGGCTATGCTCGCATCGGCATCCCAGACCGTCACCGTCGCGGTGACGTAGGCCTCGCCGATCTGGTCGGAGCCGAGGTCCTCCAGCGCGGCATCGGCATCGGCCGCCTTGTTGGCGGCGTCGGTATCCAACAGCACCGAGGCCTCGTTGGTCATCACCTCCTTGATGATGGCCGCGACGGACTTGCGCTTGGCGAACCACTGCCGCCTGATCTTCGTCACCAGCCGCGTCGCATCCGTCTTGTCGAGCATGATCGCCCGCGTCGACCAGCGGTAGAGAAAGGCGAGCCGATTGAGGTCGTCGAGGATTCCCGGGAACGTCATGGTCGGGAATCCGATGATGGTGAGCGTGCGCAGGTGGAAATCGCCCAACCTCGGCTCAAGCCCACCAGCAAGCGGCTGATCAGCCAGCAGCGCGTCGAGGTGCATCGGAGTCTCGGGCACGCGGACGCGATGGCGCTTCGTCGAGATGGTGGAGTGCAGATAGGTCAGCGTGTCCGCATCATCGAGCCACTCGGCCTCCGGAACAAAACCCTCGACCAGGGAGAGCACGCGGTCGGTGCGATCGACAAAACCCTTCAGCAGCTCCCACGGATCGACACCGGCTTTCTCGCGGCCCTCGTAGAGCCAGCTTTCCATTCGCGAGGCTTCCTCGGCCGGCGGCAACCAGACGAAGGTGAGAAAGTAGCTCGACTCGAACAGCACGCCGCTGTCCTCGAACTGCTCGCGGCGTTCGATGTCGAGCAGCGCCGACGCGCTGTCGGGAAAGCGGCTGTCGGGATAATCGGTCGCGGGGTTGCGCTGCGCTTCGACGAAGATCGCCCAGCCGGAACCGAGCCGGCGCAGCGCGTTGTTCAGCCGCGCGGTCGTGCCGACCAGCTCGGCCGGCGTGGCGCTATCGAGGTCGGGCCCGCGGAAGCGCGCGGTGCGCTGGAATGAGCTGTCTTTGTTGAGGACGACGCCGGGCGCCACCAATGCCGCCCACGGCAGGTAGTCGGTGAGCAACGTGCTCTTCTTCCTGTATCCGGCGAGATGCATCATGAGATCGCCTCACACGCCGAGATGGGTGGGGTAGCGGACGTGCCGGCGCACCACGTCGACGAACTGCGCGTCGCGCTTCGCGGCCCACACGGCGGCGAAGTGTCCGATCGCCCATATGACCAGGCCGGCGAGCCACAGCCGGAGGCCGAGTCCGACCGCGCCGGCCAGCGTGCCGTTGGCGATGGCGACCGCGCGGGGAGCTCCGCCGAGCAGAATCGGCTCGGTAAGCGCGCGATGCACCGGCGCGAAGAAGCCGCGGACCTCGTCGTCGAGCATCAGACCAGCGCCCCGCCGCCGAAGGAGAAGAAGGACAGGAAGAAGGAACTGGCCGCGAAGGCGATCGACAGGCCGAACACGATCTGAATCAGCCGCCTGAAACCGCCGGCCGTGTCGCCAAAGGCAAGCGTCAGGCCGGTCACGATGATGATGATGACCGCGACTATTTTGGCGACCGGGCCTTCGATGGATTCGAGAATCTGCTGAAGCGGCTCCTCCCACGGCATGGAGGAGCCGGCGGCTCGCGCTGGTATTGCGGTCAGCAAAAGGACCGAAGCCAACGCGGCGGTGCGCGTGCAACGGTCACGGATGCGGCCAAGGATGGACGGCGTCATTCTTCTTCTCCTGTCGGATGGGGCTTTGGATCGGGTTCGAGCTGGGCGTTGAGGGTGCGGTAGTCGCCGGTCGCCGGATCGAGCCCATCGACAAGGGCGATCTCGACAAGGCGGCGATCAGCGCCGCGGCCGGCCAGAATGGCGATCAGGTCGATCGTCTCGGCAATCAGAGCGCGCGGCACGGTGACGACGGCCTCCTGCACGAGCTGCTCCAGTCGCCGAAGCGCGCCGATCGCCGTGTTGGCGTGGATCGTGCCGATGCCGCCGGGATGACCGGTGCCCCAGGCTTTGAGAAGTTCGAGCGCTTCAGAGCCGCGAACCTCGCCGATCGGGATGCGATCGGGGCGCAGGCGCAGCGACGACTTCACGAGATCGGATAGCGAGGCGACGCCATCCTTGGTCCTGAGCGCGACCAGGTTCGGTGCTGCGCATTGCAGTTCACGGGTGTCCTCGATCAGCACCACACGGTCCGAGGTCTTCGCGACTTCAGCCAGCAGCGCGTTGGTGAGCGTCGTCTTGCCGGTCGACGTACCGCCGGCGACCAGGATGTTCTTTCGCCTCTCGACCGCGAGCCGCAAAACGTCGGCCTGGGCCTGAACGATGATGCCGGCCGCCACATAGTCGGCCAGCGTGAACACGGCGACCGCCGGCTTGCGGATCGCAAAGGTCGGCGCGGTGACGACTGGGGGAAGCAGGCCCTCGAACCGCTCGCCCGTCTCAGGCAGCTCGGCCGAGACTCGTGGCGAGCCTGGATGGACCTCGGCGCCGACATGGTGAGCGACGAGCCGCACGATGCGTTCGCCGTCGGCCGCGATCAGCATATCGTCGGTGGCGACGAGCCCCTCGTGCAGCCGGTCGACCCATAGCCGCCCGTCCGGGTTCAGCATCACCTCGACGATCGCAGGGTCTTCGAGATAAGACGCGATGGCGGGACCGAGCGCGGTGCGCAGCATGCGCGCTCCGCGCGAGACCGCTTCCTTTCCGTGGTGGAGGTGGTGAGGTGCCACGATAGTCCCCGTCCTGTGATGACGCGCGGCTTCGCGCCGCGAACGGGGACGATTAGAAGAGGCAGGATTCCGCCTCTGGCAACAAGCTTGTCGAGGCCATCCTGCTCCGGCGTGAATTGACCTGCGGGATTCGGTCTTGGCGTTTCCCGCTCAGCCTATGGACGACGGACCCGAAACCGAATCATCCTCGTCCGCCGGCACGTCTTCGGCGATCTCCTGCCTGAGCTTCGGTCCCTTCGCCAATCGCCGGCCGAGCACGGCGACGAAGCCGTCATAGCGCTGCTGAGCCTTGGCGCGCGCCTCGGCCTGGACGGACTCAGGCAGTGCCGGCGTCGAGGTGAGCCAGAAGCGCACGAACAGCGCCATCGTCTCGGTGGCAATGGTGATGTCGCGCTCGACACGCTGGACGCGCCGGTCGAGCTGATCCAGACGGCGCGTGATCGCGGCCTCCTTCCGTTCGGTCGCATCGGGCGACAGGAAGGAGGCGATGGCTGCTTCCGCGATCAGCGACAGCGACACATCGCGCTTGGCCGCGTAGTCGGCAAGCGCGTTCATCACGTCGGAATCCAGATAGGCCGAGAGCCGTTTCTTCTTCATCGCCGGTCAAAGCTCGATGCCGTCGTTGCGGTCCATCGACGCCTGCCGCGCCACCTGCCGCATGGTGCGATCGAGCGCTCGCCGTCGCGTTGCTGCGTCGTCGTCAGGCTCGTCGGCGTCGAGATCGAACTCGAACTGGGCGGCTTTCTTCGGCTCGATGTCCTCATGCTCCGGCAGCTCCGGCTCGCGGCGGATGCCGGCATTGGCCGGGTCGCCCTCTTCAGCAATGCGTCGTCCCTCGGTTCGCGCCGGCGACGGATCGGGGGCCGTAAGCACCGGCAGCCCGCTCCAATCGTCTGGTCGCGAAGATGTCCTTGCCGTCTCGTTCGATTTCGGCGGGGACAACACGCGTTCGGCAAGTCGGGGATCCGCGAAGTAGCGGGCCTTCTTTGCCTTGATCGGGAACATGCCCGAGACCATGACGATCGCATCGGACGGCGGAAGCTGCATGATCTCGCCAGGGGTCAACAGCGCGCGCGCTGTCTCCTGCCGAGACACCATGATGTGGCCGAGCCACGGAGCCAATCTATGTCCTGCATAGTTCTGCATTGCGCGCAGCTCGGTCGCGGTGCCGAGCGAATCCGACACGCGTTTGGCCGTGCGCTCGTCGTTGGTGGCGAAGCTCACCCTGACGTGGCAGTTATCCAGGATGCTGTTATTCGGTCCATAGGCGCGTTCGATTTGGTTGAGGCTCTGCGCGATGAGGAAGCTGCGGATGCCGTAGCCCGCCATGAACGCCAGCGCGGACTCGAAGAAGTCTAACCTCCCCAGTGCCGGAAACTCGTCGAGCATCAGAAGGAGCTGCTGCCGCCTCTCCTTCGCATGCAGGTCTTCCGTCAACCTGCGGCCGATCTGGTTCAGCACGAGCCGGATCAGCGGCTTGGTGCGGGAGATGTCGGACGGCGGCACCACAAGGTAGAGCGTCGTCGGTCGCTTGCCCTCCACGATGTCGGCGATGCGCCAGGCGCAGCGCGACGTCACCTTGGCCACGACCGGATCGCGATAGAGGCCGAGGAAGGACATGGCGGTGGAGAGGACGCCGCTCCTCTCGTTCTCGCTCTTGTTGAGCAGCTCGCGCGCGGCGGATGCCACGACGGGGTGCGGCCCGGCGTCGCCCAGGTGCTTCGTCAGCATCATGGCGCGCAGGGTCTTCTCGATCGGTCGCCGTGGATCGGACAGGAAGTTGGCCACGCCCGCGAGCGTCTTGTCACGCTCCGCGTAGAGCACGTGCAGGATCGCGCCGACCAGCAGCGCATGGCTGGTCTTTTCCCAATGGTTCCTCCTCTCGAGCGATCCCTCCGGGTCGACCAAAACGTCCGCCACATTCTGCACGTCTCGGACTTCCCACTCGCCACGTCGCACTTCCAGCAGTGGGTTGTAGGCGGCCGACTCCGCATTGGTCGGATCGAACAGAAGCACGCGGCCGAAGCGGGAGCGCCAGCCGGAGGTCAGTTCCCAATTTTCCCCTTTTATGTCGTGCACGATCGTGCTTCCCGGCCAGGTCAGCAGCGACGGCACCACCAGCCCGACGCCCTTGCCGCTTCTGGTCGGCGCGAAGCACAGCACATGCTCCGGCCCGTCGTGGCGGAGATAATCCTGCTCGAAGCGGCCGAGCACCACGCCGTCCGGACCAAGCAACCCAGCAGAGGAGATTTCCTGCCTCGTGGCCCAGCGGGCCGAGCCGAATGTCTCGGCGTTCCTGCCCTCGCGCGCCCGCCACACCGACATCATGATGGCGATGACAATTGCGATGATGCCGCCGGACGCAGCTATGGCGGCGCCCTCGTAGAACACCCACGGCGCATAGGCGTCATAGAAATACCACCACCAGAAGAAGGCTGGTGGCGGATAGACCGGCCAGCCGCCGAATTCGAACCAGGGCGAGCCAAGCTGCGTCTGAAACCCAAGACGCCATGCCGTCCACTGCGTCGCGCCCCATGTGGTCAGGAGCACGATCGTCAGGACGACAAGGATCTGTCCCCAAAGGATGCGCGTCGCGGACATACGCCTCTCGCGAAACGGAACAATCGCATCAGGGAAAAGGGTGCCCCTTTCGGAGGCTCGCAAGAACGAAATCAGGTCGATCGCGCTGCGACCTGAAAAGACTAGCCCCTTTCGCTTTGGGCCTTCGGACGTCTCTCGATCGTTGAGGGTGGCGGCCCCCTACAACCCGAGTCCTCGCTTCCGCCCCAGCGCCCATTCGACACCACCGTCGGCACGCGCGAAGCCGGAGACGTGCCGGTCGAGATGCTTCTCGATCGACGGCGACCAGGGCACGAGTTGGAAGCCAAGTCCGTCGTCGATCATGGCGAAACGGCCTGACGCGAGCGAGAAGCGCCGGCTGTAGATGCCGGAAACCGAGTCGCCTTCCGTCGCCTTCACGAACGGCAGACCGGTCTCCGTCGCCAGCCGTTGTCCCAGCGCGTCGACTTCACGCTCGCGCATCGTGGCGAGCAGGTTGCGTGCGAAGATGATGCGCTGGCCGGCGCGATGGGCATGGCCCTCCTCGATCAGATGCTCGGTGCGCGCGTCGAGCGCCTCCTTCACCGCCCGGCCAAACCCGCCTTCGCCGAGATCGGCCGGTTGGCGGGCGATGAGCTGCCTGTCGAGCCAGGTCGCGCCATCGGCATGTATCTGCTCCGTGATCGAGAAGTCGGAACGGACGGCGAGCGCGACACGCTCCCGTCCGTTCCTGTCTTGATAGCGACGCAGCTCGACGATCGAGCCGGCCGGAGAATCGCCAGTGCCTTCAAGATCATGGAAACGAACGTGATGGGTGCGGCCGTCGATACCGTCGACGATCGCATAGGCCGACCCGTAAAGCTCGTCGTGCAGGCCTCGCTCCAGCAGGCGGCCAATGATAGGCGTGTGGACTTCTTCCGCCGCGAGAACATAGCTTGCCGCCTCCCGGTCGAGACCATGTTCCGTCAGGCTGCGATGAAGCCGCTTGATGATGTCGCCGCGCTCGCCCAACGCGCGCAAGGTCGGCTCGGCCTCCTCCGCCATCGTCCACTGACCGGGACCGATCGCGGTGGCGAGGCCAAGGCTTTCCAGCTTTCGAAGCCGGCCGACCTTGAGCGTCAGGTACTCGTCGGGCTGCTTGTCCGAAGCGGGCGCGACGTCGATGATCCCATGATGGTCGGCGTCCTTCTGAAGTTGCCGATCGAGCTGCGTCCAGCGCTCGTTCTCGACCTGTCTCGCAATGGAACGGCGGATATCGAGATCGGTTCGCGGGCCGAGCGTCTGGGTGAGGATGTCGCTCGCCCTGTCACGCATGCCTTGTCGGATGTAGTCGCGGGAGATGACCAGGTTCTCGCCGTCCTCCGCCACGCCGCGCACGATGATGTGGACATGCGGGTGCTCGGTGTTCCAATGGTCAATGCCGATCCAATCGAGCTTCGTGCCGAGATCGCGTTCCATGTCGCTCATCAGCTCGCGGGCGAAGCTTCTGAGGTCGCCAAGCTCGACGGCATCGTCGGGTGAGACGATGAAGCGGAAATGATGGCGGTCGTCCTTGCAGCGATCCGCGAAGGCATCGTGATCGGCCTCGTCGGTCTCCGCACCGAACATGCGCGCCTTTGCACCGTCCTTCGTCACGCCGTCGCGGCGGAGGTATCGCAGATGCGCCGATAGCGGCGTAGCCCATTTCTGCTGCCGCACGACGCGCGCCTTGACCGTCGCGCCGCGCGAGCGGCTGGTAATCAGGCGATTGGCGCGAATGCTCGCGGAACGGCCCCGGCCGAAGGTCGAGGCGCGCGGCGAGACGATCCGCCCCTGGCGTGTGATCCGGCCACCGGCCCGTTGCGCGGAAGCGAGCGCCTGCAGGACGAACGGCCGCCCTCGCTCTGCGCTGCGCGAGCGAATGCGGCCAGGCCTGACACGGAAATCGTCGTCCTTCGGCATCACCGTTCTCCGCGATGTGCATGTCTCGTTGAAAAGATTACGAAAATCGCCATGTCGCACCTCGCACGCGCTGTCCCGCACATCGCGAAACGGACTCGCAAACCCGTGCAAAACCGCCAACCGACCGAGCCGCACATCGCGGCCCTTTATCCTGCCTCTCCTCCTCGGTTCCCTCGGCGGTCCTCCCACCCGCCGAACACAGCGCGCCGGCACAGGCCGAAGCGCGATTGACGCCCAAAGCGCCTGTCATGGCGTCGAATCCGCGGAGCGGCGGAAGAACAGGCTGCCGTTGTTGCTCCGGGCAGCCACGCCCGAATCGTTGGAGGCGCGAGCAGCCGGCGGCGCGATCGCTGTCAGATCGGAGATCGGATTGCTGTCCGTTGGCCGATCGTCCGGCTCACCGACCAGCATGAAGACGCTGTCCGAATGTTCAGTCGAGCCGTGCTTCGCACGCGCCCGATCGGCGTCACCGCTGCCGCCGGGGTGTGCGAAGATCGGCGAGCGACGCGCATCGTGATGGACGGCTGACCGGCGCGTCCCTGACGGCACGGTCGCCGTCCCGTCGATCATCGGCATGAGCTTCGCGACGTATTCGACCGTCTCGCGCGGCAGCGGCCGGCCAGTTGCGAGATGCTGCTCGTAACGTCTCGGGCCGGCATTGTAGGCGGCGAGGAAACCCTTCCTACCGAAGCGGTCGAGCATCTCGCGCAGGTAGGCCGTGCCGGCCAGGATGTTGTCGCGAGGCTCGAACGGATCGTCGCCGAGACCGTGGTCGGCGCGCAGCTCTTGCCAGGTCGCCGGCATGACCTGCATCAGGCCGATCGCGCCCTTGGGCGAAACGGCGCGCATGTCGTTGGTGCTCTCGGCCCACATCACAGCACGTATCCAGCGCTCCGGAATAGCGAAGCGCTTTGCGGCCTCTGCTACATGCGCTGACCATGGATAAGCCGGTGACGTGGCATTGGTGACGCGGTCGCTAGGAGACCGAAGCGCAGGCTCGGCGTATGCCGAGCACGTGGCGATGGTGGTCGCGATGGACGCCGACAGCACGATGACGACCAGCAGAACCGCGTGCGATTCTCCGATCCGATGCGCCGTCAGCCTGCCACCGTGCTCGCTCCGCTCAAGGGCAAGGCTTTGCCGGCGGCCGGAGTTTTCCGGACGGGCATCGTCGGCAGACATGACCGTCACCCGGAAAACAGGCCGCCGCCCTTGAGCTTCGCTGCGCGCGTCGGCCGCCCGACGGGCGATCGGGTCGAGGGGATTGACCGGCGCTCGATCGATCAAGGCGATTGAGGGATCGGGCCGGCAGGATCGCGGCGAGCGCATGGCCTCATGTCCGTTCGTCACGCTTCGACAGCCGGTCCCAATGCAGGGTCCAGATGCCTTTCTCTGCATCGGCCTCGAACAGCCGCGCCCGCAGCGGCTGCACGAAGGACGGATCGTCGACGGCGACCGACAGCCATAGGCCGGCCTTTTCGCCGGTGCGGTTCCAGGCCGCGCCGACTTCGAGGCCTTCGCAAAAGATGCGATGATCTGGCGCGTTCTCCGCGTCCGATTTCTCGGCCGGCAGAATGGAGAGTTTCACGTCGAGGGTGAGCGTTCGGATGTTGCCGAAGAAGCCGTCATCGTTGCGAGTGAATGTGCCTATCCTGCTCATGGCGCGTTCCTTTCGTTGGCGTGGACGTGCGATTTGGGTGACGTGCTGTGCGGCGTCGTCGGCGTAGCTGTGACGGAATCGGCGTTGACAGCGACCCAGACGGGGACCGCCCGGCCGACGATCGAGGCGATCGGCAGCGGGCCGACATAGCGGCTGTCGAAGCTGTCGGCGGCGTCCCAGTTCATGAGGAAGGCCTCGCCTTCCGAAACCACGCCGCAGCCCTGCCAGTCCGGCAGCTTGCGGCCGCGACTGTCGCGCTCCCGCGCGTGGCCGTAGGTCACGTCGTAGGCGACGATCTCCGCGCCGCAGCGGCAGACTTCCGCACCCGCGAGCGCCAGCACGCGCTTGATCAGCGGCACGCCGCGCGGCAGGTAGCCGCGCTCCGACAGGAAAGCCGCCATCGGCTCGGGCGGCATGACCACGACCAGGTCGGCGACATCGAGACGGGCGATCTGCTCGACGCGGTAGAGGCCGATCGGCGCGCTGGCCGAAGCGTTCCAGATGAGGCGCGGCGGGAACCGGCCCCACGCCGGAGCGGCAACCATCGCCGTGCCGGCGAGCATGGTGAGGACGATCGCCCGGCGCGCGCTCATGGCTCGATCCGCCGGCGCAGGAGCCAGGCTTCGTGACGCTGGCGGCTATATGGCCGCGGCGTCTCGCGAACGGCAAAGCGGCTGTGAACATGCCGCCAGTAGTCGGGCGAGGCATCGGCCGCATCGATGCCCAGCGCCTCGATCTGGTCGATGGCCTGAAGCACCTTCTCGACATTCGGCCAGCCGGTGGCGGTGAGCAGGATGTCGGCGCCGGGTCGCACATAGGCGACGGTCGAGCAGCGCTCGCCCGGCTCGACGGCGCGCAATATGTCGATGCGCGATGCGGTGGTGCCGAAGTCGTTCGCTGTCCAGCGCACGAAGGCAAAGACGCTGCGCGGCGCGAAGGAGACGACGCGGCGGCTGCGATCGAGCGTCCGTTTCGCTGCTACATGACCGAAGCGTATGTAGTTCTCGATCCGCTTCCTGACCCACACCAGCTCGACCTCGGTGAGGTCGTCGTCATGCCATCCCTGTCCGCTGCCAGGATGCACGCGATGGCGCCTTGTCATGGCACTGCTCCATTGGTGATGGGAATGATGGCGGCTCGCCGATCGCGGGCGCGCATGTGCCGCGGTCGCTGACCGCCGGAAACAGGTTTCCGCAAAGGTGCAACCTGTTTCCGGTCTCGCGGAAACAAAGTGCATCCACAGGCGGTGGAAACCGCCTGACGCGTTAGAGAGAATCCGAAGGATTCCCGGTTAGTAAAGTTAGGACGCTCGCAACGGCAGGCAGCACCTGGCTTCGCGGCCGGTATGGGTTCCCGATAGTACGGGAATCCGGTTCCCGATAGTACGGGAGTCGCGGTTCCTGATAGTACGGGCATGTCCACAGGAACCTCACAGTCGGCTCGAACGACGGCGTGTCGCTCGCGCGCCCGTCTTGTCGCCGGTCGGATGGTTCGGATCAGGGCGGAAGGTGAGGCGCTGGCGGCCGTCCGGGTCGGCGGTCAGCGCGAGCCGGTAGCCGGGCAGCGGCTGGCGACGGACGATCTCGCGCAACTCGAAGGCGAAGCGCTTGAGCGGCGAGAGGCTGCCCGACTTCAGATGAAGGTGCCGGAGATCGAAGCTCCAGCCCCAGGACTGCCGACCGCCATGCTTGCGCACGAGCCGATAGAGCCAGCGTTCGAGACCGCCCGTGAGTTCGAAATACTCGCGGTTGATGGTGAGGATCAGCGCGTCGTCGAGAACGCCGGAATAGAACCAGTCCGGCAGGATCAGCTCGATGCCGAGCGGCCGCCCGTCGCCGTCCAGGCGTTCCTTCCATTCGTTGATCCAGGAGAACCGATGCCGGCGACGCTCGGACGGCTGACGGATCGAGGTCGCGACCGTGGTCGATTGCAGCCGGTCGAGCGCCGCCTTCAGCCGATCGTAGTTCGGTCCGGCATCGCCGCGGCCGATGAAGGTCAGGATCTCATACGGCGTCGCGGCCATCAGCCGTGAGGTGAGCAAGCCCTTGTCACGGGCGTCGACGATCTGGCTGGCTGCCCAGATAAGGATGTCGGCATCCCAGATGGTCGCCATGCCGTGCTCGAGCGTGGCCTCGACGCGGATGGAGATGTTGCCCATGCGGAAGTCGATCGGCGTGATGCGGCGGGTCTTGGCCAACGAGAAGAACGGCCAGGCCATCAGGTCCTGCGAGTCGCGTGCCGCCATGTCGCCGCCGCGCGCCCGGAACCGTAGAAGCTGCTCATCCTCGACCAGTCGGCGTCGCATGATCGCCTCCGATCAGCGCTCGCGCGGCCGGCCGATATAGGCCGGCGCGCGCGCAGCGTGCGGCTTGGCGGGCGGAATGTCGGTGGTGTCGGTGTCGCTGGTCGAGGAACGCCGGCTGGCCGCGATCCATTCGCGCAGGTCTTCGACATCGTAGAGGATGCGGCCGCCGACCTTGCAGTAGCGCGGCCCGGTGCCGTAGGTCCGATGCTTTTCCATCGTGCGCGCGCACAGCCCGACGAAGTGGGCGGCTTCCTTGGTGCGCACGAAGCGGCGGGGAAGCTCGTCGGCAGATTTCGACATTCGTCCAGCTCCTTGCGGTGGCGGTGTCGTCCCGGGCCTGCCGGGCGCGTGGAGAGGACGATGGCGAAGTTCGACAGGGCCGAGGGAGGGAAAAGACAGGGAGGTGCGTTTTTGCGCACCGCCTTGAAGCGGTCACAGGGGAGCCGTTCCGGGATAGAATAGCAGGTCGCGATAGCCGCCGACGACCAGCCGGTCGGCTCGGCGAAGGATCGCGCGAACCCGATGCCGTAGCGGATGATCGCGCCAGTCGCGCGACGATACCGTCGTGTGAGTGAACAGCGTCTCGGCGATCTGCCGCTGTGGTGCGCCGGACTGTCGCCCGTCGAAGGCGCGCAGATTAAGAATCTGCCGCCCCTTTGCCTGCTGCGGCAGCGCGCCGTAGGCTGGCGCAGGGCGCTTACCCTTCAGTTCTCGCCAGAAGCGGCGCGCGGCGTCGAGGCGGAGTTCAAACGCATCATCGAGAGGGAGGGAAATCGCATTTATTCGGGCTTCTGAAGAGCGGTCTACGACAAGGTCATGCACTCCATGCGATGGCCAGCGAACATGCTCTCGGCCGCTATCGGCCGCTCGAAAGATGTCGCCGTGGTCCGCGATGTCGATTGCCGACGATGTCGGTGCGTCGGCATCGGTCAGGCTCGTCGTGCGCAGGACGCGCGGAAAAGCCTGCTCCGACCAGACGATCTGCTCGGGGCCAAGCGAACCCTCACCTCCGGTGATGAAATCGCGCCCCCCACCGAGCAACGAACTTGGTCGTGCCGATCAGTTCGCCGTGACGTGCTTTGACGCGTTCAAGCAACGCACGGCATTCGGCAACAAACTCCTCGTTGCGCACCAAGTATTCCACGGCGAAGTCGGCCGGTTCATAGCTCAGCATGTCCGCCCAGGCTTCGGGATCGCTCCAGTCGCGCCGCTGCGACATGGCAATCGTCCTTTCCACGACCGCCGCCCGCCCTGCGAAGAAGTTTTCCGTCGGGGCGTCGAAAAGTGGAGTCGGTGGGTCAGCAACCCGATGTGCAAAGAAGGCAGGCAGTCGGACAATTGGAACGATCAGTGTGGCGCGCCGCCGGAGACGATGTAGCTGTAGCCCTTCTTGGTCATCCAGTGCGCTCGCGCGAGATGGGTTTCCCACGCTCGGTATGCGCGCTCGGGCTCCTTCTCCGGATCGATATGCAGAACGATCTTGGCGACCTCTCGCCAGTCGGCGTTGTCGATCTCGGCCTGGAGCAGACGCAGATAGGTCAGCAGCCGCTCCTCGTCGTATCCAGTCAATATCGGCGATGTCGGCGCCTCATCGGCAACATCAGGGTCGAGCAGCGGCACGCGCAGCAAGGCGGCCTCCCGGGGCAGCGGGCACAAATGAGGCGTTCGATTGACATCGGGGCGCGGTGTCAGATCGGCAGCGGACTTTCAGAATAGATGTATTCATTACACTTCATGCGACGTTAGCGACTGTATTGCCCCGTTCAAGTAAACCTTCCCGGCCGAGAGGGCGTGAAGGAGCAGTTCGATCCCGCGCCGGAATACGCCATTTGTCGAGAATACTCCGTGGTTGAATACTCGACAAGACGATGCACTCCCCGAAATGGAGATTCGAGAGGTTTTCGCGCGCAACCTGCGGCGACGCCGGCAGGTTGCCGGTCTGTCGCAGGAGGAGCTTGCGCATCGGGCAGATATCGACCGCACCTATGTCAGCGCGCTGGAGCGAAGTGTCTACGCCGCGACGATCGATGTGGTGGACAAGCTTGCAGGGGTGCTCGGCGTCGATGCTTCGGATCTGTTGAAGCGCCCGGCGACGCCGGACAAGCGGAAACGCTAGCTCTGATCCCTTCATACCCCGCGGACTTCTCCTTGGCGGTTCGGGCGGCAGTCGGCCAGTGGCGTAGTGCCAATCAACCAGATTTTCTGGTTATCTGAAATTCCATTTAATTGAACTGCCGGTTTCGTCAAGGGCCGGCAGGGATGCAGAAGACACTTCGTTCACCGAGGCATGTGCGTCTCGTCCAGTTGATCGTGGACAAGCGCAAGGAGGCAGGCTTGAGCCAGGCCGATCTGGCGGAAGCGATCGACCGATACCAATCGGTCGTCGCGGCAATCGAATCTGGCGGTAGACGGATCGACGTCATCGAGTTCCTTGACCTGGCGGAGACGATCGGCTTCGACCCACATGAAGTGCTGCGGGACGTCGCCACTATCGCCCCGTCTCAGAAAAGAAAGAAATGAAGGACGCTGTCCATCACGTAATCCCGTTATGTCGGCGGTCGCACCATAACGTCAGATAGGAATCGGCCGGCCCGCCGTTCTTGCAGGCCGTGCTCGATTGCGGCATTGAGCTTCGCTGACTTCAAATCCTTAGCCGGGAGGGACGCTCATGACAGATGAAGCCACGCACAACGACAGCTCCGATGCGGTTGCGCTCGCGTCCGACATCGTCGTGGCCTACGTGTCGAACAATTCGGTGCCTCGCGCCGAGCTGCCGGCGCTGATCGCCGACATTCACGCGGCGATCCAACGGCTGCGCACCGGCGCAACGCCTGTACCGGACGAAACGCGCTCCCCTGCGGTGCCGATCAAGAAGTCGGTGACGGCCGAGTACATCGTCTGCCTGGAGGACGGGAAGAAGTTCAAATCGCTGAAGCGGCACCTCTCCACCCACTACAATCTCAGCCCCGACGAATACCGCCAGAAGTGGAGCCTGCCGCGCGACTATCCGATGGTGGCGCCGGCCTATGCGGCGGCGAGGTCCTCGCTGGCCAAGAGCATGGGACTTGGCCGAAAGCGCGCGGCGCAGGCACCCGCTCCAGTCGTTGCCGAAAAGTCAAAAAGTTCGTCGACGCCCCGGACAGCGGCGACCACGAAAAAAGTACCGGCGTCAAAGTCGCCGCGAAGCCGGCGCCGGAAGAAGGTCGAGGCCTGATCGGCTGACACTCGGCCCGTCGACATCATTTCATGGGTGGCAGAATGGTGTCGGTCGCAATCATGATGGTCCTCGCATCGCGAGCCGGGCGAAGCCCGGCGAGCGGCGGCCGCTCGGCAGCGCGGCCGTGCCGTGCATCCACGCGACAATCCCAGGATTCCGGAGCCGAATGCCGCGCAGCGGGAAATCCAGCCGCGCGGCTTCGGTGATTATGCCGCCTTCTCAAGCAAGGCCTTGGCCTTGCCTTCAAGCTCAAGCCGGCTGTCCTGATTGGTCTTGTCCCGCGCATGGGCGGTGATTCCCTGCACGAAATCGAAGATGCTGGCGGGCGGATGCCCTTCCTCGGAAAGCACGGTCTCGATGATCTTCCCGGTCTCGGCCTTGCCGAAGCCGCGCTTGCGCAGGAAGCTCTCGCGGTCCTCATCCGTGCGGGCGACGATCTTCTCCCGCGCTGCCTTGATGCCGGCGACGAACGGCGCGGGCGATGAATTGGCGAAGCTGGTCAGCGCCGGGGCTGCTTCATGCGCAAAGCGCTGCGCAGCGAACTTCGAATGCCGGATGGTGATTTCCTCGAAATTTTCGGTGCCCCACAAATTGCGGTTCATGCATACGGCGCGCAGGTAGAAGCTCGCAATTCCAAGGGTCTTGCTGCCTACCTCGCTGTTCCAGCAATAGAAGCCGCGAAAGTACAAATCCGGCTCCCCATTCGGCAGGCGCCCGGCCTCGATGGGGTGCGTGTCGTCCACCAGAAACAGGAAAACATCGCGGTCGCTGGCGTAAAGCGTCGTCGTGTCCTTGGTGATGTCCACGAACGGATTGTGCGTCATGGTCGCCCAATCCAGAACGCCGGGAACCTTCCACATGGTATCGCCGGTGCCGTTTCCGGCGATCTTCATGACGGCGGCGACAAGTTCATGATCCCAGATGCGGCCATAGTCCGGCCCGGTCAAGGCGCGAAGCTCAACACGGCCATCGTCGGTTTCCAGCGTCTTCACAAGCTCGGCGCGGTGCGAAAGCAAGCCGTGCTGCAGGTTGATGCCTGCCAGCGGCGCGGGAAGCTGCCGCATGTAGCTGGCGGGTGCGCCGACAAGGCTGCAAAGCTGTCCGAAGCTCCAATGCGTCGGGGCGACGGGCTGCTCCTGCCCGGGCACGACAAGCGAAAGCCGCTCCGCATCCTCCCGGCTTGCCTCCACGCGGACGGCGCGGCTTTCCACCGTGCGGGCGGTTGCACGATCCGCGCGCCCCTTCACGCCATCGTAAAGCTCGGTGAGCGACAGATAACGCTCGTCGTCGGGGCGCGAAAACCATTCCGACGAAACGCGGCCGATCCGCTCGCCGCGCGAGATGTCCACGCGAAAGCCGCTGCTGACTGCCTGCTGCTTGTTCTGGCTGGTGCTGATGATGTTCATGGTCATGATCCTTTTCCGTTAATGCCGGAGGCATGTCCCCGACATGCCTCCCGGGGGCGCGTGAGCGCGCGGGGATGGGAGGGTACAAATGCCGGCGAGCATGGCCGGCCTGCATGGCGAGCGGGGCGGATGGGAATCGTGGAAGGGACAGGGGCTATTGCCCGCTTTGCGAGGCTGCGGGCCTGCCAGTGCGCAGGCGGCATTTGTGGGGAGAAAGGGGCAAGGCCCCTTGGCTTCCCCCAGGATCGGCAAGGCTTCAGCCGCAGCCGATCACGACAAAGCGCGCGCAGCGCTCCGCATTGTTGATGGCGACGGCGGGCATGAGCATGGCAAAGCCCCGCTTTCGCGGGGCTCGGCCGGTGGCCTGTCCTAGTTGACGGCGCGGCGGCGCGACCAGATCAGCGCCAGATCCTCGGTCTCCGTCTCGACCAAGCTCGCATAGATCGGAGCAGGGAAGCTCGGATCGTCCAGCTTGACGGAGAGGTAGGCGTTGCCCTTGTCGGACTGCTTCTTCCACGCCGCGCCGAACTCGGTAGCGCCGGCGAAGATGCGGAAGTCGGGACCGCCATTCTGGTTGTCGCCTTCGGTCGGGACGAACTTCACCGCCTTGACGTTGAGGCTGAGGGTCTTGACCGAGCCAGCGAAGCCTATGTCGGTGCGGGAGAAAGTGCCGATAGTGGCCATGACGTGGTTTCCTTCTGCTGATCGGATCGCGCCCATCGCGATCTCGATGATGGTCGACAGACCGGGGACGATCGGCCCGCACCCCTTCGGGGCCGGAATGCAATGGAGGGCGGCCGCGACGGCTTTTTTGCTTCGCGCTGCAAAGCCGGCCTACGGCCGGCGGCGGAAAAAAGCTGGCGGCGGACGTTGCGGGTTCAAGAGCGAGGCGACGCTTGCGTCGCCGGTCTTCGGTCAGACCTGATCAATCGAGATCGCGGTGGGCGTGGTCTGGTCAGTGGACAAGAAGGAAACCATGTCATGGCTGCTGTCGATCAGCGCTTTCTTCTTCCTGAGCCGACATCGGCTTCGCTGGCTTCCTCGCGCGCAAGTTCCTCAACATCGACGCCCAGGCGGCGGAGTTCCTCGCGACCGTCAGGAGGCGACAACCAGAACGGCGGCCCCGGCTTGCGTATGTTTGCCCCTGATGCGCCACCGTGTTCGGGGCTGCGTGGACGATGCTGGCCGTTATGACAAAGGGCAACGCCTGCCTCTCTCGTTCGGCAAGCCGGACGTTCCGCGCTTCCCTGCTTCGATCGGTTCGATGGGCGCCAAGTCGAGGCGGAGGCCGGGGCTGTGGTTCTGCCGATCTGTTCGTTGCCGATGCGTCGTCAACTAGGACAGGCTATCGGCCGAGCGTCGCGGAAGCGCTGGCTTTTCCGGGCGAAAAGTCCGCTGCCGCCATCCATTGCGTTAGCGATCGTCACCGAAGGCGAAGACCCGCAGGGGCTTCGTGAGTCGCCAAAGGCGGCGAATAGAGCGCGCCCCGAAGGGGAACGCCCAAGTTCACCCTACACCACCGAACCACTGCGTTCGAAAGCTATTGCTTGGTGACAACGGTTCACCGGTCCTGATCGAAGATTGATGGATCGGCCAGCCTCGCAAGCGCGGAGCAACCGACGAAGATACCGCCCGCGATGCAGAAGATTTGCCGCCAGGTTTCGGAGGGAATGGCCTCGCTCGTGACGCCGTGCACGAGGGCATAGCCCGCGACGGCGGCGGGAGCGGCGAAGACGACGGCGACAGCAAGGCGCAGGATCGGTGCGCGCAGCGTGCCGACCAGGAACGCAAGAATGCCGAACGACGCCACGCCGGCGAAGGCCCCGACGAAGCCAGCGCCGATCCATCCCGCTCCGGTGGCGTAGGCGAAGCGCGCCGCCCCGAGTGCCAGCATGAACGGCATGGCGTAAGTGGCAAGTCGGTAGGCGAGGACGCACAGCATGATGACTAGCGGCACGGTCAGTAGGACGACGGCGATCATCATAGGCCTCCATCGGTATCGATCCGGCGCGTCGGGCCGACGACGCGCCGGATCGTGTTTCAGGTGACGATCATGCCGGCATGACGGGCGATCTTGGCGTAGACGCTCAAGCGATGCTCGGCCTCGAAATAGAGGTCGCGTTCGACTGGCAGGCCAAGCTTGCCGCTCACGTCCTCTATCTCGCTCAGCATCAGATAGCCCAACTCCGGGCTGCTAACGCCAAGGTCGCAGAGGCCGAACAGCCTGATGTCGGAGCCTTCGGGATAGGCTTCGGTCACCAACCACGTGGCCGCCGCATCGGGCGTGAACAGCTTCACGACCGGAAACGGATCGAAGCCGTCCTGAACCTCGGCTGTGCGGCCGTTTTCAATGAGGCGGTCGAGCAGATCGTCGGGAATCAGGGGTTCGGTGCGGGGAAAGAGCCGTGTCATGACACCGCCTCCCGTTCCGGCTCGTTGAGCCGGTGGCGGACACGGAAGGCCGCGATGGCTCCGGCCTGTCGCGCCAGCTTGCGGGAAAGCGCGTCGATCTCGCCGCGCCGCTCGAAACGCGCCGCGAGGTTATCCTGAGAATCGCGCTCGTCGGCGCGTGTCCAGGTCGCCGTGCCGCGCCCGAACTGGCGGGCCTTGACGCGTCTGCTGGTGGTCATGCGCTCGGCGTGCGTTTCAATTTGCCGCTCGATGACGGCAAGGTGCCGCCCGGTCTCGGCCCGCGCCGCCTCCATGCGGGCCAGTCTCGCTCGCTGCTCATTATGGCTTCTCATGGGTCTTGGTTCCTGTTCTCGCGGTCGAGGTCTCCGGCCGCGCTTGGCGCGGCCGGAAAATCCTTGACGGAGTCGAGAGGCTAGCCGGAACCGCCGAAGCGGCACCGGCCATGGCGGTTCACTCGGCTGCGTGCTGGAAGGCTTCGCCGTCCACGTCCTCGCCGCCATCGTCGGCGTCGGGGTCCGGGGTGTCCGGTGCCGTCTCGTCGGCTTCCAGCGCATCCGGGTCGGCACCTTCGGCGTCAGGGTCTGGCGTCTCGGGGGCCATCACCTCCGGGTCGGCGGATTCCTCCGTTTCCGCCTGCGGCGCGTTCAGCCAAGCGGGCTTCCCCGTGCGCAGCAACGGCGGAAGCCAGCCGGTTCCGGCAAGAAGCTGCTCGGCGGCTTCCGCCATCGGCTGCTTCTTCATGGAGGCGATGCGATCCGCCGCCTCGTCGCCAACCGCCTCCCGCACGGCGGCAACGATGTGCGCCTTGGTGACGCGACCGAGATAGGTCCGCACCGTAGGCGTCCAGTGCGCCGTCATGTCGAGCGTAACCGCCGTCGCCAGCCTGTCCGCCGCCTCATGAGCGCGCGGCTTGCGCTCCCAAGGCAGCTTCACCGCATTGACGGTCAGCGAGGCGCAATGCGCGAACAGCGCCATGATGCTCGCCTGATCCAGACCGGCGATGAAGCCCCAAAGGTCCGCCACGTTGCGTGGCACGTCCGCCGCCCATCCGGCATGACGGTCCTCCAACGCCTTCGCCGCCGCCGTGTCCGCAATGCCGTCCGCATGTCCGCCAAGGTGCGGGCTGTTGGGACGGATATCGAGGCAATGGGCGTCCACGCCGCGATAGAAGGTCTGCGCGGTAAGCGTGTGCGTAATGGCGATCAAGGCCATGTCCGGCTGCTCGCCAAGCGCGAGGCGCAAGCCAAGCGTCCAGTGAGCGGTCAGGTCTCGGATGAGAAGGTCCGACAGTGGCTTGCCGACTTCCTCCGCTTCCTCGTCCTCGGCGTCGAACGCGGAAACATGGTTCCCGTCCTCATCATATTCGCCGTCTTCGATGACCTCGCCGTCGCCGTTGACGCGAACGCCGTCGATGACGGTTTCACCGTTATCCGCCGCGTCGGGTTCCGGGGCCTCGTCCTCGGGGCGGATGAAGCCGCGTTCAATGCGGGCTTCCCCGTCATGGGAAACCGAAACGAACACGCCCCCGCGCGCAATGTCGTCGGGATCGTAGGCATGGCGCTTGGCGTCGATGCGCTCGATCTCGGCTTCAAGCTCCGCGAAACGCTCGTCCACATCGGGCGGCAGGTCGTCGTCCGTGCCTTCCCACTCCGCAGTCAGGCGGTCGTATTTGTCCTTGGCTGCGGCATATGCGGCTTCGTCTTCCTCCGACAGGTCCACAGGCTGCGGATAGGAACGTCGCATGCCGTTGCCGTGCGGATAGTCGATATGGACGTCCACCCATTTCCAGCCTTCTATTTCCTGAACCTGCGTGGCAACGCTTTCGAGCTTTTCGATAACAAGCCGGTCGAGTAGCGCGGCGTCCTCGTAGAAGCCGCCACGATCTTCCGTGAACAGGTCGCGGATGATCGTGCCGCCTGCTTCGGTGTAGGCTTCCGGCCCGATGAAGATTGCGCGCCGGTCCGTTGCCGCCACGTTGGTCTTGGTCAGGTCGCGACGGATGATCCATGGCTCCTTGTTATAGCCAAGGCCGTCATAGGCCTGCTCCTGACGGACATGGTCCTCGGTGATGGCGAAGGCCATCAACTGGTCGAGGGTCAAACCGCCGTCGCGATAGACCTGCATCAGCTTGGGGCTGACAGCGCCAAGCCGAAGCCGCTGCTTCACCACATGCGCCGAGACACCGAAGCGGGCACCGATTTCCTCCGCTCCCAATCCGCGATTTACCGACAGTTCGCGGAACGCCTCGAACTGATCGGCAGGCGACATCGCCGTGCGCGTGACGTTCTCGTCCAGGCTGATCTCGAACGGGTCGTTGGCCGTGTCGACGACGCAGCGGATGGCTTCCGTCTTCTTGATCTCCTTGCGCTTGGCGCGGAGAAGCTGCGCCAGCCTGCGGCCTTCGCCGATGGTGACGAGGTAGGAGCCGGTATGCTCGCCTTCCGCGTCAAGCTCCGGCTCGACCACAAGGTTTTGCAGAATGCCCTTGGCGGCGATGCTGGCGGCATAAGCGTCGATTTCCGCCTCGGTGTGCGGGGTCTTCCGCGCATTGCGGGGCGACTTCTTCAACTTGTCGAGCGGGATGAAAACCTCCGTGCCGCTCGCCGGGATCGCCGCCGCTTCCACGTTCGCGGACGCGCTCGACGTTTCCGCCTGATCCGCCACCGGCACGGTGGCGGTCTTCGTCTTCTTCGATGTCCTTGCCATTGTCCTGATCCTTTCTCTCGTGAATGCCGGAGGCATGTCCCCCGACATGCCTCCCGGGGGCGCGTGAGCGCGCGGCAGAGAGGGGGGCCAATGCCGGCGAGCAGGGCTGGGCTGCGCGCCGAGCGGGACGGATCGGATCAGGCGAAAGGTGAAGGTTGTGCGCCGGCTTGCGAGCGGGCGGCCCCGCCCTGGCGCAGGCGGCATTGGCGGGGGAGAGATGGCCAAGACCATCTCTCCCCAATCGTGGAATTCAACTTACAAAGGTAAGACTGTGCAGGTCTTGAGCAATGGTAATATGGCACTACCGTTGACCAGTTTCAGCGGGCGGGTGATAGTCTGCCATCGGGGGGAAATTGATGCGCAATCTGTTCATGCGCATGTTGAACGCAGGCACCGAAGATGAGGTTCAGGCCATCCTAGATGCGGAGGGTCTGAGCTCGGACGCATCGAAGTGGACGCCTTACGGCAATAACGAATCGTTCTATGGCGTGGTCGAGAACCAGCAAGCTCACCCCGTGCCCGCACTGGTTGAGAAGATCACAAATGGCATTGACGCCATTCTCGAGAAGAAGGTGCTTCAGGACGGTTTAGATATCCGATCGCCGGCAGCGCCGCGGAGCGTTAGCGAGGCGCTCGACCGGTACTTCCCTGACCATCGCAACTGGGATCTGGGAGATGCGCGCCGTCGGCAAGCCGGAGAGCTTCAGATCGTGGCGAGTGGACCGCGTCGCGACACATCGCTGCTTGTCTACGACGATGGCGTGGGGCAGGCCCCCGTCGACTTCCCCGGAACCTTCCTGTCTCTCTTGCGCGGCAACAAGAACGACGTTCACTTCGTGCAGGGGAAGTACAACATGGGGGGCGCCGGCGCGATCGCATTCTGCGGTGATCTTCGGTTCCAGCTTGTCGCAAGTAAACGCTACGACGGGTCCCAGCCGCTGGGTTTCACGCTGCTGCGTCGCCATCCGCCCGCCTTGGCAGAGGCAGCGAACCGCAAAAACACCTGGTATGAGTATCTCATCTTCGATGGGAAGGTGGCGGCTATTAATGTCGACGAGTTGGACGTCGGCCTCGAGGGCCGGATGTTCCGGACCGGGTCGCTCCTCAAGCTCTACTCCTACCGCCTGCCGGAGGGCTCGCGCTCTATCATCTCACGCGATCTCAACCTCAGCCTCAACGAGTTCTTGTTCGAGCCCGCGCTTCCATTCCTGACGGTCGACAACAACGAACGCTATCCAGACAACCGCGCGCCCGTGACGCCTGTCTATGGCCTCAAGCGCCGGCTAGAGGCAGACACGGAGACAGTAGAGACCAAGTTCTCTGAGGTGTCGCGTTCGTCTGCGTTCGGGGAACTCGGCGTCACCGTCTATGTCTTTAAGGCTCGATCTCGCCGCCAAGGGGTCAAGGAGACGAAGCAATACATCCAACGCGAGTACTTCAAGAACAATATGACAGTGTTGTTCTCGCTGAATGGGCAGGTACACGGTTCCTACTCATCCGAATTCGTGACACGGGCGCTAAAAATGCCACTGCTGAAGGACTATCTGTTGGTGCACGTCGATTGCTCGAATCTCCATCTCGAGGTTCGCAACGAGCTGTTCATGGCCTCGCGGGACCGGCTGAAGGCGAGCGATAAAGCGGATGAGGTTCGGAAGCATCTCCGTGACATGCTCCTGGCTAGCGAACTCAAGGAGATTTCCCGCCGCCGAAAGGCGAGTCTCGGCATCGACAGCGGGGACGCCGGCCAGATGCTCCGCGACCTCACACGCAATATGCCGATGAACGATGCGCTGACTCGCGTTTTGCGGCAGACTTTCAACCTCACAGAAGAAAGGCCCGGCGCAGCACCGAAGAAGCAGCGCGACGAGCCTCAAAGGCCAAAGCGCGAGCCGCGCGATGCGCCACCGTTCCAACCGCAGCGCTACCCATCGGCATTCCGAGCCAAGGGAGGTGATGCGCAGGAGGGCGGCCTCAAGCTTTACCGGTTACCGAAGGGCGGTAACCGCAGCATAGCCTTCGCGACCGATGTCGAAAACGACTTCTTCGACCGAACGGACGATCCCGGCAATCTGTCGCTTTCCATCATGCGGCCGTCTAGCAAGGGCGGCGGTGGCGGTGGTGTGCCTGAGCCCGGTCAAGAGGGTGACCTTCTGGATGTCGTTCGCACGAGCCCGTTGGAGGGAACGATTAAAGTTGGCCTTAGGGCTACGGGGCAGACGAAGGTTGGCGATACTGTCGAGCTGGTAGCAATTCTCACCAGCCCTCATGGGGACCTGACAGAGACAGTGCTAGTGCAGATCACCGATCCTGAACGGCAGCCGCCGCGCAAGGAACCCGACATTGAGCCGCCGCTGGGCATCCCCGAACTGGTGCTCTGCTCGAAAGGCGGGGCCGACGGGCTCAAGTCATGGGAGGAGATCAACGAAGCGGGCGTCGAAATGAACCACGATGTCGTGGTCTATCCTTTCGTGGACGAGGACAAGCTGTCGAGGATTTATGTCAATGTCGATAGCAAGGTTCTAAAGGACTTCAACGTGGGTGCTCGCTCACCCGAGGCAGTAGAAATTGCTGAACGCCGCTATATCAGCGCGGTTTACTTTCACACCCTATTCCTCTTTGCCACGACGAAGTCGCGCAAGTATGACCTTAAGCGGAGCGATGGTTCAGACGGCGAGGAAGTCGACTTGGCGGACTATGTGTCGGATCTCTTCAGTTCATCGTACGCGCAATTTCTCTTGAACTTCGACGCCGCCAACCTAATCGATGCAGTCGGCTGAGTTGGAGCGGGTGAACACTGACTAGGTTCGACCGAATGTTGCGGTGTCGTAGATCCTGCGTAAGCAGTCTCGACAGTCCGGGGCTGTGAACCGTCTAGCAAAATATACCATCAGAACGCGGTCATGGACCGCACACTGGACCATCGCGAGGCCAAGGACCGGCTAACTCCGCCTTAAGCGCATCAAGCGGAGCGTAGGCGAATTCTCCGCCGAGCGACCAGCCTTCCCGATCGCAAATACCGAGCAGACGCTGCTCGAAGCGATGAGCGTTCAAGCTTGAACCGAACTCCCGGAGACTGATCGGAACGTAGCGGATTAAAGTGCCTGGCGGGAGGCCGGCAGCGAGCTCGGCCATCCGGCGATCCAAGTCGCTCGTGCGCCCGATTTTAACGAGGACGCGGCCATCAACCTCAACTTGCGGTGCCAGGACATCGATCGGACCGTCAAGCAGCAGCAAGTACACGCCAGTTCGGCTGTCGGCCAAGGTGGTGGTGCGCAGACCGAAGGTGGGAACCGGGCCGCGAGAGCTCCAGGTGTCGGGAATCCAGTCGTCCGCCGAGAGCGATCGCCGAATTCGGGTGACTTCTTCGGCTAACGCGATGGGATTGCCACCGAACTCGCGCCAGACTTGAAGATCGGCGGCCCCACCAGGCCGCAGTCCCGCGTCCCTTCCGGGAGGTGCGTTGGGATCATGGCGCCCGAAGTTGCGCAGACGCATCGCGACGCCTGCTGGATTACGGAACGACGCGAGGACGGCGCGTCCGTTGCGGCGGCCAGCAGCTCGAAGCATTGTCGACAGTGCAATCACCTCGGGGTGGGTCTTCCCTGCCTTCGGCGCACTGAGGTAGAGATTCATGAGCAGTATGGTCTCGTCGCGAGACCAGTCGGGATTGCGCCCGCGATCCGTTGCTCTTCCCCCTTCCACTTCGTCGATCGCTCGAAGCACCGCAGATCCCCATCCCGCCACTGCACTCGTTAGAATGCTTTGGACGGGGGTAATAATCTAGTGACCTCTGAATCCGTGTCATATAGCGTATCCAAAAAAGTTCTACGAAACCGGGGGCGATTTGACGATCTATCTCGACAATATGGCCGCTACGCCGATCGATCCGCGTGTCGCGGCCCATCACCGCGCGGCGATGGCCGATCTCCTTGGCAACGCCCATAGCTCGGAGCATGCGTTCGGCGTGGAATCGCGTCGGGCGATCGACGGCGCCGCCGACACGCTGTTGCGCATTCTCGGCAGCGAAGCCGAGGCTGTGTGTTTCACGCCCGGAGCCTCCGCGGCGTTGTGGCTCGCGGTCGAGGATGCCATCGCGCGCATCGTCGGCCGCCCGGCACGGATCGCTGCGACGGCGGTCGAGCACCCTGCTCTGCTCAGCGCGCTGCGACGAGCCGAACGCGAAGGGCGGATTCATCTGACGATTGTCGCGGTGGACGAAACTGCGACCCCCCGTGCCGACGCGCTAGAGGCGACACTGGCAAAAGGCGTGGATCTCTTATGCACTATGGCCGCCAACAACGAGGTCGGCACGATTACCGAGGTCGCCATGATCGGCGCGCTTGCCGCACGCCACGGCGCTCGGCATCTGATTGATGCGAGTCAGGCAGCGGGCCGGATCGATATGTCGGGCGCCGCAGGCGCCGATCTTGTAGTTGTAAGTGGCGCCAAGGTGTACGGGCCGCGCCGTGCCGGCGCGCTTGTCGGTAGGCTCTGCAATCATGCGACGAGCCTGGCGCACGACGTCTTCGGCAGTCCCGATGCTCCCGCCGCTGTCGCTCTTGCCTTTGCGATGGAGTTGCGCGCCGCAGAGCGACAGGCCGGTGAGGCGCGACTAGCCAGGATGCGCGACGCCCTGCAGTCACATCTTCTGGCGAATGTGCCTGATTTGCGTGTTAACGGCGCCATAGACTCCCGCCTCGCTGGCAGCCTGCACGTGTCCACGCCTCACCTGCCAGGCGATGCCGCTGTGGCGCGTCTCTGGGAACGCGTGGCCGTCTCGACCGGCGCCGCCTGTCAGTCGGGAGTTCCTGGCCCCTCCCATGTCCTCTCTGCGATGGGCATTCCTGAATGGGCTAGAGACGGAGCTGTCCGCATCGGCCTCGGCCGTTTCAATACTGAAGCTGAGATTGAGGAAGCCGGTCACCTGATTGCCACCGCGCTGAGCGCGCCAACGCTCGAACGGAAGTACGCATGACAGCCACAGTAGCAGTCCGTCCCCGATTTACAGGGCACGAGACGTTCGCGTGCCGATTTGCCTGGCTGCCTAAAGCGGTTCGACTGATTAGCCGAGACGATAAAGCGCTCGCGAGCGACGAGCGCGCAATTCTTGAGCTCGGTTTGGGAAAGAACATGGTGCGCGCGCTCCGCTTTTGGCTAGAGGCATTTAACGTGGCCTCCTCGCGCGCCGGGTCTTGGTCGCTTCTTCCGTTCGGCGAAGCAGTACTCGGCAAACGGGGCCTCGATCCGTACATCGAACGGGTCGAAACGCAATGGCTCCTTCACTGGCAGCTGAGCACCTCGGTCGAGAATCCGCTCTTTGCCTGGCGGCACATCCTCTACCGACGCATGCGGCCCGATTTCACGCGCTCCGAACTTTTGGCCGAAATGCGAATCGAGGGCGAGCGCCTGGGATACGAGCACTCCGACGTAACTCTCCAGCAACATGCCGACGTGTTCGTTCACAGCTACGCTGGCTCGCTTAACCCAGCGTCCCCTGAGGATGCGCTCGACGGCCCCTTGGTAGATCTGGGCCTGCTGCGCCGGTTTGGGCGCCGCCGCGCTGGCGCAGATAGGATCGAGCCTGTGTTCGCCCTGACCCGGATTCCGATCAACGAGGTCGGCGCTGCCGTCGTCAACTATGCGATAGGCAGCTATTGGCAGACAAGGCGGCTGGGAGAACCCATCATCACTTTCCGTGATCTCACGCATGGAGAGGGCTCGCCTGGCGCGACCCTCCGGCTCGACGCTGAGGATCTGCGCGACCATCTCGAGCGCACGGAGTCGCTTTGGTCGTACCGACCCTCTGGTGATGCTGGCAGCGTCACGGTCCTAACTCCGCTCGATCCGTCTCGCCTGCTCGCGGAGGTCTACGCTTGAGTCAACTTGTGACGATTGCCGACCTTCTCGGCTCACCTGGGATGTTCTACCGATCAGTCGCGCTTGAGCGCGACGCAGCGGATCCATCGGCGGGACGGTCCTTCGTCTTGACCCCCTGGCTCGAGCGCGGCGCCGCTGAGATCATCACCGGGATGCGAGAGGATAGTACGCGCCGTGCGTGGCGGGTGATTGGCGACTTTGGCGTGGGAAAGTCAGCGCTCGCGCTCGCGATTGTACAGGCGCTCGATCCACGCATCGCCCACTCAGCGATGCCCGTGAGACGACTAGTGAAGAAGATCGAGGGCGTGCCGCGGATGTTCCCGCTGCTCGTCACGGGTTCACATGATGGACTGGCGAGATGTCTCTCCGCGTCGATCTCGCGCGCGTTGACTACGGAAGGTCTGATCTCTGCGAAGCGCAGGAAGGCCATCGCTGCCGTTGCGGATCCGTTTGATGCCATTGTCGAGCTTCGCGACGCTCTTCGAGAGACCAAGCGATTCGACGGCTTGCTGCTCGTCGTGGACGAAATGGGAAAGTTCTTAGAAGTCGCCGGCGAGGAGGAGGGCTTCGACGTTTTTCGACTGCAAGCCCTCGCTGAGGGTGCCGCGCGCTCTGGCGATGCTCCTCTGGCGGTCGTCCTGATACTCCATAAGGGATTCCAGTCGTACGCTGAGGACTGGCGGGCTGCGCGGCGAAGCGAGTGGGAAAAGGTCGCCGAACGGTTTGATGAGATGGTCTTTGACCATCCGCTATCGCACACTTCGGCCTTGCTCTCTGCCGCGCTCGCAGTTGACATTCAAGCGTTGCCGGCGAAGCTCCGGAAGGTTCACGACAATGCCGTGGCGCGAGTGCGCGCTCTCGGCTGGCTCGGTCCACGCAACCGTACCGGCGCGAGCGGATGCTGGCCTGTCCACCCGGCCGCGATCCCTGTGATGGCCCGGTTCTTCGCCGGTTTCGGGCAGAATGAGCGGTCGCTCTTCGGCTTCGCCGCGAGCGAGGAACCGAACGGTCTACGAGCCTTTGCCGCCAATACGCCACTTTCTGACGAACTCTACGCGATCCATCACTTCTTCGACTACATTTCTTCCTCGTTTGGCCACCGTCTCACTTCGCGTGCTGGAGCCGGTGAATGGTCGCGTATTGTCGCAGTGCTAGACCGGGCAGTCGACGCTGACGCTGTCGAGACGGCGATCCTGAAGACGATCGGCATTCTGAACCTTATCGATGCGCCAGATCTCGCCGCGACGACGGACAGTGTTCGCGAAGCGCTTGTGCCGGCCTTCAAAGCTGGCGACATCGAACCCGCTATCGCCAAGCTCATCGCTGCAGGCCTCCTTTTCCGTCGACCTGGACGATCCGAACTCCGACTGTGGACTAGCCGACGCGTTGACCTATCGGCGATCTGGAAAGAGGCCGAGGATAAGGTTGACGCTCGGTCCGTCCTCCGCGATCTGCCGCGCCACCTAGCGAGCTTACCGATTCGACCGCATGTGCTCGCACGGCGCCACTCCGTTACGACGGGTACCAGCCGCCGCTTCTCGATCCGCTGCACCCACGCTTCCGGGCTCGAGGGGCACGGCGGCCATGGCGGCGACGCCGATGGAGGGATCGTTGCCATCCACTGCGCGAGCGCGGAGGATCTCCGTATCGCCCGCGCTTGGTCGGCCGAAGTGACGTCCGATGACCCGACCATGGTGGCGGTCGCCGTCCCGCCAATGCGCGAGCTCGGTCCTGTGATGGTGGACCTGCTCCGGCACCGCTGGATCGTCTCGAACGCGGCGGTGCTGCAGGAGGACGCCTACGCAACCGCCGAGATCGAGCGTACCGTCGCAGAGCTCGAGACGCGTCTGGTCTCAACCGTTGAATCCGCATTTGGTCTTCGCGGTCGCCCCCCAGTTACTTCGCTTGATATCTTTTGGAACGGTGAAGCGATGCCACTGGACCAGCCGGTCCACACTGTTGTTTCGATGCTCTGCGACCAAATCTACAACCAGTCACCCTTGGTCGAGAACGAACTCGTGAATAAGCACGCGCTTACTTCCGCCGGCGCTGCTGCCCGACAGCGATTGATCGAGCGGATGTTCGCTAATTCTGACGATCCGGAGTTGGGCTTTGCTACGAGCAAGAGTCCACCCGAGCGCGCACTGTATCTTTCGCTGCTTCGACGGGGAGGCCTGCACCGTGAACAAGACGGTGCATGGATTATTGGAATGCCCGCACCGGACGACGATCCGCTGAGGCTCGCTCCCGCGCTGACGGCAATTGAGAAGCGCCTCACTGGGGACGGCAGCCGCGTTGCCCTGCCGGACCTGTACGCAACTATCGAGGCGAGGCCTTACGGTGTCCGACCCGGACTCGCACCCCTTATTCTGGCCGTGTCATTGATAGTTGCTGGGCACCGCGTGGCCCTCTTTGAAAGAGGCACTTACTGTCCGCGGCTCGACGGTGCTGCCTTTATGCGTATTCTAAAGTCGCCGGAGCATTTCGCTCTCCAGTTGGTGTCGCTGGAAGGCATTCGCGCCGATGTATTTCGCCGCCTCGCCGTCCTGCTCAATCGGCCGCCTACAGACTCAGGCATTCGCGCAGTGGTCGATCCCCTGATCCGTTTCGGCGTCGACCTCCCTTTCCACGTTCATCACTCCTCGGCGCTGACTGCCGAAGCTCAAGGCGTCCGTCGTGCGCTCGCACAGGCGCGTAGTCCGATAGATCTCATTTTTACTGAGCTGCCGGCCGCCTGCGGAATCGAGCCGTTCGGTTCTAACGCTCGTGCAAGCGCCGGGCGCGCGAGCGAATTTGTGACCCGGCTCGACGCAGCGGTCACCGAACTTCGTAGTTGTTATCCTAAACTGCTGGAAAGGATGCGAGCCGAACTCCTTCAAGCCTTGGAGGCATCGGCTCGCGATGGCGTCGCCGAGCGCGCGCGCTCTCTGGGCTTCAGAGTCCACGAGCAGCAATTGCGGACGTTCGCGATGCGCCTCGCCGACACGGCGCCCCCCGAAGATGCGTGGACTGAGGCACTCGGAGGCGCGGTCATTGGCAAGCCGCCCGCGCGTTGGCTCGACCACGACGTCCAGGTATGGCATTCGAGAGTGGCCGACCTCGCAGCCCAGTTCCGTCGCGTCGAGGCCGCAGCATTCGGCGAAGGACAATCCAAACGGAACGCGGTCCGGGTATCGCTGACGCGGAGCGACGGACAGGAGCGCGCGGTTATTGTAGATCTCGATGATCTAAATGATGACCAGATGACAGCGGTTGGCGCAATCGAGCGCATGGCGTCCGATGCAAAGCTTGACCTCGATACTGTCGCGGCGATCCTCACGCTGGGAAAAATGCGCAAGGAGGAGGACCCGGCCGGGTCCGGCAATGAAACGGAAAGGGGTCACGGATGACCCGACACGTTCTCAGCCTTTCTGGTGGAAAGGACAGCGCGGCGCTGGCTGTATATCTGCGCGATCGCGTCCCTGAGATGGAGTACATCTTTCATGACACCGGCAAGGAGTTGCCGGAGACCTACGATTACATGGCGCGCCTCGAGAGCATCCTCGGTCGCACGGTCACCAGGACAACGCCGGATGATCCTTTCGAGCACTGGCTTGCTGTCTATGGCGACATGTTGCCCTCGAACCACCGCCGATGGTGCACAAAGATGCTTAAGCTCAAGCCGTTTGAAGAGCATATCGGTGACGATCCGACCATCAACTATGTGGGGCTGCGTGCTGATGAGAAGCGCACTGGCTACATTAGCACTAAGCCAAACATAACTGCCGTTTATCCCTTCCAGGAAGATGGGTTGGTGCGGGCCGACATTATTCGGATCCTCGAGGACAGCGGATTAGGGCTTCCACCATACATGGAATGGGGCCGGTCGCGCTCGGGCTGCTATTTCTGCTTTTATCAGCAGAAAATCGAATGGGTCCGCCTCAAGCGACGCCACCCGGACTACTTTGAGCGCGCGAAGGAATACGAGGTGCGGAGCGCGGCGGTAAGTAAGAATTTCACCTGGTGCAGCGGCGAATCCTTGGCCGAGCTCGAGCGCCCCGAACGCATGGAACAGATCGAGCGCAACTGGGAAGCCGCCGCGGCTCGACGGGCAGCTCGGCGCGAGAACCTGCCACTGTCCGCCGTCTTGGCTGGCGCGGAGTTTGAGGACGATGAACCTGAAGGCTGCCTCATATGTTCACTCTAGTGAGTACATATTGGCTGCAGTGATCGAAGATCTCTCACGGGTAGCTATGGCTGGCGGCAGTTATTTTGTGGAGGTAGTCGTATCTGTCATCGACAGGTTTTGCATGTCGCCGATCCGACTATGCCTCTCACTGAGAAGGGATTATTTACGGCTCCTCAGCTCTCAAAACCTAGATAATTCAACGTAATGGCTTTCAAGATTAGAGCGCGAACATTACTGGAGCTAGGCGCAGAACTAATCGGTTCTGACGCCGTCGCTATCTACGAACTGGTCAAGAACGCCGTCGACGCCGGTTCCCCGGTCGTTCGCATCAAAGTACAGTCAGTCCTACCCTACAGCTATTATCGCCAAGCTCTCGAGCAGGTCGACAGCGGAGCACCAATTAGCGATGTAAGGCAAAGGATCGAGCGTTGGATTCAAAGTGACGCTCCGCGCCAGGGCTCCAAAGACTTGTTGGACCGACTGAATGCAGCCGATGATGCCGACGAGTTCCGCTCGGCCCTCGTCACCGCATACCGAGAGGTCAATTTCATCGAGATTGACGATGACGGCGAGGGCATGACGCTCGACGACCTCGGCGATATCTACCTCACAATCGGAACTCGATCTCGGCGTGCTGCGAAGGCTGGATGGGATACATCGGGGGAACCGCCGGCTCGAACCTTTCTCGGGGACAAGGGAGTTGGTCGGCTGTCAGTCATGCGGCTCGGAGACCATTTGGAAGTTATCACTTCCAAGGCAGGCGAGGAACGTTGGAATGTGCTCGAAATCGACTGGACCCGTTTCAGTCATGACTCCGACGAGCTTCTAAGCGAAGTTGAGATCGAACCTAGCTCCGGTGCCAGAAAACCGAAACCTAACCATTCTGGAACCCTGATTAAGATCTCCCATCTCAAAGCGGACTGGTCCAGGGCGCGTTTCAACGAACTGCTGAAAGGTGACTTCTCTCGCATGGTGGACCCATTCGAGCGGCGTCGCGGCAACCGTCTCTTCCGCATCGAATTCAACGGTCAAGTCCTGACGCTGCCCCAAATTCCGCAGAGGTTGTTCGAGCAAGCCCATGCCATCGTCACAGCAAAGTTCGAGTATGACGATAGAGGCGCTGCCAGGATTGTGGGGGAGATCGACTATCGGCTAAACACGAAGAAGAAAAAGACAATTCAGATCAACGAGACACAGATTGTCTCGTTCACGGCTTCGAAGTCGACCCGTGTCGTACGAGGCTTAGGCCCATTCAAGCTTGAGTTTTTGTGGTTCAACCGTATCTATCTTACGGCGGTGGAAGGTCTGGGTACTAAGCGGGACGTGCAGGATCTGGTTAAGCAGTGGGCTGGAGGCCTAATGGTCTTTCGCGACGGCTTCCGGATCAATCCGTACGGCGGGCCCGACGATGACTGGTTGGAACTCGACAAGCGAGCCTTCGCGAGCAGGGGATACAAGCTCAACCGCCAACAGATCGTCGGTCGGGTGATCCTAAGTTGGCGCAATCGGCACTTAGTGGAACAAACCAATCGCGAAGGCTTGTTTGATAATGAGTACAAGGAGGTATTTGTCGCGATCCTCCGCCGAATACTTGCAGACTTTAAAACCTTTAGTCAGGAAGTCGATGACAGTCTGAAGCGCGAGGATCTCACCTCGCTAGACGTGCTCAAGCAGCGCGTTGCGGATGCCAAAACCGATATCCAACGACGGATTCGGCAGATCGCCCTAGATGCCCCAGCCCAAGCCGGGCCTCTGCGCGAAGTTGAGCGCATCGTTCAGCATCTCGTCAAGCAAATCGACGGCGTTGACGAAATTGTCGACGACTACAAAGATGAGCGACGCAAGTTCGTACACCTCGCTGGTCTTGGCCTGATGGTTGAGTTGATCCTACACGAGCTCGGCCGAAGCAGCAGTAGCACCTTGAGCACGCTCGAAGCTGTTGATGTCTCGCAGTTGCCTGGCAAGTTCCCGGCGGTATTCAACACACTCGAAAGCCAGCTACGGACACTCCAGAAGCGGATTGAAAGCCTCGACCCGCTCAGCACGGCTCGCCGACAGACAAAAGAAAGATTCACGGTCCAAGATGTTGTCGACGAAATCGTGGACGCGCGCGCTGAGCAATCCAAGCGGCATAGCGTCACCGTGACTGTAACCAGCAGTAAGGGGCCGTGGACGATTAAGGCTGTCCGCGGCATGTTGATTCAAATCATCGAGAATCTGCTGACCAACTCCTACTATTGGCTCAAGCAAAGGGCCATCGTGGAGGCGAACTTCCGGCCGCAGATTCTGATAGATATCGATGAAGCTGGCGAGACGATAAGCATCACTGATAACGGCCCTGGCATCCCTGCGTCTGACGCCGAGTATGTCTTCCGTCCTTTTGTCTCGGCTAAGCCCGCCGGCGAAGGAAGCGGCCTTGGGCTCTACATCGCACGGGAGCTTGCAGACTACCACGACTGGTCACTGAGCCTAGTCGGCAAGAGCAGCGAGGAAAGCTGGAATACGTTCGTTGTTGATCTGGGGGCAAAGAGACGATGAGCATGCTGCAGGAGGCGGCAAAGATCGGCGGCGTGAAGAAGCTCGCCATAGTGGACGACGCCTACGATCCCCCTGAAGGGGGCGAAATCAAAGAGCAAGCCTTCAATCAGTTCGTACAACGGCTTGAGGATGACGAGGCACTTGTCACCGAGCTGCAAGTTAAGAGTCAGTTGGCCGAGGACGACCTCAATGATTGGGAGGCCCTCCAAGACAAGGAGGACCTCATTCAATCGCTTTGGGCGCTTCATGTCGGCACGAGCGATCAATCCCCACCGTCTCCCGGCGCGAAGGACGCGCTCAAGCTGCTGTTCAGCGATATCGAGGAAGACCGTCTGATCAAGCTCACCCAGCTCAAGCCGCTTGAGGATATGCTGGCAGGACTGACGGATATCGCATTGCTCAAACTGGGAAGCGATACGGCGCCCGAGACGATCGCTACGGTGGACGTAATATTCCTCGATCTCTTTTTGTCTGGTGACATCCCGGCAGTCGTCCAGGGCAAGAAGCCGCCCCAAAGTGTGCTTGACAAGGCAAGAGCGCGCGCCCTGCGCTATCTCAACAGCGTAAAGGCGGCGACTAAGGACGACGCAAAGAAGATTCCGCCGGCCTTCATTCTCATCTCGTCCATTGCAACCGAACTCATCGGCCGGAACTTCCGAAAGGAGGCTAAGCAGGCGGTGTCGCGTTATCGGTTCGTCCAGAAGGACGCAATAACTCGCGGCGAATACTCTCCAATCATCGCGATTGCCGACATCCTGCGAACGAGCAAAGCGAGTGCACTCATTGAGCCATTGATCAGGGCTTGGCCAGTGATCTTGGGTGACGCCAGCAAGTGGGTGCAAGATAGGATCGAGCTTCTCGACATCGCCGATTTTGGCCGCCTCCATTCACTAAGTCTGCAAAAGGAGGGACAGCCGGTAGAAGACTACCTCAAGGAGCTGCTGGCTAGCGCGCTGGCCGAGCAGGTAGCGAAGGCCTTCTCGAATAAGGCGCCGGTAAAAGTTGGAACGAGCCCCTTTGCTGAGATGCCGGGTGAATATTTCGACCCACCTTCCAACGCATTCGCCGAACTTTACGGTGTGACCCGGATTTCAAGTGATCGCGGTTTCCGCGGACTCGACGGCACCAATCCGATGTCCGGCGACATATACTTCGAGGGTAAACTTCCCAAGGTGGCAAAAACACTGGTTGAGAGATCGATCCTCGCCGTAATGAGTCCGATCTGCGATCTGGTGGAACGCGGCGACAAGCCCCCAGCGGCGAAATCCGTCTTGCTGCTTCGCGGAAAACTTGCTCATTCGCAGAAGCAGAAATCCGATCCTAATCCGTTGGTCATCGGTTCCCGAATATACGAGATCGACTGGGACCTCAAATACCCTCAGGCACTCTCTACCAAGGATCTTAAGAAAAAGGTCAAGAAAGAGGAGTTGAGCTGGATTGGGAGATTGCGGCCTGAACATTTCCTGTCGCTACAGGGTCAATACCTCTCTTCCTTGGGCCGCGTCGGTGTTCTGAAGCCACCCGTACATTTTGAAGCTCTAGCTGGCCGCGTCTGTATTAGAGAAAATGGCAACGAGATTACTATAGGGGAGGCATTTAGACCTAGACATCAGTTCGCGTTCCTCGCACGAGAACACGACAAGGTACAAGACAAGCAGCCAATATTCTTCACGGGCGAGTTTGTCGGCTGGTTCCTAAAGCATTTGACCGCGCTGCAGCAGGATCTCAAGCGCAGCGATGCGACCAAAGTCAAGGCCAAGGCGCTAACTGACAACTTTGAGCGCGTAGTGGCCCTTCAGAAGAGCCAAGTTGTCTCCAACCACAAGTACAATGATGTTATGGCCGTTAAGCTTGCAGCCGATTCGACAGAGGCAGCGGCGCCGACAGCTGCGATTCAAATACTTCTCTGGCGGGTCTAGTTAAGAGCGCCGGAATGCCGGCGAGCAGTCTGCATGGTGCGCCTTCGGCACTCGGACCTGCCTGCGCGCTGGCCCCCCACCAGTTGGTGGGCCGGGATTGCAGTCAGGGACGCGTAGTCGCGATTGTCGACCACACACCGATGCAGCCGCTACCGGGTGAGCTAAGTCGCCGCGGGCCAGCGAAGTCGGATGGACAGGTGGAGAGCGTCTTGCACACGTCAACGCATGCAGAAATCCAGCGCACCCAACACCTACTTGAGCCGTTCGGCTTCTCTCCAGCCCTTGGCGCCTTCACTACCGTAGCGGAAATAGCTGGATAACCAGCGTAGGAAAATCAGCTCGATAACGCACCAAACCGGTCCCATAGCCAAAAGGCACCAAAAAAGCGGCGCGTACGGAGATGGCGGTAGGCGGAGCCATACGAGAGCTGCCGCTAATTGAAGCACGCCGATAATTGCGAAGAACAGACCGTAGCCAAGCTCAGTCAACATTTTGGCAAGGGCCCGGCGCAGGGTCAGTGCTGGGGCAAGATCGACATCGTACTTGTTAATCTCGGCAACCAATCGTTTGAGTCCGGCAGGCGTGCGATCGCCATTGCCCGAGGCCATCCGGATACATGCGGAATAGAGTCCCACGTATCGCATCATGTTGACATACCCCTTGATGGAGCGCGACATGAAGTTGGATACAAACGCAAACGAGATGGCCAACACGGCCATCAAAAGAAGCACGTCGGCGTCGGATACGTTGTCGAGTATTCCGGCCATGCCAAGGCGCTGTGGGGTGCCACCGAGGCTGGCCGGTCGAATTTGCAGTGGGGAGAGGTAAGTAACACTGAAAAGCACTGCAGCGGTTATGATGCCAATTGACCAGGTAATTCCTTGGTTGAGATAGACACGATTACTGTCGAGTAGCGTATAAACGCTGCGTAAGTAATGCTCCGAAATCCACTTTAGATCCTCATTTTCTGTCCCGCTCAATGCCTCTTCCTGGGTGTTCACGAGTCGCTCCCAACCTTCGCGCTGCATTCTCGCGCGAGACGTTGCCCCCAGGCAACCTCTTTTCCTATGATAGAGGTTATGAGAAACAGAAAGAGAGGCGATGACGGCGCAGGCTGACAGCGCGGCCGGCCATACATCAGAGCTGGTATCGCGCTTCCACGACAAGCGGCGATGGATCGCGGAGAATCAGCTTGCTTTCGCGATTGCCGACGCTTACCCCGTAAGCGAGGGTCACACGCTAGTGGTTCCCAAACGACGGGTGACCTCGACTGCCGAGCTCTCGCCAGAAGAGCTACTGGCTTGCTTCGAACTGGTCGAGCTGCAAAAGCAAAAACTAGCTCGCCAAACCGGTGCCCAAGGATTCAATGTAGGCATCAATGAGGGGCTAATTGCCGGCCAAACAGTCGAGCAGTTGCACTTTCATGTCATACCGCGCTACCCCGGTGACGTTCCCGATCCAGTGGGCGGTGTCAGAAACATCCTCCCTGGAAAGGGCAATTACCTTAGAGAGTCGTAGCGATCCTCCGCTGTCGGTAACTGGATTGATCAGCCATCTCAGAACAGGTCGAGATATCCTAAAACCGGATAGCCTCTTCCGGTCGCTCCTTTTCGCCGAAGAGGAACCACATGATCGTCGGCAGTGGGTAACGCGATATAGCGGTCCTCCGACCCGCCTCCGGAATCCGACTAGCTGCCAATTCGTGTTGGTGACGTTCAAACGCCGACAAGATACAGGCAGGAAAAACTATCCTTTTTGCAGGTCAGAGCAGCGCGTTGCCGACTGGGTTGGCAATCGAGCTTCCATTTTTAACACTGGGCCGCATCATTCGCTCCAGGTTCAAACTGGTTTGGAGATTGCTATGACCGGCATAGTGGATGCTGGGAACCAAGATCCGCGACAAGCGCGAGAGAAGAAGCTTGCCGCGCCAGATGGCGACGACGCCCCGTCGAACTCTTTTGCGTCGTTGCGCATGGCCATGAGGCGAACGGTCCGACGATCTGAGCTTCGCAAGATCGTGCCGCTGGCCGACACAACCATTTACGAAATGGAGCAGCGCGGCGAATTTCCACGGCGCTTCTATCTGACCTCCCGCTGCGTGGTCTGGGATCTGGCGGAGGTCGAAGCCTGGATCGAGGAGCGTCGGCAGGCGTCAGATGCAGAGCGGATCAAGCGCGCACCGGCGCCGGACGTGCGCAAACGCAGGACACGGCCGGTTCGCGGGTAGCTGCAGCCAGGGAAAACTGCGCCGCGCGGCAGTTCCTCCAACACCAAACAGGCGCTCTCTATGATGACCATACTCATACCCGGGGGATAGCGATTACGCCGCCTCCTCGGCTGACCGGTGCATCGATGGCGGATAGAGTACCGGTGTTCGCTTCTGGCTCGCGGTCCAGGCGTCGATCATGTCCGCCCACTCCTGCAGCATATGGCGTCGCTGCTGCTCGTATTCGGCCTTGTTGTAGACACTGCGGGATGACCGTCGCTCTTCGTGGGCGAGGCACTTCTCGATCCAGTCGCTGTTAAAGCCAAGCTCGTGGAGCAATGTCGAACCGGTCCGTCGTAGATCGTGAACCGTGAACGGCTGCAGCGCCAAGCCCTTCTTTTTCGCCCGCTCGATGATGGCCATGGTGATGCGGTTGAACGTGGCTTTCGACATCGTCTCGTCCGCGTCGTAGCGCGAAGGCAGCACGTACCGCGAATTCGCGGCGCAAGTCTTGAGCGCGATCATGATGTCGAGCGACTGCTGCGACAGATAGACGTTGTGAGGCTTGCCGCGCTTCATCCGCTCCTTCGGGATGCTCCACACCGCGTTCTCGAAATCGACTTCGTCCCAGGTCGCGTCTAGAAGCTCGCTTTTACGCACCATGGTCAGCAGGATCAGCCTCAGCCCAAGGCGGATGGTGGGCAATGTCGGCACATGTTCCAGCTCCTGGAGCATGATGCGGATCTCGGCCGGCGTCAGCGCGCGATCCCTGGCAACGAAGGTCGCGATCGAGGCTGGGGCAACGTCGTCAGTCGGGTTGCGGATCTTCTCGCCGTGGAGGATGGCGAAAGCGTAGACCTGCTTGACAATGTCGCGAACATGGATGGCCGTCGCCGGCGCGCCGCGATCCTTCACCTTGTGACAGAGCGTCCGCACATCCTCCGGTGTGATCTCGGTCAGCAGCCGGTTCTTCCATGTCGGCAGGATGTCGCGGTCGAAGATTGTCTTGCGCATGGATCGCGTGCTCTCGGCCATTCGCCCCTCTTTGAGCCAGCGCCTGCCGACCTCCTTGAAGCTCGCCGCAGGTGTCAGGCGCCGCTTCTTGCGCTGCTTGTCGAGAGCCGGTGATTGCCCTTCCGCCACCAGCTTCCTCGCAGCCGTGCATCGGTCTCTGGCTTCGGACAGGCCAATGCCGTCCGGACCGTAGCGCCCGATGGTCAACGTCTCGCGGCGATCGTTGAGACGGTAGTCATAGCGGAAGGTAATCAGCCCCGATGGCGCAACGACAACGTACATACCGTCACGATCCGACAGCTTGTACAATTTGTCCTTTGGTTTCAGCTTCTTAAGAGCGAGATCGGTCAGCATCGTAAAGGCCTTTCGACGTCAAGCACCCCGTCGAATGGCCTATTTTTACCGTCACGCAAAATACCGTCAACCGATTATTATTTCACTTCAATATCAGCATGTTATCTGAAAAATCGATGTGTCGCTTGGTTTTGCGGCGCTGACGGTATTTGGAAAGCGGCTCGTTGACGAAAATCCACATACCGTCAGCAATACCGTCAAATGGTCGCGCTTTGGGGCGATAGGTCGCGATAGATGGCGAGACCTTTATATTTTATTTTCAATGAGATAGGATTGATTTGCGATTGACCGCGAAACGCCCAGAAGGACGCCGGGTCACTCCCACTCGATCGTGCCGGGCGGCTTCGAGGTCACGTCGTAGACGACGCGGTTGATGCCCTTCACCTCGTTGATGATGCGGGTCGCCGTCTGGCCGAGGAAACCCATGTCGTAGTGGTAGAAGTCCGCGGTCATGCCGTCGACCGACGTCACGGCGCGCAGCGCCAGCACGAAGTCGTAGGTCCGTCCGTCGCCCATGACGCCCACGGTCTGCACCGGCAGCAGCACCGCGAAAGCCTGCCAGATCGCATCGTAGAGCCCGGCCTTGCGGATCTCGTCGAGGTAGATCGCATCGGCTTCGCGCAGGATTTCGAGCTTGTCGCGCGTCACCCCGCCCGGGCAGCGGATCGCCAAGCCGGGGCCGGGAAAGGGATGGCGGCCGATGAAGTGCTCCGGCAGTCCGAGTTCCTTGCCGAGCGCGCGGACCTCGTCCTTGAACAGCTCGCGCAGCGGTTCGACGAGCTTCATGTTCATGCGCTCGGGCAGGCCGCCGACATTGTGGTGCGACTTGATCGTGACCGACGGACCGCCGGTGAAGGACACGCTTTCGATGACGTCCGGATAGAGTGTGCCTTGCGCCAGGAATTCGGCGCCGCCGATCTTCTTCGCCTCCTCCTCGAAAACCTCAATGAACAGGCGCCCGATCGTCTTGCGCTTCTTCTCTGGGTCGCTCTCGCCCTCCAGCGCCGCGATGAACCGGTCGGACGCGTCGACCAGGGTCAGCGAGAGATTGTAGTGTTCCCGGAACATGGCGACCACGTTCTTCGCCTCGTCCTTCCGCATCAGGCCGTGGTCGACCAGGATGCAGGTGAGCTGGTCGCCCACCGCCTCGTGGATGAGCAGCGCCGCCACAGAGGAATCCACACCGCCCGAGAGCGCGCAGATCACCTTGCCGGTTCCCACCTGCTTGCGGATCGCGTCGACCGCCTGCTGGCGATAGGCCGCCATCGTCCAGTTGGGCTCGATCCCGGCGATCTTGCGGACAAAATTGCGCAGGAGCTTCGCGCCATCCGGCGTGTGCACGACCTCCGGGTGGAACTGCACGGCGTAGAACCGGCGGGCCTCGTCGGCGATGGCCGCGTAGGGCGCGCCGGTCGACGTGCCGATCACGCGAAAGCCCGGCGGGATCGCCGTCACCCGGTCGCCGTGGCTCATCCACACCTGGTGCCGGCTGCCCTTGGCCCACACCCCGTCGAACAGCGCGCTGTCGTCCTCGATCGAAAGGAACGCCCGGCCGAATTCGCGATGGTGCCCCGCTTCGACCTTGCCGCCGAGCTGGGCGCACATCGTCTGCTCGCCGTAGCAGATGCCGAGCACCGGGATGCCGGCCGCGAAGATCACGTCCGGTGCGCGCGGGCTGCCGATGTCGACCGTGGAATGCGGGCTGCCGGACAGGATCACCGCCTTCGGGTGCAGGCGGCGGAACGCGTCGTCGGCGGATTGGAACGGCACGATCTCGCAGTAGATGCCGGCTTCACGCACGCGGCGGGCGATCAGCTGCGTGACCTGGCTGCCAAAATCGACGATGAGGACGGCGTCGGGATGTGCGGGGTTCGTCATCGCGGGGCCATAGACAAAGAAGCGAGTCGGCGCAATGGCCCGCGACCCCCGTTCTAGGCTCCGCCGTCGGCGGCTAGCCGTCCTTGCGGACGCGCTCCACCGTCTGCTCGATGGCGCCGAAGATCGAATGCCCCCGCCTGTCCTTCATCTCGACGCGCACCGTGTCGCCGATATCAACGGATACCGCCCCGCCGGCGCCCGTCCCGAGAATCATGCCGGCGGCCAGGGGCCGATGGCGCGCCGCTTCGGCGATCAGGGCCGGGAAGCCCGCCGCCGTCTCGGCCGCCGCGTCGGTTCGCGCGGACGGCTTGCCCTTGATGTCGATGCCGAGGGGCAGGGCAAGCACGCCAGCTTCCCAGGCGTCTCCAAGCTCGTCCGGCGTGACGGCGACCGGCGAGAAGGCGGAGGGGAGGGTGGCGCCGGGCAAGGCACCCGCCGATGCGGAACCGGCGTCGCGCGAAACCGCGACGGCCAGCATCACCAGGCGGATGGCGTCCAATGCGTGCTCCGGCGCGGCGCCCGCCGGCACGTCGTCGGTGACGACGGCGATCTCGGGCGCGATGGTGATACCCGGGTCCATGACCCCGATCGGCGCTCGCGGCGCGACGAGGCTGTCGGAGACGCCCTGCGCGATCCGCTGACCTGTGGCGGCGTGGAGCCGCTGGTAGGCGCGCGGCAGCGGCGACAGCGCCGCGTGCTCGTGGAAGCGCTCCGACGGGACGGCGCCGTGGTCGAGCGACTCGGCGAGGGCGGCAAGGTGAGGGGCGATCCGCCGCCAGTCGTCCAGCGCAGCCTGGAGCGTCGGCACGAGGAAGGATGCGTCGGTGAAGCGGGTGAGGTCGCGCGATACCACGACGAGGCGCCCGTCGCGCGCCCCGCCCTCCAGCGATGCAAGCTTCATCGTCCCTCCCGGTGTCCGCCGAGCCTAGCGCTCCACGAAGCCCCTGAAGCCGCCGTAGATCAGGCGTTTCATGTAGGCAGGCATGTTCTGCCCCTTCAGCCGGGGATCGTCCATGACTTTCTTCATCACCTCGTCGCGGTGCTCGCGTGAACGGTAGGTGACATAGGAGAACACGATCGTGTCCCCGGGCTCCTGCTTCACGGCCATGGGAAACGAGGTCACCTCGCCATCCTGCACGTCGTCGGCGACGGCCTCCATGTAGGACAGGGCGCCGTGCTCCATCCAGATCGTCGCGCCGAGTTCGGCCTGCTTGCGGTAGGTATCGAACTCGGCCGTCGGCACCGGCAGAACGAATCCATCGACATAGGACATGGTCTCACTCCTTTCGTGATGCACATGTCTACGACGAACCGGCGCCGCGCGCCTCGACATCGCGCGCGAAATATTCCGATGAGGCCCGCGGGCCACGCGGTCAGAGGATGAAGTCGCTCTTGGTCATGCTGCCGAGTGCGGTCCGCTCGAGCAGGATCTGCATGTCGGCGGCCAGGCTGCCGCCCCTGTTGATCTCGACGATGACATGCGCGCCGGCCTTCAGGACGCGGACCTGGTTGGGGCCGTCGAAGGCGTCTGTGCCCACATATTTCAGGACGGCGGGCGAAACGTTGCGCAGGTCGATCCGGTCGTTGCCGCGGTCGTCGAAGTCCTTGGCGATGTCGCGGGTCGCCCCGCGCCGGGAATCGGACGTCAGGTTGAAGCGGAACGTGTCGTTTCCCGGGCCGCCGGTCATGATGTCGCGTCCCGGCCCGCCGACGAGGATGTCGTGGCCGCCGAGGCCCGACAGGATATCGTTGCCGCTCACGCCTGACAGCAGGTTGCCTCGCGCGTTGCCGGTGATCGTGTTGGCCAGCGCATTGCCGGCGGCGCTGTAGGCCAGGCCTTCCAGTGTCAGTTTCTCGACCGAGCCGCGAGCGTTGGCGGCATTCGAGAGATTGAAGTTCACGGTGGAAAGCACGGTGTCCACGCCGCCCGAGCCCGCCACGGATTCGTCGACCAGGTCGGCGACGCTGTCGACGCGATAGATGTCGTTTCCGCCGCGGCCCCGAAGGATATCCGCGCCGCCGCGCCCGTCGAGGACATTGCCGGCGCCGTTGCCGACCAGCGTGTTGGCCAGTTCGTTGCCGACGATGCTGTTGGCGGCCGACCCCAGCAGTTCACCGTTCTCGATGCTGGCTCCAAGGGTGAGGGAGAGCGGCGACTTCACCGTGTCGATCCCTGCACCGCCGTTCTCGACGGCGACATCGCCGGCACTGTCGAAGATGTATGTGTCGTTGCCGGTCCCGCCATGCATCGTATCCGCGCCTTCGCCGCCGTCGATGACGTCGTGGCCGTCCAGCGCGTGAATGGTATCGTCGCCCTTCTTGCCGTTGATCGTGTCGTTGACGATCGCCGATCCGGCCCTCGACCCGTAGATCGTCTCGGCGCGATTGGTGCCGCTGATCTGGCCCGCGCGCGGATCGATGATCTGTGTCATTACGCCGCCGAAGGACGGGTCGTCGTCGATGTCGCTGAGTTCTTCCCACGTTAGCGCGACGCGACCGTCCGCGAGCATGGTTGCGCGCACGAAATCGATCGTTTCCGTGTTTGCTACGCTCCGCAGCGCGAATTCGTCTCCCACCCGCTGGCCCTGCGAATTGATGATCTGGCCCTGGATCGTGATGTTCGCGCCGCTCGATGTGGTCCACAGCAGCATGTACTTGCCGTCGGCGAGGCCCAGCAGCTTGGGGCGGCTCGGGCTGACCATGGGGTTCGGCTGGTTGAGCAGGAACTGGTCTATCTCGCTCACCTTGTTGTCGTAGAGCATGCCGGCAACATAGGACTGCGCCGGATCGAGGCCCTGGCTGTGATCCAGGAACGCGATCATCACCGTCTCGCCCGACGCGGCGATCGACGGCTGCAGCTGCAGGTCGGTGGTGAACTCGTTGACCAGGGACTCCGCGACGACCGGGGTCCCGTCGTTCTGATAGACGCGCATCCGGATTGCGGAATCCGAGGGATCGTCAGCGGACTGGCTGTTGTCGGTCCACGCGACGATGAACCGGTCGTCCCCGATTGCGAGAACGTCCGGCGTCGACTGGTTGTCCGCGATGGTCGTGTTGACCTGAAAGGCGGTGCCGCGCTTCGTGCCGTCGGCATCGAACACCTGGGCGATGATCTCGTGGTCGTTGATCGTCGTTTCGCTCTCGAAGACGATGACGAACCGGCCGTCAGCGAGCGCAGCGACCTGCGGCGCGGTCTGGTTGGTGTCGGTAGCCGGGTCGACGACGGTGTTGGCGAGCCTCTCGATGCCGATCGGCTGCCCGGTGGGGGAGAAGAGCTGGTAGGATATTCCGAAGGCGAAGTTGTCGCCCGGATGTCCAGGGCCTGACCAGGTGACGACGAAATTGCCGTCGTTCAGAACGGCGACATCGACCTCGCCCTGCGCACCGGTGGTGTGCGTGTTGACGAGGAACTCCGCGCCGGATTTCTCGCCGGCCGCGTTGAAGATCTGCGCCTTCACGCCGGTGAATGTGGTATCGCCGCCGACCGAACTGGCGTCGGCCCAGACCACGACGTAGCCGCCGTCGTGGAGCGCGGCGGTCACCGGCGCGCCCTGCATGTTCATCGTGTTGGTGTTCGCCTGCTGGACGGTGCTCCACAGCTCCGGGTCGGCCATCGCATTCTCCTCCTCTCTCGAGTGCGGCGTTGCCGCTGCGATGCGACCCCGCTCCGCACAAAGCAGCCGCAAATACCAGGCGTCATCCCAGGAATTATGACGGCAAGCGTCAGTAATCAACGTAATAATTGCGGCACCGATAAGACAATGTGGGACAAACTTCCGGAGTAACCCGCATTGCGGCATCGATTATCAGGCGCAGGAACCGGCTATTCCGGTTCCCTCGTGTCCAATGCTTGCGGGACGCGGCGATGGAGGGCAAAGAGGATCAGCCCGGCGGATCAGCCCGTCGAGATGGGTAGGGACGAAACCGTGGCCGACTTCGACGACATCGATATCAAGCTGCTGGAACTGCTCCAGAAGAATGGCCGCACGTCCTATGCCGAGCTCGGCCGGGCGGTCGGCCTGTCCATATCGTCGGTCAACGAGCGTGTCCGGAAGCTGCACGACCGGGGCGTCATCGAAGGCGTGCATTCGGCCATCTCGCCGGCGGCGCTGCGGCTCGACCTGCTGGCCTTCATCTTCGTCGGATGGACCGATCCGGCGACCGAGGCGCCCTTCCTGGAGCGCGTCACGAAGGAGCCGTCGATCCTGGAATGCCACCACGTGACCGGCGCGTGGAATTACCTGCTCAAGGTACGTACCCACACCACGCGCGACCTCGAAGCGTTCCTGAACTCGATCGTGAAAGCCGTTCCGGGAATGCAGCGGACCGAGACCATTATCGTGATGTCCTCGGCCAAGGAAACCTTCCATTTGCCGCTGACGCCGTCGCCCTGGACCGTCAGCGCGCGCTGAGGCGTCAGCCCCGCAGGTACCGGTCGTAGTCCGACACCAGGAGGTGCAGCGGCGGCTCGTCCTCGTCGATCGACGAGAAGCGGCCGATCGGGTCGGCGAACACGTTGTCGGTGAGGTCGTCGTTGACGGTCGACACCTCGCCGATCAGCACATCCGCGCCCTCCGCCCAGAAGGCATGCCAGACGCCCGGCAGCAGCGTCACGCTCTCCCCGGGATCGAGCTTCAGCAGTCCGCCCGCCGCGAGGCGGCGCAGCGTGCCGTCGGTCGGCACCTCGACCTCGGCCTTGCGGTCGATCGACAGGTCGGATGCCGGCATGAACAGCTCGATCACCAGTGTCCCGCCGCCGCGGTTGATGATGTCCTCGGCCTTCAGCACGTGCCGGTGCATCGGCGAGAGCTGGTCCTTGCGGCTGATCATGATCTTCTCGGCGTAGAGCATGCCGCTGCCGCGGGCGAGGTCGCGCGCGTCGCCATTGCGGACGGTGAAGAGAAAGAGGCCGAGCTCATCGAACCTGCCCTGGCCGTAGTCCGTGATATCCCAGCCGAGCCGCGCGTCGAGGATCCCTCTCGGCCGCCGCGCGGCCATCTCGTCGGGGGACCAGTAAGCGAAGGGCGGCAGCCGGTATCCGAACGACCGGATGAAGTCATCCGCTTCCCGGATGATCTCGTTGACGCGCGACCGCTTCACATTCGCTCTCCCCGCAATCGTCAAGGCTTATCGCGCTTTTCCGCGCCGTGGTAGGCCGCCCCGCCCGGTCGGAGATACGCAGGAAAACATCTTTGGAAGAATTCTCCGGCCGCTTGACTCTTACGTCAACGTTTTGGGTTTGCGGCGCGATTCGCGCACAGGTACATTGAGGCCGAATCAGTCGCTGGGGACGCGGCGGACCGCCCTGAGTCCAGGCCCTGCATCGGGGGTCGCGGACCGCGGGTAGAGCATCCCAGCCGGAGGATTCGGAGCGGCGCGTCGCCGCTGCGTAAGCGTGTTTCGTGAACAATCGGGACGCTTGGCGTTTCGGAGCGGGATCACCCCGCCCCGGAGCGGGACGAGGGATTCGGGGCAGGCTTCGGCAATGCGGACGGCGGCGCTGCGAGGCGCGGAGGACGGGCTGGCATCGCGGGCGGGCAGGGCGCTCGGCCGGGGCGAACTGACGGCCTATCTGATGGGTCTGGCCGAGAGCGTCGGCGCCGACGCCTATCTGTTGCTCACCGTCACCTACATCCACGGTCGGGGCGAGGCCCGCGTGATCGCATCCGACTGGAGTTTCGATGCGATCGACCTTGCCGGACGCGCGCTGCTTGCCCGTCTTGCGTCCGCATCCTTCGCCGCGGCGCCGGGCTCGAAGGCGACGAGCCTCGTCTGCGCCCACGCACCGTCCTCGGAATCGGTCTCGGGCGAGGAAGCGCGGTTCCTCGATGCATCCGGCCACGGCGAGATCTTCGCGCTCAAGCTGCATGCCGGACGCCGGCGGCTGTTCCTCCTGCTGTCGTCCGAAACGCCTGGCAGCATCGAGCCGGAACGGCTGGGCAGGGCGCAGATGGAATGCTGCTACATGCTGTCGGAGGCGGATGCCGTGCTGGCGACCGCGGTCCCCGACATCGCGCTCGCCGATCGCGAGCGGGAATGCCTGCTCTGGGTGTGCGAAGGCAAGACGACGGACGAGGTCGCGGTGATCCTGGGCGTCTCCGCCAACACCGTGAACAACTACATCACTGCGGCCATTCACAAGCTCTCCGCCTCCAACCGGGCCATGGCGATCGCCACCGCGATCCGGGGCGGGATCATTTGACCGCCGCGCGCAAGCGGCTGCCGGCGGGCTCGCGTCGGTCGAATCCCTTCGGCGCGGGCGCCGGCGCGTTCGCGCGCGAGGCCGATCCGTCGGTCACATTTGCCGACGCCGTCCGCCGCGCGCGCTGGATCGCCGTCGACCTCACGGCCGAGCGCTTCTCGCTGTTCCTGCTGGCGCAGCCCGGCATGCGGCGCGGCCTGACGCCGTGCTTCGATTCCGCCTATCCGGCGATCGGCCAGGATACATTGGCCATCGCCGCCCGCTTCGGCGAGGAGCTCTCGCGCCGGGTGGTCGGCGCGACCACGCCGCTCTGGTGGGCGACGGGCGACGGCGCCGCGTCGCTCGCAGAGCTTCCCTGGGCGCGCCGCCTCGCGCCAGCGCCCTCCGGCGCGACGACGATCGCCTTCCCGGTCTATTCCGAACGGGGCCCGTCCGGCGTGGCGCTCTTCTCCGGGCCGTCGCTGTCGATCGATGCCGACGCGCTGTTTGACGTCCATGCACGCTGCTTCGCGCTGTTCGAGGCGGTCACCCGCATCGCCGCCGCCGACAGGACCGGCGCTCCCGCCATCTCGAAGCGCGAGATAGAGTGCCTGCGCTTTGCCGCCGACGGCTACACCAGCGAGGAGATCGCCGGGTTGCTCGGCCTGTCGATTCACACCGCCAACCAGCATCTGACGAACACGGTCCAGAAGCTCGGCGCGATGAACCGCATGCATGCGGTCGCGAAGGCGTTGCGTCTGGGGCTGATCGAATAGGAGTCGCTTGGACGCGCCGTGGCGGCTAAACTGGGGTAGACGCATCCGGAGCGAGCAATGGCCACCACCCTCTACGGCTTCAAGAGCTGCGACATGGTGAAGAACGCGCTGAAGTGGCTGGACGGGCGCGGTGTCGCCTATGCGTTCTTCGACTATCGCAAGGAGCAGCTCAACCCGAAGGTCGTCGACGGCTGGCTCGATCGCGCAGGGTGGGAGACGGTTTTCAACCGCAATTCGACCTCGTTCAAGGAACTGCCGGAGTCGAGGAAGACCGGCCTCGACCGGGCGAAGGCGAGGGCGCTGATCCTGGACGATACGAACATGATCAAGCGCCCCGTGCTGGACACCGGCGGCCGGCTCTATTTCGGCTTCAAGCCGGCCGTCTACGACGAGGCCTTCCGCGCATAGCCGTCAGGCCCATTCGCCCTGCCGCATCACCGGCACCCGGCCGCCGTCCTTGGCGACGCCGTCGATGTCGATCCGGTCGGAGCCGATCATCCAGTCGATGTGGATGAAGCTCTTGTTGCCGCCGCGCTCGGCGATTTGCTCCGGCGTCAGGGTTGTCCCGTCGCGGAAGCATTTTGCATAGCACTGGCCGAGCGCGATGTGGCAGGCGGCGTTCTCGTCGAACAGCGTGTTGTAGAACAGCAGCCCGCTCTTCGAGATCGGCGAGGAATGCGGAACCAGCGCGACTTCGCCCAGCCGGCGCGCGCCCTCGTCGGTGTCGAGTACCTTCTTCAGCACCTCCTCGCCGCGCGTTGCTTTCGCCTCGACGATCCGCCCGCCCTCGAAGCGCACCTCGATCCCGTCGATCAGCGTGCCCTGATGCGACAGCGGCTTGGTGCTGCGCACATGGCCTTCCGTCCGCTGCGCATGCGGGGTGGTGAAAACCTCCTCCGTCGGAATGTTGGGATTGCAGGTGATGCCGTTCTTGGCGGTCGAGGCGCCGCCCATCCATTCGTGCCCGTCGGCCAGCCCGACGGTGAGGTCCGTGCCGGGTCCTCTGAAGTGCAGCGACTGGAAGTCGTGCCCGTTCAGCCAGTCGCAGCGGCTGAGCAGCGCGGCGTTGTGTGCCTCCCACTTCTCCACCGCGCCGTCGGTGTCGACGCGCGAGGCGGAGAAGATAGCGTCGGCGAGCTTGCCCACCGCGATGTCCTCCGGATCGTCGGGGAACATCTGCCTGGCCCAGGATGCGTTGGGATAGGCGACCAGGTTCCAGTTGATGTCGAAGCCGGCGATCTTCTCGAGCGCCGGCTGGTAGGCCATGGAGTTCGCCTTGTTGGCGCGCGCCACCCTCGACGGATCCTCGCCCGACAGCAGCATCGGGTTGTCACCCACCACCGCCAGGCGCGCTGCGTTGCCTGCGTACGCCTTCGCCATGCCTTCGTAGAGCCAGCCCGCCGCACGGTCGAAGCTCGCGTCGGACGCATGATGATAGCGCGCCAGCGTCAGCTCCTCGTCGGAGAAGATCGGCGTGACCAGCCCGGCACCGGCCTTGTAGGCGTGCTCCGCGATACGGCGGACGAGCGGCAGCGCGGCCACCGGCGCCGTCATGACGAGGTCCTGGCCCGGCTGGAGCTGCAGCCCGACCTTGATCGCCACCTCGGCCAGCCGGTCGAGTTTCACGGGGTCGATCGGCGCGGGGGCATTGCTGGGATAGGCCATGGGCGGAATCTCCGGAACGGTTTCCCGCTACATAGTGCGGCGCGGCGGCTGCCGCCATGATCCAGTTTGCGAATCCGCGCGGCCTGTCCGCGCCGCCGCGCGGGGCCGCTCCATCACCGGCAAAATGCCACGATCGGCTGGTCTAGCGGCTCCGTCGCCCGCCATATCTTTTCCGGGCGAATTGTGACTTTATGCCGCCGCCCCCGCTGCGATCGCAGGACCAAGCGCTTGTTCGTCTCGTTTTTCCCGAAGCCCAAACTCTTCTTCATTTCGGCGGTCTTCTGGAGCGCCCTGATGGTCATGTTCTGGTTCGGGGCGGGCGTCGGCCTGGTCGTGCCCGCCGGAAGGCTCATCCTGCTCGGTCCGAGCTTCGGCATGATCGGCTACGTCGTGCTTGCCGCGGCGATGCTGTTCGCATTCTATCGTTTCTTTCGCCCGGAGCCGCGCCTGTTGCTCGGCGTCGGCGTCGTCTGGGTGGCGCTCGTCGTCTTCTTCGGCATCCATTCGGGCCAGGAATGGGGCGACATCTTCTCGGCGTGGGCACGCTCCATGCTCGGGCTCCCGGCGCCCGCATCCCCCGATGAGCCGATCATCGGCGTGTCGGTCTTCTGGTCGCTGCCCTTCATCTGGTTCTACCTGTATTTCGCCGTCACGGTCGGACTGTTCTATGCCTTCTGGCGCGTCTACTCGCCGCATCCCTGGCAGCGCTGGTCGATCCTCGGCTCTGCGCTGATCCTGTTCATCGTCTATTTCCAGGTGCAGGTCTCGGTCGCCGTCAACAACTGGTACGGGCCGTTCTGGGACTACGTCCAGCAGATCATGTCGAAGTCGATCACGTCGACCGCCGACGAGTTCTATGCGCAGGTCGCGAGCTTCGCCGGGCTGGCGCTCGTCGGGATGAACGTCGCCGTTTTCAACGCCTTCCTGGTCAGCCACTGGATCTTCCGCTGGCGCACCGCGATGAACAACTACTACATGGCCAACTGGGGCAAGCTGCGCCACATCGAAGGCGCATCCCAGCGCGTCCAGGAGGACACGATGCGCTTCTCCCAGATCATGGAGAGCCTCGGCGTCTCGTTCATCGACTCCATCATGACGCTCATCGCCTTCATGCCGGTCCTGATCCGGCTTTCCGCCAACATCACTGAATTGCCGATCATCGGCGCCATCCCGCATCCGCTCGTGGTCGCTGCCATCGGCTGGGCGCTGTTCGGCACCGTCAGCCTGGTCATCGCCGGCATCAAGCTGCCTGGGCTGCAGTTCCGCAACCAGCGCGTCGAGGCGGCCTACCGCAAGGAGCTCGTCTATGGCGAGGACGACCCCGACCGCGCGGAACCCGTCACTGTCGCGGAGCTTTTCAGCAATGTGCGGCGCAACTACTTCCGCCTCTATTTCCACTACGTCTACTTCAACGTGGTGCGGTACACCTACCTGCAGGCGAACGGCATCTTCTCGCTGCTGATCCTCGGTCCGTCGATCGTTGCCGGCCGCATCTCGCTCGGCCTGATGAACCAGATCAGCTATGCCTTCAGCCAGGTGACGAGCTCGTTCCAGTTCCTGGTCACGTCGTGGTCGACGATCGTGGAACTCCTGTCGGTCCACAAGCGCCTGCGCGCCTTCGAGGCGGCAATCTACGGCGAGGAACTCCCTGACATCGACCAGCGCTATCTGGAGCGCCAGATGCAGGGCGAGGATGCCGCGACGCTGGCCCGGCCGTGAGGGGTCAGCCGCCGGCGGTCTTGCCGGTCCGCTCGAGATAGGCGTCGTAGCTGACGCAGAGCACGCCGGGCTTGACGCAGACGTCCTCGGCGAACCGCTCCAGCGCGCGCCAGTAGGCGCCGCCGTTCATCAGCGAGAAATGGAAGCCGATCTGCAGCGGGATCCTCTGGCCGAGATACTGCGTCCGGAACGCGTTGGTGAAGGCCTCGTAGGCCCGGTTCTCGTAGACCTGGTCGGTGTCGGTGGACTCGATCCCCGCCGAATGGCGGACAAACAGATTGTAGTCCATCGCAATCACGCGCCGCTCCGACGGGCCTTCGGGGATCTGCGGCAGGGCGAAGCGCGCCACCTGGCCGAAGACCGGTTCGGCCGGCCCGCGCGAGATGCCGCTGGCGTCGTAGGCGAAGCCTCGCTCGGCCAGTGCCTGATAGAGCCCGTCACCGGTCGCCAGGTAGGGCGCACGGAAACCTCTGGACGTCGTCTCGGCAAAGTCGCGCCAGCCGGAGGGCTCGCCCTCGATCCCGTTCAGCGTCCAGGCGTCGCGCACGATCGCGGCGAACGCATCGAACTCCTTCAGCCAGTCGGTTTTCGACCAGGACGAGCCGTCGAAGTGGCCGCAGCCATGGCTGGCGATCTCGTGCCCTTCGCCGCGCGCCAGCCAGATTTCGCCGAGCCGCGCTGCGACGTCCTCGCGCGACGATGCGAAGCCGACATTGGATTTCCCGGCGCCATTCTTCGGCGGGTCGTAGGCCGACTTCATGTCCGGCGAAAGCAGATAGACGCAGGAGAGGAAGTAGGTGAATTTCGCGCCGGTTCTGACGGCGAGCGCACGGCTTCGCTGCCACTGCGCGATCTCGTGCGCTCCGTCGAAGGAAATGAGCACATATTGGGTGGCGGGCTGCGAAAGCGCCGTGCCGGCGGAAAGCACCAGGAACGAGGAGGCGACGAGAACCCGGCAGGCAACAGGCATCAATTCTCTTTCGGTCAACGCGACGTCGATGCCGCTAGCCGCCAAATGTGGCTGCGGTTTGGAGCCCGTGCCTAGCAGCCAGGGGTGGACACTTGGTTTAGGCCGGCGGTTCGGACCGGCCGCCGGCGCGCGCAAAAACCGCTCCACCCCTTCCCCGCCGACAAAATTTCGCTAAAAGGCGGGCTCACGAGCAAGGAACGGCGCACTCCGCGCCGGAGAAACCGGCAGACATGTCCGACGACAGCTTCATCCGCGAAGTCAATGAGGAGATGCGGCAGGACCAGGCGAGGGCGCTCTGGGACCGCTATGGCCCCATCGCGCTCGGCGTCGCGATCCTCGTCGTCATCGGCACCGCCCTGTGGGTGGCATACGATTACTGGGATTCGGCGCGCGCCAACGCGGCGGGCGACCAGTTCAGCCAGGCGCTCGATCTCGCCAATGGCGGCAAGGCCGACGAGGCTCTTGCCGCGTTGAAGGCTCTGGAAGATGACGGCTACGGCTCCTATCCGCTGCTGGCGCGCATGCGCGCCGGCACCGTCCTGTACGACAAGGGCGACTTCACCGGCGCCGTGTCCGCGTTCGACGCCGTGTCGGGCGACACGTCGGTGCCGGACTCGATCCGCGACATGGCGCGGCTGCGCGCTGGCCTGATCCTGGTCGACCATGGGTCCTACGCGGATGTGTCGGCTCGCGTCGAGCCGCTCAACAACGATACCAACACGCTGCGCCACGCCGCACGCGAGGCGCTCGGCCTGTCCGCCTGGAAAGCCGGCAACTTCGCCGACGCCTTGACCCTGCTGGACAAGGTCTCGTCGGACGACACGGCGCCGCGCAACACGCGCGAGCGCGCGACCCTTCTGGCCGAGCTGATCCGCGGGTCGGGCAGCGCGTCCTGATGCCGCGTCGGGCTCCGAAAGGGCCGACCGTTCTGCCGCGGCAGGCCTGGCGACGGTCGCGGATTTCCGGGTCTTTCGGGGTCGTGCTCTAGATGGCCTTCACCGCCGCGATCATCGGTCGGCCGAACGTCGGCAAGTCGACCCTCTTCAACCGTCTGGTCGGGCGCAAGCTGGCACTCGTCGACGACACGCCGGGCGTGACGCGCGACCGCCGCGTCCACGCCGCCAGGCTCTATGACCTGACCTTCGAGGTAATCGATACGGCCGGCTTCGAGGATTCGGCGCCGCAGACCCTCCAGGGTCGAATGCGCCGGCAGACCGAGCGCGCCATCGAGGAGGCCGACGTCGTGCTCTTCGTGGTCGACGCGAAATCGGGGCTGGTCGCCGACGACCGAACCTTCGCCGATATCGTCCGCAAGGCCGGGCGGCCGGTTGTCCTGGTCGCCAACAAGTCGGAGGCGCGCGGCGCCGAGGCCGGACTGACGGAGGCCTGGGAACTGGGGCTCGGCGAGCCGATCCCAGTTTCTGCGGAGCACGGGCAGGGCATGCCCGACCTTCGCGATGCCATCGTCGCGGCGATCGGCGAGGACCGTGCCTTCGCGGACGAGGACGAAGCGGACGCAACGGACGAACCGCTCGTCGGCGAGGATGTCGCCGATCCGGACGCGGAGGAGGAGCCTGCCTACGACACGACCAAGCCGCTGCGCATCGCGGTCGTCGGCCGGCCGAACGCCGGCAAGTCGACGCTGATCAACGCCCTGATCGGCGAGGACCGCCTGCTGACGGGACCGGAAGCCGGCATCACGCGCGATTCCATCTCGGTCGACTGGGACTGGAACGGACGGCGCATCAAGCTCTTCGACACCGCCGGCATGCGCCGCAAGGCGAGGGTGCAGGAGAAACTGGAGAAGCTGTCGGTTGCCGAGGGCTTGCGCGCCGTGCGCTTCGCCGAGGTCGTCGTCATCGCGCTGGATGCCACGATCCCCTTCGAGAAGCAGGATCTGCAGATCGTCGACCTGATTGTGCGCGAGGGCCGCGCCCCGGTCATCGCCTTCACCAAGTGGGACCTTGTCGACGAGCCGCAGAAGGTCCTGGCATCGCTGCGCGAGGCGACGGAGCGGCTGCTTCCGCAGATCCGTGGCGTCCAGGCCGTGCCTGTGTCCGCGGAGACGGGCAGGGGGCTGGACAAGCTGATGGACGCGATCGTCCGCACCCATCAGGTCTGGAACCGCCGCGTGTCGACGGGCCGCCTCAACCGCTGGTTGGAGGGCATCCTGGCGCACCATCCGCCCCCGGCCGTGTCGGGCCGCCGGCTGAAGGTGAAGTATGTCACGCAGGCGAAGACGAGGCCTCCCGGCTTCGTCATGTCCTGTTCGCGGCCAGACGCGATGCCGCAGTCCTATGTCCGCTACCTCGTCAACAGCCTGCGCACCCAGTTCGACATGCCGGGCGTGCCGATCCGCGTCGTGCTGAGAGCGTCGGACAATCCCTTCGCGGGCCGGGCCGGCGGGCGAAATTGACGCACCTTGGCGCCACAGTCCGGCCACGCCGGCTTCGTTAACGCGACATCAAGGTTAATGCATCACAGTGCCTCTCCAACCGGGGTCACGTTTGCGTTGGAGAGGGTTTCAGTGCAGCCGATACGAGCCATGCGGCGCGTCGTTGCCGCTGTCGCGCATACGCCTCCCGTCTTTACCCCCTTCATCCTCGGATTCGGCATCTGGATCGGGTTCCCGACCGTTGCCGCCTATCAGGACATGGCGGCGCTGGTCAGCGGCATGGAAGCGTCAGCGCCCCGCTGGAACTCCTATGTCGAGAAGTCCGCGGCCGGGTCGATACACGCGGCCGAAATGCCGTTCATCGATTCCTCGTCGGTCACCGGTTCCATCGCAGGCGCCGGTATGACCATGCCGGGCGTCGGCGCCGTGGCCTTCCGCGGCAAAGGCGTCGCGGCCGACATCGCGCCCGACGAGGACCGCGTCATGCGGGCCCAGAAGCGGGGGCGGATCGTCAAGGTCGCGCCCGTCGCGCCGCCCAAATCCTTCAATGCCGGGTCGGTATTCGACAGGACGAGCTCGATCCTCCGCCCGACCTTCGACCTGGAGGAGCAACTGGCCTTCACCGCGCCGTTCATCAAGGGTCGCGAGATCGAGATCGCGGCTGCGTTCCACCTGCGCGAGGACAAGCCGGCCGAGGAACTGCCCACGATGGTGGCAGAGCTCATCAACAACGATACCCCGGACATCCTGGCGGCGGCCTATGCGCCGGCCGACTATTCCAAGGCGTCGCCGTTCGAGAGCCTGCTGCGCAACAAGGACGCGGAAGGGCGCTTCATCCCCCCGATGGCCCAAGGCGACCACGACTGGATGCAGAACCCGCTGCCGGCGACGGTGTTCACCAAGCCCGAGCAGACCTGCCTTGCCACCGCCATCTATTTCGAGGCGCGCGGCGAGGAGGTGAAGGGCCAGGCTGCCGTCGCCCAGGTCATCCTGAACCGTGTGCGCAATCCTTCCTATCCCGACACGATCTGCGGCGTCGTCTACCAGAACGACAGCTGGAAGAATCGCTGCCAGTTTTCCTTCGCCTGCGACGGCAAGAAGGATCGCATCACCAGCCCGCGGCACTACCAGCTCGCCGAGCAGATCGCGATGGAGGTCACCGCCGGCCGCATCTTCCTCCCCGAGATCGGCTCGTCGACGCATTACTACGCCGAATATGTCAGCCCGAAATGGGCGCAGCGCATGAACCGGATGAAGCAGATCGGCCTGCACATCTTCTACCGCACCAAGGGCGGCGGCTGGAGCTGACCCCGGCGACGCGGCGCCCGGTTCCCGGCGCCGCGGGGTGCAGACGGCCGCGGCGCATGTTGTCGCACCCGACTAGAAGATTGATTTCATTGAATAAAATACATTGATTGATGAATGCCGCGCTGGCTTGACTGGCCGGAGGGCGCTAACTATGTTGCGCGCGACTTTGGAGCGGGCAGGCGGCGACGTCGTCCGGACAGGGAGGTCGCGATGGCCAGAGGCGACGAGCCAGCCGGAAGCGACCGAGACGACGACCTCGAACGGCGCCGTCGGCAGCTTGAAGCGACACTCGCGACCAGGCGGCCGGAAAGCCCGGCCGAAAGCGCGAAGACGGAAGCTGCGACGGGCTACGGCCAGGCGCTGAAGCTGTCGAGCGAGTTCATCGCGGGAATCGTCGTCGGGGCGGGCCTTGGCTGGGTGATCGATCGCTGGGCCGGCACGTCTCCCTGGGGACTGATCGTCTTTCTGCTCCTCGGTTTCTGCGCCGGCGTTCTTAACGTCCTGCGCTCCGTCGGCGCGGTTGCGGAGCCGATGCAGGGAAACAGGGGCGACCAGCCCAAGAATTGAAGGCCGCTCGCGCGGCAAGGTTTCGAGGGGTTCTACGTGGCCAACGACCCGATCCACCAGTTCCAGATCGCGAAGTGGATTCCGATCGAGATCGGCGGCCTCGATTTCTCCTTCACCAATTCGTCGGCCTTCATGGTCGCCACCGCGGTAGGTGCGGGCGCGTTCCTCTACCTGACGACGTCGAGCCGCGGCCTCGTGCCCGGCCGGCTCCAGTCGATCTCCGAAATGTCTTACGAGTTCGTCGCCAACATGCTGCGCGACGCCGCCGGCACCCAGGGGATGAAGTTCTTCCCGCTCGTCTTCTCGCTGTTCATGTTCGTGCTGGTGGCCAACCTGTTCGGCATGTTCCCCTACTTCTTCACCATCACCAGCCATCTCATCGTGACGTTCGCGCTAGCGCTTCTCGTCATCGGGACCGTCGTGGTCTACGGCTTCATGAAGCATGGGTTTGGGTTCCTGAAGCTGTTCGTCCCGCACGGCGTGCCTGGGGTCCTCGTGCCGCTGGTGGTTGCGATCGAGGTCATCTCGTTCCTGTCGCGGCCGATCAGCCTCTCGGTGCGCCTCTTCGCCAACATGCTTGCCGGCCACATCACGCTGAAAGTGTTCGCGGGCTTCGTCACGTCGCTGAGCGCGTTCGGCGCGATCGGCGTCGCCGGCGCCATCCTGCCGCTCGTGATGACGGTCGCCCTGACCGGCCTCGAGTTCCTCGTGGCCTTCCTGCAGGCCTACGTGTTCGCGGTCCTGACCTGCATGTACCTGAACGACGCCATCCACCCCGGTCACTGACCGGACAGAAATCCGGACCGGCGAGCGCCGGTCCGACCAACGGAATTTGCGATCCAAAGGAGTTCCAAAATGGAAGCAGAAGCAGCAAAGTTCATCGGCGCCGGCATCGCCTGCCTCGGCATGGGTGGCGCGGGCATCGGCCTCGGCCACATCTTCGGCAACTACCTGGCGGGCGCCCTGCGCAACCCGTCGGCTGCCGACGGCCAGTTCGGCCGCCTGATCTTCGGCTTCGCCGTGACGGAAGCTCTGGGCATCTTCTCGCTGCTCGTCGCGCTGCTGCTGCTGTTCGCCGTCTAAGCCTCGCTTTGCAAGGCTAGGGTCCGGCCGCGTTCGAGCGGCCGGCGTGCGGATAGGGGAACGTGATGTTCGTGACACCGGGCTATGCCCAGGAAACAGCGCCGGCCGAGGGTGACGCCCACGGCGACGCGGCGCATACCGAAGTCGCCGGCGGCGAGCACGGCAGCGGCGTCTTTCCGCCCTTTGACCCTGCGAGCTACCCCTCGCAGCTCCTGTGGCTGGCGATCACGTTCGGCCTCTTCTATCTCTTCCTGAAGAAGGTGGCGCTGCCGCGGATCGGGTCCATTCTAGAGGTGCGGCGCGACCGCATCGCCCAAGACCTCGACCAGGCGGCCCGCATGAAGGAAGAGGCGGATGCGGCCATCGCCGCCTACGAGCAGGAGCTCGCGGATGCCCGCAAGCGGGCGACCGCGATCGCCCAGGAGGCGAGCGCCGGTGCGAAGTCGGAAGCCGAGGCCGAGCGCAAGCAGGTCGAGGCTGCCCTCGAGAAGCGCCTGCAGGAGTCCGAGACGCGCATCGCCGCGATCAAGACATCGGCATTGAAGGAAGTCGACACCATCGCCGAGGACACCGCCGCGACGATCGTGCAGGAACTGCTGGGCGGCAAGGTCGACAAGGCTGCGGTCGCCGCCGCGGTCCGATCGGCGCGCGAATAGGAGTCCGCGATGGACGCGACATTCTGGGCCCTCGTCGCCCTCGTCATCTTCATCGGCATCGTGGTCTATATCAAGGTTCCCGGCATGATCGGGAAGTCGCTCGACGAGCGCGCCGCGAAGATCCGCAACGAGCTCGAGGAAGCGCGACGCCTGCGCGAGGAGGCTCAGCAGCTGCTGGCCGAGTTCCAGCGCAAGCGCAAGGAAGCCGAGAAGGAGGCCGGCGACATCGTCGCGGCGGCCAAGCGCGAGGCTGGCGCCCTGGTCGAGGACGCCAAGAAGAAGACCGAGGAATATGTCGCCCGCCGCACCGCGCTCGCGGAGACGAAGATCGCCCAGGCCGAGCGCGACGCCGTCAACGAGGTCCGGTCGCGTGCGGTGGACATCGCGGTCGAGGCGGCGCGGTCGCTGATGGCCGGGCAGGTCGACGCCAAGGCCGGCGGCAAGCTTTTCGACGCGTCGCTCGAACAGCTCAAGACCAAGCTGAACTGACGCTCTTCGTACGCATGGGATAGACGAAGCCGCCTCCGGGCGGCTTTTTCTTTGGCACGCGTGAATAGAAGAGCACCGGCCTCGAATCGCTTCACCGGTCGTCAGGCCACAGTCGCGCAGCGATGGCGAAAGAGGACGCCGATCAGATCAGCGCGGCATCGGCGAGGGCTGGCTCCGGGCTGCCTGACCTGAACGGCGCGAACGATACCCGGTGCAGGCGCGGGATCGCGCCATGCGCGACGATCGCCTCGCGATGGCGCTCGGTTGCATAGCCCATGTGGGACTCGAAGCCGTAGCGTTCGTCGTTGCGACCGCAGCCGCACATCATCCGGTCGCGCGTCACCTTGGCGACGATGGACGCCGCCGCGATGGACTGCGAGCGCTGGTCGCCCTTCACCAGCGCCCGTCCTTCGCAAGGCAGGCCGGGCGGCACGTCGCGGCCGTCGATCAGCGCAAGCTTCGGCTGGATGGAAAGGCCGAGCGTCGCGCGCCGCATCGCCTCCAGGCTGGCGCGCAGGATGTTGATATCGTCGATCGTCTCCGCGCAGCATGAGGCGAAGGAAACGGCCAGCGCCGTCTTCAGGATGCGATCGAACAACGCGTCGCGTTCTTCGGCGGTCAGGCGCTTGGAATCGTCGAGTCCCTTCGGGATGCGCTTGGGGTCGAGGATGACCGCCGCCGCGACGACGGGGCCGGCCAGCGGCCCGCGTCCGGCTTCGTCGAGACCGACCACCGGCCATTCGCCGGATCGGATCGCACGGCGCTCGGACGTGAAATCGGGCTTGAACACCACCTCGAAGAGGGGCGGAGAATCGGGACGCGCGCGAGCCATGTTGGCGGCGAGACTCGCATCGGCCCCGATTCTCCGCAAGTCCTTCCCGGATTCGAGGGGCGGGGGCCGGGAAGGCTCCGTCGGCGGGTCGGGGGGACGGCCGGACGGGTAGGCTGGCCGCGCGACGATCGCCGCGCGGCTACATTCACAGAAGGACCAGTTGCTCACTTCCCGCTTCCGAAGGCACGAACAGATCCGTCCTCAGCGACCGGCGCTCGAGGTTGAGGCCGAGGCGCTGCGCGGCGAGTTCGAAGCGCCGGCCGATCTGCCAGGCATAGGGTCCCGTGCCGCTCATGCGCTTGGACCACTCCGAATCGTAGTCCTTGCCGCCCCGCATCGAACGCACCAGCGACATCACGTGCCGGTAGCGATCAGGGTAGTGCCTCAGCAGCCAGTCCTTGAAGATCGGGCTGACCTCCAGCGGCAGGCGCAGGATGACATAGCCGGCCTCGCGTGCCCCCGCCGCGCGCGCGGCGTCGAGGATGCGCTCGATCTCGGGGTCCGTCAGGCCGGGAACGATCGGCGCGACCATGACGGACGTCGGGATCCCCGCCTCCGTCAGTTGCCGGATCGCCTCCAGCCGTTTCGATGGCGTCGAGGCGCGGGGCTCCATGGTCCGCGCGATCGTCCGGTCGAGCGTCGTCACCGACAGCGCGACCTTGGCGAGGCCCTGCTCAGCCATCCGCGACAGGATGTCGATGTCGCGGGTCACCAGCGCCGACTTGGTCACGATGCCAACCGGATGCCGGCGCGACTCCAGCACCTCGAGAATCTCCCGCATGATGCGGTACTGCTTCTCGATCGGCTGGTAGGGATCGGTGTTCGTTCCGATCGCGATGGTGCGCGGCTTGTACCCCTTCTTCGACAGCTCCTTGTCCAGCAGCTTGGCTGCGTCCAGTTTGGCGAAGAGCTTGGCCTCGAAGTCCAGCCCGGGCGACAGGCCCATATAGGCATGGGTGGGTCGGGCGAAGCAGTAGACGCAGCCATGCTCGCAGCCGCGATATGGATTGATCGAGCGATCGAAGGAGATGTCTGGCGATTCGTTGCGGGTGATAATCGTGCGCGGCTTTTCGACCTGTACTTCGGTCTTGAAGGGCGGCAGGTCTTCCAGCGAATCCCATCCGTCGTCGAAGACATGCCGGGTCAGCGGCTCGAAGCGGCCACTCGGATTGATGCCGGCCGAGCGGCCGCGATTGCGCTCGGGGCGCACCCGGATGCCGCTTTCCTCGATCATCGCATTGGCCATCTCGGATCGTCCTGCTCCGAAGGCCGCAATGTCGGCGCGCGCGATCTGTTCCACCTTGGCGCGATCCCAGGGGCTGTCGTCACGGAGGCGAATCGCTGTTCTCATGAAATTATTCCTATCTGGGGCATGAGAACAAAGCAAGAACTTTGTGTCACCGCTCAGGGTATCCAGCGCGCCCCAGGGCGCGAACTGGCGCAGCGGCGCGCTTTCCGTTATGCGCCTTCGATGCTGTCGGTGCTGATCGAAACGGCCAACGACGAGGAGCGGCTTGCCCGTACGCTGGGCTCGCTGGTCGCGGGAGCCGTTGACGGCACGGTGCGCGAGGTGATCGTCTGCGACCGCGGTTCGTCGGACCAGACCCGCTACGTCGCGGAACACGCGGGGTGCCGCTTCATCGGCGAGGGGGGTATCGCGGCGGCGATCCGCGAGGCGAAGTCCGATTGGCTCCTCCTCGTCGAGCCTGGCGCCCGGCTGCTCGACGGCTGGACGGACGAGGTCGCCGCGCATCTCTCGCGGGGGCTCGGCGGTCCGGCGCGCTTCTCCCCCTCAAGGAAGGACAGGCTCCCGTTCCTTTCGCGCGTGTTCACGACGCGTCGCGCACTGGCCGACGGGCTGGTGATTGCGAAGCGGCAGGCGCTCGCGCTGGCGAAAGGCGGGGACGCTGCCGAAGCCATCGTGCGGGGCCTGTCGACGCGCAGGCTGGTCGCCGAGATCGTGGCGGCCGAGCCGCGCTGAACGCCGCACGCGAGCGGCTTCGTTCGAGAGGCTCGCCAGGTGAGCGGTTGGTCGCGCGCCATCTTCCAAATCGCAACGAGCAAGAGTATAGTTTGATCTAGGAAGTTTGATTGTCTCCGCGACAAGAGTTTTCGTCATGGACGGACAAGTTCGCGTGAAGTATCGGCCGGAGATGCTTGCTAGGCTTCTTTCGGTCCTGGCGGCGTTTTCACTCGCATTGTTGCTACTCGGTTGCGCGATCAGGCTCGCGCCGGACTACGACCAGTCCATCGTCGACGGCCTGGAAGCCGCCAACGAGGAGGCGATGGTCCTGTTCGCCGCGACGGCCAACGGTGCCGCGCCCGGCACCTTCGGCGAGCGGGAGGCTGCCTACAACGCGCTGATCGGCAAGCTGGACTCGCTGCGCGTCACCGCCCAGGCGCGGCCGGACCCCGCTTCATTTGCTCCAGCCGGCGGGATGACGGCCGATATCGCGACACTGGAGTCGCCGACACCGCAGGTCCTCTCCGACACGGTGCAGCCGATCGTCTTCATGCGCGACAACGACAGGGCCGGCATGCTGACGGCAGCCGTCGTGCAGGGGATCAAGCAGAGCTTCGAAATCCACATCGCCAGGGCGCTGATCTACGAGAAGGCGCTGCGCAGATAGGGAGGCGACGATGCCGCATCCGTTCGACCCCGCCGGTTTGGCGAAGGACATCGCCGCCGCCGTCAGCGGCACGCTGCAGCAGGATGTGACGGCGATGAGCGGCTTTTCGCGGACGCAGCTCCAGGCGATGTCGAAGCAGGCCGCCTGGATCGCCGAGGCGGCCGCCAACAACGAGATCACCAAGGCGCAGCGCGACTTCTTCCTTCAGGATCTGGCGCGGATGGCGCTGACCTTCGTGAAGGTCATCAAGGGCCTTTCGCTGATCGCCGTGGAAAAGGCATGGAACGCGGCCGTCCGCGTCATCTGGGGTGCGATCGAAACGGTGATCGGCAAGGCACTGCCCCTGCCGTTCTGACTTCATGCGGGCTTGTTCGCGCCCCGCCGCAGGTGCTCGTCGAGCCGCGGCATGATCTCCACGAAATTGCAGGGCATGTGACGGTAGTCCAGCTGTGCCTTCAGGATGCCGTCCCACGCGTCCTTGCAGGCGCCGGGCGAGCCCGGCAGCACGAACACGAAGGTCGCGTTGACGACGCCGGCGGTCGCACGGCTCTGGATCGTCGACGTTCCGATCTTGTCGTAGGAGATGCGGTGGAACACGTCCGAGAAGCCGTCCATGCGCTTCTCGAACAGCGGCTCCAGCGCCTCGGGCGTCACGTCGCGGCCGGTGAAGCCGGTGCCTCCGGTCGTGATGACCACGTCGATGGCGGGATCCCGCGACCATGCTTCGACCTGCGCGCTGATCCGCTCGCGGTCGTCGGTCACGATCTCTCGTGCGACGAGCGTGTGGCCTGCTGCCGTGATCCGGTCCGCCAGCGTCTGGCCGGATCTGTCGTCGGCCAGAGAACGCGTGTCCGAGACGGTCAGGACCGCGATGCCGACGGGTATGAAGGAACGGGTCTCATCGATGGTCATGGCCGTTCCTCACGATTGCGACGCGCCGCTCTCGGTCGCGGCAACGAACCAGTCCGGACGCGCGCTGCCGATCGCCTTTGCGGCGCGCGCCGCATGCGCCGCGCTCTCGAACAGCCCGAAGCATGTGGCGCCCGACCCGGACATGCGGACGAAGGCCGCACCTTCCCGTGCCATCGCGCCGAGCGCGTCGCCGATCGGCGGCACAAGACTGGTCGCGGCATCTTCCAGATCGTTGCGGGTCGATCCGAGCCAGCCGACGATATCTCCGAAGTCCGGGTGACGGGGCAAGGCCCCCAGCGGCGCATTGTCCGTCCGCTGCAGCAGGCGGAACACCGACGGCGTCGACACTGCGACGCCCGGGTTCACGAGCACTATGTCCAGCGCTGGAAACCCCCGAAGCGTCTCGATCCTGTCGCCGACCCCCCGCGCCACCAGCGGTCTTGCGGTCAGGCACATCGGCACGTCGGCTCCCAGTCTGGCGCCCAACCTTGCCAGTTCTTCGAGGCCGATGTGCAGCCGCCATTGGTCTGCGAGAGCCCTGAGCGCGGCCGCGGCATCGCTCGAGCCGCCGCCGATGCCCGACGCGACGGGCAGCTCCTTGTCGAGCGAGAGCGCGATGGGCGGGCAGTGCTGGCGTGCCTCGTCCCTCAGCGCTTCGCGGGCTCGAAGCACGAGGTTTGTGCCGTCGACGGGGACGTCGCCGGCAAATGGTCCGTCGACGCGGAACGTGTCCGAAGGAGAGGACGCAACCGTCAGGCGGTCACCCAGCCGGGTGAAAACCGCCAGCGTCTCGATATCGTGATAGCCGTCCGCACGCCTGCCGACGACGTGGAGCGCCAGATTGACCTTGGCAGGTGCGTCGACCGTCGTCTGCGGCGCGTCGAGGATCGCGCCGTTCGCCTCAGTCCTTGGCAAGCCGGTAGACACCGGTTTCCGGGTCCTTCACCAGCGTGCCGTTGGCGCCCGTCTTGGCCTGCTGCTCCGCGCGCCGCACCTTGGCGGTGACGCGCTCCGCTTCCCGGATGAACTGACGGTAGCCGAAATAGGCGGCGACACCGATCACGGCAAAGAAGATCAACTGCGGCATGTCATCCTCCCTCGGGCGCCGGCGGGAGCACCGCCGGCCGGGTACGATGGAGCCATGCTAGCCCCCTCGTGCCCAAAAATCAAAGGCCGAACCGGCTCCAGAGCGAACGGTCCTCCACCGCGGCGATCAACCCTCGCGCCAGCGAGCCGCCCAGATCGTCGTTGGCGGCACGGATGCCGAACAGGTTGAGCCTGCGCCCGAACAGTCCGCGCGGCTGGCTGACGAGGCGCAGCCGCGTTCGAGGCCCGAACTTCTCCCGCAGAATGGCGCGCATGTCGCCGAGACGATCCACCAGGCCGAGGTCGACGCCGCGCTTGCCTGTCCAGAACAGGCCGGTGAAGAGGTCGGGATTGTCCTTCAGCTTGGCGCCGCGGCGCTCGCGGACGAGGTCGATGAAGGTGTCGTGGATCTCCAATTGCAGGGCCTTCAGCCTCTCGACGTCCTCCTCCTTCTCCGGCTTGAAGGGATCGAGAAGCGACTTGTTCTGGCCGGCCGTGTGGACGCGGCGCTCGACGCCGATCTTCTGGATCAGCTCCGTGAAGCCGAACGATGCCGAGACGACCCCGATCGAGCCGACGATGGAGGAAGGGTCGGCGAAGATCTCGTCGCCGGCGACCGCGATCATGTAGCCGCCCGATGCCGCGACATCCTCGACGAAGACGAGCACTTCCTTGTTCTTCTCGACGGCGAGGTCGCGAATGCGCTTGTAGATGAGTCGCGACTGCACCGGCGATCCGCCCGGCGAGTTGATGGAAATGGCCACCGCCGGCGCGTCGGCGTAGGAAAACGCCTTCTCCAGCATTCCCGCGGTGGATGCCAGCGACAGGCTTTGCCGCAGGGTGCTCCCGCCGGACATGATGGTGCCCTGGAGCCGGACCACCGGGATGGTGGTCACGTTGGAGCGCATTCGGGCGGGAAGCAGGCGGTCGAGGAGCCGTCTCACGGCTTCAGTCTCCGATTGATTTCAATGGATGTAGGAAGCCGCGCCGCGATCGCAATGGCTCAGTCGCCGAGCAGGCTTGCGCGGCCGTTGTTGATCGCGTCGGCTCGCGCCGTGAAGCCGTGGCCGTCCGGCCCGTGCAGGATCAGCGGCGGCTTGAGTACGGGTGTGGCGCGAGACCCGCGTGTCGCGCGGACGATCACCCGGATGGCGTCCGCATCCGCGCGCGGATGGATGGCCACGATCTCGGTTGCGCCGAAACGCCCGCCGAGCGTCGCCAGCAACGGCCGGAGGGACTTTGGACGGATGATCGCCGCGAACCCGCCCCGCGGGCGCACGATCGCCGCCGCGGTGCGGACCCAGGCCTCCAGCATGCCGTCCGTCATGACATGCGCCTCCCGCTTGAGCGAATCGGGCGTCGGCCGGTCCCGTTCGCCGTTGAAGGGCGGGTTCATGATGGCGAAGTCGAACGATGCGTCTGCAAGGCCGGCCGCCGCGCGCGCCTTGCCGGCGAGGGTCGCGTCGGCCGTTAGCAGCGCTGCGCGTGCGCTGACCGTCGCATTGCTTGGATGGTCTAGCGTCAGCCTGGCGAAAGCGGCCATGTCTTCGGACCGCTCGACGAGCACCACGTGGGATTGCGGACAGCGGGCCGCCACGGCCAGGCCCGCCGCGCCCGCGCCGGCGCCGAGATCGGCCAGCCGGCCCGCGAACGTGGAAGGCACGGCGGCAGCGAGCATCATCGCGTCCATGCCGGAGCGGTGGCCTTTCGCCGCCGGCTGCACGAGCCAGAACGCCCCGCGATGGAACGCGTCGACGGTCGCGGCGTCGCGCGGCTCGCTGTCCGACATTCAGTCCGTCTTGATTTCGTTGGCTATTCCGGCGTCGACCAGGATCGCGCGCGCCTCGTCCGCGTCTTCTTCGGGCACGAGGATGCGCCGCGGCAGGATGCCCAGAGAGCCGTCCATCACGCTCATGTTCTGGTCGGCCACGACCACCGTGATGCCGGCGTCCTTCAGCAGCGCCTCGACGAAGGAAATGACCACCGCGTCGTTGGTTCGGATGAGTTCGATCATGACGGGACACTCGCAGCCGCGGCCGGGATTGTAAACGCGCGGCGCGTCCGCCGCGCCAATTCGCCCCTTGCGGCTGGTGCCTGCGTCACCCTAGAAACGGACGACAAGCTTGCAGATCGGGTTCTGAAGCGGAGTTTCCATTGGGTGTTGTAGTCAATCTCGAGGATGGCAAGCGCGACGCGGCGTCGATCCGGCGGCTGATCGACCTGACCGCGGGCGGCATGAAGCGCGTCAACGCCGAGATTCTGTCGAGGGCGGGTTCTGACGTCGAGATGATCCCCGAGGTCGCGACGCACCTGATCTCGTCGGGCGGCAAGCGGCTGCGGCCGATGCTGACCCTCGCATCCGCCGAGATGTTCGGATACTCGGGCGAGCACCACGTCAAGCTGGCGACCGCGGTCGAGTTCATGCACACCGCCACGCTCCTCCACGACGATGTGGTGGACGAGAGCGACCTTCGTCGCGGCAAGAAGACCGCGCGGACCATCTGGGGCAACCAGGCCAGCGTTCTCGTTGGCGATTTCCTCCTCGGTCAGGCCTTCCGGATGATGGTGGAAGTCGGCTCGCTCGACGCTCTCGACGTTCTGTCGACGGCCGCGACGATCATCGCCGAGGGCGAGGTGATGCAACTCGCCGCCGCCAAGCATCTAGAGACAACCGAGGACGAGCATTTCGCGGTGATCAAGGCGAAGACCGCCGCGCTGTTCTCGGCCGCGGCCGAGGCCGGTGCCGTTGTCGCCGCCGCCAGCCGTACCGATCGGGCCGCGCTGCGATCCTACGGCGTGAACCTCGGCCTGGCGTTCCAGCTGGTCGACGATGCGCTCGACTATGGCGGGTCGACCAAGGACCTCGGCAAGAATGTCGGCGACGATTTCCGCGAGGGCAAGGTCACTTTGCCCGTCATCCTGGCCTACCGCCGCGGCACGGCCGCCGAGCGTGAGTTCTGGAAACGCGCCATCGAGGACAGCAAGTCGGACGGCGAAGCGCTCGGCAAGGCCATCGGCCTGATGAAGAAGCACGGCGCGATTGCCGACACCATCGCGCGCGCCCGGCATTTCGGCGAGATCGCCCGCGATGCGCTGGCGCCGCTGCCGCCGACCGACCACAAGGCGGCGCTGGTCGACGTCATCGACTTCTGCATTGCCCGCGTGGCCTGAGCGCGCGCCCGATCCGGCTTTCTCGGCGGCCCAGGACCCCGTATGCCCGGCGGTAAGCCGCCGGCAAGGCTTGCCGCCTACGATCCCCGCATGACCCTTTTGTGAACGGGCCGCGGTTGAAGCCAGAACGCAAAAAGGACATGCTTTGCGGTCAATGAACCGCGGGTTCGGCGGCTTGGAGCCGCGCTCCGGGAAGGGACGACATGCGAGTTGGACGCACACTATTGCTGGCGGCGGTGTCGAGCCTGGTGCTCGCGATGCCGCTGGCCGCCAAGGAAACGACCGAGACTGTCGACATCCGCTCCTTCTCCGGCGCCTACCTCGCTGCACGAATCGCCGAGGTGGACAACGACCTCGACAGCGCCATTGCCTACTACGAGCGCGCGCTGGCCTTCGATCCGGACAACCAGACCCTGCAGCAGAGCCTGATGCTGTCGCTGATCACCACCGGCCGCTTCGACGAATCGCTGCCGCTCGCGGAGAAGCTGAAGACGGTTCCCGAGGTGGAGCGCTTCTCGCGGCTGGCGCTGGCGGTGGATGCCTTCCGCAAGCAGGATTTCAAGGCGGCGGAGTACTGGCTGAAGCTGGCGCTCGCGTCCGACCTCGACCGGCTGATCACCGGCCTCATGACTGCCTGGGCCAAGGCCGGCGAGGGTGACGCCGACGCGGCTTTCGCGGCGATCGACGCGCTCCAGGGGCCGGAATGGTACGGCATGTTCATGAACTATCATCGCGCCCTGATCGCTGAGGGCGCGGGCCGCGACGAGATCGCGCGCCAGTCCTACGATGCCGTGATGCAGGATCTCTCCGCCGGCAGCGCGGCGCCCGAATCGTGGCTGCGCGCCGCGGAAGCCTATGCGAACTACCTCGCCCGCAAGGGCGACAAGGAAGGGGCGCTGAAGGCGCTCGATGCTGCCGACGAGTTCGCGTCCGGCCGGGTGCCGCTGCAGTCGCTGCGGCTGGCCGTGGCCGGTGGCATGCCGATCGAGCCGCTCGTCTCCGGTCCGGTCAAGGGCGCGTCGGAGGTACTGCTCAACCTTGGCACCGCGCTGAACCGCGGCGGCGGCGAAACCTATGTGCGTCTCTACCTCCAATATGCCCGGGCGCTGAACCCGGACGGGGATTCGGTGCTGCTCCAGCTTGCCGGCGTGGCCGAGGTCCAGGAAGATCCGGCCGAGGCGATCGCGCTTTATGAGCGCATCCCAGCAAGCTCGCCTCTGAAGCGTCTCTCCGAGCTCCAGCTTGGGCTCAACCTGGCCGATCTCGACCGCAAGGACGAGGCGGTCCAGCACCTGACGGCGCTGCTGGAAGCGGCGCCGGACGACATGCGCGCCTATCTCGCGCTGGGCGGCGTCTATGCTTCCCAGGAGAACTATCGCGAGGCGGCGAAGGTCTATGACCGGGCAGCCGATCTGCTGCCTTCGCCGGTCCGGGCCAACTGGAACATCTTCTACCAGCGCGGCATCGCCTATGAACGCCTCAAGGAATGGCCGAAGGCCGAGCCAAACTTCCGCAAGGCGCTGGAACTCTATCCCGACCAGCCGCAGGTGCTGAACTACCTCGGCTATTCGTGGGTCGACATGAACATGAACCTTGACGAGGGGCTGGAGCTGATCCGCCGCGCGGTCGATCTGCGCCCCAGCGACGGCTACATCGTCGATTCGCTCGGCTGGGCCTATTACCGGCTCGGGCGGTTTGACGAGGCGGTGGTCGAACTCGAGCGCGCCGTTTCGCTGAAGCCGGACGACGCTGTCCTCAACGATCACCTCGGCGACGCCTACTGGCGCGTCGGCCGCAAGCTCGAGGCGACGTTCCAGTGGAGCCACGCCCGCGACCTCAAGCCCGAGCCGGACGTGCTCGCCCAGGTCCAGAAGAAGCTCGCCGAAGGCCTTCCGGCGGTGGACAAGAAGACCGCCGAGGAGAAGGCGCCGCCCATACCGGAGCCGGAGCCCGAGAAGCGCAGCGAGGCTCCCGCGGACACCGACATCGTCAAGGCGATCCCGGCTGCCTACAAGGTGCAGGTCGGCCAGTCGCTCTGGTCGATCGCCGTCGACCAGCTCGGCAACGGCAATCGCTATCTCGAAATCCTGAACCTCAACCCGGAACTGCGCGGCGATCCGAGCCGGCTGGTTCCGGGCCAGTCGCTGCGGCTGCCCGCGTCGAACTGACGTCTTCCCGCGAGGAATAGCCCGGAAGCGCCCTGGCCGCTTCAGCGGCGGGCACCCGCGTTCCTTGACGGCTTGCCGCGCAAAAACTACGAGGGCGCAGTTCTGCGCATCCGGAAGCCGTCGTGACAGCCGCCAACATGAATCCCGCCCGGTCCTTCCAGGGATTGATCCTGACGCTCCACGCCTATTGGGCGGAGCGAGGCTGCGTCATCCTGCAGCCCTATGACATGGAGGTCGGCGCCGGGACCTTCCACCCGGCCACCACGCTGCGGGCGCTCGGCCCGAAGCCGTGGAACGCCGCCTACGTCCAGCCCTCGCGCCGGCCGAAGGACGGCCGCTACGGCGAGAACCCGAACCGGCTCCAGCATTACTACCAGTACCAGGTCATCCTGAAGCCCAATCCGCCGAACCTGCAGGAGCTTTATCTCGGCTCGCTGGAAGCGATCGGCATCGACCCGCTCCTGCACGACATCCGCTTCGTGGAAGACGACTGGGAGAGCCCGACGCTCGGCGCCTGGGGGCTCGGCTGGGAATGCTGGTGCGACGGCATGGAGGTGTCGCAGTTCACCTATTTCCAGCAGGTCTGCGGCATCGAATGCGCGCCGGTCTCCGGCGAACTTACCTACGGTCTGGAACGGCTGGCGATGTACGTGCAGGGCGTCGACAATGTCTACGACCTGAACTTCAACGGCGGCGAGGGCGAGGGGAAGGTCACCTACGGCGACGTCTTCCTCCAGGCCGAGCAGGAATACTCCCGGCACAATTTCGAGCATGCCGACACCGCGATGCTGCTCAGGCATTTCGAGGACGCCGAGGGCGAGTGCAGGGCGCTGTTGGCGGCTGGCGCGCCCGGCGAAGGACTGGGCGAGAGCGGCCGGCACCGCATGGTGCTTCCGGCCTACGACCAGTGCATCAAGGCGAGCCACGTCTTCAATCTGCTGGACGCGCGCGGCGTGATCTCGGTCACCGAGCGGCAGAGCTACATCCTCAAGGTGCGCGAGCTTGCCAAGGCCTGCGGCGAGGCTTTCCTGCTCACCGAGGCGGGCGGCGCGCCGGCCCGATGATCCGGCCTGATCAGCGCTTCACGCGGCCGCATTCGCGCCAGAGCAATTCCAGCAAAAGTGCGCAGGGGTTTTGCGTCCGGAATTGCGTTGAATCAAGCAGATAGAGCAATTCAGCGATTCAGAGAAAAGCAGAATCGCTTTAGGGTGGACGCATGGGCATTGTCGTTGCCGCTATCGTCACCGCCGCCGTGGCGCTCGCCGCGGGAGTGTTTCTGCTGTCGCGACTCGCCGGACGCAGCCTGTGGGGCATTCTGACCCTGTGCGTGCTGGTCATGCTGCCCATGCAGCCGCTGATGTTCTACGCCGTGCGGCTTCCGGTCGACGGCGTGCTCCAGGGCGCGCTGGGCACTGGTGCCCTCTACGGCTTCGTTGCGACCTTCTACGCGCCGCTGACCGAAGAACCGGCGAAATGGCTTGTGCTGCTGATCCCGGCGGTGCGCAACGCCCTGACGCAGAAGACGGCCGTGCCGATCGCGCTGGCCACCGGGCTGGGCTTCGGGCTGGGCGAGATCGGCTTCGTCGCCGAGCAGGTCACCCGCTTTCCCGCGTTGGCCGACCTGCCGTTCTGGCAGTTCGGCGGCTTCTTCCTCGAGCGCGTGATGGTCTGCTTCCTGCATGGTGCGATGCTGCTCTTCGCGTTCCGCTGGCTGGCGGAGGGCAGGGCGTTCTGGCCCGGCGCGCTGCTTGGCATCGCAATCCACTACGGCCTGAATTTCCCGATCTATGTGGCCGGCCTCGACATCCTGCCGATCGCGCCCGAGATCTGGCAGACCGCGATCACGCTCTATCTGGTGATTTTCGTGGTCGGCGGCGCCGCTGTCGTGAACCACATGGTCGTCGGCCCGCGGCGCCCGCGCAGCGAAGCGTGACTCGATCCGCCCGACTTGATAAGGCGCGAACGCAGGAAGCTCCGCCGCGCCGATGATCCCACCGCAAGAGGCTCGCTCGACCGATCCGCTCCGGGCCGTTACGGCGGCGGCCGGCGAGCATCGCATTGCCCACATCGACGGGCTTCGTGCCGTCGCCGTTATCGCCGTCGTCGGCTTTCACGCGGGGCTTCCCGGTTTCGGCGGCGGTTTCGTCGGCGTCGATGTCTTCTTCGTCATCTCCGGCTATCTCATCATCAATCACATCGTCGACGAGCTGAGGGCCGGCCGGTTTTCGCCGATGCGGTTCTACGCCCGGCGCGCCCTGCGGCTCCTGCCGCCGCTTCTGCTGGTAATCGCCGCCTCGACGGTCCTCGCTGCCGCCATCCTCGTGTCGCCGGGCGAATGGGAGTGGTTCACGCTGTCCGCCGTCGCCGCCGCCCTGTTCGCGTCGAACGTCTACTTTCTCCTCAAGCAGGGCTATTTCGACCTCGACATCTATGAAAAGCCGCTGCTCCACACCTGGTCGCTTGCCGTCGAGGAGCAGTTCTATCTCGTCGTCCCGGTTCTGATTGTCGGGTGCTTCTTCGTCGCCAGCCGGTGGCGGCGCGATCCCATTCGCGTGCTGGTCGTGGTCGCCGTTGTCGTGCTGGTTGCGAGCCTCGCCGGGAGCATCGCCTACACGGTCCCCACGGGCAGGAACCAGGCCTTCTACCTTATGCACTGGCGCGCCTGGGAATTCGCGGCGGGCGGCCTGGTCGGGCTGCTCGGCCGTGCCGAAAGGAACGCGGTGCCGTGGGGCATCGCCGCCTCGCCGGCCTGGCGCTGCTGGTTGCCAGCAACGTGCTGGCGGCAGCGGGCGATCCGTTCCCCGGCGTGATCGCCATTCCCCCGGTCGTAGCCACGGCGCTGCTGATCGCTGCCGGCTTCGCCGCGCCGAACTCCGTCGCGACGCGCCTCCTCGCGGTGCGGCCGCTCGTCTTCGTCGGCCTGGTGTCCTACGGCTGGTACCTCTGGCACTGGCCGCTGATATCGTTCGCGCGCATCGCCGATTTCGACGAACCCTCGATGCTCCGCGACGTGGCCATGGCGATCGTCTCGTTCGGCCTGGCGGCCCTGACCTATCGCTTCGTCGAGCGTCCCGCGCGCCAGTGGCGGGAGCGCCGCGGTCTTGCCGGAACGGCGCCGAAGGTGGTCCGCCTCGGTCTGCTGGCGTCGCTCGCCGTGGCGCTGCTCGCGGGCGGCGTCGGTGCCGGAGCCTATCTGTGGTCGTCCCGCCTCCCTGCGATCGACGGCGACGTTGGGGCGTTCCGCCAGGAGACCGCTTGCCCGGCATCCGTCTGCCGGTCGTCCGCGGGTCGGCGCGGCATCCTGCTCGGCGATTCGCACGCAGACCGTCTGCTGGACGAACTCGGCCGGGAGACCGCGCAGCTCGGGATGACGCTGGACCGCAGCGGCAGCCTGCCGGACGCATCCTACGATTTCGCGGTTCTGGCCTATCGGTGGAACCTCTATGTCGACGGCCGGACTGAGACCTCCGTCGCCGCCTTCGAACGGCGCATGGAGAGCCAGCTGACGCGGCTGAGCGACGGGGGCCGTGTCCGCATCCTCGTCTTCGGCCCGGTGCCGGAGTTCCCGAAACGCGGGGCGGAGTGCACCCTGCGGTCGGACCGATACGGCACGCCCCGGGACACGCACTGTGCCGTCTCGCGGGCCTCGGTCGAGGCGCGCCGCGCCCGCACGATGGAGATCCTGCGCCGGCTCGCGGCAAAAGTTCCTGGTGTGCGGCTCGTCGATCCGCTCGACCTGTTCTGCGACGCTGCGCTGTGCCGTCCCTATTCCGGCGGGCGGGTGGTCACCACCGACAAGGATCACCTGTCGGTGCCCTATGGCGCCAGCTGGTTCCTGCACGCCTACCGCGACGACCTTTGGTGGGTCCTGGCAAATCCTGCGGAGTGATCGCTCGGACAGGGCGTTGCCGGTGCACGTGCAGGAGACGCTGCGGCCCGCGTGACAAGCCGGGCGGCGCTTGCTAGGGCACGCCGGCCAACGGAAGACCGCCATGCCCGACCTGCTTCTAGAACTCCGGTCCGAGGAAATCCCCGCGCGCATGCAGCGCAAGGCGGCGGGCGACCTGAAGAAGATGATCACGGAAGGCCTGGTGGACGCCGGGCTGACCTATGAGGCGGCGCGCGAATACTGGACCCCGCGCCGCCTGGCGCTCGACGTGCGCGGCCTGACGGCGCGCTCGAAAGACGTGCGCGACGAGATCAAGGGCCCGGCGAAAACCGCACCGGAGCAGGCGATCCAGGGTTTCCTGCGCAAGGCCGGCCTGAAGGACATTTCCGAAGCGCATCTCCATTCTGATCCGAAGAAGGGCGAGTTCTACGTCGCCCACATCGTCAAGCCGGGCCGGGCGGCCGAGGAGATCATCGCGGACCTCGTGCCCGCGGTGGTGCGGGCGTTCCCGTGGCCCAAGTCGATGCGTTGGGGCAAGGCGTCCGCGAAGCCCGGTGCGCTGCGCTGGGTACGTCCTCTCCAATCGATCGTCTGCACCTTCGGCCCGGAGACATCGGAGCCCGTCGTGATCGACTTCGAGATCGACGGCATCCGTTCGGGCAACGTGACCTACGGCCATCGCTTCCATGCGCCGGGCGCCATCGCCGTCAGGCGCTTCGACGACTACGTGTCGAAGCTGGCGGCGGCCAAGGTCGTGCTCGATGCCGATCGCCGCAAGGAGATGATCCTCGCCGACGCCAGGAACCTCGCCTTCGCCAGCGGGCTCTCGCTGGTCGAGGATGAAGGCCTGCTGGAAGAGGTGTCGGGCCTGGTCGAGTGGCCGGTGGTGCTGATGGGCGAGTTCGAGCAGGATTTCCTCGCCATCCCGCCGGAGGTCATCCGTCTGACCATCCGGGCGAACCAGAAGTGTTTTGTATGCGCGCCAGCGGAGCGCGTGATCTCCCCCACAGGGGGGGAGATCGGCCAACCGCCCCTCTCCAACCGCTTCCTCCTCACCGCCAATATCGAGGCGAAGGACGGCGGGCGCGAGATCGCGCACGGCAACGGCAAGGTGGTTCGCGCGCGCCTCTCCGACGCGCTCTATTTCTGGAAGACCGACCAGTCGGACCTGCCGGACCTCGACGCGCTGAAACCCTCGGCGGACAAGTTCGGGCTGGATCTGAAGAAGCCGCTCGACCAGCGCATGGCGAGGCTCGATCACCTGAACGTCACGTTCCACGCCAAGCTGGGCACCCAAGGCCAGCGCGTCGAGCGCATCGCGCGGCTGGCCGAGGAACTGGCGCCGGTGGTCGGCGCCGATCCGACGCTCGTCCGCCGCGCCGCGGTCCTCGCCAAGGCCGACCTGCAGACCGAGGTCGTCGGCGAGTTCCCGGAATTGCAAGGCGCGATGGGCCGCAAATATGCCCTGCTGCAGGGCGAGCATCCCTCCGTCGCCGCGGCGATCGAGGAGCACTACAAGCCGCAGGGCCCGTCGGACCGCGTTCCGACCGATCCGGTGTCGGTCGCCGTAGCGCTCGCCGACAAGCTTGACACGCTGGTGGGCTTCTGGGCGATCGACGAGAAGCCGACCGGCAGCAAGGACCCGTATGCGTTGAGGCGAGCGGCGCTGGGGGTGATTAGGATTGTTGTAGAGAACAAAATTGCGCTCGATGTTCTTGCGGTCAGCGAACGGCACGAGAGGTTGGTCGCCGAGAGCATCATGAATGTTGCTCGTCGTTCGGGCGGTAATGGTGGGTATGCGACGGTCCTTACACCCTACATGGGACGAAAGAGGCTAAAGGATGCGGTTGACCTCCTCTCCTTCTTCCACGATCGGCTGAAGGTCTATCTCCGCGATCAAGGCGCGCGGCACGACCTGATCGACGCGGTGCTGGCGGAGCGCATGATCTCCCCCCGTGTGGGGGAGATGGGCGGCAGCCCAGAGGGGGGCGCTGTCCCTCACGCCTCTCAATCGGACTTTTTGGAAGGTGGTCGCTCGACGTTGCCGCCCTCTGCCCTGCCGGGCATCTCCCCCACACGGGGGGAGATCGGCAGCTCGAACGACGACCTGCTCATGATCGTCCGGCGCGTCGAGGCGCTGGGTGCTTTTCTCGACACCGAGGACGGGAAGAACCTGCTCGCCGGCACCAAGCGCGCGGCGAACATTCTGGCGGCCGAGGAGAAGAAGGGCACGCGCATCGCGGCCTCCGTCGACCCGGCGCTGTTCCGAACGCCCGAGGACGAAAGCCTCGCCGCGGCGGTGAATCAGGCTGAGAACGGGGCGGGCGAAGCGATTGGAAACGAAGACTTTTCCAGCGCGATGCGGGCGCTTAGCGCACTGCGTGAACCGGTTGATTCATTCTTCGAGAAGGTGCTCGTAAACGACCCGGACGAAGCCGTCCGGGCCAACCGCCTGGCCCTGCTGGCCCGCATCCGTGCGGCAACCGGCGCGGTCGCGGATTTCTCGAAGATCGCGGGATAGGGCGGACGCACAGTCCGTCGCCTCTGGCGACACCTCCCCCGCTTCGCAGGGGAGGATCGACGGAGCGGCCGGCCGCGACCCCGCATCGTCCCCCGCTGACGGGGAAGGCGACCGCGCGGTGCAGGGGGCAGGCGTGGGTGCCGCTCAGTACCCGACGATGTCGACCCGCACGCTGTTCTTGTAGACGTCGACCTGGATGATCGGCTCTCCATTGGCGATGGCGTTGCGCGTTTCGCCCAGCATGACGCCCGACTTGCCGAGCAGCCGCTCGAAGCGGGCGCGGGCGTCCTGCGAGGTGAACCACGGATCGTCCTGGTCCTCGGGGTCGCCCGAGCCGAACTTGTGGAAGTTGGCGCGGTCCTGGCGGATCATCTGCGGCACGGTGTCGAGCCGGTAGCCATCACTGGCAAACTTGTCGTTCTCCGAAATCCGCGCCTGGTAGGAGCCGAGATACTGGTCGGCCTGCGCCATGCCGGCGCTCATCATAACGGCGGCCAAGGCAACGCCGCACATCAACCTGTTCATCGAAGACCTCTTTCGGAAGGCAAACCCTTCCTGGTGGCAGACTAGGAATCCGCCGGGGCCGAAATGGGGCGCCCCAGCGCGACTCGCGAAACGATCCTAGCCTATCTCGGCTCCCGCGTCGGCGGGGAGGGCGGCGTCGGCGCCGGCGGCGGCGCGGCCGGGTCCGGCTCCGGGGCGCGTGCCGGGGGCTTGGGTGTGCCGGAAGGCGCGGTGGACGCCTGCTGCGGCGCCTCGGTGGCCACGGGCACGCCCGTCGGCGGCGCGGCGCGGGTGAACGCATCGCCCTCGACGCCGCCGCGGATCACCACGGGCAGGCTCCTCGGGTCATGGCGTCCGCTATCGCGGTCGATGGCCGCGACATTCGCCATCTCGACGGGCGGTTCGCCCATGGCGATGATGGAAGGACTGATCTGCACGGCCGGCGGCTGGAACGCGGGGGCCGTGTCGCCGGGATAGGGGTAGGACAGCGTCTGGCGGGCGTCGGGCGTGGTGGCGCCCAAGGTCTGGATCGACGGCGTGGCGCCAAGCGCCATCATCGACGGACCCAGACGGGCGTTCAGCGGCTCGAGCACCACGAAGGACGATGCCTCCGCCTCGCCCGCGAGCAGCGTCGCCGCCAGTAGGAACCCGAACAGGATACGCATCAGATTTCCGGCGGGCCCCCGAAACAATGCCCAACACACGCGGACGGCGGCGCGCGATCTATGCCGCCTAGCCGGCAAAGTTAGCACCCCAGTCATTAACAAATTGGTGACGCTGCGTCCGCCCGCCCGCTGGGGTTGTACGTCGGCGCGGCCTTGCGACGGCCGTTGCCGCGCGATAGGCAGCAGCGGCAATGGAGCCGCGCCTTGGCGGAGATCCTTCAACTGGCGGATGCACGAGATCGCGCGCTGGCCCTGCTGCGGGCCGGCGAGGTGGTCGCGCTGCCCACCGAGACCGTCTACGGCCTCGCTGCCGACGCCGGCAACGGCGCCGCGGTGGCGCGCATCTTCGAGGCGAAGGGACGACCGCGGTTCAATCCGCTCATCGCCCATGTCGACGGCATCGGCATGGCCGAGGCGGTGGGTGTGCTGGACCCGCTGTCGCGGCGTCTCGCCGAGCGTTTCTGGCCGGGCCCGTTGACACTGGTCTTGCCGCTTCGCCAGGGCTCCGGCATCCACGGACTGGTCACGGCCGGCCTGCCGACGGTCGCGCTCAGACAGCCGCGCGGCATCGTGGCGGACTTGGTGGCGGGGTTGGGGCGGCCGCTGGCGGCGCCCAGCGCCAACAGTTCGGGCCGCATCAGCGCGACGACTGCAGGCGCCGTGCAAGCCGACCTGGGCGAGAAGATTCCTCTCATCGTCGATGGCGGGCCAACGGCGGTCGGAGTCGAGTCGACGATCGTCAAGGTCGAGGGTGGCCGCCTGCGCCTGCTTCGGCCAGGCGGCATCGAAGCGAGCGAGATCGAAACCGTGGCCGGCGTCCCGCTGCAGCGTGGCGATGGCGGTTGGGTCGAGGCGCCTGGCATGCTCGAGTCTCACTACGCGCCGGACGCGCGCCTGCGGATCGACGCGCGCGAAGTGCGGCCCGGCGAAGCGCTGCTTGCCTTCGGGCCCCGGCGCGTTCCCGGCTGGGAGAAGGCGATGACCGTGCTCAACCTGTCGGCGGACGGCGATGTCCGCGAGGCCGCGGCCAATCTCTTCGCCCATCTGTCGGAGCTTGATCGTCGCGGCGCGCGCGCCATCGCGGTCGAGCCGGTTCCGGAGACTGGGCTTGGCGAGGCGATCAACGACCGGCTCCGGCGCGCGGCTGCGCCGCGCGAGATTGCCATGGAGACGAGGTCACAGTGAACGCGGCTGGTTCGAATTTTTCCGAGACGCTCGACCGCTTCGCTGCCATTGTCGGGTCGGCCCATGCCGTGCGCGATCCCGCCGACATCCAGCCCTATGTCACCGAACGGCGCGGTCTCTTTGGCGGTGTCGCGCCGCTGGTGCTGCGGCCGGGCAGCGTGGACGAGGTGAGCCGCATCCTGGCGCTGGCCACCGAGACGCGGACGCCGATCGTGCCGCAGGGCGGCAACACCGGCCTCGTCGGCGGGCAGACGCCCGACATGTCGGGGGGGCAGGTGGTGCTGTCGCTGTCGCGGCTGAACCGGATTCGCGAGATCGACCTGTTGTCCGGGACCGTCACCGCGGAGGCTGGCGTGGTGCTGGAAACCCTGCAGCAGGCAGCCGATGCGGCCGACAGGCTGTTCCCGCTGGCGCTCGCCGCGCAGGGCAGCTGCCAGATCGGCGGCAATCTCTCATCCAATGCCGGCGGCGTCGCGGTGCTGTCCTACGGCAATGCCCGCGAGCTCTGCCTCGGCCTCGAGGTCGTGCTGCCGACCGGCGAGGTGCTGGACGACCTGCGCAAGCTGAAGAAGGACAATACCGGCTACGATTTGAAGAACCTGTTCGTCGGCGCGGAGGGAACGCTGGGCGTCATAACCGCCGCTGTTCTGAAGCTCTTCCCGAAGCCGAAGGGCAGGGAGGTGGCATGGGTCGCGATCGATACGCCGCGCGATGCGTTGTCGCTGCTGCGGCTGGCCGAGGACAGGGCGGGCAGCGCGCTGACCGCCTTCGAACTGATTGCCGACATCGCGGTCGAGTTCGCCGTGCGCCACGTCCCCGGGACCGTGCGGCCGCTGCCGGACCGGCACCCGTGGTACGTCCTCGTCGAGATATCGTCTGGCCGGTCCGCCGAAGACGCGCGCGACCTGATGGAGGCGATCCTCTCCGAGGCGATGGAGGCCGGCCACGTCCGGGATGCCGTCATCGCGGCGAGCGGCGGCCAGGGTGCGGCGCTGTGGAAGCTGCGCGAGACCATTCCCGAGGCGCAGAAGCCGGAAGGCGCCTCCATCAAGCACGACATTTCCGTGCCCGTGGCGCTGATCCCCGAGTTCATCGAGCGCGGCGCCGCGGTCGTGCGCGGTGTGTCGGCGGACGCGCGCGTGGTCTGCTTCGGCCATCTGGGCGACGGAAATCTGCACTACAACGTCTCTCAGCCGGCCGGCGCGGACGGCAAGGCGTTCCTTGCCCTCTATCGCCCGATGAACGACGCCGTCCACGCGCTGGTGCGTGAGCTTGGCGGCTCGATCTCGGCGGAGCACGGGATCGGCCGAATGAAGCGGGATGAGCTGCTGGCGACGGCACCGCCGGTCGGCATCGAGTTGATGCGGCGCATCAAGGCCGCGTTCGACCCGGCCGGAATCATGAACCCCGGCAAGGTCGTCTGACCCTTACGATAAGGAACCCGTCGCGGCGGCTCGGCGTTCAGGTGCATCGAATGGAGGCACCGGCGATGGCACCGACCGAATCTCCTGCGAAGTCGAAGCGCGCACTGTTGTTCCTGGCAATCGTGCTCGTCGCTGCAGCCGGTTTCATGCTGCCGGCCGCGAAGTCCTCGCCCGATCCGCAGCGGACGATCATCGAAGCCTCCGGCGGCAATCTGCTTCCGAGCTTCCGTCTGTCGGGCCGCGGCCAGCGTGGCGAGATCGAGGGCTGAGCCGTTCTGCGAGCGATTACGGCCATCGGTCTGATTCCGATAACCATTCCTGCGATCAGCAAAATTTAACTGAACTCCTTAAGCGCGCCGGTAATGTCGGCGCGCTAGTGTCGCGGCCATAACGAGACCGGGAACAAACCGGTCCGGGAGACCGGTAAACCGGCTCTTGGGAGTAACAGGAAGGCGCGACAGATGAACACCGGACTGAAGCCAGTCTGGGCGGGACGCCATATGCGTCTCGACCCGCTTCGCTTGCCGCAGATCGTATCCTATGCGTCGCGCGACGACTTCGGCGACGTCACCTTCACCATCGACCAGCGCGGCGCCGTCATCCGCCGTGTGCTGGCGGTGAGCGGGCTGGCGGCGACGGTGGCCCTGCCGGCGCGTGCGTTTCGCGGTGTCGCGGCGCGCGCCATCGAGGATGGCGAGGGCAACGTCACCGTGACGCTCGAACTCATGCACGGCGATCCGATGCTGTCCGTTCCGCTGCTGGTCGCTGACAACCTCGAGGACATCGCTGCCGACTGGCGGCTCTGGGCGGAGGCCTACCGGCTGCCCATGCTGCTGGTCGAGGCGGACGGCGTGGCGCGCACGCTGGAGGAATCGATCGGCGCGGTGAAGAAGGCGCCGATGCAGCAGCGGCGCAAGGGCCGGGTCTCCACCACGCGACGCCCGCGGTTCCTGGCACGACGCAAATCCGGAAATCTCGGGCTTCGTCTCGTGGTCGACGGCGAGGAAATCATCGCCCGCGACTGACACGTCTCAGATCAGCGGCTTCACCGCTGTCCATATGCCTGCCGCGACGAGTCCGGCGAAGATCAGCCAGCCGACCACGCTGTTCGACTTGAACAGGCGAAGGCATTGCGCCGGATCGTCGATGTCCAGCGTGGCGATCTGGCGCGCCATGTGCGTGCCGGCAGCGAGCAGCCCTGCCATTGCCGGGAGCGGCGCCTCGGCCAGGGCGAAGGCCATCGCGAACAGCACCAGCGCCCCGCCGTAGAGCCAGACCAGCCAGCTGCGGGTCTCGTCGCCGAAGAGGCGCGCCGTCGACCGCACGCCGACGAGCGCGTCGTCCTCCTTGTCCTGGTGGGCGTAGATGGTGTCATAGCCGATCACCCACAGGATCGAGCCGAGATAGAGCAGGATCGCCGGCGCATCGAGATCCTCGAACATCGCCGCCCAGCCCATCAGCGCGCCCCAGGAGAACGCAAGTCCGAGGACCAGCTGCGGCCAGTTGGTGATGCGCTTCATGAACGGATAGATCGCCACGACGAGCAGCGACACCAAGCCCAGCAGGATGGCGAAGCTGTTGAACTGAAGCAGCACGACCAGGCCGACCAGTGCCTGCAGCAGCAGGAATGCCCAGGCCTGCTTCCGCGTCACCTGCCGCGATGGCAGGGGCCGCGACCGCGTGCGGTCCACCTTCGCGTCGATGTCCTCGTCGACGAGATCGTTGTAGGTGCAGCCGGCGCCGCGCATCGCGATGGCCCCGGCGAGGAAGAGGAACAGATGCCAGGGCGACGGCAGAAGCGTGGCCAGAGCGTCTCCCGGCCGCGCATAGGCGATCGCCGCCAGGGCCGCCGACCACCAGCACGGCCAGAGCAGCAGCCACCAGCCGATGGGCCTGTCCCAGCGCGCGAGCTGCGCATAGGGCCACAGGCCGCGGGGCAGGGCGCGATAGACCCAATGGCCGCTTGGCGCGTCGGCGACGCGCCCTTGAGCGGCAGCGGACTGGATCGGTTCCATCAGGTGGAAGTGTCAGGCGACGCGGAGGTCGTCAAGCAGACGAGTTGCCGCTCAGGCGCGATGGATTGTCATTCGGCGACTTTGATATATTGCGCTGAGATATAACAGCAGAATCGGCAAGCCTCGAAGCTCTCCAGTTCGCAGTGGTTGATTTCGACAAGGAAGACGCGCGCTGCGCTGGTGAAGTCTATGCGAATCTTGCAAGGGCCGGAACTCCGATTGGTCCGTACGATGTGTTATTGCAGGTCAGGCGCTCTCCCGTTCTCTCACGCTCCTGACCCGCAAAACAAAGGAGTTTGGGCGTATCGACGGGCTGCGCCTCGAAGCTTGGTGATGTTTTGAACGTCCTTCTCATAGGCTCCGGTGGTCGCGAGCATGCGCTGGCGTGGAAGCTGGCGGCATCGCCGCTGCTGACGAAGCTCTACGCCGCGCCCGGCAATCCGGGCATCGCAGCCGACGCCGAGTGCGTTGCGCTCGATGTCTCCGACCACGCCGCCATCGCCGCCTTCTGCGCCGACAAAGCCATCGACCTCGTCGTCGTCGGTCCGGAAGCGCCGCTGGTCACCGGCCTTGCCGACGATCTCAGGGCGACAGGCATCCGGGTGTTCGGCCCATCGAAGGCGGCGGCGCAGCTCGAAGGATCGAAGGGCTTCACCAAGGATCTGTGCGCCCGGTTCGGCATCCCGACCGCAGCCTACGGCCGTTTCACCGATGCGGAGGCCGCACGGCGATACGTACGCGCGCAGGGCGCCCCCGTCGTCGTCAAGGCGGACGGCCTCGCCGCCGGCAAGGGCGTCACCGTTGCCGTGACCGTGGACGAGGCGCTTGCCGCCGTTGATGCCTGCTTCGACGGAGCGTTCGGCAGCGCCGGCGCCGAGGTCGTCGTCGAGGAGTTCCTGGAGGGGGAAGAGGCGAGCTTCTTCTGTCTGTGCGACGGACAGACCGCACTCCCGTTCGGCACGGCGCAGGATCACAAGCGCGTCGGCGACGGCGATACCGGCCCGAACACCGGAGGCATGGGCGCCTATTCGCCCGCGCCGGTGATGACGCCCGAGATCGTGGCGCGCACCATGCGCGAGATCATCGAGCCGACCATGAAAGGCATGTCCGAGATGGGCATGCCCTTCTCCGGCGTTCTCTTTGCCGGCCTGATGGTCGCCGACGGCGCGCCGAAGCTCATCGAATACAATGTCCGCTTCGGCGACCCCGAATGCCAGGTGCTGATGATGCGCCTGAAGGACGACATCCTCGTCCTGCTCAAGGCAGCAGCCGACGGCCAGCTCTCCCACATGTCGGCGCGGTGGCGCGCCGAGGCGGCGCTGACCGTCGTCATGGCCGCGCGCGGCTATCCCGGAAAGGTCGAGCGCGGCTCGGTCATCCGCGGCGTCGATCAGGCGCCGCCGGACGGTGTCGAGGTGTTCCATGCCGGCACCGCGCGGCAAGATGGCGAACTCGTCGCCAGCGGCGGCCGCGTGCTGAACGTAACCGCCACCGGCGCCACGGTCGCCGCCGCGCGCGACCGGGCCTACGCGGCCGTCGACCGGATCGACTGGCCGGGCGGCTTCTGCCGGCGTGACATCGGCTGGCGCGCGATCGAGCGGGAGCAGGCGCCCGGATAGGCGCTACCGGCGGAACGGATCGCTGAGGTCGAACGGATCGGGCGCTGGATCGCTGCGCAGCGAACCCTCCGCCTCGCGGCGTCGGAAGTGCGCGAACGAACATTTCGGCGAGCAGAGGATGCCGCGATCCGACCAGTAGGCCGGGCCGTCCTCCTGGCGTCCGTGGTGATGCCAGAAACCGAGCGTCGCATAGGGAAGGCCGCACTCGATGCAGCGTTTCGTCTCGGGACGTGCAAGCATGGCATCGCCTTCGTTCGCCGGGGTGGCCGGTGGATTTGCCGGACCATGTGCCTGTTTGACGTTTACGTAAGAAGCAAACTGGGCTAACGCCAGAGCGCGTGAAGCGGATGTGGGCGATCAGAAAGAGGGACCGGCATGTATCGTGGACCTGTCGACGAGATTTCCTTCACCCTCATGCAGGTGGCCGGGCTGAAGGCAGCCATCGACGACGGCAGCATGGGCGATCTCTCTGAGGACCTCGCCAACGCGATCCTCGCGGAAGCCGGCCGCTTCTCGGGCGACTGGATCGCGCCGATGGCGAAGGTGGGAGACCAGCACGGCGCATCGGCCAAGGATGGCGTCGTGACGATGCCGCCCGGCTGGAAGGATCTCTACCGCAACTGGCGTGACGCCGGCTGGAACGCGCTCTCGGCACCGGCCGATCATGGCGGGCAGGGCCTGCCGCTGATGCTGGGCATCGCCGCGCTCGAAATGTGGAACTCCGGCTCCATGGCCTTCGCGGTCGGTCCGACGCTGACGATGGGCGCGGTCGAGGCGCTGGAGGCGCACGCAACCCCCGAGCTCAAGGAGAGATATCTGCCGAAGCTGGTGTCCGGCGAGTGGATGGGCACCATGAACCTGACCGAGCCCCACGCCGGCTCGGATCTGGCGACGCTTCGGACCCGCGCCGAACGCGCCGGCGACGGCACCTATCGGATCTTCGGCCAGAAGATATTCATCACCTATGGCGAGCACGACTTGACGCCGAACATCGTGCATCTGGTTCTCGCTCGCCTGCCCGACGGTCCGCCCGGAACGCGCGGCATTTCCCTCTTCCTCGTCCCGAAATTTCCGGTCAACGCGGATGGATCGCTTGGCGCGCGCAACGACGTGTTCTGCGCCTCGATCGAGCACAAGCTCGGCATCCACGCCTCGCCGACCTGCACGATGGTCTATGGCGACGGGCGCGGCAGCGGCCAGCCGGGCGCGATCGGCTGGCTCGTAGGCGAGGAGAACCGCGGCCTCGCCTGCATGTTCACCATGATGAACAATGCGCGGCTGGCCATAGGCATCCAGGGCGTCGCCATCGCCGAGGCGGCCACCCAGAAGGCGCTCGCCTATGCCCGCCAGCGTACGCAGGGGCGTGCCGCGGGGCACAAGGGCGACGGCATGGCGCCGATCGTCCACCATCCCGACGTCAAGCGTAACCTGCTGACGATGCAGGCGCTCACCCGGGCGGCCCGCTCGATCGCCTATGCCTGCGCCCACGCCACCGACATGTCGCGGCGTCTGGAAGGCGGCGCGCGGGAAAGATGGCGCCGCCGCGCCGACCTGCTCACGCCGCTGGCCAAGGCCTTTCCCACCGACGTCGGCGTCGAGGTGGCGTCGCTGGGCGTGCAGGTCCATGGCGGCATGGGCTTCATCGAGGAGACCGGCGCGGCGGTGCTCCTGCGCGACGCACGCATCGCGCCGATCTACGAGGGCACCAACGGCATCCAGGCGATCGACCTCGTGACGCGCAAGCTGCCGGTCGATGGCGGGCTGGTGGTCGACACCTATGTCTCGGAACTTGCCGCAGTGGCCAATGACGTGCGCGCGTCGAACCAACTCGGCTTCGGGCTCACCTCTTTCAAGCTGGACAGCGCGGTGGCGGACCTCAACGAGGCGACGGCCTTCCTGTCGAAGGCGATGGCCGACGGCAATGTCGAGACGGCGCTGGCCGGCGCGACGCCCTACCTGCGGCTGTTTGCACTGACGGCCGGCGGTGCCTATCTGGCGCGCGCGGCACTTGCAGATGGTGCTTCGGACAGGATCGCCCTGTGCCGATTCTACGCCGAGAACCTGCTGGGCGAAACGCGCACGCTCAAGGAACGTGTGCTCATCGGCGCCGACAGCCTGGCCGCCGCCGGAGCCGCGCTGGTCGCAGACTGAGAGGGACGCCGTGACCGAACACATCGTGGTGGAGACCAAGGGCGCGGTTCAGGCGATCCGCATGAACCGGCCCGACAAGAAGAACGCGCTGACGCGGGCCATGTACGCCGCGATGGCGGCGGCCCTCGCCGCCGGCGACGCGAACCCCGAGACCCGCGCCCATGTCATTCTCGGCGTGCCCGGCGCATTCTCGGCGGGCAACGACATCGCCGACTTCATGGCCGTCGCCATGGGCGGGGACGGCGGCACCGAGGTCTTTGACTTCCTCGTCGCTCTGGCGACATGCGCGAAGCCGATCGTCTCCGGCGTCGACGGGATCGCGGTGGGCATCGGCACCACGATCAACCTCCACTGTGACCTGACCTTCGCCACGCCGCGCACCGTGTTCAGGACGCCCTTTGTCGACCTCGGAATTGTTCCGGAAGCAGGCTCCAGCCTGATCGCGCCGGCGTTGCTGGGCACCCAGCGCGCCTTCGCGCTGCTGGGTCTGGGCGAAGGGTTCTCGGCCGACCGGGCGAAGTCGGCCGGCTTGATCTACGACGTCGTGGACGAAGACGATCTCGAGGAACAGGTTTTCGCCGCCGCCGGCCGCATCGCCGCCAAGCCACCGGAGGCGCTGAGGCTGGCGCGCGAACTGATGCGCGGCCCGCGCGAGCCGATCGTCGAACGGATCAGGGAAGAGGGCCGGCTCTTCCGCGAACGGCTGCGCTCTGATGAGGCGAAGGCGGCTTTGATGGCCTTCGTGAACCGGAAGAAATAGCTGCTCTCAAGGATAGAGCCGCGTGGTCTCCCAACCGCCGGCCGTGCGGGTGAACACCAGCCGGTCATGGAGCCGGAACGGGCGGTCGTGCCAGAACTCGATGGACTGCGGCACCAGTCGGAACCCGGACCAGTAGGGTGGCCGGGGCACGGCGCCGAGCGCGTATTTCAATCCGTATTCGGCCGCCGCCTTCTCCAGCGCGAAGCGGCTTTCGAGCGGCCGCGACTGCTTTGACGCCCAGGCGCCGACGCGACTGCCGAGCGGGCGGCTGGCGAAATAGGCGTCGGCTTCCGCATCGGTCACCACCTCGACCGGCCCGCGCACGCGCACCTGCCGCCTGAGCGACTTCCAGTGGAAGCACATGGCGGCCTTGCCCGCCGACAGGAGCTCCCGCCCCTTGGCGCTTTCGAAATTCGTGTAGAAGACGAATCCCTGCGAATCGAAGCCTTTCAGCAGCACCATCCGTACGTTGGGCAGGCCGTCCGGGTCCACCGTGGCCAGCGCCAGCGCGTTGGGATCGTTGGGTTCGCTCTTCCCGGCGTCGGCAAGCCACTGGTCGAACAGCTGGAACGGCTCGTCCGCCAGCGTGAAGTCATCGGTTGTTAACCCAGTTTCGACCATATTTATCCCTGAATGAGCCGGCGCCGGGAGAATGCCCATTGCCGCGTGGAGTGCAAGCGTCAGACGACATGCCGAGTATGGTCCTGCCATTCCGTCGTTTCGCCCGCGCGCTGCTGCCGGCGGCGGTGATTGCGCTCGCCGGCTGTTCGGGCGGGTTCGACTTGCGCAAGGCCGAGGTCGACCAGTCGATCCTGACCGGCTCGATCGACAAAGGGGCGAAGGCGCCCAGTTCCACCAGGGTCTCCGACGAACTGACGATCCGCAACGCCGTCTCGGCGGCTGACGTCGAGGCGGCGGCCGCGCAGCCGCTTGCCTGGGCCAACACCGACACGGGCTCGCGCGGCGCGATCACCAGCCTGGCGGAGCGCCAGGACGGAGGACTGCTCTGCCGGTCCTTCACGGCCTCGCGCGAGAGTTTTGACGGCGTCGGGCTCTTCACCGGCGATGCCTGCCGCACCCGCGGCGGCGCCTGGCAGTTGCGATCCTTCAAGCCGCTGTAGACCGCCTTTTTCGGTGGCGCGCCCTCTGGAATTTGTTCCTAGCCGGGGGCATATAATGTGCCAGATTCCAATTTTCTCGGGCACAAGGGATGCGTGATCCTTACGAGGTGCTGGGCGTCGCGAAGGACGCCTCGGCCAAGGACATCAAGTCGGCCTTCCGCAAGCTCGCCAAGAAGCATCATCCGGACCAGAACCCGAATGATCCGAAGGCGAAGGACCGGTTCGCGGCCGTCAATCAGGCCTATGAGGTCGTGGGCGACGAGAAGTCCCGCGCCGCATTCGATCGTGGCGAGATCGGCGCGGACGGCAAGCCGAAGTTCCAGGGTTTCGAGGGCGCGGCTGGGGGCGATCCGTTCGCGGGGTTCCGGCGCAGCGGCCGCGCGCCGGGCGGCGCCCGTTTCGAGTTTCGCAGCTCCGGTCCCGGCGCCGACATGTTCGGCGACGGCGACATCCTGAGCGAGCTCTTCGGGCAGGCGTTCTCCGGCGGCGGCAGGCAGAACGCCAACCCCTTCCAGAAGGGGCCGACCGAACAGGCCGAGCCGCAGGCCGTGCTGGACGTGACGATCGAGGAGGCGGCGACGGCCGCCAAGGTCAACGCGCTGTTCGCGGACGGCCGGCGGATGGCCGTCAAGCTGCCCGAATACATCGAGGACGGCCAGACGATCCGGCTGGGAGAGGCGCTGGCGCGGATCCGCTTCCGCAAGCACCCGCGCTACCGCGTCGAGGGCCGGGACCTGCACGCCGACGTTCCCGTGGCGCTCGGCGATGCCGTGCTTGGTGCCAAGGTCGCGGTCGAGACGCCGACGGGAAAGCTCGCCGTGAACCTGCCCGCCTGGTCCAGTTCCGACAAGGTCCTGCGCCTCAAGGGCCGCGGCCTTCCCAAGAAGGGGGGCGGCCACGGCGACCTCTACGCTCATGTCCGCGTCATGCTGCCGGAGGGCGGCGACCGGGAACTCGAAGCCCTGCTTCGAAAGAAGGCCGGCTGACCTGCCCGGTCTCCATCGGCGCTTGAAGGGAATAAATGCCTGTGCAATAGGCATTTCCAAGCTCAGAAGCGCGGGAGACGGGTGATATGGCGGGTACCAACGGGCTCCTGGCCGGCAAGCGCGGCCTGATATTCGGCGTCGCCAACAACCGCTCGATCGCCTGGGGCATCGCCAAGGCGTGTGCGGACCAGGGCGCCGAGATCGCGCTCACCTATCAGGGCGACGCGTTCCGCAAGCGCGTCGAGCCGCTCGCCGCCGAACTGGGCGCATTCGTCGCCGGCCATTGCGACGTGACGGACATGGCGTCGGTCGACGCCGTCTTCGAGAACGTCGCCAGGCAGTTCGGCAAGCTGGACTTCGTCGTCCACGCCGTGGCGTTCTCCGACAAGGACGAGCTGACCGGCCGCTATGTCGAAACGACGCGCGACAATTTCGTGCGGACCATGGACATCTCCGTCTATTCCTTTACCGCGATCGCCAAGCGTGCCGAGCCGCTGATGACCGACGGCGGCGCGCTGCTGACGTTGACCTACTACGGCGCCGAAAAGGTCATGCCGCATTACAACGTCATGGGCGTCGCCAAGGCGGCACTTGAGGCCAGCGTGCGCTACCTGGCCGTCGATCTCGGCGGCAAGGGCATCCGCGTCAACGCCATCTCCGCTGGCCCGATCAAGACGCTCGCCGCATCCGGCATCGGCGACTTCCGCTACATCCTGCGGTGGAACGAATACAATGCCCCGCTGAAGCGCACGGTTTCGCTGGAGGAGGTGGGCGACTCTGCCCTCTACCTGCTGTCCGGCCTGTCCCGCGGCGTGACCGGCGAGATCCATCACGTCGATTCCGGATATCATGTGGTCGGCATGAAGTCCGTGGATGCGCCGGACCTTTCGGTCGTCAAGGAGTGAGGGGCGATTTCGAACCGATCTGCGGCCGCCCGGGACCCGTTCGCCATTGACCGCTGATCGCACTCCGCTCGTCTACTTCGTCCGTCACGGCCAGACCGACTGGAACGCGGAAGGACGACTGCAGGGCCAGGCCGACACCGACATCAACGCCCGGGGCCGCGACCAGGCCGACCGCAACGGTCGCCGCCTGTCGGGACTGATCGAGCACCCCGAGCAGTGGGACTTCGTCGCCAGCCCGCTCAGGCGTACCTGCGAGACGATGGAGCGCGTTCGCGCCGCGATGAAGCTGCCCGCCGCCGGCTACCGCACCGACGCGCGTCTCAAGGAGGTGCATTTCGGCGACTGGCAGGGCCACACCTACCTGGAACTCGAGGCCGCCCATCCGGGAACCACGGCGAAGCGCGCTGCGGACAAGTGGAACTTCGTTCCGCCGGGCGCCAGCGCCGAGAGCTACGCCATGCTTGCGGCGCGCGTGGAGCCGTTCCTGCGCGAAATCGCGCGCGATACGGTCTGCGTCACGCATGGCGGCGTGATTCGCGCCGTTTTCCGGCTGGTTGCGGGGATGGGCCAGGACGAAACAGCGGCCCTGGACATCCGCCAGGACCGCGTCCTCAGGTTCCGAACTGGCGCGCTGGACTGGCTGTAGCCGGCCGCGGCGCTATTCAAACAACTGCATGTCGGTGATGAGGTTCTGCCCGCCGACCACGTCGTATGCGAGCAGGATTTCCATGCCTTCCTTGATGGCGTCGACGTCGAACTCGCCTGGCAGCTTGTAGATCTTGCCATTGTCCAGCGTGATGGTCAGGTTCTCGTGGTCGATCGACTGGATCTGGCCTTCGGCCTCGGCGGCGAATGCCACCCCGGCAAACATCACGGCAGCGGCGACCGCGCCAAACAGGGTACGCATGTGGTCCTCTCTCGTTCGCCCGCCTTGGCGGCGGTTTTCGTCGTTTCTGGATCGGGAGGAGAGCAGAAACACCCGGTTTGTGTCAAAAGTAAATCCGGTGCCGCGGCTGTTTGACCCCCGCAAAAAACGCCAATAGAAGGCGGCAGCCGGCCGTCGCCGGCACCCTGCTCAGGCCCATGTCCCACAACACCTTCGGCCATCTGCTGCGCGTGACCACCTGGGGCGAGAGCCACGGGCCGGCGCTGGGCTGCGTCGTCGACGGGCTGCCGCCCGGCATCCGCTTCACGGTCGCCGAAATCCAGGCCGACCTCGACCGCCGCCGCCCCGGCCAGTCTCGCTTCGTCACGCAGCGCAAGGAACCGGACGAGGTGAAGGTTCTCTCCGGCTTCGTCGAGGACGGCGACGCACTGGTCACCACCGGCACGCCCGTCTCCATGCTGATCGAGAATGTCGACCAGCGCTCAAAGGACTATGGCGACATCGCGCGGCAGTACCGGCCCGGCCATGCCGACTTCGCCTATGAGGCGAAATACGGCATCCGCGACCATCGCGGCGGCGGGCGGTCCTCGGCGCGCGAGACGGCGGCCCGCGTGGCTGCCGGAGCGCTGGCCCGCAAGGTTGTTCCCGGCCTGGTGGTTCGTGGCGCGCTGGTCGCCATCGGCGAGAAGGACATCGACCGGGCGAACTGGGACTGGGATTTCATCGACGATGCACAGAACCCGTTCTTCACGCCCGACCGTGCGTCGGTTCCGGTCTTCGCCGACTATCTCGACGGCATCCGCAAGGCTGGCTCGTCGGTGGGCGCGCTGATCGAGATCGTCGCCGAGGGCGTGCCGCCGGGTCTTGGCGCACCGATCTACGCCAAGCTCGACCAGGACATCGCTTCCGGCCTTATGTCGATCAATGCGGTTAAGGGCGTCGAGATCGGCGAGGGCTTCGCGGCGGCGCGCCTGCGCGGCGAGGACAATGCAGACGAGATGCGGATGGGCAATGACGGGCGGCCGGCATTCCTCTCCAATCACGCCGGCGGCATTCTGGGCGGCATTTCCACTGGCCAGCCGGTCGTCGCTCGCTTCGCGGTCAAGCCTACCTCGTCGATCCTGACGCCGCGCCGCTCCATCGACCGCGACGGCCGCGAGGTCGACGTGATGACCAAGGGCCGTCACGACCCGTGCGTGGGCATCCGCGCGGTTCCGATCGGCGAGGCGATGGTTGCCTGCGCCATCGCGGATCATTATCTGCGCCATCGCGGCCAGACCGGTAAGGGGTGAATGGTGAAGAGTGAATGGCGGGCAGCCGAAGGAACGCTGCGGGCCGTCCTTGCCGGGCGGCAGAGAACACCAGCGGACCCGTCCGCCATTGACCATTCCCTATTCACCCTTCACGATTTCCGGGCCTAGCCCATGCCCTACGACCAGAAGAAAGTCGTCGAAGCGATCCGCGCCTTCGAGCGCGGCGAGATCGTCGTCGTCATGGACGATGACGGCCGCGAGAACGAGGGCGATCTGATCGTCGCTGCGGTCCACTGCACGCCGGACAAGATGGCGTTCATCGTGCGACACACCTCCGGTATTGTCTGCACGCCGATGACGCGCGCCGACGCCAAGCGGCTGAACCTGCAGCCGATGGTCGCTGACAACGACGCGCCGCATGCGACGGCGTTCACGGTCAGCGTCGACTTCAAGCACGGGACGACGACCGGGATTTCCGCCGACGACCGGACACTGACCGTCCGCAATCTCGCCAACGGCAACGCCGGCGCGGCCGATTTCGTCCGCCCCGGCCACATCTTTCCGCTGATCGCCCGCGAGGGCGGCGTGCTGATGCGCTCCGGCCATACGGAGGCGGCGGTGGATCTTTGCAAGCTCGCCGGCCTGCCGCAGGTCGGCGTCATCTGCGAGCTGGTGAACGACGACGGCTCCGTCATGCGCGGTCCCCAGGTCGCCGCCTTCGCCCAGACGCATGGGCTGAAGCAGGTCTCGGTGGCCGACCTGATCGCCTACCGCCAGCGCCAGGAGACGCTGATCGAGCGCGTCGCCTGCACCGCGACCGTGACGCCCGGCGGCGAGGCGCAGGTCTACGCCTACAGCCTGCCCTGGGATACGACCCAGCACCTCGCCGTGGTCTTCGGCGACATCCGCGACGGCGAGGACGTTCCCGTCCGCCTGCACAGCGAGGATGTGGTCGCCGACGTGTTCGGCACGGGCCATCGGCTGGATGCCATCATGAAGCGGATGGGCGAGCGGAAGCGCGGCGTCATCGTCTACCTGCGCGAAGGGTCCGTCGGCGTCGGCCACCAGGACCGCAACCGCAAGATGACAGGCGACCGCGAGGCGCATGACGAGGCAAGACGCCGTGAGAGCGAGTGGCGCGAGATCGGCCTCGGTGCCCAGATCCTCAAGGACCTCGGCATCGGCTCGATCCAGCTGATCGCCTCGCGCGAGCGCCACTACGTCGGCTTGGAGGGGTTCGGAATCCGGATCGCGAAGACCGAGATCATGTGACGGAAGGGAGTGGAAGCTTCCGTCCGTGGCTGCCGGTCGCGATCTCCAAAGCATCATCCGCCGGCTCGAGAATGCCGTGCGCGACGCCGTCCGTCAGCAGTTTTCCGACGCCGGCGTGTTTTCCTTCGGAGCGGTCGAGATCGACCCTCGGCACCTGGCAGTCTGGATTCGCACCCGCACCGATGCCGACCGCGACAGCCTGCTCGGCGATCCCGCCTTCCTGCCGCGCATGCGCGCCATCCTGGCCGAGGTCGGCTACCCGCAGGCGGCGATCCTCGCGGTGGGGTTCACGGCGCAATCGGACGAGACCGTGAACCGCGATTTCGGCGGCGACTGGTGGCTTTGCGTCAAGTAGCGCGGCCCGGTCGCCCGGCGGTGTTTCGCCATTTTTCAGCCGCGCGCCGTTGGCTATAGTCGGCCGCTCGCTGAGGGGAATCACGGCATGTGGGATTTCGAGGTCGGCCGGACGCTGGGTATCATGGCGCGCACCTGGCCGTTCATCGCACTGCGCATGGTCGTCTATTTCGGCATCACCGTGGCCTATATCGTCGCGACCGGCTCGGGCGCGGGTGTCGGCTACGGCCTCGGCCATATCTTTGCCGATGGCGGGCCGGAGGCGTTCGCCTTCTACGGCGGTATCACCGGCTTCGGCATTGTGACCTTCGCGGTCTACTGGATCCGTGAATACATCCTCTACGTGGTGAAGGCCGGGCATATCGCGGTCATGGTGCACCTGATCGACGGGCGCGAGGTGCCGGGCGGACAGGGACAGCTCGCCTATGCGCGGCAGATCGTCACCGATCGCTTCGCCGAGGCGAACATTCTCTTCGTCGTCGACCAGCTCGTAAAGGGCGCCATCCGCGCCATCACGGGACTGATCGGCGGCATCGCCGCCTTTCTGCCGATCCCAGGCCTCGACGGCGTCGTGCGCTTCATCAACACGGTGATCCGCCTGTCGCTCACATATGTCGACGAGATCATCCTCGGCTACAACATCCGCATCAACTCCACGACGCCGTTCGAAACGGCGCGTCAGGGCGTCGTGCTCTACGCGCAGAACGGCAAGACGATGGTGAAGAATGCCGTCTGGCTCGCCGTCTTCATGTGGCTGCTGACGCTCCTCGTCTTCCTGGTCATGCTCGTGCCGGCGGCGGCGATCCTGTGGTTCATGCCCGGGCAGCTGGGAGGGTGGGCGTTCGTGCTCGCGATCGTCTTCGCCTGGGCGTTCAAGGCGGCGTTCATCGAGCCCTTCGCGATCTGTGCCCTTATGGCGGTCTATTTCAAGGTGATCGTCGGCCAGCAGCCGAATCCGGACTGGGACCGGCGGCTGGCCGACGCTTCGTCGAAGTTCCGCGAGCTGAAGGACCGCGCGCTGGCCTCGCTCGGGGGTTCCGCCTGGGGCTCGGCGGCGGGCCGGCCATAGCCCCGAATCCCTGTTGACGGCCGGCCCCGCCGGGCGTCGCTTGGTGGCCAAAGCCGTACGGCGCCCCTATATCGGGACATGGTCACCCGCCTCTATTCGCACCCGATCTTCCTCGAGCACGTGACACCGCCCGGTCACCCGGAACGGCCGGACCGCCTGCGCGCCATCGCCCGCGTGCTCGAAGGCGAGGCGTTCAACGATCTCGTCCGGCGCGAGGCGCCCGTCGGCGACCTCGCGACCGTCGCCTACGCGCATCCCCAGGATTTCGTCGACCGTGTGAAGGCGACGACGCCGGAAAGCGGCATCGTGCGGATCGACGCGGACACGTCGATGAGCCCGAAGAGCTTCGAGGCGGCGCTGACCGCCGTCGGCGCGGCCAACGCCGCCGTCGATGACGTCTTCGCCGGAACCGCCGACAACGTCTTCGTCGCCGCGCGGCCGCCGGGGCACCATGCCGAGCGGGCGACCGCGATGGGCTTCTGCCTGTTCAACACCGCGGCGATCGCCGCGCGGCACGCGCAGCGCGCGCATGGAGCCGAGCGCGTCGCGGTCATCGACTGGGACGTCCACCACGGCAACGGCACCCAGGACATCTTCTGGGACGATCCGACCGTGCTCTACTGCTCGACGCACCAGATGCCGCTCTATCCCGGCACCGGTGCGAAGACCGAGACGGGCGTCGGCAACATCGTCAACGCGCCGCTGGCGCCGCGCGACGGCAGCGATGCCTTCCGTGAGGCGTTCCTGTCCCGCATCCTGCCCTCGGTCGACGCGTTCCGCCCCGACCTGATCATCATCTCCGCCGGCTTCGACGCGCATCACCGCGATCCGCTGGCCGAGATCAATCTGGACGAAGGCGATTTCGATTGGGCGACGGGCCAGTTGATGGACCGCGCCGCGACCCATTCCGGCAACCGCCTTGTGAGCCTTCTGGAAGGCGGCTACGACCTCGAGGGGCTGGCCTATTCGGTGGCCGCCCATGTCGGCCGGCTGATGCGGGGATGACCATGGCGACGATGCCCAACGATGACGTCAAGGCGATGACCTTCGAGCAGGCGCTGGCAGCGCTGGAGGCGATCGTGGACGATCTCGAGCGCGGCGACGTGCCGCTTGACCAGTCGATCCGCATCTACGAGCGCGGCGAGGCACTGAAGGCGCATTGCGACAGACTTCTTAAGGCCGCCGAGGACAAGGTCGAGAAGATCCGCCTCTCGCGCGAAGGCAAGCCGGTCGGCACGGAGCCGCTCGACCCGGAGTAGGCGGAAGGTGGTATTGAGGCGACGTATGACCTAGATTGAGGTCAGGAGGCGCCATGTGCCGCAACATCAAGCCGCTGTTCAATTTTGATCCCCCCGCGACCGATGCGGAAATCGCGGACGCCGCGCTCCAGTTCGTGCGCAAGCTGTCCGGCCTCAACGCGCCGTCGCAGAAGAATCGGAAGGCCTTCGACCGGGCCGTGAAAAAGGTCGCCGCGGCGACCCGCGAACTGCTGGATTCGCTGGAAACGACGCAGCCTGCCAAGGACCGCGAAGTCGAGGCCGCGAAGGCTCGCGCGCGGTCCGCCCTGCGCTTTGCGCCCAGCCCGAGTATCGTGTTCGAATGAGCTTCTTCCCCGGCAACGACCCGCATCCGGGCGATGCATTCGCCAGCGACCAGATCGAACTGATGGTCGTTCCCAGTTCGAAGGACATCGGCGGCTTCGCCGTGCGCCGGGCGCTGCCGACCGCGAAGCGCCGGCTGGTCGGTCCGTTCATCTTCTTCGACCGCATGGGGCCGGCCATCCTGCGCGGCGACCAGGCGATGGACGTCCGTCCCCATCCGCATATCGGCCTTGCCACGGTCACCTATCTGTTCGACGGGCGCATCCGTCACCGCGACTCGCTGGGCACCGAGATGGTCATCGAGCCGGGCGACGTGAACCTGATGACGGCCGGCCGCGGCATCGTCCACTCGGAGCGCACGCCCGAGGAACTGCGTGGCTCGCCCATGGCGATGTCGGGACTGCAGACCTGGCTGGCGCTGCCGGAAGCCAAGGAAGAGGTCGCGCCTCTGTTCGAGAACACCGGGCGTGCATCCTTGCCCGAGTTCCGCGACGGCGGTGCGTCCGGCCGGATCGTCATGGGTGATTTCGCCGGCTTGAACTCGCCGGTCCGCGGCCATTCCGACACGCTCTACGCCGACATCCGCATTGACGCCGGCGGTTCCGTGCAGATCCCGGCCGACGCCGAGGAGCGCGCCATCTACGTGCTGGACGGGGACGTTTTGATCGCGGGAGACAGCTTCCCCGCCGACCGCCTGCTCGTCTTCCGGCCCGGCGACCCGATCGTCGTCGCCAGCGAGCGCGGCGCCCACGTCATGCTCTTCGGCGGCGCGTCGCTGGGGTCGCGCCGCTATATCTGGTGGAACTTCGTCTCGTCCTCGAAGGAACGCATCGAGCAGGCCAAGAACGAGTGGAAGACCGGCCGTTTCGACATCGTTCCCGGCGACGAGGAGGAATTCATTCCGCTGCCGGAGAGCTGAGGCGGCCACCGCGCCCGCATTTACTTTGCCGCCTCGCGGGCCTATCTCCGGACGGTACAACCCGCTGACAAGGCGACGCAACTTGAGTGCCCACCCGTCCACGCCGTTGCTCGACCAGGTCGCCATCCCGGCCGACCTGCGCAAGCTCGAGGAAAGCCAGCTCCCGCAGCTGGCCTCCGAGCTGCGGGCCGAACTGATCGACGTGGTTTCTGAGACCGGCGGACACCTCGGTGCGGGGCTGGGCGTGGTCGAGCTGACGGTCGCGCTCCACTATGTTTTCGACACCCCGAACGACCGCCTGATCTGGGATGTCGGGCACCAGGCCTATCCGCACAAGATCCTGACGGGCCGGCGCGCCCGCATGCGCACGCTGCGGCAGGAGCACGGGCTCTCCGGCTTCACCCGGCGGGCGGAAAGCGAATACGATCCCTTTGGCGCGGCGCATTCGTCCACGTCGATCTCGGCCGGCCTCGGCATGGCCGTCGCCCGCGACATGAAGGGCGGCAAGAACAACGTCATCGCCGTCATCGGAGACGGAGCGATGTCGGCCGGCATGGCGTTCGAGGCCCTGAACAACGCCGGTGCGCTCGACGCGCGGCTGATCGTGATCCTGAACGACAACGACATGTCGATCGCGCCCCCGACGGGCGCGATGAGCGCCTATCTGGCCCGGCTGGCGGTCGGCAAGACCTATCTCGGCCTGCGCGACTTCGGCAAGAAGCTGACGTCCTATCTCGGCAAGCGCGCCGACCGCGCCATCACGCGCGCGGTGGAGCATGCGCGCGGCTACGTGACCGGCGGGACGCTGTTCGAGGAGATGGGCTTCTATCACATCGGGCCGATCGACGGGCACAATCTGGAGCACCTGCTGCCGGTGCTGAAGAACGTCCGCGACCACGGCGAGGGGCCGATCCTCATCCACGTCGTCACCCAGAAGGGCAAGGGGTATCCGCCGGCCGAGGAGGCCGCCGACAAGTACCACGGCGTCAACAAGTTCGACGTGATCACCGGCGCACAGGCGAAGGCGCCGGCCAACGCGCCGTCCTACACGCGCGTCTTCGGCGACAGCCTGATCCAGGAAGCCCGCGACGACGAGAAGATCGTGGCCATCACCGCCGCGATGCCCTCCGGCACCGGCCTCGATCTGTTCGGCGAGGCGTTTCCGAGCCGCCTGTTCGACGTCGGCATCGCCGAGCAGCATGCCGTCACCTTCGCGGCCGGCCTGGCCACCGAGGGCCTGAAACCGTTCTGTGCGATCTACTCGACCTTCCTTCAGCGCGCCTATGACCAGGTCGTGCACGACGTGGCGCTGCAGGGCCTGCCAGTCCGCTTCCCGATCGATCGTGCCGGCTATGTGGGCGCCGACGGGCCGACGCACTGCGGCGCCTTCGATACCACCTACCTGGCGACGCTGCCCGGCATGGTCGTCATGGCCGCCGCCGACGAGGCCGAGCTGCGCCATATGGTGCGCACGGCCGCGGTCTACGACGAAGGCCCGATCTCGTTCCGCTATCCCCGCGGCAACGGCGTCGGCGTCGAGATGCCGGAGCGGGGCAGGGAACTGGCCATCGGCAAGGGCCGCGTCCTGAAGGAGGGCACCAAGGTCGCGCTGCTGTCCTTCGGCACGCGGCTGGCGGACTGCATCGCCGCGGCGGAGGAGCTCGAAGCCGCCGGCCTGTCGACGACTGTCGCCGACGCACGCTTTGCCAAGCCGTTGGACGAGGATCTGGTGCGGCGTCTTGCGCGCTCGCACGAAGTTCTGGTTACCGTGGAGGAGGGGTCAGTCGGCGGCTTCGCCAGCCACGTGCTCCACTATCTGGCGCACAAGGGCCTGCTTGAGACCGGTCTGAAGGTCCGGCCGCTTGTTCTGCCGGACGCCTTCACCGAACAGGCGCGGCCGGAGAAGATGTATGCCGACGCCGGCCTGGATTCGGCCGGCATCGTCGGCGCCGTGTTCGCGGCGCTCGGGCGCGAGGCGCGCGCCGCCCGCGCCTGACGCCGAATCTAACCGGTTGTTTACGCTGATTTTTCTGACTCCGGTTACCGTCTCCCTTGGCCGATTCTTAGCGGCGCGCTGGTACGACGCTCCCCGATACAGGGAGCAACAGAACAATGAAGAACCAGCTCTTCGGGGGGATCGTTCTCGCGGCCCTCGCGCTGCCGGCGTTGGCCTCGGCTGAGCCGCGCCACGATCAGAAGCTCGAGCGTGCCGCGATCGAGATCGCCGTTGCCAAGCTCGGCGCGCTGCGCGGCGGTTTGAGCTACGACGCCGTGCCCGTGCGCATCGAACGGCTCGATCGGCGCACCACGGCATCCATCCGTCCGGCGAACGGACAGGCAGGCGTCCTGCCCAGCTCCGAGGCCGCGCGGGCTGCCGCTCCGGCCGAAGGCCTGGCGGTTGCCGTCGAACGCCAGACGGTCCGCATCGTCTTCTGACGCTTGCGTTCCTTGGCGCGCTTGGCCAAGGAGAGGCATGAACGCGAAACCCGCCGGTGCTGCGGCTCGACTGCGGCTCGACGAGCTGCTCGTCCGCCGGGGCCATTTCGCCACGCGCTCGCGGGCCCGCGATGCTGTGGAGCGCGGCGCGGTGAGCCTCGAAGGGGCCGTGGCGCGCAAGGCCGGACAGCCGGTCGCCGAAAATGCGCTGCTGGAGGTGGCCGATGCCGCGGCCGGCTATGTCTCGCGCGCCGCGCTGAAGCTTGTCGCGGCGCTCGATCATTTCGGTTTTGACACGACGGGCGCCGTCGCGCTCGACGTCGGCGCGTCGACCGGCGGTTTCACACAGGTCCTGCTGGAGCGCGGCGCAAGCCGTGTCTTTGCGGTCGATGTCGGTCGCGGCCAGCTCCACCCGAGCCTCGCCGCAGACCCCAGGGTGACCGCGATCGAGGGGTTGAATGCGCGCGAGCTGACTGCGGGCGATCTCGGCGGCATACGCCCCGATCTCGTCGTCGCCGATGTCAGCTTCATTTCGCTGAAGCTCGCCCTGCCACCGGCGCTCGGCCTCGCCGCGCCCGGGGCGAGGGCCGTCCTTCTGGTGAAGCCGCAGTTCGAGGCCGGGCGCGACGCCATCGGCAAGGGCGGTCTGCTGCGCGATCCTTCCGATGGCCCGCGCGTCGCCGAGGACATCCGCGCCTGGCTCGACGCGCTCCCCGGCTGGCTGGCACTCGGTGTGATCGCCTCGCCGATCGCCGGTGGCGACGGTAACCGCGAATTCCTGCTGGGCGGCGTGAAGAACCGGTGAGCGCGACCTTTCGCATCGCACGCCTCGGGGCGCAGGGCGACGGCATCGCCGACACGCAGACCGGCCCCGTCTACGTGCCGTTCGCGCTGCCGGGCGAAACCGTCATCGCGTCCCGCGTCAAGGAACGCGCCGATCTGGTCGCGGTCGTCGAGCCGTCGCCGCAGCGGGCGATCCCTCCGTGCCGGCATTTCGGAGAATGCGGCGGCTGCGCGCTCCAGCACCTCGACCCCGCCGCCTATCTCGCCTGGAAACGGGACAAGGTGGTCCAGGCGCTGAGGGGCATCGACGCGCCCGTCGGCGACATCGTCGCGTGCGCGGCGCGCTCGCGCCGGCGCGTCACGCTCTCCGCGCGGCGCACGGAGGCGGGCATGCTGCTCGGTTACAGCAAGGCCCTCTCTCACCAGATCGTCGACATCGCAGAATGTGTCATCGCGGAACCGTTGATCGAGCGGTCGCTGCCGATGCTGCGCCGGCTCGCAGCGCTCGTCTGCGCGACGCCGCAGCCCTTCCATCTCACCGTCACCGCCACCGCCTCCGGCCTCGACGTCGCCGCTGTCGGCGGGGGGCGGCTCGCTGATTCCGCCCGCCGTGACGCTGCCGACTTCGCCATCCGAGAGCGCATCGCGCGGTTGTCCGCCGACGGCGAGATCATCGTCGAGCCCGCCAAGCCCGCCGTCGCCGTCGGAACCGCCACCGTCGTGCCGCCGCCCGGAGCGTTCCTGCAGGCCGTCGCCGCCGCGGAAGAGGCGATGGCCGGGCTGGTCCTGGGACACGTCGGCAAGGCCAGGCGCGTCGCCGACCTGTTCGCCGGATCCGGCGCCTTCGCACTGAGGCTCGCCGCGCAGGCCGAGGTGCATGCGGTGGAAAGCGATCCCGCCGCGCTGGCCGCGCTGGACCGAGCGTCGCGCAACACGCTGGGTCTGCGCCGCGTCACCGTGGAGAAGCGCGACCTGTTCCGCCGGCCGCTGACGGCGCACGACCTGGACACTTTCGGTGCCGTGGTCTTCGACCCGCCCCGCGCCGGCGCCGAGGATCAGTCCAAACAGATCGCGAGATCGACCGTGCCCCTGGTCGCCGCGGTCTCGTGCAACCCGACGACGCTGGCCCGTGACCTCGGTATCCTCGTCGCCGGCGGGTACCGCGTCATGTCGATCACGCCGCTCGACCAGTTCCTCTGGTCGCCGCACGTCGAGGCGGTCGCGCTGCTGGAGAAGCCCAAGCGGCGGCGCTGAAGTCTGCGAGGTTGAGGACCGTCCCGATCCTCAGCCGCGACGTGTCGTCTTCTGGTACCTCTTCACCAGCCGCTCTCGCTTCAGCGCCGAGAGGCGCTGTATCCAGAAGATGCCGTCGAGCTGGTCGATCTCATGCTGGTGGCAGACGGCGCGGAAGCCGCTCGCCTCTTCGTAGCATTCGGTGCCGTCGAGGTCGCGATAGGTGACGCCGACCGTCGCCCGGCGCTCGATCTCCTCGGTGACGCCGGGCATCGAAACGCTGCCCTCTACATGCGTGATCCGCTCATCGGATGCCCAAGTGATCGCGGGGTTGACGTAGGTCGTCGCTTCCATATCGCCGGGCAGTTGCAGCACGACCACGCGCTGCGCAACGCCGATATGAGGCGCGGTAATGCCAACGCCCGGCGCGGCGCGCATCGTGTCGAGCAGTTCGGCCGCGAGTTGCCGCAGTTCGGCATCGAACACCGCGACCTCGAGCGCCACGGCCTTTAGCCTCGGGTCGGGAAATCGCACGATCGGGCGAGCGGGCATGGACTACCCACCCGCTGCCAGCAGCCGATCCACGAAGCGCGGAACCACCTGCGTCGCTGGCCCATGGTCGGCGTCGTCGAAATGACGAGCGCCTTCCGACGGCTCGAGGTTGAGTTCGACTGTGCGGGCGCCGGCCTGCCGCGCCTGGCGCACGAATCCGGCGGCCGGGTAGACATTGCCGCTGGTACCGATGGAGACGAACAGATCGCAGCCAGCGAGCGCGCGCTGGATGCGGTCCATCTGGTACGGCATCTCGCCGAACCACACGACATCCGGCCGCATGTGACCCGCGGCCGCGCAGGACGGGCAGGTCGAGGCCAGCGACATCTCTCCATTCCACGCCGAGCGCATGCCGCAGGCGGTGCAGAGCGCCTGGTCGTGCTGTCCGTGCATGTGGATCAGCTTCTGCGAGCCGGCGCGTTCGTGCAGGCTGTCGACATTCTGCGTCACCAGCAGGAACGTGGCGGGACACTCCCGCTCGAGCCGGGCCAGCGCCCGATGCGCGGCGTTCGGCTCCACCGTCAGCACGTTGCGCCGCCGCCAGTTGTAGAACGCGTGCACCTTGGCCGGATTGGCCGCGAAGCCTTCGGGCGTTGCCACCTCGCGATAGTCGACCGTGGCCCAGATGCCGTCCGGATCGCGGAAGGTCGAGATGCCTGATTCGGCGGAGATGCCCGCACCGGTGAGGATGACGATGGAGGAGGGCATCGCGCCTCAGCCGCGCTAGACCCGTGTGCCGCCGACCGTCATCTGGTTCATCCTGAGGTGCGGCTGTCCGACGCCCACCGGCACGCCCTGGCCGGCCTTGCCGCACATGCCGATGCCGGTGTCGAGCTTCATGTCGTTGCCGACCATCGTCACGCGGTGCATGGCGTCCGGGCCGTTGCCGATCAGCATGGCGCCCTTGATCGGCTGTGTCACCTTGCCGTCCTCGATCATATACGCTTCCGTGCAGCCGAACACGAACTTGCCGGATGTGATGTCCACCTGGCCGCCGCCGAAGGAGACGGCGTAGATGCCGTTCTTCACGGATGCGATGATCTCCTCGGGCGTCATCGAGCCGGCGGTCATGTAGGTGTTGGTCATGCGAGGCATCGGCTGGTGGGCGTAACCTTCCCGCCGGCCGTTGCCGGTCGGCTTCACGCCCATCAGGCGGGCGTTCTGGCGATCCTGCATGTAGCCGACCAGCTTGCCGTCATCGATCAGCACATTGTGGGCCGACGGCGTGCCCTCGTCGTCCACGGTCAGCGAGCCGCGCCGCTCGAAGATCGTTCCGTCGTCCACGACGGTGACGCCCTTGGCCGCGACCTGCTGACCCATCAGCCCGGCGAAGGCAGACGTCTTCTTGCGGTTGAAATCGCCTTCCAGCCCGTGGCCGACGGCCTCGTGCAGCATGACGCCCGGCCAGCCGCTGGACAGCACGATGTCGAAGGTGCCGGCGGGCGCGGGAATGGCGGCGAGGTTCACCAGCGCTTGCCTCAGCGCCTCGTCCGCGCCGTGCCTCCACGAGCCCTCGGCGAGGAATTCGCCAAAGCCTTTGCGGCCACCCATGCCATGCGAGCCGGTTTCCTGCCGGTCGCCGTCGCCCACGACCACGGCGATGCTGACCCTGACCATCGGGCGGATGTCGCGCACGATCTGGCCGTCGCCGCGCAGGATCTCGACATGCTGCCATGATGCGGCAAGCGAAGCAGTCACCTGCCTGACGCGCGGGTCCTTGCCGCGCAGATAGGCGTCGATCTCCTGCAGGAGCTTGGCCTTCTCCTCGAAGCCCGGCGATCCGATCGGGTTCTCCTCGCCGTAGAGATGCTTGTTGGTACGCGCCGGCGCACCCGCCAGCGTGCCCGAATAGCCTGCTTTCACCGCCGAGACCGCATCGGAGGCGCGCAGCAGCGCCGCCTCGGAGAGTTCGCTCGAATGCGCATAGCCAGTCGCCTCGCCGGCGACCGCGCGCAAGCCGAAACCCTGGTCGGTGTTGAAGTTCGCTGTCTTGAGCCGGCCGTTGTCGAACATCAGCGCCTCGCCCTCGCTGTATTCGAGGAAGAGCTCGCCATCGTCAGACCCCGCGATGGTGTCCGACACGATTTCTTTCAGGCGGGTCTCGGAGATATCGAATTGCTCGGTCAGGAACCTTGGCATCGCCAGTCTCTCTCGTTTGGCTCCAGATAGGCTTTTCAGTACTGTGAAACCAGAGGATAGTCGTCGTGATCACCCAGCTGCCGCAGACCCCGATCTGATCGATGTCGCGCGACGCGTTGTCTGGTTCCAGCCGCCAGACGAGATGTTGGCCGATCCTCTGCGATTCCTCGTCTATCTTATGACCTACGGCACGGCCGGCGAGATCGCTGTGGTTTGGCGGTATGTCGACCCCGGTCAATGCGCAGCAGCTCTGGAGAACGCGCCGCCCGGAACCATGGCCCCGCGATCTTGGGCATACGGGAACATCATGGCAGACCGATATCCGGTCCCGCCGATGCCGCAACGGTTCTGATGAGGGAAGTGACGGCTTACGGCAGCGACGCGAACCCGTCGGAGAAGCCGGTCAGGTCGACGGGGATGCCGATGCCTTCCTCGGGCGTCTGGAAGACGATGAAGGTTGCGGAGCGACCGGCCTTCAGCGTGTCCAGCAACTGCTTCTCGAGGATCACCTCGGCATAGCAGCCATCCTGGAAGCAGCGCACGAAGTAGGCGCGGCCGATGTCCTTGCCGTCGACGTTCAGGCCCAGGCCGTTGGGCAGCAGGACGCCGAGAGGCGCCAGTACGCGCAGGATCTCCGCCTTGTTGTCGGCGGTCCTGAGGATCACGACGGACAGCCCGATCTCGGGCCGGTCCTCGGCGACGACGTTCTGCATCATCGCGCACTGCTCGGACGACGCGCCGGCAGGGGTGTCGCAGATGATCGACCACGCGCCGTGCGTCGACTTGACGGTTCCGCCGGAGCCCTGCTGGGCCGAGGCCGTCGGTGCGAACGCCGCCAGGGCGAGCGCTGCGAGCGGCAGCAGTCCGAAAAGCCGAAGGGTCATGAGGTCTCCATCGCGAATCACCGCACTCTAACCCGCGCAAATGCGCCGTCACAGGCGGTTTCCCGACGCTTGGGTCAAGAATCGGTCCGAATTGCGACTTGGGCGCTGGCCGGCGCCTGGGCTCGCGGCCTCGGCCCGAAAGCGCCGGGCTCCCCGCGGCAGCGCGCGCAACCGCCCGCAAAACAGCGCAAAATGCCGCACGGTTTCGTTTGCTGCTTCCTTGCGGCGGCATGTAGATTATGGTTTGAACCAGCCAGCGAAGCCGGGATTCTGCGCCCGGACATTGCCGCGTGCGGGGGATGCCGGCGTGGCTCGAATGCGGGAGACGCGAGCGTGATCGACACGGCGATGAGGCGGTTCATGAACGGGCTGGCGTCGGGCGCCGCAGGCTTGGTCGCCGTGCTGGCGCCGGGCATGGCCCTCGCTGACCAGCCGCGTGACTGGCAGTGGCGGTTCCAGGAGGCGGCCACCCCGATCATGGAACAGATCGAGTGGTTCGAGGTCTACACCCTCTGGTTCATCATCCCGATCACGCTGCTCGTGCTGGCGCTGCTCGCCTGGTGCATCATCCGCTTCCGCGCTAGCGCCAATCCCACGCCGTCGCGCACCAGCCACAATACGGTGATCGAGGTCATCTGGACCGTCGGTCCGGTCGTCGTGCTGCTCTTCCTCGCTATCCCGTCGTTCCAGCTCCTGACCGCCCAGTACAATCCGCCGGAGGAGCCGCAGCTCACGCTGAAGGCGACTGGCAATCAGTGGAACTGGGACTACGAGTATCAGATCGACGATCCGCTCTCCTTCAATTCGGCGATGCTGCCCGATGCCGACCGCGCCTCGCTCGGCAAGGAGGACCGCGGCGTGTACCCCCGCCTGCTCGCCGTGGACAACGAGATGGTGGTGCCGGTGAACACGACCGTGCGCGTCCTGGTGACCGCGGCCGACGTGCTGCACGCCTTCGCGATGCCGGCCTTCGGCGTCAAGACCGACGCCGTGCCGGGCCGGATCAACGAGATCTGGTTCAACGCGACGAAGGAAGGCCTCTACTACGGCCAGTGCTCGGAACTGTGCGGCAAGGACCACGCCTTCATGCCGATCGCGATCAGGGTCGTGAACCAGGCGCAGTACGACACCTGGCTGGCGGCGGCCAGGAGCGACCTCCCCGGCGCCAACAGGGCGCTGATGGCCGCGGTCGACGGCAACCAGAAAGTCGCCGACGCGGCCAACTAGGCCGGCGTCGCAAGAATTAGGGAACGGAGCGGATCATGGCAGGCGCTGCAACCCACCACGACGATCATCACGATCACAAGCCGCGTGGCTGGGTCCGTTGGGTCAACTCCACCAACCACAAGGACATTGGGACCCTCTACCTGATCTTCGCGATCATCGCGGGCATCATCGGCGCGCTGCTGTCGATCGCGATGCGCGCCGAGCTGCAGGAGCCGGGCATCCAGATTTTCACCGGCCTGGCGCAGATGGTCTACGGCCTCGAGGGCGATGCGGCCATCGATGGCGGCAAGCAGATGTTCAACGTCTTCACCACGGCGCACGCGCTGATCATGATCTTCTTCATGGTCATGCCGGCGCTGATCGGCGGCTTCGCAAACTGGATGGTGCCGATCATGATCGGCGCGCCCGACATGGCGTTCCCGCGCATGAACAACATCTCGTTCTGGCTGCTGCCGCCGGCGTTCTTCCTGCTGCTGCTGTCGCTGTTCATGCCCGGCCCGACCGGCGGTTTCGGCGTCGGCGGCGGCTGGACGCTCTACCCGCCGCTCTCGACGCAGTCGCCCGGACCGGCCGTCGACCTCGCCATCCTGTCGCTGCACATCGCCGGTGCCTCGTCGATCCTGGGCGCGATCAACTTCATCACCACGATCTTCAACATGCGTGCGCCTGGCATGACGCTGCACAAGATGCCGCTGTTCGCCTGGTCGGTGCTGGTGACCGCGTTCCTGCTGCTGCTCTCGCTGCCCGTTCTGGCCGGCGCGATCACCATGCTGCTGACGGATCGCAACTTCGGCACCGCCTTCTTCAATCCCGAGTTCGGCGGCGACCCGATCCTGTTCCAGCACCTGTTCTGGTTCTTCGGCCACCCCGAGGTGTACATCCTGATCCTGCCGGGCTTCGGCATCGTCAGCCACATCGTCTCGACCTTCTCGAAGAAGCCGATCTTCGGCTATCTCGGCATGGCCTACGCGATGGTCGCCATCGGCGCGGTCGGCTTCATCGTGTGGGCGCACCACATGTACACGACCGGCATGTCGCTCGACGCGCAGCGCTACTTCGTCTTCGCGACGATGGTCATCGCGGTGCCGACCGGCGTGAAGATCTTCTCGTGGATCGCCACGATGTGGGGCGGGTCGATCTCGATGCGCACCCCGATGCTGTGGGCGATCGGCTTCATCTTCCTGTTCACGGTGGGCGGCGTCACGGGCGTCCAGCTTGCCAATGCCGGTCTCGACCGCTCGCTGCACGACACCTATTACGTCGTCGCGCACTTCCACTACGTGCTGTCGCTCGGCGCCGTCTTCGCCATCTTCGCCGGCTGGTACTACTGGTTCCCCAAGATGACCGGCTACATGTACTCGCCGTTCATCGCGCGCTCGCACTTCTGGATCACCTTCATTGGCGTGAACCTGGTGTTCTTCCCGCAGCACTTCCTCGGCCTCGCCGGCATGCCGCGCCGCTACATCGACTATCCGGACGCGTTCGCCGGCTGGAACATGGTGTCGTCCTACGGCTCCTATCTGTCGGGCTTCGGCGTGCTGGTGTTCCTCTACGGCGTGTTCGAGGCCTTCTCGCGCAAGCGCGTCGCCGGCGCCAATCCGTGGGGCGAGGGCGCGACGACTCTCGAATGGCAGCTGCCTTCGCCGCCGCCGTTCCATCAGTGGGAACAGCTGCCCCGCATCAAGTAGGGCGATCTTGGACCGGCCGGCGCCGCGGAGGCGGCCCCGGCCGACAGGTAAGAGGACGACCGGCCGCCAATGGCTCTCGTGGATCACCGCAGGCTCGACGCCGCCGATCATCTGTCGGAAGCGACGGCCGGTGACTTCTTCGCGCTGCTGAAGCCGCGGGTGATGTCGCTCGTCGTGTTCACGGCCTTCGTCGGCCTCGCCGCGGCGCCCGCCGAGGTCAATCCCTTCATCGCCGTGATTGCAGTGCTGGCGATCGCCGTCGGTGCGGGCGCGTCGGGTGCGCTCAACATGTGGTACGACGCCGACGTTGATGCCGTCATGCGGCGCACGGCGTCGCGCCCGGTTCCGTCGGGCCGCATCCGGCCGGAGCAGGCGCTGGCGTTCGGCCTGGTTCTGTCGGCCCTCTCCGTGATGACGCTCGGCGTGCTGGTGAACTGGCTCGCCGCGGCCATGCTCGCCTTCACGATCTTCTTCTATGCGGTCGTCTACACGATGTGGCTGAAGCGCTGGACGCCGCAGAACATCGTCATCGGCGGCGCGGCTGGCTCGTTCCCGCCGATGATCGGCTATGCCGCCGCGACCGGCCACATCGGCCTGGAAAGCGTGCTGCTCTTCCTGATCATCTTCCTCTGGACGCCCCCGCATTTCTGGGCGCTCGCGCTCTTCAAGTCCGAGGAGTACGGCCGCGCCGGCATCCCGATGATGCCCAACGTCGCCGGCGAGGCCTCCACCCGCCGCCAGATCTTTGCCTACTCGCTCATCGTCGCGGTCGCCGGCGTCCTGCCGACGCTCGCCGGCTTTGCGTCGCTGGCCTATGGCGTCGTCGCTGCCACCCTCGGGCTGGGTTTCGTATTCTACGCCTGGCGCGTGCTGGTGATGCCGGACGCCGATCGGCAGATGCGCCCCGCCAAGGCGCTGTTCGGCTATTCGCTGCTCTACCTCTTCGCGGTCTTCGCGGTCTACCTCGCCGACGCACTCGTCGCGCGCGCGTCCGGGCTGGTCTGAGATGGCCGAGGAGCCGGACATGGTGACGCTCTCCGCCGCGCAGAAGAAGGCGCAGCGCAGCCGCTCCGTCGCGATCGGTATCGCCCTGGCGTTGATGGTGGTGATCTTCTACATCGCGACGATCGCCAAATTCGGCCCCGGCATCCTAAACCCGGGGATGTGATCGCGATGTCGCAGCACGCCTACACGGCCACGCCCGCCAAGCGCCATTCCAACCGGCTCATCGCCGCCGCCTGCATCGCCTTCGTGGGCGGAATGGTCGGCATGGCATACGCGGCCGTCCCGCTCTATCAGCTGTTCTGCCAGGTCACCGGCTATGGCGGCACCACCCAGCGCGTGACGCAGTATTCGGACCGGGTGCTCGACCGCGCGATCACGGTGCGATTCGATTCCAACATCTCCGGCGCGCTGCCCTGGGACTTCGCGCCCGAACAGCGCGACGTGACGATGAACATCGGCGAGACCGTGCTGGTGAACTACAGGGCGACCAACCAGTTCAGCCAGCCGGCGTCCGGCCGGGCGACGTTCAACGTCACACCCGAGATCGCCGGCGCCTACTTCAACAAGGTCGAGTGCTTCTGCTTCACGGACACGACGCTGAAGCCCGGCGAGACGCTCGAGATGCCGGTGGTCTTCTATGTCGATCCCGACATCGTCGACCAGCCGGAGCTCAAGAACGTGAAGACGATCACGCTTTCCTATACGTTCTTCCCGACGCGGGAAGAGCCGGCCGCCAGCGCGGCCCGCACCGACGCGACCGACGACGACAGGACCGGGGGTTGATATGGCCGACAGCCACGCCAAGCATCACGACTACCATCTCGTAGACCCCAGCCCCTGGCCGTTCCTGGGCTCGATGGGCGCTCTGGTCATGGCGATCGGCGGCGTTGCCTGGATGAAATACATCAACGGCGGCACGTTCCCGATCTTCGGCTACGACATCGCCAATCCCTGGCTGTTCTTCATCGGCCTGGCCATCGTGCTCTACACGATGTTCGCCTGGTGGTCGGACACGGTGAAAGAGGCCCACGAGGGCTACCACACCCGCGTCGTGTCGCTGCATCTGCGCTACGGCATGATCATGTTCATCGCCTCCGAGGTGATGTTCTTCGTCGCCTGGTTCTGGGCCTTCTTCGACGCCAGCCTCTACCCGAACGAGGCCGCGCAGTATGCCCGCGAGGCGTACACGGGCGGCGTCTGGCCGCCGAAGTCGATCGAGGTGCTCGATCCCTTCCACCTGCCGCTCTACAACACGATCATCCTGCTGCTGTCGGGTACGACGGTCACCTGGGCGCACCACGCGCTGCTGCACGACGACCGCAAGGGCCTCATCTGGGGCCTCACGATCACCGTCGGCCTCGGCGTGCTGTTCTCGATGGTTCAGGCCTACGAGTACATTTACGCGCCGTTCGCCTTCAAGGACTCGATCTACGGCGCAACCTTCTTCATGGCGACCGGCTTCCACGGCTTCCACGTGCTGATCGGCACGATCTTCCTGCTCGTCTGCCTGTTCCGCGCCATGGCCGGCGACTTCACCCCGAAGCAGCATTTCGGCTTCGAGGCGGCCGCATGGTACTGGCACTTCGTCGACGTGGTGTGGCTGTTCCTCTTCACCTGCATCTACGTCTGGGCGTCGGCCGGCGCGACGATCGCCGAAGGCCATTGATCCGGCCCCTGGCCACGACATTGGACGGCCGCTTCGGCGGCCGTTTCCATTTTTCGGGCGCCTTTGGCGCGGAGAACGGGCGCATGCGTCTTGCCGGCCTCGTCCTGCTTTGCATCCTGGCCCTCGCGCCGGGCGGTGCCGCCATCGCGTCGCCGGTCGTCGATCTCGTCCGCGTCGCCAAGGCGGAGCGGACGATGGAACTCGTCGCCGCCGGCAAGGTCGTGCGGACCTACTCCATCGCGCTCGGCGCCAGCCCGGTCGGGCACAAGCAGTTCGAGGGCGACGAGCGCACGCCGGAGGGCCGCTACCTGCTCGACTGGCGCAATCCCAACAGCATCGCCACGCTGTCGATCCACATATCCTATCCGAATGCCGCCGACGTCGCGGCGGCGCGCGCTGCCGGCCGCTCGCCGGGCGGCGACATCATGATCCACGGCCAGCCGACCGGCTACGGCTGGTGGTCCTGGATGCTCCAGTGGTTCGACTGGACGGACGGGTGCATCGCCGTGTCCAACGAGGACATGCGCGAGATCTGGTCGCTCGTGGCCGATGGCACGCCGATCGAGATTCACCCATGAGCAATGCCGACCATCCGCGGGCGAACCCTGTCGAGGCAGGCCTGCGCGGCCGCTGCCCGCGCTGCGGCAAGGGCCGGCTGTTCTCGGGCCTGCTCGCCGTCCGCTCCGGCTGCGATGTCTGCGGACTGGACTACGCTTTCGCCGACGCGGCCGACGGACCCGCCGTCTTCGCGATCCTCTTCGTCGGCTTCGTCGTGGTTGGCCTCGCGCTCTGGCTGGAGGTCTCCTACGATCCGCCGCTCTGGTTGCATTTCGTCATCTGGATCCCGCTGACGGTGCTGCTCTGCCTGCCGGCGCTGCGCTTGCTCAAGGGCGTGCTGATCGCGCTGCAGTTCGCGAACAGGGCGGCGGAGGGGCGGCTGGACAGGCCGGAATGAACGCCGCGACGGTTCCCGACCGCTTCCCCTGGGCCGCGCTGCTGGCCGGCCTCGTCGCGCTCGCGGTCCTGCTGGCCCTGGGCACGTGGCAGGTGCGCCGGCTCGCCTGGAAGGAAGCGCTGGTCGCGCGCATCGAGACCCGGCTCGCATCCGCGCCCGTGTCCCTCGCGGAAGCCGAGCGCATGTTCGCGCTGAGCGGCGAGGTCGACTATCTCCCCGTGCGTCTCGCCGGCCGCTTTGACCACGCGCACGAAGCCCACTTCCTGGCCACCTGGAAGGGAGAAGCGGGCTTCTTCGTCTACACGCCGTTGATCCTGGACGGACGCGCCGTCCTCGTCAACCGCGGCTTTGTCCCCTACGCGCGCAAGGACGCCGCGTCCCGGCCGGAGGGCCAGGTCGGGGGCGTCGTGACGGTGCAAGGGCTGGCGCGCGATCCGCTGCCCGGCAAGCCGTCATGGGTCGTGCCTGACAACGATCCGGCCAGGAACGTCTTCTACTGGAAGGACATGCAGGCGATGGCAGCGGCCGCGGGTTACCCCGACGCCGCCGGCCGCGTGCCGTTCTTCGTCGACGCCGGAGACGCGCCGAACCCGGGCGGGCTGCCGGTGGGCGGCGTCACCCTCGTTGACCTTCCGAACAACCACCTGCAATACGCCGTGACCTGGTTCGGACTGGCCGCTGCTCTCGTGGGCGTGATGGGGACGTGGCTCTGGCGCCGCCGCACGGCAGCCTAGCGACCGCCCGCCCTTGACAGGGTAGGGGGCGGAACATCATGTCCGCACCGACACAATTGGACGATGATGCCCGCACCCGCCGCCCGACCGCCGCTCACCATCCGCCTCTGCCAGCCGCGCGGCTTCTGCGCCGGTGTCGACCGTGCCATCCAGATCGTCGTGCTGGCGCTGAAGAAGTTCGGCGCCCCGGTCTATGTCCGGCACGAGATCGTCCACAACCGCTACGTCGTCGAGGGGCTCCAGAACCTGGGCGCCGTGTTCATCGAGGAACTGCACGAGATACCCGCCGAGCATCGGCACTGCCCCGTGGTCTTCTCGGCGCACGGCGTTCCGAAATCGGTTCCGGCCGATGCGGAGGAGCGCCGGCTGTTCTATCTCGACGCCACCTGTCCGCTGGTCTCCAAGGTCCACAAGCAGGCGATGCGCCACCAGCGTCTCGGCCGCCACGTCCTGCTGGTCGGCCACGCCGGTCATCCGGAGGTGATCGGCACCATGGGCCAGCTGGCTGACGGCGCCGTCACGCTGATCGAGACGGAGGCCGACGTCGCCGCCTTCGTGCCGCCCGGGGCAGAACTCGGCTACGTCACGCAGACGACCCTGTCGGTCGAGGACACGGCCGGCATTCTGCGGGCGCTGGAAAAGCGTTTTCCCGACCTTCAGGCGCCGGCCGCCGAGTCGATCTGCTACGCCACGACGAACCGGCAGGAGGCGGTGAAGGAAGCCGCCGAGGGCGCGGACCTGTTCCTCGTCGTCGGCGCGCCGAACTCGTCCAACTCGCGCCGACTCGTCGAAGTCGCGCAGCGCGCCGGCGCGAAGCTCTCGCTGCTCGTCCAGCGCGCCACGGAAATCCCATGGGATGCGATCGGTTCGATCCGGACGCTTGGCCTCTCCGCCGGCGCCTCCGCGCCGGAGATCCTGGTGGACGAGATCGTCGACGCGTTCCGCCAGCGCTACGACGTGACGGTAGAGCTTGCCGTCACCGCGACCGAGACGGAGAACTTCCCCGTGATGCGCGCGCTGCGCGACGTCGAGCTCACCACCGCCGACATGGCTTTCGTGAACGGTTCCGCGTGACATGGCTGTCTACACCGACATTTCGGAGGTCGATCTCGAGGCCTTCCTGGCCGGCTACGACCTCGGCAAGCTCCTGTCCTACAAGGGCATTGCGGAGGGGACGGAGAATTCCAATTTCCTCCTGCACACCTCGGCCGCGAGCTACATCCTGACGCTCTACGAAAAGCGCGTGGAGAGCGCCGACCTGCCCTTCTTCCTTGGCCTCATGCAACATCTGGCGCGCAAGGGCGTCAGCTGCCCGCTGCCGGTGAGCCGGCGCGACGGCGCGCTGATCGGCAGGCTCGCCGGCAGGCCGGCGGCGATCATCACCTTCCTCGAGGGCGTGTGGGTCCGCCGTCCGAGCGTGGCGCACTGCCGCGAGGTGGGGCGGGCGCTGGCCGAACTGCACCTGGCCGGCCAGGATTTTGCGCTGGCGCGGCCGAATGCGCTTTCGGTCGCCGGTTGGCATCGCCTGTGGGACGCGTCTCGTGCGCGCGCCGATGAGGTGGAGCCCGGCCTTGCCGCCGAAGTGGACGCCGACTTCGCGATCTTCGACCGCGATTGGCCGACCGGCCTGCCGGCGGGCGTCATCCACGCCGACCTCTTTCCGGACAACGTCTTCTTCCTCGGCGAGCAGCTCTCCGGGCTGATCGACTTCTACTTCGCCTGCAACGACATCTACGCCTACGACCTGGCGACCTGCATCAATGCCTGGTGCTTCGAGAAGGACCATTCCTTCAACCTGACCAAGGGAACGGCACTGCTGGCGGCCTATCAGGCGGTGCGGCCCCTGAGCGCCGCCGAGGGCGACGCGCTGCCGCTGCTGGCGCGCGGCTCGGCGCTGCGCTTCATGTTGACCCGGCTCTACGACTGGCTGACCGTCGAGGACAGCCCGCTGGTCAGCAAGCGCGATCCCGTCGAGTACATCCGCAAGCTGCGCTTCCACCGCGCCGTGCGCTCGGCGCGCGACTACGGTCTGGTGCGATGAAGAAGGTCGAGGTCTTCACCGACGGCGCCTGCTCGGGCAATCCCGGCCCCGGCGGCTGGGGCGCGATCCTGCGCTTCAACGGCACGGTGAAGGAGATGTCCGGCGGCGAGGCGGAGACAACGAACAACCGCATGGAGCTGCGCGCCGCGATCGAGGCGCTGTCGGCGCTGAAGGAGCCCTGCGCCGTCGATCTCTACACCGACAGCAATTATGTCCGCGACGGCATCCGCAGCTGGCTGCACGGCTGGAAGAAGAACGGCTGGAAGACGGCCGATAAGAAGCCGGTGAAGAACCAGGAGCTGTGGCAGGCGCTCGACGGGGCGCAGCAGCGCCACGACATCACCTGGCATTGGGTCAAGGGCCATGCCGGCCATGTGGAGAACGAGCGCGCGGACCAGCTGGCGCGCGACGGCATGGCGCCGTTCAAGCCGAAGCGGCCCGCGCCGCCGACCCCGCCCATCACGGGCAGGATCGCGCCGGGCAAGAAGCCGCGGCGCTGAGCCTCAGAGAAGTTCCAGCATCTTCGCCGCGGACGAGACGTCGATGCCGGGCTTCGGCTCGACATTCACCGCGGCTACGGTCCCGTCCTCGACCAGCATCGAGAAGCGCTTGGAACGCTTTCCCATTCCGCCCTGCGTGTAGTCGCCCTCGAGACCGACCGCGCGCGTGAACTCGCCATTGCCGTCGGCCAGGAAGACGATCTTCCCGTCGCCGCCGGTAAACTTCGCCCAGGCGTTCATGACGTGATGGTCGTTCACTGCGACGACGGCGATCGTATCGACCCCGCGCGCCTTGATGGCGTCGAAGTTCTCCAGATAGCCCGGCAGATGGTTGTTGCTGCAGCCCGGCGTGAACGCGCCCGGCACGCCGAACAGCACGACCTTTTTGCCGGCGAAGACGTCGGCCGTCGTCAGGTCCTTCGCGCCGTCCGCCGTCAGCACCTTGAACGTCGCCTCGGGCAGCTTTTCGCCGACTGCTATCATGATACGAACCTCTCTGTGATCGGAGGTTTCACTTAGAGCAATTCCAGCAAAAGTGCGAAGCGGTTTTGCGTCCGGAATGGCGTGAAAACAAATGGATGGAGCAGTTCGGCGATTCCGGGAGTTTCAGAACTGCTCCATGTGTCCGGGGGGAACCTGTCGAGTCCGGCACGCCTACGGAAACCGGAGCGTTCCCGACACTGCGCCGACCGACGTGACCAGCGTGTAGTCGAGCGCGCCGGCTGCCGGCCGTTCGGCCGGCCGGTCGAGGATCGGCACCGAGAACAGCGTCCGCTCGCCCTCCAGCTTCAGCTCCGGCACGCCGAAGATGTAGCCTTCCGACGCGGCGACGAAGAGCTCGCTTCCGTCCACGTCGCCGGGGATCGCCGCCTGGACGAGCATCTCGCCCTGGGTGCCTCCGACTGCCGAGACCCCGAAATCCGCCCGCGCCGGCTCCGGCAGGGCGGCGAATGCGGCCTCCACAAGTGCGGTGTCGCGGTCGTCGGCCGCGCCGTCGGCCGGGTCGAGCGAGAGGCGCGTCTGCACCGGAATGCAGATCGTCTCGCAGATGCCGAGGAAGATATCGGCCTCGATGAGCATCGTGTCGGCCGCGGCCGCGGCGGTGAACGTGACGGGCAGCGCCACCGGCTCCTTGTAGCCCGCCCAGACGGCATAGCCGTCGTCGAAGCGATGCGGGGCCGGATAGTCGAAGACCGCGGATGCCACGTTGGTGCTGGGAGAAATATCGATGCTGGGTGGCACGCCGGCGTCGCCGGGGTCGCGCCAGTACGTCTTCCACCCGTGCTTGAGGACGATTTCCAGCGCACCGCGCAGCACGCCGTCGCCATCGGGCACGCCGGCGGTCACCAGGCGCACCGCGCCCCCCTCGACCCTGTACCAGGTGCTGGACGATGCAGAGGCGGCGGTCGTCGCCATCAGGCAGGCGAGGCAGGCGAGGGCGGTCGATCTCATGGGTGCCATTAGGGGACGGGACATCGGCAAGGCAAACACTTCCGGCGGGCGCAGCCCATCATATTCGCGTGAGCGGCGTAAGCGTGTCGCCGGGCCCGCAAAGGACGCTTCAAACGCGCCGGCAAACGCGTTACGCTCCGACCATGGACATTTTGCGGAAACGAAAGGGTCCGCCCCGCGAGGGCTTCCTCGACGACCATTTCCTCATCGCCATGCCGGGGATGAAGGACGACCGCTTCGCTCGCTCGGTGATCTACGTCTGCGCCCACAGCACCGAAGGCGCGATGGGCCTCATCATCAACCAGATGCAGCAGATGCGTTTCCCGGACCTGCTGGTGCAGCTCGGCATCATCAAGGAGGACGAGGTCATCCGCCTGCCCATGCCGGCGCGCGAGTTCGCTGTGCGCAATGGCGGCCCCGTCGACCGCAGCCGCGGCTTCGTCCTGCACTCCGACGACTACATGGTGGAATCCTCCATGCCGGTATCGGAGGACATCTGTCTCACCGCCACCGTCGACATCCTCCGGGCGATCTCGTCCGGAAAGGGACCGCGCCAGGCTCTGATGGCGCTCGGCTATTCCGGCTGGGGTGCCGGGCAGCTGGAGGGCGAGATCGCCGCCAATGGCTGGCTGACCTGCCCGGCCGACCCGGACCTTCTGTTCGACAGCGACTTCGACCGCAAATACGATCGCATCCTGAACTCCATCGGCATCGATATCGCGCGGCTTAGCCACACGGCCGGCCACGCCTGACCGGCTTCCAACCGCTGAAGTCTAGCTCCGCCGCATCCTGACCGGCGCTTCGCCGAAGGCGCGCGAGAAGGCGCGGCTGAAGGCGGCGGCGGACGAGAAGCCCGTGCGCGCGGCAATCGCCGCCATCGGCTCGCGCGTATCCAGCACCAGCCTGCGCGCGGCGTTGAGCCGAAGCCTGAGATAGTAGGCACCGGGCGTTTCCCCGATCGAGGTCAGGAACGTCTTCTCCAGCGTTCGCGCCGTCACGCCGGCGCGCCTGGCGATCGCCGAGACGGGCAGGGGCCGGTCGACATGCTGCTCCATCAGCCGCACGGCCTGCGCCAGCCGCGGGTGATAGCCGTCCAGCCGGCCGAGCGAGACGAGCGGCTGCGCATCCGTCGCGGCGCGCGCCTGATCGTAGATGAACACGCTCGCCACATCGAGCGCCACCGCCATGCCGAGCCGCGAGCGCACCAGATGCAGCATCAGGTCGAAGGTGGGCGAGGCGCCGCCGGCGGTAAACACCGGCCCGTCGATGACGTAGCGGTCGGGCCGCACGTCGGCGCCGGGAAAGGTCGTGGCAAAATCTTCCAGATCCTCCCAGTGCGTCGTCGCCGCGCGCCCCTCCAGCAGCCCCGCGCGGCCGAGCAGCCAGGTGCCTGCCTCGACGCCGCCCACGGCGCGTGCCGAGCGCGCCAGCCGGCGGATGCCGGCGATGATCCGGCCGCCCACGTCGCGGGTTCCGAAGCCGCCGACGATCACCAGCACGTCGGGCGGCGCGCCGGCGTCGAAGCGGCCCGAAACCGCGATCGGCAGGCCTGATGTGGTGACCGGCGGCGCGCCGTCGACCGACACCACGCGGAAGTCGAACAGCGTCTCGCCGGCGACGCGGTTGGCCGCGCGCAGCGGGTCGATCGCCGAGGCGACGCACATGATCGACGAGCCCGCCAGCACGAGGAAGGTGAGCCTGAGCGGCGTGCGTTCCGGCCGGAAGATCGAAGGACGCGCTTCGCTTTTCATCAATCCGGTTTCGTAAAGTGCAAAACGGCTTCGGGCAAGCCGGGTGATGATACGCCTGCGTCGCGAAGGAGGATCGGATGCCGCTCGACATGAACCGCGAGGTCTTCATCACCTGCGCCGTCACCGGCTCGGGCGGCACGCAGGACCGCAGCCCGCACGTGCCCCGCTCGCCGAAGCAGATCGCCGACTCGGCGATCGAGGCGGCGAAAGCCGGCGCCGCCATCGTCCACTGCCACGTCCGCGATCCCGAGACGGGCAAGCCGCGCCGCGACGTGCATCTCTACCGCGAAGTGACCGAGCGCATCCGCGACGCCAATGTCGACGTCGTGCTGAACCTCACTGCCGGCATGGGCGGCGACATGGTCTTCGGCGATGTGGAAAGCCCGCTGCCGCTCAAGGCCGTTGGCACCGACATGGGCGGCGCGACCGACCGCGTCGAGCATGTGCGCCAGTGCCTGCCGGAGATCTGCACGCTCGACTGCGGCACGATGAATTTCAACGAAGCCGACTACGTGATGACCAACACGCCCGGCATGCTGCGCGCCATGGGGTCGATGATGACAGCGATGGGCGTGAAGCCGGAGATCGAGGCCTTCGACACCGGGCACCTCTGGTTCGCCAAACAGTTGGTCACCGAAGGCGTGCTCAAGCCGGACGCGCTGGTGCAGCTCTGCATGGGCGTGCCGTGGGGCGCGCCCGACGACCTGAACACGTTCATGGCGATGGTCAACAACGTGCCGAAGGAATGGACCTTCTCGGCCTTCTCGCTCGGGCGCAACCAGATGGCATACGCCGCGGCCGCGGTGCTGGCCGGCGGCAATGTCCGCGTCGGCCTGGAAGACAATCTGTGGCTCGACAAGGGTGTGCTCGCCACGAATGCGCAGCTGGTCGAGCGCGCCGTGACCGTGGTGGAAAACATGGGCGCCCGCGTCATCGGTCCGGACGAAGTGCGCAAGAAGCTGAACCTCACCAAGCGCGCGCCGGTGGCGAAAGCGGCGTAGAGCCCATTCAACGTGCCCCCTCACCCGGAGGCCGGGTGAGGGGGTGTCCGAAGGAGATTCGAAGTCATGACCATCACCAAGGCAGCGGCAATCGGCGGCGGCGTCATCGGCGGCGGCTGGATCGCGCGTCTGGCGCTGAACGGCCACGACGTCACCGTCTTCGATCCGCACCCGGAAGCCAAGCGCAAGGTTGACGAGGTGATGAAGAATGCCCGCCGCGCCTACAAGCGGATGGCCAAGAAAGGCCTGCCGAAGGAAGGCAAGGTGACCTTCGCCAAATCGATCGCCGAGGCGGTCAGCGGCGCGGACTTCATCCAGGAGAGCGTGCCGGAGCGGCTGGACGTAAAGCTGAAGACGCTGGCCGAGATCGAGGCCGCCGCGCCGGCGGACGCTCTGATCGGCTCGTCGACGTCGGGCTTCAAGGCCACCGACATGGCGAAGGACATGAAGCATCCGGAGCGCTTCCTCGTCGCGCACCCCTTCAACCCGGTCTACCTGCTGCCGATCAACGAGATCGTGCCGGGTGAGAAGACCTCGAAGAAATTCGTCGAGCGGGCGCGTGAGGTCTACACCGCGATCGGCATGAAGTGCGTTGTCATCAACAAGGAGATCGACGCCTTCGTCGGCAACCGCCTGCTGGAAGCCGCGTGGCGCGAGGCGCTCTGGCTGGTGAAGGACGGCGTCTGCACCGTCGAGGAGCTGGACGACATCATGCGCTACGGCTTCGGCCTGCGCTGGGCGCAGATGGGCATGTTCCAGACCTATCGCATCGCCGGCGGCGAGGCGGGCATGCGTCACTTCATGGCGCAGTTCGGGCCGGCGCTGGCCTGGCCGTGGACCAAGCTGATGGACGTGCCCGAGTTCAACGACGAACTGGTGGACCTGATCGCGACGCAGTCGGACGACCAGTCGTCGAAATGGTCGATCCGCGAGCTGGAGCGCATCCGCGACGACAATCTGGTGTCGATCTACGAGGGGCTCGCCCGCCATGGCAGCAAGGGCTGGGGCGCGGGCGAACTCCACAAGGACTATGTGAAGCGGCTGGGCGCTGCCGCGCCGAAGAAGAAGCCCGGCGTGGTCTCTCGCGTGGCGAAGGCGGCCGGCAAGGCCGCGAAAGCGGTCAGGGGAGCGGTCACGCGCGGCAAGAAGGCAGCGACCAAGGCGGCCCCTGCGAAGAAGTCGGCCAAGGCAAAGACTGTCGCGAAGAAGCCGGCGGTGAAGAAGCCGGCGGCCAAGGCGAAGCGTCGATGATGGCTGGTCGATTTCTTCGGGACGCGGGGGTGGCAAGATGCATTTCGGACTGACCGACGAGCAGAAGCTCATCGTCGAGACGACGCGCGCATTCGTCGAGAACGAGCTCTACCCGCACGAGCGCGAGGTCGAGCGCACCGGCCATCTGCGCATGGATCTCATCAAGGAGTTGCAGGCCAAGGCGATGGCCGCGGGCCTCTACGCCGCCAACATGCCGGTGGAGGTCGGCGGCGCGGGGCTCGATACGCTGTCCTGGCTGCTCTACGAGAAGGAGCTCGGTCGCGCCAATTATGCGCTGCACTGGACCTGCGTGGCGCGCCCGTCGAACATTCTGCTCGCCGGCACGCCGGAGCAGCGGGAGCGCTATCTGATGCCCTGCATCCGTGGCGAGACGTGGGACTGCCTCGCCATGACCGAGCCGGGCGCCGGCTCGGATCTTCGCGGCATGAAGGCGAGCGCCGTGCAGGACGGCTCGGACTGGGTGTTGAACGGCACCAAGCATTTCATCAGCCATGCCGACATCGCCGGCTTCGCCATCGTCTTCATGGCGTCGGGCGAGGAGGATTCGCCCCGCGGCAAGCGCAAGAAGATCACGGCGTTCTTCGTCGACAAGGGCACAAAGGGGTTCACCGTTCGTGACGGCTACCGCAACGTCTCGCACCGTGGCTACACCAATTCGGTGCTGGAGTTCGACGACTGCCGACTGCCGAAGGAACAGGTGCTGGGCGAGGTGCATCGCGGCTTCGAGGTGGCGAACTCCTGGCTGGGCGCGACGCGCCTGCAGGTCGCATCCACCTGTCTCGGCCGCGCCGAGCGCGCGCTCACCCACGCCATCGAATATGCCGCCAGCCGCGAGCAGTTCGGTCAGCAGATCGGCAAGTTTCAGGGCGTGTCCTTTAAGCTTGCCGACATGGCGACCGAGCTGAAGGCGGCGGAGCTTCTCACCCGCGAGGCAGGCTGGAAATACGACGCGGGCACGGTGACCGACGAGGACATGGCGATGGCCAAACTCAAGGCCACCGAGACGCTGGCTTACATTGCCGACGAGGCGATCCAGATCCACGGCGGCATGGGGCTGATGGACGACCTGCCGCTGGAGCGCATCTGGCGCGACGCCCGCGTCGAGCGCATCTGGGAAGGCACCAGCGAAATCCAGCGGCACATCATTTCGCGCGCGCTGCTCAGAGCGGTGGGCGGGTGATGGGACTGGCACCGACCTGTCCTTCTCCCCTTGTGGGAGAAGGTGCCCCGAAGGGGCGGATGAGGGGTGTTGCGTCGAGCGGCGGCCTTTCATGCCTTCCAACACCCCTCATCCGTCTCGGCGCTGCGCGCCGATCCACCTTCTCCCACAAGGGGAGAAGGCAAGGCGTCGGCGCATGACTCGCGTCCGCGAAACCGACCTTTACCTGCCCGTGAAGCGCTTGCTCGAAGGGCAGGGCTATACGGTCAAGGGCGAGATCGGCGCGGCCGACGTGGTCGCCGTGCGAGGCGATGAAGACCCGGTCATCGTCGAGCTGAAGTCGGGCTTCTCGCTGGCGCTGTTCCACCAGGCGATCGAGCGGCAGGCGATCAGCGACGCCGTCTATGTCGCCGTGCCGCGCATGACGGGCGCTGCGTCCTACAAGGCGCTGGTCGAAAACCGCAAGCTCTGCCGCCGGCTGGGGCTGGGGCTCATCACGGTGCGCCTTTCCGATGGCTTCGTGGAAATCCACTGCGACCCCGAACCCTACAAGCCGCGCCAGTCGAAGCCGCGCAAGGCGCGGCTGCTGCGCGAGTTCGTGCGCCTCGTCGGCGACCCGAACAGCGGTGGCCAGACGCGGCGCAATCTGGTCACCGGCTACCGGCAGGAGGCGCTCCGCTGCCTGAAGCTGCTGGAGGAATTCGGGCCGACGAAAGCGGCGCTCGTCGCCAAGGGCACGAAGATCGCGCATGCCCGCCGGCTGATGGCCGACAACCACTATGGCTGGTTCGAGCGCATCGAGGCCGGCATCTATACGCTGAGCCCGAAGGGCGTGCAGGCCATTCAGGACTATGCGGCCGAACTCGCGAAGCTTGCGGCGGCGGCACTCGAAGACACGAACCCGGCGAAAGCAGCATGAAACAGCCCCGCGACCTTTCCCGGCTGCTGAGGCCGAAATCGATTGCCGTCATCGGCGGCGGCGCCTTCGGCACCAGCGTGGTGAAGCAGTCGCTGAAGATGGGCTTTGCCGGCGACATCTGGCCCGTGCACCCGACGAAAGACACGGTCGAGGGCGTGAAGGCCTACAAGACCGTTGCCGACCTGCCCGGCGCGCCGGACGCGACCTTCATCGGCGTCAACCGCAACCTCACCATCGAGATGGTGAAGGCGCTGCGCGAGAAGGGCGCCGGCGTCGCGACCTGCTTCGCTTCGGGTTTCCTGGAGACCGGCGCCTATGACGAGGACGGAGCGCGGCTGCAGCGCGAGCTGATCGAGGCGGCCGGCGACATGCCGATCATCGGGCCGAACTGCTACGGCCTGATCAACTATGCCGACGGCGCGCTGCTGTGGCCGGACCAGCATGGCGGCGTTCGCCTGCCGGCGGGCGAAAAGGGCGTGGCGATCATCACGCAGTCGTCCAACATCGCCATCAACATGACGATGCAGAAGCGCGGCCTGCCCGTCGCCTTCATCATGACCGCGGGTAACCAGGCGCAGATCGGCCTGTCGGAAATGGCACTGGGCCTGGTCGAGGACGACCGCGTTTCGGCGCTCGGCCTCCACATCGAGGGTTTCGATTCCGTCGAAGGCTTCGAGCGGCTGGCCGCGCGAGCGCGCGAACTGCGAAAGCCCATCGTCGCGATGAAGATGGGCAAGTCCGAGGCTGCGCGGCTGGCGACGATCTCGCACACGGCGTCGCTCGCCGGCTCCGATGCGGCGTCGGACGCCTTCCTGAAGCGCCTCGGCATCGCGCGGGTGAATTCGATCCCGACCTTCCTGGAGGCGCTGAAGCTCTTGCACACCGCCGGTCCGCTGGACGGCTTCCGCATGTCGTCGATGAGCTGCTCGGGCGGTGAGGCGTCCGTCATGGCCGACACGGCGGAGGGGCGGAAGGTGTTCTTCCCGTCGGTCAAGGAGGCGCACTGGCGGCGCGTCAAGGAGACGCTCGGGCCGCTGGTCGCGGTGGCGAACCCGCTCGACTACCACACCTTCATCTGGAACAACGAGCCGGCGATGACCGCCACCTTCACCGCGATGGTGTCGGGTGGCTACGACTTCAACATCCTGGTCATCGACTTCCCGCGCAACGACCGCTGCTCCGATGCCGACTGGTGGGCGACGCTACGCGCCTTCGAGGCGGCACTGAAATCGAACAACGCCAGGGGCGGCATCGTCGCCTCGCTGCCGGAGAACCTTCCGGAGGAATACTGTGCCGACCTGATCAGGCGTGGGATAGTGCCGCTCTACGGCATTCCCGAGGCGATGGACGCCATCGAGGCGGCTGCTGTCGTGGGCGAGGGGTGGAAGCTCCTTGTCGCTGGGTCGGTCGGCAGGCAATCACCCACACTCCGTCGCGGCTTCGCCGCGACACCTCTCCCCCTGCCTGGGGGAGAGGAAGGGAGACAGGCTGGACATGCTTCCTCTCCCCCGTCGATCGGGGGAGAGGTGTCGAGGGCAAAGCCCGAGACGGAGTGGGGGTCGAAGAATCCCGACGAAGCCGCCGCCAAGGCGCTGCTCGCCGCGCACGGGCTGCCCGTTCCAGAAGGCCGTCGCGCTGCCAACGCCGAGGAAGCCGCCGCCGCCGCGAAGGCGCTCGGCTTCCCCGTTGCCGTGAAGGCGCTTGGCGTTGCCCACAAATCCGAGGCCGGCGTGGTGAAGCTGAACCTGCGCGACGAGGCCTCCGTCCGCGCCGTGGCAGAGGCGATGGCCGGCATCGGCACCGGCCTGTACGTCGAGCGCATGGTGACCGGCGGCATCGCCGAACTGATCGTCGGCATCACCCGCGATCCGCTGTTCGGTCCGGTCATGACGGTGGGCACCGGCGGCGTGCTTGTGGAACTCCTGAAGGACAGCGCCACGCTGCTGCTGCCGTCCTCGCGCGACGAAATCGAAGCCGCGCTGCGGTCGCTGAAGATGTTCCCGCTGCTCGACGGGTTCCGCGGACGGGACAAGGCCGATCTCGGCGCGGCGGTGGACGCGATCCTCGGCATTGCCGGCTTCGCGCTGGCGAACGCGGACGCGTTGCTGGAGCTCGACATCAACCCGCTGATCGTGTGCCGGGAGGGCAACGGCGCCTGGGTCGCGGATGCGCTGATGGTGTTTGACGGCTCCCTCCCCCTTGAGGGGAGGGTGGCGAGCGAAGCGAGCCGGGTGGGGTAGACCCATGCTGCGCTCGACATCCCACGAACCCACCCGGCCCTTCGGGCCACCCTCTCCTTGAGGGGGAGGGAGCTACCGTCGCAGGAGGCATCCATGACCGAAGTCATCACCACCCGCCGCGAGGGCGCGATCCTCGAAGTCACGCTCGACCGGCCGAAGGCGAACGCTATCGACCTGAAGACTTCCCGTCTCATGGGCAAGACCTTCCAGGCCTTCCGAGACGACCCGGATCTGCGCGTCGCGATCGTCAAGACGGCCGGCGACAAGTTCTTCTGCGCCGGCTGGGATCTGAAGGCGGCTGCCGGCGGCGACGCGGTGGACGGCGACTACGGCGTCGGCGGCTTCGCTGGATTGCAGGAACTGCGCGACCTGAACAAGCCGGTCATCGCCTGCGTCAACGGCATGGCGGTCGGCGGCGGCTTCGAACTGGCGCTCTCCTGCGACCTCATCTACGCGTCGGACCATTCTTCCTTCGCGCTGCCGGAGATCAAGGCCGGCACGCTGGCCGACGCCGCGACGATCAAGCTGCCGAAGCGCATCCCCTATCACGTCGCCATGGACCTGCTGCTCACCGGCCGCTGGATGGATGTCGCCGAGGCGCATCGCTGGGGGCTGGTGAACGAGGTGCTGCCCAAGGAGAAGCTGGAGGACCGCGTCTGGGAGATCGCGCGGCTGCTCGCATCCGGTCCGCCGCTGGTCTTCGCCGCCATCAAGGAAACCGCGCGCGAAGCCGAGGGCGAGAAGTTCCAGGCGGTCATGAACCGCGTCACCCGCCGGCAGCTGCCGACGGTCGACGTGCTCTACGGCTCGGAAGACAATCTCGAGGGGTTCAAGGCGTTCGCCGAGAAGCGCGACCCGGTGTGGAAGGGACGCTGATGCGCAGGCGCTGCTCCCTCCCCCTTGAGGGGAGGGTGGCCAGCCGCAGGCTGGCCGGGTGGGGTACAGGCCGCGCACGGACCCGGTCCTGCAGCGATACGGAAAACGCGCTTGTTGTCAGCGACCCCACCCGTCCGATCGCCTTCGGCGATCGTCCACCCTCCCCTCAAGGGGGAGGGATTTAGCATGCCCGATTACGCGACCCTGATCGACGCCGAGACCTGGGCCTTCATCGAGCGCACCAATGCGTTCTATCCGCCCGAGACCATCGACGACACGGTCGAGCAGCAGCGCGCCGTCTACGACCGGCTCTGCCGGGCCTTCTTCACAGGCTACCCGGACGGCGTGACTGCCGAGACCACGGCGATCGCCACGCCGACGCATGACATCCCGATCCGGATCTACAGGGCAGGGACGACGAATCCGGCGGCGCTCGTGCTCTATTTCCACGGCGGCGGCTTCATCCTCGGCGGGCTGCACAGCCATGACGACGTCTGCGCGGAACTCTGCGCGCGGACCGGTCATGAGGTCGTCTCGGTCGACTATCGCCTCGCCCCGGAGCACGTCTATCCGGCCGAAACCGACGACGCGATGAGCGCCTTCGCATGGGCAGCCGCGACCCATTCCGTGCCGGTCATCCTTGCAGGCGATTCGGCCGGCGGCAACCTCGCGGCTGGTGTCGCGCATCGCACGCGTGGCCATCCGCGCGCGCCGGTCGGACAGGTGCTGATCTATCCCGGGCTGGGCGGCGACATGTCCACGGGCTCCTACGTCACCCACGCCGAGGCGCCGATGCTGACCCGGCGCGACCTCGAACTCTACCGCGATATCCGCACCGGCGGCATCGACCGCTCGCGGGAGGTCGCCTGCGCGCCGCTCGCCGACACGGACTTTTCCGGCCTGCCCCCGACGGTCGTCGTGACGGCCGAGTGCGATCCGCTCTCGTCGGACGGCGAGGCCTACCGCGACTGTGTCGTCGCAGCCGGCGGCAAGGCGCACTGGATCGAGGAGCAAGGCCTCGTCCACGGCTACCTTCGCGCCCGCCAGACGGTCGCGCGGGCGCGCGACAGCTTCAGCCGCATCGTCGATGCGGTGAGCGTGCTCGGAAGGGGCGAGTGGCGCTGGTGATCCGGCGCGGCGCCGGTCCGGCCGTCAGGCCTGCGCGACCGGATACTGCTCGCGCAGCATCTTGACGACCTGGTCGCCGGGCATCGGCGGTCCGAACATGAAGCTCTGCACGTATTCGCAGCCCATCTGGCGAAGCTGCAGCGCGTCGGTCTCGTCGGAGATGCCTTCGGCGACGACGGAGAGCCCCAGTTCGTGCGCCATGTTCACCATCGTGCGCAGCAGCACCGAGCGCTTGGGCGTCGCGTCGTCGAGGAAGCTCTTGTCGATCTTGATCGTGTCGAAGGGGAAGCGGGTCAGGTAGGAGAGCGACGAGTAGCCCGTGCCGAAATCGTCGAGCGACAGGCCGATGCCGATCTGCTTCAGTTTCTGCAACACGTGCGCCGACTGCTCCGGATTGTCCATGATGAGCGACTCGGTCAGCTCCAGCCGGAAGCAGCGCGGCTTGATCGCCGAGCGTGCCAGCACGGAGCGGACGTCGCTGACGAGGTCGCGGCGGATGAGTTGGCGGCTCGACAGGTTGACCGAGACCGACAGCGGCACGTCGCCGATCGCCTTCTGCCAGGAGACCAGGTCCTCCGCCGCCTTCTGCATGGCGAACAGGCCGACCTGAACGATGAGGCCGCAGCTCTCCGCGACCGGAATGAAGTCGGACGGCGGAATGGAGCCGCGCCGCGGATGCTCCCAGCGGATGAGCGCCTCGAAGCCCGCCGTCGTGCGGTCCTCCAGCCGGACGATCGGCTGGTAGGCTAGGCTGAGCTCCTTGCGGTCGAGCGCGCGGCGCAGGTCGGATTCGAGCTGCAGGCGGTCCGTCCCGACCGACCGGAAGGCCGGGCGGAAGGGCTCGATCCTGTCGCCGCCGAAGCGCTTGGCCTGGTGCATGCCGAGTTCGCCGTCCTTCACCATGTCCTCGGCCGTGGCCTGCGCCGGCGTCCATGTCACGAGGCCGATGGAGCAGGTCAGCACGATCTCGCGCTTGGCGAAGGTGATCGGCGCCTTGATCGCCTGCTTCACCGCATCCGCCAGCGCCGCGATGCGCGCCGGGTCCTGCTCGGACAGGACCATGACGGCGAACTGGTCGCCCTGGAAGCGCGACAGCGCATCCTTCGGCTTCAGCAGGCGGTGGAGGCGCCGGGCCAGCGTCAGCAGGATCGTGTCGCCGGCCGAGATGCCCAGCCCGTCGTTCACCTGCTTGAAGCGGTCGATGTCGACGATCATCACCGTCGGCCGGAATTTCTCCTCGGTCTTCGCGATCGCGATCATCCCGTCGAGGCGGTTGATGAACAGCTCCCGGTTGGGCAGGCCGGTCAGGTTGTCGTGCACGGCGTCGTGCAGCAGCCGCTCCTCGGCCTTCTTCTGCTCGGTGATGTCGATCATCGTGCCGACGCAGCGGATGACCTGCCCGTCGGACCCGATGACCGGCCGCGCGCGCAGCGCGAACCAGTGGTAGTGGCCGTCGGCGCCGCGCAGGCGGAAGCTCTGCGCCACCCGCCCGCGCCGGTGCTCCAGCACCACGTCGAGCGTCGTGCGGAACGTGTCGCGGTCGTCGCTATGCAGGATCGGCAGCCAGTTGCGCGCCGGGCCGGTCAGCGTGTTCGCCGCCAGCCCGAGCTGCAGGCTGAGGTCCGGCCGTGTCACCACGCGGTCGCGCAGCACGTCCCAGTCCCACACCGTGTCGCCGGCCCCGGCCACGGCCAGCGCCTGCCGTTCGAGGTCGCTGAAGAGGCCCTGCTGGAGCGCGCCGCCGGAGAAGGCATGCTGCATCACGGTGAAGCCGATCAGCAGGATGATGAGGATCAGCCCGCCGCCCAGCGCCGGCTGGATGATGTCGTTGTCAAGCAGCCCGGTGACGGTCATCCACGTGCCGACCAGCCAGGCCAGCACCATCAGCCAGCCGGGAACCAGCATGATCGCGCGGTCGTAGCCCTGGATACCGAGATAGACGATCAGGCCGATGCCGATCAGCCCCGTCGCGGCGAACGAGATGCGCGCGATGCCGGCCGCCACCTCCGGGTCGATGATCGCCACGCCGGCGATCAGCGCCAGGCCGAAGATCCACGCCAGCGCGCCGAGGCTGAAATGGTTGTGCCATCGGTTCAGGTTCAGATAGGTGAACAGAAAGACAACGAACGTGCCCGCCAGCGCGATCTCGGTGCCTGCGCGCCATATCTGCTCGCTGCCCGGCGAGATCTCGATCACCTTGTTCAGGAAGCCGAAGTCGATGCAGATATAGGCCAGCACCGACCAGGCAAGCGCGGCCGTCGCCGGGAACATCGAGGTTCCCTTGACCACGAACAGGATGGTCAGGAACAGCGCCAGCAGCCCGGCGATGCCGATCACGATGCCGCGGAACAGCGTGTAGGAATTGACCGTATCCTTGTAGGATTCGGGGTCCCACAGATAGACCTGTGGCAGCGTCGGCGAGGCGAGTTCGGCGACGAAGGTCACGACCGAGCCCGGGTTGAGCGTCACCAGGAACACGTCGGCGTCGGGGCTCGCCTGCCGGTCGAGCGCGAAGCCTTCGCTGGGAGTGATCGCGGCGATGCGGTCGGAGCCGAGGTCCGGCCAGAAGATGCCCGAATTGGCCAGCCTGAAATGCGGTGCGACGATCAGCCGGTCGAGCTGCGTGTCGCTCGAATTGGCGAGTGCGAACACGGCCCAGTCGCCGGTCGAGTTCTCGGCGCTCGCCTCGATCTCGATTCGGCGCACGATGCCGTCGGCGCCCGGCGCGGTCGACACCTGAAAGTTCTGGCCCTGGTCGTGGTAGATTTCGACGGCTTTGGACAGGTCGAGCGCGACGTCCTCGCGTGCGATCTTGATGGGCTCGATGGCCAGAGCCGCCGGAGTGCCGCAGGCGACGGCGAGCATGGCGAGGGCCAGCGCAAGCCACCTGTGCATCGCACACTTCGATTTCAACCCGTCAGCCCTTCGTCCCGCCGGCAGCGGTGTCGCCGGCAATCAGCGCGTAGAGGTAGTGGTCTTGCCAGATGCCATTGATCCTGAGGTAGGATCGCAGCAGCCCTTCCCGCCGAAATCCGGCTTTTTCAAGCACGCGCATGGAGCGCGCGTTGTCGGGAATACAGGCTGCCTCGATCCGGTGCAACCGTAGCGTCTCGAATGCATAGGTGGCGAGCAGCCGGACGGCCTCCAGCATCAGGCCCTGTCCGGCGTATCTGGCGCCGATCCAGTAGCCGATGTGGCCGCTCTGGGCGACGCCCTGGCGGATGTTGCCCAGCGTGATTCCCCCGACCAGTTGGCCGCTGTTGCGCTCGAAGATGAAGAACGGCACGGCGACGCCCGCGGCGAAGTCCTCGCGGTAGCGTCCCAGCCGCTGCCGCCAGGCCGCGCGGTCGAGTTCGTCCGCCGTCCAGCGCGGTTCCCAGGGCTCCAGGAAAGAGCGGCTTTCGCCGCGCAGCGCCGCCCATTCGCGATAGTCGCGCGCCATCGGCAGCCGCAGCTTCACCCGCCGCCCCGTGAGCGCCGGCGTGTCGCGGCGAAGGAAGGCGAACGGGAACATGGCGCGCGGGGCGGTTCTCAGACGGCGAGCTTGTGGGCCGCGACGGTGCGGGGAAGCCCGTCGCGGATCTTCTCGTAGGCTGCGAGCCCGCCGATCGGACCGATCGCGGTCACCGTCGGCTTGGACGAGAACAGCCGGTAGGACAGATCCGTCAGCCGCTCGGTCGTCAGGTTGGACAAGCGCTCGACCAGCTCCTCCTTGGGGATCGGCCGGCCGAACAGCAGGATCTGTCGGGCGATCTGCGAGGCGCGGCTGGATGCGCTTTCCGCCGACATCACCAGCCCGGCGCGATATTGCGCCCGGGCGCGGTTGAGTTCGTCTTGGTTGATCGACTCGCCCGCGCGCTGCAGTTCCGTGAGGATCACCGGCACAAGCTTCTCGATGTCGGCCTGGCCCGTCGCCGCATGGACGCCGAAAAGCCCGGTGTCCGAGAAGCCCCAGTGGAACGAATAGACCGAGTAGCAGAGGCCGCGCTTCTCGCGCACCTCCTGGAAGAGCCGCGAGGACATGCCGCCGCCGAGAATCATCGACAGCACCTGCGACGCATAGAAGTCGCGCACGTGGTAGGCGCGTCCTTCGAAACCCAGCAGGATCTGCGCGTCCATCAGGTCGCGGTGCTCGCGGAAGTCGCCGCCGACATAATGCGCATATTGCGGCAGCGCGCTTTCCGCCTTGGGGCGGAACGTACCCAGCCGCTTCTCCACCTCGCGCACGAAGTCGTCATGGCGGATGTCGCCGGCGGCGACCGCCACCATGCGCTCGGCGCCGTACTGCCGCTCGAGGAAATCGTGGAGCTGCTTCGACGTGAAGGACTTCACCGTCTGCGGCGTGCCGAGAATGGAGCGGCCGATGGTCTGGTGGCGGAATGCCGTCTCGGTGAAGCGGTCGAAGACGATGTCGTCCGGCGTGTCGTGCGCCGCGCCGATCTCCTGCAGGATGACGTGCTGCTCGCGCTCGAGTTCGTCGGCGTCGAACTTCGACTCTGTCAGGATGTCGGAGAGGATGTCGACGGCCAGCGGCACGTCGTCGGAGAGCACGCGGGCGAAGAACGACGTCGTCTCCACGCTGGTCGCGGCGTTGATCTCGCCGCCGACATTCTCGATCTCGGACGCGATCTGCCAGGCGCTGCGCCGCTCGGTGCCCTTGAACGCCATGTGCTCGAGCAGGTGCGCCATGCCATGCTCGTCCTCGCGCTCGTTGCGCGCGCCGGACTTCACCCACAGACCCAGTGCGACGGATTCGATATGGGGGAGGGTTTCGGTGGCGACTGTCAGTCCATTGGACAGACGGCTGACCTCAACGCCCATCTACGCGAAACTCCCTAGCGCGCCGCCCGTGACCGGCGGCTGATATAGTCTTCCATTAATTCTAGCGACGATTGAAGGACCGTAAAGGTCTCCTTGCGTTCCATCAGGTCACCCAGCCATGCGGGCAGGGTCGGATGGATCCCGGTCGCCGCCTCGACGGCCGCCGGGAATTTCGCCGGATGCGCGGTGGCGAGCACGATCATCGGGGTGGCGGAGGGTGGCTGCGCCGCGGCGACGTGCACGGCCGTTCCTGTATGTGGATCAAGGAGATAGCCGGTGTCTGCAAGCGTCTTTCGCATGATCGCCTCGGTGTCCGCCACGCTCGCCCGGCCGGCGGAGAAGCCGCCCCGGATCGAGGCCAGCGTCGCCGCATCCATCTCGAAGGCGCCCGACTGCTTGAGCCCGTCCATCCAGCGCCGCACCTTTTCCGCGTTGCGGTCGGAGGCCTCGAACAGCAGGCGTTCGAAGTTTGACGACACTTGTATGTCCATCGACGGCGAGGTGGTCGCGATCGCCGCGCGGGTCTCGTACCGCCCCGTCGCGACCGCCCGCGCCAGGATGTCGTTGTCGTTGGTGGCGATCACCAGCCGTTCGATCGGCAGGCCCATGCGCTTGGCGGCGTAGCCGGCGAAGATGTCGCCGAAATTGCCGGTCGGCACGGTGAACGAGACAGGGCGGTCCGGCGCGCCGAGCGAGAGCGCCGACGAGAAGTAGTAGACGATCTGGGCCATGATGCGGGCCCAGTTGATAGAGTTGACGCCGGAGAGCGCCACGCGGTCGCGGAACCCATGGTCGTTGAACATCGCCTTGACCAGCGCCTGGCAGTCGTCGAAGTCGCCCTCGACGGCAAGTGCGTGCACATTGCCGGCGGCCGAAGTTGTCATCTGCCGCTGCTGCACCGGCGAGACGCGCCCGTGCGGGAACAGGATGAACATGTCCGTCCGCTCCCGCCCGCCGAAGGCGTCGATCGCCGCGCCACCGGTGTCGCCCGACGTTGCCCCGGCGATCGTCGCGCGCTGACCGCGCTCGGCCAGCACGTGGTCCATCAGCCGCGCGAGCAGTTGCATCGCCACGTCCTTGAAGGCGAGTGTCGGCCCGTGGAAGAGCTCCAGGATGAAGGTATTGGGGCCGGTCTGCACCAGCGGGCAGACGGCCGGATGACGGAAGGTTGCATACGCCTCGCGCGCCAGCCGTTCGAAATCCGCCGCCTTGATCTCGCCGCCGAGGAACGGCGTCAGCACCCGCACGGCGAGGTCCGCATAGGACAGGCCGCGCATCGCCCGGATGTCGGCTGCGGAGTAGGTCGGCCATTCGCGGGGGACATAGAGCCCGCCGTCGCGCGCCAGCCCGGCCAGGAGCGCGTCGGAGAAGCCCAGGGTCGGGGCTTCGCCCCGGGTGCTCACATACTGCATCGTCTCGCCCCTCGGGGTGCGTGGCGAACCGCCCCATAGCCCGGCTTTTCAGTCGCATTTTCGCCGCGCCGTTGCTATAGACACCGTCCGCCTTGGTGGGAAGTGCGTAGAGGGATTGCATTGAAGAGGCTTCGCTTTTCGGCCGGCGTCACCCTTGTCGCCTTGATGGCGGCGGTGGCCGGCTGCCAGCAGGACAGCAGCGCCGCCAGCGCGCTCGACCTGGGTTTCCGCAAGAAGTCCAACGAGAACCAGGAGGGCCTGGTGCGCGAGAGCGAACTGCGCGCCTATTGCCCCCGGGTGTCGTTGCGCGAGGGCACGGCGGTCTACCGCTCGTTCGAGCGCAAGGCCGAGGACGACCCGACCAAGCTCATCTACCAGGCGTCGATCAGCGAGGCGACGCGAAGCTGCACCTACGCGCCCGGCACCATCACGGTGAACGTCGCGCTGGCGGGCAAGGTGGTCCCCGGACCGCTCGCCAAGGCCGGCCCCGTCACCATGCCGATCCGCGTGGTGGCGACGCGCGGCACCGAGGTGCTGTATTCCCAGCTGCACGACTACCAGGTCGTGCTGGACTCGGCGACCGGCGCGGCGCAGTTCATCTTCAACGACCCGGCCGTCACCGTCCCGTCCGGCACCGATGGCCAGGTGCAGATCTATGCCGGCTACGACGAGGGCCCGGTCAAGAAGGCGCAGTAGCGCTCAGGCGTCCGACCACTCGACCAGCGCCGCCAGCACCGGCTTGAGTTCTGCCCAGCGGCGGATCACGGTCTCGGCGCCGGCTTCGGTCAGCCGGTCGGCGTGCCCGGGATAGGTGTGCGACGCCCCGGTGAAGCCGATGACGCGCATGCCGGCGCGCCGCGCCGCCGTCACCCCGTGCACCGAATCCTCGATCACGAACGCCTTCTCCGGGTCTGTTTCCATGGCGCGCGCCGCGTGCAGGAAGACATCCGGCTCCGGCTTCGGCCGGCCGCTCTCCGTTGCCTTGGCGGAAAAGACCTTGCCGTTGAAGAACGGCTTCAGCCCCGTCTTGGTCAGCATCATCTCCAGCCGGTCGGGCGTCGAGTTCGAGCAGATGCATTTGGGGCCGGTGACGGATATCAGCGCCTCGCGCACCCCGTCGATGGCGCGCACCTCCGCCGCCAGCCGCTTGTCCAGCGCGGCGCGTTCGCGGTCGAGCAGCGACGCCTGCAGCGGAACGCCCGCCTTCTCCTCGAGCCTGAGCATGATGTCCTTGAACGTCAGCCCGGCATAGTCCTCGGCGATCTCCGCCGCGGTGATCGGAATGCCCGCTTCGGTCAGCAGGTCGGCCTCGAGGCGCGCGGCGATGATCTCGGAATCGACGAGCACGCCGTCGCAATCGAAAATGACGAGGTCTGGGGAGGGCATGTCGGCTCGCTTCGGGTGGGGGGATGCCGCCTGCCCGGGTGATGGGCAGCGCATCGGCGCGGCTTACACCAGACCGGGCCCGCGGGCAAACGCGCCGAAATGTCATGCATTTCACCAATTCTTTACGGCGATCGGTAACCATAACGGCGCGTAAATGAGTTCAGCGTTCCGGGTGAGTGTCCATGTCGGCTGTGCGTCTTCTCGACGTCCGTTCCTCCATTGCTGCGGAGGCCGACTGGAAGGACACGATCCTGAAGGGCGACTGCGTCGCCGCGCTTGACAGGCTGCCCGAGAAGTCGATCGACCTCGTCTTCGCCGACCCGCCCTATAATCTCCAGCTCGAAGGCGATCTCCACCGCCCCGACCAGTCCAAGGTCGACGCCGTCGATGACGACTGGGACCGCTTCGAGAGCTTCGAGGCCTATGACGCGTTCACGCGCGCCTGGCTTCTGGCCGCGCGCCGCGTGCTGAAGCCCTCGGGCACGATCTGGGTGATCGGCTCGTATCACAACATCTTCCGCGTCGGCGCCATCATGCAGGACCTCGGCTTCTGGATCCTGAACGACGTGGTGTGGCGCAAGACCAACCCGATGCCCAACTTCCGCGGCCGCCGCTTCCAGAACGCCCACGAGACGATGATCTGGGCCTCGCGCGACCAGAAGGCGAAGGGCTACACCTTCAACTACGAGGCCATGAAAGCCTCCAACGACGACGTGCAGATGCGATCCGACTGGCTGTTCCCGATCTGCACCGGCGGCGAGCGGCTGAAGGACGCCAACGGCAACAAGCTGCATCCGACGCAGAAGCCCGAAGCGCTGCTGGCACGCATCATGGCGGCGTCGAGCCGGCCGGGCGACGTGATCCTGGACCCGTTCTTCGGCTCGGGCACGACCGGCGCGGTCGCCAGGCGCCTCGGCCGCCACTTCGTCGGCATCGAGCGCGAACAGGCCTATATCGACGCCGCGCGCGAGCGCATCGCCAGTGTCCGGCCGCTGGCCGAGGCCGAGCTGATGACGCTGACCGGCAAGCGGGCCGAGCCGCGCGTCGCCTTTGTCAGCCTGCTGGACGCCGGCCTGATCAAGCCCGGCACGCTCCTGCACGACGCGCGCCGCCGCTGGACGGCGACGGTCCGCGCCGACGGCACCATCGCCGTCGGCAACGAGGCGGGATCCATCCACAAGATGGGCGCGGCGGTGCAGGGGCTCGACGCCTGCAACGGCTGGACGTTCTGGCACTATGAGCGCAGTGGCGGCATGACGCCGATCGACGAGCTGCGCCGCATCGTACGCGTCGGCATGGAGAAGGCCGGCGCCTAGCCCTTCGCGGCCAGCGCTCGCGTCGCCGCGTTGACGATGCCGAGGCTGGCCTCGATGCGCGCGATCTCCTCGTCGGTCCTCGCGCCTGTCGCATCGACCTGGATGAAGAGCTGCTCGAATCCGCCCGGGGTCACGATCGCGAACACCTGACCCGGCTCCTCGCTGATGTTCGTCCAGCTGTGCTCGACATGCGGCGGCAGCGTCACCACCGTCCCCGGCGGCGCGTCGAACTCGCTGTCGCCGCAGCGGAACCGGAACGTGCCGCGGACGACGCGGAATACCTCGGTCTCGCGCGTGTGGGCGTGAGGCGCCGGTCCCTGGCCGGGCGGGGTGAACGTCTCCCACATGCCGAAGGCGCCGCCGGTCTCCTCGGCGGTCGCATGGATGATGACCTTGCCGCCGAACGGCGCGCGGGCGAAGCGCTCCTTGCCAGGCATCGAAACCACCGGCGCGTCGAATGTCTGCATCGGCTGTCCCTCCGATCGCAGAGTGCCCGCCGCAGGCGGGCGAGTCTAGCTTTCGACGCCGAGCGCTGCGAGGTCGGAACGCAGCTGCCGCGCATCCGTGAACAGCACCGCCTGCCAGCCCGCCGCGATGGCGCCGTCGACGTTCTTCTGGCTGTCGTCGATGAAGAGCGATTTCGACGGCTCGAGCCCGAACGCCCTGACGTGGTGATCGTAGATGCCGCGCTCCGGCTTGATCATCTTGACCTCGCCCGACACGGTGACCCCGCGCGGGCGGTCGAGGAACGGGAAGCGCGACCGTGCCTCGACGAAGGTGTCGGCCGCCCAGTTGGTCAGCATCGTCACGTCATGGCCGGCGTCGATCAGGTCGGTCATCACCGCCACGCTGTCCTCGTAGGCGTGCGGCACCATCTCGTGCCAGTGCCGGCGGAAGTTGCGGATGTTTTCCTCGTGGTCGGGGTGCTCGGCGATCAGCAGCGCCTCGGCCTCCTCCCATGTGCGCCCGCGATCTTGCTCGATGTTCCACGGCGAGGTGCAGACGTTTTCGAAGAACCAGCGCCGCTCCTCCGCGTCGGGGATCAGCCGGCTGAACGGCAGGTCAGGATCGTAGTGAATCAGCACCTTGCCGATGTCAAAAACGATATGCTTGATTTCGCTCAATCTTTTCTCCTGGCGTCGCGCCGTGTCGCCCTTGGTGCCGCGACCTCGATGGCCTTTTTCATCACCGTCGGCAAGGCTTCGTCGTGGATGTCGTCGGGCAGCGACCACCACGTGCCCGACGGTGCCGGCCGTTTGCCGGCATCGGCGACCAGCACAGTCAGGTCGAGCTCGAAATGCGTGAAGACGTGCGCGACCTTGCCGGCAAGCCGCCAGTCGGCGGGGAAAGGCGCCGCGTCCGCCGTAGTCGCGCCGTCTGCGCGTGCCGTCCATGCCGATGTCGGCGGCTCGGCCATGCCTGCGAGCAGGCCTGTCTTGGGGCGCTTGCGCAGCAGGATCGCGCCGTCGTCGCGCACCGCCACGAAGGCGGCTCCCCGGCGCAGCGGCTTCTCGGCCTTCGGCGCTTTCGGGGGAAACCGCTCCGGATCGCCGGCCTTCAGCGCCAGGCAGCCGTCGTTCAGCGGGCAGGCGATGCAGGCCGGCCGCCGCGGCGTGCAGATCGTCGCGCCGAGATCCATCGTCGCCTGCGCGAAATCGCCCGGGCGGTCAGCGGGCACCAGCGTTTCGACGATCGCGCGGATCTCCGCCTTTGCGGCCGGCAGCGGCGTTTCGATGGCATGGAGCCGGGCGATCACGCGCTCCACATTGCCGTCGACCACGGCCGCCGGACGGCCGAAGGCGATCGCGGCGATCGCGCCGGCGGTGTAGTCGCCGATGCCGGGCAGGGCCCTCAGGCCGGCGACCGTGTCTGGGAACCGGCCGCCGTGCGTTCCGGCGACGGCCACGGCGCACGCCTTGAGGTTGCGGGCCCGCGAATAGTAGCCGAGGCCGGCCCATGCGCCCATCACCGCGTCGGTCTCCGCTGCGGCGAGCGCCGCCACGTCGGGCCACCTGTCCACGAATTTCGCGAAGTACGGCTTCACCGCCGCGACCGTCGTCTGCTGGAGCATGATCTCCGACAGCCAGACGCGATACGGGTCGGGCCGCACGCCGCGCGCGGCTTCCGCCGGCCCGGTCCGCCACGGCAGCTCGCGATGATGCCGGTCATACCAGGCGAGCAGGCGCGCGGCGACGCTCGTATCGTTCAACGGCACGCGCGGCATCAACGCCTCACGCCGCGGCCTCGAGGTTCATTTCCGCGGTGATCTTCGACCAGGGCACATGCACGAGCCCAGCTTCGTTGCGGTCGATCAGCCCTGCCTGCAGAAGGGTTGCGACATCGGCATGCACCCCGCGATAGTCGCGACCGAGGGCCTTGGACAGGGCGCGGATGGACACCGGCCCCTGCGTCCTCAACGCACGCAGCAGCGTCCAGCGGTTGGGCGTCAGCAGACGGAGCAACTGTTCCATGCTTTCGAAGCCCGTCCAGGCAGTGGCGGCAGCCGACCGGTCGCCGCGATCCAGCCGGCGGGCGGCCTTCATCGCACGGTCGAAGAACTGGTCAACCGTCGTGACATGCAGCCGGACTTCATTCATCGCGCGATGCCTTTCTCACGTCGTCCCAGAAATCCGCCACCAGTTGCTCCAGCGACGTGAAGGCGTACGGCTCCTCAATGTCGCGATAGTGCCTGTGGTCGCCTTTGCCTGCCTCGTTGTCGTAGCCGACGATCCGCTCCCCTGCGCGTCCAAAGAACAGCGAATATTTCAGCCCGTGCGGCCGTTCGGTGTTGGCGGTCGGCAAGCGCCAGATCCTCATCTGTATGATGGTTCCGTCGCGACGCTCGAATTTCAGGTCTTCGATCAGTGTCGCCGGCGGCACCATATGTTGCGGATAGCATATGGTGCACAGAACATCAACGCGCTGCTTTCCGGCTGAAACAGATTGGCGTCGACGGGGGCCACCCTGTAGGCTCCCCGTATGGCAAGACCATCCTATCCCACCCCGATCAGCGATCTCGCGTCGGAGATCCTCGATCCGGTGCTGCGCCGGCGCGCGGGTATCTCGATCGGCCTCGTCCAGTCCTGGGACGAGATTGTCGGCGCCTCGCTGGCCGACCGGACCCGGCCGGAGAAGATCGTCTGGCCGCGGCGCATGACGGACGACGATCCGTTCGAGCCGGCGACGCTCGTCATCGCCTGCGAGGGCATGGCGGCGCTGGAGGTGCAGCACCAGACCACCGAGATTCTCGGCCGCGTCAACGCCTTCCTGGGTTTCGCCGCCATCGGCCGCATCCGCATCGTGCAGAAGGTCGTGGCGGTCGACGACCGGCGCCGCCGGCCGGCGCTGCGCAGGCTGGCACCCGCCGAGGAGGCCGGGATCGCCGCCGCCGTGCGGCCGATCGAGGACGGCGGCCTCCGGGATGCGCTGGAGCGCCTGGGCCGGTCGGTGGCCGGCTCGCGCAAGCCGCTCTCGCGCTAATTTGAAGGATGGCGCGCCGTTTTGGCCATTTATTTGCGCTGCCGGATGCCTTAATTCGCGCGAACTCTCGCCTTCACGTTCTTCTCCATTGCACATTCCCATTCAAGATCGGGTGATTCGTATGGCTCTCAGCCTTCCGCGCAGACACGTGCTCGCCTCGATGGTCGCCCTTCCGGCGCTGGCGGCGGTCCTGGCCGCCTGCAGCGAGGAGGAGAAGGCGGCCGACACCCCGCCGCCCGCGTCAGGCGGTGGCGACGTGCCGGCCCCTGAGGCCAAGGTCGACATGGCTCTCCTGCTCCAGCCCGGCGCGCTGCCGGAGCGTCAGATCGGCAAGGACGACGCCCCGGTCACGATCGTGGAATACGCGTCCATGACCTGCCCGCATTGCGCCAATTTCCACAAGAACACGCTGCCGGAGATCAAGAAGAACTACATCGACACCGGCAAGGCGCGGCTGATCTTCCGCGAATTCCCGTTCCCGCAGGATTCACGCTCCGAGGCCGGGTTTATGCTCGCGCGCTGCTCGGACGACCGCTATTTCGCGATGGTCGACGTGCTCTTCCAGCAGCAGCAGACCTGGGCGGGTGTGGAAAACGCCCGCGAAGTCCTGCTCCAGCTGTCGAAGCTCGCCGGTTTTTCACAGGAGTCGTTCGAGGCCTGCTTGACCGACCAGAAGCTTCTGGAGGACATCAGGGCCGTCCGCGATCGCGGCGCGAAGGAGTTCGGCATCGAATCGACGCCGACCTTCTTCATCAATGGCGGCAAGTACCGTGGAGCACTGACCGTTGCGCAGATGTCGGCGATCATCGACGACATGTTTTGACGCACCCGCCGCGCGGCCGGTGGGCGAGGGCCCACGCGTGCGTTTGAGTGTCGGCGCATGAAGTTCTCCCGCCTCCGCCTCCTTGGCTTCAAATCCTTCGTCGAGCCGGCCGAGTTCGTCATCGAGCGCGGCCTGACCGGCGTCGTCGGCCCGAACGGCTGCGGCAAGTCGAACCTCGTCGAGGCGCTGCGCTGGGTGATGGGCGAAAGCTCGTACAAGAACATGCGCGCGTCCGGCATGGACGACGTCATCTTCTCGGGTTCCGCCACGCGCCCGGCGCGCAACACTGCCGAGGTGACGCTTTTCCTCGACAACACCGACCGCTCGGCGCCGGCGTCCTTCAACGACGCCGAGGAACTGCAGGTGTCGCGCCGTATCGAGCGCGAGGCGGGCTCCATCTACCGCATCAACGGCAAGGAGGCGCGCGCCAAGGACGTGCAGCTGCTCTTCGCCGACCAGTCGACCGGCGCGCGGTCGCCCTCGATGGTCGGGCAGGGGCGTATCGGCGAGCTCATCCAGGCGAAGCCGCAGGCGCGCCGCGCGCTGCTGGAAGAGGCCGCCGGCATCTCCGGCCTGCACACCCGCCGCCATGAGGCGGAGCTTCGGCTCCGCGCTGCCGAGCAGAACCTCGAGCGCCTCGACGACGTCGTCGGCGAGCTTGAGACGCAGATCGAGAACCTGAAGCGCCAGGCGCGCCAGGCCTCGCGGTTCAAGAACATCTCGGCCGACATCCGCAAGGCGGAAGCGACGCTGCTGCACCTGCGCTGGACGCAGGCGAAGCTGCAGGAGGGCGAGTCCAAGTCGGCGCTGGCCGTGGCCACCGCGCTCGTCGGCGAGCGCGCCGAGTTGCAGATGAACGCCGCCAAGGAGCAGGCCATCGGCGCCCACCGGCTGCCCGAACTGCGGGATGCGGAAGCCGCCGCGGCGGCGGTGCTTCAACGCCTGACGATCGCGCGCGGCCAGATCGAGGAGGAGGCCAACCGCGTCCGCGCCCGCCAGGCGGAGCTCCAGAAGCGCGTCACCCAGCTCGACGCCGACATCGCGCGCGAGCAGCAGATGGTCAGCGACAATGCCGGCATCCTGGCGCGCCTGGCCGACGAGGAAGCGACGCTGAACGCCGAGACGGCCGGGGCCGCCGGCCGCGAGGCCGAGACGCGCGCCGCCGTCGCCGAGGCGTCCGCGATCCTGACCGACAGCGAGAACGCGCTGTCGCGGCTGACGGCCGAGCGGGCCGAGGCCGCGGCCCAGCGCAACCAGATCGAGCGCACGCTGCGCGAGACCGCCGACCGCCGCGACCGCGTCGCGCGCCAGCTTGCCGAAGTCGAGCGCGAACTGGCCGATATCGTCGCCCGCATCGCGGGCCTGCCCGACCCGGTCGAGAAGAAGGCGATCGCCGAGCAGGCCGCGCAGGCGCTTGCCGCGCGCGAAGCGGCGACGCTCGCCGCCGAGAAGACTGTCACCGAGGCGCGTGCCGAGGAAGCCCGCCTGCGCTCGCCGCTGCAGGAGGCACGTGCCGCGCTGCAGCGCGTCGAGACCGAGGCGCGCACGCTGGCGAAGATCATCAATGCGGCCTCCGGCGACCTCTTCCCCGCCGTTCTGGAGCAGGTGAAGGTCGAGCGCGGCTTCGAGACGGCGCTGGGCGCGGCACTCGGCGAAGACCTCGACGTGCCGCTCGACCCGACCGCGCCCGCGCACTGGGGCGATATCCAGCCGCAGGCGGACGATGCCCCGCTGCCCGGCGGCGCGCAGACGCTGGCGACCGTCGTGTCGGCGCCGCGCCAGCTTGCCCGGCGTCTTGCGCAGACCGGCATCGTCGACGCCGCCGACGGCAAGCGCCTGCAGGCGCTGCTGAAGCCCGGCCAGCGGCTGGTCAGCAAGGACGGCGCTCTGTGGCGCTGGGATGGCTTCACCGCGAGCGCCGAGGCGCCGACGCCGGCCGCGCAACGCCTTGCCCAGAAGAATCGGCTTGCCGAACTCGACGCCGAGGCCGTCGCCGCGACCAGGACCGTGCGGGCTGCCGAAGAGGCGCTGGGCGCGGCCGAGACCGCGCAGCGGCAGGCGACGGAAGCCGAGAAGCAGGCCCGGCAGGCCTGGCGCGAGGGGCAGCATGCGCTGGCCGAGGCGCAGGCCGCACTTGCCCGCGCCGAAAAGGCCGCCGGCGAGGTGTCCGCCCGCCGCATCGCGCTCGAGGAATCGCAGGCGCGGCTCCAGGAGGGGCACGCCGAAGCCGCCGCGGCCGCCGCTGAAGCCGAGCGCGCGCTGGGCGAAGCGCCGGATCTCGCCGTTCTGCAGGCCCGCTTCGAGGCCCAGTCGGCTGATGTCGCCCGCGACCGCGCCGTTCTGTCGGACGCACGCGCCGTGCATGACGGCCTGAACCGCGAGGCCGAGCAGCGCGCTCGTCGCCTCGCGGCGATCGCCGAGGAACGCAAGACCTGGGTCACGCGTGCCGAGAACGCCGAAAAGCAGATCGCTTCGCTGAACGAGCGTCGCGCCGACGCCCACACCGAGCTTGCAGGGTTGGCGGATGCGCCCGACGCGATCGAGGAACGCCGCCGTGCACTGATGTCGCAGCTCTCGCAGGCCGAGACGCTGCGCAAGGACGCGGCCGACCGCCTGCAGGAATCCGAGAACCGCCAGGCGGAGCTGGACAAGGCTGCGAGCGCGGCGATCCAGGCGCTGTCGGAGGCGCGCGAGGCGCGCGGCCGCGCCGAGGAACGGCTGGCCGCCGCCGACGAGCGCCGCCGCGAGACCGAAGCGCGCATCCAGGAGGCGCTGAACACCGAGCCGCATCTGGTTTTCCAGCACACCGGGCTGAAGGTCGACGATGAACTGCCCGAGGCCGGCGAGGTCGAGAAGCGGATCGAACGGCTGCGGGCCGAGCGCGAGCGGCTGGGTGCCGTGAACCTGCGCGCCGAGGAGGAGAGCCGCGAACTGTCCGACCGGCTGGAGACGATCGTCACCGAGCGCGAAGACGTGATCGAGGCGATCAAGAAGCTGCGTCACGCGATCCAGAACCTGAACAAGGAAGGCCGCGAGCGCCTGCTTGGCGCCTTCGACGTGGTCAACGGCCATTTCCAGCGGCTGTTCTCGCATCTCTTCGGCGGCGGCACGGCCGAGCTTCAGCTGATCGAGTCCGAAGATCCGCTCGAAGCCGGCCTCGAAATCCTCGCCCGCCCGCCCGGCAAGCGGCCGCAGACCATGACGCTGCTTTCCGGCGGCGAGCAGGCGCTGACCGCGATGGCGCTGATCTTCGCCGTGTTCCTGACCAATCCGGCGCCCATCTGCGTGCTGGACGAGGTGGATGCACCGCTCGACGATCACAATGTCGAGCGCTTCTGCAATCTGATGGACGAGATGGCGAAGACGACGGAAACGCGCTTCGTCATCATCACCCACAACCCCATCACGATGGCGCGCATGAACCGGCTGTTCGGCGTGACGATGGCGGAGCAGGGCGTGAGCCAGCTCGTTTCCGTCGACCTGCAGACCGCCGAGGCGCTGCGCGAAGCGAGCTGATCGCGGCGGGCCGCTCGCTATCGTTCGTCTCCACGCCGCTCGTCTGCCCGCGCGGGCGGCGGGCTTGGTGAGCACAAATCCTCGACCCCCTCTCCGTCTCGCCCTTCGGGCTCGCCACCTCTCCCCCGATCGACGGGGGAGAGGAACCGCTGCCGCTGCGCTGGCGTCCTTCCATCTTGGGTTCCTCGCCCCCGCGCAGTGGGGGAGAGGTGTCGAGGGCGAAGCCCGAGACGGAGAGGGGGCGGCTCTCAAGGCTATCCTAAGCCCGGAAAACTGCATGCCATCGGCACCGCGGCCATGCCGAGCTTTCCCCGCCGGCGATCGCCTCTCCCCGTTCTGGCGCGGAGACGGTAAGGAGAGACACCCCACCTTTCCAAAAGACACATCATGCCCACTGATTCCGACATCATCCGAACTCTCTCGACCGTCACCACCGCGACGGTCACCACGATCCTGCTGAAGAAGGGCCTGCGCAATGTCTGGTTGCGCGGCGCCATGCCGATCCGCACGGGCCAGCCGCGCCTCGTCGGCCGCGCCTTCACGCTGCGCTTCGTGCCGGCGCGCGAGGATCTGGCGACGCCCGAATCCTGGTCGTCGCCCAAATCCACCCGCGCCGCGATCGAGGCGATGCCGGCCGGCTGCATCACCGTGGCCGACGCGATGGGCATCACCGATGCCGGCATCTTTGGCGACATTCTCTGCGCACGCATGGTGAAGCGCGGGGTGACGGCGCTCATCACCGACGGCGTCGTGCGGGACGTGGCGGGCGTGCTGGCGACCGGACTGCCGGTCTGGTCGAGGGGCGTCGCGGCGCCGCCCTCGGTCGCGGGTCTCACCTTCGTCGACTGGCAGCAGCCGATCGCCTGCGGCGGGGTCGCGGTCTTCCCGGACGACTGGATCGTGGTGGACGACGACGGCGCCGTGCTGATCCCCGCCGCGCTGATCGAGGAGGTCGTCAAGTCCGGCCCCGAGCAGGAAGCGCTGGAAGCCTGGATCATGAAGGAGGTCGAGGCCGGCGCGCCGCTCCCCGGCCTCTACCCGCCGAACGCCGAGACCAAGGCAAGGTATGAGGCAAATCGCACGAAATAGTGGCCACTGCGCCAGACGGAACGCGCTACCATATAGGCAGATCTCCAGAGACTTTGTTGTGCAGTCCGTAGGGCGGCCCGTACGGTTTGCCTTTTGCTGTCACGCGACCGGCTACAAACCTCGGTGATTGAATGTGGTCTTTGGCAACCGATTCATGGTTGTATGTCGATCTATAAAACCGATTATAATTCTGAAAAATCGATTGTGGTAAAACGAACCGATGATAAGTCTGTAGTCTGCATACGCGGTCTTGCTCGCGAGGGAGGAGTCTCGGGCATTTAGCCGATAGAACGCGTTCGAAGATCGTGCGAGTGAGATGGAAAAGGCGCTCGCGCTATCGCCCGCCAGCGAAGCGGCACATCAGGGAGGACTAGCATGGCCAAGAAGCAAGGCAGTGGAAGCGACAGCGCAAAGCCCAGGGACACAAAGAACGACCTGAGCCGGCGCGATTTCTTCAGGGCAGGTGCCGGCGCAGGCGTCGGCCTGGGGGCGGTGGTGGCGTCGATGCCCAACCAGGCTGCGGCGCAGACTGCTCCGGAGCTCCAATGGGACTATGAGGTAGACGTCGTCGTTTGCGGTGGTGGTGCATCAGGACTGATGTGCGCCATTCGGGCGCGCGACGCCGGGGCGACGGTGCTGGTTGTCGAAGGAAATTTCGACGTCGGCGGAAAGATGTTGCACAGCGGCGGCCAAACTTCGCTCGGCGGTGGTGACCCGCTGCAACTGAGGGATATTGCCGGCGAGAGCGACAAGGAAGGTTTTATCACCGTCGCTCCGATTCACACCCCCGAAGAGCTGACGGACGACGTCGACCGCCTGTTCACCGAGTGGACCGATTGGTCCGTGGTCGATGCCGCGGCGCAGGCGCCATATCGATACAACGAGCGGGAAATCCAGCGGGCCATGGCCGACAATGCTCCGGCTGCGAGGCAACTGCAGCTGGACAATTATGTGCGGTTCGCCCGCATCCGTGGATCCAACCCGAACTCCGGCATTTCGCGTGCAAGGCAGGCAGGCCCGTTCCTGAAGCTCGGCGACAAGACCGACATCAAGGCGGGGACGATCTCACGGGAGGATGCGGGTACGCTCAACGTGTCATCGAGCCATTTCGCGCCGATCCCGCTTGGCGATACCAGCGACGTCGCGGCGCCGGACACGGTGGGCGGTGGCGCAATTCTCGCGCGATGCCTGGAGTTCAGTGCGCGCGAGAAGGGCATTGAGTTCATGCTCAACCGCCATATGGACGAACTTATCCGGGAAGAGCCGCACTCGGGCAGGGTGCTGGGCATCCGGGCCAGCTACTCCACGCGAACCGACCCGGACACGGGCGAAATCCTGAAGAGCCTCTGGAGCAACGGCAACATCGACGAAACACGCGAAACGATCACCGTTCGCGCGCGCAAGGGCGTCATGATCGGAACCGGCGGACACACCGGCAATCCGCAGTTCCGCAGCATGTTCTATCCGGCAATGAGGGATCCGGCCCATGCGGCCAGCACTCTCGCCGTTCTCGGTCCTCGCGGCCAGGATGCCAGCGGCATTCTCGCTGGCATGAAGGTCGGAGCTGCCCTGGCCGGCATGCAACAGAACCTCGGCATTCCGATCACCTATCACATTCCGCGGCGGCTGGCGACGCGCGACGCCTACAGTGGCGAGCTTCCCGGTCATCCCGGCTTCTCGTCCCGGAAAGCCACAGGCATCGCTCTCTTCGGCGTGAACTCGTACGAACATCTGATCGCCGTCAATCAGGTCGGAAAGCGTTTCTACAACGAAATCAACCTGACCAAGAACGTGCCGTTCTCGTGGTATCCGGCCGGACCCGCTGCCGGTACGCCGAAGGTTGGTATCGAACACGTGCCGCTCGACTGGCGAAACTCCGATCCGAACTTCATCAAGACGGTCTACAGCCGCTACGCCGGGGTCGATGCGGCTCTGGCTATGAACGAAGGATCGACCGGGCCGGACTTCTTCTCCGGACCGATTTGGGCGATCTTCGACAGCGCTGCGATCGAGCGAGACGGCTGGAACATCAACGAGCCGTTCACGTCGCCGGACAACGGGCATTTCTTCGTCGCCGATACGATCGAGGAACTGGCTGAGAAGATGATGGGCCACCCGTACCAGCGCGTGCCGGTGAAGCACCTAGTTGACACAGTGGCGAAGTGGAACGCTGCGGTGTCCGCCGGTGCGGACGCGGAGTTCGACCGCGGCGCCGACGCCCCGATGCATGCCATCGACAAGGCGCCGTTCTACGCGGCGTCGATGATGGTCACGTGGCACGACTCCTATGGCGGACTGCGGACCAACGGCAAATCGCAGGTCGTCGACTTCGATGGCCAGGTCATTCCGGGTCTCTACTGCGGCGGCGAAGCGTCGGGCAGCGGCAACCAGCATGGTTTGGCACGAGCCCACGTGACAGGTTTCATCGCCGGCACGAATCTGGCCCTGGAAGCCTGATCCATCGAAATGCTCCAAGCTTCCGGCATGTTCTCCTGCCGGAAGCTTTTGCTACTTGGCGAATACTAGAATACGAGCATCGCGCATGATTGGGACAAGCGACAGAACAGCCGACAGCGCCGTCTCTGTGGAAGTTTCGACATCTGCGGACGTTGCTGCCGGAACCGCGCTCAGCATCGCGTGCAGCGTCAGACTCCCCGCCGGATGCGACCTCGGCAAGCTGAGCATATCCATTCGTGATCACGATCATGCCGAACTCGAGTCGGTGTCACTGAAGCCGGTCGGTGAGAACGTTTACGCCGCTGATGAAATCCGCGTGTCGGCTCCTCCAACGGAAGGCGCGCATGTGTGGCGTGCTATCCTTTTGAGCGTGAGCGACAAGGATGGCGCCTCACGGATCGTAAGCTCGACAGATTTCACAATCGTCGTAAAGGCGCACGCGTCGTTTCTCAATCTTTGGGACCTGCCGTCTGCGATCGCGGTCGGCGAACGCTTTGCGTTCCGCGCCGGCATCAAGTGCCCGGTCGGATGCACCCAGGCGGGCAGGGAACTCGGCATCTTTGATGCCGACGGTGTTCCGGTGGGCATTGGCCGTCTGCGGGAAAGCGTCTGGCCTGGTACGGAGGCTTTGTATTTTGCCGACATGGAGGCCACGGCTCCGCTGATTGCAGGGGACCACCGCTGGGAAGTCAGGGCTGCTGCGACCGGCATGGGAATGCCCCACGCCGGATGCGTACACACCTTCACCGTCAAAGCCGTGAACGCTGCGGATTGCACTGTCAGGATAGAGGCGTTCGATGCCGAAACGCAGGTTCCGATAGCGGGTGCCCGCGTTGTCATGCACCCGTACCGGGCAGTGACGGGCCAGGATGGCGTGGCGACAATCCGTCTGGTCAAGGGCACCTACAAGCTTCTCGTTTCGGCGAGCAGATACGTCGGCAGCGCCGAGAACGTTGACGTGGGGCACAACGCGACCTTCAGGGCGCAGTTGACACTCGAGCCCGCTCACGATCCAGCCTCATTCTATGTGTGACCCGCGCGACGACGCACCGGCGATCGCCGGTCAGTCGGGTAAGCGGCGACTCCGTCTTTAGAAACCAGACTCATCCATAGAGTGGAGAATCCCATGACATCGGCAGAGGCGACGGGCACGAGCGGTCGTGGTGCCAGGATTTGGCTTTTTCGAGCTTTGGTCGTCATAGGAGCCGGCCTGATGCTGTGGTCCTGGTTCAGCCCGTGGTGGAGCGCAAAGATCAGCGACCTCGTCGGCAGCGACCACATCGTCCTGCACCCATGGGGCGTCGAGATGGTCAACGAGGTGAGGACCTACGCCAACAAGGCCCTCTACGAAATGCCCGCTTTTTTTGAGCCTCTGATGTGGGCATACTTGGGACTTTGCATGCTGGCGCTGGCAATTAGCCTCTTCGTCGCAAGGCCGGTCAGCATTGGCCGCTTCCGGATCTCCCTGCAGCAACTCCTGGTGGCCTTTGTCGGGTTCTCCTACGTTGTCGCAGTCGTGACGGCCTTCGTGATCGCGACCATCAGGTCCGGGAATGCCGGCATCGATTTCGTTGGCGTTTCCACGGTCTTCAATCCGATGACAGGCGGGAACACCAGACTGACGGCAGCGCTGAAGATGGGCTACTGGCTGGCGGCGGGCGCCGGGGCATCCCTGCTGGTCCTGGGGCTGCTGCGCAACGCCATCGTCGGCCGACCGCGGGCCTGAAGATCAACTCGCCAGGTCAAGTGGCGACAGACGGAGTCAGGGAAGCGTTGGCTGGGGCGCCAGGATTCGAACCTGGGAATGTCGGTACCAAAAACCGATGCCTTACCGCTTGGCGACGCCCCAGCAGTCCGGCCAAATCAGGGCCGGCAAGCGTGGCGACTTATAGAGACAGGTCACGGCGAGGGCAACGGCAGCGCGGTCGGCCTTTCCTCGCCCCTGCCGGAGGCGGGGGAGAGGTGGCGAGGGCGTAGCCCGAGACGGAGAGGGGGCATTTCTTCTGCGATGCGCAGGCCGGCCCGCACTCGTGTCGGAAACCGCCCTACCTCTCGCTCCACACCGCCAGTTCATTGCCAGCCGGGTCGGCGAAGTGGAACCGCCGACCGCCGGGAAACGCGTAGATCGGCTGCAGGATCTCGCCGCCGGCGTCCTCGACGATCTTGAGCGTCGCCTCGAGATCGTCCGAATAGAGGATCGGCAGCGGCTTCTGCGTCGACGGCTCCACTGCGAAGCCGCCATCCAGCCCTTCCTCGAAGGCCGCATAGGTTGGCCCGTAGTCGGTGAACGACCAGGCGAACGCCTCGGCATAGAATGCTTTCAGCCGGTCGAAGGAACCTGGCGCCACGGGAAGTTCCAGATAGTCCAGCTTGCCGGTCTTCCGCATCGCACGCCTCACAGATTGTTCTTGGTATGTTCTATCGCGGTCGGCCGCGCCGATCAAGCGGCATGAATGGCCGAAGGCCTAATCGATTCATATGCGACCGGCACGTCAAAGCCGGTTGCCTTTCGCACTGCAGCATCATATGCGCGCGCTCATGGCGGCCGAAGCCGCCCTCGCTGCGGAGGGGAGTACCGCAATGACGAAGTGGGTGTTCACCTTCGGCGACGGCAGGGCCGAGGGCAGGGCGGGCGACCGCAACCTGCTGGGCGGCAAGGGCGCCAACCTCGCCGAGATGTGCAGTCTCGGCCTCCCGGTGCCGCCGGGCTTCACCATCACGACGGAAGCCTGCAACTGGTTCTACGCCAATGGCCGCGCCTATCCGGACGGTTTGCGCGAAGAGGTGTCGGCTGCCCTTGCCCACCTCGCGGCGCTGACCGGCCGCCGTTTCGGCGACCCGGAGAGGCTGCTGCTCGTCTCCGTTCGGTCCGGCGCCCGTGCGTCGATGCCCGGCATGATGGATACGGTGCTGAATCTCGGCCTGAACGACGTGACCGTCGAGGCGCTGGCGAAGGAGTCGGGTGACGCCCGCTTCGCCTATGACAGCTACCGCCGCTTCATCCAGATGTACTCCGACGTGGTGCTGGGCCTCGACCACGAGGTGTTCGAGGAGATCCTCGGTGACCGCAAGGCCGCGCTCGGATTCGAGGTCGACACGGAACTGTCGGCCGACGACTGGCGCGGGATCGTCCAGCTCTACAAGGCGAAGGTCGAGGAGGAACTCGACCGGCCGTTCCCGCAGCAGCCGGAGGAGCAGCTCTGGGGCGCGATCGGCGCCGTCTTCTCGAGTTGGATGAACCATCGCGCGATCACCTACCGGCGCCTGCACGACATCCCGGAGAGCTGGGGCACGGCGGTCAACGTGCAGGCGATGGTGTTCGGCAATATGGGCGACAGTTCCGCCACCGGCGTCGCCTTCACGCGCAATCCCTCCACCGGCGAGCGTGCGCTCTATGGCGAGTTCCTCGTCAACGCGCAGGGCGAGGACGTGGTGGCGGGCATCCGCACGCCCCAGAACATCACCGAGGCGGCGCGCATTGCCGCCGGCTCCGACCGCCCGTCGCTGGAAAAGCTGATGCCGGAGGCGTTCGCCGCGTTCGTGTCCATCTGCGGCGCGCTGGAGAAGCACTACCGCGACATGCAGGACATCGAGTTCACCATCGAGCGCGGCAAGCTCTGGATGCTGCAGACCCGCTCCGGCAAGCGCACCGCCAAGGCGGCGCTGAAGATCGCCGTCGAGATGGCGGCGGAAGGGCTGATCGCGCGCGAGGAGGCGGTGACGCGCATCGATCCGCTTTCGCTCGACCAGCTGCTCCACCCGACCATCGACCCGAAGGCGAAGCGCGACGTGATCGGCGTCGGCCTGCCGGCATCGCCGGGCGCTGCAACCGGCGAGATCGTCTTCTCGTCGGACGTTGCCGAGGACATGAAGGCGCAGGGCCGCAAGGTGATCCTCGTCCGCGTCGAGACGAGCCCTGAGGACATCCACGGCATGCATGCGGCGGAAGGCATCCTCACCACGCGCGGCGGCATGACCAGCCACGCGGCGGTGGTGGCGCGCGGCATGGGCAAGCCCTGCGTCTCGGGCTGCGGGTCGTTGCGCGTCGACTACAAGACCGGCACGCTCATCGCGCTCGGCCGCACCTTCTCCAAGGGCGACATCATCACCATCGACGGCGCCACCGGGCAGGTGCTCGCCGGCGCGACGCCGATGCTGCAGCCCGAACTGTCGGGCGATTTCGCCGCGATCATGGAGTGGGCCGACGGCATCCGCCGCATGAAGGTTCGCGCCAATGCCGAGACACCGGCGGACGCGCGTATGGCGCGTTCCTTCGGCGCCGAGGGCATCGGGCTCTGCCGCACCGAGCACATGTTCTTCGACGGCGAGCGCATCGTTGCGATGCGCGAGATGATCCTGGCCGATACCGAGGCCGACCGCCGCGCAGCGCTTGCCAAGCTCCTGCCGATGCAGCGCTCCGACTTCGTCGAACTGTTCGAGATCATGGCCGGCCTGCCGGTAACGATCCGGCTGCTCGATCCGCCGCTGCACGAATTCCTGCCGAAGACGGAGGAGGAGGTGGCCGAGGTCGCCGCTTCGCTGAACGTCTCGGCGGAGAAGCTGCGCCAGCGCACCGAGGCGCTGCACGAGTTCAACCCGATGCTCGGCCATCGCGGTGTCCGCCTCGCGGTGTCCTATCCGGAGATCGCGGAGATGCAGGCGCGCGCCGTGTTCGAGGCGGCGGTCGAGGCCGGCAAGCGCACCGGTGCGCCGGTCGCGCCGGAGATCATGGTGCCGCTGGTCGGGCTGGTGAAGGAACTCGACTTCGTCCGCGCCCGCATCGATGCCGTGGCGAAGGCGGTCATGGCGGAGTCGGGCGCGACGATCGACTACATCGTCGGCACCATGATCGAGCTGCCGCGCGCCGCGATCATGGCCGACGTCATCGCCGGCTCGGCCGAGTTCTTCTCCTTCGGCACCAACGACCTGACGCAGACGACGTTCGGGATCTCGCGCGACGACGCGGCCTCGTTCCTGGAGACCTACCGGCAGCGCGGCGTGGTCGAGCAGGATCCGTTCGTGTCGCTCGACATCGAAGGCGTCGGCGAACTGGTGAAGATGGCGTCCGTCAAGGGCCGTACGGCACGCAACGGGCTGAAGCTCGGCATCTGCGGCGAGCATGGCGGCGACCCGGCCTCCATCCGCTTCTGCGAGACGGTCGGCCTCGACTACGTGTCCTGCTCGCCCTTCCGCGTGCCGATCGCGCGCCTGGCCGCCGCACAGGCATCGATCCGCGGGAAATGATCACGCGGCGCGGCGGCGCTGAATTATTCCTTTGATTTGATCGGCCGGTCAAACATCGCTAGGAGTGCCGCCGCTCGGGGACAACTCGTTTTGGAAGGCGGCGCGCCCGCGCCGCTGCGGGCGCAGTGTGGGGCTTACTTTCAGGCATGAGCAGACCGAAGATCGCCTTCATCGACCTCGCCGCCCAGCAGCAGCGCATCCGGCCGAAGATCGACGCCGCTGTGAAGCGGGTGCTGGATCACGGGCAGTACATCATGGGTCCGGAGATCGCGCGGTTCGAGGCCGATCTGAGCGCGTTCTGCGGCGCGAAGCACTCCATCGCCTGCTCCAACGGGACAGACGCGATCGCGCTCTGCCTGATGGCCAAGGGCGTCAAGGCGGGTGACGCGATCTTCTGCCCCAGCTTCACCTTTGCTTCCACCGCAGAGGTCGTCGCGTGGCTGGGCGCCACGCCCTACTTCGTCGACATCCACGACGACACCTACAACATGAACGTCGACAGCCTTCGCGCCGCGATCGCGTCGGCGCGCGCCGCCGGCCACAATCCGGTCGGCGTCATCACGGTGGACCTGTTCGGCCAGGCGGCCGACTACGATGCGGTCGAGCCGGTCGCCGAGGCCGAGGGCCTCTGGCTCCTCTGCGACGCCGCGCAGGGCTTCGGCGCCACCTACAAGGGCCGCAAGGTCGGCACGATCGGCGAGTTCACCTCGACCAGTTTCTTCCCGGCCAAGCCGCTCGGCTGCTATGGCGACGGCGGTGCCATCTTCACCGACAGCGACGAGGTGAACGAGGTGCTGCGCTCGATGGTCGTGCACGGCAAGGGCGAGGACAAGTACGACAACATCCGCATCGGCATGAACGGCCGGCTCGACACGATGCAGGCCGCGATCCTGATCGAGAAGCTGGCGATCTTCCCCGATGAAATCGATGCCCGGAACCGGATTGCCCAGCGCTACTCCAATGCGTTGTCGAACGTCGTCACGACGCCGGCCGTCATGGAAGGCTGCGTCTCGGTGTGGGCGCAGTACACCGTGCGCGCGCCCGGCCGCGACAGGGCGAAAGTCATCGCCGCGCTGAACGCCAGGGGAGTCCCCACCGCGGTCTATTATCCGAAGCCGCTGCATCAGCAGACGGCGTACAGGCACTATCCGTCCGCCGAGGGCGGCCTGCCGGTCAGCGAGCGGGTGGCGCAGGAAGTCTTCAGCCTGCCCATGCACCCGTATCTCGACGAGGAGACGCAGGACTTCATCATCGACTCGGTACGTGAGGTCGTGACCGCCGCGTAGAGCTCCACTGTTCTCGCGTTTTTGCGGGGGTGGACAGGTTTCTTGCCTTCCGAGCGATTTTTTCGTCCGGCCTCGCGCCGGCTGCACTGCCCGTAGCCTGCGGATAGCGACGCCAGATCAACGGCTTAGCACGATCGAGGCGCAGATGTCCGCGCTCTCGCCTGTGCGCCGTTTCGGTCCGGCCGGCCGGATTCTCGTCCACCTGTGCGCGCCAGCCCCGATCATCGCTTCCGGTTAGCCGGAGCGGGACAGGCCTTCTCCGCACAGTTTGGAGCAATGCGTCCGCATGGTCTGGTCGTACACCTCTCCCGTCCTCGGGATGCCCTATCTTCTCCCCTCGCAGGCGCAGAAACACGTCACCGTCAACGAAGCCCTCGGCGTCCTCGACGCGCTGGCGCAGCTGTCGGTGAAGAGCCGGCTCCTGACCGCGCCGCCCGGCTCGCCGGCCGAAGGCGACCGCTATGTGGTGGCGGCGCCCGCCACCGGTGCGTGGACGGGCAGGGAGGACGCGGTCGCGGCCTTCATGGATGGGGGCTGGCGGTTTCACCTGCCGCGCGAGGGCTACACGGCCTGGGTGACCGCGGAGAGCGCGCTGATCCATTTCGACGGCTCCGACTGGCAGGACGTGCCGGTCGGCGCGCATGCGACGCTGCTCGGGATCAACGCCACGGCCGACGCGACCAATCGCCTCGCCGTGTCGTCGCCGGCCACGCTCTTTAGCCACGAAGGCGCGGGCCACCAGGCGAAGATCAACAAGGCGGCGGCCGGCGACACTGCGTCGCTGCTGTTCCAGACCGGCATGGCCGGCCGCGGCGAGATCGGCCTCTTGGGCAATGACGATCTTGGCTTCAAGGTCCACGGATCGGACAATGTCTGGCGGACCGCGCTCACGGTTGATCGCAATACGGCGGCGGTCACCTTTCCAGGCACGGTCTTCGACGTCGGCGCGAAGCTGATCGCCCATGCCCGCGATGTGAAGACCAGCGGTACCGATGGCGGCACCTTCACCAGTGGCGCGCGCCGCACGCGCGACCTGAACACGCTAACGCAGGTCGTCGCCAATGTCGTGTCGCTGTCGTCCAACCAGCTCACGATCGCGGCCGGCTCCTATGCGTTCCGCTGGTCCTGTCCGGCCTATCGCGTTGGCGGCCACCGCTCCTTCCTCCGCGACGTCACCAACGGCGCCGACCTTGGCGTCGGCAGCAGCGAGACCTCTGCCGCGACGGACGCGACCCAGACCCGCTCGCTGGGATTCGCCACGGCAACGCTCGCCGGGGCGACGGTCGTGAGGCTGGAACACCGCTCTCAGCAGACGCTCTCGACCAGCGGCTTCGGGCTGTCGAGCGGCATCGCCGATGAGGTCTACTCGACCGTCGAGGTCTGGCGGATCTAGACCGTGATCCCGAAAGGTGCGCTGCGGCTTTCGTGACAGCTCATGGTCTATCGACCTGATCTGGACCGCCGGGCGCCCGCGGACGCTGTCCGCGCCGATTGCGCGGGGCGTGTCCCGAGGCTAGGGTCGGTCCATGAGCAGGCGGTGGATCGGCTACGGTGCGGTCATCGTGGCCGTGCTGGCTGCGGGCGGCTATGCCGCCTATGTCTACACGCCCTGGCCCAAGGTCTGGCTGATCCGCTACGCCTTCGCGCGCGATGCGCAGAACCGTAACGCTGCGCTCGAGAAACATGTGCCGTCGGGCGTCGCGGAATACCGCGACGTGCAGTACAGTGACGACGGCAGTGCCTTCCGGCTCGATGTCTTCTACCCGGCCTCGGCTGACGCCGAACGCGCGCGCCTGCCGACGGTCGTCTGGATCCATGGCGGCGCCTTCATCGCCGGCGACAGGTCGGACCTGACCAACTATCTCCGCATCCTCGCCGGCCAGGGATACACCACCGTCGCCGTCGGCTATCCGCTGGCGCCGGGTGAGACCTATCCGATGCCGGTCATGGCCGCGAACATCGCCCTCGGCTACCTGGAGCTCAGCGCGGCCGAGTTCCACATCGACACGACGAGGCTCGTCCTCGTCGGCGACTCTGCCGGCGCTCAGATCGCGGCGCAGCTGGCCGCCGTCATCGCCGACCCGGCCTACGCCGACGCCGTCGGCATCGTGCCGACGGTGGAGCCGGCGCAGATCAGGGCGGTCGCCCTGTTCTGCGGCGTCTACGACGTCGCAGGCATGGACACCGGCGGCGAGTTCGGCGGTTTCCTGCGCACCGTCATGTGGTCCTATTTCGGCACGCAGGACATGGCGGGCGACCCGCGCCTCGCCGAGTTCTCCGTGAGCAACCATGTGACGCAGGCGTTTCCGCCCGCCTTCGTGTCGGTCGGCAATGCCGACCCGCTCGCGCCCCAATCGCGCGCCCTGATCGACGCCTTCCAGGCCAAGGGCGTCGCCGTCGACACCCTTCTTTTCGCCGACGACTATCAGCCGCCCCTGCAGCACGAATACCAGTTCGACCTCGATTCTCAGGCCGGGCGCGAGGCCTTCGAGCGTCTCGGCGCGTTCCTCGCCCGCCATTCGGGCTGACCGAAATGCCTCCGCGTCAGGCTGGACTTTTGTCCGGCGCGGGCGACAATGGGCCGGCATTGATCGGGAGGATTTGATGCTGGGTCTCATGCAGGAGTGGCCGCTTCTGTGCCACAAGATCATCGATCATGCCGCCCGGCAGCACGGCAACCGCGAGATCGTGTCGCGGTCGGTCGAGGGGCCGATCGTCCGCACCACCTACCGCGAACTCAGGCAGCGCGCCCTGAAGGTTGCCCAGATGCTGGAGCGCGATGGGTTCGTGCTGGGCGACCGGGTCGCGACGCTTGCCTGGAACACCGCGCGCCACGTCGAGGCCTGGTTCGGCATCATGGGCATCGGCGCGGTCTATCACACGCTCAATCCGAGGCTCTTCCCCGACCAGCTGGCGTGGATCATGAACCATGCCGAGGACAAGGCGATCTTCGTCGACCTGACCTTCGTGCCGCTGCTCGAGAAGATCGCGCCGTCGGTCAAGTCGCTGAAGAAGGTGATCGTGCTCACCGACGCGGCGCACATGCCCGAGACCAGCCTGCCGGGCGCCGTTGCCTACGAGGACTGGCTGGCCGGCGCCGACGGCGACTTCGCATGGAGGAGCTTCGACGAGAACACCGCCGCCGGCATGTGCTATACGTCGGGCACGACGGGCGATCCGAAGGGCGTGCTCTACTCGCACCGCTCCAACGTGCTCCACGCGATGATGGCGGCGATGCCGGACGCGATGGGCATCTCGTCGCGCGATTCGATCCTGCCCGTCGTGCCGATGTTCCATGCCAACGCCTGGGGCCTCGGCCAGTCGGCGCCGATGATCGGCGCCAAGCTGGTCATGCCCGGCGGCAAGATGGACGGTGCCTCGATCTATGAACTGCTCGACACCGAGAAGGTGACCTTCACCGCGGCCGTTCCGACCGTCTGGCTGATGCTGCTCCAGCATCTCGAGGAGACCGGCAAGAAGCTGCCTTACCTCAAGAAGGTCGTGATCGGCGGCTCCGCCTGCCCGCGCGTGATCACCAAGAAGTTCCAGGAGAATTTCGACGTCGAGGTCATCCATGCCTGGGGCATGACCGAGATGAGCCCGCTCGGGACGCTCGGCACGATGAAGCCCGAATATGCCGGCCTGACCGGCGACGCGCGACTCGATATCCAGGAGAAGCAGGGCTATTCGCCCTTCGGCGTCGAGATGAAGGTGACCGACGACGAGAATCGCGAGCTGCCCTGGGACGGCAAGACCTTCGGCCGTTTGAAGGTCAGGGGGCCGGCGATCGCCCGCGCCTATTACGGCGGCGCCGGCACCGAACAGTTCGACACGGAGGGCTGGTTCGATACGGGCGACGTCGCCCACATCGATCCGAACGGCTACATGCAGATCACGGACCGCGCCAAGGACGTCATCAAGTCGGGCGGCGAATGGATCTCCTCGATCGACATCGAGAACCTGGCCGTGGGCCACCCGGACGTGGCGGAAGCGGCGGTGATCGGCGTGGCGCATCCGCGCTGGGACGAGCGGCCGCTGCTGATCGTCGTGCCCAAGGCCGGCAAGGAGCCCAGCAAGGACGACATCCTGCGCTTCATGAACGGCAAGATCGCCAAATGGTGGATGCCGGACGACGTGGCGTTCGTGTCGGAGATCCCGCACACCGCGACCGGCAAGATCCAGAAGACCGCCCTGCGCGAACGCTTCAAGGCCTACGCGCTGCCAACGGCCTGAACCCGCTCCACCCCGCTTTGACCGGCACCGCCGAAGCGATTATGCAGGCGCTTCCGGACGAGGTGGCGGGCGTTCATGTCGATTTTTGAGGAGCGGCGATCGTCGAAGGCTGCGCAGTGGTCGCGGCGCCTTGCCGCGTTCGCGCTCGTCCTGCTGCTGATCGCCGCCCCGTCGCACAGGTTCGGCCTCCTGGAAACGGTCGCGTTCTTCTGGGTCCTTGGCGTCGTCGGGCTCCTCGACATGGTCGCCTTCGGCCTCGCGGCGCATGGCTACTACCGGCTCTGGCAGTATGGCGAGAGGGCAGGGCGCGAATCCACCCGCGGCCTCGTGCTCGCGCTGATCGTCTCGATCCCGTTCCTCGTCTCCGGCTACCGCATCCTCGCCTATCCCCGTCTCCACGACGTCTCGACCGACGTCGTCGATCCGCCGGCGATGCTGCAGGCCGCCGGCCGGCGCACGCCGCAGATGAACCTGATCGGGCCGATTCGCCCGGAGGACGCCGCGCTCCAGGCCCGCAACTATCCGGAGCTGACCGGGCGCCGCTATGCGGCGCCGCCGGAGCGCGTGCTGGACAGCATCATCACCGTCATCCGCAACCGCGGCTGGCAGCTCTACGGCGTGGCGGAACCGCCGACGGCCGGTGCGGCCGTCGAGGTCGAGGCGGCAGCGGGGTCCTTCCTGCTCAACCTGCCGGCCGATGTGTCGGTGCGGCTGACGGACGAGGAGGTGTCGTCCTACGTCGATGTCCGGTCGTCGTCGCGATACGGCCTGCACGATTTCGGCGACAATGCCTCGCGGGTGGCCAGTTTCCTGGTCGACCTCGACGCCGCCGTCGCCGCACAGGCGGCGCTGCCGCCGGAGCCGGCGCCTGCGGAAAACGACGAGGCACCGGCCGACGGCGAGCCCGCGCCGGAGGATCCGCAGCCCGAGGTTCCCGTGCCGGCACCTGCGCCTGCGCCCGAACCCGCGCTGGAGCCCGAACCGTTGCCCGAGCCCGTGCCGGCCCCGGACCTCGCCGACCCGGAAGTGCCGGCCGACGGTTTGGCGCAGCCGGACCCCGACGATTCGGAGATATTCCAGCCCGACCCGGACGATCCCGAGGGCGCCGCGAACTAGGGCATTCTGCTGCGAGGCGGAATCACCTTGCGTCGCACAAGGGGTCTTGCCCGAAGACCGCCACGCGCTTTTCGGCATCCTGGTCTGGGCATTCCGGACCGGCGCGCGGACCTGGTTGCGGGGCGCTGCAGGCGATCCCGCCCTCAGCCGGGACGGAAGACGCTGTCGATCGCCACCTCGCCGTCGACGCGTGCGATGCCCCGCGCGACGAGGTCTTCCAGATGCGCCAGCACCGACAGCGCCGCCGCGCCGTGCAGCCTCGGATCGGTGTCGCGGTAGATCGCGCCCACCATCGCGCCGATCGTCCGGTCTCCCTGGGCCAGCCGCTCGAGGATGGCGCGCTCGCGCATCTTGCGGTGCGTCTTGAGCCCGCGCACGAAACGTTGAGGTTCCCGGATCGCGCCGCCATGGCCCGGCAGGTAGATCGTGTCGTCGCGCGCCAGCAGCGTGTCGAGCGACGCCATGTAGTCCGTCATCGCACCGTCCGGCGGTGCCACGATCGTCGTCGCCCAGCCCATGACGTGGTCGGCCGAGAACAGGATGCCGCTGCCCTCCAGCGCGAAGGCCGCATGGTTTGCGGCATGGCCCGGCGTGTGGACGGCGCGCAGCGCCCAGCCGTCGCCCTCCACGCGTTCGCCGTCTGCCAGCGCGCGGTCGGGCACGAAGTCCGTGTCGGCGCTGGCATCGAGCGGGTTGATCTCGCCGATCCGCAGCGGCCGCGCCGGCCGGTGCGGCCCCTGGGCGACGGTGATCCCGCCGGCGATCCTCTGCAGGTCGGCGGCAAGCGGGGAATGGTCGCGGTGCGTATGGCTGACGAAGATATGGCTGACCGGCCGGCCCGCGATGGCGCGCACCAGCGCATCGAGATGGGCCGCGTCGCCGGCGGGGCCGGGATCGATCACCGCCAGTTCGCGCTCGCCGACGATGTAGCTGTTGGTGCCGTGGAACGTGAACGGACCCGGATTGTTGGCCGTCAGGCGCACCACGCCCGGCGCGATCGGAACGGCGCTGCCATGCGCCGGCTCGAACTCCAGGTCGAAATCGATGGCCATGTCCGATCGGGGTCTCGCGGGCGGGAAAGCGGTTGCCGCTTATCATGGAACTGACTATACGAAAACCGTCCGCGCCGGACGCTCGCCAACCACAGGACGCCCCATGACCTCGGCCTCGATCGCGCAACCCATGATCTCCCACGCGCTGCCGGAAAACCGCGCGACGCGGCTTGCCGCGCAGGTCGCGCTGGTCGTCCTCGGCACGCTGATTCTGACCCTTTCGGCCAAGACGCGGGTTGTGCTCGGACCGGTCGACATGTCGCTGCAGACGCTGGCGGTCTTCCTCATCGCCGGCGTGTTCGGGTTCCGGCTCGGCCTCGCCACCCTGCTGCTCTACATGGCCGAGGGCGCGGCCGGCCTCCCGGTCTTCCAGGGCACGCCGGAAAAGGGCATCGGCCTCCTCTACATGCAGGGCACGACGGGCGGCTATCTGCTCGGCTTCGTCGCCGCGGCCGCCATCGTCGGCTGGGCCGCCGACCGGGGCTGGGACCGCAGCGTCGTGAAGTTCTTCGCCGCTGTCCTGGCGGCCGAACTGGCGATCATGGGCCTCGGCTTCGTCTGGCTCTCCTACCTGCTCGGCACCGACATCGGCTGGAACGCCGGCGTGGTGCCGTTCATCGTCCCGGACATGATCAAGGTGGCGCTCGCGTCGCTGCTCCTGCCCGCGGCCTGGCTGCTGCGGCGCTAGGGGCGTCGCTGCCGGTCAACGCCTTGATTTCCGGCCTTGCGTCGGACTACTAGGCGCCGTGCCCCGCTCGGGGGCGGCGGGACTGTTTGACATGTCGCTTGTGCAGAAGCTGCGGAAGAAGTCGGCGCGGATCGGCATCGTCGGTCTCGGATATGTCGGCATTCCGCTGGCGTTGCGCTTCACCGGCGCCGGCTTTGGCGTCGTCGGTTTCGACATCGATCCCGACCGCGTGAAGTCGCTGAACGCCGGCAGGAGCCCGATCCGCCACATCCCGCCGGCCGAGATCGCCGGCATGGTCGAGAAAGGGTTTGCCGCGACCGGCGACTTTGCCCGCATCGCCGAGGTCGACGCCATCGTCATCTGCGTGCCGACACCGCTCGGCAGGCATCGCGAGCCGGACCTGTCCTTCATCGTCGGCACCATGAAGTCGATCGCGCCGCACCTGCGCGAAGGGCAGATCCTGTCGCTGGAGAGCACCACCTATCCGGGCACCACGGCGGAGGTGCTCCTGCCCTTCGTGCGCGAGCGCGGCCTCGAGGTGGGCAAGAACTTCCACCTGGTCTATTCGCCGGAGCGCGAGGATCCGGGCAACAAGCAGTTCAACACGCGGAGCATCCCGAAGATCGTCGGCGGCATGACGCCGGCTTGCCGCGACGCCGGCCAGGCGCTCTACGAAGGCGCGATCGACAAGGTCGTGCCGGTCTCGTCCACGCAGGTCGCGGAGCTGACCAAGCTGCTGGAGAACATTCACCGCTCGGTGAACATCGGCCTGGTCAACGAGATGAAGACCATCGCGGACAAGATGGGGATCGACATCTTCGAGGTCATCGAGGCGGCGGCGACGAAGCCCTTCGGCTTCACCCCGTTCTATCCCGGCCCTGGCTTGGGCGGCCACTGCATCCCGATCGATCCGTTCTACCTGACCTGGAAGGCGCGCGAGTACGAACTCAACACGCAGTTCATCGAACTGGCCGGCGACGTCAATCGCAACATGCCGAACTGGGTGGTGGAGAAGATCGCCACCGCGCTGAACGACCGCGAGAAGGCGCTGAAGGGCAGCCGCATCCTCGCGCTGGGTATCGCCTACAAGCGCGACGTCGACGACATGCGCGAGTCGCCGTCCGTTCGCGTTATGGAACTGCTGCGCGACCGCGGCGCGCAGGTCGAATACTCGGACACGCAGGTGCCGGTCTTCCCCAAGATGCGCGAGCATCATTTCGACCTGTCCTCGGTCAGGCTGACGCCGAAGGCGGTCGCGTCCTACGATTGCGTCGTGCTGCTCACCGACCACTCGGACTTCCCGTACGAGATGATCCTGAAGCACGCGAAGCTGTTGGTGGACACGCGCGGCAAGTACCGCAAGCCGAACGCCAAGGTCGTGAAGGCCTAGGCGCATCATGAACGCCGTCGCGCATGTCGGGTTCGGCTACTGGGGGCGCAATCTCGCCCGCAATTTCGCTCAGCTCGGGGCGCTCGCGGCAGTTGTCGACGAGAACCCGGACGCCGCCGCGGCCGGGGCCGCGTCCCTTGGCGTGAAGGCGGCGACCTTCGACGCCGTCCTTGCCGATCCGGCCATCGCCGCCGTGTCTCTGGCGACGCCCGCGGCGCTGCATGCGGCCCATGCCAGGGCGGCGCTGCTGGCCGGCAAGCATGTCTTTGTCGAGAAGCCGATGGCGCTGTCCGTCCCCGATGCCGAGGCGCTTGTCGGGCTGGCCGGAGAGCGCGGCCTGACGCTCATGGTCGGCCACCTGCTTCAGTACCACCCCGTCTACCGCCGCCTCCGTGAAATGGTCGCGGCGGGCACGCTCGGCCGACTCCTCTACATCTATTCGAACCGCCTCTCGCTGGGGAAATTCCGCACCGAGGAGAACGTGCTGTGGTCGTTCGCGCCGCACGACATCTCCATGATCCTGGGGCTCGCCGGCGCCGAGCCGGACTCGGTGTCGGCGCAGGGCGTCGTCTCCTGGTCCCCGGGCGTCGCGGATTTCGTCACGGTCGAGATGCGCTTCGCCGGCGGCCTCGGCGCCCATGTGGCCACGTCCTGGATGCACCCGTTCAAGGAGCAGCGGCTGGTCGTCGTCGGCGAGCGCGCCATGGCCGTCTTCGAGGACAGCGAGCCCGACTGGAACGCCAAGCTGAGGCTCTATCGCCACACGATCGATGCGTCGGGCCGTGTTCCCGAGCCGACCAAGGCCGAGGCGGAGTCCGTGCCCGTCGCGCAGGCCGAGCCGCTGCGCCTCGAATGCCAGCATTTCCTGGATTCGGTCGCGTCCGGCGCGCGGCCGCTGACGGACGGCACCGAGGGGCTGCGCGTACTGCGCGTGCTCGACCGGGCGGAGCGGGCGTTGGCGGCCTATCTCGCGGGGCAGGGGAGCGGACAGGCATGAGCGCCGGCGTCTTCGTTCATGAGAGCGCCTATGTCGACGACGGGTCCCTCGTCGGCGACGGCACCAAGGTGTGGCATTTCTCGCACATTCTGAAGGGGGTGCGGATCGGCCGGAACTGCTCGATCGGCCAGAATGTCATGATCGGCCCGGACGTGACGGTGGGCGACAGCTGCAAGATCCAGAACAATGTCGCGCTCTATAAGGGCGTGGAGCTGGAGGACGGTGTCTTCTGCGGCCCGTCCTGCGTCTTCACGAACGTGCTGAATCCGCGCGCCGAGGTTGAGCGCAAGGACGAGTTCCGGCGCACCTTGGTCCGCCGCGGCGCCACGATCGGCGCCAACGCGACGATCGTCTGCGGCGTCGAGCTCGGCGCCTACTGCATGATCGGCGCTGGTGCCGTGGTGACCAGGGATGTGCCCGCCTACGCGCTGATGGTCGGCGTTCCCGCCCGGCAGAAGGGTTGGGTTTCGCGTGCGGGCGAAATCCTCGACGACACGCTCACCTGCATGCGCACCGGCGAGCGCTACCGCCTCGACCTCAAGGGCGGTCTCGTTCCCGTTGAGGCCTGAGCGCCGATGGACCTGGCCGCGGCGCAATTGCAAGCCGAAGGGCCATGCTGTAGGGGGAAGCCGTCTTTGGCAGCAGCCGCTCCGCGGCGCCAGCGGATCGACCGAATTGCGTGACCTGAGCGACCTTGAACGAAAAATCCTGAACCGGCCGTCTTCGCCCTATCTCGAGGAATGCCTCGATCGGGCGGGCGCGATCGGCGAGCGCGTCCGCGGCCGCCGCATCCTGGCCATCGGCGCCGCCGGCACCATCGGATCCGAGACGGTGAAGTCTCTGCTGCGCTTCGCGCCGGCGTCGCTGCAGGTCGTCGACGTGAACGAGAACGGCTTGGCCGAGCTGGTGCGCCAGTTGCGCTCGGGCGAGGGCTCCCTGATCGGCGACGCCGAATTCAGGACGCTGCCGATGGATTTCGGCAGCCCGATCTTCCGCCAGTTTCTGGCGGCGGAGAAGCCGTTCGACGTCATCCTCAACTTCGCCGCGATCAAGCACGTCCGGTCCGAGAAGGATGTGTTCAGCGTCCTCCACATGATCGACACCAACATCTTGAAGCAGGCGCAGCTTCTCGAATGGCTGGACGCCATGGGCTGGGGCGGTCGCTACTTCTCCGTCTCGACCGACAAGGCGGCCAATCCGAGCTCGTTCATGGGTGCCACCAAGCGGCTGATGGAGCACGTGGTCTTCCACCGCCGGGCCGGCGCTGAGGCTGACTTCGAGCGTTCGTCGGCGCGGTTCGCCAACGTCGCCTTCTCCAACGGCTCGCTGCTCGAAAGTTTCGAGATCAGGCTGCGCAAGAACCAGCTGATCGCCTGTCCGCGCGAGATCAAGCGCTACTTCGTCACGATGGCCGAGAGTGGCGCGATCTGCACGCTCGCCTCGCTGTTGGTGGAGGACGGCCATATCGCCATCCCCGACCTCGACCCCGAGGAGAACCTCGTGCCGTTGAAGTCCGTGGTCGAGCATTTCCTCGCCGAGAAGGGCCTGGAGCCGGTGTTCTTCGACGCCGAGGCCGAGGCGCGGGCGTTTTTGGTGCAGGCCGACCGCGACGGTCGGCGCTATCCCGTGCTGCTCACCCCGCCGGACACGGCGGGCGAGAAGCCGTATGAGGAGTTCATCGCGGCGAACGAGCGGGCGACCGACATCGGCCTGACGTCGCTGAAGGCCGTGCCGCACCTGAAGCCCGCATTCGACCTGGACGAGCTGCTGGCCGATCTGCGCTCGCTGGTCCGCGGCGACGCGCGCGGCGGCAACCTGACGAAATACGGGGTCAAGGACCTCATCGCGCGGATCGAGCCCGAATTCGCGCGCACGCACATCGAATCCGACAAGAGCCTCGATCAGCGGGTGTGATCCGCGGTCCGTCACGGATGGTCGTCTGACATGGTCAAAATCATCGCGGAAGTGGGCGTCAATCACAATGGCGACGTCGGCCTCGCCAAGGAGATGATCGCGGCGGCGGCCGGGTGCGGCGCCGACTACGTGAAGTTCCAGATATTCAACCCGAAGGCGATCGTCACCTCGACAGCGGCGCGCGCCAACTACCAGAAGCGCAACACCGGTAGCGACGAGTCGCAGCAGTCCATGCTGTCGGCCCTGGCACTCGGCGCCGAGCAGTTCGAGACGCTGGTCGAATACAGCGACAGGAGCGGCATCAAGTTCCTGGCTTCCGTCTTCGATCCGGGCAGCCTCGACATCCTCGTCGATCGGCTCGGCCAGAAGCTGGTGAAGTTCGGCTCGGGCGAGATTTCCAACTTGCCGCTGTTGCTCGCAGCCGCTCGCAAGGGCGCCGACCTCATCATCTCGACCGGCACCGCGACGATGGGCGACATCGAGCTGGCGCTCGCTCTGCTCACCTTCGGCTACACAAGGACGGGCGAGCCGGCGGGGGACCTGGGCAACGTCCACGCCGCCTGGGCAGACCCGGCCAGCCGCGCCGCCGCGCAGCAGCGGGTCAGCGTGCTTCACTGCGTCACCGACTACCCGGCCGCCGACGCGGACCTGAACCTCAGCGCCATGACGACGATCGGCGAGGCGTTCGGCTTCCCGGTCGGCTATTCCGACCACGCCATGTCGCCGCTGCCCAGCATCATCGCGGTGACGCTGGGCGCCACCTGGATCGAGAAGCACTTCACCACCGATAGCACGCTCCCCGGTCCCGACCAGGTCGCATCGATGGAGCCCGAAGCCTTTGCCCGGATGGTCAAGGACATGCGCTCGATCCCGACATTGCTGGGAACCGGCGTCAAGGCGCCGACCGAGCGCGAACTGGCGAACGCATCCGTCGTGCGCAAGAGCCTGGTTGCCGGCCGTCCCATCGCCGCTGGGGAGGTCTTCACCCCGGACAACCTCGTCCTGAAGCGCCCGGGCACCGGCCGCGCGCCGAAGGAGTTCTGGGCGCTGCTCGGCCGTCCGGCCGCTCGATCCTATGGCGAAGATGAGCTCATCGACTGAGCGCGCCGCCGCGCGGCGGACAGGGCGCAAGAAGATCGCAGTCGTCACCTCGTCGCGGGCTGACTTCTCGATCCAGCTTCCGGTCGCCCGCGAGCTCGCGCGCTCCGCCGACGTCGGCTGGATCGCGTCGGGCACGCATCTGTCGCGCGAGTTCGGCCGCACCGTCGACGAGGTCGAGGCCTCGGGCATTCCGATCTGGGAGACGGTGCGCTTCATCCTGTCCGACGACAGCGACGAGAGCCTGGTGCTGTCGGACGGCATGGCGCTCGCCGGCTACGGCCAGGCGCTCGCCCGCATCCGCCCGAACATGGTGCTGCTGCTCGGCGACCGCTGGGAGATCCACGCCTGCGCCACCGCGGCGACGCTGCTGCGGCTGCCGGTCGCGCACATCCATGGCGGCGAGGAGACCGAGGGGGCCATCGACAACGTGCTGCGCCATTCGATCACCAAGCTGGCGCAGCTCCATTTCGCGGCGACGGACCTGTCCGGCCGCCGCATCCGGCAGATGGGCGAGGCGGCCGAGCGCATCGTCGTCTCCGGCTCGCCGTCCTTGGACAAGCTGCGCTCGCTCAAATATCTCGGCCGCGCCGAGTTCGCGCGGCGCTATGGAGCGCCAGCGGCGCCGTTCCTGCTGGTGACCTATCATGCGGTGACGACCGACCTGGCGGCGACCGAGAAGGGCCTGCGGGCGCTGCTCTCCGTCCTGCGCGAGCGCAAGCTGCCGACGCTTTTCACCTACTCCAACGCGGACAGCTACGGCCGCACGATCAACGAGGCGATCGACGCCTTCTGCCGCGACAACCCGTTTGCCACCGCGGCGCGCTCGCTCGGCGGCGAGGGCTACGCCAACGCGATGAAGCACGCCTCGGCAATGGTCGGCAATTCGTCGTCCGGGATCATCGAGGCGGCGCATTTCGGCCTGCCGGTCGTCAACATCGGCGACCGCCAGCGGGGCCGCGAGCGTTCCGGCAACACCATCGAGGCGGTGGAGACGCGCGCCAGCATCGCCGCCGCCCTGGACGAGGCTCTGTCGGACGATTTCCGTGCCGCCTGCCGCGGGCTGCCCAATGTCTACGGCGACGGCAAGGCCGCGCCGCGCGTGGCCAGGGCGCTGCTGGCCTACCTGCGCGGCACGCCGACGGTGGCGAAGCCTTTCGCGCTGATGGATTAGGAACGTCGGCGTAACTATAGATCACGCTGATCAGGTGATGGCAGGCGCAAACGCGCAGTGGGATTCCGGATGTCGGTCGACAATCAACAGCGAAACGGTCCACGCTGGAAGAATCTGGGCTTGTACCGGGCGGCCTACTCGATGGCCATGCCGTGGCTGCATCGCGCCACACGCTGGTACCGCATCCTTCTGGCTCGCGTGTTCCATGGGACACGACGCTTCGCGACCCGCACAGACGATGCTTTTCGCTGGGATACCGACCTTGCGCTGAAGAAGATGCGCGGGGTCGTGGTCATCTTCTTTTATCCGCTGATTCTGCAGTTCATTCGCCGTCGCAAACGCACCCTGCTGTCAACTGTCAATATCGAGGTGCTTCCTGCAAATGTCGGAAGCGAGTCCGCTAACCTGGGCAATCTGCTGCTGAAAGTCTCTCGTCTCCTTGCCCCTTCCGGCTTCAATCTCAACGTTTTGGAAGGAGTAGTTCGGCGAGAATACAACGCCGTTACAGATGTTAACTCTCCAGTCGTCAAAACTCTTCGTTCACTCGATGACCTGTATTTCACCCGCTATGCTTATTGCCGGCTAAATACACAAGATTATGTCGATCTTTTTGATGGATGTCGCAGCCATCTCTCCGAGATGATTGGCCACATCAGGGTTCGCGCCGGTCTGGAATCGAGCAATATTGCGAGCATCAAGAATTTCTGCGAAGGGAAGGTTATCTCCAAGCTCGCATATCTTGCCGAGCGCAACCTCTGGCTTCGGCAGTTGCCGCGCACATCGAAGTGCCTCGTCTACGCTGCGGACGACTACAGCGCTGAATTGGCGCGAAGTGTATTCATGGATGAGCGCTTCGTCATCGCCCTTGTCTTCGACGACGAAAAGCAGCCTCCAGAACAAGAACGTCCCGTTTCCCCGTATTCCGTGTTCACTGACCGATTCCGAGCTTCCGGTCGTCCAAAGGGTGCTGCGCCGGCGTCGGAGCACATCTACTTCCTGTTGGCGACATCGATCCCGCAGTACCTGCAGAATGTGCCCCTAATGGTTGCCGCGATCGAGGCGAAGTTCAACAAACCAGTGAAGGTGATAAGTTCGGTCGACCTTACCAATAGCGCGCGCGTGAAGTTGCCGGCCGATCTATACCAGGTTTTTCGCGCGTGGGAGGATCAGGGACGTCTTGAGCTCTTGCGCCGCCCCCGCTCGGGCGGGCTGGTGCTTACCGACGGAAATCTCGCGATGCTCAAGGCTATTCACGTTGACTTCTGGCGCGACCGGCCGACGTTCTCAGCTTTCTCGCCTCTCCTGGGAGGTGAGGCTGTGGAGTTTGAACGCCTTGTCAGCTGGCAATGTCTTCTGGACCTGGCACCGGCGCTGCTCGGATATCCGGACCTGCGATCAGCATACGAGGATCAAGTTGCGCGTGATTCAGTGACGAGAGTTTTCTCGGTTCCAGGGCGCATAGCTGATCACAATCTGTTCGTCGATGTCGTCAACAAGCGGGGCGGCGGGACGCTTGCCATTGAAGGAGCAGCAGTCGCCAGTGGCGGTAACGTTCTCGAACATCTCTCCCGCGGCATTGCCATCGTCGATTCTTTCCAAGCTTCGATCTTTGAGAAGTCTCACGGCCTGGATCCGTCCCGGCTCCACCTGATTGGCTCCGCTGAATTCGAGCGGTTCCTAAAGAGCTACTCTAACGTCTTGGCTCCGGCAGGGTATTCCGAGGGTCTCTTGTTCCTCGCGCAGTATCTGTACGCGCGCGAGTTCTGGTATCCGTTCTTCGTGCTCGTCGCACAGTGGCAGGAATTGACAAGGAAAGCTGGGCGCGACCCGGTCCCTTTGTGGGTGAAATTGCACCCTCGCCAAGGCGATGTGGAACGCGAGAATTACGCGGAGGCGCTTCGGGACCTGGCTATCGTCGGGAGCGTGCTGCCAGCCGAAATATCGCTGGAAGGCGCGCTGAAGATCGCACGCGTGACCGCGACCGTCTCATCCATCGCCGTCTTCCAAGGGCTTATGGTCGGCCGTCCGTTCGTCACTGTGTCAGATGCTGTGTCGTCGTTCGATCCGGCGCGATCCGGGTATGGCGAAAGGGTCGAGACGGTGGGTGACCTTCAATCGGCATGGGAGGGCGCGACCGAAGGTGGTGTCGGAAATCCGGCGAACCGCTATGTCGCGGACAATCCCTGGATTCGAGATCCGCGCGACTATTTCCAGCGCCTGGCCGATTCCATCGAGAGGACTCCGGTGTCGACCGCTCTACAGGAGGGGCATGTGGCATGACGATCGATGTCGTACTGGTAGGACTGGGAAACATCGGCTTCCGCCACCTGCAGGGACTGATGCGCTCGGAGCACTCGTTTCGCCTTCACGGAGTCGACATCGTGCCCGACAATATCGAGCGCGCTCGCGCCGAAGCGTCGAAACGCAGTGACATCATCTTTGTCGGTCACAGCAAAATGTCGGACCTGCCAAGTGCGGCATCGGTTGGTGTCGTCGCAACGACGGCAAACGGGCGCCTGGAACTGATGGAGGCATTGCTGGATCACTGCCGGCTGCCCCAAACCATACTGGAGAAAGTTGTATTCCAGACGCGCGCATCCTTCGAACACGCGAAGGAACTCGTCGCTGACGCCGGAACCCGCGCCTGGGTCAATTGCCCGCGCCGGATGTGGCCATTCTACCGGTCACTACGGGCTGGTATTCGGTCAGACATCCCATTCACCGTCCGGTTCGAAAGCCGACACCTCGGACTAGCTTGCAACGCTGTGCACTTCATCGACCTGTTCCAATTTCTTTCGAACGCGTCGGATGTTGCATTGTCCGGAGGGCAGATTGCGTCAGTTGTGGCCTCCAAGCGGCCAGGGTTCTTTGAATGCTATGGTGACATCGAAGTCACCTCGTCATCCGGGTCTCGGCTGCAGATTGTCTGTCGCGAGGACGGGGCCGACGAGTTGGTGACGCGGTGGACGTATCACGACGGACGGGAGATCGACTTCCGCGAATCGGTGGGGATATTCGCCGATCCCGCGGGCGGGGTAGCAATCGATCTCGGCCGGCCGCCGTTCCAAAGCGAACTGACTGGTCGGCTGCTAGACGGCCTGCTCGCAAACGGGGGCAGCACGTTGCCGGACCTGACGGAAAGCGCGAAGGCGCATTCGATCCTCTTTGACGCGCTCGAGGGCCCATTCTCAGCCGCGGGCCACGACGTGAGTCGAGGACTTCCTATCACTTAGGCCGATTTCCCTGGCCCCGCCCCTATGCTCCTTTGAGGACAGCAACGCGTTGGGCAACCGGCTCGAAGCTGATTTTCGTGGTCATGCACATTTGCTTCAGGGATTCGAGATAGAGGTCGAAGCTTTCATTCCAGCCAGCTGCCGCTCCCGGCTCATAGCCGTACTTGGCTAGGCAATCCCCGCAAAGCGTTTCAATCATTGAAAGGACATTCGGATTTACCGCGCCCCTGTAGCGGCCGACGCTCCCTAGATTGATGCCCTGGCCGGCGAGGAAGTCGGCACCTGCTTTCTCGTTGAATGAGCTGTTGCTGGGAATGTCGTTGGACGTGACCTCGGCGAAATCATAGCCTGCAGCATCCAGGCCGATGAAATCGATCACCTGTCGCATCGCCGTCTCGGTGTCGGCGACCAGATCTTCATAGCGCACGACGAGGTGTGGCGTGTTCTCTGCGGCGAGGCGCTCAAGCATTCGGAAGTTGGCTATGATGTAGGAGATAATCAACAGGCTGTAGCCGTTGTCCTGGTCCGACTGGACACGCTTGGAGTGCGATAGGAACACGTCGCGGGGATCTCGAACGGTGAAAATCAGGCGGAGATCAGGATAGAGGGCACGCATCAGGTCCAGTTCGTAGTTCATCGATGTGCGCTTCATGCCGAACACGAGGGGGGGCGGACCCGCTGGTGCGAGGCGCAGGATGTCCGCCTCCAGGTCATGGCGGAAGCGCGCATAGCTGTCTGCCTCGGTGGGCGCGGCAGCCTCTCCGTAGAAAGCGTGTATCATCGACGGGGTGAGCTCAAGGCGGCGGAAGGGGTCGCCATACCCGACCGGTGGGTCTGCCTCTTTCCGAAACGCCGCAAAGCCGTTCGCGACGAGCTGGCTTTCGTCATTGTCAAAAGCGAGGTCGGAGTGTGCGCGACGCCCGTCTGCCCGTTTTTGTAGAAGGTGCCCCAGAAGGCTGGTTCCCGATCGCATTGTGCCGGTGACGATTGCGAACCTGTCTGCGGTATTCACGCTGCCCACTCTCCATCGTTGGAGCGTGGGGTATCGGTACGGGAAAGGAAGATCAATCGCTTTGTGCGCCCACGCCCGTTGGGCGTCGGCCCCTGTTCCTCTGGACGCGTATGGGAGTGTATGCCACTAGCTTGACAGGATGAGGCTCCGATTCGTCAGACACCTTGCAGAAGCGCATGGGAGATCGGGTAGATTCCGAAAGCAACAATAGAGCCGATGGGCCTGGCAGAAGACTCTTCGAATAGCTCCAGTGCGGACACGTCTGGTCGTCGCCTGCCACGCATCCTCGTCCCATTCCCCACGATCGCCTATTTTGGGGCGATCCTGCGCAATGCGAAAGTTTTGAAAGACAACGGCATCGCCGAAGTCTTCATCTACGCGCATACGGCGTTTCAGGGCATCCAGGCCATGCGCCAGCAGGCCAGGGAGGCCGGCATTCATCTTATCTGCGCGATGAAGGACGACCGTTCAGGATACAACGATCTTGAACAGGAGATCGAGGCGCTAGGCGTGCCGCTGGTTTACGAGAACAGGCGTGTCGCGACAGCCGAGATGTTGCGCCGGGAGGGCTCGCGCTCGGTGAGGGTGCGTCTGGCCCTCGTAAGGCTCTTCGGCGGGCGGTCGTGGCGTACGAAGGAAAAGGAGCAGTATCTCTACTGGCGCAGGCTGAATGCGACACTCCTCAACCGGGTTGACCGCGTCATCGATCGCCTGGGCATTGATGTGTTCATCTGCCACAACGAGGTCATAGAGTACAATAGCCAGTACTTTGTTGCCTCAATGAAGGCTATCGGAAAGAGGACCGTATATCTTCCTTTCTCAGTCCCCTCGTTCAATGAGATGGACGGTTGGTTCAGCAGCAATCTCGAGTACGGAGCGTTGACCAATGCCTCGCAGAGGGCATTTGCACTGTTGTTCCCTGGCTGGGTGCGTAGGCTGTCCGGAAAGCTAATACTGCGCATTCCGCTAGGACGTGCGATGAACATGGTATCGGATCAGCTCGCTCCGAAGTATCCGTGGCGGTCGTTCACCGGCAAGAGCGATATCGCATGTCTGAACAGCCCGTTCCTTGCAGAGCGTTTTGTCGAGATGGGCGCAAGTTACCGAATGAACCGGACATTCGTGATCGGCGCCTCGGAAGACGACGAGATGATGCAGGCCGGGCGGAATCCAGGGCTGCGCGATGAACTCGCGGCCCAGTTTGGATGGACTGACAACAAGCCAATCGCTCTCTTCAGCCCTTCCACGGACATGACCGACCAGTACGCCCTGCCTGAGTTTGCCTCCTATGGCGAACTCCTTGAGTATTGGCTGCGCTCGTTGTCGAAGCTGACGCGGTTCCACGTGGTCGTTTCGCCCCATCCGTGGTTCCTCATCGCAGAAGAACCTCGGCGCATCTTTGAGAAGGCGGGCGCCAACATCGCATGGCGTAAGGTCGCCGAGTTGCTGCCGGCCAGTGACCTGTTCATTACGTTTGGCGCGTCCTCTACGCCAAGGCTGGCGGCGACCGCAGGTTTGCCCGTGCTGAACTACCTGTGCTTCGACGCCAAGTTCCGACCCGAGGATAGGCCGTCCTATTTCGTCGGGTTCGACTCGATGCCAACGGCAGCCAGCAAACGTGAATGGGAAGCGCTCCTCGAGAAAGTCAATGACCCGGCCTATTTTTCCGTCCTGAAGGACTATGCTCGCCGTGATGCGTCCTATTTCGGGGTTCAGGCCGGCTCATATGCGGAGCGGATGCGCGTGTTGATCAACTCTCTGGTCGCGCATAAAGGAGATATTGGCGACGCCGAATTCAAGGCTATCCGCGACGCCATCTCTTCAGCGGGTCGGGTCAGTTCTTGACCCCGTAGGCGAAATAGTACTCCACCGGGGTGCCGAATAGCGTCACCGCGACCGATCCGGTATCGCGTAGATCAATGCCGGGAAACCAGCTGCGGAACTCGTCTAGGTCTTCCGGGTAAGTGCAGGTTGCGCCTGTTTGGCTCGAGATGCTTCCGATGATTCTGAACGAACCGTCCTCAAGCTTCTCCGACTGTCGCGCTGCCACGTCGCGGACCGTCGGGACCTGGAAGATGAATGCCCCGCCTTGGGGAAGGCCATCGATCAGACACTTTATGTCTGCGAGAACCTTTGGTCGCCGGTTGTAGTGAGTGCTGCCCCACGCAATGACGTGATCGTACTCGGGCAATTGGCCCTGGAGCGGGAGGTCGGGGTCGATCAGGCTGAGGCCCGGCGTCGGAAGCATCGCTCCTTCGAAGCGCGACCTGACAGTCTGAAGGGCGGTGGACGAAACCTCGGTTCCGTGAAGGCGCACACCGACTCGAGTCAGGAACTCCATGTGGTTCCCCGATCCGCACCCGTGATCAAGCATCAAGCCGGCGAAGCCCTCGTGGGCCAGGTGATACCTAACCAATCTGACGCATACCTCGTAGGGGTACCAGAGACGATGGCCCGTCGCGTAGAACCTGTCCCAGATCTTAGCGTTGTCCTGCGCGTTCGTATCCAATAGCAGTTCCAGTCCTGTCGGGCGTTTACTGGCTTCGTTGTGTGCAGATGAACGTCGGCAGGCTCTGACGCCATGTGACCGAACGTTCAGCCATTTGGCGGAGCAGATGCCAAAAGTCAATTCGGTCGGTCTTGGTCGCCATCCGACTTTATGACGCTAAGGACGTGCGCGTATTCGTCCGCTCTTATGCCCGACCGCGGCAGTGTTCGAACTGCAAAGTTCATCGATCTGCGCTGCGCCACGAGAGGCTGGAAAAGCGACGGTACCACAAGGTCTGGAAAGTCGGATTCGTCGAACCAGCCACAAGCCTCTAGGGCAGCCTTGTTTGCATGCATTCCGTAGTGGTCAAGCATAGCTGCGCCGGCGGCGCGTGCTTCTTGTTCCACAAACGACGCAAGTGCACGCGTGGTCTCGAAGTCCGTGGTGATCAGTTCGATCAAGCGCACCACCGCGATATCGGAATCCCGGACACTCTCCACTCGCCAGACCACCGCCCCCGCGACTTCGCTATCTTGGGTCCGAGCGATTGCGAACCGATAGCGCAACCAAGGGTGATCGAGATAACGCCACCGCATGAATTCGGAGTCACGATGGGTCCCAAAGTAGCCGCGTGATACAAACTGATGCCAGAAGGGGTCCCATTCAACCGGTACGGTGATTGCCTGGGATACGGAAATCCCAGTCTGAGCAGGGGGCGCGGACGGACGAATGGGAGGACGATTGCGACCCGTCAATCTTTCGAACGCGCCAGTATTGACTACTCGGACGTAGCGGGGAATTCGATCTGAACAATTATAGCGCATTGCGCGAAACATGGGAACAACGCGCGGGTTGATCCCAACTGCCCCCACAGCGTCGAACGGCAGGTTGTGGACTGCCAGCATAAGCTTCATGCCTATGCCCTGCTCCAGATATTCAGGCGCCGCCTGCAGGTTGCACATCCAGGCCGATGGGATGACCCGGCCGCTGAAGTTGAAGCTCATCGGCATTACTCCGATGAACCCGACGAGCCGTTCCTTGTCCCAATAGGAGAGCGCCGCGAGCGCTGCGTCTCCGAAAGCGTCCGTCCTCGCCGGAGACATCTGCCAACGCGCGAAAGCCAGATCGCGGGCGATAATGTGATTTTCGCCCCAGTATCGAGCGAAGAAGTCCTGAACGGGCGCGAGGTCGTCCTCGCCGCAATACCTGAGTTCGGCTGCCATCGATGGGACGAACGATATCAGCTGGCCGACGCGTACACCGACCGAAGTTGTCCAGCCTCACTGAACAACGTGTGGTCGATCCGGGGCTGTTCCAGTTGCGAGCCACCTCCAGAGGAGGTGTCCGAGCGAAAGCCGAGGGTGACCCCCATGCCCCTGAGTATCGCGAGCGTCTCGGCGTTGTAGGATCCGCTTGGATGCGCCATCGTCGTAGGCCGCTTCCCGAGGATCTTGGTCAAGTGACGCTCGTTTGCGCTATACTCTGCGTACTGGCGCTCGTACGGCAGCATGCCCATGTTGGTCGGATGGGTGTGGGAGTGAAGCCCGACCACATGGTCGGCATCGGCCAGTGATCTCACGGCAGCGCTGGTCATCCAAACTTTCGCCGCGATGGATCGCGGGTCTGCGCCTTTGCCGCGCATCAGCGCGATCATAAGTGACTCATACTCGTGCTTGGATAGGATGCAGTCCCGGATGTAGCGGAACTTCCGATCATTCTCCGAATAGAAGGCGTACTGGTTCAGATAGCTGTACCATTTCTCACGTCCAGGGGGGCCGGCCGGCCTTGCCAAGCCGCTGTTTGCGAACTCAGCAAAGAACTCACCGTAGAAGTCATCGACCGATTCATAGAACATATTGCGAAAGTATCTATAAACTTCGAACATCTCCATCTCTCCATCGAGGATCGATGAATAGACAAAAAAGAATGCCTTCTTGCGGAGGGCGTCAAGCACCGGCAGCGCCACGTCGATCTGGCTCAGAAGCGAGTCGTCGAATGTCAGACAGTATTGCCCCGTGCGGAGGGTGCCGCGCTGCGAGGCTTCTACCCAATCTTGGGCGTCAAGGAAGTTATGCACGCCCTGACGCCGGATGAACCGCTCCAATTCATCGGCAGAAATCGCACCCTGGATAGCAGGGTGGCCTGCGCCGATGAAGTGATGGAAGGTGATGCCTAGGCTCATTGCGCTCTCTGCAGCGGCTCCGCCGCGCGGTCAATCTGGCGGCGAAACTTAGAAGAACTGGTAGGCGACTGCAAGGCGCCGGTCCGTTGCCAGGGCCGTCGGACGGCATGGCGCTTGTTGTTACCGCCCGGCCTATGCAGAGCCCCGGCAAAATGGGATACGCCGTGGGCATGGTCCGGTCCCTCGAAGCTCAAGCGACGCTGCCCCACCAGGCAGAATTGGATGAGGCCTTTGCCGCCAACACTGCCCATCTGAGCGATGTGGAGTGGCATGGACTGCCCGTATGGCCGCTGGTGCGCATGGCAGTGATGCGCCGGCTGAGCATCAATCGCGCCGCGCTTTTCCAACCCGCCGGCAGCCTGGTCACGGGCAAGCGGATGTCCGCGCTCCCATCTCTCATGAGAGGCATGGTCGCGCGCCGAGATAGATCCGGTGGCGAAAGCCCCAGCGCTCTGCTCGTCGCCACCCGCCACTTTGCGCAGCGGACGCGCCCGGGAGCACAGGTGAGGGCATGGCACCCGACCATCGAAAAGCTCGCGATGCACCTGGGATTGGATGGAGCGCGCCGCAGTCTCCGGATACTCTGGCCAGACGCTTTCTCCCCGGCGGATCTGGACGGACTCCACACGCATGGGCTCCGTCAGACGGCGGGACGTCTGATGGTCACGCGGGCGCTCCTGGCCTCCACTATTTGGTCGCGTGACCGGCGGCTTAGGCAGCTCGTCGACGAAATTCTTACGGGTGCAGTTCGAGCCAGAGTCGATCTGGATGTCGGCGTGAGAGCCTCTTACTATGTCGAACTAGCGCTTGTGCGTTTTTGGCGCGATCAGTTTGCCCGGATGATCGCTGAACAGCGCTTGGGCGCGATCTATCATCAATGCTACTATACTGTGATCGGCATCGGTGCAGGCCTCGCAGCCGCCGATAGCGGCATCATCTCGTCGGATGTGCAGCATGGCCTCGGCGGACCAAACCACTACGCCTATTCTTGGCCGGGCGCTCTGCCCTCTGCGAGTCGCGTTTTCCCCGGCGAGTTCCTCGTTTGGTCGCGGACTGACGCCCAGTCGATCGCGGAGAACGTTCCATTCGATCGACCCGTTTCCGTTGTCGGCTCCAACTGGGGTTCCTGGATCGAGAAGCATCCCGTGCTGGCAGCCGAGCTGGCGCATGGTCGAGAGTCGGTTTCCTCTCTCAGGAAGCCTGGCCGCCGCCTCATGGTCTACATGTTGGCTCGCGGCGAACCTACAGAGACGTTTTCGCGGATCAAGGCGATCCTTCCTCCTGGGGTGGATGTCGTAGTCCGCAAACATCCTGACGACGTGGCCCGCCTCGATGCCGCGGGAGTAGCCGAAGCCGATCAACTGGCCGTCAGCAGGATATGGTTTCCGACGCTGATCCAGCTCGCCGATGGCTTTCTGGGTGGCCACTCGGCAGCTTGTCTCGAGGCCGCCATTTGGCCGAAACCGACATTGGTTTTTGGGGAGAAGGCTCGCTTCCTTTTTGACGGCTATTTCGGCCTGGAAAACTTGAGCTGGGCGCCAAGCCCTGAGGAGGGATTGGCCTCCTGGCTGAATGGCCGCGTGGCCCCGTCGTGAGCGTTGTCAACTCGTCCGACAATTGCTTGATGATAGCGCAGCGGCTCGCCTCCCTGGGATCGCGGTGGCCGATGCTGCGGAACTTGCTGTCGTGAGATTCGATCGAGCCCGACCCGGCTAGCCCGAACGCGCCTCGGTGCTCTTAGCCATGACCGTCGCAGTCCGGATTCCGGAATCCGGGCCCGTGCCGGAAAGGTGCTTGCGAGCGCGCTCCAAATCATCTGGACGACCGACGTCGATCCACTGGTCGTTGATCGAATAGGCCGCGCACCTGTTGCCCCTGGCGAGCGCGATGTCCAACAACTGTGGCATGTCAAACTGAGTGTCATGCGGAACGGCATGGATGAGTTCGCGCTTGAGGACGTAGACACCGGCGTTGACGGAGACTTCGTACTCGGGCTTCTCACGGAAGCCTACCACTTTGGACGACACGGTCTCCACAACGCCGAACGGAATGGAGAATTTCTCTGCGACGACGCCCATCGTCATGTCGTTGGCTTGGGTTTCGTGGAAGTCCAACATGTCGCTGTACTCCATCTGCGAAATGACATCGCAGTTGGACACGAAGAGGCTGTCGAAGTCCTCAAAATCGATCAGTGAGAGCGCGCCGGCGGTGCCCAGCCGCTTCTCTTCTTTGATATAGGTTATACTCACTCCGAACCTCGTACCATCGCCGAAATGGTCGCGCACCATATCGCCAAGGTGATTGATCGACACGAAAAAGCGCCGAAATCCTTCATGGAAGAACTTGAGAAGGATGTGCTCCATGATCGGCTTGTCATCCAGCAACACAAGCGGCTTGGGCCGGTCCCTCGTCAGGTCGCCAAGTCGGGTTCCGAGCCCGCCGGCCATAAGCATCACCGGGGTATTGCGTCGGCGCGCGGCGAAGAGGGTCGACGCCAGAACCACTCTGATCAGCCGTCTGTCGGCATCGACGAGAGGCAACTGTTCGATGCCGAACTTTCGCATGAATGCTCGCTGCTCTTGGTCGGTGGCGGAGTGGCTCATGAACCGCACCCTCGGCTGCATGGCGCTGAGGACGAGACGATTCAAGTCCGGCTCGCCGGCGATCAGTGCGCGACGAATGTCGCCATCGGTCACCGACCCAAGAAGCTTGTTGCTGTCATCGAGGACGAAAACGGCGTGACTGGCGTTCTCGTTGATCTTGACCATGGCCTCATAGAAGGTCGCAGTGTCTCGGATCGAATAGCTTGATAACTGCTCCGTGCCGGTCATGGTGAGCATCTCTCGGTAGGCTTATGCATGTCCGCTGGGATCATTTGCCGTAGATCGAATGCACGAGTTGCATTGTGCGCAGTGCCTCCTCCACATCAGGTAAGTCGGAAGGTTCACCGCGCACAGCGTCCAGAACTGCTTTCGCTTGGCGATGGAAGCCCGCCTTGAAATCAGTGTCGATCGGATCGATGTCGACCGCTGTCACAGTACGCTCGCCGACCCTCTGGACGGTAAGTCTTTCCAGCGGACGCAGTTCCAGCCTCACCTCCTTGGTGTTGATGCTGCACCCCCACGGGCCAGGCCCCTGCCACACTGCTTCGTAGCGGGCAGTATCCCCAGAACTAAACCTGATGCTGGCAGCCTGCATGAAGGTGTCTGCTCCCTGCCATTCACCATCTCGAACCACGGCGCTGACCTTACCGCGACCGAAGTTGCGAATGTAATCGATCGTGTGGATCGAGTTCGCATACATGAAGTGCTCCGCGACATCGTCCGGGTGTCCTATCTGCCGCGCAGCAGCTATGCTCTGCTGATCCTGAACCAGAATGTGGCGGGGTCCGGCGACTTCGGCAAGAATGCGCTGCGCCCTAAGCGTCGAGTCGAAGTACCGGCGGTTCAGGCCCACATAGCCGCGCTTCCCGGCCGCGGCGAACATGTCGCGAATAGACATCGCGATGTCCATCCGGTGGCCCATCGGCTTTTCCATAAAAACGACCCAGGGGAAACGGACGGCGTCGCGAAGGATTTCGTGAAGCACGAGTTCCTTGACGGACACCATCACGAGGTCGGCATTGGTCCGGGCAAAAAGGTCCACGACATTGTCTGCCACCACCGCAATTCCATGCCTGGCCGCCGTTTGTTCAGCCTTGGCGCGGGTCCGCGAGGCTATGCCGGCCAGTTCGACCATCGGCATCTGCCCCATCACGCGGCAGTGTTGCTCGGTCATCGCTCCCGCGCCGACGAACGCAACCTTGACCGTGTCTCGCATTCGATCTCCTTGGAACGCCGTTCCCCGACCGCTACGATCGTGGGTTATTGGTAGTCAAATGGGTCGGCCTGGCTCCCCACGATTGCATAGGCGCCTGGATCGATGTGGTCTGTCTCGGTCATCAACATTTCAGCGAGTTTGAAGTCGAAAAGGGTATCGATGTCGACTGATCGCTGAGCGGGCATGACAACGCTCGTGGTCTTCCCGAACAGGAAAGACGCGAGGGATGATGCGAGAAAGGGTCCGGTTGTCACAACGTAGACTGCGCCGTTCAGATAGTAGTAGTTTGGGAGTTGTTGCCGAGGCAGCCAATGACCTTGGCTTTCAACAGCGGGAGACGGCACGCCCTCCACGATGCGATAGGCGCGCTCGATCGGCTCGTCAGCGGGCTTGAACGTCGCGGCGGAATCGGCGTTCGACTCCACGAGAGCAGACACGCAGGCCGTGATGTCCTCCGGCGAGCGCAAGGGCGATGTCGGTTGTAGCAGAACCGTGAGGTCGGGCCGGCCATATCGGTGTTTCACGGCATGGAGGCAGTGGGACACCGCGTCTTTGACCAGGGCCGTGTCGCCGGAAAGTGCTTCCGGTCTCTTGCAGGTGATCGCTCCATAGGCCTTGGAAACGGCCGCGATGTCCGCGGAGTCCGTCGATACGATGACAGCGTCGAACAAGCCGCTTGCTCGTCCCGCGGCAATGCTCCACGCGATGAGCGGGTGTCCGTTCAGTTCGCGAAGGTTTTTGCCCGGTAGCCCTTTGGAGCCACCCCTGGCGGGTACGATGGCGATGGCTGAAGGTGCTTGTCCGGACATACTGACTCCGCCTGTGCTAGGCACAACTGGCAGCGTTGCATAGCAGCCCTGCTCTCCCTGCACACGGGGAATTTTTCGCCCGCGGGAACGGTTGATAACAGAGGGGCGCATGAGCCTTGTGCTGGTCCGTTGCGCAACCGGCGTGCACCCCATATAAGGTCGCGCGGCATGGCCCGGGCCCTTGGGCTCGGCTCGCATGCCATGTCCGTTGTGGGACGGACCTTCGGTGAGGTCGAGGGCGTAACGTTGGTTCCTGTCGGTGGTGGATTGCGGTCGCTGGGCGAGAGACTCTTTGACACTGCCGAACGATACCCGGACGAACGATTCCTGATAGGCCGTGAGCAGGCCTCAACTTACGCAGCGACGTGGAACCGGATCATGAAGCTCGCGGCGGGTCTCGCCGGAGGATCGTCGCCGTTCGTGGGGATATTCGCCGAGAGGGGGGAATTCGCCTACCTGTCCATCTTGGCAGCTCTGGCCGCAGGGAAAACTTACGTCCCGCTCAATGCTCGTATGCCCGACGACAAGTTGGCCGCGATCGTGAACCTGTCGGAACTGGACACCATATGCGTTGGCGCGGGCATGGTGCAGCGTGCCGGCAGCATTGCTGGTATGGCACGGCGTGAGGTTCGCGCTATTTGCGAGACGATGCCCGAAACGGCGGAGCCGGACGTCGGTGCGAGGCTGGAAAGCGCAGCTTCATTCGACCAGCCACTGACCGGTCCCCGCACGGTCGAGCAGGCTGATGGTGGCGCCTATCTCTTCTTCACGTCCGGCAGCACCGGGCAGCCGAAAGGTGTGCTGGTCAGGCACGAGAACGTTCTGGCCTATCTCGACTACATATGTCCACGATACGGCTACGGTCCCGGGGACGTACATTCACAGACATTTGAACTCTCGTTCGACCTCAGCGTTCACGACATGATGTGCGCGTGGACGACCGGGGGTGCGATCGTGCCGTTGGTCGGTGGTGCACTCCTCGCCCCTCAGCGCTTGCTCGTGAAGCACCAGATCACCTGCTGGTTTTCCGTGCCCTCCGTTGCGTTGCTGATGCAGAGGCAGAGAGCCTTGATGCCTGAGAGCCTATCGACGCTGCGGGTCAGCCTGTTCTGTGGCGAAGCACTTCCCGCTGGGCTGTCGGACGCGTGGAAGAGCGCGGCGCCCCGTAGCGTCGTCGACAATCTTTACGGTCCAACCGAAGCGACGATTGCGATAACACACTACAGATGGGGGGGCGACGAGAAGGATGCCGACATAAGGCATGGGCTCACGCCAATCGGCAACCCATTCGACGGCCAGAGAGCTGAAATCCTCGACGCCGATAGCGGGCTGCTGGTCAAGACGAATGCGCCGGCAACGGGCGAACTCGTGCTTGCTGGAAGCCAGGTGACCGGCGGCTACTACAACGCGCCGGAGATTACCGCACAGCGCTACCGTCGGATAGACGACGTGTTGTGGTATCGGACCGGGGACCTGGTGGAGCGTGATGAGCACGGCGTCCTTCATTTCCTCGGCCGTCTCGACTTCCAGATCAAGATGAACGGGTACCGCATCGAACTCGCCGAGGTCGAGAATGCCTTGCGCAAAGCTGCCGCGACTGACGAAGCCGTAGTTGTCCCGTGGCCGGCCGACGGCGGCCCCGTCGAGCAGCTCATAGCGGTAGTGGCCGGAACCGCACTGGAGGCGGACGTCATTCGCTCTGGGCTGGCGCGCCTTCTAGCAGGCTATCTCATGCCAAGGCGTATCGAGGTCTGGGATGACTTGCCGGTCAACATAAACAGCAAGTTCGACCGCAAGGCGATCATCGCCAAGCTTTCCGGCACGACACGCTGATTTTGTGTTTCCCGGCCTGATTTGCTAGACGCGGGTAGGAGGCTACACGTATTTCGCATGCTTCGATTGTTCCGCCGCCGCAAATACACTGCTGACGAACGCCTTGGGCACTACGAGGCCGTGTTGATGCATAGGCGGCTCGCATCCCGGCGACAACTGGTGCCTTTGATCGAGGACATGGTGAAGCGAAGGTGGTTGGCCGGCCTGATCGTCATCGCGATCTCCATCGTCAGCGTTGTGGCCAAGGGCATCGCCGCCGGGCTCATCTTTGTCTACATCTCCAGTCTGGAGCGGGGCGCGCCGATCGCGCTCTATGGATACAAGTACCATCCGACTGGGGCGTTCTCTGAGCTGATCGTAGCTTCGCTGGTCGCCGGGGTCATGGTCCTCTTCAGTTCCGTCGTCGACTATTTTGTCCGCTATGTCGTCACGACGGTTTCGATGAGATACGTCAAGGACCAGGTTCGGGTCGCTTCGGACATTCTTGCGAGAATCCCCCGGTACGAGCGCTGGGAAAGGCTCAATCCCGGCGAGGGCGCCCTGAAGTCGATCTTTATCGGGGACGTGCGCTATGCCGCTGCCGCCTACTCTTCCCTGCTGGCGACAGTCCTCCCGGCGCTGACTTTCGCGTTCTCGCTGGGTGCGATCTTCTACCTATCCCCGGCGCTTGGTATGATTGCGGCCGTCGGCCTCTTCGGCTTGGCCCCGCTCTATTACCGTCTTTTCGACTATGGTCACGACCTGCAGTCCCGGCTGCGAGACAGCGGGCGCGACCATTCGCTGGACCAGGCCGCGCTGGTCACCTCCATTATGCGCAATCCCATCCACGAATGGGGTAAGGGCGACGACGTCGAATTGTGGATGTCTCAGAACGCGACGGTGGAGTATCTCCGGCTTCTGGCGCTGCGCCAAAGTCTGGCAGAGCGATCGTCGCTTGTCGCGGCGGGTGGCGTTGCGTTGGCAACGGCTGGCTTTGTTTTCTATGTGGGGGAGCAGGTCGCTCAATCGGGCACGTCGTTTGCCGGGTTGGCAACATTGATGCTGGTGCTCCGATATCTGGTGACGAGTTTCAACGGGATCGTTTCGCGCGTCACGGGTATCCATGCGATGATGCCGCTCTTCGGGCGTTATATGGCGCTGCGTTCGGCCTTCGAGCTGCTGGAAAAGGGCGGCGTTGAGAGGGTTGATCCGTCATCCTCCCCGGATGGATTCGAGACCGCCAAGTGGCGCCGGCTGGTCATATACTCCAGCCGCGACGTTTCGCGAGGCGATGTCGACCGTCTTGCGCGCCGCTTCGATCCCGAAGCGAAGGCCGATCAGGTCGCTTTCGTGAACTCTCAGTTGTCTCCTTACCGCTGGGACTGGACCCACGACTTGACAGGTGGCCTTTGGGATCTGCCGACGAGTGTCGAGAGTTTTGTCGAGACATTTCCTGCTTTCAGCTCACGCCAGAAAGACTTTGCTGCGCTCCTGGAGGCAATGAAGGCCGAGCCGATGAGCCTCAAGGCGCTCAAGCTCGTGCCTCGAACCTTGAAGCTGGTCTTCGCCTTGAAGGCCCAGATACATCTGCGAAAGACGCTATTTGTCCTGCGTGGCGAGGACTGGGATGCGCTCAACGTCCCCGACAGACTTGGGGTCCTCGGACTCCTGGGAGAGAACCGGGTCATCGTTCTCTATAGCAAGTTCACGCGCGCTGTTGAGCTGCCGCTGACCGATGGCGTCTATCTGGACACAAAAGAAGGTGTAGAACGGCTCGCGGACAGCGTGTTGACGGACCAGCAGATCACCTATGTGCGCGCGCAGTTGCAGCGCAACAAGCAGGGCGATCAGACCGAGGACCCTGAACTGATGGAACTGATGAACGGCTGATGGCGACCAGGGTTGCTCGCGAGATTCCGAGCTGGAGAACCGGGCATAGGGTCTGCTAGGAGCAGTGCAGCAACTTAATGCCGGCCGCCGCGGGGCGGTAATGTGCATGAAAGAGTGTGAATGGACCATGGATAGCGAACGCGCGTTCGAAGCATTTGTGAAATCATACCTGGGTTCTCGGATGCCCGAGATGGAAGCATCGATTGCCGCGCTTGAGTCGCAGACCAACCTCATCGGATCGGGCGTGATCGACAGTTTCATCTTCATCGACCTCTGTCTTGCGATCGAGGAGGAGTCGCGCGTCCCGCTCGACGTTGCGGAAATCGACTTTGATCAGTTCTCCATTTCAGGTCTTTGGTCGTATGTCAGCGCACGCCGGTCATGAGATGGCTGCTCCATCGCTGACGGGCGTGGACCTGACCGCCGCCCCGTCTCTTGCGCGCTTTGTCGAACTTATCCGCGAGCGCTGGCCAACCCACATGGCGTTCGTGGGACGGAACCTCGCCGCTCGCAGCAACGCCGAGATCCGGTTCCTGGACGACATGGCGCGCCGGATCCTGATTGTTTCCGAGGGCCGGACGCTGGCCGCCATCGATAGTTATCGGGATGTCTGTGCGCAATATTTGCGAGCCGAAATGGAGTACCGCAAGAAGAAGCGCTACGTGAACGACAAGTTTGACGACGTCGTTTCTTCACTTTACGACCATTCAGATCGGATGAACAGCTATATGACCGGCCTGCTTCTATCCGTTATATTCTGGTGGCAGAATTCTGGACCATACTATTTTCTAAAGACCGAATTCCTGACGATGTTCGACGAAGCTTTCGCGCTCGTGGAAGTAGGTCCTGGACACGGCCTGGGGTCATCCCTGGCTCTCGAACTGCCGAACTGCACAGGTATCACGGGGCTGGACATTAGCGCCGAGAGTATTGCGATGACTCAGGCATGTCTTCGCCGATTTGGCCATGCCGACCGCTTCTTCGGGAAAGTGGGAGATATCTGTGTCGATGCGCCTGTTCGGGACGCTGACGGGATGGTCATCAGCCAGGTACTCGAGATTGTCTCGGATCCGGTGTCGGCGTTGCGAAATGCCAGGGCCTCGCTTCGCGATGGTGGCCTGCTCTTCTTGAACGCACCGGTCAACTTCGCCGCCCCCGATCACATCCGCCGGTGGGGCAGTGCAGACGAGATTGACGCGATTCTTGATCGGGTAGGCTTCAAACTTGTCAAGCAGAAGCGCTATGCGCCGTCCTCGATCGCCGGAGGCGAAACTCAGGGTTACTCCTACGTCGCGGTGTGCTCAGCGGTTTGATCGGCAGGCCCACGAGGATCAGCGTTCCGCGCCACGAAATGCGGGTTGGCGATGTCGGGCTTGCCGTAGCGCACGGGCGTGCCGTCGAGCTGGAACAGCCCGCCGCCGGCGCCGCGCAGCACCGCGTCCGCCGCGGCCGTGTCCCATTCCGAGGTCGGCCCGAGCCGCGGGTAGAGGTCGGCGTTGCCTTCCGCCAGCATGCAGATCTTGATCGAACTGCCCGCCTGGCAGAGCACGTGGTCGCCCAGCGCGTCGATATAGGCTCGGGTCTGCGGATCGAGATGGCTGGCGCTGGCCACCACGCGAAGCGGCGAGCGCGGCGGCGCCACCCGGATCGCGACGGTCTCGCCTCCCGCGCGGCGCCACGCGCCGATCCCGGCGCCGCCTGAATAGGCGACGCCCTTGGCCGGCGCGTCGACCACGCCAAAGATCGGAACGCCGTCATCGATCAGCGCGATGTTCACGGTAAAATCGTCGCCGCCGGAGATGAACTCCTTGGTCCCGTCCAGCGGATCGATCAGCCAGAAGCACGACGGACGCGACGCAGCCGGATCGAACGTCTCCTCGGACACCATCGGCACGTCGGGCAGCAGCGAGGCCAGCCCTGTCTCGATGATCGCGTTGGCGGCCAGGTCGGCCGCCGTCACGGGGCTGAGATCGGCTTTGCGCGCGACGTCCAGCCGGGCCGAGGCGCGCACCTCGAGGATTGCTTTTCCCGCATCGGCCGCGAGGGACGAAAGCGTTTGCCCGAAACGAGTATGTCGCAGAATGCTTGGATCGACCGACAATGTTGTGCTTTCGTGATTCCGAGCGTAGATGAACAGCGAGTACGGCGTCCGTATTGCAAACTGCGACAAGGATCAAGCGTGACAGACATTCCCGAGGCGCTGCTCGTTAACAGAGTGGGCGACGCCGGCCAGCCTTTGTCCTGGGCCACGGACAGCTTTTTCGACGCGCTGGGCGGCCAGGGGGGCACCTCCAAGCGCACCGCCGAGCGCGCCGCCGGCAGCCTGCTGCCGCCGCCGCTGGCGATGGAAGACGTGCGCGACGAGGCCGGCCGCCCGGTCAAGACGGTGCCCGCGGCGGCGCTCATCGACATCGCCCGGCGCAAGCGCCTGCTCAATCTGTTCGTGCAGGTCCACGCGACGCCCGACGGCCGGCATCTGATCGCCGCCAACGATGCGCGCGGGGGGCGCAGCTGGGTGTTCCTCTCCGGCGCCGCGCCCGGCGATGGCGAACTCATCGCCGCTCTTCATGCGCTGGCGGACGGCGCCGGCAAGTCCGTCACGCTCTGGCCGCACGGGCCGCTGACGGCGCGCCTGCGCGCGCTGTCGGATGCGCAGAACAGCGTCGAGGGCGTGTCCACCGCGCTGGCCGCCTACAATCCCGTCTTCGACATGGAGGCGCTGATGCGGCGTCTGCCGACGAGCGAACGCCGGTCGGCGGCGCTGACGCATCTCGACCGGCTGGAGGCCGAGTCCATCCACATCATGCGCGAGGTCGCCGCCGAGGCCGAGAACCCGGTGATGCTCTATTCGGTCGGCAAGGACAGCGCCGTGATGCTGCACCTGGCGCGCAAGGCGTTCTCTCCCAGCCGGCCGCCGTTCCCGCTGCTGCACGTCGACACGCGGTGGAAGTTCCAGGAGATGTACCAGTTCCGCGACCGCATGGCGAAGGACGCCGGCATGGAGCTGATCGTCCATGTCAATCCGGACGGCGTTGCCCGCAACATCAACCCGCTGGAGCACGGCAGCTCGCTCCACACCGACATCATGAAGACCGAGGGGCTGAAGCAGGCGCTGGCCGAGCACAGATTCGACGTCGCCTTCGGTGGCGCGCGCCGCGACGAGGAGAAGAGCCGGGCGAAGGAGCGCGTCTTCTCCTTCCGCAGCGCCCAGCAGCGCTGGGATCCCAAGAACCAGCGGCCCGAGCTGTGGAACCTCTACAACGGCCGCAAGCGCGCGGGGGAGTCGATCCGGGTCTTCCCGATCTCCAACTGGACCGAGCTCGACGTCTGGCAATACATCTACCGCGAGCGCATCCCGATCGTGCCGCTCTATTTCGCGGCCGTGCGTCCCGTGGTGATCCGCGACGGCCTGGTGCTGATGCTGGACGACGATCGCCTGAAGCCGCTGGAGGGCGAGGAGGTCGAGTTCCGCAAGGTCCGCTTCCGCACGCTCGGCTGCTATCCGCTGACCGGCGGCTTCGAATCCGACGCCGACGACCTCGCTTCCGTCATCCTCGAACTGCTGCAGGCCCGCTCCAGCGAGCGCCAGGGCCGCGCCATCGACACGGATTCCTCCGGTTCGATGGAGAAGAAGAAGCAGGAGGGCTATTTCTGATGGACGCCACCGCGGAAGCCCGCATCGAAGCCTATCTGGACGAGCAGGCGGGGCTCGACACGCTGCGCTTCATCACCTGCGGCTCGGTGGACGACGGCAAGTCCACGCTGATCGGCCGCATGCTCTATGAAGCCCAGCAGATTTTCGACGACCAGCTGGCCGAGCTGAAGCGGAGCTCGAAGAAGCAGGGCACGCAGGGCGATGAGATCGATTTCGCGCTGCTGGTTGACGGGCTCGCGGCCGAGCGCGAGCAGGGCATCACCATTGACGTCGCCTACCGCTTCTTCGCCACCGACAAGCGCAAGTTCATCGTCGCCGACACGCCGGGCCACGAGCAGTACACCCGCAACATGGTCACCGGTGCCTCGACCGCCGACGTCGCCGTGATCCTCATCGACGCGCGGCAGGGCGTGCTGACGCAGACGCGCCGCCATTCCTTCATCGCCTCGCTGCTGGGCATCCGCCATGTGGTGCTCGCCGTGAACAAGATGGACCTCGTCGGCTACAACCAGTCCGTCTTCGATGGCATCGTCGACGCCTACGCGGCGATGGCGAAGGGCCTGTCCTTCGCCACGGTCACGCCGATTCCGCTGTCGGCGCTGAAGGGCGACAACGTCATCCAGCGCTCGGCGCGCATGAAGTGGTATTCCGGCCCGACGTTGCTTGGCTACCTCGGCTCGGTCGATGTGCGCCGCGCGTCGGCCGCCGCGCCGTTCCGCTTTCCGGTCCAGTGGGTCAACCGGCCGAACCTCGATTTCCGCGGCTTTTCCGGCTCAGTCGCCCAGGGCCAGGTGGCCGTCGGCGAGGAGGTGCGCGTGCTGCCGTCGGGCGAACTGGCCACGGTGAAGTCGATCCTGCTCGGCGAGCGCACGCTTCCCGTCGCCGTCGCCGACCAGGCGGTGACGCTCACGCTCGACCGGGAGGTCGACGTGTCGCGCGGTGACGTTCTGGTGGCGTCCAGGTCGCCCTGCGAGACGACCGACCAGTTTGAGGCGAAGATCGTCTGGATGGATCGCGAGCAGGGTTATGCCGGCCGCACCTACTGGCTGAAATCAGGCGCCGCCACCGTCAACGCGACGCTCTCCGAGGTCAAGCACCGCTACAACGTCAACACCTTCGAGCAGTCGCCGGCGCGCGCGCTCGACCTGAACGACATCGCCGTCGCCAAGCTGGCGCTCGACCGGCCGATCGCCTTCGAGCCGTTCGCGCAGTCGCGCCCGATGGGCTCGTTCGTGCTGATCGACAAGCAGACGAACCAGACCGTGGCCGCCGGCATGATCGACTTTGCGCTCCGCCGCGCCAGCAACGTGCACCGCCAGGCCGTCTCGGTGAACAGGCTCTCCCGTGCGTCGCTGAACGGCCATCGCGGCAAGGTTCTCTGGTTCACCGGCCTGTCCGGCTCGGGCAAATCGACCATCGCCAACGCGCTGGAGCTGAAGCTCCACAACGAGGGCTATCGCACCTACATCCTCGACGGCGACAATGTCCGCCTCGGCCTCAACAAGGACCTGGGCTTCAGCGACGCCGACCGCGTCGAGAACATCCGCCGCATCGCCGAGGTCGCCAAGCTGATGGCAGACGCCGGCCTGATCGTCATGACCGCCTTCATCTCGCCCTTCCGCGCCGAGCGGCAGATGGCGCGCGAGCTGTTCGAGCCGGGCGAGTTCATCGAGGTCTATGTCAGCACGCCGCTCGAGGTGGCCGAGAGCCGCGATCCGAAGGGGCTCTACAAGAAGGCGCGGCGCGGCGAATTGCCGAACTTCACCGGCATCGGCTCGCGCTACGAGGAGCCGCTGGACCCTGAACTCACCTACGACACGGCCGAACTGCCGATCGAACGCATCGTCGACGACATCCGCGAGAAGATCCGCTTCTACGACCAGGACTTCTCGATCTGACTACGCGGTGAGCCGCTCGTAGAGCGCGGCAAGCTTCGGGAACTCCGCCTCGAAGCTGTAGCGCTCCTCGACCAGCCGCCGCGCGATGCCGGCGAGCCGCGCGCGCTCCTCCGGCGGGCGCGCCAGCGCCGTCCTCAACCCGCCGGCGACAGACTGCGGATCGGCTGGGTCGACGAACTCCGCGACGCCGGCGCCGTCGGCAAGCGCCCGCCAGCGCGGAAAGTCGGACACCACCACCGGCAGGCCGGCGCTCATATATTCGAACAGCTTGGTCGGCTGCGCGTTCACGTGATTCGGCTCGGGCAGGAAGGTCACCACGCCGACCGATGCGCGGCCGAACAGCTCCGCCAGCACCGGCCGCGCCACCTGGCCGTGGTAGGCCACCTTCCGCCAGCCGGGCAGCGCTTCGACCTCGCGTCGCAGCGCATCGGACTCGAACGTGCCGGCCAGCTCCAGCCCCTCCAGCTCGTCCACCAGCCCGACCGCCGCGACGAGCTGCACGATCCCGCGTCCGCGCGTGATGATGCCGGTGTAGACGGCGCGGTCTGACCGCGCGCCGGCCGGCACCACGGCGCCGGCGAACTCCTCCATCAGCGGGAAGTTCTGGACGACGACGCTGTCGGCGCCGTATTTCGCGGCGATGTGCGGCGTCGCGGTCACGATGCCGTCGCCGCCCCGCGCCGCCCATTCGAGCGTCCGCGCCACGCCGCGGAATGCCGCCTTGAACGGCCCCGGGATCCACCCCTTCGACGCGATCTGCCCGCGCAGGTCCTCATGCGCGTCGAACACCAGCTTCGCCTTGCCGCGCCGCATCGCCAGCATGAACGGCAGCAGCTCGGGATCGTGGACATGCAGCACGTCGGCATCGAGCGTTGCGGCCTTGCGCGCCACCGCCAGCCCGCCCCTGGCGACGCGCTGCAGCCGCCCCGCGATGCTCCGGCCGGGCAGCAGGTGGATGGTCGCGCCGCCGCTGGCGAACGCGCGCGGCGCGTCTGCCTCGCGGTCGATCGCGACCACATGCGCGTCGTACCCGGCCGCGGCGAGCGCGCGCGCCATCTTGTGATGGATTCGCACGTCGTCCCAGCGATGCACGCTGGTGCAGTGGACGATCCTCTTCACCTGGTACGGGCCTTTCGGGACGGCGGATTTGACCTCGGCTGCCCATTAATGCATGAGAAAGCCCCTTGGAAGGGCGGTCTCCGAGCCGGCCCGGATGACGCGTTCTGGCATGAGCACCAAGCCTTCCACCATGCAGCACAAGATCATCAGCGTCGTCGGGGCCCGCCCGCAGTTCGTCAAGGCGGCCGCGGTCAGCCGCGCCTTCCTCGACGCTCCGTCCTGCCGTGAGCTGCTCCTGCACACCGGCCAGCACCACGACGCCAACATGTCGGCGGTGTTCTTCGAGGAGCTCGGCATCCCCGAGCCCGCCTTCCATCTGGGCATCCATGGCGGCTCGCACGGCGACATGACCGGCCGGATGCTGTCGGCCATCGAACGCATCTATCTGGACGAGAAGCCGGACATGGTCGTCGTCTATGGCGACACCAATTCCACGCTGGCCGGCGCGCTGGCCGCGGCCAAGCTGCACATCCCGGTCGCCCACATCGAGGCCGGGCTGCGCTCGTTCAACCGCCGCATGCCGGAGGAGATCAACCGCGTCCTGACCGACCATGTCGGCGAACTGCTGTTCTGCCCGACCGCTGCCGCCATCGAGAACCTTGCACGCGAAGGTCTGGCGGATAAGGCGAGCATGGTAGGCGACGTCATGTACGACGCCGCCCTGCTGGTCCGCGACGTGGCTGAGCGCACCTCCACCGTCGTCGACAGGCTTGCGCTGGCGGGCAGGCCCTATGTCGTCGCGACGATCCACCGCGCCGAGAACACCGACGACCCGGCGCTGCTGGCCGCGCTGATGGATTATGTGCGCGGGCAGGCCGCCGGCCGCGCCATCGTCTTCCCGGTCCATCCGCGCACCGCGAAAGTGCTGGAATCGAGCCGCGTGCCGACCGGCGGCTTCACGCTCGTCGAGCCGCTGGGCTTCGTCGACATGGCCCGACTGCTCGCCGGCTCGGAACTGGTGCTGACCGATTCCGGCGGTGTGCAGAAGGAAGCCTATTTCCACGGCGTCCGCTGCGTCACGCTGCGCTCCGAGACCGAATGGGTGGAGACGGTCGACCACGGCTGGAATCGCCTCTGGCAGGTGCCCGCCTACCGTGAACCGCGCCGGCCGATCGCGGACTATGGCGACGGCCACGCGGCGGCGAAGATCGCCGCAGCGATCGGCTCGTTCCTGGGCGGGCGGCGCTGACGGCGGCGTTTTCGCGCCGGATTTCCCGCCGGCCGGGATTCGGCCAACCCTTTGTCGGGCAAATTGATTCGGCCGCGAAGTTGGGCCATAAGCGCGCTGCCGACGCCGCGTGAGCGTGTCGAAAGGTTCCAAGACGTCAAAATGCGCGCCGCGCTGGTAGCACGACTGATATCCCTGCCGCGCTGGGTCAAGCGTGTCATGGTCGCCCTGGTCGATTTCGGCCTGCTGCTGCTGGCGATCTGGCTGGCCTATGTGCTGCGCTACAGCCGCTGGTACGAACCCAGCGAGACCCAGATGTGGCTGATGCTGGTCGCCCCGGCGATCGCTCTGCCGGTGCTGGAGCGGTTCGGCGTCTATCGCGTGGTGGTCCGCTTCGCCACCGAGAAGACCATCTGGGCGATCGCGCAGGCGATGGCGGTTTCGGCCCTGCTCTGGCTCGCCTTCGTATTCATGACCGAGTTCCGCGGCGTGGCACAGGTGCCGCGCTCGGTCCCGGTCATCTACGGCATCATCGGTACGCTGTTCATCAGTGCCAGCCGTATGGCTGCGCGCCGTTTTCTCGGAACCGCGGCCGACACGCGTGCCGGCAGGGTCCGCATCCTCATCTACGGCGCCGGCGCCATGGGCCGGCAGCTGGCGGCGGCGCTGAAGGCCGACGTCAACAGCTATCCGGTGGGATTCCTCGACGCCGACCCCGCGCTCGAGGATGCCGAAGTCGCCGGTCTCAAGGTCTACGCCGCGCGGAAGCTGCCGGAGCTGGTATCGACGTTCCGCATCTCCGAGGTCATCGTCTGCGGCGACGCGATCGAGGACGGCGAGAAGTCACGGATCTTCGGCGAGCTCGCGAAGTCCCATGTCCGCACGCGCTTCCTGCCGGCCGTCGCCCGCACCTTCGGCGACAATCTCGTCGATTCGATCCGTGAGATCGGCATCGAGGACATCCTTGGCCGGCCGATGGTCGAGCCCGATCCCGAGCTTCTGCATGCGTCGGTGAAGGACAAGTCGGTGCTGGTCACGGGTGCCGGCGGGTCGATCGGCTCCGAACTCGTCCGCCAGATCATGCTGCTGTCCCCGGCGCGGCTGGTGCTGCTCGAGATGGACGAGTTCGCGCTCTACGAGATCGACCGCAAGCTGGCGCGGCGTGGCAAGACCGAGGTGGTCCCCATGCTCGGATCGGTCACCGACCGGGCGCTGGTCGACCGCCTGTTCGGCGCTTACGCGGTCGACACTGTCTTCCACGCCGCCGCCTACAAGCATGTGCCGCTGGTCGAGACCAACCCGCTGGCCGGGATCGTCAACAACGTGTTCGGCACCTGGACCATCGCGGACGCCGCGCGCCGTGCCGGCGTCGAGCGCTTCGTCCTGATCTCCACCGACAAGGCGGTGAGGCCGACGAACGTCATGGGCGCAACAAAGCGCTGGGCCGAGTTCATCGTGCGTGGGATGGGCGGCCAGACGGCCACGTCCGGCGCGCAGCAGCAGTTCTGCGCGGTCCGCTTCGGCAATGTGATCGGCTCGCAGGGCTCGGCCGTGCCGCTGTTCAAGGAACAGATCGAAACCGGCGGCCCGGTCACGCTGACCCACGAGGACATGACGCGCTACTTCATGGCGGCGAGCGAGGCGGCCGAACTGATCATCCAGGCCGCCAGCTTGTCGACCAACGGCGAAGTCTTCCTGCTCGACATGGGCAATCCGGTGCGCATCCGCGACCTCGCGGAGAACATGATCCGCCTTGCAGGCCGCACGCTGCGCAACGCGGAGAATCCGGGCGGAGATATAGAGATCGTGGTGCTGGGGCCGCGGCCGGGCGAGAAGCTCTTCGAAGAACTCTTCTACGACATTGCCAATGTCGAGAAGACCAAGCACCCGAAGATCATGTGCGCACGACAGAACCTGCGCGACGCCAAAACGTTGCGGTCCGCGATCGACGAACTCGACGCCGCGGTGAAGCGCGCCGACGGCGCGAAGGCGCGGGACCTCCTCTTCGCCCTGATCGGCCAGAACGGCTGAGTCTACCCACGCGCCGCTGCGATGGCGTCGGCGTAGTCCTGCGCGATCCTGCGGTAGTCGAAGGCCTGCCGCGCATGGTCGCGCCCGCGCATGCCCATCGCCCGGCGATCGTCGTCGCTCATGCCGGCGAATGTTTCGATCGCGGCGGCGATGCGTTCGGGACTGTCGTCGCCCGTCACGATCCCGCAACCGGCGGCCGACACCGGGTCGCCGCCTGCCGACAACGGAAGCAGCACCGGCAGCCCGGCGGCCATGAAGTCCATGATCTTGTTGAAGCTGATTCCGTAGCGGTAGACGCCGGGATGGTTGCGCGCACCGGCGTAGCCGACGTCCGCCCGTGCCGTCAGCCACAGCGCCTCGGCCTTCGGCACCGATCCGAAGAACGCCACCGACGAGAGGCCGAGGTCGCGCGCCCTGGCTTTCAGCGCCTCGGTCTGCGCGCCGTGCCCGAGCAGGATCAGCCCGGTCCGGCCTTCGCTTCCGCGCGTCTTCAGCACCGCCGCCGCATCCAGCAGACGGTCGAGCGCGTTCGGCGCACCCTGCGAGCCGGGGTGGATGAAGACGAGCCGTCCCTCCGCCTTCCAGGCGGCGATTGTGGCGTCCGCCGCGAGGGCCGTCTCCGTCGTCGGCGGCTCGGGCGAGGCGGCGTCCGGGTCGACGCCGTTCGGCACATGCACGAACCGGCCGGGCCGCAGTCCGCATTGCAGCATGTGCGGCTCCGCGGCGCCCAGCAGCGAGGCTGCGAGATCGGCATGGCGATAGGCGAAGCGTTCGGTGACGCCGGTGAACAGCACGAAGGGGTGCCAGGCCGGCGACCCGTTGATGTCCGTGATCGACAGCGGCCAGAGATCGCGCACCTCGAACACCAGCGTCGCGCCGAACAGCCGTGCCAGTCGCCGGGCCGGATAGATCGGGAAGGGATGCGGCGAGGACACGATGATCGCGTCGGGCCGTCCGAACCGCGCCACGCCGTCCGTCTCCAGCCGCCCGACGGAGCGGCAGTAGTCCAGCATGTTGAGCAGCCGCGCGGCGCCGTTGCCGGCGTAGCGTCGCGCCGCCAGCGAATGGTAGCGCACGCCGTCGATCTGGAAATCGTCGGCCAGCTCTTGCTCCGTCTCCAGCAGATGATGAAACGTCGCCGGGAAGATGGTGGCGGAATGGCCGATGCCGGCCCAGGCCGCCGCCAGATGATAGGCCCGATGCGCCTTGCCGACGCCCGGCCCGCCGGCATAGGGGCTGAGGTACCAGATGTTCACGGGACCGGCCGCGCTTCCTCTTCTTCCGACGCTCCGCTATCTAGCTGAACGCGACGGGCCGCGCGAGGGCGGCCTGCGGAGGACGATGAAGCGCTTGTTCGACATTGCCGTCTCGGCGTTCGCGCTCCTGCTTCTGGCGCCCGTGCTGGCGATCGTGGCGCTGCTCGTGCGCGCCCGGCTGGGCAGTCCGGTGTTCTTCACGCAGCAGCGGCCGGGCTTGCGCGGCCGCCCATTCCGAATGATCAAGTTCAGGACGATGCGCGACGCGGTTGGCGCCGACGGCCGTCCGCTCCCCGATTCCGAGCGGTTGACCGCGTTCGGACGCGTCCTGCGATCGTTGAGCCTCGACGAGCTGCCCGAGCTCTTCAACGTGCTGAAGGGCGACATGAGCCTCGTCGGGCCGCGACCGCTGCTGATGGACTACCTGCCGCTCTACTCGGCGGAGCAGGCGCGGCGGCACGAGGTCCGTCCGGGCATCACCGGCTGGGCGCAGGTGAACGGCCGCAACGCCATCGGCTGGGACGAGAAGTTCCGCCTCGACGTCTGGTATGTCGACAACCGAAGCTTCTGGCTGGACCTGAAGATCCTCGCCATGACCGCCGCGAAGGTCCTGACCCGCTCCGGCATTTCCGCCGAGGGCGAGGTGACCATGCCGCGTTTCCAGGGCTCCGGCCGCGCCGTCGGCCAAGAACCGGGCAGGGGGAGGCGCGGATGAGCGGGCGCCTGCTCATCGTCGGCGCGGGCGGCCATGGGCGCGTGGTCGCTGACGCGGCGCTGGAGGCGGGTTTCGCCGACATCGCCTTCCTCGACGACAGCGTCGCCGCCAATCCGACCTCCGGCCCGTTTGCGGTCATCGGGCCGCTGGCCGACATCGAGCGCCTGGCCGGCGCCTGGCCGTCTGCCATCGCCGCCGTCGGCAACAATGCGCGCCGTCTGGAGCTTCTGGCCAGGCTGCGCGGCGCAGGCTATGCGACACCGCTGGTCCGGCACCCGGCCGCGGCGCTCAGCCGCCATGCCACGGTCGGCGCAGGTGTCTTCGTCGCCGCCGGCGCGGTGGTCAACATCGGCGCGCGCCTGGGCGACGCCGTCATCGTCAACACAGGTGCCACGATCGACCACGACTGCGTGCTGGCCGACGGCGTGCATGTCTCGCCCGGCGCGCATCTCGGCGGCACGGTGAAGGTCGGTCCGCGCAGCTGGATCGGCGTTGGCACAGCCGTCCGCCACGGGTTGACCATCGGCTCCGACGCTATTGTCGGCGCCGGTGCTGCTGTAGTAAGCGACGTAGCCGACGACATCACGGTCGTTGGCGTGCCTGCGCGGCGGCGTCTCGACCCTACAAAAGGGTAACTTTCTTGCTCAACACAGGCTTTGCTGACTGGCCCTCGTTCACTGACGAGGAGGCCGACGCGGTGGCGCGCGTCCTGAAATCGAACCGCGTGAACTACTGGACCGGCGAGGAGTGCCGGGCCTTCGAGCGCGAATATGCGGAATGGTCCGGAACCAGGCATGCCGTGGCCATGGGCAACGGCACGCTGGCGCTCGACGTCGCCTTCCCGGTGCTGGGCATCGGCGCTGGCGACGAGGTTATCACGACGCCGCGGACCTATTTCGCGTCGTCCTCGACCATCGTGATGGCCGGCGCGAAGCCGGTCTTCGCCGACGTCGATCCCGACTCGCAGAACATCACGCCCGAAACGGTCGAACCGCTGATCGGTCCGAAGACCAAGGCGATCCTGATGGTGCACCTTGCCGGCTGGCCCTGCGACATGGAGGGCTTCCGGGCGCTCGCCGACGCACGCGGCCTGAAGCTGATCGAAGACTGCGCGCAGGCGCATGGTGCCACGATCAGGGGCCGGTCCGTCGGCTCGTTCGGCGACGTCAATGGCTGGTCCTTCTGTCAGGACAAGATCATCACCACCGGCGGCGAAGGCGGCATGACCACCGTCAACGACGAGGAGCTCTGGAAGGAGATCTGGGCCTACAAGGATCACGGCAAGAGCTGGGATTCGGTCTATGTGAAGAAGCACCCGCCCGGCTTCCGCTGGGTGCATGACAGCTTCGGCACCAATTGGCGGCTGACAGAGATGCAGGCCGCCATCGGCCGCATCCAGCTCAAGCGCATGCCGGACTGGCATGACGCGCGCAAGCGGAACGCCATGACCCTGGCCGACGCCTTCGGCGGCCTGTCAGGCCTGCGCGTGCCGCTGCCGGGCGAGGAGATCGAGCACGCCTGGTATCGCCTCTACGCCTTCGTGCGGCCCGAGGCGCTCAAGACGGGATGGGATCGCGACCGGATCATGCTGGCGGTCGAGGAGGCGGGCGTGCCCTGCCGCGTCGGCAGCTGCTCGGAGATCTACCGCGAGAAGGCATTCACCGACGCCGGCCTGGCGCCCCTGCAGCGTCTGCCGCGGGCGCTGGAACTCGGTGAGACGAGCCTCGCCTTCCTGGTCCATCCGACGCTGACGGAAGGCCAGATCGGCAAGACGGTCGATACCGTCAAGCGGGTGATGGCGGACGCCACGCGCTGACGCGGCGCCGTTCCTCGCCCGTGCGGGCGGGGCAGGGGTCTCGGCGCGAAGCCGTGACGGAGCGGGGCTTAGTTGAGCTCCCTCCGCCAGGGCGGGTTGGCGCCGGCGCGCGACACCGTCACAGCCGCGGCGCGCGCGCCCAGCTGCAGCGCGCTTCGCACGGCTTCCGCGCCGATCGACGCCAGCGCATCCTTCCGCAGCAGGCCCTGCTCGTGCAGCGACGCCAGCAGCCCGGCATTGAACGTGTCGCCGGCGCCCACCGTGTCGACCACGGCGACCTTCGGCGGCTTGACCGTGACCTCGCCGGCGGCGGTGTAGCCCGTCGCGCCCTTCGATCCGGCGGTCACCACCACCAGCTTCGGGCCGCGCTCCAGCCAGCGCCGCGCCACCTCGGCCTCGGAGCCGTCCTCGCCGAACCATTTCAGGTCCTCGTCGGAGAGCTTCACGATGTCGGCCATCGCCATCATCCGGTTGATGCGCGCCAGGTGCTTCGCCTTGTCGGGGATGAAGGTCGGCCGGATGTTCGGATCGAGCATCGTCACCCGCCGGCCGTGCTCGCGCGCCATCAGCGCCTCGTAGGTCGCGCCGCACGGCTCGGGGATAAGGCTGATCGCGCCGAACAGCAGCGCGTCGACGTCGTCGCCGAACGCCGGCAGGTCGGCTTCGGACAGCATCCGCCCGGCCGTTCCCTCGTCGTAGAAGACGTAGCTGGCATGCCCGTCGACCAGGTGCACGAAGGCCAGCGTCGTCGGCCGTCCGCTCGGCGGGCAGTGCCGGGTGCCGACATGGCTGGCCTTCAGCGTCTCCCTCAGCATCGCACCGAACAGGTCGGTCGACAGTCCGGTGAAGAACTCCACCGGCACGCCGAGCCGCCCGAGCGCCACCGCCGAGTTGAACACCGCGCCGCCGCTGTAGGGCGCAAACGCCGCTTCGCCGGCCTCGCTCCGGCGCGGCAGCATGTCGATCAGGGCTTCGCCGCAGCAAACGATCATTCCGCTCCCCCCTCGGCGCCGGGCGCCACGCACGTGCTTGCCTATCGCACGGATTTCACACAACATGGACCAGAAAGCGTGGAGTTCCAAAGTGCCGCGTGACTCGCGGCGAAAATAAAGGCATAAGGCGAATCTGTCAGCCTAAATCGATTGAAAAGTCCGGCGGCAAAGTCCGGCATGGCAATCCGGCTGGCGACACTGGCTCTGGGAGGAGCAACGCGAATTTCCGTGCGCGGCGCTGGAGCGAAGCCGCCCGCGGGCCATTGAGGTTTGCATGACCGGGCTTGAGACGACCGAACTCCCGAGGCCAACCCTGACTGATTCCGATCCCAGAACGCTCGCAGCCGAAATCCTGAAGAGCTTGACCTACCGCATCGGCAAGGATGCCACGGTGGCCAAGCAGCACGACTGGCTGGCGGCGTCGATCTTCGTTGTCCGCGACCGCATCATCGACCGCTGGATCGGCGCCACGAAGCGGGCCTACGACCACAAGGACAAGCGGGTCTACTATCTCTCGCTGGAGTTCCTCATCGGCCGCCTGATGCGCGACGCCTTCTCCAATCTCGGCCTGCTGGAGGAGATGCGCGCGGCGCTGTCGTCGCTGGGCGTCGACTTCGACGCCATCGCCGAGCTGGAGCCCGACGCGGCGCTGGGCAATGGCGGCCTCGGCCGGCTCGCCGCCTGCTTCATGGAATCGATGGCGACGGTCGACATCCCGGCCCATGGCTACGGCATCCGCTACGAGAACGGCATGTTCCGGCAGGAGATCTCCGACGGCTGGCAGGTCGAGCTGCCGGAGAAGTGGCTGGACCACGGCAACCCGTGGGACTTCGAGCGTCGCGAGCGGTCCTTCGAGGTCGGCTTCGGCGGCACGGTCGAGTCCGTCACCACCCGCGAGGGCCGCCTCGAGCGCCACGTCTGGAAGGCCGGCGAGCGCGTGCTGGCCGTCGCCTTCGACACGCCGGTCGTCGGCTGGCGCGGCAAGCGGGTGAACACGCTGCGGCTCTGGTCGGCGTTCCCCGTCGATCCTATCCTGCTGGAGAAGTTCAACGCCGGCGACCATGTCGGCGCGCTGATGGAGAGCAACAAGGCCGACGCCCTGTCGCGCGTGCTCTATCCGGCGGACTCGCACAAGGAGGGTCAGGAGCTCAGGCTGCGGCAGGAGTATTTCTTCTCCTCGGCCTCGCTGCAGGACATCATCCAGCGCCACCTGTCCGTCTACGGCACGCTGATCAACCTGCCCGACAAGGCGGCGATCCACCTGAACGACACGCATCCGGCGGTCGCCGTCGCCGAGCTGATGCGGCTCCTGATGGATATCCACGGCATCGACTTCGACACCGCCTGGAGCGTCACCAAGCGTACCTTCGCCTACACCAACCACACGCTGCTGCCCGAGGCTCTGGAGAGCTGGCCGGTGCCGCTGTTCGAGCGGTTGCTGCCGCGGCTGATGCAGATCATCTATTCGATCAACGCGCAGGTGCTGCTGGAGGCGAGGGCCATGCGCACCTTCAGCGACGAGGAGATCCGCCGCATCTCGCTGATCCACGAGGATGGCGAGCGCCGCGTGCGCATGGGCAACCTTGCCTTCGTCGGCTCGCATTCCATCAACGGCGTGTCGGCGCTGCACACGGAGCTGATGAAGCAGACGGTCTTCCACGACCTGCACCGGCTCTACCCCGGGCGCATCAACAACAAGACAAACGGCATCACGCCGCGCCGCTGGCTGATCCAGTGCAATCCGGGCCTGACGGGACTCATCCGCGAGGCGATCGGCGACGCCTTCCTGGACGACATCGACCGGCTGGCCGATCTCGAGCGCTTCGCCGAGGACGCCGCCTTCCGCGAGAAGTTCGCGGCGGTGAAGCGCGCCAACAAGGAACGCCTCGCCACCATCGCCTGGGAGCGGCTGCACGTCCGCGTCGATCCGTCCGCCCTGTTCGACATCCAGATCAAGCGCATCCACGAGTACAAGCGCCAGTTCCTGAACATCGTCGAGGCGGTCGCGCTCTACGACCAGATCCGCTCCCATCCCGAGCGCGAATGGATGCCGCGCGTAAAGTTCTTCGGCGGCAAGGCGGCGCCGAGCTACCACAATGCCAAGCTGATCATAAAGCTGGCCAACGACGTGGCGAAGGTGATCAACCGCGACCCCGCGGTGCGCGACCTGCTGAAGATCGTGTTCATCCCCAACTACAACGTCTCGACCGCTGAGATCATGATGCCGGCGGCCGATCTGTCGGAGCAGATCTCGACGGCCGGCATGGAGGCGTCGGGAACGGGGAACATGAAGTTCGCGCTGAACGGCGCGATTACCATCGGCACGCTCGATGGCGCCAATGTCGAGATCAAGGAGCGCGTCGGCGACGACAACATCGTGATCTTCGGGCTGACGGCGGACGAGGTGGCGGCCAAGCGCCAGGGCGGCTACGAGCCGCGGCAGCTGATCGAGTCCTCGCCGGAGCTGTCGCAGGCGCTGCAGGCGATCTCGTCCGGCGTTTTCTCGCCCGACGAGCCCGATCGCTACCGCACACTGGTCAACGGGCTCTACGACAACGACTGGTTCATGGTCGCCGCCGATTTCGACGCCTACGCCGCGGCCCAGCGCCGCATCGACGGCATCTGGCGCAACAGCCCGGACTGGAACGCCAAGGCGATCCGCAACACCGCGCGGGTCGGCTGGTTCTCGTCGGACCGCACCATCCGGGAATATGCCAACGACATATGGAAGGTGCCGGCCTGACGCCCGGGAACGGGCAGACGACGATCTGAATGCGCCTTGGGAGGGGCGCGACATGAAGGATACCCGCGCAAGTCCGGGAAACGAGCCGGCCGCGAAGAAGCCGGCGGGGGTGGCGCTGGAGAGCGACGTCGAGGCGATCGTGGCCGGCGTTCACGGCGACCCGTTCGCCGTGCTTGGCGTCCAGGAGGCGGGCGGAGCGTTTGTCGCCCGCTGCTTCATTCCGCACGCCGATGAGGTGACCGCGCATTCGCTCGACGGCGCCGAGGTCGGCGCGCTGTCGCGGCGGCATCCGGCGGGGTTCTTCGAGGGCCGCCTCGCCATTCCGCGCCGCCAGCCGGTCAAGTACCACGCCCGCAACGCCGGCGGTGACTGGTGGGTCGCCGACGCCTTCTCCTTCGGGCCCGTGCTCGGGCCGATGGACGACTACTACATCGCCGAAGGATCGCATCTGAGGCTGTTCGACAAGCTCGGCGCGCACCAGATCGAGCACGAGGGCGCAACCGGCGTTCATTTCGCCGTCTGGGCGCCGAACGCCCGGCGCGTCTCCGTCGTCGGCGATTTCAACGACTGGGATGGCCGCCGCCACGAGATGCGGCACCGTCACGACACCGGCATCTGGGAAATCTTCGTGCCCGACATCGGGCCGTACCGGGCCTACAAGTTCGAGATCCTCGGGCCGGACTATCAGCCGCTGCCGCTGAAGGCCGACCCCTTCGCGCTGCGCTCGGAACTGCGGCCCGCGACGGCGTCCGTCACCTCGCTGCCGGTCGACCATGCCTGGGGCGACCAGACCCACCGCGCGTTCTGGGCCAAAACCCAGGCCCGCCGCGAGCCGGTGTCCATCTACGAGGTCCATGCCGGTTCGTGGCAGCGCGACGACGACGGCGGCTTCCTGCCATGGGATCGGCTGGCCGAACGGCTGATCCCCTATGTCGTCGAGGCTGGCTTCACGCACATCGAGTTCCTGCCGGTCAGCGAGCATCCCTACGACCCGTCTTGGGGCTACCAGACGACCGGCCTCTACGCCCCGTCGGCGCGCTTCGGCGAGCCGGAGGGGTTTGCCCGCTTTGTCGACGGCGCCCACCGCGCCGGCATCGGCGTCATCCTCGACTGGGTGCCGGCGCATTTCCCGACCGACGCGCACGGGCTGGCGAAGTTTGACGGCACGGCGCTCTACGAGCACGCCGACCCACGCCAGGGCTTCCACCCGGACTGGCACACGGCGATCTACAATTTCGGCCGCCGCGAGGTGTCGTCCTACCTCGTCAACAACGCGCTGTTCTGGGCCGAGAAATACCATGTCGACGGCCTGCGCGTGGATGCGGTCGCGTCGATGCTCTACCTCGACTATTCGCGCAAGGCCGGCGAGTGGATCCCCAACGAGAAGGGCGGGCGCGAGAACCTCGAGGCGGTGCGCTTCCTCCAGCAGATGAACCAGGCCGTGTACGGCGCACACCCGGGCGTCATGACCATCGCCGAGGAATCGACCTCCTGGCCGAAGGTCTCGCAGCCGGTCCACGAGGGCGGGCTGGGCTTCGGCTTCAAGTGGAACATGGGCTTCATGCACGACACGCTGCAGTATCTCGCGCGTGAGCCGGTCCATCGCAAATACCACCACGACGACATCACCTTCGGCCTGCTCTACGCCTTCTCGGAGAACTTCGTCCTGCCGCTGAGCCACGACGAGGTCGTCCACGGCAAGGGCACGCTGCTGCACAAGATGGCCGGCGACGACTGGCAGAAGTTCGCGACGCTGCGCGCCTACTACGCCTTCATGTGGGGCTATCCCGGCAAGAAGCTCTTGTTCATGGGGCAGGAGTTCGCGCAGCGGTCCGAGTGGAACGAGGCGAAGGCGCTCGACTGGCACCTGATGGACTACGAGCCGCACCGCGGCGTCTGGAAGACCGTGCGCGACCTGAACTACCTCTACCGCTCGCGACCCGCTCTGCACGCGCGCGACTGCGAGCCGGAGGGCTTCCAGTGGCTGGTCGTCGATGACCGAGAGAACTCGGTCTTCGCCTGGCTGCGCAAGGCGCCGGACGGCAATCCGATCGCCGTCGTCAGCAACTTCACGCCGAACCCGCGCCTGAACTACCGCCTGCCGCTGCCCCGTGCCGGCGTCTGGCGCGAGATCATCAACACCGACGCGGCCGACTATGGCGGCAGCGGCATGGGCAATGCCGGCCAGGTGACCGCGCGCGAGGCCGGCGGTGCGGCCGCGGCGGTGGTGACGCTGCCGCCGCTCGCCACCGTCATGTTCGAATTTGTCGAGGCCGAGCCGGCCGAGAAACCCGCCGCGGCCAGGGCGGCGGCGAAGCCGGCCGGTGCGAAGACCTGAGTGGGAGGGACGTCATGGTGGAGTCGAAACGAACCCAGCCGCTGGCCCGCGACGCGATGGCCTATGTGCTGGCCGGCGGCCGCGGCAGCCGGCTGAAGGAGCTGACCGACCGGCGCGCCAAGCCCGCGGTCTATTTCGGCGGCAAGACGCGCATCATCGACTTCGCGCTGTCGAACGCACTGAACTCCGGCATCCGGCGCCTCGCCGTCGCCACCCAGTACAAGGCGCATTCGCTGATCCGCCACCTGCAGCGCGGCTGGAACTTCCTGCGGCCCGAGCGAAACGAGAGCTTCGACATCCTGCCGGCCTCGCAGCGCGTTTCCGAGACGCAGTGGTACGAGGGCACCGCCGACGCGGTCTACCAGAACATCGACATCATCGAGGCCTACAACCCGGAGTTCATGGTCATCCTCGCCGGCGACCACATCTACAAGATGGACTACGAGCTGATGCTGCGCCAGCACGTCGACGCCGGCGCCGACGTCACCGTCGGCTGCCTGGAAGTGCCGCGCATGGAGGCGACCGGTTTCGGCGTCATGCATGTCGACGCCAAGGACACCATCATCTCCTTCATCGAGAAGCCGGCCGATCCGCCCGGCATTCCCGACAAGCCGGACTTCGCGCTGGCCTCGATGGGCATCTACGTCTTCCGCACCAAGTTCCTGATGGACCAGCTGCGCCGCGACGCCTCGACCGAAGGTTCCAGCCGCGATTTCGGTAAGGACATCATCCCGTGGATCGTCGCCCACGGGAAGGCGATCGCCCACCGCTTCGCCAAGTCCTGCGTGCGCGCCACCTCCGAGAACGAGGCCTACTGGCGCGACGTCGGCACCGTCGACGCCTACTGGGAGGCGAACATCGACCTCACCGACGTGACGCCGGAGCTCGACCTCTACGACCGCGACTGGCCGATCTGGACCTATGCCGAGCTGAAGCCGCCGGCGAAGTTCGTGCACGACGAGGACGGCCGGCGCGGCATGGCCGTGTCGTCGCTGATCTCGGGCGATTGCATCGTCTCCGGCGCCAGCCTGAAGCGCAGCCTGATCTTCACCGGCGCGCGCATCAACTCCTACTCGACGCTGGAAGAGGTGGTGATGCTTCCCGACTGCGTGGTGGGCCGCAAGGCGCGGCTGAAGCGGGTCGTCATCGACCACGGCGTGAAGATCCCCGAGGGCCTCGTGGTCGGCGAGGATCCGAAGCTCGACGCCAAGCGCTTCCGCGTCTCGGAAAAGGGCATCGCCCTCATCACCCAGCCGATGATCGACAAGCTGAAGCTGTAGCGTGGTGTTGACGATGCCCCCTCACCCGCTCGCCTCCGGCGGCTTCGCCGCCGCGGTCGGCTCGCGTCCTCTCCCCGGTGGGGAGAGGGGAGGGCTGCGCCCGTCACGATCCTCCTCTCCCCGACGGGGAGAGGGTGGCCGAGCGAAGCGGAGGCCGGGTGAGGGGGCGTGTCCTCAAACCGGTGAGAGCGCATGAAGGTCCTCTCCATCGCCTCGGAGGTCTTTCCGCTGGTCAAGACCGGCGGGCTGGCCGATGTCGTCGGCGCGCTGCCGCTCGCCATGGCGCCGCTGGGCATCGAGATGGGCACGTTCCTGCCGGGCTATCCCGCCGTGCTGGACAAGCTGCGCAAGCGCAAGGTCGTGTACGCCTACCCGGACCTGCAGGGCGGCCCGGCGTCGATCGTCGCCGGCTCCGCCTCGGGCCTCAACCTGCTCGTGCTCGAGGCGCCGCATCTGTTCAATCGGCCGGGCGGTCCCTATGGCGACGCCACCGGTGCCGACTGGCCGGACAACTGGCGCCGCTTCGCCGCGTTCTGCCAGGCCGGCTCCAACATCGCCGGCGGCGCCGTTCCCGGCTACCGTCCCGACCTCGTCCACGCGCATGACTGGCAGGCGGCGATGACGCTCGCCTACATGCGCTACGGCGGCGTGGAGCGCACGCCCAAGGTCATGACCGTCCACAATCTCGCCTTCCAGGGCCAGTTCGGCGCCTCGATCTTCGGCGAGCTCGGCCTGCCGGCCGAGGCGATGTCGGTCGACGGCGTCGAGTATTACGGCGGCGTCGGCTTCCTGAAGGCCGGCCTCCAGGCGGCCTGGGCGATCACCACGGTCAGTCCGACCTACGCCCAGGAGATCCGTACGGCGGAGTTCGGCATGGGCCTCGACGGACTGATCAACATGCGCGCGGCCGACCTCGTCGGCATCGTCAACGGCATCGACACCGAGATCTGGGATCCCGCGACCGACGAGCTGCTGGCGGCCAAATTCTCGGCGAAGTCGCTGAAGGGCCGGCTCGCCAACAAGCGCGCCGTCGAGGAGCGCTTCGGCCTCGACCGCGACGAGGGGCCGCTGTTCACCGTCGTCAGCCGGCTGACCTGGCAGAAGGGCATGGACATCCTCGTCTCCCTGCTCGACCCGCTCGTCGCCACCGGCGCCCGCCTCGCCGTGCTGGGCTCCGGCGACCGCGCGCTCGAGGGCGCGCTGCTCGCCGCGGCCGCGCGCCATCGCGGCCGCATCGGCGTCGTCATCGGTTATGACGAGGGCCTCTCGCACCTGATCCAGGGCGGCGCGGATGCCATCCTCGTCCCGTCGCGCTTCGAGCCCTGCGGGCTCACGCAGCTCTACGGGCTGCGCTACGGCTGCGTGCCGGTGGTGGCGCGCACCGGCGGCCTCGCCGACACCGTCATCGACGCCAACGAGGCGGCGGTCTCGGCCGGCGTCGCTACCGGCTTCCAGTTCGCGCCGTCGAACGGCGACGCCTTCGCCCATGCGATCCGCCGCGCGGTCGCCGCCTATGCCGCGAAGCCGGTTTGGACCGCGCTCCAGAAGCAGGGCATGAAGGCCGACGTGTCCTGGCAGAAGAGCGCTGCCCGCTACGCCGACCTCTACCGCACGCTGATCGCAGCAGGACACTCCGCATGATCCGCACCGTCCAGACCACGCCCTTCGACGACCAGAAGCCCGGCACGTCGGGCCTGCGCAAGAAGGTGCCGGTCTTCCAGCAGCCGAACTATGTGGAGAACTTCATCCAGTCCGTGTTCGACTCGCTGGACGGCTACCGTGGCAAGACGCTCGCCATCGGCGGCGACGGCCGCTTCCTCAACCGCGAGGTGATCGGCATCGCCATCCGCATGGCCGCCGCCAACGGCTTCGGCAAGGTGATCGTCGGCAAGGGCGGCATCCTGTCGACGCCCGCAGCCTCCAACATCATCCGCAAATACGGCTGCTTCGGCGGCATCATCCTCTCGGCCTCGCACAATCCGGGCGGCCCGCACGAGGATTTCGGCATCAAGTACAACATCGGCAATGGCGGCCCGGCGCCCGAGAAGATCACCGACGCGATCTTTGCGCGCTCGAAGGCGATCCGCGAATATCGCATCGCCGACATCGGCCCGCTCGACCTCGACCGGATCGGCACCACCCGGGCCGGCGACATGGCCGTCGAAGTGATCGACCCGGTCACCGACTACGCCGCGCTGATGGAGACGCTGTTCGACTTCGAGGCCATCCGCGCCATGTTCAAGGGCGGCTTCCGCATGGCGTTCGACGCCATGCACGCGGTCACCGGCCCCTATGCGAAGGAGATCCTCGAGAACCGCCTCGGCGCCCCGGCCGGCACGGCACGCAATTTCGTGCCGAGGGAGGATTTCGGCGGTCACCACCCGGACCCCAACCTCGTCCATGCCAGGGAGCTTTACGACGAGATGATGGCGCCGGGCGCACCGGACTTCGGCGCCGCGTCGGACGGCGACGGCGACCGCAATCTGATCATCGGCCGCGGCATCTTCGTCACGCCCTCGGATTCGCTTGCGGTCCTCGCCGCCAACGCGCATCTGGCGCCCGGCTACAGGGCCGAGTTGAAGGGCATCGCGCGCTCCATGCCCACCTCGGCCGCCGCCGACCGCGTCGCGGCGAAGCTGAAGATCGGCATGTACGAGACGCCGACCGGCTGGAAGTTCTTCGGCAACCTGCTCGACGCCGGCATGGCGACGATCTGCGGCGAGGAAAGCGCCGGCACCGGCTCCGACCACGTGCGTGAGAAGGACGGGCTGTGGGCCGTGCTGCTGTGGCTGAACATCCTCGCCGTCCGCAAGGAGAGCGCAAAGGACATCGTCACGAAGCACTGGGCCGAGTTCGGCCAGAACTACTATTCCCGCCACGACTACGAGGCGGTCGAGACCGACAAGGCCAACGCGCTGATCGACGAGCTGCGCGGCAGGTTCGCGACCTTGCCGGGCCAGAAGATCGGCGCGCTGACCGTGGCCGCGGCCGACGAGTTCGCCTACCACGATCCGGTCGACGGCTCGGTGTCGAAGAACCAGGGAACCCGTGTGCTGTTCGAGGGTGGTTCGCGCGTCGTCTTCCGTCTGTCCGGCACCGGCACGTCGGGCGCCACGCTGCGGGTCTACATCGAGAAATACGAGCCGGATCCGGCACAGCACGGCCGCGACCCGCAGGCCGCACTTGCCGAACTGATCGCCGCCGCCGACGCCATCGCCGGCATCCGCCGCCACACCGGCCGCGACGCGCCGACCGTCATCACCTGAGTACTCCTCCCTCCCCCTTGCGGGGAGGGTGGCCGGCCGCAGGCTGGCCGGGTGGGGTCCAAGCGGCAGCGCGCCGCCGCCGACCTCGCCCCTTGTGGGAGAGGTCGGATTGCCCCACGAGCCGAAGGCGAGAGGCTGGCAATCCAGGTGAGGGGTAGGTTCCAGCACACCCCTCATCCGCCTGCCGGCACCTTCTCCCACAAGGGGAGAAGGCAGCCAATCGCATGCACAGCAAACAGGACGTGGATAAACTCCTGCTCCTCTCCCAACGATATCAAAGACTTCCACGATTTGCGCCGCAGACTTATCCACCCCCTCGTAGCCCAAAGCTATCCTCCGCCCCAGTTCCTCCCACGGGAAGCGCCGTTCGCGACGGCGGCCAGCGCGGGAGGGACCGGCACTCCGCCGTTCCGCGACCGTGGCGGGGCGGCCGGGCGGTCTGCTTCCAAACTCCCTGCGGCGGTTCCAAGGGGCACTACGACCCCAGGTGCCGGACAATGGGTCGGCACGGTGCGGGCGAGGCGCGAATGCCTCTTTCGCATGACAAAGGAGCGGGCGGATCGAAGCTTGCCGGACGGGCGGCCCAAGGGTCGCATGAACTATTCAAAGATGAGCGAGCCTGACGCCGCCCGTCTTCCCTTCTCAATGGCCAGACGCGAAAGCGGGCGTGGCGACGGCCACGCTTGCCCGCTTGTCCCGGGTGAACCGGGGCTGCTACCCAGAGGCGCAATGACTCGCCCGCGCCTTGGAGCCCACGTTGAGGACGGCGGCGTCCGCTTCGCCGTCTGGTCCGGCGCGGCGGAACGCGTCTGGGTCTGCCTGTTCAGCCGGTATGGCTGGGAGGAATCCGACCGCATCGAACTCGCGCCCGCCGGCGACGGCCTGTTCACCGGCTTCGTCCCGGGCATGGGCGAGGGGGAGCGCTATGGCCTCCGTGCGGATGGGCGCTACGACCCGCCGGCCGGCTTCTGGTTCGACCCGTGGAAGCTGCTGGTCGATCCCTACGCCCTGCGCATCGACTTTCCCTATCGCTACAACGCGACATGCGCCGCGCCGCGCTGGCAGCAGTCCGACACCGGTGGGATCGTCCCCAAGGCGCTGGTCACGACGCCACGCGCGGTCCCCCGGCAGGCGCCGCTCTTCAGGCCGGGCGGGCTGATCTACGAGGTTGCCGTGCGCGCCTTCACCCGGCTGCACCCCTCGGTGCCCGAAGAGCAGCGCGGCACCGTCGCCGCGCTGGCGCACCCGGCGGTGGTCGAGCACCTGGTCCGGCTGGGGGTCGGCGCGGTCGAGCTGATGCCGGTCACGGCGACGATCGACGAACGGCACCTCCCGGCGCTCGGGCTCAGGAACGCCTGGGGGTACAACCCCGTCACCTTCATGGCGCTCGACCCGCGGCTGGCGCCGGGCGGCATCGCCGAGCTGCGCGACGCGGTGGCCGCGCTGCATGCCGCGGGCATCGCCGTCATCCTCGACGTGGTGTTCAACCACACCGGCGAGAGCGACGCGCTCGGCCCGACGCTCTCGCTGCGCGGCCTGGACAACCGCGCCTACTATCGCCACGACGCCGCCGGCCGGCTGGTCAACGACACCGGCTGCGGCAACACGCTCGACTGCGCGCAGCCCGTGGTGATCGATCTGGTGCTGGCGTCGCTTCGGCACTTCGTCCTCAACGCCGGCGTCGACGGCTTCCGCTTCGACCTGGCGCCGGTGCTCGGCCGCGGTCCGGGCGGCTTCGATCCGGGCGCGCCGCTGCTTGCGGCCATCGCCTCCGACCCGGTCCTGTCCGACCGGATCCTGATCGCCGAGCCGTGGGATATTGGCCCGGACGGCTACCAGCTCGGAAAATTTCCCGGCAATTTCCTCGAGTGGAACGACCGCTGCCGTGACGACGTGAGGCGCTTCTGGCGGGGCGATTCCGGCGCGGTCGGGCAGTTGGCGACGCGGCTCGCCGGTTCCTCGGACGTCTTTGCCCGTCCCGGTGCGGCGTCGACGCGCAGCGTGAACTTCGTCGCCGCGCATGACGGGTTCGCGCTGGCCGACATCCCCCGCTACGGGCGCAAGCACAACGAGGCCAATGGCGAGCAGAACCGCGACGGCCACGACGAGAACTTCTCCTGGAACGACGGCGTGGAGGGCGAGACGGATGAACCCGCGATCGTCGAGCGCCGCCGGCGGGACGTCTTCGGCCTGGTGTCGACGCTCTTTGCCTCGCGCGGCACGGTCATGCTGACCGCCGGCGACGAAATCGGCCGCACCCAGCACGGCAACAACAACGCCTATGCGCAGGACAACGCGACGACGTGGCTCGACTGGGCGAAACGGGACACCGCGCTGGAAGCGCATGTCGCGGCGCTGTCCGCGCTCCGGGCCTCGTTCCCGGCGCTCGGCGACACCGCCTTCCTGACCGGCCAGCCGGCGCCAGGGTCGACGCTGCCAGACGTGGCGTGGCTGGACGAGACGGGCACGCCGCTGACCGATGCGGCGTGGAACGATCCCGACCGTCACCGCCTGACGATGGTGCTCGCCTCGGCCGCCGGGGAGCCTGCGCGGCTCGCGGTGCTGGTCAATGGCGACCGGCGCGGCGTGGTCTTCACCGTCCCGGCGCGGCCCGGCCACGAATGGGTGCCGGCGGCCGGCACCGAGCGCGACATCCAGTGGGTGCTGGCCGACGACGGCTTCTTCGTCCAGCCGCGCTCCGTGGTGTTTCTGCTCGAGGCCGCGGCCGCGGACTAGCTATTGCACCAGCACCGACCGACCGCAGCTGGCGCCGTGCACGCGCACGTCGGCCTCGCCGACCTTGACGCCCAGCATCGCCAGCACGCTGTTCAGCGCCGTGTCGACCGGCGCGGTCGCCGCGCCCAGCGTTCCGGCGACCGTCGAGGAGAGGTTCGAGGGCACGCCCAACCCCAGCCCGATCACCTGCACGTTGAGCTGGAGGTTGCCGAGCAGCGATTGCGTCAGCGACTGCGTCAGGCTGGTCGTGGAGACGGATCGCACGACGCGGTCGCGCACGTCGCGATGGGTGAAGGCGAGCGTTGCCGCGGAGGGATTGGCGATCGCCACGCGCGCCTGTCCGGTCACGGCGACCAGCGGCGCCTGGACAATGCGGGCCGGCGCGAACACCGGCGCGTTGCGGAAGTCGGACAGTGTCGTCGCGCTGGTTTCGGCGATCCGCACCTCCGCCACGCCGGGTCGTGCGGCGACCGACACTTTCAGGCTGTCGAGCCTGCCCGAGGGACACGATACGCCGGTCAGTCTCGCTTCCGCGAAGGCGAGCTCGACATAGACCGGCAGCTTCAGCGAGGTGCCCAGCACGCCCCCCGGTCCGCCCACCGTCGCGGTGAGCAGCAGCCGCGTCTGCGCCGTCCGCACCACCGCGCCGCTCTCGCCCAGAGTGAGCCAGGGCGCGAACTGCGCCGGCTCGCCGACCGCGAGGTCGAGGCGCAGGCCGGCGAGGCCGGGCACGGACGCGCCGAGGTCGAGGGCGAGCTGGTGATTGCCGTCCGCCATGACCGCGCTGCCGGACACCAGCTCCATCACCCCGACGGTCGCGCCGAACCCCGCCGGCGGCCGGCCGACCGGCAGCCTCGCGGCCGTTCCGAGGTCGAGGACGCGGGCGAGCCTGACCTTGGCGGCATGGCTGCCGGACGCATCCCGCGCGATCGCGGCGAGGGCGACCTTGGCGGCCTGGCTGAGCCCGTTGACGCGGGCCATCGCGGCCGCGAGCCTGCCGATCTTGACGTCGGCCGCCAGCACGTCGGCATAGGTGCCGGCGGTGAGGTTAAGCTCGGTGGCGAGCGCGTCGAGGACGCCGAACAGGTCGACGTCGGCGTCGAGCAGGGCATTGTAGTCCATCAGGGAAAGCGACAGCGACGACCCCGTCAGCCGGGACAGCAGCGCGTTGAGCACGCCGCCGTTCAGGCTCGCAAGGCGGGAGCCGACCGAGAACACGGCTTCGGCCGGCGCGCTGGCGATCGCAACCGTGCCGATGGTCGGCGCGTCGATCAGGCGCGCGGCGAAGTAGCGGTGGCCCTTCTTGCGCAGCGTCACGCGCACGGCGTTGAAGGGCTGCGCCCCGGCCTCGAAGCGCTGGGCGACGCCAAGCGCCGGGTCTGCGGCGTACCGGCCGCGGATGACGGAGAGCTGCACGCCGCCATCGGCGAGGCCGGTTTCCACATCGGCCGCGGTTCCCGTACGCAGGAGCACGATCTTGGCGATCCGGTTGTCTTCCAGCGTCGCCACGGCGGCCGCTTCGGCGTTGCCGATGTTCGCGGCCGCGGTGATCGCGGCGAGGTCGGCAAGCGACTGCGCCTGCCGCTTCTCGACATAGAGCGAGGCCGAATCGATCGCGATCGCCGCAAGGGCCAGCGCGACCGGGGCGGCCAGCGCCGTCATGGTCGCGAGGTTGCCGCGCCGGTCGGCCAGCAGGCGCGCGGCGAGCCGGTTCCGTGGCATTCACAGGCCTCCTATGCGGATCGTCGACCTCCGGGCGATGGTCATGTCCGGCATCGGCACGTCGCGGAACAGGTTCCAGATCGGCAGGTCGCGCGCGTCGTACCGCACCGCCACCACGAACTGGCTGCCATCGGCTGCGCTGTCCTGCGCTTCGACGGTCAGCCGGGCCCGGTCGATGAACGGGTAGCCGGCGGCGTTCAAGTCGATGAAGCGGGTTGCCAGCGTCTGCCGCTCCGTCTGGTTCAGCCCGGCAAGCGCCGTCCGCGCTGCGTCTGCCGCGATCTGCTGCACGGAATGGGTGGCGCCGAAATAGATGCCGTAGGCCGTCATCCCGGTCAGCAGCAAGATGAACAGCGGCGCCAGCAGCGCGAACTCGACGGCGGATGTGCCGGCGTGCTCTGCCGAGAGGAAGCGCCTGGCCCTGATAACCCGTTTGCCCATGCCGGCGATCCTGGCAGAAACAGGTTTCTGGGCGGAAGTTGCATTATGCAACCTGTGACTGTGCAGGTTGCAATGTCCACCGACGGCCGGGCAGGCCCGAAGACGGGGAGCGGCTCTGTCGCATGGTCAGGCGGGGAAGGGCTGGTCGGAGTGGCAGGATTTGAACCTGCGACCCCATCGTCCCGAACGATGTGCGCTACCAGACTGCGCTACACTCCGCGACCAGACGGCGGGCTTATAGCTGCCGGCCTCCCGTCCTGCAAGCATCAAAGCCACGCGCCCGAATATGGGCAGGCGGGGCTGGAAATTCGAGTGCAATCCGCCGATAAGCGGGACGATCGCGTGGCCCTCCGCCGCGCCCAGTACGGAGCTTCCGTGGCCTCAAAGCCTGTCGCCTCGCTTCAGCCGAACAGCTACGCCTTCGAGACGACGGCGCTCGTCAAGCCGTCCGGCTTCCGCGAATATGATGCGCGCTGGTGGTTCGGGCATCCGGCGTCGGACAAGGCGCCGGAACTCAACCTCGTCGGTGTGCAGGCGCTCGGCGCCGGGCTCGGGACGCTGATGCGGCGTCTCGGCGTCGGCCCGGACATTGTGGTCGGGCACGACTTCCGGAGCTATTCGCTGTCGATCAAGCTCGCGCTGACGGCGGGGCTGATGGCAGCCGGCGCCCGCGTGAGGGATATCGGGCTGGCCCTGTCGCCGATGGCCTATTTCGCGCAATTCCATCTCGACGCGCCCTCGGTCGCGATGGTGACGGCGTCGCACAACGAGAATGGCTGGACGGGCGTGAAGATGGGGTGCGCCCGCCCGCTCACCTTCGGCCCGGAGGAAATGGCGGCGCTGCGTGACATCGTCCTGTCGGGAGACGTCGAAACGCCGGGCGGCGGCAGCTATGCCTTCGTCGAGGGGGTGCGCGACGCCTATCTCGCCGACGTCGTCCGCGACGGCCCGATCGGGCGGCGCCTGCGTGTCGTCGCCGCCTGCGGGAACGGCACGGCCGGCGCGTTCGCGCCGGAGACGCTGGAGCGGCTCGGCTGCGATGTGATCCCGCTGGATGTCGAACTCGACCACAGCTTCCCGCGCTACAACCCGAATCCGGAGGACATGCAGATGCTGCACGCCATCCGCGACAAGGTTCTGGAAGCGGGAGCCGATGTCGGCCTCGGCTTCGACGGCGACGGCGACCGCTGCGGCGTCGTGGACAATGAGGGCAACGAGATCTTCGCCGACAAGATCGGCGTCATGCTGGCGCGCGACATCTCCAGCCTGCGGCGCGGCGCGCGGTTCGTGGTCGACGTGAAGTCGACCGGCCTGTTTGCAACCGACCCGGTGCTACTGGCGAACGGGGCGGCCACGGACTACTGGAAGACGGGGCACTCCTACATCAAGCGCCGGGTGGCGGAACTCGACGCGGCGGCGGGCTTCGAGAAGTCCGGGCACTTCTTCTTCAATCCCCCGATCGGCCGCGGCTATGACGACGGCCTCGTCACGGCGATCGCGATCTGCCGGATGCTGGACCGCAATCCGGGACGCTCGATGGCCGATCTCTACCGCGCGCTGCCGGAGACGTTCGGCACGCCGACCATGTCGCCCCATTGCGATGACGACGTGAAATACGCCGTCGCCGACAAGGTGACCGGCGCATTTCGCCAGATGCAGGCCGCCGGCGATCTGCTGGCCGGCCACCGCATCGTCGACCTCGTCACGGTGAACGGGGTGCGCGTCGTGACCGACGACGGCACCTGGGGGCTGGTTCGCGCGTCCTCGAACAAGCCGGAGCTGGTGGTCGTCGTGGAAAGCCCGGTTTCGTCGGCGCGGCGCCGCGCCATGTTCGAGGCGGTCGACGCGGTGCTGCGCCGCAATCCCGAAGTCGGCGCCTACAACCAGACGTTCTGAGTGGATTCGGATGAGCGATCGGATCGTCAGTTTCGTCATGAGCGGGGGCGTCGGCTCCCGGCTCTGGCCGTTGTCGCGCGAGGACAACCCCAAGCAGTTCCACGCGCTCGCCGGCGACCGTTCGATGCTGGCGAAGACGCTGGCGCGCCTCAAGGCGCGGCCGGCGGGAGACAGTCCGGTCTTCGTGATCGGCGCGGAGCGCCACGCGGCGCGCGTGCTGAACGATCTGGCGCCGGTCGATCTGGCGGGCGGCGGCGCGATCTTCGAACCGGTCGGGCGCAACACGGCGGCCGCCGTCGCCGTCGCCACCCTTCACACGCTGGACGCGTTCGGCGACGATCTGGTGCTGATCGTCCCGTCGGACCACGAGATTTCCACCGACGCGCAGTTCTGGCAAAGCGTGGAGGCCGGCACCGGGGCCGCCCGCAACGGCCATATCGTCGTCTTCGGCATCGCCCCGGACGCGCCTGAGACCGGCTACGGATACATCGAGGTGGGTCCGTCCTCGGACGGCGTCGCCGACGTCACGCGCTTCGTCGAGAAGCCCGACCTCGCAACGGCGAGGACGTATCTCGCCGCCGGCAACTTCTACTGGAACGCCGGCATCTTCCTGTTCCGCGCCGGCGCCATGCGCGACGCCTTCCTGAAGCACCAGCCGGCCATCTGGACGGCAGCGGCGGTCGCGCTCGGCAAGGCCTCCAGGGAGGTCTCGGGGGTCTACCTGCCCCTGGACGAATACCAGCAGATCCCGTCGATCTCGATCGACTATGCGATCATGGAGAAGGCGAGCGGGATCGACATGGTTCCGGCGACCTTCCGCTGGAACGACCTCGGTTCGTGGCAGTCGCTGCTGGAGGTCGGCAACGCCGACACGGCAGGCAATGTGATCCTGGGCGACGTCGTCGCGATCGACTGCGAGAATTCCTATATCCGCAGCGAAGGCCGCCTCGTCTCGGCGGTCGGCCTGCGCGGCATGGCCGTCGTGGCGACGGCCGATGCCACCTTCGTCGCGCCTGTCAGCCACAGCCAGAACGTCAAGAAGGTCGTCGAGCAGCTGGAGAAGAGCGGCCGGCTCGAGACCCGGTTCACGCCGGCGAGCGACCGCGTCCAGGTCAGCGGCGCGTGGCGCCGGCGCGTCAGCCACTGGCTGTTCGACGAGACCTTGCCGCGCTGGTCGACCCGCGGCGTCGACCGTCTGCACGGCGGTTTCCACGAGGCGCTGGCATTCGACGGCACGCCGCTGATGAAGCCGAAGCGCATGCGCACCATGGGCCGCCAGATCTATGCCTTCGCGGTCGCGCGCCAGCGGGGCTGGGACGGGCCTGCCGACGAGCTGATCGCGCACGGAATCGATTTCATCGCGTCGCGCGGTCGCACCCGCGACGGCGGCTGGGCGCGGACGCTGGGCCCAGAGGGCGACGTGATCGACCCCGTCGAGGACGCCTACGACCACGCCTGCGTGCTGCTGGCGCTGGCGCATGCGCATCGCTGCGGCAACGCCGATGCGCTCGGCCTCGCCGGCGAGACGTTCGGCTTCCTCGACCGCCATCTCGAGGACGGGCGCATGACCGGGTTCCTGGAATCGCCCGGCGATGCCGGCATCCGGCGCTCCAACCCGCACATGCACATGCTGGAGGCATTCCTCGCCTGGTTCAACGTGACCGGCGACCGCGCCTATCTGCGCCGCGCCGCACGCATCGTCGACCTCTTCCGCTCCGCCTTCTTCGACGCCGACAACTGGACGCTCGGCGAATATTTCGACGGCGACTGGAAGCCGGCGCCGGACGGCAAGGGCGACTGGACCGAGCCGGGCCACCATTTCGAATGGGCCTCGCTGCTCGTCGATTTCGCCGCGAAGAGCGGCCAGAAGGACCTCATCGCGTTCGCACGCAAGCTCTACGCCTCGGCCGTGGCCAATGGCGTCAACCGCGCGACCGGCCTGGCCTACGGCGCCGTCTCGCGCCAGGGCATCCCGCTCGACCGGATGTCGCGCAGCTGGCCACAGTCCGAAGCGGTGAAGGCCGCCATCGCTCTCGACGGAACGGGCGGACCTGACCTCAAGCCGGAGATCGAGGCGCGCGTCGGCCGCCTGTTCCGCTGGCATATCGATCCGGCGCCGACGGGTCTCTGGATCGACCGCATCGACGAGGGCGGCCGTGCGGTTGCGACCGAAGTGCCCGCCTCGATCTTCTACCACCTCGTCTGCGCGCTGACGCAATACCTGGATGCGACGGAGGGCGCGGAAGCGAGGAGCTGATCGGCTCCAGCAGGGCGCTCGGCGCCTCTCCCGAAGGGATGAGTTTCGGGGCGCACGCCTGCTGAAATGGCTCGATGATCACGTGATTCCGCAGTTTGCCCATCGGATGCTGCCGATCGACCTTTCCGTCGCGAGACGATGTGTGGAACTGCATATTCCGGATCCGCGGGCGGACAGACACGCCTTCATCGCGGCGACTGCGCTCGTCCACGGCCTGACCGTCGTCACCCGCAACGTCCGCGACTTCGAGCCGATGGGCGTGCGCACGGTGAACCCGTGCGAGCCGGCCCGGTAGTCAGTACGGGCTGACCACGTCGCCGGTCTCCACATAGACCGATTTCAGCTGCGAATAGTGCTGCAGGGCGGCCAGCGAGTTCTCCCGGCCGATTCCCGACTGCTTGAACCCGCCGAAGGGGATTTCCGGCGGGGCCAGATTGTAGTGGTTGATCCAGCAGCTGCCGGCCTGCAGGTCGGCGATCACCCGGTGCGCGCGCGGCAGGTCGCGGGTGAACACCGCGGCCGACAGGCCGAACTCGGTGTCGTTCGCGCGCGCGACCGCCTCGTCCTCGCCCTCGAACGTCAGCACGCTCATGACCGGGCCGAAGATCTCCTCGCGAGCGATGCGCATGTCGTCGGCAACGCCGGTGAAGATGGTCGGCTCGATGAAGAAACCGCCCTCGAAGCCCTGCAGCGAGGGAACGCCGCCGCCGAGGTGCAGCGTCGCGCCTTCCGACCTGCCGATATCGACATAGGTCAGCACCTTCTCATGCTGCGACTTGTTGATCAGCGGCCCCATCTGCGTGTCCGGGTCGAGCGGGTCGCCGATCCGGATCTTCTTCGTTCGCTCGGTCAGCCGGTCGATGAAGCGGTCGTAGATGCCGCTCTGGACGAAGACGCGGGTGCCGTTGGAGCAGACCTGCCCGGTCGAGTAGAAATTGCCCAGCATCGCTCCGCCGACGGCATTCTCCACGTCGGCGTCGTCGAACACGATGAGCGGCGACTTGCCGCCCAGCTCCATCGTCGCGTGCTTCATCTGCGAGCCGGCAAGGGCCAGCACCTTCTTGCCGGTCGCGACGGAGCCGGTCAGCGAGACCTTGGCGACGACCGGATGGGATGCGAGCGACCCGCCGATGTCGCCGTAGCCCTGGACGACGTTGAACAGGCCGTCCGGCAGCCCGGCCTCGGTGTAGATCTCGGCCAGTGCCAGCGCCGACAGCGGCGTGTTCTCGGACGGCTTGAAGACCATGGCGTTGCCCATGGCGAGCGCGGGCGCGGACTTCCACCCGGCGCCCTGGATCGGATAGTTCCACGCCCCGATGCCGACGCAGACGCCGAGCGCCTCGCGGCGCGTGTAGGCGAACGGCCCGCCGAGGTCGACATAGTCGCCGTGGAAGGCCGCGACGGCACCGCCGAAGAACTCCAGCGCGTCTGCCGCCGAGGCTGCATCCGCGACCAGCGTCTCCTGGATGGCCTTGCCGGTGTCGAGGGTCTCCAGCCGGGACAATTCCTCGTTGCGGGCGCGCAGGATGTCGGCCGCCTTGCGCAGGATTCGGCCGCGCTCGCCCGGCTTCAGCCGTGCCCACGCCGGCTGGGCCGCGCGCGCGGCTTCGATCGCCAGCTCGATGATGTTCCCGGTCGCCGCGTGCAGCGCTGCGATCTGCTCACCGGTCGCGGGGTAGATGACGGGGAGCAGCACCCCCCCGTCGTCTTCCACGAAACGACCGTTGATGTAGTGCGACGCGCGCGGCTGGGCTCTCATTTCGGTTCCCTCCGTCCGGCAGGCGCTAGTTGCCTTCGACGCTGATGCCGTCCTCGTTGATCTTGATCTCGACCCCGTCGGGCTTCGATTCCTCGCGCATCACATAGGCGCCGAGCCCGACGACTGCCGCCGCCAGGACGGCGATGACGACATAGAGTACGCTTCTGTTCATGACCTGCTCCTTCCGCTCTAGCAACAAACCCATAACGCGCAAGGGCGCTATCGGTCGCTGATCTCCCAGCGCGGGTTGATCCAGGGCTCCTGGTTCGAGCGCGGCAGCATGGGCCGTCCGAGGATGTGGTCGGCAGCCTTTTCGCCCGTCATGATCGACGGCGCGTTCAGGTTGCCGTTGGTGACGCGCGGGAAGATCGACGAATCGGCGACGCGCAATCCGTCGACGCCGATCACCCGGCATTCGGGGTCGACTACCGCCGTCGCGTCGTCGGCGCGGCCCATCCGGCAGGTGCCGCAGGGGTGGTAGGCGCTCTCGGCGTGCTGGCGGACGAAGTCGTCGAGCTCGCGGTCGGACTGCACGGCGGGACCCGGCGAGATCTCGCGGCCGCGATAGGCATCGAACGCGCTTTGCCCAAAAATCTCGCGCGTCAGGCGGATGCAGTGGCGGAAGTCCGACCAGTCGTCCGGATGAGACATGTAGTTGAACTGGATCTTCGGCTTCGCGGCGGGGTCGGGGGAACGCAGCGTGACCGAGCCCCGGGACTTCGACCGCATCGGCCCGACATGCGCCTGGAAGCCGTGCGATTTCGCCGCCGCCTTGCCGTCGTAGCGGATCGCCACCGGAATGAAATGGTACTGGATGTCGGGATAGTCGACGCCCGGCCTCGAACGGACGAACGCCGCCGCCTCGAAATGGTTGGATGCGCCGAGCCCGCTCTTGAAGAACAGCCATTCGGCGCCGATCAGCGCCTTCGAGAACAGGTTGAGCTTCGAGTAGAGCGTGATCGGCTGGGTCGATTCCTGCTGGATGTAGAGTTCCATGTGGTCCTGCAGGTTCTGCCCGACGCCCGGGCGGTCGGCGACGACCTGGATGCCGTTGTCCTGCAGGTGGCGGGCGGGGCCGATGCCGGACAGCATCAGCAGCTTCGGCGAATTGATCGAAGACGCCGCGACGATCACCTCGCGCTTCGCCTTAACGACTTGAATCGTTCTCTTAACCTCCACCTCGACGCCGGTCGCGCGTTGATTCTCGATCACCACCCGCCGGGCGAAGCCGCTGACAAGACTCACGTTTTGCCGGCGCATCGCCGGCCTCAGATAGGCGTTGGCGGTCGACCAGCGGCGGCCCTGGTGGATCGTCTGCTCCATCGGCCCGAAACCTTCCTGCTTCGACCCGTTGTAGTCCTGCGTGGTCTCGAAGCCGGCCTGCCGGCCCGCCTCGACGAAGGCCGCGTAGAGCGGATTGTCGCGCCGGCCGCGACGCACATGCATCGGCCCGTCGGTGCCGCGCCAGCCCTCTTCGCCGCCATGCGCATGCTCCATGCGCTTGAAGTAGGGCAGCACGTCGGCGAAGCTCCAGCCGGTCGCGCCCTGGTCCGCCCAGTGGTCGAAGTCGCGCGCATGGCCGCGCACATAGACCATGCCGTTGATGGAGGACGATCCGCCCATCACCTTGCCGCGCGGCGTCGCCAGCACGCGGCCGCCGAGATGCGGCTCGGGCTCGCTCTGGAAGCCCCAGTCGTAGAGGCTCATGTTCATCGGGAACGAAAGCGCCGCCGGCATCTGGATCAGCGGGCCGTAGTCGCTGCCGCCGTATTCGATGACGATCACGCTGTTCCGGCCATCCTCCGACAGCCGGTAGGCGAGGGCGGCCCCGGCCGAGCCGGAGCCGATGATGACGTAATCGGCTTCAAGCATCGGCGATGTGCTTCATGAAATCCTGCAGCGAGACATTGCCGCCGGTCGCGATCACCAGCGCCGTCTTTCCGGTGAGGTCGAGCCCGCCATCCAGCAGCGCCGCGAGCGACGCGGCGCCCGACGGCTCCAGCACGAGCTTCAGGCGCTCGAAGGCGACGCGCATCGCCTTGCGGACGGAGGTGTCGCTGACGGTCATCCCGCGCGCGCCGGCGGCGGATACCGCCTCGAACGGCGCCTGGCCGGGACGGCGCGCCATCAGCCCGTCGCAGATCGAGGGCGCACCGAGGGGGACCGTCTCGATCGCGCCCTGTGCGAGCGAGCGGCCCATGCCGTCGAATCCGTCCGGCTCGACGGCGATCACCTGTGTCCCGGGCGACAGGTAGTGAAAGGCGAGCGATACGCCGCCGATCAGCCCGCCGCCGCCGACCGAGCAGAATACGCAGTCGGTCCGGGCGTTCTTGGCCGCGAGCTGTTCGAGCGCCTCGAGGCCGGTTCCGGCCTGCCCGGCGACGATTTCCTCGTCGTCGAACGGATGCAGCAGCGCCAGCCCCTTGTCCTGTGCGATCTCGCGCGCCTTCGCTGCGGCCACCTCTTCGCGCGGACGCTCGCCATGATCGGTCAGGATCACCGATGCCCCGTAGGCGACCGTGGCCTCGCGCTTGGCGATCGGCGCATCGACGGGCATGACGATGGTCACGGGGATGCTCAGCGCCTCGCCCGCTGCCGCCAGCCCTTGTGCGAAATTGCCGGAGGAATAGGCGACCACGCCGCGCTCGGCTTCGTCGCGCGAAAGCCGCGTCAGCCGCCAGTAGGCGCCACGCACCTTGAACGAGCCCGCCCATTGCAGCGACTCCGGCTTTACGAACACGCGCGCCGCGCCGGACAGCCTGGCCAGCCGCGCCGACTCCAGCAGCGGCGTGACCTGCGTCGCCTGCGACGTCAGCGCGTAGGCCTCCCGGATGCGCTCGAGCGATGGGATCATGTCTGCCTCATCGACTCGTAGGAGACCATCACGTGTCGGGCATAGGCCGGCCGATGCGTCAGCCGCCGGTAATATGCATCGAGGGACGGTGTCGCCGCCCGTTCGAAGTCCAGCGTGAAGTAGCGGTAGAGCGGCGCACCGACGATGATGTCGGCGAAACAGATGTCCTGCCCTCCGAGATAGGGCGCCTCCGACAGCCTTGCGTCGATCATGGGTGCGAGCTGCTTCAGCTTGGCCATTCCGCCCGCCAGCACCTTCTCGTCGCGGTTCTCGGGCTTGAGCAGAAGCTGCCAGAAGACCTGCGGCAGCAGCGTCGGCGCGAAGGTCGTCTTGATCCACTCGGCCCATTTGTCGAGAGCGGCGCGCGCCAGCGGATCCTTCGGCCAGAACGATTCCTGTCCGTAGGCGGCGCCGAGATAGCGCACGACCGCGGCGCTCTCCCACAGGATCGTGTCCTTGTCCCTGACCACCGGCACCAGCCCGTTCGGGTTCATCGCCAGATAGTCGGGCGTGTTGTTGCCGCCGAACGGGCCGCCGACGTCCAGTCGCTCGTGCGCGAGCCCCAGTTCGGCGATGGCCCACATCACGTACTGGACGTTGAGCGAGGTGGCGCGTCCCCAGACGGTGATCATGTCATTCTCCTCGCGGAAACCGCTTCGAGTCCTCGAGGGTGTCGAGGTTCATGTGGTTGCGCATGTAGCGCTCGGATGCCTTCTGCAGCGGCTGGAAGTCCCACGGGTAGTAGGCGCCGTTCCTCAGCGCCGGATAGACCACCCAGCGCCGCGCCTGGCTTTCCCGCACGGCCGCGTCGAAGGCGGCCATGTCCCATTTCGCCAAGACCGCGGCCATAAGCCGGCCGACGAGGCCGGCCTGGGCCGGATCTCCAGCCAGGTTCCTGCGCTCGAGCGGATCGGCGTCGAGGTCGAACAGCATCGGCGGGTCGAGTTCGCAATGCACCAGCTTGTGGCGGCCGTCGCGGATCGCCACCAGCGGCGAGTAGGACCCCTCCGCCGCATACTCCATCAGGACGGGTTCGGTCCTGGGTTCGCCGCGCATCAGCGGCAGCAGCGACACGCCGTCGGTCCACGGCCGGATCGAACCCATGTCGATGCCCGCCAGCTCGCACAGCGTCGGCGTGACGTCGAGGTTCGACACCGGCGCCGATACCGAACCCGGCGTCACCCCCGGGCCTGCGATCATCAGCGGCACGCGCGCCGAGCCCTCGAAGAAGCACATCTTGAACCACAGGCCGCGCTCGCCCAGCATGTCGCCATGGTCCGAGCAGAACAGGATCAGCGTATCGTCGAGCATGCGCGTCCGTTCGAGGACGGACAGCAGTTCGCCGACCTTGTCGTCGACATAGGAGATGTTGGCGAAATAGCCGCGCCGCGACCGCCGCACCATGTCGTCGGTGATGTCGAAGCGCCCGTAGTCGCTGGCCTTGTAGAGGCGCTGCGAATGCGGGTCCTGCTGCTCGAACGGAATGAAGCCGACCTCCGGCTCAAGAGCCGGGCAGGTCTCGTAGAGGTCCCAATACTGGCGGCGCGCCACATAGGGGTCGTGCGGGTGGCTGAAGGAAACGGTCAGGCACCACGGACGGGCGGTGGGGTTGTCGGAGGTCCGCGCCCACTCGTAGAGCTTCTGGGTCGCGTGGAAGGCGACCTCGTCGTCATACTCCATCTGGTTCGACGTTTCGGCGACGCCGGCGCCGGTCACGGAGCCCAGATTGTGGTACCACCAGTCGATGCGCTCGCCGGGCTTGCGGTAGTCCGGCGTCCAGCCGAAATCGGCCGGGTAGATGTCCGTCGTCAGCCGCTCTTCGAAGCCGTGCATCTGGTCAGGACCGACGAAATGCATCTTGCCCGAGAGGCAGGTCGCATACCCCGCCGCGCGCAGGTGGTGCGCGAAGGTCGGGATGTCGGAGGCGAACTCGGCGGCGTTGTCGTAGACGCGCGTGCGGGACGGCAGCTGCCCGCTCATGAACGAGGCGCGGCCGGGGGCGCAGAGCGGTGAGGCCGTGTAGTTGTTGGCGAACCGCACCGAGCGCGCGGCCAGCGCCTTGAGGTGGGGAGCGTGCAGGAATTCGGCCGGGCCGTCCGGGAAAAACGTCCCGTTCAGCTGGTCGACCATGACGATCAGGATGTTGGGCTTCTTCATGCCGCCCGCCCGCTCTTGAGCTTGACCGCGATGTAGTCCTCCACCAGCGCGATCGCCGTTGCCGCGTTGGGCGCGCCGTCCTTGAGCGCGCGGCGGATGTAGAGGCCGTCGATCAGGGCGGCGATGGATTCTGCTGCGATTTCCGCCTCCGCCCGCGGTATCAGCGGCGATAGCCCGCTGAGCAGGTTGGAATGCAGCCGGCGCGCATAGATGCGCAAGAGCCGCCGCAGCTCATCGGACTTCTGCGCCTCGACATAAAAGGCGAGCCACGCGGCGATGATCTCCGCGTGGAACTGTGCCTCGGAGAAATTCACCGCGACGATCGCCGAAAGTCGGGCGCGTGGGGATTCCGCATTCCGCAGCGCCTGCCGTGCGTCCCGTCCGAGCTCGGTCAGGATATGCCGCATGGTCGCCTGCAGCAGCCCGTCCTTCGGCCCGAAATAGTGGTGCGCGAGCGCCGACGAGACCCCGGCGCGTCCGGCGATCTCCGACACCGTCACGTCCAGCGATCCGCGCTCGCCGATCGCCGCGATCGTGGCGTCGATCAGCGCTTTCCGGCGCAGCGGTTCCATTCCAAGCTTGGGCATGCGCCGAAGCTATTTTTTATTGACTCGCCAATCAACAAAAATCCGCGTCAGATCTGTTCGTGCTGCCATCGCAGAAAGGTCTGGATCGCCGGCTCGGCCGGACGGTGCCCGGCCGCATCGGGGACGGTCAGGCCCGCACGCAGCGTGCCCGGCGAATAGCCGTATTCGCTGCGGAACAGGCGGCCGAAATGGCTCGGGCTCTTGAAACCCAGCGCATAGGCAAGTTCCGCGACGGTCCGGACGTCCTGCGCCCGGCGTAGTTTGCGGTGCGCACGCTGCAGCCTGCGTCTCCGCATATAGCTTTCCACGCCACCCGTCGCGGCGAAGAGACGCGATAGTGTCGAGCGCGATGTCCTCAGGGCGGAGGCCAGCGAGGCCGCGCTGATCTCGTCGCCGAGATGCGCCTCGATGTGACGCTTGGCGCGGCCGAACAGCGGCAGCGCCTTCGGCTGGTCGAGGCTTCGCCGCGACTGGTTGAGCGCGGCGGCGAGCATGTCGCGGATCGCCTGGGCGAGGCTCGGCGCCTGTGTTGCCGGCACGGACGACAGCTCGTCTGGCAATGCCCGCAGCAGCTCCGCGAAAATGCGGCCGAGCGCCGTGTCGGTCACCGTGAGCCCGTGCATGGCGAAGGGCTGCACCGCCTCGTCGAGAAATGCCCGCGGGATCAGGAGGATGATGGAACGCGTCGTTTCGCTTTCGCTCTCCATCGGGCAAGCCGGTCGATGAGGATCGCGTCGCCGGGCTCGACGCTGACCGGAATGGTTCCGAGCAGTCCCGTCCATCGACCGTCCAGCATCAGCTGCACGGCATACAGGTCCGATCCTTCCTGGCGGATGAGGGCGGCGTCGCGACGCATCCGGACCGGCGGCACGGTCGAGCGGGTGAGCAGGATGCAGTCGATCTGCCAGGACTCGGCGCGCACCGGGAAGGCGCCGGGCTCGATCTGCTCGATTGCGTAGGCGGCGACGGCGCCGGCCCAGGCGGCGAACTGGCGGTCTTCCGGCAAAGCCGCGGAATCGAATGCGAGGTGAGGGATCGACCCCGTCACGCGCGCCCCGCGCGGCGCCCGATGTTCCCAATCACCCAAATATCGTCCGGGCGTCTCAATGTGCCATGCCCCGCTTTCCTCGCTCCGTCGTTTGGCTAAGGCAAAAAGTCATGCCGCTGGCGGGCAAGTCGAACATAGCGCGGAGCCGGTCGAATTCCACCGTCGGCGGTCTGGCCGGCGCACCCAGCCGGGATGCGCGTCGGCCCGGTGTGCGAACGGACCCCGTGCGTTCTGTGCGCCGGGACCCTCGCGCGGCTGCGGGTGAAGCTGGGCCGCAAGACGGTCGGGACGAGATTGAGACATGCCGACGGAGGATCGATACACCCATCCAGTCGAACAACTCGTGGGGCTACTCGCTCGTAACGCCGCGGACGGTCCTGGTCGTCGATGCGCCCATCCTCGTGGGCAACGCGGGGTCCACGGCCCAGGTCGGTCTCGGCATCTATTCCGGCGAGAACGTCGTACTCGTCAACTCCACCATCAGCTTCCCGAGACAGAGCCCCCACGCGGACACAGCCGGCGTCGTAGTTCTGGGCGCCTCGAACACCCTTGCGATCCGCGGCACGATCGCGGCGACCTTCGGTGTGTATGCCCCGGTGAGCGTCGATGTCACCGTCACGGCCGCCGGGCACGTCGCGGGTGAGCTCGCCGGCATCGAGGTCGCATCCGGCAGTGTGATCGTCAATCACGGGACCGTCTCGGGTGTGAACGCGGTGAACGTGGCGGAGGAATGGCAGGGCGCCGACTCGACCATCGTCAATTTCGGCCGGATTCTGGGAGCAGCGCACGGCACCGGTGTCCGCTGGCTGGAAAGCGGCGGGTCGCTGAAGAACTATGGGATCATTTCGGGCGGCTACGGCATCTACGGGGCCGCGGACGATCATGTCGTGGAGAACCACGGCATGATCGAGGGCCTCAACCCAACCTTCAGCGCACTGCACTTCGGCGACGGCAACGACGTCGTCTTCAACACCGGGACGATCGCCGGTGCCGGCGATGCCGTGTGGCTGGGCGGCGGGCAGAACCGGCTGGAGAACATGGGCACGATCCGCGCGGGATCGTCCGCCTTCGCGATCCGCGGCGGCGCCGATGCCGACATCGTCGTCAACACCGGCATCATCCGTGGCGATATCCACCTCGGCGGCGGCGACGATGTTTTCGACGGCAGCCTCGGCCGGCTGTTCGGCGCGCTGTTCGGCGGGGGCGGAAACGACCGGCTGATCGGCTCGGACGTCGCCGACAGGATCGATGGCGGGACCGGCGACGACGTCATGCAGGGCGGCCTCGGCAACGACATCTACACCGTCGATTCGGCGGCAGACGTCGTCGTCGAATTCGATGGCGAAGGCACCGATACGGTGTTCGCCCATGTCAGCTACACGCTGCCCGACGCGGTCGAGAACCTATTCATCTTCGGCGGGACTGGGCAGGGAAACGCGCTCGCCAACATCATCACCGGCAGCATGTTCGCCGAAACGCTTGCCGGGCACGCGGGCAACGACACGCTGATCGGCAATGACGGCGACGACGTGCTGATCGGCGGCCACGGCGCCGATGTCCAGCGGGGCGGAGCGGGCAACGACAGGTTCGAGGTCTCCGGCTCGCTCGGCCTGGGTGACACGTTCGACGGTGGCATCGGCACGCTGAAGGTGACCGGAGCGGCATCCCTGGTGCTGACGACCTTCAGTGCGGCGGCCTCGTCGATCGAGATGTGGTCCGGCAACGGCAAGGCGTTGCGCGGCACGGCCGGAGCCGACACCTTCGACTTCCGCGGCCTTGTGGCCATGACGCGTCTGCCGTCGGTGGACGGCGGCGCCGGCAATGACAGGATCACCGGGTCCATCTTCGCCGACACCCTCTACGGCGGCGCCGGAGCGGATGCGCTCCTTGGCGGTCGCGGCGCCGACCTTCTGATCGGCGGCGCCGGGGCCGACACGCTGCACGGCGGCGCCGGGCGCGACCGCTTCGTCTTCCTCAAGCCGCAGGACAGCACCGTCGCCGCGTCGGGCCGTGACACGATCCTCGACTTCAGCCGCGCCGATCGCGACCGCATCGACCTTTCGGCGATCGATGCCTCGTCGAAGATCGCCAAGGACCAGCGCTTCGCCTTCATCGGCACGTCGGCGTTCTCGGGCAAGGACGGCGAGCTGCGGTACCACAAGCAGGGCGGGTCCACCTTGGTCCAGGGCGACATCAACGGCGACGGCGTGGCCGATTTCGCCATCCGGATCGTCGGAAACATCAACCTCAAGGCGGCGGATTTCATCCTGTGACCACGGACGATCCCCTGACCGGATTTCCGGAACGGGACGGCTTTCCCTGCTGCCCATCCTTGTCGCCTGGCTCTTCCGTTCCGGCTCAATATGGTTCATGATTGAACAGTATCGGAAGCCGTGTTGGGCCGGAGGCATCATGACCGCCTGCATCGTCGGCTGGGCGCATTCGCGCTTCGGCAAGCTCGAGGGCGAGACGCTGGAATCGCTGATCGTCGGCGTCGCCCGCGAGGCGCTGGACCATGCCGGCATCGGGCCGGACGATGTCGACGAGATCGTCCTCGGCCATTTCAATGCGGGTTTCTCGCCGCAGGATTTTACCGCGAGCCTCGTGCTCCAGGCCGACGACCGGCTGCGCTTCAAGCCGGCCACCCGCGTCGAGAACGCCTGCGCCACGGGCTCGGCCGCCGTGCGTCAGGGGATCCGCGCTATGGACGCCAAGGCTGCGCGCATCGTCCTCGTCGTCGGCGCCGAGCAGATGACCACCACACCCGGACCCGACATCGGCAGGAACCTGCTGCGCGCCTCCTACCTGCCCGAGGATGGCGACACGCCGGCCGGGTTTGCCGGCGTCTTCGGCAAGATCGCCGGCGCCTATTTCCAGCGGCATGGCGACCAGTCCGACGCCCTGGCGCGCATCGCCGCGAAGAACCACAGGAATGGCGTCGGCAATCCCTACGCGCAGATGCGCAAGGATTTCGGCTACGAGTTCTGCAGGACCGAGAGCGACAAGAACCCCTATGTTGCCGGTCCGCTGAAGCGCACCGACTGTTCGCTTGTGTCGGACGGTGCGGCCGCGATCGTGCTCGCCGACACCGCGACCGCGCTGTCGATGCGCCGTGCCGTCGCGTTCCGCGCCAATCAGCACGTCCAGGATTTCCTGCCCATGTCGAAGCGCGACATCCTGCTCTTCGAGGGCTGCGAGCAGGCCTGGGCACGCGCGCTGGGCGAAGCGGGCGTCACGCTGGATGACCTGTCCTTCGTCGAGACGCATGACTGCTTCACCATCGCCGAACTCATCGAGTACGAGGCGATGGGGCTGGCCAGGCGGGGCGAGGGGGCGAAGGTCGCGCTTGAAGGCCAGGCGGAGAAGGGGGGCCGCCTGCCGGTCAATCCGTCGGGCGGCCTGAAGGCCAAGGGCCATCCGATCGGCGCCACGGGCGTGTCCATGCATGCGCTGACGGCGATGCAACTGACGGGCGAGGCCGACGGCATCCAGGTCCCGGGCGCGAAGCTCGGCGGCATCTTCAACATGGGCGGCGCGGCCGTGGCGAACTACGTTTCGATCCTCGAGCGGATCAAGTAGCCGGCCTTTCTTTCGTCACCGGAAGCGCGCTACATCCCGGTCGAAGGGCGCCTGTCGGCGCGGAGGGGGCGATGAAGCTCACATCATGGTTTGCGGGGTTGGTGATGACAGCGATGGCGGTGCCGGCGATGTCCCAGGAGAAGGCGCCCGAGGCGGTCGTGGCGGAGCTGTTCTGCCAACTCGTCCGCAGCGCGGACCCGTCGATGGTGCGGTATCTCGTCAGCCGACCTCTCCTCGAGGAGATCAACGCGGCGCAGGAAAAGAACGACGAGATGCAGGCCGCGCGGCCGGACGAGAAGCCGCCGCTCGGCGACGGCGTCCCCTACCAGTCCTATCCGGACTATGCGCCCGTCTGCGAGATCGGCCGGATTCTGGCGCATTCCGACGCGGTGCTGGTAACGATCGACTACCGCTTCCCCGAGACACCCGACGCCAACTGGAGCGACCGGCTGCGGCTCGTCTGGGAGGACGGGCTGCTGCGCATCGACGACATCCGCTACGGTCCGGATTTCGCCAACAGCCTGCGCCAGGCGTTGAAGGATCTGTTCGCGCAGTAGGTCGAGCGCCGTGAGCAATCCAGTCCTGGTCGAGGTCCTGCGCGGCGACATCGTCGAGAGCCGCCACCGCGGTGCCGTCGCCGTGATGGATGGTGACGGTGCCGTGGTTCTCGGCATCGGCGACACGGGCCGGCCTGTCTTCCCGCGCTCCGCTGTCAAGGCGATCCAGGCGCTGCCGCTGGTGGAGAGCGGAGCCGCCGATGCGTTCGGCTTTGGTGACCGCGAACTGGCGCTTGCCTGCGCCTCGCATTCGGGCGAACCGCTGCACGTCGGGCTCGCGGCATCGATGCTCGCGCGCGCCGGTCTGTCGGAAGCGGCGTTGGAATGCGGCTCCCACTGGCCGATCGACCACGAAGCGACCGTCGCGCTCGCTCGACAGGGCGACGTGCCCAGCCAGCTGCACAACAACTGTTCCGGCAAGCACGCCGGCTTCCTGTGCGCGTGTCGCCACGTCGGCCTGGAGCCGCGCGGCTATGTCGGCTTTTCGCACGCCTACCAGGCGACACTCCGTGGCGTCATGGCCGAGGTGACCGGCGCGACTCACGGCGACGGCAACTGGGCGGTCGATGGCTGCTCCATACCGACCTACGCGGTTCCGCTGGACGACCTGGCGCGCGGCTTCGCACGCATGGCGACCGGCGTGACCTTCGGGCCGGAGCGCAGCAAAGCGGCGAAGCGTCTCTTCGCGGCCTGCATGGCCGAGCCGTTCTGCGTTGCGGGCACCGGCCGGGCCGATGTTCCGCTGATGCAGGCGGCGCCCGGGCGGATCTTCGTCAAGACCGGCGCCGAGGGCGTCTACTGCGCCGCGATCCCGGAACTGGGGCTTGGCATCGCGCTGAAATGCGATGACGGCGCGGGGAGGGCGGCCGAGGCGATGGTCGCGGCCCTGCTGGCCCGATTCATGCGGGGAAGCCCGGACGTGGTCGCGGCGCTGGAAGCCGTCGCGAACGCCCCCATCCTCAGCCGCAAGGGAGCGCCCGTCGGGGCGGTCCGTGCAATTCCGCAAATGTCTGCCTGACCGGCCCTTTCGGCGGCGTCAGCTCACGCGATTGCGTTCGATCGTCAGGTTGGCGAACGCATCGACGCCTGCAAGCGCCAGGTCTCCCGTCACGGCTTCGGTCCACCGGAAGCCGACGATGCCGCCGTCCCGTGCGGCTTCGATCAGATTGTCGGAGATGACCGCCGAGCCTGTTCCTTCGACGACCGTGACGGCGATGCCCGTTCCCGTCTTGCGGATGACATTGCCGGTCGCCACGACGTTGCGCATGAACTCGCCCCAGCCGATGTTCATGCCGTGCAGCGGTGCATCCTCGATGACGTTGCCGGTCGCCGCGCAGTCGGCTTCGATCGAGATGCCGTTGCCGAAACCGGGCGGATCGGCCGTGTACGGTCCGGTCGTCTTCAGATTGCGCACGAGGTTTCCCGTGCAGGTCGCCATGCGACCGCCCTCGTTGAAGTTGACGACCGAGATGCCGTTCGCGGCGCCGTCGACGATGTTCGCGCTGATGACCGCGCCTTCGAAGGAGAATTCCGAATAGATGCCGGTCTCTCCGGAGCGTAGGCAGGTGTTCTGGCTGATCTGGATGTTGGACGCGCTGTTGGCGCGAACGGCCGTGAACGCGCAGTCCGAAACCATGTTTCCGGACACGATGACGTTGCCGGCGCGGAACACGTTGATGCCGTTGCCATGCTGCCCCGTGCCGCCGGCGCGGGCGCCGATGCGCTCGATGCGGTTGCCGGTGACGATGGTTCCGTCCTCGCCGATCTGCCAGCGGTGAACAAGGATGCCGCCGTTCGCGCAATCACGGATGGTGTTGCCGACGATAGACATGCCGCGTCCCTCGACGGCGTAGATGGCGACGTCTGCCGCGCCGGAGATTTCGCAGCGTTCGATACGGCCACCGACGCGCTCCAGCGCGATGGCGGTCTTGCCGCTTCCCGTGACCTGGCAGTTCTGAATCGAGACATGCCGGATGTCGCGGAAGTCCAGCACCCCGGTCACGTGGTCGTCCAGCCAGCGGTTGGCTCCGTCGAACACCACGCCCTCGAGCTCGACATGCTCGCAGCCCTCACCGGCGAAGAGATAGCCGTCGCCGCCGTAGACGATGCGCGAGGCGCCGGGCACACCGGTCAGCCGCACGCGCTTGGGCATCGCGAGGTTGGAGACGAGGTAGACGCCGGGCGGCAGGAACAGCGGTGTGTCGCGATCGGACGCGGCCTGTAGCATCGTCGCGAACGCCTTGCTCTGGTCGTCCAGTGCGCCCGGCCGGACACCCATCTCGGTGACGTCGATCGCGCCGCGCATCGCGGTCTTCTCGATGCGGCTGAGCTCGACCGACCGCGCCGCCGCCGGCAGCATCATTCCCGCTGCGAGACCGCTCACGGAGGTGAGGAGGACGCGTCTGTTCAGCATTGATACACACCCGATGCCTGGACTCTCGGTTACGCAGGTTCCGTGCCATCGGGTCGCGGGGTTGTCCTGCCGGCCGGCGCGGCCTACCTTCCCACGATGAGCAGGGCCTTCACACGCGAGGAAGACAGCGAGAACGCGCTGGCCGATGTCGGCGAGCGTGCCGTGAGCCCGCATCGCAATCTGGTCACGCGCCGGGGTCTCGCCCACATCGAGGCCGAGATCGCCAACTGGCGCGCCGAACTTGCCAGGGCGGAGGGGGAGCAGGACCGCCAGAAGATCGCGATCGCCGCCCGCGACCTGCGCTACTGGACCGCGCGGCGCGAGAACGCCGAATTGGCGCCGCCGGAACCGGACAGTGCGGTGGTCCGCTTCGGCATGAAGGTTTCGATTGAGGACGAGGACGAGATGCGCGCCCGCTGGACGATCGTCGGCGAGGACGAGGCAGACCCGTCGGACGGAACGATCTCCCACGTGTCGCCGATGGCCCAGGCGCTGTTCGGCAAGGGCGTCGGCGAGCTTGCGACGGTCAACGGCAAGGAGTGGGAAATCGTCGCGATCGAGGTGCCCGTCGACGGCTAGCCGCCGACCGGCTCGATATGGTCGCGGAAGAAGGCGGTGATGACGTCCTCGCCGATCTCGCCCGATGTCACCGCCATCACGAACGCATACGCCGCACCCTGTTCAGCCACCAGGCGGTAGCCGTTGATGATCAGGAAGGCGCCAGCCGCGACCAGCGCCGTTCGTTTGTTACCATCGACGAACGCATGGTTGCGCGCGATGCCAAAGAGATACGCGGCCGCAAGCTCCTCGACTCCAGGGTCGCCACAGGCAGCCTTGTTCTCCGCGCGAGCGAGCGCGGATTCCAAGGCGTTCTCATCGCGAAGCCCCGGCGCACCGCCGTGCCGTCTCAACTGCTCGGCGTGCATGGCCTCCACGGCGCGCCGGCTGAGAAATTCCCAGCTCATTCCGCGAGCTTCTGGAGGGCGACCTTATACTGGTCCATGACCTCGCGGGCCGCCCGCATCTGCCGTTCGAACTGATCGTCGACGGGCGAGAGCGTGAGCTGCTTCCCGTCTTCGGCAAGCGCCAGCACGTCCCCCGACTTCAGGTTGAGACGGTCGAGCACTTCCTTGGGCAGGATAACCCCTTCGGAATTGCCGATCTTGCGGACAGTGACATTCATGGCGAACTCCTATGTTATAACATGAGATATAACATAGGAGCGGAGGCGTCGCAAGGCGTGTTTATACGGGTGTTATAACATCGCTACCGCTTCGGCAGCGCGTCGCGAATTGCCTTCTCGAGATCGGGCTGCTTCCGGGCGCCGTCGATCTGCCGGCGCAGCATGTCCTGCTCGAGCGCGGCGATCTCGGCGTCGTTCGAGTTCGACCGGCCGATGTCGCCGAGCTTCACCTTCAGCGAGCCGATCGCCACCTGCTTCTTGCGCTTTGTCATGATCGCTCCAACAACCGGTCCAGCAGACGCTCCGCCGCTTCCGGGATGACGGTGCCCGGCGGGAATATGTCCGCCGCGCCTGCGGCCCGCACGGCCTCGAAGTCCTGAGGCGGGATCACGCCGCCGGCGACGATCATGACATTCCCGCCACCGCGCCGGTCGAGTTCGGCGCGCAGCTCCGGGATGAGGGTGAGATGGCCGGCGGCGAGCGACGATGCGCCGACGATGTCGGCGGCGTGGTCGAGCGCCAGCCGGGCGATCTCCTCCGGCGTCTGGAACATGGCGCCGACGGTGACGTCGAAACCCAGGTCCGCGAAGGCGGTGGCGATCACCTTCTGCCCCCGGTCGTGGCCGTCCTGGCCCATCTTGGCCACCAGGATCCTCGGTTTCGCGCCGGACTTCTTCTCGAAGGCCTCGACCTTGGACTGTACGCGGTCGACCGCCGGGCTTTCGCCCAGAGCCTTGCGGTAGACCCCCGAGATCGTCCGCACGGTCGCCACGTGGCGGCCGAATGCCTTCTCGATCGCCAGCGAAATCTCGCCAACGGTTGCATTGGCGCGCGCCGCCCGCACCGCGAAGTCGAGCAGATTGCCGTCGCCGCGCGCCGCGTCGGTCAGCGCGTCGAGCGCGGTCTCGACCGCCGCCACGTCGCGCGTTCCCTTGAGCTGCTGCAGCTTGGCGAGCTGGCGCGCGCGAACCTCCGCATTGTCGACCTTGAGAACATCGACGTCGATGTCCTCGGTCGGCTGGAACGCGTTGACGCCGACCAGTACCTGCTCGCCGGCGTCGATGCGGGCCTGGGTGCGTGCCGCCGCTTCCTCGATCCGCATCTTGGGGATGCCCTTCTCGATGGCGGCCGCCATCCCGCCGAGCCCTTCGACCTCGTCGATGTGCTGCAGTGCCCGCGCGGCCAGATCGTGCGTCAGCCGCTCCACGAAGAACGAGCCGCCCCATGGATCGATGAAGCGCGTCGTGCCGGACTCCGCCTGCAGGATGAGCTGCGTGTTGCGCGCGATCCGCGCCGAATGGTCGGTCGGCAGCGCCAGCGCTTCGTCGAAGGCATTGGTGTGCAGCGACTGGGTGTGCCCCTGCGTCGCCGCCATCGCCTCGATCATCGTCCGGGCGATGTTGTTGTACGGGTCCTGCGCGGTCAGCGACCAGCCCGACGTCTGCGTGTGCGCCCTGAGCGCCAGCGACTTGTCGCTCTTCGGCGAGAAATTCTTCTTCATCAGCGCCGACCATAGGAGCCTTCCTGCCCGCTGCTTGGCGACCTCCATGAAGAAGTTCATTCCGGCGTTCCAGAAGAAGGAGAGGCGCGGCGCGAAGCCGTCCACCTCGAGGCCTGCCGCGACGCCGGCGCGCACATATTCGATGCCGTCCGCGATCGTGTAGGCGAGTTCGAGGTCGACCGTCGCCCCGGCCTCCTGGATGTGGTAGCCCGAGATCGAGATCGAGTTGAACTTCGGCATGTTCTTCGCGGTGTAGGCGAAGATGTCCGAGACGATGCGCATCGAAGGTTTGGGCGGATAGATGTAGGTGTTCCGCACCATGAACTCTTTGAGGATGTCGTTCTGGATCGTGCCGGCGAGATCCTTCTGCGCCACGCCCTGTTCCTCGCCCGCGACGATGTAGAGCGCCATGATTGGCAGCACCGCGCCGTTCATGGTCATCGATACCGTCATCTGGTCGAGCGGAATGCCGTCGAAGAGCTGGCGCATGTCGAGGATCGAGTCGATCGCGACGCCCGCCATGCCGACGTCACCGGCGACGCGCGGATGGTCACTGTCGTAGCCGCGATGCGTCGCCAGATCGAAGGCGATGGACAGGCCCTTCTGGCCCGCCGCCAGGTTGCGCCGGTAGAAGGCGTTGGACTCCTCCGCGGTCGAGAAACCCGCATACTGCCGGACCGTCCACGGCTGGCGCATATACATCGTCGGGTACGGTCCGCGCAGGAAAGGCGGCGCACCGGCGATCGTGTCGGCGAAGGGCAGGCCATCGAGATCGCCGCGTCCATAGCCGCGCTTGATCTCCAGCCCTTCCGGCGTCGCCCAGCCACCGGACACGGCCGCGCCGCCTGCCGCCGGTGCGGACCACGGTATCGATCGGAAATCGGGGATCATGCCGGCGATCCGATCGTCTCGTCGATGCGCGTGGCGGGGAGGGGGCGGCAGAAGACGATGCCGTCGTCCGGCGCCGCCCGCCGTTCCGCCGCGAGCACCGCGACGGGCCGCTCCGATGCTGCCGGAAATTTCGTCGTGCCGATGACGGCGCGGGCCCCGGACTGGTATCCCGCCGCGCGCGTCCTGCGCGCCTCGGCGATACGCTCCTGGATGGCGCCCGACAGCAGGCTGTCGAGGACGCCTCCCTCGGTCTCGATCCGCTGGAACTCGGCCCAGGCCCGTTCGCAAAGCGCGCCCGTCAGCGCCTCAACGCTGCCCGAGCCGGCGGCCGGGTCGGCGACGTGATCGACATGGCTTTCGCCGACGAGGATGGCGTGCGTATTGCGCGCCACCCGCCGGGCGAAGGCGTCGGGCAGGCCGTGCGGCAGGCTATGCGGCAGGATCGAGACCGTGTCCGCCCCGCCCACGCCCGCCGCGAACGCCGCGATGGTGCAGCGGAGGATGTTCGTCTCGGCGTCCTTCCACGCCAGCATCCGGTACGAGGTCTCGGCGTGGATCGCGGCCTGGACGGGATCGATCCCGCACGCTTCCTGCACGCGCGCCCACAGCCGCCGCAAGGCGCGGATCTTCGCCATGGAGAGGAACTGGTCCTGGTCGACGCTGAGCGCGAAGCCGATATGCGGTGCGCCATAGACGAGCGGCTGGCGCGCTTCCTCGAACATCCTGAGATGCGACACCGCGGTCGCGAGCATGACGCCGAGTTCCTGCGCCTCGGTCGCGCCGGCATTGTGGAACACGCGGCCGTCCGCCTCCAGAAGCACGCCCGGCACGTCCATGGCGAAGAAATGCACCAGCGATTGCGGCATCGAGGCCCGCAATGCCTCGACCGACATGCGCAGCCGCCCCGTGCCCGCGAAGATCGCGCCGGGATCGATGCCGAAGGCAAGGCCGATCCGCGCCGGATCGGTTCGTCGCGCCGCGAGGATGGCGATCAGCCAGTCGACACTGGCGCGGCTGGCAGGGTGAACGTCGATGCGAAGATGCAGCCCGTCGAGCGGCACGCCGTCGAGCGCCGCGGCGAGGCTTTTTGGGTCGGCGTGAAGACCGAAGCCGAACGCATTGGGCGCTCCCTCGAAGACCAGTGACAGTCCCGTCGCCCCGCCTTCGACGTCCTCGATCGCCTGCCGGTTCGCCCGACGCGGGTCGGGGTCGTCCACGCGCTGGGTGACGACCCACGGCTCGTCGGCGGCGACGCGCGGCCAGGAACCGGCGTCCGGCGCGGCGGGAAGGTGCGGGTCGATGCGCAGCCCGTCGTCGGTCCGGGACACCAGCGCGTCCTCGTAGGTCTCGCCGGCAAGCGTCTTCTCGGCCAGCGCACGCCAGCCGGCCTGATCGACATCAGGAAAGCTGACCTGCGAGAACAGTGCCGCAGCGTCCATCGGGCCTCCAGCCGCGTCGGCCGGTGGACCGGACACGTCCGGGCAACACTCGGCCTCCAATTCGTTCCGATTGCCAAACCGCCTTCGGCGACGCAAGCGTCAATTTCCGGACGCGGCATTGTCGCGTCGCCGACGCCTGCTATAGAAGCCGGACCAGCGGTTGCCGGAGCATTGGAATGGCGGACGACAGCATCTTCATCGGCGCGAGCCGCAAGCCGGACGACAGCTACCAGCGGCCCGAACAGCTCCTGCTGAAATACGGCAATCGCCACGGCATGGTGACCGGCGCGACCGGCACCGGCAAGACCGTGACGCTGCAGATTCTCGCGGAAGGGTTCTCCAACGCCGGCGTTCCGGTTTTCGCCGCCGACATCAAGGGTGACCTTTCGGGTATCGCGGCGATCGGAACGGCGCAGGACTTCCTGCTGAAGCGGGCCGAGACGATCAAGCTCGAACCGTATGACGTCCAGGAGTTCCCGGTCATCTTCTGGGATCTGTTCGGCGAGCAGGGACATCCGATCCGCGCGACCGTGTCGGAGATGGGTCCTCTGCTGCTCTCCCGCCTGATGAACCTCACGGAAGCACAGGAAGGCGTCGTCAACATCGCGTTCCGCCTGGCCGACGAGGAAGGGCTTCTTCTGCTCGACATGAAGGACCTGCAGGCGCTGCTGGCGACGATGGCGGCGCGCGCGGACGAACTCTCTGCCCGCTACGGCAACGTCAACAAGGCGTCGGTCGGCGCCATCCAGCGTTCGCTGCTGATCCTGGAGCAGCAAGGCGGAAACAACTTCTTCGGCGAGCCGGCTCTGCGCATCAGCGACATCATGCGCACGACGCCGGACGGCCGCGGCGCCATCAGCGTGCTGGCCGCCGACAAGCTAATGATGAGCCCGCGCCTCTACGCGACGTTCCTTCTCTGGCTCATGTCTGAACTGTTCGAGCAGTTGCCCGAGGTCGGCGACCCGGAGAAGCCACGGCTCGTCTTCTTCTTCGACGAGGCGCACCTGCTGTTCGACGAGGCGCCGAAGGCGCTTATCGATCGTGTCGAGCAGGTCGTCCGGCTGATCCGCTCCAAGGGCGTCGGCGTCTATTTCGTCACCCAGAATCCCCTGGATATCCCCGAGACGGTGCTGGCGCAGCTCGGCAACCGCATCCAGCACGCGCTGCGCGCCTACACGCCGCGCGAGCAGAAGGCGGTGCGTGTCGCGGCCGATACGTTCCGCCCGAACCCCGATTTCGACTGCTTCCAGGCGATCACCCAGCTCGGCACGGGCGAGGCGCTGGTCTCGACCCTGGAGGCGAAGGGCATCCCCGCGATGGTCCAGCGGACGCTGATCCGCCCGCCGTCGTCGCGCCTTGGCCCGATCACACCGGAGGAGCGCCGCAAGGTGATGTCCGCCAGCCCCGTCGCCAGCCAATACGACACGGCGGTGGATCGCGAATCGGCGTTCGAGATGCTGCAGAAGCGGGCGGCCGAATCGGTGCGGCGCGACGACCGCCCGGCCGACGACCGCCGCGACCGCGATCGCGACGACGACCGCCGCGAGGACAAGGGGCGCTGGACGCTGCCCGATTTCGGTCAGGGACGGCGTGACGATGATGACGACGACGACCGCGAACGCAGCCGGCGCAAGCCGTCCGGCTATCAGCGCCAGACGGTGACCGAGGCGGCGATCAAGTCAGTGGTCCGATCGGTCGGCTCGTCGCTCGGCCGGGCGCTGGTCAGGGGAATTCTCGGGAGCCTGCGGCGCTGACCGCAGGCTCGTCCTGACCTAGTTCAGCCGGATCGCATCCTTCGGAACGCCTGCGTCGATCGGCGTCGCCCGGCGCGGCGAGCGCGCCGAGGTCGCCTGCATCGACGCCGCCGCGACGGCGCTGCCGCCGAGGCCGGCCACGACCTTGATCGGCGTGGCGCTTGGCACGCGGTCGTAGAGATCGATCACGTCCTGGTTGATCATGCGCACGCAGCCCGACGACGCGGCGGTGCCGATCGATTTCCACTCCGGCGAACCGTGGATGCGATAGAACGTGTCCTGGCCGTTCTGGAAGATGTAGTGCGCGCGGGCGCCGAGCGGGTTGGTCGGTCCGGGTGGCATGCCGCCATTTTCCGCGCTGTACTGCTCCAGCTTGGGATCGCGCGCGATCATCTCTGCCGGCGGCGTCCAGCGCGGCCATTTCTGCTTCCACTGGATCACGCCGCTGCCGGTCCACTCGAAGCCGGGGCGGCCGAGGCCGACGCCGTACCGGTAGGCCTTGCCGTCGGACCGGACCAGATAGAGGAAATAGCTCGACGTATCGACGACGATCGTGCCGGGCTTCTCGCCCGTCGGATCCTTGACGATCTGCCGCAGATATTTCTGATCCATCTGCGCGATGGGGATGGCCGGAAGGTTGTAGCCTTCGTCCACCTTGGCGGCATACATCGCGTTGAAGTCGCCGAACCCCGGCTCCGTGGGCGGCTTGGGGTCGAATACGGTCGGTGGCTCGCTCGAGATCATCGTGCAGCCGCCGAGTGCGATCGAGGCGGCACCGACGGCGGAGGCGCCGAGAAAGGCGCGGCGATCGAGGCGTCGTGTCAGGACGGACATTCCGGATAACCTTCTGGTCGCGCCCGCCACCTCTTCAAATCGGTGCAGGCTCGCCGGGATAGCGGTCTGCGAAAGCGGCGTCAGCGTGGCCAAAGAAAGGCACGGCCCCGGGCGAAACGCCAGTGTGGCCGTGATGCAACACGGGCCGTCCGCTGGCTCCCATAATTCCCGGCCGAGGCAGGTTGACGCTTCAGCTGCAACGGTATTCTGGATGGATCGGAAAACGAAAGGCCAACGGACATGACGCTTGCGGTCGGCGCGCTGTCGAAGACGTGGACCTATGTCGACGGCGACTGGTACGAGGGCAATCCCGCGATCCTCGGTCCGCGATCCCATGCGATGTGGCTGGGAACAAGCGTCTTCGACGGGGCGCGCTGGTTCGAAGGCGTCGCTCCCGACCTCGACCGCCATGCCGAGCGGGTCAACGCTTCGGCGCGGGCGCTGGGCCTGGAGCCGACGCAGGCAGCGGAGGCGATCGTCGGGCTGACCTGGGACGGTCTGAAGAAGTTCGACGGCAAGACCGCTGTCTACGTCCGGCCGATGTACTGGGCCGAGCACGGCGGCTACATGGGCGTCCCGGCCGATCCGGAGTCGACGCGCTTTTGCCTCTGCCTCTACGAATCGCCGATGATCGCGTCGTCCGGCTTCTCGCTCACCGTGTCGCCCTTCCGCCGCCCGACCCTGGAGACCATGCCGACCAACGCCAAGGCCGGCTGCCTCTACCCGAACAATGGCCGCGCCATCCTCGAGGCGCGCAACCGCGGCTTCGACAACTGCCTCGTCATGGACATGCTGGGCAATGTCGCCGAGACCGGGTCGTCCAACATCTTCCTGGTCAAGGACGGGCAGGCGTTCACGCCGGCGCCGAACGGCACGTTCCTGTCCGGCATCACCCGGGCGCGAACCATGGCGCTGCTGGCCGCGAACGGCACGCCGGTGGTGGAAAAGGCGCTGACCGTGCGTGATTTCCTCGATGCCGACGAGATCTTCTCGACCGGCAACCACTCCAAGGTCGTGCCGGTCACCCGCATCGAGGATCGTCACCTGCAGCCCGGACCGGTGGCGAAGACCGCCCGCGATCTCTATTGGGATTTTGCCCACGCGAAGAGCTGAGCGCCGCGCTGGCGGTTGCCTCGCGCGCGGAAATGACTATCTGTCCGGGACCGCACCCGCACATTGCCGCAGAAGGAGTACGTCCGATGGCTTTTGAACTCCCCGCATTGCCGTATGACTACGAGGCGCTCCAGCCCTACATGTCGAAGGAGACGCTGGAGTACCACCACGACAAGCATCACAAGGCCTATGTCGACAACGGCAACAAGCTCGCGGCCGAGGCGGGCATGGACAAGCTGTCGCTCGAGGAGATCGTCAAGCAGTCCTTCGGCAAGAATGCCGGCCTCTTCAACAATGCCGGCCAGCACTACAACCACATCCATTTCTGGAAGTGGATGAAGAAGGGCGGCGGCGGCAACAAGCTGCCGGGCGCGCTGCAGAAGGCCGTCGACAGCGATCTCGGCGGCTACGACAAGTTCAAGGCGGACTTCATCGCCGCCGGCACCACGCAGTTCGGCTCCGGCTGGGCCTGGGTCTCGGTGAAGGACGGCAAGCTCGCCATCTCCAAGACGCCGAACGGCGAGAACCCGCTCGTCCACGGTGCCAAGCCGATCCTCGGCGTCGACGTGTGGGAGCACTCCTACTACATCGACTACCGCAACGCGCGGCCGAAATATCTCGAGGCATTCGTCGACAGCCTGATCAACTGGGACTACGTGCTCGAGATGTACGAGAAGGCCAGGGCCTGATCGCCGAGCGACAACGTTTCCGAGAAAGCCCGGCCATCGCGCCGGGTTTTTTCTTGCGCGGTGGCGATCACGCAGATGTCAGCCATTTGTGCATGGCCGGCCGGCACCCGTGCGGGCACTGTGCGGACGAATGTCATACAGTGTCGGAGATTCCATGAAGACGTGCCTGCTCGCCCTGGCGACCCTCGCCCTGCTGTCCGGCGCCGCCCGGGCGGATGCCATAGCGGACCGCCAGGCCGCGATGAAATCGATCAGTGGGCACGTTCGCCAGCTGGCGCCCTTCGCGCAGGGCAAGTCGGCCTACGACGCGGCCGCGGTCGGCGCGGAACTGGCAGCGCTCCAGTGGGTCGTGGCGGCCTTCGACGTGGACGCGCTGTTCCCCGCGGGCAGCGAAGCCGGCGACACCAAGGCCTCGCCGAAAATCTGGCAGGACCGGCCGGGCTTCCAGGCGGCGGTCGACCGGTTCAAGGGCGACATCGACGCCGCGGTGGCGGCAGCACCTGCCGACGCAGCCGCGCTCGGACCGCTCTTCGCGGCGATCGGCGCCAATTGCGGCGCCTGCCACGGCGCCTGGCGGCAGTGACGCGCCACCCTGGCCGGATCGGCACTGACTAATCCTCTGGTTGCGGACGCGCGGAAATCGCGTCAGATTGCCGATGCTGCGGGATGAAACCGCCCGCGCGCACCGTTAGCTCTCCAAAGGCAGCCCGTTCGCAACCCGGAGGATCTCATGCGGAAAATCGTTCTTGCCCTGTCTGCGCTCGCGATGTTCGGATCGGCCGCCTACGCCGACCCCATCGCCGACCGCCAGGCGATCATGAAGGAACGCGGCGGCCTCGTCGGCCAGCTCGCGCCCATCGCCAAGGGCGAAAAGCCCTTCGACGCGGCCGCGGTGCTGACCGCCCTGCAGGCCCTCGACGCCAATGCCAAGAAATGGGACGTCGAGGCGCTCTTCCCCGCCGGCTCGGACAAGGGCGACACCAAAGCCTCGCCGAAGATCTGGGAAGACATGGCCGGCTTCAAGGCGGCTGGCGACAAGTTCGCCGCCGACGTCGCGGCGGCCGTGGCGGCCCCGCCGGCCGACCTGGCCGCGTTCCAGGCCCAGTTCGGCGCCATCACCTCGAATTGCGGGGCTTGCCACCAGGCCTACCGCATGTAGCTTGTCTGCATGGGGCTGCTGAAGAAACTCGTCGTCGCCGCCGTCGTCCTGGGCGGCGCCGGCGCCGCGGTGGGTTGGTACCTGACCGCCCCGGACGGGCTTTCTGCGGCTGAGATCGCGTCGCTGCCCGCCGGCGACGCGGCGCGGGGCGAGCGGGTTTTCTGGACGGGCGGCTGCACGTCGTGCCATGCCGCGCCCCAGGCCGAGGGCGACGCCAAGCTCCAGCTGGTCGGCGGGCTCGGGCTGCACACGCCGTTCGGGACCTTCGTCGCTCCCAACATTTCGAGCCATGCCGAGGACGGCATCGGCGGCTGGTCCGCCGGCGATTTCGCCAATGCCATGCTGCGCGGGGTCTCGCCTGAGGGCGAGCACTACTATCCGGCCTTTCCGTACGGCTCCTACGCGCGCATGACGACGGCCGACGTCGCCGATCTCTTCGCCTTCATGAAGACGCTGCCCGCAGTGGAGGGGAGGGCGCCCGACCACGCGCTCGGCTTCCCCTTCAACATCCGGCGCGGCGTCGGCATGTGGAAGCTCCTCTACCTGAGCCCGGATCCCGTGGTGACCCTGGCGGCCGACGCGACCGACGCGGCCCGGCGCGGGCAGTATCTGGTCGAGGGGCCTGGCCACTGCGGCGAGTGCCACACGCCGCGCACCTTCGACGGCGGTCCGCGCAAGGCCGAATGGCTGGCCGGCGCCGCGGCTGCCGAAGGCAGCGGCTTCGTCCCCAACATCACGCCGGGCGACGATGGCATCGGTGCCTGGTCGGAGAGCGAGATCATCACCTTCTTCAAGGACGGGTTCACGCCCGACTTCGATTCGCCCGGCGGCGCCATGGCGGCCGTCCAGAAGAACATCGCGCACCTTCCGGACGAGGACCAGGCGGCGATCGCCGCCTATCTGAAGGCGATCCCGGCGCTGCCGGACGGCTACACCCGCCCGGCTGCGCAGTGACCCGTCAGCCGCAGAGCGACGGGCGGTAATCCGTCGCGCCCCAGTGCAGCATCCGCCTTGGGCGATCTGCGCGCGCTTGCGTGGGCTCGTAGTGACGGGCCAGGACGGCGAGCGCCGTCCTCAGGACGATCTTCGCAGAGCGCGCCGGCCATCCTCGCTCCATCTCCACCTGCTCCAGCCCCTTGAGGAAGCAGCAGACATCGATGAGCACGCCCTCGAGTTCTGGCCCCACGGCCTCGATGGCGTGCTCGACCCGTTGCCGGGCGGCGAGGGCGGCGTCCGTCAGGTCGGCCATGCCGCCGGCGCCGTCGCGCCGCCCGGACGCCACGGACGCGATCCAGTTGGCGCCGAGGCGCGGCATGATCTGCCCTCTCGTATAGTCTGCACGCAGCCTTTCGCCCGCCCGCACCTCGCGCTCGTTCAGGAAGGGCTGTCCGTCGGGCTGCTTTCGCCGCGCGATCTGCGCCAGCGGCGATTCGGCGAGGTTGACCGTGACCGCCTGCAGTCCGGCCGGCGTCGCGATCGTCTGCTGCTCCAGGTCCCTGTGCTGGGCAAGGAAGCCATCCTCGCCCTGGCGTCGCAGGAAGGCCCGGCCGAGGTCGGTGAGCGCCACACCCGCTCCGCGCCGTACGACCAGCGTGCGCGCCGCCATCGCCTTCAGCACGTCGGCCGCCGCGCCGATGGTCCCCCTGTCGCCACCGTCGAGGAGGATACGGCCGTCACTGGCCGCTGGCCGCGTCTCCGCGGGACCGCGCTCGAGGAATCCTGCGACACGCAGCCATGCGGTCCGGGTTTCGCGCTCCATTCTAGGCGCACCTCCGGTTCACCATCGCGACCTGAACGATGCGCTCGGCCGTCTGGACGAGGCGGTCGAATTCAGGATCGTCGCGCAGGTCCTCGACGAGATGGCAGGCATAGACGACGGTCGTTCGGTCGCGCGCGAAACCCCGCCCGACATCCCGCATGGACAGGCTGAGGGCGACATGCGCGACGTACATCGCGATCTGCCGGACGCGCGCGATGTCCGGCTCGCCGCGGCCTGGCCTGCGGATGTCCTTGCTGCTGATGTTGAAGAGCGCGGCGACGATATCGATCGTGCCCTCGCAGAGATCGAAGACGTATTCCGCGGTTTCATGGCCGCGCGTGGGCTCGAAGTCGAAGGCGGGTGCGAATGCGGTGCTGGTTCTGGGGCGCAACGAACTCTTCCTCGAATGATAGGAATAAGTTCTTATACCCTTGCGCCGTAGTTGCGGGAACAAAATGGGAACGAAGAATTTCTGTCGGGACGCGCAACTGATTGTTTTCACACGCGCGGGCCGGGGTCTTTGTCAGGATCGAGCCGAAATCCTATCCACCTCCCCCCGCCACGGCAGGAGGCTCGCCGCTTTCGTTGCGGAGGTTCCTGCGTGTCGCGTCTTGTCGAAGAGGCTGGAGAATTCAGGGCGAAAGCGGCTCGATCTGCCGCCGAGGCCGCGCAGAGGGTGGCCTTTCGCCTCGCTGCGGGCCTCGACCTCGAAGCGGGACTACAGGCACAGGGCGAGGAACGCGTAGCGCTGGTGATGCGGCTGCGCCGCCTGCTGGAGCGCGAGCGTCTCAAGGGTGCGCGGAGGCATTGGGGTTATGATCTCAACCGCCACATCGCTCTCAAGCAGGCACTGGACCGCATCGATCCGCCCGCCAGGTCGATCGATGCCGCGCCAGGGCGGCCCCGGAAATGGAAACGGCGCCCGGAGGCGCCGCATCGGGTCGTCGGCGGAGGCGCCGTCTAGCGTCCCTTGCGCTTGCGGCCGAGGCCCATCTTCTTCGCGAGCTGCGAGCGCGCCTGGGCGTAGTTCGGGGCCACCATCGGGTAGCTCGAATCCAGGCCCCACTTCTCGCGATACTGGTCGGGCGTCAGGCCGTAGTGCGTCATCAGGTGGCGCTTCAGCGACTTGAACTTCTTACCATCTTCCAGACAGATGATGTAATCATCGTGGATGGACTTCTTCGGGTTGACCGCGGGCTTCTGCTTTTCCGCCGCGGGAACCTCCGAAGATCCGCCGACCCGTCCCAGCGCCGCATGAACATCGGCGATGAGGTTAGGCAATTCCGCTGCCGGCACAGGGTTGTTGCTGACATAAGCCGCCACGACATCGGCTGTCAGTTCAATAAGCATTTCGCTGGTTTTGGCAGCGGTCTCCACGATATCCATCTGTTTCGGGCCCCAATTTCAGTTTCATTCTTTTTGGTGGTCGCGCCCATTTTTCGCTTTTTTCGAGCGCGGAAGCCAAATCGCGATCCGACACGGTTCACGACTCGCAACGTGTCATCTAATGGCTCTCGCACTAGATCAAGTCAATTCTTTATTTCACTGTTGAAGATGGAAAGGCAGACTTCGCGGGGGAAATATACGACTTTGTTTGAGGTCCTCGGCTGTACGTGGCGGCAGAGAGGGCCGTTTTATTGAAAGTTTAATGTTTTGTTTTCTTCGAGTATTGCTCAACGAGCAAAAGACCGCATGTCCGATCTTTCTCGTTCGTCCAAGTAGATGTTGCAGTTTTCATACCGCACAAATGTGCAGCGCGGGTCCCCCATCTTGGGCTGCAACCGGTTGTGTTGTGCCCGAATGGGAACCGCGCGCTTTGCACGAATCGCTTGCTGTGTCGCAGCTGGCTTCCGCCGCATATTAGTACGGTTTAATATAGCGGCCATACACCCAGCCTGCGACGAATTGGCCGTTTTGCGCCGGATCGTGCCAGACTTGGCACCACTTGTACCGAACGAGCTGCGTCTGCTGGCTGGCGGGCAGCCCGGAGATGTCGAAGAGGTCGACGCCATCGGTGCATTTGCCTGTCATCGAGAGAACGGTCCCGTTCGGATAGGACGCCTGCTTCTGCGAACTGCTGGACGGATACTTGCGCACATTGAGAACGTCGCCCCACGGGACGTTCGTGACCTGCCAGGCAACGAAAGCCGCCGCCTCGGCTCGGCCGGCCGCGAAGGCGACGGTGGAAGCGACGGCGGCGGCGACGGCAGTATTGGTGATGGTGTGGATCATTGGCCTCTCCTCTTCAACATCCGTGGCGATCGATGCCCGATCGGCCTTGAACCATCGCTGATCGCCATGTTCATTCGCCGTTCAACGATGAAAGCAATCGGTGCGCGATGAACGGTAGCGACAAATTTCCCCAACGACAGCCCCCGCGCCCGGAGAAGCGGCCGACGGAGGACACCCGGCACGGGATCACGCGAACCGATGACTACGCCTGGCTGCGCGCCGAGAACTGGCAGGACGTGTTCCGCGATCCATCGGTCCTGGATGACCGCATAAGGGCGCATCTGGTCGCCGAGAACGACTACCAGGCCGAGCTGATGGCTGACATGGCGGCGCTCCGCGCCCGGCTGTTCGACGAGATGAAGGGGCGCATCAAGGAGGACGATTCAAGCGTCCCGATGAAGGACGGCCCGTTTGCATACGGTTCGTCGTTCAGGATCGGCGGCCAGCAGCCCCGCTACTTTCGCACGCCGCGCGACGGCGGGCCCGAGCAGATCATCCTCGACGGCGACCAGGAAGCCGAGGGCAAGGCGTATTTCCGCATCGGCGATGTCGATCACTCCTCCGACCACCGGCAGCTGCTCTGGGCCTACGACGACAAGGGGTCGGAGTTCTATACGCTGCATGTTCGCGACATCGCGTCCGGAGCCGACCTGCCGGACGGCGTCCCTGACACGGGCGGCTCCGGCGCTTGGGTCGCCGGCAATCGCGGCTTCGTCTATGCCCGCCTCGACCCCAATCATCGGCCGTCGCGCATCTTCTTCCATCGCCTGGGCGACGCAGTGGAATCGGATCGGCTCGTCTACGAGGAGCCCGACCCGGGCTTCTTCATGGATGTCGAGGCGACACGTGACGGCCGGTGGCTGCTGATCTCGATCGGAGATCACGAAACGTCGGAGTATCGCATCCTGCCTGCCGACCAACCTGAAGCCGAGCCTCGCATCGTCTCGCCGCGCGAGGAGGGGCTGCAATACGGACTGGAGCAGGGCGGCGATGTGTTCTTCGTCCTCACCAATGCCGACGGCGCCAAGGACTTCAAGATCATGACCGCGCCCGTGGACAGTCCGCAGCGCGCCAATTGGGCGGAGCTCGTGCCGCACGACCCGGGCGTGCTCATCCTGTCCGTGCTCGCCTTTAGCGACTTCCTGGTCCGGCTGGAGCGCAAGGAAGGGCTCCCGCGCATCGTGGTCCGTGATCGCTCGACCGGGGAAGAGCACGTCATCGCCTTCGACGAGGAAGCCTATTCGCTCGGCCTGTCGGGATCGCTCGAATACGACACCGACTGGATGCGGTTCACCTATTCCTCGATGACCACGCCGGCGCAGCAGTTCGACTACAACCTGCGCACGCGGGAACGCGTCCTCCTCAAGACCCAGGAGGTGCCGTCCGGGCATGACCCCGACCACTACGTCACGCGCCGACTGATGGCACCGGCGGCGGATGGCGAACTCGTGCCGATCTCGCTGATCCACCATCGCGACACGCCGCTCGACGGTAGCGCGCCGTGCCTGCTCTACGGCTATGGCTCCTATGGCGTCACCATTCCCGCGGCTTTCAACACCAATTGTCTGTCGCTGGTCGATCGCGGCCTTGTCTACGCCATCGCCCATGTGCGCGGTGGCAAGGACAAGGGCTATGCCTGGTACGAGGACGGCAAGCGCGCGAGGAAGATGAACACCTTCACCGACTTCGTTGCCGCCGCGCGGCACCTCGTGGCGGAGCGGTACACGCGCCATGACCGCATCGTCGCGCAGGGCGGCTCTGCCGGCGGCATGCTGGTCGGCGCCGTGATGAACCTCGCGCCAGAGGCGTTCGGCGGCGTCATTGCCGAAGTCCCCTTCGTCGACGTGCTGACCACGATGCTGGACGAGACGCTGCCGCTGACGCCGCCGGAATGGCCCGAATGGGGCAACCCCATCGCCTCGGCCGCGGATTTTGCGACGATCGCCGCCTATTCGCCCTACGACAACGTCGGGCCGCGGGCCTACCCGCCGGTGCTCGCCGTCGCCGGCCTGACCGATCCGCGCGTCACCTATTGGGAGCCGGCGAAATGGGTCGCCCGGCTCCGCGACCTGAAGACAGACGACAACCCGGTGCTGTTCAAGATCAACATGGATGCCGGCCATGCGGGCGCGTCCGGCCGTTTCTCGCGGCTGGAAGAAATCGCCTATGTCTACGCCTTCGCGCTGAAGGTGGTGGGCCGCGCCGTCTGAGCGCCGTCACGCGGAGGAACGAGCCGTGCCCGTCCGCCGGCGGCGCTGTTCAAGAGGCGGCCGGCTCGGCCAGCGCGCGCTCGGCGTCGCGGCGGATGCGCTTGATCATCGACCGCAGCCCGTTGGCGCGCTGCGGCGACAGGTGTTCGTCGAGGCCGAGCCGCTTCAGCACCGCCTCGGCGTCGGTCTTCAGCACGTCGCTCGCCCGCCTGCCGGAGAACAGCGCCAGCATGATCGCCACCAGTCCGCGCACGATATGCGCGTCGGAATCGCCGCGGAACTCCAGTTCGGGATCCGCGCCGCCGGCCCGCCGGGTCACCAGCCAGACCTGGCTGACGCAGCCCGGCACCTTGTTCTGCGCGGTCCGCTCCGCGTCGGGGAACGTATCCAGCGCCTGGCCGAGCTCGATCACATAGCGGTACCGGTCCTCCCAGTCGTCCAGGAGGGCGAAATCCTCTTCGATGGCGTCGATCGTCGTCATGGCGCCGTTGATATAGGCGCGCGGTCCGTCAAGGTCACGGAAAAACGCGGAGGCCGGCGCCGCCGTCGGGTTGCGTGAGAAAATCGCCGCAGGCCCAGAGAGGGCGGCGGGCCTGCGGCGGTGCCTGGATCAGGCGAAACTAGCGCTGTGCCGGCTTGGGCGTCGGCGTCGGCACGCTGCCGGTGTAGATCGGCTCCGCGTCGAGCGCCGCGGCGACGGGGGCCTCCCCGTCGGCCAGAAGCTCGCCCGCGATCCTGACGCTTTCCTGCGCCCGCGTGCCGATCGTGTGGATGGCGGCGCTGCCGGTCGCGCAGGCGTCCGGCTGGCGCTCGCAGAAGCCTGAAATGTCAGCGATCGCCGCCCGCGCGGCGACGAAGGCCTGCACCGGTCCGACCTGCTGCGTGTCCGTGCTGCCCAGCGGCAGGAACAGCAGCACCAGCGAGAACCAGAACGCCGTGCGGATCAGGAAGAACATCGTCGTCGCCCTCTGCGTGCGGGGCGGGCCGCGATGGGTCCGCCTCTCGGTTGCACGCGAAGATGACAGCGTCCCGCCAAGGCCCGCTTGCCGCGCGAATTCGACTTTTCGTCGAAGTCGATTCGAATTCGACAGATTCAAATTCGATGCGACTTCGATTCAAATCCCCGGTGTCGCGTTAACCTTGTGCTAACCATATAAGCCGCTGTTCTGAAATCGTTTTCCGGCCCGGCCTGCCAATGTTCTGCCCCCCGCGAGCCGCCGCCTGGCCGCCGTGCGGGGCTTACCAAGCATTTACCATCCCCGCATCTGACCCAGGATTTCCGCTGGCACCGCCAAACAATGGCCCGTCCGCCGGCGTCAAAGCCACATGACTTATCCATTCTTTAAGTGGGCGATGACAGTGTCGACGTTAACCACAAGAGCCGCGAAGCGGACGGTATGCAGGTGCGTTGCGTTGAGTAGTCTTGCCACCACGTCGAACAGCTGGATGAGCCGCCTGGCCGATATTTCGGCCCGGCTGGTGCACCCTGCGATCGTGGATGCCGCCGAGCGGGACGTGCATCGGCGGCTCATCGGCGTCCTGCTCGCCGCTCCGTTCTTCCTCGCGGCAGCCGCCGCGCAGGTGCTGTTCGACGATCTCGGCGCCGGGCGGACGCTGGCGCTGGTGAGCGCGACATTCGGCCTGTCCTGGCTGGCAGCCCTCATCGCGGCGTCGACGGCGCACGACCGGCTGTCCGCCGGCCTCGGCCTGGCGGTGACGGCGGCTGCGAGCGCGGCGGTTGTCGCCGGCGCCGGCGGCTTCGGCTCGCCGCTCATGCTGCTCGCCTTCGCGCTCCCGCTGGAAGCCGCCTGGATCTACCGGTCGCGGAACGCGGCCATCGGCGGCCTGTGCGCGCTCGGCGCGGCGCTGTCCGCCGTGTATGCCGCCACCGGCCTCCTCGAGGGGAGCGTCGACGCCGCGCAGTGGCTGGTGCCTCTCGCCTATGCCGGCGCGCTGGTCCTGCGCCTCGTCCCGTTCGCGCAGCCGGTCCGCGACGAGCAGCCCCAGGCCAAGGTCCTGGGCGACCTCCTGCTCGCGTCGTCGGTGGTCTTCGAGCTCGACAAGGGCGGCGACGTCCGCTCGGTGTCCGGACGTGCCGCCGACCTGTTCGGCCTGTCGGAGGGCCTGCTCCACGGTCCCGGCCTGTTCGACCGCATCCACGTCTCCGATCGCGTCCACTTCCTGTGCGCGCTGGCGGACGCCCGCGCCGGGCTCAGGCCCGCCGCCGTCGACGTGCGGCTTCGCGTGCCGGGCGCGTCCGGCGACGGTTTCCGCCTGTTCGCAGCCGAACTCGTGCAGACGGCGTCAGGCGATGCCATGGCGATCCTGCGCGACCGCTCCGATGTCGCCGGTCTTCGGCAGGCGCTTGTCGACGCGGAAGACAAGGCCGCCGAACTGGACGTCGCCAAGAGCCGCTTTCTCGCCGGCGTCAGCCACGAGCTCCGGACGCCCCTCAACGCGATCATCGGCTTTTCCGACATGCTGCTTCATGGCGTGACGGGCCCGCTGCCCGATGCGCAGCAGCAGGAATACATCGAGCTGATCCGCGAGTCCGGCAATCATCTCCTCGAGGTCGTGAACTCGGTCCTCGACGTCTCCAAGGTCGAGTCCGGTGCCTACACCATCCACGCCGAGCCGTTCCGGTTCGCGGAAGCCGTCGCCATGTCGCGCTCGATGATGGAGCTGCAGGCGGCGCGGAAGTCCGTGACCATCGAGCAGGATCTGGCCGCCAATCTCGGCGAGATTCACGCGGACCGGCGGGCCGTTCACCAGATCCTGATCAACCTCGTCTCCAACGCGGTCAAGTTCACGCCGTCCGGCGGCAAGGTGACCATCGGCGCCAAGAGGCTCGGCACGCGGCTGCATTTCTGGGTTTCCGACAACGGCATCGGCATCGCCGAGGCAGACATGGATCGTCTTGGCCAGCCGTTCATGCAGGTTCAGAACGACTACACGCGCCAGTTCGAAGGCACTGGCCTCGGCCTGTCCCTGGTCAAGGGCCTGGTCGCGCTCCACGACGGCACCATGTCCATCGAGAGCGCGCTGGGCGAGGGGACGACCGTCTCGATCAGCCTTCCCGTGTTCGGTCCGAAGCGACGCTCGGACCGGCCGCGCCACATAGCATCCAGCAGTCATGGTGAAGACGATGCCGCGATCCGCAAAGCCGGCTGATTTCGACGACGAGTTCAATCCGCTGCGCGAAGGCGCGACCGCGATCGGCGGCGCCATCATGCGCAATCCGCTGGTGGTCGGCGGCACGACGGCGTTCCTGGTGGCGTTCAGCTACATCTCGTCGAATGCGGTCTGGTACCAGCCGCATTTCCACACCGGCGCGTTCTTCGCGACCCGCGACGTGGTCGACCTGTCCCGCCTGCCGTCGGAAGGGGTCTCCGAGACGACGATCATCATCCAGCGCGGATCGGCGACGGTTCCGTCCCCGAGCGACCCCGTCGTCCAGCGCGTGCAGTCCATCCTGCGCGATCTCGATTTCTACGCGGGCGATGTCGATGGCCTGATGGGGCCGAACACCCGTCGCGCGATCGAGGTCTATCGCGACAAGGTCGGCCTTCCGGCGTCAGGCGACATCGATGACGAACTGCTCGACCATCTCGGGGCGCGGGGAACGACCTCGGCCGTGGCCATGCCTTCGCTGCGCGAGGAGACCGCAATCGACCCGGCCGACGAGTTCGAACCTATCCCGACCGCCAAGCCGGCCGTCGTCACCGAAGGCGATCCGCAGGTCCGGAAGATCCAGGCGGGGCTGAGGGCGTTCGGCCATGACACGATGGAGATCGACGGCCTGCTGGGGTCGAAGACGCGCGCGGCGATCAGGGAGTTCCAGTCCCTGTTCGGGCTTCCGGTGACCGGCGAGCCCGACGCCGCGGTCCATGCGAAGATGCGTGAGGTCGGTCTCACGGACTGACGCTAGGGTCTTGTCCGATCCGCAGACAGCCGCCCGGGCATTTGCAGCACGGTGAAATCACCGCGCGTCGCGCCAGATGCGGAGAAGGCACCGGATCGGTCGTGATCCTGTCCGAAAACCGCTACGCACTTCGCGGATTCATGGTCTAGAAAGGCGATCCGTTCCGCGCTCGGCGGCACGGAGAAATGGCTTCCTCGTTCCATGCGGCTGACCACGGACTTCTGGATTGCCGCCCTGATGCGGCGCGTGTTTGGAGACGGCGGCTTCGCTGCCGTGGTTCGGCGCGGCGCGGCCGAGGCGGGAGCCGCCTTCGTCGTCGTGCGTGGCCGCACCGGCCGGGTGAGCCTGTTCGGCCCGGCGGCGCAGGCGAGCTACGACACGGCCCGGCCCGACGAACGGCAGTTCACGGAGATGGTCGCGGACGGCGAGATGGAGCAGGTCGACGCGCTGCTGGCCAAGGAGGCCCGCTTCGATCCGGATTTCTGGGTCGTGGAAGTCGAGCCCGGCGCCACGGAGGTGAAGGACCTCCTGTCCGTCACGATGCCTTGAGGATCGACGGTCGCCGGTCGCCGTTCGCAACGTCGGCGAGGTTCGCCGCCGTCTTCGGCTTGGCTTTCCTGACCACGTCGGCGATCGCGTCCGCCTTCCAAGCGCGCAGCTTGTCGCGCGCGGCGTCTGGGTGGCAGAGGCGATAGCGCTCGAGGAAGAGCCGGATTGCCTCGGCATGCCCGAATTGCGCCGGCTGGTTCGCGGCGACGATGACGAAGGCCGTGTCCTCCTCGACCTCCAGCGATTTCAGGGCGTAGATGAGGTCGCTGTAGCCGCTGCCGGAGCGGATCGCCCGCGCGCGGGCGTAGTCGAGGCCCAGCGCGTCGGCCAGCGCCGTTTCGAAGAACGCCGTGTTGCCGGTGAGCGCGGTGTCGCGCAGCCGCTTCAGTTCGTCCGGCGCCAGGATCGGCGCCAGTTCGAGGACGGCATGGAACTGCTCCGGCTCGTCCGCCGGCACCATCATTGCCCGGAGGCGATCGCGGACCGCGTCGGCCTTTCCGAAGGTCTTGCGCGGAGCCTCGTCACGCGATGCGTCGTTATTGGAGGCAGCGGGGGAGGCGGCAGGCTGGACGACAGGGACGGCCGCCGGCTCGACGCGCGACGCGCTTTCCAGCAATGCCTTGATCAGGTCCTCGATCACCGGGTTGAGTTCGTTGCGCCGGGCGATCGCACGCGCGTGGGGCACGCCGTGACGGCCGATGAGCGCGATGAGGTCCACGTCGTTCAGGGCGTTCGAGCGCAGCAGGAGCGGAGCCGCAACGTCCACCGTCTCGTCGGCGAGCTTTCGCACAAGGCCTTCCGGCGCGAACTCGGATTCCGAGAGCGCGGCCGCCACGAAGCGCAGCGCTTCCCTCGACACCGAGTCGAACAGCGGAAGGACGAGGTCTTCGAGTTGTGCGATCTCGCGGCGGGTCGGGCGCGTGAGAGAGCAGAAGGCGGACACGGCGGCGCGGAAGAGCCGCTCTGATCGGCCGGAATCGTGGCCCACGGCAATCTGCAGAAAATCGGAGGATGACACGGGTTCTAACGCCTACGCACGAGAGACAAGCGCCGCGACCGTTGGTGTGGGCGCCCGTTCAAATTAGCCCTGAAACATTTGCAAACTATTAACCGTAAGCTGCGCGTTATGCCCGTGGAGGCGTTGCGTACTGCTCCGGACGGGCTGAGGGATACGCATTTATGGGAACGCTACTGCCGTTCGTGCGCCATGGCGCCGCCAGGCCGAACCTGGCGCCTGCCGCCGCTGCTGGCGCGTCGATCATCATCTTCCCCGGCGTTCGCTACGAACGCACCGCCGACGTTCCGGACGCGCCGACGGACAATGCGGCAACGTCGCGTCGCGCGCCGCGCGGTCGCCGCAAGTCGGGTCGCGCCTAGCACATCCAGCGGGGGAGTGGGCACAGCTTTCGTCGGCCGGATACGGCTCAGACCGCGAGAGCGATCACTCTGAAAGCACCCGTCCGCTTTTCAGGCAGGCCTCTGGTCAATCGACGCCGCAGTCGACGGTCTTGAGGAAATCCTCGACGGGCCGCTCATAGGTGCTGTCGGGGATGAAGGCCCTGACCACCACGATGCCTTCGCCGATATTGGCTTCCACGAACACCGACTGCTCTAGGGACTGGGGCAGTTCCTTGCGAACCTCGACGATCTGCGCCGACGTCATCACCGCGAAATCGAGCGAAGGCCCGGTCTGCGTCCGGTCGTTGAAGGAATAGACGTTCTGGCCGGTGCGGTCGTAGACGGAGACCGACCAGAACGGGACCTTCCCGTCGGCCCCGACATGGGCGATCCCGTCGGCGAGGTCGAAGCGGCAAGCCACCGAGTGGAAGAACGGGTCGGCGGTCCTCAGCAGCGGGCGTTCGCCCGGCATGACGTCGATGGGCGCGACGCCGTACATGTCCGCCATCTCCGTCAGGCGCGACCACGCATCCCGCTGGGAATAGGTCGGCAGCAGCAGCAGGATCACGACGTGGACGATGCCCGCGCCCACGAGTCCGACCAGCACGGCGTAGAGGACCCTATGCATCGCAGGCTCCGCGCAGGACCTGCGGAAGGTCCACGGCGTCGACGCCCGAATTGGACGCCACCGGCGTGTCGTAGAGCGTGAGCGCGATCAGGAAATCGCCATCACCCTGAAGGCTGAGCCAGTTGCCCGGGGCAGGGCGCGCCGAGATGGTGATCGCGAACGAATTGTCGGCGGCACGCAGCAGGCCGATCGAGTGGACCGCAGGCGGGCGCCGCCGGGTGGTGTCCAGAACCACCAGATGCGTGTCGGCCACGTAGATCGTCCAGAACCGCGCCAGCGGCGCCGTGCCTTCCACCAGATAGCTGCAGTCGCGCCGAAGCCGGGCGCCGGAGGAATCGCGCTGTGCGATGAAGGTCAGCCCCTCCGCCCGCCCCAGTGCCAGCACCCCTTCGCGAGCGACGCGGGCCTTCGAATAGGGGTCCGCATCCGGCGTGCCGATGTTCGGGAAGACGGTCCAGCCTCCGACGGTCACGGCGCCGACGCCTTCCTGCGACTCGAGCGCCACCCACACGCTTCCGGCGCCGACGCCGATGGCGGTGGTTATCGCGACCAGGACCAGGAGGATGGTACGAAGCATCGGGCGAAGATGGTCAGGAAAAGGCCGGTCCGGCATAGCCCGGCGCGGCCTTCAGGGGCAAGGCATGCCGGCGGGGGCATGCCTCTGTGTCGCGCGCCGTCAAAGGGCGGAGAGCGTGCTCGGCTCGGGCGGCGTGTCGAGGCGCGGCGCGGTCCGGAATGCGTCGGACATCTCGCGCAGCAGCCGCGTCGTGGTCGACGACAGCACCGGCGGCCGTTCCGAACTGGCGCCGACGCTCTCGGCTGCCTTCTTCGCCGCGGCCTGCGCCTTGGCGGCGGTCTTGGCGTCGACGAACGGCGCGTCGATGTAGGGGATCGGTTTCAGGTCGATGTTCTGGTGGGCGAATTCCATGACGCGTTCCCATACCATCGCCGGCAGCGATCCGCCGGTCATGTTGCGCGTCGGCCGGAAGTCATCGTTCCCCAGCCACACGGCCGCCGTATAATTGCCGGTGAAGCCGACATACCACGCGTCGCGGTAGGACTGCGTCGTGCCCGTCTTGCCGGCCGAGCGGATTCCCGGGAGCGCGGCGCGACGCGCCGTGCCGATCTCCGGCACCAGAACCATCATGTCGTTCATCGCCTTCACGGCCTGCTCCGACAGCACCCGGCGCGGCTTCGGCCCGTCGGTGCCGAAGTCGTAGACGACCTCGCCCGAATGCGTGGTCAGCTGCGTGATGCCGTGCCTCAGTCCCGTCATGCCGCCCTCGGCGAACACGCTGTAGCCGGTCGCCTGGTCCATGACCGTCATGCCCGAGATGCCGAGCACCATCGTCTTGTGTTCGGAGAGCGGCGATTCCACGCCCATCTTCCGCGCCGTCTCGCGGATGGGGTCGATGCCGAGATGGTCCATGGCGAGCCGCACCGGCACCGTGTTGATCGACTTCACCAGCGCGGTGGTCAGCGTCATGCTGCCCGAATAGCCGCGCGTGTAGTTCTTCGGCGTCCAGCCGCCCCAGTCGATCGGCCCGTCCGAGATGACCGAGTCGGGCGTGAAGCCCTGCTCCATCGCGGTCGCGTAGACATAGGGCTTGAACGAGGAGCCGGTCTGGCGCAGCGCCTTGGTCGCGCGGTTGAACTGGCTCGCGCCATAGTCCATGCCGCCCACTATGGCACGGACCGCGCCGTTGGTCTCGATCACCACCATGGCGCCTTCGGTGACGCCGTACTCCGCCCCGTACTGCTTGATGTGCACGTCGACGGATTCTTCCGCGGACCGCTGGATGCCGGTGTCGATGGTGGTGCGCGCGACGAGGCTGTGGGTCTGGATGCGCTTCTCCTGCGCGATCCGCTTCACCTCCTCGAAAGCCCAGTCGAGGAAATAGTCCGGGCTCTTCTTGTCGCCGCGGTCGACGACGCTGGCCGGATGCAGCCGCGCCGAGAGGACCTGGCCTTCGGTCATGAAGCCGGATTCAACCATATTCGACAAGACCGTGTTGGCGCGGGCGCGCGCCGCCGGCAGGTTGACGTGCGGCGCGTACTTGGCCGGCGCCTTGAACAGGCCGGCGAGCATCGCCGCCTCGGCCAGCGTCAGGTCCTTGACGCCCTTGCCGAAATAGAAGTCGGCTGCCGCCGCGATGCCGAAGGTGCCGCCGCCCATGTAGCCGCGGTCGAGATAGAGCTGCAGGATCTGCTTCTTGGTGAGGTTGGTCTCCAGCCAGACGGCGAGGAAGGCTTCCTTGACCTTGCGCTCGAAGGTTCGCTCGTTGCTGAGGAAGAGGTTCTTGGCCAGCTGCTGCGTCAGTGTCGAGCCACCCTGCACGACCGAGTTGGCGCGCACGTTTTCGGACAGCGCGCGCAGCAGGCCCATGAAGTCGATGCCGTAATGCTCGAAGAAGCGCCGGTCCTCGGTGGCGAGCACCGCCTTGACGACGTGGTCCGGCAGCTCGTCGACGGGAATGGAGTCGCGCTGGATCAGGCCGCGCTGGCCGATCTCCTGGCCGTAGCGGTCGAGGAAGGTGACGGCGAAGTCGCCCTGCGCGCGCCAGTCTCCGGCGGTCTCCTCGAAGGCGGGCATCGCCAGCGCCAGCAGCACGACCGAGCCGGCCGCGCCCATCGTGGCGCCTTCGCCCAGGACCTCGAACACCAGCCGCCGCCAGCCGGTGAAGCGGAAGCGGCGGAAGAAGACGGTCAGGCCTTCCCAGAACTCGGACAGCCGGAACTGCCATTCGTAGAGGGTGGAATCGACCCACGCGTCGAGCGCCAGAAGGCGATTGACCTTCGGCGCGCGCTTGCCGCGCGGTTCGAACGGATTGTCCATCCCCTGCCTCTCCGGTTGTCCCGAAAAATGACCCTGACGCCGCAACCGGGGCGGATTCAGGGCAGCGGAATCGGTGCCCGCACCCGTGTGTACTCCCACTTTTCCCGGCAAAACAAGGTCGTAGCGGCAACACCTTGCGTGAGATTGGATCACGGTAAAGGGAGGTGGGCTGGGAATTGCGCCGCGGCGGTCTTTTCGGCAACGCCTTACGCAGCGTGAGAGCGGCCGGCGGGCGGCCCGAAACTGTCAGGCGTCCGGGCGCCCGGTCCGCGGCGCGCAGTAGAGTCCGTAGAGCGTCCTGAGGACTTCCTCGACCTCGGTGCTGGCCAGCCGGTAGTGGATCTGCTGGCCGTCTCGGCGGGTCTTGACCAGCCCGAGCGCCCGCATCTTGGCGAGGTGCTGGGAGGCGGCGGCCACCGTCAGCCCGACGATCTCCGCCAGCCGCCCGACCGTCTTCTCGCCCTCCAGCAGGTTGCACAGCACGACCAGCCGCTTGGCATTGGCCATCGCCGTCAGGAGGCTCGACGCGGCCTCCGCGCTTTCCTCGAAAGCGGCAAGCGTTTTTGCATTCATCTCGATTTTCATGCTTGACATTATAGCAGTTGCGCAACTATTTGACAATGGTCGAACCCAAGGAGCACTGCCATGAGCAATGTCGGCAGCGCGGACCGCGTCGTCCGCGCCATACTCGGACTCGTCCTCATCCTTGTCCCCTTCATGCCCTTCACCGCATCGTTCTTCGCCGCATGGGGTTTCTGGAAACTCGCCGTCGCCGCCGTCGGTCTGGTGCTCGTCGGGACCGCGGCCGTCAGCTTCTGCCCACTCTACGCGATTTTCGGGCTGAACACCTGCCCCGTCGAGAGGCGCTGAAATCGAGTCCTGTTCCACGCCCTTCGTCGGCCTCATCGCCGGCATGGGCTCCCACCGACTGTCCATCGCGCGGCGCCGCGCTCGTCGGCGCCATCGCTGCTGAGGCACGGAGCGGCCGAGCGCCGTCTGACCCGGCCCGAAAGGAGAAAAAGAGATGAATGCGCATATCGCCAACGCCGCAGTTCCCGTCGCGGCAGAGCCGGGCGTGAAGCCCGAGGTGAAAGCCTTCTTCGACGAGCCCACCAACACGGTGAGCTACGTCGTGAAGGATCCGCGCTCCAACGCCTGCGCGGTCATCGATTCCGTCATGGACATCGACTATGCCGCCGGCCGCATCGCCTACCACTCGGCGGACGCGATCATCGCCGACATCCGCGAGCGCGGCCTGACGCTCGAATGGCTGATCGAGACGCATGTGCACGCCGACCACCTGTCCGCCGCGCCCTACATCCAGGGCAAGCTCGGCGGCCGGATCGGCATCGGCGAGAACATCACGATCGTGCAGGAGACCTTCGGCAAGGTCTTCAACGAGGGCACCGAGTTCCAGCGCGACGGTTCGCAGTTCGACCGCCTGTTCAAGGACGGCGACAGCTACACGATCGGCTCGATGACCGCGCACGCCATGCACACGCCCGGCCACACGCCGGCCTGCATGACCCATGTGATCGGCGACGCCGCCTTCGTCGGCGACACGCTGTTCATGCCCGACGGCGGCTCGGCCCGCGCCGACTTCCCCGGCGGCGATGCGCGCACGCTCTTCCGCTCGATCAAGCGCGTGCTGTCGCTGCCTGCCGCGACGCGCCTCTTCATGTGCCACGACTACGGTCCGAACGGCCGCGAGATCCGCTGGGAAACGACCGTGGCCGAGCAGCGCGCGCACAACATCCACGTCCGCGACGGCGTGAGCGAGGACGCGTTCGTCAAGGTCCGCGAGGCGCGCGACGCCACGCTCGCCATGCCCAAGCTCATCATCCCGTCCCTCCAGGTCAACATGAAGGCCGGCGAGCTGCCGGCGCCCGACGAGAGCGGCAAGCGCTTCCTCAAGGTGCCGCTCAACACGCTTTGAACGCCAAGGAGACAGAGCCATGAACGCCAAGAAGATGTCCACGGACTTCGCCGTGACCGGGCAGATCGCCGTCGCCGACGTGGCCGCCGCGGGGCGCGACGGCTACCGGTCGATCATCTGCAACCGGCCGGACGGGGAGGGATGGGGCCAGCCCGCCTTCGCCGAAATCGAAAAGGCCGCGAAGGCCGCCGGCCTGCAGGCCGCTTACCTGCCCATCGTGCCCGGACGAATGGACGCCAGCGAGGTCGAAACGTTCGACGCGCTGATGGCCCGGTTGCCGAAACCCGTGCTCGCCTACTGCCGCAGCGGCGCCCGCGCCAGCGGGCTGTGGGCGGCGTCCCGCTCGTCGCGCCGCTCGGCGTAGGGATCCGGCCGCGTCCGGTCCAGCTGAGTGACGCGGGGGCGCCGGGAGCCGATTGGCCTTCGCGCGCCTCGCGGCAACGTGGCGGATACGTGAAACCGCTCTTGCCAGGCTTCGCACTTCCGCGTATCCATCATTTCAATGATTCAAGGATTGTTGAAATATGGATGAGGCTGAAGCACTCGCCGGGTTCGGCGCGATGGCGCAGGAAACCCGCCTGCGGATCGTCCGCCTGCTGGTCATGGCAGGGCGCGACGGGCTGCCGGCAGGCGACATCAGCGCGGCCATGGAAGTGTCCCCGTCCAATGCCTCGTTCCATCTCAAGGAACTCGAGCGGGCCGGCCTCGTCGTCGCGCGCAGGGAATCGCGCTCGATCCTTTATGCCGCTGACTTCGAGGCGCTGAGCGGCCTGATCCGTTTTCTCATGGAGGACTGTTGTTCGGGCCGGCCTGAGATCTGCGCGCCGGCGCTGGCCACCGCGGCGGCCTGCTGCGCGCCGAAGTCGGCCGCGAGCGCCCCATGACCGCGCCCTGCCTCTTCGGGTTTCGCCGCGCCAACCGGGCGGCCGCGCTCTGCCCGTCAATCGCCGCCCTGATGTCCCCCCTTGCTCGAGGCGACCGCCCATGACCGACCGTCCCTACAACGTCCTGTTTCTCTGCACCGGCAACAGCGCCCGCTCGATCCTGGCCGAGTCGATCCTGAACAAGGACGGCGCCGGGCGCTTCCGCGCCTTCTCGGCCGGCAGCCAGCCCAAGGGCGCCGTGCATCCGATGGCGCTCAAGGTGCTGGCGGCGATGGACTATCCGAGCACCGGTTTCCGCTCGAAATCGTGGGACGAGTTTGCGGCACCCGGCGCCCCGGTCATGGATTTCGTCTTCACGGTCTGCGACAGCGCGGCGGGCGAGGCCTGTCCGCTCTGGCCGGGCAAGCCCGTCACCGCGCATTGGGGCATCGCGGATCCGGCAGCCGTCGAGGGAAGCGACATCGAGAAGGAACGGGCCTTCTCCACGGCCGCACGCTTCATGCGCAACCGCATCTCGGCCTTTGTCAGCCTGCCGCTCGGCGCCATCGACCGGCTCGCGCTCGGGTCGAGGCTGCGCGACATCGGGCGGATGGAGGGCACGACCGTCGCCCCCGCGCAAGCCGGCTGATGCCGCAGTTCGACCTGGCAAGGCGGCTGACGGCGGAAGCGCTCGGCACCGCCTTCCTCGTCGCGACGGTCGTCGGTTCCGGCATCATGGCGACCGACCGGACGGGCGACGCCGCGCTGGCGCTGCTCGCCAACGCACTCTCGACCGGCGCCGCTCTCGTCGTGCTCGTTGCGATCCTCGCGCCGCTGTCCGGCGCGCATTTCAATCCGGCCGTGTCACTGGTCGTGCGCGGTCTCCTGCCGGCGCGGGAATTCGGCCCCTATGTCGGCGCCCAGATCATCGGCGGCGTCGCGGGCACGCTCGCCGCGCATCTCATGTTCGATCTCCCCCTGGTCGACCCGTCCGAGACGGCGCGCATCGGCCCCGGTCAGTGGTTCGCCGAAGTCGTCGCCACGTTCGGCCTGGTGACGACGATCCTCGCCGGCCTGCGCTTTCGCGCCGAGGCGCTGCCGTGGCTGGTGGGCCTCTACATCACGGCCGCCTACTGGTTCACGTCGTCGACGTCGTTCGCCAATCCGGCCGTCGCGACCGCACGGTCGCTTACCGGTACGTTCGCCGGGATCCGGCCGCTCGACGTTCCGGCCTTCGTCGCGTGCGAGTTCGCCGGCGCCCTTCTCGCCGCCGGACTTGCTGCATGGCTGCTGGGCGGGAAGCAAGCGGCCGGGCGCGGCGCGCCGGACCAACGGCCCGCTATCGCGTCGCATGAATAGGAAAATAGTCCTTGACACCGTGACGGTGCTCTGGTAGGTTTTCGCTATCGTCGGAAAAGTGTGAGCAGGGCGCTTCGCCCGCCGCCGTGCTGATCCGACAGATCACACCCAGACCAACATCCCAGCCGGACTTCGGGGACGTTCATGCCGCCAGCGATCAGTCAGACGCGGCTGGCCAATGCACGCGCGCTGATGGCGTTCGAAATGCCGACCTTCGCGCGTGTCGCCGCCTGCATGGGCATCGACGTCACGACGCTGCAGAAATACGCGGCACGGGAAATGTGGACCGTGGCCGACCATCGCCGCGGCGACGTGCGCGCCGCGCATGAGGAGTTGCGCGAGCGGCTGGCCGGGCGCGCGCTGCCGGTGACCGCGCCGGCCGACGCCGATGACGAGGAGGGGGTGCCAGGCGGCTCCGGCCATGGGGACGGGGACGACGGTGCGTTCGGGCCCGATGGAGCGCCGGGGCAGGGCGCCGCCGACGGGGACGACGAGACCTTCGCCGCTCTGCCGCCCGACGAGCAGCTGGCGCGCATCGGCACGCTTTTGTCCAGGCAGGCGTCGCGAATCCTCGCGACGGCGGAAGCCTCGGGCGGCGTGCTGACCAAGGCCCAGATCGAGGCGCTGTCGGCGCTGATCCGGCTGACTGAGAAATTCGAAACGCTCGCGGCAGAACGGGCGGCAGACAAGCAGACGAGAAGCGATGCCGAAATCGCCGGACTCCTCCAACGCGTCGACGAGCGCATCGTCGAACTGGCTCGCGGCCATGCAGCGCGGCTGGGCCGCGCGGAACCTGACGGATGACGAGGCGGCGCGGGTGCTGGCCGAATGGGTCGGCCATGCCCGCGACGCGCAGTACCCGAGCGGCCAGCGGCCGCGCACCTTCCTGCTGATCGGCGGGCGCGGCTCGGGCAAGACGCGCACGGGCGCCGAATGGGTAAACGCGCTGGTGCGCGGCTTCGCGCCGTTCTCGTCCGGGCGGGTGCATCGCCGCATCGCGCTGGTGGGCGAGACGCTGGCCGACGTGCGCGACGTGATGATCGAAGGGCCGAGCGGCATCCTAGCGCTGACCGCAGGCGGCGGGCGCGGCGAGCGCCCGGCCTTCGAGGCCTCGCGGCGGCGGCTGATCTGGCCGAACGGCGCGACGGCGCAGATCTTCTCGGCGGAGGATCCCGACAGCCTGCGCGGACCGCAGTTCGAAGCGGCCTGGTGCGACGAGGTCGCCAAATGGCGGCGCGACGAGGAGACGTTCGACATGCTGCAGTTCGGGCTGCGGCTGGGCACCGCGCCGCGGCAGATCGTGACCACGACGCCGAGGCCGACGCGGCTGGTGAAGCGGCTGCTGGCCGATGCCGGCACGCTGGTGGCCCGGATGGCGACCGACGAGAACGCGGCCAATCTGGCGGCGGGTTTCGTCGACGCGATGCGCCAGCGCTACGCGGGCACGCGGCTCGGCCGCCAGGAACTCGACGGCGAGCTGGTCGAGGACCGGCAGGACGCGCTGTGGTCGCGCGCGCTGATCGAGGCGGCGCGGACGGTGCGGCCGGCGGCATTGACGCGCATCGTGGTGGCGGTCGACCCGCCGGCGGCCTCGACGCGCAGCTCCGACGCCTGCGGTATCGTCGCGGCGGGGCAGGGCGCCGACGGCATCGTCTACGTGCTGGCCGACGCCAGCGCGGCCGGACTGAAGCCGCACCAGTGGGCGGCCGCGGCGGTGGCGCTGTTCCACGGGCTGGAGGCCGACTGCATCGTCGCCGAGGTGAACCAGGGCGGCGACATGGTGACCGCGGTGATCCGCACCGTCGACGCCGCCGTGCCGGTCAGGCCGGTGCGGGCGAGGCGCGGCAAATGGCTGCGCGCCGAGCCGGTGGCGGCGCTCTACCAGCAGGGCAGGGTGCGCCACGCCGGGCATTTCCCGGCGCTGGAGGACGAGATGTGCGACTTCGGCCCGGACGGGCTGTCGGCCGGGCGCTCGCCCGACCGCGTCGATGCGCTGGTCTGGGCGGTGACCGAGCTGACGCCGGCACGGGGCGCGGCGCCTCGGGTGCGGGATTTCAAGTAGGCGGTCGGCAGTCGGCAGTCGGCAGTCCGGCAAGAGAACGGCAGATCTGTGGTGGCTAGCGGAGTGGTAACGCCCTTAGGCGTCGTCCTACTCACGACTGCCGACTGCCGATTGCCGCCCTTTTCACAGGAACCACTTCATGGCTTCAATCTGGCCCTGGTCACGCACGCGCCGGGCGACGGCGCGCGAGACGAAGAGCGGCGGCTTCGTCGCGATCCATGCCGCCGGCGAGGCGCGCTGGACACGCCGCGACTTCGCCGGCCTCGCCCGCGAGGGCTTCATGCGCAACCCGATCGCCCACCGCGCGGTGCGGCTGATCATGGAAGGCGCGGCGTCGGTGCCGTGGCTGCTGTACGAGGGTGACGCCGAGCTCGACGCGCATCCGCTGCTCGACCTGCTTCACCGGCCGAATGCGCGCCAGGCGGGCGGCGCGTTCATGGAGGCGCTGTATGGGCACCTGCTGATGTCCGGCAACGCCTTTGTCGAAATGGTGCAGGCGGGCGAGACTGCGCGGGAGCTGCACCTGCTGCGGCCCGACCGCGTGACGGTCGTGGCGGATGCCGGCGGCTGGCCGGCGGCGCTGGACTATCGCGCGGGTTCTGCCAAGCGGCGGCTGGCGCTCGGCGCGGGAAGCGCGCTGCACATGGCGATGTTCCATCCGCTCGACGATCACTACGGCTTTCCGCCGCTGGAGGCGGCGCTGTCGGCGCTCGATACGCACAATGCCGCGGCGCGCTGGAACAAGGCGCTGCTCGACAATTCCGCGCGGCCCTCCGGCGCGCTGGTCTTCGCGCCGAAGGACGGCGGCAACCTGACCGAAGAGCAGTACGAGCGGCTGAAGAGCGAGCTGGAGGACGGCTACTCCGGCGCAGCGCGCGCGGGTCGGCCGCTGCTGCTCGAAGGCGGGCTTGACTGGAAGGCGATGGCGCTGACGCCGAAGGACATGGATTTTATGGAGGCCAGGAACGGCGCGGCGCGCGACATCGCGCTGGCCTTCGGCGTGCCGCCGATGCTGCTCGGCATTCCGGGCGACAACACCTACGCGAACTACAAGGAAGCGAACCGCGCCTTCTACCGGCTGACCCTGTTGCCGCTGGTCATGCGCACCGCGCAAGAGCTGTCGGCGTGGCTCGGCCCGGTGTTCGGCGAGCGGCTGAAGCTCTGGTTCGACGCGGACCAGATCGACGGGCTTGCGGCGGATCGCGATGCGCTCTGGGCGCGCGTCGGCGGGGCGACGTTCCTCACCGACGACGAGAAGCGGCAGGCGGTCGGGTACGGAAGACGGGAATAGGCAGTCGGCAGTCGGCAGTCGTGAGTATCTAACCTGATTCCAATGGGCCGGCAGTTGCAGACTTTTCGACTGCCGACTGCCGACTGCCGTAGGCTCAATCTCTCCATCGTGGGTATCAACATGAACGACGCAGCCTGGCTGTGGGCGGCGAAGGTGCTTGGCGCCATCGCCGGCTCGGCGATCTCGCTTGCCTACATCCTGCCCGCCGGGCGACGCGAGGCGGCGGCGCGCTTCGCCGTCGGCGTCGTCTGCGGCCTCGTCTTCGGCGGCACGGCTGGGATGAAGATCGCCACCGAACTCGGCATCGACACGACGATCAGCGGCACCGAACTGGTGCTGATGGGATCGGCGCTGGCCAGCCTCTCCGCCTGGTGGGCGCTCGGGCTGCTGAAGCGCCTGATGGAACGGCTCGCCGCGCGCCTGGCCGGCGACAAGCGCGAGGATGGACACACGGATGCCTGATGCCAAGAGAGTGCTTGCCGACGAGCGCAAGTTCCTCGACCTCGACCTGGAGCGGATCGCGGCGGACGGGACGTTTTCCGGCTATGCCAGCCTGTTCGACCGGGTCGACCTCGGGCGCGACCTGGTCGAGCGCGGGGCGTTCGCGAAATCGCTGCGGACACGTGGCGCGGCGGGCATCCGCATGCTGTTCCAGCACGATCCGAACGAGCCGATCGGCGCCTGGACAGAGCTGCGCGAAGACGAGCGCGGGCTGTTCGTGCGCGGCAGGCTGGAAGGTGGCGTGGCGCGGGCTCGCGAGGTGCTGTCGCTGATGAAGAGCGGCGCGCTGGACGGTCTGTCGATCGGCTTCCGCACGGTGCGCGCGCGGACCGAAAGGGCGACCGGCGTCCGTCGCATCGTCGAAGCGGACCTTTGGGAGATCTCGGTCGTGACGTTCCCGATGCAGCCGGGTGCGCGCGTCGAGAAGGTGAAGGCGTGGGACGGCGGCAGGCTGCCGACCACGCGCGAGTTCGAGCGCTGGCTGACGCGGGATGCGGGGCTGGCGCGCAGCGACGCCCGGGCCGTGATCGCCCGCGGCTTCGCCAGCCTCGTCGGCGAGCGGGATGCGGCGCGAGGCACGCCGGAGGGCATGGCGCGGAAGTTCCGCGCGGCGGCCCGCCACATCAACAAGGAGCTGAGAGCATGATCCCTGGAATCCATTCCGCGGCGCCGGAGCTGAAGAGCGCCGCGCCGCATGACCTGCCCGACGCGTTCGACGAGTTCATGCAGTCGTTCGAGAGCTTCAAGGAAGCCAATGACGAGCGGCTGCGGCAGATCGAGAAGAAGACGAACGCCGACGTGCTGACGGCCGAGAAGGTCGACCGCATCGCCAAGGCGCTGGACGAGCAGAAGCGCGCCATCGACGGGCTCGAGCTGAAGAAGGCGCGGCCGGCACTGGGGGGCCCGCGCGGCTTAGCCAGCGAGCACAAGGAGGCGTTCGATGCCTACCTGCGCAGCGGCGACGACCGCATGATCCGCGGCATCGACACCAAGGCCATGTCCATCGGCTCAGGCCAGGACGGTGGCTACCTGGTGCCGGAGGAGACCGAGGCCGAGATCGGCAAGCGCCTGGCGGCACTGTCGCCGATCCGCTCAATCGCCTCGGTGCGGCAGGTTTCCTTGGCGGTGCTGAAGAAGCCCTTCTCCATCACCGGACCGGCCGTCGGCTGGGTTGCCGAGACCGCGTCGCGGCCGCAGACCAACACCGCGACGCTGGCCGAACTGTCGTTTCCGACGATGGAACTCTACGCCATGCCCGCCGCGACGGCCGCGCTGCTCGACGACGCGGTCGTCGATCTCGACCAGTGGATCGCCGGCGAGGTGGAGGCGGCCTTCGCCGAGCAGGAGGGAGCCGCCTTCGTGACCGGGAACGGCACCAACAAGCCGCGCGGCTTCCTCGACTACGACAAGGTCGCGGAAGGGTCCTGGGCCTGGACCAAGATCGGCTACGTGGCGACCGGGGTCTCCGCTGACTGGCCGGAGGACGACCCGTCGGACGTGCTCATCGACACGATCTACGCGCTGAAGGCTGGCTACCGCCAGAATGCGTCCTGGGTAATGAACCGCAAGACGCAGGCGGCGATCCGCAAGCTGAAGGACGCCGACGGCAACTATCTGTGGCAGCCGCCGGCGGGGCCGGGACAGCGCGCGATGCTGATGGGCTTCCCGCTGGTCGAAGCCGAGGACATGCCGGACATCGGCGTCAACGCCACGCCGGTCGCGTTCGGTGATTTCGCGCGCGGCTACCTGGTCGTCGATCGCGCCGGCGTGCGCGTGCTGCGCGATCCGTATTCGGCAAAGCCCTACGTGCTGTTCTACACGACGAAGCGCGTCGGCGGCGGCGTGCAGGACTTCGACGCGATCAAGCTGCTGAAGTTCGGGACGAGCTGAGAATGGCAATCGACCCCCTCTCCGTCACCGCTTCGCGGTGACACCTCTCCCCCGATCGACGGGGGCGAGGAAACGCCGGCCGCAATGCCTGGCACCCATCCTCTCCCCTCACGAAGTGGGGGAGAGGTGCCGAGCGAAGCGAGGCGGAGAGGGGGTTTCGACTTCGACAAATTCGGGCGGCGATGTCCGCCGGCGGTCACCCCTGCCGTCGGCCTGGACGCGTTTGCGTTCGCCGCCCGATGCGGCCCCGGCGCTACTCTCGTCGGGGCCGCACAACTCCAGCCGAGGTCAAACGATGGCATTGTTTCGAACCGTCGAACCGGCGGCCGAGCCGGTGACGCTCGCCGACGCGAAGGCGCATCTCAGGATCGCGCATCACAGCGAGGACGACCTGCTGGGCGGGCTGCTCCGTGCCGCGCGCGACGACGTCGAGCGGGCGACCGGCGTGGCGCTGATCGACCAGTCCTGGCGGCTGACTTTGGACCGCTGGCCACGGCACGGGATCGCGACGCTGCCGCTTCACCCCGTGAAGGAGGTGCTGTCGGTGACGGTCTTCGGGGCCGAGGGCGAGGCAGCACTGGTCGATGCCGCGAGCTACCAGCTCGATGCAGCGTCCCGGCCGGCCCGGCTGCTGCTGGCGGAACGCCCGCCGGCGCTGCACACGATGAACGGCATCGAGATCGACGTCGTCGCTGGCTTTGGCGAAGCGGGTCCGGACGTGCCCGACTTGCTGAAGCACGCGATCCTGATGCTGGTCGCGCACTGGTACGAGTTTCGCGCGGCCTATGGCGCTGCGGACCAGCCGGTGTCCTATCCGGCCGGCTACGACCGGCTGATCGCCGGCTATCGGCGGGGCAGACTCTGATGCGGCTCGAGACGATCGACCCCGGCGCGCTGCGGACCGAGCTTTCGCTGCAGGTGGCGACGACAACCGGGGACGGGATGGGCGGGCACAGCGTCGCCTGGGACGAGATCGCGACGGTGTTCGCGCAGCTGCAGCCGGTCGAGGCACGTGCCGTGTTCGGCGCCGACCAGACGCGGGAGACCGTGACGCACCGCGTGACGCTGAGAGCACGCGCCGACATTGCGAGTGGCATGCGTTTCGTGCTGGGCGCGCGGGAATTCGAGATCCTGACCGTTCACGACCCGGACGAGAGCGGGCGCTACCTGGTCTGCCGGACACGGGAGAAGGGCCGATGAAGATGACGATGGCGTTGACGCTGGACGGGCTGGTGCGGACCTTGCGCCGCGCGCTGCACGATCTGGCCGACGAGACCGACCGTGCGTACGATCGAAACCTGCCGCGGCCCGATTCGAGGCGCGGCGAGATGCCCAAGGCAGGGAGGGTGACCGACGATGACCGCGCCGGCCGCTGAACTGCAACGCGCGATCTTCGAGGCGCTGGGGAGCGACGCGGCGCTGACCGTTGCGATCGGCGCCAACCGCATCTTCGACCACGCCCCGGCGAACATCGCGTTTCCCTACATCACCTTCGGCCGCACCAGCGTATACGACTGGAGCACCGGCACCGAGAGCGGCACGGAGCAGCTGTTCACGCTGCATGTATGGTCGAAGGCCAAGGGCAAGAAGGAAACGCTCGACATCATGGAGATCGTCAAGGCGAGGCTCCAGGACGCCTCGCTCGACCTCGGCGATCATCATCTCGTCAATCTGCGCTTCGAATTCGAGGAGGCGCGCTATGACGACGACCAGACGGTGTATCACGGGCTGCTGCGGTTCAGGGCGGTGACGGAGGAGCGGGAATAGGCAGTCGGCAATCGGCAGTCGGGAATAGCGAACAATCCGCTGCTTCCGCGTTTTTTGCCTCGTTTCATCAGCCGCTCTCTACTCGACTGCCGACTGCAGCCTGGAAGCCGGCGGGTAGCTCTCATTTCTTCAGGAGTTCCAAATGGTTGCACAGAAGGGCAAGGACCTTCTGCTCAAGATCGATTCTGACGGTCTGGGCAGTTTCGTCACCGTCGCGGGGCTGCGTTCCAAGCGCATCGCTTTCAACAGCGAGACCGTCGACATCACCGACGCGGATTCGGCCGGCCGCTGGCGCGAGCTGCTGGCCGGCAGCGGCATCCAGCGCGCGGCCGTGTCGGGCGCCGGCATCTTCAAGGACGCGGCGTCGGACGCCTCGATCCGCCAGCGCTTCTTCGATGGCGCGATCGTCGACTGGCAGTTCGTCGTGCCTGACTTCGGCACGCTGGAAGGGCCGTTCCAGATCACCTCGCTCGAATACTCAGGGGCACACGATGGCGAGGTGGCGTTCGAGATCGCGCTGGAATCGGCCGGCGCCCTGAGCTTTGCGGCGTAAGCGAGGACATGACGATGCACGCGAACAAACGGCGCGGCGAGATTGCCGCCGAACTGAACGGCGAGCCCTACAAATTGAGGCTGACGCTGGGCTCGCTGGCCGAGCTGGAAGCGGCCTACGAGGTCGATGATCTGGCGGCGCTGGTGGAACGCTTTTCGGGCGGACGGCTGGCGGCGCGCGACCTGATCCGGCTGGTGGGCGCCGGCCTGCGCGGCGCCGGCTACACGATCACCGACGACGAGGTGGCGGCGATGGACGTGCCGGAAGGCATCGCCGGATTTGCGCGGCTGGCGTCGGCGCTGCTGGAAGCGGCCTTCGGCGAGGACAAGGCACCGGCTGGGGAGCAACTGGACGAAAAGGCGTGAGCGCGACGCGCAGCACGCCGTTTCCCTGGGACGAGGTGATGCGCGTCGGGCTGGGCGTTCTGAAGCTCTCGCCGGACCAGTTCTGGGCGATGACGCCGCGCGAATTCGCGGCGGCGGCCGGTGCCTTCGCGCAGGGCGCAGGTCCGCCCGGCCGCAGCGACCTGGAGCGCATGATGCAGATGTTTCCCGACGGGAAGAGCGATGGCCGAGAGACGTGAGATCGCGTTCGACGTGAGCGTCGACACCAGGCCGTTCGAGGCGGCGATGCGGCAGATGGAGGATCTGTCGCGGACCTTCGGCAGTTCCTTCTCGTCGATGTTGCGTGGCGCGGTGACGAGCGGCAACGAGCTGGAAACGACGTTGAGACGCATCGGCCTGCGCATCGCCGACATGGCGCTGAGGCAGGGCCTGTCGCCATTGAAGGGGATGCTGGGGCCGACGCTCGGCGGGCTGCGGGGGGGGCTTCCGAGCATGCTGGGCTTTGCCAATGGCGGCGTGCCGGGACGCGTGACGCCCTTCGCCGACGGCGGCGTGGTGTCGACGCCGACCTTCTTCCCGAGCGGGCGGCAGCTCGGCCTGATGGGCGAGGCCGGCGCCGAGGCGATCCTGCCGCTCGCGCGCGGCGCTGACGGCAAGCTCGGCGTCGCCGCGGCGGGAGGGGGCGGTGGCGTCAGCATCGTCTTCAACGTCAGCGCGCCCGACGCGGCCTCCTTCCGCAAGTCGGAGGCGCAGCTGACCGGCATGCTGGCGCGCGCGGTGTCGCGCGGCACGCGAACGCTGTGAGGCGACGAGGCCAGGACCTGTTGATCTGGTCCGGCCGATCTCGACGCCATTCCAATCCAGTCAACAGGTTCTGACCCCAAATGACGGACTTCGCCAGCTTCCACGATGTGCGGTTTCCGACCGCGGTGGCGTTCGGCGCGACCGGCGGACCGGAGCGGCGCAACGAGATCGTGCAGATGATGTCCGGCCGCGAGCGGCGCAACACGCGGTTTGCGCAGTCGCGCCGGCATTTCGATGCCGGCACCGGCCTGCGCTCGCTGGACGATCTGCATGATGTGCTGGCCTTCTTCGAGGCAAGGCGCGGTTCGCTGCATGCGTTCCGCTTCCGCGATCCGCTCGACTGGAAATCGTGCCGGCCGGAGGGGACGCCGACCGCGCTCGACCAGGCGCTCGGCACCGGCGACGGAGCCACGCGACGCTTCACGCTGGCGAAGACTTATGGCGAGGGCGCGGACGCGTATCGGAGGACGATCGCGAAGCCTGTCGTCGCGACGCTGAAGGTCGCGGTCGACGGCGTCGAGAAGGCGAGCCCGGCCGATTTCAACTTCGACGGCGCGACGGCGGAGATCGTGTTCACCGTGGGTGCCACGCCAGCGGCGGATGCACTCGTCACGGCCGGCTACGAGTTCGACGTGCCGGTGCGCTTCGACACGGAACGGATCGCCGTGTCGGTGTCGTCGTTCAAGGCGGGGCAGATCCCGTCGATTCCGCTGATCGAGGTGGCGCCGTGACGAGCTATCCGGCGCCGCTCCTGGCGCACATGGCGGGCGAGGCGACGAGCCTCTGCCATTGCTGGCGGCTGACGCGCAAGGACGGCACCGTTGTGGGCTTCACCGACCACGACCGCGCGCTGGTGGTGGGCGGCACGAATTTCGAGCCGGCGTCGGGCTTCACCGGCACCGAAGCGCGCGACACGCTGGGGCTGGCGAACGACACTGTGGATGTCGAGGGCGCGCTGTCGTCCGACACGATCCACGAGGCGGATGTCGCGGCAGGGCTCTATGACGGCGCGACGGTCGAGACGCTGCTGGTGAACTGGACCGACCCGACGGAGTTCGCGCTGATCCGCACCGGCACCATCGGGCGGATCGTGAGGAGCGACCATCGCTTCGTCGCCGAGATCGGCAGCCTGGCGGGCGCGCTCGACCGGCCGGCGGGACGCTATGTCAGGCGGACGTGCGATGCCGAACTGGGCGATGCACGGTGCGGCTTCGCGCTGGCCGTCGGAGCGTTCGTCGGGACCGGCACGGTGACCGCGGTGACCGGGCCGGGCGCGATCCACGCCTCGGGGCTCGGCGGATACGCCACAGGCTGGTTCTCGTTCGGCACGATCGCGTGGACAGGCGGCGTGAACGCGGGGCGGACCGCGCGCGTGCTGCAGCATGCGAAGAAGGGCTCGGACGTCACGCTGGCGCTCTGGCCCGGCAACTGGACCGCGCCCGAACCCGGCGACAATTTCACGGTCAAGGCCGGCTGCGACAAGAGTTTCGCGACGTGCAAGGCGAAGTTCGACAATGCGCTGAACTTCCGCGGCTTTCCGCACCTGCCCGGCAACGACGCCGGCTACGCCTATGTCACCGATGGCGGCGTGTTCGACGGCGGGCCGCTGGTGAGGTGAGGGGAGTAGGGCAGTAGGGCAGTGGGGATGGGCCTGTCGGTGGCCTGACGAGTTCGCGCATCGCCCCGCTGTCCAGCCGGCCTCACCTATTGCTTTACTGCCCTACTGCCCTGACTCTTCGGAGCCTCCATGACTGACACCGCAGCACTGATCGTCGCGGCGGCGTCGGCGTGGATCGGCACGCCGTATCGGCATCAGGGCGCGACCAAGGGCGTCGGCTGCGACTGCCTGGGGTTGGTGCGCGGCGTCTGGCGCGACGTCTACGGCGCATGGCCGGAGCGACCTGGCCCGTATGCACCCGACTGGGCCGAGGCCGGCGGCGGCGATCCGCTGATCGAGGCGGCGCGGCGGCACTGCGTGGAGCGCACGGGCGACGCGCTGCAAGGCGGCGAGCTGATCCTGTTCCGCTGGCGCCCGCATCTGCCAGCCAAGCATGCCGGCATCGCGATTGGGCCAGGGCGTTTCATCCACGCCTATCAGGGGCACGGCGTGGTTGCGTCGGCGCTGGTGCCGCAATGGCGGCGGCGGATTTCTGGCGTGTTCCGGTTTCCGCTTATTTCAGACTGAGGTTTCATGGCGACGATCGTGCTTCAGGCGGCAGGGGCTTTCCTCGGCGGCCTTCTCGGGACGACGGGTGCAGCGATCGGCACAGCGGCGGCCGCGATCGCCGGCTATGTGATCGACCGCGCGATCCTGGAGGGCAGCCGCCATCACGAGGGACCGCGCCTGACCGGGCCGCGCCCCTTCAGCGCGGAAGACGGCGCCTCGCTGCCGCGCGTCTACGGATCGGTCAGGGTCGGCGGCACGCTGATCTGGGCGACGCGCTTCGAGGAGGAGCGTACGACCTCGCGGCAGGGCGCCAAGGGCCGCACCTCGACCACGACCGAATATTCCTACTTCGCCAACGTCGCCTTCGCGCTGGCCGAGGGACGCGTCGCCTCGATCCGGCGCGTCTGGGCCGATGGGCGCGAGCTCGACCGCGAGCAGGTCGAGATGCGCTTCTATCGCGGCACGGAAGGCCACGCGGCCGATCCGCTGATCGAGGCCAAGCAGGGCGAAGGCAACACGCCGGCCTATCGCGGCACGTGCTACGTCGTGTTCGAGCGCTTTCCGCTCGGCGACTACGGCAACCGCATCCCGCAGTTCCATTTCGAGGTGATCCGCCCGGTGAGCACGGCGGCTGCCGGGCTGAAGGCGGTCGCACTAATCCCCGGCGCCACCGAATTCGGCCTGTCGCCGCATGCGGTGACGCGCGAGATCCAGCCGGGCGAGACCGAGGTGCTGAACCGCCACGTGCTGACTGCCGAGAGCGACATCGCCGCGTCACTGGACGAACTGCGCGCGCTCTGCCCGGCGCTGGAACATGTCGGGCTGGTGGTGAGCTGGTTCGGCGACGACCTGCGCGCCGGGGAATGCAAGGTGCGACCGGCGGTGATCGACAATGGAGTCGCCGGATTCTCCGAGGCGTGGAAGGTCTCGGGCCTGACCCGCGCGACGGCGCCGATGGTCTCCTATCACGCCGGCGGCGCGGCCTATGGCGGCACGCCGTCGGACCAGTCGGTGATCGACGCCATCGCCGCGATCAAGGCGCGCGGGCTCAAGGTGACGCTCTACCCCTTCGTGATGATGGACATCCCGGCCGGCAACGGCCTGCCGGATCCCTATGGCGCGGGCACGCAGCCGCGCTACCCCTGGCGCGGTCGCATCACCTGCGACCCGGCGCCGATGCAGCCCGGCAGCGCAGACAAGACCTCCGCCGCGAGGACACAGGTGGACGCGTTCTGCGGTGACGCTGGCGTGGGCGACTTCGCGCCGGCGGTGGGCACGATCGCGTTTTCAGGCGACGCGGACGACTGGGGCTATCGCCGGCTGGTGCTGCACTATGCGCATCTGGCCGAGCAGGCCGGTGGAGTCGATGCCTTCCTGATCGGCTCGGAACTGCGCGGCCTGACCGCATTGCGCGACAACACAGGCGACTTCCCCTTCGTGGAGGCGCTCTGCGATATCGCCGCCGATGTCCGCTCGATCCTCAGGCCGGCGACCAAGATCACCTACGGCGCCGACTGGAGCGAATATTTCGGCCACCAGCCGGCGGACGGCACCGGCGACGTCTTCTTCCACCTCGATGCGCTGTGGGCGCATCCGGCGATCGACGCGGTCGGCATCGACAATTACATGCCGCTGGCGGACTGGCAGGATGCCGATTTCGGCGGCGGCAATCCCGACGGTTTCGCCGGACCGTACGACCCGGCCGGCATGCGCGCCGCGATCCGGAGCGGCGAGGGGTTCGACTGGTTCTACGCTTCCAGCGCAGACCGGCGGAATCGCGTTCGGACGCCCATCGCCGACGGAGCGCACGGCAAGCCCTGGGTGTTCCGCTTCAAGGACCTGTGGAGCTGGTGGGCGAACCAGCACGTCAACCGGCCGGGCGGCACGGAAGCCGGTGGGCCGACCGCCTGGGTGCCGCGTTCCAAGCCGATCTGGCTGACGGAGGTCGGCTGCCCGGCGGTGGACAAGGGACCGAACCAGCCGAACGTCTTTCCCGATCCGAAATCGGCAGAAAGCGAGACGCCGCATTTCTCGACCGGCGCGCGCGCCGACCTCGCGCCGCTGCGCTTCGTGGAAGCACATCTGGCGCAGTGGACGCCGGGCGGTTCCGGCTTCGTGACCGCCGACAATCCGGTGTCGCCGGCCTATGGCGGACGGATGGTCGATCCGGATCGCCTCTATGCCTGGTCGTGGGACGCGCGTCCGTTTCCGGCCTTCCCGCAGTTCGGCGATCTCTGGAGCGACGGCGGCAACTGGCTGACCGGCCACTGGCTGAACGGGCGGCTCGCGGGCGTCGCGATCGGCGATCTGATCAACGCGATCCTCGCCGACCACGGCCTGCCGCCGGCGGACGTTTCCCGCGCGGACAGCTTCGCTCATGGCTACGTCGTGCCGGACCCGGTTTCGGCCCGGACCGCGATCGATTCGATCGTGGACCTCTTCGGCCTCAATGTTCGCGAGGTCGGCGGCACGCTGGTGTTCGGCCGCGAAGGCGCGGGCGCGCCGACGGTTTCGCTGGGCGACATCGCGATGGAGGACGGCCGCGCCACGATGGAGCTGACGCGCACCCCTGAAGCCGACCTGCCGTCGGAGGCGATCCTCGCCTTCCGCGACCTGTTTTCGACCTACCAGTCGGCAACGGCGCGGCAGGCGGCTCTGGCCATCGGACCGCTCCGGCAGGAGACGATCTCGTTTCCCGGCGTTCTGGAGCCCTCGCAGGCCGAAAGCCTGCTGGGCGACTGGCTGAAGCGGCGCTGGATGCAGCGCGAGCGCGTGGCGTTTGCCGTCGCGCCGACCGAAACGGCGGTGGAGCCGGGTGCGATCGTGCGGCTGCCGGGCACGGATGCGGATTTTCTCGTCGACGAGGTCGAGGCCGGACTGGTGAAGCGGGTTTCGGCGCGGCAGGTTCTGCGCGCGCCGTCGGACGGCGGCGCACCGGTGCTGCCGGTCGCCGTGACGCCCGAGCCGGTCGAGCACGGCAAGCCGCTGGTGCATTTCCTCGACCTGCCGATGGGGCTGGGGTCGGGCGGTGCGCAGGAACAGTTCCGGGTCGCGGCCTGGGCGAAGCCGTGGAAGACGCAGGCCGTGTTCGCCTCGCCGGAGACGACGGGGTTTGTGCGCCGCGCGACGATCGAGCGGCCGGCGTTCTGCGGGACGCTGACCGCGCCGCTGGCGCCCGGCGGCTGCGGGCGGGTTGATGAAGACGGCGCGCTGACGGTGCAGCTTGCCTTCGGCGAACTGGCCAGCGTCTCAAGGCTGCAGATGCTGAACGGCGCCAACGCGGCGGCGGTTCGGTCGGACAGCGGCGTCTGGGAGGTGCTTCAGTTCGAGACCGGAGAGGAGACTGCGCCGTCGGTCTGGACGCTCTCCGGCCTGCTGCGGGGCCAATTGGGCACCGACGATGCAGCGGCGGCAGGGGCGGCGGCCGGCGCGCCCTTCGTGCTGCTGGACCAGGCGGTTAAGCCGGCCGGGCTGGGAACCTCGGAAGCCGGACTCACGCTGAACTGGAAGATCGGGCCGGCGGGCTACGACTTCGCGACGGCCAAGTTCGCCGAGGCGACGGTCGCCGGCGGGATTCGCGCGCGACAGCCGCTGTCGCCGGCGCATCTCAAGGCCGATTGGGACGGCGCGGACCTCCGCGTCACCTGGGTGCGGCGCGGCCGGATCGGCGCCGACAGCTGGGAAGGCGCGGACATCCCGCTCGGCGAGGAAAGCGAGCGCTACCGGATCGAGGTGTCGGAAGCCGGCGGCGATGTCGTGCGCACGGTGGAGGTCACGGAGCCGGCGTGGGTGTACGAAGGCACTGATATGACAGCGGATTTCCCGGTGCGGCCGGTGGAGGTGGAGATTGTGGTGAGGCAGGTGGGTAGCGCCGGCGCGGGGAGCCGAGCTGGAATTCTCGTCGACCTGACCTAGATGGTGCATGAGAGCCGGCTTGAAGCTCGGCTTTTTGCCCCGTTAACGTAACGCCACACCGTTCATTTCACGTTCAGTTGCGATGCGCTAGAAACGCGTCATGAAAGCGAACCGCACCCACCTCCGGTCCACCGTCGCCGCCCTCGCGGGCGTCGCGCTGTTTGCCTCGGCGGCCGCGTCGAGCGCCGCGGTTTCGGCGGAGCTCGAGACGGCGGACCATGCCGGCATCCCGAGCCACGCGGTGGAAGTCGAGGAAATCGTGGTCGCCGCGGCCGACTGCTACGCCGTCGGCCAGCAGGTCGCGGCGCAAAAGGGCGGCGAGCTTTATGGCGCTTCCGCGGCCAATCAGGGTGGGCAGAACGTCTGCATCGTGGTCGTGCTGGTGCCCGGCAAGTCCGGCAAGCCGCCGCGCCGGATCGAGGTCGTGGTTCCCGCCGGCTGACCGCACGGCTGGCCGACGTTTCGCCGGCAGGCGTTTTCCAGTACGGCGTTTCAGCCTATATCTGCGGCGTCTTCGTCTCCGAGGGTCGTGATTCCATGCGCATACTCGTCGTCGAGGACGACAAGAACCTGAACCGCCAGATCGCCGACGCGCTGACGGATGCGGGCTATGTCGTCGACAAGGCCTATGACGGCGAGGAAGGGCATTTCCTCGGCGACACCGAGCCGTACGACGCGGTGGTGCTGGATATCGGCCTGCCGCAGATGGACGGCATCTCCGTCGTCGAGCGCTGGCGGCGCGACGGCAAGAAGATGCCGGTGCTGATGCTGACGGCGCGAGACCGCTGGTCGGACAAGGTGTCCGGCATCGACGCCGGCGCCGACGACTACGTCACCAAGCCGTTCCATATCGAGGAAGTGCTGGCGCGCGTGCGCGCGCTGATCCGCCGTGCGGCGGGCCATGCGTCGTCCGAACTGGTCTGCGGGCCGGTGCGCGTCGACACCAAGGCCTCCAAGGCCGACGTGGACGGCAAGCCGCTGAAGCTGACCTCACACGAGTTCCGGCTGCTCGCCTACCTCATGCATCACATGGGCGAGGTGGTGTCGCGCACCGAACTGGTCGAGCATCTCTACGATCAGGACTTCGACCGCGATTCCAACACGATCGAAGTGTTCGTCGGGCGCCTGCGAAAGAAGATGGGCATCGACATGATCGAGACGGTGCGCGGCATGGGCTATCGCCTGCGCGAGCCCGCCGCTTGAGCCCAGTGGACGCGCCGAAGCCGCGCCGTCTCCACCTGCCGGGCGCGCTGAGGTTCGTTCCGCGCTCGCTCACCGTCCGCGTCATCGCCTTCTCGACGGCCTGGGCCATCGTCGCGCTGGTGGTCATCTCGACGGTCATTTCCTCCTTCTACCGGCAGGCCAGCGAGCGCGGCTTCGAGAGCCTGCTCTACGCGCATCTGTTCAACCTGATCGGCTCCGTCGGCGTGTCCGACGATGGCACGCTGACCGGTACGCCAAACCTCGGCGACCTGCGCTTTTCCGAGCGCGGCTCCGGTTGGTACTGGTCGGTCGAGCCGGTCGAAGGCGGCGTCAAGGGTCCGATCAAGTCGGCCTCGCTGCCCGAACTCATCCCGTCGCCGCCGGACAATGCCTTCCCGTTCGACGCCCGATTCCAGCGCACCTACCGCACGCAGGGCGTGGGCGCGGAAGAGATCCAGGTGGTCGAGCGCGACATCATCATCTTCGGCGAAGACGGCACGGCGCGCTTCCGCGTGATGGGCAACGTCACCGAGCTGGAGGAGGAGATCGACCTCTTCGAGGGACGGCTCTACACTTATCTGCTGGTGTTCGGCCTCGGCATGATCGCCATCAACGCGCTGGCGATCCTGCTGGGACTCCAGCCGCTGCAGCGGGTGCGCAACGCACTGTCGCAGGTGCGCGAGGGCACCGCCCAGCGGCTTGGCGGCAACTTCCCGGCCGAGATCGAGCCGCTGGCCAACGAGACGAACGCGCTGATCGAAAACAACCGCCGCATCGTCGAGCGCTCGCGCACGCAGGTGGGCAACCTGGCGCATTCGCTGAAGACGCCGCTTGCCGTGCTGCTGAACGAGGGCCGGGCGATCGGCGGCGACAAGGGGCACCTGATCGCCGAACAGGCCGGCGCGATGCAGCAGCAGCTCGAGCATTACCTTCAGCGGGCACGCGTTGCCGCGCAGCGCGACAGCGTCGTCTACCGCACGCCGGCTGTCGCGACGCTGCAGCGGATGGTCAGGGTCGTCGCCAAGCTGAAGCCCGGGACGAAGGTCGGCCTTTCCGCGCCGGCGGGCGAGATCCTCTTCGCGGGCGAACGCGAGGACCTGGAGGAGATCGCCGGCAACCTGCTGGAGAACGCCATGAAATGGGCCCGGGGCGAGGTGCGCGTTGTGCTGACGGCCTCCGAGGGCACCGAGGACGGCCCCGGCACGCTGACGCTGACGATAGAGGACGACGGGCCGGGAATCCCCGAGGACAAGGCGCGCGAGGCGTTGAAACGGGGCAAGCGGCTGGACGAGACCAAGCCGGGGACGGGCCTGGGGCTCGCCATCGTTTCCGACCTGGTCAAGGAGTATGGCGGCCAGCTCAGGCTGGAGCGGGCGTCGATCGGCGGGCTGAAGGCCGTCGTCGACCTGAAGCGCGCCGCCTGAATCCCTCGGGACCACGAGTTTTTGAGCCACCTCAAAGCGTTTCGAGACAAAATTCGGCCAAACACGCTATCTAGGCGAGAGCGGATTGTTGAAGCCTTTGACCGCAAAGAGATTCCCGGGTTCGCGATGACGTTCAGGCTCATGGTGGCGATGGCACTGCTGGCGGTCTCCGGCTGCAGCACGGTCGGCGAGTCGTCCGGTACGGCCGCCGCCGGCAGCGCGAGCGCGGGGTCGGGCGGCCTGTTCGGCCGCATCGGCGGCGGCAGCGGTGCGACCAGCGCCTCGATCGTCGCGGCGATGGATGGCGGGCTGATCAAGACGTCGATCGGAACGGGCCTGAGCGCGGAGGAGCGGACCGCGGCGCTGGAGGCCGAGTATCGCGCGCTGGAATACACGCCGGGCGGGCAGAAGGTGAACTGGCAGGGGGCGTCGGGCCATTCCGGCGAGGTGGTGGCGGCGCAGGCCTACCGTGTCGGCTCGCAGGACTGCCGCCAGTATTCGCACACCGTGTTCCAGGGCGGCGGGCCGGTGGGCACGGCGCGCGGCACGGCATGCCGCAACCCCGACGGGAGCTGGACGCCGCTCACCTGAACGTGTCCGGAGCCCGGCAATAGGCCGCAGCTTCCGGACGTTGGCAGCATAGAGCCGCACCGCTATGAGGGCACGATGTTCTTCTGGGTGTCCGCGATCCTGCTGACGATCGGCGCCGTGCTTGCGGTGCTGGCGCCGCTGACGCGCAAGCCGGGCAGCGCCGAACCGGCGGCCAGCCACGACCTCGAAGTCTATCGCGACCAACTGGCCGAGGTGGAGCGGGAGGTCGAGCGCGGAACGCTCGACTCGACCGAGGCAGACCAGGCCCGCATCGAAATACAGCGCCGCATTCTCGGCCTGGCCGGCGATCCCGGAGCCGGGCCGGCGGGAGGAAAGGGCGGCTTTGCCCGGATGGCCGGCGCGGCGGCGGTGCTGTCGGTGCCGCTCGTCGCGTGGGGCGTCTACGGCATGCTGGGTTCGCCCGACGTGCCTTCGCAGCCGCTGCAGGCCAGGCTCGAGGCCGACCCGGCCGATGCCACGGTCGACGAACTCGTCGCCCGCGCCGAAGCCCACCTCGCCACAAATCCCGAGGACGGCCGCGGCTGGGATGTCATCGCGCCCGTGTACCTACGGCTGGGCCGCGCCGAGGATTCCGTGCGTGCCTATGCCACCGCGAACCGTCTGCTCGGACCGAGCGCAACGCGCGAGTCCGGGCTGGGCGAGGCGCTCGCGACGACAACCGGCGGGGTCGTCGGGGAAGAGGCCGTCGCCGCCTTCGAGCGCGCGGTTGCGCTGGAGCCCGGCCACGCGAAATCGCTGTTCTACCTCGCCACGGCAGATGCGCAGCGCAACCTGCTGGACAGTGCCGAGCGGCGCTGGGCGGCGCTGCTCGGGCAACTCCCTGCGGACTCCGCCTGGCGCATGCCGACCGAGCGCGCGCTGACCGAGGTGCGCGCCGAGATCGCCAAGGCCGCGGTGCCGGGACCGACCGCGGAGGACGTCGACGCGGCTGCCGCGATGTCGGAGGCGGACCGCGGCGCGATGATCGAGGGAATGGTGGCGCAGCTCGACGCGAAGCTGCGCGAGAATCCCAATGACGGCCCGGGGTGGCGGCGTCTCGTCCGGTCCTATGTCGTCATGGGCCGGCGCGACGACGCGCAGGAGGCGCTGAAGCGCGGCCTGGCGGCGCTGGACGGCGGCGAGGCCGACGAACTGGCGAACCTCGCGGTGTCGCTCGGGTTGAGTGTGGAACAATGACGCGAAAGCAGAAGAGACTGGCCGTGATCGGCGGCGGCATCGGCTTCCTGGCACTGGCGACAGCGCTGGTCTTCGTCGCTCTCGGCCAGCAGGCGTCCTACTTCTTCATGCCGGCGGATCTGAAGGCCGCGACGCTGGCGCCCGGCCAGAGGATCAGGCTGGGCGGACTGGTGGAGAAGGGCACGGTCGTGCGCGGGCAGGGCACCGAGGTGACCTTCGCGGTGACCGACACCGAGGAGTCGGTCAAGGTCGTCTACGCGGGAATCCTGCCCGACCTGTTCCGCGAGGAGCAGGGCGTGATCACCGAGGGCTCGTTCGGGACGGACGGCGTGTTCCGGGCTGACAGCGTGCTGGCCAAGCACGACGAGACCTACATGCCAAAGGAAGTCGCGGACGGCCTGAAGGAGAAGGGCGTGTGGAACCCGAATTGAGGCACTCCGACGAAGGCGCCGATGCCCCCTCATCCGGCCGCTTTGCGGCCCTCTTCTCCCCGCTGGGGAGAAGAGGGAGCCGGCACTGCGGCCGGCGTTCCTCTCCCCGCCGGGGAGAGGACGCGAGGCGAAGCCGAGTGGGTGAGCGGCCATCGTCTCCACGCCGCGAGTTTCCCACCCGGGGAGAGGCGCTGCCCCATGGTTGAGACCGGCCACTTCGCGCTCGTCCTGGCGCTGGCGCTCTCGATGGTCCAGGCGATCGTGCCGATCGCCGGCAGCCACCGCAACGACGCGCGGCTGATGGCGGTCGGCGGGCCGGCCGCGGTGACCGCATTCGCGCTGGTGGCCGTCTCCTTCGCGGCGCTGGTGGTCGCCTATGCGCAGTCGGACTTCTCGGTCCTCAACGTCGTCGAGAACTCGCATTCCCAGAAGCCCTTCATCTACAAGCTGACCGGTGCCTGGGGGAACCACGAGGGGTCGATGCTCCTCTGGGTGCTGATCCTCACCTTCTTCGGCGCGCTGGTCGCCGCCTTCGGCCGCAATCTGCCGCCGACGCTGAAGGCGAACGTCATCGCCGTGCAGGGCATGATCGGCGTCGCATTCCTGCTGTTCATCGTGCTGACCTCGAACCCCTTCACGCGGCTTCTTCCCGCGCCGATGGAGGGGCAGGACCTCAACCCTGTCCTCCAGGACATCGGCCTGGCGATCCATCCGCCGCTGCTCTACCTCGGCTATGTCGGCTTCTCCGTCTGCTTCGCCTTCGCGGTCGCCGCCCTGATCGAGGGCCGCATCGATGCCGCCTGGGCGCGCTGGGTCCGACCGTGGACGCTCGCCGCCTGGATGTTCCTCACCGGCGGCATCGCGATGGGCTCCTACTGGGCCTATTACGAGCTCGGCTGGGGCGGCTACTGGTTCTGGGACCCGGTCGAGAACGCCTCCTTCATGCCCTGGCTGGCGGGAACGGCGCTGCTGCACTCGGCGATCGTCATGGAGAAGCGGTCGGCGCTGAAGATCTGGACGCTGCTGCTGGCGATCCTCACCTTCTCGCTGTCGCTGCTCGGCACTTTCCTGGTGCGCTCGGGCGTTCTGACGTCGGTGCATGCCTTCGCGACGGACCCGACGCGCGGCGTCTTCATCCTCGGCATCCTGGTGATCTTCATCGGCGGGTCGCTGACGCTGTTCGCGCTGCGCGCCCAGTCGCTCACGGCCGGCGGCCTGTTCCAGCCGATCTCGCGCGAGGGCGCACTCGTTCTCAACAATCTGTTCCTGACGACGGCCACCGCCACGGTCTTCGTCGGAACGCTCTACCCGCTCTTCGTCGAGGCGGTGTTCGGCGACAAGATCTCGGTCGGGGCGCCGTTCTTCAACCTGACGTTCGGGCCGCTGATGCTGCCGCTGCTGGCCATCGTGCCGTTCGGGCCGCTGCTCGCGTGGAAGCGGGGCGACCTGGCGGGCGCCGGGCAGCGTCTGCTGGCGGCTTTCGGCGCGGCGCTTCTCACCGTGCTGGCCGTGCTGCTCTTCGTCGACAGCGCCTCGGTGCTGGCCGCGCTGGGCACCGGGCTCGCGGTGTGGGTGATGCTCGGCGCCGTGACCGACCTCGCGCTGAAGGCGGGCTGGCCGCGCGTATCCGCCGCGGTCGGCGTGCGCCGGCTGGCGGGGCTCCCGCGATCGGTGTTCGGCACGGCGCTCGCGCATTTCGGGCTCGGCGTGACGCTGCTCGGCATCGTCGGCGTCGGTGCGTTCGAGCAGGAAGCGATCCACTCGTCGAAGCCGGGCGACCGCATCGAGATCGCCGGCTACGCGCTGACCTTCCAGGGCATCAACCAGGTCGCCGGGCCGAACTATGTCGAGGACCAGGGCCATTTCGCGCTGAGCCGCGGCGACGCGGCGCTGGGCACCATCATGTCGTCGAAGCGGCTCTATACCGCGCGCGGCATGCCGACGACCGAGGCGGGCATCCGCACGCTTGGCGTCAGCCAGCTCTACGTGTCGCTGGGCGATCCGGGCGAGGACGGGTCGATCGTGGTGCGCGTCTGGTGGAAGCCGCTGGTCACGCTGATCTGGGGCGGGGCGCTGGCGATGATGATCGCTGGCGCAATCTCGCTGTCCGACCGGAGGCTGCGCGTCGGCGCGCCGTCGAAGCGGTGGAAGCAGCCGACCGTTGTGGCGGCGGAATGAGATTTCATGGATAAATTACAGACAGCCGGGTCGCTTTCCGCCCTCGTCCTCGCCATCGTCCTCGCCGTCGCCGCACCCGCATTCGCCGTCCAGCCGGACGAGGTTCTCGCCGACCCGGCGCTCGAGGCGCGCGCCCGCGCCATTTCGGCCGAGCTGCGATGCCTGGTCTGCCAGAACCAGTCGATCGACGATTCCGATGCCGACCTCGCGCGCGACCTGCGCGTTCTCGTCCGCGAGCGGCTGCTGGCCGGCGACACGGACCAGGAGGTGATCGACTACATCGTCGCCCGCTACGGCGAGTTCGTGCTGCTGCGGCCGACCTTCGGAACGCGCAATGCGCTGTTGTGGGGCGCCCCGCTCCTGATCCTGCTGGGGGGCGGGGTCTACCTCTTGCTACGGGGTCGCGGCGCCGCGCCGGCCGGGCCACGGCCGCTGTCGCCGGAAGAAGCCGAAAAGGTGGCGGCATTGCTGCGAAAAGGCGAATAGCGCCAATCGTTTAGGGCCATCCCGCCGCAATCGGCCGCGACATTACGAAAGTTTCATTTCCCGGAAAGAGCGGCGTAATGTGACGGCCTCTATCTCTCGCGTCACCGGGAGCGAATCCCCGCGCATCCCGCCAGTTCAATCGAGGACATGAGAGAATGAGCACCCCCAGCACCCTTTCCAGGACGCGGACCCGCCTTCTGGCCGCTGCCGCGTCGATCGCCATCGCCGGCGCCATCGGCTTCGGCGCGGTGACCAGCGGTACGGCGCCCGTCCAGGCCGAGGCCGTCCGCATCGAAGCGGCGGCACAGGCGCCCGGCTTTGCCGATGTCGTGGACAAGGTATCGCCGGCCGTCGTGAGCGTCCGCGTCACCGCGAAGATCGAGCCGGCCTCCGACACCGGCGCCGACCTGTTCGGTGATCCGCGCGGCTTCGAGAACCTTCCCGACGACCATCCGATGAAGCGCTTCTTCCGCGAGTTCGGCGGCGAACGCGATGGCGGGCAGCGCTACGGCCGCCGCGCGCCGGGCGGCCGCGAGGGCACGCGTCCGGTTTCGCAGGGCTCGGGCTTCTTCATCTCCGAGGACGGCTACATCGTCACCAACAACCACGTCGTCGAGGGCGGCCAGACCTTCGCGGTGGTGATGGACAACGGCACCGAGCTGGAGGCAACGCTGGTCGGCACCGATCCGCGCACCGACCTTGCGCTGCTGAAGGTCGATAGCGACCAGAAGTTCACCTATGTCGACTTCGCGGACGACTCCAAGGTGCGCGTCGGCGACTGGGTGGTGGCTGTCGGCAATCCGTTCGGCCTCGGCGGCACGGTCACGGCCGGCATCGTCTCGGCCCGCGGCCGCGACATCGGCGCCGGTCCCTACGACGACTTCCTGCAGATCGACGCCGCCGTGAACCGCGGCAATTCGGGCGGCCCTGCCTTCAACCTCAACGGCCAGGTGGTCGGCATCAACACCGCGATCTTCTCGCCGTCCGGCGGCAACGTCGGCATCGCCTTCGCGATCCCGGCGTCCACGGCACGCGAGGTCGTCGGCGACCTGATGAAGGATGGCACGGTACAGCGCGGCTGGCTGGGCGTGCAGATCCAGGCCGTCAACTCCGACATCGCCGAGTCGCTCGGCCTGGCGAAGGCGGCGGGCGCGCTCGTCTCCGAGCCGCAGGCCGATAGCCCGGCGCAGCTTGCCGGTATCCTCGCCGGTGACGTGATCACCCAGGTCGACGGCAAGGACGTTGGCTCGCCGAAGGAGCTGGCCCGCATCATCGGCGCCACGCAGCCGGGTGCGGCCGTCGACGTCACCGTGTGGCGCAAGGGTGCCTCCGAGACGATCAAGGTCACGCTGGGCGACATGCCCGGCACCGACAAGCAGGCATCGCTCGATCCGGCGGCGCCCGCCGCCCCGGGCGACATGCTGGAGACGTTCGGCATGACCGTCACCCGCGCCGAGGATGGCAAGGGCCTGGTCGTCACCGACGTCGCGCCCGGCAGCGAGGCGTCCGAGCGCGGCATCCAGGCCGGCGACGTGATCGTCGCCGTCAACTCGACCGACGTCACCAGTGCGGCGGACGTGGACAAGGCCATCGACGACGCCGCGAAGGCCGGCCGCAAGGCCGTGCTGTTCCAGGTCAACCGCGAGGACACCAACCGCTTCGTGGCGCTGCCCGTCGCCAAGGGCTGACGCGACCGCCGATACCGCCTTTTTCCCTTGTCGCGCGCCGCCACCACCCCCGGGGGTACGCGGCGAGGGGAGGCCGGGACCGGTATCCAGTCAATCTCCGTTCCGGTTCCGGCGGCGGCAGGCACCCATCGCCTGCCGCCGCAAACCGTTCGGGAGCCTGCGTTTTCGGCGGCGATCGCCTATATACTGGTCGACATGAAGATTCTGGTGATCGAGGACGACCGCGAGGCCGCGGACTATCTTGAGAACGCCTTTTCCGAGGCGGGCCACACCGCCCACGTGGCGGCGGACGGCGAGGCCGGCTTCGCGCTGGCCGACGGCGGCGACTACGACGTGATGGTCGTCGACCGCATGCTGCCGCGCCGCGACGGCCTCTCCGTCATCGCAGCGCTGCGAGCGCGCGGCAACAAGACGCCTGTCCTGATTCTGTCCGCGCTGGGCGAGGTCGACGACAGGGTGACCGGCCTGCGCGCCGGCGGCGACGACTATCTCACCAAGCCCTATGCATTCTCGGAACTGCTGGCCCGGGTCGAGGTGCTGAATCGCCGCGGCGGTGCGCGCGACGTCGAGACCGTCTACCGGACCGGCGACCTCGAGCTCGACCGGCTGTCGCACACGGTCAGGCGCGCAGGGCGCGAGATCACGCTGCAGCCGCGCGAGTTCAGGCTCTTGGAGTACCTGATGCGCCACGCCGGCCAGGTGGTGACGCGCACCATGCTGCTGGAGAACGTCTGGGACTACCATTTCGACCCGCAGACCAACGTCATCGATGTGCACGTGTCGCGGCTGCGCTCCAAGATCGAGAAGGGTTTCGACAGCGCCGTGCTGCATACGGTGCGCGGCGCCGGCTACATGCTGAAGGCCGGCTAGCCGATGCTGCGCCGCCTCTCGCTCGTGATGCGGACGACGGCGGCCAAGCTGTCCGCGCTCTACCTGCTGCTCTTCGCCGTCTGTGCGGTCTTCCTTGTCTTCTACATGACGTCGCTCTCGGCGCGCATGCTGATCGCGCAGACGCAGGAGACCATCAACGAGGAGGTGATCGGGCTGGCGAACGCCTATGCGCGCGGGGGCATCCCGCTGCTCGCCCGCACGATCGAGCGCCGTTCACGCCAGCCCAGTGCCAATCTCTATCTGATCGCGGACACGAGCGGACAGATCCTCGCCGGCAACGTCGAGAGCATCGAGCCGGGCGTGCTGGAGATCGAGGGCTGGACGGAGACGCCGTTCTCCTACCAGCGCTACGGCGAGGGTGCGGGCGAGCGGGTTCCCGCGCCGGTGGCGCTCGAGTCCGACAACCGGACCCTGGAAATCCGTCACAACGCCATCGCGCTGGTGTCGCGCCTGCCGAACCAGATGATCGTGCTGGTCGGCCGCGACATGGGCGAGCCGGAGCGCTTCCGCGTCGTCGTGCAGCGGGCGCTCGTCGCCACGCTGGGCTTCATGGGTATCGGCGCGGCCCTGATCTGGTTCGTCGTCGGGCGACGGGCGCTGAAACGGATCGACAGCGTCTCGGAAGCTTCGTTGCGGATCATGGGCGGTGACCTGAACGGCCGGCTGCCGGTGTCCGAGGTCGGCGACGAGTTTGACCGCCTGTCTGAGAACCTGAACGCCATGCTGACCCGCATTGCCAGCCTGAACGAGGGGCTGAAGCAGGTCTCCGACAACATCGCGCACGATCTCAAGACGCCGCTGACCCGCCTGCGCAACAGGGCCGAGGCGGCTCTGGCCGGCGACAGGCAGTCGGCGGACTACCGCGCGGCGCTGGAGGCGACGATCGGCGAGTCCGACCAGCTGATCCGCACCTTCAACGCCATCCTGATGATCTCGCGGCTGGAGGCGGGATACTCGGCCGAGAGCGTCGCCGACGTCGACCTGGCGGACTCGGTCCGCGACGTGGTCGAGCTCTACGAGCCGAGCGCGGAGGACGCCGGCGTGGCGCTGGAAAGCGATGCGGAGGGCGCCTTCCCCGTTGTGGGGAACCGCGAACTGATCGGCCAGGCGCTGTCCAACATCGTCGACAACGCCATCAAATACTCCGCGGGCACCGCAGGCGCCCGTGTCGTCGTGCGACTGGAGCGGGCCGGCGGAGAGATCAGGCTGACGGTGGGCGACAACGGTCCAGGCATCCCCGACGAGTCCGACCGAGAACGCGCGACGGAGCGATTCGTCCGGCTGGAGCAGAGCCGGTCGCGGCCGGGCTCGGGGCTGGGCCTCAGCCAGGCGAAGGCGATCGCTCGGTTCCACAACGGCAGGCTTGAACTGGCCGATGCGAATCCGGGACTATCGGTGACGATGGTGTTCCCGGAGGGCAAGACGGGCCAATGACGGCGAAACGGGCCGCGAAGACATCGGACTGGCTGGCCGCGCCGCGGCGCCTTCTCCCGCTCGACGAGGCCGCAGCGCGCGAGGCGCTGGCCGACCTCGAGGCTGCGGCCAGAGAGGCCGGCCTGGCGCGTCTGGTGGCGGCGCTGGGGCAGCGCGACCGACGCGCCGGCTTCCTCGCCGCCGTGCTCGACCTGTCGGATTTCCTGCGCGATTCGCTCCGCCGCCGGGCCGACATCCTGGACCATCTGTTCGACGCGGCGCTGCCCGACCGGCTTGCCGCGATCAACCGGCGCATCGTCGAGGTGCCTGGCGACGAGGGCATGACCGAAGCCCTGCTGATGGCAGAGTTGCGGAAGCTCAAGCTCGAGGCGCATGTGCTGATCGCGCTGGCGGAACTCGCCGGCGAGGCCGACACCGAGGCGACCGTCAACCGGCTGAGCGACCTGGCCGACAGCTGCGTCGGCGCCGCGGTCGACTTCTTGCTGCGTGATGTGCATGGCCAGGGCAAGCTGAAGCTGCCCGACCCCGCGCGGCCGTCGGTCGGCTCCGGCTGGATCGTGCTCGGCATGGGCAAGCTCGGTGCGCACGAGCTCAACTTCTCCTCCGACATCGACCTCGTCGTGTTCTTCGATCCGGCCGCGCCGGCGATCGTCGACCCCCTCGACGCCACCGACCTGTTCGCGCGGCTGACGCGCCGCCTCGTGCGCATCCTGCAGGACCGGACGGAGCACGGTTACGTCTTCCGCACCGACCTCAGACTGCGGCCCGACCCGGGCTCGACGCCGCTGGCGATCCCTGTTGAGGCGGCCCTGAACTACTATGAGGGCAGGGGGCAGAACTGGGAACGCGCCGCGATGATCAAGGCGCGTCCCGTTGCGGGCGACCTCGACGCGGGCGCGGCGTTCCTGAAGGAACTGCTGCCCTATGTCTGGCGCAAATACATGGACTACGCGGCGATCGCGGACGTGCATTCGATCAAGCGCCAGATCCATGCCCACAAGGGTCACGGCGAGATTGCCGTGAAGGGCCACAACGTCAAGCTCGGGCGCGGCGGCATCCGCGAGATCGAGTTCTTCGTCCAGACCCAGCAACTGATCGCCGGCGGGCGCTTCCCGCAGCTGCGCGGCCGGCAGACGGTGGGGATGCTGGAGGCGCTGTCCGCGCACAGCTGGATCACGCCCGAGGTGGCGCGCGCGATGGCAGAGCAGTACTGGTTCCTGCGCCGCGTCGAGCATGCCGTGCAGATGATCGCCGACGAGCAGACGCATGCGCTGCCGGAGGAGGACGAGGGTCTGGAGCGCGTCGCGCGGCTCCTGGGCTACGACGCGGCCGCGCCCTTCGAGGCGGCCTTCCGCAGTGCGCTGCACGTCGTCGAGAAGCACTATGCGGCGCTGTTCGAGACCGCGCCGCAGCTCTCGACCAGCGGCAATCTCGTCTTCACCGGCGACGTCGACGATCCCGGCACGCTGGAGACGCTCGCCGGTTTCGGCTTCAATCGGCCGAGCGACATCTGCCGCATCATCCGTACCTGGCATTTCGGGCGCTATCGCGCGACGCGCTCGGCCGAGGCGCGCGAGCGGCTGACGGAACTGACGCCGGCGCTGCTGGAGGCGCTGGCCGACACGCGCCGCGCCGACGACGCGATGGTGCGGTTCGACGCCTTCCTGGCCGGGCTGCCGGCGGGCATCCAGCTGTTCTCGCTGCTGCAGTCGAACCCGGCACTGCTCAAGATGCTGGCGACGATCATGGGCGCGGCGCCGCGGCTGGCTGCCATCATCACGCGCCGCCCGCACGTCTTCGACGGGCTGCTGGATCCCGCCCTGATGTCGGAACTGCCCAACCGCGCTTACCTTGCCGGCAGGCTCGCGGCGTTTCTGGAGAACACGACGCTCCACGAGGAGCGGCTGGATCGGCTGCGCATCTTCGCGGCCGAGCAGAAGTTCCTGATCGGCGTGCGTCTGGTGACCGGCGCGATCGACGCGACCCGTGCGGGCAAGGCCTTCTCGGACCTCGCCGACCTGACGATCGGCGCCGCGCTGGACGCCGTCGTCGCCGAGTTCGCCCAGCGGCACGGGCGCGTGGCCGGCGGCCGCGTGGCGATCCTGGGCATGGGCAAGCTGGGCAGCCGCGAGCTCACCGCCGGTTCGGACGTCGACCTCATCCTGCTCTACGACCATGACGCTGCCGCCGAGGAGTCCGACGGAGAGAAGCCGCTCGCGCCGTCGCACTACTATACGCGCCTGACACAGCGGCTGATCGCGGCCGTGTCGGCACCGACGGCGGAGGGCGTGCTCTACGAGCTCGACCTGAGGCTCCGGCCTTCCGGCAACAAGGGGCCGGTGGCGACCCATGTCGACTCGTTCCGCAAATACCAGCGGACCGAGGCATGGACCTGGGAACACATGGCGTTGACGCGGGCGCGCGCCGTTGCCGGCGATGCGGGATTGGGCACGGAGATCGCCGCCGAGATCGAGGCGGTGATCGCCCTTCCGCGCGACTTCGCCAAGGTCGCGCGCGAGGCGGTCGAGATGCGCGACCTGATCGCGACGGAGAAGCCGCCGCGCGACGCCTGGGACCTGAAGCTCGTTCCGGGCGGCATCATCGACCTCGAATTCGTCGCGCAGGTTGCGCGGCTCACCGGCCGCGTGGCGGACGGACGCGCCGGCCCGTCGACGGGCGATGTGCTGGCTGCCCTTGTACCGGCCTTCGCGGATGCCCAGATCAGGACGGACCTGACCGAGGCGTTCGCGCTCTATGCGGGAATGACGCAGATCATCAGGCTCTGCCTGGATGGCCCCTTCGACCGCGCGGACGTTCCGCCCGGCCTGTCGGACCTCCTGCTGAGCGCAACGGATCTGCCCGAATTCGGGGTGCTCGAAGCGCACCTCAAGGAAACGGCGCGGACGGTCAGGAAGGATTTCGACCGCCTGCTCCGGACCGGCGGCGGCCGAGGCGATGGGAAGCCGACGACGCTGCCGGGAGCATCGGGGGTGACGATGCAACAGGAGACTGAGACATGAAGACTTCCACCAAGCTTGCGGTCGCGTTTCTCGCGCTGGCCGGCACCGCCGCCACCGTTGCCCAGGCCGCCGACCAGCGGGGCGAGGGGCGGCACGGCCCACGCGCGCAGATGAACTTCGACCGCGCCGACGCCGATTCCAGCGGCGACGTCACCTTCGATGAGTTCGCGGCGGCGATGCAGTCGCGGCTGGGGTCCGCCGATGCCAATGGCGACGGCAAGATGACGGTCGAGGAGATCGCCGACGAGATCGTGCGCATGCGCGCCGAACGCCAGGCGAAGCGCATGATCGAGCGGTTCGACGTCGACGGTGACGGCGCGATCACTGCGGCCGAGATCGAGTCGCGGCAGAAGAAGCTGTTCGCGCTGCTCGACCGCAACGACGACGGCAAGATCGTCAAGGACGAGATGCCGAAAGGCCGCCACGGCCGGCGCTGACGGCTGATATCGCCGCCGTCGATCAAGTCCCCGCTGCAGTTGGTCGCGGACCACTCTCCCTCGCTCGACGGGGGAGAGGAATTCCGGCCGCGATGCTGGCGCATTTCCTACCCCACGGAAGTGGGGGGAGAGGTGGCGAGCCCGCAGGGCGAGACGGGGCGTCGCTTGTCTCTCGACGGACTGCGGCTCTACTCCGCCGCTTCGCGATGCAGCGGCGCGTCCGCCGCGGCGGCAGCCTGCCGGCGGGTCGGGATGCGGACGGCGACGATCGTGCCGACGCCTTCCTGCGACCTGATCTTCAGCGCGCCGCCATGCAGTTGCGCCAGCGAGCGCGAGATGGCGAGGCCGAGGCCGGAGCCGGCATGGTTCTTCGAGAACTGGTTCTGAACCTGCTCGAACGGACGCCCCAGTTTCTTAAGCGCATCCTTCGGTATGCCGCAGCCATTGTCCTCGATCGTCAGCATCAGCGCGTTGGCGACGTTGCGCGCGCGGACCTTTATGTGCCCGCCTTCGCCGGTGAACTTCACCGCGTTCGACAGCAGGTTGAGCGCGATCTGCTTGATCGCGCGGCGGTCGCCGAAGAGCCGCATCGTGTCGGCGATCTGGGTGTCGACGGTGATGGATTTCTGCGCCGCCTGGAGCGCGATCACCCGCACCGTCTCGCGGATCAGCGGACACAGATCGATCTCCTCGCGCTCCATCGCGAACTGGCCGGCCTCGATCTTGGACATGTCGAGGATGTCGTTGATGACGCCCAGCAGGTAGGTGCCGCTGCCGTGGATGTCGCGGACGTATTCCTCGTATTTGTCCGAGCCGATCGGCCCGAACAGACGTGACTGCATGAGTTCCGAGAAGCCGATGATCGCGTTGAGCGGGGTGCGCAGCTCGTGCGACATGTTCGCGAGGAACTCCGACTTGGCACGGCTGGCCGCCTCGGCGCGCTCCGTCTCCTTCATGTACTTCTTGTTGAGCTCGACGAGCTGGGACGATTTCTCCTGCTCGGCCTTCTGCGTGATGTTGAGGTCGTGGATCGACGCCATTAGCCTCCGCTCGCTCTCGACCAGCTTGTCCTGGTTCAGCTTCAGCTGGGTGATGTCGGAGCCGACCGAGACGATGCCGCCGTCGCGCGTGCGGATCTCGTTGACCTGCAGCCAGCGGCCGTCGGCGAGCTGCCGCTCATAGGTCGCCGCGCCTTTCAGGCCGGACGAATTGGCGAGCTTCCGGTCTGCCACGAAGGGCAGCATGTTGGCTTCGACGACCTCGCGCGGCGTGCCCGGCAGCACATGCGCGTCGTCCAGCCCGTTGTCCTGCTGGAACTTGGTGTTGCACATGACAAGGCGCCGCGCCGCGTCCCACAGCACGAAGGACTCGGACGTGTTCTCGACCGCGGTGCGCAGCCGCAGGTCCGCCGCCTCGGAACGCATCATCAGATGACGCTGCTCGGTGACGTCCACGGCGATCCCGATGAGCTGGATCTCCGGCGCCTCTGGATCGATCACCTGGGCGCGCGCGCGCATCCACACCCAGTGCCCGTCCGCATGCTTCATGCGGAAGACCTGGTCGATCTGGTCGATCTCGCGCGCGACGATGCCGGTCGCCAGCGCGAAGAGGTCGCCGTCGTCGGGATGGATGATCCGCGACACCTCGCCGAAGGAGAGCATGCGTTCGCACGGCTCGTAGCCGAGGATGTCGAACATCGAGCGCGACCAGTACATCTTGCCGCGCACCATGTCCCAGTCCCACAGGCCGCAGCGTCCGCGCGCCAGCGCGAGGTCGATGCGCTCATGTGCCTCGACATAGATGCGGTCGGCGGTCTGCGCCCGCGAGGCCTGGCTGAAATAGGCGTAGAGAATGATGATCAGCACGCTCGCGGTCAGCACGTAGAGCGTGACGTTGAGCGACACCGTCCGCCGCCATTCGGCGAAGACAGCGTCGGTCGGCACCAGCGCGGCAACGGCGCCGTCGGCCCGGTTGAGCCGCAGCGCCGCCAGCCATTCCGTGCCGCCGATCGTGACCGGCAGAACGCCGGCGCGCTCGCCGAACAGGAAGAGCGGCTGGCCGCCCGACATCATGTGCTGGAGGGACTGCCCCTTCCAGGGCAGGTTGTCCGGCGTCACCGCGAGGACGTTGAAATTGCCGTCCATCACCGCCAGCACGTAGCGCCGGCTGATGTTGGGCTGCGAGCGTGCGCGCTCGACGAGGTTCTCCAGCACGCCGGCGGCCGACACCGGCGCCGCCTCAAGCGCCAGCGAGGCGCCCAGCTCCGCGGCGGCCAGCCCCAGCGTGGCGCGCGCGGCGCGTTCCGCATCGGTCCGCTGCGCGATGAGCGACATCGTGTGGGCGCCGGCGATCACCAGCAGGAAGATCATGATGAGCGTGGGAATGGAGCGTCGCAGCAGCGGCTCGGCGGCAAGCAGCCGGCGGTATGCCGGCGCGGCGATGACGCGGGCATTGCCTGCGAGGCCGTCCCGGCGGGGCGTCCGGCGATCGGCATGCACCGACCCGCCGGGCGCGCCCCACGCGTCCGTCTTGCCCATCGAATGGCTCCCCTAAGCCAGATGTCCCGCTTGTCGATTCGGCAACGCCGCACTTCCGAATCGTCTGTAAGGAATCAGACGTGATTCGGCGTGTCCAGCCGCATTCGCAAAAAAATCCTCTTCGCGGCCGGCGGCCGCTTGCGGGCGCCGGTTGCCGCTCGCTCGGGAGCGACGTAGCTGAAGCGGTCAGGCCAGCGTCCGCTCCACGATGTCGCGGAGGTCGGTCGAGAGGTCCGGCGTGCCGGCAATGCGCAGCAGCGTCTCGCGCGCCCGCCCCATCCGCACCGGCTCCAGCGAGCGCCACGACCGCAGCGCCGTGGCGAGGCGCGCCGCGATCTGCGGGTTTCGCTTTTCCACGTCGAGAACCGTTTCGGCGAACAGCGCATAGCCGGCGCCGTCCTCGCGGTGGAAGCCGGTCTGGTTGGCGCTGGAGAACGTGCCGATCAGCGACCGGACGCGGTTCGGGTTGGTGATCGAATAGGCCGGGTGGCGGGTCAGCGCCGCGACGGATTCGACGGACTGGCGCCCCGGCGTCGCCGCCTGGATCTGGAACCACTTGTCCAGCACCAGCGGATCGGAGCGGTATCGGGTCTCGAACGCGGCGAGCGCCTTCTTCGCCTCGGCCGTGCCTGCATGGCGGTGGGCCAGGACGGTCAGCGCCGCGGACCTGTCGGTCATGTTGGTGGCCGCGGAGAACTGCTTGGCGGCAAGCGCGGGGTCGCCCGAGCCGGCGGCAAGATAGTCGAGCAGCGCGTTGCGCAATGCCCGCCGTCCCGCGCTGGCCGCGTCCGGACTGAAGGTGCGGCCGCCGCGAAGGCCGGCATAGAGGCCGGCGAAGGTGTCGCGGTTGGCGCGCGCGATGGTCGCCGCCAGCGCCTCGCGCGCCGCGAAGATGGCGTCGGGATCGATGTTGGAGCCGATCTCGCGCGCGATGTCGGCCTCGCCAGGCAGCGCGATCGCGAGCGCGCGGAAGGCGGGTTCCAGCGTCTCATTGGCGGCCAGCAGGCCTGCCAGCGCCACCATCTTGGCGTCGAACTGGGGCACCTTGCCGCCCCGGCACTGCCGCGCCGCCGCGATCAGCGCATCGGTCAGCAGGCCGTTATAGGCCTGCCAGCGGCAGAACGGGTCGCTGTCGTGGCGTGCCAGGAACAGCCGGTCCTCCGACGGCTGCTCGGCGGAGAGCGTCACCGGCGCGGAGAAGCCGCGGTTGAGCGACAGGGCGGGGCGCTCCGCGATGCCGGAGAAGCGGACGACGTGCCGCCGCTTGCGCAGATGGATGACGCCGTCCTCGACGGTTGCGCCATCCACTGACTCGAAAGGCAGGTCGCGGCCGTCCTTGCCGACCAGTCCGAAGGCGAGCGGGATGTGCATCAGTCGCTTGCGGCTTTCCGACGGCGTCGGCGGCACCGACTGCTCGATCTCCAGCGTCAGCTCGCGCGCCTTGGCGTTGTGGACCGACGAGACCGTGACATTCGGCGTTCCGGCCTGGTGATACCAGAGGGCGAACTGCGTCAGGTCGCGGCCCGACACCTCGGCGAAGCAGGCGAGGAAATCCTCGATGGTGACGGCTTCCCCGTCGTGCCGGTCGAAATAGAGGTCCATGCCCTGGCGGAACAGGTCAGGGCCCAGGATCGTGCGGATCATGCGCACGACTTCCGAGCCCTTCTCGTAGACGGTCGCCGTGTAGAAGTTGTTGATCTCGCGGTAGCGGCGCGGGCGCACCGGATGCGCGAGCGGCCCCTGGTCCTCGGGGAACTGGTGCGCGCGCAACGTGCGGACCTCGGCGATGCGCTTGACCGCGCGAGAGCGCATGTCGGCCGAGAACTCGTGGTCGCGATAGACGGTCAGCCCTTCCTTCAGGCAGAGCTGGAACCAGTCGCGGCAGGTGATGCGGTTGCCGGTCCAGTTGTGGAAATATTCGTGCGCGATGATCGCCTCGATGTTGGCGAAGTCCCCATCGGTCGCCGTGTCGGCGTCGGCGAGCACGTATTTGTCGTTGAAGACGTTGAGGCCCTTGTTCTCCATCGCGCCCATGTTGAAGTCGGACACGGCGACGATGTTGAAGACGTCGAGATCGTATTCGCGGCCGAACGCCTCCTCGTCCCATTTCATCGAGCGCTTCAGCGCGTCCATGGCATAGGCGGCGCGGTCCTCCTTGCCGTGCTCGACATAGACGCCGAGATCGACGGTGCGTCCCGAGCGGGTGACGAAGGTGTCGGTGACCGCGCCGAGGTCGCCCGCGACCAGTGCGAACAGGTAGGACGGTTTCGGGAAGGGGTCGTGCCAGACGGCGAAGTGCCGGCCGCCGGACAGATCGCCGCTCTCGACCGGGTTGCCGTTCGACAGCAGCAGCGGCACGTCCTGTTTCGGAGCCTCGATGCGGACCGAGTACACGGACAGGATGTCGGGGCGGTCGAGATAATAGGTGATGCGGCGGAACCCTTCCGCCTCGCACTGCGTGCAGTAGACGCCGTTCGAGCGGTAAAGCCCCATCAGCGCCTCGTTGCGCGACGGCTCCAGCCGCGTCTCGATGGTGAGGCGGAAGCGCTTGGCCGAGGGCGGCCTGGGCAGCGTCAGCGCATCGGCGGTCGCGGTGTAGCGGTCGCTTTCGGCGGGCGCGCCGTCGATCGCCAGACCGGTCAGCACGAGGCCGTCGCCATCCAGTACCAGCGGGGCGCCTGATTTCGCGCCGGCGCGGCGTTCGATCGTCAGCTCGGCGACGACGGTGGTCGCCTCGGGCGACAGCCGGAACGTCAGCCGCGTCTCGGGGATCAGGTAGTCGCTCGGTCGGTAGTCCTCGAGCCGGAAGACCTGGCCGGTGTCAGTTCGCATCAATCGTGTCTATCCCGCATTCCGTGCCAGCCGGCCCCAGTGGCACAACAAAATCAAGGCCTTGCTCTTTACACGAAACCCACACTCGACAAAACTGCCGAAAGGGCTATTTCAGCCTCGTTTTCCCACGCCGATCGAAGGGCTGCCATGACCGTCGTCACACCGAAGTTCGGTATCGGTGCGTCCGTCCTGCGTGTCGAGGACGACGCCTTCATTCGCGGCAAGGGGCGATACACCGACGACATCGCGCCGGCCGGCCTGCTGCACGGCTACGTGCTGCGTTCGCCGGTGGCCAAGGCGCGCTTCACGATCGGTTCGACCGAGGCCGCGAGGCAGGCGCCCGGCGTTCGCCTGGTGCTGACAGGCGCCGACCTGGCCGCTCTGGGCGACCTCCGCTCCAGTTCTATGGCAAAGCAGCCGGACGGCACGCGGGCGCCTACCAAGGACATCCCGATCCTCTGCCGCGACCGCGTCGCCCATGTCGGCGACGCCGTCGCCTTCGTCGTGGCCGACAGCCGCGCGCTGGCGCAGGACGCCGCCGAGCTGATCGACGTGGACTACGACGCGGGCGATCCGGCGGTCGACACGCGGACAGCTCTGGATGAGGGCGCGCCGCGCGCCTGGGACGACCTGCCGTCCAACCAGGCCTTCCACTACGAGGCGGGCGACCGCGCCAGGACCGAGGCCGCGTTCGCGCGGGCCGACAGGGTCGTCGGCGTCGAGTTCATGAACAACCGGCTGGTCGTCAATTATCTGGAGGTGCGCTCGGCGATCGGCGAGTGGAAGGCCGACGAGGACCGCTTCGTGCTGACCACCGGCACGCAGGGCGTGCATTCGACCCAGAAGATTCTCGCTGCGAAAGTCTTCAAGATCCCGCTGGAGAAGCTGCGCGTGGTCACGCCGGACGTCGGCGGCGGCTTCGGTCCCAAGGCGTTCGTCTATCGCGAATATGCGCTGGTGCTCGAGGCGGCCAAGCGGCTCGGCCAGCCGGTGAAGTGGACCTCCGACCGCAACGAGCAGTTCCTGGTCGACGCGCAGGGACGCGACAATCACGTCACCGCAGAGATGGCGCTCGACGCCGACGGCCGCTTCCTCGGGCTGCGGGTCAAGCTGATCGCGAACATGGGCGCCTACATCTCGCAGTATGCCGCCGACATCCCCCGGATCGGCGTCACCATGTCGACCGGCGTCTACGACATCCAGGCGCTGTTCGTGGAGACGCGCGGCGTCTACACCAACACCTGTCCGGTCGATGCGTATCGCGGGGCAGGGCGCCCGGAAGCGGCCTTCCTGCTGGAGAAGCTGGCCGATGCCTGCGCCCGTGAAACCGGGCTCGGGCGCGACGAGATCCGCCGACGCAACTTCATCCGGCCCGAGCAGTTCCCCTACCGCACCCAGACCGGGCGGCTCTACGACACCGGCGAGTTCGAGGGGCATATGACGACCGCGCTGGCGCGGTCGGGATGGGCGGACTTCGACGCACGGCTGAAGCGGTCCGAGGCCGCCGGACGCATCCGCGGCATCGGCATGGCGACCTACATCGAGGCCTGCGCGTTCCCTGGTTCGGAGCCCGCCTTCGTGCGGCTGAACGGCGACGGCACGATCACCCTGGACATCGGCACGCAGAGCAACGGGCAGGGGCACGCCACCGCCTACGCGCAGTTCGTCGCCGAGAAGCTCAACCTGGACATCAACAAGATCCATGTGGTGCAGGGAGATACCGACAGGCTGAAGGAAGGCGGCGGCACGGGCGGCTCGCGCTCGATCCCGCTTGGCGGCGTCTCGGCGTCGCGCGCGGGCGAGGATTTGGCGGAAAAGATTCGCCGGATCGCCGCCGACGAGATGGAGGCCGCGGTCGGCGACATCGAACTGGTCGACGGCACGGCACGCATCGTCGGCACCGACAAGGTCATGGACTTCGCGGCGATCGCCAAGGCCGCAAAGGCGCCGGCGGACCTGCAGGGCATGGGCGACTTCGTGCAGAACGAGGCGACGTACCCGAACGGGACGCATATCTGCGAGGTCGAGATCGACCCCGAGACGGGGAAGACGGACATCCTGGCCTACACGATCGTCGACGACCTGGGCGTCACCGTTAACCCGATCCTGCTCGCCGGGCAGATGCATGGCGGCGTGGCGCAGGGCATCGGACAGGCGCTGATCGAAAACACGGTCTACGCCGAGGACGGCCAGCTGCTGACGGCGACATTCATGGACTATGGCGTGCCGCGCGCCGACGACCTGCCGTCCTTCAGCTTCGAGACGCGCAACGTGCCGTCGACCACCAACGCGCTCGGCATCAAGGGTGCCGGCGAGGCGGGCACGATCGGCGCCACGCCGGCCGCGATGAACGCCATCACCGATGCGCTGTGGCGCGCCTACGGCATCGACCACATCGAGATGCCGGCGACGCCGCAGCGCGTGTGGGACGCAATCCGCGGCGCACGGGGCGCCTAGGAACGGGACAGCAGGAACGGCCGATCGCGACGGCCGGCAGGGAGATGCACTGAGCCATGAGTCCAACCCATTCGCCGCCGGGCGACCGGCCGGTGACGGGCATTCTCCTGAAGGTCCTTTCCGTCGTCATCTTTGTCGGCATGTCCGCCTGCATCAAGGCGGCGGGGCAGGTTCCGGCGGGTCAGATCGTCTTCTTCCGTTCCTTCTTCGCGGTGTTTCCAATCCTCGTCCTGCTGGCGTGGCGGCGCGAACTCGCGACCGCGCTGGTGACGCGGCGCCCGCTGAACCACATCGCCCGCGGCGTGGTCGGCGTCTCCTCGATGGGTCTCGGCTTCTTCGCGCTGACACGGCTGCCGCTGCCCGAGGCGATCACGCTGAATTACGCCCAGCCGCTGCTCGTGGTCGTGATCAGCGCCATCTTCCTCAGCGAGAGCATCCGCATCTATCGCTGGACAGCGGTGGTCGTCGGCCTGGTCGGGGTCGTCATCATCTCCTGGCCGCGGCTCACGCTGTTCTCGGGCGAAGCGGCGATCAGCGGGCCGGAGGCCGCGGGCGTCGTCGCGGCGCTGGTCGCTGCTGCCATCTCGGCGGTCGCGCTGCTGCTGGTACGCAATCTTGTCACCACCGAGCGCACGGCGACGATCGTGCTCTGGTTCTCGCTCACCGCGTCCGCCGCCGGCCTGCTGACGATCCCGTTCGGCTGGGCGTCGCTGACGGCGACGCAGGCGGCGTTCCTGGTGTCGGCCGGCATCTGCGGCGGCATCGCCCAGATATTCATGACCGAATCCTACCGGCATGCGGAGGCCTCTACCGTCGCGCCGTTCGAATACACCTCGATCGTGCTGGGCGTGATCGTCGGCTATGTCGCCTTCGGCGACGTGCCGAGCGCGCACATGCTGATCGGCGGCGCCATCGTCGTCGGCGCCGGCATCTTCATCATCTGGCGCGAGCACAGGCTGGGGATCGCGCGGGCCACCGCCCGCAAGGTCACGCCGTCGCAGAACTAGGGTCGGCCGCGAGTTCGCGAAGCGGGGCCGGTCAGCCGGCGGCGTTGCGTTGCGCCGGATGCGTGCCGGCGGCCCAGGCGATCGCTTCCTCGAGGCGGTCGTCGCCCCAGAAGATCTCCGAACCCACCGCGAAGGTCGGCGAGCCGAAGGCGCCCAGCCTGCGCGCCACGTCCGTCTGCGCATCGTAGCGGGCGCGGATGTCGTCGGAGTTTGCGCGCCCGATCACCTCGGCGGCGTTCCTGCCGAGCCCGGCGAGGATCGCGGCGAGCGGCCCCTCGGCGCCGAGCGGCTGCCCGTCGAGATACCAGGAGCGGAAGCTGGCCAGCGTATACTCGCGGCACCAGCCTTCGGCCTGCGCCACGATGCCGACGCGGTTGGCGAGCTGGTCCGGGTCGGTCGGCCAGATCGGCGGCCTGACGAACGGCACGCCGTTGCGGGCGGCGCGGCGCTCGATGTCGCGCCAGACATAGGCCATCTTCTGCTTCTGCTCGCGGATCATGTTGTTCTGCTCGATCATCAGCGCGCGGACGCTGAATGGCCGCCAGGTGACGGTGACGCCGGCGGCATCGGCCAGCGCGTCGATGCGCATCACCGACAGGTAGGCGTAGCCGCTGCCGAAGAAGTAGAAGAAATCGAGGTTCCTGGACGGCGCGTTCATGTACTGCTCCTCCCGATCCGGACCGCAGCTTGGCGGCTCGCTGCCCCCGGGGCAAGCGGCGATCAGGGTCGATCGCCGCTGGCGTGGCGCAGGAAGCGCCGCGTCCCTTCGTCGGCAGGGAAGAAGCTCTCGATGGCGAGTTCGGAGAGCGTCACGTCGAGGGGCGAGCCGAAGATCGTGATCGTGCTGATGAAAGAGAGCACGTCGCCGCCCATCCTGAGCCTGAGCGGATAGGCGACGGCATTGGCGTCGAGCGGCCGCATGTGGCGCGGCCCGACCGGATAGGACATCAGCTCGGCTTCCAGCGCCGCGAGGCCGGCGTCGTGGACCGCGTCGTTCTGCCGGCGCAACCGCTCGATCAGATGGGCGGCCCATTCCGCCAGGTTGACGATGCGCGGGGCGAGGCCCTTCGGATGCAGGCTGAGTCGCAGCACGTTCACCGGCGGGGCCAGCAGCGCCTTGTCCTCCACACCCTCCAGGAACGGCGCGATCGATCCGTTCGACGCGACCATCTGCCAGTGCCGGTCGACCGCGATCGCCGGGTTCGGCTCGTGGCCCCGCAGCACCAGGTCGATCGCCTTGCGGGCCTCGGCCAGCGAGGGATCGCCGAGCTTCCGCTCGCCGTAGTTCGGCGCGAAGCCAGCGGCGAGCAGCATCTGGTTGCGCTCGCGCAGCGGCACGTCGAGCCGCTCGGCCAGGCGGATGACCATGTCGCGCGACGGCGCCGAGCGTCCGCTCTCCACGAAGGAGAGATGGCGCTGCGAGACCTCCGCGTCCGCGGCCAGGTCGAGCTGGCTCATGCGCCGTCGCGTGCGCCATGTGCGCAGGAGGCCGCCGATCTGTGTCTGCTGATCCATGGCGCCGACCCTATCCGTGCCCGGCTGGCATTTCTATTACCCGGCGCGTAATCGCCCGGCGCCCGCAGCTCTGCCAGAACGGCACCATGGCGGGCCGGAACGGAACCCGCCCGGATCGAAGGAGAGTTCCATGACCGTCACCGTTACCCCCTTCCTGCGCACCGCGCTCCTGCTCGACGCGGCCGCCAGCGGCGTGTCCGCCGTCCTCTTCACCTTCGGCGCATCCTATCTGGCTGCCTGGATGTCGCTTCCGGAGCCACTGGTCTTCTGGTCCGGCGTCGTCCTCTTCCCGTGGACGGCGGCGCTGTTCGCGGTGGCGCGGCGGCAGGTGGTGTCGCGGATGGTCCTGATCGACATCATCGCGGTGAACGCGCTCTGGGTCGCGGCAAGCTTCGGCCTGATGCTGGGCGGCATCATCGACCCGACCGCGCTGGGAATCGCCTTCGTGGCCACTCAGGCGATCGCCGTCGCGGTGCTGACCGAACTCCAGTTCGTCGGAATGCGGCGGGCCGCCGCCTGAGCGGACCGCTCAATCCTGGGTGAGGGCGCGCAGCCGCGCCTTCACCTCGAGGAAGTCGCGCCAGGCGAGCCGCTTGTGCGCCGGATTGCGCAGCAGATAGGCCGGATGCAGCGTCGGCATCGCCGGGATCGCCTTGCCGCCCGCGGTGGTGTGAACCCGCCAGCTGCCGCGCATCTTCAGGACGCCTTCGGTGGCGTGCAGGATCACCTTGGCCGAGGGGCCGCCGAGCGTGACGATGATCTCGGGGCTGGCCAGCTCGATCTGGCGCTCGATGAACGGCCGGCAGATCTCCGTCTCGTGGGGTGTCGGGGTCCGGTTGCCGGGCGGCCGCCACGGAATGACGTTGGCGATATAGGCTGACGTGGCGCGGTCCAGCCCGATGGCCGCCAGCATACGGTCCAAAAGCTTGCCCGACCGCCCCACGAAGGGCAGGCCCTCCAGATCCTCGTCGCGTCCGGGCGCTTCGCCGACGAACATCACCCGCGCGGCCGGATTGCCGTCGGCGAAGACGAGGGTCTTGGCCGTCGCCTTCAGGTTGCATCCCTCGAACGCGGCGACGATGTCGCGAAGCTCGTCGAGGCTCGCGGCCTTGCGCGCCAGCTCGCGGGCGAGGGCGGCCTGCGTCTCGTCGGGCACCGTGCCTGCCGCCGGTTGCACGCGCGGCAGCGCTGGCGCCGCCGGCTGGGCGGAACCGAGGCGCGGGGCGGCTGGCTCGCGGGCGGGACTCTTTGGCGGCAACGGTTCCGGCATCGCGCCGAACCGGTCGGTCGCGATCTCGTCGAGCGCCTCGTCCACGCCGGCATCGGCGTAGAAGCGGAGAATGTCCTCGATGCCTGTGCGCGACGCGGCCATGCCGCAGCATGTCGCAAGTTCGCTGCCCTGGCGCAAGCTCAGGAGAAGGGGATGCGGGGATCGAAGACGAGATAGAAGGTGCGCTTCGGCGTGAAGTCGGTGACCAGGAAACTGAACGACGCCGCGCCCAGCGGATCGACCTTGCCATTGGTGAACAGGAGCTTGTCGTAGGGTTCGAAATCCCGGCTCCAGGTGTCGAACGCATCTGACGAGATCGTCGTCGTGTCGGTGCGCCGCTGGTCGAAGGACAGGCCGTCGCCGAAGACGCTCGGCTTGTTCAGGATCTCCTGCAGCTCGAACTCGCATTCGACCCATGCCAGTCCGCTGTTGTTCACCACCTGGATCCGGAAATAGGTGAAGCCGTTCGGGAACTCGCCGGAATAGTCGAGCGGTCTGACGGGGCGCTGCGCACGGATCACCATCGTGATGGGACTGGCGGAATTGACCTCCTGGGTGATGACGAACGGGTTGTCGGCCGTTCCCTGGCCGCCCGCGCCGGTGATCGTGAACCCGCCGAGCTCATCGGAAAACGAATAGGCGCCGGTGATCCAGACGGTCTGCCCGAGATCGTCCGCCTCCGCCGTGGCGGCCAGGCAAAGCGCCAGCAGCGCGCCGGCCAGGCGGCCAAGCCTTGTCATGCGATCGGGACGACGACGCCGCATGGGCGGACTATCGCCGACAAAGGCGCCTACGGCCAATGAAAAAGCCGAGAAAGGCTACACATAGCCGACATTAACGCTTACGTTAACGTCAGTTGCGTTTCAGTGACGTGATGGACCGGAAATGTCGCGGCGTCAGCCGGTTCCGGTCGCCGCCGGGATGGTCTATGCAACCTGGACCCGGATCGGCCGAAGGCTGCAGGCGAGCGAGAGGACGAGGATGAGCGAGATCGAGCGCGAGAGCATGGAATTCGACGTCGTGATCGTCGGCGCCGGACCGGCCGGCCTGGCGGCGGCGATCCGGCTGAAGCAGATCGATCCCAACCTTTCCGTCGTCGTCCTCGAGAAGGGCTCGGAGGTCGGCGCGCACATCCTCTCCGGCGCCGTGGTCGATCCGATCGGCATCGACCGGTTGTTGCCCGGCTGGCGCGAGGAGGAGGGGCACCCCTTCAAGACGCCGGTGACGGCGGACCATTTCCTGATCCTCGGGCCCGCCGGCTCGCTGAGGCTGCCGAACTTCATCATGCCGCCGCTGATGAACAACCACGGCAACTTCATCGTTTCCCTCGGCAATGTCTGCCGCTGGCTGGCGTCGAAGGCCGAGGCGCTGGGCGTCGACGTCTATCCGGGCTTCGCCGCCGCCGACCTGATCTATGACGAGACCGGCGCCGTGAAGGGCGTCGTCACCGGCGACATGGGGGTCGAGCGCGACGGCAGCCATGGCCCCGGCTACACGCCCGGCATGGCGCTGCTCGGCAAATACGTGCTGATCGGCGAGGGTGCGCGCGGCTCGCTGGCCAAGAAGCTGATCCAGAAGTTCAACCTCGCCGACGGGCGCGACCCCGGCAAATACGGCATCGGCCTCAAGGAGCTCTGGCAGGTGAAGCCGGAGCATCACCGGGCGGGCCTCGTGCAGCATTCGTTCGGCTGGCCGCTCGGCATGAAGACCGGCGGCGGCTCGTTCCTCTATCACCTCGAGGACAATCAGGTTGCCGTCGGTTTCGTCGTGCACCTGAACTACAAGAACCCGTATCTCGCGCCGTTCGAGGAGTTCCAGCGCTTCAAGACGCATCCGGCGATCCGCGGCACGTTCGAGGGCGCCAAGCGCATCTCCTACGGAGCGCGCGCCATCACCGAGGGCGGCTGGCAGTCGGTGCCGAAGACGAGCTTCCCGGGCGGCCTGCTGATCGGCTGCTCGGCCGGCTTCGTCAACGTGCCGCGCATCAAGGGCTCGCACAACGCCGTGCTGTCGGGAATGCTCGCGGCCGAGCACGTCGCGAGCGCGATCGGCGAGGGCCGCGCCAACGACGAACTGGCCGCCTACGAGGCGGCCTGGCGCGACAGCGACATCGGCCGCGACCTGAAGAGGGTGCGCAACGTCAAGCCGCTCTGGTCGAAGCTGGGGCTCACCGGCGTTGCCGTCGGCGGGCTGGACATGTGGCTGAACACGCTGCTCGGCATCTCGCCCTTCGGCACGCTGAAGCACGGCAAGTCGGATGCGCAATCGCTGGAGCCTGCATCGAAGCACAAGCCGATCGCCTATCCGAAGCCGGACGGCGTGCTGACCTTCGACCGGCTGTCATCGGTGTTCCTGTCGAACACCAACCATGAGGAGAACCAGCCGATCCACCTTCAGGTGAAGGACATGGACCTGCAGAAGCGCTCCGAATACGGCGTCTTCTCCGGGCCGTCGACGCGCTACTGCCCGGCTGGCGTCTACGAATGGGTGGATGGCGACGGCAATGCGCTGGCGGGCGGGCCGGGCGCATCCGACAAGGGCGGCGAGAACCGCGACACCGGCCCGGCCGGCGCGAAGTTCGTGATCAACGCGCAGAACTGCGTCCACTGCAAGACCTGCGACATCAAGGACCCGAACCAGAACATCAACTGGGTGACGCCGCAGGGCGGCGAGGGGCCGGTTTACCCGAACATGTAGGACCGGCGAGAACTGTGATCCCGGCCAGCAGTCTTCGTTGACGAGGTGCGTGGCCGGGCGACGAGCAGGCCGCATGGGCGGCCGGGCGTTGCGCGAGCATCCCGCGGACGGTCGACACTTCATCAGCAGCTTTCCGGGCTTGCGGATCAATTCTCATGAGTGCTGAGCATATTCATTCGCAGCTCAGTTGATTTCTATGTTAATTTGTATCGATCTGCAGACAATGGACACGCTTGGAGGCGGCATTGTTCAACACGATCGAGCAACGAGACCTGACTCTCGCAGCAGCCGACCTGGTGTCGGGGGCGGTCGATGGTTGGACGCTGATGACTGCCGACGACCTGGGTCTGGTCGCTTATCCGGCGTCGACGACCCTGTTCCTCAACAGCTTGAGCGCCGTGACGGGCGTGCAGGTCTACCAGAGCGACAACGATCCCTCGCAGTTCGCGATGGTGTTCAACGGGCTGCCGTTCGTCGAAGTCATTCCGGTCTTTGGCCAGTATCTGCCGACACCCCCCGCCTTCAACACGGACTACGCCGACGATTTCGCGGATATCTATGCCGCGCTCGGGGTGCTGGCCGCTGGCGGGTCGGTTCTGGCGACCGGCTTCAGCATGGGCGGCGTCGCGGTCAATCAGCTCTCGCAGCGGGTCAACAACGAGTTCGCTGGCATCGATCTGTCGTTTGTCGCGTTCGGCAGCGAATACATCGCGTCGGACCCGGATCTGGTGAACATCGGTGCGGCGAACGACTGGTTCTTCGGGGCCTACAACGCCTATGACCAGCTCTACCAGGGTGGAGACCCCGGCCTCGCGACCATCGGCACCTTTGCCGAGACGGTCTTTGCCGAAGATAGCGACGTGGAGGCCACGGATCCCGCGAGCTTCCTCCGTGACTTCTTCGCGTTCGATCGCAACAGCACGGGCTTCGGCGGTACGGCCAACTGGTATTTCGAGTATGGCAGCGCCGGGAGTGATCACTTCACCCGCGGCGCCAATGGGGCCGCGCACAGCCGCGGCGACCTGGCCAAGGCGCTGAATTGGATCGTGTTCAGTTCCTATTCCGGTGGAATGGATTTGGACGATGCCGTCTTCGTCGACTTCACGACCGGCGCCGCTGTCGTCGACGCTTCGGCGGCCCTGCGCTTCATAGGGACGCCGCCGACGGCACTCTACGTGTTCGGCTCTCCGACGGTCGACAACAAGATTCGTGGCACGGCCTTCGACGACTCCATGTCGGGGCTCGGCGGCGACGATACGCTCTTCGGGGAAGCGGGTATCGACTCGATCGAAGGAGGCGATGGCAACGACACGCTATACGGCGGTGCTGATACCGACTTCCTGATGGGCGACGAGGGCAACGACGTTTTGGACGGCGGCAGCGGTCAGGATTTTCTCGACGGCGGCCTGGGCAACGACACCTATGTGCTGGGCGCCGAGGCGTCCGGCGTCGATGCCGTGCAGGATTCCGGTGGCATCGACACGATCACCTCGATGATCGACCGCAGCCTCGCCTTCGCCGATTATTCGGAGATCGAGAATCTGACGCTGCTGGGCAGCGCCAGATTCGGCACAGGAAACGGCCTGGCCAACACGATCACCGGCAACGCCGGCGCAAATGTGCTGGACGGCGGTGCTGGTGCCGACACGCTGCGCGGCGGCTTGGGCAACGACACCTATGTATTGGGCGCCGAAAGGTCCGGCACCGACGCCGTCCAGGACGCCGGCGGCATCGACACGATCACCTCGACCATTGCCCGCAGCCTCGCCTTCTTCGACTTCTCGGAGATCGAGAAGCTGACCCTGCTCGGCACCGCCAACATTGCCGGCACGGGCAATCGCCTCGCCAACACGATCACCGGCAATGCGGGACGAAACATCCTCGACGGCGGCACAGGCAACGACACGATCGTCGGCGGCGCGGGCAACGACACGATCATCGGAGGCATCGGCCGGGACACGCTGACCGGCGGCATCGGCAACGACATTTTCAAGTTCACGAACAAGACCCACTCGCGCGGCAGCACGATGGACATCATCACCGACTTCGACGACCGCGGACGCGGCAACGACCGCATCGACGTGTCGGCGCTGTTCGGGCCGAAGATGAAGTACATCCATGACGACGCGTTCACCAAGGCAGGGCAGGTGCGCATCAAGGACATCGCCGGGCCGGACGTGATCGTCGAGGTCAACACCGGCGGCAGCCTCGCGGCCGACTTCTCGATCCGCCTGAAGGGCACGACGCTGCGGGAGATGAGCGCCAGCGATTTCATTCTCTGATCGCGCGCACAGCCCGAAATTCAGGTGATCGCCTGATGGGCGGGGTGACCACTTTGCGGTGAATTGGCACCGTCGGCGTATCGGCTGACGCGAGCTGCGTGCTGATTTGCTTGCCGAACGGCACGTGCCAGAATGGACTGGGATGAGGGGTCGCGCCTTGGGCGCGAGGTAGGATCATGGCGATCACCACCACATACACCCTGGAGACCGTGCGCGCGGAGTTCCGCGCCAACTCTGTCACGGACAGCGACCAGAGCCTGAGCAACGTCATCGGCCTGTCGAATGGCGGCTACGCTGTGGTCTACGACAGCTACGCACTCTTCGATCGCGTCCCCCGGCTCGAAATCTACAGCGCTCCGACCGACACGACGCCGATCACGGTCAATGTCACCAATGGCGGCACAACCGACATGGTCGGCGAGCCCGTCATCACGGAACTCACCAACGGCACCATTGCGGTCACCTGGAAGGAAGGCCCCGCCGGCGCCAACAAGATCGTGACCACGACCGTGAACGCCACGACTGGCGTGGTCGTGGCAAGGGAGATCATCACCGGCGACCACCCCGACAACGCAGATCCAGAGGTCGTGGCCGTGGAGGGCGGCCGGTTCGCCGTCGTCACCGACACCGGGAATGGCGTCAACGTCTTCACCTTTGCCAGCGACGGCAGTTCGCCGACGGCTGTGTTCTTCGCCGGCACCGCCGACCCCGCCGTCGCGCGGCTCAGCGATGGCCGCTTCGTGGTGACCTATACGACGGGCTCCGGCGTCAGCGCGACATTGTTCAACGCCAATGGCACCGCAGGTACCACGACGAACGTGAACGACGCCGGCCTCTCGACGCCTCAGGTTGCCGCATTGAAGAATGGCGGCTTCGCCCTGGTGTTAAAGGATCCGGATCTCGGGGGCCAGCCCGGCATCAGTCTCAAACTTTTCAACGATGCCGGCACCTTGCTCCAGACCGTCCGCGTCGACAACGACACCTCATCATTGGAAGACTACGATCCGGAGATCGCGGTGCTCGACAATGGCTTCATCGTCGTCACCTACACGATCCAGCGGAGCCCGACGGACACCGGCGTGCTGACCCGCATCTTCGACGCGAACGGCGATGAAGTTCCGGTCGCTGTTTTCGGAAACAACGTACCCCTCGACGACACGGGCCTCAATGACGAGGGGCAGTCGTCTGTCGCCGCGCTTCGCAGCGGCCAGTTCGTCGCCACCTGGACGGACTCCGGCGCGCCGACCGACACCAGCGGCACGGGCATCTCCGCGACCGTGCGGGAACTGGTGCGTACGCAGATCGCCGACAATTCCAACAACTTCCTCCAAGGCGACGAACTCCGCGACAGGATATTCGGTGGCGCCGAGTTGGACTTTTTCTTCAGCAGCAAAGGCAGGGACGAGCAATACGGCCTGGGCGGCGATGATATTTTCCGCATCTCGGCGGAAGATGTCGAGGCTGGGCAGGTCTACGATGGCGGCATCGGCGGTTTCGACGAGTTTGTGGTCCTTCTCTATAATGCCTCAGTCGCAGACCTGACGACGAGCAGCGTCGTCAACATGGAGCAGCTCGCACTAATCGGCCAGACCGGAAGCGGCCAGGCTGTCGTCCGCATTACCGAGGCGCAGATGCGGCAGTTCGGCGAGATCGTGTTCGACCTAAGCAGCACCGGCGCTTCGAGTGAGGGCCAGGTCGTTGAAGTTCGCTTAGGCACCGCGACCTCGCTCAACCTGAGCGGGACGATCATCAAAAGTGCAGGCCCGAACGCGCTCTTCCGCATCTTCGGCGACAGCAGCGCCGAGACGATCACCGGCTCCAGCATCCGCGACCTCATCGACGCAGGCGCTGGCAACGACACGCTGAATGGTGGTGCTGGTGCCGACACGCTGCGCGGCGGGCTGGGCAACGACACTTATGTGCTGGGCGCGGAAGCTTCCGGCATCGACGCCGTGCAGGACAGCGGCGGCGTCGACACGATCACGTCCACCATCACGCGCAGCCTCGCTTTTTTCGACTTCTCCGAGATCGAGAAGCTGACGCTGCTGGGCAAGGCCAACATCGCGGGGACCGGCAACCGGCTGGCGAACACCATCACCGGAAACGCGGGCCGCAATACGCTGGACGGCGGTGCCGGCAACGACACGATCGTCGGCGGTGCGGGCAACGATACGATCATCGGAAATCTCGGGCGGGACACGCTGACGGGCGGCACCGGCAACGACATTTTCAAGTTCACCAACAAGGCGCATTCGCGCGGCAGCACGATGGACATCATCACCGACTTCGACGACCGCGGCCGGGGTAATGATCGCATCGACGTATCGGCGCTGTTCGGGCCGAGGATGAAGTACATGCACGACGACGCGTTCACTGGGCGCGGCCAGGTGCGCGTCAAGGACATCGCCGGGCCGGACGTGATCGTGGAGGTCAACACCGGCGGCAGCTTGGCAGCCGACTTCTCCATCCGCCTCAAGGGCACGACGCTCGCCGAAATGAGCGCCGGCGATTTCATTCTCTGAGCGTCTCGCGCCGCCCGAAATTCAGGTGATCGCCTGATGGGCAGTGGCGCTTTCCTGCGCTCAACTCCGCCTCACGCTTGGCCGCTAACCTGTGCAGCGATTTGCCTGCCGCGGCGGCACATGCCAGAGTTGCAGGCGAGGGGCATGGCCGTGACGGGCTGTGCGGGAGAGCATTCATGGCGATCACGACCACATATCGGCTCGAGGATGTCCGCACGGAATTCCGCGTCAACACGGTGACCGCCGGCGATCAGAACCTCTCCAACGTCGTCGGCCTGAAGACCGGTGGCTATGCCGTTTCATATGGCAGCAGTTCGGGCGGCAGCGACGCGGTAATCGTCGAAGTCTTTGACTCCGCCACCGACACCACGCCGATCACGGTCAACCTCACCGCCGACGGCAAGGTGGGCGAATCGACGATGGCGTTGCTGAGCAATGGCAACATCGCGGTCGTGTGGAAGGAAGGACCCGCGGGCGCCAACTCAGTCGTCGCGGCGATCGTGAATCCCCTTACCGGCGCGGTGGTTGCGAACGACATCGTGCTTGCCGGCCATCCCGACAACACGGATCCCGAAATCGCGGCCCTGAAGGACGGCGGTTTCGCACTCGTCACGGACGTTGGCACCGGCATTAACGTTTTCACCGTCAACAATACTGGCGCGGTCCAGTCAGGTGTCTTCCTCGCCGGGGCATCCGACCCGGCGGTCGCTGGCTTGGCAAACGGTTGGTTCGCGGTGACCTACGTCTTGGGCGGGGACGTAAAGGCACGGATGTTCGGAGCCAACGGCGTCGAAGTGAATGGCTCCGGCGAAACCTGGATCGCTGACAATGACGCCAGCGCGCCGCAGATCGCCGCGCTGAACAGCTTGCTCGCTAGCGGGTTCGCTGTCGTGTTCCAGGATGCGTCCTTCGACGACGGCTCGGGCCAACCGGGCATCGGCTTGAGGGTGCTCGACCTATCGAGCGGCACCGCCCGCGTTGACAATGCCGACGCGTTGAAGGTGGACCTTGATCCCGAGATCGCCGTGCTGGCGAACGGGTTCATCGTTGTCACCTATACGCTGGAGCAGAGCCCGACTGACACGGACGTGCTCACCCGCATCTTCGACCAGAGCCGCAATCCAATCTCGGTCAATGGGGGCTCCAACTTCGTGGTCGACAATTTGGCTGCCAACGACGAGGGACAGACCTCGGTCGCCGCGCTGCTGAACGGCCATTTCGTGACCACCTGGACCGACACGGCGCCGGGCGACGCGAACGGCACGGGCATCTCGGCCCGCATCCGGGAACTGGTGCGCACGCAGGTGGGCGATGGGGCTGGCGATTCCTTCACCAGCGACGAGCTCCGGGATGAAATCTACGCCGGCGCAGGCGACGACAGGGTGACGGTCAACATTGGCGGCGCAGTCGCTGGCGAAGTTTACAACGGAGGTGCGGACTCAGACACTCTCGTCATCTTTTTCGACGACAAGGGGACACGCGTCGATCTCCGCTTCGTCATGATATCCGAGTTCGAGAGGCTCGATCTCGTTACGATTTTCGATACCTTCCCGGCGTCGGGCGCCCGTTTGACGGCCCAGCAGGTTCAGCAGTTCTCAACAATCTACTTCCACGCGGGTTTTCCAACCACTCAGGTGGCGGACCAAACCCTGGAAGTGTTCATGGGAACCTCGACGTCTCTATCGCTCTCCGGCGTGGCTATCGATTCAACCAATTTCACTCGCAGCTTCATCCGCATCTATGGCGACGGCGATGCCGAGACGGTCACCGGCTCCTCCATCGCGGACCTCATCGACACCGGCGCCGGCAACGACACGCTGAACGGCTGGCTGGGTCGCGACACGCTGCGCGGCGGGCTGGGCAACGATACCTACGTGCTGGGCGCCGAGGCGTCGGGTGTGGACGCCGTGCAGGACGCCGGCGGCGTCGACACGATCACGTCCACCATCACCCGCAGTCTCGCCTTCTTCGACTTTTCCGAGATCGAGAAGCTGACGCTGCTCGGCACCACCAACGTCGCGGGGACCGGCAACCGGCTGGCGAACACCATCACCGGAAACGCGGGCCGCAATACGCTGGACGGCGGTGTCGGCAACGACACGATCGTCGGCGGTGCGGGCAACGACACGATCATCGGAAATCTCGGGCGGGACACGCTGACCGGCGGCATCGGCAACGACATCTTCAAGTTCACGAACAAAGCCCATTCGCGCGGCAGCACGATGGACATCATCACCGACTTCGACGACCGCGGCCGGGGTAATGATCGCATCGACGTATCGGCGCTGTTCGGGCCGAAGATGAAGTACATCCATGACGACGCCTTCACCAAGGCCGGTCAAGTCCGCATCAAGGACATCGCCGGCCCGGACGTGATCGTCGAGGTCAACACGGGCGGCAGCCTCGCGGCCGACTTCTCTATCCGGCTGAAGGGCACGGCACTCAAGGAGATGAGTGCCGGAGATTTCGTGCTCTGAGTGAGCCCCCGCAGGCCGACGCGCGCCCGTGTATCGAAGTGCGCGTCGCCTCGTTCGGAGCGATCGTGGCCTCCGCCGCAGCACGATCCATCCCCTGTCGCCGAGTGCATCGACCGGGGGCGTCGACCGATTGCGGTCGTGACGACTCATTTCAGCAGTTGCTGTTTTCCGCCCGATCTGCGACCTCTCATGCTACGCCGCCTTTCCGACGAGACGCGCGTGACGGGCGCGGAGGACCGCGACCCGGTAGCGCCGGTTCTATCGCCGGCAGAAAGCCGGAGAGGTTCCAATGGCCGATATTCCGAACGACACCACCACCACGGCGGGCGGGTTCGTCGCATACGATGACAACGGCAGGCTCTACGGATATGCCGGGGGCATCCTGGGCGTTGGCGGCGACAGGGACTGGTTTCGCAACTACGCCGAGGCCGGACATACCTATACGATCTTCGCGCACATGGCGAACACGGAGATCAGTCCCGACGTCGCGCTCGTCCTCTACGACCCGAGTGGCGTTGTCATTTCCAGCGCAGGGGAAGACGACGGCGTCGCGCTTGACGCTGCCCTGACATTCGTCGCCGCCGTCACCGGAGTTCATTACATCGAAGTCCGCGTGTCGCCGGTCGCCCTCAACCCTCAGGCGCGCGGACTGTACGAATACGTCCTCCTGGAAGACGCCGGCATCGTCCAGCAGGGCACGGCAGGTGCGGACATCAATCCGGTCATGGCGGCCGGGCAGACATACCTTGCAGGTGCTGGCGATGACGTCGTCACGCTGGCGGCCGGTTACCGCAATCTGCTCGGCGACGCCGGGTCGGATCGGCTGACGGGGAACGCGACCGACAACAGCATCTTTGGTGGCCTCGGCGAAGACTTTCTCTTCGGCGCCAGCGGCCGTGACGTTCTGGTCGGCGGAAGCGGAGACGACTGGATCGAGGGCGGGCCTGACAACGACACCCTCCTGGGAGGGCAGGGCAGCGACATGCTCTTCGGTGGAGAGGGCGACGACACCCTCTACGCGGAGGACGTGTTCGACGGAGCGCCGTCGGCGGGTGCCAACGTGCTTGTGGGTGGCAATGGAAGCGACGCTTACAACGTCCGCTCCGCCGCCGACGTCGTCGACGAGACGGGCACCAATGGCTACGACACCGTCTACAGCGAGGTCAGCGCCGACCTCAACGACACCTCCCGGTTCAAGGGCGACATCGAGGACTTGTTCGTCCATCAGGTGAACGGTTCTTTGACCGGCAACAATCTTGCGAACCGTCTGTATGCAACCGAGGGCAACAATCTTCTCGATGGCCGCGGCGGGAGCGACGAGCTGGACGGCGGAGATGGCAACGACACCTACGTCCTGGGTGCAGAGGCATCCGGCGTCGACGCGGTCATCGATAGCGCCGGCATCGACACGATCACGTCCACCATCGACCGCAGCCTCGCCTTCTTCGACTTCTCCGAGATCGAGAATCTGACGCTGCTCGGCAGCGCCTTTTCAGGCACCGGCAACGGGCTGGCCAATGTGCTGACCGGAAACACCTCGGGCAACCTGCTGGACGGTGGCATCGGGAACGACACGCTCGACGGCGGTGCGGGCAACGACACGATCATCGGCAATGTCGGAAAGGACACGCTGACCGGCGGGCTTCACAACGATATTTTCAAGTTCACCAACAAGACCCATTCGCGCGGCAGCACGATGGACATCATCACCGACTTCGACGATCGGGGACGCGGCAATGACCGGATCGACGTGTCGGCGCTGTTCGGGCCGAGGATGACGTACATCCATGACGACGCCTTCACCAAGGCAGGGCAGGTGCGCATCAAGGACATCGCCGGGCCGGACGTGATCGTCGAGGTCAACACCGGCGGAAGCCTCGCGGCCGACTTCTCGATCCGGCTGAAGGGCACGGCGCTGGTGGAGATGACCGCCGGCGACTTCGTGCTGTAGTGTCGCGCGTCGGTCGGACCGACGCGCCAACTCGGAAACGCTGCCCCATGATGCGCACGGCCGTCATGCTGCTGACCTGTGTGCTGCTCGCGGCCTGCTCCAGCACGTCGCCCGGGAGCGATCCGGCGTCCCACGACTGCGTCGTCACGCCGAACGACCTGGTCGAATGCAGCGAGGTTTCCGGCGCCTGAGCGGCGCGCATGCCGGCTGGACCGGCACGCACCGATCTGTGATGGGCGCCGTATTGAATCCCTGGTTGCTGCGTGTAGTGTTTCGCCGTTTCCGGAGCCTTTCGATGCGGTTGCTTGTCCATACTGTGCTCGTTCTCGCCGCTGTCGGCTGGGCCGTGTCGCCCGCCGCCGCGACGGTGAAGACGTCGGTCGAGACAAAGACGTACGAGATCAGCGGCCGGACGGGCACCGAGCTCCTGTCGGCCATGGATCGTCGCGGACCGAAGCATGGGTTCCTGACCCGCGCGATCGCGCAGACGAGCTATACGGTGAACTGGGAGATCGAGTGGGCGCAGAAGAACGGCACCTGCCGCCTGAAGAGCGCGGTCGCCACGCTGTCGATCACCTACACCTACCCGAAAGTCTCCGGAAAGATGTCCTCCCCGCTGAAGAAGAAGTGGGAGCGCTTCTACGCCGGGGTGAAGGCCCATGAGGAGACGCACGGGACGCTGGCGTCGCAGATGGTGAAAGCCGCCGACAAGGCGATCTCCGGGTTCGCGATGAAGGACGATCCGGGCTGCCGCAAGGCGCAGGCGGCGATTAAGCGCCGCGTCGACGGCGTCTACGCCGAATACGAGGCGCGGCAGGTGCGGTTCGACAAGACCGAGCACGCGCGCGGCGGCGCGGTCGACGGTCTGGTTCGCGCGCTGTCGCGCTAGAGACTGTCACAACCGGGACGGGACGAACACGGCGTCGGCGCCGTGTTGGGCGGCCAGCGCCTCGAAGGCGCGGCGGATCGCGTGAAACGTCGCCGATCCGAATCCGTCCGGATCGTCCTCCTCGCGCCGGTAGCGCTCATGGGCCGTTTCGAGAAGTTCGAGAGACCGGCCAAGCGTCAGCGTCGCGGACCGTCCTCCATGCAGGGAGCGGCGTGCGGCGCTGACGGCGATCAGGACGTCGGTGCCGACATTGTGCCCGCCGGACGACCAGTACGGGTTGGCGCGCTTGCCGGTGCCGTCGGCGGTCTCGTGTGCGAACACCGCGCGGACGGCCGCCTCGACCTCACTCATGTCGCGGACCTTCATCCACCGGCCGCGCCATCGCCATGTCGGTCTGGTCCTCGCCGGGGCCGGGCGGCAGCGAGAACCGCACCAGGATCGGCAAATGGTCGGAACCGACGCGCTCCAGTCTCGTGGCCGAGACGACATGGACGTCGCCCTTGGCGAAGACGTTGTCGATCGGCAGGCCGATATAGTCGATCAGCGCGGCCGGAAGCTCGAGCGGCAGCCATGTCGGGCCGATGCCCTGCACGACGGTGGCACCGCTGGCCGTGGCGATGGTTCTTGCCGCAGCGCTCCACGTCGCGGCGTTGAGGTCGCCGGCGAGGATGGCCGAGCGCCCGAGCTCGCGCAGGCGCGGAGAAAAACCGGCGATCTGGTCGGGCTGGTAGAACGGCCATGGCCAATGCAGGTGCACGGCAGCGACGTCGACCCACCGGCCGCCGAAATCGACGCGCGCGATGGCAAGCATCCCGTCGCTCAGGCATTCGATGTCATGACCGGGCGCCAATGGCCGGCGCGACAGGATCGCCACGCCGCCGACGCGGCGCGACGAGGTGCAGACCGCGCGGTACGGATACATCGGAGCGAGCAGTTCGAGGCGGGGGCGCCAGGCGTCGGAGACCTCGTCGAAGGTGATCACGTCGGGTTTCTCGCGACCGACCAGCGAAAGGACGTCGGCGAAGGAGGGGTTGTCAAAGAACAGGTTGAGCTGGAGCAGCTGGTAGCTCGGCCGGCCCTCGGCGTCGGCGGTGGCCACGGCGGCGAGACCCATGCCTGGCAGCGTCGTCCAGAGCGCCCCGAGGCCGAGCAGCAGGCCGACGATACCCTCACGGCGGAAGCGCGTCGCGGCCAGCACCAGCGCCACTGCGATCAGCGCGAGCGACAGGTGCCAGCGGAAATGCCCGAAGGAATCGAAAGCGGGGTGCAGCCGGGCAAGCAGGCCGGCCACCAGCGGCACCGAGACCGCAAGCGTCGCAAGAAGAAGCAGGATCGCGAAAGCCCGTGCCCACATGGCCGCGGGATTAGCGGACGAATTGCGGCCCGATCAAGACGCGATCACTGGAACGCCGTCTCCGAGAAGCTGCGCAGCTTGCGCGAATGCAGCCGTTCGGGCGCCATCGCCGCCAGCTTCTCCACGGCGCGGATGCCGATCGTCAGGTGCTGCGCCACCTGCCGCTTGTAGAACTCCGTCGCCATGCCCGGCAGCTTCAGCTCGCCATGGAGCGGCTTGTCGGAGACGCACAGCAGCGTCCCGTAGGGGACGCGGAAGCGGAAGCCGTTGGCGGCGATGGTCGCGGACTCCATGTCGAGCGCGATGGCGCGGGACTGCGACAGCCGCTGCACCGGACCGCGCTGGTCGCGCAGTTCCCAGTTGCGGTTGTCGATGGTGGCAACGGTCCCGGTGCGCATGATGCGCTTCAGGTCGTAGCCGGAGAGGCCGGTGACCTCGGCGACGGCCTGCTCAAGCGCGACCTGCACTTCGGCCAGCGCCGGAAGCGGCACCCACACCGGCAGGTCGTCGTCCAGCACGTGGTCCTCGCGCACATAGGCATGCGCCAGCACATAGTCGCCGAGCGCTTGGCTGTTGCGCAGGCCGGCGCAGTGGCCGAGCATCAGCCAGGCGTGCGGCCGCAGCACCGCGATGTGGTCGGTTATCGTCTTGGCATTCGACGGGCCGACGCCGATATTGACCATCGTGATGCCGGCGTGGCCGGGCTTGGTCAGGTGATAGGCCGGCATCTGCGGCATGCGGATGGGCGTCGAGCCCTCCTTGGGCGCCCCTTCGCCGGCGAGCGTCGCGATGTTCCCGGGCTCGATGAAGGAGGTGTAGCCTTCGCCGCCCTCGGCCATCAGATTGCGGGCGTAGACGCAGAACTCGTCGATGTAGAACTGGTAGTTGGTGAACAGGACGAAGTTCTGGAAGTGCTGCGGGCTTGTCGCGGTGTAGTGCGACAGCCGGTGAAGCGAATAGTCGATGCGCTGGGCCGTGAACGGCGCGAGCGGTCGTGCCTCGCCGGGCTGCGGCTCGAACGTCCCGTTGGCGATCTGGTCGTCGGTGCCGGCAAGATCCGGCACGTCGAAGACATCGCGCAGCGGCCGGTTGATCCGGTCGGCGACGGAGGCCTCGACATAGGTGCCTTCGAGGAAGGCGAAATGCAGCGGGATCGGCGTCTCCGACTCCGACACGGTGATCGGCACGCCGTGGTTGCGCAGGATGAGCCGGAGCTGTTCGGTCAGGTAGCTCTCGAACAGATCCGGCCGCGTGACGGTGGTGGAGAAGTCGCCAGGGCCGGGGACGTGCCCGTAGGCGAGGCGGCTGTCCACCTGCACGAAGGACGCGGTGGCGACGCTGACTTCGGGATAGTAGGCTCGAAACCGCCGGTCGTCGGCGCCCTCGTCGGCCAGCCGCAGGAACGCGTTGCGGAGAAACTCGGTGTTGCGGTGGTAGAGCTCCTTCAGCGCGGCGACCGCCTCGCCGGCGTCGGTGAAGCTGCGCCGCGGATAGGGCTCGGGACTCTCGATCAGATTGATGGGGGCCGGGTAGATTCGCTTTTCCATGACCCAATATAGGGAATTCGTCCGGTGCGCGGGAGGGGGAGGGTGCCGCTTCCCGCGCCGGCAGCGCGCTACTGGGCGCGCTGCAGCGAGACCATGATCACCAGCCCGGCGCCCATCTTCTTCGGGCTCGGGGCCTCGATGGTCACCTTCTCGCCCGCGTTCACCACGGGCATGGCGACCAGCGGCAGGGCCAGCAGGCCGAGCAGGATGGTGGCGCGGGGCATGATCTGCCGGAGGGTGGTGCGTATGCTCATCGTCGTCCTCGTCTTCCTGTGCGGCGCCGCCGTGCGCCTATCGGGTTCTCGAAGGGGAGCAGACCGATCCGTCGGAGAAGGTGCAGGGGACGACCAGTCCGGTGTCCCAGGTCCGGTGGGACCTGCTGGCTTCAGCGACGAGGATCGCGAAGAACATGCCGAACAGGGTTGTGATCAAGCAGACGATCGTGAACCTGCGGGCAAGCATTCGGTGTCCCTTCGTTTCGACACGGAATTTGCCAACTTGCCGCTGAACTGCCCCTGATGTGGCCGTTCATGTCGGGTTCACGGGGGTTAACGGTGCTGAGGACCGGCGCGCCGCCGCCATATGGCAGCGGGCCAGGATCGCGCAAGGCAATCGGCGGTGCGCGAGATGACGCGAACGGCGCGGCGATCAGGTCGCGTGGCGGTCGGTGCAGCGAGGCGGCAGGCCGCTATGGCCTGCCGCTGGTTCGTCGTGATGTGTTCGGCGCGGGCTCGGGCGCCGGCGTCGGGCTACTGCCGCTTCCAGTTCTGGCTCTTGCAGAACACGATGGCGACGCAGCCGCGCATCTTCAGCGAATTGCCGTTGAGCGTGGCATCGCCCGAATAGGTCTTGTCGTCGGCCGGATCGGTGATCTCGCCCGTATATTTGTTGTTGCCCGCCGCCGACATGCGGCCGATGCGCTTGCCGGCATGCTCGCCGGTCTTCAGCGTGATCGTGAACGGCCCGCCGCCGGTGATCGCCGCGGTCTGGCCGGAATCGGTCGTCCAGTTTCCGACGATACCGTCGGCTGCGACCGCCGTGCCGACAAACAGAAGCGTCGCGGCAGCCGCGACGGAAATCCTGCGATACATCAGTCTCCTCCATCAGGGTTCGTTATCGACGGCAGTCTCGCCGTCCAGCGTCCCTCACGGCGTCGAGCCTAATGCAGCGGTTGCTGAAACAAAAGCGCCGGCGGAGCGACGCATGGTGAGCGCGACAGAGGCGCGCCGAAGCGATGGGAGCGCTTTTCGCGCCGGTTTTTGGGTTAGCGAAGGGTTTCCGCGAAGCCTGCGAATTTTCATCGAATTTTCGACGAAAGCCAGCGAATCCCGGAGCCTGCATCCTTAATGATTTCCGGCATTTACAGAAAATTCGAGCTTTGTTTTCGGCATGTTAAGCACGCCCGTTGACGGCGGATTCAAGCCTCCCCGGCATTCTCCACGTCAACAGAGGGCACGCCTCCGGGCGATCGGAAAGTCGGCTCTCGGGAGAAAGACAGGGGACACTGACATGGCACGTTTCGAGATGCTTGAGGCCGGGTTCGGCGACATGGGTGCGACCGCGCAGGCGGACATCCTGTTCGAGCTGGGCATGATGTACGCGACCGGCCGCGACTGCGACGCAGACATGGTCTCGGCCCACAAATGGTTCAACATCGCCGCGATCAAGGGCTCGTCCCGTGCCGCTGCGCTGCGCTCGGAGCTTTCGGCGCAGATGTCGAAGACCGAGATCGCCAAGGCCCTGCGCGAAGCGCGCGAGTGGATGACGATGCATTGAGTTTCGGACATGGCTGCCCGGGCGTCCTCCAGCGTCCGGGGCCATGGCTGAATTCCGGCGGATGCCGGAGAGGGGAAACCCGGCCCGACAGAGCGGAACGCCGCGGGCCGCGGGCGAAGAGGCAACGGACACGGGCGTGGGGACGCCGGACCGCGAGACGATCGCGGTCGGATCGGGGACGGAGCCTGTTCAGAAACGGCCGCGACCGGCGGGGACAACGCCGGCGCGGCCTCTTTCGTTTTGGCCGGCCGACACCGCCTCAGCTGATCCCGACGTAGCGGCCGGGCTTGTGGTTGATCGCCAGCGTGACGTTCAGCACCAGCGCGCCCAGCACCGACAGCAGCGCACGCTCCCACTCGATGACGAACAGCGCCGCCACGAGGATGGCGAGGTCGACGGCGAGCTGGAACCAGCCGGCGCGGATGCCGCGCGTCTCCTGCAAATAGAGCCCGAGGATGCCGAAGCCGCCCAGCCCTGCGCGGTGCCGGAACAGGATCAGCAGGCCGACGCCCATCAGCGCGCCACCCGCGACCGCCGCGAAGACCGGGTTCACGGCGTCCAGATGGATCACCAGCGGCGCATAGCGCGTGGCGAGCGACAAGAGCACGATGGCGACGAAGGTGCGGATGGTGAAGGCCCAGCCCATGCGCACGACGGCAAGGTAGAAGAACGGCACGTTGATCGCCACGAAGGCGATGCCGAACGGCACCCCGGTCGCGTACTGCACGAGCAGCGCGATGCCGGCGGCGCTGCCGGTGACCAGCGACGCGCTGGTGTAGAGCACGAGGCCGAGCGTCATCATCAGCGTGCCGTTGAAGAGCGCCAGCACGTCCTCGTAGAAGCGGTGGCGATCGCCCGCGACGGGCGCCGGCTGTCCGATGGCCATCGGCGCCGCTATCCCGCGACCGCCAGGGCCGGAGCCTCCTCGAAGCTCACCAGCACCGTGCCATCGGCGACCTGGCTGCCCTCGGCGACGATCCCGGCGATCTGCCCGTCATGCGGCGCGGTAATGGTGTGCTCCATCTTCATCGCTTCCAGGACGAGCAGCGGCTGGCCCTTGCCGACCGTGTCGCCGACGGCCGCGCGCACCAGCTTGACCAGCCCCGGCATCGGCGCGCGCAGGCTGCCGCCGGCGGCCGCGTCCGCCGCGCTGGCCAAAGGATCGGGCACGGTGAAATCGTGGTTCCAGGCGCCATCGAAGACGGTGACGTGACCTGGCCAGCGCACGGTGCGGAGGGCAGCCGCGCCGCCGCGCCCCGATCCGCCGCGGTCGTCGACCGTTCCCGCAAGGGGGAGGGACACACGCGGCCGGCCGTCGATCATCGACACGGAGCCGGCGATCTCGGTTTCGCCGTGCAGGAGCTTCAGGCGCCTGGCGATCGGGTTGAAATGGGCGTAGCCGGCGAAGGCCGACCACGGGTCGTCGCTCGCCTCGGCCCGGTCCAGGCCGGACGCGGCGAGCAGCGCGGTCTCGACGACCGCCGCGCCCGCGGCCGGGGCCGTGACTAGCGTTTCCTGGTGCCGGCCGATCAGCCCGGTGTCGACGTCGCCCGCCGCGAAATCGGCATCGGCCGCCAGCGCCGCGAGGAAACCGACATTGGCGGTCGAGCCGGCGATTTCCGTCTGCTCGAGCGCTGCGCCAAGCGCCGCAAGCGCCGCGGGTCTGGACGCCGCGTGCACCACCAGCTTGGCGATCATCGGGTCGTAGAACGGCGAGATGGCGTCGCCGGGGCGCACGCCGGTCTCGATGCGCATCGATGCGCCCGCCGGCGCGTCGCCGGGGAACGCCAGATGATGCAGCGTGCCGGTGGCCGGCAGGAAACCCTTCGCCGGATCCTCCGCGTAGATGCGCGCCTCGAAGGCGTGGCCGGACAGGCGGATCTGCTCCTGCGTCGCCGGCAGCGGCTCGCCGGAGGCGACGCGCAACTGCCATTCGACGAGGTCGATGCCGGTGATCATCTCGGTGACCGGATGCTCGACCTGGAGCCGCGTGTTCATCTCCATGAACCAGAACCGGTCGGGGCGCAGCCCGTCGGAACCGTCGACGATGAACTCGATGGTGCCGGCGCCGGAATAGGCGATCGCGGCGGCGGCCTTCACGGCCGCATCGGTCATGGCCTTCCGCATCTCCGGCGTCATGCCCGGGGCGGGCGCCTCCTCGATCACCTTCTGGTGCCGGCGCTGCGCCGAGCAGTCGCGCTCGAAGAGGTGGACGACGGTGCCGAAATTGTCGCCGAACACCTGCACCTCGATGTGGCGCGGCTTGTCGACATATTTTTCGACCAGCACGCGATCGTCGCCGAAGGCGGCCTTGGCCTCGCGCCGCGCGCCGGCCAGCGCGTCCTGGAAATCGTCCGGATGGTCGACACGGCGCATGCCCTTGCCGCCGCCGCCGGCCCGCGCCTTGATCAGCACCGGATAGCCGATCTCGCGCGCCTTCGACGCCAGCAGCACATATTCCTGCGCCTCGCCGTGATAGCCCGGCACCACCGGCACGCCGGCCTTCTCCATCAGCCGCTTGGCCGCATCCTTCAGGCCCATGGCGCGGATCGAGGCGGCCGACGGGCCGATGAAGACGAGGCCGGCCGCCGTCACCTGGTCGACGAAGTCCGGGTTCTCCGACAGGAAGCCGTAGCCGGGATGGATCGCTTCCGCGCCGGTCGCCTTCGCCGCGGCGATGATCTTCTCCGCCACGAGGTAGGATTCGCCGACCGGCGAGGCGCCGATGTGGACCGCCTCGTCGGCCATCGCGACATGCAGCGCGCGCGCGTCGGCGTCGGAATGGACGGCGACGGTCTTTACGCCCATGCGGCGCGCGGTGCGGATGACGCGGGCGGCGATCTCGCCGCGGTTGGCGATCAGGATTTTGGAGAACATAAGCGCCTTTCTCATGTCGGGAGGAAGGCGCCCTACGTTGCCCCCCTCTGTCCTACCGGACATCTCCCCCACAGGTGGGGAGATTGGCCTGCCGCTTGGATTTCGCCGACCGCCGGACCGCCGATCTCCCCCATGTGGGGGAGATGGGCGGCAGCCCAGAGGGGGGCGCGAAGGAACTCCGATATGCCGTCATTTCGTGTTGCTGACCAGCCCGAAATGCGCGCCCTGCGGGTCCTGCGCGTTCAGCGTCCACTGCCCGCCCGGCACCTGCATCGGCCCCATGACGACCGTGCCGCCGGCGGACTTCACGCGCGCCGCCGCCGCGTCGATGCCCTCGACGGCGAAGTAGAACCCCCAGGCCGCGACCGGCATGCCGGGCATCTTGTTCATCATGCCCGCGCCCGCCGGGCCGCCGGTCTTCATGGTGAGGTAGGTGCCGTATTCCGGCCCCATGTCGACCTCCTGGTCCTTCGTCCAGCCGAACTGGCCGGAATAGAAGGCGAAGGCGGCTTTCCAGTCGGTGGTCATCAGCTCGTTCCAGCCGACATGGCCGGGCGTCATGCCGTCGAGAGGCGGCTGGTCCGGACCCATCGGCGCCATCAGCATGAACGTGGCGCCCTGCGGGTCGGTGACGACCGCGAAGCGGCCGACGCCGGGGATGTCCTGCGGCGGCTGCTTCACCGCGCCGCCGGCCTTGGAAAGCGCGCCCGCCGCGGCATCCACGTCCTTGACGTAGATGTAGCCCACCCACATCGACGGCATGCCGTCGGCGCCCGGCGGGATGCCCATGATGCCGCCGACGCCGCGGTCGCCCGCATGGACGACGGTGTAGGGCATGCCCGCGCCGGGGAAGGCTTCCGGCCGCCATCCGACGACCTTTGCATAAAACGCCTCCGCCCCTTTCGGATCGCTGGTCATCAGCTCGTGCCAGAAGAAGGACTGCGGCATGGGAAACCTCCGTTATATTGATATCAGCCTTTCTAGCGCGATTGGCCGGCGGGGGAAAGGCGCGGGCGGGCGATCTCCCGACAAACGGGCAGGAGGTTAGCCACCTCGCCCTGCATCCAGTTGCCAGCGTCATTCCGGGTTCCGCTGCGCGGCCCCGGAATGACGGCGCGGGCGCGGCCTTCACCTCCCCCTTGCGGGGAGGTCGGCGCGCAGCGCCGGGTGGGGGTGGTTCCGGTCGGATGTTCAGTACCCCCACCCCTACCCCTCCCCGCACGGGGGAGGGGGATTGGCGCGCGGCGGCAAGTAACCTCGCCCCTTGTGGGAGAGGTCGGATTGCCCCGAAGGCGCGTTCGCGCCGAGGCTGGCAATCCGGGTGAGGGGTGAGTGTCGCACTCCGTCCAGCACCCCTCATCCGACCTCGCCTTCGCTCGGCCACCTTCTCCCACAAGGGGAGAAGGGAAGGGCGCGCGGCAGCAAGTAACCTCGCCCCTTGTGGGAGAGGTCGGATTGCCCCGAAGGCGCGTTGGCGCCGAGGTCGGCAATCCGGGTGAGGGGTGCGAAAGCTTGCGACGGCGCATATCGTCCAGCACCCCTCATCCGACCTCGCCTTCGCTCGGCCACCTTCTCCCACAAGGGGAGAAGGGAAGGGCGCGCGGCAGCACGAAACCTCGCCCCTTGTGGGAGAGGTCGGATTGCCCCGAAGGCGCGTTCGCGCCGAGGTCGGCAATCCGGGTGAGGGGTAAGAAACCTTGCCACGGCGCACTCCGTCCAGCACCCCTCATCCGACCTCGCCTTCGCTTCGCTCCGGCTCAGCCACCTTCTCCCACAAGGGGAGAAGGGAAGGGCGCGCTTCATCGTCGCCACGCCCGCTTTCGCGTCTGGCCATTGAAAAGGGAAGACGGGCGGCGTCAGGCTCGCTCATCTTTGAATAGTTCATGCGACCCTTCGGCCGCCCGTCCGGCAAGCTTCGATCCGCCCGCTCCTTTGTCATGCGAAAGAGGCATTTGCGCCTCGCCCGCACCGTGCCGACCCATTGTCCGGCACCTGGGGTCGTAGTGCCCCTTGGAACCGCCGCAGGGAGTTTGGAAGCAGACCGCCCGGCCGCCCCGCCACGCTAGCGGGACGGCGGAGTGCCGGTTGCTCCCCACGCAATCACCGTCATGACCGGTGTTCCCGCGGGAGCAACTGCGGCGGAGGATAGTGTGGGTCGGGGAGGGGGTGGATAAGGGTGCTGACAGATGGTGACAGGGAGGCGCTATTTGATCGGCGTCTTATCCTTGAACGGCCATATCTGTTGGAGGTGTTTTGAGCGCTCAGCGCTGATGTTCCAACCTCTATTTGTTAGCTCTTGCGAGACACTGAAGAGAAGTTTTGTCGGATAAGAAAGGATCAAATGACTATCAAGGTATGTATAGACGAATAAACTATCGTCTCGATATTCTCTGAATGTCCTATCGATATTCGCCGACAGCAAAAAATCTAGGTATTGATGGTGTTTAGGATCCATGAACCCTGATTTATAGTTTGCTGTTTCTCTAAATGACCTAAGTTTATCGTACGCTTCTTCGGAATCTGAGGAGTAATACCAAGATGACAGTCGGCGGATTTGATGAAGTGATCGCCACTCGATAATATGGCTGGATCTGCCTCCCTTGCTAATCTTGTCGCTCTGAATATCCACCAAATAGTAGCTACCGCTGAAGAAGCTAACAACGTCATCCATGAGCATTGCTGCCTTCAGCGAATAGTAGGCGGCGTAGTAGAGTTTAACCGTAGCCCAACTCGTGTTCGAGGCGCGCAGACCGCGGACGGCTTCAGAAAAGCTTAGGGCTGCGGCATAGGCCGCATCTTCAGCGTCTGACCTTATCGCATTTGCGATGGCAGGATGTCCTTTGATGCCCAGCGGAAGCTGCGAATTCAAAGCGCCTGTTGGTCGGGCGGACATGAGGCTCGCCGCCAGCGCGGCTGCAGTGGGCACGGGTCTACACTTTCAACTGCTGGGTCGACTCGGTTGGCCGGAAAGCTTGTATAAGCCGATCCCGAACGTGATTCGCGGCATCCGTGCCACCCAGGCCCTTTACTTCTTCTTGTAATATTCTGTTGGACGCATCCATTTTGATAACATCGGATATAGTCCTCCTTTCGAATGACTTCTTCATAGCACAATAGTCAATCAATTTGGTTCGAAGAAACTCTATAGCGCCGATGAATCCTGACGCGTAGATAAAAGCGTTAGAGCGTTCTTGCCAAAGTCCCTCGTATTTCTTCTCGAGGACGGAAAAATAGTTATTAAAAATTGCCTTTTGTGTCTCAAGTTCACTGGCGCCGATCTGATCTAGAATACCCTTGGGCTCGACTAGCGGTTTCACCGCGGTAACCGCCGTGGAAAGGGCGATGCCGCCTCGCTGGCGGGCGGTATTCGGGAACTTTATGAGCCCATCATAAGGCTGAGAATCCTCATTCAGGAACGTCACAATATCTCCAGCGCGGATGGCCGAGGGATCCATCAGATCGGCGCCTGTAACGCCGTAGAGATCAAAGACGAGGCTCTTCGGGACGGGCCGCTGCTCCGTATTAATCGAAAGAAAAATGCGCGCGCTCTGTGGCGTGTCCAGCTTACTATATATTGCCACCGGGATCGGCGTGCTTCCCAAAGCCGGCTTCTCAGCGATCGCTGCTCTCAAGCCCGCTACCCGGTGCTGACCATCGATTATTTGGGCAGACCGCTCAACGTCCGGAATGGTCAAATTGTCTCTGTCCATGACGAGGTCTTTTCCAACCCAGTTCAGGACAATACTGGCAGGAAAGTCGCCGCGTTGAAGCGCAAATTCTTTGATTCCTGAGATTCTAGATGTATTCAACACACGCTGGACTGCTCCCTGCTCATCATCTTGCCGCCTGATTGATGCATACGCGATCTTTGTCAAAAGTCTTGCCGGAATTGCAGTCAGCATGAATGTGTTCGACGACTGGCTTATCTTTATATACTTGAACTTTGGCATCGCCGTGTTCCCGTTGGTCCAAATCGATATCACGCGCATTCTCGCGTATCAATTTGCTAGCGGCTAAACCAGGAGGTGTAATTCCGAACGTGGACGGGCCGCTGAGCGATATGCGAGCGCGTGGAAATGCCTCGGCAAACTGGGTGAGGGGCGAGAGATTGCAAATTACCCAACTCGGCTCATTCCGTGGTTCACCGCCACCATCCCCAGCACAACCGTCAGTCCGCCGGCGCTCATCGCGTTGAGGGTGACGAAGGCGGCGAGTTCTTCCGCCGTCCAGGCGTGGATCGGTGAGAACCCGTACCAGTCGCGCGCGAACAGGAAGGCCGCCGCAAGGGCTGCGCTGACCGCGAGGCCGAACAGCCGCGTGCGCCAGAAGATGAAGGCGGTAGTGAGCGTCGGCAGCAGGAAGAGTTCGACGCCCGACGCCACGCCGAAGAGTTTTGCCGACATCAGCGTGTTGCCGATGCCGGCGAGCGTGAGCAGCGCGCGGCCGGCGCGGCTGTTGCGGCGCGCGACCCACGGCACGGCGAGGAAGAACGGCGTCGACAGCCAGGTGAAGAACACCGGCCAGACCGTGTCGCTGACCGACCACCAGACATAGAGCGGGTAGAAGGGCTGGCTGGACGCGACCAGCAGCGCGATCCAGTTGGCGCCGGCCACCAGAGGGTCGGGATGGTGGATATAGCGGCCGACGAGGGATTTTGGGGGCGACGTCGGGCCTGGGGTGCCGGGCCTGGGGGCGTCGGGGTTGGGCGCGGTCATGCTGGGCGCTTCGGCGGGCCGGGGAAGAAGGCGTTGACGCGGGCCTGATAGGCGCGGAAGGCATCGCCGCGCGATTTCAGCATGTGCGCCTCCAGCGGCGGGATGCCGGAGGCATGCACCAGCAGCCAATACATCAGCAGCGGCCCGGCGAGCGCGGCAAAGCCCCACGGGTATGCGCCGGAAACGTCGAGCGCGATGGCGACATAGGCGAACCAGCCGAGCCATTCGAAGAAGTAGTTCGGGTGGCGCGAATAGGCCCAGAGGCCGACGTCACACACCTTGCCCTTGTTGGCCGGGTCTTTGGCGAAGGCGCGCAGCTGCCGGTCGGCGATGCCTTCGCCGATGACCGCGAGGCCAAGGATCGCGACGCCGAGAAGGTCCTGCCAGCCAACACCGGGCGCGGGGTTGCGCGCGGCGGCCATGACGGAAAGCGCCAGCACCAGCGCGCAGGCGGCCTGGATCTGCAGGAAGAGAAAGAGGCGCGGGCGCCTGGCGTCGCCCCACTGCCGCTTCAGCTCGGCATAGCGCGGATCGTCGCCGCCGGTGCGCGTGCGCGCCACGATGTGTGAGCCGAGCCTCAGCGACCAGGCGGCGACCAGCGCGGCGACGAGCCACTGGCGCGGCGTGGTGCTTTCGGCGCCGGCCAGCGGCACCAGAGCGGCCGCGACGCCCGACCAGCCGACCGAATAGGACCAGATCGCGTCGATCCAGCCAGACTTGCCGGAGCGCAGCGCGATCTCGGCCGCCGCCGCCATGACGAGCGACAGCAGCGCGGCGAGGACGAGGATCAGGAGCCAGGCGGGCACGGGTCACTCCGGTTGCCGAGGGGCATCGCGCTGGTCTTCGAAGCGCGCAATGCCCGGCGTGTTGTCGATGTGCGGCAATTGCGGACGCAAGATCGCTGCGCACGTTTGCTGGAATTGCTCCGGCAGATACGGCCGGGGAGGCCGGAGAGTTCCCCGGGCGCGGTGCTCTTTGCTCGATGGAGGGCAGGACGGGACGGTGCCGGTTCCCCTCCCCCTTGCGGGGAGGGGTGGGGGTAGGGGCCTTCCGTGCCGGGCAGCGGCGCGCATGGCCACAAGAGCACCCCCACCGGCGGGCTGCGCCCGCCAACCTCCCCGCAAGGGGGAGGTAGGCTGCCGCGCGCTTCGCTTGGAAAGCGGGGCGTGCTGCGATTGGAGCCGTGCCTCTGTCCGGTCGTCATCCTCGGGCTTGCCCCGAGGATCCATGCCGGAACGGTCAGGAGATGCGGCGACGATACCCCCTCACCCGGCCTCGCCAGCAGCGGCTCCGCCGCCGGGCTCGGCCACCCTCTCCCCGCCGGGGAGAGGACGCGAGCACGAGCCTGCGAAGGGCGAGCGGGTGAGGGGGCGTCACGCCGGCAACGTGGGAACTTGTCTGGAAAGCGGCGACGCACCCCCACCGGCGGGCTGCGCCCGCCAACCTCCCCGCAAGGGGGAGGTAAGCAGTCGCGCGCCTATTTCCCCTGCCCCTGCTGGGAGGGGTCAGGGGCGTCGGTTCTGCAGGTGGCTACCGGTCCCGCAACGGGGATCAGCGCCCGCCGCCGGCGATGAAGTCGACCTTGCCGATCGGCACGCCCTTGTGGCGCAGGATCGCGTAGAGCGTCGTCGCGTGGAAGTAGAAGTTCGGCAGCGCGAACGTCTGGATGTAGGTCTGCGCGGTGAAGTCGACCGCCTGGCCGCCGAGTTTCAGCGTGACGGGCGCGGCTTCCTTACCGTCAAAAGCCTCGCGCGGCACCGACTTGAGGAAGTCGACCGTGGCGGAGATGCGCGCCTTCAACTCGTCGAAGGTCGTCTCGGTGTCGGGCATGGCGGGCGGCTGGATGCCGGCGACGCGGCCGGGCACGAACTTCGCCGTGTCCGAGGCGCGCTGCACCTGCGCGGAGAGCGGGTGCATGTCGGCGATCAGCCGCGCGCCGATCAGGTCGGCATGGGCGATGCCGTTGGCATCGGCGAAGGCGCGCGCCTTGTCGAGATGCGCGCCCATGTTGGCGAAGCCGCGCAGGAAGGGCGGGATGGAGATGTCGTAGAGCGTGATCGGCATGGAGGTCCCCGGATCTGCCAATGGCTGGCCGCGAAGAGGTGGGACGCGCCGGCGCATCCCGCAAGGGCACAGGTGTGGGAAACGGCTGGCCGGATGGCGAGGCCGGTCGCTCGCCCCCTCCGCCTCGCCTTCGCTCGGCACCTCCCCGTGAACGGGGGAGGAAAGAGCGTGGCGGCGACGAAGTCCGAGGCTTTTCCTACGGCAGCACTTCGGAGGCTTCGGACGCGATGCGCCAGCGGCCGGCGTCGGCCATGAGCCCGAGATAGACGCGCGCCCGGCCTTCGGCGGTCGGAACGCCGGCGGCGCGCGCAACATATTGGTAGCGCATGTCGAAGACGATGTCGGCGCGGCCCTCGCCGCGCGGGGTGACGGTGAGCGTGCCGGGCTCCAGCGCCAGCGTCCACGACGCGAACTGCGCGAAGAAAGTCGTCTTCATGGCGACGATCGCGGGCGTCTCGTACGGCGTGCCGAAGATCGTCGCGGGCGAGGCGTAGAGGCGCTGCACCGTTTCGGCGAGCGCGGCGGGGTTGGGCGCGAGGTAGTCGTCCCGCACCAGCGCCTCGATGGAGGTGCTGTCGCCGACTGAGCGCTCCAGCGCGGCGACCTGCGTTTCCGGGGCGGGCGCGGGCGCGGCGGCGGGCGGCGCGGAACCGTCCGGCACGAAGGCGAAGCGCTCCAGGAGCGAGCCCTGCTCCCACGGCCGCTGCTGGCCGCTGGTGGCGGCGATCACGTCGCGGCGCACCGCGATCATCAGATCGTTGATCGACTGCCCGGGCGTGGCGATGTGCGAGAGGAGCGCGGCGGCGAAGGGCGAATTGCGGCCCGAACCGTCGAGCGCGACGGCGCCGGGCGAGGTGGAGAAGGCGATGAAGGAGCCGCGGCTGGCATCGAACTGCGCCAGCCCGCCCAGCGCTTTCGCCGAGCGGTCGGTGGCGAGCCCGTTGCCGCGCGCGAACGGATTGTTGCGGCAGGCGTCGAGGAAGACGAGGCTGGTGGTCGCCTGCTGCTCCATGATGTCGAGGATCTCGTCGATCGGCACGGCTTCGAGCTGCAGCTTCACCGCCGCGTCGAGCCTCGCGTCGGTCGGCACGATGTAGTTGCGGCCGTCGACCTGGATGCCGTGGCCGGCATAGAACAGCATGCCGACGGACGCGCCGGTGAGCGCGTCGGCGAATTCGCCGACCGCGCGCTCCAGTTCGCGCTTGCCGAGGTTTTTGCCCTCGATCACCTCGAAGCCGACGGCGCGCAGTTTTGCCGCGAGATCGGCCGCGTCGTTGACCGGATTGGCGAGCGGCGCGGTCGATTCATAGGCGGCGTTGCCCAGCACCAGCGCGACGCGCCGCGATTGCGCGGACGCCTCGGCGGCGAACAGCGCAACAATGGCGGTGGCGATGAGGACGATGCGGCCCACGGCGGGAGACTAGCAGGGGCGGGGAGGAGTGGGAGTCCCACAGTTTGAATCCGACAGGTGCGTTGGTCGCTTCCCCAGCCCTCGTGATCTGCAGTACCTCAAGAACGTTGCCGCCAAGAAGATGTCTGCGACGGTTGGAGGGAAGCATCTAGCAAAACAGAAGCGGCGCCGGGAGCGGCAAATCATTGGGAACAAAGACAAAAGCCGTGTGGTTATAATTCCAGTTATATTTTTCGTTGATTTTGTCGCCCTCCGTGATAGGATTCGGGCTTCCTGAATCGGAGGTCCATATGGACGACGATGACCACACGGCAGACCAATCCCGCTGCATGGAGCTGGCCTCCCCGCTACTGCCTATCCTTTATGAAGCATGGCACACAGCGTTCGCCAAATATCACAGCTATGATCCCGCATTCACTGCGGAGCATGATGACACCACAACCGCGAATTGCATTCGTTCTCACATGCTAACTGAGGTCATCTCTCGGCTGGATGGGCAACAAGGTTGCAAGGTGCTTCGGCTCAACAGACTTGCGCTGTTGAACCATCGCGACGAATTGGTCTGGCGCTTCAAGAAAGTTGACGGGAACGGGCGCCATCGCAACGTCCAAACAGAACAGCAACAGGACTTTGACGACCAACTCGAAATCCCGGGAATCCCTTCCGCCGCGACGCGGTTGACCTCGGGCTATCAGCCAGACGCTGCAGGCTTGAGCATTGATCGTATAGTGGTTTCGCGCCCGCTTGGCAGATCAATGATCTGGGCGTCGCAGATCAACATCGCCGATGGTGCGGCATCGTGGGCGGACATAACGCCGGTTCGCTTTCCTGGCACCGCACGAACTGATTTCCGCCGGCGCACCGGAGGTCGAAGGTGACTGGCGAGCGGTTCAATGCCGACATGCTCAAACTCGCACGTGATGCGCGCGAATTCACACAAGCCGACCTGGCTGAAGCTACAGGCTTCACGCAGGCGCTCATTTCGAAAATCGAAAATGGTCTTATTCAAGCACCGTCGGACGACGTGATCGACAAGTTGGCGGAGAAGCTGCGGTTTCCCCGTGCCTTCTTCTTTCAAGTGGAAAAGCAGGTAGGGTTCCCGCCCTTCCATTACCGCAAGAGGCAAAAGCTGGGCGCAAAACCACTCGCCCACATTGGGGCAATCATCAACATTCGGCGGCAGCATGTCGCCAAACTGTTGCGATCGTACGATAGCGCCGCATTGAAGCCGATTCCGCAGATTGACCTGGATGAGTCCGGTCTGACGCCAGAGAAAATCGCGGAGCGGCTTCGATCTCACTGGATGCTGCCTCGGGGGCCGATCGCCAACGTGGTAGAGATAATTGAGGAAGCGGGGGGGATCGTGATCCTTGCCCGGTTCGGGACGGACCTGCTCGACGGTATCAGTTTCAGGTCGGTCGGACTGCCGCCCCTGTTCTTTATGAACCGAGACGTTCCCGGCGACCGGTTTCGGTTCTCGCTGGCGCACGAGTTGGGGCACATGGTGATGCACACGATGCCGGCAGAGGATCAGAAAATGGAGCAAGAGGCGCACCGCTTCGCTGCCGCGTTCCTTATGCCGGCGAGTGATATTCGCCCCTATCTGAAAGATGTAAAACTCAGCGCGTTGGGGCGGGTGAAAAGTTATTGGCACGTGTCAATCAAGGCGCTAATAAAACGCGCACACGATCTACGTTTGATAACCGACCACTACTACAAGATTCTGAACATCAACTACAATAAATCCTTCAAAGAGGGAGAGCCGTTTCAGCTACCTGTTGAGCAGCCAACGCGTATGCGAGCGATAATTCAGCATCATATTGTGCGTCTTGGCTACTCCGTCGAAGACCTGGCGAACTTGCTGTGCATATCTCAAGATGACGTCCGGCGCGCGTATCTGGAGACGCCACGTCTCAAGCTTGTCGTCTCCAACTGATATTTTGATGCTTGTTGTTATACATAAAAGTTTAGACCGCAGCCGCAGAAGTGAAGGTTGCTTAGTCGCTATGCTTATTGATCTGACCGCGATGCTATCGGAGAAGCGGAAAAAGTAGCCTCACGAACCGCCGACCTCTCCACCCGTTCCAGCACCGGGCGGTAGCGGTCGAAGATGGCCGGGTCTTCCTGGATGATCTCCTCTTTCAAGATGCCGTCGAGGGTGATGTCGGGCCACTGCGGATAGGACGCCCTGACCCTGGCCCAGGCGGCCGCGGCCGCGTCGGTTTCGCCGAGCTCCGCATGGCAGATGGTGACATAGACGCGCGACCAGGTGGGCAGCGTCGCCATGCGCGCGAAGCTTGCCAGCGCATCGCGATAGCGTCCGGCATTGGTGAGCGTGATGCCGAGGAAATCGTCGAACCAGCCGACGGCGAAGGGGTCGCGCCGCTGCGCCTCGGCGAGTTCGGCAAGGGCTGCGTCGTATCTGCCGACATAGTTCAGCAGCAGCGCGCGGATGCTCAAGATGAAGGGGTCGTTCGGGTTCAGACCGACGGCACGGTCGAGGCTGGTTTCGGCCTCGCGGAACCGACGCATGAACATCAGGGCAAAGCCGGTGGCGAGGTGCCCGTAGGCTTCGTCGGGATCGAGCCTCAGCGCCTCGTTCGCGATGCCGAGCCCGATGTCCAGATGTCCGGGGTCATAGGACCAGTAATATTTGATCGTCTCGACGAAACCCAGCATTGCGCGCGCGCCGGCAAAGTCGGGATCGAGTTCGAGCGCCTTCAGCAGCAAGGGTTCGGCCCCGACCGTCGGATCGTAGACGGCCGCCAGCTGCAGCGCCCGCAGGTAGAAATCATAGGCCGACATGTTGCCGGTCGGCCGCGCCCGGCCGCGCGAGGCGGTTCTGGCCTGGCGCGCGAGACGGGCCGCGATCACCTGCGTGATCTCGTCCTGGATGGCAAAAATGTCGTCGAGCTGGCGGTCGTAATGCTCGCCCCAGAGATGCGCCATCGACACGGCGTCGGTCAGTTGCACGGCGACCCTGACGCGGTTGCCGATCTTGCGCACGCTGCCCTCGACGACGAACTGGACGCCGAGCCGCTTGGCCACCTCGGCGACGTCGTTCGCCTTGCCGCGGAGCTGGAACGAGGAGTTGCGCGCGATGACCAGGAACTCGCGGAACCGGCCCAGCCGGGCGATGATGTCCTCGGTGATGCCGTCGCTGAAATAATCCTGCTCGGGATCGCCGCTCATGTTCTCGAACGGCAGGATGGCAATCGACGGCCTGGAGGGCGCGGCCGTCTCCGCGGCCTCCGCAGGGGCGATCGAGGGTTTCGGGCCGGCATATTTGTAGCCCCGGCCGTGCACCGTCCGGATCATGTCGGGCGGGAGCGCCTTGCGCAGCGCCGAGACGTGGACCTGCAGCGTGTTCTCCTCGACGACGAGGCCCGGCCAGACGGCATCGAAGAGCGCGGACTTGTCGACCACCTGATCCGGCCTGCCGAGCAGCGCGTCCAGAATGTCGAAGGCGCGTGCCGAAAGCTCCACCGGCCCGTCGGGGCCGAGCAGCACGCGCTCCGCACGCTTCAGCCGGTAGTGTCCGAACTGCAGGTCCATCGAGGCGCTTCCGGGTCGAGCCCGGAGACTAGCTCAGCTCGCCGCCGAAAGCGACGTTCAGGCTTGCAGGAGGACTCTTCAGGTTTGCGCCAAGGACTTCGCCGGCACCGCGGGTGATCGTGGCGGCGTTCAGGAGGACGCCATGGCCGACATCACCGCCACGGGACCGATCGCCGACCATCACGGAGAAGAGCGGAGGCGGGCGATGGAGTCTGCGCCCAGACGGGCCGCGATCGGGGCTGCTGTCGCCTCGATCGCGCGTGCGGTCGGGCAGGCCTTTGCGCTGGCCTATGTCGCGCCGTACCAGGGACGCGGGCCGAACCCGCCCGCAACCTGCGGGGGCGAGGACGTGCGCGACCCCTCATGGTGAGCGCGGCCGTCTCGCCGGTTCGCGATGAGGCGCTGTGGCTCAGCCCTTGCGCAAAATCTTCTCCATCGGCCGGCCCTTGGCCAGTTCGTCGATGAGCTTGTCGAGGTAGCGCAGTTCCTTCATCAGCGGATCCTCGATCTGTTCGATCCTGACGCCACAGATCATGCCGGTGATCTGCGCGCGCGCCGGGTTGAGCTTCGGCGCCCTGGTGTAGAAGGTCTCGAAGTCGGTGCCGTCCTTCAGGATCGCGGCGAGCTGGGCGTCGCTATAGCCGGTCAGCCAGCGGATGATCTCGTCGACCTCCGCCTTCGTGCGCCCCTTCTTCTCGGCCTTGGTGACGTAGTGCGGATAGACGCTGGCGAAGCTGATCGAAAAGATGCGGTGCTTCTTCGTCGTGTCGGGTTGCTTCACCGGGCGTCCTCCTTCGTCTTGCGGCCGATCCAGATGACATGCCGGGCGCCGCGTTTCGCCCTGCCGGCGCGCACGGAAAGCTCCTCCACCGCAAAGCCTGCATTCCGCAGCCGGCGCGAAAAGCCCTGGTCGGGGCCGGACGACCAGACCGAGACAAGGCCGCCGGGGTTGAGCGCCGCATGCGTGGCGGCGAGGCCGGCGGCGCTGTAGAGCGCGTCGTTGCCGGCGCGGCTGAGGCCGTCCGGGCCGTTGTCCACGTCGAGCAGGATCGCGTCCCAGCGCGCGGAGCGGATCGCCAACCCGACGTCCGCCACCCTGATCTCCACGCGCGCATCGTCGAGGCTGTCGCCATGCACGGCCGCGAGAGGCCCGCGCGCCCAGTCCACCACCGCCGGCACCAGCTCGGCGACTGTTATGCGTGCCGCCGGCGCGAGCAGGGGCAGGGCGGCGCGCAGCGTGAAGCCGAGGCCGAGGCCGCCGATCAGCACGCGCGGCGCCGGCGCATCCAGGCGCTCGATGGTGAGGCGCGCGAGGGCCTCTTCCGAGCCGCTCAGCCGCGTGTTCATCAGCTCGTTCGCGCCCAGCATGATCGAGAACTCGGCGCCGCGCCGCTTGAGCCTGAGAGGCTCGCGGCCGCCCGGAATGGTGGCGGTGTCGAGCGTTTCCCACGGGATCACGGGAGCGGCTCCCTACGTCTCTTAACAGAATAGCCGTCGGAAGCCGAGAAATGGCCAATTGTCCTTCGATAAATTTTCGAAGATGGTCGGATATCAGGTCTATTGCGACAAGATTGTTGGAGGTGGAGTATGTCCTGGGACATCAACCAAGTGACCTTCGAGGCTGCAAAATTGTTACTCCAGGCTTGCGGCGCAATGCTGGTAGCGTGGCTTGCCGTTCGCTGGGCTTTGAACAGGTACAAACGAGAGAGACACTGGGAGCATCGGCTGAAGGCATATACAGAACTCCTATCTGCGATGGGTGCGCTTTATCGTATTCACGGAATTTGGGAGGAGGAGGAACTCCTTCAACGGAAAGCGACTGGAGAGGACCCGGACGAAATTCGGAGGCAGTATTGGCAGTCGCGTCGGAGCCTTGATGAATCAATAGCGGTCGCGCGATTCACGTTGCCTCCGAGGATAGTAGAAGCGCTCGTGAATCTAACCAAAGAACTTTCAAATGCCCGCGATCATGCAAACAGCTTCTTTGAGCAAATCGAACATGAGGCGGTAGCAGTTAGGACGGCAACGGATACCATAATTCCGCTGGGTCGCAGCGATCTTCGGATATAGGGCTGGACCAAGATAGGCGCTCAAATCGCGGTCCGAGGCGAATTCAAACTTCAGATATTGGCTACATCCGGAACACGCCGAACTTCGTGTCTGGGATCGGCTGGTTGAGCGCGGCGGACAGCGACAGCGCCAGCACTTCGCGCGACTTCGCCGGGTCGATGATGCCGTCGTCCCACAGGCGGGCGGACGAATAGAGCGGGTGGCCCTCGCGCTCGTACTGGTCGAGGATGGGCCGGCGGAACTCGGCCTCCTCCTCGGCCGACCATGCGCCGCCCTTGCGCTCGATGCCCTCGCGCTTGACCATGGCGAGCACGGTCGCCGCCTGCTCGCCGCCCATGACGGAGATGCGCGCGTTCGGCCACATCCACAGGAAGCGGGGCGAATAGGCGCGGCCGCACATGCCGTAGTTGCCGGCGCCGAACGAGCCACCGACGATCATCGTGACCTTCGGCACCTGGGCGGTGGCGACGGCGGTGACCAGCTTGGCGCCGTCCTTGGCGATGCCGCCGGCCTCGTATTTGCGGCCGACCATGAAGCCGGTGATGTTCTGCAGGAAGAGGAGCGGGATCTTGCGCTGGCAGCAGAGCTCGATGAAGTGCGCGCCCTTCTGCGCCGACTCCGAAAACAGCACGCCGTTGTTGGCGAGGATGCCGACCGGCATGCCGGCAAGATGCGCAAAGCCGGTGACGAGCGTGGTGCCGTAGTTCGCCTTGAACTCGTCCAGTTCCGAGCCGTCGACGATGCGCGCGATGACCTCGCGCACGTCGTAGGGCTGGCGGAGATCGGCGGGCACGATGCCGTAGATCTCATCCGGCGCATAAAGCGGCGGAATCGGTTTCTGGAGATCGAGGCCTATCGTCTTCTTCCGATTCAGGTTTTTGACGATGCGCCGGGTGATCGCCAGCGCATGCGCATCATCCATCGCGTAATGGTCGGCGACGCCGGACTGGCGCGTGTGAACGTCGGCACCGCCGAGGTCTTCGGCGCTGACGTCCTCGCCGGTGGCCGCCTTCACCAGCGGCGGGCCGCCGAGGAAGATGGTCGCCTGGTTGCGCACCATGATGGATTCGTCCGCCATCGCCGGCACATAGGCGCCGCCGGCGGTGCAGGAACCCATCACGCAGGCGATCTGCGGAATGCCGGCGGCGGACATGTTGGCCTGGTTGTAGAAGATGCGGCCGAAATGCTCGCGGTCGGGAAACACCTCGTCCTGGTTGGGCAAATTGGCGCCGCCGGAATCGACCAGATAGACGCAGGGCAGATTGTTCTGCAGCGCGATCTCCTGCGCGCGCAGGTGCTTCTTCACGGTGAGCGGATAGTAGGTGCCCCCCTTCACCGTCGCGTCGTTGACGACGATCACGACCTCCTTGCCCTCGACGCGGCCGACGCCCGCGATCATGCCGGCCGAGGCTATTGTGTCGTCATACATGCCGTGCGCGGCGAACTGGCCGATCTCAAGGAACGGCGAACCCGGGTCGAGCAGCTGCGCCAGTCGTTCGCGCGGCAAAAGCTTGCCGCGCGACACGTGGCGCTGGCGGGCGTCGTCCGATCCACCCTTCTCGACGGTCGCAGCCCTGTCGCGGATGTCGGCGACGAGGCCGCGCATGCGCTCGGCATTGGCACGGAAGGCGTCGGAGGCTGTGGCGATCTGCGACTGGATGACGGGCATGGCGGCGGCTCTCAGCGGATGAGTTCGACGGGGCAGGGCAGGTCGAGCGTGGACCAGACGCGGTCGGCGGTCAGCGCCGTGGCGTTCAGCCTGATCGCGGTTGCGATGCAGGCCCGGTCGCCCAGCGAAAGCACGCCCTTCTTCGCGACCTTGAACAGATCGCCCGCTGCAACGGCGAGTTCGGCGTCGAACGGAGCGACCTCGATGTTGCTATCACGGATGTAGGCCTTCGCGACTTCCGGCGGCACGGCCATTTCGATGCACTTGGTGATGATCTCGGCCAGGTTCACGCTGTTCAGGACGGCGCCGGACACCCGCCGCGCGGCCACGTCCCGTCCCGGCTCGTCCAGCAGGATCGCCATGATGACGGAGGTGTCGATCGCATAGGTCATTCGAGTGGGGGCAGTCCGTGCGCCTTGCGCCAGTCGTTCGCTTCATCGAGTTCACGCCTGGCCTCCTCGCGGCGCTCGGCGATCAGTTCGTCGACGACGCTCACGCCAGGGTTCTTCGCTTTCCATTCGCGGGCGAACGCCTGGACGCGCTTCAGCGCGACCTCGGGGGAGACGATGCGGAACTCGCCGTCGACCACCTCTGCCGTGACCGTGTCGCCCGCCTTCACCAGCATGGCGTTGCGCATTTCCGCCGGGATGACGATGCGGCCGGCGCTGTCGATCTTCAGCCGCGCATGGGGGACCGAGCGCAGAGCCTCGTCGTGCGAGAAAGGTGCGGACTCTTCAGCGAAACCCTTGTTTCGGGCCATGGGACCTGTCCTGCCAAAATCGATAAAGAATGGCATATGAAGCCGAAAATGGCAACGCGCGCGCCATGTGCCAATTGTAGAACTCAGGTGGTGTTTCCGGGCGCGCCGCCGCACTTCCGCCCGAAATCCCCCGCTATAGCGCCGGCCCGTTCGACCCTGAGGAGAAAGCCGTGAAGCAGCATTCGAGACCGACACGTTCCGTGCCGACGCTCGAATTGCGCGCGGCGATCCCAATGATCCCGAGGTCGAACCATGGCCCGCTCCACCATCCAGCGCCGGCACGAAGCCGAGCGCCAGCGCAACGCAGCCTATGACGCGACGCTCCGCCGCGTCTTCGCGGCCGCGCGTCCCGCTCCCGATTTCGAGACTGCGCTGAACGAGGCCCGGCAGGGTTTTGGGCACCTCGCCGTGCGCGACGTGTTCGACTGGCGGCCGAAGCTGAAGACGCGCGACGCGGGCAAGCTGAGGCTGGCGGCGGCGCGGCACCTCTATGCGCGCTACCCGGTCAGCACGACGCTGGAGAAGATCTGGCTGTCGGCAGACGGGCTCGACCGCGACGAGATCGCGCTGCGCAAGCGCTGGTACATCGCTGCCGCCCGTGGCGACTCGCTGGTCAAGGGCGAGGCGGGCCAGATGCTGTCGCGCAGGGAGGCGCACCAGTTCCTCAACCCGCCGGGCGATCTCGGCTTCGACGAGGCGCTGTGGCACGCGATCGCGCGCAGCTACACCACGGATGCAGGGAACGCGCTGCGCATTGCGCGGTCGAAGATCGCGCGCACCCCGCGCCGCGAACTGGGCTTCTGGCGCGAGGTCGCGCAGTTCTTCTGCGCCAACCCGACGACCACCGAGGAGATCGACGACCTTTGCGACTATCTCGCCGCGGCGCGCGGCGGCAATCGCCGCTTCTCGCTGAAGGGCAGGACGCTCGGGTCGCTGCGCCGGCAGACGCATGAGTGGCACCGCGACGTGATGATGGTGGCGCGCATCGAGCTGATGCGCCGCCGGATGCAGGCGCGCGCCGACGACCAGGCTGCGGCGGACGCGCGCTGGGCCGGCTCGCAGCTGAGCGACTGGAGCTGGCAGCCGTCCGACAAGGAGGCGAAGGCGCGGCGCGAGGACTATGTCGTGACGCAGTTGCACGGTGCGGCGGACCTCGTTGCCGAGAGCCGGGCGATGCACCATTGCGTCTCGACCTACGCCGCGAAGTGCCTCGCCGGCAGCGCCTCGATCTGGTCGCTGCGCCGTCGCCAGCCCGGCAAGGTCGACCGTCTGCTGACCATCGAACTCGACCGCCAGCATCGGGCCGTGCAGGTGCGCGGCTTCGCCAATCGCCCCGCCCACCCGGACGAGCGAAAGGTGCTGGAGCGCTGGGCGAAGGCGAGGGGCGTGGAGCTGGTGTGAGGCCGCCGCCCGACATCTCGGGTTTACGGTCCCACGCCGGCATCGCGTCGTTGACACTCCGGGATTGATATCGTATTTTGATATCAGGTTCGACTGGCACCAGCGCAGGACGTGCGGTCCACGAATGAGCCGGCAACCATCCGTGCCCATTTGCAGAAGGCGGTAGTGCGCGCCAAGCATCATTCAACGCTCAAGGCGGTTTTTGCGGACCCGGTCAGCGGGTCGCTCAAGTTTCGGGAGATCGAATCGCTGCTGGTTGCCCTTGGCGCCGAGTTGTCTGAGGGGAGCGGATCGAGGGTGCGCTTTACGCTTGCCGGGCAGACTCTTTTCCTCCATCGCCCGCATCCATCGCCGGATGCGAAGCGATGGATGGTACGAGCTGTCAGGGATTTTCTGATCAACACCGGGAACACACCGTGAAGCTATACAAAGGATATGCCGGATCGATCGAGTTCGATGACGAGGACCGCGTCTTCTACGGGCGCATTCTCGGTCTCAGGGATATCGTGACGTTCGAGGCCGAAACGGCCGACGATCTGGTCAAGGCGTTTCACGACAGCGTCGACGACTATCTCGCCTTCTGTAAGGAGCGCGGTGTGGAGCCCCAGAAGCCGTACTCCGGCAAGCTCGCTTTGCGAACCACGCCTGAGATACACGCGCTCCTTACACAGGCCGCGTCGAGCGACGGCAAGTCGATCAATCAGTGGATTTCGGACACGCTTGCAGACGTGGCCGCCAAGCGGGTTGCGACGGGAACGACCAAGGTCGGAAGTCGAGCCCACTAGGCCTCCTCCGCCATGATCTCGCGGCCGATGAGCCAGCGGCGGATCTCGCTGGTGCCGGCGCCGATCTCGTAGAGCTTGGCGTCGCGCAGGAGGCGACCGGTCGGGTAATCGTTGATGTAGCCGTTGCCGCCGAGCAGCTGGATCGCATCGAGCGCCATGCGCGTCGCGTTCTCCGACGCGTAGAGGATACAGCCGGCGGCGTCCTTTCGGGTCGTCTCGCCGCGGTCGCAGGCGGCGGCGACGGAGTAGACATAGGCACGGCAGGCGTTCATCACCGCGTACATGTCGGCGAGCTTGCCCTGCACGAGCTGGAAATCGCCGATCGCCTGGCCGAACTGGCGCCGCTCGCGCACATAGGGCACGGCGACATCGAGGCAGGCGGCCATGATGCCGAGCGGCCCGCCGGCCAGCACGACGCGCTCATAGTCGAGGCCCGACATCAGCACCTCGACGCCACGGCTCTGCTGGTGGACGACGTTCTCGAACGGCACGTCGACGTCCTGGAAGACGAGCTCGCCTGTGTTGGAGCCGCGCATGCCGAGCTTGTCCAGCTTCTGCGCGACGGAGAAACCCTTCATGCCGCGCTCGATGATGAAGGCGGTGATGCCGCGCGAGCCCATGGTCGGCTCGGTCTTGGCGTAGACGAGCAGCGTCGAGGCGTCGGGCCCGTTGGTAATCCACATCTTGGAGCCGTTCAGCACGTAGCGGTCGTTGCGCTTCTCGGCGCGCAGCTTCATCGAAACAACGTCGGAGCCGGAACCGGTCTCCGACATTGCGAGCGACCCGACCTTGGTGCCGGCGCACAGGTCCGGCAGGTATTTCGCCTTCTGTTCGGGCGTGCCCCAGCGGTTCAGCTGATTGATGCAGAGGTTGGAATGCGCGCCGTACGACAGGCCGACCGACGCCGAGGCGCGCGAAATCTCCTCCATCGCCACGACATGGGCGAGGTAGGTCATGCCCGAGCCGCCGAAATCCGGACTGGCCGTGACGCCCAGAAGACCGAGCGCGCCAAGCTCCGTCCACAGCTCCATCGGGAACTCGTTGGAGCGGTCGATCTCGGCCGCCTGCGGCGCGATGCGGTCCTGGGCGAAGCGGCGCACGAGATCGCGCAGCGCGTCGATGTCCTCACCCAGAGCGAAGTTCATCGTGTTGGTGTACAAGGGTCTTCTCCCGATCCGCGCCGACAAGGCGCATCGTCATGTCGCGATAGGTGGCGGCGACCTCGTCCACGCTGAGGCGCTCGTCCGGCCGGAACCAGACGATGACGCCGGTGATCATCTGGATGATCGCCATGGCGGTCAGGCCGATGTCGCCGATGGTGAAGGCGCGGGCCTCGGCCCCGTCGCGCAGGATGGCGCGCAGCTCCTTCTCGTAAGCGTTGCGAAGCTTCAGGATCGCGGTGAGGCGACCCTTGGAGAGGCTGCGCAGCTCCATGTTCGACACATGCGTCGAATGGCGACGCGAGACGTGGAAGCGGATGTGATTGTCGACGAAGGCGGCGAGGCGGACCGCGGGCGGGGCGGCCGGATCGCGGCGCGCCTCCCAGCTGGCGGCGAGCGCCAGCATGTGGCTGTCCATCAGCGAGAACAGCAGCTCTTCCTTGGTCGGGAAGTAGCGGTACAGCGCGGCCGCCTGCACGCCGACCTCGGCGGCAAGGTCGCGCATGGAGACGGCCTCGTAGCCGTGGCGGGCGATCAGCGACAGCGCCGCCTCGCGGATCGCCGCCGCGGTCCGTTCGCCATCGGAACCGGTCGTCCTCGCCATCGGATACTCCTCGTGTCTTTAATAAAACAGCCGTTCATTTAATTCAAGCGCGTTGCGCGCCGCGCCGCGCGGTGGCATGTGCGGTGCGCGACGCGGGCCGGGAGGAGACGGGCCGCGATACGCCACGGAGGTTCGGCATGATGTATGCGGTGCTCTGCTACAACGAGGAGGCGGTGACGACCGCTTGGTCGAAGGATAAGGACGACCGCGTGATGGCAGACCTCGCGGCCGTCAACGGCCGCATGGCCGAGAAGGGCCAGCTCGGTCCCGTCGCGCGGCTGGCGCCGACCACGCAGGCGGCGACGCTGCGCAAGACGAAGGGCAAGCCGGTGGTTCTCGACGGGCCGTTCGCGGAGACCAAGGAGCAGTTCCTCGGCTTCTACGTCGTCGACTGTGCGAGCATGGAGGAGGCGCTGGCCTTCGCCGAGCAACTGGCCGAGGCCAATCCCGGCCCGGGCGCCTACGAGATCCGGCCGGTCGACGCGTATTTTCCGAGCCCCATGGCGGGCTAGCTGGACTGTGATCCCGGAAGGTACGCAGCGGTTATCGGGGCCGGGGTTTATCCAACCGAGTCGGGGGCATGCGTGCGACGCGAGGTGAATCCATCTTGCTGCATAATGCTCAGTCCGAGTCGAGGACGTCGAAGCCGACGGGCGCGGGCTCGTCGGGTGCGTCTTCGACCGAGACGGTTGCTACCCGCGCCGCCGCCGGCCCCTTGTGCATCTTGGCGACCAGCGCATCGACGTCCTCGCGGCGGCCGGCCAGCAGCGCGGCGACGGAGCCTCCAGGCTCGTTGCGCACCCAGCCGCGAATGTTCAGCGCCTCGGCATGGCGCTTCGTCCAGCGGCGGAAGTTGACGCCCTGGACCCTGCCGGTGACGGTGACTCGGACGATGTGGAGTTCGGCCATGGGCTTCCCGTGGAATCTCGATCGCAGCCGCGCAGTGTGCGCCGGTTCTGGCCGGCGGACCAGCCGGAACCGCTGACGGGGTCGTGGCGGCTCAGTCGCGCGCCAGCACGACGACCCGGTCGGAGGATTCGAAGGAGAGCGGGACGCTCTTGTCGGGGTTGACGACGACGCCGCCCATGCCGCGCAGCGATGCCTCGCCCGCGCGGCGGCGGCGATAGCCGACGGCGACCTCGCCGCGGCGCCGCGCGGCTTCGGAGACGGTCTGGAAGTTGACCTGCCGGTCGATGGCGACATAGTCCGCGACGGGACGCAGGTAGAATTCCGAGCCCTGCTCGTCGAGCAGCTCGTCGAAGATGGCCGACAGGTTCTCGTTTTCCGAAGCCTGCGCCAGCATCAGGCTGACCAGCTTGTTGCTGACGACGAAGTCGTCGGCCTTGGTCACCTCGGCCAGCTCGCGATTGCGCACGTCGGTCATCTCGCTGACGATGTTGATCGGCTGTCCAACCGCCTCCGCGATCTTGCGCAGATGCAGCAGCGCGACCAGCGTGCGCGTGTCGGCCGGCTGCGGCGCCATGTGGTCGCTGTAGCCGAGCACCAGGACGTGGTCGTAGCCGGCGACGTTCAGCCCGTCGAGTGCCGCGCGGTTGCCGGTGTCGACGCGCTTAAACTCGACGGTGAGGTTTGGCGTCGGCGGCAGGCTGGCGAGCTCCTGCTCGATCTCCGGCGTGTCGGCGGCGATGGTCAGCAGGGAGCCCGGCGCGACATAGCGGCCGAGCTCGCGCGCGATGATCGGGCCGCGGCGGTTCCATCCCAGCATGATCATGCCCTCGGGGCGCGGCTGGATGGGCTGATGCGGGCGGATCGCCGTCTCGTCGACGGGCGGAACCGTCGACGCAAGGCGGATGGCGGCGTCGTCCTCGGCGATGATGATCGCCTTCACGCCTCGCGGGATCATCAGGTCCATGGGCAGGTTGAGATAGACGCGGCCCTTGCGGTCGCACAGCCCGATCAGCGTGCAGGTGTCGTAGGACTGGACGGCGTCGCCGAAGGATTTGCCCGCCAGCTGCGGCTGGTCGATGACATAGATCTCGCAGCCGTCGAAATCGAGCAGCTCCGAGTAGACGGCGCTCAGCCCCGACTGCCGGCTGGAGTGCACGACGATGCGCGAGATGAGGTCGTCCGCCATCACGAGCTGGACCTCCTTGCCGCCCACGACGCGCGCCACCTCGGCGTTGACGGGGTCGCGAATTTCGGCAGCGATGCGGTAGGGCGCCTCGCGCCTGCGCGGATCGTTGGTCAGCGCCAGGATTGTCTTGATGACCTGCGAATCCGGCTCGTCGCCCTCCGGCGACACGACGATGACCGAGCGCGAATCCTGCGGATTGACGATCGACAGGTCGTAGAGGTCGGTCGGGTCGCCGCTGCGGCAGATGATGCGGGTCCGGCCGGTGCTGCCGACCTTGGCGGCGATCTCGTCCTCCATCTCGACCTTGTCCTTGTTCGCCATGATGACGATGCGCGGCCGCTTGCGGCTGGCATTGGCGATGACGAGTTCGGAGATGATGTCGAAGATCGATGGCGACCAGTTGAGGATGATGGTGTGGTCGGATTCCAGCACCTGGCTGCGGCCCTTGCGCAGCTCCTCCAGCTTGGCGTTCACGCCGGCGCCGAGGATGCCGATCAAGGTCGAGAAGATGAAGATGCCGGAGAGCGTGACGACCAGCGATGTCAGCCGGAAACCCCAGCCGGTGTCGCCGCCCATGGTGCCCGCGTCCATCGAGCGCATGAGCGATTCCCACATGCCTTCGATGAAGCCGATCGGGCCGCTGCCCTCCGGCGCGACGCCGGTGAGGGCGATGAACAGGCCGGCGATGACGATCGAGACCAGCGAGATGAGCGCCAGCCAGCCGATCAGCGCGATCGGGCCCGCGCCCATGCTCTTGTCGAACCCGTAGCGCAGCCGCTGGCCGAGTGAGACGCGCCGGTTCATTCCAGTCCCCGCTGCAAGCAAAATGGCGACGAAGCCGGCGAATCCCCGCGGCAGCCACCCCAACAGGGCGTCTCTTACACCCAATTGGACGTTTTGGGAGGAAAATGCGGCGCCTGCCAACAGGCGCGGCGGGTCAGTTGCCGCGCGCGGCGGCGAGCGCCCCGGGCAGTTCCTCGGCGAAGATGTCCAGCTCGTGATCGAGGCCGACGGAGACGCGAATGCAGCGGTCGAGTCCGGGCGCCATCGGCTTGCGCACGAACACGTCGCGGGACAGCAGCCCCTGCAGCACCTTCATCGCGAACGCGCCGTCGGCACCGCAGTCCATCGTGACGAAATTGGTGGCCGACGCGATCGGCTTCAGTCCGTTCGAGCGGGCGATGCCCGCGATGCGGTCGCGGCCGGCCGCGACCTTGCCCTGCACGCTGGTCAGCCAGGCCTGGTCGGCCAGCGCGGCGACGCCGGCGATCTGCGCCATCCGCGACACGCCGTAGTGGTTGCGGACCTTCTCGACGTCGCGGATCACCTCGGCGTCGCCGAAGGCATAACCGCAGCGGATGCCGGCCAGGCCATAGGCCTTCGAGAAGGTGCGCATGCGCACGAGGTTCAGCCGCGACACGTCGATGGGCGGCAGCGCGGAGGCAGGCCCCGTCTCGCCATAGGCCTCGTCGAGGATCAGCATGGTGGTGGGCGGCAGCGCGTCCATGAAGCGCTGGATCTCGGACGCCTCCCACCATGTGCCCATCGGGTTGTCCGGATTGGACAGATAGACCAGCGGCGCGTTCTCGCGCTTCACCGCATCGAGCAGACCCTCGAGGCTTTCGCGGTCGTCGCGGAAGGGGACCGCGACCAGCCGGGCGCCGACGCTGGCGACGTGGAAGTTGAAGGTGGGATAGGCGCCGAGCGAGGTGACCACCGGCGTGCCCTCGCGCGCGTACATGCGCACCACCAGATTGAGCAGCCCGTCGATGCCTTCGCCGACGACGACGTTGTCATAGCCGACGCGGAGGAAGGCGGCGAGCGCGGCCTTCAGGTCGTGATTGTCCGGATCGCAATATTTCCACATCTCGGGCGCGGCGGCGTTCATCGCGGCGACGACAGACGGCGACGGCCCGAAGGAGCTTTCGTTGGCGCCGATGCGGGCGCGGAACGGCCGCCCGCGCGTGCGCTCCTGGTTCTCCGGCCCGACGAAGGGGACGGTGACCGGCAGGGCGGCGATGACGGGGTTCTGCGGCGGACGGACGGACATTGGGGACGGCCTGAGAGAGAGCGCCGCAACCTAGGGAGAAACGCGGCGGCTTACAATCGGCGGCGGACGCCGACCGCTCAGATCTGGCGGGCGATTTCCGACAGGGTCGCGATCTCGGCGATCGAGCGGGCTTCGTCGCTCGGCTCCGGTCTCGACGAGAACTTGGCCAGGACCAGCCCGCTCGTGCGGTCGCACCACAGCCACTGCTCGTGGATGCCGACCGCATAGAAGGAGCGCCGCGCGTCGCCCACCTCGTACCAGCAGGACCGGTAGCGGCCGTCCGGCGTCGAGTTGTAGAAATTGCCGTCGATCCATGCCTGGCGGTCGCCATTGTCGCGCATGTCTGCGATCCAGCGGGACGGCACGACCTGCGTGCCGTCGGGGGCACGGCCGTCGGCAAGGACGAGCGCGCCCATGCGGGCGAGGTCGCGCAGCGCCACCGACATGCCGCCGGCCGCACGCGCCCAGCCGACGCGGTCGACGGTGATCTCGGCCGGCCCGCGCGCGCCCATCGGCCGCCACAGGCGCGTTGCCATGAAATCGGCGAGACGCTGGCCGGTGGCGCGCTCGACAACGATGCCCAGCATGTCCGAATTGGGCGAGGTGTAGAAGAACGTCCTGCCGTGGCCGGCACCCTTGCCGCGCAGCGTGACGAGGAATTCGAGCAGGCTTTCAGGCGCCGCGCCGGGCCGCTGCGGATTCCAAAGCGTGGCCCGCCGGTAGCGGTTGAAGGCGCCGTCCTGGTCGAGATAGTTCTCCTCGAAGTCGAGGTCGACCGTCATGTCGAGCAGATGGCGGACGGTCGCCGTGGCGTAGGTCGAGCCTGCCGCCTCGGGCACGTAGTCGAGCACCGGCCGGTCCGGATCGAGCGAGCCGTCGCCGGCGGCGATGCCGGCCAGCAGCCCTGTCACCGATTTCGAGATCGAGAAGATGATGTGCGGCCGTGCGGGCTCGACATGCGGCGCATGCCATTCGTCGAGGAACTCGCCGTTGCGCAGCATCACGAAGGCGTCTGCGTGCGTGGCCGCGAGGTGGTCGGAGAGGCTGACCCGGCCGCCGTCGCCCGCGACCTGAAGCCGTGCGATCAGTCCGGGCGTGGTGACCGGGGGCTCGCCGCCCAGCGGCTCCGCGATGCGCGCGGTGGGCACGAATTCCGCGACGTTCTGGAACGACCAGGGAGAGTTCGGGTGGACGCGCCAGTTGTCGAGCGTGATCTCGCGGCGGCGGGCAGGGGAGAGGGCGGACATCGGGTTCTCGCGGCAGGCTTCGGCCGTCGGATACCATGCCGGCGCGTTGCCCGCCTATGGTGCAGATGGCGCCAGGGATGGGGCCGGGATGCCGGCCGGGACGGCCACTCGACGCCGATGGGCAGCCCCGGAAACGGAAAGAGCCCGGCGGAAGCCGCCGGGCTCTTCGATCGGTATCGTCAGGTCGACTTAGTAGTCGAGCTGGAAGCGAACCAGACCCATCACGTCGCCGCCAGCCGGCGAGGTGTAGGCGATTTCCGGCGTCACGTAGAGGCCGCCGGCGACGTTGAACGCCACGTTGGCCGACGCGTAGTACTCGTTGGTGTCGAACCACTGGAAGCCGGCATTGACCGTGGTCCGCTCGCCCAGCGCGACGCTGGCGCCGGCCAGGATCGACCATTCGGTGCGGGCACCGGCCGGATCGAGGATCGTGTAGTCGCCGGCCGCGCCGCCCGTGCCCGAGTAGAACACGTGCAGGCTGCCGCTGACGGGCAGGTCGGCCGGGGTGATGCGGACGACGAACTTGCCGCCCCACGACTCGCCGTTCTCGTCGTAGCCGAAGATGGCGCCGGCCGAACCCCAGCCCTGCGCGTAGTTGAAGCCGACTTCGCCGTTCGGCGCCCAGTCGGTGTCGTCCTGATCCTCGACCGCCGCGACGATGAACGAGAAGCCGTTCGAGCCGGAGTAGGTGTAGGACAGCTCGGCCGAGTTGTTGAAGCCGTAGTAGCCGTCATACCAGTTGACCGGCGCACCGTAGCCGAGGAAGCGCGCATACGGCGTGTCGCCCTTGCCGAGACGGATGCCGGCGAGCTCGATGTACATGTGGTCGAGGTCGACGCTGGTGCCGTAGCCGACTGCCGGCGGCTGGCCGTCCCAGTTGATGAACACGGTGGCGTGGCCGGTCAGCGTGCCCCACTCGGTCTCCGACTTGGCGGTGAACGACGGCGCGAAGCGGGCGTGCTTGTAGTAGCCTTCCTCGGTCGCGGGGGTGCCGGCGACGGGGTCGGCGGCGGAGCCCGGCCAGTAGAAGATGTCGTAGCGGTAGTAGCCGCTGAGCCGCAGGCAGGTCTCGGTGCCCGGGATGTAGAAATAGCCTGCGCCGTAGGTGTCGCAGACGCGGACATACTCGACCGGCTCGGGTTCCGGGATGACGACGACGGCGTCGGCGGCACGCGCGCCGGTCGTGGCGACCAGGGCCGCGGCGGCTCCGAGAAGGATGCTCTTGAAGGTCATGAAATCTCTCCAGTCCGAAAATTCGATCTGCCCGGTCGAAATCGCCAATGCCGAAATACGTCCCCTCGGCAGACACGGCGAATGAACCGCATGACAAATGTGTCCCGGATTTTTGACGGCCGTTCAACAGGAATGCCCGGAACGCCGCTGCTCCGCGGGTTTTCGCCGAATCGCTGTTGCGAAAATGGCACGCTTTTTCGACCAGAAAGCGTGCAAACCGGATCGCCGCCCTCAAGATACGCAGCCGAAGCCTCCCGCGAGGGCAGCCTGCCCAATTTCGCTGCACTGCAATAATGGCTGATTCGCACGTCTCACGCGTCGGCGCGACGCCGCGAATATTCAGGATTTCTTAACCAGCCCAATCGATTGCGCCCGTCTGCCGATGTGGCCGATAACCCGCCGATAAGGGGCCAGGACGTAGCGTCATCGCGGGTTTTTGCTGGCGGCGGGGGCTGCGATGGACACGAGGAACAGTGGCAGCGGCCGGCGTTTCGCCTGGCGCGTCGTGGCGCCGGTGGTGCTGGCGATGGCGATCACGGTGGGCACCGTGGGCGGCTTCGTCCTGTGGGCGACCTCGAAGAGCGACGAACGGGCTCTGCAGCGCGAGACGCACCTCGTCGCGCAGGTGATCGGCCAGCAGGCGAAGACCCTGGCCGAGCGGCAGGACTATCATTCGAACTGGGACGAGGCGGTCACGGCGCTGCAGGAGAAGGACCTGGCGTGGATCGACGAGAACCTGGCCACCGAACTCTACGACCGGGAAGGGTTCGACCGCATCTACGTGCTGGGCCCGACGGGCGACGCGCTCTACGCGATGAACGGCGGCGGCAAGATGTCGGCCGAGCGCTTCGCAGGCGACCGCGCCGCGATCGCGCCGCTGGTCGACGAGCTGCGCGGGCTGAACGCGGCCGGCGCGCTCGCCGCCTATGACAATGGCAACAGCGACACGGTGCCGGGCGTCGCCGACATTTCCGTCATCGACGGGCGGCTGGCCTATGTCGGCGTCACCGCGATCATGTCGGAATCCGGCGACGAAGCGCTGGCGCAGGTGCCGGGCAGCGAGCACTTCCTGGTCTGCGTGCGCTTCCTGGACAGTGCGCTGGGCGCCGTGCTGGCAACCCAGTATTTCATCGGCGCCCCGGCCTTCTCGACCGCGGCGCCGGCCGACCTCACGGTCGCCCGCCACGCGATCACCGACAACACCGGCGCCGTCGTCGGATATGTCGGCTGGCAGCCGGACCGGCCGGGCGCGCTCATCCTGGCGGAGACGCTGCCGGCGATGGCCGGCGCGCTCGCCGTGGCCGGGCTGGTGCTGGCGGCGCTGCTGCGCGGCCTGCGGCGCACGACGGTGGCGCTAGAGGAGGGCAAGGCGCTGGCCGAGCATCGGGCCAATCACGACGTGCTGACGGGGCTGGCGAACCGCGCCCATTTCAACCGACGGCTCGAGGAGGCGCTGGCCAAGCCGCCGACGGACGGCTCGGCGGTGGCGCTGCTGGCGCTCGACCTCGACCGCTTCAAGCAGGTCAACGACACGCTGGGCCACGAGGCCGGCGACCAGCTGCTGTGCGAGGTCGGGCGGAGACTGACGCCGCTGGTGGCCGACGAGGACACGGTGGCGCGGCTGGGCGGCGACGAGTTCGCCATCATCCAGCGCGGCGTCAGCGGCAGCGACGACGTCGGCACTCTGTCCAGCCGCATCATCGCTGAACTGTCGAAACCGTTCGTGCTCGCCGGCCGGGTGGCGCAGATCGGCGTCAGCATCGGCGTCGTCGTCGCGCCGGCGCGCAAGGCCGCGCGCGAGCTCGCCTCGAAGGCGGACATCGCGCTCTACGCGGCGAAGGCGTCAGGCCGGAACACCTACCGCATCTTCGACGACGCGATGGGCAAATCGGCCGAGTTCCGCGACAAGGTGGGCGCCGAACTGCAGGAAGCCAATCTTCCGGTGCAGCGCGTCGCCTGACGCACGCGGAAGCGGCGACGAGCCGGCGCGCTCAGCGCGCCAGGAAATCTCCCCACACCCATCCGCCGCTGACCGGGCACCAATTGTCCGAGGAGCACTGGCGAAGCAGCGTCGTGGTGCCCTGGCGCAGAATGCCGATGACCCGGCCGCCGCCGCCGCGCTGCTCGTAGATGTCGACGTCAGACAGGACCTTTACCTCCCGTGGGTAGGCCGCGGCCTTCTGGCGCTTCGACATCGACCCCGGGTTCATGTTCATGGCCACGGCGCGCACAAAGCCGCCCTTGCCGGGGCCGGCGACGATTGCGCACCAGGTGCCGCCGCAGGCGCCGAGATCGACCATGGTTCCTTCCCGTAGCGTGGCGATGACGTTGCCGTTGGCGCTCTGGCTGTCGTAGACGTCGGTCTCTTCCTTCGCCATCGCATCCGCTGCCACCGCCGCGCCCATCGGAAGCGCCAGCGTGAACGCAAGCGCCATCCCAACGACCATTCCGTTCATGCGAACTCCTCCCCTGACCGATCCTTCAGACCGCAGGAGATTAACAGCTAAACGATCTGCCCGCGTCCTCCATGTGGTGGACGGGGCCAACTAGCCTCTTTTAGATGCGGACGGGGTTGCGCGGAGAGGGCCGCGTGCAGCGGCGCCGGAGCCGGCTGTATCGGTGCACGGGCGGCGAGCCTCATACAAACGGATGATGCCGGCCTGACCTGGCGCTGTTAACCTGTGACCAAATTCCCCGCGCAGGAGGCCACCGCATGTCTTCAGGACCTGTCACCTACCGATTCGGCGTCGGCTTTCGCAACGAGCGGTTTTCCGCCGCGATCGTCGCCTACCTGGGCGAGGGCAACGATGCCCTTGTCGACACGCACAGCAGCTATGGCGCGCCTGTGCTGTTCGTCGGAGGCCCTGGAAGCGACATCTTCTCGATCACAAGCCCGTTTAGCGGCGAATCCAGCGTCATCGGCATGTCCGTCTCCCTCATCTATGGCGACACCAGCCGCGAGGCCGATGTGTCTCTTCCGGGGTCGGGACCGGACCATCTCATCGGCTTCTACGGGCTCGACTGGATCTATGGCGGCGGCGGGAACGACTACATCAATGCGCATGGCCTGGACGACCGCGTCTATGGCGGCGCCGGCAATGACACCTTGATCGGCGGCTATGGCGAAGACCTGATCTTCGGCGATGCGGGCAACGACGTCATCTATGGCGGCAGCCCGGCGTCGGCCTCGAGCCCCATCGTCGTGATGGTGCAGTGGAACGGCGACACCGACGCGGCGATTCCAAACCAGGCGATGGTCGGCCTACCGGGCATTATGGCCTTCGACGACGCCTCCGCCGACACGCTCCACGGCGGCGCCGGCCGCGACACGATCCACGGTGGCGGCGGCAACGACATCATCAATGGCGGGCCGGGCAACGACCGGCTCTATGGCGGCGTCGGCGGCGGGGCCAACAAGGACATCTTCATCTTCAACGCGCCGCTGATCCCGGCGAACCGTGACGTCATCCTCGACTTCAATCGGATCGAGGACACGATCCACCTCGAGAACGCGGTGTTCCGCGGCATCGGCGGCGCCGGCCCGCTGAAGAAGTCCGCGTTCAAGCTGTCGACCCAGCCGAAGGACAGCGACGACCGCATCATCTACAACAAGGCGAATGGCGCGCTCTCCTTCGACCGGGACGGCGATGGCCCGGCCAAGGCGGTCGTCTTCGCGACGCTCGCCAACAAGCCTGCGATCACCCATCTCGACTTCGTGGTGATCTGAACCCGGCGCACCGACACCGGGCGCGAGGGGCGCCGCCCGCCCGAACGACGGCTCGTCAGATGACGTGGAAGTCGAGGTGATTGATGGTTGGCTTGTTGATGAGCGTGGCGAACTGCAACGCCTTCAGCGGACCGTCGCCGTCGGGATCGTAGAACAGCGCGCCCGTCTTCTTGTTGTAGACGATGCGGTCGGTGGCGTCGGTGGCCTTGGTGCCGACCTTGAACGCGGCGGCTTTCAGCACGCCATGCGCGCCGACCTTCTTGAACACCGCGTTTTCGATGCGGATCGTATCGTCGATGCGGTTGAAGTCGTGGATGAGGTCGCGGTTCGCGGCGACGGCCAGGGCGTTGAAGACGAAGAAGTCGCGACCCGGCCCGCCGTAAAGACTGTCGATGCCGGCGCCGCCGTTCAGCACGTCGGAACCGCTGCCGCCATAGAGCGTGTCAGCCCCGGCGCCGCCGGACAGCATGTCGTCGTCGAGGCCTCCGTCCAGATTGTCGACCCCGTCGCCGCCGAGGAGCGTATCGACGCCGTCCTGTCCGAACATCAGGTCGTTGCCGGCGCCGCCGGACAGGAAATCATTGCCGGTGTCGCCGTCGAGCCAATCGCCGCCATCCCCGCCATAGAGCGTGTCGTTGGCGCCCTGGCCGAACAGCATGTCGTTGCCGCCATTTCCGGTCAGTGTGTCGTTGTCGGCGCCGCCTTCGAACCAGTCGTTGTCGATGCCGCCGGTCAGCACGTCGTTGCCATTGCCGCCGAGCACCGAACCGGTCAGGCGCCCGAGCGCCCCGTCGTACGAATCATGGCCGTTGGCCAGCAGGATGTCTCCGACCATTCGACCATGATTGGTGATGGCGTCGGTCCCGGGCTGGCCGGAATAGGCGTTGGTGCTGCCTTCGATCAGGCCTGTGTTGATGATGATGCGGGTGTCGTTGCCGAGGTTGGAGATGGCGGTGCTGGCGCCGACCAGCTTGCCGCTGTTGATCACCCTGACGGTCGATCCCGTGGACTGCATTTCCAGCGCCACCACCTGATAGCTCAGCACGTCTCCGGCATTGGTGATGGTGCCGCCCGATCCGCTGAACTGGATGGAGCTGCCGACCGACCTGATGAATGCGCCCGCGCCGATCACCACGTCGTGGCCTGGCTGGTTGATCGGGGTGCTGAAATAAAGAGCGCGGGAGGACGCGATGAGCGATCCCCAGATCTCCACGAAATGCCCGGCGCCCGGAAGCGTTATGGCTACGCCGGTCACATTCAGAACCACGGACGGTGCCAGGAAAAGCCTGTGACCGTCGCCTGCCTCGTTGACGGCGAGGGTGCCGGAGGTCGGTACGATAAGAGCCATGTCTTCATCCCCCTGTCGTTTCCCCGCCCCTTGTCGTCTGCCTGGGTGCGGCCACGATGAAGATGTTAACGGTTTTCGGCGGCGCGTGCATGCCCAAAGGGAAGGCAGGCGACAGAGCCCTGGCGGGCGGGCGCGGCCGATGACGATACCGCCTTTCAAGAGGGCCGGGCGCCGCATCGTCGCCATCCTTCCTTGCAATCGCCGGGCATTGCGGCTACCTGACCCCGCGCGCCGGAGAGGTGGCCGAGTGGTCGAAGGCGCTCCCCTGCTAAGGGAGTAGGCCTCAAAAGGGCCTCGTGGGTTCGAATCCCATCCTCTCCGCCAGTTTTTCTGTCTCACGCCAGTTCGCTTCGCTCACGGCTCCGACGGGGCGGCCTGACCGGCCGGCGGGCGGTCGCCCGCTGGGCTCCGCGTACGAACGTCGTCCCGGGCGTTCCGCCTGTTCCCTTGTCTCACGCCAGTTCGCTTCGCTCACGGCTCCGACGGGGCGGCCTGACCGGCCGGCGGGCGGTCGCCCGCTGGGCTCCACGTTCGAACGTCGTCCCGGACGTTTCGCCAGTTCCCTTGTCTCACGCGGTTCGCTTGGCCGGTCCGCCAGCCGAGTCGTCGCCAGGCACGTCTCCGGCCGTCTCGCTTAGACGCGAGCGGAGGCAGATCACCGGTCTGCCGGCCGACAGGGGGCGTCCGTCCGGCCCCGCCCGACTCGGGTGACGTCGGCAGGAATCAGATGCGCGCGGGAGGAGGGGCGGTGGCTGGCGGCTGCGCCTTGATTCCCTGACTGATTCCATGCTGCAGGGGGGTTGAGCGGCCTCGGACGGCCCGCCGAGGGCGATCCGTCGGGCGATTCTGGGCCGTTTCGAGCCTTCGGCGGCGCCCCGCAAGGGCCTGCCGCAGCGCCATGGTAAATGAAGCGTTTCGCAACCCGGCAATTTCGTGGCTTTTGTGCAACAGGAATGGCGGATAGCGGCGGGGAGAGGCAACCGGGCGGTCGTTCTTTGTTGAACCCGCCGGACCCGTGAGTAATGTCGGCCCATGAAAGAGGGGCGTCCGCGCAGCTTTTTCATGATTGGGGATGGGGCAGGGAACGCTGTCCTTCAGCAAGAATACCCAGACCCGCTTAGCAACTTTGACTGGAGGTCAGAAAATGAACATCAAGAGCCTGCTTCTCGGCTCGGCTGCGGCCCTGGTCGCAGTGACGGGTGCGCGCGCCGCTGACGCGGTTGTCGTGATCCCGGAGCCCGAGCCGGTCGAATACGTTCGCGTTTGCGACGTCTACGGCACCGGCTACTTCTATATCCCGGGGACGGAAACCTGCCTGCGCCTGAGCGGCTACTACCGTTATGAAATCCGCTACTGGCCCGGCACTGCTGCCGATCCGGTCGCTGGCATCCCGGCCACCGAAGAGGGCTACTACAAGTACGCTCGCTTCGCTCCGTCGTTCACCGCCAAGTCGGAGACCGAGTGGGGCACGCTGACCGGCCACGCCACCCTGTACTTCAACTGGACCGGCCAGCCGCCGGCAGTTGGTTACGGCACGGCTGTGTCGCTCGACCACATGTACATCGAGCTGGCCGGCGTCCGCCTCGGCAAGGGCGACTCCCCGTATTCGCGCTTCCTCGGCTACGGCACCAGCAACATCAACGACGGCGCCTACGGCTACCAGAACACCGCGGAACTGTCGTACACCTACACGGGTGGCAACGGCTTCTCGGCCATCATCGCCGCGATCGAAGACCAGGACGATACCGACTGGGCTCCGGACGTTGAAGGTGGTGTGAACTTCGTTCAGGGCTGGGGCTCGGCTGGCGCGATCTTCGGTTACGACGAGAGCGACGGTTCGTGGGGCGGCAAGTTCGTCGTCCGCGTTGCTCCGGCTGACCTGCCTGTCAGCGGCTCGCTGCACGTGTTCTACTCAGGTGTGAACGGCACGCCCGGCTCGTACACGATCCTCGACCCGGCTGGCGCTCGTACCGAGTGGTCCGTGCTCGGCGGCGTGCAGGTGGTGTTCTCGCCGATGCTCGACGTCGACCTGACCGCCCAGTGGTTCGACACTGGCGAGTGGGCCTTCGCTGGCGGCCTGGACATCCGTCCGTTCGCCAACTCGCGCCTGCGCATCCGTCCGGAAATCACCTACAACACCGTGGGTGCCGGCACGACGGGCGGCCTGATCCGCTTCCAGAGCGACTACTAATCGGCTGACCAAGCCGTTTGGAATGGAAACCCGGCGCCTCGGCGCCGGGTTTTCTTTTTGTGGCCTGTGATTCAGCGATGCGGCCGAACCGGATGCTGCTCCGGTCGCCCATCGCCGGCGTGCCCCTGCCGGCTCTTGGCTAATCGCGGCCAGGCCCGCGCTGGAAGCGGGCAGCGCCTCCGGCAATGCCAATTGCGAGGGGGCGCCGACTAGCCCGCATGATTCGGCTGACGTCCCGCGCCCGCTTCCCGGGCCGGGGCGTGCGTCGCGTCATCCGGGGCCGCGGAGTGGAGGCGGGTCCGGCGTCGATCAGCCCGCGACCGTCGACCGGTCACGATGTGTCTGCAGCGATCCGTCCGCCGACGACCCGTCGGCCAACGCTCCATGGGCGACGAGAATCACCACCGCACGGGCGACGGTCAGCGGGCCGAGACCTGCCGGCCGGCGATCAGCCCGCCGTGGAGGCGCGCTTCTCGGCGCGGTCGATGAAGGCAGCGATCATCGTCGGCAGGCCGCCGGTCTCGAGCAGCGGCGCGTGGCCCTGGCCCTCGACCGTCACCGACTGGAAGTTCGGGTGGCGCTTGGCCATCTCCTCCAGCGTGTCCGCCGTGAGCAGGCGCGAATTGCCGCCCCGGATGGTGAACACCGGCACCCCTGACAGCGCCATGAACTGCGGCCACAGCTCCGGCAACGGCTCGCCGATGCTGAAACCCCGCAGCGACTTCAGCAGGCGGCGGTCGAAGTCGGGCGCGTAGCCGCGCTTCTCCTCGCGGTAGAAGGCGCGCACCATGCGCTCCCAGTCGGCGTCCATCAGCGCGCCGAAACTCTGGCCGGCGGCGCTCCGCTGGATGGTGACGGCCTCCTCGAAGCTGCGCGGCCGCGGCGCGCGCTCCAGCGCGGTGCGGATCAGCGCAAGGCCCTCGGCCGAGACGACGGGGCCGATGTCGTTCAGCACGGCGGCCTTGATGACGCTCGGCCGCATGACGCCGAGCGCCATGGTGATGAGACCGCCCCGCGACGTGCCGACGAAGGCGGCGCGGTCGACGCCGCAGGCGACGAGGCCGGTCAGGATGTCGCGCGCCTCGACGACGACGTCGTAGTTGCGCCAGTTGCGATCGCGCTCCGAGAGGCCGCGTCCGCGATAGTCGAAGGCGATGACGCGGCGCGGGACAGGCGCCTCCTGCGCCAGATGCGTCGCCAGTTCGTGGAAGTCGCGGGCGTTGCGGGTCAGGCCGGGCAGGCAGATGACCGGCCAGCGCCCCTGGTGATCTTCGCCATAGATCGCCGCGTGCAGCCTGAGGCCGTCCTCGGACGTGTAGAAGATGTCAGTTCTGGCGAGCGGCGACGGCATGCATTGGTTCCGGCGTCCGGCACCGGGCCGGCAGGTTGGACATTCTGTAGCGGGAGGAGGCGGGCCTGATCAAGCGCCGCGCGCGCGACGGCGGCAGGCGCCGCCCGCGGCGGCGGGCCTTCACCGGCCCTTCACGAGGTCGTCGGCGATGTTGAAGGTGCCCGAGAGCCGGGTCTTGTAGACCTGGTAGTTCTCCATGACGCGCTGCACGTAGCTGCGCGTCTCGGTGAACGGGATGCGCTCGATCCAGTCGACGACGGTGTCGAGATCCTGCCCGCGCGGGTCGCCATAACGCTTCACCCAGTCCTGGGCGCGGCGAGGCCCTGCATTGTAGCCGGCGAAGGTCAGCACGTAGGAGCCGGCGAAGCGGCTGAGCTGCTCGCTGAGGAAGGAGGCGCCGAGCGTCGCATTGTAGCCGGCGTCAGTGGTGAGCCGCGCCTTGGAGTAAGGCAGGCCGGTCTTCCTGGCGAACTCCTCCGCCGTGCCGGGCAGCAGCTGCAGCAGGCCGAGGGCGCCGGCGCCCGACACGGCCGAGACGTTGAACTCGCTCTCCTGCCGGGCGATCGCGTAGGCGAGCGCCTTGCCGGCGCCGGAAATGTCGGCGGATGCCGGGATGGCGCCGACGGGGTGCGACAGCGTGCCGACATTGATGCCGCGCGCGGCGGCGAGCTTGCCGACGCGCAGCGCGAGCTGGTGCTCGCCGCGCCTCTCGGCCATGTTCACCAGCAGCGCCAGCTCGCCGGGGCTTTCGATCTGCAGCGCCAGTTCGCGGTAGAGCGTGGCGGCCAGCTTGCCGTCGCCGGCGCGCTCGATGCGCTTCAGCGCGCGCACCGCGTCGCGGGCGGCGAAGGCCTTGGCTTCGGCATCGGACGGGACCGGATCGGCGAACTGCACGGCGCGGCCGAGCTTCACCGAGGCCAGCTGCCCGTAGAAGGCGGTGGAGAAGATGGCGGCCTTCTCGTAGTAGGCCTTGGCGTCGCCCGGCGCGCCGGCCTCCGCCGCGCGTCCCAGCCAGTAATAGGCGCGCGCCGAGGTGATCGGCCCTTCGGCGATCTCGGCGATGCGGGCGAAATGCTTCGATGCCAGCACCGGATCCGACAGGCCGCGCAGGGCGTACCAGCCTGCATGGAACTCCGCATCGGCGATATTGACGGGCGACTGCGCCGAGTGCTCGGCGGCCAGCCGGTAGGCGGCGGCGACATCGCCGCGGTCGAGCAGTTCGCGCGACAGCACGCGCCGGTCCACCCACCATTCGTCGGGATCGACAAGCGCGACGGGATCGCGCGGCGCCTTCGCCATCACGTCGGCGGCTTCCGCGAACTTCTTCTTGCGGCGCAGCAGCTTGGCCTCGGCATAGAGGTAGCCGGCGCCGCGTTCGGCCTCGGGCACGGCGTCGAGCAGCTTGCGCGCCGCCTTGTCGCCCCGGATCACCGCGCTCCAGGCCTTGACGAGGTTCGGTGCGCCGCCGCGCTCGGCGAGCCTGAGCGCCGACTGGACCCGCTCGGCATAGAGCATGCGCTCGAGGCGGAACCGGTGGTCCTCCTTGGTCAACACATCGCCGAAATCCTGCAGGATGCGGCTTTCGACCTTGGCCTCGAGCTTCTCGGTGCGCCACAGCGGCACGATGAGCGCGCGGGCGCCGTCCTTGTCGCCGAGGTCGAGTTCGGCGCGCGCCAGCGCCATGATGCCCTGCGTGGTGCGCGGCGGCGAGTCGGCGAAGGCGGCGACGATCTCGGCCGGCTTGCGCTTCTCGCGGGCGACGGCGCGCTCGACATTGCGGTGCAGGGTGGCGGCGCCCGGCCAGTCGGGCATCGCCGCCAGCACGCCGGCGGTCGCGTCGCCCGACAGCGAACCGCCCATGGCGAGCGCCCAGGTCAGGATGCGGCGGTCGATCGAATCGGCGTCGAGGGAATCGCGGATGCGCAGCGCCTCGGCGGCGTCGCCGGAGGAGATGGCGTCGAGACCTGCCTTCAGCCGCGCCGTGCTGCCGCCAGTCGGCAGCATCAGGTCCGGAACGAACGCCACCTTGTCCTTGATGGACGTCGTCGTCTCGGTGCTGACCGGGGGCGTGGTCGCCAGCGGATCGCCGGCCGACGGCGCCTCGACCGCGGCGGGCAGGCCGAAGCCCAGAAGGCCGGGCACGGCTCCGCCGAACGCGATGACGGGCACGAAGGCCAGCAGCACGCTTGCGACGATCGGATTGGGTCGCCCTGTCCTCAGCATCCTCTCCAGCCGCTCCAAAGGCGGCGCTCTAAACCGGCTCCCTGTGTCCGGCGCCACGAAAACGCTAGGCGCACATGGTGAACGGGGAGTAAAGGCCGGCTCCCCCATGCAGCCAAGCCCCCTCCCGAATCCTTCTGATGGGCCAGCATGTCAAGACTATGGTGCGACACGCCGCTTTCCGGTAGAAAGCGCCGCCGCGCAGGGTGCGCGCCGCCAGGGGAGCCGCGACGCAATGTTCCGAGGATCGCTCACAGCGCTTGTGACGCCGTTCACGAAGAGCGGAGCGCTCGACGAGAAAGGCTTTCAATCGTTCGTGAACTGGCAGATCCAGGAGGGCACGACGGGCCTGGTCCCGGTCGGCACGACGGGCGAGTCACCGACGCTGACGCACGAAGAGCACCGGGCCGTCGTCGAGATCTGCGTGAAGACCGCCAAGGGCAGGGTGCCCGTGATGGCCGGCGCCGGCTCCAACAACACGGCGGAAGCGGTCGGTCTGGTGCAGTTCGCCGAGAAGGTCGGCGCGGACGGCGTGCTCGTCGTCACGCCCTACTACAACCGCCCGACGCAGCGCGGCCTCTACGCCCATTTCGCGGCGGTCGCCAAGGCGACGAAGCTGCCGGTCTTCATCTACAACATTCCGCCGCGCTCGGTCGTCGACATGTCGCCCGAGACGATGGGCAGGCTGGCGAAGGACTTCAAGAATATCGTCGGCGTGAAGGACGCGACCGGCAAGGTCGAGCGCGTTTCGGAGCAACGCATCACCTGCGGGACGAAGTTCGTGCAGCTGTCGGGCGAGGACGCCTCGGCGCTGGGCTTCAACGCGCATGGCGGCGTCGGCTGCATCTCGGTCGTCTCCAACGTGGCGCCACGGCTGTGCGCGGAGTTCCAGCAGGCGTCGCTTGCAGGCGATCATGCGCGGGCGCTTGAGCTTCAGGACCGGCTGATGCCGCTGCACAAGGCGATCTTCGTCGAGCCGGGCCTGTGCGGGGCGAAGTACGCGCTATCAAAGCTCGGCAAGGTCAAGAACGTGGTGCGCTCGCCGCATGTGACGATCGAGGAGTCGACGGCGAAGCTCATCGACGCGGCGATGGTGCATGCGGGCTTGATCAATTGACGACGGCGCCCCACCTAGATCGCGATGACTTCTCCGCGAGCTGCCATTACGATCTCTCTGTTTATTCTGGCATGATCTTTTCCGGAAACCGGAAGCCACTTTTCGGGATCATGCCCTGAGCGCCATGATCCAGGTCCGCAAAGCCGATCCCAACAACAAGACCGTCGCGGAGAACCGCAAGGCGCGCTTCAGCTATGAGGTGATCGACACGCTCGAGGCCGGGCTGGCGCTGACCGGCACCGAGGTGAAGTCGCTGCGCGGCGGCCAGGCCAACATCCAGGACTCCTACGCCTCGGTCGAAGGCGGCGAGCTCTGGCTGATCAATTCCTACCTGCCGGAGTACCTCCAGGCGAACCGCTTCAACCACGAGCCGCGGCGGCGGCGGAAGCTGCTGGTGAGCAAGCGGGAGATGGCGAAGCTCGCCCAGAGCGTCGACCGCGAAGGCATGACGATGGTGCCGCTGAAGATCTACTTCAACGATCGCGGACGCGCCAAGCTGCTGCTCGCGGTGGCGCGCGGCAAGAAGCTGCACGACAAGCGCGAGACCGAGAAGCAGCGCGACTGGGCGCGCGACAAATCGCGGCTGATGAAGGACCGCGGGTAGACCCGTATCCGCAATCCGGTCACGATCATCGCCGACATCATCGCTCGTGAGGGCACTCCTGACGATTGCGGGCGCGACCATCGCGCTGGTCATTGCGGCCGGCGTCGGGGCATATCTCTACATCATGACCTATTCGCCCGACCGTGACCGCTACCCCGTGCGCGGCATCGACGTGTCCAACCACCAGGGCGCGATCGACTGGGCGCGGGTGGCGGCTGACGACGTCGCCTTCGCGATCATCAAGGCGACCGAGGGCGGCGACTTCGTCGACAGCTCGTTCGCGACGAACATCGCGGCGGCGCGGGCGGCGGGACTTGCGGTCGGCGCCTATCACTTCTTCACATTCTGCCGGCCAGGCGCGGAGCAGGCCGCGAACTTCGTCGCGACGGTGACGCGCGACGGGCCGCTGCTGCCGCCGGTGGTCGACATCGAGTTCGGCGGCAACTGCAAGAAGCGCCCGGCGGCGGCGGAACTCGTTGCAGAGCTGAACGCCTTCCTCGTCCCCGTCGAGGCGGCGTTCGGCCAGCCGGCAGTCATCTACGTCATCGGCGAGGCGGAGGAAGCCTATGGCGACGCGCTGCCGGACCGGCGCCGCTGGGTGCGCTCGCTGATGCTGCACCCCGGCCATGACGACTGGATCTACTGGCAGTACCACAACCGCGGCACGGTCGACGGCATCGACGGACCGGTGGATCTGAACGTGATGTCCGGCGCTGACCCCGGTGCGGGTCTCCGCCCCTGACGGCGTCAGTCGCCGACGGCGAGGTGGCCTGAAACAGCCGCGAAGACGGCGCGGAACATCTCCGGCGTCAGCACGCCGGTGTTCGTGTTGTAGCGCGAGCAGTGGTAGCTGGAGAACAGGCGCAGGCCGCCGATCGCGGCCGTCGCGCCATGGCCGAAGGGGTGGGCGGAGACCTTGCCGCCAAGTGCCCTGACGGTCGACTGGTGTGCGATGGCGCCCAGCGACACCACGGCGCCGAGGTTCGGGAAGCGCGCGAAGGCAGGCGAGAGGAACCGCCGGCAGGTGTTGATCTCGGCCGGTGTCGGCTTGTTCTCCGGCGGCACGCAGCGCACGGCGTTGGTGATCGCGGTGCCGACGAGCTCGAGCCCGTCTTCGGGGTGCGCCGCATAGGCTCCGCGCGCGAAGCCGTAGTCGATGAGCGTGCGGTAGAGCAGGTCGCCCGCGTAGTCGCCGGTGAAGGGGCGGCCGGTGCGGTTGGCGCCGCGCAGTCCGGGTGCCAGCCCGACGATCAGCAGGCGGACGGACCTGGCGCCGTCCGGCGGCAGGAAGGTCGGCACCGGTGCGTTGAACCAGCCGGGCTCGCGGCTACGCCATTCGGCGATGAAGCCGTGCAGGCGCGGGCAGAGCGGGCAGTCGCGGGAGGGTTCGGCCGCGTCCGGAACCTGCCCGGGAGCCTGTCCCGCGACGATCGGTTCGCGGGGCGTTGCGGTGGTCACGGACGATGCTCCGCCGGCGGCGGCGCCATCAGATGTCCTGGTTCTCGAGGTCGACCGGCTCGGCCCGCCGCGCCGGCCGCTCGGACGGGTCGCGCCCGACATCGGCCTTCAGCGACACGAGGTCGATGAAATGATCCGCCTGCCGGCGCAGATCGTCCGAGATCATCGGCGGCTGGGACGCCATCGTCGACACGACGCTGACCTTGCGGCCGCGCCGCTGCAGCGCCTCGACCAGCGAACGGAAATCGCCGTCGCCGGAGAAGATGACGTAGTGGTCGACGACATCGGCCAGTTCGAGCGCGTCGATGGCGAGCTCGATGTCCATGTTGCCCTTGATCTTGCGGCGGCCTGTGGAGTCGGTGAATTCCTTCGCCGGCTTGGTGACGACCTTGTAGCCATTGTAGTCGAGCCAGTCGATCAGCGGCCGGATGGACGAGTATTCCTGGTCCTCGACGAGCGCGGTGTAATAGTAGGCGCGAAGCAGATAGCCGCGCTTCTGGAAGCTGGCGAGCAGCTTGCGATAGTCGATGTCGAAGCCGAGCGACCGCGAGGTTGCGTAGAGATTGGCTCCGTCGATGAAGAGGGCGATCTTTTCGCGCGGATCAAACATGTCGAAATATCCCAAGTCGAAAAATCGATGCTGGGGCAGCGGAAATGATGCTGTCCGGGCGGCGCAAGGTCAAAAACAATGCCGCCACGACCGAAATAGCCCCGTGGCCGCCGCATTCCAAGGGGAAGCTGGCGGGCGCAAGAAAATGTGATTGGTGGCGGCCGGTCCGCGGACGATGGACCGGCGCGTTCACAATGCTTGAAATCAAGGGGCTTTGCGGGTATGAGCCGCTCAAATCTCCCGAACTCGACGACTTGAAAGGGGCGCTGAATGGCCCGCGTTACCGTTGAAGACTGCATCGACAAGGTCGACAACCGCTTCGAGCTGGTGCTGCTCGCCAGCCACCGCGCCCGGCAGATCAGCCAGGGCCAGCAGATCACCGTGGACCGCGACAACGACAAGAACCCGGTCGTGGCGCTGCGCGAGATTGCCGACGAGACGCTGTCGCCCGACGACCTCAAGGAGGACCTGATCCACTCGCTGCAGAAGCATGTCGAAGTCGACGAGCCGGAGGCCGAGGCGCAGGAACTGCTGGACAAGGCCGACGCCAAGCCGGCGGCCGACGAGGCGGAAGAGGACAACGTGACCTTCGACCGCATGTCGGAGGAAGAGCTGCTGGCCGGCATCGAGGGCCTGGTTCCGCCGGAGAAAAGCGACGACTTCTAAGGGTTTCGGCCTTTCCCGCCTTTCGCGGCGGGGTTTTCGTGTCTATCTCTTGTGCGCGTCGCGAATTCTCGCGGCGCGCATTTGATTCTGGCCTCACGTCAAAGATGACGGCGTTCGACGCTGCCCCCCGCTGGATCGAAGCACGGTCCCTCGCAAATGACGGGGCCGTCCCGCCGCGACGGCTGATCGCCTGCACCCACACCCGGCCCTTCGGGCCACCCTCCCCGTGCGGGGGAGGGTAAGCCGATGATGCGCCAGTACGAGCTGGTCGAACGGGTCCAGCGCTACAAGCCGGACGTCAACGAGACGCTGCTCAACAAGGCCTATGTCTACGCGATGCAGAAGCACGGCCACCAGCGGCGTGCGTCTGGCGATCCCTATTTCTCGCATCCGCTGGAAGTCGCCGCGATCCTGACCGACATGCACATGGACGAGGCGACGATCGCGGTCGCGCTGCTTCACGACACGATCGAGGACACCAGCGCGACGCGCGCCGAGATCGACGAGTTGTTCGGGCCCGACATGGGCAAGCTGGTCGAGGGGCTGACCAAGCTGAAGAAGCTCGACCTGGTGTCGAAGCGTGCCGAGCAGGCGGAGAATCTGCGCAAGCTGCTGCTGGCGATCTCCGAGGACGTGCGCGTGCTGCTGGTGAAGCTCGCCGACCGGCTGCACAACATGCGCACCCTCGACCACGTGCCGCCCGAGAAGCGGCTGAGGATCGCCGAGGAGACGATGGAGATATATGCGCCGCTGGCCGGGCGCATGGGCATGCAGGACATGCGCGAGGAGCTGGAGGAACTGGCCTTCCGCTACACCAATCCCGAGGCCTACCGGACGGTCACCGAGCGGCTGCGGGACGTGCTGGAGCGCAACCGCGGCGTCATCGGCGCGATCGAAACCGACCTCTCGGATCTGTTCGTCAAGCAGGCCATCTACGCCGAGGTGAAGAGCCGGCAGAAGAAACCGTGGTCGGTGTTCCGCAAGATGGAGACGAAGGCGCTCTCCTTCGAGCAGCTCTCCGACATCTTCGGCTTCCGCGTCGTGGTCGCCAACATCGAGGACTGCTATCGGGCGCTGGGCGCCATCCACACGGCCTGGTCGATGGTTCCGGGCCGGTTCAAGGACTACATCTCGACGCCGAAGCAGAACGACTACCGCTCGATCCACACCACGATCGTCGGGCCCTCGCGCCAGCGCGTCGAACTGCAGATCCGCACGCAGGAGATGGACAGGGTCGCCGAATACGGCGTCGCCGCGCATTCGATCTACAAGGACGGCGTGAAGCTCGCCAACGGCGCCGGCCATTCCATCTCGAAGGACACCAATGCCTATGCCTGGCTGCGGCGCACGATCGAGCAGCTGGCCGAGGGGGACAATCCGGAGGACTTCCTCGAGAACACCAAGCTGGAGCTCTTCCAGGACCAGGTGTTCTGCTTCACGCCGAAGGGCCGGCTGATCGCGCTGCCGCGCGGCGCGACGCCGATCGACTTCGCCTATGCCGTCCACACCGATGTCGGCGACACCTGCGTCGGCGCCAAGGTCAACGGCCGCATCATGCCGCTGATGACCGAGTTGAAGAACGGCGACGAGGTCGAGATCATCCGCTCCAAGGCGCAGGTTCCGCCCGCCGCGTGGGAGAACGTCGTCGTCACCGGCAAGGCGCGCGCGGCGATCCGCCGGGCGACCAAGAACGCCATCCGCAAGCAGTTCTCGGGGCTGGGCGTGCGCATCCTGGAGCGCGCCTTCGAGCGGGCCGGGCAGACCTTCAACAAGGACAAGCTGAAGCCGGTGCTGCACAGGCTGGCCCGCAAGGACGTCGAGGACGTGCTGGCCTCGGTCGGGCGCGGCGAGCTGCCGTCGACCGACGTCGTGAAGGCCGTGTTCCCCGACTACAAGGAAGAGCGCGCGACACAGGCGCAGAAGCCCAAGGAGGAGGGCTGGTTCAATCTGCGCAACGCCGCCGGCATGCTGTTCAAGGTCCCGGGGCGCTCGGGTCGCCGCAAGGAGCGTGGCCAGCGCGAGGACGCGCTGCCGATCCGCGGCGTGCAGGGCGACCTGCCGGTGAAGTTCGCGCCCGAGGGCGCCGTGCCCGGCGACCGCATCGTCGGCATCCTGCAGCCCGGCGCCGGCATCACCATCTATCCGATCCAGTCGCCGTCGCTGACCGCCTTCGACGACCAGCCGGACCGCTGGATCGACGTGCGCTGGGACATCGCCGAGGACACCAAGGAGCGCTTCCCGGCGCGCATCTCGGTCACGGCGATCAATGCGCCCGGCTCGCTGGCCGAGATCGCGCAGGTGGTGGCGGCGAACGACGCGAACATCCACATGCTGTCGATGATCCGCACCGCGCCGGACTTCACCGAGATGCTGATCGACCTCGAGGTCTGGGACCTGAAACACCTGAACCGGCTGCTGTCGCAGCTGAAGGACAGCTCGGCGGTGAGCGAAGCCAAGCGCGTGAACGGGTAGGGCGGATGGAAACCAAGGACGTCATCGACATCTTCCGGCAGGCGGGCGCGGTGCTGGAAGGGCATTTCATCCTGACGTCTGGGCTGCGCAGCCCGGTCTTCCTGCAGAAGGCGCGTGTCTTCATGCATGCCGACAAGACGGAGACGCTCTGCAAGGCGCTGGCGGCGCTCATCCGGGAGAAGGTTCCGGGGCGGATCGACTACGTGGTCGGCCCGGCGATCGGCGGGCTGATCCCCGCCTACGAGACGTCGCGGCATCTCGGCGTGCCGGCGATCTGGGTCGAGCGCGAGGGCGGCGAGTTCCGGCTGCGCCGGTTCGAGATCGAGCCGGGCGCGCGCGTGGTGATCGTCGAGGATATCGTGACGACCGGCCTGTCGATCCGCGAGACGATCGACTGCCTGAAGGCGCTGGGCGCGGAGGTGGTCGCGGCGGCCTGCATCATCGACAGGTCCGCCGGCAAGACCGATGTCGGCGTGCCGCTGGTGGCGCTGGCGGAGTACCAGGTGCCGGCCTATCCGGCCGACCGGCTGCCGCCCGAACTGGCGAAGATCCCGCCGGTGAAGCCGGGCAGCAGGAATATTTAGGGATGGGTGTGCCGGCATCGCAGCTGCCGATCTCCCCCCTTGAGGGGGAGATGTCCGGCAGGACAGAGGGGGGTGCCCCATCTCATCATCTGGCGAGGGCGGGCAGGATGTTCTCCAGAATTGCGAAGAGAGATACGGGTGAACGGTCTATGTCATTGCACGCTGGCACCCCCCTCTGGGCTGCCGCCCATCTCCCCCTCATGGGGGGAGATCGCTCATGATCATCGGCATCGGCTCCGACCTGATCGACATCCGGCGCATCGAGAAGTCGCTGGAGCGGCACGGCGAGCGCTTCATCCACCGCATCTACACCGAGATCGAGCGGGCGCGGTCGGAGCGGCGGGCGCAGCGCGCGGCGAGCTATGCCAAGCGCTTCGCCGCCAAGGAGGCGTGCGCCAAGGCGCTGGGCACCGGCATTGCCCACGGCGTCTACTGGCGCGACATGGGCGTGGTGAACCTGCCCGGCGGCAAGCCCACCATGCACCTGACCGGCGGCGCCGGCGAGCGGCTGGCGAAACTGACGCCGCCCGGCCACTGCGCGGTGATCCACCTGACCATCACGGACGACTTCCCGCTGGCGCAAGCCTTCGTGATCATCGAGGCGCTGCCGGTCGGCTGATCGCCGCAGAAGCGCCATGATTGGCGCGTGTGCCGGCGGTTGCCGGACAACCCCCGAGCCTTTAAAGACGGCACGGGCAAAGAGGACGAAATGAGCGTGGCCGAAAAGACCCAGAAGAAATCCGGCGGCTTGGGCGAGACCGTAAGCGTCATCGTGCAGGCCCTGCTGCTGGCGCTGGTGATCCGCACGTTCCTGTTCCAGCCCTTCTCGATCCCGTCGGGATCGATGCGGCCGACCCTGCTCGAGGGCGATTACCTGTTCGTGACGAAGTGGTCCTACGGCTATTCGCGCCACTCGCTGCCGTTCTCGCCGAACCTGTTCGCCGGCCGTATCTGGTCCGGCACGCCGGAGCGCGGCGAGGTCGTCGTGTTCAAGTTCCCGCCGAACCCGTCGCTGGACTACATCAAGCGCGTGATCGGCCTGCCAGGCGACCGCATCCAGATGCGCGAGGGGCAGCTGTTCATCAACGGCGAGGCGGTGCGCCGCGAGAAGACCGGCGAGATCGACGACCGCGACATCACCGAGCGCGACGGGCCGGTCGACGTCTACCGCGAATACCTGCCGCGCGGCGACGGCACGTTCGTGCAGTACGATACGCTGGACCTGACGCCCACCTCGATCGGCGACAACACGCGCGAGTTCGTCGTGCCGGCCGGCCACTACTTCATGATGGGCGACAACCGCGACAACTCGACCGACAGCCGCTTCTCGGTCGGCTTCGTGCCGGAAGACAATCTGGTCGGCCGCGCCAACATCATCTTCTTCTCGATCGCCGGCGGTGCCAGCCCGCTCGAAATCTGGAAATGGCCGTCGCTGATGCGCGCCTCGCGGCTGTTCGAGTTCGTGCGATAGCCAAGGCCATGACCTAGTCCATGGCGACCCGCAAGCTGACAGGCAAGGCGCTGGCGGATGCGCTGGAACCCGTCACCGGCCACGCCTTCCGCGACCATGAGCGGCTGCGCCGCGCGCTGACCCACGCCAGCGCGAGGCATGCGACCGGCCTCGACTACGAGCGCATGGAGTTCCTGGGCGACCGTGTGCTTGGCCTCGTCGTGGCCGACTACGTCTACGGCGCGTTTCCGGAGGCGCCCGAGGGCGAACTGTCGCTGAGGCTGAACGCGATGGTGAACGCCGAGACGCTTGCCTCGATCGCCGAGGACATCGGATTGACCGACCTGATCCACGCCGGCAGCGAATTGCGCAACCTCGAAGGGCGCAATCGCGTCAACATCCGTGCCGACGCGATGGAAGCGCTGATCGCTGCGCTCTATCTGGAAGGCGGGCTGCAGGCGGCGCGGACCTTCATCCTGCGCCACTGGGCCGGCCGGCTGGACGCGTCCACGCCGGCGCGGCGCGACCCCAAGACCGAACTGCAGGAGTGGGCGCATGTGGCGGCCGCGGCCGTGCCGGCCTACAGCCTGGACTCGCGCGAGGGCCCCGACCACGATCCGCTGTTCACGGTGAGCGTTCGCGTCGGCGGCTTCGCACCGGGCGTCGGCGCCGGCCGCACCAAGCGGCAGGCGGAGCAGGCGGCGGCAACCGCGGTCCTGGTGCGAGAGGGCGTATGGACCGTCGAGGCACCGCAATGAGCGAGACGACACAGGGCACACGTTCCGGCTTCGTGGCGCTGATCGGCGCGCCGAATGCCGGCAAGTCGACGCTGGTGAACCGGCTGGTCGGCACCAAGGTGTCGATCGTCACGCACAAGGTGCAGACGACGCGCGCGATCGTGCGCGGCATCGCCACCCACGGCAATGCGCAGATCGTGTTCATGGATACGCCCGGCATCTTCAAGCCGAAGCGCACGCTGGACCGCGCGATGGTGGCGAGCGCCTGGGGCGGCGCCAAGGATGCCGACCTGGTCGCGGTGCTGCTCGACGCCGAGCGCGGGATTTCGGGCGACGCGGAGAAGCTGCTGGACGGGCTGGGCGATGTGCGCCAGCCGAAGATCCTCGTGATCAACAAGGTCGACGCGGTGCCCCGCGACAGCCTGCTGAAGCTGGCGGCCGACGCCAACGCCAAGGCGGCCTTCGAGCGGACTTTCATGGTGTCGGCGCTGACCGGCTCCGGCTGCGACGACCTGCTGGACTATCTGGCCAAGGCGCTTCCGGAAGGCCCCTGGTACTATCCGGAGGACCAGGTCTCCGACATGCAGATGCGTCAACTGGCGGCAGAGATCACGCGCGAGAAGCTCTACCTCAGGCTCCACCAGGAGATCCCGTATTCGGCGCATGTCGAGACGGAAAGGTGGGAAGAGAAGAAGGACGGCTCGGTGCGCATCGAGCAGGTCATCTATGTCGAGCGCGACGGCCAGAAGAAGCTGGTGCTCGGCCACAAGGGCGAGACGATCCGCGCCATCGGCCAGGCGTCGCGCACCGAGATCGCGGAAATCCTGGAGCAGCCGGTGCACCTCTTCCTGTTCGTGAAGGTGCGCGAGAACTGGGGCAGCGACCCCGAGCGCTATCGCGAGATGGGTCTGGATTTTCCGAAGTAGCTGCCGATGCAGACGACCGCCTTCCAGCATCTCGCCGTTGGCCGGCGCTATCGCGTGGTCCGGGAATTCACCGACTTTGACGGCTCGGTGCATCCGGTCGGCGAGGAATGGACGTTCTCCGGCCATTCCTTCCTGCCCTATGACGACGGGCTGTCGCTGTTCGTGTCGACCGACGGCGGTTCGGTGCGGCAGATCCGCATGCGCTGGACGCCGGACGATCAGGGGCCGGTCGTCGATGCGCTACGCGAGTATGTTGCGCCGGTGGGAACGGCGAACCACGGCTGACCAGAAGCGCGTCGCGGGTCTCGACCGCACGCAGCGATTTGTGTATATTCCTCGTGAATATTCACGCCCCGAGACAGTCGATGTCCCTCTACATCCGTGACGACAGCGTCGACGCGCTTGCGCGGCAGGTGCAGGAGGCGATCAACGCGCCGAACAAGACCGAGGCCGTTCGCATCGCGCTCCAGCGCGAGCTCGACCGCGCGCGCGACGCGTTGCCGTTGAAGGTGCGGATTAGGAAGTTTCAGGACGCTGCGAAGTCCCTCGGTCCCGACGATCCCGACCTCGACATGAAGGAATTCATGGATGAGATGTGGGGTGAGGCCTGATGTTTCTGGACGCGTCGGCGATCATCGCCATTCTGGGCGACGAGGCGGACGCCGACCGCTACATCGACAAGATCGAGGCCGGCGGTCGCCTGTTCGTGTCGCCGCTGGCGGCCTGCGAGGCCGTCATCGGTCTCGCCCGCAAGAAGTCCAGAGCCGCGGCGGGGAGCGCAGCTATCCCACTCGGTCTGATCGAACAGGCGCAGGCGATCGTCGACGGCTTCCTGTCCGAGATCGGTGCGATCGACGTGGCGATCGATACGGAAATCCGGCGGGAGGCGGTGAGCGCATGCGCGCGCTTCGGCAAGGCTGTCGGCCACCCGGCCACGCTCAATCTGGGCGACTGCTTCGCCTATGCCTGCGCGCGGTCGGCGGCCGTTCCGCTGCTGTTCAAGGGCGACGACTTTCCGCACACGGACATCGAGGCTGTGTAAGCGGGAAGTGCCTCAGGCGAAATCCTTCGCGAACCAGAGATGCGCGTAGGGATTGTCGTTGAAGCGCTCGGTCTCGTGGTATCCGGCCTTGCGATACATGGCGTGCGCCTCGGTCAGCGCGCGGTTGGTGTCGAGCACCACGCGCGTCATGCCGAGCGCGCGCGCTTCGGTCTCGAGGGCATCGAGCAGCCGCCGCGCGATGCCGAGGCCGCGGGCATCGCGGGCAACCCACATGCGCTTGATCTCGCCGGTGCGCGGCCCGACGGTCTTGACGCCGCCGCAGGCGACCGGCCGTCCGGCAAGCCGCGCGACCAGGAAGGTGCCGCCCGGCGGCGCCATGCCCGGGTCGCCGGAGGCATTGCTGAGGGCCACGTCGAAACCTTCCTCGAAGCGTTCGGCGAGCTCGGCGAAATAGGCTTCGATGCAAAAGCGGGCGTCGGCGCTGTCCGGCGCCTCGGCCGTGAAGGTGACCGACCCGGCGGCGATCAGCGTCTCCACTGTCGCCATCGCGTCGATCAGTCGGGTGCGCTGCTGCTCCGTCAGCGGGGCGAGCATCGAGCGGGCGAGGTCGTCGGACAGCCGGTCGTAGGCGGACCACTCCGCGCGGCCCTTCGCCGTCAGCGACGCCTCGCGCCGGCGCCGGTCCGCAGCACTCTGCCTGACCTTGACCAGCCCCTGCTTTTCGAGCGCCTTCAGCATGCGGCTGCAATAGCCCGAATCGAGCGACAGTCGCTCGCGCAGCGTCCGCACATCCATGCCGGAGGGGCCGATCTCGAACAGCACGCGCGCCTGGCCGAACGAACGTCCCCGGTCGAGATAGCTTTCGTTCAGGGTCCCGGTGCGCGTCGTGACGGCGCGGTTGAAACGGCGAACGCGTTCGATCATGTCCATTATCTGACTTTAGTCAGAGATATTCCGCCGTGCAATATCGGCGCGATGTGGAACAATGCGCAGCGGAGAGAGCGGGAGCGAGAGATGGCGTCGATGACGGTCGAGTTTCGCAACGTGCCGGGCACCGAGGCGGCGATGGGCTGGGCCGGCGGGCACACGATCGTCGTCGATCGGCCGGACGGCAAGGCCGGCGGCATGGGGCTGGGCTTCAACGGCGGGCAGCTTCTGGCGCTGGCGATCGGTGGCTGCTTCTGCAACGATCTGCGCTACGTGGCGCACGAGGCCGGCGCACAGCTGGGCGCCATCGCGCTGACCGTCGCGATCGAGTTCGACGGAGCGCCGCTGCTGGCGACGGGCGCGACCATGCACGTCTCCCTCGACATGCTCGACGGGTCCGATCCGCAGGCGATGATCAAGCGGGCCAAGGCGATTTCGGCCGTGCGCAACTCGGTGCAGGCGGGCTTTCCGGTCGCGGTGGAAGCTTCCTGACAGGGGAGGCAGGGGCGGCGGCGACAGCGCTTGATTTCGCTGGCCGGCCCATGAAAGGGTCGGCCGGTGGAGTGGCGCGACGAAGGAATCATCCTCGGCACCCGCAAGCATGGCGAGACGAGCGCCATCCTTGAGGTGATGACCCGCGCGCACGGCCGGCATCTGGGGCTGGTGCGCGGCGGGCGCTCGCGCAGGCAGCAGCCGGTGCTGCAGGCCGGCAACCGCGTCGACCTGATCTGGCGGGCGCGGCTGGACGAGCATCTGGGCGTCTTCGCTGTCGAGCCGCTGGAGCTGAACGCGGCGCGCCTGTTCGACAGCGCCACCGCCGTCTTCGGGCTGCAGACGCTGGCCGCGCATCTCAGGCTCCTTCCCGAGCGCGACCCGCACGAGGCGCTGTTCGAAACGCTGGGCGCCGTCATCGGCCACCTCGACCACCCGGCGGCGGGCGAACTGATCGTGCGGTTCGAACTTCTGCTGCTGGACGAACTGGGGTTCGGGCTCGACCTGTCGGAATGCGCCGCCACCGGCGCGCGCGACGATCTGGCCTATGTGTCGCCGAGATCGGGCCGGGCGGTGTCGCGGACGGCCGGCGATCCATGGCGGGACAAGATGCTGGCGCTGCCGGGGTTCCTCCAGGCCGGCACGCGGCATCGGGCCGAGCCGGACGAGGTGGATGCCGGCTTCCGGCTGACCAGTTTCTTCTTCGCCCGGCATGTCTACGAGCCGCGCGGGCTTGCCGAGCCGGAGGCGCGCGGCGGCCTCCTGGGCGCCCTGCGGAAATCGCGAAGGGGTGCGGCATAGGCCCGACCGTGCTGTCGGCGACCGATCGGGCGTCGCGATAATGCCCATTTGCTGATATTCTGCGTGTGGCTGGCTGCGGTCTGCGCCGCTGGGGGTGAGCCATGCTCGAGCTTTTCTTCGTTGCCGCGATCATCGTGCTGGGCATCGCCGCCTGGCGCCAAAACGACCGCATGCTCCGGCTGGAGCGCGAACTGGACGCCGTCCGGCACGATTATCTGACGTCGACGCGCGCCGCGCCCGGGACGGCGGGAGAGGGCGCAGCCGCGGTGGCGGCGGATGTCGCCCCCGGCGCGCAGCCCGCCGCGGCAACCGATGCCGCGCCAGCGGCAGCGCTCGAAGCGGTCGAGGCACGGGAACAGGCCAAGCGCGAGGCGATGGCCAAGGCCGCCGCGATGCTCGACGAGCAGGAGCGGCTGGCGAGGACGGGAGCGGCAGAAACGGCGCCGGTCGAGGCGCCGACGCAGCCAGCAAACGCGTCGTCGGGCACCCAGGATATCGAGACGGCGCTCGGAACCCGCTGGGCCGTCTGGGTCGGTGGGCTGGCGCTGGCGTTGGGCGGCGTGTTCCTGATCCGCTACACGATCGAGGCCGGCTTCTTTGGCCCGGCGGCTCGCCTTACGCTCGCGGGCCTGATGGGACTGGTGCTCGCCGGCGGCGGCGAGTTCCTGCGCCGCAGCGGCTTCGTCATTCCGGTCGAAGGCATGAAGAACGCCTATGTACCGGCGATCCTGACGGCCGTCGGCGCCTTCATGCTGTTCGGCACGGTGTATGCAGCCTACGGCGTCTATGCCTTCATCGGCCCGTCGACTGCGTTCCTTCTGCTGGGCGTCATCGCGCTGGCGACGATCGCGGCGGCCCTTCTGCACGGACAGGCGCTGGCAGGAATGGGCCTGCTCGGCGCCTACCTGACGCCGGGGCTCGTCTCGACCGAGGCGCCGAACATCTGGGCGCTCTTCGTCTATGTCGCGGTGGTGCTCGTCGCCTCGGCGGCGATCGCGCGGCTGCGCGACTGGGCGCTGCTGATGGGCGGAGCGCTGGTGGGAGCGGGCCTGTGGGCGCTGCTTTACCTCGCCAATGCCGGCACGGCCGTCGCCCAGCCGTTCGACTACTGGGCGATCCTGTTCGTGGGTGCCGCGATGATCGGGACGACAGCGTTTCTCTGGCTCGGCCGGCCGGAGGCCGATCCGAGACGCGTCGACGGTCCCGCGATCGTCGCGGCAGTGCTTCTCGGCCTGATGGCGATCTTCCTGCTGGCCAGCCCCGACCTCGCGGCTACCTACGGCATGTGGCGCGGCCTCGTGTTCGTGGCGGCGATGCTGGCGGTCGCGGCCTGGCGCGCGCCGGCGCTGCCGCTGCTGCACGCGGCCGGCGCGGCCACCGTGCTCGCCGCCCTGCGCATCGCGCTGTCGGGCTCGTTCAATGTCAGCATCTTCGGGGAACGGCTGGTCGTCGACGGTCCGAGCCTGTTGCCCAATGCCGACACCTTCGTGCCGGTCGGCGCGCTGCTCGGCATCGCATTCCTCGGCGCCGGCTTCTGGCGGGCGCGGACATTCCTGGCCGAGCCCCGCGGCGTCGCGTGGACCGCATGGGCGGCCATCGTGCCGCTGGTGGTGGCAGGCGCGCTCTGGTTCGCCTTCGGCGACGTGCACATCGATCTCCGCTACGCGGCGGTCGCACTGCTTCTGGCGATCGCGCTCGCCGCGGGCGGCGAGTGGTTGGCGCGCGCCGAGCAGCCGCCGCATGCGGGCGGCGCGGCGGTGTCCGTGGCACTCGGCGGCGCGGGTTTCGCCGCGCTGCAGGCGATCCATATGGGCTTCGACGGCGGCTGGACGACGGTGCTGCTCGGCGCGGCGGCCGTACTGCCCGCCCTTGCCACGCAGCTGAGAACGTACCCCGTGCTGGGATGGCTCTCCACCGGCGCGGCCGTCGCCGTGCTCGTGCGCGCGGCGATCGATCCGACCATCGTCGGCGCCGCCTTCCTGTCGACCACGCCGGTGTTCAACTGGCTGCTGCCCGGCTACGGCGTGCCGGCGCTCGCCTTCGCCTTCGCCGCATGGCAGCTGAAGCGAACGACCGGGGGGCGCCCGCAGCTCGCGATGGAAGCTGCCGCGGCCGTCTTCTCGCTGCTGACCGTCGCCATGCTGGTGCGCCATGCGATGAACGGCGGCGTCATCGATACGTCGGTGCCGTCACTCGCCGAGCAGGCGATCTACACGCTGATCGCGCTGGGCTTCGGCGGCATCCTGATCGCGCTGGACCTGCGCTCGCCGAGCCCGGTGCTGCGGTTCGGGTCGCTGGCGGCAGGCGTCGTCTCGATGGCGATGGCGGTCATCCAGCACTTCCTCGTGCTGAACCCGCTCTACACCGACGAGTCGACCGGCACGCTGCCGGTCTTCGACCTGCTGTTCCTCGGCTATCTCCTGCCTGCGGCGGCGGCCGGGCTCTTGGCGCTCTACGCGCGCGGCAAGCGGCCGAAATGGTACTCGGCCGCGCTCGCGCTGATCGGGGCGGCACTTGCCTTCTGCTACGCCACCTTCTCGGTGCGCCGCGTCTTCCAGGGCGAGTTCATCGCGCTCTGGCGCGGCATGAGCCAGGCGGAGACGTACACATACTCGGCGCTCTGGCTGGTGCTCGGCGTGATGCTGCTGGCTCTCGGCCTGTTCTTCCGGTCGTACGTGCTGCGTGTCGCCTCCGCCGTGCTGATCGTCATCGCGGTCGCAAAGGTCTTCCTGTTCGACATGTCGGAACTGGAAGGCGTGCTGCGCGCGCTGTCCTTCATCGGGCTGGGCGCCGTGCTGATCGGCATCGGCCTGTTCTACCAGCGCATGCTGGTGCGGACGGCGAAGGGGGAGGGCGTGAAACCTTGACCATCTAGCCATTTTGTAATACGCCGTATTACAAAATGGAGCTGCGTGATGTCTGATAAACGCGACCTGTCAGACCCGGTGACGTTGCGGATTCCGCAGCACATCCTCGCCGACATCGAACGGATTGCGGCGATCACGGAGCGCTCGCGCAGCTGGATCATTGTCCGTGCCCTTAGGGGGTACCTCGCCACCGAGGGCGCCGACATTCTTGCAATCGAGGAAGGCAGGCGTCAGATTGCTGCCGGCGACGTGCACGCGATAGAGGACGTGCTGCGTGAACTCAGCGAACCATCGTCCAAGAACGCGGCATGATGAAGGTCTTCGTTTCGGGGCAGGTGCGAAGGTTCCTGCGCTCCGAACGAGACTATCTTGGCCGATATTCGAGCACCGCGGCTGGACGGGTTGCGCGACGCCTGGCCGATGCGGTGAAGCTGCTGTCGGAATTCCCGATGGCCGGTAGTGCAATGCCGCTGCTGCCCGATCGACAGCGCCGTCTGGTCGTAGACGACTACGTGCTTGATTACGAAGTTGTCGGCGGCGAGGTTCGTATCCTCAACATGCGGCATGGCCGCCAGCAGGATCCCTATCTCGACCAAGGTTCAGACGAGGACGAAGAGGCGTCCTGAGCTAACCCGCCGGTGCCAGCTGCGGCCTCTCCACCGGCTTCTCGCGGATCGGCAGGTGGACGACGGCGGCGAACAGCCCGAGCAGCACCCCCAGCCACCAGACCGGGTCGTACGAACCGAGGCGGTCGTAAAGATAGCCGCCGAGCCAGACGCCGAGGAACGAGCCGATCTGGTGCGAGAAGAAGACGATGCCGCCGAGCAAGCCGAGGTGGCGCGTGCCGAACATGATCGCCACCAGCGCATTGGTCGGCGGCACGGTGGAGAGCCAGAGCAGCCCCATCAGGATCGAGAAGATGACGACGCTGGCCGGCGTCTGCGGCAGCAGCAGGAACGCCGTCACCAGGATCGAGCGGCCGATGTAGATGAGCGCGAGGAAATAGGGCTTCGAATAGCGCTGGCCGATCAGGCCGGCGCTGAACGAGCCGATGATGTTGAAGAAGCCGATCAGCGACAGCGCGATCACCGCATAGGCCGGCGGCACGCCGATGTCGGCGATGTAGGCGGGAAAGTGGGCGGTGATGAACGCGACCTGGAAGCCGCAGACGAAAAAGCCGGAGACGAGGAGGTTGTAGCTGCGGTGGCCGAGCGCTTCCCTCAGCGCCTCGCCGACCGTCTGCTGAAAGGCCTGGGTCGCGCCGGAGGAAGCGTTGCCGCGCAGCGGGATCGCCAGGACGGGGATGATCAGCATCATGACGCTCATGACGACCAGAGTGTCGAACCAGCCATAGGCGGTGATGAGCCCCTGGCTGAGCGGTGCGAACACGAACATGCCCGCCGAGCCGGCCGCAGTGCCCAGGCCGAAGACGAAGCTGCGCCGCTCCGCCGGGACGTTACGGGCGAACGCGGCGAGCACGATGCCGAACGAGCCGGAGGCAACGCCGAGACCCACCAGCATGCCGCCGCCGATGTGCAGCATGGTCGGCGTGTCCGCCATCGCCATCATGACGAGGCCGGCGGCGTACATGAACCCGGACAGCGCCAGGATGCGCCAGGTGCCGTACTTGTCTGCCAGCGCGCCGAAGACTGGCGTGCCGAGACCCCAGGCGAGGTTCTGGATGGCCATCGCCAGCCCGAAGGTCGTGCGATCCCAGCCCTTTTCGGCCAGCATGGGAAGCTGGAAGAAGCCCATCGCGGAGCGCGGCCCGAAGGTCAGCGCCGCGATCAGGCAGCCGCAGACAATGATGAGCCAGGGCAGGCGGGATGTGTGGGCCGCGGCCGACGCTGAAGGCATGGGAGATTCTCCGTGTAGCTACAACATGACGGCGAATCTCGGGTCAATCAATTGAATTGGATGGATCAGTCGCTTCAGTTCCATTGATGCAATCGGCGCCTGCCGGGAATAAACTCCTCCCCATGTCGTTATCGCTGTGATACGGGGGCCGACGCCCGGATCAGCAGTTGCGCCGTCCGGCCGAGTGCATGGCTTTCGATGGCCGAGATGGACGACAGGAGGGGGGCGGTCCTCGCGGAGATTCCGCGGCTGCGGCGCTATGCCCGCGCGCTCCTGCGCGATCGCGACGCCGCCGACGATCTCGTTCAGGACTGCCTCGAGCGCGCGCTGACGCGGCTCGACAACTGGCGGACAGGAGAAAGCCCGAGGCGCTGGCTGTTCACGATCATGCATCATCTCTTTGTCGACCAGCTGCGCAAGGTGAAGCGCACCGCCGAGGTGATCGCCTTCTCGGCCGACGCGCAGCCGGAAGCGGTCGAGCAGGCGTCGCAGGTCGATGCGGTGGCAACGCGCGAGATTATGGACGCGCTGCAGAAGATCAGCCCGGACCGGCGCGCGGCGATCGTGCTGGTGGCAGTCGAGGGCTTCTCCTATGCGGAAGCTGCCAATATCCTGGGCGTGCCGGCGGGCACGCTGATGTCACGGATCGCTCGCGGGCGCGACGACCTGCGGGCGCTGCTGGACGGCGGCGCACCGCGCCCGATGATCCGCGTGGTCGACCGATGACGGCGCGCGACTATTCCGTGCGGGACATCCACCTGTCCCTCGATGGCGAACTGCCGGCCGACGAGCGTGCCGATTTCGATCACTGGCTGGATGCAAACCCGGACATGAAGGCGCTGTCGGCGCGCTACGAAGCCGACCGCGACCGTCTGGCGGCGGCGCTGGCCGATGTCGCCGAGGAAGCCGTGCCCGAGCGTCTGGCCTCCCTGCTGGCGGGCGGCGGACAGGCGTCGCGCCGCCGCGCCGCCTGGTGGCAGGCGGCGGCCGCGGCGCTGCTGCTCGCCGTCGGGGCGGCGGGCGGCTACATGGCTGGCCTCGCGGGACTGGGCTTCGACCGTGCGGGCGAGGATCTGGCGGCGCAGGCGATCGCAGCGCACCGGACGTTCACGCCGGCCACCGACCACGTGGTCGAGGTCGCGGCGAACGGCGACGGCTACCTGAAGACCTGGCTGTCCAGCCAGGTCGGCCTGACGCTGGTCCTGCCCGACCTCACCGGCGAGGGATACGAGCTGCTGGGCGGCCGCATCATTCCGGCCGAGGACGGCCCGGCGGCGCTGCTCGTCTACCAGAACAGCAAGGGCGACCGCATCTCGATCTACATGACGGCGGCCTCGACGACCAAGGCGCGCGGCCTTTACGGCGAGCACGAGGGCACGACCAAGGCGATCTACTGGCTCGACCCCGGCTATGGCTGTGCCGTCGTCAGCGACCTGCCCGAGGACCAGATGCGGCCGGTGGCGCGCGACGCCTGGCGGCAGATGGTCGACGGGCTGAACCTGTAGGGCGCCACGATCCGGAAAGCGGGTTTCGGAACAGTTCACGGTCATCCAATCGATCCGGCCGCATCCGTGCGGCGCGAGGTGATCGAGGATACGCCGCGGCCCGCTGGACGGCCTTGCGCCGATCGCCCGTTCCGGGCGACAGATCGCTCGTATCGGGAGGAGACATGCGCGACGGGTCAGAATCGACGCATATCGTCTGCGTCATGCCGATCCGTTTCGGGGCGGCGGACCGGGAGCCCGGCCCGGTGATCCATGGCGGGGCTGGCTGGGCCTCGGCCGACTGGTCGCGATGGTTCCCGGACCAGTTCCGCGCATCGTTCGAGGGCACCCGCATCTTCAAGGATCCGATCCGGCTGCCGGCGGCGGCGCTCGCGCCGGAACTGACAGCGGTCGCGGCGCCGACCAGTCTTGTCGCCGTGTTCGACGGCAGGCTGGGCGTGTTCGTGGTCACGTTCGAGGTCGACCTCAAGGGCGTGCCGCACCAGCGCATCCGCGACATCTACCTCAACCTCTGCACGCTCCAGGAAAAACAGGTCGCGCCGCTGATCGCGACTGCCCTCGCCATCAGCCCGGGCAGCTTCTCGCTCACCTGGGGTTTCTCGATCAATATCCTGCGCGTCCAGCACGGCGTGGCGCTGGACGCGGAATTGCTGCGCCAGTTCAACGTCTTGTGCGGCGGAAACGCGATGCCGGAGGCACCGGGCCAGCAGGCCGACGACGCGCTGATACACCTCGTCGGCTCGACCGGTTCGCTGGCAGTCGTCGGCTCGGCCAACCCGCCGCAGCTGTCATGGCGGCGCGTGCTCGGCCTCTGGTCGGCGTTCTACTGCTACTACTGCACGTCGCTCACCGACTTCGCGCGGCTGTCGCGGATCGACGTCAGGCCGCGACGCAAGCTCGGCCAGGCGGAGCTGCTGGAGGAGATCGCCGCCAACGAGACGCGGCACAATACGCTGCTGCAGCGGATGAGCCTGTTCGATCCGGCCAATGTGTGCACCCGCGAATTCGACGAGGAGGTCTATGACGGCTGCTGGCAGAGGCTGAGCGTCGAACGCGTCTCGACCAAGCTCGAGCGCCTGTCGAGCTTCTTCATCCAGAACGCGCGGGAGGCGCAGGCCGAACTGACGCGCCGCTACGAGGTCGTCGTGCAGGGCGTGCTCTTCCTGCTGGCCTTCACGCAACTGGTTCCCATCTTCCAGGCGGCGGTCGCCGCGGTCGCCCCGGCACCAGGCCCCGACGCCTCGACCGACGGCGCGTTCTGGCTGCCGGTCGGGCTGGCGGCAGGTGCCTGCGTCGCCGCCTATCTCTACGCCAAGCTGAGGAGTCGCCAGTGAAGGTCCGTCCAGGCAGGCCTGCCGATCTGGATCGCCTCGTGGAGATCGAGGCCGGCTCGTTCGATCCGAAGTTTTACACGCCGATGACGCGGCGCCAGTTCCGGCACCATCTGGGCAGTCCCAACTCCGTCATGCTGGTCGTCGCCGACCCGGCCGACCAAGTGCTGGGCTACGCGCTCGGCCTGCTTCACGCGAGGCGCAATGCGCTGCGGTTCTATTCGCTGGCCGTGGCACCCGACGCGCAGCGCGGCGAACTGGGACGGATGCTGTTCGAGGCGATGGAGGAGGCGGGCTTCTCGCGCGGGCTCGACATGCAGTGCGAGGTGCGCTCGGACAACGTCAAGCTGATCACGCGCTACGAATCGCTTGGCTACAGGCGCTACAGCACCGTCGCGAACTATTATCCGGACGGCCAGTCCTGCATCAAATTCCTTCGCGTCAGAAAATGATGTCGTAGACGTGCCGGCGTACCCGGGAGAGGGCAGGAACCATGCCCTCGGCGCGGAAGCTCGCCGCGAAACGCTCGTCGAGGCCCGTCTCGTATTGCCCGGCCAGCGGGTCGTGAAGCTCGGCGCCGCGCCTGGCCGGCCGGCAGGCGATCCAATGGAACTCGTTCGACCGCGAATAGGCGCGCATGCTGCACAGAACCAGCAGCGGCCGGGCCTTCAACTCCTCCATCGTCTCGTCCCACCCGGTAAAACGGCCGAGCAGACCGCGCCCGCGCGCGAAGGCGATGTTGTCGTGCTCGACGCCGGCGATCACCTTCTTCTTGAGTGGGTCCCGGACCGTGCCGGCGAAGGAGAAACGCGGCTGCGTCCGGACGATCGTCAGCGTCTCGCCCAGCCTGTCGGCCGCCCGCACCAGGCCCGCGCCGTCGCATCCCGCCGCGCCTTGCCCCATAAAAATCGTATTCGCGGTGCGCCAGATGTCGATCTGGTTGCGAAGGCTATTGGAAATGCTAGACCCTCGCCAGTTGAGAAATCGGATGAGCGCCGCCGGACCGCACAGGAATGGTAGCTTCTGCGCCATGCACGATCTCCCGGAAAGGTCGTAACAACCTACTATGGCTTGGGTCATCCTTGTAGGCCGGACGAGTGATCTCGATCAGGTCGACACGCCGCACAAGATCATCACCAACCGCGACTATCTCGCCCACCCGCAACTATTCCGCGGGCAGCGGCCGAAGGTGATCAACCTCTCCAACAACTACAGCTACCAGAGCCGCGGCTACTACGCCTCGCTGCTCGCCGGCTCGCGCGGCCATAGGGTGATCCCGACCGTCGAGACGATGATCGACCTGTCGGAGCGCAAGCTCTACGAGCACGCGCTGCCGGAGCTGGAGCAGGCGCTGAACAAGGCAAGGAAGGACATCGGGGGCACGTTCCCGGCCCACCTGTCGGTGTTCTTCGGCATCGGCCCGTCCAAGGGCTGGGACAAGTTCGCCAAGCATCTCTTCGACTGGTTCAGGGCGCCCGCGCTGGAACTGACCATCAAGGACAATGGCGAGTGGGCGACGATCGGCAAGATCGGCTTCCTGCCGCTGGCCCGGATGAAGGCGGACGACAAGAAGCGTTTCCTCGAAAGCCTCGACATCTACACCGGCCGCGAATGGCGCGACTCCAAGGCGCGCACCGCGGCGCGCTGGTCGTTCGCCACGCTGGTCGACCCCAACGACCAGATGCCGCCCTCGGAAATCCAGTCGCTGCGCTACTGGGCCAAGATTGCCGAGAAGATGGGCGTCGAGGTCGAGCCGATCACCAAGAAGGACCTGGCCAGGCTCGCCAATTACGACGCGCTGTTCATCCGCGAGACGACGTCGATCTCGAACCACACCTACCGCTTCGCGCGCCGCGCGCAGCAGGAAGGCATGCCGGTCATCGACGACCCGCTGTCGATGATCCGCTGCACCAACAAGGTCTATCTGAATGAGCTGATGACCTACAACAAGGTGCCGGTGCCGCCGACGGTGATGATCGCGTCTCCGGCGGATTTCGAGGTGGCGGCCGACAAGCTGGGCTTCCCGCTGGTGCTCAAGATTCCGGACAGCGCCTTCTCGCGCGGGGTCAAGAAGGCGGAATCCCTGGCCGAGCTGAAGGCGCTGGCGACGCAGTGGCTGGAGGATTCCGACCTGCTGATCGCGCAGAAGTTCCTGCCCACCAAATATGACTGGCGCGTCGGCGTGCTGGGCGGGCAACCGCTGTTCGCCGTGCACTATCTGATGGCGAAGAAGCACTGGCAGATCGTCAACCACAAGGCCGACGGGTCGAAGGCCGACGAGGGCGGGATCAAGACATTCACCCTCAAGGAAGCGCCGCCGGAGGTGGTCGACACGGCGGTGCGCGCGGCGCGCTGCATCGGCGACGGGCTCTATGGCGTCGACCTCAAGGAGACCAAGGACGGCGTCTTCGTGATCGAGGTGAACGACAACCCGAACCTCGACCACGGATGGGAGGATTCCGGCGAGAAGGACGAGGTCTGGGTCCGTCTCACCCAGTGGTTCCTCGACCGGCTGGAGCGGTAGCGTTCAGATCACGACCGGCGATGCGGCGCCGTCCATGCTGATCGAGACCCCGGTGACGTAGCTGGCGCGGGCGCTGGCGAGGAAGACGACCAGGTTGGCGATCTCCTCCGGCGTGGCCGCCCGGCCGAGCGGAATGCGCGCCAGGCCGCGGCGCAGGGCCTCGTCCTCGGAGATGCCGGCCAGCCGCGCCTCCGCCTTCAGCCCGTCCTCGACGCGGCCGGTGAGCGTCATGCCCGGATTGACGGCGACGACGCGCACGCCGCTGTCGGCATAGGCCGCACCCAGCCCGGCGGTGACCAGCAGGAGCGCGGCATTGGCCGCGCCGCCGGGGAGGTGGATCGGCGAGGCGAGCTTGCCGCCGTTGCCGACGACGCTGACGATGGTTCCCGTCCGCCGCGCGGCCATGCGCTTCACCACCGGGTCGATGACGTTGATGTAGGAGAAGTATTTCGCGTCCATCGCGGCCCTGTAGGCGGCCGGCGACAGCTCCGCCGGCGGCGTGCGCCGCGCCGCGCCGGCCGAATTGACCAGCACGTCAAGCGGGCCGAGCCGTGCCTCGACATCGTTCACGGCGGCAAGCGCCGCGTCGGCGTCGGAGAGGTCGGCGGCAAGTCCGATCGCGCCCGGGAGCGCGGCGCAGGCGCGGTCGACATTGTCCTGGGACCGGGAGACGATCGTCACGCGCGCACCTTCGGACAGGAAGGCCCTGGCGCAGGCAAAGCCGATGCCCTTCGAGCCACCCGTGACGAGAACGATCCTGCCTGACAGTCCGAGATCCATGTCGTATCTCCCAAAGAGTGCGGCTGCTTCGAGTCTGTCGGCCCCCGTCAGAGCGCCGTCTTCAGGTCCTTGATCAGGATGTAGAGGTGCAGCGGATCGGTTGGCGATGGCTCGAAGCCAAAGCGGCTGTAGAAGGATCTGGCGCGGTCGTCCTTGGCGTGGACGACGAAGGCACGAATGCCGGCGATATCGGCAGCCTGCAGCGTCCTGAGGATCGCATCCCGCAACAGACCGGCGGCCACGCCCCGGCCTTGCCAGCGGACATCGACGGCCAGCCGCGCGAGCAGCATGACCGGCACCGGATGGCGCGCGAGGCCCTTGCGCAGTCGCTCCGGCGCGTCGTCGAAACCGACATTGCCAACGGCCAGAGCGTAGAAGCCGATCACCTCGGCATCCGCCATGCCGACATAGGTCTGCGCTGCGTTGGCTTGCTGGTTCTGCAAGGCATGACGGGCGAGAAACCGGTTCAGGGACGGCTCACCGCAATCGAATGCATCGACCGGATGTTCCCGCGCCAGCTTCTCGACGCGGAAGACGGTCACTTCTGCCGGCCGGCGGAGAACAGGCCGGGCTCGCGCAGGAGCTTGCGCAGTTCAGGCAGGTCGCGCGGCGGCGCATCAAGCGCGGCGAGAAGATCCTGCCACGCAGCAGCGTCGAGCTGGAAGTCGCGCCGGCCGGCCAACGCCTCGTCGGCCCGGTCGAGCGCGCTCGCCAGCACGAAATCGCTGACCGTTCGACGCTCGGCGGTGGCCGCGGCGGCAAGCTTACGCTTCGAGGCCGCCGAGAGCCTGAGATCGAGTTTCTCGGTGCGTGCTGGTTCGGTGCGTGCGGGTCTGGTCATGGCGCAGAGATAGCACAGGTGCCAGACAATGTCATGACAGGGTTATGCGCCGATCGATCCGATCGCCTGGAAGCGCTTCACGAAAGCCGCCTCGACCTTAGACGCCGGCCGGCATGCGAGGTCGACCTGGTCCGGCGTCATGCCGCGCGGCCGGCCGAAGAATTTCGCCGCCTCGGCGGTCGAGAAGCCGGCAAGCAGCGTCGCCTCGAAATAGGCGGCGACCTGGTCGGCGCGCTTGATCGCGGCCTTGAGGCGCTCGGGCGTCTCCTCGGGCAGGCCGAAACGGCGGTGGATGGCACGCTGCAGACGCTGCTCGACCGCCTTGTAGCCGCCGCCGACCACCGCCTTGAACGGCGAGATCATGTCGCCGATGACATATTCCGGCGCATCATGCAGCAGCGCGGTCAGGCGACCCTGCGGCGACGGGTCGCCCGCCTGCCGGGCGAAAATCTCCTCGACCAGCAGCGAGTGCTGGGCGACGGAGAATGCATGGTCGCCAACGGTCTGGCCGTTCCAGCGGGCGACGCGGGCAAGCCCGTGGGCGATGTCGGCGATCTCGATGTCGAGCGGGGAGGGATCCAGCAGGTCGAGCCGGCGCCCGGACAGCATGCGCTGCCAGGCGCGCGCCGGCGCGGACGGCAGGTCGGCCATCAGGCGCCCTCCGTGCCCGAGGCGCTCTCGCCCGGGGCTGTGGGGAAGGTGAACGTCGCCCAGGCCGGTATTGCAAGCCGGATGGGCACGCCACCGGCGGTGATCGGCTCTCCGGCGTCCACCCCGTCCTTGACCCGGTCGATGCGCAGGATGGCGAGCGCCTGCCGGCCGGCAACCGTGCCGAGCGCGCCCGCCGGGCGGCCGGAGACGAGCACCTCGGTTCCGGCAGCGGGCAGGGATACGTCGGCTTCGGCGATCAGGACGCGGCGGCGCGCGGTGCCACGATGCTGCATGCGCGACACCACCTCCTGGCCGACATAGCAGCCCTTGGCGAAGCCGACGCCGCCGTTCTGGTCGAGCAGGACATCATGCGGGAAGGCATCGCCGAGCGCATAGTCGGCGCCGCTTTCGGCGGCGGCATGCTTGACGCGGAGGGCGTCCCACGCCTCCAAGCCCGCCGATGGCGAGAAGGGGCCGTGGTGGCGCCGGACGCTCGCTGCGGTGGCGAAACGGATGTCGATCAAGGCACCTGAATCATCGCGTGAAGCCGTTGAATCGATCTGTGAGCGGCCGGAATCATCCTCCCACGAGACGCTCACAAGCGCTTGATCGCGCTTGGAAATCGTCACCTTGGCCCGCAGCTTGTAGAGCGTCAGGCGGCGCACCAGATCGTCGGCAATATCGGCGCGGCACTCGAGCAGGAAAGAGTCCGGGCCGTGCCGCGACACGAGGAAATCGAACAGGATCTTGCCCTGCGGCGACAGCAGCGCGGCGGGCCGCACTTCGCCCGGCGCCAGCCTGTCGAGGTCCGTGGTGATGAGATTTTGCAGGAAGTGCTCGGCCTCGGGTCCGGCAACGTCGATGAGCGCGCGGTCGGTGAGCTGGACGGTCGGCATGGGTTCGCCTTGCAAATCGGGAGGCCATTACGTAAGGCCGCTGGATTCCAGCGACAAGGGACCGCGATGGCCGGCTACGACCTCATCCTGAAGGGTGGCACGGTGGTCAACCAGGACGGCGTCGGGGTGCGCGACGTCGGCGTGGTCGCGGGCCGGATCGCGGCATTGGGCGATCTGTCCATGGCGCATGCGGGCAGGACGATCGACTGCCGCGGGCTGCACGTGCTGCCTGGCGTCATCGACAGCCAGGTGCATTTCCGCGAGCCGGGGCTGGAGCACAAGGAAGACCTCGAGACGGGATCTCGGGCGGCAGTGCTGGGCGGCGTCACCGCCGTCTTCGAGATGCCGAACACCAAGCCGCTGACCACGAGCGCCGAGGCGCTGGCCGACAAGGTGCGGCGCGGGACGGGCCGCATGCATTGCGACTTCGCCTTCTGGGTTGGCGGGACGCGCGACAATGCGAGGGACGTCGGCGAACTGGAGCGCCTTCCCGGTGCGGCCGGCATCAAGGTGTTCATGGGCTCGTCGACCGGCGACCTGCTGGTCGAGGACGACGAAGGCGTGTTCTCGATCCTGAGGAACACACGCCGGCGGGCGGCCTTTCACTCCGAGGACGAGTTCCGGCTGAAGGAGCGGCTGGGCGAACGGATCGACGGCGATCCCGCCTCGCATCCGGTCTGGCGCGACGCGATCGCGGCATTGCGGTGCACGGAGCGGCTGGTCGCGGTGGCGCGACGGGCGCGGGCGCGCATCCACGTGCTGCATATCTCGACGGCCGATGAGATCGACTTCCTCGAAGCCCACAAGGACGTCGCGACCTGCGAGGCGACGCCGCATCATCTCACGATGGCGGCCGACGACTATGCCCGGCTTGGCACCCTGCTGCAGATGAACCCGCCCGTGCGCGACGCGCGGCACCGGGACGGCGTCTGGCGCGGCATCGGACAGGGGATCGTCGACGTGCTCGGCTCCGACCACGCGCCGCACACGCTGGACGAAAAGGCAAAACCCTATCCGGCGTCGCCGTCGGGCATGACCGGCGTGCAGACGCTGGTGCCGATCATGCTGGACCACGTGAACGCCGGACGGCTGACGATCGAGCGCTTCGTCGACCTGACCAGCCATGGCCCGCAGCGCATCTTCGGCATGGCACGCAAGGGCCGGATCGCGGCAGGATACGACGCGGACTTCACCGTCGTGGACATGAAGCGGCGCGAGACGATCACCAACGCGCAGCAGGGCTCGAAGGCGGGCTGGACGCCTTATGACGGCAAGCAGGTCACGGGCTGGCCGGTCGGCACGATCGTGCGCGGCGAGCGCGTGATGTGGGAGGGCGAGATCGCGACGCCGAGGCAGGGCAGGGCGGTGGAATTTCAGGAGAGCGGCAGTAGGGCAGTAGGGCAGTAGGGCAGTAGGGCAGTATTGGTGTTCGTGGTCCCTATTTCTGCAATGTCGTACTGCCGCGCTCAGTCGCCCGCGACGAAGAAGGCCCAGCGCCCTTCCGGCGTGATGCCGACGCGGTAGAAGATGTAGGCGCCGTAGGTCTTCATGTCCTCGTAGTCGCCGGCCGTGACGATCTTGAACAGCTCCACCCGTTGCGGCGGCGTCAGCGCGTCGAGCGGCACGGCGAAGAAATACGGCCAGACATAGAGGTCCTCGTCGGTGCCGACGCCGAGATGGACGAAGCCTGCAGACAGGACCTCCTCCAGGATCGCCAGAATCTCCTGGCCCTGGTCGTCGCCGGAAACCTCGCGCAGGAAGTCCACCGGGTCGCCTTCGATGCCGCCGAGCGACAGCTGGGTGATGTCGGGGCCGACGCCGATCAGCGGCCTGAGCGCCTCGATATCACCGGTCTTGGCCGCCTCGATGAGCAGCTCCCGCATCTTGCGCACCGGCGCGGGCAGCGTCTGGAGGTCGTACACGACGTCGGGGATCGGGCCGTCGGGATCGGGACGCTCCGGCGTCTCGACCGTGTCGTCGGTGCCCGGATCCTCTTCGTCGGTGTCCACCGTTCCCGGATCGGCGGGCGTCTCGTCCGTATCGACGGCGCCCGGCGCTTCGGGCGTCTCGTTGGTGTCCACCGGACCGTCCGGTGCCGGGGGCGACATGGTCGGGGCGGGGAGGGGGGATTTCTGGATCGGCTCCGGCGCGGGGACACCGCCGGGGTCCGGCGCCGGCTCGACGGTTTCGGCGGGCATTTCCTCCGGCTTGATCTCGCTGAGCGCCCAGGCGGGCATGGACAGCGCGACAGTGGCCAGCACGGCGCCGAACGCCAGGCGACCGGCCGCGGCGCGCCGTGCCGCGATCACCTGCCATGCCTTGCCGAATGCTGGTTTCGTCACACCCCACCCCGGCGATAACGCCATCTTAGGCCGATCATACACGACAATCGGCGGTTTGGGATGCCGGCCGGGGCCGGCAAACGTCAGTGGCGGACGGCCGCGGGGCCGAATTCACCCGCAACGACCCGCTCGCGCATGCGGTCGAGGAGGGCCAGCGCCGCCGTCTCGCCCGAACAGCGCAGGATTTCCGCAAAGGCGGTCTCGAGCGCAGCCTCGGCGATGATGTCCGGCTCGATGCCGGCCGAAAGCCCGTCGGCCCAGGCCTCGTGATGGCTCTCGACCGCGGTCAGGCGCTTCTCCTCGCGAACCAGCGCGTCGATCTCGCTATGGGGCCGTTGCATGTGCGACTTTCCACCCTTGGCGAGCCAGAACCGTTCAAATGCGGTTCAAACCCGAAACGTCCCTTTAATGTCCTGTTAAGTCTTGTAGCACGGCAAAATCGATCTGTATGTCGAGCTTGCCGAAAAAGTTAACGAGTCGTTAATTCCCGAAACGAACCGCGATGTCGCGGGCGAGCGTCTCCCCCTCCTTCATGTAGCGGTCGATGGCCGCCGTGGCGGAGGGCGTGCAGTTGGCGTAGACGCCGTCGAAGGAACGGTAGCCGCGGTTGAAGCTGGCGACGAAGCGCGCGCGGCGCTGCTCGTCGGGGTTCTCGGCGGCGATCAGCTTCTCCATCTCCTGCCGCCAGCGGTCGCCAGTCTCGCCGCACAGGTTGCGCAGGTAGTGGAGCGAGCCCAGCACCTCCGCGAGCCTGAGCAGCTGCGGCTCGAACGGGGCCTCGACCGCGCGCGAGGGCGAGGCCGTGGCAAGGGTCAGCGCCGCGGCGAGCGCCGCGAGAGTCGAACGTGCGATCATAAGGCCCCTTGTGGCCAATGATTTTGTCGCCTGCAAGGCGCCGGGCCGGCGAGCTGACAGGTCAGTTAACGCGGCATGGCGAGGATGGCGCGAGCCGCCTCGACCATCGACGCGGGCATCGGCAGCCCGTCGAGGTCGTCCAGCCGGAACCAGCCGACCGCATCCGCGTCGTCGCCAGCGGCCGGCTCGCCGTCGAAGCGGACGGTGACGAAGACCCTCAGCCGATAGCGCACCGGGCGTCCGTCGCGCACGGCGGCGATGGTGACGGACCGGAAGTCCTCCAGATCGGCGACGGCGAGGCCCGTTTCCTCCAGAACCTCGCGCGCCGCTGCTGCCTCGTCCGTCTCGCCGGGCTCGACCCGGCCGCCGGGAAAAGCCCACAGTCCGCGCGACGGCTCGCGGCCGCGCCTGACGAGCAGCACCGCGTCGCCGGCGCGCACTGCGACCGAGACGGAGGGGATGGCGGCCGGCAGCCTGCCGTCCGCCGCGATGATGTCGTCGGGGATGTCCACAGCAAAGCTGGTAGCGCAGCGCGAGGGAGGCTTCCAGCTGTTTGCTTCGGGCCGAACCCGCGCCTAACTGTTGGCCATGTGCGGACGCTATGCACTCGACGCCACGGCCGAAGAGATCGCCGCCTTTCTCGGCGTGATCGACATCGACCTGCTGGTGGCGCGCTTCAACATCCCGCCGACGGAGCCGATCGTGTTGGCGATCGCCGGCCACCCGCGCGCGCCCGGGTCGAACCTGCCCGGCCGGCGCTCACTCCTGGTCCGCTGGGGGCTTATCCCCGCCTGGGCGAAGAACCCGAAGGACATGCCGCTGCTGATCAACGCCCGCGCCGAGACGGCGGCGGAGAAGAACGCCTTCAAGGCCGCGATGCGGCACCGCCGCGCGCTCATCCCGGCCAGTGGCTTCTACGAATGGAAGCGCGTGAACGGCCGCCCGGCGCAGGCCTATTGGGTGCGGCCGCGCAAGGGCGGGCTGGTCGCCTTTGCCGGGCTGATGGAGACCTGGGCCGAGCCGGGTGGCTCGGAGATCGACACCGGCGCGATCCTGACGACACAGGCGACGGGCGAGGTGGCGACCATCCACGACCGCATGCCGTTGGTCATACGGCCGGAGGATTTCGACCGCTGGCTGGACTGCCGCACGCAGGAACCGCGCGACGTGGCCGACCTGCTGAGGCCGGTGGAGCCGGACTTCTTCGAGGCGATCCCGGTCTCCGACAAGGTCAACAAGGTCGCCAACACGGGCGCCGACGTGCAGCAGCGGGTCGAGCCGGTTACCGCCGATCAACCAAAGCCGGAAAAGTCGCCGCCCGCGAGCGCCCAGCTTAATCTCTTCTGAGGGGGCGCGGCGCTAGCGTCAGCGCGGCTTTTGGGGGCCAGGGGCTTGGGGGCCAGCGATGATCAAGGAATTCTCCGTCGAACTGACGGCGGCGGACGGCGACGCCATTCGCGGTATCGCCGCCGCGGCCGCGATCCATCCGGACGTGGCGCCGGGCCGCAAGACCTTCGCCTTTGACGAAAAGGCGCTCGTCGCCATCTCCAACGGCGATTTCGAGCGCTTCCTGTGGTCGGCGTTTGACCGGGTCGAGGAGCGCGGCGGCGTCATCACGCTGGCGAAGGGGACGGACCTCGTCTTCTACCTGCCGGTCGACAAGCTGAAGGATCCGGAGATCCGCCGCGCGATCTGGGACTTCGTCAGCGGCCGCGTCCGCCTGAACGGCTGACGGCGCGCGCGAACCAGCCGCCCGCGTGCGGGCGGCGTCGCATCGATGACGAATGTTCCTGTCGACGCGCCGCCGGGCGGCGCGATGGCTCAGGCGGCCTTGGGCGCGGTGGCGAGCGGCTTGCGCTTCTTCACGGCGAGCAGGGCCGCGACGATGGCCGCGGGGCCGATGGCTCGGTAGTGCTGGGCGAGAGCAGCCGGCGTCTTGGCTTCGGCTTCGCTCTTGGTCGCGGGCATTTTCTGTTCCCCTGGGCGTGTCATGCTTCGTATGTGATGCGCAGATGGTGGCCGATTTGGACGAAATCGTGACGCAGGCCACGTCTCGACGATCGAATCTGCGGCCTATGTATAGACATTACGATCGACCTCTATCCCTGCCCGGAGCTTGCGGCGCAAGGGATTGCGTCATCAGCTGCCGCTATAGCGACGGCGTGTAACCGCCCGGTGCCGTGACGGGCGGACGCCATTCGGTTCCAACATGGTGCTTGACTGCAACACCTGCGAAAAGCGATAAGCCTGCCCATGAAAACGTCGATCGCGATCATCGGCATCTGCATTATCGGCTAGCGCACGCGCTGGTCCGGACGTTTTCACCTTCTCTCGACAGACAGAAAGAAACGCCCAGGCCAGCCGGCCAGGGGAGTTTTGATGGCGACCACGGGTACGGGCTCGGGAACGGGACTGCGGCTCTACAACACGCTGACGCGGACGAAGGAGGATTTTGTCCCGATCGATGCGTCGAACGTGCGCATGTATGTCTGCGGGCCGACGGTCTACGACTTCGCCCATATCGGCAATGCGCGGCCGGCAATCGTGTTCGACGTGCTGTTCCGCCTGCTGCGGCATCTCTACGGCGCCGACCATGTCACCTATGTCCGCAACATCACCGACGTCGACGACAAGATCAACGCGCGGGCGCTGCGCGATTTCGGCGGCGAGATCGCGGCGGGGACGCTGACGCTCAACGCGGCGATCCGCAAGGTCACAGAGACGACGGCGAACCAGTACCGGAAGGACGTCGCGGCGCTGGGTTGCCTCGAACCGACGCATCAGCCGCGCGCCACCGAATTCGTGCTGCCGGAGCCGGGCAAGACCTCGGACATGGTGACGCTGATCCAGTCGCTGCTGGACAAGGGTCACGCCTATGCCGCGACGGGCCGGGAGGGGCGCGAGATCCTGTTCGACACCGCGTCGATGCCGGACTACGGCCAGCTTTCGAGACGCAATCTGGACGAGCAGCAGGCCGGCGCGCGCGTCGAGGTCGAGGCGCACAAGAAGAACCCGGCCGACTTCGTGCTGTGGAAGGAAAGCTCGGCCGAGGAGCCGGGATGGGCGGGGCATTTCCATGTCGGTGCGGCGCATCTCGACATCCGCGGCCGGCCCGGCTGGCACATCGAGTGCTCTGCCATGTCGGAGGCGTTCCTCGGCAAGGAGTTCGACATCCATGGCGGCGGGCTGGACCTGATCTTCCCGCACCACGAGAACGAGATCGCCCAGTCGCGCTGCGCCCACGGCACTGAGACCATGGCCAATGTCTGGATGCACAACGGCTTCCTGCAGGTCGAGGGACAGAAGATGTCCAAGAGCCTTGGTAACTTTTTCACAATCGCCGAACTGCTGGAGACGGATAGGTTCGGGGGGCGGAAATGGCCGGGCGAGGTGCTGCGGCTGGCGATGCTGATGACGCATTATCGGCAGCCGATTGATTTCACTGTCGACAAACTAGTTGAGGCGGAGAAGACACTGAGGTCATGGGCTCGCGTTTGGCAGCCAATGAATGACGCGCCGATGCCAGAGGGTGCAGTTGCTGCGTTGACTGACGACTTGAACACCTCGGAACTGTTAGCATGGATGCATCGTACATATCGCTTGGCAGACGCCTCAGACCGCAATGACAGTGCGGCGGCGCGCGACCTCACTGCAGCGTTACGAGCTCTGGGATTCGATGACCTTTTCAATAGGATGAAGGGATTTGGCACGTCCCCTGATGAAGACGCTGCGATAGCCAACAACGTCAATGCCCGCCTCGCCTTCATCCGTGACAAGAACTGGAAGGAAGCCGACCGCATCCGCGACGAGCTGCTGGCTCAGGGCATCCAGCTGAAGGACGGCAAGGACCCGGTCACCGGCGAGCGCGTGACGAATTGGGAGGTGAAGCGGTGAGGATGCCTGCTGAGAGGTTGGCGGGACAGCGCCCCCCTCTGTCCTGCCGGACATCTCCCCCACACGGGGGGAGATCGGCAGCGTCCCGCGATGCGCTCGGCTTGCGACGTTTGCGATTGGCGAAAGCAATGCGGCCGGCCGATCTCCCCCCGTGTGGGGGAGATGTCCGGCAGGACGGAGGGGGGCAACGTGAAGCACTGACCGCCCTCGCGGAAATCAGAGGCGGGCGCGCCTGACCATGCCGCACACTCCGCTCCCACCTCGCAACCGGTCGAACGCCAGGTCAATGCGTCGTGTCATGACCGACGCGGAACTGAAGCTCTGGAACGCGATACGGGCGCATCGCCTGATGGGGCTTTCGTTCAGGCGGCAGTTGCCGATTGCAAGCTATATCGTGGACTTCGCGTGCCCGTTGAAGAAGCTGATCGTGGAGATCGACGGCTCGCAGCATGGCGAGGAGGAGACCGGCGTCAAAGATGCTGAAAGGACGAAGCGTCTTGAACAAGACGGCTGGACCGTCCTGCGCTTCTGGAACGACGATGTGCTGCGCGACATCGACACTGTCTGCCTGCACATCCTGACGGTGGCGGGACTGACCGGGGCGGACGCCCGCGCGCAGGCGGCGAAGATCGCGACGGCAGCACAACAGGAGGCTCATCCATGATCGATCATGTCGGCATCAACGTCTCCGACTGGGAGGCGTCGAAGACATTCTACGACGCGGCGATGGGCGCCATCGGCGCGAAGCTGATGATGATGATCCCGGAGGAACACACCGGCGGCGTCAAGGTCGGCGGCTACGGCCGGCAGAAGCCGGACTTCTGGCTGAGCGGCGCGGGCGAGCAGGGGCCGGGACGGCATTACGCGTTCGCTGTGGGGACGCGGTCAGAGGTGGACGCGTTCTACAAGGCCGCGATGGCCCATGGCGGTCGTGACAATGGCGCGCCGGGGCTGAGGCCGCACTACCACCCGGACTATTACGGCGCCTTCGTGCTCGACCCCGACGGCAACAATGTCGAGGCTGTGTGTCATGCGGCGGAGTAGGCTCTTCATCTCTCCGACGAACAGGTTGGCGGGACAGCGCCCCCCTCTGTCCTGCCGGACATCTCCCCCACTCGGGGGGAGATCGGCGGCATCGGCGATCACGCTCAACTTGCGCCGTCGGCGATTGGTAAAGTCTGCGCGGCCGGCCCATCTCCCGCCGTGTGGGGGAGATGTCCGGCAGGACAGAGGGGGGCAACGTAGAGCACCGACCGCAAGCGCCGCGCAGCGTGCAAAAAGGCGTTCGCGATGAGCCTCGACAACCGCCCGAAATATTCCGGCGGGTGCCAGTGCGGCGCGGTGCGCTTCCGCGTGGAGGGCGCGCTGGGCGACGCATCCGTCTGCCATTGCCGCATGTGCCAGAAGGCGAGCGGCAATTTCTACCTGCCGCTGGTGTCGGTGCGCGGCGCCAAGCTCGAGTGGACCAGGGGCGCGCGCAAGCGCTTCCAGTCGTCTAACCATGCCTGGCGCGGCTTCTGCGGCGACTGCGGCACGCCGCTGACCTACGAGGCACCGGACGGCATCGCGCTCGCCATCGCCACCTTCGACGAGCCGGAGGAGATCGCGCCGACGATCCAATGGGGCACGGAGGCCAAGCTGCCCTATGTCGACGACGTCCCGTCGTTGCCGGGCGAGGACACGATGGCCGACATCACCGACGCGCCGTTCCTGGCGACGCTGGAGACCTACCAGCACCCGGACCACGACACCGACCGCTGGCCGCCGGAGCCCGGGGAATGAGGATCGGGCGATGAGCGAAGCAGCGCGCGAGGGCGCGTGGACCGGCGGCTGCCAGTGCGGCGCGGTGCGCTTTCGCGCCGAGCGGCTGCACGACAACGCACATATCTGCCATTGCCGCATGTGCCAGAAGGCGGTGGGGAATTTCTTCGCCGCGCTGGTGGGCGCGCCGCGCGATGCGGTGACGTGGACGCGTGGCCGGCCGGCGTCATTCCGCAGTTCCGGGCCGGTGACGCGCGGCTTCTGCGCCCGCTGCGGCACACCGCTCACCTATGAGCGGGAGGGCAGTGCCAACGTCACGCTGACGATCGGCGCGTTCGATCACCCCGAACGGCTGAAACCGGTGACCCAGGACGGCATCGAGAGCCGCGTTCCGTGGTTCCACGACCTCGTGGACGTGCCGGACGAGGGGCCGACCGAGTCGGGCGACTTCATCCCGCTGGCGGCCGAGATCAGGCGGACCAGCCAGCAGCACCCCGACAACGACACGGACCGCTGGCCACCGGAGGGCAAGGGATGAGGATCGGGCGATGAGCAGGAAGATCACGGGCGGCTGCCAGTGCGGCGCCGTCAGGTTCAGGATCGCGAGCTTCGGCCGCGCCTCGATCTGCCATTGCCGCATGTGCCAGAAGGCGTTCGGCTCCTTCTTCGGCCCGCTTGTGACGGCGAAGGGACTGGAGTGGACGCGCGGCAAGCCGGCGAAGTTCGCCAGCTCGAACGTGGTGAAGCGCGGCTTCTGCAAAAAATGCGGAACGCCGCTGACCTACGAGTATGAGAGCGGCATCGACGTGGCGATCGGCGCGCTGGACGATCCGCGGCTGGCACCGCCGGCGATCCAGGTGAACCCCGCCGACATGCTGCCGTATTTCGACCGGCTCCACGACCTGCCGTTCCGGCCGGACGGCGAGACGACGGCGAACGAGGCGTTCATCGCCTCGGTGAAGAGCAACCAGCATCCCGACCACGACACGCGGGTCTGGCCGAAGGAGAACAGGCGATGAGCGGATTGCGCGGGCTGTATCCGGAGATCGAGCCGTTCGACAGCGGCATGCTGGACGTGGGCGACGGGCACACGATCTACTGGGAGCGCTGCGGCACGAAGGGCGCAAAGCCGGCGGTGTTCCTGCATGGCGGCCCGGGCGGCGGCATCTCGCCGAAACATCGCCGCGTGTTCGATCCGAAACTCTATGACGTGATCCTGTTCGACCAGCGCGGCTGCGGACGGTCGACGCCGCATGCGTCGCTCGACGCCAACACGACGTGGCACCTCGTCGCCGACATCGAGCGGCTGCGCGAGTTGGCAGGCTTCGACACGTGGCTGGTGTTCGGCGGCTCGTGGGGCTCGACGCTGGCGCTCGCCTATGCCGAGACGCATCCGAAGCGCGTGTCGGAACTGGTCGTGCGCGGCATCTACACGCTGACCAAGGCCGAGCTCGACTGGTACTATCAGTTCGGCGTGTCGGAAATGTTTCCGGACAAGTGGGAGCGCTTCCAGGCGCCGATCCCGGAAGCCGAGCGCGGCGACATGATGGCGGCGTATCGCAAGCGGCTGGTGGGATCGGACCGCACGGCGCAGATCGAGGCGGCGCGCGCCTGGAGCCTGTGGGAAGGCGAGACGATCACGCTGCTGCCGGAGCCGGAGACCAGCGGCAAGTTCGGCGAGGACGACTTCGCCATCGCGTTCGCGCGCATCGAGAACCATTTCTTCGTCCATGCCGGCTGGCTGGAGGAGGGGCAGCTGCTGCGCGACGCCACGGTGCTGAAGGGCATTCCGGGCGTCATCGTGCACGGCCGCTACGACATGCCGTGCCCGGCCAAATATGCGTGGCTGCTGCACAAGGCGTGGCCGGACGCCGAGTTCTACCTGATCGAGGGGGCAGGGCATGCCTATTCGGAGCCCGGCATCATGGACCGGCTGATCTATGCGACGGACAAGTTCGCGGGGAAGGCGTGATGGCGGGCGGGGTTCGGTCCCTCCCCCTTGAGGGGAGGGTGGCCAGCCGCAGGCTGGCCGGGTGGCGTACGGGCGGAAGGTTGACGGGCATCCTGGTGGCGCGGCCTGCCGAGGCGACCCCACCCGGCCGCTTCGCGGCCACCCTCCCCTCAAGGGGGAGGGAACTCGCGCCATGACCAAATCCCGCCTCTACCTGTTCGACACGACGCTGCGCGACGGGCAGCAGACGCCGGGCATCGACTTTTCCGTCGAGGACAAGATCGCCATCGCCAGGATGCTGGACGAGTTCGGCATGGACTATGTCGAGGGCGGCTATCCGGGCGCCAACCCGACCGACACGGCGTTCTTCGAGAAGAAACGCACGCATGCCTCGAAGTTCGTCGCCTTCGGCATGACCAAGCGCGTCGGCGTCTCGGCGTCGAACGATCCGGGCATCGCGGCGCTCGTGCAGGCGAAGTCGGACGCGATCTGTTTCGTCGCGAAAAGCTGGGACTACCATGTGCGCGTGGCGCTCGGCTGCACCAACGACGAGAACCTCGACGCCATCCGCGCCTCGGTCGAGGCCGCGCGGAATGCGGGCAAAGAGCCCATGGTCGACTGCGAACATTTCTTCGACGGCTACAAGGCGAACCCGGCCTATGCGCTGGCCTGCGCAAAGGCGGCGTTCGACGCCGGCGCCCGCTGGGTGGTGCTCTGCGACACCAATGGCGGCACGCAGCCCTCGGAGGTGCGCGACATCGTGGCGGCGGCGATCGCGGCCGGCATTCCGGGCGACAATCTGGGCATTCATGCGCATGACGACACGGGGCAGGCGGTGGCGAACTCGCTGGCTGCCGTCGAAGCCGGCGCGCGACAGATCCAGGGAACGCTGAACGGCATCGGCGAGCGCTGCGGCAACGCCAACCTCGTCTCGATCATCCCGACGCTGATGCTGAAGCAGCGCTTCGCAGACCGGTTCGAGACCGGCATTTCGGCCGACGCGCTGGCTGGCATCGCGCGGTTGTCGCGCAATTTCGACGAATTGCTGAACCGTGCGCCGGAAGCGCAGGCGCCCTATGTCGGCGCGTCCGCCTTCGCGACCAAGGCCGGCATCCACGCCTCGGCGCTCGCCAAGGAGCCCGCGACCTATGAGCATGTGCCGCCGGATTCGGTTGGCAACCGCCGCCGGGTCATGGTGTCGGACCAGGGCGGCAAGGCGAACTTCATCGCCGAGCTGAAGCGGCGCGGCATCGATGTGCCGCGCGACGACCGCCGGCTGGACGATCTCATCGCGATCGTGAAGGAGCGCGAGGCGCTGGGCTATGCCTATGAGGGCGCGGACGCGAGCTTCGAACTGCTGGCGCGCACCAAGCTGGGTTCCGTGCCGGAGTTCTTCCGGGTCGATTCGTTCCGCTGCATGGTGGAGCGGCGCTTCGATGCCAATGGCAGGCTGCGGACGATCTCGGAAGCCATCGTCAAGGTGACCGTCGACGGCGAGGAGAAGATGTCGGTGGCTGAAGGCCACGGACCGGTGAACGCGCTGGACATCGCGCTGCGCAAGGACCTCGGACCGTTCCAGGCCGAGATCGAGGACCTCGAACTGGTCGACTACAAGGTGCGTATCCTCAACGGCGGCACCGAGGCGATCACGCGCGTGCTGATCGAATCGACCGACGCCGGCGGCGCGCGGTGGTGGACCGTCGGCGTGTCCGACAACATCATCGACGCCTCGTTCCAGGCGCTGATGGATTCGATCGTCTACAAGCTGATGAAGAACCGGCAGCTGGCGGGGCTGGTGGCCGCGGAGTAGGGCGCATTCGGTCCTCCCCCTTGAAGGGAAAGGGTGGCCGCGAAGCGGCCGGGGGGCCTTGAACGAAGGGCACCTCGTTCCGCAACGTCGACAGGCAGGTCGGTGCACTGCCGCAAGTACCCCATCCGGCCAGCCTGCGGCTGGCCACCCTCCCCTCGAGGGGGAGGGAACACGGTCCACATCAACCAAACCAATCGGACCATCACAAGTTTTGGATGGCTTCGCGGGCCGGTGGGGTGCATGGGAGCGCCATGAGTACCGCCCCCGACGACAAGCCCGGCATGGAGCCCGCCACGCGCGGCTTCCTGTTCGCGCTTTCGGCCTATCTCCTGTGGGGCGTGCAGCCCCTCTACATGAAGGCGCTGGCGCATATCCCCGCCAGCGAGGTCGTCGCGCACCGCATCATCTGGTCGGTGCCGATCGCCGGCGTGGTGCTCCTGCTGCTCGGCCGCACGGCGGACGTGCGCGCCGCCCTGCGCTCGCCGCGCACGCTCGCGATGGCGGCGCTGACCGCGTCGATCATCACGGTCAACTGGGGCATCTATGTCTGGGCGATCTCCGTCGACCGTGCCCTGGAGACGGCGCTCGGCTACTACATCAATCCGCTGTTCAGCATCTTCCTCGCCGCGGTGATCCTGGGCGAGCGGCTGAACCGCACGCAGGTCGCCGCGCTCTGCCTGGCGGTCCTGGCGGTACTGCTGCTGACCTGGGAAGCGGGCGGACTGCCCTGGGTGTCGATCGGGCTCTGCGTCACCTGGGGCTTCTACGGACTGTTCAAGAAGACGCTTCCGATCGGCCCGAACCAGGCCTTCTTCCTGGAAGTGCTCCTGCTGACCCCGATCGCGCTCGCCTACATCGCCTGGCTGCAGTGGAACGGTGCCGGCCATTTCGGGACCACGACGAGTGCGGACCTGTGGATGCTGCTGGGATGCGGCGCGGTGACGGCAGCGCCGCTGATGCTCTTCGCCAACGGCGCCAAGCTGCTGACGCTCTCGACGATCGGCATCATGCAGTATATCGGCCCGACCTTCATCTTCCTGATCGCGGTGTTCATCTTCCGCGAGCCGTTCAGCACCGAGCGCGCGATCGCCTTCGCACTGATCTGGGCGGCGCTGGTGATCTACACCTGGTCGATGCTGAGCGAGATGCGCGCCAGGTCCGCGGCCACGGCGTAGCTCAGAGCTTCTCGATGACCGCCTCGACGCCTTCGGTCGGCGCGCCGTCGGCGGAGGCGGCGGCCAGGATAGCCGGCACGACCGCGTCGGGATCCTCGACCACCAGCGGCTGAACCAGATGCCCGGTGTGGATGAAGCCGGCGCCGCGCATATGGTCGATGAGCGCGATCATCGGGCTCCAGAATCCGCCTATGCTGGCGAACACCATCGGCTTGCGGTGATGGCCGAGCTGCGCCCAGGTCATCACCTCGACGATCTCTTCGACCGTGCCGATGCCGCCCGGCAGCGCCACGAAGGCGTCTGAGCGGTCGAACATCGCATGCTTGCGCTCATGCATGTTCTCGGTGACGATGAGCTCGCCCAGCCGGCCGAGCGCCGTCTCGGTCGCCTCCTTATTCATCAGGAAGCGCGGGATGATGCCGGTGACGTCGCCGCCGGCCTTGAGCGCCGCGTCCGACACCGCACCCATGATGCCCTTCGTCCCGCCGCCGTAGACCAGCGTCAGGCCGGCGTTCGCGATCGACCGGCCAAGCGTCATGCCGGCCTTCAGGTAGGCGGGATCGTTGCCCGGTGAAGAACCGCAGTAGACGCAGACCGATCGAATCCTGTTCATTGGGACAGTTGGCTGCGACAGCGTCGATCCGGTCAAGGCCCCTGCGGCCTTTTTGTTGTCGGCTTTGTGAACAGGATGGGTGGGATGGCGGAAAACCCGAAAAGCGCAACCATGGCCCCGAACGTCGTCCGGGTCCTCCTCGTCGCGGGCGCCGGCGCCGTCGTGATCCTGGCCGGCGCGGCGGCCTATCTGTCCGGGCTGCTCGATCCGTGGGTCAAGGCTTCGCCGCCGGTCGTCGCGGACCAGTCGGAGCCGGCTGCGGCGAACCCGCCGGGCGCGGCCAGCCCGACGAGCGCGGCTGCACCGGAGAGCGCCGAGTCTGTCGCGGCTGCGGCCGCCGAGACCGAGAGCCTGCCGGCGTTCGAGCTGCTGCGTGTCGAGCCGGACGGCTCCACGGTGATCGCCGGGCGCGCCGGCGCCGAGGCCCAGGTCGAGGTGCTTGCCGGCGAGACGCTGATCGCGAAGGCGATGGCGGGCGCCGGCGGCGATTTTGCGATCGTCCTCGACGAACCTCTCAAGCCCGGTGACTACGAGATCACGCTGCGCGCGACGGACCCGGCCGGAACCGTGTCCCGCTCCGAGGCCACGGCCATCGTCTCCGTGCCCGAAACGCCGGACGGCCAGGTGCTGGCGCTTGTCGAGCGCCCCGGCGAGGCCAGCCAGATCATGGTCGCGCCCGAACCGGGCAAGGTGGCCGAACTCGCGGTGCCGTCGGAGACGGCGCCCGGTGCTTCCGATCCCGCCGCTGCCTTGGCGCCGGCCGACGCCGCGGCGACCAGCGTGGACGCCGAGGTCGCTGCCGTCGACCCGAGCGCAGCCGCGCCGGCTGCCGTCGATGCCCTGCCGGCCGTTGCCGCACCGGCGCCGGGCGGCACGGCGCCGCTGGTGGCGGTCGAAGCGGTCGAGATCGAGGGGAGCAAGGTGTTCGTGGCAGGGGCGGCCGATCCGGGCCACACCGTCCGCGTCTACGCCAACGACATCCACCTCGGGGACGCCAAGTCGTCGACTCAGGGACGCTTCCTGATCGAGGCGACGCGCAACCTTCCGGTCGGGAACTACATCATCCGCGCCGACGTTCTGGGCCCTTCGGCGGAGGTGCTTTCGCGCGCCGCGGTGCCGTTCGAGCGCGAGCCCGGCGATTCGATCGCTGCCGTGTCGCCGGGCGTCGCCGCCGCGATGGCGGAGGGCGAAGCCGCGGTCGCCGCGGCACGGGCAGAAGCTACCGCCGGCGCTGCGCCCAAGCCGGCCGCCGCCGAGCCGGCCGCTGCCGCAAACGCGGAGGACGCAGTGGCGGACCCGGAAGCACAGGTCGCGTCCAGCGATGCGGAATCGGGATCGACGGTTGCGCCCGCCGCCGGGGCTGACGCCGTGTCGCCGGAGATCGCAGAGGAAAGCGCGGGAGCGCCTGAGCCCGTCGCGCCATCCGTCGACACCGAGGTCGCCGCTGCCGAGCCGCAGGCCGGGGAACCGGCCGCCTCCGAACCCGCGAGCGACCGCTTTGCGCCCGCCATCGAGACGCCGCCCGCCGCCAGCGATGTGCAGCCGGCAGCGGAGGCCGTTGCGGGCGCGGCGCCGCCCGCGCGTACCGCCACGACCGCCGCCGCCGAACCGGCGATGCCAAACGACGTGCGCGCGGCCGAGGCCGTCGAGCCGGCGGCGCCTGCTGCGACATCGACAGAGGTCGCGGCCGCGGACCCCGCGGTCACCCAGCCAAAGCTGCAGACGGTGACACGCTCCGTCATCATCCGGAAGGGCGATTCACTGTGGAAGATATCGCGGCGCGCCTACGGGCAGGGCATGCGCTATTCCACCCTCTATCTGGCCAACCGCGACCAGATCCAGGACCCGAGCAAGATCTGGATCGGCCAGGTCTTCACGGTGCCCGATCTGACCGAATAGCGAAGCTAGCCCGCCACGGCCTGGGCCCCGTCGCGACGATGGTGCTTGCAAATCCATCATTCATCGTCTATCGGCGATGAACGATGGAAACCAGACCCGCCGAACCGCCCGCCGCCATTGCGGCAAAACTCGCCGCGCTGTCTCATCCCGCCCGGCTGCAGATCCTGCGGCATCTCTCCGCCAGCGGAAGCTGCTGCTGCGGCGATGTCGTGGACCGGCTGGACCTCGCGCAGTCGACCGTGTCGCAGCACCTGAAGGTGCTCGTGGAGGCGGGGCTGGTGCGCTATTCGCCCGACCGGCAGCGGTCGCGCTATGCGATCGACCGCGATGCCGTGGGCGCGCTCGCGATCTCCTTCGTCGGGTTCATGCAGGGGTGCTGCGCGCCGGCGCGCGCGGGAGAGGACGACCATGGCCGCTGACAAGACGGTATCCGCCGAATCCGGCCGGACGGTCCAGACCATCCGCAACCTATGGCCCTATATGTGGCCGACCGGCCGCGCCGACCTGAAGGCGCGTGTCGTCTGGGCGACGGTGCTGCTCGTCGCCGCCAAGCTCATCCTCGTCGTCGTACCCTATTTCTTCAAATGGGCGACCGACGCGCTGTCCGGCGACCCTGCCGCGCTGCCGGCGCTGCCCGCGGTCCTCGCCGCGCCGCTGATGCTGGTGCTGGCCTACAATGTCGTGCGTGTCGCCCAGCTCGGGCTGAACCAGCTCCGCGACGCACTGTTCGCGCGCGTCGGCCAGCATGCCGTTCGGCAGCTGGCCTACCGGACCTTCGTCCACCTCCACGAACTGTCGCTGCGCTTCCACCTGGAACGCCGCACGGGCGGCCTGTCGCGCATCATCGAGCGTGGCGTGAAGGGCATCGAGACGATCGTGCGCTTCACCATCCTCAACTCGGTGCCGACGATCCTCGAATTCGCCCTGGTCGCGGCGATCTTCGGCTTCGCCTACGGCGTATCCTACGTGGCGGTGGTTGCGATCACCGTGTGGCTCTACACCTGGTTCACGCTCAAGGCGTCAGACTGGCGCATCTCGATCCGCCGCGAGATGAACGACAGCGATACCGAGGCCAACACCAAGGCGATCGACTCGCTGCTCAACTACGAGACGGTGAAGTACTTCTCCAACGAGCGGATGGAGGCCGAGCGGTTCGACCGTTCGATGGCCCGCTACGAGTCCGCCGCAACCAAGACGTGGACCTCCCTCGGCTGGCTGAACTTCGGCCAGGGCGTCATTTTCGGCGTCGGCATGGCGATCATCATGGCGATGTCGGCGCGCGAGGTGATGGCGGGCACCCACACGATCGGCGACTTCGTCTTCGTCAACGCCATGCTGATGCAGCTGTCGGTGCCGTTGAACTTCCTGGGCATGCTCTATCGCGAGATCCGACAGGGCCTCACCGACATCGAGAACATGTTCGACCTGCTCGACGTGAAGCAGGAGGTGCTGGATGCGCCGGGCGCAGTTCCGCTGGTCGTCAGCGAGGGCAGGGTGGAGTTTCGCGATGTGCATTTCGCCTACGACCCGAACCGCACGATTCTGAAGGGGGTCAGCTTCGAGGTTCCGGCCGGCAAGACCGTCGCCATCGTCGGTCCGTCTGGCGCGGGAAAATCGACCATCTCGCGGCTGCTGTTCCGGTTCTACGACGTGCAACAGGGCGCCGTCCTGGTCGACGGGCAGGACGTGCGCGGCGTGACCCAGCAAAGTCTGAGGGCCTCCGTCGGCATGGTTCCGCAGGACACGGTGCTGTTCAACGACACGATCGCCTACAATGTCCGCTACGGCCGCCCCGGTGCCTCGGAGGACGACGTCGCGCGCGCCGCCGACCTGGCGCAGATCGGCGATTTCATCCGGCGGCTGCCCGCGGGCTTCAAGACGATGGTCGGCGAACGCGGGCTGAAGCTCTCCGGCGGCGAGAAGCAGCGCGTCGCCATCGCCCGCACGATCCTCAAGGCGCCGCCGATCCTGATGCTGGACGAGGCGACCTCGGCGCTGGATACCGAGACGGAGCGCGAGATCCAGGCCGCGCTCGACGTGGTGAGCCGCGGCCGCACGACGCTGGTCATCGCGCACCGCCTGTCGACCGTGATCGGCGCCGACGAGATCATCGTGCTGAACGACGGGCGGATCGCTGAACGGGGCAAGCATTCGGATCTGATCGCGGCCGAAGGCCTCTATGCCAGCATGTGGAACCGCCAGCGCGAGGCGACCGAGGCCGAGGAGCGGCTGCGCAAGGCGCGCGAGGCCGACGAGCTCGGCGTCGTGGTGCGCCGGCGGACCGCCGAGATCGTGCCGCAATAGCGCGGTAGCCCGCGCCATTGCCGCGTTGCGGCTAAGACCCATATCGTCTAGATCATGGTCCCGAAAAGTGCGCAGCGGTTTTCGGGACCACGGTCTATCTATTTGATTTGGCCGCATTTGTGCGACGCAAGGTGACATCACCTTGCTACAGAATGCTCTAAGCAGACCGCCTGCCTGAAGGAGCCGACCGCAAGCGATGGGCATCGCCGATACGATCCGCAGGACGTTCGTCCCGATACACCGCGAGGGCTACCCGTTCATCGCCGGCTTCGCCGCGGTGACGCTGGTGCTGCTCATCTTCTCGGGCTTCCTGTTCTGGATCGGCCTGATCCTGACCGCGTGGTGCGTCTATTTCTACCGCGACCCGGAGCGGGTGACGCCGGTGGACGACAGGCTGGTCATCAGCCCGGCCGACGGCGTCGTCTCCGCGGTCGGGCCGGCCGTCGCGCCGCGCGAACTCGGCCTGGGCGGCGGCGAGATGACGCGCGTCTCGGTGTTCATGAACGTCTTCTCCTGCCACATCAACCGCGCGCCGGTGCGCGGCCGGATCAGCCGGATCGAATACCGCGCCGGGAGCTTCCTCAACGCCGAACTCGACAAGGCGAGCAGCGAGAACGAACGCAACGGCCTGGTGATCGAGAGCCCGAACGGCTCGGTCGGCGTGGTGCAGGTCGCAGGCCTGGTGGCGCGGCGCATCGTCTGCTGGGTCGAGGCCGGGAACAACACCGCCGTCGGCGAGCGCTTCGGCCTGATCCGCTTCGGCTCCCGCGTCGATGTCTACCTGCCGCTGACCGCGACCGTGCGCGTGTCGGTCGGCCAGACCGCCGTCGGCGGCGAGACGGTGATCGCCGAGTTTGGCGGCGCCGCCGGCGTGCCGCTCGTGCGCGTGTCCTGACCGGCGATGCAGCGGCCCTTCTCGAGGTTCAAGCCGCACGAGAGCGGCGGTCCGAGGATCCGGGAAATCCCGCGCCGCATGCTGGTGCCGAACCTCGTCACGGTCCTGGCGATCTGCGCCGGCCTGTCCGGAATCCGCCTTGCCTTCGAGCACCGCTTCGAGATCGCCGTCGCGATGGTGCTGGTCGCGGCCTTCCTCGACGGCATTGATGGCCGGCTCGCGCGCATGCTGAAGGCGACCTCGCGGTTCGGCGCGCAGATGGATTCGCTGGCCGACATCATCAATTTCGGCGTCGCGCCGGCACTGGTCGTCTATGCCTTCCTGCTGGATCGCGCCGGGCCGCCCGGCTGGATCGCGGCGCTGATCTTCGCCATCGCCTGCGCGCTGAGGCTGGCAAGGTTCAACGTGCTGGACGAGGACGACAAGCGTGCGGCCTGGCAGGCGGAGTATTTCGTCGGCGTGCCGGCGCCGGCCGGTGCCGGGCTTGTCATGCTACCGCTCTACCTGGTGTTCCTGGGCGTCGTTCCCGACCGCATCTTCGCCTTCGTCGCCTGCGGCTACACGGTCCTGGTGGCGTTCCTGCTGATCAGCCGCCTGCCGGTGCATTCGGGCAAGTCGATCGGCCGCCGCATTCCGGGCGACAAGGCGATGCCGCTGATCCTGTTCGTGGTTGCCTATGTGCTGCTGCTGGCCGCCTATCCGTGGCAGACCTGCACGGCCTCGGCGATCGCCTATCTGGTCTTCCTGCCGCTCAGCGCCCGCGCCTACGAGCGCCGCGCCAAGGCCGAGGCGGAAAAGGCCGAGGCAGAACGAGCCATGGCGGAGAGGGGCGGCGCGGCCGGCCCCTGATTCCCGCGAACCGGCCAGCGCTCCCGCAGCGACCAGCGATCTAGGTCGCGACGCGACGGCCGCTGGCGTCGATCACCACCTCGCCGTCCTCCTTGGTGAACGGCCCGATGTCCGGATTGGGCAGGATATCCAGCACGGCCTCGGACGGTCGCGCCAGGACAGCACCTCGTCCGGTGACAACGATCGGGCGGTTGATGAGGATCGGGTGCGCCATCATCGCGTCGATCAGCTGGTCGTCGCCGAGGGAAGGATTGTCCAGGCCAAGCGCGGCATACGGCGTGTCCTTCTGCCGGAGCAGCTGCCGGGGCGTGATACCCATCGCGGCGACGAGTTCCACCAGCCGCCCGCGGCTCGGCGGCGTCACAAGATATTCGATCACCTCGACCGGTTCGCCGGACTGACGGATCATCGCAAGCGTGTTGCGCGAGGTTCCGCAGTCTGGGTTGTGGTAGATAGTGACGGTCATGCCGCCTGGCCGATGCCGAGCTTGCCCATCGCCAGCTGCCGGGCCGCGCCGTAGTCGGTCTTGCCGGAACCGAGCAGCGGCATCTCCGGCACCTTGACGATGTCGTCGGGGATCATGAGCTGGTTGGCACCGGCCCGTTTGCCATGGCTGCGCAGAAGCGCCGGTTCGGCCTCGCTCGCGGTCGTCACCAGCACGATGCGTTCGCCCTTGCGCCTGTCGGGCACCGAGACGACGGCGTGACGGTCCTCCGGCCAGAGCGCCTGCACCAGCATCTCGACGGCGCCCAGCGACACCATCTCGCCGGCGATCTTGGCGAAACGCCTCGCCCGCCCGCGGACCGAGAGGAAGCCCTCGCGGTCGAAGGCGACGATGTCGCCGCTGTCGTGCCAGGCGTCCTCGGCGAGGCGCTGGATCTCGCCGGGCCGGTCCGGCGTGATGTAGCCGGTCATCAGGTTCGGACCGGCGATCCACAGGCGCCCGCCCTCGGCAATCCCGTCGACCGGCTCGAGCCTCGCCCGCATGCCGGGGAGCAGGCGGCCGACGGCGCCTTCGCGGGAGTGGGTCGCCGTGTTGACCGCGACCACCGGCGCGGCCTCCGTCATGCCGAATCCCTCGACGATGTCGGCGCCGAAGCGCTCCTTCCACACGCGCCGCGTCTCCGCGCGCACGGGCTCGGCGCCGGCGACGACCAGCCGCAGGCTGGCGAAGTCCTCGTCGCTGGCGGTGCGCGCATAGGCGGCGAGGAAGGTGTCGGTGGCGAACATGATCGTGGGACGCGCCTTCGCGGCGGTTTCCGGGATCAGCTTGTAGTGGAGCGGCGAGGGGTAGAGCAGGAAACGGACGCCGGCGACCAGAGGCAGGATCAGGCCGCCCATGAGGCCGAAGGAGTGGAAGACCGGCAGCACGTTGAGGAGCTTGTCGGCCGGCGTCAGGTCGAGCCGCGCCATCACCTGCGCGGCGTTGGCGACGAGCGCCTCGTTGGTCAGCACGACCGCCTTCGGCTGGCCCTCGGAGCCCGACGTGAAGAGGATCACCGCAGGCTGGCCCGGCCGGAAGCGCGCGATGCGGTGCTTCCACAGCAGCGACGCCGCGACCTTGTCGAAGAGCGTGACGTCCTTGCGCACGTCTTCCAGCCACAGGAACCGGGCGCCGCCCTTCTCGCAGGCCTCGACGATGGCGCCGAGGTCGGCCTTCTCCACGAAGGCGCGCGAGGAGACGATCGTGCGGATGGGCGCGGTGCGGACCGCGGCCGTCGTGTTGGCCGGACCTGCGGTGTAGTTGATCATCGCCGCAACGCGGCTGGCCGACAGCAGGCCGAGCAGCGAGATCGCGACGCCGTTGGCGCTGGGGAGCAGCAGGCCCACGGCCTCACCCGGCGCGCTGACGCTCGCCAGCCGGTTGCCGACGATGCGCGCCGAGATGAAGAGTTCGCGATAGGTCATCGCACCGGACACGACGTCCTCGACGATGACGCGGTCGCGTCCGAACAGCTCGGCCGCACGCAGGATCGTGCGGAACAGGGTCCTGCGGCCCGTCGCGGCCCGGAAGCGCACCTCGGCGACGCGGTCGAACAGCGCGTTGGCGAGGCTGGTGCGATCCCGCCCGGCCTGCTCGACGAGTTCGGCCAGCGTGATCGGCGGCAGCACCGTGATGGCGAGCTGGCCGAGCGGCCGGCGCGGCGCCCTGTCCGGCGGCGTCAGGGAGAACGGCAGGTGCCGTGCGCCGCCGACGAAGATCGGCACGACGCGCGCTTCGCCCTGCGCCGCGATGCGGGCGACGGCGCGGTAGAGCCGGAACGCCTTGGTGCCGGGCTCGAGGTCGTCCGGCACGTAGACGGCAATGCGGCCCTTGCCCTTGAGCATGCGGACGAAGCGCCGGCTGACGAAGACGTGCTCGGCATTGAACGCGATCGTCCGCGCCAGATCGCGGAAGGGTTCCAGCCAGCCGGCCCTGGCGGAGTACTCGTCGAGGATGTGGAGCGTGTTTTCCGGCAGGAGCGACAGCATGAGCGCCGGCTCGAGACGCGACTGGTGGACGATGACGTAGACCACCGGCGCGGGCGACTTGCTGGCCATGCGGATCGCCGAATCGTCGATGCGCCAGACGAGCTTGAACGGGGTGTAGAGCACGGCCTGGCGCAGCGGGATGCCGAGCCGCAGCTTGAGCACGGTTGCCACCGCCAGCCAGGCCAGGCAGACGCTGGCGATGATGGCTCCGGTCAGGATCATGCCGCACCTCTCCCTGACGTCCGTCTCGCCGCGGCACGTCCCGGCCGCTTGTCCGAGAGGGTAGCGCAAGCCGGCGGAAGGTCAATCGTCAGCGGAGGCGGCGGCCGAAGCGTTCCCCGGCGACGATGATCAGCCCGGCGCCGACGATGAGGACCGCACCGGTGTAGACAGCGGGCCGGGGGAAGTCGCCCCAGATGGCGTAGCCGAGCACGAACGCCCACACGAGCGACGTGTATTCGAACGGCGCAAGCACCGACACGGGCGCGCGCTTCATACCCTCGAAGAGCGCAAACTGCGCCAGCCCTCCCAGCGCGCCGACGCTGACCAGCAGCGCGAGCTCGGGCAGCGTGGGCGTGCGCCAGACCGACGCCATCGCAATCGAGGAGACCACTAGGAAGAAGCCGTTGTTCAGCACGAGCTGGATGATGGTGCGTTCCTGCAGCGCCGTCTTGCGCAGGAGCACGATCGACAGCCCCCAGAGAAGCGCGGCCGCCAGCACCAGCAGGATCGGGGTGGACAGGCCGAGTTCGGCCGGGTCGCAGGCGATGTAGACGCCGAGGAACCCGGTGATGACCGCGATCCACCGGATCAGCGGAACCTTTTCGCCGAGGAGCGGGATCGACAGGACGGTGACGATGACCGGAGCGGCGAAATAGATCGTGATCAGTTCCGCGAGCTGGAGCTCGGCCGCCGCCGTGTAGTAGCAGAGCCACGCCGCCAGGATGAGGAACGACCGCAGCAGCATCGGCCTGACGATCGGCGAACGGCCGGCATCGGCGAACAGGCGCGGCCCGCCGATGGCGAGGCACGCACCGAGGATGACGAGGCTGCGGAACAGCATGATCTGCCACACCGCGATGCCGGCGACGAGCAGCTTGATCGCCGCATCCTGCATCGAGAACAGCAGATAGGCCGCGCTTGTCATGAGGATGCCGGCCAGGACGCGGTCGCGGCTATCGGGAGCGGCTGTGGCCGACATGCGGGGAGCGCCCAGCGCGGAAATGCGCGGAACGAGTAGCACTCCGGCGGCCAGGGTCCGCAAGCCCCGGCAGTCCGCCAGCCGGCGGCGTCGATGATGCCAGACCCTGCGCGGCGTCGTGAAAGGAGCTATTCGGCGGCCGCCGTCGCGGTTGCCTGCCGGCCGTCGCGCCCGCCCCCGGGCGAATAGCCAAACCGGCGCGCATAGGACGCCCAGCGCTCGGCCACGGACGCGCGCTCCGCTTCGCTCAGCCGGACCGGTCTGGCCGTGTGGGGCGCGAGGCCGGCGAGGTAGCGTTCGACCTCCGGCCTCGCCCGCTCGAAGTCGCCGAGGCCGGCCGTGTCATAGGCGGTGCGAAGCGTGCCGACCGGATCGGCCGCGAGATCCTCGTAGGCGATCTCGGCCAGCCGCCCCTCCGGGATGAGCGCGCGGTCGCGTTCGTAGGCGGCATACATGCGCGGCAGCGTGGACAGCACGTAGTCCGGCAGCCAGTCGGCATCGTTGGCAGGGTTGTGCAGGCCAAAGCGCGAGTTCAGCACGCGCCAGAGCTTCAGCGTCGACTGGTAGATCTCGAACGGATCGCGCGAGACGTGGACGAAGCGCGCCTCGGGGAAGAGCTTGAGCAGGGTGGCGACGCGCGCGGTGTGCTGCGGCGATTTCAGCACCAGCCGCTTTCCCGGATTGACGAGCTGGAAGCGCCGCATCAGCCACATCATCGAGTCTTCCCATTTCGCGCGCTCCGCGTCGGTCGCGCCCTGGAAGTCGAGAAAGCGGGTGTGGCTGGGGGCATGGCGCGGGAAGGCGAGGTCGAGATAGGGCGAACCGGCGTCGCGCTTCATCAGGGCGAACTCGTCTTCGAAGGGGACGGCGCGCCCGATCGGCACGTCGTCCATCGGCCGCGTCGCCGGCAGGAACGGCGTCATCAGCCAGCCGGTCCAGCGTTCGAGCAGCGGGAAGCCGCCGGCGAAGGTGCATTGGAAGACGTTGGGGTAGGCGAATTCCGGGTCGCAGCCGATCAGGTTGTGGAGGAACGTCGTGCCGCTGCGCCAATGCCCCAGCACGAAGATGGGCGGCAGAACGTCGGTCCTGTTCGCGCGTCGTCCGTAGACGGCTTCGGTCACGTGATCGACCACGAAGGCGGCCGGCGTCATCGCGGTGACGCCGATGATGTTGGGCAGGCGGTTCAGCGTGACGTCGTAGCCGCCGGACCGAAGGATGCGGTGCCAGGTGCGCCAGCGGCTGCCATACCAGCAGAACGGGGTGTAGCTACCCAGCTTCTCCGTCCGGAACGGATTGCGCAATTGTCCTCCCGGGGACGGATGCGAGACTCGTATTTTCGACTGTGGCGCAGGCCGCACTTGAACTCAACATCGACGGCGCGCCGGGATGTCGCCCGACGCGCCTTCAGGATCGCGTGTCGTCCGGATCAGTCGGTAGCGAAGCAGTACAGCAGGCCTTCGCCGCCGGTGCCGCGGAGCGCCTCGATGCTGCAGCCGCCGCGTGACGCGTGTGAAGCGTTCCACGATTTCGCGGCAGCCGAGTCGTCAAGACCCATCCTGTCGTGATGGCCGACCATGGCTGCACCCTCGGCGCCGCCCAGTGTCCAGTCACCGCACATCTGGTCGGCGGCCTTCGTCCCGTCGGCGTTGGTGCCGGTCAGGATGTCGTGCTGGTTGGGCTCGTCGCCGCGCCCCTTCACCATCTCGCCCTTCTCGGTCAGGCCGGTCTCCTTGTTGATGCCGTTGGCGTCCGAATGGAGCGATGCCACGTCGTCGGCGATCTTGACGCCCTTGGCGTTGTACCACGGTCCGGCGCCGATCCGGTCCTTCGCGTCCTCCGTGCTGGTCGACAGGTAGGCCTTCCAGGTCTTGCCCGTCGCGCCGGCGGCTTCGGCGAGCGTCGTGCAGTGGGCGTCGGCGCCGGCGATCCCGCCGAAATCCGCGCCTTTGCCGGGGTTGGCGCTGGTGATGAAGAAGCTCATCGCATTGTCCTGCGCGGCCGCCGCGCCGAGCATCGCGGCAACGCAGGCCGCGGAAAGCAAGATCGTCCGGTTCATGTGTGTCTCCCGCAATCGAAAGGCCGTTCCCGCCCTCCGGGAAGCTAGGGCACAGGCCGGCGGGCTCCATTCACGAGTCCGTGCAATCGTCGTGAAACGTATGAGTGGGTGGCCTATTCCGGCATGCGGTAGGTAAGCCAGCGGTCATGCCTGGCCTGGTAGATCTGCCCGGTACGGGTCAGATCGGGGCTGGCCAGGGCAAGTATCCTCAGGGCGATCTCCGACGGATGCGGAAGCGTCTGCGGGTCCTCGCCGGGAACGGCCTGCGCGCGCATCGCCGTGCGGGTGGCGCCGGGATCGACGCAGTTGATCCGGAGCGGCGAGTTCTTCGTCTCGTCGGCCCAGGAACGGGCGAGCGCCTCGACGGCGGCCTTCGAAGCCGCGTAGGGCCCCCAGAAAGCCCGCGCGGAGTGTGCCGCGCCGGACGAGAGAAGGATCGCGCGGCCGGCCTCGGAGAGGCGCAGCAGGGGATCGACGGAGCGGATGAGCCGCCATTGCGAGGTGACGTTGATCGACATCACCTTGTCGAAGACCTTCGCCTCGACGTGCCCAAGCGGCGCGATGACGCCCAGGACCGCCGCGTTGGCGACCAGGATGTCGAGCTTGCCCCAGCGTTCATGGATCGAACCGCCGAGCCGGTCGATGCCGGCCATGTCCGCGAGATCGAGCGGGACGAGGGTAGCGCTGCCGCCCGCCGCCCTGATTTCGTCGTCCAGTTCTTCAAGCCCGCCGACCGTGCGCGCGACCGCGATGACATGCGCCCCGGCCGCCGCCATGTGCCTGGCGATGAAATAGCCGATGCCGCGCGACGCGCCGGTGACGAGGGCCAGGCGGCCGGAGAGGTCGGGAAGATCAGCCTGCATCAGCCGCCTGCTGCCAGCAGGGAAAGGGTGCGGACATTGTCGGCGCCCTCGTGGTCGAGCAGCCGCGTCGGGTATTGCCCGGTGAAGCAGGCGTCACAGAACTGCGGCTGGTCGCCGTCCCGGCCCGCTTCGCCGACCGCGCGGTAGAGCCCGTCGATCGACAGGAAGCCCAGCGAATCCACGCGGATGAACTCGGCCATGTCCTTCACCGACATGCGCGAAGCGAGCAGCTTCGACTTTTCCGGCGTGTCGACGCCGTAGAAGCAGGACGACATGGTCGGCGGCGACGCGATGCGCATGTGCACCTCGCGGGCACCCGCGTCGCGCACCATCTGCACGATCTTCTGGCTGGTCGTGCCGCGCACGATCGAATCGTCGACGAGCACGACGCGCTTGCCCTCGATCATCCGGCGGTTGGCGTTGTGCTTCAGCTTGACGCCCATGTGGCGGATGGAATCGCCGGGCTGGATGAAGGTGCGGCCGACATAGTGGTTGCGGATGATGCCGAGCTCGAAGGGGAGTGCCGCGGCCTGGCTGAAGCCGATGGCGGCGGGCGTTCCCGAATCCGGGACAGGCACGACGAGGTCGGCGTCCACGGGGCTCTCGCGGGCCAGCTCCATGCCGATCTTCTTGCGCACGTCGTAGACGTTGCGGCCCTCGACCGAGGAATCCGGGCGCGCGAAATAGACATATTCGAAGATGCAGAAGCGCGGTTTCAGCGGCTCGAAGGGAAACTGGCTTTCGATCCCCTTCGAGGTGACGACGACCATCTCGCCGGGCTTCAGGTCGCGCACATAGCGCGCGCCGATGATGTCCAGCGCGCAGGTTTCGGAGGCGAGGATCCACGAGCCGTCGAGGTCGCCCAGCACCAGCGGCCGGATGCCCAGCGGATCGCGGATGCCGATCATCTTCTTGGTGGTCAGCGCCACAAGCGAGAATGCGCCTTCGAGCTGGCGCACGGCGTCGACGAACCGCGCGTTGAAGTCGCGCTCCTTGCTCATCGCCACGAGGTGCAGAATCGTCTCGGTGTCCGAGGTGGACGAGAAGATCGCGCCCAGCTTCTGCAGCGTGCGCTGGATCGTCAGTGCGTTGGTAATGTTGCCGTTGTGGGCGATGGCCAGGCCGCCGTCGGAGAGTTCGGCGAAGAAGGGCTGCACGTTGCGCAGGCCGGCGCCGCCGGTCGTCGCGTACCGCGTGTGGCCGATTGCGCGCGTGCCCTGCAGCCGGTCGATCACCGCCTGCTTGGTGAAGGTGTCGCCGATCAGGCCGACATGGCGTTCGACGTGGAACTGGGAGCCGTCATAGGAGACGATGCCGGCCGCCTCCTGGCCGCGATGCTGCAGCGCGTGGAGGCCGAGCGTGACGATTGCCGCTGCGTCCTGCCGGCCGTAGATGCCGAACACGCCGCACTCGTCGTGGAAATGGTCGTCGGCTTCCGCCTGGAGGGTCGAATCGTCTGCCATGGCTCCGGCTCCGTCGGTTCTCCCCTCCCGAAAAGCGATGCGGCGGGAGCTTGAACCCGCCGCATGGATCGTCAGTTTGCGCTCTCGCCTTCCGGCGGCGGCGTCTCCTCGGCGTCGTCGCCGCCCAGCGAGAAGCGCTTGAGGATCGAGTTCTCGGGATCGTCGGGCAGCAGCGCCTGGATCTGCCTGCCAATGTTCTCCAGCAGCAGGCGCGACTTGGCTTCGGTGATCCAGGCCGGCGGGTTGGCCCCAACCAACCACTGGAAGAACAACAGTGCGACCGCGACGACGAGGATGCCGCGCGCCGCGCCGTAGAGAAAGCCCAGCGTGCGGTCGAGCGCGCCGACGCGCGAATCGATGATCCAGTCGGCGATCTTCATGGTGATCAGCGTGACGACGACCAGCGCGACGGCGAAGACGATGCCCGCCGAGGCCGCCATCGCGACCTTCTCGCTGTCGACATAGGGCTGCACGTAGGGGATGACGGGCTTGTAGAAGAAGAAGGCTGCCGCCGCCGCCACGCCCCAGGACGCGATGGACAGGATCTCGCGGGAGAAGCCGCGGACCATTGCCAGCATTGCGGAAACGAGGGTGAAGCCGACGAGAATTCCGTCAAGCAGCGTAATCGGCATCTGGTCTGACCCACTCCATGGCCGCCGTCCCCGGATGCGGCCTTCAGTCGTCGTTCCCGGCGCGCTTGAGGCGCGATCCAGCGATTCGTATCACGAGATCGGCGAGCGTTGCAGGCTGAAACGACCTGCCGCCCATACCGCCCACCGGTTCTTCCGGACCGGCAGGCAGGACCGCCTGTGCAAAGCCCAGCTTTTCGGCTTCCTTGAGGCGCTGCAGCGCATGCGCGACAGGCCTGATGGCACCGGAAAGGCTGATTTCGCCGAAATAGACGCAATCCGCAGGCAGGGCAAGGCCGGTCAGGGAGGACACCAGTGCTGCGGCAACGGCGAGATCGGCGGCCGGTTCGCCAATGCGGTAGCCGCCGGCAACGTTGAGATAGACGTCGTGCTGCCCGAGGCGGACGGCGCAGTGCGCCTCCAGCACGGCCAGCACCATCGACAGCCGGGCCGAGTCCCAGCCGACGACGGCACGGCGCGGCGTTCCGAGCGAGGAGGGGGCGACGAGCGCCTGGATCTCGACCAGCACGGGCCGCGTACCCTCCATGCCGGCGAAAACGGCGGCGCCCGGCGCCTGCGCGCTGCGCTCGCCGAGGAACAGCTCGGATGGATTGGCCACCTCCCGCAGGCCCATATCCGACATCTCGAACACGCCGATCTCGTCGGTCGGGCCGAAGCGGTTCTTGACGGTGCGCAGGATGCGGTAGTGATGGCCCCCTTCGCCCTCGAAATAGAGGACCGCGTCGACCATGTGCTCGACGACGCGCGGGCCGGCGATCTGGCCCTCCTTGGTGACGTGGCCAACCAGCACGATGGCCGCGCCCGTCGACTTGGCGTAGCGGATCAGCTGCTGCGCAGAGGCACGGACCTGGGTGACGGTGCCCGGAGCCGATTCGGCGATGTCGGTCCACAGTGTCTGGATGGAATCGAGGATGACGAGGTCCGGCCGCCTGCCGTCGGCAAGGGTTGCGAGGATGTCCTCGACATTGGTCTCGGCGGCGAGTTCGACAGGCGAATCGGCCGCGCCGAGCCGCTGGGCGCGCAGCCTTACCTGCGCGACGGCCTCTTCGCCGGAGACATAGACGATGCGGTGGCCCTTTCGGGCGAGCGCGGCCGCCGCCTGCATCAGCAGCGTCGACTTGCCGATGCCGGGATCGCCGCCCACCAGCAGCGCCGAGCCGCGCACGAAGCCGCCGCCGGTGGCGCGGTCGAGTTCCGCGATGCCGCTGGCGATCCTGGGTGCGTCCTCGATGTCGCCGGACAGCGTGGTCAGCGCGACGGGCCGGCCCTTGCGCGGGCTTCGCAGCGCCTGCGGCCCGCCGCCGACGCCGCCCTGCGTGCCGTCCTCGACCAGCGTGTTCCACTCGCCGCAGCCGTCGCACTTGCCGGCCCAGCGCGTGTGAATGGTGCCGCAAGCCTGGCAGATGAACTGGATGCGGGTCTTGGCCATCGCGTCAGGCCCGCGCCGCCTGGCCGTGGGCCGGTCTGCGATGCGGGCAGGGGGCGGACGAGCGTCTTACGATCTCGGAGGACGAGAAACCGCCCGTCCACCCCCGAATACGGCCGCGTCGCCGCGGCCGCTGGCCCTTCACCGTGCCGCAAACACGGTGAATCCGATGGCGGCGCCGTTGCGCCGCTTGCCTCATTCGAACCTCGCCGGCAGGTGGCTGTCTTCGGCCAGATCGAAGAAACGGGTGAACTCGCCCTGGAAACCCATGCCGACCGTGCCGGTGGGGCCGTGGCGCTGCTTGGCGATGATGATTTCGGCCTTGCCGCGCATCTCGTTCATCTCCGCTTCCCACTTCACATATTCGTCACTGCCGAACTTCGGTTCGCGGTTCTTGAGATAATATTCCTCCCGGAAGACGAAAAGGACCACGTCCGCGTCCTGCTCGATCGACCCTGATTCGCGCAGGTCCGAGAGCTGCGGACGCTTGTCCTCGCGGCTTTCCACCTGGCGCGACAGCTGGGACAGCGCGATGACGGGCACCGACAGCTCCTTGGCCAGCGCCTTCAGCCCGGTGGTGATCTCGGTGATTTCCTGGACGCGGTTCTCGTTGGCGCGCCGCGACGTGCCGGTCATCAGCTGGATGTAGTCGATGATGATGACGTCGAGGCCCCGCTGGCGCTTGAGACGGCGGGCACGCGCGGCGAGCTGCGCGATCGAGATGCCGCCGGTCTGGTCGATGAACAGAGGGATCTTCTGCATCATCTGCGAACAGGCGACGAGCTTCTCGAAGTCCGGCTCGGTGATCTCGCCGCGGCGGATCTTGGAGGAGGGGATTTCCGTCTGCTCCGAGATGATGCGGGTGGCGAGCTGCTCCGACGACATTTCGAGCGAGAAGAAGCCGATCACGCCGCCATTGGCGGCCTTGAAGCTGCCGTCCGCCTGCTGCGCCGGCTCGTAGGCGTTGGCGATGTTGAAGGCCATGTTCGTCGCGAGCGACGTCTTGCCCATGCCTGGGCGGCCGGCGATGATGACCAGGTCCGACGGCTGCAGGCCGCCCATGCGCCGGTCGAGGTCGCGGAAGCCGGAGGCGACGCCCGAGAGATGCCCGTCGCGCATGAAGGCCGCGTTGGCCATGTCGATCGCGGTCTTGACCGCGTCGGTGAAGGTCTCGAAACCGCCGTCGTAACGGCCCGTCTCGGCCAGTTCGAACAGACGCCGCTCGGCGTCCTCGATCTGGTCCTGCGGCGACATGTCGACCGGCGCGTCGTAGGCGATGTTGACCATGTCTTCGCCGACGGTGATCAGAGCCCGCCGCGTCGCCAGGTCGTAGATGGCGCGCCCATAGTCCGACGCGTTGATGATGGTCACGGCTTCGGCGGCCAGCCGGGCGAGATACTGCGCGACGGTCAGGTCGCCGACCTTCTCGTCGGCCGGCAGGAACGTCTTGATCGTCACCGGGCTCGCCATCTTGCCCATGCGGATCAGGTCGGCCGCGACCTCGTAGATCTTGCGGTGCAGCGGCTCGTAGAAGTGCGAGGACTTCAGGAAATCCGAAACCCGGTAGAACGCGTCGTTGTTGACGAGGATGGCGCCGAGCAGCGCCTGCTCCGCCTCGATGTTGTTCGGCGCTTCGCGATAGAGGGGCGTTTCCGCCACCCCGAACTTCCGTGCTGCTTCGGCCATCCTGCCCGTTCCAATCCCGAGCTTCCCGGTACCAGAACCGGTTAGCGGGATGTTAAGTTTCGCGCCGCGTTTCCCGCGATCCACAGCACAAATAAATGCGTGGAAAGAACGCGGTTGACTCGAGGGTGCGAAGCAGAATGGTTAGCTGACCCGCGAGAACAAAACAAGAAAATTCGTGACCGGCGGCGCGCCATCCTGCCATCGCGCCAGCCCGTCCGCATCGGTGGGGACGGCGATCACGCGGCGCGCGGGCCGATCAAGATGAGGGCGGCCCCGGCGAGGCAGATCGCGGCGCCGGCGACGTCCCAGCGGTCCGGTCGCAGCCCTTCGGCGGCCCACAGCCAGGCGAGCGACGCGACAATGTAGATGCCCCCATAGGTTGCGTATGCCCGACCGGCCGCCGGCGCGTCGATGAGGGTGAGCAGCCAGGCGAAGAGCACCAGCGAGACGACGCCGGGCACCAGCCAGAGCGGCGACCTGTCCAGCCGGAGCCACGCCCAGAAGGCGAAGCAGCCGGCGATCTCGGCCAGCGCGGCAGCGATGTAGATGGCGATCGTCACTGTGTCTGAACTCCGCGCCGGATGGCCTGCGTTGCCGGCACCGCGCCCCGGCAACTCAAGAGATGCCAGCTGCGCGGCCGTTTGGCGACAGACAATGTCCCGCCCCGCCGTCCAAACGGCGCCCTGGCAGCGGCCGCTCGGTCAGACCCGGCGCCGGCGCCTCGTCCTGGGCGGCGGCGGCTCGGCCATGACCGGGCCGTGAGCGGCCTCGTGCATGGCCAGCGACTTCTCGGTGCGCGCGATGTAGTCGCGCGTCACCGGCAGCGTGTCGTTGCGGTGCGTGAGCTGGATTTGGAACACCATCAGGTCCTGCCAGCGGAACGCAGCCTCCGACCCGGACAGGTAGAACTCCCACATGCGGCAGAATCGCTCGTCGAAGATCGCCTTCGCCTTGTCGCGATTGGCGAGGAAGCGCTCACGCCAGTGCTTCAGGGTCTCGGCGTAGTGCAGCCGCAGGATCTCGACATCGGCCACCATCAGCCCCGCCTTTTCGATGTGCGGAAGCACTTCGGACAGCGCCGGGATGTAGCCGCCGGGGAAGATGTGCTTGCGGATGAAGGCGTTGGTGGCGGTCGGCGGCCCGCTGCGGCCGATCGAGTGCAGCACCATCACCCCGTCCGGCTTCAGCAGCGTCGCGACCTTGTCGAAGAAGGTGCGGTAGTGATTGACCCCGACATGCTCGAACATGCCGACCGAGACGATGCGGTCGAAGCGCTCCGACAGCGCGCGATAGTCCTTGATCTCGAAATGGACGCGATGGCCGAGCCCGGCCTCGTGCGCGCGCTCGGTCGAGACGGCGTGCTGCTCGGTGGAGAGCGTGACGCCCAGCACCTCGGCCTCGAAGGCGCGCGCCAGATAAAGGCCCATGCCGCCCCATCCCGACCCGATGTCGAGGACAGTCTGACGCGGCTTCACCCTGAGCTTGGCGGCGATGTGGCGCTTCTTCGCGAGCTGCGCCTCTTCGAGCGTCATGTCGGGGCGCTCGAAATAGGCGCAGGAGTACTGCATGTCCTCGTCGAGGAAGAGCCGGTAGAGGTCGCCCGACAGGTCGTAGTGGTGGTGGACATTGGCGCGGGAGCGGCGCGCAGTGTTGATCTGCTGCAGCCGCCGGACCGCGACGCGCAGCCCTTCTACGGCGCGCGCCCAGGCCGCGTCGGAGCCCGCGGGGCCGGTGTTCAGATAGACCAGCTTCAGCAGGGCGAGGACATCGCCTTCGAGGAAGTCGAGTTCGCCGTCCATGTAGGCTTCGGGAAGCGCGAGCGTCGGGTGGAGCGCGATGGCGCGGGCGGCGTGGCGCGTCTTCACGTGGATATGGACGGGTTCGCCGGTCTTGTCGCCGAAGCTGTGGCGGTCGCCTTTCGGTCCGGTGATGGTGAGGCTGCCGGTGCGGACGATCCGCTCGGCGATCCGCTGCAACAGGATGTTCACGGCACCAAACGCTCCGCTTCGCCCCTCTTACACGCTCATTCTGCTCCAAGATTGCCGCTGTTGGAAAGTTCCCGCTGGCACATTTTGGGACCCGCCGCTTGGTGCAGGCAGGTCAAAGAAAAAGGCCCGGGCGCTGCCGCCCGGGCCTTTTCGCTGCCGTTTCTTGGCGGGATCAGTCCTGCGCCGGGGCCTCGGCGGCGTCCTCGTCCTCGTTCGGATCGAAGAAGCTCTCCGGGCGCGCATTCTCGTTGATGTCGTCGCCATAGATCGCCTCGGCGGTCGTCAGCGTCTCGCCGCGCGCCTGGCGCTCGGCCTCCTCGGCCGTGCGCGCGATGTTGAGCGTGACGGTGACCTCGACCTCGGGATGCAGCGCGATGGCGACGTTGGTCATGCCGATCGTCTTGATCGGCTGGTTCAGCTCGACCTGGTTGCGGCCGACGCTGAAGCCGCCGGCCGAGAGGATGTCGGCGATGTCACGCGTCGACACCGAACCGTAAAGCTGGCCCGTCTCGCCGGCGGAGCGGACGACGACGAAGCTCTGGCCGTCCAGCTTGTCGGCGATCTTCTGCGCTTCGGACTTGCGCTCGAGATTGCGGGCCTCGAGCTGGGCGCGCTGACCTTCGAACTTCTTCTTGTTGGCCTCGTTGGCGCGCAGCGCCTTGCCCTGCGGCAGCAGGAAATTGCGGGCGAAACCGTCCTTGACCCTGACAGTGTCGCCCATCTGGCCGAGGCGGGAAATGCGTTCGAGGAGGATGACTTCCATCGGACTGTCCTTTCATGCGGCCGGTATCGGCCTGTGTCTGAAAGGCAGGGAGCGGGGGCAGCTTCGCCCCGGTGTCGCTGTCCTGCCTGGTGGCAGTTAGGGCGTTGCCGCCCAACTCGGATTTGCGCTACGCCGGCCGCGCCGAACGCGGCAGGCGATACCGGGGCGGCGAACCGCCCCGGCCGTGTTTCTGGCGTTGCCCGATCCGAAAAGTCTGCAACTTTTCGGGGCTACGCTCCGGGTTACTTCACCACGTAGGGCAGCAGGCCGAGGAAGCGGGCGCGCTTGATCGCCTGGGCGAGTTCGCGCTGCTTCTTCTGGCTGACCGCGGTGATGCGCGACGGCACGATCTTGCCGCGCTCGGAGATGTAGCGCTGCAGGAGACGTACGTCCTTGTAGTCGATGCGCGGTGCATTGGCCCCCGAGAACGGGCAGGTCTTGCGACGGCGATGGAAGGGCCGGCGCGTGGGGATCTGGTTGATGTCGACCATTATTCTGCTCCCTCGGGCGAGGCTTCGCGGGGCCGGCGCGGCCGGTCTTCACGGTCGCCGAAGCCGCCACCGCGCGGGCCACGGTCGCCGCGGTCGCGGTCGCCGAAGCGGCCGCCGCCGCGCTCACGATCGCCGAAGCCGCGCTCGCCGCGCTCGCGGTCGTCGCGGTCGCGCTTCTGCATCATCGCCGACGGGCCTTCCTCGTGCTTCTCGACCTTGATGGTCAGGTAGCGCAGCACGTCTTCCGACAGGCCCATCTGGCGCTCCATCTCGGTCAGCGCCGCGGCCGGAGCCGTGATGTCCATCAGCGTGTAGTAGGCCTTCCGGTTCTTCTTGACACGGTAGGTCAGGGACTTCAGTCCCCAGTTCTCGATCCTGCCGATCGATCCGCCATTCGCTTCGACGACGCCCTTGTAGTGCTGGACCATCTCGTCGACCTGCTGCTGGGACAGATCCTGACGGGCAAGGAACACATGCTCGTAAAGTGCCATGTCTCGCCTTTCTTCGTTTCTCCCCGGGGGCCGAGCGGCTAAGCCTCTGCGACTTGTCCGATCCAGCACGCAGAGCGCGAGGAGAAGAAAGGCGCGTTCGACGGTCGAGAGCGGAGACACGGGAGGCGGAACGCTTGTGCGCTCGCAACGGGCTTGTTCGGCCCGGCCCTCCGTTCAGCCCCCAGCAAGGACCTCAGGAATTGCGCGCGTCTATACAGCATCCCCCGGGCAAAGCAAGCGCGGTGCCAGATTCCTGATTTTGTTGAGATTATTCCTCGCCCTTACCGAAGCTTCACCTATTCATGAAAGGCTTTCCGCTTCCCGGAGGGTGGCATGGTGGGGCTGGCAAGCGGATTCTGGAGATCGCGGGGAGGCAACTTCACCATCCTCCTGACCGTCATGCTGCCCATGTTCTTCAGCGCGGTCGCGATCGCGGTCGACGTGAACACGATGACGCGGGCAAAGACGAAGCTCCAGCATGCGCTGGACGCGGCAATGCTGGCAGCGTCCCGGTTCAACGACCAGCAGCTCGATCGCAAGCAGATATTCAACGACTACCTCGTCGCGAACCTCGACGGCGAGAAGATGATGTACAACGTCGTCGGCAAGCTCGAGGTCGACGCGGGCATCAACTACATCAGCACCAAGGGCACGGCGAGCGCCGACGTCGACCTGATGTTCGTCAAGATGTTCGACCGGTCCTGGAAGGTGTCCGTCGAGGCGCGCGCCTATGAATCGCGCGACAATCTCGAAGTGGTGCTGGCGCTCGACAACACGGGTTCGATGGGCGAGGCGCGGATGAAGGAACTGCGCAAGGCGGCGACATCGCTGATCGACATCCTGACCACCGTGCACGCGCCGAACGGCACGCCGAAGCGCGAGGTCAAGGCCGCGCTGGTGCCGTTCGTCACCGCCGTGAACGTCAAGGGCACCGGCTTCAAGAACAGCTGGATCGACTGGGCCGCGGCGTCGCCGGCCCACGGTTCGAACTTCGATCCGAAGACGAACCACATCGACCTCTTCGCCAGGCTCGGCATCGAGTGGAAGGGCTGCGTCGAGGCGCGTCCCGCGCCGTACAACCTTGCCGACAGCGCGCCGAGCGCGAGCGATCCGAGCACGCTGTTCGTGCCGTATTTCGCGCCGGACGAGCCGGGGCTGGCGCGGCTGCCCAAAGATTCCGGCACCGACTTCAACAACACCTATCTGGACGATGTCGTGCCGTCGGCGCTGAGCAGCGGCACCGCGCTGCAGAAGCAGCGCAACACGTATAAGTATGGCAACACCTCGACCAGCTATATCCGCAACGGCAAGGCCTCCACGACCAGCGGGCCGAACTATGCGTGCCCGACGCCGATCGTGCCGCTGACCTCGGATTTCGAGACGCTGAAGACCGAGATCGCCGGCATGATCCACTGGCTGGGTTCGGGGACGAACGTGTCGGAAGGCCTCACCTGGGCCATGCGGGTGCTGTCGCCGGGCGAACCTTACACGCAGGGCGCGCCGTTCAGGTCGGAGAACACCTCGAAGTTCGTGGTCGTGTTCACCGACGGCGAGAACAACGTGTTCGGCGCGTCGAACCAGGCAATCAACAAGTCCGACTACGGATCCTACAGCTTCGTCGACCAGGGACGCATCGACAGCAACCGCGGCACCGCCCTGACCAAGGTCAACACCTGGACGCTCGACGTCTGCCAGTCCTTGAAGTCGCAGGGCGTCGAGGTGTTCACCGTGCTGCTCGGCGCCGACACCGCCGCCAACCGCGCGCTCTACTCCAAATGCGCGACGACGGCGGACCATCACTACTACCCGACGAGCGACGTGAGCGAGCTGGACGCCGTGTTCAAGAAGATCGCGTCGCGGATCGCTCGCCTCTACGTCTCGGGCTGACCGCCAGCAGCCTGTCCAAGGTCGGCCCAGTCCGCCCGCTCGGCTTGACGGCGGCGGCGGCATGCGCCAACACCCGCGCGAAAGCGTGAGGAGGCGCGTGATGTCGATCGCATTCACCTTTCCGGGGCAGGGCAGCCAGTCCGTCGGAATGGGCAAGGACCTTGCGGACGCGTTTCCCGAGGCGCGGCGCGTCTTCGAGGAAGTCGACGAGGCGCTCGGCGAGAAGCTGTCGCGGATCATCTGGGAAGGCCCCGAAGAGACGCTGACGCTCACCGCGAACGCGCAGCCGGCGCTGATGGCCGTGTCGCTGGCGGCGATGCGCGCCCTCGAAGCGCGCGGCTTCACGATGAAGGGCAAGGTGCTGTTCGTCGCCGGCCATTCGCTCGGCGAATATTCGGCGCTCGCCGCGGCCGGCATGTTTTCGATCGCCGACGCCGCGCGGCTGTTGCGTATCCGCGGCAACGCCATGCAGGCGGCCGTGCCGCCGGGCGAAGGCGCGATGGCGGCGATCATCGGCCTCGACCAGGACGGGGTGGAGGCAGCTTGCGCCGAAGCCGGTCGAGGGTCGGTCTGCCAGATCGCCAACGACAATGGCGGCGGCCAGCTGGTGATCTCCGGCGCCAAGCCCGCGGTCGAGCACGCGGCGCGGCTCTGCACCGAGAAGGGCGCCAAGCGCGCGATCATGCTGCCGGTCTCGGCGCCGTTCCACTCCGCCCTGATGTCGCCGGCGGCAAGCGCCATGCGCGACGCGCTCTCCAAGGTGAACAAGAATCCGCCGGTCGTGCCCGTCGTCTCGAACGTGGCGGTGCGGCCGCTGTCCGACCCGGCGCAGATCGCAGAGCGGCTGGTCGATCAGGTTACGGGTCGCGTCCGCTGGCGCGAGACGGTCGAATGGTTCGCGGCCAACGGCATCAAGACGCTCTACGAGGTCGGCTCGGGCAAGGTCCTGTCCGGCCTGGCAAGGCGCATCAGCAAGGACGTCTCGACCGCCAATGTAGGCAACGCCGCGGACGTCGAAGCGGCCGCGGCTGCGCTGGCCTAGTTTACGATCATTCTCCCGCTCTCCGGACGGGGAGCGCCTTCAATCGCAAGGGGAACACGATGTTTGAGCTCACCGGCCGCAAGGCGCTCGTCACCGGCGCATCGGGAGGCATCGGCGAAGCGGTGGCGCGCACGCTGCACGCGCAGGGCGCGATCGTGGGATTGCACGGCACGCGCGTCGAGAAGCTGGAGGCGCTGGCCGCCGAACTCGGTGACCGGGTGAAGCTCTTCCCGGCCAACCTCGCCAGCCGCGACGAGGTAAAGGCGCTCGGCCAGAAGGCAGAAGCGGAGCTGGAGGGCGTGGACATCCTGGTGAACAATGCCGGCATCACCAAGGACGGACTGTTCGTGCGCATGTCGGACGACGACTGGGACGCGGTCCTGGAGATCAACCTGACGGCGGTCTTCCGGCTGACGCGGGAGCTGACGCATCCGATGATGCGCCGCCGCTTCGGCCGCGTCGTCAACATCACCTCCGTCGTCGGCGTCACCGGCAATCCCGGCCAGACCAATTACACGGCGTCCAAGGCCGGCCTCATCGGCCTGACCAAGTCGCTGGCCAAGGAGATCGCGACGCGCAACATCACGGTGAACTGCGTGGCGCCGGGCTTCATCGAGTCCGCCATGACCGGCAAGCTGAACGACAAGCAGAAGGACGCGATCATGGGCGCCATTCCGATGGGGCGCATGGGGACAGGCGCTGAGGTGGCGTCCGCCGTGGCCTACCTCGCGTCCGCCGAGGCGGGCTACGTCACCGGCCAGACGATCCACGTCAACGGCGGCATGGCGATGATCTGACGCCGGCGGGGCCAAGCGCCGGCCGCAGCCTTTTTGCAGTGCAAAATGGCCGGTTCACGCCTTGGACGCCGCGTGTTTTTCGTGTAATGCCGCCAGCGAACCGGCGTTTCGGACGGGTTCGACCCGAGGAACGAGCGCCGACCGCGCGCGTTTTTCCGAACGTAGCTTTAGCCCTTGATCAGCGGCATTCCCGCCGCTAACGAAGACAAAACTTACTGGCGAGGATGCCCATATGAGCGATACCGCAGAGCGCGTTAAGAAGATCGTTGTCGAGCATCTTGGCGTCGAAGCCGAAAAAGTCACCGAAGCGGCGAGCTTCATCGACGACCTCGGCGCGGACAGCCTCGATACGGTCGAGCTCGTGATGGCCTTCGAGGAAGAGTTCGGCGTCGAGATTCCGGACGACGCCGCCGAGACGATCCTGACCGTCGGCGACGCCGTCAAGTTCATCGACAAGGCCTCCGCCTGATCCGCAGGCCCAGATTCGTCCGCCATCGGGGATCACGCCCATGAGACGCGTCGTCGTCACCGGCATGGGCATGATTTCCCCGTTCGGCTCGGGCGTCGAGCACAGCTGGAAAGAGCTGCTCACGGGACGCAGCGCCGCGCGCCGCGTCACCGAGTTCGAGGTCGAAGACCTCCCCTGCAAGATCGCGCACATCATTCCGCGCGGCGACGGCAGCAACGGGACCTTCAATCCCGAGGCGGTGCTGGAGCCGAAGGAACTGCGCAAGATCAACGATTTCATCCTGTACGGCATCGCCGCGGCCGACGAAGCGCTGGCGAATTCCGGCTGGAAGCCCGAGAGCGCCGAGGAGCGGAACCGCACCGGCGTCATGATCGGCTCCGGCATCGGCGGGATCGAAGGCATCCACGACAACGCACTGATCCTCAAGGAGCGCGGACCGCGTCGGATCAGCCCGTTCTTCATTCCCGGGAACATCATCAACCTCGTCTCCGGACAGGTCTCGATCCGGCACGGGCTGAAGGGACCGAACCACGCGGTGGTGACCGCCTGCTCGACCGGTGCGCATGCGATCGGCGACGCGGCTCGCATCATCCAGTTCGACGATGCGGACGTGATGGTGGCCGGTGGCGCCGAATCGCCGATCGGACGACTGTCGCTGGCCGGCTTCGCCGCCTGCAAGGCGCTGTCCACCGACCGCAACGACCAGCCCGAGAAGGCATCGCGGCCCTATGATCGCGACCGCGACGGCTTCGTCATGGGCGAGGGCGCCGGCGTCGTCGTTCTGGAGGAGCTCGAGCACGCCAGGGCGCGCCGGGCGACGATCTATGCCGAGGTGACCGGCTACGGCATGTCGGGCGACGCCTACCACATCACGGCGCCGGCCGAGGACGGCGACGGCGCGTTCCGCTGCATGAGCGCGGCGTTGAAGCGGGCGAAGCTGACGGCCGCCGACATCGACTACATCAACGCCCATGGCACCTCGACGATGGCTGACACGATCGAACTGGGCGCGGTCGAGCGGCTGGTCGGCGAAGGGGCATCCAAGGTCGCGATGTCCTCGACGAAATCGTCGATCGGACACCTGCTGGGCGCTGCCGGCGCGGTCGAGGCGATCTTCTCGATCCTGGCCATCCGCGACAACGTCGCGCCGCCGACGATCAACCTGGACAATCCCGAGCGCGAGACCGCGATCGACCTGGTGCCGCACCGTCCGCGCCAGCGCCGGATCGACGTCGCGCTCTCCAACTCGTTCGGTTTCGGCGGTACGAATGCATCGCTGATCTTTCAGCGCTTCGTCGGCTGATCCCGCCGATGGCGGCGGGCTGCCGAAAATTCGGCCAGATTGGCCGCCAACTCTCCGCAGGGGATTCGTTGGTATACGTGCGGAGGCACCATGAACGTCGATCATGACGAGTTCGGCCAGCGGTCGATGCGGCCGAGCCCGATCGTGCCGAAGACCGCCAACGAGGCGCTGAGGCCGGAACTGGGAACGCCGCCGCCGAAGCGGTCGAGGGCGGCGCGCAGCCAGGTCGTGGTGTTCCTCAACTTCGTCGTCTCTGCGATCGTGCTCGCCTTCATCGCCGGCGGCGTGGCGCTCTATTTCGGCAAGCAGGCCTTCGAGGCGCCCGGACCCTCCGCGACCACGTCGACTTTCCTGATCCGCCCGAACACCGGCGGGGTCGAGATTGCCGACCAGCTCGAGCGCAACGGCTTCATCACAGATTCCAAGATCTTCCAGCTCGGCGTGCGCGCCTATGGCAACGAGGGCAGCCTGAAGGCCGGCGAGTACGAGATCGTCGCGCATTCCTCGATGCACGACATCATGGACCTGCTGCGCAGCGGCAAGTCCGTGCTCTATTCGCTGACCATCCCGGAAGGCATCACCGTCACGCAGGCGCTGCAGCGGATCGCCGAGCACGAGGCGCTCGTGGGCGACATGCCCGCCGAGGTTCCGGTCGAGGGCAGCATGATCGCCGACACGCAGCGCTTCACGCGCGGCGCGCAGCGCAAGGACATCGTCGCCAAGCTGGTGGCAGACCAGAAGAAGCTGGTCGAGAGCATCTGGGCAAAGCGCGATACCGACCTGCCGATCGCCGACATCAACGAGTTCGTGACGCTGGCCTCGATCGTCGAGAAGGAAACGGGCCGGCGCGACGAGCGCTCGCGCGTCGCCGGCGTCTTCGTCAACCGGCTGAAGAAGGGGATGCGGCTGCAGTCCGACCCGACGATCATCTATGGGCTGTTCGGCGGCGAGGGCAAACCGTCCGACCGGCCGATCTACAAGTCCGACATCGAGAAGCCGACCGCCTACAACACCTATGTGATCAACGGGCTGCCGCCGACGCCGATCGCCAATCCGGGTCGCGCCTCGCTCGAGGCGGTCGCCAGCCCGTCGCGCACCAACGAACTCTATTTCGTTGCCGACGGAACCGGCGGTCACGTGTTCGCCGAAACGCTGGACGAGCACAACGAGAACGTTGCGCGCTACCGCGAATTCGAGAAGAAGCAGGCCGAGGCCGCGGCGAAGGCGGCGCAGGACGCCGGCACGACGGGCGGGACCGACACCAACAGCACCGAATAGGCGGGGACGGCCGGGGATATGGCGCTGCAGAGCATGACGGGCTTCGCCCGCGCCTCGACCGAACGCACCGGCTCCGTCCTGGCCTGGGAAGTGAAGTCGGTAAACGGCAAGGGGCTGGAAGCGCGGCTTCGTCTCCCGCCCGGCTACGAGCGGCTGGAACTTCCCGCCCGCCAGGCCATCCAGAAGCGGTTCTCGCGCGGCAATGTGCAGGCGGCCCTGACGATCTCGCGCACGGGCCTGCAGGTGCAGCCGGTCGTCAACGAGGCATTCCTGAGGGACATCGCCGGGCTTGCCCGGCGGCTCCAGGACCAGTTCGGCGTCGGGCCGGCGACGGCGGACGGACTGCTGGCGCTGAAAGGTGTCCTGGAAACGCCGGATATCGCCGAGACCGAGGATCAGCGCGCCGCCACCGACGGCGCCATCCTGTCGACGCTCGATACCGCACTCGTCGAACTGGAGAAGGCGCGGGCGGCGGAGGGCCGGGCGCTGGGCGCCGTGCTGGCTGGCCACGTCGACAGCATCGCCACGCTGACGGCGAAGGCCGAGGCCGACCCCTCGCGCGAGCCGGCGGCGATCCGCCAGCGCCTTGCCGAGCAGGTGCGGTTGCTGATGAGCGCGGTCGGAGGGCTGGACGAAGCTCGCCTGTCGGCCGAAGCCGCGCTGCTGGCGACGAGGGCCGACATCCGCGAGGAGATCGACCGCCTGAACGCCCATGTCGCTTCCGCACGCAGTTTGCTGGGGGAAGGCGGCCCGGTTGGCAGGAAGCTCGACTTCCTGGCGCAGGAATTCAATCGCGAATCAAATACGCTGTGTTCGAAATCCAACGCCGCGGCGGTGTCGGCGATCGGCCTCGAACTGAAGGCGGTGGTCGACCAGTTCCGCGAGCAGGTCCAGAACCTGGAGTAGGACATGGCTGCGCGCTTGAAGACGGGGAGCATCAGCCGGCGGGGACTGATGCTGGTGCTGTCGTCCCCCTCCGGCGCGGGCAAGTCCACCATCGCGCGCAACCTGCTGGAGAGCGATTCCAGCCTCGAACTGTCGGTCAGCGTGACGACCCGCGCCCGCCGCGGCAGCGAGATCGACGGCGTCCACTATCATTTCGTTTCGTTGCGCGACTTCGAGCGCCTGCGCGACACCGACGCCCTGCTCGAATGGGCCGAGGTGCACGGGAACTTCTACGGCACGCCGCGCGAGCCGGCCGAACGGGCCATGTCGGAGGGCCGCGACATGCTGTTCGACATCGACTGGCAGGGCGCGGTGCAGCTGAACCAGAAGATGCGCGCCGACATCGTCTCCATCTTCATCCTGCCGCCGTCGATGAGCGAGCTGAAGGCACGGCTGATGCGCCGAGCCGAGGATTCCGAGGCGGCGATCGCCAAGCGGCTCAAGAACGCCCGGCTCGAACTCGAGCACTGGCGCGAATACGACTTCATCGTCGTCAACGAGGATCTCGACAAGGCATTCGGCGAAGTCAAGGCGATCGTCACCGCCGAGCGGCTGCGGCGCGACCGCAGGCCGGGCCTTTTCGATTTCGTCTCGCGGCTGCTCGACGAGAAGATCTGAGGCGCCGGCCCCGCTCATCCCGCCAGCGCGCGGGCAAGCGCCGCGAACTCCTCGACGGAAAGCGTCTCCGCCCGGCGCGTCCCGTCGATGCCGGTGGCGGCGAGCAGCGCGTCCCCGCCGATACGCTTCAGGCTCTGCCGCAGCATCTTCCGCCGCTGGCCGAAGGCTGCCTCCGTCACCCGGCCGAGCATGGTGACGTCGGCGTCGGCCGGCGCGGCGCGCGGCTCGAGGTGGACGACCGAGGAGGTGACCTTGGGCGGCGGCACGAAGGCCTGGGGCGGCAGGTCGAAGACGATCCTCGCCTCGGTGCGCCAGCCGGCAAGGACGCCGAGGCGCCCATATGCCCCGCCGCCGGGGCGCGCGACGATGCGCTCGGCGACTTCGCGCTGGAACATGAGGGTGAGCGACGACCAGAAGGGCGGCCATGCAGGCGGTGTGAGCCAGCGGACCAGCAGCTCCGTGCCGATGTTGTACGGCAAGTTCGCGACGATCTTCGCCGGCCGTCCGCCGGCGAGCGCGGCGAAGTCCGTGTCGAGCGCATCGCCGGACACGACATCGAGCCGGCCGGGATGGTGCGCGCCGATCTCGGCCAGGGCGGCGAGGCAGCGCTCGTCGCGCTCGATTGCGACCACCCTGTCGGCGCCCTGCATCAGGAGGGCGCGCGTCAGCCCGCCCGGTCCCGGCCCGACTTCGATCACCGTGAACCCTTCGAGCGGCCCGGCGGCACGTGCCACCTTGCCGGTCAGGTTGAGGTCGAGGAGGAAGTTCTGTCCGAGCGATTTCCGCGCGGCGATCCCGTGCGTCGCGATGACCTCGCGAAGGGGCGGCAGGCCGTCGATGCTCATGCGGCAGGGTGGGTGAGGCGTGCCGCGAGCTTCAGCGCGGCGACGAGGCTGTCGGGACGCGCGACGCCCTTGCCGGCGATGTCGAAGGCCGTGCCGTGGTCGGGCGATGTCCTGACGAAAGGCAGGCCGAGCGTGACATTCACGGTCTCGTCGAAGGCGAGAGCCTTTGCCGGTATCAGCGCCTGGTCGTGATACATGCAGATCGCCGCGTCGTAGCCGGCGCGGGCGCGGGCGTGGAACATCGTATCCGCGGGCAGGGGGCCGAAAGCATCAATGCCGTGCGCACGCGCACGCTCGATCGCTGGCCCGACGATCGCATCGTCCTCGGTGCCGAGGGCCCCGCCCTCGCCGGCGTGCGGGTTGAGGCCGGCGACAGCGAGGCGCGGGGAGGCGATTCCGAACCGGCGCGCGAGGTCTTCCGCGGTGATGCGGATCGTCCGCTCGATCAGGTCGGAGGTCAGCCGGCGAGGCACCTCGGCGAGCGGGATGTGGATGGTCACGGGCACTGCGCGGAGGTCGGGGCCGGCCATCATCATGATCGGTGTCGCGGCCCGGCCGGTTGCCTGCTCCGCCAGGTGGGCAAGGTATTCGGTGTGACCCGGGAACGCGAAACCGGCGCCATAGAGGACGGCCTTGGCGATGGGCAGCGTGACCACCGCCGAGACGCGGCCCGCGAGAACGAGATTCACGGCGCGGTCGATCGATCCGACGATACCGGGCGCACTCGCCGAGTCCGGATTGCCTGGGCGGTCCGGAAACCGGATATCGAGCGGCATCACGGGCAGCGAGGACGGGTAGGCGGCAACCGCCGTCTCGGGCGTCGCGTCGGCCAGCACCACATCCAGGCCGATCGCCGATGCTCGTGCGCTCACGAGCGCGGGGTCACCGATCAGCAGGAAGGGTGGAAGGTCGAGCTCGTCCCGGGCGGCCCACGCCTTCAGCGCGATCTCCGTCCCGATCCCGGCAGGGTCGCCGCAGGTCAATGCGAGCGGTCGATCCACCACGCGGCCTGAGTTGCGGTCAGCCGGTCAGCGCTCGACGATGCGGGCTTTCTCCCGCAGCTCGGCGACGTATTTCGTGCTGAGTTCCTCGGCCTTCTTGTCGATGCCGCCCTCGCTGGAGAAGACCATCTGCGCGACCCGGTCGTCAGAAACCTCGCGGCTGGAGCAGACGCCGATGAACTCGACGCCATTCGCGGTCTCGCGGACCTGGGTGGCCGATCCGGCCTGCGTCGACTTGATGCTGTCGGCCCATTCCTGCGGAAGTTCCTGCTCGATCTTGCGACCGAGGTCGCGGACCGTAACGTCCACGAGGCCCTTGGCGAACTGGCGCGTGGAGTCGCAGCCCGAGAAGCGCTGGCGCATCGCCTCTGCTTCCTTCTTGCGCCGGGACAGAAGCGCGCCGCGCTCGGCGGCGGGAACGACGAAGATCACCTGCTGTAGCATGTACTCGGTCGCGGTCGGCTTGGTGCCGCCCTGCTGCAGCATGCGGCGCACGGCGTCCTGCTCGCTGATGATGCCGGTGGAGCGGAAGCGCGCGCCCAGCGCCTGGTTCCATCCCATCTGAACGCGGATGAAATCCTTGAAGTGTTCCGCGGTGACGCCGGCCTGCGCCAGGATGGAGCTCATCTGCTTGGCGGACATCTTGTTCGACCCGGCGAAGCGGGCGAACGAATCGTCGACGGCCTTGTCCGAGATCTTGATCCCGAGGCGCTCGACCTCCTTCTGCTTCAGGGCCTGCTCGACCATCTCGTCCGCGGCGGCCTTGCCGGCATTCTTGCGGCCCTGCAGCTTCAGGAACGCGGCGCGCCGCTGGATGTCGTAGCTCGTCACCGGAACGCCGTTCACGACGTATTTGATCTCGCTGGCCGAGGCCGGTGCGGAGGTCAGCGTCAGCGGTGCCAACGCGATCATGACCGCGGCCGCGGCGCGAACGAGACTGTGTCCAATTGCCGTCATCGATATGTCTCCGCCTGGGCGTGGCGCGATGCTGAACCCCGGTTCATGCCGATCCTATGCGGCGAAAGCATGACTTCTAGCGGTTAACGAACACGTTCCCGGACGTCGAGTCCGTTCCGAAGTCGCCGATCGTGCGGAACGAGATGTTGACCCCGACCGTGCGGGTCGTGTCGCGCGTGACCCGGTTCCGGCTTTCGGAGAGCGTCATCGTATAGGTGAAGCACTCGTCGTCATAGGCGAAGCCGATGGAATCGGAGACCAGCACCTTGGACTGGAAATCGTAGGTCGCCGAGCCGAAGACGCTCCAGAACTCGTGCACCTTGACCGTGGCGCCGAACGACGTCTCGTGCCGGTCGGTCGGGAAGCCGTACAGCGGCTGTTTCTGGATGAACGCGTACTTGCCCGTGATGGTGACGGGGTCGGTGACGAGGCCGGCGCGGAACTCGGCGCGGCGCACCGCCAGCGTCTGCTCGTCCAGCCTCGCGCTGACCGAGGAGGACAGACCGAACGGCGTCGCGAAGCCGAACAGGCCGACGAAATCGGACTTCGGGGTCTCGAGGCCGGAGAACGCTCCGGCATTGACCAGATCGGGTGCCGCGAAGGAGTTCTGGCCGGCGACGTGATAGGACTGGCCGAGGATGCCGTTGGCGGTCCAGCCATTGGCGAAGATCGAGGACGATCTCAGGCCGACATTGACACGGGTGCCGCCTTCGATGCGGTCGAAGCCGGAGAACTTGTCGCGCTCGAACAGGGTTGAGGCGTCGAACACGAAGCTCTGAGCGTCCTCGTTCGGGATCGCCAGTTCGCCGACATAGCTTTCGTTCGGCCGCGCGAACACCTGTGCCATCGGCTCGATGACGTGCGACGAGTTCGGCGACGAGAACAGCACCGGCCACCGCAGTTCGAGGCCCGCCGTGGCCATGCCCCGGTAGTAATTCGACCTGAGGTCCGCCGTGGTGCCAAGTGTCGTCGCCATCGCGTCGACGCCGGCAACGGTCGCGGCTGAGACGTCGGTGTAGCCGACATCGCCACGCACGTTGAGGAGCGGCGTGACGACCAGCCCGCTGTCGCCCACCATGCTGCGCTTCCACTCGACCTCGGTGGTGACGCGTCCATTGTTGCCCTCAACGCCTGCCACGCGCGGCGTCGCCAGCTGCGCGTCGAGAGCGTCGCGTTTCAGCACCTGCGCATTCACGTCGACGGTGAGCTCTCCGCCCGCGAGCGGCAGTTCCGGGGTGTAGGTGTAGTCGAAGGACGGCAGGACCCAAGGTTGTTTTTCGTGGCGCGCTGAAGCGAACGTCGAATCGCGGTCCTCCTGGACCTGGAAGTGAAGAGCGCGCACGTCGAAATAGTTCCGGCCGTCGAGGCCGGTAAGGTAGACCTTCGACTGTTCGACGTAGTCCTTGTAGTCCTGGATCGAGTACGTGTACGAAAAGTTCTTGTCAGACTGGAGCAGCAGATCCCAGCCGAACGTCCAGCGGGGGTTGATCCGGAATTGGCCGGACGTCCCGACCATCGCCCGAAACTTGTTCGGGTTGGCAGCGGTGCCGCCATTGACGCTCCCGTTCCAGAATTCCCCCGGATTGGCCTGGTTGATCCCGGCGACCGTGACTTTGTACTCGCCATTGTTGAACTTCTGCCGCCACTCGGCTTCGCCGAGGAAGCCCTGCTTGCCGTAGTATCGGGCCGTGACGGTCGCGTCATACGTGGGCGACAGCGCGAAATAGTAGGGGACCGACGCCCCGAAGCCCAGTTCGCTCCTGTAGTGGAAGCCCGGTACGAGCAGGCCGCTCTTGCGTTTCACCGTCGGGTCGGGGACCTCGAAGACCGGCATGTAGGCGATCGGCAGGCCGAACAGCTCGAAGCGCGAGTTCAGGAAGCGCACCGTCTTCTTCTTGCCGTCCCAGATGATCGTCCGCGCCTTGATGCGCCAGATCGGCGGCTTGTCCGGCTTGTCCTCGCAAGGCTCGCACGCCGTGTAGACGCCGCGATTGAAGGTCGTCGTGGTGCCGCCCTCGCGCTCGGCGCTGTCAGCGGCGAAATAGACCTTATCGGCGGTCTCGATGCGCAGCGCATTGACGAAGCCGCTGGCGAAGTCGTCGGTGACGTCGATCTCGTCGGCGTAGATCTTGGTGCCGCCGGGCTCGATCAGCTCGACATTGCCGGTGGCGACGAGGCGGCCGGTCCGGCGGTTATAGGAAACGCGTTGCGCCACCAGCCGATTGCCGTTGTAGTCGATCTGGACGCTGCCGACGGCCGTGACGGTCTCGTTGTCGTTGTCGTAAACGAGCGTATCGGCCTCGATCAGCATCTGCGAACTGCTGTCGACGGCCGCGGCGACATCGAAATCCTGCGCCACCGAGGGGACCGGCAATGCTCCGCCGACCATCAGGCAGCCAAGCGCGGTCGTGCAGTACAGCAGTACCGCACGGAACCGGGGCGACGTGGTGGTCGTCGCCGGCACTAGCCGTCCTCCCTATACAGCAGGAACGTCACCCCAAAGAACATTGCCACGATCACCGGCGCCCATGCCGCCACCACCGGCGGCACGAATCCCGCGGTCCCGAACGATTTCGCCAGGACGGTCATGACATAAAGCAGAAAGCCCGCGACCACGCCACCCAGAATCATCGAGGCGGACTGCCCCATCCGGACGAACCGCATCGACACCGTCGCGGCGATCAGGGTCATCGCGACCAGCAGAATCGGTAGCGCAACCATCGAATGGAAGTGCATTGCATATTCACGGCCACTGAGCCCGAATGACCAGGCGACCTGCATCTTGCGCGGCAGTTCGTAGATCGGGACCGTCTCCGGGAACGCCATCCGCTCTTCGAGAAATTCGGGACGAAGCGTCGATTCGATCTCGTAGGTGTCAAACTTACGCGTGCCCTCTCCAGGGCGATACCGAACCACCGTCTCCATGTGCCACTTGCCGTCGCTGAGCTCCGCACGCTGCGCGTCGACGCGTTCCACGATGCTCCCGGCATTGTCTATCTTCATGAACATCGCGCCGGTCAGCATCAGTCCGTTCTGGGCTGTCTTGCGCGCCCCGACGATCATGCTCCCGTCGTCAAGCCGCTGCCGCAGCCACGGAATCTGCTCGCGACCGAAACGACTGGGCGATGCGCCGCCGAATGCGCTTTCCAATTCCTGCGAAAAGCTCAGCGCGCGCGCCGCGAGGGGGTTGAACACGAGAATGGCCAGCAGGCCGATCATCAGGCTGGCGACGCAGATCGGCGCGAGGAACTGCCAGGCCGACACGCCGGCCGACCGCGCGACGACGAGCTCGTAGCGGCGGTTGAGAGCCAGCAAAGACGCAATCGCCGCGAAAAGGACGATGAAGGGAACAGCCGTCTGCATGATGATCGGAACACGAAGCGCCGAGATCAGCAGCGCGGCCTGCACAGTGAATTCCGGCAGGCTGGATTTGACCCTCGAGAATTCGGTGAAGTCGACGAGATACGCAATCAGGCAGATGCCGACGAAGAACTGTCCGAACGTCGCCAGGTAACGCCGGAAGAAATAGCTCGAGAGCGTACGGCCGATCATCGGCGCGCTCCTGCCGCAGCCCGCACGGTGAGCCAGGGCAACTTCAGTGTGGCGAACCGAGCCGTCAGCGCCGATGCACGGTCGGCAATCGCCGACGACACGCTGAGCGACTTGTTCGTGAGAAGCAGCCCGGCGAACAGGAGGATGGTGGCGATCGGAGCGGCGAACATCAGCGTCGCGTAAAATGCCGACGTGCCGGAGTTGTTGGTGAAATAGAAGCCGGCGCCACGCAATGAGATTGCGATCGCCGCTCCTGCCGTCACGCTCCAGATGCGTTCCTGCCGATGCGAGCTGGCGCGCGAACCGAAGAACACCACGATCATCCCGAACGCGATCGGGTAGAGCCAGTCTGCGAAGCGGCGATTGAGTTCTGCCCGGATCTCTTCCGGGCGCTTCTTCTGGAAATAGTCGTCCGACCGGTCGCCATAGAGCAGGTAGTAGGTCGACTGCTCGCTCGGTTCGTAGGACGGGCCGCCCGCATTGGCGGCCGAGAACTGCGCGAGGTCGACGACGTAGGAACCGAACCGGACGATGGAGAGCTCGTCTGTCCGAACCGATTTCCGGTGGACTTCGCCGTCCTCGAGCGCGAGCACGTCGACGTCGCCGATCTGCTTGATCCAGCCGCGACGGGCATAATATGTGAGGTGCGTCTGCCGGTCGCGCCAGTCGGCGATGAAGACGCCGGCGAACTCGCCCGAGGGGCGCTGCTCCGAGACCTGCAGGAACAGTCCGCTCTGGATGCGCTGGAACGCTCCGGACTGTACGGCGACGCTGATCAGGTCTGCGCTCGCGTCCGCGATGATGCGACGTTTGTGGCTGTTGGACCACGGCTCGACGACCATGCTGAGCGTGATGGAGACGAGCGCCGCGGCGAGCGCAAGGATGAGGATCGGCCGCGCCGTCATGCGCGGCGAGCCGCCGGCGGACTCGATCACCGCGAGTTCGGAGTCGGTGTTCATCGTGTTCAGCGTCTGCGACGCGCCGATGAAGAGGGCGAACGGGAGCACGATGTTGACCATGGTCGGCACCAGGGTCGCCGCCAGCATGAAGAACGTCCCGACCGCCTGGCCCGATGCCGTGAGCACGTTCACGTAGATGAGCACCTGGGTGATGAGCACCATCACCGTCGTCGAAACGAGCGCCATCAGTGACAACGTCAGCGTCCGCCCGAAGATGTAGCGCTCTATCAGCAGCATGACGCTTTCACGGAAATTTCGTCCCCGGACCGTGTCTTCAGCCCGCCATGGGGCGACGCAACCCGCATTCTACCCGTGGCTCGGCCCAGTTGGAACGGTCGAATGCCTAAAATTTGAAACAGTCGACGGTCCGGAAGCCCCGCCCGAAATCGGCATTTCAGGAGAAAATTGAGAAAATCCAATATCTTAGGTATAAAGGGTCCGTTAACCATACGGAATGGAAGCCGGCGTGCCGACCGGACAAGGGCAGGGACATGACCAGGCGAGCATCCGTGGGGTGAGCCGCCCGCAGGGCGCCAAAGCCTTGCTTCGCCGCCTAAAATGGCAGAGACCGGGTTGCACGCGGCGGAATCACCACAACCGGAGACGCTATGTCGGGCCTGGACATCACTTTTTCGCGCTCGGCCAAAGCGGCCGGCGGCCTCGCCGTCCTGCTCGCGGCCACCGGCGGCAAGCTCGGTTCGGCGGCGAAGGCGCTGGACCCTGGCAAGGTGCTGGCCAAGGCGTTCAAGGTCAGCGGCTTTACCGGCAAGCCGCTCTCCGTCGTCGACCTGCTGGCGCCGGCACGTTCTCCCGCCGACCGGCTGCTGGTCGTGGGCGTCGGCGAAAGCATCCAGGGCCATGAACTGCTGCGCCTCGGCGGGACGCTGGAAGCCCAGTTCCGCAAATCGGGCAAGGTGACGGTTTACCTCGACGTACCCGGCTCGGCATTCGCGCCAGCCGACGCGGCATCGGTAGCGCTCGGCATGCTTTTGCGCAGCTATCGATTCGACAAGTACAAGACGAAGAAGGATGAGGCGGACGGCGACAAGCCGGCCCGCGTCAAGGTCACGATCGTGACCGAGGGGGCGGCCGCCGCCACGCGCGCATTCGCCGACGCGAAGGCCGTCGCCGATGGCGTGGCGCTGGCGCGCGACCTGGTCAACGAGCCTGCCAATGCCCTGGGCCCCGTCGAGTTCGCCGCCCAGGCGAAGAACCTGCAGGGGCTGGGGGTGAAGGTCGACATCCTCGACGAGCGCGAGATGCGCAAGCTGGGCATGGGCGCGCTGCTGGGCGTCGCGCAGGGATCGCCGCGCCCGCCCCGGATGGTCGTCATGCAATGGAGCGGCGGGAAGGCGAAGGACAAGCCGATCGCCTTCGTCGGCAAGGGCGTGGTGTTCGACACCGGCGGCAACTCGATGAAGCCCGCGTCGGGCATGGAGGACATGAAGGGTGACATGGGCGGCGCCGCAGCCGTGACCGGCCTCATGCACACGCTCGCCGCCCGCAAGGCAAAGGCGAACGTCGTGGGCATCATCGGCTGCGTGGAGAACAGTGTCGACGGCAACGCCCAGCGTCCGGGCGACATCGTGACGTCCATGTCCGGCCAGACGATCGAGGTGCTGAACACCGACGCCGAGGGTCGCCTCGTCCTGTGCGACGCGCTCTGGTACTGCAACCAGCGTTTCCAGCCGCGTTTCATGATCGACCTGGCGACGCTGACGGGCGCGATCATGGTCGCGCTCGGGCATCACCACGCGGGGCTCTTCTCGAACAATGACGACCTCTCGGGCAGGCTGACCGCGGCCGGGCTGGCGACGTCCGAGAAGCTGTGGCGCATGCCCCTCGGCCCGGACTACGACAAGCTCATCGATTCCAAGAATGCCGACATGAAGAACATCGGCGGGCGCTATGGCGGCGCGATCACAGCCGCGCAGTTCCTCCAGCGCTTCGTCAAGGACACACCCTGGGCGCATCTCGATGTTGCGGGAACCGCGATGGGATCCCCGGCGACCGAGATCAACCAGTCCTGGGGCAGCGGATTCGGCGTACGGCTGCTGGACCGTCTGGTGCGCGACAACTACGAGAGCTGATGGCGCCGAGCCATGGCAGAGGTGCTGTTCTACCACCTGACCGAATCGACGCTCGAGGAGGCACTGCCAGGCCTGCTGGAGCGCAGCGTCGGTCGCGGTTGGCGCGTCGTTGTCCAGACCGGCACCGACGAGCGGCTCGAGGCGCTGGACGCCCATCTGTGGACCTACAGCGAGGACGGGTTCCTCGCGCATGGAAGCGAGCGCGAGCCGTATCCGGCCGATCAGCCAGTTCTCCTCACCACGGGTCCCGGGAACGCCAACGGCGCCGCAATCCGCTTTCTGGTCGACGGGGCGGCGCCGCCGGACCTCGCCAGCTACCAGCGGGCCGTCTTCCTGTTCGACGGTCACGACGCCGTGCAGCTCGATGGCGCGCGGGCGCATTGGCGGGCCATGAAGGACGCCGGTCACGACGTCACCTACTGGCAGCAATCCGCCGACCGTCGCTGGGAAAAAAAGGCGTAGGACATGCGCTGGATTGTCCGGCTCTTCTTCCTGCTCTTCATGCTGTTCGGCGTCGGCGCGGGCGTCGTCTATCCATGGATGGCGAACAATGTCGCCGGCCGCGAGATCGGCCGCTGGCAGGTCTACGAACGGCCGGCGGGTTTTGTCCCGGTGACCCTCGACCTGCCGGCGACAAACGCGCCGATCCGGGCCTTCTTCGACATCCGTCTCAACGGCCCGCTGGTGCTGAGCAGCGGCGGCAGCCTGCTGACCATCACCGGCGCCGTCGACGGACAGACGGTGCTGGCGCGCAGCGTCGCCGTCACCGAGATCACGACCAGGCTGGTCGATCCGCAGTCGGCAGCGCTCGAATCGACGTTCGACCTCGGCACCGTGGCGAACCCGAAGGCCGGCAGCTACGTCTTCACGACCGGACCGGGCGACGTCGAGGCGCAAAGACTGGAGCGGGTCTGGCTCCGCATCGAGGAAGGACTGAAGCAGCCGGACGACTACGCCCAGCCCGTCGGCTTCGCCGCGATGGCGATCGGTTTCATCGGGCTGGTCCTCTCCTTCCGCCGCTCATCGCGGCCAGCCAACCCGAACACGCAGCCGCAACCGCCCAAATGGGGCAGGGGCGGCTGACGGCGCGGAACCGGAACGAAACTGCCTCGCATCGGTTGTAGGCCGACAGCAGACGAGGAGTGAGCCATGGCGCGCGAAGAGCAAACCAAGAAATCAAAACAGGAACTCGAGGCGCGTGCCTGGGAACTGGCCGAGAGCATCGGCATCTGCATGTTCGTGACCTGGGACGGCGACAGGCAGTCGGCGCGGCCGATCGATGCGACGGTCGACCAGGACGAGGGTGCGTTCTATTTCCTGACCGACGTCGACGCGGAAAAGGTCGACCAGGTGGAAGCCTATCCGGTGGCGACGCTCGCCTTCTCCGACACCGGGTCGATGCGCTTCGTGACCTTCCGCGGCACGGCCGACGTGTCGAACGACCGCGAGAAGATCAAGGAAATCTGGACCCAGACATCCAAGGCCTGGTGGGACTCGGCCGACGACCCGGCGATCCGGCTGGTGACGTTCGTTCCCGACCAGGCGGAACTCTGGGACAGTCCCGGCAAGATCGTGTCGGGTGTCCTGATGCTGGCGGCCGCGGTCACCGGCGCCAAGCCGAAGATCGGCGACCACGCCAAGATCTCCGTCTAGCCCCATCACAAGGGTGGAGTCGGCGCATCGGGATCGCTTCGAGCCGGGCGGCTAGCGCGCGATCGCCTCGATGAGAGGCGGGAGATCGCCCACATTGGCGATCTCGCGGAAGCGCGGGCTGTCCGCGGGCGGCGCGACATGCTCCAGAACCCAGGTCAGCGGATGCGGGACGAAGACGCCCCATGCGCCAGCCTGGATTGCCGGGACGATGTCGGACTTCAGCGAATTGCCCACCATCATCGCGCGCCCGGCGCCATCGCCATGGCGCGCGAACACACGATCATAGGTCGCGGCCGACTTGTCGCTGACGATCTCGACGGCGTCGAACAGCTCGCCGAGACCCGACGCGGCAAGCTTGCGCTCCTGGTCGAACAGGTCGCCCTTGGTGATCAGAACGAGACGGTACGCGCCCGCGAGTTGCTTCAGCGTCTGCTGCACTCCGGGCAGGGTTTCGACGGGATGTGCCAGCATCTCCCGGCCGGCGGCGACGATCTCCCCGATCACCGCCGACGGCACGCGGCCTTCCGTCACCTCCAGCGCCGTCTCGATCATCGACAGCGTGAACCCCTTAATGCCGAATCCGTAGGTCGCCAGGTTGCGCTTTTCCGCCTCGAGCAGCCGTTCGATCAGGTGGTCGTGCTCGGCATGATCGGCAAGCAGCGCCGCGAAGCGCTTCTCCGTGAGGCGGAAGAACTGCTCGTTCTGCCAGAGCGTGTCGTCCGCGTCGAAGCCGATGGTGGTGAGCGCGCGCGACATGCCTCAAATCTCGCCGAAATCGCCGCCGCGGCCCTTGCCGGAGCTGAAGCGTGCAGCGCCGTCGGAACCATCCGAGCGGATCGTACCGGCGCTCTTCCATTCGTTGGCGAGAGCGGCTGCCGCGGCGAGCGACCACTGCTCGATCGCCGAGATGCGGTCGGCCCGCATCGTCGCCTGCGGAAAGCGTGCGAGGTCGCGCGCCAGCGACAGCGCCGTCTCAACGGCGGCGCCGTCGTCGCAGACGCGGTTGGCCAGTCCGATCGCCTGGCATTCCTCCGCCTCGACCTTCCGACCCGTGAGGATCAGGTCCATCGCGCGGCCGTGGCCGACGATGCGCGGCAGCCTCACCGTGCCACCGTCGATCAGCGGCACGCCCCAGCGGCGACAGTAGACGGCCATGTAGGCGGAGCGCTCCATCACCCGCATGTCGCACCAGAGCGCCAGTTCCATGCCGCCGGCAACGGCCGGCCCGGTGATCGCCGCGACGACCGGCTTGGACAGCGTCAGCCGCGTCGGGCCCATCGGTCCTTTGCGGGGATGATCGTTGCGGCCGTCGAAGCTGGCGTCGAGGCGGTGTTCCTCGAACCATGTCTCGTCCATGCCGGTGGCGGCCTGCTTGAGGTCGAAGCCGGCGCAGAACGCTCCCGGGACGCCGGCCAGGATCGCGACCTTGCTGGTCTCGTCGCGGTCGAAGGCCACGAACGCATCGAACAGCGCGGCCGCCATCTCGGTGTTCACGGCATTGCGCGCCTCCGGACGGTCGATGGTGACGATCGTGACTTCACCCTCGGCTGCGACGCGGATCATTCGGCCATCCCTTCCTCATACTCGGCCGACAGAGACAGCCATGTCTCCTCATGGCTGGCGAGCGCGGTCGAAAGGTCGGACCGTTCCTTGGCGAGGTCGGAGGCGGCCTTGGGCTGCTTCTCGTAGAGCTGCGGATCGGCAAGCTTCGTCTCGATACCGTCTATGCGCTTGCGAAGCCGCTCCATCAGCGCCTCTGTGGCCTTGATCTGCTTGGCGAGCGGCTCAAGCGCGGCGCGGCGCTGCGCTGCCTCGCGCCGGCGGTCTGCCTTCGAGGCGCGATCCGCCTCGCGGCGCTCCCGCCGGTCGCCGGCATCGCCGAGGATCTCCTGGCGGTAGTCGGTGAGGTCGCCCTCGAACGGCGCGACGCGGCCGTCGCGCACAAGCCACAGCCTGTCGACCGTCGCCTCGATCAGATGGCGGTCGTGCGAGATCAGGACGACGGCGCCGGGGAATTCGTTCAGCGCCTCCACCAACTCCTGGCGGGAATCGATGTCGAGGTGGTTGGTCGGCTCGTCGAGGATGAAGAGGTTCGGCCCCTCGAACGCCGACAGGCCCATCAGCAGCCGCGCCTTCTCGCCGCCGGAAAGATCCTTCGCGGCCGTCGACATCTTGTCGGTGCCGAGACCCATCTGCGCGACGCGGGCGCGAACCTTCGGCTCCGGTGCATCCGGCATCATCCGGCGCACATGCTCGATCGGGCTTTCCTCCGGGCGAAGGTCGTCGAGCTGGTGCTGCGCGAACATCGACACCTTGAGGCCTGGAGCGACGGTCTTGGTTCCGGTCTCCATCGGCAGGCGGCCGGACAGGAGCTTGGCGAAGGTCGACTTGCCGTTGCCGTTCGCGCCAAGCAGCGCGATGCGGTCGTCGGCGTCGATCCTGAGCGTCAGCTGCTTCAGCACCGGCTTGCCGGGCTGGTAGCCGACGGCGCCGCCCTGGATGGCGACGATCGGCGATGCGACGGTCTTCACCGGCTCGGGGAAGTGGAACGGCTTGGCGTCGTCGCGCACCAGGGCCGCGATCGGCGCCATGCGCTCCAGCGCCTTGATGCGCGACTGCGCCTGGCGGGCCTTCGATGCCTTGGCGCGGAAGCGGTCGACGAAGGCCTGCATGTGCTTGCGCGCAGCCTCCTGCTTGGTCCGCTGCTTCTCCTGCAGTGCCTGCTGCTCGGCGCGCTGGCGCTCGAACTGGTCGTAGCCGCCGCGCCAGAAGGTCAGCTTCTTCTGGTCGAGATGGACGATCGAGGACACGGCGCGGTTCAGCAGGTCGCGATCGTGGCTGATCAACAGCACCGTGTGCGGGTACTTCGCGACGTAGTTCTCGAGCCAGAGCGTGCCTTCGAGGTCGAGATAGTTGGTCGGCTCGTCGAGCAGCAGCAGGTCGGGCTCGGCGAACAGCACCGCTGCCAGCGCGACACGCATGCGCCAGCCGCCGGAGAACGAGGAGGCCGGGCGGCGCTGCGCGTCCTGGTCGAAGCCGAGGCCGGCGAGGATGGTGGCGGCGCGGGCCTCCGCCGAATGCGCGTCGATGTCCGCCAGCCGCATATGGATCTCGGCGATGCGGTCGGGATCCGTCGCCGTCCGCTCCTCGGCCACCAGCCTCGCGCGCTCGGTGTCGGCGGCGAGAACGATCTCGATCAGCGGCTCCTCGGTGCCCGGCGCCTCCTGCGCCACCTGGCCGATGCGCGTGTTCCTCGGCATCTGGATCGAGCCGGTCTCGGCCGGGAACTCTCCGGTGATGGCACGGAAGAGCGTGGTCTTGCCCGTGCCGTTGCGGCCGACGAGACCCGCCTTCGTGCCGGCCGGCAGGGTGAGCGATGCGTGCTCGATGAGCAGCCGCCCGGCCATCCGGATCGAAAGGTCGTTGATGATCAGCATGGCCGCGCTTTTGGAGGAGCGGACCGGTGAAGGCAAGCATGTTGCGCAACCGCAGCAAGAACGGCCCGCGCGCGGCGGGCCGTTCGGACTGTTTCGCCAGACGCGATCAGTTCGCCGCGCGGATGGCCCGGCAGAGGCTGACGAGGTCGCCGTCGTAGCTGCTGGGGTTGCCGAGGATCTCGGCGCAGCGACGTGCGAACCGCGTGATCTCGGCGTCCGACATGCCAGCGATCGCCGTGCTGACCGAGCCGGTTCCGCGTCCGGCGCTTCCGCCCGCGCCCGAGCCGGGGTTGACGGTGACGGTCCTGCCCGGCACCGGCGGAGGCTGAAGGCGTTCGTCGACGCCCGGGGCCGTGGTTCCCGGGCCGCCGATGCCCAGGGACAGGTCGAGGTCCACGCCGCCGCCACCGCCGACATTGGCGCCGGCATCGACGTTGACGCCGTTCGACCCGCCGATCGACGCCGTCGCGTCGACATCGGCCAGACCGCCCGAGCCGCCACCCAGCGCGCCGACATCGACGTTCGCGTTGATCCCGCGGCTGCCGCCGACCGAGGCGTCGACGGCTGCGCCGACACCGTTGCCGCCGGTGCCGAGGCCGACATCCGCGTTGATGCCGCTGGCCCCGCCGACGGACACGCCGGCGCCCAGGCCGTTGCCGCCATTGTCATTGATGTCGACGCCGATGCCGCCGAGGCCGATGCCGACGCCTTCCTGTGCCTGCGCCGAAAGGCAGGCAAGTCCGATCGTGGTCACGCCGGCCAGAAGGCTGGCCAGACCTTTCGCAAGTACTGCCATTGTTCGCTCCTGTACGTATGCTCGCCGGAAAATCGCGGCGGTATAGCAGTACGTGCAAGTATTCGATTCGTTTCCGGGCAGTATTCGTCGTGGTTACGGGACGGGAAACGGCATCGCTAAAATGCCGGGCAATGTGCGTGGTGGGGCGTTCGATTCCATCGTGTACGGCCCGCGGCGAAGCCGCCCGTCAGGCGAAGGCTCGGCCTTCCTCGGTCCGCTGGAAATAGACGAGGTCCAGGCCGAGGCTCGGCTTGCCCAGCATGGTCAGGATCGTATGCGCCTGGCCGCGATGGTGGGTCTGGTGGTTGAAGAGATGGGCCAGCACCGGCGCGATGCGCTGAGACACGGTGCGCACATCGGTCATCGTAACGTAGGTGAAACGGCCCTCGAGCTCCTCCTCGGAAAGCGCGTCGACCCATTCCATGATGCGCGCATCCTCCACGACGCGCGCCGCGCGCAGGCCCTCGAAGCTGCGGTCGACGATGGCATCCAGCGCGCGCGGCGCTTCGCCGAGCCCGGTGAAGCGTTTCATCCAGATGCGGTCGGTGGCGACCAGGTGGTTCAGCGTACCCATCATCGAGCCGAAGAAGGCGCCGGTGTCCTTCTGCCATTCCCTGTCGCTCAGCTCCGCGGCTGCGTCATAGACGCGGACGTTGGCCCAACGGTTGTAGGCGGCCATCATCATGAAATGCTGCTTCAAGGTCTTTCCTTTCGGGGAAGGGCCGCCAAGATACGCCGCCGCGGAAAAGAGACAACAGCCATGACCATTCTCCTCTACGATCTCGTCGGCTCCGACCCGTCGCGGCCGTTCAGCCCGCATTGCTGGAAGGCGAAGCTGGCGCTGGCCCACAAGGGCCTGGCGTACCGGACCGTGCCGACACGTTTCCTAGATGTGCCGGGCGTCGAGGGCGGAGCGTCCAAGACGGTGCCGGTGATCCGCGACGGCGACCGGGTCGTTACCGACTCCTTCGACATCGCGCTCCATCTCGAGCAGGCCTATCCGGACCGGCCCACCCTGTTCGGCGGAGAGGGTGGCAAGGCGATGGCGCGCATGATCGAGCGGTGGACGCAACTGACCATCCACCCGTTTCTCGGGATCGCCGTGCTGACCGACATCCATGCGATGCAGGATCCGCCCAATCGCGACTATTTCCGCGCCAGCCGCGAGAAGCGCTACGGCAAGGGCCTGGAAGCTGCCGCAGGAGAGCGCGACGAGAAGCTGGCGGCGTTCCGTGCGGCGCTGGAGCCGCTGCGCAGCACGCTGGGCTACCAGCCCTTCATCGGCGGGGCGTCGCCGCTCTTCGCCGACTACATCGTCTTCGCGGCGTTCCAGTGGGCGCGCGTCGTCTCGACTTATCGGCCGCTGGCCGACGACGATCCGATCCGCGCCTGGCTGGAGCGCTGCCTGGCGCTGCACGACGGTCTGGCCGGGCAGGTGCCGGCAGCGGCGTGAGGCGGGCTTGGCAATGCGCCGGGCGGCCTGTATAGGGGCGCCCACTCAATCAAAGCGCTGGAAACCAAGGGATAGACGATGGCGATCGAACGCACCTTCTCGATGATCAAGCCTGATGCGACGCGGCGCAACCTGACGGGTGCGATCACCAAGATGCTGGAGGAGGCAGGCCTGCGCGTCATTGCCAGCAAGCGCGTGTGGATGAGCCGCCGCGAGGCCGAGGGTTTCTACGCCGTGCATCGCGAGCGCCCGTTCTTCGGCGAACTGGTCGAGTCCATGTCGTCGGGCCCGACGGTCGTCCAGGTGCTCGAAGGCGAGAACGCCATCACCCGGAACCGCGACGTGATGGGCGCGACCAACCCGGCGAACGCGGCCGAGGGCACCATCCGCAAGGTGCATGCGGTGTCGATCGGCGAGAACTCGGTCCACGGCTCCGACGCGCCCGAGACGGCCGCGCAGGAGATCAAGTACTGGTTCTCGGATACCGAGATCGTCGGCTGAATCGGTTCCGCCGCCTGCGGCGGCAAGGCCCTGGAATGAAATGAAGAAGAGGCCTGCCGGAGCCCCGGCGGGCCTCTCGCGTTTCAGTCGGCCGCCGCCAGCAGGTCGGGCCGGTACTCGAAATGCATCGTGTCGTAGTGGTACCAGCGGCCGCCCCAGATGAAGCCGTGCTTCTCGAAGATGGCGACGACCTCCGGCGGGATGCGGTTCTTCCACGGGTAGAGCCCGTCCGCCCCCGGTTTGGTCCAGCGCCAGTAGTCCGAAAAGTCCGTGTTGATATCGATCGCCACGCCATAGGAGTGCATCGACATGCGGTTCGTGCCGGCGATCGGCCGGCAGTTGTAGGTGCCCGAGGAGGGCGCCAGGAACTTGCCGAACGAGGCAGGCAGCGCATCGAGCTCGGCCGACACGGCTTTCAGCGCGCGGTCGACGCCCTGTGCCGTCGCCACCCAGACTGGCTTGCCGCCATGCCCCGGCACCCAGTCGACGCGGGACATGCGCCCGGTCAGGTCGCCTTTCTCGCAATCGCCATAGAGCGCCTTGAACAGCCCCTCGACCCGCACCCGTCCGGGGTCGAAATCGACGGGCGGCTGCGCGGCGTCGGCGTCGGCCGGATAGACGAAGGCGAACATGTCGCCGATGTCGGGCAAGTCCAGCAGCTCGTCGAAGGACTTGTCCTCGCGGCCGTCGTCGATGGCGAAGCGCGTGCCGTCCCTCAGCACCAGATGCGTGTCGTCATATCCCTGGATCGTGTCCGGATAGGCGGCGACGAGCCGGTCGAGATGCGCGGCCAGGCCGGCCGGATTGCGCCCGTACGTGCCGGGCGCCGCGTCCTTTGCGAGGGCAGAGGCGGCCGGCCATGCCAGTGCGACGGCAATGGCGAGCGCCCTACTCGTAGCGGCGGATGAGATCGACATTCTTCTGTTCGATGTAGGTGAGTTCGACCTCCCCGAAGCGCGGATCGTACCAGTCGAACTGCTCGAAGTACTCCCGCACCTCGGCGCGGACGAACTTGCGGCCGCGGCGCGCGTAGATCTCGTTGCGGGCGATGCGAAGCTGCTCCTTGCCGAGCGGCGAAACCTCGTCCGCCTCCAGCAGGCGTCGGTCGGAGTCCGGGAAGATAAAGCCCTCGACGGGCGCGGCCGCCAAAAGCTCGTAGCGCCGGATCAGTTCGACATTCTTCAGTTCCAGGTCATTGAGCACCGGCTCCGCCGTTTCCGCGCGGTACCAGGCGAACTGCGAGAAATGGGCGGCCAGCGCTGCGTCGGTGAAGATCATCCCGCGCCGGGCGAAGATCTCGTTGCGCGCCAGCCGGAGCGTCGCGGCGTCCTTGCCCTCGACCTCGGCGTCCGTCAGCAGCCGCGCGCCGGAATCGGGAAAGACGAGCCCCTGTCCGGCTTCAGGCTCCGGCGGCGTGAACTCGACGATCGCGCCCGGCGCGGGGGCGGCGACGCCGATGAAGAAGTCGCGCTCCAGCGTGCTCTCGGTCCACACCGACTGGCGGCCGTCGGTCTTGTCGCGCACGAAAACGGTGACTTGGCGGATCAGGTCGGAGAGTTCCATGTCCGGCGACACGATGTACGTCATCATCCCCTCGGCGAAGGGACTGTGGTCGCCCGCGCCGTCGGTCGCGGTCCGGCCCTGCGCCGTCGCATAGGCCACCAGAGTGTTGCCGGCGCGCTTCGGCACCTCCGCCGCCTGCTTCAGCGGCTCCGCACCGCGATCCTCCAGCGGATTGTTGCGGCAGGCGTCGAACAGCAGGAGCTTGAGCTCGGAATGGGTGCTGGCGAGCGTCTGGACCAGCCGTTCGATGTCCAGCGCTTCCTTGTCGACCTGGTCGAAGGTGGCCATCGAGAAGTCGACCGGCAGCATGAAGGTGCGGCCGTCGATCATCGCGCCATGGCCGGCATAGTAGATCAGCGAGGTCTCACCCTGCAGCGCCTTCGGCACGAAGGCGTCGAGGGCACGCTGCGCGGTGGCGAGATCTGTGTCCTGGACCAGCATCACGTCGAAGCCCAGTCCCGACAGGCTGCGCGCGATGGCGCGGGCGTCGGCGACAGGATTGCGCAGCTCGTAGCCCGGCCGGTAGGACGAATTGCCGATCACCAGCGCATTGCGCTGGGATGCGGCGGCGCCGAGCGGCGCCAGCACGAACACGATGGATGCGGCTGCCGCAAGGCGCAGGAGGGCCGGCTTCATGAGCGATCCCGGTTGACCGGGCGCCATTAGCGTCGGCTCGGCCGGCGGCGTCAAGCCGCCAGCATCGGCGCCGTCAGCCGTGCAGCCGGACCTTCTCCGCGCTGTCCTCCGGCTGCTGCTCGGCGATCGACTGCGAGAACAGCCGGGCGAGCGGCATCGGGCGACCGTAGAGGTAGCCCTGGAGATAGTCGCAGCCATAGCCGCGCAGGAAGGCTTCCTGGCGGATGTTCTCGACATGCTCGGCGACTGCCTTCAGACCCAGCGTGCGGGCCATGGCCAGGATGGTCTTGACCAGGGCGCGATCGCTCTCGCCGGTCTCGATGTCGGCGACGAAGCCGCCGTCGATCTTCACCTCGTCGAAGGGAAGCGCCTTGAGGTAGGCGAGCGAGGAATAGCCCGTGCCGAAATCGTCCAGCGACAGGCGCACGCCGAGCCGTTTCAGTTCGGCCAGCCGCCGCGCGATCTGCTCGTGGTCCTTGGCCATCACGCGCTCGGTCAGCTCGATCGTCAGCTTGCTGGCGTCGACCTTCGCGGCGGCGATGAGTTCGCCCAGCATGCTCGCGAAGCCGTCCTGGGCGAAGGACTGGACGGAGACGTTGAGCGCCAGCCGCAAATGCGCGGTCGCGGGATCGCGCTGCCAGGTGCCCAGCGTGCGCAGGCCGCGCTCGCAGACGAAGCGGGTCAGCTCGTCGTTCAGGCCGAACTGCTCCGCCAGCGGCACGAACCGGTCCGGCAGGATCATGCCGAGGGCAGGGTGGTTCCAGCGGACGAGCGCCTCGGCGCCGATGACGATGCGCGCATCGTCGACCTGCAGCTGGTAGTACAGGTCGAGCTGGTCGCGGTCGAAGGCGTCGCGCAGGTCGTTGAGCAGCTGGTAGCGCTCCGCCTCGCGCTCCAGCGTCGACGGGTCGAACAATGCCATGCTGTTCCGGCCGGCGGCCTTGGCCTGGTACATGGCGATGTCGCCGCGCTTGACGATCTCGTCGGCCCGCGTCTCGCTGCCGTCGAAGACGACCACGCCGATGCTGGCCGAGCCGACGTGGCGGACCTGGCCGACCTCGATCCCGCTGCGCAGTTCGGAGAGGATGCGGTTGGCCAGCGTGATCGCGCTGCGCGTGCCGTGCGCACGGTCCGGCCCGGCGTCGTCGACGACCACGACGAACTCGTCGCCGCCGATCCGCGCCACCATCTCGTCGCCGCGCATGCAGCTCTTCAGCCGCTCCGCCACCTGGGCCAGGAAGGCGTCGCCGACGTCGTGGCCCTGGGTGTCGTTCAGCGTCTTGAAGTTGTCGAGGTCGATGAACAGCAGCGCGCCGTGGCCGCCGTGGCGGCTGCGTCCTGAGATCGCCTGCGCCATGCGGCTCAGGAACATGCGGCGGTTGGGCAGGCGGGTCAGCGGGTCGAAATAGGCCAGCTCCTCGATCTCCATCTCGTGCGCCTTGCGCACCGAAATGTCGGAGAGATAGCCGTGCCAGGTCGTGGCCCCGTCCTCGGTCTCGGGACGCGCATTGACGCGCACCCACTTCTCCTCGCCGGCGAAGGTGCGGATGCGGAACTCGTGGTTCCACGGGTCGAGCCGGTCGAAGGAGTCGCGCAGCGACTGGTAGTAGGCGGCGCGGTCCGCCTCGTGGACCAGCCGCTCGAACGGCGCCGGCGTCGACATGTCGACGGAGTCCGGCAGGCCGGTGATGCGGCGGAAGCCGATGCTGAGATAGAGTACCGAATGGCTGCCATCCGGACGCCGGGCAAACTGGAACAGGCCGCCCGGCAGCTGGTTGGTCATCTTGCGGAAGCGCTCCTCCAGCTGCAGCCGCTTCACGGTCTCGGTGATCTCGCGCACCGACCCTTCGTAGAAGAGCGGCTTGCCGGATTTGGCGTGGCGAACGAGCCTGGCGGATTCGGTGATCCAGATGCGTTCGCGCGTCTTGTGGCGGTAGACCTCGGAAACGAAGTCCTCGACGACGCCGTCGCGCCGGAGGATCGCGCGGAACTCCTCGCGCCGGCCGGGTTCGACATACCACTCCTTGCCGATGTCCTTGACGCCCTCCAGCATCTCGGCCTCGCTGGAATAGCCGTTCAGCTTGACCAGCGCCCGGTTGGCGCTGAGCTGGCGGCCGTCCGGCGACGAGCGGTAGATGCCCTCCGAGAGGTTCTCGATCAGGTCGTGGTTGTTCTGCTGCTCGTCGCGCGCCGCGAAATAGAGGTCGCGGTAGCGCAGCATCCAGAGGCCGAGCAGGATGGAAAGGCTGACATTGGCCGTGATCAGCCAGTCTCTGCTGGCGCCCATGTCGAGCAAGGCGTTGTAAAACGAAGTCATGCGGCGCCCGGTCTGTCCCCATGGCACGGGTACAGGCGCGGCCCTTGCAAAAGCGCTAATGCACGCGGGGGGCGAGGAACTCCCGCAACGTTCGGTTAACGCCGCGTTACGACAGTGAGCAGCCGTCTAGAAGGGCCGGGGTCGAACGCCAGGCGCGAAGCGGAGCGTTTCGGCACCGGAGGCGTCGGTGAGCGACAGGTCGCCTGCGTCGATCCGGTAGTGGGTGGCACTGCCCAGAAGGTTGATGAACGGCATCAACGGCGGGCTTCCGCTGCACCACATGTCGTAGTTCAGGTAGGTGGAGAAGGATACGGCTTCAGTCTCGAATGTCGCCACGCCGCCATAGCTGGAACAGCCCCAGGAGCCGGAGATCCCTCCGCCTTCTTCGACGATAAGCGTATAGGTCGCCTCCGTGTCGGGTACGGGAGCGCCGCCGATGATCGTCGCCGTCCAGCTGGTGCCTGCCAGCGACGCGTCATCGCTTGCCAGGGCGGGCACCACGAGAATGCCGGCGAGAACGGCGGCGATTGCCCAGCGCAACGGGACGCGACCGGTCATGAACGCCTGCTCCATCGCCGTGTCGCCTCTTCGTCGCTCTCCTTGGCGTCCACCCAGCCGCCGGTCGTCCCATCGCGCCGCTCCTCCTTCTTCCAGAAGGGCGCGCGCGACTTCAGGTAGTCCATCATGAAGCTGGCGGCCTGGAAAGCGGCGTCGCGGTGAGCGGATGCGGTGGCGACGAGGACGATGTTCCGGCCGGGCTCGATGCGCCCGACGCGGTGGATGACGGTCAGCCCGGTGATCGGCCATCGGGCGCCGGCCTCGTCGGCGATGCGCGCGATCTCCGCCTCGGCCATGCCCGCGTAGTGTTCGAGATGCAGCGCGCCGAGCGCGCCATCCTCGTCGCGGCAGAGGCCGGTGAAGGTGACGACGGCGCCGACATCGGCACGGCCTTCGCCGAGCAGCGCAATCTCCGCGGCGACGTCGAAGTCCTCGGCCTGGATGCGCACGGTGGGCGTCAGGCGGGAGGACATGCTCAGCCGCCCGTCATCGGCGGGAACAGCGCGATCTCGCGGGCGCCCGCGATGGGCTCGCGGTGGCTCACATGCTCCTGGTTGATCGCCACGCGGATCGCGTTCGGATGCTGGAGCGCCGCCGCGTAACCGTCGCCGCGCCCCTTCAGCCAGGCCAGCAGATCGGCGACAGTGACGACCTCGGCGGGGAGCACCGCGTCCTCCTCGCTGCGGCCGATGCGCTCGCGCACCCAGGCGAAGTAGACGAGCCTCGTCACGTTACTCGTCCATGATGTGCTTCACGCCGGCGCGGAAATAGTCGTAGCCGGTGTAGAGCGTGACGATCGCGGAGATCCACAGCAGGACGATGCCGGTCTCGGTCGCGTAGGACACGATCTTGTCCAGCGCCGGGCCGGCCAGCAGAACCGCGATGGCGAGCATCTGGATCGCCGTCTTCCACTTGGCGAGCTGGGTCACGGGCACGCTGACCTTCAGCGCCGCGAGATACTCGCGCAGGCCGGAGACGAGGATCTCGCGGCACAGGATGATGATCGCCGCCCACAGCGTCCAGCCGGCGATGGTGCGGTCGGTATCGGCGGCCAGCAGCAGCAGGCAGGTCGCGACCAGCAGCTTGTCGGCGATCGGGTCGAGCATCTTGCCGATGTTCGACGTCTGCTGCCAGGCGCGTGCGAGGTAGCCGTCGAAATAGTCGGTGACGCTGGCCGCCACGAAGATCAGCAGCGCCGACCAGCGCGCGAAGTCGCTGGATTGCAGGCGGCCCTCGAGAAAGAAGCAGAGAACCACCAGCGGCACCGCCAGGATGCGGCCGTAGGTCAGCATGTTGGGGAGATTGTAGGCCCGTCTTGCCATGAATTGTCCGTCTTCGCCGCCCGGCACACTCAAATCAGAAGCCACATATGGGTTCAACTGGCGGCCATTTCACCCGAGCCGAATTCCACGCTTCACACGTCATTTCCGGTGGACCGTCATTTCTCGTGGAAATGGTCATAGACTAGCCGCGCGGTCGATTCGGAGATGCCTTCGACCGCCAGGAGATCCTCGAAAGCCGCGCGGCTCACCGCTTTGGCGGTCCCGAAATGGTGCAGCAGCGCGCGCTTCCGTGTCGGCCCGACGCCGGCAATTTCGTCGAGCGGGCTCCGCACCATTTCCTTCTTGCGGCGGGCGCGGTGGGAGCCAATGGCGAAGCGATGCGCCTCGTCACGGAGCCGCTGGACGAAATACAGCACCGGATCGCGCACCGGCAGCATGAACGATTCGCGGCCCGGCACGATGAAGCGCTCGCGGCCGGCATCGCGGTCGACACCCTTGGCGACGCCGATCGCGGTCACCTTGTCGGCTATTCCCAGCCCGTCGAGGATCGAGCGGACGGCCGAGACCTGGCCCTGGCCGCCGTCGATCAGGATGACGTCCGGCCAGGCCGGGAAGCCGCCGTTGGGCTCGACGTCGCCCGGCTCGCCGACCACGGGCGACGGCCCTTCCGCGTGCTCGCGCATCAGCCGGGAGAAGCGCCGCTCCATCACCTCGCGCATCATGCCGAAATCGTCGCCCGGGCTGATCTCGGTCGAGCGGATGTTGAACTTGCGGTACTGATTCTTCACGAAGCCTTCCGGCCCCGCGACGACCATGGCGCCGACCGCATTCGTGCCCATGATGTGCGAGTTGTCGTAGACCTCGACGCGGCGCGGCGGGCCAGGCAGCCCGAACGTCTCGGCGAAACCCGCCAGCAGCCGCGCCTGCGTCGACGTCTCGGCGAGCCGCCGGCCGAGGGCCTCGCGGGCGTTCTGCAGGGCGTGGTCGGTCAGGTCCTTCTTCTCGCCGCGCTGCGGCACCGAGACCGAGATACGCCGGCCGGCGCGCGTGGACAGCGCTTCCGCCAACAGCTCCTGGTCATCGACGGGGTGCGAGAGCAGGATGGCGCGTGGCGTCGGCTTGTCGTCGTAGAACTGCGCCAGGAACGACCCCAGCACTTCGGACGCTTCCATCGCCGGGTCCGCCTTCGGGAAATAGGCGCGGTTGCCCCAGTTCTGGCCGGTGCGGAAGAAGAAGACCTGGATACAGCACTGGCCGCCCTCCTGGTGAATGGCGAAGACGTCCGCCTCGTCCACGCCCTGCGGGTTGATGCCCTGGTGGCTCTGCACGTGCGACAGCGCCGCCAGCCGGTCGCGGTAGATCGCAGCCCGCTCGAAGTCGAGGTCGGCCGACGCGTCCTGCATCGCTGCCGAGATCTCCGCCTTCACGTTCTGGCTGCGTCCGGACAGGAAGTCCCTGGCCTCCTGGACGAGCTCCCCGTAGCCGGCCGCATCGATCTCGCCGGTGCAGGGTCCAGAGCAGCGCTTGATCTGAAACAGCAGGCAGGGCCGCGTGCGGCTCTCGAAGACGGAGTCCTGGCAGGTGCGCAACAGGAAGGCGCGCTGCAGCGAGTTGATGGTGCGCCCGACCGCCTGCGCGGAGGCGAAGGGGCCGAAATAGTCGCCCTTCCGCGATCGCGCGCCGCGATGCTTGAAGATGCCGGGGGAGGGATGGTCGCCGGTCAGCAGGATGTAGGGGAACGACTTGTCATCCCGCATCAGGACGTTGAAGCGCGGCCGCAGCCGCTTGATCAGGTTCGCTTCCAGAAGAAGCGCCTCGGTCTCTGTGCGGGTGACGACGAACTCCATCGTCGCGGTCTCGCGGACCATGCGGCCGATGCGGTTCGTGTGGAAGCGGCCCTGCGCGTATTGCGTGACGCGTTTCTTCAGGCTGCGCGCCTTCCCGACATAGAGCACGTCGCCGGCTGCGTTCATCATGCGGTAGACGCCGGGTGCGTTGGGAAGCCGTCGGACCAGCGCCTGGATCACCTCGGGGCCGCTGCCGCCCTCGGACGCCGCGGTGCCCGCGTCCCACTCGATGGCCGTAAAAGAGGGAGCCGGGCCGGGCGCCAGCGATTCCTCGACGACGATGTCCTCGTCGTCGCTTTCGTCGCCCGGCATGAAGCCGGCGATGTCGTCGCCGGCACGAGGATGCTTCGCCGTCATTCGGCCATGCCTGTCACGTCGGGCGTCTGCCACGCAAGGTGTTGCCCGCCGTCGACGGCGATCATCTGGCCGGTCACGGAGGGCGCGTCCCAGAGATACTGGACGGTTGCGCCGAACTCGTCGAGCGACGGGCCGCGCCGGAGCAGCAGCGCTCCGACCTGGGCGCCGAAATCCGCGTCCGACTGCCGCGCATTGGCAAGCGTCGGTCCGGGACCGATGGCGTTGACCCGCACGCGCGGCGCCAGCGCCTGCGCCAGCGTCCGCGTCGCGGTCCACAGCGCCGACTTGGAAAGCGTGTAGGTGAAATAGCGCGGGGTCAGCCGCCAGACGCGCTGGTCGATCACGTTGACGACAAGACCATGCCCGCCGGGGGGCAGTTGCGCCGCCAGGTCGCGCGCGAGCATGCTGGGCGCCCGCACATGCAGCGCGAAATGGCGCTCGAAACCCGCAGGATCGAAGGTCTGCGCCGAATCGTCTTCGAAGACGGACGCGTTGTTGACCAGCAGCGTCAGCGGGCCGATGGCCGCCCGTGCCGCGGCGACGAGACCGGCGACCGCCGCGGCGTCGAGCAGATCCGCCTGCAGGACCTCGGCGCGGCCGCCGTCCGCTCGGATCGCGTCGGCCAGCGCGTCGGCCTCGCGGCGCGACCGGTTGCAGTGGATCGCGACGGCGAAACCGCGCCGCGCCAGGTCGCGCGCGATCGCCGCCCCGATGCGGCGTCCGGCACCTGTCACCAATGCATTCCTGACCGATTCCGGCATGACCTTGCGTGACCTCGGCTGCCGCGTCCGGCGGCGTGAAGAATCCCTTAACCAAACCCGTTCGTCGGTGCGGCCGCATTGTGGCGACGCGTGGCGGAATGGAGGGTCGGCCAAGCGGGTAGAGCAACCCGCGGAGCCGCCAATATAGGGACGCGCACACCTTGCTCCAAGCGGGATTGGGAGGCTTGGGGCCAAGGCTCCTGACATCGATTGTTGCAGGGGGGCAACGTCACATTCCGGTCTGATTGTCGCCGGGCAATGAGCGGATTCCCGCGTCGCTTCGGCCGTATTTCGGCCCGACATTGGGAACCGCAAGGCGCGACGTCCGTTCTTCCGCTCACGGCGGCCGCTTCGCGCACCGTAACGCAGGTTCCTGTGGCTAAGGAGTAATAACAATGAAAGCCAACCTCAAACTCACGTCGATCGCCGGGGCGATCGCGCTCATGGGCGCCCTCCCGGCCTATGCGGCGGACGTGGTCTACGAACAGCCGCCGGAGCCCGGCATGCCCATGGAAGAGGCCCCCGTGGCTTCGTGGGCCGGCGCCTATGCCGGTGTGTCCCTGGGCTACGGCTTCGCCGGCGAGACCCGCGGCGCGACCGGCGGCACCATCGACACCGACGGTTTCCTCGCCCACGGCTTTGCCGGCTACAACTTCCAATCCGGCATGTTCGTCTACGGCGCCGAGGCCGACCTGGGCTATGGCGGCTTTCGCGGCAACAACGGCGTGACGGCATCCGAATCGGGCCTCGACGGCTCGCTCCGGGCCCGCCTGGGCGTCGCTGTCAGCGACGGCTTCATGGTCTACGGTACCGCCGGTGGCGCGGGCCAGCGCATGACCGTGTCGGACGTGGCGGGCGAAGACACCCGCAACATGTTCGGCTGGACCGCCGGCGGCGGCGTCGAGGCCAAGCTGACCGACAACGTGTTCGGCCGCGTCGAGTACCGCTACACGGACTACGGCACGAAGTCGTTCAACACCGGCAGCGGCGCGCAGTCGATCGACGCCCGCGACAACCGCGTGACGTTCGGCATCGGCATGCGGTTCTGATCGCAGGGGAATGGATACGTGAAAGGCCGGGCTCGCGCCCGGCCTTTTTCTTTTGCCTCGGACAAGGTTTTGGTCACGAGGCGCGGGGCAGGAAGGGCACCAGTTCGGGGAAGCGCTCGTCGAAACGGGCGGCCCATCGCTTCAGCTTGGTGCGGCCCTTTTCCCACTGGCCGGCGAAGCGCAGGTCGAGATAGCCGAGCGTGGCGCGCAGCGCGATGTGGCCGGCGGTCGGCTTCTTCGGCAGCTTCGGCGTCTCCTTGACGAGGTGGTCGAGCGCCCGCGCGACTTTCGACCACTGCTTGTCCAGCCACGGCTGGTGGATCTTCTCCGCCGGGTGGTAGCGGCGCTCGTACACGTGCGCCAACAGGCAGTCGCAGATGCCGTCGGCAAGCGCTTCAAGACGCTCCGCCTCCGTCCGCTTGGCCGGATTGCGCGGGAAGAGCGCGTTCTTCGACGCGCGGTTGATGTACTGGGTAATCGCGCGGCTGTCGTACACAGCCTCGCCATCGTCAGTGAGGAGAACGGGGATCTTGCCGAGCGGATTGGCGGCCATCAGTTCGGCCGGCTCGGCACTGGTGTCGACGACCACATGCTCCGCGGCGAAGCCAGCATAGGCCGCGGCCATGCGCACCTTGGCACTGTAGGGGGACGGGAACGCGACGAGCAGCTTCGGCATCTCTCAAGACCTCCTGGCGACGAACGACGCATACTGCACCGCGACCGCCGGACGACAGGTCCACGCGGTCCATTCGGTGCGGCTCACCACCTGTAGCTGAGCTTGCCCTTGGCGCCGTAGCTGGAGAGGGTGCGCGAGAATTCGCCCTGGAAGGTCGCGCCGAACGACAGGCCGCGCCCGAAGCCGAACTCGGCGCCGGCGTCGACCAGTGCCGAATGGCGCGAGGGTTCCGCGCCCTGCACCATGAACGACGCGCCCGGCAGTGCCTGGAACGTGGCGAAGGCGCGGCGATCGGTGCCTCCGTTGATCGCCCAGGCAGCGCGGCCGGTGAGTTTCAGCGACCTGTCGTCGCCGAGCGGGATCAGATGCTCCAGCCGGGCGCCGAGCTCGAAGCGCGTCGCGGTGAGCGAGCGCGCATCGTAGTCGAGCGCGAACACGCCCGAGCCTGCGAAAGTCTCCGCGTAGCCCGGCATGCGGTAGCTGATCGCCTGCGCGGCGGCATAGGGCGCGATGGTGGCGACCGGCGTGTCCAGCCGGTAGCCGCCTTCGACGCGTCCCGACCAGCTGTGCGCGCCGAAATCGCCGCGGATGGTGTCGGCCGGAACGGCGCGGATCGTCGACACGTCGTGATAGCCGTAGGCGCCGGCCACCGCCACGTAGAACGAGCCGACCGCTTGATTGGCGTACACGCCCGCGTTGAACGTGCCGGCGTCGCCGCTGCCCATGCCGTCCGCGAGCACGAAGCTCGACCATCCGCCACCGAGCGCGATGCCGACAGCGCCGTTGCCGACGGCGCGCTCGATGCCGCCGGCGATGCCGTAGGCGCGCGTCGCGGTATCGTGCGAGCCGACCACCGTCGCGTCGCCGCGGATTTCGGTCGAGCCGCCATAGGCGCCGCCCCAGACCTTCCAGCGGTCGGCAAAGACGATGTCGACATTGTCGGCGGAGTGCCGGGCCGACGTGCCCAGCACCCGCGCGAACCGGTCCGACTTGGCGGCACGTTCTTCTGCATAGGCGCTGGGGCCGGCGGCCGTGCTCGAGCCGTTGGCCGGATCGGAGATCAGGCCGAGGAAGCGGTCGGCGGCGTCGACGCCGGCGCCGAGCGCCCCGTTGGAGACTTCGCCCGACGCGATCGACAGGCCCTTGGGATCCAGTGCGGCGAGGAAGATCGGGATGGTGCCGAAGCGCTTGAAGTGGGCGTCGAGCGCGTCGGCCACCGCCTGCTGGTTCTGGTTGAGACCCGAGATGCGCGAGAGCGCCAGTTCGTGATGGAGGCCGATCGAGTTGCCGTCATACACCAGCGTCGCGATGATGCCGGGCGGCGTTACGCCAAGGCCGGCGAAGCGCGTGCCGCCGAAACCGCCGGCCGCGGTGAGGATGCGGTAGTCCCGACGGAGCAGACCGGTGCCGACATAGACTGGCTTCACGGTTGCGCCCGACAGCAGCGCCACGCCGGGGCCGCCGCGCCTGACGACGACCAGCCTGTCTGCTGTCGAGCCGACCTCCACCTCGAAGATGGAGCCGGCGCCGAAGGTGACGCGATTGGCGATCGTCAGGGTGCCGATCGAGCGGCCCGGCCCGATCGTGCCCCCATTGACGATCGTCTCGCCGACGATGCCCGTGCCGCCCAGCGTGCCGTTCTGATTGACGGTGACGATGGTGCCGAGCGCCGAGCCGTTGACGGTCAGGATGCCGCCGTTGACCGTGGTCGCGCCGGTGTAGGTATTCTTCCCGCCGAGCACGAGTTCGCCCGCGCCGGCCTTCACCAGCCCGGCGATGCCCGAGATGTCGGCGTCCAGATGAATCTTGTCGGTGAAGTTGGCGACGATACCGCCGTCATTCACGATGTCCGGAGCGTCGACGGTACCGCCCTTCTTCCCCGTACCGATCCTGAGCAGCCCGCCGGGATCAATCGCGATCGTTTTCGTTGTCTTCACGAGCGCACCGTCGGCGACGGTGACGGTCGCCTCGTCGCCGATGAACAGGCTCACATTCGGCATGCAGAGGCACGCCGGCAACTCGCCCAGCAGCCATTCCGTGCCGGTGCCGCTGACGAGCACGTCGGCCTTGTCGCCGAAGAAGGTCTCGACGAAGGCGCCCTGCTTGCCGTCGAAGACGGCCCCGCCCGAGATCCTGAGCGACGCGGCGCCGAGACCCGTGCCCACCTGGGTGCTTCCGGCGATGCTGACACGGGTTCCCCGGCCGTCGACGATCATGCGATCGCCGATGGCAAGTCCGGTGTTCGCGTCGAGCTGCGTGAGCGATGCGCCGCCGGTCACCGAGACCGTACCGGCGGTGGCATTGAAACTGCCTTCGACCACGACGGCCGAGCCGGCGTCGGCGACCCGAAGACCGCCGACCGAGCTCAGGCTGGAGTTTACGTTCGTCTGAACGAGGCGGGCGCCTCCGGTTACGGAGATATGGGCCCCCGGAAAGATTATCACGGTCGACGCGCTGACAAGCGAGCCCACTCCATCGACCATCAGTTCGTCGTAGACCAATGTTGCGCTGGACGGGTCGCTCTGGATCAGCTTGCCGCCCTGGGTGACCGCCAGGACGCCGTTGCTGACCACAATATCCTGACCGACGGTGAAGGAACCGCCCATGGGGCCGCCGCGAATCTCCAGCGTGCCGCGAAAGCAGCCGCAGCTGTCGACAACGAGATCGCCGCCGATATTGCTGGTTCCGGTCAGAACCTGCTTGCCGCCGCCAGCCGCGATGAGACTGCCGTCGCCCTCTATCGAGCCCGAGAACACGCCGTCGCGGTCGTCGTTCCCGATATAGAGTTCCGATCCGGCTCCGAGGATGACCTTGCCGCCACCACCGATCCCATCGCGCAGCGTGCCGGCATCGGCCCACACGTTGACGTCGATCTCAAGTTGCGCGCCGGCGCTGATCGCGATCGCGGAATTGGGCGAAAGGGCCCAGTCATCCGTTACAAGGATGCCCCCTTCTTCGATTGCGGTTTCACCGGAATAGTTCGTGTTTCCCGACGAACTGCTCAGCTCCAGGACGCCGCTGCCGCGCTTGATGAGCCGGAACGTCGATCCGGGGCTCGAGGTGATGTCGCCCGACATCTCGCCGGGTGCGGCGAGCAGGCCGCCGCCGACCGTGACCTCGAGATCATCGAGGATGCTGTCGAAATCGTAGTTTGTCGGGTCGGTGCCGCCGTTGGCTATGTTGACCGGCAGCGCATAGGCGACAGACAGCGACAGCGCGAGGAATGACGCCCCCGCGGCGGCACCCGAAATCGCCCGCTTCCACCCTCCAAAAGCCACGAAACCCCCACGCAGCCGAAACACGCGGGAACGCCTTGCGGCGCCCGCCGGGCAAATCTGGCCCATCCGCTGTGGATGCGCCAGCATCAAAACGAGTTATTAACCTGTCCCCTTGCCGCTGTGACCCATGGGCAACGTCTGCTCACTTGCCTCGGACCGGGGGCATGACGGCCTTCTGCAGGCTGCAGGCGCGGCGATCGACCTCGGGACAGGCGCGGAACGCGAGGTCCCTGGTCATGCAGACCCGCACCTCGCGGAGATACCGATCGTCGCAGGTCACCGCGATTCCCTGGGCGTCCAGCTGGGGATTCGACTGGAGGAACGCAGCTCCGACCGCGCCCGGCGCCACGCTGGCATAGTCATCGAGCCGCCGATACTCGGCCGGCACGACGGTCCTCTCGCGCGCGGCGCGCAGCACCTTGAAATAGTCGCGCTGGTCGAGGCCGGAGCAGCTGCCATGCTTGCGCCACTGATAGCCGATGAGGCCGGCCGACGGCATGATGTCGCGCAGCGAGGCGACGATGTCGTCGGCGACGTACGGATCGCCGGTACCGCAGCTTTCCGGCCAGCCCTGTTCGAACTGCGGCCACAGCCCGTGCACGACGAAGGCGTAGGGCCGGCCGCTTTCGCATTGCTGGCGGTTGGCATCCTCGCCCTCGGCCTCGCAGTAGCTCGGCGACCAGGACAGGGACAGAACGTAGAAGTCGAAGCCGGTGCCTATCGGCAGGTTCGAGCGGGCGGCCGTGCCGGTTCCGCCGGTCTGGGCGATCGGCGTGTGGCCGCCTGCAGGCGTCGTCGTGGCCTGCTGTCCGGATTCGTCGCATGCGGCAAGGCCGCCGGCCAGGAACGCGGCGAGCGCAAGCCGCGCCAGCCCGCGACGCATGGAGGGTCGACCGGCTACTTCAGGACGCGGCAATGGTTGTTGTAGACCTTCCAACGGTCGAAGCCGGCCACGCAGAACTCGACGCCATCGCCGATGCTGGCAAAGCCCATCGGATCCTCGATGAGGTACCACATCTCGCGCAGCCGCCCGTCGGAGAGCTGCGCGGTCGCTCCGCAATAGCGGCGGGCGATCGGCTGGCGGTCACCGTCGAAGGGCTCGTACCGGTGCTCGTGGATGTTGTGGAAGTCGACGATCTTGACGTCGGGCAGATGCGGCACGTGACGCACCTGATAGGCGAAGTCGCGCTTCACCCGGCGCAGCACCACGCGGTCGTCGCAGGCGCGCGACACCTTGTTCGAGGTGGGGAAGAACCATTCGCCGGTATGCGCGGCCGGTGCCGTCGCGGCAAGCACGATGGCCGACAGGGCGTACAGAGCGAAGCGGCGCATGTGACCCTCCAGCCAGCGAATGCAGATGTCCGGACTGTGCAGAGCCTCGCGGCGCCGGTCAAGCCGCGGACCGGCCCGGTCACCACGAATCCGCCACGGTGTGCGTTACGAGTGGCGTGCAGTCGGGCCGGGGTGTCGAGATGAGATGGCTTCCAATCGCGGTGGCGGCGGTGCTTGCCGCGCAGCCGGCGAGCGCAGCGACGCTGCATTGCGAATTCACCGAGCCGTGGATCGCGATCGATTTCGACACCGCGACCGGGCTTGTGACGCTGACCTCGCCGGACGAGACCGACCCAGCCAGCAAGCCGATGCCGAAGGTCATTGGCGAGAATGCGCGGCTGGTGCGCGAGGATGCTTGGCGGGACTATCAGACATTTTACCTCAAAGCGGGCGAGGAAACGATCATTACCCTGCAACTGACTGGGCTCGGCGATGACGGGATGAGCGATTTCATCTTTCCGTTCGTGGGCAGCTATGGGCAGTTGGCAGGGGGCTGCGAGACCGACAGCGCGCCGGCTTACGACCTCGCAAGGGTCTACGAGGACTTCGGCATCAGGACAGGACATTGATGATGCGCATCGCTCTGGCGGCAGCTGCCGCTCTCTGCTTCGCGGGCACGGCCTCGGCCGGCACGCTCCATTGCACGTTCACCGAGCCCTTCTTCAACATCGACTACGATTCGGCGACCGGGAAGATCATCTACACATCGCCGAACGACGTCGATGACAACGGGCAGATCAAGCCGATCATCGTCACAGAGACCGGGAAACTGGTGCCGGACCCGGATTGGCAGGATCATCCTAAGCTCTATCTGAAGAACGGCGACGAGACGATCGTCACCCTGACAGCGACCGGCCAGGGCAGCGACGGGATGAGCGAGAGCCAGTTTCCGTTCGAGGCGTGGTCGAGCGGGCGCGAGGGCGGTTGCGAGACGGGCAAGATCCCGGCCTGGGAGATCTACGAATTCTACGAGGATTTCGGCATTCCGTTCTGAGGCCGTCAGTTCGGCGTCAACTGTTCGATCGAGAATCGCCCCGCGCCGTCCTCTCCCAGAACGTTTGCCAGCACGGGGAGAAGCGCCTTCATCTCGGCTTCCAAGGTGAAGGGCGGGTTCACAATGACCATCCCGGACCCGTAGAGGCGCGGTTCGCGCGACGGCGGTCTGACCTCGAAGCGGATGTCGAGGATTTTCGGGATGCCTGTCGCGGCAAGGTCCGCGCGAAAAGCGTTCACGGCGGCGCGGTCCTTGATGGGATACCAGAGCGCGTAGATGCCGCCCGGCCAGCGCCTGTGGGCGCGGACCAGCCCGTGGACCAGCCGGTCGAATTCGCCGGCGATCTCGAAGGGTGGGTCGACCAGCACCAGGCCGCGCTTCTCCTTTGGCGGCACATGAGCGCCGAGCGAGAGCCAGCAGTCGAGCTCGATGACACGGACCTGCACGTCGTCGGCGAACTGCTGCCTGAGACGGGCGGCATCCTCGGCATGCAACTCGATGGCGGTCAGCCGATCCTGCCGCCGCAGCAGGTGGCGGACGATCCACGGCGAACCGGGGTAGAGCGCCAGCCCGCCGTCTGGATTGGCGGCGCGGACCGCATCGAGATAGGGTGCCAGCAGCTCGGCGGCCGGCTTCGGCAATTGGGCCTCGATCAGCCGGCCGATGCCGGCCCGCCACTCACCTGTGCGCGATGCCTCGTCGCCCGAGAGGTGGTAGAGGCCGGCGCCGGCGTGCGTGTCGATGACGCGGAAGGCGCGGTCCTTGCGCTTCAGATAGTCCACGATGCGCGCCAGCACGGCATGCTTGACGACGTCGGCGAAGTTGCCGGCGTGGAAGGCGTGGCGGTAGTTCATCGGTGGCGCAGCCGTTTCATGGCGCGGCGCTCTACACCTCGCCGGCCAAAACCGCTAGGGATGCGGGCATGAACCAGCATGCACCCATCAAAGGCACGCGCTCGGATATCAGGATCGGCCATTCCGCCTGTCCGCATGACTGTCCCTCGACCTGCGCGCTGGACGTGGAGCTTCTCGGCCCGGATCGCATCGGCCGCGTCCACGGCGCCAAGGAGAACAGCTACACGGCGGGCGTCATATGCGCCAAGGTCGCGCGCTATGCCGAGCGCGTCCACCATCCGGACCGCCTGCTGAAGCCGCTGGTCCGCGCCGGCGCCAAGGGTGACGGCAGCTGGAAGGACTCGAGCTGGGAGGCCGCGCTCGATCTCGTCGCGGAGAAGTTCATCGCCGCGGAGGCGCGATACGGCTCGGAGACGGTCTGGCCGTACTACTACGCCGGGACGATGGGGCAGGTGCAGCGCGACTCGATCAACCGGCTGCGCAACGCCAAGAAATATTCCGGCTATTTCGACTCGATCTGCACCAACCTCGCCTGGACCGGCTACGTCATGGGGACCGGCGCGCTGCGCGGCTCCGACCCGCGCGAGATGGCGAAGTCCGACTGCGTCGTGATCTGGGGCACCAACGCCGTCGTCACGCAGGTCAACGTGATGACGCATGCCGTGCGGGCGCGGAAGGAGCGCGGCGCCAAGATCGTCGTGATCGACGTCTACGACAATGCGACGATGAAGCAGGCGGACATGGGCCTGGTGCTGAAGCCCGGCACCGACGGAGCGCTGGCCTGCGCGGCCATGCACGTGCTGTTCCGTGACGGGCATGCCGACTGGCCGTATCTTGAGAAATACACGGACGACCCGAAGGGCCTGGAGCGGCACCTGCGGACGAGGACGCCGGAATGGGCCTCCGCGATCACCGGCCTGCCGGTCGCCGAGATCGAAGCCTTCGCGCGTCTGATCGGCGAGACGAAGCGGGTCTATTTCCGCCTCGGCTACGGCTTCGCGCGCCAGCGCAACGGCTCGGTCAACATGCACGCCGCGGTCTCGGTGCCGACGGTACTCGGCGCCTGGCAGTATGAGGGTGGCGGCGCGCTAAACTCCAACTCCGGCATTTCGGGCTTCAAGTTCGACAAGAGCCTCCTGCAGGGCGATCGCCTGCGCGATCCGCGCATCCGCTTCCTCGACCAGTCGCGCATCGGGCCGATCCTGATGGGGCACGAGGACGCGCTCTATGGCGGGCCGCCGGTGACCGCGATGCTGATCCAGAACACCAACCCTGCCAATGTCGCCCCCGAGCAGCGGCTGGTGAAGCAGGGCTTCCTGCGCGACGACCTGTTCGCCTGCGTGCATGAGCAGTTCATGACCGACACCGCCAAGCTTGCCGACGTGGTGCTGCCGGCGACGATGTTCGTCGAGCATGACGACCTCTACAAGGGCGGCGGCAACCAGCACGTGACGCTGGGGCCGAAGCTGATCGACCCGCCGCCCGGGCCGAAGACCAACCTCTACGTCATCGAGGAACTGGCGAAGCGGCTGGGCGTCGCGCACATGCCGGGCTTCGGCATGACCGAGCGCGAGCACATCGACGTGATGCTGGCCAGCCGCGACCTCGGCGATTTCGACACGCTGAACGACAGCAAGTGGCTGGACGTGCAGCCGGACTTCGAGACCGCGCACTTCACGTCGGGCTTCGGCCATCCGGACGGAAAGTTCAGGTTCAAGCCGGAATGGAACGGCGGCATCGCGCCGAACAAGCCGCCGAAGTCGATGGGCTTGTTCGGGCCAGTCGGCCAATTGCCGGAGTTCCCCGACCATGTCGACCTGATCGAGACGGTCGACGAGGCCCACCCGTTCCGGCTGGCGACCTCGCCGGCGCGCTCCTTCCTGAACTCGTCCTTCACGGAGACGCCGAGTTCGCGCCAGCGGGAGGGCCGGCCGGAACTGCTGATCCATCCGGACGACGCGGAACACCTCGGGCTGGCCGGCGGCGACCGCGTCGAGATCGGCAATGCCCGTGGTGAGGTCGTGCTGCATGCGAAACTCTTCGACGGCGTGCGGCGCGGCGTCGTCATCGCGGAAGGCATCTGGCCGAATAGCGCGCATGAGCGCGGCGAGGGCATCAACGTGCTGACCGGCTCGGATGCGCCAGCACCCTATGGCGGCGCGGCCTTCCACGACAGCCGGGTGTGGGTCCGCACCGCAGGCTGACGCTGCTAAGCCCAACACGGTGTGAGTCTACTGGTTTGAGCTCTTTTGAGGCCGGTCCACCACACAGGCCCGACGCTGCATGACGCCCTGCTTGCGTTCCATGTCTCAAGTTGTGTGCCTATAGGCTGCAGCCTGATTGTCTAACATATTTTAAGATATGCGGATGCGAATAGAATTCTGTTACGCAGCCTCCGTTTACGGAATTGCGTTATATTGTTTGAGCGTATATTTTGGACCTAGACATCTGAAAGAAGAGTATGCGCATCCGGTATCTCTATTGCATAATTTTCTCCTCGATTTTTTCCGGAAATATAGATGACACGCGCGCTCAAGATGCGACATCGTCGTGCTACGGTGGAAATTTCACCCGCCATGTATCAATTTCTGGAGATGGGAACGACGGTGAGCTTTTCTTCGTACTCGATGTTGCATGTGACAAGTTCTCGTCTTGGGTAGGTTTTCCGGGTGGAGATAAGACCGGTACCGTTAAAGGTGATTTTTCAGCCCTGAAGGCAGGTTCCACGGTGGACTATGGCGAGGGGTGGCGCGCAGAAATTCGGATCGGAACGTCACGCATCGAGGATTTCGAGGTTGAACGCGCCGACGTCCGGTTGACGCGTGACGGCGAGCCCTATGCCGCGTTCCAGTCTGTCTCCAACTCGTTCTTCAGCATCACGAAGCCTTGTTCATTCATGCATGGAGAAGGCAATTTTCACACGGAGATTGTCGAGGTCGACTACCAGTCTGAACAGGTTCCAAATCTTCTCTCTTTGAGCGAACGCCATGGCTGGGAGGCGCTGGTCTGGGGCGCTTCGGAAAGCGAGACAATCCGTGGAAACTATTTGATCGCTGATCCGATGAGATGCGGTGAGGACGGCAACTGTTGGATCGTACTAGACGTCGGCTTCGGTCATGAGTTTTACGCAGCCTCGCTGATCAACAAGATTCCTGGCGACATATGTGCTTCTCGCGTTCGCGCCGAGGCGGGCTCTCCCCCGAGGATGGTGATCCTCCCTTTCCCTACACTGTCGAACCACGGATCAGACACGGCGGCTGTTCTACAGGAGAAAGTTGTCGGGGGGCTCTTTGACGGCAGGGTCAAACTGTCATCGTTGCGCCAGCACGGGAGGGGAAATGTCTATGCTTTCTCGCTGCTCGGGCCGAACGCTTCGCTTGGTGTCGATTTTGCGCCCGGCTACTGGTACTCGGCCAACATCGCTCTTGGCGTGGGCATCGAAACGTTCACAGGCGATATAGGGGAGAGCCTCCTGATCTCCCTGCTCGACATGCGCAAGATATCCGCTCCCGAAAATCTTCTGGAACTGCCCGCCGGGATCATTTCGACCGGACAGGTGATGGAATATCTCGACCCCGTCTCTGGTGAACTGACTGAAGACGGATTGAAGATGGATGAGTGGGCCGCGGCGTTAGGCACCAAAGTTGCTGCCGACTTGGGTGGCCGCCTTCTTGATCACTAGGGAGAGCGCATGCGCAGAACCGTTGTGAGGGATATTGCGGCGGCCACGCTGGTCTTCGGGCACATCACGGCCATCGTGCTCGTGTTCGTGTTCCTGCACGATTATTTCAGGCTGATCCAAGAGAAGATCGAAATCGTGCTTATCCTCTCGCCGATTACCGGAGTGTTCGCTGTGGCGGCACTCAAGAACGTGATGAGCGAACCAGCGCCCAGGGAACTTCAGGACGCAGTGGGAGTGTCTTTCACTATGTTCAGCATCGGAATCCCTGCCGTGTTCATAGTGTTCATTTGCTACATAATCGTCAGCTATCCGTTCGGCATAGCGGACAGCCCTCAGGCCCTGAGGATCACACTTTCGGCGGTCGAAGTCGCGCTGGGGGCGCTCGTCGGAATCGTCGCAGAGAAACTATTCTCCGGGAACATCGAAGAAATCCGGAGGCAGTATTTTGCGGATCGCGGCGGCAATTAGCGTGGCTGCTGTTGGTCCAGATTTCCACCTTACGGCGTGAAGCGCGCCAGGTCCTCGATGCTGCGCATGTCGGTGGTCAGGTCGGGCGAGAAGACCGACTGGCCGCCATTCTTTTCGGACGCGCCGGAGGTGTCGAAGACGACGCGGTTGCCGTCGAGCCGCGCGCGGCCTTCCGCCACCATTGCCAGCGCGATCGGATAGAGCTTGTGTTCCGCCTTGAGCACGCGCGCGGCGAGCGCCTCCTCAGTATCGCCAGTGAGGACCGGAACCGCGGCCTGCGCGATCAGCGGACCGGCGTCCACCTCGGGTGACACGAAATGCACGGAGCAGCCGTGCACGCGCACGCCGGCCTCGATCGCCTGTCGGTGGCTGTCGAGGCCTCTGAAGGCTGGCAGCAGCGACGGATGGATGTTGATGAGCTTGCCTTGCCATGCCGCGACGAAGCCGGCCGTCAGCACACGCATATAGCCGGCAAGCGCCACGAAATCGGGTGCGAGATCGCGAAGCGCGGCGTCGATCGTGGCGTCGTGCGCATCGCTGGAAGGATGGTCGCGGCGATTGGCGACCGCCACGGGCTGGCCGCGGCCGGCGGCGAATGTCAGGCCCGGCGCCTCGGGATTGTCGGACACCACGCCGACGATCTCGGCCGGATAGGCTGGATCGGAGGCGGCCTCCATCAGCGCCGCGAGGTTCGAACCCCGGCCGGAAATCATCACGGCGACCCGCTTGCGTGTACTCATAGCCGGATCGCTCCGCGGTAGATGACCCCAGCATCGCGGCGCGGGACGATGCGGCCGATCGGCGTCACGGTCTCGCCGGCCTCCTGCAGGACGGCCGCGACCTGCGCGGCCTGACCGGCCGCCACCACGGCGATCATGCCGATGCCGCAGTTGAAGGTGCGCATCATCTCCTCGGCGGCAACGCCACCCGTCGTAGCCAGCCACGAAAAGACAGGGGGTACGTCGATCGCGTCGAGGTCGAGTTCCGCCGAATAGGCCTCCGGCAGGACGCGCGGGATGTTGTCGGGAAAGCCGCCACCCGTGATGTGCGCCAGCGCCTTGATGCCATGCGTCTCGCGCGTTGCCTTCAGGATCGACTTCACATAGATGCGCGTCGGCTCGAGCAGCGCCTCGGCCAGCGTGACGCCGTCCGCAAAGGGTGCCGGCGCGTCCCAGGCGAGCCCTGACAGTTCGACGATGCGGCGGACCAGCGAAAAGCCGTTCGAGTGCAGACCCGAAGAGGCGAGGCCGAGCAGCACGTCGCCCTCGGTCACGTCGTCGGTGGGCAGCAGGGTGCCGCGCTCGGCGGCACCGACGGCGAAGCCGCCGAGGTCGTAGTCGCCCGGCCGGTACACGCCCGGCATCTCAGCCGTCTCGCCGCCGATCAGCGCGCAGCCGGCCATGCGACAGCCCTCGGCGATGCCGGACACGATCGCCACGCCCTGTTCGGGATCGAGCTTGCCGGTGGCGAAATAATCGAGGAAGAACAGCGGCTCGGCGCCCTGCACGACGATGTCGTTGACGCACATGGCGACGAGGTCGATGCCGATCGTGTCGTGCTTGCCCGACGCGATGGCGACCATCAGCTTGGTGCCGACCCCGTCATTCGCCGCCACCAGCACGGGGTCGGTGAAGCCCGCGGCCTTCAGGTCGAACAGGCCGCCGAAGCCGCCGATTTCGCCGTCGGCGCCCGGCCGGCGCGTCGCCCGCACCAGCGGCTTGATCTTCTCGACCATCGCGTTGCCGGCGTCGATGCTGACACCGGCCTCGGCATAGGTCAGTCCGTTCTTCCCGTGGGTCATGCGCCGCCGTCCGAACCGCTTCGCGGCTCTTGGCACGAAGCGGCGGCCCGCCGCAAGGAATTGCGGCCTCCGGTCGCCCGCAGTGCGGCGGAAAACCGTGGACAGACGCGCCGCCGGCGATGGAGCCTTGCGGGAACCGGCGCTTTGGCCCAATTAGCCCTGATCACCCATGCCCGCGACAGGCGAAGGAGGCCCGCGTCGTGACCGTTCCCAACATGATCACGATCCTGCGCTTCTTTCTGGTGCCGGCGGTCGTCTTCGCCCTCCTGTCGGCGCGCTACGACCTCGCCTTCGCCTGCTTCCTGATCGCCGGCATCTCGGACGGCGTTGACGGGTTCATCGCGCGACACTTCCCGAGCCAGCGGTCCGAACTCGGCGCCTATCTCGACCCCGCGGCGGACAAGCTTCTCCTGGTCACCGTGTTCGTCGTGCTGGGCTACATGGGCGAGCTTCCGCTCTGGCTGGTGGTCGCGGCGGTGTCGCGCGACGCGCTGATCATCGGGGCGGTGCTGCTGTCGACGGTGATGGGCAGGCCGGTGGCGATGAAGCCGCTCTTCGTCTCCAAGGCGAACACGGCCGTGCAGATCGTCGTGGCGGGCCTGGTGCTGGGGGACCTGGCGTTTTCGGCAGGGTTTGACACGCTGCGCTACTGGCTGACCCTGCTCTGCGGCCTCTTGACCGCCGCTTCCGCCGGGGCCTATCTCGTCGGCTGGCTCAGGCATATGAACAGCGATGGCGAAGGCAAGGCAGCCGAGGACCGATAGGGACGCCGCCGAGGAGGCCCTTGCGGCGGCCTTCCGAAGGCAGCTTCGCTTCTGGCTGATCAGCGGCGTCCTGCTGGTCCTCTTCCTGTGGCTGTTCAGCGAGATCCTGCTGCCTTTCGTGGCAGGCATGGTGCTCGCTTATTTCCTCGATCCCGTCGCCGACAAGCTGCAGCGCGTCGGGCTGTCGCGCTTCATGGCGACGTGCCTGATCCTGATCGGCTTCATCATCGCGCTGTCGCTCGGCCTGGTGATCCTGATCCCCATCCTGGCAAGCCAGCTTGACGATTTCATCGGCCGCCTGCCGGACTACCTGACGCGCCTGCAGGGGCTGGTGACCAGCATCGATCCCGAGTGGCTCAAGGACCGCTTCGGCGTCGACCCCGCGAACCTGCAGGAGGGACTGAACTCGCTGCTGACCTCGGGCTTCGGCTTCCTGACGACGATCATGACGTCGATCTGGAATTCCGGCGTGGCTCTGGTGAACATCGCCGGCCTGTTCGTGGTGACGCCGGTGGTCGCGTTCTACATGCTGCTCGACTGGGACCGCATGGTCGCCAAGGTCGACAGCTGGGTGCCGCGCGACCATGTCGAGACGGTGCGGGCGATCGCCACGGACATCAACACGGCAACCGCCGGCTTCGTGCGCGGGCAGGGCACCCTCTGCCTCGTACTGGGCATCCTCTATGCCATCGGGCTGACCGTCGTCGGGCTGAATTTCGGCATCCTGATCGGCCTGTTCGCCGGCCTGATCAGCTTCATCCCCTATGTCGGGTCGCTGGTCGGTCTCGTCCTGTCCGTCGGTGTCGCGCTCGTCCAGTTCTGGCCGGACTACACGATGATCGGCGCCGTGGCAGTGGTGTTCTTCCTCGGCCAGTTCATCGAGGGCAACATCCTTCAGCCGCGACTGGTCGGCAAGAGCGTCGGCCTGCATCCCGTCTGGCTGATGTTCGCGCTGCTGGCCTTCGGCGCGCTGTTCGGTTTCGTCGGCCTGCTGATCGCCGTGCCGGCGGCTGCGGCAGTCGCGGTTCTCGTGCGCTTCGCGCTCAACCGCTATCTCGACTCGCCGCTCTACCGGGGCCACAAGGACGACGAGGAGCCGCTCGCGGAGGAGCCGGCGCCGCCGGTCGTGAAGCGCCGCGTGCGGGCGCCGCGCGTCGATGCCCGCAAGTCCTAGGCCGCGCCAGCTTCCGCTCGCCCTCGGCGTCGCCGAGAGCCGCACGCGCGATGACCTGGTCGTCGCGGCGGCCAACCGCGAGGCGGTCGCCCTGATCGACCGCTGGCCGGACTGGCCGACCCCGGTCGTCGTGCTTGCCGGGCCGGCGGGCGCCGGCAAGTCGCATCTGGGCGCCGTGTGGCGTGAGGTCTCCGGCGCCCAGCCGCTCGACCGGCGCCGGCTCGACATGGGAACGCGCGGCGCCGACCACGTCTTCATCGACGACGCCGACCAGGGCGGCCTGGACGAAAACGGGCTGTTCCACGCCATCAACGCGGCGCGCGAGGCCGGCACCACCATGCTGATCGCGGCGCGGCGTTTCCCTCTCGCCTGGAACGTGCAGCTCCCGGACCTCGCCTCGCGGCTGAAGGCCGCCGCAACGGTCGAGATCCGCGAGCCGGATGACGAACTGCTGGCCGGCGTCATCACCAAACTGTTCGCCGACCGGCAGGTCGAGGTCGAGCCGCATGTCGTTCAGTTCCTGGTGCGCCGAATCGAGCGATCGTTGGCCACCGCGATCCGCGTCGTCGAGAAGCTCGACCGTGCGGCGCTGGAACAGAAGACGCGGATCACCCGCGGCATGGCGAGCGACGTGGTGAACGCGATGGACCGGGGCCAGGCCGAACTGGACGTCTGACCGCCTCCGCGCCAGCCACCCGGAACGAAAAGGGAGCGGCGTGGCGGCCGCTCCCCCGATTGCGCCAGCCGGGCCGGATGGCGGCCCGGCAGGACATCTAGCGCGCGGACTTGGCCGCTTCTTCCTCCGTCCGGGCCTTCTCGACCGCGGCGCGGCGCTGGCTGAGCGCCGCCGCGCGCTCACCGGGAGTGAACGCGGCGAGCGTCCGGCTTGCCGTCTCGGCAAAGGCCATCGTGCTGCGACGCACGGCGCTCATCGCCGCCGGCATGCGCTGTACGTCGAAGTCCATGGACTGCGCTGCCGCAACGCCGCGTGCCGCGCCTTCGGCAAAGGCGTCCTGGTTGGCGCCCAGATAGAGCACCAGCCAGTTCTTCTCCGCCTGCAGCCGCTCCAGGAGCTTGCGGACGGCGTCGCGGCTGTATTCGCGGCTGGCGTTCTCCAGCCCGTCGGTGACGATGACGAAGCTGACGCGCTCCTCGTCGCGGAGCGGCACAGACTCGATCGCGTTGGCCGTCTTGGCGATGGAATCGTTGAGCGGCGTCATGCCGCGCGGGACGTACACCTCCTTGGTGAGCGCGACCACGTCGCGCGCCTTCTGGCGGTCGATGATGAGGTCGATGCTCTGGTCGTCGAAAATGGTCAGTGAAATGCGGGCGCTGATCTCCGGATTGGTCTTGAGCGAGTTCACATACTCGTTGAAGGCGCTGATCGTGGTGTCACGACAGGCTTCCATCGAGCCGGAACGGTCGAGAAGGACATGCGCGTAGAGCCGTTTCTTGCTCATATTGCTTTCTCCAAACATGCGGCCTGCGGGCCGCCGCGGCGACGCGTCCTGCAGTCACCGCGGTCCTTTGGACGGGCAATGGCGAAAGCAAGACTCCTCTTTTGCGCCGCCGCCGAAGACCGGTCGTCGGAGGCTGGCGCCTGCGTCACGGGTGCTGGTGTCGGCCCGCATGGTGGCGAATTGACGGCGCGCGCATCGGTCTGTTCGAGAGGCCCGGGACGGAGCGCAGCGTGCCCGGTCGGCCCTGCCTCGGCCGGCCCTAGCCTCGGCCGGCCCTTGCCTCGGAAGAGTCCAGACTATAGGTGTCTGCCCGCGTCGGAGTGTAGCGCAGCCTGGTAGCGCACCTGATTTGGGATCAGGGGGTCGCAGGTTCGAATCCTGCCACTCCGACCATGTTCCGCCTGCGAGCCCCCTCCATCACGAAGAATGCGGCAGCTGCGCGCGCACCTTCAGCGCCGCCTCGTGCGCGGAACTGGCGGCGGTCTCCATGCTGCCGATCTCGGCAAAATAGTCGCCGGCGAAGTGGATCGCGGTGTCGGCCCGCGCGCAGTAGTCGATCATCGCATCGAAGCGGAAGCCCACCGAACGGCTGGCGTTCCCGGGGTTCCATTTGGCGACCTGCGTCTCCGCCACGATGCCTTCGATCTGCGGAAAGGCGCGCCGCAGATCGGCGAGGAACAGCGCCTCGATCTCCGCGTCGGTCCGCTCGAGCAGGTCGCGCGCCTTGCGGCCCCCAGCATAGACCATCAGGCTGCCGCCCGGCTGTCGCGTGCCGCCGGTCCGCAGCGGGTTCGCGTGGTTGAAGAACATGTCGAAGGACGCTTCGGGGAACACCACGGCGTAGAGGTCGTCCCACGGCATCGGCGACGCCTCCCGCGTGAGAATGCCCAGCGAGACGAACGGCCCGTACTGGACAGTCTGCAGCGTCGTGCGGAGCCGGTCAGGCAAGGCCGTCACGATCCGCGCGGCGACGAAGGCCGGCACCGCCACGATCGCATGGCGTGCGGTCACCGTCTCGACCGTGCCTTCCCGCCGATACGAGACGCGGACCTGCCCGCCGCTGGCGGCGACCTCGACGACCTCGGCGCCGAGGCGGATGTGCCGCGGGCCGACCGCTTTCGCGACCGCTTCCGCCAGCCGTCCCGACCCGCCGTCGAGATTGATCGCCTGGGGGCCGCCGCGACCGCCCCAGACGGCGCCGAACAGGGACACGCCGACGCCCGCGGCCTGCTCGTCGATCTCGACCGCGGCGCGGCGGCCCGCCGCCGCGAAGATCGCATCGACCCGCCCGGAGACGGGGCCGATCAGGTCGCGGAAGGAGCGGTCGGACAGGAACTGCGCGAGCCTCTCGCGCCGCGCCGTGGCGGATTCGCCGGGCACGACGGCCAGCGCCCGGCGCCAGCCGCGCGCCGCGCGCATGAGCCTGAGGCCCACGCGCGCCATCGACACCCGCCCGGAAAGGCTGAGCGGGAGGATGAACGGCAGCGCCCCAGCGTGCTCCGGCGCATGGACGGTACCGTCCAGGCAGATCGCGAGCTTCTTGCCTGGGATGGGGACGACCGTCAGTCCGAGCGTGTCGAGCATCGCGCGGATGCGCGATCCGGCCGGTGGGAGCAGGTGTCCGCCGAGGTTCAGCCAGTACGGTCCGCGGGGTTCGGAGCGAAGGCGGCCGCCCAGCCGGGAACTCGCCTCGAGGAGCAGGATGTCCCGATCCCTGAGTTCCAGCGCGGCGCTGAGACCGGCAGGTCCGCCGCCGACGATGACGGCGTCCAACAGCCTTTCGCCCATGCTTCTTTCCGGACTGGTTGGTGCTGGCGTGAAAACGTCGCGCGGAGGAGATGCACCTGCGCTATCACGCAGCTTCCCTTGCGACAAGGCGCCGGGGCACGGACGCGCGGACGGGGCGCTTGCTACGACTCTTCAGGGTCGACGCTCCGGCGGCCGTCGGCCGCTGCGGGCGGCAGGCGATTGACGCCGGCGCCGATTTGCGGGACATGCCGTCAGCGAGCAACGAAAAGACAGGCCATGTCAGCGCGAATCTTCAGCCCCGCAAAGACCGCCATGCAGTCCGGCAAGGCCAAGACCGGCCATTGGGTGCTCGAATTCGAGCCGGAGAAGGCACGCAAGATCGACCCGCTGATGGGCTACACGACCTCCGGCGACATGCGGAGCCAGATAAGGCTCGCCTTCGATACGCGCGAGGAGGCGATCGCCTATGCGGAGAAGGAAGGCATCGCCTATCGGGTCGAGGAGCCCAAGGAAGCGCGCCGGCGGCAGATTTCCTACTCGGACAATTTCCGCTATGACCGCAAGACGCCCTGGACGCACTAGCGTCCGGTCGCTTCACGGTCCCGTAGCTCAGCTGGATAGAGCAACAGCCTTCTAAGCTGTGGGTCGCAGGTTCGAGCCCTGCCGGGATCGCCAGCCTCGCATTTCACGCATTAACCAACGAAAGCCTTCTGCCGCGCTCGATGTTGCGCGAGTGGATTAATCAGTTAACTATGTTCCCCTGGGGCAGCGGGGGTGAATGCCATGAGCAACATCGTTCTAGGCTATGTGCTGGGCTCGGGCGAGGGCGATGTAGCGCTCGTCGCTACGCCGCTCGGCGCACCGAACGCCTACGACGGCGGCATCAACGTGACCTACGCGGTCGGCGCGTTCACGGGCAGGCTCGGCCTGCCGACGGGACCGTTCGCAAACCTGACCGAGTGGAACGCGTTCGTCGCCGCCCTCCAGAACAAGCAGACGGAAGTCAACAGCGTCGGCTTCGAGGTCTACCTCCATGCTGCGGCCTTCATCGGCATCGGCGGCACCGGGAACGACACGTTCCAGCTCGCAAACGTCGGTGTGGCGACGATCCGAGGTGGCGACGGCAATGACACGATCCGCACCAACTACAACCAGGACGGAAGTCCGTTCGGTGCATCGAACGACGTCCTGTCCGGCGAGGACGGCAACGACACGCTGGATGGGGGCGCCGGCAATGACACGCTCGACGGCGGCGCCGGCGACGACACGCTGATCGGCGGCGCGGGCACGCAGGACAAGGCCATCTATCGCGGCGCGTGGAAAGACTACACGATTACCGGCGTCGGCACGCTGACGATCACCGATCGGCGCGACGGTTCGCCGGATGGAACCGACACCGTCTCAGGCGTCGAACTGTTCCAGTTCTCGAACGGGACGTTCTCGATCGCGGACATCATGAACGATGCACCGACGGACATCGCACTCTCGGGCCTGACGGTCACGGAAGGCGCGTCCGACGGAACGACCGTTGGCAACCTGAGCGCAACCGACGACGACCTCGCGCTGGGCGATACCGCGGATTTCGATCTCGTCGACGATGCGGGCGGCCGTTTTGCCCTCGTCGGAACCCAGATCGTCGTGGCGAACGGGAGACTGATCGACTTCGAGACGGCGCAGACACATCAGATCAGGGTGAGGGTCACCGATGCCCATGGCGCGACCCTCGAGAAGGATCTCACGATCGCCGTGGGCAACGTTACGCCCGAGATCATTACTGGCACAACCGGCGACGATATCCTGACCGGCGGCTCCGATCGCGACATCATCTCGGGCCTCGCCGGCAACGACACATTGGGCGGAATGGGCGGCGACGACGTCCTGATCGGCGGCGCCGGCGCCGACGTGATGGGCGGCGGGGCGGGAAACGACACGTTCCGCATCGCCGGCACGGAAGGCGTGGGCGACACATTTGCGGGCGGCGCCGGCACGGACCGGATCGAGGTCATGGGCGCGGCGTCCGCCGCGTTGTCGGCGTTCTCGGCGTCCGCGGCGTCGATCGAGCAGTGGATCGGCAACGGCAAGGGGCTCCTGGGAACACGCGGCGCCGACCGGATCGACCTCGGCGGCTTGACCGCGATGACGCGCCTTCCCTTCATCGACGGCGGGGCCGGCAACGACACTCTGACCGGGTCGCGCCTCGTCGACGATCTGCGTGGCGGTGCGGGCAACGACACGCTTGCCGGCGGCGCCGGCAACGACGTGCTGGCCGGCGGGCTGGGCCGCGACCTGCTCGCCGGCGGGCTCGGCCGTGACCGCTTCGACTTCAACACGGTCGCGGAGAGCCGCGCCGGTGCGGCACGAGACCAGATCCGCGACTTCAAGCGGGGTCAGGACAAGATCGACCTGCGCGACATCGACGCCAGTACCAAGGCGGGCGGCAACCAAGCCTTCAATTTCATCGGCGCTGCCGCATTCAGCAAGGCCGCGGGCGAACTGCGCTATTCCAAGGGCGTCGTCCAGGCGGACGTCAACGGCGACGGGCGTGCCGACTTCGAAATCCGGGTCGGGCTTGCGACCATGTCGAAGGGCGACTTCATCCTGTAGGGCCGCGTCTCCCTGCGCGGCGAGACGCTGGCCTACGCGCGCGCGGCGGCCAGCGCTTTGCCGATGTCGGCCTTCAGGTCTGCGACGTCTTCCAGGCCGATCTGCAGCCGGATGATCGGGCCTTCGTACGATCCCCTGGCGACCGTGCGGTCCGACAGGTTGACCAGCACGGCGAGGCTCTCGTAGCCGCCCCAGGAGTAACCCAGCCCGAAGATCTCCAGTGCGTCCAGGAAGGCATGTGCCTCCTTCTGTCCGCCGGCATCGAGCACGACCGAGAAGATGCCGCTCGCGCCGCAGAAGTCACGCTTCCAGAGTGCGTGCCCGGGGTGGCTTTCCAGGCCCGGGTGCAGCACGCGCGCGACGCCGGGCTGTCCTTCCAGCCAGCGCGCGATGTCGAGGGCGCTGCGCTGGTGACGCTCCAGCCTGACGCCCATCGTGCGCAGGCCGCGCAGCACCTGATAGGCGTCGTCCGGCCCGGCGGGGATGCCGAGCGAGACGAAGGTGTCCCACAGACGCTTCCACGTGGCCTCGTTGGCCGACACCAGGCCGGCCAGCACGTCCGAATGCCCGGCCGGATATTTCGTCGCCGCGTGGATCGAGATGTCGACGCCGTGGTCGAGCGGCTTGAAGTAGAGCGGCGTTGCCCAGGTGTTGTCCATCATGACCACCGCGCCGCCAGCATGCGCGGCGGCGGCGATCGCCGGAATGTCCTGCATCTCGAACGTGTTCGAGCCGGGCGATTCGGTGAAGACGACCTTGGTGTTCGGCTTCATCAGCGCGGCGATGCCGCCGCCGATCAGCGGATCGTAATAGTCGACCTCGACGCCCCAGCGCTTCAGCATGGTGTTGGCGAACATGCGCGTCGGCGCGTAGACGGAATCGACGATCAGCGCGTGATCGCCCGCGGACAGGAACGCCATCAGCGGCACGAAGACCGCCGCGAGGCCGGACGGAACGATGATGGTGCCCGCCGACCCCTCCAGCGCGTTGACCGCGTCGGCGAGCGCGTCCGACGTCGGCGTGCCGCGCGTGCCGTAGGTGTATTTCTGGTTGCGCGATGCCATGGTCGCGGCATCCGGGAACAGCACGGTCGAGGCATGCACGACGGGCGGATTGACGAAGCCGAAGAAGTCGTGGGGGTCGTTGCCGAGATGCGCCAGGCGCGTGTTCACGCCCTTGTCCCGACCCGAACTGCTTCTGGCCATCGACCGTTTCCCATTTCAATCGCGGCCACCGATACGGTCGCAGGCCGGGTCAGGCAACAGTCCAGCGCCGGTTCTGTCCGCGAACCAGGGGACGTCGAGGAAAAATACGTTCTGCGAGCGGAGCGCCAGCGACAGCAAAGTTGCTGTCGCAAACAGTAAATCGCGCAGGCGATGTCGCCGACGGGCAGGGAACTGTCGCGTTTTTCCCAATGTCGCGCCGGATTGGGCCAGCGCCGCCATTCATACTTGACCAGCGGAGAATTATCGCCTTCGATACAATTTCGTGAACGGGAGGGAGGCGACGTCGCGAGGGCGGCGTAACTTCGGGAAATGGGCCCGGAGTAATCGAGCTTCCGCACGGACAAGACAGGACTGGGTCCTGAAAAACAGAAGGGTTCTTGGGTATGAAAAACAGTCTCAAAATCGTGCTCGGCGCGTCGGCGGTGGTGTTTGCCGCCTCCGCGGCGAACGCCGCGACGCTCGACGACGTGAAGGCTAAGGGCGAAGTCGCCTGCGGCGTCCACACCGGCCTGGCCGGCTTCGCCGCTCCGGACGACAAGGGCGAGTGGAAGGGCTTCGACGCCGACCTCTGCCGCGCCGTGGCCGCCGCCATCTTCGGCGATCCGACCAAGGTGAAGTTCGTGCCGACCAACGCGACCGAGCGTTTCACCGCGCTGCAGTCGGGCGAGATCGACTTCCTGTCGCGCAACACGACCTGGACGCTCAGCCGCGACACCTCGCTCGGCTTCAACTTCGCCGGCGTGAACTACTATGACGGCCAGGGCTTCATGATCAACGCGAAGAAGCTCCAGGGCATCAATTCGGCCCTGCAGCTCTCGGGCGCCGCCATCTGCGTGCAGACCGGCACCACGACGGAGCTGAACCTCGCCGACTACTTCCGTGCCAACAACATGGAATACAACCCGGTCGTGTTCCAGGGCTTCGACGAGACCAACGCGGCTTATGAAGCCGGCCGTTGCGATGCCTACACTACCGACCAGTCGGGCCTCTACGCGCTCCGCCTGACGCTGGCCGCGCCGGACGAGCACGTCGTGCTCCCCGAGGTCATCTCCAAGGAGCCGCTCGGCCCCGTCGTCCGCCAGGGTGACGACCAGTGGTTCGACATCGTGAAGTGGACGCTGAACGGCCTCGTCATCGCCGAGGAACTCGGCATCACCCAGGCGAACGTCGCCGAGATGAAGGGTTCGTCGAACCCCGAGATCAAGCGCGTGCTCGGCCAGGAAGCGGAGTCGAAGCTCGGCGCCGGCCTCGGCCTCAGCGAAGACTGGCTCGCCAACGTGATCGCCGGCGTCGGCAATTACGGCGAGGTCTTCGAGCGCAACATCGGCCAGGGCAGCCCGCTCAAGATCGCGCGCGGCCTGAACCAGCTCTGGTCGAAGGGCGGTATCCTCTACGCTCCTCCGATCCGCTGACGCTGTAACCGATCAACCCGGGAGGCGGTCCGCCGCCTCCCGGACCGTCAGCCCCCGGAGGTCGCATGGCGTCGCAGGAGACTATCCGCGCAGTTGAACCGGGCCGCGCGTCGTCCTGGGTCTACGACCCCAAGGTCAGGGGCCTCATCTACCAGATACTGGTCGTCCTGCTCCTCGTGCTCGCGATCTCGTGGATCGTCGGCAACACGATCGACAACCTGCGCCGCGCCAACATCGCGTCGGGTTTCGACTTCCTCAACCGCCGCAGCGGCTTCGACGTCGCCCAGTCGCTGATCTCTTTCTCTGCCGATTCGACCTTCGGCCGGGCGCTGGTCGTCGGCCTGCTGAACACGCTGCTCGTCGCCGCCTGCGGCATCGTCACGGCCACCATCATCGGCTTCCTCGTCGGCATCGGCCGGCTCTCGCGCAACTGGCTGATCGCCAAGATCTGTACGGTTTATGTCGAGATCTTCCGCAACATCCCGCCGCTGCTCGTCATCTTCTTCTGGTATCTCGGCGTCCTGTCGGTGCTGCCCGCCGTGCGCGAGAGCATCGAGCTGCCCTTCGATTCCTTCCTCAACAATCGCGGCATTACGATCCCGAAGCCGCTGTGGGGGGAGGGCGCCTGGCTCCTCCCGGTTGCCATGCTGCTCGGCATCGGCATGACGTGGTTCGTGGCCGGCCGCGCCTATCAGCGCCAGATGGCGACCGGGCAGCGTTTTCCTGTCTTCTGGACGGGGTTGGCCCTCATCGTCGGCCTGCCGCTGCTGGCCTTCATCGCCGCCGGCTTCCCGCTGAGCTTCGAGCCGGCGGTCAAGGGCACGTTCAACATCCAGGGCGGCTTCACGATCAAGCCGGAGTTCCTGTCGCTCTACCTCGCGCTATCCTTCTACACGGCCTCGTTCATCGCCGAGATCGTGCGCGCCGGCATCCTCGGCGTCAGCCGCGGCCAGACCGAGGCGGCCAGCGCGCTTGGCCTGAGGCCCGGGCCGACGCTGCGCCTGGTGATCGTGCCGCAGGCGCTGCGCATCATCATCCCGCCGTTGACCAGCCAGTACCTGAACCTCACGAAGAACTCGTCGCTGGCGGTCGCCATCGGCTATCCCGATCTGGTGCAGATCGGCCAGACGACGATGAACCAGACCGGCCAGGCGATCGAGGTCGTGGCGATCTGGATGATCATCTATCTGGGCACCAGCCTGTCGACCTCGCTGTTCATGAACTGGTTCAACGCCAAGATGGCGCTGGTGGAGAGATAGATGCAGGAGCACGATCTCTCCTACGTCCGGACGGAAATGGTGCTGGCGCAGGCCGCGCCGCGGAGCAACCGCGGCCTGTTGCCGTGGTTGCAGAAGAACCTGTTCGCAACCCCGACCGATGCCGTGCTGACCGCCATCGCGGTCACCCTGCTCGTCTATTTCGTGCCCGGCGTGCTGCGCTGGGCCTTCATCGACGCGGTGTGGAGCGGGCCGGACCGTTCGGTCTGCTCCACCGTCTCGCAGGGCGGCATCCAGCCGGACGGCTGGTCCGGCGCGTGCTGGGCGTTCGTCAACGCCAAATTCGAGCAGTTCATGTACGGGCGCTATACGGTCAGCGAGCGCTGGCGCGTCAACCTGACGGCGGTCATCTTCGTCGCGCTGCTGGTGCCGTTGCTGATCCCGCGCGTGCCGCGCAAGGGCCTGAACGCCATCCTGTTCTTCGTAGCCTTCCCGATCGTTGCCTTCTTCCTGCTGGTCGGCGGCTACTTCGGCCTCCGCTACGTGCCGACCTCGGAGTGGGGCGGTCTGCTGGTGACGATGGTGCTGTCCTTCGTCGGCATCGCGGTGTCGCTACCCTTCGGCATCCTGCTGGCGCTTGGCCGGCGATCGAAGCTGCCCGTGGTGAAGATGCTGAGCGTCATCTTCATCGAGACGGTGCGCGGCGTGCCGCTGGTGACCGTGCTGTTCATGGCGAGCGTCATGCTGCCGCTGTTCCTGCCGGCCGGCACGACGTTCGACCGGCTGCTGCGCGCGCTGGTCGGCGTGGCGCTGTTCGCCTCGGCCTATATGGCGGAGGTCGTGCGCGGCGGCCTGCAGGCCATTCCCAAGGGCCAGTACGAGGGTGCCGATTCGCTCGGCCTCGGCTACGGCCAGAAGATGGGCCTGATCGTGCTTCCGCAGGCGCTGAAGCTGGTGATCCCGGGCATCGTGAACACCTTCATCGGTCTCTTCAAGGACACCAGCCTCGTCTACATCATCGGCATGTTCGACCTGCTGGGCATCGTCCGCCAGAACTTCACCGACGCGACCTGGGCGTCGGCGCAGACGCCGATGTCCGGCCTTCTGTTTGCCGGCTTCGTCTTCTGGATCTTCTGCTTCGGCATGTCGCGCTACTCGATCTTCATGGAACGCCGGCTCGACACCGGCCACAAACGATAGGCAAGGGGAACCGGCCGATGGCCACCGAGAACGCAGTCAGCGCCGAGGACCTCAGGGTCGACCGCGCCAAGATGCAGATTTCAGATACCGACGTCGCCATCGAGATCGTCGGCATGCACAAATGGTACGGCGATTTCCACGTCCTGAAGGACATCAACCTGAAGGTCATGCGCGGCGAGCGCATCGTCATCTGCGGCCCGTCCGGCTCGGGCAAGTCGACCATGATCCGCTGCATCAACCGGCTGGAGGAGCACCAGAAGGGCAGGATCGTCGTCGACGGCAAGGAACTGACCAACGATCTCAAGAAGATCGACGAGGTGCGCCGCGAGGTCGGCATGGTGTTCCAGCACTTCAACCTGTTCCCGCATCTGACCATCCTCGAGAACTGCACGCTGGCGCCGATCTGGGTCCGCAAGATCCCGCGCAAGCAGGCCGAGGAGACCGCGATGCACTTCCTGCGCCGGGTGAAGATTCCCGAGCAGGCGAACAAGTATCCGGGCCAGCTTTCAGGCGGCCAGCAGCAGCGCGTCGCGATCGCGCGGTCGCTTTGCATGAACCCGCGCATCATGCTGTTCGACGAGCCGACCTCGGCGCTCGACCCGGAGATGATCAAAGAAGTGCTGGAGACGATGGTCGGCCTGGCCGAGGAGGGCATGACCATGCTCTGCGTGACACACGAAATGGGCTTTGCGCGCAAGGTCGCCAACCGTGTCATCTTCATGGACCAGGGCCAGATCGTCGAGCAGAACACGCCGGAAGCGTTCTTCGACCATCCGCAGCACGAGCGCACCAAGCTGTTCCTGTCGCAGATCCTGCACTAGCAGGGGTTCTCGGGGCAGGCAGCAGGTCGCGGGCGGGCAATGCGCGTCCTGAAATGGGTTGCTTTCGGCGCTGCGGCCGTGGTGCTGGCACCAGTTCTGGGCACGGTCGTGCCGCGGCCGTTCCTGGCGCAGCCTGCGAGCGGTGAGCCGCTTCGCACGATCCTTGTGGTCGCCAATCCGATCCACACCGACATCGTCCTGCCGCTCGATCCGGACGTCGCGGCGCGGTTCGCGGGCCTGGGCGCATCGGGCCTGCCTGTCCTCCATCCGCAGGCCCGATGGCTGGCATTCGGCTGGGGCAGCCGCGCCTTCTACATCGAGACGCCGACCTGGAGCGAGCTGAAGCCCGGACCGCTGTTCAAGGCGCTGACGCTCGACGACGCGGTGATGCACGTGACGGTGGCCGGCAGCGTCGACACCGCGCAGTCCGGCGTGACCGAATACCGGTTGGACGCGGCCGCCTTCCAGCGCCTCGTCGACGCCATCGATGCGAGCTTCGCGAAGAGCGGAGGCGACGAGCCGGTGCCGGTCGCGGGCGCAGCCTACGGGCCGAACGACGCCTTCTTCGAGGCCCACGGCCGCTTCAACGCGCTGGTCGGCTGCAACACATGGACGGCGCGGGCGCTCCGAACGGCGGGCCTTCAGACCGGCTGGTGGAACCCGCTGCCGCAGTCGCTCTCCTGGTCGCTCGCCCTGCACAATTGAGCGGGCGCCTTGGCGCTCAGGGACGCCAGCCGTAGAGCCAGTCCAGCCCGCTCGCCAGCCTGTCGGAGCTGGCGCGGCGCAGATAGGCGTTGCGCACCAGCGCGGCCGGGCCGCCGGCATTCCACGCCAGCTTGTTCAGGCGCCCGCGTCGCGCAACTGCGGAGACACGCCGCCGCCGCTGCTTTTCCCACGCCACGAGCGCGGCGGCAATGTCGAAGCGCGCGGCCGCGATTCGCTCCGCCAGGGTGTAGGCATCCTCGATCGCCATCGCAGCGCCCTGAGCCGCGAAAGGCGTCATCGCGTGCGCCGCGTCGCCGATCAGCGCCACGCCCCGGGTCGCGATCCACGGCGCGTTGGAGGGCACGGTGTGGATCGGCCAGGCCGTCCACGGACCCGCCGCGGCGACCAGCCTGGCGATGCCGGGCGCCATGCGCGAGGCGATCGCGTCGAGCGCCTGCTGCTCCGGCCGCGCGGCCCACATCTCGGCGGGAATGGTGCCTTTAGTCACGGCGACGAGGTTCACCGCGCCGCCGCCGCGCAGCGGATAGGCGACGATATGCGCCGACCGGTGCAGGAAGACCGTCACCATGCCGGCGTCGGCGATGGCGGCGAAGGCCTGCCCGGCAGGTCCATCGGACCTGACGGTCGTGCGCCAGGCGATCTGGCCGGTGGGCCGGCTCTCCGCGCGGTGGCCGGCCATGGCGCGCAGCGTCGACCAGACGCCGTCGGCGCCGACCAGCAGCAGTCCGGACGCCTCGCTGATGCGCCCGTCGATGTCGACGGACGCGGTCAGCCCGTGCGGATGGGGCGTGAAGTCGCGGACGGCGGCGCCGAGTCTGAGCGCGATGTCGCTGTCGCGCGTCACGCGGGCGGCCAGCGCGCTCTGGAGGTCCGAGCGGTGCACGACGAGATAGGGCGCGCCCCAGCGCCGTTCGGCGGCCTCGCCAAGCGGGATCTGCGCCAGGCGGCGCAGGCTCTTGCCGTCGACCAGGACGATCGCCTCGGGCTTGATCGCGGTCGGCATCACGGCGTCCAGCACGCCGAAGCGGCCGAGCAGGCGGGTGGCATTGGGCGAGAGCTGGATGCCGGCGCCGACCTCTTCCAGGCGCCGCGACCGCTCGTAGAGCTGGACCGAGAACCCGCGCTGGGCAAAGGCAAGCGCGGCGCTGAGGCCGGCGATGCCGGCTCCGGCGATGATCACCTGCCGGGAGCGGGCGCTCATCCTGCCGCCGTGTCAGGCGGCGCGATGGAAGTAGGCGCAGCCTGCCGGCTTCGTCTCATCCGCCGCCAGCCCTGCATCGTAGCGGTAGAGCGTCGAGCAGTAGGGGCAGACCTTCTCCGAGTCGCTGCCCATGTCCAGGTAGACATGCGGGTGATCGAAGGGTTCGGTGGCGCCGACGCACATGAACTCCTTCACGCCGATCTCGATCACGGCGTGCCCGGCATCGTTCTGGAAATGCGGTATTGAGCCGCCAGCCATCTCGTTCTCCGATCGAAAATCGACGCAGTTGCGAGCCTGTCCAGCGTTTGGAACAGTTGCCTTCGCAATGCAAGTGACCCGATTATGAAACTGTCGCAAATGCCTGCCAGGAAGCGTATCGGGATAGCGCCGCCGGTTCCGGGCGCGCGGGATGGACGCCGATGAACGAGCTGAAACCGGCCAAGACCGACTTCGCCAAGGCCGAAACGCCGCCGTCGGGGGATGCCGGCAATCCGGATCGCTTCGTCAATCGCGAGTTCTCCTGGCTCCAGTTCAACCGCCGCGTGCTGGAGGAGGCGGAGAATCCGCGCCATCCGCTCCTCGAGCGGGTGCGGTTCCTGTCGATCTCGGCCGCCAATCTCGACGAGTTCTTCATGGTCCGCGTCGCCGGCCTCGCCGGGCAGGTGCGCGAGGGCATCGCCATGAAGAGCCCGGACGGCAGGACGCCCGAGCAGCAGCTGGAGCAGATCCTGCTGGAGGTGGGACGCCTGCAGAGCGACCAGCAGGACGTGCTCGCCCGCCTGATGGCACTGCTGGCGACGGAGGGGATCGAATCCGTCCCGGCGGCGGCGCTCAGCAAGGACGACCGCGCCTGGCTGCAGGAGCACTTCCTCGATGCGATGTACCCGGTGCTGACGCCGCTTTCGATCGACCCGGCGCATCCGTTCCCGTTCATCCCGAACCTCGGCTTCTCGATCGTCCTGCAGCTCCGGCACAAGCGCAACAAGGAGGCGATGACGGCGCTGCTGCGCCTTCCTGTCGCGCTGAAGCGCTTCATCCGCCTGCCCGACCGCAAGGGCATCGTCCGCTTCATCACGCTGGAGGAGACGGCCGGCCTGTTCATCGACCTGCTCTTCCCCGGCTATGCGGTCACCGGATCGGGAACGTTCCGGCTTATCCGCGACAGCGATATCGAGGTCGAGGAAGAGGCCGAGGATCTCGTCCGCTTCTTCGAGACGGCGCTGAAGCGGCGCCGGCGCGGCTCGGTCATCCGCATCGAGTTCGACAGCGGTACGCCGGACGAACTGCGCGACTTCGTCGCCGGCGAACTCGGCGTGTCGGCCAACCGCGTCAGCGTCCTGCGCGGGCCCCTGGCGGTGAACCAGATATCGGAGATCGTCGCGGTCCCGCGGGACGATCTCAAGTTCACGCCCTACAACCCGCGCTTCCCGGAGCGCATCCGCGACCGCGGCGGCGACTGTTTCGCGGCGATCCGCGAGAAGGACATCGTCGTCCACCACCCCTACGAATCCTTCGACGTCGTCGTCCAGTTCCTGCGGCAGGCGGCGGCGGATCCCGAGGTCGTCGCGATCAAGCAGACGCTCTACCGCACGTCAAACGACAGCCCCATCGTCCGCGCTCTGATCGACGCAGCCGAGGCGGGCAAGTCGGTGACGGCGCTGGTGGAACTGAAGGCCCGCTTCGACGAGGAGGCGAACATCCGCTGGGCGCGCGACCTCGAACGCGCCGGCGTTCAGGTCGTGTTCGGCTTCGTCGAGCTGAAGACGCATGCCAAGATGTCGCTCGTCGTGCGCCGCGAGGACGGTCGCCTGCGCAACTACGTGCACCTCGGCACCGGCAACTACCATCCGATCACCGCTCGCATCTACACCGACCTGTCCTTCTTCACGACCGATCCGCAGATCGCCCGCGACGTGGCGCAGGTGTTCAACTTCATCACCGGCTACGCCGAGCCGGCGGAAGGCATGAAGCTCGCCGTGTCGCCCTACAGCCTGCGCCGCCGCATCCTCGACCACATCGCCGCGGAGGCCGAGTTCGCCCGCAAGGGCAAGCCGGCGCGCATCTGGATGAAGATGAATGCGCTGGTCGACCCCGAGGTCATCGACGCGCTCTACGACGCCAGCCGCGCCGGCGTCGAGGTCGAGCTGGTGGTGCGCGGCATCTGCTGCCTGAGGCCGCGCGTGCCGGGCCTGTCCGAGAACATCCGGGTCAAGTCGATCATCGGCCGCTTCCTCGAGCACAGCCGCATCTACTGCTTCGGCAACGGTGCGGGCCTGCCCTCCGACGATGCCGTCGTCTACATCGCGTCGGCCGACATGATGCCGCGAAACCTGGACCGCCGGGTGGAGGTGATGGTGCCCATCACCAACCCTACGGTGCACGAGCAGGTGCTCGGCCAGATCATGCTCGGAAACATCATGGACAATCAGCAGAGCTTTGAAGTATTGGCGGACGGCACCTCGCGCCGGATCGCCCCGGACGAGGGCGAGGAACCCTTCAACGCGCAGGAATACTTCATGACGAATCCGAGCCTTTCCGGGCGGGGCGATGCGCTGAAGTCGCATGCGCCGAAGCGGATCGCCCAGTTCAAGCGCCAGAAGAAAGCCACGGCTGCCGCGGCGACATGATCGCAAACTCCCAGGGCAGGCTCCAGGACCGCCGGCCACTCTCGATCATCGACATCGGTTCCAACTCGATCCGCCTCGTCATCTACGAGGGGATCGCGCGCTCGCCGACCGTCCTGTTCAACGAGAAGATGCTGGCCGGCCTCGGGCGAGGCATCGTGTCGACGGGCAAGCTCGACCCCGAGGCGGTCCTGCGCGCGGTCGAGGAGTTGCGGCGGTTCCGCGCCCTCTCCGAGCAGGCCGGCTCCGAGCAGCTCTACGTGATCGCGACCGCGGCGGCGCGAGAGGCCGAGAACGGACCGGACTTCATCCATCGCGCCGAGGATATCCTCGGCACCGACATCCGCGTGCTGAGCGGCCGCGAGGAAGCCTACTATTCGGCGCTCGGCGTCATCTCGGCGTTCCATCCGGCCAACGGCATCGCGGGCGACCTCGGCGGCGGCAGCCTCGAGCTGGTCGACGTGGCCGAGGAGACGATCGGCGACGGCATCACGCTGCCGCTGGGCGGGCTCAGGCTGCAGGACCTGTCGAAGAACGCACCGGCCGCCGCCACGCGCTTCGTGCGCGAGCAGCTGGAGCGCGCGTCGCTGCTCCAGGGCGGACGCGGCCGCACCTTCTACGCGGTAGGCGGCACGTGGCGAAACCTTGCCCGGCTTCACATGGAGATGAGCGACTATCCGCTCTCCGTGATGCACCATTACGAACTCGACCCGGAGGCGTCGGCCGGCTTCCTGCGGCAGGTGTCAAAGGGCGAGTTCGACAAGATCAAGGGCATCGACCGTGTGTCGAAGAGCCGCCGCGCGCTGCTGCCTTACGGTGCCATCGTGCTGCAGGAGATCGTCGAGGCGATGAAGCCGTCGTCGATCGTGGTCTCGGCGCTGGGCGTGCGCGAGGGGTTCCTCTATTCGCTGCTGTCGCCGCAGGAACAGCGGGCCGACCCGCTGATCTCGGCGGCGGAGGAACTGGCACTGCTCAGAGCCCGCTCCGTGACCCATGCCCGCGAGCTCGCCGACTGGAGCGGCACGACATTCGCCGCATTCGGGATCGAGGAGACAGAGAACGAGGCGCGCTATCGCCGCGCCGCCTGCCTGCTGGCCGACATCGGCTGGCGCGCGCATCCCGAATATCGCGGCACCCAGTCGCTCAACATCATCGCGCACGCGTCGTTCATCGGCGTCGATCATCCCGGCCGCGCCTTCATCGCGCTGGCCAATCTCTACCGGCACGAGGGCATCTTCGACGAGACGATTGCCTCCGAGATCAAGCGGCTGGCCACGCCGCGGCTGCTGGATCGGGCGCGGCTGCTCGGCGCCATGCTGCGCGTCGTCTACCTGCTCTCGGCGTCGATGCCGAACGTCATTCCGCGCCTGCGCTGGGAGCGCAGGGGCGACCGCGCCTTCACGCTCCTGGTTCCCCGCGACAAGGCGGGACTGATGGGCGAACGCCCGGACGGGCGCATTGCCCAGCTGGCAAAGGTCGCGGGCATGGACCTGAAGCTGGCGGTCGAAGAAGGCTAGCCGCGTCTCCCGGCCGGGCGAACCCGGCCGTCGGCTGCGCTATTGCGCGAAGGTCATGTCGTGGAAACGGGCGACGGCGTCGGCGATACCCTCCGCCACCTGAACGGCTCCGATCGCCTCCATCCAGCCGTGCCACGCGTCGACCCAGGCGACGATCGTCTCGGTGAGCGGGTTCACGGGAAGGTCGTAGGCGTAGCTCTGGAGGCTGGACGACAGGAACATCGCCAGCAGCAGCAGCGACACCGCGAACACGATGAGGCCGGCGCGCACATTGGCGGCGGTGCCGAAGCGGGTGCGGTCGATAGCGGGGTTCATGGCGTGCCTCAGAACTGGAAGTAGATGAAGGGCGCCGTGCCGGCCGGCGCGACGAGCTCGATCAGCACGACCCCGACCGCCGTGCCGACCGCGAGCGCCAAGGCAGGCGCGGCCTTGATCGAGGCGGCGATCCGCTCCGCCAGGTTTTCGGGCGTGAACTGGAAGAGCAGGGGGATGGCGATCAGCGCGAGCGAGAAGGGCGTGATCATCGACACGTCCCAGGCCAGCGCGGCGAGGCCGGCGAAATAGTCCATGGCGATGCCGAAGTTTTCGGCGCGGAAGAAGATCCAGGCCGCGCAGACGAAGTGGAACGTCAGCACGACGGCCACGATCGCGCCGATCGCCGATCGCCTGCCTTCGGTTCCGAACCGGTCGCGGAACCAGCGCTCGGCGGCGAGGCCGGCGCCGTGCAGCATGCCCCAGATCACGAAGGTCCAGGCCGCGCCGTGCCAGAGGCCGCCGAGGAACATCGTGACGAACAGGTTCCGGTAGGTGGCGAGTTCCCCGTGCCGGCTGCCGCCGAGCGGCTTGTAGAGATAGTCGCGCAGCCAGCTGGACAGGGAGATGTGCCACCGCCGCCAGAACTCCTGCAGCGAGCCCGACCGGTAGGGCTGCCGGAAATTGGGCTTCAGGTGGTAGCCGAGCAGCGCCGCCGTGCCGATCGCCAGGTCCGAGTAGCCGGAGAAGTCACAGTAGATCTGCACGGCGTAGCCATAGGCGGCGAACAGCAGCACCGGCGTGCCGTAGGCGGAGGGGTCGAAGAAGACCGGGTCGACGAGGTCGGTCGCCAGATAGTTGGCGACGACCATTTTCTTGAACAGTCCGACGAGGCAGAGCACCAGCCCGATCGCCAGCGCGCGGCGGGTCAGGCGGCGCCGCGATTCGAGCTGCGGCAGGAACTGCGCCGCGCGCACGATCGGGCCGGCGACCAGCGGCGGGAAGAACGACATGTAGAGCAGGACGTCGACGACCGACCTGCGCGCCACCGCGTCGCCGCGATAGACGTCGACGATGTAGGAGATCGCATGGAAGGTGAAGAAGGAGATGCCGACGGGCAGCAGGATCTCCAGGAACAGCATGTCGCGTTCCAGCCCGGCGACTTCCAGCAGCCTCGACAGCGAATCCAGGAAGAAGTTGTAATATTTGAAGAATCCCAGCACGGCGAGCAGCAGCGTGACCGCCACGCCGACGATCAGCTTGCGCCGCCGTAGATCGCCTGTCGTCGCGAGCGCGACGCCCGCCGCGTAGGCGACCAGCGAGGCGAAGAGCAGCAGGAAGCAGAAGCGCCAGTCCCAATAGCCGTAGAAGAAATAGGAGACTCCGAGCAGGAACATCTTGCGCGCGCCGTCCTGCCGCCGGAGCGACCAGGCGACGGCGAAGACCGCGACGAAGAACAGCGCGAAATCAAGCGTCGGAAAAAGCAAGCCGCCCCCGGCTCAGACTGAGCAGTACCCCGCGGCTGCTTATCCCGCGTCAGCGGTTCATGGCAACGGATATCGCCGCATCCACCGGCGCCGTGAGGTAGTGGACGAACGCCTCGGCGCTGCGCTCGTAGCCTTCGGCGGTCAGGTGGACGCGATCCTTGGCGGCGAGGCCTTCCTGTGCCCAGCGATCGATACCGCAGCGGCCGCCCATGGCGTCGGCCCAGTTCCAGTAGCCGGCCGAGGTGTTCGCAGCGACCGCCCGCACGGCGGCGCGAACCGTCTCCAGCTTGGCCGGCGTTGCCCAGGCGCCGCCGCAGGCCGAACCCTTGCCCTGGCGCGCGCCGTCGGCCGCGCCGATGAACAGCACGTCGGCGCCCGGCGCCGACGCCAGCAGGCTATCGACGAAGGACTTTGCGTAGGCGCTGTAGGCCTGCTGGTCGACATTGTCGTTGAAGCCCTCATTGGTGCCGTAGCCGTAGACGATGAGGTCGGGCTTCAGCGCCTTGAGGTCGTTGGCGATGATCGCGGCGTCCCAGCGGCGCGTGACGTCGACGGTAGCGCCGATCAGGCCGAAATTCACGTAGCGGATGCCCGGCCGCTCCTTGCCGGTCGACCAGTTGAGGACGGTGACCCGGCCGTCGCCCAGCGGGCGTACGGTGAGGGCCGTGCCGCGCTCGCTGACGCGTACCGTGCGCGCGGCGGCGCCGGGTTCGGCCGTGAACCGCGTTGCGCGGCCGTCGACGCTCACCTCGAAGGAGCCCGCGCCCGATCCGCCGGCGACGGTGACTTCGGCCCAGTCGAACGGCCCGGTCTTGCTTGTCATCGTTATCGTCGACGACGTCGAGCCGGAGGACAGGCGCACGCCCGACACGCCGAACGGTCCGGTCTTCTCCTTGAGGCTCGTCGCGGCGTCCCAAGTTCCTGTCTGGGCCAGCGTGACCTGATCGGCGATGCCGTATTTGAAGGCGCCGGCCGGAATGACCATGCCGCGGCCTGCGTCGCCGAAACGCGTCTGCAGGCGCGTTCGGATGCCGCGCGAGAATGAGTCCGAGGCGACGTGGCTGTCGCCGATGTGGAGGATGGTGACGGGTTCGGTGCGCGTGCCGCTTTCCAGGGCCGCGAGCTTGGCCTGGAAATGCGACAGCGGTCCCTCAGCGATCGCCGGCAACTCGTCCGTCTCCAGTCCGCTGTCAGGCCGCCGCAGCGGCACCGGCACGGCGAGGGCGTCCGGGCGCATGAGATGTTCGAGCGTGGGCCGGAACGCGGTCTTGACCCGTCCGCCCTTGGAGTCCGCCCCGTCGGCCACCGCGTCCGACGCGGTCATCTGGACACCGGCCGGATCGCCCGACAGCCCGCCCAGACCCTGCTTGGCGCACGACACCGCGACGGCCAGCGCGACCGAGCACAGCCCGAGCGCCGCCAGCTTCCACCGGGTGCGGGAAGGGCGCGGGGCCGGATGCGCGGCCAGCGTGATCAACGGACGGTTCGTACCCATGACATGGCCGGCCAAATACCTCGCGAGGGTACATAAGACCCCACTATGGTTAACCGTTTCTGAAGCGGAGGGCCACCCGCGGCGGCCGGCTCATTCGGTCTTCGCAGCCACCTTGGCGGCGAGGGCGGCTTCGGCCGCGGCCACGTCGTAGCGCAGGACGTCGGCGACGACACTGGCGTATTTGGCATAGCCGTCCGGCGTGAAATGCACGCCGTCGTCCGCGCGAAGCTGGATCTTCTTGCCGTTCAGCCCGATGCCGTAGGCGGAGAACTCGCCGTTTTCGTCGGCGAACGCGTCCCACGTCTCGACGTAGCGGATGCCGTTGCGCTCCGCCGCCTCGCGGAACAGGCCGTTCACATAGGCGTAGTCTTCCTGGTAGCGGTCCTTGCGCGTGATCGGCAGGCCGATCCAGTAGGCGGCGATGTTCTCGGACTTCAGCGATGTAATGATGTCGTCGATGCGCCGGTTGAAGACGGTTTCCCAGCCGGGCTGCTTGAAGTGGAAGGTCTTGCCGCCGTCGCGGATGCTCTGCAGGTCGTTCGCCCCGAACACCAGGATGGCGATGTCGTAGTCCTTCTCGCCGGCGATCTGCCGCGCCGCCTCGTTCCAGTCGTAGCGGTCAGACCGGACGATGCCGGTGTTGACCTTGGTCTTCTTGACGAACTTCAGGCGGGCGTCGTCCTTCATGATGCGGTAGAGCCCCGCATACATGCCGTCAGCCATGGAATCACCCATGACCACGGCCTGAAGCTCGCCGTCGGTCTGGTGCGGCCGGATGTAAGGGATTGGCGACGCCACCGAGCCAACCGTGGTCTCGTCGCCCGTGCGGGGCGGAGGTCCGAGGTCGTCGGCAGCCATCGCGGAAGCGGTGATGGCAAGCATCAGCGCGATCGTCGCGCCGCTGAGGGAGGACACGCTGCCTGCGGATATCGAGGCGCCGGTGCGTGAGCGGGGGAAGAACTTCATTGCGGATACATGCCGGAATTGTTCGCGGAGTGCAGTCAGACACCACAAAAGCGTGCGCAACGTCACCGCAAATCTACAACTATCGTTAGCGCCGCAGCCCCTCCAGCCCCGATTCGCCAGCCGACCTGATAGTCGGTACAACGGGCCAAACTAAGGCGCTAGCGAATTCTTGCAACCGAGCCTTGCGTTAGGCTGGCGGTTCGAAAACGGCGATCTTGCGCTTCTCGAAGCGGAGCGCGATCTCGCCGCGCACCAGCTTGAGCGCCGTCTCGCCGAACACTTCGCGCCGCCACCCATGCAGGGCGGGAACGTCGGCGGTCTCGCCGTCGGAGGCGATCCGCTCGATGTCGTCGCTGCTGGCCAGAACCTTGGCGGCGACGCCTTCGCGCTCCGCGACGATCTTGAGCAGGACCTTCAGCAGCTCGCCCGCGGCCGACGTGCCTTCCTGCTGCTGCTGTTGTTTCGGCAGCTTGGGCAGCTGCTCCTTCGGCAGGTCGATCGCCGCGTTGACGGTCGCGAGAAGCTGGATCGCCGTCGCCGAACGCTCCCAGCCGCGCGGCGTCGTCCGCAGCCTGGCCAGCGCGGCGGCGTCGCGGGGCTGCTGCTGCGCGATCTCGTAGATCGCCTCGTCCTTGACGACGCGCCCGCGCGGGACGTTGCGTTCGCGCGCCTCGCGCTCCCGCCACGCCGCGACCATCTGCACGACGGCGAGCTCCTGCGGCTTGCGCACGCGCATCTTCAGCCGCTTCCAGGCATCCTCGGGCTGCGGGTCGTAGGTCTCGCGGGCGGTGAGGATGTCCATCTCCTCCTTCAGCCAGTGGCCGCGGTTCTCGCGCTCCAGCTCGGCCTTGAGGTACCGGTAGACGTCGATCAGGTGGGTCACGTCGGCCAGCGCGTAGTCGAGCTGCTTGTCCGACAGCGGCCGGTGACGCCAGTCGGTGAACCGCGACGACTTGTCGAGGCGCTCGCCGGTCACCTTCTGAACCAGCTGGTCATAGGAGACGCTGTCGCCGAAGCCGCAGACCATCGCCGCCACCTGCGTGTCGAAGACCGGGTGGGGGATCAGCCCGCCGAGATGGAACACGATCTCGATGTCCTGCCGGGCGGCGTGGAAGACCTTGGTGACGGCCTCGTTGGCCATCAGCGCGAAGAAGGGCGCAAGGTCGATACCGGGCGCCAGCGGGTCGATCAGGGCGGTGACCCCGGGTGCCGCGATCTGAACGAGGCAGAGCTCCGGCCAGAACGTCGTTTCCCGGATGAACTCGGTGTCGACCGTGACGAATTCCGACCTGGACAGCTCGGCGATGGCTGCGTTCAGGTCCTGCTGGGTGGTGATGAGCGGCATCAGGCTGCGACTGGGAACGGGACGCGTTTCAATTTCAGGCGCCGGCCCGTTCGTCAACCGGCTTGGCTGGGTTAGCCCGCGCATTTCCGCTCAGGCGCCGGGCGACTTGCCGCCGTCGCCCGGCCGCCTGGCGAGGCGCGCGAAGATTGTCGACGTGCGCAGGAGGGCGATGAAGCGGCCGCGGCGGCCTTCGGGTACGGCCGAACGGACCTGCATCCGGTACAGGATGATGACGATGAGGCCGGCATAGATCGCCGCCACGTAGAGGAACAGCGATCCCGGACCGAAATGCTGCATGATCCACGAGGCGAGCACCGGCCCGCAGATCGCACCGAAGGAATAGAAGAGCATCAGCGCGGCATTGACGAGGACGAACTCGCTCTTGTCCGCCCGGTCGTTGGCATGCGCGGCCGCCAGCGAGAACATCGGCATCGCGAACGAGCCGAAGATGAACACGATCACGAAGTTGGTCAGCGGGTCGCTGCCGGCGAACATCGCCAGCGTCATCCCCGCTGCCATCGCCGCGGTGCATGTGAGCAGGAGCACCGTGCGGCGGTCCCACCTGTCGGAGAGGTAGCCCAGGGGATACTGGATGACCACGCCGCCGATGATGCTGACGCTGACGAAGGTGACGGTATCGGTGACCGACATGCCGATCTGCTCGGCGTAGACGGGCGACAGGGTCCGGAACGCGCTGTTGGTCAGGCCGACCGCGATGCAGGCGATCGCGGCCAGCGGCGAGATCCGCCACGCGCGGCCGAGATCGAGCTTCACGTCGTCCGGCGCGGCCGGGTTGGAGCGGTCGCCCAGCGACACGGGAACCAGCGACAGCGTGATGAGGATCGCGGTGACGACAAAGATCGAGAAGCCGTCCGGCCCGAAGGCCGGGATAAGGAACTGCGACCCGGTGACCGCGCCGAGGTCGATGATGCGGTAGAGCGCCAGGACCTGCGCGCGGTCGCGGTTGGCGACGCCCGAGTTCAGCCAGCTCTCCATGATCGTGAACAGGCCAGCGAAGCAGAAGCCGGTGAGGAAGCGGATCGCCGACCACATGACCGGGTCGATCACCAGCACCAGCATGAGCGTGCCCGAAGCGGCCAGCGCCGACAGCGCCGAAAAGGAGCGGATGTGCCCGACCGCCTGCAGCATCGGCGTCACCGCCAGGCAGCCCAGCAGGAAGCCGGCGAAATAGGCCGTGCCCATGACCCCGATGACGGTAGGCGAGAAGCCCTCCGCCGCGCCGCGCAGCGCGATCAGCGTCGCCTGCAGGCCGTTGCCACCCAGCAGGATGCCGGCGGCGATCAGGAGCGGAATCAGGGGGCGTATCGAGGACATGGCGGTTCGCCTCTATAGGGTCTCGGGCCGGACCGCGCCATGCGCCACCAAAGCCTGCGGGTGGCGCCATGCGGTGACTAATCCCCTGACTCCAGTTCCGCGAGGTAGTCGCGGAGGAGGGCTGCGCGTCGCGGGCGAAAGCTCTCGGCCGTGACCCGCGCGCTTTCGATCCGATCGGCCCGGAACATCCGGAACGCCTGCCTCAGGCGACACCAGGCGAGCACCGTCAGCCGCCGCTGAGTGTAGACGATGGCAAGCGGCAGGATGGTGCGCTCGGTCACCGCGCCCGCTTCGTCGGCATAGCGGATTGCGACCGCACGTTCACGCCAGCAGGCATGCCGGATCGTCTCCATGTCGAGGTCGGGTGCGTAGCGGGGCTCGGGTCGGTACACCCGTGAGATCGCGTGAAAGAGCTGCTGTTCGCCCGTGCCGGGAAGCGTTGCGCCGATTTTTGCGAGAACCGACGTGGCTGCCCTGGCCAGCGCGGCATCGCCCATGTGGCGCACTTCGGCCATGCCGAGCACCAGCGCCTCGATCTCCAGCCTGTCGAGTGTCTGCGGCGGAAGCGAGATGTCTTCCACGAGTCGATAGCCGTAGCCGCGCGCACCCTCGATGCGCGCGCCGGCCGCGCGCAGGCTCTCGATGTCGCGGTAGAGCGACCGCAGGGAGACGCCGGTTTCTTCTGCCAATCGTGCCGCGGTGACCGGCGCCGGCAGCATTCGCATTGCCTGGATCAGTCGGAAGAGGCGATCCGTGCGGGCCATGGGCAACTGCCGCAAACTGTCAGTTGGGCTGGCTTATAGCCGGCCGGCTGAAACACACAAGGGATCATCACATGTTCGCTGCCTTCTCCCAGATCAACTGGCTCGCCGTAGCCGTCTCCTCCGTCGCGGTCGCTGCCCTCGGAGGCGTCTGGTTCGCGGTGCTCTTCCCGAAGGCTTACTGGCTTGCGCTCGACCGCGAAGGAGGCCCGAAACCAACGCCGGGTGTCCTGTTCATCGCCGGCCCGTTCGTCTGCGCAACGGTGACCGCCGCGACATCGGCCTTTTTCATGGAAGCCCTGGAAATCGCCACATATGGGGAAGCGCTGCTTTTCGGCACGATTGTCGGCGTCGGATATCTCGTCGCAACCATGACCACGACCGCGATCAACCCCAACATGCCGCGACCGTTTGCCTATTGTCTGGTATGCGGACCCTACTTCCTGATCTCCAGTCTGCTGGTCAGCGGGGTCGTCGTGGGACTCGGGTAGTCGTGTCGCGGCCGGGCCGGGTCTGCAGGGTGCAGACCCGCGCCATCCTTGACAAACCGGGGCATTGATGCGCTTTTCGCGCCGATTTTTCGGGCCGGCTGCGCCGCGCGCCGGCGATCTCCTCGAACAGGACCGCTCCTGCCCATGCACCGCTACCGCAGCCATACCTGCGCCCAACTCACCAAAGCCGAAGTCGGCAAGACCGTCCGGCTTTCGGGCTGGGTCCACCGCGTCCGCGATCATGGCGGGCTGCTGTTCATCGACCTGCGCGACCATTACGGACTAACCCAGATCGTCGCCGATCCGGATTCGCCCTGCTTCAAGACGGCCGAGACCGTGCGCGGCGAGTGGGTGATCCGCGTCGACGGCGAGGTGAAGGCGCGCGCCGCGGAAGCCGTCAACCCGAATCTCTCGACCGGCGAGATCGAGATTTTCGCGCGCGACATGGAAGTGCTGTCCGCCGCGAAAGAGCTGCCGCTGCCGGTGTTCGGCGAGCCGGACTATCCCGAGGATATCCGCCTGCGCTACCGCTTTCTCGACCTGCGCCGCGAGACGTTGCACCGGAACATCGTCGCGCGGACCAAGATCATCGCCGAGATGCGCAAGCGCATGGCCGATGTCGGCTTCACGGAATATTCGACGCCGATCCTCACCGCCTCCTCCCCGGAAGGCGCCCGCGACTTCCTGGTGCCCAGCCGCATCCACGAGGGCAAGTTCTACGCGCTGCCGCAGGCGCCGCAGCAGTACAAACAGCTGATCATGATGTCCGGCTTCGACCGGTATTTCCAGATCGCACCCTGCTTTCGCGACGAGGATCCGCGCGCCGACCGGCTGCCGGGCGAATTCTACCAGCTCGACCTGGAGATGAGCTTCGTCGAGCACGACGACGTGCTGGCGACGATGGAGCCGGTGCTGCGCGGCGTGTTCGAGACGTTTGCCGAAGGCAAGCCGGTGACGCAGTCGTTCCCGCGCATCGCCTATGACGAGGCGATGCGGAAATACGGCTCCGACAAGCCTGACCTGCGCAACCCGATCGAGATGCAGGACGTGTCGGAGCATTTCCGCGGCTCGGGCTTCAAGGTGTTCGCCGGTATCCTGGCCAACGACCCGAAGGCCGAGGTCTGGGCCATTCCGGCCAAGACGGGCGGCTCGCGCGCCTTCTGCGACCGGATGAATTCCTGGGCACAGGGCGAGGGCCAGCCGGGGCTGGGTTACGTGTTCTGGCGCAAGGAGGGCGAGAAGCTCGAAGGCGCCGGTCCGATCGCCAAGAACATCGGCGAGGAGCGCACCGATGCCATCCGCACACAGCTCGGTCTTGCCGACGGCGACGCCTGTTTCTTCGTTGCCGGCGATCCGAAGAAGTTCGTGTCCTTTGCCGGTGCGGCGCGCACCCGCGCGGGCGAGGAGCTGAACCTGGTCGAGCGCGACCAGTTCAAGCTCTGCTGGATCATCGACTTCCCGTTCTACGAGTGGAACGAGGACGAGAAGCGCATCGACTTCGGCCACAATCCCTTCTCGATGCCGCAGGGCGGCATCGACGCGTTGAACGGCCAGGATCCGCTGACGATCAAGGCGTTCCAGTACGACATGGTCTGCAACGGCTTCGAGATCGCGTCGGGCGGCATCCGCAACCACCTGCCGGACACGATGGTGAAGGCGTTCGAGATCGTCGGGCTGAACCGGGAGACGGTCGAGGAGCGCTTCGGCGGCCTCTACCGCGCGTTCCAGTACGGCGCGCCGCCGCATGGCGGCATGGCGGCGGGCGTCGACCGCATCGTCATGCTGCTGGTCGGCGCCAAGAACCTGCGGGAGATCACGATGTTCCCGATGAACCAGCAGGCGCTCGACCTTCTGATGGGCGCGCCGTCGGAAGCCTCGCCGCAGCAGTTGCGCGAGCTGCACATCCGCGTCGCGCCGACGAAGAAGGACGCCTGAGGACGGGAGCGCTCGATGGAACAGGCAAAGGCGCGCGAAGGGGAGGCCGGGGACCGGCCCGTCCTGGCGCCGGCCGAGCTCCAGTTCCATCTCGAGGAGTACCGGACGCTGCGCGCCGAGATCAACGGCAACATCCGCTCGCAGTTCGAGACATATCTCTATGCGCTCGTCGCCAATGGCGGCATCGTCGCCTGGCTGCTGACCAACCGCGTCAACCTTGAGGCCTTCGGGGAGTGGGGCGTGCGGCTGGCGGCCTTCGTGCCGCTCCTGGTCACGCTGCTGGCCTATTGCTGGACGCTCTTCCACGGTACCCACATCCAGGCGATCGGCAGCTATCTCGCCCGGCTGGAGAGCCGGGTCGGCGCCGCCGGCCTGGGGTGGGAGGCGTTCCTGACCGACCAGCCCGGCGTGCGGCGGAGTCACTGGCTGAAGCGCATGCACTACGGCCGGCTGCTGTGGATCATCCTCGCCTCCGCCGACATCGGCTTCGCCGCCTTCCTCGTGACGATGACGTCGTGACGCCACGCGTCCTCGTCACGGGTTTCGGCGCCTTCCCTGGCGCTCCAGTGAACCCAACGGAAGGCCTGATCGCCGCGCTCGACGCCGACGCGGCGAGGTTCGCGGACATCTGCCGCCTGGAGACGCGCGTCTTCGACGTGGACTATCGCGGCTTGCCCGGCCGGCTGGACGAGATCGGCGCCGCCGGCTGTCCCGACATCGCCATCCACTTCGGTCTTGCCGCCTCGGCCCACGGCTTTCGTCTGGAGCGCACGGCGCGGAACGAGATCCGGCCGGATTCGGTCGACATCCACGGCTTCCGGCCGGACGGCGAAACGATCTGCGACCATGCGGAGAGCATCTCGACGTCGCTGCCGATCGCTCCCATTGCCGACGCGCTTGGTGCCGCCGATCTCCCGGTGGAGGTCTCCGACGACGCCGGCGGCTATCTGTGCAACTTCCTCTTCTACCACGCCCGCGCGGGGCTGTGCGACCTCTACCGGCCGCCGATGGCGGGCTTCGTCCACGTTCCCCCGGCGCCCGGCCTCATGGCGCCGCACGGCATGGACGCGGAGACGCTGCTTCGCGGTGCGTCCATCATCATCCGCGTCTGCGTCGATCGTTGGGTGGCAGAACAACAGGCATGAAAAAACCCGGCGCGAGGCCGGGTTCCTTCAATTCGGGAAGCGCCTGGACTACTGGTTGGCCGTCACGACGACGCCGAGCGTCTTCACCAGGTCCTGCGGCGACGGGGACATGGCGCCCGCCATGATCAGCGCGAACGCCACCGCCTGCGCCGGCTTGGCGGCGATCTCGAAGCTTTGCGGGTCGTCGAGATAGGCGTTGACCGCGGCGCTGGCCTGGGCGGTCAGCTCGGGGTTGTTCAGCTGGGCCAGGCCGAACGGCACGATGGCCTTCGCCTGGTTGGCAACGTCGGCCGCCGACATGCCCTGCTGCTTGCCGACATATTCCAGCACCTTGCCGGTCAGCGAGTCATCGTCCCAGCGCAGCGACGCGCTGTGGAAGGTGAGCTGCTGGACGAGCCCCAGCATCGCCAGGCCCTGCGCGGAGTTGTCGCTGCCTGCCGGAGCCGCCGCGATCTGCTTCTGCATGTCCTGGATCTGCTTGATGAAATCGGGTGTGTAGCCGCCGAGGTCGAAGGTCATGCCGAAGGTTCCGGCATTGTCGACCGTGATGTCGTAGGTGGAGAACGCCATGCGGCCATCGGTCGGCTGCCAGTATCCCTCCAGCTCGAAGGAGCCGGCGATCTGGTTGTAGCCGAGCGCTTCGATGACGGGCTTCGATTGCGGATCGTCGATCAGCGTCAGGTCGGCGGTGAAGCCTTCCGTCGAGCCGGAGAACGTCATCGGCTTGCCGTCCGCCGGCGGATCGACCTCGAAGTGCAGCGCCGTCATCTTGAAGGCGTCCTTGTCGCCCATCTTGAACGACACGTTGTCGACGTCGAAGGTGCTGTACATCATCAGGCTGCCGACCACGTCGGTCGAGCCCTCGGCCGGCAGGCGCAGGCCGGTCATCTCGACGCCGTTGACGTCCATCGTCACGCCGTCTTCGGTCAGCGAATAATCCTGAAGCGAGAGGCTGCCGATCAGGAAGCCGCCATTGTCGTCGGTGATGTCGGTCAGCGTGACGGTCCCGAGCGGAACCTTGTCGGTCTCGTTGGGGACGCCGATGCTGACGCCCTCCATCGTCATTTCGGATGCGTCGCCGCTCACACCGGTCCATTCCAGGCTCATGCCGTTGGTCGCGAGCAGCGCCTTCAGGCGCTCCGCGACGGCGTTGACGTCCTGCGCCTGGGCTGCGGAGAAGGTGCCAACGAAAAGAAAGGTCGAAAGGGCAAGCGTGCCCAGCGTCTTGCGATGAATGTTCATAGCGGTTCCCTGAGATCGACAAACGAAATCGTGCGCTTCCGTGTCGCCAACGAACGCGACCGGAAAAAGGCGCTTTCCGACATTGCCAAGATATTTCGGCAAAAGGCAATCGGGGGCGGGGAACGATGCTAAGGCCTGGTAAAAGCCCGCAATTGCCGGCCCTTGCCGCGAATCACCATCCCGGATAGTCCCGCCGCATGGCCAAGAGAGTTCCACCGCCGCCGTCCGATGGGGGCGACTCGATCGAACCGGTCGACCTGCGCAAGGCGCTCGAGGACCGTTACCTCGCCTATGCGCTGTCGACCATCACCCACCGCGCCCTGCCGGACGTCCGTGACGGGCTGAAGCCGGTGCACCGCCGCATCATGCATGCGATGCGGCTGCTGCGGCTCGACCCGGGCCAGCGCTTCTCCAAGAGCGCGACGATCGTCGGCGAGGTCATGGGCAAGTTCCACCCGCATGGCGACCAGTCGATATACGACGCGCTGGTGCGCCTGGCGCAGGATTTCGCGGTCCGCTATCCGCTGGTCGACGGGCAGGGCAATTTCGGCAACATCGACGGCGATAACGCGGCGGCCATGCGCTACACCGAGGCGCGCATGACCGAGGTGGCGTCCGAGCTTCTGTCGGGCATCACCGAGGACTCCGTCGATCTGCGGCTGACCTACAACGAGGAAAACGAGGAGCCGATCGTGCTCCCCGGTGCCTTCCCGAACCTGCTGGCCAATGGTTCCACCGGCATCGCGGTGGGCATGGCGACCAGCATCCCGCCGCATAACGCGGCCGAACTGTGCGCCGCCGCGCTGCTGCTGATCGACAGGCCGTCGGCGACGGTGGACGAGCTCATGAGCGCCTCGCCCGACGACGGGCTGGTGCAGGGACCCGATTTCCCGACCGGCGGCATCGTCGTCGACGATCGCGACACGATTCTGGAAGCCTATCGCACCGGCCGCGGCGGCTTCCGGCTCCGTTCGCGCTGGCATCAGGAGGATCAGGGCAGGGGCACCTGGACCGTCATCGTCACGGAAATCCCGTACCAGGTGCAGAAGGCGAAGCTGATCGAGAAGATCGCCGAGCTGCTGGTCGCCCGCAAGCTGCCGCTGCTCGAGGACATTCGCGACGAGAGCGCCGAGGACATCCGTGTCGTCATCGTGCCGAAAAGCCGCTCGGTCGACCCGGCGCTCTTGATGGAGTCGCTGTTCAAGCTGACCGACCTCGAGATGCGCATCCCGCTCAACATGAACGTCTTGTCGCGCGGCGGCCGCGTGCCGAACATCCTGTCGCTGAAGTCGGCGCTGCAGGAATGGCTGGACCACCGCCGCGAGGTGCTGATCCGCCGGTCGAGGCACCGGCTGGCCGAAATCGAGCGGCGGCTGGAGGTGCTGAGCGGCTTCCTGATCGCCTACCTGAACATCGACGAGGTGATCCGCATCATCCGCGAGGAGGATGAGCCCAAGCAGGTCATGATGGCCCGCTGGGAGCTCTCCGATGTGCAGGCCGAGGCCATCCTGAACCTCAGGCTGCGCCAGTTGCGCAAACTGGAAGAGATCGAGATCCGCAAGGAGCATGATGCCCTCACCAAAGAGAAGGGCCAGATCGAAAAGCTGCTGAAGTCGGACTCGAGGCAGTGGGAGACGATCCGCTGGGAGGTCGAGCAGACGCGCAAGAAGTTCGGTCCCGACACCAGGCTCGGCAAGCGCCGGACCACCTTCGCCGAGGCGCCGGAGCACGACGTCGCGGACATCCACGAGGCGATGGTCGAGAAGGAGCCGATCACGGTCGTCGTGTCCGAGAAGGGCTGGCTGCGCGCGATGAAGGGTCACCTGACCGACCATTCGGCGCTGGCCTTTAAGGAGGGCGACAGCCTGAAACTCGCCTTCCACGCACAGACGACGGACAAGGTCATCGTCTTCACCACCGGCGGCAAGTTCTACACGATCGGCGCCGACCGCCTGCCGGGCGGGCGCGGTCACGGCGAGCCGATCCGCATCATCGTCGACATGGAGAACGACCAGGACATCGTGACTGCCTTTGTCCATGATCCGAAGCGGAGGCTGCTGCTCGTCTCCCACCAGGGCAACGGCTTCGTCGTGCCCGAGGTCGAGGTCGTGGCCAACACCCGCAAGGGCAAGCAGGTGATGAACGTCAAGACGCCGGACGAGGCGGTGCGCTGCGTCGCGGTCGACGGCGACCACGTCGCGATCGTGGGCGAGAACCGCAAGATGCTGGTCTTCCCGCTGGCCGAGATCCCCGAGATGGGCCGCGGCAAGGGCGTCCGGCTGCAGCGCTACAAGGACGGCGGCGCGCTGGACATCAAGACGTTCCGGCTGGCCGAGGGCCTGTCGTGGCTGGATTCGGCCGACCGAACGTTCCTGAAGTCGAAGGACGAGCTTGCCGAGTGGATCGGCGAACGGGCTCAGGCCGGACGCATGGTCCCGAAGGGCTTTCCGCGGACGGGCAAGTTCGGCGGCTGAGGCGCCCTACCGCCTCGGCGCCTCTGCGACGGCACGCAGTTCGACCAGCCCGCCGGGCACGATGAAGCCGGATACGCCGATGGCGGTCCAGGCCGGGTAAGGCTCTGAGAGATAGCGCGCCCAGACCTTCATGAAGGTCTCCATGTGACGCTCGATGTCGACATGATAGCTGGTGATCTCGACCACGTCGGAGAGGTCGGCGCCCGCTTCGCGCAGGATCGAGCGCAGCGCCTCGAACGCTGTCGCGAACTGGGCTTCCGGGTCGCGCACGGCCATCAAAGCCGCGAGGGGCGCGTCGGTGTCGGCGGTCGTCGACTCGGCGCCCGCAAGCCCGCCCGACAGGTTTGCGGGTGTCTCGCCGCCGGGGCTTGTGCCGACGATGCCGGAGCAGAAGATCAGGCCATTCGAGGTGACGACGGCCGGCGCAAAGCGCCACTGCTCGTAGACGCCGCGCAACGCGGCCGGCACGATGGTTCTGCGTTCGGTCATTCTCGCGCCCCCGTTGACGTGCGCGATCATCGGCGGCGCCCTGTCGATGAGCAAGGGTCACATGCCTGCCAACTGGACAGGCGCATGTGCGGAAGCGATCTCCAGGAGTGCGATGACCGCGACCAGAACGACGAGTGCGGGCAGCAGCCTTCGAAGGAGCCCCATTCTCGCGGGGCTCGGGTCGATGGTAGCGCCTTTTCGTGTCCTCAGATTGGCGATGAGGGCGGCTTCCAGTACATGCATGACGAACGTCCTTCGATCCGGTTGCGAGCAGCGTCATCGCGCTCTTGCAACACAGTCGAAGCCGGCCCGACGAATTCGACATCGAACCAGGAATTATTCGGCCAAAGAATTTTTCGCGGGCTGTGTCGAAACGGCGGATTGCCGAACGATTAGGGGTATCGACACGCATTCCGGAGGGACGCATGGAATATCTCTGCCTCGTCTATTTCGAGCCGACGATCTTCGACCGCATGAGCGAACAGGAGCGGAAGCAGCTGGACATCGACTCGCTTGCCTACGACCAGGTCCTCGAGGCGAAAGGCCAGTTGATCGCCGCCCGTGCGCTGGACTCGGTCAGCAAGGCGGCAACCGTGCAGGTCCGCGCCTCGAAGGTGTCGTCGACCGACGGGCCGTTCGCGGAGACCAAGGAGCATCTCGGCGGCTTCATCCTGGTGAGGGCCGCCGATATCGCCGAGGCGAAGGCGATCGCGGCGGGTATCCCGCTCGCGAAGTACGGCAAGATCGAGGTTCGCCCGATCTACGACGTGCTGGGAGCATGACGATGGAATTCGTTCTTCTGTTCTACATCGACGAACGGGACTTCGACGGCGTGACGCCCGAGGAGAACGCGAAGCTGCAGGCCGCCTGCGCGCGCGAGGACGAGGAACTGCAGCAGCAGGGAAAGCTTGTCGCCGCACGCGCGCTGAGGCCGACCAGCGAAGCCGTGACCGTCCGCATACGCGGATCGAAGATCAGTCGCACGGACGGGCCGTTCGCCGAAACCAAGGAGCATCTGGGCGGCCTCGTGATCGTCCGCGCCGACAGCATGGAGGAGGCGATCCGCATGGCGGAATCCTCGCCGCTGGCGCGCTACGCCAAGGTCGAGGTCCGCCCGGCCTTCGATATCAGGAGCGTCGTATGAAATATGTCTGCCTGATCTATCTGGACGACGAGCATCATCTCGATCCGTACAGCGACGCCGAGCGCGCCGCCTTCATCAACGAGGTGCTGGACAATGACGAGGCGCTGAGGCGCAGCGGCAACTGGCTGGACGCGCATGCGCTGGAGCTGCCGAAATCGGCCGCGACGGTGCGGGTACGCAAAGGCGGCCTGTCGGTCACCGACGGTCCTTTCATAGAGACGAAGGAGCATCTGTCCGGGCTCGTCGTCATCGAGGCGCGCGACCTGAACGACGCGATCCGCATCGCAGGCACGATCCCGATGGCGCGCCTGGGCGCCGTCGAGGTCCGTCCGGTCAAGCGGGTCGAGCGGCGGGACGCCGTGGCTTGACCGCCGCGACCGGCATAGAAGCCGTCTATCGCGCGGAATCGCGTCGCGTTCTGGCGACGCTGATCCGCCTGCTTGGGGGCTTCGACCGGGCCGAGGAGGCCATGCACGACGCGTTCGCGGCTGCGGCCGAGCAATGGCCGCGCGACGGCGTGCCGAAGAACCCGTTCGCCTGGCTCGTCTCGGCCGGGCGCTTCAAGGCGATCGACCGGATCAGGCGCAACGCGCGCCATGACGCCTCGCTGGCGGAGATCGCCATGCGCATGGAGCAGGAACAGGCGGAGCCGCCGGACATGGACCAGCAAGCCGTTGCCGACGACCAGCTGAGGCTGATCTTCACCTGCTGCCACCCGGCGCTGCCGGCGGACGCCCAGACGGCGCTGACTTTGCGCGAGGTGTGCGGACTGGCCACGGAGGAGATCGCCGCCGCCTTCCTGTCGACGGCCCCGACGATCGCGCAGCGCATCGTGCGCGCCAAGGCGCGAATACGCGACGAGAAGATCCCCTACGAGACGCCGGAGAAGGACCAGCTTGCCGAGCGGCTGGAGCATGTCCTGCGCGTGATCTACCTCGTCTTCAACGAAGGCTATTCGGCGAGTTCCGGAGCCTCGCTGACGCGGGCCGACCTGTCCGCAGAGGCAATTCGCCTGGGCCGGCTGCTGGTGGAGCTGCTGCCGGATCCGGAGGCGCTCGGCCTGCTCGCGCTCATGCTCCTGCACGATTCACGGCAGGCCGCCAGGGCGGCGGCGGACGGGTCCCTGATCCTTTTCGACGACCAGGACCGGCGCCTGTGGGATCGCGGCCAGATCGCGGAAGGCAGGGAACTGGTGCGCCGCGCGTTCGCCAGCGGCGAAGTCGGCGCCTATGCCATCCAGGCCGCCATCGCTGCCGAGCACACGGCGGCGACGGTCGACTGGACGAGGATCGTCTCGCTCTACGACATGCTCCTGCAGGCGGGCGCGTCTCCGGTGGTCGAGCTCAACCGGGCGGTGGCGATCGCCATGCGGGACGGTCCGGACGTGGGCTTGGAGCTGATCGACGCGCTTCTGCTCGGCGGCAAGCTCGTCGACTACCACGTCGCGCACGGCGCGCGCGGTGAACTGCTGCGGCGTGCCGGCAGGACGGTCGAGTCGCGCGAGGCCTTCGGCACCGCGCTCAGGCTTGTCCGGCAGGACCCTATCCGCGATTGGATCGAGCGGCGTCTGGCGTCGCTGGACTAGGCGACCGGGCCGGTTGCGCCAGCGGATCTGCGCCGCGCGTCCCAAAGCTGCCACGTGGCATGTGCGATGAGCGTGACGATCAGGATGAGACCGCCGATGAGCGCGTTGCGGGTCGGAGACTCGTGGAAGATCATCCACACCCAGACTGGCGCGAGCACGGTTTCCAGCAGGTAGAACATCGCGACTTCCGGCGCCGAGATCCAGCGCGGACCGGTCGCCAGGCAGTAGAAGGCGAGGGGCATGACGATGGCGCCGTTGAAGATGATCCACCACGGCACGTCGATGCGGTAGCCGTTGCCGGCGACGAAGAAAGCGGCGACGACGGCCGGCAGAAGCACGCCGGAGAGCGCCGTCAGCCCCATATCCTGCCCCGAGGCCCGCGTCAGCGTGATCGCCGACGCGGCGGTGAAGGCCGAGCCGAGAGCCAGCATGTCGCCGACGAAACTGCCGCCGCCGATGCCGTCGCCGACGATGATCAGCACGCCGACCAGCATGATCGCCATCGCCACCAGCGTGACGTTGCGTGGCCGTTCTCTCAGGAAGACCCATGAGAGGATCGCGGCGAAGACGGAGTTGAAGGCGAGGATGAAGGCGAGGTTGGCGGTCGATGTGCGGTAGATCGCCATCATGAACAGGATCGACGTGACGCCGTAGAGCAGCGCCACGGCCACGCCGGTCCAGCCGGGTGCGAGCGACGGCGCGTTCCTGCTGAAGGAACGCCAGATCGCCCAGATGACGACAGCGGCGAGGAACGTCGCTCCGCTGCGCACCAGCATGACCGACCATGTCTCGCCCTGCGCCAGGCGGATGAGCGGAATGTCGAAGGTCAGGACCAGGCCGCCGAAGGCCGTGACCAGGAGGCCCTTGGCGTGCTGCGAATCGCTGGATGACAAGGTGAGGGCGCCGCTCCGAGGTGTCGCCGGCGGGTGCCCGCGGGTCAGCCCTGGAAACGCTCCCAGCCCCTCGGGCCGAGATGTTCCTGCGGCTGGAAGCGGATTTTATAGTTCATCTTCCGCGAGCCGTTGACCCAGTAGCCGAGATAGACGTGGGGCAGGCCGGCGGCGCGCGCCCTGGCAATGTGGTCGAGGATCATGAAGGTGCCGAGGGAGCGATCCTCGTGCCGCGGGTCGTAGTAGGAATAGACCATCGACAGGCCGTCCGCCATCTTGTCGGACAGGGACACGGCGATCAGCTCGCCCTGGCCCCGCCCGGTGATGAAGCTGTCGGGGCCGCGCCGGCGGTATTCGATGATCTTGGTATCGACATGCGTGTCCTCGACCATCATCGCGTAGTCGAGCACCGTCATGTCGGACATGCCGCCCCGGCGATGGCGCGCGTCGAGATAGGTTCGGAAGAGGGAATACTGCTCGGTCGAGGGTTCGGCGTCGTGCTGCGCGCCGATCAGGTCGGCATTGCGCTTGATCACCCGCTTCATGCTGTCAGTCGGCTTGAACGCGTCCGCCAGGATGCGGACCGAAACGCAGGAACGGCAGCTTTCGCAGGCCGGGCGGTAGGCGATGTTCTGCGACCGGCGGAAACCGCCCTGGGTCAGGAGGTCGTTGAGCTCCGGCGCCTTGTCGCCGACCAGATGGGTGAAGACCTTGCGTTCGAACTGCCCCTCGACATAGGGGCAGGGAGAGGGCGCTGTCAGGAAGAACTGCGGCGACTGTGTGGGGTGATGGGTCATTTCAGCATGCGGCGCGTCACCACGAATCCCCCTACCTTGGGCCCAGCCACGAAAATTTCAACTGCATAATCGCGGATCAAGCCAAGGTGAAGTACCCGCCGCCGGCGGCGCGGCCGCCTCAGCGGCCGTCGCGGACGACCACGGTCCCGAGCAGCAGGTCGTGCAGGGTGCGCTTGCGATCGAGGATGAGCGTCGCCAGCAGGATGAGCGGAGAGAGCACGGTATTGCCGGCCCAGAACAGGACCGTGTGGATCAGCGCCAGCATGCCGTCGACGGGTCGGCCGTCGAGCCGTTCCAGCCGAACGCCCATCACCCGCATGCCGACGGTCGCCTGGTTGGGCCCGCCGAGCGTCGTCCAGACATAGGTCAGGGCAACGGCGGGGAAGAGGACCGCGAACAGCATCCAGCCGAGGCCGAACGTCAGCAGGCCGAGCAGCAGCACCGCGATGCCGAACGGGATCATCATCAGCCCGACCAGCAGGTAGTCGATCAGGAAGGCGACGACACGCTTCGTCCGCACGCCGTCATAGAGTCGGTCGTCGTCGAACCGCGTGGAAGCGACCTGTCCGTCCGCAATCGTCATGCCTTCACCTCGCATCGCGCCGAAGCGCCTGCCACCAAATGGTATCCGCGGCCTTGGGTTTCAATGATGTCCGCATGGCTGGCGGCCGCAAGAGCGGCAGCGTCTCCGGCGACGAGGAATCTGTGGCGTCTTGACTGCGGTCTGTTGAGTCCGGCGGGAACCTGACGCACTCTGCTGCACTGCGGTAGGGCGAGTCCGTGCGGGGACGGGTGATGGACCACTACGACATGCTGGTGATCGGCAGCGGCCCCTCGGGCCGGCGCGCCGCCGTCCAGTCGGCCAAGCTCGGCAGGTCGGTGCTTGTCGTCGACAAGGGCCGGCGGCTGGGGGGCGTTTCCGTCCACACCGGCACGATCCCGTCGAAAACGCTGCGCGAGACGGTGCTGAACCTGTCGGGGTTCCGGGAGCGCGGGTTCTACGGGCGCGGCTACCGCGTCAAGCAGGACATCTCCGTCGGGGATCTGATCCAGCGGCTGCACAAGACGCTCGACCACGAGGTCGAGGTGCTGCAGCATCAGTTCATGCGCAACGCGGTCCGCCATGCCCGCGCCGCTGCCCGCTTCGTCGACGCCAACAAGGTCCGGCTGACCACCGACACCGGCGAAACGAGCGAAGTGGGCTTCACAAATGCGCTGATCGCGGTGGGCACGCGCCCGCACCGTCCCGATTCCGTGCCGTTCGACCGCAAGCGCATCTTCGACAGCGACGAGATGCTGGAGCTGGAACGGCTGCCGCGGACGCTGACGGTGATCGGCGGCGGTGTCATCGGCGTCGAATACGCGACGATATTCTCGGCGCTCGACGTGCCGGTGACCCTGGTCGAGCCGCGCAACACGATCCTCGACTTCGTCGACCGCGAACTTGTCGACGACTTCATCCACGAGATGCGCGACCGCGGCATGACGATCCGCCTGGGCAGCCCGCTGAAGGAGGTGTTGTCGAAACCGGACAGCGCCGAGGTATCGCTGGCGGACGGGCGCACGATCCGCTCCGAGATCGTGCTCTACGCCGCGGGGCGGACCGGCAATGTCGCCACGCTCGGGCTCGACGTCGTCGGCATCGATGCTGACGCGCGCGGCCGCATCAAGGTCGATCCCAAGACATTCCAGACCAACGTGCCCAACATCTATGCCGCGGGCGACGTGATCGGCTTTCCGAGCCTGGCGTCGACCTCGATGGAGCAGGGCCGCGTCGCCGCGTGCCATGCCTTCGGCGTGCCGCTTCCGCCGCCCCCCGAGACCTTTCCGTACGGCATCTATGCGGTGCCGGAAATCTCGACTGTCGGCATGTCCGAGGAGCAGGTGCGCGAGAGCGGCATGACCTATGAGTGCGGCATCGCCCGGTTCCGCGAGACCTCGCGCGGCCACATCATGGGCGTGCATTCCGGCTTCCTGAAGCTGATCTTCTCGATCGAGAGCCGCCGCCTGCTGGGTGCCCACATCGTCGGCGAGGGCGCGACCGAGCTGATCCACATCGGCCAGGCGGTGATCAACCTCAAGGGCACGGTCGACTTCTTCGTCGACAACACGTTCAACTATCCGACGCTGGCGGAAGCCTACAAGATCGCCGGGCTCGACGCCTGGAACCGCATGGGACGGGCGCTGTAGCGCGGCCGCCTCGACGGCTCCGATTTGTCCGACTAATACTCCGCCGATCCATCGCGGAGGTTTCATCGTGCGCATCGTGTTCACCGGCGGGTCCGGCAAGGCCGGCAAACATGTCGTCCCGTGGCTGAAGGCCAAGGGCCACGAGATCCTGAACCTCGACCTGAAGCCCCTCGACTGTCCGGGCGTGAACACGCTGATCACCGACGTGACCGACAGCGGCCAGGTGTTCAACGCGCTGTCCATGCATTTCTGGTTCGACGGCTACGAGACGGGGAAGGGGCCGGCCAAGGTCGACGCCGTGGTGCATTTCGCGGCGATCCCGCGTGTGCTGATGGCGCCGGACAACACCACCTTCTCCGCCAATGTCGTGTCGACCTACAACATCATCGAGGCGGCGGTGAAGCTCGGCATCCGCAAGGTCATCATCGCGTCCAGCGAGACGACCTACGGCGTCTGCTTCGCCGAAGGCGACAAGGACTACCACTCCTTCCCGTTGGAGGAGGACTACGACATCGACCCGATGGATTCCTACGGCCTGTCGAAGCTGGTGAACGAGAAGACGGCGCGCGCCTTCGCCATGCGCACCGGCGCGGACATCTATGCGCTCCGCATCGGCAACGTCATCGAGCCGCACGAATACGACCGCTTCCCCGGCTTCCTCGCCGATCCACCCTCGCGCAAGCGCAACGCCTGGAGCTACATCGACGCGCGCGACCTCGGCCAGATCGTGCATCTGTGCCTGCTGAGGGACGGGCTGGGTTTTCAGGTCTTCAATGCCGTGAACGACACGATCACCGCGAACGAGCCGACCGAGGCGTTCCTGAAGACATGGGCGCCGAACACGCCGCTCGCGCGGCCGCTCGGCGAGCGCGAAGCGCCGCTGTCCAACCGCAAGGCCCGTGAGGTTCTGGGGTTCAGGGAAGAGCACGACTGGCGGAAATACGTCTGAGGCGTTCGCCTCACGCCGGCCGCTCCGCCGGCAGCGTGACGACGAAGCAGGCGCCGCCGCCGGGCGGCGTCTCGATCTCGGCCCAGCCGCCGTGACGCGCGGCAATCTGGCGGACGAGCGCCAGGCCAAGCCCCCAGCCGCCCGAGGTCTCGCTGCTGCCGGGCGGCCTGTAGAAGGGCTCGAACACCTTCTCCCGCTCGGCGGCGGCGATCCCCGGCCCGTGATCGCGCACGCGAAGCTCCGCCATCGCGCCCGCCGGCTTCACCACGATCTCGACCGGCGGGGCGCCGTGGCGGACGGCGTTCTGGACGAGGTTGCGCACCAGCCGGGTAATCAGCGGCGGATCGGCGAGCACCATCGCCGGCTGGCCGGTGACGGCGATGTCGCTGCGCGCCGCTTCCTCCGCCGCGACGGCGAGCAGGTCGATCGTCTCGCGCTCCGCCGTGCCGACGTGATCCAGCCGGCTGGCCAGAAGGATCTCCTCCACCAACTGGTCGATCTCGGTGAGGTTCTTGATCATCTCCTGCCGGCTTCCCTCGTCACCCTGCTTCTCGTGCAGGTCGATGGCCATGCGCAGCCGCGCGACCGGCGAACGCAGTTCGTGGCTGGCATTGGCGAGCAGGGTGCGGTGCGCGGCGACGAGGCGCTCGATCCGGTCGGCCGCCTGGTTGAAGCTCTTGGCGACCGTCGCGACCTCGTCGGTGCCTTTTACTTCGGCCCGGGCCTGCAGCTTGCCGCTTCCCCAGGTCTCGACGGCCTGGCGAAGCCGTTCGAGCCGGCCGGTCAGGTGGCGGACCACGGGATAGGCAGCCACGCCGATGACGGCCGCGATCATCAGGAGGTAGGCGATCGGACCGCCGCGGTCCGGACCGAGCGGCGGGTCGACCTGCGCCGTGACAGAGCGTCCGTCGGCAAGCCGCGTGACGAACTGGCCCCGCCGGCCGTCATGGCCGCGGCCCGCATCCGGCGGGAACGATGCGCCGCGGCCCGCCGAAGCGAGCAGCCGGCCGTCCGGCGCATAGACCGCGATGTCGGCGTTCAGCGCGCGGCCAAGCCGCTGCACCGTCTCCTCAAGCTCGGCCTGGCTGGCGCCGGCCGGCAGCATCTCGGCCAGGAAGTGATCGCGCCGGCCGCTCCAGCCTGTCTCTCGGCGGTCGTCGGCCAGACGCACGAAGATCGCGCTCGCCAGCGCCACGCCGGCCAGGCTGGCCAGCAGCGTCGCGTAGATCTTGAAGAAAAGCCGGCTGCGCATGCCTTTCAGCGCCCGTCGTCCTGGTATCGGGCGAATACATACCCCACCCCCCGCACCGTGACGATACGCCGTGGCCGCTTCGGATTGTCTTCGATGGCGGCGCGGATCCGGGAGATGTGGACGTCGATCGAGCGGTCGAACGCCTCGAGCTCGGTGCCGCGCGCCAGGTCGAGCAGGCTGTCGCGCGACAGGGTGCGGCCGGCATTCTCGGCCAGCGCGACCAGCAGGTCGAATTGGTAGCTGGTCAGTTCGCGCGCGATGCCGTCGATGCGCACGGTGCGCGAGCCGGGATCGATCTCCAGCCGGCCGAAGCGCATCACGCGGCCGCGCGGGGTGCCCCGCCGCCGCAGAACGGCCTTCAGGCGCGCCAGCAGTTCGCGCGGATTGAAGGGCTTGGGAAGGTAGTCGTCGGCCCCGAGCTCGAGGCCGACGATGCGGTCGGTGTCCTCGCCGCGCGCGGTGAGCATCAGGACGGGAACGTCCGAGGTGGCGCGGATGCGCCTGCAGGTCTCGAAGCCGTCGATGTCGGGCAGCATCACGTCGAGGATGACCGCGTCCGGCGCCTGCCTGGCGAGTTCCGCCAGGCCGGCCGTCGCGTTGGCGGCGGTGCTGACCTTGTAGCCGCTGCCCGACAAATAGTCTGCGAGCATGGCGGACAGCCGTGTGTCGTCGTCGACGATCAGCACCTTTTCCGCCATGCCTGCCCGTCCTGTCCTACCAGCGGCCGCGCCCGCGGTCCTTGAAATGCTCGATCAGTGTCGCGCGCTGCTCGGGCGTTAGCACCTCGACGGCATCGAGCACCGCCGACGTCAGCCGGCGCGATGCTTCGTCAACCTTGGCGATGCGCGCCGCGCGTAGCGTCTCGGCCGCGGCGCGGTCGATCGTCGCGGCGCCGAGCAGGCTCGCCACCTCCTCGCGCGTATCGCGGAACTCCTCGGCGACCGGGGAGAGGTCGTCGCGGGCGGCGTCGATGATCGCCTTGATCTTCTCGGCCTGCTCCGGCGTGGCGTCGATCTCGTCCAGCACGCGGTCGAGGCGCCGCTCGCCGAAGCCCATGCCGTGGCGCCCGGAAAAGTCCATGCCGTGGTGCATGCCGGGGCCGAACATGCCGGGACCGCCGCGGCCGAAGCCATCGCTCATTGCCGTCGCGAGGCCGATGCCGCCGATCGCGGCGATGGCGATCGCGCCGATGGTTGCATAGCGCGCCCATCCGGCGCGAGCGGCCGGTGCCGGGGGTGGGGTCGGGGCGGCTTCCGGATGGCCGATGTTCTCGGGATTGTCGGGGTTCATGGTCTGCTCCTTTGGCGGGGTTCGGTGTCCTGACCCTGCCAGGGATAGATGCGCTTCGTTTAGGACGTTCCGGGCCAATGTAAAGTTGTGTGAAGCCGTGTCAGATCTTGGGCGCGGCGGTGGAGCCGCGCGGGACGAGCGAGAGCGGCAGCTCGATCTGCCGCGTCTCCCTGCGCGGATCGAGGATCAGTTGCGCGGCCAGCCGCCCCTTCTCGACAGTGGGCTGCGCGACCGTGGTCAGGGGCGGCCGAGAGTGGGCGCCTTCCGGCACGCCATCGAAGCCGATCACCGAGACCTGTCCGGGCACGTCGATGCCGCGCTCGGCCAGCCACCCGATCGCCACGATCGCCATGCGGTCCGACATGGCGAGGATCGCGCTGGGTCGGTGCTGGGAGAAGAGCGCCTCCATGCCCGCGCGGGTCGTTTGCTCGTCATTGTCCGTCTCGTAGATCGGCACGCGGTCGACGTCGATGCCATGTGCCGCGAGGATGTCGAAATAGCCGCGGATGCGGTCGCGCGGCCCGGGGTATTTCGACGCGCTTACCCAGTCCGCCGTGACCCGGCCGGTCGCAAGGTCTTCGCCGGGCAGCGCAAGGACGGCGAAGTCGCGGTGACCGAGGTCGATCAGATGTTGCGCCGCAAGCCGCGCCCCGGCAGCATCGTCCACCCAGATCCGCGAGATGCCTTGCTCGCTCGCCTCGAAGTCGAGGGCGACGAAGGGCAGGTTCCGCTCTCGCGTGAGGTCGACCAGCCGCGATCCTCCGTCCATGCAGAACAGCACGAATCCGTCGACCAGCGCGCTCTGGATGCTCCACGACACCTGGCGCTCGTCCAGCGCGGAGATCAGCGAGATGCCCGCGCCGGCCTCGTCGCAGACCTCGCCGATGCCTTCCATGACCAGGCGGGCGAACGGATCGTCGAAGAAGTAGGAGAGGGGCCAGGGGCCGGCGACGCCGATGGCGTTGACCTTGCCCGCCCGCAGCATGCGGCCGCGCGGGTCTGGCCCCGCATAGCCAAGGCTGCGTGCGGTGCCCAGCACGCGTTCGCGCAACTCCGGGCTGACGATCTCGGGGCGACTGAAGACGTTGGATGCCGTCCCGCGGGAGACGCCGGCCGCCTTCGCCACGTCATCCAGCTTCACCTTGCGTACTCGCGCGGGCATTCGCGTCACCATCCCAGTGCAGAGATAGCATTTGTTTTGGATCGGTTCAACATTTCGCTTGACATCACGTCGGAGAGCTCCATACTTGAACCGATCCAACCGCAGTTCTGCGCGCAGATTGGATCGGTTCAAGGAGGTTGCCATGCACCCCGTTAAGTTTCTGTTCGATGAGATCAACCGCGACCACTGGGGCATTCCGCAGCAGCGCAAGCGCGAATTCGAGGAGCGGTTCGAAGCGCCCGTGCGGCCCCGCTTCCATCCGCTGCAGCGGCTGACTCGACTGCCTGACGCCGGGCGCTAGTCCAGGCCACGCGGGAACAGGGCGGACGCTCCGACCGCCAGCCAGCCGGCGATCAGCAGCAGTCCTCCCGCGGGCGCCGAATAGGGGAACAGCCGGTCGCCCGCGAGGTCGCGGGCGAGGAGGTCTCCGGCGAAAAGCACGAGGCCGACCGCCAGCACCGCGCCGCCAATGCGGGCGACGCGACCTGCATCGGCGAGGCCCAGCACGAGGAGCGCCGGTGCATGAAACAGGAGGAACGTCGCCGCTGTGGTCGTGTTGGCGCCGCCCGCATGCGCGGCCATCGCGGAGAGCGCCACGCCGGCGGCTCCGCTGAGCCCGCCGGCGGCGACGAGAAGGCGGCCCGTCATCACCCCTTCAGCAGTGCCGCGACTTCGGGCGCGAAATAGGTCAGGACGCCGTCGCATCCGGCGCGCTTGAACGCCAGCAGGCTTTCCATCATCGCCCGTTCGCCGTCGATCCAGCCGTTGGCGGCCGACGCCTTGATCATCGAATACTCGCCGGACACCTGGTAGGCGAAGGTGGGAACGGAGAATTCGTCCTTGGCGCGCCGGATGACGTCGAGATAGGGCAGGCCGGGCTTGACCATGATCATGTCCGCGCCCTCGGCCAGGTCCTGCTCGATCTCGCGCATCGCCTCGTCGCCGTTCGCCGGGTCGAGATAGTACGTCTTCTTGTCCCCCTTCAGGAGGCCGGCGGTGCCGATCGCTTCCCGATAGGGGCCGTAGAAGGCCGAAGCGAACTTGGTCGCATAGGACATGATCGCAACGTCCTGGAAGCCGTTCGCGTCCAGCGCGTCGCGGATCGCGCCGATGCGGCCGTCCATCATGTCCGACGGCGCGATGATGTCGGCCCCCGCCGCCGCCTGCAGGACGGCGGCAGCGGCGACCTGGTCAACGGTCTCGTCGTTGACGATGACGCCGCCGCGCAGGATGCCGTCGTGGCCGTGGTCGGTGAACGGATCGAGCGCCGCGTCGGTGATGATGCCGATATCGGGCACGGCGGCCTTGATGGCGCGCGTCGCGCGGTTGATCAGATTGTCGGGGTTGAGGATTTCCGACCCGGTGACGTCCTTCAGCCGGAGGTCGACATTGGGGAAGGTCGCCAGCGCCGGAATCCCGAGGCGCCGCGCGCGCTCGGCTTCCTGGACCGCGACATCGACGGAGAGCCGGAAGACGCCCGGCATCGCCGCGATGGGTTCGCGCACGTCCTGGCCTTCGGTCAGGAAGATCGGCCAGATCAGGTCGTCGACCGTCACCTGCGTCTCGCGCACCAGGCGCCGGGACCAGTCGGCCTTGCGCATCCGCCGCAGGCGTCGCCCCTCGGTGATCTCGTCGACCGTCCGGCCACCGGCCGCCCGGGTGGGAGTGTGTTGGTCCATGCCCGTGCCTTCCGTCCTGTCGCGCCAAGCCTCTACCATGCCGCCGCGGCGCGACCAATGCGGCGCATAGCGCGGCGGCCGGACCATGATCCCGAAACGTGCGCAGCGGTTTTCGGGATAAGGGTTCATCTCATTGATTTGGCTGCATTTGTGCGGCGCAAGGTGATCTCAACGTGCCGCACAATGCCCTAGCGGGCGGCGTTGCCGGACAGGATCTGCGCCGCCCCCCGCATCGCGGCGCGGAAGGCGTCGTCGAAGCTTACGCCGCGCACCTCCCAGCGATGTTCGGTGCCATCGTGCGCCATCCGCCAGGTGGATATCCAGCCCAGTTCCCCGTCGCTCCATTCGAGCGTGCCCACCAGCGGCACGGCGCCAGGAACCGTGGCCGCCACCGATGCCGTCGCGGACAGGGCCGCATCAGGAATGGTCGTCGCATCAATTCCGGCCGCCTCCAGCATGCCGGTATCGGGAAGCATCGCCTCAATCGCCAGCGGCTCGGCCGCGGCGGCGAGCGATTCCGCCATGAAAGGCCCGTCCTCGCCGTCGCTGGCGAGCGCGAACGCCTTCTCGCCGCGCCGCACCGCGAGAAGGACCAAGACCGGCGGACGCTGCTCCAACCAGGGCCTGCGTCCGACCGAAGCCAGGAGAGGGTCGATCTGAGCCGGGTCGAACTGGCAGTAGAGGTCGTGCGGCCGATCGTAGGTACCCTGCTCGTCGTGGATCGGGACGCCCTCGAGCCGGTCGCGGTAGCGGAACGAGACCACATAGTCGCCGGCGCTCGGGACGAGCGTGGCGATGGCAGGCTCGTCCGGCACGCGCTGGTCGCCGGAGACGCGGACCAGCACCTGCCGGAAGCAGATCTCGAAGCCCAACTGACGGTTGGCCTCGCCCTGTCCGGTGACGATCGCCTGCGATTGGTAGAGCGATTCGAGGTCGACGGCTCGTGCCGGCGCGCCGGCCATCGCCAGAAGGAGCATGATCCACGCCGATACGGAGCGGTGTGGGAGGGCGACAGGCATCATCCGGGCATTCTTCCACGGCCAGGATGACGGCGAAAGCGTCTGGACCGACCGGAATCGCGCCTGGGGCAACGGGGCGGGGCTCTACATCCGGCAACTGTCCACGGATGATCGATTCCAACAATCAGCGACAACTGCCAGGGAGGGAGGATGCGTCGCGGGACCGGTTGGCCGCCCCTCCTGACTGCGATCCTGATCCTCCCCTCTCTGACGACGCTTGCCCATGGGCAGGAGCTCGCACCGCTCCTTGACCTGACGCGACACCCCGTCGGCTATTTCGCGCTGATGATCTTCTTCGTCGCCTACGGTCTCGTGGCGGTCGAAAAGGCCATCCACATGCGCAAGTCCAAGCCGGTGATGCTGGCGGCCGGGCTGATCTGGGCGCTGCTGGGGATCACCTACGCGGCCAACGGCCAGAGCGCCGCGCTTGAAGCGGCCGCGAAGCACGTGATCCTGGACTATGGCGAGCTCATGCTCTTCCTGGTCGTTGCCATCACCTATGTGAACACGATGCAGGAGCGGCGGGCCTTCGAGGCGCTGCGGACGCGCCTCGTCAGCCTGAACCTCTCCTACCGCCAGCTGTTCTGGCTGGTCGGCGGACTGGCCTTCGTGTTCGGCCCGATCATCGACAACCTCACGACCGCGCTGGTCATGGGCGCGGTGGTGGTCGCGGTCGGCGTCGGCAATTACCAGTTCATTGTGCTGGGCTGCATCATCATCGTTGTCGCCGCCAACGCCGGTGGAGTGTTCTCCCCGTTCGGCGACATCACCTCGCTGATGGTCTGGCAGAAGGGAAAGCTGCAGTTCCTGGAGTTCTTCAACCTCTTCCTGCCCTCGCTGGTCAATTTCCTCATCCCCGCGGCCTTCATGCATTTCAGCGTGCCGACCGGGGCGCCCGCGTCCGACGGATACATCCGCAAGATGAAGCATGGCGGCGGGGTGGTCATCGCGCTCTTCGGCGCCACGCTGGCGACGGCGGTGGCGTTCAAGAGCCTGTTCCACCTGCCGCCCGCGCTCGGCATGATGCTCGGCCTCGGCTACCTGCAGATGTACAGCTACCTGCTGCAGCGGCTCGGCACGCGTCGCAACGACGAGGAACTGGCGTTCGATTCGCTCCGACAGATGCGGCATGTCGAATGGGACACGCTGCTGTTCTTCTTCGGCATCATCTTCGCCGTGGGCGGCCTCGGCGTCGTCGGCTACCTCGAGGTGGTGTCGAACTTCCTCTATCTCGACCTCGGGCCGACCTATGCGAACATCGCGATCGGCGTTCTCGGAGCGGCCTTCGACAACATCCCGCTGATGTTCGCAGTGCTGACGATGAACCCCGAAATGTCCAGCGGGCAATGGATGCTGATCACGCTCAGCACGGGCGTCGGCGGCAGCCTGGTGTCCATCGGCTCGGCCGCGGGCGTCGTGCTGATGGGGCTCGTGCGCAACCACTACACCTTCATGAACCACCTCCGCTGGGCCTGGGCCATCGGCCTCGGCTATGCGGCGAGCGTGTTGGTGCATCTGTGGGTCAACGCCGCCCACATCTAGCATGCCGCTTGCCATTGACGCTCTCCTGGCCCACGCCTAGCACTGCCGCCGGGAGGACAGGTTCACGCATGGATTTCGCCGAGGATTTCGGTGGCGGCGGGGAGATCCGTTTCGAGCTGCGCGGACGGATCGGCCTTGTCACGCTCGCCCGGCCGGCGGCGCTCAACGCAGTGACCCATTCGATGGTAAAGGCGCTCGCGCGGGCCCTGGATGCCTGGGCCGGCGACGATGCGGTGAGCGCCGTGGTGGTCCGCGCCGAGGGGCGTGCGTTCTCGGCCGGCGGCGACATTGTGCGGATCTACGAGGCGGGGAGGGCAGGGCGCCCCCCGGTCGACTTCTTCGCCGACGAGTACCGCCTGAACCTCCAGATCGCCAACTTCCCCAAGCCCTATGTCGCGCTGGTGGACGGCATCGTGATGGGTGGCGGCGTCGGCATCTCGTTCCACGGGTCGCATCGCGTGATGACCGAGAACGCGGTCTTCGCCATGCCGGAGGTCGGCATTGGTTTCTTCCCCGATGTCGGTGCCAGCTACCTGCTGTCCCGGCTGAAGGGCAGCTTCGGTGCCTATCTCGGCCTGACCGGCACTCGCATCAGGCGCGGGGATGCCTGCTGGGCCGGGCTTGCCACGCATTGCATCGACGCGGCCGGCCTGCCGGCAGTGCTGGACGGCGTCGCCGAGACCGGTGACGTGGCCTCCGTGCTGAAGGCGGCGAGCAGCCCTGCGCCGGCGGAGACCGACGAAGCAGCGCTCCACTCGATCCAGCATCATTTCGCGGTCGACGACGTCGGCGCGCTGGTCGCCGGGCTGGAACAGGCCTCTGCTGCGGACGAGCTTGCCCGCACGGCGCTCGCGGCGCTGCGCAGCCGCTCCCCCACCAGCCTCCACGTCACCGCGCGGATGCTCTCGGCGGGCTCCATGCTGTCGCTGGACGAATGCCTCGAACTTGAGTTCCGGATCGTGAACCGCATGCTCGCCGGCCACGATTTCTATGAGGGAATCCGCGCCGCCATCATTGACAAGGACGGCACGCCGCGCTGGCGTCCGGCAACGATCGAGGCGGTCGACTCGTCCGACATCGAACGCTATTTCGAGCCGCTGGGCGGCGGGGGGCTTTGGACGTGACCGAAGGGGGACTGCAGTCGCGGCAGCTGGTGCCGTCCTTCGCGGAGGTCCTGTTCTTCTGGCTCCAGCGCGTCGCGGCGGTGTACTGTCTGGCCTTCGGCGTCCTCTACTGGATCCGGCTGATCGGCGTCTACGAAGGCCCGCTCTGGCGCTTCGATCTGATGCCGGTCCACTGGCAGGTCACGGCCGTCACGCTCGCCGCCATCTTCCCCGTAGCCTCCATCGGCCTCTGGATGCTGACGTCCTGGGGGCCGGTGATGTGGTTCATCTGCGCGGCGATCGAGATCGTCATGTATGCCGGATTCCCCGATCTGTTCGGCGAGAACTGGCTGATCGTGGGCGCCCACGCGGCCGTTGCGCTCCTCTACGCGATCCTGCGGGTCGTGATTTATTTCGAAAAGCGTCCCTTCCGCTAACCCGACCTTAACGATCCTTGCAGGCGGACGGCCGTAAGGCCCTGTTAAGGCTGGCGTTTAAGTCGAATTTTAGCTGTCCTCCGTATGGTGATCGCCAAGGTGAGAACAAAAAACAATCACCGGGCGACAAACGAGAGGCAAAGACAATGATCAATCCGCGTCAGGCGGCGAAGCCCGCTGCCGCGAGCGATGATCGCAAGGATGCGATCCGCTCGCTCTACCTGGAATCCCTGCAGCTGGTCGAGCGGCTCCATCGCCGTCTGCTGGACGTCATCAAGGACGAGTTCGACCGCAGCGCCCGCAGCGACATCAACGCGATCCAGGCGCTGCTGCTGTTCAACATCGGCAACGCGGAACTGACGGCGGGCGAACTGCGTTCGCGCGGGTACTATCTCGGCTCCAACGTCTCGTACAATCTGAAGAAGCTGGTGGACCTGGGCTTCATCAACCACCAGCGCTCGCGCATCGACCGCCGGTCGGTCCGGGTGAGCCTGACTCCGAAGGGCCAGGCCATCGCAGAGGTGGTGGCCCGCCTCTACGACCGCCACATCGGCTCGATCGAGCAGGTCGGCGGACTGTCGCCGGAGGAGTTCCGCCAGATGAACCGGGCACTCCAGCGCCTCGATCGCTTCTGGAACGACTCGATCGCGTACCGTATGTAGTCGACCCGCCGGCGCGGCTGGCTCGGGAGACTGTTGCAAACCGGCGCCACCCTGGCGCCGGTTTTGCGTTTGCGGTTGCGCCAGGCCGGCCGCGCCGGGCTTTGGTCACGTTGCCGCCATATTCGGATGACTTACCCGAAGCATGAGAGCGCGCGTCCTTGTGGCGCCGTTCGAGGGACGCTCGGCGGTTGCCGGCAGTGGAACGAACGGTATGGTTGGCGGTTTGTTAAGACCGCTCCCGCTAGGTTCCGCCGGAAGCCGCCCAAACGAAGCTCAGAAAACGTCTGGAATGCCGATGAAGACATCCCGCCGAACCTTCCTGACCGGTGTCTCGGCCGTCGCCGCGGCGATGGTCTCCCGCAGTGCCAGCGCGCAGGACGTCATCGGCGACATCCTGAAATCTCAGATGCGCGGCAATTGGAGCGACCAGTTCGACGCACGCGCCAGCCAGGGCGGCAAGGTGGCGTCGACGCTGCCGATCTTCAGTCCGCAGACGGTTTCCTACATCGAACAGGCCATCGGCACCTATTCCGGCATCGTGTCTCGCGGCGGCTGGGCTCCCGTGCCGGCCAACAAGAAGCTCCGGCTGGGCAATGTCGACGCCGACGTGGTGCCGCTTCGCAAGCGCCTGATGGTATCCGGCGACCTCTCGACCCAGGCCGGCATCAGCGAGGCGTTCGACACCTATGTCGACGCCGCCGTGAAGCGCTTCCAGGCGCGCCACGGTCTTCCGGCCGATGGCATCATGGGCGAGTACAGCTTCAAGGCGATAAACGTGTCTGCGCCGGTGCGCCTCGGCCAGCTGGAGACCAACCTGGTCCGCCTGCGTTCGATGTCGGGCTATCTCGGCGACCGGTTCGTCATGGTCAACATTCCGGCGGCGCAGATCGAGGCCGTCGAGGGCAACCGCGTCGTGTCGCGCCACACGGCCATCGTCGGCAAGATCGACCGCCAGACCCCGATCCTGAACTCCAAGATCAACGAGATCATCGTCAATCCGTACTGGAACGCGCCGGAATCGATCGTCCGCAAGGACATCATCCCGCTGATGCGCAAGGATCCGATGTACCTGACCAACAACCACATCCGGCTGCTCGCGCCGGACGGGACGGAAGTCGATCCGGCGACGGTTGACTGGTCGACGGAAGAGGCGGTGAAGTACCGTTTCCGCCAGGATCCCGGCAAGATCAACGCCATGGCTTCGGTGAAGATCAACTTCCCGAACGAGCATGCGACCTACATGCACGACACCCCGACGCAGAGCCTGTTCGGCAAGCTGCTGCGCTTCGACTCGTCTGGCTGCGTGCGCGTCCAGAACGTGCGCGACTTGGTGACCTGGATCCTGCGCGACACGGCGGGCTGGAACCGCCAGCGGTTCGAGCAGACGATTGCGAGCGGCGTGAACACGCCGGTTCCGGTGACCAATCCGGTGCCGGTCTACTTCACCTACGTGTCGGCCTGGTCGACCGGCGATGCCGTGGTGCATTTCCGCGACGATATATACGGCCGCGACGGCGTCGACGAGTTGCAGATCACCTCGTCGCTGTAAGGGCGACGTGGCGGTTGCGCCGCGTCTAGATCGAGCCTTTGCGGATGAGGGCGGCTAGCGCGTCGACGGCGGCGTCTGTCGTCTCGCGCTGCATGGCGCTGCGGCTGAGACCCGCGCCGCGAAAGGTCTCGCTGGCAAGCGGCGCCGCGCGCCCCTCGCGCCAGATCGCGACATGGGCAAAAGGCTGCTCCACTCCCGCTTCGGGAGCGGGCTCGGCATAGCCCGTTGTCGCGATCGCCACGTCGCTTCCGAAGACCCTGCAGGCACCCATCGCCATCTGCTCCGCCACTTCGGCCGAGACTGCATTGCATGCCTCCGCCATCGCCCTGTCGATCCCGAGTATCTTCGCCTTGACGGGGATGGTGTAGGCGGTGACGCCTCCGAGAAAGAATCTGGACGCCCCGGACTGCGCCGTGATCGCTGCCTGGATATTGCCGCCCGTGAGGCTTTCCGCGGTGGAGAGCGTCAGTCGGCGCGCGACGAAGTGGGCGTGAATCGCGGCGACGCTGCTACTCATAGGCCTTGCCCCAATTGTACGGCCACAATGCCGGCCCGTTTCGCTCGATCACCGTCGCGATGTCCTTGATCGTCTTGAAGCGGACGATGCGCGTCGACGTCGATATCTGTCCGATCTCCCGCAGCGCATAGGGCAGGTGATCCGGATCGGTCACGAAGAGGACGGACGGGATGCCCTTCGCCAGCGCGAAGCCCGCCTCGACGAGCACCCCGCTGGCGATCTTCTCGGGCAGGACGAGCATGTACCTGTCGCTGTTCGCCAGCGCATTGAAGTCGCGCTGCATTCCCACGGTCTGCTCGTCGAATTGGCTCGGCTTGGCGAAACCGACACCGGAAAAGTAGTAGTTGGCGAGTGCGTCGTGCCGGCGCAGCGAATCCAGCGCGGGCTGGAGAGACTTGCGGAACGACGCATAGTTCGCGAGCGACGACATGGGGGCAGACACGAACACGTTGTGGTGGGCGGCGACGGCTTGCGCCTCTGCCTTCACAGACGCAGAGAGCGCGGCGAGTTCATGGGCAGCGCGCGGCATCGGGATCGAGATCATCTCGCCGATCGATCGGTAGAAGCGCGGGGCGAAGTCGGCGGCGTCTAGCGATATGGCCTGGAACGACGACAGCGGGCTTATCAGGTCGGATACCGCCAAGCCGGAATGGCAGATCGGCAGCAGCGGCCGTTCCCGCGCCCACGCTCCTCCGGCTTCGAACAGCACCCACGGCTTTCGTACTGAACGCGGGCTGCAGAGGACGATCACAAGGTCGGCGCCGCGCAGTGCCGCCTCCACGGCCCGCAGCCACTGGACGCCGCCCGCGATGTCGGTAGCGCTCACGAATGTGCCGACGTTCTCGGCGAACTGCGTGTCGATGAAGCGCTTGAGGATAAGCGCGATCGCAGCTTCCTGCTTGGTGTGGCTGATGAAGATCTGCTTCGGTGCCATGCGCCGCCCGGAGTCTGGAACTGACGGCGAATACAGCATCTTTTCGTCCGGGTATCGAGACTTCGAGCGCTGCCGCAAAGCGGCCAGCAAATTTCGCGGCGCGAACGTGGTAGAGCCTGACGGCCTGTGCTAATGGCCCGCGCCAACCGCTTCCCCACCGCAAGGACTATCGCCATGGCAACTGCGACCGCCGCTTCGGACGCGTTCTTCACGCGAACCCTCGCCGACAGCGATCCGGAGATCTTCGACGTCATCGGCAAGGAACTCGGCCGGCAGCGCCACGAGATCGAGCTAATCGCGTCGGAGAACATCGTCTCGCGCGCGGTGCTGGAGGCGCAGGGGTCGATCCTCACCAACAAATATGCCGAGGGCTATCCCGGCAAGCGCTACTACGGCGGCTGCCAATTCGTGGACATCGCCGAGGAACTGGCGATCGAGCGCGCCAAGAAGCTGTTCGGCTGCAACTTCGCCAACGTCCAGCCCAACTCCGGCAGCCAGATGAACCAGGCGGTGTTCCTGGCGCTTCTCCAGCCCGGCGACACGTTCATGGGGCTCGACCTGAATTCGGGCGGCCACCTGACGCACGGATCGCCGGTCAACATGAGCGGCAAGTGGTTCAAGGTCGTGTCCTACGGCGTGCGCCGCGACGACCATCTGCTCGACCTCGACGAGGTGGAGCGGGTCGCGAAGGAGAGCAAGCCGAAGCTCATCATCGCCGGCGGCACCGCCTATTCGCGCGTCTGGGACTGGAAGCGGTTCCGCGAGATCGCGGACTCGGTCGGTGCCTATCTGATGGTCGACATGGCCCATATCGCCGGCCTCGTCGCTGGCGGCCAGCACCCGTCGCCGCTGCCGCATGCCCACGTAGTCACCACCACCACGCACAAATCGCTGCGCGGCCCGCGCGGCGGCATGATCCTGACCAATGACGAGGATATCGCCAAGAAAATGAACTCGGCGGTATTCCCCGGCCTGCAGGGCGGACCGCTCATGCACGTCATCGCCGCCAAGGCTGTTGCGTTCGGTGAGGCGCTGAGGCCCGAATTCAGGACCTATGCCGCTGACATCGTGGCGAACGCCAAGGCGCTGGCATCGAGCCTGAAGGAGACCGGGCTCGACATCGTCTCGGGCGGCACGGACAACCATCTGATGCTGGTGGATCTCAGGCCCAAGAACGCCACTGGCAAGCGCGCCGAAGCCGCGCTCGGCCGCGCCAACATCACCTGCAACAAGAACGGCATCCCGTTCGACCCGGAGAAGCCGTTCGTGACCTCGGGCGTGCGGCTCGGCACGCCGGCCGGAACGACGCGCGGCTTCGGCCAGGCCGAGTTCCGGGAGATCGGCAAGCTGATCGCCGAGGTTCTGGACGGCCTGAAGGTCGCCAATTCGGACGAGGGCAACGCGGCGGTCGAGGCGGCGGTGAAGCAGAAGGTCGTGGCGCTGACGGACCGGTTCCCGCTCTATTCCTATATGGGCTGAGTTGCCCGCGCCTTGTTCCTTGTGAAGAAAGCTTGGTTTCTTGCTTTCCTACGCTCTTGGTAATACCTTCGATTGAGTGGGTATTACCGGAGGCTCTATGAGTACCACCGTCACGAGCAAAGGGCAGGTGACGATTCCCAAGGATGTCCGTGAGCGGCTTGGCATCCGGCCCGGCAGCAAGGTCGATTTCAAGTTCGAAGCAAATGGCGAGATCGTGCTCAAGCGAGCTGATGGCCAGCTGAAGCCTGCGCCCAATCGCTTCGCGAAATATGTGGGCTTTGCCGGACCGGGGCTGACGACCGACGAACTCATGGCGATGCTGCGTGGTGAAGATTGACGCTCGTCGACACCAATGTCCTGTTTGATCTCATAACCGCCGATCCTGTATGGGTTGACTGGTCAAAGCTCGCCCTTGGGAGAGCGGCGACCGCTGGACCCGTCTTCATCAATGACGTTATTTACGCGGAGTTGTCGGTACGCTTCTCGACCATCGAACTGGTTGACGAGTTCGTCCGAGGCAGTGGTTTGGAACGTCTGCCGCTTGCGCCGCCCAGTTTGTTTCTTGCGGGAAAGGCTTTTGCGCGCTACCGCGCGCTCGATGGTGTAAGGACCGGCGTACTGCCAGACTTTTTCATTGGCGCGCAGGCTGCCGTTCTTGAAATCCCACTCCTAACCCGCGACCCGAGCCGGTATCGCACCTATTTTCCGACCGTCATCCTGATTGCGCCTCCAACCATCTGAGTCACCTTCATGCGCTGTCCCTACTGCCAGTCAGAAGACACCCAGGTGAAGGATTCCCGTCCGGCCGAGGACGGCGCGGCTATCCGCAGGCGCCGGGTCTGTCCGGTGTGCGGCGGCCGCTTCACCACGTTCGAGCGCGTGCAGCTGCGCGACCTCGTGGTCGTCAAGAAGTCGGGGCGCAAGGTGCCGTTCGACCGGGACAAGCTGGCGCGCTCCATCGAGATCGCTTGCCGCAAGCGCAACGTCGATCCGGAGCGCATCGAACGCGCCGTGACCGGCATAGTCCGGCAGCTCGAAAGCTCGGGCGAGACCGAGGTTGCATCAGCCGAGGTCGGCCGGCTCGTGATGGAAGCGCTGAAGTCGCTGGACGACGTGGCCTATGTGCGGTTTGCGTCCGTCTATCGCAATTTCCGCGAACCCAAGGATTTCCACGACGTGCTGGGCGAGTTGCGGGGCGAAGAGGACCCGCGTTAGCCGATGGCCGGCCAGGGCTCCGGCGGGGAGGCGGCCGACCGCCGCTACATGGCGGCGGCGATCCGGCTGTCGCGCAAGCATATGGGCCTGACCGCGACCAATCCCTCGGTGGGCACGCTGATCGTCCGCGAGGACGGGCATGGCCCAGTGATCATCGGACGCGGCGTCACCGCCCTTGGCGGCCGCCCGCACGCGGAGACCGAGGCGCTTGCGGAGGCGGGAGCGCTGGCGCGCGGCGCGACGGCCTATGTGACGCTGGAGCCCTGCGCCCATCACGGCCGCACGCCGCCCTGTGCGGATGCCCTGGTGGCGGCGGGCGTCTCGCGGGTCGTCGGCGGGGCCAGTGACCCCGATCCGCGAGTCTCGGGACGCGGCTACGCGATCCTCCGCGCCGCTGGCATCGAGGTCGTCGAGAATGTTCTGGCGAACGAAGCCGCCGATGCGATGTCTGCCTATCTGACTCGGTCGTCGAGAAAGCGGGCGGAAGTGACTCTGAAGCTTGCGGTTTCGGCCGACGGCAAGATCGGTCGCCGGGGCGCCGGCCAGGTTGCGATCACCGGGGAGATCGCGCGCCGGCAGGTGCACCTGCTTCGCGCCGAGAGCGATGCGATCCTGGTCGGCATCGGCACGGCACTGGCCGACGATCCGCTCCTGACGGTGCGGTTGCCTGGGTTGGAAGCACGTTCGCCGGTTCGCATCGCGCTCGACCAGGCGCTGCGGCTGCCGGTGACCTCCCGCCTGGCGCAGACCGCGCGCGCCGTTCCGCTCCTGCTCGCCTGCGGCCAGCACCCCGACGCGGGCCGGCGTGCGGCGCTCGAGGCGGCGGGTGCGGGTTTCATTGCGACGGACTCGTTCGAGGGCAGGATCGCCTTGCCGGAACTGCTTGAGGATCTTGCCGGCCGCGGCCTCTCCAGCGTCATGGTGGAAGGAGGCGCGGAAGTCGCCGCGTCCTTCCTGGCGGAGGGGCTGGTCGACCGCATCCTGCTCTTCGTCGGCGAGCAGGCGGTCGGAGCCGACGGAATCGATTGCCCGCTGACGCCGAGCCGGGTGCCGGAGGGCTTCCATGCGCCGCGGCCGGAGCTCCGGTTCGGCGGCGACCGCTGCATCGAATGGGTGAGGGTAGCCTGAATGTTCACAGGGATCGTCACCGATATCGGCACCGTCGCCTCCGTCTCGCAATTGGCGGAAGGTGTGCGTCTGCGCATCGAGACGATCTACGAGCCGGCGACGATCGCGCTGGGCGCGTCGATCTCCTGCGCCGGCGTCTGCCTGACGGTTACGTCCCTGCCGGAGGTCGGCAGCAATGCCCGCTGGTTCGAGGTCGAAGCGTGGGAAGAGGCGCTGCGACTGACGAGTGCGTCCGGCTGGTCCATCGGAACCCGCATCAACCTCGAGCGTGCGCTGAAAATCGGCGACGAACTGGGCGGGCACATCGTGTCCGGCCATGTCGACGGCATGGCGACGATCGTAGCGCGCGAGGACGAGGGCGAGGCGGTCCGCTTCAAGCTCGAGGCGCCGCGTGAGCTGGCGAAGTTCATCGCGCCGAAGGGCTCGGTGGCGCTGGACGGCACGTCGCTCACGGTCAACCGCGTGGCCGGGACCCGGTTCGACGTGCTGCTCATCCGCCATTCGCTTGCAGTGACCACCTGGGGTGATCGCCAGGCCGGCGACCTCGTCAACCTCGAGGTCGACACCATGGCGCGCTACGCGGCCCGGTTGGCGGAGGCACACGAGCAGGGACTTTAGGTCTGGGCGTCTCGAAGTCGCCTGGCTTGCGCCCTTCGCATGGCTGCCCTGTTGGAGGGGCCGGGAGCGTGGATGCGCTTGCGGGAACGGCCGGTTCGGCCTAAGTCAGCGCCCAGTTTGGAGTTCCCCCCGATGGCCGGCACCGCGCAACACGGCAAGGCGTTCATCCGCCCGCACAAGAAGCCGCATCTCCTCGTCATCGAGGCACGGTTCCACGATGGCCTCGCGGACGCGCTGCTGGACGGCGCGACCGGCGCGCTGGACGAGGCCGGCGCGACCTACGACATCGTGACGGTTCCCGGATCGCTGGAGATCCCGGCGGTCATTTCCTTTGCGCTCGACGGCGAAGAGGAGGGCGGCACCGGCTATGATGGCTATGTCGCGCTGGGCACCGTCATTCGTGGCGACACCTATCATTTCGACATCGTCGCCAACGAGTCGAGTCGGGCGCTGATGGACCTCGCGGTCGAGGAGTCGCTGGCGATCGGCAACGGCATCCTGACCACGGAGAACGAGGAACAGGCCTGGGTGCGCGCCCGCAAGACGGAAGGCGACAAAGGCGGCTTCGCCGCGCGCGCGGCGCTCACCATGATCGCGCATCGCGAGCGTTTTGGAGCCTGATCGTGTCCGAGCCCGCGCTGAGACAGGCCAACAAACGCGGCGCCGCCCGCCTGGCCGCCGTACAGGCGCTCTACCAGATGGATGTCGCCGGCAGCGGCCTCCTGGAGATCGCCGCGGAATACGAGGCGTTCCGCCTGGGCAAGGAGGTCGACGGCGCGCTCTACCGGGAGGCTGACGCGCAGTGGTTTCGCGCGATCCTCGCTGGCGTCGTCGAGAACCAGAAGACGGTGGACCCGATCATCCGCCAGGCGCTGACCGAGGACTGGCCGCTGTCGCGCCTGGACTCGACGCTGCGCGCGATCCTGCGTGCCGGCGTCTACGAATTGATGAAGCGCGAGGACGTGCCCGTCGCCGTCATCGTCTCGGAGTATGTGGATATCGCGAAGGCGTTCTACGAGGACGACGAGCCGAAGCTCGTCAACGCCGTCCTCGATCGTGTCGCGCGCAGGGTTCGTGGAGAGGGGCGCGGGACGACCACGCCGAGAGAATGACGCAGCCGGAATCCCGGGCGCGCCGTACGGCGCTTGTCCTGGCAACGTCCCAGGCCATCATCGGATCGGCCGCGCCGATCGCCATTTCGATGGGCGCGCTCGCGGGCCACTACCTGCTCGACGCCGACAAGTCGCTCGCGACGGCGCCGGTGACCGGCTTCAATGTCGGCGTGGCGCTCGGTGCGCTTCCCGCGGCGGCAATCCTCAGAGGCGTGGGCACGCGCGGCGGGTTCATGTTCGGCACGCTGGTCACCGCCTTCGGCGGCGCGATCGCGACGCTGGCATTGTTCCGCGGCAGCTTCTGGCTCTTCGTGTTCGGCCTGCTCGCCGTCGGCGTCGGCGGCGCATTCGTGCAGCAGTTCCGCTTCGCCGCGGCCGACAATGCGCCGCCGCAGTTCAAGGCGCGGGCGATCTCCTTCGTTCTGGCCGGCGGCGTGATCACCGCCATTCTCGGGCCCCAGATCGTGATCTTCACCCGCGAAGCCTTCGCGCCGGTGATGTTCGCCGGATCGTTCGCGTCCATCATCGTGCTGGCGGCGATCGGTGCCGGCATCCTGCTGTTCCTGCCGCGCGAGACCGCCGGGCCAGCAGCCGTGGCGGACGGCGCCGACGCCCGGCCGCTCTCGGTCATCGTCAGTCAGCCGCGCTTCGCCGTCGCGCTGCTGTGCGGCGTCGGCTCCTATGCGCTGATGACCTTCGTGATGACCGGCGCACCGCTTGCCATGGTCGGCTGCGGCTTCAGCCCGGACGAGGCGACGCTCGGCATCTCCTGGCACGTGATGGCCATGTTCGCGCCGAGCTTCGTGACCGGCCGCATCATCCAGCGCTTCGGCGTCGAGAACGTCATGGGCGCCGGGCTATTCCTGCTTGTCGCCTGCGCGATCGTCGCGCTGTCGGGCATCCAGCTCTGGCAGTTCTGGACCGCGCTCATCCTGCTGGGGCTCGGCTGGAACTTCGGCTTCATCGGTGCCACCGCGATGGTCGCGGAGACCTATCGCCCGTCGGAGAAGGGACGCGCCCAGGGCTTCCACGATTTCGTCCTGTTCAGCTGCGTCGCGCTGGCGTCGCTGGCGTCCGGAGCGACCTACAACGCCTGGGGATGGGACATGCTGAACTGGGTGGTCTTCCCGGTGACGTTCGTCTGCCTGGCGTCGCTGGTGGTGCTGTCGCTCGCGCGCCGCAGAACTGCCTAGGAACCGCCGCCGACACGGCTTGAAACCGGCGCGGCCCTCATCTACCCAGACCCCGCATTCTGATTTTGAGGGTCAGCATCCACATGAAAGTGCATCGATATCTGGCCGCATGCGCGGCCATGGGTCTTGTCCTTGTGTCCGGCGCCGCATCCGCTCGGGTCGAGATCGCCACGCTGCCGACCGCCGACGCCGAGCGTCTGCTCGCCCAGGTGATCGGCGCCGGCGTTGCGGTCGCCAACTGCTCCGACGCGAACGTTTCCGAAAGCGATGGCGACCGGTTGACCCGCGTCACCGACCTCCTCGCGGCCCGACTCGGCATTTCCACGGACACCCTCGACGACAAGTGGTACGACGAGGCGTTCGATTCCTACGATGCCGGCGCCGACGCCTATTGCGCGAAGTGGGTGCCCCAGATCCAGGCGATCCTCGACGAGATCCCGCTATGAGGCGGCCGCTTTTCCTCGCTGCCGCCGCGGCCGTCGGTGGGTTGCTCGCCGTCCAGTCGGCCCATTCGCTGCCGAACGAGCGCTGGCGCTGCAAGATGTCCGGCGACATTCCGATCGGAACGCTGACCGTATCGGGCTCGTCCTACGAGTTCGTCGTCGCCAAGAACACCGTCTGGGACATCAAGCCGGGCGACCCCGGCAACGGGTCGGGCGAGTACGCCGAGAACGGCAACGTCATCACGCCGCTGTCGGGCCCGCTTCTGACCGTATACCAGGTGGTCGGCGAGACGACGCCGGCCACGGACGGCACCCCGGTCATCTTCTTCTCCGGCGCGTCCCCCTTCACCTGCTGGCAGGGCTGACGCATCGGCACGCTGATTCTGCACTTCGCCCTGCGCGGCGAAGTGCCTAAATCGATTTGCAAAATCGGCGTGACGCGCGCCAGCGCTGAATCTGGTCCAAAATGCGGCAATCGGTGTTGACGACCGGCAATCGCTTTCGCATAAGCCGCAGCGATTGACCGGGCGGCTCGTTGCCGGCCGGCTTCCTCCACGCCGGTCCGGGAGGGGTTCCTTCGGACCAGAATTCAGGGAAATCTCGGCAATGACCATGCTTTATGTCGTCATCGCCTGCGGCTTGCTCTCGATCCTCTATGCGATCTGGGCGACGCGGTCGGTGCTAGCTTCGGATCAGGGCAATGCGCGCATGCAGGAGATCGCCGCGGCGATCCGCGAGGGCGCGCAGGCCTATCTCGCGCGCCAGTACACCACCATCGCCATCGTAGGCGCCGTGGTGTTCCTCCTCGCGTGGTGGCTCCTGACCGGCACCGCCGCAATCGGCTTCCTGATCGGTGCCCTTCTGTCCGGCGCCGCCGGCTTCATCGGCATGCACGTCTCGGTCCGCGCCAACGTGCGGACCGCGCAGGCGGCCTCGAACAGCCTGGCCGCCGGCCTGGACATCGCCTTCAAGTCGGGCGCGATCACCGGCATGCTTGTGGCCGGCCTCGCGCTGCTGGGCGTTGCGGTCTACTACTGGATCCTGGTCGGACCGCTCGGCTACTCGCCCGCCGACCGCACCGTCATCGACGCGCTGGTGGCGCTGGGCTTCGGCGCTTCGCTGATCTCGATCTTCGCGCGTCTCGGCGGCGGCATCTTCACCAAGGGCGCGGACGTCGGCGGCGACCTCGTCGGCAAGGTGGAAGCGGGCATCCCGGAAGACGATCCGCGTAACCCGGCGACGATCGCCGACAACGTCGGCGACAATGTCGGCGACTGCGCCGGCATGGCGGCCGACCTGTTCGAGACCTACGCGGTGACCGTCGTCGCGACGATGGTTTTGGCCGCGATCTTCTTCGGCACGGCGGCGAACCTCTCCGAGGTCATGCTCTACCCGCTGGCCATCTGCGGCGCCTGCATCCTGACCTCGATCGTCGGCACCTTCTTCGTCAAGCTCGGCTCGTCCGGCTCGATCATGGGTGCGCTCTACAAAGGCCTGATCGTGACCGGCGTCCTGTCGGTCGTCGGTCTCGGCGGCGCGACCTCCATGACGATCGGCTGGGGCGATGTCGGTGTCGTAGACGGCGTGACCATCACGGGCCAGAACCTGTTCATCTGCGGCCTGATCGGCCTCGTGGTGACGGCGCTGATCGTGGTGATCACGGAGTACTACACGGGCACCAACAAGCGCCCGGTAAACTCGATCGCCCAGGCGTCGGTGACCGGCCACGGCACCAACGTCATCCAGGGTCTCGCCGTGTCGCTGGAATCGACCGCGTTGCCGGCGATCGTGATCGTTGCAGGCATCATCTCGACGTTCCAGCTGGCCGGCCTGTTCGGCACCGCGATCGCCGTGACTACGATGCTCGGCCTCGCCGGCATGATCGTCGCCCTCGACGCCTTCGGCCCTGTCACCGACAATGCCGGTGGCATCGCCGAGATGTCGGGCCTGCCGAAGGAAGTCCGTCATTCTACGGACGCCCTGGACGCGGTCGGCAACACGACGAAGGCGGTCACAAAGGGCTACGCGATCGGCTCGGCCGGTCTCGGCGCGCTGGTGCTGTTCGCGGCCTACAGCTACGACCTGCAGTACTTCGCGGCCAATGCCACGCAGTACCCGTACTTCGAAGGGCTGGGCACCGTCTCGTTCTCGCTGTCGAACCCGTACGTGGTCGCCGGCCTGATCTTCGGCGGCCTGATCCCGTACCTGTTCGGCGGCATCGCGATGACCGCCGTCGGCCGTGCGGCCGGCTCGATCGTGGAAGAGGTGCGCAAGCAGTTCCGCGAGAAGCCGGGCATAATGCAGGGCACCGACAAGCCGGACTATGCGCGCGCGGTCGACATCCTGACCCGCGCGGCGATCAAGGAGATGATCATCCCGTCGCTGCTGCCGGTTCTGGCGCCGCTGGTCGTCTATTTCGGCGTGCTGCTGGTGTCCGGCGGCAACAAGGCGCATGCCTTCGCCGCGCTCGGCGCCTCGCTGCTCGGCGTGATCGTCAACGGCCTGTTCGTCGCCATCTCGATGACCTCGGGCGGCGGCGCATGGGACAACGCCAAGAAGTCGTTCGAGGACGGCTTCACCGACAAGGACGGAGTCAAGCACCTGAAGGGGTCCGAGGCCCACAAGGCGTCGGTCACCGGTGACACGGTCGGCGATCCGTACAAGGACACCGCCGGCCCGGCCGTGAACCCGGCCATCAAGATCACCAACATCGTGGCGCTTCTGCTGCTGGCCGTCCTGGCCCACAGCTAGGCGTAAGAACGGCTGAAAGACAAAGACCCGCGGGAGCGATCCCGCGGGTCTTTTTTCTGCGACGTACGAAGCCAGGCCGGCGAGAAGACTCCCGTCGGCGGTGGGTCCTATTTGTTCCCGAGCGGGTTGAGCCCGCCGACCATGCCGCCGACGCCGGTCAGCAGCTGGCCGATGAAGTTCTGGTCCTTGCCGCCGGTCGGCGTCGTCCGCGAGACGAAGTCGAAGACCCTGCCGTCCTTCATGCCGTAGTTGGCGATGTTGGCGACGCGGCTGTCGGGCCCGAAATAGACCGCCAGAACGCGCTGGTCGACAAGGCGCGGATTCATGAAGGCGGCATTCCGCACGCGGGTCTGGGAAATGTAATAGAACACCTCGTTGTCGAAGGTCGCGGTGGTCGACGGCGTGCCGAGCGCGAGCAGGACCTGCTCGCGGCTTGACCCGACCGGCACCAGGTCGAGCGACTCCTGGTCGACGACGTAGCCCTGGTTGAGCGTTTCGCGAGGATTGAGAGCCTTGGAGGCGGTGCAGCCGGTGACGGCGAGCGCGCCCGACAGGGCAAGGGCAATGCAGATCGGCTGCCTGACGCGGTAGACCTTGAAAATTGGCGACTGCAACGACAACTCCATGCCATTCCGCTTCGGCCCCGGCTTGCCCCGCGGCGCGAAACCGGTAAACCAGCTCCGCAAACGATGCAACCTGACCCCACCCCGATCCCGACGAAGCGACGCACTCTGCTGGGGCGGCTGTTTGCCCGCCGGGAGAGCGACGCGAAACTGATCGCCGACGCGCTGTACGAACAAATCGTGGCGGCCGCGCGGCAGCCCATGCTTTATTCGGCCTTCTCGGTTCCCGACACGCCGCTCGGTCGGTTCGAGATGATCTCGCTGCATCTGTTCCTTGTCCTCCGGCGTATCCGTGGAGCCGCCGGGCCGCTGCAGGAGATCGCACAGGAGCTGACGGACGGCTTTTTCCGCGAGGTCGACCACTCGCTGCGCGAGCTGGGCATCGGCGACCTGGGCGTGCCGAAGCGGATGAAGAAGCTGGCGCGGATGTTCTATGGCCGCGTCGCGTCCTACGGCGAGGCGCTCGACCGCGACGACGCCGAGGCGCTGGCCGCCGCGCTCACCCGGAACGTCCGTCCTGACGCGGCCGCGTGGCCCGAAGCCGGCGAACTGGCGCGGCACGTCCAGGCCGTCGCGAAGGCGCTGGACGAGCAGGCGCTGGACGGGCTGCAGGCGGGGCGCGTCGGCCTGACGGCCCCGCGGGAGATCGCACCGTGACCGCCACCACCACCGCGAGCCCGGTGTCGTTCGTCGCCCACGTGGCGCGGCTGCCAAAGAACGGCATGCCGGTGACGATCGAGGCTGACGAGGCGCAGCGTGCCGAGCTTGCCGCCGACCACGGGCTTGAGAGCGTGGAGAGCTACCGTGCCGACCTGGTCGTCGCACCGTGGAAAAGCGGTGGCGTGCGCGTCTCCGGGCGTGTCGAGGCGCGCATCACCCAGGCCTGCGTGGTCACGCTCGAACCGCTCGACGCCGTGATCTCGGAGGAGGTCAGCGGCCTTTTCGTGCCGGAGGATTCCCGCCTGGCCGCCCCGCCGTTCCAGGCCGGAGGCGAGATGGTGCTCGATGCCGAGGGTCCGGACGGTCCCGAACCATTCGCCGGCGACAGCATCGATGTCGGTGCCCTGGCGGAGCAATTCTTCGCGCTGGCGATCGACCCGTATCCGCGCAAGGCGGGCGCCGAGGTGCCGCAGGAGGGCGTTGGCGAAGAGGCCGGGGATCGTGGCCAGCTGTTCGAGAAGCTCAGATCCCTGAAGCCCAGGTCCTGAAATCCCCTGCCGGAACAGGAATTGCGGTTGTGCCGGGCATCAAAACGGCTATTTTCGCCCGGCTCCACTCCACCCAGTCCCGCGGCGCGGGCATTCGCGAGTAAGTCGACGCCTTGATACGAATTTCCATTGATGCAATGGGCGGCGATCACGGACCGAGCGTGACGATCCCCGCGCTCGTGCGGGTGCTGGAGCGCCGGCCGGACATCCGCTTCGTGATCTTCGGGCATGAGGAGCAGGTTAAGCCGGTCCTCGACGGGCTGCCGAAGCTTGCCGGCAAGGTGGATTTCACCCATTGCGAGATTGCCGTCCGAATGGACGACAAGCCGAGCCAGGCGCTGCGCCACGGCCGCTGGAAGTCGTCCATGTGGCGTGCCATCGACGCGGTGAAGAACGGCGAGGCCGACGTCTGCGTGTCGGCGGGCAACACCGGCGCCTTGATGGCGATGTCGAAATTCTGCCTGCGCACGATGGCGTCGATCGACAGGCCCGCCATCGCCGCGATCTGGCCGACGACCCGGGGCGAGAGCGTCGTGCTGGACGTCGGCGCCACGATCGGCGCCGATGCGCAGCTCCTGGTCGACTTCTCCATCCTTGGCGCCGCGATGGCGCGGGCGCTGTTCGACATCGAACGGCCGACAGTTGGCCTCCTCAATGTCGGCGTCGAGGAGATCAAGGGTCAGGAAGAGGTCAAGGAAGCCGGGCGCGTTCTGCGCGAGGTCAACCTGTCCTCCCTGGACTATCGCGGCTTCGTGGAGGGCGACGACATTGCCAAGGGCACGGTCGACGTCGTGGTCACCGAGGGCTTCGCCGGCAACATCGCGCTGAAGACGGCCGAGGGCACCGCCCGCCAGATTGCAGGCTATCTGAGGGGCGCGATGGCGCGCACCCTCATGGCCCGCATCGGCTACGTCTTCGCCCGCGGCGCGTTCCAGCGGCTGCGGGAGAAGCTCGATCCGCGCAAGAGCAACGGCGGCGTCTTCCTCGGCCTCAACGGCATCGTGGTGAAGAGCCACGGCGGGACCGACGACGAGGGCTTCGGCGCCGCCATCGAGCTCGGCTACGACATGGTCCGGAACCGCCTGATCGAGCGGATCAAGGCCGATCTGGAATTGTACCACGCGCGGATGCCCAAGGCCGCCGACGTGCTGGTTCCCGAGCCGCGATCGGCCGAAGCATAAGGGGCGAGCCTTTGATCCGATCCATCGTGCGCGGGACTGGCTCCGCGCTTCCTCGCCGCATCATGGCGAACAAGGACTTCGACGGCATCGTCGAGACGTCGGACGAGTGGATCGTTCAGCGCACGGGAATCCGCCAGCGCCACATCGCCGCCGACGACGAAACGACGGCGTCGCTGGGCGAGGCGGCCGCGCGCGCCGCGCTTGACAGCGCCGGGCTTACTCCGGCCGACATCGACCTGATCGTGCTCGCCACGTCCACGCCGAACAACACCTTCCCGGCGACCGCGGTAGAGATCCAGCAGCGCCTCGGGATGCGTCACGGCTTCGCCTTCGACATGCAGGCTGTGTGCAGCGGCTTCGTCTACGCGATCACCACGGCCGACCTCCACATTCGCGGCGGGCTGGCCAGGCGTGTCCTGGTGATCGGTTCCGAGACGTTTTCCCGCATCCTCGACTGGAATGACCGCTCGACCTGCGTTCTGTTCGGCGACGGAGCGGGCGCGCTCGTCCTGGAGGCGGCCGAGGGAGGCGGCACGACGGCCGACCGCGGCATCATCGCCGCCAGCCTGCGTTCGGACGGCTCGCACCGCGACAAGCTCTTCGTCGACGGCGGACCGTCGACCACCGGAACCGTCGGCCACCTGCGCATGGAAGGCCGGGAGGTGTTCAAGCACGCAGTGGGCATGATCACCGACGTGGTGATCGAGACCTTCGCAAAAGCGGGCATCACGGCGGGCGACATCGACTGGTTCGTTCCGCACCAGGCCAACAAGCGCATCATCGACGGCTCGGCGCGCAAGCTCGGCATTCCCGACGAGAAGGTCGTGGCCACGGTGCATCTGCACGGAAACACCTCGGCGGCGTCAGTGCCGCTCGCCCTTTCGGTGGCAGTCGCGGACGGCCGGATCAAGAAGAACGATCTGGTCCTGCTGGAGGCGATGGGCGGCGGCTTCACTTGGGGCGCCGTGCTCGTCCGCTGGTAACCTTTCATAAGGCTTCCCAACGGGTTCGGTCCTTGACCTGATTGGGTCAATTCCCTAACGTTCCTGCGTTTTCCGCAAGTAATTGTTTTCAGGGATTGGGACGCTTCGGATGGGAGGGAAGACACTGACGCGTGCCGATCTGGCCGAGGCGGTCTACCGCAAGGTCGGCCTGTCGCGGACGGAGTCAGCCGAACTCGTCGAGTCCGTCCTGGGTGAGATCTGCGAGGCCATCGTCCGTGGCGAAACGGTCAAGCTGTCGTCTTTCGCCACCTTCCACGTGCGCAGCAAGAACGAACGCGTCGGACGCAACCCGAAGACGGGCGAAGAGGTGCCGATCCTTCCGCGCCGGGTGATGACGTTCAAGGCGTCGAACGTCCTCAAGAGCCGCATCCTGAAGGCACATCAGACAGGCAAGGCGAAGACCTCGAAATAACGGACCGGCGGCGTGGGGGACGCGACGTCGGGGACAGCGGCGGCCTGGGGTTGAAACAGTGCTCCCGAACCGGTCGAATGGCACTCGAATCGCATCCGCTTCCCGAGACCGCCATGGACAAGAGCCCCGACGCCTTCCGGACGATCAGCGAAGTCGCTGACGACCTCGACCTGCCGCAGCACGTCCTGCGTTTCTGGGAAACCCGCTTCACGCAGATCAAGCCGATGAAGCGCGGTGGCGGGCGCCGCTACTACCGGCCCCAGGACGTCGAGCTGATCAAGGGCATTCGCCACATGCTCTACGAGCAGGGCTACACCATCAAGGGCGTGCAGAAACTGCTGCGCGACAATGGCAACCAGTTCATTGTCGCGGTCGGCAACGGTGATCTCGCGGCGATCGAGGCGATCGCCCAGCGCAAGAAGGCCGAGGCGCCGCTCACCAGCGCCGCCCAGCCGCGGCTCGACGACGAGATGCTGGTCGGCGAGCCGAAGGTGAAGCCGAGCCGCCGCTTCTTCGGGCTTGGTCGCGCCGACGACGAAGGGCCGGTGCCGCCGGACCAGGGCAAGCTGACCCGGGACAACCGGGCTCTTCTGCAAGAAGCCCTCTTCGACCTGCTCGAATGCAAGCGATTGCTCGATCAGGTGCGGTAATTTCGTCCCTGTCACCAAAAATCAACCAGTGGCTGTCCAAAAAAAGCTACGAATCTCTTGCACGTCGCCACGGCATGCAGGCAAATGCACACGGCGTGATTTGAGGAAACGCCCGTTGTCTCGAGAGGCAGGGGAGCACCATGGCCACACCAACCACCAATTCAGTTCCGACATTCAAGTTCACACCGGCCGGTTCCGCCCGCGGATTGCTGTGGGGCACCAAATGGGGTGACGGACTCGGCGATGGCGCGAGACTGACCTACAGCTTCCCCTCTGGCACCGCCACGTGGGTCCGCAACTACGGCGAAGGCGAGCACCAGAGCTGGTTCTCGTTTAACGCGACAGAGCAGGCCGCTGCTCGGGCGGCGATGGCGACCTGGACCCAGTTCGCTGATCTTCGCTTTTCGCCCTTGCCGGACAACCGGACGACCGTGGGTGAGTTTCGGTTCGCATATTGGAACAATTTTGGTCCCGGCGTCGCGGCCCATGCATACTTCCCCGGCGATTATCCGGAGGCCGGCGACAACTGGTACAACCCGAATTCCTTCAACATCGGCCGCGACGCGATCCCGCGCGGGTCCTATGACTGGTTGACGCTCCTGCACGAGATCGGTCACGGGCTTGGTCTGAAGCACCCGTTCTCTGGTACGAACAAGCTGCCGGCCTCGCTGGACAGCTATCTCTATACGATCATGAGCTACACGGCGTCGCCGTTCGCGGACGACAATTTCGCGACGTTCTACCCGACCACGCCGATGTACTATGACCTGCTGGCTCTCCAGTACATGTACGGCCCGAATACTACAGTCAATCGCGGACACAATGTGTACCGCTTCTACGATGGCGTGCAGTACTGGCAGACCATCAACGATTCTCGCGGCACTGACACGATGATTTATGTCGGATCCGAGAACTCAATTATTGACCTTCGTCCGGGAAAATTCAGCTTTGTTTCTGAAGCGATCTTTTTTTCCGGCGGGTTCAACACGCGCGGAACGGTTACAATCGGTCCGGGCGTTGTGATCGAGAACGCACGTGGCGGGTCAGGCAGTGACATCCTGCGCGGTAACACGGCTAAGAATGTCCTGATGGGCAATGATGGGGCCGACAGCCTGTTCGGCTACGGCAACGACGACATTCTGTACGGCGGCTGGGGCAATGATCGCCTCGTCGGTGGTCCGAACAAGGACATCTTTGTTTTCAACACGCCACTTGATGCGTTGAATAACGTCGATTCGCTGCCGGACTTTCGGCCGATCGACGACACAATCCGTCTCGAGAATGCCATTTTCACCTCATTGTCACAGCGAGGTCCGCTTCATCAGGCATTCTTCAAGCGGGGTGCTGCCCCGAGCGACGGCAACGACTACATTATCTACAACCCGTCGACGGGCGACCTGAGCTACGATCAGGACGGCTCCGGCAGCACCTACGCGCCAATCCTTTTCGCTCGCCTGCCCACCGGCCTGGCGATGACCTATCTGGATTTCGTGGTGATCTGACCGCCCCGCTTCCAATAAGCACGGAGACGGCCCGCTCTGCGGGCCTTCTTTGTTTTTGGGCAGGACTTTCCGGCGACCGGCATGGCTGCCCGGGACTGCCCCGACAGCGCACTGGGCAATAAGAAAGGCCCGCGCGGGGCGGACCCTTGTTCAAGACGCTCGACCTTTCAGAGGATGAAGTCGCCTGCGGTTAGCGTCTTGAGCCCCTTGAGCTCGATCGAGAAATCGCCGCGCTTGTCGCCGTTGATGTCGCCGACGATTATCGTTTTGTCCCGCGCCGTTCCTGGACGGTCCTCATGATACCAGCGCAACTGACCTCGGACGCCAGTGAACGCCGCGCCCTCGTCGGCGAGGAATGCGAACTTACCGTTGCCGCGCCCGCTCCCGTTCGCGTCGATCGTGCTGAGATCGATGTCGTCGACCCGTGGCTGGAAGTCCATGATTTTGTCGCGCCGCGACGGCGACATGGTCGACTCGCGGATGTGGTTGAAGTCGAAGATGTCGCGATGTGCTCCGCCGTAGAGGGTGTCTGGTCCCAGTCCGCCGGTGATCTTGTCGACGCCGCGCCCGCCCTGCAGATTGTTGGCGAGCGCATTGCCCGTGATTATGTCGTTGCCGCGCCCGCCGATTGCGTTTTCGATCGAAACGCCCTTTGCGATGGTGTATCCGCCGGCGACGTTCTTGGCGTAGGACAGCATGCCGCCGCCCTTGGCGCTGAAGTCGACCGTCGCCGCGTTGAGATCGATGACCGCGGGCTTGGAGCCATTGTAGCGGATCGTGTCCTTGCCGCCGGTATCCCAGATGCACTGCCACGACGTGCCCACCGCGTTCAGGTCGGGCAACAGGTACGTGTTGTTTCCCTTGTTCGTCAGGGGATTGGCGCCGTACTTCTGCTGGAGCACATAGATGTCGTACGCCATCGGCGTGGCGACATTGCCGTATTTGAAGCCGGCATCGGGCTTTGAACCGGCTGGCCCCGTCGCCCACCCCTTGTTGTAGGACATCATGGTGTAGACGTTCTGGTTCTGGTTGAAGGAACCAAAACTGCCGAACGGTCCCGTCACGCCGGGATAGATGGGCCGGCCGCCCGGGCCGTCGTCATGGGGGTGCTTGAGCCCCATCGCGTGCCCCAACTCGTGGACGATCGTCTGCCAGCCGAGGCCGCCGGGCTCCAGCCCACCCGGGAACGCACCGCCCCAGCCCGGATAATGCCACCCCTGGCCGTTCCAGTTGAATTCCCCGACGCCCTGGACCGGGCCGGTTCCGGGAGGGCCCATGGCGCCCAGGTCCCCGCCGTTCGCCTTCCAGATGCTCGCCAGTTTGAACAGGCCGCCGCCGGGATTGAAATCTTCTACGAACTTCAGATTGAGGATTTTCTCATAGAGCGCGAACGCCTTGCGGAACTGGCCCATCTCGTATCCGGACCAATTGTAGGTCAAATGGGTTCCTGTGGGCCCCGCGATGTTCACGCTGCCGGGCACGAAGCGGTATGTGAACGTGCTGCTGCCAACGTATTTTGTGCCCCAATCAACCGCGGCAACCATCGACATCGGGTTCTCTCCAGACTACGCGGAAACCGGCGAGCAAGCCGCCGGTCCGCAGACTTCTGTTTCGGGACATATTTCTGTGGCATGGCCCGCCGCGGCCGGTCGGCCCTTCAGCGCCGGGCTGGTCTTGCAGAACGGAGGCAGGACGTGATTCAACTCGTTGCGGTGATCGCGGCCTTGCAGATCGCCACTCCGGACATGCGCTATCCGGCAGCGTTTCATGGACCGCAGACCGGCAGCCCCTTCGAAGCGGGAGAAACGATCGTGGTGGCCAAAGCGGGAAGGACCGGCGGCAAAGGCGTCTCGGGATTGCCCTACGCACCTCCCTCCCAGGTCTTCGCCACGCTGGACGACTACGTGGCCTATCGCGCGCGCGTTTCCGCAATGGGCGGTCCGACGTTGCGGGAGGTCGCGCCCGGCAGATTTGTCGAGGAGTTCCAGGGCGGTCAGGTCAACCACTACACGCGCGAAGAGCTGCTGAGAACGCTGGGCTTCGAGCGCTGAAGGACGCCAACCGGCACGATGACCGGTCGGCCGATCGCCGTTGAACTGAATAGGATGCCGCGCCTGCACGGACGGCGCCGGCCACGGCTCCTCGATTGCCGTCGAAAACATCCCGCTGGACGATTAAGCCAGCATTACAAATTCCCACCCGCCTACTACATCCTATGAGCAAGTCGGGACTGATGATGTCAACTCGCTTAACGGATAGGGGTATCTGCCTCCGATGCCGGCCGTGCCGGCGCTGAGGGCGGGGCCGGGAAGATGTCCCGGCCCCGACCAGCCGCCTCCTAAGCCTTGTCGGTCCGCCGCGTCCGCTGAGCCTTTTCCTCGCGCAGGACCCGGGGCGGAACCCGCCCCGGCAGCCAGTCGACCTCGACGACGATGCGCGAGGAGAGGGCAAAATTCTGTCCGTTGGCGGTAAACGGGGCAGCGAAGATCATGCCGCCGCCGGCCCCGGAGAAAGCCTCGAGCGCCGCCTTGCGGACATCGTCCGGCTTGCGGGCCTTCTGGAGTGCACTTCGGGTGAGATGTATGGAAATCCTGGCCATCGCTTTCCTCTGCTCGTGGACACACGTCTCCCGTGATGGGAGGCGGTGTCGGGCAGGGGAGGTGGTCAGGTCATGGGATCGTCCGGGAGCGTGTCGCCGATGCGGCCAGTTCGCCGAGCAATCCGGCGCCATTGTGGCGGTCGAATATCGGGCAGGTGCACTTGCGCTCGCGCCGTCGATCTTCTAGGGCTTCCGGCGGTTCGGAGCGTAGCGCAGCCCGGTAGCGCACTTGACTGGGGGTCAAGGGGTCGTGGGTTCGAATCCCGCCGCTCCGACCATTTCTACGACAGCGCGAGAAGCGATCTGCCGCGCGGGCCGATGGGCCCGGCGCGGTGGCGCGGCTCGGTGTCGGCGATCGATGGCCTTGCCCCGCGCTGCCAGCGTGCCTCCAGAGCCATCGCGCCCCAGATCAGGCCGATCAGCAGATAGAAGTGGCGCCAGTGGTCGGTGTCGATGACCGTGCCGAGCGCCACGTGGCCGAGGAACACGACATAGGCGCAGAGCAGGTATGGCTGCCATGGCCGATCGCGGAACAGAATGCGGAAGCCGCCGGCGATGGTCCAGCCGATCATGATCGTCCAGCAGACGAAACCCAGCCAGCCATAGTCGAGCAGGGCCTTCAGCCAGATGTTGTGGGTGTCCTCGCCATACATCTGGCCGAACACCAGCGGGCCGATGCCCAGCGGGTGCTCCAGCGCCATCAGGAAACCGATGCCGTAGCGCGCGAAGCGCCCGAAGCGGGCACCGTCATACTCCTGCACCAGTTGCGCGCGCGACGAGAAGAGGTCCGAGACCGCTGGGAACTGCAGCGCGATGACCAGCGCCACGACGAGGAGCGCCACGGCGATGACGCTCATCATGGCGAGCCGAAGGCGGAAGAGCCCGCTGCTGCTCTGCAGGAAGAGGGCGACGATCAGGATCACCGAGGAGGCCGCGAACAGACCCCAGGCGCCGCGCGAAAACGAGAGGAAGATGCCGGCGACGATGACCAGCAGCGGCACGGCGTAGAGCGGCATCTTCAGCGGGCTGCTCGTCAGCATGCGGTGGAGCAGGTAGATGCCGGGCAGGCAGAGGAACGGGCCAAAGACGTTGGGATCCTCGAAGGCGCCGGCGGCGCGCTCGTAGCGCGTGAAGATCTCGGTGCCGGGGAGGATGCCGAAATAGCCGCTTACGCCCAGCGCCGCCGTCACCAGCGCTGCCAGGAGCCAGGCGAGGAAGATCGGCCGGTAGAGGGCCGGCTGCGCCGACGTGACGGCCGCGAAGAAGACGGCGGTGAAGGCGAGGAACAGCGACACCGCGATGTAGAGCGGCGTGTTCATCAGGTCCGACATCTGCGTCATCGAGATCATGCCGCCGATGTTGAACACCACCAGCAGCACGAGAAGCGGCGCGACCGTGCGCGAGACGCGCAGGCCAAAGAGGGCCCAGACGCCGATCAGCCCGGCCATGTAGAGTTCGTACGGCGCGGGTTCGTTGATGACGAAGCCCGAGAGCAGCACGCCGAGCGAGACCGCGACGGTCGAGATCAGCCCGATCAGCTTGGTGTTGATCGCGGCCGCCGGGAGGGCGTCATGCGTGATCGCGCTCAATAGGCGTTTTCCGTGTTGAGCAGACGGATCGGCGTCAGCAGCATGATCTTGAGGTCGAACCAGAGCGACCAGTTCTCGATGTAGTAGAGGTCGAACTCGGTGCGCATCTTGATCTTCTCGTCGGTGTCGATCTCACCGCGCCAGCCATTGATCTGGGCCCAGCCGGTGACGCCCGGCTTGACGCGATGGCGCGCGAAGTAGCCGTCGACGACCTCGCTGTAGAGCTTGTTCTGCGACTGCGCGGTGACCGCGTGCGGCCGGGGGCCGACCAGGGACAGCGAGCCGAACAGCGCATTGAAGAACTGCGGAAGCTCGTCGATCGACGCCTTGCGGATGAAGCGGCCGACCCGGGTGACGCGCGGATCGTTCTTCGTCACGGCGTTGCGGGCGGTCGGGTCGCACTGCTCGACATACATCGAGCGGAACTTGAAGACCTCGACCACCTCGTTGTTGAAGCCGTGGCGCTTCTGCTTGAAGATCACGGGGCCGCGGCTGTCCAGTTTGATGGCGAGGGCGGTGGCCAGCATGACCGGCGAGAACAGCACGATGCCGATGATGCTGAAGACGATGTCGAAGGCGCGCTTGGCCACCGAATCCCAGTCGTTGATCGGCTTGTCGAAGATGTCGAGCATCGGCACCGCGCCGATGTAGGAATAGGAGCGGGGGCGGAACTTCAGCTGGTTCGAGTGCGCTGACAAGCGGATGTCGACCGGCAGCACCCAGAGCTTCTTGAGCAGCGACAGCACCCGCGATTCCGCCGTCAGCGGCAGCGACACGATCATCATGTCGATGCGGGCGATCCGCGCGAACTCGATCAGCTCGGCGACGGTGCCGAGCTTCGGATAGCCGGCGACCACCGGCGGCGAGCGCCGGTCGTCGCGGTCGTCGAAGATGCCGCAGATGCGGATGTCGTTGTCGGGCTGCTTCTCCAGCGAGCGGATCAGCGCTTCGGCCGCCTTGCCGCCGCCGACAATGACGGCACGTCGTTCCATGGCGCCGTTGCGCGCCCAGCGCCGGATCAGCCGCGACATCACCAGCCTGAGCCCGAAGATCAGCGCGAAGCCGGTGACGAACCAGACCCCGAACCAGAAACGCGAGAAGTCGTGCGACATCTTCATCAGGAAACCGGCGACCGCCATCAGCGCGAAGGTGCCGGCCCAGACGGAAAGGAGGCGACCGAAATTCGCGACGGGCCGCATCAGCGCCGGCACCTGGTAGCAGTCGGTGATCTCGAAGAGCAGCACCGCGAACACCGACGCGCCGACGATCAGCACCGGATAGTGCCAGTAGAGGCTCGTGGCGAAGCCGACATAGAGCCCGTAGAGCGCAAGACCCGACAGCATCAGAAGGCCGAACTCCGCCAGTCGGAGCACGCCGCTGACGATGACCGGCGACATCGTATCGCGACGATACTGGGTCGCGACCTGGCGCGCGATCTTGTTGAGCGGCGTGGACGGAGGCTTCTCCGACTTGCCGTCGTCGAACTTGTGCACGGCGTCGGGGGTGAAGCGGCGCGAGGGTTCGAACTCGTTCATGATCGTACTCGTCACGTAGTCGAGCCCGCTCATTAACAAAAAGCTACTAAGAAACCCTTGCCCGGACGGCGCTCTCAGCGCAGGGCAGAGAAATAGGCGCGCTCGATGTCGCGGGCCATCACGGACGCGCTGAAGCGCGACCGGAGCACTTCGGCTGAGGGCATCAGCCGGGCATAGGCTTCCGGATCGCGCATGAAGTCATCCATGCGTTCGGCGATCTCGCCCGACTCCGGCTGCACGAGCGCCGGCGATCCAGGGGCGAAGATCTCAGGTATGCCCCCGACGGAGGTGGCAATCATCGGCATGCCGGCCGCCAGTGCCTCAAGCACGATGTAAGGCATCGCCTCGGCGCGCGACGGCACGACGATGGCGCGCGCCAGCCGGAAGGCCTCTCGCGCCTTCATCGGATCGCGGAAGGAAATGCGGTCGGCTAGGCCGAGCCGCCTGGCCTGCTCCTTGTAGGCGGGCAGATCGTCGCCGGCGCCGACCATGACGGCCGTCAGCGGGCGGCCCAGCCGGCCCTCCGCCTGCGCCAGCGCGTCGATGAAGAGGTCCGGCCCCTTCAGGTCGCGCATCATGCCGATGTAGAGGAAGTCCGCGGCGTCCGGTTCCGGCGCGACCGGTTCGAACTCCTCGTCGCGGAGGCCGTTGTAGACGAGGCTGTTGGGGATCGGCGGCTCGCCGACCTTCCTGCGGTAGGTTATCCGCTCGTATTCCGACACGAAGAGCAGGTGGTCTGTGAAGCGGCTCATCAGCGCTTCCAGCGTGAAGAACACCTTCCCGGTGAAGGTGCCTTCGTCATAGTGAAGGCTGCCGCCGTGCGGCGAATAGAGGCGGGCTACGCGAGACCTGAAAACCCGCAGAAGTGAGCCGAACAGACGGGCATAGACTCCACCCTTGGAGCCATGTCCGTGCAGGATGTCCGGCTGCAATCCCTTGACGATCCGATATGTGCGCAGGGCCGAGACGAAGTCGCCCGGCCCGATGTGCCGCTGCATCGGCGTGCGATGAACGCCGAGCGCCAGCGAGGCCTTCATGTCGTTGAAGAGCCTTTCCTCATACTCTCCGCCCGTGGTCGAGTCGCAGACGATGCCGACCTGGTGGCCGGCCGCGACCTGGGCGTCCGTCAGGTCGCGCACATGGCGGAATATTCCGCCGACCGGCGAGCGGAAGCAGTGCACGATGCGGAGTGTCTCGCTGGCCACGTGACGAACGGTCAGAACAGCCGTTCGCGGACGTAGACGGTGTCGCCGGGCATCAGCGGATCGGAGGTCAGCACGCGGCCGGTCATCACCTTGCCGTTGATGTCGCGCGTCACGTCGACATTGCCCTGATAGCCGCGCGGCGAGAACCCGCCCGCCGCGGCGATCGCTTTCTGCACCGTCATCCCCGGCACGTAGGAATACTGGCCGGCCGCGCCGACCTCGCCCATGACGAAGATCGGGCGGTAGCGGTCGATCTCGACCGACACGTCGGGATCGCGCAGGTAGCCGTTGCGCAGTTCGCCGGCGAGCACGCCCTCGATCTGCTGAACCGTGTAGCCGCGCGCGGGGACGGCGCCAACGAGCGGGAACGCAATGTAGCCCGACTGGTCTACGCTATAGGTGTTGGTCAGGCCTTCCTGTTCGAACACCGTCACGCGGATGCGGTCGCCCGCGCCCAGCCGGTAGGGTTCGTTGATGGCCTTGTGGAAGGCTGCGGGGGCAGGGCGATAGCCGGAGCAGCCCGCCACCATGACAAGTGCGAGCGCCGCGCTGAATAGGCCAAGACGTCTCTTCATGACGAACCGCGCATCCCCTGACCGGCGCCGGACATGCCGACGCTGTGCGAATTGGTTTCGTTATCTCCCTGTTAGGGTTAATGCGCGGTAAAGCGCCGAGCGGCTGCGAACACTCAATGTGGCCTCCGACGCGTCGCGCCCCGCACGATCGGCCCAGCCGTTAACCGCGTGGCAATGAAGCCGAACGAACCGTTACGCCGCGCTTAACCCCGCAGTTACCATGCGCGTTTACGATCGGCTCCCAACGGCGGTCTCGGGAGTCGGTGCATGTCTGGCGTGAACAACACGAGCAACGATGTCGACGTCGATCTCGGCAGGCTCTTTGCGAGCCTCGTCGCCAACTGGCCGCGGATCGTCATCGTGTCGGTGGCCGTCACGGCACTGGCTTTCGCCGTCGCCTGGATATCGACGCCCCATTACAAGGGCGAGACGCGCATCCTGATCGAGACCCGCGAATCCGTCTTCACCCGTCCCGACGGCAACGCCGAGAGCGACCGCCCGATCCTCGACGAGGAGGGGGTCATCAGCCAGGTCGAGGTGATCTCCTCGACGGACCTCCTGAAGCGGGTGGCGCAGAAGCTCGACCTTGCCCGGCTGCCGGAGTTCGACGAAGCGGCGGACATGTCAATGCTGAGCCGGCTGTTCGTCATCGCCGGCCTGCTGAACGATCCTTCCGAGGTTCCGCCGGAAGAGCGGGTGCTGACCGCCTTCCGTGAAAAACTGAAAGTCTATCGTGTCGAGAAGTCGCGCGTCATCGTCATCGAGATGTCGTCGGAAAACCCGGAACTCGCGGCGTTGATCGCCAATACGCTGGCCGACGAATATCTCGCGGTTCAGCGCGACGCCAAGCTGCAGTCGAACGCCGACGCCACCGAGTGGCTGGAGCCGGAAATCGTCGACCTGCGCCAGCGCGTGAAGGAGGCGGAGGCGCGCGTCGCGAGCTTCCGCTCGCAGTCGGACCTGTTGATTGGCCAGAACAGCACGGTCCTGGCGACGCAGCAGCTGTCCGAGCTGTCCAGCGAACTCTCGCGCGTCCGCGCCAACCGGGCAGTCGCCGAGGCCACGGCGCAGAGCGTGCGTGCGGCGCTTCAGGCCGGCGCCTCGCTCGACGCGCTGCCGTCGACCCTGTCCTCCGAACTCATCCAGCGTCTGCGCGAACGGCAGGTCCAGCTGCGTGCCGACATTGCGGATCTGTCGACCACGCTGCTCGACGGCCACCCCCGCATTCGCGCCCTGCGGTCGCAGCTTGCCGACCTGGACGGCCAGATCCGCGACGAAGCGACCAAGGCGCTGCGCGCGCTGGAAACCGATGCGCAGACCGCGCAGTATCGCGAAAAGCAGCTGGTGGCCGACCTCAACACGCTGAAGGCGGAGTCCGCGCGCGCCGGCGACGACGAGGTCGAGCTGCGCGCGCTGGAACGCGAGGCGGCCGCGCAGCGCGAGCTGCTGGAATCCTATCTGACCCGCTATCGCGAGGCGGCGTCCCGCCGCGATCGCAACTACCTGCCGGTCGACGCGCGGGTCTTCTCGCGCGCCATCGTGCCGGCCGAGCCGTATTTCCCGAAGGTCCTGCCGATCACCGGGGCCGCCTTCGCGGCGTCGCTGCTGGTCATGGCGATCGTGACGCTGCTGCAGGAGCTGTTCAGCGGCCGCGCCATGCGGCCCGCCGCCGGCGGCCGCGTCGAGCCGGTGGAGGAGGTGCGCATGCCCGAGGTCGAGCCCATCGCGCCAGTCGTTGCAGCGGCGCCGAGGTCGGTGCCGGACGCGCGACTCGTATCGGATGCAGGGTCCGTGGCCGCGGCCAAGCCGGCGCCTGCCAACGACGCGGCGCCTGCGCCGGCGCGGACCGCTGCGCTGGGTGAGATCGGCATCGAGCGCGCGGCCGAGAAGCTGATCGCCGGCGGCGCCTCGCGGGCAATCTTCGTGTCGCCGGAAGGCGACGAGGCCGCTGCCACCGCCGTTTTGGTCGCCCGCGAAGTGGCCGATTCCGGCCTGCGCGTGCTGCTCCTCGACCTCACCTCGACCGGCGCCGCGTCGCGCCCCATGCTGGAGAGCGCGGCCTATCCGGGCATCACCAACCTGCTTGCTTCGGAAGCGCAGTTTAGCGACGTCATCCATTCCGACCTCTATTCGGACTGCCACGTGATCCCGCTCGGCACTGCGGACGCGGCGCGCGCCATGCGCGCGGTCGACCGCCTGCCGATGATCATGAACGCCCTGACGACCGCCTATGACGTCGTGGTGGTGGAGTGCGGTCCGGCCGACGCCTCGGCCATCCGCCGGATCGTGTCGGATTCGTCGGAAGTGCTGGTCAGCGTGCTGGAGCCGGAGGACGAGGCGGTCGCCGCCGCCGCGGCCGAGCTCAAGGCCGGCGGCTACGGGAGGCTGACGCTGGTGACGCCGGTTGGCTTCCAGCCGCCGTCGACGCCGGGAACCGGCAGGACGGCCGCATAGTCCGGCGCGGCCGGCGGTCGCCGCCGCGCCTATTCGCCGGCCTGGTCGTCCTCTGCGCTTTTCGCGGTGCGCTTGCGCAGCGCCGTGGCCACCTTCCAGGCGACGGTGTTGTTCTTGACGAAACTCTTCGCGCGGTTTTCCGCGCGCAGCAGGGCGGCAAGGACCTGCCCGCGCGCCGTAAGCGGCGCATAGACGTCGAACTGGCGGCTTTCGATATCGCACCACAGCCGCTTGTAGGGCTCGTCGCCGACACTGAAATCGTAGACCTCGAAGCCGCGCTCGCACGCCTCGCGGATGTTGTCGAAGAACAGGTAGTCGCCGGGGCTGGCATGCGCGAGGTCGTCGTCCGCGATCGCGCCGAATTCGCAGATCAGCCGCGTCCCGTCGACGCTCGAGCCGGTGACGGCGCGGACCGTGCCGGCGACCTCCAGCGCATGAAGCTGGAAAGGCGGCACCGGCTGAGACAGCGCCTCGACGAACAGCGTGCGGAAGAACGCCTGCACCTCGGCCGGGCCGAAGACGTTTTCGATGCCCTTCTGGCGGAAACGCTGCTCCTTCATCGCAAAGAAGGCCTCGAGCACGCGATCGACCTCGGCAGGCGTCCCCGCGGCAAACCGCCGATGCGCGCCGGCGGCGTCGAACTTGCGGGTCTGGGAGCGGTGCTTCTTCTTCTTGCGCTTGCCGCTGGCGCGCAGCAGAAGCTGCTCGAACCCGCCGTCAAGGCTGACCGCCAGCGACACGTTGGGGCTGGGCAGGTGGGGCAGGGCGAGCAGCGGGTTGCGCACGCCGTGCAGTTCTTCAGGCAGCCGCTCCAGCGACAGCATGTCGATATCGGGCCTGGCGTCGGCGAGGGCGTTGCGCAGCGCTGCCAGGAGCGCCGGCGCGTCGGCCTGAGGGAACTGCGCCGCCAGCGGCGGAAAGTTGCCGCAGGCGTGCGAGCCGCCCATGAAGCGCGCGATCCGGAACGGCCCCTTGCGGACGATCTCCAGCGCTAGGCCCATCACCGCCTCGCCTTGGACGCGCGCGATCGCGATGACCGCGTCGGGTCGCGTCGCGCCGATCCATGCCGATGCCCAGGCGCTGGCTTGCGAAGGCGAGACGACCGCGGCGGCCGTCATGCGCCGGTACGACGCCAGGGCTTCGCCGTCGCCATGCGAGACGCTCCAGTCGAGCGCCGCCATGGCGTGCCTCCGTCCGCCGGCACGGGTCGAGCGCATGTCGCCGGCAAGGGCAGCGTCAACCATCCTTCAATCCTTCGCCCGCTATCGTCGCGAATTGCGTTAGGGTGGAGCATGGCTCCAGCGGCCGGACGCTAGCGGCAAAAGGTGAAGGAATGCTCGACGGAGGAGAGGCGATCCGCAAGCTGGTGCTCAATGTGGCGCGGCTAAGCGGCATTGCGCCCATCGCCGGTTCGTTCGTCGGCGGCGTCGGCGCGATCCTGATGCTGCACCGCGTGACCAGCGCGCCGTCGGCGCCGCTCGGGATCAACCGGCATCTCGCGGTCACGCCTGCCTTCCTCGACGCCTTGATCGCCGACATGAAGAAGCGCGGCTATGTCTTCGTCTCGCTGGACGAGGCGGTCGGCCGCCTGGCGGCCGGAGGCGGCCGGGAGCGCTTCGCGACGATCACCGCCGACGACGGCTATCGCGACAACCTGACCGAGGCGCTGCCGATCCTGGAGCGCCACGAGGCGCCATGCACCATCTACGTCGCGCCGTCGCTCATCAACGGCACGGTTGAACTGTGGTGGGACCTGATCGAGGAACTCGTCACCGGTCGCGACTGGGTGTTCCTCAACACGCCGCAGGGGCGGGTGTCGCTCGACTGCTCCTCGCCGCAGAAGAAGCTCGATTCCAACGCGCGGCTGCACGAATACCTCACCGAGGTGCTGCCCGAGGAAGAGCAGCGAAACGTCGTCCGCTCGCTGGCGATCGCCGCGGGCGTCGATCCCGACCGCCACCGGCGCGAGGTGCTGATGAACTGGGACGAGGTTCGCAAGGTTGCCGCGCACCCGCTCCTGACCGTCGGCGCGCACACCGTGAATCACTACAATCTGCGCCGCCTGGGGCGCGACAAGGCGCTGGCCGAGATGGTCAACGGCGCGCGGATTCTCGAGATCGAAACCGGCGTGAAGCCGAAGCATCTGGCGTTCCCCTACGGCTACCCCGCGGCGGTGGGTTCGCGCGAGGTGGCGCTCGCGGCCGAGGCGGGGTTCGTCTCTGCCGTGACGACGCGGCACGGCGTCCTGCGGCCCGAGCACAAGGACCACCTCCACGCCTTGCCGCGCATCTCCATCAACGGCCGCTACCAGCGCGTCGGGCATGTGCGCACGATGCTGTCGGGCGTGACCACGCCGCTCGCCAATTCGGGCAAGGTGGTCGTGACGGTCTAGGCGCGCGGCTTCGGTTCCTTGACCATCCAGCGGATGATCAGCATGGCCGGCAGGATCCACAGCAGCCCCGAGAGCAAGAAGAAGCCGAGGTGGACGAGCGGGCCGGACTCCGCCAGGCGCGCCACGGCGATCGTCGTCGCGGCCAGTGCATAGACCAGCACCAGCACGATCAGCATCAGCGTTCCGATCAGCTTCTTGAGCCTGACAGGCATCATGCGCCATCGCATGGGAGTGGAGACAATGGCGCTTTAGGCTTTCCCCGGAAGCGTGGCAACCGCGGCCGGCGCGGCTGCGTGTCGCGCGGCGGAGTCTTGCCAGCGGCCCGGCCTTGGTCCATGCCATCCGCCCATGTCCACCGGCGTATCTCCCGCGGCGCCACCGGTCTCGCCGCTCATCATCCGGCGCAACCGCGCGCTGCTCCGCGGCTGGCTCTATTTCGTGCTGCTGATGATCCTGGCGATCGTCGTCGTCGGCGGCGCCACGCGCCTGACCGACTCCGGCCTCTCGATCACCGAATGGAAGCCGATCCACGGGGTCATCCCGCCGCTCAACGAGGAGGAGTGGCTGGAGGAATTCGCCAAATACCAGCAGATCCCGGAATACCAGCAGATCAACCACGGCATGACACTGGAGGAGTTCAAATACATCTTCTGGTGGGAATGGGCGCACCGCATGCTGGCGCGGGGCGTGGGCGTCGTCTTCGCCGTGCCGTTCCTGTTCTTCTGGGCAACGGGACGGATCGAGCGCGGACTCTGGCCGAAGCTCGCCGGGCTGTTCCTCCTGGGCGGGCTGCAGGGCGCGGTCGGCTGGTGGATGGTGGCGTCGGGCCTGACCGAGCGCACGGACGTCAGCCAGTACCGGCTGGCGACGCATCTCATCCTCGCCTGCCTGATCTTCAGCGCGACGATGCTTGTCGCGCGCGGGCTGGCACCGCACAGCGAGCCGGTTTCCGACGGCCGGACGCGCCGCTTCGCCGGCCTGATGGTGCTGGCCGTGCTGGTGCAGATCTATCTCGGCGGCCTTGTCGCCGGACTGGACGCGGGCATGGCCTACAACACCTGGCCGCTGATGGACGGAGCGCTTGTCCCGGGCGACCTGCTGGTCATCGACCCGGCCTGGCGCAACCTCTTCGAGAACGCCAAGACCGTGCAGTTCGTGCACCGGACCGGCGCCTATATCCTGCTGCTGCTGGCGCTCTGGCACTGGCTGTCGACATGGCTGCGCCAGCCGCGCACCACCCATGCCCGCCGCGCCTTCCTGCTGTTCCTGCTCGTGGCGGCGCAGGCGGCGATCGGTATCGCGACGCTGATCCTGCAGGTGCCGCTCGACGCAGCGCTCGCCCACCAGGCGATGGCGATGGTGGTGCTGGGCTTCGCCGCCGCCCACTGGCGCGGGACGAAGGGCGCCTATCCGATGCCCGTCAAGGTCGCGGTCACCGGCTGAGGTCCGCATGCACGGCCCGTATCTGTGCGCCGATCGCCATCGTGCGGCGGACGGCTTCGTCATCGCCATCCTCCATCCACCAGGCGGCTGAAAGGCCGGAATAGGCGATCGCCCACGACAGGATGTCCGCTGGCGAGCGTTGCAGGGCGCGCGACATGACGCCGGCAAGCATGGCGATGCGGTCGGCATCGAAGCGTCCGGCGAATCCGACGGGATTGTGAAACATGTTCGCCGCGTCAAATGCCGGATCGCCGATCAGCCCTTTGGGGTCGATCGCCAGCCAGCCGCGTTTGCCGAGGAGGATGTTCTCGTGGTGAATGTCACCGTGAAGGATCGAGGGCTCCCGCGTCTCCGCGATCAGGCTCCCGGCCAGCACCGCATAGCCGGCGAGGGGTTCGTAGGCCGACCGCGTGAGGAGGCTGCTGAAGTGCGTGCGCAGCGGGGTCAGCGACGCGGGCGCGGCGTCTGGCGAGGGCGCGTGGAGCTGGGCAACCACATCGGCCGCGATTGATGCTGCCGCTGCGTCGCCTTCGCTGTGGAGGTGGTCGAGCAGGCGCGTCGGCCCGGCATATTCGAGGAGGTGCAGATCGCCACTCTCGTCGAGAAGCCGGACGGCGCCATGGCCGCCGCGCCAGCGCAGGTAATCGGCAGCCCGTCCCGCATCCGGCCGCGCAGCGATGCTGGGAACCTTGACGACTGCGCGGTCCCCCTGCTGCTGCTCCGCCAGCCACACGTCGCCACCCACGCCCGAGGACAGGCGATCGCGGATCACGACCGCCCAGTGCTCGGGAACGTCCGGGGCTCCGTACGCGCGGTCAGCCACCCAGCATCAGGTCCATGTTCTGGACGGCGGCGCCTGACGCACCCTTGCCGAGATTGTCGTAGACGGCGACGAGCAGCGCCTGCGCGCGCTTGTCGTTGGCGAAGACGTACAGCTTCATGCGGTTGGTGCCGTTGTAGCGCTCGGGATCGATCTCGGACGAACGCTCGACCGGCGCCAGCGGCGCGACCTCGACGAAGCCGTTGTCGATGCCGGCATAGTGGTCGGCGATGGCCGCGTGGAGCTCCGCGCCGGTCGGCACCCTGTCGAGGATGCCCAGCTGCAGCGGCACCAGCGTCACCATGCCCTGCGCGAAATTGCCGACGGCCGGCTGCATCAGCGGGTCGCGCGCGAGCTTCGCGTAGGTCTTCAGCTCGGGGAGGTGCTTGTGCTGGAGCGTCAGCCCGTAGATCAGGAATTCCGGCGCGTCCTCGCCCTTGGCGACATAGTCCTCCATCATCTGCCGGCCGCCGCCGCTGTAGCCGGAAATGCCGTTGAAGGTGACCGGATAGTCGGCAGGGAGGAGCCCGGCCGTCACCAGCGGGCGCAAGGTCGCGATCGGTCCCTGCGGCCAGCAGCCCGGATTGGCCACGCGCCTGGAGGCGGCGATGGCCTTGCCCTGGGCCTTGTCCATCTCGGCGAAGCCATAGGCCCAGCCGTCGGCCACGCGGTGCGCGGTCGAGGCATCGATGACGCGCGTCGTGTCGTTGGAGATGAGCGACACGCTCTCCTTCGCCGCGTCGTCGGGCAGGCAGAGGATCGAAACGTCCGACGCGTTCAGGAATTCGGCGCGGGCGGCGGGGTCCTTGCGGCGCTCGGCCGGGATCGAGATGATCTCGAGGTCGTCGCGGCCGGCCAGCATGGCGCGGATCTGCAGGCCCGTGGTGCCGTGTTCACCGTCGATGAAGATTTTCGGTTTCATGTCGCTTTCGTCCGAGAATGCGATTCCAGATCAGCGGCTTGCGGCCTGTTTCCGACTCAACGTCCGAAGACCCTGAATCGGTTTCTCAGGCGCGTGCCTTTCGTTCCGCCAGCAGCCCGAGATAGAGCTGCGCCACGGTCGAGCCCGCGATGGCCGTGATATCGGCATGATCGTAGGCCGGCGCAACCTCGACCACGTCGGCGCCGACGATGTCGAGCTTGTCGAGCTGCCTCAGCGCCGCGAAGATCTTGGCAGAGGAGGGGCCTCCGGCCACCGGCGTTCCCGTGCCGGGTGCGAAGGCCGGGTCGAGGCAGTCGATGTCGAAGGTGAGGTAGACCTTCTTGCCCCCGGTGCGCTCGTTGATCGCATAGGCGATGTCCGAGGCGCGCATCTCCTCGACCTCGTGGCCATAGAGGATCTTGATGCCGAAATCGTCGGGCGCATGCGTGCGGATGCCGACCTGGATCGAGCGGTCGGGATCGACGAGGCCGGCCCGCACGGCGCGCGCCACGAAGGAGCCGTGGTCGATACGCTTCTCCTCGTCGAACCAGGTGTCCTGGTGAGCGTCGAACTGGACCAGCGCCAGCGGACCGTGGATGGCGGCATGCGCCTTGAGCAGCGGCCAGGTGACGTAGTGGTCGCCGCCGAGCGACAGCAGGAAGGCGCCCGACTTCAGGATCTTCGCGGCTTCCTTCTCGATGGTCGCCGGCGTCTTCTGGTGGTTGCCGTAGTCCAGCCGGCAGTCGCCGTAGTCGATCACGGCGAGGTCGGCGAACAGGTCGCGGTGGAACGGGTATTGCGGGTCGTTGTCGAAGATCGCGGACGCGCGGCGGATCGCCTGCGGGCCGAAGCGGGCGCCCGGCCGGTTGGAGACGGCCGCGTCGAAGGGGATGCCCCACACGACGACGTCGGCGCCCTTGACGTTTTTCGTGAAGCGCCGCCGCATGAAGGACAGCGCGCCGGCATAGGTGGGGTCGGTGGCACGCCCGGTGTTCTTCGTTGCCGTGAAGGCGTGGTCGATCGACGATGCCGGCATGTGCGTCTACCCTCCGTTGCGCTCCGGCATCCCTATTGGACGGATGAGACGATCGCGCAACACAAAATCGGATGCCGCGCGTCAGCTCTCCGGAAACAGCAGTCTCTCATAGTCGCGCGCTCCGTGGATAAATCGGGAAACAGCGCGCAAACAAAAAGCGGGCCCGGGGGCCCGCTTCGACAGATCCGGCTTCGTCGCGCCTAGCGCTTGGAGAACTGGAACGAACGGCGGGCCTTCGCCTTGCCGTACTTCTTGCGCTCGACGGTGCGGCTGTCGCGGGTCAGGAAGCCGCCCTTCTTGAGCACGCTGCGCAGGCCAGGCTCGTAATAGGTCAGCGCCTTCGAGATGCCGTGGCGAACCGCGCCCGCCTGGCCCGACAGGCCGCCGCCGGTGACGGTGGCGATGATGTCGAACTGGCCGTCACGGTTGGCAGCGATGATCGGCTGCTTGAGGATCATCTGCAGGACCGGACGCGCGAAATAGGAGTTGAAGTCCTTCTCGTTGACCACGATCTTGCCGGAGCCGGGTTTTACCCAGACGCGGGCGATGGCGTCCTTGCGCTTGCCGGTGGCATAGGCGCGGCCCGACTTGTCGAGCTTCTGGACGTGGACGGGCGCGGCAGCGGCGGCCGGCTTGGCGGCGCCGAGGTCTGCGAGCGAGCTGAGTTCGGCCATTATGCGACCCTCTTGTTCTTGGCGTTCAGCGCGCCGACGTCGAGCGTCTCGGGCTGCTGGGCCACATGCGGATGTTCGGCGCCTGCGTAGACGCGGAGATTCTTCATCTGGCGACGGCCGAGCGGGCCGCGCGGGATCATGCGCTCGATGGCCTTCTCGACGACGCGCTCGGGGAAGCGGCCTTCGAGCAGCTGGCGCGCGGTGCGCTCCTTGATGCCGCCCGGATGGCCGGTGTGCCAGTAATACACCTTGTCGGTGTACTTCTTGCCGGTCAGCACGACCTTGTCGGCGTTGATGATGATGACGTTGTCGCCGTCATCGACATGCGGGGTGAAGGTCGGCTTGTGCTTGCCGCGCAGGCGGTTGGCGACGATGGTGGCGAGACGGCCGACGACGAGACCCTCGGCGTCGATCAGCACCCACTTCTTCGTCACCTCCGCAGGCTTCTGCGAGAAGGTTTTCATCGTGTGGTTCCTGGTTGGACCTTCGGGCCGCGCGGCCGAAAGGCGTTTCTTGTTGCTTCGATTGCTGGGCACCGGGCCGCGCAAAACGAACCGGGGCGCCGTGACGCCCCGATCCGGTGCGGCTTATAGGGGAGGGGGAAGAGCGGGTCAAGCACCGGAGTCCGGCAGTCGCGGTCAAAAGCATAATGAAAACAGGCGTCAAGGGAAGCGGTATTATTTTACCCCACGGGGAGCCGTT